>NZ_CP162822.1:0-4917500 GCF_054681355.1 Pseudomonas sp. H1_G08
CGAACGTGAAAGGGCTACAGCCCGTTCGGCCGATTGGTGAGAAGTGAGTGATCCATGATGTGGATTTTCTCCTACTAGACTCATAGCGAAGGTCTTACGTCGGTTGACCCCAAAAAAAGCCAACACGGGTCAACAACGCCTCAAAAGGGTGCGACTGGACTCAAGCTCCGACACAACAAGAGCAAAACTGGAGGTTTGAATGAAGATGTTGAAATCCACTCTGGCGGTCGTGACTGCTGCAGCAGTACTCGGCGTCAGCGGGTTCGCTCAGGCGGGTGCAACCCTGGATGCGGTACAGAAAAAAGGTTTCGTGCAGTGTGGCGTGAGCGACGGTCTGCCGGGCTTCTCGGTACCGGATGCGACCGGCAAGATTCTCGGCATCGACGCCGACGTCTGCCGCGCTGTGGCCGCAGCCGTTTTCGGCGACGCCAACAAGGTCAAGTTCAGCCAGTTGAACGCCAAGGAGCGCTTCACCGCGCTGCAGTCCGGCGAGATCGACATCCTGTCGCGCAACACCACCATGACCAGCTCCCGTGACGCGGGCATGGGCCTGAAATTCCCGGGCTTCATCACCTACTACGACGGCATCGGCTTCCTGGTAAACAACAAGCTGGGCGTGAAAAGTGCCAAAGAGCTCGACGGCGCGACCATCTGCATCCAGGCCGGTACCACCACCGAACTGAACGTTTCCGACTACTTCCGTGGCAACGGTCTGAAATACACCCCGATCACCTTCGACACCTCCGATGAAAGCGCCAAGTCGCTGGAATCCGGTCGTTGCGACGTGCTGACCTCCGACAAGTCCCAGCTGTTCGCCCAGCGCAGCAAGCTGGCCTCGCCGAAGGACTACGTGGTTCTGCCGGAAACCATTTCCAAAGAACCATTGGGCCCGGTCGTACGTAACGGCGACGACGAGTGGCTGGCCATCGTGCGTTGGGTCGGCTACGCGCTGCTCAATGCCGAAGAAGCCGGCATCACTTCGAAGAACGTCGAAGCTGAAGCCAAGTCCACCAAGAACCCGGACGTGGCCCGTATGCTCGGTGCTGACGGCGAATACGGCAAAGACCTGAAGCTGCCGAAAGACTGGGTTGTGCAGATCGTCAAGCAGGTCGGCAACTACGGCGAAATCTTCGAGAAAAACCTCGGCAAGAGCACTCCGCTGGAAATCGACCGTGGCCTGAACGCCCTGTGGAACAACGGCGGCATTCAGTACGCACCACCAGTGCGCTAATGGTTCTATCGCCCGGCGGGCCAACCGCCGGGTGATGTTCTTGTTCCATTTCTTCCGGGGCACTTCATGCAAAATTCAATCGGCGCACCAAAGCAGAGGCTCAGCCTCAGCGATCCACGAGTGCGTGCGTGGCTATTCCAGATCATCACCGTTGTGGCGGTGGTCTCGCTTGGCTGGTACCTGTTCGACAACACGCAAACCAACCTTCAGCACCGGGGTATCACTTCCGGTTTCAGCTTTCTGGAGCGTAGTGCCGGGTTCGGCATCGCTCAAACCCTGATCGACTACACCGAAGCGGACAGTTATGCGCGGGTGTTTGTCATCGGCCTGCTCAACACCCTGTTGGTGACATTTATCGGCGTGATCCTGGCGACGATTCTCGGTTTCATCGTCGGTGTAGCGCGGCTGTCGCAGAACTGGATCATTGCCAAACTGGCGACGGTGTATGTGGAAGTATTCCGCAACATTCCGCCGCTGCTGCAGATCCTGTTCTGGTACTTCGCGGTGTTCCTGACCATGCCGGGGCCGCGCAACAGCCACAACTTCGGCGACACCTTTTTCGTCAGCAGCCGTGGCCTGAACATGCCGGCCGCACTCGCCGCTGACGGCTTCTGGGCATTCGTGATCAGCATCGTGCTGGCGATCGTCGGCATCGTGCTGATGTGCCGCTGGGCCAACAAGCGTTTCGAAGAAACCGGCGTACCGTTCCACAAGTTCTGGACCGGCCTGGCAATTGCGCTGGTGATCCCGACCTTGTGCGCGCTGATCTTCGGCGCTCCGTTGCACTGGGAAATGCCCGAGCTCAAGGGCTTCAACTTTGTCGGTGGCTGGGTGTTGATCCCGGAACTGCTGGCGTTGACCCTGGCGCTCACCGTGTATACCGCAGCGTTTATCGCCGAAATCGTGCGTTCAGGGATCAAGTCGGTCAGCCACGGCCAGACCGAAGCAGCGCGTTCCCTCGGCCTGCGCAACGGCCCGACCCTGCGCAAGGTGATCATCCCGCAAGCCCTGCGCGTGATCATTCCGCCGCTGACCAGCCAATACCTCAACCTGGCGAAAAACTCCTCGCTGGCCGCCGGCATCGGTTACCCGGAAATGGTTTCGCTGTTCGCCGGCACCGTGCTCAACCAGACCGGGCAGGCCATCGAAGTGATTGCCATCACCATGAGCGTGTACCTGGCGATCAGTATCAGCATTTCCCTGCTGATGAACTGGTACAACAAGCGCATTGCGCTGATCGAGCGGTAAGGAAAAGCGCATGAGTACTCATACTTTCAAACCCGACATGCCTCCACCGAACAGCAGCATCGGCGTGGTGGCGTGGATGCGCGCGAACATGTTCTCCAGCTGGCTCAACACCCTGCTGACGCTGTTTGCGTTCTACCTGATCTACCTGGTCGTGCCACCGATCCTCAGTTGGGCGATTGTCGATGCCAACTGGGTCGGCACCACGCGCGCCGACTGCACCAAGGAAGGCGCGTGCTGGGTGTTCATTCAGCAGCGGTTCGGCCAGTTCATGTACGGCTACTACCCGACCGAACTGCGCTGGCGCGTCGACCTGACCGTGTGGCTGGCGGTCATTGGCGCGGCACCGCTGTTCATCTCGCGCGTGCCGCGTAAAGCGGTGTACGGCCTGAGCTTCCTGGTGCTGTACCCGATCATTGCCTTCACTTTGCTGCATGGCGGTTTCGGAATGACCACCGTGCCGACCAGCCAGTGGGGCGGCCTGATGCTGACCCTGGTGATCGCCACGGTCGGCATCGCCGGAGCATTGCCGCTGGGCATCGTGCTGGCGCTGGGACGGCGTTCGAACATGCCGGCGATTCGTGTGGTCTGCGTGACCTTCATCGAGTTCTGGCGCGGCGTGCCGTTGATCACGGTGCTGTTCATGTCCTCGGTAATGCTGCCGCTGTTCCTGCCTGAAGGCATGAACTTCGACAAGCTGTTGCGGGCGCTGATCGGCGTGATCCTGTTCCAGTCGGCCTACGTCGCCGAAGTGGTGCGCGGTGGTCTGCAGGCGATTCCCAAAGGGCAGTACGAAGCGGCTGCAGCGATGGGCCTCGGTTACTGGCGTTCGATGGGCCTGGTGATTCTGCCGCAAGCCCTGAAGCTGGTGATCCCGGGCATCGTCAACACGTTCATTGCGCTGTTCAAGGACACCAGCCTGGTGATCATCATCGGCCTGTTCGACCTGCTCAACAGCGTCAAGCAAGCCGCCGCCGACCCGAAATGGCTGGGCATGGCCACCGAAGGCTACGTGTTCGCCGCCCTGGTGTTCTGGATTTTCTGTTTTGGTATGTCGCGCTATTCCATGCATCTGGAACGCAAGCTCGACACTGGCCACAAGCGTTAGGAGTTCTCTGTAAATGAGCGAAGCAATCAAAAAGCCTGTGGGTCCGGAAGGCATCATCCAGATGCAGGGCGTGAACAAGTGGTACGGCCAGTTTCACGTACTCAAGGACATCAACCTCAACGTCAAACAGGGCGAACGCATCGTCCTGTGTGGTCCGTCGGGCTCCGGTAAATCCACGACGATCCGTTGCCTCAATCGTCTGGAAGAACACCAGCAGGGGCGCATCGTCGTCGATGGCGTGGAACTGACCAACGACCTCAAGCAGATCGAAGCGATCCGCCGCGAAGTCGGCATGGTGTTCCAGCACTTCAACCTGTTCCCGCACCTGACCATCCTGCAGAACTGCACGCTGGCGCCGATGTGGGTGCGCAAGATGCCCAAGCGCAAGGCCGAGGAAATCGCCATGCATTACCTGGAGCGCGTACGCATTCCGGAGCAGGCGCACAAATATCCGGGGCAGCTTTCCGGCGGTCAGCAACAGCGTGTGGCGATCGCCCGCGCCTTGTGCATGAAGCCGAAAATCATGCTGTTCGACGAGCCGACTTCAGCGCTTGACCCGGAGATGGTGAAAGAGGTTCTGGACACCATGATCGGTCTGGCCGAAGACGGCATGACCATGCTCTGCGTGACCCACGAAATGGGCTTCGCCCGCACCGTGGCCAACCGCGTGATCTTCATGGACAAGGGCGAAATCGTTGAGCAGGCCGCGCCGAACGACTTCTTCGACAATCCGCAGAATGATCGGACCAAGTTGTTCTTGAGTCAGATTTTGCATTGATGCCCGTCAGGCACTGAAACAAACCCGGACTCAGTTCCGGGTTTGTTTTATCTGGGCTCATCTGGCCAGAACAGGTTCCCGCTCCGGGTAACGAGTTTCCAGAAGTTGTTTGAGACCGTCGTCTGCGTGAAGTGCCTGAATTTCCTCTAGCAGATCGGGATGACGATCCAGAAGCCGCATCAATGTGAACAACGGCTGCGGCGGAGCCAGTTCGCCGCGTTCATATCGTGAAAACGCATTATGCCCACCTCCTGACAGCCACTTCACCGCACTTCTTTGAGTGAGATGGAGCTTTCGGCGAATACGCTTCATTTCGGTACCGATCAGCCGAAGTACGTCTTCGAGTAATTGATCGCCGGCATCTACGTAGCGCTCGGCACTGTCGGTACCACTGTCAAAAATGATTTCGCCACAGACCCTGCACTCCCAGCCGGCGAGAAGGTGTACGGGCCGCGAAAACTGTTTGTAATTGACGTCGAGACTGCGATCTTGAAAGTGGTGCATTGCGTGTTCGGTGCCGCAACTCAGGCATTGCCTCTTGCTCATGTGTTTTTCTCCTTGAAGGAGATCACTGGAGAACCACCGCTCGTGCAGTAGGTCACTTTGATGTAGATCTCCCGATTTCGAAACGATACGTGATAGACGTCGTGCCAGTTACGATGGTTGGAATAAGAGGTCATGGATTTGTAGAGCATCCGCCGCTCAAGCGTTGCCACAACCTGCATCATCACTTTCCAGGACATGCCCATGTCCCGGCCTGTCTCAAGTGCATAACGTGTAAAGGCTTCTTTGCCTCGTCTAATTACTTCGGCCTTCACGACTGCCAAGTCGTAATGGGGTGTGTTCTTTTCCATAAGAAGCCAAAACCCTGTCCCTGAAATTACCCTTAAAGGGTAATTTTGACCAATCGAAAATGCCGCTCCATGTGTCTCCGATTGACCCTAGGTGGTTGCCGTCCTACATGGGTCTGACTAACATGTCGGAAAATTCATCCTATGATTGGATGAAAAGGCGAGGCACATGTCAGATATTTCCCCTTTGATCAAGCGATCCCTGGTCGATCAGGCTTTGGATCAACTGCGTCAGCGCATCAACAGCGGTGCGTGGCAGGTCGGCGAGCGTCTGCCGACCGAACCTGAGCTGTGCGCCGAGCTGGGCATCAGCCGCAACACGGTGCGTGAGGCGATGCGTGTTCTGGCGTTCTCGGGATTGATCGAAATTCGCCAGGGTGACGGCAGTTATCTTCGGGCGGTGGTCGACCCGCTCGACACACTTAAAGCGCTATCCCGCTGTTCGCTGGAGCAGGCTCGGGAGACCCGACACATCCTTGAAGTCGAGGCCATCGGCCTGGCGGCGTTGCGTCGTACCGATGATGATCTGGCGGCGCTGCGTGAAGCGCTCGGCACCAGCGGCAGCCACTACCACGGCGATCTCGACACCTATATCGCCTGCGATCTGGTGTTCCATCGCCGACTGGTCGACGCCGCGCACAACCCGACCCTCAGCGAGTTGTATCGCTACTTTTCCAGCATCGTCGGCGCGCAATTGCGCCAGACCCTGAATATCTCCCCGCGCCGTCAGGAAGTGTTCGATCTGCACATCGACTTGCTCGATGCGGTCGAGCAACGCGACCCGGAACGGGCCAAAGCCTTGTCGAGGCAGTTGATCAATGAACCTTGAAACCGAGAAATCCATGTCCCGCAATGAGTTATCCACAGCGTCGAAACGCTCGCCCGAACTGAAGGAATTGCTGATCGATGCCGAGGCTGATGACGAGCAGGTCCAGCAAAGCCACCCATTGGTAAAACGCCCGTGGCTGTTGCTGCTTGGGTTGATTCTGGTGGCGCTGAACCTGCGCCCGGCGTTGTCGAGCATGGCGCCGTTGCTCAGCGAGGTCTCCAGCAGTCTCGGACTGTCTGCGGCGCAGGCGGGATTGCTGACCACGTTGCCGGTGCTGTGCCTGGGCCTGTTTGCGCCGCTGGCGCCGATTCTGGCGCGGCGTTTCGGTGCTGAGCGGGTGGTGTTGGGGATTCTGCTGACGCTGGCCGGCGGGATTATCCTGCGCAGTAATTTCGGCGAGATCGGCCTGTTTGCCGGCAGCGTGCTTGGGGGCGCCAGCATCGGCATCGTCGGCGTGCTGCTGCCGGGCATCGTCAAGCGCGACTTCGCCAAACACGCCGGGACCATGACCGGCGTCTACACCATGGCGCTGTGCCTGGGCGCAGCGATGGCGGCGGGTTCGACCGTGCCGCTGAGTGAACACTTCGGCAACAGCTGGGCGATGGGCCTGGGGTTCTGGGTGATTCCGGCATTGGTGGCCGCGGTATTCTGGCTGCCACAAGTCGGCTCCAAACATGGCGCACACAACGTCGCCTATCGCGTGCGCGGGTTGCTGCGTGATCCGCTGGCCTGGCAGGTGACCTTGTACATGGGCCTGCAATCGTCGCTGGCCTACATCGTATTTGGCTGGTTGCCGTCAATCCTCATCGGGCGCGGGCTGACACCGACTCAGGCCGGATTGGTGCTGTCCGGTTCGGTGATCATTCAACTGGCCAGTTCGCTGGCCGCGCCGTGGCTGGCGACCCGGGGCAAGGATCAGCGCCTGGCGATTGTCGTGGTCATGGCGCTGACCCTGGCCGGCCTGTTCGGCTGCCTGTACGCACCGATCGAAGGTCTGTGGGGCTGGGCGATTCTGCTCGGACTGGGGCAGGGCGGCACTTTCAGTCTCGCCCTGACCCTGATCGTGCTGCGCTCGCGTGATTCCCATGTCGCGGCGAACCTGTCGAGCATGTCCCAGGGTTTTGGCTACACGCTGGCGTCCATGGGGCCGTTTGCCGTGGGCGTGGTGCATGACTGGACCGGCGGCTGGAATGCTCTGGGCTGGATTTTCGGCATTATCGGCGCCGGTGCAATCCTCGCCGGGCTGGGTGCCGGGCGGGCGCTGTATGTGCAGGTGCAAAGCGAAAAGATCTGAATGCACTGGGTGCAAATGTGGGAGCGAGCCTGCTCGCGAAAGCGGTGTTTCGGTCAACATGGATGTTGAATGTTGAATTGCCTTCGCGAGCAGGGTCGCTCCCACAAAGGTTTTGCGTATTGCCGATAGTGTTTCTGCGCGCGGCAGATTATGGTGCTGGCAATCTGTACCTATTTCTTTGGAGATTGCCTTGAGCGAAGCCCATAGCGCCCTGATCACCCGCTTCTACCAAGCCTTTCAGCGCCTTGACGCAGAAGCCATGGCGGCCTGCTACACCGATGATGTGGTCTTCAGCGATCCGGCCTTCGGCGAGTTGCGCGGGCGCGATGCCGGCGACATGTGGCGCATGCTGACTACCCGCGCCAAGGATTTTTCCCTGACTTTTGACAATGTCCGCGCCGACGAGCGCACCGGCGGCGCACATTGGGTGGCGACCTACCTGTTCAGTCAGACCGGCAACGTCGTGGTCAACGACATCCAGGCGCGCTTCGTCTTCCGGGACGGCAAGATCTGTGAGCACCACGACCACTTCGATCTGTGGCGCTGGTCGCGGCAGGCGCTCGGTTTCAAAGGCCTGCTGCTGGGCTGGACGCCGCTGGTGCGCAACGCCGTACGTGCCCAGGCGCGCAAGGGACTGAAGGCATTTCAGGCCGTGCGCTGATAAGATCGCCGCCTGTTTTCCTACACGTTCAGATCCCGAAGTGACCAGCCTTAGCGAAAAATCCGTCGATGCTGCCGAACCAGTGAGTAAATCCTGGTTCGTCTACCTCGTGCGTGCCGCCAATGGCTCGTTGTATTGCGGAATCAGCGACGACCCCGTACGCCGTTTCGCCAAGCACCAGAGCGGCAAGGGCGCGCGGTTCTTTCTTTCCAGCCCCGCGATGGCCCTGGTCTACACGGAACTGTGCCGCGACAAAAGCGATGCTTTGCGCCAGGAACGGCTGATCAAGAAACTCAAGAAGAGCGCCAAGGAATGCCTGGTCGCGTCTTATCAATCTGACTGATTGGTTCCCATCAGGCAGATCGGTAGGCCTGTCAGGCAATGCGCGCTAAGCTGCGGATTCACTTTTCCAGCGGCGGAGCCGAGCATGTCCGAGTTGATTCTGCACCATTACCCGACCTCTCCATTTGCCGAGAAGGCGCGCCTGCTGCTGGGCTTCAAAGGCCTGTCCTGGCGTTCGGTGCATATTTCCCCGGTGATGCCCAAGCCTGATCTGACGGCATTGACCGGTGGCTACCGCAAGACCCCAGTGTTGCAGATCGGTGCTGACATCTATTGCGACACCGCACTGATCGCTCGACGCCTGGAGAAGGAAAAAGCCCTGCCGGCGTTCTTTCCCGAAGGCCAGGAAATGACCAGCGCCAGTTTCGCGGCGTGGGCCGATTCGGTGGTGTTCCAGCACGCGGTGAGCCTGGTGTTCCAGCCAGAATCGGTAGCCGTGCGTTTTGGCAAATTGCCGCCGGAAGCGATCAAGGCCTTCCTGGCCGACCGCGCCGGGTTGTTCAGCGGTGGCAGCGCCACGCGTCTGTCCGCCGAGCAGGCCAAACATCAGTGGCCGACGATCATGGCGCGTCTGGAGCAGCAGTTGCAGCGCGAGCAGGGCGACTTCCTCTTCGGCGAGCCATCGATTGCCGACTTCGCCCTGGCGCATCCGATGTGGTTCCTCAAGGCGACCCACGTCACGGCGCCGCTGGTGGATGAATATCCGGCGGTTGCGGCGTGGCTGGGTCGGGTGCTGGGGTTCGGCCATGGCGCAGCGAGCGAGATGTCCTCTGCCGAGGCATTGGAGGTCGCGCGTAACGCGACGCCAGCGGCATTGCCGGATGAGCGGTTCGTCGATCCGAACGGCTTCAAGACGGGACAGCAAGTGGCAATTGCCGCTGTCGATTACGGCGTTGATCCGGTGGCAGGCGAGTTGCTGTTTGCTGGCAGTGAAGAGCTGATCATTCGCCGTGAAGACGAACGTGGCGGCGTGGTGCATGTGCACTTTCCGCGTTTTGGTTTCCGTATCGAAGCGCGCTGATTTATCAAGCAGCTGCAAAACCTGTGGGAGCGAGCCTGCTCGCGAAGACGATGGATCATTCAACATGGTTGTTGGCTGATGCAGCGCTTTCGCGAGCAGGCTCGCTCCCACATTGGTTATTTCAGGGCTGCAAGGATTTCGTCCGGATCGAACCCGCGAATCAAGGTGCCGTTCACATCGATCAGCGGAATCCCGCGTCCACCCAGTGCCTCATACGCCTTGCGCGCATCGGCATCCTTCTCGATGTCGAACTCCTTGAACGGTATGCCCTTGCTGTCGAGAAAGCGTTTGGTCTGTTTGCAGTAGCCGCACCAGTCGGTGGCATAGAGCACGACATTGGCTTGCGCCCGGGTCTGCGGCGAGACCATTTGCGCGGGATTGAATACCCGCTCGATCTTGCCCCAGTTCTGATAGACCACGACCACCAGCAGCACCAGGGCGACCTTTTTCAGCACATTGCCGAGCATCAGTTACGCCGCTTCAACTGATCGGTCAGCGAAGTCGGCAGGCCTTTGATGATCAGGGTGCCGTTCTCTTCGTCGTACTCGATCTTCGAGCCCAGCAGGTGCGCTTCGAAGCTGATCGACAAACCTTCGGCGCGGCCGGTGAAACGACGGAATTGATTGAGGGTGCGCTTGTCTGCCGGAATCTCTGGCGACAGGCCATAGTCCTTGTTGCGGATGTGATCGTAGAAGGCTTTCGGGCGTTCTTCGTCGATCAGCTCCGACAGCTCCTCAAGACCCATCGGTTCGCCGAGCTTGGCCTGGCTGCTGGCATAGTCAACCAGGGTCTTGGTTTTCTCGCGGGCCGAGTCTTCCGGCAGGTCTTCGCTCTCGACAAAGTCACTGAAGGCCTTGAGCAGCGTGCGCGTCTCGCCGGGGCCGTCGACGCCTTCCTGGCAACCGATGAAGTCGCGGAAATACTCCGAGACCTTCTTGCCATTCTTGCCCTTGATGAACGAGATGTACTGCTTGGACTGCTTGTTGTTCTGCCACTCGGAAACGTTGATCCGCGCGGCCAGATGCAACTGGCCAAGGTCGAGATGGCGCGAGGGCGTCACGTCGAGCTCGTCGGTCACCGCCACGCCTTCGCTGTGGTGCAGCAGGGCGATCGCCAGGTAGTCAGTCATGCCTTGCTGATAGTGGGCGAACAGCACGTGGCCACCCACCGACAGGTTGGATTCTTCCATCAGTTTCTGCAGATGCTCGACCGCCACTTTACTGAACGCGGTGAAGTCACGGCCGCCTTCCATATACTCCTTCAGCCAACCGCTGAAGGGGAATGCGCCGGATTCCGGATGGAACAGGCCCCAGGCTTTGCCCTGTTTGGCGTTGTAGCTTTCGTTGAGGTCGGCGAGCATGTTTTCGATGGCTGCGGACTCGGCCAGTTCAGAGTCACGGGCGTGCAGAACTGCGGGCGTGCCGTCGGGTTTTTTGTCGATCAGGTGGACGATGCAATGACGGATCGGCATGGGCTTCTCGGCTGTTGGAAGGGAGGAGGGCAGGCTCCCCCGAAAAAGCGCTCAGTGTACCGCAACCACTGGTTTTGGCGCGGGTTGCAGGGCAAAACCGGGGCGCGCGCCCGGCCTTAAGCGGTTTTTTACCGATTTAGCGCAATAAAGCTGACCAAATGGGTAGCTAGAGGCGGATATTTCCTTGTCGCTGTGCTAGTTTTGCCCGGTCTTACGCGAAGTCACTGCGTTAAGCGTGCATTCAGCATTTGTCAGGTCGAACCAAACCCTGATTTCGGCATCTATAACCCGACTCGTCGTGGTTAATCGCCGAGGGTGCCAGATCCAGAAGATCGGGCTCGATGGCTGACACTGCACTCTGCAATCCATATGAATTTGATAGGGAAGGAACACTACATGGCTCTTACTAAAGACCAACTGATCGCCGACATCGCTGAAGCTATCGACGCGCCGAAAACCACCGCGCGTAACGCTCTGGACCAACTGGGCCAAATCGTTGCCGATCAGCTGGAAAACGGCGGCGAAATCACCTTGCCAGGTATCGGCAAGCTGAAAGTGACCGAGCGTCCTGCCCGCACCGGCCGTAACCCTTCGACTGGCGCTGCCATCGAAATCCCTGCAAAGAAAGTGATCAAGCTGGTTGTGGCCAAAGGCCTGACCGACGCTGTGAACAAGTAAGACGCAGCGATAAAAAAACCGTGCTTCGGAGTGATCCGGGGCACGGTTTTTTTGTGTCTGTGATTTAGCGACTGAATCGCAGTGCCAATGTGGGAGCGAGCCTGCTCGCGAAAGCGGTAGGTCAGTCGATATTGAAGCTGACTGACACGCCGCCTTCGCGAGCAGGCTCGCTCCCACAGGGGATCTGCTGTGTGTTAGCGAACCCAGCGCTCGCGTCGCCAGATCTGCTGCTCGGACTTGGTCTGGAAGGTCCAGGCAACAAAGCGGCTCTGCTTCTGGCCCTGCGACATCTCCACGACCTGGCTCTCCAGCACGCCAGCCTTCTTCAGTGCGGTCTCGATGGCCGGCAGGTTCGAGGCCTTCGATACCAGGGTGCTGAACCACAACACTTTGTGCTGGAAGTTCGCACTTTCGGCAATCAACTGCGTCACGAAGCGCGCTTCACCGCCTTCACACCACAGCTCCGCCGATTGCCCGCCGAAGTTCAGCACCGGCAGCTTGCGTTTCGGGTCGGCCTTGCCCAAGGCGCGCCACTTGCGCTCGCTGCCCTTGGTCGCTTCTTCCATCGAAGCGTGGAACGGCGGGTTGCACATGGTCAGGTCGAAACGCTCGCCCGGCTCCAGCAAGCCAATGAGGATGTGCTTGCGGTTTTCCTGCTGGCGCAGCTGGATCACTTTGCTCAGATCATTGGACTGCACGATGGCTCGCGCCGCCGCCACGGCTGTCGGGTCGATCTCCGAGCCGAGGAAGTGCCAGCGATATTCGCTGTTGCCGATCAGCGGATACACGCAGTTGGCGCCCATGCCGATATCCAGCACATTGACGATCGCGCCGCGCGGGACCTTGCCGTCGTTCATGCTCGCCAGCAGGTCAGCGAGAAAGTGCACATAGTCGGCACGCCCCGGAACCGGAGGGCAAAGATAGTCCGCCGGAATGTCCCAATGCTGGATGCCGTAGAACGCCTTGAGCAGCGCCCGATTGAACACACGTACCGCGTCGGGGCTGGCGAAGTCGATGCTTTCCTTGCCGTACGGGTTGGTGATCACGTACTTGGCCAGTTCCGGCGTGGTCTTGATCAGTGCCGGAAAGTCGTAACGACCCTGATGGCGATTGCGCGGATGCAGGCTGGCCTTCTCGCGCGGCTCGACGGCTTTGCTAGGGGACGCGGCGTCAGGCTTCTTGCGCGCAGGTTTGGGTGTGCGGGGGGCGGTCATGGGCGTGGTCGATTCGGGTATGGCTGAAAGTGGCGGGCATTGTCCCACATCTGAAGGCAACACCGTTCAAACTGTGGGAGCGAGCCTGCTCGCGAAGGCGGTTTCACATCCGGCAGATTTGTCGGCTGACACAGCGCTTTCGCGAGCAGGCTCGCTCCCACAGGGGACTCAAGGTTTTTCAGGAATAAAAAAGGGAGGCCACTTGGGCCTCCCTTTTTCAGTGCGGTTTGCCGTTACAGGCTGGCAATCCGCGCATGCTGCTCGGCCAGCTTGCCCAGGGCTTGTTCGGCCTCGGCCAGTTTGGCGCGTTCCTTCTCGATGACTTCGGCCGGGGCCTTGTCGACGAATCCTGCGTTGGAAAGCTTGCCGCCAACCCGCTGGACTTCGCCCTGCAGACGCAGGATTTCCTTGTCCAGACGCGCCAGTTCGGCGCCCTTGTCGATCAGACCGGCCATCGGCACCAGCACTTCCATCTCGCCCACCAGTGCGGTGGCGGACAACGGTGCTTCTTCGCCAGCGGCGAGTACGGTGATCGATTCCAGGCGCGCCAGCTTCTTCAGCAGCGCTTCGTTCTCGGTCAGGCGGCGCTGGTCGTCAGCGCTGACGTTCTTCAGGAAGATCGGCAGTGGCTTGCCCGGGCCGATGTTCATCTCGCCACGAATGTTGCGCGTGCCGAGCATCAGTTCCTTGAGCCATTCGATGTCGTTTTCCGCCGCCGGATCGATGCGCTCTTCGTTGGCCACCGGCCAAGGCTGCAGCATGATCGTCTTGCCCTGGATGCCGGCCAGCGGCGCGATGCGCTGCCAGATTTCTTCAGTGATGAAGGGCATGAACGGATGCGCCAGACGCAGCGCCACTTCCAGCACGCGTACCAGCGTCCGGCGAGTGCCGCGCTGACGTTCGACCGGCGCGTTCTCGTCCCACAGCACAGGCTTGGACAGCTCCAGATACCAGTCGCAGTATTGGTTCCAGATGAACTCGTACAGCGCTTGCGCGGCGAGGTCGAAACGGAACTGATCCAGTTGGCGGGTCACTTCGGCTTCGGTGCGTTGCAGCTGCGAGATGATCCAGCGATCGGCCAGCGACAGCTCGTAGGCTTCGCCGTTCTGGCCGCAATCTTCGCCCTTGTCCAGAACGTAACGCGCGGCGTTCCAGATCTTGTTGCAGAAGTTGCGATAGCCTTCGACGCGACCCATGTCGAACTTGATGTCGCGTCCGGTCGAGGCCAGCGAGCAGAAGGTGAAGCGCAGGGCGTCGGTGCCGTAGCTTTCGATGCCATTGGCGAATTCTTCGCGGGTGGCTTTCTCGATCTTCTTCGCCAGTTTCGGTTGCATCAGGCCCGAGGTGCGCTTCTGCACCAGGGTTTCCAAATCGATGCCGTCGATGATGTCCAGCGGGTCAAGGACGTTGCCCTTGGACTTGGACATCTTCTGGCCCTGGCCGTCGCGTACCAGACCGTGTACGTAAACGGTCTTGAACGGAACCTGCGGCGTGCCGTCTTCGTTCTTCATCAGGTGCATGGTCATCATGATCATCCGGGCAACCCAGAAGAAAATGATGTCGAAACCGGTGACCAGCACGTCGGTGGAGTGGAATTTCTTCAGGAACTCGGTCTGCTCAGGCCAGCCCAGGGTCGAGAAGGTCCACAGGCCGGAACTGAACCAGGTGTCGAGTACGTCGTTGTCCTGTTGCAGCGCAACGTCCGGGCCGAGGTTGTGCTTGGCACGCACTTCGGCTTCGTCGCGACCGACGTAGACCTTGCCCGACTCGTCGTACCAGGCCGGAATCCGGTGGCCCCACCAAAGCTGACGGCTGATGCACCAGTCCTGGATGTCGCGCATCCACGAGAAGTACATGTTTTCGTACTGCTTGGGCACGAACTGGATGCGACCGTCTTCAACGGCAGCAATCGCCGGCTCGGCCAGCGGCTTGGTCGATACGTACCACTGGTCGGTCAGCCACGGCTCGATGACCGTGCCGGAGCGATCGCCTTTCGGCGTTTTCAGATTGTGATCGTTGACACTCACCAGCAGGCCGGCGGCGTCGAACGCGGCAACGATTTGCTTGCGCGCTTCGAAACGTTCCAGGCCAGCGAACTCGGCCGGAATCTTGCCGTCGATGCTCTCGTTCAGCGTGCCGTCGAGGTTGAACACCTGAGCGGCAGGCAGCACGTTGGCGTTCTTGTCGAAGATGTTCAGCAGCGGCAGGTTGTGGCGCTTGCCGACTTCGTAGTCGTTGAAATCGTGGGCCGGGGTGATTTTCACGCAGCCGGTGCCGAATTCAGGGTCGCAATAATCGTCGGCGATGATCGGGATGCGCCGGCCAACCAGTGGCAGCTCGACGAATTTGCCGATCAGCGCTTTGTAGCGTTCGTCGTTCGGGTTAACCGCGACGGCGGAGTCACCGAGCATGGTTTCCGGACGGGTGGTGGCGACGATCAGGAAGTCATCGCCCTCGGCGGTTTTTACACCGTCGGCCAATGGGTATTTCAGGTTCCACAGGAAACCTTTCTCTTCGTGGTTTTCCACTTCGAGGTCGGAAATCGCCGTGTGCAGTTTGGTGTCCCAGTTGACCAGACGCTTGCCGCGATAGATCAGGCCGTCTTCATGCAGACGCACGAAGGCTTCCTTGACCGCTTCCGAGAGGCCGTCGTCCATGGTAAAGCGCTCGCGGCTCCAGTCGACGGACGAGCCGAGGCGACGGATCTGCCGGCTGATGTTGCCGCCGGACTGATCTTTCCATTCCCAGACTTTTTCGAGGAATTTTTCCCGGCCCAGATCGTGACGATTCTGGCCCTGGGCTTCGAGTTGGCGCTCCACCAGCATCTGCGTGGCGATACCGGCATGGTCGGTGCCCGGCTGCCACAGGGTGTCGCGACCCTGCATGCGGCGGAAACGGATCAACGCGTCCATGATCGCGTTGTTGAAGCCGTGACCCATGTGCAGGCTGCCGGTGACGTTCGGCGGCGGGATCATGATGGTGTAGGACTCGCCCGCGCCTTGCGGGGCGAAGTAGTTCTCGGACTCCCAGGTCTTGTACCAGGAAGTTTCAATGGCGTGCGGCTGGTAGGTCTTATCCATGCGCGGCGGGACCCTATTGGCATTTATTCAGGAAAAGCCGGGAAGTATAGCGGGGCATGGTGCCGAGGGCGAGCGGGGGAGGTCGGGCGGAGATCTAAATGTAGATACTCTGTTCACGGTCAAGCTTTTTGGGTGTGTTTATCGCTAAAAAGCTTGGCTGTACTGAAGTCTTCGCCTGCCCGCATGCAGGCCCATAGTCCGGTCAGGTATTTGCGCATGACTGCGACAATAGCCTGCATCTTCCTCTTTCCTCGAGCCACCAAGGCTTCGTAAAACGCTTTAACGTTCGGGTCGCAACGTATGGCAGTCAGCGCAGGCATGTACATCGCTGATCGCAAATAGGCATTGCCGCCCTTACTTATCCGGCCGGGTTTATCAATGCTGGTGCCTGATTGCGTGAGTCGGACATCGAGTCCGGCATGGCGGCTGACCTGCGCTGACTTGAGCGTTACCGGTAAGGTCGTCAGTTCAGCCAGCGCCGCAAATACTGAGATCTCACCCATGCCAGGGGCGGCGATCATGTGGGCGAACTGGGCGCTCAACGTTGGGCAGTTGTCGATCAATGCACGACCCGCTAGTCGGAAACGCTCGATTCGTTTGTCAAAGGCTTTGATGGCTTCTTCTTCGTCCTCAATCAGCATCAGAAGAGTTGTTTGAGTGGCTTTTAGTGCATGCAGCTCGTTTTTGGCGCGGGTGCGATGACCCGTCAAACGATTGATGTGGCGACCGATAGCGCGCAGCTCAAGCTGTATTGAAGTGGGCGGCGTCCACAACCTTGGGCTCATGCGTTCGCCGTACTCAGCTAATAACTGGGCATCGATTGCGTCCGTTTTGCTGTTTTTCAGCATCAGCTTTGCAAAGTTGTGAAAACTCTTCGGATTGATAACCGAGACTGGCAAACCCGCCGCAGCTAGCTCCATGGCCAAGTCCAGATAGTAGATTCCTGTGGCTTCCATCACCACAGACATAGGCTTGAGCTCAAGCAATTTGCCGACAGCAGCTTTGCGCCCCGCCGGTGTCTGGTCGATATTGCACTGACCTGCAAAGCGGCCGCCATTGCGCCAGCCCATCGCTGTAGTGCGAGATCCCACATCCAAGCCGACGTGCATGTTCATGCTTTCAACTCCAAGAGAACTGAGTTAAAAATGCTTCCTGGTTCCCCTGACCTCGAACTTCATGCCACTGCAACCTTGTAATGCGAAGTCCGACTCGTCGGCTTCTCGATACTCTTCGTGGTGGGCAATGAGGCGGGGGGACCTCTCTACATGCAAGGTCAGGAGCAAGTCCTGCCTTAAGGAGCGATCGGTCTCCCCCAGAAACACATCTTCGTATGTCGCACCAGCGAGCTTAGATCTCATTCATGCTGGTGTGTGGGGAACATACAAGGAGCTGCCGAAGGCTGCGATCTTTTGATCTTGTTTTTTGTGAAAGCAAAGTCAAAAGATCGCAGCCTTCGGCAGCTCCTACACCAGCGGCTTATTCGTACTGGCTGAGCAGCCGCTCCATCCGCGCATCCAGGCGACGTTTGATTTCGGTTTCGATGTGCGGAGCGAAGTCGTCGATCACGTCTTGCATGATCAATTGCGCGGCGGCGCGCAGTTCGCTGTCCAGGTGCAGCAAGGCGTCCGGGCCTTTATCGACCGGTGCGGCAGCCGGGGCAGCCGGCGGCGCTGGTGGCGGCTCGACGGCCGCCGGCTGATTGCCGACGGAGTCGAACAGCATCGGAATCTGTTCCTGTTCGCTGTCATCGACCGTATCGGTCAACAGCGGCGGTTGCAGGTTGTCATCGCCGAGCAACTGGCGGATCGATTCGAGATCGTCCAGCAGGTGTGCGGATTTCTGTTGCGGTTTCGGAGTGTCCATTGGAATGCTCAGAGTCGCTGTAAACGGTGGTCTTGCAGAGAATAGCCCTGTTCGCGGTAGAAACGGAAACTCTCCCGCGCCGCTGCGCGGATGGTCGGATCTTCCACCACCACTTCCGCCACGCGGGCGAATTTGCTGGCGAAGGCCGGGACTTTCAGATCGAGATTGACCAGCAGATCCTGGTGCTCACCGCAGTCTGCCCCGTGTCCCAGCACGATCAAACCGTCGGGCTCACTGTCGGCAGGGCCGTGAGGCACGAAACTTTCGCCCTTGAATGCCCACAGACGCGCATCGAGATCGTCACGTTGGGCCGCATCGCTGCAATGCAGGTAGATGCGATGGCCCATGCGCCAGGCTTTCTCGGTGAGCTTGCAGGCGAAATCCAGACGCGCTGAAGGATCGGCGCTGGGCAGGATATAGAAGTCGACTTTGGTCATTGCGGTTCCAGAGCGGCAAGCGGCGTCACCCGAAAGTGGCGCCGCCGCCCATCAGCGGTGTCAGGCTTTGGCGCGATCGAGCAGGTACTGGGTCAGCAGCGGAACCGGACGGCCAGTGGCGCCCTTGTCCTTGCCGCCGCTGGTCCATGCCGTGCCGGCGATGTCCAGGTGCGCCCAGTTGAGGTTCTTGGTGAAGCGCGACAGGAAGCAGGCGGCAGTGATGGTGCCGGCCTTCGGCCCGCCAATGTTGGCGATGTCGGCGAACGGGCTGTCCAGCTGCTCTTGATACTCGTCGAACAGCGGCAGTTGCCAGGCGCGGTCGTCGGCAGCCTTGCCGGCGCTGAGCAGTTGGTCGATCAGTTCGTCGTTGTTGCCCAGCAGGCCGGACGTGTGTGCGCCCAGGGCCACCACGCAAGCACCGGTCAGGGTGGCGATGTCGATCACCGCTTGTGGCTTGAAGCGCTCGGCGTAGGTCAGCGCATCGCACAGCACCAGACGGCCTTCGGCGTCGGTGTTGAGGATTTCCACGGTCTGGCCGCTCATGGTGGTGACGATGTCGCCCGGACGGGTCGCATTGCCGCTCGGCATGTTTTCGGCGCAGGCGAGGATGCACACCAGATTGATCGGCAGTTTCAGCTCAAGCACGGCGCGCAATGTGCCGAACACGGAGGCAGCGCCGCCCATGTCGTACTTCATCTCGTCCATGCCGGCGCCCGGCTTCAGGCTGATGCCGCCGGTGTCGAAGGTGATGCCCTTGCCGACCAGCGCGTATGGCTTCTCGGATTTCTTGCCACCGTTGTATTGCATGACGATCAGGCGCGGCGGCTGGGCGCTGCCCTGGCCCACGGCGTAGAACGAGCCCATGCCGAGGGATTTGATCTTCTTCTCGTCGAGGACTTCGACTTTCAGATCCTTGAACTCTTTGCCCAGATTCTTGGCCTGTTCGCCCATGAACGTCGGGTGGCAGATGTTCGGCGGCAGGTTGCCCAGATCGCGGGTGAAGGCCATGCCGTTGGCGATGGCGGTGGCGTGGTTCACGGCGCGCTGCACTTCGGCTTGCGCAGCCTTGATGGTCAGCAGGGTGATTTTCTTCAGCGCGCGCGGTTCGGCTTTCTGGCTCTTGAACTGGTCGAAGGTGTAGCCGCCGTCGACCAGGGTTTCCGCCAGCAGGCGGGTCTTGCCGTAGCTGTCGCGACCTTTGACGATGACTTCATCCAGCGCCAGCACGGCATCACCGCCGCCCAGGCCTTTGAGGGTGTTGAGGATGCCGGCAACGATTTTGCGGAACGGACGGTCGCCCAGTTCCTCGTCCTTGCCCACGCCGACCAGCAACACGCGCTCGGCTTTGAGATTCGGCAGGCTGTGCAGCAGCAAGCTTTGACCGACCTTGCCGGCCAGGTCGCCACGCTTGAGCACGGCGCTGATGGCACCACCGCTCGACTCGTCGACCAGTCTGGCGGCGACACCGAGTTTGCGGCCTTCGCCGACGGCAACCACTAGGGTGGCGGTTTTCAACGTTTCTGGGCTAACGCTTTTTACAACCAGTTCCATGTCCGGATCCCTGAATGAATGGTCAACACGCAGGCGTTCGACGCTGTCCGCAGTCGCCTGCTTATAGATAGAAGAGGCGCAGGCCAAAGCCTGCGACAAGGGCCGCAGTTTGAACCTCGCTCCCCGCGCCTGACAACCCTCAGCAAAGGATTACAGCGATGGATGAGTGTGCGCAGTGACAGGCGCACCCAATCACAGGATAATGCCGCATCTTTTTTCGACCGCTCTGCATGGCGGGCCGGTCGATGTGTTTGCTTGTTTGGCCGCCTTAGCCTGACAACCCTGGAGTGTCTGGTTTGATCGTCTTCCGTTATCTGTCCCGCGAAGTCCTGTTGACCCTTAGCGCCGTAAGTGCCGTGCTGCTGGTCATCATCATGAGCGGTCGCTTCATCAAATACCTGGCGCAGGCTGCGGCCGGTCAGCTCGATCCGGGCTCGCTGTTCCTGATCATGGGCTTTCGTCTGCCGGGTTTCCTGCAACTGATTCTGCCGCTGGGCCTGTTCCTCGGGATCCTGCTGGCCTACGGTCGCCTGTACCTTGAAAGCGAAATGACCGTGCTCTCGGCCACCGGCATGAGCCAGCAGAAGCTGTTTCGCATGACCCTGTTTCCGGCGACGCTGGTGGCACTGGTGGTCGCGTGGCTGAGCCTCGGCCTGGCTCCGCAGGGCGCCAACCAGTTCCAGCTGCTGCTGAACAAGCAGGACGCACTGACCGAGTTCGATACCCTCGAGCCGGGCCGCTTCCAGGCCCTGCGTGATGGCACTCGGGTGACCTACACCGAAACCCTGAGCGACGATCGCGTCAATCTCGGCAGCGTGTTCATCTCGCAGAAGAACCTCGGTGCCGATAAGAAGGACCGCGGGATTTCCGTACTGGTGGCCGAGTCGGGCCGTCAGGAAATCCGCCCCGATGGCAATCGCTATCTGATTCTCGACAACGGCTATCGCTATGACGGCAGCCCCGGGCAGGCCGATTACCGCGCCATTCATTACGAAACCTACGGCGTGCTGCTGCCCAAGCCGGACGTAAGCGAAGAAGTCACCGACCGTGACGCGATGCCGACCTCGTCCCTGTGGGGCAGCGACGACATTCGTTCGAAAACCGAACTGCAATGGCGTATGTCGCTGCCGTTGCTGGTGTTCATCGTGACCCTGATGGCGGTGCCGCTGTCGCGGGTGAATCCGCGCCAAGGGCGTTTTCTCAAGCTGCTGCCGTCGATTCTTCTTTATATGGCTTACCTGACCATCCTGATTGCCGCTCGCGGCGCCCTTGAAAAAGGCAAGATCCCGCCGGCCCTTGGCCTGTGGTGGGTGCACGCGATCTTCCTGGTGATCGGCCTCGGCCTGCTGTATTGGGAGCCGCTGCGCCTGAAACTGGCCAGCCGTCGCAGCGCCGCGCTGGAGGTGGCCCGTGGTTAAACTCGACCGCTACATCGGCAGCAGCGTGTTCATGGCGATCATCGCCGTGCTGGCGATCATCCTCGGCCTGGCGACGCTGTTTGCCTTCATCGATGAAATGGGCGACGTCAGCGACACCTACACCCTGGTCGACGTGCTCGGTTTTGTATTGCTGACCGCACCGCGCCGGCTGTATGAAATGTTGCCGATGGCCGCATTGATCGGCTGCCTCATCGGTCTCGGCAGTCTGGCCAGCAGCAGTGAGCTGACGGTCA
This sequence comes from Pseudomonas sp. H1_G08, assembly GCF_054681355.1. NCBI lineage: Bacteria > Pseudomonadati > Pseudomonadota > Gammaproteobacteria > Pseudomonadales > Pseudomonadaceae > Pseudomonas > Pseudomonas sp. H1_G08. The sequence continues at coordinate 21,327 of NZ_CP162822.1, forward strand.
TGCGCGCTGCTGGCGTGTCGATCGGCCGCATTGTCTGGGCTGTGATGAAGCCGATGCTGGTGCTGATGCTCGCCGGCGTGCTGATTGGCGAATACGTCGCCCCGGCCACCGAAAGCATGGCCCAGGCCAATCGCTCGCTGGCCCAGGGCAGCGGCGACGCGCAAAGCGCCAAGCACGGTATGTGGCACCGTCAGGGTGAGGAATTCATCCACATCAACGCGGTTCAGCCGAACGGTCTGTTGTACGGCGTGACGCGCTATCACTTCGACAAGGAGCGCCATCTGCTCAGCTCCAGCTTCGCCAAGAAGGCCGAGTTCGACGGCACCAAGTGGCAGCTCACCGACGTTGCCACCACGCTCTTCCGCGAGCGCAGCACTGAGGTCGTCAATGCCCCGAGTGAGGAATGGGACGTGGCGTTGAGCCCGCAACTGCTCAGCACCGTGGTCATGGCGCCGGAATCGCTGTCGATCAGCGGTCTGTGGGGCTACATCCACTATCTGGCCGAGCAAGGCCTGAGCAACGGCCGTTACTGGCTGGCATTTTGGGTCAAGGTGTTGCAGCCGCTGGTGACCGCCGCGCTGGTGTTGATGGCGATCTCGTTCATCTTCGGCCCGCTGCGTTCGGTGACCCTCGGTCAGCGGGTTTTCACCGGCGTGCTGGTGGGCTTCACCTTCCGCATCGTCCAGGATCTGCTGGGGCCATCGAGTCTGGTGTTCGGTTTCTCGCCGCTGTTTGCGGTGCTGGTGCCGGCCGGCGTGTGTGCGCTGGCGGGTGTCTGGCTGCTCAGGCGAGCGGGCTGATGAACAAGCTTTCATTCAGCGCTTGAACCCTGAAAACGCCTCGGTCGCCAGACCGGGGCGTTTTTGCATGCGATCCGGGTGACAGGCGAACGTGACGCTTGCGCCGTGTATCAGGTACAATTCCCGGCTATTTTTCGGCGGGCCAAGCCTGCAGCCTTTTTGAGTGTTGATCCGTGAGTGATTTGAGTCATATCCGCAATTTCTCCATCATCGCCCACATTGACCATGGCAAGTCGACGCTGGCTGACCGTTTCATCCAGATGTGCGGCGGCCTGGCCGAGCGTGAAATGGAAGCCCAGGTACTGGATTCCATGGATCTTGAGCGTGAACGCGGGATCACCATCAAGGCCCACAGCGTTACCCTCTATTACAAAGCCAAAGACGGCATCACCTACCAGCTGAACTTCATTGACACCCCGGGCCACGTCGACTTCACCTATGAAGTCAGCCGTTCCCTGGCGGCGTGCGAAGGCGCCTTGCTGGTGGTCGATGCGGGGCAGGGCGTAGAAGCCCAGTCCGTGGCCAACTGCTACACCGCCATCGAGCAGGGCCTGGAGGTCATGCCGGTACTGAACAAGATCGACCTGCCACAGGCCGAGCCGGATCGCGTCAAGGACGAGATCGAGAAAATCATCGGCATCGACGCTACCGACGCCGTCACCTGCAGCGCCAAGACCGGCCTGGGTGTCGACGAAGTGCTCGAGCGTCTGGTGCACACCATTCCTGCGCCGACCGGCAACATCGAAGATCCGCTGCAAGCGTTGATCATCGACTCCTGGTTCGACAACTACCTGGGCGTTGTTTCCCTGGTACGCGTGCGCCACGGCCGTGTGAAGAAGGGCGACAAGATTCTGGTCAAGTCCACCGGCAAGGTGCACCTGGTCGACAGCGTCGGCGTGTTCAACCCTAAACACACCGCCACCGTTGATCTGAAGGCCGGCGAAGTGGGCTTCATCATCGCCAGCATCAAGGATATTCACGGTGCGCCGGTCGGTGACACCCTGACCTTGAGCTCCACGCCGGACGTGCCGGTGCTGCCGGGCTTCAAACGCATTCAGCCACAGGTTTACGCCGGTCTGTTCCCGGTCAGCTCCGACGACTTCGAGGATTTCCGCGAAGCGCTGCAGAAGCTGACTCTGAACGACTCCTCGTTGCAGTACACCCCGGAAAGCTCCGACGCCCTGGGCTTCGGCTTCCGTTGCGGCTTCCTCGGCATGCTGCACATGGAAATCATCCAGGAGCGCCTCGAGCGCGAATACGACCTGGACCTGATCACCACCGCGCCGACGGTAATTTTCGAGCTGGTGCTGAAAACCGGTGAAACGATTTACGTCGACAACCCGTCGAAGCTTCCGGATGTGTCGGCGATCGAGGACATGCGCGAGCCAATCGTGCGCGCCAATATCCTCGTGCCGCAGGAACACCTTGGCAACGTCATCACCCTGTGCATCGAGAAACGCGGTGTTCAGGTCGACATGCTGTTCCTCGGCAATCAGGTGCAAGTGACCTACGACCTGCCGATGAACGAAGTGGTCCTGGACTTCTTCGACCGTCTCAAATCCACCAGCCGCGGCTATGCTTCGCTGGACTACCATTTCGATCGTTACCAATCGGCTAATCTGGTGAAACTGGACGTGCTGATCAACGGCGACAAGGTCGATGCCCTGGCATTGATCGTGCACCGTGACAATTCGCACTTCAAAGGTCGCCAGTTGACCGAGAAGATGAAAGAACTGATTCCTCGTCAGATGTTCGACGTGGCGATCCAGGCCGCCATCGGTGGTCAGATCGTGGCCCGGACAACCGTCAAGGCACTCAGAAAGAACGTATTGGCCAAATGCTACGGCGGTGACGTCAGTCGTAAGAAGAAACTGCTCGAGAAGCAGAAGGCCGGTAAGAAACGCATGAAACAGGTCGGCAACGTGGAAATTCCACAGGAAGCCTTCCTCGCCGTGCTCAGGTTGGAATAATCAGGTCCTATGTCGCTAAATTTCCCGCTGTTGCTGGTCATCGCCGTGTTCGTCTGCGGCCTGTTGGCGTTGATTGATCTGCTGTTCCTGGCACCGCGTCGGCGGGCTGCCATTGCCTCTTATCAAGGCAGTGTCAGCCAACCCGAGCCTGTGGTGGTCGAGAAGCTGAACAAAGAGCCGCTGCTGGTTGAATACGGCAAGTCGTTCTTTCCGGTGCTGTTCATCGTCCTGGTGCTGCGTTCGTTCCTGGTGGAGCCGTTCCAGATTCCGTCCGGCTCGATGAAACCGACGCTGGACGTCGGCGACTTCATTCTGGTGAACAAGTTTTCCTACGGCATCCGTCTGCCGGTGATCGACAAGAAGATCATCGAAGTCGGTGACCCGCAGCGCGGCGATGTGATGGTGTTCCGCTACCCGAGCGACCCGAACGTCAACTACATCAAGCGTGTGGTGGGCCTGCCGGGTGACACGGTGCGTTACACCGCCGACAAGCGTCTGTTCGTCAACGGTGAGTCGATCGCCGAGAAGATGGCCGGCGCCGAAGCAGGTTCGCTGGGCAGCGCGGAGCTCTATCAGGAAAAACTCGGCGCAGCCGAGCACCTGATCCGCAAGGAAATGAGCCGTTACCGCGCCACTCCGGATCGTTCGTGGACGGTGCCTGCCGGGCACTACTTCATGATGGGCGACAACCGCGACAATTCGAACGACAGCCGCTACTGGGATGATCCGAACATTCCCAAGGATCTGCTGGGCATGGTTCCCGACAAGAATATTGTCGGCAAGGCCTTCGCGGTCTGGATGAGCTGGCCAGAGCCGAAACTCAGCCACCTGCCGAATTTCTCGCGGGTCGGCCTGATCAAGTAATCAAACACGGCGCTGTTGACCACAGCGCCGAATGCATTTCTGGAGCCGGCACAATCGGCTTCGCAATCGCCAGGATCTATTTTTTGAACACAGCGTTAATTGTCCCAGGCCTGCGCCGTACCCCGGCGATGGCAGTGGAAACCAGCCACGAACTCAGCGTGGGTAAACCGTGAGCGTTTCTCTAAGCCGTCTCGAGCGCCAGCTCGGCTACACCTTCAAGGACCAGGAGCTGATGCTGCTGGCCCTCACGCACCGCAGTTTTGCCGGGCGCAACAACGAGCGTCTGGAATTCCTCGGTGATGCCATCCTCAACTTTGTCGCTGGCGAGGCGCTGTTCGATCGCTTCCCGCTGGCCCGCGAAGGCCAGTTGTCGCGTTTGCGCGCACGGCTGGTAAAAGGTGAGACCCTGGCCGTACTGGCTCGCGGTTTCGACCTCGGTGATTATCTGCGCCTGGGTTCGGGTGAACTGAAGAGCGGTGGTTTCCGCCGTGAATCGATTCTCGCCGATGCCCTCGAAGCTCTGATCGGTGCGATCTACCTCGATGCCGGCATGGACGTCGCCCGCGAGCGCGTACTGGCGTGGCTAGCCGGCGAATTCGAAGGCCTGACGCTGGTCGACACCAACAAGGATCCGAAAACCCGCTTGCAGGAACACCTGCAATCGCGCGGTTGCGAACTGCCACGCTACGAAGTGGTGGATATCCAGGGCGAACCGCACTGCCGTACCTTCTTCGTCGAATGCGAAGTGGTCTTACTGAATGAAAAAAGCCGAGGTCAGGGTGTGAGCCGTCGTATTGCCGAACAGGTAGCGGCCGCCGCAGCACTGATTGCCCTGGGCGTGGAGAATGGCAATGACTGATACAAACGCAACTCGCTGTGGCTACGTTGCCATCGTCGGCCGTCCCAACGTCGGCAAGTCGACGCTGCTCAACCACATCCTCGGGCAGAAGCTCGCGATCACCTCGCGCAAGCCGCAGACTACCCGCCACAACATGCTCGGGATCAAGACCGAGGGCGACGTCCAGGCGATCTACGTCGACACTCCGGGCATGCACAAGGGTGGCGAAAAGGCCCTGAACCGTTACATGAACAAAACCGCTTCGGCGGCGTTGAAAGACGTCGACGTGGTGATCTTCGTTGTCGACCGCACCAAGTGGACCGACGAAGACCAGATGGTGCTCGAGCGTGTGCAATACGTGACCGGCCCGCTGATCGTCGCGCTGAACAAGACCGATCGCATCGAAGACAAAGCCGAGCTGATGCCGCACCTGAGCTGGTTGCAGGAACAGCTGCCAAACGCCCAGATCATTCCGATTTCCGCGCAGCACGGGCACAACCTCGAAGCGCTGGAAAAGGTCATCGCCGATCACCTGCCGGAGAATGATCACTTCTTCCCGGAAGACCAGATCACTGACCGCAGCAGCCGTTTCCTTGCCGCCGAACTGGTGCGCGAGAAAATCATGCGCCAGATGGGTGCCGAGCTGCCGTACCAGATCACCGTCGAAATCGAAGAATTCAAGCAGCAGGGCAAGACCCTGCACATCCACGCGCTGATTCTCGTCGAGCGTGACGGCCAGAAGAAAATCATCATTGGCGACAAGGGCGAGCGCATCAAGCGCATCGGCACCGAAGCGCGCAAGGACATGGAGCTGCTGTTCGACTCCAAGATCATGCTCAACCTGTGGGTCAAGGTGAAGGGCGGCTGGTCCGATGACGAGCGCGCGCTGCGTTCGCTGGGTTATGGCGATCTGTAAGTAGCGACCTCGAAAACACCGCTACTCACTGTGGGAGCGAGCCTGCTCGCGAAGAGGATGTAACACTCAGCATTGATGTTGACTGTCACTCCGCTTTCGCGAGCAGGCTCGCTCCCACAGTGGTTTTGGGTTGTATGTAAAACCGCGTTTCTTCATCGAGAACTCAATGTCGCAAAACCCGCCTCCCGCCCAACCCGCCTATGTCCTGCATTCGCGCGCCTATCGCGAAACCAGCGCACTGGTCGATTTCCTCACGCCGCAAGGTCGGCTGCGGGCGGTGTTGCGCAGTGCGCGGGGCAAGGCCGGGACGCTGGCGCGGCCGTTCGTGGCGCTGGAGGTCGAGTTCCGTGGCAAGGGCGAGCTGAAGAATGTCGGGCGCATGGAGAGTTCTGGTACCTCTGCGTGGCTCAACGGCGAGGCGCTGTTCAGCGGCCTCTATCTCAACGAACTGTTGATTCGGCTGTTGCCTGCCGAAGATCCGCATCCTGCAGTATTTGATCATTACGCCGCGACCTTGCTGGCGCTGGCCGAAGGTCGACCGCTGGAGCCATTGTTGCGCTCCTTCGAATGGCGATTGCTGGATGATCTCGGCTACGGCTTTTCCATGAACACCGATATGCACGGTGAGCCCGTCGCTGCTGACGGCCTCTACCGTTTGCAAGTGGACGCCGGACTCGAGCGGGTGTATCTGCTGCAACCCGGCCTGTTCAACGGTACCGAGCTGCTGGCCATGGCCGAAGCCGACTGGTCGGCGCCCGGTGCGCTGTCGGCGGCCAAGCGTCTGATGCGCCAGGCGCTGGCGGTGCATTTGGGCGGGCGTCCGCTTGTCAGTCGCGAGCTGTTTCGCAAGCCCTGATATGCTGTGCGCCGAACCTTTCAATTCAGGAGCGCATCCGTGACCAGCAGCAATCGCATTCTTCTCGGCGTGAACATCGACCACGTCGCCACCTTGCGTCAGGCCCGTGGCACGCGCTACCCGGATCCGGTCAAGGCGGCGCTGGATGCAGAAGAGGCGGGCGCCGATGGCATCACCGTGCACCTGCGTGAAGACCGTCGGCACATCCAGGAGCGCGACGTACTTCTGCTCAAGGATGTGCTGCAAACCCGCATGAACTTCGAAATGGGCGTCACCGAAGAAATGATGGCTTTCGCCGAGCGCATTCGCCCGGCGCACATTTGCCTGGTCCCGGAAACCCGTCAGGAACTGACCACCGAGGGTGGCCTGGATGTAGCGGGGCAGGAGGAGCGAATCAGGGCTGCGGTCGAGCGCTTGTCGAAAATCGGCAGCGAAGTGTCGCTGTTCATCGACGCCGACGAGCGCCAGATCGCCGCCTCCAAGCGCATCGGTGCACCGGCCATCGAGCTGCACACCGGGCGTTACGCCGATGCCGAAACCCCGACTGAAGTGGCAGAAGAGCTCAAGCGCGTCGCTGATGGCGTGGCGTTTGGACTGGCGCAGGGCCTGATCGTCAATGCCGGGCATGGCCTGCATTACCACAACGTCGAGGCCGTGGCGGCAATCAAAGGCATCAACGAACTGAACATCGGCCACGCGCTGGTGGCGCATGCGTTGTTCGTGGGCTTCAAGTCCGCCGTATCGGAAATGAAAGCGCTGATTCTGGCTGCTGCTCTCAAGGGCTAAGATCAAAAGATCGCAGCCTTCGGCAGCTCCTACAGGTGTACACATAACCCTGTAGATACTCTGTTCACGGTCAAGCTTTTTGGGTGTGTTTATCGCTAAAAAGCTTGGCTGTACTGAAGTCTTCGCCTGCCCGCATGCAGGCCCATAGTCCGGTCAGGTATTTGCGCATGACTGCGACAATAGCCTGCATCTTCCTCTTTCCTCGAGCCACCAAGGCTTCGTAAAACGCTTTAACGTTCGGGTCGCAACGTATGGCAGTCAGCGCAGGCATGTACATCGCTGATCGCAAATAGGCATTGCCGCCCTTACTTATCCGGCCGGGTTTATCAATGCTGGTGCCTGATTGCGTGAGTCGGACATCGAGTCCGGCATGGCGGCTGACCTGCGCTGACTTGAGCGTTACCGGTAAGGTCGTCAGTTCAGCCAGCGCCGCAAATACTGAGATCTCACCCATGCCAGGGGCGGCGATCATGTGGGCGAACTGGGCGCTCAACGTTGGGCAGTTGTCGATCAATGCACGACCCGCTAGTCGGAAACGCTCGATTCGTTTGTCAAAGGCTTTGATGGCTTCTTCTTCGTCCTCAATCAGCATCAGAAGAGTTGTTTGAGTGGCTTTTAGTGCATGCAGCTCGTTTTTGGCGCGGGTGCGATGACCCGTCAAACGATTGATGTGGCGACCGATAGCGCGCAGCTCAAGCTGTATTGAAGTGGGCGGCGTCCACAACCTTGGGCTCATGCGTTCGCCGTACTCAGCTAATAACTGGGCATCGATTGCGTCCGTTTTGCTGTTTTTCAGCATCAGCTTTGCAAAGTTGTGAAAACTCTTCGGATTGATAACCGAGACTGGCAAACCCGCCGCAGCTAGCTCCATGGCCAAGTCCAGATAGTAGATTCCTGTGGCTTCCATCACCACAGACATAGGCTTGAGCTCAAGCAATTTGCCGACAGCAGCTTTGCGCCCCGCCGGTGTCTGGTCGATATTGCACTGACCTGCAAAGCGGCCGCCATTGCGCCAGCCCATCGCTGTAGTGCGAGATCCCACATCCAAGCCGACGTGCATGTTCATGCTTTCAACTCCAAGAGAACTGAGTTAAAAATGCTTCCTGGTTCCCCTGACCTCGAACTTCATGCCACTGCAACCTTGTAATGCGAAGTCCGACTCGTCGGCTTCTCGATACTCTTCGTGGTGGGCAATGAGGCGGGGGGACCTCTCTACATGCAAGGTCAGGAGCAAGTCCTGCCTTAAGGAGCGATCGGTCTCCCCCAGAAACACATCTTCGTATGTCGCACCAGCGAGCTTAGATCTCATTCATGCTGGTGTGTGGGGAACATACAAGGAGCTGCCGAAGGCTGCGATCTTTTGCTTTAAAGAGGGGCGGGCTCTTGCGCCGGTTTCGACTTGTCGATCGCCGGCACATGCAGGTTGCCCTCGGCCACCTGATCGCCCTCAAGCTGCGGCTGGGTCACCCAAGTCAGGATGTCGTAGTAGCGACGGATGTTCGCCACGAAGTGCACCGGTTCGCCACCCCGGGCGTAACCGTAGCGGGTCTTGCTGTACCACTGCTTCTGCGAGAGGCGCGGCAGGATCTTTTTCACGTCCAGCCACTTGTCCGGATTCAAGCCTTCCTTCGCCGCCAGTTTGCGCGCGTCATCCAGATGACCGCTGCCGACGTTGTACGCCGCCAGGGCGAACCAGGTGCGATCCGGTTCCTGGATCGAATCGTCGAGCTGATCTTTCATATAAGCCAGGTACTTGGCACCGCCCATAATGCTCTGCTTGGGATCGAGGCGGTTCGACACGCCCATCGCCTGCGCGGTGTTCTGGGTCAGCATCATCAGACCGCGCACGCCGGTTTTCGAGGTCACCGTCGGCTGCCACAGGGATTCCTGATAGCCGATGGCGGCCAGCAGGCGCCAGTCGACTTTCTCTTTCTTCGCGTAGTTCTTGAAGTGCTGTTCGTATTTCGGCAGACGCTGCTGCAAGTGCTGGGCGAAGGTGGTGGCGCCCATGTAGCCAAGCACATCGACATGGCCGTAGTAGCGGTCTTTCAGGCGTTGCAGGGTGCCGTTCTTTTGCACCTTGTCCAGATACGCATTGATTTCATTGAGCAGGCTGTTGTCTTCGCCCGGGCCCACCGCCCAGCTCTGGCTGCGCGCGTCGCCGAGGTCGAAGGCCACGCGGATGTTGGTGAAGTACACCTGATTCATCGCCACTTCGTTGGAGTCGACCAGTGTCAGGTCAATCTGGCCTTCATCGACCATGCGCAGCAGATCGACCACTTCAACGGCGTCGGATTCTTCGTATTCGATGCCGGGATATTTCTGTTTCAGCGCGGCCAGTTGTTCGGCGTGGGTGCTGCCCTTGAGCACGGTGATCTTCTTGCCGACCAGATCCGCCGGATCGGTGGGGCGCGACTGGCCGTTGCGGTAGATGATCTGCGGGGTGACTTCGAGGTAGGAGTGGGAGAACCGCACCTGCTTCTTGCGTTCATCGCTGCTGACCAGACCGGCGGCCGCGAGTACCGGGCCGTTCGGCTTGCCGACCTGGTTGAACAGGTCATCGAGATTGTCGGCCGTCTCGATCTTCAGCTCGACGCCCAAATCGTCGGCGAAGCGCTTCACCAGCTCGTATTCGAAGCCGGTTTCACCGCTGCGATCCTGAAAGTAGGTGGCGGGGCTGTTGCGGGTAACCACGCGCAGCACACCATCCTCCTTTACGCGCTCGAGTGTGTTGGGTTTATCAACACAGCCACCGAGCATCAGGAAGAGTCCGGTTGCGATCAGCCATTTGGCGTATCGCGGACGCAAAGCCGTTGGGAAAAACATCTGCGCAGTATACGCAAACGGCCACGAGCGCCATATCTCGACAGCGTAGGACTAGTCTGCTAGCGATCACAAATCCGAGCGAAATCCCTTGAATACGGGCCTTCAGGGCATTTTGTTACAGTAAAAATAAGCCATGCTGAAACGCTCGATTTACCTGACCCCGAAGGCAGAAACACAGATTGCTACCCGAGTGCAACCGTGCGTAGCGTTTCGGGTGATGTTGAGGTCGGTTTAGGCTAGAATGCACGGCCTCAAAGCACACCCCTTCCCGAGGCTGTCCCGAAGATGTTGATCCTGCGCGGCGCTCCTGCCCTTTCTGCCTTTCGCCACAGCAAACTCCTTGAGCAACTGAGCCAGAAGGTTCCAGCTGTCAGTGGCCTGTATGCTGAATTCGCTCACTTCGCCGAAGTCACCGGCGTCCTGACCGGCGACGAACAGCAGGTGCTAGCGCGCCTTCTGAAGTACGGCCCAAGTGTTCCGGTTCAAGAGCCGACCGGTCGTCTGTTTCTGGTGTTGCCGCGTTTCGGCACCATCTCGCCGTGGTCGAGCAAGGCCAGCGACATCGCCCGCAACTGCGGCCTGAGCAAGATCCAGCGCCTGGAACGCGGTATCGCCTTCTATGTTGCAGGGCAGTTCAGCGAAGCCGAAGCCCAGCTGATTTCGGACGCGCTGCATGACCGCATGACCCAGATCGTGCTGGCCAACCTCGAGCAGGCTGCCGGTCTGTTCAGCCACGCCGAGCCGAAGCCGCTGACCGCCATCGACATCCTCGGTGGCGGCCGCGCCGCGCTGGAAAAGGCCAACACCGAGCTGGGCCTGGCCCTGGCCGAAGACGAGATCGACTATCTGGTCAACGCCTTCAACGGTCTGAAGCGCAACCCGCACGACATCGAACTGATGATGTTTGCCCAGGCCAACTCCGAGCACTGCCGCCACAAGATCTTCAACGCCAGTTGGGACATTGACGGCCAGAGCCAGGAAAAAAGCCTGTTCGGCATGATCAAGAACACCTATCAGATGCACAGCGAAGGCGTGCTGTCCGCTTACAAGGACAACGCTTCGGTGATCGTCGGCAACGTTGCCGGCCGCTTCTTCCCGAACCCTGAAACCCGCCAGTACGGCGCGGTGCAGGAGCCGGTGCACATCCTGATGAAGGTTGAAACCCATAACCACCCGACCGCGATTGCGCCATTCCCGGGCGCATCCACCGGTTCCGGTGGCGAGATCCGTGACGAAGGTGCAACCGGTCGTGGCGCCAAGCCCAAGGCCGGCCTCACCGGTTTTACCGTCTCCAACCTGCAGATCCCAGGCTTCGAACAGCCGTGGGAAGTGCCGTACGGCAAGCCTGAGCGCATCGTCACCGCGCTGGACATCATGATCGAAGGCCCGCTCGGCGGCGCTGCGTTCAACAACGAATTCGGCCGTCCGGCCCTGACCGGCTACTTCCGTACCTTCGAGCAGTCGATCACCACCCCGCACGGCGACGAAGTGCGCGGTTACCACAAGCCGATCATGCTGGCTGGCGGCATGGGCAACATCCGTGAAGAGCACGTCAAGAAAGGCGAGATCGTGGTCGGCTCCAAGCTGATCGTGCTCGGCGGCCCGGCAATGCTGATCGGCCTGGGCGGCGGCGCGGCTTCCTCCATGGCCACCGGCACCAGCTCGGCAGACCTGGATTTCGCTTCGGTACAGCGTGAAAACCCTGAAATGGAGCGTCGTTGCCAGGAAGTCATCGACCGTTGCTGGCAGTTGGGCGACAAGAACCCGATCAGCTTCATTCACGACGTTGGCGCGGGCGGTCTGTCCAACGCCTTCCCGGAACTGGTCAACGACGGCGATCGCGGTGGCCGTTTCGAACTGCGCAACATTCCAAACGACGAGCCGGGTATGGCCCCGCACGAAATCTGGTCCAACGAATCCCAGGAACGTTACGTGCTGGCGGTCGGCCCGGAAGATTTCGAGCGCTTTCAGGCGATCTGCGAACGCGAGCGTTGCCCGTTTGCCGTGGTCGGGGAAGCCACTGCCGAACCGCAATTGACCGTCACCGACAGCCACTTCGGCAACAACCCGGTGGACATGCCGCTGGAAGTGTTGCTGGGCAAGGCGCCGCGCATGCACCGTTCGGTGGTTCGTGAAGCCGAGCTGGGCGATGACTTCGATCCGTCGAACCTCGACATCAGCGAGTCCATCGAACGCGTTCTGCATCATCCGGCCGTGGCCAGCAAAAGCTTCCTGATCACCATCGGCGACCGCACCATCACCGGTCTCGTCGCCCGTGACCAGATGGTCGGCCCATGGCAAGTGCCGGTGGCCGACGTTGCCGTCACCGCCACCAGTTTCGACGTCTACACCGGTGAAGCCATGGCGATGGGCGAGCGTACTCCGCTGGCTCTGCTGGACGCGCCGGCATCGGGCCGCATGGCCATCGGCGAAACCATCACCAACATTGCTGCCTCGCGCATCAACAAGCTCTCCGACATCAAACTGTCGGCGAACTGGATGTCCGCTGCCGGCCACCCGGGCGAAGACGCGCGTTTGTACGACACCGTGAAAGCGGTCGGCATGGAGCTGTGCCCTGAGCTGGGCATCACCATTCCGGTGGGCAAGGACTCGATGTCCATGGCCACGCGCTGGAATGACAACGGCGAAGACAAGACCGTCACCTCGCCGATGTCGCTGATCGTGACCGGTTTCGCGCCAGTGGCTGACATCCGTCAGACCCTGACCCCGGAACTGCGCATGGACAAGGGCACCACCGACCTGATCCTGATCGACCTCGGTCGCGGCCAGAACCGCATGGGTGCATCGATCCTCGCGCAGGTCCACGGCAAACTCGGCAAACACGCGCCGGACGTCGATGACGCCGAAGACCTGAAGGCCTTCTTCGCGGTGATCCAGGGCCTCAATGCCGACGGTCACCTGCTGGCCTACCACGACCGTTCCGACGGTGGTCTGCTGACCTCCGTGGTGGAAATGGCCTTCGCCGGCCACTGCGGTCTGAGCCTGAACCTGGACAGCGTTGCCGAATCCGCTTCGGAAATCGCCGCGATCCTGTTCAACGAAGAACTCGGCGCAGTGATCCAGGTTCGCCAGGACGCCACCCCGGACATCCTCGCGCAGTTCAGCGCCGCCGGTCTGGGCGACTGCGTGTCGGTGATCGGTCAGCCGATCAACAATGGCCAGATCAACATCACCTTCAACGGTGACACCGTGTTTGAAGGCCAGCGTCGTCTGCTGCAGCGTCAGTGGGCCGAAACCAGCTACCAGATCCAGCGTCTGCGCGACAACGCCGACTGCGCCGAGCAGGAATTCGACGCGCTTCTGGAAGAAGACAATCCGGGCCTGAGCGTCAAGCTCAGCTACGACGTCAATCAGGACATCGCCGCACCTTACATCAAAAAAGGCATCCGCCCACAGGTTGCCGTGCTGCGTGAGCAGGGCGTCAACGGTCAGGTGGAAATGGCTGCCGCGTTCGACCGCGCCGGTTTCAGCGCGATCGACGTGCACATGAGTGACATCCTCGCCGGTCGTGTCGACCTCAACGAGTTCAAAGGCCTGGTGGCCTGCGGCGGTTTCTCCTACGGCGACGTGCTCGGCGCCGGTGAAGGCTGGGCCAAGTCGGCGCTGTTCAACAGCCGCGCCCGCGATGCGTTCCAGGGCTTCTTCGAACGTAACGACAGCTTCACGCTGGGCGTGTGCAACGGTTGCCAGATGATGTCCAACCTGCACGAGCTGATCCCGGGCAGCGAGTTCTGGCCGCACTTCGTGCGCAACCGCTCCGAGCAGTTCGAAGCGCGGGTAGCGATGGTGCAGATCCAGGAATCGAACTCGATCTTCCTGCAGGGCATGGCCGGTTCGCGCATGCCGATCGCCATCGCCCACGGTGAAGGGCATGCCGAGTTCGCCAGCGAAGAAGCACTGCTGGAAGCCGATCTGTCCGGTTGCGTGGCGATGCGTTTTGTCGACAACCACGGCAAGGTCACCGAAGCCTACCCGGCCAACCCGAACGGCTCGCCGCGCGGGATCACCGGTCTGACCAGCCGTGACGGTCGCGTGACGATCATGATGCCGCACCCGGAGCGTGTGTTCCGTGCGGTGCAGAACTCGTGGCGTTCGGAAGACTGGACCGAGGATGCTCCTTGGATGCGCATGTTCCGTAATGCGCGCGTCTGGGTGAACTAAGGCCTGTGTACAAGCTGGCGTTTTTTGTTCCTGACAGTCATGTCGAGGTGGTCAAAGGGGCTGTGTTCGCTGCCGGTGGTGGGCGGATCGGTGACTATGACCACTGTGCGTGGCAGGTGCTTGGCTCTGGTCAGTTTCGACCGTTGGACGGCAGTCAGCCGTTTGTCGGTCAGGCGGGGCAGGTTGAGCGGGTTGAGGAATGGAAGGTTGAGCTTGTTGTTGCGGATGATTTGGTTGTGGCTGTTGTGGCGGCGTTGAAGCTCAGTCATCCGTATGAGACGCCGGCTTATGAGGTGTGGCGGCTGGAGGATTTCTGATCTTCTTTGCTGCTGGAACGGGAAACCCGCAGATGAGGGATTGTCTGCGGGTTTTTTGTTGGCCTTGGTTTTATTTGGATTTGGGTGAATATCCGTTGCTTCGGGTGTGGCGGCTGGCGGTTTCGCCCTTACGGCGACTTACTTTTTTACAAGCGCCTAAAAAAGTAAGCAAAAAACGCTTGCTCCTGCGTTCGGCCCTCGCAGGCTCGGGTTCCTTCGCTCCGGGACTGATCCGGGCGCAGCGGCTCCGGTTTGCTTCGCTGTACCTCCTTCCGCTGTGTTCGACTTCGTCGAACGGTCGCTGCGCTCCCACGCCCGGATCAATCCCTCCACTCAGCCTTCCGACGTCGCCGGTGGATCAAGATCAAGAGCAGGCGAGCTGACACTCGGCCTATTGAGTGGTGAAAAGCGTGTGTGTCCGGCTTTTGATTTGTGTTGTTGCTGCCCCTCACCCCAGCCCTCTCCCGAGGGAGAGGGGGCCGATTTTGTGTGGTTTGCAAATCCTGAGTTCAACTCGGACTTTCACGTCGGCGTACCTCGCCTGAACAACTCGGTCAGTCCCCTCTCCCTCTGGGAGAGGGCTAGGGTGAGGGTGGCGATCTGGAGTGTGTTTAAAGCGGTATCTGAGTTCGCAGAACCTTCCCACAAGGTTTTCAGGTTGTCCGTCGGACGCGCGATCTCTAGTCTTTTGGTGTCGCCGAAACTTCGGCGATCGGGTGTGAGAACCCTTAGGAACTGTTAATCCACAATCAGTACCACCATAATCGCCGCCGGCACTCCTGCTGTCTGCATTGTTATGGCGGCTGTGTGCGGGCGGACTTCGGTCCGGCCGGGCTTGTTCCTACCGGTTTCTCACCCCGCACACTGCTGCCACCACTCCGCCGCGTGAGAAACGGCAAGTGATTGGCTATTGATTAGGAACGTATCAATGTCAAAACCTGTGCCTGATCCACCATACGAACCCACCCCCCTCGAACAAACCATCCGCGCCGACGACCTCGCGAAAAACCGCGAAGCGATCAAGCGGGCTCTGGATTTTTACCTGTGCCCGCAACCTGGCAAGGCGCACCCGCCCAGCACCATGTTCCTCATCCAGCCGGAAATCGATACCGAAACCCTGCTCGCCCATGCCTGTGAATCCCTCGCTTCAGCCAACACCCTGGCCAGTGATTTCGCCGATCAGTTGGGGCGACCGCAGCGCAATACGGCGCTGGCGATTCAGCAGATCATCATGCTCGCTGAGCTGGCGGTGAACCGCGCGCTGGATCGGGTGGATCCTCAGGCATGAAAAAACCACTGGGCCGTCAAGCCCAGTGGTTTTCCACAACGTGCAATCGCCCGGGCGTCACGTCACCTGTTTCAGCTTCACGTCTGTGACGAGCATGTCGATCAACGTTCGCAGGTAGGTGAAGGTTTGATCTTTTTTCTCCCAGCGATCAACGAAGAACAGACCCTTGTCATTGATCTGAATCGGCGTCTCAACGATCTCGCCGGACCTGGATTTATGCACCACGCTGGCGTTGCGGGTGTCTGCATTTTCTATAAGGAAGTTTCCGGGTTCGGTCAGTTTGCTGCGACTGACAGAAGGCGTCGCAGCAGGCTTTTTCGTTCCGGGGACGGCCACCTCCATCACAAAATCGCTGCTCAAAGCCCTGACGTTGGCCTCGTGCTTGCCGCTGACAAATTCCCACGACCCACGGTGAATATCCCGGGCCAGTTCAGGGGCTGTGTCGCGCACGTGCAGGCTGACGGCGGACAGTGTATCGGCCAGACCTGGCACACCGAGGTTGTAATTGGTATGCGCACTGCCGATGAAGGCCACCCATTTATGCGGCCCGTTGGCCAATTGATCAGCCTCGATCACTTGGGTTGCAAAATAGCTGAACATCTCGTTTCGCGAGACGTGTTCGTCATACACGCCCTTGAGGTGATAGGACGCCGTGCAATCGAGGGCTCTGATGCGAATGTTGTATTTGGCCGCCGCCTGACAGACCGCCGTGTACGTATCGTTCCCTGTGTAATTCGGCATCTGCCCTTGATCCTGACGATGCAGATAAGCCTTGAGCCTGTCGGGCATGCGCTGGGTACGCAGAAAAGTGTCGAGATCGGCCTGGTGCAGGTCGGTGAGCAGGTGCTCGACGTACAACGTGTCATAACCGGCTTGCTTAAGGGCTTTCATGTGCTTTTTCAGCAGCGCTTTGCTCGCTACATCGACGTGGGCTTCGCCGATCAGCAGATTCAGACGTCCGTCGGTCAATTGCCGTAAAAAAGCTTCGAATGTGCAGTCGGAGGCGAGCACCGGCAGGATCGGCGCATCGGGTGGGACGTAGTCGGTAAAAGCGTCCCTGGCGGTTTTTTCCAGACGGTTGCGCTGGGCAATGAAAGCCTCGTAGGCCGTTCTTTCACGGGGTATTGTCGGGGTGTAACTCGAGTGCATGGAGTTGGGATGATGCAACATTTCAGCAATATCGTCGCGCAGTGGCGAAGCAATATCGAACTCGCTGAAATGGTCAACCGCGCTAGCTGCGGCGGGCGGCTTGGAGACAGGTAGAGGTGCCTTGTAGGCACTCGGCATCTGTACGAGGTAATCACCTTGCGCTGTCGCGTCTCCCGCGATGGCACCGGGCGCGTCCCTGCTTATGCGTGCGGGTTGGTACAAGTCGATGTCTTCAATACGCACGGCAACGGCCTCGTGGAGGTCGGCCAGGCCCGGGGTGTTGTCGAACGTGGTCATGCGCGACTGCTCGGTCAGGGCAATCCAGCGCTCTTCGCCGATCTCGGCCATATCGGTGGCAAGCGCCTTGTGCGAATAAAAGTTTCTGATGCGGTTGTTTCGCGGGGTCAAAGGCGAGAGCCTGGACATCACCATGATCCCTTCGAGTTGATAACTGGTCGAGCCGTCCAGCGCATGAATGCTCATGCCTTTTTCCCGTGCCTTGCGCACCAGCGCCAGGTAAGAGAAAGGCGCGTCTGGCTCATGACCCATGGCTTTATCGAGCGCTTTCAGATGTTTCTTGATATGGCGCCAGGATTCTCCCTTGTTGAATTTTTCCAGTTTGAGATGAAATACGTCTCCCGGCAGGTATTCGAGGAAGAGGTGCTTGTAGCCGTTCTCCAAAAGCACGTCGAGATTTTCGATCAGTGCCTGTTTGCTGGCGATGGAGCCGGGCTGTGCACCGATGACCAGATTCTTTGCGGCGAATGCATCGCTGGCAATCAACTGTGCGAATGAGGTGTTGGCGGCAACCGCCGGCACTTCGGCGCGAGCGGGCAGCGGTGCGAGTTGGGCAAAATGGCGCGTGGCGTCCGTGGTGAGTTTTTCCACCTGTTGCAGATAGGCTTGGCGCATGCTGGCCATTTTGTCGACCACGTTGACCAGGATGACCTGGGGTGAGAAGCCCATGTAATGCTCGCCCTCCTGGAGCATTCGTCGTCGCGATTGCGGGTCCAGCAACTCTTCAACGAGATCCCGGTACTTGATCGCGACTCCATAGTCCTTATGCGGGCCGGGTGTATCGGGCACTGCTTCGTATTTTGGTGCACCGCCGGACAGGCCGCTGCGCACCATCACTCCGTCGGAGTTGCGCACGGTCAGAATGCCGGTCGAAAGCAGTCCGGAGCCATTCGGATCCGGGCGGTAGAGCAAATAACGGCCGAGTGCGTCCGGGGTCGTGCTGGCGTAATACGACTGCCCTCTGAAAACGACGGCATGCATATCGTCGCGGACCGGTTCGGTCGCCATTTGGTCGATCAATGGCAGAAGATCCTCTTGCTCGTCGCCAACGGTGGTGACAGCCCGACGCAACGGGCGCCGGACGGGCTTGAGTGAACGCAGCGCCGGACGCAGATCCGTCAGCACCGCGCCAGCACTGTTGAACAGATAACCGAGCAAGTGCCGGAACGCTTCGTTGTTATTACCCTGACGATAGGCATGCAGGGCGAGCATCGCGTCCTTGAAGGCCAGCAACAGGCCGGTGCTCAGGCTCAACAGCGGGAACGGCGCGGTGGCGATGGCAGCGACCCATTCGACGCTCGTCCAGATCAGGCCAGCGATCATTTCGGCGCGACTGGTGGTCGTGGCATGGACGTTGTCGATCCGCCGTTGCAACTTCATGTCGTAGAGCGCGGTACGCAGGTCGCTGACGGCGTCGGCCGGGCGCATCGAGTCATAACGGGCGGGGCTGGGGCTGGTTCTGTTGAGGTCTTTGGGCATTTTCTTGCGGATGTTTTCCAGGTACGTGCGCACCCGGGTCTGGGCACTGACACCCACCCGCTGGGTCAGGTATTCGATCATGCCGGACTGCAGCAGCAGGTAATTGAACAGGCGCGCTTCGCGAAAACGCACGCCGTCCGGTGCGTCCGGCGTATACAGCAGGACCGGATCGCCGCCATGGCTGAACAACCAGGCATCGATCACCCATTCGCCGTCGATCATCAACCGGTGGATCGGGTATTTCGTCCGGGTCTGCCCCGACGTTTGATCCATGCTGCTGATGCTTTGCTGCAGCCATTGCAGGTCGCTGCTGGCGATATGTCCTTGCAGCTGGCATTCCAGCGCGGCGCTTTGCATCTGGCGCTGAGTGATGGCCAGCGTCGCGTTGCGTCGGAACGCGTAGCCTTCGCTTTTCGAATCCTGCAGCTCGTTTTTGACTTTGTCGGTATAGCGTTTGCCGATCCAGACCCCCGTGACCGAGCGGGCTACGTTCTGCGCGGTCAGGCTACTGATATCGACGCCTGGCGGACCTTTGAAGCGCGCCGAGCGTGAGAATTTCTGGTCGAGAAAACCGACGCCGTCGGCATAGCCGTCGCGATACAGCCGGGTATAGGTCAGCGGTTTCGGCGTCCATGAGGGCACGATCGACTTTGGCGAATAGGCCCAGACGGTGTCGGGATCGACGTCATTGGCAGGGCGCCTGAGCAAGCGGTTCAGGCTGATCTTCGCTTGCGCATGCACGTAATCGTCAAACGCCTGAAAACGTCCGCCCGACAGCGGATGCTGATTGAACGCGCGCAAAGCCCCCTCGGCGTCGTCGCTCAGGGTCGAGAGTTTTCGGCGATTGGCCGCAGTGGTCGAGCGATACCACACCGGGGTGCTGAAATCGTAGTCGTCGATGCGTGTGGCGAGCATGTGTTCAGCCATCGCTTTGAGGCAATCGAGATGGTTGCCCAGGTGGTCGAACGTGACTTTCTGGTGCTCTGCTGCTTCCGGCTTGAGGCTCAGCCCCGACAACACCTTGCGCAGGGTCGAACGAAAGCGCATCGGCGCGCGGCTGATCAGATAGCCGGCCATGCTTTCGGCGGCGTCATTCTGCTTGGCCCAACCCAAGAGATGGGTCTGCAATTGGCGCTCGCTGTCGAACGCCTCGAACTGGCGTTCACGGGGCGCCTGCGGTGTGCAGAGCAGCAGGCGGCGGATCGCACCGGATTCGTCGGTCTGACGCAGCACCCAAAGATCCTGCAGCTGGGCGCCGTGCAAAGACAGGGTGGCGGCGCGCAGCTGTGGATCGCTGCCGTTACGCAGGCGCTGGAGCATTTGCAGATCGCTGTCGAGCAGATGCCCTTGCAGCGCTGCGGCATGGGCGAGCGCGACGATGCGCTGATCGAGCATCTGCTCGATCGCAGGTTTGATCGCGGATCTCGCCTGCATCTGCGTTTGCAAGCGTGCGAAGTCGACGCGCGGTTCCAGCTCCAGTGCCTGCTTGATCACCCAGGCGGGCGTTACGTCCGCGTACTCGTCGGATAACGGCAGGTCGTTGTAAGTCAGCCGGGTGTGGCTGAGAAACGCCGAGCCTGGTAACTCATCGCCGGTGTGCGGGCCGCGCAAGGTCAGCTCGAGCAGATTGCTCTTGTGCACATAAGCGCCGAATCCGGGGACCTGCCGATCCGTAATGATCTGCAGCTTGGCCGGTTCCAGGTCGTCGATTTGCAGATCATCACTCAGCCGTTCCAGCCATTGGTGGCGGGCCACGGCCATCAGGCTGACCGCCGGACCCATCAGGTCAAGCAGGTTTTGCCGGGCCTGATTGTAGTTGCCCAGGTGCAACGCCAGCTCGGCCCGCTTGGCGGCGTCGGCGCTGCGGTACCAGTCCGGGGCGCTGTTGCGCAAATGCCGCTCGAACAGGGTTTGTGCCTGAAGTGCCAGGCGCGGGGTGAGATCCGGCAGCGCAGCGCCGATGGCGCGCTCCAGCTCGGCGATCAGTACAGCGGCATCCTGCTGCGGATTGGCGGCGAAACTCAATGCATGTTCGATATCCTGAGTGCGCTTTTCGATCAAGGCATCGTAGATGTGTTCGAACAGCGGTTTGCTGTCGATGGGCGCCAGCTGCAATGGCCAGATTCCCGCTGTACCGACATCGTGGTAGCGGCTGGGCAGCAGCTGCATCAATTCGCCACGGCTAATGCTGTGCTGCATGGTCTTGAGCAGATGGGCATCGAGATCAGCCAAGGAATTGAACAACTCCAGGCCCCTGGCCGGTGTGAACAACACGACGAAGCCCGCGCTCTGGTCGGTCAACAGATCGCTGACTTTCGGGGTGTCTTTTTGCGTCACAACAAAGGCCCCGGCCAGCTCGACAGTGGTTTGCTGATAAGTGAACTGCAACGCATACATGGCCGGACGCAACAGCGGGCCAAGTGCCAGTTTCTGCATCAGCTCGCCGGCCTGTGGGTGCAGCAGGCGATCGGTGACGGCCTGTTGCGCTTCGTACTCAAGCGCAGTGAAGCCGGCGTCGTATTTGAGGAAGGTTTTTGCCGCTTTGCCGTTGATCTCGTCACGCAGATCCATGTTGATCAGTTGCGTGTTGAGGCGCACCTTCAGCGTGGCGATCAGTTGCTTGCCTGCCTCGCTCTGCAGGTCGGTGGTTGCCAGCGCCTGATAGAGCGCGCGGCTGCGTTGCAGATAGCCGTCGCGATAGGTTTTCAGCTGCTCCTCGAGGCGTTTGAGATGAGCCTGCTCGGTGCTCGGTTTGTGCTCGGGCAACAGCGGGGTTTCGGTGTTGAAGAGAAGACGACCGATCTGGTTGAGATCGTTTTTGAGCTCATCGGGTGTGGGTGCGTTGGGGGTGCTCATGGGCACGATTTCCATGCTGGGGATGAAGGGCCAGCATGGCGAGCAGGGCGTGGAGGAGGGTGGTATTCATGTATCGTGCGCGTGCCGGATTTTCGGCGCCCGCTCCAGCCCTCCCGCCACCCGCGCAGATCAAACCTGCGCGCTGACCTCCCCGCGACTCAGCAACGCCTCGATCGCGCCACTCAAACTCGCGGCCTTGTCCCCCACCAGCAAATGCCAGACGCCACCGTCCAACCGGCTGACACCCAGGCAGCCGAGCGCTTTGAGCTGCGCCTCGGACGGCGCCTTGGCATCGGCCAGTTGCAGGCGAATACGGGTCATGGCGATGCAGTCGAGTTGCAGCACATTGTCGCGACCGCCCAGCGCATTCAGCCATTGCTGCGCCTCGTTGCGGGTAAGCGCGACAGTCGTCGGCTCATCGGCAACTACTACGGTTTCTGCCAAAGTTGTACGGCCCAGCGCAGGCATGGCCAAGCGAATCTCATCGGCAATGCTGTCAGCCAACGGCCCGACCACGACCTGCAAGCTGCCGCCCTTGCCCGGGCGCACCACCGCCATCGCGCCCAGCGCTTTCAGCTCGGCATCCGAGGCCTTGTTGCGATCGACCATCTCAAGGCGCAGTCGGGTCGTGCAGGCGCCGACGGTG
This sequence comes from Pseudomonas sp. H1_G08, assembly GCF_054681355.1. Lineage (NCBI taxonomy): Bacteria > Pseudomonadati > Pseudomonadota > Gammaproteobacteria > Pseudomonadales > Pseudomonadaceae > Pseudomonas > Pseudomonas sp. H1_G08. The sequence continues at coordinate 43,397 of NZ_CP162822.1, forward strand.
AGCAGATTCTCGGCGCCGCCCAAGGCTTTGATATACGCACTGGCGCGTTCGGTTTCCGAGAGCACGGCTTTTTCGGCGCTGGCGACGTCTTCGCGCCCCGGCGTCTTCAGGTTGAAACGACGGATACAGAAGTCGAAAACCAGGTAATAAATAACCGCGTAAGCCAGCCCGACCGGCACCACCAGCCAACCATTGGTCGACTTGCCCCAGCCGAGAATCATGTCGATGAAACCACCGGAAAAGGTGAAGCCCAGATGAATGTTCAGGGCGTTGGTGATCGCCATCGACAGCCCGGTCAGCAGCGCGTGCAGAAGGAACAGCAACGGCGCGAGAAACATGAAGGCGAATTCGATCGGCTCGGTCACACCGGTCAGAAACGAGGTCAGCGCCATCGACAGGAAGATCCCGCCCATCACCTTGCGCCGCTCCGGCAACGCGTTGCGATACATCGCCAGGCACGCGGCGGGCAGGCCGAAGATCATCATCGGGAACATGCCGGTCATGAACTGCCCACCCTTCGGATCGCCGGCGAAATAACGCGACAGATCGCCGGTCACCAATGCCCCAGTGGTCGGGTCGGTGAAGTTGCCGAAGACGAACCACGCCATGTTGTTAAGGATGTGGTGCAGGCCAGTGACGATCAGCAGGCGGTTGAACACGCCGAAGACGAAGGCGCCGATGCTGCCGCTTTCCATCATCAGCGCGCCGAACGCGTTGATGCCCTGCTGGATCGGCGGCCAGATATAGCCGAACAGCACGCCCAGCGCCACCGCTGCAAAACCGGTGACAATCGGCACGAAACGCCGGCCACCGAAGAACGCCAGATACTCCGGCAGCTTGATGTCCTTGAAGCGGTTGTACAGCGCACCGGCCATCAGGCCGCTGACGATCCCGGCGAGCATGCCCATGTTGATGCTCGCATCGAGCACCTTGAGCGTGGAGATCATCACCAGATAACCGATCACTCCGGCCAGGCCGGCGGTGCCGTTGTTGTCCCGGGCGAAACCGACGGCGATGCCGATGGCAAAAATCATCGCCAGATTGGCGAAAATCACTTGCCCGGCATCGTGAATGATCGCGATGTTCAACAGGTCCGTATCGCCCAGGCGCAGCAGCAGGCCGGCAATCGGCAGGATCGCGATCGGCAGCATCAGCGCGCGGCCGAGGCGTTGCAGGCCTTCGATGAAGAGTTGGTACATGGCGTTTGTCCTTTTTGTTTTTGTTAGCGCAGAGGCCAATGTTGATGACAGGCGTGGCGAACGGCGGCGGCGCTGGACAGCTTGAGCAAGTCGCGGCTCAGGCGCTGACATTCGGCTTCATGCAGCTGACGCACGCGTTCCTTGATTTCACCGATCTGCACCGGGCTCACCGACAGTTCAGTGACGCCCAGGCCGATCAGCACCGGCGTCGCCAGCGGGTCGGAGGCGAGGGCGCCGCAGACGCCGACCCAGCGCTTGTGTACCGCCGCACCCTCGCAGGTCATGGCGATCAGGCGCAGCAACGCCGGGTGCAGGGCATCGACCCGCGCCGCCAGCCCGGCGTGGTCGCGGTCCATGGCCAGGGTGTATTGCGACAGATCGTTGGTGCCGATCGAGAGGAAGTCGGCGTGTTCGGCCAGTTGCTCGGCTTGCAGCGCGGCGGCGGGGACTTCGATCATCACGCCGATCTCCGGGCGCTCGGTAATCCCCTGCTCAAGGCACAAGGCATCAACGCGCTGGCGGATGTGCAGCAGCTCGTCGACCTCGGTGACCATCGGCAACAGAATCCGGCAACGCGGCAATGGCTTGACCTGCAACAGCGCGCGCAGTTGCTGATCGAGAATTTCCGGGCGCGCCTGGGCCAGACGAATCCCGCGCAAACCGAGCACCGGGTTGGCCTCGGCGGGCAGTGGCAGGTAGTCGAGTTGCTTGTCGCCACCGACGTCGATGGTGCGGATGATCACCGACTTGTCGCCCATGGCATCGATGACCGCTTGATAGGCGCTGCGCTGTTCTTCGACGTCCGGTGCAGTCTGGCGATCTACGAAGAGAAACTCGGTGCGCAACAGGCCTACACCATCAGCACCGTTGGCAAATGCGTCTGCCGCTTCGTTGCTTGAGGCGACATTGGCTACCACTTCGATGTGCACGCCATTGCGCGTTTCAGCGGGCAAATGGGCTTTGGCCTGTTGGCTGTCGCGACGCTGCCGGCGCTCGATTTGTGCCTGTTGCACTTCGCTCAGGCGCTCGGCGTTTGGCGTCAATTCGAGGCGCCCGCCGTCAGCGTCGAGCACCACGGCCTGATCTTGCGGTTGCTCTAGCAATTGCGCGCCCAAAGCGACGAGGCACGGCAGACCTTTGCCGCGCGCCAGAATCGCTACGTGGGAGGTCGCGCCGCCCTCGGCCATGCACAACCCGGCGACACCTTGCGCGCTGAGTTGCAGCAGATCCGACGGCGTCAGTTCATGGGCGGCGACGATGGCGCCGGCCGGAACCTGGTATCCCCAGGCCTCGCCAAGCAGAGCGCGCAGGACGCGTTGCTTGAGGTCGCGCAAATCGTTGGCACGTTCGGCCAGCAGCGGACTGCCGGTGCCTTGGAGCATGTCGCACTGGGTGTCGATCGACTGACTCCAGGCGTGCGTCGCAGCGGTGCCTTGCGCGATGAATTGCTGCGCGGCGTCGAGCAGGGCCGGGTCTTCGAGCAGCGCCATGTGTGCGGCGAAGATCGCTTCTTCGTCGGCGTTCCTGTGCTTTTTCGCCTGGGCGAGGGTGGCGGCGATTTCGCTGCGCACCGCGTTCAATGCCGTTTCAAGAATCGGCTGCTGTTGCACCGGATCGTGATGGCCCGTATCCGTCGGCAAGGTGATCGCGTTCAAGCGAAACAACGGCCCGGCCACCAGCCCCGGCGCCGCGCAAACACCGTGCAACACACCTGCCTCGGCAGGGCGTTTCGGCGCCGCAGTGCTGACCGGCGCTTGCGCGTGAAGATCGTCCGGCAGCGCCGTGGCCAATGCGCTGAGCAGAGCTTGCAATGCGGCATCGGCGTCCGGTCCCTGACAACTGACCTGCACCTCATCCTGCTCGCCAATGGCCAGACCCATCAAACCGATCAGGCTGTTGCACGGCGCCGATTTACCGTTGAAGTGCAGCTGTGAATGGCTGCTGAAACCCTGGGCGGTCTGACGGATCAGCGCAGCCGGGCGCGCATGCAAGCCGCCGCGATGAGCGACCCGCACTTGGCCACGAACCTCAGGCCCGCCGCTTGTATCGGTATTCGCCGCCACCACATTGCGCGCGATGATGTGCAGCAGCGGCTCGCCGACTTTCACTGTTTTGAGGGTGATCGGCCGCACCTGAAAATCCGCGCTGTTGGTCAGGATCAACAGGCTGACCAGGCTTTTGCAGTGCTGGCCGACCTTGTCCAGGTCATAGCGCAGCAGCGGCTGACCGAGGCTGACGCGATCGCTTTCCTTGACCAGCATGGCGAAACCTTCGCCGTTCAATTCAACGGTATCGAGGCCCAGATGCAGGAGGATTTCCGCGCCGTTGTCGGCGCGCACGGTCACCGCATGGCTGCTGCGCGCGACGTGGATGACCACGCCGGCGCAGGGCGAATACAGCGTGTCGTTGAGCGGGTCGATGGCGATGCCGTCGCCCATCGCGCCACTGGCGAACACCGCGTCCGGGACGTTGGCGAGCGTCAGCACCGGTCCGCTGAGCGGGGCGCTGAGGGTCAGCTCTTTATTGTTGTCGGGCATGGCTGGGTCTCATCAGTTGAATCTCGGTTCGATGCCCCCTGTAGGAGCTGCCGAAGGCTGCGATCTTTTGATCTTGTTTTTTCGCTACGTGAAAAAAACAAAAGATCGCAGCCTTCGGCAGCTCCTACACGGAGTACATCCGTCAACGGCTATCAGTGCGTGCGGGTCACTTTGCTCAAATGGCGCGGCTGATCCGGGTCCATGCCCCGCGCCACGGCCAGGCCTGCGGCCATTACGTAGAAACTCTGGATCGCCAGAATCGGGTCGAGGGCCGGGTGTTCGGCGCGTGTCAAGGTCAGGTCGCGTTCGCTGACGTCATCTGGCGCGGCGAGCAAGACCCGGGCGCCGCGTTGACGCATCTCTGCCGCGAGGCTGAGCAGGCCGGCCTGCTCGGCGCCGCGTGGGGCGAATACCAGCAGCGGATAGTGTTCGTCGATCAATGCCATCGGGCCGTGACGGACTTCGGCGCTGCTGAACGCTTCGGCCTGAATCGCCGAGGTTTCCTTGAACTTCAGCGCCGCTTCCTGGGCAATGGCGAAACCGGCTCCGCGGCCGATCACCATCAGGCGCTCGCAATCGCGCAGGGCTTCGATGGCCAAGCTCCAGTCCTGTTTAGCCGCTTCGCGCAGGCCTTCTGGCAGCGCATCGTGGGCTTGCAGCAATTCGCTGTCCTCTTTCCAGTGCGCGATCAAACGCGCGCTGGCGCTGAGGGTGGCGATAAAGCTTTTGGTCGCAGCGACGCTGCTTTCAGTCCCGGCAAGCAGCGGCAGGCTGAATTCACAAGCTGCCTCCAGGGGCGAATCGGCGGCATTGACCATCGACACGCTCAGCGCGCCACGTTTGCGCAACAGGCGCAGGCTGTTGACCAGATCCGGGCTCTGCCCCGACTGCGAAAACGCAAAGGCGACCTGACCGCTGACTTTCAGCGGCGCCTGCTGCATGGTCACCACCGACATCGGCAGCGAGGCCACCGGCACGCCCAGTTGCTGCATGGTCAGGTAGGCGAAGTAGCTCGCTGCGTGGTCGGAGCTGCCACGGGCGACGGTCATCGCCACTTGCGGCGGCTGGCGGCGCAGGCGCCCGGCGATCTCGATCATCGGCGCGTCGAGCTGTTGCAGTTGGGCTTGCACGGCCTCGAACGAGGACAGCGCCTCTTCAAGCATTTTTGAAGTCAATGTCTTCTCCTTCGACCATGACGGCGGTCAGTGTGAGTGAGCGATCGAGCCGCACGCAGTCGGCCCAGGCGCCGGGGGCAAGGCGCCCGCGTTCGGTGATGCCGAGGTAGTCGGCGGGAAATTGCGACAGACGCTGCGAGGCTTCGGCGATCGGCAAACCGATCTTCACCAGATTGCGCAGGGCCTGATCCATGGTCAGGGTGCTGCCGGCCAGCGTGCCGTCGGGCAGACGCACGCCGCCCAGGCATTTGGTCACGGTGTGGCTGCCAAGCTTGTATTCACCGTCGGGCATGCCGGCGGCGGCGGTCGAATCGGTGACGCAGTACAGGCACGGAATCGAGCGCAGGGCCACGCGGATGGCGCCGGGGTGCACGTGCAGCAGATCGGGAATCAGCTCGGCGTATTTGGCGTGGGCCAGTGCTGCGCCGACGATGCCCGGCTCGCGGTGATGCAGCGGGCTCATAGCGTTATAGAGGTGAGTGAAACTGCTGGCACCGGCAGCCAATGCGGCGACGCCTTCCTCGTAGCTGCCGAGGGTGTGGCCGATCTGCATGCGGATGCCACGGCTGCTGAGTTCGCGAATCAACCCGTCGTGACCGGCGATTTCCGGGGCAATGGTGATGACGCGGATCGGCGCCAGCGCCAGATATTCTTCGACTTCTGCCATCAACGCGGTGTGGGCGAAGTTCGGTTGAGCGCCGAGTTTTCCCGGGTTGATGTACGGGCCTTCAAGGTGCACGCCGAGGACACGCGCGGCGCCTTTCGGACGCTGTTCACAGAATTTTCCTACCTCTTTCAGGACATTTGAGATCTCCGCACTCGGCGCGGTCATGGTGGTGGCCAACAGCGAGGTGGTGCCGAAACGCACGTGGGTTTTGCTGATGGTTTCGAAGGCTTCTGCGCCTTCCATGATGTCTTTGCCGCCGCCGCCATGCACATGCAGGTCGATGAAACCCGGCAGCAGATAGGGCAGATCGTTAGCGGCCGGATCGCAGGGCACGCCTTCGATCGACACGACCTTGCCGTGTTCGTGAATCAGCCGGCCGCGAACCCAGCCGCTGGCGGTGAGGATGTTGTCTTCGGACATTTTCGTTCTCGCTTGGGGCCGCGCTCAGCGACGCGGCTCTTTATCTACGAAGCTCTGCAACAAAGTCGTAGTAGTCGTTGCGGCAATAGGTGTCGGTGACTTCGATCGGCGTGTTGTCTTCCAGATAACCGACCCGGGTCATCAGCAGCATGGCGGTGCCGGGGGCGATGCCGACCAGTGCGGCGAATTCGTCAGAGGCGTTGATTGCCTGGATGTGCTGAAGGGCGCGGACGATCGGTTTGCCGATGCCGTCGAGGTATTCGTAAAGCGAATCGCCCACCGCTTGCGGCCTGGGCATGATCGACGCGGGCAGGGTGCTCATCTCGATCGCCATGACCGTGTCATCGGCTTTGCGCAGGCGCTTCATGCGCGCCACCTTGTCATTCGGCGACAGGCTGAGGCGGATCAGTTCTTCGTGGGTTGGGAGGGTGATCTCCCGCTCCAGCCATTTCGAACTCGGCACGAAACCTTTCAGGCGCAGCATCTCGCTGAAGCCGGAAAGACGCGACAGTGGTTGTTCCAGGCGTGGGGTGATGAACGTGCCCGAGCCTTGCAGGCGGCGGATCAGGCCTTGCTCGAGCAAGACTTCCAGCGCCTTGCGTGCGGTGACCCGGGAGATGCCGAGCTGGTCGCTGAGATTGCGCTCGGACGGCATCGCCTGTTCGGCCTTCCACTGCCCGGCATGAATCGCCGCTTCCAGATTGCGCGCCAGTTGCAAGTACAGCGGCGTCGGCTGGGAATCGTCAGGACGTAGGGGCTGGAGGTCGTTCATGTAGGTCGTTTCCGTCGCGAGTATAGGATTGTTGTGGCTCGCTTGTGCGACGGAAGCTAATACCACTTGAATACCATGTCAACGCGATGAACCGGCGTATGACCCAATGGATTGGCGGTTTTCAGGGGGCAGTGTTTAAAGTGGTATTAGTGATGGCCTATAAAAAGCAAAAGATCGCAGCCTGCGACAGCTTCTACAGTTGAGAGTGGTATCACCCCTGTAGGCGCCGTCGCTGGCTGCGATCTTTTGATTTATTTTTTTTGCGGTGACCAGCGGTCGAGGTTACGGACGAATCTCGATCATCGTGCCGTCCGGTACCAGATTCCACACTTCACGCATGTCGACGTTGCGCATGGCGATGCAGCCGTCGGTCCAGTCGAGGGTATGGAACAACTGCTCCGGGTTGTCTGCCGAGTCCGGGGTGCCGTGGATCATGATCATCCCGCCAGGCTCGACGCCTTCACGACGTGCGCGGGCGGCATCGCTGATGTTCGGGTAGGAGATGTGCATCGACAGGTTGAATTTGTCGCTGGTCTTGCGCCAGTCGATCCAATAGAAACCTTCGGGTGTGCGTTTGTCACCCTCGATCAGTTTCGGGCCTTTCTTCGCGCCCTTGCCCAAGGAAATGCGATAGGTCTTCAGCGGCTTGCCGTCGGCAATCAGCTGCAGTTGATGGGCTGATTTGAGTACCAGGACTTTTTCGATCAGTGGAGTGTTCGAGGGCGTCACGGTGGTCACGAATGACGCTTGTGAAACGCTGACGAACGACAGGCACAGCAGGGCAAGCAACCAGCGCATTGAAACGATTCCCCAGGGAGTGACGCAATCAGGTTTTAGGTAGGAGCTGCCGAAGGCTGCGATCTTTTGATCTTCTAGCCAACAATCACCGGCTGAACCAATGGCGGAATCGATTCCGAACGAACCGGATACTTCTCGACGCGCCGATCAGCGAAGAAGCATTCTAAGGTACGCCCGACCGTGCGGAAAGCCAGCTCGTCCCAGGGAATGTCGGCTTCTTCGAACAGCTGCACTTCAAGGCTTTCCGGCCCGGCCGCATACTGCAGATCAGCCAGTTCGGCGCGAAAGAACACATGCACCTGGCTGATGTGCGGCACATCGATCAGCGTGTAGATGCTCAGGTTGCGTACCCGGGCGCAGGCTTCCTCGGCGGTTTCGCGGATGGCGGCCTGCTCGATGGTCTCGCCGTTTTCCATGAAACCGGCAGGCAGCGTCCAGTAACCGAGACGCGGCTCGATGGCGCGGCGGCAGAGCAGCACTTTCGTCCCCCAGGTCGGTACGCACCCGGCGACGATATTGGGATTCTGGTAGTGAATGGTCTGACAGCTGTCGCAGACAAATCGCAGCCGCGAGTCGCCTTCGGGAATGCGCTGGGTGACCGGGTTACCGCAGTGGCTGCAAAATTTCATGCTCGGGTTCCTGAATGCTGCGCCTATCTTGGCGTGCAGCGGGGCCGGTCGGCAAGTTGTCGTTTCGCGACACGACGGGTTTCGGGGGCTTGGGCGCTCGCTTTGATTGGTGCATGATGCGGAGCAAGGCACCGATCGAGAACACTCATGCTGGACGAGCTACTGCATAGGGTAAGCAACCACACACCGCGCACGCTGGAGACCGACGCACGTTTTCCCGAAGCCGCCGTGCTGGTGCCGATCACCCGCAGTGACGAACCGGAACTGGTCCTGACCCTGCGCGCCAGCGGGCTTTCGACCCACGGCGGCGAGGTCGCCTTCCCTGGTGGACGCCGCGACCCGGAAGACCCGGACCTGATCTTCACCGCGCTGCGCGAAGCCGAAGAAGAAATCGGCCTGCCACCGGGTCTGGTCGAAGTCATCGGCCCGCTGAGTCCGCTGATTTCCCTGCACGGCATCAAGGTAACGCCGTATGTCGGGGTGATTCCCGACTTTGTCGAATACCAGCCCAACGATGCCGAGATCGCCGCCGTCTTCAGCGTACCGCTGGAATTCTTCCGCAAGGACCCGCGCGAGCATACCCATCGCATCGACTATCAGGGCCGCAGCTGGTACGTGCCGAGCTATCGCTACGGCGAGTACAAGATCTGGGGCCTGACGGCGATCATGATCGTCGAGTTGATCAACCTGCTCTATGACGCCAAAATCAGCCTGCACCGACCGCCGAAAAGTTTTATCGATACCTGAGCCGTCGTTCGAACGGCCGTGAGCCCGAGGAAAACAAAATGAAATACCGCCTGGGCGACGCCCGTGTCGAAACCCATCCACAGAGCTGGGTCGCGCCCAATGCCGTACTGGTGGGCAAGGTCCGCCTGGAAGAGGGCGCCAACGTCTGGTTCAACGCTGTGTTGCGCGGCGACAACGAACTGATCCTCATCGGCAAGAACAGCAATGTGCAGGACGGCACGGTGATGCACACCGACATGGGCTATCCACTGACCATCGGTACCGGCGTGACCATCGGCCACAACGCCATGCTCCACGGCTGCACGGTCGGCGATTACAGCCTGATCGGTATCAACGCGGTGATTCTCAACGGCGCGAAGATCGGCAAGAACTGCATCATCGGCGCCAATTCGCTGATCGGCGAAGGCAAGGAAATTCCCGACGGCTCGCTGGTGATGGGCTCGCCGGGCAAGGTAGTGCGTGAACTGACCGAGGCGCAGAAAAAGATGCTCGAAGCCAGCGCCGCGCACTATGTGCATAACTCGCAGCGTTACGCCCGCGATCTGGTCGAGCAGGAACAATGACGACTGTTGAACGACCCGTTGCCTCGCCGTGTGTGAATATCTGCGCGCTGGACGAAGATGACGTTTGTACCGGGTGCCAGCGCACGGTCGCGGAGATCACCCGCTGGGGCCGCATGAACAATGACGAGCGCCGCGTGGTGCTGGGGTTGTGTCATGAACGGGCGAAGGCGAGTGGATTGGTCTGGATGATTCCCGCGAAGTCAGGCGTCTGAACCACCGCTTTCGCGAGCAGGCTCGCTCCCACCTTGAAAATGCGTTCCACTGTGGGAGCGAGCCTGCTCGCGAAGACGTCGGTCCTGTCACCGCACCTATTGGCGCAATACCGGCGCTCAAGTAACCTGTGCGCCAAATCGACAGGCCGCCACCATGATCTTTCTCATCGCCTACATCAGCAGCGTCGTGCTGATCAACTTCGCCTTTTCCACCGCACCGCACCTGGACATCATCTGGTCGGCCTGGGGCGGGCTGGTGTTCGTGCTGCGCGACATGGTGCAAACGCGCTTCGGTCACGGCGCGATCGTGGCGATGCTGGCGGCGCTGGTGCTTTCCTACATCACCTCCGACCCTTCCATCGCGCTGGCCAGCGCCACGGCGTTCGCGATCTCCGAGTGCATCGACTGGCTGGTGTTCAGCATCACCAAGCGGCCATTGCGCGACCGTCTATGGATCAGTTCGGCGCTGAGCATTCCGCTGGATACCTTCATCTTTTTCGGCATGATCGACGCCTTGACGCCGCCGGTGATCATCACCGCGCTGGCCTCGAAGTTCGCCGGCGTTACCGCCGTCTGGCTGATCATGGCCTGGCGTGATCGCAAACAGGCTGTCGCCAGCTGAAGCCAAACCCTCGGGTTCATGTAAAATGCCGCGCTTTCTCCCCATGGAAAGCGCACCTGCGTGGCTTTCCTCGATGATCCGCTTCCTTTGAGGACCTGAGATGACCCGTATCGGAACTCCATTGTCGCCAACCGCGACCCGCGTATTGCTGTGTGGCTGTGGTGAGTTGGGCAAGGAAGTGGTAATCGAACTGCAGCGCCTGGGCGTTGAAGTGATTGCCGTCGACCGCTACGCAAACGCGCCGGCCATGCAAGTCGCCCATCGCAGCCACGTGATCAACATGCTCGACGGCGCCGCCCTGCGTGCAGTCATCGAAGCCGAGAAGCCGCACTTCATCGTGCCGGAAATCGAAGCCATCGCCACCGCCACGCTGGTCGAGCTGGAAGCCGAAGGCTTCACCGTGATTCCGACCGCGCGTGCGGCGCAACTGACCATGAACCGCGAAGGTATCCGTCGTCTGGCTGCCGAAGAGCTGGATCTGCCGACCTCGCCGTACCACTTTGCCGACACCTTCGAGGACTACAGCAAAGCCGTTCAGGACCTGGGTTTCCCCTGCGTGGTCAAGCCGGTAATGAGTTCGTCGGGCAAGGGTCAGAGCCTGCTGCGCAGCGCCGATGATGTGCAAAAAGCCTGGGATTACGCGCAAGAGGGCGGTCGCGCCGGCAAAGGTCGGGTGATCATCGAAGGCTTCATCGATTTCGATTACGAAATCACCCTGCTGACCGTGCGCCACATTGGCGGCACCACCTTCTGCGCACCGGTCGGTCATCGTCAGGAGAAGGGCGACTATCAGGAATCCTGGCAGCCGCAGGCCATGAGCCCGATTGCTCTGGCTGAATCCGAGCGCGTTGCCAAAGCAGTCACTGAAGCACTGGGTGGCCGTGGTCTGTTCGGCGTCGAGCTGTTCATCAAAGGTGATCAGGTGTGGTTCAGCGAAGTCTCGCCACGGCCGCATGACACCGGTCTGGTGACGCTGATTTCCCAGGACCTGTCGCAGTTCGCCCTGCATGCCCGCGCCATTCTCGGTCTGCCGGTACCACTGATCCGTCAGTTCGGCCCGTCGGCGTCGGCAGTGATTCTGGTTGAAGGCCAGTCGACCCAGACCGCATTCGCCAATCTGGGCGCTGCGTTGAGCGAGCCGGATACCGCGCTGCGTCTGTTCGGCAAGCCGGAAGTGAACGGTCAGCGCCGCATGGGCGTAGCGCTGGCGCGGGATGAGTCGATCGAGGCTGCTCGCGCCAAGGCGACCCGTGCGTCGCAGGCGGTTGTTGTCGAGCTGTAAACCGGGTCGCGGCATCCATTCGCGAGCAGGTCGCTCCCACATTTGGAATGCATTTCCCTGTGGGTGCGAGCCTGCTCGCGAAGCTCTTGATCTTCCGTCAGGCAACCTGATTCAGATCGTTGTTGCGCGTCTCCTTCAAGCACAACACCGCAATCAGGCTCAACACCGCCGCCGCCGACACATACCCGCCGACATAGCTCAACCCGCCCATCGCCACCAGTTTCTGCGCAAAGAACGGCGCCGCCGAGGCCCCGACGATGCCGCCCAGGTTGTACGCCGCTGAAGCGCCGGTATAACGCACGTGGGTCGGAAACAGCTCAGGCAACAGCGCGCCCATCGGTGCGAATGTCACGCCCATCAAAAACAACTCGATGCACAGAAACAGCGCCACGCCCCAGGTCGAGCCCTGCGTCAGCAATGGCTCCATCAGGAACCCGGACAGAATCGCCAGCACGCCACCGATAATCAGCACCGGTTTGCGCCCGTAACGGTCGCTGGCCCAAGCGGATAATGGTGTCGCTGCAGCCATGAACAACACGGCAAAGCACAGCAGGCCGAGGAACGTTTCGCGGCTATAACCCAGCGTGGCCACGCCGTAGCTCAGGGAAAACACCGTCGAGATATAGAACAGCGCATAGCACACCACCATCGCCGCCGCACCGAGCAGGGTCGGCGCCCAGTATTGGCTGAACAACTCGACCAGCGGCACTTTCACTCGCTCCTGACGGGCGATCGCATTGGCGAACACTGGCGTTTCATGCAATTTGAGGCGCACATACAGACCGACCATCACCAGCGCCGCGCTGAGCAGAAACGGAATACGCCAGCCCCAACTGCGGAACTGTTCGTCATCCAGGGTCATGGCCAAGGTCAGGAACAGGCCGTTGGCCGCAAGAAAACCAATCGATGGCCCGAGCTGCGGGAACATGCCGAACCACGCGCGTTTGCCCTTCGGCGCGTTCTCCGTAGCCAGTAGCGCCGCACCGCCCCATTCGCCGCCAAGGCCCAGGCCCTGACCGAAACGCAGCACGCACAGCAGAATCGGCGCCCAGGCACCAATGCTGTCGTAGCCCGGCAACACGCCAATCAAGGTGGTGCACACGCCCATCAATAGCAGCGAGGCGACCAGCGTCGACTTGCGCCCGATGCGGTCGCCGAAGTGGCCAAACAGTGCCGAACCCAGTGGTCGGGCGAGGAAGGCAATGCCGAAAGTGAGAAAAGCGGAAAGCATCTGCGCCGTGCCGGAGGTCTGCGGAAAGAACACCGGACCGATCACCAGCGCCGCAGCAGTGGCATAAACGTAGAAGTCGTAGAACTCGATGGCGGTGCCGATGAAGCTTGCCGTGGCCACGCGGGTGGCGGAATTGGTCGGCTGGGCAGGCGCGGTTTCGCTGTAAGCGGTATGGGTCGTCATGCGGTGATCCCTGACAGTCATGAGCTCCAGTGGAGCGAATTATTATGGTCGAACACCCAGGGATGTGGGGTAGGGCGCGAGCGCTGTTTCGAGTAGGAACAGTCGTCGGTTTGCAGCGGAAACAGTCAGGATCCGGGCAGTGCCGGGTAAGCACAGGGATCGACGGCGCTTGGGTAAGCGCCTCGATTATAGGAAGGGGGCTAACGATCAAACAAGCGCAAAAGATCGCAGGGTAGGAGCTGCCGAAGGCTGCGATCTTTTGATCTTTTGATCTTTTGATCTTTTATCTGGCGGGCACCAAAGCAGGAGCAGAAGAGGTATGCCAGATCAGCACCTTGCTCACCCGGTTCTCCTCGGTCTCGAGGATTTCCAGTCGATAACGCCCGATCTTCAGGCACACCGCGCTTTCCGGAATGGTTTCCAGCGCTTCGGTGACCAGGCCGTTCAGGGTCTTCGGCCCGTCGCTCGGCAGGTGCCAGCCCAGGCACTTGTTCAGGTCGCGGATTGACGCGGCGCCATCGATCACCATGCGACCGTCGGCCTGGGGATGAATGTGCGGATTGTCGAGGCTGTGCTCGCTTTCGAATTCGCCGACGATTTCTTCGAGAATGTCTTCAAGGGTGACGATACCCAGCACTTCACCGTACTCGTCCACGACCATGCCGAGGCGGCGTTGCTGTTTGTGGAAGTTCAGCAATTGCAATTGCAGCGGCGTGCTTTCCGGGACGAAGTAGGGCTCGTAGCTGGCGGCCAGCAGCGCCTCGCGGGTCAATCCGCCGTTGCTCAGCAAATGGCCGATCTGGCGGGTGTTGAGCACCGCTTCGACCTGATTGATGTCACTGTGAAACACCGGCAGACGCGTGCGCTTGTTCTCGCGCAGTTGCTCGATGATCTCTTCGATCGGATCGTCGAGGTTGATGCCGTCGACGTCACTGCGCGGCACCAGAATGTCGTTGACCGTGATGTTGTCCAGCGCATGAATGCCCGACACCGGGTGGGCGCGGACCGGATGTTCGGGATCATCATCGTGATCGGCCGGCAACTCGTCCTCGCTCTGTTGCACCACCTGAGCCTTGCGCGTGAACGGGGTCAGCAGCAAAGCGCTGACCCGGCTGAACAGCCACGCGAACGGGTAGACGATTTTCATCGGTACGGCCAGCAGGGCATTGCCGAACGCCAGCACGGCGTCGGGATAGCGCCGGGCCAAAGTGCGCGGGAAATAATCGGCGAACACCAGCAGGATGGCACCGGCGCCCAGGCAGGCCGCCCACGGGCCATTTTCTTCGCAGAGAAAAATCGCCAGCAGCGTCGCGAGGATCACGGCGAGGGCGCGGCACAGGGTGTTGCAGAGGATCAGGCTGTCGAGCGGGAAGCTCAGCTTCGCCAGCGGCTTATCGCTGGCGCGCGAGGCGATCCGTTGCGCGAGCAAGTGCTGCTGCGCGATTTCGACGGCGGTAAACAGCCCTGACCATAAGATCAGCAGGACAAATACCGCGAGCATCGGCCCTATGGGCAAACCGTCCATTTATGCCGCCCGTCAGATGTGCAGTATGTATTCACGAACCAGTTTGCTGCCGAAGTACGCCAGCATCAGCAGGCAGAAACCGGCGAGGGTCCAGCGAATCGCTTTGTGGCCGCGCCAGCCCAGACGGTTGCGACCCCACAACAGCACGCTGAAGACGATCCATGCCAGACAGGCCAGCAGGGTCTTGTGCACCAGATGCTGGGCGAACAGGTTCTCAACGAACAGCCAACCGGAAATGAGCGACAGCGACAGCAGCGTCCAGCCGGCCCAGAGAAAGCCGAACAGCAGGCTTTCCATGGTTTGCAGGGGCGGGAAGTTCTTGATCAGCCCGGACGGGTGCTTGTGTTTGAGCTGATGGTCCTGAACCAGCAGCAGCAACGCCTGGAACACGGCGATGGTGAACATGCCGTAGGCGAGGATCGACAATAGAATGTGCGCGAGAATGCCCGGCTCTTCGTCGATGATCTGCACTGTGCCGGTCGGCGCGAACTGCGCCAGCAATACCGTGATCGCACCGAGCGGGAACAGGAGCACTAGCAGGTTTTCCACCGGGATCCGCGAACAGGCCAGCAGAGTCAGAGCAATCACCGCAGCGGCAATCAGGCTGGACGCGCTGAAGAAGTCCAGGCCGAGGCCGATCGGGGTCAATAGATGAGTAAGCAGGCTGGCGCCGTGGGCGAGCACGGCGAATACGCCGAGGCTGACCAGCAGGCGCTTGTTCGCCTTGGCGCCGGTGGCCAGGCGGGTACTTTGATAGACGGTCGCAGCGGCATAGAGCAGGGCGGCGGCGAGGGTGGTCAGCAAACTGGGTGACAAGGGGAGCATAAATCCTGTTAGGCGAGCCCGAAAGGCGCTGAGTTTGGCATAGAACCGGCACGGCACGAAAGACTCCGCAAGCTGACAGCGAGGTGTCCGCCGGCCGCAGTCTTCGCTATAATCCGCGACCTGCCCACGCCGCAGGCTCGCCGAGCACATGTTGATTCCGGTCTGGGCCGCCATTATCCCGGTTCGTACAGGGCCTGAAAGGATCGCGCAATGTTTGAAAACTTAACCGACCGTCTCTCGCAGACGCTGCGCCATGTCACCGGCAAGGCCAAGCTGACCGAGGACAATATCAAAGACACCCTGCGTGAAGTGCGCATGGCGTTGCTCGAAGCTGACGTCGCACTGCCGGTGGTCAAGGACTTCGTCAATTCGGTCAAGGAGCGCGCTGTTGGCACCGAGGTGTCGCGCAGCCTGACGCCGGGCCAGGCGTTCGTGAAGATCGTCCAGGCCGAGCTCGAAAGCCTGATGGGCGCGGCCAACGAAGACCTCAACCTGAGTGCCGTTCCGCCAGCCGTGATTCTGATGGCCGGTCTGCAGGGCGCGGGTAAAACCACCACTGCCGGTAAGCTGGCGCGCTTCCTTAAAGAGCGCAAGAAGAAGTCGGTCATGGTCGTGTCTGCGGACATTTACCGTCCGGCCGCGATCAAGCAGCTGGAAACCCTGGCCAACGACATTGGCGTGACATTCTTCCCGTCCGACCTGAGCCAGAAGCCGGTCGACATCGCCAATGCGGCTATTAAAGAAGCCAAACTGAAATTCATCGACGTGGTCATCGTCGACACCGCCGGTCGTCTGCACATCGACGAAGAGATGATGGGCGAGATCAAAGCGCTGCACGCCGCGATCAACCCGGTTGAAACCCTGTTCGTGGTCGACGCGATGACCGGTCAGGACGCCGCCAACACCGCCAAGGCGTTCGGCGATGCGCTGCCGCTGACCGGCGTAATCCTGACCAAGGTCGACGGCGACGCCCGTGGCGGTGCCGCACTGTCGGTGCGCGCCATCACCGGCAAGCCGATCAAGTTCATCGGTATGGGCGAGAAGAGCGAAGCGCTCGATCCGTTCCATCCTGAGCGTATCGCCTCGCGCATCCTCGGCATGGGCGACGTGCTCAGCCTGATCGAGCAGGCTGAAGCGACCCTCGACAAGGACAAGGCCGACAAACTGGCCAAGAAGCTGAAAAAGGGCAAGGGCTTCGACCTCGAAGACTTCCGCGATCAGCTGCAACAGATGAAGAACATGGGCGGCCTCGGCGGCCTCATGGACAAACTGCCGAGCATCGGCGGCGTCAACCTGTCGCAGATGGGCAATGCCCAGAACGCCGCAGAGAAGCAGTTCAAGCAGATGGAAGCCATCATCAATTCCATGACCCCGGCCGAGCGCCGCGACCCTGAGCTGATCAGCGGTTCGCGCAAGCGCCGGATCGCCATGGGTTCCGGCACGCAGGTGCAGGACATCGGCCGCTTGATCAAGCAGCACAAGCAGATGCAGAAGATGATGAAGAAATTCACCGCCAAGGGCGGTATGGCGAAAATGATGCGCGGCATGGGCGGTATGTTGCCCGGCGGCGGCATGCCGAAAATGTGAGACAGGACACCAAGACTTCGCCGGTCGTCGCACCGGCGCAGACCCTGCAAGGACGCAGGATCAACAGCAAACCCGCACTCGGCGGGAGCTGACTGGCCGTTTTTAACGACGGCTCTCTATGCAAATCTGCACGGCATGCCATGGGCGCCGGAAAAAGTCATTTGCAAAAGTCCGGATATTCCTTAGAATATGCGGCCTTTCGGGCACCCATGCCCGCTGTGCATTTAGATTTGCAGCACCGACTACAGGAACGATGTTCACATGCTAACAATCCGTCTTGCCCTTGGCGGCTCCAAAAAGCGCCCGTTTTACCACCTGACCGTAACCGACTCGCGTAACCCGCGTGACGGCTCCCACAAAGAACAGGTTGGTTTCTTCAACCCTGTTGCCCGTGGTCAGGAAATCCGTCTGTCCGTGAACCAAGAGCGCGTTGCCTACTGGCTGAGCGTTGGTGCACAACCTTCTGAGCGCGTTGCTCAGTTGTTGAAGGAATCTGCCAAGGCTGCGGCCTGAGCAATATGAACGCGACGCCAGCCCCTGCCGATGATTTGATCGTTATTGGCAAAATTTATTCTGTTCATGGCGTTCGCGGCGAAGTGAAGGTTTATTCCTTTACTGATCCGACTGAAAACCTGTTGCAGTACAAAACCTGGACGCTCAAGCGCGAAGGCAATGTCAAACAGGTCGAGCTGGTCAGTGGACGCGGGAGCGACAAGTTCCTGGTCGCCAAGCTCAAGGGTCTCGATGATCGTGAAGAAGCTCGTCTTCTGGCCGGTTATGAGATCTGCGTGCCGCGCAACCTGTTCGCTGAATTGACCGAAGGCGAGTACTACTGGTACCAGCTGGAAGGTCTGAAGGTCATCGACACCCTCGGGCAACTGCTCGGGAAAATCGATCATCTTCTGGAAACCGGCGCCAATGATGTAATGGTCGTCAAGCCTTGCGCTGGCAGCCTGGATGATCGCGAACGCCTGTTGCCCTATACGGAGCAATGCGTGTTGGCCGTCGACCTGGAAGCGGGCGAGATGAAGGTGGATTGGGACGCGGACTTCTGAACGTGGCTAACTTGCGCGTAGAAGTGATCAGTTTGTTTCCCGAGATGTTTTCCGCCATTGGCGATTACGGCATCACCAGTCGTGCGGTCAAACAGGGGCTCTTGCAGCTGACCTGTTGGAATCCGCGAGATTACACGACGGATCGGCATCACACTGTGGACGATCGCCCGTTTGGCGGTGGTCCGGGCATGGTGATGAAGATCAAGCCCCTGGAAGATGCGCTGGCTCAGGCCAAGGCAGCAGCCGGGGAGGCGGCGAAGGTGATTTACCTGTCCCCCCAAGGCCGTCAACTGACTCAGTCGGCGGTACGCGAGCTGGCACAATCGGATGCATTGATCCTGATTGCCGGCCGCTACGAAGGCATTGACGAGCGCTTTATTGAGGCTCATGTCGATGAAGAGTGGTCGATTGGCGACTATGTACTGTCTGGCGGCGAGCTGCCGGCCATGGTCCTGATCGATGCGGTTACACGACTGCTGCCTGGAGCTTTAGGGCATGCGGATTCCGCTGAGGAAGATTCCTTTACGGATGGTCTGCTGGATTGCCCGCACTACACCCGACCGGAGGTGTATGCGGATCAGCGTGTTCCCGACGTGTTGCTGAGTGGCAATCACGCGCATATCCGGCGTTGGCGTTTACAGCAGTCCCTTGGTCGGACCTATGAACGACGCGCCGATCTTCTGGAAAGCCGCTCGCTTTCTGGAGAAGAGAAGAAGCTGCTCGAGGAATACATCCGCGAGCGGGACGATAGTTAACAACGTATCGATGGTAGATCGAACGATTTACCTTAGGAGCACAGCATGACCAACAAAATCATCCTTGCACTCGAAGCAGAGCAGATGAGCAAAGAAATCCCTACCTTCGCCCCAGGCGACACTATTGTCGTTCAGGTGAAAGTGAAGGAAGGCGATCGTTCCCGTCTGCAAGCGTTCGAAGGCGTTGTAATCGCCAAGCGTAACCGCGGCGTGAACAGTGCGTTCACCGTTCGTAAAATCTCCAACGGTGTTGGCGTAGAACGTACTTTCCAGACCTACTCCCCGCAGATCGACAGCATGGCTGTTAAACGTCGCGGTGACGTACGTAAAGCCAAGCTGTACTACCTGCGCGACCTGTCGGGTAAAGCAGCCCGCATCAAGGAAAAACTGGCTTAAGCCCAGCTTCCGATGCAGAAAAAAGCAGCCTACGGGCTGCTTTTTTGTTGCCCGGGATTTGTGCTGCCAAGATCTTCAGTCTGTCCGTGACCCAGTCGCGGCCTTCGCGAGCAGGCTCGCTCCCACAGGAATAGAGTGGGAGCGAGCCTGCTCGCGAATCGATCCGTCAGGCGCTGGAACCTTCTGGTTGAATCAACGCCAGCAACGTCCATCCAGCCCCAGGCTTCAGCGCCGTTTCCGGCGTCACCACATGCACCCAGCCGCTGTCATCACGCATGAACAGCAACGTTGCGCGATTGCCGTGCAGCGCCCGGTAATCATCCCAGCCAAACCCATCCGTCAGGGTTGTGCTGTACAGCTCGGCACCCTGGCCCATCTGGCCGGCCAGTTTCGAATAGGTCAGTGCCTCACTGCCCAACTGATTGCCCCGGTGTTCCAGGCTCGCCCGATGTTTATCGCTGCGGCGGCTTTCATGGCCGCTGGCCAGACCGAACAGGCGCTGATGACCGAAGTCATGACGAAAGCGCATCGCCGCCAATGTGTTCAGCTCGCCCGACGGTGACAGCGCCAGCAAATGCCCCAACCCCACCAGGTCCAGATGCGCGTCAGCATGCTGCGACGCCGGGTTGCCGAAATAAGTCGGCAAGCCTTCCATGCGTGCCGCGCGGATATTCTCCCAGCTCGAATCGGTCAGCAGTACGCGACTGCCCAGTTGCTGCAGCGACTTGCCCAATGCGCGGGCCGGGCTATTGGCTCCAACGATCAGAAAACCGCTCGGCGCCGGTTCGGCGACCTTTAACAGCCGTGCCAGCGGTCGCGCCGTTGCGCTTTGCAAAACCACGGTACCGATGATCACCGCAAAGGTCAGCGGCACCAGCAGCAGGGCGCCTTCATGTCCGGATTCATCCAGGCGGATCGCGAAAATCGCCGAGACAGCCGCTGCGACGATCCCGCGTGGCGCGATCCAGCACAGCAACGCCCGTTCACGCCAGCTGAGACTGGAACCGGCGGTGCTGAGCAAAACATTCAATGGGCGAGCGATCAACTGGATCACCAGCAGCAGAATCAACACCAGCGGTCCCAGACCGATCAACGCGTTCAGGTCCAGGCGCGCCGCGAGCAGGATGAACAGTCCGGAAATCAGCAACACGCTGAGGTTTTCCTTGAAGTGCAAGATGTGCCGCACGTCCACGCCTTTCATGTTGGCCAGCCACATGCCCATCAGCGTCACCGCCAGCAGGCCGGACTCATGCATCACTTGGTTGGCACCGATGAAGATTGCCAGCACCGCTGCCAGCGAGGCCAGGTTATGCAAGTATTCCGGCAGCCACTGACGCCGGATCACCGTCCCCAGCAGCCAGCCACCGACGACACCAAACACGGCGCCGCAGAGGATCACCCCGCCGAAGGTGAGAAGACTTTGCTTGAGGCCATGCCCTTCAGCGCTGGCGATGATGAAGCTGTACACCACGACGGCGAGCAGAGCGCCGATCGGATCGATGACGATGCCTTCCCAGCGCAGGATGTTGGCGATCGAGGCTTTTGGCCGCACCACCCGCAGCATCGGCACGATTACGGTCGGACCGGTGACCAGCGTCAGGCTGCCAAACAGAATCGCCAGCATCCAGTCGAAGCCCAGCAGAAAGTGCGTGGCCACCGCGATGACGATCCAGGTCGAAATCGCACCGAGGGTCACCAGTCGATGAACGACGCTGCCGATCTCTTTCCATTCCGACAGATGCAGGGTCAGGCTGCCTTCGAACAGGATCAGCGCCACTGCCAGCGACACCAGTGGCATCAGTAGCGGGCCGAACATTTCCTGCGGGTCGAGCCAACCCAGCACCGGGCCGGCCAGAATGCCGGTCAGCAGCAGAAACAGAATGGCCGGCAGCTTCAGGCGCCATGCCAGCCACTGACAACCCAGCGCCGCCGCGCCGATCCCGCCAAATGCCAAGAGAATTTGCTGCTCGTTCATTGATGCTCCCTGTTCCTTGATCTGGCTGGCTATGAAAGACTAGCGGCCATTCCCGTCGTTCACTGTCTATTTGCGCGCAGTGTTAAAAACTGCCTGCCCCGAGCACCCATGCCTGCCATCGACCATCCGCTGATTGATCAATTCCTCGACGCTTTATGGCTGGAGAAAGGCCTGTCCGACAACACCCGCGACGCCTATCGCAGCGACCTCGCGCTGTTCAACGGCTGGTTGCAGGAGAAAAATCTCGAGCTGATCAATGCCGGTCGCGAATTGATCCTCGATCACCTGGCGTGGCGGCTGGAGCAAAACTACAAGCCACGCTCCACCGCTAGATTTCTCTCCGGGGTGCGTGGCTTTTATCGCTATCTGTTGCGGGAAAAACTGATCAGCGTCGACCCGACGTTGCGCGTCGACATGCCGCAACTGGGCCGGCCGTTGCCCAAATCGCTATCGGAAGCCGATGTCGAAGCGCTGCTCAAGGCACCGGACCTGAGTGAAGCCATCGGTCAGCGTGACCGCGCGATGCTGGAAGTGCTGTATGCCTGTGGCCTGCGCGTGACCGAACTGATCAGCCTGACACTGGAGCAGGTCAACCTGCGCCAAGGCGTATTGCGGGTGATGGGCAAGGGCAGCAAGGAGCGTCTGGTGCCGATGGGCGAGGAGGCGATTGTCTGGGTCGAGCGCTATATGCGTGATGCTCGTGGCGAGTTGCTCGGTGGCCGCCCCAGCGATGTGCTGTTCCCCAGCCAGCGCGGCGAGCAGATGACCCGGCAGACGTTCTGGCATCGGATCAAGCATCAGGCCAAGGTCGCCGGGATCAGCAAATCGCTGTCGCCGCACACCTTGCGTCACGCGTTCGCTACGCACCTGCTCAACCATGGCGCGGACTTGCGCGTGGTGCAGATGCTGCTCGGGCACAGCGACCTCTCTACGACGCAGATCTATACCCATGTCGCCCGCGCCCGATTGCAGGATCTGCACGCCAAACACCACCCACGCGGCTGACACATCCCATAATGTTGAAATACTGACCTGTGGCGAGGGGATTTATCCCCGTTCGGCTGCGCAGCAGTCGCAAACCCGGCTGGCTCGATTTTGACTGAAAGATCGCGGTGGATGGTTTAGGGCTGCTTCGCAACCCGGCGGGGATGAATCCCCTCGCCACAATGATGTGCGTCAGCCACATGTGGTTGTGGGTCAGTTGTACAAGCATGAAGGTGTGTCAGTTGCACATGAGTGTGTGGCGACAGGCGCATTCGGCCCTCGCGGCCTTATGTGTTAGGCTTTGCCGGTTTGCACGATGGACGGTTATGACCCGGTGTTTCGCACGGGCGTTCTGATCGTTTCATTGGCCCGCCCTCAGGAGTACTCATGCGTCTGACCCAGATTTTCGCCGCCGCCGCTATTGCGCTGGTGAGCACCTTTGCCGTCGCCGACGACGCGGCCGACAAAGCCATTCGTCAAAGCCTGGAAAAACTCGAACTCGAGGTTCCGGTCGAAAGCATCAATGCCAGCCCGTTGCCTGGCATGTACGAAGTCAAACTCAAAGGCAGCCGCGTGCTGTACGCCAGTGCCGATGGCCAGTACATCGTGCAGGGCAACCTGTACCAGCTCGCGAATGGCAAACCGGTCAACCTGACCGAGAAGACCGAACGCCTGGGCATTTCCAAACTGATCAATGCCATCCCGGTGGCCGAAACCGTGGTCTACCCGGCCGTGGGCGAGACCAAATCGCACATCACCGTGTTCACCGACACCACCTGTCCGTACTGCCACAAACTGCATGCCGAAGTGCCCGAGCTGAACAAGCGCGGCATCGAAGTGCGCTACGTGGCGTTCCCGCGCCAGGGCCTGAATTCGCCGGGTGACGAGCAGCTGCAAGCAGTGTGGTGTTCGAAAGACAAGAAAGCCGCCATGGACAAAATGGTCGATGGCAAGGAAATCAAAGCCGCCAAGTGCGATAACCCGGTTTCCAAACAGTTCGCGCTCGGTCAGTCGATCGGCGTGAACGGTACACCGGCCATCGTTTTGGCCGACGGCCAGGTCATTCCGGGCTACCAGCCGGCGCCACAAGTCGCCAAACTGGCGCTGGGCGCGAAGTAATTCGCATCGTCACGGGTAACCGTTGACGATCGTGGTCCGGCAGCAGCAGCGCCGGGCCATCAACAGAGAGCCGCGAGCACGCGGTTGTTTTCCGGCCGACCCTGTGTCGGCCGTTTCATGGGGAGTTCACAGTGAATCCGGTCAAAGTAGGCATCTGTGGGTTAGGGACCGTCGGTGGCGGTACCTTCAACGTACTTCAGCGCAACGCCGAGGAAATTGCTCGTCGTGCCGGGCGTGGAATCGAAGTGGCGCAAATTGCCACGCGCACGCCAAAGCCTCAGTTCCAGACGACCGGTATTGCGATTACCAACGATGTCTTCGAAGTGGCCACGAACCCTGAGATCGACATCGTCATAGAGCTGATGGGCGGCTACACCGTTGCCCGCGAGCTGGTACTCAAGGCCATCGAGAATGGCAAGCATGTGGTCACCGCGAACAAGGCGCTGATAGCCGTTCACGGTAATGAGATTTTCGCCAAGGCACGCGAGAAAGGCGTGATCGTGGCATTCGAAGCGGCCGTGGCCGGTGGCATTCCGGTGATCAAGGCGATCCGCGAAGGCCTGTCCGCCAACCGCATCAACTGGGTTGCCGGGATCATCAACGGCACCGGCAACTTCATCCTCACCGAAATGCGCGAAAAAGGTCGTACGTTCGAAGACGTGCTCGCCGAAGCGCAAGCGCTGGGTTACGCCGAAGCCGATCCGACCTTCGACGTCGAAGGCATCGATGCCGCGCACAAGCTGACCATTCTGGCGTCTATCGCCTTCGGTATTCCGCTGCAATTCGACAAGGCGTACACCGAAGGCATCACCAAACTGACCACTGCCGACGTCAACTACGCCGAAGCGCTGGGCTATCGCATCAAGCACTTGGGTGTGGCGCGCAGCACTGACGCCGGCATCGAGTTGCGCGTGCACCCGACGCTGATTCCGGCCGATCGCCTGATCGCCAACGTCAACGGCGTGATGAACGCCGTCATGGTCAACGGTGATGCGGCCGGTTCGACGCTGTTCTATGGCGCTGGCGCTGGCATGGAGCCGACCGCTTCTTCGGTGATCGCCGATCTGGTCGACGTGGTTCGCGCGATGACTTCCGACCCGGAAAACCGTGTGCCGCACCTGGCCTTCCAGCCGGACTCGCTGTCGGCGCATCCGATCCTGCCGATCGAAGCCTGCGAAAGCGCTTACTACCTGCGCATTCACGCCAAGGACCACCCGGGCGTACTGGCTCAGGTGGCGAGCATCCTGTCGGAGCGCGGCATCAATATCGAATCGATCATGCAGAAGGAAGTCGAAGAGCATGACGGCCTGGTGCCGATGATCCTGCTGACCCACCGCGTGGTCGAGCAACGCATCAATGATGCGATCACCGCGCTGGAAGCACTGGCTGGCGTCGACGGCCCGGTTGTACGGATCCGTGTCGAACATTTGAACTAAAAGCAGCGGCAAGCTTCGAGCTGCAAGCGGCAAGAGAGAAGCAGTCTGGCTTTTACTTGCGACTTGCAGCTTGCAGCTTGCAGCTCAAACCGAAGGTTTGAAAAAAATGCGATATATCAGTACTCGCGGCCAGGCCCAGGCCCTGAATTTCGAAGAGGTCCTGCTGGCCGGTCTGGCGACCGATGGCGGTCTGTACGTCCCGGAAAACCTGCCACGTTTCACTCAGGAAGAGATCGCTTCCTGGGCTGGCCTGCCTTATCACGAACTGGCCTTCCGGGTGATGCGCCCGTTTGTCACCGGCAGCATCCCGGATGCCGATTTCAAGAAGATCCTCGAAGAAACCTACGGCGTGTTCGCGCACAGCGCCGTGGCGCCATTGCGTCAGCTGAACGGTAATGAATGGGTGCTGGAGCTGTTCCATGGCCCGACCCTGGCGTTCAAGGACTTCGCCCTGCAACTGCTCGGTCGCCTGCTCGATTACGTGCTGGAAAAGCGCGGCGAGCGCGTGGTGATTGTCGGTGCCACCTCTGGTGACACCGGTTCGGCGGCCATCGAAGGCTGCAAGCACTGCGAAAACGTCGACATCTTCATCCTGCACCCGCATCAGCGTGTATCGGAAGTGCAGCGTCGGCAGATGACGACGATCTTCGGCGAGAACATCCACAACATCGCCATCGAAGGCAACTTCGATGACTGCCAGGAAATGGTCAAGAACAGCTTCGCCGACCAGAGCTTCCTCAAAGGCACGCGTCTGGTGGCGGTGAACTCGATCAACTGGGCGCGGATCATGGCCCAGATCGTTTACTACTTCCATGCGTCCCTGCAGTTGGGCGGTCCGGCGCGTTCGGTGTCGTTCTCGGTACCGACCGGCAACTTCGGCGACATCTTCGCCGGCTACCTGGCGCGCAACATGGGCCTGCCGATCAATCAGTTGATCGTGGCAACCAACCGCAACGACATCCTGCACCGCTTCATGAGCGGCAACCAGTACGTCAAGGAAACCCTGCACGCGACGCTGTCGCCGTCGATGGATATCATGGTGTCGTCGAACTTCGAGCGCCTGCTGTTCGACCTGCACGGGCGTAACGGTGCGGCGATTGCCGGCCTGATGGACTCGTTCAAAAAGGACGGCAGTTTCAGCGTCGAACAAGAACGCTGGACCGAAGCACGCAAGCTGTTCGATTCGCTGGCGGTGGACGATGCGCAGACCTGCGAAACCATCGCCGACGTCTACGAGCAAACCGGTGAAGTCCTCGACCCGCACACTGCCATCGGTGTGAAAGCTGCGCGCGAATGCCGTCGCAGTCTGGATATCCCGATGGTAATTCTGGGCACTGCCCATCCGGTCAAGTTTCCTGAGGCAGTGGAGAAAGCGGGTGTAGGAAAAGCGCTCGAACTACCTGCACATCTTTCTGATTTGTTTGAGCGAAACGAGCGTTGCACGGTTCTGCCAAACGACCTGAAAGCCGTGCAAGCCTTTGTCAGCCAGCATGGCAACCGCGGCAAGCCACTCTAAGCCAGTAAAAGCTGTCACATTTTGAAGCCCGTCTCCTGACGGGCTTTTTTGTTTCTGCTGCCACACTGCTCGGGTTTTCACCCACGAAGGACGGGTGAGTCGATCACGAAGGAAATGGCAATGCTGTTTTACAGAGGTTTGAAACCGGCACTGGGCTGGTTGTTTTTGTTGGCGGTGCTGGGATGGATGCACAGCGGCGTGGCAGCGCAGATGGCACTCGATCAGGCCAATGCGTCGGGCACTGTGCCGGTTGTCGAACTGGATGCGCACGAGCGGCAATGGATCCGTGACAACCCCAGAGTAACGGTGGCATCGGTGCAATATCCGCTGTACCTGTTTCAGGACGAACACGGCCAGTGGAGCGGTCTGAACAACGATGTGCTCAAGCGGGTCAGCGCAATGACCGGACTGCAATTCGAGCACCAGGAATCGTTCTCTACCGACCATATGCTCGATCGCCTGCAAAGCGGGGTCGCGGACATCAGTACGACGTTGGCCATGAGCGATGAACGCAAGGCCTTTCTCGATTTCAGTCATGCTTTCGGAGGGGCTGGCTGGGTGTTTGTCGGACATGCCAATGCCCCGAGGGTGGAGTCTTTCGAGCAACTGGCGAAGCGCGTTCTGGTGCTGCCCGCCCGTCATGCCCTGGAGGATGCGATTCGGCGCGATTATCCGTCGATTGAAATACGCTCGGTGAAAACCTACGCCGAAGCGCGGGCGCTGGTCGAGAGTGGGGAAGCCTATGCAACCATCGAAAACGAAATCGGCGCGCAGCTCTATCCGTTGGGCATGCTCAAGGTCGGTGCCCTGGTAGAGGGCAAGTGGGAAGCCGATCATCTGGCTGTACGAAAAGGCATGCCGCAACTACTGAGTATTCTTAACAAGGCGCTGGAAGCTTTCCCTGCTGCGGAGTTGCGGGCGATTCGTCTCAAGTGGCTGGCAGGCGTTTCGCCGCCGCCCGTGCCCTCCGTGTGGAAGCGCCTGGTCGAGTGGGCATGCTGGGCGATGGGGGGAATCGGCGTTTTCGGAATGCTGTCGCTGGTGTGGAACCGGCGCCTGGCGGCCGTGATCAAGCTGCGCTGCGCGGCGGAAAAGGAGTTGGGCGATCAACTGGCCTTTCAGCACGCTCTGATCGATTCGATGCCGGATCCGGTGTTTGTCCGTGATCTGCACGGGCGTTTGATCATCTGCAATCGCAGTTACGAAGAGGCGCTGTCGGTGCGCCAGGACCAGATGCAGGGACGCTTGCTGATCGAAGTCGATGCGTTTCCGGAAACCACCGCGCGGATGCTCCACGACGAATTCATCGCCCAGTTGCAAACCCGCAAGTCGCGCTTCAGCAAACGTCAACTGCTGTTCAAGGGCGGGCCTCGCGAGGTTTATCAGTGGACCGTGCCGTTTTACAGCGGCGACGGCAAATTGCGCGGCTTGTTGGGCGGCTGGACCGACATCACCCAGCGTCGGACCGAGAGCGGGTGTCGCTGTCTGCCGTAAAGAAGGGAAATGTCCTGCAAGACGCGGCTACTTTTCTGATGGGAGGCTTAAGACGCCTGCCCTAGAGTGAACGACACCTGCGGTGAGAGTCCGCGATGATCGCTCCAGAGGTCGCCCATGCGCTCGCTTAAAGTCCTGATTCTTGAACCCAACCCGTTCCAGCTGATGGCATTGCATCAAATGCTCAATGCCATCGGCATCTACGACGTATTGACCGCGCCGTCGCTGGCGTCAGCCCTGTCTTCACTGGGGCATCGCGGTGCGGTCGATATCGCCATTTGCGATCCGCAGCTCAAAGGTGGCGATGGGTTGGCATTGATTCATCACCTGGCGGCGCACCATGAGGCGCGTGCCCTGATTCTGCTGGGCTCGGTCGCGCAGAGTTTGTTGAGTGACCTGGAGCCGGTGCTTCGGCAACAACGCCTGCGCCTGCTGGGGCGTCTGCAGACACCGGTTTCGGCGGTGTTGATGCGAGGTCTGCTGGACAGTTATCTGATCACTGCGCAGGCACTCATCGAGGCCTGATACCGGCGAATATTTTTCTGTCATCTTCGCCATGCATGCTCTGTCAGACACGGTCCTGCAAGGTCGGAACGTGACAGGCAGAACTTTCTTCTCGGGCCGGTGGTCATTTAATGTGAACACGCCCCAGGCACTGTGTTTTCGGACTATTGAGTGGAGATCGAGATGGAAAGTATCAGTCTATTGCTCGGTGAGGCTCTGAGCCCGTATCAGGTGACGCTGACCCCTCGCGGCAGCCATGGTGAATGTCTGGTGACGCTGAAGAACAGCAGCGGCGCCATTGTGGTGGAACGCGAATTCAATCAGGCCCAGTTGAGCGACAAGCGCTTGCTGACCGACGTGGTGGACGGCCTGCACCGTGACGTGATGATCGCCGAAGGGCGGCTGGAACCCTGCGTCATTGCGGCGTTGCGCAATGCAGCTCTGGACAAGCGTCCGGCCCTGTAAAGATGAAATATTTTTTGTGGGAACCTTCCTGCATACCTGTCAGTCAGACCCCATAACAGCAGGATCAAGCATTGTGCTCCGGTGCTTGTCGCTTGCTGCTACGGGTCTCGAAGCAGACCCCGTTTAACCCCGAGTTGTCTCCCCACTTCTCGGGGTTTCTTTTGCCCGGCGTTTGCCCTGTGCACAGCTTTTTGCTCGAAAACCAAACCTCCAGCGTTGCTCAAATGGCCCCGTCTTCGCGCAGCCGAGCGATTTGCGCCGCGTCGTAGCCCAGATCGCCAAGCACCTGCGCATTGTGTTCGCCAAGCTGCGGTCCGACCCATTCGGACGAGCCCGGCGTTTCCGACAGCTTCGGCACGATGCCGGGCATCTTGAAGTCCTTGCCGTCCGGCAGCTTGGCATGCAGGAACATCTCCCGCGCCAGGTATTGCGGATCGTTGAACATGTCCTCGGCGCTGAAGATCCGGCTGACCGGTACGTCGGCCTGATTGAGCAAGTCGAGAACGGTCTGCAGCGGTAAGGAATTGACCCAGCGATCAATCACGCCATACAACTCGTCCCGGCGACTGTCACGCCCGTCGTTACTGGCCAGCACCGGGTCGTTGGCAAGATCTGCGCGGCCAATCACGAGCATGAAGCGTTTGAAGATCGCATCACCATTGGCGCCGATCTGCACATGTTTGCCGTCGGCACTGGTGTGGATCGAAGAGGGCGTGATGCCCGGCATGATGTTACCGCTGCGCTCGCGGATGAAACCGAAGACGTCGAACTCCGGCACCATGCTTTCCATCATCGCGAAGATAGCTTCGTACAGCGCAACGTCGACCACTTGGCCCAGTCCGCCATTGACCTCGCGATGACGCAGCGCCATCAGTGCACCGATCACGCCCCACAGCGCGGCAATCGAATCACCGATGGAAATCCCGGTACGCACCGGTGGCCGGTCTTCGAAACCGGTGATGTACCGCAGGCCACCCATGGATTCGCCGACCGCGCCGAAGCCGGGCTGATCTTTCATCGGCCCGGTCTGACCGAAACCGGACAGGCGCACCATCACCAGTTTCGGGTTCAGGGCGTGCAGGGTTTCCCAGCTCAGACCGAGTTTTTCCAGTACGCCGGGGCGGAAATTCTCGATGAGGATGTCGGCCTCGCCCAGCAGCTGTTTCAGGATCGCCAAGCCGTCGGGGTGTTTCAGATTGAGGGTCAGCGACTTCTTGTTGCGCGCCTGGACAAACCACCACAACGAGGTGCCTTCGTACAACTTGCGCCATTTGCGCAGGGGATCGCCGCCGTCCGGCGATTCGATCTTGATCACTTCGGCGCCGAATTCGCCGCAAATGCGCGAGGCAAACGGCCCGGCAATCAACGTACCCAATTCAATGACTTTCAGACCCGAGAGCGGTTTGCTGGTGAACGGCATGCGAAATCCTGTAGGACAAGGCTGAGCGGATACAGGGTTTTAACATAGCCGACTGTCAGACGCCGCAGCTTGATTGCCATCAATTCGATGATTGCCTGTGGCATCGGTTAGACTTGCCGACTTTCCTCGTATCAAGAAGCCCGTTCATGGCCCAGCCGTCCACTACCTACAAATTCGAACTGAACCTCACCGACCTCGACCGCAGCGTCTACGAAAGCGTCAAGCAGACTATCGCCCGTCATCCTTCGGAGACCGAAGAACGCATGACTGTGCGGCTGCTGGCCTACGCGCTCTGGTACAACGAGCAGCTGTCGTTCGGCCGTGGTCTGTCAGACGTGGATGAACCGGCCTTGTGGGAAAAGAGCCTGGACGACCGTGTCCTGCACTGGATCGAAGTCGGCCAGCCGGATGCCGATCGCCTGACCTGGTGCTCGCGCCGCACCGAACGCACCAGCCTGCTGGCCTACGGCAGCCTGCGTGTGTGGGAAACCAAGGTGATCCCGGCGATCAAGAACCTGAAAAACGTCAACATCGCCGCCGTCCCGCAAGAAGTGCTGGAGACCCTGGCCAAGGACATGCCGCGCGTCATCAAGTGGGACGTGATGATCAGCGAAGGCACGATCTTCGTCACCGACGATCGCGGTCAGCACGAAGTCCAGTTGCAATGGCTGCAAGGTGAGCGCGGCTGAGGTCGCGACACCGCTGATATTTCCCACGAATCAAAGAGAAGCCTCCGTCGCCCCATGCGTATCGAACCTCGTCAATTGCCTGCCACGCTGCCTTTCCTCGGTGATCTGCCGCCACTGCTGACCCGCCTGTACGCGGCGCGGGGCGTGCAGTCGGAGGCGGAGCTGGACAAGAGTCTGGCGCGCTTGATCCCGTTCCAGCAGCTCAAAGGCATCGATGCGGCGGTCGACCTGCTGGTGACGGCTCTGGAGCAGCGTCAGCGCATTCTCATTGTTGGCGACTTCGATGCGGACGGCGCCACCGCCAGCACTGTCGGTGTGCTCGGTCTGCGCCTGTTGGGCGCGGCGCATGTCGATTACCTGGTGCCGAACCGCTTCGAATACGGCTACGGCCTGACGCCGGAAATCGTCGAAGTCGCGCTGACCCGTGAACCGCAATTATTGATCACCGTCGACAATGGTATTTCCAGTGTCGAAGGCGTCGCGGCGGCCAAGCGCGCCGGACTGAAGGTGTTGATCACCGACCACCACTTGCCCGGCGATGAACTGCCGCAGGCTGATGCGCTGGTCAATCCGAATCAGCCGGGCTGCGAATTTCCGAGCAAAGCGCTGGCCGGCGTCGGGGTGATCTTTTACGTACTCATGGCGTTGCGCGCGCGTCTGCGCAGCCTCGGCTGGTACGAGAGCAAGCCACAACCGAACATCGGCGAACTGCTCGATCTGGTGGCGCTGGGCAGCGTCGCCGACGTGGTGCCGCTGGATGCCAACAACCGCATTCTTGTGCATCAAGGGCTGGAGCGGATTCGCGCCGGCCGGGCACGGCCGGGGATCAAGGCGATTCTCGAAGTCGCCAAGCGAGAGGCTGGGCGGATCACTTCCACCGACCTCGGTTTCATCGTCGGCCCGCGCCTGAACGCCGCCGGGCGTCTGGACGACATGAGCCTGGGCATCGAATGCCTGCTCACTGCCGACGCCAATCTGGCGCGGGAGATGGCTGCGCAACTGGACGGTATGAACCAGGATCGCAAATCCATCGAGCAGGGCATGCAGCGTGAAGCGCTGGCGCAGCTCAAGGATCTGCCAGTCGAATCGATGCCGTTCGGTCTGTGCCTGTTCGACCCGGAGTGGCACCAGGGCGTGATCGGCATCCTCGCCTCGCGCATGAAAGAGCGCTATTTCCGCCCGACCATTGCCTTCGCCGATGCCGGTGATGGTCTGCTCAAGGGCTCCGGTCGCTCGGTGCAGGGCTTCCATATTCGCGATGCGCTGAGTGTGGTCGCGGCGCAGCATCCGAACCTGATCGCCAAGTACGGTGGTCATGCGATGGCCGCTGGTCTGACCTTGCCGCAGGAGAATTTTCAGCTGTTCGCCGAGGCATTTGACGCTGAAGTGCGTAGGCAACTTCGCGAAGAAGACCTCACTGGGCGGATGCTTTCAGATGGCACGCTGGCCGTTGAAGAGTTTCATCTCGAACTGGCTCGCGCCTTGCGCCACGCCGGGCCGTGGGGGCAGCATTTTCCCGAGCCGCTGTTTCACGGTGTGTTTCAACTGGTCGAGCAGCGCGTGGTCGGCGAACGGCATTTGAAAGTGGTGCTGAAAAGCGAATGCGGTTCGGTGAAGCTCGATGGCATCGCGTTTGGCATTGATCGCGATGTGTGGCCGAACCCGACGATTCAATGGGTTGAACTGGCTTACAAGCTCGACGTTAACGAGTTTCGTGGCAACGAGACTGTGCAGCTGATGATTGCTCATATCGAACCGCGTTAAGCCATTCGCGAGCAGGCTCGCTCCCACAGGTACGGTGTAGTCTTGTGGGAGCGAGCCTGCTCGCGAAAGCATCCTTTCACACACTGAATTACTCTGAACCCTCCGTCATTCCCGGTTGTCGACTAGGCTCTAAGCACTGCTTGATTGGCCTTGTGACGTCTTGTCGAATTTTTGCCCGCGGGGGCGGGTGCTGCACCCTTTTTCTGTCACTCGTCGACTTTTCAAACAGAACCCTGGAGCCTGCCCACTGATTCGAGAGGTGCCCCATGAGTCTGCTGCTTGAACCCTTTACTCTTCGCCAACTGACCCTGCCCAACCGCATCGCCGTGTCGCCGATGTGCCAGTACTCCAGCGTCGACGGCCTGGCCAACGACTGGCACCTGGTGCACCTGGGTAGCCGCGCGGTGGGCGGTGCCGGTCTGGTTTTCACCGAAGCCACGGCGGTTACCGCCGACGGACGCATCACCGCCGAAGACCTTGGACTGTGGAACGACGAACAGATCGAACCGCTGCAACGCATCACTCGCTTCATCACCGCCCAGGGCGCGGTCGCCGGTATTCAACTGGCCCACGCCGGGCGCAAGGCCAGCACCCACCGGCCGTGGATCGGCAAGCATGGCAGTGTCAAACCCGAGGACGGCGGCTGGACCCCGGTCGGGCCATCGCCGATTGCCTTCGATCCCCAGCACACACAACCGAAGCAACTGGATGAGGGGCAGATCGCCGAAGTGATCCAGGCCTTTGTCGACGCGGCCAAACGCGCGCTGACGGCCGGGTTCAGCGTGGTCGAGGTGCATGCGGCGCACGGTTATCTGCTGCATCAGTTTCTCTCGCCGCTGAGCAATCAACGCCGCGATCAGTACGGTGGTTCGTTCGAGAATCGCATCCGTCTGGTGCTGCAAGTCACTGAAGCGGTGAGGGCGGTATGGCCGGAGGAATTGCCAGTGTTTGTCCGCGTCTCGGCGACCGACTGGGTCGAAGACGGCTGGAACCCGGATGAGACCGTGGAGCTTGCGCGCCGCCTTCATACGCTGGGCGCAGATCTCATTGACGTGTCTTCAGGAGGGACTGCTGCAAACGCGGAAATCCCGGTTGGACCCGGATATCAGACGCGCTTCGCCGAGCGTGTACGCAAAGAGTCAGGCATCGCCACCGGTACTGTCGGAATGATTACCGAGCCGGCCCAGGCCGAGCACATTCTGCGTACCTGTCAGGCCGATATCATTTTCCTTGCGCGCGAACTGCTGCGCGATCCGTACTGGCCGCTGCACGCCGACGATGATCTGGGCGGGCGCAAAGCGGTGTGGCCGGCGCAGTATCAGCGCGCGACCCATCGCGACCAGCCGATTCATGAATCGGATTTGCGCGATTGATTGAAGGCTGGAAAGCAGAAGCCCCGAGCCGGTGATGGTCGGGGCTTTTTCTATTCGGCACAAGTTTGCGTTGTCAGGCGGGCCTCTTCGCGAGCAGGCTCGCTCCCACAGTAGGAATGCGGACCCCTGTGGGAGCGAGCCTGCTCGCGAATGACGCCAGAACAGCCGCCTTATAACCTCAAGGGTATTTACGCTTGTCCGGCGCCGGCGGGAAATACTGGTACAACCAGGTCTCGCTCAACGTGCGGTCATTGGTGCGAATGAACAGACGCAGTTCCACTGGCTCGACGCTGTCATTGGTCGGGTACCAGTCGAACAGGATCCGGTAACCCTTGATGTCATCCAGCACCAGCACGCTGAAGTCCTGCACCTTGCCGTTGGAACAGGTAATCACCGGCTCGATCCCGGTGCCCTGTGGCAGGCGCTCGAGGCCGCCACCGGTGAAGTCTACGGCAAAGCGCCGCGCCCAGACCGGCGGGTAGTGCTCACCCGGCGCCCAGCCCTCGGTGAAGCCGCCCATGCCCGAACGCGTCGCGTGCACCCGCGCCAGTGGCGTGCCGACCGGTGGCAGGGCGCTCCAGTAGAGCTTGTACCCGTAGTTCAGTGAATCACCGGCAGCCACTGGTTTCTTCGGCGTCCAGAAGGCGACGATGTTATCCAGCGTCTCGCCGGTCGTAGGAATTTCCAGCAGATCGATAGAGCCTTCGCCCCAGGCGGTTGTAGGTTCTACCCACAGGCTCGGGCGCTTGCTGTACCAGTCGACAGTGTCCTGATAGTTGGCGAATTCGTGGTCGGTCTGCACCAAGCCGAAACCTTTCGGGTCCTTGTCGGCAAATGCATTGAATTGCAGCGTCGCCGGGTTGTTCAACGGCCGGCAGATCCACTCGCCATTGCCGCGCCACATTGCCAGGCGATCGGAGTCGTGGATCTGCGGGTGAATGGTGTCGCACATGCGCCGTTCGTGGGTGCCGCAGCTGAACATGCTGGTCATCGGCGCCACGCCCAACTGTTCGATGGTGGTGCGTGCGTTGATGTGCGCGTCGATTTCCATGACCACGCGCTCGGCCTGGCAATCGATGTCAAAGCGATAGGCGCCGGTCGCGCTCGGCGAGTCGAGCAGGGCGTAGACCACAAAACGCGTGGCGTTCTTGTCAGGCGTCTCGAACCAGAACTTGGTGAAGTCGGGAAACTCTTCGCGTTTCTTCGCGTAAGTGTCGATGGCCAGGCCGCGCGCGGAAAGGCCATATTGGCCAGTGGCATCGACCGCACGGAAATAGCTGGCGCCCAGAAACGACACCACGTCATGCCGATCCAGCTCCGGCGCCTTGAACAGTTTGAAGCCGGCAAAACCCAGGTCGCCCTTGAGCTGCTGGGTGTCGACCGAAGTGTTCTCGTAATTGAACAGCGCCGGACGGAAATGCACCTCGCGCGCCATGCGCGTCTTCGGATCAACGCTGTACATGCGCACCGGTTGACGGAAACCCATGCCGACGTGGAAGAACTGCACGTCCAGCTGACCTTTGTTTTCCTTCCACAAGGAATGCTCGCCGTCGTAGCGGATCGCGTTGAAATTTTGCGGAGTCATGGTCGCCAGGGTTGGCGGCAACACCTGTTTCGTATCCTGATAGGCACTGCCGGCGAGCTGCTTGGCCTGACGCTTCAACGCCTCGAAATCGAAGGCCTGGGCCTCGCCATCGGCGGCGCCGCCATTGGCTGCCCAAGCGCGGGCGGCCAACAGGCCCGACGCGGAAAGACCGGTATAGGCCGCAATGGCCATGGACGCTTTGAGCAAATTCCTGCGGTGCATAAATACAACCTGTCGTGTGCAATCCAGCGCCGTTCCTGGCACCTGTCGGATCGGAAATTACGGTTCGGTCATGCCTTCGGCCAAACGCAACGGACTATAAACAGATGCCCGCTAGCTTAATCGGTTCGATTGTCGGGCAAAAAGGCTTGTTTGCGTTGCGTCACCTGGCAATGAAACAAGACATGTCTGTAATTTTTCTGACAGGGTTCTCTGATTTAGAGGGCATATCTGCTTTTTTCGATTAATTACTCTAAAAACCGCTTTTCAACGCCGATTTAATTCCTATTCTATGGGCAAGACCGGATACAAGCCTTCGTGCCGGCGGGGCACACGACGCTGCTCGAAGAGGCAGGGCGATGTGAGGTTCAGCAGTTTCTTGACTCAATAGAGAAGGACATCGTCCATGGCAAAAATACAGAGCATCACCGAAATGTTGGGCATCTTCCCTTGCTTGGGCGGCGGGCGCAGAAGACGCCGCCTCAATTCCGAAGAATTGAAACTTGTGGAGCGTTATCGAGAACTATCGGAAAGCGACCGGATTGCCATGCGCTATCTGGTGGATGCGATGCGGAGTGTTTCGCGATTCTAAGGGGGAGGGGGAGAAGGGGGCCGGCCGAGAAGCCTGCCCCTTTTTCATTTGCGTAACGCTCGAAACATGCCCTTCTGAGTGGCGAGCAACATCTCGAAGCACACTCGCAGGTCGGGGTCGGGCACTTTCGAACTAGGCTGAGGGCCTTAGATCCGGATAATCCTTGTTTGGAGACGGAACATGAACACCCGTGGATTGCTCGATCAACTGCTCAAGTCCGGGCAGGAAATGCTGCAGAACAAGACTGGTGGCGCTTCCAACAAGTCGGCTGCCAGCGGACTGGGCGGTTTGCTCGGTGGCTCGTCTGGCTCCAGCGGCCTCGGCGGCCTGCTGTCCGGCGCGGGCGGCGGCGCATTGGCCGCGGGCGCGATGGGCCTGCTGCTCGGCAACAAAAAAGTCCGCAAGGTCGGCGGCAAAGTCGCCATCTACGGCGGCCTCGCCGCGCTGGGCGTACTGGCTTACAAGGCCTACGGCAACTACAACGCCCAAAAAGGCAGCGCACCCCAACGCGAACCACAAACCCTCGACCGCCTGCCACCCGCGCAAGTCGAAGAACACAGCCAGGCCATCCTCAAAGCCCTGGTCGCCGCCGCCAAGGCCGACGGCCACATCGACGAGCGCGAGCGCGAACTGATCGAAGGCGAATTCACCAAACTCGACAACGACCAGGAGCTGCAACACTGGCTCCACGCCGAACTCAACAAACCCCTCGACCCCACCGACGTCGCCCGCGCGGCAAGCACGCCGGAAATGGCGGCGGAGATGTACATCGCCAGTGTGATGCTGGTGGATGAGGAGAATTTTATGGAGAAGAGCTATCTGGATGAACTGGCACGGCAGTTGAAGCTGGAGCCGGGGTTGAAGGTGGAGTTGGAGAGGCAGGTGCGGTTGGCGGCAGATTGATTCTATGGGGTGAGAAATCGCAGTGTTGTGCTGCGATTTTTCCTGTGTCGCTTATTGAGGCGTCAATACAGATTTAGCTCGGAAAGCCGTTTTTAATCTTTTTGATTCGTGAACAATGATGTAATCAAGCCTCAATCATAAAATCTTCAATTCTTTCAATGAATTCGATTTTGCTTTTGGTTCTGAATTCACCTAGAAACTTTTCGGAGTTTTTGATTGGCTCACCTCTTCTATCGTATTCGATCGTTAGCATATCAATCACAAATTCTCCGTCGGGATCCCCTTCGGGCTCGACTCTCGTGTCAAAGCAATGGCCGGTACTCTGGCGGACTCCTCCGATCAGTACCGAACTAGAGAACCAGTTGCAAGTCTCCGGTGTCAGCTCCACCTCAAACAGATTGTTGATTGTTATTGTCCAGCCGCTTGGTACTCGGATGGGTTGGAGTTTGTATTCGAGTTTTGATCTCATTGGGTCTCTCCGAATCTTTGCATTCGTGAATACTTTGCTCTGATCATTCAAACGATAATCGTGCTTACTGCAGCGTTGAATAAATGCGCTGGCAAGTATCAATTTTTTTTACTTTAATTTGTATTCGAATTTTTCATCTAAGCCCAGGGATATGTCCTGATTTTCTGTTTGCTCGAATATAAATATCATTTTTTAAAAGTTTCGCCCATGCTTTGTTCAGATTCTTTCGAATTTTTCCATACTATTTCAATCGGACGCTCCACGTCCGTACTGAGCAAATCCCACAGAGAATTTAGGTTGTTTCCATAGTACTGAGCCCAAAAAAATGCAGAAGCTATCCGCTTGTGGAAATCCTGCTCGGAAGAAATGGATAGGCCGTCAAGTTCAATTATCATTCAGGTTATTTCCACTTTCCTATTGGGCTGACAGCGCCCATCCGCTCTGAGCAGCCTGCCTTAAGAAAAGGGGACAGATTTATATTCAGTTTGAAGAAAGAAATCTGTCCTCTTTTACTCAGTCCCTTTTGCTCAGAAGACAAAGCGACCA
Organism: Pseudomonas sp. H1_G08; assembly: GCF_054681355.1. Taxonomy (NCBI): domain Bacteria; kingdom Pseudomonadati; phylum Pseudomonadota; class Gammaproteobacteria; order Pseudomonadales; family Pseudomonadaceae; genus Pseudomonas; species Pseudomonas sp. H1_G08. The sequence goes on from NZ_CP162822.1 coordinate 81,630, forward strand.
CATGATCGCTCTGTCTTCAGAGATGAATTAGACCTCCTGCCGCCAAGCGGAAAACGTGATCACTGTGCCGGCTTCTTTTCTATTGGTGATTTCTACTTTATAGGTACCACCATTGATGCGGCCTTCAACGAGCGCTTTGCGCTCGTTGCCGCTGACTTCGGCGTCCTTTGCATGTTGCTGATAGAAGTCGATAACATCCGCGTATTCGGTAAAAGTCCTGAGAATGACCTCATATTCATGCTGAGGGCGTCCGGCTATTTTGTCCCAGTCACCGTCAATTGACGTGCCCTCCATACCCGGTGTCGTAAAGACACCGTGAGCGCCGGCGCCAATCAAGTGAGCTCGCTGCGGAAGCAACGGCAGCATCGCTTTTGGAAAATCGGAAGGTAATTGAGCCGCAGTCCAGGCTCCCTGTTTCGGCTGAGTCACGATGTACTCAACGTGGGCAATCTTCTGCGCAGCGGCTCGGCGTTCTGGATCGTCACTCTCCGCCCACAGCGCCATCATAGGAGGCAGTTGCTTACTCCAGGGGATCAAAGCATCGGCGTCAGACTTGCCGGCGCCTTCTGGCTGGAAAATAGTCAGCATGGTTTCCGGCGCATCGTTACAAGTCAATGGTTCCTCGCGAGACTTGACGGTGCAGTGGCCATTGACCAGTCCTACGGCGAGCAACAGCCCCTTGTCGTCCAGCAGCAATGCGCCGCGCTCGAACCCGTTGTTACCGTCGTCCATGGCAGTGATCATTTTTCTGCCGGGAGGCACACCATCAACAAAAGTCGACATTTCTGAGTCGAGCGCTTCAAGAACCTGCTGCACGATCATCGTATTGTCATTGGTGTAACTTCCGGTTTGGTAGCCAAAAAAATCAACGAGTGCAGAACGAACCGCCGGGTCTTGGTTGAGCTTGTGAGCCCGTTCTGGACTGGCTTCGTTTGTAAGCAACAAGACAGTTGTGCCGTCGGGACGTTGTTCGGATCGTAGTGACAGCGCGCTTGCGCTTAGGGAGAAGGTAAGGGCTAGAAGCAAGGTGAGAGTGCGGCTTAAGTGTTTCAAGATAACAGTCCTTTGATTATTTAATCCGTGAGAGTGGTCGCAGAGATTTGATCTGGTGATTATGCGTTGAGCATAAGTTTTCTGTTTTTCATTATTCTTGAATGGAGAGTTTAAGTTGACAGTCGCCTTGAAGGTTTCAGTGACGTATTTTTCACGCATATCAGGCGGCTCAGCAGATTTCTTCGTACAGCTAAGCATTCAAGGCTTCCAGAATTCAATTCCCTCCACATGACGCTCTATGTCATCCATGTCATCCATGTCAATCCTCACCAGGAATTGGGGCGAAATTTTTGCTGATGATTTTTTGATCTTGGATTGGTCGCTGAGTGACGTATCATCGTTAATGAACTCGGTTGTAGTTTTTGATATTCTCTAACCGGTTTGTCGCTATAGTAACTTCCCATTTTTTGTAGAGGAATCAAGGTAAATTCAATGTTTGCGAGTGCTTTCAGAGTATCTTCGATGATGAGTGTGATTATCCTGTTTTTTATATTTGTTTTCTCTGATTGAATGGCGCAAATGGGGGCGGATTTATTTCAATAGAAAATCGATTTTCCCTATTTTTCTGCTATGTGTCATGTTTAAGTGGTCTCACTAAAATTGATTTCGCCCTCGCTGCTTATGCAGCCTATCAAACTAAACTGCTCGGAGAAAAAATAGGTGTGTTGCGGTATTTCAGAGAATGTCATTATTATTTTTTTAAGATCGGCGGTGTGGAATTTGTAAGCATTCTCAGTTAGCGAGTCGCCGATAAAGGTAATCTCAGTTATTTTGAGATCTTTTGCTTTTTCTGAAATTTCTTCAATGGCTTTGTTAATAGTGTTTTTTGAATGCGATATGCTGTTGGGAAGTGAGCTCCAAGCGATTTTTGATCCAATAAACGGAAAATTTCTATTGATATGTGAGACGGTGTTGTTATGCGCATCATTGTTAAGTTTTATGTAGTTAATGCTGGATTCTAACAATTCTTTCTCAAGTTCTTCGTCGAAGTAGCTCATTTTTTAAATGCCTTTAGTAATTTTAATACGGTTTTTTCGCTTGCATTGAAAAGGTAATGTGGTACTGGCTTTTTTCCTGATCAAACGTTTATATGTGCGCCGCTTCTTTCATCATATTCGATTCGATAGCCAGTCTTGCCGTCAGCGGTTTGCATGCCTACAACCTTCCCGGCATTTGTACCAAACTTCCCAATGGTTGGCTTTTCTGCTTTGAATCCATTGCTTTCAAGCCATTCAAGTGCCTTATTGCGCGCTTGCTCGAAATGCTCAAATTTAAGTGTCTCGCCAACCTCGGGCGGGGTCGTTTTTTGCGGAGGCTTTTTCGGAGTGGCACCGTTTGTCTGTTTACACACCAGCCCCAACGGATCCACCCACCCCGTAGGGTTAGGCACGTACTGGTAGCTGTTCAACCCACCCGCAAATTTCATCGGGTCAGGGGTCAATAACCGCCCAGTCCCCGGATTGTAGTAGCGGTGGTGGTTGTAACTTAACCCGGTCTTGGCGTCGAAATACTGACCCAAGAAGCGCAGCCGGTTATCGACATCACTGACATCCAGCGCTGCGAGGTTGTCGTAGTCGCGGTATTTCGCTGACCACATTTCGCCGCTGCAATCGGGTAGTTCCTCCGTCATGCCAAGGTGGCCAAGCTTGTTGTAGAACGGCGTAGCTTTAATTGGCTTTCGCCGTCGAGTATGATGATTAGAAGTAAAAAAACATACCTGTATCGTATTTCATCGCCATTTCGTTGAGATGTATGATCTTCCTTAGTGTGTCGGAATTTGTAGTGGCGAATAATTTTTGAAATATCTTGAGAGCTGATTCTAATTCGGTTTGTCCTTGTATGCTTTCGTCTTCATATTCATCGATGAGTTTGCTCAGTGTCGAGTTTATTTCCTCAAGCACCCCCGTTTTTGAAAGGGCTAGAAAATCTTCTTCTGAGACTGATAGCTCTTCTAAGTCGCCGGGTATACATTCACCCAAGTCCAAGCGATGCATTGCATCTCTAGATAAGGGTACTGAAATTGTTTTCATTTTTTATGGTTCCTTGTTGAAGTGCTTGACTTCGTTATATTCGCTTTGTGTTCTTCCGGATTGCTTTCCGTTTGGAAGCGTTTTGTTGCTCGGAATAATTCCTTCAAGGTTTAAATACTTACGCTTTCCAGGCAAGGAAGGATCATAAATTCTGAAATAATTTCCGTTCATGTCTTCAACCACTTCTATCCCGTTTTGAGGATTTTTATATATTCTTTTGCCCTTGTCCGTAGTGCTGACGATTGGATTGCTTCCAGCGAATTTTTCAACGGCACTGTTTAAGTTCGCTTTAGGCCAATTCGCGGAATATAGAGCCGCGCGGGCAGCTCCCCCTGTTTCGGGCGCTTTTTGGTCGCCTTCATCTACTTTTGGTTTTATAGCGGAATCATCAGCGCCGATGCTAGGCGTACAGTTTTCGCCTCCAAGACAAGTATTCAACCCAACGGATCCACCCACCCCGTAGGATTAGGCACGTATTGGTAGCTATTCAACCCACCCGCAAGCTTGATCGGATCGGGCGTCAAGAACCGTCCAGTCCCCGGATTGTAGTAGCGGTGGCGGTTGTAATGTAAGCCTGTCTCGGCGTCGAAATACTGACCCTGGAAGCGCAACGGGTTATCGATTTCGCTGACATCCAGCGCTGCGAGGTGGCCGTACGCGCGATACTTCGCCGACCACATGATTTCGCCGCTGTAGTCGGTCAGTTCCTGCGGCGTGCCGAGGTGGTCGACTTGGTAGTAAAACGGGGCCGCTTTTAGCGGGCTTTCGCCGTCGAGCATTGCCAACGGGCGGAAGGTGCCCGGTTCGTAGATGTAGCTGCGATAACGATTTTGTGCGCTTTCGGCGATCAGGCGTTCGCCTTGCCAGAGGAATTCAGTGGTATGGCCGTCGACGGTTTTCTCGATGCGGCGGCCGAAGGCGTCGTATTTGTAGGATGCGGTGCTGCCACCCGGCAGGCTGACGCCGATCAGGCGATGCTGGCAGTCGTAGCGGTATTCGGTGACGAGCTTTTGGCCGGTGCCGCGACGCTCTCGGATCAGGTTGCCGTAAGTGTCGGAGTCGTAGTGGCGGTCGCCTTGCATCAGCAGGCGATTGCCTTTGACATTGGCGAGGTTGGCTGCGGGCAGGTCATTCTGGCCGAGGAGGTTGCCTGCCGGGTCATGGGCGAAGCTCTCAGGCATGGCGCCGCGTAAGCTGATCAGGCGATCCAGCGGATCGTAGTGATAGCTGCGATTGCCTTTGCGGCTGTCGTTAATACCGGCGAGGTTGCCGTTCGCGTCGTATTGGTAGCGACGCTGGAACAGGTGTTTGTCCCGCGGGCTGACGCTGTGTGCTTGAAGTCGGCCTTGTTCGTCGTATTGGTACTGGCTGAGCAGCAGGCCTTGTTGGCGCTGTTGTTCGCGACCAGCGCTGAATTGGTGGCTAGTCAGCCGCGAGCCGTTGAGGTCGATGCTGCTCAGCCGTCCACCGGACAAATGACGGTAATCGAGCGTGCAGCCATCGGGCAGACGGCAGTGGCTGAGCTGACCGACGTTGTCGTGTTCGTAGCGCAAGGTGCCCCAGACTTGGTGTTCCTCGATGAGCGGTCTTGCAGGTCGTATTTGTAGGCGAGCGGCCAATGGTCGTCGTAAGCGTTTTTATAAGCCGGTCCAAAACGTCGTAGTGCAAATGAATATCTTCGAAATTATTAAACGTTATCACTAGCGGGCGACCAAACTTATCGCATTGGCATTCGGTAGCGAACTCCCTGCTAGTGTTGTCTAACTATTTTTTGATGAATAGTCGTTGATATTATATTTTTTGTGCGTACGGAAACGGGCGGCGCAAATTCGTTTTGTTACATTTTTTTGAATGGGTATGTATCGCCGGAAATTACCATTGATTTACCTTCTATATGGATGTCTTTTATATTGTTTATAACTAGCTTTAGATTTTCTGAGTTTGGGAATAAATAGTAAAATAGTTCGAAGTATAAGTAGTCTTTGATTAAGTGGGTCGCTAGATTTTCATGGTTTTCCAAAAGCCCGCTGAAGGTCGGATAATTGATTTTTGCAAGCGCTGGGATGTCCGCATATCCCTGCTCTGCATCGTCAATCCTGCACTCGGAGATGAATGTATCGGCATAGATCATGAATTCTTCTGGAAAATCGCAGGGGTTGATTATGAGTTCATATGCCTGCGTATCGAGTATGGCAGCCTCGCCAAACCCGAGGCTTCTATAAGTTACGATGTTTGGGTTGACTAAGTTGCCAGAGGATTTAAATATCATGGTGTGGCTCCTGGTGGTATTAACGTGATTGTCCCGTCTTCTCTAAGTGTTATTGAGCGTGACGCTCGGTACTGTTCGCCAGCTCTTTGATCCTGTCCGGATCGAGTTTCAGAGCGTTGGAAGAATTCTTCAGGAGATTTTATTTCTTCAATATTTTGGGTTTTGTTTCCGGGTGTGATTCTGGTTTGTTCAAGCGAAAGAAAGCCTTCCTTACCCTCGAACTTTTTTTCCAGTCCTTTAACTAGTTTCCCGGCCTTATTCGCGTTTATGTCTCCAAATCCTACATCAAGGTCGCTACCAATGTGATTATCACACCTGACCCTGCTACCACCGATAACGACTGAAGTCCCCTTTTTGTAAGACTCTTCAAGGATCATCTGGGCCTGTTCCTTTGGCAGGCCAGGGAGATGCTCTTGTAAGAATGCAGCTTGTGCCTCAGGCCCTGAAGTCCTCAGGACTGTCTTCTCTGGATATTTATTGAAGACAGATTTTTCGCTCCATTTAGGAGGTTCTGGGCACTGTCCTAGCTTGCAGCTTAAACCCAACGGATCCACCCACCCCGTAGGATTAGGCACGTATTGGTAGCTATTCAACCCACCCGCAAGCTTGATCGGATCGGGCGTCAAGAACCGTCCAGTCCCCGGATTGTAGTAGCGGTGGCGGTTGTAATGTAAGCCTGTCTCGGCGTCGAAATACTGACCCTGGAAGCGCAACGGGTTATCGATTTCGCTGACATCCTGCGCTGCGAGGTTACCGTACGCGCGATACTTCGCCGACCACATGATTTCGCCGCTGTAGTCGGTCAGTTCCTGCGGCGTGCCGAGGTGGTCGAGTTGGTAGTAAAACGGGGCCGCTTTTAGCGGGCCTTCGCCGTCGAGCATTGCCAACGGGCGGAAGGTGCCCGGTTCGTAGATGTAGCTGCGATAACGATTTTGTGCGCTTTCGGCGATCAGGCGTTCGCCTTGCCAGAGGAATTCAGTGGTATGGCCGTCGACGGTTTTCTCGATGCGGCGGCCGAAGGCGTCGTATTTGCAGCTTGCGGTGCTGCCACCCGGCAGGCTGACGCCGATCAGGCGATGCTGGCAGTCGTAGCGGTATTCGGTGACGAGCTTTTGGCCGGTGCCGCGACGCTCTCGGATCAGGTTGCCGTAAGTGTCGGAGTCGTAGTGGCGGTCGCCTTGCATCAGCAGGCGATTGCCTTTGACGTTGGCAAGGTTGGCTGCGGGCAGGTCATTTTGTCCGAGGAGGTTGCCTGCCGGGTCATGGGCGAAGCTCTCAGGCATGGCGCCGCGGACGCTGATCAGGCGATCCAGCGGGTCGTAGTGATAGCTGCGATTGACTTTGCGGCTGTCGTCGATGCCGGCGAGGTTGCCATTGGCGTCGTATTGGTAGCGGCGCTGGAACAGGTGTTTGTCCCGCTGGCTCACGCTGTGCGCTTGCAGGCGGCCCTGTTCATCGTATTGGTATTGGCTGAGTAACAGACCTTGCTGGCGCTGTTGTTCGCGACCGGCGTTGAACTGGTGGCTGGTCAGGCGTGAGCCATTGAGGTCGATGCTGCTCAGGCGTCCACCGGACAAATGACGGTAATCGAGCGTGCAGCCATCCGGCAGACGGCAGTGGCTAAGTTGGCCGACGCTGTCGTATTCGTAGCGCAAGGAGCCCCAGACTTGGTGTTCCTCGATGAGTTGGTCTGCAAGTCATATTTATAGGCGAAAGGCTAACGACCGTCGTCGACGCTGGCTAGTCAACGCGAGCTCGTCGATCCATTAAATTTTTACTTTATTCAATGTATGGTCTAACGCTTTTTCAAGATCGGCCCAGGTTTTGGCCGTTTCGGTGTATATAGGCGATGCCCAATTTTTATTTGCGATTAATGAGATTCTGAAGGCGCCGTGTTCACTGAATTCGGGATACCAACCAATGTCTATTGTTTGCTCGTGCGGGAGTAGCGCTTGCAAAAGATCCTCCCTTAACTCATCTGTAATGAGCGAAATATCCGATCCGACTAGGCTGGATATTTCGTCAAAAGTTATCTTGCCACCAAGTTTTTTTATGTTTTCAAGATTCATAAATCATTTCTTCTTTTTCGTTAGTTTTCTAAACGATTCTTCTGATATTGGATGTCCATGTATTGTGTTTGCACTTAACTCCACTCTCATGTACTGAGTTTCTTTTCCGTCATTGGCGCCTATGGTTTTTCCCATGTCAATTACTTTCCATGGTTTTCCGTTGTTAACATCTTGACCATTTGCAAACGCGTGCCGCTCTAACGCTTCAATGTCCGTGCCGGGTAGATATTTAGCTGCACCTCCATTAGCGGTCGATTTTACAACAGATGGCCAAGGAGCCTTAGGCGCCACATGTTTATTGCCATGATTTGTCCATTGAACGTCGGGAGGAGGCGGGGCTCCATCGCTTACCCTGGCTTTTCCTTCAGGTATTTCAGCGCTTTGCCCCGGAACGCATTTATCTCCGCCTGGACAAGTATTCAACCCTAGGGGATCCACCCACCCCGTAGGGTTAGGCACGTACTGGTAGCTATTCAACCCACCCGCAAGCTTGATCGGATCCGGGGTCAAAAACCGTCCAGTCCCAGGATTGTAATAGCGGTGGCGGTTGTAATGTAACCCTGTCTCGGCGTCGAAATACTGCCCTTGAAAACGCAGCGGATTATCGATCTCGCTGATGTCCAGCGCAGCGAGGTTGCCGTAGGCGCGGTATTTTGCCGACCACATGATTTCGCCGCTGTAGTCGGTGAGTTCCTGCGGTGTGCCGAGGTGGTCGAGTTGGTAATAGAACGGGGCCGCTTTTAGCGGGCCTTCGCCGTCGAGCATTGCCAATGGGCGGAAGCTGCCCGGTTCGTAGATGTAGCTGCGATAACGATTTTCTGCGCTTTCGGCGATCAATCGTTCGCCTTGCCAGAGGAATTCAGTGGTGTGGCCGTCGACGGTTTTCTCGATGCGGCGGCCGAAGGCGTCGTATTTGTAAGATGCGGTGCTGCCTCCCGGCAGGCTGACGCCGATTAAGCGGTGTTGGCAATCGTAGCGGTATTCGGTGACGAGTTTTTGTCCGGTGCCGCGACTTTCACGGGTCAGGTTGCCATAGGCGTCGTAATCGTAGTGGCGGTCGCCTTGCATGAGCAGGCGATTGCCTTTGACGTTGGCGAGATTCGCAACGGGCAGGTCATTTTGTCCGAGGAGGTTGCCTGCCGGGTCATGGGCGAAGCTCTCTGGTATGGCGCCGCGCACGCTGATCAGGCGATCCAGCGGGTCGTAGTGATAGCTGCGGTTGCCTTTGCGGCTGTCGTCGATTCCGGCGAGGTTGCCGTTGGCGTCGTAGTTGTAGCGACGCTGGAACAGGTGCTTGTCCCGTTGGCTAACGCTGTGCGCTTGCAGACGGCCCTGTTCGTCGTATTGGTACTGGCTGAGCAGCAAGCCTTGTTGGCGCTGTTGTTCGCGGCCGGCACTGAACTGGTGGCTGGTCAGGCGCGAGCCGTTGAGGTCGATGCTGCTGAGTTGCCCGCCAGGCTGGTGGCGGTAATCGAGTTTGCTGCCATCGGGCAAGCGGCAGTGCTTGAGCTGGCCGACGCTGTCGTATTCGTTCTTCGCTGCCATCGGCGTTGGTTACGGTGACGCTGCCTTTGTCGTCCCAGACGTACTGCGCTTCCATCTGCGAAAAGTTGGCCCAGTGACGAGTGCAGCGAGACAGTTTGCCTTCGTTTTCCCACTCCCAATAGAACGCCGCGCCGCCTGCCAATTGCCGCTCGAGAATGACGTGCTGGTCGTTGTAGCGATAGCGTTCGGCTTCGTCTGCGGCATTCTTCGCCTCGATCAGGCGATGCTGCGTGTCGTAGCTGTAAGTGACCAGCGTCTGCACTGTGTTCCATGCGGCCTCAAGATTGTCCGCTGGCAGGAACTGTTGATAGTCGACGGCGATGATGTGCTTGCGATCGTTCCAGGGAAACCGGGCCCGACTCTGGCTAAGAACCGGCCAAGTCAGGTCGTGGTGAAGAGAGCAGATCCATATGAATGTACTAGATCAATAGTAGATTTTCGACTCTTCTGTTTTAAAGTCTCGGATATGCTCAAACGGATCCGTCGTTGTAATAAGCTTTTAAGTTGGAAGTAGTAATGTTTCTTGCGCTACATGTGACAATGCATGAGTTATTGATTTCAATTTTTACGGCAAGCATCTGGTTCTCATTCATGATCGATAGAATTGTATGTCTGGCGAAATTGAAGTTTTCTATTTTGAGTGATTCGATAAATTCTATGTAAAGATCAAATTCATATTAGTTGTAGTATTTTTCAAACATTTCGCAGGTGCTGTTTTTTCTTTTACCCTACTATGTAGTTTTAATTGTGACGAGTTTTCGTCTAATAGTGCGTAGCTAGTGAACGAATGCTCTGGGGAATAAAACTCTCCAATGATCGATGTTCATTCTTTTTTTTTGAAGTTGAATTTGTCAGCATTTTCTTTATTACTCAAATACGTAATGGCGTGCCACACTTCATAAGTGGAGTGTTCTGTTTCGATGAGCATTGCCTGATACAGAGTCGTATTCTCTAACATTAAGGTGTGTATTTATGAGAAGCATGGGAGGCTGGATAGTCCTAATGTCCGTACAAATGTTTCTGAATGACAACACGTTCTTTATCAATATTTTTGTAGCGATACTCTTTAATCATCACCGTATTACCTTCCGCGTCTCAAACAAACTCCGTACCCCTACCATTTTCAGCTTCTTTCGTAAGCGGAACACGTTTCACCCTAATTAGAACAGCTGTGTTAGGGAATTTGGCGTCGCGCTTAGCCTCTCTAAACGCAGCTCTACGTGTCGCAATGTTTTTATCACTAGGGACAAATGGGGACAGATTTATTTCAGTAGGAAGTAAATCTGTCCCCATTTGCATTTATACTAACCATCAAGGATGGTGGTTTTGTACGTTGAAAATAACAGTAGCGATTTTGGTCCTTGGTTGTTTTCTATTCGGCGTTCATCATTTTCCTATAGCTGTCGAATGTATTAACGCATTCTTCGTCTTCGTTAATCAACCTTTCATAGAAGCTCTCATCGTCAGCCCACTCGCAAAATACGAGCTGGGTCTTGACTTTTTTGTTGTGCGTGCACTGTGAGTTAAGAACCCAGTGAGACGACATTTTTTTTTCGGTGACTTCAAAAAAGTCCAATGCGAATGGTTTAGGGTATTCGTCATAAGGCTCTGGGCATATATAAACCCATGGGCAGTTGTCCCAAAATTCAACGCCGTATACGGTATATTCTTTTCCGACTTCGATGTCTAGCTCACTGTCGCCGATCGAGATATAGCGCTTAAGCCTTATTGAAGTATCCTGCGTGAAGCTTTGGTCTATTTTGTTTGTTTTACATTTAACTTTCATTTTTTTTCAGAATCCCCGGGTGGTACGGATGGGTCGTTTCCCCACGGTTTTATATCGTCGGTGCTATGCTTTTTGAATTTAAAGTCCATTAATTTGCCAGTTTCCGGATCACGAACATAGTGCACCACCGAGTCGTTACCGTTTTTGGATTTTACTTTAAGCTCCCATTTGTCCATTCCTTTGAAGTTTGGATCATTTAAGCCCTCAATGATCCTGACCCCGTGTCCTTCTTTCGCCGCCTGCAATGTCATCTGATCCTGAATGCTTTTAGGTTCACGACTCCATTTGTCATGTTTTGGTGGTTCAGGAGGTGGGGGCGATCCTTCCTTTACAACTGCTTTACTTGCAGGGTTTTCGGTGCTTGAGCCGGAGGAGCCATCTTTGCCTCCGGGGCATCCGCTCAATCCCAAAGGATCCACCCACCCCGTAGGGTTAGGCGCGTACTGGTAGCTATTCAACCCACCCGCAAGCTTGATCGGATCCGGCGTCAAAAACCGTCCAGTCCCCGGATTGTAGTAGCGGTGGCGGTTGTAATGTAACCCTGTCTCGGCGTCGAAATACTGCCCTTGAAAACGCAGCGGATTATCGATTTCGCTGACGTCCAGCGCCGCGAGGTTGCCGTAGGCCTGGTACTTCGCTGACCACATGATCTCGCCGCTGTAGTCGGTGAGTTCCTGCGGTGTGCCGAGGTGGTCGAGTTGATAGTAGAACGGGGCAGCCTTTAGTGGGCCTTCGCCGTCGAGCATTGCCAACGGGCGGAAGCTGCCCGGCTCGTAGATGTAGCTGCGATAGCGATTTTCTGCGCTTTCGGCGATCAATCGCTCGCCTTGCCAGAGAAATTCAGTGGTGTGGCCGTCGACGGTTTTCTCGATGCGGCGGCCGAAGGCGTCGTATTTGTAGGATGCGGTGCTGCCACCCGGCAGGCTGACGCCGATCAGGCGGTGCTGGCAGTCGTAGCGGTACTCGGTGACGAGCTTTTGGCTGGTGCCGCGACGCTCGCGGATCAGGTTGCCGTAGGCGTCGTAATCGTAATGGCGGTCGCCTTGCATCAGTAGGCGGTTGCCTTTGACGTTGGCTATGTTGGCTGCGGGCAGGTCATTTTGTCCGAGGAGGTTGCCTGCCGGGTCGTGAGCGAAGCTCTCTGGCATGGCGCCGCGTACGCTGATCAGTCGGTCGAGTGGATCGTAGTGATAGCTGCGGTTGCCTTTGCGGCTGTCGTTAATACCGGCGAGGTTGCCGTTGGCATCGTAGTTGTAGCGACGCTGGAACAGGTGCTTGTCCCGTTGGCTGACGCTGTGGGCCTGTAGTCGGCCCTGTTCATCGTATTGGTATTGGCTAAGCAGCAAGCCTTGTTGGCGTTGTTGCTCGCGACCGGCGTTGAACTGGTGGCTGGTCAGGCGAGAGCCGTTGAGGTCGATGCTGCTCAGCCGTCCACCGGACAAATGACGGTAATCGAGCGTGCAGCCATCGGGCAGACGGCAGTGGCTGAGCTGACCGACTTTGTCGTAAGCGTAACGCGTGGTGCCCCAGCCCTGATGTTCGATGATCAAGCGATCTTGCACGTCGTATTCATAAGCGAGCGGCCAATGGCCGTCGTCGACGTTTACCAGGCGACCGAGTGCGTCGTAGCTGTAATGAATCTCTTCGCCATCGGGCAGCGTCTTGACCAGCAAACGGCCTGCGGCATCGCGCTGGTATTCGGTAACCAGTTCACTACCGTCGTCACCGAACTCGGTTTTCTTCAGCAGTTGGCCGTTGAGGTCGTACTCGTACGCGGTGCGGCGGCCGTCGAAGCCGGTTTCCTGCTGGATCAGGCCGTTCGGGTAATAATCGAGTTGATAGCGTTCGCCGCGCTCGTTTTCGATCTCGGTGAGGTTGAGTTGCGAGTTGTCGTAGCGATAGCGCAGTTGGCTGCCGTCGGGATTGATCCGGCGGCTGACGAGGTGCAGGTTGTCGGCGTATTCGTAGCGGGTGATCCGCCCGAGCTCGTCGCGTTCGGCGGTGACGCGGCCATACGGGTTGTAGGTAAACGCACGTGTGGCGCCGCCGGGCAGGGTGACCTGAGTGAGGCGGTCGACGGCATCCCATTGGTATTGGGTGATCGCTCCGAATTCGTCCTGGCGAGTGATTTGCCGGCCGAGCGCATCGTAGCGATACTTGCGTTGACCTCCATCCGGCAGGCGTTCTTCCAGCAATTGGCCGAGGTTGTTCCAGCCCAGTTGATGACGACTGCCGTCGGGGTGGCGGATCTCAAGCAAGCGTCCCTGACGGTCATAGCTGTAGAAGGTCTCGTTGCCGTCAGGATCGGTTTGTTGGGTAATATCGCCCTGGCGGTTGCGTTCGTATTTCCAGCGGGCCTTGCCGCGCTGGACATCAATAAGTTGACCGTTGAAGTAGTTGTAACGCGTCGGAACACCTTCCGGGGGGATCACCGCAATCAAGCGTCCGGCATCGCTGTACTGATACTCGGTGATCGCTCCCATCGGGTCTTTAACGGCGATCAATCGGCCGTTATCGTCATAAGCGTTCTGCGTCTCACCACCGTCGGGTGCGGTCTCACTGACCAGGCGTGCATTTTCGTCATGCACATAGACCAGCTCACTGCCGTCAGCGTTATGAACAATGACCGAGCCGTTATCATCCCACTCGTAACGTGCTTCCATCTGCGCGTAATTGGCCCAATGACGTACGCATCGGGACAGCTTGCCTTCACGCTCCCACTCCCAGAAGAAGCTAGCCCCTCCGGCCATTTGTCGCTCAAGGATGACGTGCTGATCGTTGTAGCGGTAATGCTCGGTTTCGCCCATCGCATTGGTGGAAGAAACCAGTTGATTGAGTGCGTTGTATCGGTAGGTGACGAGGGTATGAATCGTCAGCCATGGGTCTTGGCGTTCGCCGCGTTCATTGTATTCGTGGCGTTGTTGCTGTTGGTCGACAGCAACGATGTGTCTGTCTTCGTAGCGCAGCAAAAGGGCGCGCCCTGCGCCGTTATCTATGCGCTGGATACGATCAACGAAGTCATAACTGATGTGCAGACGATTTTCGTAAGCATCGCTGATCGCGGTCAGTCGACCGGCACGGAAATGGTAGAAGCGGGTTTTTGCCCCGGCTTGGGTCAAAATGAGTTCGCCGGGTTCATTACCTAGATAAATCGCTGCCTGAGCCAGGCTGTTAGTGATGGCCGGCCGCTGTTCCGTGGGCATCGGGAAACGGGTTTGCCGGTTCTCGTTGTCCGTCCACAGCACACCCTCATCGTCGATCTGCAAGCGATGAGACAGTGAATGACTCCAGCCATAGCCGAGGCGGCTATCAATTTCGACTGCACTGCTTCGGTATAGGCGTGTCCACTCAAAAGGCAGCAGGCCACCCAGTTCCCCATCGGTGAGCGTCAGTAACTCTTCACCGGTCACCATCGATACTGGTTCGCCGTCTGAGCATGTGTCGTCGACGCATTGTGCAGGTTTTTTTGCTGGGTTCTTCGGCTGTTCGGGGGCGTTGTCGACGGTCTCTACTTGCTCGATCCGTGAGGCTGGCTCATCTTTTTTACGGGTTTGAATCTGCGCATCGGATTCCAGTTTTCCGCCGGTGACCGGTAGCTTGCTCTTCGGAGCTGTCGCGGTTTCGGCAGGTTTGGGAGCGGCAATCTGAACATCCGCTTTGGGTGTCGGATTGAAATTCGAATCACTTCCGCCAGTGATCGGTGGCCTGCTTTTAGGCGCTGTGGTCGTTTCGGCGGGTTTGGGGGGCGCGATCTGAACATCCGCTTTGCGTGCCGGATTGAATTTCGAATCACCATTGAGTAGCAACGGCTTCGATGCTTCGGTATGGGGTGTCGCTTTGGACTTGCTGACTTTCATCAACATGCCGGTGAAGTCTTCAATCAGCTTTATGACTTTGCCGCTGCTTTGTACCCCTTTGACGGCTTTTGTACCCACGCGTACGGCCAAGCCAAGACCACCAGTCAAAACAACGCCGATCAAAATGTTGAGCAGGAACTCAGTCGACATTTGCGCCAGCACTTCGGTACAAGTCTGAGGCGGCAGCATCTTCACCCAGGCCACGATGGCCGCGACGTATATCCACATCAGCGGCTCATCGCTCGCGATCAATAAAGCTGTGTGAATAGCGTCGGCAGAGGCGTCGTAGATCTTCTTGATCTGTTCTTCAGTAAAAAAGTTTTTCAGCTTCTCGTAGTTTTCGCGAGGATGGGCAATGAGGTCGTAGAGACTTTTGATATCGCCCCATAAGCCCATGATCGCTTTCATGAAGCCTTCCCAGGCCGCTTCCAGTTCCTGCAACGCGCGACCACCAAGGGAGGCATCGGTGTGCGCCTGCCATAGCGGCAGGAAGCTGGTGCTCCATTCAGTTTGTAGCCAGCCGCCCAACTCGCCGATCACGCCTTGGTAGGAATTGAACAAACTGTCGATCTGGGCACGCGTAGGATTCGGGAAGAAGGTGATTTTGTACTGCTGATTGGGAGTAAGGCCTGAGACTTCAAGAATCCCTGATGCATCAATGGTTTTATTGATGGTCGGGCCAACTTCGTTTTTGCCGATGAAGCGGCCATTGACGACCGGTGTCAGTTGAACTGGCGTATTGCCGATCGGCACAAAGCGCGCGGACTCGAAACTATGGATCAGCACCAGCTTGCCGTTCGCAGGACAGTTGGCATAAAGGGTATTTTCCTTCTTGCTGTCCTTGTCAGCCGTGCCAACTTCGTCACCGACTTTGAATTGCTGCTCCGCATCCAGAATGCCGCCGTACCAGGCTTCTGCATGCTCGCGGTAATCCTTCAGGCACTTCTTGAAGTCGTTGATGATGGCCTGAGCATCGGGTTGTTTTGCTGTGAGACCGCCAACGATCCCGCCCATTAAAACGCTCATACCACCACCTCTTTTTCCAGATAGGCCTTCAACAGCCCGGTAAAGTTTTCTTCCGTGAGTGGCGTGCGTTTAACAAAGCGCGCCACTTTTTGTTTCAGGTTCGATTCGGGAAAGGAGAAATACAGATCGGCGTGTTCCTCCTGCAACCACTGCATCATGTTGCCGATAACGGTTGATGGATTTTCTGCCATCAATTCTTCCAACAACCCCTTCGGCACCTCCCACCACGGCCAGTCCTTGACCTTCGGCACCACCCGCGCGCCCACTTCCAGCGCCTGCCCATTAATCAGATACCGCTCAAACACCGGCAGCACTTCTCCAGCCTTTTCCCCAAGCCCCCGCAGGATCGGATAAATATGCCGCCCATCCCAAAACCGGAAAAACACCTCGGTGCCATCCGGCATTTTCACCTGCGTCAGGCTGCGCAGGTGTTCGAACACTTCGTTCGGTTCTGAACGCGACACCGCCAGCCAGCCCCAGTCGAGGGCGTCGGTTTCGGCGATCCATGGCAGGAAGGCGGAGTTGGCTTTGAGTTCGGTGAGGTAGGGCATCACCGGTTGCCAGGTGGAGTAGGGCGTGCCGCCCCAGATCGGGATGAGCTGGGCGGTGGGTTCGGTGAGGTACAGGGTTTTCAGGGCGTCTGCGTCGCTGGCGGCGCTGATGATCAGGTACAGGCGCTCGCCGCTTTGCAGCGGCTGTTGCGCCAGCCAGTCCTTGGGGGAAATTCGTTCAGATGGCACAGGCACCTGCCTTGCATTTTTCGCATTCTTCACAGAACGGCGCGTTACGTTTGAGGGTGTTGATCTGCGCCGGGGTCAGGACTTGGCCAGCCTTGTCTGCATCCGCCTGTTTCAACACGCCGGGCATCAACGGCGCAGCACCAGTCCCACTGCCCGGACTACCACCAGAATTCATGTTGATCACTGGCCCGCTCATGGTCACGCCACCAGCGTCAATCTTGATGAAGCTGCCGCCGCCGATCAGCGTGAGTTCGGCGCCAGCTTCCATCACCACTTTCATGCCGCTGCTCAGGTGGATTTCCTGGCCGGCGTCGATGAACTGGCCGGTGCCGATCTTGATGTGCTGGTTGACGCCGACGGTGAGGTGGTCGTTGGCGCGGGTTTCGACTTTGCGGTCGGCGTAGACGGTGTGGTGTTCTTCGGCTTTGAATTCCGTGTAGCTGTTTTGCTCGACGGTGTCGTGGCGTTCGTTGCCGACGCGGATTTTCTGGTCGTGTTCGATGTTCTCGTCCCAGTCGCGCTGGGCGTGCAGGTAGATTTGTTCCTGGCCTTTTTTGTCTTCGATGCGCAGTTCGTTGTAGCCGCCACCGCCCATGGAGCTCAGGGTCTTGAAGGTGCTGCGGGTCTTGTTCGCCGGCAGTGGATAGGGGACGGTGTTTTCCTTGTGGTACAGGCAGCCGCTGATCAGCGGTTGATCGGGGTCACCTTCAAGGAACGTGACCAGCACTTCCATGCCAATGCGCGGGATGGCGATGCCGCCATACTGGGCGCCGGCCCAGGCGCTGGAGACGCGCAGCCAGCAACTGGTCTTGTCGTCGGCCTGGCCTTCGCGGTCCCAGTGAAACTGGACTTTGACCCGGCCGTACTCGTCGCAGTGGATTTCTTCACCTTTGGGGCCGGTGACCACGGCGCTCTGGCTGCCGAGGATGCGCGGTTTCGGGTGGCGCAGCGGCGGGCGGTTGGGTACGTCCCATGGCGTGGCATGGAAGCGGTTGCGGTAGCCCTGGTGGAAATCGTCTTTGAGTGCGGTGGTGTCACTGGTCACCGACTCTTCGAGGACTTGCGGCTGTTTGCCTTCGTGCAGCACTTCGGTGAGCAGCCAGAGGTCGTTCCACTTGGCTTTCGGGTGTTCGGTCAGGGCGAGGAAATGGCCGCTGACCAGCAGTGGCTGATCACTCTTGCCTTCGGCCAATTGGAAGTCGCTGCGATGACGTTCGAGGGCGCGTTTGGCCAAATGCTTGCCGCGCTCGCGGTCGATGAAGCGGCCCGGGTAATCGTAGTCTTCGAGGTCGGGCAGGGCGTCGCCACGGTTTTCGCTTTCCAGGGTCAGGCGCGGTTTTTCGAAATCGTAATCGCGGCGCGTGGTGCGGCTGGTGCGGGTTTCCAGGCGCAGGTCGAAACGCTTGATCACCGGGTTGCTGGCGACCATGCCGGAGTCTTGCTGATAGGGCACCGGCTTGAGCTTCGGGAACACCGTCTGGTCGTCGCCGAACACCAACTTGTGCGCGTTGGCGCTGTGCTGGAAGTGGAAGTGAATGCCTTCCTCTTCGCACAGGCGCTGGATGAAGTGCAGGTCCGACTCGTCGTATTGCACGCAGTAGATGCGTTCGGGATAGATCGAGCCGGTCTTGAATTCGTAGGCGTTGCCTTGAATGCCGTGCTCTTCCAGCACCTGACCGATGATCTTCGGCACGCTGAGGTTCTGGAAGATGCGCTGGTTGATGCGGTGCGCCAGATACGCCAGTTGCGGGCGCAAGGTCACCGAATAACGGGTCAAGCGCTTGCCGGAATCGCCTTGCGCGGCGCGGTAGATCTGGCCATGGATGCCGCTGCCGTCAGGCGACAGCTGCAGGAAGGCCGGTTTGTGCAGCAGGGTTTCGAGGTCCAGCGACGGCTGCTCACTGACCAGCTCCACCTCAAAGACAAAAGGCTGGCTGATGGCTTCCCGGCCGGTGAGGGTAAACACCTGAAAGTCGGCGGAAAGCCCTTCGATGGTCAGGGCAAAGTGGGTTTCATTGGCCGGCGCGAACATCCCTTGTTCCTCGTGCTGTACAGCGGCGCTCGTCGACGACCGCAAAAAAGCGGCTCAACGTTCGCGAAATTCTGGAGGGGCGTAAACAACATCGACCAGCAGAGCTGGCCGATGCGTGTAACGGTCAGCCGTAATTAAACGACTGGAGCACGCCAGTCATCGGAACCCGAAGTACCGGATACTTCGTGGGTCCAGGTGATTTTGCGGTAGGTGAACTGCACTTCTTCCAGGTGGGTGAAGTGCGCGTTGCCTGGATCCTGGCAGTTGTGCATTTTGTTGTTGATGGCGACGATGATCGCGTCTTCCAGTTTGGTGGTGTAGTAGTGCTCTTGGGTGCCTTGAGCCGAAGTGCGGTACCACTGGATAACGATTTCGCTCATGCGCTCGCCGGAAGTCAGAGCTGCTTGAAGCAGTGGCGAAGCCTTGTCGTAGACCTTGGTGATCACAACTGGCTTGTGTACGCGCTGACCGGTTGGCTGACCGGATTGCGGGTCACGCGGGATGATCACGTCGTGGGTGAAAGCCTGAACCATAACCTGGTCTTCGTGGCCTTCCTGGTAGGTGTTGCCAACGGAGTCGGCGGTGAAAGCGCCGGCAGTGATCAGGCCTTGTTTTTCGCCGGTAACCGACATGTACGCTGGTGTTGCCATGGGGTGCTCTCCTTGCGGATAAAGTTAGGGTGCCCGGAGGCGAAATCGCCCGGTGGGTGGCTGAGAGTTATCAAGGAGCGTGCCAGGTTTTGCGCGGTGCCCGGATGGCGGGGACGCCACGGTAGTCGGTGATCATTCGCGGCGTTTTTCACCGGGATAACCGGGAGAAAGTGCGCAAGAAGTTGCGCAGTACTGCGCAACTTCTTGCGCACTTGGCTGCAGGCCTTGCGCCGCTTGAGCTGCAGAGGATTCAGGCCCTGAAATATTACGACCAACTGCGCAACTTCTTGCGCAGTTGGGTATTTGCCGGGATCGCGGTGTTGCCTTCGCGAGCAGGCTCGCTCCCACAAGGACAGTACTGCCAGCGAAAGCGTCTTATAAATGAAACACCGCCCTCGGCTATACTCCCCGCATTTCGATCAGGCACGAGGATTCACTGTGAAGAACTGGACGTTGCGCCAACGCATTTTGGCGAGCTTTGCGGTGATTATCGCCATCATGCTGTTGATGGTGGTGCTGTCCTACTCGCGGTTGTTGAAAATCGAGGCCAGTGAAAACAGCGTGCGCGACGATGCCATTCCCGGCGTCTATTACAGCTCGATGATTCGCGGCGCATGGGTCGACAGTTATTTGCAGACCCAAAAACTGCTCGGCCTCAAGGAAGGCCAGGGCGTTTCCAGTGAAGACGCTGCCGACTACAAGGCGTTCGAGGCGCGTCTGCAAGAACATATGGCCAGCTATCGCAAGACCATGGCCACCGATGAAGACCGTTCCGAATTCGCCCTGTTCGAGAAGTACCACGATACCTACATGCAGATTCAGGATGCCGTGCTGGACCTGCACAAGCGCAATCTGGAAGCCGATGCCATCAAGCTGTTCAACGAGAAACTGACCCCGGCGTGGTACACCGGGCGCATGAAACTCAACGACATCATTGGCGAAAACAAAGTCGTCGCTGATAACGCCATGGCCAACATCGACGACGCGGTGGCAACGGCCAAAGTCAGCATGGTCATTTCCCTGCTGGTTGCGGTGCTGGCCGCCGGCCTCTGCGGTCTGCTGCTGATGCGCGCGATCATGGCGCCGATGAACCGCATCGTGACCATCCTCGACATCATGCGCACCGGCGATCTGAGTTCGCGCCTGAACCTTGATCGCAAGGACGAGTTCGGCGCGGTCGAAACCGGCTTCAACGACATGATGACCGAGCTGACGTCGCTGGTATCCCAGGCCCAGCGCTCCTCGGTGCAGGTGACCACCTCGGTCACCGAGATCGCCGCCACTTCCAAGCAGCAACAGGCCACCGCCACCGAAACCGCAGCGACCACCACCGAAATCGGCGCAACCTCCCGTGAGATCGCCGCGACTTCGCGGGATCTGGTGCGCACCATGACTGAAGTGTCCACCGCTGCCGATCAGGCCTCGGTGCTCGCCGGCTCCGGCCAGCAAGGCCTGGCGCGCATGGAAGACACCATGCACTCGGTCATGGGCGCGGCGGATCTGGTCAACGCCAAACTGGCGATCCTCAACGAGAAGGCCGGCAACATCAATCAGGTGGTGGTGACCATCGTCAAAGTGGCTGACCAGACCAACCTGCTGTCGCTCAACGCAGCGATCGAAGCCGAGAAGGCCGGCGAGTACGGTCGCGGTTTTGCCGTGGTCGCCACCGAAGTCCGGCGTCTGGCCGATCAGACCGCCGTGGCCACCTACGACATCGAACAGATGGTTCGCGAGATCCAGTCGGCGGTGTCGGCCGGGGTGATGGGCATGGACAAGTTTTCCGAAGAAGTGCGCCGCGGCATGTCGGAAGTGCAGCAGGTCGGCGAGCAGCTGTCGCAGATCATCCATCAGGTGCAGGCGCTGGCGCCGCGCGTGCTGATGGTCAACGAAGGCATGCAGGCCCAGGCCACTGGCGCCGAGCAGATCAACCATGCGCTGGTGCAGTTGGGCGATGCCAGCAGCCAGACCGTCGAATCGCTGCGTCAGGCCAGTTTCGCTATCGACGAACTGAGCCAGGTGGCCGTCGGCCTGCGCAGCGGCGTTTCGCGATTCAAAGTCTGATGAGCGAAATCATCGCCAAACGTGGCGCCGCGCCAGTGGCGAAGCAGGCGCTGTTTCTGCTGTTTCGCATCGGCAACGAGCGCTATGCCCTGCGCGCCACGGAAGTGGCCGAAGTGCTGCCGCGCCTGCCGTTGAAGCCGATTGCCCGGGCGCCGCACTGGGTGGCCGGGGTGTTCGCCTATCGCGGGGCGGTGGTGCCGGTGATCGACCTCAGTGCGCTGACTTTTGGCCAGCCCGCCGAGGCGCGCACCAGCACGCGGCTGGTGCTGGTCAATTATCAGCCGGATCAATCGCAATCAGCACAATGGCTCGGGCTGATTCTCGAGCAGGCCACCGACACGCTGCGCTGTCATCCGCAAGATTTCCAGCCTTACGGCCTCGACAACCGTGAGGCGCCGTACCTCGGCCCGGTGCGCGAAGATGCGCAGGGATTGCTGCAATGGGTGCGGGTCAATGACTTGCTCGATGACGCCGTGCGCAGCTTGCTGTTCCCCGATCCGCCGCGTGATCCGGCGCAGCTTGAGGCGCAGCCATGAGCAGTGAGCAGCGCTTTTTCGATTTCCTCAAGGAACGCATCGGCCTTGATGTCGCGTCGGTGGGCGCGGCGATCATCGAGCGTGCCGTGCGCCAGCGCACGACCCTGTCCCAGGCCGCCCACGCCGACGAATATTGGCAGCTGTTGCAAGGCTCGCGGGACGAGCAGCAGGCGCTGATCGAAGCGGTGATCGTTCCGGAAACGTGGTTTTTCCGTTATCCGGAATCTTTCGCGACGCTGGGCAAACTGGCGCGAGGTCGGCTTAAAGAACTCAATAATATGCGCGCGCTGCGAATTCTGAGCCTGCCGTGCTCGACCGGCGAAGAACCCTACTCGATTGCCATGGCCTTGCTTGATGCCGGATTGCAGCCGCATCAATTCAAGGTCGACGGCATGGACATCAGCCCGTTGTCGGTGGACAAGGCGCGCCGCGCTGTTTACGGCAAGAACTCGTTTCGCGGGCAGGATCTGCAGTTTCGCGATCGGCATTTCATGCCTGAGCAGGACGGCCACCGGGTCAACGAATACGTTCGCGAACAAGTGCGCTGGCAGGTCGGCAATGTGCTCGATCCGACGCTTTTGGCGACCGAGCCTGCCTTCGATTTCGTGTTCTGCCGCAACCTGCTGATCTACTTCGACCAGCCGACGCAAAAGCAGGTGTTCGAAGTGCTCAAGCGCCTGACCCACGTCGACGGCGTGCTGTTTATCGGCCCGGCGGAGGGCAGTCTGCTCGGGCGCTTGGGCATGCGCTCGATCGGCATCCCGCAGTCGTTCGCTTTCAGCCGCCATAGCGAGCCGCACCCCGAACCGCTGCCGACGCCCAAACCGGTCGCCGTGCCGGTCAGCCAACCACTGCGCAGCGCGCCGCCGCCAGCGCCAGTGCGCAATCGGTCGTTCGCTGCCGTGACGGCTTTGCCGGTGACGAAAAAAACTGCCGACCCGGACGCCGCAACACTGCTGGCGCAGATTGCTGCACTGGCCAACGAAGGCAAAAGCGCCGAGGCCCGCGCCGCGTGCGAACACTATCTGTGCAGCCATGAACCCGTGGCGCAGGTGTTCTATTGGCTGGGCCTGCTCAGCGATGTCGCCGGGTTGAGCCTCGAAGCCCAGGGGTATTACCGCAAAGCGTTGTACCTCGAACCGCAACACCCCGAAGCGCTGATGCACCTGGCCGTATTGCTGCAGGCTCAGGGCGATACGGCGGGTGCCCGACGATTGCAGGAGCGCGCCGCCCGCAGCGGGCGCACCGCCGACAGTGAGCGTAAACGATGAGCGCGTCCGACACCTTGAACGTTACCCACGAAGACGCCCGCGCCATCGACGATTGCTGGAACCGCATCGGCATTCATGGCGACAAGTCCTGCCCGTTGCTGGAAGAGCACATTCATTGCCGCAACTGCTCGGTGTATTCCGCCGCCGCCACACGCCTGCTCGACCGTTATTCGTTGCAGCAGAACCAGCGCGAAGCAGTGGTCAGCAAAGTCGAAACCGACGTCAAGACCCGCTCGCTGCTGATGTTCCGCCTCGGCGAGGAATGGCTCGGACTGGCCACGCGCACGCTTGTCGAAGTTGCGCCGTTGCAGGCGATACATTCGCTGCCGCACCAGCGCTCGCGGGCCTTGCTCGGTGTGGCCAATGTCCGTGGCGCACTGGTCGCGTGCCTGTCGCTGGTGGAGCTGCTCGACCTCGGCGCCAGCGTTGCGCCGGCCAGCGGCGGACGCGTCATGCCGCGCATGCTGATCATCGCCGCGCACGGCGGGCCGGTGGTGGTGCCGGTGGATGAGGTGGACGGCATCCATGCCATCGACGAGCGCATCCTCGACGCCGCGTCGCAGTCCGGTGCGCAGAACAGTGCCAAGTACACCCGTGGCGTTCTGCAATATCGCGGTCGCAGCCTGCGCTGGCTGGATGAAGAACAGCTGTTGTCCGCCGTGACCCGGAGCCTGACATGACCCCCGAGCAAATGCGCGACGCCTCTCTGCTCGAGCTGTTCAGTCTCGAAGCCGAAGCCCAGACCCAAGTGCTCAGCGCCGGGCTGTTGGCGCTGGAGCGCAATCCGACCCAGGCCGATCAGCTGGAGTCGTGCATGCGTGCGGCGCACTCGCTCAAAGGTGCGGCGCGCATTGTTGGCATCGACAGCGGCGTCAGCGTCGCCCACGTCATGGAGGATTGCCTGGTCAGTGCGCAGGAAGGCCGTTTGTTGCTGCGTCCCGAACACATCGACGCGTTGTTGCAGGGCACCGACCTGCTGATGCGCATCGCCACGCCGGCCAATGCGCCGCAACCCACGGACATTGAAGCCTACGTCGCGTTGATGGGGCGTCTGCTCGATCCTTCGGCGCCAGCCGCTGTGGTTGCCACGCCGCCAATGGCCGAGTTGCAGATCGAGCCCGCGCCAACGGCGACAGCGCCGATCATGGACGAGCCCGCCGAACCGACCCCGCGCAAAAACAAACGCACCACCGAAGGCGGCGAGCGCGTTTTGCGCGTCACTGCCGAACGCCTGAACAGCCTGCTCGATCTGTCGAGCAAATCGCTGGTGGAAACCCAGCGTCTCAAGCCGCATCTGGCCACCATGCAGCGTCTCAAGCGCATGCAGAACAATGGCCTGCGCGCACTGGAAAATCTCAATGTGCACCTGAAGGACCACGCACTGAGCCTGGAAGCGCTCGAGTCACTGGAAGATGCGCGGCGCTTGCTCGCCGAGTCGCAGCAATTGCTCAGCGAGAAAAACGCCGAACTCGACGAATTCGCCTGGCAGGCCAGCCAGCGTGCACAAGTGCTCTATGACACCGCGCTGGCCTGTCGCATGCGTCCGTTCGCCGACGTGTTGAGCGGGCAGGCGCGCATGGTTCGCGATCTCGGTCGCAGCCTCGGCAAACAAGTGCGCCTGGAGATCGAAGGTGAGAAAACCCAGGTCGATCGCGACGTGCTGGAAAAGCTTGAAGCACCGCTGACTCATCTGCTGCGCAACGCCGTCGATCACGGCATCGAAACCCCGGAACAACGCTTGCTCAAGGGCAAGCCCGAAGAAGGCCTGATTCGCCTGCGCGCCTCCCACCAAGCCGGTTTGCTGGTGCTGGAACTCAGCGATGACGGCGGTGGCGTCGATCTGGAGAAAGTCCGCCGCAGCATCGTCGAACGGCAGTTATCCCCAGCCGAAACCGCAGCGCAATTGAGCGAAGAAGAACTGCTGACCTTCCTGTTTCTGCCGGGATTCAGCCTGCGCGACAAGGTTACCGAAGTGTCCGGGCGTGGCGTCGGCCTGGACGCTGTTCAGCATATGGTCCGCCAATTGCGTGGGGCCGTGGTGCTGGAGCAGACGGCGGGCGAGGGCAGCCGTTTCCATCTGGAGGTGCCGTTGACGCTTTCGGTGGTACGCAGCCTCGTGGTGGAAGTCGGCGAAGAGGCTTACGCATTCCCCTTGGCGCACATCGAACGCATGTGCGATCTGGCCCCCGAAGACATCGTGCAGGTCGAAGGACGCCAGCATTTCTGGCACGAAGGCCAGCATGTCGGGCTGGTTGCGGCCAGCCAGTTGCTCAATCGCCCGGCCAGTCAGAACGATGGCGCTACCCTGAAAGTCGTGGTGATCCGCGAGCGCGAGGCGATTTATGGGGTGGCTGTCGAGCGCTTCGTGGGTGAGCGCACGCTGGTGGTGTTGCCGCTGGACGAGCGTCTGGGCAAGGTTCAGGATATTTCCGCCGGGGCCTTGCTCGATGATGGTTCGGTGGTGCTGATCGTCGATGTCGAAGACATGCTGCGTTCGGTAGACAAGCTGCTCAACACCGGGCGTCTGGAGCGCATTGCCCGCCACGGCAATCAAGCTGCCGAAGTGGCGCGCAAGCGGGTGCTGGTGGTCGACGATTCGCTGACCGTGCGCGAGCTGCAACGCAAACTGCTGCTCAATCGCGGCTATGACGTCGCGGTGGCGGTGGACGGCATGGATGGCTGGAATGCGCTGCGTTCGGAGAACTTCGATCTGCTGATCACCGACATCGACATGCCACGCATGGACGGCATCGAGCTGGTTACGCTGCTGCGCCGCGACAACCGTTTGCAATCGTTGCCGGTGATGGTCGTGTCGTACAAGGATCGCGAAGAAGACCGCCGCCGTGGACTGGACGCCGGCGCCGACTATTATCTGGCCAAAGCCAGTTTTCATGACGACGCCCTGCTCGATGCAGTGGTCGAGCTCATCGGGGGAGCGCGGGCATGAGGATCGCAATCGTCAATGACATGCCCCTGGCGGTGGAGGCCCTGCGCCGAGCGCTGGCCTTCGAGCCGGCGCATCAGGTGATCTGGGTCGCCAGCAACGGCGCCGAGGCGGTGCAACGCTGCGCCGAGTGCACGCCAGACCTGATTCTGATGGACCTGATCATGCCGATCATGGACGGTGTCGAAGCCACGCGGCGGATCATGGCCGAGACCCCATGCGCGATCGTCATCGTCACCGTCGACCGCCAGCAGAACGTGCACCGCGTGTTCGAGGCCATGGGCCACGGCGCGCTGGACGTGGTCGACACGCCGGCGATCGGCGCCGGCAATGCCCAGGAAGCGGCGGCGCCGTTGTTGCGCAAGATCCTCAACATCGGCTGGCTGATCGGCGACAAGGCGCCGCGTTCGCGCCCGGCGCCGAGTTCGCCGCGCAGTTCGCCGTCACGTCAGCGGCTGGTGGCGATCGGTTCGTCTGCCGGTGGGCCGGCGGCGCTGGAAGTGCTGCTCAAAGGCCTGCCGAAGGATTTTTCCGCCGCGATCGTGCTGGTGCAGCATGTCGATCAGGTGTTCGCCGCCGGCATGGCCGAATGGCTGGCCAGCGCCAGCGGCCTCGATGTGCGTCTGGCCCGTGAAGGCGAGCCGCCGCAAAGTGGCGCGGTGCTGCTGGCCGGGACCAATCACCATATTCGCCTGTTGAAAAACGGCACGCTGGCCTACACCGCCGAACCGGTCAACGAGATCTATCGCCCCTCGATCGACGTGTTTTTCGAGAGCGTTGCCAGTTACTGGAACGGTGACGCCGTCGGGGTTTTATTGACCGGGATGGGGCGCGATGGCGCGCAAGGGCTTAAGCTCATGCGCCAGCAGGGTTATTTGACCATTGCGCAGGATCAGCACAGCAGTGCGGTGTACGGCATGCCCAAGGCTGCCGCGGCGATCGATGCCGCGGTGGAAATCCGTCCGCTGGAAAAGATAGCGCCACGATTGCTGGAGATTTTCCCCAAATGAACAGGTTGATCGGCAATCCAGGCCCCCGCAGTACTCAGGTGACCGCTCATGAATGATTTACAGATCGACGACATTAAAACCGACGAGAACGCCGCCATGGTGTTGTTGGTGGATGATCAGGCGATGATCGGCGAAGCGGTGCGCCGTGGGCTGTCGAATCAGGAAAACATCGACTTCCACTTCTGCTCCGACCCGCAGCAGGCCATCGCCCA
Source organism: Pseudomonas sp. H1_G08 (assembly GCF_054681355.1). Classification (NCBI taxonomy): domain Bacteria; kingdom Pseudomonadati; phylum Pseudomonadota; class Gammaproteobacteria; order Pseudomonadales; family Pseudomonadaceae; genus Pseudomonas; species Pseudomonas sp. H1_G08. Next base: position 108,721 of record NZ_CP162822.1, read on the forward strand.
GGCGGTGCGGATCAAGCCGACGGTGATCCTCCAGGACCTGGTGATGCCCGGCCTCGATGGCCTGAGCCTGGTGCGCGAATACCGCAATCATCCGGCGACCAAGGACATCCCGATCATCGTTCTCTCGACCAAGGAAGACCCGCTGATCAAAAGCGCGGCGTTCTCCGCTGGCGCCAACGACTATCTGGTGAAACTGCCGGACACCATCGAACTGGTCGCGCGCATTCGTTATCACTCACGTTCCTACATGACATTGCTGCAACGCGACGCCGCGTACCGAGCGTTGCGGGTCAGCCAGCAGCAATTGCTCGACACCAATCTGGTGCTGCAACGGCTGATGAACTCCGATGGCCTGACCGGGCTGTCCAACCGCCGCCACTTCGACGAGTACCTGGAACTGGAGTGGCGCCGTTCGCTGCGTGATCAGACGCAGCTGTCATTGCTGATGATCGACGTCGATTACTTCAAGTCGTACAACGACAGTTTTGGCCACGTTGAAGGCGACGAAGCCTTGCGCAAGGTCGCCACGGCGATCCGCGAGGCCAGTGCGCGACCGTCGGATCTGCCGGCGCGTTATGGCGGCGAGGAGTTTGTGCTGGTGCTGCCGAACACTTCGCCGGGCGGCGCGCGGCTGTTGGCCGAGAAACTGCGCCAGACCGTGGCGGCGCTGAAAATTCCGCATAACACGCCGGCCGAGGGCTCCAGTCTGACCATCAGCATTGGTCTGGCGACCATGGTGCCGCAGGCGGGCAGTGATTGCCGGCTGCTGATTTCGGCGGCGGATCGCGGCTTGTATCTGGCCAAGAACAATGGGCGCAATCAGGTCGGGATCGAGTAACGGCCGTTGCCCTCACCCCAGCCCTCTCCCGGAGGGAGAGGGGGCCGACCGAGGTGTCTCGGGCCAGACATCGACCTGAGAGATCGCAGCGATTATGGATCTTCAGGCTTGGCGATCACGGATTCGGTGAAGCCATTCTATTCGGCGTATGTTTCAAATATCCCCCGATCGGTCCCCTCTCCCTCCGGGAGAGGGCTAGGGTGAGGGCAGCAATCTCGGCCCATTCACCGCCAGACGGGCTGCCGCGACAGGCTGTTTACGTTATACTCGCCGGCTTTCAAAAGTTCGCCAACGAGTGCTGCCCGTCATGGAAATCAACCCGATCCTGAACACCATCAAGGACCTGTCCGAGCGCTCCGAAACTATTCGGGGGTATCTTTGACTACGATCAAAAGCATGAGCGTCTGACCGAGGTCAATCGCGAGCTTGAAGATCCGAGTGTCTGGAACAAACCTGAATACGCCCAGGAGCTGGGCCGCGAGCGTGCCGCGCTGGCGCAGATCGTCGACACTCTCGACGAACTGAACGGCGGTCTGGCCGATTGCCGCGACCTGCTGGACATGGCCGTCGAAGAGAACGACGAAGGCGCAGTGGGCGATGTCGTCGCCGAGCTGGCCCGTCTCGAGGAAAATCTGGCCAAGCTGGAATTCCGCCGCATGTTCAGCCATGAAATGGACCCGAACAACGCCTACCTGGACATCCAGGCCGGTTCCGGCGGCACCGAAGCGCAGGACTGGGCCAACATCCTGCTGCGCATGTACCTGCGCTGGGCTGACAAACGCGGTTTCGACGCAACCATCATGGAACTGTCCGCTGGTGAAGTCGCCGGGATCAAGGGCGCGACCGTGCACATCAAGGGCGAATACGCCTTTGGCTGGCTGCGTACCGAGATCGGCGTGCACCGTCTGGTGCGCAAGAGCCCGTTCGACTCCGGCAACCGTCGCCACACCTCGTTCTCCGCGGTTTTCGTCTCGCCAGAGATCGATGACAAGGTGGAAATCGAAATCAACCCGGCAGACCTGCGGATCGACACCTATCGTTCCTCCGGTGCCGGTGGTCAGCACGTAAACACCACCGACTCGGCCGTACGTATCACCCACGTACCGACCAACACCGTGGTCAGCTGCCAGAACGAACGTTCCCAGCACGCCAACAAGGACACCGCGATGAAAATGCTGCGGGCCAAGTTGTACGAGCAGGAAATGCAGAAGCGCAATGCGGCCTCGCAGGCGCTGGAAGACACCAAGTCGGACATCGGCTGGGGTCACCAGATCCGCTCTTACGTGCTCGATGCCTCGCGGATCAAGGATCTGCGTACCAACATCGAACGCAGCGATTGCGACAAGGTGCTCGATGGCGACATCGACGAATACCTGGAAGCGAGCCTGAAATCCGGCCTGTAACACCCTCTGTGGGAGCGGGCTCGCCCGCGATCCCCAGCCGAAGGCTGGGGGCAACGAACCTGATGGAATACTTAAAGACATGAGCGACCTACAACTCGACCCGCAAGCCCTGCAACAGGAAGAAAACTCCCTGATCGCCCTGCGCAAGGAAAAGCTTGCTGCCGAGCGTGCCAAGGGCAATGCCTTCCCGAACGACTTCCGCCGCGAAAACTACTGCGATGCCTTGCAGAAACAGTACGCGGACAAGACCAAGGAAGAGCTGGCAGAGGCTGCAATCCCGGTCAAGGTTGCCGGTCGCATCATGCTCAACCGTGGCTCGTTCATGGTGATCCAGGACATGACCGGACGCATTCAGGTCTACGTCAACCGCAAGACGCTGTCCGAAGAAACCCTGGCTGCGGTGAAAACCTGGGACATGGGCGACATCATTGCTGCCGAAGGCACCCTGGCGCGTTCCGGCAAGGGCGACCTGTACGTTGAAATGACCAACGTGCGTCTGCTGACCAAGTCGCTGCGTCCGCTGCCGGACAAGCACCACGGCCTGACCGACACCGAACAGCGCTACCGTCAGCGTTACGTCGACCTGATCGTCAACGAAGACGTGCGCCAGACCTTCCGCGTGCGTTCGCAAGTGATCGCGCACATCCGCAGCTTCCTGATGAAGCGCGACTTCCTCGAAGTCGAAACGCCGATGCTGCAGACCATTCCCGGCGGCGCCGCAGCCAAGCCGTTCGAAACTCACCACAACGCGCTGGACATGGAAATGTTCCTGCGTATCGCGCCTGAGCTGTATCTGAAGCGTCTGGTGGTCGGTGGTTTCGAGAAAGTCTTCGAGATCAACCGCAACTTCCGTAACGAAGGCGTTTCGACCCGTCACAACCCTGAATTCACCATGTTGGAGTTCTATCAGGCGTACGCCGATTACGAAGACAACATGGATCTCACCGAGGAACTGTTCCGCGAGCTGGCGCAGCTGGTGCTGGGCAGCACCGACGTGCCGTACGGCGACAAGGTGTTCCACTTCGGCGAGCCGTTCGTGCGTCTGTCGGTGTTCGACTCGATTCTCAAGTACAACCCTGAGCTGACCGCCGATGATCTGAACGACATCGACAAGGCTCGCGCCATCGCCAAGAAGGCCGGCGCCAAGGTGTTGGGCTTCGAAGGTCTCGGCAAACTGCAGGTGATGATTTTCGAAGAGCTGGTCGAGCACAAGCTGGAGCAGCCGCACTTCATCACTCAGTACCCGTTCGAAGTGTCGCCGCTGGCCCGTCGCAACGACGAAAACCCGAACGTCACCGACCGCTTCGAGCTGTTCATCGGTGGTCGTGAAATCGCCAACGCCTACTCCGAGCTGAACGACGCCGAAGACCAGGCCGAGCGCTTCATGGCGCAGGTGGCCGACAAGGACGCCGGTGACGACGAAGCCATGCACTACGACGCCGACTTCGTCCGTGCGCTGGAGTACGGCATGCCGCCAACCGCCGGTGAAGGTATCGGCATCGATCGTCTGGTGATGTTGCTGACCAACTCGCCGTCGATCCGCGATGTGATCCTGTTCCCGCACATGCGACCGCAAGCGTAAACGTTTCAGTTGAAAAGCCGCCTAAAACAGGCGGCTTTTTATTGCCTGTCTGGTACAAATGTATCAATTGGTTAATTTGCAAATAGCAGAGGAAGTGCTGTCGTGATGGGTGCAATAGCTCAAGAAGGTGCAGCGGGTATCGCCACTGCGGTCGCTGAAAGTGTTCAGTACCAGGGCCGCAAGGCCAGCCGACAGGGCAGTGAGCAGCGTCGCCAGGACATTCTCGACGCAGCGATGCGCATTGTCGTGCGCGACGGCGTGCGAGCCGTGCGCCATCGTGCGGTCGCGGCGGAGGCCGGTGTGCCGCTGTCGGCGACCACGTATTATTTCAAGGACATCGATGACCTGCTCACCGATACCTTCGCCCAATACGTTGAACGCAGCGCGGCGTACATGGCCAAGTTGTGGATCAATAACGAAGGTCTGCTGCGCGAAATGGTGGTCAGCGCCGACGGCAGCCCGGAGTCGCGCTCGCAACTGGCCGATGACATCGCGCGGCTGATGGCCGATTACGTGCACCGGCAACTGATCAACCGCCGCGAGCATCTGATGGCCGAGCAGGCGTTCCGTCAGGAAGCGCTGCTCAATCCGCGTCTGGCCATTCTGGTGCGCTCCCATCAGCAGATTCTGTTGCAGGGCACCTGCCAGTTGTTCCAGGTACTGGGCTCGCGCGAACCACAGCAGGATGCCAAGGTGTTGACGGCGATTATCGGCCGGATGGAATATCAGGGCCTGCTCAACGACGCCGAGCCATTGGCCGAAGAGGACATGCTCGGGATTCTGACGCGGTATATGCACCTTGTATTGGCGTCGGTGTAACACAATGTCGTCCGTCTGACGCCGATCCCCCTGTAGGAGCTGCCGAAGGCTGCGATCTTTTGATCTGCTTTTAGAAGACCAAGGTCAAAAGATCGCAGCCTTCGGCAGCTCCTACAGGGAGCCCGCGCCCAGTCATTCAAAGCGTCACGTTTTCTACAGGAGTTTCGGGTGGACGATTACCAGCAGACGATACGCATGTTGTCCGATCGCATTGTGCTGGCGCAGACGCCGATCCGCGTGCTCGATGCGGTCAAGTGGGACGACAACGTGCGCAAGGGTTTTCTCAAGGCCAAAGGCAAGGAAATGCCGGCGGTGGATCGCGACTACTACCTCAACCGCCCGCTGTCGTTCGATTCGAGCCAGGTCAAACTGGAATTCCAGAACATCGAGCGCGACATCACCCGCCAGCTCGGCCAGTTCAATCCGGTCGGGCAGATCATGCGGCGCATGTGCAAGGAATACCGCATGGTGGTGCGCATGCTCGAAGCGCGTGGCACCGAGGACTTCGGACTGATCTCGCAGGAGCTGTACGGCGCGGCGTCCGATGCCTTCCACGCCGGTGACCCGACATTGGCCGACCTCGGCCTGATGATGTCCGACTACCTGAATAACATCGACGGGCGCGGCGATCTGAAGGACGAGCCGAAGATCCTTACCGCCAAAGACGCGGTGCATCTGCTGCAAACCCGACTGAACAAGGTATTCGGTGAGGCCGAAGAAACCATTCGCGTGTTCGAGTCCGACGGCATCGTCGCCGACGCCGCGGCGGGCGCCGACTACATCAAGATCCGCACGGATGCGCTGTTCAACGACCGCGACGTGCGCGCACTGGAAGTCCACGAAGGTCTGGTGCACGTCGGCACTACGCTCAATGGCTTGAACCAGCCGATCTGCACGTTCCTGTCCAAAGGCCCGCCCTCGTCAACGGTGACCCAGGAAGGGCTGGCGATCCTGATGGAAATCATCACCTTCGCTTCTTACCCGAGTCGCCTGCGCAAACTGACCAACCGCACCCGTGCGATTCATATGGTCGAGGAGGGCGCGGACTTCTTGCAGATCTACGAATTCTTCCGCGAGCAAGGTTTCGAGATGGCCGAAAGCTACGGCAACGCCAGCCGGGTTTTCCGTGGCTCGACGCCCACCGGTCTGCCATTCACCAAAGACTTGTCCTACCTCAAGGGCTTCATCATGGTTTACAACTACATTCAGTTGGCCGTGCGCAAGGGCAAGCTCGAGCAGATTCCGCTGTTGTTCTGTGGCAAGACCACACTGGAAGACATGCGAACCTTGCGGCAACTGGTGGATGAAGGGCTGGTGGTGCCGCCGAAATATCTACCGGATCAGTTCCGTGACTTGAATGCGTTGTCGGCGTGGATGTGTTTCTCCAACTTCCTCAACCATTTGAGCCTGGACCGGATTGAGGCGGATTACTCCAATATCCTCTAGACCCACCACCGAACCCCTTGTGGGAGCGAGCCTGCTCGCGAATGCGATTTCACCTTCAACATTGATGTCGGCTGATACACCGCTTTCGCGAGCAGGCTCGCTCCCACAGGTTTGATTTGTGTTCAGTTCTCTTCTTTGCGAGGTTTCACCGGATGAGAATCCTCGGCATCCTTTGCCTGCTCTTGACCCTCGGCGGTTGCAGTTCGCTGCTGTTCTACCCTGAACCGGGCCAGATCTTCACCCCGGACAAAGCCAAACTCGAATACCGCACTGTCACTCTGAACACCGCTGATGGCTTGAAGCTCAACGCCTGGTGGCTGCCAGCCAAACCTGGTGTTGAGGTCAAAGGCACGGTCCTGCATCTGCACGGAAACGGCGGCAATCTGCCGATGCATCTGGGCGGCAGCTGGTGGTTGCCGAAGAATGGCTATCAGGTACTGCTGGTCGACTATCGCGGTTACGGTTTGTCCGAGGGCAAGCCGAGCCTGCCGGCGATCTATCAGGACATCGACGCCGCGTTCGCCTGGCTCGACAAAGCGCCCGAGGTCAAAGGCAAACCGCTGGTGCTGCTCGGGCAGAGCCTCGGCGGCGCGATGTCGGTGCATTGGCTGGCGCAGCACCCGGAACGGCAAAAACAACTCAAGGCCCTGGTGCTGGATGGTGTGCCGGCCAGTTATCGCAGTGTCGGCCAATTCGCCCTCAGCACTTCGTGGCTGACCTGGCCGTTGCAGGTGCCGCTGTCGTGGCTGGTGCCGGATGGCGACAGCGCGATCAACTCGATGGCGCAGCTGACCGGCGTGCCCAAGCTGATCTTCCACAGCATCGACGATCCGCTGGTGCCGATGGCCAACGGCATTCGCCTGTATCAAGCGGCGCCGCCGCCGCGCGTGTTGCAGCTGACCCGTGGCGGTCATGTGCAAACCTTCGGCGACCCGGTGTGGCGTCAGGTCATGCTGCGCTACCTTGATGATCCCGAACACTTCGACGGCCTGCGCCGCCTCGGCGAAATCCCCAACTATCCGCCGCCCCCGAATTCTGAAGATGAGACCCCGCAATGAGTGAAGAACGTAATGCCATCCCGCTGATCATCACCGGTATCTGCAGCATCCTCGGCACCGTCGGGGCGCTGTGGTACTACGGCTACCTGCACTTTGCCAAGCCGGAGGATGCGTTGCTGCTAAACGAATTCACCATGCTCAAGACCGTGCCGGGCGAGGACTACAAAGTCTCGCTGACACCTGCGCCGCAAGTGGCGCAGTGCATTGATGGCGTGCTGGTGCTGTTCGATACCGAACAGAAAGGCCTGACCGGGGTGTTGATCAACGCGCAGAAAAAAGCCGTGCGGTGTATGGGCGAAGAGACCCCGCAGAAGCTGGAGGAGTGATTCTGCAGGTTCAGCCCTCACCCTAACCCTCTCCCTGAGGGAGAGGGGACTGACCGAGGTGTTTGTTTAAGCTAAGTCGACCTGATCCATTGCGCCGAACACAAGTTTTGAAAGCGACACAAATCGGCTCCCTCTCCCTTTGGAGAGGGCTGGGGTGAGGGGCTACGATGTCTGCTCCCACAAAAAAGCCCCGCCTGATCAACTCAGGCGGGGCTTTTGCGGTACCGGGTGAAGCTTAGTTCGAGCTCACCGAAGAACGCGGTGCTACCGGCTGGTTGTCGTTGGAGATGGTCACTTCCACACGACGGTTCATCGCACGGCCCGAGACGCTGCCGTTATCCGCTACCGGGTATTCCTTGCCATAACCCTGAGCGACGATGCGCGAAGGGTCGACGCCCATCTTGATCAGGGCCATCTGCACGGAAGTCGCGCGACGCTCGGACAGCGACTGGTTGTAGCTCGCGGTGCCGGTGCTGTCGGTGTAACCCTCGACGATCACTTTGCGATCCGGGTTTTCCTGGAGGAATTGCGCCAGTTTGTTGATGTTCACCAGGCCGCTGGATTTCAGATCAGCCTTGTTGGTGGCGAACAGCACGTCACCGAAAGTCACCAGCGTACCGCGATCAGTCTGCTTGGCGTTGAGGCTGTCCTGCAGCTGTTTGATCTGCTGGTCACGGGCATCCAGACGGGCCTGGGCACGTTGCGCAGCGGCGTTTTTCAGGTTGTTTTCAGCGGTGCGCAGAGCGATGGTCTGCTTGGCCACTTCCACGCGCTGGTTGGTCAGGTAAGCCAGTTGGTCAACCTTGGCTGCGTCTTCTTTGTCCAGATAGGCCTTGTCAGCCTTGTCCAGGTAATCGCTGGCGTCTTTGGTTTCCAGTGCCGCGACTTTGCTCGCCTGTGGGTTGGCCTGCAGGCCGGCGTAGTTGGTGCGCGCCTGTTCCAGGTTTGGGTTAGGCGGTGTGGAGCAGGCTGCCAGTGCAACGCTTGCGGCCAGAAGAGCGGGAATCATCAGTTGCTTACGCATAATTTTTCGTCCTTTCTATCGGTAAGAGTTTCAGCTTTGCGGTCGGGATGCGCGCTTACTGCACAGTGCGCTGGCTTTCCTGACGCAGTTCCTGAACACCTTTCTGGGAATCCTTCACAGCCTGTTCGGCCTTGGCGGCCTGAGCCTTGCGTTCAGCGACGCGAGCGTCCCATTCAGCCTGTTCGGACAGGCGACGGGCTTCGTCATACTTCTTGTCGTGCATGGCGATTTCAGCTTGTTTCAGCTTGTCCTGAGCCTGCTTCATTTCCACCGCAGCGAATTCGGTACCGCCAGCGCTGACGGCGCTGTTCACAGCCGATTGGGTCACGGCGTACTGCTCGGTCGGCGGGTTACCGGCGCAACCGGCCAGTACGAAGCTGGTGCCGATGGCCAGAGCGGCCAGTTTCAGACCGCGCAGGTGGGAAAACGAGGTTTGGGTTTTCATGGTCTTCAACTCCATTAGGCATCTCCTGAAAATACAACTGAATCCATCCTGGCAGAGGAGGCGAAAGCATCGCTTGTAGACGCGAATTGAAACGCTCGTTCCAGGCGTGGTTACCTGTTCCGACCGGCGGCATTTTTGAAAAGTTCAGAAAAGATGGCCTATCGCCAAAAATTTAATTGACCGTTTGGACAAGGCTCTGGGACGGGAACTTTGGGGCTTTGGAGCGGTACGCGCGGGTGTATTTTGTCTGTTGATAAACCAATTTGCGAACTGGAATACAGCCTATGTGGGAGCGAGCCTGCTCGCGAATGAGATGTGTCAGTCAGCGCAAATGCTGAATGAAAATCCGCATTCGCGAGCAGGCTCGCTCCCACGGTTTTGATGTGTGTCGAATCAGTGCTTCTGCTTGTTCTCAGCCGAGGACAAATCATGCAGATGCCGCCGCGACAACGCCAGAAAACGCGGCGTCGGACCGACATCCTCATACAACGGATCACCTTCCTCATCCGTCGCCACCACTGTTGAACCCTTCACATACGGCAGGCTCGCTTCGAACTCCTCAAGCGCGGCGCCGATCAGCTCGCCGAGCAGTTCCTCGGGGTGACGCTTGGGGTACATTTCGGCAATCGCCGCCAGCCTTGCGGCGGCTTCGACGTCCAGATGAATCGTGTAGCCGGTGTCGGTCAGGCGACCTTTGGCGTTTTCTTCCCAATGCTGGGCGAGTTCACGAATTTTCATGATGACCTCATTTAGCGCCTGCTGATGGCAGGCCTGGGTGAGTGTCCGGCAGCGCCGGCGGCGGGCCGTCGTACGGCTTACTGTTGAGACTAGCTTTCGCCGGCAAGGTTTAAAGTCAATTCGTCGCCTGCTTGTAAGAAGCGGCGCAGAGCGGCACTCTCTGGCAAAGCATTCGTTTCTGCGCTGTCCCCGATTACCGCTGGAGAACTGCTGATGACCGATATTGATGCACGCTTGCGCGAAGATGTTCACCTGCTCGGAGAGCTGTTGGGCAACACCATTCGAGACCAGTACGGCGAGGCGTTCCTCGACAAGATCGAGCAGATTCGCAAAGGCGCCAAGGCCGACCGGCGCGGCTCGATGGACGCTGAACTGAGCGCCAGCCTCAATCAATTGAGCGAAGACGAATTGCTCCCGGTCGCGCGGGCCTTCAATCAGTTTCTCAACCTGGCCAACATCGCCGAGCAGTATCAGTTGATCCATCGCCGCGAGGAGTCGCAACCGGCGCCGTTCGAGTCGCGGGTGTTGCCGGAACTGCTCGCGCGCCTGCGCAGCGAAGGCCACAGCGCCGAATCTCTGGCCCGGCAACTGGCGCGGCTGGAAATCGAACTGGTGCTGACCGCGCACCCGACCGAAGTGGCGCGACGCACGTTGATCCAGAAGTACGACGCGATCGCCGCGCAACTGGCCGCTCAGGATCATCGCGACCTGACCAGCGCCGAGCGCGAGCAGATCCACAGCAAACTGCAACGGCTGATCGCCGAAGCCTGGCACACCGAAGAAATCCGCCGCACCCGCCCGACGCCGGTCGATGAAGCCAAGTGGGGCTTCGCGGTGATCGAGCATTCGTTGTGGCAGGCAATCCCCAACCATATGCGCAAGGCCGATCAGGCGCTGTTCGCCGCCACGGGCCTGCGCTTGCCGCTGGAAGCCGCGCCGATCCGCTTCGCTTCGTGGATGGGCGGCGACCGTGACGGCAACCCCAATGTCACCGCCGCTGTCACTCGCGAAGTCTTGCTGCTGGCGCGCTGGATGGCCGCTGATTTGTACCTGCGCGATGTCGATCATCTCGCTGCCGAACTGTCGATGCAGCAGGCCAGCGATGCGCTGAAGGCCAAGGCCGGCGACAGCGCCGAACCCTATCGCGCGGTGCTCAAGCAATTGCGTGAACGCCTGCGCGCCACACGCAACTGGGCGCATGCCGCGTTGACCGCGCCGACCCCGGCAACCGCCGATGTGCTACACGACAATCGCGATCTGCTCGAGCCTTTGCAGTTGTGTTTCAACTCGCTGCACGAATGCGGCATGGGCGTCATCGCCGACGGGCCGTTGCTCGATTGCCTGCGTCGGGCGGTGACGTTCGGCCTGTTTCTGGTGCGCCTCGATGTGCGTCAGGATTCGACCCGGCACAGCTCGGCGATGACGGAAATCACCGATTACCTCGGCCTCGGCCGCTATGAGGAATGGGACGAAGAACAGCGCATCAACTTCCTCACCGAAGAATTGAGCAACCGTCGCCCTTTGCTGCCCGCGCATTTCAAACCGTCGGCGGACACCGCTGAAGTGCTCAACACCTGCAAGGAAATCGCCGCCGCACCCGCTGCGTCGCTGGGCTCCTACGTGATCTCCATGGCTGGCGCCGCTTCCGATGTGCTCGCGGTGCAACTGCTGCTCAAGGAATCCGGCGTACTGCGGCCGATGCGCGTGGTGCCGCTGTTCGAAACCCTCGCCGACCTCGACAACGCCGGGCCGGTGATGGAACGTCTGCTGCTCTTGCCGGGCTATCGCGCGCGTTTGCACGGCCCGCAGGAAGTGATGATCGGCTATTCCGACTCGGCCAAGGACGCCGGCACCACCGCTGCGGCGTGGGCGCAATATCGCGCGCAGGAACGACTGGTGGAAATCTGCCGTGAGCAGCAAGTCGAATTGCTGCTGTTCCACGGTCGCGGCGGCACCGTGGGGCGTGGTGGCGGTCCGGCGCACGCGGCGATTCTGTCGCAACCACCGGGTTCGGTGGCGGGACGTTTCCGCACCACCGAGCAGGGAGAAATGATTCGTTTCAAATTCGGCCTGCCGGACATCGCCGAGCAAAACCTCAATCTGTATCTGGCCGCCGTGCTTGAGGCGACCTTGCTGCCACCGCCGCCGCCGACTCCGGAATGGCGCCATCTGATGGACGAACTGGCGGCGGACGGTGTCAGCGCTTACCGCCAGGTGGTGCGGGAAAATCCGCAATTCGTCGAGTATTTCCGGCAGTCGACCCCGGAGCAGGAATTGGGACGTTTGCCTCTGGGCAGTCGCCCGGCCAAACGTCGCGCCGGCGGTATCGAAAGCCTGCGGGCGATCCCGTGGATTTTCGGTTGGACCCAAACCCGATTGATGTTGCCGGCCTGGCTGGGTTGGGAGACGGCGCTGAGCAAGGCGCTGGAGCGCGGCGAAGGTGAGTTGCTGGGGCAGATGCGCGAACAATGGCCGTTCTTCCGCACCCGTATCGATATGCTGGAAATGGTCCTGGCCAAGGCTGATGCAGATATTGCGCAGTCCTACGACGAGCGTCTGGTTGAAGCTGATCTGCTGCCATTGGGCGCGCAGTTACGCGACCTATTGTCGCAGGCATGCTCCGTCGTGCTCGGTCTGACCGGGCAGTCGCAGCTGCTGGCGCACAGTCCGGACACCCTCGAATTCATCCGCTTGCGCAACACCTACCTCGACCCGCTGCATCTATTGCAGGCGGAACTGTTGGCGCGTTCGCGGCAGCAGGATGTCGAGCAGGGCAGCCCGGTGGAACAGGCGCTGCTGGTGTCTGTGGCGGGGATTGCCGCCGGATTGCGCAATACCGGCTAAGGTTGCTGATCACCTCAGGCGGCATTCGCGACAAGGGTCGGATGCCGCTTCTCCTGCTGTAGGAAAGTGCCGCGAGGCGACAGTTAATGTAGGGGTTGCGACTTGGGTTACCGCGTCGCGAGGTCACGGCGGGCGTCGGTTTCTCCGACTTTTGGCGTCTTGTGTGGGCGCAGCCTGCTGTGTATCTTGATCAGCCTTTGGCCGTTTGTGCGGCCACGACCCGTATTTTCAGGATCCGCCGGTTACGAGCGAATCCTTTGTTTTGTAAAGCTTTTATATAAAAAATTGAGGAGCACATCGATGCGCGTCATTCTGCTGGGAGCTCCCGGGGCCGGTAAAGGTACTCAGGCAAAGTTCATCACCGAGAAATTCGGCATTCCGCAAATCTCCACCGGCGACATGCTGCGTGCTGCGGTCAAGGCTGGCACTCCACTGGGCGTGCAAGCCAAGAGCATCATGGATGCCGGCGGCCTGGTGTCGGATGACCTGATCATCGCGCTGGTCAAGGACCGCATCGCTCAACCTGATTGCGCCAACGGTTTCCTGTTCGACGGCTTCCCGCGCACCATTCCGCAGGCTGAAGCGCTGGTCACTGCCGGCGTCGAGCTGGATGCCGTGGTCGAGATCGCTGTAGAAGACGAAGAAATCGTTCAGCGCATCGCCGGTCGCCGTGTTCACGAAGCCAGCGGCCGTGTTTACCACATCGTCTACAACCCGCCGAAACTGGCTGGCAAGGACGACATCACCGGCGAAGAGCTGGTACAGCGCAAGGACGACACCGAAGAGACCGTGCGTCATCGCCTGTCGGTCTACCACTCGCAGACCAAACCGCTGGTGGAGTTCTACCAGAACCTTTCCGCCAAGAACGGCGGCAAGCCAAAGTACAGCCACATCGAAGGCGTTGGTTCGGTTGATGCAATCACCACCAAGGTGCTGGCCGCGCTGAGCTGAATAGTCTGATCGGCTGCATCATCCACGGCCCGCTTGCGGGCCGTTGTTGTTTATACTGACGCACTTTTTCCCACCCCTGTTTTGGAAACATCGATGAGCACCTTGCTGGCCCTGGACACCGCGACTGAAGCTTGCTCCGTTGCCTTGCTGCATGACGGCAAGGTCACGAGCCATTACGAGGTGATCCCGCGCCTGCATGCGCAGAAGCTGCTGCCGATGATTCAGCAATTGCTCGCCGATGCCGGCACCACGCTGCAAGCGGTCGACGCGATTGCTTTCGGCCGTGGCCCGGGCGCGTTTACCGGTGTGCGCATTGCCATTGGTGTGGTGCAGGGTTTGGCCTTTGCTCTGGATCGTCCGGTGTTGCCGGTATCCAACCTTGCCGTGCTGGCCCAGCGTGCCTTTCGTGAACATGGCGCAAGCCAGGTCGCGGCTGCGATCGATGCGCGGATGGATGAAGTGTATTGGGGCTGCTACCGCGAGACGGCGGGGGAGATGCGTCTGGTTGGTGCCGAAGCCGTGTTGCCGCCGGAAGTCGCCGCGTTGCCCGCTGATGCCAGTGGCGATTGGTTCGGTGCCGGTACCGGTTGGGGTTACGGCGAGCGCATCGCGGTCAATCTGAGCGGCTCCGACGCCGGCATGCTGCCCCACGCCGAAGACCTGCTGACCCTGGCGCGTTTCGCCTGGGAGCGCGGTGAGGCGATCCCGGCAGATGACGCGCAGCCGGTTTACTTGCGCGATAAAGTTGCCACCCCCAAAGCCCGCTGATACGACACTTTCTCCTGTGGGAGCGAGCCTGCTCGCGAAGGCTTCTGGTCAGTCAATGCATGTGTTGAATGTGCTGGACCCTTCGCGAGCAGGCTCGCTCCCACAGGTTCGCGGTCACATACAAATATCGCCAATCGTCAGTTTCTGCCCCCTCGCTTAAAACCTTTTGCGCTTTATGTGTTCTAGTTATCACTCGGCGGTTTGCTAAGTCGGTCAAGTGCCGCTAAATTGCCATCATCGATACCGAGCATGACATTATGCGTATAGACGGCGTTTCCACTCAGTCATATCCCATCAAGCGCAAGCCGCGTAAAGGCAATGCGGCGCTGGATGAGTCCGTCGAGATCATCGACGGCGAGCTGGAATTCCCGAGCGAAGAGCAGTTGGCCGCCCGTGCTGCCCAAGCTACCGCGCAACGCCTGAGCAACCTGCCTGCCCGTCAACAAGACATGATCTACCACCGCGCGATGAAGAAAAGCGTAGCCATGGCTCTGGCCAGCTACCTGAGCACCGCCGGTTTTGTCGATTGGGACGCAGACGTGCTGGGCCTCGATCTGTATATCTGATGGATCTGCCTTACTACCTCGGTTGCCCGTCCTGGAGCGAAAATGCCTGGCGCGAGTATCTGTATCCGGTAGACGCAAAAACCTCCGACTTTCTCGCTCTCTACTGCCAGGTGTTCAACGCCGTCGAAGGCAACACCACCTTCTACGCCAGTCCGTCGCCAGCCACTGTGCAACGCTGGGCCGAGATCATGCCGGCGCACTTTCGCTTCACTGCCAAATTCCCCGGCGACATCAGCCACAGCGGCGACTTGCGCGAGCAACTGACCGCTGCCGAAACCTTCCTGCAATTACTCAAGCCGTTAGGCGAACGTGTTTCGCCGCTGTGGCTGCAACTGTCGAAAAGCTTCACGCCGCAGCGTCTGCCGGAGCTCGCGGCGTTTATCGATGCACTGGATTGCCCGCTTGCGGTCGAGGTGCGCAATGAACAGTTCTTCGCCAAGGGCGAGAGCGAGCGTCTGCTCAATCGTCTGTTGCTGGATCGCGGTGTCGAGCGCATCTGTCTCGACCCGCGCGCGCTGTTCAGCTGCTTGTCGACCGAGTCCTCGGTGATCCACGCGCAGTCGAAAAAGCCGCGAGTGCCCACCCGTCCGGCGGCGTTCACGCAGTTTCCGCAGGTGCGCTTCATTGGCCATCCCGAGCTTGAGGCCAACGATGCGTTTCTCGTGCCGTGGGTTGCGAAGATTGCTGAATGGATCGAAGAGGGGCGCACGCCCTACGTCTTTCTGCATACCGCCGATAACCTGTTGGCAGCGAAACTGGCGCAGCGTTTTCACGCCCAACTGATGCAACGTTTGCCTGGCTTGCCCGCGCTGCCTGAGCTATACAGAGAACCCGCCGCCGAGCAGCTTGGCTTGCTCTGAGGCGGGTTTTTTCTGCCCGGGAGGCCGTCGATGAACGTCCAAGTCAGTCAACAGCAACGCCTCAAAGCCCAAGCCTTCAAAGCCCTGCATGATCGCCAGGGGATCTTCGTCATCCCTAATCCGTGGGATGCCGGCTCGGCGAAGATGCTCGCCGGTCTTGGCTATCAGGCCTTGGCCACCACCAGTGCCGGTTACGCGTTTTCCCAAGGCAAGCCTGATGGCGCGTTGAGTCTCGACGAGACCCTGGCCAATGTCCGCGCGATTGTCGCGGCTACGGATCTGCCGGTGGCGGTGGACCTGGAAAACGGCTTTGCCGATGATCCGGTCGAGTCTGCGCAGAGTCTGTTGCGCGCCGCCGAAGCGGGCGCGGTGGGCGGGTCGATCGAAGACGCTACGGGACGTCCGGACGCGCCGATCTATTGCTTCGAACACGCCGTTGCACGGATTGAAGCCGCTGTCGCGGCGGTGCGCACCCTGCCGTTTCCTTTCGTCCTCACCGCTCGCGCGGAAAATTACCTGCACGGCAACCCCGATCTTGACGACACCATTCGCCGCTTGCAGGCATTCGCCGAAGCGGGTGCCGACGTGCTCTATGCGCCGGGTTTGCGCAGCGCCGAAGAAGTGCGCGCAGTGGTGCAAGCGGTGGCGCCGAAACCGGTCAATGTGTTGATGTCTGGCGGTTTGAAACTGACCGTGCAACAGCTCGAGGAACTGGGCGTCCGGCGGATCAGCACCGGCTCGGCACTGGCGCTGGCGGCGTTCGGCGAGTTCTTCCGCGCGGCTGAGGAAATCCAGCAATCCGGCACCTTTGGCTTCACGTCACAGTCGATGCCGTATGCCAAGGCCAATCAACTCTGCAAGGACTGAGCATGGGACGTTGGCTGTTCTGGGGGGTGTTGCTCGCGATCGCTGGTGGCGCGGTGAGTGTCTGGCGTGGCTGGCTGGACGTGCCGCCGCAGTGGAACCCGTGGGCGCCATTGGACATTAAAGCCGCGCCCAACTGGCTCACCGGTTACAAACTCATGCGCCTGCGCAGTGATCCCGAGCTTTGCGCACAGGCATTGAGCAGCTCGGATCTGCGCGTCAGCCCCCAGGCCGACAGCCCCGGCGCCAAGTGTCCGCTGGTCGGTGCTCTGCGGGTGCATGGCGGTGGAGTGGCGCTGAGCAGCAGTTTCATTGCCAGTTGCCCGCTGGCGGTGGCGTACGCGATGTTCGAACACCACACCCTGCAACCGGCCGCGCAATCGGCTTATGGCCAGAAGATCGCGCGTGTCGATCACCTCGGCAGCTTTGCCTGTCGCAATGTCTACAACCGTGAGAGCGGTGCCCTCAGTCGACATGCCAGTGCCGACGCGCTGGACATTGCCGGTTTCCGTTTGGCTGGCGGACGCACGATCAGCGTGCTCAGGGATTGGCCCAAGCAAAACCAGGACGCAGAGTTTCTCCGCCAACTGCGCGACGGCGCCTGTGAGTCATTCAGTGTGGTGTTGAGTCCGGACTACAACGCCGCCCATCGCAATCACTTTCATGTCGATGTCGGGCGCTGGAGCGTGTGTCGCTGAGAATCAGGCAGCGAGGCGCAGGTTCTGCAGAACGATCGGCCGAGCCCAGCCATTATCGAAGTCCAGAGCTTTCTGCTGCTCGACGATTTCTTCCGGCGGGAACGGCGGGTAAGGCTTCTGAAGCAAGTCCAGATCGAACTCGGCAATCGGCAGGTACAGCGGACGTTTCTGCGGCGCAGGGCCTGGCTCCGGCACTGGCTGGCCATTGTTGATCACAATCGGGCGTACCCAGCTGCTGTCGAAATCCTGTTGCTCTTGCTGGGCTTTGAGCTCTTCCGGCGGGAACGGTGGGAACGGCTTGTCCAGCAGCTCCATTTCGAACTCGGCGATCGGCAGGAACAGTGGCTCCGGCGGGCGAACCTGGGTTTCAACCACGTCGCACTCACGCTGGCTGACGATGTGCGCGTGCAGCTCGCTGCCAACGGTCGGTTCTTCCGGGCTGTTCAGGTCAACCGGTGGAAACGTGCCACAGGCAGGCACCACTTCACTCGTCTGTTCGGCCAGGGCCTGGGCAAAGAAATCCTGCCACAGGTGACTGACGCCGCTCAGTGCTTGAGTGTTATGACGGCTAAAGTCGCCATGGGGCGAAACGTAGCCAATCGATGTGGGAAGAATGCCTGACATTTTTTTCGGTTGACGCTCAGCTCTGGCAAAATGCGCGTTGAATGGTTTATCGGCGGTTTTTGTCAATCCTTAACTTTTTTGAGCGTTTTTTCATGATCGAGTCACCTGCGGCCTGCCGCATCCATGTCCAGGCCCTCGCCCCGACGTTTCAAGCACAAGCCGCACACTGGGCCGAACGTCTCGGCCTGCCGCTCGGCGAGGCGGACGGCGAGTTCGTCTTGCAGGTCGGCGAGCAGGGTTTGCAGTTGCAGCAGCTTGGCCCGGATGCGCCTGGACCGGTGCGGGTCGACTTCGTCGAAGGCGGCGCGGCGCATCGTCGTTTGTATGGCGGCGGCAGCGGCCAGATGATTGCCAAGGCTGTCGGCATCGCCCAAGGCGTTCGCCCGCGTGTGCTGGATGCCACGGCGGGCTTGGGCAAGGATGCATTTGTGCTGGCCAGTCTCGGTTGTGAAATGAGCCTGATCGAGCGTCAGCCGCTGATCGGCGCACTGCTTGAGGACGGCTTGGCGCGGGCGGCGGAAGATTTCGACGTGGCGCCGATCGTGGCGCGGATGAAATTGCTTAAGGGCAACTCCATCGAAGTGATGCGCAGTTGGGAAGGGGAGGCGCCGCAGGTGATCTATCTCGACCCGATGTTCCCGCATCGCGAGAAAACCGCGCTGGTGAAAAAGGAAATGCGCCTGTTCCGCCCGCTGGTCGGTGATGATCCGGATGCACCGGCCCTGCTTGAAGCCGCGCTGGCGCTGGCCACGCACCGGGTGGTGGTCAAGCGCCCGCGCAAGGCACCGTGCATCGAAGGGCCGAAACCGAGCCATGCGCTGGATGGCAAATCGAGCCGGTATGACATTTATCCGAAGAAAGCGCTGAAGCCCTGAGACCGCGTCGCCCCATTCGCGAGCAGGCTCGCTCCCACAGTAGGAAATGCATTCCAGTGTGGGAGCGAGCCTGCTCGCGAAGCGGTCTGCACAAGCACCGCAAAACTGTCAGGGTTTGTAAGCCCGCATAAACAACCCCACCACCTCCCGCACATGCCGCTCCGCTTCCTCTCCGGTCAGCGGCTCGCCGCAGCCATACAACAAACGAAAATTTCCCGCCCCTTTGATCAGGCAGAAGAAGTGCTCGGCGGCGTTGCGTGGCTGGTCGATGCTCAGCGCGCCGGTTGCATGGATTTTCGCCAGCAGACCTTCCATGCCGTTGACCACGCGCTCTGGGCCGGCCTCGAAGAAGATCAGCGACAGCTTCGGGTCCTGACTGCCCAGCGCCATGATCAGGCGGTGCAGGTTCACTGATTCATCGCTGTTGATCAGTTGGTGAAAGCCCCGGGCAATGTTCAGCAATACATTTTCCACCGCGATGCCGTCCGGCAATTCGAAGAACAGCGGCGGCAATTGTTCCTCGCATTTCGCGACGACGGCAGCGGAGAACAGCGTCTCCTTGTCGTTGAAATGGCTGTAGACCGTCAGCTTCGACACGCCCGCCTCGCTGGCCACCGCGTCCATGCTGGTGTTGGCGTAGCCATGGCAGAGAAACAGGGTTTTCGCCGCATCCAGGATCGCCTGGCGCTTGGCCAGATCCTTGGGGCGGCCCGGGCCGTTTGAAGCTGAAAGATTGTTCGACATTCTTCGCTTTTAATACTGGACTGGTGAGTTTGCTATTAATACCATACCCGCCAGTATAAATATTCCAAGCCTCATTCGCGAAAGGTCCGTCACCATGTACCGCCATGCGTTGTCCTTTGCCGTGCCAGTCAGTCTGGCGTTCCTGTTATCGGCGTGCGGTCAGGAAGAGGTGACCAAGGTCACCGTACGCCCGGCCATGGTGGTACAGCCCGAGCCTTCGGCGCAGGCGATGGAAAGTTATCCGGGCGAGGTGCGTGCCCGTTATGAGCCTGATCTGGCATTCCGCATTGGCGGCAAAGTCAGCCGACGACTGGTCGACGAAGGCCAGCGCGTCAAGGCCGATCAACCACTGGCCGAACTCGACCCGCAGGATGTGCGCCTGCAACTGGAAGCCACCCGCGCGCAGGTCGCTGCCGCCGAGGCCAATCTGAACCTGGTCCGCGCAGAACGGGATCGCTATAAAACCCTGATGGATCGGCAGATGGTCAGCCGCTCGGCCTACGACAATGCCGAAAATCTATATCGCTCCGGCGAAGCCCGCCTTAAACAAATCAAAGCTGAATTCAACGTTTCGACCAACCAGGCCAGTTACGCGGTACTGCGTGCGCCACAGGATGGCGTGGTGGCCAAGCGTTCGGTGGAAGTCGGCCAAGTGGTCGCCGCCGGGCAAACCGTGTTCACCCTCGCCACCGATGGTGAGCGCGAAGTGTTGATCAGCCTGCCGGAGCAAAGCTTCGGCCGCTTCAAGGTTGGTCAGCCGGTTACCGTGGAATTGTGGGCACAGCAAAATCAACGCTTCGCCGGGCAGATCCGCGAGTTGTCACCGTCCGCCGATCCGCGCTCGCGCACTTTTGCCGCGCGTATCTCGTTCACCAGCGGCAAAGTGCCGGCTGAACTGGGGCAGAGCGCCCGGGTGTTCGTGCAATCGGCTGACAGTGTCTCGCTGTCGATACCGCTTTCCGCGCTGACCGCTGAAAACGGCGCGACCTACGTCTGGGTGGTCAACGGCAACAACACGTTGAAGAAAACCCCGGTGCGGGTCGGTCCGTTCGGCGAGAAAAGCGTGGCGGTGCTCGAGGGGCTCAATGCCAGCGACTGGGTAGTGGCTGCCGGCGTTCATGTGCTGCTCGACGGCCAGCAGGTGCGGCCGGTGGATCGCTCCAACCGTGTGGTCAATCTGGCGAACAAGGAGTAAGCCCCGATGCGCTTCAACCTCTCCGAATGGGCGTTGCGTAATCGCCAGATCGTACTGTTCCTGATGCTTTTGCTCGCCGTTGTCGGCGCGTTGTCCTACACCAAACTCGGCCAGAGTGAAGACCCGCCGTTCACTTTCAAGGCGATGGTCATTCAGACCCGCTGGCCCGGCGCGACCGCGCAGGAGGTCTCGCGCCAGGTTACTGAACGGATCGAAAAGAAACTGATGGAAACCGGCGAGTACGAACGCATCATGTCGTTCTCCCGCCCCGGTGAATCCCAGGTGACCTTCATCGCCCGCGACTCGATGCACTCCAAGCAAATCCCCGATCTCTGGTATCAGTTGCGCAAGAAGGTCGGCGATATCCGCCAGACCTTGCCGCCGGGAATTCAGGGGCCGTTTTTCAACGATGAGTTCGGCACCACCTTCGGCAATATCTATGCGTTGACCGGTGACGGTTTCGACTACGCCGTGCTCAAGGATTACGCCGACCGCATCCAGATTCAACTGCAACGGGTCAAGGACGTTGGCAAGGTCGAACTGCTTGGGTTACAGGACGAGAAAATCTGGGTCGAGCTGTCCAACGTCAAACTCGCCACCCTCGGCTTGCCGCTGGCGGCAGTGCAGCAGGCGCTGGAAGAGCAGAACGCGGTGTCCACGGCGGGGTTCTTTGAAACCGGCAGCGAGCGCTTGCAGCTACGCGTCTCGGGGAATTTTCAGACAGTCGAAGAGATAAAGAACTTTCCGATCCGCGTCGCCGATCGTACGTTCCGTATCTCCGATATCGCCGATGTGCGTCGCGGTTTCAGCGACCCACCGGCGCCGCGCATGCGTTTCATGGGCGACGATGCGATCGGTCTGGCCGTGGCGATGAAGGACGGCGGCGACATTCTGGTGCTGGGCAGGGCGCTGGAGGGCGAGTTCTCGCGGATCCAGAAAAACCTCCCGGCCGGCATGCAGTTGCGCAAGGTGTCCGATCAGCCGGCAGCGGTAAAAACCGGCGTCGGCGAGTTCGTCCAGGTGTTGGTCGAAGCGCTGGCGATCGTCTTGCTGGTGAGCTTCTTCTCCCTCGGCGTGCGCACCGGCATGGTCGTCGCGCTGACCATTCCGCTGGTGCTGGCGATGACCTTCGCCTGCATGTATTACCTCGGGATCGGCCTGCACAAGATTTCCCTCGGTGCGCTGGTGCTGGCGCTGGGTCTGCTGGTGGACGATGCGATCATCGCCGTGGAAATGATGGCGATCAAAATGGAGCAGGGCTTCGATCGCATTCGCGCGGCGAGTTATGCCTGGACCAGCACCGCATTCCCGATGCTTACCGGCACGCTGATCACCGCCGCCGGCTTCCTGCCGATTGCCACTGCGCAGTCCGGCACCGGTGAATACACCCGCTCGATTTTCCAGGTGGTGACCATTGCCTTGCTCGCGTCGTGGGTCGCGGCGGTGATGTTCGTACCGTATCTGGGGGAAAAGCTCCTGCCGGATCTGGCGAAAATTCACGCGGCAAAACACGGCACTGGCGATGGTCAACCGGATCCGTATGCGACGCCGTTCTATCAGCGCGTCCGGCGTCTGGTG
The DNA here is from genome assembly GCF_054681355.1 of Pseudomonas sp. H1_G08. Lineage (NCBI taxonomy): Bacteria > Pseudomonadati > Pseudomonadota > Gammaproteobacteria > Pseudomonadales > Pseudomonadaceae > Pseudomonas > Pseudomonas sp. H1_G08. The sequence continues at coordinate 130,967 of NZ_CP162822.1, forward strand.
GAGTGGTGTGTGGCGCACCGAAAGACGGTAATCGTGCTCACCGTGGGCCTGTTTATTGCCTCGGTGATGTTGTTCCGCTTTGTGCCGCAGCAGTTCTTCCCGGCTTCGAACCGGCTGGAGTTGATGGTCGATCTGAAACTGGCCGAAGGCGTTTCGCTGGCCAATACCACCAGCGAAGTCAAACGCCTCGAAGCGCTGCTCAAGGAGCACGCCGGCATCGACAATTACGTGGCCTACGTCGGTACCGGCTCGCCGCGTTTTTACCTGCCGCTGGATCAGCAACTGCCGGCGGCGAGTTTTGCCCAGTTCGTGGTGTTGGCAAAAACCATCGAAGAGCGTGAAGCGCTGCGCAGCTGGTTGATCGAAACCCTCAACGAACAGTTCCCGGCCCTGCGTTCGCGGGTCACCCGTTTGGAAAACGGACCGCCGGTTGGCTATCCGGTGCAGTTCCGCGTCACTGGCGAGCACATCGAAGAAGTCCGTGCGTTGGCGCGCAAAGTGGCGGCAAAGGTTCGCGAGAATCCGCACGTGGTCAACGTGCATCTGGACTGGGAGGAGCCGAGCAAAGTCGTCTACCTGAATATCGACCAGGATCGCGCCCGCGCCCTCGGTGTGAGCACGGCCAATCTGGCGAAATTCCTGCAGAGTTCGCTGGTCGGCTCGACGGTCAGCCAGTACCGCGAAGACAACGAATTGATCGAGATTCTGCTGCGCGGCACCGTGCACGAGCGCACTGAATTGTCGTTGTTGCCGAGCCTCGCGGTGCCGACGGATAACGGTCGCAGTGTGGCGTTGTCGCAGATTGCCACGCTGGAATACGGCTTCGAGGAAGGCATCATCTGGCACCGCAATCGGCTGCCGAACGTGACGGTGCGCGCCGACATTTACGGCAAGGAGCAACCGGCGACGCTGGTCAAGCAGATCATGCCGACGCTGGACCCGATTCGCGCCGAATTGCCCGATGGTTATCTGCTGGATGTCGGCGGCACGGTGGAGGATTCCGAGCGCGGGCAGAAGTCGGTGAATGCCGGGGTGCCGATGTTCATTGTCGTGGTGTTGACCTTGCTGATGGTGCAGTTGCGCAGTTTCTCGCGCACGGCGATGGTGTTTCTCACCGCGCCACTGGGTCTGATCGGGGTGACGTTGTTTCTGATGGTGTTCAGGCAGCCGTTCGGGTTTGTGGCGATGCTCGGGACCATCGCGTTGTCCGGGATGATCATGCGCAATTCGGTGATTCTGGTGGATCAGATCGAGCAGGATATTGCTTCGGGGCTCAAGCCCTGGCAGGCGATTATCGAGGCTACGGTTCGGCGCTTCAGGCCGATTGTGTTGACGGCGCTGGCGGCGGTGCTGGCGATGATTCCGCTGTCGCGCAGTGTGTTTTTCGGGCCGATGGCGGTGGCGATCATGGGTGGGTTGATTGTTGCGACTGCGCTGACGCTGTTGTTTTTGCCGGCGTTGTATGCGGCGTGGTTTCGGGTGCGTAAGGAGGCTTGAGGTTTTTGTGTCGTGGCGGCCTTCGGGCCGACCATGACGTGGGGTTTTGGGTGTATATCCGTTGCTGTGGGTGTTGCTGATTACGGTTCCGCCCTTACGGCGGGTCACCTTTTTCAAACGCCAAAAAGGTAACCCAAAACGCTTGCTCCTGCGTTCGGCCCTCGCAGGCTCGGTTCCTTCGCTGCGGGATCGATCCGGGCGCAGCGGCTCCGGTTTGCTTCGCTGCACCTACACTCGCTGTGTACGACTGCGTCGTACGGTCGCTGCGCTCCCACGCCCGGATCAATCCCTCCACTCAGCCTTCCGACGTCGCCGGTGGATCAAGATCAAAAGCGGTACTCGAGCTTGCGCTCATTGTTGAGTGGGGCGGCTTTGCCGCGGGCAGCTACGCTGCTTTGCTTTTGTGGGAGCGAGCCTGCTCGCGAAGGCGGTCTGACAGCCAATTCATTTCGAATCGCCAATTCACGCTGCCTTCCTACAGCTTTTTCAGAATCCTCCGATCTTGAGGCGCTGGCCGTCCAATGCTGTACTCCGGGTTCTGCTTTTCCGAGTCCTTGAGTCTGTCTGATGAAGAAACCACCGACATTAGCCGGCAGAACGGATCCTGTTTTCGACCTGTTGGCCCGCTCGCCACACAAGCAACGACTTGCGGATTATCTGGCGCTGCTCAAGCCGCTCGATGATCATGGGCGCTACTTGCCATTCGAGGCGTTGCGCTTTCGCTGGGCGGCAGGGTTGGACGCGAACCTTTGTTGGGCGTTGGTGAAGAAGGCGCGGGCGGCCCAGTACATTCATTTGTTGCCCTTGGGCGAGCCGGTGCAGTGGGGCAAATACGTGCCAACGCCGTTGGCGCAGAAAACCTTGGCTGTGGTGGATCGTTACGCCAGTACGGCCGCGCTGGATTACATGACCAGTCAGCTCGGCGAGCGGGCGCATTTCTCTTGTCTGCTCAATGACCTGATCGAAGACGAAGCCATCGCCAGTAGCCAGTTGGAGGGCGCGGCGACTACCACGCGCGTAGCCAAGGACATGCTCAAGCATCAGCGCCAGCCGCGGACGCCAGATGAGCGCATGGTCATGGGGAATTATCGAATGATGAATTTCGCTTGGGAAAAGCGTTATGAACCTCTGAGCATTGAGCTGATTGCAGAGATCCATCGAGTGGGTGTGGAGGGGATCGATGACGGGCAGTATTCCCCCGGATTGTTCCGGACCAATGATGAGGTGGTTGTTCAGGATGGTTCAGGCAACACCGTGCACCGACCACCTCCTGCTGCAGGATTGGTTGCGCGGTTGGCGAGGCTGTCCGCCTGGATCAACCGGCCCGCTGCCTCGATTCTGGACAAAAATTATCTGCATCCACTGACCAAGGCCGTGACGCTGCATTTCGCCATGGGTTATGAACATCCATTTCGCGACGGTAACGGACGGGTCGCGAGAGCCTTGTTTTACTGGTTCATGTTCAAACATGAGTTCGCGGCGTTTCGCTACATTGCGATCAGTCTGCTGCTGCGCAATGCACCGGTGAAATACGGACGCTCCTACCTGCACACCGAGGCAGATGAGCTGGATCTGACTTATTTCATCGAGTTTCAATGCGCGGTGATTTTGCGAGCCGTGGTCGGTTTTATAACTGTGTACCGCAAGAGTCTGGCAGACACTCAGGACTTTGAGCGCTGGCTGACGAGCTCTGGCGTAATTGCTCAACTGACGGAACGGCAGCGCGCGGTGTATCAGGTGGCTCAAAGCGGGGAGGCGAAGGAGTTTACGGCGAGCAATGTCGCGGAAAATTTTTCCTGCTCGGGTAGCGAGGCGGCGTCGATTCTGGAAGAGCTGGACCAATTGCAGCTTTTTGAGAGAAGGAAGATGGGGCGGGAGTGGGTGTTTTTTTTACGTAGTTCTTTACGTGGAGGCAAGCATGGGAGCGAATTGAATCGCCCCCATGTTGTAACGACTTAAAGCGTACCAAACACTTTCTTCGCCAGACTCGTCGCCGCAGCGGCCGGGTTCTGGCGGATGGTTTCTTCCTGTTTGCCGATCATCTCGAACAGGCCATTCAGCGCTTGCTCGGTGACGTAGTTCTCGACATTGGCGCTCTTCGCGTCCACCACGCCAAACGCAGCGGCCTGGCCCGCGAAGGCGTTGTACTTCTGCGCGACGCCGACCTTGTCGGTGGCTTGCTTGACGATGGGCAGGAATTTCGCGCGGATCTGTTCGCGGCTGGATTTGTTCAGGTATTGGGTGGCCGAATCATTGCCGCCGCTGAGGATGCCTTTGGCGTCGGCCACGCTCATTTTCTTCACTGCATCGACGAGGATTGGCTGGGCCTGGGTCACGGCGGATTCGGCGGCTTTGTTCATCGCGTTTTCCAGTTCTTCGACCTGGGCGCCCATGCCGAAGGCTTTCATCTTGCTCGCGGCTTTGCCGAGTTTGCCCGGCAGTTCGATTTTCACTTCGGGGTTATTGCTGAAGCCGCCCGGGGTGCCGAGTTGTTTCACGGCGATCTGGGCGCCTTGGGTCAGGGCGTCCTTGAGGCCGCCGGTGGCGTCTTGCTGGGACAGGTCGCTGAGCGACAGGGCCAGGGCGTTGGCGGAGATCAGCAAGCCGGCGCAGGCGGCGGCGAAGCGAAGGGTAGGGCGGCGCATGGCGTCTTCCTTTGGCGAGTGGATTAACGAACGGCGTCGACGCGGATTTTCAGCGGCTGCGGGTCGTTGCCGTCGAGTTGCACGGCGTGGTTTTCGGTGGTGATGAACATCAGCTCGCCGTTGACTTCAATGCGTGCGCTGATCGAATAACGATGGCCGGGTTTGACCTGCGCCGGATCGTAGCTCAAATGAAACGGCAGCGGCACCTGGCCTTTGATCGGGCCGTTCTGTTGGTCGAGGACGACGGCCGGTGCATCGGCCAGCGACACATCTTGCAGGCTCACGCTCAGAGTCGCGCTCGGGGGCAAAGCGATGCGTTGCAGGTAGAAGACTTCGCCGTCGAGGCTGGCCTTGCCGGCGGGTGTGGTTGATTGGCAGGCGCTCAGCAGCGTGGCGGCGGCGAGGGTCAGCAGTTTTTTCATGGGTGAATCTCCTTTCAATGTGGGAGCGAGCCTGCTCGCGAAAGCGGTGGATCAGTCAAAATAAATGGCGACTGACACTCCGTCTTCGCGAGCAGGCTCGCTCCCACAGGGGTAAGGCTTCAAGCCTCAGGCTGTGGCGTGATCTGATCCGCCGCATCTTCACTGCGGTGCAGCGCGACCTGGCGGATCGACAGGCGAATCTCCGCCGGCAGCACGCGTTTGGCCGCGCCTTCGGCCAGCTCGCCGAGCAGTTCGTGGTAGCTGAGCTTGCCGGCTTCGTCGCGGCGCAGGACGTCGAGGTCGAGCAAGGTCTGGATGAAGTGGCGGAACAGGCTCTTGTCGAAGAATTCCGGCGCATTCAGGCCATGGAGGATCGACAGACGCTGGGCCATGACCGTGCAGAGGTCTTCCAGCTCTTCGGCGCTGATGCTGTTCTGGCCGCTGTTGAGTAGCAGGGACACGGTCATGTAGAAGCGCTGCAGGGTCTGCGCGATGCTTTTCGACAGCAGTGTCAGCAGCACGAAATGCCGCGAACTCGGCGCCGGGCGCAGGTAAACGTCCTTCTCGAAACGCAGCAGGCCCTGCTCGACGAACGCTTCCAGCCATTGATCGATCACCGCGTCGAGTTCGTCCAGGCTCCAGCGGATGAACAGCTCCGATTGCAGGTACGGATACAGCGCGCGGGTGTAGCGCAGGATCTGCTCGCGGCTCATGCGCGAGGTGCTCTGGAAGAAACTCGCCAGCAACGACGGCAGAGCGAAAATGTGCAGGACGTTGTTGCGGTAGTAAGTCATCAGGACCGCGTTCTGCTCGTCCAGATACAGAATCTTGCCCAGCGCATCGTTCTGCTCGGCGAGCAGATCCATGTCTTTCACATGCTCGATCAGCGCACGGCCATCGCCTTCCGGCAAGGTGGTGTGTGGCGAATACGGGACCTTGCGCAGCAGCGCCAGATACAGGTCCAGCACCCGCGCCATGGCCCGATCATCCAGGGCCAGGCGCGTGGTCGACAGCAGTGCCAGCGCTACCAGATTGACCGGGTTGATCGCCGCCGCTTCATTGAGATGTCGGGCGACTTTCTCGCCGAGGCGGTTGGTGGTTTCGTTGAGCCACGCCGGTTTGAATTGCGGGCCGAGTTCCTGCTGGCGCCAGTCCGGTTGCTCGGCGTCAAGGAATTCCGCCAGTTTGATCGGCTCGCCGAAGTTGACCGCGACCTGACCGAAGCGCTGCTTGAGCGCGCCGATCACTTTGAAAATATCGAAGATCGACTCTTTCTTTTTGCTCGCGCCGCGCAGCTCACCGAGGTAGGTGCGGCCTTCGAGCACGCGCTCGTATCCGATGTACACCGGCACGAACACGATCGGCATCCGCGACGAACGCAGGAAACTGCGCAGAGTGATCGCGAGCATGCCGGTTTTCGGTTGCAGCATGCGCCCGGTGCGCGAGCGCCCGCCCTCGACGAAATACTCCACCGGGAAACCTTTGGTGAACAGCGTGTGCAGGTATTCGTTGAACACCGAGGTGTACAACGGATTGCCCTTGAAGGTGCGGCGCATGAAGAACGCACCGCCGCGACGCAGCAGGCTGCCTATCACCGGCATGTTCAGGTTGATCCCGGCAGCAATGTGCGGCGGGGTGAGACCGTTGCGGAACAGCAGATAGGAAAGCAGCAGGTAATCGATGTGGCTGCGATGGCACGGCACGTAGATCACTTCGTGACCCTGCGCGACGTTCTGCACACCTTCGATGTGATTGACCTTGATACCGTCGTAGATCTTGTTCCAGAACCAGCTCAGCACCACTTCGAGAAAACGGATCGCGGTGTAGGTGTAGTCCGAAGCAATCTCGTTGCCATAGCGCAGGGCCTGGGCCTTGGCTTTTTCCGGCGAGATTTTTTCGCGCTCGGCTTCGTCGAGGATCGCCTGTTTGACCAGCGGCTGATTGAGCAGGCCTTTGACCAGATTGCGCCGGTGGGAAATGTCCGGGCCGATCACCGCAGCTTTGAGGTTGCGGAAGTGCACGCGCAGGATGCGCTGGGCCATGCGCACGGTGCGCTCATGACCCTTGTTGTGATCGATCAGTTCGCGCAGGTGGATCGGCGCGGAAAACTGCACGCGGGTTTTACGCCCGAGGACGATGATGCTCAGCAGCCGGCGCAGGCGTCCGGTGACTGCCCAGCTGTCGGCGAACAACAGTTTCCACGGGCTGTTTTCGCTGTCTGGCGACTGGCCCCAGAACACGCTGACCGGAATGATCTGCGCGTCTTCGGCAGCGTTCTGCGTCAGCGCGCTGACCAGGCGGGTGAGAGTCGGCGGCGCGCCGCGCTTGTCCTGGCGCCCGAGCCAGTCCGGGTCCGGCGTCAAATAGAAAAACGCCGCTGGTTCGATGAGTGAACCCACCGATACCGCCAGCACCGGGCGTGGCAGACCGGCCTTGGTGCACTCGGTGTCAACCACCGCCAGATCGGTCAGCGAAGGGTTTTGCAGGACGTAGAACACCGGACGACTGCGGTCGAGGTTAAGAGTGAACGACGACTGATTGATGGTCTCGGAGCGAACCCAGAGATACAACAGGCGGCGCAGGGTGCCAAACACAAGACGGCGGAACGGGGAACGGGTCATACGGCTTCTGCGTGAGTGGATAAAACCGAGCAGGCGCTCGGGGCGGACAGTTTGCCGTATTAGGCGAAAATCGGCAAAAAAGCGCCGAAGTAATCTCCTGTTGAGAGTTTCCGCACCTGTCATATACTCGGCGCTCTGTTGCCGGTGCCCTGTCATGGACGTCGGACGCAGGCTGACGTTCCTCTAAGGCTTTCCTGCGAAAAGCCCGTTCAATAATAAAAAAGGAGTATGAACAGATGGCAACACGCGAAACCGGCAACGTGAAGTGGTTCAACGACGCCAAAGGCTACGGCTTTATCCAGCGCGACGACGGCGTGGACGTGTTCGTGCACTACCGCGCGATACGCGGCGAAGGGCACCGCTCGCTGACCGAAGGTCAACAGGTCGAGTATGCGGTGATCACCGGCGAGAAGGGGTTGCAGGCTGAGGATGTTGTAGGCCTGTAACACAAACCTCCAGAACGCCAAAACCACTGTGGGAGCGAGCCTGCTCGCGAATGCGGTGTATCAGTCACCATTCATATCGACTGACACTGCGCATTCGCGAGCAGGCTCGCTCCCACATGGGCTCTACGTTGCCCTGATTACACGGTCTTCCAGGTGATCTCTTCTTCTCCGTCTTCGCTGATGCGAATCCAGCGATCGGCGCTTTCTTCACCTTCTTCTTCGACCCACGTCCCCGGTGCACAACGCACCTCGACGTTCAGCGCAGCAAACGCTGCGCGGGCGCAGGCGATGTCGTCGTCCCAGGGGGTCTGGTCGCTTTCCAGGAACAGGCTGTTCCACTTGCCCACGGCTTTCGGCAGCCAGGTCACCGGCACGTTGCCGGCCTTGCACTTGTACGTCTGGCCTTTCTGCACCCAGTCGCTGCACGGGCCAAGCGCTTGGCCGAGCCAGGCGGCGATGGCCTTGTGGTCGACGTCGGCGTCTTTCAGGTAAATCTCGATGTCCGGTTGGCGCATGGATGTCCTCACTGCGGGTCTGAAAAATCCATTCGCGGATTTAGCCGGCCCCGGGCCTGTGCCCGAGACCAAAAGTTATTGAAGAACGAAATAATCGTAGCGCATCGACACGGTGGTCTCGAACGGCTCGGCCTGTTCGATCACCGCCGCACGACGCTCGGCACTGGCACGCCAGCCGTGAGGCGTCATCGCCAACAGGTTGGCGCGGTCCTCGGGCTTGTCCAGGGTCAGCTTGAATTCCAGGGTTTCGCTGTGCGCCAGCGCCATGCCTTCCGGCACCAGGGCCATGTGCTTGTCGTCGGTGTACTCGCGCACTTCGTCGTACAGGCGTTCGCGCAACTCCATCAGATGGCCACGTGTCGGGCCGACTTTCATCAGCCCACCGCCGACGCTGAGCAGACGCTTGGCTTCCTCCCAATCCAACGGACTGAAGACGCTGGCGAGAAACTGGCAACTGCCTGAAGCCAATGGCACGCGGGCCATGCTGGCAATCAACCAGGTAATTGCCGGGTTGCGCTTGCAGGCGCGTTTGACGGCTTCACGGGAAATGTCCAGTGCATAGCCATCCGCATTGGGCAACGCTTCGGCGATTTGCGCGGTGTAGTAACCCTCGCCACAACCGATATCGACCCAGCGCTCCGGCGCATAACTCGCCGCCAATTCAGCCAGACGCTTTGCCACTGGCGCGTAATGCCCGGCGTTGAGGAAATCACGGCGCGCCTCGACCATCGCTTGATTGTCGCCCGGGTCGCGGCTGTTCTTGTGCTGCACCGGCAACAGGTTCAGATAACCCTGACGCGCACGGTCAAACCGATGCCCGGCGGGGCAGACCACGCCGTTGTCGACCGCGTTGAGCGGTTCACTGCAGATCGGGCACGCGAGCATCAGGCGAGCAACTTGATCAGGGTCTGGTAATAAATTTCGGTCAGCACATCGAGATCCGCCGCCAGCACGCGCTCGTTGACCTGGTGGATGGTCGCGTTGACCGGGCCCAGTTCAACCACTTGCGTGCCCATGGTCGCGATGAAGCGGCCATCGGAGGTGCCGCCGCTGGTCGACGCCTTGGTCTCGCGACCGGTGATGTCCTTGATGCTCGACGATACCGCATCGAGCAGCGCGCCCGGTTCGGTGAGGAACGGCAGGCCGGACAGCGCCCAGTCGATGTGCCAGTCCAGATCGTGCTTGTCGAGAATATCGGCAACGCGTTTCTGCAGGCCTTCGACGGTTGATTCGGTGGAAAAACGGAAGTTGAACACCGCCACCAGATCACCGGGAATCACGTTGGTCGCGCCGGTGCCGGAATTGACGTTGGAAATCTGGAAACTGGTCGGCGGGAAGAAGTCGTTACCGTGGTCCCAGTGCTCGGCGGCCAGCTCGGCCAGCGCCGGAGCGGCGAGGTGAATCGGGTTTTTCGCCAGATGCGGGTAGGCCACGTGGCCCTGCACGCCTTTGACCGTGAGCTTGGCACCGAGGGAGCCGCGACGGCCGTTTTTCACCACGTCGCCGACCAGGGTGGTGCTCGACGGCTCGCCAACGATGCACCAGTCCAGACGCTCCTTGCGCGCGACCAGACGTTCGACCACAGCCTTGGTGCCGTGATGCGCCGGGCCTTCTTCGTCGCTGGTGATCAGGAACGCAACCTTGCCTTTATGGTTCGGGTAATCGGCGACAAAGCGTTCAGCGGCGACGGTCATCGACGCCAGACTGCCTTTCATGTCTGCCGCGCCACGGCCGCAGAGCATGCCATGTTCGTCGATCACGGCATTGAACGGATCGATCTGCCATGCGGTAACCGGACCGGTCGGTACCACGTCGGTGTGGCCGGCGAAGCACAGCACCGGGCCGTCGTTGTTGCCGTGAGTCGCCCAGAAGTTATCCACATCTTCGATGCGCATCGGCTCCAGGGTGAAACCGGCATCGCCCAGGCGCTGCATCATCTGCTTCTGGCAGTCGGCATCGACCGGGGTCACGGAAGGACGGCGGATCAGGTCGATGGCCAGTTGAAGGGTCGGCGATAGGTCGGCGTGGGCCGTCATGGAAAACTCCGGGATCATGGGGTATGAGCTTGGGCTTCTAATGTGGGAGCGAGCCTGCTCGCGAAAGCGGTCTACCAGGCACCTTAAAGGTTGAATGTTACAACGCCTTCGCGAGCAGGCTCGCTCCCACAAGGGACAGGGGTGGTCAGTCAGACCGGTTATCACGCCAAGCCCCGCAAAATGGCGGTTATCTTAAAGCAAAACGGCGACCATTGGCCGCCGTTTAGTGCTGCGTTGCGGATTTAGACGACCGGTGCCGGCTCAGCCTTGGCCGCTGGTTTGGGCAGCGACGACAGGAACGCCATGATCAGCGCCGCCAGGTACGGCAGCGACTGCACCAGTAGCATGGTTACCCAGAAGCGCATGTCATTGCTCGGAATGCCCTGCACCAGGAAAATCCCCAGCGCCGCGCCCCACAGCAACAGCATAATGAACAGCTCCTCGCGAGCCTCGCTGATCGCCACCCAGAAGCCGTGGTTGTCGGCGTTTTTCGGCGTGCGGAAGAACGGAATGCTGCTGGTGAAGAAACCGTACAGCACCGCTTTGGCGATGGTGTGCGACAACGCCAGCCCGGCCAGTGCCGCGCAGAACGCATCTTTCAGATTCACGCCGACGGCGCGACGGTAGAGGAAAATGATCTTGCCGACCTTGAACACGAACAGCGCCAGCGGCGGGATTGCGAAAATCAGCAACGGTGGATCGACCCGTTGCGGCACGATGATCATCGCCGCCGACCACAACAGCGCGCCAACGGTGAAGAAGATGTTCATGCCATCGGCAACCCACGGCAGCCAGCCGGCGAGGAAGTGATAACGCTGACCGCGAGTCAGTTCGGTGTCCTTGCCGCGCAGCAGGCTGCGGGTGTGGCGCTTGATGATCTGGATCGCGCCATAGGCCCAGCGGAAACGCTGTTTCTTGAAGTCGATGAAGGTATCCGGCATCAGGCCCTTGCCGTAGCTGTCGTGGTAATACGCCGCCGACAGGCCCTTCTCGAACACGCGCAGACCGAGCTCGGCGTCTTCACATATGCACCAGTCAGCCCAGCCCAATTCTTCCAGCACGGAACGGCGGGTCATGGTCATGGTGCCGTGCTGAATGATCGCGTCACGGTCGTTGCGAGTGACCATGCCGATATGGAAGAAGCCCTTGTATTCGGCGTAGCACAGCTTCTTGAAGGTGCTTTCGTTCTGGTCGCGATAATCCTGCGGCGACTGCACTACGGCGATTTTCGGGTCGGCGAAGTGCGGCACCATGTGCTTGAGCCAGTTCGGGTGCACGCAGTAATCGGAGTCGATCACCGCAATGACCTCGGCATCCTTGGCGGTGTGCGGGATCAGATAATTCAGCGCGCCCCCCTTGAAACCGGCCAGCGGCGAAACGTGGAAGAACTTGAAGCGCGGGCCGAGGGTTGCGCAGTAATCGCGCACCGGTTCCCACACCGCCGGATCCTTGGTGTTGTTGTCGATGATCAGGACTTCGAAGTCCGGATAATCGAGCGCGGCCAGGGCATCGAGGGTCTGTTTGACCATCTCTGGCGGCTCGTTGTAGCAGGGCACGTGGATCGACACTTTCGGCCGGTAGTCGGAATCGCCCAGCACCGGCAGGAATTCCCGACGGCGCTTGTGAATCCACACCGCTTCGGCCAGTTCATGGGCCTCGGTGAGCAGGACGATGAATACCCCGAGCGCACCGAGCGCCAGGAGGAATCCGACCGTGAGGCTGAACCACGTGCTGTATTGCTGGCTATAGTCGTAACCGATGTACACCAGCACCGAGCCGCAGAGGAACGCGATAAACGTCAGGAACGTACGACCGCGTTGGCGCAGGGCTGAGCCGTCGATCATCAGCAGGGTCAGCGACAGCAGCGCCAGCACCACCGAACCGATGGCCAGCACGCGCCATTGCGGAATCGCCACCACCGGGCCTTCGAAATTGAATTTCTGCTGGCGCGCGGCGTTGAACACGCCCCAGTAGGCGCCGACCGAACCTTCGTCGCTGGCCTTCCACGGTTGGTCAAACGCTTCGATCACGAAGTAGTTGAAGCCTTGGCGATTGAGCTTGTTGACCAGTGTGCGCAGGTAAATCGCCTGATCTGCCGGCGAGGCATCGGCGCCACCGCGCATGCGACCGTTGCTCGGCCAGCCTACCTCGGACAGCAGCAGCGGTTTTTTCGGAAAGAGTTTTTTCAGATCGCGGGCGCGGTCGAAGACGAACTGGCCGGCCTTGTCCACCGGAATGAATTCCCAGTAGGGCAAGACGTGGGCGGCGATCAAATCGACATGTTTGGCCAGTTGAGGGTATTTCTCCCAGATGTGCCATTGCTCGGAAGTGGTCACCGGTACTTTGACCGCAGCGCGCACTCGATCCAGCAGAACGATCAGGGCTTCCGGGGTGATTTCTTCACGAAACAGCGCTTCGTTGCCGACCACCACGCGCACGACGCTGCGCGAGGTGTTGGCCAGTTCGATGGCTTTGGTGATTTCCCGTTCGTTGCGTTCCTGGTCCGGGCTGATCCAGATGCCGAGGGTGACACGCAGGCCGAATTCCTCCGCCAGTTTCGGGATGTCTCCCAGCGAACCGTCGACCGAATAGATACGGATGTTGTCGGTCAGCTTGCTCATGATTTCCAGGTCACGGCGCATTTCATCGTCAGACGGATACTGATCCTTCTGTGGGAATTGCCCCTGCTGGAATGGCGAATACGAGAAGCCGGAGATTTGCTGCGGCCAGTTCGGCGCCGTTACCGGGCGATTGACCAGCGCCCAGAAACCGGTGAACAAGGCAGCGATGGCCAGCACCACCACCAGGTTGAGTCCAAATTTACGCGATGACATAGCTGTTTCGGGTTCCATAGGCTGTGGAACGAAGGATCGGTCGGATAGACGCCCGAGGGGCGCGCATCCTACACCGGCGGTTAACCAGTCGTACAACTGACGGGAAAATGCCTGACATTGGGCAGCCGTCTCTGACTTAAGTTCTTACACTTGTCGCTTGCAGCTTAAAACTTGTCGCTGCGTAGCCCTATAATGCGCGCCGGTTTTTGGGGTAATGGTCATGAGTACAGAAGATCCGCGGTTTGCAGGCATCGCCCGGTTGTATGGCATCGAGGGCCTGGAACGCTTACGCGCCGCCCATGTGGCGATCGTCGGCGTTGGTGGCGTCGGTTCCTGGGCGGCGGAAGCGATGGCCCGTTGCGGGGTGGGCGAGATCTCGCTGTTCGACCTTGATGACGTCTGCGTCAGTAATGCCAACCGTCAGTTGCACGCCTTGGACAGCACTGTCGGCAAACCCAAGGTCGAGGTGATGGCCGAGCGCCTGCGCGGGATCAACCCCGATTGCACGGTGCACGCCGTGGCCGATTTCGTCACCCGCGACACCATGGCCGAATACATCACGCCGAACATCGACTGCGTGATCGACTGCATCGATGCGGTGAACGCCAAAGCGGCGCTGATCGCCTGGTGCAAACGCCGCAAGATCCAGATCATTACCACCGGCGGCGCGGGCGGGCAGATCGACCCGACGCTGATTCAGGTTTGCGACTTGAACCGCACCTTCAACGATCCGCTGGCCTCGAAAGTCCGTTCGACGTTGCGCCGGGACTACGGCTTCTCCCGCACCGTGACCCGTCACTACAGCGTGCCGTGTGTGTTTTCCACCGAACAGCTGCGCTACCCGAAACCGGATGGCAGCATTTGTCTGCAGAAAAGTTTTGTCGGCGACGGCGTGAAGCTCGACTGCGCCGGCGGATTTGGCGCGGTGATGATGGTTACTGCGACATTTGGCATGGTCGCGGCGACCAAGGCTGTGGACAAGATTGTCGCTGGTGTTCGGCGCCCGGCGGACCGGGTCAAGCCTCAAGCCTGAAGGTATTAATGAGGGCCTCTTCGCGAGCAGGCTCGCTCCCACAGGAAGTGCATTTCCACTGTGGGAGCGAGCCTGCTCGCGAAGGCGATTAGCGCGCCAACTCATTCATCCGCTGGAGCACCGCATTCAAGCCATTACTGCGCGAAGGCGACAACTGCCGCGACAGTCCCAGCTGATTGAACCACTGCGGCAGATCCACCTGCTGCAACTCCACCGCCGACAAGCCATTGACCCGCAACAGCAGCAACGCCACCAACCCGCGAATCATACGCGCATCGCTGCTCGCCTTGAACTGCCAGTGCCCGTCGCGCAAATCCCCGACCAGCCACACCTGACTTTCACAGCCGTGCACCCGATTGGCCTCGCACTTTTGCGCGTCATCCAGCGCCGGCAAGCGATCGCCAAACTGCATCAGCAGCCGCGCGCGCTGTTCCCAGCCCGCCGCATTCTGAAACGTCTGCAGCGCTTCGGCCGCTTCCACCGGCAGGCTCATCGCAACAACTCCAGCGCCTGATCCAGCGTCTCGAAAAAGCGCTCCAGATCTTCCGAGTCGTTATACAGCGCCAGCGACACGCGAATCGCGCCAGCCAGTTCGAGGCTTTTCATCAGCGGCATGGCGCAGTGATGCCCGGCGCGTACGGCGATGCCTTGTTCGGTGAGCAGATGCGCCAGATCAGCGTTGTGCACGCCTTCGACGACAAAACTGGCCAGTGCCAGTTGCGGCTTGCCGAGCAGGCGAATGCCGTTGCGGGCAGCGAGGCCGCGCAACAGATAGTCGTGCAGCGCCGCTTCATGGGCAGATACGGCGTCCTGATCCAAACCGGCCAAGTAGTCGAGGGTCGCTCCGAGGCCGATGACACTGGCGATTGGCGGTGTGCCAGCCTCGAACCCCAACGGCGCCGGGCGGAAGCGCGAATCCTGATAGTTGGCGTCCAGCACCATTTCGCCGCCGAACTGCCATGGCTGCAACTGCTCCTGCGCAGCGTTGCGCCCGAACAGCACGCCCAGTCCCTCAGGGCCGTAGAGTTTGTGGCTGGAAAACACATAGAAGTCGCAACCCAGCGCCTGCACATCATGCCGGCCGTGCACCACGCCTTGCGCGCCATCGACTACCGTCAGCGCGTTCTGCGCCTTGGCCATGCCGAGCAAAGCGGTCAGCGGTTGCCAGGCACCAAGGACGTTGGACAGCTGACTGACTGCCAGCAAACGCGTGCGCGGGCCGATCAGATGCACGGCAGCGGCGAGGTCGATCAGGCCGTCGGCATCCAGCGGCAGGATCACCAGTTTCAGGTTGCGGCGTTGCGCCAGTTGCTGCCACGGCAACAGGTTGGCGTGATGCTCCAGAGCGCTGATGACAATCTCATCGCCCGGCTCGAACAAATGTTCAAGACCGTAAGCCAGCAGATTCAAGGCACTGGTGGCGCCGTGCGTGAAAATTATCTGCCCGCTGTCACCGGCATTCAGCCACTGGCCAACCTTGCGCCGGCTGTCTTCGAACGCTTGTGTCGCGTGGGCACCGGGCAGGTGTTGCGCACGATGCACATTGGCCGCGCCGTTGGCGTAGTAATGCGTCAGTGCGTCGAGCAGGGCCTGGGGTTTTTGCGTGGTGGCGGCGTTGTCCAGATAGGTCTGGTCTTGCCGTTGCAGCGCGGCGATAGCCGGGAAATCGGCGCGCCACGGGGAGGGGATCATCATGGGTTCAGCCCTGTGAAATTGGGCGGGGTGTACGCCAAACCTTGTGGGAGCGAGCCTGCTCGCTACAGCGTCCTTGAGGACGCCAGAAGCTTCGCGAGCAGGCTCGCTCCCACAGGAGGTCGATGTGCTGCTTAGTTGTGAGCGTGCAGCGCTTCGTTCAGTTCGATCGCCGATTTGTGGGTCTTGCATTCCACAGCACCGGTTTCCGAATTACGACGGAACAGCAGGTCAGTCTGACCAGCCAGCTCACGCGCCTTCACAACCTTGACCAGATTGTTGTGCTCGTCCAGCAGCGCAACCTTGGTGCCGGCGGTCACGTACAGGCCCGACTCGACAGTGTTGCGGTCGCCCAGCGGAATACCGATACCGGCGTTGGCGCCGATCAGGCAGCCTTCACCGACCTTGATCACGATGTTGCCGCCGCCCGACAGGGTACCCATGGTCGAGCAACCGCCGCCCAGGTCCGAACCCTTGCCGACGAATACGCCAGCGGAAACGCGGCCTTCGATCATGCCCGGGCCTTCGGTGCCGGCGTTGAAGTTGATGAAACCTTCGTGCATGACGGTGGTGCCTTCGCCGACGTAGGCGCCCAGACGCAGACGTGCGGCATCAGCGATACGCACGCCGGCCGGTACCACGTAGTCGGTCATCTTCGGGAACTTGTCCACGGAGAACACTTCCAGCAGTTCGCCGCGCAGACGCGCTTCGAGTTGCATTTCCGCCAGTTCGCTCAGGTCGATCGCGCCCTGGCTGGTCCACGCCACGTTCGGCAGCAGCGGGAAGATACCGGCGAGGCTGACGCCGTGCGGCTTGACCAGACGGTGCGAGAGCAGATGCAGTTTGAGGTAGGCCTCGGGCGTGGAGGTCAGTTGCGCGTCTTCGGCCAGCAGCGTGGCAACCAACGGCTTGTGGCTTTCAGCCAGGCGAGTCAGAAGCTTGCCTTGCACGGCGTCGATGCCTTTGACGGCTTCAGCCAGTTGCGCAGCCTGGGCGGTGGTGAAGGTGATGGCCTGGTTGCCTTCGGTGTAACCGAGGATCGGCGCAACAGCCGCGACCAGTTCGGCCGAAGGATTGAGCAGTGGCTGGGCGTAGAACACTTCCAGCCATGCGCCTTGACGGTTCTGGGTGCCGACACCAAAGGCAATGCTGAACAGGGAATTGGACATGTGAATACCTCTACAAAGAGTGACGGGCTGCTTACTTCAGAGCGGCCGCGTAGATATCTGGCTTGAAGCCAATCAGGGTTCGGTCACCGAGATCGAGCACCGGGCGCTTGATCATCGAGGGTTGTGCGAGCATCAGTTCGATGGCTTTCGCTTGGTCGAGATCGGCTTTGCGTTCGTCGTCGAGTTTGCGAAAGGTCGTGCCGGCGCGGTTCAGCACGGTTTGCCAGCCGTGCTCGTCGCACCATTGGGTCAGGTGCTCACGGTCAATGCCGGCGGTCTTGTAATCGTGAAAGTCATAACTGACAGCGTGTTCATCGAGCCAGGTGCGCGCCTTTTTCATGGTGTCGCAGGCTTTGATGCCGAAAAGGTGCAACGTTTTACTTGAAACGGCCAAGGAATCGCCCCCTTTACAGGTGCTGGAAAAAAATGGTGACGGATTATGCCATGACCGGACGGTTTCGTCGGCCACGGTTGTCGTAACGCTGTAAAACCTGTGGGAGCGAGCCTGCTCGCGAAGAGGCCACATCAATCAATATCTCTGTGTGCTGAACGACCGCTTTCGCGAGCAGGCTCGCTCCCACAAGGGGGTCGCGTTCCGGTCGTGCGACATAGGTGCAACGGTCAGCCACAGCCTAAGGCGCTAATATGGCAGTTCAACGCTGTCGATCGCCTGAGATTTTCGTTTTATGCAAACTGCTTACACCGTCCTGATCCTGCTGATGCTGGTCAGCGTCTCGCGCTTGGTCGGGCGGGTTATCCCGCTGCCATTGCCGCTGGTGCAAATCGCCGCCGGTGCCTTGCTCGCCTGGCCGACCCTGGGGCTGCACGTCGCCCTCGACCCGGAATTGTTCCTGTTTCTGTTCCTGCCGCCGTTGTTGTTTTCCGATGGCTGGCGCATGCCCAAACGCGCCTTCTGGCAATTGCGCGGACCGATCCTGACCCTGGCCGTCGGCCTTGTTCTGTTCACCGTGGTCGGTGCCGGCTATTTCATTCATTGGCTGTTGCCGACGATTCCGCTGCCGGTGGCCTTCGCCCTTGCAGCGGTTTTGTCACCGACGGACGCCGTAGCGGTTTCAGCGATTTCGCAGAACCGTCTCCCGACGCCGCTGATGCACATCCTCCAGGGCGAGGCGCTGATGAATGACGCCTCAGGCCTGGTGACCTTCAAATTCGCCCTCGCTGCAGCGGTCACGGGGGTGTTCTCGTTGACCAATGCCAGTCTGACCTTCGTCGCGGTGGCGCTCGGTGGGCTGGCGGTCGGTGTGGCGTTGAGCTGGCTGGTCGGACGCCTGCGCGCGTGGATGATCGCCCGGGGCTGGGACGATCCGGCCACTCACGTGGTGTTCATGTTGCTGCTGCCGTTCGCCGCTTATGTACTGGCCGAACGTTTGGGCGCTTCAGGGATTCTCTCGGCGGTGGCGGCGGGGATGATGCAAAGCTGGCTCGACCTGCTGCCGCGCCAGACCAGCACGCGATTGCTTAATCGCAGCGTCTGGGCGCTGCTCGAATTTGCGTTCAATGGCTTGATCTTCCTGCTGCTTGGCCTGCAATTGCCAGACATCATCAAGGCCGTGGTCAGCCATGAGCCGACGCTGTGGCCGACGTTGTTCTATCGCTGCCTCGATGTATTGGCGATTTTCGTCGCGCTGGTGCTGCTGCGCTTCATCTGGGTGCAAAGCATCTGGCGCTTGTCGGTGTTACTGCGCCGAGTGCGCGGCAAGGGCGAGCTGACCCAAGTGCCGACGGCGCGTTCATGCTGGTTGCTGACGGTGGGTGGTGTGCGCGGGGCGGTGACGCTGGCGGGCGTGATGTCGGTGCCGATGCTGATCGGCGCCGAGGCTTTTCCTGAGCGTGACTTGCTGATCTTCATTGCTGCCGGGGTGATTCTGCTGTCGCTGATCTCGGCCTGTATCGCGCTGCCCTTGCTGCTGCGCGGCATCGACAAAAGTCCCGACGACAAGCGTCGTCAGGAAGTGCGCGACGCCTGGCGCAAGACGGCCGAAGCGGCGATTCACTCGCTGGAAACCGAAGAAGTCGTCCCACAGGATGCCGCTCAAGCAGCGCTGGCGGCGGAGCTCAAGGCGCGGATCATGTCCGAATATCGCCATCAACTTGATGTGTTCAATGATTCTGCCGAGGCTCAGGCGCTGGCATTCCAGATGGATCTGCTTGAGCGTCGCCTGCGTTTGAAAGCGCTGCGCGCGCAACGCCTGGAACTCTACAGCCTCAGTCGTCAGCACCAGATCGGTGATGACGTGTTGCGAGAAGTGCTCGGCGAACTGGACTTGAGCGAGGCCAATCTGGGCCAGGTCAAATAGCCGCTTGAGCGCTTGCAGCAGGGGGCTGCCGCAAGCGCTCCGTGATCACTTCTGGCGGGTGATGAAGTCACGAATCCGTTCGGCGGCTTCGACGCATTCTGCCAGTGGCGCAACCAGTGCCATACGCACACGGCCGGCGCCAGGATTGACGCCATCGACATCGCGAGACAGATACGAGCCCGGCACCACGGTCACGTGTTCCTGCTCGAACAGATCGCGGCAGAACGCCGCATCATCGCCCTGCACATTCGGCCACAGATAGAAGCTGCCATCCGGACGCTGTACGTCCAGCACCGGGCTGAGGATGTTCAGCACCGCATCGAACTTCTCGCGATACAGCGCACGGTTGGCGCGCACATGCACTTCGTCATTCCACGCGGCAACGCTGGCCAGTTGAGTCTGCACCGGCATCGCGCAGCCGTGGTAAGTGCGATAGAGCAGGAAGCCTTTGAGGATGTCGGCATCGCCGGCAACGAAGCCTGAACGCAGGCCTGGCAGGTTGGAGCGCTTGGACAGGCTGTGAAAGACCACGCAGCGCTTGAAGTCATTGCGGCCCAGTTCGACGCAGGCGCTGAGCAGGCCCGGCGGTGGGGTTTGCTCGTCGAAGTACAGTTCGCTGTAGCACTCGTCGGCGGCAATCACGAAGTCGTACTGATCAGCCAAGGCGATCAGCTTCTTCAGGGTCTCAACCGGAATCAGCGCGCCGGTCGGGTTGCCCGGCGAGCACAGGAACAGGATCTGGCAGCGCTGCCAGATGTCTGGCGAAACGGCGTCGAAGTCCGGGTTGAAGCCGTTTTCATCGAGGCACGGCAGGTAATGCGGCTTGGCCCCGGCGAGAAACGCCGCGCCTTCGTAGATCTGATAGAACGGGTTCGGGCTGACCACCAGCGCATCGTCGCCACGGTTGACCACGGTCTGGGTGAAGGCGAACAGCGCTTCACGGGTGCCGTTGACCGGCAGCACGTTGCGCGCCGGATCGATCCAGCCGTTCGGCACACCAAAACGACGCTCGCACCAGCCAGCTATGGCTTCGCGCAGGGCCGGGATACCGAGGGTGGTCGGGTACACCGCCATCTGATCCAGATTGTTCGCCAGCGCTTCGGCGACAAAACTCGGCGAACGGTGTTTCGGCTCGCCGATCGACAGGGCGATCGGGCGTTTGTCCGGGTTCGGCGTAACGCTGCCGAGCAGGGCGCGGAGCTTTTCGAACGGGTACGGCTGGAGCTGGTTCAGAGCGTTGTTCATTGGGGCCTCTTTTAAATGCTCAAGAGCTTTCTGTGGCGAGGGGCTTTATCCCCGTTGGGCTGCGCAGCGGCCCCAAAACCATCACTGCGGTTCAACTGAATGTCCGCATACACAGGTTTTACGACTGCTTCGCAGCCGAACGGGGATAAATCCCCTCGCCACAGGGGATTGTATGTACCGGAGGAAAACATGGGCTGCATTCACAGGGATAAACGGGTGATTCAGATACTGATCCGCGAAAGTTTGATATCCGGTTCCTGATTGACGCTCAGTTGTTCGACGATCGCATCCTGCAGACGGCTGCACAGCAGCGGATCGGACAGCGGCTGGTTGTGCGCGTCGGTGATGAAGAACACGTCTTCCACGCGCTCGCCCAGGGTCGCAATCTTGGCGTTCTGCAGCGACAGGTCGAACTCGAGGAAAATCCCTCCGACCCGCGCCAGCAGGCCCGGCCGGTCAGGCGCGGTCAGCTCCAGCACGGTCACTGGACGTTGGGCGTCGTTGTGGATCGTTACTTGCGGGGCGAAGGCGAAGTGTTTGAGCTGGCGCGGCACACGGCGCTGGATGATCGTTGGGTAGTCGTCCGGGTTGCGCAGCGCTTCGGTCAGGCCTTCGCGGATCTGCTTGATCCGCGCCGGGTTGTCGCCGATCGATTCGCCTTCGTTGTCGAGCACGATGTAGGTGTCGAGAGTGAACTGGCTGCTCGAGGTGATGACCCGGGCGTCGTGAATGTTCAGGTTGAGCTGGTCCATCGCCGCCACGGTCACGGCGAAGAAGTCGTGCTGGTCCGGTGCATAAATGAAGATCTGCGTGCCGCCCTCGAACTCGCGCTGGGTGGTTTCCTTGATCAGCACCAGAGGCCCGCCATCGACCGGTTGCTGCAGGATCGCATCGCTGTGCCAGGCGACGTCGCCGGCGGTGTGGCGCAGGAAATAGTCATCGCCCAATTGCGCCCACAGCTGCTCGACGTCGTCCGGGTCGGTGCCGCCGCGCACCAGAATGTCCAGCGCGGCGCTCTGCGTCTGGCGGATCTGCTCTTCGCGATCCACCGGATTTTCCAGACCCCGGCGCAGGGCTCGTTTGGTCTCCGTATAGAGCTGGCGCAGCAGACTGGCGCGCCATGAGTTCCACAGCGTCGGGTTGGTCGCGTTGATATCGGCCACGGTCAGCACGTAGAGGTAGTCGAGGCGCGTTTCGTCGCCGACCGCCTGGGCGAAATCGTGGATCACCTGCGGGTCGGACAGATCCTTGCGCTGCGCAGTGGTGGACATCACCAGGTGGTTCTGCACCAGCCAGACGATCAGGCGGCTGTCCCACACCGGCAACTGATGGCGCTGGCAGAACGCCTCGGCATCGACCGCGCCAATCTCCGAGTGATCGCCATGCCGGCCCTTGCCGATGTCGTGGTACAGGCCGGCCATGTAGATCAGCTCAGGTTTGGGCAACTTGGCCATGAGCTTGGCGGCCAGCGGAAATTTCTCCGAGACCTGGGTGTACTGCAGTTTGCGCAGGTGCTTGATCAGGTTCAGCGTGTGCGCATCGACCGTATAGATGTGGAACAGGTCGTGCTGCATCTGCCCGACGATAAAGCCGAACTCTGGCAGATAACGGCCGAGAATGCCGTAGCGGTTCATTCGCCGCAGATTGCGATGGATGCCGATCTTGCACTTGAACAGCTCGATGAACAGGCTGGTGTTGCGGATATCGTTACGGAAGTTGTCATCGATCAGATGACGATGTTCGCGCAGCAGACGAATGGTGTCGGCGCGCACGCCTTTGATTTCCGGCTGCTGGGCCATCAGCACGAAAATCTCCAGCATGGCGAACGGCGTGCGGCGGAACACGTTGTCATTGCGCGCTTCGATGTAACCGTCATGCAACTGGAAGCGCGAATTGATCGGTTGCGGCGGCGCTTCGTCTTCCGGGGCGAGGATGACTTCCTCGAAGTGCTGGATGATCAGATCGCTCAGTTGGGCGATGCTCATCACGGTGCGGAAATACTGCTGCATGAAGTTTTCGACTGCCTGTTTGGCGTCGTCTCCTTCAAAGCCGAGCAGGCCGGCAATGGTGCGTTGATGATCGAACAGCAAGCGGTCTTCGGAACGGCCGGCGAGCATGTGCAGCGCGTAGCGCACTTTCCACAGAAACTCCTGGGAGGAGGCGAGCAGGGCATTTTCGCTTTCGACCAGAAAACCTTCGCCGGCGAGGGCGCGCAGGTTCAGGGTGCCGTACTGTCTGCGGGCGACCCAGAGGATTGTCTGAATATCGCGCAGGCCGCCGGGCGAGCCTTTGACGTTCGGTTCGAGGTTGTATTCGGTGTCGTTGTATTTGTGATGACGAGCCTTCTGCTCGGCTCGCTTGGCCAGGAAGAACTCCTTGGCCGGCCACATGTGCGCGGTGCTGGTGACGTCGAGCATGCGCTGGCGCAAACGCTCGGGGCCGCAGATGGTGCGGCTTTCCATCAGATTGGTGACCACGGTCAGGTCGGCGCGGGCTTCTTCGGCGCACTCGTCGACGGAGCGCACGCTCTGGCCGACTTCCAGGCCGATGTCCCACAGAAGCGTAAGAAAACGCTCGATGGAGTCGCGGAAAACTTCGTGGTCAGCGCTGTCGAGCAGGATCAGCAGATCAATGTCGGAATAGGGATGCAGCTCGCCGCGGCCGTAGCCGCCCACTGCCACCAGAGCGATGTCGGCGTCTTCGCTCCAGTTGAACTGCTCCCAGGCCTTTTGCAGGATGTTGTCGACAAACCAGGCGCGGTCTTCGATCAGCCGGCGGATGTCGCGGCCATTGCGAAAACGCGTGTCAAGGACCTCGCGAGCCTGGCGGATCGCCTTCTTGAACGCCGCGATGGGACTCGCTTTGAGGGCCAGTTCAGCCTGGAACTGGCCGCGGTCGAAGAGTTCGGGATCCACCTGCGGCATCGATTGGCTTTCCTTCTATAGGCTGGGAGCGTTCTGGGTGTCAGGCCGAGATGCGCGCGATGGTGTCATCGCTGCGCAAAGTGAAAATCTCGTAGCCGGTGTCGGTGACCAGCAGGGTGTGTTCCCACTGTGCCGAGAGCTTGCGGTCCTTGGTAATCGCGGTCCAGCCGTCGCCGAGAACCTTGGTGTCGGCCTTGCCCTGGTTGATCATCGGCTCGATGGTGAAGGTCATGCCTGCCTTCAGTTCCATGCCAGTGCCGGCGCGACCGTAGTGCAGGATCTGCGGCTCTTCGTGGAAGACCTTGCCGATGCCGTGGCCGCAGAACTCGCGCACCACCGAGAAACCGTTCTTTTCCGCGTGCTTCTGGATCACTTCACCGATGTCGCCGAGGCGGCAGCCAGGTTTGACGATCTCGATGGCCTTGTACATGCATTCCTGAGTGACCTGCGACAGGCGCTCGGCCCAGACCGGCACTTCGCCGACGTGGAACATGCGGCTGGTGTCGCCGTGGTAGCCGTCCTTGATCACTGTGACGTCGATGTTCAGGGTGTCGCCGTTTTTCAGCGGCTTGTCATTCGGAATGCCGTGGCAGACCACATGGTTGATCGAAGTGCAGATCGACTTCGGGTAGCCCTTGTAGTTGAGCGGGGCAGGGATGGCCTGCTGCACGTTGACGATGTAGTCATGGCAGATCTGGTTGAGCTGATCAGTGGTCACGCCCGGTTTGACATGTTCGGCAATCATTTCCAGCACATCGGCGGCCAGTTTGCCGGCGACACGCATGCCAGCGATGTCCTCGGGGGTTTTGAGGTTGACGGTCATACAGGCTCTCTCTGCGCTCGGCGGCGCTTACGGATACGAATTGGGTGGCAAGCGTACATTTTGCGACCCTGAAAAACGCGATTCTACCAGACGGGAGGCGCAAATCCGCGCCTGCATGTCTGGCTTGTGTCTATAAAATGGTGCCCATCGAGCCGATTCCAAGGGGGCTGCGCCCATGTCACTGGTGCGAATACAGATTCCGGGTTCCGTTTCTGCGCACCCTGTGGTATAAAATGCGCCGCTTTCCGGGGATGCCCCGAAAAGCTTAAATCCACACACGTGTCGACACGATGACCTGGGTGCCTTGGGCTTTATGCCTCTGGTTGGTCATTGGGATACGTGGAGGCCAAACCCGACTTATCAAGGAACTATCATGTCCCAAGTCAACATGCGCGATATGCTGAAGGCCGGTGTGCACTTCGGTCACCAAACCCGTTACTGGAATCCGAAAATGGGTAAGTACATTTTCGGCGCGCGTAACAAGATTCACATCATCAACCTTGAAAAAACCCTGCCAATGTTCAACGAAGCTCTGACTTTCGTAGAGCGTCTGGCCCAGGGCAAAAACAAGATTCTGTTCGTCGGCACCAAGCGTTCCGCTGGCAAGATCGTTGCTGAAGAAGCAGCACGTTGCGGTTCGCCGTACGTCGATCACCGCTGGCTGGGCGGCATGCTGACCAACTTCAAGACCATTCGTGCTTCCATCAAGCGTCTGCGTGACCTTGAAGTTCAAGCCGAAGACGGTACTTTCGCCAAGCTGACCAAGAAAGAAGCGCTGATGCGCTCCCGTGATCTTGAGAAGCTGGATCGTTCGCTGGGCGGCATCAAGGACATGGGCGGTCTGCCAGACGCACTGTTCGTGATCGACGTTGACCACGAGCGCATCGCGATCACCGAAGCCAACAAGCTGGGCATCCCGGTCATCGGTGTTGTCGATACCAACAGCAGCCCGGAAGGCGTTGACTACATCATCCCAGGCAACGATGACGCCATCCGCGCTATCCAGCTGTACATGGGTTCGATGGCTGACGCAGTTATCCGCGGTCGCAACAACGTTGCTGGCGGTACTGTTGAATTCGCAGCTGAAGAAACTCAGGCTGCAGCTGAGTAATCGACGCCCCTGGCGTTGACTCAGTAAGCAAAAAGGGGGCTTGGCCCCCTTTTTGCCACCTCGAAAACCATTTGTCGGCGCCCACGTCTGTATTTGTCATGTGCGGCAGCCAACATGGGTGGTTCGGGAAGAATTGAACGCCCGTTCGATCGGGTGGAATGGTTGAAAACCTATCCAAGAGGAATTTGAAAATGGCAGCAATTACTGCAGCGTTGGTCAAAGAACTGCGCGAGCGTACCGGCGAAGGCATGATGGATTGCAAGAAAGCCCTGGAAAAGGCTGACGGCGACATCGAAAAAGCCATTGATGACATGCGTGCTTCGGGCGCCATCAAGGCTGCGAAAAAAGCTGGCAACGTTGCCGCTGAAGGCGCAATCGCCATCAAATCGAATGACAAGGCAGCCGTGCTGCTGGAAGTCAACTCGCAGACCGACTTCCTGGCCCTGCAAGACGATTTCAAGAACTTCGTTGCTGCCAGCGTAGAAAAAGCTTTCGACGAAAAACTGACCGACGCAGCTCCGCTGATCGCCGCTCAGGAAACGGCTCGTGAAGCGCTGGTTGCCAAAGTCGGCGAGAACGTCAACATCCGTCGTCTGGTACGCGTAGAAGGTGACGTTGTCGGCACCTACCTGCACGGTAACAAGATCGGTGTTGCTGTTGTCCTGAAAGGCGGTGACGTCGAGCTGGCCAAAGACATCGCTATGCACGTTGCTGCAAGCAACCCTGAGTTCCTGCTGCCTTCGCAAGTCTCCGACGAAGCGATCGAGCGTGAGAAAGCTGTGTTCCTGCAGCTGAACGAAGAAAAGATCAAAGGCAAGCCAGAAAACATTGTTGAGAACATGGTCAAAGGCCGTATCAGCAAGTTCCTGGCAGAAGCGAGCCTGGTCGAGCAGGCGTTCGTCAAGAACCCTGAAGTCAAGGTTGGCGAGCTGGCCAAGAAAGCCGGCGCTGAAATCGTTTCCTTCACTTACTTCAAAGTAGGCGAAGGCATCGAGAAGCCGGTCGACAACTTCGCTGAAGAAGTTGCTGCCCAGCTGGCTGCCGCCAAGCAATAAGACGGTTTTTCAACTGTCGCCCGAAAGAGGCTGCCCGCTAACGCGCGCAGCCTCTTTTCAGATGGGGTACCAATTTTTTATTTGGTTTCCACCCGGAACTGACTTACAAAGCCATGTTCCGATGGCGCTGCAGCAGCGCCAAGCTAGAGTGAACGCCAGCTGTAAACAGCTCGCAAAGAATTTTAAATACGCCGCAGGAGAGATTCGCAATGGCTCAGCAGGGCAGTGGTTATCAGGCTCGCTATAAACGCATTCTACTCAAGCTTAGCGGCGAGGCCCTGATGGGCTCGGAAGAGTTCGGGATCGATCCGAAGGTACTGGATCGCATGGCGCTGGAAGTCGGCCAGCTGGTCGGCATCGGCGTCCAGGTCGGTCTGGTCATCGGCGGTGGCAACCTGTTCCGTGGCGAAGCCCTGAGCAAGGCCGGGATGGATCGGGTCACGGGCGACCACATGGGCATGCTGGCCACTGTGATGAACGCCTTGGCCATGCGCGATGCGCTGGAACGTGCCAATATCTCGGCCATCGTCATGTCCGCCATCTCCATGGTCGGTGTGACCGATCATTACGATCGCCGCAAAGCCATGCGCCACCTGAACTCCAAAGACGTCGTGATCTTCGCGGCCGGTACCGGCAATCCGTTCTTCACCACGGATTCGGCAGCCTGCCTGCGTGCAATCGAAATCGACGCCGACGTTGTGCTCAAGGCCACCAAGGTTGATGGCGTGTACACCGCAGACCCGTTCAAAGACCCGCATGCCGAGAAGTTCGATCATCTGACTTATGATGAAGTACTGGATCGCAAGCTGGGCGTAATGGATCTGACTGCCATCTGCCTGTGCCGCGATCACAAGATGCCGCTGCGCGTATTCAACATGAACAAGCCCGGCGCCCTGCTGAACATCGTGCACGGCGGCGCTGAAGGGACTTTGATCGAGGAAGGCCAACAATGATCAACGAAATCAAGAAAGACGCCCAAGCGCGTATGCAGAAATCCCTGGAATCTCTGAACCACGCGTTCGGCCAGATTCGTACCGGCAAGGCTCACCCGAGCATCCTCGGCAGCGTCATGGTGCCTTACTACGGCACTGACACTCCGCTGAGCGGCGTTGCCAACGTCACCGTGAAAGATTCGCGCACCCTGCAGGTCGTGGCCTTCGAGCGCAACATGCTCGCTGCCGTCGACAAGGCGATCCAGAGCGCTGGGCTGAACCTCAACCCGACCAACCTGGGCGAGTTGCTGCTGATCCCGATGCCGGCCCTCACCGAGGAAACGCGCAAAGGTTTCACCAAGCAGGCGCGCAGCGCAGCGGAAGACGCGCGCGTTGCTGTGCGCAACATCCGTCGTGATGCCTTGGGCGAGCTGAAGAAACTGGTCAAGGACAAGGAAATCAGCGAAGACGAAGAACGTCGTGCCATCGCTGATATCGATAAGCTGACCAAAGAATCCGAGGCCCAGATCACCAAGGCCACGGACGAGAAAGAAAAAGACCTGATGGCCGTATAAGGGTCGAGCTTTAAATGGACAAGACCAAGCAGACTGCGCCGTCCGCGGTGCCGCGCCATGTCGCGATCATCATGGATGGCAATAATCGCTGGGCGAAAAAACGCTTTATGCCGGGTGTCGCCGGGCATAAAGCGGGCGTGGATGCTGTGCGGGCGGTGATCGAGGTGTGCGCTGAGGCCAAGGTCGAAGTCCTGACCCTGTTCGCCTTCTCCAGTGAAAACTGGCAGCGCCCGGCCGATGAAGTCAGTGCCTTGATGGATCTGTTCTTCAAGGCGCTGCGTCGTGAGGCCAAGCGTCTCAACGACAACAACATCAGCCTGCGCATCATTGGCGATCGCTCGCGCTTCCACCCTGAGCTTCAGGCGGCGATGCGCGAGGCCGAGGCCATGACGGTCGGTGCCAACCGCTTTGTCCTGCAGATCGCCGCCAACTATGGCGGTCAGTGGGATATCGCTCAGGCCGCGCAGCGTCTGGCGCGTGAAGTCCAGGCCGGGCACTTGCGCCCGGAGGACATTACCCCGGATCTGCTGCAGACCTGTCTGGCGACCGGCGATCTGCCGTTGCCTGACCTGTGCATCCGTACCGGTGGCGAGCATCGCATCAGCAACTTCCTGCTGTGGCAGCTGGCCTACGCCGAGCTGTACTTTTCCGACCTGTTCTGGCCGGACTTCAAACACGACGCCATGCGCACCGCGCTGGCCGATTTCGCTTCACGCCAGCGTCGCTTCGGTAAAACGAGCGAGCAGGTCGAAGCTGGAGCCCGGGTTTAATGCTTAAACAACGAATCATCACTGCACTGATCCTGCTGCCGATTGCCTTGTGCGGGTTTTTCCTGCTCAAAGGTGCCGGCTTCGCGCTGTTCATTGGCCTGGTGGTGAGCCTCGGTGCCTGGGAATGGGCGCGTCTGGCCGGCTTCACCGCACAGTCGTTCCGCGTCGGCTTTGCCGCTGTGGTCGCCTTGATGTTGTTTGTCATGTATGTGCTGCCAGGCCTTGCGCCTTGGGTGCTCGGTGCATCGGTGATCTGGTGGGCGATTGCGACTTATCTGGTGCTGACGTATCCACGCTCCAGCGCGCACTGGTCCACGGCGGCAACCAAGCTGCTGATCGGCCTGCTGATCCTGCTGCCTGCGTGGCAGGGTCTGGTGCAGATCAAGCAGTACCCGCTGGGTAACTGGTTGATCATGGCGGTGATGGTGTTGGTCTGGGGCGCGGACATCGGCGCTTATTTCTCCGGACGCAAGTTCGGCAAGCGCAAGCTGGCGCCGCAGGTCAGTCCGGGCAAGAGCTGGGAAGGTGTTTACGGTGGTCTGGCGCTGAGTCTGGTGATTACCGCGATCGTCGGGCTGGTGCGCGACTGGACCGTGGCCGAACTGCTCAAAGGCTTGGTCGGCGCGGCAGTGATCGTCTTCATTTCCGTGGTCGGTGACCTTACCGAAAGCATGTTCAAGCGCCAGTCCGGCATCAAGGACAGCAGTAATCTGCTGCCCGGGCATGGTGGCGTGCTGGATCGCATCGACAGCCTGACCGCAGCCATTCCGGTGTTCGCCGTATTGCTCTGGATGGCCGCACCGTGAGTCGTCCCCAGCAGATTACCGTGTTGGGTGCGACCGGTTCGATCGGTCTGAGCACCCTGGATGTGATTGCGCGTCATCCTGAGCGTTATCAGGTTTTTGCATTGAGTGGTTTCACTCGCCTCAGTGAGTTGTTCGCCTTGTGCGTGCGCCATGTACCGCAATTTGCCGTAGTGCCTGAAGTGGCCGCAGCGCGTGGGTTGCAGGATGACTTGCGTGCAGCCGGTTTGCCGACTCGTGTGCTGGTAGGGGAGGAGGGGCTGTGTCAGGTTGCCTCCGCGCCCGAAGTTGATGCGGTCATGGCGGCCATTGTCGGTGCGGCGGGTTTGCGTCCGACACTGGCGGCGGTCGAGGCGGGCAAGAAGATTCTGCTGGCCAACAAGGAAGCGCTGGTCATGTCCGGCGCTCTGTTCATGCAGGCCGTGCGCAAAAGCGGTTCGGTGCTGCTGCCGATCGACAGCGAGCACAACGCGATTTTTCAGTGCATGCCCGCGGATTTCGCCCGCGGCTTGAGCTCGGTGGGGGTGCGGCGGATCTTGCTGACGGCCTCTGGCGGGCCTTTCCGGCAGACGCCGATGGCCGAGCTGGCAGATGTTTCGCCTGAACAGGCGTGCGCGCATCCGAACTGGTCCATGGGGCGCAAGATCTCCGTGGATTCGGCAAGCATGATGAACAAGGGTCTGGAACTGATCGAAGCCTGCTGGTTGTTCGATGCCAGGCCGGCTCAGGTCGAAGTGGTGATTCATCCGCAAAGCGTGATCCACTCTCTGGTCGATTACGTCGATGGCTCGGTCCTGGCGCAGTTGGGTAATCCGGACATGCGCACACCGATCGCCAACGCCCTGGCCTGGCCGGAGCGTATCGATTCCGGCGTACCGCCACTGGATCTGTTCGCCATTGCGCGACTGGATTTTGAGGCGCCCGATGAAAGCCGCTTCCCCTGCCTGCGTTTGGCCCGTCAGGCGGCCGAAGCTGGCGACAGCGCGCCGGCGATGCTCAACGCGGCCAATGAAGTGGCCGTGGCGGCGTTTCTCGACGGACGGGTTCGCTACCTGGAAATCGCGAGTATCATCGAGGAAGTCTTGAATCTGGAGCCGGTAGTGGCGCTGCACGACCTCGACGCCGTATTTACGGCGGACGCGAAAGCGCGATTGCTGGCTGAGCAGTGGTTGAGTCGGCACGGCCGATAGTTTTTGCAACACAACGGCGACACGCGACACTGAACAGGATTGCGGAGAAAGTAGATGAGCGCGCTCTATATGATTGCCGGCACCCTGATCGCCCTGGGTGTGCTGGTCACCTTCCACGAATTCGGCCACTTCTGGGTCGCGCGTCGCTGTGGCGTCAAGGTTCTGCGTTTCTCCGTGGGCTTTGGCATGCCGTTGCTGCGCTGGCATGACAAGCAAGGCACCGAGTTCGTGGTCGCCGCGATTCCGCTGGGCGGCTACGTCAAGATGCTCGACGAGCGCGAAGGCGAAGTGCCGGTCGATCAGCTTGATCAGTCGTTCAATCGCAAATCGGTACGTCAGCGCATTGCTATTGTTGCCGCCGGCCCGATTGCCAACTTCCTGCTGGCGCTGGTGTTTTTCTGGGTGCTGGCGATGCTCGGCAGCGAGCAGGTGCGTCCGGTCATCGGCGCGGTCGAGTCTGGCAGCATTGCCGCCAAGGCTGGTCTGAACGCGGGTCAGGAGATCGTCTCGATCGATGGCGAGCCAACGTCCGGTTGGGCTGCGGTCAATCTGCAACTGGTGCGTCGTCTCGGTGAAAGCGGTGCCATTCAATTGCTGGTGCGCGAGCAGGGTTCGACTGCCGAGTCGGCCCGCACGCTGGCACTGGATAACTGGCTCAAAGGTGCCGACGAGCCGGATCCGATCCGCTCGCTGGGCATTCGTCCTTGGCGTCCGGCCTTGCCGCCGGTGCTTGCCGAGCTGGACCCGAAAGGTCCGGCCCAGGCCGCCGGGCTGAAAACCGGCGATCGCTTGCTGGCTCTTGATGGTCAGCCGCTGAGTGACTGGCAGCAGGTGGTTGATACCGTTCGTACGCGTCCTGATACCAAAATCATGCTGCGCATCGAGCGCGACAATGCTCAAATCGACGTCCCTGTGACCCTGGCGGCGCGCGGTGAAAGCAAATCGCCAAGCGGTTATCTGGGCGCTGGCGTCAAAGCCATCGACTGGCCACCGGAAATGATCCGCGAAGTCAGCTATGGCCCGCTGGCCGCGATTGGCGAGGGTGCCCGTCGCACTTGGACCATGAGCATTCTGACGCTGGATTCACTGAAGAAAATGCTGTTCGGCGAGCTCTCGGTAAAAAACTTGAGTGGACCGATAACCATTGCTAAAGTGGCGGGCGCTTCTGCCCAGTCGGGCGTCGCTGATTTCCTGAATTTCCTTGCTTATCTGAGTATTAGCCTGGGCGTTCTGAATTTGCTGCCCATTCCTGTACTGGATGGGGGGCATTTGTTGTTTTATCTGATCGAGTGGGTGCGTGGTCGCCCCTTGTCGGATCGGGTGCAAGGTTGGGGGATACAGATCGGTATCAGTTTGGTGGTCGGGGTGATGTTGCTTGCTCTGGTCAACGATCTGGGTCGACTGTAACGCTTCGCTGAATTGCGAATCTGCCGCATTTTGCGGCAGTTTGTTTATTGCCAGTTGGAATAAGAAAGGACTTCATGAAACGTCTGCTGCTAACTGCGGTTCTCACCGTATTGATGATCGCCGAAGTTCACGCCGAGTCCTTCACTATCTCTGATATTCGCGTCAATGGCCTCCAGCGGGTCTCCGCGGGTAGCGTCTTTGGTGCCTTGCCGTTGAACGTCGGCGAGCAGGCGGATGATCGTCGCCTGGTGGAATCCACTCGTGCATTGTTCAAAACCGGTTTCTTTCAAGATATCCAGCTGGGCCGCGAAGGCAACGTTCTGGTCATCACCGTGGTCGAGCGTCCATCGGTCGCCAGTATCGAGATCGAAGGCAACAAGGCCATCTCTACTGAAGACCTGATGAAGGGCCTCAAGCAATCCGGTCTGGCCGAAGGCGAAATCTTCCAGCGCGCCACCCTCGAGGGTGTGCGTAACGAACTGCAACGTCAGTACGTCGCCCAGGGTCGTTACTCGGCTACCGTCGACACCGAAGTGGTCTCGCAGCCGCGTAACCGCGTGGGTCTGAAGGTGAAGATCAATGAAGGCACCGTTGCTGCCATTCAGCACATCAACGTGGTAGGCAATACGGTTTTCCCTGAGGAAGACCTGACCGACCTGTTCGAACTGAAAACCACCAACTGGCTGTCGTTTTTCAAGAACGATGACAAATATGCCCGCGAAAAACTTTCCGGTGACCTGGAGCGTCTGCGTTCCTACTATCTGGACCGCGGCTATATCAACATGGACATCGCTTCGACCCAGGTATCCATTACCCCGGACAAGAAGCACGTCTACATTACTGTCAACGTCACCGAAGGCGAGAAGTACACCGTTCGTGACGTCAAGCTCAGTGGTGACCTGAAAGTCCCTGAAGAGCAGATCAAGTCGCTGTTGCTCGTGCAGAAGGGCCAGGTGTTCTCGCGCAAGCTGATGACCACCACCTCCGAGCTGATCACCCGTCGTCTGGGTAACGAGGGCTACACCTTCGCCAACGTCAACGGCGTGCCTCAGCCGCACGATGATGACCACACTGTGGACATCCTCTTCGCTGTCGATCCGGGCAAGCGTGCCTACGTCAACCGCATCAATTTCCGTGGCAACACCAAGTCCGAGGACGAAGTGCTGCGTCGTGAAATGCGTCAGATGGAAGGTGGCTGGGCTTCGACCTACCTGATCGACCAGTCCAAGACCCGTCTTGAGCGTCTGGGCTTCTTCAAGGAAGTCAACGTTGAGACCCCGGCTGTGCCAGGTGTCGACGACCAGGTTGATGTGAACTACGCCGTTGAAGAACAGGCTTCCGGTTCGATCACCGCCAGCGTCGGTTTCGCCCAGAGCGCCGGTCTGATCCTCGGTGGCTCGATCACCCAGAACAACTTCCTCGGTACCGGTAACCGCGTCAGCATCGGCCTGACCCGCAGCGAATACCAGAGCCGCTACAACTTCGGCTACGTTGACCCCTACTGGACCGCTGATGGCGTAAGCCTGGGTTACAACGCGTTCTATCGCACCACCGACTACGATGAACTCGATGCCGATATTTCCAGCTATGCGGTAGACAGTCTCGGTGCGGGCGTAAACGTCGGCTACCCGATCAGTGAGACTTCGCGTCTGACGTTCGGTCTGTCTGCCCAGCAGGACAAGATCAACACCGGTCGCTATACCGTTGACGAGATTTTCGATTTCGTCGAGAAGGAAGGCGACAACTACCTGAACTTCAAGGCCTCGGCCGGTTGGTCCGAGTCGACCCTGAACAAAGGCGTGTTGCCGACCCGTGGTCGTTCCCAGAGCCTGACCCTGGAAACCACCATTCCGGGCAGCGACCTGTCGTTCTTCAAACTTGACTATCGTGGTCAGCTGTTCCAGCCGATCACCGAAAACTACACACTGCGCCTGCACTCCGAACTCGGTTATGGCGATGGTTACGGTTCGACCGATGGTCTGCCGTTCTATGAAAACTACTATGCCGGTGGTTTCAACTCGGTTCGTGGCTTCAAGGACAGCACCCTCGGCCCGCGCAGTACGCCGAGCCGTGGTAACAACCCGGGCACTATTGCAGACCCGGACCAGGATCCACTGCCGTTCGGTGGTAACGTCCTGATCCAGGGCGGTGTAGAAGTTCTGTTCCCGCTGCCATTCGTCAAGGATCAGCGTTCCCTGCGGACTTCGGTCTTCTGGGATGTCGGTAACGTGTTTGACTCGCAGTGCAAGGACACTACGAACGCCAATGGTTCGTCGTCCAACACCAAGTGCAACGACATCAGCCTGAGCAACATGGCCAGTTCCGTCGGTGTCGGCGTGACCTGGGTCACCGCACTGGGGCCGTTGAGCTTCGCCCTGGCGATGCCGATCAAGAAACCGGATGACGCTGAAACTCAAGTGTTCCAATTCTCCCTCGGCCAGACGTTCTAAGCGTCTGACCCAAGATAACGACAATGGATTTTGTAGGAGTGCATCGTGCGTAAGTTGACTCAATTGGTTCTCCTGGCCTCCGTACTGGTGGCAGGCCCGGCGTTCGCCGACATGAAAATTGCCGTGCTGAACTATCAGATGGCTCTGCTGGAATCCGACGCGGCGAAGAAGTACGCGGTGGATGCAGAGAAGAAGTTCGGTCCGCAACTGACCAAGCTGAAAACCCTGGAAAGCAGCGCCAAAGGCATTCAGGACCGTCTGATGGCCGGTGGCGACAAAATGCAGCAGGGCGAGCGTGAGCGTCTGGAGCTGGAATTCAAGCAAAAGGCTCGTGACTTCCAGTTCCAGTCCAAGGAACTGAATGAAGCCAAAGCCGTTGCCGACCGTGAAATGCTCAAGCAACTGAAGCCGAAACTGGACAGTGCCGTGGAAGAAGTCATCAAGAAAGGTGGTTTTGACCTGGTGTTCGAGCGTGGCGCAGTCATCGATGTCAAACCTCAGTACGACATCACGCGCCAGGTTATCGAGCGCATGAATCAGCTGAAGTAACCCATGACCGTGACTATCAGGCTCGGCCAGTTGGCCGAGCACCTCGGCGCCACCCTGCGTGGCGACCCCGAGACGCAAATTACTGGGCTAGCCACTTTGCAAGAGGCTGGCCCAGCTCAGTTGAGCTTTCTGGCAAATCCCCAATACCGCAAATACCTGGCCGGTTCTCAGGCAGCTGCACTGCTGCTCAAGGAGGCCGACGCTGAGGGTTTTGCCGGTAATGCCCTGGTGGTGCCGGACCCTTACCTGGCCTATGCACGCATCTCGCATCTGTTCGATCCAAAGCCAAAAGCGGCTGGCGGGATTCATCCGACAGCGGTGATCGCGGCGGACGCAGTGGTTGATCCAAGTGCCAGCATCGGTCCGTTCGTGGTGATCGAAGCCGGTGCACGCATCGCTGCACAGGTCACGCTGGGCGCGCATTGCGTAGTCGGCGCGCGCAGCGAAATCGGTGAAGGCGGCTGGCTGGCTCCGCGCGTCACGCTCTATCACGATGTGCGCATCGGTAAGCGTGTGGTTATTCAGTCCGGCGCAGTCATCGGCGGTGAGGGCTTCGGCTTCGCCAACGAG
The DNA here is from genome assembly GCF_054681355.1 of Pseudomonas sp. H1_G08. NCBI lineage: Bacteria > Pseudomonadati > Pseudomonadota > Gammaproteobacteria > Pseudomonadales > Pseudomonadaceae > Pseudomonas > Pseudomonas sp. H1_G08. The sequence continues at coordinate 166,599 of NZ_CP162822.1, forward strand.
AAAGGTGTCTGGCAGAAAATCGCCCAGATCGGTGGCGTGACCATCGGCGACGATGTCGAGATCGGCGTGAACACCGCCATCGACCGCGGCGCTCTGGCCGATACGGTGATCGGCAACGGCGTGAAGCTCGACAACCAGATCCAGATCGCGCACAACGTCCAGGTCGGTGATCACACCGCCATGGCCGCGTGCGTCGGCATTTCCGGCAGCACCAAGATCGGCAAGCACTGCATGCTCGCCGGCGGTGTTGGTCTGGTCGGCCACATTGATATTTGCGACAACGTTTTCCTGACCGGGATGACCATGGTGACTCACTCGATTACCGAGCCGGGCGCCTATTCTTCCGGCACAGCCATGCAACCGGCGGCCGAATGGCGCAAAAGCGCGGCCCGCATCCGTCAGCTCGATGACATCGCACGACGGTTGAAACAGCTGGAAAAGCGCGTTGGGGAAGTGACCCCTGACGGTAATGCTTCATCTGATGGCTGATACCATTTCCATATCAAGTGTGCACAGCCTCTGGACTGCCTCCTTGATTTGCTAGAGGAGTGCGCGTCAGTCGCGCTCCCAATCTTTACATAGGCTTTCCCCTGAAATGATGGACATCAACGAGATTCGCGAATACCTGCCTCACCGTTACCCGTTCCTGCTGGTGGACCGGGTGGTGGAACTGGACACTGAAGGCAAGCGAATTCGCGCCTACAAGAATGTCAGCATCAATGAACCGTTCTTCAACGGTCACTTCCCTGCGCATCCAATCATGCCGGGCGTGCTGATCATCGAAGCGATGGCTCAGGCTGCCGGGATCCTCGGTTTCAAGATGCTCGACGTCAAACCGGCCGACGGCACCCTGTATTACTTCGTCGGTTCCGACAAGCTGCGCTTCCGCCAGCCAGTCAAGCCGGGCGACCAGTTGATCCTTGAAGCGACCTTCATCAGCTGCAAGCGCAAGATCTGGAAGTTCGAGTGCCAGGCTTCGGTGGACGGCAAGCCGGTCTGCTCGGCAGAAATCATCTGCGCGGAACAGAAAGTATGAGTTTGATTGACCCTCGCGCAATCATCGATCCGTCCGCCGTTCTGGCTGACGGCGTCGAGGTCGGCCCGTGGTCGATCATCGGCGCAGGTGTGGAAATCGGCGAGGGTACCGTGATCGGGCCGCACGTGATCCTCAAGGGGCCGACCCGCATTGGTAAAAACAATCGCATCTACCAGTTTTCTTCGGTAGGCGAAGACACCCCGGATCTGAAGTACAAAGGCGAGGAAACCCGCCTGGTGATCGGCGACCACAACGTTATTCGTGAAGGCGTGACCATTCACCGTGGCACCGTGCAGGACCGTTCGGAAACCACACTGGGTGATCACAACCTGATCATGGCCTATGCCCACATCGGCCATGACAGCGTCATCGGCAATCACTGCATTCTGGTCAACAACACTGCGTTGGCCGGGCATGTACACGTTGACGACTGGGCGATCCTCTCCGGTTTCACCCTGGTGCACCAGTACTGCCACATCGGCGCCCACAGCTTTTCCGGCATGGGCACGGCGATCGGCAAGGACGTTCCGGCGTTCGTCACCGTATTCGGCAACCCGGCCGAAGCGCGCAGCATGAACTTCGAAGGCATGCGCCGTCGCGGTTTCAGCGAAGACGCGATCCACGCCTTGCGTCGTGCTTACAAGACGGTCTATCGGCAGGGCCTGACGGTCGAGCAGGCGCTGGCCGAGCTGGCCGAGCCGTCTGCGCAGTTCCCTGAAGTCGCCGTGTTCCGCGATTCGATCCAGGCGTCGACTCGCGGCATCACCCGCTGATCATGGCCAGTCTGCGTATCGCGCTGGTGGCGGGTGAGGCTTCCGGTGACATTCTCGGCGCCGGCCTCATGCGCGCGCTCAAGACTCAGCACCCGACAGTCGAGTTCATCGGCGTCGGCGGTCCGCTGATGCAGGCTGAAGGCCTGACCTCGTACTTTCCCATGGAGCGCCTGTCGGTCATGGGGCTGGTGGAGGTCCTCGGTCGGCTGCGTGAGTTACTCAAACGCCGCAAAGAGCTGATTGCCACACTGATCGCCGCGAAGCCGGACGTGTTCATCGGCATCGATGCGCCGGATTTCAACCTCAATATCGAACTCAAGCTGCGTCAGGCCGGGATCAAGACCGTGCATTACGTCAGCCCGTCGGTATGGGCGTGGCGGCAGAAGCGGGTGCTGAAGATCCGCGAAGGCTGCGATCTGATGCTGACCCTGTTGCCGTTCGAGGCGAAATTCTACGAAGAGAAAGGCGTGCCGGTGCGTTTCGTCGGTCACACCTTGGCCGATACCATTCCGCTGCAAGCCGACCGCGCCGCTGCACGCACCGAACTAGGCTTGGCCGACGGTCCGCTGGTAGCGCTGATGCCGGGCAGCCGTGGCGGGGAAGTCAGTCGCCTCGGTGCGCTGTTCCTCGACACCGCCGAACGTCTGCGCGGCATGCGTCCGGGCGTGCGCTTTGTCATTCCTTGTGCAAACCCGGAACGCCGGGTGCAACTCGAGGCCTTGCTTGCTGGCCGGGATTTGCCGGTAACCTTGCTCGACGGTAAATCCCACTTGGCCCTCGCCGCGTGCAACGCCGTGTTGATCGCCTCCGGCACTGCTACCCTTGAAGCGCTGCTGTACAAGCGGCCGATGGTGGTGGCGTATCGGTTGGCGCCGCTGACATTCTGGATTCTCAAGCGTATGGTCAAAAGCCCATACGTGTCGCTGCCCAACTTGCTCGCTCAGCGCTTGCTGGTGCCGGAGTTGTTGCAGGATGATGCGACTGTCGAGGCGTTGGCGCAGACGCTGTCGCCATTGATCGATGGCGGTGATGAACAGACCCGCGGCTTCGACGAGATCCACCGCACGCTGCGGCGCGATGCTTCCAATCAGGCGGCGCAAGCCGTCCTTGACCTGATCGGCAAACCACAATGAGCAAGACAAGCATGCAAATGGGCCTGGATTTCACCTTGGTCGCCGAAGTCGAAGAACTGGTCGCCGGTGTTGATGAAGTCGGTCGTGGTCCGTTGTGCGGTGCGGTGGTGACGGCGGCAGTGATTCTCGATCCGAACCGGCCGATCCTCGGCCTCGACGATTCGAAAAAACTCACCGAAGCCAAGCGCGAAAAGCTCTACGACGAGATCTGCGAAAAGGCCCTGAGCTGGTGCATCGCCCGCGCCGAAGTCGAAGAAATCGACGATCTGAATATCCTCCACGCAACCATGCTGGCCATGCAGCGCGCGGTCGCCGGTCTGCATATTCAGCCGAAGCTGGCGATGATCGATGGCAACCGCTGCCCGCATTTGCCGATGCGTGCCGAGGCTGTGATCCAGGGCGACGGCAAGGTACCGGCCATCGCGGCGGCGTCGATTCTGGCCAAGGTCAGCCGTGACCGCGAAATGGCGGCATTCGAATTGATCTACCCGGGCTACGGCATCGGTGGCCATAAAGGCTATCCGACGCCCGTTCATCTGGAAGCGCTGGCGCGGCTCGGCCCGACGCCGATTCACCGCCGCTCGTTCGCCCCGGTACGCCTGGCTTACGAGGCGCGGGAAAGCCTGACGCAGGTTTAGGCGCAAGGCTGATGTTTTATTCGAGGCCCGGTACAATCCGGGCCTCGTTGTCTCTATGTAACTGGACAGGATCACTATGCCGGCTTCATTCGTTCATCTACGCCTGCACACTGAATACTCCCTGGTCGACGGGCTGGTGCGGATCAAGCCGCTGGTCAAGGCGCTGACCGCCATGAACATGCCGGCGGTCGCGGTCACCGACCAGAACAACATGTGTTCCCTGGTCAAGTTCTATAAAAACGCCATGGGCGCCGGCATCAAGCCGATCTGCGGCGCAGACCTGTGGCTGGCGAACAAGGACCCGGATGCACCGCTGAGCCGCCTCAGCCTGCTGGTGATGAACGCTCAGGGTTATCGCAATCTCACCGAACTGATCTCGCGTGGCTTCATCGAAGGCCAGCGCAACGGCATGGTCATCGTCGAGCGCGAGTGGGTGGCCGAGGCCAACGAAGGTTTGATCATGCTGTCCGCCGCCAAAGAAGGCGAGATCGGCATGGCCATGATCGGTGGCAACCCGGCGGAAGCCGAAGCGCTGGCGCGCGAGTGGATGGCGGTGTTCCCGGATCGTTTCTATCTGGAAATCCAGCGCACCAACCGCCCCAACGATGAAGAACAGCTGCATGGCGCCGTGGCGCTGGCCGACAAGCTCGGTGCGCCGCTGGTGGCGACCAACGATGTGCGCTTCATCAAGCAGGAAGACTTCGCCGCCCACGAAACCCGCGTGTGCATCGGTGAGGGCCGCGCCCTCGATGACCCGCGTCGTTCGAAGAATTACAGCGATCAGCAGTACCTGAAAAGCGCCGAGGAAATGCTCGAGCTGTTCAGCGATATTCCCGACGCCATCGAAAACACCGTCGAGATCGCCAAGCGCTGCAACATCGAAGTCAAGCTGGGCACACACTTCCTGCCCAACTTCCCGATCCCCGATGGCATGACCATCGACGAATATTTCCGCAAGGTCTCCTTCGAAGGGCTCGAAGAACGCTTGGCGGTGCTGCTGCCCAAGGACACCACCGAAGACTACGAAGCCAAGCGCCAGGTCTATGTGGACCGCTTGAATTTCGAGCTGGATATCATCATCCAGATGGGCTTCCCCGGTTACTTCCTGATCGTGATGGACTTTATCCAGTGGGCCAAGAACAACGGTGTGCCGGTAGGTCCGGGCCGTGGGTCGGGTGCCGGTTCGCTGGTGGCTTACGTACAGAAGATCACTGACCTCGACCCGCTGGAATATGACCTGCTGTTCGAACGTTTCCTCAACCCGGAACGGGTTTCCATGCCCGACTTCGACGTCGACTTCTGCATGGACGGTCGTGACCGGGTGATCGATTACGTGGCCGAAAAGTACGGCCGCAACGCGGTGAGCCAGATCATCACCTTCGGTTCCATGGCCGCCAAGGCTGTGGTCCGTGACGTGGCGCGGGTGCAGGGCAAGTCCTATGGCCTGGCGGATCGTCTGTCGAAGATGATTCCGTTCGAAGTCGGCATGACCCTGGAAAAAGCCTACGAGCAGGAAGAGATCCTGCGTGACTTCATCAAGGTCGATGAAGAAGCGGCGGAAATCTGGGAGATGGCGCGCAAGCTTGAGGGCGTGGTGCGTAACGTCGGTAAGCACGCCGGTGGTGTGGTGATCGCGCCGACCAAACTCACCGACTTCTCGCCGATCTATTGCGACGAGGCCGGTGACGGTCTGGTGACCCAGTTCGACAAGGACGACGTTGAGGCCGCCGGTCTGGTGAAGTTCGACTTCCTCGGCCTGCGTACCCTGACGATCATCGACTGGGCGCTGAAAACCATCAACCGCGACCGCGCCAAGGTCAACGAGCCGCCGCTGGATATCGCCTTTATCCCGCTCGACGACAAGCCGACCTATCAGTTGCTGCAAAAAGCCGAAACAACGGCGGTGTTCCAGCTTGAATCCCGGGGCATGAAAGAGCTGATCAAAAAGCTCAAGCCCGACTGCCTGGAAGACTTGATCGCACTCGTTGCACTGTTCCGTCCCGGTCCGCTGCAATCGGGCATGGTGGACGACTTCATCAACCGTAAGCACGGTCGCGCCGAACTGGCCTATCCGCACTCGGACTACCAGTACGACGGTCTCAAGCCGGTACTGGCGCCGACTTACGGCATCATCCTGTATCAGGAACAGGTGATGCAGATTGCCCAGGTCATGGCCGGTTACACCCTCGGCGGTGCGGACATGCTGCGTCGGGCGATGGGTAAGAAAAAGCCCGAAGAAATGGCCAAGCAGCGCGGCGGCTTCATCGAGGGCTGCGCGACCAACGGCATCGACGCGGATCTGGCGGGTAACATTTTCGACCTGGTGGAGAAATTCGCCGGTTACGGCTTCAACAAGTCCCACTCCGCCGCTTACGGCCTGGTGTCGTACCAGACCGCTTGGCTGAAAGCTCACTACCCGGCGCCGTTCATGGCCGCGGTACTTTCGGCGGATATGCACAACACCGACAAGGTCGTGACCTTGATCGAGGAAGTGCGGACGATGAAGCTGCGCCTCGACGCGCCGGACGTGAACACTTCGGAGTTCAAGTTCACGGTGAACGACGACGGCCGCATCGTTTACGGCCTCGGCGCGATCAAAGGCGTCGGTGAAGGTCCGGTGGAAGCGATCACCGAAGCGCGTCAGGCCGGTCCGTTCAAGGATCTGTTCGATTTCTGCGCGCGGGTCGACCTCAAGCGCATCAACAAACGAACTCTTGATGGCTTGATTCGCAGCGGCGCGCTGGATCGCCTCGGCCCGTATTTCCACGACGAACAAAAGGCCTATCAAGCCAACATCGACCGTAACCGCGCGGTACTGCTGGCGGCGATGGAAGAGGCGATCAAGGCGGCCGAGCAGACTGCGCGGACCCACGACAGTGGCCACGCCGACCTGTTTGGCGGCTTGTTCGTCGAAGAAGACGCTGACGTTTACGCGTCTCATCGCAAAGCCAAGGAACTGACCCTCAAGGAACGCCTCAAGGGTGAAAAAGACACCCTGGGCCTGTACCTGACCGGTCACCCGATCGACGAATACGAAGGCGAAATCCGCCGTTTCGCCCGTCAGCGCATCATCGACCTGAAACCGGCGCGCGACACGCAGACCGTGGCGGGGATGATCATTGCCCTGCGGGTGATGAAGAACAAGAAGGGCGACAAGATGGGCTTCATCACCCTTGACGACCGCTCCGGACGGATCGAAGCGTCGCTGTTTGCCGATGCGTTCCATTCGGCGCAGTCGCTGCTGCAGACCGACGCGATGGTGGTGGTCGAAGGCGAAGTCAGCAATGACGACTTCTCTGGCGGTCTGCGCCTGCGGGTCAAGCGCGTGATGAGCATGGAAGATGCGCGCACCAATCTGGCCGAGAGCCTGCGCCTGAAGCTGCACACCCAGGATCTGAAAGGCGATCAGCTACGCTGGTTGGGCGAACTGCTCAAGCGTCATCGCGGCGCGTGCCCGGTGACCATGGAGTACACCAGCCCGGATGCGAAGACCTTGCTGCAGTTCGGCGAGACCTGGCGGATCGACCCGGCGGATGCCTTGATTCAAGCCCTGCGTGACCAGTTCGGGCGAGACAACGTCTTCCTCCAATACCGTTGACCGGCAAGTGCCATCATGGCGCTTGCCCGCAACCTGAATTTTTAATCTCGACCTCAGCGCGCCTCTCCCTTAAGGTAGGGCGCGAATAGACAACCGGCCGGCCCAAGCTCACTTGGGACACGACCCAAGACGGACGCCTATGAACCCGAATTTTCTAGATTTCGAACAGCCGATCGCCGACCTGCAAGCCAAGATCGAAGAGTTGCGCTTGGTCGGTAATGACAATTCGCTGAATATCGGCGATGAGATCTCCCGCCTGCAGGACAAGAGCAAGACGCTGACCGAAGACATCTTCGGCAAGCTGACCAGCTGGCAGATCGCACGTCTGGCGCGTCACCCGAAACGCCCGTACACCCTCGATTACATCGAGCATATCTTCACCGAGTTCGACGAACTGCACGGCGACCGTCACTTCTCCGACGACGCTGCCATCGTTGGCGGTATCGCCCGTCTGGAAGACCAGCCAGTGATGATCATCGGCCACCAGAAGGGCCGTGAAGTGCGTGAGAAAGTTCGCCGCAACTTCGGTATGCCGCGTCCGGAAGGCTACCGCAAGGCCTGCCGTCTGATGGAGATGGCCGAGCGCTTCAAGATGCCGATCCTGACTTTCATCGACACCCCGGGTGCCTACCCTGGCATCGACGCTGAAGAGCGCAACCAGAGCGAAGCGATTGCCTGGAACCTCCGGGTGATGGCGCGTCTGAAGACTCCGATCATCGCCACTGTAATTGGTGAAGGTGGTTCCGGCGGCGCACTGGCCATCGGCGTCTGCGATCAATTGAACATGCTGCAATATTCGACCTACGCGGTGATCTCGCCGGAAGGTTGCGCATCGATCCTGTGGAAGACCGCCGAGAAAGCACCGGATGCCGCTGAGGCAATGGGCATCACCGCTGAGCGTTTGAAAGGCCTGGGTATCGTCGACAAGGTGATCAGCGAGCCACTGGGCGGCGCCCACCGTGACCCGGCTGCTGCCGCCGCTTCGATCCGCGCCGAGCTGAGCTCGCAACTGGCGATGCTCAAGCAGTTCGATAACGAAGCGCTGCTCAAGCGCCGTTACGATCGCCTGATGAGCTACGGTCTCTAATCAGACGCGTACTATCCCTGTGGGAGCGAGCCTGCTCGCGAAACCGGTATGACAGTCGACGAAATTGTTGAATGTCAAATCGCTTTCGCGAGCAGGCTCGCTCCCACAGAGGGTTAGGCAAAGGTGCAGATATGGGCCAGTCCCCGATTGATTTGCCATCCCGTCTTCTGCTGAACCTTGAGCCCTGGCGCCACGCCGCTCACTGGCGCATCGCCTTCTCCGGCGGTCTCGATTCCACCGTCCTCCTGCATCTGCTCGCCACCCTGGCGAACACCGAATCCCTCCCTGCGTTAAGCGCCATCCACATTCACCACGGCCTTCAGGCTGCGGCCGATGCGTGGCCGCAACATTGCCAGGCCGTTTGCGATGCGCTGGACGTGCCGTTGCAAGTGAAGCGGGTAACCGTAAAGGGCGGGGCGAGCCTGGAGCGGGCGGCGCGGGATGCGCGTTATGCCGCGTTCAGTTCGCTGACGCAGACCAATGACGTGTTGCTGACTGGCCAGCACCGCGATGACCAAGCGGAAACGCTGCTGTTTCGGCTGTTGCGCGGTGCCGGTGTACGCGGACTCGGCGCAATGCCGCAGCAGCGCACAGTGGGGCAGGGCACGCTGGTTCGACCGTTGCTCGACGTCAGCCGCGCCGAGGTGGAAAATTATGCACAGGCGCATCAGTTGCGCTGGATTGAGGACCCGTCGAACCAGGACCGGCAGTTTTCGCGCAACTATCTGCGCCATCAAGTCATGCCGGTCCTCACCGAACGCTGGCCGCAAGCGCAGGCCAGCATGGCGCGCACGGCTGCGCATCTGCGTGAGGCGCAGGGCTTGCTCGATGAGCTGGCGCAGATCGATCTCGCACAAGCCGAAACGGTCCATGAATTCGCTTGGCTGGGTGTGCCATCGCTGGAGCTGACATCATTGAGGGCATTGTCTGACGCACGCCAGCGAAATGCCCTCAGCCACTGGCTCGAACCGTTGACCCGGCTGCCAGATGCTGACCATTGGTCGGGTTGGACAACGCTGTGCAATGCCGGCGCCGACGCTTCTCCGATCTGGCGTCTGGCCGACGGAGAGCTGCACCGCAGCGTCGGTCGCGTCTGGTGGCTGAGCGGCAATTGGTTGGGCGCGCCAGTGATCGGCGCCGACTGGCAGACCCCGACTTCAGCGCTACGCTTGCCGGATAACGGACGCGTCATGCTCCACGGGCAAGCTCCATCCGGGCCTTTGCGTATTGCCTATCGGCAAGGCGGTGAGGTCATGCAACTGGCCGAGCGCGGCAGCCGTGATCTCAAGCGTCTGCTCAACGAGCGCGCGGTCCCGGCCTTCGTGCGTGGCAGATTGCCGCTGCTGTTTCGTGGCGAAGAATTGCTCGCCGTGGCGAACCTGCCGGGTCTTGATGGTCAGATGGACGAAGGCTGGACATTGCACTGGCAGCCAACAGACGAAGATCAAGGTTTGAGCTGAAAGGAGCATTCCGGTAGACTACGCTCCCTTCTTGATACAACTTCTGTGGATTCGCCTGAATTGCAGGAGTTGCCGATTACCAAGCAGTCTTTGCTGGGCGATTCCAAAAAATGTGTAGCGAGCAACGTACCGGTGTTTCATCTACCGGTCTGTCACAACGCGGCGGTTTTTTCGAAAGGTGCACTGTGATTAATGCAGGTGATCGGGGGCTTCGGCCTTCCTTCGCTTTCCCCGGCGGCTCGTTCCGCTTTAACGCAGACTTCTAGGGTTTTTCATGACGCGCTACATATTCGTCACGGGCGGTGTTGTTTCTTCATTGGGGAAAGGCATTGCCTCGGCTTCATTGGCGGCTATCCTGGAGGCGCGGGGGCTTAAGGTCACCATGCTGAAGCTGGATCCGTACATCAACGTCGATCCAGGCACCATGAGTCCGTTCCAGCACGGTGAAGTGTTCGTCACCCACGACGGCGCCGAGACCGATCTGGATCTGGGGCACTACGAGCGGTTCATCCGCACGACCATGACCCAGAACAACAACTTCACCACCGGCCGTGTCTACGAGCACGTGCTGCGCAAAGAGCGCCGTGGCGACTACCTGGGTGCAACCATCCAGGTGATCCCGCACATCACCGACGAAATCAAACGTCGCATCATCAAAGGTGCCGGTGACGCTGACGTGGCGATGGTTGAAATCGGTGGCACCGTCGGTGACATCGAGTCGCAACCATTCCTCGAAGCCATCCGCCAGTTGCGTTTCGAAGTCGGCGCCAAGCGCGCGATGCTGATGCACCTGACGCTGGTGCCGTACATCGCCACCGCTGGCGAAACCAAGACCAAACCGACCCAGCACTCCGTCAAGGAACTGCGCTCGATCGGTCTGCAGCCAGACGTGCTGGTGTGCCGCTCCGATCACCCGATCGATGTGTCCTCGCGTCGCAAGATCGCGCAATTCACCAACGTTGAAGAGCGTGCGGTAATCGCGCTGGAAGACGCCGATACCATCTACAAGATCCCGGGCATCCTGCACTCGCAGGGCCTGGACGATTTCGTCGTCGAGCGTTTCGGTCTGCAGTGCGGCAGCGCCGATCTGTCCGAGTGGGACGCAGTGGTCGATGCCAAGCTGAACCCGGAACACGAAGTGACCATCGCCATGGTCGGCAAGTACATGGAACTGCTCGACGCGTACAAGTCGCTGATCGAAGCGATGAGTCATGCCGGCATCAGCAACCGCACCAAGGTCAACCTGCGCTACATCGATTCCGAAGACATCGAGAACCAGGGCACTGCGCTGCTCGAAGGTGTTGATGCGATTCTGGTGCCGGGCGGCTTCGGTCTGCGTGGCGTGGAAGGCAAGATCACTGCCGTTCAGTACGCTCGCGAAAACAAGGTTCCGTACCTCGGCATCTGCCTGGGCATGCAAGTGGCGGTCATCGAGTTCGCCCGTAACGTGCTGGGCTGGAAAGACGCCAACTCCACCGAGTTCGATCGTGCCAGCGGCCATCCGGTGGTCGGTCTGATTACCGAGTGGGAAGACGCCACCGGCGCTGTCGAAGTACGTACCGAAGCGTCCGATCTGGGCGGCACCATGCGTCTCGGCGCACAGGATTGCCTGCTTGAGCCGGGCTCCAAAGTCCATGATTGCTACGGCAAGGACGTGATTGTCGAGCGTCATCGTCACCGTTACGAAGTGAACAACAACCTGCTGCCGCAGATCATCGAAGCCGGCCTGAAGATTTCCGGTCGCTCCGCCGATGCTGCGCTGGTCGAAGTGGTTGAAGCGCCGGATCATCCATGGTTCGTCGCCTGCCAGTTCCACCCTGAGTTCACCTCGACGCCACGCGACGGCCATCCGCTGTTCAGCGGTTTCGTCAAAGCCGCGTTGGCTCAACACCAGAAGAAGGCGTAACCCGATGGCACAGAAGATCATCCGCGTCGGCGACATCGAGATTGCCAACGACAAACCCATGGTGCTGTTCGGCGGCATGAACGTGCTGGAAAGCCGTGACATGGCCATGCAGGTTTGCGAAGAGTACGTGAAGGTCACCGAAAAACTCGGTATCCCTTACGTGTTCAAGGCCAGCTTCGACAAGGCCAACCGGTCTTCTGTGACTTCGTATCGCGGTCCTGGCCTGGAAGAGGGCATGCGCATCTTCCAGGACATCAAGCAAGCCTTCGGCGTGCCGATCATCACCGACGTCCACGAGCCGGATCAGGCTGCGGTCGTCGCTGAAGTCTGCGACATCATTCAGCTGCCGGCCTTCCTGTCGCGCCAGACCGATCTGGTTGTCGCGATGGCCAAGACCAATGCCGTGATCAACATCAAGAAAGCCCAGTTCCTCGCGCCTCAGGAAATGAAACACATCCTGAACAAGTGCGTGGAAGCCGGTAACGATCAGTTGATCCTCTGCGAGCGTGGTTCGAGCTTCGGCTACAACAATCTCGTGGTCGACATGCTCGGCTTCGGCATCATGAAGCAGTTCGAATACCCGGTGTTCTTCGACGTGACCCACTCGTTGCAAATGCCTGGCGGTCGTTCCGACTCCGCCGGCGGTCGCCGTGCGCAGGTCACCGATCTGGCCAAGGCCGGCATGAGCCAGTCGCTGGCGGGTCTGTTCCTCGAAGCGCATCCGGATCCGGACAACGCCAAATGCGACGGCCCTTGCGCCTTGCGTCTGGACAAACTGGAGCCATTCCTGGCCCAGCTCAAGGCTCTGGACGAACTGGTGAAGAGTTTTCCGACGGTAGAAACCGCGTAACGCTCGATTCTCCGGTAAAGTACCGCACGATTTGTCGCTCATGCCCTCGGGCGTGAGCGTTGTCGTCTGCAAGTCTGCCCGCTGTACTTCGCTTGCCGACGATAAAGATTTCCTCTAGCTGCGTCGTTTTCGTCAACTTTGGAGTGTTTACAACAATGGCAAAAATCGTCGACATCAAAGGTCGTGAAGTTCTCGACTCCCGTGGCAATCCCACCGTGGAAGCGGACGTGCTTCTCGACAACGGCATCATCGGCAGCGCCTGCGCGCCGTCCGGTGCATCCACTGGCTCGCGTGAAGCGCTCGAGCTGCGTGATGGCGACAAGAGCCGTTACCTGGGCAAGGGCGTGCTCAAGGCGGTAGCCAACATCAACGGTCCGATCCGCGATCTGCTGCTGGGCACCGACCCGAGCGACCAGAAAGCCCTCGACCAAGCGATGATCAAGCTCGACGGTACCGAAAACAAGGCGACCCTGGGCGCCAACGCCATCCTCGCCGTGTCCCTGGCTGCGGCCAAGGCGGCTGCGCAGGATCAGGATCTGCCGCTGTACGCACACATCGCCAACCTCAACGGCACCCCGGGTGTGTACTCGATGCCGGTCCCGATGATGAACATCATCAACGGTGGCGAGCACGCCGATAACAACGTCGACATCCAGGAATTCATGGTGCAGCCGGTCGGCGCCAAGTCGTTCTCGGAAGGTCTGCGCATGGGCACCGAGATTTTCCATCACTTGAAAGCTGTGCTGAAGGCCCGTGGCCTGAGCACCGCCGTTGGTGACGAAGGCGGTTTCGCACCGAACCTGGCTTCCAACGAAGACGCGCTGAAAGTGATCTCCGAAGCCGTGGCCAACGCCGGTTACAAGCTGGGCACCGACGTGACCCTGGCGCTGGACTGCGCCGCGAGCGAGTTCTACGAAGACGGCAAGTACAACCTGTCCGGCGAAGGCCAGGTGTTCACTGCTGAAGGTTTCGCCGACTACCTCAAAGGTCTGACCGAGCGTTATCCGATCATCTCCATCGAAGACGGTCTGGACGAATCCGACTGGGCCGGCTGGAAAATCCTCACCGACAAGATCGGCGAGAAAACTCAGCTGGTGGGCGACGACCTGTTCGTGACCAACACCAAGATCCTGAAAGAAGGCATCGATAAAAAGATCGCCAACTCGATCCTGATCAAGTTCAACCAGATCGGCACCCTGACCGAAACCCTGGAAGCCATCCAGATGGCCAAGGCTGCCGGCTACACCGCAGTGATCTCGCACCGTTCCGGCGAAACCGAAGATTCGACCATTGCCGACCTGGCTGTGGGCACCTCGGCTGGCCAGATCAAGACCGGTTCGCTGTGCCGCTCCGACCGCGTTTCCAAGTACAACCAACTGCTGCGTATCGAAGAGCAGTTGAACGGCAAGGCCAAGTACAACGGCCGTGCCGAGTTCCGCGGTTAAGCGCAACCTGATCAAAGGACACCGGATTGTGTCGGAAAAGTCGTGACAGCGATGGATTTGCCACTAATCTGATGCCTTAAGCACAAGCCTGGATCTTTCCAGGCTTCGTGCTATCAGATGCTGCAACATTATGCGTGGCTGTCTTTTTTCACTGGATACCTGATATTCGATGCGCAGTCCTTACTGGTTGTTTCTTGTTTTGCTCTTGCTGCTGGCCGGTCTGCAGTACCGCCTGTGGGTGGGCAATGGCAGTCTGGCGCAGGTCGCCGAGCTGAAACAGCAGATCGCCGAGCAACATGCCGAGAACGAAGGCCTGCTGGAGCGCAACCGGGTGATGGACGCTGAAGTCAGCGAATTGAAAAAAGGCATGGAGACCGTTGAAGAGCGGGCTCGTCACGAACTGGGCATGGTCAAGGACGGCGAAACCCTTTACCAGTTGGCCCAATGATCGATTCCCTGCCGGCCTTCTGGGCCGTAATTCCTGCCGCGGGCGTCGGTGCCCGAATGGCCGCGGACCGTCCCAAGCAGTATCTGCAACTGGGCGGGCGCACAATTCTCGAACACAGCCTCGGCTGTTTCCTCGATCACCCGAGCCTCAAGGGCCTGGTGGTCAGTCTTGCTGTTGACGATCCCTATTGGCCGAATCTGGCATGCGTCAACGATCCGCGCATTCAGCGGGTCGGCGGCGGGGCGGAGCGTTCCGCTTCGGTGCTAAACGCCTTGCTGCATCTGCATGCGCAAGGTGCCGACGATGACGATTGGGTGCTGGTGCACGATGCGGCCCGGCCGAATCTGAGTCGCGATGATCTCGACAAGTTGCTTGCCGAACTGGCGGATGACCCGGTCGGCGGTCTATTGGCAGTGCCCGCTCGCGACACGCTCAAACGCGTTGATAAAAACGGTCGTGTGGTTGAAACGGTGGACCGCAGTGTGATCTGGCAGGCGTATACGCCGCAGATGTTTCGCCTCGGCGCGTTGCATCGAGCGTTGGCCGATAGCCTGGTTGCGGATGCCGTGATCACCGATGAAGCTTCGGCGATGGAATGGGCCGGTCTGGCACCGCGTCTGATCGAAGGGCGGGCGGATAACCTCAAGGTGACCCGGCCGGAAGATCTGGAGTGGTTGCGCCAGCGATGGGCGAATCGCCTCTGAGATTTGGGGTCGCTGTGGCATTGCCTTCGCGAGCAGGCTCGCTCCCGCAGAGGGAATGCATTCAGCTGTCGAGCTCGGTCAATTGTGGGAGCGAGCCTGCTCGCGAAAGCGGTCGCACAGGCGACCAATAACTCAAAGTTTGTACTCCGGCCTTTCAGCCAGTCCCACCTTCAAAAAATCCACCAACTTGCGCACCTTCGGCGACAGATGCCGCTGCTGCGGATACAGCGCCCACACCGCCGTATTCGGCGGCTGATGCGCCTCCAGCAAGGAAATCAGCGCGCCACTGTGCAAATGCTCGAGCACGTAATAGTCCGGCAACTGACACAACCCGACGCCCTGAAGCGCCGCATCCAGCACCGCTTGCCCACTATTGCAACGCCAGTTGCCTTGCACCCGCTGGGAAAATTCCCTGCCGTTCTGTTCCATTTGCCATATATCCGAACTGCCGATCAGGCAATTGTGTCGACTCAATTCCGACAAACTGTGTGGGCGTCCGTACCGTTCCAGGTAGGACGGCGATGCGCACAGGTACATTCTCCGTGGTGCCAGACGTGTGGCGACCAAGCGCGAATCCTGTAACCGACCCAGACGGATCGCCAGGTCCAGCCCTTCATGCACCAGATCCAGTTGGCGATTGCTCAGCTCTATATCGATGCGCAACTGCGGGTACAGCCCCATGAAGCGAGTCACCAGCGGCACGATAAAACGTTCGCCGTAGGCCACCGCGCAGGTCATGCGCAGCATGCCTTTCGGTTCGCTGGTCAGATCACCTACCGCGCGCAAGGCTTCTTCGCGACCGTCCTGCAGGCGCTGGCAATGCTGCAGAAAAGTCTGCCCGGCTTCGGTCAACGTAACTCGCCGGGTGCTGCGGTAGAGCAGTCGCGTCTGCAGACGCTCTTCGAGCCGTACGATTTGTCGACTGATGTGTGAGGAAGAAACCCCAAGACGCTCGGCAGCGGCGGTGAATTGATTGCATTCGGCGACGGCAACGAACTCATCGATGCCTTCCCAGCGGTTTTCCGACACTTGGATTATCCCTGTATGGCAATAATGTTTTGCTTTGGTCCGGATTATTCCTCAGGAAGCGCTGAACTACACTGTCTGTCTGCTTTTTTATTTATTGGGTTCACTGGAGAGTCAGCATGATCAAGTCGCGCGCCGCCGTTGCCTTCGAGGCCAAGAAGCCGCTGGAAATCGTAGAAGTCGATGTCGCCATGCCCAAGGCCGGTGAAGTATTGCTGCGCGTCGTCGCTTCCGGGGTGTGCCACACCGATGCCTACACCTTGTCCGGCGCAGACCCGGAAGGCATCTTCCCGTCGATCCTCGGCCACGAAGGTGGCGCCATCGTTGAAGCGATCGGCGAAGGCGTGACTTCGGTCGCCGTCGGCGATCACGTCATTCCGCTGTACACCCCGGAATGCGGCCAGTGCAAATTCTGCAAGTCGGGCAAGACCAACCTCTGCCAGGCGATTCGCGCCACCCAAGGCAAGGGCCTGATGCCGGATGGCACTTCGCGCTTTTCCTACAAGGGCGAAACGATTTTCCACTACATGGGCACTTCGACGTTCTCGGAGTACACCGTACTGCCGGAAATTTCCGTAGCGAAGATCTCCAAAGACGCGCCGCTGGAGAAGGTTTGCCTGCTCGGTTGCGGCGTAACCACCGGTATCGGCGCCGTGCTCAACACCGCCAAGGTCAAACCGGGTGACACCGTAGCCATCTTCGGTCTCGGCGGTATTGGCTTGTCGGCCGTGATCGGCGCGGTGAAAGCCAAGGCTGCGCGGATCATCGCCATCGACATCAATCCAGCCAAGTTCGAAATCGCCAAACAACTCGGTGCCACCGATTGCGTGAATCCGAAAGACTTTGATCGTCCGATCCAGGAAGTAATCGTCGACATGACCGATGGCGGCGTCGACTTCTCCTTCGAGTGCATCGGCAATGTGCAACTGATGCGCGCCGCGCTTGAGTGCTGCCACAAAGGCTGGGGCGAGTCGGTCATCATCGGTGTCGCCGGTGCCGGCCAGGAAATCGCTACCCGTCCGTTCCAGTTGGTCACCGGTCGCGTCTGGCGCGGTTCGGCGTTCGGCGGCGTGCGTGGCCGTACTGAATTGCCGAGCTACGTCGACATGGCCCAGAGCGGCGAAATCCCGCTGGATACCTTCATCACCCACACCATGGGCCTGGAAGATATCAACAAGGCGTTCGACCTGATGCACGAAGGCAAGAGCATCCGCACAGTCATTCATTTCTAAGGAGCAGCGGCAAGCTACAAGCCACAAGCTGCAAGCAGGCGCAATTCCCTCTTGCAGCTTGAAGCTCGCATCTTGCGGCTGAAGTGCTATGAATCTGGAAAACATTTCCTGTCAGAAGAGTTTTGGTGGCTGGCACAAGCGTTATCGCCATCGCTCCGAAGTGCTTGATTGCGACATGGTCTTTGCCGTGTACCTGCCGCCACAAGCGGAGCAGGGCGGCAAGCTGCCGGTGTTGTACTGGTTGTCAGGGCTGACCTGCACCGATGAGAACTTCATGCAGAAGGCCGGTGCGATGCGCATGGCTGCCGAGCTCGGGTTGATCATCGTCGCCCCGGATACCAGTCCGCGTGGCGCGGATGTCCCGGATGATGCCGACAAAGCTTGGGATTTCGGTCTCGGCGCCGGGTTTTATCTGAACGCCACGCAGGAACCGTGGGCGCGGCACTATCAGATGCATGACTATGTCGTGCAGGAACTGCCTGCTCTGGTCGAAGCGCATTTCCCCGCTTCCGACAAACGCAGTATCAGCGGTCACTCCATGGGCGGCCACGGCGCATTGGTCTGCGCGCTGCGCAATCCCGGGCGTTATCAGTCAGTGTCGGCGTTCTCGCCGATTACCCATCCAATCGATTGCCCGTGGGGTCAGAAGGCCTTTTCCAACTATTTGGGCGAAGACCGTTCGAAGTGGAAGGAGTGGGACGCCTGTGTGCTGATCGCAGAGGCGACGGAGAAGTTGCCGTTGCTGGTCGATCAAGGTGATCGTGACGATTTCCTCGCCACGCAATTGAAACCCGAGGCCCTGCAACACGCCGCAAAACAAGCGGGGCATCCGCTGGAGCTGCGCCTGCAACCGGGCTACGACCACAGCTATTTCTTCATCTCAAGCTTCATTGACGACCACTTGCAGCATCACGCACGCGCTCTGCGCGGTTAATGCAGGTAGAATCACGCCCTGACAAAAATCGGGGCGTTTTTTTATGCGTATTGGCCACGGCTACGATGTGCACCGTTTCGCTGAAGGCGATTCCATTACTCTGGGCGGCGTGCAGATTGCACACAGCTTCGGGCTGCTCGCTCATTCCGACGGTGACGTCCTGCTGCACGCCTTGAGCGATGCCTTGCTCGGCGCGGCGGCGCTGGGTGATATCGGCAAACACTTCCCGGACACCGATCCGCAATTCAAGGGCGCCGACAGCCGTGTGCTGTTGCGTCATGTGGTCAGTCTGATCCACGCCAAGGGCTGGAAAGTCGGCAACGTCGACAACACCATCGTTGCCCAGGCGCCAAAAATGGCGCCGCATATCGAATCGATGCGCGCGCTGATCGCGGCGGATCTTCAAGTTGAGTTGGATCAAGTGAACGTCAAAGCTACCACCACCGAAAAGCTTGGCTTTGTCGGTCGCGAAGAAGGCATCGCCGTGCACTCCGTTGCCTTGTTGCTGCGCGCATGAATGAATTGCAATTACTCGGCCCACGGGCCTATGGCGAACCCCTCGGCACAGCGGTACTGAAAGCCATCGCCGAAGATTTCCAGGTCGATGAAGTGCTGGATATTCCGTTCAGCGGTGACGGCGAACACCTGTGGATCTGGGTGGAAAAGCGCGGCCTCAATACCGAAGAAGCGGCGCGGCGTATCGCCAAGGCAGCCGGCGTGCCGTTGCGTACCGTCAGCTATGCCGGGCTGAAGGACCGTCAGGCCCTGACCCGACAGTGGTTCAGCGTGCAGTTGCCGGGCAAGGCCGATCCGGATTTGTCGGCGGCGGAAAACGACACGCTGAAGATCCTCAAGACCACGCGCCACAAGCGCAAGCTGCAACGCGGTGCGCATTCGGCCAACGGCTTCACCCTGCGCCTGACGCAATTCAATGGCGACAAAGATGCGATTGAACAGCGGCTGCAACTGATCGCCAAACAAGGCATCCCCAATTATTTCGGCGCCCAGCGCTTCGGCCATGACGGCGGCAACGTTGTCGATGCCCGGGCGTGGGCGGCGCGCAAGGCTTTGCCGGAACAGCGCAATGTACGTTCGCGGTTGCTGTCGACGGCGCGCAGCTATCTGTTCAACCAAGTGCTCGCGGCGCGTGTCGCCGATGGCACCTGGAACACCGCACTGATCGGCGATCTGCTGGCCTTCACCGACAGCCGCAGTTTTTTCCCCGCCGGCGAAGCCGAATGCAGCGACCCGCGTCTGGCGATTCTCGACCTGCACCCGACCGGTCCGCAGTGGGGCGAAGGTGACTCGCCCACCGCTGGCGCAGTCCATGAACTGGAGCAGGAGATCGCCGCCCGCGAAGCGGATCTGCGCGACTGGTTGATCCACGCCGGCATGAGCCATGAACGTCGCATCCTGCGGCTGCCCATTGGCGGGTTGACGTGGCATTATCCCCAACCTGACATTCTGCAACTGGAATTCGTCCTCCCGGCCGGATGCTTTGCCACCGTATTGGTGCGCGAGCTCGTTGATCTGGTGCCGGTGGGGCAGACGGACAGCCCATGCGTATTCTGATTTCTAACGACGATGGGGTAACCGCGCCCGGTCTCGCCGCGCTTTATGCTGCGCTGGCGGATTACACCGAATGCGTGGTTATCGCCCCGGAGCAGGACAAAAGCGGCGCCAGCAGTTCGCTGACGCTCGACCGTCCGCTGCACCCGCAATACCTGGCGAACGGCTTTATCAGCCTCAACGGCACACCGACCGATTGCATTCACCTGGGCCTTAACGGCTTGCTTGAGCGCGAAGCGGACATGGTGGTATCCGGCATTAATCTGGGCGCCAATCTTGGTGACGACGTGCTGTATTCCGGAACCGTGGCGGCAGCGCTGGAAGGACGATTTCTCGAGCGCCCATCGTTTGCCTTCTCACTGGTCTCGCGTCAGGTGGACAATCTGCCGACTGCGGCCTACTTTGCGCGCAAACTGGTCGAGGCCCACGCCGGGCTGGATCTGCCACCGCGCACGGTGCTCAACGTGAACATCCCCAATCTGCCCATCGATCACATCCGTGGCATTCAGTTGACCCGCCTCGGTCATCGCGCCCGCGCGGCGGCGCCGATGAAAGTGGTCGATCCGCGCGGCAAGGCCGGTTACTGGATTGCCGCTGCCGGCGACGCTGAAGACGGCGGCCCGGGCACCGATTTTCATGCCGTGATGCAGGGCTATGTGTCCATCACGCCGTTGCAGCTCGATCGCACCTTCAATGATGCCTTCAGAAGTCTGGATGGCTGGCTGGGAGGGCTGAGCTGATGCGTGAACATGATGACCGTCTGCGCAGCGGCATAGGCATGACCTCCCAACGTACACGTGAGCGACTGATCCAGCGGCTGTATGAAGAAGGCGTGTCGAACGCCAAAGTCCTGGAAGTGATCCGCCGCACGCCGCGTCATCTGTTTGTCGACGAGGCGCTGGCGCACCGCGCTTACGAAGACACCGCGCTGCCGATCGGCAACAACCAGACCATCTCCCAGCCTTACATGGTGGCGCGCATGAGCGAGCTGCTGCTGGAGGCAGGTCCACTGGATAAAGTGTTGGAGATCGGCACCGGTTCCGGCTACCAGACAGCGGTGTTGTCGCAACTGGTTGAACGGGTGTTTTCCGTCGAGCGCATCAAGGTGTTGCAGGATCGCGCCAAGGAGCGTCTGGTCGAGTTGAACCTGCGTAACGTGGTGTTTCGCTGGGGCGATGGCTGGGAAGGCTGGCCGGCGCTGGCCCCATACAACGGCATCATCGTCACCGCCGTTGCCACCGATGTACCGCAGGCTTTGCTCGATCAACTGGCCCCTGGTGGGCGCATGGTAATTCCGGTTGGCTCGGGTGAAGTGCAACAACTGATGCTGATCGTGCGCGAAGAAAATGGCTTTTCCCGACACGTTCTGGGCGCTGTGCGTTTCGTGCCGTTGCTCAACGGGCCACTGGCCTGAGCATTTGCAAACAGGGCTGAATTCCTTTCAACGGCGCCGGTCTTACACCGGCAGCCAGAGTTTAAACGCAGCGTACTTGCCCCTGGCAAACGTGTGCGTCCGGTGATTTCGCTTCATTAAAGGTAAAGCCGGTTCGGCCCGTTATACTTGCGACACCTCATGCCGCAATGCGGCATTCAGAATTTTTCAGCCACCACAAAGGGAGCGGCGGGTGAGTCTCACAGTCATTGCGCAGCGTATGGGTAACACGAGCTTTCAGCGCCTGGTGACTGGCCTTGTCTTGAGCACCTTGCTGGTCGGTTGCTCCAGCACCAAATCGAGCAACGTACGGGTTGTCGATCGCAATAATTCGGTCGCGCAACGTCCGACCGTTACTACCGGGCAATATGTAGTCCGTCCCGGCGATACTTTGTTTTCGATCGCCTTTCGTTACGGCTGGGACTACAAAACCCTCGCCGCCCGGAACAATATTCCTACGCCGTATACGATCCATCCGGGTCAGACAATTCGCTTCGACGGGCGCAGCGGTTCAACGCCGACAGCGGTGGTGAGCAACTCCAGTTCCTCACCTTCTTCGTCGAGTAAAACCACAGTAATCCGGCGCCAGGCGAATGGCACCACAACCACTACAACCACCGGTTCCAAAGGGGTTGTACCGTCCGTCGCGAGCAAACCTGCACCCGCTCCACTGCCTCCGGCAGGCCCGGCCCCGACCGGCTGGGGATGGCCATCTAATGGCGTTCTGATTGGAAAATTCTCTTCAAACGGTAGTTTGAATAAAGGAATTGATATCGCCGGAGATTTGGGACAGCCTGTTTTAGCTGCGTCTGATGGGACGGTCGTATACGCCGGGAGTGGCTTAAGGGGCTACGGCGAATTGGTCATCATCAAACACAGCGAAACCTACGTCAGTGCTTACGGACATAACCGCAGGCTGTTGGTTCGGGAGGGGCAGCAGGTCAAGGTCGGACAGACAATTGCCGAAATGGGGTCAACGGGTACAGACCGGGTGAAACTGCATTTTGAGATTCGCCGCCAAGGTAAACCAGTGGATCCGCTGCAGTTCCTGCCAAGACGTTGATTTGAAGGCCAGCCTGTTCCGTCGCGTAGAGGGGACAGGCTCCAGCGTTGCCAAGGATAAAGGCGTCGCTTGAGCTTGGGGTCGAACTCACCAAAGGACTATAACAATGGCTCTCAGTAAAGAAGTGCCGGAGTTTGACATCGACGATGAGGTTCTCCTTATGGAGACCGGCATCGATTCGGATTCGATGTTGAATGATGAAGGGGCTGCTCCACCTTCCGTTCGTTCCAAATCCAGACACTCCGCCACACTCAAACAACATAAATACATCGACTACACTCGGGCACTTGATGCCACGCAGCTGTATCTCAACGAAATCGGCTTTTCCCCTCTGCTCTCCCCGGAAGAAGAAGTTCATTTTGCGCGCTTGTCGCAAAGTGGCGATCCTGCCGGGCGCAAGCGCATGATCGAAAGTAACCTGCGGCTGGTCGTCAAGATCGCCCGGCGTTACGTCAATCGGGGGCTGTCGCTGCTGGATCTGATCGAAGAGGGCAACCTCGGCCTGATCCGCGCGGTGGAAAAGTTCGATCCCGAGCGCGGCTTCCGCTTCTCGACCTACGCGACCTGGTGGATCCGTCAGACCATCGAACGCGCGATCATGAATCAGACCCGGACCATCCGGCTGCCGATACATGTGGTCAAGGAGCTCAACGTCTACCTGCGCGCCGCACGTGAGCTGACGCAAAAACTCGACCACGAACCTTCACCCGAAGAAATCGCCAACCTGCTGGAGAAACCGGTGGGGGAGGTAAAGCGCATGCTGGGCCTCAACGAAAGGGTTTCTTCGGTCGACGTCTCGCTGGGTCCGGATTCGGATAAAACCCTGCTGGACACACTCACTGACGATCGTCCGACCGATCCGTGCGAACTGTTGCAGGACGATGATCTGTCGCAGAGCATCGATCAATGGCTGTCGGAGCTGACCGACAAGCAGCGCGAGGTGGTGATTCGCCGCTTCGGCCTGCGTGGTCACGAAAGCAGCACGCTGGAAGATGTCGGCCTGGAGATCGGCCTGACCCGCGAGCGGGTACGGCAGATTCAGGTGGAAGGGCTCAAGCGCCTTCGCGAGATCCTTGAAAAGAACGGCCTGTCGAGCGAGTCGCTGTTTCAATAAGCGCCTGATCGTCCGCCCGCAAAAAGCCCCGGCTGATTCAATCAGTCGGGGCTTTTTTGTTTTTCGCGTGCAGCAAATCGGGCTTTCGGCAGCCACCAGACAAGCGGTCGTCAATTTCTGTATTTGTAGTCTCGCGCTGTAAGCCTTTGCTTACTGTGTCGTAAGTGTTCGTTATTTTTACACTTCGGTGGAAGGCGATCGCGCTCACTTACAGTGAGCAACCTTTTGATTTTGTTAATTATTTCGTAAATGTTGTGTCCTTGTGACAGAGCGCGCGTACGCCGAGGGCCAATTGCTCGTCTCCAGAAACTCTCTAATATCTCAACTGTGTCGACGGACAGACACGCCCTTCACGGAAGAGGGGAACGGACATCGCAGGAGGCGATTCATCAGGACGATGAAAAGGAATACAGGGAATAGGGAAAAAATGTGGGCGGGTCATACCGCCCCTTTTTTCGTCTGCAGAAAAGCAGAATCTGCAAAAGCAAAAAGGCCCGCAAGGGGCCTTTCAGTCGAGCGCGGGGTAGATCAGCGTTCGAGGTCTTTGATCTTGCCTTTGACACCATCCCACTCTTCAGCATCAGGCAGCGATTCTTTCTTTTCGGTGATGTTCGGCCAGATATCCGCCAGCTCGGCATTGAGCTCGATGAAGTTTTCCATGCCGCTTGGGATCTCGTCTTCCGAGAAGATCGCCACAGCCGGGCATTCTGGTTCACACAGCGCGCAGTCGATGCACTCGTCCGGGTGAATCACCAGGAAGTTCGGGCCTTCGTAAAAGCAGTCCACCGGACAGACTTCTACGCAGTCGGTGTACTTGCACTTGATGCAGTTGTCGGTGACGACGAAGGTCATTTCTAATTTTCTCCTCAGGCGGCGGCAGCGTTGCCCCTTCACGGTTGGGGTCGCCAGGTTCGGGAGCGATACCTGCTGACCAGGCTATGAGCCAGCAGCATCCCGAACCGCGCGAGATTCTAACAGCTTGAAGCGAATTGCGTTATATCCGCTTCTTCAGTGCTTATATCCGGTTCTTCAGTGCATAGAGCATTTCCAGCGCACGGCGTGGCGTCATGTCGTCCAGATCCACTTTCGCCAATTCATCGAGCACCGGATGTGGCAGTGAGGCGAACATGTCGCTTTGCTGCGGTGTCGACGGCTTGCCCTTGGCCGCCGGTTTCGGCGCCTCGTGGGGCAGGGCAGTGTCTTCCAGGCGACTCAGATGCTCGCGCGCTCGCAGAATCACCTCGCTCGGCACGCCGGCCAGTTGTGCGACTGCCAAGCCATAGCTCTGACTGGCAGGCCCAGGCAGAACATGGTGCAGGAACACGATCCGTTCGTTGTGCTCGGTGGCATTGAGATGCACGTTAGCGACAAGAGGTTCGGCTTCCGGCAGCACGGTCAGCTCAAAATAGTGCGTAGCAAACAGGGTGTAGGCGCGCAAATGGGCCAAGCGCTCGGCCGCCGCCCACGCCAGCGACAGACCGTCAAAGGTGCTGGTACCGCGCCCGACTTCGTCCATCAGGACCAGACTGCGCTCGGTCGCGTTATGCAGGATGTTGGCGGTTTCGCTCATCTCGACCATGAAGGTCGAGCGACCGCCGGCCAGATCATCGCTTGAGCCGATACGGGTGAAGATGCGGTCGACCAGCGACAGCTCGCAACTGGCGGCCGGCACGAAACTGCCAATATGCGCTAGCAACACGATCAACGCGGTTTGCCGCATGTAAGTGGATTTACCGCCCATGTTCGGGCCGGTGATGACCAGCATGCGCGTATTGTCGTCCAGGCTCAGATCGTTGGCCACGAACGGCGTGGTCAGCACTTGCTCGACCACAGGGTGACGACCCTGGGTGATGCGCATGCACGGCTCGCTGACGAAACGCGGGCAATTGAGGTCGAGATTCAGCGCACGCTCGGCAAGGTTGCTCAGCACATCCAGTTCGGCCAATGCGCCGGCGGTGTCCTGCAGCGGTGGCAGCTGGCTGATCAAGTCTTCGAGCAGCGCCTCGTAAAGCATTTTTTCCCGGGCCAGCGCGCGGCTCTTGGCGGAAAGTGCCTTGTCTTCGAATTCTTTCAGCTCAGGTGTGATGAAGCGCTCGGCGCCTTTAAGCGTCTGCCGGCGGATGTAGTCGGCCGGCGCCGATTCGGCCTGCTTGCTCGGCAGTTCGATGAAGTAGCCGTGGATACGGTTGTAGCCGACTTTGAGGTTGGCCAGACCAGTACGGGCTTTCTCCCGGGCTTCGAGATCGATGAGGAACTGGCCGGCGTTTTCGCTCAGCGATTGCAGTTCGTCGAGCTCACTGTCGTAACCGGTTTTCAGCACACCGCCGTCGCGGATCACCGCAGGCGGGTTGTCGATAATGGCTTTTGCCAGCAGCGCCGCCAGTTCCGGGTAAGTGCTGGTGGTGGCCGCCAGATGCTGCAGGTGCGGCGCTTCCAGATCGGTCATCGCCACTTGCAGTTCGGGCAGTGCGCCGAGAGCGTCACGCAGACGCGCAAGGTCACGCGGCCGCGCATTGCGCAGACCGATACGCGCCAGAATCCGCTCGATATCGCCGATTTCCTTGAGCTGCGGTTGCAGCTTTTCGAAGCGGTAGCCGTCGAGCAGGCAGCGGATCGAGGTCTGACGCGCCAGCAACACGGTGAGATCGCGCAACGGCCGGTTCAGCCAGCGGGTCAGTAAACGGCTGCCCATGGCGGTCTGGCAGCGATCGACCACCGATTGCAGCGTGTTGTCGCGGCCACCGGCCAGATTGGTGTCGAGTTCCAGATTGCGCCGGCTGGCGCCGTCGAGCACCACGGTGTCATCGAGACGTTCATGACGCAGGCTGCGCAAGTGGGGCAGGGCGGTGCGCTGGGTTTCCTTGGCGTAGGCCAGCAGGCAGCCGGCAGCGCCAATGGCCAGGGTCAGGTTTTCGCAGCCGAAGCCTTTCAGGTCTTGGGTGGAAAACTGCTGGCAGAGACTTTTCAGCGCCGAGTCACGCTCGAAATCCCACGGCGCGCGACGGCGTACGCCACGGCGTTTTTCCGCCGGCAGGTCTTTCGGCCAGTCATCCGGAATCAGCAATTCCACCGGGTTGACCCGCTCCAGTTCCGCCAGCAGGTTTTCCCAGCCTTTGATCTCGAGCACGGTGAAGTTGCCGCTGGTGATGTCCAGCACCGCCAGACCGAATAGACGCTCGTCGCCCAATACCGCTGCGATCAGGTTATCGCGGCGTTCGTCCAGCAGCGCCTCGTCACTGACTGTCCCCGGCGTGATGATCCGTACCACCTGGCGCTCCACCGGGCCTTTGCTGGTGGCCGGGTCACCGACCTGCTCACATATCACCACCGACTCGCCGAGCTTGACCAGTTTCGCCAGGTACCCTTCCGCCGCGTGGTAAGGAATCCCACACATCGGAATCGCCTGACCCGCCGACTGCCCGCGCGCGGTCAGGGTGATGTCCAGCAACTTGGCGGCTTTCTTCGCATCTTCGTAGAAGATTTCGTAGAAATCGCCCATGCGATAGAACATCAGCTGGTCTGGGTGCTGATTCTTCAGGCGCCAGTATTGCTGCATCATCGGAGTGTGGGAGGACAGGTCGGAGACGGCTTTATTCATCGGATTGTCGGGCAACTCGTTAAAAGATGTAGGGCAAAGCGCGGGCAGTGGCCGGGCTTTTCCGCGATGGGCGCAAGGTTACCATGGCCAGTCTGCCCGACGCAGGCGCTGCGGTCGGGTGAGCATTTATTGGCAGGGAAAAGTTGATCTATGCACGATTTATGCAAATCAGCATTTGTCTTCACGAAAAACTTCAAGCACTATGCGCGTTATGCAAAAACGCAACGTTTCCTCCGTCTTAAGAGCACTGCTCGACCAGCACGGGATCTCCCCCACGGAGCTCCACCGTCGCACCGGCGTGCCTCAATCAACGCTCTCGCGGATTCTCAGCGGGAAGATTGTCGATCCTTCGGATAAACACATCTCGAAGATCGCTGAATATTTCAACGTCAGCACCGATCAGTTGCGCGGGCGCGCGGATGTCGCACCAACGGCGGCCGGCACGCGCGCTGACGTGCATGCGGAACTCAAGGACATAAGCCTGTGGGACGACGACACCCCCGTCGATGACGACGAGGTGTCGGTGCCCTTTCTACGTGAGGTTGAATTGGCTGCTGGATCAGGAAGATTCGTCATCGAAGAGAGCGAGCGCTCCAGCCTGCGCTTCGGCAAACGCAGCCTGCGCCACAACGGTGTGCAGTTCGACCAGGCCAAATGCGTGACGGTGCGCGGCAACAGCATGTTGCCGGTTCTGCGTGATGGCGCCACCGTCGGCGTCAACGCCGGCAAGTGCGGCATCGGCGACATCATTGATGGCGATCTGTATGCGATCAACCACAACGGCCAATTGCGCGTGAAGCAACTCTATCGTTTGCCCACCGGTATCCGTCTGCGCAGCTTCAATCGCGACGAGCATCCGGACGAGGACTACAGCTTCCAGGAAATCCAGGAAGAGCAGATCGTTATCCTTGGTCACGTCTTCTGGTGGGGCATGTACGCCCGCTAGCCCCTTTCGATTCAACTGAAACCTGCCCCTCGGCAGGTTTTTTTACGCCTGCAGAAATCTCCCCACCCCTTGGCCCGCTTGGGTTTCATGCATATGCGCAAATTTAATGCATAAATAAATGCATTTACGCATTGACTGTATATGCATCCATGCATATTCTTGCCACCAAGCCGCTCGACAAAGCGGCTGGCAAGACAAGCTCTTTAGTTCCACAAGAACAGGCAGCGATGAACCGGCCTCAACGGTTCAGAGGGTTGGCAACTGACCCGGGTGTGCAGCGTAAAGCACCAGAAGCAGTTATCCGGCGGGCAGGGACCGCGGTCGGAAAAACAATCTGAATGGACTCGTACCGCGCCAGTAGCGCCGAAAAGTCAGCTTCCTTCTCGAACACAGGATTTGAAGGAAGGCGAAGGAGCGCATTACTGAAAAGCCCGGTGTGCAAGCGCCGGGCTTTTTGGAATGCCTGCCTCAAGAGAAACCGTTTGAATCCAACCCATCACTCATCAATCACCCACGGAGGCGTGACATGACAAACGAGCAACAAGCGTTGGCGGACATGCCGATCTGGCTGGTCATCCTCCTCGCTGTCGTCGGCGGGGTGTCCGGCGAAATGTGGCGCGCCGACAAGGAGGGCGCCCGCGGCTGGTCACTTGTGCGGCGTCTGGCTCTGCGTTCCGGCGCCTGCATGATCTGCGGCGTGTCAGCGATCATGCTGCTGTATGCCGCCGGCATGTCGATCTGGGCCGCTGGCGCGTTTGGCTGCCTGACGGCGATGGCCGGCGCTGATGTCGCTATAGGCCTTTACGAACGCTGGGCGGCCAAGCGTATCGGCGTCTGCGAAGTGCCGCCGCGCGACCACCCTTAACCCTGAATATTTTTCCCTGCCGCCATGTTGGCGGCAGGGCTGCGCGTGGACGATTGAAAAGGAGGTCATGTATGCCCACACCGATCCAGCAGCCGTCGCAACTGTTTACAGCCATCGCGACGTCACTGCGCAACACCGCCGGCCTCAACCTCACCGTCGGCAACCATGATGATTTCACTGCACCGGGCGATCAGGCCTGGGTGCTGATCGACTTCGACCGCAATGGACCCGGGGTGCGCGCCGCTGACGGGCGAATTGCTCATGTCATGACGGTCTCTCTGCAAGTCATCCCGGCCCTTGCCGCCAGTGCATTTGCAGCGTGCGATCTGATTGCCGTGCTGAAAAACCTGATGACTGACAACCGCTGGAACATATCCGGCGATCAATGCGATCTGCCGATGAATATCGATGGCTTGCCGTCATTGCTCATCCGTGGCGATCGGCAATACAAAACCTGGACCCTGACGTTCAACCAGACACTCTACCTCGGCCCGACCTTGCTCGACGATCCGCTGGGCATGCCGAAATTCGCTCGCACCTGGGAAGTCAGCAACATCGACGACCCGGACCAGTACACCGCGCTGGAGGGCTGACCGATGTTCGATGCATTACTGCGCATGCAACTCGGCCCGATCATTGAGCGTCTGGCGGAAATGGAAGCGGAAATCGAAGACTTGCACCGCCGCGCCGAGAGTTTCTGTCGCATTGGTATCTGCCAGTCAGTTGATGCGGCGAGCAATACCTGCCAAGTCAGCCATGGTGGATTGCTCACCCCAGCGATCAAGTTCTTCAACCCCAGCGCTGGTGCGCAAAGTGAATCGCGCATCCCGACGGTGGGCGAGCAGTGCCTGCTGTTCAACTATGGCAGCGGTGAAAGCGGTGCGCAGAGTGTCGCGTTGTTCGGCTTGAACAGTGACCGTTTCCCCCCGGCCTCGACTGTGCCGACGCTGACCCGTCGGGTACATCAGGACGGCAGCGAAAGCAGTTACGACGACGCCAGCCACGCCTTGCACTGGCTTAACGGACCAACGCAATTCCACGGGTCTCGCGAGTCGCTCGAACTGAGCATCGGCCCTGCACGTCTGGCCATGACGCCACAACTGATCACCCTGCAACTGGGCGCCGTCGGCCTGAGTATCGACGCCTTGGGCGTGCACTTCAGCGGCCCCTTGGTCGATCACCAGGGCCGCGTCATCAGCCCCTGATTCAAGAGCCTCCCATGATCGGAATCGATAGAGACAGCGGGGCCACGGTCGACGACTGGCTGCAATTCGTGCAGCGCGCGACCCGGGCCCTGACCACACCGCTGGGCACTCGGCAGAAACGACCTTTGTACGGTTCGCTGATTCCCACTCTCCTCGGGCAGAACCTCGGTGACGACATTCTGCTTCTGGCACAGAGCCACGCCGCGCAAGCGTTCTACAACCCGCATAACGGTATCGATGATTTTCAGCCGCAAGTGATTGTTGCCAGTCGCCACGGTGACGGCCTGCTGCTGCGTTTTGCCGGCACCTGGAAAAACCGCCAACAAACCTTCGAGGTGGTGACATGAGCATGCTGATCCCCGGCCAGAATCAACTGGCCGAACCCGCGCTGATCACGGTTGAAGCGTTCGAAGATTTACTCAACGAGTTCAAAGCCTTCGTCGTCGAATACGTGGGTGCTCGTTCGCCGACCAGCGCCGCGAAACTCAAGGTGAGCCTGGAAAACGAAAGCGAATTGCTCACCCTCGCGCTAGAAGCGTTCTGCGTGCGTCTGCAAACCCATGAGCGCAAATACAACGCACGCATCAAACAGATGCTGGCGTGGTGGGCGACCGGCAGCAATCTCGATGCGCGGCTGGCCGACATGGGGCTTGAGCGGCAACTGCTCGATCCCGGCGACCCGGCGGCATTTCCGCCAGTGCCGGCGATTTATGAAAGTGATGACGACGCTCGGTTGCGTTATTACCTGGCACCTCATGCGCCGGCGGCGGGTTCGCGGATGCAGTATCGCCGCGAGGTGTTCACCCTCGGCGAGCGGCCCACGGTACAGGTTGAGTCCACTGATTCCGGCGTAGTGAATGTCACTTACACCTTCAACCCGGACGGCCTCGCCGCGCAGGTCAAGGATGGCAACGGGCGCCGCACTGCGCCGGGCGAAGTGCAAGTCACCGTGCTTTCTCGAGGCGGCGATGGCACGCCTTCCGAAGCATTGCTCGAGGGCGTCCGTCAGCACTTTGCTCGTCCAGACGTGCGCCCGGAAACTGACCTCGTTACCGTCAAGGCTGCCGAGATCCAGCGCTACAAAATCCGCGTTGTCGCCAAGATCAATTCCGGCCCCGACTCGGGCCTGACCAAGGTCGCGGCGCAAGCACAATTGCAAGCGTATGCCGACAGTTGCCATCGCCTCGAAGGCCGGGTCGATCCGAGCTGGATCGACTACACGCTGCACAGCGCCGGCGCCGTGCAACTGCAGATTCTCGAACCGCTGACGCCGATCGTGACCACCGCGTTTCAGGCGCCGTATTGCACAACGGTTGAAGTCGAGGTGCTGACGCTATGAGTGAAAAAACTCAGCGGCCAACCTTGCTTCCGGCCAACAGCTCGGCCCTCGAACGCGGACTGGATCTGGGCTTCGACGCCTTGCTCGACCGCATCGCGCCGCCGTTCCCGGAACTGATGAACCCCAGCGAAACGCCGGTGGCCTTCCTGCCGTATCTGGCTGCCGATCGCGGCGTCGCCGAATGGAGCACCGATGCGCCGGTGGCGGAGAAGCGCGTAACCGTCGAACTGGCCTGGCCCACCGCGCGCCAGGCCGGCACACGCAAGGCGCTGGAAAACGCCGCCAAGGGTTTGCAACTGCGCCCGGAAATCCGCGCCTGGTACGAACAGACACCGCCCGGCGCGCCGTACAGCTTTTCCGTGCGTGCCTTCAGCGACCAAACCTACAGCGAAGAAATCGACGCCCGTCTCGACCGCCGTCTGGCCGATGCGAAAAGCGAGAGGGACGTTCTCTCCGTGTCGGTGGGTTTGAGCGCATTCGGCAATCACGTCATTGGTGCTGCGACGTTTTGCGGCGAACTGACCACGGTTTATCCGGTGTTCATCGAAGGGCTTGAAACCTCTGGCGAGGCGTTCATGGCTGCCGGCATGTACACCGTCGAAACATCCACTATTTATCCTCAGGGGGCCTGAATGGCTGACTATTACACCCTGCTCACCAACGCAGGGATTGCCTACGAAACGGCGTGCAAGGCTGCGGGTGTGCCGATCAAGTTGACGCAGATTTCCGTCGGCGACGGCGGCGGCGCGGTCTATAACCCGGCTGCCACCGCGACCGCGCTGAAACGCGAAGTCTGGCGCGGACCGCTCAACGCACTGTTCCAGGATGAGAAAAACCCGAGCTGGCTGCTCGCCGAAGTCACTATCCCGCCGGACGTCGGCGGCTGGAATGTGCGTGAAGCCGGGCTGTGGACCGACACCGGCATTCTCTACGCTATCGTCAAATACCCGGAGTCGTTCAAACCGGTGCTGGCGACGTCGGGCTCGGGTAAAGAGTTTTACATTCGCTCGATTTTCGAGACCAGTAATGCGTCGCTGGTGACCTTGTTGATTGATGACACGGTGGTTAAAGCGACGCGTGCCTGGGTCATGAGTTATCTCGCCGAAGAACTCGGCAAACTTGATGGCAAGCAGTCGGTGCGTGTTGCGGCGACTGGCAATGTCGTACTTAACAGCGCACAGCAGATTGATGGTGTTGCCGTAATTGCCGGCGATCGTGTGCTGCTGCCGAGCCAGACGCTGGCCAAGGACAACGGCCTGTGGATTGTTGCCAATGGCGACTGGGTGCGGGCCACCGATGCCAACACCAGCGCCAAGGTCACCCCGGGTCTGACGGTCATGGTGGAGGAGGGCACGGCGAACGGTGATTCGTTGTGGCACCTGACCACCAATGCGCCGATCACCCTCGGCACGACTGCGCTGACGTTCAAGATGCTCGCGGGGCGCACCGGGATTGCAGCCGGGACTTATAAGAGTCTGACGGTTGATGAATATGGCCGGGCGACTGCCGGTGCCAATCCGGAAACGCTGGCAGGGTTTGGCATCAAGGACTCGTACACCAAGGCTGAAGTTGAGGCGTTGATCGCCAAGGCTTCCGCGTTGCCAGTTGGATCGATTGTGGCGTTTCCGGTTGATGCGCCACCGCCGGGTTTTCTGGAGCTGGATAACAGCGTCAAGAGCAGTGCGACGTATCCGGACCTGAGCGCTTATCTGGGCGGCAAGTTCAACAAGGGGGACGAGGGGGGTGGGAACTTCCGTTTGCCAGAGGCGCGCGGGGAGTTTTTGCGGGGTTGGGATCATGGGCGGGGCGTCGATGGAGGTCGGGCGCTCGGCAGCTATCAGGCTGATACGTTACAGAACATTACCGGGACTTTTGACGGCTATCTTGATATCAACACGGCAAGTGGCGCGTTCGGGTTGGCGAATTTGAGCGGAGCCCTGAGTCCGCTTAACCAAAAAGCTGCTTACCACGGTGTGTTGTTTGATGCTTCAAAAGTAGCGCGTACCTCTGCGGAGACACGCCCGCGCAATCTCGCGATCATCTGGTGCATAAAAGCTTGGAACGCCCCTGTCAACCAGGGGACCATTGATATCGCTGCGCTCTCTGCTTTGGCGCAACAAGCCTCCGAAACCAATCAAGGGACAGCGAAAGTTGCCACTCAAGCGCAGACGAATACCGGCGCCGATGACAGCGCTATCGTTACACCAAAAAAAATGACCTGGGGCTTTCAATTTCAGAAAAGTGGGGTCGGTTACTGTGTATTCCCGTCTTGGCTGGGAGGATTCACTATCCAGTGGGGAATTTACTCAGTTGTCTCAAGCACGGCGGATCAAGCAATTCCTTTTCCACTCACATTTCCTAATTCCGCGCTATCAGCCATCGCAATTAGTGACTATACCCCGGGCTCCGGGTCAGTCGGATTCGTTGCGTTAGGCGCGTTAAACAAGAACGGCTTTACAGTTCGGTCTTCTTCGGGCACTTCAACTCGATGGCTCGCAGTTGGTTGCTGAGGAAAAAATATGACTAACAAATACATGACGTTTGATGAGTCAGGCCACATTAAAGATCGCCTGATTCGAGGTGTTTGCGATATACCCGAGGGAGCGGTTCGCATTAGCGAAGAACTTTGGCTGCAGTCCGCGATAGACATGACAGGACAATGGTGTCTAGTCGATGGAGCGCTTACCAAAATACCATTTGAAGACAAAGTAGATTTTGCAAAGTTAATCGCTGTTGAACGGTTCCACCGGGAAACATCTGGTGTGGAATTTCAAGGCTCTACAGCGGATACCACGCGAGACGGTCAGGCATTGGTCGCAAGTGCTGCGGTAGCTGCAATTCTAGACCCGTCTTACAAGTGTGCATGGAAGTTTTCTGAAGGTTTCGCCGAGTTGGAGGCTGCCCAGATAATTGCAATGGCGACTTTGATTCGGACCCATGTTCAAGATTGTTTTGATCGTGAACGAGTATTGTTGGCAGCCGTTGAGTCTGGTGAATGTACTGAGGAGATGATCCATCAAGGCTGGCCAAACTCAGCCCGGTTAAACAACCTTCCTGAGCTATAACCGCCCCGACCTCAAGCGCTTTTTCTTATCCCTTCAACCCCCCCCCCCCAAAAAGCCCCTCCCTCCCGAGGGGCTTTCCCGTTTATGGAGAAACGAAAAATGGCAACCCGCCAAACCTACACCGTGCTCGTCCCATTCCCCACCGGCGGTGGGCATTGGTCGAGCGTTGGTCAAGAACTCGATCTGCTCGATGTCGAGGCCAGTGCCTTGCACTTTGCCGGGCGACTTGAGCCGAAAACCCCTATCACCCAGGCCAAAAAGGCCGCTGCCAAGAAGGCTGACTGAACATGGCTGAGGTTCTGAACTTCGAGCACAACGGCATTACCGTCAATGCCACCGAATCCCCCGAGGCCATGGGTGGCCTGGGTGACAACGTCATCGGTCTGGTCGGCACTGCGCCGAAAGCCGATCCGCTGATTCCGCGTAACGCGCCGTTCCGCACCAACAGCTTCACCACCCACGCGTTGCTCGATCCGACCGGTTCGGAAGAGGGCACGCTGTATCACGCGGTCTACCAGATCCTCAAAGTGGTCAAGGTGCCGGTGTACGTAGTCATCGTCGAAGCAGGCGCGACGCCGGCCGAAACGGTCAACAATGTGATCGGCGGTGTCGAGCCGGCCACTGGCCGCAAGCTCGGTCTGGCGGCGCTGGGCAGTGTCCCGGAAGACCTGACCATCATCGGCGCGCCGGGCTTCACCGGCACTAAAGCGGTGGCCGGCGAGTTCGCCGCGTTCGGCAAGCGCATCAAGGCCCGTGTAGTGCTGGACGGCAAGGATGTCTCGGTGTCCGATCAGGTGCTGTACAGCCAGGAACTCGGCGGCGCCGAACTCGGTTTCGACCGTTGCCTGGTGGTGCACAACATGCCCGCCGTGTATTCGAAAGCGGCGAAGAAAAACGTCTTCCTGTCGCCCTCCAGTCTGGCGATTGCCGCGCTGGCCAAGGTCAAGCAGTGGGAGAGCCCGGGCAACCAGGTGACCTTCGCCGAAGACGTTTCGCGGGTCGTCGAGTACAACATCCTCGACACGTCCACCGAAGGCGATCTGCTCAACCGTTACGGCGTCAGCTACTACGCCCGCACCGTGCTTGGCGGCCTCTCGCTGCTGGGTAACCGCTCGATCACCGGCAAGTTCATCAGCTACGTCGGCCTCGAAGATGCGATCAGCCGCAAGCTGGTCAAGGCCGGTCAGAAAGCCATGGCCAAGAACCTCACCAAATCCTTCATGGATCAGGAGGTCAAGCGCATCAACGACTGGCTGCAGACCCTGGTCGCCGACGAAACCATTCCTGGCGGCAGCGTGTATCTGCACCCGGAACTCAACAGCGTCGAGAAGTACAAGAACGGCACCTGGTACGTGGTCATCGACTACGGCCGCTACGCGCCGAACGAACACATGGTTTATCAACTCAACGCCCGCGATGAAATCATCGAGCAGTTCCTGGAGGACGTTCTCTAATGTTTACCAACCGCGTAAGACAGGCCATCGCGGCCACCCTGCAAGGCCTGCCGTTGTCGGCGACCGTTGAGGAATTCACCCCGCCGAAAATCGAATTCGACATGGAAGAGATGCGCGGCGGACGCTTTATCGTCGAAGAAATGGCCAAGGGCGGCAAAGCGCTCGGCGCCAAGCTGACCCTGCAAGGCCTCGGCGCCGAGGTGCTGCTGGCGCTGGGCGTGAAGCTGGGCGACGACATCCTGCTCAACGTGCGTGAAGCCGGTCAGGATCAGGACGGCAATACCTGGTTCACCTACCACACCGTCGGCGGCCAGTTGAAATCCCTTGAGGAAACCGCAGTGAAAATGGGCGAGAAGCCCAAGACCAATCTGGAACTGTCCTGCCGCACCTACAACCGCCTGGAAAACGGCGTGCCGGTGATCGACATCGACGTGCGCACGCAGAAATTCGTGCTCAACGGCGTCGACATCCTCGGTGATGCACGGCGTGCGGTGTTGATGCCGTAAACCCCGGTTTACCGGCAAATCACAAAACCCTGTGGGAGCGAGCCTGCTCGCGAAAGCGGTCGTTCAGTTACATCAATGTCGAATGTGCCAAAGCCTTCGCGAGCAGGCTCGCTCCCACAGTGGATCTAAACGAATCACCAAGGAATTCATACATGCCGTGGATGCCCCCCCAACACGAACTGCTGTCGCCGATCACCGGCGACGATGGCTCGCTGATCGAATCTATCCAGCTCAAACCGCTGTTCTACGCCGCACAAAAAGATGCGCTGGAGCGCGCCGGCGATGACGAAGACGATCAGTTCTTCGAGCTGGCGCTGCTCGCCACCGGCCTGTCGGTGAAAGAGCTCGATCAACTCAAACGTCCGGACTACGTAAGCATCGCTCAGTACGTCCATGAGATGTCGACCCGGCCGAGTGCGTACTTTCTTGACCAGATCGAGGACGCGGAGAAATCCGACGATCCCGATCAGGTGCAATTGCTGCAACCGCTCGCCGTGACCGGTCGCACCGTGACTTCGCTGAGCCTGGAAATGCCCGTGCTGCGCGCCACCAAAGTGATGAAGAAACTGAAGACGGCCAAGGAACGCGCCGAATTCATCACCGCCCACTGCACCGGCCTGATGATCCCCGATCTGGCCCACCTGACCGTCCCGGACTGGACGCAATTGCAGGTGCGCATCGACGATTTTTTAAACCAGCCGGCGGCCTACTTTCGGAACGCGACATCGAAGTAATCCTCGATATCGTCCCGCTCATTTACCCGGTAAGTGAAGCGGAGATTCTGGAATGGGACGCCGAAAAGGCGTTGCGCCGCTACGACATAGCGATCACTCGCCTTGGCGTGAAACAGGAGTAGAGCGGCATGGCAGAAAGCAAATTTGCGCCGATGAATGCCGATGAGCGGGGGGGCGCAGCAACCGGTGATATCCGCTTGAACATGGCTGCGGCAAACCCCGGCCCCGGACCGATCATCGGCGATCAATATCCCCAGCTGAGTCAGGCGCTCGTCACCGCAAGTATCAGGATCGATGCGTTGACGACAGCGATCGATTCATTGCGATTGGCATTGTCCAACTTGCGGATGCTCTCGTTGAGTTCCACCGCGAACGGTGAAGCCACCAGCGCGTCGGCAGCGCCGGATGAGGCCGCCGAGCGGACCAAGGCACCAGAAAGTGTGAGGCCGGCGATTGACTTTTATTCGGCGGCGGCCGATCTGGGTAGCGCGGCACAATTGACGCCAGTGCAGGCCAACGAAATCGCACTGTCGAGCTTGATCATGGCCAGTAAGCCGATGGTGGCGGCGGGAGGCACCAGCGGTATCGAACTGATCAAGGTTGCAACGCTGGCCGCCGACTCAGGAATTGGCAATGAGCTGACCAACGCGTCGGACAAGTCTTTTGAGCTGCTCAACTTCGCCAGCGACGCTGCGGTCGTAGCGTCGGCACTCAAAATCCCAGCGATGGAAGTCGCCGAGATGATGACGGTGTGGCGCACCTCGATGAAGCTCACTCGCGATCAGGCGTTTGACCTCGCGGATGCGACACACCTGCTCGGCAAAATGCCGGGTGGCGTCAAGTCCGCCGACATCGGCGCCGTACTCAAGCAATCAGGCGAGGCGGCGCTCACTGCAGGCTTGCAGCCCGAGCAGGCCGCAGCGCTGTCGGCAGCCTTGCTCCGCAGCGGAACGGGCAAAGACGATGCCGGGCAGGCGTTGAAGAGCCTTTCAGCTGCCTTGGGCAAAGGTGACAGCGTCTCCGCCGCCGAACGTGGCGCCTGGAAGCAGTTGGGGCTTGATCCTGCTGCCGTGACCGCTGCAATGCATGACCCCGACAAGCAGAATGCCCAGGGTGCGCTGCTCTCGGTGCTTGCCGCGCTGCACGCAAAACCTGTCGAACAACGCGCCACGCTGGCGCGAACCCTGTTTGCTGACAGCGCCAATGCGGTGCAGTTGTTGGCGCAGAATCCGGGCGATGTCAACGAGGCCTTTTCGCAAGTAAAGGACAAAAGTCAGTACGCGACTTCGGTGATCGGTGAGCGGAGTTCGGTGCGCCAGTCTGCACTGGCACGCTCCAATTCCCCGCAAGGACAGTGGAATGCTCAGACTGCTCGAAACGAGCGCTTGGCTATCGCCAGCGCCCAAGCGGTGGCGCCTTCTCCTGAAGGGCTGAGCGTTGCTGGTGCCGGCATCGACAGGATGAGTGAATTCGCTGAGGACCATCCGACGATCACGGCGGGGGTCATTGTTTTGGGTTCAGCCCTGAAAAAGCTATTCGATCTTGTGTTGGACGCCGGTGTCGATGAGGCGAAAGACCGGTTGCGCAAACGGATACCTGGAAGCGCCCTGGCGAATCCCCCCGATCTTTCGTCAACAGCAGATTCTGCATCGAGGCTCGCAGCGGACAAGCCGGTGACAGAGATTGCCAGTCTGGCTCCTGCGGCCGGTGCGGAAATGGCAATTGGCGAACGAGCATCATTGGTCGATACGCCGCACCTCGGGCCATCGACGGTTTCTCTGGAGGCGATTTCGCAGGCGATTCCGGCATCGAGCAGAAACGCGCAAACTGCTTTGAGTGAAAGACTTGCTATCACCGCGCCTGACACGCTTTCTGCGCCCGCCCAAGTGAGCAAGGATCTGGCGAGCGCCCATGCGTCTAACCAGCACGTGACCTACGCACCTTCGGTCCAGGTCTACTGCAGCGACCCCGGCAGCTCGGACAAGATCGGTATGTTGGTCGCGCAGCATCTGCAAAACCAGTTCATGCAAATGACCCCGCTGCTCACCAACAACCCCCTTGCCACCCGCCGCGACGCGGCCCTGACCGATGGAGTCGCCTGATGAAACAACAAATGGCATTGGGCAGTTTCATCTTCGGCCTGTCGCGCAGCTTTGCGTACCACCAGTTGCTGCGCAAGTCTGACGGCGGATGGACCGAGATACAGATCCTCACCAGCAAACCCAAGTCCAGCCAGACGGGACAGAAACCGGAAACCCTGACCATTACCGGCAAGTCGATGTACGCCGTAGCCATGGATCGGCTCGATGAATTGCGAGCTTTGCAGGCGCTGCGTATCCCGCTGCCGTTGATCGACGGGATTGGTCGAAACTGGGGCCTGTGGCGGATCAGCAGCGTTCAGGAAAGCCAGACCCAGATCATCGATGACGGTACGGCGATGGTAGTCGATTGGGTCATCGAACTAGCGGAGTTCAACAATGCGTAAAGCACGAAGTGTGGCCGGTGATTCGGTGAATCTGCTGCTCTACCGCGAAACCGGGCGCAGTGATGACGCTGCCGAAGAAGTGCTGTGGAAGCTCAACCCGACCCTGGCCGAACACGGGCCGATTCTGCCCGCCGGCGTCTGGATCGTGCTACCGGAACTGGATGTGAAACCCGCCGTGGTCAAAGCAGCGACGGCGTGGGATTAAGGAGGTTGAATGGCACTGGGATTTACGCCGGCAGTGAATATCTACGGGGCCAACGCGGCCCTGCTCAATCAGCGCCTGATCAGTTGGGAGCACATCGACGCCGCCGGTTTCGAGTCCGATCAACTGACGTTGACTATCGATCTGGAGGGGCTTGAGGGGTTGCCGAATCTGGGCGGCAAGATTGGCCTGCAAGTCGGTTATCGAGAAACCGCAATGGTCGATAAAGGCCTGTTCAAAGTGACGCGTCTGACGCCGACACTGTTTCCGTTTCGCCTCACCCTGGTGGCCACTGCGGCGCCATTCAGCAAGGATGATGAAACCGGCTTCAAGCAGCGCCGCACCGCCAGTCATGGGCCAACGACGCTGGGTGGTTTATTTCGCAAGCTGGTGGAGCTGCACGGATTTTCGCCACGGGTCGCGCCTGAGATTTCGTTGATACGCATCGAGCACATCGACCAGTCCAACGAGACCGACATGGGGTTTGTCACGCGTCTGGCGAAAAAATACAACGTCGTCGCCAAGCCTTACGGCGATGTCTATGTGCTTGCGCGGCCCGGGCAGACCAAGTCGTTGTCGGGGCAGATTCTGCCGGACGTGACGCTGTCGGTTACCCACAACAATCGCCCCGGCGATCACGCATTCATCAGCGCCACGCTGGAAGAATCGGCCCGCGAGCAGGTCAAGGGCTGCAAGACCTGTTTCTGGGATGCGGCGGCCGGGGTGTTGCGTTGGATCGAGACTGGCGTAGCGCCGTTCAAGACGGTGCGCCAGAAGCAGCCCAGCGAAGCGGATGCCATCGCAGTTGGCGAGGGCGAAGTACGCAAGATGTTGCGGCAGAAATACAAAGTGAAAATCACTTGCCCGGGGGAACCACGGCTCGCGGCCGAAGGGCTGGTATTGCTCGATGAGAGCTGGCCGGACTTCATGCGCGGACGCTGGTCGATCGACAAGGTCACCGCCAGCGGCAGTCGCGAGAACAGCTATCGCTGCCTGATTGATGCGTCGTGCCTGGACCCGAAGGCGGAACAGTAATCCTGAACCGAGTGCTTATTCCTGTGGGAGCGAGCCTGCTCGCGAAAGGGACGTCAGCTTCAGCATCGATGTGACTGATCGACCGCATTCGCGAGCAGGCTCGCTCCCACAGGGACTGCGGCGTTCACTGTAATTTCTCTTACTTCGGAACACCCCCATGAAGATCACCCCGATCCTCACGCAACTGCGTGGGCAATGCCCTGGGCTTGCCAATCACATTTCGGTGGGTGTCGATCTGGCGTTGCTGCAAGGCAACCCGGATCTGCCAACACCTTCGGCCCACGTGCTGGCAATCGCCGATCTGGCCAGCAACAGCAACACACAAAACCTCACCACCCAACCAATCCGCGACCGCTTTGAAATCGTCCTGGCCCTTGACGCTACCGACGCGACAAAAGCGCTGGATGGGTTGCACGACCTGCGCGCCGAACTGTGGCGTGCGCTGGTGGGGTTCAAACCCGATTCCGACTACAGCGCCATCGTCTACGACGGCGGCGAGATGGTCTCGATCAACAGCAGCCGCGCCTTCTATCGGCTGCGTTTTTATGCCGAGTTCCAGCTCGGCCGCAATCTGCCAAGTCAGCCTGCGGAGAGTTGGCACGAGCGCGAACTGGACGCTTTGTCGTCTTTTACCGGGATGACGGTGCGGGTCGATGCGATCGATCCGGCCGACCCCAATCTGCAACGCCCGGGTCCGGATGGCCGGGTGGAAATGACTTTCTCTGGAGACGTAACCCCATGAGCAACCGCATCACCGTAGTGCCGGCCGCTGGCCGTGTCGTACCTGACCCGGAGGCCGGCGACTTGCTGCCGGCCGCAGGCCGTGAAGTGCTGGACAGCGCCTGGTGGCGCCGGCGTCTGGCCGACGGCGATATCACACTCAAAACCGCAAAAGCGGCTAAACCACAGGGAGCCAAATAATGGCGATCGGATTCAGCAACATCCCGGCGGACATTCGTGTGCCGCTGTTCTATGCCGAAATGGACAACTCGGCCGCCAACAGCGCGACCTCGGCCATGCGCCGTTTGATCGTCGCCCAGGTCAACGACAATATTGCCCCGACTGAAGTCGGCAAACTGGTGCTGGTTTCCAGCGTGGCGCTGGCGAAAAGCATCGGCGGCCAGGGCTCGATGCTCGCTTCGATGTACGAGACCTTCCGCAAGGCTGACCCGATAGGCGAGATCTGGTGCCTGCCGCTGCACA
Organism: Pseudomonas sp. H1_G08; assembly: GCF_054681355.1. NCBI lineage: Bacteria > Pseudomonadati > Pseudomonadota > Gammaproteobacteria > Pseudomonadales > Pseudomonadaceae > Pseudomonas > Pseudomonas sp. H1_G08. The sequence continues at coordinate 208,684 of NZ_CP162822.1, forward strand.
ACACCGAAGGCGCCATCGCCAAGGGTGTGTTGACCCTGACCGGTACCGCGACCCAGGCAGGCATGCTCAATCTATATGTCGGCGGCGTGCGCGTGCAGGCCACCGTGGTCAACGGCGCCACCGCCGCTCAAGCGGCCACTGCACTGGCGCAGAAAATCAACGCCACTGCCGACCTGCCGGTCAGCGCGGCGGCTGCCGAAGGCGTGGTCACCCTGACCGCCAAATGGACCGGCGACAGCGGCAACGACATCAGCCTGCAATTCAATCGCCTGGGCAAGAGCAACGGCGAAGAAACTCCGGCCGGTCTGACCAGCGCAATCACCGCCATGACCGGCGGCGCCGGTGTGCCGGATCAGATCGCCGCTGTCGCGGCACTGGGCGATGAGCCGTTCGAATTCATCGCGCTGCCGTGGTCCGATCTGGCCACCCTCAACACCTGGCAAGCGGTGATGGATGACAGCACCGGGCGCTGGTCGTGGGCCAAGCAATTGTTCGGTCACGTCTACAGCGCCAAACGCGGCACGGTCGGTACGCTGGTCGCTGCCGGCCAGGCGCGCAACGATCAGCACATGACCATCCAGGCGCTGGAGCCGGGCGTACCACAACCGTTCTGGGTACAAGCGGCGGCACTGGCTGCGCGCACGGCGGTGTTCATCTCCGCCGATGCCAGCCGTCCGACGCAAAGCGGCAGCCTGCCGGGTGTTGACCCGGCGCCGGCGAGCGAGCGCTTCACCCTGACCGAGCGTCAGTCGCTGCTCAATTACGGCATCGCTACGGCGTACTACGAAGGCGGTTACGTGCGCATCCAGCGCTCGATCACCACCTACCAGAAGAACGCCTACGGCCAGGCCGACAACTCCTATCTGGACAGCGAAACCATGCACCAGTCGGCGTTCATCGTGCGTCGTCTGCAAAGCGTGATCACCAGCAAATACGGCCGCCACAAACTGGCCTCCGACGGTACCCGTTTCGGCGCCGGTCAGCCGATCGTCACGCCTGCGACCATTCGCGGCGAGCTGATCGCGCAGTACGCCAAGCTCGAACTCGAAGGCCATGTGGAGAACGCCGAGCTGTTCGCCGAGCACCTGATTGTCGAGCGCGACGTGCAGGACCCGAGCCGCGTGAACGTGCTGTTCCCGCCGGATTACATCAACGGTCTGCGCGTGTTCGCACTGCTCAACCAGTTCCGTCTGCAGTACGACGACGCGGCCTGATCCGCGCAGTCGGCGCTAAGCATTCAGCCCACCTCGCGTGGGCTTTTTATTTGAAGGGAGAAACACCATGGGTCAACTGATTGCAGGCACCTGCTACGTCAAGGTCGACGGCGCACAACTGACCATCAATGGCGGCTGCGAAGCCCCGCTGATGGCCGTCAAACGTGAAACCGTCGTGCCCGGTTTCTACAAGGAAACCGACATCGCACCGTCGTTCAAAGTGACCGCGCTGCACACCGCCGACTTCCCGCTGAAGAAGCTGATCGAAGGCACTGATATCACCGTCACCTGCGAATTCAGCAACGGCAAAGTCTACGTGCTGGCCGGCGCCTATCTGGTCGAGGAGCCAGTTTCCAAGGGCGACGACGCCACCATCGAACTGAAATTCGAAGGCATCAAGGGGACCTGGCAATGAGCGGCGCCGTGAAGCTTCAGGTAGCGATCGAAGCCCACGGCGAGCCTCTGACCGAACTCACCCTGCGCCGCCCGACGGTGCAGGAAGTGCGAGCGATCAAGGCGTTGCCTTACAAAATCGACAAGAGCGAAGAAGTCAGCCTCGACATGGACGTGGCGGCCAAATACATCGCCGTGTGCGCCGGCATTCCGCCGTCGTCGGTCAACCAACTCGATCTGGCTGACCTCAATGCACTGAGCTGGGCTGTTGCGAGTTTTTTCATGAGTGCGGCGTCGGCGCCATCACCGACCTGATCGCGGTCGCCTATGACCTGGCCTGGTTCTGGAAGGTTGACCCCGAACAGATGATGGCCAGGCCACTGGATGTGCTCCGCGAATCGCTGGAGCACGCGCAACGGATCAATGCGATGCAGCAGGTGCAGTGATGGCAGACGAAGAGAAGAAAACCCCGAAACCGGTGCTGATCACCGGCATCGATGAACTCTCGCCCAAACTGGGCGCCCTGCGCATGAAGGTTGAGAGTTTTAAAAACAATCTCGAGCAGACCGGCCTCGGCAAACTGGACATCAGTGGTCTGTTCAACGGCGGCAGCGTGATCACGCCGTTTGTAGACGGCATCAAATCGGCCGCAGCGTTCCAGGGCAAATTGAGCGAAGTCAGCGACACGGCGAAAACCGTCGATCTGCCCGCCGCGCCGACAGCAGCGACACAGAACATGAACGTGTTCAGCGCGTCGATGCAAAAGGTTTCGGCGGCGGTGGACGCCGCGCTGGTGCCGGCGGTGGGGGCCTTGGTGGTCGGGCTTGAGCCGATGCTGACGCAGGTTGGCAGCCTGCTCGCCGACAATCCGAAACTGGTCGAAGGCCTGGCTGCGGGGGCGATTGCCTTCTCCGCCATGCAAACCGCGGTCACCGGTATGACGCAGGTGATGGACGTCATGAGCATGGTGCTCAAGACCAACCCGATCATGCTGATCGCCCTGGGCATTGCCGTGGCGGCCGGTTTGATCGTGGCCAACTGGACGCCGATCAGCGCGTTCTTCACCGAGATGTGGGAGGGCGTGAAAAACATCGGGGCGAGTGCGATGGCGACGTTGCGCTCGGTACTCGACTGGCGACCGCTGGCGGCACTGGCGGCGTTGTGGGAACCGGTCACGGGATATTTCTCGGCTATCTGGGACAAGGTCACGGTCGTGACGGCGCCAGTGATCGACTTCTTCAAGTCGGTTTTCTCGTGGTCGCCTGCGGGGATGATCATTGAAAACTGGGGGCCGCTGACCGGCCTGTTCTCGGCGATCTGGGAATTGCTCAAGGCCTTGAGTGTGCCGGTGATGGCATTTCTCAGAAACCTGTTCGATTTCTCGCCGATGCAGATGATTACCGATGCGTGGGGTGGTGTTGTCGCGTTCTTCGAACCGATGTTCAGCGGCCTGCTAGAAGTCGCGCTACCGGCTAAAGAACTCCTCGTGTCGCTGTTCGACTTCTCGCCAATGCAGATGATCACCAGCGCCTGGGGAGGCATTGTTGCGTATTTCCAGCCGATATTGACGACGCTGCAATCGGCTGTGCAAAACACCCGGGATACTTTGCGGGCAATGTTCGATTTTTTCCCGATGGAAATGCTCACCAGCGCCTGGGGTGGAGTTGTCGGTTTCTTCGAACCGATCTGGATGGCGCTGCAAACGTCTGTGCAGCGAGTCAGGGGCTTTTTCACCAGCCTGTTCGAGTGGTCACCGCTGGAGCAGATTGCCCAGTATTGGCAGCCGATCGGTGAGGTCTTTTCGGCGCTCTGGGGCGTTGTGTTGGCGCTGTCCGCGCCGGTCGTGGACTTTCTGCACAGTCTGTTCGAATGGAAACCGCTAGATCAGATCATCGAGAGTTGGGGGCCGATCACTGAGTGGTTCGGCGAGTTGTGGCAAAAGCTGCAAACCGTCATTGCGCCGATCAAGGAGTTGTTCGACGGTGGCTTCGCCGGACTGATCGCCAAGGTCACCGGCAAGGTTGAAACGCTGACCCAAGCGCAACGCGAGACCAATGCCGAAGGCAAGGGTGAGCTCGCACCGGCGTTCTTCGGCGCGAGCGCAGCGACTGCCGGCAACGGCACGCTGCAAAGCGGTTCGTTGCCACACACCTCCAGCGCGCTGATCCAGCAAAGCGCCGCCAACAACCGTACGCAACTTGAAGGCGGCCTGACCGTGCGCTTCGAAAATGCACCGGCAGGCCTGCGTACCGAACAACCGCAAACCAATCAACCGGGCCTGGCCGTGTCTTCACGCATCGGCTATCGCTCGCTGTCGATGGGAGGTTCCCAATGAACTGGCGTGACCGTTTATTGCCGGCATCCTTTCGCGGTGTCGGTTTCTGGATCGACCAGGCGAAAACCCCGGTCGGTCGCAAAGGGCAGTTGCATGAATACCCGCAACGCGACCTGCCGTTTTTCGAGGACCTCGGCCAGCAGGCCAAGACTCACGATCTGACCGCGTTCATCATCGGCCCCGATTGCCTTGAGCAGCGCGACAAGCTGCTCAAGGCGCTGGAGCAGGGCCGTGGCGAACTGGTGCATCCGTGGCTTGGACGCCTGCAGGTCAAGGTCGGCGAATGCGACATGACTCACACCCGCCAGGACGGTGGGCTGGTGACGTTCGCCTTGAAGTTCTATCCCGACCAACCCCTGCCGTTTCCGACCGCCACGGTCAGCACGCAGAAAGTGCTGCTGGCCAAGGCCGACGGGCTGCTGGGTTCGGCGGTGGCGCGTTTCGAACAGGCGATGACTTTGATCAAGGCTGCGCGGATCGGCATCACCAACCTGCGCAACAGCCTTACCGGCGTCTATGACGTGATCAAGGAGCAATTGAAACCTTTGATCGAGCAGTACCGCCAGATCACTGAACTGGTCAAAGCCGTGAAAGAGCTGCCCAAGGAAGTGGCGGCGGAATTCAACGGTTTGCTCGGCGATATCCAGGAACTGAAAGCGTTCGCCAAGGAAGGCTACCGTGGCGTGATCGCCGACGTGTCGCAGCAACTCGAAGCGATTCGCAAGGCTGATGCGCCGAAGATCACCACCGGCAAGGACACCAATGCCGCAGCGCAGGCGATGGCCGATCTGGTGCAGGACACGCTGATCGTCAAAGTGGCGCAGTGGGTCGCATCGATGCCAGTGGCCACCCGAGCGCTGCAACTGCCGTCGACGCCCACCGTTGCTCAGCAGGCCCATCAGCAAGTCACCCGCCCGGAAGTCCCGGCCACGGATGATTTGCAGGCGCTGCAAAAGGATTTGGTGGAGGCGCTGCAAGGGGCGAAAAACAAGGCCGATCCTGATCACTATCAAGCCATCAGTGACGTGCAGGATGCCTTGGTTGCGCACCTCAAGGCCGTGGCATCCTCGGGCGTGCGACTGGTCAGCAAATCCTTTCAGGAAAGCCTTCCAGCACTGGTCATAGCGTACAAACAGTTTGGCGACGCCACGCGAGTCACCGAAGTCGTGCAGCGCAACGGCGTGACCAATCCGTTGTACCTCCCGCAAAGCGATGTGAAAGTCTCCAGGGAGTGAACCATGGACGAGTTGGATAACCACGTCACACTGACGGTTAACGGCATGGAATACGGCGGCTGGAAAAGCGTCGAAATCACCGCCGATCTCGAGCGTCAGTTCCGCACCTTCAAGCTCGACATTACCTGGCAATGGCCGGGGCAGGCGGTGAGCAAACCGATTAAACCCGGTGACCCCTGTGAAGTGAAAATCGGCAAGGACCTGGTGCTCACCGGTTACGTGTTCAAGGCGCCGATCCGCTATGACGGGCGGCAGATCAGCCTGACCATCGAAGGCAGTTCGAAGACCCAGGATCTGGTCGATTGCGCCGCTCGTAACCTGCCCAGCCAATGGCAGCAACAACCCTTGCTGACTATCGTCCGCGATCTGGCGAGCGAATATGGACTGTGGGTCGTCAATGAAATCAGCGACACCACACGCCTGACCAAACACACCATCGTGCCGGGTGAAACGGCATTCCAGTCGATCGACCGATTGCTGTCGCTGCTGCGGGTGTTTTCCACCGACAACGAGCTGGGCCAGTTGGTGTTGGCCAAACCCGGCAGCGGCGGCCGCGCCAGCGATGCGCTGGAGCTGGGCAAGAATATCTTGTCGGCCAGTGCGCCAATGGATTTCAGCCAGGTGTTCTCCGAGTATCGGGTGATCGGCCAGCAGAAAGGCTCGGATGCGAAAAGCGGCGCGGCGGTCAGCGAAGTCGAGTCGACGGCGGCCGACCTGAGTTTCAAACGGCGGCGCACCACGGTGATCAACGAAGGCACGCAACTGACCTTTGAGTTGGCGCAGCAGCGTGCCCAATGGGAAAGCGCGACTCGCATGGGCCGTGCGCAGACCACCACCTATCAGGTGCAGGGCTGGCGGCAGAGCAATGGCGATTTGTGGCGCCATAACACGCTGGTCAGGGTCAAGGACCCGGTGCTGGATTTCGATGGTGACATGCTGATTTCCAAGGTCACTTATTCGTTGTCGGCGCAGGGTTCGGTAACCACGCTGCAAGTGGCGCCGCCGCATACGTTTGATCCTGATCCGACGCCCCCGAAGCAATCCCAGGCCTGACGCAGGATCCTGCTGGGGACAATGGCCCCTGTGGGAGCGGGCTTGCCCGCGATAGCGGTCGTGACAACAAATACATTTTTTCCCTGACACACCGCCATCGCGGGCAAGCCCGCTCCCACAGGGTTTGTGTCGAAAAAGTCTAAGGAAACCCATGAGCCTACTGACACGCCTGCTGGCGCGCGGCACTGTCGTGCTCGCCAATTCGGCAACCAAGCTGCAATCGCTGCAAATGCGCCTCACCGCCGGTGAAGTCAACGACGACCTCGAACACTTCGAACCCTACGGTTTCACCAGCCATCCGCTGGCTGGCGCTGAAGGGGTCGTCACCTTCATCGGCGGCGACCGTTCCCACGCCATCGCCCTGGTCATCGCCGACCGTCGCTATCGCCTGCAAGCGCTCGCTGCCGGTGAAGTGGCGATCTACACCGACGAGGGCGACAAAATTCATTTCAAGCGCGGGCGGATCATCGACATCGAAACCGCCACGCTGAACATCCGCGCCAGCAGCGCGGTGAACTTCGAAACGCCGGTGATAAACCAGACCGGCAAGATCGTTTCCACCGGTGATCAACTGGCTGGCGGCATCAGCCAGATCAAACACGTGCATGTTGGCGTGCAGGCCGGCAACGGTCAGACCGGCGCGCCGGCAGGAGGCCAGTGATGTTCATCAGCCAGAACCTCCACGCCGCGCTGACCCGCGCCGTGCTCATCAGTCTGTTCACCTGGCGTCGCGCCGCTGATGACGACGCCCTCGATGACGAAGAACGCTTCGGCTGGTGGGGCGACAGTTTCCCCACGGTTGCCGACGATCGCATCGGCTCGCGGCTGTGGCTGCTGCGCCGGGTCAAGCTGACCCGGCAGACGCAAATGGACGCCGAATTTTATGCCCGCGAAGCCCTGCAATGGCTGCTCGACGACGGCCACTGCAGCGCCATCGACATCATCAGCGAACGCCTCGACGCCCAGCGCCTCAACCTGCGCACGATCCTCACGCTGGCCGACGGCGAACGTCTGGACATCAACCCCGATAACAGTTGGCAGGTGATCTATGCCGTTTGAAACCCCTTCGCTGCCGGTGCTGATCAAACGCACCCAAAGCGACCTGGCCGGCGATTCGTTGCGCCAGTCCGATGCGCAAGTGCTCGCCCGCACCCTCGGCGGCGCCGCTTATGGCTTGTACGGTTATCTCGACTGGATTGCCGAGCAGATCCTGCCCGACAAAGCCGATGAGTCAACCCTGGAACGCATCGCCGCGCTGCGCCTGAATCAGCCGCGCAAAGCCGCGCAAGTGGCTACCGGCAGCGTCAGTTTTACCGCCACTCCCGGCGCCGTGCTCGACGTCGACACTCTGCTGCAAGCGAACGATGGCCGCACCTACAAAGTCACCACGGCGCGCACCACGGTCAATGGCAGCAACAGCACCACGATTGCGGCGCTGGAGGCCGGCAGTCTGGGCAACGCTGATGCGGGTCTGACGCTGACCCCGGTGCAGCCGATTGCCGGGATTGTCGGCAACAGCTTCGTGGTGCTGGCGCCGGGCCTCAGCGGCGGTGTGGCGCGGGAAAGCCTCGAATCGCTGCGCTCGCGGGTCATCCGTTCCTACCGCGTGATTCCCCACGGTGGCGCGGCCAGCGACTACGAAACCTGGGCGCTGGAAGTGCCGGGTGTGACGCGGGCGTGGTGCCGGGGCGGCCTGCTCGGGCCGGGCACGGTGACGGTGTTCATCATGCGTGATGAAGACCCGCAACCGGTGCCGAACGATGAGCAGTTGGCGGAGGTTCAGGAGTACATCGAACCGCTGCGTCCGGTGACCGCGGAAGTGCACGTGCAGCGACCGGTTCAGGTGCCGGTGGTGTATCGCTTCAAGAGCGTCAATCCGGACACCACCGCCGTGCGCGCCGCCGTTGAAGCGCAGTTGCGCGATCTGCACAACCGCGAGGCCGATCTCGGTGTGCCGCTGCTGATCAGCCATATCCGCGAAGCGATCAGCAGCGCCGGCGGCGAATACGATCACACGCTCACTGCTCCGGCCGCTGACGTGCCGGCCGGGCAGAGCGAACTGCTCACCTTCGGAGGCTGCGTATGGGGGGCATAAGAACCGCCGCGCAATACCAGGCGCAGTTGCGCGCCTTGCTGCCCAGTGGCCCGGCATGGGATCCGGAGCGGGTGCCCGAGCTTGAGGAAGTGCTGCAAGGCGTCGCCGTCGAACTGGCCCGTCTGGATGCGCGCGCCGCCGACCTGCTCAACGAAATGGACCCGGCCGGCGTCAGCGAACTGGTGCCGGACTGGGAGCGGGTGATGAACCTGCCCGACCCGTGCCTGGGCGCCACGCCACTGTTCGACGACCGCCGCCTCGCCGTACGCCGCCGCTTGCTCGCGGTCGGCAGCCAGGCTGTCGGCTACTACCTCGACATCGCCAAAAGCCAGGGTTACCCCAACGCCAGCATCACCGAACACGAAGCCCCACGCATGGGCCGCGCCCGGTTTGGTTCGGCGCATTGGGGCACCTGGGAAGCGCAGTTCATGTGGACGCTCAACACCGGCGGCCGCCTGCTGCTCGGCCGCCGTTACGGCGCGAGCTACTGGGGCGAGCGCTTCGGCGTCAACCCGGGCTCGGCGCTGGAATGCCTGATCCACCGCAGCGCGCCGGCGCATACCAAGGTGCACATCAATTATGACTAGGGAGGGATGAGGGATGGATTATCCGAAGAGTGTGCCCAGTGCCGGCTTGGTGAATGGGAAGTTTGTTGATGAGAACCCTATGACGGGGACGCCGGGATCGTTGATTCCGGCGGATTGGGGTAACGGAGTTACCCAGGAAATTCTTAACGTGATCAAGGCGGCGGACCTGACGCCGGACGAGAAGAAATACGATCAGTTGTTGCAGGCGATTCAGAGCGTTTCGGCCAAGGGCTGGAATTTGGATTCGGCGTTGCCGATTGGCGCCTTGCCAACCGCCACCGTCGCTACGGCGGACGGGCGATTGCCAATCACACCGACCGCGTTTGCTACCAGTGGCGGGCGGTTATCTATTCTGCCCGGCGTACTGATCAGCCTGGGCCAAGAAGTGCTGGCAGGTCAGTTGGGTCGTCCGCGCACGTTTACGACACAAGCCTGGAGCAGTGCCGATCTTTTGCCCAACTCTGGTTACTTTCTGCGTGCGCAAGTGGTTGCGGGCCTGCTGACCTTCTACATGCAGCGCGGCACGATTTATGACGCTACACCGGAGGGTTTGAAGGGCACGATCAATGGAACGGCGGGAGGCGGTTTCCAGTCGACGACGCTGGATCTTTGTCTGGCATGGGTGGTGACGGCTGGTCCCGGCTCGGTACCAATTGTCCGGCCGATTTATAACCGCAGTCGCTTGTCGTGGACGCAAACAATCAGCGGTAATGGCGTGGTGTACCTGCCACTTGACCCGCATGCTCGTGCCGCTCGTCTGGTGGTGGGCAACGCGACGCCGCATCCGACACAAGTCACAGCTGTGAATTTCGCTACACCCGGATGGCTGGGCGCCAACTACTGTTTTCTCAACCCGAAGGTTGCCACGTCGAGCAACTGGGACGGCTGGGCCAATGCGGGTGAGACGGTGCGGGTTATTACCAACAACGAGGTGAATGACACAACCGTTTCGACATTGACCGCCAGCTTCGACCACAGCATTTTGCGTTCCCTGTGGCAGACCTATCAAGCCGAACACGCCTTCGGTGCTGATAACGGAACAAGTGACGAATTGCTGTTGAGCATGGGTATCAAAAATATCCTTCCAAGCGACTACTCCAACGGTATTGCGATCAACTTTACAGCAGCGGTGAATATCAATCTTTCCTGGGAGTTGATCCGATGATCATCATTCAAGAAATGCATCAGTTCGAGGACGGTTTGCGTGCTGCACAGCCTTCTCCTGCCCATGAGTGGGTCGCTGAAGCATGGCAGCTCAATACGGGCAGGGTCGCCGAACTGGAACTGCTGGAAGCCGAACGCCTCTGCGGCATGATCGACGCCGCTGCTGATAACGTCCGCTCGGTGCTGGCCGGCGACCCGCTCAAAGCCATGGAATACGCCCAGGCCGCCGCCGACGCGCAGGCTTATCAGGACGCCGGTTACCCAAAAAAAGAAGTGCCGCTGTCGGTCGCCGCGTGGGTTGTCAAAGGCCGCAGCGCCAAACAGGCCGCCGAGCAGATTCTGAGTAAGGCGGAGCAGTTGACTGACCATTTGCTCACTCTGCGCACTTTGCGCCTGAAGGCCAAGGCGCAGATTCGCGCACAGGCGGGCAAGGGCAAGGTCGATTTGGCGCGTGGCGCCGCAGACGATGCGTTGATCGGGATTCGTGCCCTGATCAACGGTATATCCAGCTAGGCAACAAGGTCCACTTCTACGTCACCGACGCCACGCGATATGGGCTTGTTTAGTTTGTACATCATTTGGCCTGTGGCGCCCCGCGCGACCGCAAGGATCGAAGTCATCGTTAAGGAAAAAGACAATGGATTATCCAATCAGTGTGCCAAGCGCAGGCTTGGTCAATGGCATGTTTGTTGATGAGGACGCGCTCGCGGGCACACCCGGCTCGTTGATTCCCGCGAGATGGGGCAACGGCGTGACGCAGGAAATTCTCGGCGTTGTGCGGGCTGCTGGAATGACACCGACCGAGACTTCAAATACACAAATGCTCGACGCGCTACGTAGCTCGCAGCTCTTCAAAACCCCGGCGCAATTCGATTTCAGCCGTTCAGTGGCTACGGCCGAGTTCGTGCAGCGTGCACTGGGCAATCACGCAGGGTCTCGTGACATCGCAGCCACGGCGCAACTTTCTCTTGCGGATGTGGGATGGGCGATCGGCCTGGGCGGAAACTCGGCCTATACCGTGTCTTTGCCAGACATCAAGTCAGTTCCCAATGGCGCAACGTTCACGCTGCATTGCCGTAGCAACGCCCCGGTCACTATTGCCTGTACAGGCATTGCGAAAATAAGCCCGCAAGGAGCTGAACTGACCTCGATTGTCATGAACAGTGGTGAGAGCGCCACCGTCGTCAGGGAAAACGGAGTCTGGGCAGTCCACGGCACCGCGAGTCTCAAATATGCCGCACTGTTTTCAGGGTTGACGGCTAACCCCGGGTATCAGAAGCACGCCAGTGGAAACATAGATCAATGGGGGACCGGCATTACGGATGCCAACGGTGAAATGTGGGTCAATTTCCCGGTTTCCTTCCCGAATGGTTTTTTCTCATGTGTCGCCAACCATGCCGGTGGCGAAGCGGCCATCGTGATTGTTGTCGGAGGCACCGCCACCAAGCAAGGCGTTCGCTTGAAAGTGCGCAACGCGGTCAACCAGCCTGGCGCTGGCTGGACCGTGTTTTATTTTGCCAAGGGTTATTGAATGAATACTACCAACGTGCTTTTCAGCGCCGGTACGCGAGGCGTGTATGTACCGGGTATCAATTCGTCGGACATTCCTGACGATGTCATCGAAATTCCCCAAGCCTATTGGATCTCGCTGCTGCAGCAACTGTCGGTCACCGCGAAAGTTATTGGCGTGCATGCTGAAAGCGGTTATCCGGTCCTGGTCGATCCACCGCCTCCTTCGGCAGAGGCGGCCGCAGGCTTCGAGCGCACCTGGCGCAACGCCCAGCTTGCCGCCACTGACGGCCTGGTCGCACGCGACCGTGATGAACTGGAGGACGGCGGCGGCACAACATTGACCACTGAACAATATGCCGAACTGCAAACTTATCGACGGGCGTTGCGCGAGTGGCCGCAAGGCTCATTCTTCCCGTCCAGCGCGCATAGGCCGGTGGCACCGAGCTGGCTGCCTGCTGCGCTTTAAATCATTAGGGACGTGATATGGATTATCCGAAAAGCATTCCGGGCTCAGGTCTGGAAAACGGCAGGTTTGTCGACGAAGACCCGATTGCAGGGACGCCGGGGTCACTGATCCCGGCGAGTTGGGGGAACAGTGTTACCGAGGAAATACTCAATGCAATCACGGCCGCTGGCCTGACACCTGATGAAAATCAGACCCATCAATTGGCTCAAGCCATTCGAGAGTTGTCCAGACCTGATCCGCTGCAAGCGTTTCCGGTGCAGGTCTATCGCAAGAATCTGTTGATCAATGGCGATTTCAGAATCTGGCAGCGTGGTGCGAGCAATCAGGCGCCAAATGTCGGCGGGTACGTGGCTGATCGTTTCCGTTGTGACTGGAACGGAAACGCCGGAGTGAGCATCACGCGGCAAAATTTTGCGCTCGGGCAAGGCGAGGTCTCTGATGAACCGGCCTGTTTCCTGCGCTGGCAGCAAACGTCCGCAGGGGCGGGAGCTACCGTTCACAAAATCTCCCAGAATATAGAGTCGGTCAGAACGCTCGCCGGAAAAACGGCAACGCTGACGTTTTGGGCTCGATCCGATGCCGTGCGGCCTTTGCAAATAACGATTGCGCAGCAATTCGGAGTAGGTGGATCGGCAGCCGTTGGGAAACTGATTGATACGTTTCAACTGAACACAGTGTGGACGCGCTACACCGCAACGTTTCAGGTGCCCGCCATTGCGGGGAAAATGCAAGGCAGCGGCGACTGTCTGACATTGGCGTTCGATCTGCCTCTCAACGTTCTGCAAACGGTCGATCTGACACAGATCCAATTGGAGGAGGGGCCTGTGTCCACTCCCTTTGAGCTTCGTCCCTTAGCGCAGGAGCTGGCGTTATGTCAGCGCTATTACGAAAAGTCATTTGCTTCCGGGTTGCCGGTCAAAGCCAATAATGGCACCAATACGTGTATCTCGACGTTTACTCAGGTCCCGGCAGGAAATATCGGCCAATACGGGATGACGATCGGCTTTCTGGTTCAGAAAAGGGTTCAACCGACTGTCACTGCCTATAGCCCGGCAGACAGCAGTAATCAGGTCTGGAATCAAACGATCAGCAAAGCTTGCACCGGCACGCTACTTCAAGGCGTAACGGATCGTAGTATTTCTTTTGCCACTGTCACGCCAGTCGGCAGCGCACCGGGGCAGACTTTACAACTGGAATGGACAGCGGACGCTGAAATCTAGGAGCGACACTCATGGCTTATCAACTAAGCGCTTGCGGCGTGTTGCGCCTGGCTGACTGTGCATTTATTCCACAGGACTCCAACAATCGCGACTGGCTAGAGTTCCAGCAGTGGCAGCTCTCGGGCGGGCAGGTGCTACCGGCGGATGGGGTACTCGCTGAAACTGGTGCAACCGGCACCCTGAAAACTCTGGCAAATAAATGGCTGGCAAGCATCAGCCGCCAGCCGTGATTCAATCGGGGCAACATCCAGGGAGGATCAAGCATCATGCAATTAACTGAAAAACACCTTATCGACATCATGCCCAACGCCCGCTCCCAAGCGGGCGTTTTTGTTTCGCCACTCAACACCGCGATGGCCAGGCAGCGCATCGATACGCCAAAACGTATCGCGGCTTTTCTGGCACAGGTCGGTCACGAGTCGGGCCAATTGCGTTACGTGCGCGAACTGGGCAACAACCAGTACCTGAGCAAATACGACACCGGCACGCTGGCGCTGCGTCTGGGCAATACTCCGGAAGCCGACGGCGACGGGCAAAAGTATCGCGGGCGTGGACTGATTCAGATCACCGGCCGGGCAAATTATCGTCAGTGCAGTCTCGGCTTGTTTGGCGATGAGCGTCTTTTGTCGTTGCCCGAATTGCTCGAGCAACCGCAATGGGCGGCCGAATCGGCGGCGTGGTTCTGGGGGCAGAAGGGCTTGAATGAACTGGCCGACGCGGACCAGTTCAACACCATCACCCGCCGGATCAACGGCGGGTTGAACGGCTTGCAGGATCGCCTCGAGATTTGGGCGCGGGCGAGGGCGGTGCTATGTCCGGCTCCTGGCGCGTGATGGGTCTGTTGCTGCTGGTGACCGGGGCGTTTGCAGCGGCATGGCAGTTTCAGGACTGGCGCTACGGGCGGCAATTGGCCGAGCAGGCGCGGTTAAACGCCGAAACCCTCAATCAACTGACGCAGACCGCCGCCACCGCGCAACAGGCCGAGCAGGATAGACGCCTGGCACTGGAGCAGCGGCTCGCGGCCAGTGAGCAAACCCATTATCGAGCGCTGAGCGATGCCCAACGTGATCAGGATCGCTTGCGCGATCGCCTTGCTACTGCCGATGTGCGGCTGTCAGTCCTTCTCGACGCCGGCGACGTTGCCCACGGCTGTGCGATGCCAGCCGCCGCCGGCACCAGCGGCGTGGATTCTGCAACCGTACGCGCCCGACTTGACCCGGCGCATGCTCAACGAATTATCGCCATCACCGACACCGGCGACCGTGGATTGATTGCGTTGCAGGCCTGTCAGGCCTATGTCAGAGCGCTGGCGCCCGAACATCTTGAATGATTCTGTGTATTGAAAGCGCGTCCGGCTCGTGTACGGTGGAGGCATTCCACACGATCCGGAGCTCGCCGTGAAAGAGACCACCCAACTGGCCGCAGAACTGGGCCGACGTCTGCAAGTGCTCAATGCTCATGTCACTACCGCCGAGTCCTGTACCGGTGGCGGTATCGCCGAAGCGATTACGCGGATTCCGGGCAGTTCGGCCTGGTTTGAAGCGGGGTACGTGACGTACTCCAATCGGCAGAAAACCCGGCAGCTGGATGTGCCAGGCGATTTGTTCGAGACGGTAGGGGCGGTCAGTCGTGAAGTGGTCGAGGCCATGGTGCGTGGTGCGCAGCATCACAGCCTGGCGCATTTTGCCGTGGCGGTCAGCGGTGTCGCCGGCCCCGACGGTGGCACGCCGAACAAACCGGTGGGCACAGTGTGGCTGGCCTGGGGTGTGGGCGATGAGGTTTATAGCGAGGTTCAGCACTTCCCCGGTGGTCGTGATGAAGTCCGCCGACAAACGGTGAAGGCCGCGCTAGAGGGGCTTGTGCGACTAGCGGCACGAGAAATCGAAAATCAGGGGTAGGCGATCTTCGAACGCTGTGGAATAATACTGGCTACTTATACAGGTGTTGGCCGTCAGGCCTTATTGATTACGTGAGGACTTTAATGGACGACAACAAGAAGAAAGCCTTGGCTGCGGCCCTGGGTCAGATCGAACGTCAATTCGGCAAGGGTGCCGTAATGCGTATGGGCGATCAGGACCGTCAGGCGATCCCGGCCATCTCTACTGGCTCTCTGGGTCTGGACATCGCACTCGGCATCGGCGGTCTGCCAAAAGGCCGTATTGTTGAAATCTACGGTCCTGAATCCTCCGGTAAAACCACGCTGACGTTGTCCGTGATCGCCCAGGCGCAAAAAGCCGGCGCGACCTGCGCATTCGTCGACGCCGAGCACGCCCTCGATCCAGAGTACGCCGGCAAGCTGGGCGTCAACGTTGACGACCTGCTGGTTTCCCAGCCGGACACCGGCGAACAGGCCCTCGAAATCACCGACATGCTGGTGCGCTCCAATGCCGTTGACGTGATCATCGTCGACTCCGTGGCGGCACTGGTACCGAAGGCTGAAATCGAAGGTGAAATGGGCGACATGCACGTCGGCCTGCAAGCACGTCTGATGTCTCAGGCGCTGCGTAAAATCACCGGTAACATCAAGAACGCCAACTGCCTGGTCATTTTCATCAACCAGATCCGTATGAAAATCGGCGTGATGTTCGGCAGCCCGGAAACCACCACCGGTGGTAACGCGCTGAAGTTCTACGCCTCGGTTCGTCTCGACATCCGCCGTACCGGCGCGGTGAAGGAAGGCGACGAAGTGGTCGGCAGCGAAACCCGCGTCAAGGTTGTGAAGAACAAGGTGGCTTCGCCGTTCCGTCAGGCCGAGTTCCAGATTCTTTACGGCAAAGGCATCTACCTCAACGGCGAGATGATCGACCTGGGTGTGCTGCACGGTTTTGTCGAGAAGTCCGGCGCCTGGTACGCCTACGAAGGCACCAAGATCGGTCAGGGCAAGGCCAACTCGGCCAAGTTCCTGGCGGACAACCCGGAAATCGCCGCGAAGCTCGAGAAGCAGCTGCGTGACAAGCTGCTGTCGCCAGCGGTGATCGCGGATTCCAAGGCCTCGGCGGTCAAAGAGACCGAAGACGACCTGGCCGACGCTGATCTCTGATATCAGCGATGACCACCGCCGTACTGGATACCCTCGTCGCGGTGCGGCGAACCGCCATGGACCTGCTCGCACGTCGCGAGCATGGTCGAGTCGAGTTGACGCGTAAGCTGCGTCAGCGCGGCGCCGAGGCGGAGCTGATCGAAACAGCCCTCGACCGTTTGACGGAAGAGGGTCTGCTTTCCGAAGCCCGTTACCTTGAAAGCTTTGTCTCCTACCGAGCCCGTTCCGGCTATGGCCCTCTGCGAATTCGCGAGGAGCTCAGCCAGCGGGGTTTGCAACGTACCGATATCGAAATCGCCCTGCGCGAAAGTGGTATCAATTGGCAGGCGCAGCTTCAGGATACGTGGCAACGTAAGTTCTCCGGACATTTACCGATTGATGCGAAAGAACGGGCCAGGCAAGGCCGGTTTCTGGCGTATCGGGGGTTCTCGATGGAGATGATCAACCGCTTGTTCAGCGGTCGAGGGATAGACGATTAGACCGATTCAACAAAAAAGGCCCGCTATTTTTTAGAAAATAGCGGGCCTTTTTTTTGCCTTCAAATTACGTTGAAAGGCTCGCGTGAGCGTTGTGCAATGGGCGGTTTTGAATCGGCCCAGTTTTCCGGCAGATTGATAAAGTCCACCAACTCCCTCAGACGACCATGGGTACGGCCATTGAAGGCAAAGGCCAGCCGTGCCAGATGGCTGAACTGCGCATCGTCGTGTTCTTCGCCGCTGTAGGCATGTTGGTGGAACTGGTCGCTCAGGCACAGATCAGCAAACTCCTCCTGCATCCGCGCCAGTGCCTGGTCGCTGAGCTTGTGGTTCATGCGAATCACAAATTGCCGCTTGAGCCAGCGGCTGGAGTGGAAGTTGCTGTAGAACTGATTGATCTCTTCCACCGCTTCTTCAACGCTGTAGACCAGTCGCATCAGCTTCATATCGGTCGGCAGGATGTAGCGGTTTTCTTCCAGCTGATTGCGGATGAAGTCCAGCGCGCCTTGCCAGAACGTCCCGCCCGGAACATCCAGCAACACCACCGGCACCAATGGGCTTTTGCCGGTCTGAATCAGCGTCAGCACTTCCAGCGCTTCATCAAGGGTGCCAAACCCGCCCGGGCACAGCACCAGCGCGTCAGCCTCTTTGACGAAGAACAGTTTTCGGGTGAAGAAAAAGTGGAAGGGCAACAGATTGTCGGTGCCGTCGACGGTGGGATTGGCATGTTGCTCGAAGGGCAGGGTGATATTGAAACCCAAGCTGTGATCTCGACCGGCTCCTTCGTGGGCGGCGGCCATGATGCCGCCGCCGGCGCCGGTGATGACCATCATCTCTGCGCGTGTCAGTGCTGCGCCGAGTTCGCGGGCCATTGCATACAGCGGATGCTCCACTGGCGTACGTGCCGAGCCGAACACGGTAACTTTGCGCCGGCCCTTGAATTGCTCGAGTACACGAAATGCTTGCTCCAGTTCACGCAGGGCTTGCAGGGTGATCTTGGCGTTCCAGCGGTTGTGGTCTTCCTGAGCCATGCGCAGCACGGTCAGGATCATGTCACGGTAGATGGGGATGTTCGGGCTGTTGGTGGAAATATGACTGAGTTGGGCTTCGACCTGGCTGACAAGGTCGCCGCTTTCCTGAAAATGACGGCTCAAGAGGTCATTCGGTTGATAAGGCATTCAACGTCTCCTTCAGTACAGGGCGGGTAGCCCGGACAACCAGCGTCCGGGTCGCACTGCAAAAACACACAGGGCCGGCAGTTCCATTTCTGCCGTTAACGAATGATCGGGAATACTCTCAATCTAGACCCTCGCACGCATTCGCGCTGACTTGAACAGTGCGCTGTAACGTTTTGTCTGGCAACCGCTTACTGATTTGCGCCAAAGCCCCGCCGCTCGTCTGAACGTATCGCAAAGGGCCATCACTCTGATTTACTCAAATACAGACGTCGCAAGACAACCTTGCGCTTGCGCAAGGCAAAGCAATTCAAGGATTCGTGGGTGGCAAGGAGGCGGGATGCATGGTCAGAGTGGTTCTGGAGATCGATACTCAGCTGTATCGAATGTTGCAGGAGTCGGCCGAGACGCATCAATTGAGTCTCGAAGAAGAGTGCTGCCGACGATTGGCCGGCGGCGAGCGTCGCTCGCGCTATCTGCAGGCGCTAGTGGCGGAATTGCGCGCCGAGGATGAGCAGCGGCGCGCCAAGGCTTCGCGCTGATTACTTCTTCTTCGCTGGCGCGGCTTTCGGGCAATCGGATTCCTGGTAACTGGCCGAGCCGATCGCTTTGTTGGTTTTCACTTCGGTGAAGTCGTAACGCATGATCGCGCCCTTGGCCATCAGCTTGCGGTACGACGGGTTGTTGCACACCGACGCGCCCAACTGGAAATACACAGCCTTGGGATCGGCGCGCATCTTGTCGGCGTGGCTCTTTTGCACGCTCAGATGGTTGATCAGCTGCGTGCCTTCGACGGTGTAGCCTTGATCAAGAATGTCTTCATTGATCGCCCGTGGCGTGCCGACGCTGCTTTGGGCGGCGACGTTGCGCAGCTCTCTGTTCAGATTCTGCTCACTCAGGGACGCAGCCTGAGCGGTAAAGGACGACGCCAGCAGAATGGCAGCGGTGGGAACGATAAGGCGCAGCATGAAACTCTCCTGATTCGGTGACTGGTGGTTCGACCCGTCACGGGGCGGTGCGTTCAGTGGCGGCGAATTATAGGGGAGCCGGTCTGGACGGTACAGGCTTGTGGCCGACGCTCTGGTAAACTGCCGGCCTTTATTGCCCTGCCGAGTGTCGTTCGTGTCGAGTTTCCCTGTCTGCCGGTGTTGCCTGCGATGAACCATGCCCCCAACGCCGTGGCCCGCCTGCGCGATCAGCGCGAAGACGAAGGCATCAAGCCGATTCAGGCGCGCGGCTTTCGCTCCGAGCGTTGCCGCGATTGCCGGGTCATCATCAGTCATTGCCTGTGCGCGTGGCGGCCAAGCGTCGACACCCGCTCCGGCGTGTGCCTGATCATGACCGGCAAGGAAGTGTTCAAGCCAAGCAACACCGGTTGGCTGATTGCCGATGTGGTGCGCGACAACCATGCGTTCATCTGGTCACGCACCGAGCCCGACCCGCAGATGCTTGCACTGCTCAACGATCCGCAATGGCAGCCGTACCTGGTGTTTCCGGGCGAGTATGTCGAACCGTCGCGGGTGACCAACACGGTGACAGTCGATAGCAGCAAGCGCCCGCTGTTCATTCTGCTCGATGCGACCTGGACGGAGGCGCGCAAGATCTTTCGCAAGAGTCCGTATTTCGACCGCTTGCCGATCCTCAGCCTGCTGCCCGACAAACTCTCGCGCTATCGCTTGCGCCGTTCGACCCGCAGCGAGCACCTGTGCACCGCCGAAGTCGCGGCGTTGTGCCTGGAACTGGCCGGTGACAGCGAAGCCGCTTCGGCGCTGGACGCCTATTTCGATGTGTTCAGCCAGCATTACCTCGGTGCCAAGCAGCAACTGGACATGAATGAATCGACGCCCGCCCATGCCGAGCTGCTGCCCTATATACGAAAGCCGCAGCCGGCGTTGGCCCGATAGTGGCCCATACTGTCGACAGCGCTGGCCATCTTGCTTGACCACCCCGGCTGCGCTGGGCATGCTTGGCGCCGATTAGGGTGCGGCCAAGGTTTGAGACGCCGTGTTTGCTGTTGATTGGCGTCGAACGTGCCCCTGTGGATATCGCTTCCAAGCGTTGTCTCGAGTTGCTTTGGCCAGGCCGGAATCTACCGCGTCTGCCATCAAAAACAGGATCATTTGAAAAATGGCCACATACGACATCCTGATTGCCGATGATCACCCCCTGTTTCGCAGCGCCCTGCACCAAGCGGTGACGCTGGGCCTTGGCCCGGACGTGCGACTGGTGGAGGTGGCGAGCATTGCCGAACTGGAAGCTCGCCTGACTGAAAAGGCTGACTGGGATCTGGTCCTGCTGGACCTGAACATGCCCGGCGCCTACGGTTTTTCCGGGCTGGTGCTGCTGCGCGGGCAGTATCCGCAGATTCCGGTGGTGATGGTCTCTGCCCAGGAAGAAGCCTCGGTGATGGTCAAATCCCGCGAGTTCGGCGCCAGTGGTTTCATTCCCAAGTCCAGCGATCTGAGCGTGATTCAGGAAGCGGTGCGCAAGGTGCTCGATGGCGACGTGTTCTGGCCGCCGCAAGCGTTCGAAGCAGTCAGCGTGTCGGATGAGGCCAAAGCTGCCAGTGATGGCCTCGCCAGCCTGACGCCGCAACAGTTCCGGGTGCTGACCATGGTCTGCGAAGGTCTGCTGAACAAGCAGATCGCTTATGAGCTGAGCGTGTCGGAAGCGACCATCAAGGCCCACGTCACGGCGATCTTTCGCAAATTGAACGTGCGCACTCGCACGCAAGCGGCTTTACTGCTGCAACAACTTGAGTCAATTCCGAGCCAGTGATGGCTGGCGGTTTCACGCTTTTTTGACTTTCGTTGATCTAGCTTCCCCACACCTTTTTGGCTGGTTTCTTTCTTATGTCACCTTTCAAGGGCCAGACCGGCCTGAAACGCATCCTCAACGCGTCCGGCTATTCGCTCGATGGCCTGCGCGCCGCCTTCACTGGCGAAGCGGCATTCCGCCAACTGGTGCTGCTCAACGTGGTGCTGATTCCGCTGACATTCTTCCTCAATGTCAGCCGGGTCGAGCAGGCGGTGTTGATCGCGGTTTGCTTGCTGGCGCTGATTGTCGAGCTGCTCAATTCGGCGGTGGAAGCGGCCATTGACCGCATCTCGCTGGAATTGCACCCGCTGTCGAAGAACGCCAAGGACATGGGCAGCGCCGCGCAGTTCGTGGCGCTGAGCATGATCGGACTGGTGTGGGCGGTGATTCTGCTTTAAGCGATGGTCGGCAAGACGATCTCGTCGCTGCGCTGCACCCCGGCGGTGAACGCGCGACACAGCTCGAGAAACTCGCGCATGGCCGAGGTCTGGTATTTCTGTTTGTGCCAGATGAAATAGAACTGCCGGGCCAGGTCCAGATCCGGCGTCTCCACCGGCACCAGACTGCCGCGCCGGAAGGCATCGCGCAGCGCCAGCCGCGAAATGCAGCCAATCCCCAGCCCTGATTCCACTGCGCGCTTGATCGCTTCGGTGTGTTCCAGCTCGAGACGAATATTCAGCGCGCTGCGATGGTGACGCATAGCCTGGTCGAAGGTCAGCCGCGTGCCGGAACCCTGTTCCCGCAGAATCCATGCCTCATGGGTCAGCTCTTCCATTGTCGCACTGCCGCGTTTGGCCAACGGATGCTGCGGCGCGCAAAACACCACCAACTCATCCTCGACCCAACTCTGCACTTCGATGTCCGGGTGGCTGCAATCGCCTTCGATTAGACCCAGATCAATTTCGTAGTGGGCGACCTGCTGCACGATATTGGCAGTGTTCTGCACGTGCAGCTTGACCTGACTTTCGGGGTGGCGCTGCATGAAACTGCCGATCAGCAGGGTGGCCAGATAGTTGCCAATGGTCAGCGTCGCCCCCACTGATAACGAGCCGAAACCGGATTTGCCATTAAGCAGGTCTTCGATTTCCTTGGCCTGGTCGAGCAGGGCCACCGCTTGCGGCAACAGTTGTTTGCCGAGGGCGTTGAGGCTCAGGCGTTTGCCGGCGCGGTCGAACAGCTGGCAACTGGACTGGCGCTCAAGCTCGGTGATCGAAGTACTCGCCGCCGATTGCGAGAGGTTGAGCAGACCCGCAGCACGGGATACGCTTTCCTGCTGGGCGACGGCGACGAAGACTTGCAGTTGACGGAGAGTAAATCGCATATCGATATAACCGATAACCCTTATCTTAATAATCCAGTTAACAGATATTGTCGTCGCTATTAGAATGCGATGCAATTGCGCACGTTGAGCCTCATTGAGCCGCGCAGACCAATCTCCAGGAGTCAAACGTACATGAGCAACATGAACCACGAGCGTGTCCTCAGTGTTCATCACTGGAACGACACTCTGTTCAGCTTCAAGTGCACCCGCGATCCGGGCCTGCGCTTCGAGAACGGTCAGTTCGTGATGATCGGCCTGCAACAGCCCAATGGCCGCCCGCTTATGCGCGCTTACTCGATCGCCAGCCCGAACTGGGAAGAGCATCTCGAGTTCTTCAGCATCAAAGTGCAGGACGGTCCGCTGACCTCCCAATTGCAGCACTTGAAGGAAGGCGACGAGATCATCATCTCGAAGAAGCCTACCGGCACGCTGGTTCTTGATGACCTGAACCCGGGCAAGCACCTGTACCTGCTGAGCACCGGCACCGGTCTGGCGCCTTTCATGAGCGTGATTCAGGACCCGGAAACCTACGAGCGCTTTGAGAAAGTGATCCTGGTTCACGGTGTGCGCTACGTCAACGAAGTCGCTTACCGCGAATTCATCACTGAGCACCTGCCGCAGAACGAGTTCTTCGGCGAAGCGCTGCGTGACAAGCTGATCTACTACCCGACCGTGACCCGCGAGCCGTTCGAGAATCAGGGACGCCTGACTGACCTGATGCGCAGCGGCAAGCTGTTCAGCGACATCGGCCTGCCACCGATCAACCCGCAGGACGATCGCGCGATGATCTGCGGCAGCCCGAGCATGCTCGACGAGACCAGCGAAGTGCTCGACAGCTTCGGCCTGAAAATCTCGGCGCGGATGCGCGAGCCGGGTGATTACCTGATCGAGCGTGCGTTCGTAGAGAAGTAAGCGCCACAGAGAGCCCCCATTGCCTTGGCAGGCAATGGGGGCTTTTTTATGCCCGAAGCATTTCCTTCATGCCTGCCACGATCCAAGGAGCTGCCGAAGGCTGCGATCTTTTGATCTTGCTTTTTAAAATCAAGATCAAAAGATCGCAGCCTTCGGCAGCTCCTACACTGGGCGCGGTTTCAGGCTGTGGCCGGGATGACTTCCAGCACGCGGATCTGTTCGGGCGTCGGGTAATGCCAGCGCACGTCCAGATCCCAGAACTGCGCACCATATTCACGTTCCGGCGCCGGTGTCTGATACGCCGGACGCGGATCCTGAGCCAGACATTGTTCAATCAGCTCAACCAATGGCTCTTCAAGCCGCTGAGCGTGGGTGTGCGCTTGTTTCAAGGCTGACTCCGCCCACTGCACGTCGATCAACTGCGGCGCGGCGCTGGCGATGTCATTGGTCGCCCCAGGGATGATGTCGGCATACGGCACATACGGTTTGATATCCAGCACCGGTGTGCCGTCGAGAAGATCGATCCCGGAGATAAACAGCCGATTACCTTCGACCCTGTCCAGCTTCACCACCGACTGGCCAATGCCGTTCGGCCGGTGCGTGGCGCGGGTGGCGAACACGCCCATCGACTTGTTGCCGCCCAGGCGTGGCGGGCGCACTTTCAGTCGCGGTTTGTCTTCCAGGGCTTGGTGGAACAGAAACAACAGCCACACATGGCTGACCTGCTCCAGCCCCTGCACGGCGTCACCCTGGTCGAACGGCGCGACCAGTTCCAGCACGCCACGGGCGGCCGGGGCCAGTTGTGGCTGGCGGGGGATGGCGAACTTCTCCTTGAAGCAGGAGCGCACGAAGCCGATGGGGGAGACGCTGTAAGTCATGGTCTGGGATCGAAGCGGGTAGGGCGGGCATGATAACCCGGCTCGCTTCAAGTCTGGTGGTGACAGGGCGGACGCCATCGCTGGCAAGCCAGCTCCCACAGGTTTTTGAGTGAACCCGGATTGTTCAAACACCCAAGAACCCTGTGGGAGCTGGCTTGCCAGCGATAGTCACACCGCCGATGTCAGAGGCTGAACCCACCATCAAGAGGAATGATATTCCCGGTCATATAAGCCCCCGCCGTACTCGCCAGGCTGATCGCCAGCGCCGCCATCTCTTCCTCACGCCCCCAGCGCTTCATCGGAATCAGCGCAGTATCCTCAGCCAATGCCTGTTCATCATTACCAATATGGTGGGTCATCTTGCTCGGAAAGCGACCCGGCGCAATCACGTTGACGTTGATGTGCTGGCTCACCAGTTCTCGCGCCAGAATGCGCGACAACTGATGCAGAGCGGCCTTGCTCGGCCCATAGGCATATGCCTGCTCGCCAAACGAAGAAATCCCCGCCACCGAACCGATATTGATGATCCGCGCCGGATTCGCCGCCGAACCAGCCTTGCGCAGTAACGGCAGAAACTGCTGGATGCAACTGAACACCGACGTCACGTTGAGCTGCATGACCTTTTCCCAGCCCTTGACCGGATAGCTCTCCAGCGGCGCGCCCCACGTGGTGCCGGCATTGTTCACCAGAATGTCCAGATGAGTGATCTGCTCACCCAGGCGCGCGGCCAGTTCCTGCACGCCTTCTTCAGTGGCCAGATTCGCCGCCACGCCGTGGCAAGTGCCGAAGGCACTGAGTTCTTGCGCCGTTTGATGACAGGCTTCGGCGTCGCGGGAGCAGACGAACACTCGGGCGCCAGCCTCGACAAAGGCCTTGGCGATCATTTTGCCGATACCACGGGTGCCGCCGGTCACCAGAGCGGTGCGGCCTTGCAGGGAAAAGTACGGGTGCATGGCGAATCCTGAGGGCTAGGGGTCAATACACCCTAGTCGCCAGCCGCAAAAAACGGAGCCACTATTTTCGAAGGGAATGAACGGTCATGCGCTGCGGTGGCGACCATCAGTCGCCACCGCAGAAGGGCATCAGGCCGGGCGAACGCGCAGGGTCAGACCCTTGAGGAAGTTACGCAGCAACTGATCGCCACACGGCCGATAGTTGGTGTGGCCGACCTTGCGGAACAGCGCGCTCAGTTCAGGCTTGGATACCGGAAACTCGGCGGCCTTGAGGATCGCGTGCATGTCGTCTTCTTTCAGTTCGAAGGCCACACGCAGTTTTTTCAGGATGATGTTGTTGGTCACCGGCACTTCGATCGGCTGCGGCGGACGGCTTTCGTCCTTGCCGCGTTTGAAGATCACCAGACCGTCGAGGAAGTGCGCGATGACTTCGTCCGGGCAGCGTACGAAGCCTTCTTCGTCTTCTTCTTTCTTGTCGAGCCAGGTGATTACATCGGCGAGCGTGACGTCCATGCCGCCCAGTTTGATGATCTCGACAACTTTCTTGTCGCTGATGTCGAGCATGTAGCGCACGCTGCGCAGTACGTCGTTATGAACCATGTCGGTATTCCTGATGCGTTGTGGGCAGCGCTCGCGGGCGCTGCCGGAATGTGTGGCGGCAATGGAAGTTCTAGAACTTCTCTTTGCCGGACAGGTAGCGCCATTGGCCAACCGGGACCTTGCCGATCGAGACGCCGCCGATGCGGATGCGGCGGATGCCGATGACCTTCAGGCCGACCGCTTCGCAGAACTGCGCGATGATTCCCGGCTGCGGGTTTTTCATAGCGAAGCGCAGGCGGTTTTCGTTCTGCCAGCTGGCCTTGACCGGCGGCAGCTCCTTGCCCTTGTGCGTCAGGCCATGTTGCAGGCGGTTGAGGCCGTGGGCAGCCATCTCACCTTCGACTTCGACGATGTATTCCTGCTCGATCTTCGCCGCGTCGGCGGTGAGTTTGCGCAGGATTTTCCAGTCCTGGGTGAACACCAGCAGGCCGCTGGCCTTGGGCTGCAGGTCGGCGCTGGCGGTCAGGCGCAGGAAATGCCCGCGCAACGGACGCTTGCCGTAGCGATGCTCTTCGCTGAGGGTTTCGGCGCTGAGCGATTGCATGGCGCTGTCGACATCCATGCCGGCGGGCGCGTTAAGCAGGATGGTCACCGGCTCCGGCGCGGTGGCCTTGGCGTCCTTGTCGAGCTCGACCTTTTGCTCGCCGACCTTGAATTGCGGCTCATCGATGACTTCGCCGTCCACGGTGACCCAGCCGCCCTCGATGAACAGCTCGGCCTCCCGGCGGGAGCAACCGACCAGTTCGATGAGGCGTTTGGAGAGGCGGATCGGGTCAGTCATGACGGGGCCGTAACAAAAAAGGGGTGGGCATTGTACCTGTGTGGAAGCGGTTAAGCCCGGTTCCATTTGCAGGCGCTGTATTCAATGTGGGAGCGAGCCTGCTCGCGAAGGCGTTCTGCCAGTCAATGTTTGCATTGACGGGTACACCGCATTCGCGAGCAGGCTCGCTCCCACAGGGGTTTCATGGTGTGTCAGCCGTTGCCTGAGCGCTGCTGGGACTGCCGCAAGCGCATATGCAGCAACGGATACGGCTGGCCCATGCCGTCGACCTCGGAGCGGCCGATCACCTCGAAGCCCTGTTTCTCGTAAAAACCCAAGGCTTGCGGATTTTGTTCGTTGACGTCGAGTTCATCGGCGTTGAGCCGTTCGATCGCATAGCGCAGCAACTGCTTGCCCAGTCCCTGACCACGATGGTCAGGATCGATGAACAGCATTTCAATCTTGCCCGCCGCCACACCGGCAAACCCGGTGATGCGCTGCTGGCGGTCCTTGGTGCAGATCAGCATTACCGCGTCGAGATAGCGGGTGAGCACCAGATTGCGCAGCAGCTCGATATAGCTGTCCGGCAGGAACCGATGAGTTGCACGGACCGAGGCCTCCCAGACCCGGGTCAGTTCTTCGTAATCGCTGATTTTCGGTGTGTGGATGACCGAATGCTGACGCATGTGCGTGTGCCTCTTGTGCGGTTCAAGGGAGTCCGTCCCCCGCTAAACGATAGCCGCAAAAAAGCCCCGTATCTCGGAAAAGAGCGGGGCTTTTTGGATTTGTTGCGGTGTCTGGCTGGCTATTTCTGTCGCCAGCAAGATCTCTCCCCCTCACCCCAACCCTCTCCCCCAGAGGGGGCGAGGGGGAAGGGAGCTGATCTTCGTGCTGTTCAAAGCCTGAGTTCGACTCGATATTTCAAGTCGCCGTCATTCTGAAGAGCACCTCGATCAGTCCCTTCTCCCCCAGAGAGGGCGAGGGGGAAGGGAGCTGAACTTCGTGCTTTTCGAACCTGAGTTCGACCGGATAGCTCAGGTCGATGTACCTAGAAAGAACAACACGGTCAGCTCCCTCTCCCTCTGGGAGAGGGCTGGGGTGAGGGGCTTTTGATCTTCAGATCAGATCTGCTCAGCCCACAGATCATATTCGTCAGCGTCAGTCACCTTGCACCAGACCTTGTCGCCCGGCTTCAGGTTGCTGCCGTTGTCGATAAACACGTTACCATCGATTTCCGGGGCGTCGAAGAAGCAACGGCCGACCGCGCCTTGCTCGTCCACCTCATCCACCAGCACTTCAATCTCACGACCAATGCGCATCTGCAGGCGTGCCGAGCTGATCGCCTGCTGGTGCGCCATGAAGCGCTCCCAACGATCCTGCTTGACGTCGTCCGGGACCACTTCCAGATCCAGATCGTTGGCCGGTGCGCCATCCACCGGCGAGTACTGGAAGCAGCCGACGCGGTCGAGCTGGGCTTCGGTCAGCCAGTTGAGCAGGTACTGGAAGTCTTCTTCGGTTTCGCCCGGGAAGCCGACGATGAAGGTCGAACGGATGATCAGGTCCGGGCAGATTTCGCGCCAGTTCTTGATGCGTGCCAGGGTCTTGTCTTCGAACGCCGGACGTTTCATCGACTTCAGGACTTTCGGGCTGGCGTGCTGGAACGGGATATCCAGGTACGGCAGGATCTTGCCGGCGGCCATCAGCGGGATCAGCTCGTCGACGTGCGGGTACGGGTAAACGTAGTGCAGGCGCACCCAGACGCCCAGCGTGCTCAGCGCTTCGCAAAGCTCGGTCATGCGGGTTTTCACCGGCGCGCCGTTCCAGAAGCCGGTGCGGTATTTCACGTCGACGCCGTAGGCGCTGGTGTCTTGCGAGATCACCAGCAGCTCTTTGACTCCGGATTTGACCAGGCGCTGCGCCTCGTCGAGCACATCACCGACCGGACGGCTGACCAGTTTGCCGCGCATCGACGGGATGATGCAGAACGAGCAGCTGTGGTTGCAGCCTTCGGAAATCTTCAGGTACGCGTAGTGGCGCGGGGTCAGTTTGATGCCTTGCGGCGGCACCAGGTCGATCAGCGGGTTGTGATCCTGACGCGGCGGCACCACTTCGTGCACGGCGTTGACCACTTGCTCGTACTGCTGCGGACCGGTCACGGCCAGCACGCTCGGGTGTACGTCGCGGATGTTGCCTTCTTCCACGCCCATGCAGCCGGTAACGATGACCTTGCCGTTTTCCTTGATCGCTTCGCCGATCACTTCCAGCGACTCAGCCTTGGCCGAATCGATGAAACCGCAGGTGTTGACCACCACGACGTCGGCGTCCTGATAGGTGGACACCACGTCATAGCCTTCCATGCGCAGCTGGGTCAGGATGCGCTCGGAGTCGACCAGTGCTTTCGGGCAACCCAGAGATACAAAGCCAACCTTTGGATTGGCCGGCGCAGGAGTGGTGGACATGTCTAACCTCGGTGTTTTGTGACGTCGCTTGCTTGGTGCGCAAGCCGACGGATGGGCGCTTAGGGCGCGCCTCTGATCAAAAAGTGCGCAATTCTAGCGGCGGGCAACGCACTTGACCAGCTTTATACGGGGAAATACGACGAGTGCTGCGCTATGCTTCGCGCCGTTGAGCTTTACCGATTTCTTGCAGTCAATCATTGGTCTGTAACAACAGGTAAAACAGCGCATGCTGCAACTCAAAGCATAGTGCTTCCTTCAAAGAAGCCGGTATCGAGATCAGGAGTGTTGGATGGGTCAGGCAAGTAGTCATGCGGCGGGCGCCGAGGGTTCGGCAAGCAGACCGCTGAGCATGCTGGTCGCGGCGGTCGGGGTGGTTTATGGCGACATCGGCACGAGCCCGTTGTACACCCTCAAGGAAGTGTTTTCCGGCGGTTACGGTGTGGCGGTCAATCACGACGGCGTGCTGGGCATTCTGTCGTTGATCTTCTGGTCGCTGATCTGGGTGGTATCGATCAAGTACATGATGTTCGTCCTGCGCGCCGACAACCAGGGCGAGGGCGGCATCATGGCCCTGACCGCACTGGCTCGGCGGGCAGCGGCGGGGCGCAAGCGCCTGCGCACGCTGTTGGTGGTGTGCGGGCTGATCGGCGCGGCGCTGTTCTATGGCGACAGCATGATCACCCCGGCCATTTCGGTGCTGTCGGCGATCGAAGGCCTTGGCCTGGCGTTTGACGGCATTGATCACTGGGTGGTGCCGCTGTCGCTGGTGGTGCTGGTCGCCTTGTTTCTGATTCAGCGCCACGGTACCGCGCGGATCGGTATTCTGTTCGGGCCGATCATGGTTACCTGGTTCCTCGTCCTCGGCGCGCTCGGTGTGTACGGCATCAGCCACACGCCGGAAGTGCTGCATGCGCTTAACCCGATGTGGGCGGTGAATTTTTTCGTCGTGCACCCAGGCATGGGCGTAGCGATCCTCGGCGCGGTAGTGCTGGCGCTGACCGGCGCGGAAGCGCTCTACGCCGACATGGGCCACTTCGGTCGCAAGCCGATCGCCCGCGCCTGGTTTCTGCTGGTGCTGCCGGCCCTGGTGCTCAACTACTTCGGCCAGGGCGCATTGCTGCTGGAAAACCCGGACGCCGCGCGCAACCCGTTCTATCTGCTGGCGCCGAGTTGGGCGCTGATTCCGCTGGTCGGCCTGTCGACCCTGGCCACGGTGATCGCTTCGCAAGCGGTGATTTCCGGCGCGTTCTCCCTGACCCGTCAGGCGATCCAGCTCGGTTACATCCCGCGCATGTACATCCAGCACACCTCCAGCGACGAACAAGGCCAGATCTACATCGGCGCGGTGAACTGGGCGCTGATGGTCGGCGTGGTCCTGTTGGTGCTGGGCTTCGAATCCTCCGGTGCACTGGCCTCGGCCTACGGCGTGGCAGTGACCGGCACTATGCTGATGACCACCATTCTGGTGTCGGCGGTCATGCTGCTGCTGTGGAAATGGCCACCGATCCTTGCGGTCCCGGTGCTGCTTGGCTTCCTGTTGGTGGATGGTCTGTATTTCGCTGCCAACGTACCGAAGATCGTCCAGGGCGGCGCTTTCCCGGTGATCGCCGGTATCGCCCTGTTCGTGCTGATGACCACCTGGAAGCGCGGCAAACAGCTGCTGGTCGAACGCCTCGACGAAGGCGCGCTGCCGCTGCCGATCTTCATCAGCAGCATCCGCGTGCAACCCCCGCATCGGGTGCAAGGCACCGCGGTGTTCCTCACCGCGCGCTCCGACGCCGTGCCGCATGCCCTGTTGCACAACCTGCTGCATAACCAGGTGTTGCATGAGCAAGTGGTGTTGCTGACCGTGGTCTACGAAGACATCCCGCGCGTACCGCCATCGCGACGCTTCGAGGTCGAGGCCCACGGCGAGGGCTTCTTCCGGGTGATCCTGCACTTCGGCTTCACCGACGAGCCAGACGTGCCGCAAGCGCTGAAGCTGTGTCATCTGGATGATCTGGACTTCAGTCCGATGCGTACCACCTACTTCCTCAGCCGTGAGACGGTGATTGCCTCGAAACTGGAAGGTATGGCCCGTTGGCGTGAGGCGCTGTTTGCGTTCATGTTGAAGAATGCCAATGGCAATTTGCGGTTCTTTAATCTGCCGCTGAACCGAGTGATTGAGTTGGGGACGCAGGTGGAGATGTAAGCCTGGCCTCAACTGAAAAGCCCCCGTCAGCCTTGTGGTTGGCGGGGGCTTTTTTGTGCCTGTGCCCAATCCCTCAAACCACCGCTGATTCCCTGTGGGAGCGAGCCTGCTCGCGAAGGCGTAGTGTCAGTCGAAGCATGTGGTGGCTGAACCACCGCATTCGCGAGCAGGCTCGCTCCCACAGGGTATTGGGTTGAATCAAGAGGTGCGTTCAGACAGATCAGCTTCAGATTCAGTCTTCGTCCGCGCAGGTCGTGGGATCAGCGCTTGGATCACGTCATCAACCAAGGCTTTGCCCATCACGGTCAGGTAATGCGCGGCCCAGGCATGGCGGTCGGTGTCTTTGATGAAGGCAGCGTCCTCGGCGAAGGATTTGGCGAGGGACAGCAGGTCGGAGGATTGGGACAAGGCATTCATGATCGGGACGCCGGAGCGGACGTTGAAGAACGCTTGATCCGAGTTGTAGAGGAAAGGGGTGAAGCCGATTGTTGTAAGGTCTGAAGGCGTTGACGGAATTTCTTTGCTCATTGTTTTGCTCCCTAAAACGAGGAGCTGCCGCATTCGTTACCACACGAATGGGTGGCAGCTGTACGCAGGGTGGTAAACCGGGAGAGCAAAGAAACCGGCAGACCCGAAGGTCTCCCACGTACAGCTGCCATGACAGTAAATTACAGGCGTAAAAGAACGCCTGATGTCGTGATGGAGGCACTGTTGCACTTTGCTTAACCGGGTTACCACACCCGATCGCTGAATGGGTCAGCGACGTCCGGAGAGTATCCCGTCGAAAAACAGCGCAATAGAGCGGCACAGCGCCCCAACAAGAGTTTCGGAGTTTGCCTACAAGGTCTGTGGGCGTCATCTGATATTGCGAGACCGGAAGTAAACGAAACTAAACGTTGCTGGCGATTTTGTGGGTATTTGTTCGGTAGATGAATGAGTGTGGAGTTGACGATTCGATAATGCCAATTAAGCAGGTGTCCACGTTTTATGGAATGTGGGCATTTGGTGATTTTAGTTTCCTGAAGAGTCAAGAAATTTACGAGCCTTGCCACAAAACCGCTGAATCCAGCGCAATTCCCCTGTGGGAGCGAGCCTGCTCGCGAAGGCGTAGTGTCAGTCGCCGAATCTGTAAACTGACCCACCGCTTTCGCGAGCAGGCTCGCTCCCACAGGGATTTTGGTGGCTGTTGGGATGTAAAAAGCCCCCGCAACCGTGAAGTTGCGGGGGCTTTTTGTGGATGCGCTTCAGATCACTCTTCGGCGACCGAGTCCTTGCTCTGGCGCTTCTGAATCAAGTCCACCAAACGCTTGGCCAGCGCTGGATAGTTCTCATCGAAGTGATGCCCGCCGGGCAGTTTCACCGCTTCGCCGACAGCAGTCTTGTCGGTGCAGCCACTTTCATCCGTCTCTTCTTCGCCATAGATGCACACAACCTTGGCCGCTGGCAGCTTGGCCATTTCCGGGCCGGTCGCGGCTTCTTTGCCGGCGTTGCCCAGCCAGCCTTCGACTTCGATTTCGAAGCTGCCGGTGCGGGCGAAGGCGAGCAGGATGATCGCGTCGACGCGTTGCTGTTCGTTCTCTGGCAGGCGGTTGTAGATCGCCGGCAGGACGTCAGCGCCGAACGAATAGCCGGTGAGGATGAAGCGCTTGGTGCCCCATTTCTGCCGGTAGTGCTGCATCAGTTCGGTGAGGTCGAGTGCGCTTTGCTCCGGGCTCTTGTGCTGCCAGTAGTAGCGCAGGGTGTCGATGCCGACCACCGGGTAGCCGATCTTGGCCATTTCGCCCGCCACGTCGCGGTCGAGGTCGCGCCAGCCGCCGTCGCCGGAGAGGAACAGGGTGACGGTGTCGTTGGCCTGACCGGCCGGCACTTCAACTACCGGGATCGCCAGGCCGCCGTTGGCCTTGTCGCCACCGACGAGGATTTTGCGCAGTTCGTTGTTCAGCACTTGCGACAGGTTGATGTCGTAGTCGCTGATGCTGGTTTCTGCGTTCGGCTGATCGCGCACGAAGCCTGCGCTGGCATCGTCCGGGTTGTCGTTCCACGCCACCAGCCAGTGGCCGTGGGCGGCGGATTTCGGCAGCAGGTGGGTGCAGCCGGGTTTTTCCAGGGCCAGATCGACGGAGACGGCCTGGGCCTTGTCGTCTTTCTGTTCCGCCAGCCAGCGCCACGCCAGCACAGCGCCCGGGCCGATGCCGCTGACCAGGGTGGCCGGGCCATTCAGTTCACGCAGGCCCGACTGCAGGGCGCGGCTTTGCAGCAGGCAGTCCTTGGGCAGAATCACCTGAACGATCTGCGCCGAAGCGCTGCGGCTGAGGGTGGTCAGTTGTTTCTCGGAAAGCTTCTGTTCGTCGGTGACGGCCACCAGCACCTGAGCCTTCGGCTTGTTGCCGGGGATCACGCGGGTCATGGCCGTGCCATCGGCGGGTTTCAGTTGTTCGACGGTCGGTTCCGGTGCCGGACGTTTGAGGTACCAGTAACCGCCGCCGGCAATCACGGCCAGCACCAGCAGGGCGGCCAGGATGTACTTCAGGGAGCGTTGAATCATCAGCGTTTCACCAATCCGGTCAAGCCGCCCGCGATCAGGGCAGCAGTGTCGGCCAGTGCCACGAGCGGATCGAGTCCGGCGGGCACGGCCATATAACGGGGTTCCCAGTCAGGCTGGAACTTGTCTTTGAAACGGCGCAAGCCTTGGAAGTTGTACAGCTGCTCACCACGGCGGAAGACCATCGAGCCCAGGCGCTGGGTCAGTGGTGCGCCGCGCCGGGGTTGCAGCCCCGACAACGGCACCATGCCCAGGCTGAAGCGCGCGTATCCGTGACTCTTATAGTGTTGAATCAGGCCGACCATCATGAATTCCATGGTCAGCTTCGGCGCTTCCGGGTGCGCGCGCATCAGGTCGAGACTGGCCAGATCGTGGCTGTAGGTCTCGAGCAGATTGGCGAACGCCACCGGGCGGCCTTCGAAGCGAATCACCGCAATGCGGAAATGCTTCAGGTAATCGTCGCTGAAACGGCCGAGGGAGAAGCCTTTCTCGCGCACGTTCTTGCCGGTCAGCCAGGCATCGGAAATCACTTTCAGCTCGTCCATCGGCGCCTGGCCCGGCTCATGGATTTCCAGCGACAGACCATCGCGAGTGCCACGGTTCCAGGTGTAGCGCAGATCCTTCATCTCCTTGCCCTTGGCTTCCAAGTCGAAGCGTTGCAGATCGACCCTGGCTTCTTCGCCGAGCTTGATCGCTGTCAGGCCGATGTCCATGTAGTACGGCAGATTCTCCGCGCGCACCTGATAGAACACGGGGCGGGTGTGATGGATGTCGCAGAGATCGCGGAACTGCCAGATCATTTCCGCGCGTTGCTGGCTCGGCCCGATCGGGTCGTACAGCGCCACCAGACTGCGGCCACGGCGGGCGTACATCAGGAACGCCTCATCGTTGGGGTGAAACAGCAACGCCTTGTCACCGGTCAGCGCGAGGCCGCCGTCGGGTTGCGACGAGGCCATGAGAATCTTTGCCGCGCGATCCAGTTCCTCCGGCGTCGGCAAATGAATCACCGGGCGCGCCGTGCGCAGCAGCCAGGTCAGCGAGATGATCACCAGCAACACCGCCGCGCCGAGCAGCGAGCGCAGACCGCGCGGCGCGTCAGCATCGAGGGTGAACTGCCACCACAGTTGATGGCTGTAGGGTACGTCCTGATAGGCGAACAGCAGCAACCAGGCCGAAGCGCCCAGTACGCACAGGCTGGCGACCAGATACAGCGGCGAAAACGGCAGTTCGGTCAAACGGCTCGGACGGTAGAAGGAGCGGCGGAACACGCCGAGCAGCGCGGCCGTCAACGTCATCAGCGTGGCTTCTTCCCAGTCGAAGCCTTTGAGCAGCGAGAGCAGGGCGCCAACCAGCAGCAGAATGGTGGTCAGCATCCACGCCGCCGACAGGCGCCGGCGCAGACCTTGTGCGAGCAACAGACAGAGGACGCCGATCAGGCTGGCGCCGAAGTGCGAGGCGTCGACCAGACGATGCGGGATCAGAAAACCGATGTGCTCCAGGCGCGTGTCGATTTCCGGGGTCGCGCCGGAAAACAGCAGCACCACGCCAGACAGGAACACCAGCACCGCCAGAACCGGCGCGGCCAGACCGGACGCCGCGCGCATGGTCTGGGATTGAAACAGGCGCTGGCCTTCGTTGATCAGCAGCAATACGCAAGCGACCAGCAGCGGCAGCACCACGTAGATCAGGCGATACAGCAGCAGTGCAGCGGCCAGCGGCGCGGCGCCAAGCTTGTCGGCAAACGCGGCGAGCAGAATCGCTTCGAACACACCGACGCCGCCAGGTACATGACTGAGCACACCGGCGGCCAGGGCCAGCAGATACACCAGCAGGAACGGCGCAAACGGCGGCGCTTCCGGCAGCAACAAGTAGAGAACGGTGGCGGCAGCCGCGACATCGAGGGCGGTGATCACCAGTTGCAGAAAGGTCAGACGACGACCCGGCAGGCGCAGGGTGCGCCGCCCGGCACGGACCAGCAGATTGTCGGGGTAGGGTTGTTCCGGCAGGCGACGACGATAGATGCCGATCGCCAGCACCGTACCAAGGATCAATATGGCAGCGGCAACCGAGCCCAGCAAGATTTCGGACAGCCCCAGCGCTTGCGAGGCGGCGGGCAGGTTGCTCAGGGTGGCCAGCGCTGCCAGTGGCGGCAAGGCGCAGCCCAGCGAGAGGCTGGCAAATAGCGTCATGTGCGCAACTTCCGACGCACCGACGCCCAGTCGCGCATATAAACGATAACGAACCGAGCCGCCGGACAGCAGCGACAGGCCGATCGCATTGCCAATCGCAAATGCGGTGAAGCCGCCGAGCGCGAGGGTGCGCGGCGGCAGTTTCACACCAGCGTAGCGGCTGGCCGACCATTCATAGCCGAGCAGAATGATGAACCCGACCACGGTCGCACCGATGGCGCCGAGCAGGGCAGGTTTGGGCACGTCCAGAATCGAGTCATGCAGCGCGTCGAGATCGAGCTCGGCGAGCAGATGGCGGCAGGCAATCAGGGCAATGGCAAACAGCAGCAACGTGACGGCCAGACCGATCGGCTGACGGTATTTGCTTAATCGATCCAGCCAGCGCAAACGCTCGGGTTTGATCGGTTGTTCTGCTGTAACGGTGTCTTGTGGATCAGACGAGTTGGCGCGCATCAATCACCTCTTGGATTGTGCGCGACAGGATGGAGGTATCCAGCCAAGTTACCAATCCCTGTAGAAAAAAATAATCACAAAATACTACGCCTCTCGTCGGGCATCGGCGAGGGCAGTTCCTGGATTGCAGAAACCCTGTCTGCGACTCAAGCATAGTCGCAAGTCAGTGGTTCTGATGATCCCCAGCGGTTCACTGCACAGTGACAGATCATTGTTGCGAAAGGACTTTTTCAACAGATACAAAAAAGGCCACTCTTTCGAGTAGCCTTTTTTGATGTTTGGTTGCGGGAGCCGGATTTGAACCGACGACCTTCGGGTTATGAGCCCGACGAGCTACCAGACTGCTCCATCCCGCGTCTGTGTGGCGGCATTCTACAGGCGAACGACGAGGTGTCAACCGCTAATCCTGGAATGGGCCAAATAACTGCGAAATCGCGGCGAACGGTCGCAGGTAATGCGTAAGTTTCGGAAATGCAACAAATTGCCGTTTCGCTGGCGATTGAGCAGGGCGCGCGTTTGCAAAACAGACGCGCACAAAAAAGGCCACTCTTTCGAGTAGCCTTTTCTGATGTTTGGTTGCGGGAGCCGGATTTGAACCGACGACCTTCGGGTTATGAGCCCGACGAGCTACCAGACTGCTCCATCCCGCGTCTGTGTGGCGGCATTCTACAGAGGTTCGCGAGCGTGTCAACCGTAGATCCGGATAAATCTGTTGAGGTTCAAGCGCTTAGCGTATTTTCGCGGCGGGAGGCCGGCGCGCAGGGCAAGTGGCGCAAGGCTTTCAGCTCTATTGCGCGCGGATCTTTGATTGAAAAAATAAATTCATCGGAAATCTCCTACGGTCGGAAAAGAACATTCAACCACTGGTGCTATATACAGGTACCAATGAGATACTGCCGCTCCGGCTTGCCACGTTGTCTTTTTCCGACATGACCCAGCGAAAAATCATCCACGTCGACTGTGACTGTTTCTATGCCGCCATCGAGATGCGCGATGACCCGCGTCTGGCCGGCAAGCCACTGGCGGTGGGTGGTTCAGCGGATCGACGCGGGGTGATCGCCACCTGCAACTATGAAGCGCGCGCCTATGGTGTGCGCTCGGCCATGGCTTCCGGTCACGCGTTGAAATTGTGCCCGGACCTGACCATCGTCAAGCCGCGCATGGACGCTTATCGGGAAGCGTCGAAGGAAATTCATACGATCTTTGCCGACTACACCGACCTGATCGAGCCGCTGTCGCTGGACGAGGCCTATCTGGATGTGTCCGACAGCGCGCATTTCGGTGGCAGCGCTACGCGCATCGCCCAGGACATTCGCCGCCGGGTCTCCAACCAATTGCACATCACCGTTTCCGCAGGCGTTGCGCCAAACAAATTTCTGGCGAAGATCGCCAGCGACTGGAAAAAACCCAACGGTTTGTTTGTGATCACGCCGGATCAGGTCGAAGACTTTGTCAGTGGCTTGCCGGTGAGCAAGTTGCACGGTGTCGGCAAGGTCACGGCCGACAAACTGGGCAGGCTCGGCATCATTGACTGCTCGCAGTTGCGCGAGTGGGACAAGCTGGCGCTGGTACGCGAATTCGGTAGCTTCGGCGAGCGATTGTGGAGTCTCGCCCGTGGGATCGATGACCGGCTGGTGCATAACGACAGTCGGCGTCAGTCGATCAGTGTGGAAAATACCTACGACGTTGATCTGCCGGATCTGCGCAGTTGCCTCGACAAGCTACCAGAGCTGTTGGAAACCCTGAAAACCCGTATGGCAAGGATCGACAGCAGCTATCGGCCGGGCAAGCCGTTCGTCAAAGTGAAGTTTCATGACTTTACCCAGACCACGCTGGAGCAAGCCGGGGCAGGGCGGGACCTTGGCAGTTACCAGTTGATGCTGACGCAGGCGTTCAACCGCGGCGGCAAGCCGGTGCGGCTGTTGGGGGTGGGAGTGAGACTGGAGGATTTGCGCGGCGGGTTTGAGCAGATGGAGTTGTTTGAGCGGTAGATTCGCGGTGCCTGGCAGGGCCTCTTCGCGAGCAGGCTCGCTCCCACATTGGATCTTTGTCGTTCACAAATCCCTTGTGGGAGCGAGCCTGCTCGCGAAGCTTTTAAGCTTTAATTCGGTCCCGGATCAGCCACTAAACGCCCGGCATCCTTGGCCAGAGACTTGAGAAACTCAGCCTGCAACTCCGGATCGTTGCGCGTCAGTTCGATCAGGCTCTGTTCCAGCTCACTGGCTTCTTCTTCCAGACCCAGCTCCGACAGGCGTTTGACCCGGTGCACCCACTGGCTCACCTCGTCATCTTCCAGATCGTCATAAATCAGCCCATGCGCCTCAATCAACTTGCCGCGCAGGTGGCCGCTGAGCATCAGGGTCGAGTCGGAATGCACATCGTCCTTGGCGTCTTCGACACTGATCTGCAAGCGGCCGACATGGTTGAGGTCATGTTCGGCGAAAGGGCTATCGAGCAGATTCAAGCGCAGCACACCGTTGCGATCAGTGGTCATGTCGAATGTCTGCTTGCCGGCCTTGACCTGCACCGGTCGTTCGCTCCACGGCAGGCTCGAATACTCCGTGCGCTTGTCGCGCTGGACTTCGTCGATGCCCGCGAGGTTTTGCTGCGCGCGACCATTGGACTGCACGTTCATGAACGGGTTGAGCCCGGCGAAACCGTAGCTCAGCCAATCCCGGGTGACGCTATCCGGCAGGTTACCGAGGGCAAACACGTTGACCACGTTCGCACCGACACCACCGACCACGGCCACCGCGCCCAGCGGAATCTCGTAGACTTCGCGCCAGGGTTGGTAAGGCGTGTAGCGGTCGTAACGACGGGTGACCTCGAACTCGGTGACTTCGAAAGTCTTCTGCTCGTTGATCTTCACGCGTCGCTGCGGCAGCTCGAGCACCTTGGGCTCGCCGACATCGATCTGCAGGCTGTGATCGAGCAACTTTCGCTCGACCCGCTCTTCGTGCTCGCTGCGTTGCGACATGTGATTGGCGCAGCCGCTGACCAGCAGGGCGCCGCACAGGGCGGCGCCACCGAGGCCTAAGGTGTTTCGCTTGAACATGACGTCTCTATCTGGTTTCAGCGGCGGATACGGGCCTGAAGGAAGGACACAACATCGGCCACCGGCAGTGCTTGCGCCTCTGCTTCGGAACGACTCTTGTATTCCAGGTTGCCTTCGGCGAGGCCGCGGTCGCTGACCACGATCCGGTGTGGAATGCCGATCAGCTCCATGTCCGCGAACTTGATGCCCGGGCTGGTTTTCTTGTCGCGATCGTCCAGCAGCACTTCGAAGCCGGCCGCCGTCAGTTCGGCATAGAGCTTGTCGGTGGCTTCGCGCACCTGCTCGGTTTCATAGCGCAGCGGTACCAGCGCGATCTGGAACGGCGCCAGGGTGTCGCTCCAGATGATGCCGTTGGCGTCGTTGTTCTGCTCGATAGCCGCAGCGACCACGCGGGAAACGCCAATGCCGTAGCAACCCATTTCCAGAGTCACCGGCTTGCCGTTTTCGCCCAGCACTTCGCACTTCATCGCCTTGCTGTACTTGTTGCCCAGCTGGAAGATGTGGCCGACTTCGATGCCGCGCTTGATTTCCAGCGTGCCTTTGCCGTCCGGGCTTGGGTCGCCAGCGACGACGTTGCGCAGGTCGGCAACGGTCGGAACCGGTAGATCACGCTCCCAGTTAACGCCGAAATAGTGCTTGTCGTCGATGTTCGCGCCAATACCGAAGTCGCTCATCATCGCGACCGAGCGGTCGATGATGATCGGCAGCGGCAGGTTCAGCGGGCCGAGCGAGCCGGCGCCGGCGCCAATCGCGTCACGCAGTTCGGCATCGGAGGCCATCACCAGCGGGCTGGCCACGCCAGCCTGGTTGGCAGCCTTGATCTCGTTCAGTTCGTGGTCGCCACGAATCACCAGCGCGATCAGCTTGCCTTCTTCTTCGGCGTGCACGATCAGGGTCTTGATGGTCTTTTCAATCGGCAGATTGAATTTTTCCACCAGGGCGGCGATGGTTTTGGTGTCCGGCGTGTCGACCAGACGCAGTTCTTCGGTTGGCGCAGGGCGCGAGGTTTCCCGTGGCACCGCTTCGGCTTTTTCGATGTTCGCCGCGTAGTCGGAGCCGTTGCTGAAGACGATATCGTCTTCGCCGGACTCGGCCAGCACGTGGAATTCGTGGGAGCCGGCACCACCGATCGAACCGTTGTCGGCTTCTACCGGGCGGAATTTCAGGCCCAGACGCGTGAAGATGTTGCAGTAGGCTTCATGCATGCGGTCGTAAGTGACCTGCAGCGACGCCTGATCAGCGTGGAAGGAGTAGGCGTCCTTCATGATGAATTCGCGGCCGCGCATCAAACCGAAGCGTGGGCGGATTTCGTCGCGGAATTTGGTCTGGATCTGATACAGGTTGATTGGCAGCTGTTTGTAGCTGCTCAACTCGTTGCGCATCAGATCGGTGATCACTTCTTCGTGAGTCGGGCCCGCGCAGAAATCACGACCATGGCGGTCTTTGATGCGCAGCAGCTCAGGGCCGTATTCTTCCCAGCGCCCCGATTCCTGCCACAGCTCGGCCGGTTGGGTGCTCGGCATCAACACTTCCAGAGAACCGGCAGCGTTCATCTCTTCGCGAACGATGGCTTCGACCTTGCGCATGACCCGCAGGCCCATCGGCAGCCAGGTGTACAGGCCCGAGGCAAGCTTGCGGATCATGCCGGCGCGCAGCATCAGCTGGTGGCTGATCACGACCGCGTCGGAAGGCGTTTCTTTCTGTGTGGCGAGCAAAAATTGACTGGTGCGCATGGTTGGCCGTTGTCGGTTGCTATGACTGGAAATGACGGAGCAGTGTACCGGCGAGTTTTGCTGACGTACAGAAGTGTGGCCGGCGGAAGGCGCCAGCGGCGGGATTCCTCCCGCCATTGGCGAAGCGTCCTACGATTCTTCGGTGACGGGCGTCGGTGCAGGCTCGGGCGTCGGTGTTTGTCCTTCGCGGCGGCGCTCCTGAAACCAGTGCAGCGCGATCAGTAGCAGCGTCGGCACGCCGAGCAGGGCAGTGATGAGGAAGAAGCTGTGATAGCCGAACTTCTCGACCAGCACGCCGGAATAGCCGCCCATCAGGCGCGGCAGCAGCAACATGATCGAGCTGAGCAGGGCATATTGCGTAGCGGAAAACTTCAGGTTGGTCAGGCTCGACAGGTAGGCAACGAACGCCGATGTCGCCAGGCCCGAGCTGAAGTTGTCGAGGGAAATGGTCACCACCAGCATCTGCAGGTTCGGGCCCATGTCCGCGAGCATGACGAACAGCAGGTTGGTCGCTGCCGAAGACACACCACCGATAAACAGGATCGGCAGAATGCCGAAACGCACGATCAACAGGCCACCCATGCCGGCACCGACGAGGGTCATGATCAGGCCGAAAATCTTGCTGACACTGGCGATCTGATCCTTGGTGAAGCCTTGGTCGATGTAGAACACGTTGGCCATCACGCCCATTACCGTGTCGGACATCCGGTAAGTGGCGATCAGGCCCAGTAGCAAAAGCGCCTGCCAGCGATAACGCAGGATGAAGTCATTGATCGGCGTCAGCACTGGTGCCAATCCGCGCCGGCCCATGGCCGACAGGCACATGCCGGTGAGCAATATGTAGAGGATGGCGCGCAGAAAGGCGCGGTCTTCGAGGAGCAGGTCGAGCGGGCTCATGTCACCGAACAGCACGCCGGCGAAATCGGTGTTGTATAGCTGGGTGAACATCGCCGGTACGGAAACCAGCAGCACGATCAGCACGAACACCGACATCAATTGATGCATGAACGTGTAGCGCCCGGCCTGCAACTGCGTGCGCAGCGGCACCGGTGGTTCACGCATGAACAGCGTGGTCAGCAGCGCAGGCACCATCAATGCGCCGAACAGCACATAGGTGCCGGTCCATGCCGCGTGCTTATAGTTGAAGCCGGTTGAGCCGAAACCTTCGGCGAAGAACAGCGCGCCGGCGGTGGCGAGCAGGGCGGCAACGCGGTAACCGGACATGTAGCTGGCGGCGAGAGCGGCCTGGCGGCTGTCATCGGCGATTTCCAGGCGATAGGCGTCGACCGCAATATCTTGCGTGGCGGAGGCGAAGGCAACCACGACAGCAATGGCGATCAGCCAGGACAAATGCTTCTGCGGATCACAGAAACCCATGCCGATCAGCCCGAGAATCACCAGTGCCTGGGAGAGCACCAGCCAGGAACGGCGGCGGCCGAGCTTGCCCAGCAAGGGCAGGCGCCATTGGTCGAGCAGCGGCGACCAGACCCATTTGAACGCGTACGCCAGGCCGATCAGGCTGGCATAGCCGATGGTTTCACGGGCCACGCCTGCTTCACGCAGCCATACGGAGAGCGTCGAGAACACCAGCATGTACGGCAGGCCGGCGGCAAAACCGAGCAACAACAGCACGAGCGTCGAAGGACTGGCATAGGCGGCGAGCGCGGCGCGCCAGGTTTTACGGGGCATGGGCTGAAGTCTGCCTCAAAATTGCGAAAACAAAGCGCGCACTCTAACCGCTGTGCTCTACCGGACGCCAGCCATGGCGCCGAATATCCACACGATTGTTCTGGATGGTGATGCCTTCCATGCGCAATCGCGCACGTTGTTCATCACCGGAGGGGCTGCCGACCGGCAGGCTGATGCGCCCGCCGGCGCCGAGCACGCGGTGCCAAGGCAGCCTGGTGTCGCCGGGCAACTGGCTCAAAGTCCGCCCGACCCAGCGCGCGGCGCGGCCCAGCCCCGCAAGTTCGGCCAACTGGCCATAACTGACGACTTTGCCTTCGGGCACTTGCGCGAGCGTCGAGTAGAGTGCCGTGCGTCGGATTTGCGCATCGTTTTCGACGCTGTCGAGCGGGTCTTTCACGTACGCGGCTCCTGAGCATTGGCGTGATGATGGCGACAAGGGTAATCGCTCGTGGCGCGGTTGAGAAATGAACTCAATTGAAATAGTCCGGTCAGTCCTTGTCATGGGCAAAATCCTACGGATAATGCCGACCCTTTTCGCCAACTCTGAGCCCCCGATCTGCTTATGTTCCCCAGAACCCTGTTGTGCCTTGCTGTTTTCAGCGCGTCCACGCCCCTGCTTGCCGACACCGTCTGGTTGAAAAACGGCGACAAGCTGAGTGGCACTATCACGGTATTCGATGGCGGCAAGCTGCTGATCCAGACCAAATACGCCGGCGCAGTGGCGATTGACTGGAAAGAGGTCAAGACCCTCGACAGCGATCAGCATCTGTTGGTGAAGCAGGACGCCTATGCCGGCGAAGTGTCGAAGTCGCTCACCGCGGCCGACGATGGCAAGGTCACCTTGGCCAACGGCGAGGCGCCGAAGACGGTCGAGCTGGCGAGCATTCAGCAGATTCTCAAGCCCAAGCCGATCGTCACCGACCTGGTATGGAAGGGTAACGTCGATCTGGCGCTGGACTATCAGCGCGCCGAAAAGGACACCGACGATTACGACGTCGCCTTCAAGACTTCGGCTCGCCATGGTCGCTGGCGCCATACCGGCGAGGGCGAGTACAACCGCGAAGTCCAGGATGCGGAAACCACCACCAACAACTGGCGCGCCGAATACTCCCTCGACCGCTTCCTTACCGATCAGTGGTTCTGGCAAGGGCGCATCAACTACAAGCGTGATCACATCGAAGAGCTGGCGCGTCAGCGTGTGGTCGGTACCGGTCCGGGTTACCAGTTCTGGGACGATGAACTGGGTGCGTTCTCGCTGGGCTCGTTGCTCAACCGCACCGACTATGAATACCGCGATGGCAGCAAGGACAACTTCTACTCCGTCGCGATGAAGTGGGACTACAACCGCTACCTGATCGGCAAGAAGGTCGAGTTCTTCACCAATGGCGAAGTCGGCAAGCCGCTGTCGGGTGTTGCCGATTACGCACTGGATGCCGAGCTGGGCCTGCGCTACAAGGTCACCGACTGGGCCTCGCTCAACCTCAAGGCCGAGCGCGACATCATCAGTGGCACCAACGATGCGGATCTGAACAAGACCCGTTATACCGCAGGGTTTGGCGTCGCCTGGTAAGGGCTGAAACAAAAAAATCGCGGCCTCAAGGGTCGCGATTTTTTTTGCCAGCGCAAAACAGGCGCCCACAAAAAAGCCCCGCTTTTAAGGGCGGGGCTCTTTTCTAAAGAAGCTACAAGTTAGATAACTTGTACTTCTTCAGCTTGCATGCCTTTCTGACCGCGGGTAGCGATGAAAGAAACCTGTTGGCCTT
The DNA here is from genome assembly GCF_054681355.1 of Pseudomonas sp. H1_G08. Taxonomy (NCBI): domain Bacteria; kingdom Pseudomonadati; phylum Pseudomonadota; class Gammaproteobacteria; order Pseudomonadales; family Pseudomonadaceae; genus Pseudomonas; species Pseudomonas sp. H1_G08. The sequence continues at coordinate 252,964 of NZ_CP162822.1, forward strand.
CTTTCAGGCTTTTGAAGCCGTCGGATTGGATAGCTTTGAAGTGAACGAACAGGTCGTCACCGGATTGTGGAGTGATGAAGCCGAAGCCTTTTTCATCGTTGAACCACTTAACGGTACCGGTTTGGCGATTAGACATGGTGTAACTCCTTGAACAAAGATAACTGCGACTCAGGAAGAACCCTGGCCGAGACTGAGTGCAAAGAGCAGGAAAAATTCTTGTAGATGGTTGGATCGAAATTCAACATATCGTGTAGAGATTCTCAGTGACACAAGCAACACAGTGACGCCACCTTAACCCTTTTTCCGGAACGTGCCAATGTTTCTTGCAAAGGATTCTGTGTTTTAGGGATCGGCGGTGCGACGGTTCGTCGCCACATCGCGTAAATACGGGGTGTTCGCCGAGAATTGCGTTGCGCACTTTGAACGAGACGACGCGCCCGGTAAGATGCCGGACAGAATTTTTCCACCTCGCTATTCAGGACAAACCCGCCATGAGCATCAAATCGGACAAGTGGATTCGCCGCATGGCGCAGGAACACGGCATGATCGAACCGTTCGTCGAGCGCCAGATGCGCGGCAGCGACGACAGCCGGGTGATTTCCTACGGCGTGTCGAGCTACGGCTACGACGTGCGTTGCACCAACCACTTCAAGGTGTTCACCAACATCAACTCGGCCATTGTTGACCCGAAGAACTTCGACGCCGGCAGCTTCGTCGACATCCACAGCGACGTCTGCATCATTCCGCCGAACTCCTTCGCCCTGGCCAGCACCGTCGAATACTTCCGCATTCCGCGCAACGTGCTGACCATCTGCCTGGGTAAAAGCACCTACGCGCGCTGCGGCATCATCGTCAACGTCACTCCGCTCGAGCCTGAGTGGGAAGGTCATGTGACCCTGGAATTCTCCAATACCACCAACCTGCCGGCGAAAATCTACGCCAACGAAGGTGTGGCGCAGATGCTCTTCCTCGAATCCGATGAAGAATGTGAAGTTTCCTACAAGGATCGTGGCGGCAAGTACCAGGGCCAGCGTGGCGTGACCTTGCCGCGTACCTGATCGACCATCCGGCGGATGTCGGGAATTCTTTGGCGGGCAGACACTCTATGGGGTGTACTGCCCGTTTTTGTTACACACAGATTCGGGCCTTCACTGAGGAGTGCCCTATGAAGATCGACCCGCGAATCAGCGCTGAACTGGCAAGGCTTGAGCCCAATCAGATAGGCGTTCTGGCCTGGTCGTTACTGGCGAATCCGTCTTTGAGCCTGTCCGGCGGCGTGCCCGGCCAGCCCGATCCCGATACTCCCAACGAACAACCGACCGAACCAGGCGAACCGACGCTGCCGGACGAGCCGCCTCCGGCGCCTGTGGCCTGATCCACTGTCATGAATATGGCCCGTCAGTCTGATCGATTTGCGATCTAGCTGACGGGCCATATTTCGTTGTCGCCGATCACGAAGACTCTGCAGCTGTCGTCGCGCTCGACCTGATAGCCGCCGGTGAACGCACCGAATGCCGGCATCAGGCTGATGCGCTCACCGAGTCTGAAACAGGCCAGGCGCAGGCTCTGCCGACCTTTGCCGTGCAATCGATAAACCGGATGCACGTGGCCCGCGAGCACGTGCCGTTCCGGATGCGGATCGGGCTCATGCTGCAGGGCGAATGGCCCTAGTAACAGCGGCTCTGGTACCACGCGAATATTCAGCGAGGCTGGTGGGTCGCCTGCGCGTTTATCGTGGTTGCCGCGAATCAGTGTCATCGGCAGGTCAGCGTGCCGTGCGCGCCACTCTGCCAGCGCATTCAGCGTGGCCGGGACATGTGAACCAGGCCCATGCAGAAAATCCCCGAGGAAGATCAACTGGCGACACGGCAACCGCGCCAGCAACGCGTCGATTACCTCGATGTTGCTCGCCGTCGTGCCATGCGGTACCGGCTGGCCGAGGCTGCGATAGGCCGCCGCCTTACCGAAATGCACATCGGCGATCAGCAATGCTTCCTGCGCTGGCCAGTACAGCGCTTTCTCCGGCAGCAGCCACAACTCCTCACCGGCCAAACGCACCGGGTACGCACTCACGACGATTTCCCGTTATCAGCGGTTTTTTCCAGGTCACCAACCATTCTTCTGATCCTGTCAGCCAGTTTTTCCGAACTCATGCTCTCGCGCATCCGCTCCACCAGCAGCGGAAAGCCCAACGGTGTAGGACGTTTAACCTGATGCACGTCCAGTTTCATCTGATTGATGCGCTCCAGTGTCTGTTCCAGACGGCGAATATCCAGCTCTTCGCGTAGGACTTCTTCCCCAGCCTGGGCTAGCAGCAGGTTGTCGGCGTCATATTGTTTGAACACCTGGAAGAACAAGCCACTCGACGCCTGCACTTGGCGGGTGCTTTTTGGTGCGCCCGGATACCCGGCGAACACCAGCCCGGCGATCCGCGCGATTTCGCGGAAGCGGCGCAACGCCAGTTCACCGGCATTGAGGCTGGCGAGCACGTCCAGCAACAAGTCATCGGCATTGAACAGGTGAGCGTCGAGATGCGTGGCCCAATCCACCGGCGTGGCGCTGAGCAGTTCCAGGCCGTAATCATTCACGGCAATCGAGAAGGTCACCGGCTGGCGCTGACTGACGCGCCATGCCAGCAGGCTCGCCAGTCCCAGATGCACCTGCCGCCCGGCAAACGGATAAAGGAAAAGGTGCCAGCCTTCGCGGGATTTCAGCACCTCGGCCAGCAGATTCTCCGTGGTGGGCAAACCGGACCAGCGTATCTGCGTCTCCAGCAGCGGCCGCAACGCGTGCATTTCCGGGCCTTTGAATTGACCTTGAGCAGCGGCGCTGAAGCGCGTGACCACCGCTTCGGCCAGTTCGTTGGATAACGGCATGCGTCCGCCATTCCAGCGCGGCACGGCAGCCTTTTTCGCGGTGCTGCGTTTGACGTAGGCGGTCATGTTTTCCACCCGCACCAGTTCCAGCAGGCGGCCGGCGAAGAGGAAACCATCGCCGGGTTTCAGTCGCGCGATAAAGCCCTCCTCGACGCTGCCCAGTTGTTTGCCACCGCCGCCCTTGCTCCAGAATTTCAGGTTGATGCTCGCGTCGCTGACGATGGTGCCAATGCTCATGCGATGGCGCCGCGCCAGACGCGCATCCGGCACACGCCAGACGCCGTGTTCGTCCGGCTCGACCCGGCGGTAATCCGGATACGCTGTAAGAGACATCCCGCCATGGCGTACGAACGCCAGCGCCCAGGCCCAGTCTGCCGCTGTCAGGTCGCGATAGGCCCAGGCGCCTCGGACTTCTTCGTACAAGTCTTCAGGAATAAAGCCACCGCCAAGGGCCATGCTGACCAAATGCTGGACCAGCACATCCAGCGGCTTGTGCGGTGACAGGCGCGGCTCGATGCGCCGTTGCTCGACGGCATCGCGTGCGGCGACCGCTTCGATCAGTTCCAGGCTGTGGGTCGGCACCAGCGTCACCCGCGAGGTGCGCCCCGGCGCGTGACCGGAACGTCCGGCACGTTGCATCAGACGCGCGACGCCTTTCGCCGAGCCGATTTGCAGTACGCGCTCGACCGGGAGGAAATCCACACCCAAGTCCAGGCTCGAGGTGCACACCACCGCTTTCAATTGGCCATTCTTCAGCGCCTGCTCGACCCAGTCGCGGGTATCGCGTGACAGTGAGCTGTGGTGCAGCGCGATCAACCCGGCCCAGTCCGGCCGCGCTTCCAGCAGCGCCTGATACCAGGTCTCCGATTGCGCACGGGTGTTGGTGAACACCAGGCTGCTGGCACAGGCGTCAAGTTCGGCGACCACCTGCGGCAGCATCTTCAGACCGATGTGGCCGGCCCAGGGAAAACGCTCGATGGCCGGTGGGAGCAGGGTGTCGACTTGCAGGGTTTTTTCGCTTTTGCCTTGGACACTGGCGCCGCCGCCCTGTGGGATCAGCACTTGCTCCGCGTGGGATTGATTGCCGAGGGTGGCGGATACCCCCCAGACAATCAGTTCCGGCTGCCAATGACGCAGGCGGGCGAGGGCCAGTTGCAATTGCACGCCGCGTTTGTTGCCGAGCAATTCGTGCCATTCATCCACGACGATCATGCGCAGGGTCGACAACGCCGTGCGCGCATCGGCGCGGGCTAGTAGCAGAGTGAGGCTTTCCGGGGTGGTGATCAGCGTCGTTGGCAAACGCCGGCCCTGACGCGCGCGTTCGCTGCTGCTGGTATCGCCGGTGCGCAGGCCGATGCTCCACGGAATCTGCAATTCATCGACCGGGCTTTGTAAAGCGCGGGCGGTATCGGCGGCGAGGGCGCGCATCGGCGTGATCCACAGCACCGTCAGCGGTTCGGCCGGCGGTTTGCGTTTGCGCGGTGTAGCCACGGGCGGTTGCAAGCGGGCGAAGCGGTTGAGCGCAGCAAACCATACCGCATAAGTTTTGCCGGCGCCGGTGCTGGCGTGGAGCAACCCGGATTCGCCGGTTTTCACCGCCGCCCACACCTGTTTCTGAAAGGCGAACGGCTTCCAGTCGCGGGCGCTGAACCAGGTTTTTGCAAAGTCGGGGGATTTCGCCATGCCGGCTGCGTGCGCTCTGGAGGTGTTGTTTCAGAGACAGCGAAGCGGGGCGACAAGTTTAACTTTGTCGGTCGATGGATTCCCCCTGTGGGAGCGAGCCTGCTCGCGAATGCGATTGCACATTCAACATTGATGTTGACTGATAAACCGCTTTCGCGAGCAGGCTCGCTCCCACACAGGGGTGGGTTGCCAACCTTATTTAAGATTGCCGCTGAGGAACTGCTTCAGGCGTTCACTCTTGGGATTGCCCAGCACTTCTTCGGGCGCACCTTCTTCTTCCACCAGACCCTGATGCAGAAACAGCACCTGATTCGACACCTTGCGCGCGAAACTCATTTCGTGGGTGACCATGATCATCGTCCGGCCTTCTTCGGCCAGGCCCTGAATCACTTTCAGCACTTCGCCGACCAGTTCCGGGTCGAGTGCCGAGGTCGGTTCGTCGAACAGCATCACTTCCGGTTCCATCGCCAGTGCCCGGGCGATCGCCACGCGTTGTTGCTGGCCGCCGGACAGAAACGCCGGGTATTGATCGGCGACCCGCGCCGGCAAGCCGACTTTGTCCAGATAACGTCGGGCGCGATCCTCGGCTTCCTGTTTGCTGCAGCCCAGCACCCGGCGCGGGGCCATGGTGATGTTTTCCAGCACGGTCATGTGGCTCCACAGGTTGAAATGCTGGAACACCATCGCCAGCCGCGTGCGCAGGCGTTGCAGTTCATCGGCGTCGGCAACGTGCATGCCGTGGCGGTCGGTGACCATGCGGATCGCCTGGCCATCAAGGCTCATGGCGCCGTCATTGGGTTGTTCAAGGAAATTGATGCAGCGCAAAAAGGTGCTTTTGCCCGAGCCGCTGGCGCCGATCAGGCTGATCACGTCGCCGGTTTTGGCCTTGAGCGAAACGCCTTTGAGCACCTGATGATCGCCATAGCTTTTGTGCAGGCCTTCAACGGTCAGTTTGTACATGGACGAGCATCCTCAAGGCGAAAGTAGGTAGCCGCTGCGATAGGCCTGGGCGCCCGCGACGTGGGCGATGACCATGCCGGCAGTGGCCATGCGCCGCAGCGAGCGCGCATACAGCAGGCCGGCGGCGGTGCAATGAATGGGGGTGACCTTGTCGTGGACCGGGTCGATGATTTCTGCGATCTGCTGGCCGGCTTCCAGGTATTGGCCGGGCGTGGCGCAGTACACCAGCAGGCCGCCGACTGGTGTGGTCACCGGTTCGACCCCGGCCAGCGGCGTGGCCGGGTATGGCAGCGGCGGTTGCGGCTTGGTCTCGCCGACGATGGCATCGAACTGGATCAGATAATCGATCAGCGCCTGACAATCGCGGCTGGCCAGCGGGTGATTGACGTCGCCCTGGCCGCGCAATTCGACGGTCACCGAGAAGCTGCCCAGCGGAATCTCGAACTGCTCACCGAAGCGCTCGCGCAGTTGCCACCAGAGCAGGGTGAAGCACTCGTCGAACGATTGCCCGCCGGAATCGGTAGCGAGCAGGCTGGCCTGCGCTTCCAAGTAGCGCGCCAAGGGCTCGACCTGTGGCCACGCCTCGGGCGTGGTGTACAGGTGCACCACCGATTCGAAGTCACAATGCAAGTCCAGCACCATGTCGGCATCGCAGGCCAGGCGTTGCAGGGTCAGACGCTGGGATTGCAGTTGTGTGGTCGGCTTCTGACGGTCGAGGGCGTTGCGCAGGCTGGCGCGGATCAGTTCGAGGTTGTGCTGCGCGTCGTCGTTGAGTTGGCCTTCGATGGCGTTGCCGATTTCTTCGCTGAGGTCGACGAACCAGCGATTGAAGTTCTGCCCGCTCTCCAGGTCGTAACGGCCCAGCGGCACGTCCATCAGCACTTGTTCGAGGCCGACCGGGTTGGCCACCGGCACCAGGACGATTTCGCTGCGCAGGCGGCCGGCAGCTTCCAGTTCGGCCAGACGCTGTTTCAGGTGCCAGGCGACCAGCATGCCCGGCAGTTCGTCAGCGTGCAGCGACGCCTGGATGTAAACCTTGCCCTTGGCCTGCGGTGGGCCGAAGTGGAAGCTGTGAATCTGCCGTGCGGTCCCCGGCAGCGGGGCCAGCAAGTCATGGATCTGGTGGCGCATTGTTTTCTCTTTATTTTTGAAACCAGTGCTAGTGAGTCGGCCCGAGGAAGGCCAGCCAGCGGCGTTCGGCGAGGCGGAACAGACCGACCAGCGCAAAAGTAATGGTCAGGTAGATCAGCGCGGCGATGCCGAATGACTGGAAGGTCAGGAAGGTCGCCGAGTTGGCATCCCGCGCGACTTTCAGAATATCGGGAATGGTCGCGGTGAACGCCACGGTGGTCGAGTGCAGCATCAGGATCACTTCGTTGCTGTAGTAAGGCAACGAGCGGCGCAATGCCGACGGCATGATCACGTAGGCGTACAACTTCCAGCCGGTCAGGCCATAAGCCTTGGCCGCTTCGACTTCGCCATGGTTCATGCTGCGAATCGCCCCGGCGAAAATTTCCGTGGTGTACGCGCAGGTATTGAGAGCGAAAGCGAGGATCGTGCAGTTCATCGCGTCGCGAAAGAAACTGTCGAGGATCGGCTGTTCGCGCACGGCGGCGAGGCTGTAGATGCCCGTGTAGCAGATCAGCAGCTGGATATACAGCGGCGTGCCCCGGAACAGGTAGGTGTAGAACTGCACCGGCCAGCGAATGTAGAAGTGCGGCGAGACGCGGGCAATCGACAGCGGAATCGAGACGACGAAGCCGATGCAGATCGACGCGGTCAGCAGCCACATCGTCATCGCCAGCCCGGTGATGTTCTGGCCGTCGGTATAAAGGAAGGCGCGCCAATATTCCTGGAGAAGTTCGATCATCGTACGGCCTCCCGGGCACCGGCGGCGTAGCGGCGTTCGAGCCAGCGCAGGATAAAGTTCGAAGCACTGGTGATCAGCAGATAGATCAATGCGGCAAGGACCAGAAAGTAGAACAGTTGATAGGTGCTTTTACCGGCGTCCTGCGCTGCCTTGACCAGATCGGCGAGGCCAATGATCGACACCAGCGCGGTGGCCTTGAGCATGACCATCCAGTTGTTGCCGATGCCCGGCAAAGCGAAGCGCATCATTTGCGGAAACACCACGAAGCGAAAACGCTGGCCACGTTTGAGGCCATACGCGGTGGCGGCTTCGACCTGACCACGCGGCACCGCGAGGATGGCGCCACGGAAGGTCTCGGTGAAATACGCGCCATAAATGAAGCCCAGCGTCAGCACGCCGGCGCTGAACGGGTCGATTTCGATGTATTCCCATTCCATGTAGTCGGTCAGCGACGTCAACCAGGTTTGCAGGCTGTAGAAGATCAACAGCATCAGCACCAGATCCGGCACGCCGCGAATCAGCGTGGTGTAGAGCTGCGCGGGCAGGCGCACCAGTTTGACTTTCGACAGTTTGGCACTGGCGCCGAGCAGGCCGAGCAACACGGCCACCAGCAGCGACATTGCCGATAATTTGATGGTCATCCAGGTGCCTTGCAGCAGCAACGGGCCGAAGCCCTGCAGACTGAACGAGGCCAGCCCCAGATTTTGCAGGAGGGTTTCAAACATAAATCAGCAACCTGAGCGGATGGAAAAGGCGCCCATCGAGGATGGGCGCCGGGGCATTATTTGCCGCTGTACAGATTCAGGTCACCAAAGTGTTTCTTTTGAATCTCGGCGTATTTGCCGTCGTCGTGTAACGCTTTGATACCTTTATCCAAAAGTGCTTTCAGCTCAGTGTTACCTTTCTTGATACCGACAGCGGTTTTGGCTGGCAGCAATTCGCTGTCGACCGGCTGGCTGATTTCATAATCAGCGCCTTTTGGCGACTTCAGAAAGCCCAGTTCGGCTTGCAGCATGTCCTGGATACCGGCGTCGAGACGACCGGAGGTCAGGTCGGAATACACCTGATCCTGGTTCTGATAGGCCTGGGTTTTCACGCCAGCCTTGTCCAGCACGGCTTTGGCGTAGGCTTCCTGAATGGTGCCTTGCTCGTAACCGACGGTTTTGCCCTTGAGTGAAGTGACGTCGGCGGTGATGCCGGAGCCTTTCTTGAACACGTAAGCGGTCGGGCCGGAAAACAGTTCGCTGGAGAAGTCGATGACCTTCTCGCGAGCCGGGGTCACGGTCATCGACGAGATCACACCATCGAACTTGTTGGCCTTGAGGCCCGGAATCATGCCGTCGAAATCGCTTTCGACCCATTTGCACTTGACCTTCAGTTCGGCGCAGATCGCGTTGCCCAGATCGATATCGAACCCGACCAGGCTGCCATCGGCCGCTTTCGACTCGAACGGTGCGTACGAAGGGTCAACGCCAAAGCGCAGCTCTTTGTATTCCTTGGCCAGCGCGGAGCCGGCGGCCATGCACAACGCCAGTGCAGAAAGGGTCAGCAATGCTTTTTTCATTATTCAATCCCTAAGAACCAATATGAGCGCTTGTGGCGCAGAATTATTGTTACTGCAACGCTTACGACCTATAGAAAGTAGCAATTTCCGAACCAGAGTGCCGAACAGGTGTTTTAAAAGGTTGAGCGCAGAGAGGCAAGGGTAGTTGAATGCACGGAAACGGGCATTGCTGTTTGCATGCACTGTTTCGGTTCAAACGCGTAGCTCAGAGCAGGGAAAAACTGTGGCAAGGGATTTGTCCCCGATCGGCTGCGCAGCAGTCGCAAAAACCTGAGTGCACGATTTCAGGTGGGAATTGCTGGGGGCCGCTGCGCAGCCCAGCGGGGATAAATCCCCTCGCCACAGGGTTCTGCGATGTGTCGAGAATGAATCAGGCCAATAAGTCTTGCAGGGTAGCGAGGCTGTCCGCTTCTTCGACGGTCTTGTCCTTGCGCCAGCGCAGCATGCGCGGGAAACGCACGGCGATGCCGCTCTTGTGCCGGCGCGACAGGGCGATGCCTTCGAAGCCGAGTTCGAACACCAGGCTCGGCTTGACGCTGCTGACCGGGCCGAATTTCTCCACGGTGGTCTTGCGCACGATGCTGTCGACCTGACGCATCTCTTCATCGGTCAGCCCCGAATACGCCTTGGCGAACGGCACCAGCGAGCGTTGACTGGATTCCGGCGGGCCGTCCCACACGGCGAAGGTGTAATCGCTGTACAGACTGGCGCGACGGCCGTGTCCGCGCTGGGCATAAATCAGTACCGCGTCGACGCTGAACGGGTCGACCTTCCACTTCCACCACACGCCCATGTCCTTGGTCCGGCCGACGCCATAAAGCGATTCGCGCGCCTTGAGCATCATGCCTTCGACGCCGAGTTTGCGTGACGCTTCGCGCTGGCGGCCGAGGTCGAGCCAGTCTTCGCCGGTCAATACGGGGGAGGGCAGCAGTACCGGGCTGTTGCAGCGCGCGATGACTTCCTCGAGTTGCGCCCGCCGCTTGACCTGCGGCTGGTTGCGCCAGTCTTCGCCCTGCCATTCCAGCAGGTCGTAGGCCAGCACCACCACTGGCACTTCTTCGAGAATCTTCTTGTCGAGCGTCTTGCGACCGATGCGTTGCTGCAGCAGGGCGAACGGTTGCACGGCCGGCGGCTCATCGGATTGCGGATCGAAGGCATCTTCAGTAGTCGGATGGGTGCTCTTCCACACGACGATTTCGCCGTCGATCACCGTGCCGTCCGGCAAGCCGTGGACCAGCACATCGAACTCGGGGAAGCGCTCGGTCACCAGTTCCTCGCCGCGCGACCACACCCACAGCTTGCCGTCGCGCTTGACCACTTGCGCGCGAATACCATCCCACTTCCATTCCACCTGCCAGTCGCTGGCCGGGCCGAGCAGCGCTTCGAATTCCTCGACCGGTTGCGCCAAGGCGTGGGCAAGAAAGAACGGGTAGGGCTGGCCGCCGCGCTGGGCATGTTCGTCGGCGGATTCCGGGGCGATCAGTTTCAGATAGCTGGCGGCGTTGGGCCGGTTCGACAGATCGGTGTAACCGACCAGACGCTGGGCCACGCGTTTGCTGTCCAGTCCCGCCATCGAGGCGAGAGCGCGAGTGACCAGCAGCTTCGACACGCCAACGCGGAAGCTGCCGGTGATCAACTTGATGCACAGCATCAGGCTCGGCCGGTCCAGTTGCGCCCACAACATCGGCAGTTGGCGCGCCAGATATTCCGGGGTTTCACCGCGAAGTGGCAGCAGCCTGTCTTCGATCCATTCGGCTAGACCGGCCTCGGAGCTGTGGGAATTTTCCGGCAGCACCAGAGAAATGGTCTCGGCCAGATCGCCGACGGCCTGATAGCTTTCTTCGAACAGCCATGGCTCCAGCCCCGAAACTTCCACCGCGAGCTCTCGGAGGATGCGCACCGGTACCAGTTGTCGCGGCCGACCACCGGAGAGGAAATACACCGCCCACGCGGCATCTGCTGGCGCGGCCTGCGCGAAGTACACCTGCATCGCCGCCAGCTTGGCGTTGCTCGACGTGGTGGCGTCGAGTTCGGCATATAACTCGGCGAACGCTTTCATGGGGACGTCTCGGCAACGGTGGGTTCGGTGGCGATGTTGTCGTCTTCGTCATCGCCGTATTCAGTGGTGAAGCCTTGTGCATCAAGACCCTGTTCGCGCAGATGACGTACGAGCACGCCGATCGAGCCATGAGTGACCATCACCCGCTCCGCGCCGGTCTGGTTGATCGCCCAGAGCAGGCCGGGCCAGTCGGCGTGATCGGAGAGGACGAAACCGCGATCGACACCGCGCCGCCGCCGGGTTCCGCGCAAGCGCATCCAGCCGCTGGCGAAGGCATCGCTGAAGTCGCCAAAACGGCGCATCCACGTGCTGCCGCCCGCCGATGGCGGAGCAATGACCAGCGCCTGGCGCATGATCGGATCGCTTTTTTTCACGTCGCCTGCGTAAATCGTCGGCGGCAGGTACACACCGGCGTCGCGGTAGACGCGGTTCAGCGGTTCGACTGCGCCGTGGCTGAGGATCGGCCCGAGGGTTTCGTCGATGCCGTGGAGGATGCGTTGGGCCTTGCCGAAGGAGTAGCAGAACAGCACGCTGGCCTTGCCGGCGGCGATATTGGCCGCCCACCACTGATTGATCTCGGCGAAGATCTGCGCCTGCGGCTGCCAACGATAGATCGGCAGGCCGAAGGTCGATTCGGTGATGAAGGTGTGGCAGCGCACCGGTTCGAATGGGGCGCACGTGCCATCCGGCTCGACCTTGTAATCCCCCGACGCGACCCAGACTTCGCCGCCGTATTCCAGGCGCACCTGCGCCGAACCGAGGACATGCCCGGCGGGGTGAAAGCTCAGGGTCACGCCGTGGTGGGTCAGGCGCTGGCCGTAGTCGAGTGTTTGCAACTGGATGTCCTGACCCAGGCGCGCGCGCAGAATCCCGGCGCTGGCGCTGCTCGACAGGTAGTGCTGATTACCGGTGCGCGCGTGATCGCCATGGGCATGGGTGATCACCGAACGCTCGACCGGCCGCCACGGATCGATATAGAAATCTCCGGCGGGGCAGTAGAGACCTTCAGGTCGGGCAATAACAAGATCCATGTCGTGACCGGAATGGGGGGCTTGTTAGCTATGAGGCGGGCGTGAGGCTGGAAGTTCGATCGGCTTTGAAGCGCTACCCTCACCCCAGCCCTCTCCCAGAGGGAGAGGGGGCCGACCGAAGTGTCTGGTTAGGTACATCGACCTGGGGGACCGAGTTGAATATGGATCCGGCACAGCCTTGAGCCTGATCCAACGTTGGATTCACCTCGCTTTGTAGAGGGGCCGACCGAAGTGTCTGGTGAGGTACATCGACCTGGGGGACCGAGTTGAATATGGATCCGGCACAGCCTTGAGCCTGATCCAATGTTGGATTCACCTCGCTTTGTAGAGGGGCCGACCGAGGTGCCTGGTGAGGTCATCGACCTGGGGGGCCGAGTTGAATATGGATCCGGCACAGCCTTGAGCCTGATCCAATGTTGGATTCACCATCTCTCTTTCAGGTCGGCGCAAGACCCAAGCATCCCCCAATCAGTCCCCTCTCCCTCAGGGAGAGGGCTAGGGTGAGGGGCTGTTGATCTTGCTCTATTTCCCGGGGGTGAGGGTCAAGCGGGTCTTGCCATACACCCGATCAAAGTTCTGCGGCTGCATCGGCAGGCCGATGTACTGACCTTTCAGCCACGCATCGATCCCGTTCAGGTAGTTCGGACTCAGCGGGTTGCCCGACTGCCCCGTACCGTTCTGCGCCATCAGTGGCTCGCTCTGGCCGAAGTCGACGATAAAACGCATCGACGGCGCGCGCGTGGTGACGAAGTCCTGGCCCCAGGCAAACGCCGAGTTGTTCAGCGTGGTGTGATCGCCACCGGCTGCCAGTGGTCCGCGCACGGTCTGGCCGTTGCTGTTTTTCCACGCATAGCTGTGCAATTTGCCCCACTGCCAGGCGCGATGATCGCCGCCCAACTGGCTGTCACCGGCAGTAATCGCCGCAGCGAGGCTGCGGGCGAGAATCACGGATTTGTCTTCCTTCTGCGGCGTGCGCAGGTCATCCCAGAACGGACTGTCCTCACGCCCCAAGAGATGATCGGCCTGCGCCGCGTAGGACAGATCGCCATTGGCGAGAAAGGCCTTCCACGCCGGGCTCGACTCAGGACCCAGTTCATCGAGGAAGATCTGCTTCATGCTTTCCTGCAGAAACAGTTCATAAATCGCCGCATCCGCCGAGGTCGGGCTGAGCTTGCCGTCGAACGCCATCAAGCGCGTGAAGGCTTCGCGGGCCTTGCTGCGCTCCGCTTCCGGCAAAGCGTCGATCGCTTGTTTCAGCGGTTGCTTCATCCCCGGCGCTTCGAAGACTTTTTTCAGCTTGGCGGCGAGCGTGGTGGTCTGGTCGTACTGCATGGCGATCACGCTGCGGCTGTCGTGCTTGCCGCTGCCGGCCATTTCCGCCAGGCGCTCGCCGCGCTCCGGTGCCGCCCAGGATTTCGACAACTGCATGCCGTAGCCGTCGGGAATTACACGCTGGTTGGCGGTGCCGAGCCAGCCTTGTGCCGGGTCCTGATCGTAGGGGTGCAGCATCGGGTCGGCGTAACCGTCCCAGTCGTAGCGACCGTCCCAACCCGGCGAGGGCAGCAGGCCTTCACCTTCGCGACGGTTGGGGAAGCGCCCGGTGACTTGCCAGCCGATATTGCTTGCATCGGCAAAGACCAGATTCAGGGTAATGGCGCGGATTTCGCGGCTGGCGTCCGAGGCGCGCTCGACGTTTTGCGCCCGGGTCAGATCGAAGAAGGCATCCAGCGTTTTGTCGTCGGTGAAGCTTGGCGTCTGTAAAGCGAGACCGAAACCGCTGCCCTGCGCCGCTGCCTGGGCACTGTTGAGCAGCGCGCCGTGGCGGGTTTCGTAAACGGCTTCACGAATCGGCCGCTGGCCTTTGACGAAATAGGTTTCGTTGCGCACGCCCAGCGGCTGCCATTTGCCGTTGACTTCATAAGTGAGGCTGCTGCCCTGACGGCGGATTTTCTCGAGGAACAGATCCTGGTTATCGCCGAGCACGCTGGTCATGCTCCACGCCACTTTGCCGTTGAAGCCGCCGAGCACCATCGGCAGACCGGCAACCGTGACGCCGGCGGCCTGATATTTCGGCGCGCGGATCTGCACGAAACTCCACAGCGAAGGCGCGGCCAGCGGCCCGTGCGCATCGCTGGCCAGCAGGCTTTTGCCGCTACGGCTGCGTTGCGGGGCGATTGCCCAGTTGTTCGCAGTCGGCGTGGCGAGCAGGTTCAGCGCCGACAGTTGCTGGCTGGCGTTGCTCAATTCCGTCAGCCCCGGAATTTGTCCGTTGAGCTTGAGGCCTTGCAGTTTGTCGGCTTCGGCAACCGGCAGGTTTTCATCGGGCGCCGACGGGCTCAGCCAGGCGAGTTTGTCAGTGGTCACGGTTTGCGCGAGCACCAGCGACTGGATTTCCTCCGGCAGGTTGGCCGACTGGCTGAAATTCAGCAGGGCGAAAATCAGCGCCGAATCTTCCGGTTTCCAGTATTCGGGCTTGTAACCGCTGGCGGCGAGGTCGCCCGGCAACTTGTCGGCATAGCGGAACAGATAAGCGTTGACGCCTCGTGCGTAGACTTCGAAGAAGCGCTTGAGCCGTGGCGACGAGGCCTTGTACAGCTCGCCGGCGCTCTTCTTCAGATTGACCGCGCGCATGTAGCGGTCGGCATCGAGCATCGACGCGCCAGACATTTCCGCCAGCCGGCCCTGGGCCAACAGGCGCAGGGTGACCATCTGGTTGATGCGGTCGCTGGCGTGGACATAGCCGAGGCTGAACAGTGCGTCATGGAAGCTGTTGCTCTCGATCAGCGGCATGCCCATCGCATTGCGCCGCACCGACACATTCTGCGCCAGGCCCTTGAGCGGTTGTACGCCGGAGGTCGGCGGCAGGCTGTCCTGGGCGTTCCAGGTCTGGCAACCGGACAGGCCGAGAACACCGGCCACTGCTGCGGCAACGCCGAACCGGGGAAGAAAATGTGTAAGGGCTGGCGAGGCCATGGCGAAGCTCCTGCGGGGGTATAAGGCTGGGGGCGCAATAAAGCCGCTACGTTAGTGAGGGCGCGAGGGCCGCGCAAGCGGGGCGAGCGGTTATTTGTGCTGTTGTCGGCTGATCGGTCAGAGCTGTGACAGTTGCTTGTGGGAAAGCGCTGATGTTGAACTGCGGAATGAGTCCCCAGACCTGTCAGGAGAAAGATCGCTATGGAGCTTCAAAGCAACGCTGCGCTGATCATCATCGACCAGCAGAAAGGCATTCTGCATCCGCGTCTGGGGCGGCGGAATAATCCTCAGGCCGAAGAGCGAATGCTTGAGTTATTGGCGCTGTGGCGCCTGCGCGGGCGCCCGGTGATTCACGTGCAGCATTTGTCGCGCTCACCTGATTCGGTGTTCTGGCCGGAGCAGGACGGAGTGGAGTTTCAGCCGCGCTTTATGCCGCAGGACGCTGAATGGCTGATCCAGAAACAGGTGCCCGATGCGTTTTGTGCCAGTGGGCTGGAGGCGCAGTTGCGTGAGGCCGGGATCGGGCAACTGATCATCGTTGGTGTGGCGACCAATAACTCTGTTGAGTCGACGGCGCGCACTGCGGGCAACCTGGGTTTCGACACATGGGTGGCAGAGGATGCGTGCTTTACCTTCGACAAGGCCGATTATTTCGGCAAACCGCGTACCGCTGAAGAGGTGCACGGGATGTCGCTGGGCAATCTGCATGGGGAGTACGCGACGGTGGTCAGTGCTGCCCTGATTCTGACAGTCAACTGATAGACCTGTGGGAGCTGGCTTGCCAGCGATTGCGGTGAATCAGGCGACATCAATGCAGGGATGTGCCGCCCTATCGCTGGCAAGCCAGCTCCCACAGGGCTGCGCAGGTTCACAAAAATGTGTTGAGTGCAGATCAACTGTGGGAGCGAGCCTGCTCGCGAAGCGGTGTGTCAGGCGAAGAAGATCTTCGCCAGTGACATCAAGCGCCGTGGCACTTCTTGAATTTCTTGCCGTTGCCGCATGGGCAAGGGTCGTTGCGGCCGACGTCTTTCAGGGCGTTGCGCACCGGTTCCTGGTGGGCGTGGCCGCAGTTCGGGCCGTGGACATGGCCATGGTCGTGATCATGATGGTGGTCATGATCGTGGTTGCAGTCAGGGCCATGGACATGGGGTTGCTGGGTCATCGAGGTCACTCCGGAGTTAGATCGGCGGGGATTATCACGCCATTGCGCTCAAGGTGCACGTAGTGGGCGATGAATAAACCGGTTTCCATTTCCCCCTGCAATCGATAGGGAATCTGCTGGTTCGGATTTTTCAGCAGTTTCACTACGTGTTTGACCTTCGGCCACAGGTTGGTGCGGATCGGCACTTTGAAGTAAGCGCTGCGCTTGGGACCCACGGTAAACCAGTGCTCATGCTCGCCTTCGGTGAGCAGCATGTCGGCCAGGTGAATCCGGTATTCAAGGCCGCGCACGGTCAGGTCGCTGTCGTTGGGATTGTCGACGCGAAAGTGCAGGATGAATTTTTGCTCGAGCAGTTTGGCCCGCACCACCTCGACTTTCACCAGATGCACGGCGGGCTCGACGCTTTCGTCGCTGAACCACGAGGCACAGCCGCCGAGGTTTACGATCAGCATCAACAGCAGGAAATGTAATGTGCGCCGACGACCGAGCATGAAATTGACTCCCTTTGTGCCCAGTCTAGACCTTAAAAGATTTCAGCCTTCGGCTAATCCCGTGGAGCTGCCGAAGGCTGCGATCTTTTGATCTTGGCTTTCAAGCGCCGAAATAACCCGAACAACACTTCTTGAACTTCTGCCCGCTGCCGCAAGGGCAGCCGTCATTGCGCCCCAGCTTCAGCTGCACCGTGGGATCGATGAAGTACCAGCGCCCGCCGTTCTGCACAAACGAAGAGCGCTCGCGATGGCTGTGCTCGCCCTGGCTGTCATGCCAGCGCGCGGTGAATGTCACAAAAGCGTGTTCCGGCTGGCCGCCGAAAACCTCCGAGCTTTCCACCTCAAGGCCGAGCCAGGTACTTTGCGCACTCCAGTCGCTGATCGATTGTCGGTTCAGCCCCGCCTGCTGCGCGGGCAGGGTGGTCGCCACCAGATAGTCGATCAGCCCCAGCACATAAGCGCTGTACCGCGAACGCATCAAGGCTTCGGCACACGGCGCCGGGTGGCCGTCATGATAAGGGCCGCAGCAGGCATCCAGCAGATTGCCGCTGCCGCAAGGGCAAATGGCTGTACTCATTGCATTACCACCAGTATTTCCCGAAGTTTTCCGGATTGGCCCAGAAGCGTGAATTGAGCCAGTCGGGGACTTGTTTGTAGTCAAGCAGATCGTAGGTGAACAGGGTCAGCACCTGCGCGTCGCGCTGAAAACGCTCGCTGGCCTGCAGTGCCAGCGAATAGAAGTCGGTTTCCTGCCAGCCGCTGGCCGCCAGATCCGCCAGCACTGCGATGCGACTGGTGTTGAGATTGCGGATGCCGCCCAACAGATTCAGGCCATCGCGTTTGGGCAAATGTTCCAGGCAATCGACCACCAGCGCCAGATCGAAGCGTTGCGCGGCCAGTTCGGCGGGCAGACCGCCGGGTGCGGCATGGGCGACCACGGTATCTGGATGCGCGTCCTTGAAAGCGCTCAAGGCGGGAAACTCGCTGGCGCCGATCAGCAGCAGTCGGGCCGGGGCGTAGCGATCCAGCAAAGCGGCCAACGCCTGTTGTGGCGTGCGCGAAGAAATGGCGACGTTCATCGAAGCTCCTCAGTCAGACCGCCAAGACTAGCCTGCCAGACTGCGTCGGCAAAGCGCCCGGTGGCGGTGGTTTTCGCCAAAAGAGGCAAACCCCTGTGAACACGGTCGCAAACAGCGGTGGCCTATTGCTGGCGGAGATTAAAACTCCGGTCTTTACTCCCTGAATCGGTTTTAAGCCGATCCCTCAGGAGAAAACTAGATGAGCATAGTTCGGACAGCATTACCCTTGGTTCTGCTAACCAGTGTGTTGACTGGTTGTGCAGGTTTGCAGAAAACCGACTGGCCGACCTGTGCGGCGGTCGGCGGTGTGGTCGGTGCCGGTCTCGGCGCGACGGAAAGCGCATCGTGGGCTGGCTACGGTGCACTGATCGTCGGCGGTACGGCAGCGGCTTACTGCTGGGTGCATGGCGATGGCGATGAAGACGGCGATGGCGTGCCGGACAGTCGCGACAAGTGCCCGGGCACGCCAAAAGGCGTGCAGGTCGATGCTGACGGTTGCCCGCCACCGACGCCTGCGCCAGTGGTCGAAGAAGCGGTTGTGGTCAAGGAAGAAACCATCGTCATTCGTGATGTGCATTTCGAGTTCGACAAAGCCACGCTGACCGGCCCTGACAAGCAAGTGCTGGACAAGGTCGCCGATCGCCTGAAACAGGAATTCTCTACCGCGCAACTGACCGTGACCGGTCACACCGACAGTGTCGGCAGCGATGCCTACAACAAGAAACTGTCGGATCGTCGTGCGCACTCGGTGGTGGAATACCTGATCCAGCAGGGCGTGCCACGTGCCAGCTTCGTTTCGGTGTCGGGCCTTGGTGAAAGCCAGCCTGTGGCTGACAACAAGTCGGCTGATGGTCGTGCGCAGAATCGTCGCACCGAAATCAAAATCGTCCGCTAGCCCCTCTCGCATCCGCGGCTTGTGCAGTCGCGGATGCGGGTCTTTACTCCTGTGTAACCGGTATGGGCCGGTACACAGGAGCGTTCACAAATGCGTCTTTTCTCAAGGTCCGTCTTGCCGGTGCTGCTGCTTGGCAGCTTGCTCACCGGTTGTGCCACTCACAGCGATGGCACCGCCCCCCTCAATCAACGTACGTGGCCGATCTGCAGCCTGCTTGGCGGTCTGGTCGGCGGCGGTCTTGGCGCCATTGAAAGCGCCGGCTGGGCCGGCGGCGGCGCGGCATTGGGTATCGTCACCGGCGGGCTGATCTGTTACGCCCAGGATGGCGACGAAGACAGCGACGGCGTCTTCGACCGCCGCGACCGCTGCCCGGACACTCCGGAAAACACCGAAGTCGATCACCGTGGCTGCCCGCTGCCGCAATATCCGGTGGCAGTCAAACCGGTCGAACCGGCGCCGCAATCTGAAGTGATCACCTTGAGCGATGCCGGCAACGTGCTGTTCGATTTCGACAAGTCCGATCTGACCCCGGCGGCCAAAGCCCAGCTCGACACCTTGATGGACAAGCTGCGCAATGCCGATGTGGTCAGCATCAAGGTCATCGGGCACACCGACAGTAAAGGCTCCGACGCCTATAACCAGGCTTTGTCCGAGCGGCGCGCGAGCAGTGTCGCGGCGTATCTGTTGAGTCAGGGGCTGGCGCCGAACAAGCTCACCAGCGAGGGCCGAGGCGAGAGTGAGCCGGTCGCCGATAACGCCAGCGATGAAGGCCGCGCGGAAAATAGACGGGTCGAGCTGCACATCAATCGTTAGCAACCGTCTGTAGTACGCAGGCTAGAGCTGCCGGGTCGAGATCGTCGCCCCGGCAGCCATTTCATCCGCGTTTGCACAAATTTCATTTTTCCCTCTGGCTTATCCCCCGCAGAAGCCGGTACTGTGCGTGCAAAGAATAATTCGCAACACGGGGGAGCGTATGAAGGTGTTCTGGGGGCTGGGGCGTTTGCTGACCCTGCTGTTCTGCTGCGTGGTACTGGCCAATCAACTGGTGCCGTTTGTTCATCCGCTGCATCTGCTGGTCAATCTGGCCGGCGCTCTGTTGTTGCTGATTCATCTACTCGAAGTGCTGCTGTGCAATCGCAGCCTCAAGGGTCGTCCGCACCCTTGGCGTGATCGTGGCCGCATTCTGTTGTTCGGCGTTTTCCACCTGCAAACCATCCCGGCCCCGGCCGCTCCGGAGGCTTCTTCCCATGCGTAAACTCTGCCTGCTCGCTGCATTCATCAGTCCACTGGCCTGCGCCCAGGTGGTCAACGTGCAAAGCAATTCTTTGATGCGCTTGCCCAACACCACCAGCACGCTGCAACTGGAGAAACTGGAAGTCGCCGATTACGGCACCTTGCTGATCCCGTCCAACGTGACTGAATTGAACATTGATGAACTGCGTCTGGGCCACGAAGCACGTATTGCTATCGTTCCGGCTGAACAGGCGCTGGAAGTGAAGGTCAAGCGCGCTGAATTGAGCGAGGGCAGCCAGATCACCGCGCGCGGCGCCCCCGGCACTTATGAAAAAGCGGCCCGGGCCGGGCGCAATCTGAACCTGCAATTTCAGGCCCTGAGCGCGCCGCAACTGACGGTCGATGCCCGTGGCGGCAGGGGCGCGCCGGGTTTCGTCGGCCTCGACGGCGGCAACGGTGAAGATCCGGGCTGCACCTATGGCTCGGCCGGCCACGGTGCCGATGGCAGTGACGGCAGCGATGGTCAGCCAGGCGCGCCGGGTGCGCTGGTGCGCCTCGCCGTACCACGGGATTTCCCAGTCGAGCTGATCAAGGTCAACGTGGCTGGCGGTGCCGGCGGACCGGCGGGTGTCGGCGGCAAGGCGGGCAAGGGTGGCAAGTCCAAGGGCTGCCTGGTCTATCGCGCTGATGGCGGCAAGAACGGCAAGGCCGGCGCGGATGGCCAGCCTGGGCCGGTGGGGGCGGCGGGTTCGGTTACCGTGCAACGGCTCTAAAACTGCGACCCGCTCTCTGATCAATAAAATGCTTTGGTGAGTGAAGATCTTTGGTGAGTGAAATTATGTGGCGAGGGGATTTATCCCCGCTGGGCTGCGTAGCAGTCCCGCTTTTGATTTTTAGAGCGGGGCCGCTTCGCGACCCAGCGGGGATAAATCCCCTCGCCACAACTGTGTTCACAGCAGAACAAGAGTGCGATTCAGAGCATCGGTCTCGCCGCCGCCACAGCCACCAGCACCAACCCGACAAGCAGATTAAGCCCCACCACCCGGCGAATCCGCCCCAGCACTGCCGCACCCGCCGGCCAATCCTTCGCCTCAACCGCCTTGCGCAACTCCGGCAGCATCAACCCCTGAATGCGGATGAACAGCGCCGTCATCACCACATACAAACCGATCATCACCTGCACGTACTTCGGCGCGGTTTCAAATCCGACCTGCTGCAGATGCAACATGCCCACGCCGCTTATCGGCAACAGGATCACCGCGACCCAGACCCAACGGAAAAAACCTTGAAACACTTCCACCCACAGGGTCAGGCGAGCGGGGCCGTCCAGGGCCTTCACAGCCGCAGGGCGCAAGACCATCCAGGCGAAAAACATACCGCCGACCCACACCAGAGCGGCGAGGACATGCAGGGGGTAAACGAGGCTAAAAGGTGTCATTGGGTCACTCCGTTCTGCGCGGGATCGATTAGCGGGGTATGATAGCCGCCGAATCAAACCACTGAAAATTTATCCAGCGTTTTGCGCCCGACACTCAATGATCAGCACTGAACTCAAAACCACGATCCAGGGCGCCTATTCGCGTTTTCTAGAGGCCAAGAGCCTCAAGCCGCGTTACGGCCAGCGCCTGATGATCGCCGAAATCGCCAAGGTCCTCGGGGATATCGACACCGATGACGAAGGCCGGCGCAGTGGCGACCCCGCGATCGTCGCGGTGGAAGCCGGCACCGGTACCGGCAAGACGGTGGCCTACAGCCTGGCGGCGATCCCTACGGCGAAACTGGCCGGCAAGCGTTTGGTGATAGCCACCGCGACCGTCGCCCTGCAAGAGCAGATCGTCTACAAGGATTTGCCTGACCTGATGCGCAACAGCGGGCTGAATTTCAGTTTCGCCCTGGCCAAGGGCCGTGGCCGCTACATGTGCCTGTCCAAGCTCGACATGCTGTTGCAGGAAGGCCACGCACAAACCGCCACCGCGCAGTTGTTCGAAGAAGAAGGCTTCAAGATCGAAGTCGACGAGGCCAGTCAGAAGCTGTTCACCAGCATGATCGAAAAGCTCGCCGGCAATAAATGGGACGGCGACCGCGACAGCTGGCCGAACGCGCTGGAAGACGCCGACTGGGCGCGCCTGACCACCGATCACAGCCAGTGCACCAACCGTCATTGCCCGAACTTCGGCCAGTGTGCCTTCTACAAGGCCCGCGAAGGCATGGGCAAGGTTGACGTGATCGTTACCAACCACGACATGGTCCTGGCGGATCTGGCACTGGGCGGCGGCGCCGTGTTGCCGGATCCGCGCGACACCATTTACGTGTTCGACGAAGGTCACCACCTGCCGGACAAAGCCATCGGCCACTTCGCCCATTACACGCGCCTGCGCTCCACTGCTGACTGGCTGGAAACCACCGCAAAGAATCTGACCAAACTGCTGGCCCAGCATCCGTTGCCGGGTGATCTCGGCAAGCTGATCGAGCAGGTGCCCGAGCTGGCACGGGAGATCAAGACCCAGCAGCAGTTCATGTTCACCGCCTGCGAGCAGATCGCCGATTTCAAACCGGGCGAAGACGTCGAAGGCCGCGAGCGCCCGCGTCATCGCTTTGTCGGCGGGGTGATTCCGGAGGACATGCGCGAGATGGGCATCGAGCTGAAAAAAGGCTATTCGCGCCTAAACGACCTGTTTCAACGCCTGACCGACCTGCTCAAGGAGGGCATGGACGGCGAGGTCAACATCGGTATCGCCAGCAATCAGGCCGAAGAATGGTATCCGCTGTTCGGCAGCCTGCTGTCCCGCGCTTCCGGCAACTGGGAATTGTGGACCGCGTTCACCGCCGAAGACCCGGAAGACAGCCCGCCCATGGCACGCTGGCTGACCCTGGCCGAAAGCGGCTCGCTGTTCGACATCGAGGTCAACGCCAGCCCGATTCTGGCGGCGGAAACCTTGCGTCGCAGTTTGTGGAACGTCGCTTACGGCTGCCTGGTGACGTCGGCGACGCTGACGGCGCTGGGCACCTTCGACCGTTTCCGCATGCGCGCCGGTCTGCCGAAAAAAGCCGTCACCGCCGTAGTGCCGAGCCCGTTCCATCATGCCGATGCCGGCGTGTTGCGTGTGCCGGACCTGAAGGCCGACCCGCGCGATGCTGCTGCTCACACGGCGGCGATCATTCGCGAACTGCCGGATCTGGTCGACGGTTCGCGTGGCACGCTGGTGCTGTTCTCCTCGCGCAAGCAAATGCAGGACGTATTCGACGGTCTCGACCGCGACTGGCGCAAGCAAGTGTTCATTCAGGGCAACCTGTCGAAACAGGAAACCCTGAACAAGCACAAGGCGCGGGTCGATGGCGGTGATTCCAGCGTTCTGTTCGGGCTGGCCAGTTTTGCGGAGGGTGTCGATTTGCCGGGTGCCTACTGCGAGCACGTGGTGATCGCCAAGATTCCGTTCTCGGTGCCCGATGATCCGGTCGAGGCCGCGTTGTCGGAGTGGATCGAGGCGCGCGGCGGCAATCCGTTCATGGAAATCTCAGTGCCCGATGCCTCGCTGAAACTGGTTCAGGCCTGCGGGCGTCTGCTGCGCACCGAAGAAGACCGCGGCACCATCACCTTGCTCGACCGGCGTCTGGTCACTCAGCGCTACGGCAAGGCGATCCTCAATGCGTTGCCTCCTTTCCGTCGTGAAATATCCTGAGACACGGGTGGGCCGATTGGCCCGCCGCGTTGTCTATCTCTCTGCCACCGCTTTTCCACTGGCCTTGACTGGTCGTTAGGGAGAACTCCGTTCTTATGATCCGCCGTTCGTTGCCCGCTGTTTTCGCCTTGATCTTTGCCGCGCCGTTGCTGGCTGCGCCCGCCGGTCAGCAGACGCTGTTCAACTTCGTACGCCCGGCCGACGTGGTCAAGGTCGCCACGGAAAACGCCGACCTGCCGCAGGCCAATGCCGAACAGACCGCGGAAGGCGAAGTGCTGCGCCGGGTGACGTTCAACCCGGTCGCCCGGCCGACCTTGCGCCTGACCCCGCAGACCGGCGCTTGGGACTGGTCGCAGTCCGACATGATGACCCTGCGTCTGCAAAGTGCGATGAATTGGGCGGTCACAGTCTATGTGCAGATCCAGAGCAACGATGGCCGCACTCTGGTCAGCCGCGTCGATCTGCCGGCCGGCCCCGCGCAGACCTTGTTGGTGCCGCTGGTGGCTTCGACGCCGCTGAGCCAGGGCATGAAAGCCGGGCCGCCGATGCCGATGACCGTCGATGGCCAACGCATCCTGCTGGCCAGCAGCACTGGCGAGATCGACCGCAGCCAAGTGGTCTCGGTGAGTCTGTCGATGGATCAGCCGAAAGTTGCGCAGAGCCTGTTGCTCGAGCGGTTCGGCGTGCAGGACGGCGAATCGGTGACGCGGGCGGTGTACGGCAATCTGGTCGACGCCTACGGTCAGTCAACCCGTAGTAAATGGCCGGAAAAAGTCAGCAGCGACGAACAACTGAAAAGCGCCGCCAGCAAAGAGCAGCAACAGCTGAATACGTGGCTGGCCGAGCGTGAAAAGGCTTCGCTGGACAAGTTCGGCGGCTGGAACAAAGGCCCGGCGTTCAAGGCCAGCGGATTCTTCCGCACGGAAAAACGCGATGGCCGTTGGTATCTGGTGACTCCTGAAGGCCACCCGTTCTATTCGCTGGGCGTCAATACAGTCAGCCCGCAGGTCAACCAGACCTACGTCGCCGGCCGTGAATACATGTTCGAATCGTTGCCGAAGAACGACGACCCGCTGGCCGCGCATTTTGGCGAGGGTGACAACCGTGGCGGCAATGGCGCCGACCAGGGGCGTGGCTACGGCAACGGCCGCTGGTACGACTTCTATGGCGCCAATCTGCAACGCCTGTACGGCGAACCGTGCAAGGCAGACAGCGACAACAAGGCCGGGATTGCCGAAGCGGCGAAGGCTGGGGCGGCTGAGGCCGGTTCGGTGCAGGCCGCTGAAACCGCAGCGGTGCCTGCCGAGCCAAAATCCGGTATTGCCGAAGCGGCGCAGACCGATGCGGTGCAAGCGTCCAGCGCGCAAACCACTCCGTGCACAGCCGCAATTGATGAAGAACGCTGGACCCGGCATACCCTCGATCGGCTGCAAGCCTGGGGCTTCAACACAGTGGGCAACTGGAGCGCGCCGTCGCTGGCGGATGCTGAGCGCGTACCGTACACCTTGCCGCTGTCGATCGTCGGCGATTACACCAGCATCAGCACCGGCAGCGATTGGTGGGGCGGCATGCCGGATCCGTTCGATCCGCGTTTCGCCATGGCCACCGAGCGTGCCGTGGCCATTGCCGCCCGCGATCACCGTGACGATCCGTGGCTGATCGGTTATTACGCCGACAACGAACTGGCCTGGGCTGGCCCTGGCGACGATCCAAAGGCTCGCTACGCACTGGCCTACGGCACGTTGAAAATGACCACCGACGTGCCGGCCAAACGCGCCTTTCTCAAGCAATTGCGCGACAAGTACCGCAATCAGGCCGGACTGTCCAAGGCCTGGGGCATCGAGTTGCCGGCGTGGGAATTGATGGAAGACCCTGGCTTCGTGCCGCCACTGCCGAACCCGGAGCATCCGGAGATCGAAGCGGATTTCAAATACTTCCAGAAGGTCTTCGCCGATACCTATTTCAAGACCATTTCCGATTCGCTGAAATGGCACGCGCCGAACCAGATGCTCCTTGGCGGTCGTTTCGCCATCAGTACCCCTGAAGCCGTGGCGTCCTGCGCACAGTATTGCGATGTGTTGAGCTTCAACATGTACACGCTCAAGCCGCAGGACGGCTACGACTTCGCCGCGCTGGCAGCCCTGGACAAACCGGTGCTGATCACCGAATTCAACTTCGGCTCGGCCGACCGAGGTCCTTTCTGGGGCGGCGTGACGCAGCTGGCCAAGGAGGAAGATCGCGGCCCGGCCTATGCCAACTTCCTCAAACAGGCGCTGAGCGAACCGTCGATTGTCGGCGTGCACTGGTTCCAGTATCTGGACCAACCGGTGACCGGGCGTTTGCTCGACGGCGAGAACGGCCATTTCGGTCTGGTAGGTGTGACCGATCTGCCGTATCAGGGATTTGTCGAGGCAGTGCGCAAAAGCAATCTGCAGGCGCTTGAGCAACTGGGCAAGGAGGCGCAGAAAACCCCGGCTGCGGAAGTTGAAGGCGGGCGCAAGGCCGAGGCTGGCAAAGCTGCGGAGGCTGCACAGGCGGGTGGGCATTCGGGGAATGGTCACTAGGTTTCAGACCGCGTTATCGTTCTTCGCGAGCAGGCTCGCTCCCACACTGGATATCAACAGCAGCGGAGATCCCCTGTGGGAGCGAGCCTGCTCGCGAAGGGATCGCCACAAATTGCCGATCAACCGTCTGGCCCGCGCCTGTTCCCAAATCCCTCAAGGGCTGGAACAATGCGGGCCACTTTGTAGAGCGTTTTCGCGGGGGAGTTGCGGGTGCAGATTCAGGGACATTACGAGCTTCAATTCGAAGCGGTGCGCGAGGCTTTCGCCGCACTGTTCGACGATCCCCAGGAACGCGGCGCAGCCCTGTGCATCCAGGTCGGTGGAGAAACCGTCCTCGACCTCTGGTCCGGTACCGCCGACAAGGACGGCAGCGAAGCCTGGCACAGCGACACCATCGCCAACCTGTTCTCCTGCACCAAGACCTTCACCGCCGTTACCGCGCTGCAACTGGTGGCTGAAGGCAAGTTGCAACTCGATGCCCCGGTTGCCCGCTACTGGCCGGAATTCGCCGCCGCCGGCAAAGAATCCGTCACCCTGCGCCAATTGCTCTGCCATCAGGCCGGCTTGCCGGCGCTGCGCGAACTGCTCGCCCCTGAAGCCCTTTACGACTGGCAAACCATGGTCGACGCCCTCGCCGCCGAAGCGCCATGGTGGACGCCGGGCACCGGTCACGGTTATGCCGCGATCACCTACGGCTGGCTGGTCGGCGAATTGCTGCGCCGCGCTGACGGGCGTGGGCCGGGCGAGTCGATCGTCGCTCGGGTCGCCAAACCGTTGGGCCTGGATTTCCATGTGGGCCTGGCCGACGAAGAGTTTCATCGCGTGGCGCACATCGCCCGTGGCAAGGGCAACGCCGGCGACGCTGCGGCTCAGCGCCTGCTGCAAGTGACCATGCGCGAACCGACGGCCATGACTACCCGCGCCTTCACCAATCCGCCGTCAGTGCTGACCAGCACCAACAAGCCGGAATGGCGCCGCATGCACCAGCCTGCGGCTAACGGCCACGGCAATGCGCGCAGCCTCGCCGGGTTTTACGCCGGCCTGCTGGACGGCAGCCTGCTCGAAAGCGAGATGCTCGAAGAGCTGACCCGCGAGCACAGCCTTGGCGATGACAAGACCTTGCTCACCCGCACCCGTTTCGGCCTCGGCTGCATGCTCGATCAACCGGACGTGCCCAACGCCACCTACGGCCTCGGACCACGCGCGTTCGGTCATCCGGGAGCGGGCGGCTCGATCGGTTTTGCTGATCCGGAGCACGATGTGGCTTTCGGTTTCGTGACAAATACCCTGGGGCCTTACGTTTTGATGGATCCGCGTGCACAAAAGCTGGCGCGGGTGCTTGCCACTTGTCTGTAAAGCTTCAACTGAGGTTCCAGGGTCGGAACCTCGAAGGGATTTTCGTTTCAAAACGGCTGTTTATCCGGGCGAAAGTGCTCTGATTTTTCATTACTTCATTTTGTGGATTTTCAATGTCATCTAAAAAGACCCTCGCCCTGGCCCTGTGTGTAGCGATCACCGGTTGCGCACAGACTCCGAAAAACGATGCAGATGGCGGCAGTTGGTGGCCGTTCGGTTCTTCCGACAAAGTCGCGGCCAAAGATTCGGCCCCGGCTCCGGCTCCTTTGAAACCTGCGGCGACTGCGCCAGTGGCCAAGGCCGAAAGCAGCAACCCGTGGTACTGGCCGTTCGGTTCCAGCGATGAAGCGGCCAAGGCTGATCTGAAAGCCGAGGTCAAACCTGAAGCCAAACCGGTCGAGGTGGCCAAAGCCGAGGCGCAGTCCAATGGCAAATGGTGGTGGCCGTTCGGCGGCAAGGATCAGCCAACCGCCAAAGCCGTGCCGATGCCCGATCCGAAGGTGACTCAGGCCTGGCTGGATGACTACGAACCGCGTCTGCGTGAAGCGGTGAAGGACAGCAATCTGCAACTCGAACGTCGCGACAATGTGCTGGTAGTGACGGCGCCGGTCGAAGGCTCGTTCAACCCGGATCGCCCGGCGATGCTGCTGCCGGTCACTCTTGGCCCGTTCACTCGCGTAGCGAAAATCCTTGAAGCCGACCCGAAAACCGCAGTGCTGGTGCTCGGTCACAGCGATACCAGCGGTGCTGCGCCGGCCAACGTCAAACTGAGCCAGGAGCGTGCGCAATCGGTGGCGGCGATCTTCCGCCTCAGCGGCTTGCAACGTGATCGCCTGATGCTGCGCGGTATGGGTTCCGAAGCGCCGCGTGCGGCCAACGACAGCGTTGAAGGCCGCGCCTTGAACCGTCGTGTCGAGCTGCTGGTGACTCCGCAGAACACCATGGTTGCACTGCTGAGCAAATACAACATGCCAGCACCGAAGCCTGTAACGATGGTCGCTGCGCAAGACGTCAAGCCAGTGGCCAAACCGGTTACCCCGGCGCCTGCGGCGAAAAAAGCCGCTGTGCCGGCGGCGAAAAAGGCGCCAGCCAAGAAAACCGCCGCCAAGGCTCCTGCGAAGAAGGCCCCGGCCAAGGCTCCAGCGAAAAAAACTGCACCAGCCAAAGCCGCCGCGACCGACAAGAAAGTCGCCGCAGCCGACGCCGCCAAGAAGTGATCCGCTAACGAAAAGGAATCCGCCATGACCCAGGCTCTGGCCGATATGCGTCGCGACTACACCCGTGACGGTTTGACCGAGGCGCAAGCCCCGGCCGAGCCGTTTGCGCTGTTTCACCAGTGGTTCGCCGATGCGGTGAAAACCGAGCAGGCGCCGGTGGAAGCCAATGCCATGACCCTGGCCACGGTCGATGCCGACGGTCGTCCGCATTGCCGCATTTTGTTGCTCAAGGGCCTGGACGAGCAGGGCTTCACCTTCTTCACCAACTACGACAGCGCCAAGGGCCAGCATCTGGCGGCCAACCCGTTTGCCGCCATGACCTTCTTCTGGCCCACCCTGGAGCGCCAGGTGCGCATCGAAGGGCGGGTGGTCAAGGTCACGGCGCAAGAGTCCGACGCGTATTATCAGGTGCGTCCGCTGGGTAGCCGCCTCGGCGCCTGGGCCTCGCCGCAGAGCCGGGTCATCAACGGTCGTGGCGAACTGGAGGATTTGCTCAAGGCCACCGAGCAACGCTTCAGCGACAGCCAGCCGCACTGCCCGGAACATTGGGGCGGTTACCGCTTGTTGCCTGAGCGCATCGAGTTCTGGCAGGGCCGTCCGAGCCGCCTGCACGATCGCCTCAACTACCGCCTCCAGGGCGCCGAGTGGATTCTGGAACGACTGGCACCCTGAGCAGTCTACCGAGCGAGATAAACGCGGATGGCGCAGGATCGCTGATTTGACGCTACCTTGAGTGGACGCTTGCGGGCATCTGTACCAGGCCTGAATGGAAGCCAATTTTATCCGGATGGTGTCGTGACAGGCGCCAGGCCACGGGGTTTAATGAACACATGTTTTTTTGGAGTTGATGCTATGCGTAAGTCTGTTCTGCTGGTTGCTTCCTTTTCGACGATGGCGATGTTGCTGACCGGCTGCCAATCGAGCCTCACTGGCGACTCCTACTCCCGTGACGAAGCGCGTCGTGTGCAGACGATTCGCATGGGCACCATCGAATCCCTGCGACCGGTAAAAATCGAAGGCACCAAGACCCCGATCGGCGGCGCAGCAGGCGCAGTGGTCGGCGGCGTCGGCGGCAGCGCTATCGGCGGCGGCAAGGGCAGCATTGTGGCTGCGGTCATCGGCGCAGTGGCCGGCGGCCTGCTTGGCTCGGCCACCGAAGAAGGCCTGACCCGCACCCAGGGCGTGGAAATCACCGTCCGCGAAGACGACGGCAGCATGCGCGCCTATGTGCAGCAGGTTCAGGAGAATGAAGTATTCCGCGTTGGCGAGCGGGTACGGATTTCCACCGTTGGCGGAACCAGCCGCGTTTCGCACTAAGCGGGAAGCCGGGTAAAGGAAAACCCCGATCAGGTGACTGGTCGGGGTTTTTCTTTGTTTGTGAATTGCTCATTCAGTATGTTGCGCAGGTGCCCATGAAGTATTCGAGGCCCTTTGGAAAACTGACGTTGAGCAGGTTTTCCAATGCGGTTACCTGATCCTGAGTCAACAACAGCTCGCCGGGTTCCACCTCATCCAAGGGCTTTGATTCAATGAGCTGAGCCACTTTTTCATTCATCTCGCTGCCTGTGATATCCAGCTCGAATTGCACGGAGTCGTCTTGGGCTTCGTCAGGGAAAAAACCGGTAATTAAAAGAAAGTGCATGGAGCTAATACTTCCGGGGCTGTTAGCCGTAGTCAAACGAAATTTGATAGTCGTGAACTCTCAAATCGATTTGATGTTGAAAATACGGCTGAATGGTGGCGAGCCAATTTTGAGCGACGTTGAAACTGCCATTGTTGATGTTGTCCGCGGCGGGAATCCCCAAGGCGTTTAACACTGACTCGTCACCACCCAGGTCTTTTGACGACTCTTCCCCCTGAAACTCCAAGGTTGCTGTGTCGTTCCATTCCAATCTCAGTTCCAGTCCCATCTACCATTGATCCCGGTAAACGAACGATACCTGATAGTCGTAAGAAGAAAATTGAATGGAATGCTGGAAGTGGGGCTGGAGAGTCTTGATCCAATCGGCTTTTACATCAAATCCGCCGTTATTGAAGCTTTTCGACGGTAGGCCTAATGCTTCCATTAATGAGCCGTCCTCGCCAAAGTCTTTCGACAGTTCCTCCCCCTCACCCAGTTCGGTTTGTTGGTCGTACCATTCGAGTCTGGCTTTGAGTCCCATGTAATCCTCATAAATATTTTTTAATACTACGGTTTTTTTTGGGTGGATCTATCTGTTCACCAGTTCTGTGGTCGTAAGAGCCTAAATGGCTGCCATCACTTGCGCGGTAGCCTTCAAGCTCGCCGTGTAAATAGTCCCATTCATAAATTATTCGGCCTTTTGCATTGATCCAGCGATCCCGGAGCCCACCGTTGAACGGCGTTTTCTTTTTTGCTCTTCTTAAATCGGGAAAGGCTGTGATATCCGACGTTTCGGGAGCGGGGTGATAGGTATGTCCCGCTTCAGCGGTGCCTTTCGCAGAGCTGACAACGATGTAAATCGGTTTTACACCCGAGTCTGTGGGAAACACCAGAATGAAATCTTTGTACTCCGGCGGATAAAGCGGATTCACCAGTATCCCGTCCGCCGCCTTCGTCGGTGGATACACCCAGATATGCGGTGCCTGCGGTGCGGCCTCCAGTGCTGGAATGCCGAGAATGTCCGAGCCATCCACCGCCGGGGTCCAGAGCAGTTCGACGCCTTCACCCAGATCGGCAACGAACCGGTCGCCACGCGCAATGAACTGCACGACATCGACCATTTCCCAATCGCGGTTCTTACCGGTGTAGAAACCGTAACCCTTGAGGCTGCCATCGGCCTGTTGCTCGACGCGCAGGCGCACGCGGGTTCGGGCTTGTTTGAGTGTGCTCAGTTGCTCATCGGTGTAGAGCGCGCTGTCGCCCAGGCTGGATGGCATCAAAAGCGCAATCAGCCCCACCAAAGTCGCAGCCGCCGCAGGGGAGGCGAGCGCCGGTAGCACTTCAAAAGCCGAGCCTGCCAAGGCCAGACTGCCGAACCCGACCGGGATGGTGTTGGCGCTGATTTTCTTGAGAGGAATGCCGCCGCTTGCGTCGGCTTCGCGAGCGCCGAGCAGGATCAGCTCGCCGTAATCCTTCAGGCTGTCGGTCGGCACCATGCCGGAAGGATTGCTGTAATCGATAATCGCATCCGGCAACTTGCAGGACTTGGCGAATACACAGCCGGCACGCACGGCTTCAGGTTTTTTCGCAGCCACTTCACGGCTGCGCTCGAACGCCTCCTGCCGCGCCAGCATCGCGTCGTAAGCGTTTTGCCCGGCTTCGCGCTCGGCCAGTTCTGCGGCCGTCATATACCGCCAGGTAACGTGATGCCCGTCGCCCTGCGGTGGGTTTTGCACCCGGGGAATGTCCTTGTTCCGCGCCACTGATCATCCCTTCGTTCATCATCGACAGCCCCTCGGAAAGGGGCTGCAGGACGTTATCGAAGCGGAGAAAGTGTGGCTGTAGGACGGGTCGCTAATGACGTGGGGATTGTTCGCTGCGTAACTGTCAGGCGAGGAATCTGTGGCGAGGGCCAAGCTCCCTCGCCACAGGGGTCATTGCAGTTGTGAATTCTTGCGACTCGCCGCCGCCGTCACCGCATAACCAATCACCGCCGCGAGAATCGAGCCGGTGAGGATGCCCATGCGATCCATGCCGGCGTAATCACTCACGCCGGGTTCGAAGGCCAGCGAGCCGACGAACAGGCTCATGGTGAAGCCGATGCCGCAGAGGACTGCCACGCCGAGGACCTGGCCCCAGTTGGCGCCTTGGGGCAGGGCGGCGATGCCGATCTTGACCGCCAGCCAGGTCAGGCCGAACACGCCGACGGTCTTGCCCAACAGCAGGCCGATGGCGATGCCCATCGGTACGTCGTGGGTGAAGCTTTCGACGGTGACGCCGCTCAGTGACAGGCCGGCGTTGGCGAAGGCGAACAGCGGCAGGATGCCGTAGGCGACCCAGGGGTGCAGCGCGTGTTCGAGGGTCAGCAGCGGCGACGACTCGGCGTTTTTCGTGCGCAGGGGAATGCAGAAAGCCAGGGTCACGCCGGCCAGTGTCGCGTGGACACCGCTTTTGAGCACGCAGACCCAGAGGATCAGGCCGATGATCATGTACGGCCCGAGCTTGACCACGCCGAGCCGGTTCATCGCCACCAGCGCGGCAATGCACGCAGCCGCCAGGCCAAGGGACAGGGTCGAGAGTTCGCCGGAATAGAAGATTGCGATGATGACGATGGCGCCCAGGTCATCGATGATCGCCAGGGTCATCAGGAACAGTTTCAGCGACACCGGAACGCGTTTGCCAAGCAGGGCCAATACGCCGAGGGCGAAGGCGATGTCGGTGGCGGTCGGAATGGCCCAGCCACTCAGGGCGGCGGGGTTGTCGCGGTTGAGGAACCAGTAGATCAGCGCCGGCACCAGCATGCCGCCGATCGCCGCTGCGCCGGGCAGGACGATCTGCGAAGGCTTGGACAATTGGCCGTCGAGCACTTCGCGTTTGACTTCCAGACCGATCAGCAGGAAGAACATCGCCATCAGGCCGTCATTGATCCACAGCAGCAGAGGTTTGGCGATTTTCAACGCGCCGATCTGCGCCACCACCGGGGTGTCGAGCAGGCCGGTGTACAGCCACGACAGCGGTGAGTTGTTGATGATCAGCGCGAGAACGGCTGCGGCGATCAAT
Organism: Pseudomonas sp. H1_G08; assembly: GCF_054681355.1. NCBI lineage: Bacteria > Pseudomonadati > Pseudomonadota > Gammaproteobacteria > Pseudomonadales > Pseudomonadaceae > Pseudomonas > Pseudomonas sp. H1_G08. Next base: position 286,338 of record NZ_CP162822.1, read on the forward strand.
AGCAGACCGCTGGCGGCTTCCAACTGAAAGAAACGCGTGAAAGTGCTACGCAGAGGCAAGGTCGCTCTCCATCGAATCAAGAAAAAGGTGAAACACCCTAACCCGTACCGTTAGTTGTTAAAACAAAAGTTATATTCTTTTTTGTTATATGTCGTTACAGGCTGTCTGGCTCGGGCAGCACTGAGCCTAGCAGTTGCCCGACACATTGAGACTCAGCTGTATCTTTGCCGTCTGCGGTATTTTTCCTAAGCTTGCGCCAGACCTTTTTCAGGAGACCGATCTCCTGGCTGATTCAATGAGAACCGAGACCATGAGCGACAACCGACAGTGGGCACGCGAAGCCATCCGCATCATCGAGGCGGACTTCCAGCGCAGCGCCGACACCCACCTGATCCCTTTGCCGCTGCCCGGTTTTGCCGGCATCGAGTTGTATTTCAAGGACGAATCCAGCCACCCCACCGGCAGCCTCAAGCATCGCCTGGCCCGTTCGCTGTTCCTTTACGCGCTGTGCAACGGCTGGCTGAAACCCGGCGCGCCGGTGATCGAAGCGTCCAGTGGGTCGACGGCGATTTCCGAAGCGTATTTCGCGCGCATGCTCGGTTTGCCGTTTATCGCAGTAATGCCGGCGACGACTTCGAAAGAGAAGATTGCCCAGATTGCTTTTTACGGCGGGCAGAGCCATCTGGTGCAGGATCCGACGCAGATCTACGCCGAATCCGAGCGCCTGGCCCGCGAGCATGGCGGTCACTTCATCGATCAGTTCACCTACGCCGAACGTGCCACCGACTGGCGAGCGAACAACAACATCGCCGAGTCGATCTTCCAGCAGATGCGCTACGAAAAGCACCCTGAGCCGACGTGGCTGATTTCCAGCCCCGGCACTGGCGGGACTACAGCGACCCTTGGTCGATACGTGCGTTATCGCCAGCACTGCACCCGCGTGTTGTGTGCCGATGCCGAGCGTTCGGTGTTCTTCGATTTCTATCAGAGCGGTGATGCCAGCCTGCGTCTGGACTGCGGCTCGCGCATCGAGGGCATTGGTCGACCTAGGGTGGAAGCGTCGTTCCTGCCCAAGGTGATCGATGCGATGGTCAAGGTGCCGGACGCCCTGTCGCTGGCGGCCATGCATTATCTGGCGCAGCGTTTGGGGCGGCATGTCGGCGGGTCGAGCGGGACCAATCTGATCGGTGCGCTGATGGCGGCGCAACAGATGAAAGCGGCGAGGCAGTCGGGGTCGATCGTGGCGATCCTGTGCGATGGCGGCGAGCGTTATGCCGACACGTATTACGATCAGCAATGGCTGAAGGCGCAGGGCTATGAACTGGGTGATTTGATTGCAGCGGTGGCGGCGAGTGCCGAGCGCGGGGAGGCGCTGCCGACCTCGGTGCTGCGCGCCAACATCTGAAGAAACGCAAAAACCAATGTGGGAGCGAGCCTGCTCGCGAAGGCGGAATCACATTCAACAACTTCGTTGAGTGACAGACCGCTTTCGCGAGCAGGCTCGCTCCCACAGGGTTTTGTGTTGGGTCAGTTGATGCTGATCAGGCTTCCAGTCCGAGGATATCGCGAGCCACTGCCTCGGCAATGCGAATCCCGTCAACACCCGCCGAGAGAATCCCGCCGGCATAGCCCGCGCCTTCACCGGCCGGGAACAGGCCTTTGACGTTCATGCTCTGCAGCGACTCGTTGCGGGTGATGCGCAGCGGCGATGAAGTGCGCGTCTCGATTCCGGTCAGCACGGCGTCGTGCAGAGAATAACCGCGAATCTGCTTCTCGAACGCTGGCAAGGCTTCACGGATCGCCTCAATGGCAAAGTCCGGCAGCGCCAAGGCCAGATCGCCCAGCGCCACGCCCGGCTTGTACGACGGCTCGACTTCGCCCAGTTCGGTCGATGGAATGTCGTTGATGAAGTCGCCAACCAGTTGCGCCGGAGCCTTGTAGTCGCTGCCGCCAAGGATGAACGCGTGGGATTCCAGGCGCTCCTGCAACTCGATACCGGCGAGCGGGCCGCCCGGATAATCGACTTCCGGGGTAATGCCGACGACGATGCCGGAGTTGGCATTGCGCTCGTTACGCGAGTACTGGCTCATGCCATTGGTGACCACGCGATTGGGCTCGGAGGTCGCCGCGACCACGGTGCCGCCCGGGCACATGCAGAAGCTGTACACCGAACGGCCATTCTTGGCGTGGTGCACCAGTTTGTAATCGGCCGCGCCAAGTTTCGGGTGGCCGGCGTACTTGCCCAGGCGCGCGCGGTCGATCAGCGACTGCGGATGTTCGATGCGGAAACCCACCGAGAACGGCTTGGCTTCCATGAACACGCCACGGCTATGGAGCATGCGGAAGGTGTCGCGGGCGCTGTGGCCGAGGGCCAGAACCACGTGTTTGGAATGCAGGGTTTCGCCGCTGGCCAGTTGCACCCCCACCAGTTGGCCGTCTTCGATCAGCACGTCGCTGACGCGCTCCTGGAAGCGCACTTCACCGCCCAGTTCGCGTATCTGCTCGCGCATGTTTTCGACCATACCGGTCAGGCGGAACGTACCGATGTGCGGCTTGCTGACGTAGAGGATTTCTTCCGGCGCGCCGGCCTTGACGAACTCGTGCAGGACTTTGCGGCCGAGGAATTTCGGGTCCTTGATCTGGCTATACAGCTTGCCGTCGGAGAACGTGCCCGCGCCGCCTTCGCCAAACTGTACGTTGGACTCGGGATTGAGCACGCTTTTGCGCCACAGGCCCCAGGTGTCCTTGGTGCGCTGACGGACTTCGGTGCCGCGTTCGAGAATGATCGGTTTGAAGCCCATCTGCGCCAGCAGCAGGCCGGCGAAGATGCCGCACGGGCCGAAACCGACGACGATCGGCCGCTGACCGAGATCGCTCGGTGCCTGGCCGACGAATTTGTAGCTGACATCCGGCGCCACGTTGACGTTACGGTCGTCGGCGAACTTGCCCAACACTCTGGCCTCGTCGCGTACGTTGAGGTCGATGGTGTAGATGAAGCACAGTTCGGAGGACTTTTTGCGCGCGTCATAGCTGCGCTTGAACAAGGTGAAATCGAGCAGATCATCGCTGGCGATGCCCAGACGCTGCACGATGGCGGCGCGCAGGTCTTCTTCGGGATGGTCGATTGGCAGCTTGAGTTCAGTGATTCGTAACATGGCGGGGATCCGGATTCGCGGGGCGCACAACTGCGCCAGGGCGTTTGAAGGCGGCGATTATAAGCCGCCGCGAGCGGATCCGTGGGGGAAAAACGATCAGTCGTTACGCGCGCCGCCGAAATAGCCGCAGCCGCGCTGGACCTGGCCGTCGATACGCAACTCGGCGCTCATATGCTGCACGCTGCCGGTGCTGCTGTCGACGCAGCGCTGTGGCGCAACCCACAATTCGATGCGCTGGTTGTTGGCTTCGCTGCTGAGATTGAAGCGGCCGTCGCCCAGTTGCTCTTCCACATACGGCACGGCGAGTGGAGCCTGGCCGTCGCGCTCGATGACCATGCCTTTGCCGCTGACCTTGACGTTCCATTCCGGGCCATGGCCGGCAGCGCGCAGGATCAGCAGTTTGAAATTCGGATCGTCGCAGGCCGTGCCCGAGCGCTCGACGCGATACAACTGGCCGAGGTCGAGACGGTCGCCGGAGACCTTGCCGCGCACATCGGCAAACAGCTTGCCCTGCTCGTCGGCAAGGGTGGCGGCCTCTTGCAGGACGCTGGTGCCGCCGATGTCGTTGACCACCAGTTGCCGCTGATCCTGGCACGGCTGGAACACCAGTTTGCCGTCGGCGGCGGTCAGTTGCCCCTGCATGCGCGTCTGCCCGGCATGGGACACACTTTCACGCTGGCCGTCGAACAACTGGCAGGCGGCAAACATCGGCAGTAGGGCAACGAGGACGAACGAACGGGCAACACGCATCTTTGGCTCTCCAGACAAGTGCTGCCACGTTACTGAGGCTGAGTGCCTATCACAAGGTCTGGTCTGCCACTATTGAGTCGGGCGTGGGAGCCCCGCATAGTCTCATGCACGTTTTTTGATGGATCAGGGAGTGTTAAATGAAATGGAAAATTGCGCTGTTGCTGTTGGCATCTGCAAGCGCTGTCAGCGTCCAGGCAGCCGATTTGGCTTTCTCGTCAGGGGTTGATTTCACAAAGATGGTAATGCTGCTCAAGGATGATCAGGGGCCCAATCCGGATCTTGTCGAACTGTCCCTGGTGTTGACACCCGTAGCCACTGAGAGGGCTAAGGCAATCAGTCATGAGGCGATGGGCCAGCCATTGAATCTTTCGATCAACGGCCAGCACATTTCCACGGCGACAGTGCGATCCGAGCTGGGCGGGGAGTTCAGGATCTCAATGTCGCGGTCTGTCGCCAAACGGCTTTTACCTACCCTGATCGATTAATCATTCAGGCCACGTGAAACGTCTGACCGGTTTGCAGGCCTTCGACACTTTTCGCGTAGGCCAATGCCACTTCCGCGGCAGGAACCGGCTTGAAGCCACGGAAGTAGGGCGCGTATTTGCCCAAGGCTTCGGTGAGTACGGTCGGGCTCACCGAGTTCACCCGCAGGCCACGCGGCAGTTCGATGGCGGCGGCGCGGACGAAGCTGTCGATGGCGCCGTTGACCAGCGCTGCCGAGGCGCCGCTGCGAATCGGATCGTGGCTGAGCACGCCGGTGGTAAACGTGAACGAAGCGCCATCGTTGGCGTACTCGCGGCCGATCAGCAGCAGATTGACCTGACCCATCAGTTTGTCTTTCAGGCCGAGGGCGAAGCTGTCTTCGGTCATGTCGTCCAGCGCTGCAAAAGTCACGTTGCCCGCCGCGCAGATCAGCGCATCGAACTTGCCGGTCTGTTCGAACAGCTTGCGGATTGAGGCGCTGTCGCTGATATCCACTTGCAAGTCACCGCTGTTACGACCGATACGAATGACCTCGTGGCGTTGCGACAATTCTTTGTCCACCGCTGAGCCGATGGTGCCGCCTGCGCCTATCAACAGAATTTTCATCGTGCTGTACCCCATGTGTGTGAATGAGGTTTCAGTCTAGGGTGGTTTTTTCAGCGGATAAGCGCACTAATAGGCAACCTTTGGTTTTCAATTGGAAACAATCCATGAGCGAAATGGATGATCTCGCCGCGTTCGCTGTGCTGATCGAGGCCGGCAGTTTCACCCTTGCGGCGCAGCAGTTGGGCTGCAGCAAAGGCCAGTTGTCCAAGCGCATCAGCCAGCTCGAAGCGCAGTTCGGTGTGGTATTGCTGCAACGCACCACCCGGCGCTTGAGTCTGACGGCGGCGGGGGCGGCGCTGCTGCCGCAGGCCCAGGCGCTGGTGGTCCAGGTCGAACGCGCACGGCAGGCTTTGGCGCGGTTGAAGGACGACATGGCCGGCCCCGTGCGCATGACGGTTCCGGTGTCGCTCGGCGAGACCTTCTTCGATGGCTTGCTGCTGGAGTTTTCCGGGCAATACCCCGAGGTGCAAATCGAGCTGGAGCTGAACAACAGCTATCGCGATCTGTCGCGCGATGGCTTTGATCTGGCGATTCGCGCCGAAGTCGCCAATGACGATCGGCTGGTGGCCAAGCCGTTGTTGGCGTGGCACGAAATGACCTGCGCCAGCCCGGCCTACCTCGAGCGCTTCGGCGAGCCGGCGACGCCGCATGCCTTGGCCGAGCATCGTTGTCTGCTCAACAGCCATTACAGCGGTCGCGAAGAATGGCTGTATCACCAGCAGCACGAGTTGCTGCGGGTGCGGGTTTCGGGTCCGTTTGCCAGCAATCACTACAGCCTGTTGAAGAAAGCAGCGCTGTCCGGCGCCGGCATCGCCCGTCTGCCGTCGTATCTACTGCAAGCGGAACTGGCGGACGGCCGCTTGCGCTGGTTGCTGCGCGATTACCAGACGCGACGCATGCCGATGTATCTGGTGCACCCGTATCAGGGGGGATTGCCCAAGCGCACGCAGGTGTTGGCGGATTATTTGATGGGCTGGTTCAAGCGCAGTGGCGAGGCGCTGGATCGACTCCAGCGCTGACACCGAACCTGTGTAGGAGCTGCCGAAGGCTGCGATCTTTGGATTTTTAGAAGCAAGATCAAAAGATCGCAGCCTTCGGCAGCTCCTTGTATGTTCCCCACACACCAGCATGAATGAGATCTAAGCTCGCTGGTGCGACATACGAAGATGTGTTTCTGGGGGAGACCGATCGCTCCTTAAGGCAGGACTTGCTCCTGACCTTGTATGTAGAGAGGTCCCCCCGCCTCATTGCCCACCACGAAGAGTATCGAGAAGCCGACGAGTCGGACTTCGCATTACAAGGTTGCAGTGGCATGAAGTTCGAGGTCAGGGGAACCAGGAAGCATTTTTAACTCAGTTCTCTTGGAGTTGAAAGCATGAACATGCACGTCGGCTTGGATGTGGGATCTCGCACTACAGCGATGGGCTGGCGCAATGGCGGCCGCTTTGCAGGTCAGTGCAATATCGACCAGACACCGGCGGGGCGCAAAGCTGCTGTCGGCAAATTGCTTGAGCTCAAGCCTATGTCTGTGGTGATGGAAGCCACAGGAATCTACTATCTGGACTTGGCCATGGAGCTCGCTGCGGCGGGTTTGCCAGTCTCGGTTATCAATCCGAAGAGTTTTCACAACTTTGCAAAACTGATGCTGAAAAACAGCAAAACGGACGCAATCGATGCCCAGTTATTAGCTGAGTACGGCGAACGCATGAGCCCAAGGTTGTGGACGCCGCCCACTTCAATACAGCTTGAGCTACGCGCTATCGGTCGCCACATCAATCGTTTGACGGGTCATCGCACCCGCGCCAAAAACGAGCTGCATGCACTAAAAGCCACTCAAACAACTCTTCTGATGCTGATTGAAGACGAAGAAGAAGCCATCAACGCCTTTGACAAACGAATCGAGCGTTTCCGACTAGCGGGTCGTGCATTGATCGACAACTGCCCAACGTTGAGCGCCCAGTTCGCCCACATGATCGCCGCCCCTGGCATGGGTGAGATCTCAGTATTTGCGGCGCTGGCTGAACTGACGACCTTACCGGTAACGCTCAAGTCAGCGCAGGTCAGCCGCCATGCCGGACTCGATGTCCGACTCACGCAATCAGGCACCAGCATTGATAAACCCGGCCGGATAAGTAAGGGCGGCAATGCCTATTTGCGATCAGCGATGTACATGCCTGCGCTGACCGCCATACGTTGCGACCCAAATGTGAAAGCGTTTTACGAAGCCTTGGTGGCTCGAGGAAAGAGGAAGATGCAGGCTATTGTCGCAGTCATGCGCAAATACCTGACCGGACTATGGGCCTGCATGCGGGCAGGCGAAGACTTCAGTACAGCCAAGCTTTTTAGCGATAAACACACCCAAAAAGCTTGACCGTGAACAGAGTATCTACAGTTTCAGGTCAGCCTTGGCATCGGCGGGCAATCAGCTGATCGATCGACAATTTGCCCGGCCCGGTCGCCATCAGGTACAGCAACACCGCCGCCCAGGTGCCGTGGGTCGGGTAGGCATCCGGGTAGACAAACAGTTGAATGGTCAGGGTCATGCCGAGCAATGCCAGCGCGGAAAACCGCGTCGCTAGGCCGAGCAGGATCAGCAGCGGAAACACATGCTCGGCAAACGCCGCCAGATGCGCGGCAATTTCCGGCGACAACAGCGGCAGGTTGTACTCGCTCTGAAACAACGGAATCGTCGAATCGGCCAAACGTGGCCAGCCCAGTTCAAAAGTGCCGTCAATCAAATCGACGGCCAGTCCTTCGACCTTGGTTTGCCCGGATTTCCAGAACACCGCAGCGATGGAAAAACGCGCGATGAAGGCAATCAGGCTGTGCGGGATTTTTTCCAACAGCGCGATGACGCGCAGGATAAAGGCGTTCATGGCAACTCCTTGTAATTCAGACGGGTAATCGCGTTATGCGCAATCAGTAAGGCGAGGGTTTGGGCGAGATCGAACGGCGGGCTGTTTTCTGCCGCCGCGAGCAGTGGCGAGTCCTGGAGCAGATGACCAATGAACACGCTCGCACCCGCCTCAAGAGCAAACACCTCAACGTCGAGACCGTTGCGCAGCACCAGGGCATGCTGGCCTTGATGGAGGCCAATGCCCGCCAGACTTGGCTCCTGCTGATGCGCGGCCCAGATCGCCACCACCGCGAAAGCAGAGTCGAGCAGGTGCAGCGAGGGATGCAGTTCGAAACACAGTTCACTCAGCGACTGCGGATCGGCCAGCGCGGCACTGACTTGTTCAGGCCGGATCGGCTGCGCATCGGCGGCGTGGTAGGCAACAGTACGCAAGTGCTCCAGTCGCGCGACGTCTGCGACATAAGGCACGCCGGCAATGGGTTCGAATTGTGCGATGAAGTCGGCGAAGTCCTCGCCATAGCGGCTCATCAACGGACTGTGAGGCGGCTGACTCTGGACGAAAATCGCCGCCATGGCGCGGAAGAATTCCTCGCCGACCAATTGCAGCACCACCGGATAACTGTCGGCCAGGGCATTGATCAGCGAGCTTTGCACGTTGTTGCGATAGACCGCGAAACGCCGCGACGGATCAGCGCCATTGCGGCTGCACAGGCCCTTGGGATACGGCAGTTGCGCATTGAGCAAAGCGGCGGCGAAGTCCGCCTGCGTGCTCATGCCGCACGCTCCGCGCGACGCAACAGCGTCTCGGCTTGCTGCGCTTCGGCGAGCAATGCGTTGAAAGTCGGGACGTGATTATCGCGTTCGATGAGTGTCGCCACCGGGCCGATACGTTGCAGCACTTGCCGGTACAGATCCCAGACGGCCGGATCAATCGGCGCGCCGTGATCGTCGATCAGCAAGCGGTCGCCGAGGTTGTCGCAATCTTCAGCGAAGCCGGCCAGATGAATCTCGCCGGCTGCGTGCAGCGGTAACGCATCAAGGTAGGCCGACGGATCGCGCTGATGATTGATGCACGACACGTAGACATTGTTGACGTCGAGCAACAAGCCGCAGCCGCTGCGGCGGATTACTTCGGCGATGAACTCGGCCTCGTCGATCGTCGAGTGCTCAAATCCCAGATAGGTCGCCGGGTTCTCCAGCAGCATCGGTCGTTTCAGAGTGTTCTGCACCTGGTCGATGTGCGCACAGACGCGGTTCAGCGTCGGCGTGTCGTAAGCCAGTGGCAGCAGGTCATTGAGGAACACCGGGCCGTGGCTCGACCATGCCAGATGTTCGGAAAAGGCTTGCGGTTGATAGCGCTCGATCAGCTCGGCGAGGCGTTTGAGGTGCTGGCTGTCCAGCGGGCCTTCGCCACCGATCGACAGTCCCACGCCATGCAGTGACAGCGGGTACTGTTCGCGAATCAGACCGAGAAAATGATGAAACGGGCCGCCGGCCACCATGTAGTTTTCGGCGTGGACCTCGAAGAAACCGAGGTCCGGTACGGAGCCGAGCACATCAAGGAAGTGCCCGGTCTTGAGCCCCAGCCCGGCGCGGGCAGGGAGCTCGGTGCGAGCTGCCTGAGTGCGCGGCAGGGACGGTTCGTGATGACTGAACATGGGCGTCACTCAGGCAGGCCGTGGATCAGGACTTGGCTTTGAAGGCTTCGAGCTGACCGAAACCGGTCGGCGAGGTTTTGCTCTCGGTGGTGGCGCAGGTGCCCTTCGGAACGAGCTTCCAGGCGTTGGCCTGATAGTCCATTTTCGCCGTGCCGGCGCAGGTGGTGCCGGCACCTGCGGCGCAATCGTTCTTGCCTTTGAGGGCTACGCCGAAGCATTTTTCCATGTTGGCATCAGCGGCCTGAGCGGTGGAGACAGTGGCGATGCTCAGAGCGGAACCGAGAGCCAGAACCAGAGCGGTGGCGGACAGGGTACGGGTAGTCGCAGTCATGATGTTTCTCCAGGTTTATCAGGGTTTCTGCAAGTGCTGTTGCGCTTGCTTGTCCCTCTAGAGAACGGGTGGGGGGATGCGTTACAGGTGGGGCGAGAAATTTATAAAAAATTTCGGATTCAGCAGTATCCCTGTGGGAGCGAGCAGGCTCGCTCCCACAGAGGATCGGTGTTTTTCGTTTGGGCATAAAAAAACGGCCCGAAAGCCGTTTTTCTGTGCAGCGATAACACTCAACCGCCGAGGTACGCCTCGCGCACTTTCGGGTCGGTCAGCAGCGCTTCACCGGTGCCTTGCATGACCACGCGGCCGTTCTCCAGAACGTAGGCGCGGTCGGCGATTTTCAGCGCCTGGTTGGCGTTCTGCTCGACCAGGAACACCGTCACACCGTCCTTGCGCAGCTGTTCGATGATGTCGAAGATCTGCTGGATGATGATCGGCGCCAGACCCAGCGACGGCTCGTCGAGCAGCAGCAGCTTGGGCTTGCTCATCAGTGCACGGCCGATGGCGAGCATCTGCTGTTCGCCGCCGGACATGGTGCCGCCGCGCTGGTTGAAACGCTCTTTCAGGCGTGGGAAAAGTCCGAGGACCTTGTCCATCTGTTCCTGATAGTCGCCCTTGTCGGTGAAAAATCCGCCCATCGACAGGTTTTCTTCCACGGTCAGACGGGCAAACACTCGACGACCTTCCGGGACCACGGCGATGCTCTTGCGCATGATCTGCGACGAGTCCTGGCCGACCAGTTCCTCACCCATGTAGCGGATGCTGCCGCTGTGCGCCTGCGGCGAACCGCAGAGTGTCATCAGCAGCGTGGATTTGCCGGCACCGTTGGCGCCGATCAGTGTCACGATCTCGCCCTGACGGACTTCGACGTTGACGCTGTGCAGGGCCTGAATCTTGCCGTAGAAGGTGGAAACGTTTTCGAACTGCAGCATTTACGCTTCCCCCAGGTAGGCTTTGATCACTTCAGGATTGTCGCGGATCTGTTCCGGCGTACCGTCGGCCAGCGGCGTGCCCTGATTGATCACGACGATGTGGTCGGAAATGCTCATGACCAGTTTCATGTCGTGTTCAATCAGCAGCACGGTAACGTTGTGCTCTTCGCGCAACACACCGATCAGCGCCTTGAGGTCTTCGGTTTCCTTCGGGTTCAGGCCGGCGGCCGGTTCGTCGAGCATGAGAATCCGCGGACGGGTCATCATGCAGCGGGCGATTTCCAGACGCCGTTGCTGGCCGTAGGCGAGGGTGCCGGCGGTGCGGTTGGCGAACTCTTTGAGGTTGACCTTTTCCAGCCAGTATTCGGCAAATTCCATCGCCTCGCGCTCGCTTTTGCGGAACGCCGGGGTCTTGAACAGGCCGGACAGGAAGTTGGTGTTCAAGTGACGGTGCTGGGCGATCAACAGGTTCTCGACCGCGGTCATGTCCTTGAACAAACGCACGTTCTGGAAGGTACGCACCACGCCTTTGAGGGCGATCTTGTGGCCCGGCAGGCCCTGGATCGGCTCGCCGTCGAGCAGGATGCTGCCGCCGGTAGGCTGATAGAAACCGGTCAGGCAGTTGAACACGGTGGTCTTGCCGGCGCCGTTCGGGCCGATCAGGGCAACCACCTGCTTTTCCTTGACGGTCAGCGCCACGCCGTTGACCGCCAGCAAACCGCCGAAGCGCATGCTCAGATTTTCGACTTTAAGGATCTCGCGGCTCATTTGCGCAACTCCATGTGTGGGCGTTGCATCGGCAGCAGACCTTGTGGACGCCAGATCATCATCAGCACCATCAGCGCACCGAACATCAACATGCGGTACTCGCTGAACTCACGCATCATTTCCGGCAACAGGATCATCACGATCGCCGCCAGAATCACGCCCAGTTGCGAGCCCATGCCACCCAACACGACGATGGCGAGGATGATCGCCGACTCGATGAAGGTGAACGACTCGGGCGTCACCAGCCCCTGACGTGCAGCGAAGAAGCTGCCGGCGAAACCGGCGAACGCAGCACCCAGGGTGAAGGCGGAGAGCTTGATCACGGTCGGGTTCAGGCCCAACGCGCGGCAGGCGATTTCGTCTTCACGCAGCGCTTCCCACGCACGGCCGATCGGCATGCGCAGCAGACGGTTGATCACGAACAGCGCGGCCAGTGCGAGCAACAGCGCAACCAGGTAAAGGAAGATCACCTTGTTGATCGAGTTGTATTGCAGGCCGAAATACTCGTGGAACGTCTGCAGGCCTTCGGCGGCTTTGCGCTCGAAGGTCAGGCCGAAGAACGTCGGTTTTTCGATGTTGCTGATGCCGTTCGGGCCACCGGTGATGTCGGTCAGGTTACGCAGGAACAGACGGATGATTTCGCCGAAACCCAAGGTCACGATCGCCAGATAGTCGCCGCGCAGACGCAACACCGGGAAGCCCAGCAGGAAGCCGAACGTCGCCGCCATCAGGCCGGCAATCGGCAGGCAGATCCAGAAGCTCAAGCCGTAGTAATGCGACAGCAGCGCGTAGCTGTAGGCGCCGACGGCGTAGAAACCGACGTAGCCCAGGTCAAGCAGACCGGCCAGACCGACGACGATGTTCAGGCCCAGGCCGAGCATCACGTAGATCAGGATCAGCGTTGCGATATCCACCGCGCCACGGGAGCCGAAGAACGGCCAGACCAGGGCGATCAGAATCAGCGCAATGATGAAATAGCGCTGGGTGGTTGGCAGGGTCAGGAAGTTGCTGGCCTTGGCCGGGATCAGCGGCATGCCCGGCGAGGAGCGCCAGGCCTTGCTGATCTGCTGGTTGAACAGCACGCGCAAGAACATCAGCACCGAGCAGATCGCGATGGTCGCAAGTACCGCAGGGCTGGTGTTGTGCACTTCCAGATTGATGCCGACGATGGTCAGTTTCAGACCCAGTACCGGGTAGGCCACCGCCCACACCAGCAAGGCACTGAACAGTGCCTGTTTAAGATTCCTAGTCATACTTTCTCAACCTCCGGACGGCCCAGAATGCCGGTCGGACGGAACAACAGCACCAGAACCAGCAGGCCGAACGCAACGACGTCCTTGTACTGGTCGCCGAAGATATCGGCACCGAACGCTTCCGCTACACCGAGCACCAAGCCGCCGAGCATTGCCCCGGGGATGCTGCCGATGCCGCCCAGTACCGCAGCGGTGAAGGCCTTGAGGCCGACGAGGAAACCGGCGTTGGGGTTGATCACGCCGTATTGCATGCTCAGCAGCACCGCGGCAACGGCGGCCAGCGCAGCACCGATGACGAAGGTCAGGGCGATGATGTTGTTGGTGTTGATGCCGAGCAGGTTGGCCATCTTGATGTCCTCGGCACAGGCGCGGCAGGCGCGGCCCAGGCGGGAACGGGAGATGAACAGGGTCAGGCCGAGCATGGCGATCAGGGTCACCACGAACACCACGATCTGCATGTAGGAAATCAGCACTTCTTGTGCGCCACCCGGACCGAAGGCGAAGTTGCCCGGGATCAGGTTGGGGATAGCTTTGTCCTTGGAGTCTTGCGCCAGCAGAACGGTGTTCTGCAGGAAGATCGACATACCGATGGCAGAAATCAGCGGGATCAGACGGTTGCTGCCGCGCAGGGGGCGGTAGGCGATCCGTTCGATGCTGTAACCGTAGGAACTGGTGACGACGATGCTGGCGATGAACGCCGCAGTCATCAACAGCGGGACACTGTCGAGTCCCATCATGGTCAGCCCGGCGATGGCGATGAAGGCCACGTAGGAACCGATCATGTACACCTCGCCGTGGGCGAAGTTGATCATTCCAATGATGCCGTAGACCATCGTGTAGCCGATGGCGATCAGGGCATACATGCTGCCAACGTTGAGGCCGTTAACCAGCTGTTGGAAGAAGTGATAGAGGTCAGGCATTACAGCGCTCCTAAAAACCTGTACGCATTTCACTGGTGGAGTCATTTTCCCGCCCGGCCCCGTGGATCTCTATCCACTTCGAATCCGGGTTTTGCCAGCGAACCGCTGATGACGGTTTTGAGATTTTCAGGTGGGCAGACTGGCGGATCACGCCAGCGCGGCCCATACATTCGCAAAACAAAGCCCACGGCACGCCGTGGGCTTTATTGGCAGTCAGTCGGGCAAGGCCTTACTGAGGCGAAACTTCAGTTTTAGGTTTGCCGTTGTGCCACTCGTACACGACAAATTTGAAGTCCTTCAGGTCGCCCTTGTCGTCGAAGCTCAGGTCGCCGGTCGGGGTCTTGAACGAACCGGCGTGGATGGCTTCAGCCACTTTGGTCGCGTCTTCGGACTTGGCCGCCTTGATGCCTTCGGCAATCACGGTCACTGCCGAGTAGGACGGGAACACGAACGGACCGCTCGGATCTTCCTTCTTGGCCTTGAACGCGTCAGCCAGGGCAACGTTGGCCGGATCCTGGTCGAAGGATTTCGGCAGGGTCACCAGCAGGCCTTCGGACGCATCCTTGGCGATCTGGGTGATCGAGTCGTTACCCACGCCTTCCGGACCCATGAAGCGGGCTTTCAGGCCTTTTTCCTGAGCTTGGCGCAGGATCAGACCCAACTCCGGGTGGTAGCCGCCGTAGTAGACGAAGTCGACGCCGGCTTGCTTGAGCTTGGCGATGATGGCGGAGAAGTCCTTGTCGCCAGCGTTGACGCCTTCGAAGACGGCAACCTTGGTGCCTTTCTTCTCGAGGGTCGATTTGACGGCGGTGGCGATGCCTTCACCGTACTGCTGTTTGTCGTGCAGCACGCCAACCACTTTCGGTTTCACGTGATCGGCGATGTAGTTGCCGGCGGCAGGGCCTTGAGCGCTGTCGAGACCGATGGTGCGGAAGATCATTTTGTAGCCACGGGCGGTGATGTCCGGGCTGGTGGCAGCCGGGGTGATCATGATCACGCCTTCGTCTTCGTAGATGTCCGAAGCTGGCTGGGTGGAGCTGGAGCACAAGTGACCGACCACGAACTTGACGCCGTCGTTGACGACCTTGTTCGCTACCGCTACCGCTTGTTTCGGATCGCAGGCATCGTCGTATTCAACGGCTTCGAGTTTCTTGCCGTCGACGCCGCCCTTGGCGTTGATCTGCTCGATGGCCATTTTCGCGCCACTGAACTGCATGTCGCCGTACTGGGCTACTGGACCGGTTTTAGGGCCGGCGATACCGATTTTGATGGTGTCAGCTGCGAACGAATGGCTGGCAACCCCGGCCAGAACCATAGCGGCAAACAGTTTGGAAATCTGCTTAGTAGCCTTAGTCATAGTGCTCCACTCTTACTGTTGTATTTTTTAGAGTTCTGGCGCCGTAGCAGCAGAACCGGGTCAGATATCTTTGCGATACCCTCCGGAAAATGCCCCGGCAACTGTACCGGTACAGTGTAGAGCGCCGCTTGATCAACTGGGAAGCGGGCGCCACGGGGCAAAACTTGGGGGTGTCGCATTTTTGAATGAAAGAGACAGAATTGCGGCGGGGCAATCGGGGGCATATATCCCAAAAGGCAGCATTCCCTGGCGTTCCTGCTCTTTTCGTTCGGTGCAGCGATTTGCAACCGGGTTTTTCTGCCGGACCACCGACGTTATCATTCGCGTCGATTTCTTTTCCGGACAGCTCCCATGAATCAAGAACCTAGCACCCTCTATGCCAAGCTGCTTGGTGAAACGGCATCTATTACCTGGAAAGAGCTGGAGCCGTTCTTCGCCAAGGGTGCCCTATTGTGGGTCGACCCTGACCTGGATTTGATCGCCGCCGCCGAGGCCGTGGCCTCGGATGAAGGCGAGAAAGTCGCGGCCTGGCTGGCCGACGACAAGGTCGCCAAGCTGTCTGAAACGCGGGCGCTGGATATTTTCGAACGTGATCCGCAGCTGTGGGCCGTGGTGGTTTCGCCGTGGATTCTGATCCAGGAAAGGGCGGCCGTTTAATTGCCTGCACCCTTTTGGCGCCTCGATTGCCGCGCCGCAAGTGTGTAGCGGAGTAGCGTGATGGCACCTTGCCGTGGAGAAATGCCACGCCTCACGGTGACGTAAACGTAACGGGAACAGTTTATGGAGCGGCCTGAGGGTCGCTTAATTGTTTCTGAATGTTCGCAGTGTTGGAGTTTGTCGGTGAAGTCGAGGGCGCCTTCGCGAGCAGGCTCGCTCCCACACTGGAATGCACTTTCCTGTGGGAGCGAGCCTGCTCGCGAATGGGGCGACTCGGTGCTGGATCAGACCGAGTAAGTCTTCCCGGTATGGTTATTCAGCGAAATGACCTTGGTCTTGCCAATCCGGTGGCGGTAGATCTCGCGCAGGTACTTGATCGACTTCTTCACGCAATCGCGTGACAGGCGAATGTCATTGATCGAGACGAACTTGTCCTTGTCGTTGATCAACTCACGGTATTTCTTTTCGTACATCGGTTTGATCGCGTACCAGTTGGTATCGAGGATCTTCGCCGGGTTTTCGAATTCGTTGAGCAGGTCGTCGATCCGCTCCTCGTCGAAGTCTTCCTGAATGATGAAGTCGAGAATCGAGTTGTCCAGCGTTTCGTCGAAACGGTACGGGTTCTTCGCGAAGCAGCGCTTGATGAATGCCACGATCAGTGTGAGGAAGTCGTCCGACAGGCACGGGCTCTTGGCGATCAGGGTGGTCAGCGACAGGTTGGCCGAAGCGCCGATCACCAGCGCGTAGCGCTTGAGCGTGGTGTTGGGGAACAGGCTGTTGAGGTGGGTCTTCAACCGGTTCAGATCCATGTACGACAGTTTGTAGTCTTTCGGCAGCGAGACGATCGAGACCACCGACGAGCAATTCTTGAAGAAGTGCAAATCGTGCAGCGCGGCGGCGTCGTAGCCGGAATTCTTGTACTGCTCAAGCGAAGCGCGATAACGCTTGGATTCGATCGGCAGCAGGCTGATGCCTTCGATGGCCTGAGTGACCTTGTTGAAGTGCGGCAGGTCGATCGAACGGAAGAACAGGTCGTCGATGTTCAGGCGCTGCGGCTCTTTATCGAAGACCTTGAACTTGTCGCTGCTCGGCGGCGGAGTTTCCGGGACTACCGATTCGGCGTAGGCAATCGCCACCGGGCCGGCCAGACTCATGAACAGGTCGTTGGCATCCAGGCGGATGGTTTCGCCGATGTCGATGCCGGCGCGGCGGAAGTAGTTCTGGTCGTAGTCGGTGGTGACTGCCTGCGCCGTCAGAATATTGAAGATCTGCTGCGAGATGTACTGGTTGGCATGCTTCTCCATGGCATTGACATCAATGTTCTGGATATTGCCGTCATCGCTTTCTTCGGCGTAACGCATGATGTCGTTGGAGATCAGCATCATCGCGTTCCACGGGCGGATACGCCCCATCACGCTGGCTTCGCTGCTGTCTTCGTTGGCGAAGTTGTAGGAGAAATCCCATTCCTCCGACAGGTATTTGCACAGCAGGCGCCCGGCGTTGATGTGCAGCGCTTCGGACATTTCGCTGCGGTGGTCGGAAATGTTCGGCAGCACGCAGATGCCGCTGGTGAAGATCGGCTCAAAGACAAACGAATGGCCGCTCTTGCCGTCATGCTCGTCCATCGGCTTGGTGTCGAAGGTCTTGTTCATGTACGAGTGCTGCTGCGCCAGACCGAACTCCGAGGCCATGCCCGAACCGGTACCGCCGCCGGCACTGAAGATCGAGAAATACAGTCGCGACTGGTTGGCCTTGATCCCGCAGCTGTCGATCAGGTACGAGTGGATCATTTTCCAGTCGGGGCTGGAGAAGCGCTGAGTGTCCTTGTTGAGGATGATCTTCGCCAGGTACTGGCCGAGGATCGGCGCGTTACCGGCGCCACCGGCGTGGACTTCGGACAAGTCCATGATCTTCATTTTGCTGTAGTCGCGCAGAAAGCCGCTTTTCTCGCCCTTGCGCGAGAAACGGATGCGCCCGGCGATGTCCTTGTCGAGGTCGCCAAGCATCACCAGCGGTTCGACCAGAAACACCGGTTTGGTCGATTTGCTGGTGCCGATGCGCAGGTTGTTCTTGATCCACTGCGCCGGGCTGTAGCCCTTGTCGGCCAGGCGTCGGTCGCTCGGGCGGTCTTCGTTGTTGAATTCGTTGAGGTAGAACTTGCGCGCGTTGTACACCAGCTCCGCCACGTCGAGGGCGATGTTGGAGCCGCAGCGACCGAGGCCGATCAGGCACACCGAGGGAAATTCCTGGTCGTTGTGCTGCTCGTTGTCGCCTTCCTGATGCGCCGGGCGCGGGAATACCGAATCGCGCAGGCCGTCGAGGTTATCGAGGATGCGGTCAGTGTTGGTTTCGGTGAAGTACAGGTATTGCTGGGTCGACAGCGGACGCGAAGGCGGCGTCGGTCTGGATAATGACGCGCTGTTCGCGGCGGGGCTCAGGGTCAGATCGGCTGTTGCACTGGCGGGGTTGTTTTTAGAGGTCATGGTGCGCCATTTACCTGGACTGGGTTGGCCCGCCGAACAGTGCCGGCGAACCTCACGGAATAAGATCTCGCGTCTTGTGTGCGCGAATACGGCCCGGGCGTCGTAGTGCTGGCTGGTCTGATCGCCGGGCGGAATCCTTTCCTGATCGTTGATGAATCGGCCATGATTCGGTGATCTTTAATCGAAAAGAGGCGAAATGATGTCAACGCTACCTTCGTTGGGGTTTGCCGGAATCGGCCTGATGGGCCTGCCCATGTGCCGGCGTCTGCTGGCGGCGGGTTACCCGTTGACGGTGTGGAACCGCAACCCGGACAAGTGCGCACCGCTGGTTGCGGCCGGCGCCCGCCAGGTATCGAGCCCTGCCGAACTGTGCGCACACGCCGACATCGTCATGCTGTGTCTGGCCGATACCGCCGTGGTGCGTGAAGTGGTGTTTGGCACTGGCGGTATCGCCGAAGGGGCAAAAAACGGCCAGCTATTGGTGGATTTCTCCAGTCTTGAACCGACCGCGACTCGCGAGATGGCCGCAGCGCTGGCCGAGAAAACCGCCATGGGCTGGCTCGATTCACCAGTGTCCGGCGGCGTGGTCGGCGCCGAGGCCGGCAGTCTGGCAATCATGGTCGGTGGTGCAGCGGCAGATCTTGAGCGCGTGCGCCCGGTGCTGCTCAGCCTTGGTCAGCGCGTCACGCACATGGGCGGCATTGGCGCCGGCCAGGTGACCAAGGCCTGCAACCAGATGATCGTCGCCTGCAATGCGCTGGTGATTGCCGAAGTGGTGGCGCTGGCCGAGCAGGCCGGGGTCGATGCCAGTCTGATCGCCGAGGCGCTGGCCGGTGGCTTTGCTGATTCGAAGCCGTTGCAGATCCTTGCCCCGCAAATGGCCGAAAGCCGTTTCGAACCGGTCAAGTGGCACGTGCGCACGCTGCTCAAGGATCTCGACACAGCAGTGAAATTTTCCCGCGAGCAGGGCTCGGCGACGCCAATCAGCGGATTGGCCGCACAATTGATGCGCCTGCATGGGGCGCAAGGCTTTTTAGCGAAGGATCCAGCGACGCTGGTGCAAATGTATCGCGCGCCAGACTCAACGGATTGACCCCGAGCACGGGTTCGCGCTGGTTGATTTCATCGAGCACCGCGCGCAATTCGTCCAGCGGCACCGGGCGGCTGAGCAGATAACCCTGAATGAAGTCGCAGCCCGAACGTTCGAGAAACTCATATTGCTCCAGGCTCTCGACGCCCTCGGTGACCACCTGCAGATGCAGGGTGTGGGCCATGACGATGATCGCCTGCACGATCTCCATGTCCGCCGTGGCGGTGGGAATGTCGAGGATGAACGAGCGGTCGATTTTCAGGGTGTTCAGCGGCAGGCGCTTGAGGTAGGCCAGCGACGAATAGCCGGTGCCGAAATCATCGATCGACAGCGACACACCGAGGGCGCGGATTTGCCGCAGCAGCACCAGAGTGTCGGCGATATTGCCCATCAAGGCGTTTTCGGTGACCTCCAGTTCCAGGCGTTCCGGGGCAACGCCCGCCGTGTGCAAGGCGTGCTCAATCTCCTCGGCCAGCTCTTCGCGCGCCAGATTCAGCGGCGAGCAGTTCCAGGCGATTTTCAATTCGGCACAACCATGCCGCGACAGCTCGCCAAGATCCTTGCAGGCGCGGCGCAGCACCCAATTGTCCAGTTCGGCGATCAAACCGTTGTTCTCGGCGATACCTATGAAGCGATCCGGTGTGAGCAAACCGTGAACCGGATGCTGCCAGCGAATCAGCGCCTCGAGCTTGGTCACGCGTCCGGTTTTCACTTCGAAGATCGGCTGGTAGTAGAGCATCAGCGCGTTGTCTTGCCGTAGCGCACTGCGCAGTTCTTCTTCCAGTTGCAGCTCGAAACTGGCGCGGGTCTTCAGGCTGGAATTGAAGAAGTGCAGACCGTTGCGCCCGGCGCCTTTGGATTGGTACAGGGCCAGGTCGGCGTGTTTGAGCAGCTCTTCGCAGGTAGTGCCGTCTTCGGGAAACAGGCTGATGCCGATGCTGGTGGTCATCACCATGCGCCGGCCGGCCAGTTCGATCGGCTCTTTCATCTTGTGCATGATGCGCTGCGCCATACCGCGCGCCTCTTCGCGGTCGCGCAGGCTGATGAGGATGCAAAACTCGTCGCCGCCGAACCGCGCGACCACGTCTTCGTGGCTGCGCACCGAGCTTTTGATGTGCTGGGCGATGACTTTGAGCAGCGCGTCACCGGCATCATGGCCGAGGCTATCGTTGATGCGCTTGAAGTGGTCGATGTCGAGAAACATCACCGCGAGCATGCCGCCCTCGCTGGCTTTCTGGTTGAGTTTTTCGGCGAACATCTGGTTGAAACCACGGCGGTTGATCAGATTGGTCAGCGCGTCGTAATTGGCCGCTTGCTGCAGGGACATGCGCGCCTGATCGAGTTGGCTGAGCAGGGCGTTGACCCGGCGCAGGTCGTTTTCCTTGTTCTGCAGTTTCTTGTCGGCGAGGGCGGCGCTGATCGCACTGCCGAGAATCAACAGGATGATCAGCGCCACGGTCAGGCCCAGCTGCAAATGCCCGGTTTCACTGCCGCTCGCTGCCAGGGCACCTTCGGGAAGCACCAGATCCAGCGCAGCCATGCCGGTGAAGTGCATGCTGATGATGCCGGCGCCGAGAATCAGCGCCGCGCTGTACTTGAGCAATTGATGCGCGACGCCGCTGCCTTCGCTGAGATAGCGCGCCACCCAGAGCGCGGTGAAGCTGGCGCCGATGGCAATCAGCACCGACAGCGCGAACAGCCCTGGCTGATAGTAGGCGGTGGCGCTCGACTTCATCGCGGCCATGCCGACGTAATGCATGCCAGCGATGCCCAAGCCGATGACAAACGCGGTCTTCAGGCAATGCAACGCGCTCGGCTGCACCTCACTGAGGGTGTGCATGGCCAGCCACGAGGCGAGCAGGGCGATCAGTAACGACAAGAGGGTGATGCCGAGGTCGTACTGAATATCGATGGGGGTCTGGAAGGCCAGCATGCCGATGAAGTGCATGGCCCAGATGCCGCCGGCCAGGCAGGTCGCGCCGATCCAGCGCCAGATTCGCCGCGACCCCGGATCTTCGGCATGTACCAGGCGCTCTGCCATGTCCAGGGTGGCGAAACTCGCCGCGCAGGCGACCAGGTAGGCCACCATCACCAACAAAGGGTTGTGGCTGCAATCGAGGAGAATCTGCCCGCTCGCCGGCAGCTCGGCAACAAACTGCAAACCAAGCCACTCCATAGCATGCCCCGTCTCGGATTCATCTGGCCCGTGCGTCAATCAACGCAGGCGAATGGATGGAGTATAGAGGCGGTTTTCACGCTGCAAGGCGTAGTGGCACATTGGTGGTAATGATTTTGCCATTAGCCTCATAGCGATTTGCGCTAAGGCTCAGGCAGTGCGCTCCAGCGGCAGATTATTCCAGTGTGGCGGCAAGGGGGGCAGGCCGTGGGCAGCGCGGGCCTTGTCGCAGTCCGGGTTGTGTTCGCCGTTCTCCCACGACGCCTCGAACTCGCGGCAGGTACTCGAGCGCTTGTCATAGATCGTGCAGGCCACGGCACTGCCGACCTCACCCGCCAGGGACATGCAACGCGCCGGTTTGCGATCGGTGCCGATCATTGCCACCCGGCTCGGGGTGATCTGCGCGACCAGTTCATCGGGCACCGTCCCGCCAGAGGATGAGCACTCACCCCAGAAAAAAGACACACGAAAATGGGAACAGCAGGCACCGCAATTCAGACACGGACTGGCTTCGGACATGGGCGGGGGTATCAAAGGGATTGATCGGAAGATCCGGACGGATCCGGCGGCCATTCTAGACTTTGCCATGCCGTTGGGAAGGGGGGCGCGAAACTATTTTTTTGTCGCCGGATTTTGCCGCGAAAGCCCCGTATGGCGGGGGATTCCAGAGTTATCAAGGGCTTACGTTTCGTTACAGTGCGATGGGTCGATATCAGGCTGACGAATGATGACAGACAGCCCCCGCGCGGCTGACTAGATTGCAGGTTCCGGGCTCGACGCGCTGGCAGTGAAGCCCTCATAACAATAAAGAGACGGACCCATGCAGAACTCGACCCAAGCGGCGAATGCCTGGCGCATTCTGTTCCTGCTGTTCCTCGCCAACCTGTTCAATTTCTTCGACCGCACCATCCCGGCGATCATCATCGAACCGATCCGCATGGAATGGCACCTCAGCGACTTTCAGCTGGGCATCATCGGCACCGCGTTCACCATCGTTTACGCCATTGCCGGCCTGCCACTCGGGCGCATGGCCGACACCGGTTCACGCAGCAAACTGATGGGCTGGGGCCTGGCCACCTGGAGTGCGCTGACTGCGGTCAACGGTATGGTCGGCAGTTTCTGGAGCTTTTTGATCGTGCGCATGGGCATCGGCATCGGCGAAGCCAGTTATGCACCAGCGGCCAACTCGCTGATCGGCGATCTGTTTCCGGCGCACCGTCGGGCGCGGGCGATGGGTATTTTCATGCTTGGCCTGCCGCTGGGGCTGCTGCTGGCGTTCTTCACCATCGGCGCGATGGTCAAGGCGTTCGACAGCTGGCGCGCGCCGTTCTTCATCGCCGCCGTGCCGGGGCTGATCCTCGCGGTGTTCATGTTCTTCATCAAAGAGCCGAAACGCGGCGCGGCTGAAACCGTGCAGGTTTCGCAGGAGAAAGTCGACAGGCCTATCCGCCGCGTTCTCGCTGTGCCGACCTTCCTGTGGTTGGTGATGGCCGGGCTGTGCTTCAACTTCGCGACCTATGCCTGCAACTCGTTTCTGGTGCCGATGCTGCAACGCTACTTTCTCATGCCGTTGCAGGAGGCGGCGGTGGCAACCGGGTTGATCGTTGGCGTGACGGGATTGGTCGGGCTGACCCTTGGCGGCTGGATCGCCGACAAGATCCACCAGCGCTTCGCCAGTGGGCGGCTGCTGTTTGCCGCGTTCAGTCTGATCATTTCGACGTTGTGCACAGCCTGGGCGCTGCATGCCGGGCGCATTGAGATCGGCGTGTTCGTCGCGGTGTTCAGCGTTGGCTGGCTGTTCGCTTACAACTTCTATACCTGCGTGTACACGGCGATTCAGGACGTCGTCGAACCGCGCCTGCGGGCCACGGCGATGGCGTTGTTCTTCGCCGGTCTGTATCTGCTCGGCGGCGGGTTGGGGCCGGTGGTCGTGGGTGGTCTGTCGGATCACTTCGCGCACACGGCGATGCTGGCGGCAGGGGCTGAGCAGATGACCGAAGCGTTCAAGGCTGTCGGCCTGCACGACGCGATGTACCTGATCCCGGTAGCGCTGTTCCTGACCATGGTCTTTCTGTTTCTGGCATCGCGGTGTTTTGTTCGCGATGCACAGCGGATGAAGGAGGGGTTGGTGGCGGTGGTTGAGCCTGAAATTTCTGCGGCGACTGCCTGACCGTTTTCGCGAGCAGGCTCGCTCCCACATGATCGTTCCCACGCAGAGCGTGGGAACGATCGGCCCGCATCACTGCGGGCCTCTTGGTTTTCAGTGGTGAAGCGGGGCGGTTAGCCCGCCACCAGCACCCGAATCGCTTCCAGGCGCAACGCCGCTTTGTCGAGCATCGCCAGACCTTGCTCACGCTGAGTGCGCAACGCCTCCAGTTCGCTGTCGCGCACGGTCGGGTTGACCGCTTGCAAGGCGGTCAGGCGCGCCAGTTCTTCGTCGGTGTCGGCGGCCAGACGGCGGCGCGCTTCGGCCACACGTTCGGCGTGACGCGGAGCGATCTTTTCTTCGCCGGCATTGATCCGTGGCGTCAGCTGATCGCGCTGGGCCTGGATGAACTTGTTGGCGCTGGCGCGGGGAACGCTTTCCAGCTGATCGTTGAGGGTTTCGAACGACACCCGTGGCGACAAGTCGTTGCCATTGGCATCGAGCAGGCAACGCAGCGCCGCCGGTGGCAGGTAGCGACCCAGTTGCAGCGAGCGCGGTGCGACCACTTCGCTGACGTAGAGCAATTCCAGCAACACGGTGCCCGGCTTCAGCGCCTTGTTCTTGATCAGCGCGACGGCGGTGTTGCCCATCGAACCGGACAGCACCAGATCCATGCCGCCCTGCACCATCGGGTGTTCCCAGGTGATGAACTGCATGTCTTCGCGCGACAGCGCCTGGTTGCGGTCGTAAGTGATGGTCACGCCTTCGTCGTCGCCCAGCGGGAAACTGGCGTCGAGCATCTTCTCGCTCGGCTTGAGGATCAGGGCGTTTTCCGAATGGTCTTCGCTGTCGATGCCGAACGCGTCGAACAGGGTTTCCATGTAGATCGGCAGGGCGAACTGATCGTCCTGCTCGAGAATCGCCTCGACCAGCGCTTCACCTTCGCCAGCGCCGCCGGAATTCAATTCCAGCAGACGGTCGCGACCGGTGTGCAGCTCGGCTTCGAGACGCTCACGCTCGGCGCGTGCTTCGTCGATCAGCGCTTGCCACTCGCCGTCATCGGCTTCTTCGAGCAGCGGCAGCAGGCGTGGGCCGAACTGATGCTGCAAGGCGTTGCCGGTCGGGCATGTGTTGAGGAAGGCGTTGAGCGCTTCGTGGTACCACTGGAACAGGCGCTCTTGCGGGCTGGTTTCCAGGTACGGCACGTGCAGTTCGATGATGTGTTTCTGGCCGATCCGGTCAAGACGACCGATACGCTGCTCGAGCAGGTCCGGGTGCGACGGCAGATCGAACAGCACCAGATGATGAGCGAACTGGAAGTTGCGACCCTCACTGCCGATTTCCGAGCAGATCAGCACTTGCGCGCCGAACTCTTCATCAGCGAAGTAGGCGGCGGCGCGGTCACGCTCGAGGATGTTCATGCCTTCGTGGAACACCGTGGCCGGGATGCCGGAACGCACGCGCAACGCGTCTTCCAGGTCCATCGCGGTTTCGGCGTGGGCGCAGATCACCAGCACCTTGGTGCGCTTGAGCATTTTCAGCTGATCGATCAGCCACTCGACGCGCGGATCGAATTTCCACCAGCGCTCTTCTTCGCTGGCGTCCGGCTGCGCCTGGAAGCTGACTTCCGGGTACAGCTCGGCGTGTTCGCCCAGCGGCAGTTCGAGGTATTCGTCCGGGCACGGCAACGGGTACGGATGCAGTTTGCGCTCCGGGAAACCCTGCACGGCCGCGCGGGTATTACGGAACAGCACGCGACCGGTGCCGTGGCGATCGAGCAGCTCACGGACGAGGCGGGCGCTGGCTTCAGTGTCGCCATCGTTGACGGCGGTGAGCAGGGCTTCGCCTTCGTTGCCGAGGAAACCGTGAATGGTCTTGTGCGCTTCGGCCGAGAGGCGGCCCTTGTCGAGCAGTTCCTGCACGGCTTCGGCGACCGGGCGATAGTTGTCGCTCTCGGCGCGGAACGCGGCCAGGTCGTGGAAACGATTCGGGTCAAGCAGGCGCAGACGGGCGAAGTGGCTGTCCTGACCGAGTTGTTCCGGGGTGGCGGTGAGCAGCAGCACGCCGGGAATCACTTCGGCCAGTTGCTCGACCAGCGAATATTCCGCGCTGGCCTTGTCTTCATGCCAGACCAGGTGGTGCGCTTCGTCGACCACCATCAGGTCCCAACCGGCGGCGAACAAGGCGTCCTGCGCCTTCTCGTCGTCGACCAGCCACTCCAGCGCGACCAGCGCCAGTTGTGTGTCTTCGAACGGGTTGGTGGCATCGCTTTCGATAAAGCGTTCTTCGTCGAACAGCGCGACCTGCAGATTGAAGCGGCGGCGCATCTCCACCAGCCACTGATGCTGGAGGTTTTCCGGGACAAGGATCAGCACGCGGTTGGCGCGGCCCGAAAGCAGTTGGCGATGGATGACCAGACCGGCTTCGATGGTTTTACCCAGACCCACTTCGTCCGCCAGCAATACGCGCGGGGCGATACGGTCGGCGACTTCGCGGGCGATGTGCAACTGGTGCGCGATCGGTTGCGCACGCACGCCACCCAGGCCCCACAGCGAGGACTGCAACTGGCGGCTGGTGTGTTCAAGAGTGTTGTAGCGCAGGGAGAACCACGGCAGCGGGTCGATCTGTCCGGCGAACAGGCGGTCGCTGGCCAGACGGAACTGAATGAAGTTCGACAGCTGGGTTTCCGGCAGCGTGACGACTTCGTTCTGCCCGTTGAGGCCGTG
This sequence comes from Pseudomonas sp. H1_G08, assembly GCF_054681355.1. Taxonomy (NCBI): domain Bacteria; kingdom Pseudomonadati; phylum Pseudomonadota; class Gammaproteobacteria; order Pseudomonadales; family Pseudomonadaceae; genus Pseudomonas; species Pseudomonas sp. H1_G08. The sequence goes on from NZ_CP162822.1 coordinate 312,686, forward strand.
ATAGACCATCAGCCCGTCGACGTCGTCGACCTGCTGCACGGTCATCTTCCAGCCTTCGAAATGGGTGATGGAGTCGCCCGGCGAGAACCGCACGCGGGTCAGGGGCGCATTCCGTAGCGCGTACTGGCGGGTTTCGCCAGTGGCCGGGTAAAGCACGGTCAGCAAGCGGCCGTCCTGTGCCAGAACGGTGCCTAAACCAAGCTCTGCTTCGCTGTCACTGATCCAGCGTTGCCCCGGTTGATACTGCTGCGCCATGCTGCCTGACTCCCACCTTGAAAAAGCGGGCTATCTTAACGGAATGAGGGCTTCAGGGCCAAAGATTACTGGCGTAGGAGCTGCCGAAGGCTGCGATCTTTTGATCTGTGGGAACACTTGGGTTTTGCGTTGTCCCATGAAAGATCGCAGCCTGCGGGTGCGAGGTGCATCACACAATTACGACAGGCGGCTCAAGGCGCCTGCACCCCAGCCGATAGCCTGCAGACAGGAGACCTTTATATGTTGCCACCGATGCTCCCCTTGAGCGCCGTGCCGATCACTTCCCAGCAGGATCCGATCCGCCAGCGGCCGGACATCCCGCCGGTGGTGCCGGTGCAGGAAAGCTCCAACGAAAGCACGATCGATCTGCAGAAGCGTGATCCGGAAGAGGATCGTCTGCTCGCGCGCGAAGAACAGCGCCGCCAACAGGAACGTGACCGTCGGCGCCGCGAGGCGGATGAGGATCCGGAAGAGCATCTGGCCGTGCCGGGCACTGAGCTGAACGCCGACAACACCGTGCCGGTGGTGCCGCTGATAGACGATCAGCCGCGTCAGGGCTTGTGGGTTGATATCGAGATTTGAGCAGCGACTGGTCAGCGCCTGCGCCAAGCGGCATGATTGGCGCAATCCTGTCGGTGACGGCAGCTGTGATCTCTTCTGCGATGTGCCGGACGCCATGAGCCAAGACGACAAACTGATCGACCTAAGCACTGAACGCGCCAAGCGAGTGCATGACCTCAACGAAAAGCGCCTGAACGAAGTGCGCCAGGCTTTCGAGCAGGCGATGCCGTTGGGAAAAGCCAAGAAAAAGTCGAAGAACAAGCCGAAAAAGCGTTGATCTCCCGCTGCATTGGTTGATGCAGATCAGTTATTTCCCCTCCTTTATTTCCCTTCGTTGCGGATATTGATCCTGATCAATATGTGCGCCTGTGTGTTTGTTAATTTGAGTCCATCGCAGCAAAGCAAAGCAGGGCCGGGAGGTCAGTCATGTTTTTCGATAACGTGGTGTTTGCCGGGGTTCTCACGGTGGGGCTCATGGTGCTGTTTTTTGCAGGGTTTGGATTTTTTATCTGGAAGGATGCGCATAAGCGGCGCAAGTGAGTTCTTCTGGATTGATGGGCACGCAAGGCATTTTGGGGCGACTTCGGTTGCCCCTTTTTTTTGTGCCTTGGCGGCCTTGGCGGCCTTTGGGCCCACCAGGCTGTTGGGGGGTTGGGTGAATATCCGTTGCTTCGGTAGCGGCTGCTGGCGGTTTCGCCTGACGGCGACTTACTTTTTTACAAGCGCCTAAAAAAGTAAGCAAAAAACGCTAGCTCCTGCGTTCGGCCCTCGCAGGCTCGGGTCCCTTCGCTCCGGGACTGATCCGGGCGCAGCGGCTACGGTTTGCTTCGCTGCACCTCCTTCCGCTGTGTCTGGCTGCGCCAGACGGTCGCTGCGCTCCCACGCCCGGATCAATCCCTCCGCTCAGCCTTCCGACGTCGCCCGTAGATCAAAAGCACTCGAGCTTGCGCTCATTGTTGAGTGGTTAGAAGCGTCGCATGGCTTGAGATTTTCGGTGGATTCGCCCCTCACCCCAGCCCTCTCCCGAGGGAGAGGGAGCCGATTTTTGCGGTGTTCAAAACCTGCATTCGACTCGGTATCGCAAGTCGGCGTGTTTCGCCCAAACACCTCGGTCAGTCCCCTCTCCCTCTGGGAGAGGGCTAGGGTGAGGGGCTCTTGATCTGGCTTTGGCTTTTGCTTTTGATCTTTTGCCCCTTCGGCAGGCTTCGTTACGGGATCGATCCGGGGGTGGGAGCGCAGCGACCGTACGACGTAGTCGTACACAGCGAGTGTAGGTGCAGCGAAGCCAACCGGAGCCGCTGCGCCCGGATCGGTCCCGTAACGAAGGTACCCCGAGCTCCAGCGAGCGGGCCGTACGCCGGGGCAAAGCCTTTTGGGTTACCTTTTCGGCGTTTGGGAAAGGTGACTCGCTGTAAGAGCGAAACCATAAGAGGCCGTTACCGCAGCAACGGATATACACACAGCCTCAAACAAAAAAGGCGCGATTCCAAAGAATCGCGCCTCCTTCACAAGCAACAATCGATCAACTACCCAAAGCCTTCGAAGCCAACCAGAACAACCCGGCCGACAGCGCCACGGTCGCAGGCAAGGTCAACACCCAGGCCAGCAGAATAGTCTTGACCGTGCCACCCTGCAGGCCGCTCTTGTTGGCAACCATGGTCCCGGCCACACCCGAAGACAACACATGAGTGGTCGACACCGGCAGGCTGAAGATGTTGGCCATGCCGATCAAACTGGCGGTGGTGATCTGCGCCGACATGCCCTGGGAATAGGTCATGCCCTGCTTGCCGATCTTCTCGCCAATGGTCAGCACCACACGCTTCCAGCCGACCATGGTGCCCAGGCCCAGGGCCAGGGCGACCGCCAGAATCACCCAGAACGGGGCGTATTCAGTGGTGGTGGTCAGGTCTTTGCGCAGCTTGTCGAGGTCAGCCTTTTCACGGGCTTCGAGGCCTGGCAGCTTGCCGACTTTCTTGGCCGTGTCGTCCAGGCAGAGCAGGTAGCGACGCACTTCGATGCGGCTGTCCGACGACAGCGAATGGTAGTCCGCTACACCTTTGAGGGTATGCAGCAGGGCGGTGATGGTCGGTTCGGTCTGCTGCGGGTTGCAGCGGAATTTCTCCGGCAGGTCGCCTTCCACGCTCTTGCCCAGGGCCAGGAACTCACCCAGCGAATCGGCGTTGCGCTGGTAGAACTGGCTCAGGTGCAGGGTCGCGTCGCGGGTGCGTTCGATCTGGTAGGTGGTGCTGTTCAGATCGAGTACGAACTGCGCCGGGACGATACCGATCAGCACCAGCATGATCAGGCCGATGCCTTTCTGGCCGTCGTTGGAACCGTGCACGAAGCTCACGGCCATGGCCGAGATCACCAGGACCAGACGGTTCCAGAACGGCGGGTGCTTTTTGTCGTCGATCTTGCGGCGCTGTTCCGGCGTCTTGTGCATCTTCGACAGCGGGCGCCACCATTTCAGGCCGATCAGCACCAGCGCGGCGATGAGGAAGCCGGCCATCGGCGAGAACACCAGCGAGGCGCCGATGTCGATCGCTTTCTGCCAGTTCACGCCATCTCTCAACGGAATGTCGTTGATCAGCGCGTTGGCCAGACCGACGCCGAGGATCGAGCCGATCAGGGTGTGCGAGCTGGAAGCCGGGATACCGAAGTACCAGGTGCCCAAATTCCAGGCGATTGCCGCGGCGAGCAACGAGAACACCATCGCCAGGCCATGGCCGGTGTTCACATTGATCAGCAGTTCAACCGGCAGCAGGTGGACGATGGCATACGCCACGCCAACGCCGCCCAGCAGCACGCCGAGGAAATTGAACACACCGGAAAAGAACACCGCCAGGTGTGGCGGCATGGCTTTGGTGTAGATAACAGTGGCTACCGCGTTAGCGGTGTCATGAAATCCATTGATGAACTCGAAGGCGAGGACAAACGTCAGGGCGAGCAAGAGGCTCACAAGCACCCAAGCATCCAGTCCGCTGAATAAATCGATCATGAAGGTTTTCTGACCCGGTCGTAAGGGGGCGCGATTATGCCAGAAAAGACAGGAAATCGATGCCCCGTCTGCTCACTGGTCACACCCTTCTTCGATTTAATTTGTTGCAGGGCGTGAAAACCAAGCAGCACGCAGGGTTTTTCAACTACTTGATTTTATTGAATAAACTATATTTTCGAGCCGTTTTTTCAGACATCGCAAAGGCTCAAACGCTTGTCTGAAATATCTCTGAAACCTGTGGGACGCTCGTTCATAAGCCGCAGAACAGCGATGCAGCCGCTGCCCGCGGTTAGCGGGCGCGCGAGGTGTCGTCTTCCACCGCGCTGTGGCTCAGGTGGACGCCGACTTTCGAATGCTCAACCGCCGTGGCTCATGGCTCTTCGGCTTTGAGTTCCTTTTCGATCTTTTCGATTTCCTGCTTGAACACCTGATCCTGAACAGTAGGGCGCTTGCGCCATGCCTTGCGTTCCGGTTCCGGCTGAGCGGCGTAGGTGGTGACTTCCCCGCCGTAAACTTCCTTGTAACGTTGTTCCTGGCGCTCTAGTTCCGCGCGCAGTTCGTCTTTCGTCACGGTGCTACCTGTATGAGTTGAATTGAATATCCGGTGAAACACACTGCAACGAGTCAATTGAGCGAACCCGCCAGTCATCCACAGCCCGATCAGGCCGGGTGGCATTGGAGAGGCGATCAAGACTTCCGTGTTACAGGCGGCTACGGCACCAGATAAAAACTGACGCAGCATCAGTTTCCTGTTTCAGCGAGCGCTGGCGTTGCATGTGTGATGGGCGCCGGGCGCTGGCCGGAGCTGAGACGAAGGACCTCGTTTCAGCAAGTCGCGGGCTTTTGATTAAAGCGCCGCGACTAGGGTGCATTATAGCGGCCGATTCGGGAATGACTATCTTTGCCAAGTTAAAAACGGTTCTGAATGTGTGAGGGTTTTGTTACCGGCAACTTTTACCGCTAGTTAAGTGTAAAGACCGCGTTATAGAACAGGCGTTCTGTTTTTGGCGCCATTAACTGGAACAACTAAGTTGCGAGCAGAATCGCTAAAGCTGCCTCAAGGATGAAGAGGAGGGCGGGCGGCTGGATTGCGATTATCGGTCGGCGGTTCGATAATCGCCCAATGTTGGCGCCGCGATGCTTGTGCATCGCGCGGCGAGCCGTTTGACTAGGCATCGATGCGTGCCGGACAAGGACAAGAAATGAACGATCAAATGCGCAACTCCTTCACGTCGGTGGCGCCGCCCATCGTCGCTTCGCCGGCCAAGCGCATTCAGGCGCTGACCGGTGATCCGGATTTCATGACCTCCCTGGCCCGTGGTCTGGCGGTGGTGCAGGCGTTTCAGGAACGTAAACGCCACCTGACCATCGCGCAGATCAGTCATCGCACGGAAATTCCCCGCGCCGCCGTGCGCCGTTGCCTGCACACGCTGATCAAACTCGGCTACGCCACCACCGACGGGCGCACCTATTCGCTGCTGCCAAAAGTGCTGACCCTCGGCCACGCCTATCTGTCCTCAACCCCGCTGGCCGTTTCCGCACAGCCGTATCTCGACCGTATGAGCGAGCAACTGCACGAAGCCTGCAACATGGCGACGCTGGAGGGCGATGACATTCTCTATATCGCGCGTTCGGCGACCACTCAGCGATTGATCTCGGTCGACCTTTCCGTCGGTGGGCGGTTGCCGGCGTATTGCACGTCGATGGGGCGGATTCTGCTAGCGGCACTGGATGACACCTCCCTGGGCGAATACCTCGACCACGCCGAACTGGTGGCCAAGACCAGCCGCACCATTCATACCCCGGACGCGTTGCTCGAATGTTTGCAGCAGGTGCGTCAGCAGGGCTGGTGCATTGTCGATCAGGAACTGGAACAGGGCCTGCGTTCGATCGCCGTGCCGGTTTACGACGCCTCCGGGCAAGTGGTCGCGGCGCTGAATGTCAGCACCCACGCCGGGCGGGTCAGCCGCGCCGAGCTGGAGCAGCGCTTCTTGCCCGGACTGCTCAGCGCCAGTCGCGACCTCAGCGCGCAGCTGTTCGCCTGAGGAAGCTGTTCGATAAACGCACAGTGTTGCGTTTATCGAATTGACGCTAAAACCCTCGGATCATTAATGTCGCGGCAGCGTCATCCGGCGCTGATGTGAATGAGCTCGCCGGACTGTCGACCCCATAATAATGACAAGAGGCAACTCACCATGCGCTCGCTCCCCGACTGTCTGTATCCCACCCGTTGTTGCCGGGTTCACCGCAACGCCTGATAACAACCTTCTATTCTTGTGACCGTGCCTTCCTTTGGCCGGCCGCCGTTCGACTGCGTTTTTTGCGTGGAATAAAAATAATGAACCAGCCTCAGTCCGCTGTGGGTAACTGCCTCGATGTGCAGACCTTTATCAACGCCCAACCGATCTCGCGCTATCAGTGGCGAGTGGTGATCCTGTGTTTCCTGATCGTATTTCTCGACGGCCTCGACACCGCCGCCATGGGCTTCATCGCCCCGGCGCTGTCGCAAGACTGGGGCATTGATCGCGCCAGCCTCGGCCCGGTGATGAGTGCCGCGCTGATCGGCATGGTCTTCGGCGCCCTCGGCTCCGGCCCTTTGGCTGACCGCTTCGGGCGCAAAGTCGTACTCGTTGGTGCGGTGATTCTGTTCGGCGGCTTCAGCCTGGCCTCGGCTTACAGCACCAACGTTGAACAACTGCTGGTGTTGCGCTTCCTCACCGGCCTCGGTCTCGGCGCGGGCATGCCCAACGCCACGACGCTGCTCTCGGAATACACCCCGGAGCGCAAGAAGTCGCTGCTGGTGACCAGCATGTTCTGCGGCTTCAACCTCGGCATGGCCGGCGGCGGTTTCATCTCGGCAAAACTGATCCCGGCGTTCGGCTGGCACGCGCTGCTGATGATCGGCGGGATCCTGCCGCTGATCCTCGCGGTGGTATTGGTGTTCTGGCTGCCGGAGTCGGCGCGCTACCTGGTGGTACGCAACCGTGGCACCGACAAAGTACGCAAGACCCTCGCGCCGATCGACCCGGTTACCGTCGCCCAGGCTGCGAGCTTCAGCGTGCCGGAACAGAAAACCGTCAAGGCGCGTAACGTTTTCGCAGTGATTTTCTCCGGCACTTACAGCACCGGCACCCTGCTGTTGTGGCTGACCTATTTCATGGGCCTGGTGATCGTATACCTGCTGACCAGTTGGCTGCCGACGCTGATGCGCGACAGCGGTGCGAGCATGGAACAGGCCGCGTTCATTGGCGCGTTGTTCCAGTTTGGCGGCGTGTTGAGCGCGGTCGGGGTGGGCTGGGCGATGGACCGCTTCAATCCGCACAAGGTCATCGGCATTTTCTACCTGCTGGCCGGGGTGTTTGCCTACGCGGTAGGGCAAAGCCTGGGCAACATCACCTTGCTGGCGACGCTGGTGCTGGTCGCAGGCATGTGCGTCAACGGCGCGCAATCGGCGATGCCGTCATTGGCAGCACGCTTCTACCCGACGCAAGGCCGCGCGACCGGGGTGTCGTGGATGCTCGGCATCGGGCGCTTTGGCGCGATTCTTGGCGCGTGGATGGGCGCAACCTTGCTCGGCCTGGGCTGGAATTTCGAGCAAGTGCTGACCGCGCTGGTGATCCCGGCGGGGTTGGCGACGGCGGCGGTGTTGATCAAGGGCATGGTCAGTCATGCGGATGCGACCTGAATCGGGCGCAGATCGTTATTGAACAGGCTGGCCCCTTCGCGAGCAGGCTCGCTCCCACATTCTGGAATGCATTCCAAGGTGGGAGCGAGCCTGCTCGCGAAGCTTTTGATCTGATTGTTAGCTGAACAACAATCCGTTCGATAAACGAACACTCAGTCGATTATCGGATTGTTTGGCGAATTTCCCGAGCTTAATCTTCAGTGACTCCGGCGCTGAACCTCGCGCCTTTTTATCACTGGCGATTCCTTACAAGAACAGGAGCCCGCTCCATGGCTGAGATCCTTTCGCTGCACGACGCGGTGAAGCAATTCGTCAACGACGGCGATACCGTCGCCCTCGAAGGCTTCACTCACCTGATCCCTACGGCAGCGGGTCATGAAATCATTCGTCAAGGCAAGAAAGATCTGACGCTGGTGCGGATGACGCCTGACCTGATCTACGACCAACTGATCGGCGCCGGTTGCGCGCGCAAACTGATTTTCTCCTGGGGCGGCAACCCGGGCGTGGGCTCGCTGCACCGTCTGCGTGACGCGGTCGAGAAACAATGGCCGCATCCGCTGGAAATCGAAGAGCACAGCCACGCCGACCTCGCCAACGCCTACGTTGCCGGCGCGTCCGGCCTGCCGTTCGCGGTGCTGCGTGCCTACGCCGGCTCCGACCTGCCGAAGGTCAATCCGCTGATCAAAACCGTGACCTGTCCGTTCACCGGCGAAGTGCTGGCGGCAGTGCCATCGGTGCGCCCGGACGTCACCGTGATCCACGCGCAAAAGGCCGACCGCAAAGGCAACGTGCTGCTCTGGGGCATTCTCGGTGTGCAGAAAGAAGCCGCGCTGGCCGCCAAACGCTGCATCGTCACCGTGGAAGAAATCGTCGATGACCTCAACGCACCGATGAACGCTTGCGTACTGCCGACCTGGGCCTTGAGTGCGGTCTGTCACGTGCCGGGCGGCGCGCATCCGTCCTACGCCCACGGTTACACCGAGCGTGACAATCGTTTCTATCAGGCGTGGGACCCGATCGCTCGCGACCGTGAGACGTTTACCGCGTGGATCAACGAATACATCCATGGCTGCGCTGACTTCAGCGAATTCCAGGCCAAATTGGCCGCTGCTTCGGAGGCCAAGTAATGACTTACACCACCAATGAAATGATGACCGTCGCGGCGGCCCGGCGCCTGAAGAACGGCTCGGTATGCTTCGTCGGCATCGGCCTGCCATCGAAAGCCGCCAACCTCGCGCGCCTGACTTCATCGCCGGACGTGGTGCTGATTTACGAATCCGGCCCGATTGGCGCCAAGCCGAGCGTACTGCCGCTGTCCATCGGTGACGGTGAGCTGGCCGAGACCGCCGACACCGTGGTGCCGACCGGTGAGATTTTTCGCTATTGGTTGCAGGGCGGGCGCATCGACGTTGGCTTCCTCGGCGCCGCGCAGGTCGACCGTTTCGGCAACATCAACACCACCGTGGTCGGCGACTACCACGCGCCGAAAGTGCGCCTGCCGGGTGCCGGTGGCGCGCCGGAGATTGCCGGTTCGGCGAAAAGCGTGCTGATCATCCTTAAACAGTCGGCGCGTTCGTTTGTCGACAAGCTCGATTTCATCACCTCGGTCGGTCACGGCGAAGGTGGCGATTCGCGTAAACGGCTGGGCCTGCCGGGCGCTGGGCCGGTGGGCATCATCACCGACCTGTGCATCATGGAACCGGAGGAGGGTACCCACGAATTCGTGGTCACCGCGCTGCATCCGGGCGTGACCCGCGAGCAAGTGGTCGCCGCCACCGGTTGGGCGATTCGTTTTGCCGACTCTGTTGAAACCACCGCTGAGCCGACCGAAGTCGAGCTGACGGCGCTGCGTGATCTTGAAGCGCGCACCGCTGCCGCCCACGGTCAGGCACCGGGAGAAGCATGATGCGTGACGTGTATATCTGCGACGCGATTCGCACCCCCATTGGCCGCTTCGGTGGCGCATTGTCCGCCGTGCGCGCCGACGACCTGGCCGCCGTGCCGATCAAGGCCCTGATGGAGCGCAATCCATCGGTGGACTGGAACGCCGTCGATGAGGTGTTCCTCGGCTGCGCCAATCAGGCCGGCGAAGACAACCGCAACGTTGCGCGCATGGCGCTGCTGCTGGCGGGACTGCCGGACAGCGTGCCCGGCGTTACGCTCAATCGCCTCTGCGCTTCGGGCATGGACGCGATCGGCACCGCATTCCGCGCTATCGCCAGTGGCGAGATGGAGTTGGCGATTGCCGGTGGCGTCGAGTCGATGTCCCGCGCGCCATTCGTGATGGGCAAGGCCGACGCGGCGTTCTCGCGCAACATGAAGCTGGAGGACACCACCATCGGCTGGCGTTTCATCAACCCGCTGATGAAGGCGCAGTACGGCGTCGATGCCATGCCGCAAACCGCTGACAACGTCGCCGACGACTATAAGGTCTCGCGCGCAGATCAGGACGCCTTTGCCTTGCGCAGTCAGCAACGTGCCGCCGCCGCGCAGGCCGCCGGTTACTTCGCCGAAGAAATTGTTGAAGTACGGATTGCCCACAAGAAGGGCGAAACCGTGGTTAGCCAGGACGAACATCCGCGCGCCGATACCACGATTGAAGCGTTGACCAAGTTGAAACCGGTCAACGGCGCGGACAAAACCGTCACCGCCGGCAATGCCTCGGGGGTCAACGATGGTGCTGCTGCGCTGATTCTGGCTTCGGCCGAAGCGGTGAAAAAACACGGCCTGACCGCCCGCGCAAAAGTGCTCGGCATGGCCAGCGCCGGTGTCGCACCACGGGTGATGGGCATCGGCCCGGTGCCGGCGGTGCGCAAACTCGCCGAGCGCCTTGGCGTCGCGGTCAGCGATTTTGATGTGATCGAACTCAACGAAGCGTTTGCCAGCCAAGGCCTGGCGGTGCTGCGTGAACTGGGTCTGGCCGACGACGCCGCGCAGGTCAACCCGAATGGCGGCGCGATTGCCCTCGGTCACCCGTTGGGCATGAGCGGTGCGCGTCTGGTACTGACCGCGCTGCATCAGTTGGAAAAGACCGGCGGCAAGAAAGGTCTGGCGACCATGTGCGTCGGTGTCGGCCAGGGTCTGGCCCTGGCCATCGAACGTGTCTGACGCGCTGCGGCACTTACAAGAACTGAGGAAAGCGAAATGACTGACAAGCCTGGTTACCGTCGCCCACAGGCAGGCACTCAGCCTGACTACCTGCACCCGACGTATCAATCCACCAACCTGCGCTCGCCGTCCAAGCCGTTGGTGCACCTGCCCCATTCACTCTCGGAAATCACCGGGCCGACCATCGGCGCCGAACACGTTGCCGAGAAGGACAATGACCTGACCGCTCAGCACGACGGCGAGCCATTGGGCGAGCGCATCATCATTCACGGCCGCGTGCTCGACGAGGACGGTCTGCCGGTGCCGGGGATTCTGGTGGAGATCTGGCAGGCCAATGCCGCCGGCCGCTACAACCATGCCCGTGACCTGCACGACGCGCCGCTGGACCCGAACTTCACCGGCACCGGCCGCACCGTCACCGATGCAGATGGCTGGTACCAGTTCCAGACCATCAAGCCCGGCGCCTATCCGTGGGGCAACCACCACAACGCCTGGCGCCCGGCGCACATCCACTTTTCCCTGTTTGGGCCGAGCATTCTTACGCGTCTGGTCACGCAGATGTACTTCCCCGGCGACCCGCTGCTGGCGTATGACCCGATCTACAACTGCGTGCCGGACACTTCGGCCAAGGAACGCCTGATCGCCAGTTTCGATCTGGAAAAAACCATTCCGTCCTACGCCCTCGGTTACCGCTGGGACATCGTGCTGCGCGGCCGTGAAGCCACGCCGATGGAGAAATAAGATGACGCTCTATGCGACCACGTCCCACACCGTCGGGCCGTATTACCACATCGGCCTGACCTGGCTGAACCGCGAAACCCTGGCCAACGAGCTGACCCTCGGCGAGCGCGTGGCAATCACCGGCCAAGTGGTGGATGGCAATGGCGATGTCGTCAACGACGCCATGCTCGAAGTCTGGCAGGCCAACGCCGCCGGCAAGTACGACCACCCGGAAGATCAGCAGGACAAACCGCTCGACCCGAATTTCGAAGGCTTCGGCCGGGTACCGGTGGACGCCGAAGGGCGCTTCCGTTTCACCACGATCAAACCGGGCACCGTGCCGGGGTTGAAAGGCTCGACCCAAGCGCCGCATCTGGTGGTGCTGGTGTTTGCCCGTGGTCTGGTCAAGCATTTGCTGACGCGGATTTATTTTGAAGGTGAACCGGCGAACGTGGCTGATCCGTTGCTGGAATGTGTGCCGGCGGAGCGTCGCCAGACGTTGCTGGCCAAGGCGGATGCGTCGGGTGTGTACCAGTGGAATGTAGTTCTGCAGGGCACCGATGCCGAGACGGTGTTCTTCGATTATTGAGAGAACACCCCAAATCCCCTGCAGGACAGAGTCCCTGTGGTGAGGGGATTTATCCCCGCTGGGCTGCGAAGCAGCCCCAAAAACCAGTCGGCGCGGTATTCAGATGAACCGCGTGTATCTGATTTGCGAGTGCTTCGCACTCGAGCGGGGATAAATCCCCTCGCCACAAAGGCTGATCCAGACGTGGGTGATGATCCGATGTGGAACGGGACTGTTGCAAAGTATGTCTAGACTGTGACTGTCCCTATCGAGTGAAAAACAATGACAACCACCACCTCCCACTACACCGGCGAAGAGCGCAGCAAGCGCATCTTCGCTATCGTCGGCGCTTCGTCCGGCAACCTCGTCGAATGGTTCGACTTCTACGTCTACGCCTTCTGCGCGATCTATTTTGCCCCGGCGTTTTTCCCCTCCGATAACCCCACCGTGCAACTGGTCAACACCGCTGGCGTGTTCGCTGCCGGGTTCCTGATGCGTCCGATTGGTGGCTGGATTTTCGGCCGGGTCGCTGACAAGCACGGGCGCAAGAACTCGATGCTCATCTCGATTCTGATGATGTGCTTCGGCTCGTTGCTGATCGCCTGTTTGCCGACCTACAAGGACATCGGCGTCTGGGCACCGGTGCTGTTGCTGTTCGCGCGTTTGCTGCAAGGTCTGTCGGTCGGCGGCGAGTACGGCACCACCGCGACTTACATGAGCGAAGTCGCGCTCAAGGGCCAGCGCGGATTCTTCGCCTCGTTCCAGTACGTGACGCTGATTGGCGGGCAATTGCTGGCGGTGTCGCTGGTGGTGGTGCTGCAACAGTTCCTCACTGAAGAAGACCTGCGTGCCTACGGCTGGCGGATTCCATTCGTGGTCGGTGCGGTGGCGGCGCTGATTTCGCTGTTCCTGCGTCGTTCGCTGAAGGAAACCACCAACAAAGAAACCCGCGCACACAAAGACGCCGGCAGCATCACTGCACTGTTCCGCGATCACAAAGCGGCGTTCATCACCGTGCTCGGCTACACCGCTGGCGGCTCGCTGATTTTCTACACATTCACCACCTACATGCAGAAATACCTGGTGAACACCGCCGGGATGCACGCCAAGACCGCCAGCTACATCATGACCGGCGCGCTGTTCCTGTATATGTGCATGCAGCCGCTGTTCGGCATGCTCGCCGACAAGATCGGCCGGCGTAACTCGATGCTTTGGTTCGGCGCCCTCGGCACGCTGTTCACCGTGCCGATTCTGCTCAGCCTGAAAAGTATCAGCAGCCCGTTCCTCGCCTTCGTGCTGATCACCCTGGCGCTGGCAATCGTCAGTTTCTACACCTCGATCAGCGGTCTGGTGAAAGCCGAGATGTTCCCGCCGGAAGTCCGCGCGCTTGGTGTCGGCCTGGCTTACGCGGTGGCGAATGCAATCTTCGGTGGTTCGGCGGAATTCGTTGCCTTGAGCCTCAAGGCTGGCGGCATGGAAAACGCCTTCTACTGGTACGTCACGGCGATGATGGCGGTGGCTTTCCTGTTCAGCCTGCGTTTGCCCAAGCAGGCGAAGTATCTGCACCACGATCTGTAAACCCATGTGCGCGGGCTGCGAGGCCCGCGCCGGCAAGGACTGTTTATGACTCAGCGACCGGGCAATCAATTGTTCGATGCCTACTTCACCGCCCGCGATATGCGCGAAGTGTTCTGCGATCAGGGCCGGGTGCAGGCGATGCTTGATTTCGAAGCGGCGCTGGCCCGGGCTGAGGCGCGGGTCGGGCTGATTCCTTCATCGGCCGTGGCACCGATTGCCACAGCGTGCGACGCCGGTCTGTATGACTTCGCGGCGCTGGGCGAGGCGATTGCCACGGCCGGCAATTCGGCGATTCCACTGGTCAAGGCCTTGGGCAAGCAGATCGCCTCGAGCGATGCCGAGGCCGAGCGCTATGTGCATCTGGGCGCGACCAGTCAGGACGTGATGGATTCCGGGCTGGTCTTGCAATTGCGCCAGGCGCTGGCGCTGATCGAAAACCAACTGGCACAACTGGCCGACTCGCTCGCCACTCAGGCACAACGTTTCGCCGCCACGCCACTGGCCGGTCGCACCTGGCTGCAACACGCGACGCCAGTGACCCTCGGTATGAAAATCGCCGGATGGCTGGGTGCCGTCACGCGCAGCCGTCAGCGTCTGCAACAACTGAAGCCACGGCTGCTGGTGCTGCAATTCGGTGGCGCCTCCGGCACGCTCGCGGCGCTGGGGGAACAGGCGTTGCCGATTGCCGAAGCCTTGGCCGAGGAACTGCAACTGACCCTGCCCGAGCAACCGTGGCACGCCCAGCGTGACCGCATCGTCGAGTTCGGCGCGGTGCTTGGCCTGATCGCCGGCAGCCTCGGCAAATTCGGCCGCGACATCAGCCTGTTGATGCAGACCGAAGCGGCGGAAGTGTTCGAGCCCGCCGCACCGGGCAAGGGTGGTTCGTCGACCATGCCGCACAAACGCAATCCAGTCGGCGCGGCGGTGCTGATCGGCGCGGCCACGCGGGTGCCGGGGCTGGTGTCGACGCTGTTCAGCGCGATGCCGCAGGAACACGAACGCAGCCTCGGTTTGTGGCACGCCGAATGGGAAACCTTGCCGGAGATCTGCTGCCTGGTGTCCGGTTCGCTGCAACAGGCGCGTTTGCTGGCCGACGGTCTGGAAGTCGACGCGGCGCGCATGGCCCGCAACCTCGAATTGACCCAAGGCCTGGTGCTGGCCGAAGCGGTGAGCATCGTCCTCGCCCAACGCGTCGGCCGCGACACCGCGCATCACCTGCTCGAACAATGCTGCAAACGCGCCGTGGCCGAGCAGCGCCATCTGCGTGCGGTGCTGGCTGACGAGCCGCAAGTCACCGCCGAACTCAGTGGCGCTGAACTCGATGATCTTCTGAACCCCGCGCATTACCTTGGCCAGGCGCAAGCCTGGGTCGAGCGCGCGGTGGCTGAACACAACGCTTTGACTGTCTGAAGGAGAGGGCTGTGGCTTTCGTTCAACTCGCCGATGGCGAACTGCACTATCAAATAGAAGGCCCGGCCGCTGCGCCGGTGCTGGTGCTGTCCAACTCGCTGGGCACCGACCTGCACATGTGGGACGCGCAGATGCCGGCGTTCACCGAGCATTTCCGCGTGCTGCGTTTCGACACGCGCGGCCATGGGCAATCGCTGGTCACCGAAGGGCCGTACAGCATCGAGCAGTTGGGCCATGACGTACTCGGTCTGCTCGATGCGCTGCATATCGAGCGCGCGCATTTCTGCGGACTGTCGATGGGCGGGCTGATCGGTCAGTGGCTGGGGATCAACGCAGGCCATCGTCTGCACAAACTGATCGTGTGCAACACGGCGGCGAAAATCGGCGATCCGTCGGTATGGAATCCACGCATCGAAACCGTGTTGCGCGACGGCCCGGCGGCGATGGTCGCGCTGCGTGATGCCTCGATTGCGCGCTGGTTTACCCCGGACTTTTCCGCAGCGCATCCCGAGGCGGCGAAGAAGATTACCGACATGCTTGCCGCAACCAATCCACAAGGCTATGCGGCCAACTGCGCGGCCGTGCGCGATGCCGATCTTCGTGAACAACTGGCTTCGATCAACGTGCCGTTGCTGGTGATTGCCGGCAGCGAAGATGCGGTGACGCCGCCGTCCGGCGGGCACTTTATTCGCGACCATGTGCGCGACGCCGAGTACGCCGAGTTCCATGCGGCGCATTTGTCCAACGTGCAGGCCGGCGCCGATTTCAGCGACCGTGTGCTGGCGTTTTTGCAGGCTCAGTGAGGAAGATTTTGTGGACGAGAAACAACGTTACGACGAAGGCATGCAAGTCCGCCGCGCGGTGCTGGGCGATGCCCACGTCGATCGCAGCCTGACCACGCTGACCGAGTTCAACTCGGAGTTCCAGGAAATGATCACCCGCCACGCCTGGGGCGACATCTGGACGCGTCCGGGCCTGCCCCGGCACACCCGCAGCCTGATCACCATCGCCATGCTGATCGGCATGAACCGCGAGGGCGAACTGAAACTGCACCTGCGTGCGGCGGCCAATAATGGTGTGAGCCGTGGCGAGATCAAGGAAGTGATCATGCAGAGCTCGATCTACTGCGGCATACCGGCGGCGAACGCGACGTTTCATTTGGCCGAATCGGTGTGGGATGAACTCGGGGTTGAATCCCGCGAGTGAGGTTGTTGCACTGACGCCTTCGCGAGCAGGCTCGCTCCCACATTGGAATGCATTTCCCTGTGGGAGCGAGCCTGCTCGCGAAAGCGGTAGCGGCCGTAACGAATCACACCCTGGCGACAATAAATATTCGCTTGAATGCAAACAACGTATGCCCATCCCCCTCTTGCGGATAATGCTCATGCACCCGAATCAGGTAGTGATAGATAAACCGCGCCTGTTCCGCTGAACTCAACGCCTGCATCACCGGCCGCAGCGCCGAGACCTTCACCCAGTCATACACCGGCGACTTGCCGTCAACCACCTGCAACTGCTCGGTCTCCCAGATATCCAGCGACGTAGTCATGGGCGCGAGCAACCGGTAGTAATCCTCCAGTGCCAATAACGGCCGCGCCGCCATGCGCTGGCGTAGTTCAGGTGTGCCCAGTGGTGTGCCACCGGGGCCGCCGTTTTCGAGGGTGTCGAGCATCAACCGATACCACAACGCATCGCGCCAGTCCGGCATGTGCGCCGCCAGACAGCCGCCGGGATTCAGATAATCGAGCAGGCGCGGCAGCAAGGTTTCGTGGTCATCGAGAAAATGCAGCACAGCGGCGGCGAACAGCAGATCCGCCGGTTGCTCAGGCTGCCAGTTCAGCAGATCAGATTGTTTCCACAAGGCCTTGATCGGCAGGCTTCGGGCCTCGTTGAGCATCTGCGCCGAGCTGTCGATGCCCTGCAAATGCGCACGCGGCCAACGCTTGGCCAGCAACTGCGTAGCGATGCCGGTGCCGCAGCCCAGATCGTAAATGCGTTGGGGGTTTTGCAGTTCGATACGGTCGAGCAATTCGTTGACCGGACGTTGTCTGAGACGGGAAAACTGCTGGTACGCCTTGGCGTCCCAATCGGGTGCAGTGGTGCGGCGTGTGATCATGAGGTGATCCTCCGGTGATCAAATGGTGTCTTCTGATGACAACCTGGTGCACAGCTGGAGACCGACTACGAAACGGAAGCGTGAAGGGGTGGAGCACCTGAGTCCTTCAGGTTTGCTCACTGTAACTGCCGCCCGCAAAAGCGCTACATGGCCTGACCAATGGCATGCATCTGTGATGGGAATCAAATGTGGGAGCGAGCCTGCTCGCGAAGGCCATTTCATATTCGACACAGATGTCGACTGAAGCAGCGCTTTCGCGAGCAGGCTCGCTCCCACAGTGGAGCATGTTTGGTTAAAGCAGGCTGATCGGGTAGCTGACGATCAACCGGTTCTCGTCGAACTCGTTGTTGCTGAAGTCGCGGCGCATGGTCGAGTTGCGCCATCTGACGTTCAAATCCTTCAACGTGCCGCTCTGCACCGTGTAACCGAGTTCCGATTCGCGACCCCATTCCTTGCCGTCGGTGATCGTCCCGGTGTGCACGTTGTCGCCGCTGATGTAGCGGTTCATCAGGGTCAGGCCGGGGATGCCCATGGCGGCGAAGTTGTAGTCGTGACGCAACTGCCAGGAGCGTTCCTGAGCGGTGTCATAACTGGCGTTGTAGCTGTCGTTGGCCAGGGTGCCGCCGCTGGTGCCGTTGACGCGCATCCAGGCGCTGTCGCCGGTGAGTTTTTGCAGGCCGAGGTAGAACGTGTTGCCGCCGTACTTGGCCGAAAACATCCCGTACCAGGTCTTGTTGTCCAGATCGCCGGCACGCGCGCTGCCATCTTCCTTGCCGTAGAAAAAGCCGAGGTTGGCGCCCAGCGTCCAGTCGCCGAGCGGCTGACTGTGCAGTACGTTGAGGTACTGCTGGCTGTAGATGTCCTTGAGCTGCGCATTCCATAAGCCGATCTGTGTGCGCTTGTCGTTGAACAGGTATTCGCCGCCCTGGAAGTTGAAGCGATCAGAGGTGAACGCGGCTTTGCCGGTCATCGACATGTCGCTCATGCTGCTGTCATCGCGCGGGCTGTTGGCGCGGAACTGGCCGCCATAGAGGGTCAGGCCGGCGATTTCCTTGGAGGTGATCTGGCCGCCACGGAAGGTTTGCGGCAGCGAGCGACCGTCGTCCGAACGCAGAATCGGCAATACCGGCATCCACTCGCCGACCTTGACCTCGGTCTGCGAAAGTCTGGCCTTGAACGCGACGTTGGTGCGACCGAAGTTGTCCGCCGGGCGGCCGTCATGGTCCAGCGGCAACAACTGCGTGCCGCCCGTGCCTTTACCGCCATCGAGCTTGATCGAATACAGTCCGAGTACGTCCATGCCGAAACCGACGGTGCCTTGGGTAAAGCCGGATTTGGCGTCGAGGATGAAACTCTGCGTCCATTCTTCAGCCTTGCCCTGGGTTTTGGTCGGGTTGGTGAAGTTGCGGTTGATGTAGAAGTTGCGCAGGTTGAGGTTGACCTTGGCGCCGTCAACGAAGCCGCCTTCTTCGGCGCTTGCCGGCAGGGCCAGACCGGCGATGGCCAGGGCGATCACAGCGGGCAATGCGTAGGGCACAGGGAAAACTGTCATGGACTTGGGTCTCTCTTGTTTTTTTAGGGCGAACGGCTGCGCTGTCGCGGCGGGTGCGGCGCAGGCAACGTGATGCAGGTCTGAGATGCAGCGGTGGCGGTCAGCCGGGCGGGGCAGGGCGCTGGAGCATGGTGTCGAACCTTGTTGTTATTGGTTTTCTGGTTCGAATGGTGAAGGGACTGTGTGTTCAGGTTCAATTGCTGAAAGCGGGTTTTGGGCGGTTATCGAACAGCAAAAGATCGCAGCCTTCGGCAGCTCCTACAGGGCAACGCATTTCAAATGTAGGAGCTGCCGAAGGCTGCGATCTTTTGATCTTCAAAAAACAAAAAGCCCACCAATAAGGTGGGCTTAATGTATTCAGCCGAGGATCAGAACAGCTTCATCTTCGGCGCTTCTTCTTTCAGCGCTTCGTTCTGCGCGGTTTGCGCATTCCAGCCACCGCCCAGGGCCTTGTACAGGTTGACCGCACTGGTCAACTGCGCGAGGCGGTCGGTGATCAGCGCTTGTTGTGCGCTGAACAACTGACGCTGGGCATCGAGGAAGGTCAGGTTGCTGTCGACGCCGATGCGATAGCGACGTTCGGCCAGGCGGTAGTAATCCTGGTTGGCCTGCACGAAGTCACGCTGCGCTTGCAACTGCTCGGTATAGGTCTGGCGAGCGGCGAGGCCGTCGGCGACTTCCTGGAAGGCGGTCTGGATGGACTTCTCGTAGTTCGCCACGCCAATGTCCTTCTGGATCTTGGCGTAGTCGAGGCTGGCGCGCAGGCTGCCGGCGTTGAAGATCGGCAGGTTGATCTGCGGCTGGAACAGCCACGTCCCCGAACCGCCCTTGAACAGGCCGGACAGGTCCGGGCTCAGGCTGCCCGCGTTGGCGGTCAGGCTGATGCTCGGGAAGAACGCTGCACGGGCCGCACCGATGTTGGCGTTGGCCGCCTTCAGGTTGTACTCGGCCTGGAGGATGTCCGGACGACGTTGCAGCAGGTCCGAAGGCAGACCGGCCGGTACGTCGCTGAGCAGATCATCAGACAGCGGTTTGGCGGCTTGCAGATTGGCCGGGATACCGGTGCCGAGCAGCAGGGTCAGGCTGTTTTCGTCCTGCGCGACCTGGCGGGTATAACGCGCCAATTGTGCCCGGGCGTTTTCCACGGAAGTGCGCGATTGCGCCAGGTCCAGCGCCGAAGCCACACCGACTTCGTTGCTGCGGCTGGTCAGCTTGTAGCTTTCTTCGAAGGCACCGAGGGTGTCCTGCGTCAGCTTGAGCAGTTCCTTGTCCGCTTGCCAGGTCAGGTAAGCATTGGCGACGCTGGCAACCAGACTGATCTGGGTACTGCGGCGTGCTTCTTCAGTAGCGAAGTACTGTTGCAACGCTTGCTCGCTCAGGCTGCGCACCCGACCGAACAGGTCGAGTTCGTAGGCGCTGACGCCGACGGTAGCCGAGTAGGAGCTGCTGATCATCGACTCGCCGGTCTGCGAGGCACGGGCCGGCAGACGCTGGCGGCTGCCGGCGGCATTGGCCGACACTGCCGGGAACAGGTCGGCGCGCTGGATGCGGTACTGCGCCGCATAAGCGTCGATGTTCAGCGCCGCGACACGCAGGTCGCGGTTGTTTTCCAGGGCGACCTGGATCAGCTGTTGCAGGGCCGGGTCATGGAAAAACTGCTTCCAGCCCTGTTCGGCAGCGGCTTGCGCCGGAGCCTGGGCCGGCGAATATGCCGGCCCCTGCGGGTACTGACCTGCGACCGGAGCCTCAGGCTGCTGATAGTCAGGTATCAGCGAGCAACCGCTCAGCACGAAGGCAGCGACTGCGATGGAGAGTAGCGACTTGCTCATTGGCCAGCCTCTTTAGGAGTTTCAGTAGTCTCATCCGCGTCGGTCTTTTTACGCTGACCGATGGACGACACAGTAACGAAGAACAGTGGGACCCAAAAGATCGCCAGGATCGTGGCCGTGAGCATACCGCCAATCACGCCGGTACCGATCGCGTGCTGACTGCCTGAGCCGGCGCCGGTGGAAATCGCCAGCGGCACAACACCGAGAACGAAGGCCAGCGAGGTCATGATGATCGGGCGCAGACGCATGCGGCAGGCTTCGATTGCCGCTTCACGCAGGCTGCGTCCCTGTTCATGCAGTTCCTTGGCGAATTCGACGATCAGAATGGCGTTTTTAGCCGCCAGACCGATGGTCGTCAACAAGCCCACCTGGAAGTACACGTCGTTGGACAGACCGCGCAGGCTGGTAGCCATCAGTGCACCGATGATCCCCAGCGGTACCACGAGCATGACCGCGATCGGAATCGACCAGCTCTCATACAGCGCCGCCAGACACAGGAACACCATCAGCAGCGACAGGGCGTACAGCGCTGGCGCTTGCGAGCCGGACAGACGTTCCTCGTAGGACAGACCGGTCCAGGAGATACCGACACCGGCCGGCAGCTTCTTGGCAATCGCTTCGACTTCAGCCATCGCTTCACCGGTGGAGTAGCCCGGCGCCGGAGCCCCGAGGACCTCGACCGCTTCCACACCGTTGTAACGCGCCAGTTTCGGCGAACCGTAGACCCACTCACCCTTGGCGAACGCCGAGAACGGAACCATGGTGCCTTCGGCGTTGCGCACGTACCACTTCTTCAGGTCTTCGGGGCTCATGCGCGAATCCGGCTGGCCCTGCACGTAGACTTTCTTCACCCGACCACGGTCGATGAAGTCGTTGACGTAACTACTGCCCAGCGCGATCGACAGGGTGTTGTTGATATCGCTGATGGTGATGCCGAGGGCACTGGCCTTCTCGTCGTCGATTTCCAGCTGGAACTGCGGCTCATCGTTCAGGCCGTTCGGACGCACTTGGGTCAGCACCTTGCTTTGCGCCGCCATGCCAAGGAACTGGTTACGCGCTTCCATCAGTTTTTCGTGACCGATACCGGCGCGGTCTTGCAGGAACACGTCGAAACCGGTGGCGTTACCCAATTCCAGAACCGCTGGCGGGGCGAAGGCAAACACCATCGCGTCGCGGAAGCTGAAGAAGTGTTGCTGGGCACGCGCGGCGAGCTTGAACACGCTGTTGTCGGCGTTACGCTCGCCCCACGGTTTGAGCATGATGAACGCCATACCCGAGCTCTGCCCACGGCCGGCGAAGTTGAAGCCGGTCACGGTGAACACCGAAGCCACCGCGTCCGCCTCACCACCGTCCTTGTTCGGACGCAGCAGGTACTCACGCATTTCATCCACGACCACCTGCGTGCGCTGGGCACTGGAACCGGCCGGGGTCTGCACCTGGGCGAACAGTACGCCCTGGTCTTCTTCCGGCAGGAACGCGGTCGGGATGCGGGTGAACAGCCAGATCATGCCGACGACGATCAGCAGATACGCCAGCAGGTACGGCGCCTTGCGGGTCAGCATGTTGCCGACGCCGCGCTCGTAGCTGCGCACGCCACGGTCGAAGTTGCGGTTGAACCAGCCGAAGAAACCTTTCTTCGGGGTACCGTGCTCGCCTTTCGGAATCGGCTTGAGCATGGTCGCGCACAGCGCCGGGGTGAAGATCAGGGCAACCAGTACCGACAGGGCCATGGCCGACACGATGGTGATCGAGAACTGCTTGTAGATCACACCAGTCGAGCCGCTGAAGAATGCCATCGGCAGCAGTACCGCCGAGAGTACGAGGGCGATACCGACCAGTGCGCCCTGGATCTGGCCCATGGATTTCTTCGTCGCTTCCTTCGGTGACAAGCCTTCTTCGCTCATCACCCGCTCGACGTTTTCCACCACGACGATGGCATCGTCCACCAGCAGACCGATGGCCAGCACCATGCCGAACATGGTCAGGGTGTTGATGCTGAAACCGGCGGCGGCGAGGATGCCGAACGTACCGAGCAGTACCACCGGCACGGTCATCGTGGTGATGACGGTGGCGCGGAAGTTCTGCAGGAACAGGAACATCACCAGGAACACCAGCGCGATCGCTTCGACCAGCGTGTGCACCACGCCTTTGATCGACTCGGTCACCACCGGAGTGGTGTCGTACGGGAACACCACTTCCATGCCTTGCGGGAAGAACGGCTTGAGGCTGTCGATAGTGTTGCGCAGCGCTTTGGCGGTATCGAGGGCGTTGGCGCCGTTGGCCAGTTTCACCGCCAGACCGGACGCCGGGCTGCCGTTGAACTGGGCACTGATCGCGTAGTTCTCACCGCCGAGGCCGACTTCAGCCACGTCTTTGAGGCGAACCTGCGAGCCGTCCTTGTTGACCTTGAGCAGGATTTCCTTGAACTGCTCAGCGGTCTGCAGACGGGTCTTGCCGATGATCGTCGCGTTAAGTTGCTGGCCCTGCACGGCAGGCAAGCCACCGAGCTGACCGGACGACACCTGGACGTTCTGCGCAGCAATGGCGTTCTTCACGTCGACCGGGGTCAGGTTGAAGTTGTTCAACTTGGCCGGGTCGAGCCAGATACGCATCGCGTACTGCGCACCGAAGACCTGGAAGTCACCGACACCGGCGGTCCGAGAGATCGGGTCCTGCATGTTCGACACGATGTAGTTGGACAGGTCGTCCTTGCTCATGCTGCCGTCACGCGAAACCACGCCGATCACCAGCAGGAAGTTCTTCACTGCCTTGGTCACGCGGATACCCTGTTGCTGCACTTCCTGCGGCAGCAGCGGGGTGGCCAGGTTCAGCTTGTTCTGGACCTGTACCTGCGCGGTGTCGGAGTTGGTGCCTTGCTCGAAGGTCGCGGTGATGGTCATGCTGCCGTCGGAGTTACTTTCCGACGACACATAACGCAGGTTGTCGATACCGTTGAGCTGTTGCTCGATGACCTGGACCACGGTGTCCTGCACGGTTTGTGCGGACGCACCCGGGTAGGTCACCTGGATCGCAATGGCCGGTGGCGCAATGCTCGGGTATTGGTTGATCGGCAATTTCAGGATCGAAAGTGCCCCGACCAGCATGATCACCAGGGCGATTACCCAGGCGAAAATCGGACGGTCGATGAAGAATTTTGACATGGGTTACTCCCCTTTGCCGCCGGCGGCTTTGTCAGCTGCCTGTGCGGGGGCCGGGTTCTTGGTGCCGACGTTAGTCGCCTCGGTCGCTTTGACCTCGACGCCCGGTTTGACGTACTGCAGCCCTTCGGTGATCAGACGATCGCCGGCTTTCAGGCCGTCTTCGATCAACCACTGGCTGCCGACAGTGCGGCTGGCCTTGAGCTGACGCAGCTCGACCTTGTTGTCGGCGCCGACGACCAGTGCGGTCGGGGTGCCTTTGAGGTCGCGGGTCACGCCTTGCTGTGGCGCGAGGATCGCTGCGCTATTGACGCCGGCCTGCAACTGGGCGTGGACGAACATGCCTGGCAGCAGGGTGTGATCGGGGTTGGGGAACACGGCGCGCAGGGTCACCGAGCCGGTGGTCTGGTCAACCGAGACTTCGGAGAATTCCAGCTTGCCGTCGAGCTTGTACTGGCTGCCGTCTTCCAGGGTCAGCTTGACTGCGGCGGCGTTGTCGCCAGCCTTCTGCAGACGGCCGCTTTCCAGCTCGCGGCGCAGTTCCAGCAGTTCCACCGACGACTGGGTCACGTCGACGTAGATCGGATCGAGCTGCTGAATCACTGCCATTGCATCGGCCTGGCCATTGCTGACCAGTGCGCCTTCGGTGACCGAAGAGCGGCCGATACGGCCGGAGATCGGCGCATAGACCTTGGTGTAACGCACGTTGATCTGCGCAGTCTGAAGCGACGCTTCCGATTGCAGGCGGTTGGCCAATGCGGTGTCGTATTCCTGACGGCTTACGGCTTGCTCATCGACCAGTTGCTTGTAGCGGTCGGAGATCGACTTGGTCGAACGCAGGTTGGCTTCGGCACTTTTCAGCGTCGCTTCATAGACCGACGGATCGATCTGATAAAGCTGCTGACCGGCTTTGACGTCGGCGCCTTCCTTGAACAGACGCTTGAGAATGATGCCGTTGACCTGCGGGCGAACTTCAGCGATGCGGAACGCACTGGTGCGGCCCGGAAGTTCCGAGGTCAGGGTAAAGGCTTGTGGTTGCAGGGTGACGACGCCGACCTGAGGGGGCGGAGCGGCAGGGGCCGCTTCTTCCTTTTTACATCCGCTGAGCAGCGATGCCAGGGCGACGGCAGTGACCAGAGCGGTAACAGCTGGCTTGAATTGCATGAAGATCCTCGGGTCAGGCGCGCATGAAGCGCACAAGAAGTGTGAAAGAGTAAAAATCGGGCACCGGGTGGATAAGTAGCTTGCTAAGTAATATACTTACGTTCATGGTTGTTTGTAAACACCTGCGCCGCGTACCCACCCTGATACAAAAGTCGTCGCAAGGTTTGAAATTGTAGGCCGGGGAGTCGATTCACGAGAGATCGCCCCCTCTTTATTCAGCGGATATTCAGCCATCCCTGAAACATCCTGTTTGAGGTTTTACTGCCATGGTCCGTCGTACCAAAGAGGAAGCTCAGGAAACCCGCAGCCAGATTCTGGAAGCGGCCGAGAAAGCCTTTTATGAAAGGGGGGTTGCCCGCACCACCCTGGCGGACATCGCGACCCTCGCCGGCGTAACGCGTGGCGCCATCTACTGGCATTTCAGCAACAAGGCCGATCTGGTCCAGGCGATGCTCGACAGCCTGCACGAACCGCTGGATGAACTGGCCAAGGCCAGCGAAAGCGAGGACGAACCGGACCCGCTGGGCTGCATGCGACAGTTGCTGATTCATTTGTTTCATCAAGTTGCACTGGACCCGAAAACCCGGCGCATCAACGAAATTCTGTTTCATAAGTGCGAGTTCACCGATGAAATGTGCGATCTGCGCCAGCAGCGCCGGACGGCCAGTCTCGATTGCAATCTGCGCATCGGCCTGACCCTGCGTAATGCGGTGAATCGCGGCCAGTTGCCGGAAGACCTCGACACTGCCCGCGCGGCCATCAGCATTCATGCCTACATCGACGGCCTGCTGTACGGCTGGCTGCTGGCCCCGGACAGCTTCGAACTGCATGCCGAGGCTGAACGCTGGGTCGACACCGGGCTGGACATGCTGCGCCTGAGCCCAAGCCTGCGCAAATGAAACAAAATGCGCAATGGCCCGGCAGGATGTCAATCAGCCGCCATGGCTGATGATCGCGGCGGGGAGTTTAATCGTAGCGAGTCGCAGATTTTGTAGGGAAATTGTGTAGCTCTTGTGAATCCGTGTTTCGCCGCTTTTCCCTCACCCTAGCCCTCTCCCACAGGGAGAGGGGACCGACCGGGTTGTTTGGCCAAGCTGGGCCGATCTGAAATATCCCGCCGAACTCAAAGTTTGAAAAGCACAGCAATCGGCTCCCTCTCCCTCGGGAGAGGGCTGGGCGGGCGGCGTTCCGATGAGGGGCTACGCCGGGTGCCACGCAACAAGTCTGAAGCCGAACAACAAAAAGCCCCTGACTCTCAAAAGTCAGGGGCTTTTTCATTTCTGCGCTACAGCCTGATTACAAGGTCGGATAGTCGATGTAGCCGACCGGACCTTTACCGTAGAAAGTCTCTGGATGCGGCTCGTTCAGCGGCGCATCAGCCTGCAAACGTGCCGGCAGGTCCGGGTTGGCAATGAACGGCACGCCGAACGCTACGGCGTCTGCCTTACCGCTGGCCAGCCACTCGTTGGCGCTTTCCTTGGTGAACTTCTCGTTGGCGATGTACGGGCCACCGAAAGCTTCTTTCAGTTGCGGGCCGAGGCTGTCGGCGCCTTCTTTTTCGCGCGAGCAGATGAACGCGATGCCACGCTTGCCCAGTTCACGGGCGACGTAAGTGAAGGTTTCGGCAAGGTTGTCATCGCCCATGTCATGGGAATCGGCACGCGGTGCCAGGTGCACACCAACGCGGCCGGCGCCCCAGACTTCGATCGCGGCGTCGGTCACTTCCAGCAGCAGGCGCGCACGGTTTTCCAGCGAGCCGCCGTACTGGTCGGTGCGCTGGTTGGTGCTGCTTTGCAGGAACTGGTCGAGCAGGTAACCGTTGGCGCCGTGGATTTCCACGCCGTCGAAACCGGCGGCCTTGGCGTTCTCGGCGCCGGTGCGGTAGGCGTCGACGATGTCGGCGATTTCAGCGGTTTCCAGCGCGCGCGGGGTTGGATAGTCGGCCAGTGGGCGCACCAGGCTGACGTGGCCCTTTGGCTGGATGGCGCTTGGCGCGACCGGTGCTTCACCGTTCAGGTACGAAGGGTGAGAAATGCGGCCAACGTGCCACAGTTGCAGGAAGATCTTGCCACCGGCGCCGTGAATCGCCTTGGTCACGTTGGCCCAGCCACGCACTTGATCGTTGGACCAGATGCCCGGGGTGTCCGGGTAGCCGACGCCCATCGGTGTTACCGAAGTGGCTTCGCTGAGGATCAGGCCGGCCGAGGCGCGTTGTACGTAGTATTCGGCCATCAGCGCGTTCGGCACACGACCTTCGTCGGCGCGGCAGCGGGTCAGCGGGGCCATGATGATGCGGTTGTTCAGCTCGATGTCGCCGAGTTTGATCGGGTCGAAAATAGTCGCCATGTCTAAAAGCCTCTCTTGATAAGGAAGTTGATCAGTTGGAAGCAGGCGCCAGCTCGGCATTGCCGTTCTGGCGGAAGGTAATCAGGGTCACCAGCAGGGCAAGTACGGCCAGCGCGGCGGCAGCCAGTGGCACGCTGGTCAGGCCGTAGCCGTGGGCGATGACGCTGCCGCCGACCCAGGCGCCGAGGGCGTTGCCAACGTTGAAGGCGCCGATGTTCAGGGTCGAAACCAGGTTCGGGGCAGCCTTGCCGAAGGTCACCACGTTGACCTGCAGCGCCGGCACAGCGGCGAAACACGCGGTGGCCCAGAGGAACAGAGTGATTTCAGTCGGGATCAGCGCGACGCTGGTCCAGCTCAACACCGTGGACACCACGGCCATGGCGATGAACACGCCGATCAGCGTGGCGGCCATGCCTTTGTCGGCGAGTTTGCCGCCGATGATGTTGCCGACCGTCAGGCCCAGACCGATGAGCATCAGCGTCCAGGTCACGCCACGCGGCGACACGCCGGTGACTTCGCCAAGCAGTGGGGCAACGTAGGTGAACAGGGTGAAGACCGAGGCGGCGAACAGCGCGGTCATGCTCAGCGACAGCCAGATGCCGGCACCTTTGAGGGCGGCCAGTTCGGCGCGCATGTCGAGTTTCTCTTCGTCACGCTTGGCCGGCAGAAAGCGGATCAGGCCGATCAGCGCGATCACACCGATGACGGTCACTGCCCAGAAGGTCGAACGCCAGCCGGCTTCCTGACCCAATGCGGTGCCCAGCGGTACGCCAAGTACGTTGGCCAGGGTCAGGCCGGTGAACATCAAGGCTACTGCCGAGGCACGTTTGTTGGGCGCGACCAGATTGGCCGCCACCACCGAGCCGATGCCGAAGAACGCGCCGTGACACAGCGCGGTGACTATCCGGGCAAACATCAGCACGTTGTAGTCGCTGGCGATGGCGCAGAGCAGGTTGCCGACAATGAAGATGCCCATCAACGCCACCAGCGCTGCCTTGCGCGGCAACCTGGCGGTGGCCAGCGCCATGAACGGTGCACCGATGGCCACGCCCAGGGCGTACCCGGTGACCAGCCAGCCGGCGCCGGGAATCGACACGCCGAGGTCCGCCGCCACGTCGGGCAGCAGGCCCATGATGACGAACTCGGTGGTGCCGATGGCGAAGGCGCTCAGGGCGAGGATGAGAAGCGAAAGGGGCATGCAGGTTTCCTTGTCGGCTGGCTGACGTTAAGGGTCAGAGCTCTTTACTGAGGGTGCTGAGAAACGCCTGGATGACGTCCTCGTTACGTTTGAAAAAATGCCACTGCCCGGCCTTCTGGCTGCTGATCAGCCCGGCCCGTTGCAACGTCGCCAGGTGTGCCGACACGGTCGATTGCGACAGGCCGCAACGTTGATCGATCTGCCCGGCGCAAATACCGTATTCGTGGTTGTGCAACTGCTCGGGGAATTCGCCTTTCGGGTCTTTCAGCCAGTTGAGGATGTCTCGCCGTACTGGGTGCGCCAGGGCTTTTATTATTTCGTCGAGGTCGAGGTTCATGGCTTGGGCTCGTGGTGGCAGTAGCGATATATCGCGATGGAGCGAACTTTAAATCGTTGGATCGCGATATACCAATATGAATTCGGTCTGACGAACGCATAAATCGCTATATCGGGTTATAACGATACGAGGGTGCTGGAGCAGCGACAGCAGTGCTAAGCTGCGCCCATGAACTATCTCGCGCATTTGCATCTCGGCGGCCAGCGCCCTGGTCAGTTACTCGGCAGCCTGTATGGCGACTTCGTCAAAGGTCGGCTGCAAGGCCAGTTCGACCCCGAGGTAGAGGCGGCGATTGCGCTGCATCGGCGCATCGACGTGTTCACCGATCGGCATCCACTGGTGGACATTGCTTTGGGGCGCTTCAGCGAAACGCGGCGGCGCTATGCCGGAATCGTCCTCGATGTGTTTTTCGATCATTGCCTGGCGCGGGACTGGACGCTGTATGCCGACCGACCGCTGGAGCAGTTCACCGCAGACGTCTATCAGGTGCTGTCCCGCGAACGGCAATTGCCGGAGCGGCTGGCGAAGATCGCCCCGCACATGGTCGCCAACGACTGGCTGGGCTCGTATCGCGAATTTGAGGTGCTGGAACAGGTGCTGCGCGGGATCTCGCGACGGCTGACCAGGCCCGAGGAATTGGCCGGGGCAATGGCGGAGTTGCGGCGGTTGTATGAGCCGTTGAGTGAAGACTTCAGCCTGTTCTACCCGCAATTGCAGGATTTCGCACAAAACTCTGATCCACTGAAGATCTGAATGTGGGAGCGAGCCTGCTCGCGAATGCGGTGTCTCAGCCAATATAGATGCTGAATGGCACGACGCCTTCGCGAGCAGGCTCGCTCCCACAGGGGATTTGTATTTTCAGGCGGCGATCAAATCGCCTGCGCGACGCGGTTCGGCAGGTTTCGCCACCTCACCAAACAACACCTTCTGCACCGCCTGCTGCGCTTCGAACGCCAGCGCCGCGCGCTCGCGGCCCTGACAGGCAATCGGCTTGAGCAGATGCACCTGGACATCGCCGCAGTCATGGCTGAACAGGCGCATCAGGTGCGAGAGCAAATCATCGTCACCAATGAACGGTGCGAGCGTATCGATTTCGCCGTCACGCAGATAACGAATCGCCACCGGTTGCAGCATCACTTCGGAATCGATCGCCGCCGACAGCAGGCGACCATGAAAGGTGCGCAGCGAACGGCCATCGGTGGTGGTGCCTTCGGGGAACATCAGCAGTGCATGTTCAGTTTGCAGATGGCGGGTCATCTGCTTGCGGATCAACTGACTGTCGCCCGACCCACGGCGGATGAACAGGCTGCCGGCTTTGGCTGCGAGCCAGCCGGCCACCGGCCAGGTGCGCACTTCGGCCTTGGACAGAAACGACAGCGGCGTGAGCATGCCCAGCAGCGGAATGTCGGTCCACGACACGTGATTGCTGACCCAAAGCATCGGCTGTTTCGGCAGCTCGCCATGCACGCTCACGCGAAACGGCAGGGCGTTGCTCAGCCGCGCCATGAAGAAGCGCGACCAGCGCTGACGCCGCTCCATCGAGTGCGCCAGACCAATGCGCTCGAACACGCCGAAGACGCTGGCCATGGTCAGCCCCAGCGTCACCACCAGCAGCACTCGCGCGATTCGCGCGTACACCCGCAACCGGCTCATCACACCGCCGCCTTGAAGTGTTTGGCGTAGCGCGGGCAGAGTTCGTCGCGCTTGAGCAGGATGAACACGTCGGCCACTTGGAAGTCTTCGTCCCAGCACGGCTCGCCGCAGATCTTCGCCCCGAGGCGCATGTAGGCCTTGAGCAGCGGCGGCATTTCGGCGATGACGTTGGACGGGATATCCAGCGTCGGCAGCGGATTTTTCGGCTCGGCGCGCAAGTGTTCGGTGCACAGATAACGCTCGCGCAGACGCTGCATGATCGCGTGGGCCTGAATGCCGCCGTCCTGCATCGGGATGCTCGCGCAACCCATCAGATAGCTGTAGCCGCCCTGATTGAGCACTTCGGCCAATTCGCCCCAGAGCACGGCGATGGTGCCGCCGTTGCGGTACGCCGGATCGACGCAGGTGCGGCCGATTTCCAGGATCGGGCCTTGCAGATGGGCGAGGCCGTGCAGGCTGAATTCTTCTTCGCTGTAGAACTTGCCGAGGCTGCTGGCGGCGGTGTGATCGAGCAGACGCGTGGTGGCGACCAGGCGCCCGGTGTTCAGATCACGCACGCCGATGTGGCTGCAGTGAACATCATAATCATCCATGTCCAGACCCAGTTCGGCGCCTTTCAGTTTGGCGTTGAACTCGCCGCTGAAGACGGCGAAGCGCAGGGCCTGGGCTTGCTGCAAGGCTTCGGCGCCGATCAGGCGTTCGGCTTGCAGGCGGCGTTCATTGCCGGTGTCGCTGATGCGGGCGATTTGCGTCATGTGAATCTCCGTACGGGCCTTTAACCCGTCGTGGGTTGCAGCCGATCGACTTTCTTTATGCAGCCGTGTTGTGCAAAGTCAGGCTATGTAGCCCCGGTGTCATCGCCATGAACGTTCGGTGATGCTTATATGACAGCCCACAAGGAGGCGCCCATGCCCTGGCCAGATCTGCTGCACCGCCGTGAACGCTTGCCCGCCGCAGCTGATCTGGCCGAGGGCTTTGCAACGTTGTTGCAGACGCTGGGCAACGTCACGCCGTTCGAATTGGCGGTGGCCGGCGGGCGGCGGATGGCGACGCCGGGGCTGGCGTTTCTGGTGGGTTATCAGGCGGCGCTGCGCATGTTGTGGCCGAGCGCGCCGCTGAGCCTCGGCGCCTTGTGCGCGACCGAGCAACGCAGCCTGCGTCCGGCCGATATGCAAACGCGGCTGCGCGATTTGCGCTTGAGTGGGCGCAAGGATTTCGTCACCGCAGGCGACGCCGCCGATTGGTTACTGGTTGCTGCGCGCAGTGAGGAGCCTGGCGAAACACCGCGCCTGAGTCTGGCGGTGGTGTATCCCGGCGAGCCCGGCGTGAAGGTAGAAAAACTTCCGGCGTTGCCGTTGATGCCGGACATCAGCCACGGCCGCCTGTACCTCGACGGCGCCCTGTGCGAATTGCTCGCTGGCGATGGCTGGGACGCCTACGTCAAACCGTTTCGCACCCTTGAAGATGTCTACGTGCTCAGCGCCATGACCGCGTGGTTGTACGGCGTCGGCCAGGACAGCGACTGGCCGCAGGCCCTGCAACTGCGTTTGCTGGCGCTGCTGGCCGGGTGCGCCGAGGCCAGTCGGCAAGCGCCGAACAATCCGCCCGGGCATGTGCTGCTGGGCGGGTTGTTTGCGCAGTTTGAAGCGCTGGCGGGGGAGGTGGACCAGGCATTGGGCAATGGCCCGGTGGAGTGGGCGCAGATGTGGCAGCGGGACAAGGGCGTGATGCAGTTGGCGGCGGGGGCGAGGGCCAAGCGGTTGGCCAAGGCTTTGGCGGTGACCTGAGCGGCCCCTTCGCGAGCAGGCTCGCTCCCACAGGGACGGTATTCTTCAATTGAAATGCGATCAACTGTGGGAGCGAGCCTGCTCGCGAAGGCGGCCTCAAAATCACCATACATCTGTCATAAACCCCGACTAGTCTCGACAGGTTCATTCCCAGAGCGCCCACCATGTTCAAAGGCCTGTCGCTGTTCCTGCTGCTGATCAGCCTCACCGTCCGCGCCGAACAATGGCCCGGCGAGCAATGGCCCATCGCCCCGCAGATCACCGGCCCGGCCGTCGATGCGCTGGAAGCCTACGCCTTCCCGCCCCGCAACGACGCCACCCGCGAAGGCATCCGCACCGACGCCTTGCTGATCATCCGCGACGGCCAGATTCTCTACGAACGCTACGCCGCTCCGACCACTGCACAGACTCCGCACCTGACCTGGTCAATCAGCAAAAGCCTGCTGGCCACGCTCCTCGGCATGGCCTACGGCGAAGGCCTGTTCAAGCTCGACGATCCGGCGCTGAAGTTCTACCCAGCGCTGGAAAAACACCCGGCGATCACCCTCGGCCATCTGCTGAACTGGGCCTCCGGTCTGGATTGGCAGGAAGACTACGAATACGCGCCGCTGAAATCTTCGGTGGTGGCGATGCTCTACACCCGCGGCCATCGCGACATGGCCGCGTTCACTGCGGACCACGACGCCTACGCCGCGCCGGGTCAGGCTTTCCGTTATTCCAGCGGTGACAGCAGTCTGCTCGCCGCTGCCCTGAAAACCATGTTCGGCGCAGAGCGTTATGCCGATTATCCGTGGACAGCATTGTTCGAGCCGTTGGGCATTCGCCACGCCGTGTGGGAAAGCGATGCCAGCGGCACCTTTGTCGCCTCGTCCTATGCCTATCTCACCGCGCGGGATCTGGCGCGGGTCGGTCTGCTGATGGCGCGCGGCGGGCGCTGGAACGATCGGCAGTTGCTGCCCGAGGATTGGCTCGCGTTCAACCTAACACCGTTTGCCGGCTACAAGGCGCATCAGGACGAAGCCGTACCCGGCGGCCATTGGTGGCTCAATCGGCCAGTCGGTGGCGCACCATCACCATGGCCCGACGCCCCACCCGACACCTTCGCCGCCCTCGGCCATTGGGGCCAGGCGTTGTACGTGATGCCCAGTGAAAAGCTGGTGATCGTGCGTTACGGCGATGATCGTGATGGCAGCTATAAGCACAACGAATTGCTCAAACGCGTGTTGCAGGCGGTGCGGCCATGAAGCGCTTTCTATTGTTGCTGTTGGTCGTGCTGCTCGGTTGGGGTTGGTATGAACGGGAAAACCTCTGGGCTTTCCCGGACATCATCAGCGCCTACACCGCCAAGGAATATTGCTCGTGCCGGTATGTGATGAACAACGATGCCGGGTATTGCCGTGGTTATGTAAAGCAATGGCTGCCAACCAGCGGTTTTACCGATGATGTTTCCAGCAAAACCATCACCGTCAGCGGCATGGGCCGCAGTAACAGCGCGCAATGGCTGAGCGAACGCCAGGGCTGTCGCCTGAATCCTTGAATTATCTGGTCTCCCCTGTGGGAGCGAGCCTGCTCGCGAAATCGTCGCAAGCCGCAATACATGCTGTGCGGGGAGCATTGCATTCGCGAGCAGGCTCGCTCCCACAGGGCTTGCAATAACTTGGCGGGCGGTTAAGGTTCGTGCAGGTTTATCGCCCCCACGAGTGTTCAATGTTCAACCGCTCCCTCTATACAACCTTCGCCAGTCTGCTGTTGACCGCCGTTGCGCTGCCGGCCCAGGCCAATTGGTATCTGGATGGCGAGTCGTCGCGGCTGTCGTTCGTCAGCACAAAAAATGCCAGCGTGTCGGAGGTGCAGCGCTTTCTGGTGCTGCACGGCAAGGTCGATCCCAACGGTCGCGCCGAGGTCGAAGTCGAGCTCGAATCGATCAACAGCGGCATTCCGCTGCGCGATGAGCGCATGCGCAAGGAGCTGTTCCAGATCGAGCAGTTTCCCGCAGCCACCATCACTACCCAGATCGACCTGCGTCCGATCAACGATCTGGCCCCCGGCGCGCAGCTGGAGTTGCGCCTGCCGCTGACCGTCAGCCTGCACGGCAAGCAGCACGAATACCCGGCCGAGTTGCTCGCCACTCGTCTCGATGACCGGCGTTTTCAGGTGGTCACGCTGGAGCCGCTGGTGATCAATGCCGAGGATTTCGATCTGGCGCCTGGCCTGGAAAACCTGCGCAAACTCGCCGATCTGTCGGCGATCAGTCTGTCGGTGCCGGTGGGTGCGGTGCTGATTTTCACGGCGCGCTGACATGCGCGGTGCGGTGTTCCCTTGGCGTGACGGCAACCGTTTCGAACTGTTGATCGACGGCCCGCAGTTCTTTCCGCGCATGCTCGAGCACATCGCTGGAGCTACAGAACAGATCGAACTGGAGCTGTACCTGGTCGAGGCCGGCGCCTGCGCCGAAGCCATCGTCCAGGCGCTGGTCGCGGCGGCCGAGCGCGGCGTGCGCGTGCGTTGCTTGTTCGATGATTACGGCAGCCTCGCGTTCACGCTGCATCTGCGCCAGCGCCTGACCCAGGCCGGCGTCGAGCTGCGTTTCTACAATCGCCTGAGCTGGCGGCGCTGGGTCGGCAATTTCTATCGCGACCACCGTAAATTGCTGCTGGTCGACCAATGCCTGGCAGTGGTCGGCGGCACCGGCGTGACCGATGAATTCTGGACGCCGGGCCATGATGTCAGCGAGTGGCACGAGGTGATGGTCGAGATCAGCGGCCCGTTGGTGATCGACTGGCAATTGCTGTTTGATCGCCAGTGGATCGCCAACCGTTACCGCCGCGCCTGGCGCCCGGCCGCGCATTTCGGCTTGCCGCGCCTGCCCCGCGTACCGGACAAGGGCGAAGGCATGGGCCGCGTGGCGTATGCCGATGCCCGTCAACATCGCGACATTTTGCAGTCGTTGTTCCGTGCGTTGAACAGCGGGCAAAAACGCATCTGGATGGCCACGCCGTACTTTCTGCCGACCTGGAAAATCCGCCGCTCGCTGCGCAAAGCCGCCGCACGCGGTGTCGATGTGCGGTTGCTGCTGACCGGCCCGCGCACCGATCACCCGTCAGTGCGCTACGCCGGGCATCGCTACTACCCGCGCCTGCTCAAAGCCGGCGTGCAGATCTTCGAATACCAGCCGTGCTTCCTGCACCTGAAAATGGTTCTGGTCGACGAATGGGTAAGCATCGGTTCGTGCAACTTCGATCACTGGAATCTGCGTTTCAATCTGGAGGCGAATCTGGAAGCACTGGACCCGGCGTTGACGGCAGCGGTGGAGGCGAGTTTTGTGAAGGACTTCGGCTTGAGTCAGCTGGTGAGCCTGGAGGAATGGCAGCGCCGACCGTTGTGGCGGCGGGTCAAGCAGCGGGTGTGGGGCTGGGTGGATCGGTTGGTGGTGAATATTCTCGATAGACGCGGATAACCACGATTTTGAATACACCCTGAATCCAATGTGGGAGCGAGCCTGCTCGCGAAAGCGGTGCGTCATTTGATCGTTCCCACGCTCCGCGTGGGAATGCCTCTAGGGACGCTCCGCGTCACTGGACGCGGAGCGTCACGGGCTGCATTCCCACGCAGAGCGTGGGAACGATCAGTGCAGGGGGGGCGGTGTGCTTGCTGTTACAGCAATTCAAAGCTCTGCTGCGTCACCGCCTGCGAATCCAGGCCGATCTGCACGTTGAACTTGCCAGGCTCGGCTGCGTATTTGAGCTGGGCGTTGTAGAACTTCAGGTCTTCCTCGGTGATGGTGAAGTGCACGACCTTCTGTTCGCCGGCCTTGAGCATGATCTTCTGGAAGTTCTTCAGTTCTTTCACCGGGCGAATCATCGAACCGGTGACGTCCTGGATGTACAACTGCACCACGGTTTCGCCGTCACGCTTGCCGGTGTTCTTGACCATGACGCTGGCGTCGAGCTTGCCGCTGGCGTTCAGGGTGGTCGATGACAGCGCCATATCGCTCAGGGCGAAGGTGGTGTAGCTCAGACCATAACCGAACGGAAACAGCGGGCCGGTGGTGTCATCGAAATACTGCGAGGTGTAGTTGCCCGGTTTGCCCGGCGTGAACGGCCGGCCGATGCTCAGGTGGTTGTAGTAGGTCGGGATCTGGCCCACGGAACGCGGGAAGGTCACCGGCAGTTTGCCCGACGGGTTGTAGTCGCCGAACAGCACGTCGGCGATGGCGTTGCCGCCCTCGGTGCCGCTGAACCAGGTTTCCAGAATCGCATCGGCCGACTGGTTCTCTTCGAGAATCGTCAGCGGACGGCCGTTCATCAACACCAGCACCAACGGCTTGCCGGTGGCTTTCAGCGCACGGATCAATTCGCGCTGGGTTTCCGGGATGTTCAGGTCGGTGCGGCTCGAGGATTCGTGGGACATGCCACGGGACTCGCCCACCGCTGCAACGATCACGTCAGCCGCTTTCGCCGCTTTCACTGCCTCGTCGATCAGCACGTTGGCCGGGCGCGGGTCATCGACCACTTCCGGAGCATCGAAGTTGAGGAAGTTCAGGTAGTCGAGGACCTTCTTGTCGCCCGTGATGTTGGCGCCACGGGCGTAGATCAGGTTGGCCTTGTCGCCGATCACCGAACTCATGCCATCGAATAGCGTGACCGATTGCGCCGGACGTCCGGCGGCGGCCCAGCTGCCCATCATGTCGATCGGCGCTTTCGCCAATGGGCCGACCAGCGCGATTTTCGCGTCTTTCTTCAGCGGCAGGGTTTCGTTGTGGTTCTTCAGCAGCACCAGACTGCGCCGCGCGACTTCGCGGGCCTCGGCGCGGTGCAGGCGGCTTTCGGCGTAGGTGTCGGCCGGGTCATCTTCAGCTTTGCCGATGCGCAGGTACGGGTCTTTGAACAGGCCCATGTCGTACTTGGCCGCGAGCACTTCGCGCACAGCATTGTCGATGTCTTTCTGTTCGATCTCGCCGGACTTGAGCAGCCCCGGCAGCTCTTTGCCGTAGAGGGTGTCGTTCATGCTCATGTCGATGCCGGCCTTGATCGCCAGCTTTGCCGCTTCGCGACCGTCGCGGGCGACGCCGTGCTTGATCAGTTCGAAGATCGCGCCGTGATCGCTGACCGCCAGGCCTTTGAAGCCCCAGTCCTTGCGCAGCAGGTCGTTCATCAGCCAGGTGTTGGCCGTGGCCGGAATGCCGTTGATCGAGTTCAACGCCACCATCACACCGCCAGCACCGGCATCGATCGCGGCGCGGTAGGGCGGCAGATAATCCTGGTACATCTTCACCGGGCTCATGTCGACGGTGTTGTAGTCGCGACCGCCCTCGACCGCGCCATACAGGGCGAAGTGCTTGACGCTGGCCATGATGCTGTCGGCGGCGCTTGGGGTCTCGCCCTGATAGGCCTTGACCATGACTTTGGCGATGCGCGAGGTCAGGTAAGTGTCTTCGCCGAAACCTTCGGAGCTGCGGCCCCAGCGCGGATCGCGGGAGATATCCACCATCGGCGCGAAGGTGATGTCGAGGCTGTCAGCGGCGGCTTCTTTAGCCGCAACGCGACCGGACTGGCCAATGGCGTCCATGTCCCAACTCGACGCAAGGGCCAGCGGAATAGGGAAAATCGTACGGTGACCGTGGATCACGTCGTACGCGAAAAACATCGGAATCTTCAGGCGACTGCGCATGGCCGCGTCCTGCATCGGACGGTTTTCCGCGCGGGTGATCGAGTTGAACGTGCCGCCGATGTTGCCGCCGGCAATTTCCTTGCGGATCAGCTCGCGGGGCATTTCCGGGCCGATGCTGATCAGGCGCAACTGGCCGATCTTCTCGTCGAGGGTCATTTGTTTCATCAGGTTGCTGATGAAAGCATCCTTGTTTTCCAACGGTACCGGGGTCGTGGCGGCCAGTACCTGGTGACTGGCCAGGCTGACGAACAGACCCAGCAAACACAGCTTCTTCATGAATTTTTTCTCTAGAGCCCAAACGGTGATGCAACACCGGCCAGCCAAAATGTAGGGAGCGACTATTGTTGTTCGGGTGCCGGCGCAAAATCCTGAGCCGGAAAAC
Source organism: Pseudomonas sp. H1_G08 (assembly GCF_054681355.1). Taxonomy (NCBI): domain Bacteria; kingdom Pseudomonadati; phylum Pseudomonadota; class Gammaproteobacteria; order Pseudomonadales; family Pseudomonadaceae; genus Pseudomonas; species Pseudomonas sp. H1_G08. The sequence goes on from NZ_CP162822.1 coordinate 350,761, forward strand.
CGCAGCCGACAGCGGCAACGTGAACGCGAAGGGCACTTTTTAGCCGATTAACCCGTCGCATGCCAGTGGCGGCGCCGATTATGCCCCAACCGCTGGCCGGGAATGCCCAGCGCTCGGTTTTTAAATCAAATGTGTCATGGAGCATCACTGCAATGAATATCAGCTCAACCTCCCGTTCACGGCTACAGATCGCCACGTTGCTGGTGTTCGCCACGCTGTTGACCGCGTGCGGCATCAACAATATCCCGACCCTCGACGAACAGGTCAAAGCCGCCTGGGGCCAGGTGCAGAACCAGTATCAGCGCCGCGCCGACCTGATCCCCAATCTGGTGGAAACCGTGAAGGGCTATGCCGCCCATGAGCAGGAAACGCTGACCGCCGTGATTGAGGCGCGGGCCAAGGCGACGTCGATTCAGGTCGATGCCAGCACCCTCGACAACCCCGAGAAGCTCAAGCAGTTCCAGCAGGCGCAGGATCAACTGACCGGCGCATTGAGCCGTTTGATGGTGGTCTCCGAGCGCTACCCGGATCTGAAGGCCAACCAGAACTTCCTCGCCCTGCAATCGCAACTCGAAGGCACGGAAAACCGGATTGCCGTGGCGCGTCGCGATTTCATCCTGGCGGTGCAGAAGTACAACACCGAGATCCGCACCTTCCCCGGTCGCCTGTGGCACAGCGTGATGTACAGCGATCTGCCGATGCGCGAAACCTTCGAAGCCACCACGCCCGGCGCGGAAAAAGCTCCGGAAGTGAAATTCTGACTCGAGGTCGCCCATGCGTGTGTTGAAACTGGGCCTGGTGCTGATGCTCTGGCTGTTCGCCGTCAGCGCCCGGGCCGAATTGACGTTTCCGCCGCTGAGCGGGCGCGTGGTCGATCAGGCGCAGATGCTCGAGCCATCGATTCGCGCGCAACTGAGCCAGCAATTGCAGGCGCACGAACAGGCCACCGGCGAGCAATTGGTGGTGGTCACGTTGCCCGATCTGCAGGGCACCACCATCGAGGATTTCGGCGTCCAACTGGGTCGGCACTGGGGCATCGGTCAGAAAGACAAGAACAACGGCGCCTTGCTGATCGTCGCCCGTGACGAGCGCAAACTGCGCATCGAAGTCGGCTATGGCCTGGAGGATCGCCTGACCGATGCGCAGTCGTCGGTGATCATTCATCAGGTCATCACGCCAGCGTTCAAGGCCGGCAATTTCAGCAAAGGCATCAGCGACGGCGTTGCGGCGATGCTGGTAGTGCTCGGTGGCAATCCGCTGGACGAACCCTCAACCGTGTACGAATCCAGCGGCGACCCGGCGGATGATTTCATCTCGCGGCACCCGGCGCTGTTCGTGTTCCTGGTGATGTTGTTCATCCTGACGGTGTTTGTCTGCCAGATGCTCGGTATCCTGCCTGCCGGCCGGGGTGGCTCCGGAGGAGGGGGCGGCTTTGGCGGAGGCGGCGGATTCGGCGGCGGTGGCGGTGGCGGCTTCAGCGGTGGCGGGGGCAGTTTCGGCGGCGGCGGTTCGTCCGGCGGCTGGTGAGATCAAAAGAATAATGAGCAGGCACTTTTCGACATGGCATTACTGACTGAACACGAACAACGCAAAGTCGCCGAGGCCATTGCCCGGGTCGAGCGCAATACCGACGCCGAGCTGGTCACGGTGCTCGCTGCCCGTGCCGACGATTACGCGTACATCCCGCTGCTCTGGGCCAGTCTGCTGGCGCTGGTGTTGCCTGGCATCGTCCACTACTTCACCGGCTGGCTGACCCTGCACAGTCTGCTGCTGGTGCAATGGGGCATGTTCATCGTCCTCTGCCTGTTGTTCCGCCTGCCGAAAATCACCACGCATCTGGTCCCGCGCCGCGTGCGCCACTGGCGCGCCTCCAACCTGGCGCGGCGGCAGTTTCTCGAACAGAACCTGCACCACACCGTGGGCAGCACCGGCATGCTGATTTTTGTCTGCGAGGCTGAGCGCTATGTGGAGATTCTGGTGGACGAGGGGATTTCCAAACGGCTGGATAACAGCAACTGGGACGCGATTGTCGCAGCGTTCACCGAACAGGTCCGCGAAGGCCGCACGCTTGAAGGGTTTGTCACGTGCGTGGAGGCGTGTGGTGAGTTGTTGAAGGTGCACGTGCCGGTGACGCAGGTGCGGAACGAGTTGCCGAATCGGTTGGTGGTGTTGGGGTAGATCAAAAGCTCGCAGCCTTCGGCAGCTCCTGCAGGAGAATGCATTCCAATTGTAGGAGCTGCCGAAGGCTGCGATCTTTTGATTTTCGCCGTTGGGTAAATAAGAAGGTGTCCCCAACCCCCATCCCCCCTAAAATACCCGCCATTCCCGATTCCGCCCGTCCGAGGCCGCTTGTCCATGTCCGTTTCCGCTGCTTCCGCGCCGTCCGCCAAACCGGCCGCCGATCACCACGCCCAGTTCATCGAGCTGCTGCAAGCCAGCCTCGACGACAGCGGTTTCATCAAGCTGGTGCTGGCCAAGTACGTCGGTGAAGAGGCGGATCTGCAACGGGTCATCATCAAACCGGTGACGGTCAAGGCGCAGCCGTGCCTGTCATTCGTTTATCGCTACAAGACCCGCGACATCACCAAAAATCTGCCGCTGAGCGAAGGCGTGGCGCTGATCGCCGGGCTGCTGCCGGCCTCGTTCAAAAATGCTCATTTACTGGCGCTGACCGACGAAGCGCAGCTGGAATACAGCAAAAAGGGCAAGAGTTCGCTGTTCAAGAGCAAACCTCAGCAATTGCGTGAAGCGCCGTCCGCCGAGCACAACCGTGAGAAAAACCGCTTCCTCGAATTGAGCCGTCCGTTCCTCAAGGACCTGGGCGTGACCAATGCACAACACGAGCTGATCCCGGCGATGTCGCGCAAGTGGAAGCAGATCAACAAGTTCATCGAAGTGTTCAGCCATGCCCTGACCTCGTCGCCGCTGGCGCTGGACAAACCGGTGCGGGTCGCCGATTTCGGTTCGGGCAAGGGCTACCTGACGTTCGCCATTCACGACTACCTGCGCAACACGCTCAAGGCCGAGGGCGAAGTCACTGGCGTCGAGCTGCGCGAAGAAATGGTCAACCTGTGCAACGCCGCAGCGGCGAAGCTCGAGCATCCGGGGCTGGTGTTCAAGTGCGGTGACGTGCGCACGGTGGCGCCGAGCGAACTGGACGTGATGATCGCCCTGCATGCCTGCGACATCGCTACCGATTACGCGATCCACACCGGCATCCGCTCGGGCGCGTCGATCATCATGTGCTCGCCGTGCTGCCACAAACAGATCCGCCTGCAGATCCAAAGCCCGGCGCTGCTCAAACCGATGCTGCAATACGGCTTGCACCTCGGCCAGCAGGCGGAAATGGTCACCGACAGCTTGCGTGCACTGTTCCTCGAAGCCTGTGGTTACGAGACCAAAGTCTTCGAATTCATTTCGCTGGAACATACCAACAAGAACAAGATGATTCTCGCGGTGAAACGCGCCGAGCCGGTTAATCCAGCGCAATTGTTGGCAAAGATCGAAGAGCTGAAAGCGTTCTACCACATCAGCGAACATTGTCTGGAAACACTGCTGCGCGCTGACGGTTTTCTCGCCTGATAGCCTGAAATACACCCCTGTAGGAGCTGCCGAAGGCTGCGATCTTTTGATCCTGGTTATTTAAATGCAAGATCAAAAGATCGCAGCCTTCGGCGGCTCCTACATTTATCGCGATCGAGCGTAGTAAGCCTGGAATTACCGCAACCCTTGGATACGGTCTACCTTGAATACTCCCCAGACCTTTCCCCGAGGAGTTTTCCCATGGCCGCGAAAAAGATCCTGATGCTGGTCGGCGATTACGTCGAAGACTACGAAGTGATGGTGCCGTTCCAGGCCCTGCAGATGGTCGGCCACACGGTCCACGCCGTGTGCCCGGACAAGTCCGCCGGCAGCACCGTGCGCACGGCGATTCATGATTTTGAAGGTGATCAGACCTACAGCGAAAAACCCGGTCACCTGTTCGCGCTCAATTTCGACTTCGCCAAGGCCCGCGAAACTGATTACGACGCGCTGCTGATTCCCGGCGGTCGCGCTCCGGAGTACCTGCGGCTGAACGACAAAGTCCTCGAACTGGTGCGCGCCTTCGACAACGCTGGCAAGCCCATCGCAGCGGTCTGCCATGGCGCGCAACTGCTCGCGGCGGCGGGTGTGCTCGAGGGGCGTGAGTGCAGCGCGTATCCGGCCTGCGCCCCGGAAGTGCGTCTGGCCGGTGGCACCTATATCGACATTCCGGTGACCGACGGCCATGTTCAGGGAAATTTCGCCACCGCTCCGGCGTGGCCGGCGCATCCGCGATGGCTGGCCGGTTTCCTCGGTCTGCTCGGTACGAAAATCACCTTGTAGTCGATGCAGGCGACAGATCGCAGGCGCTGGTCTTTACTCTGAAGCGCGAAATCTCTCAATCGCCCCCAGGAGAAACAGACATGTCCGGATGGTACGAAGTGAGCAAAAGCAGCAACGGCCAATTCAGGTTCGTGTTGAAAGCGGCGAACGCCGAAACGATCCTGACCAGCGAGCTCTACAGCACCCGCGCCGGTGCCGACGGCGGCATCGCCTCGGTGCAGGCCAACAGCCCGCTGGATGAGCGCTACGAGAAAAAGTCGACCAGGGATGGCCACCCGTACTTCAACCTGAAGGCGGCCAATCACCAGGTCATCGGCAGCAGCGAGTCGTATTCATCGGACGGCGCGTGTGACAAGGGCATTGCCAGCGTGAAGGCCAACGGCCCGACCAAAGTGATTAAGGACAAGACCCTGCCGGTGCTCTGAAATCCGACATCAACCTGTGGGAGTGAGCCTGCTCGCGAAAGCGGTGTTCCAGTCACCTTTTGGGTTGGCTGATATGCCGTCTTCGCGAGCGGGCTCGCTCCCACAGGTGACCGCATTCCATTGTGGGAGCGAGCCTGCTCGCGAAGGCGTCAGCCCGGCCAATATCAAACCTCAACCGGTACCGACAATTTCGGATCGCCCAACGCATGGCTCTTGGCATCAAAGAACCGCAACTCAACCCCGGTACCTTCAAACACCTTGGCGTAGTGACGCTTCTGATGCTGGATGAACGCGGCGCTGCGCGGGTAAATCGAGATCGCCACGCACTTCGGTCGGGCCAGGCGCAACGCGCGCACCAGATGCGCATCCTGCTCGCCCAGCGCGTGGCCGAAGATGCACAGGCTGTCGCCATGGGCCAGTAACTGCTCGTAGCAGAACGACAGATAATCCGAGCTGCGGATGGTCTTGAGCTTGTCCGCGCTCGGCCCTTCGGTGACGAACAGCGGCACGTCGTCCAGGGTCTTGATCGTATTGTTGATGGCGAAACTGCCGAGCAGCGTGCCCTCGGTCGAGGTCAGTTTGCGTGCGGTGCCGTCCTGATTGCGCACCAGATGCAGACCACCGTGCAGGTAGAGCAGACGCGGTTTGTCGGTGGCGCTCTGGCTCAGATCGAAACTCGCGTCGGCGCCGTTGAACAGGTCGTCGATGGTCTCGCCGGGATGTTGCAGTGCCCAGTAATTGAGCAGGTCGTAGTTGGTGGTGAACACCGTGTGATAGCGCGCCAGTTCTGCATTGAGCACCGTCAGTGTCGAAGGCTGCACCAGCCGCCACGGGATGTGCACCGCATGCACGGTGTTGATCAGCGCTTCCTTGATTGCGTAATAGCGATTGCGCGGCGCCGCCGAGCTGACCGCCAGCGCCTTGTTGACCCGGCTGGTAGTTTTCAGGGCGCCCAGCACTTGCTCGAAGCTGCGGGTTTGCAGCGCGTCGAACACCGCCAGTTCCGATGGGCTCAGCGGTTTCTCTTCGACCGTACGGGCGTTTTCGAACAGCGAGTCGTAGCCGAAGTCATCCCACACCGCGCGGCTGGCGCCATTGCCCACCAGCAAACCCTGAAAATCGTTCGCGGCGCGCAAGGCATTCCAGTCTTCGAGGGTGGCGTCGACATCGAGAAAATCGGTCATTGCGTGGGCGGTCTCAAAACAAAGGGCAGATGGACGGCGACTTTATCACGAGCGGACATTGAGCCAGATCAACATCGCTCGTGACCGATCGGTCGATTCTGTGCGCACCCGCCGAATCGAGGCAGTCGATCCGGCTTCAGTCAGGAGACACACGATGAGCAGCACCTTCTTCATTCCGGCGGTCAACATCATGGGCAGCGGCTGCCTCGACGAAGCCATGGTCGCGATTCGCAATTATGGCTTTCGCAAGGCGCTGATTGTCACCGACGCCGGGCTGGCCAAGGCTGGCGTCGCCGCAATGATCGCCGAGAAACTGGCGATGCAGGACATCGATTCGGTGATCTTCGATGGCGCCAGACCGAACCCGACCACGGCCAATGTCGAATCCGGGTTGGGGCTGCTGAAGGAAAGCCGTTGCGATTTCGTCGTGTCGCTGGGTGGCGGCTCGCCGCACGATTGCGCCAAGGGCATCGCCCTGTGCGCAACCAATGGCGGGCAGATCGGCGATTACGAAGGCGTCGACCGCTCGAGCAAGCCGCAATTGCCGCTGATCGCCATCAACACCACCGCCGGCACTGCCAGCGAAATGACCCGCTTCTGCATCATCACCGACGAATCGCGCCACGTGAAAATGGCCATCGTCGACCGCAACGTCACGCCACTGCTGTCGGTCAACGACCCGGAGTTGATGGTCGCGATGCCCAAAGGGCTGACCGCTGCCACCGGCATGGATGCGCTGACCCACGCGATCGAAGCCTACGTCTCGACCGCCGCCAACCCGATCACCGACGCCTGCGCTTTGAAGGCCATGAGCCTGATCAGCAGCAACCTGCGTCTGGCCGTGCGCGACGGCAGCGACCTGGCGGCGCGGGAGAACATGGCTTACGCGCAGTTCCTCGCCGGCATGGCGTTCAACAACGCCTCGCTCGGATTTGTCCACGCCATGGCGCATCAGCTCGGCGGCTACTACGACTTGCCCCACGGCGTCTGCAACGCTGTGCTGTTGCCGCATGTGCAGAGTTTCAATGCGCTGGTCTGCGCTGAACGACTCAGGGATGTCGCCCACGCCATGGGCGCGGATATTCGTGGTTTCAGCGCGGAGGAGGGCGCACAGGCGGCGATCAATGCCATTCGCAACCTTGCCAAGGACGTCGAGATTCCCGGCGGACTGCGTGAGCTGGGCGCGAAACTCAGCGATATCCCGGTGCTCGCCACCAACGCCTTGAAGGACGCCTGTGGACTGACCAATCCACGGGCGGCGGATCAGCGCCAGATCGAGGAAATTTTCCGCAATGCGTTTTGAATGAAGGCGCGCAGGCGAGCGAAGTCGGACAAGCCTTCGCTTGCTTCTGCGACCACGGCAAATGTCCGCACACGGCCCCAATCTGAAACCTTGCCGGCGATGTTGTGTACGGCGGAGATACGGTACTGCCCGACCGCCAGGGAGGGTGCTGCCGGGGTTTGCCATTTCCGGTCGCTTTCGACCGCTGCTCTGGCAATCTCCAGGCCAGTGTCCAGATCGAAAATACTGACGAAACCCTCGGCTCGCGTGACATCTCCCGAAAAGATCAGAGGCGTATCGACCTGCGCGCCCTCAATCGGTTCGACAACGACCGGGACGTCGATCTCGGGCCGCAGTCGCACCTCATATCCGCGCTCTTCGCTCCATTCGGACGTGATGCCTGCATAGGTCTGGTGGGCGTGAATCCTCTGCTGACCCTGGGCCTGAACGCCGGTGATGCTGAACGCCCATCGTCCATTTGCGCTGACCAGCCCTTCGCCAAGCGAATGGGTGTTTTCAATGTTCCAGACCTGCACAAGAGCATTGGGTATGCCGCTGCCGAGCAACAATGTCGCAGGTCCCGTCGTGCTGGCCTCTTCGGGATAGGTGATGGTCGGGGCCGGTTGTGAAGTTTGCTCGTCGCGAGTGCTCATCATGCTTCTCGTTCATGGCTGATTTGAACGCTGAGGTTGGCATGACGTGCCTGAATTCGAACCTGTAAGAACTACCAGTCATTCAGTCTTTTTTACACAGTCGGTAATTTCTTTTTCTTCTAAAAAACTGTCATTTCTGTCAGTTGTCCGGCGTGGTGGCCTGGGGTCGAATGCTCGCTACGAGGGGATCGACGTCGATCTCTTGAGGAGCATACGAACATGTCGGAATCTATCGCGCCATTGTCCCCAAACGTGCAGTCAGCCGGGGAGCTGGATGCGCTCTTTGGTCTGCGAACGCTGAAATTCCCCGGAGCGGGCAAGACCATTGCCAAAGGCGTGGCGATCACGCCTTCGGAGCAGATCATGGTCAGCGCTACCGTCGAGCAATCGGGCCATTCGTACTACGGCCTTGCGCGCCTGGATGCCGATGGCAATCCGGATCCGGCTTTCGGCACCGGCGGATATCTCAGCGGCCAGTTCGGCACAGACTCGCTCACGCAAGGCGGGCCATTGATCGTTGATGCGCTGGGACGGATCTGGATGTGCGGTGTGATTGGCGTCGTCAAAGACCAGACTCTTGAATACCAGCAAGTCATCGCCCGGTTTCTGCCCGACGGCTCGCCGGACATCGAGTTCGGCGGCGACAGGAATGGCTACCGGATTGTGCCCATGCGGATTCCGGCACTCTTTGGGGCCACGCATGGGCAACTGCTGCTGGCGGAATCCGATCCGCAGCTTGCGCAGCCGGACAGGTTGCTGTTCGTGACCGCGCAAAAGGGCAGTGGCCTGTTGACGCGATTCCATCTCGATGGCTCGGACGATTTATCGTTCGCCAGCAACGGTTGGCTGCCCCTGTCACTGCCAGGGGTGGCCATTTCGCTGTTCGGGATCATCCAGCTCGACGATGGGCTGATTCTGCTGCATGGCAAAACGGAAGTAACCAATCAGGGACTGGTCATGGCGTTCGACCACAGCGGGAAAGTTGCACAAGCGTTCGGCGACAAGGGGGTACTGCTGTTGAACATTCAGCGCGATGGCCAGCCGCTCGAAAGCAGCGTGATGGACATTGCTGTGCAAACGGCGCAGCGCCTGCTTCTGCTCGGTTCGGCGGTCGAGTCCACGCAAGGCAGGAAACTGCAACACGGGTTCATCAGTGGTATTACCTACGCCGGCCAAATGGATGACGCGTTCAACAATCCTGTCCTCACCCCGACGGCGCAGGAACGGGATCTGAGAGGTTGGCAAGCAGGGTTTGCGCTGGATGACATCGCCGGTAAACGGATCGTTGCGGTCGGACAGACCTCGGGCAGCGCACGAGGCTTGTTGACGGCAGGCTTTCTGGTCGATGGCGCAGTGGATGATTCGTTTGATGTCGAGGGCGCGAGAGACATTTCATGGTCAGCCATTGATGCCTGCCTGCAAGGCTCTTCAATTCTGGTGTTGGGACGCAAGGACGATGGTGCGCAATTGGTTCGCTTGCTGACCGCGCCTGTCACAAAACGGCGAGACCGCATCGGCCTTTGAGCGCCAGAGGTAAACCGAACTGTCCTGCCGGCTCGGATGAACCCTGTCCAGTTCGGCGGGATCGTCAGCCAGGTTTTGCTCGGCGCGCATCAAGGACCTCACCGGCAGCACCGCCCCGGCTTGCCGCAGAAGTTGCGCACGCTGGATAAGTTCTGAGACTCGCGGCGTCTGTGATGACGCCTTCGCGAGCAGGCTCGCTCCCACTTTGGAATGCGCTTTCCTGTGCGAGCGTGCCTGCTCGCGAATTCCGACTTCAGACACATGAGCAGATTCGCTGGCCAGATCTGTTGAATCCTCCGATGCAGAAAGGGATAGTGCGCGCCTGGAAATATCTTCAAGGAGCAGGAAATGACAGTGAAGTCAGTATGGATCAGCGCAGCGCTCTGCGGGTGGTTCATGGCTGGGCAGGCCTGGGCCGATTGCACACCGCCGGCGGTCAGCGCGGAAGCGGATTTCTCGCTGTGCAAAGAATGGCCGGCTTATCCGTCGCTGACGATTATCGCGCTATCGACGTTCGTGCCCGATCCGGTCTATGGCCATGACGGCAGCGTGGGCTCGTACGATCTGGATCTGGCTATCATCACGGCCGGCAGCCCCAAACCGCTGGCGACCTATCATCAGCGGTCGGCGTTTCTCTCCGATGCCATCGCGCTGGAGAGTCTGGAGCTGGATACGGCGCGTTATAAACTCACGCCCGACCTCCGTGCCTTCGGCGTTCGCGCCCATTTCAAAGGCTCGTCACGCGTCAATCCGCTGGATGAAACCCTGCTGTCGCTCTACGTGAAAGAGGGCGACAAACTGCGCCCGGTGCTGGATCGCTTGGTCGCCTACAGCTTCAGTGGCGAATGGGATGGCAATTGCGCCGGAGAGCGCTCGGAGACGGTGCGTACGCTTGAGATGGGCAAAACCAGTTCCCATGGTTACGCCGATATCATTGTCCGCTCAGTCACCATGGGCCTGGTCGGTGAGGGGCCACCCGACACCTGCGAATCGAAAACTACCCACGAAAAGCCGGTGCTGACCACGTTGCGCTATGACGGACAGCAATATTTCGTTCCCGAAAATCTGAGAGGCTATTGAAGGCGCGTCGTTCTACTTCCTCGATCCCGACGGGCACAAGCTGGAAGTCCACGTCGGCGATTTGCAATCGCGGCTGGCTACGTGTCGGCAGAAACCGTACTCCGGCATGCGTTTCTGCGACGAACCCTGATCCGCTTCAATCGCGGTGATATAGACTCTGCGCCAAGTATTCTGGCGCTTGCAGGTTTCTCATGACTCCATCATTGCTGTTGGCCGTTCTGGCTTCGGGTTTCATCTACGGGATCACGCCCGGGCCGGGCGTGCTGGCGGTGTTCGGGATTGGCGCGGCCCATGGCCGGCGGGCCGGGGCGGGGTTTCTGTGCGGGCATCTGCTCGGCGATGTGATCTGGTGCAGCACCGCGCTGGTGGCGATTGTCGGTGCGCGGGAAATCGGCAGCACCGCGTTCGATGTGCTCGGCGTGCTCAGCGCGTTGTACCTGTTCTGGCTCGGCTGGCGTGCGGTGCGTGCCCAACGCCGCAATGGCGACGAAGCGCAAGGGGCGGCGCGGCAGCCGTTCTGGCACGGCATCGTCTTCGGCCTGACCAATCCCAAGGCCTATCCGGTGGCGGTGGCGACCTTTACGGCGCTGTTGTCGAGCCGCGCCGAACTGCTCAACTGGTCGATGCTACCTGCACTGATCGCCCTGAGTTTCATCGGCGGTGCGCTGGCCTACGCTATCCTCATCGGCGTGGTCGGCGCACAGCGAGTGCGCATGGTGTATCAGCGGCATGAGCTGCTCATCACGCGTTTATGCGGCGTGATGTTTATCGGCTTCGCCATCAACGCGTTGATGCACGCGCTGCCGGGGCTGCTGCCGAACAAGACTTGATGGAATGGGCAGGGACGCGCAATCACGATCATGGATGATTGAAATCGCTGCACTGCGCGGACACCCCGTAGAACCATGCAAAGCCCCAACCCTGCGCCGCTGGCGAGCTACATTGACCTGTTGCTGGATGCCGTTTGCGCGGTCGACAAACAGGGCCGTTTCGTTTTTGTCAGCGCTGCCTGCGAGCGGATTTTCGGCTACACGCCTGACGAACTGATCGGCCGCTCGATGATCGAGCTGGTGCACCCGGCCGATCGCCAGCGCACCCTCGCGGCCGCGGGCGAAATCATGGGCGGCGACCCAAAGCACAATTTCGAGAACCGCTACCTGCGCAAGGACGGCAGCGTCGCGCACATTTCCTGGTCGGCGCGCTGGTCGGAAGTCGATCAACTGCGCATCGCCGTCGCCCGCGATATCACCGAGCGCAAGCAGGCCGAGTCGCGGCAAGCGGCGTTGTACGCGATTTCCGAAGCGGCGCACGCGGCGGAAGATTTGCTGGCGCTGTTCAAACGCATCCATCTGCTGATTGGCGAGTGGCTGCCGGCGCTGAATTTTTCCGTGGCGCTGTACGACGAACACTGCGCGCAGCTGAATTTTCCCTATCACGTCGACGATCACGAATTGCAGCCCGAGCAGCCCGGCACCGTCATCGGACGGCTCTGCGCGCAAGTGATCCGCAGCGGCCAGCCGATGTTGCTGACGCCGGACAGCGCCGATGCCACGCCCGATTTTGCTGAGCTGGTGGCGGAACAAAACGCGCCTTGCTGGCTCGGCGTACCGCTGAGCTCAAAAAACGGCACCATCGGCGCCTTGATCGTCAAAAGCCTCGCTGGCGGCGAACGCTACACCGAGCAGGACAAGGAACTGCTGCAATACGTCTGCGCACAAGTCGCCACGGCCATCGAACGACAGCAACTGCACGCGCGGCTCAAACGCATGGCGCAATACGATCAACTGACGCAACTGCCCAACCGCGAACTGCTGCGTGATCGGCTCAGGGCTGCGCTGGCCGATGCGCGAACCCTGCACGGCCACATGGCGCTGCTGTATGTCGATCTGGATCGCTTCAAACAGGTCAACGACACCCATGGCCATGCCGTCGGTGACATGCTCCTGCAAACCGTGGCCAACCGGCTGAAAGGCTGCGTGCGTGAAACCGACACGGTGGCGCGTATCGGTGGCGATGAGTTCGTCGTGCTGCTGCACAGCGTGCATGCCGCCGGCGATCCCGACAGTGTCGCCGGAAAAATCCGACAGGTGCTGGCGCAGCCCATGCGCCTCGACGGGCATGACTTGCGGATCGAATCGAGCATCGGCGTGGCGCGCTTTCCTGAACACGGCGAAGAAGAACAGCAGCTGTTTCGGCATGCCGATCAAGCCATGTATGCGGCCAAACGCCTGAATCATCGGGCCTTGGGCAGCTGAAGCGAGCGCGCCGTTCGTCGCGGTTCAGGCAGATTTTCTAAACCTTTGACCGCCAAAGCATTCCTAATTGAGGCGGACAATTGTCCGCCGCGACTATTTGAGCTGCGGGCGAATCACGGCCCGTTTGAATTTTCCACGAAGGAGGGCGCGACCATGAGCCGGATGGCCACCCGTTTACGTAACGTCAGTTTTGCAACCCTGCTGGGCCTGTGCGCCAGCAGTGCGTTCGCCCAGTCGCCTGCCGAATTCATCAACGATGCCTCCGCCAAAGGCATGGCCGACATCGAAGCAAGTCGTCTGGCCCACGGCAAGACCGAATCGAAAGAGGTCAAGGATTACACCATCGTTGTGATCAACGACCGCACCACGGCCAACCAGCATCTGGCGAAAATCGCCAAGAAACTCGACCTGCCGGTTGCCCCCCGCGAAGAACTTGCTGACAAGGCCAAAGAACTGATGCCGGAAGTGAAGGACGGCGCGACATTCGATCAGGCTTACGCCGCCAGTCAGGTCAAGGCGACCGAAGAGGCCATCACCCAGATCGAGCAACAGGCACAGACCACCGACGTGCCGGAAATCAAAGCGTTTGCCGATGAGACTTTGCCGAAACTGCAAAGCCATCTGGAGAAAGCTCGAGCGTTGCAGGCCAGTCGCTAACTTCGCCTTGTTGTTGCAGCGCGAGCGAAACCTTCAGTTGAAATGCGATGCTTCCCCTGTGGGAGCTAGCCTGCTCGCCAAAGCGGTGTGTCAGTCAATGATGTTTTGACTGACCCGCCATCTTCGCGAGCAGGCTCGCTCCCACAGGGTGTGTTTACTTGCTCAGCACTCATTCAAATCCTGCTTTGGCTTGCTCTTGTCGCCAAGCCCCTCAAGATCAAACACCTGATTCTCACCCAGCGCGCGGTAATGCCGGCGCAGCGCTTCGAGCTGCTTCAGATCCAGCGCCTCCAGCCCGAGCATCGCGTTCTGCGCTTCCTTGTTCACCCGCAACAGCTCATCGAGTTTCAAATGCAGAATGTCGGTATCGCGGTTCTGCGTGTTCTGAATCAGGAATACCATCAGGAACGTGATGATCGTCGTCGAGGTATTGATGATCAGCTGCCATGTGTCGTTGTAACCAAAAATCGGCCCGCTCAAGCCCCACAACCCGATAAGAATCAACGCCCCCATGAACGTTTTCGGGCTACCGGCCCACAGGGCAAGTTTCTGGGCAATCTTTGCGAATTTCATGATGGAAGTCCTTGTTTTGGGAGCTTGAAATTCAGACATCGGTGTTGTGCTGAAAATTCTAATTACAAATAACCGGGCGGGACGCCGGAGGCGAGGCGAGCTCATCGGCCTTATCGCTGTATGGTATGGGCAGCTGCACTTCCCGGTTTCAAGCCATGCCCCGACAGGAGAACGCAATGAGTTGGTCTGCCAAGCAATACGTCGCTTTCGAAGATGAACGCACCCGCCCGGCCCGTGATCTGTTGGCGGCGATACCCACCGCGCAGGCCCGGGCGGTGGTGGACATTGGTTGCGGACCGGGCAATTCCACCGAATTGCTGGTGCAGCGTTTTCCCGATGCGAGCGTCAGTGGCCTCGACAGTTCGGCGGACATGATTGCCGCCGCGCGCAAGCGCTTGCCTGACGTGCAGTTTCAGGTGGCCGAGGTCGACAAATGGGCTGACGAGGGTCCGTTCGATGTGATCTTCGCCAATGCGGTGCTGCAATGGGTGCCTGATCACGCTTCGTTGCTGCCAGCCCTGGCGAGCAAGCTTTCAGACGGTGGCAGCCTGGCGATTCAAATGCCGGACAACCTCAACGAACCGTCCCACCGCTTGATGCGTGAAGTCGCCGCCAATGGGCCGTGGGCGAGCAAGCTCGCAGACGCTGCCGGGCAGCGCACCGACATGGCCAGTGCCAGTGAGTATTTTTCAATGCTGCGGCCGCACTGCGCGCGGGTCGATGTGTGGCGCACCACCTATCACCACCAACTTCGGGACGGGGCGGCGGGGGTGGTGGAGTGGTTCAAGGGTAGCGGGTTGATTCCATTCCTGAGCCCATTGACCGAGGAGGAGCGGGCGCAGTATCTGCAGCGGTATCTGGCGGAAGTTGCCAAGGCTTATCCGGCCTTGGCTGACGGCTCGGTGCTGTTGCCGTTTCCACGTTTGTTCATTGTTGCGACCCGCTGAAAATATTCATTCGCCTAGCTCGTTTTTTATCGTGAGTTCGACGCATTGGTTCAGGTCGGCGTAACTCGCAAGAACAACCCGATCGGTCCCCTCTCCCTCGGGAGAGGGTTAGGGTGAGGGGCTCGCTGGGGCAGTGATCGGGTTTAGCAGCCCGGCCAGGATTGATCAACGGTTGCACATGTGCCTTCCAGTCAGGCTTCGCCTGCACTTGATGGTGGCTGTGCGCATGGCACCCTCGGGTGCGCCGGGTTTTGGACTTCCTACCGGTCTGCTAACTTGCGTACAGCTGCCACCCTTTCGTATAGCAGCGGGATGGTTGCAGTTACCACTACAGGAAGATTCCATGTTCAAGGTAACGCCAAATCCGCCGGAAACCGATCCGGCTTCTCCGTACGAGTCCCTCGATTCGAAAAAACTCCACGAAGCCGCCGAACGCGCTTTCGACCACTATCTCATCCCGCCGCAAACCAGCTCACCGCCATACCAGGCCAGCAGCATGTTCATGGTCAATCCAGGCACCGACACCGAGTCGCTATTGGTCAACGCCAGCGAGTCCCTCGGCTCGGCCAGCGTCATGCTCGGCGACTTTGCCGCCTTGCTCGACGGCAGCCAGCGCAAAACCCTGCTCGGCATCGCCCAGGTCGTCATGCTGGGCGAGCTGGCGGTGAATCAGGTGTTGGATAATGTGGTGCCGGTGGGTTAGCCGGCGTTGATTTCCGAGTAAAAAGTAACCGGTCGTTGCGACCGGTTTTTCGGCTAGTGCAGCGTCAAAACCGCTGATCAATACCAGGTTTGTCCTCTTGAAAGGGCTCGGAAGGGGGAATCGGGAATTGCTGCTCCTCATACTCGCCCACCCGCCGAGCGAGAATTTCCAATTCATCGCCTTCCGGCGAGTTCATCTCAGCGCCCCAAATCTGCTCGATACGCAGCAATGCTGCGGACAAGTCTTCAGTGCTCCGAATGGGTTTGATGTCCATAAATGATGTCCGCTTTGGTAACCACATGAGCGGCGATCTTGAACGGCACAACAAACGCTGTGTTCATCATTACGTTGCCAAATATGACTGCATTGCGGAGAGTCAGATTCGCGGTGACAAAAGCGGCCACGCGTGACCCAACCGCGTAATCCTCAATGTCAGCTGTGTAGCAATCAGAAGATCTCTATTGCTCCACGAAATTAGTGAAATTTTTCAAAAATGGTCATATCTGATCCTTAAGGGAGGTTAGATGGCTACAATGGCTCTATTAAGATCCTTAAGAATTGGAAGGGTTTGCCATGTCATTCATGCATTTGCTTCACTCGCCGGCTGAGATCGCTAGAAATGTCGGAGAAAACGCCAAAATCCTGCGGCTCTCCAAAAACCTTTCCCGCAAGACGCTCGCAGAAAAGGCGGGGGTTTCCGAATCCACCATCAAGCGATTCGAAGCGACCGGCCTCGTGACGTTGGAGGCTTTGATCCTGATAGCCACTGCGCTTGATGAACTCAACGCTGTGACCAGGCTGTTCAAACCAGAGCAACCGAGCTCGCTGGATGAGCTGAAGAATGCCAGGCGCAAGAGAGGGATGCGCTGATGATCAAGCCTTTCAAACACACAGAAGCGCTGGATGTTTTGAAAGAGGGCGCCAAGGTTGGTGAGCTGGTCAGAGTCGCGGGCCGGGGGATTTACTTCGCTTACGATCCGGGTTGGCTTGCCACTGGCTACAATCTTTCGCCGCTGACAATGGCTTGGGACGAAAAGCCCCAGTTGGCCAGGAACACCAGCCTCTTCGAAGGGCTACACGGACCGTTCGCCGATTCACTGCCTGACGGCTGGGGCATGCTGCTGATGGATCGATATTTCGACAGCACCTTCGGTGACGGCACCCACCTTACCCTCACAGCGCTTGATCGCCTTGCTTATATGGGCGAGCGCAGTATGGGGGCGTTTGAATATCAGCCGAAGGCGGAAAAAACAGAGCTCACAGGCCCTTTGGATATTTGCCAACTCTACGAAGCTTCAATCGAAGTTCAAGAGGGTGAGACCCCTGCTGTGCTTACCAAATTGCGACTGGCCGGTGGCTCACCGGGGGGCGCACGACCGAAGGCAATCGTGGCGCTGTCTGCCGACAAAAAACACGCAATTTCGGCCTTTGATGCCCTGCCCGAGGGCTATGCACATTGGATCGTGAAGTTCAGGGCATTGTACGAACCGATTGAAACCGGCGGCATTGAACTCGCCTATGCCGAGATGGCTCGTGCCGCCGGAGTGACCATGGCTGAATCGGATCTTCTGGATGTGCAGATGCCTGGCGGCGAGGTTGAGCGTTTCTTCGCAACCAAGCGCTTCGACCGCGACGGCGAGCGCAAGATTCACATGATGACCGTCTCGGCGCTCATGTACGCGGACTACCGCGCATTGTCATCCATCGACTACCCGAACCTGCTCAAGCTCACTCAGGTGTTGACCAGAAGCTCCGTCGAAGTGGAAAAGATGGCCAGGTTAATGATCTTCAATGCGCTGTCTCACAACCATGACGACCATGCGAAGAACTTTGCCTTTCTCTGCCACAATCCTGAAAAAAAAGGCGAGAAAGAAACCTGGACGCTGTCCCCGGCATACGACCTGACTTTCGCAAACGCCATGGGCGAGCACACCACTGACTTCGGTGGCCGCACTCCCGGCACGCCTACGCGCAAGCGAATCATGGAGATCTGCAAGGATTACAAATACCTCAAGGCCGAGGAATACATCGAGCAGACTCTCGCAGCGCTCGCCGACTGGAAGAAAGTATTCACTCGATTGAATGTCCCGCACAAAGCCGGGGAACCGATCTTCAATGTACTGGCGAGGCTGCATCAGGATTTCGAGAAGTAATCCGGGGAGGAAGGGCTTAGCGATCCTCTGGAACTCTTCACCGCCAACACGCTTCAACTTCCAGACACAAAAAAACCGGCCATCAAGGCCGGTTTTTCATTTCTGCATCCCCCGTCGGACAACACAACGCGAGATCAATATTCGGTGGAGCGGGTAGAGGGAATCGAACCCTCATCTAAAGCTTGGGAAGCTTTCGTTCTACCACTAAACTATACCCGCTCAGAGCGGCTGACTTTGTACCAGACTCGGCCACGGATTTGAAGTTTTCTTTTCTCTGCGAGGGCTTTGCCACGCAGAAAACGGTCGATCGCGAGCAAGGGCTGCGCCGGTGCAACAGGCACTTCAAGCTTGCAGCCTTGCCCGCGATGACGCTGTTTCAAATGGCCAAAGCATGTTGATCCTGCACAAACGAGTAGCGCGTTCGGCTGGCTTGCGGCGCAGGTTTCAGAAAGCCGAGCAGGGCGTTCTGGCTGTCGCGGCAGGCGGCCTTGTGCTCCATGTCGAGAAAGTGTCCGGTGGCTTGCAGGGTGGTGAAGCTGCTGTGGGCAACGTGATTGCCGAACAGTCGCGCATCCTCGGCGGCGGTGTATTCGTCCCATTCGCCGTTGAGAAACAGCACCGGCACGTTGATCTTTTTCGCCGCATTCAGATAGCACTGGCGATCGCTGTGCAGCACGTCGTTGATATGAAAATGCATCTGTCCGTATTCATGCTCGGCGAGACTGCTGACGTGGCGGTAGTTGAAACGCTTGAACAGCGACGGCAGGTGTTTGCCGATGGTGTTGTTGACCAGATGGCCGACCCGATCGCCGTCGCGGCTGCCGAGGTAATCGACGCCGCGCTCAAGGTAATCGAGCATGTGCGCATTGATCACCGGGGAGAACGAGCTGATCACGGCTTTTTCGATGCGCCGGGGCCGCTGGGCGAGGGCGACCAGAGTGGCGGCGCCGCCCCAGGAGAACGACAGCACGTGTTCGGCGGCGAAGTGGTCGATCAGCTCCAGCAGAATCTGCCCTTCGACTTCCTTCGTCAGATGTTTCTCATGCCGGTTGTGGGCTTTTGACCGACCCGCGTAGGGCTGGTCGTAGCAGACCACGTTGAATTGCGGGTGCAGGTTTTTCACGGTCTGTGCAAACGACGCAGTCGTGGCCATCGAGCCGTTGACCAGAATGATGGTCTTTTCTGCGGCGTCTGCGCGATAGAACTCCGTGTAAACCCGATACTGACCCTGTATATCCAGCACAGCGATTTCTGGCCTCATGTCATAAGACTCCTGGCAAGCAAGCGGGTATGCGCGCAATCGAGATTGCACGAGCTTTGTGACAGGTAGGCATACGCCTGAAATTTGCTGGCCCATGTCGATCCGGTACGGCAGGTCGACGGGTGTTGTTATTGGCGGGCAGATTGTCGGCTGAGGCGCAGCCCTTGAGGGCAGACGACCGACAAAAAGTTTCTTGGAAGTATGTGGTGACTCATCGGTCACATTTCGGCCGACGTCCTGATTCAAGCAGGGGACTCAGGATCACGCAAGTGCCGTCGGCGAATTGTTCGACAACTTCGGCTGAGCGGTCGCCGGCTTAGAACAAATGAATCTCTTCGGTGCGCAAAGCGCGGTACTCGCCCGGTTTTAGCGCGTGATCGAGGGTCAGTTTGCCCATGGATTCGCGGTGCAGGCGCAGGACTTTGTTGTTGAAGAACCCAAACATGCGCTTGACCTGATGGTAGCGGCCTTCAACGATGCTCAGCCGTGCCGAGCGTGGGCCGAGCAGCTCAAGCTGTGCCGGTTGCGTGGTCAGATCTTCGAAAGCGAAGTAGATGCCCTCGGCAAATTTCAGCGCGTAGCTCGGGTCGATGTCCTGTTCGGTTTCGACGTAATAGACCTTCGCCAGTTTGGTTTGCGGCTGCGTCAGGCGCCGCGACCAGGCGCCGTCATTGGTGATCAGCATCAGCCCGGTGGTGTTGAAATCCAGACGCCCGGCGATGTGCAGATCGTCCTTGTGCGGTTCATCGAGCAGGTCGAGCACGGTCGCATGCTGCGGATCGCGGGTGGCGCTGACGCAGCCCGGCGGTTTGTGCAGCATGAAATAGCGCGCCGGCTTACCGCTTTGCAGCACCTCATCGTCAACTTCGACCCGGCTGAATTCCAGCACCTCACTGTGCGGGTCGCTGACGACTTTTCCGTCAATCCGCACGCGCTTTTCCACCAGCAACAGGCGCACCTGCTGACGGTTGTAGCGGGGCAGATTGCTGAGGAAGCGGTCGACGCGCATGGTCAGGATTCAACGGACAAAGGGCCGCGCATCTTACGGGATCGGCCGCCGGTCTGCTCGCAACTGCGCTTCGACCTGTGCGCAGCGCGGGCACAGGCAGGCTTGATTGCGCAGCGCGGCCGGCAGCGCGTCGAGCACCGCCGGGTCGATGGTCACGCCATAGCACCAGCATTCGCGGTCGGCGGTGCGCGGGTCGGCGAGGCTGCAATCGTTGCGGGCGCCGCAGGCCGGGCAGTGGTCGGGTTTGACGTCGTTATCAGGCATAGGTCGAGTGCGGCATTTCCATGCAGGTGCGGTTGCGCCCGGTTTGCTTGGCGCGGTACATCGCATGATCGGCCCGCGACAGCAGAGTGTGCAAGGTGTCATCGCGTTGCACGGTGGTGGCGCCGATGCTCACGGTCAGATGCAGGCTGTGGCCATCGTAGGCATATTCGTGTTGCTCGACGTGTTGACGGATTTTTTCGGCGATTTTCTGCCCGGTCTCGCCGTCGGTGTCTTTCAACAGAACGATGAACTCTTCACCGCCCCAGCGGCAGACGATGTCGGCGTGACGCAGGCAACTTTGCAGGTCGCGGGCGAAACCGATCAATACCTGGTCGCCAGCCATGTGCCCGTAGGTGTCGTTCAAGGCTTTGAAGTGGTCGAGGTCGAGCAGCAACGCGGTCAGCGGCTTGGTTTCCCGTTGGGCCTCGTGCAGCGCTTGCGCAGCGAGGATGTCGAAGCCGCGTCGATTCGGCAGTTCGGTGAGACTGTCGAGGGTGGCGTGCGCCTGGATCTTCGCCTGGAAGCGCTTGATCACCCGATTGAGCAAGGCCAGCACGATCAACGTCACCAGCAGGCAGATCAGCAGATTGAGATACAGCGACTGGCGGATCTCGCTCAGCGCGCCGTCCTCGCGTTTATCGACGAACAGGTACCAGTTCAACTCGGGGATAAAACGCACGTTGAGAAAATGCCCCTGGCCGTGGGTGGAGTATTCGTAGCTGCCGCTGTGCGGCTTGGGCAACTGGCTGACCAGACTTTTCATGCTCTCCAGTTCGCCAAGACTCTGGCCGATGTGCGCGCCTTCCGGACCACCTTCTGCGCCGGTCAATACGAGGCGGCCGAAGGTGTCGACGAAGTACACGCTGCGTTGATAGCGCTGTTGATACTTGTCGATCAGCTTGATCACCGCGTCCACGGTCAGGCCCACGCCCGCCGCGCCGATGAAGCGGTTGTGGTAGTCGTAGACCTTGTAGTTGATGAAGAACGTCAGGTTGTCCTTGTTGGCGAGATCCGGGTCGACGTTGATCTCGTACGGGTCCTGCATGTCGCGCACGCGGAAGTACCAGGTGTCGCGCGGCTCATCGACTTTGACCTGCTTGAGCACGCCTTTGGCGTGGTAGTAGGTGAGCGTGGCATTGGAAACGAAGAACGCCGTGTAGGCGCCGTAATGGGTCATGACCTCGTCGAGATAGCGGGTCATCTGCTCGGGATTCTGCTCGCCATTGACCACCCAGTCGCGCATGAACGTGTCACGGGACATCATCGAGGAAATCAGGATCGGCCGGACCAGATCTTTCTGGATTTCCGAATAGACCGTGTCGGAGGTCAGTGGCAGTTCAGTGTTGACGATGTTGTCGCGGATCGACTCGCGGGAAGCGAAATAGCTCAACAGCGAGGTGGCGAGAAACCCGGCGCCGAGCAGGGCGACCAACGTGAGCACCAGTGAACGTTGCGAGTACAAGGGAGAACGAAGCGGCATGGCAGATCCGTTGGCAGTGGCCCGATGGGATGCATTCTAGTGGGATGGTCGGGAAAACACTGCGGGATTTGTGCCTGAAATGGCGGGGGATATGACGTAGCGGTGTGTCAGGGAAATCGCAGCCCCTCACCCCAGCCCTCTCCCGGGGGAGAGGGAGCTGGATTGAGGGTGATGGAAAATCTGTGATCGACTCGGTATCAGCCAATGGCAACCGATGGACAGTCACCTCGGTCAGTTCCCTCTCCTGGGGGAGAGGGCTAGGGTGAGGGCGAGCTTTCGGATCAGCCCCGGGATGCCAGATACGCCCGCCATCCCCCCAAATGACTGATATCCACCGCACCCTCCAGGCCATACGGCTCGCAGATAAATCCGCTCTCCCAGCGCCCGTCCGCCAGTTGCACCTTGCTCAACCCGAGCGGCGCCGGAATTCCGGTGAGAAACGAGCCCAGCTCGCTGCTCGGCAATTCCCAGACCTCCACGGCAATCGCCACGCCGCCGTCCTTGACTCGTACCATCCCCGGACGCAGCGGTGGGCCGCCGGCGAGGGCGTGCAGTCGATAGTCCGGCGAACTGAATGTGGTTTCCAGCAAGCGCCCGCCACGCTGGGTCAGTTGCCAGTTCAGCGCCAGCCCTTGCAGATGCGCGCCACACACCACCAATCGAGCGCGGTCGTTGCGCGCAGCGTTCGCCGGAGCTGGCAGGGCGCTGTCCTGCTGGCGCTGCAAGGCATCCGCCACGCTCAACAGATACTGATCGGTAAATACCCGCCCAAACAACGTCACGCCCCACGGCAAACCATTGCCCATGAACGCGGTCGGCACGGCGACGGCGGCGTAGTCGAGCAGGTTCATGAAGTTGGTGTAATAACCGAGTTCGGAATTGCGCAGCACCGGCTCGGCCGCAAGCTCGGCCAGGGTCACCGGACGACCGATGGTCGGTGTCAGCACGCAGTCGAGATTCTCCAGGGCTTCGTCGCAGAGGGCCTTCAGTGCCTGCAATCGATATTGCGCGCGAAAGGTCTGCACGCCAGTCACTGCCGGTGCCTTGGCCAGCACCGCTCGGATCACCGGCAGCACCGCTTCGGGATTCTGCTCCAGCAGCTCACCGGCGACGCTGTAACGCTCGGCGACCCACGGCCCGTCGTAGAGCAGACGCGCTGCTTCGAGAAACGGCGACAGATCGAATTCGACTGCCTCGCCCCCCAAAGCCTTGAGCCGTTCGATGGCCGCTGCGAACAACTGTGGCCCCTCGTTGCAGCCGAAAAATTCAAGGTCCTGCGCCCGTGGCACGCCGAAGCGAAACGGCCGTGGCGCGCCAAATGCCGAGCCGTCATTCCATGCCGGGTTGCCTCGACTGTACTCATCGCGAGGATCGTGTCTGGCCGTCAACGCCAGCAACTGACTGGCCTCACGGGCGGTCGCGGTGAAGGTGGTTACACAGTCCAGCGTGCGGCACGCCGGCAGCACGCCAGCGGTGGAAATCAGGCCTTTGCTCGCCTTCAATCCCACCACATTATTCAGCGCCGCCGGCACTCGCCCGGAACCGGCGGTGTCAGTGCCCAAGGCAAAACTCGCCACACCCAGCGCTACCGCCAGCGATGAACCCGCACTGGAACCGCCGGACGGATACTCCGCCAGCACGCTGTTCGGGCACGCACCATAAGGCGAGCGGCTGCCATTGAGGCCGGTGGCGAACTGATCGAGATTGGTCTTGCCCAGCGGGATCGCCCCCAGCGCCAACAGTTGCTCGACGATGGTCGCCGACTGCTGCGGCACATAGGCGAACGCCGGGCACGCGGCTGTGGTGGGAATGCCGGCCAGATCGATGTTGTCCTTGATCGCGAATGGCACGCCATACAGCGGCAGACTGTCGAGGTCACGACCGTCGAGGGCGGCCAGATACGGCTCCAGTTCATCGACGCAGAGCAAGTGAATGAACAGGTGATAGTCGGGATTCAGCGCAGCGGCTTTTTCGCGCAATTGCAGCAGCAGTTGGCGCGGTGTGGTGTCGCCATTGCGATAGGCCTGGCGCAGTGCATCGAGTTGCAGATTCATCGGTTGATCCTTATAAAAAATGGCTTCAGTCGAGTTCCAGCACCACCACCCGTTGTCCGGCGCGCACCGCCGAACCGGGTTGCACGCGGATCTCTCGCACCACACCGGCCAGCGGCGCGAGCACAGGGATTTCCATCTTCATCGACTCGAGAATCACCAGCACATCGCCGGCCGCGACACGCTGGCCGGCCTCGACCTGCACCTGCCAGAGATTGCCGGCGATGTGGCTGTCGACGCTGTGTTCACCGTTTTCCAGTGGTGCTTCTTCGCTGGCGTCAGGCACGGCTTCTTCGCTGTCGAAATGCGCCTGGCCGCTGGCGATCCAGCGCTCGCGTTCAGCTTTGAACGCGCCCTGTTGCTGCGCACGGAAAGCGCTGATGCCCGCGGCTTCCTGACTGAGAAATGCCTGATAGTCGGCGAGGTTGAGCTGGCTGTGTTCGATGTTCAGATCGAAGCGCCCCAACGGGAAATCGCGGCGAATGCGCAGCAGTTCTTCGGCGCTGACCGGGTAGAAACGGATCTGATCGAAGAAGCGCAGCAGCCACGGTTTGCCGTCGAACGCGGCGACTTCGCGATAGCGATTCCACATCTGCAGGGTGCGCCCCACAAACTGATAACCGCCCGGGCCTTCCATGCCGTACACGCACATGTAGGCGCCGCCGATGCCGACCGAATTCTCGGCGGTCCAGGTGCGTGCCGGGTTGTACTTGGTGGTCACCAGACGATGACGCGGGTCGAGCGGCGTGGCCACCGGAGCGCCGAGATAGACGTCGCCAAGGCCCATCACCAGATAGCTCGCATCGAACACCGTGCGCTGCACTTCGTCGAGATTCGGCAGGTCGTTGATGCGCCGGATGAACTCCAGATTGCTCGGGCACCACGGCGCGTCCTTGCGAACGGTGGTCATGTATTTCTCGATCGCCAACTGACAGGCCGGGTCGTCCCACGACAGCGGCAAGTGCACGATGCGCGAAGGCACCTGCAAGTCCTTGGCGGCGCACACCGCGTCCCATTCGCCAGCGATGATGCCGAGCAGATCGGCCAGCGGCAGTTGCTCGGGCTGGTAGTGCACTTGCAGCGAGCGAATGCCCGGGGTGAGGTCGATCACCCCATGCAGGGCCTGGCTTTCCAGCGCCTGCATCAGCGCGTGGGCGCGAAAGCGCAGGACCAGATCAAGCTCGGGCTCGCCGATTTCCAGCAGTAAATGAGTGTCGCCAGAAACCCGCCCGACAAGCCGCCGATCCCCCTGACCCAACTCAAGAACCACAGGCGACACAATCCCTTGTGGGAGCTGGCTTGCCAGCGATGAAGTTGATGCGGTGTCAGATCGGGCACCATCGCTGGCAAGCCAGCTCCCACAGGGGGCATCCCATTTCAGGGCGAGATCGCGGGCGGTGCCGAGGTCGACCGGGATGAACTGAATTTTATCGCCCGCCTTGAGCTGCCCCAGCTGCCACAGGTCCGCCTCAATCACCGTCACCGGGCAGACAAACCCACCCAGGCTCGGGCCATCCGGGCCGAGAATCACCGGCATGTCCCCGGTGAAATCCACCGCACCAATCGCATACGGATTGTCATGGATGTTCGACGGGTGCAGACCCGCTTCACCGCCATCCTCACGCACCCACTCAGGCTTCGGCCCGATCAGGCGCACGCCGGTGCGGCTGGAGTTGAAGTGCACTTCCCACTGGGTCGCGAAGAATGTGGCGATGTAGTTTTCGCTGAAGTATTCCGGTGCGCCGTGGGGGCCGTAGATCACCCGGATCTGGCGCACGCTCGGCAGCGCAGTGATGTGCTGTTCGGCCAGTTGCTGGCCGGCGCTGCGCTCGGTCAATGCCAGCACATGCAACACGTCACCGGCCCTTAACGCCCGTCCGCCATGCCCGCCGAACTGGCCGAGAGTGAAGGTACTTTTGCTGCCCAGATAATCCGGCACCTGCACGCCGCCGCGCAGGCACAGATAACTGCGCGCGCCGGCGCCGCTGATGCTGCCCAGTTGCAATGTCGCGCCGGCCGGGATCAGCAGCGCGGTGCTCATCGGCACCGGTTCAGCGTCAAGGGTCAAGGCAATCGGCGCGCCGGTCACCGCGACCACCGCGTCACAATTGAAGCGCAGGATCGGCCCGCTCATGGTGATTTCCAGCGCGGCTGCGCCTTGTTCATTGCCGAGCAGGCGATTACCCAGACGCAGTGCTCGGCTGTCCATCGGCCCCGACGGAGGCACGCCGACGGCCCAATAGCCGAGGCGGCCGGGATAGTCCTGCACGCTGGTTTGCGTGCCGGCGCTGAGCACTTCGAAGGTGTTGGCGTGATAGAGCAGATTTTCCAGGCAACGGGTCCACGGCTGGCCGCTGGCGAATGGAGTATCGAGGAGAATCTGCCGCAGGTAATCGCGGTTGGTTTCCACGCCATACAGCAGGCTATCGCCCAGTGCCTGATGGAGTTCGGCGCGAGCCTGTTCGCGGCTCGGCGCCCAAGCGATGAGCTTGGCAATCATCGGGTCGAAATACGGCGGGATTTCCACACCGGCCTCGACCCAGGTATCGATGCGCAACTCAACGCCGTTGGCTGGCGGAAACTGCACAGCGGTCAGCAGGCCCGGGCTCGGCTGGAAATCACGCCCCGGATCTTCCGCGTACAGACGTGCCTGAATCGCATGGCCCTGCGGTTCCAGGCCTTGATACAACTCGTTCAGCGGCGGCAGATCACCGGCGGCCAGCTCGATCATCCAGCGCACCAGGTCCACGTCCCACACCTGCTCGGTGACGCCGTGCTCGACCTGCAAGCGCGTGTTCACTTCGAGAAAATAGAAGCGCTGGGCCGCGCTGTCGAAGACGAATTCGACGGTGCCGGCGCTGCGATAATTCACCGCTTGCGCCAGTTTGATCGCTGCCGCGCACAGCTCATCGGCCATGCCTTCGGGCAGGTTCGGCGCCGGGGTTTCTTCGAGGACTTTCTGGTTGCGCCGCTGCACCGAACAGTCGCGCACACCGAGAGCGATGACTTCACCGCAGCCGTCGCCGAACACCTGCACTTCCAGATGCCGCGCGCGTTCGATGTACTTCTCGATGAACACCCCGGCGTCGCTGAAGTTGTTCTGACCGAGGCGTTTCACCGCTTCGAATGATTCGCTCAATTCACTGGCGCTGCGGCACACGCGCATGCCGATGCCACCACCGCCAGCGGTGCTTTTCAGCATCACCGGGTAGCCGACCTGTTCGGCGGCACTCAGCGCGCAATCGAGGCTGTCGAGCAGGTCGGTGCCTTCGAGCATCGGTACGCCGTGCTGTCTGGCCAATGCGCGAGCAGTGTGCTTGAGGCCGAACACCCGCAATTGCTCCGGCGTCGGCCCGATGAAGGCGATGCCCTGCGCTTCGCAGGCTTCGGCGAACGCTGCGTTTTCCGAGAGAAATCCGTAGCCGGGATGAATCGCCGTGGCGCCGCTTTGTTTGGCGATAGCGAGGATTTTATCGACGGCCAGATACGTCGCGGACGCCGCGCCTTCGCCGAGGCTGTGCGCTTCAGCGGCCTGGGAGATGTGCAGGCTGGCAGCATCGGCTTCTGAATACACGGCGACGCCTTGGGCCTTCAGCACGTTGATCGTGCGCAGGATGCGACAGGCAATCGCGCCACGGTTGGCGATGAGGATTTTTTCGAACATGGCATAACCCCTGAAGGGGGAGCGGGCCGTCCCGCTGTTTTTCGACAGACATCCGGGCCGTCCCGGATGGAAAAAACATCACTCAAACTCACCGCAAACTCCTGTGGGAGCTGGCTTGCCAGCGATGAGGTCGGCACATCCAACATTGTTGGTGACTGAAACACCGCAATCGCTGGCAAGCCAGCTCCCACAGGACTATCAGTGCCTTGAAGGTTTCAGGCACTGCCCGGAACGCGCCTGGCACAGGGCAAAAAGCCAACGGCGTAAACGGCTGATGGTCAGTTCCATACCAGCAACTCCGCCGGGGTCGGGTTGTAGGCATTGCACGGGTTGTTCAACTGCGGGCAGTTGGAAATCAGCACGATCACGTCCATCTCGGCGCGCAAGTCGACGTACTTGCCCGGCGCCGAAATACCGTCCTCGAAAGTCAGCCCGCCGTCCGCCGTCACTGGCACGTTCATGAAGAAATTGATGTTCGGCCCGATGTCGCTCTTGCTCAATCGGCCGTCGTGGGCGCAGGCGCGCAGGTAGTTGTCGCGGCAGCTGTGCATGTAGCGTTTTTCCAGGGCGTAGCGCACGGTGTTGCTCTCTTGCGCGCAGGCGCCGCCGAGGGTGTCGTGGCGCCCGCAAGTGTCGGCAACGATGGTCAGCATCGGCTGGCCGAGGTTCGAATACAGCACGCTGCCGGTGCTCAGGTAGACGCTGTTCTGCCTACGCAAGGTGCGTTGCACGTCGTAGCGTTCCTTCGGGTTGGCGAGGCTGTAAAACAAAGTGTCGACGGCCTGATTGCCTTCCAGATCGAGGATGCGCAGGGTCTGCCCGGCCTTGACTTCCATCAGCCAGGGCTCGCCGGCGGGAATGGTGGCGCGGTAGATCGCGCTGTCGGCTTGCTTGTGCGAAGTGGCAATTGCGAGTGACATGGCAGCGATCCTCAGGCGAACAAACGGTCGGTGTTGATAAAGCCGCGCTCGTTTTCCGGGCGCGAAGTGCGGCAGTGTTCGGCGACGCTGGCGTCGGCGTTCATCCAGCTCAGCTTCAAGGGTTTCGGGGCGTATTCGGGTGACGGGTCCATCGGATGTTGCAGGGCGGTGAGCACCACCAGGGTGTCCATCGGCGCGTACAACTCGATGTAGTCACCTGCCTTCGAATTGCCCTCGACGAAGTGGAAACGCCCGGCCTCATCGACGTTCACGCGGCTGAACAGATTCAGGGTCATCAGCAGGTCGGACAGGCCCAGGCCCCACTTGCCGAGTTCCACCAGCAGGTTGTCGGTGCCGTTGCGAAAGAAGCCGTTGCGCAGTTCCTGATAGCGGCCCTGGCCGTATTTTTCTGCGACCTCTTGCGCGCACAGCACGCCGCCGAGGCTATCGCTCCAGCCGCAGGTGTCGGCGGTGATCGCGGCGAGCACGCGGCCCATGTCCGAGTACAGGCAGTGGCCGGCGGTGAGCTTGGCGGTGTGTTGGCATTTGAGGCTGTCGGGCAGGTTCAGCCGCTCGGTTTTTTCATTGGCATTAAGCAAGGTCAGGCTGGCATTGGCGCCGCCGCGCAGGTCGGTCAGGCGCAGCAATTGGCCGCGCTTGAGCACGAACGAACGGTGGCCGCCGCCCGGCAGCAGTTCTTCAGCGAAGGGTGGGAAGAGTTGGATTGAATCAGTCATTGCAGCAGTCCTCTCAAGCAGTGCGAAGGGTGCCCGCCAGCGGCAGCGGCAGGGCCTCGACGGCGGCGCGCTGGGCGCGGCGGTCGCTGTTCAACGGGATGTCGTAGGTGATGCGTGCGCCATAGGCGCCGGGGGCGTGCGGGTCGAGGCGCACCTTGTCGAACACCAGCAGACGCGTGCCGAGGCTGAAGCCTTCGGACAGGTCGTGGGTGACCATGAACACCGTCAGTTGCGTCTCGCGCCACAGCTCCAGCAGCAGCGCGTGCATGTCTTTGCGAATGCCCGGGTCGAGTGCGCCGAAGGGCTCGTCGAGCAGCAACACGCGCGGCTTCATGATCAGCGCCTGGGCAATCGCCAGCCGTTGCTGCATGCCGCCGGACAGCTGCGCCGGGTATTTGTCCAGCGCATGGCCGAGGCCGACTTTGCTCAGCAGGGCTGCAGCCTGCTCGCGAGCCTCGCGTTTGGCGTTGCCGAACAGCCGGCCAAGCAAGGGCGCGCGCGGCAATTCGAGACCGAGGGCGACGTTGTCGAGCACGCTCAGATGCGGGAACACCGAGTAGCGCTGAAAGACCACGCCACGGCTGGCATCCGGCTCGCTGGCCAAGGGCTGGCCGTCGAGCAGAATCTCCCCGCGACTGGCGCTTTCCTGGCCGAGCAGCAGGCGCAGGAAGGTCGATTTGCCGCAACCGGAGGCGCCGACCAAGGTGCAGAACTCGCCCTCGTTGACGCTCAGGTTCAAGCCTTCCAGCACCACTTGATCGGCGTACTGCTGCCAGACGTTTTTTACTGTGATGAAGCTCATTTCGCCGCTCCCTCATACCAAGGGAAAGCGCGCTGGGTCAGCTGTTTCAGGCCCCAGTCCATCAGCCAGGCGAGCAGGGTGATCCACACCACGTAGGGCAGAATTACGTCCATCGCCAAGTAGCGCCGCACCAGAAAGATCCGGTAGCCGAGGCCGTCGGTGGAGGCGATCGCCTCGGCGGCAATCAGGAACAGCCACGCCGAACCGAGCATCAAGCGCAGCGAGATCAGCAAGCGCGGCAACAGCTGCGGCAAGACCACGCGCAGCATCAGCGTCCAGGTCGAGGCGCCCAGGGTCTGCGCCTTGATCAGCAGTTCGACCGGAATGTCGCGGGCACGCTGTTCCAGATCCCGGGCCAGCGCCGGGGTGATGCCGATGACGATCAGCATGACTTTCGACAACTCGCCCAGCCCGAAGACGATGAACAGAATCGGCAGGATCGCCAGCGGCGGCACCATCGACAGCACCGTTAGCAGCGGCGACAACGGCGCGCCGAACAGCGGCAGGGTGCCCGCCGCAATACCGAGGCAAAGACCTGCCAGCGCCGCGATGCCGAGGCCGATGGCCAAGCGCCGCAGACTCGACGCAGTGTCTTGCCACAACAGGTATTCGCCGGTGCGGCTGTCGGCGTTGAAGGCCAGGCGTTTTACCGCGTCGCTCATCTGCACGGCGCTGGGCAGCAGTTTGTCGTTGGGGTTGTCCGCCAGGCGCTCGGCCGAGCCTGTGAAGTAGGCGAACAGCACCAGCGCGAACGGCAGGATCACCAGCAACAGGCGACTCGGGCGATCGGGGTGGCGATTGATCAGGCGCATGGCCAAATCCTCCGTGGCTTACAGCTTGGCGTCGGCGGCCATCTGCACGTAAGTCGGATCGAAACGCAGCTTGAGATTGGCGGTGTCGCCGCTGGTCACGCCGTTGGCGAAGGACATGCCGACCGCGCTCGGGTCCTTCGCGCCTTCGCCGAGCAGACCATGCTCGAAGGAGAATTCGGCGACCTTGCGCATGGTGTCCGGCAGTTGTTTGCTGGTGGCGAAATTCAGCGCTTCGCTCGGCGTGGCGAACAGTTTTGTGGTGTCCAGTTGCGCCTGGAAGCCGGCGAGATCAGTTCCCGAGGCCTTGGCCATGTGCTCCAGCGCAGCTTTGCTCGCGGCACTTTTCGCGTTCATCAAAGCGACCACTTCGAACCACGCCCCGGTCAGCGCTTTGCCCAGCGCCGGGTTGTCTTTGAGGGTGGCGCTGTTGACCACCATCATGTCCATGATCTCGCCGGGGATCTGGCTGGAATTGAACACTTCGGTGACGCCGGGTTTGGCTTTGATATCCGAGAGCATCGGGTTCCAGGTGGTCACGGCGTTGACGTCGTCGGTGTTGAACGCGGCGGCAATGTCGGCGTCGGAGGTGTTGACCACTTTCAGGTCTTTCTCGGTCAGGTCCACCGAGTCCAGCGCGCGGGCCAGCAGGTAATGGGAGACCGACAGCTCGACCAGATTGACGTCCATGCCTTTCAGATCGGCGACTTTTTTACCTTCGCCTTTGAGCACGATGCCGTCGTTGCCATTGGAGAAATCGCTGACGATCAACGCGGTGCTGTCAACGCCACCGGCAGCGGGAATGGTCAGCGCATCCATGTTGGTCATGGTGCAGCCGTCGAACTGGCCGGCGGTGTACTGGTTGATTGATTCGACGTAGTCGTTGAGCTGCACGACGTCGATCTTGATCCCGTATTTCTTCGCCCATTTGTCGACGATGCCCTGGCTGCCGGCGTATTCCCATGGCATCCAGCCGGCGTAGATCGTCCAGCACACGCTGAAGTGGTCTTTCTGGGCGGCGGAAGATTGCGTGCTGATGAGCGCGGCGAAAGCGGCGGCGAGCAGGGCGGGGAAACGTAGTCGGATCATTGCGGATTCTCCAGTTGATCGAGGGCGGACAGGAAGGCAACGCGGCACCGCGAACGGTGGCTTGTCTCCCGGGCTTTTGTCCCGCCGTGTAACCTCAACTGGAGGTCGCCAACTCTCGGACCAGCCACTCGCGATTGCGAGCCGGAACCCTAGTCAGCCATTGCAAATTGTGGTGCCGCGAACCTGTGATGACTCCTGCACGGGTTTGCTAAAGCGAGAGACGTGCCAAGTCGGGCCGAGGCCTCTGCGGCGGGGATCTGCTGGATTGCCGAGGTGAGCGGGCCGAGCGACAGCGCATCGTGGTGGTGCGTGGTTGCACCGTCATGCAGCGCGGTTACGCTTCACGGGTCGCTGATTTTGCGGATAAACAAGATTTCATGATCACTTGTTTCAACTTGTTGCAGGAACGCACCAGATTCCGAAACCGCTGTCTGATTCTTCGACAGTCACGCAATTGCTGACGGTCGCCTGCCAGCGTCGCTGGTGTGGCCAACCCGCGGTCCAGGAGGCCGCCATGTATCGCCGAATCGTACTGCTTGCCGTGATGCTTTTTTCCCTTGGCGGATGCGTTCCTTATTCCTATGGAGACAGCTACTACAGGTCAGAGGTCTACACATCACCCGCACCGGCCTATTACAGCGGTGGCGGCTCCTATTACCGCAGCGGCGGCACCTATTACACCCAGCCGCGCTACTACCAGCCAGCGCCGCGTTACTACCAGCAACCACGTTATTACCAGGCGCCGCGGCACTACCAACCGGCCCCGCGTTACTACGAAAGCCGTCGCTGGCACGGCAATGATCGCGGACGCTGGGACGGCCACCGTCGCGGCGGTTGGGACAATGACCACCGCGGTCGCGGCAACTATGATCGCCACAGCGGTCGGCGTGACTACAACGGCCGTGGCAACCGCTGGTAAATCTCTGCAATGAACAAGCGGCGCATCAAGCGCCGCTTTTTTTTGCCCGGCGAAAAGTTGTTCCGTTGGCCATCTCCTAGGAGATTCCCGGAAGCGTCCTACAGTTTCATTTCGTGGCGTTTGTTAGCGTTCGTGGATGCCGAACGAGGCGAGCAATCCTCAGCTCGATAGCGGCGAAAAATGGACGTTTAGCGCTATGAAGCTTCTGGTTATTCACCAAAATTTTCCGGGTCAGTTCCGTCATGTGGTGCTGGCGGCGCTGGAGCGCGGTGATGAGGTTATGGCGGTAGGTCGGGACACTGCACCGGGCGTCGCCGGTGTGGAAATCCATCGATATCGAGCGACCAGCCGAGCGCCCGGCAATATTCACCCGTATCTGATCCGCTACGAACAAGCGGTGATCGACGGGCAGAAAGTTTTTGAAATCCTGGGCAGGCTGAAACGTTCGGGCTATCAGCCAGACGTGATTCTTGGTCATCCCGGATGGGGAGAGACGCTGTTTGCCAAGGACGTCTATGCCGATACGCCGCTGATTCACTATTGCGAGTATTACTATCGAGCGCAGGGCGCCGATTGCGGGTTCGACCCTGAATTCCGCCGAGCCGCAAGGGAGTCGTCACGGCTGCGAGTGCTCAACTCGCTGCATCTGTTGAATCTTCAACAATGCGATATCGCAATCGCGCCCACGCAGTGGCAGCGCAGCCTGTTTCCGGCCGCTTACCGGTCGGCGATTCGGGTCATTCACGAAGGTGTGATTCAACGTGCTGACTTGGCGAAAGTCGGGGCAGTCAGATTGCCCAATGGAATCGAGCTCAAAGCCGGACAGCCGATCGTTACCTATGTCGCCAGAAACCTTGAGCCTTATCGCGGCTTTCACAGTTTCATGCGAGCGATCCCGCTTATTCAGGCCGAGTGCCCCGATGCGCAGATCATCGTGGTTGGCGGTGACGGTGTCAGTTATGGGAGTAAGCCGGTCGGGTACCCGGATTGGCGCAGCAGGATGGAGGCGGAGGTCAGTTTCGATCACTCCAGAGTGCATTTCACAGGGAAACTTCCCTACCAGACTTATCGAGCGGTTCTGCAGTGTTCGAAAGTTCATGTCTATTTGACGTATCCGTTTGTCTTGTCGTGGTCGTTACTGGAGGCGATGGCGTCCGGTTGTGTGGTTGTTGCGTCGGATACGGCTCCGGTAAGGGAAGTCATTGTCGAGGGGGCTAATGGAATATTGGTGGATTTCTTTGACCATCAAGAAATTGCCAGAAGTGTAAGCAAGGTTTTGAAGTCGGCAGGTGAGTACGGTGGTCTTGCCAGCGCCGCGAAGTTGACGGCAGGTCGGTTCAGTGTGGAATCGGGCGTGAGCCAATATTTTGAGGTTTTTGCAAGCGCGATATCCGGGCATAGCGACATACCAACCGTTCCGCAGTTTGAGCGGGAGGTTTGAAATGTCCAGGAAGTCGCGTAAGCAGGCGATCAAGTGGTTTAAAAGGTTGTTGAAGTATGGATTGTTCTTTTATGTCTGTTACTGCGTAGCGGAATTTTATATTCGCAAAGAACAAACTGCCGAGTCGGCGGCTATTCACCAGGCAAACGAGAAAGCTTGCCAGAACAAGCTGGCGAGCATGCAGCAAGTGCCGATATTAGGCGGCGCCTATATAGATAAGACGCTGGTCCCTGAGTTTTACGTAGGCATGCCTGAAATGGTCAACAAGAAAGCGTGTCTGGCGATTGCTCTGAAGGGGCTTTTCTGGTGGACCGGGACGGGGCTGCACCGGTACCAGGATCAGCGCGCAGAGTCGATCCCCAAAAGTTGGCGGCTCTATAAATTGAACGCCGGACTTTTTACCAGGAAAGAAACCACCGAACCCCATGAGCGGGGTTATCGGCACGTCAACTGGCCGGATGAGTTGATTGTGAAACTAAAGAATTATCCGGGGCTGGAGATTTGGCTCGATGCACCTCCGCCGCATTTCAAGAATGAAGATTCGGTTAGAACGTTTGTCATTACTGGCTGGCCGCGGCGAGATGGAACCCCTCGGTTGATCAACTGTGACGGCTTGATTCGCCCGGCTTCGGAGGAAAAGCTGACTGACGAGAAACTGGCAAGGTTCAGCAGAACTGAATTGGAAAATCTTGATTTCGGCAAACTGAATTTCTTCTGCGCTATCAATCTGGATAACTTCGACTTCGCTGGTGGGCACGGTGGCGTAAAACTCGGATTAGCGTCATTACGCGAAGCACCTGAGATGCTCAAGTATCTCAGTGGTTATCTTTCACGGGCTGTTATTACAAGGAAGTAACAATGAGTTATGTTTTTAGCGACATGGAAAAATCAGAGATTTTCAACGCGGCTAATATTTGCAAAGGAATGAGGCTGAGCTCAAAACAAATTCAGTACGATGCGCTGAAAATAGCAGGGGCAAGCTGCGCCCCCCTGTACCAAAAGCTATTCGATATTATTGGTGAAAAAGTTTCTGACGTTGTAACTGCCGATAAAGAGGCCGGAGAAGTGCTGAAAAGCGCCAGACTCTGGCTTGCCGTGGCCATTGATGCCAACGGTGGAAACGGTGCCTACTCTGCCCTGATTCGTGGTTACACCTCCCGCCAGGGTGAACTGAGACTGAATACAATTTTCAGTGAAGACCTGATGCAGCTTTCATCCAACCAGGTTGCCGTCAACTTCATCAATACCCTGATCAACGGATCCCTTGCCGGTCAACTGGCACCCTGGACCGTTCCGTCAATCAGCCAGATCGCAGAAATCGACGCCAGCGCGATTGGCGAGGCCCTGTTCAAGGAGGTTTGCGGGGAGGACGACACCGCCGTGAAACGTAACTCCGGTTGGTCTGGAACAGTCGGATTCAGCCTGTTGGGCGGTAAACCTCCCTATGAAACGTGGAGACTGATCTCTGCGGGCGACCCGGATGCGGAAGATGGCGGCCCACCCACTCAGGCAAAACCCAACCGGCTCGACGACTATAAAAACATTCTCTTCGCCATCGACGCCTACAGCGTCGGCCTGCGAGCGGCGATCAGTAATTTCGGCGTCAATCCACTGCAAAGTCTGCTATCGGTCGTACCCGAGCAAATCAACATCGCGCTGGCCAGTGGCAGTGTGAATCCGCTGATTCAGCATGTAGTCAAAGGCACGCCTGTTGCCGCCGTGGTCGAGCTGATCTTGCGCTACGGCCAGAACGAATTTCTCGACATGTTCAAGCGCACTCACGACGGCGATTCTGCTGCCACACCCACCACCAACGACACCTTCGCCAGCAATGCTTACGCCTTCTTCTCGGCATTCTCCCCAGAGCAGTCGCAAAGCATCGTCACCCGGACAATAGGCGAGTTCGGCAATGCCAATGCATGGGCAAAACTGGCAGGCGAGGCGACGCCGCTCGGTCTGGCGTTGCGCAACTCTTTGCAGCAACTCAGTGAAGTCGTCATAGAGCGAGCCGACGGTTATCCCGACCGCAACCTCGAGCTTTACGATCCGCACACTGGCGAAGGCTTTATCACCGCGCAGTGGCTGGCGGACCGTGCGCAGATGCTCGCCCGTTTGATTGCCCGAACCCAAGGCTCGTTTGGCGAACACTCGCTGCAGCAGTTTTCCTACTCCGATCTCGCCTCCGGCAAACAGGCGCCGATGACCACCGGAGTGCTGAACTCGTTGGCCATGTTCGGTGATGACGGCGGGCGATCTTTCGCCGGTGGCGCCAATGCCGATCATCTGTATGGCGGCGAGGGCAATGACTCAATCGATGGGATGGCCGGTCACGATGTAATTGAAGGTGGTCACGGCAATGACTCGCTAACCGGAGGTGACGGCAATGATGAGTTGTACGGGATGGCCGGTGACGATGTTCTGATCGGAGGAAAGGGTAACGACTCCTTGATCGGGGGCGAAGGCAACGACCGTTATGAATTCGCCAGCGGCGATGGCCTCGACGAGATTCTTGATGCCAACGCCGATGGGCAGCTGTGGATCAACGGCGCACCGATTCCCGCACTCAAACGCCGCGCGCCTCTGAGCAACATCTGGTCTACCGAGGATCGGTCCATCACCCTGGCGCTTGTTGAAAACACCCTCAACATCAAATACGGCCAGGGCGATCTGGTGGTGATCAAAAACTTCCAGCCCGGGATGCTTGGCATCCGCCTCCCTGAATACGAGGGGCAGCCGCTCACTGCTGCGGATTTGACGCTTCAGGGCGACTGGAAAGCCAAAGACGCCGATCCCACTGTCCCCGGCGATCAGCCCTCCTTTGATGAGCTGGGCAACGTGGTGCTGCTGCCCAAGGTCAAACAGCGCAACAAGGCCGACGTACTTTACGGTTCCGCCGCAGACGATGTCATTCTCGGCCTGGGCGGTTCTGATCGATTGTTTGGCAAGGCTGGAGACGATCGGTTATTCGGCGACAAGCAGACGACGCTCGAAAAAGCTATGGCCGACGGTGACGCCAAGGGCAAGGCGAATCGCGGAGACTGGCTCGACGGCGGGCAAGGTGACGATTTGCTTATCGGTACGGCATCCCGAGATGTTCTGCTCGGTGGCAATGACCGGGATACCTTGATCGGTGGTGCTGGCGACGATGTGTTATCCGGAGACGAAACCACCGGTGCGCTGGAGCAGGGTTGGGCGGTCAAACACGCTACCGTCACTATTGCTGGCGGTGTGACCAGTCACCGAACGGTCTTTTCAAAGGCCTCGATAAACAGTGCGTCCGAGGGCGGTGACGACGTGCTGTACGGGCAGGGTGGCAAGGACTTTATCGACGGCGGCTGGGGGGAGGACCTGCTTGACGGCGGAGCTGACGACGATTTTCTCAAAGGCGATCAAGGTAACGACACCCTGGCCGGTGGCAGCGGCAACGACGTGATGCTTGGTGACAACCTCGATTGGGGCGGTGGCCTGCCCAGCAGACACCATGGCAACGATGTGCTGGACGGCGGCAGTGGTGATGATTCACTCGGCGGTAACGGTGGCAGCGACGCTTTGTATGGCGGCCCTGGCAACGACATTTTGCAGGGTGATGACGGCGTACTGGACGGCGTCGAAGGCGATGCCGCGCATTTTTTTGGCGATGATCTGCTGGACGGTGGCCTCGGCGATGACACGCTCTGGGGCGGCGGTGGCGATGATCTGCTCTTCGGCGGCGAAGGCCATGACGATCTGATCGGCGATAGCCCTGAGCATTCTGTTCGTTATCACGGTAACGACTTTCTTGATGGCGGTGCGGGGGACGACACCCTGCGAGGCATGGGTGGCGCGGATACGCTGACGGGTGGCGCAGGGGCTGATTTTCTCGATGGCGACGTATCTGACCTGCAACCGGGCGGAAGCAACAATGACGTGCTTCAGGGCGGTGAAGGAAACGATACGTTACAGGGTGGTTTCGGTGCCGACACGCTGTACGGCGGCGCGGGTGACGACATTCTTGCCGGCGATTACGAAAACAGCGCTGAGGCCGAGCAGAATGCCGATTATCTGCACGGTGGCTCAGGCAACGACACGCTGCTCGGAGGCGCTGGCAACGACACCTTGCTGGGCGGGGAAGGGACGGACTACCTTCGCGGCGATTCTGGCGACAACGTGTTTGATGGCGGTCCCGGTGCTGACGTGCTGGATGGCATGGATGGCGCTGACATCTACTATTTCGGCGCTGGCGACGGCCTGGATATCGTCACCGATGCCGGCGGCCGCAACATCATCAGGTTCGGTGCAGGGTTTTGCGCGCAAAGCCTGAAGGCCGACGTTATCGAAGTTACCGTCGGCACGGTGTTGCGACTGGCCAATGGCACGGGCGACGCGATACTCAT
The DNA here is from genome assembly GCF_054681355.1 of Pseudomonas sp. H1_G08. Lineage (NCBI taxonomy): Bacteria > Pseudomonadati > Pseudomonadota > Gammaproteobacteria > Pseudomonadales > Pseudomonadaceae > Pseudomonas > Pseudomonas sp. H1_G08. Next base: position 389,381 of record NZ_CP162822.1, read on the forward strand.
CAAGAATCACGAGCGGTGGAAGGATTCCACATTCAATTTCAGCGAGGGCGTGGTACTTGATTACGCAGATGTCCTGCGCAAAACACTGCCACCGATAGAGACGGCCGAATCACCCGTACCAGAACCTGTCACCGCCCCGGCAACCACTGAAAGCAAAGCTGAGGATCCGTTTCAGCGAGACGATGTAACCGCTGCGGCGCAAGGCCCGGTGGCGTCTGTTCAAGCGGTCAACTGGACCGATGAGTTCCTCGCGCAAATCCAGTCAAAACGCTCCGCCCGCAGACACGCCACAGGTTTTACATTGAATGAGCAAGGCGTCTGGGTTCGCAGCCATATCACTACCAGCGACACCGGTTACACCACTCACACCGAGCTGATCGAGGACAGCGTCGAAGCGGGGACACTGTCTGAAACGCCGCCATGGATGAAGGTTGATTCAGCGCACGCCGTGGTCAGTGAAAGGCAGTCGACAACCACAACCCGTGTCGAACATAAACCGGTGAAAGCCGAGGGAGCAATGCCTTCCTCAGCTCAGGCGCCTCGCTATTATCGATCCGGTTCGGCCAACGGGTTTTCATTCAATTCGGGCGACGTATTGGTTGAGGACCGAGAGGAATCCGGCGCGCTTGAAGGCTGGTACGTCTATCCGGCGGCAAGCTTCAGTTCGGGCGCAACAGTGCCCAAGGCGTTTCGCAGGGATGTCACAACTGACACGATCAAACGCAAAATCGTCCATGGCGACGATGCCGGCGGGCGAGTCAACGTCGAAGTGGAAAACGTTTTCCACGGCGGCGCGGGTGATGATCTGATCGTCGCTTATGCAGGCTCCCCACTTGACTACGGCACTGTCGGCGACAGAACACCGGGCGCGTTTTTATCCGCAGGTGCAGGTGACGATACCTTGCTGGGCGCCGAGGGCGCCGACTATCTGGTCAGCGGGGCAGGGGATGACTGGCTTTACGGCGAAGACGGCGCCGACACCTACATCGTGCAAGCGTACGCCGCAGCGACCACCACGATTGCGGATGTGCCGAACCCTGTTTTCCACCGCGCAGAAGTTGGCGCAGCGGAGTGGAAAGACGAGTACGGAATGTCCGATCAGGACACGGTCGTCCTTCCAGCAGGCGCGCAGCGCGATGCACTGCAATTGAGCTGGGGTGCTGCGCTGATAGAGACCACTCATGTCGAGCTGGAGCCCAACCCGGATCGCGCGGCTTACCGCAACCCGCCGAAAGCGAAAATGCTTCATCCGACACTCGATATCCAATGGGGCGGGACGCAAAAAGTCCGCATCGTCTTGCCCCACAACGGTGAACTTGAGGGGGCCGGTATTGAACTCGTCAAGTTCGCCGATGGGTCGGTCGCAAGTTTGAAGCAGCTCCTGGAATCAAGTCAGCTCGGCTCTGCGCCCGAGACTTTTCATACGGGTGTCATCGTCAACCATCCCATCCGTTCAACTTCCTTGCGAGACGAACGAGCGCTGCCACTCGTGGGCGGTCGGGGCAACGACACGATAAGCGGCGCGGGGGAGATCCGAGGCATGCACGGGGATGACGTGCTCACGGGCAGCCTCGGTGATGATCTGCTGGTGGGTGGGTCGGGCAATGACACGCTGACCGGCGGTGCTGGAAATGATATCTACCGATACGATGGCCTCGGCAGGGACGTAATCATCAACAACGGAGGCGGCCTGGACGGGATCGATTTTTCCGAACGCAGGCTGACGATCGACAACCTGAAGTTTCACCGTGAGCGTGATGATCTGGTGATCGTGGTCGACTACGGCATGGCACCGAAAATCCGGGTTTCCAGGCACTTTGCCGAAGGTGAAAGCGCTATTGGCTTCATAAGAGTCAGCGAAGGAACAGCGACTCAAGACTACAGCGCGACGCAGATTGCCGAGCGCCTGCACCCGCTTCCGCCATTAAGGGATGTCGAGGATATTTTGATAAAGGGCGACGATGAAGCGCAGCGGGCCATGAGGGAAATCATTGAGTTCTACGAACTGAATGTCTGACAAGACGACCGATTGAGCCGGCCCGCGATGGCAATTCAGTCGCCATAGCGGGCCTCGCGTCACCTCAATACTGGGTCAGATCCGCCAACGGATGCCGTCCCTCCCAGACTTTATGAAAGTGTGCCTCGACCACCGCATCCGGCACGCTACTGATATCCGGCCAGTGCCAGTGCGGCTTCTGATCCTTGTCGATCAACCGCGCACGCACGCCTTCGCTGAATTCCGGATGACGGCAGCAATTGAGGCTCAGGGTGTATTCCATCTGGAATACTTCGGCCAGCGACATGTGCCGCGCGCGGCTGATCTGTTCCCAAACCAGATGCGCGGTCAGCGGCGAGCCCTCGGTCATGGTTTTCGCCGCTCGGGCGATCAATGGATCGCTGCTGTCGAGGTGCAGACTGATGGCTTTCCACGCACAGGTGACGTCGCTGACATCGAGCAGTTCGTCGATCAGCTGGCGACGCGGCAGCCACTGCGCTTCGGGCATTTGCTCAAGTGCCTCCTGCTGCAGAGCCTTGAGCAGGCTGTTGAGCTGCATGGCGGTCTGTTCCTGCCAGTTCAATTGCAGCAGGCCTTCGATCAATTGCGGTTGCTGTTCGTCGAGCAGGAAGCGATCGGCCAGATCCAGATCCAGCGCATCACGGCCGTTGATGTGCGCGCCGGTCAGGCCGAGAAACAAGCCGAGCTTGCCCGGCAATCGGGCGAGAAACCAACTGGCGCCGACGTCCGGATACAGTCCAATAGTGATTTCCGGCATCGCCAGACGGCTGCTCGGCGTGACGATCCGCGTGCTCGCGCCCTGCAACAGGCCCATGCCGCCACCGAGCACATAACCGTGACCCCAGCAGATCAGCGGCTTGGGATAGGTATGCAGGCTGTAATCGAGGCGATATTCCGCGCTGAAAAACTGCGCGGCCAACGGCGGGACTTCGCCGGGGTGAGCGCGGCAGGCTTCGACCAGGCTGCGCACCTCACCGCCGGCGCAGAAGGCTTTGGCGCCGTTGCCGCGCAGCAGCACGCAGACGATTTGCGGGTCATTGGCCCAGGCGTTCAATTTGTCGCTGAGGGCGTTGATCATCGACAGTGACAGCGCGTTCAACGATTTTTCGGCATCCAGGCAGGCGATGCCGATGCGTGCGCCGTCGGTGCCGGTAAGTTCTTCGAAGTGCAGATTCATCGTGACCTCGATCGGAAATTTGAGCGATCAGTATGATCGCTATGGGGGAAAGTGCCGGATCTGCGTCAGATCAATTGACAAGCGTGGTCGGCTTTCCTAGGGTTCGCCCCATTGTTTTTGCCGGAAATGACCATGACTGCTGACGACCGTATCAAACTCGAACCGAGCTGGAAGGAGGCACTGCGTGCTGAGTTCGACCAGCCTTACATGGCAGAGTTGCGCAACTTTCTGCAGCAGGAGCGGGCCGCCGGCAAGGAGATCTATCCGCCGGGACCATTGATTTTCAACGCACTGAATTCGACGCCGCTGGACAAGGTGAAAGTGGTGATCCTCGGCCAGGACCCGTATCACGGCCCGGGCCAGGCCCACGGTCTGTGCTTCTCGGTGCAACCGGGCGTGCCGGCGCCGCCGTCGCTGGTCAACATCTATAAAGAGCTGAAACGCGACCTCAATATCGACATTCCCAACCACGGCTACCTGCAGAGCTGGGCCGAACAGGGCGTGCTGCTGCTCAACACCACCATGACGGTTGAGCGCGCCAACGCCAACGCGCACAAGGACAAGGGCTGGCAACACTTCACCGACCGCATCATTGAGGTGGTCAGCGAGCGGCAGCCGCATCTGGTGTTCATGCTCTGGGGCGCCCATGCGCAGAGCAAGCAGAAGCTGATCGACGCGACCAAGCACCTGGTGCTGACCTCGGTGCATCCGTCGCCGTTGTCGGCGTATCGCGGGTTTTTGGGCTGTGGGCATTTCAGCCGGACCAACAAGTTTCTCGAACAGAATGGCGAAACGCCGATCGACTGGCGCTTGCCACCGATTTGATGTGTCGACCGGGTTGGCCCCTTCGCGAGCAGGCTCGCTCCCACAGGAATTGTGTGCAAGCCACAAACCCCCTGTGGGAGCGAGCCTGCTCGCGAAAAGAGCGACCCGATCTCGCAGACTTAGGCGGGATGACGATTCCAGTATTTGAACAACGGCTCCGCCAGAAACAGCACAAACAACAGCCGCATCACCTGCATCGCCGTCACCAGCGGCACCGACAGTTGCAGGGTCTCCGCCGTCAGGCTCATCTCGGCGATCCCGCCCGGCATCATGCCCAGGGTCAGCGAACGCAGATCCAGATGGGTCAATGCACTCAAGCCCAGCGCCGCCAGCGACGCGATCAACATGGTCAGCGCCGTGCCGATCAACGTCCGGCCCATGAACGACGGCGCGCGGCGGAAGAACTGCCGATTGAAGTGACAGCCCAGACCGCTGCCAATCAGCCATTGGCCGATCTGACTGCCGCCATTGGGCAAACCGATGTGCAGATCCCAGGTGATGCTGACCGCCGCACTGACCAGTAACGGCCCGAACAGCCATGGATTGGGTTGGCGCAAACGCTGCCAGAGCCAGGCAAGCAGGGCGCCCGCCGGAAACAGAATCGCCAGCCAGCGCCAATCGACACTGCCGGCGTGAGAAATCGGCGTGCCGTCGCCGAGCAGATACTTGAACGCCGCCGGCACGCACAACACCACCACCAACACCCGCAGACTCTGCCCGGCCGCGACATGGCTGAGCAGAGCACCGTTACGGGCACCGAGGTTGACCATCTCCCCGGAACCACCGGGCATGCTTGAGAAAAACGCCGTGGCGCGATCCTCGCCGGTGCGGCGCATCAGCCATACGCCGACCACCGCCGACAGGCTGGTGACCAATGCACCGAAGAAAATCAAACCGAAATGACTGAGCACCTGTTCCATCACCAGCGGGGTGAAGTGCAGGCCGATACCGATGCCGACGATCCACTGGCCGCACTTGCGCCCGCCAGGGATTTCCGCCAGTTGCCACGGCGTCAGGCAGCGCACCAGGATGATCGCCAGCAACGAGCCGACCATCCACGGTAGCGGCCAGCCGATCTGGCTGGCGATGAAACCGCCAAGCAGACCGACCAGCGGGGTGCCCCACCAGGCTTTCAGGGACAAGCGATCAAACATCGGCAATGACGCGCCGTGCCGCCGAACGTTTACGCCAGATGCGAATCAGCGGCATCAGCAGCATGATCGCGGTGAGGATCCAGCAACCGAAGGTGATCGGACTCGACCAGAGAATCTCCAGCGCGCCATTGGAGATCGACAGCGCGCGACGCAGGTTCTGCTCCATCAGGCCACCGAGGATGAAGCCCAGCAGCAGCGGCGACAGCGGGAAATCCAGCTTGCGCAGGATGTAACCGAAGATGCCGATACCGATCATCAGGAACAGATCGAAGGTGGTCGCGTGCACCGCGTAAACGCCGATCCCGGTGATGATCGCGATGATCGGCACCAGCGCCCAGTTCGGCACGGCGAGGATGCGAGTGAATACGCGGATCATCGGGATGTTGAGGATCACCAGCATCACGTTGGCGATGAACAACGACGCGATCAGACCCCAGACGATGTCCGGTTGCTGTTGGAACAGCAGTGGACCCGGGGTGATGTTGTACAGCGACAGCGCGCCGATCATCACCGCAGTGGTGCCCGAACCCGGAACGCCGAGGGTCAGCATCGGAACGAGAGCGCCGCACGCCGCGCCGCCGATCGCGGTCTCTGGCGCGGCCAGACCACGCGGATCACCTTCACCGAATTTGCCGCTGGTGCCAGCGATGCGCTTCTCGGTCATGTAGGCCACGGCACTGGCGAGCGTTGCGCCGGCACCGGGCAACACGCCCATGATGAAACCGAGCACGCCGCAGCGCACGTTGACGACGAAAACCGACGCCGCTTCCTTGAAGTTGAACATCATCCGGCCGGTGGCTTTCACCGCTTCCTGGCCGTGGTGGGTCTTTTCCAGCAGCAGGAGGATTTCGCTGATCGAGAACAGACCCAGCACCAGCACCACGAACTGGATGCCGTCGGTCAGGTGAATGTTGTCGCCGGTGAAACGGTACACGCCACTGTTGGCGTCGATGCCGACGGTGGAAAGGAACAGGCCGATCAGCGCCGCAATAAAGGTCTTCAACGGTCGATCACCAGCCATGCCGCCGAGACAGACAATCGCGAACACCATCAACACGAAGTATTCCGCCGGTCCGAAGGCAATCGCCCATTTCGCCAGCAGCGGCGCAAACAGCACCATGCCGCAGGTGGCGATGAACGCGCCGATGAACGAACTCCACGCCGACAGTGACAGCGCGACACCGGCCATACCTTTACGAGCCATCGGGTAGCCGTCGAGGGTGGTCATGACGGTGGAAGCTTCACCCGGAATGTTCAGCAGGATCGAGCTGATCCGGCCGCCGTATTCGCAGCCCAGATACACCGCCGCGAGCAGGATCAGCGCCGACTCCGGCGGCAGGCCGAGTGCGAACGCGATCGGAATCAGCAACGCCACGCCATTGATCGGACCAAGGCCCGGCAACAGGCCGACGACGGTGCCGATCAGGGTGCCGCACAGTGCGGTCACCAGGTTGTACGGGCTCAGCGCGACGCCGAAGCCCTGACCCAAATAGCCAAGGGTATCCATATCAGTTCTCCAGGACGCTGAGCAGACCGAGGGGCAGCGGAACATCCATCAAGCGATCGAACAGCAGATAGAGACCAACCGCCATCAGGCTGATGATGACCACGCTCGGCAGCCAGCGGCCGCCATAGAGACGGGCCATCGGTACGCCGGTAATGATGCTGGCCACGATGAAGCCAAGGGGTTCGAAGGTGCCGGCAAACACCAGCAGCAACACCACGCACAGACCTATCTTGGTCAGGGTTTCGCGATCCAGCGGCGGCTCATCCGGGTTGTGTTTGATGGGTGCCGGGCGAACCACCATGTACAGCAGCGCCAGCCCCATCAGGCCGAGCATCAGCAGCGGAAAGGCGCGTGGGCCGACGGGTTCATAGGAAAAAGCCGCTTGGTACGGCCACGCCATCAGTGCCAAGCCGGCACACACCAGCAGCAACACCGAGGCGAAAATGCGTTGAATAAGCATGGGAGCTCCTGTGCTGCGTCCCCGCGTAGGAGACGCAGCCACTAGACAGAGACGATCACTGGATCAGGCCGAACTCTTTGGCCAGCACTTTGTAGTCGGCGACCTGCTTCTTCACGTAGGTGTCCAGTTCCGGGCCGGTCATGGCGAACGGGAACAGCTCACGCTGATCGCGCAGCTTGGCGAACTCATCGGAAGCCAGCAGTTTGTCGAACGAGTCTTTCCACCAGGCGTAGTCTTCGTCGCTGACTTTTGGCCCGAGGTAGAAGCCGCGCACCACCGGCCAGACGATGTCGTAGCCTTGCTCGCGAGCGGTCGGGATGTCCTTCATTTCCGGTTCGTCGAGACGCTTGTCCGAGAACACCGCGAGCAGGCGCATGTCACCGCTCTGGATGTGCGGCATGGAGTCGGAGATGTCGGTACTGCCGACCTGGATGTGGCCGCCGAGCAGGGCCGTGGCGATCTCACCGCCGCCTTCGAGTGCCACATAACGCAGCTCGCGCGGGTTGATGCCGGCGGCCTTGGCGATCAGTGCGGTCTGCATCCAGTCCTGGCTGCCGACGGTGCCGCCGGAGCCGATAACCACCGAGCCTGGATCTTTCTTCAACGCCTGAACGAGATCGTCGAGGGTCTTGTAGGGCGAATCGCTTTTCACTGCGATGGCACCGTAGCTGGTGCCGACGGCCGCGAGCCAGCGCACGTTGGTTTCATCGAAGCGGCCGAACTTGCCCTGGGCCAGGTTCAACAGCGAACCGCTCGACCACGCGACCAGCGTGCCGGCATCCGCCGGACGTTGTGCCACCACCGCGTTGTACGCCACCGCGCCGACGCCGCCGGGCATGTAGGTCACGCGCATCGGCTTGCTCAACAACTTCTGGTTGACCAGTGCGCTCTGCACCAGTTTGCAGGTCAGGTCGAAACCGCCGCCGGGGGAGGCGGGGGCGATGCATTCCGGACGTTTCGGCTCGGCCATGAGTTGGCCGGCAAACAGCATCGCGCCAGCGGCGAGAGCAACTTTACGCAGTGATACGTTCATTTGAGTCTCCAGAGGAGTTGTTGTTATGGATGGACCGAATGACCAAAGGGCAACGCGAAAACCTAGCGGCAGGCGCAGTTTTCTCGCGGCGCGCGCGCAACGACTGAAACAACGGAGGGGAAACAGGACTGCGGCGAGAAGCCGACGGTGCAACGGTGGAATCGAGCAAGGCGAGCAGGCATTACAGCCTCGGTGCGCATGGAGGGCATGCTGGGGTACTCCGTTATTGTTCTTATGAGTCGAAAACGCTTCATGGCGTTTTGCGTTGCGCTGTGTGGCGGCAGCGGCGACAGTCGAAACTGTCCGTGGGCCGACTCTAACCGGCTAACCTTTCAACAACCTTTCAATTGTCTTTCACGGTTTTTCGGGCTTCACAGCGGCGGTTGCGGCTGTAAACTCCGCGACAAAGCGTGGCGTCGGCCAACCCTGAACGAGGTAAAAATCCATGCGTGTCCTGCTCGTCGAAGACCATTTGCAACTGGCCGAAAGCGTGGCTCAGGCGCTCAAGAGCACCGGTCTGACGGTGGATGTGTTGCACGATGGCGTAGCTGCCGACCTGGCGTTGGGCAGCGAGGAATACGCCGTAGCGATCCTCGACGTAGGCCTGCCGCGCATGGACGGTTTCGAGGTGCTGGCGCGGCTGCGTGCACGCGGCAAAAACCTGCCGGTGTTGATGCTGACCGCGCGCAGTGACGTCAAGGATCGCGTGCATGGCCTCAATCTCGGTGCTGACGACTACTTGGCCAAGCCGTTCGAACTGACGGAACTGGAAGCGCGGGTCAAAGCCTTGCTGCGCCGCAGTGTGCTGGGCGGCGAGCGTCAGCAGCGCTGTGGCGTGCTGGCTTACGACCTCGATACGCGGCGCTTCACCCTCGGCGACGAACTGCTGACCCTGACCTCGCGCGAGCAAGCCGTTCTCGAAGCGTTGATCGCGCGGCCGGGGCGAGTGATGAGCAAGGAGCAACTGGCCGCGCAGGTGTTCGGCCTCGACGAAGAAGCCAGCCCCGACGCCATCGAAATCTACGTGCACCGCTTGCGCAAGAAACTCGATGGCCAGCCCGTGGCCATCGTCACCTTCCGTGGCCTCGGCTATCTGCTGGAAAGCCGCGATGCATAAGCCCAGCAGCCTGCGCTGGCGGTTGCTGTGGAACCTTGGATGGTTGCTGGTGGTGCTGATGCTCGCCAGCGGCTTGAGCGCTTACTGGAACGGTCGCGAAGCCGCCGACACCGCGTATGACCGCACGCTGCTGGCCTCGGCACGCACCATCGCTGCCGGGTTGTCGCAGCGCGATGGCAGCCTCAGCGCCGATGTGCCTTACGTGGCGCTGGACACCTTCGCCTACGACAGCGCCGGGCGCATCTATTACCAGGTCAACGACATTCACCAGAAGCTGATTTCCGGCTACGAAAATCTTCCCGGGCCACCGCCCGGCACGCCGCGCACCGACAGCTATCCGGCGCTGGCGCGCTTTTACAATGCGAAGTACAACGGCCAGAACGTGCGCGTGGTCAGCCTGCTCAAGGCCGTAAGCGAGCCGAACATGAACGGCATGGCGGAAATCCGCGTGGCTGAAACCGACGAAGCGCGGGTCAGCATGGCGCGCAGTCTGGCGGCCGATACGTTGCTGCGCCTGGGCATGCTGGCCGTGGGTGCATTGCTGCTGGTGTGGTTCGCGGTGAGTGCGGCGTTGCGCCCGCTGGAGCGGTTAAGAACCGCTGTTGAGGAACGCCAGCCCGACGACTTGCGGCCGCTGCCGTTGGTGGAAGTGCAGCATGAACTGGGACCCTTGGTCCGCGCGCTCAATCATTTCACCGAAAGGCTACGCGGCCAGTTCGAGCGGCAGGCGCAGTTCATCGCCGATGCCGCTCACGAGTTGCGCACGCCGTTGGCGGCACTCAAGGCACGCCTGGAATTGGGCCTGCGCTCAAACGAACCGGAAACCTGGCGCACCACCCTTGAGTCATCCGCACAAAGCACCGATCGCCTGACCCATCTGGCCAATCAGCTGTTGTCGCTGGCCCGGGTCGAAAACGGTGCGCGGGCGATTGCCGAGGGCGGCGCGCAGTTGCTCGATCTGAGTCAATTGGCCCGAGAGCTGGGCATGGCCATGGCGCCTTTGGCGCACAAACGGGGTGTGGCTTTGGCGCTGGAGGCGGATGAACCGGTGTGGCTGCGCGGTGAGCCGACGCTGCTCAATGAACTGTTGAGCAATCTGGTCGACAACGCGCTGGCGCATACGCCACCAGGCGGCAATGTGATTTTGCGGGTGACGGCGCCGGCGGTGCTTGAGGTTGAGGACGACGGGCCCGGGATCCCGCTGCATGAGCGCGATCGGGTGTTCGAGCGGTTTTACCGGCGTAATCAGCAGGTCGCCGGTTCAGGTCTGGGCTTGGCGATTGTCGGCGAGATCTGTCGCGCGCATCTGGCGCAGATCACCCTGCATGATGGCGAGCAGGCAGGGTTGAAGGTGCGGGTCAGTTTTATTGCCGGGTAGTACTTTTGTGACCAGGGGTTTTTGTGGCGAGGGGATTTATCCCCGCTCGGCTGCGCAGCAGTCGCGGTTCGGATCGCAGAGTCTAGGGTCGCTTCGCAACCCAACGGGGATAAATCCCCTCACTACAGGTCAGTAGAACATCGACCGCGATTCTTCCAGATCCGCGCAGAACTGCTTGTTCTCCGGGTCAATCCCCAGCTTCCTGAACGCCGGCACGCTAAACGGGTCAATCCGCGCAAACGGATGATCGGTGTCCTTGCGGCAATACAAATTGGCCACTTGCACGACATCGACGTAATCGATGCGCGTCGAGTCGCGGCTGAAGTCTTGATACAGCAACGGCAAATGCACCAGGCGCTCGGGAAACTCCCAGACCCGCAGCAATTTCTCGCCCAGCAATGGGTGAATCTGCTCGATCACATGGGTCAGGCTGACCGCATCGGAGAGCAGTTCATTGTGGTCTTCGGCGTAAGTCAGAATCGGCAACACGCCAATCTGATGCACCAGCCCGCCGAGTGCCGCCTGATCGGGTTTGAGCTGAGTGTGACGACGACACAGGGCATAGCTGACGCCAGCGATTTCCAGACTGCTGCGCCAGACTTCGCGCATCTTCTGTTCGACCACCTCGGAGCGGGCATTGAAGATCTGCTCCATCACCAGACCGATCGCCAGGTTGCTGCTGTAGTTGATGCCCAAACGGGTGATGGCGGTGTGCAGGTCGGTGACTTCCTGCGCGGCGCGCAGCAGCGGACTGTTGACCACTTTGATCAGGCGCGCCGACAGCGCGGTGTCGCGGCCGATGACTTTGCTCAGATCGCTGACGCTGATTTCCGGATCCTCGGCGGCCTTGCGAATCTGCAGGGCCACTTCCGGCAACGTTGGCAGAACCAGGTCATCGTTATCGATGGCCGCAACCAAATCCTGTTGGACCTTTTCCGCCAGTTCGCTCATTTGGACTCTCTAGGGTGTTGCAACAATGCTGCGATCAACGCTGGATTTCGCGGTCGCGATCCAGTTCGTAAGGCAGGTCGAGCACGTGCAACGCGGGGCCTTCGAGGGCGCCCAGACGCAAATCACCGGCTTCGGCAGCTTCGGCCTGCAACACGGCCAGGAGTTCAATGTTTCCCTCGGCATTGGCCGCCAGCACCACTTCGCCGATCGAGCTGTTGTGGCTGGGGGCGAACAACTGAGTGCCGGGCTCCGGCAACTCGGCCGCGTCCAGGCGCAGGCGGTACAGGCGCCGCTTGAGCTTGCCCAGGTACTGCATGCGCGCGACGATTTCCTGGCCGGTGTAGCAGCCTTTCTTGAAACTCACGCCGCCGACCGCCTGCAAATTGAGCATCTGCGGGATAAACAGCTCGCGGGTGGAAGGCATGACCTGGCCGATACCGGCGCGGATCTGGCCCAGCAGCCATTGATTCAGTTCGCCCTCAGCCAGCGTGGCGGACAGTCGGCTTTGAATGTTTGGCGCCTGAGCGGCAGGCACCCAGAGTTCGGCGCGCTCGGGCGAAACGCGAATTGCGATCAGGCCTTCATGGCGCACAACGCTGTCGGTTTCGGCGGGCAGTGCCAGACCGAGACTGGTCAGGGCTGCATCGCCATGTGCCACACCGAAGCGCACCCAGGCGGCGCTTTCATCGGTCAGCTTCGATTTGGAGAACACCGCGTACTTTTTCAGGTCGGCCAGTTGCGGTTCGAGCAGCTCGCTGGCCATCGCCATCACCACGCCGTCACCTTCAAGCAGGATGCGGAAGCTCGACTGCATCCGGCCTTTCTGCGTGCAGCGGGCGCCGAGGCTGGCGCGGGTGTCGCTCAGGTAATTGATGTTGCAGGTCAACTGGCCTTGCAGGAATTTTCCGGCGTCCGCACCGCGAACCGCGAGTACGCCTTCATGAGACAGGGTGCAGAAAAAAGCAGAATCGGCCATGGGTCATCGCAGGGTAAATAGACTGGGGCACATCATAAGGGGGCAGGGTTGAAATGGGTAGTTGATAAAGGATCAGAGGTCCCCGACCAAAGCCGACTGTGCGGCCCGCGCCGGGGCTGTATACTGCCCGGCAAATTCGAGGAGGGCTCCATGGTCGAACAAGTTGAACTGAATCGCCTCTTTTGGCACAGCCGTCGCGGCATGCTTGAGCTTGACGTGCTGCTGGTGCCGTTCGTGCAGGAGGTTTACGCGACGTTGAATCAAGTGGATCGCGATCTGTACGTGCGTTTGCTGACCTGTGAGGATCAGGACATGTTCGGCTGGTTCATGGAGCGCAGCGAGTCGGAAGATCCCGAGCTGCAACGCATGGTCCGGATGATTCTGGATCGTGTCCAGCCCAAGTAATACGTTCGAATGCCGCTGGCATGCCTCACGGCAGTTGCTGGCGGCGTATCTGTTGGCCCAGGCGTTCGCCATGGGCTCGTTGTTTCTTCTGTCGATTCCACTCTGGGCCAGTCTGCTCGGCGCTTGCGTCTGTGCGCTGCATGGTTTTTGGGTGCTGCCACGGCAGATTCTGCTGAACCACCCGAAAGCATTCTGCGGCTTGCGCCGCGATGGCGATGGCTGGCAGGTCTGGAATCAGGCTGATGGCTGGCAAGCGGTGCAACTGCGCCCGGACAGTCTGGCGCTGCCATTGATTGTGGTGTTGCGCTTTCGTTTGCGCGGAGAGTGGCGGGTCAGGTCGATCTGCGTACCACGTGACTCGCAGGCGGCGGATCTGCACCGACGCCTGCGAGTGCGGCTCAAGTTCAGCCGGCGTAGGTGGGCGGCACCAGAATAGTGTCGAGCGCTTCGGGCAGCAGATCCGGGTAGTCGAGGGTGTAATGCAGGCCACGACTTTCCTTGCGCTCCATGGCTGAGCTGATCATCAACTCGGCGACTTGTGCCAGATTGCGCAGCTCGATCAGGTCGCGGCTGACTTTATAGTTGCTGTAGAACTCATCGATCTCATCCAGCAGCAGACGCACCCGATGCTGCGCCCGTTGCAGGCGCTTGTTGGTGCGCACGATGCCGACGTAGTCCCACATGAATCGGCGCAACTCGTCCCAGTTGTGCGCAATGATCACGTCTTCATCCGAGTCGGTGACCTGGCTGGCGTCCCAAGCGGGCAGGGCGTTTGGCGCCCCGACCTCATCAAGTTGCGCGAGAATGTCCGCTGCTGCCGAACGGGCATAAACGAAGCATTCCAGAAGCGAATTGCTGGCCATGCGGTTGGCGCCGTGCAGGCCGGTGAAGCTGGTTTCGCCGATGGCGTAGAGGCCAGGCACGTCGGTGCGACCGTGCTGATCGACCATCACTCCGCCACAGGTGTAGTGCGCGGCGGGGACCACCGGGATCGGTTGTTTGGTGATGTCGATGCCGAAGCCCAGGCAGCGTTCATAAACAGTCGGGAAGTGAGTTTTTACGAACGGTTCAGGCTTGTGGCTGATGTCGAGATATACGCAGTCGACACCCAGACGCTTCATTTCATGGTCGATGGCCCGCGCGACAATGTCACGAGGCGCCAGCTCCGCGCGTTTATCGAAGCGATACATGAAGCGCTCGCCGTTGGGCAGCTTCAAATGCGCGCCTTCGCCACGCAACGCCTCAGTGATCAGGAAACTCTTGGCTTGCGGGTGATACAGGCAGGTCGGGTGGAACTGGTTGAATTCCAGGTTCGCCACCCGGCAACCGGAGCGCCAGGCCATGGCGATGCCGTCACCGCAGGCGCCGTCGGGGTTGCTGGTATAAAGGTAGACCTTGGCCGCGCCGCCCGAAGCCAGAATCACGAAACGTGCGCCGTAGGTGTCGACTTCGCCCGTGGCGCGGTTCAGCACGTAGGCGCCGAGGCAGCGATCGCCTTCCATGCCCAAGCGGCGCTCGGTGATGAGATCAACGGCCACCCGCTGTTCCAGCAGTTCGATGTTCTCGCGCTCTTTGGCCTGGGCCAGCAAGGTTTTGAAGATCGCGGCACCGGTGGCGTCTGCAGCATGGATGATGCGCCGATGACTGTGGCCGCCTTCGCGTGTCAGGTGAAATTCGAAACCACCATCTTCAGTGCCGGACTGTTCGTCGCGGGTGAACGGCACACCCTGGTCAATCAGCCATTGGATGGCTTCGCGGCTGTGCTCGACGGTAAAGCGTACGGCGTCTTCATGGCACAAGCCGCCGCCCGCATTGAGGGTGTCGTCGACGTGGGATTCGACAGTGTCGGTATCGTCGAGCACCGCGGCCACGCCGCCTTGGGCCCAGAAGGTCGAACCGTTGGCGAGATCGCCTTTGCTCAATACGGCAATGCGCAGATGACCGGGCAAGGTCAAAGCGAGAGTCAAACCGGCAGCACCGCTGCCAATCACCAGAACATCGTGTTGGAACTGTTGGCTCATTTCAGGATTCCGCTCAAAGCGACCCGGGTCGGGGTTGGCGCAAGACAGCTGGATCGGCGAGTCAAGACAGCCACACAGCCCACTAGTATATAGAGGGGTTGGGCGGCACAATAGCCAGGCCCAGATGGCATTGTGAGACTACTGCGCGGTAAAAAGCGCTGTGCTTCGTCGGAAGTTTTTTTGCCGGTTTGGGAAAAAGACACCTGTATCGGCGCTGAAACAGACTTTTCCGAGCAGGGTTGCGCAATGTCAGGTGGGTACGGCTATAAATAATTGGAACTTTTGCCAAAGGCCCAAGATCAATAGACGGTGCCAGAAACCAGGGACAGTGTCGGCTTCAGTGCGGAATCTGCGTTTGGATTCCTGCCGGCGAAACCGATAACAAGATTATTCGCGCAGCCGGTTTATCCCGCGCTGCGTTTTTCGTGCGTGCCAAATCAGAGCCCGCAGGAAACTTGCTTGGAGGGGGAGAACTTTTGCGAAAAGCCCGAGTCTATGTTTGCAAGTCTGGTCGTTTAGTAATGCAAGTCTCCTCCGGGCTTATCGAGGAGTGTTCATGCTAACCCAGGAAGAGGATCAGCAGCTGGTCGAACGCGTACAGCGTGGCGACAAGCGAGCTTTCGATCTGCTGGTGCTGAAATATCAGCACAAAATTCTCGGGTTGATCGTGCGTTTTGTGCACGACACCCATGAAGCCCAGGACGTTGCTCAGGAAGCCTTTATCAAGGCGTATCGGGCACTTGGAAATTTCCGCGGTGACAGTGCGTTTTATACGTGGCTGTACCGTATTGCCATTAACACGGCAAAGAACTACCTGGTTTCCCGCGGCCGTCGGCCGCCGGATAGCGATGTAAGTTCGGAGGATGCGGAGTTCTACGATGGCGATCACGGCCTCAAGGATCTCGAATCACCAGAACGTGCATTGCTGCGGGATGAGATCGAAGGCACCGTCCATCGGACCATCCAGCAACTGCCAGAGGATTTGCGTACGGCTTTAACTTTACGTGAATTCGATGGTCTGAGTTACGAGGACATTGCGAGCGTCATGCAGTGTCCGGTGGGTACCGTGCGCTCCCGGATTTTCCGCGCTCGGGAGGCCATCGACAAAGCCCTGCAACCGTTGTTGCAGGAAAACTGAGACAGCGGCGACAGCCAAGAGAGGAACGCCATGAGTCGTGAAGCCCTGCAGGAATCGCTGTCCGCAGTGATGGATAACGAAGCGGACGAACTGGAATTGCGTCGAGTGCTTAGCGCACTGGATGATGTTGATACCCGTGAGACCTGGGCTCGTTACCAGATCGCTCGGGCAGCCATGCACAAGGATCTGCTGCTTCCGCGTCTGGATATCGCTGCGGCAGTGTCCGCTGCGCTGGAAGACGAAACGGCTCCGGCCAAAGTATCCCGCAGCCCATGGCGCAACCTGGGTCGCCTCGCTGTTGCCGCTTCGGTAACCGTGGCCGTTCTGGCCGGTGTTCGCCTGTACAACCAGGACGAAATCGCTGGTGTTGAACTGGCCCAGCAGTCGAATCAGCCTACTCTGGCCACTCCACAGGTCAAAGGTCCGGCAGTTCTGGCTGGTTACAGCGAGAGCTCGGAAGCGACTGGTCCTATGGCTAACGGCGTTCTGCAAGGACAGCCAGGGTGGCATGATCAGCGTCTGCCAGGCTATCTGCGTCAGCACGCTCAGCAGGCTGCACTCAAAGGAACTGAAAGCGCGCTGCCATACGCACGTGCCGCAAGCCTGGAAAACCGTTAAGGAGGATCATGCGCGCCATCCCTCTACTTTCGCTTCTGCTCAGTGGCTGGTTCATCGTTCCAGCCCACGCTGACGAGGCCCAGGACTGGTTGACCCGTCTGGGCCAGGCCGAGCAGCAGCAAAGCTTTCACGGTACTTTCGTTTACGAGCGCAACGGCAGTTTTTCCACGCACAACATCTGGCATCGTGTCCAGAATGGCCAGGTCCGCGAGCGGTTATTGCAGCTCGACGGTTCGGCTCAGGAAGTCGTGCGCATTGATGGACGTACTCAATGCGTCAGCGGCACACTGATTGCGGGATTGGGTGACTCGCCCAACGCTGCCGCCCGTGCGCTGGATCCCAAAAAGCTGAAGAATTGGTATGACCTTGCTGTCATTGGCAAGTCGCGCGTGGCCGGTCGTGATGCAGTGATCGTGTCGCTGACCCCTCGTGATCAGCACCGATACGGTTTCGAGCTGCATCTGGACAAGAAAACCGGCCTGCCGCTCAAGTCGTTGCTGTTGAACGATAAAGGGCAATTGCTCGAGCGCTTTCAGTTCACCAGCCTCGACACCGATGAAGTCCCGTCGGACAAGGATTTGTTGGCAGACGCCGATTGCAAGCCGATCAACATCGCAAGCGACAAGGCTTCTGCGGCGAAGACCGTGCAAAACTGGCGTTCGGACTGGCTGCCGCCCGGCTTCGAGCTGACCAGCAGCAGTTCGCACAAGGATGCGCAGACCAATACCCAGGTCAGCAGCTTGATGTATGACGATGGCCTGGCGCGTTTCTCGGTGTTCCTTGAGCCATTGAACGGTGCCACCGTCACCGACACCCGCACTCAGTTGGGTCCGACCGTCGCGGTATCCCGTCGTTTGACTACACCGCAAGGTGAAATGATGGTGACGGTGGTTGGCGAAATCCCGATTGGCACCGCCGAACGAATCGCTCTATCGATGCGGAACAACGATGGCGCTGCGACCAGCAAGCAGTGAGCTGATTTCAGTCATTTCCACCTCGTCGTCGAGACGTCGAAATGTTTGCTGAGCATTTTCATTTGCAAAACCCCTGAAAATTTTTTATAGGTCAGAGCCTCACGGCTCTGGCCTTGTTTGTTGTTCCCGGAACAAAAATACCGGTCTGTGGTTTCCGGTGTTCCTTTGCTCCATATCGCTTAACCCTGCTCGTCGTAACGGGAGCTGTATGTCGATACCTAGTTTGAAGTCTTATCTTTCCATCTTCGCCACCGTGCTGTTGCTCGGTCAGGCGGTCCCTGCTGCGCAAGCGGCCGATCTGCCTGATTTCACCCAGTTGGTCGAACAAGCGTCGCCAGCGGTAGTGAATATCAGTACCACGCAGAAACTGCCGGACCGTCGCGTGAATCAGCAGATGCCGGATCTGGAAGGTCTGCCACCGATGCTGCGCGAATTCTTCGAGCGTGGCATGCCGCCTCAGCAGCGCTCGCCGCGTGGCGACGGGCGTCAGCGTGAAGCGCAATCGCTGGGTTCGGGGTTCATCATTTCGCCGGATGGCTACATCCTCACCAACAACCACGTGATCGCCGATGCTGACGAAATCCTCGTCCGTCTGGCTGACCGCAGTGAGATGAAAGCCAAGCTGGTCGGCACCGATCCACGTTCCGACGTGGCGTTGCTGAAAATCGAAGGCAAGGATCTGCCGGTGCTCAAGCTCGGCAAATCCCAGGATCTGAAGGCCGGCCAGTGGGTCGTCGCGATCGGTTCGCCATTCGGCTTTGACCACACCGTGACCCAAGGCATCGTCAGCGCTGTCGGCCGCAGCCTGCCGAACGAAAACTATGTGCCGTTCATTCAAACCGACGTGCCGATCAACCCGGGCAACTCCGGTGGCCCGCTGTTCAACCTGAACGGTGAAGTGGTCGGCATCAACTCGCAGATCTACACCCGCTCCGGTGGCTTCATGGGCGTGTCGTTTGCCATTCCGATCGACGTGGCGATGGATGTTTCCAACCAGCTCAAAAGCGGTGGCAAAGTCAGCCGCGGCTGGCTGGGCGTAGTCATCCAGGAAGTGAACAAGGACCTCGCCGAGTCATTTGGTCTGGACAAGCCAGCTGGCGCGCTGGTAGCGCAGATCCAGGATGACGGCCCTGCGGCCAAGGGCGGCCTGCAGGTTGGCGACGTGATCCTGAGCATGAACGGTCAGCCGATCGTCATGTCTGCCGATCTGCCGCATCTGGTCGGCGCACTGAAGGCTGGCGCCAAAGCCAATCTGGAAGTGATTCGTGAAGGCAAGCGCAAGAATGTCGAGTTGACTGTCGGCGCGATTCCGGACGAAGACAAAGAGCTGGACGCGCTGCCGAAATCCGGCGCTGAAAGCAGCAGCAACCGCCTCGGTGTTGCGGTCGGTGAATTGACCGCCGAGCAGAAGAAAACCTACGACCTCAAAGGTGGTGTGGTGATCAAGGAAGTGCAGGACGGTCCTGCGGCCCTGATCGGTCTGCAGCCGGGTGACGTGATCACCCACCTGAACAACCAGGCCATCGGTTCGGCCAAGGAGTTCACCGACATCGCCAAAGCGTTGCCGAAGAACCGTTCGGTGTCGATGCGCGTGCTGCGTCAGGGCCGTGCCAGCTTCATCACCTTCAAACTGGCTGAATAAGCCAGCAACAAGGTAAAAAAGAAACCGCCTCGAAAGAGGCGGTTTTTTTGTATCTGAAGTTTTTGTCTTGTCTGGAACGACTCAGCCCATCATGTCCTTGACCATACGCTCCTGTTCCATCAGCTCACGCTGGCGGGCATCGATGCGCGAGGACAGCGGGAAGTTGTTGCCAGCCTTGCGCTTGGCGAAGTCCAACTGCTGAATGGCCTGGCGGTAATCGCCGACCAGCGCAAAATACTCGGCTCGCGCCTGGTGCAGGCCGATGATGTTGCCCGACAAGCCACGGGTTTCAGCAACCTGATACCAGACGTCCGGATCATCCGGGCGGGACTTGAGCAGGCTGTCCAGCGCCTTCTCGGCATCGGCGGCGCGATTCTGTTTCAGCAGCAGATCGACGCGCACCTGATTCAGCGGATAGTTGCCCGGGAACTGCGTGAGCATGCGGTCGACCCGTGATTGCGCATCGGGCAAGCGATTGTTTGTGATGTCCAGATCGACCTGCGCGAGGTTGTAGATGATCTCGTTCGGCGACTTGGCCAACAATTGCTTGAGGTTCTCGCGGGCTTCGTTGAGCTGGCCACCCTTGATTTGCGCGATGGCGAGGCCGTAACGCGCGACATCGTTTTTCGGGTTCTCATCGAGCAGGGCGCGGAAACGCTTGGCGCCCAGCCCCGGGGTTTCCTCATAGATCAACTGCACCCGCGCGCGGATCAACTGGTAGCGCATGCTGTCTTCGATGCCGCCCGGTTTCGCCTGCTCGGCGCGGTTGCGGGTATCGGCGATACGCGATTCGGTGACCGGGTGAGTCAGGAGGAATTCCGGCGGCTTGGCGTCGAAGCGGTACTGGCGCATCAGGCGTTCGAACATGGTCGGCATCGAGCGCGGATCGTATCCGGCCTTTTCCAGGTTGAGAATGCCGATGCGGTCGGCTTCCTGTTCGTTCTGCCGCGAGAAGCGCCGTTGTTCCTGCAACGCCGCAGCCTGGGTGCCGGCGATGGTGGCGATGCCGGCATCACCGCCGCCCGCCGCCGCAATGACGATACCCGCCAGCAACGCGGCCATCATCGGCACCTGCATTCTTTGTGAAGCTTCCACCCCGCGAGCAAAGTGGCGTTGCGACAAGTGTGCCAATTCGTGAGCGAGCACCGAGGCGTACTCACCCTCGGTCTGGGCGTTGAGGAACAGGCCGCCGTTGACCCCGACCACGCCGCCAGGCGCTGCAAAGGCGTTGAGTTGCGGGCTGTTGATCAGGATGAATTCCAGGCGTCGGTCGGAAACCTGGCTGGTCTCGACCAGCTTGTACACGCTGGATTCGACGTAGTCCTTGAGCTGCGGATCGTTAAGCTGGGAAACCTGACTGCGCAGCATGGCCAGCCAGGCGCGGCCGAGCTGGTATTCCTGTTGCGGCGAGACAATGGCAGAGCTGGCGTCGCCGAGTGACGGCAGATCGTCGGCAAAGCCTGGTGAGGCGAGCAGGCAAGCGAGCGTCAGCAGGGTAGGGCGCAGAAAAGTCATGCACAAAGCCTTGGAGGACAAAGACCTTACTGTAGCCGGACACCGAAGCCGCGACCAGATATTCTAGGCAGCTCGACAACGAACCGGAGTGACGCAATGACTGACGCTGTAGCCCATGACGTGGAACTGGACGCCAGTGGCCTGAACTGTCCGTTGCCGTTGCTCAAGGCAAAAATGGAACTCAACAAACTGCACAGCGGCGCTGTGCTCAAGGTGATCGCTACCGATGCCGGCTCGCAACGCGACTTCCGTACCTTTGCCAAACTGGCCGGTCATGCGCTGTTGCGCGAAGAAGACGAGGCTGGCGTCTACCGTTACTGGTTGAAAAAAGCCTGACGCGAGCGCGTTAACGATCGAAGGGATTATTGATGTTCAAAGTGTTACGCGACTGGATTCAGCGCTACTTCTCCGATGAAGAAGCCGTGGTGCTGGCGGTGCTGCTGGTTCTCGCCTTCACCGCCGTGCTCACCCTCGGCGGCATGCTTGCGCCCGTATTGGCGGGGATGGTGCTGGCGTATCTGATGCAAGGCCTGGTGGTGACGCTCGAGCGACTGCGCGTGCCGGGCGGCGTGGCGGTGGGACTGGTCTTTGCGCTGTTCATGGGCGCGCTGATGCTTTTTATTGTCGTGGTGCTGCCGCTGCTGTGGCATCAGTTGATCACGCTGTTCAACGAGTTGCCGGGCATGCTCGCCAAGTGGCAGTCGCTGTTGCTTCTATTGCCCGAGCGCTATCCGCATCTGGTGTCCGACGAGCAAGTCTTGCAAGCGATCGAAGCGGCGCGGGGCGAGATTGGCAAGTTTGGTCAGTGGGCACTGACTTTCTCGTTGTCGAGTTTGCCGCTGCTGGTGAACATCATGATCTACCTGGTGCTGGTGCCGATTCTGGTGTTTTTCTTCCTCAAGGATCGGGCGATGATTGGCGAGTGGGTGCGTGGCTATCTGCCTCGCGAGCGCGCGCTGATCACCCGCGTCGCGCAGGAAATGAACCGGCAGATCGCCAATTACATACGTGGCAAAGGCATCGAGATCGTGATTTGCGGCGGCGTGACCTACATCGCCTTCATCGCGCTGGGCCTGAACTACGCGGCGCTGCTGGCGTTGCTGGTCGGCTTGTCGGTGGTGGTGCCATATGTCGGTGCGGTAGTGGTGACCGTGCCGGTGCTGCTGATTGCGCTGTTCCAGTGGGGCTGGAGCGATCAGTTCATCTACCTGATGGCGGTCTACGGAATCATTCAGACGCTGGACGGCAACGTGCTGGTGCCGTTGCTGTTTTCGGAAGCAGTGAACCTGCATCCGGTGGCGATCATCTGCGCGGTGTTGTTGTTTGGCGGATTGTGGGGATTCTGGGGTGTGTTCTTTGCGATCCCGCTGGCGACGCTGTTCAAGGCTGTGCTCGATGCGTGGCCGCGCAAGGAGCCGGTGGTGGCGCCGTTGCTTTAAATCGGGGTGAGGCTTTTGGCCTCATCGCTGGCAAGCCAGCTCCCACAGGTTTTGTATGTGCTGAACCCTGTGGGAGCTGGCTTGCCAGCGATGGCGTCGGTGACGACGCAGCAAAAACATCAGGCTTTATTCAGAGCCTCAGCCGCCGCCAGCACGGCATCAACATGCCCCGGCACTTTCACGCCACGCCATTCCTGACGCAGCACACCGTCCTTATCAATCAGGAAAGTGCTGCGATCAACGCCCAGGTATTCCTTGCCATACAGCTTTTTCAGCTTGATCACGTCGAACAGCTGGCAAACCGCCTCGTCCTTATCGCTGATCAGCTCGAAGGGGAATTCCTGTTTGCCTTTGAAGTTTTCGTGCGACTTCAAGCTGTCGCGGGAAATGCCGAAGACTTCGGTGTTGGCAGCCTTGAATGCCGCATATTGATCGCGAAAGCCCTGGCCTTGAGTGGTGCAGCCCGGGGTGCTGTCCTTTGGGTAGAAGTAGATCACCACTTGCTTGCCCTTGAGTTCGGACAGGCTGACGGTCTGCCCGCTGGTCGCAGGCGCGGTGAAATCCGCAACCGGTTGGTCGATGACAACGGCCATGAAAGCTTCCTTACATTGGGTTTTGTGGGCGCCAAGGCTCGATCAGGGCATCCAGGTTCATCGCGTCGGCGAAATCGAGGAACTGATCGCGCAGCCAGCTGATCTGCGTGTTGGCCGGCAGGGTCACGGTGAACGTGGCGTTGAGCATGGTGCCGCCGGTCTGCGGAGCCTGGTAAGTGTCGCAGGTGAGGTTTTCCAGTTCGACGTTATGGTCCATGAAGAACTGGCACAGCTCATTGATGATGTCCGGGCGATACGCCGAGCTGACGTAAGCCACGTAAGGCAGCGCTTGCGGACGATTTTCCAGAGCGGCGCTGCGCACCACGTTGACGGTGAAAGCGTGACGCTTGGCCAGCAATGGCAGGCTGCCTTCGAGGCGCGCGAGGGCGTCCCAGCTACCGGAAACTTCCAGCACCAGAGCGCTGCACTCGCCGTGGCGGGTCAGGCGAGAGGTGACGACGGCGCAGCGGTTTTCATGGCTGGCGCGGCACAGGACGTTGGTCAGCTCCATGGGGTTGGCGCCGAGGGCACTGATGACAAGGAATTGTTCGCGAACTGTGGGGGTGGACATGCAGCATTCCTAAAGCGATGAGCGGTCGGTAGGTTGACGGGCATTGGTGGCCGGGCGTGCCTGTTCTGGCGGTCCGTATAAAGAGCCCCGGCCAGCGTTCGCGGCTCGCTCCACTGTGCGGGAGCGCGTCGATGCGACGCAGGAACGGGGCCTGGGAGGCCGAAAGGGGAGGCTGAAACCCGGCGTACAAGCTGATCTGTACCGATCAAAGTCTGAAGGGTAGCGAAAAGCGGCGCCAAGGGGAATGGCGGCGGCGCAGTACTTCGCTTGTGCAAGCATCTTGGCGCCAGTACCATTACCGCTCTCTTTTTCCGGCAGGAGCGGTTTCATGATTGCGGGCAGTATGGTGGCACTGGTCACTCCCATGGATGCACAAGGGCGTCTTGACTGGGACAGCCTCAGCAAACTCGTGGACTTCCACCTCAAGAACGGCACCCATGCCATCGTCGCCGTCGGTACTACCGGCGAGTCGGCCACCCTTGATGTAGAAGAGCACATCGCCGTCATCAAAGCCGTGGTCAAACAGGTTGCCGGGCGCATTCCGGTCATCGCCGGCACCGGCGCCAATTCGACCCGCGAAGCCGTCGAGCTGACCCGCAACGCCAAGGCCGCCGGCGCCGATGCCTGCCTGCTGGTGGTTCCTTATTACAACAAGCCGACCCAGGAAGGCCTGTACCAGCACTTCAAGCACATCGCTGAAGCGGTCGACATTCCGCAGATTCTCTACAACGTTCCCGGCCGCACCTCCTGCGACATGCAGGCCGAGACGGTGATTCGCCTGTCCACCGTGCCGAACATCATCGGCATCAAGGAAGCCACCGGCGACCTCAAGCGCGCCAAAGCGATCATCGATGGCGTGAGCAAGGATTTCATCGTGCTGTCCGGCGATGATCCGACCGCTGTCGAGCTGATCCTGCTGGGCGGCAAAGGCAACATCTCGGTCACCGCCAACGTCGCCCCGCGCGAAATGGCTGACCTGTGCGAGGCCGCGCTGAAGGGCGACGCCGATACCGCACGCGCAATCAACGAAAAACTGATGCCGCTGCACAAGGACCTGTTCATCGAAGCCAACCCGATTCCGGTGAAGTGGGCTTTGGTCGAAATGGGCCTGATGCACGAAGGCATCCGCCTGCCACTGACCTGGCTGAGCACCCCTTGTCATGAAACGCTGCGCTCGGCCCTGCGCCAGTGCAACGTCCTGGTTTAATTGAGGAAGTACAACGCATGAAGCGAATGGCCGGACTTTCCGCACTTGCCTTGATTATCTCCAGCACCAGTGGCTGCGGATGGGTCTGGGGGCCGGAAGGTTATTTCCGCGACCGTGGAAGCGATTACCTGCAAGCGCAACAGACTGCACCGATGCAATTGCCACCGGATGTGAGCACTGCCAAGCGTCTCGATCCGCTGTTGCCGATCCCGCGCAATGTGGCCGATGACACCGCGACGGGCGAATACGTCGTGCCGCGTCCTCAGCCGCTGTCGGCGGTTGCCGATGCCACGGATTACTCGCTGCAGAAGAGCGGTGATACGCGTTGGGTCGTGGCCCAGCACCCACCGGCCGAAGTCTGGCCAGTGGCGCTGCAGTTCTTCCAGGACAACGGTTTCCGTCTGGATGAACAGCGTCCGCAGACCGGCGAGTTCACCACTACCTGGCAGCACTCCGACGAGCTGTCCGCTTCGATGGCCAAGCGCCTGAGTGCGGCCGGTATCGCCAGCGACAGCGAAACCCGTGTGCGCGTACGTATCGAGCCGGGCGTGCAGCGCAACACCAGTGAAATCTACGTAGTCAGCGCCGAGCGTCCTGCCGGCAGCACGGCCGACGTGGCCTTCACCAACCGTTCGGTCAACACTGGCCTGGACGCTGCGCTGGTCGACGACATGCTCGCGAGCATGAGTCGCACCTCCGAGAAGGGCGGCTCGGTGTCGATGCTGGCCTCGCGTGATTTCGACGCCCCGAGCCGTGTCAGCCTGAACGAAGACGGCAGCGGCAACCCGGTCTTGAACGTCGGTACCGATCTGGACCGCGCCTGGTCGAGCGTCGGCCGTGCGCTGGAACAGGGCGAATGGCGCGTTGAAGACATCAACCGCAGCCTGGGCTTGTACTACATCAACCTGGCCGAAAAAGCCGAGAAGAAAGACGACAAGCCTGGCTTCTTCAGCAGCCTGTTCGGCAGTGCGCCGAGCAAGGAAGAAGTCGAAGCCCGCGCCGAGCGTTATCAGGTTCGCCTGAGCAGGGTGGGCGAGAACATCCAGGTCACCGTCGAAAAGAACATCAACACCGTCGCGCCGGCCGATGTCGCGCGTAAAGTGTTGAGCGTGATTCAGGACAACCTGGGCTGATCCGATATGCGTTTTGCCGTTCTCGGCAGCGGTAGCCAAGGGAACGGCACGCTGATCGCCAGTGCTGATACGTACGTGCTGGTTGATTGTGGTTTTTCCCTGCGGGAAACCGAAAGACGTCTGTTGCGCCTGGGTGTGCACCCGGCGCAACTGAGCGCGATACTCGTGACCCACGAACATGCCGACCACGTGCATGGCGTGGGTTTGCTGTCTCGGCGCTACAATCTGCCGGTCTACCTCAGTCGCGGCACACTGCGCGGGATGCGCAAACCGCTGGAACCGGCAGGCTTTCTGGCCGGCGGCGAGCAACTGCAGATCGGCGCACTGAACGTCGGGGTCATTGCCGTGGCCCATGACGCGCAGGAGCCGACCCAGTACGTCTTCAGCGATCAGGAACAGCGGCGCTTCGGCCTGCTGACCGACCTGGGATCGTTCTGCGAGCGGGTGCTGGATGGCTATCGGGACCTCGATGCATTGATGATCGAGTCCAACCATTGCCGCGACATGCTGGCCCGTGGTCACTACCCGTACTTTCTCAAGCAGCGGGTGGGCGGCGAACGCGGACATCTGAACAACCATCAGGCGGCATTCCTGGTGGCCGAGTTGGGCTGGCAGGGTTTGCAACACCTGGTGCTGGCCCATCTGAGCAGCAAGAACAACCTGCCGCAGCTGGCCCGGCAATGTTTTGTCGACACCCTCGGGTGCGACCCGGACTGGCTGCAACTGGCCGATCAAGATTCAGGGCTCGACTGGCGCCACATCGCCTAGCCCACCTACTTAGCAAGCGGAGCCCATCATGGAAAAACGTGAAGAACTCTACCGCGGCAAAGCCAAATCGGTTTACAAGACCGACGACGCTGACCGCTTGATCCTGCTGTTTCGCAACGACACTTCGGCGTTCGACGGCAAGCGCATCGAACAGCTTGATCGCAAAGGTATGGTGAACAACAAGTTCAACGCCTTCATCATGCAGAAACTCGAAGCGGCCGGCGTGCCGACCCAGTTCGACAAACTGCTGGGCGACAACGAATGCCTGGTGAAGAAGCTCGACATGATCCCGGTGGAATGCGTCGTGCGTAACTACGCCGCCGGCAGCCTGGTCAAGCGTCTGGGCGTCGAAGAGGGCATGAAGCTCAACCCGTACACCTTCGAACTGTTCTTGAAGGACGACGCCAAGGGCGACCCGTTCATCAACGAATCCCACGTTGTGGCATTCGGTTGGGGCACCGCCGAGCAACTGGCGCGCATGAAGGAACTGTCGCTCAAGGTTAACGAAGTCCTGAGCAAACTGTTCGACGACGCCGGCCTGCTGCTGGTCGACTTCAAGCTTGAATTCGGCGTATTCAGCGACGGCTCCATCGTTCTCGGCGACGAGTTCAGCCCGGACGGCTGCCGTCTATGGGACAAGGACACCAAGAAGAAGATGGACAAGGACCGCTTCCGCCAGGGCCTCGGTGATGTCATCGAAGCCTACGAAGAAGTCGCCGCTCGTCTGGGCGTACCGCTTTAATCGACGCAAGCATCTGATAGCACGGAAAAAATTTCGTTTGGGGGGTTCGCAACCGACGAAAGTGTTGTTATGATGCGCGCCGTTGGAGAGATGCCAGAGTGGCCGAATGGGACGGATTCGAAATCCGTTGTACCTTCACCGGTACCTAGGGTTCGAATCCCTATCTCTCCGCCATTATTGAACAAGACGAAGCCCCCGTAATCATTGCTGATTGCGGGGGCTTTTTCGTTTCTGGCGTTTTGTTCGCAATGCTTTTCGGGTACAACCTGCCGACTGCATAAAGGAACAGCTCGATGAGTGAAGTTCAGCCGTTGGCGGGTGATGATGACGTTAGGCCGCAGAGCGTGAGTTTGCTCGAGGCGTTCTGGTTCTGGTTGAAGCTGGGCTTTATCAGTTTCGGCGGGCCGGCCGGGCAGATTTCGATCATGCATCAGGAACTGGTCGAGCGCCGGCGCTGGATTTCCGAGCGGCGTTTTCTGCATGCCTTGAACTATTGCATGTTGCTGCCCGGGCCGGAGGCGCAGCAGCTGGCGACCTACATTGGCTGGCTGATGCATCGAAGCTGGGGCGGGATTGTGGCCGGGGCGTTGTTCGTGTTGCCTTCGCTGTTCATCCTGATTTTCCTGTCGTGGCTCTATATCGCCTTCGGTGAGGTGCCGGTAGTGGCCGGGCTGTTTTACGGGATCAAGCCTGCGGTGACGGCCATCGTCGTGCAGGCGGCCCATCGGATCGGTTCGCGGGCGCTGAAGAACAATTGGCTGTGGGCAATTGCGGCGGGATCGTTTACGGCGATTTTTGCGTTCAATGTGCCGTTTCCGCTGATCGTGCTGGGCGCGGCGGTGATTGGCTATTTCGGCGGTCGAATGGCGCCGGAGAAATTCAGGGCCGGCGGGCATAGTGCGGCAAAGAAGTCTTTCGGTCCGGCGTTGATCGACGACGACACGCCAACACCGGCCCATGCCCGTTTCAGCTGGACGAAACTGGCCATGCTCGCCGTGATTGGCGCCGCGCTGTGGGCATTGCCGATGGGCGTGTTGACCGCGCTATTCGGCTGGCAGGGCACGTTGACGCAAATGAGCTGGTTCTTCACCAAGGCAGCGCTGCTCACCTTTGGCGGAGCTTATGCGGTGTTGCCCTATGTCTATCAAGGTGCGGTCGGTCACTACGGCTGGCTGACCCCGACACAGATGATCGACGGCCTGGCGCTGGGCGAGACCACACCGGGGCCGCTGATCATGGTGGTGGCGTTTGTCGGTTTTGTCGGGGCTTATGTGTCGCAGGTGTTCGGCGCCGATCAGGTGTTCCTCGCCGGAGCGGTCGCCGCCGCGCTGGTGACGTGGTTTACCTTTCTACCCTCATTCCTGTTCATCCTCGCCGGCGGCCCGCTGGTGGAGTCGACGCACGACGAACTCAAATTCACCGCCCCGCTTACCGCGATCACCGCTGCGGTGGTCGGCGTGATTCTCAATCTGGCGTGTTTCTTCGGCTATCACGTGCTCTGGCCGCAGGGTTTCAGCGGCAGCCTGGATTGGCCCTCGGCATTGATCGCCATTGCGGCAGCCGTTGCGCTGTTTCGCTTCAAACGCGGAGTGATTCAGGTGTTGCTGGGCTGTGCTTTGGTTGGGTTGGTGGTGCATTTGCTGCGTTAGTGGTCGCGGCGCCGGAAATCGAATCGCGCGCTGGAGGCCTGAAGAACTCAGTCACCTGGAGATCATTGGCTCGATCATCGTCATGCTCAACAAGGGCGCCGACATGCGCTCCAACATCGCAGCTGAAGCACGGGCGAAGATCGTCTATGAGCGCTTGATGGGGCGCGCGCCTGACATCAGGCGGCGCGCCCCGGTTGATCACTGGGAAATGTTCGTGACTTGCAAAGATTTGCGCTCGATCGCTACGGGCTGCAAATGCCCCAAACGGTCGAGGTGATAGCGCTGCAGATCCCGCGCCAGAATCAGTTGGCCGTGATACAGCGCTGCCGCTTCGTTGCGCACATCCTCGATCGACGGGCTCACCGCCGGATTGGCCTGATAGCGCGCGCTGAAATGCGTCAACACCAGATTGCGCACCCCGGCTGATTCGGCGAAACCGGCGACAGCGGCGGCGCTGCTGTGGCCGTAACTGGCACGAGCGCGGTCGATTGCTGCCTGCACGAATGTCGCTTCATGCACCAGCACATCCGCCGATTGCGCCACTTCGGCCAGCAGTGCCGGACGATCGTTATCGCCGCAGACAATGATGCGTCGATCAGGTCGTGAACTCAGCAGATAGTCGCGAGCGTGCAGCATCCGCCCGTCAACCTCCACGTCCTGACCGTGGGCCAACTGACCCCAGAGCGGGCCGCGTTCGATACCCTCGGCATCCAGGCGCTGCACGTCCAGACGCGGTTCCGGGTCGGACTCGGTGAACACATAACCATGACACGGCACACGGTGCGACAACTCGACGGTCTGCACCTGAACGTTGACGCTGCGCCACTCTGTGAGCGTTTCCACAGCGTGCAGGTTGATCTCGAACGGCAGATACGATTGCGTCACCTCCAGACTCATTTTCAGCCATGGATGCAGCGATGTTGGCAGCACAATGTCCAGTGGCCGCGTGCGTCCGGACATGCCGGTGCTCGCCAGCAGACCCGGCAAGCCCAAGCAGTGATCGGCGTGCACATGAGTGATGAAAATCGCCCGCAATTCACTCAGTGACAGCGGCGTGCGCAGCACCTGATGCTGAGTGCCTTCACCGCAATCGATCAGGTACCAGCCCTTGCCGGCAGACGCGATCAATGCTGTTGCGCTGACGTTGCGCTGGCGGGTCGGCACGCCGGCGGACGTGCCCAGAAACAACAAATCCACGGTGGTTCTCCCTGGCGGATCGGATTTCAGATATTGCGTGCAGTTCTCGGTGAGCTTTCGACAATCAGCGAGGCGATTCGGATCCATCGATGGACTGCGACAATTCATCGGACACCCGCGCTGTCGGCGGCTGGCCTCGGCACTTCGCTCGCTGATGATGGTCACAGCGAAACGGAGTCACTTAGCGGAGGTCAACTTGCCCAGAAAATCCAGGCCGATCGTCGACCGCGCCGATGCGGCGACCCTTTCGCAAGAACGCAAAGATGTGTTTTTCGCGGCGGTGCAGGTCAGCCGCATGGCCATGATTGTCACCGATCCAGCGCAGCCCGACGATCCCATCATTTTTGCCAACAATGCGTTTCTTGAACTCAGCGGCTACGAGCTGGAAGAAGTGCTCGGGCGCAACTGCAGGTTTCTGCAAGGCGAGCAGACTGATCGTGCGGTGTTGCAACGGGTCAAGCAAGCGCTGAAACATCAACACGAAACCTGCGTGGAGGTGCTCAACTATCGCAAGGACGGCTCGTCGTTCTGGAACGAGCTGTTCATCGCGCCGCTATTCAACGAGCGCGGACAACTGGTGTATTTCTTCGCTTCGCAAATGGACGTCAGCCGCCGCCGTGACGCCGAGGACGGTTTGCGTTACAGCGAAAACATGGAAGCACTCGGGCAGTTGACCGGTGGCATTGCCCACGATTTCAACAATCTGTTGCAAGTGATGATCGGCTACATCGAGCTGATCCAGCACACCGCCAAGCGGCCGAGCATCGATCCGCAACGCATCGTGGTCGGCGCCGGCCACGCTCGCGCGGCGGCCGAAAAAGCACGTTTGCTGACCCAGCATCTGCTGGCATTCTCCCGCCGACAACGGCTCGAAGGCCGGGTGATCAATCTCAATGCCTTGCTTGAGCGCTCTACGCTGCCGACGCATGAATCCGCCGATCTGGAACCGCGATTCGAACTGGCCGAGGACTTGTGGAACTGCCGGCTCGACCCGGCGCAGGCCGAGATGGCGCTGAACCATTTGCTCTCCAACGCCTGCGATGCGCTGGTTGACCAGCAGCAACCTGCGATCACCGTGCAGACCCGCAACGTCGATGTACCGGACTCGACGGATCCGCACCAGGGCGGACTGGCGGCGGGGCGTTACGTCTGCATCGCGGTTGCCGATAACGGCGTGGGCATTGCCGCTGACGATCTCGACAAAGTGATGGAGCCGTTTTTCACCACCAAAGAGGAAGGCAACGGTGCCGGCCTCGGTTTGTCGATGGTTTACGGCTTCGTCAAGCAATCCGGCGGTGTGGTCAAAATCGAATCGACGCCGGGACTCGGCACCACGGTGCGCCTGTTCTTCCCGGCGGATGACAGTCAGCTATCGGCATCTGGCTCCGCTGAAACCGCAGAAAATCTCAAGGGCACGGAGCGCATCCTGATCGTCGAGGATCGCGCCGAAGTCGCTGAACTGGCGCGCTTTGTATTGTCCGAACAGGGTTACCACACCGACCTCGCTGCAGATGCGAGCGAGGCACTGGCCGTGCTGCAGAGTAGCGAATACGACCTGGTATTCACCGATTTGGTCATGCCGGGCGAGATGAACGGGCTGGCACTGGCGCGGGAAATCAGCCAGCGCTATCCGGCCATGAAGATCCTGCTGACGACCGGGTACTGCGCGGACGAGTCGACGCCCAATGAGCTGGCTGACAATGAGTTCGAATTGATCGCCAAGCCCTACGCGCCGGTGGACCTTTTGCGCAAGCTGCGCTTGATGCTCGGCTGAAAAAACGAACTGACGGCGCACGTTCGGCGTCCATCCTAAAGACTGCATTGAACAACCAGTGAGGGACCCGATCCCCGAGGAGATATTGGCAGTGAGCGATGACTTGATGATCAATAACGGGCCGATCGACTGAGCGTCAACGAGGACGGTTCATGCAGGAGCAATCTTTGGTGGTGATTAGCGGCGCCAGTGCTGGCGTCGGGCGCGCGGTGGCTCATCGGTTTGCCGCTGGGGGCTACCGCATCGGACTGTTGGCGCGTGATCCGGCGGGCCTGGCCGCCACGCAAGAGGAGCTGCAAGCGTATGGCGTTCAGGTTGAAACAGTCAGCGTCGACGTCGCCGATGCGCTCGCCGTGCAGCAGGCCGCCCAGCAACTGGAAACCGCGCTCGGGCCGCTGGCGGTATGGGTTAACGCGGCGATGGTCACGGTGCTTTCGCCGATAGAACAATTGTCTGCCGCCGAGATCGAGCGGGTTACTCAGGTGACCTATCTCGGCACGGTTCATGGCACGTTGGCAGCGCTGTCGTTGATGCGTCCGCGTAACAAAGGATTGATCATTCAGGTCGGCTCGGCGCTGGCCTATCGGGCCATTCCGTTGCAGGCCGCTTACTGCGGGGCAAAATTTGCCGTGCGCGGTTTTACCGATTCGTTGCGCTGTGAGTTGCTGCATGAGCGCAGCCATATTCGCGTGTGCATGGTGCAATTGCCCGCGATCAATACCCCGCAGTTTGACTGGGCGCGCAACAAATTGCCCAAGCGTCCCCAACCGGTGCCACCGATTCACGACCCCGACGTAGCGGCACGGGCGATTTTCAGTGTGGTAAAGCATCCTCCGCGAGAGTTGTGGCTGGGGTGGTCGACGATCAAAGCTATTATTGGGCAGTCGGTCATGCCCGGTCTGCTCGACCGTTTGATGGCGCGAAGTGCATGGTCCGGTCAGCAGACCAATGAGCCTGAAGACAACGAGCACCCGGACAACCTGTTCGAAGCGCAGCCGGATCGGCATCAGATTCGCGGCCGCTTCGTCGGCCGTTCCAGGGATGCAGCGCTGGCGTTGACGTCTACTCAAGTGATGGCGATATCGGCAGTGATTGCCATATTGGTCGGCGTAGTTCTGTTACAGCTCTGATGCTTTCCCGGTTCGCTCCACTGTCGACGCATCTCTGCGCGCGCTGCTAGAGGCGCCGGGGTGCATGGAAGCAACAAATGCAGCACATGCACCTTTGATGAATGTGGTTTCGCTCAAATCTCCTTGATCGGCGTCTCGCCCTGTACGGCTTTGATCAGGTTGATCACGTGCAGGCAATCAGCCTTGTTCACATACGATTCGCCACTGGCCACCGTCTCGTGGTTGCGCGCACGCAGGCGCCAGCGCCATTGGCCTTTGCCAGTGCTGGGGGTGCCTCGGGTTTGTCGGTAGATTTCGAAATACATACGGTTCGCTCCCTGCGATCGATAGGCGCGCCCACCTGTGTGGCGCATCGACGCAAGCCTAGCGCAGCGGTTTTTTTTGGCTATCGGGGATTTGTTTCCAATCGTTCGCGGATGTTTCTGAAAGACGCTGGCCAGAGCGCCGCGACTGCCCGGCGAATTGGCCGATATGACGCCGTGTCCTGCTTGCACGTGCGTGCCGGCTGCTGCTTAATACGGCACGGCTCATGGCCTCGAAAGACTTTCGATGACCGACAAACTATAAAAAGAGCACTCCTTTGACTGAGCACGGAACGCAACAGGCCGGGCAGGTGACGTTGTCGCTGGTGATCCCCGTTTTCAACGAGGCCGACAGCCTCGACAGCTTTCTTTCGCGCATCGACGACGTCTTTCAGACGCAGGCACTGATCGATCTTGAACTGGTCTTCATCAACGATGGCAGCACCGACACCACCCTTGAGCGCTTGCTTGAACGGCAGCGGCAAGACTCGCGTCTGCGCATCGTCGATCTAAGCCGCAACTTCGGCAAGGAAGCGGCGTTGTCGGCCGGTCTGCAAATGGCCACCGGGCAGATCGTGGTACCGATCGACGCCGATCTGCAGGACCCGCCGGAAGTCATTTTGCAGATGATCGAGCGCTGGCGCGAAGGTTACGAAGTGGTGCTGGGGCATCGTGTCAGCCGCCGCAGCGACACGTGGGCCAAATCGACCTCGGCCCACTGGTTCTATCGCCTGCACAACCGCATCGCCGAACAGCCGTTGCCGGAGAACGTTGGCGACTTCCGCCTGATGGACCGCTGCGTGGTCGATGCCTTGCTGACCCTGCCTGAGTCGCGACGCTTCATGAAAGGTCTGTTCGCCTGGGTCGGTTTCCGCACCACTCATGTCGACTACGAGCGCCCCGAGCGCGTGGCCGGGCAAAGCAAATTCAATGGCTGGCGGCTGTGGAACTTCGCCCTCGAAGGCATCACCAGTTTCAGCACCGAGCCGCTGCGGGTCTGGACTTACCTGGGGGCAACGGTTTCGCTGGTGTCGTTTGCGTTCGCCATGTTCATTGTCCTGCGCACACTGATCCACGGTGTCGACTTGCCTGGTTATGCCTCGCTGATGGTCGCAGTCACGTTCCTTGGCGGTCTGCAATTGATCGGCATTGGCGTACTCGGCGAATACCTTGGCCGCACCTATATCGAATCCAAACGCCGGCCGGTTTTTCTGGTGCGTCGCGTTTACGACCCCAAGGACTGACAGATGGATCTCAAGGAAACCGACATCCTCGGCGACAGCATCGATGAGCATTGGTATTACTGCTGCAAAGCGGCGGCGACCCGGCGATTGCTGGGTAACATGCCGATCCGACGAATACTCGATGTCGGTGCCGGCTCGGGGTTTTTCTCGCATCATCTGCTGACCCACACCGACGCGCATGAGGCGTGGTGCGTCGACATCAGTTACCCCGCCGATTCAAGCGCCACCACCGCGGGCAAACCGGTGCATTACCGCCGCGGCATCGACAGCATCGATGCCGATCTGGTGTTACTGATGGACGTGCTCGAGCATGTCGACGACGACCTCGGCCTGCTCAAAAACTATGTCGATAAAGTGCCTTCGGGCAGTCGTTTTCTGATGACGGTGCCGGCGTTTCAGTTTCTCTGGAGCGGTCATGATGATTTTCTCGAGCACAAGCGCCGCTACACCCTCGCGCAATTCGAAACTCTGGCGGGCGA
Organism: Pseudomonas sp. H1_G08; assembly: GCF_054681355.1. Classification (NCBI taxonomy): domain Bacteria; kingdom Pseudomonadati; phylum Pseudomonadota; class Gammaproteobacteria; order Pseudomonadales; family Pseudomonadaceae; genus Pseudomonas; species Pseudomonas sp. H1_G08. The sequence goes on from NZ_CP162822.1 coordinate 424,517, forward strand.
TGCCGGTTTGACCGTGCAGCGCGGCGCCTACTATTTCGGTGCGGTGTTTCCGATCGCCGCAGCGTTGCGCCTGATGCCTCAAGGTTCGCAAACCGCACGGCCGCAGTCGCAACTCAAGCGTCATCACCCGTGGGTCAACAGCGTGCTCAAGACTCTTTGCCGACTCGAGTTGCCGTTGATGGGCAGCAACCGGCTGGCCGGTTTGAGCGTCTTCGTGCTGGCGCAGAAACCGTGATCGATAGTGATCGTTCAGCGATGGTTCGCCGTGGTCTGCGCTTTGCCCTGACCGGGCTGTTCGTCACTGCGCTGCATGCGCTGGTGGCTGTGCTGTTCATCCGCTTCATCGCGCCCGAACCGCCGCTGGCCAATGGTTTCGCCTTTGCCATGGCGACCGTTGTGTCGTATGTGATCAATACCACCTGGAGCTTTTCAGCTCGCCTGCACGGGCGCACGTTACTGCGCTTTGTGTCGGTCTCGGCGGGCGGTTTTCTATTGGCGATGGCGGTTGCCTGGGCGGCGCAAATGGCTGGGTTGCATTATTTGCTCGGAATCGGCGCCGTGGCCCTGACGGTGCCGGCATTTACTTTCGTTTTGCATAATTTCTGGACGTATCGATGAAGCTTTGCTCAACCTCTCGGGCCGCTGCGCTGTTGCCTGTGCTGCTAGGCATTCTGGCGTTTTTTATCGTGGTCGGCCCTCGGGCGTTGAACCCGATGAACATTGCCTGGCTGGGCGACGGCGACCCGGCCACCCACTACCAGGGTTGGGTGTTTTTCCGGCACTCGCCATGGAGCTTTCCGCTGGGGCTCAATCCGTCTTATGGACTTGAATTGAGCAATGGCTTGATCTTTTCCGATTCCAATCCCCTGTTCGCCTTTTTGTTCAAGCCGTTTTCGGCGCTGTTGCCGGAGCCGTTTCAGTATTTCGGACTGTGGTTGCTGACCTGCTTCATTCTGCAGAGCTGGTTTGCCTGGAAACTGCTCGGCCTGGTGAGCCGCGACGCGGTTCTGCGGTTGCTCGGCACCGGGCTGTTTTTATTCGTTCCGGCCATGCTGATCCGCATGAGCGTGCACCTGTCCCTGGGCGGGCATTTCATGTTGCTGGCCGCGCTGTACCTGGCGCTGCGGCCATTCACGCCAAAACGCTCTCTGGCCTGGGGAACGTTGCTGGCGGCGGCCGCGCTGATTCACGCCTATTTGCTGGCGATGATTGCGCTGATCTGGCTCGCCGATCTCGCAGCACACACCCTGCGGCGACATCTGGCGCCGCGCAAAGCTGTGGCCGAACTGATCGGTCTGTTTTTGCTGGTGAGTCTGTGTTGCTGGCAGGCGGGCTACTTCAGCGTCGGCGATGACGGCCTGGCACTGATGGGCTACGGTCTGTTCCGCGCCAATGTGCTGAGCTTTTTCGACCCGGGAACCTGGTCGTTTGCCCTGCGCGACATGCCCGGTGTGTTGGGCGATGGTGACGGTTTTGCTTTCCTTGGTTTGGGTGTGGTGTTCCTGTTCATCTGCGCCTTCGCGGCATGGCTGCAACGCGGCACGGATGTTCACCTCAAGCCACGTCGTTACCCGTTGCTGTTGCTCGCGCTCGCCGGCCTGGCGCTGTTTGCGTTTTCCAACAACATCGGGGTCGGCCCATTCGAGTTGCACATCCCGCTGCCGGATGCGGTGGTGGCGGTGGCGACGATTTTTCGCGGTTCGGGGCGGATGATCTGGCCTGTCATGTACATGGCGATTTTCGCCATTCTGTACGTGGTGATTCGCGGCCATACTTCGCGCACGGCACGGATTCTGCTGAGCATTGCCCTGTTGCTGCAAGTGGCGGATACGCGTTCCGGTTGGGGAGAGTCGCGCAACCTGTTCATGGCCACGCCGGCGCCACAATGGCCGACGCCACTGGTTGATCCGTTCTGGGATCAGGCAGCCCGCCATTATCAGGCGGTGCGCTGGCTGCGCCCGGAGAATTATCCGGAGCAGTGGCGAACGCTGGCCGAGTATGCGGGACGCCATCATCTGCCGACCAATGCGGTCTACCTCGGCCGCATGAGTACCAAGGCCACCGAGGCGGCCCAGGCTGTGGCCGACCAGATCGTCAGCTCTGGTCAATACGCCGCCGATACGTTGTATGTACTCGATAGCCGCACTGTGCTGCCGGCCGCGCTGACTCTCAATCGCGAGACTGACGTACTCGCCAGAATCGACGGTTTGAACGTGCTGGCGCCCGGCTGGAAGCGTTGCGCCGATTGCCCGCCCATCGTGGCCGCGGATCCCCTTACGCTGATTTCGCCAATGAAGTCGAACGAGCGCGTGACCTTCAACGTTACCAGCCTGGCGACGTTTTTCCTCGGCAGCGGATGGTCGAAAAGCGAACCGTGGGGTACGTGGTCCGAGGGCAGTGAATCGCAAATCATTCTGCGGCCCGAGGCCCCGGTGAGATCATTTGTGCTGGAAGCCAACGCTTTGATTGCGCCGTCGCATACCGAACAGGGGCTGGAGATTAGCGTCAACGATGTGCCGGTGCTCTCCACCCGCTTGCTCAAGGCCGAAGCGAACGTTGTCAGCGTTGATCTGCCAGCGGAAGTCCAGCAGCGCATTGAGCGTGAAGGCGTGCTGGTGATTCGTTTCCAGCACGCCGATGCCGTCAGCCCGAGAGCGCTGGGCATGGGACTCGATCCGCGCAAACTGGCCATTGGCATTCTGGCGTTGACGCTTCATTGACCCTTCAGTGACTGTTCGGCGCAGCGGCCCATAGACGCGGTTCTTGGGCCTTTCTACACTGCCGCTATTCCGGGGAGCAGGGGCAAAGGATGAACCGCAATGAACTACGCAAGGCCGACATCAACCTGATGGTGGTGTTCGAGACCCTGATGCTCGAACGCAACGTGACCCGCGCGGCGGAGAAACTGTTCCTCGGCCAGCCGACCATCAGCTCGGCGCTCAACCGTTTGCGCACGATGCTCAACGATCCGCTGTTCATCCGCGTCGGCCATCGCATGGAGCCGACGGCCCGCGCTGAAGATATTTACCGCCATCTCAAACCGGCACTGGATTCACTGTCGGCGGCGCTGAGCCTGACCCGCGATTTCGATCCCGCGACGAGCACCATGACCTTTCGCATCGGCCTCTCCGACGACGTCGAATTCGGCCTGCTGCCGCCGCTGTTGCGCGCGCTGCGCCAAGAGGCGCCGAGTGTGGTGTTCGTGGTGCAGCATGTCGATTACTGGCGCATTCCCGACCTGCTCGCCGCCGGCGATATCACCGTCGGCATCAGCCAGACCCGTGGCCTGCCGGCCAACGCCAAACGCAAACTGCTGCGGCATATCCAGCCAAGCATCCTGCGCGCCGATGCCTCTGATACGCCGCTGACTCTCGATGAATATTGCGCGCGTCCGCATGTGCTGGTGTCGCACACGGCCAATGTCAGTGGCTACGCCGATGAGTGGCTGGCGGAACTGGGGCGCACGCGGCAGGTGGTGTTGTCGGTGCCGCAGTACAGCGCACTGCCGGCGTTGCTGGCCGGCACTGACCTGATTGCCAGCCTGCCGGATTACACCGCAGCGGCGATGGCGGCGTCCGGGGCGCTGTTCCAGGAACCGTTTCCGTTCAAGACGCCGACACTGGACCTGTCGATGGTCTGGCTCAGCCACGTCGACAGCGACCCGGCCGAACGCTGGCTGCGCTCGCGGCTGGAAGCATTCATGAGTGAACGGCCGGGTATTCAGATCTGACAGATGCCACGTATCCCTGTGGGAGCGAGCCTGCTCGCGAAGCGGTTCAGCAGGCGCGGGTGTGCAAACTGAAAGGACGCTTTCGCGAGCAGGCTCGCTCCCACAAATGACGCAGTGTGATTGTGGTATATGTACGCCCCGCATCCGCCGACTGGAGATCCGCAATGCCACACCTGCACATGGAATACACCGCCAACCTGACGCAGTTGAACGCTGACATCGCCCTGATCCGGCTCAACAACACGCTGGTCGGTTCCGGTCAGTTCGGCGCGGAGTTCGATATCAAGAGCCGCGCGATCAAGATCGACAACTTCAAGGTCGGCACGGCGCAGGGCGAGCGTGCCTTCGTCCATGTGAAACTGGCCTTGCTCAGCGGGCGCTCGGCGGAGATCAAGAAGCAGCTCTCGCAAAGTCTGCTGGCAGTGTTGCAGGAACTCTGCGAATGGCCGGCCGGGCTCGAAGTGCAACTGTGCGTGGAACTGCTCGACATCGATCGCGAGTCCTACAGCAAAGCCGCCATCGGCATCTGACGTTCAGGCGTTTTCCAGCTCGCTGCACACCTGAATCACCTGCTCGCGCAGCCAGACGTTGGCGCTGTCCTGATCGGCGCTCTGGCTCCACTGCATGTCGAGGGTGAAACCCGGCAGGCCGTTGGGCGCTTCGCAGTGGTTGAACACTGCGTCGTTGGTCAGCAGACGCTGGATACGCCGGGGCAGGGTGAGGATGAAATCGGTGCCGGTGATCATCTTCAACGCGGCGCTGTAGCTGTTCGATCGGGCCACTATCTGGCGCTTTTGCGCTTGCCGCGCCAGCCAGCCGTCGACCATGTTGGTGCTTGAAGTCCACGGCGTTGGAAACACATGCCGACGTTCGGTGAATGCTTGCAGGCTCAGGCGCGGTTCGAGTGGTGTGGCGCGTTTGTCGAAGACGCAGACCAGGTCATCTTCCAGCAACATCCGGGATTTCAGATCCGCATGCTGGCGGTGAAAGTGCGGGCCGAAACTGATCACCAGATCGAGGCTGCCGTCGCGCAACTCTTCGGCCGGAACGTCGGTTTCAAACTTGTGCATGTTGACCATCACTGGCAAGTCGTCGAAATCGAAGCGCTTCAACAGTCGCGGCAGAATCAATTGCTCGAAGTATTCCGGGGCGCAGATGTTGAAAGTCACCGCCTGCCGGCTCGGGTCGAAGGCCGGGGCACCGGCGTGGCAGAGGTTGATGCTTTCGAGGATTTTCTGCACATGGCCGTACATGCTGCAGGCCTTGTAGGTCGGGCGCATGCCGGTGCGGGTGTTGATGAACAGTTCGTCTTCGAAACTGGTGCGCAGTTTCTTCAGGCAATAACTGACGGTGGACTGGCTGACGAACAGGGTTTCCGAGACATCGGTGACACTGCTCTGCTCGTACACGGCGACGAATACCATCAAGTCCTGCATATCGAGCTTGCGAAGCAAATTACTGTTCAGCATGAGTTCCGTCTCGCTGTGCCCCTTGCGCAGAATTCGCGCAAACGTGTGCGTACGATCCTAACGGAACGATGGTGCCAGGAGAAACCTTTGTAGGACATTTCACGGACACATGTGGGACAGAAACTTTTAGCAACACGACGTTGCCAATCTCGTGCGCAAAAGATGGCCAGAGGCCTCTAGCCCGGGCAGGGCAAGCGACGTGTGTAGTCGCGAGGGTTGAAGCGCACAACCATCAGCAGCATGAGCACCATTACCGCAGTCAGCGCCCACCACGCGCCTTCGAAACTGCCCAGCCGATCGCGAATCATCCCTGCCAACAGCGGCGACAGTCCTGCGATCAGATAACCGATCCCCTGTACAAACGCGGTCAGGCCACCGGCGCGCTGCGGCTCGTCGCAGTGATCCAGCGCGACGATCAGGCTCATCGGAAACAGACCGCCAATCCCCAACCCCAACAGACAAGGCCATAACAGGGCCAGAGTTAGCGGGGCGAGAATCAGCCCGCAGAAACCGCCGATGATCAGCAACAGCAGAACCGCCAATATCCCACGCCTATCACGACTGCGATTGGCGATCGCCGGCACTACCAGCCCGGAAATGACCTCCATCGCTGTAAGAAAACCCAACATCAACCCGGCGTTTTGTTCACTCCAGCCTTTTTCCACGTAGTACGGGGCCAGCCAGGCGAGGACGCAGGTGTAGGACGCCGTACCGAGGCCAAAGAAAATCGCCAGCAACCAGGCGCGACGGCGCGTGATGAAAGACTCCCGCTGGGTCACCCTTGGTAAGGCTTGCGCTGGCTGCAAGCACCAGACCAGCAACGCGACCAATGCCAACGCCGCCCAGATGGCCAGCCCGACGCGCCAACTGCCGGTCTGCACCATCACCAGCGGCGCGAACGATGCGGCAATCGCGGCACCGCCCATGATCGACGTGACGTAGACGCCCATGCACAACGCCACGTTGTCAGCAAAGCGCGTCTTGATCAGCGCCGGCATCAATGCCTGAATCAGCGCTATGCCAATGCCGGCCAGTATCGCGCTGACGATCAGCTCGACTGCGGAATCCATAAACAGCCGTAACAGGCTCGCCAGCCCGATGACAAGCAGCGACAGCAGCACCGTGCGTTGTTCGCCCAGACGCTGGCTGATGCGCAGGCCGAAGAACATCGCCAGCCCCATGGCCATGACCGGCAGCATCGTCAGCAAAGAGGCAAGCGTGAAGCTCAATGGGATATCGCTACGGATCGCCGACAGCAGTGGCCCGATGGCTGCCATTGAGGGGCGCAGATTAAGTGCCACAAGAATGATCGCGAGCATCAGCCAAGCGGCGGGGCGGGAGTGATTCATGAGCGGGCCTTTGAGTGCAGAGGCTGATGATTAGGCGTCGCGACGCGCGCATCGGCAAATCAGAAAATGCCGGGCCAGACTTAAAAACTCGATAACACCCCTGTCCCGATGTGGGAGCGAGCCTGCTCGCGAATGCGTTCCTCCAGACAAACAATTATTTGCTGACACTGCGCTTTCGCGAGCAGGCTCGCTCCCACAGAGGACATTGCTAAGTGCCTGAAACTGAATAAAACCTGAACCATTCTCAAATACTCGCAAACTTTCACGTTCGTACTCCGAGGCAACTAATCGTTAGCATCTTTTTCACGAAAAATTGATTCGCTGCCGCCTAAAGTTTGGCATGCCTCGGTGAATGAAATTTTCACAATCGACGAGGCTCTTCTTTCAGGAACAGTCACTCATCATGTTGAAGTTAAAAGCCGTGCGCCCGGAATGGGTGACGTTGTTTGCCAGCGCCTTTTTGTTGCTCGGTTTCAATCTGGTGCTTTGGCAACACCTGTTCGAGATCACCGCCGCCGATGGCAAGGGCATCGCCATGCGCGTGGCGTTCGGCGTGATGATCCTTGCCGCGTTCAATATCGTGCTGACGATATTCGCGTTCCGGCCACTGCTTAAACCACTTTTGACTCTTTTGTTTTTAGTCAGCGCCGGCGTGGCTTATTTCATGAGCCAATATGGCGTCATGATTGATGCGGGCATGTTGCGCAACTTTGCCGAGACCAACGCGACGGAAGTGCGTGATCTGCTCTCGTTGAAGTTGTTCGCTTATATTCTCTTGCTGGGTGTTTTGCCGTGTTTGTTGTTGTGGAAAGTACCGGTCAATTATCGGCGCTGGCATCGCGAGTTGTTCAGCAAAGTTATCGTCAGTGTTGCCTCGGCGGCGGTAATCGGTGTTGTGGCATTGGCCAACTATCAAGGTTTGTCGTCGCTGTTTCGCAATCACCACGAAATTCGCCTGATGCTGGTGCCGAGCAATTACATCGGCGCATCCATTGGTTATCTGCAAGAGCAAGTTGTCTCGGCGCAGCAGCCGTTCATCAAGATCGGCGAAGATGCCCAGCGCAACCCCGACTTGCAGCTACAGCCACGCAAATCCCTCACCGTGCTGGTGGTAGGGGAAAGTGCGCGGGCGCAGAACTTCGGCATTCTCGGTTACGACCGAGACACCACCCCGCAACTGGACAAAGAGGCCGGGCTGATCGCTTTCACTGACGTGCATTCCTGCGGCACGGAAACCGCCGTTTCGGTACCGTGCATGTTCTCCAACATGGGTCGCAAGGATTACAACGCCAGCAAGGCCAGGAATGAAGAGGGCTTGCTCGATGTGCTCAAGCGTGCCGGCATCGATGTGATCTGGCGCGATAACCAGTCCGGCTGCAAAGGCACATGCGACCGCGTCACGGTGCAGGATGTCAGCAAGTTGCAAGACCCTGCGCTGTGCGCCAACAGCGAATGTCGCGATGAAATCCTCCTGCAAGGGCTGCAAAGTTTTATCGATCACTTGGACAAGGACACCGTCCTAGTTCTGCACCAGATGGGCAGTCACGGCCCGGACTACTTCAAGCGGTATCCCAAGGAGTACGAACACTTCACTCCGGTCTGTGAAAGTAACGCGCTGAACAATTGCAGTCGCGAAAGTATCGTCAACGGTTACGACAACACCTTGGTCTACACCGACCATGTGCTGGCGAGCCTGATCGATGTGCTGCGCAGCAATCAGGACAAAGTCGACACCGCCATGCTCTATCTGTCGGACCACGGCGAATCGCTGGGCGAGTACAACCTGTTTCTGCACGGCACGCCTTATATGCTGGCGCCCGAGCAACAGAAGCATGTAGCGATGCTGGCGTGGTTCTCTGACAGCTATCAGAAGGCCTATTCGGTCGACACCCATTGCCTGCAACTGAGCCGGGACAAGCCGCTGAGCCAGGACAATCTGTTCCACTCGATGCTCGGCCTGCTGGAAGTGCGCAGCAGCGTCTATCAACCTGCCTTGGACATTTTTGCCGGCTGTCGTGGCGCGGTGATCGACGGCGTGTTGGCAAAGCAGTGAAGCGTTTCCTGCCCGTCGCGCCAATGCGACGGGCCTTTCTGTTTCTGCTGTCAGACTATTCTTGCTGACAGGCAAGACATTTCCTTACAGCTCTTGCCCTTCAAAGGCGCGTAAATCGTCGGTGGCGATATATACTGCGCGCCATTCTTCAAGGGAGAGCCGTGTGGCTATCGATATTCACTGGATTCGCGACAACGAAAGCCTCGCGCAGTTTTGCGTCGAGTGGCAGCAGCTGCCGTTCGTTGCCCTCGACACCGAATTCATGCGGGTCGACACCTTCTATCCGATTGCCGGCCTGTTGCAGATTGGCGACGGCAAACGCGCCTACCTGATCGATCCGCTGACCATCAACGCCTGGCAACCTCTGGCAGCGTTGCTGGAAAACCCGGCGGTGCTGAAAGTCCTGCACGCCTGCAGCGAAGACCTCGAAGTACTGTTGCGCCTGACCGGCAGCCTGCCGGCGCCGTTGTTCGACACGCAACTGGCCGCCGCTTACCTGAACCTCGGCTTTTCGATGGGCTACTCGCGTCTGGTGCAGGAGGTGCTCGGCATCGACCTGCCCAAGGGCGAGACCCGTTCCGACTGGTTGCAGCGTCCGCTGTCCGAAACCCAGATCAGCTATGCCGCCGAAGATGCCGTGCATCTGGCCGAGGTGTTCGTCGAGTTGCGGCCCATGCTGTCCGCCGACAAGTTCGCCTGGGTGCTGGAGGATGGCGCCGAACTGGTCGCCAACCTGCGCCGCGAAACTGATCCTTACGAGGTGTATCGCGAGGCGAAACTGGCGTGGAAGTTGTCCCGTGCACAACTCGCCGTGCTGCGTGAGCTGTGCGCCTGGCGCGAAACAGAAGCCCGCGCCCGCGACCTGCCGCGCAACCGCATCGTCCGTGAACACTCGCTGTGGCCCTTGGCCCGCACCCAGCCGGATAACCTCGCGGCGCTGGGCAAGATTGAAGACATGCACCCGCGTACCGTACGTCAGGACGGTCAGTTTCTGCTTGATCTGATCAAGCGCTCTGGCAGTGTGGGGCCAGATCAATGGCCGCCGGCAGTGCCGGAGCCGTTGCCGATCGAAGCCGCTGCGCTGATCAAGCAACTGCGCGCGCTGGGTCAGGCCGAGGCCGAACGCCTGGGTATTGCCCCGGAACTGATGCTGCGCAAGAAAACCCTCGAAGCCCTGGTCAAAAGCGGCTTCCCCGAGGGGCCTTACCAATTGCCCGATTCGCTGCGTGGCTGGCGCCGCGAATTGCTCGGCCAGAAGCTGCTCGACAGCCTGGCCACCGCCGGAGAACAGCCTTGAAACGTATTTGCTCCATCTACCAAAGCTCCAAGCGCAGCGGCATGTATCTCTACGTGCTCAAGAGCGATGCGCTCGAGCGCGTGCCGGAAGCGCTGATGACGGCTTTTGGCAAAGCGAAGCACTCCTTCGATCTGGTGCTGTCGCCCGAGCGCAAACTGGCCAGCGAAGACATCACCGTGGTCCTGGAAAACCTCGACAAGCAGGGCTATCACCTGCAGATGCCACCGGCCGAGGACGAGTACATCGAGCACCTGCCCGAAGAGTTGCTGCGACGCAACGACCCGGTCTGACCCGCGAGGCCCTGTTCTGGGCCTCGGTTAACCCTGGAACTGTTTTTACCGCGATGGCCGGCCCGACCCCGGCGGCTGTCTGCACGGTTTGCGAAAGGTTTGAAGATGCGCGTTCTGATTGCCGAACACGACTACGCGATATACGCCCGCCTGCTGCGTCAGGCGCTGCCCGAGCTTGAAATCCTGACCAGCGGCGACTCCGCCGAACTGGCGCGTCAGGCCGCCGATTGCCCGGTGTGGCTGGGCCAGCCGGATCTGCTGGCGACCTTGCTGCGCCAGGGCCATCAACCGCAATGGCTGCAATCGACCTGGGCCGGCATCACGCCGCTGCTCGCCGACGGCTTGCGCCGCGACTATCGCCTGACCCGCGCCGTGGGAATCTTCGGTCAGGTCATGGCCGAATATGTTTTGACCTACATCCTCGGCCACGAGCGCGAAGTGCTGGCGCGGCTGGTCAGCCAGGTCGAGCGCAAGTGGGACAACCGCAGCGGCCAGAGTCTGGTAGGGCGCAAGGTGCTGATCGTCGGCACCGGTGACATCGGCCAGAGCGTTGCGCAGTTTCTGCGGCCGTTCGGCGTCGAGCTGTACGGTATCGCCAGCAGTGCCCGCGAACAGGCGCCATTTGTCGAAGTCGGCGCGCTGGCCGATCTTCCGCGATTGGTGGGCGAAGTGGATTACGTGGTCAATCTGCTGCCGAACACCGAACACACCCACGATATCTACGACGCGGCGCTGTTCAAGCAATTCAAGCCGACCGGATTGTTCATCAACGCCGGGCGTGGCGTCGCAGTGGTCGATGCCGATCTGGTAGAAGCCTTGAAGGAAGGGCATCTGGCCGGCGCGGTGATCGACGTTTGCCGTCAGGAGCCATTGCCGCAACGTCACCCGTTCTGGACCGCGTGGGGCTTGTTGCTGACCGGGCACAGTTCGGCACCGACCTCGCCGGCGCTGATGGTGGATTTGTTTGTGCAGAACCTGAAAGCGTATGAGGCAGGTGAGACGTTACGTGGGGAAGTGGATTTCACCCGCGGTTACTGACTCTCCACCGATTTCACTGTGGGAGCGAGCCTGCTCGCGAAGAGGGCGTGTCAGTCGACAACAGCGTCTCTGACACAGCGCTTTCGCGAGCAGGCTCGCTCCCACATTGGTTTCAAAGTGTAGCCACCAGTTTGCTCAGCGGGCGGCGCTGGGGCAGACAAGCGGATTTACCGGCAGTCGCCAGCGCTTGGCCCCCACGCCCGCTGGCACTAGACTGGCGGCCTTTTCACCACCTTGATGTTGATGCTTGAGCCATGGCCGCCATAGTCGAACCGTTCTGGAAACGCAAAACCCTCGATCAGCTCGATCACGAGGAGTGGGAATCGCTGTGCGACGGCTGCGGCCTGTGCTGCCTGCAAAAGCTCGAGGACGAAGAAGACAACAGCGTCTATTACACGCGCATCGCCTGCAAACTGCTGGATCTGAAAACCTGCCAGTGCAGCGATTATCCGAACCGGATCAAGTTTGTCCCTGACTGCATCCAGCTCACGCCGGGTCAGGCGGAAGAATTCAAATGGCTGCCGCCGACCTGCGGTTATCGTCTGGTCAGCGAGGGCAAGGATCTGCCGTTATGGCACCACCTGGTGTGTGGCGACCGCGATGCGGTGCACCATGAGCGGATTTCCCAGTCCGGGCGCATGCTCGCCGAAGGCAGCGTGCCGGAGGATGACTGGGAAGATCATCTGATTTTTCGCGCGGGTTGATGAGGTGGTGAGTTGTTGAACCCGTAAAAATCAAAAGATCGCAGCCTGCGGCAGCTCCTACAATGGAAAACGTGATTCCGTGTAGGAGCTGCCGCAGGCTGCGATCTTTTGCTTTAAAGCCTCAGACGCCGGCCTTCGGCGAGGTCAGCGAATCATTGCCGGTCACAGTGGCCGTTTCAGTAGCCACTTCGGCATTAGTCTTCAACTTGCTCAGTTCTTCCCCGGCGCGTTCGATCTTCGCCCGCACGTTGCTCATGTCCTGACGGCCTTTTTCCAACAGGCTTTTCGCCGAGCAGTGTCCGGTGATGCCACGGGCTACGGCCATGCCGCCGAGCGCCACTTGCAGCAGGCCGAATACGCCGCCACGGCGCAGGCCCTTGCCGACCATCAGCACGCCGCCGGTCAACGAGCCGACGCGCTCCCAGCCATGCACATTCTTGTGCGAAGGCGACTGGAACGGGGTGGATTCGATGCGTTCTACGCGTTTGAGCTCGCTCATGGTCTATCTCCAGGCAGGGTGCGATTGATAGATAAGCTGACTGCCAGGGCGGTCAGCTTGTTCCATCGAATGTACGACGCTTCAGCGGAATTTCGGCCCGGAGCGGGTGTTCAGGCCCTTGGCCATGCGGTCGTAGAGCACGACGTTGACCGTGGCGGCGAGATTCATGCAGCCGGTGGTCGGGATGTACACGACGTCTTCGCACCAGTCGCGAATCTCCTTATCCAGCGAACCGTCTTCCGGGCCGAAGATGTACAGGGCGCGGTCGGGGTGGGTGTATTCCGGCAGCGGCCGTGCGCCTTCGACCAGTTCTACCGCGACGGGCACGCAGTTGAGCGGAAGGATTTTTTTCAGGTCGTCGATGCCGATCAACGGGATGTCGTAGTGCACGCGCTTGGTGTCGGTGACGAAATCGGCCGCGCGTTCATAACGCTTGCCGGTGTAGAACACCGACGCCACGCCGTAACAGCCTGCGGCGCGCATCACCGAGCCGACGTTCTCCGGTGATTTGGGGTTATACAAACCAATGCAGCTGTACCGTTTGTCTGCCACGAGCGGGGTGCCTTCGGGAAAAAGAGGGCGATTATACGGGGATTGGGGGAGGGCGGGCAGATTCGAGATTTGTGGTGTCTGGCCGGCCGCCTTCGCGAGCAGGCTCGCTCCCACAGGGGAACGCATTCCAACTGTGGGAGCGAGCCTGCTCGCGAAAGGGCCAGCTCAGGCGATGAAGATCTTCAATCTTCTTTTTTCATCAAGCCAGCCAGGGCCGCAAACGGGTTATGCGTGGCCTTGGCGATCTTCGGTGTGCTCAGCGAGCCGTCGCCGAAATACTGCTGATCGGTGTAACGCGAGTGCTCGTTGTCGTGGCAATACAGGCACAACAGCTCCCAGTTCGAGCCGTCCTGCGGGTTGTTGTCGTGGTTGTGGTCACGGTGATGCACAGTCAGTTCGCTCAGGCGCTTGCCGGAAAACTCGCGGGCGCAGCGGCCGCAGACGTGCGGGTACATTTTCAGGGCCTTGTCGCGGTAGCCCATTTCCTTGTCGCGCTGGTTGTCGGCGAGGATGCGGTCCAGCTTCGACGTGTTGGTGGGGGTGGACGAACTCATGGGTTCACCTTTGCAGAAAGACTGATGACGGTTATGTGCAGAGTTTAGCTCAGCCCTTGAGCTTCTCGGCAATCCAGATCGTGTGACGGGTGCCCTTGTTGCCGTGGGCGAAGACCTGGACTTCTTCGGCCTTGAAACCGGCCTTCTTCAATTTGTCGGAAAACTGTCGGTCGGCGCTGGCCGACCATACCGCGAGCACACCTTTGGGGCGCAGCGCCTTGGCGCAGGCATTCAGACCTGCGGCGGAATACAGCCAGCTGTTGGCCTTTTGAGTCAGGCCTTCGGGGCCGTTGTCAACGTCAAGCATGATCGCATCGAAACCGTTCGGCTCGCTTTGCAGCACATTGGCCACATCTTCCTGACGGATCACCGTGCGCGGGTCGAGCAATGGCCGACCGGATTTCTCCCCGAGCGGGCCGCGATTCCACTCGACCACGCCGGGCACCAGCTCAGCGACCACCACCTCGGCGGTCTTGCCCAGATGCTTGAGTGCCGAGGCGAGGGTGAAACCCATGCCCAGGCCACCGATCAACACCCGCGAATTCGACCGGCCGGCGACCTTGCGGCAGGGGATCTCTGCCAGTGCGTCCTCGGAACCGTGCATGCGCGTGTTCATCAACTGTCCGCCGTCGCCGCCCTGGATCTTGATGACGAAATCCTCGCCATACTCGAACAGGCACAGGGCACCGCCGTTTTCAGGGATCGGGGTGGTGTCGAGCAGAACGAAACGTTTCATGGAAATCTCTAAAGGGGGGAAGGCAAGCAGGCGCGTTGGGAGTAGCCTGAGCACAGACTAAAGGCCAAACGGAGCCCTTGATGAAGCGCACCATTCTAACGGTCATTACCCTGGCCGCGCTCGCGATTACTGCAGTGCAGGCCCAGCAGAGCGTTCCGGTCAGCCCGACGCCGCAGCCCGGCTCGCCCGGCACCGCGACGCCGACACCGTATCCGCAGATCACCCCGATCACCCTGCCCAAGTCGGGCGCCGGTAGCGGCAGCCCGCCACTGGTGCCGATTGAAATGCCCAGCCCGCCGAGCAAGGATCAACCTGTGCCGGGCATCGAGCCGAACGGCAACAAGGTCAAATCCCCGGGCGGCTAAACCTGTTGCGCGGCGAGTTGGCCGTCGGCCATGCGCAGGCGTTTGGACAGCGAGACGGCGAGGGCGCGGATGATTTTTGCGGCGATTTTCGGTGCGTCGTTGAGCATTTTTTCCAGCGAATCCTTGCCCAGGTTGAGCAACTGACAGTTGCTCGCCGCGATACACGTGGCCGAACGACGTTCGCCATCAAGCACGGCCATTTCACCGAAGGCCCGGCCGCTGCGCAGGGTGGCCATGGTGATGACCTGGCCGTCAGCGCCGGTTTTCTGCACGGCGACCTGGCCGGTGTGGATGATGCACATGAAACTGCCGGCATCGCCCTCGCGAAAAATCGCCTCGCCTTCAGCCACGGTGCTGATGCTGAAATAGCCGGAAGCGGCCGCGAAGTCGGCCAGCTGCAATTGATCGAACAGGCCACAGTCCATCAGCCAGTCGCGGATTTCGTTGTTCAGAAAGGTCGGTTCAGACATGTCGATGCGGTCTTTTTGTTATCACATTTCAAGGCTATACACGGATCCCGTAGGAATGGGCTTTTGTGGCGAGGGGATTTATCCCCGCTCGGCTGCGCAGCAGTCGCAAATCCTGCCAACTCGGTGCTTCAGGAATACTGAGTTTGCAGGGTTTGGGGCCGCTTCGCAGCCCAACGGGGATAAATCCCCTCGCCACAAGGGTCTGCTGTAAGACCCAAGCCACCCACAGAGTTCCTCAGGCAATCTGCAAAACCTTGAACACAAATGCATATTCGAGCGCTACGTCACGTAATCCCTGATAGCGCCCGCTCATACCGCCATGCCCGGCGCCCAGTTCGGTCTTGAGCAGCAGCACATTGTCGTCGGTCTTGGTTGCGCGCAATTTTGCTACCCACTTGGCCGCTTCCCAGTACTGCACGCGGCTGTCGTTGTAGCCGGCGATCACCAGCAGTGGCGGATAAGCCTGCGCGGTGACGTTTTCGTACGGTGCGTAAGCCTTGATCCGATCATAGACGTCCGGTTCTTGCGGGTTGCCCCATTCGTCGTATTCGGTGACGGTCAGCGGCAGATCGGGGTCGAGCATGGTGTTGAGCACGTCGACGAACGGCACTTCGGCAATCGCCACGCCGAACAGGTCCGGGCGCTGATTGAGTACCGCGCCGATCAGCAGGCCACCGGCGCTGCCGCCGCTGATCGCCAGTTTTTCCGCCGTGGTGATGCCGTTGAGGATCAGAAACTCAGCGCAAGCGATGAAGTCGCTGAAGGTGTTGTGTTTGTGTTCCTGCTTGCCGGCGCGATACCAGGCTTCGCCCAGCTCGCCGCCGCCGCGTACGTGGGCAATGGCGAAGGCCATGCCGCGATCGAGCAGGCTCAGGCGGGCGTGAGAAAACCACGGATCGAGGCTGGAGCCGTAAGCGCCATAACCATACAGATACAGCGGCACCGGTTTACCGACCATTTCGCGCTTCATCACCAGACTGATCGGCACCTGCGTGCCGTCCGGGGCGGTGGCCCACAGGCGTTGGCTGACATAGGCGTCGGCATCAAATTGGCCGAGTACCGGGGTTTCCTTGAGCACCGTTTGCTCGCCGCTGGCAAGAATCAACTGGCGCACCTGGGCCGGGCGATTCAATGCTTCGTAGCGCAAGCGAATGCGGTCGCTCTCGAATTCCAAGCTGTTTTGCACGTGGAGGCTGTAGGCCGCATCGGGCAATTGCACGCGATACGGCGCCGAGCCCTGCGGGTGAACCTCGATGATCGGCAGGCCACCTTCGCGCAGACTCAAAGTCATCGCCTCGGTGTTGAGGCTGACACCGTCGAGCATCACTTCTTCGTTGTGCGGGATCAGGTTCTGCCAGTCGGCCTCGCTCGGCGGCACGCCAGTGTCCGGGGCCTGATACAGGGCGAAGTTGATGCCGTCGCGGTTGGTACGGATAAACCAGGTCCAGACGCCATCGAGCAGGCCGTGGTCGACGTCGTATTCGTGATCTTCGACCCGTGGCGCCAGGCAGCTGAACGGCAGGTGCGGTTGGTTGGCGTCCAGCGCCCAGACTTCACTGGTGGTCTTGCTGCCCAGCGACAGCAGCAATTGCTGTTCGGAGCTGGCGCGGTAGCAATGCAGGAAGAACCGACCGTCCGGCTCGTGGAAGACTTCTTCAGCGGCGGTGCCATCGAGACGATAGCGGAACAGTTTATGCGGGCGATGGGTGTCGTCGAGCACACCGAAAAACAGGGTCAGGCTGTCGTTGGCCCAGGTCATGCTGCCGTCGCAGTCCTCGAATTCCAGTTCGCTGACCCTGTCGTTGGACAGCTCTTTGACGAACAGCGTGTAGACCTCGTCGCCCGAAGCATCGACGCTGTAGGCCAGGCGCTGGTGATCGGGGCTGATGCTGAAAGCACCGAGCGAGAAGAAACCGCCGTTGGCCAGCGCATTCGGGTCGAGCAGCAATTGTTCGCGGCTTTCATCGAGGGTCAGGCTGTCGTAGGCGGGACGCGGGCAGCGATAGTGCCGGGCGTATTCATCACCAGCGGTGGTGCGCGTGTAATACAGATACGGGCCCCAGGGCGAGGGCAGGGACAGGTCGGTTTCCAGAATCCTGCCCTTGATCTCATTGAACAGGTTTTCGCGCAGCTCGGCCTGATCGGCGGTTTGCGCTTCCTGATAAGCGTTTTCAGCCTTGAGATAGTCGAGCACCGCGTCGGTGTCGCGCTCCTGCAGCCAGGCATACGGGTCGGCGCCGGGCGCCCGCTGGGCAATCGGGGCAGTCATGACATTGGCGGATTGGGGCATGGAAGGCTCTCGGACAATATTCGGAATTGGGTTGTTCGCAGTCTTGAAAGCGCCGCAGCCCTTGTGGGAGCGAGCCTGCTCGCGAAAGCGGTGTGTCAGGCAACGCTGTTGCAACTGACAGTCCGTATTCGCGAGCAGGCTCGCTCCCACAGGGGCGGCTGCTGGCCGTCTGGTATTGGGACAAGCCGCATGGGCGAAAAGTCGTTACTATAAGCGCCTATTTGCCTGCCTTGCCATGGACACCATGACCGAGAACGACTATCTGATCGCCTGGGGCCTTTACGCCTTTGCCGCCGTGGGCTGCCTGCTGGTATGGATGCGCCTGACCACCTGGATGTGGCGCTGGCTGCGCGAGCCGCTGCGTGTGCTGATGGCGGTGTTGCTGTTCAGCCCGACCATCGTCGATCCGGTGAAAGCCAAAGTTGCACCGGCCATCGCCATCACCGCCCTGGACATGCTGTTCAAGGTCGGCAACAACGCCTGGCGCGCGGTTTCCGATCTGTTCATGTACGGCATGATCGCCTTCGGGGTGTATCTGGTTTTCGTCTTGATCCGCCTGCCGATCGAGCGTGCCTCGGCAGCACGGCGTGAACGCGCCGAGGCCGCCAAGGCTGCGGCCCGTGCCGAAGAGCGCGACGATGATCAACCGTTCGGCGGCGCCGGTGACGACCGCTACGGTCGCCCGCCGGTGCCGAACAATCCGCAGCGCATGCGGGTCGAGCCGCGTCTGTAACCCGAGAGTCCGCACATGTGTGAATTACTGGGCATGAGTGCCAACGTGCCGACCGACATCGTGTTCAGCTTCACCGGCCTGATGCAGCGTGGCGGACGCACCGGCCCGCACCGCGACGGCTGGGGCATTGCCTTCTACGAAGGGCGGGGCCTGCGTCTGTTTCAGGACCCGGCAGCGAGCAGCGAGTCGGAAGTGGCCAACCTGGTGCAGCGGTATCCGATCAAGAGCGAAGTGGTCATCGGCCATATTCGCCAGGCCAACGTCGGCAAGGTCTGCCTGTCCAACACCCACCCGTTCGTCCGCGAACTGTGGGGGCGCAACTGGTGTTTCGCGCACAACGGCCAGCTCGCCGACTTCACTGCGATCAAGAGTTTCTACCGACCGGTCGGCGATACCGACAGCGAAGCGGCGTTCTGCGATTTGCTCAACCGGGTACGCGCAGCCTTCCCCGAGCCGGTCGATATCGAAACGCTGCTGCCGGATCTGGTCGCAGCGTGCGCCGAATATCGCAGCAAAGGCGTGTTCAATTGCCTGCTCAGCGACGGTGACTGGCTGTTCTGTTACTGCTCGACCAAACTCGCCCAGATCACCCGCCGCGCACCGTTCGGCCCGGCGCGGCTCAAGGATGTCGATGTGATCGTCGACTTCCAGGCCGAAACCACGCCCAACGACGTGGTCACGGTGATTGCCACCGAGCCTTTGACCGAAAACGAAACCTGGACCCGTTACGAACCGGGCCAATGGAGCCTGTGGCGACGCGGCGAATGCGTCAGCCAGGGCAAGACCGAATAAGGATTTGCATCCATGTTGCTCAGTTATCTACGGCTGGTGTTGTTTGCGGCGGGCCTGTTGATCGGTGTCCAGGTGCCGGGGTTCATCAACGATTACGCCCAGCGTGTCGAAGCGCACCTGATCGAAGCGCAGACCGGTCTGCGTGGTTTCCAGGGCACGGCGGATCAGTTTTTCAAAGGCGATATGCAGGCGCTGGTCGCGCATTACCGTGCCAGCGAAGACCCGATTTTTCGCAGCGATGCCGACAGCCTGAACACTTTGCTCACCCGCCAGGTCGCGCTGGACAAGCAATTCCAGGCGATGCAAGGGCCGTGGTATGTGCGCTTCCTGCAAGTGGTCCTGGCCGCCGATCCGGATATTCGCAAGGAAACCTGGAACGGCTACAGCTACCAGATCCTGCTGACGCCAGAGGCAATGATCTGGGGCATGAGCGGCGCATTGCTGCTGTCGTTCGGCATCGAATGCCTGTTCCGCCTGATCGACTGGGTCGTCCTCGGCGGCCGCCGCCTGCGCCAGAGCCGGCCGATCGAAGATCGCGATGTGCGCGGTTTGTAAGACTTGCACAATCCCCTCTGGCAAGAGAGGCCTTATGGCATGGGGGATTCTGTGGTGAGTGGGCTCTGGGGTGAATGAGCTCTGGGGTGAATGGGTTCTTTGGTGAATGGGCTCTGGGATGAGTGGTTTCTGTGGCGAATGAGTTCCGTGGCGAGGGGATTTATCCCCGTTGGGCTGCGCAGCAGCCCCAAAACCTGCAAATGCGGTACCTCTGAAAGACCGCGTTGGCCCCAATCACGACTGCTGCGCAGCCGAGCGGGGATAAATCCCCTCGCCACTAATCATCCAGTGAGGGTGATGCAGTCCTTGCCGACCTTGTGCGCATACCCCGCTAGCACCTGCTGACACAACGTCACAATCTCCTCGACCCACTCAACCCCGACCCGCCACGACACCACCACCGGCAGATTCGCTGGTCGCTGCTCGATGTCGAGCAAGATCAATTCGCCGCGCGCCAGCTCTTCGGCCACCAGCACCGGCGGCAGCGCGCCGATACCGAAGCCATCGCGCAACAACCGGGTGATCGCCGACACCGAGTTCACGCAATTCAAGCGTGGCGCCATGACGCCGCTGGCCTGCATCAGCGCGACGATATCCTGATGCGGTCGTGAGTTTTTCGAATAGGTGATGATCCGCTCCTGCGCCAGTTCGGCAAGGTCGGCGTAGTCGCGGTTGTAGATCGAATTGCTGGCGACGATCCAGCCCAGCGGATGGCTGGCCAACTCTAGGCTGCGCACGCTTTCGTGGCGGATCAGATCGGTTTGCAACACCAGATCGAGAAAGCCCTTTTGCAGCTGATCGCAGAGGTTCAGCGCGGTATCCGCGACCAATTCGATTTCCACCCGTGGGTACAGATCGGTCATCTGCGCCACCAGCGGGCTCAGCCAGGTATGGATCACTGTGTCCATCACGCCGATACGCACCCGGCCGACCTTGCTCGAACGGGTCTCGATCGACTGCTTCAGCGCCGCCATGGTGTCGAGCATCTGCTCGGCATAGTCGAGCACTTTCAGGCCTTCCGGGGTCAGGCTGACGCCGCGTGAGTCGCGCAAAAACAGCTTTACGCCCAGCTCGCCTTCGAGCACCGCAATGCGGCTGGAAATCGATGCCTGGGTGGTGAACAGCTTGTCAGCGGTCAGGCGAAAACTCTTCAGGCGCGCGACCCAGACAAAGGTCTCGAGAAACTTCAGATTCATGGACAAGGCTCGAGTGACAAATTTTTCTTATGCCGAAGGCGGGTTTTTATTCGTTGGACGGCGCAGGGCAGGGCGACGAAAAATCGGCGCATCCGGTTCCCACGATAGGCGTCGTCGGAGCTTCGAACAAGACCAATAAAAGCCCTGCGGAGATTTGCCATGAGTGCTCCCGATACCCTCCCTTTATCCAAGCCTGCGGCTCGCCCCGGACCGTTCGACTGGTACCGCAACATCAACCAGCAGGAGCGTCGCACGTTCTGGAGCTGCAAGATCGGCTACGGTCTGGACGGTATGGACACACAGATGCTCAGCTTCGTCGTGCCGACGCTGATCGCGATGTGGGGCATCACCACGGGCGAAGCGGGACTGATTCACACCAGCACCCTGATCGCCTCGGCCATCGGCGGTTGGGTCGCCGGGATTCTCTCCGACCGCATCGGCCGTGTGCGCACCCTGCAACTGACGGTGCTGTGGTTCGCCTTCTTCACCTTCCTCTGCGGCTTCGCGCAAAACTACGAACAATTGTTGATCGCCCGCACCCTGATGGGCTTCGGTTTCGGCGGTGAATGGACCGCTGGCGCAGTGTTGATCGGTGAAGTGATCCGCGCCAAGGATCGCGGCAAAGCGGTGGGCATGGTGCAATCCGGCTGGGCGCTGGGTTGGGGCCTGACGGCGATTCTGTACGCGCTGCTGTTTTCGGTGTTGCCTGCGGAAGATGCCTGGCGCGCGCTGTTCATCCTTGGCATCGTGCCGGCGATATTCGTGATTTTTGTCCGTCGCCTGGTGAAAGATCCGGAGATATATCGCGAAGCCAAAGCCGCGCAAACTCCGGAAAACCCGGCGAAGTTCTACGAGATCTTCGCACCGGGCATGCTCTTCACCACGTTTCGCGCTTCCTTGCTGACCACCGGTGCGCTGGGCGGCTACTACGCGATCACCTCCTGGCTGCCGACTTTCCTCAAGAACGAGCGCGGTTTGAGCGTGCTTGGCACCGGTGGTTATCTGGCGATGGTGATCGTCGGTTCTTACGTCGGCTATGTGATCAGCGCTTATCTGACCGACCTGCTGGGGCGGAAAAAGAACTTCATTTTGTTTGCCGTCGGCTCGTTCACCATCGTTCTGCTCTACACGCAGATGCCGGTCAGCAATGGCGTGATGCTGTGGCTGGGCTTTCCGCTGGGCTTCTTCGCCTCGGGGATTTTCAGCGGCATGGGCGCGTTTCTCACCGAATTGTTCCCTACGCGGATTCGCGGCTCGGGCCAGGGTTTCTGCTACAACATCGGCCGCGCACTGGCGGCGTTGTTCCCGCTGTTGATCGGCCTGCTCAGCCAGAAAGTGCCATTGAGCATGGGCATCGGCGCCTTCGCGGCTGTGTCATATGGCGTGGTGATTCTGGCGGCGCTGAGCCTGCCGGAAACCCGTGGCAAGCAACTCGACGCGCAGTAACTGATACCCTGCGCAGAAGTCTCCTACAGATAAAAAGACCAGCAGCTACAGGAGTGTTCACCGTGAGCCGCCTGCTATTGAATTGCGACATTGGCGAGAGCTTCGGCAGCTGGACCATGGGTCTGGACGCCGAAGTCATGCCCTTCATCGATTGCGCCAACGTTGCCTGTGGTTTCCATGCTGGCGACCCGAGCATCATGCGCAAAACCGTGGCGCTGGCGCTCAAGCACGGCGTGCAGATTGGCGCGCACCCGGCCTATCAGGATCTGGTCGGATTCGGCCGACGTTCCATGGCCTATTCCGCGCAAGAGCTGCAAGACATCCTGCATTACCAGATCGGTGCCCTCGACGGCATCTGCAAGGCGCAGGGCGGGCGCGTGAGATACGTCAAACCCCACGGCGCGATGTACAACGACATGATGGCCAACCCTGCGCAGTTGCGCGCGGTGGTGCAGGCCGTGGCCGCTTATGATCGCAATCTGCCGCTGATGTTGATGGCGACCCGAGACAACGCTGCGGGGCAGCAAATTGGCGATGAATACGGCGTAACGCTGTGGTTTGAAGCATTCGCCGACCGTGCCTACGACAGCGCCGGCCGGCTGGTCTCCCGGCAATTGCCGGGCGCCGTGCATCACGATGCCGAAAAAATCGTCGAGCAAGCGCTGACCATCGCCAATGGCGGCGCGCTCACCGCCAGCGATGGCAGCGCTTTGAACCTGCGCGCCAATACCTTGTGCGTCCACGGCGACAACGCCAGTTCCGTGGCCGCCGTGCAGCGCATTCGCCAGGCCTTGCAGCAGTCGAGTGCGTCATGAACCCACGGATTGAAGTGGTGGCGCTCGACTGCCTGATGCTGCGTCTGTTCGATGAAATCGCCGAAGCCAACATGCCGTGGCTGCTCGCCGCCAGCGAGCGTTTGCGCACGGTGTTTGGCGCCCGGCTGATCGATCTGGTGCCGTCCTACACGACGTTGATGGTGCATTACGACCTGACGCTGTTGAGTCCTGCTCAGGCGCGTGACTTGATCGCCGAAGCGCTGGTCGATCTGTCGCCGAATGCGCGCCGTGCCGGGCAGCGCCACGTCTTGCCGGTCTGGTACGACTTGAGTGTCGGCCCGGAACTGAGCCTGTTGGCCGAACGCAGCGGCTTCGCGGTGGAGGAGGTGATTCGTCGCCACAGCGCACGGGAATATCAAGTGTTCGCCCTTGGCTTTGCGCCGGGTTTTGCCTTCATGGGCCTGGTCGAAGAGATGCTCGCCGCGCCGCGCTTGAGCACGCCGCGCAAGAAAGTCGCCGCCGGCAGCGTCGGTATCGCCGAGCGGCAGACCGCTGCCTATCCGGTGGTCTCGCCCGGTGGCTGGAACCTGATCGGGCGCACCCCGGCGCAACTGTTTGATCGCCATCGCGACGGCTACAGCCTGATGCAACCGGGCGACACGGTGCGCTTCGAAGCCGTCGATCACGCCGAATTCATACGCTTGGGCGGCGATGACACCCCACTGGAGGCGTGGGCATGAGTCGATTGACGATCGAAGCCAGCACACCTCTGTGCCTGTTGCAGGATGCCGGGCGGTTTGGCGTGCGGCATCTGGGCGTGACCCAGGGCGGCGCGGCGGATTGGTGTTCGATGAGCTGGGCCAATTGGCTGCTCGGCAATGAGCTGGATGCAGCAGTGGTTGAAATCACCCTCGGCGGGTTTGCTGTTGTGGCTGAAGAGGATTGCCTGCTGGCGCTGGCGGGAGCGGATCTCGGCGCGCAGATCGACGGCCAGCCGCTGGCGCCGTGGCGCAGTTTCAAATTGGCGAAAGGCCAGACATTGCGATTTACCCAGCCGTTGCTTGGCGCTAGAGCTTATCTGGCGGCCCTCGGTGGGTTTACTGCGCCTAAGGTGCTGGGCAGCAGTGCCACGGTGGTGCGCGAAGAATTGGGCGGGCTTGATGGCATCGGCCTTCCGCTCGCCATAGGGGCGGTGCTCGGTTACAGCGGCGAAGCGTTGGCAGTACGGGAAATGCCTTCGGCGCTGCGGCCGGATTTCAAAACGCACGCGCCTTTGGACTTGGTGCTCGGCGCACAGATCGGCCAGTTCAGCGGGCAGAGCCTGTTCGATGTCTTCAACAGCGCCTGGACCATCGACAGTCGCGCCGACCGCATGGGCATCCGCCTGCTCGGCTCGGCGTTGCAATATCAGGGCGCGCCGATGATCTCCGAGGGGATTCCGTTGGGCGCGGTGCAGGTGCCGCCCGATGGCCAACCGATCGTGTTGCTCAATGATCGCCAGACCATTGGCGGCTATCCGCGCCTGGGCGCGTTGACGCCGCTGGCGTTGGCGCGATTGGCGCAATGCCTGCCGGGAGCGAAGGTGAAATTGAGGCCGGTAGTGCAGGACGTCGCGCACCGCGAGCATGTCGAGTATTTGCAGCGCTTTAAAGATCGCTAAAAGCTTCGCGAGCAGGCTCGCTCCCACAGGTAAAAGCATTCCAATGTGGGAGCGAGCCTGCTCGCGAAGGCGTTCGTCGAGTTAACGATTATTTGGAAAGAAACCGCATCCCTTCTTCAAGCCCGCGCAGCGTCAGCGGATACATCTGATCCTCGATCAGATCGCGGACGATGTTGGTCGACGAGGTATAGCCCCAGGTATCTTTCGGATACGGGTTGATCCAGATGAGCTTCTTGTATTTCTCCATGAAGCGCTGCATCCACACGTAACCCGGCTCTTCGTTCCAGTGCTCGACGCTGCCACCGGCCTGGGTGATTTCGTAAGGCGCCATGGCGGCGTCACCGATGAAGATCACTTTGTAGTCGGCGCCGTATTTATGCAGCAGATCCTGGGTCGAGGTGCGTTCGGAAGTGCGGCGCATGTTGTTCTTCCACACTGATTCATAAATGAAGTTGTGGAAGTAGAAATACTCAAGATGCTTGAACTCGGTCTTGCAGGCCGAGAACAATTCCTCGCAGATCTTTACGTGCGCGTCCATCGAGCCGCCGATGTCGAACAACAGCAGCAGCTTCACCGTGTTGCGCCGTTCCGGGCGCATCTGGATGTTCAGCAGGCCGGCATCCTTGGCGGTGTGGTCGATGGTGCCGTCGATGTCGAGTTCTTCCGCCGCACCCTGACGGGCGAACTTGCGCAGACGACGCAGGGCGACCTTGATGTTGCGCGTGCCCAGTTCCACCGAATCGTCGAGGTTCTTGTACTCGCGCTGATCCCAGACCTTGACCGCTTTGCCCTGACGCTTGCCGGCATCGCCAACGCGGATGCCTTCCGGGTTGAAACCGCCGGAACCGAACGGGCTGGTGCCGCCGGTGCCGATCCATTTGTTGCCGCCGGCGTGACGTTCCTTCTGTTCTTCCAGACGCTTCTTGAATTCCTCGATGAGCTTGTCCAGCCCGCCAAGGGACTGGATCTGCGCGCGTTCTTCGTCGCTCAGCGAACGCTCGAATTCCTTGCGCAGCCAGTCTTCGGGAATCAGCGCCTGCAAGTGATCGTCGAGTTTCTCCAGGCCATTGAAGTAGGCACCGAACGCGCGGTCGAACTTGTCGAAATGGCGCTCGTCCTTCACCAGAATCGCCCGCGACAAGTAGTAGAACTCGTCCATGTCGGCGAAGGTCACGCGCTGTTTCAGCGCGTTGATCAGGTCGAGCAGCTCGCGTACCGACACCGGCACCTTGGCTGCACGCATTTCGTTGAACAGGTTGAGCAACATGGCAGCAGCCTCTTAGCGGGTGCCGCGCCGGCTCATGAACGCCAGGCGCTCAAGCAGTTGCACGTCCTGTTCGTTTTTCACCAGTGCGCCTGCCAGCGGCGGAATGGCTTTGGTCGGATCGCGCTCGCGCAGCACCGCTTCGCCGATGTTGTCGGCCATCAGCAGTTTCAGCCAGTCGACCAGCTCGGACGTCGAAGGCTTTTTCTTCAGGCCCGGTACCTTGCGCACGTCGAAGAACACGTCGAGCGCTTCGCTGACCAGGTCCTTTTTGATGTCCGGGTAGTGCACGTCGACGATTTTCTGCAGGGTAGTGCGGTCGGGGAAAGCGATGTAGTGGAAGAAGCAGCGGCGCAGGAAGGCGTCCGGCAGCTCTTTCTCGTTGTTGGAAGTAATGATGATGATCGGGCGCTTCTTGGCCTTGATGGTCTCGTCGATTTCGTAAACGTAGAACTCCATCTTGTCGAGTTCTTGCAACAGGTCGTTGGGGAACTCGATGTCGGCCTTGTCGATTTCGTCGATCAGCAGAATCACCCGCTCCTCGGACTCAAAGGCTTCCCAGAGCTTGCCCTTCTTCAGGTAATTGCGCACGTCATGGACTTTTTCATTGCCCAGCTGCGAGTCGCGCAAACGGCTGACCGCGTCGTACTCGTACAGACCCTGATGGGCCTTGGTGGTGGACTTGATGTGCCAGGTGATCAGCTTGGCCCCGAACGACTCGGCCAGTTGCTCGGCGAGCATGGTCTTGCCGGTGCCCGGCTCACCCTTGACCAGCAGCGGCCGTTCCAGGGTGATGGCGGCGTTGACCGCCAGCTTCAGGTCATCGGTGGCGACGTAGGCCTGGGTGCCTTCGAACTTCATCTGCAAATCCTCGAACGGTAACGCTGACCTTGCGGGCAGGGCGGGGCGAATAATCGGATGCCCGACTATAACGCGCACGCCGGTCGACTGTGAACGCAGACGGCTTATTCAGTCTCTGAATGGAGCGTCACATGTTGACTCAGTCTCGGCGGATGGCCAGTATTTCGGTATCGCCGATTTGGCGATAGCCTTTCTTACTCGGTTAGTAAAAAGGGCAGAAAATCGATGTTACCCATGAAACGGCCGCGTCTGCGATCTGCGCACGTCCTGTCGGATTTCAGGTTGGCGCTGACATTTATCAATGGTCAGGAACTGACAGTTGATTTGGGGATGGATATTCATACTTATCCAGGTCTGCGGCCACTGCTTGATCGCGAAGTCTTTGCGACTGCCGTAGTCGGGGACGAGGGTTGGATCGTTGAATGGGTTGAACCCGACGTACAGATCGGTGCAGACACCTTGTATATGGATGCGCTAGCGCAAAATGCCCAGGATGAGAACACGCGCATTTTTATCGATTGGCGCGCCCGTACCGGACTTTCTCTCAATGATGCGGCCGAAGCGCTCGGTGTGAGCGCTCGCAGCATCAGCCGTTACAGCAATGGGCGTGAAGCAGTGCCACGTTCTTTGGCGTTGGCCTGTCTGGGCTGGGATTCGCTGCAACAGCGTTCATCGATAGCGGCCGAAGACACAGGTCGATATGTCGTCAACCGCAAAAATTAACCCTCATCCGGCTTCGGCCGCTCATATCGCGCATTGAATGCCTGGATGAAGCCATTGCGCAAAATCTGCAAAAACGCTTCGAAGGCGTTGACGTTCTGCTGGTGAACATTGCCGCTGAGTTCGACGCGAGTGGCGAACTGGTTTTTGTTCTGGTTTTTCAGCACGGTCTCGGTGCCGCCGACCAGCGCTTCCCAGATTGAGCGGAACAGGCCTTTGTTCTTGTTCTCGACGTCCTGCTGCCAGTTGAAAACGTCGACGTCGCGCAGCAGGGGTTTGATGTAGCCGGTGAGTCGGGCTTTCTCCGCTTTCGCTTCGATAACCACGTCGCCGTGGCCGGCGTTGAAGTCGAACTTGCCGTAGGCGGCGGCGAAGTCGTTCATGCGTTTGAGCTCGATGTCGCGAGCGCGCAGACGGAATTCAAAGTCTTCGAAGTTGCTCAGCGGATCGAAGGTGGCGGTGGTTTCCAATGGCGCGTGGCCCAGCAGCAAGGCCTTGCCTTCAAAGCGGGCGTCGCGTTTGCCTTCCTTGTCGACCACATTGGTCAGGTTGTAGATGCTGGCGTTGACGTTGCTGGCATTCATGTTCACCGGCGGCTTGGAATTGAAGTTGCGGAAGGTGATACGGCCGTCGTTGATCTGCACTTCATCGAGGGTGATCGGCAGCAGCTTGCCCAATTGTTCACGCCAGTCGGTGCCCTGACCGGTTTGCGAGTTCTGCTTGTTGGGGCCACCGTCGACGAAGTTGATTTCGGGATTGAGGAATTGCACCTGCGCGACCACGGCATGGTCGTACCACAGCGAATGCCAGCTCACCGACAGGTCGATCAACGGCGCATCGACGAACGGCACCGGGACCTTGCCGTCGACCTTGACGATTTTCAGGCCGTTGATTTTGTACGCACCACGCCACAGCGCGAGGTCGACGTCGGTGATCTGGCCACGGTAATCGCCCATGTCCGCGAGCTTGTCATTGAGGTAGTCGCGTACCAGATAGGGCAGGGCGAAATGCAGGGCGACCAGCAGCACCACGACACCCGCCAGGGTCCAGAGCGGCCAGCTGTAACGACGTTTCATGCCATTGTTCCTTCAAGAGTGTGGCTTGACGATTCAATGCGATTGACTCCGCGCGTTTGCAGACGTTCGACCCGACTGGACTGTGATCGGCAACGGGCTTACCTTGGAAGGCTGAATTCAACGCTGCATAAGGACCCAGCCATGAGCCGTATTTACGCTGACAACGCCCACTCCATCGGTAATACGCCGCTGGTCCAGATCAACCGCATCGCGCCGCGCGGGGTTACGATTCTGGCCAAGATCGAGGGGCGCAATCCCGGTTACTCGGTCAAATGCCGAATCGGCGCCAACATGATCTGGGACGCCGAAGGCAGCGGCAGACTCAAGCCGGGCATGACCATTGTCGAGCCGACTTCCGGTAACACCGGTATCGGTCTGGCCTTCGTTGCCGCTGCGCGGGGCTACAAGTTGATGCTGACCATGCCGGCATCGATGAGCATCGAGCGCCGCAAGGTTCTTAAAGCCTTGGGCGCGGAACTGGTGTTGACCGAGCCGGCCAAGGGCATGAAAGGCGCCATCGAGAAAGCCGCGGAAATCGTCGCCAGCGATACCG
This sequence comes from Pseudomonas sp. H1_G08, assembly GCF_054681355.1. Classification (NCBI taxonomy): domain Bacteria; kingdom Pseudomonadati; phylum Pseudomonadota; class Gammaproteobacteria; order Pseudomonadales; family Pseudomonadaceae; genus Pseudomonas; species Pseudomonas sp. H1_G08. Next base: position 453,545 of record NZ_CP162822.1, read on the forward strand.
ATAAATATTTCATGCCGGCGCAATTCGATAACCCGGCCAACCCGGCGATTCACGAAAAGACCACCGGCCCGGAAATCTGGAACGACACCGACGGCGCCGTGGATGTGCTGGTGGCAGGCGTCGGCACCGGCGGAACCATTACCGGTGTCTCGCGGTATATCAAGAACACCGCCGGTAAACCGATTCTGTCCGTGGCTGTCGAGCCGGCATCTTCGCCCGTCATCACCCAGGCTCTGGCCGGTGCCGAAATCAAGCCGAGCCCGCACAAGATACAGGGCATTGGCGCCGGTTTTGTGCCGAAGAATCTTGATCTGTCGATGGTCGATCGCGTCGAGCAGGTGACCGATGAAGAATCCAAGGCCATGGCTTTGCGCCTGATGCAGGAAGAGGGGATTTTGTGCGGAATTTCCTGCGGTGCTGCCATGGCGGTGGCGGTGCGTCTGGCGGAGAAACCAGAGATGCAGGGTAAAACCATCGTCGTGGTGCTGCCGGATTCGGGTGAGCGTTACCTGTCGAGCATGCTGTTCAGTGACCTGTTTACCGAGCAGGAGAACCAGCAGTAAGCCTGTTGATTCGGGTCAGCCGAGGTTCAGGTGCTGCATGTTAATAAAGGCTTTGTTGCGTAATGCTTAACACTGAATCTTGCGTCAGGCGGGTTTTTCCGCAGGCCGGTAGTGTTTATCATGGCCGGCTGCCATGCCGGGTAAAGGGCATTGCGCAGCGTTGTCTTTATTCAAGGAGTTGTTGATGACCGTTTCGTTTGCCGCCAAGGCGTTTGTGCTGTTGCTGTTTCTGGGCAGCACGCTCTATGTGCATTTGCGCGGCAAGGCGCGTTTGCCGGTATTGCGCCAGTTCGTCAACCACTCCGCGCTGTTCGCGCCCTACAACGCGTTGATGTACCTGTTTTCCGCAGTGCCATCCAGACCGTATCTGGATCGCAGCAAGTTTCCGGAACTGGATGTTCTGCGCGACAACTGGGAAACCATCCGCGACGAAGCCATGCACCTGTTCGACGAAGGCTACATTCGCGCTGCCGAAAAGAATAACGATGCCGGTTTCGGTTCGTTTTTCAAGAAAGGCTGGAAGCGTTTCTATCTGAAGTGGTACGACAAACCGTTGCCATCGGCCGAAGCCCTGTGCCCGAAAACCGTGGCGCTGGTCAGCGCCATTCCCAACGTCAAGGGCGCGATGTTTGCGCTGCTGCCGGGCGGCAGTCACCTCAACCCGCACCGCGATCCGTTCGCCGGCTCGCTGCGCTATCACCTCGGTTTGTCGACGCCCAACTCCGATGATTGCCGGATCTTCGTCGACGGTCAGGTCTATGCCTGGCGCGACGGCGATGACGTGATGTTCGACGAGACCTACGTGCACTGGGTCAAGAATGAAACCGCTCAGACTCGAGTGATTCTGTTCTGTGACATCGAACGTCCGCTGAGCAACCGCTTGATGACCCGGATCAACCGCTTCATCAGCGGCTGGCTCGGCCGCGCCACCGCGCCGCAGAATCTTGATGACGAACGCGTTGGCGGCATCAACCAGGCTTATGCCTGGAGCAAGAACTTCAGCGACCGTTTCAGCGGCGTGGTCAAGCAGTGGAAGCGCCGCCATCCCAAGGCCTACAGGGTAATGCGCCCGGTGCTGGCGGTGCTGGTGCTGACGATGCTGGGGTACTGGTTGTTTGGCTGAGGCTGGATCAGACAATAGAAAACCGCTCTTTGGGAGCGGTTTTTCATTAGCGGAAGGAAAAGGACGACCCGGCTAATGCGCCGCTTGGCTCTTCAACGGCTGGATTGACCAGTGCATTCCTGATGCGATGCATCTCGGTTTCAGATAATTCAACAGATGGCTGCTTTTTCTCCATCTTTCTGGATTTGAAGTTTGATGCTTTCTTTTCAACGACAGCTTTCATGGGATCTCCCACGTTGATCACTAAATGAGCAGGTGCTCAGATACTAGACTTGGTCAATACGCTTCACAAGACGGCCCTCAGAGTCGAATTCGAAACCCAGTTGACGGTATAGAGGTATAGCTCCCGAAAGAGGCTCCTGAATTTCGATTTGCTGGCTGCCGATGATACGTGCGAAATGAGTGACGGCAGTCAGGGCGAAGGTCGCTATGCGGCCCTTGAGCGGGTGTTCGTTTGGGTGCCCCTCAAGACGCACAATTTTGACTCTCAGTCGGCTTTGGTTCGGATTGGCGAAACAAAGTCCGCACAGTTCACGATCAAACCAGATTGCCAGATCGAAGCTCATTGGTTCTTTGGCTTTCCATCGGACAATTTCCTCCCAGCAGAAATGCGGATCGAGCCATTGCTCATAAGCTTTCATGGCGGACGCATCAATAGCCTCGAAGCGAACCTTGGAATAATCAACGTCAACAATTGCGCGCGCCTCGAGTTCGCTGTGTAGCTTCGCAAATGTAACTGCCGCCCGCTTCCTCGCCTCCGACCGATAAACCTGATACCGCAAATACGTCCGTTTCCTTGGCATATGATCTCTTGCATTCCATGTCTCCTGACAATCCGTTGCCACGCCAATAACCCTAACCACCCGGCGCCGCACTGTCGCTACCGGCCCATTGCCCAAGTCATTGCAATCTGTGTCCCGGGCTGGTTATAGTCAGCCCGCTTGAGCGCTATGCTCACGCCTTCATTTCCTCAATAAAGATCAGCATCCATGCCTGCATCCCTCATCAACGCGGTAGTCGATTCAGCGGTCAACGCTGGCGTCGTGCCGTGCGGGAATCGGCAGCCTGTGCAGATCAGTCATTACCCTCCACCTGTCAGTAGCACGCCGGTGTGCGCAGTCGTTTCGCCGCCGGGCGTTGGTGTTCGGGGCTGATCGGCAGTTTCTGCTGAACCCCGCGCCCGCCAGAAAAACCTACTGAATTTCAGCTTCGGCTGAGTTGGCTTCTTGCCTGACTACAGGTGGTATTCATGTTTGTCCTTTCGAAACAATCCGCGCTCGCGGCGACGTCCACGAGCCTGTTCGTTCTGCTGTGGAGCAGCGGGGCGATTTTCTCCAAATGGGGCCTGGCCCATGCTTCGCCCTTTGCCTTTCTGCTGATTCGCTTCGCCATCGCCCTGTGCGGGCTGGTGTTGCTGGCGCCGCTGCTCAAACTCAAGTTGCCCAAGGGCGGCAAACCGATGCTGTTTGCGATCGCCACCGGCGTGGTGCTGTTGGGCGCCTATCAGATCTTTTATCTGCTGGCGCTGGACTGCAAAGTCACGCCGGGGGTGATGGCCACTCTGATGGGCGTTCAGCCGATTCTCACCGTGGTGCTGATGGAGCGCCAGCGTTCGGCGAGCCGCCTGTTCGGCCTGGCGCTGGGCCTGGCCGGGCTGGTCATGGTGGTTTATCAGGGCATCGGTCTGGCCGGAATGTCCTGGGCCGGCATGTTGTTCGGTTTGCTGGCGCTGGCGAGCATGACGCTCGGCTCGATCATGCAAAAACGCATCACCGACAATCCGCTCGGTACGCTGCCAGTGCAGTACCTGGCCGGCCTGTTGCTGTGCGCGGTGTTCGTACCGTTCCAGCCGTTTCACTTCGAGCACAGCGCAGGCTTTATTGTCCCGGTGTTATGGATGGGCCTGGTGGTGTCGGTGCTGGCGACGCTGTTGCTGTATCGACTGATCGCGCGGGGCAATCTGGTGAATGTCACCAGCCTGTTCTATCTGGTGCCGGCGGTGACGGCAGTGATGGATTACCTGATTTTCGGTAATCGTCTGGCGGCGTTGAGCGTGTTGGGAATGCTGCTGATTATTGTCGGGTTGGTGTTTGTGTTCCGTAAAACCGGATAGCCGATAGGCAGGTGGCGCTTGTTGCGCCGCCTTTCGCGAGCAGGCTCGCTCCCACATTGGAATGTATTTTTCTGTGGGAGCGAGCCTGCTCGCGAATATCTGCGGCAGAAAATCTAACGGACTGACACCTTTGCAGGCCTCACCACCGCCGGCTTCAACACCAGCCACAACGCCGCCGCAATCAGCACCCCGCCATAAATGTGCGCCATCGACAACGGCTCATCCAGCAACAACGCCCCCCACAACACGCCGAACGGCGGGATCATGAAGGTCACGGTCATCGATTTTACCGGGCCGATCGAGCTGAGCAGGCGGAAATAGATGATGTAGGCAAACGCCGTGCAACCCAGGCCCAGGCCGAGCAGCGACAGCCAGACATGCCAGCCACCCCAACTGACCGGCGGCGCAGTGATCACGCTGTAGGCGAACAGCGGCAGCAAAAACAACGTCGCCCCGAGCATGCTGCCCAATGCCGACAAACGGCTGTCCAGCCCACCGGCCTGATCCAGCCAGCGCCGCGCGAGGAAACCGGCAAAGCCATAACAAGTGGTCGCCAGCAGGCACGCGACCGCGCCCATCAGCAGTTGCAGGTCGAAGGCCACGGGACCGGCGCGTGTCAGCACGCCGACGCCGAACAGGCCGAGGAACACACCGCCCAGCTTGGCGATCGTCAGTTTCTCGCTGAAGAACAAACCGCCAATCAACACGCCCATCAGCGGCGTGGTTGCATTGAAGATCGCCGAATAGCCGGCCGGCAATACCTGGGCGGCAACCGAATACAGCGTCGCCGGAATCCCCGAGTTGATCACGCCAAGCAGCATCACGGTTTTCAGCTTGCCCTTGAAGTCCCAACTGATGCGCATCAGCCCAAGGATCACCAGCAGCCCGGCAGCCGCGATCGACACGCGAAAGAACGCGGTCGGGATCGTGCCGATCACCGGGGCAATAATGCGCATGAACAGAAAACTCGCGCCCCAGATAGCGGCCAGCGACAACATGCGGAAAATATCGACAGGGCTCACGGCGGGCTCCTTGCTTGATCGGGACGAGAGTGTTGCCGAGCGTCCGGATCATGGCAACCGCTATTCGGGCTTTTAATTCTGCCCCGGGATTTACCTGCGCGAGAAACCCCGTCAACGGTCAGCCCCGTATCGGTTTTGGCAGAAATTGCGCTTTTCCTGCGGGCGTTTCCGTGACTAAGCTCAGACCAACCGAATTCCCGCCGAGGTTTCATTTATGTCGCAGCAATGGCCAGCCACCGAGATCGCCCGGATGATCCTCGCCGGCTTCGACGATTACCGCGAGCATTTCCGCCGCATCACCGATGGCGCGCGGGAGCGCTTCGAACAGGCGCGCTGGCAGGAGGCGCAGGCCGCGTCGGCGGCGCGGATCAGTCTGTATGAGGAAAAGGTCGGCGAAACCGTCGCTCGCCTGCGCGAGTATTTCGACGAAGAGACCCTGATGAACGTCAACTGCTGGCCGCTGGTGAAAAGCGCCTATATCAGTGTCATCGACCTGCGCTTCGACGATGAGCTGTCCGAAACCTGGTACAACTCGATTTTCTGCGGGCTGTTCAGCCACGACCTGATCAGCGACGGCTGCATGTTCATCCACACCACGCGTCCTAGCCTGCGCCGTGCCCGCGCCGCGCAAACCCGTACGTACAAGCCGCAGGGCCAGTTGTCCGGGATGCTCGCCAGCATCTTCGCCGATTACCGCTTCAGCGAGGATTACGCTGATTTGCCCGGCGACTTGCTGCGGCTCGAAGCGCAATTGCGCGAGAACCTGCCGGACTGGGTGTGCAAGGACCCGGAACTGAGTGTCGAGCTGTTTTCCTCGGTGCTCTACCGCAACAAGGGCGCGTATCTGGTCGGACGCATCTACACCCGCGACGAGCAATGGCCGCTGGTGATTCCGCTGTTGCACCGCGAAGGCCGGGGCATTCAGATCGATGCATTGATCACCGACGAAGCCGATGTGTCGATCATCTTTTCTTTTACCCGTTCGTATTTCATGGTCGATGTCCCGGTGCCGGCGGAGTTCATCGGATTTCTGCGGCGCATCCTGCCGGGCAAGCACATCGCCGAGCTGTACACCTCGATCGGCTTCTACAAGCACGGCAAGTCGGAGTTTTACCGCGCGCTGATCAATCACCTGGCCAACACTGACGACCAGTTCATCATGGCCCCGGGCGTGCGCGGCATGGTCATGAGCGTGTTCACTTTGCCGGGTTTCAACACCGTGTTCAAAATCATCAAGGACCGTTTCTCACCGTCGAAGAACGTCGACCGCGCCACGGTGATCGAAAAATATCGACTGGTGAAAAGCGTCGATCGGGTTGGGCGTATGGCCGATACCCAGGAGTTTGCTGATTTTCGTTTTCCGCTGAGCAAGTTCGATCCGGCGTGCCTCGAAGAACTGCTCGAGGTGGCGCCGTCCACGGTTTCGGTCGAAGGCGAAACCGTGCTGATCCGCCACTGCTGGACCGAACGCCGGATGACGCCGCTCAACCTGTATCTGGAAAATGCCAACGACGCCCAGGTACGTGAAGCGCTTGAGGATTACGGCCTGGCGATCAAGCAGCTGGCGGCGGCGAATATTTTTCCCGGGGATATGCTGCTGAAGAACTTCGGCGTCACTCGACACGGCCGGGTGGTGTTCTACGACTACGACGAAATCTGCTTCCTGACCGAAGCCAACTTCCGCCACATCCCGGCGCCGCGCACGCCGGAGGATGAAATGGCCTCTGAGCCGTGGTACTCCATCGGCCCGCTGGACGTTTTTCCCGAAGAGTTTCCGCCGTTCCTGTTTGCCGATGCCGGACAGCGCAAGCTGTTCGATCAGTTGCATGGCGAGTTGTACAACGCCGATTACTGGAAGGGCTTGCAGGAGGCGATTCGGGCGGGGAAGGTCATCGACGTCTTCCCATACCGGCGCAAGGGCCTCGACAACGAGTAGCTCTTTTAAAAGCCCCTCACCCCAGCCCTCTCCCAGAGGGAGAGGGAGCTGACCGAGGTGTCTTGGGTCAAACGCCGACCTGAAAGAGCTCGGCGATTATGGATTCGGCAAAGCTCTTTCAGGTCGATGTACCTTTGAAGCATCCCCCAATCGGTCCCCTCTCCCTTTGGGAGAGGGCTAGGGTGAGGGTCGCAATCCCCCTGACACGCCACAACCCCCCCAAATCTGCGACAATCCGCCCCTGCATAAATAGACGACCGAATTGCCTACCCGATGACCGACGAATCGCCCTCCATCGACAAACTGCTGAAAAACCTCGATCACGCCATGCTCGCCGACCGTCACCGGCTGCGGCGGCAGTTGCTTGAACTGCGCAAGAAACCCGACGAGGCCAAACTGGCCCAGTGGGTGACGCGCATGCAGGCGTCCTGTGATCAGGTACTGGCGCGTCGCGCGAGCCTGCCGGTGATTCGTTACGACGACAGTTTGCCGATCGCGGCCAAGCGCGACGAAATCAAAAAGGCCCTGGAGCAACATCAGGTGCTGATCATCGCTGGCGAAACCGGTTCGGGTAAAACCACCCAGTTGCCGAAAATCTGCCTGGAAATCGGTCGCGGCCAGCACGGTCTGATCGGCCATACCCAGCCGCGTCGGATTGCCGCGCGCAGCGTCGCCAGCCGTGTCGCCGAAGAACTCGGCACGCCACTCGGAGCGCTGGTCGGCTATCAGGTGCGTTTCGAAGATCAAAGCGATGCCAACACCCTGATCAAGCTGATGACCGACGGCATTCTGCTGGCGGAAACCCAGAACGACCGCTACCTCGAACGCTACGACACGATCATCGTCGACGAAGCCCACGAACGCAGCCTCAACATCGATTTCCTCCTCGGTTACCTGAAAACCCTGCTGCCACGCCGTCCCGACCTGAAGGTCATCATCACGTCGGCGACCATCGATCTGGAGCGCTTCTCCAAGCACTTCGATGACGCGCCGATCGTCGAAGTGTCGGGGCGTACTTTCCCGGTGGAAACCTGGTATCGGCCGCTGACGCTGGAGCAGGACGAAGAGGGCAACCGGGTCGAGGATGACCTGACCGTCGATCAGGCGATTCTTGCCACCCTCGACGAAATCGCCGCCTACGAGCGCAGCGAACGGCGCAGTCCCGGTGACGTGCTGGTGTTTTTGCCCGGCGAGCGCGAGATTCGCGATGCTGCCGACATGCTGCGCAAGGCCCAGCTCAAGCACACTGAAATCCTGCCGCTGTACGCGCGCCTGTCGCCGGCTGAACAGCAGCGCATCTTCCAGTCGCACCCGGGCCGTCGTGTAGTGCTGGCGACCAACGTCGCCGAAACCTCGTTGACCGTACCGGGCATTCGCTATGTGATCGACAGCGGCACCGCGCGCATCAGTCGCTACAGCTATCGGGCCAAGGTGCAGCGCTTGCCGATCGAAGCGATTTCCCAGGCCAGCGCCAATCAGCGTAAAGGTCGTTGCGGGCGGGTTGAGCCGGGTATCTGCGTGCGTTTGTACAGCGAAGAGGATTTCCTCGGCCGCCCGGAATTTACCGATCCGGAAATTCTGCGCACCAACCTCGCCGCCGTAATTTTGCAGATGCTCCATCTGCGCCTCGGCGAAATCACCGCGTTCCCGTTTATCGAACCCCCGGACGGCAAGGCGATCAGCGACGGTTTCAACCTGCTGCAAGAACTGTCGGCGGTGGATCGCAACAGCCAGCTGACGCCACTCGGTCGACAATTGGCGCGCTTGCCGGTCGACCCGCGCATGGGCCGCATGCTCCTGGAAGCGGCCAGGCTCGGCAGCTTGCAGGAAGTGCTGATCGTCGCCAGCGCCATGTCGATTCAGGACCCGCGCGAGCGTCCACCGGAGCGTCAGCAAGCGGCGGATCAGGCCCATGCACAATGGAAGGACCCGGATTCGGACTTCGCCGGGCTGGTCAATCTGTGGCGTGGTTTTGAAGAGCAGCGCCAAGCGCTGACCGCCAATCCGCTGCGTAACTGGTGCCGGAAGAATTTCCTCAATTACCTGCGCTTGCGCGAGTGGCGTGATTCTCACCGTCAGTTGAGCCTGATCTGCCGCGACATGCAGCTGAGCCTGAACAAAGAGCCGGCGGATTATCCGAAGCTGCACAAAGCGGTGCTGGTCGGCTTGCTCAGCCAGATCGGCCAGAAAACCGAAGACGGCGATTACCTCGGCGCGCGGCAACGGCGCTTCTGGATTCATCCGTCGTCGGGCATCGGCAAGAAGCGTCCGCAGTGGCTGATGACTGCTGAGCTGGTCGAAACCACCAAACTCTACGCGCGCATGGTCGCCAAGATCGATGCCGACTGGATCGAGCCGCTGGCCGGGCACCTGATCAAGAAGAATCACTTCGAGCCGCATTGGGAGAAGAAGCGCGGTCAGGTCGTAGCCTATGAGCAGATCACCCTGTTCGGCCTGATCGTGGTCGGTCGCCGCCCGGTGCATTACGGCCCGGTCGATCCGGTGGTGTCGCGTGAGCTGTTTATCCGCGAAGGCCTGGTGCGCGGCGAGATTCAGTCGCGGGCCAAGTGCCTGAGCGCCAATCAGAAACTGCTCGAACAGCTCGACGAACTGGAAGCCAAGGCTCGCCGTCGCGACATTCTCGCCGACGAAGAAACCTTGTACGCCTTCTACGATGCACGTCTGCCGGCGGAGATCCACCAGACCGCGACCTTCGACAGTTGGTACAAGGTCAACAGCCAGAAAGACCCGCAGCTGCTGATCATGCGCGAAGAAGACGTGCTGGCCCGCGAGGCCAGTGAAGTCACCGCCCGTGATTACCCGGACACCCTGCACATCGGCGATCTGGAACTGGCGCTGACCTACCATTTCGAACCCAATCACCCGCGCGACGGCGTGACCTTGCGCGTGCCGGCGCCGTTGCTGCCGATGTTGCCGCCGGAGCGTCTGGAATGGCTGGTACCGGGCCTGATCGAGGCCAAGTGCATTGCCCTGGTGCGCAACCTGCCGAAAGCCCTGCGCAAGAACTTCGTGCCGGTGCCGGACTTCATCAAGGCCGCGTTGCAGCGCATGACTTTCGCCGAAGGTTCGCTGCCGCAAGCGCTCGGTCGCGAGCTGCTGCGCATGACCGGCGCGCGGGTCAGCGATGAAGCGTGGGCGGAAGCGGCGCAGCAGGTTGAAAGCCACCTGCGCATGAACCTGGAAATTGTCGACGGCGAGGGCAAGTTCCTTGGCGAAGGCCGCGATCTGGCTGAGCTGACCGCACGCTTCGCCGAAGCCAGCCAGGCCGCGCTGGCGGTGCCGCAGAGTGCGAAAAGTCAGCAGCCGGTCGAGGCGAAAGTCTTCGCGCCGGTAGCAGAAAAGACCCAGCAGAAGATCGCCGGGCTGTCGATGACGGTGTACCCGGCGCTGGTGGAAGAGGGCGGCGCGGTCAAGGAAGGGCGCTTCTCGACCCCGGCCGAAGCCGAGTTCCAGCATCGTCGGGCCTTGCAGCGTTTGTTGATGCAGCAACTGGCCGAGCCGGCGAAATTCCTCCGGGGCAAGTTGCCGGGGCAGACTGAACTGGGCCTGCTGTATCGCGAACTGGGCCGCGTCGATGCGCTGGTCGAAGACATTCTGCTGGCCAGCCTCGACAGCTGCATTCTCGAAGGTGAAGACCCGTTGCCCCGCGATGGCGCCGGATTGGCGGCATTGGCCGAACGCAAACGCGGCAACTGGACCGAGCACGCCGAGCGCGTCGCGCGGCTGACGCTGGAAATCCTCAAGATCTGGCACGGTCTGCAAAAACGCTTCAAGGGCAAGATCGATCTGGCGCAAGCGGTGGCGTTGAACGACATCAAGCAGCAGATCGGCAATCTGGTTTATCCAGGCTTCGTCCGCGAGACGCCGATGCAGTGGCTCAAGGAGTTGCCGCGTTACCTGAAAGCGGTCGAGCAGCGTTTCGAGAAACTCGGCGCACAGGTGCAGAAGGATCGCGTCTGGAGTGGCGAACTCGCTGGCCTGTGGGCGCAATACCAGACCCGCGCGGCCAAGCATGCGCAGGAAGGCAAGCGTGATCCGCAGCTGGAGTTGTACCGCTGGTGGCTGGAGGAATACCGCGTGTCGTTGTTTGCTCAGCAGTTGGGGACGAAAGTGCCGATCTCCGACAAGCGCCTGAGCAAACAGTGGAGTCAGGTCGAGCCCTGACCTGCAGCCATACACAATCCCCCTGTGAAAGCGGGCTTTGTGGCGAGGGGATTTATCCCCGTTGGGTGGCGAAGCCGCCCCAAAAACTGCAACCTCGGTTCATCAGCTATACCGAGCGTGGTGGGTTGGCGACTGCTTCGCAGTCGAACGGGGATAAATCCCCTCGCCACAGAGTTGAGTTCATATGGTGAATGGCAGTTGTGCTTGAGAACGGCGCCAAAACCTCGGGTTTATGGCAAACTTCGCCACCATAACCCGCCGTTTCGCGACCCAGAGCCTTCGGCCGTGTCGCGCTGCGGAATAAAACGATGCCAGGTTTGCGTCCCCCGGATGGGAATAGACCCTTTGCGTGTTGGTACGACGGTTCCAGCACTTTCTGCCTGAACAGATTAGAGAAACGACCATGCATAACGTCGTCATCAGCGGCACCGGCCTGTACACACCGGCCAACAGCATCTCCAACGAAGAGCTGGTGCAGTCTTTCAATACCTACGTCGCCCAGTTCAACGCCGATAACGCCGAGGCCATTGCCAGCGGTGAAGTCCAGGCCCTGACAGAATCCAGCGCTGCGTTCATCGAAAAAGCCTCTGGCATCAAGAGCCGCTTTGTCATGGACAAGGACGGCATCCTCGATCCGCAACGCATGGCCCCGCGCTTGCCCGAGCGCTCCAACGACGAATGGTCGGTGCTCTGCCAGATGGCCGTTGGCGCAGCCGAGCAAGCCTTGCAGCGAGCCGGCAAAACCGCAGCCGACATCGACGGCGTGATCGTCGCCTGCTCCAACCTGCAACGCGCTTACCCGGCCATCGCCATCGAAGTCCAGGAAGCGTTGGGCATCGAAGGTTTTGGTTTCGACATGAACGTGGCGTGTTCTTCCGCCACCTTCGGCATCCAGGCCGCCGCCAACAGCGTGCAACTGGGCCAGGCGCGGGCGATCCTGATGGTCAACCCGGAGGTCTGCACCGGGCACCTGAACTTCCGTGATCGCGACAGCCATTTCATCTTCGGCGATGCCGCGACTGCGGTGATCATCGAACGCGCGGATCTGGCGACCTCCGCGTACCAGTTCGACGTGGTCAGCACCAAATTGCTGACCAAGTTCTCCAACAACATCCGCAATAACTTCGGCTTCCTCAACCGCGCGGCGGAAGAGGGCATCGGTGCCCGCGACAAGCTGTTCGTGCAGGAAGGCCGCAAGGTGTTCAAGGATGTCTGCCCGATGGTCGCCGAGCTGATTGGCGAGCACCTGGAAGAGAACCAGCTCAACGTTGGCGACGTGAAGCGTTTCTGGCTGCACCAGGCCAACCTGAGTATGAACCACTTGATCGTGCGCAAGCTGCTCGGCCGCGAAGCTACCGAAGAAGAAGCCCCGGTGATTCTCGACAGCTACGCCAACACCAGCTCGGCCGGTTCTGTCATTGCTTTCCATAAATATCAGGATGATCTGGCCTCGGGTTCGCTGGCGGTGCTCAGCTCCTTCGGTGCCGGTTATTCGATCGGTAGCGTGTTGCTGCGCAAGCGCTGAAACAGGTTAATTTCCCCTTAATCGCGTCGATCTTTCCTACATCCGAAGCGATTGAAACGCTGTAATTTTTCGGACGTCGCGGCAGGTGCACACCTGCCGCGTTCATTTTCGAAGTCCGGACAAGGGGATTGATGGATGGCGGCTGACGACACCCAACTGCTCACGCGCCTGCTGGCGGGGGAGCAAAAGGCTTTCAAGGAACTGGTCACCACGTATCAGAGCGCCATGCGCGCTGTGGCTTACGCGATTGTCGGCCAGCGTCATGTCGAGGAAGTGGTGCAGGATGCCTGGCTGTCGGTGGTGCGTCATCTGGCCAGCTTCGAAGGCCGCTCCAGCCTCAAGACCTGGTTGCTGACCATCACCGCCAATTCGGCCAAGAGTCGCTACAAGCTCAATCGCCGGGAGGTCCTGCTCGACGACCTGCCATCGCCCCACGGCACCATCGGTGATGATCGATTTTCCTCGAGCGACGGTCATTGGCTGGTCGCGCCATTTGCCTGGCATCAGGACACCCCCGAAGCGCTACTCACCGAAAACGAACTGCGCGAATGCCTCGAGCACACCTTGCTGAGTCTGTCCGAGTTGCAGAGCAGTGTCCTGCTGTTGCGCGAACGCCAGGGCCTGGAGCTGGAAGAGATCTGTAATCTTCTGGAGATTTCGCTCTCCAATGTCCGCGTGCTGCTGCACCGGGCACGCTTGAAGGTCTTTGCGACCGTGGAACATTTTGAGGAGACAGGAGAATGTTGACCTGCAAGGAGCAAGTGGCACGATCCAGCGATTATCTCGACGGCCAACTGAGCTTTCGCGAGACGCTGATGGTGCGTCATCACCTGTTGTTCTGCCCGAACTGCCGGCGCTTCATGCGGCAGATGCGCGTGATGCAGGCAACCCTGAAGGCGCTGCCGGACAAACCGGACGAGAACGTCGATGCCTTGGCCGAACGCCTGGCCGAGCAACGACGAAAAGACAACCCCCTGTAGGAGCTGTCGAGTGAAACGAGGCTGCGATCTTTTGATCTTGTTTTCAGTATCAAGATCAAAAGATCGCAGCCTTCGGCAGCTCCTAAAGGGGTTTTTGCATCCTGCAGAAATAACCCGGTGCGGGTGAAACGAACGGATGATGGGGATCGTCCCGCCCGCTCCGGAGTGAGGCAGCTTCAAGCTTCAAGCCTCAAGCTGCAAGTAAAGGCATTCACTCGCAGCTCTTGGCTTGTAGCTTGTAGCTTGTAGCTTGTAGCTACCGTTTTAGAACTTCGCTTCAGCATCCAGCTGCAGGGTGTTGGCGTCTGCATCGCGCTGGCTGCGGCTGGCGAAGTCGGCCTTGGTCAGGAAGTACGTAGCGCCGACGGCGAAGTTCTTGTCGATGTCGTAACCGACCTTGAACTTGTGCCCGCGCGAACCGGTGGTGCCGTTGGCGAAGTCGGAGTCGGTGAAGGCGCCGACCACGGCGTTGCGCTGCACGTCGCGATAGTTGTAGTCGAGGTTGAAGCCGAAGACTTTCGACTTGGCGCCGAGCAACCATGCGGTGTCCTGATCGGTCACGGCATCGTTGTTCTTCACGTACTGGCCGTAGAACGACAGCGGCATTGGCAGGCCGCCGATGTCGATCTGGCTGAACCCTTCATACAGACGGAATTCGTTGTTCGCCGAGTTGCCGTTGACTGCCAGGGCGCACGGCGTCGAGGTGCCGGTGCAGCGGCTGTCTTCGTCGTTCTGGTAGGCGTAGACGCTGCCGCCGACGGTCATTTTCAGGTTGTCGGTGATGTTGAAGCGGCTGCCCAACTGGCCAGCGGTCAGGCGCAGGTCGTGGCGGAATTGCACGCCGTCGCCGTCAACGTTGTCCTTGAGGTTGTAGTTACCCAGGCTGCCGAACAATTCGGCGCTGCCGCCCAATGGATACTTGTAGGTAATGGCCAGACCTTCCGGGTTGATATCGCTGTCCCAGATCACGTCGCCCATGCTCACCCACGGTTGCAGCATCTTGCCGCCGATCACGTGCAGGTTCTTGATCTGATCAGGGTGATAGTCGATGTAGCCGAGGTCGAGCCAGATCTGCTTCTTGTCGAAGTAGTTGTCCTGATCCTGGTTGGTCGAGCGCGCGTCGTCACCGCCGCCAGTGGCGATGCGGATACCGGTGTCGACTTGCGGGTTGATCTCGGTGTAGGCGCCCAGACGCGCACGGATGCGCTGGCGATCCTTGTCGCGGCCGCCGTTGTTCGGCTCGCCGTCGATCTTGATGGTTTCCTGGCGGATACGTACGTCGCCCTTGAACTGAGTCTTGGCCGCCCAGGCCAGTTTCTGGTCGAACAGGCTCTGTTCGTTGGTCTTCTTCGCGACCGCCGCCACTTGTTCGTTGGTTTCCTGCTGCGCCTGTTGGGCGATTTGCTGAGCCTTCTGATCCTTGGCCAGTTCTGTTTGCAGCTCGATGTACTGCGCCTGGGAAATCGACCCGTTGGCCTTGAGCATGTCGAGCAGTTTGGCGTCGACTGCAGCACTGGCCGGAACGCTCATGGCCAGCAACAAGCCGCCGCACAGGGCCGCTGCAGTTTTCGTGGAAGCAAGACGCATAGCAATCTCCGAAGATGAAGGGGATGGCTGAACCATCCTGGGCACAACCGGCTGAAGGCCGGAAAACTGTGTCCGGGTTAGAACCCGGCGCTCTAAAAACAGGCGCCAGTATCGCGATGGTTTATGACAGAGCGGTGGCACAGTGATGGCAGGTTGATGACGATGCGTATCAGGCGTGAACTATCGAGTTAGAGCGCTGTCGGCCGATTGAGCGTGTGCAACCGGGTCGCGATCAGCGATACTCGCCGGGCTTTGTCGCCAAGCTGTGGAGTGCCAGTGAATGCCGTTGCAACGCCTGCAAGACCTGTCAGAAATCGCCCCGGCAAGCTGGGATGCGCTGGTGCCGGACAACCAGCCGTTCCTGCGTCACGCCTTTCTCAGCGCGCTGGAAGACAGCGGCAGTGTCGGCCCGCATTCGGGCTGGCAGCCCGAACATTTACTGCACATCGAAGATGATCGACTGATCGCCGCACTGCCCAGTTATCGCAAGTGGCACTCCTACGGCGAGTACGTCTTCGATCACGGTTGGGCTGACGCCTGCGCGCGTGCCGGCATTGATTACTACCCCAAACTCCTGACTGCCGTGCCCTTCAGCCCGGTCAGCGGTCCGCGCTTGCTGGCGGCGAAGGTCGAGGACGGTTTCGAACTGCTGAACAGCCTGCCGGGCTATCTGCAGATCGAAGAACTGTCCAGCGCGCACATCAATTTCACCGATCCGTTTACCGATGCGGCGATGGCCGAGCAACCGGGCTGGCTGCAGCGCATCGGCTGTCAATATCACTGGCAGAACCGTGGTTACCGCGACTTTCAGGACTTCCTCGACGCCCTCAGTTCGCGCAAGCGCAAGCAGATGCGCAAGGAACGCGAGCAGGTGGCGGGGCAGGGCTTCGAGTTCGAGTGGTTGGAGGGGCGAGAGCTGGGCGAGGCACAGTGGGATTTTGTTTACGCCTGCTATGCCAACACCTACGCGGTGCGGCGTCAGGCGCCGTATCTGACGCGGGAGTTCTTCAGCCTGCTGGCCGAACGTATGCCCGAAGCGATTCGCGTGGTCTTGGCCAAACAGGGCTCACGGCCGGTGGCGATGGCGTTCAGCCTGGTCGGTGGTGACAGTTTCTACGGGCGTTATTGGGGCTGCCTGGCCGAGTTTGATCGGCTGCATTTCGAGACGTGTTTTTATCAGGGCATGGATTACGCGATTGCCCATGGCATCCAGCGTTTCGATGCCGGGGCGCAGGGCGAGCACAAGTTGATTCGCGGCTTCGAACCGGTGATCACCCATTCCTGGCATTACCTGCGCCATCCGGGGTTGAAGGCAGCGGTAAAAGATTTCCTGCAACAGGAACGCGCCGGCATCCTCGCCTATGCCGAAGAAGCGAAAACCGCCTTGCCCTATCGCCAAGCATAGATCCCTGTGGGAGCGAGCCTGCTCGCGAAAGCGTCGGGTCAGTTGACGAATTTGTCGCTGATCCACCGCATTCGCGAGCAGGCTCGCTCCCACAGTTTTTTCACCGCACCGCCAGGCATCAGTCGATGCCGACAAAGCCTCCGGTCTGGTGTGCCCACAAGCGCGCATACAAGCCGCGATGGGCGAGCAGTTCGGCGTGGGTGCCGCTCTCGGCGATCTTGCCGTTTTCCAGCACCACGAGGCGATCCATGCGCGCGATGGTCGAGAGACGGTGGGCGATGGCGATCACGGTTTTGCCCTGCATCAAGGTCTCGAGGCTTTCCTGGATCGCCGCTTCGACTTCCGAATCCAGTGCAGAGGTGGCTTCGTCCATGATCAGGATCGGCGCGTCCTTGAGCAGCACCCGCGCGATCGCGATGCGCTGGCGCTGACCACCCGACAGTTTCACCCCGCGCTCACCGACATGCGCGTCGAAACCGGTGCGGCCTTCAGCGTCGGACAGCAGTGGAATGAACTCATCGGCGCGAGCCTTGTGCACCGCCTCCCACAGTTCAGCGTCGGTGGCGTCGGGTTTGCCGTAAAGCAAGTTGTCGCGGATCGAGCGGTGCAACAGCGAGGTGTCCTGAGTGATCATGCCGATCCGCGCACGCAGGCTTTCCTGGCCGACTTCGGCAATGTTCTGCCCATCGATCAGGATGCGCCCGCCCTCGACGTCGTACAGGCGCAGCAACAGGTTGACCAAGGTTGATTTGCCGGCGCCGGACGGGCCGATCAAGCCGATTTTCTCCCCCGGTTTTATCGTCAGATTGAGGTCGCCGATGATGCCTTTCTTCTTGCCGTAGTGAAAATCCACGTGCTCGAAACGCACTTCGCCCGAGGCCACGGCCAGCGGTTTGGCCTGCTCGCGGTCGGTGACGCTGACCGGTTGCGAAATGGTGCGCAGACCGTCCTGGACCATGCCGATGTTTTCGAAAATGCCGGTGACCACCCACATGATCCAGCCGGACATGTTGACGATGCGAATCACCAGGCCGGTGGCCAGGGCAATCGCGCCGACGGTGATCAGCGACTGCGTCCACAGCCACAATGCCAGCGCGGTGGTGCCGACGATCAGCAGGCCGTTCATGGTGGTAATCGCCACGTCCATGCTGGTCACCACGCGACCGGCCATCTGCGCTTTGACGGTCTGTTCCTCGATCGCTTCCTTGGCGTAGTGCTGTTCGAAGTTGGTGTGAGCGAACAGTTTCAGCGTGGCGATGTTGGTGTAGCCGTCGACGATACGGCCCATCAATTTCGAGCGCGCGTCAGAGGCTTCCACCGAACGCTCTTTCACGCGCGGCACGAAGTAATACAGCGCGCCGATGTAGGCGACGATCCAGGTCAGCAAAGGGATCATCAGGCGCCAGTCGGCCTCGGCGAACAGCACCAGCGAGCTGATCGCATAGATCACCACGTGCCACAGCGCGTCCACCGCTTGCACGGCGGAATCGCGCAGCGAGTTGCCGGTCTGCATGATGCGCTGGGCGATGCGCCCGGCGAAGTCGTTCTGGAAGAAATTCAGGCTCTGCTTGAGCACGTAACTGTGGTTCTGCCAGCGGATCATGCTGGTCATGCCCGGGCTCAGGGTCTGATGCACCAGCAGGTCGTGCAGGCCGAAGAAAATCGGTCGCAACACCAGGGCGACCACCAGCATCCAGGTCAATTCGAGGGCGTGGTCGCTGAAGAAATTCGGGTTGGGCGTGCCTTGGGCCAGATCGATGATGCGGCTCAGGTAACTGAACAGCGCCACTTCGATCAACGCGGCGAACAGGCCAACCACGAGCAGGGCGGCGAAGCTCGGCCAGACCTGCTTCAGGTAATAGGTATAGAAGGGCCAGACGCGGTCCGGCGGGGACGCCGTCGGGGCGTCGCGGAAGATATCGATCAGTTGTTCGAAACGGCGATAGAGCATCAGATAACCGCCCGGAATCCGGGCTCTCCTTTTATCAGTGCGAGCGGCGCAGGCTCAGCCCCACGCCGCTCGATATGCCCGGCGAAACTCAGTCGATGCGCTTGGCCGACTTGATGATCACAGGGTCGACAGGCACGTTTTGCATGCCGCTTTTGGTGGTGGTCTGCGAGTTGACGATGATGTCCACGACATCCATGCCCTTGACCACTTTGGCGAACACCGCGTAACCGGCGTCACGGCCCGGATCGAGGAATGCGTTGTCGGCAACGTTGATAAAGAACTGGCTGGTCGCCGAGTCAGGAATGGAAGTACGCGCCATCGACAGGGTGCCACGAACGTTGTGCAGGCCATTGCTGGCTTCGTTCTTGATCGGCGCCTTGGTTTCTTTCTGTTGCATCTGCTGGGTGAAGCCGCCGCCCTGAGCCATGAAGCCCGGGATCACGCGGTGGAAAATGGTGTTGTTGTAGAAACCGCTGTCGACGTATTCAAGGAAGTTCTTCGTGCTGATCGGTGCCTTGACCGGGTCCAGTTCGATTTCGATCTGGCCGTTGGTGGTGTCCAGCAGCACGTGGGGCGCCTTGGCCGGGGTAGCAGCCATCAGGTTGGCGGCAAACAGTACGGAGCTGGCGGCGAGGGCGAGTTTTTTCAGCATGGGTCAGTGATCCTGAGAGTGAAGGTCGGCTGTGGCGAGAAAATCCAGCAGCGTGTGATTGAAGCGTTCGGGTTGATCGAGCGGGGTGGCATGGCGCGAGTCGTCAATGACCACCAGCCGCGCATCCGGCAGCAGTTTTACATAGGTTTCTTTTAACGCCACCGGTGTGTAATCACGGTCGGCGCTGATGACGAGCGTTGGACAGGACACCCGGGAAAGTCGTTCCTGAACGCCCCAGCCCACGATCGCATCGAAGCTGGCGAGATAAGCACGTTTGTCGTTTTTTGCCCAGCGTTCGGCCATTTTCCGTCGCAGATCGGCCTGTTCCGGCTTGGGGAAAAGTTTGCTGCCGAGGGCTTTGCCGATGGTTTCCAGGCTGAGCAGGCGCATCAGGCTCCAGCGTTTGAACCACTGCCAGTAGTCGTCGCGGGTGCGCAATTTGACTTGTGGCGCGCTGTTGACGATGGTCAGGCTCTTGAGCACCTGCGGCTGATCGACGGCCAGCTGAAAACCGATCATCCCGCCCATCGACAGCCCGACGTAGTGCACCGGGCCGAGGCGCAGGTGCTCGATCAAGGCCAGCAGGTCGGCGCTGAACCCGGCAATGCTGTAGCGCTCGCGGGGTTTGTCCGAGCGCCCGTGGCCGCGAATGTCCGGGACGATTACCCGGTAGTGCGCGGCCAGCGCCGGGATCTGCATTTCCCAGTCCAGTGTGCTCGAGCCGAGTCCGTGGACCAGCAGCAACGGCGCACCGTGGCCATATTCCTCGTAGTGCAGGTTGCAACCTTCGTGCTCGAAATACGCCATCGGTGAACTCCGTGTCAGGCTTGTTCAGGTGCGGCGAACGGTGCGTCCAGCGGCAAGGTGTCGAAGGTGCGCAGCAGTTCGATGAGGATCTGCGTGGCCGGGCCCAGGGGTTTGTCCTTGTTCGAATACAGATAGAAGCTCGAATTGCGGCTGCCGCCTCGGTCCAACGGTAGCAGCTTGAGCGAACCATCCTTCAATTCGCGGTCGATCATGTGCCGCGGTAGCCAGGCAAAACCCAGGCCGCTGCTGACAAAGGTCGCGGCGGTGGCGAGGCTGCCGACGGTCCAGCGCTGCTCGGCGCCGAGCCAGCCGACATCGCGCGGCTGCTGGCGGCCGGAGTCGCGGATCACCACTTGCATCTGGGTTTCCAGATCCTGAAAGCTCAGCTCGCGGTTGAGCCGATGCAGCGGGTGATCAGGATGGGCGACGGCGACGAACTCGACATCGCTCAACTCCGCACCCAGGTAGCCCGGAATGCTCAGGCCGGTGATCGCCAGGTCCGCCACGCCTTCGAGCAGCACTTCCTCGACCCCCGACAACACTTCCTCGCGCAAACGCACGCGGCAGCCGCGACTCTGCGGCATGAACGCGGTCAGCGCGCGGACGATCCGCGCGCTCGGGTAGGCCGCATCCACCACCAGCCGCACTTCCGCTTCCCAGCCTTGCTCCATGTGATGGGCGAGGTCTTCGAGTTGGCTGGCCTGTTTGACCAATTGCCGCGAACGGCGCAACAACACGCCGCCGGCCTCGGTGAGCACGGCTTTGCGCCCATCGATGCGCAGCAACGGCACGCCGAGCTGATCCTGCATGCGGGCGACGGTGTAGCTGACCGACGATTGCGAACGGTGCAGGGCCTCGGCGGCCTGGGCGAATCCGCCGTGGTCGACCACGGCCTGCAATGTTCGCCATTGATCAAGGGTCACGCGGGGCGCTTTCATCAATAGCTCCTCTTGTCCTAAGCTGGCCGTCCCTCATGGAGACTGCCGAATGAAAAAATTCTGTTGTGTGGTGCTGGCGCTGCTGCCGTTGACCGCGTTTGCCTATCCGATCGATGTGCAAAAGGATCTCAACGGCATGAAGATCGACTACGAGACTTACGACACGGACAACGACATCGGCTCGATCCGCGTGGCCAACTACGGTGATGTCGACGCGACCTGCCGTGCGGTGTTCAGCAACGGCCCGGAAGCACCACGCACGCGCAGCATCGATGTGCCGGCGGGCAAGCATAAAAACGCCACGGCCAAGTTCACCCGCGAGATCATCAAGCTGCGCATCAAACTGACCTGCACCCCGAAATAACGCGATTACCCTGTGGGAGCGAGCCTGCTCGCGAAGACGGAGTGTCATCCAGAGGATGGGACTGACATTCCGCTTTCGCGAGCAGGCTCGCTCCCACAGGGGATATGGGTTTAGCTTATAAACGAATTTATCGATGGATTACAGCGGATATTTGCGCTTTTTCATCGATTCGACTCTGTTTAACCTTCACTCCATCGACTTACAACATTCTCGGATGGAGGCTACACACCATGTCCCGCGTTCTGATCATCGAAAGCAGTGCCCGCCAGCAAGATTCGGTTTCCCGTCAACTGACCCAGACCTTCATCGCTCAGTGGAAAGCCGCGCACCCTGCCGATCAGATCGCCGTGCGTGACCTCGCCGCGAACCCGGTGCCGCATCTGGACGCCAATTTGCTGGGTGGCTGGATGAAACCCGCTGAACAGCGCAACGACAGCGAACAGGCGTCGCTGGATCGCTCCAACCAATTGACTGATGAGCTGCTCGCCGCCGACGTGCTGGTGATGGCTGCACCGATGTACAACTTTGCGATCCCGAGCACGCTCAAGGCCTGGCTTGACCATGTGCTGCGTGCGGGGGTGACCTTCAAGTACACCGAAACCGGCCCGCAAGGTCTGCTCAGCGGCAAGCGCGCCTTTGTCCTGACCGCTCGCGGTGGCGTGTATGCCGGTGGTCCTGCGGATCATCAGGAACCGTACCTGCGTCAGGTGATGGGTTTCATCGGGATCAACGACGTGACCTTTATCCATGCTGAGGGCATGAACCTGGGCGGTGACTTCCAGGAGAAGGGCCTGAATCAGGCCAACGCCAAATTGTCTCAGGTCGCTTGATCGGTTAATCGCCAGATAATCGCCGATTGTTTAAGTGACCTGGCGCAACCCCTTCAAGGTTCCACGCGCATCGAACCTCCCTTTGCACTTTTGCTCCTGAGTGCTGTAGCCCGATTGAACGCTTTAGCGAGATCGGGCTTTTTTTTGTCTGGGTTTTCTTGGCGGCCTTTGGGCCGACCAGGCTCTTGGGGTTTTGGGTGAATATCCGTTACTGCGGTGTTGCGGCTGGCGGTTCCGCTCTTACAGCGGGTCACTTTGGCAAACGCCCCAAAGTAACCAAAGGTCTGTGCCCCAACGTTCGGCCCGCTCGCTGGGGCTCGGGGTTCCTTCGCTGCGGGATCGATCCGGGCGCAGCGGCTCCGGTTTGCTTCGCTGCACCTCCTTCCGCTGTGTCTGGCTGCGCCAGACGGTCGCTGCGCTCCCACGCCCGGATCAATCCCTCCGCTCAGCCTGCCGACGGGGCGGGTGGATCAAGATCAAGAGCGGTACTCGAGCTTGCGCTCATTGTGTTGAGCGGTGGAGGGCCGGTTTTTGGCTTCTTTGGATTCGATGCGGTATTTCATGTCGGCGTAGCTTGCCCAACCACCTCGGTCAGTCCCCTCTCCCTCCGGGAGAGGGCCAGGGTGAGGGGCTTTTGATTCCGGCGCCGTTTGCTGTTGGAGCCCATCCGAAAAACCGCTATCGTCGCCGCCATTCGATTTTCGAGGCGAGCATGGGCTATCTACTTTTTGTCACGCTGATCCAGGCGTTTTCCTTCAGTCTGATCGGCGAATACCTAGCTGGGCATGTCGACAGTTACTTTGCGGTGCTGGTCCGTGTGGTGTTGGCCGGGCTGGTGTTTATTCCGTTGACGCGCTGGCGTTCGGTGGAGCCGGCGTTCATGCGTGGCATGTTGCTCATCGGCGCGTTGCAGTTCGGGGTGACTTACGTCTGCCTGTACCTGAGCTTCCGCGTGCTGACGGTGCCGGAGGTGTTGCTGTTCACCATTCTCACGCCGCTGCACGTGACGTTGATCGAAGACGCGCTGAACCGCCGCTTCAACCCGTGGGCGTTGATTGCTGCGCTGGTAGCAGTCGGGGGTGCGGCGGTGATTCGCTTCGACAGCATCAGTCCCGACTTCTTCATGGGCTTCCTGCTGCTGCAACTGGCCAACTTCACTTATGCCGCCGGGCAGGTCCTGTACAAGCATCTGGTGGCGAAGCATCCGAGTGACCTGCCGCATTACCGCCGTTTCGGTTATTTCTACCTCGGTGCATTGGCGGTTGTGCTGCCAGCGTTCCTGTTGTTCGGCAAGTCGAACTTTCTACCGGAAGCGCCGCTGCAATGGGCGGTGTTGCTGTTTCTCGGTCTGGTCTCGACTGCGTTGGGTCTGTACTGGTGGAACAAGGGCGCGTGCATGGTCAACGGCGGAACACTGGCGGTGATGAACAACCTGCACGTGCCGGTGGGGTTGCTGTTGAATCTGCTGATCTGGAATCAGCATGAGGAACTGGGGCGGTTGTTCCTTGGCGGGGGTGTGATTCTGGCAGCGGTGTGGATCAGCCGGTTGGGCATTAAACGCACTGCGTAACCCGTGTAGGAGCTGCCGAAGGCTGCGATCTTTTGATCTTGAACATCAGAAGATCGCAGCCTTCGGCAGCTCCTACATGTGATCAGTAAGTTACATCAGGTGTTTTTCCGGCTCCGGAGTACTCGCCGAGCCCAACACCGCCGGCAGCAACCCTGGACGCAAATCCCCACCACTCGGCTGCTGATACAAACTCAGCCCGAACTCCGGCAACACCGCCAGCAGGTAATCGAAAATATCCCCCTGAATCCGCTCGTAATCGGCCCACACCGTGGTGCGGGTGAAGCAGTAGATTTCCAGCGGAATGCCCTGCGCGGTGGTCTGCATCTGCCGGACCATGCAGGTCATGTTCGGCTGAATCTCCGGATGACTCTTCAGATACGCCAGCGCGTAGGCGCGGAAGGTGCCGATGTTGGTCATGCGGCGGCGGTTGGCCGACATTGCCGCGACATTGCCCTGGGCCTCATTCCAGGCCTTGAGCTCGGCTTTCTTGCGGCCCATGTAGTCGGTCAGCAGGTGCACCTGGGAAAGCTTTTCTTCCTCGTCGTCGCGGATGAAGCGCACGCCGCTGGCATCGATGAACAGGCTGCGTTTGATCCGCCGACCGCCGGACTGCTGCATGCCGCGCCAGTTCTTGAACGACTCGGACATCAGCCGCCAGGTCGGGATCGAGACGATCGTCTTGTCGAAGTTCTGTACGTGTGAGCTAACGCTAGAAATGGACATCCAAATCCAATATAAATCAGTAGCTTAAATTTTTTTGTCCATTGTCCATTTTTCTTTTAATCGATGGACTTCTCTGCCAATCCATCAACAGCACAATGCTTGTACATATCCCTAAGTCCCCAATGGCCCCGCACGACCCGCCCATTCAACCTGCCAAGCGGTGCCTTGGATTCTCACCAAAGCACAATAAGATAGAATTGTGCGATTGCTTGGGACGCCCGGATGCCCAGCGATGCCTACCAAAATTAGGACGCGGAAAACCCGGCATGGATCAGCTAGCCACAAGAACGCGGACAGACTTCACATCGGTTTTTGCCATCCGGACTTTACGTAACGGAACCTCGGTTCCTGAACCTTGGGGCCACCGTGATCTTCGCCCTCGATCCTGAAAGACTTGGCCATCAGATCTCGTAATCCCCCCAGGCGCTCCATTGAGGTGAGCTCCTTGGTTATGTCCTTCACGACGGTTGTGAAGGCTTTGGTCGATTCTGATTTCATGAACTCAGGTGTCGAGAGAGCGAAATCGCAGTCAGGTAGTGAAACCCCGAATAGGCTGGTGACTGAGCTTGCCGTTTTAATGAGGAAGCTGCCCTGAATGCCCTGAGGAGACCGTACACCATAGCTACGCCTAAGGTCGCCGCAAATCTTGTCGACGTCGTCCATGAGCTTCGTAATGCGCTTGTTGCCGCTCGCAATGCCCTGCTCGTCGAACGCAATGCGAATGGCTTTGAGCGTTTCACGCATGGTGACGAAATGACCTTCGTTGCGGAGCTGCCTGGCAGCCTCAATGGCATTGGAGACGCTACCAGTAGATTGAGTTAACCACGCCGAGAACAAGGGCAGATCCAATGCAACAGTTTGGGTTGCTCCGTGTGATTGGATTTCCGAAATGCTCGTTCTTGTCTTGTCCGCGAGGTTGGCCAGGAGACGGGCGGTGAAATCATGGCCAAAGGCGCCGACTTTTTTCATCCAGTGCACCTGATAAGCGTGCCGGATGGGGTGGATGAATGAGTCAGCTTTCAAGTGTTTGGCGGCAGTCGAGTAATAAATGGATTTATAGGCAAGCCAATTTAGGGAGGCTACGAACATCTCCAACTGCCTTGTGGGGCCACCATAGTCGCCCCGGCTGCTTTCGGAGAACTCTGACTTGCTGAACACGTGACCATCCGAGCTTACAAGCTTGACGTCCTTCGACCAGCGCCCGCGCGTTTCGCCTGCATCACTCAACTCTGCGAAGATAGCTGCACTTAAAGCGCTGTACTTGCTGTATTCGTCAGAGCCACGATAGCCCAACATCCTCATGGTCAGGTAATACACGCTGGAGGCTTGATCCCAGGTGCACACCATATTCATTTTTAATTGCTCCAGCAGGGCGCTGAAGTCCTCATCCACAAATTTTCCTCCCCGAATTTCGGGACGGATTGATGCCGCTTCCTTTTGCGCGACCGCATCCACCTCCTCAAGACCAAATTCAGTAGGCGCCAAGAACCGAAGGTAGGGAAATTGCTGTTTCCGACTGTCTCTATGCTCAGGCTTGTAGTTGTCTATGCAGAGAAGATCATCGTAGAAGAGATTGCCCTGCAAAAAGTTCTCCAAAGCACACAGATCCCCGTTGATCGTATCGCTGGTCTTAACTGCTACCGTCCCAGTGGCGCGCTGGACGGCTGTGAGTGTGGCATTGTCTATCAGTGCGTACGTCATGGATTGGTAGCCTGTCGTGCTTTGAACAGAAAAATTGTCGAGGCATCAGCTGCCCGCATGGGGTTCGGATTTGCTACGTCGATCCCTATGCCAGTGTGTTTGAGGAAGATTCAATTTTTCCTATAAATTTGGCAAAGAGGGCAATAGGGTTCTAAGGTCATGTGCGTTCATGATTGCATGCAGCGAAGAGAACATTGCCACACAACCTCAGACGCTGGTCAAAAACCAACGCTAATTAATCCTGAATGAGGTCTCCCTCGGGAAAGATTTTATTCCACCACCGGATAAGTTTTTTTTCTTTCGTTGCAAACGCTCCTTCTTGAATTCCTACGATTAGGTAGCCAGCATCTAACGCGTCATGTCTAAACCGCTCTAGCTGTTTTGATTCAGTGGTAAGGTCAATTTCCTGAGTGTAACGAGTCCAAAAATCTAGCGCGAATAGAAGATTTACCTGTAGCCAGCGATAGCTAATCCATGACTTATCAACTTCACTACTATCCGGGTGGGGGTGAGACATGATTGTATTGACAGCGCCTTTCAAGAAATCTTCGTCGCTTGCTATTTTTTCTTCGATGTTTTCCTGTACTTGTTTTCTGTCTTTTGGATGGATGTCTCTAGTTTCGGGTAGTATCTTGTCGATATTTCTAGTCAGTAAGAAGAGATAGTTTACATCCTCGTCCACTTGGCTTTTTCTGTGGTCTCTTACGGCGGACAGCTCAGTTGGGACGATGAATTCTGGGTTGCGGTAGTTTTCCGTCGCTGCGTGATCAATAGTTCTTACATGTAGACTGGGCAGTCCACAGCTAAGTAGATTTTCTTTCTCGTAGCGAAGTAAATACCCATGATTTCGGGATAGCTCAAATGGCCTGACTGTCGATGGCAGTCTATAAAACCATTTTGCTCTATCCTCAGGAGCACCTTTGGATAATTCGTACAGCATCTCTTCAGGCATTAGAAGTCTGTATGAGTTATCCAGCTCATCAATTCGTCTCTTCGAGACTCCCTGGAGGAAGGATTTGTCAAGTACTAGGAATTTTTTCATGACATTCTTTTCTATTTGGATAGTTAGTAATACCTACGTTGCCACAGCCTTGACGGCTTTCTTTATGGAGAATTCCTGCTCGCTACCATCACTGAATTTCACGACAAAGCCCTGTGTAGTGCCACCGTGGGCGCCAACCCCACGCGCTATATTGCGCGCATAAAAGGCAACAGGATGTCCTGGCGTTGGCCAGTTGGTCGCTTTGCAATACCGGACGTACAGGTCTTCGAGCAGATCGAATTCAGTAGTGCCTTGAATATCTCCACCCTCAACGAGATTTTTGTCACGCATGGCATAAAAAAAGCGCTCCGCTTCCGTCTGGGATGGAAAAAGTTGACCTTTGATGACCAGTTGGTTTGGCATTGTGGTACCGCTCCGTAGGGTAAGTCGGCAAACTCGTCAATCTCTGGAAGACCAGAACCTCGGCCCGCTTTATTGCAGCGCCCGCGTCCATCGCTTCCATCTTTACATGTCCGCGACCGCCCATTGCATTAGGCCTTTCTCGAAGGCGGTGAGCTGAAGGCTCTCCACCCGACGGGCAAGCGATCGTAGTTTTGCCAGCAAATCGTTCAGGTGCTCTGATGGCAAAATCAAGTGCTTGATCTTGGTTGAGATCTGAGTGGGAATTCCGTATTCGTCTAGTGCGGTGAGCAGTGGGTCAAGGAACATGTTTTCCAGTTGCTCAGCGAAGAAGCTAAAGTCTCCAGGCTCGTACCCGTGTTGCTCCAGCACGTCGACCTGAATTTTGTGAATCGCCATGATGTCCCGAGGTAATCTGAAGCACATCATGTTTCTGATGAATCTCAGGCGCAGGTTAACGGCTTCACTCGCCGAGATATTCTCCCACCGATTTTCCACTGCTTCGCTCAGATAGGCCGGCAGGTTTTTTTGATTTCGAAGTTCATTGATGTGCCAAGCCAACTGAGAACTGGACGAGATCAGGTAATCCATCAGGTTCTTACCTTCTAGTATGTAGACCAGCTCGCATAAGTAATTCAGTTGGTTTGGCTCAGGGATGCCTTTCCAGCCTAACAACTCCTGACCATCAGGAAGGTCACTGATGATAGTTTTTGCCACTTCGACCTGACGCTCGATAGGAATGTGGCGGTTTTCGATCAGGGTGGCAGGTGACAGCAACGGGTTGGCATACGCGTCCTGAAGGCGGCCTCGCGAGATATCCGTGAGGTATTCGTTTTCCAGCTGCATTAAAAGGCCGATAGGTGAGGTTTCATCCTGATGGCCGATGGGGTACTCGACCGTCAGTCCCTGCTCAATGGGCGGGGCTTCGAGCATGAACACCTTGCCGATGAAGTATTTATTCATGCGGCCAGCGCGCCCAGAAATGTTCTTGTAAGTGAAGTAGTCGAGCGTCGACATCTTGAGGCGACGATCGTAAATAATCACGTTCTCAGCCGACGTGTTGACGCCCTCAATCATAGTTGATGTACAGATGATTCGCTTGATGACGCCCTCGTTGAACAGCTTGACCATGTACTGCTGCAGCGCGCGAGGCACCCCGCCATGGTGGATCCCGATGCCCAGGGCGATCGCCCTGGCAACGTTCCATTCTGGGTGGTAATGCTTGGAGATCCATGCAGCGATTTCCTGCGTCTCTGGCACCGGGATCAACCCACCATCCTGGATAAGATACTCAGCGACCCTGTTTGCGCTTGCCGGCGCCTGACAGTAGATCAGGGTAGGGGACTCCAGCGTCCTGACCAGTTCCAAGAGCTTCTGTGTGCGCTCCTCTGAGCGCATGCCCAGATTGAAATTCTGGATATCGACCGCGACGGTGCTGAAGTCGGACGGGATGAAATGATACTCGTAACCGTCTAACCCAGAGATCTTCTGAATGTGCGGCCCGAGCATGTAGAACTGTGCTCCGGTCTTTGCGAGCTTGTGGAACGCCAAGCTCAGATCAACGGCGCGCGAGCTCTCATCCTTATTGCTCCCCAAATCGATTTTGTAAAATTCGTCCAGCACGAAGAATTCCACATCATCCAGATCAGGACGCTGAATAACGCGCTCCTGCGTCAGGAGGTAGACGTTGGTGACGTCGGGCACCGCTTCTTGGCTGGGGTGGGTGATCAGGTTGAAGTCTCTGAACCGCTTGACCAAGCGGCGGCGGGTTTCGTCAATCAGCGCAATGGTAGGAACGATCACCACCACCTTCTTGAACCGGCGCTGGGCAAGTACTGCGTCGATGACCAGGCTTTTGCCGACGCTGGTGGAGGCGCTCAGGACGACGTTTTGCCCCTGCATGATCAAGCTGAAAACGTGTGCCTGGAGGTGATGAAACACCATGCCAGGTTCCACACCTTCAACTCTGTGAGCCTCGTAAGCCAAGCGATCAGACAGGGCCATGTTGCTCAGGTGTGGCGTGATGTAAGGAAATAGCCCCACGGCTCGCACCATATTGAGCAGGAGCGATTGTTCGACTGCGTCGAAGAGTGCGAACTTGTCGAGCGCACGGATCACCAGATCCCGTCCTTCCCACTCGGCGTTGCTTCGGTTGACGATGGCGTTAATGGCGAGCAGCACATCGACCGTCGAAACGCCCTCATCACTGAGTTTCGCTAGGCTGTTCTTGATCGTTTCGTAGTTCATTAACGCATCATTCCTTGAGATGGCCGAAGCCGGCTTGGCCAGTTCGGAATACCTTCACCCTGTAGTTTTCTCAGCTCTGCAAATCGACCACATGCCTTAGCTTATACCTGCAGGTCTTCAAGTGTTTTGCAGCGGGCGTTGAAGGCATTTGTCAGCTTCTCGATGCTTTCCATTGGCACGAGGAAGACCATGACCTTTACTTGCTTGATGTTCTCTGGCAGCTGGGTGGTGAAGGTGCTGAAGTGGGCCTCGATTTCTTTTCTAAGGTTGTTCACGTAATCAGCGAGCCAACCTGACGAGAGTACGTGACTGTCGTAGGTCAGCAGGATGGGAAAGCACAGGACGTTCAGCATGTCATCGACTGACGAGTTCCGGTGCAGTGCCTGGTTGAAGGCGTCTGCTTTCGGTTGATGGTGCAGGGGCTCGCGCAGGTTGATGATGATTTCCCTTTCCGACGAGAGCACCGTCTCCGAGATGGTTGCGTCTAGGACGCTGCAGATCTGCGCCAACGTCGCGTCCATGGTGTCTGCTTCAATCAGGCGTGCTAGCCCCAGCCATAGCTGATCGTCCTGGCCAGGTATCTGGACGATGTGGGCGTTGCCAAATTCGGAGAGCTTGCCACCGGATTTATAGAAAACCTTGCACGCCACGGGCTCACTATTTTGGCGGCTGCGCAGGATGGCGTGGAGTATTAATTCGGCGATCAGCCTGTCACGGGGCAGGTCGCAGTCGCTGAATGCATTGATGGAACGTGCGAGCATGGCTTCGGCATTGTGCGCGAGGATGTTCACGATCTCGCTCGCCTTGAGTGAGAATTCTGGGAGCCATTCGACTAGGTGTTTAGCAAAACCGTCGTGCCGCCACGCTTTCAGCGCATAGCGTACGTCAAAGCCGGAAAATGATTGCAGCAGGCCCTCATCGGTGCTTGCGTGAAATTCGATTAGGAAGGGATCTGGCCGCTTTTTGTAGGGTTTGGCTGTGGCCGTTGACTGGTCATCAGCTGCATCTAGCAGCTGCTTGAGCTGGGCCAGAGCCGGTTCCCGCAGAATAATTTTCTTCGATGCAGCCGTTTTCACGTTGGCCGTGGCAGCCTTGTCAGCCATCTCCAAGAACTCATCGTAAATGGCCTGCATCTGAGTATTATTTGGACGGTTCCCGAAATCCTCAGCAAGCTTGGAAAGGGCTTTGATGTTGACCGCTTCCAGTGCCTCCACATCCCCATAGACCTGCCAGACGCAGTTGTCCGCCCAGTCAGCGAAACTCCGATTTTGTGGAGAGGTGAATCTCTTGAATTTCTTGAGCAGCGCCTTGCCTCGGGCCGTGGTGGTGTCAGGCAGATTCCGCTTATCCAGCTCCGTTTTGAATCCGTCGAGAATTTTTGCGACGTCCCTCTGGGTCACAATTCGGAAGCGAGCAGGGCCTGGGCGTACATCGCACTTAAGCGATTTATGGAGCAAGGACGAGTCGGCTTTGGTGCCGTCCAGCTTGGTCACCTCTTCCATATTCCATTTGTGGTCACCCTCAGTTGTCTTGACCTGAATGTACTCGTTGACGAGCTGCCCCGCGTACTTGAATACGGCCACGATATCGTCGGCGGTCTCGCACTCCACCTGGGTGTAACTGCTATCGCGCATCATCTTGAAAATGAAGCTGACGGCTACATGGTCTTGATACTTGAAGCCTTGCCTCGCAGCGGGCCCACCTTTGTTGGATGGGCTAGTAATACGCACCATGACATCCCTGTATCGCGAGAAATTTCCAGAAATGGGCATCCGATTGATCAGCCTCGGTGACAAATACGGAGCCTGCTAATAGCGTAAAGCTACCACTAATGGCAAATAGCCCGCTATTGGTAATATTAAGCAATCCGACGATCGTCCACACCGATTCAGCGGGTATCTACTACGCTAGAAAAGTCCGCCACGTGGAGCGGGGCGGGTGGCATATTCGGTGAGTGCCGGCACCCAATTTGGACTCAAACCGAGTCTAATGGACTCGACCTGTAAACCTAGAAAATGACTTGTTAACCGAGGTCGTTTACAGGTCATTTTTCTGGTTTACACCCTCTCCAGGCTGGGGTACGGCAAGCCCTGAATCAAGGCGTCGTGTCATCTTTCGCATGGTAAAGCTGGTCGTCAGACTTTGGCGATCTGAGATTTAAGGGCCAACGTCAGGGTCAGGCGCCGGTTGGTGAAGGTCTTGAAGAACCCCGCCTTAGTGGCCTTGCTCTGGGCCGGGGGAGGTGCTTTCCACAGACCGAAGATGATGACCTCGTCGCTCTCGCTCAGCCCATCAAACCAGCTTGCCTTGGCCGCCCACACACCCACTTCGAGGCTTATACCGTTTGTGGGTTCGTTGGGATCCTGGGTGACCTTCAGTCGTTCGAGGTTCATGACATTGAGCGTTGGATCGTCCTTGACGCCCCGCTTGATCTTACCGACGCGTCCTTGGATGGCGATCGGGTATTGAGTCGAACTCTTTGAGACGGCGTAGTGGGCCTCCATTTGCCGGGCGTGGTCGAAGTAGAACTGATTCCAGCTAACGGTATTGCCTGCAAACACTAATTCCAGGTGTTCCTCGATGTCAGCGTCTTCGTCGCACATCGCGCGCAGTCTGAGGACGCGTTGTGCGGTATTGATGTAGGAAGACAGCCGATTGGATGATGGTGTGTAGGTTCTGGAGGCAGTAGGGGTTCGCTCGCCACCGTCATTTTCCTTGGGCCGCTTAGCAGTTGCCTTCAACTCTTCTGTCACCGCGACCAGGCGCATGCGGAAACGGTTTTTCTGGACGCTTTCGACCAGGCCGTCGGAGGTGCTGGCGAGCTCAACGATTTGCTTATCAACGCCGAATCGGCAGTTAGGGCCATGCGCTCCGTTCGCTTGCAGGCGGAAGAAGGCACGAACCTTAGATGGGTTGTCGTAGCAGTCCCGAGTGAAGGAATTCACATGGATTACTGTGGCGTCGCAGCGTTCACACTTCAGAGGAGCTGTACCCATGCCCTTGGCATAGGTGTCTGCAGCCCATTTGACGCCTTTTTTGTCATAGGCATGGGTCATCTTAATACCGGCCATACAAATCCTTATGCGCATATCGCTGCCTGGCTGCGGCAGCGTAGTGAGTCGGTTACAGCGATAAGACCTGATTCATCTCTACATTTGCGAGGCTACGCGTATGTGACTTTCGTGCTCTACAGACTCGCTGCAACGAGCAGCGCAAGCTGAGACGCATTCTTGCACAGTCGTGGTGTTGCAGAGGAGCTTCACCAGGGCCTGCGGATCGAGGCAGGTAATATCAGGTTATGCCTTGGAATGCTTTCTCAGTTGCCGGTTTGATATCGTGCCGAGGGTTCGATCCCAGGTAGCCTGTCCAGAAGGAATCAGTAATGTTGATGTTTAGGAAGTACAGCCCGAGGTTCGCCAGTGAGGGAGAAATTGCTGCGCAGCGCTATGCCAATAAGCTAGTGTGGCCGGGTCGTGTGATTTCCTTGCTACTCGCGTTTCCGCTAACGCAGTGGCTTGCAGCGATTCTCGGAATCGTTATGGGGCTGATCGTGTACGCGGTAGGGGGAGACTTTCGCAAGCATGAGAAAACGCTCGCCGGGCAAACCCCTTTCTGGCGAAGGCTCTGGCTAATGAAAAGTGGGGCAACGTTCTTGGGTTGTACCGTCGTTGCTACTGGTGTAGCGCTGGGTCAGACAGATTGGTTGGGCAAGGCGCATGCGTTTCATGAGGTCGCCCAATCAGCCATGACATTCGTGACCCTTACCGAAGTGCTGTTTAAGTAAGTGAACAACGAGAGGTCTGCCACTGCGACCTCTCACGCCAGCTCCAGGAAGCGTTTATTCCCGTCGATCGTATTCAAATCGGCACGATGATCCGGCTGCGGGCCACACAGACATTATCTTTCACCGCATAACATTCCACGTAATGGTCGCCTTGGAAGGTTGAGTGCTCGGTTATTTGATGGTGGCCGCTGTCAATCCGAATTTCCCCGCGAATCATGTTCCTCTCAATGGCCTGTGGGCCGAGATTCTTCACCTTCCAGTAGATCTTATAAGGTGGCGGCACATCGATCTCGGCGACCCAGAATGTCAGCTCACGCTGTTTCGGTATCCGATACGTCATGACGCGAGACATGAGGTTGCGAAGCCGGTCGCCCTCGTTCTTGACCGAGCAATCGATACGAAGGGTGTACTGGATGTCGAGGCTGAATTTCCGGCCAATGAACTCTTCGCCATTTTTGACGCGGTTTTCCGCGATGGCCTGCTTTTTTTCCTGCTCGACGTATTCGGGGAAATGCTCGCCAAACACAGTGCTCCACCTCTCATGGGCAACCTCGGCGTCGTCCAGTGCCTCCTGTAAGCGCCGCAGGGCCTTCTTGGCTTTAGGGTGGAAGTTACCTGACTTCGTCACGATAGAGCCGCTTCCGGGAGCACGCCATTGCTCCTTGTCCTCGTCGATATCTACCAGGTACGCGAAGAAGTCCCGAGTCATTTCGCCGTAGGCGGAATACGACTTGGTGTCGTAATCCGTGGTGCTCTTGAAGAATTGGTAGCAGAGGGTGTCGATCATCATCCCTTTCAGCGGCACGCCATGGTCATTCTTCCAGGCCCGCACCATTTTGCAGAGGCGCTTCAGGTTATGGTTTTTGGCCTGGTTTAGCTCATTGATCTCATCAATTTCAGCGACCGGACTGCAGCTTTTCCAGCTACCTCCATCATTCGCATCCGGATAGGTGTAACTGCCATCTTCATGCTCGAACGCGGGTAGCACTTCAACCACGTAGTCCGTGAAGTTTATCGACACCACCTGCTGTTGAGCCCTGACCTCATGGTTCGGGAAGCGCTCCTTCAGGGCCAGACGTATCTCACCGAGCAGTGACGATTGCTTGTTGTTCTCGTAGCGTTGGAAGCGATCGTATACCGACCATGGCAGCACGAACGCCATGTCCAGGTCGCTCACGCCGTGTACGGCGGTATGTCGACCATACGATCCAACCTGGCGGCAGTGTAGGGTCTCTGAGGTGCTGTCGTAGTATTTTCCGTTCAGTTTCTCGGTGATCTGCCGGTAGCTTTTGGAGATCTCGTCAGCATTTTTAACCGCCAGGTTCCTGCGAAACTGCTCGAAAAGCTCTTTACTCATGGGGGCAGACTTCCTTCAGCGAGAGGAGAAGATCCGGATGCGTGACAAGCCATGACCAGCCGGCAACAGCGATCAGTATCACTACGATGAGGGCGTATACGGAAAATGGGATCTTGTCCCTGAAGAGCCTAAATTCACGGTACTCAGCGATCCAGTCGATCTGGTGATCCCAGAAGAACTTTTTGTGAGCTAGCCAGCCCGAAAACAGAATGTGCTTCCTTTGACAGGCCGACCGGAACTCGGTGGTGATTTGATCCAGTTCAGCTTGATCGACGGCAGTGAACTGCAGGTTGGACTTGCAACGAGCCGACATGCTCTTCAGCTGATCAAGCAGTTGAGTCAGCTTGTTTCCAGCCTGGAAATATTGCTCTTTGGTATCGGCGTAATAGGTGATGTAGAGACTGCAAATGCCGATAACCGTGATAAGCGCCGAGACGTGTTTTGCCGCCAGGACATCGATATAGAGCGCTAGCACGCCAATCACTAAGGAGATCAGACCGATCCAGCCTGGGGCTTTCTCCACAATGTCGTAGGTGGAGAAGTGGAGTTTGGCCGAGTAGCCGACGTCATAGGCCTTCTCGGCGATCAATTTCAGCGCAACCTGCTGATCCATATAGCTTACCTGCAGTAAGTATCCTGTGAACGTCTGCCTACCGCAGATGAACGATAGGCAGACGGCCCTGACGCCCTCAGATTGCCTCGGGCAGCGTGGGGACACGTTCCAGGGCCAGGCGATCCACCAGGTGGCGGGGTAGATTTAGCCACTTTATGCCATGTAATGGCCGCCACTATAAACATCGAATTTGAGAAGGGGCTTGTTTCGGCTCGTCGCCTGGGTACCCCTTACTACAAGCGGGCTGCCTACACAGGTGGGAATCCGGAGCCTTGGGGCGATTTGCTACCCGCCTCGGTGTAGCCAGAATGCCGCCGTCCAGGATCAAACAGGGTGGGTATGACGGCTGCTGGGATAGGCTTGCCAGCATTTCTGACCTCGAAGGTCATGGTGCCGTTGGTGAGTACAACAAAAGCCTAAAAGACGTTATCAGTATTCTCGACCTGCGCTCCCCGTCCACCTCAGTCAAAAGCATTTCGTCCGACATTCGCACTCGTAAAGCCCGAGCCGTTAAGGTCTATAAAAATCCTACTACGGGCGAAGTTATCGAAACGAAGGGCGGGAACCACAAAGGTCTGAAGGCCTGGAAAGAGCAGTACGGTGCTGAGACCGTCGAGTCCTGGCTGCGTTGAATCTGCTCGCAAATACTGGTAACTGAATACCATGGCGAGATGGTCAGACAGAGGGAGGGTTAGCCTTCCCTTTGAATTTATCCATACTCAGGAAGCTGCATCAACGCCGAGCAGCATCCGACCTTACCTATGCTGGCACTGTTTTAACGATTACCTGGCATGCCGAGCGACCGAGACGCTGATCAAAGCTCAGTTCAAGAGTCTGAGTGCCAGTACTGACTCACCGTCGATCGCGAGAGCCCTAGCAGTCGTCGGATCTCGGCTTGAGTCTTACCTTCCGCCTTCATTCGCAATACTGCCGCTTTGTTTTCCGTATTCGCCGGCTTGCCCTTCGATCGAGAAACCAGTTCACCGTCCTTTATCTGCTGATGAAGAAGCGCCACACCACCAGCGGCTTTGAATCGATCCAGTTCGCCCTGGGCGACAGCAATGGCATCATCAGGTGTCTGGCCGCGCTCAAGCGAAATGCACAAGGCCAAGAAAGCGATGAGGTCGAAATCCAGCGCTTCGGCTAGGGAGGAAAGCTTTTCGACCGTAAGCTTGGATTTGCCACGCTCGATCGAACTGAGCGTAGTGCGAAAGGTCGACTCGTTGAGCTCTTCGTAGCTCAACCCGCGCTGCTGTCGCACTGCCCTAAGCGCAGCACCTATCTCGTTTTTCAGCGTCATGATCGTCCGAAAAGTCAGGATAGAGCCACACGCTGTTGGTTCTGATAAATAGCGTATGTTGTGCTTATAAGAACTGCTCGGCTATGATGCCTTTGCTCAAGGCATGCTCCGGTGAATTTTTTTGGGCGTGCGAGAGACATCGCCGCGTCTCCGGTCGAGAGGAGTGGGGATATCAATTTACGCTTAAATCGACTTAATAGAGGCCCTATGCGGTTGTACATCCTCTCCGACCTGCACTTGGAGTTCACTGGCTTCCAACCCCCTATATTCCCCCCAGGCAGCCTGGATCTGGTGGTGCTTGCCGGTGACATCCATAAATTGGACAGAGGCGTCCGTTGGGCCAATGAGACATTCAACTGCGATGTCCTCTATGTGCTCGGCAATCACGAGTTTTACTCAGGCCACTTCGACCGGACAATTGTGAAAGCCCGCGCCGCCGCGCAGAGCCATGTGCATGTGCTCGAAAACGAGACATTCGTAGCGGGCGGGATTCGATTCTTGGGAACAACGGGCTGGACGGATTTCAGTTCCACTGGCGACGTGAGTGCTGCGATGTCAGTAGCGCGATCAACAATGACCGACTATCGCACCATACGCACTGGTCAAAACTATCGTCGGCTGCGCCCGGACGATGTGGCCCACAGGAATCACGAGGCGAAGCAATGGCTAGCTGCCGAGTTGGACAAGCCGTTCACCGGCAAGACTGTTGTGATCAGCCATCATGCGCCCATTCCTGAAGTCTGCGACAGCGGGCATGAGGGTCATCTGAACGCCTCGTACTGCAACGCATGGCACGCCATGGTCGATCGAGTTGACGCATGGATTTTCGGCCATACGCACCATTCGGTCGATATTGAGCTCTCCGGCTGCAGGTTGATCAGCAATCAGAGGGGTTATCCGGAGGAAGAGTGCGGTTTCGATCCTCGGAAAATAGTGGATTTTTAATGATGATGGAGTGTGCTGTGGTAACAGCCCAATGAACGCAACACTTATATCCGATGTTCCTCTGGAGGTTGAGGCTGCGAAGTCCTACGACTGGGGGGTGATCATCGACGCGTTTCTGATGCACGCTGCCCCCGTCGGCTCTCAGTACACAGGCTCCGTTTACTATGATCGCTCAGGGGCATCGTTAGACGGCATGACCGTGATCACCCCAAGGGTCATTCGAGTCGCTCAGAAATCCGGCATGACCCTTCTTCGCAGCATTTCCGGTGCTGACCATTATGTTGTAGTAACGCCGTTCTCAGTGACAGCAATGGAAGCCTTGGACGCCTGAAGGATAGGACTGCGTGACGGGTAAAGTTGAACGCGATCTAGGAGGGATGACCGAGGCAGTACATATGACGGTGCAGTTCCATGCGACTGAAGATGGAACGGGTGATCTTGTCGTGAAGCTACCTACAGCAATTCTGGATGCGATGGGGTCACCCTTGGCGACCTACACAGAATAGAACTCATCGAAGGGGGATTGTGAATTGGTATGCAAGGTTTACCCGTGCTCGGGCCCAGAGTTAGATAAGGCTCAATCATGAATGCGCCAAGAATTGTTGCGACATGCACGTGCTCGCAAGCCGCCTGCTGGAGTGCCAGGCATCGTTGCTTCCTGGGCCGATACGAGCAAATTCTTTCGGTCGCGGAGGGCGTATTTAAGGATCGGAACATATCGCAACGGTGGTTTAGAAGGCCGGTGCCTGGACTTGGCCATCTGGCACCTTGCACACTGATCCATACGGCCACTGGTTTCTCAGAAGCTCACAACATGCTCATGCGAATTGATCACGGCATCTGTATTTAACGCCGCAGACTTCTCGGAGCTGGCCATCGTCCTGAGTTGATACGAGTCGGTCACTGTGTCGATCCATAGCGGGCTTCGGCCTTTGTGATGCCCATTTCAGCAAGGCACTCGCTGTATTCAATCAGCGATTGCTGCTTGACCTTGTGATTGAAGTAGTCGACTAGAAAAAACACGGGAAACGGCAGGTGAGGCTCTGGCACATCTCGCGCTAAGCAAATAATGTGAGCCACGCCGTACAGCTTTGCCACCAAGATAATCGCTGCTCGCCCTCCGGGTTGACTAACTATGCTGAGAAAGATCACGTGGTGATGGTCAGGAGCTGCGTCGAGCATCGCTTTCACCGCAACATCCTCGAAGATTTGGCCGTCTACAGGCGGTGTCCCGGTCAGTATTCCGTCCTTAATCTTCCGAAATCCGAAATCGGCTACGTAATCCCGCCCTAGATAATGGGCCAGCAAGTTGATGCCTATTTTCGCAATCACTCGTTCTATCACGCCGACAGTCACTGTCATCCTGACCGATACGATGGGGCCCTCTATGTCCTTCGTAACCTGGGTATCGAATGAAAACTGGTCGACGGCACGGGCAAAGAAATTGAGGGCGCCCTCGACTGTGGCGCTTGAGGTCTTGAGCACGATGCTCCCGTTCAGGTTACGAAAGATCGTAGCAGCAGGGATCAGACTTTTCGTGCGGGTCTCATCGTAACGTTCCAGCCATAAGCATTCCCGAGGAGGCTTGCCCTCAAACCTTGACCCACCCTCTTGAGTGTATGTCTCACCTGAGCGAAGCAAGGTGATCGCTTCGTACCGCAGCTCGTGCTCAGGCCCCCGCTTGCGAATGCAGGTAACTTGATCGTTTTGAAGCAGGGTGGAGAGTGACGTGACGAAGCTGCGCAGTTCGTCTGGGCCTGCGGCGGTGGAATCAAATGTCTTGTCACCGGTTATCTTCAGTTGCGGGAGGACTATCGGTTTCGCGTGCGGGCCGAAGTCAATTTCATCAGGATATCCTGATCCATTAGCCATCTGCTTATGTTGGGCCTGTATGCCTGGCGCCGTGGTGTGCTTGCCCCGGTCGCGGCCTTGCGGCTGCATGAAGGCGCGAGCGAAGCCAATGGGGGAGCTGCGCAGTACCTCCCGCTCCAAGTTGCCAAAGACGTTAGTGTTGCAACGCCGACACACCATATCAACAAGCATGAAGCGACTGTCGTCCGCTCCAAGCCCCGCGCTGATGACATGCTCGTCAGAGAAGGGGCCAGGGCCATCGCAGTAGATGCACAGGGATAAAGAGTCTGTCGATTGAGTGATCAAGGCGGGGCTCCTGCAAGCTGCAAAGGGGAGGGGCTCGATACGTATAGAATCCCAGAACTGCCCAATTTACGTTTAGTCCCGATGTGCCCTCGCCACCCCTGACGAGGGAGGTCGATCAGGGAGAAGTTATTGTGGCAGCGTTCTGAACTCCGGCGAGC
Source organism: Pseudomonas sp. H1_G08 (assembly GCF_054681355.1). Lineage (NCBI taxonomy): Bacteria > Pseudomonadati > Pseudomonadota > Gammaproteobacteria > Pseudomonadales > Pseudomonadaceae > Pseudomonas > Pseudomonas sp. H1_G08. The sequence continues at coordinate 493,483 of NZ_CP162822.1, forward strand.
TTTGCGAGGTACCACGTGGGCAGTGGGTGGCGGTGCAGCCTCGCCGAAATCGCTATGAGCACTTCCCAAGGGGTGTTGTGCCACGCGAAATCCTCTGGGACAGCGGCGTGGCTCGGCACTTTCAGCGAGGCTTCGACTTCTTCTGCCGGCGTCTGTCTGAAGTCAGTCACGCTGCGCGACACACCAATGGCGTTCACATAGGCCCCGGAGCTCGTCAGCGTCTGCAGTGCCTTTTGAGGGAACCACCGCTCCTTGGTCACTCGCTCCAGCTTCGGAACAATCATCGTAGATAGTTGACCGAGACCTTCTTGATCCCTCAACAGGGCGGCCATAGTTCCCAGCAGTGGTACCAATGTCGAGGTTTTGAAGAATTCTTCTTTCTGGGTTTTCTTCCCATAGTGCAACGCCATGGCATCTTCGAGATCATCGGTATCCACCGGCATGATCCTGTTCTGCTCCAGTCCCGTTTCAAAACGATCAATGCACTCTCGTACGATGAGTTGGGTGCTGGTGACATCCCCTGCGGCCATGATTGCGGCCATGGCGAGCGAAAGGTCGATGGCCTGGCCGTCGTACACCGGCAAAAGGCAGCCGTTGTGAGCATTGATGAAAGACACGAGTTTTCCGTGCAGCGCTACGACAGCTGCCTGATCTGCTTTCATTGCCAGGAGCAGCAGAAGGGCGGTGCCCAGTCGGCCAAGCTCGTCGCATACCAAGTCCATATAGAGCACATGATCTGGGCGGTACCGCAGGACATTCCGACGGTTGAGAAGCGACGGCATTACTCGTTCGTAGTACCGCTGCAAGGCATCGGCATGAAGTTTGGCAAGCGTTTCGAATCGCTTCAGGAAGTGAGCGTCGGTCTGTAGGCCCAGGGTGATCGATTCGCCCCACAGTCGCAGCAAGAGGTATTCACCCGCGAGGACGCCAGGCTTCTGGTTCCCTTCGCTTTCGCCCCACACGAGCAGCACGGCCCACCCCACCGCAGCCGCAGCCGCGCGTTTATGGAAGCGGTTCCGGCGCGAATTTTCGGAAACGTCCGGGTCATCTGCCAGGGGGCTCATGCAGTCATCGGCGAAGCGCACGAACCGGGTGAATGACGCCTGCGTGTCTTCCAGGCCGGCCAGCGCAGCCCTCAGGTCAGACTTTCCCTTGTCTAGTAACAGCGCATCGTCGAAAAGATACTGCTCAATGAACGGGCTCAATTGATCCATGCCCCAGAATTCCAGCGAGCACAGCGGTGAGAATTCCGTCACCTCTTTCGACAGCGCAGAAAAATCCGACTGCGCGTCTTGCTTCAGGATACCGTTGGAAACCAAGACGATGCGCTTTTTCAGCGCCCGCAAGGGTTCTGGCACTCGGTTCCGGACGTACTCGGTCGACGCCTGGCGGATGGAGGGCAGGATGGCCTGCTGAGAGCCGTAGAAGTCGTTCCGGCTTACATTTCCGAACTTGATCACGAACAGAAAGACCTCGGGCTCACCTTGGGCATTCTCTTTGGTCGACATCACGTCGACGCCACCCTGATTCACACCAACCTGGGCACGGCTCAGCACCGAATGGCTCATGGCCTGGAGAAGATCCGGAAGGAGGGCATCCAGTTCGTCGCGTTCGCGAAGCCCAGACAGATAATGCGAAAGAACCAGCTGGATACTCATTGGCTAGGTTCCTCCCATAATTGATGCACCAAATGGCTGTAGAAGAGCGGATCGGCAGTCCAAGTCTGAGGCAGTTCCACGCTCATTTCGTGTGTGAACATTGGGATCATCGTCTCGACGGTTCCCTGATCATTCTGGTACTCCACGGCCACTTGGTGGGAATACTTGAAGTGTTCAGACAGCATGAACATATCGGCCAGGAAGGAATCATCTCGGGCCTGCTCGGTCACCGCTCGACTTTCGTTTCGGCGCATGTACCGGAAGCTTCGGCGCATCTCTGATGGCATCTGAAGTTCAGCGAGGTGTGGCAGGGCCTCTAGCTCACGGAGTTCGGAGGTCAGCCTTTCGGCGAGGTGCAGGGCGAGCGGCGAATCGACAAGCGGAGAGGACTCTACCTCCAGCAGGCGCTTACAGGTGGCCGGATGCTCGACTGCTAGAAATCCTAAGACCGTGGCCGTGGTGCTCGAAATCAGAGGGCTATGGGCGAGGTCTTCATTTATGCTCAAAACCCAACCCAGAGTGACGACTACCGGCGCATCCAGCGCACACAATCGACGAGCTACCATGGCGGCGCATTTTTCTGAATAACCGGACAGCGTGAATCTCAGCAACTTGGGGTGCTGGAAGTATTGGACGGCGACCTCATGGGTCAATGCCTTGCTAAGCCTGTAATGCCCCTTGCTCCCGATCCAATCGCAGGCTGCCCGCGCAAACCATTCGGGGGTCGCGATCTTGCGAATGCACCCTTTTGCCTCCTCCAGGAGTGTCTCAGCGTCCACGCCCGACTGTTCCGCTTCTCGCCACAGCGCATAGAACTCATCCAGCAATGCCTGGCCATCCTGCTCAGGGTCGGCTCGGTAAAGGCGAAGGTAAAAATCGTTGAACCGCATCATGTCCATCTACATGGGCTCCTAAACGAGAGTAAGCGCTTGTTGCAAAGGACTTCGTTGTGGCTGAGGTTGGTCGCGCGCTATGAGGCGGGCAACATCCGCTATCCAACCATCACATTCCGCTACCGCACGACCTCTAGACGGCAGCGAAGGCGCGGGCGGCTCCCAGTCGGATGCCAGCCCGAGATTACCCGGAAAAGCGCAGATAATTCTGGATATTTGTGATGTGTGTTACAAATCTGAAAAGGGGTACCCTTGAAATTTTTTTGCGCGACGGAGTTTTATTATTTGAGAGCAAAAATTTTTTAGGGTGCCTGCACCACCGCCGATGCAGGATCTACCCTAGCGATCTTGACGCGGCCTGTCTGCTCGAAGAAAAGGGTTCAAACAGGAGTTTCGTCGCATGCCGATCGTAGCCACGATTTTCGATGCTTTTGGAACGGTCGTTCAAATTGGACGGAAGCGCCATCCGTATAGGCAGCTCCTTCGCCTCGGCGCTCTTCAAGGCCGTAGGCCAAGTGCTGCTGACCTTCATCGTTTGATGACTGCCAACCTCAGCCTGGACGCTGCTGCCGAAACGTTTGGTATTGGCTTGAGCCCCGAGCAGATGAAGTCCTTGCAGCATGACCTTGAGGAGGAGCTGGACTCCATCACTGTGTATCCCGATGCAATCGATGCGCTTCGGTTGCTCAAGGCCGAGGGGATGGCCACGGGTATCTGCTCAAACTTGGCCGCTCCCTACGGCCCGGTTCTGCGCCAACGTCTCAGCCATGTCGATGGGTTTGCCTTGAGTTATGACGTCGGAGTGATGAAGCCACATCCAGGTATTTATCGCGAGATCTGTCACCAGCTAGGAGTTACTCCACGCCTGGACATGCCACATTCAGGTGAGCGTGTCGCGATGATTGGGGATTCCGTGCAGTGCGATCAGGATGGCCCAAGAACTGTCGGGATCTCCGGCTTCCATCTGGACAGGAAGGGGAGTGGTTCTATCTCCAGCTTGATGCAGTTCGCAGAGCTCGCATTGAAGACAGCCTGATGTTTCTCGGCTCGCAGCGCGAATCTATAGGACGCTGAAGCCTTGATTGGATGCGATCGTTCGCGTGCGTGGCCGTCAACTACCTGAGAGGCATTCTTGGTAAGTACGACTGAGGCTGAAAGGGGGGCGTACCATCAGGCTATCGGTTGACATCTGCCCGGTTGTTTGGCGTACCGTAGTGGCCATTAACCACCAATCGGTAACTGGGCACTGGGTTGACTGCTAAGCCTGCTGCCGAGCTTTGATCTAGGACGACCATCAGCCATGGATGATCTCGGTTTTGACTTTGCCAACGCGGTGCCGTGGTTTGCTCATGAGCAGGAGCTGCCCTATGTGCTGGTGAGGATGACTGCCCAGAACGTAGCACTCCTGGAGGCAGCCATGGCCGAACCGCTGCGCCGTTGCTACATCACTGACGGCGCTCTTGCGGCAGCGGTAGCACGCCATGGAGTAACGCCTGCTGATGTTCTAGCTGCCAAGCTTCCCGATGCCGGGGCAACCATGGCGGGGGATTTCGGAGAAGTGCTTGGCTACTTCTACCAGTCCACCAAGGAGCATCCTGATCCAGCCATTGGCCCCAAGAAATGGCGGCTCAAGCAGGACAGAACGAAGCCAGCGCCCAAGTCAGACGTCGTTCACTTCATCATGCCCAACCGACCTGCTGCGAGCGCGGATGATCAGGTTCTTTGCTCTGAGGTGAAGGTCAAATCTACCAGCGCTGCCTCAAATCCAATCGGCTCGGCTATCGCTGACTGCGCTAAAGATCGCACCAGTAGGCTTGCGAGCACATTGGTGTGGTTGCGCGAGCGTGCGCTGTTTGAGGATCTGGGAGATGTCGATATCCCGCTCCTTAACCGCTTCATCAATGCCGTTGATCATCCACCAACGACTCAGCGCTTCCGGGCAGTCGCTGTCATCTGTGAAAGCCTGCTCACTGCAGAGCTCCCCAATGCCCCGGTGACGGCCAGCAGTGAGTACACCCTTGTGGTGATCTCCGTGCCGAATCTTTATACCACTTACAACGCGGCCTTCGAGGCTGCGCGGGCGACGGTGCGTTGATATGAGAGCTTCCCTGCAGACCTGGATCAACGATGCAGACAAGGCCCGGCATTTGGGCCAGTTTTCCGTAGCTGCGTTGCCCATTGAACTGGCTCAAATCAGCAACCGATCTACGGATTATTACATTTCGCTTGTCGGAGAGCTGTTCGACGGCCTTCACTCCACGACGGTCTCAGGCGATGACTGGGCGCAGTTGGGAAACGCTTTCCTCCAGTTCTCGAAAGACATGCCGGCTGAGCAAATTGAAGCGATGGGTATCTCAAAGAATGAGGCGGCATTGTTTTCTGCTGCCGCGTTCTATTTTGGGGATTTCCCAGCGTCAGCCTGCTTGGCCATGAGGCAGTCGTCGCCGCCCGCCGATCCGTTGAGTCCATGGGCTGCATGCTATGACTTCCTGGCGCGGCCAGAAACGCTGGTATCTCAAACGGCACACCAGGTGCAGGAGCACCTGCGAACAGGTGATCTTCCTGGTCTGCGACGCATTGTGGAGGCGAGCGCTAGCGAGGCGGACAACGCCTTGCAGGTTGGGCCAGATCAGTGGGTGGCGGCGGCTTTACTCAGCCGCCTTCTGGCCCGCTTCGATGCATCGAATACCCGAGCTGTGCTGCCGGATGGCGCAGATGCATTCTGGACGCCGCTGATCAACGCCTTCATAGATCGCAAGCCATCAACGTGGGAGTTCTTCCCCTCTCAGATTCAGGCCATCGATGAAGGGCTGCTGAGCACCTCCGAAAGCTATGCGCTACAGATGCCAACTGGGGCTGGCAAAACCACGCTCTGCGAGACGCTGCTGTACTGGCACCTGAAGCGAAATCCTACGCACGTCGCGATCATGATCGTGCCGTACCGCTCGTTGGCTTCGGAGCTTCGACACTCACTGGTTCGTCAGCTGAATGCTCTCGGCATCGCGGCGCGGTGCGCGTATGGCGGCACGATTCCGTCGGGAGACGAGGTACATGGGCTTGATCATATCAACGCGCTGATCGCGACACCTGAGTCGCTGTCCGGAGTCCTCAGTGCCGATCCAGCCTTCGCTCAGCGAATATCGCTGGTCATTTGCGACGAAGGGCATTTGCTCGACAGCGCCGGCAGGGGAATTGGCCTTGAGCTGCTGTTGGCTCGGATGAAGGCCCGCCTGGTCAACCCGATCCGCTTCGTGTTCATGTCGGCGATCATCCCCAATATCGAGGAAATCAACGCCTGGCTCGGAGGGGACGATGACACGGTCATCAGAAGCACCTATCGGCCAGCCATCGCGGAGTTCTCCGTGCTGCGATCATCCGGCGCCGGGGTCAACAAGTCTGTACGTCTGGACATGCACCCGCACGCACAGCAGCGGCAGTACTCGATCCATGGTTTTCTGGATAGAACCAACTTCCAGTACCGGAATCCCCAAACCCGCCGAACCAACACCTATACCTTCACTTCTACCAAGACCCTGGCCGTCGGTGCAGCCCGCAAGGTGTTGTCGATGGGGACGACGGCAATTTTTGCCGCCAATAAACGAGGACATCAGGGTGCGATTGGCTTGGCAGAAGAGCTCATCAAACAGCTAGAGTGCCCACTGCCATTACCGAAGCCCGTGGATTTCGCCGATCTCGATGTAATTAGGTCGCGCATCGAGTATCTCGAAACCGAGTTCGGTGACAGCTGGATCGGCGCGAAGGCGCTGCGTAATGGCGCGGTGTTGCACCACGGAGACATCCCTCAGGAGACGCGGGAGGTCTTGGAAGAGTTATTGCGGGATCGGAAGATCCAATTGGTGATCTGTACCAGCACGCTCGCGGAGGGGGTCAACCTGCCGATCCGCTCACTTGTTCTGTATTCGGTGCAACGTCGCGTTGGCAGCGGGCAACCCGAGAACATGCTTGCCCGCGACATCAAGAACTTGGTGGGTCGAGCCGGTCGCGCCGGTGCCAATACCAAGGGCCTGGTGATGTGCGCTAATCCTGACCAATGGTGGATCGTTCAACCTGTAGCCACCGCAGGTGCAGGAGAGTTAGTCAGGGGGTCTCTGCGGAAGTTGATCGTTGCGCTTGAAGAGCATCTGAGAACCACCGGCATCGTGCTCAGCAATGAGTTCTTGGAAGCCCAGTCAGCCAGTCATTCGCTCATCGACGGGGTGGATGCGACGCTAATTGAGTTAATGGCAGAGGAGATTGGAGACGCCGATTTTGTGAGACTGGCTGCTGACCTGTCTGACCATACCTTTGCTGCCCAGCAATTACCTGCCGCTGCCGTCGTCACGCTCCGGACTGTTTTTGAGCTGAGAGCGCAGCGTCTGATCGGGCTGAGGGTGGATGGCAAGATCGCCTGGCTGCAAGATACGGGTGCCAAGGTGCGCCTGCTGGATTTCGTCGAACAGACCCTGCTACCCAGCAGAGTTAATTGGACTGCTGCAGTCGATCCCGTAGCTGACGAGCTGCTGACTGCCATCCTGGAGTGGGCATGGCAGGACAGGGAGCTGAAGTCGGACGTACGTGTGGCTTTCCGACTGGAAGATAGCCAAAACACTGAGCATGCGAAGTCCAGGTTCTTCGAGATCGTTCGCAAATGGGTACACGGCGCAACGTTCGCAGAAATTGCCGGATCCACCCGGATGGAGGTGGACGATGTCCTGGGAATTCACACTCGCGCCGTTACCTACTCGTTGCAAACATTGGTTGAGCAGGGCATCTCGCTGCTTGCCCGGCTGTTGCTCGAACGCGGTATCGAAGTGAACGAAGGAGTGACGGCTCTCGTCGAACATCTCAAATTCGGCACACCTTCGCGCATTGGGGTATTGCTGGCGAATGGCGGAGTGAGGCATCGCAAGGCGTTTGTCGAATTGGGGAACGCGATGCAGGCGCTCACCACTCCGATTACTGCAGCAAACGCCAGGACATTCGCACGACGTTCGCTTGAGGCCCATTCAGGAGCATGGCGTGACGCCCTGGGTGAGTTTGTGTTCTCTAACACGCTGACGGATGTGGGCAGAGTAGGGTAGGTCGTCTAACTTAAATTAGAGACTGATGTTGGTCTAAATTGCTTTAGGAAACTGAGGCCACAAAAAAGCCCCGTTGCACAGGCGGGGCTTGCTCATTGCTTAAACTTTACTCGGCTCAGTCAGAAGTAACCAACGCTGGCTTTCATCTCGGGGGACTCGCTGGCAAACTGGGCGCGGCCATTGGTGCATGCCGTACAGCGGTGGATTCCGAGTACGCCCCGAACGACCGGCAAGCCTCCTCGACCAGTGAGAAAGAATATCCATCACCTCTTATCTTGCGAATACGTCTACCCACGCTGGATACGCATCTAGCTGAGCCAGGTTTAGGGCGGAATTGGTATCTAGCGCAACAATAATCTGGGTGTCGACAATGATAAGGCGAGGCGGCGTCGATCGATGCATTTAATATCTGTCTAGTTAGCTAATTAACGAGGGTGCGTCTTGAAGTAGTGAGCGATCGAGTCGACCGGTTAGCGAGATCAGCGATCCTCTTCCTCTTGGGCACTAGGGTGCCAGAGCCATTCAATGCCCCAAAGCGGGCGGCCTGCTTGGATATCTTTTATTACACTGAGGTGCGCGTCATATGCTGGCTTTTTAAAGGTTGTCCAACTTTTTCCTAGTTTTAGGGCGGTTTTAAATTTCTTCTGAAGATCAGATCCTTTGTGCTTCGGGTGGGCAAGATAGCTGTCGATCGCATTTAGGAGTTGTCGGTCTAAAGGCGGGTGAAGTGCTGAGATCTTACTTTGGTCGGCGTCCGATGAGGCACACACCAGTTTTGACTTGAGATAAACATTCACAAGCTTTTGGGCTCGACCGTAACTGCATATGAGGTCATGCTGGCTTGAATATTCATCTTTAGTAATCTCATCTTTCCAGGTTCGTGTGTAGGTCAACTTACACGCTATTTTTATGACATTGCGGAATTGTAGGTCTAAAAAGGCGTCAATTTCTTTTGGTGGAGGCAGGTCGTCGGGCGTCGAAATTCGTCCCACCCCTGACTCATTAATCAACTGAGTGGCCACTGCCATCGTGTGGCCAGGGCCTTGCCTGGAGTACGCTCGGCCCGCTGCCCAAATCGCGAATCGATGGCGGTGTTCAGCAATACTGTAGCTATCCTGCATTCTGTGCCTCGCTTGGATCTGCTTTTGCATTTCGATATCAATAGCTCTTGGTGGCATTATAGTGCCAGCATTGCCAGGCCGCCACGTGTTACCGGCTGATCAGATGGATCATGGTGATAGACGATTTAACGAAGCTATCTTGTCGCTGAATTGAAATTCTACAAGGGTATTTATGAAGGTTACGCCAGCTAATACGAGTCTGTTTGGGGAAGATGCGGGGGTGGTAAAAGCCTATTTTGAATCTTTTTCCCAGTGTTTGGCGGAGAGGTTCGAGGTTCAGGCTGAATTTTTTGCCACCTATTTAGGTACTTTTGAGCTGTTTTTGATGACGAGGGAGGGGGATGGGGATTTATCTCCCCTAGAGGTAGCCGTCAATACATTGGTGGAATGGTTTGATAAGCTCGAAAAATCGGCTGCACAAGCTATTTTTACTAAGGCAGAAGAAGGCTGTAGAGAGGGTAATGACTCTTTCTGGTCGATGCTTAATTCTGATCCTAGAATTCACAAGGGTTACAGTTTCAAAGAGAGTGTTGATAAGCAGTTTGAGGTAATTGGTAAGGTTTTGGAATTTATGGTGGCGAGGGAGGGTTGGTTGATTGCCGCTTTCCAAAGAAACCATGTTGATGTGGATAAAGATATACCCTTGCATTTTCTGTGGGACGGCTGCAGGTCTTTCTTTGGGGAGGACGGTAACCTCGCTGTTGTTGGTGAGAGTTTATTCGGTGTTCCACTTAATCAATGGCGAAATATTGCGGTGCATAAGAGTTACAAGTGCTTGGGTGGAAAGATTGAAGTAAGCTATGGCAGGGATGTATTAAAAGTTGTAACGCTTTCTGGGGAAGAGCTTGGGCGTGTATGCATGGAGATATACAAGTTTAGGGTTGGGGTTAAACTTGTTACAGGGCTGGCGTTGATAATTTTGGCTGCAAGGGGGCAAGACCTTGTTGAGGCTGTTCAGCTTTCTCCTCGGTCGTTTTTACATGATCTAAATTATTTGCTCGGTCGGTACGGTACTCAGGTGGAAAGCTTTGAGCTTCTGGATGAGTTGGTGATGGATGGGGGGAAGTTTGAGGTGCCCGATGGTTTTTCGATCTTCGATGTAAAGATTGCCTGTGATGACGCTAAAGATAGTGATGATGCCCGTCTCCCAGATATGGCAGTGCGGATCGCAAAAGTGCTTTCATATGTGTTTGGTGATCACAATAGTCTTCCTGAAAAAGAAAAGATTTTACTGCATTTCACGCGGTCGCCCGATAATGGGTTTCATATGATTTATACATATGATTAATATGATCGTGTAGCTTGATTTGGGCGTTGTGCCTGGGGCGGAGCGAGGGGCGAGCACTATTGTTTAGATGGGGAGCAAGCGTCGAGATGCAATTTTCTGCGAATTGGTAAGAAGACCCTGGTCTGGGGTACCTGAACAAGGGCACCCATGATGAGGCTGATCGGGAAGACATTGATGCGGATGTAGCCGAGCAGGCGGTTGAACTGTTGGAGGGCATCAAAGCTCTGCGCCTGCGTGGGCCATGATTGTCTTGGAGCAACGGGGCTTAACGGAAAAATCCGGATAACTGAGTGGAACTCGGGTTTCTCTTTTCTATTGTTCATCGGGGTTAACAGCGACCCACGCTTTCGCGCCGTTGTAGTCGTCGCCGCCTTGAGCCTGGAAGACAAGACCAGCCTTGTCCACGGCGTAGACGCCTGGGCGCTCGCTTTCTGGATCGCGCAGTTCGTTCTTCCAGCCGTACACCTCGCCTCCCCACACCAGCACAACGCCTCCAGCTTGTTCCTGGTTACCTGCCCGCCACTTGGTGGCGGTTGCGCGTAGCGCATCTATCAGCTGTGTCATGAGTGAGGTTTGCTCCTTCACTTCATCGAAGTATCACGGTACCAACTGGACGTCGACGATGATGGTGAGGGCAAGCTGCTGCGGCCTACCCTCACCATCAGCGCTCAATCGGGTCAGGGGCGGCTCGGCGGATGAAGGGGGACAACATTGTCAAGCTGGCGCAAACGGCGCTCCGACTTCTCCCAGGCTCGCAGTAGCATGAGCTCCCGGCCCAGCGCCGCTTTGTACTTGTCCTCAAAAGATCCTGCTTCAGCTTTGGCTTTTGCTGTCTTGGCCTTGGCCTCTTGTATCTTCAACGCACCAGGAAGACTCTGCTCCTCCTGCTCCTTTGCACGCTGCTTGATCTCGCGAATCAACGCTGCATAAACGGAGCGCTGTTTCTTGATGCTACCCGCGCTCTTACCTGCCTCCATGGCCACCGCGTTGAGTGTGATCTTCGTACCGGCTGGAACCACTTCGCTCTTGCCTGCCACGAGGCGATTGAGGGCAGCGTAATAGGGCTTCAGGGTACTCGACTCTTCAGGGCTGTCCGGCATCGGTGATTCCTTTGAAAATCAGTGATGGCTGTGGTGATGGGGGGGCATTGCCGCCCTTGCGAGCACAGCTTGGTTGAGGGCATCAGGGGATCCGCATGGGAGGCGGGTCGCACCTGTTGCCCGTCATATCGCAGATAACATGGCATGGGTCGATATGCAGCTCTACCCCTTCGCGATGATCCGGTCTCGTATCTCTATGAAGTTGGCAAGGTTTTGCTCCTCTGCTCGGTACTCTATGCTTTTGGGATCAAGCTGCTCAAGGTCGAACCTCATGATGTTGATGGTCTCATTCATAACTGACTCCTTGGCTACAAGCGCTGAGCACCCTGGACATGTCTCGTAATTGCCGTGAGCACGCTTGTCACAAGGTTCTGCAGATGTACAAATTCCGAGCGGGCTTTCCATGTATGACCTAAGCCCCAGCTTTGCCTGGCGCTGCATTTCCTCCTCAGTCTCACTCAGCCAGACAGAGTCATTACGTTCCTTCATGAGTTGCCGTCCCCGAGCGCCATATAGACGCTCCACAGATTTGTAGACATCCCGAATGAACATGGCCCCATCGGCTTCCTGCTTGGCCTTCCTGAGCTCTTGGGTGAGCTCCGGGTTAATGAGCGCAAAGTAGTAGTTTTTCGCCGAGCAACCTTTGGAGTAGTACTGGGACATGACTCTGGTGAGGTGGGTTAAGAGGCGCTTCAGCGAGGGCAGTGTGATCAACCCACTCTGAGCCGCAAATACCGCCATTGAACGTCGGAATTGATGGCTCGAAGCATGCCACGGTTTCCCAATCTGATATTTCTTGTCGCCCCGCCAGTTTCGTAGCGGGTCGATGGTCTCCAGCTCAAGGATGTCCTCGTTTGTTATGAGAACAGGATCAAGGCGGTATTCCAAGTTCCGCTTTTTGAAGTGCCCGGCTTTGGCATCTTTTCTGCCATTGCTTATGGGGTGTACGGAGGTGCTCAGAAAGAGTGAATCCTTGTGGCTGGAGAAGGGGGCAAGAATAGAGTTGATCTTGGTAAGTGCGTCGATAGGCTTTAAAATGGCATCAGTTGTGATCCACTTTGTTGGTTTGGCCTTGCTATGCTGCTTAGTACTGATTCCGATTACATAAAGCGCTTTTTTGTTCCATCCTTCCACCGGTTCCAAGCAATCTTTGCCAAGCCCCGTCACTTCATGATCACGCATCAGGGTGAAAAGGTGAATAAGGTTCTTTGCGCAATGTGCCGCTAGCGAAAGGAAGCTCAGAAGCGAAGGAGCGCTGACCAATTTGTAACGCTGGCATAAGTCAACCAAATTTAAATCTGTTATGGCCTCCTCGAATGTGATCGGGTTCCGCATGTGCGCGATTTTTTGAGCCTCTGTACCTGGGCGGCTAAGCTCTCTGTAATGGGTGTTTTCCTCTTTGGCAAAATAGGGATTTTCTAATGACCGCCGTAAGAAAATATCGATCTTGTAGTGGTTCTGAATATAGTCGTCCAGGCAGATAGAATATTGATTGTACTTTTTCAGCAGGATTCGACTAGGAATGATTGGGGTCTGCTGTCCCTCGTTCCGCGAAGAGCGTGCGATTTTCTGCATGTAGGGAAATATTTTGCCATCCAGCGTCAGGCCCCTCTGGCTGCTATCAAGCTGGTTTAGCGTTCGGACTAATGCTACAAGGTCTCGATTCAAGGTTTGGGGTATGGACTGCTGGAACGCCTTGAATGTTTCGAATGATGAAAAGACACTTTCAGCGGTAATGTTTGCACTTGCGCAATAACGGCACACTTTCTCCAGTAATTGTCTCAATTTGTGCATCGTGGAGATGCGAAGGGGAAGTCCTGTTTTGTTGTTCGGAGCAAACATCTTGATGATGAAGAGTTTTTTACACAGCAACGTATTGGCGAGGGAGTGCGTGTTAGGGGTATAGAACGGCAAGAAACTGAAATATGGATTGTCGCCCACGTGGAATGCAAAATCAGCCAATTTCCACTCATCGTCCCCGAGCAGGGTGATACCAGTCTCATCGCTAGAAATAACTGTTTGCTCGCTAAGTCGGCGAAAATCCATACCGTAGTAAATACGGGCGTGGAGGTCTTTCGCGTGGCGCATGCTATGGCGTTGGGTATCATTAGTGGATTTGCTCATTGGATCACCTTGGTTCGGATGAGTCGGCTGTAGAGTCGTTCCCAGTAATCGGTAAGATGAAAGTTTTCTGTGATCTCAAGTGTGATTCGTTCAACTAACGTTCTGGCCTCCGGCCGGAATTGGATAAGTTCGGCCATTAATGCATCGATGCGGAGAATCGCATTGCCATGAACGGTGTGGAACTGATGTGCGTCGGTGCAGGCATTCAAAAACTCTGAAGTGACCCAGCGCATACTCAATACCTTTCGGATAGAGTTCTCGTCAGCATGCATGCGGAATTTGCTGCAAAAAATACATCCCACGAAGTTTCGGCAATTTGGCTGGTAGGCTTCCGGGGGCTCTACGGTCTCCTCGGGTTCCCCGCCTCCGCATCCTGATGCAGGCGTAGGGAGGGTGTAGTGGCTTTCGAAGATCGTTCGCGCGAGTGTCATGACCTCGGTGATCTCGTCGATGGCGGTTTTTTCTTCTGCGCTAGCATAATGCTTTAGGACAGTTTTACCGCTTGTTTGCATGAGGGCCGAGACTACTTCTACAGGATGGCCGGTACTCAGTAAGTAAACAGACTTGTACTTACGCAGCTTCTGATATCCCAGGCCAGAAAATTTTGGTTCGAGAAAACTCCTGATTTTACCGTTAGCAAAATGTATGCAGGAGGATTTGATTGGGATTGGTTTGGCCACATCCAGGGTGATGTTTATGAAGAGGTAGGGGTGTGGCAGGCCATTGGTGAGGTACTCGCGAAGTTTCAAGAATTTCTTGAAGTCCTTGAGGAATGGCTTCTGGATCTCAAAATACTGCTCCATGCCGCCAGCGCGCTGCTTGATAACGACAAAGCCGGCATTTTCACTGTTTTCTACTGTGTAGTCATTCGACCACACGAGCTTGCGCATTGGGGCTTCATTCATCCCAGTATTGGCTACAAAATGAGAGATGAATGCATCTTGGGCCAAGGCGGCTAACCAAATCCGCTTTCGGTGGCGGAGGTTGAAGTTCGCATCATTCAGCTCGCGTAACGCTTCGTGCCTCTGCCTGATTAAGTGACGTTCTGTCTGTGATGACCTGGCCTTGCATTCTTCCAGGGAATTGACCTTTCCGTCGCGGTAATTCCAAAAGTTATGATTCCCGACTTTCGCCGTCTGATGTACTGCTGGAGTGGTAATCGCATACTCTGCTGGAAGCAAAGTGGCTTCGGTGTCCATGTAGGGAATGCGGCACGGAAATGCCAAGCCTTTAAGCACAAAGTCTGTTAGGCCGTCAAATAAATAGCGATAGCGAGTGAGGTGGGCAGTCATCTCCTCCATTGAGGGTGTTTCAGTTGTCTCCTTATTGAGGCTGCTGTGAGAGATGATAGGCAGGTCAGTGAGGAAATTAAGAGGAGAACCTGGGAAAATAATGTAGGCACTTTTGATCGCCTGACTCTGAAGGCGATTGGCAGTGAAGGTGCCGATACCTTCAGCACTCTGAACTTGCCATTGCAAGTGAATAGAGAACTCATCCAAGGCAGTTTTGTACGCTTCTGCGTTGGCTAGGAAGCCGCAGTGTTGATTGGCATCACACCAGTCGCTGAAACTTACGAACTCGGTCGCGTTGGTATAAAAGGTATACCCACTGCCGATATGTCGGTTTCCCGTTTCTGCGCACCATGCACGAATAGCGCGTGCACGCGCAGGGCAGAGAGATGACTCATCTACCGGCTTGGGGATCTTTCGGCTGTCGGCGTCACGGGCGCCATAGCAGAGTGAACCGATACTGATTTTTCGGTCACTGGTGCAGCGAATTACAAGACGCTCAATCGCGCAATTGGAGATGACAGTTTGGTATTGGTCATTCGTCAGTGTCTCCAGGTTGAGGAGGTGGACGGTTTGCTCGGCGCTTTTCATTCTTCACCATTTCCGTTCGGACGAGGCTTTCGAGATGAATTTCGAAGCCTGATTGTGCTTGGGCCAGGCGCGGGTGATCCTGGTAGTATTTGAGGTAGCGCATCGTCACGTTTATATCCTCTTGGTTTAATCTATTTTTCAAAGTGTCTAAAAGTTCGAGTTGGTTCATCTTTCCGTTCTCCATGTCGCCGTTGTTATCTTCGATAAGGTTCATGCCAAAAGTGGCCCTTAGATCATGAAGCTGGTAGTTGAATCTTTTGTTATCTCGCTTCACTACATCTATGACCTTCTTGCAGAAGTGGCGTAGGGCTGAGCCTTTTTCGGTGCTGAAGTCGAATAAGTGCTCGTCTGCCTTCGCCACGTAATACGGTTTTCCTGTGCGAGTCAGGAAAATGTACTGCTGAGAATCTTCCGTGATTGGGGACTTGGCCGCGCGTTGTTTGTGTCTGTCGGAATTTATATAAACGTGCAGCATGTGGTGAACCCATGCGGGCATCATGATCACTTGTTCCTTGCTGTTCTTTGCCTCCACCGGGCTATCTTCGAAGGCTACGTTAATTCCGTACAACGCATACTTATTGGGGTCGTCCTCGTCCCCCACCCCTTGCGTGATGGAGTCGTGACGTAGTGTAAGGTTGGTCTGCACCCGCATTCCGGTTGTCAGCCCAACAATGTGCACTAACAGCATTTCTGGGTTTCCCAATTCAAACAGTGCATGCATAACGCGATCTTGGTTTTCGCGAGATATTGGGCAGAGCTTTCCTCCGTCAATAATGTATTTGCCTACCGGTATGGACTTGCTTTTTTTGAAGGTCAAGTCAGTTGAGATAACTTCCTTTATGTGGGTATTTCCATGCCGGTCAGTGTATGGGATTTGCCGAGTCGTACTTACCCACATTGGCTGCTTCGGCTTGAAGTTTCGGGTGGTGGTAAGCCATCGATACAGTCCTTGAACACTGTAGATCTTACGGTTGCAATAACCTTTGCTACGAGCACCGCTCATGATTTCGCTTTTGAGTGTCGCCCTGTATCGGTATGTGGGGCGAAGGGATTGGGGGCCGTCAAAGTTCAGAAAGTCCAAGCCGCTGTCATCCATCTTGTTCATGAAGTCAGCAAGATCACCCGCAGCGTTCGCTGCAGAGGATTCGCTCATGCCCTGTTCCGTAATTGACTCGAATAGATAGAGACTCCCTTCCTGCCACAACGCGCCATCGGGGCGCAGGATTACGTATAGGTGAGGGGCGTACTCGTCGGAGAGATGGATTGGCCTGGTGGGATAGGGATCGGCCTGGCTTTCATCAGCATCGGAAGCAGCAATCCAGTCAAAAGCCTCTTCGGGCTTACAGGGCTCCCAAAGCCTCACGTTCTTGAGGGATACCTTGCGGTAGCGGGGGGCGTTTGGGGTTTCTGAGGATTCTGGGCTGGCATGGCAGGCTCTTACAGAAGAGGTGTCTGTCCATTGAAGTCCAGCTCCGGGGTAACGTCAAATTACCGGAGTTCACGCGTAGTTCTGCACTTTGACCGTGTGCAACGTGATGTCGACCACGTCGCCATCGGCGCCGACTTGTGGCATCTCGATCCAGTCGCCGACCCGCAGCATGTCGTTGCTGGTCAGTTGCACGCTGGCAACGAACGACAGCAGCGTGTCCTTGTAGACCAACAGAATCACTGCCGACATCGCACCCAGGCCGGACAATAGCAACAGCGGCGAACGGTCGATCAATGTAGCGACGATGATGATCGCGCCGAACACGTACAAAACCATTTTCGCCAGTTGCACGTAGCCTTTGATCGAGCGTGTACGCGCATGCTCGGTGCGCGCGTAGATGTCGAGCAGGGCGTTGAGCAGTGCGCTGACCGCCAGCAGCAGGAACAGAATGGTGAAGGCCAGCGCGACGTTGCCGAGGAAATTCATCGCGGTTTTGCTCAGCTCCGGCACCAGGTGCAGGCCGAACTGGATCACCAGCGACGGCGTCATCTGCGCCAGTCGTTGAAACACCTTGTTGTGGCGAAAATCGTTGATCCAGTGCAGCGCCGGCTGGCGGCCGAGCATGCGGCTGGCGTGCAGGATCAGGTAACGCGCCACTCGCCCGAGCACCAGCGCGATGACCAGCAGCACCAGCAGCGCCAGTCCCGATTGCAGAAGTGGGTGCTCTTCGAGCGTGCCCCAGAGGCCTTGGGCTTTGAACCAGAGCTGTTTGATATCCATGAGCGAAACGTTTCTTCTGTAAGACGCGAGGGCCGATTAGAGCATTTAAGACGCTGTGTATTGCAGCGAGTGACAAATCGGGCAACAAAAAAACCACTGATTGTCGGCGTTTGCACAAAGAAACTCGGCCTGAGCGCTCGAAACCGGTAACCTATGCAGCTGTTTTTTTGCATATCTTCGAGGTAGCACCCGTGTTTTCCCAATTCGCCCTGCACGAACGCCTGCTCAAAGCCGTGGCCGAGCTGAAATTTGTCGAGCCAACGCCAGTGCAAGCCGCGGCCATCCCGCTGGCGCTCCAGGGGCGTGATCTGCGGGTGACGGCGCAAACCGGTAGCGGCAAAACCGCCGCTTTCGTCCTGCCGATCCTCAATCGCCTGATCGGCCCGGCGAAGATCCGCGTCAGCATCAAGACGCTGATCCTGCTGCCAACCCGTGAGCTGGCCCAGCAGACTTTGAAGGAAGTCGAACGCTTCTCGCAGTTCACCTTCATCAAGTCCGGCCTGATCACTGGCGGCGAAGACTTCAAAGTCCAGGCCGCCATGCTGCGCAAAGTGCCGGACATCCTCATCGGCACCCCGGGACGGATGATCGAGCAACTCAATGCCGGCAACCTCGACCTGAAAGAAGTTGAAGTGCTGGTCCTCGACGAAGCCGACCGCATGCTCGACATGGGTTTCGCCGAAGACGTGCAGCGTCTGGTCGATGAGTGCCCGAACCGTCAGCAGACCATGCTGTTCTCCGCCACCACCGGCGGTTCCGGCCTGCGCGAAATGATCGCCAAGGTCCTGAACAACCCTGAGCACCTGCAGCTCAACGCGGTCAGCCAGCTCAACTCGACGACTCGTCAGCAAATCATCACCGCCGACCACAATCAGCACAAAGAGCAGATTGTGAACTGGCTGTTGGCCAACGAGACCTACCAGAAGGCCATCGTCTTCACCAACACCCGCGCCATGGCCGACCGCATCTACGGCCGCCTCGTGGCTCAGGAATACAAGGCGTTCGTGCTGCACGGCGAGAAAGACCAGAAGGATCGCAAACTGGCGATCGATCGACTGAAACAGGGCGGTGTGAAGATCCTCGTCGCTACCGACGTTGCAGCCCGTGGTCTGGACGTCGACGGTCTGGATCTGGTGATCAACTTCGACATGCCACGCAGCGGCGACGAGTACGTGCACCGCATCGGTCGTACCGGCCGTGCCGGCAACGATGGCCTGGCGATCTCGCTGATCTGCCACGGCGACTGGAACCTGATGTCGAGCATCGAGCGCTACCTGAAGCAAAGCTTCGAGCGCCGCACCATCAAGGAAGTCAAAGGCACCTACGGCGGGCCGAAAAAGGTCAAGGCCTCGGGCAAAGCCGTCGGCGTGAAAAAGAAAAAGACCGACGCCAAGGGCGACAAGAAGAAAACCGCCGCCAAGACGCCGACCAAGCGCAAGAGCGTCAACCGTCCAAAGCCGGATTCTCTGGTGAGCAGCGACGGCATGGCCCCGCTCAAGCGTCGCAAGCCAGCAGAACCTGCGGCTGAGTAAGCTTTAAAACGCGCATAAAAAAACCGGACAATGTCCGGTTTTTTTTCGTCCTCAACTGTCGGCTTTTTTCTCCGCCGATCCCAGTTCCTTCAAACGCTGATCGATCAACTGGCACTTGTCCGGCAGATCGGCGCTGGCCGTGCCCAGATCCATTTTCTGCAACTCGGCGTTAATCTCCTTGGCTTTTTCCGGATTCTGCTCGGTGAGCTTTGAGACTTCCTTGGCCAGTTGTTCGCGTTTGATCGTCGCCTCTTCCGGCGTGCAAGCCCAGACGGGCAGGGCGCAGGCAAGGGTGGCGGCGAGGGAGAGCTTGATCAGGATTTTCATGGGCAGGCCTCAGTTCCGGTTAAGGCGGGTTAACCGGTTGAGGGCTGAAGCGTGGCAAAAGTTCAGTAAGCTTCGCAGGAGGAATGCGGATCAAAGTCCACAGCTACGTTTCAGCTAATTGCAAGATAGCTTTCAACGCGGCCTCTCGCGTCGGCAGCTTGATCTCGCCTTCACAAGCAGACGGAACGAAACCTTCAAGACGCAAACTCGCTGCGAAGTTGGCTTTGCGATGCTTGGCAAACAAGATTTTTTTGGTTTCTAAACTGAGCTTTTGCATTGGCGCCTGTCCATGTCAGAACCTCGTATTATAGCGGACGCACATCCGCAGAGCCCTGTCGGCTTAATACGGCACAAACGATACAGCGTTGAACAACATTTCGACGTGCGTGCCAAATTCCCAACCAGACATTGTTCTCCTTGGGAGCGAGCCTGCTCGCGAAACAGGCGACACGTTAGCACCGCCTTGTCGTGTAATCGTTTTTCGCGAGCAGGCTCGCTCCCACAGGTCCTCGTGTGTTTTCTCCACAGTGAACTCAAGATCGCTGCTCACCATGACAGCAACCCGACTTCGGCACACCGTCATACCGATCATGATGTCGCACCCATTCCATGATCTCGTCTTCATTCCGGCCCTTGGGCGTCAGATCAAGGTAGTGGTAAGCGCCGACCAGCATGTCCAGACCGCGTGCGTACGTTGAATAGGTGTGAAAAATCTCGCCTTCGTCATTGCGATAAAACACGCTCAGCCCCGGCATTTCTTCCTCGGCGCTGTCGGTTTTTTCGTAATTGTAGGTAGCCTTTCCCTCGGCGACGTCTTCAGCCCGGGCGCAGACGCCGAAGTCGTAATTGAAATCGCAACCTTCTGACGAAACCCAGTCGAATTTCCAGCCCATGCGTTGTTTGAACGCCTGAAACTCGCGCAACGGCGCGTGGGAAACGGCGACAACTGCGACGTCGTGATGGGCCAGGTGCTGGTTGGCGCCATCAATGTGGTCACTGAGGAACGAGCAGCCCTGGCAGCCTTCTTCCCAGCCTTCAGCAAACATGAAGTGGTAGATGATCAACTGGCTGTTGTTGCCAAACAAATCGTTGAGCTTCAGTTCGCCGTTCGGACCTTGGAAGTGATAGTCCTTGTCGACTTTCACCCACGGCATGGCGCGGCGCTCGGCGCTGAGGCGATCGCGGTCTCGGGTGAAGGCTTTTTCGCGGGCCAGATGCTGCTGGCGGGCAGCGAGCCATTCTTCGCGTGATACCACCGGATGGTTTGCAACGTTCATGACCATGTCTCCTGCGGGTTGAACCGGCTGTTTCAGACTAGTCGTTTAACCAGCGAGAGAATCGACAGACCGCCGGTCGGTCGCCGCGAAGATATGCGGCTGAACGGCTGCGCAGCGCTTGGGTCACAACCTTTGAAAGCGGCACAAATCACCCGCACCGGAGGTTGAACC
This sequence comes from Pseudomonas sp. H1_G08, assembly GCF_054681355.1. Classification (NCBI taxonomy): domain Bacteria; kingdom Pseudomonadati; phylum Pseudomonadota; class Gammaproteobacteria; order Pseudomonadales; family Pseudomonadaceae; genus Pseudomonas; species Pseudomonas sp. H1_G08. The sequence goes on from NZ_CP162822.1 coordinate 514,144, forward strand.
AGGATGACAACTTATAACTGGGATTTGATTGAACGTTTGCTGCATGAAGTGCAGAACAGCGCTGGACAGAGCTTCGCTCCCCGCGCTTATGCCGAAGCCTACGCGGCCGAGAAAGCCAGCGCCGGCGAGCCGATCGAGAATCTCGACCATTTGAAAACGCTGGCCTGTGAGTATGAAAGTCTGCTGCTTGACCGTGGTTATATCGAGCCGCGTCCGGATCATGAAGGCAGTACCGGCAACAATTTCATTCTGACGCAGCGCGGCTCCAGCCTGCTGAGCCTGATCGACAGCAGCATCCCCGGCAACGACCACCCGCGTCAGGTGCTGGATGAGCAGGAGGATGCGCTGGATGAGGTGACATTTGATGAAGTCGCTTCAAAGGCTCAAATCGCCTGAGCCAGCGAAATCTCCCTGTGGGAGCGAGCCTGCTCGCGAATACGGTTTGTCAGTGACATTGAACTGTCTGATACACCGCTTTCGCGAGCAGGCTCGCTCCCACATTGGATTTCAGTAATCTCAAGGTTTCTGAGCGGCCTTCAGGCATTTCAGGTCATTGAAGTCCTTGCGCACTCTCTCGATTTTCTTCAACAAGCGCTCACGCTGTTGCGGTGTGCTCTGCGCCATCAGATCGACAAACAGCGAGCGTGCCTGGGCTTCAGTGTTGGCGTAGGCCTTGCGGTAATCTGCTGTCCATAAGCGCTCGCGGTTGACCAGAAGCGTCTCGATGCGTTGTGGGAATTCGGGGCTTTGGCGTTGCGCAACGGCGGCACTGAACTGTTGCTGCCAGTGCGCGCGGTTGGCGATCCATTGGGTGTTCTGGTCGCCCAAGGCATTGGTCCAGGCCACGACGCGTTGTTTCTGTGAATCACTGAGCGGTCCTAGCCAATCGTTCAGGCGTTTTTCCATGCGCTCGCCGCGTTCCTTGATCTGTTGGGCCAACGGCGGTTTCACGTATTCCTGCTGACGTTTGCGCAAATCCTTGGCAAACGCGTCGTTCATTTCTGCCACCTGTCTATCGTCCAGACCTTGTAGCAACTCGATGGCCGAAGGGGTGATTTCCCGGGCGGTTTCGGCAATGGCCTGCTTGGCTTCGGCGGTGCGCTCCTGCAGGGCGGCGTCGCTGACCTGATTGCTCTCGACCATGGCCTGCAATCGGTCCAGCCAGTCGAGGTAACCCGGTAACTGCGTGGTGCAGTGCCAGCTCAGGTGTTCTTTGAGCCGGTCGTTGAACCAGTCTTTCTGCTCGCCGTTCATGTCCACGTAGTCACTCAGCGACCATGGAATAATCACGTCGAGGTTGCGGTAGGCCAGGCCCACGCGGCTGCAAGCGCCGAGGGCGAGGGTGAAGATCAGCAGGGCGGCAATCTGTTTGAACCAGCGAGACATGGGCAAATCCTTGCGAGAGCCTGGCGTCGGAAATCTGATTCTTATGTGATGCAGGATGCGCGCGGCAGTTCAGCCGATCAATAGAACGTGCGTACAGCCTTGAGGGTGACGAGGCCGTCGCACTCGCTGTTGTGCCCGGAATAGGCCGAGCAATCGCTGCCGCTGAGGCTGGAATTGCTGTAGATCAGATCGAGATCGACACCCATGAATGGTCGCGACAGCTTCACCGACCAATCGGTGAAACTGCTGACATAACCACCGTCCACCGCCACCGGTGTGTTCAGTTGATGGGTGGTGTATTTCATGCTCACGCCGATGCCGAACGGCTGATTGCCAGTGAGGTCGGCAAACAAGGTGTTGTTCTGTTTATCCGGGTCGTTGCTCAATGCGATGCCGAAGCGACTGCCGAGCAGAGTCAGACCGCCGAACAGCTCCTGGCTGTCGAGGGTGTCCACGCGGGGATAGCTGTAATGGATCATCCCGACTTCATAGCCGAGCACCTGATCGAAAGGCTGCTTGAAGCCGACGTAGGAATCGATCTCGAGGTTTTTGCCGGGGGTGATGCCCATGCTCGGCGCGTACTGACCGAAATACACGCCGCTGTCGTGGCTCAGGTCGAGGCCGCCGTGAAACGAGCCGACCGCCGCCGGTTTCACCAGACCCTGGGCCATGCTGCGGCTGGGCGTGGTGCCGAGCTTGAGATCGAAGTCGCCCAGTTCACCCTGAAAAACCTGCGCGTGCGCGGTCGCGCCTGACAGCAGGCTGACGAACAATAAACAGGAAAATGGGCGCATGCGTCACTCCATGAACCGCGAGCGCAGGGCGAAGGCCTGCTGAAACGCTTGATCTAGACGCGTGCAAGGATACCGGCGAATAACCGGCATTGATGGCCGTTCGTCGATTTTTGAGGATTATTGTTTAAAGCGAAGGGGGATTGCGCGGTGCCAGTCCAGGCGCTTCGAAGCTCAAAGCGCCTCTGGACGGGGTAAAACCGGTGTTACTTCTTGCCCAGGCTGATCTGCTTGGACGGGCCGAATGTCTGGCCACTGACGCCTTTGGCAATTTGCTGGATCTCGCCGCCGGACTTGAGGAATGCTGCGATCTGATCGTTGATCGATTCGCTGGTTTCAACGGCTGGAGCTGGCTTTGCTTTGCTGGTGGATGCTTTTACACGCATGGCGGCCATTAACCTTTAGAAAAGTAACTCGGCCAGGCATCGTACAGGAATAACTTGACAATAGCTTGGTAAATATCCCCCGGAATAACCAACCGCAGCGCTGCATTATTGCCGGTTCGACACTATTAATGTTTCGCTAACTCCCTGTTTTAAATAAGAACATCGCGCGAGTGTGAGGCGATTGCGCACAGCCGCAAGCCGCCCGACCGGACTGACGAGCGGCACCTCACCGGGCAGTGCTCAAGCAAAATCAACAGGTTGACGCAGATTTTCCGCTGCGAGGATCTGTCGCCCGACGTCTGCGGCAAAAACGGGTAGAATGCCGCCCACGTATTGAGGGTTTCGGAAATGGCTTTAGTCGGGCGTTACAACAGTTTGCAAGTGGTTAAACACACTAACTTCGGTTTATATCTGGACGGCGGTGCCGATGGCGAAATTCTTTTGCCCAACCGTTATATCCCCAAAGATATTCCCAGCGAAGATGAAGACTGGCTCAACGTATTCATCTATCTGGACAGCGAAGACAAACTTCTCGCCACTACGGAAAAACCCAAAGTTCAGGTCGGCGAATTTGCCAGCCTGAAAGTGGTTGAAGTCAACAGCATCGGCGTGTTCCTCGACTGGGGGCTGCCGAAAGATCTGTTGCTGCCGTACTCGGAAGAAAAGCGCCAGATGACCGCTGGCGAATACTGCGTGGTGCACGTCTACCTCGACAAACACACGCGCCGCATCACCGCCACCGCGCGCCTCGATCGTTACCTGGACAAGACCCCGGCCACCTACAGCCCGGGCCAGGAAGTTGATCTGCTGGTGGCCGAAGCCACCGACATGGGCTTCAAGGCGATCATCAACAACAAGCACTGGGGCCTGATCCACAAAAACGAAATCTTCAAGTTCATGCGTTCGGGCATGCGCGAGAAAGGCTTCATCAAGGAAGTGCGCGCCGACGGCAAGATCAGCCTGAGCCTGCAACCGGTTGGCCAGGAAGCGGCGAGCAGCCTGAGTTCGAAGATCCTCGGCAAGTTGCGCGAAAACGACGGCACCCTGGCGGTCAGCGACAAGAGTGATCCGGCGTTGATCAGCAGCCTGTTCGGCGTCAGCAAGGGCAACTTCAAGAAAGCCATCGGCTCGCTGTACAAGGAAGGCAAGATCGTCATTCACGCCGATCGCATTGAACTAACCTGACTCACCGCAGGCCCATGTAGAAGCTGCCGAAGGCTGCGATCTTTTGATCTTGATCTTGAAAGTCGGCGGCTCCCACATCTAAAGGGGTGAGCCAATGAAAAAGGCGCTGATCGCATACGTCTCGACGCTACTGACGTTTCTGCTGCTCGATGGGATCTGGCTCGGGCTGCTGATGGCGCCGACCTATCGCGAACTGCTCGGTTCGCTGATGCTGGATAAACCGCTGCTGTTGCCCGCAGCGGTTTTTTATTGCCTGTACGTTATTGGCTGCGTGGTATTCGTGGTCTTGCCGGCGCTGAGCTGGCAGCGAGCGGCGAAGCTTGGTGCGCTGTTGGGGCTGGTGGCGTACGGCACTTATGACCTGACCAATTGGGCGACATTGCGCGACTGGTCGGTGCAGGTGAGTTTGATGGATTGGGCGTGGGGGACAGTGGCGACGGCCGTTGCTTGCACGGTGGGTTATTTGGTGGCGAAGCGGTTTGCCTGAGCTGCTCCGGCAGTTGTGTTGGCAATGCTGCCTCTTCGCGAGCAGGCTCGCTCCCACATGTTCACCGAACCCTCTGTGGGAGCGGGCTTGCCCGCGAATGACGGCGCAGCCGTCAACCATTCAGCGCTGACGCCACTGACCAAATAAAGGTCTTTTCCAGACGGCTTTTTCCGCGCATCTGATTGATAATCCCCGACACTGTTTCCTGACCAATGGATGGCCTGCCATGTTGTGTGTGTTCGAGGTGTTGCGGTGAGTGCCGAGCGGCGCAATGCCGACGGTTTTGCCCTGCAAGTGATGATCGGCCTGTGCCTGATCTGGGGTGTGCAGCAAGTCCTGATCAAATGGGCGGCGACTGACATCGCGCCGGTGATGCAAGCGGCAGGGCGTTCAGGAATCTCGGCTTTGCTGGTCGGTTTGCTGATCTGCTGGAAGGGCGGTTGGGATCAGGTCGGCAGCACCTGGCGCGGCGGTTTGCTGGCCGGTGCGCTGTTTGGTCTGGAATTCCTGTTCATCGCCGAAGGCCTGCAACTGACCACCGCCGCGCACATGTCGGTGTTCCTCTACACCGCGCCGATCTTCACCGCACTCGGCGTGCATTTCCTGCTGGCCAGCGAGCGGTTGCGCCCGTTGCAATGGCTGGGGATTCTCCTGGCGTTCATCGGCATCGCGATTGCCTTCGCCGGCGGTGTGTCGTGGGACAACCTTGATCGGCGCATGCTGCTGGGCGATGCCTTCGGCGTATTGGCCGGCGCTTGTTGGGGCGCGACCACCGTGGTGGTGCGGGCCTCGCGACTGTCGGAAGCGCCGGTGACATTGACCCTGTTCTATCAATTGCTGGTCGGTTTCATCGGCCTGCTGTTGATCGCGTTGTTCAGCGGCCAGATCACCCACGTCAGCCTGACCACCGTGGCGGTGGCCAGTGTGCTGTTCCAGGGCCTGGTGGTGTCGTTCTTCAGCTACCTGGTGTGGTTCTGGCTGCTGCGCCGTTATCTGGCGGCCAACCTTGCGGTGTTTTCGTTCATGACGCCGTTGTTCGGCGTGACCTTCGGCGTGCTGCTGCTCGGCGAACAGTTGAGCCTGAACTTCGTCATCGGCGCCGTGCTGGTGCTGCTCGGCATCACTTTCGTCAGCGCCGAGCAGTGGCTGCGTCGGCGTTTGCGCAAGGCGCTGGGCCAGTAGCCTTGGCCTGCATCGCCAGCGCGCCGGCCAGCAACAGGCCGGCACCGGCGATCAGCAGCGCCGGCTGCAAACCGCCGCTGAAATGGCTGCTCAGCGCCGCCAGCAGCGGGCCGCTCAGCTGGCCGACGGCGAAGCACGCCGTGAGCATCCCGGCGTTGCGCTGAGTGGCGTGGGGCGCCAGCTCTCGCGAACGCTGCATGACCAGTTGCATGCAGGCCAGAAACGGCGTGCCGCAGAGGATCACCCCCAACGCCAGGCCGAGGCCGCTGCCCAGCAGACAGGCGAACACTCCGGCCGCTTGCAGCCACAACGTCGCCATCAGCCAGTGCCGCGTGGTCTCGGGATCATGTCGGCGCAGACTCACCAACCACACACCGATTGCCGCGCCGAGGCCAAAGCACGGCCAGAACAGATCCGCCTGCCACTGGCCATGAAACTGTGCGTTGGCCATCTGCGACAGGAACGTTGCCGGAATGATATAGCCGATGCCGTACAGCGCATACACCAGCGCCAGCCGGCCAATGCCTCGATTCGCTGTGTTCATATGCATTGTCACTGGCCTCGCAACCGCCGTGGGCTGCGGCAATAATCGCCAGACGCCGAGCATCATCAGCAGCGCAGCCGCCGCGTAAATCAGCCACAGGGTTGCCGATGTCTGCTGCAATCGATGTGAGACCAGCGCCAGCAAGCCTGTGAGAAAAATCCCCAGACCCGGCCCGGCAAAAACCAGGGCACCCCAGCGCGGGCGACCCGCTGCCGCCGCCAGCGGCTGGCTGAGCGAAGTAATCATCACCAGCACCCAGGCACTCGCCACCCCGGTGCCAAAGCGCAACAGCAGGTGCGACCAGAAACCGTTGGCCCTAGACGACGCCAGTGTCAGCAGCACGCACAGCCACAATCCGCCATGCAATCGCCGCTGCACCTGCTGCGGCCGCTGCGCGAACATCGCATCCACAGCACCAAGCAGATAGCCGAGGTAGTTGGCCGCCGCGATCAGCCCGGCGGCGGTGAGGTCGATCTGCCCTTCGCTGAGCAGGTGCGGCATCTGTGGCGTCAGGGCGAAACGGCCGATGCCCATGGCCATCATCAGGGCAACGAAACAGGCGGATAAACGTATCAGCGGCGACATGGTCGGGCTTCCTTCAAAGCAGCAATGACCGTCAGGCTAGGATCGATTGACTTTCTTTAAAATTGAATAATAGTGAGTAACTTGTTCTGTTCAGGAGAAGATTGTGGAATTCAGCCAGCTGCGGATATTTCAGGCGGTCGCCGAGGAAGGCTCGATCACCCGCGCCGCCGAGCGCTTGCATCGTGTGCCGTCGAATCTGTCGACGCGCCTGAAACAGCTCGAGGAGCAGCTGGGTGTCGAATTGTTCGTGCGCGAACGGCAGCGTTTGCAGTTGTCGCCGGCGGGCAAGGTGCTGCTCGACTACACCGGCAAACTCTTCGCTCTGCGCGATCAGGCCAGTGCGGCGGTGATGGGCGGGCAACCGGCCGGGGATTTCGTGCTGGGCACCATGTACAGCACGGCGGCGATCCATCTGCCGGCGCTGCTGGCGCGTTATCACAAGCAATACCCGATGGTGAATTTGCAGGTGCAATCGGCGCCGACCGGCGAACTGCTTGAAGGGTTGCTCACCGGTCGCCTCGACGCGGCATTGGTCGACGGACCGCTGGAACTGGCCGGGCTTGATGGCGTGCCGTTGTGCGAGGAACGGCTGGTGCTGATCACTGAAATCGACCATCCGCCGGTACGCACCGCGCGGGACGTGGAAGGGCGCTCGGTGTTCACTTTTCGCCAGGGTTGTTCATATCGCATGCGTCTGGAAGCGTGGTTCGCCCACTACCATGCCGCAATGGGCCGGCCGATGGAGATCGAGTCGTATCAGGGCATGCTCGCCTGTGTGATTGCCGGCAGTGGTGTGGCGTTGATGGCCGAGTCGATGCTCGCCAGCCTGCCGGGTCGCGAAAGCGTCGCGGTGCATCCGTTGGCCGAGCCGTTCGCGGGTGCGACAACGTGGCTCATGTGGCGCAAGGGTATGGCCGGGGCCAACCTGAATGCCTGGATCGACGTGCAGCAAGCGGTCTATCCCGTGGCTTTGCATGAAGTGCGGGAAACCGCGTGAACCAATCGCAACAGATTCTGTTCAATTCAGTAACAGATCATTGCGGATTTGGCCGAGCATTGCGTAGGACTTCGGACTATTATCAGTGCGAAGCGGCCTCAGAATTCCGGCCGCTCAGCACCACCCTGAAGGGGGCATGACGATGAAAGAGAAAATCCAGAACTGGCTGCACGATTTGGGAGTTGCCCTCGGTTTGATCGAACCGCCTCTGCAACCGGTACCGATTCGCACGGACGACGAACAGCGTCGGCGCCAGCCACGTCGCCGTTAATACCTCCGATCAGAGATTTCAGGATCGCAGCCGTCGGCAGTTTCTACAAATGGTAGGAGCTGCCGAAGGCTGCGATCTTTTGCTTTTCGCCAAGCGAAAAAAACGGGTGTGGCCACCGACGCCACACCCGCTGAAGAAAACATCACCTCGTTACTGTCGATTCACACCGCAGTGGCCACGGTCGCCGGGCGCGGCGAGAACAGGCTGACCAGTACGAAGCTCACCAGGCTGACACCCAGGCTGTAATAGATCGGCGTGTTCGCGTCCATGCCGTCCTTGACCATGAACACCAGCGCAGTGACAAAGCCCAGCGTCATGGCGCTGATCGCCCCGGCAGTAGTCGCACGCTTCCAGAAAATCGCCCCCATCAGCGGAATCAGCATGCCACCGACCAAAAGGTTGTAAGCCAGGGTCAGCGCACTGATCACGTCATTGACGACCAGAGCAATGCCCAACACCGCGATCCCTGTCAGCAGCGTAAACAGGCGGCTGACCGCGATATTGGACTGTTTGCCACCGCGCAGTTTCGGCAGCAGGTCTTCGGTAAGCGTGGTGGACGCGGCGAGCAGGCCGGCGCTGGCGGTGGACATCATCGCCGCCAGTGCGGCAGCGATCACCAGGCCACGGATGCCGTCGGGCAGCGAGACTTTGACGATGGCGGCGAACGCGTTGTTGACGTTGTCCAGATCCGGAATCAGCACATGCGCAGCCATGCCGATCAAGGCGCAGACCAGACCGTAAATGATGCAGTAGATCCCGGCCGAGGTGCCGGCGTACTTGGCGACCTTTTCGCTTTTGGCGGTGAACACCCGCTGCCAGATGTCCTGGCCGATCAGGATGCCGAAGAAGTAGATCATGAAGTAGGTAATGATCGTGTCCCAGCCGATGCTGGTGAAGTTGAAGCTGGCCGCCGGCAGTTGCGCGACCAGTTGATCCCAGCCGCCTACGCGGTAAAGGCAGATCGGCAGCAGCAGGAACATCAGGCCCACCGTCTGGATGCCGAACTGGACGATGTCCGTCAGGGTCAGCGACCACATGCCGCCGATCGTTGAATAAGTCACCACGATACCGCCGCCCAGCAGTACGGAAATCCAGAAGGGCAGACCGAACAACACTTGCAGCACGGTGCCGATCGCCAGAATCGAGGTCACGCCGATCATCAGCGCGTAAGCGAGCATGATCGTCGCACTGGCGGTGCGCGCCATCGGGTTGTAGCGCTTCTCCAGGACCTGGGTGACGGTGAATACCTTGAGTTTCAGCAAGGGTTTGGCGAGGAACAGGTTCAGCGCGACGATGCCGCAGCCCAGTGCCGCGCACAGCCAGAAACCGGAAATGCCATGCACGTAGCCCAGACGCACAGTGCCGACGGTGGACGCGCCGCCGAGTACGGTTGCTGCCATGGTGCCCATGTACAGCGACGGCCCCAGGTTACGCCCGGCAACCAGATAGTCTTCGTGGGTCTTGGCCTTGCGCATGCCGTAGTAGCCGAGAATCAGCATCGCAGCGGCATAAATGAGTACGACGAATAAATCCAAAGCCATGATGGCGTGTCTCCGATTGTCTTTTTTATGGTCAAGCAAATGGGGTCTGCAAGGCTTCCTGTGGGAGCGAGCCTGCTCGCGAAGGCGGTCTGTCAGTCACACCAATGTTGGATGTGCTGAAGTCTTCGCGAGCAGGCTCGCTCCCACAGGGGATTCGTGTCAGGCGGCCTGACGCAGTTGAGGTTTTATTGCGGCTTCGCTGCGCACATCCGTTGGCCCAAACACCTCCCGAGGCTCAGGAAACAAGCGCAGCAGCGTCAGATACACCACCGACGCCAGGCCCAATGTCACCGGCAGGCTGATGTCGATGCCGCCGGCCAATTCGCCCAGCGGGCCGACGAACTGCCCCGGCAGGTTGACGAAGCACAGGCCGACCAGTGCGCTGGGGATCCACGCGCCGAGGCCGCGCCAGTTCCAGCCGTGGTTGAACCAGTAGCGTCCGCCCTGTTCACCGCGGGTGAACACTTGCAGGTCATCCGGGCAGTAGAAGCCGCGCCGTACCACCAGGCCGATGATCATGATCACCATCCATGGGGTGGTGCAGGTGATGATCAGCACGGCGAAGGTCGACACGCTCTGCACCAGGTTCGCCGCAAAACGGCCGATGAAGATAAAGGCGATCGACAGCACGCCGATCAGCAAGGTCGCCTTGACCCGGGAGAGCACGCGCGGGAACACGCTGGACATGTCCAGCCCGGTGCCATACAGCGATGTGGTGCCGGTGGACATGCCGCCGATCACCGCAATCAGGCACACCGGCAGGAAGAACCAGCTCGGCGACACGGCCAGCAAGCCGCCGACATAGTTGTTCGCGGCGATGTAGTCCGGCGCCTTGATCGCGACGATGGTGGCGGTGGCAAGGCCGAACAGGAATGGGATCAACGTCGCCAGTTGCGCGGCGATCACCGCCAGCATGATCCGGCCCTTCGGCGTCTCACGCGGGATATAGCGCGACCAGTCGCCGAGGAACGCTCCGAAGGAAATCGGGTTGCTCATCGCCACCAGCGCCGCGCCGATGAATGCCGCCCAGAACCCGGCCTGCCCCAGCGCCACGCTGCCGGCGTACTGGCTGTCGAAAGCGGGGGCGAAGGCGAAGATGCCGAGCAGGAACAACAGGCTCGCGGCCCACACGGCGATGCGGTTGACCCACAGCATGATGCGGAAACCGTAGATGCACACGGTCAGCACCAGCAGCGCGAACAGACCGTAGGCCAGGCCCAGGGTCAGGTCGGTTTCCGGCAAATCGACGAGGCGTTTGGCGCCGCCGACCAGCGCATCACCCGAGCTCCACACTGACAGCGAGAAGAACGCGATCGCCGTCAGCAACGACAGGAACGAACCGACAATCCGCCCGTGCACGCCGAAGTGCGCACCGGAAGACACGGCGTTATTGGTACCGTTGAGCGGGCCGAACAGGCCCATCGGCGCGAGGATCAGCGCACCGACCACCACACCCAGGACAATCGCCCAGACACCGGCCTGAAACGACAGGCCGAAGAGCACCGGGAAACTGCCGAGCACAGCGGTGGCAAACGTATTGGCGCCGCCGAAGATCAAGCGAAACAGGTCGCTGGGTCGGGCGTCGCGCTCATGATCCGGGATCTGCTCGACCCCGTTTGTTTCGATGCTGCTAAGGCTTTTTTCGTTGTTGTTGTTATTCATGATCTGCTCCGATCATCAGGCGCGCTCATCGTGCGTGAGCGTCACCGTTGGCTAAGGGGGTGGCAGCCCTTCCGGCATTGCGGACAAATGTTCGTGACAGGCCAGCCATAGGCCTTGTTGTTCTAGGCTCGACGCTTGTTTTCTGAAAACAATCGTCTCGCGCTCCTGGCTGAAATGTTGCTCCCCTTGCATGCGCAGCTCGGTGGCCACGTCATGGATGAAAACCGCCACGTCACCCTGCAGGCTGACAAAGGCGTTGCTCGAGGTGCACGACAGCACCTCGAAACCATCCTCGGCACGCCAGCGGTCCCACAACGCCTGATAGGCATCGCGCGACAGCAATGGCTGGTCGAGGGTGTAGAAGACGAAGCTGGCATCGGCGCTGAACGCCCCGAAGTAAGCTTCGCGATCGTTACGCGCAAACGCGGCGACCAACTCGGCGGCCGCGTGCAAAACCTGATCACGTGCGTGCATGACCGACCCTCAGCGATGAACCACGCCAGGCAGTACGCAGAGCATTTCGTACAGCAGGTTGGCGGCCAGCAGCGAGGTGTTGCCGGTGGTGTCGTAAGCGGGCGAGACTTCTACCAGATCGCAACCGATCAGGTCGAGGCCCTGGCAGCCACGGACGATTTCAATCGCCTGAATGGTGGTCAGGCCGCCGATTTCCGGGGTGCCGGTGCCGGGCGCCCAGGCCGGGTCGATGCCGTCGATGTCGAAACTCAGATACACCGGACCGCCACCGACCTTCTCGCGCACTTCCGCCATCAACGGCGCCAGCGACTTGTGCCAGCACTCTTCGGCTTGAACGACGCGGAAGCCCTGGTCGCGGCTCCAGTTGAAGTCGTCAGCGGTGTAACCCTGGGCACGCAAACCGATCTGCACCACGCGATCGCAATCGAGCAGACCTTCTTCGACTGCACGACGGAACGTGGTGCCGTGGGCGATCTTCTCGCCGAACATGTGATCGTTGACGTCAGCGTGGGCATCGATGTGCACCAGGCCAACCTTGCCGTGCTTTTTATGGATCGCGCGCAGGATCGGCAGGGTGATGGTGTGGTCGCCACCCAGTGTCATCGGAACAACGTTGTGCTCGAGAATGTTGTCGTAGGCTTCTTCGATGATGCGCACGGCGTCGAGCAGGTTGAAGGTGTTGATCGCCACGTCTCCGATGTCGGCCACCGACAGCGAGTCGAATGGCGCGGCACCGGTGGCCATGTTGTACGGGCGGATCATCACCGATTCGGTGCGGATGTCGCGCGGCCCGAAGCGGGTGCCGGGGCGCAGCGAAGTGCCGATGTCCAGCGGCACGCCCACAAAGGCAGCGTCGAGGCCGGCAGCGGTCGTTAGATGGGGAAGTCGGAGCATGGTGGCGATGCCGCCGAAGCGCGGCATTTCGTTGCCGCCCAGTGGTTGGTGAAGAATCTTGTCCACGGGTAGGGCCTCATCGTCGTTGTTTTATTTATGCCGGCGCGCCGTTGAGCACAGGTTCGGACGCCGCTGTGGGGCCGATCATGCGAAATGTAGTGATGGGGAAGAATCGCTACGGGCAAAAACTTAGTTCAGATTTTTCTAAACTAATGGGAGAGGTGGGATTAGACTTTGGTGGGTTCGAATGAAGTGTAGGGCTGAAGATTGTTGCCCTCACCCCATCCCTCTCCCAGAGGGAGAGGGGGCCGACCGAGTTGTTGGCGGAATCTGCATCGACCTGAAAAATCGAGTCGAACTCAGGATTTGAAAGCCATGGAGATCGGCTCCCTCTCCCTCGGGGAGAGGGCTGGGGTGAGGGGCTTTTCCCACATACACACAGTTGCAAAGCCCGGAGTAGACATGGCCAACGCTTTACCCGACCTGAAACTCCTGCGCATCTTCGTCAGCGTCGTGCGTCATCAGGGTTTTGCCAATGCGCAGCAGGAACTCAACCTGTCGACCTCGGCGATCAGCACCTACATGAGCCAGCTCGAAACCGCGCTCGGTCTGGTGCTGTGCCATCGCGGGCGCGGTGGCTTCAGCCTGACCAGCAAGGGCGAGCTGTTCCATCAGGAAACCCTGCGCCTGCTCGCCGAGCTTGAAGGCTTCGAGCAATACGCCGCCGCGCTGAAGGGCGAACTGCGCGGCACGCTCAACCTTGGCGTGATCGATTCCACGGTCAGCGACAAGGCCCTGCCGTTTGCCGAAGCCATCGGCGCCTACAGCCAGGAACACCCGGCGGTGCATCTGCACCTGTCGGTGATGAGCCCTTATGAATTGCAACTCGGCGTGCAGGACAATCGCCTCGATCTGGCCATCGGTGCGTTTTCCACGCGCATGAGTGGTCTGGTCTACATGCCGCTGTACCGCGAGCAGCACTGGCTGTATTGCAGCAGTCGTCACCCGTTGTTCAACGAGCGGCGCATCCCCGAGCAGGTCATCACTCAGCAACGAATGGTCGGGCGCGGTTACTGGAGTCAGGCGGAACTGGCCCGGCACGGTTTCAAACACAGTGCCGCGACCGTGGAAAGTATGGAAGCGCAGCTGATTCTGGTGCTCTCCGGCGCCTACATCGGTTATTTGCCGGAGCACTACGCGCAGGCCTGGGCCGACAAGGGCGATCTGCGCGTTCTGCTGCCGGCGACCTTCGGTTATCAGGCGCCGTTTTCGATGATCATGCGCAGGGGCCGCAGCCGCGAGCCGCTGATCCAGACCTTCCGCGATTTGCTCAAAGCGCAGCTCAATCAGGCTTGAGAAAAAAATGTCCCGACCCCAATGCCCGCGCTGCCTGCGCCCCCAGACCCATTGCCTGTGCCCATTGATTCCGCACCTCGATAGCCGCACCCGGGTGTTGCTGCTGCAGCATCCGAGCGAGGTCAGTCACGCGCTCAATACCGCGCGGCTGGCGGCGCTGGGACTGAGCAATGCCGAGCTGATTGTCGGCGAGGTATTCGAAGATTTGCCGAAACTGTTGAACCGGCCGGGTTATCAGGCGCGCTTGCTGTTCCCGGCTGACGATGCGCAGTCGTTGCAGGTTTACGCGCCAAATGATCAGCCAATGTTGCTGGTCGTCCCGGACGGCACCTGGCGCAAAGCGCGCAAGATGCTGCACCTCAATCCGCTGCTGGCAGCACTGCCACGGGTGACCCTGGCCGAGGGCGGCGTGTCGCGCTATCGCCTGCGCAAGGCGCCGGGGCCGGGAGCGCTATCGACTATCGAGGCGATCGTGCAGGCGCTGGAAACCCTCGAAGCACCGACGACGTTTGCGCCGTTACTGAAACCGTTTGAAGCGCTGATCGAAGGGCAGATTGCGGCGATGGGGGAGGAGACCTTCCAGCGTAACCATGGCGACAAATGATCATTGTCTGTGCGGGCCTCTTCGCGAGCAGGCTCGCTCCCACAGGGGAACGCATTCCAATTGTGGGAGCGAGCCTGCTCGCGAAAGCGCCAGATCAATCACCGCAATTCAAAGATCACTAGCGCTCGCGCATCGCCTCGGTCCGCGCTTTCAGCACCGGTTTTAGCAGGTAATCCAAAACGCTTTTCTCACCGGTAATAATGTCCACCGTCGCCACCATCCCCGGGATGATCAGCAGCGGTTTCACGTCGCCGCCCAGGTGATTCTTGTCGGTGCGCACCTGAATCAGATAGAAGCTGTTGCCCTTGTCATCGGTGATCGTATCGGCGCCGATCAGCTCGAGTTTGGCGCTCAGCCCGCCGTAAATCGTGTAGTCGTAAGCGCTGAACTTGACCATGGCTTTCTGGCCCGGATGCAGGAACGCGACGTCTTGCGGGCGGACCTTGGCTTCGATCAGCAGGTTGTCTTCCAGCGGCACGATTTCGACCATGTCGCTGCCCGGCTGGACCACGCCGCCGATGGTGTTGACCTTCATCTGCTTGATCACGCCACGCACCGGCGACGTCACCGTAGTGCGGCTGACGCGATCGTCGATGGCGATGCTCGACGCGGTGATTTTCGACAGGTCGGTGCGTTTCTCATTCAGCTCTTTGGCGGCCTCGGAACGGAAGGTCTGCTCGGATTCGTCGATCTTGCTGCGGATCTCGGCGATCGCCGATTCGGCCCGGGGAATCGCCAGCGTGGTGGCGTTCAGCGAACCACGGATCTCCACCGCGCTGCGCCTGAGCCGGAGGATTTCCACTGGTGACACGGCGCCGGTTTTTACCAGCGGTTCGGACATGTTCATCTCTTGTTGCAGCAGCGCCAGGCTCGAGCTGAACTGGCCTTGCTTGGAACGAAACTCGGCCAGTTCCTGGGTTTTCTGCCGCAATTGTTCGCTGAGGGTGCGCTGTTCGCTGGCCAAGCGGCGTTGGCGTTGCTCGTACAGCGAGCGCTCGTCCTCGGCGACTTGCGGCGCCTTGGCGATGACTTCAGCGGAGAGTTTGAAGGGGCGTCCCTCGGCCTCGGCTGACAGCCGTTCAACCTGTGCGGTCAGCGCGTAACGGTCGGCCTCGCTCTCGCCCTTGTTCGAGCGAAAGCGCGTGTCATCCAGACGCAGCAGGGTGTCGCCCTTGCCGACCATCTGGCCTTCGCGAACGAAAATCTCGGTGACGATGCCGCCCTCAAGGTTCTGGATTACCTGAACCTTGCTTGACGGAATCGCTTTGCCTTCGCCCATGGTCACTTCTTCGAGCACGGCGAATTTGGCCCAGACCAGGGCGGCGATCAGCAGCGCTGCCGCCAGCCATACGGTGATCCGCGATTTGCGCGGCGAATCCTGCAACGCCGCGCCGGCGGTTTCCGGCATGAACTCGGCTTCGGCACTTTTGCCGAAGCTGTCGAAGTAACCGCGCTTGTTGCTATCGGAGGAAGCAGGCATGGCGTAACTCCTAGACCGCCGCCGAGCCGACACGGCCCTTGCGCAGTGCATCGATGACCGCTTCTTTCGGGCCGTCAGCGACGACCCGGCCGTTGTCCAGCACCAGCAACCGGTCCACCAGGCTCAGCATTGAGGTGCGGTGGGTGACCAGCAGCAGGGTTTTGCCTTGCACCCAGCCATGCAGTTTCTGCCGCAGCGCATCTTCGCTGCTGTTGTCCATGGCGCTGGTGGGTTCGTCGAGCAGCATGATCGGTGGATCGAGCAGTAACGCGCGCGCCAGCAACACCGCCTGGCGCTGGCCGCCGGAAAGCAATTGCCCGCGTTCGCCCACCGGTCGGTCGAAACCTTGCGGGTGTTGCCGGGCCAGTTCAGTGACGCCGGTGAGTTCGGCGACTTCGAGCATGCGTGAGTCGCTGATGTAACGCGCGCCCAGGGTCAGGTTGTCGCGCAGGCTGCCAGCCAGCAGCGGCAGGTCGTGGGCGACATAACCTATCTGCTGGCGCAGGTCAGCTACGTCCAGTTGGCGCAGGTCGAGGCCGTCGAGCAGCAGTTGGCCTTCCTCAGCTTCATAAAAGCCCATGACCAGCCGCGCCAACGTGCTTTTGCCCGAACCGCTGCGGCCGATGATACCGACCCGCTCGCCGGCTTTCAGGCTGAAGCTGACCTCGCTCAGCGCCGGCGCATTCTGGCCGTTGTAGTGAAACGTCACGCCGCTGACGTCCAGTGCGCCTTGCAGCTGCGTGCGTTCCAGTGGCCGTTGTTTGCCGTCGCGTTCCTGCGGCAGGGCCATCAGCGCATCGGTGCTTTTCATCGTCAGTTGCGCTTGCTGGTAGCGGGTGATCAGCCCGGCGATCTGGCCGAGCGGGGCGAGCACGCGGCTGCCGAGCATGTAAGTGGCAACCAGCGCGCCGACGCTGAGGTTGCCGGCAATGATGCTGTAGACCCCGGCAACAATCGTCGCCATCCCGGAAAACTGCTGGATGAACAGCGTGCCGTTGGTGGCCAGCGCCGACAGGTTGCGCGCATGGCTGTCGAGGCGGGTGAGGGCGCCGTGGGTGCTTTCCCATTTGTGCTGACGCTCGCTTTCGGCGCCGCAGGCCTTGAGGGTTTCCAGGCCACCGAGGGTTTCGATCAGCACCGCCTGACGCTCGGCGCCGAGGCTCAGGCTTTTCTGCACGGTGTCACGCAGGCGCACCTGAATCACCATGGCGAAAATGATCGTGATCGGAAACGCCAACAGTGGAATCACCACCAGCCAGCCGCCGAGCAGGCCGATCACCACCAGCATCAACACCACAAAGGGCAAGTCGATCAGGCTGGTCAGGGTCACGGCAGTGAGAAATTCACGCAGGCCCTGGAAATCGTGAATGCTCTGCGCAAAGCCGCCGATGGTCGCCGGCCGCGCTTTCATCGACATCCCGGTGATGCGCTCGAACAACGTCGCCGAGAGGATCACGTCGGTTTTCTTGCCGGCGGTGTCGAGCAGGTGCGCACGGACCACGCGCAGCACCAGTTCAAAACCGGTGCCGATCAACAGGCCGATCGACAGCACCCACAGCGTCGAGGTCGCCTGATTCGGCACGACGCGATCATAGGTCTGCATGACGAACAGCGGCACCATCAGGCCGAGCAAATTGATCAGAAAACTGGCGAGGATCGCATCGCTGTACAGCCATTTCGACAGTTTGAGAGTGTCGCGAAACCACGCATTTACCCGTGGCACCAGCGGCGCGCGCAGGTCTTCGAGTTCGTGACGCGGACGGGCGAACAAGGCCTGGCCGCTGTAGTGTTCGCCAAGCTCTTCGCGGCTGACCCATTGCTCGCCGCCGTCGGCTTCGCTGGGCAGCAGCAGGGCTTTGCCATCCTCGCCAAACCGCCGCAGCACAGCGGTGCGGCCGTCGTTGAGCAGCAGCAGGATCGGCAGGTTCAGCGGTGAAATGTCTTTCAGGTCACGGCGCAACAACCGCGCCTGTAATCCGGCCCGCGCTGCTGCGCGGGGCAGCAGATCGAGGCTCAGGCGTTGTTTGTTCAGGGGCAGCCCGGCGCTCAGGCTGGCACGACTGACCGTGGCGCCATGCAGTTTGCAGAGGATCAGCAGGCCGTCGAGTAACGGGTCGTCGAAGCTCAGGCGCGGATCGACCCCGGTGGCGCCGGGTTCCATGCTGGTCATAGTGATTGCCTCTGTTGAACGGGCTCGGTTATCGGATCGTTCCCACGCTCTGCGTGGGAATGCAGCCCGTGACGCTTCGCGTCACTGGACGCGGAGCGTCCCTTGAGGCATTCCCACGCAGAGCGTGGGAACGATCAGGGCAAAGTCAGTTCCTGCACCGTTTATTTCAGTTCCGGCAGGCGCGCCTGGTTTTTCACTTCGGTCGTGGCAATCGCATCAGCCGGCAGCACCACGCGTTGCTTGCTCAGCAACTGGCCCATGTTCGCCAGCACGCGGTACATCGAGTATTCCTCGGTGTAGCGGATTTCGGTGTAGCGACGGTTGGCGTTGTACAGCTCGTTTTCGCTGTCGAGCAGGTCGAGCAGGGTGCGTTGGCCGAGGCCGAACTGGTCCTGATAAGCGGCGCGCACGCGTTTGGTGGTTTCGGCGTATTCGCGGGCCGTCGGCGTCTGCTTCTTGGCGTTCTCCATGGCGTTCCAGGCCAGGCGAATGTTCTCGTTGAGCTGACGCAGGGCGTTGTTGCGGATGTCCATCGCCTGATTGATGTCGTGGGCATTCGCGGCCAGACGTGCCTTGTCGCTGCCGCCACGGAACAGGTTGTAGTTCATCACCACACCGACACGCCATTCGTTGTCGTGGCCTTCGTCGCCCTGCACGTTGTTGTTCGCGCCCACTGCCGCTTCCGCGTCGAAGCGCGGGTAGAACGGCGACTTGGCCACTTCGTACTGGCTCTCGGCGGACTGCACGTCAGCCTGGGCGGATTTCAGGTACGGGTTGTTATCGACCATGCTCTGCTGCGCTTCACGCAGGTCCGGCGGCAGCTCACCGCGAGTCGAGGCCGGGGTTTCCAGTTCGTCGGGCATGCGTCCGACCACGCTGTAGAAATTCGATTCGGCGTCAGCCAGATCGACTTCGGCGGTGTCGAGGTTGTTCTGCGCCAGTGCACGACGGGCAACCGATTGATCCGAGTCTGCAGTGCTGCCGATGCCGCGCTCGGTGCGCAGGCCGATCTGATCGTTGACGCGCAAGTGCGCCTGCAAATTGTTCTTGGCCAGCGTCACCAGTTCCCGACGCTTGAGCACTTCGAGGTAGACCTCGATGGTGCGCAGGGCCAGATCCTGCGCGGTGCCTTGCGCGTAGTAGGCGCGCGAGTTGGACACGCCCTTGGTGCGCTCGACCTCGTTGGCGGTGTTGAAGCCGTCGAAGATCATCTGCCGCAAGCGCAGCTCCGACTGGGTGTAATTGAGGATTTCGGTGTTGTGGTTACCGAAAGCGCGGGTATTGGTGTTGTCGCTGTAACCGCGACCGTAGGCAGCGTTCAGATCGACCGACGGATAAAACCCGCCCTTGGCCACTTTCACTTGTTCATCCGCTGACAGGCGGGCGTCCACGCGCGACGCCAGTTCCGGGTGAGTGGCGATGGTGCTTTGAATCGCCTCGGTGAGGTTCATCGCCTGGGCTTGGGAAGTGCAAGCCATGGCCAGCAAAACCGCGCTGCAGAGGGGGGTTAAAACGCGCATGGGTGCATCTCCCTGGATCTCAATGTTGTGTTACCGTCGCCAAATATTTGACGTAAATTTTGGGTATAAGCGTTTCACTCTTGTAACAACAGAGCTAAGAACATCCTAGAGCGTAGCTAAGAAAAAATTTTCATAAGGTTTATTCCAAAAAAACTTATGCGGTTTTTCAAAAGCAGCACATTGTTCAGCTCGAAAGCCTTTGTTTTATGCGCTTTAGGGAGCTCGAAAAGGCTTGAGGAAAGTTCCATTCACTTTGCGAGACACTGCGAAGTACTGCTGAAGGGGAGGGACGCGTAACGGCGAATGAGCGACAGATTTTTGTCACTCGGGTGATTCACCACCGTTACGTAGCGCTAGTGGGTCGGCGGATTGAACAGGGTTGGCAAGTGCTTGATAGCGCTGACAATTCACCTCAAACCGGGCCTGCGAAACGAACTGTCGAGGGTGCGAGCGTCGCCCCCGGCAACCCGATTGAGCCATGGGCTGCTTCGCGAACCTGTGCCGACGGTGGTCGGCAGCGGAGGATTTCACATGGCAGCGCTCATCGGTACGGTCACAAAAGTCATTGGTCAGGTGTTCGCTCAAGCGAGCGACGGCATCAAGCGTCCGTTGTTCGAAGGCGATCGTTTGTACGCTGGCGATCAACTGATCACCGGCGCGGAAGGCGCGGTGGCAGTGAAACTGCAAAACGGCGAGGAATTGACCCTCGGTCGGGGCAGCAGCATCACCATGACCGGGCAATTGCTGGCCGACCAGGCTGTGCCGGTGAACGTCGACGAAGCGCAGACCCCAAGCCAGGCGCAACTGACCGATGTCGAGCAAATCCAGCAAGCCATCGCCGCCGGTGAAGACCCAAGCAAAACTGCCGAAGCCACTGCGGCCGGCCCCAACGCGCCCACCGGCAATACCGGTGAACTGGGCGGCGGGCACAGTTTCGTTCTACTGACCGAAGTCGGTGGCCGGGTCGATCCGATCATTGGTTTCCCCACCGCTGGCTTCAACGGCATTCCCGAATTTCCCGAGTATCGTCGCGACGCGGACATCGACAATGGCGACGACACGCCAGCGCCGGTCGTGGTGCCACCGCCTCCGGTGAACAATCCGGTCATCCTCAACGGCCTCAATGGGGCGGATGGCGAGCTGAACCTCAATGAAGCCAATCTGCCTGACGGTACAGCGGCCAATCCAGGCGCGCTGACGCAAAGTGGCAGCTTCACGGTCTCGGCAGCGGATGGTTTGAACAGCCTGAGCATCGGCGGCATCAACGTGATTGTTGGCGGCGTGCCGATCGGCTTTCCCCAGTCGATCACCACGCAACTGGGCAATACCCTGACCATCACCGGTTATAACGCGGCCACTGGCACGGTCAACTACAGCTACACCCTCAACGGCAACGAAACCCACGCGGCCGGCGACGGCGTGAACAATCTCAGCGAACAGTTCACCGTGATCGCCACCGACAGCAATGGCGACAGCGCCACTGGCACGCTGGACGTGAATATCACCGACGACGTGCCCAAAGCGTTTGACGACGCCAACGGTATTGCCTCGGAAACCTTGCTGACCCTGACCGGAAACGTGCTTACCAACGACGTGCAAGGCGCCGACCGCGTACCGACAGGCCCGGTTACGCCTGGCACATTCACCGGTACTTACGGCACCTTGGTTCTGAACGCCGACGGCACCTACACCTACACCCTGAATACCAGCGATGCCGATTTCAAAGCCTTGACCGGCGGCGGCAACGGCACAGAGACCTTCGCCTACACCATCACCGATGCCGACGGCGATACCAGCAGCGCCAATCTGGTTCTGCAGATCCACAACAACGACGATCCAGTCATCATCGACGGCCTGAACGTCGCCGGTGGCGAGCTGACGATCTACGAGAAAAACCTCAGCGACGGCAGCGCCCCGGACGCCACCGCGCTGACGCAGAACGGCACCTTCACCATCACTGCACTGGACGGCGTCACCACGCTGACCGTCGGCGGCATCGCCGTGGTGACCAACGGCGTCGCCGCAGGCTTCCCGCAATCGATCACCACACCACTGGGCAGCACGCTGACCATCACTGGTTTCAACGCTGCAACCGGCGTGGTCAGTTACAGCTACACCCTGGCCGACAATGAAGCGCATCCGAACGCCAACGGCGCGAATAATCTGCCTGAGCAGTTCGCAGTCACGGTGGTCGATGACAACGGCACGACGGCCACCGGCACCCTCGACGTCAACATCGTTGACGACCTGCCGAAAGCCAACGACGACAGCAACGGTACCGCCTCCGAAAGCCAACTGACCCTGACCGGCAACGTCCTGACCAACGACATTCAAGGCGCTGACCGCGTACCCACCGGTCCAGTCACGCCCGGTACATTCACCGGTACCTACGGCACCTTGGTTCTAAACGCCGACGGCACTTACACCTACACCCTGAACACCAGCGATGCCGATTTCAAAGCCTTGACCGGTGGCGGCAACGGTACAGAGACCTTCGCCTACACCATCACTGATGCCGACGGCGATAGCAGCACTGCCAATCTGGTTCTGCAGATCCACAACAACGACGATCCAGTCACCATCGATGGCCTGAACGTCGCCGGCGGCGAGCTGACGGTTTACGAGAAGAACCTTGGCGACGGCAGCGCCCCGGATGCTGGTGCGCTGACGCAGAACGGCACGTTCACCATCACTGCACTGGACGGCGTCACCACGCTGACCGTCGGCGGCATCGCCGTGGTGACCAACGGCGTCGCCGCAGGCTTCCCGCAATCGATCACCACACCACTGGGCAGCACGCTGACCATCACTGGTTTCAACGCTGCAACCGGCGTGGTCAGTTACAGCTATTCCCTGGCCGACAATGAAGCGCATCCGAACGCCAACGGCGCGAATAATCTGCCTGAGCAGTTCGCAGTCACGGTGGTCGATGACAACGGCACGACGGCCACCGGCACCCTCGACGTGAACATCGTCGACGACCTGCCGAAAGCCAGCGACGACAGCAACGGTACCGCCTCGGAAAGCCAACTGACGCTGACTGGCAATGTCCTCACCAACGACATACAAGGCGCCGATCGCGTACCGACCGGCCCAGTCACGCCGGGTACTTTCACCGGTACTTATGGCACGTTGATGCTGAACGCCGACGGCACCTACACCTACACGCTGAACACCAGCGACGCCGACTTCAAAGCCTTGACCGGCGGCGGTAACGGCACGGAAACCTTCGCCTACACCATCACCGATGCCGACGGCGATACCAGCACTGCCAACCTCGTTCTGCAGATTCACAACAACGATGATCCGGTGCTGCTCAATGGCCTCGACGTCAACGGTGGCGAACTCACCGTCTACGAAAAAAATCTCAGCGACGGCACCAGCCCCAACACCCCAGCGCTGACCCAGAACGGCACTTTCACCGTCAGTGCTCTCGATGGTCTGCAGACCCTCACGGTTGGCGGCATCGCGGTGATCACCAACGGCGTGGCCGCAGGTTTCCCGCAATCGGTGATCACACCCCTGGGCAGCACGTTGACTATCACCGGTTATGACCCGGCAACCGGTGTAGTCAGTTACAGCTACAGCCTGGCCGACAACGAAGCTCATCCAACCGCTAACGGCGCCAACAGCCTCACCGAGAACTTCGACGTGGTGGCGACTGACACCGATGGCAGCACCGCCAGCGGCCAGATCAACGTCAACATCGTTGATGATTTGCCGACCGCGCATGCGGACGCGGCTTCGGTGGCCGAGGGTGGCACCGTCAGCGGCAATGTGCTGGATAACGATATCGGCGGCGCGGATGGTCCGGCGATTACCGGCGCAGTCGTCGGCGTGCGTGCCGGTGCCGACACCTCGACTTCGGCCATCGGCGGACTCAATTCGCAGATCAACGGCACCTACGGCTACCTCACGCTTGATGCCAACGGTAACGCCGTTTATCACAGCAATCCCAACGCGGTGAACGGTCCGGGTGCGGTGGATGTGTTCACCTACACCGTGCGCGATTCCGATGGTGATGAAAGCACCACGACGATCACCATCGACGTCTATAACAGCTGCCTGAAAGCGGTCAGCGACACTGACGTCACCGTCTACGAAAAAGCCCTCGACCTGAACAGGGATGGCCAGGATCTGGCGGCGGGCAGTGTGGTCGGCAGCGATCCAAACAGCACTGGCGAAACCGCTTCCGGCACCCTGGTCGGCTCGGTCACCGGTGCAGTCGGTGCGATCAGCTATGCACTGGTCGGCAGCGCCACCGGTAATTACGGGCAGATCGTCCTCAATGCCAATGGCACTTACACCTACACCCTGACTTCGCCAGCGACCACCACGCC
Source organism: Pseudomonas sp. H1_G08 (assembly GCF_054681355.1). Lineage (NCBI taxonomy): Bacteria > Pseudomonadati > Pseudomonadota > Gammaproteobacteria > Pseudomonadales > Pseudomonadaceae > Pseudomonas > Pseudomonas sp. H1_G08. The sequence goes on from NZ_CP162822.1 coordinate 537,999, forward strand.
GCATGCTGACGACGGCGCCAACAGCCTGAGCGAAACCTTCACCTATCAGGCCACCGATTCGCTGGGCAATGTCGTCACCAGCACGATCGTTGTGAGCATCGTCGATGACGTGCCGAAGGCGCTGAATGACAGCAATGCCGTCAGCGCAACCGAAGCCCAGTTGACCCTGACCGGCAACGTCCTCGACAACGACGTGCAGGGCGCCGACCGGGTCGCCGGCGGCCCGGTAACCGCCGGTACTTTCACTGGCACTTACGGCACGCTGGTGCTCAACGCCAACGGCACTTACACCTACACGCTGGACGCCAATGACGCCGACTTCAAAAACCTCCAGGGCGGCGGCAACGGCACGGAAACCTTCGCCTACACCATCACCGATGCCGACGGCGACACCAGCACCGCCAACCTGGTGCTGAACATCCACAACAATGACGATCCGGTGTGCCTCGACGGCCTCAACGTGAAGGGCGGCGAAATCACTGTTTACGAGAAAAACCTCAGCGACGGCAGCAACCCCGACACCTCGGCGCTGACCCAGAGCGGCAGCTTCACCGTGACCGCCCTCGATGGCCTGCAAACCCTCACGGTCGGCGGCATCGCCGTGATCAGCAATGGCGTCACCGCCGGTTTGCCGCAATCGGTGGTCTCGCCGCTGGGCAGCACCTTCACCATCACCGGTTACGATCCGGCCACCGGCGTGGTCAGTTACAGCTACACCCTGGTCGACAACGAAGCTCATCCGAACGCGAACGGCGCCAACAGCCTCAGCGAGAGCTTCGATGTGGTCGCCACTGATACCGATGGCAGTTCGGCTAGCGGTCAGATCAACGTCAATATCGTCGATGACTTGCCGACTGCCAACGCCGATACCGGCTCGGTAGCGGAGGGCGGCACGGTCAATGTCAGTGTGCTCGGCAATGACCTCAGCGGCGCCGATGGTGCCGCCACGGTGGTCGGCGTGCGCGCCGGCAGCAACACCGCGACATCAGCCAGCGGCGGGCTCAACAGCAACATCAACGGCAACTACGGCTACCTGACCCTCGACGCGGCGGGCAATGCGGTTTACCACAGCAACCCGAACTCGGTGAGCCCGCCGGGCGCGACCGACACGTTCACCTACACCATCCGTGACAGCGATGGCGATGAAAGCACCACGACGCTGACCATCAACGTCGCCGACAGCAAACTGGTCGCCTCGGTCGATCAGGATGTGACGGTCTATGAAAAAGCCCTCGACCTGAACAAGGATGGCCAGGATCTCGCCCCCGGCACAGTCACCGGCAGCGAACCGGGCAATACCGGTGAAACCGCCAGCGGCACGCTGGTCGGTTCGGTCAGTGGCGGCAGCGGCGCGATCACTTACACCCTGGTCGGCAACGCCACCGGTAGCTACGGGCAACTGCTGCTCAACGCTGACGGCACCTACACCTACACGCTGACCTCGGCGCCGAAAACCGCGCCGAACGCCAACGACGGGCCGAACACCCTCAGCGAAACGTTCACCTACAAAGCCACCGATGCACTGGGCAACAGCACCACCAGCACCCTCGTGGTCAACATCGTCGACGACATACCGAAAGCCGTTGCCTCGGATCGCTCGGTAACCGCAGTGGAGATCGATTCGAACATTCTCATCGTCCTCGACATCTCCGGCAGTATGGCTGATGCCTCTGGCGTGCCGGGCCTGTCGCGGCTGGCACTGGCCAAGCAGGCCATTGGTGCCTTGCTCGACAAGTACGATGATCTGGGCGATGTGAAAGTGCAGCTGGTGACGTTCAGCAGCAATGCCGCCGACCGCACCACCGTGTGGGTGGATGTCGCCACCGCCAAGACACTCCTCGCCGGTCTCAACGCTGGCGGCGGCACCAACTACGATGCTGCCGTAGCAGTGATGCAGACCGCGTTCAACACCTCCGGCAAACTCACCGGGGCACAGAACGTCGGCTACTTCTTCTCTGACGGCAAGCCCAACGAGGGCGACATCGGCACGGCTGACGAAGCCGCGCTGAAAAACTTCCTCGACGCCAACAACATCAAGAACTACGCCATTGGTCTGGGCAGTGGCGTGAGCAACGCCAACCTCGATCCGCTGGCCTACGACGGCATCAACCACACCAATACCAATGCGGTGGTGGTCACCGATCTCAATCAGCTCAACTCGGTATTGTCCGGCACCGTGCAGGGCGCGCCGGTCACCGGTTCGCTGCTGGGCGAGGGCGGTTCGTTCGGCGCCGATGGCGGTTTCATCAAGTCGATCGTGGTCGACGGCACCACCTACACCTACGATCCGAAAGCCCTCAGTGGCCAGGGTTCGTTGACCGCGAGCGGCGGCGCCAATCACGGCACCTTCAATACCGCCAACAACAGCGTCAGCATTGCCACCAACAACAGCGGCACGCTGGTGGTCAATCTTGATACCGGCGAATACAGCTACACCTCGCAGAAAACCACCGCCGTGGTGATCACCGAAAACATCGGCTTCACCGTCAGCGACAACGACGGCGATCTGGCCAGCTCCACCCTGACGGTGAAAGTGATCCCCAACGCGCCACCGGTAGCGATGGACGACCACGTCATCACCAACGTGCTGTCAGGCAACATCGTGGTGCCGGGCGAGCTGTTGCTGGCCAATGACACCGATCCGAACGGCGACACCCTCAACGCCACACCCACCAGTTTCAATACCGGTTGGGTGTCGAAAGCGGCGGACTTCACCGGCAGCGGCCTGATCGGCTTCACTGGGCAGACCAATAACGCAGCCAACCAGAATCTGGCCAATGTGCGCAGCGCCTTCAGCGCCAATGCCGCGACCATGACCGCCGTGCTGGTGGTCAGCGGTTATCTGGGCATGGTGAGCAACAGCAATGCCAACGATGAAGACCGCATTACCGTCAATCTGCGTCAGGGCGAAACCCTCAATCTGGATCACAATCTGGGTGCCGGTAAGATCAGCATGGAGTATTCGCTCAATGGCGGTGCCTGGATGGCGCTGGCGGATGGCCAGACCCTCAGCGCCTCGGCGGACGGCGTCTACCAGATTCACATCACCAACATTGGTAATGGTGGCGGCAACCCGAATGCGGCGGAGAACTACCAGCTGACCATGACCCTCAACTACGCCGCGGCCCACGACATCACGCCGGACTACCACGGCACTTACGCCGCCAACGACAACCACGGCGGCAGCGACACGGCCAACGTCAGCATCAGCTATCAGGACGGCCACACCCTGACCGGCACTGCTGGCGACGATGTGTTGGTGGCGGGCAGCGGCAACAACGTGATCAATGCCGGCGACGGCAACGACGTACTCACGGCAGGCTCCGGCAATAACGAAATGCACGGCGACGCTGGCAACGACTTGCTCTACAGCGGCGCGGGCAACGATCTGCTCGACGGCGGCACTGGCAGCGACACCGCCAGCTACGCCCACGCCACGGCCGCCGTCACCGTCAATCTCGGCCTGCTCGGTGCGCAGAACACCCTCGGCGCCGGTACTGACACGTTGACCGGCATCGAAAACCTGCTCGGCTCGAACTTCAACGACAGCCTCACCGGCGACGGCAACAACAACGTGATCAACGGTGGCCTCGGCAACGACTTCCTCAATGGCGGCGCTGGCGATGACTTGCTGATCGGTGGCATGGGCAACAATACGCTGACGGGCGGGGCAGGGGCGGACACCTTCCAGTGGCTCAAGGGCAACAGCGGCCATGACCTGATTACCGATTTCACCCCCGGTACCGACAGGCTCGATCTGTCGCAACTGCTGCAAGGCGAAAACGCCAGTACCGCGTCGCTGGACGACTATCTGCACTTCACCGTCAGCGGCAGCGGCGCCTCGGTGATGACCAGCATCGACGTCAGCGCCATGGCCGGCGCCGCGCCGAGCCAGACCATCGACCTGGCCGGCGTCAACCTCGCTAGCCACTACGGCGTGACACCGGGCGCAGGCGGCATGATTGCCAACGGTCACGACACAGCGACGATCATCAGCGGCATGCTCAATGATCATTCGTTGAAGGTGGATACGGTTTGAGCTGAGGTCTGAAATGACAAAACCCGCCGCCCCGGTTGATTCGGGACGGTGGGTTTTGTCTGTCTGTAGAGACGTGTTGTCTTTAAGTCAGCCTTCGCGAGCAGGCTCGCTCCCACAGGGGAGAGCGGTGAAACTGTGGGAGCGAGCCTGCTCGCGAAGAGGCCGGTTTATCCGTAAATGGGATAGATACACCATGGAGCCCATCGGGCGTTCAGGTCCGAATGGCAATAAATTCCGCCGTTGGCATGTCCATATATCGCTCGCAGGTTGCCAGGACAACCGCTTTCATCACACATCCTGTAGATCCCTCCAGCGGCTATTGGCCAATAAGGATCGGGACCATATACAACTTGCATGGCGTGCAGTGCTCTGCTCATCGGTTCTGCGCCCGGAATGCTGTATCGCCAGTTGAGCGCCTCTTGGTGTGTCATGCCGTAGCCGCCGATAGCCAACTGATAAACATTCGTCACACTGACGTAATAAGAAAATGAGCTGAATCGGTCCTGTACGGTAATGTACGTATTGCCGTTACGTATGCCCGTGACTTTCCCGTTGCCGTCGACATAAGCCACGTTCGGATTACTGCTTCTGTAGGTGATCGGGTGGACGCCTGTAGACGGGACGGCGGCGCGGATTTGGGTATTGTTTGGAAAATCTGCACTGTGAGTGTGGCGCCATGCATAAACTCTCAGTCCTGACAGGGCCATGGCGCTGTTGTTGACTTGCAGCGCTTTGCGCAGCGTGAACGAGCGTAAAGGAGAGAGAAGACCGTCGCCATAGAGTGCTCGAATCTGCACGACTGTCAGTACATCGACAACGAGCCCCTTCAATAGCGTTGAAAATTTCCCGTCCTTGTCTGTGGTCAATGTCTCTATCGACTTGCCATTCACCAGAACTTCAACCTGCTGTTCTACGCTCGCAGTTCCCTCGATCGTGACATTCGGATCAACCGTCAGGTCGCTATGCGGAATCTCCCTGTTCTGCGAGTCCTTAATCAGTGTGATGACCGGCTGCAACTCAACCAGAGATTCGATCTGATAGGTCTGGTGGGGAAATTCCACTGGATTGCCGCGCAACCCCAGGCGCACGGAAAATATCAATGTCGCCGTACTGCCGCTTTTGAGATTTTTCAACACTTCCAGCGTCGGCGTTGACAGTTCCCGTATCAGCCCGGCGCTGGTGACGCTCGCCTCCGCGTTCATGATGACGTGGCGAACAGGGTTGTCTTTGCTGTCGATGCCGATCAGCACCAGCGTCATGCTCTGGCCCGGCCGTTGTCCGTGCCAGAGGTTGACCGCCAATTTGTCTGCGCTGGTCAGTTTTTTTACGTCCAGGATTGCGTTATCAATGCCAATGATTCGCGGTCTCGGAAACCTGGGATCCTGATCAGCGATCAGTTTGAAAGAAATCTCAGTTTCCGGAGAAGATCCGATTTTCTTGCCGTCCTGATTCAGGTTGAATTTGAATCGCACGGTTTCACCGTGAAGCGCCACAATGAGGCGCCTGTCGAACGTAAAGCGGGCTTGTTTGGCCGAATCCAGATCTACCAGCGGGAAGCGATCAAATCCCAAGGGCAGTGGTGTGCACACCAGGCGAACCTTCTCGGTCTTGGCATCGAGATATTCCACCAGCATGCTCGGCAGCGCTGCCAAGGGATCAAGCGGATTAGTGAAAGGCGATACCAGTGAGGGCGGCGTGAGGACAAGCTCCTTGGGATCGCCGATCTTCAACTGCGCGATATCGGAAAAGACTTCACTTTCGCCGGGATTGGTGATGGTGGCCTGCACGGCCAGTCTCGCGCTGGCGTAGGGCTTGATGTACTCGTTCTCGGCCTCGAAAACGATGGGCTTTGAAGGATCCGTTACAAGCTGTCCCCAAGTAAACCGTACCAACTTGCCGTTGATGTCTGTGGTCTGCCAATGCAGCTTGACCTCTGCCCCTTGTTTCAAGGGCCAGAAACTGGCGACATTTATAAAGGCTTTGGCAGTGTCGACTGCCAGCTCACCTTCCACCAGTGGGGTGACCTCCGGTGCTCCCAGTGGCAAGGATTTACCCGCAACGGTGACGTCAGCAGGTTTGGAAAGTTTGGACTGACCTGCTCTGGTCAGAATATAAGTTGCCCGTAAACTTCCACCTATCACATTTTGAATGCGGAAATTTTCCACGGGAAAGTTCAGTGTCTTGCTGTCTACGGTCACCGTTAAAGAATAGGTATGAGTGACTGGCACGTTGTTTCGGGTGAATCCTTCCAGTGTCAGGGCGATCACATCGTTGATCGCAAAACTGCCCGTCAGGAGAATGTTCGTCGGGCCGCCTGCAAGCCAGTCATGGTGTATTACGTCGTCGGCATCGGACTGCTCGAAAATCGGCGCGGTCAGCAGGGTTATTACGGGCTTGAACGGCAGAATGAGCGGTTCCGAAAAACCACTGGAGTTCTCGACAATGTCATAAACGCTCCAGCGCACCACCAGATTGCTGGTTTGTTGCAATTTGCCGAGCAAGTCAGGCGTCAGCTTGAAAACGATGTCGGCCGAGTCGTCGGTAACGACAAAGTCCAGCCGCAGCGAACCAAATGTCAGCACGACCGTATCGCCGATCTGCTGATTGAAGTAATGCTTGACCGTGACTTCCATGCCCTCATCGATGACGTTCTGATCGACGATACTTTCCGATGCGATCGGCAGCTTGAGGCCCTGATTGGAAGGCTTGCCGCCGTCAATGTCCGCTTCGCCCGGAGCGGGATGTTTGAACCAGAGTTGTGAGTGTGGCGATTCCCCCGGGTTGCCGCTCAGTCTCGTGACTTTAAACCAGCAATCCAGCCTGACGTCGGTAAACGGCAGGAATTTCTCCTCGAGGGTTTCAGCTGTAATGTAAAAAAGTACGGTTTTAGGGGTCTTTCCATCGGCCTCAAAATCGTCCTCTGTAAGGGCGAAATCAATCACGGACGAAGGGGTGGTGACATCGGGTCTATCGAGGAAGACTTCGATACGGTCACCGAGGGCTTGAGACAGATACGCCGGGAGACTGAAGCCCAATCCGTTAATGTTCTGAGCAATCATGGCGATGTTGATACCGTAGCTCTGGTCAGTTTGCAGCTTGTGCAGAAGTGGTTGCGGCGGATAGAGGGCCAGCACACCGATACCGGAACGCGGCGCAGGAGGGAATATCAGGTATTGTGAGCTGGTCATGAATTTTCGCCTTCCATACGGGGCGCTTACCTGGGCTGTCAGCGCCGATACGGAAGAATTAAGCATGCGACGTTAAAGCGCGCACCTGTCAACTCTGACAGGTGCGGACGGATATCGGATGAACGGTTGTGCCGCCGACGGTGGAGCAATCAGCGTTTTTTCAAGGTCTTCTGCCGCACAATATAAACCGTCACCAACACCGCACTGGTCAGCATGAACCCACGCGCCCAAACCAACGGCACCAGATAACACGAGAACAGAATGCTCACCCACATCAGGCCGATCGCGTAGACCTTGCCTTTGAGCGGGATGCCGTTGCCTTCGAGGTAGTCGCGAATCCATGGCCCCAGCCGTGGATGTTCGACCAGCCAGCGATAGAAGCGCGGAGAGCTGCGCGCGAAGCAGGCCGCGGCGAGCAGGAGGAAGGGGGTGGTGGGCAGGACCGGCAGGAAGATACCGATCACCCCCAATGCGACGCTGAGCCAGCCGATGGCCAGCAGGACGTAGCGCAACATCAGGGGGCGGTTGCCTATGGGGTTGTCCATAGGCCGGGTCTTAGTGATGACGGGGCTTGAGGATCGCCGGTTTTTCTTCGGGGGCCTGGCACAGCAGGTACAGCGCGGTCAGGGCTTCCGGGATCTGAACGATCATGTCGTCCATCAGGTTGGCGTCCTTGGCGATGTCTTCGAACTCAGGCTGCTCGTCGAACAGGCCGGAACCGACCATGATCGGCAGGAGCATTTCGCTGACTTCCTCTTCGGAGGCTTCGAACCAGGCCGCTTCGCGCAGGAACACGCCTTCCATGAAACCGATGCACCAGCCGCGCAATTCGGAATCGTCCGGCTCTTCGCCCAGATCCAGTTCGCACGGCAATTCGAATTCTTCATCCGAGGCCAGTTGGCGAGCGATGTGTGCTTTGAGGCCGATCAGTGTGGCTTCGATTTCGGCACGCTGGGCTTCGTCGGCGTAATGCGGCTCTTCGGCGAACAGCGCGTCGATCCACTCGCGCTCCGGAACGTCTTCGGAGCAGATAGACAGCGCGGTCAGGTAACCGTGGGCGGCGACGTAATCCAGCGCCTCGTCGTGCAGCTCGTCGGCATCGAGGAAGACTTGCAGGCGGGTCAGTTGCTCAGCGAAGGACATTACGGGGCTACCTTGGGGAATAAACAATGCGGGAATTCTAGGCTTTCTTGCGCGCTCTAGCCAGCCGCTTGGCAGATTTGCCCGAATTACCGGCCTCACTGGAAAGATGAATAACCCTGTGGGAGCGAGCCTGCTCGCGAAGGCGGTGTATCAGGCACTTTTGCATCGACTGACAGGTCGCTTTCGCGAGCAGGCTCGCTCCCACAGGGTTTTGTGTGTGGCAGGTTTATCAGGTGTCTTCTCAGCGGCACCCTGTGCGGCGAAGGCCTCGGGTATACTGCCGCGTTTTGCGATCCCTGCTGGCGCTGCGCTGGTCATGCAATGTGTTCTTACGTTTTGTTTAAGCAGCCGAAGCTGCTCTGAACCAGCCTGAGCAGGGATGTATCGGTAGATTTTTGGAGTTTTTATGCTCGAACAGGCTCAACGCGTCCTCAAGGACATCTTCGGCTACGACAGTTTCCGTGGCCGTCAGGGTGCGATCATTGAGCGCGTGGCCAGCGGCGGTGATGCGCTGGTGCTGATGCCTACCGGTGGCGGCAAGTCGTTGTGCTTCCAGGTGCCGGCACTGTTGCGCGAGGGCCTGGCGGTGGTCGTTTCGCCGTTGATCGCGCTGATGGACGATCAGGTCGCCACCCTTGAAGAACTGGGCGTCGCCGCCGCTGCGCTGAACTCCACGCTGAGTGCCGAGCAGCAGCGTGATCTCGCCCTGCGGATCAAGCGCGGCGAAGTGAAAATGCTCTATCTCGCGCCCGAGCGTCTGGTGCAGCCACGCATGCTGGCGTTCCTGCAAAGCCTGGAAATCGCCCTGTTCGCCATCGACGAAGCGCATTGCGTGTCGCAATGGGGCCACGATTTCCGTCGCGAATACCTGCAACTGGGTCAATTGGCCGAGCTGTTCCCCAACGTTCCGCGCATTGCCCTCACCGCGACCGCCGACAAGCGCACCCGCGAAGAAATTGTCGATCGCCTGCACCTGCAGAACGCCGAGCGCTTTCTGTCGAGTTTCGACCGCCCGAACATCTTCTATCGCATCGTGCCCAAGGAGCAGCCGCGCAAACAGTTGCTGGCGTTCCTCGCCGAGCGGCGCAGCGATGCCGGCATCGTTTACTGCCTGTCGCGCAAGAAGGTCGAAGAAGTTGCGGCGTTCCTCAGCGAGCAGGGCTTCCCGGCGCTGCCGTATCACGCCGGTCTGCCCAACGATCTGCGCGCCTATCACCAGAAGCGCTTCCTCAACGAGGAAGGCCTGATCATGGTCGCCACCGTGGCGTTCGGCATGGGCATCGACAAGCCCAACGTACGCTTTGTCGCGCACCTCGATCTGCCGAAATCTCTCGAGGCGTATTACCAGGAAACCGGGCGCGGCGGCCGTGACGGGCTGCCGGCGGATGCGTGGATGGCCTACGGTCTGCAAGACGTGGTGATGCTCAAGCAGATGCTGCAGAACTCCGAAGGCGACGAGCGGCACAAGCGTCTGGAGCAGCACAAGCTCGACGCGATGCTCTCGCTGTGCGAAGAAACCCGCTGCCGCCGGCAGGCGTTGCTGGCCTATTTCGATGAAGACATGCCTGAGCCGTGCGGGCATTGCGACAACTGTGTCGACGGCGTGCAGACCTGGGACGCCACCGAACCTGCTCGTCAGGCCTTGTCGGCGATTTTCCGCACCGGCCAGCGCTATGGCGTCGGTCATCTGGTCGACGTGTTGCTGGGCAAGGACAACGAAAAGGTGCGCAGCTTCGGCCATCAGCATTTGTCGGTGTTCGGCGTTGGCAAGGCGTTGAGCGAGAGCGAGTGGCGCTCGCTGTTCCGCCAGCTGGTGGCGCGTGGGTTGGCCGATGTCGATCACGAGGGTTATGGCGGTCTGCGTCTTAATGACAGTTGCCGGCCGCTGCTCAAAGGCGAAGTGAAGCTGGAACTGCGCCGCGACCTGAAACCGCAAGTCACTGCCAAAACGGGCAGCAAGAGCCAGGCCAGCCAACTGGTGCGCGGCGAGGAACGCGAACAGTGGGAAGCCTTGCGCGCACTGCGGCGCAAATTGGCCGAAGAACACGGCGTGCCGCCGTACGTCATCTTCCCCGACTCGACGTTGTTGGAAATGCTCCGCAGCCAGCCGACGTCTCTGGCGGAAATGGCCCGGGTCAGCGGCGTCGGCGCACGCAAGCTGGAGCGCTATGGCGAAGCCTTCCTCGAAGTGCTCGGCGGCGAGGCGGAGGCGCCGAAGGTGGTCGCCGATGTCCGTCACGAGCTGATCACCCTGGCCCGCGCCGGCATGACCCCGCTGCAGATCGCCGGGCAGTTGCAGTGCTCGGAGAAGAACGTCTACGCCATGCTCGCCGAAGCCATCGGCAAGCAGCAGTTGTCGCTGGAGCAGGCGCTGGATTTGCCTGAGGAATTGATGGGCGAAGTGCAGGACGCGTTTCTCGATGGCGAGGGCGAGTTGCCGTCCGTCGCCGAAGTCGCCGAGTTGTTCGCCGGACGTGTTCCTGAAGGCGTGCTTTATTGTGTGCGGGCGGCGTTGCAGTCTGAATTCGAGATGTAATCTGGCCGTTCCCTAACCCCAGCTCTCTCCCACAGGGAGAGGGAGCCGACCGCGGTGTCTGGCGGCAGACTCGACCTGCAAAACCGAGTCGATTATGGATTCAGCGAGCGCTGTCGGGTCGGCGAATTTTCAAAGCATCCCCCGCTCAGTTCCCTCTCCCTCTGGGAGAGGGCTAGAGTGAGGGGCTTTTGATCTTCGCGCGGTTGTAACGATTCAGTACAGAGCCACTCTTGCCTATAACTGCCGCCCATGCTTAGCTGACTAATAATTAGATTTTCCGTATTTTCAGTCTAACCGTGAGTGTTTTATGCCGTTAACCGATCAACATCGCTTTGGTATGCAACTGGCCCAGATGTCCCGTGGCTGGCGTGCCGAACTGGATCGTCGCCTCGCCGGGCTGGGCCTGTCGCAGGCGCGCTGGCTGGTGCTGCTGCATCTGGCGCGTTTTGAAGAGGCGCCGACCCAACGCGAACTGGCGCAGAGTGTCGGCGTCGAAGGCCCGACCCTGGCGCGCTTGCTCGATAGTCTGGAGAACCAGGGACTGGTGCAACGCCAGTCCGTGATGGAAGACCGCCGGGCGAAAAAAATCGTGCTCTGCGCACCTGCCTTGCCCCTGATCGAACAAATCGAAACCATTGCCACGCAACTGCGTCACGAACTGTTCGAAGGTGTCGACGAGGCGGATCTGAAGGTGTGCATGCGCGTGCACGGGCACATTCTGGCCAACCTGGAAAAATCTTGAGGCACATCCCGGCAGCGATTTTTTGAGAGATCGCGCTGAGCCGACTATAAGAACTACTGGGCAATATCGTGTTCGTACCGGATGTGCGAACGCATAGAAACCGGTTTTGCTTATTTAAGGGATGCTCATGCTCGCAAGTCGGCACGTGCTGCGCGGGGGCGCCAAATGGCTGCTGCTCGCTGGCGTATTCAGCTATTCGACCTGGTCGATGGCGTTGGGGTTGGGCGAAATCACTGTTCACTCAGCCCTCAATCAGCCGTTCAAGGCCGACATCGCGCTGGTCGATGTCGGTACGTTGACGCAAAACGATCTCTCGGCCAGCCTGGCTTCGGCGGATGAATTTGGCCGGGCCGGCGTCGAGCGGGTGTTCTTTCTCAACGATCTCAAGTTCACTCCGATCCTGCGCGGCAGCCGCCAGATGATCCGGGTGACGTCCGGCAAACCGGTCAACGAACCTTTCCTGAATTTCCTCGTGCAGCTGGATCAACCCAACGGCCGTCTGCTGCGCGAGTACACGGTGTTGATCGATCCACCGGGTTCGCCGGGCATCGTACCCGCTACTGACGAGCCGGATCCGCGCCCTCAATCCTCCGAATTTCCAGCTGTCGAACCGGCTACCGCGCCGCCCCAGGCGGCCCAAGGCAAACGCCCTGCGGCGCCTGTGCCGCCAACGCCGGCGCCGCCTGCCAATGATGCGCAGGCCGAGCAACTGGCCGCCAGCGTGCTGCTCACCCAGCAACTGCAAAAGACCCTCGACGAACAGAACCTCAGGCTGCAAGAGCAGCAAGTGCAGATAGCCGACGGCAAGAAGCAGATCGAGGATTTGCAAACCCGCTTGGCCGAAGTGCAGAAAGCACCGCCACCGCCCGTGGTCGCTCCGGTTCCGGCCGCTGTTTCAGCTCCGGTCGAGGCGGCAGACGATGGCGTGAACTGGCCGCTGCTCGGCGGACTTCTATTGCTGCTGGGCGTGCTGGCTGCGTTGCTCATACGTCGCCGTCAGCAACGTTCGACAGCAGATGGCACGCCGACGCCGCTATTGCCTGTGAGCGCCGAAGACAACGTTGATGAGCCTGAACTTCAACAATCTGTCGGTGCGCACGCGGCCACCGATCATCGCGACGAACCCGGTGCCGGCGATGTGCTGGAGGCCGTGGGCATTTATCTGGCCTACGGCCGGCTCAGCGAAGCCGCCGGGCTGCTGCGCGATGCCTTGCACAAGGAACCTGAACGCACCGATCTCGGTTTGCAGTTGCTGGAGGTTCTTGGGCGCCAAGGTGACAGCGCCGCTTACGAACAGCAGGAAAACCGCCTGCGTGCGCTTGGCGTCGATGAGCGCGAACTGATTGAAACCCGCGCTCGCCATCCCAAACTGGCAGGCGCCGCACCGGCGGCATTTGCAGCAACGCCAATCGCGCCTGATCTGCCCGTGGCCACGGCAGCGACCGCAGCGACCGCAGCCGCGCCGCTTGCATCGTCGCCCGGCGCTCTCGAGGATGATTTCGAATTGAATCTGGGCGAGCTGTCGATGGATTCAAATTGGGATCTGAACGACAGCCGCACCGATTCCGCCGCACCGCCAATCGATGATCCAGAGCTGGGCACCAGCCTGTCGGTGTTACCTGTCGATTTCGAACTGCCACAGGCTGCATCTGCCGAAGAAGCCGAACTCGAATGGATCCCCGAACCCGACGCCCAGCCGCTCGACGATGACTTCCTCAATGAGTTCGGCGATCCCGAGTCGTCACTGGCGCTGCAACCTCTGGATCTGCAATTGCCCGAGTCCACCGACGCTGACACCGAGGCCGCCGGCAAGCTCGAACAGGCACAAACCTGCATCGACGATGGCGACATCGACAGCGCGATCGCGCTGCTCAATGAATTGCTCAGGGAAGGGGATGAGCCGTTGAAGCAGACGGCAAGGACGTTGTTGGCGGGGATTCGCTGAGCGCCAACGGATTTCGCGTTCATCCGAGACCGCTTTCGCGAGCAGGCTCGCTCCCACAATGGAATGCGCTCTCCCTGTGGGAGCGAGCCTGCTCGCGAAGGCGTCAGATCGGCCAACACCTCTCAGGTCAGAACGTCTGCCCCAGATTCAGGTAAACCGCCTGCTCATCCGCATCATTCAACCCATACGTGAAGTTCAACGGCCCCAGTGGCGTGTCGAAGCCGATAAACACACTCGCGGCATTGATGTAGCCGCTGTCGAATTCATTGTCGTTGTTCCACGCCCGACCGCGCTCCAGCGAGGCGCCGGCGTACAGCGGGAAGTCCAGCGGCAGGTACGAGCGCGGCGTCAGGCGGCGGTAGTACACAGCGCGCATCAGGCTGACATTCTGCCCGGACAGCGCATCCTCACGGAATCCTGACAACTGCCGCGCGCCGCCGAGCAGGAAGCTCGATGTCACCACATTGGCATCGTCCAGCGTGCGGCCGTACCGTCCGCCGAGAATCAGCGTATCCGGCCCGTGGCTCATGGCCTTGTCGAAATTCAGTTCCCACTGGCGATAGCGCGTGTCCGAGCTCAGCCCCGGTTCGAACTGGGTGAAGGTCAGGCTGACGTCCTTGCCCTCGTGCGGAAAGTAGACGTTGTCCAGCGAGTCGTAGGAATACTTCACGGTATAGAAGCCTTCGTTGAAACTCTCGCTCGGCAGATCCTGATCGCCGATGCGTACGTCAGCTTTGCCCCAGGCCTGGCCGACGCCGAGTCGCACTTCACCGTTGTTGCCGATCTGCCGGCCGAGGTTGAGGCCGAAGCCGTAACGCTCGACGCGATACTGGGCGATCGGATCGTTATCCAGCACCGAGTCAACGTTCTGCGCCTCGAACGACCCGTAGGGCGCGACGAAGTAACGTGAGCCGACATCCAGCGGTTGATAGAACTCGCTGTACAGCTCCTGCTTGTCGCCGATCTGCGCGCGGGTCAGCCATTCCGCACCGAGGCGGTTGATGCCGTTGACGCGATAACTGGCACCAAGGTTGAAAGCACTGTCGCCGCGCATGTCGTCCGACAGATTGAGGCCTACCCGCAAGTAATCGGTGCCGCTGCGCTTGCCGCTGGCACTGATGACCAAGGTGTGATCCTGGCCTTTGTGCACCACGCGGTAACGCACTTGATCGAAGTAATCGAGGCCGTACAGCGTGCCCATGTCCGAATGCAGGCGGCCCAGGTCCAGCGGCGCGCCGATCGGTTGGCGGATGTAATAGCGAATCACGTCATCGTCGACCTTCGAGTCATTTTCGACGCGGATCCCGGTGATGATCGGCGTGCGCTGGCCCGGCTGACGGGCGGCGTTCAGTTCCGCGTCCTGGGTTTGAGTCGGCTTGAGTTGCGCCAGCCGCGCATCGAGGATCCGCGTGGCGCGGTAACCGGCGTCGATCATCTCCTGAGCCTTGCCGAAATCGGTCACGCCGAACGCGGCCAGCGCAGGCTGGATCAACACGTCATTGGCATGCAGAGTCGCCAGTTGTTCTTCGGAGTTGCGCCGGGTCATCAAGGTGATCGACTGATTGAGCACATCGACTACTGTGGTCAGTTGCTTGCGATTGCGCAGAGGTGTGCCGATATCGACGACGATGGCGATGTCGACGCCCATCTCCCGCGCGACATCCAGCGGGATGTTGTCGGTCATGCCGCCGTCCACCAGCAGGCGCCCATCGAGCTCGACCGGGGCGAACACCGCCGGGATCGACATGCTCGCACGGATCACTTGCGGCAGGTGACCTTTGCGAAACACCACTTTTTCGCCATTGGCGATGTCGGTGGTCACGGCCCGAAACGGGATCGGCAGTTTGTCGAAGTCGCGGGTGTCGCTGGTGTGCGCCAACAGGCTTTCCAGCAACAGTGCGAGGTTCTGGCCCTGAATCACCCCCAATGGCAGGCCGAGACTGCCGTCGTCGCGGAAGCTGAATTTCTGCTTCACCAGAAAATCGCGGTCGTCCTGCTTGCGTCGAAATGGCACGTCCTCACGCGGCGGCGCGTCGGACAGCGCCGCTTGCCAGTCGATGCTCAGGGCGAGTTTTTCCAGTTCGTCGATCTTGTAGCCCGAGGCGTACAGGCCGCCGACTACCGCGCCCATGCTGGTGCCAGCAATCGCGTCGATCCTGATGCCTTGTTCTTCCAGCGCCTTGAGCACGCCGATGTGCGCCAGCCCGCGCGCAGCGCCGCCGGACAGCACCAGGCCGACTTTCGGTCGTGGCGCTTCACTGGCGTGAACCAGCAGGGGAAGGAAACCAAGCAGCAGGCAGAACAGCAAACGGCGCATTGTGAGTCTCGGGGCAAGCGGTAAAGCCGGCTATTATAGCGGCGCCCTCTGTCTCAGGAGTTTCAGCGATCATGACCGTCGCCAAAGCCGAAGTTGTCATCACTTATTGCACTCAATGCCAGTGGCTGCTGCGCGCGGCGTGGCTGGCTCAGGAACTGCTCAGCACCTTCGCTGACGACTTGGGCAAAGTGTCGTTGGTGCCGGGCACCGGTGGGGTGTTTCATATCACTTGTGCGGGTGTGCAGATCTGGGAGCGCAAGACCGACGGTGGTTTCCCTGAGGCCAAGGTATTGAAGCAGCGTGTGCGCGATCAGATCGATCCTGACCGCGACCTCGGCCACAACGACCGCACTCAGTGAGAGGCGGCCTCGGCGGCGACGGTTGTCTTGTCGCTGCCGCCTGACATCCGCGCCGACACCACAATCGCGACGATGATCAACGCGCCACCGATGAGCATCCGCAGGGTCGGGGTTTCACTGAACAGCAGCCAGGCGAGGGTGATGCCGTAGACCGGCTCCATGGCGAACACCACTGCCGCCGTGCGTGCCTTGATCACCGCCAGACTGGCGACGAACAGGCTGTGCGCCACGCCCGTGCAGAACACCCCGAGCAGGGCGATCCACAACCAGTCCAACGCTTGAACCTGACTCAACTGCGGCGCCGCGACCGGCAACAGACACAATGCCACGACGACGTTCTGGCACAACGCCGCCTGCACCGCCGGGATGCGCCCGGAGCTGGCGCGGTTGGTCAGCGACAGCAGGGAAAACAGCAGGCCGGACAACACGGCCCAAAGCAAGCCGACGGTGGCGCCGCTGCCCAGATCAAATGCGGGCGTCACCAGCACCAGACCGATGCTGACCAATACCACCAGGACGATTTCATTGGCACGGATGCGTTCGCGGAAGATCAGTCCTTCGAGAATCACCGTGAACGCCGGGAAACTGGCAAAGCCCAACGTGGCGATGGCCACCCCGGCGATCTTCACGGATATGAAGAAACTCACCCAGTGCCCAGCCAGCAACACGCCGCTGAGGGCGAGGCGCCGCCAGTCCACGGCCTGAAGTTTCTGCCAACCATGCTGGCTGAAGAAACGGGCGAAAAATGCCAGTGCGAGCACGGCGAAAGCCGCACGTCCAAATACGATCACAGCAGGGGATGCGGCAGCGAGTTTGCCGAACACACCGGTCAGGCCAAACATCAAAGCGCCAATATGCAGAGCGCCCAGGGCGGTACGCGGAGTCATTGCATTCCTTTTTTCAGGTTCAACTTCATGGGGCCATTGAACCGCGTCTCGGCCTGCAAGTCTGTCGGCAGGCTATCGTCTTTTGTCGTAGGAATCGCGCCGGAGATGTCCGGGCGACGAGCCGAACTCACGTAGGACTGCGGCCGAGAACGCACTTTGCGAGCTGTAACCGACGCGACTGGCTACTTCACCAATCGGCAATGCAGTGTCGCGCAGCAGTTGCACCGCGAGATGCAGGCGTCGACTGCGGATGTAATCCATCGGCGTCTGTCCGCATTCGGCCATGAACCGAGCGTGCAGGCGCGCGCTGGACAACCCGGCCACGCGCGCCAGGTCGGCCACTTGCAGCGGATAGGCGGCGTATTGCTCGATGTGCGCATCCAGCGCGGCGTAGGGCAAGCGACGCGCGCGGAGTTCGGCAGGTTGCGCGTGATTGAGACTGGCCAACAGCAACACCGCGCCTTGCTGCGCGATCAACGGATCGCTGACCGGACTGTTCGCCAGCCAGTTGACCAATTGGCTCTGCCCCGAGTCCAGCGACAGCCGCCCCGGATGATCGAGTAAGCGGCGACTGGCCTCGGCATGCGCGCCCAGCGAATCCTGCACCCATTGCCCTTCAGGGATGTCGAGCACCAGGCAGCTGCTGCCTTGGGGACTGTCGCAGGCATGATGAGCGCCGGACGGAACCACCACGACACTCTGCTGACGCACTTGGCTGCCACAGCCCTCGACCTCGAAATCCAGCGCACCGGACAGCCCGAACACCAACTGCGGGTGCTCGTGGCTGTGCACAATCAAGTCGTGGGTGTACTGACGCAAGGTGAGGATCGGTCGCATGGCAGGTTGTCTCCGAAGTGGCCCTCAGTCTACACCGCCGTACGCCGGATGCGTTGTCACACGACTGACTCACGCTTGTCACGGTCGATTAACCCGGCGCGCGCAAGCTGGCGAAAACATCGCAGAGGGTTGCCCATGACCAGCGCCGAGCTCGCCCGACCCAGTCGCAAACAACGGGTGCGAACCCTGTGGATCTCCGATGTGCACCTGGGCACCCGGGATTGCCAGGCCGAGCACTTGTCGCAATTTCTCAAGGGCTACCACGCCGACAAGGTCTATCTGGTCGGTGACATCATCGACGGCTGGAAACTGCGCAGCGGCATGTACTGGCCGCAAGCCCACACCAACGTCATCCGCCGCCTGCTGACCATGAGCAAGCGCGGCACCGAGGTGATCTATGTCACCGGCAACCATGACGAATTCCTGCGGCGCTATTCGAAACTGATTCTGGGCAATATCCAGTTGGTCGACGAAGTGGTGCATGTCACCGCCGATGGCCGGCATTTGCTGGTGATTCACGGCGATCAGTTCGATGTGATTACTCGCTATCACCGCTGGCTGGCGTTTCTCGGCGACTCCGCCTACGAATTCACCCTGACCCTCAACCGCTGGCTCAATCACTGGCGTGCCCGTTATGGCTACGGTTACTGGTCGCTTTCGGCGTACCTGAAACACAAGGTCAAGACCGCCGTCAGTTTCATCAGCGACTTTGAAGAAGCCATCGCCCACGAATGTGTGAAGCGCGAACTGCATGGCGTGGTTTGCGGGCATATCCACCATGCCGAAATTCGCAAGGTCGGTGGGGTGGACTATCTCAACTGCGGCGATTGGGTCGAGTCGTGCACGGCGTTGATCGAGCATTGGGACGGCACGATCGAGTTGTATCGACTGGCGGATGCGCAGGCGCGAGAGGCGGAGTTGAAAGCTGCCAAAGTTGCCGAGATCGCCTGAGCGAAAGATCACCCTGTGGGAGCGAGCCTGCTCGCGAAGGCGTAGTGTCAGACAAAGCTTATGTGCCTGATACAGCGCTTTCGCGAGCAGGCTCGCTCCCACATGTGTTCTCAGGCCGGGCTGTGTTCTCGCATCGCGGCTTTGTAGATCGAGTTCTTCGGCTGCGCAAACAGCCTTTCCATCATTGGCTCGAAGAAACTCAGCGGCAGCGTGTCGTACGCCGGATCAAACGCCGCCGCGTCGTATTTGGCGCAGAACTCGGCAGTGGCGTGGAACTGCGGATGATCCTTGAATTGCTCGCGCAAGTGCCGATCCATGCCGAGGTGATGAAAGAAGTAATAGCCCTGAAAGATGCCGTGCTTCTCCACCATCCACAGATTTTCCGCACTCACGAACGGCTTGAGAATCGCTGCGGCGATGTCCGGATGGTTGTACGAACCGAGAGTGTCGCCAATGTCATGCAACAGCGCGCAGACCACGTATTCCTCGTCACGCCCGTCGCGAAAGGCGCGGGTCGCGGTTTGCAACGAGTGGGTCAGGCGATCCACAGGGAAACCGCCGAAGTCGCCCTCAAGCAGCTTCAGATGCGCGAGGATCCGCGACGGCAGTTGTCTGGCATAGGCACTGAAATCGGCGGCGATGATCGCCCAGTCTTCCTCGGTGCCATCCTTCATATGGGTGAAGCGAGCATGGGCATTCATGGGTAGACCCTCATTCAGAACGCCACGCGACCGAGAATCATGTCGCGGTACATGACGAAATCGCCGAGCAGGCTGTACAGCGGATGCTGAAACGTCGCCGGGCGGTTTTTCTCGAAAAAGAAATGGCCGATCCAGGCAAAGCTGTAACCGGCCACAGGCAATGCCAGCAACAATAACCAGGCGCTCTTGGCGATGCTCAGGGCGAGAATGAAGATGACCAGAGACGTGCCGATGAAATGCAGACGACGGCAGGTGCTGTTGCTGTGCTCGGCGAGGTAAAAGGGGTAGAACTCGGCGAAGCTGTTGAACTGCTTGATGTTTTCCACGACCGCGCTCTCTGTGGTGATTGTTCTGGCGACAAGTTGTTCGGCGGGGAGCTTATTTGAGTCTAGAGTGATCATTGGCGTGGGCCAGTGACAATCGGCGCCACTTTAGTATCCTTCGCAAATAGGGCGGTTATCTGCAGCCCGTCATGTAAAAGAATAACAACCATGAGCGAACGAACGACTTCTGCAAGCTGGGCGATGGGGATTGTCAAAGCACTGGAGATGGACGGCCTGGATTGCCGGGTTCTGTTCAGGCAACTGGGGCTGGATTTCAGCGCCCTTGAAGATCCGGATGCACGCTTCCCGCAGGACTCCATGACCCGGCTCTGGCAGCGCGCGGTCGAGGTTTCCGGCAACCCGGCGATCGGCCTGAACATGGGCAAAGTGGTGCGCCCGGCCTCGTTTCATGTCGCCGGCTATGCGCTGATGTCGAGCAATACCCTGGCTGAAGGCTTCCAGCGTCTGGTGCGCTATCAACGCATCATTGCCGAAAGCGCTGACCTGAGCTTTCGCCTGCTCGACGAAGGTTACGCGCTGATTCTCACCGTGCACGGCGATCATCTGCCGCCGACCCGGCAGAGTGCCGAAGCGTCACTGGCCTGCGCGTTGGCGCTGTGCGGCTGGCTGACCGGGCGTCCGCTGCACCCGGTCAAAGTGTTGGTTCAGGGCGATCAGCCGACAAATCTGCAACCTTATAAAGAAGCGTTTCACGCACCGCTGGTGTTCAACGCGCCATACGACGCGTTGATCTTCGAACGGGCCGATATGGAGGCGCCGCTGCCGACCGCCAATGAAGCCATGGCGCTGTTGCATGATCGCTTTGCCGGGGAATATCTGGCGCGGTTCTCCGAGAGCCGCGTGACGCACCGGGCACGCCAGGTGCTGTGCCGTTTGTTGCCTCAAGGTGAGCCCAAGCGCGACACCGTGGCGCAGACGCTGCACCTGTCGCAGCGCACTTTGCAGCGGCGCTTGCAGGAGGAGGGCACCAGTTTTCAGCAGTTGCTCGACGACACCCGCCGCGAGCTGGCTGAGCAATATCTGGCGCAACCGAGCATGACCTTGCTGGAAATCGCCTACCTGTTGGGCTTTGCCGACCCGAGCAACTTCTTCCGCGCTTTTCGCCGCTGGTTCGACACCACGCCCGGCGAGTACCGCTTGCGCCTGGCGCAGGTGCCAGATGCGGTCAATGACGCCAGAACGCCGGAATACACAGCACAAACACCGTAATGATCTCCAGTCGGCCGAGCAGCATGCCGAACGACAGAATCCATTTCGCCGCATCCGGCAGGGTCGCGAAGTTGCCGGCCGGGCCGATGGTTTCGCCCAGGCCCGGGCCGACGCCGGACACGGTGCTGGCGGCGCCGGTCAGTGCGGTCATCCAGTCGACTCCGAGCAGCGACAGCAGCAGGGCGATCACGCAGATGGTGATGGCGAAGAAGAACGAGAAGGTCAGGATCGAACGGACAATTTCTTCGTCGAGGCGGTGACCGTTGTACTTCTGTTTGATCACCGCGCGCGGGTGGATCAGCTGATTAAGGTTGGCCTTGAGCAGGATATAGGCGACCTGGAAACGGAAAATCTTGATCCCGCCCGCCGTCGATCCTGAGCAGCCGCCGACAAAACCCAGATAGAAAAACAGCATCAGCGAGAAGTTGCCCCACAGGCTGTAGTCACCGAGGGCGAAACCGGTGGTGGTGACCACCGAGGTCACGTTCAGCGCCACATGCCGCAGCGCTTCCAGCCAATGCAGCTTGGTGGTCCACCAGTACCAGGTGCCGAGCACCAGCCAGGTCACCAGCAACATTGCCAGCAAACCCTGCACCTGTTGATCCTTGATCAACGCCCGGCGGTTGCCACGCAACGTCGCCACGTACAGGGTGAACGGCAGGCTGCCGAGGATCATGATGACGATCGCCACCCAGTGCACCGCCGGTTGTGTCCACTTCGCCAGCGACTGGTCAGAGGTCGAGAAACCACCGGTGGAAATCGCCGACATCGCGTGGTTGATCGCATCGAACGGGCTCATCCCGGCCCACCAGAACGCCAGGCTGCCGAGAATGGTGATGCCGACGTAGGCCGCCACAATCAACCGCGCCACCATGTGCGAACGCGGCATGACCTTCTCCGAGCGGTCCGAGGATTCGGTCTGGAACAGGCGCATGCCACCGATGCGCAGCAGCGGCAGAATCGCCACCGCCATGCCGATGAAGCCGATGCCGCCGATCCAGTGCAGCAGCGACCGCCACATCAGAATCCCCGGCGACATGTTGTCCAGGCCGTTGAGCACCGTGGAACCGGTGGCGGTGATGCCGGACATGCTTTCGAAGAACGAGTCGGTGTAGCTGATGTGCTGGGTCAGCAGAAACGGCAGCGCGGCGAAAATGCACACTACCAGCCAGCTGCTGACCGTCAGCAGGTACATGTCGCGCGGGCGCAGGTGAATGTGTTCCGGTCTGCCGGGTATCACCAGAGCGAGGCCGGCGACAAAGGTGATCATGCTCGCCCAGAGGAACGACGGCAGATCGCTGGTGCGCTCGAAAATCACCAGCGTGGCCATCGGCACGACCATGGCCACAGCCAGGGTTATCAGGAAGATGCCGATGATAAAACCAATGATCCGTAAGGTCGGCAACGCCATGAAATCCGCTCGGGCTGATTGAACAAGGGCGCCATTCTACCTGCGGGGCAAGGCATGTAAACCGGCAGGCGCTGCGCAGTTGCAGCTAGAATAGCTGCACATTTTTCAAAGGAGGTGGCCGATGCAGGCTCTCGACGCGTTGCTCAACCGTGTTTCCGTTCCCCGCCTGGTCGAACCGGCCCCTACTGCCGAGCAGCGCGAAGCCCTGTTCGGCGCGGCCTTGCGTGCCCCGGATCACGGGCACTTGCAGCCGTACCGTTTTTTGACCGTCGAAGGCGCAGCGCGTGAGCAAATGGGCGAATTGCTGGCCGAGGCGGCCCGCCAGCAAGCCGGCGAAGTCACCGAAGCGATGATCGACAAGGCGCGCAACGGCCCGTTGCGGGCACCGCTGGTGGTCGTGGTGATCGCGAAATTGCAGGAACACGTGAAATACCCGAAGGCCGAGCAACTGCTCACGGCCGGCTGTGCGGCCCACGGGATTTTGCTCGCGGCGTATGCGCAGGGGATTGGCGCGGTGTGGCGCACCGGGGATCTGGCGTACTCGAAGCATGTGGCCGAAGGCCTGGGGCTGGTGGAAGGCGAGGAGGTGATCGCGTTCCTCTATCTCGGCACGCCGCAGAAAGAGCCGCGCGTGGCGGAGAAGGTTGATCTGGCTGAGTTCGTCAGCGCCTGGCCAGGTAAGGTCTGAAGATCAAAAGCCCCTCACCCTAACCCTAACCCTCTCCCAGAGGGAGAGGGGACTGATTGGGGGATGCTTTGGAATTACACCGACCTGAGCGTCCTTCGCTGAATCCAGCGTCGGGATACCGGACGTCTGGTTTCTGCGAATCCATAAGGTCGATGCACAACGGCAGACAACTCGGTCGGCCCCCTCTCCCTCCGGGAGAGGGTTGGGGTGAGGGGCTTTTTCAGGGCTGGACCACGACTCCCGGTACCAGCGGCAATTCCAGACTCGCCACAAAGCCGCCCTGCGGATGATTGGCCAGCGTCAGCGTGCCGCCATGCCGTTCTGCCGCGCGTTTGGCAATCGCCAGCCCCAGGCCATGCCCGGCAGCGGTCTGCCCCGGCGCCCGGTAGAACGGCTCGCCCAACTGACTCAGATGTTCGGTCTGCACCCCCGGCCCGTGGTCGCGCACGCTGATGACAATCCGCTCTCCCTGCCGCGCAGCCTGCAATTCGATCGGCTGATCGCTCGGGTTGAAGCGCTGGGCGTTGCGCAGCAAATTGTCCACGGCGCGCTCGATCATCGTCGGCCAGCCTTTGAGATTCAGCTGCGGCTCGGCTTGCAGGCGTACGGTCTGCTCGGGGGAGCTGAGCTGCGCATCCTTTTGCAGCGTGGCGAGCAACGCATTCAGGTCCACTTCTTCAGCGCTGGCGTTGTCGGCATCGACTCGCGCCAGCACCAGAATTTCACTGATCAACGCCTCCAGCCGATCGCATTCGCGGGTCAGGCGTGGCCACAGTTTTTCGCGCTCTTCAGGGTTGGCGCGCTCGGCCAGAGCCAACGCGATGCGCAGGCGCGCCAGCGGGGAGCGCAATTCATGGGAGACATCGCGCAGCAACTGGCGCTGACTGCCGATCAGGCTTTGCAGGCGCGCGCCCATGCGGTTGAAATCGGTGGCCAGCACGCCGAATTCGTCACGGCGGTTGGCCAGTTTCGCCAGACTGTTCTGCTGATAAGTCGTCTGCCCCAGATCATGCACCGCGCCGCGCAAGCGACTGAGCGGGCGGGTGATGGAGAAAGTCACGAGCAAACTGAACAGGGTCAGCACCACCAGCGCAATACCCAGCGCACTCAGTGGCCAGAGCAGACTTTCGCGGTGCCAGGCGTCGAGTTCCGGGTGCGGGATGCGGTAGATGAACAGGTAGGTGTCACCGGTTTTTTCGCTGGTGATTTCGTCGGTCAGGCGGCGCCACGGCAGACGGCGATCGTCGTTGTTCTGCCGCGCCTCGAACGCGGCGGCGCGGCGCGGGAAGGTGCCACGCACCACCGGATCGCCGGTTTCGTTGAGCACCTGAACGTCGATGTGATACTGGCGTTTACGTTGTTCGAGGATGTCCTGGGCGGCTTCTTCGCCTTGGGTTTCGTAAGTCTGCGTCCATTCCGCCGCCAGCGTGTTGAGGCCGGGATGGCGGCTGAGAATCCATGCGTCCTGATTGAGCATGTGCCCGAGCAGAATCGACAGCCCGGCTACCAGAGCGATGGCCAGCCAGAAGCTGGCAAGAATCCGCCAGAACAGTGAACGCACAGAAACTCCTCGAAAATCACACCGTTCAAATGTGGGAGCGAGCCTGCTCGCGAAGGCGTAGTGTCAGTCAATCAATCGCTGGCTGATACACCGCCTTCGCGAGCAGGCTCGCTCCCACATTCGATTTGAATGGAACAGGCCCGACGAGGTAAGTCGTCGGGCCCAGGGTCAAGCCATTATTGCGCCTTTTGTGCCTGCTGCGCTTTCCAGGCCTTGAACTCGGCCCACTCGGCGCGGCGTTCGGCGCGTTTCTTCTGGATTTCGTCGAACTGCTTCTGTTGCTCGGGTTTGAGCAGTGCGCGGACATCGGACTCGGCTTTCTTGTGGTTGGCCGCGATCTCGTCCTTCATGGCTTTCTGGTCGGCCGGCGAGAGTTTTTCCAGGTACTTGTCGACCACCTGCTTACGCTCCTGCATCTGCTCGCCCATGATCTTGCGAATCTGCTCGCGTTGTTCGCGGGTCAGGTCGAGCTGGCTGTACGGGCCTTTGTCGTGCATGCCACCGTGCATCTGACCGCCGTGGCGCGGGCCATCCAGCGGACCACCCAGCGGACCGCCATCCTGCGGCATGGCCATGGCCACGGTTGGCAGAGCGGCAGCGAACATCAGAGCGATAAGAGTCTTGCGCATGGTGTATCTCCTTGTCTCGTTCCCGGTACGTTCCGGATGAGTGCAGATTACGCAGATCAAGGTCAGCGGCGGTCAGCGCAGCGTAAAGCTTCGGTAAAGACGTTTCGTGCCCGGCCTTACACATATCCAGTGCAGGAGGTGCTGAAGGCTGCGATCTGATCGTTCCCACGCTCTGCGTAGGAATGCAGCCGAGGACGCTCTGCGTCCTGCAGCCTGAAGATCGCCGCCTTGGGCAGCTCGTACACGGAACAAGATGGTTTTACAGGCTGTAGTAGTAACCACGGCTACGCAGCGCGACGATGCGTGGGCGGCCGTCGGGGTGGGGGCCGATTTTTTTGCGCAGGTTGCTGACGTGCATGTCGAGGCTGCGGTCGTACAGGGTCAGCTTGCGGCCGAGGGCCAGTTGCGCCAGTTCCTGTTTGTCCAGCGGCTCGCCCGGCTGTTTGAGCAGGGCTTCGAGCAGGCGGCTTTCGGAGACGGTCAGGGTCAGTTCTTTTTCGTCGATGCTGACCACGCCGCGCACCGGGCTGAAACTCAGGTCGCCCAGCTCAAGTTGTGTTGACACAGCGGCGGGATGGCTGCGGCGCAACACGGCACGCAGGCGCGCGGTCAGTTCGCGGGGGTCGCAGGGTTTGGCCAGATAATCGTCGGCGCCCAGTTCGAGGCCGAGGATGCGGTCCAGCGGTTCGCCACGGGCTGACAGCATCAGCACCGGCAGGTCGGCGTGGTCGTTGCGCAATTGCTTGAGCAGTTCCAGACCGCTGCCGTCGGGCAGCATCACGTCCAGCACCACCGCCGCCGGGGCGGTTTCGGCCAACGCCTTGCGGGCGCTCTGGCCGTCGTGGCAGGCGCGCACCTGGAAGCCTTCCTGGCTCAACCAGCTACTCAGGAGTTCGCACAACTCCTGGTCATCATCAATCAATAACAGCTCGCTCATGACTCACTCAATTTAGCCATTGCCGACGTTTTCGGCTTGCACCGCTGGCAAAGATACCGCAGAGCAGCGCCAATAGCGCTACTCCAGCGCCAGTGACGAACCACTGCTGTTGATCGGTCAGCAAACGCGGCAGCGGGCTGGCCTGGGCTTCCTTGAGTTGCAGCTTCAGACGCTGGTTCTCCTGGCGCAGCCGGGCGAGCTGGGCGCTTTCGCGAGTGTTGTCGGCATTTTGCAGTTGTTTGTTCAGTTCTTCGCGCTGCTGCTCACTGGCCTTGAGCCGCTGTTGCAGCTCGGTGATCTGGCTGCCGGCGCTCAATGACAATGGCGTGGAGCTGCCGCTTTCGGTGGTTTCCTCACCATGGGCGGGGGCCATGATCGACAACGTGAGCAACATCAGACACAACGGACCCTTGCGCATCGCGACACCTGTTTCCAAATGGATATTGGGCAGGTTGTCGGCAGGCAAACGGGAATAATGAGCGATTGAGAGCGCGATGAACCGAGAAGGTTCATCGCGTGGCAGGACTTAAGGCAGGACTTGCTTGAACGGCTTGACGATCACATTGGCGTAGACGCCGGCGGCAATGTACGGGTCGGCATCGGCCCAGGCCTGTGCGGCGCTGAGGGAATCGAACTCGGCGACGATCAGGCTGCCGGTGAAACCCGCTGCGCCCGGATCATTGCTGTCGACTGCCGGGTGCGGGCCGGCCAGCACGATGCGGCCTTCGCCCTTGAGCGCTTGCAGGCGTTCCAGATGCGCCGGGCGCGCGGACAGGCGAGCTTCGAGCGAGTTGGCAACGTCGGTGGCAATGATGGCGTAGAGCATGTCAGTCCTCGGTTTTTGGCGTTGTGGTATCGGTGTCATGCAGATGGCGCGACAGGTAAACGCCCTGTGCGACCAGGAACAGCACGGTCATGCCCAGGCTGCCGAACACCTTGAAGTCGACCCAGATGCTCTGAAAGGTGAAAGCGACGAACAGGTTGGCGGCGCCGCAGAACAGGAAGAACGCGATCCAGGCGATGTTCAGGCGGGTCCAGACCGGGTCGGGCAGGGTCAGCGCGTGACCCATGATGCGTTTGATCAGCAAGCGATCGCCGATGAAGTGGCTACCGATGAACGCCGCAGCGAACAGCCAGTTGACCACCGGCGCTTTCCATTTCAGGAAGGTTTCGCTGTGGAAGGCCAGCGTCAGGCTGCCGAACACCAGACAGGCGATCAGCGTCAGCCACTGGCTCTTTTCCAGCTTGCGCTGCTTGATGAACAACGCGCCGTACACCACCAGGGAACTGATGATCAGCATCGCCGTGGCGCTGTAGATACCGCCTACGGTCACTTGCTGGCCGGCAATGTCGACGACCCGTGGATCAAGTTTGTAAACGATGAAGAACAGCAGAAGCGGGATGAAATCGATGAATTGTTTCACAGTGAGAGCCAGAAGCTGGATGTGGCGGCATAATAACAAACATATGGGCGCGCGATAGCGCCAGCTGATTTGAGGTTACAACTCCCCGTGAATGTTGATTTGCACTGCCACAGCACGGCCTCCGATGGCGCCCTGGCGCCTGCGGTTCTGGTTGCGCGTGCGTTCGAAAACGGCGTGCGAGTCCTGGCGTTGACCGACCACGACACTCTTGAGGGGCTCGCCGAGGCGCGTGCTGCCGCCACCGAGTTGGGCATGCAACTGGTCAACGGCGTCGAATTGTCCTGCACCTGGGGCGGGGCGACTATTCACGTGCTGGGTTACGGCTTCGACGTCAACGCTGCGCCGTTAGTGGAAGCGATCGCCAAATTGCACGATGGCCGCTGGCTGCGGTCGGAAGAAATAAGCCGCAAGCTCGCACTCAAGGGGATGCCCGGTGCCCTCGACGGCGCCCGGCAGATCCAGCAGGAACTGGGCGACAGCGGCAACGCGCCGGCCCGGCCGCATTTCGCCGACTGGATGGTGCGAGAAGGTTATGTAAAGGATCGCGCCGAGGCGTTCCGCAAATGGCTCGGCGCCGGCAAACTCGGCGACGTCAAACTGCACTGGCCGACGCTGGAAGACACTGTCGGCACCCTGCGCGCCGCCGGTGCCTGGGTCAGCCTGGCGCATCCATGGCACTACGATTTCACCCGTAGCAAGCGCCGAAAGCTGATTGCCGACTATATTCAAGCAGGCGGGCATGCTATCGAGGTGGTCAATGGCCATCAGCCCGCAGAACAGGTGGGCAGCCTGGCGATCCTTGCCCGTGAGTTCGGTCTGCTGGTCAGCGCCGGCAGTGACTTCCATGGCCCTGGCGGCTGGTCCGAGATCGGCCAGTACCGGCCGGTTCCCGAGGACCTTCCACCCCTGTGGTGTCGGTTCAAACATGACACAGATATTGCCGCCGTCTGAACAGGTAGAGAATGTGAGTCAATTTTTCCAGATACATCCGGAAAACCCGCAAGCGCGCCTGATCAAACAGGCGGTCGAGATCATCCGCAAAGGCGGGGTGGTGATTTATCCCACGGACTCGTCCTACGCCATTGGTTGCCAGATCGGCGACAAGACCGCCATCGAGCGTGTGCGACGCCTGCGTCAGCTCGATGAAAAGCACAACTTCGCGCTGATCTGCAGCGACCTGTCGCAACTGGGCAATTACGCCAAGATCGACACCGGCACCTTCCGCATTCTCAAGGCGCACCTGCCGGGGCCTTACACCTTTATTCTCAACGCCACCCGCGAAGTGCCGCGCCTGTTGCTGCATCCGAAAAAACGCACCATCGGCCTGCGCGTGCCAAGCCATCCGATCGCGCTGGCGCTGCTGGCCGAACTCGGCGAGCCGCTGATGAGCGTGACGCTGATCATGCCCGGCGATGAAGACCCACTTACCGATCCCTACGAAATGCGCCAGTTGCTCGAGCACCAGGTCGATCTGATCATCGACGGCGGCTTTGGCGGCATCAAGGCCTCGACGGTGATTGACCTGACTGGCGACGACCCGGAAGTGGTCCGCGTCGGTTGCGGCGATCCGACGCCGTTCATGGTCGAGGCCTGAATGTCCGCAGTGGAAACCGTGGTCGATCCCCAGGCCGGCGCCCAGCAGGAACTGCCGTTCGCGATGGTCTATGGTCAGGCGGTCATGGAAATGCCGCTGGACCTGTACATCCCGCCGGATGCGCTGGAAGTCTTCCTTGAAGCCTTCGAAGGCCCGCTCGACCTGCTGCTGTACCTGATCCGCAAACAGAACATCAACATCCTCGACATCCCCGTGGCGGAAATCACCCGCCAGTACATGGGCTACGTCGAGTTGATGCAATCGGTGCGTCTGGAGCTGGCCGCCGAATACCTGGTGATGGCGGCGATGCTCGCCGAGATCAAATCGCGCATGCTTCTGCCGCGCGCCGAAACCGTCGAAGATGAAGAAGACGATCCACGCGCCGAACTGATCCGCCGCTTGCAGGAATACGAGCGTTTCAAGGCTGCTGCCGAAGGTATCGATGGGCTGAGTCGGGTCGGCCGCGATGTGATCGTGCCCAAGCTCGACGCCCCGGAAGCGCGGGCGCGCAAGCTGTTGCCCGACGTCGCGCTGGAAGAGATTCTGATGTGCATGGCCGAAGTGCTGCGCCGTGGCGACATGTTCGAAAGCCACCAGGTCAGCCGTGAAGCGCTGTCCACCCGCGAACGCATGAGCGATGTGCTGGAACGGCTCAAGGGCGGCGGCTTCGTGCCGTTTGTCGAGCTGTTCACCGCTGAAGAAGGCCGCCTGGGTGTGGTGGTGACCTTCATGGCGATCCTTGAACTGGTCAAGGAATCCTTGGTCGAGCTGGTGCAGAATGAGCCGTTCGCCGCGATCCACGTGCGAGCCCGAGCCGAATAACGAGTCCCTGTATGAACCTGACTGAACCCCGCGAGCTGGCGTCCCTGCTTGAAGCCTTTCTGTTGGCCTCGGGAAAGCCGCAATCCCTTGAGCGCCTGTATGAACTGTTTGAAGAAGGCGAGCGGCCCGAGCCGGCGGTCTTCAAGAAAGCCCTGACCCTGCTCGGCAAGTCCTGCGAGGGTCGCGCCTTTGAACTAAAGGAAGTCTCGTCGGGCTATCGTTTGCAGATCCGCGAGAAGTTTTCACCGTGGGTCGGCCGTCTCTGGGAAGAACGCCCGCAGCGCTATTCCCGTGCGTTGCTGGAGACCATCGCGCTGATCGCCTATCGCCAGCCGATCACCCGGGGCGAAATCGAAGACGTGCGTGGCGTGGCGGTCAACAGCAACATCGTCAAGACCTTGCTCGAGCGTGAGTGGATCCGCGTCGTCGGCTATCGGGACGTGCCGGGCAAACCGGCTATGTTCGCCACGACCAAGGCGTTTCTCGACCACTTCAACCTGAAAAACCTTGAAGATCTGCCGCCGCTGGCCGAGCTGCGCGAGATGGAAGCCGAACCGGTGCTCGACTTCGACGACGCGCCGGTGCCGCAGAGTCTGCAGGAACTGGCCGACGCCAGCGCCGAGCCGGAGGAGGAGAAGGAAGAAACCAGTTTCCATTCCCTGCTGCTGGAGCTGGACAGCATGGAAGAAGGCATCAAAACCGACTTTGACGACTTGCTGCGTGATGCGGTGGATGGCGAAGCGCCGGTGTCTGAGCCTGAGATCATCGAGCCGGTTGTTGAAGCTGAAGTTGAACTTGAAGCGGCGCCTGACGCCGAACCGGAAGAAGACATTCTCGGTGTCGCCGAGGCCCGCGAGAAGCTCCTGGCCGCCGTTGCCGCCCTCGAACAGCCTGAACCGGAACTCAGCGAAGAAGAAGCCGAAGCCCGCGCACTGGCCGAAGCGATCGAAGCCGAACGGCGCGAGTTCGACGATTGATCCGGATCCTTGTGGGAGCGGGCTTGATGTGTTTCTGGAGAGGATGATGAGCTCAACCAAAGACCCCTGCATCAGCCTCTGCAAATTCTCCGACGACATCTGCCTGGGTTGCGGTCGCAGCAAGCGCGAGATCAAGGCCTGGAAGAAACTCGACAAGGACGACAAGCGCACCGTGCTGGCCGAAGCCGCGCTGCGCCTGATCAAACTCGGTGGTGCCGGTCGGCGGAAAAAGAAATAACCGGCAATCGATCAGCTAGTCTCTGATGCGCGACGGCGCACATCCGCGTATGATTCGCGACCCTTCGCCGATCCCTTCGGCCTGGACCCAGTTTTCAATACTTCAGGCGCCGCCTGAACAGACCACACCGGGAGGTGCCCAGATGAGTGACATCAATCAGAAAGACGACCAGGAAATCGGCCCAGCAGGCGAAAAGCTGCAGAAAGTCCTCGCCCGTATCGGCGTCGGCTCGCGCCGTGACGTGGAATCCTGGATCAGCCAGGGCCGGATCAAGGTCAATGGCAAAGACGCCACCCTCGGCCTGCGCGTCGACATGCACGACGCCATCACCATCGATGGCAAAGTGATCAAACGCGAAGAGGCCGCCGAGTCGGTGCGCCGCGTGATCATGTACAACAAGCCCGACGGCGAAATCTGCACCCGTGACGACCCGGAAGGCCGTCCGACCGTGTTCGACAAGCTGCCGCGCCCCAAAGAAGGCCGCTGGATCAACATCGGCCGTCTCGACATCAACACCACCGGTCTGCTGATGTTCACCACTGACGGTGAGCTGGCCAACCGTCTGATGCACCCGTCCTACGAGATGGACCGCGAGTACGCCGTGCGTGTACGCGGTGAAGTCGACGATGAGATGATCGAACGCCTGAAGGCCGGCGTGGTGCTGGAAGACGGTCCGGCGCGTTTCACCGACATTCAACAGGCGCCGGGCGGTGAAGGCTTCAACCATTGGTACCACTGCGTGGTCATGGAAGGGCGCAACCGTGAAGTGCGTCGTCTGTGGGAATCGCAGGGTCTGGTGGTCAGCCGTCTGAAGCGCGTGCGTTTCGGTCCGGTGTTCCTCAACTCCGACCTGCCGATGGGCCGCTGGCGCGAAATGAGCCAGTACGAAGTCGACGTGCTCAGCGCCGAAGTCGGCCTGACGCCGGTGGCAATGCCGCAGCTGAACGCCAAGAGCAAGGACAAGCTCGAACGCATGCAGCGCAAATCGTCGCGGCCGATGGCCAAGACCGAGCGTGTACGCACCCTGCGTCCAGCCGCCGGCGCACCGACCGCGCCGCGCCCGAGCCGTGAGCCGCAGATCGAAGGCGAGCGTCCAGGTCGCAAGCCGGTTGCCCGTGACGGCGAGCGCGCACCGCGTCCGGCCAGCGGTCGTACTGAGCGTGGCGAACGCGGCGCTCCTGCCGGTCGCGGTACGCCAGTGGCGGATCGTCCAGCCGACACCACCAACAAGCGCCCGGCCAAACCGGCGCCGAAGCGTCCGGGGATCAAACTGGTCGACGGCGACAAGCCCGCGGGCAAACGTCGCGGCGCACCGGCTGGTTCCGGTCAGCGTCCGGGTTTCGGTCGCAAAAAGCCGGAATAAGGCAGCTGTGAGTTACTAGCTGCAAGCTGCAAGTTGAAGCAAAAACGCCAACCTTAGGGTTGGCGTTTTTTTTCGTCTGGCGAAACTCATGTAGCGTCTGATTGGGCCTCTTCGCGAGCAGGCTCGCTCCCACATTGGAGTTGCGTCGAACATAAATCCCTGTGGGAGCGAGCCTGCTCGCGAAGGCGTCAGTCGCCTAAAACACAAATCGGCCATCGAAAACCGGCTTGTCATCCAGCGCCAACACCCCGCCAGAAAAGATCAGGTCCAGGTGATGACTGCCCTTGGCGCCACCGCCTAATCCGAGATGCAACCCACAATGCCGCTCCTCAAACCCGGCATTGCGCGCATACAGATCCTTCACGCCTTCGTTGGTGCCAATCCCCAACTCCTCAATCCGCCGGTTCGACGGGTTGGCATCCAGGTACTTGTTGAAGTCATGTTCCAGCCCCGGCACGTCGGTGGCGATGCGGCTGATGGTCGAATTCTCGATCCACAGCTCGAGCGGCGATTCCAGCACGCCGTACTTGCGCGCGAACGGGATGGTGCTGAGGAAGGTGCCCTTGAACTTCACATGGCCGTTGATAGCTTCGCTGTGGGTGGCGATTTCGCCGGGGGCGAGGTCGAAGTTGCCGACGCCGTTGATGTCGGTCCACTTCTTGATGCTGCTCATCGGCGTTTCGAACCATGAGCCTTGGTCATCCTTGAAACTCAGCGTGGTCGCTTGGGACATGCGCTGGATCAGGTGACTGTTGAGCCCGGCGATGCGTTGCGGGGTGATGCTGAAGGTGTCGTAGAAATAGTCGCCGTAATCCTTGAACAGCAGCGACTTCTTCCAGTTTTCCGCCATCACCGCTTGCAGTGCGCGGACGAACTCCGGGCCGTCTGGGCGCGGGTTGGGCAGGGTGGAAGAGTCGTAGAAGAAAATGTACAGATCGCTGTCGGCAATTGCCTCGGACAGCGCTGTGGTGCTTTCCAGGTCCAGACGCCGGGCGCTGAACTCAAAGCGCGGATGCTCGCCGGCCTGTTCGGCAATGGCGCCGGTCAGGGCTTCGTAATCGGCGGTGTGGCCCAGCATGACCTTCGCCGAGTCGAGGCCGGCGAGGGCAGGGTGATGTTCGAGGTAGTAAAGGAAATGCGAGATGGCGCGGGGCTTGTCCATGAATCCTCCCTGACTGACCGGGGAATGAAGCGGCAGGCACGACCGGCCGGACCGTGCCTGCCCGGGATGTCTTACAGAGGCCACATCGCCGTGCCGAACGGAACCACCGCGTCGGCTTGCATCATTTCCACAGCGGCCTCATGGGTTGGCGCTTCAAACCATTCGTCCAGTTGCAGTTCGGTATCCAAGTCTTTTTCCAGTGCTTGCATGGTCGATCTCCTAGAGAATTTCACGGTTTATGACTGACCGGTCGAGGTGGCCGGTGAGACGTGAAAAACCTAGTTGAGGCTTTTTCGTAATGCAAAATTTTATCCATTTAATTTTTAAATAGACTTTTTGTTCTGTTTTTCAGGATCGGTTTTCTTATTTGAAAACAAAAAACTAGGCAGGCGAAATTGATAGCAAGCTAGCTACCGTCAATATGCAGACGTCCTTCGGAAATTTCTGATTCGGAAAATATTCGTTACGCGTTGTAAACAAAACGTGACGAAAAGACCCCGCCGGAGCGGTGATTTCCCGCCTCCGCATCGGTTGTAAGGAAAAGCTTCCGTAAGCCGGGAGAACAGCTGCCGCGCAAGGCTCTGGCGCGCTTGTTTCCAGCCTTCAGGCAGGGTGTGATGCGCCCCATGCCTGTCGTGCAGGCGAATAACAAGAAGGAGGCGCAATGAACGCCGCGACTGATTTCCACTTCTCCCCGTGGGACGGTTTTTTCCTCGTCCCCGTCGATGGCCTGCAAAGGCCTGACTCATATTTTGCAGCCGCTCGGCACTGTCGAGGCGGACACGTGCAATCCCGGCAACCGACACGCTGATCAGGCGGGTCTGGCAGCAGGGGGTTAGCGGTGTACAATGCGCCGCGTTTTAACTGTGACCCTCTGCGTAATCGCAAAAATCTCGAGGCTATCCGCCTTGTTCACTCCGCCGCGCCACAAGCGTGCCGGGTTCGATTTCGTCACAGATAAAAACAAACAGGTGACGCATGACCGTTGTAAATGAGCTGAACTCCTGGTGCCTGCGCTGGGGTTTGATCGGGGCTGCCTGAAATCGCAACCTTGCAGCAACGTCTACTGAACATCATCAAACCTTGCGTGAGACCTTTTTCATGAGTGGACAACCCTCGCAATCAGGCGAGCTAAAGCGCGGCCTGAAAAATCGCCATATTCAACTGATCGCCCTCGGTGGCGCGATCGGTACCGGATTGTTCCTCGGCTCTGCCGGGGTACTGAAATCCGCCGGCCCGTCGATGATCCTCGGCTACGCCATTTGCGGCTTCATCGCCTTCATGATCATGCGCCAGCTCGGCGAAATGATCGTCGAAGAGCCGGTGGCCGGTTCCTTCAGCCACTTCGCCCACAAATACTGGGGCGGTTTCGCCGGTTTCCTCTCGGGCTGGAACTGCTGGATTCTGTACATTCTGGTGGGCATGTCCGAGCTGACAGCGGTCGGCAAGTACATCCATTACTGGGCGCCGGACATCCCGACCTGGGTCTCCGCTGCTGCATTCTTCGTGCTGATCAACGCGATCAACCTGGCCAACGTCAAAGTCTTCGGTGAAGCCGAATTCTGGTTTGCGATCATCAAGGTCGTGGCCATCGTCGGCATGATCGCCCTGGGCAGCTACTTGCTGGTCAGCGGCCACGGCGGCCCGCAAGCCTCGGTGAGCAACCTGTGGTCCCACGGCGGTTTCTTTCCCAACGGGTTGAGCGGTCTGGTGATGGCCATGGCGATCATCATGTTCTCCTTCGGCGGTCTGGAAATGCTCGGCTTCACCGCTGCTGAAGCCGATAAACCGAAAACCGTGATCCCGAAAGCGATCAACCAGGTGATCTACCGCATCCTGATTTTCTACATCGGCGCGCTGGTGATCCTGCTGTCGCTGACTCCTTGGGACAGCCTGCTGGAAACGCTCAACGCCTCGGGCGATTCCTACAGCGGCAGCCCGTTCGTACAAGTGTTCTCGATGCTCGGCAGCAACACCGCCGCGCACATCCTCAACTTCGTCGTGCTGACCGCCGCGCTGTCGGTATACAACAGCGGCACCTACTGCAACAGCCGTATGCTGCTGGGCATGGCCGAGCAGGGTGATGCGCCGAAAGGTCTGGCGAAGATCGATAAACGCGGTGTGCCGGTGCGTTCGATTCTGGCTTCGGCGGCAGTGACACTGGTTGCCGTGTTGCTCAACTACCTGATCCCGCAGCACGCGCTGGAACTGCTGATGTCGCTGGTGGTTGCGACGCTGGTGATCAACTGGGCGATGATCAGCTACTCGCACTTCAAGTTCCGCCAGCACATGAACCAGACCAAGCAGACGCCGCTGTTCAAGGCGCTGTGGTACCCGTACGGCAACTTCGTCTGCCTGGCGTTCGTGGTGTTCATCCTCGGCGTGATGCTGCTGATCCCGGGGATTCAGATATCGGTATACGCGATTCCGGTGTGGGTGGTGTTCATGTGGGTCTGCTACCTGATCAAGAACAAGCGCAGTGCCCAGCAGGCGCTGCCAGTGATCGCCAAGTAACCGCTCAAGCAGAAACAGCAAACCCGGCCAGAGTGCCGGGTTTGTTGTTTTGAAATGGAAAAATCTGACATCACACCGAACCCTGTGGGAGCGAGCCTGCTCGCGAAAGCGGTCCATCAGAAACATCTGCATCGACTGACACACCGCCTTCGCGAGCAGGCTCGCTCCCACAGAGGTTGAGTGAATCGGGTTATCCTGCACGCTCTGATTACGGACGCTTTTCCATGCTGGTGATTTCCAACAATGTGCATCTGCCGGATGCCGAGATCGAATTGACCGCCATCCGCGCGCAAGGCGCCGGTGGGCAGAATGTCAACAAGGTCTCCAGCGCCATGCACTTGCGCTTCGACATTCCCAACTCGTCATTGCCGGAGTTCTACAAGGAACGCCTGCTGGCACTGCGTGACAGCCGTATCACCAGCGATGGCGTGCTGATCATCAAGGCGCAGCAATACCGAACCCAGGAAGCCAACCGCGCCGATGCGCTGGAGCGGCTGGTCGAGCTGATTCTCAGCGCCACCAAAGTGGAAAAGAAACGCCGCCCGACCAAGCCGACCCTTGGCTCGAAGAAGCGTCGGCTGGAGTCGAAAACCAAGCGCGGCAGTATCAAGGCCGGGCGCGGCAAGGTGGACTTCTAAACCTCGCGATACTTCGCCGTGTGCTTGTACAGATAGACACTCAAGCCAAGGCCGCTCAACGCTGCAAATGCGGCGAACAGGAAGATCGAAGCAAAACCGAATCCTGCTGCGATCGCCCCGGCCAGCGGCCCGGTGATCCCCAGCGACAAATCAATGAACAGTGAATAGGCACCGACCGCCGCGCCACGGCTCGAGGCCGGCACCAGATTCACCGCCTCCACGCCCAGCGCCGGGAACACCAGCGAGAAGCCGAAACCGCTCAGCGCCGCACCGGCCAGTGCCCAATGCGCATCCGGAGCAATCCACAGCAACAACAGCCCCAACGTTTCCACCGACAGGCAGGCAATCGCCACGCGAAATCCGCCGAGGCGGTTGATCAGGTTGCCGAACAGCAGCCGCGCGCCGATGAAGCTGGCGCCGAACAGGCTCAGGCACAGCACGGCGTTGTCCCAGTGCTGGGTCGCGTAATACAGGGTGATGAAAGTGGCGATGGTGCCAAAACCGATCGAACCCAGCGCGAGCCCGCAGCCGTGGGGGAAGACTTTGCCCAGCACATGCATGAACGGCAGGCGTTCGCCGGCGACGATCGGCGCGGCGGTCTTCGGCCATGCCAGCGCCAGACCGAGCAGGGCGAGGAGGATGATGCTCACGCCCATGCTCCACAGCCCCAACCTGCTTACCAGCCACACACCGAACGGCGCGCCGATCGCCAGGGCGCCGTAACTGGCGATGCCGTTCCAGGAAATCACTTTCGCCGTATTCGCCGCGCCGACCCGGCCGATGCCCCAGCCAATCGAACCGGAACCGACCAGGCTTTCCGCGCTGCCCAGCACCAGACGGCCAATTAAGAGGCTGATCAGACTGAGCAGCGGCAGGTTCGGCGTCCACGCGGAAATCAGCATGAACACACCGCTCAAGCCGCAACCAGCGAGGCCAATCATCACTGCGCGTTTACTGCCCTGGTTGTCGATGATCTTGCCGGCATATGGACGGCTGAGCAGGGTGGCGAGGTATTGCACGCTGATCACCAGCCCGGCGATCACGGCGCCGAAACCAAGGTCACTGTGGACATAGCCCGGCAACACGGCGAGCGGGATGCCGATGTTCAGGTAACCGATGAAGGTGAAGAGGACGATGGAGACTACTTGCAGCGTAACCGCCAGCGGACGCTGGGGCTCGGATATAGACGACATGGGTAACGATCCACGGGAGCAGCAGATTAGATAGGCTGCTCATGATACCGGCGTGAACCGTTCAAGGGCGGGGAAAAGTAAAACTATTTGCCGGGCGGCGCTTTCAGGATTTCGCCGGGGCGACCAGTTGCGTGGTGACGAGGGCGGCGAGGGCGTTTTCTTCGCTGCCGAAACGTTCGAGCAGGGCAGCTTGCTTCTCGGGCGAGAGGCGATTCCAGATCTCGATCATCTTCTCGGTGGCGCCGATCAGCACGGCAGCTTGGCTTTCGGAGAATTCGTCGGTCATGGCGGGCTCGGGTTTCAGGCAGTGTGGAAAGCGCATGTTAGCGCTTTCCACACGGTCTGTACGG
The DNA here is from genome assembly GCF_054681355.1 of Pseudomonas sp. H1_G08. Lineage (NCBI taxonomy): Bacteria > Pseudomonadati > Pseudomonadota > Gammaproteobacteria > Pseudomonadales > Pseudomonadaceae > Pseudomonas > Pseudomonas sp. H1_G08. Next base: position 576,698 of record NZ_CP162822.1, read on the forward strand.
CGGGTCTTACTCTTCGCTGTCGGCTTTGCGGCTGTCAGCGGCTTCTTGCGGCTCGGGCTTTTCAGCGCCGGCGTGTTGCGGGGTCGTCTGCTCAGGTACGTGCAGGCTTGGGAAGGGGAGATTGGGAATCTCGTGCATGGGTGCGCTCCTCGCTAAGTCTGTTGATAGATCAGGTGCTCCGCGCTTTACAAAGCCTGCGCAGGATACAGCAGGAAAAATGACAATCAGACTTTTAATTCAAATTAATGCGACAGATGGCCGCAGGGGAGGAAGCCAGAAGGTCACCGCAGAAACAAATGTAGGAGCTGCCGAAGGCTGCGATCTTTTGATCTTCGATCGTTCCCACGCTCCGCGTGGGAATGCAGCCGGGGACGCTCTGCGTCCCAAAGCGGACGCAGAGCGTCCGAAGAGGCATTCCCACGCAGAGCGTGGGAACGATCAGTCGGGCGGGGGGGCTATTTGCAGGCGTCGGCGATGGCGTCGGCGAGCGATGCGAGGCGGGTGGCGTCGATGCCGGCGACGTTCGCGCGGCCGGAGCGGACCATGTACACGCTGTGCCGCTCGCGCAGGGTTTTCACCTGTTCCGGCGACAGGCCGGTGTAGGAGAACATCCCGCGTTGCACACCGATGTGTGCGAAACGCTCGCGCAAACCGTGGGGTTCCAGCGCTTCGACCAGACCGCTGCGCAGCTGGGCGATCCGCAGACGCATCGCTTCCACTTCATCGGCCCAGCGCGCTTTCAGCTCTGGATCGGCGAGGATGGTCGCGACCACCGCCGCGCCGTGATCCGGCGGCGTCGACCACAGATTGCGGGCGATGTTGGCCAGTTGGCTGCGGATGTCGATGAGCTTGTCGGCGCTGGTCGCGCAGACGATCAGTGCCCCGGTGCGGTCGCGATACAGGCCGAAGTTCTTCGAGCAGGAACTGGTGATCAGCAGCTCCGGCACTTGCGCCGCGAACAACCGGGTCGACCACGCGTCCTGCTCCAGGCCATCGCCAAAACCCTGATAAGCAAAGTCGATCAGCGGCAGCAGATCGCGGCTGCGCACCACTTCAAGCACGCGCTTCCAGTCGTCATGGCTCAGGTCGAAACCGGTCGGGTTGTGGCAGCACGCATGCAGCAGCACCACGTCGCCCTTCGGCACTTCCTTGAGCACGGCGAGCATCGCTTCGACGTCGAGGCGGTTGTCACTACCCACGTACGGGTAGTGGCTGACCTTGACCTTGGCGGCGGCGAAAATGGTTTCGTGGATCGGCCAGGTCGGGTTGCTCAACCACACGCCTTTGCCCGGCAGGCATTGCGCGATGAAGTCGGCCGCCAGACGCAGGGCACCGGTGCCTCCCGGGGTCTGGGTGGCGCCGGCGCGTTGTTCGGCGATCAATGCCGAGTCGCTACCGAGCACAAGCTCATTGATGACCTTGCCGAACAGCGGATTGCCGTGGCCACCGATGTAGGTCTTGGTGTCCTGGCTTTCGACCAGTCGCGCCTCGGCGATTTTCACCGCTTCCGGGATCGGCGTCAGGCCCTGGGCATCCTTGTAGACGCCAACGCCGAGGTCGAACTTGCGCGGATTGGCATCCTGCGCATAGGCCTCCATCAAACCGAGAATCGGGTCGCCGGGGACCCGGCCGATGGCGTCGAAGTGCATTACTTGCGTCCTTCTGCGGTCTTGGCCACTTCGTCAGTGCGCGCAGCCATGATGAAGTCGTTGCGGTGCAGGCCTTTGATCGAATGGCTCCACCAGGTCACGGTGACTTTGCCCCACTCGGTCAGCAGGCCCGGGTGGTGACCTTCGGCCTCGGAGATCTCGCCCACGGCGTTGGTGAAGGCCAGCGCATGCTTGAAGTTCTTGAACAGGAAAACTTTCTCCAGCTGCATGATGCCGTCGCGTACTTCGATGTTCCAGTCAGGGATCTGCTTGATCAGGATCGGCAGTTCTTCGTCGCTGACTTGTGGCGCATCGGCGCGGCAGGCTTCGCAGTGGGCTTGGTTCAAAGTCGACATGGTGTATTCCTGAAAACGAGTGTGTTTTTTATTAAAGCGCGTGTGCCGCCAATGCCGTCACGCTAAAGCAAAGTGGCGGCGACGGACAGACGCAATTGTCAGCAAAAGTCGCGGTTCAGGCGGCTTTGGGTTTCGGCGGAAATTTCGGCGCGTGCAAGCCCAACTGCATGCCCTGACGAACCATGGCCATGATGTCTTCATGGGCCACGTCGAACAGGCGCTTGAGATTGGGCAGGACGAAGTACAGCGGCTGCAGGATGTCGATGCGATACGGCGTGCGCATGGCTTCCAGGGGATCGAAAACCTGATGCTCGGGCTCGTCCGACAGGCAGTAAACGGTTTCTTTGGGCGAGGACAGAATCCCGCCACCGTAGATGCGCTTGCCTTGCGGGGTGTCGACCAGACCGAATTCGATGGTCATCCAGTACAGCCGCGCCAGATACACGCGCTCTTCCTTGGTCGCTTGCAGGCCGAGCTTGCCGTAGGTGTGGGTGAATTCAGCGAAGTACGGGTTGGTCAGCAACGGGCAATGACCAAAGATCTCGTGAAAGATGTCCGGCTCTTGCAGGTAGTCGAGTTCTTCGCGGGTACGTATGAAGGTGGCGACGGGGAATTGCTTGCTGGCAAGCAACTCGAAAAACGTCTGGAAAGGAATCAGCGCCGGCACCCGGGCAACTTGCCAGCCGGTGGTCTCGCCGAGGACTTTATTGATCTCGGCCAGTTGCGGGATGCGGTCGTGGGGCAGACCGAGTTTTTCGATACCGTCCAGGTATTCCTGGCACGCGCGACCTTCAATCACCTTCAACTGGCGAGTGATCAGCGTGTTCCACACCGCATGTTCTTCGGCGGGGTAGTCGATAAAACCTTGCGCATCGGGCTCGCGAGCCACGTATTGCGTCTGCTTCATGCTGCTCTCCTGCTAGGAAATTCGTTTTTGTTATGTCCAGCGATGGCTAAAGGAATACCCGAGAGTGACAGGGCGTGCAGCATGTTGACCGGTGTGTGCGTAGGAAAATTCTGCGTATTTCGTAAAGTTATCGTTACGCTTTGTCGGGTAATGCGCATTTACGGTGATTGGCGGGTTTGAAAAAGGTCGGGGCTGTCACATAATCTTGACAACTATCTGCGTGCCTCGACAGAAACATCTGCCCCGGGCGCGCCAGAGAACCCTGTGGGAGCGAGCCTGCTCGCGAAAGCGGTCTGTCTGACACATCGATACTGAATGTGCTGGCGCCTTCGCGAGCAGGCTCGCTCCCACAAGGACATGTGTTTATCTTTCAAACCTGTCGGGCCTTTTTCTATGCGCATCAAAGTCCACTGCCAGAACCGCATCGGCATCCTGCGCGACATTCTCAATCTGCTGGTGGCGTACGGGATCAACGTCGCACGCGGCGAGGTGGGTGGTGAGCATGGCAATGCGATCTACCTGCACTGCCCGAACCTGATCAACATCCAGTTCCAGGCGTTGCGCCCCAAGTTCGAGGCGATCGGCGGGGTGTTTGGGGTCAAGCGCGTCGGGCTGATGCCCAGCGAACGCCGACACATGGAATTGAACGCACTGCTCGGCGCACTGGAGTTTCCGGTGCTGTCGATCGACATGGGCGGCTCAATCGTTGCGGCCAACCGCGCGGCGGCGCAGTTGCTCGGGGTGCGCGTCGATGAAGTGCCGGGGATTCCGCTGTCGCGCTACGCCGAGGATTTCGACCTGCCGGAACTGGTGCGCGCCAACAAGTCGCGGATCAACGGCATGCGGGTCAAGGTCAAGGGCGACATCTTTCTCGCCGACATCGCGCCGCTGCAATCGGAGCACGATGACAGCGAGGCCATGGCCGGCGCCGTATTGACTCTGCACCGCGCCGATCGGGTCGGCGAGCGCATCTACAACGTGCGCAAACAGGAGCTGCGCGGCTTCGACAGTATCTTCCAGAGCTCGAAAGTCATGGCCGCTGTGGTCCGCGAAGCGCGACGCATGGCGCCGCTGGATGCACCGCTATTAATAGAAGGCGAAACCGGCACCGGCAAGGAACTGCTCGCGCGCGCCTGTCACCTCGCCAGCCCGCGTGGACAGTCACCGTTGATGGCGCTCAACTGCGCCGGGTTGCCGGAGTCGATGGCCGAGACCGAACTGTTCGGCTACGGCCCCGGCGCTTTCGAAGGCGCTCGCGCTGAGGGCAAGCTTGGCCTGCTGGAGTTGACCGCTGGCGGCACGCTGTTTCTCGATGGCGTCGGCGAGATGAGCCCGCGCTTGCAGGTCAAATTGCTGCGCTTTCTTCAGGACGGTTGCTTCCGTCGCGTCGGCAGTGATGAAGAGGTGTATCTGGACGTGCGGGTGATCTGCGCGACCCAGGTGGACTTGTCCGAATTGTGCGCGCGCGGCGAGTTTCGCCAGGATCTCTATCACCGCTTGAACGTGCTGTCGCTGCACATCCCGCCGCTGCGCGAGTGCCTCGACGGTCTGACGCCGCTGGTTGAACACTTTCTCGACCAGGCCAGTCGGCAGATCGGCTGTCCGCTGCCGAAACTGGCCCCGGCGGCGATGGATCGCCTCAGCCATTACCACTGGCCGGGCAATGTGCGGCAACTGGAGAACGTGCTGTTCCAGGCGGTTTCCCTGTGCGACGGCGGCACGGTCAAGGCCGAACATATTCGCCTGCCGGATTACGGCGTGCGTCAGCCGCTTGGCGATTTTTCCCTCGACGGCAGTCTGGACGAGATCGTCGGGCGCTTCGAGAAAGCGGTGCTGGAACGGCTGTATTCCGAGCATCCAAGCAGTCGGCAGTTGGGCAAGCGACTCGGTGTTTCGCACACCACCATTGCCAACAAGCTGCGTGAGTATGAGGTTGGCAAAACCTCCGAAAGCTAAATAGAGCCTTTGTGGCGAGGGGATTTATCCCCGATGGGCGGCGAAGCCGCCCCGCTTTTTCTTCCCAGCGACCTCATTTGCAGGCTTGGCGACTGCTGCGCAGCCGAACGGGGATAAATCCCCTCGCCACAGGATCTCCATCCCCCGCCGAACTCAGGATTGCCACTAACCGGCATGACACCGCCGGTTTTTCGTCTTCAAACCATTTCAGATTCTCCCTCCAATCCCCTCAAGTCCCCTGTTTACCGGGCCTTCGCCCGCCAATAAAAAGTTGGTCTGCAAATTGCTTATGGCTGAGCAGTACAGCGGTGGGCGGCAAACGTCCGGCATGCAGAGGAAACACTGTGGACAAGTACCTTTATGTGGCAATGACCGGCGCCAGCCAGAACGCACTGGCGCAACGGGCGCATGCCAACAACCTGGCGAACATTTCCACCAACGGCTTTCAGCGCGACCTCGAGCAGGCGCGTTCGATGCCGGTATTCGGTGACAGCTTTCCGGCGCGCGCGTTTGCCATGAGCGAACGTCCTGCCACCGACTTCACGCCGGGCTCGCTGGTGCAGACCGGTCGTGAACTCGACGTCGCGGTATCCGGCAACGGTTTCATCGCCGTGCAAAACCCCAGCGGTGGTGAAAGCTACGTGCGTACCGGCAGCCTCAACATCGATGCCCTCGGAGTACTGCGCGCCGGCAACGGCATGCCGGTGATCGGTAATGGCGGCCCGATCGCTGTGCCGCCCGAGCAGCAGGTCGAAGTCGGTGAAGACGGCACCATCAGCATTCGCGCAATGGGCGAAGGTCCGCGCGTCATGGCCGAAGTCGACCGGATCAAGCTGGTCAACCCGGACATCAAGAACATGAACAAAGGCCTCGACGGTTCGATTTACACCAAGGACGGCCAGCCGGCGCAAGCCGACGCCAACGTCAAACTGGTCTCGGGTTTCCTTGAGTCGAGCAACGTCAATGCCGTGGAAGAAATGACTTCGGTGCTGGCCCTGGCCAAGCAATTCGAGTTGCACGTCAAGATGATGAACACCGCCAAAGACGACGACCAGGCCATGGCTCGGGTCTTGCAGATCAGCTAATTATCAGAACGTCGCGCCGTAAAACAGGCGCACGAGGAGAATCGAATGCTTCCGGCTCTATGGGTTGCCAAAACCGGTCTGTCCGCCCAGGACACCAACCTGACCACCATTTCCAACAACCTGGCGAACGTTTCGACCACGGGTTTCAAACGTGACCGTGCCGAGTTCCAGGACTTGCTCTATCAGATCAAGCGTCAGCCAGGCGCCCAGTCGACCCAGGACAGCGAACTGCCGTCGGGTCTGCAAGTGGGTACCGGTGTGCGCATTGTCGGTACCCAGAAAAACTTCACCGCCGGCAGCCTGCAAACCACCGAGCAGCCGCTGGACATGGCCATCGACGGTCGCGGTTTCTTCCAGATCCTGCAGCCGGACGGCACCACGTCCTACACCCGTGACGGTACTTTCCACCTCGACTCCAATGGCCAGATCGTCAACGCCAGCGGTTTCGCGCTGGAACCGGCGATCATCATCCCGAACGATGCGCAGACCTTCACTGTCGGCCGTGACGGCACCGTGTCGATCACCATCGCCGGCAACCCGGCCTCGCAAGTGATCGGCAACCTGCAGACCGCCGACTTCATCAACCCGGCCGGTCTGCAAGCAGTGGGCAACAACCTGTTCCTGGAAACCGCTGCTTCCGGCGCGCCGCAGATCGGCACCCCGGGCCTGAACGGTTTCGGTACCACGCTGCAGAACACCCTGGAAACCTCGAACGTCAGCACCGTTGAAGAGATGGTCAACATGATCACCACTCAACGCGCCTACGAGATGAACTCCAAGGTGATCTCCACCGCCGACCAGATGCTCTCGTTCGTAACGCAGAATCTGTAATCCAGTCTTTGGGGCGGCCTGAGGTCGCCAGCAACACCGTGAGGTAGGGTCATGAAGCGCTTTGTATCTGTTCTGGCATTGAGTGGGGTCGTCTCGCTCGCGGGCTGCGTCGCCCCGACGCCCAAGCCCAATGACCCTTACTACGCCCCGGTGTTGCCGCGCACACCGTTGCCGGCGGCTGCCAATAACGGCTCGATCTATCAGGCCGGCTTCGAGCAGAACCTGTACAGCGACCGCAAGGCGTTCCGGGTCGGTGACATCATCACCATCACCCTGAACGAGCGCACCCAGGCGAGCAAGAACGCCAACTCGCAGATGGACAAGAACAGCGATAACTCGATCGGTCTGACCTCGTTGTTCGGCTCCAGCCTGACCACCAACAACCCGATTGGTGGCGGTGACCTGAGCCTCAACGCCGGCTACAGCGCCGACCGTTCGACCAAGGGCGACGCCAAGTCCGGGCAGAGCAACAGCCTGACCGGTTCGATCACCGTGACCGTGGCCGACGTGCTGCCCAACGGCATCATCGCCGTGCGTGGCGAGAAGTGGCTGACGCTCAACACCGGTGACGAACTTGTGCGCATCGCCGGTATGGTCCGCGCCGATGACATCGCGACCGACAACACCGTGTCGTCGACCCGTGTCGCCGATGCGCGCATCACCTACTCGGGTACCGGCGCGTTTGCCGATACGAGTCAGCCAGGCTGGTTCGACCGTTTCTTCCTCAGCCCGCTGTTCCCTTTCTAGGTGGCGACTTTGAATTTCAAGAGCCTTATGGTGGCCGCGTTGTTGATGTCTGCGGCGTTCACCGCACACGCCGAGCGGCTGAAAGACATCGCCAGCATTTCCGGCGTGCGCTCCAACCAGTTGATCGGTTACGGCCTGGTGGTCGGGCTTAACGGCACCGGTGACCAGACGACGCAGACTCCGTTCACCCTGCAGACCTTCAACAACATGCTCTCGCAGTTCGGCATCAAGGTGCCGCCGGGATCGGGCAACGTGCAGTTGAAGAACGTTGCGGCGGTGTCGGTGAGTGCCGATCTGCCAGCGTTTGCCAAGCCAGGTCAGCAGGTCGACATCACCGTGTCCTCGATCGGTAACTCCAAGAGCCTGCGCGGCGGCACCTTGCTGCTGACGCCGCTCAAGGGTATCGACGGCAACGTCTATGCGATCGCTCAGGGCAACCTCGTGGTTGGCGGTTTCGACGCTGAAGGCCGCGATGGTTCGAAGATCACCGTCAACGTTCCGTCGGCCGGTCGCATCCCTGGCGGTGCCTCGGTGGAACGTGCGGTGCCGAGCGGTTTCAACCAGGGCAACAGCCTGACGCTGAACCTCAACCGTTCCGACTTCACCACCGCCAAGCGCATCGTCGACAAGGTCAACGACATGCTCGGCCCTGGCGTCGCCCAAGCCATCGACGGCGGATCGGTGCGCGTCACTGCGCCACTGGATCCGAGCCAGCGCGTCGACTACCTGTCGATTCTGGAAAACCTCGAAATCGATCCGGGTCAGGCGGTGGCGAAAGTCATCATCAACTCGCGCACCGGCACCATCGTCATCGGCCAGAACGTGAAAGTGTCGCCAGCCGCCGTGACCCACGGCAGCCTGACCGTGACCATCACCGAAGACCCGATCGTCAGCCAGCCGGGCCCGCTGTCCAACGGCCAGACCGCCGTCGTACCGCGCTCGCGGGTGAATGCCGAACAGGAAGCCAAACCGATGTTCAAGTTCGGCCCGGGCACCACCCTCGACGAGATCGTCCGTGCGGTAAACCAGGTCGGCGCAGCACCGGGTGACTTGATGGCGATTCTTGAAGCTTTGAAGCAGGCCGGCGCATTGCAAGCCGACCTGATCGTGATCTGAGGCCGGCCACCATGGATATGCGCAAAAGCGGTCTGGTCAGCAGCAGCGATTCGGGTTCCTACTCCGACCTCAATCGTCTGAACCAGCTCAAGGTCGGCGACAAGAACAGCGACGAAAACATGCGCAAGGTTGCGCAGGAGTTCGAGTCGCTGTTCCTCGGCGAAATGCTCAAGTCGATGCGCTCGGCCACCGAAGCGCTTGGTCAGGACAACCCGCTGAACACGCCGGCGGCCAAGCAGTATCAGGAAATGTACGACCAGCAGTTGGCGGTTTCGATGTCCCGCGAGGGCGGTGGTATCGGCCTGGCCGACGTGCTGATCCGCCAGATGTCGAAGAACAAGCCGATGGCGCCGGGCGAGGCTGCCGCCGCGTCCGCCGCCAAGCAGCAGGAAGCGCTGGCCAAGGCCGCCGCCGTGCCGACGCCGATTGCCGCTGGCACCGTCGCCACCGGTCCGCTGTCCCGCGTCAACGGCGAGCGTCCGTTGTGGGCATCGCGCTCGGTGCATGCGCCGAACAACACCGATATTTCCCATCGCAACGACATGGCGCTGATCAACCAGCGGCGTCTGGCATTGCCGCCGAAACTGGCCGATCGCTTGCTCGCAGGCTTGGTGCCGTCGGCGCCGAGCGTGGCCACTGCCAGCACTGCGGCCGCAGCGACCAACGCCTTGCCGCAACGGGCCACGACTACCGCCGTCACAGGCTCCGGCGCGTTGTACAACGGTGACTGGCTGGCCCGTGCTGAAGAGCAGAAAGCCGCTGGCGGGCAGATGCAGGTCTACGGCCGCGCCATGGCGCAGATTCCGCTGGCACCGGCGACGAAGGCCTTCAGTTCCGCCGACGAATTCGTCAACACCATGTTGCCGATGGCCAAGGAAGCCGCTGACCGCATCGGCGTCGATCCGCGTTATCTGGTGGCGCAAGCGGCACTGGAAACCGGCTGGGGCAAATCGGTCATGCGCGCCCAGGATGGCAGCAGCAGCCACAACCTGTTCGGCATCAAGGCGAGCAGCAACTGGAAGGGCGATTCGGCCCGCGCGATCACCAGCGAGTTCCGCAATGGCGCGATGGTCAAGGAGACGGCCGAGTTCCGTTCCTATGCCTCGTACAAGGACAGCTTCCACGATCTGGTGACGTTGCTGCAGAGCAACAATCGCTATCAAGAAGTGCTGAAGTCGGCCGATAACCCAGAACAGTTTGTACGCGAGTTGCAGAAGGCCGGTTACGCCACCGACCCGAACTACGCGACGAAGATTTCGCAAATTGCCAAGCAGATGAACAGTTTTGAAAACTACGCTGCGGCGGGTGTCTCCACCACGCCTTTATAAGGCACCAGGTAATAAGGTCTGAACCATGAGTTTGCTCAATATCGGGATGTCGGGACTGTCGGCCAGCCAGTCCTCTCTGGCTACGACAGGCAACAACATTGCCAACGTCGACACCGCCGGTTATTCACGTCAGCAAACCGTGCAGGGCACCAAGTCCTCGCAGCAGTACGGCAGCGTTTTCATCGGCACGGGCACGACCCTGGCCGACGTGCGCCGGGTGTACAACTCGTATCTGGAATCGCAGCTGCACACCGCGACGTCGCTGGACAGCGAATCGGCTGCCTTCCTCAAGCAGGCGACGCCGCTGGACGCGATGCTGTCGGACACCAACACTGGCCTGACCGGTGTACTGCAGAAATTCTTCACCTCGATGCAGGGCGTATCGACGTCGGCCACCGATGACACTTCGCGTCAGTCGGTGCTGACCGGCGCGCAGGCGCTGACCAGCCGTTTCAATACCCTGGCCAAGCAGCTCAACGATCAGAACACCACGATCAACGGCAGCCTCGGCGACATGACTGCCCAGGTGAACAAGCTCGCCACGGCGATTGCCAATCTCAATCAGAAGATCGGCGAAATCTCCACCAGCGGCGGGGCGCCGAACGACCTGCTCGACAGCCGTAACGAAGCCGTGCGTCAACTCTCCGAGCTTACCGGTGCGCAAGTCGTCGAGCGCGGCACCAGCTTCGACATTTATGTCGGCAGCGGCCAGCCGCTGGTCATCGGCAACACCACCAACAGCCTGAGCATGGTCGCGAGCAAGACCGACCCGTCGCGCATGTCGATCCAGATGGATCGCGGTTCGAGCACCATCGACATCACTTCGGTGATCAGCGGCGGCGAAATCGGCGGTCTGCTGACCTATCGCAAGGAAGTCCTCGACCCATCGCTCAACGAGCTCGGTCGCGTGGCCCTGGTGATTGCCGATCAGATCAACAGCCAGCAAGCCCAGGGCATCGACAAGAACGGTGACTTCGGCGCGGCGATTTTCAACAACATCAACAGTGCCGCCCTGATCAGTCAGCGCAGCATTGCGAAGGATGGCAACAGCGCCGGTTCGGGCAACCTCGATGTGACCATCAAGGACACCGGCAAGCTGACCACCAGCGATTATCAGGTGACCTTCACCAGCGCTACCGATTACACCGTCAAACGTTCCGACGGTACTGATCTGGGCGCATTCAGCACCACGACCAATCCGCCGCCAGTGATCGACGGTTTCACCCTGGCCTTGAATGGCGGCGCGCTGAGCGCGGGTGACTCGTTCAAGATCACGCCGACCCGCAACGCGGCGGCGAGCATTCAGACGGTCCTGACCGATCCGAAGAAAATCGCTGCGGCAGGTCCGCTGACCGGCGTCGCCAGCGCCAACGGTCTGGGCACGTACACCCAGCCGACGCTCAGCGACAAGATCGATATCTACAACCCGACCGCCCAGGCTGACATGCAGGCGGCGCTGAAGAATTCAACGCCGGTCAAACTGGTATTCGGTGCAGCCAGCGGTGGCAGCCAGTCGTACAACCTGGTCGACGCCAAGGGCGCGACCATCGGCACCGGCACCATCGTGCCTGGCCAGTCGAACACGCTGAACCTGAAAGTCGGCATCGTCGATGCCAGCGGCAACCCGGTGATGGACACTACCGTCACGCCGAACGTACAGAAGACCTTCACCGTGCAGACCACCGTGGGCGGCACGCCGAAAACCGGCGAGACCTTCACCATGAACCTGACCGGCGCGGCGTCTTCGGACAACCGCAACGCCCAGGCACTGGTCGCATTGCAAACCAAACAGACCGTGGACACCGGTTCGGCGAGCAAGGGCATCAGCCTGACTGACGCCTATAACACCCTGGTGACCAACGTCGGTACCAAGACCGCCCAAGGCAAGTCCGACAGCGCCGCAACCACGGCGATTCTGGAGAACGCCAAGGGTGCCCGCGATTCGTTGTCCGGGGTCAACCTGGACGAAGAAACCGGCAACCTGGTCAAGTACCAGCAGTACTACACAGCGTCTTCGCAGATCATCAAAGCTGCGCAGGAAACTTTCGCCACGCTGATCAACAGCCTTTAAGGAGTCGTAATTCATGCGCATTTCCACCGCCCAGTATTACGGAACGCAAGCCTCGGATTATCAGCGTAACTTCAACAAGGCTGTCGCTACCGCGAGCGAGGCGAGCAGCCTGCAGCGTATCAACACCGCCGCCGATGATCCGATCGGTGCCGGGCGCTTGCTGCAATTGGGCCAGCAGGCGGCGATGCTCGATCAGTACAAGACCAACGTCAACACCACCAAAAGCGCCTTGACCGTGCAGGAGTCCACTCTGGATTCGATTACCACGGCGCTTGCGCGAGCCAAAGAGCTGGCGCTGGCCGCGAACAACGGCACCATCACCGACAAGGACCGCCAGGCATATGCCTCGGAACTGGGTGAGATCCAACAGCAAGTGCTGGGCCTGATGAACGCCAAGGATGCCAACGGCAACTACCTGTTCTCCGGTTCGAAAACCGATACCGCGCCGTATTCGAAGAATTCTGACGGCACGTTCAGCTACAACGGCGACCAGACCACCATCGATCTGGGCATCGGCGACGGCATGACCGTGGGTACCAACACCACCGGTTGGGACGCGTTCCAGCAGACCATCAACACCGGCCGCACCAACACCAAAATGACTGCGCCAGCTGTGGATGACGGCCGTGTCGTGCTGTCCAACGGCACCGTCGGCACTGCCGCCACCTACGACGCCAAGTTCACCGCCGGGCAGCCGTATACCATCGATTTCGTCAGCAGCACCCAGCTGAAAATCACCGATGCCTTGGGTAACGATGTGACTGCCGAGGCCAGCCAGAATGGCCTGATCAGCAACAGCACCGGCGCCAACCAGACTGTCAGCTTCCGTGGTGTCGACCTCAAGCTGAACGTCAACCTGAAGGCTGGCGATACCAATCCGGACGCCGTTATCGCAGGGCACAGTTTTCAGCTGTCGGCCTCGCCGGACTCGTTCACCACCACGCGTAATCCGGGTAACCCGTCGACCAGCGTGATCACCGGTTCGACCATCACCGATCAGGCAGCCTACACCGCAGCGTTCCCGCAGGGCGGCGCGGTGCTCAAGTTCACCAGCGCCACCGATTTCGATCTGTATGCCGCGCCAGTGACCGCCGACAGCAAGCCGGTTTCCTCGGGCACGGTCGCCGGCGGTAACGCCACCGCTGCCGGTGTGACTTTCGCCCTGGGCAGCGCGCCGGCCGCTGGTGATCAGTTCTCGATCCAGCCGAACAATCATCAGACCCAGAACGTGCTCGACACTCTGGGCCAGATGATCACCGCGCTGAATACGCCAGTCGACGGTGACCCGGTTGCCAAGCAGAAATTGCAGGGCGCGATGGAGGCAGGCCTCGGCAACATCGATGCAGCTTCCAACCAGATCGGCACCGCAGTCACCACCATTGGTGCGCGCGGCCAGGCGCTGGACATGCAGACCATTACCAACGACAGCCTGACCACGGCGAACAGCACGACCCAGGGTTCGATTCGTGATTCCGATCCGGCTGAAGTCATGACCCGTCTGACCCTGCAACAGACCATGCTGCAAGCCGCGCAACTGGCGTTCAGCAAGATCAGTCAGTTGGGGCTGTTCAACAAGATCTGATGATTGGCGGGCGCGTGCGCGCCCGCCAACGTTGTCCCTCTGTTAATGATTTTTTGCGGTATCAAGGGCTCGTTTTTGCGAGCGGGCTCGTACCGCCTGTGAGCCCGCCGTGAATTCACTCCCCCTCGTCAGCATTGCCATCCCTGCGTTCAATCCGCGCTTTTTCGAGCGGGCATTGAACAGCGCCGTCAGCCAGACATACGCGCCTCTTGAGATCATTGTCTGCGACGACAGTCGTGGTCATGAGATCGAAGGGATTGTCAGCGCTGTGGCCGAGCGCTCGGGTGTTGCCGTGCGCTATGTGCGCAACCCGCGCACATTGGGCATGGTCGGCAATCTCAAGGCGTGCCTTGATCAGGCGCAGGGTGAATTCGTCAAGTTCATGTGTGACGACGATCATCTCTATGCCGCCTGCATCGAGCAGCAGGCGCACGAGATGTTGCGTGAGGAAGTCAGCCTGGTGCTGGCTCAGCGGTTATTCTGGGACGCCGACGACATCATTCTGCCGGCGCGCCTGGAAAACACTTCGTTGTCACCGGCCAGCGGTCTGTTCAAGGGTGACGACCTGCTGGGCATTTTTGAAAAATTTCCGGTCAATGTGCTGGGCGGTTTCTCCAGCGCCTTGTTCCGTCGTTCGGACCTCGTCGACTTGTTGCCGGCGCTGACTCAGGACGGCCACTGCTTTGTCGCCACCCTGGATTTCGCCTTGTACGTATGCCTGCTGCGGCGCGGCAATCTGGCGATGTCGAACACCGTGCTCAGTGCCGAGCGGCTGTATCCGGAGCGCTTGAGTGCTCAGCAGCCGATGAAAGACGCGGTCGAGGTCGAGCGCGAGTGGATTCTGCAAATGCTCAAGGCGCGCAGCGGCGAGTCGGCGCCAGCGCCGGGTTGGGTGCGCTATGTCCCGCTGACCAAGGCTGACGCAATGCCGCGTGTCTGGGAAGAGCTGCCCCTGAGTCGTACGCTGGGTACCAAGCAGAGTCGCCAGGAGTGGTGCGTCGGCATCGATAGCTGGAGCTTCGCCGAACTCTACGCGCACTGGCTGCAATGCCGCAGTCTCACTGAAGGGCAGCGCAAGTTACTGCCGGAAACTCTGGCCGCCTGGCCACAACAGCCGCGAATAGTGCCGATCGTCATTGATGCCCAGGGCAGTCGCGATGGAGTCGAGCGCACGCTTGAGGCGCTTGCTCGGCAGGACTATGCCCCTGAACTGATTCTGGTGCTGTCCGCTTCCTGTAACGAGGCGACGCTGGATGGCCGCGTGTTCCACATGCCACTGGAAGGTGACGGGCTGGGTCAGATCAACGCGTTGTTGCCCCAACTGGAGGGCGCCGACTGGTTTTACCTGTTGCAGGCCGGTGACCGGCTGATGGCGCCGGCCTTGCTGGTCATGGCTGACCGGATCGCGCACTCGCCGTCGCTCGGTTGCGTGTACAGCGATGAAGGCGGTCTGCGCGATGGTGAGTCCGTGGAACCCGCCTTCAAACCCGATTTCAACCTTGATCTGATGCGCAGCTACCCGTATGTCGGGCGCGCCTTGGCGTTCAAGCGCGAACGCTTTCTGGCGCTGGGTGGTTTTGACACGACGTTCACCGAACTGGCTCCTCACGACATGCTGTGGCGCATGGTCGAAAGCGACGGCACCCAAGTGATCGGGCATGTCGCCGAAGTTCTGCTGGAGTCGCCATTCGATCTGTCGCGGTGGTTGGCCGAGCCAGGCGTCATCGAACAGAACCCTCGTGTGCTCGAAGCGCATCTGCAACGCATTGGCGTTGCCCATGAAATCCGCCGTGGCAGTTGCCAATTGCTCAATCGTGTCGATTATCGGCACGCGCGCCGTCCGCTTGTGTCGATCATCATCGTGACCCGGGATCAGACCGCTGCCTTGCAGCGGTGTGTCGAGACCGTGCTGGAAAAAAGCGCCTACGCCGAATACGAACTGCTGCTGGTCGACAACGGCAGCGAAACCGCTGAGGCCAGAGCATGGCTGGACGGCATCGCGCAATTGGGTGGTGACCGAATCCGCGTGCTGACGTACCCGCAGCCGGACAACATGGCTGCCCTGCACAATTTTGCCGTGACCAAGGCTCGTGGCGAATATGTGCTGCTGCTCAATACCTTTGCGGTGATTACCCACGCCGACTGGCTGGACGAGCTACTCAATCATGCGCAGCGCCCGGAAGTCGGCGTGGTCGGCGCCAAGTTGTTCAACCCGGATGGTTATGTGCTGCATGCCGGCATGATTCTGGGGATGCAGGGCGCGGTCGGGTTGCCATTTTATGGACAGTCGCTGCAGTCGGACGGTTATATGTTCCGGCTCCAGGCCGCCCACGATCTGAGTGCGGTCGGCGGTGATTGCCTGATGGTGCGCAAGGCGGTTTTCGAGGCGGTGGCAGGGCTTGATGAAGAGGATCTGAAGCAGGCGCTGAACGTGGTGGATCTGTGCCTGCGCATCGGCCAGGAAGGCTACCTGGTAGTGTGGACGCCTTATGCCTTGCTGGCTCAGGGCGTGCGCCCGACTGTCGAGTCGACAGCTGAGCAAGGCGAGCAACATTTGCACGAGCAGGAAATCTTCTACAAGCGCTGGCTGCCGCGCATTGCCCGCGATCCGGCCTTCAATGTCAACCTGTCCTTGCAGGGCGTCGGCGCGACGAGTTTCAGCCTTGAGCCGGGCCTGCGTACGGGGTGGACTGCTTTTTCCAGGCCGCAATTGCCCAACGTACTCGCCGTGCCGATCAATGCCTCAGCGATTGGCCATTACCGCATGAGTCAGCCGCTGATAGAGCTGGAAGCGGCGAACCGGGCCGAAGGGTGTATTCGTTACGGTTTGCCGTCGATCATTGAAATCGAGCGTCAGTCGCCGGATGTCATCGTCCTGCAAGGGCGCTATTCCCAGGGCGCGATCGATGAAATCCCGCCGCTGAAAAAGTTCTGCCATGCCCGGCGCATCTTCGAGCTGGATGACTATGTGATTGATGTTCCGCATCGCAATGCGCATATCCGCAACATGCCCAGCAAGCAGGAAATGGAACGGATGGTGCGCCAGGCGATCAGCCTGTGCGACCGCGTGGTGGTGTCGACTCAACCACTGGCCAATGCGCTGTCGGACATGCACCACGACATTCGCGTAGTCCCCAACATGCTCGCGCAAAACCTCTGGACCGGTTTGCGGGGTCAGCGCCGCACCTCGAAAAAACCTCGCGTGGGTTGGGGCGGAGGCACCAGCCACCATGGCGATCTGGCGGTGATTGCCGATGTCGTGCGTGAGCTGGCCAACGAAGTCGACTGGGTATTCTTTGGCATGTGCCCGGATGACCTGCGTCCGTACATGCACGAGTTCCACGGTGTGATTCCTCTGGACGTCTATCCGGCCAAGCTGGCCAGTCTGAACCTCGACCTGGCCCTGGCACCGCTGGAGTTTCACATTTTCAATGACTGCAAGAGCAATCTGCGTTTGCTGGAATACGGCGCCTGCGGTTACCCGGTCATCTGCACTGATACCGAAGCCTATCAGGGCTATCTGCCGTGCACGCGGGTGAAGACCAACAGCACTGATGAGTGGCTGCAGGCGATTCGCATGCATCTGGCCGACCCTGACGCCAGTTATCGCATGGGTGACGAGCTGCACGAGGTGGTCATGCGCGATTATGTGTTGCGTGGTGACAATCTGCGGTATTGGGAGAATGGCTGGCTGGCGGATTGATCGTTTATACAGGCGGCTTTTTGGGGTTGCCTTTTTTTTGGGGCCTTGGCGGCCTTTGGGCCGACCAGGCTGTTGGGGGTTTTGGGTGTAGATCCGTTTCTGCGGGTGTTGCTGATTACGGTTCCGCCCTTACGGCGGGTCACCTTTTTCAAACGCCAAAAAGGTAACCCAAAAGGCTTGCTCCTACGTTCGGCCCTCGCAGGCTCGGGTTCCTTCGCTGCGGGACTGATCCGGGCGCAGCGGCTCCGGTTTGCTTCGCTGCACCTCCTTCCGCTGTGTTCGACTTCGTCGAACGGTCGCTACGCTCCCACGCCCGGATCAATCCCTCCACTCAGCCTTCCGACGTCGCCGGTGGATCAAGATCAAAAGCGGTACTCGAGCTTGCGCTCATTGTTGAGTGGGGCGGCTTTGCCGCGGGCAGCTGCGCTGCTTTGATTTGCTTTGCTTTGCTTTGCTTTGCTTTGCTTTTGCTTTTGTGGGAGCGAGCCTGCTCGCGAAGGCGGCCTGCCGAGCAACCCGTTTCTCCCAAATGCCCACGATCCAACTGTAGGAGCTGCCGAAGGCTGCGATCTTTTGCTCTTGCTCTTGCTCTTGCTCTTGCTCTTGCTCTTGCTCTTGCTGTTCTGTGGGAGCGAGCCTGCTCGCGAAGGCGGCCTGACCGCCGACCCATTTCTTGCTGGATGCCCACGATCCAACTGTAGGAGCTGCCGAAGGCTGCGATCTTTTGCTCTTGCTCTTGCTCTTGCTGTTCTGTGGGAGCGAGCCTGCTCGCGAAGGCGGCCTGACAGCCGACCCATTTCTTGCTGGATGCACGCGATCCAACTGGAGCTGCCGAAGGCTCGGGCCGCGATCGGACGATCTTTGCTCTGGCTTTTGATCTCTTGCCCCTCCACGCCCTCAGCCCGTCCGTCATTCTGTTGCCACTTCCACCGACGCCTCTATCAGCCATCTCCGAAAACCCGAGTCTGAGCTGGCGCGTTTCCTGCAAGTGCCCCGCAAATCGCCATAAAACGAGCGCTCGCGGTGTTTCCTCCTGCGCCCGTAGCGGCAGAAGGTTTGGCCAGAAGGCCTGCGACGCTCAAAAAAGCAGTGCGCAGCCCGGTGACGTACGAGAGGGGAGACGATGAAGGCAGTAATTTTGGCGGGTGGCCTCGGCACGCGCATCAGTGAAGAGTCGCACCTCAAGCCCAAGCCGATGATCGAGATCGGCGGCAAGCCAATTCTCTGGCACATCATGAAGCAGTATTCCGCCCACGGGATCCACGACTTCGTCATCTGCCTGGGCTACAAGGGCTACGCGATCAAGGACTTCTTCGCCAACTACTTCCTGCATACATCCGACGTCACTTTCGACATGCGCAACAACCGCATGGACGTCCATCAGAACTACAGCGAGCCGTGGAGTGTGACCCTCATCGACACCGGCGAGGAAACCATGACCGGTGGCCGCCTGTTGCGTGCCGCGCGTTATCTCAAGGATGAAGAGGCGTTCTGCTTCACCTATGGCGATGGCGTTTCCGACATCAATATTGCTGAGCTGGTCGACTATCACAAGGCTCACGGCCGCTTGGCGACCGTCACTGCGGTGCAGCCGCCAGGTCGTTACGGCGCGCTTGAACGCCAAGGTGACCAGGTGCTGGGTTTCACTGAAAAACCCCGTGGTGACGGTGGCTGGATCAATGGCGGTTTCTTCGTGCTGTCGCCAAAAGTGCTGCCCTACATCAGCGATGACAGCACCACCTGGGAAGCCGAGCCGTTGGCCCGTCTGGCTCAGGACGAACAACTGAAAGCCTTCGAGCACGAAGGTTTCTGGCATCCGATGGACACCCTGCGCGACAAGAACCATCTCGAAGCGCTGTGGCAGAGCGGGGAGGCCCCATGGAAGCAATGGGCTTGAGTGCGGAGTTCTGGCGTGGCAAGCGCGTTCTCGTCACCGGACACACTGGTTTCAAAGGCAGTTGGCTGACCCTTTGGCTGCAAAGCCTCGGCGCGCAGGTCAGCGGTTTTTCGCTGGATCCGTCGACTGAGCCAAGCCTGTTCGCACTGGCGCGCGTACACGAAGGCATCAACGACCAGCGCGGCGATTTGCGTGACCTCGGCGCCTTGCTGGAAATCATCGCCGAGACCGAACCGGAGATCGTCCTGCATCTGGCGGCGCAGCCCTTGGTGCGCGAGGGCTATCGCGATCCGCTCGGCACCTATTCAAGCAATGTCATGGGCACGCTGAACCTGCTCGAAGCGATTCGTCAGGTCGGCGGCGTGCGCGCCTGCGTGCTGGTCACTACCGACAAGGTCTACGCCAACAAGGAATGGCTGTGGCCGTACCGCGAAGACGAAGCCCTCGGTGGCCACGATCCTTACAGCAGCAGCAAGGCCTGCTGCGAGTTGCTCGCGCAGTCGTATGCCGCGTCGTTCTTCCCGGCGGACAAACATGCCGAGCATGGTTTGGCCCTGGCGACCGCACGCGCCGGCAATGTGCTGGGCGGCGGTGACTTTGCCCCGGAGCGACTGATTCCCGACGTATTGAAAGCATGGACCGCCGACGAGCCGGTGACCCTGCGTTACCCGCAAGCCGTGCGCCCATGGCAGCACGCCCTTGAACCGCTGGCGGGTTACCTGCAATTGGCCGCAGGCCTTTATGCGCGAGGTCCGGAGTATGCCGGCGCGTGGAACTTCGGCCCCGGTGAGGCGGACATGTGCAGCGTCGGCGAAGTCGTCGAATTGCTCGCCAGCCGCTGGCCGCAGGCACCTGGTTTGCGTATCGAAAAAAGCGAACTGCATGAAGCCGGCCTGCTGCGCCTGGACAGCAGCCGTGCGCGGCAGTTGCTGGGTTGGCAAGCGCGCTGGACCTTGCAGCAATGCCTGGCGCAGACCCTCGATTGGCACTTGGCGTGGCAGAACGGCGATGACATGCGCGCCGTAACTCTGGGCCAGTTGAATCTGTACCGAGGCGCGCTGTGAGCGAGTTTTCCCTGAAAGCGTTGCCATTGGCCGGTCTGTTCAGCATTCAGCACAAACGTTTCGAAGATCAGCGCGGGCACTTCGCCCGGTTGTTCTGCGAGGGCAGCCTGATTGCGTTCGGCAATGAATTTCATATCCGCCAGATCAACCACTCCTGCACCCGCGAGAAGGGGAGTGTGCGTGGCCTGCATTATCAGAATGCCAACGCCCCGGAAGCCAAACTGATCACGTGCCTGCGCGGTGAAGTCTGGGATGTCGCGGTGGATCTGCGTCCTGACTCGGAAACCTTTTTGCACTGGCATGCCGAGCACTTGAAGGCGGGCGATGGCCGCAGCCTGTTGATTCCGGCCGGTTTCGCTCATGGCTTTCAGACGCTCACCGACGACGCCGAATTGCTCTATCTGCACAGCGCCGATTACGCGCCGGAGCACGAGGGCGGCTTGTCGGTGACTGATCCGCGGCTGGCGATTGCCTGGCCGTTGCCTGTCAATAATTTGTCAGCGCGTGACTCCAGCCATCCCGCGCTTGATCAACACTTTGCTGGAGTGCGTCTATGAATTGCCGTGGGTGCGCCGCACCGCTGAGCCTGCCGCTGATCGACCTCGGCACTTCGCCGCCGTCCAACGCCTACGTGCATGCCGATCGCCTGGAGCAGGCCGAGCAATGGGTCCCGCTCAAAGTCGCGGTGTGCGAGCAATGCTGGCTGGTGCAGACCGAGGATTACACCAGTGCCGACAGCCTGTTTGATGCCGAGTACGCCTACTTCAGTTCGTTCTCCAGTACTTGGCTGAATCACGCCGAGCGCTATGTCGCCGAGATGAGCGAGCGCTTCGGGCTGAACGCCGACAGCCGTGTCGTCGAGGTCGCCGCCAACGACGGTTACCTGCTGCAATACGTCGCCGCGCGCGGGATCCCATGCCTGGGCGTCGAGCCGACTCGCAGCACCGCACAGGCTGCACGCGAGAAAGGCCTGGAAATTCGCGAGCTGTTCTTCGGCTGCGACACCGCCACGCAATTGCGCAACGAAGGCTGGAGCGCCGACCTGATGGCGGCCAACAACGTGCTCGCGCACGTGCCGGACATCAACGATTTCCTCGCCGGCTTCGCGACGTTGCTCAAGCCGACCGGCGTCGCCACTTTCGAGTTTCCGCAACTGCTGACGCTGATGGCTGGCGCGCAGTTCGACACGCTGTATCACGAACATTATTCCTACCTGTCGCTGACCGCCGTGCAGACCCTGTGCGAGCGCAATGGCCTGGAAGTGTTCGACGTCAGCCAGTTGAGCACTCACGGCGGCTCGCTGCGCGTATTCGTGCAGCGCAAGGACGGCCAGCGCCGCGCTGTTCTCCCGGCAGTTCAGCAACAATTGCAGGCCGAACTCGCTGCCGGGGTAAAAACCCCTGAGTACTACGCGACCCTCGCGCCTGCTGCCGAACGCATCAAACATGACCTGCTGCGCTTCCTGTTGCAGGCCAAAGCCGACGGCAAACGTGTGGTCGGTTACGGCGCGGCGGCCAAGGGCAATACCTTGCTCAACTACGCCGGAGTCAAAGCGGATCTGCTGTCCTGGGTGGCCGATGCCAACCCGCACAAACAGGGCAAGTTCTTGCCGGGCAGTCGCATCCCGATTGTTGCGCCAGCGCAGATCGACATTGAGCAACCGGACTACGTGCTGGTGCTGCCCTGGAACCTGCTGCACGAAGTCAGTCAGCAACTGGCGCAGGTGCGTCAGTGGGACGGGCGCTTCGTCATCGCCGTGCCTGAGTTGAAAGTGCTGTGAAAGTTCTGGTCACTGGCGCCACGGGCTTTGTCGGTCGGCATCTGGTTGCTGCATTGCTTGAGCGCGGCTGTGAAGTCCGCGCGGTGGCGCGCAACGCAGAAACGGCGCAGGGCATGCCATGGATCAACCACGTCGAATTCGTCGCGGCAGACATTCACGCTGCCGACCTGAATGTCGTCGCGCTGACCGAAGGCATCGACGCGCTGGCGCATCTGGCCTGGCCGGGGTTGCCGAACTATCGGGCGCTGTTTCATTTCGAGCACAACCTGATGGCCGATTACCGCTTTATCAAGAGCGTGGTCGCGGCAGGCGTGCCGCAGGTGCTGGTGACCGGCACCTGCTTCGAATACGGCATGCAGAGCGGCCCGCTCAGCGAGTCAACCGAGCCACGGCCGAGCAATCCCTACGGTCTGGCCAAACATACGCTCCACCTGTTTCTGCAGAATCTGCAGCAGGAGCAACCGTTCACATTGCAGTGGGCGCGGTTGTTCTATTTGCACGGCGAAGGGCAGAACCCCAACAGCCTGTTGGCCGCGCTGGACCGGGCAATCGATAGCGGCGAGGCGTCGTTCAACATGTCGGCCGGTGAGCAGTTGCGCGATTTCCTCGCGATTGAAACCGCCGCGAGTCATCTCGCCGCGATCCTCCATCAGCGCGACTTTGGTGGCGTGATCAACTGCGCCAGCGGCCATCCGGTGTCGGTGCGTGCGCTGGTCGAACAGCGCTTGCGTGAGCGTGGCGCAACCCTGGCTCTGAACCTCGGCCATTACCCGTATCCGACCCACGAACCGCTGGCGTTCTGGGCCGTCACCGAGCGCTTGCAACAGTTATTGGGAGAGTCGCCATGAGGCACGAGTTGTACCGGGCCACCGGCCTGCCGGTATTGCAGAACCGCACTTTCGCCGATGCCGAATCGGCGCGGGCCTCGGCCAGCGCCGACATGCTGCTGGTTCAGGACGAGCGCAGCGGTCTGGTCTTCAACGCCGCGTTCGATGCCGACAAGCTCAGTTATGACGCCGACTATCAGAACGAGCAGGCGCACTCCGGCCAGTTCCAGCAACACCTGCGCGATGTCGAAGGCATCATCGGCAAGCACTTCAAGGGCCGCGAGCTGATCGAGGTCGGCTGCGGCAAGGGCTACTTTCTCGAGCTGCTCAAAGGCCTCGGCTATTCGATCACCGGCATCGACCCGGCTTATGAAGGCGAAAACCCCGAGGTGATCAAGGCGCCGTTTACGCGCGGCCTCGGCCTGGCGGCAGATGCCATTGTGCTGCGTCATGTGCTGGAGCACATCGAAGACCCGGTGAGCTTTCTGGCCGTGATCGCCGAGGCCAATCAGGGCGGGCAGATCTATATCGAAGTGCCGTGCCTGGACTGGATCCTCGAGCACAAGGCCTGGTTCGACCTGTTCTACGAACACGTCAATTATTTCCGCCTCGATGACCTGCGCCGGATGTTCGGCACGGTGCACGAGGCCGGGCATCTGTTCGGCGGTCAATATCTGTACATCGTCGCTGATCTGTCGACGTTGCGCCTGATACCCGAACAACCGGTGCCGCGCCTGACTCTGCCGGAAGATTTCAGCGCCAGTCTCGACCGTGCCGTGCAGATCATCCGCTCGGCGCCTGCGCAGGGTTCAGCGATCTGGGGCGCTTCGTCCAAAGGCGTGATCTATTCGCTGTACCTGCAACGCGCCGGCGTTGCGGTCGATCGCGTAGTCGATATCAACCCGGCCAAGCAGGGGCGTTATCTGCCGCTGAGCGGCGCGCGCGTGTCCTCGCCGCAAGAGGCCATGGATGCGCTGCCGGAAGGCGCGCACCTGTTTGTGATGAATTCCAATTACCTCGAAGAGATCAAGCGGATGACCGGTGGACGCTACGTCTATCACGCCGTCGACAGCGCTTCGTTTCAGTGACCCTTGAGATGACCAACATGACCGACAACAGCATCAACCAAGCCTTCGAAGCCGAGTGCCGCGAGCAGATCGCCCAGCAAGGTGACGACCCGAAACTGACCGGCCTGGCCCGGGATTTCTTCAACGAATCGGCCAAGCACAAATACAGCTACCACTTCTCGTGGATGGGCCGCCCGATCATCCAGCTGCCGCAAGACATGATGGCCATGCAGGAGATCATCTGGCAGGTCAAGCCGGACCTGGTTATCGAGTGCGGCATTGCCCACGGCGGTTCGATCATCTACTACGCCTCGCTGCTCGAGCTGCAAGGCCACGGCGAAGTGCTCGGCATCGACCTCGACATTCGTCCGCACAACCGTGAAGCCATCGAAAGCCATCCGATGGCCAAGCGCATCAAAATGATCGAAGGTTCGAGCATCGACCCGGCCATTGCCGCTCAGGTGCAGGCCGCCGCCAAAGGCAAGAAAGTCATTCTGGTCCTCGACTCCAACCACACCCACGATCACGTGCTCGAAGAGCTGCGTCTCTACGCGCCGCTGGTATCGGTCGACAGCTATTGCGTGGTCATGGACACCGTGGTTGAAGACATGCCGGCCGATTTCTTCCCGGATCGTCCATGGGGCCCGGGCGACAACCCGAAAACCGCCGTGTGGAAGTACCTGGAAGAGAACCAGGACTTCGAAATCGACCAGCAATTGCAGAACAAACTGCTGATCACCGTGGCGCCGGACGGCTACCTGCGTCGCGTTCGTTAATTCGCAACATTTACCCAGAGTTGTTTCGGCGAGTCGCCGGTTGTGGAGAGAAGTTATGCAAGGCAAGTACAGTTCTGAACTGACGCTACCGCTCGATGAGCTGTTGACGGTGGTGCTCATTACCCACAACCGACCGGCGTTCCTGCGTCGGGCTGTGAAGTATTACAGCGACTTGCCCTGCAAGATCATGGTGCTCGACTCCTCGCCGGAACGTCCGGAAGGCGATTTTTCCGCCGTCGATTACCATCATGTGCCGCAATTCGCGTACTGGGGGATGCAGGCCAAACTGGCCTATGGTGTCGAGCAACTGACCACGCCGTACATGGTGCTGGCGGCCGATGACGACTTCATCCTGCATGATTCATTGGCCGAATCCGTGGGTTTCCTGCGGGCCAATCCGGATTACGGCATGTGCCACGGCTACTGCCTGATGTACCTGACGCTGGCCGGTGGCGTCAGCTACTACCGCCGCGACAAAAAGGTCCAGGAAGACTACTGCTCTGAACAGGCTCAGGAGCGGGTCATCGATTACATGAGCCAGTACATCCCGCCGTTCTATGCGGTGACCCGTACTGATCTGATGAAGACCTGGCACTCGGCATTGCCACCCGGCACCAGCTTCCAGTGGCAGGAAATCGGCCATGTCTATTTCCTGCTGGCCAGTGCCAAAGCACGAATTCTGCCGATCCCTTATGTGGTTCGGGAGATCAACTACGGTGCCTCCGAGCACAGCACCGAGGTGTATCACTCGCTGACCTACGTCGATGCCAAATCGGTCGCCGAGCGTGAAGCCTTTGCCGAGTTCCTTGCCGCGCTGCCAACCCAGATCAAAGGGCTGAACGCCGAGCAGGGCAAAGCGCTTGCCCTGCAAAGCTTCGAGGCAATGGTCGACAGCCTGCAATCGAATCGAGCGCTGACTGCGGAGCTGATCATCCAGTCCACCTGGAATCAGGAGCTCAAGTACCCGGATCGTCGTTTCGGGCCTTTGCAGTACGTGGAAATGCCGTTCTACAACGAGGCATTTTTCGACCGCCTGGCGCAGTTCGAATTCATGCTGCACGCCATGCCGGCGGGGCGCATCCAGCTTGAAGGCCTGGAGGGCGTCTGGACCCGTCAGGCGCACTTGCTGCAAGCACGCAACAACGACACGCCGGAAAGCGTTCTCGACCGTTTGTGGCAGGCTCACGATCTCAATGCGTTCAATCGCACCGTGGTCAAGCGGCTGGCGGCTCAACTGACATCGATGGGCCAAGCCGAAGAGGCGCAAGCGATGCAGGCCTGGATCGAGCGTCTCGAAGCGTTGACCGTCGATGACCATCATGCGGTCATGGACAAGATGCAGTCCGGTCGCCTGCTCAACTGGCTGGCCGCACGTGCGCCCGGCGCTCACCTCGAGGCAATCGGCCAACATCTGGCGGTGAATGGCGGCGGGCCGCAGTTCGGCATTTTTCTGCTGGATCTGGACGACGACATCGACAAGCTTCAGGTGTCTCTCGACAGCTTGCTGGAAGGGCAGTGCAAGGCCTTCCGCATTGTCGTGTTCACCACCGGCGAAGCGCCCGCCGCGACCACGGCGCAGAACACCCTGCATTTTGTCCGAGTGACCGCGGGCAATCTGATCGACAAGCTCAATCAAAGCGCTCGTCAATCGCCGTGTGACTGGCTGCTGTTGGCTGAAGCCGGTGATGAGTTCACTGCCAGCGGATTGTTGCGCGCCAGCCTGGAGTTGATGAACGCCGGCGATTGCCGCGCGGTATCCACCGACGAAATCCAGCGTCAGGAAAACGGTGCACTGACCGACGTGTTCCGGCCGGGCTTCAACCTTGATCTGCTGCTGAGCCTGCCAACGCTGATGGCGCGGCACTGGCTGGTACGGCGCGATGCGCTGGTCGAAATCGGCGGCTATCGCGCTGATTTCAGTCAGGCACTGGAGCTCGATGTGCTGCTGCGTCTTATCGAAGAACACGGCCTCAACAGCCTGGCTCACCTCGACGAGCCGCTATTGATCAGCCAGGCACCAGAGCTGGTCGAGAATGCTGACGAGCGCCTGGCGCTGCTGCGCCATTTGGGCAATCGCGGTTACAAGGGCAAAGTGACGTCAGCGGTCCCGGGGGTTTACCAGATCGACTACCACCACAGTGATCGTCCGCTGGTGTCGATCATTATTCCGGCGGGCAGCGATTTGGCGGTGCTGCAACGTTGCCTTGAAGGTGTGTTGCTGCGTACCCGTTACCATCACTATGAAGTGCTGATCGCCGCGACTGCGGATCAGACGGCTGAGATCAATGACTGGCTCGGCACTTACAAGCACTCCAGAGTGCAGGTGCTGCGTACTGATCGGACGTTGAGCGCAGCAGGATTATTCAACGCGGGCAGTCGTCAGGCGCGTGGCGAGTACCTGGTGCTGCTCGCCGCCGATGCGGAAGTGGTCAATCCGAACTGGCTCGACTCTTTGCTCAACCATGCTCTGCGTCCGGAGGTCGGCGTGGTCGGGCCAAAACTGATCGACCGTGATCGCAAGATCAGCCAGGCGGGATTGATCCTGGGCATGAATGGCGGGGTCGATTCGCCCTTCGTCGGTGAAGATCACGATGCCGACGGTTACCTGCACCGCTTGGCGGTGGAACAGAACTACTCGGCGGTATCGAGCGTGTGCCTGATGGTCCGCAAAGAGTTGTACGAGGCGCTCGGCGGTCTGGACGAAAGCACATTTGCCGAAGGCTTCAGCGATGTCGATCTGTGCCTGAGCGCCGGGCAAGCCGGTTATCTGACGGTATGGACTCCGGCGGTGCAAGTCATCCATCAGGGCGGTATGCCTGACGCCCCGCAAGCGCTGCTGGCCCTGCGCGAAAAATGGCCGGCGGCATTCGTTCAGGATCAGGCCTACAACGCGAACCTGAGCCTGAAGGGCAAAGGCTTCGTGCTCGATGACAATGCTTCACTGGACTGGGCACAGTTGCTCGCTTAAGCCTGGCGACAGGGACGGAATTGAAAAAATGTTCAACGGTAAATCGATCTTCATCTCCGGCGGCACCGGCTCGTTCGGGCGCAACTTCATCCGTCGCTTGCTGGAGCAATACCAGCCCAAGCGTGTGGTGGTGTTCTCCCGCGACGAGCTGAAACAGTACGAGATGCAGCAGACCTTCAATGCGCCGTGCATGCGTTATTTCATCGGTGACGTGCGTGACGCCGACCGCTTGCGTCAGGCCATGCGCGGCATCGATTACGTGGTGCATGCCGCCGCGCTAAAGCAGGTGCCGGCGGCGGAATACAACCCGACCGAATGCATCCGCACCAACGTCAACGGCGCGGAAAACATCATCGCCGCTGCGATCGATAACGGCGTAAAGAAAGTCGTCGCGCTGTCCACCGACAAGGCGGCCAGCCCGATCAATCTGTACGGCGCGACCAAGTTGCTTTCGGACAAATTGTTCGTCGCCGCCAACAACATTGCCGGCGAGCAGCAGACCCGATTCGCGGTAGTGCGCTACGGCAATGTCGCCGGTTCGCGCGGCTCGGTAGTGCCGTTTTTCAGCAAGCTGATCGCTGACGGCGCGCAGGAGTTGCCGATCACCGACGAGCGCATGACGCGGTTCTGGATCACCCTCGACCACGGCGTGCAGTTCGTGCTCGACAGTTTTGCGCGGATGCACGGCGGCGAAGTGTTCGTGCCGAAGATCCCGTCGATCCGCATCGTCGATCTGGCGCGCGGCATGGCTGAACATCTGCCGCACAAGAACGTCGGCATCCGTCCCGGCGAGAAGCTGCATGAGTTGATGGTGCCGCTGGACGATGCGCGCATGACCCTGGAGTTCGAGGATCACTACACGATTCAGCCGTCGATTCGTTTTACCAGCGTCGACGTCGATTTTGCCGTCGATAAACTTGGCGAACGTGGGCGTGCGGTGGGCGAGGATTTCGAGTATCGCTCGGACACCAACCCGCATTTCCTTTCAGTGGGGCAGATCGCCGATCTGCACGCGAAGCTGTCGGTATGATTCCTTACGGTCGGCAGAGCCTTGATCAGGCGGACATCGATGCGGTGGTCGAGGTGCTGCAATCGGACTGGCTGACCCAGGGGCCGACTATCGAGCGCTTCGAGCAGGCCATGGCCGCGCGCTGTCAGGCGGATTTCGCCGTGGCGGTGTGCAATGCCACGGCGGCGCTGCACATCGCCTGTCTGGCCGCTGACCTGGGGCCGGGCGATCGCTTGTGGACCTCGCCGAATACGTTTCTGGCTTCGGCCAATTGCGGGCGCTATTGCGGCGCCGAGGTTGATTTCGTCGACATCGATCCGCTGACCTGGAACCTCGATGCCTTTGCCCTTGAAGCGAAGCTGGAACAGGCCGAGCGCGACGGCACGTTGCCGAAAGTCCTCGTCGCCGTCGCGTTCTCCGGGCAGAGCTGCGATATGCGCAAGATTGCCGACCTGGCGGTGCGCTACAACTTCACCGTGATCGAAGACGCCTCGCACGCGGTGGGCGCCAGCTACGCCGGGCGTCCAGTCGGTTGTGGCGACTTCGCGGCGATGACGGTGTTCAGTTTTCACCCGGTGAAAATCATTACCAGCGCCGAAGGCGGCATGGTCCTGACCAATCGCCCGGTGCTGGCCGAACGTCTGCGACGCCTGCGCAGCCACGGCATGACCCGCGATCCCGAGCACATGACCGAGCCGAGCCACGGGGCGTGGTATTACCAGCAAGTCGAGCTGGGCTTCAATTACCGGATCACCGATCTGCAAGCGGCGCTGGGACTGTCGCAACTACGCAAACTTGATGAGTTTGTCGCACGTCGCCGGGAACTGGCCGCGCGTTACGATCAGTTGCTCGCCTACCTGCCGCTGACCTTGCCGAGCGCGCAGCCAGAAGCCGATTCGGCGTGGCACCTGTATGTGGTGCGCTTGCAGACCGAGCGCTGCAACCTCAGTCATCGCCAAGTGTTCGAAGGTTTGCGCAACGCTGGCATCGGCGTCAATCTGCACTACATTCCCGTGCACTTGCAGCCTTACTATCGAGAGCTGGGCTTTGCCGAGGGCGATTTTCCCGAGGCCGAGCGCTATTACGCCGAGGCGCTCAGCTTGCCGCTGTTCCCTTTGCTCAGTGAGGCACAACAGGATCAGGTGGTCGAGCAACTGCGTCGGCTGCTGCTTGAGGAGTAAGGCACCGTGAGCTGCGTCGCGATCATCCCCGCCCGTGGTGGCAGCAAGCGCATTCCGCGCAAGAATCTCAAACCGTTCGACGGCGTACCGATGATCGTCCGCTCGATTCGCACGGCGCTGGAGTCAGGGCTGTTCGAGAGCGTTGTGGTCAGCACCGACGATGACGAAATCGCCGACGTCGCACGAGCACATGACGCTGAAGTGCCGTTCATGCGACCGGCCGATCTGGCCGATGATTTCACCGGTACCGCTGCGGTGATCGTGCATGCCTTGCAGCAATTGCCGACGTTCGATTACGCCTGCTGCGTGTACGCGACCGCGCCGTTGTTGCAGGCGCGTTATCTGCGTCAGGGTCTGGATTTGCTCAAGCAGCATCCGCACAAGTCATTTGCCTTTTCGGTGTGCGGTTTCGGTTTCCCGGTGCAGCGCGCACTGACCCTCGACGAGGAGGGCGCTTTGATGTCCATGTACCCCGAATTTCGTACCACCCGTTCGCAGGATCTGCCCGAAGCGTTTCAGGATGCCGGGCAATTTTACTGGGGGCGCAGCGAAGCGTGGCTGCGTGGCGAGACGCTGTTCTCGCCAGCGAGCCTGCCGGTGATCCTGCCGCGTCATTTGGTCCAGGACATCGACACGCCCGAAGACTGGCAACGCGCCGAATATCTGTACGCCGCACTCAGAGCCGGCGGAGAACTGCAATGAGAGTGCTGATCCGCGCCGACGCCTCGCCAACCATCGGCAGCGGCCACATTGCCCGCTGCCTGACCCTGGCGCGGATGCTGCGCGGGCAGGGCAGTCATGTTGCGTTTGCCTGTCGGCGTTTGCCGGGGCATCGACTCGAAGCCTTGAATGCCGAAGGCTTCGAGACCTTTGCACTGCCCGAGCGCTATCGCGACGAAGACCCGCTGCAGGCCATCGAATCGATGTTGCCGTGGCAGTTCGATATTGATGCACTGGGCCTGCTGCTGGATGGGCAGGCACCGTTCGACTGGATCATCGTCGACCATTACGGCCTCGATCATCACTGGCAAACCGCGGCCCGGCGCTGGGCGCATCGAATCGCTGCCGTGGATGATCTGGCCACGCGGCGTTACAGCGTCGATCTGCTGCTCAATCAGAACCTCTCGGGCTTGAGTGAAAACTATGCGGCGCTGCTGCCGCCAGGCTGTCGCACCTTGCTCGGCCCGCGCTACGCCATGCTGCGCGAAGAATTCAACTGCGATGCCATCGAGATCAAACCGAAGGCCCGGCGTGTGCTGGTGAATTTCGGCGGTTTCGACGCGGCGAGGCAGACTCATCATGCGATGCTGGCGCTGGCTGATTTCACTGAGTTGCAGGTGGACTTCGTCGCTGGCGCCGACAACCCGGCGTGGACGCAGATGCAAGCGTTGGCCGAGACGCGGCCGAACTGGCGCCTGCACAGTTTCGTCAGCGATTTCCATCAGCGCATGACTGAAGCGGATCTGTTTATCGGCGCTGGCGGTGGCACCAGTTGGGAGCGCGCGGCGTTGGGTTTGCCGACCATCTGCATCGCCGTGGCGAACAATCAGCAGGCCAACGGCGAAGTCATGGCCGCTGCCGGTGCGCATGTGTTCATGGGCGCCCGCGAGCAGGTCAGCGTCGAGCAGTTGCGTGATGCGGTCGGCTTCGTCGTAAACAATCATTTTCTACGCCGCAGCCTCGCCGAGCGTTCGCGGCAACTGGTCGACGGACGCGGTGCCGAACGCGTGGTGGCGGCGCTGGCCGGGGCGGTGCTGAAACTGCGCCCGGCAACCCAGGACGATGCGCAGTTGCTGTTCGATGGACGCAATGCCGAAGCAGTGCGGCGCTGGTCGCTGGAAACCGGCGTCATCGATTGGGCGCAACACCTGAACTGGCTGACGGCGAGTCTGCGCAATCCGCAGCGGCTGCTGCTGATTGCCGAGGCGGACGACGGCCCGGTCGGGGTGCTGCGTTACGACTTGCGCGGGTTTGAAGCCGAAGTCTCGATTTATCTGCTGGAGGGGCGCTTCGGCCTCGGTTGGGGCAGGGCAGTGCTCAGCCGTGGCGAAGTGTTTGTCGCTGCGCACTGGCCGCAATTGACGCGCATTACTGCGCGAGTCATGCCCGCCAATCAGTCCTCATTGAAAGTCTTCCGCGACGCCGGGTTCATCCAGGAAACCTGTGCGTTCAGCCGTGTTTTGAAGGATCACCCGCATGTCTAGTTTCAAGATTGGCCACCACACCATCGGTGCCGATGCGCCGCCGTTCATCATTGCCGAGATGAGCGGCAACCATAACCAGTCTCTCGACGTCGCTCTGCAAATCGTCGAGGCGGCGGCCAAGGCGGGAGCGCATGCCTTGAAGCTGCAAACCTACACCGCCGAAACCATGACCCTGGATTTGGCTGAAGGTGAATTCTTCATCAAGGATCCGGGCAGTCTGTGGGCCGGCACGTCGCTCTACGATCTCTACGAAAAAGCTCACACACCGTGGGAGTGGCACGCGCCGATTTTTGCTCGGGCCAAGGAGTTGGGGATGCTCGCGTTCTCGACGCCGTTCGATGACAGCGCGGTGGATTTTCTCGAAGGCCTCGAGGTGCCGGCGTACAAGATCGCCAGTTTTGAAAACACCGATCTGCCGTTAATCCGTCGAGTGGCAGCGACCGGCAAACCACTGATCATCTCCACCGGCATGGCGAGTATTGCTGAGCTGGATGAAACCGTGCGTGCCGCACGCGAGGCCGGGTGCAAGAATCTGGTGTTGCTCAAGTGCACCAGCACTTATCCGGCCACGCCACTCAACAGCAATGTGCGCACGATCCCGCATCTGCGTGAGTTGTTTGGATGCGAGGTCGGACTGTCGGACCACTCGATGGGCGTTGGCGTGTCGGTGGCGGCGGTGGCGCTGGGAGCGACGGTGGTGGAGAAACACTTCACCCTTGATCGTTCCGCCGGTGGCGTGGACGCGAGTTTTTCCCTGGAGCCTGCGGAGCTGGCCAGTCTGGTGGTCGAGACCGAGCGCGCCTGGCAAGCCATGGGCCAGGTGCATTACGGCGTGACCGAGGCCGAGCGCAAGTCGCTGGTCTATCGCCGCTCGCTGTATGTCACCGCTGACATGGCCGCCGGTGAAGCTTTTACCGGCGACAATCTGCGTGCCATTCGTCCCGGTCTCGGTCTGCCGCCCAAGCACACCGATGCCGTCCTCGGACGCCGCGCGCGCACCGCGATCAAGCGCGGTACGCCGCTGGACTGGTCGCTGGTCGAATAGGCCAATCTGCCATCGATTCGGCAAAATAGCGTGACCTGCGAGTCATAACGCGCATCTTCACTGTATTGTATTGACCGGGGAGATGGCGCCTGGCCCGTTTTGCGGTTCCAGTGATAGCCCTTTGCGCTTCCCGTGGCTGCCCGTCGTGGCGGCCGTTTTCTGTTTGTCGGCGCCCCTCGAATCCTTGCGAGCGGTGGTTTTGGGCTGTTTTTTATTGGGAAGCCGTAATGATTGGCATAAAAAGCATTGCGAGCTACGTTCCTGTAGCCGGCGTGGACAATTACGCACAAGGTGCAAAATTCGAAAAGGATGAAGAGTTCATCCTTGGCAAGATCGGTTCGGCGTTCCTGCCGCGCAAAGACGCTGAACAGGAAACTTCCGATCTGTGCGTGGAAGCGGCCAATGCGCTGTTTGCCAGCAACCCTGAACTGAAGCGTGAATCGATCGACGCGTTGATTGTCGTCACCCAGAACGGTGATGAAGAAGGCCTGCCGCACACAGCAGCAATCGTCCAGGACAAGCTCGGCCTGCCGACCAATGTCGCAGCGTTCGATATTTCCTTGGGCTGCTCCGGTTACGTCTACGGCATCTACGCGATCAAGGGCTTCATGGAAGCCGCCGGCCTGAAGAATGGCCTGCTGATCACCGCTGACCCGTACTCGAAAATCGTTGACCCGGAAGACCGCAACACCACCATGCTGTTTGGCGATGCCGCCACCGCCACCTGGATGGGCGAAAACCCGACCTGGGCGCTGGGCAAGGCCAAGTTCGGCACCGACGGTTCCGGCGCACCGCATTTGAAAGTCAGCAACGGCGTGTTCTTCATGAATGGTCGTCAGGTCTTCAACTTCGCTCTGCTGAAAGTGCCGGCGCACTTGCACGAGTTGCTCGACGATTCCAATCTCAAGGCCGATGACATCGACGCATTCTGCATTCACCAGGGCAGCGCGGCGATTGTCGACGCCGTGGCGCGACGCTTTGAAGGCGAACCGGAGAAGTTCATCAAGGACATGGTCGAAACCGGCAACACCGTGTCGTCGAGCATTCCGCTACTGCTGGAAAAACACGTGCTCGATTCCGACTGGCAGCGCGTTGCGCTGAGCGGTTTTGGTGTCGGTCTGTCGTGGGGCTCGGCGATCATCTATCGTCCGTAAACTGCAGAAAAACCACTGATACAAAAATAGCGTTCAAGGGTAACCTTGAACGCTATTTTTTTGCCCGAGAAGGAGCGCGAGGCGCCATGAGCGAGTTTTTCCAAGCCAATGCCGAGGTGTTGCAACGGCGCTGGCCGGCGCTGTTTGAGCGATTGATGGCTGAAGACAGCGCGTCCGTGCAGGCCGAACTCGTGCAAGGACTGGGCTCGACGCTGAGCGTCGATGGCATTCAGCTCACCAGTCGCCATGATCGTCTGCATGAGGCGCAAATCCAGGCGGCGAGCCTGCCGGAAAAACCGCATGTTCACGTCTATGGCACTGGCCTCGGCGATTTGCCCGGTGTGCTGCTTGAGCGCGCAGGGCTGGAGCGTCTGTACGTGCACATTCTCAACGGCGCGCTGTTCGCGCTGGTACTGCAACTGCTCGATCAGCGCCAGTGGCTGCAGGATCCCCGGGTCGAACTGTTTTACGCGGGTGATCACCCGGACTTTTTCACCCCGTTCTTTGCCCTGCCGGCCGAGATGTTATTGGCCGATGACTTCAACGCGAAGATCCGCGACCGGCTGATCAATGAAGTACACCTGACATTCAACAATCGCGATTTCGATCCGCAGTCGCCAGAAATCCAGCAGCGCTTGCAGGAATGTCTGCCGGTGTTGCTTGGCGATGACGATGTCGCGCAGTTATTCGGTAGCTGCGCCGGGCGCGAAGTCTACGTGATCGCCACCGGGCCGACACTGGAGCAGCATTTCGAACGTCTGGCGGCCATCCGTCAGCTTGCTGAGCGGCCGTTGTTCATCTGCGTTGATACGGCCTATCGGCCATTGCGTGAGCACGGCATCGAGCCTGATCTGGTGGTGAGCATCGATCAGCGCATCGGCTTTCGGCATCTGCCGTGCGAGGCGTCCGAGAACATTGCGCTGGTGTACTTGCCGATGAGCGATCCGCAGGTATTGAAGGCATGGAAGGGCAAGCATTATGGCGGCTATTCGGCCAGCCCGATCTACAGCGACCTGCGAGAACAGTATCCACGCGGTGAGCTGCATGTCGGCGGTAGCGTGATCCATCCGGCGGTGGATCTCGCGGTAAAAATGGGCGCGAGTCGAATCACTCTGTTCGGCGCCGACTTCGCCTTCCCGATGAACAAGACCCACGCCGGTTGGGACGACGGCGATTTAGGCCCGCCGCTGGCCCAGGCGCGGCACTGGGTGCGCGATGGTCATGGTCAGCGCGTCAGCACTCAGCTGAATTTTCGCGGCTATCTATGTGTGCTTGAGCGTTATATCGCTGCGCATCCGCAGGTCGAGTTTCTCAACAGCAGCCGCGCCGGTGCATCGATTGCCGGGACCGCTTTCAATCCGGAGTTCGTGCAATGAGTGCGCTGAACCAGAGTCAGCATCAGTGCCGCCAGTGCGCGGCTTTGTTTCGCTTGGGGCGTGATGTCGAGGCGGCGTTGACCATGGTCGATGTGTTCGAACAGGCCCATCAATCTCTGTCGTCTGCCTCAGTGGATATCCAGCAGGCGTGGGCACAGGTGCTCATGCAAATGCTCGATTGCCAGGAGCGCCAGGACTGGTTGGGACTGGCCGACTATATGGAATACGAACTGGTTGAATTGCTGGAAAGTGCCAGGCGCTGAACTGCTGCGCAGCACTGGCCCGCGGCTTTGCGTGACAGGCAGTTTTATGGCGTCATTTTTATGCGGTTGAAGTACAGCTAAGTCATTGTTTTATCGGGGGTGGCGTGGTGATGGCAAAATTTTTTCAAAAAGCCCTCAAGCAACCTGCAAACCCGACGATAACTATTACGAAGGTTCTCTAGGCCATACCCGGCGGTTGCCAGGGCCGGAAGCCGCAGTACCCAACCAACGAGGAATTCGTCATGGCTTTAACAGTAAACACCAACACCACATCGTTGAACGTTCAGAAAAACCTGAACCGCGCTTCCGACGCTCTGTCCACCTCGATGCAGCGCCTGTCTTCCGGCCTGAAAATCAACAGCGCCAAAGACGACGCCGCTGGCCTGCAGATCTCCAACCGTATGTCCTCGCAGATCCGCGGTAACACCCAGGCCATCCAGAACGCCAACGACGGTATCTCCGTTGCCCAGACCGCTGAAGGCGCTCTGCAAGCTTCGACCGACATCCTGCAGCGTATGCGTGAACTGGCTGTTAAAGCTCGTAACGGTACCAACGGCACCGCTGACCAGACCGCTACCAACGCTGAATTCGCTCAGATGTCTGACGAAATCACCCGTATCTCGGCTGCTACCAACCTGAACGGCAAAAACCTGCTGGACGGTTCGGCTGGTACTGTGACCCTGCAAGTTGGCGCAAACACCGGTTCGGCTAACCACATCGACCTGGTACTGAGCTCCAAGTTCGACGCCGTCAGCCTGTCGGTAGGTAGCGGTACTGTAGTTCTGACCGGTACTTCGGGTACTGGTGCTGGTTCTGCTTCGCAGAACATCGACAACGCGATCACTGCAATCGACGCCGCTATCGCTGCAATCGGTGCAACCCGTGCCAGCCTGGGTGCTTCGCAAAACCGTCTGACCAGCACCATCTCCAACCTGCAGAACATCACTGAAAACACCACCGCTGCTCAGGGTCGTGTACAGGACACCGACTTCGCCGCAGAAACTGCTAACCTGACCAAGCAGCAGACTCTGCAGCAAGCTTCGACCTCCGTACTGGCTCAAGCCAACCAACTGCCTTCCGCTGTACTGAAGCTGCTTCAGTAATCCGGAACAAGTTTAGGCGGGGGAGTGCGCTTGTCGTGCTCTCTCGCTTTTTTACGTTAAGAGGTGATGGGCATGGACATGAGCGTAAAGCTTAACGTGTCTTATCCGGCTCCCAAGCCAGTGACACCGGTTGCTGACAAACCGTCAGAGCTGCCTAAAGTCCAAAAGACTGAAGCACCGGTCGCTGCCAAGGATCAGGATTCGGACGGCGCCAAGTTGAAGCTGGCGGTGCAAGAGATCGAAAAGTTCGTCCAGTCGATCAAGCGTAATCTGGAGTTCTCGATTGACGAGCATTCCGGCAAGGTCATCGTCAAGGTGATCGCGAGCGAGACGGGTGAAGTCGTTCGACAGATTCCTTCCGCCGAAGCCCTCAAACTGGCCGACAGCCTCGCCAATGCAAGTCATGTATTGTTCGACGCCAAGGTCTGATAAATGGCATGAATAGTGTTTGTTCGTTCTCAGGACGCGTGTAACGGTCAAAAGAATGGCAGCAATCTGAAGGGAGATGCACATGGCAAGTCCAATTTTACCGGGTTCCGGACTGGGTTCCGGCCTGGACATCGGCGCGATCGTGACCGCGCTGGTCAACGCCGACAAGTCTGCCAAGCAGACGCAGATCGATACTGCTACCAAGACCAACAGTCTGAAGATTTCCGGTGTCGGTTCGTTGAAGAGTGCGCTGACCGCATTCCAGACGGCGATGACCAACCTGAGCAGCAAGACCAACCCTGCGTTTGCCGGCTTTGCGGCGACGTCGGGCAATACCGATATTCTCAGTGCCACCTCCGATAGCACCGCCGTTGCGGGCAAATACAATGTGGTGGTGAACAAGCTGGCCACGGGCTCGAAAATCGCCAGTGCTTCCTTTGCCGGCGGCGCCGCCAGTGCCATTCCGAGTGGTACCCTGAAAATCAGTCAGAATGGCACTGATTACAACGTCGACATCCCCGCCAATGCCACCTTGCAAACTACCCGTGACGCCATCAACAAGGCTCAGGGCGCCAACGGCATTTCCGCCAACATCGTCACCGACAGCTCCGGTTCCTCGCGCCTCGTTATCAGCTCAAGCAAGACCGGCGCAGGTTCCGATCTGACCGTTAGCGGTATTGCCGGTCTGGAAATCGATGGTACCCAGCTGATGGGTACCAGCCCGGCCGCTGGTGCTTCGGGCGCGGTCAACGGCGTTGCGCAAAATGCCGAGCTGACCATCGACGGTCTGACGGTAACCAGCAAGAGCAACACGGTAAGCGGCGCGATCAGTGGCCTGACCTTGAATCTGACCACGGCAACCCCGCTCAATGGCACGCCGACCGTCATCAGCGTCGATGCCAATACCAAGGGGCTGCAGACTTCGATTCAGACGTTTGTCGACGCTTACAATGCGCTGAAGAATACCGTTGACACGCTGTCCAAGGCGACGCCGGACGCAGACGGCAAACTGACTGTGCAGGCAGCCTTCACCGGCGACTCGCTGCCACGTTCGTTGATTGCCGATATCCGTGAGCAGTTGACGGCAGTCGGCGCTGGCGGACCGCTGGCGGTGTTGTCGCAGTTGGGTGTGATGACCGACCGCAACACCGGTAACCTGACGTTTGATACCGCTGCGTTCAACAAGACCATGGATCAGCCGGGCATGACTGGCCAGGTTCAGCAGCTGTTCACCGGGACCGACGATACCAACGGTCTGTTGGCGCGCATGAAGGCGGCAGTTGATCCGTACCTCAAAGCTCCAGCGGGTAGCAAGGTTACCAGCGGTTTGCTCGATCAGCGTCTGACCATTCTGAACAACAACACGCGCAACCTCACCAACCAGCAACTGGCGCTGGACCTGAGGGTCGCCAACCTGACCAAGACGTTGACCGCCAAGTACAACGCCATGGACTTGCTGGTAGGGCAGATGAAGGCAACGGCGAGCAACATCACGTCGTTCTTCAGCTCGCTGAACGCTCAGCAGTCAGCGAAGTAACAGTCAGTAACGACAAAAACCCGGCTACGCTTTATCGGCGTGCGCCGGGTTTTTGTCTTTTGATCTAAAGTTTTCGGGCCGGTTGGCGATACACTGGTTATACGAGTCAACGTGGCAATGAGGTAGAACATGAACCCGATGTTAGCCCTTCGGCAGTACCAGAAAGTCGGCGCCCATGCGCAGACGTCCGAAGCGAGCCCGCACCGCCTGGTGCAAATGTTGATGGAAGGTGGCCTGGCCCGGATTGCGCAGGCCAAGGGCGCCATTGAGCGCAAGGATATTCCCGGCAAGTGCACGGCGATCAGCAAGGCCATCGGCATTGTCAGTGGCCTGCGTGAAGGTCTCGACCTTGAAAACAATGCAGAGGCACTGGCCGATCTGGATGGCCTGTACATCTACATGATGAAGCGCCTCGCCGAGGCGAACATCAGCAGCGATCCCCGTGTACTCGACGAAGTCGCCGGCCTGCTGACCACGGTCAAAGAAGGTTGGGACGCCATCGCGCCCGTGCCGGCTCCGCAGTTCTGAAGGAGATCACCATGAGTCTTGTATTGCAGCGAATTGCCGATACCCGTGAAGCGTTGGTCGGAGCATTGGCCGAACGAAACTGGGAAGCCATCGGCGAGCTGGATCTGGCTTGCCGTTCCTGCATGGAAGACGTCATGGCGGAAGCTTCGCTGGACGAAGTTGCGTTACGCGATAACCTTGAAGAGCTGCTATTCGTCTACAAAGAGCTTCTCGAGGTGGCAATGGGCGAGCGGCAGGCGATAGCCAACGAGATGTCGCAGATCACCCAAGCGCAAAAGGCTGCAAAGGTTTACCATCTGTTTGGTTGATTAACCGTCAGTTGAACCATAGATGTGCGCCATAAATTTGACTGTGCACGGTTTTTTGACTTAACTAGTGGCTATTATCAGGTTTAGGGCGTCTACAGGCACATGGTGTCCTGCAAGCGTCTCGCTTGCCTTATTTTTCGGGCATTGAGTTGACTAGGGAAGTTGCTATTGCATGTGGCGTGAAACCAAAATTCTGCTGATCGATGACGATAGCGTCCGCCGCCGCGACCTGGCGGTGATTCTAAATTTTCTTGGCGAAGAAAATTTACCCTGCGGCAGCCATGACTGGCAGCAGGCAGTCGGCTCTTTGTCGTCTAGTCGTGAAGTCATTTGCGTACTGATCGGGACCGTTAATGCTCCTGGCGCGCTTTTGGGCTTGCTAAAGACACTCGCAACCTGGGATGAGTTCCTTCCGGTTTTGTTAATGGGCGATAATTCTTCCGTTGACCTGCCTGAAGACCAGCGTCGCCGCGTGCTGTCGACCCTGGAAATGCCGCCCAGCTACAGCAAATTGCTCGATTCGCTGCATCGCGCCCAGGTCTATCGCGAAATGTACGACCAGGCCCGCGAACGCGGCCGTCATCGCGAACCCAATCTTTTCCGCAGTCTTGTCGGCACCAGCCGTGCGATTCAGCACGTCCGGCAGATGATGCAGCAAGTGGCCGACACCGACGCCAGCGTGCTGATCCTCGGCGAGTCCGGCACCGGCAAGGAAGTGGTCGCGCGCAACCTGCACTATCACTCCAAACGCCGCGACGCGCCATTCGTGCCGGTCAACTGCGGGGCGATCCCGGCAGAGCTGCTCGAAAGCGAACTGTTCGGCCACGAGAAGGGCGCCTTCACTGGCGCGATCACCAGCCGTGCCGGGCGCTTTGAGCTGGCCAATGGCGGCACGCTGTTTCTCGACGAAATCGGCGACATGCCGCTGCCGATGCAGGTCAAGCTGCTGCGCGTGTTGCAAGAGCGCACCTTCGAACGCGTGGGCAGCAACAAGACCCAAAGCGTCGACGTGCGCATCATTGCCGCAACGCACAAGAATCTCGAAAGCATGATCGAGATCGGCTCGTTCCGCGAAGACCTCTACTATCGCCTGAACGTGTTCCCGATCGAGATGGCGCCACTGCGTGAGCGCGTCGAAGACATCCCGTTGTTGATGAACGAACTGATCTCGCGCATGGAGCACGAGAAGCGCGGTTCGATCCGTTTCAACTCGGCGGCGATCATGTCGCTGTGCCGTCACGGCTGGCCGGGCAACGTCCGCGAACTCGCCAACCTGGTCGAGCGCATGGCGATCATGCACCCGTACGGGGTGATCGGCGTGGTCGAGTTGCCGAAGAAATTCCGCTACGTCGACGACGAAGACGAGCAGATGGTCGACAGCCTGCGCAGCGATCTGGAAGAACGCGTGGCCATCAACGGCCATACGCCGGACTTCAGCGCCAACGCGTTGCTGCCGCCGGAAGGTCTCGACCTCAAAGACTACCTCGGTGGCCTGGAGCAGGGCCTGATTCAGCAAGCGCTGGACGATGCCAATGGCATTGTTGCCCGCGCCGCTGAGCGTCTGCGCATCCGTCGCACCACCCTGGTCGAGAAGATGCGCAAGTACGGCATGAGCCGGGCCGGAGGAGATGAACAGGCGGATGATTGACGCCTGTTTTTCAAGCGCTTCATTTATAAGCGGTTTTTTTTAGGCACGGGTATTGCTACAGCCCTCGCAACGTTCCGTTTCACTGACGGTCAGCCAAGCGAGAGAGCCCAATGCCCCAAGCCGCCCAGATCTCTTCTGCCTCCAATATCGTGGGGCAACCCTCGTCCGTAGAGCAGGCAAGTCGTCAGGGACTTGAGCAGGCCTTCCAGCTGTTCAACCAGATGTCGAGCCAGCTGACCGACTCCTACAGCCTGCTCGAAGCGCGGGTCACCGAACTCAAGGGTGAGCTGGCCGTGGTCAGCGCCCAGCGCATGCAGGAGCTGGCGGAAAAAGAACGCCTGGCCAATCGCCTGCAAAACCTCCTCGACCTGTTGCCCGGCGGTGTGATCGTCATTGACGGCCACGGTCTGGTGCGCGAAGCCAATCCTGCCGCCATCGATCTGCTCGGCTCGCCACTCGAGGGCGAACTCTGGCGCCATGTGATCGCGCGCTGCTTCGCTCCCCGTGAAGACGACGGTCATGAAATCTCCTTGAAAAACGGTCGACGCCTGTCGATTTCCACCCGCTCGCTGGATGCCGAGCCGGGGCAGTTGGTGCTGCTCAACGACTTGACGGAAACACGTCATCTGCAAGACCAGTTGGCGCGCCACGAACGTTTGTCATCGCTGGGGCGCATGGTCGCCTCGCTGGCCCACCAGATTCGCACGCCGCTGTCCGCCGCTTTGCTCTACGCCAGTCATTTGACTGAACAGCAACTGCCAGTGGAAACCCAACAACGCTTTGCCGGCCGCCTGAAAGAGCGTCTGCACGAGCTCGAACATCAAGTGCGCGACATGCTGGTGTTCGCTCGCGGTGAATTGCCGCTGACCGACCGCCTCACGCCCGGTGCCTTGATGCAGTCGCTGCAGGCTGCGGCGCTGACCCATGTGCAGGACCTGCCGATCCGCTGGCAGTGCGACAGCCATG
Source organism: Pseudomonas sp. H1_G08 (assembly GCF_054681355.1). NCBI lineage: Bacteria > Pseudomonadati > Pseudomonadota > Gammaproteobacteria > Pseudomonadales > Pseudomonadaceae > Pseudomonas > Pseudomonas sp. H1_G08. Next base: position 619,159 of record NZ_CP162822.1, read on the forward strand.
CCGGTGAGTTGCTGTGCAACCGCGACACACTGGTCGGCGCATTACTGAATCTGATTGAAAACGCCATTCAGGCCAGCGCTGGCGAAGCGCGCCTGAAAGTGCATTGCTACACCAGAGGCAACACCCTGCGTCTGTGTGTCAGCGACAGCGGCAGCGGCATTGAGCCGACAGTTTTGGCGCGCCTCGGCGAGCCTTTTTTACTACCAAGGTCACCGGCACCGGCCTCGGCCTGACCGTGGTCAAAGCGGTGGCCCGTGCGCATCAGGGAGAATTGACCCTGCGTTCGCGAGTCGGGCGCGGCACTTGCGCGCAGGTCAGTCTGCCGCTGTTTTCCGCTGCACAAGGAGTTGAATAAACGTCATGGGCATCAAGGTGTTGCTGGTCGAGGATGACCGTTCGTTGCGCGAGGCGCTGGCCGATACGCTGCTGCTCGCCGGCCACGACTATCACGCCGTCGGCAGCGCCGAAGAAGCGCTGACGGCCGTCGCGCAGCAAGCTTTCAGCCTGGTGGTCAGCGACGTCAACATGCCGGGCATGGACGGTCATCAATTGCTTGCGTTGCTGCGCGCACGCCAGCCGCAATTGCCGGTGCTATTGATGACCGCCCACGGCGCCGTCGAGCGTGCGGTCGATGCGATGCGCCAAGGCGCGGCGGATTATCTGGTCAAGCCGTTTGAGCCCAAGGCATTGCTCGATCTGGTGGCGCGACATGCGCTGGGCTGCATTGATGCTGGCGAAGCGGAAGGCCCCGTCGCCGTTGAACCGGCCAGTGCGCAGTTGCTTGAGTTGGCGGCGCGGGTTGCGCGCAGTGATTCGACTGTGTTGATCTCCGGCGAGTCCGGCACCGGTAAAGAAGTGCTGGCGCGCTATATCCACCAGCAATCGCGGCGGGCCAGCCAGCCGTTTATCGCAATCAACTGCGCGGCGATCCCCGACAACATGCTCGAAGCAACACTGTTCGGCCATGAGAAGGGCTCGTTCACCGGCGCTATCGCCTCGCAGGCCGGCAAGTTCGAGCAGGCGGACGGCGGCACCATTCTGCTCGATGAAATTTCCGAAATGCCCCTGGGCCTGCAAGCCAAGTTGCTGCGCGTCCTGCAAGAGCGGGAAGTGGAGCGAGTGGGCGCGCGCAAGCCAATCAGTCTGGACATTCGCGTGGTCGCCACGACCAACCGTGATCTGGCCGGCGAAGTGGCGGCGGGGCGTTTTCGCGAAGACCTGTTTTACCGCTTGTCGGTTTTTCCCTTGGCCTGGCGTCCACTTCGCGAACGCACTGCCGATATCCTGCCGCTGGCGGAAAAGTTGCTGGCCAAACACGTCAATAAAATGAAGCACGCAGCAGCGAAGCTGTCCCCCGAAGCTCAAGCTTGCCTGACCGCGTACCCGTGGCCGGGCAACGTGCGGGAGCTGGACAACGCCATTCAGCGCGCGTTGATTCTGCAGCAGGGCGGTTTGATTCAGCCGCAGGATTTCTGCCTGAGCGGTGCGGTGACATTTGCGCCGTTGCCGATCACGGCACCGGTGATCCGCGAGGTGGAAATCGAGGCGGATTCTTCCGGCGCGCTGGGCGATGACCTGCGCCGCCGGGAGTTTCAGATGATCATCGACACCCTGCGCGCCGAGCGTGGCCGGCGCAAGGAAGCTGCCGAAAAGCTCGGCATCAGCCCGCGCACCCTGCGCTACAAACTGGCGCAAATGCGTGATGCCGGGATGGATGTCGAAGGTTATCTGTTCGCCACCTGATCGATGCTGCAAAACATTCCAGATGCTTTTCTCAGAAGGGTGCCCACTAGCTGGCACCCTTGTTGCTAATACCTGTGTACCCGCCGAGTGAGTGTCAAAAAATTGCGGGCCGCCCAAGAGAGTAGACCATGAGCCAAGGTATTGAATTTAATCGGTTGATGATGGACATGCAGGCCATGAAAGTGGATGCCATGTCTGCGCGTAAATCGACTGCCGCTGTCCCTGAAATCGCGGGCAGCAGCTTTTCCGACATGCTCGGTCAGGCGATCAATAAAGTCAGCGATACCCAGCAGGCGTCGACTCAACTGGCCAACGCGTTCGAGATCGGCAAGAGCGGTGTCGACCTGACTGACGTCATGATTGCGTCGCAAAAAGCCAGCGTGTCGTTCCAGGCTCTGACCCAGGTGCGCAACAAGCTGGTCCAGGCTTACCAAGACATCATGCAGATGCCGGTTTAAGGGCGAAATAAGTCATGGCAGAAGCAGTCGCTGATAACGTTCCGGCCAAGGCCACCCCGATCGACGGCAAACCGCCGCTGTTCGGCCTGTCCTTTCTGGAAAACCTTTCCCAGATGACCGTGCTGCGTCAGGTCGGCCTGTTGGTCGGTCTGGCGGCGAGCGTGGCGATTGGCTTTGCCGTGGTGCTGTGGTCGCAGCAGCCGGATTACCGTCCACTGTACGGCAGCCTTGCCGGCATGGACGCCAAGCAGGTCATGGAAACCCTGGCCGCCGCTGACATTCCCTATAACGTAGAACCCAATTCCGGCGCCTTGCTGGTCAAGGCCGACGACCTGTCCCGTGCGCGGATGAAACTCGCTGCCGCTGGTGTCACTCCCAGCGACGGCAATATCGGTTTCGAAATCCTCGACAAGGAACAGGGTCTGGGCACCAGCCAGTTCATGGAAGCGACCCGTTATCGTCGCGGCCTCGAAGGCGAACTGGCGCGGACCATCTCCAGCCTGAACAACGTCAAGGGTGCCCGCGTGCATCTGGCCATTCCGAAGAGTTCGGTGTTCGTCCGTGACGAGCGCAAGCCTAGCGCTTCGGTACTGGTCGAGCTGTACAGCGGGCGTTCGCTTGAGCCGGGTCAGGTGGTGGCGATCATCAATCTGGTCGCGACTTCCGTGCCCGAGTTGAGCAAATCGCAGATCACCGTCGTCGATCAGAAGGGCAACCTGCTCTCCGATCAGGCGGAGAACTCGGAAATGACCATGGCCGGCAAGCAGTTCGATTACAGCCGCCGCATGGAAAGCATGCTCACCCAGCGCGTGCACAACATTCTGCAACCGGTACTGGGCAACGATCGCTACAAGGCTGAAGTCTCCGCCGACGTCGATTTCAGTGCCGTCGAATCGACCGCCGAGCAGTTCAACCCGGACCAACCGGCGTTGCGCAGCGAGCAGTCGGTCAACGAACAACGCACCGCCAGCAATGGCCCGCAAGGTGTGCCGGGTGCCCTGAGCAACCAGCCGCCGTCGCCAGCCTCGGCGCCGCAGACCACCGGTGGCACCGCCGCACCGGCCGGAATGATTCAGCCAGGTCAGCCTTTGGTTGATGCCAACGGTCAGCAGATCATGGACCCGGCCACCGGCCAGCCGATGCTCGCACCGTACCCGGCGGACAAGCGTCAACAATCCACCAAGAACTTCGAGCTCGACCGTTCGATCAGCCACACCAAGCAGCAGCAGGGCCGTCTCAATCGCCTGTCGGTGTCGGTCGTGGTCGACGATCAGGTCAAGGTCAACCCGGCCAACGGTGAAACCAGCCGTGCGCCGTGGAGCGCCGACGAATTGGCGCGCTTTACCCGCCTGGTGCAGGACGCGGTCGGTTTCGACGCCAGCCGTGGCGACAGCGTCAGCGTGATCAACATGCCGTTCTCCGCCGAGCGCGGCGAAGTGATTGCCGATATTCCGTTCTACTCCCAGCCATGGTTCTGGGACATCGTCAAACAAGTGCTGGGTGTGCTGTTCATCCTCGTACTGGTGTTTGGTGTGCTGCGTCCGGTGCTCAACAACATCACCGGCGGTGGCAAAGGCAAGGAGCTGGCCGGTCTGGGCAGCGACGTGGAACTTGGTGGCATGGGCGGCCTGGACGGCGAACTGGCCAACGACCGCGTGAGCCTCGGTGGTCCGCAGAGCATTCTGTTGCCGAGCCCGAGCGAGGGTTATGACGCGCAGCTGAATGCAATCAAGAGTCTGGTAGCTGAAGACCCGGGTCGCGTGGCTCAGGTCGTGAAAGAGTGGATTAACGCAGATGAGTGATAACCGAGCCGCCACCGTCAAACTGACCAAGGTCGACAAAGCCGCGATTCTGCTGCTGTCCCTGGGTTCGACCGATGCTGCGCAAGTGCTGCGCCACATGGGCCCCAAAGAGGTCCAGCGCGTCGGCGTGGCCATGGCGCAGATGGGCAACGTCCATCGCGAGCAGGTCGAGCAGGTGATGAGCGAATTCGTCGACATCGTCGGCGATCAGACCAGCCTCGGCGTCGGTTCCGACGACTACGTGCGCAAGATGCTCACCCAGGCCCTGGGCGAAGACAAGGCCAACGGCCTGATCGACCGCATCCTGCTCGGTGGCAACACCAGCGGCCTCGACAGCCTGAAATGGATGGAGCCGCGCGCAGTCGCTGACGTGATCCGTTACGAACATCCGCAGATCCAGGCAATCGTGGTCGCGTACCTCGACCCGGATCAGGCCGGTGAAGTGCTCGGCAACTTCGACCATAAAGTGCGTCTGGACATCATCCTGCGCGTCTCGTCGTTGAACACCGTGCAACCGGCCGCCTTGAAAGAACTCAACCAGATTCTCGAGAAACAGTTCTCCGGCAACTCGAACGCCTCGCGCACCACCCTGGGTGGCATCAAGCGTGCGGCCGACATCATGAACTTCCTCGACAGCTCGATCGAAGGCCAGCTCATGGACTCGATCCGCGAAGTCGACGAAGACCTGTCCGGTCAGATCGAAGACCTCATGTTCGTCTTCAACAACCTTGCCGACGTCGACGACCGTGGCATTCAGGCGCTGTTGCGCGAAGTCTCTTCCGATGTGCTGGTGCTGGCCCTCAAGGGCTCGGACGAGGGCGTCAAGGAAAAGATCTTCAAGAACATGTCCAAGCGTGCCGCCGAACTGTTGCGCGACGACCTCGAGGCGAAAGGCCCGGTGCGCGTCAGCGATGTCGAAACCGCGCAGAAGGAAATTCTCACCATTGCCCGTCGCATGGCCGAAGCCGGCGAGATCGTGCTCGGTGGCAAGGGCGGCGAGGAAATGATCTAAGCCCATGGATAAGCCTGACGAGTCTGTGACGGATCTGATCCGCGCCCGCGATGTTCGTGGTTTCGAATCCTGGGCGCTGCCCAGCTTCGACCCGCCGAAACCGGAACCCGAGCCGGAGCCGGAGCCCGAACCGCCGGAAATGGAAGAAGTGCCGCTGGAAGAAGTCCAGCCACTGACCCTGGAAGAACTCGAAAGCATCCGTCAGGAGGCTTACAACGAGGGCTTCGCCATTGGTGAAAAGGAAGGTTTTCACAGCACCACGCTGAAGGTGCGTCAGGAGGCTGAAACAGCGCTGGCGGCGAAAATCGCCAGCCTTGAGCTGCTGATGGCCAATCTGTTCGAACCGATCGCCGAGCAAGACACCCAGATTGAAAAGTCGCTGGTCGACCTCGTGCAGCACATCACCAAACAAGTGATCAAGCGCGAACTGGCCATCGACTCGACACAGATCGAACACGTCATGCGCGATGCCCTCAAGCTGTTGCCGCTGGGCGTGGAAAACGTGCGCCTGTACGTTAATCCGCAGGATTTCGCCCAGGTCAAAGCCCTGCGCGAACGCCACGAAGAAACCTGGCGCATCGTCGAGGACGAGTCGCTGTTGCCGGGCGGTTGCCGGGTTGAAACCGAGCACAGCCGCATCGACGCCAGCGTCGAATCGCGGGTGACCCAGGTTATGGCCAAGCTGTTCGACCAATTGCATGAGCAGGCTCTGCATCCGGCAGCGCCTGACTTGAGTCTGGACATTCCCGAAGACACCCCAGTGGCTGTCGACTCTGACGAGCCGCGCGCGGACGCCAGCGATGCGCCTTGAACGCACCAGTTTCGCCAAGCGCCTGAGCACCTACGCCGAGGCCACCGAGATTGCCGGCGCGCCGATCCTTGAAGGTCGGCTGCTGCGCATGGTTGGCCTGACTCTCGAAGCCGAAGGCCTGCGCGCCGCCATGGGCACCCGCTGCATGGTGATCAATGACGACAGCTACCATCCGTCTCAGGTGGAAGCGGAAGTCATGGGTTTTTCCGGCAGCAAAGTCTTTCTGATGCCGGTCGGCAGCGTCGCCGGGATTGCCCCGGGCGCGCGCGTGGTGCCGCTGGCCGATACCGGTCGTTTGCCGATGGGCATGAGCATGCTTGGCCGTGTTCTTGACGGTGCTGGCCGCGCGCTGGACGGCAAGGGCGGCATGAAGGCCGAAGACTGGGTGCCGATGGACGGCCCGACCATCAACCCGCTCAACCGTGACCCGATCAGCGTACCGCTGGATGTCGGCATCCGTTGCATCAACGGTTTGCTGACGGTCGGCCGTGGCCAGCGTCTGGGTCTGTTCGCCGGTACCGGTGTCGGTAAATCGGTGCTGTTGGGCATGATGACCCGCTTCACCGAAGCCGACATCATCGTCGTCGGCCTGATCGGTGAGCGTGGTCGCGAAGTTAAGGAATTCATCGAGCACATCCTCGGTGAAGAAGGCCTCAAACGCTCGGTAGTGGTTGCCTCGCCAGCGGACGATGCACCGCTGATGCGTATGCGCGCGGCGATGTATTGCACGCGCATCGCCGAGTATTTCCGCGACAAGGGCAAGAACGTTCTGCTGCTGATGGACTCGCTGACCCGTTTCGCCCAGGCCCAGCGTGAAATCGCGCTGGCCATCGGCGAACCGCCAGCAACCAAGGGCTATCCGCCCTCGGTGTTCGCCAAACTGCCGAAACTGGTGGAGCGCGCCGGTAATGCGGAGAAGGGCGGCGGTTCGATCACGGCGTTCTACACCGTACTGTCCGAAGGCGATGACCAGCAGGACCCGATTGCCGACTCGGCGCGGGGCGTGCTCGACGGCCACATCGTCCTGTCGCGGCGCCTCGCCGAGGAAGGCCACTATCCGGCGATCGACATCGAAGCGTCGATCAGCCGGGTGATGCCGGCGGTGGTTTCGCCGGATCACATGCAGCGCGCGCAGTATTTCAAACAGCTCTGGTCACGCTATCAGCAGAGCCGCGATCTGATCAGCGTCGGTGCCTATGTGGCCGGTGGCGATCGCGAGACCGATCTGGCGATTTCCCTGCAACCGCAGTTGGTCAGGTATCAGCGCCAGGGCCTCAACGACAAAATCAATCTGGGTGAAAGCCAGGCCTATCTGGAAACCCTGTTCGCCCCTGCGGCGGGCGGGTAACCGGCCATGGCCGTCAGCCGCGCTGCGCGCCTGGCACCGGTGGTGGACATGGCCGAGAAGGCCGAGAAAGCCGCCGTGCAGCGCCTCGCCTACTTTCAGGGCCAGGTCAAAGTTGCCGAAAGCAAACTGGCCGACCTCAATGCCTTTCGTCTGGATTACTCGCAGCAGTGGATCGTCCGTGGCAGCACCGGCGTCACCGGGCAATGGCTGCTGGGTTTTCAGGGTTTCCTGGCGCAACTCGATACTGCCGTCGACCAGCAACGGCAGAGCCTGGTCTGGCACCAGAACAAGCTCGACAAGGCGCGTGAGGAATGGCAACAGGCGTTTGCCCGCGTCGAGGGTTTGCGCAAACTGGTGCAGCGCTATCGTGATGAAGCGCAACGCCTGGAAGACAAGCGGGAGCAGAAGCTGCTCGATGAACTGTCGCAGCGGTTGCCAAGGCGTGATGCCTTCTAAACCTCACCGCCAAACCCTGTGGGAGCGAGCCTGCTCGCGAAAGCGCCGTGTCAGTCAATCCTGTAGTCAACTGACAGAATGCCTTCGCGAGCAGGCTCGCTCCCACACTTGTTCCACTGTTGCGCCTTGCCCCAAGCCTATCCAGGTGCTAAACCTTGTACAGGTTCGTCAATGACAAGGAAGCCAGTCAATGTCAGTCGTTACAGAAGTCTCTCCAGACCAGAAAAAGCTTACGATCGCCGTCAAAGGCCGGTTCGATTTCGGTCGCCATCAGGAATTTCGCGAGTCGTATGAACGGCTCCCACACAAACCCGAATCCATCGTGGTCGATCTCAAAGAGGCCACTTACCTCGACAGCTCAGCGCTGGGCATGCTGCTTCTGCTGCGTGATCACGCCGGTGGCGACAATTCGGATATCCGCGTCGTCAACAGCAGCTCCGATGTGAAGAAAATCCTCGCGATTTCCAACTTCGACAAACTCTTCGACATCAGTTGACGCCCATGCAGGCGCAAGAGCCGCTGACTATTCTTATCGCCGAAGACAGTGCCGCCGACCGGCTGCTGCTGTCCACCATTGTCCGCCGTCAAGGTCATCAAGTGCTGACGGCGGCCAATGGTGCGGAGGCGGTCGAATGCTTCCAGCAGCAAGAACCCGATCTGGTGTTGATGGACGCGCTGATGCCGGTAATGGACGGCTTCGAAGCGGCGCGGCAGATCAAGGCGCTGGCGGGTGAAGCGTTGGTGCCGATCATCTTCCTCACCTCGCTGACCGAGAGTGAAGCGCTGGCCCGTTGTCTGGAGGCTGGCGGTGACGATTTTCTGGCGAAGCCGTACAACCAGGTGATCCTTGCCGCCAAAATCAAGGCGATGGATCGCTTGCGTCGCCTTCAGGCCACGGTCCTGCAGCAGCGCGATCTGATCGCGAAACATCATGGCTATCTGCTCAACGAACAACGCGTGGCCAAAGCGGTGTTCGACAAGGTCGCGCATTCAGGGTGCCTGAGTGCGCCGAACATTCGGTACCTGCAATCGCCTTACGCCCTGTTCAATGGCGATCTGTTGCTCGCTGCGTATACGCCGGCCGGTGACATGCACGTGATGCTCGGCGATTTCACCGGGCATGGCTTGCCGGCAGCGGTGGGGGCGATGCCGCTGGCCGAAGTGTTTTATGGGATGACCGCCAAGGGCTATGGCCTGGCCGAAACCCTGCGCGAGATGAACGCCAAGCTCAAGCGCATCCTGCCGGTGGACATGTTCTGCTGTGCCACCTTGCTCAGTCTGAGTTTCCAGAGCCGTTCGGTGGAGGTGTGGAACGGCGGCATGCCCGACGGTTACTTGCATCGCATGGCCAGTGGCGAGCGCGTGCCTTTGCCGGCGCGGCATTTGCCCCTGGGGATTCTCAGCGCGCAAGCCTTCGATGACCGTACGGATGTGTATCCGATGGCCGTCGATGATCGAGTGTTTCTGTTATCGGACGGGGTGATCGATACCTGCGATGCCAATGACCAGTTGTTCGGCGTCGAACGCTTGCAGCAGGTGTTTGCGGCGAACCGTGAGCCGGATCGGTTATTCGAGGATATCGAACAGGCGTTGCGCGATTTTCGCGGACAGGCCCGTGATGACGTAAGCATGGTCGAGGTCAGTCTGCTCGAGTCGGCGCAGGCCCACGGCGCCGCGCCGGTGTATTCCGACAGCGGCCAGTCGTGCCCGCTGGACTGGTCGGCCAGTTTCGAGTTTCGCGGCGCCACGCTCAGGCGCTTCAATCCATTGCCGTTCCTCTTGCAGTTGCTGCTTGAGGTGCATGGCCTGCGCGCGCAAAGCGGGGCGCTGTACAGCGTGCTCGCCGAGTTGTATTCCAATGGGCTGGAGCATGGCGTGCTCGGGCTGGACTCGAGCCTCAAACGCGATGCGGCAGGTTTCGCCCGCTACTATGAAATGCGCGCGGCGCGGTTGGAGGCGCTGCAAGACGGTTTCGTGCGAGTGCATTTGCAGGTCCAGCCGCAAGGCGAGGGTGGGCGGCTGGTCATCCGCGTCGAGGATAGCGGCAAGGGGTTTGATGTGGCGCGGGTCATGGAAAGGCCCGTGGATAACGTCCGCTTGTCGGGACGCGGCATCGGTCTGGTCCGGCAGCTGGGGCGCAACGCCAGTTGGTCGGACCAAGGTCGTAGTGCCAGCGTGGAGTTTTTCTGGGAGATTGAGGCATAATCCGCCCATTCTTGATCAAGGAGTGAGCAAGTGACAGACCCACATGTAAATCGCGAAGTCCTCGATACTTTGCGCGAGGTGATGGAGGACGGCTATACGGAATTGCTGGAGACTTTTCTGGCAGATTCGCAAAGCCGCCTGCACGAGTTGCAGGACAGCACCAGCGCCAAAGCGCTTTCCGATGTAGCGCATAGCTTCAAGGGCAGCGCCAGCAACATGGGCGCGGTTCGACTGGCCGAGTTGTGCCAGGACCTGGAGTCGAATGCGAAGGACAAAAGCCCGGAAGCGCTCGCTCAGCTAGTCGCCGATATCCATTCTGAATTCGCCGAAGTACGTCCGGTGTACGAAAGCGAAAAGCACCACGCCCACATCCACTGAAGCTGCCGTCCGGCGCTTTTCGCAAGTGTCTGGCCAAACTGGCCCGGCACTTGCAGTCAACTTGCTCAACTGTACCTACGATCCCAGTGCAGCGGAGACCGTGTCATGCCTGCGACCCCCAACATTCTTCTTCAGACCGCCGCCCAGGCCAAGGCGCAAGCCGCCTCTGCCAAATCGTCGGCAATGGCCGCAGACGCCGGGGACAAGGCTTCCAGCTTCGCCAGAGTGTTTGCCGATCAGGCGCCGGCCAAGCCTGCCGTGAGCGCCGACAACTCAGTCAAGCCGGCACGCGATAAGGTCGCAGACAGCAGCGGCAAAAAGGATATCGGCAAAGATCAGTCTGCCGCGCCCGAGCCAGCTGTTGCCGATAGCGGCAAAGCGTTGCCTGCCGACAAAGCGGCGACGAGCGACGACGCGACTGCCACTGCCGATGACACCGCTGAAACGGTACAAATCCCTGTGGCCGATGCCGCGCCAGTAGACCCGACGCTGGATCCGGCCCTGGCGCAAGTCGTTCAGCCATTGGCGGCGCCTGTCGTGCCGACTCCAACAGTCGCAACGCCAGCCCAGCCGGAAACCGAAGCGCCTGCATTGGCGGTCGTGTCGGGCATGGTCAAAGATCCGGCGGCCACCGATAGCGATTTCGATCCATCGGCCGACCCGCTCGACTCGATGCCGGCCGTACGCATGGCGATGGAGCAGGGTGGGCATATTTCCGCCGCCAGTCAGGCGCAACCGAAAGCCACGCCTGCTCAAGCTCAGGCTGACGGCGAATTGACCGCCGCGCAGAACTTTGCCGCCGGCATGGCCAGCATGCTCGACGTGCAGGCCGACAAGGACAGCACCAGTCAGGGCGGCGAACAAGCTTTCAGCGGGCTGATCGACGATGGTCTGAAGGATCTGAAATCGGCTACCAGCGACACCCGCGTCGATGACTTCGCCAACCGTCTGGCGGCACTGACCCAGGCCGCTACGCCGAAAACCGCCAATGCGCTGCCGGTGAATCAGCCGATCGCCATGCACCAGAGCGGCTGGACCGAAGAAGTGGTCAACCGCGTCATGTACCTGTCCAGCGTCAATCTGAAGGCCGCCGACATTCAGTTGCAACCGGCGGAGCTGGGGCGTCTGGATATCCGCGTGAACATGGTTCCCGATCAGCAGACCCAGGTCACCTTCATGAGCGCGCACCCGAGCGTGCGTGAAGCGCTCGACAGCCAGATGCACCGCCTGCGCGACATGTTCAACCAGCAGGGTATGGGCCAGGTGGATGTCAATGTCGCCGACCAGAACCGTGGCTGGCAGGGGCAGCAAGGTCAGGAACAGGCGCAGCATGGGCAGAGTGGCCGGACCAGTGCTGCGGGTGGGCGTCTTGACTCGGTGGATGAGGAATTGCCACCGGCTACTGTCGCTGAAGTGGCGGCGCAGACTACCAGCGTAATTGGCAGCAGCGCGGTCGACTATTACGCCTGAGCAAATCAAGAGCCCCCTCACCCTAGCCCTCTCCCAGAGGGAGAGGGGACCGATTGGGGAATCTTGAAGAACTACGCCGACCTGAACGAGCATCGCTGAATCCGTTCGACATTAGGCGACCTGTTGATTCCCGCCCTGAACTTGCAATCACCTCGGTTGTGCAGGTCGATGTCCAGCCCCATTACATCTCGGTCGGCCCCCTCTCCCTCCGGGAGAGGGCTGGGGTGAGGGTGCTTTTGACTTTAGCGTCGTTCTCGACCTCCGACACTTCTGGCATAACACTTGCTCTTGCCTTGCCGTGCGACTGTGAAACCCCCGATTAGTGACGGATTATTGGCATGGCGAAGAGCGAAGCTGCAGCAGTAAAAGACCCCGCAACCAAAGGCAAACTCAAGCTGATCATCGTGATCGTGCTGGCGTTGCTGGTGGCCATTGGTGCATCCGTCGGGGCGACCTGGTTCTTCATGCACGGCGCGCAGAGCAAGCCTGCCGAGGCCGCTGAAGCAGCGCCGGTCGGCAAGCAGGCGGCGATTTTCGAGCCGATGGCGCCGGCCTTCGTTGCCAACTACAACCAGAACGGCCGTCAGCGCTACATGCAGGTGAGCATCACCATGCTGGCGCGTAATCAGGCCGATCTGGACGCGCTCAAAGTGCACATGCCGGTTATCCGCAACAACCTGGTAATGCTCTTCTCCGGTCAGGATTTCGCCACACTGGCGACCCCGGTCGGCCAGGAGATGTTGCGCCAGAAGGCCACCGCCAGCGTCCAGGAAGTGGCGCAGAAAGAACTGGGCAAAGTGGTCATCGAACAGTTGCTTTTCACTAATTTCGTACTTCAGTAGGAACACGACATGGCCGTGCAGGATCTGCTGTCCCAGGATGAAATCGATGCGCTGCTGCATGGCGTCGATGATGGTCTGGTACAGACCGATAATGCTGCCGAACCCGGCAGTGTCAAAAGCTACGACCTGACCAGCCAGGATCGCATCGTCCGTGGACGCATGCCAACGCTGGAAATGATCAACGAGCGCTTTGCCCGCTACACCCGCATCAGCATGTTCAACATGCTGCGCCGCTCGGCGGACGTGGCTGTCGGTGGCGTGCAGGTGATGAAGTTCGGCGAATACGTGCACTCGCTGTACGTGCCGACCAGCCTCAACCTGGTCAAGATCAAACCGCTGCGCGGCACCGCGCTGTTCATCCTCGACGCCAAACTGGTGTTCAAGCTGGTGGACAACTTCTTCGGTGGTGACGGCCGTCACGCCAAGATCGAAGGGCGGGAATTCACTCCGACCGAACTGCGCGTAGTGCGCATGGTGCTCGAGCAGGCTTTCGTCGATCTGAAGGAAGCCTGGCAGGCGATCATGGAAGTCAATTTCGAGTACATCAACTCGGAAGTGAACCCGGCCATGGCCAACATCGTCGGCCCGAGCGAAGCGATTGTGGTCTCCACCTTCCACATCGAACTCGATGGCGGTGGCGGCGATCTGCACGTGACCATGCCGTACTCGATGATCGAGCCGGTGCGCGAGATGCTCGACGCCGGTTTCCAGTCCGACCTCGACGATCAGGACGAGCGCTGGGTCAACGCCCTGCGCCAGGACGTACTCGATGTCGACGTGCCGATCGGTGCCACCGTAGCCCGCCGCCAGTTGAAGCTGCGCGACATCCTGCACATGCAACCGGGAGATGTGATCCCGGTCGAGATGCCGGAAGACATGATCATGCGCGCCAACGGCGTGCCGGCCTTCAAGGTCAAGATGGGCTCGCACAAAGGCAACCTCGCGTTGCAGGTGATCGAGCCGATCGAGCGTCGCTGAGGCGGCGCTTTTCACCCCCGTATTTAACCGAATTGTTGCCCGCCGAGGACACATGATGAACGACGATATGAACGCGCAGGACGACCAGGCACTGGCCGATGAATGGGCTGCGGCCCTGGAAGAAACCGGTGATGCCGGCCAGGCTGACATCGATGCACTGCTGGCCGCCGACGCCGGCACTTCCAGCTCCAACCGTCTGCCGATGGAAGAGTTCGGCAGCGTGCCGAAGAACAACGATCCGGTGACCCTCGACGGTCCGAACCTGGACGTGATCCTCGACATTCCGGTGTCGATCTCGATGGAAGTCGGCAGTACCGACATCAACATCCGCAACCTGCTGCAACTCAACCAGGGTTCGGTGATCGAGCTTGATCGTCTGGCCGGTGAGCCGCTCGACGTGCTGGTCAACGGCACCTTGATCGCCCACGGCGAAGTAGTGGTGGTCAACGAGAAGTTCGGCATCCGCCTGACCGACGTGATCAGCCCAAGCGAACGCATCAAGAAGCTGCGCTGAGTGAAAAGGTTTCTCTGGGTGCTGCTGGCATGGCCGTTGGGCGTGCTGGCTGCCGAACCGGGCGCAACCACTGCCGGGCCTGCCGCCACCGCGCCAATGGTCAATAGCGGCGTGGCCGGTCAGTTGACGCAACTGGTGTTCGGTTTGCTGCTGGTGCTGGGTTTGATCTTCTTCCTCGCCTGGCTGTTGCGCCGCGTGCAGCAGGCGGGGCCAGCGGGCAAGGGCCAGGTAATCGAGCTGATCGGCTCACGCGCGCTCGGTCCGCGTGACCGCTTGATGCTGGTGCAGGTCGGCAACGAGCAGATTCTGCTCGGCCTCAGCCCCGGCACCATCACCGCGCTGCACGTGCTCAAAGAGCCGGTCGAAGTCCCCACCGCCAGTGAAAAAGCGACGCCGGAATTTGCTCAGCATCTGCTGAAGATTCTTGGCAAGGACCAAAAGGATACGAAGTAATGGGTGCGCTCCGCATCGTCTTGACGCTGGTCCTGTTGCTGGCCGCGCCGCTGGCGTTCGCCGCCGATCCGTTGTCGATCCCGGCGATCACGCTGGGCACCAATGCCGACGGCGCGCAGGAATATTCGGTCAGTCTGCAGATCCTGCTGATCATGACCGCGCTGAGCTTTATTCCGGCGGCGGTCATCCTGATGACCAGCTTCACGCGGATCATCATCGTCTTCTCGATCCTGCGTCAGGCCCTCGGCCTGCAACAGACGCCGTCGAACCAGATCCTCACCGGCATGGCGCTGTTCCTGACGCTGTTCATCATGGCGCCGGTGTTCGACCGGGTGAACAACGACGCGCTGCAACCGTATCTGGCGGAAACCCTCACCGCCCAGCAAGCGGTGGAAAAGGCTCAGGTGCCGATCAAGGACTTCATGCTCGCGCAGACCCGCACCAGCGATCTGGAGCTGTTCATGCGCCTGTCCAAGCGCACCGACATTGCCAGCCCGGATCAGGCGCCGTTGACCATTCTGGTGCCGGCGTTCGTGACTTCCGAGCTTAAAACCGCCTTCCAGATCGGCTTCATGATCTTCATTCCGTTCCTGATCATCGACCTCGTCGTGGCGAGCGTGCTGATGGCCATGGGTATGATGATGCTCTCGCCGCTGATCATCTCGCTGCCGTTCAAGATCATGCTGTTCGTGCTGGTCGATGGCTGGGCGCTGATCATCGGTACTCTGGCCAGCAGTTTTGGAGGTGTTTCGCCATGACGCCGGAAGTCGCGGTCGATATCTTTCGTGAAGCCCTGTGGCTGACCACCATGATGGTCGCCATCCTGGTGGTGCCGAGCCTTCTGGTCGGCCTGCTGGTGTCGATGTTCCAGGCCGCCACGCAGATCAACGAACAGACCCTGAGCTTCCTGCCGCGTCTTCTGGTGATGCTGGTGACCCTGATCATCGGCGGTCCGTGGATCGTGCAGACATTCATGGAATACATCATCCAGCTGTACAAAAACATTCCGATGGTCATCGGCTAAGCCATGCAATCGCTGCTTCAGCTGACCGACACCCAGATCAGCACCTGGGTGGCGTCGTTCATGTTGCCGCTGTTTCGCGTGGCGTCGATGCTGATGGTCATGCCGGTGTTCGGCACCACCCTGATCCCGCGTCGCGTGCGCCTGTATTTCGCCGTGGCGATCACCGTGGTCATCACCCCGGCGCTGCCGCCGATGCCCGCCGTCAGCCCACTCGATCTCAGCGGCCTGTTGCTGATCGGCGAGCAGATTCTGGTGGGCGCCGTACTCGGCTTTTCCCTGCAACTGTTCTTCCAGGCTTTCGCCGTCGCCGGGCAGATTGTTGCGATCCAGATGGGCATGGGCTTCGCCTCGATGATCGACCCTACCAACGGCGTTTCGGTGGCGGTGATCGGGCAGTTCTTCACCATGCTGGTGACGTTGCTGTTCCTGTCGATGAACGGCCATCTGGTGGTGTTCGAAGTCCTCACTGAAAGTTTCACCACGCTGCCGGTCGGCGGCGGTTTGATGGTTGCGCATTACTGGGAACTGGCCGGCAAACTCGGCTGGGTCCTCGGCGCCGCATTGCTGCTGGTGTTGCCGGCCGTCACCGCACTGTTGGTGGTCAACATCGCCTTCGGCGTGATGACCCGCGCCGCGCCGCAACTGAACATCTTCTCGATCGGTTTTCCGCTGACCCTGGTGCTCGGCCTGTTCATCGTCTGGGTCGGCCTTGCGGATATTCTCAACCAGTATCAACCGCTGGCCAGCGAGGCCTTGCAGTTGCTACGCGAACTGGCACGGGCGCGCTGAGTCATGGCAGAGAGCGAAAGCGGTCAGGACAAAACGGAAGACCCCACGGAGAAGCGCAAAAAGGACTCCCGTGAGAAGGGTGAAATCGCCCGTTCCAAAGAGCTCAACACCCTGGCCGTGATGATGGCCGGCGCCTCTGCGCTGCTGATTTTCGGCGGCATGCTTGCGCAAGAAATGATGGACGTGATGCGCCTGAACTTCACCCTGTCCCGCGAAGTGGTCATGGATCAGGGCGCCATGGGCCGATTTTTGCTGGAGTCGGGCCTGATCGCGTTGCTGGCGATTCAGCCGGTGATGATCACCCTGTTGCTCGCCGCCATCATCGGGCCAATCTCCCTGGGTGGCTGGCTGTTCGCGGCAAGTTCGCTGGCACCCAAATTCAGCCGGATGAACCCGGCCGCCGGCCTCAAACGGATGTTCTCGTTCAAGGCTGTGGTTGAACTGCTCAAGGCATTGGCGAAGTTTCTGATTACCTTGGGCGTGGCGCTGTTGGTATTGTCCGCCGACGTCGACGACTTGCTGCGCATCGCCCACGAACCACTGGACATGGCGATCATCCACAGCGTCTTGCTGGTGGGCTGGAGCACGCTGTGGCTGGCCTGCGGTCTGATCATCATCGCCGCCGTCGACGTGCCGGTGCAGATCTGGGAGAGCATGAAGAAGCTCAAGATGACCAAGCAGGAAGTGCGCGACGAACACAAGGACCAGGAAGGCCGCCCCGAGGTCAAACAACGCATTCGCCAGACCCAGCGCGAAATGTCCCAGCGACGGATGATGGCGGCGATTCCCGAAGCCGACGTGGTCATCACCAACCCGACCCACTACGCGGTCGCGCTCAAGTACGACTCGGAGAAGGGCGGCGCACCGGTGCTGCTGGCCAAGGGCAGCGACTTCATCGCCCTGAAAATCCGCGAAATCGCAGTGGCCAACAACGTCATGCTGCTCGAGTCGCCTGCGCTGGCGCGCTCGATCTATTACTCAACTGAGCTTGAGCAGGAAATTCCCGGTGGACTGTATCTGGCGGTGGCGCAGGTATTAGCCTACGTCTATCAGATTCGCCAACACCAGGCGGGCAAGGGCAAGCGGCCGGACCCGCTCAAGGATGATCTGCCGATTCCGCCGGACTTGCGTCGGGATTCCTGACGTTGCTGCGCAGCCTTTTGTCTGAGATTCCCCTTTACTGTCAACTCTGACAGGTGCAGTCGCCGTGATTTTGCAGTTTGATGCAAGATGCAGCTGCGTACTGGCGCGGTCAGGCGAGCGAGTGCAAGGGAGCACGACGATGAAAGGTATTTTCAGCAGCTACGATGAAAAAACCGGCAAAGGCACCATCACGCCGAAGCCGACGGGACGATGCCTTTCCTTTGCCGAAGCCACGAATTTTTTCTGACTGCCAAAGAGTACCGATTCAGCGTTCCATTGGCTGAGGCCTTGCAGGCGAAGATCAAAGTGGGCGGCGAAGTCGAGTTCGAATTGCCCAGGACCAAAAATGGGAAAGTGAAAATCCTTCGGTATTGACCGGCAGTTTGCCCTCATCGCCAAACACCTGAAAAAGAAAACCGCCGTCCCGATGATGCGCAACGGCGGTTTTTTTGGGCGATTATTGCCTGTCAGTAGCCTTCGCGAGCAAACTTGATTCCACTTGTAATGCGATCAACCGTCGAAAGTGAGCCTGCTCGCTAAGGGGTCATCCCGGTCAGGAAAACAACCAAGTTCAAGCCCCGCTGTTCTAGATCACTGGTTAAATAAATCCGTTCCCTTTACTCCTGTCCCCTTTTCTCTCAATTCTGATGAGGCGAAGCGTCGACTCACTACCGCAAACACAAGACAGTGTGTCCAGGGCTAGAATGATAAGCATGCTCTCTCCACCCGTGTCCTTCGTTGTACAACCCCCAATACAAACTAACGTCTGAGCGAATTCCATAGGCAGCGGGCTGAGTCACAAAAAATTTAGTTCGGAACAAAACCAGGTCTGACGTTTTTACAGCACGGCCATTCGCATTGACCCACTGATCAATCTTTGAATCAGCTATAAGTGATGGTGAGACAATGCATTGTTCGACGTTGCTTACAGAAACAGAAATTGAGGCATGTTGGCCTGAGCTATCTCTTACATTGATGGTGGTGCTGCCATTACCTTCACTCCAGATTAACCCGACGTCATTGACGTTTGCGATTTTTGGATTATCCGATTGATAAGTAATTTGACCCACTCCTCCTGACGCTTGACGATTTGCTGAGGCTCCAGACGGATGAACACCCGTAAGGCGCCATCTATCGATGTACTGACCACTGGTATTCACGATTGACACTGTCCTGCCTGACAACTCTAAAGGTGAATCATCTATGATGAGTTTTGCACGTACCTTGAGGCCTACATTTAGACTAGGGAACAGAGTAGCGTCGTTTTTGTCCCCGTTGGTGCTGAATCCAACACTAATGTCCACGCGAAGAGATCCATCAACAAGGCGGTCTAGTTCCGAACGCAAAAGCGTTCTGCTCAATTTACCTGGCATTTCAATTTCAATTCCATTAGCCAACGAAATTTCGTAGTCCGATCCATCATCTTTTTTTCCTACGCAAAGCAGCCAGAACTTTTGTCCCTTTGCCATGGCTGTCCAGGTATCGACTGTCACAGTCGCATCGCCATCAAAAGTCGATAAATCAAGTACTTTTCCTTCGTCCGGCCCAATTGCTTGGAGAATTACGGGTGTCGGCAAACGCGGGTCTCCATCAGCGATTGTCATGACATCAAACCTGACTGTTGGTGATTCTCCAGCCGGAACTCCGGTACGAATCAAATCCCACCGCAACTCAATCGCCTTGCCATGCCAAGCCGCCAGAAACGCAGCGCTCAATGAAATCTCTGCAATCCCACCAACAAAATCCACCACCGGAAACGGCGGCGCACCGGCCGGCGCGTTCACCTGGACGAATTGAGCTTTATCGTCTTTCTCTGCTGCGAAGCCTGTTATCTGAAGCTTCACTCCATCCGGATTAGCCAAAACGTCAATCGGCACTGTGGGCGGGTTCAAGGTCGGGGGTGGCAGGTCAAGTTGCAGGCCAATGACGGTATACACCTGATCCGGAAACCGCGTGGCGCTAGCGAAGTCATTGCTCTTGTCCTCCGATACCCAGAATTCCAGTTTCAACAGCGATCCTTCTTTCAATTCTTTCAGAAAAGCTATGAGCAGCGGTTTATCCCAGAACCCCTGACTGACCCAGGTCGCATTCACCTTGTGGGTGTCACCATTCCAGAATTGCAGGACGTGCGCCGAGCCGTCGGGTTTCTGGCCGGTGAGCTTCAGCCACACCTGCTGACCGACCTGGATCCCCGTCCAGTTGCGTGCTCGTAGCGTGGCGTCCTGGCCCCTCAGTGCGGCCACGTCGAGCATGCCGTCCACGGCCTCAGCGATTATCGGCGAGTTGTACACCTTCTGATTGGCGGTGATAGTGATCGGGGTCGTCGCCGACTCATTGTTGTTGGTCAATTGATCGCGCACCCTGGCGAAGACCGAATGGGTGCCGTCGCCTATCAACTGCAATTCTGCAGCCGTCAGGGTGTGGTTGATCGGGCTTGTGGGGTTGGGAAATGTGATGCTCCAGGTGCCTATGGTGAGCGTCACCGTGTCGTGAGGCCGTGGGTAACCGACGGTGATCGTGATGACCGCCGTCTGCCCCGGTACGACGCTGGGTGGATGGCTGACGGTGACGGTAGGCGCCGGGTTGTTGTAGAGCAGCTTGAGTGTGGGTGAGTCGGCGTCGTTACCGCTGGCTCGGGTCACTCTGTAGTGGACATCGTTGACACCGTTTGTGAACCAACTCGCCGGCACGCGCAAAAGAATGCGTTCCTGCTCCTCACCGGGATAGATGGTTTTGCTGATGCCGGTGCTGACTTCGTTGACAAAAATAGTCACGACGTCATAAGCCGCCATGACCCAGTTCCGCAAGCCGGTTATGGGGTCGATGACAAGTTCTACGCCAGAAGGAGTGAATGCCGAGAGAGGAAGGCCGCCATCGGCAGTACCTGGAGGCAGCACCGGTGTTATCCATTGCGGGGGGTACACGGGATACAAGGCCAGGGCAGCGTTGGCTTCGGTTGAATGGACTTGAACGCTCATTCTGTTCTCCTCGAACACTGGTGATGAACAATGGCAGGCAAGGTTCATCACAACGCAGAACGAGGCGTCCGTCACCTGTCAGATCTGACAGGTGGGGACGGTTTTCCGACCAATGGTATCGCTGAAGGGGTGGGCGCTCCTGCGCCGCCGAGAGGCCTAGCTCGCGCAAGCTGCACTCGACAGGATCTTCAGCCGCTGCAAGATTTGCATCCAAGAAGATCAAAATGTGGGAGCGAGCTTGCTCGCCAAAAGGCCGGCTCTCTCACTCGAATCACTCAGCCGAACCGCATCATCCAGGCAACTCCAGATTATCCAGCACCCGATTTACCGCCAGTTCCCCGAGCATGATCAGTTGCGCAATCCCCATCAGCGTTCGGCGCTGCGATGGTTTGACCAGCCCGGCGAATTCCTGGGCGATGGTTTTGGCCGAGGCGAGGGTTTCGCAGGCGTTGGCCAGGAGGTCTTCGTTTTTGGTGTCGGCGGTGACGGCGTACATGGCGCGGGGGCTGAAGGGTGGTGGGGTCGAGCCGGGTGGGCAGAGGTAGTGGTCGAGGGCGCGATCGGCGGCTTCGTGGAGTTTTTTTGAATCGAGGGATTCGTAGGGGGAGGTGGGGGCGGATTCGGGCGGGTTGGGTGTTGGTTTGATCATGGTGAAGCTCCTTTGAAATGGAGCCGCGACAACCTGTCGCTAAACAGGGAGGGTGGCGGCTGTACGCGGGTTAGCGAACCGGTCAAAGGCACCCGGCAGACCCGAAGGTCTCCCGCATACAGCCACCATGACGAAATCGCGAAAATACAGATCCGCAACGAAGCCTGGAACGCTGATGCACCTTTGACTTGAGTTCGAGTCGCTAAACCCGATCGCTGATTCGTCAGCGACCGGACCACAATAGAATCCGACCCCAAAGCGCACAAGCCGGCGGATTCTGGCTTGGCTGTAGGCAATGGCGCAAGGATTTGTAGCCTTGAGACCGTGTCTGCTGGTGTCTTGTAAACAGCTTCGTTTAAATCGAAAAAAATGCGCCGCATTCGAAGGCCTCTTCGCGAGCAGGCTCGCTCCCACAGGGGCCGTATTCCAAATGTCCGATTGGGAATGCATGTCAAACTGTGGGAGCGAGCCTGCTCGCGAAGGGGCCAGCCCAATCAGCCGATAAATCCCAAGTAAAACCGCTCTATTTCATTCCCCGGCAAAAGTTGGAAAGCTTCTTGCAGTAGCCGCCCTGCGCCCGTTCGGGGCGTCAAAAGTTTGCTTTAAAGGAACGGGGAAAACCGGTGGATCGCACTCAGTTATTCAATACAGCACGCACCAACGTTGCCGACCTCAGTCGAGGCAATCTGGGCGTGCCGTTGTTGCTGCTGGTCATGCTGGCGATGATGATGTTGCCGGTGCCGCCGTTCCTGCTCGACGTCTTCTTTACCTTCAACATTGCCCTGTCCATCGTCGTCCTGCTGGTCTGCGTGTATGCGCTGCGGCCGCTGGATTTTGCCGTGTTCCCGACGATTCTGCTGGTGGCGACGTTGCTGCGACTGGCGCTGAACGTGGCCTCGACGCGGGTGGTAATGCTCCACGGTCAGGACGGCCACGCCGCCGCCGGTAAGGTGATTCAGGCCTTCGGTGAGGTGGTGATCGGCGGTAACTACGTGGTCGGTATCGTGGTCTTCGCGATCCTCATGATCATCAACTTCGTCGTGGTGACCAAGGGTGCCGGGCGGATTTCCGAGGTGAGCGCGCGCTTCACCCTCGATGCGATGCCCGGCAAACAAATGGCGATCGACGCCGACCTCAACGCCGGCCTGATCGACCAGAATCAAGCCAAGTCGCGCCGTCAGGAAGTCGCCCAGGAGGCGGAGTTCTACGGTTCGATGGACGGTGCCAGCAAGTTTGTCCGTGGTGACGCCATCGCCGGCCTGCTGATTCTGTTCATCAACCTCATCGGCGGCATGGCCGTGGGTATCTTCCAGCATGGCATGAGCTTCGGCGACGCGGGCAAGGTTTACGCCTTGCTGACCATCGGTGACGGTTTAGTGGCGCAATTGCCATCACTGTTGTTATCTACAGCAGCGGCGATCATGGTGACCCGTGCTTCCGGCTCGGAAGACATGGGCAAGCAGATCAATCGCCAGATGTTCGCCTCGCCGAAAGCACTGGCCGTGGCCGCTGGTTTGATGGCGGTGATGGGCCTTGTGCCGGGCATGCCGCACTTCTCCTTCCTGAGTATGGCGGCGCTGGCTGCGGGCGGCGCTTACCTGTTCTGGAAGAAGCAGAACGTTGCCAAGGTTGTGGCGCTGGAAGAGGTCAAGCGTCAGCAGGAACTGCTGCCGTCACCGGCCCGCGCCATGGAAACCAAAGAGCTGGGCTGGGACGACGTGACGCCGATCGACATGATCGGCCTGGAAGTCGGCTATCGCCTGATTCCGCTGGTGGACCGCAATCAGGGTGGGCAATTGCTCGCGCGGATCAAGGGTGTGCGCAAGAAACTCTCGCAGGATCTGGGCTTTCTGATGCCGACCGTGCATATCCGCGACAACCTCGATCTGGCGCCGAGCGCGTATCGGCTGACGCTGATGGGCGTGATTCTCGCCGAGGCCGAGATCTACCCGGATCGCGAACTGGCGATCAACCCGGGTCAGGTCTACGGCTCGCTCAACGGTATCAACGCCAAAGATCCGGCTTTCGGCCTGGAGGCGGTGTGGATCGAAATCAGCCAGCGCGCCCAGGCGCAATCGCTCGGCTACACCGTGGTCGATGCGAGCACCGTGGTCGCCACGCACTTGAACCAGATTCTGTACAAGCACTCCAGTGAGCTGATTGGCCACGAGGAAGTGCAGCAACTCATGCAATTGCTGGCCAAGAGCTCGCCGAAACTGGCGGAAGAGCTGGTGCCGGGCGTGGTTTCGCTGTCGCAGTTGCTCAAGGTCCTGCAAGCGCTGCTCGCCGAGCACGTGCCGGTGCGCGACATTCGCAGCATCGCCGAAGCGATCGCGAACAACGCTGCCAAGAGTCAAGATACCGCCGCGCTGGTCGCCGCTGTGCGGGTCGGCGTATCCCGTGCAATCGTCCAAAGCATTGTAGGCACTGAGTCCGAGCTGCCTGTAATCACATTGGAACCAAGGTTGGAACAGATATTGCTCAATAGTCTGCAGAAGGCAGGACAAGGCTCGGAAGAGGGCGTTCTGCTGGAGCCGAGCATGGCCGAGAAGCTGCAGCGTTCGTTGATCGAAGCGGCCCAGCGTCAGGAAATGCAAGGCCAACCGGTGATCCTGCTGGTAGCCGGCCCGATTCGCGCGATGCTCTCGCGCTTCGGCCGCCTCGCAGTGCCAGGCCTGCATGTGCTGGCCTACCAGGAAGTACCGGACAACAAGCAAGTGACCATCGTTGCGACAGTAGGGCCCAACGGCTGAGGTAGTGGTTTATGCAAGTTAAGCGTTTTTTTGCCGCCGATATGCGTCAGGCCATGAAGCTGGTTCGCGATGAGCTGGGCGCTGATGCCGCCATCATCGGCAACCGCCGCATTGCCGGCGGCGTCGAGTTGACGGCGGCTCTGGATTACAAACTGTCGGCGCTGGCGCCACGGGTTCCGAACATGGAACTCGAAGACGAGCTGCGCAAGACCCAGTCGCGCATCGTCACCGCCCAGGCCGAGCTGAGCCTGCGTGGCGAAGCCGACGGCAACACCAATCAGCAGTTGTTCGCCGGGCTGCCGTTGACCGCAGGCCTGCCGCTGACCGCCGCCGAGCCGCTGAGCGAGCCGACCTACGCCGCACCGACGCGCCCGGCCGCAGCGCCTGCGCAGGCCTCGGCGGGCGTCGATCCGCGTGCGCTGGATTCGATGCGTTTTGAATTGAACAGCCTGCGCGAGCTGATGGAAGTGCAACTCGGCACCCTGGCCTGGAATCAGCTGCAAGGCAGCCGTCCGGCCCAGGCCAATCTGTATCGCCGTCTGCAGCGCATCGGCCTGTCCGGCCCGCTGTCGCGCGATCTGTTGGCGATGATCACCGATATCGAAGAACCCCGTCAGGCCTGGCGCATGCTGCTGGCGCACCTGGCGCGGATGATTGCCGTACCGGAAGTCGAGCCGCTGGAAGAGGGCGGTGTGATTGCCATGGTCGGCCCGGCCGGCATGGGCAAGACCACCACGCTGGCCAAGCTTGCCGCGCGTTATGTGCTCAAGTACGGCGCGCAGAACGTTGCGCTGGTGAGCATGGACAGCTTCCGCATCGGCGCGCAGGAACAATTGAAAACCCTCGGGCGCATCCTCAACGTGCCGGTAACGCACGTCGATCCGGGTCAGTCGCTGGTGCAGGCATTGGATCCACTGCTACGCAAACGCGTGGTTTTGATCGATACTGCCGGCCTGCAAGCCAGTGATCCGGCGTTGCGCATGCAGCTTGAGAGCCTGGCCGGGCGTGGCATTCGCTCAAAAAATTATCTGGTCCTGGCAACCACCAGCCAGAAACAGGTTCTAACCGCCGCTTATCACAGTTACAAGCGTTGCGGGCTGGCCGGCTGCATCCTGACTAAACTGGATGAAACGGCCAGTCTCGGCGAAGTGTTGAGCCTGGCGATCAGTCATGAATTGCCGGTCGCGTACCTGACCGATGGCCCACGGATTCCGGATGATCTGCATCTGCCGCGTCGTCATCAATTGGTCAGCCGCGCCGTCAGCGTGCAAATGCAGGAAGAACCCAGCGAAGAAGCCATGGCTGACATGTTCGCTGATATCTATCACAGCCCGACCAAGCAGGTTGGCTGAGGTAATCATGAACAGTTTTTGTACCTACATCGATGGTCTGCCACGCATTGTTCCGATCAGGAACGCGCAGCCAGTAATGTGGCCTCCGTCTATGCAAGACAAGGTAAAGAAATAACATGGGCAGCATGCATCCCGTACAGGTGATCGCGGTGACCGGCGGCAAAGGTGGCGTCGGCAAGACTAACGTGTCAGTGAACTTGTCGCTGGCGCTGGCAGAGCTTGGCCGTCGGGTCATGCTGCTGGACGCCGACCTGGGCCTGGCGAACGTCGACGTTCTGCTGGGGCTGACACCCAAGCGCACACTGGCCGACGTTATCGAAGGCCGTTGCGAACTGCGCGACGTGCTGTTGCAAGGCCCGGGCGGGATTCGCATCGTGCCGGCGGCCTCCGGCACGCAGAGCATGGTGCACTTGAGCCCGGCGCAACACGCCGGCCTGATCCAGGCGTTCAGCGACATCGGCGACAATCTCGACGTGCTGGTGATCGACACCGCTGCGGGTATTGGTGACTCGGTAGTCAGTTTCGTTCGTGCCGCGCAAGAGGTGTTGCTGGTGGTCTGCGACGAGCCGACTTCGATCACCGACGCTTACGCGCTGATCAAGTTGCTCAACCGCGACTACGGCATGAACCGCTTCCGCGTGCTGGCCAACATGGCGCAGAGCCCGCAAGAAGGGCGCAACCTGTTCGCCAAGTTGACCAAGGTCACGGATCGCTTCCTCGACGTCGCCCTACAATATGTCGGCGCCGTGCCATACGACGAAAGCGTGCGCAAGGCAGTGCAGAAGCAGCGCGCCGTCTACGAAGCCTTTCCCCGTTCCAAGTGCGCACTGGCCTTCAAGGCCATCGCCCAGAAGGTCGATACCTGGCCGCTGCCCGCCAACCCGCGCGGGCATCTGGAATTTTTCGTCGAGCGTCTCGTGCAGCAAACCGCAGGGCCTGTGATATGACCGCCAGTGGCATGAATCTTTACAAAAAGTCGGCGCGTGACGCGCAATACGAATTGATCGAGCGCTACGCGCCACTGGTCAAGCGCATTGCCTATCACTTGCTGGCGCGCCTGCCGGCCAGCGTGCAGGTCGAAGACCTGATCCAGGCCGGGATGATCGGTTTGCTGGAAGTCTCGACCAAATACGACGCCAGCAAAGGCGCCAGTTTCGAAACGTACGCGGGCATTCGAATCCGCGGCGCGATGCTCGATGAAGTGCGCAAAGGGGATTGGGCACCACGCTCGGTTCACCGTAATACCAGGATGGTCAGCGACGCGATTCGCTCGATTGAAGCTAAAACCGGCCGTGACGCTAAAGATCACGAGGTTGCGGCCGAACTCCAATTGAGTCTCGACGATTACTACGGGATTCTGAATGACACCTTGGGCAGTCGCCTGTTCAGTTTCGACGACCTGTTGCAGGACGGCGAACACGAAGGGCTGCACGAGGATGGCGCCAGTGCTCATATGGAGCCGTCACGCGATCTGGAAGATGAACGCTTTCAGGCGGCGCTGGCGGACGCGATTGCCAATTTGCCGGAGCGTGAGCGACTGGTGTTGGCGCTGTACTACGACGAAGAGCTGAACCTCAAGGAGATCGGTGAAGTCCTTGGCGTCAGTGAATCGCGGGTCAGCCAGTTACACAGCCAGTGCGCGGCCCGTCTGCGGGGGCGTTTGGGGGAGTGGCGAGCGCGCTGAAGGCAGTGTGGGGACACTGCGAAACGAGGCTGGTGCGGTGATGAACGGCGCCGGTCTCGATCCGTTGTGCTCCAGACAAACTTTAAGTGCTGCGCCGATTGATTGAAGTGGCGCGTCCAGGTGCTGGGCGCGTTTAAGACTGCTTGGAGGTCGAATTGAACAAAGACATGAAAATCCTCATCGTTGATGACTTCTCAACGATGCGGCGGATCATCAAGAACCTGCTGCGCGATCTTGGGTTCACCAACACCGTCGAGGCCGACGATGGCACCACTGCCATTCCGGTGCTCAACAGCGGCAGCATCGACTTTCTGGTAACGGACTGGAACATGCCGGGCATGACCGGTATCGACCTGCTGCGTCACGTGCGCGCCGATGAGAAACTCAAGCACCTCCCGGTGTTGATGGTGACTGCTGAAGCCAAGCGCGAGCAGATCATCGAGGCCGCTCAGGCCGGTGTGAACGGTTACGTAGTCAAACCTTTCACGGCTCAGGCGTTGAAAGACAAAATCGAGAAGATTTTCGAACGCATCGGCTGATGAATGCGCGGGGGAGCTATGGAGCATAACGAATCATCACAGGGCGATTTCGAATCGACCCTGAAAAAACACGCGGTCGAACTGGTCGAGAGCCTTGAAAAAGGCAAGTTCGGCGACGCGGTGCAACTGATCCATGAGCTCAATCAGACCCGTGACCGCGGCCTGTATCAGGAAGTGGGCAAGCTCACACGTGAACTGCACAGTGCGATCGTCAATTTCCAGATAGATCCGCACATGCCGCAGGCCGAGGAAGTGTCGCAAATCACCGACGCCACCGAACGCCTGGGCTATGTGGTCAAGCTGACGGAAGCCGCGGCCAACCGCACCATGGATCTGGTGGAAAGCGCCACGCCGGTGGTCAACAGTCTCGCTGATGAAGCGCAGACGTTGAGCGCCGATTGGGGCCGCTTCATGCGTCGCGAGGTCGGGGCTGAAGAGTTCCGTGAACTGGCGCGCCGGGTCGACGGTTTTCTGTCACGCAGCAGCACGGACAACCGTGCGGTGTCGAGCAACCTCAACGACATCCTGCTGGCTCAGGATTACCAGGACCTCACAGGTCAAGTGATCAAGCGTGTGACCCAACTGGTCACCGAAGTCGAAAGCAATCTGCTCAAACTCGTGCTCATGGCCAGTCAGGTCGACCGCTTTGCGGGCATCGAACATGACCGCGCCGCAATGCTTGCTGAAAAAGATCCACAAAAACATCTCTCGCAGGGTGAAGGTCCGCAGATTCATGCCGATAAACGAGAAGACGTTGTGTCCGGTCAGGACGATGTGGACGATTTGTTATCCAGCCTTGGATTCTAGAGTTTCGGAATTCGGGTTTTTTGGGTTTTTAGACCTGTAGGAGCACCCCATTAATGAGCTTCGGCGCCGATGAAGAGATCCTTCAGGATTTCCTGGTTGAGGCCGGCGAGATTCTTGAGCAACTGTCCGAACAACTGGTCGAGCTGGAAAGCCGTCCGGATGATGCAGATCTGCTCAATGCAATTTTTCGCGGTTTCCACACTGTAAAAGGGGGCGCCGGCTTCCTTCAGCTCAATGAGCTGGTGGAGTGCTGTCACATCGCCGAAAACGTGTTCGACATCCTGCGCAAGGGTGAGCGTCGCGTTGATGCAGAACTGATGGACGTTGTGCTCGAAGCACTGGACGCGGTGAACAGCATGTTCAGCGAAGTCCGTGAGCGTGCACCGATCACCGCTGCCACGCCGGAACTGTTGGCCGCGCTGGCGCGTCTGGCCGAACCGCAATCGGCGGATGAAGCCCCGGCTTCGCCGGTTGCCGAGATGATCGAAGAACTGGTCGTTGAAAGCGACTCCTCGGACGACATCACCGATAACGAATTCGAACAACTGCTGGACTCGCTGAACGCCGTCAAGGCCCAGGCCGAGGCTCCGGCCGCTGTTGCTGCTCCCGCGCCGGTTGCCGACACGGCGGCCAGCGATGAAATCACCGACGCCGAATTTGAATCGCTGCTCGATCAACTGCATGGCAAAGGCCAGTTTGCTGTCGATGCGGTCGCTCCGGCGGCACCAGCAGCGCCGGCTGCTCCGGCCGCGCCTGCTACGGGCGACAGCTCGGACATCACCGACGACGAATTCGAAGCCTTGCTCGATCAGTTGCACGGCAAGGGCAACTTCGCCGTTGACGCGCTGGAATCGGCCATCGCTTCGGCCCCGTCAGCACCTGCTGCACCGGCAGCCGCTGCGGCCGGCAGTGACCTGATCAGCGATCACGAATTCGAATCGCTGCTCGACGAACTGCACGGCAAAGGCAAGTTTGACGCCAGCGCTGCGACTGCCGGCTCCGTGTCGAGCGTCGCCACGCCAGCGGCGAAAGCTCCGGCTGCCGCTGCTGCGCCGAAGCCTGCCGCCAAGCCTGAACCGAAAGCCGAGGCGCCGAAACCGGCCGCCGCTGCTGCACCGGCTCCGGCCCGCGCGCCAGCTGCTGCCCCGGCAGAAAAGCCGGCCAGCGAAGCGGAAACCACCGTGCGCGTCGACACCGCGCGGCTCGACGAGATCATGAACATGGTCGGCGAGCTGGTGCTGGTGCGTAACCGTCTGGTGCGTCTGGGCCTCAACAGCGGCGACGAAGCCATGTCCAAGGCTGTGTCGAACCTCGACGTGGTCACCGCTGACCTGCAGACCGCCGTGATGAAAACGCGGATGCAGCCGATCAAGAAGGTCTTCGGGCGCTTCCCGCGTCTGGTTCGCGACCTCGCACGTCAGCTCAAGAAAGAGATCAACCTGGAACTGGTGGGCGAAGAAACCGACCTCGACAAAAACCTTGTCGAGGCTCTGGCCGACCCGCTGGTCCACTTGGTGCGCAACGCTGTCGACCACGGCATCGAGTCGCCGGAAGAACGCGAAGCATCGGGCAAGGCCCGTGGCGGTCGCGTGGTGCTGGCGGCCGAGCAGGAAGGCGACCATATCCTGCTGTCGATCTCCGACGACGGCAAAGGCATGGACCCGAACGTTCTGCGTTCGATCGCGGTAAAACGCGGTGTGATGGACAAGGACGCCGCCGATCGCCTGAGCGATACCGAGTGCTACAACCTGATTTTCGCCCCGGGTTTCTCGACCAAGACCGAGATCTCCGACGTGTCCGGCCGTGGTGTCGGCATGGACGTGGTGAAGACCAAGATTTCCCAGCTCAACGGTTCGATCAACATCTACTCGACCAAGGGCCAGGGTTCGAAGATCGTCATCAAGGTGCCGCTGACCCTGGCGATCATGCCGACGCTGATGGTCATGCTCGGCAATCAGGCGTTCGCGTTCCCGCTGGTCAACGTCAACGAAATCTTCCACCTCGACCTGTCGACCACCAACGTCGTCGACGGTCAGGAAGTGGTGATCGTGCGCGACAAGGCGCTGCCATTGTTCTACCTCAAGCGCTGGCTGGTGAGCTCCGCCGCTCACGAAGAGCAGCGCGAAGGCCATGTGGTGATTCTTTCGGTGGGCACTCAGCGGATCGGCTTCGTCGTCGATCAACTGGTCGGCCAGGAAGAAGTGGTCATCAAGCCACTGGGCAAAATGCTCCAGGGAACTCCGGGCATGTCCGGCGCCACCATCACCGGTGACGGCCGCATTGCGCTGATTCTCGATGTTCCAAGCATGCTCAAGCGTTACGCCACAAAGCGTATTTGAATCCGGGGCGGCGGCGCGATGACGCGCCGCTGCACCTAATGGAGTGTTTATGGCAGTCAAAGTCCTGGTGGTGGACGATTCGGGTTTTTTCCGCCGCCGCGTCTCGGAAATTCTTTCGGCGGATCCGAGCATCCAGGTGGTCGGCACGGCCACCAACGGTAAAGAGGCGATCGATCAGGCCATGGCCCTCAAGCCTGACGTGATCACCATGGACTACGAGATGCCGATGATGGACGGCATCACGGCAGTGCGGCACATCATGCAGCGCTGCCCGACCCCGGTGTTGATGTTCTCCTCGCTTACGCATGAAGGCGCGCGGGTAACCCTCGATGCGCTGGACGCCGGCGCGGTGGATTTCCTGCCGAAGAATTTCGAAGACATCTCGCGCAACCCCGAAAAGGTCAAGCAGTTGCTGTGTGAGAAAGTCCACAGCATCTCGCGCAGTAACCGTCGTTTCAGTGCCTACAGCGCGCCGGCTCCCGCCGCTGCGCCAGCGCCGACGCCTGCTCCGGCAGCGTCGAGCTACGGCAGCCACACGAGCCACAGCAGCCCTGTCCCGGCACGTCCGGCACCTGCGCCTGCGCCTGCCCGTGCATCCGCTGCCAGTGCTTCGTCGCCGGCACCGAAACGCAAAGCCTACAAACTGGTTGCCATCGGCACCTCGACGGGTGGCCCGGTCGCGCTGCAACGCGTACTGACGCAGTTGCCGGCGAACTTCCCGGCGCCGATCGTGCTGATCCAGCACATGCCGGCGGCGTTCACCAAGGCGTTTGCCGAGCGTCTCGACAAGCTCTGCCGCATCAGCGTCAAGGAAGCCGAGGATGGCGACATCCTGCGTCCGGGCCTGGCGCTGCTGGCGCCGGGTGGCAAGCAGATGATGATCGACGGCCGTGGCGCGGTGAAGATTTTGCCGGGTGACGAACGTCTGAATTACAAGCCGTGCGTGGATATCACTTTCGGTTCTGCAGCCAAGTCCTACGGCGACAAAGTTCTGGCAGTCGTACTGACCGGCATGGGCGCCGACGGCCGCGAAGGCGCGCGTCTGCTCAAGCAGGGCGGCAGTTCGGTGTGGGCGCAGGATGAGGCAAGCTGCGTGATCTACGGCATGCCGATGGCCATCGTCAAAGCCGATCTTGCTGACGCGGTGTATGGTCTGGACGACATCGGCAAGCACATCGTCGAGGCGTGTATCTGATGGATGTTCTCAGCCTTATCGGCCTCATCATGGCGTTCGTCGCCATCATCGGCGGCAACTACCTTGAAGGCGGTCACCTCGGCGCGCTGGCCAACGGCCCGGCGGCGCTGATCGTGCTGGGCGGCACGGTCGGTGCTGCGCTGCTGCAATCGCCGATGAGTGCGTTCAAGCGCGCCATGCAGATTCTCGGCTGGATCTTCTTTCCGCCGCGTGTCGATCTGGCCGGCGGCATCGACCGCGTGGTCAATTGGAGCCTTACGGCGCGCAAGGAAGGCTTGCTCGGCCTCGAAGGCGTGGCCGACGCCGAACCTGACAGCTACTCGCGCAAAGGTCTGCAACTGCTGGTCGACGGCGCCGAGCCGGAGGCGATTCGCAGCATTCTCGAAGTGGATTTCTACACTCAGGAATCCCGCGACATCGAAGCGGCCAAGGTCTTTGAGAGCATGGGCGGCTACGCGCCGACCATCGGCATCATCGGTGCGGTGATGGGCCTGATTCACGTGATGGGCAACCTCGCTGATCCGTCGCAATTGGGTAACGGTATCGCCGTGGCGTTTGTCGCGACCATCTATGGCGTGGCCAGTGCCAACCTGATCCTCTTGCCGGTCGCGGCCAAGCTCAAGTCCATCGCGTTGCGGCAGTCGCGTTATCGCGAAATGTTGCTGGAAGGAATTCTGTCGATCGCCGAAGGTGAAAACCCTCGTTCCATTGAGTTGAAGCTGCAAGGCTTCATGGACTAAGGGAATAACCTCATGGCTCGTCGTCGCCACCAGGAAGAACACGTGAATCACGAGCGCTGGCTCGTGTCCTACGCGGATTTCATCACTTTGCTGTTCGCGTTTTTCGTGGTGATGTACTCGATCTCGTCGATCAACGAAGGCAAGTACAAAGTCATTTCCGAAGCGCTGATCGGCGTGTTTACCGACTCCGACCGCTCGCTCAAACCGATCCCGATCGGCGACGAACGACCGAAAACCGTGACCCCGGCCAAGCCGCTGGTCAAGGATGCCGAACAGGTCGACGCCGGTATTTCTGGGGCCAGCGATCCACTGAAAAGCATCGCCGATGACATCAGTGCCGCCTTCGGTGACTTGATCAGCTCCAACCAGATGACCGTGCGCGGCAACGAGTTGTGGGTCGAGATAGAGCTCAATTCCAGCCTGTTGTTTGGCAGCGGCGACGCCATGCCGAGCGACATCGCGTTCAACATCATCGACAAGGTCGCGGCGATCCTCAAACCGTTCGATAACCCGATCCACGTCGAAGGCTTCACCGACGATCAACCGATCCGCACCGCGCAGTACCCGACCAACTGGGAACTGTCCTCGGCGCGCTCGGCGAGCATCGTGCGCATGCTCGCCATGCAGGGCGTAAACCCTGGGCGACTGGCGTCGGTGGGCTACGGCGAATTCCAGCCGGTGGCCAATAACGCCACGGTCGAAGGCCGGGCGAAGAACCGCCGCGTGGTGCTGGTGGTGTCGCGCAATCTCGATGTGCGCCGCAGCCTGACGGGCACCGGAACCGCCAATGCGCAACCGGACGCGGCGTTGAAGCGCGCTGGCACACAAACTGCACCGACCCCGGTCAAGACGCCGGGACGCGAGAGTGCCGTCAATTCTCCGTCGCCCGCATTAACACGCTGAAGCATGTCTCGGCCAATCAACCTGGCCGGGAGGAACGAACTGAATGAGAGTCTGGGCAGTCGCCAATCAAAAGGGTGGTGTTGGTAAAACCACATCCTCCATCGCTTTAGCCGGGTTGCTGGCCGAGGCGGGCAAGCGCGTGGTTGTGGTCGATCTCGACCCGCACGGCTCGATGACCAGCTATTTCGGTTACGACCCCGACAGCCTGGAGCACAGCAACTACGACCTGTTTCTGCACAAGGGCAGCGTGCCGCAAGGCCTGCCGGGGCAGTTGCTGTTGTCGACCAGCGACGAACGCATTTCCCTGCTGCCGTCGAGCACCGCACTGGCGACCCTTGAGCGGCAGTCGCCGGGGCAGAGTGGCCTGGGTCTGGTGATCGCCAAGAGTCTGGCGCAATTGTGGCAGGACTTCGATTACGCGATCATCGACAGCCCGCCGTTGCTCGGTGTGCTGATGGTCAACGCTCTCGCGGCGAGCCAGCAACTGGTGATCCCGGTGCAGACCGAGCACTTGGCCGTGAAAGGTCTGGAGCGCATGGTCAACACCCTGGCGATGATCAATCGCTCGCGCAAACAACCGCTGCCGTTCAGCATCGTGCCGACCCTGTTCGACCGCCGCACGCAGGCGTCGATGGGCACCTTGCGCGTGCTGCGTGACAAATTCCCCGACGACATCTGGCACGGCTACATCCCGGTCGATACCCGTCTGCGCGACGCCAGCCGGGCGGGCGTCACGCCTTCGCAATTCGACGGCAAGAGCCGTGGCGTCCTGGCCTACCGCGCACTGCTCAAGCACCTGCTCGCGCAGCAACTTGTTCCGCAGGTGGCCTGAGCATGATCCTTATTCGTGTAGGAGCTGCCGAAGGCTTCGATCTTTTGATCTGGCCTGTCAGTGCTCCTGAAAAGATCAAAAGATCGCAGCCTTCTGCAGCTCCTACAGGGAGTCGCGCATGAACCGGCCGGTGAAGCTGACTTCTCGTCCGCAACAGGCCTTGCAGTCCTATCTGGAAGACCTGTTGCTCGACCTGCCCGAGGACTTGCCTGCGCCGGTCGAAGCGCCGCCGCCAGTCGCCGAACAGGCGCAGCCTGAAGTGGTGGAAAGCACCGAGGCCATGGACGAGTTCCAGGCCGCGGTGCTGGAAGAACAGGCCCGCGACGCGCAGAAATCCGTCGCTCCGATTACCGCGCCCGCTGCTGCCCCCGTGGGCAAGGCGCCAGTCGCGCTGATCGACGAACCGCGCGCGCCGCTGTCGACCTTGGCGCCGCTGCTGCAAACGCAATTATTGACCGTGCCGGAACCCGAGCCGGAGCCTGAAGCCGCGCCGCCAGTGGCGGAACCGCAGGTGCTGGTCCCGCCGCTGGTCGAAGTGCATCTGCCACCGAACAACCCGCCGCCACCGGTCGAACCCGATGGCCGTCCGGCCTGGGCTGCCGATGCTTTCGAATGCTTGCTGTTCGACGTTGCCGGGCTGACCCTGGCGGTGCCGCTGGTGTGCCTCGGCTCGATCTATTCGCTGGCCGGCCACGAGCTGACGCCGCTGTTTGGTCAGCCGGAGTGGTTCCTCGGCATTCTGCCGAGCCAGGCTGGCAACCTGAAAGTTCTGGACACCGCGCGCTGGGTCATGCCGGATCGTTACCGCGATGACTTCCGGCAGGGCCTGCAATACGTGATTTCGGTACAAGGTTACGAGTGGGGGCTGGCAGTGCATCAGGTCAGCCGCTCGTTGCGCCTGGACCCGAATGAAATCAAATGGAGAAGTCACCGGGGTCAGCGGCCATGGCTCGCCGGCACCGTGATCGAGCACATGTGTGCATTGCTTGACGTATCCGCACTGGCCGAGTTGATCGCCAGCGGCGGGGCAAAGCACTTGAGTGGCAACAAGCCGCTACATAAACCGACATAGCAGCCGACATAACAATCAGGCGATGGCATTTTCCAATGCCACCACACAGAACACACACCGCCCGGGGCGGTTTTTTCGAGGGGTCAGGGTATGAGTAGTCAGGCGTCGAATGCAAAAGGTTCTGAAGATCCGATCCTGCAATGGGTGACCTTCAAACTGGATAACGAAACCTACGGCATCAACGTGATGCGCGTGCAGGAAGTGCTGCGCTACACCGAGATCGCGCCGGTGCCGGGTGCACCGAGCTACGTGCTGGGCATCATCAACCTGCGCGGTAACGTGGTCACCGTGATCGACACCCGTCAGCGCTTCGGCCTGCACAGCGGCGAGATCAGCGACAACACCCGTATCGTGATCATCGAAGCCGACAAGCAAGTCGTTGGCATCATGGTCGACAGCGTGGCCGAAGTGGTTTACCTGCGTCAGTCGGAAATCGAAACCGCGCCGAACGTCGGTAACGAAGAATCGGCCAAGTTCATTCAGGGCGTGTGCAACAAGAACAACGAACTGCTGATTCTGGTCGAGCTGGACAAGATGATGAGCGAAGAAGAATGGTCGGAACTGGAGAGCATCTGATTTGATTCTCGAGGTTGCGGTAATTGTTCTGTTCCTGTTCTGGGCCGGCACGCTGGCGATGTTCGTCTCGTACATCAAGGCGCAGCGAGTGATCGCTGCACAGCAGGCCCAGGGTGATGCGCTGCGTGATCAGCGCATCAAGGAACTGGCCAAACGCGTCGACGATTACCAGAACGGCAACGTGCGCATGGGCGAGGCCCTGCACGAGTTGCGCGCGGTGGTAAGCCCGTTGCCGGACAAGATCGTTGCACTGGAACAACGCGACCCGTCGAGCCTGTCATTCGCCCAAGCGGCGAAACTGGTGGGCATGGGCGCCAGCGTCGATGAACTGACTCAGTCGTGCGGGTTGACCCAGGCTGAGGCGGAGTTGATGCGCAAGTTGCACAAGGGCAGCTAGGGGCTTCAAGCTTCAAGCGGCAAGCAAGATCAAAAGATCGCATCGGAGGCAGCGCCTGCATAAATCTCGTGTAAGCGGTGTCGAAGGCTGCGATCTTTTTTCTCGATTGCATCGCAGGCATAGCGATCCGCAGTTGTCCGCATCAGCTCGCCGGAGTTTTTGTGTAACTGATCAGTTGATACAGGGCTTTCTGCTCACCGTTACCGCCGAAGTCGGCGTTGCCCCAGGCCACTACCCGACGATCTGCCCTGAGTGCCACGAAGGTATCGCCTCCTCCGTACACAGCACGCACGTCAGTGAGCAAATGGGCAACTGCGCTGGTATCGCCGCCGCCGTTCTCTCTTCCCCACGCAACTGCCACGCCGTTGCTGCGCAATGCTACGACCGCGTCTTGGTTGGCATTAATGGCGACAATGTCTCTCAACTGGCGAATGTCTGGCGGAATGTCAACGATATCGCTGGGGAGGGTAGCCCAAGCGTGCACTGAGCCATCCCCGCACAGCACGACAAATCCGGATCCGGAGCCTATGACGTGGACGATGTCGTTGCGACTGGCAATCTCTTCTGGCATGGCCGGCATATGTCCCCATACGACCAGTGCGCCATTGCTTCTGCGTGCTGCAAAGGCTGAGCTGTTACTGGCCAGGTCGACGATATCTCTAAGCGCTGCGATGTCCGACGGCACTTGGCCTCCAAGCGATTCATGCCCCCATGCGCGCACTTGGCCATTGCCGCTCAGTACTGCGAAAGCATGAGTCGAGCAAGCCAGTCTGGTTATGTCGGTGAGCAACGCGATATCGTCCGGCAACTGCGCTGAATGGTCATGATAGCCCCAACAGACGACGTTGCCAGTGCTGCGCAGCGCGGCGAAACCATACTGGCCACCCGACGCTTGCATGATATCGGTCAAATCGGCGATTTCGGGCGGAAGTGCGCCTCCCATCTCGGGCATGCCCCATGCGACAAGCTTGCGCGATTCAAGAAGGGCTACGAAAACATAAGTGCTTCCCGACACCGCGACAACCGTATTCAGCTGTGCGATATCTTCGGGGACGGTCCCGCTGGGCTGAAGTCCCCAAGCGAGGACATTGCCTTGCGCGCGCCGAATCGCAAAGGCTCTCATCCCCGCCGACAACTCTACGACGTCGTGCGCTTCTCTTACCGGTTCCGGCAAAGTGCCGCCGCCATCGACGTGACCCCATGCATGGACTGCCCGGCTGTCCAAAACAGCGCACAGGGCGAATGATGTACCGATAATGTTTGACGGGTTCAGGGTTATCCGTTTCTTGCCCGACCAGACGACCAGTTCCTCATAAGGCCGGACATCGAAAAATTCGCTACCAGTGGCTGGCTGCTTGTCTCCAACATACTGCCACGTGACGTTCAACGGTTTGAGCGTTGAGGCGTCCAGCGCTACAAGTCGCCAGCTGCGCGTGTAGAAGTTGCCAAGACCACCCCGATTGCCGCGTGCGCCCATGACCAGCAGTCCGCCTTCAGCGTTTATCTTCAGGGGCAATTCATCTTTCTCGTTTGGCATGGAATCAATCCCTCAAGATTGTGGACCTGCGGGCAACCTGGTCAGGTCTGGTCCGTAATCAAGCGCTGCGGGATCGGGCATGCGCTACTGTCAGACCTGACAGTAGCGACAAACGGTATATGGCAGGGCGCAGAAGAGACTGCGACTGCGGCTCAGTAGTCATCCCCGCGCGCGGTGATGTCCTTCTCGACCATCGGCGCGTTCGGGTCTTGTCCTTCGGGGAATTTGCCCTTCAGATTCCAGGCAAACGCGATGATCTCGGCGATGGTGCGATAGAGCTCTTCGGGAATGCTGTCGCCCAGTTCCATCCGCGCCAGCAGGCGCACCAGTTCGGCGTTCTCGTAGATCGGCACTTCGTAATCGCGAGCGATACGCAGGATTTCTTCGGCCAGTTCTTCGTCGCCCTTGGCGGTGAGGGTCGGGGCGTGGTTGCCGTCGTATTTGAGGGCGATGGCCTGGCGTGGGGCGGTGGAATCGTTCATGCGGTTTCGTCGACCCAGCGGTGTTCGAGGCGGGTTTGGTTGCCTTGCGGCGGGGTGCCGTGGTGGCAGTCGAGGTCGCCGACGTTGAGCCCGGAATCGAGCAAGCGCTGGCGCAGGGCGAACAGGTTGTTCTCGATCAGGTCGGCGGTGTACGGCCGCTCGGCCCACAGCTGACTGGACAGGCTGCCGGCGATCAGTTGCGCCTGAATCTGCATCGGCCCGAGCGGTTCCAGATCGAAGGCCAGATCGACGCGCCACAGTTGCTGTTTGGCTTCGCGTTCATCGCGGCGTTCATGCGGCTGCGGCTCTCGCTCCGGCGCTTCTTCACGCTGGAATTTGACCTGCAACGGCACGATGTCTTGCAAATTGCGCATGGGGATTTCCAGTTGCCAGGTGCTGAGCAGGCGGCCATCGTCGGTGACGCCGGTCTGTTCCAGGCTCGACAGCTGATGGCTCTGCAGACGCGACACCGCAGCGGCGGCGAGGCGCAGCAGTTGTTCGAGATCACCTTC
Organism: Pseudomonas sp. H1_G08; assembly: GCF_054681355.1. Lineage (NCBI taxonomy): Bacteria > Pseudomonadati > Pseudomonadota > Gammaproteobacteria > Pseudomonadales > Pseudomonadaceae > Pseudomonas > Pseudomonas sp. H1_G08. The sequence goes on from NZ_CP162822.1 coordinate 657,932, forward strand.
GCCTTCGAGTTTCGCCAGCAGTCGTTCGGGCAACGGGAAGCTGCTCGGCACCGGTTTGGCGCTGACCTGGCCGAGGGTGCCGAGGGCGTTCCGGACGAAACTCGGCAGTGCCTGGGCCAGGGTATTGGCGGCGATGATCGCATTGAAATTGGTGTTGCTCGGCAGGCCCGGGGTCAGTTGCGCGATCAGTTTTAGCAGGTCGGCTTTCATGTCCGGGGCGAGAGTCGGGTTTTGTCCGCCGAGCAATTTCGCTTCGAGGAACGCGCCGCTGTTGGCCAAGGCCAGCGCCACGCCTTTGGCGGTGCTCATTTGCGGCAGGTCCGGCAGGCTGGCAAGCAGCTTGTCGACCACCGTGCGCAGATCGGCCGAAGTCTGATCGCTGGATGGCGGCAGGTTCTGCAACATCTTCAGCAGACCATCGAGCGAGCCCTGACGACTTTGCTGACCGAGCAATTGCTGACTCACCGCCAGTTGTTCCTGGCGGCTGCTCAGCGGCACGAATTTGAGGGTTTGCGCATCCTGCACCTGCGCCGACAACAAGGTGCCGATGCGCAGCGGTTGCGGGCTGTCGACGGTCAAAGTGCTGCCGCTCAATGCGGTGTTGAGCAGAGTGACCATCGAGCGAAATACCGCCGCTTGCCCCGGCGTCTGCGGCAGGGCCTGCGAGGTCACGACTTTGCCTTGCAGCAGGGTGCCGGCGGGCAATTGCGCGGTATCGATGCGGGTCAGGGTGGCGACGCTGCTGGCAATCGCTTGTTGTACGGTGATCGCCAGATTGCCGGCCGAGGGCTGAGTGATCGCCAGGTTGGTGCCCTGTGGCAACGGCAGGTTGCTGCTGGCCTGCACGGTGGTCTGGCGACCGCTGTCGAGGGTCACTTTGAGCAGCAATTCAAAGGTCTGATCAGCCTGCTTGAGCGACAACACCTCGGCCTTGGCGCTTTGCCCCGCGCCGATCAAGCCCTCGACCGGCGTCAGCAGCTTGAGCAGTTCACCCGTCTGCGGGCGAGCGCTCGCCGGCACGGTGGGCGGCAGCGGGAGGATGTTCATTTCGCCTGTCATACGCGGACACAACCTGAGGAAATTGCGCTCTTGAGAGTAAGGCACGGCATGTATAATGCCGCGCGTCGTGCGCTTCGTTCAAAAAACCTGGCAATTGTTTGATCCAGCTCGCCAGATCGAGCGATCAAAGCATCTATGCTGCATCTCTTTAACGGCCGCTCTAGAGCCGACTTGAACCGTATAAGGCCCGTGATCCCTTGACCAGTCCTGTCCTGCAAACCGTTGCCCTGGCGTGTGAACGCGATCTGCGGCTGCTTTTCGAAAACCTCGAATTGCGCCTGGCCAGTGGTGACATGGTGCAGATCAGCGGCCCCAACGGCAGCGGCAAGACCAGTCTTTTACGTCTGCTCGCCGGTTTGATGCAACCCACCGACGGCCAGGTGCTGCTCAACGGTCAGCCGCTGACCGAGCAACGCAGCGAACTGGCGCGAAACCTGTTGTGGATCGGCCACGCTGCCGGGATCAAGGATCTGCTCACTCCCGAAGAAAACCTGTCGTGGCTGTGCGCCCTGCATCATCCCGCCGAACGCGAGGCGATCTGGCAGGCGCTGGCAGCGGTAGGATTGCGCGGTTTCGAAGACGTTCCCTGCCACAGCCTTTCCGCCGGTCAACAGCGCCGTGTGGCGCTGGCGCGGTTGTATCTGGACAGCCCGCCGTTGTGGATTCTCGATGAACCTTTCACCGCGCTGGACAAGCAGGGTGTCGCTCAGTTGGAAGAGCATCTGGCCGGCCACTGCGAACGCGGCGGTCTGGTGGTGCTGACCACCCACCACACCCTGAGCCGCATGCCGGCCGGTTATCGCGACATCGATCTGGGGAAATGGGCGGTATGAGTGTCTTCGGCCTGCTGCTTGCCCGCGAATCGCGCCTGCTGTTCCGCCGCCCGGCGGAGCTGGCCAATCCGCTGATTTTCTTTGCCATCGTCATTGCCCTTTTCCCGCTGGCCGTCGGCCCGGAAACTCAAGTCTTGCAAAACCTGTCCCCGGGGTTAGTCTGGGTGGCGGCGTTGTTGTCGGTCCTGCTTTCGCTGGACGGATTGTTTCGCAGTGACTTCGAAGACGGCTCGCTGGAACAGTGGGTCCTTTCGTCGCACCCGCTGCCGCTTCTGGTCCTGGCCAAGGTGCTGGCACACTGGCTGTTCTCCGGTCTGGCACTGGTGCTGCTGTCGCCGGTGCTGGCGTTGATGCTCGGTTTGCCGGCCGCGTGCCTGCCGGTGCTGCTGTTGTCGCTGCTGTTGGGCACGCCAGTGTTGAGCCTGCTCGGTGCAGTCGGTGCTGCGCTGACGGTCGGCCTGAAGCGCGGCGGGCTGTTGCTGGCGCTGCTGATTCTGCCGTTGTACATCCCGGTGTTGATCCTTGGCAGTGGCGCGTTGCAAGCGGCGTTGCAAGGCATGCCGGCGACCGGATACTTGTTGTGGATGGCCAGCCTCACAGCGCTGGCGATCACCCTGACACCCTTTGCAATAGCCGCTGGCCTGAAGATCAGCGTCGGCGAATAATAATGAGGCCTGGTCAAAAATTGACCACTTCTTCCAGAAGAAAGGCATGACCCTCTGCCAGCTCGCGATGATGAGCGGCAACCGTGACGGAAACAGTATGAACTGGACCTGGTTTCACAAGCTCGGCTCGCCCAAGTGGTTCTACGGCATCAGCGGCAAGTTCCTGCCGTGGTTGAGCATTGCAGCGTTGCTGCTGATCGGCGTTGGCGTGGTCTGGGGCCTGGCGTTCGCGCCGCCGGATTACCAGCAAGGCAACAGCTTTCGCATCATCTATATCCACGTGCCAGCGGCGATGCTCGCCCAGTCGATCTACGTGATGCTCGCGGTGTGCGGCGTAGTCGGGCTGGTGTGGAAGATGAAACTGGCCGACGTCGCTTTGCAATGCGCCGCACCGATCGGTGCGTGGATGACCGCCGTGGCGCTGGTCACCGGGGCCATCTGGGGCAAACCAACCTGGGGCTCGTGGTGGGTGTGGGATGCGCGCCTGACCTCAATGCTGATTCTGCTGTTTCTGTATTTCGGCGTGATCGCGCTGGGCAATGCCATCAGCAACCGCGACAGCGCCGCCAAGGCCTGCGCGGTGCTGGCGATCGTTGGCGTGATCAACATTCCGATCATCAAATACTCGGTGGAGTGGTGGAACACCCTGCACCAGGGCGCGACGTTCACCCTCACGGAAAAACCGGCGATGCCAGCGGAAATGTGGCTGCCGCTGCTGCTGACGGTGCTGGGTTTCTACTGCTTCTTCGGCGCCGTGCTGTTGCTGCGCATGCGGCTGGAAGTGCTCAAGCGCGAGGCCCGCGCCAGTTGGGTGAAGACCGAAGTGCAGCAGAGTCTGGAGGCGGCGCGATGAGTTTTGCTTCATTCGGCGATTTTCTCGCCATGGGCCATCACGGCCTGTATGTCTGGTCGGCCTACGGCATCTGCCTGACGGTGCTGGCCCTCAACGTGGTGGCGCCGATTGCGGCGCGTAAGCGTTATCTGCAACAAGAGGCGCGTCGGCTGCGCCGGGAGAACGGCAAGTGAATGCGCTGCGCAAAAAACGTCTGATCATCATTCTGGCGATTCTGGTCGGAGTGGGCGCTGCTGTCGGCCTGGCCCTGAGCGCGTTGCAGGAAAACATCAATCTGTTTTACACGCCGACGCAAATCGCCAACGGCGAAGCGCCGCAGGACACGCGCATCCGCGCCGGCGGCATGGTCGAGGCCGGTTCGCTGCAACGCTCCAAGGATTCGCTGGACGTCAAATTCGTCGTCACCGATTTCAACAAATCCGTGACCATCGCCTATCGCGGCATCCTCCCGGATCTGTTCCGCGAAGGGCAGGGCATCGTTGCCCTCGGAAAGCTCAACGCTGATGGCGTAGTGGTCGCCGATGAAGTGCTGGCCAAGCACGACGAGAAGTACATGCCGCCGGAAGTGACCAAAGCGCTGAAGGACAGCGGTCAATCCGCACCGACGCCTGTGAAGGAGGGTTGATCGATGGCTGCTGCACTGTTTATTCCCGAGCTGGGCCATTTGGCGATGATCCTCGCCCTGTGTTTTGCACTGGTCCAAGCGCTGGTGCCGATGCTCGGCGCGTGGCGCGGTGACCGCTTGTGGATGAGCCTGGCGCAACCGGCGGCGTGGGGCCAGTTTGCCTTTCTGCTGTTTGCCTTTGGCTGCCTGACCTACGCGTTCATGACCGACGATTTCTCGGTCGGCTACGTTGCGATGAACTCCAACAGCGCGCTGCCGTGGTACTACAAATTCAGCGCAGTGTGGGGTGCCCACGAAGGTTCGCTGCTGCTGTGGGCGTTGATCCTCGGCGGCTGGACCTTCGCCGTGTCGGTGTTCTCCCGGCAGTTGCCACAAGTCATGCTCGCCCGGGTACTGGCGGTGATGGGCATGATCAGCACCGGTTTCCTGCTGTTCCTGATTCTTACCTCGAACCCGTTTTCGCGGATCCTGCCGCAGATTCCCGCCGACGGTCGCGACCTCAATCCTTTGCTGCAGGACATTGGCCTGATCGTGCATCCGCCGATGCTGTACATGGGTTACGTCGGTTTCTCGGTGGCCTTCGCATTTGCCATCGCCGCGCTGCTCGGCGGGCGTCTCGATGCGGCATGGGCGCGCTGGTCGCGGCCATGGACCATCGTCGCCTGGGCCTTCCTCGGGATCGGCATCACCCTCGGTTCGTGGTGGGCGTATTACGAACTCGGCTGGGGCGGCTGGTGGTTCTGGGACCCGGTGGAAAATGCCTCGTTCATGCCATGGCTGGTCGGCACCGCGTTGATTCACTCGTTGGCGGTCACCGAGAAACGCGGCGTGTTCAAGAGCTGGACGGTGTTGCTGGCGATTGCCGCTTTTTCGTTGAGCCTGCTCGGCACCTTCCTCGTCCGCTCGGGCGTGCTGACTTCGGTGCATGCCTTCGCTTCGGATCCCGAGCGCGGTGTGTTCATCCTGATTTTCCTGCTGTTCGTGGTGGGCGGTTCGCTGACCCTTTTCGCCCTGCGCGCGCCAGTGGTGAAAAGTCAGGTCGGGTTCAATCTTTGGTCACGGGAAACCTTGCTGCTGGGCAACAACCTGGTGCTGGTCGTCGCTGCATCGATGATCCTGCTTGGGACCTTGTATCCGCTGATTCTTGATGCCATCAGCGGCGCCAAGCTGTCGGTCGGCCCACCATACTTCAATGCGTTGTTCATTCCGTTGATGGCGTTGCTGATGCTGGTCATGGCGATCGGCGTGATCGTGCGCTGGAAGGACACACCAGTGAAATGGCTGGCGAGCATGCTCACTCCGGTGCTGCTCGGCAGCGTCGCATTGGCCGTGGTGGCCGGCGTGGCTTATGGCGATTTCAACTGGGCAGTGATCGCGACGTTCCTGCTGGCGGCGTGGGTGTTGCTTGCCGGTGTGCGCGATTTGTTCGACAAGACGCGGCACAAAGGTCTGATCAAAGGTTTGCCGACGCTGACCCGCAGTTATTGGGGCATGCAGATCGCCCACCTCGGCATCGCCGTGTGCGCGCTGGGCGTGGTGTTGTCGAGCCAGAACAGTGCCGAACGCGACCTGCGTCTGGCGCCGGGCGAGTCGATGGATCTGGCCGGCTATCAATTCGTCTTCGAGGGCGCCAAGCATTTCGAAGGGCCGAATTTCACCTCGGACAAAGGCACCATCCGCGTCATTCGCGACGGCGAGGAAATCAGCGTACTGCACCCGGAAAAACGTCTGTACACCGTGCAGAACTCGGTGATGACCGAAGCCGGGATCGATGCCGGTTTCACTCGCGATCTCTACGTCGCCCTCGGCGAGCCGCTGGATAACGGCGCCTGGGCCGTGCGCGTTCACGTCAAACCGTTCGTGCGCTGGATCTGGTTCGGCGGCTTGCTCACCGGATTGGGTGGTGTGCTGGCGGCGCTGGATCGGCGTTATCGGGTCAAGGTGAAAAGCAAAGTGCGCGAAGCGCTGGGCATGACGGGAGCGGCGGCATGAGGCGTTGGTTGATGTTGTTGCCGTTGGCGATTTTTCTGCTGGTGGCGGTGTTTCTCTATCGCGGCTTGTACCTGGATCCGGCGGAGCTGCCGTCGGCGATGATCGACAAGCCGTTCCCGGAGTTTTCCCTGCCGAGTGTGCAGGGTGACAAGACGCTGACCAAGGCCGACATCCTCGGCAAACCGGCGCTGGTCAATGTCTGGGGCACCTGGTGCATTTCCTGCCGGGTCGAGCATCCGGTGCTGAACAAACTTGCCGAGCGCGGCGTGGTGATCTACGGCATCAACTACAAGGACACCAATGCCGACGCCTTGAAATGGCTGGCCGAGTTCCACAATCCGTATGCGCTGGATATTCGTGACGACGAGGGTTCGCTGGGCCTCAACCTCGGTGTCTACGGCGCGCCGGAAACCTTCTTTATCGACGCCAAAGGCATCATCCGCGACAAGTTCGTCGGGGTGATCGACGAGCAGGTCTGGCGCGAAAAACTCGCGGCCAAGTATCAGGCGCTGGTCGATGAGGCCAAGCCATGAAGCGTTTTCTCGCTGCGGTCGTGTTGGGTTTGAGCCTGGCCGGTGTCGCCCATGCGGCCATCGACACCTACGAATTTGCCAAAGAGGGCGACCGCGAGCGTTTCCGCGAGCTGACCAAGGAACTGCGCTGCCCCAAATGCCAGAACCAGGACATCGCCGACTCCAACGCACCGATTGCCGCCGACCTGCGCAAAGAGATTTTCCGCATGCTCGGCGAGGGCAAGGACAATCAGCAGATCATCGACTTCATGGTCGATCGCTACGGTGATTTCGTCCGCTACAAACCGGCGCTCAATGCCAAGACTGCGCTGCTGTGGTTCGGCCCGGCCGCTCTGCTGCTCGGTGGTTTCGTGGTGATCGCGCTGATCGTGCGCAGGCGTCGCGGGCAACGCGCCGAAACGCCGTCATCGCTGTCTGCCGAAGAACGTCAGCGCCTCGACCAACTGTTGGATAAAAACCAAGAATGATTGATTTCTGGCTTGCCGCAGGGCTGTTGCTTCTGGTCGCCCTGAGTTTTCTGCTGATCCCGGTACTGCGCGAACGCCGCGCTCAGCGGGAAGAAGATCGCACCGCGTTGAACGTCGCGCTGTACCAGGAACGGGTTGCCGAGCTGCAAGCGCAGCAGGCCGAAGGCGTGCTCGACGCCGCGCAACTGGACAGCGGCCGCGCAGAAGCCGCGCGTGAATTGCTCGCGGACACCGAAGGCGTCACCGCACCGCGTGTCTCCCGCCTGGGCAAGCCGTTGCCGCTGCTGGCCGCCGTGTTGGTACCGGTGCTGGGTCTCGGTCTGTACCTGCATTTCGGCGCCGCCGACAAGGTCGAACTGACCCGCGAATTCGCTCAGGCACCACAGTCGATGGAAGAGATGACCCAGCGTCTGGAGCGTGCGGTCGCCGCACAACCGGATTCCGCCGAAGGTCTGTATTTCCTCGGCCGTACCTACATGGCTCAAGACCGTCCGGCAGACGCGGCGAAGATGTTCGAACGCGCCGCCAACCTCGCCGGTCGCCAGCCGGAACTGCTCGGCCAGTGGGCGCAGGCGCAGTATTTTGCTGACGGTAAAAAGTGGTCGGAGCAGATTCAGAAACTGACCGACGAAGCGCTGAAGGCCGATCCGAAGGAAGTTACCAGCCTCGGCCTGCTCGGCATCGCCGCGTTCGAAGGCGAGCGTTATCAGGAGGCCATCGACTACTGGAATCGCCTGCTCGCGCAACTGCCGCCGGATGACAACTCTCGCGCTGCGCTGCAAGGCGGCATCGAGCGTGCCGCCGAACGCTTGAAAGCCAGCGGCGGCAAAGTTGCCCAGGCACCGGCGCCGAAAGCGGCATTGCTGACAGTCAGCGTTGATCTGGCCAGCGAACTCAGGAGCAAGGTGCAACCGGGCGACAGCGTGTTCATCTTCGCCCGCGCCACTTCTGGCCCACCGGCGCCGCTGGCGGCCAAACGCCTGACCGTCGCCGACCTGCCGGTAACCGTCGAACTGGGCGATGCCGACGCGATGATGCCGCAGTTGAAACTGTCCAACTTCCCTGAAGTCCAACTGGTTGCGCGCATCTCACGGGCCGGTCAACCGACTGCCGGTGAGTGGATCGGTCGCAGCGGCCCAGTGGCCAGCAGCACCACCGCGCCACAAAAACTGACTATCGACAGCCCGGACAAGTAACCGGACCCAACAGGAAAGCACCGCCATGCACACCATCCCCCGCATCACAGTCCTCACACTGGCCCTGGGCTTGAGTGCATGTGCGGTACAACGCCCGGAACCGACCACCAGCCTGCCGCCGATCCCGCCCTCGCAACCGAGCCCGACCCCGTCGACCTCGCCGACCCCCGGCAAAAGCATCCCGGCCAAACCCGCCAAGCCCGTGCCACGTACCTCGGCCAGCTTTGCCCCGCCACCGGGCGGCAACAGCCACTGGGACCAGAAGCTCGGCGTCTACGTGCTCGACGACCAGACCAACACCTTCTACCGCCAGCGCACCTACTACCGCTGGAACAACGGCTGGAGCCGCTCGGTCAGCCCCAACGGCCCGTGGGAAGACACCAACATCCACGGCGTCCCGCCGGGGTTGGGCAAGAAGTTCGGGCAGTAAGAGAAACGGCGATCCTGGGATCGCCGTTTTTTTTGCGTCTGATTTTCAGAGAATCGCACGATAGTGACCTAACGCCTTTACCGACTCGACCAATCCTTGCCGTTGGAGAAAGCCAAGATATTTGTCCACCTCCACATTGGGCGTTTTCAATTGCCGTCGCTGGCTTTGAGCCGCAGCGACGACGGCAGCCGAATCAAGATGGAAAAGGTTTTCCACAAACTCATCCGGGTGCTGAGCTTCAATGCCGTATGGCGCGAGGTGACGGGTGGGGAAATCTTTCAGGTTGAACGTCACTATTACATCGGCACCGCATCGGATTGCGGCCGCTAGAACATGACGATCGTTCTCATCAGGCAGTGTCAGGCCTGACACCAAGTCTTCATAGCCATCGATACACGCGTCTGGAATGGCCAGGTCCATCAATTGCGATGTGCGATCGAGTTGTTCGAGGGTCAGGTCGGACCTGTTCTTCAATAAGTTACGCTTCCATTCGTGGTGTATTTCCTGAGTCCAGCGAGCCCGATACACCCTGACAGTGCGAGCCACATCAGGAAATCTCTTAGAGGGGCCGGATATAAAACGCATGCATCGTATACAGCAGTGAAAGAGGAATGCCTCACTCGTATCCTGTCCTTAGCGCCTGTGCCTGCTCCGCGAGAAGCATCATTGCCTGCTCGCTGGCGGTGTCTCGCCGGGTTTTATATTCCATCAGATCAGCAAAACGCACACGTCGGTGCTTGCCTGTTTTGTGGTAGGAAATCTCACCGCTCTCCAGCAGTTTGATCATGTGCGGACGTGAGACGTTGAGCAGATCGGCAGCTTCCTGCGTGGTCAGCTCCGCGTGGATCGGTACCACCTTCACAGCGTTGCCCTGCGCCAGCGCCGCGAGGATATCGCTCAGCAAGCGCAACGCCGATGTTGGCAGCTCGACGCTGTGGGCTTCGTTCTGTTCATCAAAAATCTGGATTCGCTGAGTTTCAAAAGCGGTTGTGAGGAAGGCGCTCAGGGCGCGCTGGCCTGCAATCGCGGCTTTGACCTCTCGTTCGACAGGCAGATTGATGGCAGATGGAGTAGCGGTGGTCATAAGACTGTTCCAGCATTCTATGGAAGGATGTGTCGACGTTATTCGAATTAAACGAAATTCGCAATAAACGAAACTGGTGCAGGAATACTTTGTAAAACTACCAACCATCACCCCGTCCCATTCTGTGCTTGAGTAAAGATAACTCTAGAGTTACTTTTAATGGGCCAGGCCAAGGAGGCGGTTGGTGCAGAGCAGGCTATTGATGAAGGAGCTGGAGGAGGCGGGCTGGACGCTGGATCGGGTTGCGGGCAGTCATTACATCTTCACTCATCGTTACAACCCGAACACGATTGCCGTCCCGCATCCGAAAAAGGATTTACCGCTGGGGACAGTCAAAAGCATTCGGCGGCGCGCGGGGTTATTCAGCCCGCCAACCCGTCATGAAGGAGATCCGTAATGCAATATCCCATCTGCATCGAGTGGGGTGACGAGAACACTGCCATCGGCATTCAGATCCCCGATATTCCCGGCGCAGTCACGGCCGGGGACAGCTTTGAGGAGGCCTACAACGCGGCCGTGGAAGTGGCTCACCTCATGCTGCAGGAGATCGCGGCGGCCGGTCAGGCGATTCCGATGCCGACCTCGGCAGCGGCGCATCGCAATCATCCGGATTTTGCCGAGATGGGCTGGGGCATGCTGGAGCTGGATATCTCGCCGTACCTGGGCAAGACCGAAAAGGTCAACGTTACGCTGCCCGGCTATGTGATTCAGCGTATTGATCGCTATGTACGCGAGCATAACGTCAAAAGCCGCTCCTCGTTTCTGGCGGATGCGGCGATGGAGAAACTGGTCCGGTATTGACGGTCTGCGCAATTGTGGGAGCGAGCCTGCTCGCGAAGGCGTCAGGTCAGGCACTGATCTATGGCTGACACACCGCCTTCGCGAGCAGGCTCGCTCCCACTATGACATCGCGTCAGGACGCGACTTTTCGCTGCGCCAGCGCAGCGTTTTGCGATGCACTCAAAAACCGCAACAACGCCAGCAACGGAAAGACGCTGCCGACAATCACGATCCACAACCAGCCGCCATGTTCGTACACCGCGCTGGCCACCGACGAGCCGAACGCGCCGCCGATGAAGATGCTGGTCATGTACAGAGCGTTCAAACGGCCACGACTTTTCGCGTCCAGCGAGTACACCGCGCGTTGGCCGAGGACCATGTTCATCTGCACGCAGAAGTCCAGCACCACGCCGGTCACGGCCAGGCCGATGACGCTATAGGCCGGGTGAATGAAGGCGGGCAGGAAGCTCAGGCTGGCGAAGAGCATGGCCAGTAGCGAGGCGATGCGTGTGTGACCGGCATCAGCGAGGCGGCCGCTGATTGGCGCGGCGATGGCACCGATGGCGCCGACCAGGGCGAAGATGGCGATTTCGCTTTGCGACAGGCCATGGTTGCGTGCAAGTTCCAGTGGCACGGCGGTCCAGAACAGGCTGAACGTGGCAAACATGCAGCCCTGATAAAACGCCCGCTGACGCAGCACCGGTTGCTGGCGCAGCAGCGTCCACAGCGAGCCGATCAATTGGCCATAAGTAGCGCTGTGATCTGGCTGGCGCTTGGGCACGGTCAGCGCCAGCACCACGCTGATAGCCGCCATCAACGCTGCGGCGATCATGAACATGGCGCGCCAGCCGAGGTGATCGGCGACCACACTCGACACCGGTCGCGCCAACAGAATACCCAGCAGCAAACCGCCCATGATCCCGCCCACCACGCGACCACGGGACTCTTCCGGCGCCAGATGCGCGGCCAGCGGAATAAGGATCTGCACCGACACCGAGCTGAAACCGACCAGCAGCGAGATCAGCAGAAATATGTTCGGCTGTTCAGTGAACGCGGCGCCAAGCAGACTGGCGATCGCCACGACCGTGGTGATGATCATCAGCCGCCGGTTCTCCAACAGATCCCCCAACGGCACCAGAAAGAACAGGCCCAACGCGTAACCGATCTGGGTCAGCGAGACGATGAAACTGGCCATGGTGTCGGAGAGGCCGATGTCCGGCGCGATCAGGCCGATGATCGGCTGTGCGTAGTAGATGTTGGCAACGATGGCGCCGCAGCAGAACGCGAACAGCAGGACCATGCCTCGGGTCATTGCGTGAGGAGTGGTGGTCATAGGGGATCTCGGGTCGGGCACAGGAAGGGCTGAGGCTAATGGACAACGTGGACTGGCAGAAGACGTTTTCGGATGATAACTGTTATTACGCAGTGTAATGAGCGGTATTGCCGCGCAACAAAAAGGCGACCCGGTGGGTCGCCTTTTGATTTTTTCAGATCAAGCCTTACTGCCCGCTATAAATCTGATCAAACACGCCACCATCATTGAAGTGGGTTTTCTGCACCGTGCGCCAGTCACCAAAGGTCTTCTCCACCGAAAGGAAGTCGACTTTCGGGAAACGGTCGGTGTACTTCGCCAGCACCGCCGGGTCACGCGGGCGCAGGTAGTTGGCCGCCGCAATTTCCTGACCTTCCGGCGACCACAGGTACTTCAGATACTCATCAGCCGCAGCGCGCGAGCCTTTCTTGTCGACCACTTTGTCGACCACCGAAACCGGTGGCTCGGCTTCCGCTGAGACGGTCGGGTAGATGACTTCGAACTGATCGCGACCGAACTCGCGGGCGATCATTTCCGCTTCGTTTTCGAAGGTCACCAGTACGTCGCCGATCTGGTTGGTCATGAACGTGGTGGTGGCGGCGCGGCCACCGGTGTCGAGCACCGGCGCCTGCTTGAACAGCTTGCCGACGAAGTCCTTGGCCTTGTTCTCGTCGCCACCGTTTTTCAGCACATAGCCCCAGGCTGACAGGTAGGTGTAGCGGCCATTACCCGAAGTTTTCGGGTTGGGCACGATCACCTGAACGCCATCCTTGAGCAGGTCAGGCCAGTCTTTCAAAGCTTTCGGGTTGCCCTTGCGAACGATGAATACCGTCGCCGAGGTGAACGGTGCGCTGTTGTTCGGCAGGCGCGTGACCCAGTTGTCCGGGACCAGTTTGCCGTTGTCGGCGAGGGCATTGATGTCGGTGGCCATGTTCATGGTGATGACGTCAGCCGGCAGGCCGTCGATCACCGAACGCGCCTGCTTGCTCGAGCCGCCGAAGGACATCTGCACGGTGATGTTTTCGTTGTGCTCGGCTTGCCAGTGCTTCTGGAACGCAGTGTTGTAGTCCTTGTAGAAATCGCGCATCACGTCGTAGGAAACGTTAAGCAGCGTCGGTGCTGCCTGGGCGATGTTGGCCAAGGCCAGACCGGCGGCGAGAAGTGAGGCGCCAAAGAGTTTTTTCACTGCGCATTCCTTGTTCTGTGGGGGTGTTGTGTAAAAAGTGAGGCCATTTGCCAGCGACTATAGCGGGCCTCGCATAGTCGCTTAAAGATTAAAAAGCTCTGTGCTTATTCCACTTTCTTGAACAGCTGACTGCCGCAGCGCGAACAGAACGCTGCGCTCTGTTCATGGCTCTTTTTCTGGCAGCCCGGGCAGTCATGTTGCAGCTGTTCGCCGCGCATGGCGTTGGCCAGCTCAGCGGTGAAAATCCCTGTGGGCACGGCGATGATCGAGTAACCGGTGATCATCACCAGCGAGGAAATCACCTGGCCCAGCGGCGTCTTCGGCACGATGTCGCCGAAGCCCACAGTGGTCAAGGTCACGATCGCCCAATAGATGCCTTTGGGAATGCTGGTGAAGCCATGTTCCGGGCCTTCGATCACGTACATCAGCGTGCCGAACACTGTCACCAGCGTGCACACGCTGACCAGAAACACGACGATTTTCTGCTTGCTGCCGCGCAGCGCCGACATCAGATAGTTGGCTTGCTTGAGATACGGGCTGAGCTTGAGCACGCGGAAAATCCGCAGCATCCGAATGATGCGGATGATCAGCAGATACTGCGCATCGCTGTAATACAGCGCGAGGATGCCCGGCACGATCGCCAGCAGATCCACCAGGCCGTAAAAGCTGAAGGCATAGCGCAGCGGCTTGGGCGAGCAGTACAGACGCAGGATGTACTCGCCGAGGAAAATCGCCGTGAAGCCCCACTCGATATAGGCCAGAACATCGGCGTAATTACGGTGAATGCTGTCGATACTGTCGAGCATCACGATCACCAGACTGGCGAGGATGATCAACAGCAGAATGCCGTCGAAGCGACGCCCGGCCGGGGTGTCGCTCTGGAAAATCATGACGTAAAGCCGTTCGCGCCAATTGTTGCTGCTGTCCATGGATAACGCCTGAATCGAAGATCAGCGCAGCCTAGGGTGATTCTCCTCATGAGCGCAAGACTCATGCGCGAGCGACGCTTTGCCAAGCATTTGAATGCCGGCACGAATCAACCAGCAGGCGAGGATGAACGGCGCGGTCAGCGTGGCCAGCCCGAGGGCGGCAAACAGCGGCGTCACCAGCAAGGCCAGGACAATGGCGAGCAGCGGCAGCCACGGATTTTGTCGCTGAGCGCTGAAGGCGAGGGCGGCGAGTACAGCGTTGTAGCCACCGAGCCCGAGCAGTGCGGCGGACGTGTCGTGGTGCAGCAGACTCGAGCCGAGGCCGATCGCCGACGCCAGCAGCGCCCAGCAGAACGCGCGGCGATCGGCGAGCAGCAAGCCGCTGGCGATCAAGGCCCCGGCCAATGGATGGTCGAGAAACATCACCTGGCCGAATCCGCGCAGTTCAGCGGCCAGCAGATTTGTCGTGTTCAGGTCGACCGATGCCGCCGGCGCGGACGGCTCGGCGAACATCAGCAGCACCCAGCTGAGCGCCACGAACGGCGAGGTATACGCCGGTATGGCGCGACTGCGGTACACGTGTTTGAGCCATTGCTGAGTAAGCATCGCGCTCAAGCCACCGGCTGCAAGAATCAACGGCGGCAGCAGTGGCGACCAAGGGAAATACAGGCTCAGCAGCAGGCCGAGCAGCACGCCGTTGTAGCTGAACAACCCGGCCTGGCGATCGGCCTTGGCGTAGTTGCGCCGCTGCGCGGTGAGCAGACCGGCAACGCCACCGAGCAGCGCCCCGGCGAACAGCACCGGCGCCGTCAGCAGAATCGCCAGCAGACACAGCAGCCCGCACAGCGGATGGCGCTGGAAGAAAATCTGACTGAAACCGTTGAGCAAAGCCTCGGCCCAGTCGGGGCAGTGGGTGTTGAAGTGATTGGCAGGCATGTTGAGAAAATCTGGGCAGTTGGAACATCAAAAGGTCTTGCAAGTCACTGTGGCGAGGGGATTTAGCGAAACGTCGCACCGCCCCGTTCGGCTGCGCAGCAGTCGTCGCTTTTGAGGGTGTGACGGTTTCCACAGAGAAACCGCATTCTCCGATTGGGGGCCGCTTCGCAGCCCAACGGGGATAAATCCCCTCGCCACAAGTTTATGCACCCACTTTTATGGGGGGTTAAATCAACGTCTCGATGCGCAGCGAATTGGTCGATCCCGGCTGCCCGAACGGCACGCCGGCGGTGATCAGCAGCGTGTCGCCACGCTCGGCCATGCCTTGCGCCTGAGCAATCTCCAGTGCGGTCGAGCAGACTTCGTCGACCTGACGCAGGCGATCGTTGACCACCGAATGAATGCCCCACGCTACGCTCAAGCGCCGCGCCGTTTGCAGGTTCGGCGTCAGATTGAGGATCGGTGCTTTCGGCCGTTCCCGGGATGCGCGCAACGTCGAGGCGCCGGACTCGCTGTAATTGACCAGCACCGCCACCGGCAGCACGTTGCTGATCCGGCGGATCGCACAGCTGATCGCATCGGAAACCGTCGCCTCGGCTATCGGTCGGCTGACGTCAAGCTGGGTCTGATAATCCGGGCCGTTCTCAACTTGACGGATGATCTTGCTCATCATCTGCACGGCTTCCAGCGGGTATTCGCCGGACGCGGTCTCCGCCGAGAGCATCACCGCATCGGCGCCTTCGGCTACGGCGTTGGCGACGTCAGTCACCTCGGCACGGGTTGGGGCAGGGGAGAAGCGCATTGACTCGAGCATCTGCGTCGCCACCACCACCGGTTTGCCCAGCGCGCGGCAGGTGGTGATGATGTTTTTCTGAATCTGCGGCACGCTCTCCGCCGGCACTTCCACACCAAGATCGCCGCGCGCGACCATGATCGCGTCGCTCAACTCAGCAATCTCACGTAGTTGCTCGACCGCTGAAGGCTTCTCGATTTTCGCCATCAGAAACGCCTTGTCGCCGATCAATGCGCGGGCTTCGACAATGTCCTGCGGGCGCTGTACGAACGACAGCGCGACCCAGTCCACACCCAATTCCAGGCCGAAGCTCAAATCGCGGCGATCCTTGGCGGTCAGCGGGCTGAGGTCGAGCACCGCTTGCGGCACATTCACGCCTTTGCGATCGGACAGTTCGCCGCCGTTGAGCACGCTGGTGTCGATCGCATCGGCGTACTTGGTGACCACGCGCAGGCGCAGCTTGCCGTCGTCGAGCAGCAGGTCCATGCCCGCTTCCAGCGCGGCAATGATTTCCGGATGCGGCAGGTTGACCCGGCGCTCATCGCCCGGTGTCGCATCGAGATCCAAGCGGAACGCCTGACCGCGATGCAACTGCACCTTGCCGTCAGCGAACTTGCCCACACGCAGTTTCGGCCCTTGCAGGTCCATCAGAATGCCCAGCGGATAGTTGAGCTGGCGCTCGACTTCGCGGATCCATTGATAGCGCTTGGCGTGGTCGGCGTGATCGCCATGGCTGAAATTCAGCCGGAAGATGTTGACCCCGGCCTCGACCAGCTCGCGGATGTCGTCGATACCGTCGACCGCAGGGCCGAGGGTGGCGAGGATTTTGACCTTTTTATCAGGCGTCATGATTTGCAGTTCTCAAGGATCAGAATGGCGCGGAAGTCGTTGACGTTAGTGCGGGTCGGCTCGGTGACGATCAGCGCATCGAGCGCCTGGAAGTAGCCATAGCCGTTGTTGTTATCCAGCTCGTCGCTGGCGCTCAGACCCAGTGCGGCGGCGCGGGCGTAGCTGTCCGGAGTCATGATTGCGCCGGCGTTGTCTTCCGAGCCGTCGATGCCATCGGTGTCGCCGGCCAGCGCGTAGACGCCGGGCTGGCCCTTGAGGCTGTCGGTCAGGCTGAGGAGGAATTCGGCATTGCGTCCGCCACGGCCATTGCCGCGCACGGTCACCGTGGTTTCACCGCCGGAGAGAATCACGCACGGCGCTGCCAAGGGCTGGCCGTGGTGGATGATCTGCCGGGCGATGCCGGCGTGGACTTTCGCCACTTCACGGGATTCGCCTTCGAGGTCGCCGAGAATCAAGGTGCTGAAACCGGCCTGACGGCATTTCACCGCCGCCGCGTCCAGCGACTGCTGCGGGCGGGCGATCAACTGGAAGTGGCTGCGCGCCAGGGACGGGTCGCCGGGTTTGACGGTTTCCGATTCAGGGCTGTGCAGCCAGGTGCGCACGGAAGCGGGAATCTCGATGCCATAGCGTTTGATGATCGCCAGTGCTTCGGCCGAAGTGCTTGGATCGGCCACGGTCGGCCCGGAGGCGATGACGGTGGCGAGGTCGCCGGGCACATCGGAAATCGCGTAGGTGTAAACCGTCGCCGGCCAGCAGGCCTTGCCGAGGCGGCCACCCTTGATCGCCGAGAGGTGCTTGCGCACGCAGTTCATCTCGCCGATGGTCGCGCCGGATTTGAGCAGGGCTTTGTTGATCGCCTGCTTGTCGGCAAGGGTGATGCCTTCGGCTGGCAGGGCGAGCAGGGCAGAGCCGCCGCCGGAGAGCAGAAAGATCACGCGGTCGTCTTCAGTCAGGTTGCTGACCAGCTCCAGCACGCGTTTGGCCACGGCCAGCCCGGCCGCATCCGGCACCGGGTGCGCGGCTTCGACCACTTCGATTTTTTCGCATGGAGCGCCGTGGCCGTAGCGGGTCACCACCAGGCCGGTGACTTCACCCTCCCAGCAGCGCTCGACCACTTGCGCCATGGCGGCAGCGGCTTTGCCGGCGCCGATGACGATCAACCGACCGGTGCGATCGGCAGGCAAATGGGCTTCGAGGACTTGGTTCGGATGGGCCGCGTCGATGGCTGTGGCAAACAGCTCGCGCAGCAGTTGTTGCGGATCGACCGACATGGCGGGCTCCCGGAATTCTTGTTATTCGAAAGGGCAACTCGGAACCCTTGTGGGAGCGAGCCTGCTCGCGAACGCGGCATGTCAGCCAACATGGATGTTGGATGTGAAGCCGCTTTCGCGAGCAGGCTCGCTCCCACAGGGTTTTGTGCAGGGTTTATTTTTTGTCGCGAATCGAGAAATTGGCCATGTGCTCCAGGCCCTTGATCAGCGCCGAGTGGTCCCAGTTGCTGCCGCCGATGGCCGCGCAGGTGCTGAATACCTGCTGGGCATTGGCGGTGTTCGGCAGGTTGATGTTCAGCTCCTTGGCGCCTTGCAGGGCCAGGTTCAGGTCCTTCTGGTGCAGGCTGATGCGGAAGCCCGGGTCGAAGGTGCCTTTGATCATGCGCTCGCCGTGCACTTCGAGAATCTTCGAAGAAGCGAAACCGCCCATCAGCGCTTCACGCACCTTGGCTGGATCGGCACCGTTTTTCGAGGCGAACAGCAGGGCTTCGGCAACGGCCTGGATGTTCAGCGCAACGATGATCTGGTTCGCGACTTTGGCGGTCTGACCATCGCCATTGCCACCAACCAGGGTGATGTTCTTGCCCATGGCCTGGAACAGCGGCAGGGCGCGTTCGAAGGCATCGGCGTCGCCACCGACCATGATGCTCAGGGTCGCGGCCTTGGCGCCGACTTCACCGCCGGACACTGGCGCGTCAAGGTATTGCGCGCCTTTTTCGTTGATCTTCGCCGCGAAGGCTTTGGTGGCGGTCGGTGAAATCGAGCTCATGTCGATGACCACTTTGCCTTTGCCGATACCGGCGGCAACACCGTCGGCGCGGAACAGCACGTCATCGACCTGCGGGGTATCCGGAACCATGACGATGATGAATTCGGCTTCCTGCGCCACTTCACGCGGGTTGGCCAGGGCGACGGCGCCAGCGGCGACCAGATCGGCCGGGGCCGCGTCGTGGTGTTGCGACAGGAACAGGCTGTGACCGGCTTTCTGCAGGTTCGCCGCCATTGGGTGGCCCATGATGCCGGTGCCGATGAATCCGATTTTAGCCATGAGAAAATCCTCTTGTTTTTGTCGTGCTCAAGCAAATAGGGGAGCTGCTTTTCATGTGGGAGCGAGCCTGCTCGCGAATGCGGTGGAACATTCAATATCCGTGTTGACTGAACCACCGCATTCGCGAGCAGGCTCGCTCCCACAGGGGATTTGCTGTGTTTCTTAGATTGCGTTGTGTGATTTCAACCAACCCAGGCCCGCTTCGGTGGTGGTCAGCGGTTTGTATTCGCAACCAACCCAACCCTGATAACCGATGCGATCAAGGTGTTCGAACAGGAAGCGGTAGTTGATCTCACCAGTACCCGGCTCGTTGCGCCCCGGGTTGTCCGCGAGCTGAACGTGGTTGATCTCGCCCAGGTGCGATTGCAGGGTGCGGGCCAGATCGCCTTCCATGATTTGCATGTGATAGATGTCGTATTGCAGGAACAGATTGGCGCTGCCGACCTGCTCGCGAATCGACAGGGCCTGCGCCGTGTTGTTCAGGTAGAAACCGGGAATGTCACGGGTGTTGATCGCTTCCATCACCAGTTTGATGCCCGCCGCTTGCAGCTTGTCGGCGGCGTATTTGAGGTTGGCAACGAAGGTCTTTTCCACAGTGGCATCGTCAACGCCTTGCGGGCGGATGCCGGCCAGGCAGTTGACCTGGGTGTTGCCCAGCACTTGTGCGTAAGCGATCGCCAGATCGACCCCGGCGCGGAACTCTTCGACCCGATCCGGCAGGCAAGCGATGCCACGCTCGCCCTTGGCCCAGTCACCGGCCGGCAGGTTGAACAACACTTGGGTCAGACCGTTGGCCTCGAGTTTTGCCTTGATTTCAGCCGAGCTGAAGTCGTACGGGAACAGGTATTCCACGCCACTGAAACCGGCCTTGGCGGCGGCGTCGAAACGGGCAAGGAAATCCTGTTCGGTGAACAGCATGGACAGGTTGGCTGCGAAACGCGGCATGGTGGTCTCCTAAAAACTGATGAGGCACGGTAGGTCAGACTGAGCGCGGTCAAGTCCCCTCTCCTGGGGGAGAGGGTTAGGGTGAGGGGGAATCCTGAGTCTGATCCCGATTGTGCGAACACCGCAAAACCTTTCCCTCACCCCAGCCCTCTCCCAGAGAGAGAGGGGGCTAAAAGCAATCAATCGAGCAACGAAATCGCCGTCGGCGCATCGTTGCCGACCAGTGCCAGGTCTTCGAACTCGTTGACCGCGTTGATCTCGGTACCCATGGAGATGTTGGTCACACGCTCCAGAATGATCTCGACGATCACCGGCACCTTGAACTCTTCGATCATCTGTTCGGCCTTGCGCAGGGCAGGGGCGATTTCCGACGGTTCGAACACACGCAGTGCCTTGCAGCCGAGGCCTTCGGCGACTGCGATGTGGTCAACCCCGTAACCGTTGAGTTCCGGCGCATTCAGGTTATCGAAGGACAGCTGCACGCAGTAGTCCATTTCGAACCCGCGCTGGGCCTGACGGATCAGGCCCAGGTACGAGTTGTTCACCACGACGTGGATGTACGGCAGTTTGAACTGAGCGCCGACCGCCAGTTCTTCGATCATGAACTGGAAATCATAGTCCCCCGACAGGGCCACGACTTTCCGGCTCGGATCGGCCTTGACCACGCCCAGCGCCGCCGGAATGGTCCAGCCCAACGGGCCGGCCTGGCCACAGTTGATCCAGTGACGCGGCTTGTAGACGTGCAGGAACTGCGCGCCGGCAATCTGCGACAGACCAATGGTGCTGACGTAGCAGGTGTCCTTGCCGAACACCTGGTTCATTTCTTCGTAAACGCGCTGCGGCTTGACCGGCACGTTGTCGAAGTGGGTCTTGCGATGCAGGCTGGCCTTGCGCTGCTGGCAATCCTGCAGCCAGGCACTGCGGTTTTTCAGCTTGCCGGCGGCTTGCCATTCACGGGCCACTTCGATGAACACGGTCAGCGCGGCAGCGGCGTCGGAAACGATGCCCAGATCCGGGGTGAACACGCGGCCGATCTGCGTGCCTTCGATGTCGACGTGAATGAACTTGCGGCCTTCGGTGTAGACATCCACCGAACCGGTGTGACGGTTGGCCCAACGGTTACCAATGCCCAGCACCACGTCGGATTTGAGCATGGTGGCGTTGCCGTAACGGTGCGACGTCTGCAGACCGACCATGCCGACCATCAGCGGGTGATCGTCAGGGATGGTGCCCCAGCCCATCAGGGTAGGGATGACCGGAATGCCGGTCAGCTCGGCGAACTCGACCAGCAGGTCGCTGGCGTCGGCATTGATGATGCCGCCGCCGGCGACCAGCAATGGACGCTCGGCCTGATCCAGCAGCGCCAGAGCCTTCTCGACCTGTACGCGGGTCGCGGTCGGTTTGGCCAGTGGCAGCGGTTGGTAAGCGTCGATGTCGAATTCGATCTCGGCCATCTGCACGTCGAACGGCAGGTCGATCAGTACAGGGCCTGGACGGCCGGAGCGCATTTCATAAAAGGCTTTCTGGAACGCGTAAGGCACCTGGCCCGGTTCGAGAACGGTGGTTGCCCACTTGGTGACTGGCTTGACGATGCTGGTGATGTCGACAGCCTGGAAATCTTCCTTGTGCATCCGGGCGCGGGGTGCCTGGCCGGTAATGCAGAGGATTGGAATCGAGTCAGCTGAGGCGCTGTAGAGCCCGGTGACCATATCGGTGCCGGCCGGGCCGGACGTGCCGATGCACACGCCGATATTGCCGGCCTTGGTGCGGGTGTAGCCCTCGGCCATGTGCGAGGCGCCTTCAACGTGGCGAGCAAGGACGTGATCGATGCCACCGACTTTCTGCAAGGCGGAGTACAGCGGGTTGATCGCTGCGCCCGGGATGCCAAAAGCGGTATCAACCCCTTCACGGCGCATCACCAGAACGGCGGCTTCGATTGCTCTCATTTTGCTCATGGTTTTGTGCCTCTTTACGTTTTGTAATTGTATACAAGTGGCTTTGCGCAGAGTGTATTCACGGCGGACGGCGCAGGTCAATCCATTTTCTCAAGCGCCTGTTTCATTCGTCGGAAGCCCGCTGTGCTGTGGCTTTTCGTCGCATGTGGCGCTTTTCGAGAATTATTGTATACAAAAAAATAACTCATTGTGTTCTATTTGTGGCATCGGACTGCGGCACAAACGCGCAGTCCCACGACTTTCCCTATAACAAAATGAGGACGGCACCATGAGCGCTTTAACCTTGAAAGTCGCAGTCAACCTGGTCAGCGAAGCCATCAACGCAGGACGCGGCATCAACGCCGCACCGCTGACCATCGCGGTACTCGATAACGGCGGCCACCTGATCGCCCTGCAACGCGAAGACGGCGCCAGCCTGCTGCGCCCGGACATCGCCATCGGCAAAGCCTGGGGCGCCATCGCCCTGGGCAAAGGCTCACGCCTGCTCGCCCAGGACGCCCAGCAACGCCCGGCGTTTTTTTCTTCGTTGAACAGCATGGGGCAGGGCAGCGTTGTGCCGGCCCCGGGTGGCGTGTTGATTCGAAATCAGGCGGGTGAAGTGCTGGGCGCGATCGGGATCAGTGGGGATTTGTCGGATGTGGATGAGCAGGTGGCGATCAGAGCGGTGGAAGCGCTGGATTTGAGGGCGGATGGCGGGGTGGTTTCCTGATCTCTGGTGCTTGATCGATAGTCATCGCCGCCAAGCCAGCTCCCAGAAGTTTTTGCATTGAACAATTAAATGCACGACACAAATCCCTGTGGGAGCTGGCTTGCCAGCGATGGCGGTCTGGCTGACACATCAAGAAAACAGACTGTCGCGTTTTAGTTGGCTTTGAGGTCTAGCCTTCCATCTGAACTCATCATGAAAGGGGCAATGGAATGCCTGATTTTCCTGCTTCACATCGCTTGCGTATCGGTCGCTATGCCGAGTCGAATCGAATTTATCTTCTTACCACCAACACACTTGATCGCGAGCCGGTATTTGCTGATTTCGCTTTGGGCAGACTGGTCGTTGCGCAATTTCGTCGTGCACATGACTTGGGGTTGGCGAAATCATTGGCATGGGTCGTCATGCCCGACCATTTTCATTGGCTCGTTGAGCTTGAAAATTGCTCACTCAGCAAGTTGATGCGAGAAACCAAATCACTGAGTACGCGGGAGGTTAACCTTTCGACAGGTCGAACCGGGCCGCTCTGGCAGCACGGTTTTCATGATCGGGCACTGAGGAGGGAAGAGAATCTGGAGAAAATGGCGCGTTATGTTGTGGCCAACCCATTGCGTGCGGGCCTGGTAGATACGATTGCCGACTATCCGTTGTGGGACACCATTTGGATTAGAAATGAAATCGAGTTGCCGCCATCGCTGGCAAGCCAGCTCCCACAGGATTCCATGGTGTTTATTGATTCTGAATCCAACCCATAAATCTGTGGGAGCTGACTTGCCAGCGATAGCCGCGCCTCGGTGTATCAGTCCGGCTCACACCCCTTCAACACCAACCGGATAATCGTCTGCGCAGCCGCTTCATAATCGGCTTCATCCAGCTTGTCTTTTCCGGTCACCGCGGAAATCTGCCAGTCGAAGTCGGCGTAGGTCTGGGTCGCGGCCCAGATGCTGAACATCAGGTGGTTGGGATCGATCGGGGCGATCTGGCCGCGGTCGATCCAGCTCTGGATGCAGGCGATGTTGTGTTTGGCCTGGGCGTTGAGCTGCTCTACCAGGTCAGCGCTCAGGTGCGGGGCGCCGTGCATGATTTCGCTGGCGAACACCTTGGAGGCGTAGGGCAGGTCGCGGGAGATGCGGATCTTCGAGCGGATGTAGCCGCTCAGCACCTCGCTCGGCACACCGTCCGGGTTGAACGGGGTCGAGGCCTGCAGAATCGGCTCGATGATGCTTTCCAGCACCTCGCGATAGAGGTTTTCCTTGGATTTGAAGTAGTAGTAGACGTTGGGCTTGGGCAATCCCGCCTTGGCGGCGATGTCGCTGGTTTTGGTCGCCGCGAAGCCCTTGTCGGCAAACTCTTCGCTGGCGGCGCGCAGGATCAGTTCTTTGTTACGCTCGCGGATTGTGCTCATAAACCCGGTGGTTCCTTGCCTGTTCTGGCGGTGGCGCATGGTAGCACCGGCCTTGAGCGGCGCTCAACAATGCAGCCTGTGGCCGGCGGTCGCGTTATGCTTGGCAACATTCATACACAGAAGGAAACAGGATTCATGGCAGGAAGCAGTTTGCTGGTGCTGATCGATGACATCGCCACCGTTCTGGATGACGTTGCGTTGATGACCAAGATGGCCGCGAAGAAGACCGCCGGGGTGCTCGGTGATGATCTGGCGCTCAATGCCCAGCAGGTTTCGGGCGTGCGCGCCGAGCGGGAAATTCCCGTGGTGTGGGCGGTGGCCAAGGGCTCGTTCGTCAACAAACTGATCCTCGTGCCGTCGGCGCTGGCAATCAGCGCCTTTGTGCCTTGGCTGGTGACGCCGCTGTTGATGGTCGGCGGCGCGTACCTGTGTTTCGAGGGTTTTGAAAAGCTCGCGCACAAGTTTCTGCACAGCAAAGAGGAAGACGAGGCAGAACACGCACAGTTGACCGAAGCAGTGGCCGATCCGGCGACCGATCTGGTGGCGTACGAAAAGGACAAGATCAAAGGCGCGATCCGCACTGACTTCATTCTCTCGGCAGAAATCATTGCGATCACCCTCGGCACCGTGGCAGATGCCTCGCTGACCCAGCAAGTGGTCGTCATGTCCGGCATCGCCATTGTCATGACCGTGGGCGTTTACGGTTTGGTGGCGGGCATCGTCAAGCTCGACGACCTGGGGCTGTGGCTGACGCAGAAGCCCGGGCAGATGGCGAAAAAGATCGGCGGCGGCATTCTCAGCGCCGCGCCGTACATGATGAAAACCCTGTCGGTGGTTGGCACGGCAGCGATGTTCCTGGTCGGCGGCGGCATCCTGACCCATGGCGTGCCGGTGCTGCATCACTGGATCGAAGGTGTCGGCGCAGCGGCGGGCAGTGCCGGGTTTGCCGTACCGATGCTGCTCAATGGTGTTGCGGGGATTGTTGCCGGTGCTGTGGTGTTGGCGGTGGTTTCGGTCGTAGGCAAGCTCTGGAAAGCGCTGAAGGGTTAGTCAGCAACACATAACAAATGTGGGAGCGAGCCTGCTTGCGAATGCGGTAGTTCAGTCAATTTCGATGTTGACTGAAACTCCGCGTTCGCGAGCAGGCTCGCTCCCACAGTGTTTTGCGCCAGCCGATTTACTCAGCGATCTGCAACTTGCGCGCTTCGGTGTACACGTACCGCACTTTTTCGTACTCGAACGGCGAGTTCATCTGACCGTAGCGGAAGCTGGTCTGGTAGCGCTTGTCGATCGCACGCAAAGCCCAGACTTCCGGGTGGTTGGAGCTGACTTCGGCGACGTTGAGGAAGTTGATCGCAGTGTCGGCGGTGTAATCCACGGCCAAACCTGCGGTGTCGCGGATGTTCGACGGGCCGAAGATCGGCAGTACGAAGTAGGCGCCGCCCGGTACGCCATAGAAGCCCAGAGTCTGCCCGAAGTCCTCGTTCTGGCGCGGCAGGCCCATGGCGGTTGCCGGATCCCACAGACCGGCGATGCCGATCGTGGTGTTGAGCAGCAGGCGCGCAGTGGTTTCCATCGAGCGCTGGCCCTTGAACTGCAGCAGGCTGTTGACCAGGTTCGGCACGTCGCCAATGTTGTTGAAGAAGTTGCTCACCCCGGTACGCACGAAGCTTGGCGTGATGTAGCGATAGCCATCGACCACTGGCAGGAACACCCACTGGTCGAAGCGGTAGTTGAAGTGGTAAACCCGGCGGTTCCACGATTCCAGCGGGTCATAGACGTTCAGCGCATTGAGCGTGGAGCGTTCGAATTCGCGCTGATCCAGGCCCGGGTTGAACTTGAGTTTGGTCAGCGGCTGCTTGAAGCCATCGCTGTCGACCACCACCGGTGCATCGGCTTTACTGTTGTCGGCCTGGGCCACGCCTGCACAGAGGAACGCTGCAATCAGCAGGAGATATTTAGCCACGGAAGAACTCCAGCATGGCGTCGCTGTTGACGCGGTAGTTAAGGTTGCCGCAGTGGCCGCCCAGTGGATAAACGGTCAGGCGATCACCGAAGGTTTTACGCAGGAAGCCCAAGTCGCCAGGGCCGAGGATGACGTCGTCGGCGTTGTGCATGACGGCGATTTTCGGGCTGTCGTGCAGGTAGTCCTTGAGCGCATACAGGCTGACCTGATCGATCAGTTGCAGCAGGCTGCCGCCGTCGGTGCGTGCGCGCCACATCGGAATAACCTGTTCGGTGATGTAGCAGTCGAAATCGCATTGCAGCGCACGCTTGAGGAACGGCGTGAGGCTGGTGCCTTCGGTGATCGGGAATTTCGGCGGGGTGATCAGGCCGCGACGGTTGACCAGGTCCGAGGTGTAGGCAATGTCGGCTGCCGAAAAGCGGAACGACGTGCCGATGAGCATGGCCATCTGTTCGTTGGTCAGGTGCTGTTTGGACTGCTGGAAGTCGTACAGCAGCGCATCGTTGAGGTCGATGTAGCCTTTCTGCTGGAAGTAGCGGGTCAGCTTGGTCAGTACCAGTTCGTAGAACGTGGTGCTGTTGTTGATGCCCTTGACCTCGGTTTGTACCAGCTTGTCGAGGTTGGTCACCGAGGTGTAGAGGTTGACCGGCGGGTTCAGCAGCAGGACTTTTTTGAAGTTGAAGCTACGGCGCGTTTCGTCCAGATGCGCGACGAACGCGGCATCAAGGGCGCCGAGGCTGTAGCCGGTCAGGTAATACTCGGTGACCGGCAGCTTCGGGTTCTGCGCCCGCACGGCCTGCATCACCCGATACATGTCTTCGGCATCTTCCTTGGTCACGCCCGGCGTGGCGAAACGCGAGGCGGCGCTGATGAAGTCGAAGCTCGTCGGCGAGGACAACTGCACGACGTGGTAGCCGGCCTTGTAATACAGCTTTTTCAGGTATTCGTTGAGCGTGCTGTCAAAGCGCGCGCCGGTGCCGGCAATCAGGAAGATAAGCGGCGCCGGTTTGTCCTGCGTGGCGATGCGGTAAGTGAGTTTCTTCACTGCCCAGAAATTGTCCGGCAGTTGGAATTCACGCTCCGGGCGCAGGGTGAGGCTGCGGTCCGTTTGATTGATGTCGTCGTCCAGCGGCAGCTCCGGACGCAGGTCCGGTGGTGTCGTGGCGATCGTCGCCTCGAACGGGTTGGTCAGCGGGTAGCCATAGCTGGCGGCGTCGATATCCACCGCCAGCGCGGACGCACTCAAGATAAGGCCGCTGAACAGCGCGGCGAAGCGCAAGGAACGGAGCATGACTAGATCCCTTAGAGGAAGGTGCCGATTGAAGTTCGCAGGCTATGACCACCGGCCGTGCGCCAAAGTGCCATGCTGCGGCACCAAACAGGCGGAATTCGGGGTAATAGTAGCTGGACGATACACGTTGCAAGGGCTCGCTGAACAGTTAACAGTTGTTAGTGCTTGCGAATGCCGGTCGGCAGATTAAGCTGGCCGCCGATTTCCGCAGATTGGAGTGCTCCATGTCCCGCCGCTTGCCCGTGATTGTGCTGCTTGTTTTGTTGCCGCTGTGGCTGGCCGGCAGTTATGCCGCGCGCTATGGCTTCATGGAAGACGGGCAGTGGGTGGGCATCTGTGTCGACGAGGCCGGCCGTTGGGAATGCGTGGTGCGGTCGAACCTCGGGCTGATGATTCATTTCAAGGTGCTGGGCTGGGCGGCGGTGGGCGCGGCGGTATTGGCGTTTGTATTGCCTGGACGGGCAGGGTGGTGGCTGGCGGTGCTGGCGCTGGTGTTCGGCCTGCCGGCGCTGGCGTTGTACAACACCACGTTAGCGGTATTTGCGGTGGTGATTGCCGGGTTGCGCCTGGTCCGCGAGTCCCGCAGCGCGTGACAGTCAGTCATCGCGGGCAAGCCCGCTCCCACAGGGATTGAGGTGAACACAACATTTGTGTGCAGCAGAAATCCTGTGGGAGCTGGCTTGCCAGCGATGGCGATTTCGAAAGCGCTGAAATCAGGCCTTGCGAACCCGCAGGCATCGCCACAACGCCACCACCATCAATCCACTCACCAGCGCCCAGCCCCACGCCTGCTGATTCAGCATCCCTTCCTGATACAACTGCGGTGCAATCCCCGCGCCGACGATAAAGGTCAGCAGAGCAACCTCCCGACGCGGCACGCTCACCGGGCGGCACAGGTAGACCAGCGCCGGCAGCACGAACGCCATGCTGGCGAAACTGCGATAGCGCGGGTCGAAGACCATTTCCAGCATCATCACCGCCGCGGCAAAACCGGCCACCGCGACCAGCCAGCCGGCGCGACGCTCGAGCAAATCGAATGCTCGCGCGCGCCAACCGCTGCGTGCGCTCAACGTCAGCGCGGCATGCGCGAGCACCAACAGATTCAACCCGGTCAGCAAGCCGACCCACAGCCATTCACCGGCAAACCGTGTGGTCAATCGAGCCAGATCGCCCCAGGCGCCAATCGAGCACGCTGCGACTGCGCCCAGCAGCGGTAGCAGCAACGCCGAACGAGTGGTGCGCACGCGTCCACCAAGGATCTGCGTGCCGAGGAAAATCAAAGCACCGACTGCCAGCCATTCTTTCCAGTACGGCACATTGCTCACCGGTCCGGCGAGCACGCCTTTGTCCTGCCGATCCGCATCGAACAGCCCCCAGTAGCCGCCGACCGCGCCTTCACTGCCGCGCTTCCACGGTTGATCAAAGGCTTCGATCAGGTTGTAACGCCAGCCTTCCTGCTCGGCCATCGCCACGAATCCACGAATGAATTTCGCCTCGTTGACCCGGCTCGGCACGGCGGTTTCGCGCTGGCGGCCTTCGCTGGGCCAACCGGTTTCGCCGATCATCACGTCCTTGGGCGCGAACTTGTTGCCGAACACCTGACGCACATCCGCCACATGCCGCAGCGCCACGTCGATATTCGACGGATCGTCTTCCCAGTACGGCAGCAAGTGGATGGTCAGAAAATCCACGGCCGGGGCGACTTCCGGGTGCTTGAGCCAGAATTCCCAAACATCGGCGTAAGTCACCGGTTGCTTGACCTGGCTTTTTACCTTGTTGATCAGCCGGGCCAGTTGCGCGCCAGTGACCTCTTTGCGCAGCAGCGCTTCGTTGCCGACGATTACGGCGGTGACCACGTCGGGGTTGGCATTGGCCGATTTGATCAGCAGCTCGACTTCCTGCTCGGTGTCGACCGGGTTGCTGTTGACCCAGGCGCCGATCATCAACTTCAGACCGTGCTTGCGCGCCAGATCGGGCAGGGCGTCGAGGCCGGTCATCGAGTAGGTGCGGATGCATTCAAAGCGCGTCGCCAGCAGCGCGAGGTCGGCATCCATGCGCTCGGGGCGCAATTTGAACGGCACGTCGAACGGCGATTGGTCTTTGTCGAACGGTGTGTAGGAGGCGCATTGCAACTTGTGCGTCGGCGTCGCGGCGTCCGGCAGGATCACCGGTTGGCCGAGGCCATACCAGAAACCGCTAAGGGCCAACAGCCCGAGCAGGCAGGCGAACAGATAAGGCAGAAAAGGAAATCGGTACGTTGCGGACATGGTCAGGCCGAGTGGCTGCAAAGCGACGCATGTTACCTGCATTTATAGAAGGGCTGGTGGCTCGCAGGCGTTGTACATGCAAAGTTCGGGCGGATTGTCTGGCGTCAATTAATCTCGCTTGATTAATGGCTTTCTGATGTCGTTTCTCGCTGCCTTGAGGTCGCTGACAGAGCAGGTCGCCGGCCGCTTGAGGTTGATGATCAAACCATCAGTACCCTTTTTGAAAAATCGGCTGATGTTCGGTGTGTGAGGTCCGGCGTGATGGGGGCGCTGTGCACCATAACAATACGTTGACGATGCCCGGCATCCGTCGGGCGCAGCATTTCGGGGAAGTAAACGATGAAGATGCGACGACTTTTAGGCGCAGGTGCCGCTTTGGTGCTTGCGATGAGTTCCACTTTCGCCAACGCTGAAAAACAGACCCTGAACATCGGTTACGTTGACGGCTGGTCCGACAGCGTCGCGACCACCCACGTGGCGGCCGAAGTGATCAAACAGAAGCTCGGTTATGACGTGAAGCTGCAAGCCGTCGCCACCGGGATCATGTGGCAGGGCGTGGCCACCGGCAAACTCGATGCGATGCTCTCGGCCTGGCTACCCGTGACCCACGGTGACTATTGGACGAAAAACAAGGATCAGGTCGTCGATTACGGCCCGAACTTCAAGGACGCGAAGATCGGCCTGATCGTGCCGGAGTACGTCAAAGCCAAATCGATCGAAGACCTGAAAACCGACGATACCTTCAAAAACCGCATTGTTGGCATCGACGCCGGTTCAGGCGTAATGCTCAAGACCGATCAGGCGATCAAGGATTACGGCCTGGACAAATACAGCCTCAAGGCCAGTTCCGGCGCCGGCATGATTGCCGAGCTGACCCGCGCCGAGAAGAAGAACGAATCCATCGCCGTCACCGGTTGGGTGCCGCACTGGATGTTCGCCAAGTGGAAACTGCGCTTCCTCGACGACCCGAAAGGCGTGTATGGCCAGGCTGAAACCGTGAACAGCATCGGCAGCAAAGGCCTGGACGCCAAGGCGCCGGAAGTGGCCAAGTTCCTGAAAAACTTCCAGTGGGCCTCGAAAGACGAAATCGGCGAGGTCATGCTGGCGATTCAGGACGGTGCCAAGCCTGATGCAGCGGCCAAGGACTGGGTGGCCAAACACCCGGATCGTGTAGCTGACTGGACCAAATAATTTAAACACCGCCACACCCCTGTGGGAGCGAGCCTGCTCGCGAATGCAATCTGTCAGTTGATGCAATATCGACTGATACGACGCCTTCGCGAGCAGGCTCGCTCCCACAGTTTTTTTCTGTGTACCGGAAAATGGCTAAAACATCATGGCCATCTACTACTAAGGTCGTCTGGAACCTCTCTCGCAGCCGCATACATTAGCTACGTTCCAACAATAATTTGTGCTGCGAGGATAAAAACAATGAACGACAGCATTTACCTCTCGATTCAAAACAGTCCCCGATTCAAGGAGCTGGTTCAGAAACGGGAACGATTCGCCTGGATTCTCTCGGCAATCATGCTTGGGCTCTACTCCGCATTCATCCTGCTGATCGCATACGGGCCGCACGTGCTCGGGGCGAAACTCAGTCCTGAATCCTCGATCACCTGGGGCATCCCGATCGGTGTCGGTCTGATCATTTCAGCCTTCGTCCTGACCGGCATCTACGTGCGCCGCGCCAATGGCGAGTTCGACGACCTGAACAATGCGATTCTCAAGGAGGCTCAGCAATGATCCGGCGTCTACTGGCTTTATTGAGTGTTGCGGCTTTCGCGCCGAGTGTCTGGGCGGCTGACGCATTGACGGGGGAGGTGGCCAAACAGCCGCTGAACATCCCGGCGATCCTGATGTTCGTGGCCTTCGTCGGCGCGACTTTATACATCACCTACTGGGCTTCAAAGAAAAACAACTCGGCCGCCGACTACTATGCGGCGGGCGGCAAGATCACCGGTTTCCAGAACGGCCTGGCGATTGCCGGCGACTACATGTCGGCGGCGTCTTTCCTGGGGATTTCCGCGCTGGTGTTCACCTCCGGTTATGACGGCCTGATCTACTCGATCGGCTTCCTGGTGGGCTGGCCGATCATTCTGTTCCTGATCGCCGAACGCCTGCGCAACCTGGGTAAATACACCTTTGCCGACGTGGCGTCCTACCGCCTCGGGCAAACCCAGATCCGCACCCTGTCCGCCTGCGGCTCGCTGGTGGTGGTGGCGTTCTACCTGATCGCGCAAATGGTCGGTGCCGGCAAGCTGATCCAGCTGCTGTTCGGCCTCGATTACCACGTTGCGGTGATCCTGGTCGGCGTGCTGATGTGCATGTACGTGCTGTTCGGCGGCATGCTTGCGACCACTTGGGTGCAGATCATCAAGGCAGTGTTGTTGCTGTCCGGTGCCTCGTTCATGGCGCTGATGGTGATGAAGCATGTGGGCTTCGACTTCAACACACTGTTCTCCGAAGCGATCAAGGTTCACGCCAAGGGCGAAGCGATCATGAGCCCCGGCGGTCTGGTGAAGGATCCGATCTCGGCATTCTCGCTGGGTCTGGCGCTGATGTTCGGCACCGCTGGCCTGCCGCACATTCTGATGCGCTTCTTCACCGTGAGTGACGCAAAAGAGGCGCGCAAGAGCGTGCTGTACGCTACCGGTTTCATTGGCTACTTCTACATCCTGACCTTCATCATCGGCTTCGGAGCGATCCTGCTGGTCAGCACCAACCCGGCCTTCAAAGATGCAGCGGGCGCCTTGCTCGGCGGCAACAACATGGCGGCGGTGCACCTGGCCAACGCGGTGGGCGGCAGCATCTTCCTAGGCTTCATCTCGGCAGTGGCGTTTGCAACCATTCTGGCTGTGGTAGCCGGTCTGACGCTGGCGGGTGCTTCGGCGGTTTCTCACGACCTGTACGCCAGTGTGATCAAGAAGGGCAAGGCCAACGAGAAAGATGAGATTCGCGTGTCGAAGATCACCACCATCGCCCTGGCGGTGCTGGCGATTGGTCTGGGCATTCTGTTCGAAAGCCAGAATATTGCGTTCATGGTCGGCCTGGCGTTCTCCATCGCGGCGAGCTGCAACTTCCCTGTGCTGCTGCTTTCGATGTACTGGAAGAAGCTGACCACTCGCGGCGCGATGATTGGTGGCTGGCTGGGTCTGGTCAGTGCTGTTGGTCTGATGATCCTCGGCCCAACCATCTGGGTGCAGATTCTGCATCACGAGAAGGCGATCTTCCCTTACGAATATCCGGCGCTGTTCTCGATGATGATTGCGTTCATTGGGATCTGGTTCTTCTCGATTACCGACAAGTCGGCGGCTGCGGATAACGAGCGGGCGCTGTTCTTCCCGCAGTTTGTGCGTTCGCAGACCGGGTTGGGGGCGAGTGGGGCGGTTTCGCACTAAGAGATCAGTTGTAAGCTGCAAGAAAACGCCCTGATTGAGAGATTGGGGCGTTTTTTTGTGGGCGGTTATTGGTTGGTTTGGTGTGTATATCCGTTTTTTGCAGTGCTGCGGCTGGCGGTTTCGCCCTTACGGCGACTTACTTTTTTACAAGCGCCTAAAAAAGTAAGCAAAAAACGCTAGCTCCTACGTTCGGCCCGCTCGCTGGGGCTCGGGGTTCCTTCGCTCCGGGACTGATCCTGGCGCAGCGGCTCCGGTTTGCTTCGCTGCACCTCCTTCCGCTGTGTCTGGCTGCGCCAGACGGTCGCTGCGCTCCCACGCCCGGATCAATCCCTCCACTCAGCCTTCCGACGTCGCCCGTGGATCAAGATCAAAAGCACTCGAGCTTGCGCTCATTGTTGAGTGGTTAGAAGCGTCGCATGGCTTGAGATTTTCGGTGGATTCGCCCCTCACCCCAGCCCTCTCCCGAGGGAGAGGGAGCCGATTTGTGTGGTGTTCAAAACCTGCATTCGACTCGGTATCGCAAGTCGGCGTGTTTCGCCTGAACACCTCGGTCAGTCCCCTCTCCCTCTGGGAGAGGGCTAGGGTGAGGGGCTCTTGATCTGGCTTTGGCCTTTGCTTTTGATCTTTTGCCCTTTCGGCAGGCTTCGTTACCGGATCGGTCCCGTAACGAAGGTACCCCGAGCCCCAGCGAGCGGGCCGTACGCCGGGGCAAAGCCTTTTGGGTTACCTTTTTGGCGTTTGGAAAAGGTGACTCGCTGTAAGAGCGAAACCGCCAGCGGCAGCACCCGCAGCAACGGATATGCCCCCAAAATCCAAGAACCAGTCGGCCCGAAGGCCGCTGAAACCACAAACAAAAACGGCCTCTATATAAGAGGCCGTTCCTGACACACCACTAAACCATCACAAAAAAGAAAAACCCTTATTTGCGATCTTCCAGCTTGGTAATGTCACGCGACTCGTAACCGGTGTACAGCTGGCGCGGACGGCCAATCTTGTACGGGCTCGAAAGCATTTCTTTCCAGTGCGAAATCCAGCCCACAGTACGCGCCAGGGCGAAAATCACCGTGAACATGCTGGTTGGAATGCCGATCGCCTTGAGGATGATCCCCGAGTAGAAGTCGACGTTCGGGTACAGCGAGCGCTCGATGAAGTACGGGTCGGTCAACGCGATCTCTTCCAGGCGCATGGCCAGTTCGAGTTGCGGATCGTTGTTGATGCCCAGTTCCTTCAGCACTTCGTCGCAGGTCTGCTTCATGACAGTCGCGCGAGGGTCGCGGTTCTTGTAGACGCGGTGACCGAAGCCCATCAACTTGAACGGATCGTTCTTGTCCTTGGCCTTGGCGATGAACTTGTCGATGTTCGACACATCGCCAATCTCGTCGAGCATGGTCAGCACGGCTTCGTTCGCACCGCCGTGGGCAGGACCCCACAGTGCGGCGATACCGGCAGCGATGCAGGCGAACGGGTTGGCACCCGAAGAGCCGGCCAGACGCACGGTGGAGGTCGAAGCGTTCTGCTCGTGGTCGGCGTGGAGGATGAAGATCCGGTCCATGGCCTTGGCGAGTACCGGGCTGATCGGTTTGATCTCGCACGGGGTGTTGAACATCATGTGCAGGAAGTTTTCCGCGTAAGTCAGATCGTTGCGCGGGTACATCATGGGTTGGCCCATGGAGTACTTGTAAACCATCGCTGCCAGGGTCGGCATCTTCGCAACCAGACGGATCGCGGAAATTTCGCGATGCTGCGGGTTATTGATGTCCAGGGAGTCGTGGTAGAAGGCCGAGAGGGCGCCGACTACACCGCACATGACGGCCATCGGGTGGGCGTCGCGACGGAAACCGTTGAAGAAGGTTTTCAGCTGCTCGTGAACCATGGTGTGGTTCTTCACGGTGCTGACGAACTGGGCCTTCTGTTCTGCGGTCGGCAATTCGCCGTTGAGCAGCAGGTAGCAGGTTTCCAGGTAGTCCGACTTTTCAGCCAGCTGTTCGATCGGGTAGCCGCGGTGCAACAAAATGCCGTTGTCGCCGTCGATATAGGTAATTTTCGATTCGCACGAAGCGGTCGACATGAAACCCGGGTCGAAAGTGAAGCGGCCCGTGGCCGTCAGGCCCCGAACATCTATTACATCGGGACCAACGGTGCCGGTTAAAATGGGCAGCTCGACGGGGGCTGCGCCCTCGATGATCAACTGCGCTTTTTTGTCAGCCATGTGGCCTCCTATTTATGCTTGAACCATCAGACAGACCCCCCACGCAGGGCCCGCACCACTATAGTGAGATAAATTCGAATGTCAATTTGCCTAAAGTCTTGCTCCAGAAGGCTTTAAGCCGACTTTTTCCTCGAAATTGCCTGCCATTTACGCCTTTTATGCAACTTGTGCAATCCGCTATTGGGGGTAGGTGAACGCGTTGTCATTAGTAGCCTAACTGTCTATACTCGGCCACCGACCGCCAAGGGCTTTTGGGCTTGCTTTCATTGGGGGTCGCATCCCTGGGTGGTGGTTACCTGACCAGTGCACTCCCCAACAACTTTGCCCTGATTGTTAGGGGCTCTTCAGTGTGAAAAAAAAGCCGTGAAAAGCCAACGACCTGTAAACCTAGACCTAAGGACCATCAAACTCCCAGTCACTGCTTACACGTCCATTCTTCACCGTATCTCCGGTGTCATCCTCTTCGTGTGCCTTGCCATCATGCTTTACGCATTGGACAAGTCGCTGAGCTCCGAGGAAGGCTTCGGTCAGGTGAAAGCGTGTCTGACCAGTCCGCTAGCCAAGCTAGTGATTTGGGGCATCCTGTCCGCTCTGCTGTATCACCTGGTAGCCGGTGTGCGCCACTTGATCATGGACATGGGCATCGGTGAGACGCTGGAAGGCGGCAAACTGGGCTCGAAAATCGTTATCGCCGTTTCCGTGGTGGTAATCGTTCTGGCAGGAGTCTGGATATGGTAACTAACGTCACTAACCTGTCGCGTTCGGGCCTCTATGACTGGATGGCACAGCGTGTGTCTGCGGTCGTTCTCGCGGCTTACTTCATCTTTCTGATCGGATACATCGTCGCCAACCCTGGCCTCGAGTATGCCCAGTGGCATGAACTGTTCGCTCACAACGGAATGCGTATTTTCAGCCTGCTGGCCCTTGTTGCTCTGGGCGCTCACGCCTGGGTCGGCATGTGGACCATCGCGACCGACTACCTGACGCCAATGGCGTTCGGCAAGTCCGCAACGGCGATACGTTTCCTTTTCCAGGCAGTATGCGGCGTTGCGATGTTCGCTTACTTCGTCTGGGGTGTGCAGATTCTCTGGGGTATCTGATTCATGGCTAACATTCCAACGATTTCTTTCGACGCCATCATTATTGGTGGTGGCGGTGCCGGCATGCGCGCTGCGCTGCAGCTGGCACAGGGCGGCCACAAGACTGCGGTGATCACCAAGGTTTTCCCGACCCGTTCGCACACTGTGTCCGCACAGGGCGGCATCACTTGCGCCATCGCTTCCGCCGACCCGAACGATGACTGGCGCTGGCACATGTACGATACCGTCAAGGGTTCCGACTACATCGGTGACCAGGACGCTATCGAATACATGTGTCAGGAAGGCCCGGCTGCCGTGTTCGAGCTGGACCACATGGGTCTGCCGTTCTCGCGTACCGAGCAAGGCCGCATCTACCAGCGTCCGTTCGGTGGCCAGTCCAAGGATTACGGCAAGGGCGGTCAGGCTGCACGTACCTGCGCTGCATCCGACCGTACCGGTCACGCGCTGCTGCACACCCTTTATCAGGGCAACCTGAAAGCCGGTACCACGTTCCTCAACGAGTACTACGCTGTTGATCTGGTGAAAAACCAGGAAGGCGAATTCGTGGGTGTGATCGCGATCTGCATCGAAACCGGCGAAACCTCCTACATTCGTGCCAAGGCCACGGTTCTGGCCACTGGCGGTGCAGGCCGCATCTACGCGTCCACCACCAACGCCCTGATCAACACCGGTGACGGCGTCGGCATGGCTCTGCGTGCTGGCGTGCCGGTACAAGACATCGAAATGTGGCAGTTCCACCCGACCGGCATCGCCGGCGCCGGTGTACTGGTTACCGAAGGTTGCCGTGGTGAAGGTGGTTACCTGATCAACAAGCACGGCGAGCGTTTCATGGAGCGTTATGCTCCGAACGCGAAAGACCTTGCAGGTCGTGACGTGGTTGCCCGTTCGATGGTCAAGGAAATCATCGCCGGCAACGGTTGCGGTCCGAATGGCGACCACGTAATGCTCAAACTCGACCACCTGGGCGAGGAAGTGCTGCACAGCCGTCTGCCAGGCATCTGCGAACTGTCGAAGACCTTCGCCCACGTTGACCCGGTCGTTGCTCCGGTTCCGGTTGTGCCGACCTGCCACTACATGATGGGCGGCGTTGCCACCAACATTCATGGCCAGGCGATCACCCAGAACGCCGAAGGTCAGGACCAGATCATCCCTGGCCTGTTCGCGGTAGGCGAAGTGGCTTGCGTATCGGTACACGGTGCGAACCGTCTGGGCGGCAACTCGCTGCTCGACCTGGTGGTCTTCGGTCGCGCTGCCGGCCTGCACCTGGAAAAGGCGTTGACCGATGGCATCGAATACGACGACGCTACCGAGTCCGACATCGAAGCTGCACTGTCGCGTCTGAACGCGCTGAACAACCGTACCGACGGTGAAGACGTTGCCACCCTGCGTCGCGAGCTGCAAAGCTGCATGCAGAACTACTTCGGTGTATTCCGTACCGGCGAATACATGCAGAAGGGCATCGCTCAGTTGGCCGATCTGCGCAAGCGTATCGCCAACGTGAAGATCAACGACAAGTCGCAAGCGTTCAACACTGCACGTATCGAAGCGCTGGAACTGCAGAACCTGCTGGAAGTGGCTGAAGCTACCGCCATCGCGGCCGAAGTACGTAAAGAGTCCCGCGGCGCTCACGCCCGTGAAGACTTCGAAGACCGTGATGACGAAAACTGGCTGTGCCACACCCTGTACTTCCCGGGTGACAAGCGCGTCACCAAGCGTGCCGTGAACTTCTCGCCGAAGACTGTTCCGACTTTCGAACCTAAAGTCCGGACTTATTAAGGGTGACCGCCATGTTGCAAGTCAGTGTTTATCGCTACAACCCTGATCAGGACGCCGCGCCGTTCATGCAGGATTTCCAGGTCGATACCGGTGGTAAAGACCTGATGGTGCTGGACGTGCTGGCCCTGATCAAAGAGCAGGACGAAGGTTTCTCCTATCGTCGCTCCTGCCGTGAAGGCGTCTGCGGCTCCGACGGCATGAACATCAACGGCAAGAACGGTCTGGCCTGCATCACGCCGCTGTCTGCCGTTGTAAAAGGCAACAAGCTGATCGTTCGTCCGCTGCCAGGTTTGCCGGTTATCCGTGACCTGGTCGTCGATATGAGCATCTTCTACAAGCAATACGAGAAGGTGAAGCCTTACCTGCAGAACGACACGCCGGCTCCGGCCATCGAGCGTCTGCAGTCGCCAGAAGAGCGCGAAAAGCTCGACGGTCTGTACGAGTGCATCCTGTGCGCCTGCTGCTCGACCTCTTGCCCGTCCTTCTGGTGGAACCCGGACAAGTTCCTGGGTCCTGCTGCGCTGCTGCAAGCCTACCGCTTCCTGGCAGACAGTCGCGACACCAAGACCAGCGAGCGTCTGGCTTCACTTGACGACCCGTTCAGCGTTTTCCGCTGCCGGGGCATCATGAACTGCGTCAACGTATGTCCGAAAGGCCTGAACCCGACTAAGGCCATCGGTCACATCCGTAACATGCTGCTTTCGAGCGGCGTGTGATTCAGCTGCTGTAACCGTTGCACCGTAGAGGCTGTGGCGCGGGCTTCAACCCGCGTCATGGCTATAACCAGAGCAGTAGCCATAAGCTGCAGCTCTTCTTTTGAAGAAATGAGACAAGCAGGGGCATCCGGGCTGGTACCCGGACTATCAGTGTGATCCTAGGTGGCTTGTTTTAGTCGCTGCATTCGGACTTCTGCAAGTTTGCTCGGTGTCGACACCGATGGTGTTCCCCTAACCGAGGGTGACCAAGCATGCAAGAAAGCGTGATGCAGCGCATGTGGAACAGCGCCTACCTTTCAGGTGGAAACGCTGCCTATGTGGAAGAGCTTTATGAGCTCTACCTGCACGACCCTAACGCTGTGCCAGAAGAGTGGCGCACCTACTTTCAGAAGTTGCCAGCCGACGGCAACTCTGCCACTGATGTTTCGCACTCGACGATTCGCGATCATTTCGTGCTGCTGGCAAAGAACCAGCGCCGCGCCCAACCGGTTTCCGCCGGCAGCGTGAGCAGTGAGCACGAGAAGAAGCAAGTTGAAGTGCTGCGATTGATCCAGGCCTACCGTATGCGTGGCCACCAGGCAGCCCAGCTTGACCCGCTGGGGCTGTGGCAGCGTCCTGCACCTGCAGACCTGTCGATCAATCATTACGGCTTGACCAATGCCGATCTTGATACGACCTTCCGTGCCGGCGACCTGTTCATCGGCAAAGAGGAAGCGAGCCTACGCGAAATTCACGAAGCGTTGCAGCAGACATATTGCCGCACCATCGGCGCTGAATTTACGCACATCACCGATTCCGAGCAGCGCCAGTGGTTCCAGCAACGTCTGGAAAGCGTGCGTGGCCGTCCGACGTACTCCGCCGACATCAAGAGCCACCTGCTTGAGCGCGTGACTGCCGGTGAAGGCCTGGAAAAATACCTGGGCACCAAATACCCGGGCACCAAGCGTTTCGGTCTGGAAGGCGGCGAAAGCCTGATTCCGATGCTCGACGAACTGATCCAGCGTTCCGGCTCGTACGGCACCAAGGAAGTCGTCATCGGCATGGCCCACCGTGGCCGTCTGAACGTGCTGGTCAACACCTTCGGCAAGAACCCGCGCGAGCTGTTCGACGAGTTCGAAGGCAAGAAGAAGGTCGAGCTGGGTTCCGGTGACGTTAAATACCACCAGGGCTTCTCGTCCAACGTGATGACCACCGGCGGTGAAGTTCACCTCGCCATGGCGTTCAACCCGTCCCACCTGGAAATCGTTTCCCCGGTGGTCGAAGGTTCGGTGCGCGCCCGTCAGGACCGTCGCAACGACCTGACCGGTGAGAAGGTACTGCCGATCTCCATCCACGGTGACGCGGCATTTGCCGGTCAGGGCGTGGTCATGGAAACCTTCCAGATGTCGCAGACCCGCGGTTTCAAGACCGGCGGTACCGTGCACATCGTGATCAACAACCAGGTCGGTTTCACCATCAGCAACCCGCTGGACTCGCGCTCCACCGAGTACGCCACCGACGTTGCCAAGATGATCCAGGCGCCGATCCTCCATGTGAATGGCGATGATCCGGAAGCCGTGCTGTTCGTGACCCAATTGGCCATCGACTACCGCATGCAGTTCAAGCGTGACGTGGTGATCGATCTGGTCTGCTACCGTCGTCGCGGCCACAACGAGGCCGACGAGCCAAGCGGCACCCAGCCACTGATGTATCAGCAGATCACCAAGCAGCGCACCACCCGTGAGCTGTACGCTGATCGCCTGACTCAGGCCGGTGTGCTTGACGCTGAACGCGTTCAGGCCAAGGTCGACGAATACCGCAACGCGCTGGACAACGGTCTGCACGTAGTGAAATCGCTGGTCAAAGAGCCGAACAAAGAGCTGTTCGTCGACTGGCGTCCGTACCTGGGCCACGCCTGGACTGCGCGTCACGACACGCGTTTCGATCTCAAGACCCTGCAAGAGCTGTCCGCCAAGCTGCTGGAAATTCCGGAAGGCTTCGTTGTTCAGCGCCAGGTCGCGAAGATCTACGAAGACCGTCAGAAGATGCAAGCCGGCGGCCTGCCGATCAACTGGGGTTACGCTGAAACCATGGCGTACGCGACCCTCGCGTTCGAAGGTCACCCGATCCGCATGACCGGTCAGGACATCGGCCGCGGTACGTTCTCGCACCGTCACGCTGTGTTGCACAACCAGAAAGACGCGGGCACCTACATTCCGCTGCAGAACCTGTACGACGGTCAGCCACGTTTCGACCTGTACGACTCGTTCCTCTCGGAAGAAGCGGTACTGGCATTCGAATACGGTTACTCGACCACCACGCCAAACGCGCTGGTGATCTGGGAAGCCCAGTTCGGCGACTTCGCCAACGGTGCTCAGGTCGTGATCGACCAGTTCATCACCAGCGGCGAGCACAAGTGGGGCCGTCTCTGCGGTCTGACCATGCTGCTGCCACACGGTTACGAAGGCCAAGGCCCTGAGCACAGCTCGGCTCGTCTTGAGCGTTACCTGCAGCTGTGCGCCGAGCACAACATTCAGGTGTGCATGCCGACCACGCCAGCGCAGATCTACCACTTGCTGCGTCGTCAGGTGATCCGTCCGCTGCGCAAGCCGCTGGTCGTGCTGACGCCGAAGTCGCTGCTGCGCCACAAGCTGGCCATCTCGACGCTGGAAGATCTGGCCGAAGGTTCGTTCCAGACCGTGATCCCGGAAATCGATGCACTGGACCCGAAAAAGGTCGAGCGCGTGGTTCTGTGCAGCGGCAAGGTCTACTACGACCTGCTGGAAAAACGCCGTGCCGAAGGCCGCGAAGATATCGCCATCGTGCGTATCGAGCAGCTGTATCCGTTCCCTGAGGACGACTTGAAAGAAGTCCTGGCTCCGTACACCAACGTCAAACACGCCGTTTGGTGTCAGGAAGAGCCGATGAACCAGGGTGCCTGGTACTGCAGCCAGCATCACTTGCGTCGCAGCATCGCCAACCTCGACAAGACTCTCGTACTTGAGTACGCGGGCCGTGAGGCTTCGGCTGCGCCAGCTTGTGGTTACGCATCGATGCACGCCGAGCAGCAGGAAAAACTGCTGCAAGATGCTTTCACTGTTTAACGCCTTCGCGCTGACTGAAACCGAATTTTAAGGACCCACAGATAATGGCTATCGAAATCAAAGCCCCGTCATTCCCGGAATCGGTTGCCGATGGCACCGTTGCCACCTGGCACAAGAAACCAGGTGAGGCCGTCAAGCGTGACGACCTGATCGTCGACATCGAAACCGACAAAGTCGTGCTCGAAGTGTTGGCTGAAGCAGACGGCGTGCTGGGCGCAATCGTTGCCGAAGAGGGCGCTACCGTTCTGTCGAACCAGGTCCTGGGCTCGATCGAAGAGGGCGGCGCTGCTGCTGCCGCTCCTGCCGCCGCTGCTGCTCCGGCCGCTACTGCCGCTGCCGCACCAGCTGCTGCCGATGGCGAAGATGACCCGATCGCCGCTCCTGCCGCGCGCAAGCTGGCTGAAGAAAACGGCATCAACATCGCTTCCGTTGCCGGCACCGGCAAGGGCGGTCGTGTGACCAAGGAAGACGTGGTAGCAGCGGTTGCTGCCAAGAAAGCCGCTCCGGCTGCCGCACCTGCCAAGGCTGCTGCTCCTTCGGCTGCTGCGCCTGTGTTCGCTGCCGGCGACCGCATCGAGAAGCGCGTACCGATGACTCGCGTACGTGCCACCGTGGCCAAGCGTCTGGTTGAAGCCCAGTCGAACATGGCGATGCTGACCACGTTCAACGAAGTCGACATGACCGAAGTCATGGCGCTGCGTTCGAAGTACAAGGACCTGTTCGAGAAGTCCCACAACGGCGTACGCCTGGGCTTCATGTCGTTCTTCGTGAAAGCGGCCACTGAAGCGCTGAAACGCTTCCCGGCTGTCAACGCGTCGATCGACGGCGGCGACATCGTTTACCACGGCTACGCAGACATCGGCGTTGCCGTTTCCAGCGACCGTGGCCTGGTGGTACCGGTTCTGCGTAACGCCGAGCTGATGAGCCTGGCTGAAATCGAAGGCGGCATCGCAACATTTGGCAAGAAAGCCCGTGACGGCAAACTGTCGATGGACGAGATGACCGGTGGTACCTTCACCATCACCAACGGTGGTACCTTCGGTTCGATGATGTCGACGCCGATCGTCAACCCGCCGCAGGCAGCGATTCTGGGCATGCACAACATCATCCAGCGTCCGATGGCCATCAACGGTCAGGTCGTGATCCGTCCGATGATGTACCTGGCTCTGTCCTACGATCACCGTCTGATCGATGGCAAAGAAGCTGTGACCTTCCTGGTGACCATCAAGAACCTGCTGGAAGATCCGGCTCGTCTGTTGCTGGATATCTAAAAAGCAGCTGCAAGCTTTCAGCTACAAGCCTCAAGCTCAGGGCGAGCGGGTGGGCTTGCAGCTTGGAGCTTGCGGCTTGTAGCTTTATTGCTAAAGAGGATTTTTTGAATGTCGCAGAAATTTGACGTAGTAGTGATCGGTGCCGGCCCTGGTGGCTATGTAGCGGCCATCAAGGCTGCTCAGTTGGGCCTGACCACTGCCTGCATCGAGAAGTACACCGACGCAGAGGGCAAGCAAGCCCTGGGCGGTACCTGCCTGAACGTAGGTTGCATTCCTTCCAAGGCGCTGCTCGACAGCTCGTGGAAATACAAGGAAGCCAAAGAGAGCTTCAACGTTCACGGTATCTCGACCGGCGAAGTCAAAATGGACGTCGCTGCGATGGTTGGCCGCAAGGCTGGCATCGTCAAGAACCTGACCGGCGGCGTTGCCACCCTGTTCAAGGCCAACGGCGTTACTTCGATCCAGGGCCACGGCAAGCTGCTGGCCGGCAAGAAAGTCGAAGTCACCAAGCCGGACGGTTCGGTTGAAGTCATCGAAGCGGAAAACGTCATTCTCGCGCCAGGTTCGCGTCCGATCGACATTCCACCGGCTCCGGTTGACCAGAAAGTCATCGTCGATTCGACTGGCGCTCTGGAATTCCAGTCCGTACCTAAACGTCTGGGCGTGATCGGCGCTGGCGTGATCGGTCTGGAACTGGGTTCGGTATGGTCGCGTCTGGGGGCAGAAGTGACTGTGCTCGAAGCACTGGACACTTTCCTGATGGCAGCGGACACCGCTGTTTCCAAGGAAGCGCTGAAAACCCTGACCAAACAGGGTCTGGACATCAAGCTGGGCGCTCGCGTTACCGGTTCGAAAGTCAACGGCGAAGAAGTCGTCGTCAACTACACCGATGCCAACGGCGAACAGACCATCACTTTCGACAAGCTGATCGTAGCCGTTGGTCGCCGTCCGGTGACCACTGATCTGCTGTCTGCCGACTGCGGCGTGGAAATCGACGAGCGCGGTTTCATCGCGGTCGATGACCATTGCGTCACAGCTGTACCGGGCGTCTTCGCCATCGGTGACGTGGTTCGCGGCATGATGCTGGCCCACAAGGCTTCGGAAGAAGGCATCATGGTTGTCGAGCGCATCAAGGGCCACAAGGCTCAGATGAACTATGATTTGATCCCTTCGGTTATTTATACTCACCCGGAAATCGCGTGGGTTGGCAAAACCGAGCAGGCGCTGAAGGCCGAAGGCGTTGAAGTCAACGTCGGCACCTTCCCGTTCGCCGCTTCCGGCCGTGCCATGGCTGCCAACGATACCGGTGGTTTCGTCAAGGTCATCGCCGATGCCAAGACCGACCGCGTATTGGGCGTGCACGTGATTGGCCC
This sequence comes from Pseudomonas sp. H1_G08, assembly GCF_054681355.1. Taxonomy (NCBI): domain Bacteria; kingdom Pseudomonadati; phylum Pseudomonadota; class Gammaproteobacteria; order Pseudomonadales; family Pseudomonadaceae; genus Pseudomonas; species Pseudomonas sp. H1_G08. The sequence continues at coordinate 702,234 of NZ_CP162822.1, forward strand.
GAGCGCTGCAGAACTGGTTCAGCAGGGCGCGATCGGTATGGAATTCGGCACCAGCGCTGAAGACCTGGGCATGATGGTTTTCTCCCATCCGACCCTGTCCGAAGCCTTGCACGAAGCTGCTCTGGCAGTGAATGGCGGCGCCATTCACATTGCCAACCGCAAGAAGCGTTAAGACATAATAAGAAACCACGGCGGCAACGGCCCGTCGTGAGCCTTGCGAGCAAGACTCACCGCGGAATGTCCGCCGGACGCAGTCTTGCGTAGCCCAGCTACGCAAGCAGCAGTCACAGGTGGCGCGGCACTCAAACGAGCGCAGCGCCGAATGCGCAGTACCTAACGAAGACGGTAAAAAGCATGAATCTTCACGAGTATCAGGGTAAGCAGCTGTTCGCTGAATACGGCCTGCCAGTTTCCACTGGTTACGCAGTAGACACCCCGGAAGCAGCAGCAGAAGCTTGCGACAAAATCGGCGGCAACGAGTGGGTCGTCAAAGCCCAGGTTCACGCCGGTGGTCGCGGTAAAGCGGGCGGCGTAAAGCTGGTTCGCAGCAAAGAAGACGCCAAAGCCTTCGCACAGCAGTGGCTGGGCAAGCGTCTGGTGACTTACCAGACTGACGCCAATGGCCAGCCAGTCACCAAGATCCTGGTTGAATCGTGCACTGATATCGCTAAAGAGCTGTACCTGGGCGCTGTCGTTGACCGTTCGAGCCGTCGCATCGTGTTCATGGCTTCCACCGAAGGTGGCGTGGACATCGAGAAAATCGCTCACGACACTCCAGAAAAAATTCTCAAGGCCACTATCGATCCACTGGTTGGCGCTCAGCCATCCCAGGGTCGCGAGCTGGCATTCCAGCTGGGTCTGGAAGGCAAGCAGGTCACTCAGTTCGCCAAGATCTTCGTAGGTCTGGCCAAGCTGTTCAAAGACCACGACCTGGCTCTGCTGGAAGTAAACCCGCTGGTGATCAAGGCTGACGGCGATCTGCACTGCCTCGACGCGAAGATCAACATCGACGCCAACGCCATGTACCGTCAGCCTAAGCTGAAGGCTTTCCACGATCCGTCGCAGGACGATCCGCGCGAAGCGCACGCTGCCAAGTTCGAACTGAACTACGTAGCGCTGGAAGGCAACATCGGTTGCATGGTCAACGGTGCCGGTCTGGCCATGGGCACCATGGACATCGTCAACCTGCATGGCGGCAAGCCAGCCAACTTCCTCGACGTAGGTGGTGGCGCTACCAAGGAACGCGTTACTGAAGCGTTCAAGATCATCCTGTCCGACCAGAACGTCGCGGCAGTACTGGTCAACATCTTCGGCGGCATCGTTCGCTGCGACATGATTGCCGAAGGCATCATCGGCGCCGTGAAAGAAGTCGGCGTGAAAATCCCGGTTGTTGTTCGCCTTGAAGGCAACAACGCTGAGCTGGGCGCTAAAGTACTGGCAGAAAGCGGTTTGAACATCATCGCTGCTACCAGCCTGACCGACGCTGCTCAACAAGTTGTCAAAGCTGCGGAGGGCAAATAATGAGCGTCCTGATCAATAAAGACACCAAAGTTATCTGCCAGGGTATTACCGGTTCGCAAGGTAGTTTCCACACCCAGCAAGCCATCGAATACGGCACCAAGATGGTTGGTGGCGTAACTCCGGGCAAGGGCGGCACCGAGCACCTGGGTCTGCCAGTGTTCAACACCGTTAAAGACGCAGTAGCTGCCACTGGCGCTACCGCCAGCGTGATCTACGTTCCGGCTCCGTTCTGCAAGGACTCGATCCTGGAAGCGGCATTCGGCGGCATCAAGCTGATCGTCTGCATCACCGAAGGCATTCCTACCCTGGACATGCTGGACGCCAAGGTTAAGTGCGACGAGCTGGGCGTAGTCCTGATCGGCCCTAACTGCCCAGGCGTGATCACCCCAGGCGAATGCAAGATCGGCATCATGCCAGGTCACATTCACTTGCCAGGCAAGGTCGGTATCGTTTCGCGTTCCGGCACCCTGACCTACGAAGCTGTGAAGCAGACCACTGACGCCGGTTTCGGTCAGTCGACTTGCGTCGGCATCGGTGGTGACCCGATCCCGGGCTCGAACTTCATCGACATCCTGAAGCTGTTCCAGGAAGACCCGAAGACCGAGGCGATCGTGATGATCGGCGAGATCGGCGGTTCGGCTGAAGAAGAAGCGGCTGCCTACATCAAGGCTAACGTGACCAAGCCGGTTGTTTCCTACATCGCTGGTGTGACTGCTCCTCCGGGCAAGCGCATGGGCCATGCTGGCGCAATCATCTCTGGCGGCAAAGGCACTGCAGACGAGAAATTCGCTGCGCTGCAAGACGCAGGCGTTAAAACCGTGCGTTCGCTGGCAGACATCGGCAAGGCCCTGGCCGAGCTGACTGGCTGGGAAGTGAAGAAGTAAGCTTCGGCTGACTTTTTAGCTCCAGCAACAGAGGCCACCTTCGGGTGGCCTTTGTCGTTCCTGGCGTATGAGAATTTTGAGAGCTGTTGTGGCGAGGGGATTTATCCCCGCTGGGCTGCGAAGCGGCCCCCATGCTAGCGACCATGATCAGTCAGGCAGTTCCAGCTCGGATTCTTTGGGACTGCTGCGCAGTCCAACGGGGATAAATCCCCTCGCCACAGGTTCGTTGTGATGAATACAGGTTCTCTGTATGAAAAATAGATATGTAAACGCGACACGGAAACGTCGCGTATCGGATAGTTCGCCCTCCAACAGTGCGTTTGTCAGCCAAATTCGTTAGGCTGGCCGCCATTTTTGCGTCCGCCGCCCACAAGGCAGCTACGCGCTTTAAGGGTCAGTCCCATACGGATCGACAGCATTTCCCTAATCCAACAGGGCAATCCCCCTCTAAATTCCGATTTCAGTAGTGTGGTATTACCTTAATGAAAGTTTTGAAAGGTCAGGACATCCTGGCACTTGGTTTTATGACGTTTGCCCTGTTTGTCGGGGCCGGTAACATCATTTTCCCGCCGATCGTCGGCTTGCAGGCCGGGCCTCATGTCTGGATGGCTGCGCTGGGCTTCCTGATTACCGCCGTTGGTTTGCCGGTGGTCACCGTGGTGGCGCTGGCCAAGGTCGGCGGTGCGATGGATGCGTTGAGCAGCCCTATCGGCAAGATCGCTGGCGGTATCCTCGCGGCGGCATGCTACCTGGCCGTGGGTCCGCTGTTCGCCACCCCGCGTACCGCGACCGTATCCTTCGAGGTAGGTCTGGCGCCATTGACCGGCGAAAGCCCGCTGGCGCTGTTCCTCTACAGCTCGGTGTACTTCCTGCTGGTGTTCTTCATTTCGCTCTATCCTGGGCGGTTGCTGGATACCGTTGGCCGCTTCCTCGCACCGCTGAAAATCATTGCGCTGGCAGTACTGGGCATCGCCGCGTTCGCCTTGCCGGCGGGTGACATCGGTCACGGCACACCGGAATATGTGGCGGCACCGTTCTCTCAGGGCTTCATCAATGGTTACCTGACCATGGATACCCTCGGCGCACTGGTATTCGGCATCGTTATCGTCAACGCGATCCGCTCCCGTGGCGTCGAGTCGCCGGCGCTGATCACCCGTTACGCGATCATTGCCGGGCTGATTGCCGGCGTGGGTCTGGCACTGGTCTACGTCAGCCTGTTCCGCCTCGGATCCGGCAGCCATGAAGTCGCGGTCGGCGCCACCAACGGCGCGGCGGTGTTGCATGCCTACGTGCAACACACCTTCGGTTCGCTGGGTAGCGGTTTCCTTGCGGTGCTGATCTCGCTGGCGTGTCTGGTCACGGCGGTCGGTCTGACCTGTGCCTGTGCTGAATACTTCAGCCGTGTGCTGCCACTGTCCTACAAGACGCTGGTGATTATCCTCGCGGCGTTCTCGCTGCTGGTCTCCAACCTCGGTCTGACCAAGCTCATTGCTTTCTCGATTCCGGTACTCACCGCGATCTACCCGCCGTGCATCGTTCTGGTCGCACTGAGCTTCTGCAAGGATTTCTGGCATGAGCACGGGCGCATTCTTGGCCCGGTGATGCTGGTTTCCTTCGTTTTCGGCACCATCGACGCCCTGAAAGGCGCTGGTCTGGCCGACTGGATGCCAACTCAGCTGACCCATCTGCCGCTGAGCGAGCAAGGGCTGGCATGGCTGGTGCCATGCGTGATGACCCTGGTGGTCGCCGTGGTCTGTGATCGCCTGCTGGGCAAGCGCAGCGAAGTCACTGCCTGACGTGATGTGACCCGCCACAAGCGGGTCAGGCACGGTTAAACAGAAATGCCCCGTATCAATCGATACGGGGCATTTTTTATCAGAGCTGATAATCCTCAACCCAGATAACGTACGACCAGAGCTCCCACATTGACGTTGTCGCTGTCACGGCTCAGGAGTATTCGCTTGTCGGGCTGCACTGCCACCGAGATCCATTGCATACCTGGCCCCATAGAGTGAGTAACGTATCCCTTGCCGTCCCCAAAGGTTGTGTCCAGTTCACCCGTTGCCAGATAGCGGCAGGCAAGCATTTGCTCCCTGGTTATTTGCCCTGTACTCCCCACCACAACCAAACCATCCTCAGGTTCCCCACTTAGATCGAACAAAGTGCAACCGTCGGTTAATCCAAGATCAGTGACAACAGGCTTACCCTGATTGAATGCGAGATTTGGTCTACCGTTCGGGTTGTACGCGGCCATCATTGCTTTGCGTCCTTTCCCCCAAACGTCGTTGGGGGATGTGTCGACCTGGCCAGCAACAAAGAAGCTGCCGTCAGCACGTAACATCAGGCTTCGTACGCTGACCGGGTAATCCGATGGAATGTAGACGGTCCCGGTGCCATCATCGCCGAAGTCTTTATGGGGCGTTCCATCGACGTTCAGGCGCACAATCTTCCCTTCTCCAGCCCTCGAACCTGCAACTGTGATTACTCCATCCTCTGCTACTGAAATCGAAGCAATGCCCATTGCAAGATCCAGCCAGCCTTTGTTGTTGAAAGCGGTATCGAAATCTCCATTCTGATCAAGTCTGAACAGTCGGTCGCTTTGACCGACGAGTATTTTTTCATCAGCAGTCAGTACTAACCTGGTTCTGGATTGCGACGTGATGGAAGCTTCCGGTTTTGGCAATTGCGATTCGGACTGTGGCAGGAAAGGGACGTAAACCGTCCCATCGGGACCGAAATCGCGATCTCTTTCACCATCAGCGAAGAATCTGGCAAGCGCAAATCGAGTTCCTTGGTCCTCATCATATTGATACCCAAAAAGCAGCGCCTTGCCGTCTTTATAAAGACAGGCGCCAGTTCCGCTGGCTTGTCCCGAACCTGTAAACGTACCTACGATCAAACCGTTTTCGTTGAAGCCAGTATCGTTAGTACCGTCCGCGAGTAATTGCGCCAAATGAAAACTGACTTTGCCCTCTACAACAGTTTGTCCCACGAGAAGGATCTTTCCATCCGGGCGCAAGCCTGCGATTTTCAAAGCCTGGCTTCCCGTAGCAAATGACTCGGCGTACCCCCGGTTGCCAAACGTTGTGTCAATGGGCAGCGCAGCGTTCAAAGGTCTCATGCTCAAATCCTTGTCTGATAGGGGAGCGGTCAGTGTTCCCGTTTGAGAAAACGACCTTATGCCTCGCCATACCCTCGGCGCTACTGTCAGAGTTGACAGGTATAAGCCTCTGAAAACTGATAGCTGCGGTCTATTTTGAATAAATTTGACTCTTCAATGAGCGTGTCTTTTTACGAGCCAACACGTCGAAACGAAGGGTTCCCTCCATCATTCCTCTTGCTCAGGACAACGAATGTCGTTCATCCAAGCCAATCTGATCCACTTGCTCGCCGCCGTCTGGTTTGTCGTCTGCTGGGGCGGTTACACCCGTTATGCCACCTGGAAGGCCCGTGATACGGCGTGTCTGGCCAGCGTGTTGCACCTGTACCGCGAAGACTGGATGCGCCGCATGCTGCTGCGTGACAACCGCATCGCCGATGCCAGCGTGATCGGCAATCTGGAACGCAACGCGTCGTTCTTCGCCTCCAGCACGCTGATCATCCTCGCCGGTATCCTCACCGTGCTCGGTGCGTCCGACCGAGCCGTGTCGTTGTTGGCGGATATTCCGATGGTGCAGCAGGCGTCGCAGGGCATGTCGGAGATCAAGTTGCTGTGTCTGGCACTGGTGTTCGTCTATGCGTTCTTTACTTTCAGTTGGTGCATGCGCCAATACAACTTCGCGGCGATTCTGGTCGGGTCGGCGCCGATGATCGGTGAGCGCCAAGTGACCGAGCAGGAACGCAAGGCCTTCGCTTCGCGGGCGGCGCGGGTGATTTCGATGGCGGCCAACCAGTTCAACTTCGGCCTGCGTTCTTATTACTTCGGCATGAGCATGCTGGCGTGGTTCGTCAGCCCGTGGCTGTTCATGATCATGAGCGCGGGAGTCGTGGTGGTTTTGTATCGCCGCGAGTTTCATTCCGACGTTCTCGATGTCATGGTCTATACCCCTACAGAGGCGCCCGTCCCTGAGGCGAACAAAGAGGCTGTTTGATGAGTATTCCGTTCTGGTGTGTGTTTATCAGTGCTTTATTGATCTATGTGGCGCGTATGCCGGTGGCCAAGGCCATGAAAGAGCAGGGCGGGTATGACAATCACTTGCCGCGGCAGCAGCAGGCGCAGTTGACTGGCTTCGGTGCGAGGGCGCTGGCGGCCCATCAGAACAGCATCGAAGCCTTCATCCTCTTCGCCGTCGGCGTGCTGATGGCGCATACCACGCAAACCGCGGGTTGGCTGATCGATGCGCTGGCGATCATCTTCGTGATCTCGCGGATTTTCTATCTGTGGTTCTATCTGGCCGATCTGGCGAAGTTGCGCAGCCTGATGTGGCTAGTTGGCTTCATCTGTTCGTTGTTACTGATGATTAGTCCGACTTTTAGAGCAGTGTTGCTCTAACCGGTAAATCGCAGGCAAAAGAAAACCCGCACTTGGCGGGTTTTCCTTTCACACCACAAAGCTTATTGCTTTTTGGCGGCTTCTTCTTGAGCAGCGGCGTTCGATTCAGCCTGAGCTTTGGCAGCTTCGGCGTTTTCTTTTGCTGCGTCGTTCACTTTATCCTGAGCTTTGTTCATGTCTTGCTGAGCTTGCTCAGCATGTTGGTTTGCATCTTGAGCTTTGTCCTCGGATTTTTTATCGCAGGCAGCGAGACCGAGGGAAGCGGTCAACATCAAGGCAATAGCTAAAGTCTTACGCATGGGGTGTATCTCCTTATGGAAAATAACTACTGGCCTTAAGAACTCGGCGCTACGGGTTAAGTTCCTCAATTGTTTCAGATATATAAGTTTGTTTTATCACGGAACTTTTGCCGCTTTTCTCAATACTGGCACAAGGCCCAAACGCGAGTAATTATCACATGGCCGAAAACCCCGTTTTTGAGCGCGCGACGCGCTTTTTATCGGCATTGCGGCACTGTCAGGTCCTCGGTCTGCAGGTGCACAGTGCCTCCAGCGAAGGGCTGACGGTGATCCTGCCGTACAGCGAAAAAATCGTCGGCAATCCCGAAACCGGAGTCATCCACGGCGGTGCCATCACTTCACTGATGGACACTGCATGCGGCATGTCGACCCTGTGCGTGCTGCCGGAGTTCGAAGTCTGTCCGACCCTCGATCTGCGCATCGACTACATGCACGCCGCTGAACCGAACAAAGCGGTGTACGGCTTTGCCCAGTGCTACCGCGTCACCACCGACGTGATCTTTGCCCGTGGTTTTGCCTACCAGGACGATCCCGAGCAACCGATTGCCCACGTCGTCGGCACATTCATGCGCATGGGCATTGGTCTGAAGGGCAGCAAAGGCTTCGCGGGCGCGATCAAGGGAGCGAGCCAATGAGCAACGATCTCAGGGAGCAGCTGCAGCAGGCCCACGCGCACGGCGATTACACGCCGCTGCTGGCACTGATTCCTTATGCCGGGCTGATCGGTATCGAGTGCTCGCGAGTCGGCGATGAGTTGCTGTTCAAGCTGCCGGCGAACAAGGACAACATTGGTAACCCTTTATTGCCGGCGATCCATGGCGGGGTGATTGCCGGCTTCATGGAGCTGGCCGCGGCCCTGCATCTGCTGATTTTTACCGGCACGCCCGGCGTGCCGAAGATCATCGATTTTTCCCTCGATTACCTGCGCGCCGGGCAGTTTCGCGACACGTGGGCCAGGTGTCAGGTCTGCCGTCAGGGGCGTCGCGTGGCCAACGTTGCGGTCACGGCGTGGCAGAGTACCGAGGGCGAACCGATCGCCACCGCCCGCGCGCACTTCAAAATTGATGAGCCCTTGAAATCCTGAACAGCGCCCCCAACTCAGATGACAACCCGCCGCAGACCATTTCGGGTCGCGGCCACTGCCATCTGATTGGAGTTTGATGACCATGAGTGTGGAAACTCAAAAGGAAACCCTGGGCTTCCAGACCGAGGTAAAGCAGCTGCTGCACCTCATGATCCATTCGCTGTATTCGAATAAGGAAATTTTCCTTCGCGAATTGATCTCGAACGCCTCTGACGCTGTCGACAAGCTGCGCTTCGAAGCCCTGGCCAAGCCTGAGTTGCTCGAAGGTGGCGCTGACCTGAAAATCCGTGTGAGCTTCGACAAGGACGCCAAGACCGTCACCCTCGAAGACAACGGTATCGGTATGAACCGTGACGATGTGATCACCCACCTGGGTACCATCGCCAAATCCGGCACCGCCGATTTCATGAAAAACCTGTCCGGCGATCAGAAGAAAGATTCGCACCTGATCGGCCAGTTCGGTGTCGGCTTCTATTCGGCCTTTATCGTCGCCGACAAGGTTGATGTATACAGCCGTCGCGCCGGCACTGCCGCCAGCGAAGGCGTGCACTGGTCGTCGAAAGGCGAGGGCGAGTTCGAAGTCGCCACCATCGACAAGCCAGAGCGCGGTACCCGCATCGTCCTGCACCTGAAATCCGGTGAAGACGAATTCGCGGATGGCTGGCGTCTGCGCAACATCATCAAGAAGTACTCCGACCACATTGCTTTGCCGATCGAACTGCCGAAGGAAGTCACTCCGGCCGAAGGCGAAGAGGCTCCAGCCGTTGAATGGGAAACCGTCAACCGTGCCAGCGCCTTGTGGACCCGTCCGCGCACTGAAGTCAAAGACGAGGAATACCAGGAGTTCTACAAACACATCGCTCACGACTTTGAGAATCCGCTGTCGTGGAGCCACAACAAGGTCGAAGGCAAGCTTGAGTACAGCTCGCTGCTGTACGTGCCGGCCCGCGCGTCGTTCGACCTGTACCAGCGTGAAGCGCCGAAAGGCCTGAAGCTGTACGTGCAGCGTGTGTTTGTGATGGATCAGGCCGAGTCGTTCCTGCCGCTGTACCTGCGCTTCATCAAAGGCGTGGTCGATTCCAACGACCTGTCGCTGAACGTGTCGCGGGAAATCCTGCAGAAAGACCCGATCATCGATTCGATGAAAACCGCGCTGACCAAGCGTGTGCTCGACATGCTGGAAAAACTGGCGAAGAACGAGCCTGAGCAATACAAGGGCTTCTGGAAAAACTTCGGTCAGGTCATGAAAGAAGGCCCGGCAGAAGACTTCGCCAACAAAGAGAAAATTGCCGGTCTGCTGCGTTTTGCATCGACCCAGGGCGACGACGGCGAGCAGGTTGTCGGTCTGGCTGACTACCTGGCCCGCGCCAAGGAAGGTCAGGACAAGATCTACTACCTCACCGGCGAAACCTACGCGCAGGTCAAGAACAGCCCGCACCTGGAAGTCTTCCGCAAGAAAGGCATCGAAGTGCTGCTGCTGACCGATCGCATCGACGAGTGGCTGATGAGCTACCTCAGCGAATTCGACGGCAAGACTTTTGTCGACGTGGCGCGCGGTGACCTCGATCTGGGCAATCTGGACTCGGAAGAGGACAAGAAAGCCGCTGAAGAAGTCGCCAAGTCCAAAGAGGGTTTGGTCGAGCGCCTGAAAACTGCGCTGGGTGATTCCGTGGCTGAAGTTCGCGTGTCCCATCGTCTGACCGACTCGCCGGCCATTCTGGCCATCGGCGAACAGGATCTGGGTCTGCAAATGCGCCAGATTCTCGAAGCCAGCGGGCAGAAAGTCCCGGATTCGAAGCCGATCTTCGAGTTCAACCCGAGCCACCCGCTGATCGAGAAACTCGATGGCGAGCAGAGCGAAGAGCGTTTTGGCGATCTGTCGCACATCCTCTTCGATCAGGCCGCCCTGGCGGCGGGTGACAGCTTGAAGGATCCGGCCGCTTATGTGCGCCGGCTGAACAAGCTGCTGGTTGAACTGTCGGTTTGATCACGTTGTAGGAAAAACCCGCTTCGGCGGGTTTTTTCATTCTGGTGTTTACACAATCAGGAGTCAGAAATGAGCCAAGTCACTGTACGTTCCGTGGTCTATCAGATTGACGGCCAGACCTACGAAGGTCGCCTGGCGTTCGACGCCGAGCACAAGGGCGCGCGCCCGGGTTTGCTGATGGCGCCGAACTGGATGGGCGTCAGCGCCGGTGCTGAAGACATTGCCAAAACGGTGGCGGCCGAGGGCTACGTGGTGCTGATCGCGGATGTCTACGGCCAGAGCGTGCGTCCGCAGAACGCTGATGAGGCGCTGGCAGCGATGATGCCGCTCAAGGACGACCGCGCGCTGTTGCGCAAACGTCTGCAAGTGGCATTTGAGCAATTGCAGAGCCAGGGCGAAGCGGCAGTGGATACCTCGAAACTGGCGGTGTTCGGTTTCTGCTTCGGTGGTTGCTGTGCGCTGGATCTGGCCCGCACCGGCGCGCCGGTAAAAGCGGCGGTGTCGTTCCACGGCACGCTGGATTCGCCGAACCCGGCGGATGCGCAGAACATCAAGGGCTCGGTGCTGGTGCTGCATGGCGCGTCCGATCCATTGGTGCCGAAAGAGCAACTGCCAGCGTTCGAAGATGAAATGAACGCGGCGAAAGTCGACTGGCAACTGCTGAGCTACGGCGGCGCGGTGCACTCGTTTACCGATCCGCACGCCAATGTGCCGGGCAAGATGATGTACGACGAAAAGACCGCCAAGCGCGCGTTCAAGTCGATGCATGATTTGCTGGATGAAGTGTTCAACGGCTAAAAGCGAAAAGCCCCTCACCCTAGCCCTCTCCCGGAGGGAGAGGGGACTGATTGGGGGTTGCTGGGGAGTGGCGTCGACCTGAACGTGAATAGGCGAATCCATAATCGCCGAGACTTTTCAGGTCGATGTATAACGCAAGACGCCTCGGTCGGCTCCCTATCCCTCTGGGATAGGCGACTGATTGAGGGTTGCTCGGGAGTGACGTCGACCTGAACTTGAATAGGCGAATCCATAATCGCCGGGATTTTTCAGGTCGATGTATAAAGCAAGGCGCCTCGGTCGGCTCCCTATCCCTCTGGGAGAGGGGACTGATTGGGGGTTGCTCGGGAGTGGCGTCGACCTGAACGTGAATAGGCGAATCCATAATCGCCGAGACTTTTCAGGTCGATGTATAACGCAAGACGCCTCGGTCGGCTCCCTCTCCCTCTGGGAGAGGGCTGGGGTGAGGGTAAGCGGCCTAGCGCGGTAGTTCGATCCGCTCGACTTCCCCCGGCACCGTCGGCCAATCCCCGGCCGCCCACTTGCGCCGTGCCTCATCAATCGCCGCCGGATCGCTTGCAACAAAATTCCAGTTGATCCGTCTCGGCCCATCCAGCGCCGCGCCGCCGAACACCACGGCGTGTACATCGGTTTCGGCAAACAGGCTCATCTCTTCGCCAACCGGCAACACCACCAGCGCATGCGGCTCGATCGCCTCGCCATTCAACTGCGCATCCCCGCTCAACACATACACCGCGCGTTCTTCATGCTCGGCCGGAATCAGCAATGTGGTCGCGGTCTGCATCTTCACTTCCGCATACAACGTAGGAGAAAGCACCGGGACCGGCGATTCCAGGCAAAAGCCTGACCCGGCAATCATGCGAATCTGCACGCCGAGGTTATCGCTGACCGGCAACGTCGCTGCCGGGTGATGACTGTAATGCCCCGGGCCTTCTTCGTGTGCCTTGGGCGAGGCCAGCCAGACTTGCAGGCCGTGCAGGGTGAAGGTCTCGGCAAGCAGTGGCGCAGGCGTACGCTCGACGTGGGCGATGGCGCTGCCAGCGGTCATCCAGCTGACATCGCCGGCGCCGACCACTTGATCGGAGCCCAGACTGTCCTTGTGCTGCAATTGCCCTTCGAACAGATAGGTAAGTGTCGACAGGCCAATGTGCGGATGCTGTCGGATATCCATGCCTTTACCCGTCGGATAAATCGTCTCGAGCATGTGGTCGAAAAACACGAAAGGTCCGACATTGCGGCATTTGGCTGACGGCAGCGGGCGCAGGATCGGCTGGCCTTCGACGTCTTCGGCGCGCGGGCGGATGATCAGGAGTGGCGTGTCCATGGTGCATTCCAGGCTGAGCGGGTGATGCCAGAAGCATAACCCGCCGCTGGCATCAGGAGGATTATTGGCTGTCGAAGCCTTGTGGTGCGTGGGTTTCGATGCTGACTTCGCTGGTGGTCATCAATTTGTGAATCGGGCAGCGATCGGCCACACGCAGCAGTTCCTCGCGCTGGGCGTCAGTCAGCACGCCTTTGAGCGTCAGGGTGACATGCAGGGCGTATTTGCCTTTCTGCTCTTGGCTGTTGTCGCGCTTCACTTCGACTCCCACGCCGGTCAGCGGGATGTCTTTTTTCTTCGCGTACATCTTCAGGGTCAGCGCTTTACAGGCGCCAAGCGCGGCGTCGAAGTAGTCGTGTGGCTCTGGCGCGGTGCCTTCACCCCCAGCGTTTTTCGGTACATCGGCAAACAATTCGTGGTCGTCGATCTGGACGGTGTGACGAAAACCTTCGGCAGAGACGGTATTGACGGTAACAGTCATGGAAACCTCACAGGCGGCAGGAAAAATCGTTCGATCAAAACAGACCTTGCAGTTATAGAGCATTCCCGGCAGTGGGCGTTCCGCTTTTCGGCAGGGATGAACCCTTGTCGTTCGGGCGCGGTCTAGGCTATGCCCATCTGCCGGAGATTACTTGTGTCCTTGTCTCGTCTGAGTCTTGCCTATCTGCTGCTGTTCGCTGGCAGCGCCAGTGCCCGCGAATACACCTACAGCGATGCGCACCTGCATTACGTGGATTTTTTCCAGGAAAGCGCCGGCATGCAGAAATTGCTCACGGCCATGAAGGACAATTCCATCGAGCACGTCATGATTTCCGGCATTCCCGTGGCGAAGAAATGGCACGAAGACGAACCCAAGCGTCCGCGCTACTACGCCGGCGATGACGCCGATGCCTATTGGTACAGCGCCACTGACGTGATCGTTGCCGACGCGGTGGAAAAGCTCGCGCCGGAGCAGCGCCAGTACTTTCATCCGTTCCTGTCCGGCTTCAATCCCAATGACAAGAATTCCGCCGCGCACATCCAGCGCATGCTCGACCTGTATCCGGGGTTGTGGCAGGGCATCGGCGAGGTGTTCACCCGGCACGATGACCTGACGGCGCTGACCTCCGGCGACACGCCCCGAGCCAACAACGAGGCAATGACCAAGATCTATCACCTCGCTGCGGAAAACGATCTGCCGGTGATGCTGCATTCCAACATCACTTCCAAGCGTGAGAAAAATCCGCTGTACCTGAAGGAAGTCGAAGAGCCGCTGCGCAATCATCCGCACACGCGATTCATCTGGGCGCATGCCGGCACCAGCGCCGAGATCCATCGGCATCAGACCCAGTTGCCGTTTCTCCTGCCAACCCTGACGCGCATGCTTGAGGCTTATCCGAATCTGTTTATCGACCTGTCGTGGAGCATGCTCACGCCGTATCTGCTCGACGAGCAGGGCAAGCCGCGCGCCGAATGGCTGGCGCTGGTGGAGAAGTATCCCGAGCGCTTCATGCTTGGCTCTGACGTGGTAGGACGGTTCAACAAACTCGGTCAGGAAATGCACAGCTACAAGCCGTTTCTCGATGCGCTTCCGGAGACGGTGGCGAACAAAGTCGCACGGGATAACTTCCTGGCGATATTGCCGCGCAACACAGAAAAACCCGCTGCTCCGCGCTGAAACGTCAAAGCCATGAGTTCGGACTAGCCGCTCGTCTGCCTATCGCTTTTTCGTCTTACGCAATTTCACGGCAATGCCGATACCTTCTAAAGCAACCCGCTGCAGGCTGATGCAGCGCTTTTGGAAGGAGCCAGAGTGATGAATATCCGTAGTCTCAATATTGCCCCGCGCGCCGGTCTCGGTTTCGGCCTGCTGGCCCTGATGGTGTTTGCCCTCGGCGCGTTCGCCTTGCTGCAAATGTCGAACATGCGAGCGCAGTCCGATGAAGTCGACAACAACTGGCTGCCAAGCGTGATGGCGGTGGGGGAGATGAGTCAGGACATGCTGCGCCTGCGTGCCTTGACCATGCGCCTGTTGCTTAACCGTGACCCCAAGGCACTGGAGCAGAATGTCGCCAAGCTCGACGAGCTGCGCAGTGGCTTGAGCGAAGCGCAGCAGCGTTATGACGGTCTGATCGTGCTGCCTGAAGAGCGCGTGTTGTTCGAACGCTTCAAGGGCGCCGAGCACAAATACCTTGAGCTTCAGGCACAAGTCCTACAGCTGTCAGCGCAGAATCGGGTCGCTGAGGCTGCGACGATTCTCAATGATCAGATGAGCCCGCTGGCCGATGAAATCGCCGCCACTTTGCGTGAGCTGGTCGAGTTGAATAAACAGAATGCCGGTCTGGCCACTGAGGCCGCGCGGCTGGTGTTCAAGCAATCGCGGCTATGGGTCGCAGTAATGATCGCCATGGCTGCGCTGATTACCGTCGGCCTGGCGTTGCTGCTGACGCGCAGCATTGTCGTGCCATTGTCGCAATCGCTCAGCGTGGCCGAGGTGGTGGCCGGTGGGGATTTGACCGGAGACATTCACATCACTGGCAAAGACGAGCCGGCGCGTCTGCTGCAAGCGTTGAAAAGCATGCAGCACAATCTGCGCGACACGATCCGGCGCATCTCCGAGTCGTCAACGCAGTTGGCCTCGGCAGCCGAAGAACTCAGCAGTGTCACCGAAGACGCCACTCGCGGCCTGCATCAGCAGAGCCAGGAAATCGAACAGGCCGCCACTGCGGTCAACCAGATGACAGCAGCGGTGGAAGAGGTGGCGAACAACGCCGTGGCCACGTCCGAAGCCTCCCGCGAGTCCGACCGCATCGCCCGACAAGGGCGCGAGCAAGTGCAGCAGACGGTGACGTCGATCGAGTTTCTCGCTGGCGATGTCACCAATAATGCCGCGCAGGTCGAGGCGCTGGCGCAAAAGGTTCATGGCATCAGCAAAGTGCTGGACGTGATTCGCTCGATCGCTGAACAAACCAATCTGCTCGCCCTCAACGCCGCGATCGAAGCCGCGCGCGCCGGTGATGCCGGGCGTGGCTTTGCAGTAGTGGCAGATGAAGTGCGGGCGCTGGCGCATCGCACCCAGCAGTCGACCCAGGAAATCGAGCAAATGATCGGCGGGATCCAGCAGGGCACCGATTCAGCGGTCAGTTCGATGCAGCAAAGCAACTCAAGGGCGCGCTCGACCCTCGAGCTGGCGAAGAGCGCAGGCTCGGCCCTGGAGGAAATTGCCTCGGCGTTTACCTTGATCAACGAGCGCAATCTGGTCATCGCCAGCGCCTCGGAAGAGCAGGCAGCGGTGGCGCGGGAGGTGGATCGCAACCTGATGAATATTCGTGATCTGGCGATGCAGACATCGGCGGGGGCCAATCAGACCAGTGCGGCGAGTCAGGAGTTGTCGAAGTTGGCGGTGGATCTGAACGGGATGGTGGCGCGGTTTTCGGTGTGAGTTTGACCTTCAAAAGCCCCTCAACCTAACCCTCTCCCGGAGGGAGAGGGGACTAATCGTGCGATGCTTTGGAATCCATATTCGACTCGGTTTCTCAGGTCGATGGTTAGCGGCAGACACCTCGGTCGGCTCCCTCTCCCTCGGGAGAGGGCTGGGGTGAGGGGTAGGGCCGCCGCGCAGTATCATCGAACAGATAAACAAAAGCCCCGCATTCGCGGGGCTCTCTGTTCTTGCGACGGATCAGCTGCCTTTGACAGTCTTACCGTTGACCGTGCCGTCCTGGAGCATGATGTTGTACTCCTTGCCGTCAGTCTCGACCTGTTGCAGGCGCACCAGCAGGTAATCCCAATCCTTGGCGAACCACAGCACGGTGATGCGCTTGCTTTGTGTCGGGTCGCGCACGCGCTCGACCTTGATCGCATCGATCTGGCCGGCCTTGGTGTCGACCTTTTCCGAACCCAGCACGCGGAAGTCGTAGGTATCGACTTCGCCATCATCAACCACCTGATAGCTCATGCTTTTCTTGCCGGCGGCAACGTCGTGCTGCAGCGCCAGTTGATAGGTCGACTTGTCGACCATGCCGCGGTTCAGCGGGATCTTCACCGCGTCGCCACGGTCGGTGCCGGTCACCAGTTTATTGGCCCAGTCGAAGTCCAGATCAGCTTTCTTCGCTTTGCCCAGACCACCGCGTTCAAAGTGGTAGGACTGTGGCAGCAGGGTGTCCTTGTCCAGCTTCAGGGTGCTTTCTTCAGTCAGGCTGGCGATCATCATCGAGGCCTTGAAGCTGAGCTTCCAGACGCCGTCGGCTTCCTTGGTCAGGCTGCGTTCGGCGGTGCCGCTCATGGGCAGCTGCTTCCAGTCGGCGGTGTAGCTGGCGGAGAACGGTTGAAGGTCCGCTGCCTGCGCGAAGGGCAGGGCGAGCAGAGCGCAAGCGAAGAGCAGGGCGCGACGCATAATATCTCCTAGTGTCGAATCAAGTGGCCGCTGGCGGCGAGTGGCTGACCGTCGAGTAAAGCACCCTGGTCACCGAGTGTCAGCCTGCCTTCGGCAAACCAGCGTACTGCCATCGGATAGATCAGGTGTTCCTGGGCGTGGACTCGTTGCGCCAGACTCTGCGGCGTGTCGTGCAACTCTACCGGTAATACTGCTTGTACGACCAGTGGTCCGCCATCGAGTTCCTCGGTGACGAAGTGCACGGAGCAGCCATGTTCCGTATCGCCGGCCTCCAGCGCGCGCTGATGAGTGTGTAACCCTTTGTATTTGGGCAGCAGCGACGGATGGATGTTGAGCAGGCGACCCTGGTAGTGACGCACGAAATCAGCGCTGAGAATGCGCATGAAGCCGGCCAGCACCACGAGTTCGGGGTTGAATTGGTCGATCAGTTCGATCAGCGCGGCATCGAAGGCCTCGCGGCCCTCGAATGCCTTGTGATCCAGCGAGCGGGTGGCGATACCCGCGTCGCGGGCGCGTTGCAGGCCGTAGGCGTCGGCGCGGTTGGAAATCACCGCAGCGATGCGGACCGGGCTGTCGCCGGTCCGCGTGCTGTCGATCAGAGCCTGCAAGTTACTGCCGGTGCCGGACAACAGCACCACGACATCACAGGACTTTGGCATCAGTGAGCCTTGAGGTTCTTCAGCTCGACCTGCGCAGCGCCTTCGGCGGCCACGGCGATCTGACCGATGACCCAAGGCTGCTCGCCGGCGTCACGCAGAGTGTTCAGGGCCACTTCGACGTGCTCCTGAGCCACGCAGATGACCATGCCGACGCCGCAGTTCAATACGCGGTGCATCTCGGTTTCATCAACGTTGCCTTTCTCCTGCAGCCAGTCGAATACGGCCGGGCGAGTCCAGCTGGCCACGTCAACCACTGCTTGCGCGCCTTTTGGCAGTACGCGCGGAATGTTGTCGAGCAGGCCGCCACCGGTGATGTGGGCCATGGCCTTCACAGCGCCAGTGTCCTTGATCAGCTTGAGCAGTGGCTTGACGTAGATGCGGGTCGGGGCCATCAGCAGGCCGGTCAGCGGTTTGCCGTCGAGCTGGGTGTTTTCGATGTCGGCGCCGGAGACTTCGATGATCTTGCGGATCAGCGAGTAGCCGTTGGAGTGCGGGCCGGACGATGGCAGGGCGATCAGGGCGTCACCGGTGGCGACTTTCGAGCCGTCGATGATTTCCGCTTTTTCCACGACGCCGACGCAGAAGCCGGCCAGGTCGTAGTCTTCGCCTTCGTACATGCCTGGCATTTCAGCGGTTTCGCCGCCGACCAGCGAGCAACCCGACAGTTCGCAACCAGCGCCGATGCCGGTGACAACCTGGGCAGCGGTGTCGACGTTCAGTTTGCCGGTGGCGTAGTAGTCGAGGAAGAACAGCGGCTCGGCGCCGCACACCACCAGATCGTTGACGCACATGGCGACCAGGTCGATGCCGATGCTGTCGTGCTTGTTCAGGTTCAGCGCCAGACGCAGCTTGGTGCCGACGCCGTCGGTGCCGGAGACCAGCACTGGCTGCTTGTAGCCGGCCGGGATTTCGCAGAGGGCGCCGAAACCGCCCAGACCGCCCATGACTTCCGGGCGCGCAGTGCGCTTGGCGACGCTCTTGATGCGTTCGACCAATGCTTCACCGGCGTCGATGTCTACACCGGCGTCCTTGTAGCTCAGGGAGGGTTGCTTGCTCATGATCCAGGCCTTTAGGGGAGGGGATTCAGGGGGTAACGACCGAGTTCAGCGGGAACATCGAACTCGATGGGCGATCGCCTCACGCGAGTTTCGAGGGGCCCGGCTGTTGCCGGTCTGCGAAGGCGCGCGATTTTATCAGGCTTGAGGGGCAGCGGCCATCCTCGCACCGACGGGCAGGGCCATATCGGCGGAAATTTTTTGCAATCGCAGGGTATGACTGCCTGTATAAGGTGTGGCGATTAACCGTCTATCGTTAGGACTGTGCAAAAACTTACCGCCACCGTGTGAATGTTTTGCAAGAGGTGGGGGTCACAGCCTTGCTCAAACGGTTCACGCGGCGTGTTCCAGCCGCTCCTGTCGACGGGAATTTTCCATGCGTTTTTGTAAATTGTTATTTGTAGGCTGCCTGACGCTGGTCAGCCTGGCGAGCCATGCCGAAAACCTCAAAGGCCTGTATCAGGTGCGTCAGCCGGTCAACGGCCAGGCGCCGGAAGAGCGCGATCGCGCCACGCAGGCAGCGCTCGATACCCTGGTGCTGCGCCTGACCGGCGACCCGAAAGCCGCGCAGAACCCGGGGCTGGCGCCGATCCGCAAGGACCCGCAGCAGATCATCAGCCAGTTCGGTTTCGATGCCGGGCCACCGGAAGTGCTGAAAGTCGATTTCGATCCGGCAACCACCGAGCAGGCCTTGCGCCGGGCCGGGTTGCCGGTGTGGGGCACCAGTCGGCCGTCGATCCTCGGCTGGTGGCTGAACGATTCAACTGAAGGTGCGAGCCTGGTCGGTGACGGTCAAACCGCAGCCTCAGCATTGCGCACGGCCGCACAACATCGCGGTTTGCCACTGCGCTTGCCGCTGGCTGATCTCAGCGAGCAATTGGTTGCCACCGCACCCGCGCTGGAAAGCGCTGACCCCGCGCCCTTGCGCAGTGCTTCGGAGCGCTACAACGCCGACGCCTTGCTGGCGGTGCACGCGCGCGAAGAGGCCGGGCAGTGGCAGGCAAAATGGCGCTTGTGGCTCGGTGATCAGAAAGAGGCCGGCAGCGTGCAGGGCGCCGATCGGGTTGCGGTTGCCGATGCGGTGATGCTGGCGGTGGCCGAGCGTCTGGCGCCGCGATTTGTCGCCAAACCCGGCGCATCGGGTCAGCAGACCCTGGAAGTGCAGGGCATGAATCTGGAGCATTATGCGGCGCTGCTGCGGTTACTCGAACCCTTCGGCGTGCGTCTGCAAAGCGTGCAGGGCGATCGGATCGTCTATCGGGTCAATGGCAGCGCCGATCAGTTGCGCGCGCAATTGTCGCTGGCGAAGTTGCAGGAGCTGCCGGCCGAAGCGCCGGCCCCGGTGGCGTCTGCCCAGCCAGCGGCGGATGGTACGCCTGCGGTTGCAGCGCCAGCCCCGGCAGCGGCGGCACCGTCGTTGCGGTTTCGCTGGTAAGTCTTTCCTTATATAGAAGCATCAGGAGTGGTAAATGGCCGATACGCGGCGTTGGTTCTGGCTCGGTGGGGTAGTCCTGCTTTGCGCGTTTGTATGGTTGCTGCATCCGATCCTCACGCCGTTTCTGGTCGCATTGTTGCTGGCTTATCTGTTCGATCCGCTGGTGGATCGTCTGGAACGGCTCGGGCTGTCGCGAACTTGGGGCGTGATTGCCGTGTTTGCCTTGTTCACGCTGATCGTCACCGCGTTGCTGCTGGTGCTGGTGCCGATGCTCGCCAAGCAGTTGCTGCGTCTGTACGAGCTGGCGCCGCAGATGCTCGACTGGTTGCAGCACACCGCTGTGCCGTGGGCGCAAGCGAAACTGGGGCTGTCGGACGGCTTCTGGAAGTTCGATAAAGTCAAAGCTGCGATCAGCGAGCACATGGGCCAGACCACCGACATCGTCGGCGTGGTGCTGAGTCAGGCGACGGCCTCGAGCCTGGCGCTGATCGGCTGGTTGGCGAATCTGGTGCTGATTCCGGTGGTGAGCTTCTATCTGCTGCGCGACTGGGACGTGATGATGGGCAAGATCCGCAGCCTGTTGCCCCGTGATCGCGAAGAGCGCGTGGTTGCGCTGGCGGGGGAGTGCCACGAAGTGCTCGGCGCGTTTGTGCGCGGGCAGTTGCTGGTGATGGTTGCGCTGGGCGTAATCTACGCCGCCGGCCTGATGATCGTCGGTCTGGAGCTGGGGCTGTTGATCGGCTTGATTGCCGGGCTCGCGGCGATTGTGCCGTACATGGGTTTTGTCATCGGCATCGGTGCGGCATTGATCGCCGGATTGTTCCAGTTCGGGGGCGATCTGTACCCGATGGTCGGGATCGTTGCAGTGTTCATGGTCGGTCAGGCACTGGAAGGCATGGTGCTGACGCCGCTGCTGGTCGGGGACCGCATCGGCTTGCACCCGGTGGCGGTGATCTTCGCGATCCTCGCTGGCGGCGAGCTGTTCGGTTTCACCGGCGTGCTGCTGGCGTTGCCGGTGGCGGCGGTGATCATGGTGCTGGTGCGTCATGTCCACGACTTGTATAAGGATTCCGGGATCTACAGCGGCGTTGACGAACCTGAGTTGTGATGGCGCGGGCCGCCCGGCGCTTGGCCGGGCTGGTCCGTTTCGTTCGAGCGAGGGCGCCAGAGAATCTGTCATCAAACCGCTGCGTCAACGCAAACCTTTGATTTTGCTTGGGGTCTGTCGCATTGTGCGCTCAGCCTCACGGGTATAAACTTCGCCAACTTTACACAGAGGCCACTAACGGTTCCTTTGAGAACTGTTCAGTCAGCATGAAACCGATTCAGCTGCCCCTAGGTGTGCGTCTGCGTGACGACGCCACCTTCATCAACTACTACCCAGGCGCCAATGCCGCTGCACTCGGCTATGTCGAGCGTCTCTGCGAAGCCGACGCCGGGTGGACGGAGAGCCTGATCTACCTGTGGGGCAAGCACGGCGTCGGGCGCACGCATCTGTTGCAGGCCGCGTGCCTGCGCTTCGAGCAGATGGGCGAACCGGCGGTGTATCTGCCGCTGGCCGAGTTGATGGACCGCGGCGTGGAAATCCTCGACAACCTTGAGCAGTACGAACTGGTCTGTCTGGATGACTTGCAGGTGATTGCCGGCAAGGCCGACTGGGAAGAGGCGATGTTTCATCTGTTCAATCGTCTGCGTGACAGCGGCCGACGCCTGCTGATCGCCGCGTCCACTTCGCCGCGCGAATTGCCAGTGAAGCTGGCCGACCTGAAATCGCGCCTGACCCTGGCGCTGATCTTCCAGATGCGCCCGCTCTCCGATGAAGACAAATTGCGTGCGTTGCAATTGCGCGCATCCCGTCGCGGTCTGCACCTGACCGATGAAGTCGGGCACTTCATTCTCACTCGCGGCACGCGGAGCATGAGCGCGCTGTTCGATCTCCTCGAGCAGCTTGATCAGGCGTCCCTGCAAGCGCAACGCAAGCTGACCATTCCCTTCCTCAAGGAAACTCTTGGCTGGTAGTAGTGGGCTTTTGCCAGCTTTCAGGCGCCAGAAAACCTCCGTGCCTGCGGCGATTGAGCGGCCTGGCGGATTAAGCGCTTAGATGTAAACGCGAAACCGGGAAGTCACATAAAGTTCGATTGAATTTGCAAATGAGGACGATAGCGGGCATAGTCTCGGCTTCTTTACAACTATCAGCCACGGTCGTGCCCATGCTAAAGCGCTTCGCACCCCTCGTGCCTTTCGCACTCGTTACCCTGTTATTCGGTTGTGCTGCTCATTCTCCGGTTCAAGAGCCGCCGCAACAGGTCAAGAATTCTGCTACCGCCCAGTCTTCCGTTATTTACCAGGAAGAGCTGGACACCGAAAAAGAACTCAACCAGTTCAACGGCAGCAAGCCTTATCAGCTTCCTGTACTGGCTGACAGCATCCTCGAACGCGGCATGTCCCTGATCGGTACTCGTTACCGTTTCGGCGGTACCTCTGAAGCCGGTTTCGATTGCAGCGGTTTCATCGGTTACCTGTTCCGTGAAGAGGCGGGCATGAACCTGCCGCGCTCCACTCGCGAAATGATCAACGTTGATGCGCCGCTGGTTTCGCGCAGCAACCTTGAGCCGGGTGATCTGCTGTTCTTCGCCACCAATGGTCGTCGCGGTCGTGTCAGTCACGCCGGGATCTACCTGGGTGACAACCAGTTCATTCACTCCAGCAGTCGTCGCAGCGGCGGTGTTCGCATCGACAGCCTGGGTGACAGCTACTGGAGCAAGACTTTCATCGAAGCCAAGCGTGCACTCGCCATGGCGCCGACCGTGGTCACCGCTCGCAAGTAACCTGCATGTCGCTGCGTTCGCGGCGACAAAACGGCACGGCAACGGAGTAGACCTAAACTTTACAAGGTGAAGTTAAAGTCTTACTTGAAGTTTGCCGCGTAGCCGCTAGAATCCTGAATCTATATTGATGGCAAACCGCCTGCGTGATGACGCAGGCGGTTTTGTTTCTGTCCATTCGGCAGAGAAAGCCGCAGCCAGATCAGGATGTTCTGCTTATGACGATGTCGGCCCGCCTCACCTTGATCCTTTGCGCCGCGCTGCTCAGCGCCTGCGCCAGCCGTACACCGCCGCCAGCCCCCGTGGTTCGCGCGCCGATCGTGTTCGCTCCCTCCCAGGCTTTTTCCCCCGTTGCTGAAGACGTGCTGTTCCGCGCCCTCGGCCTGGTTGGCACGCCGTATCGCTGGGGCGGCAACACGCCAGATTCGGGCTTTGATTGCAGTGGTCTGATCGGGTTTGTCTACCGCGACGCGGCGGGAATTTCGCTGCCACGCTCGACCCGCGAAATGATCGTCATGCAGGCGCCGAATGTCGGCAAGGAAGGCTTGCAAACCGGCGACCTGATTTTCTTCGCCACCAATGGCGGCTCGCAGGTCAGTCATGCGGGGATTTACGTCGGCGAGGGTCGCTTCGTGCATGCACCGGCCACTGGCGGCACGGTCAAGCTCGACAGTCTGTCGAAAGCGTATTGGCAGAAGGCGTATCTGAGCGCCAAGCGGGTGTTGCAGCCGGGGCAGCTGGCGCATAACCCCTAGTGCGTATGCATAACTAAATGTGGGAGCGAGCCTGCTCGCGAAGGCGGAGTGTCAGTTGACAATGATTTAACTGATAAACCGCTTTCGCGAGCAGGCTCGCTCCCACATTTTTTGCTTCGCGCTTAACTTACTTGCTGGCAGAAACGCGCCACACCTTGTTGCCCACATCATCCGCCACCAGCAAGCCACCTTGCTGATCGATGACCACGCCAACTGGGCGGCCCAGCGCATTGTCGTCCTTGTCGAGGAAACCGGTCAGCACATCCACCGGCTGCCCGGTCGGTTTGCCGCCAGTGAACGGTACGAAAATCACCTTGTAGCCACTGTGCGGTTTGCGGTTCCACGAGCCGTGTTGGCCAATGAATGCGCCTTCCTTGAATTGCGCCGGCAAGCGGTTGCCCTCGGCGAAGGTCAGGCCCAGCGAAGCGGTGTGCGGACCGACCGCGTAATCCGGAGCGATGGCCTTGGCCACCAGATCAGGATTCTGCGGTTTGACCCGCACATCGACGTGCTGGCCGTAGTAGCTGAACGGCCAGCCATAGAAGCCGCCGTCCTTGACCGAGGTGATGTAGTCCGGCACCAGATCGCTGCCGATTTCGTCACGCTCGTTGACTGCTGTCCACAATGCGCCGCTGGTAGGTTCCCAGGCGAGGCCGTTGGGGTTGCGGATACCCGAGGCGAAGATCCGGTGATTGCCGGTCGCACGATCCACTTCCCAGATCGCCGCGCGGCCTTCTTCCTGATCCAGACCGTTTTCGCCGACGTTACTGTTCGAGCCGACGGTGACGTAGAGCTTGTTGCCGTCCTTGCTGGCGATGACGTTTTTGGTCCAGTGGTGATTCAGCGTGCCGCCGGGCAAGTCGACGACTTTGATCGGTTGGGTCTTGATCTCGGTGGCGCCCGGCTCGTAGTTGAAGCGCAGCAGGCGGTCGGTGTCGGCAACGTACAAATCGTTGCCGACCAGCGTCATGCCAAACGGCGAATTGAGGTTCTGCAGGAACACCGTGCGGGTTTCTGCGACGCCGTCGTGGTCGGCATCACGCAGCAGGGTGATGCGGTTCGGGCTGGGCACGCCGGCGCCGGCCTTGCCCATGACTTTCTTCATCACCCAGCCACGAATGCCTTTGCTGTCATCGGGCTTGGGCGGCGCATTGGTCTCCGCCACCAGCACATCGCCGTTGGGCAGCACGTAGAGCCAGCGCGGGTGATCAAGGCCTTCGGCAAACGCGGCGACCTGGGTGCCGGCCGCTGCGGTCGGTTTCGCGCCGTCCGGCCAGCCCACCGCCGGGGCGATGTTGACTGTCGGGATCAGCGTCTTGTTCGGTTCGGGCAGTTTCGGTGACGGGCCGGTGCCGTCGGAGACTTGCAGGCTGGAGGTTTCACCGCAGGCGGCGAGCCCGCCAGCGACGGCGATGATAAGAGCGAGTTGGGCCTTGCGCATTGCTGATCTTCCCTATGAATGCATTCCTAAACATAGAGGAGGGCGCAGGCCCGATGGTTCAACTGCTCAACCGCGGGCTTCCTTGAACAGCATGGCGATGCCCGGATGATAGTTGCCCGCGTCGCTGTGCAATTTGCGATAGGCGTAGGGGAAATACCAGGCCACGGCGCAGGTGTGTTCCTTTTGCAGGTCGTCGACCATGTCCTGCAATTCTTCGGGGCTGGCGCTGTGCTGAGGTTTTTGCGGAGCAACAAAGAGGCAGCCGAGCTTGAGATCGCTGGCGTAGCTGATGCGCTTGGCATCAGCGGTGACGTCGAGCAGTGCCTGGGTCAGGTTGAGGTTGTTGACCCGTGGCCAGCGTTGCGTGGCCTGAATGAACGCGCGGTCTTCGGCGCCGGCAATCAGCAGGTCGGCGCGAGCATTGCGTTCGCCTTCTTCGTTCTGTTTGCGCGTGGCCGTGTCGTTCAGCGTGACCATTTCATCCATCCACGCCGCTGCCGCGAGCAGGCCGAGATTGGCTTTCTCGTCGTGCCAATATGGCGTGTCGTTGTCGCCGCGAACGGTGTTGTAGCGATCGATACAGTCAAACCAGCGTTCCAGCACCGGGCGCAGGAATTCCAGGCGCGGGTTGCTGATGATCATGCCTTGCATCGTCGTCATCCTTATTGTTGTAGTGGGCTTTTCGGGAAAAGCATGGCTCTTTGATATCACTTGTCGCAGTCTGGCACAAGATTGCCGCTGCACAATGGATCAGCGGCAGTTATTCGCGCGCAAAGCGCCTCTTCAATTGACGCTCCACCCCCAACCCTCTAACCTTCGCCGCTTGTTTCAGGTGCTCTGTGGCCCCGCGTCGACAGAGTGAAACAGGGAAGCCGGTGAGGGTGGTCTTCAAGCGAAGCCACGACGATCCCGGCGCTGCCCCCGCAACGGTAAATGAGTGAAAACTGCGCCTTGAGCCACTGCCTCGAAAGAAGCGGGAAGGCGCGCAGTCCGGCGAAACGCCGCTCATGAGCCCGGAGACCGGCCTGATCCATCTCAGCGGCATCACGGTGGGCGATGCCAGGCTTTTTGCCGTCTATTCTTGTGCCTGCCCGCCGTTATCCAGCCTCAACGGAGAGCTCCCCCCATGACTGATTCCCCCGAGCGTGACGAACGCCATCTGGCGCGCATGCAGCGCAAGAAAGCCGTGATCGACGAACGCATCGCCAGCTCGCCCGACGAATGTGGCCTGGTGTTGGTGCTGACCGGCAATGGCAAAGGCAAGAGCAGCTCGGCGTTCGGCATGCTCGCCCGCGCGATGGGCCACGGCATGCAGTGCGGCGTTGTGCAGTTCATCAAAGGCCGCAACAGCACAGGCGAAGAATTGTTTTTCCGCCGCTTCCCCGAGCAGGTGCGTTTCCACGTCATGGGCGAAGGCTTCACCTGGGAAACCCAGGATCGTCAGCGCGACATCGCCGCTGCGACCGCCGCTTGGGAAGTCTCGCGCGAATTGTTGCGCGACCCTTCGATCGGTCTGGTAGTGCTCGATGAGTTGAACATCGCCCTCAAGCACGGCTACCTCGATCTCGATCAGGTGCTCAGCGATTTGCAAGCGCGCCCGCCGATGCAGCACGTGGTGGTCACCGGTCGCGGCGCCAAGCCGGAAATGATCGAGATGGGCGACACGGTTACCGAGATGGGCATGCTCAAGCACGCCTTTCAGGCCGGGATCAAAGCGCAGAAAGGCGTCGAACTTTGAAGCAACCACGTCACTGCCCGGCGGTGTTGATCGCCGCGCCGGCCTCCGGTCAGGGCAAGACCACCGTCACCGCCGCACTCGCCCGTTTGCATCGCAACCAAGGGCGCAAGGTGCGCGTGTTCAAATGCGGTCCGGACTTTCTCGACCCGATGATCCTCGAGCGCGCGAGCGGTGCGCCGGTGTATCAACTGGACATGTGGATGGTCGGCGAGCAGGAAAGTCGCCGGCTGTTGTGGGAAGCCGCCGCCGAGGCTGACCTGATTCTGATCGAGGGCGTGATGGGCCTTTTCGACGGCACGCCATCCAGCGCTGATCTGGCGCGCCACTTCGGTGTGCCGGTGCTCGGCGTGATCGATGGCACCGCCATGGCGCAGACCTTTGGCGCCTTGGCGCTGGGCCTGGCCAAGTATCAGCCGGACTTGCCGTTCGCTGGCGTGCTGGCCAACCGCGTCGGCACCTTGCGCCATGCGCAATTACTCGAAGGCAGCCTCACCGAAGGTCTGCGCTGGTACGGTGCGCTGTCCCGCGAAACCGGTATCGAATTGCCGAGCCGCCACCTCGGCCTGGTTCAGGCCAGCGAATTGAATGATCTGGATCTGCGCCTCGACGCGGCCGCCGATGCGCTGGCCAGCAGTTGCGAGGTCGCGCTGCCACCGGCCGTTGAATTCGCCGGGCCTGACGTCATCGCCGCCGAGCCTCTATTAAAAGGTGTGCGCATCGCCGTTGCCCGCGATGAAGCCTTTGCCTTCACCTATGGCGCCAGTCTCGATCTGCTGCGGGCGATGGGCGCCGAATTGCGCTTCTTCTCGCCGATTCGCGACACCCGATTGCCCGAGGCGGACAGCCTGTATCTGCCGGGCGGCTATCCAGAGCTGCATCACGTCGCGCTGGCGCAAAACGCCTCAATGCTGGCGGCGATCCGCGCGCACCATGCGGCGGGCAAGCCGTTGCTCGCCGAGTGTGGCGGCATGCTTTATCTGCTTGATTCGCTGACCGACGTGGAAGGCACCCGTGCTGAGCTGGTCGGTTTGCTCAAGGGCGAGGCGGTGATGCAGAAGCGTCTGGCGGCGCTGGCGTTGCAGGCGGTTGAGCTGCCGGAAGGTTCCTTGCGTGGGCATACCTATCATCATTCCCTGACCACCACAGAGCTGACGCCGATTGCCCGGGGGGTGAGTCCTAATGGCGGGCGTGGGGCCGAGGCGGTTTATCGCGAGGGGCGGATGACGGCTTCTTATGTGCATTTTTATTTCCCGTCGAATCCGACTGCGATTGCCGCATTGTTTGCGCCAGATCGTGAGGCCGCCTTCGCGAGCAAGCTCGCTCCCACAGTGAATGGTGAGCTTCCTGAAGAAATGCGATCTCCTGTGGGAGCTGGCTTGCCAGCGATGGGGCCATGACCGACAACACCTTCTCCGAAGCCGAGCGCGCAGCGGTCTACAAGGCAATCGCCGAGCGCCGCGACATGCGCCACTTCACCGGCGGCAGCGTCGAGCCGCAACTGCTGCGTCGTCTGCTCGAAGCCGCTCATCAAGCGCCAAGCGTCGGCCTGATGCAGCCGTGGCGCTTCATTCGTATCAGCGATCGTGCTTTGCGCGGGCAGATCCGCGATCTCGTCGAAGACGAACGTATCCGCACCGCCGAAGCCCTTGGCGAGCGCAGCGATGAGTTCATGCAGCTCAAGGTCGAAGGCATCAACGATTGCGCCGAAGTGTTGGTGGCGGCGCTGATGGACGATCGCGAGAAACACATTTTCGGTCGGCGCACGTTGCCGGAAATGGACATGGCTTCGCTGTCCTGCGCGATCCAGAATCTGTGGCTGGCCTCCCGCGCTGAAGGTCTGGGCATGGGCTGGGTCTCGCTGTTCGAGCCGCAGGCCCTGGCGGATTTGCTCAAATTGCCGGCCGGTGCCAAGCCGCTGGCGGTGTTGTGTCTCGGCCCGGTCAAGGAATTCTATCCGGCGCCGATGCTGGTACTTGAAGGCTGGGCGCAGGCGCGACCGCTGAACGAGTTGCTGTACGACAATTATTGGGGAGTGAGTCAATGAGTGTGGCGTTGCTGAGTGTCGCCGCAGTAGCGCTGGATGCGCTGCTCGGTGAACCGAAACGCTGGCATCCGCTGGTGGCGTTCGGCAATTTTGCCGGGCGCATCGAGCAACGCTTCAACGCTGGCGGTCGTGGCTGGCGCAGCCATGGCGTGACCGCGTGGGTTATCGCGGTACTGCCGCTGACCTTGCTCGCCACGGCATTTTCCTGGGCGCCCTATGTCGGCTGGATTGTCGAGATTCTCGCGCTGTATTGCGCACTCGGCATGCGCAGCCTCGACGAACATGTCGCACCGGTCGCGGCTGCGTTGCGCGCCGATGATCTGGACGAGGCGCGCAAGCGCGTCGGCTATCTGGTCAGCCGCCAGACCAATGAACTGGACAGCAACGCCGTGGCCCGCGCCGCGACTGAGTCGGTGCTGGAGAACGGCAGCGATGCAGTGTTCGCTGCGCTGTTCTGGTTTGTCGTCGCCGGCGCGCCGGGCGTGGTCCTGTATCGCTTGAGCAATACCCTCGATGCGATGTGGGGTTATCGCAACGAACGCTTCGAGCGTTTCGGCTGGGCGGCGGCGAAAATCGACGACGTGTTGAACTACATTCCTGCGCGTCTGGTGGCGTTGACCTACGCGCTGCTCGGCAAAACCCGACTCGCGCTCAAATGCTGGCGCACCCAGGCGCCGCAGTGGGACAGCCCCAACGCCGGCCCGGTGATGGCGGCCGGTGCCGGTGCGCTGGGCGTCGAGTTGGGTGGCCCGGCGATCTATCACGGCGAACTGCATGAGCGCCCGCAACTGGGCGAAGGTGCGCCGGCAGATGCCGATTCCATTGACCGTGGCTGGCAATTGGTCCAGCGCGGCGTATGGTTATGGCTGCTGATGCTTTGCCTGGGGGCGGAATTATATGCTTGAGCACGGTGGCCGGTTGCGCAAGGCTGCACTCGATTACGGGATTGCCGAAGCCGACTGGCTCGACCTGTCCAGCGGCCTCGCGCCATGGCCGTTCCCGATCCCGGAGATCCCGCTGCGCGCTTGGGCGCGCTTGCCGGAAACCGATGACGGACTGGAACAGGCCGCCTGCGATTATTACGGCGCCGCGCAGGTGCTACCGGTCGCCGGCTCGCAAATGGCTATCCAGTTGCTACCGCGTCTGCGCCGGGCCGGCAAGGTCGGCGTGTTGTCGCCGTGCTATGCCGAGCATGCCGAAGCCTGGCGGCGCAGCGGTTACATCGTCCGTGAAGTGCTCGAGCAGGAAGTCGAGTTCTTTCTCGACAGTCTCGATGTGCTGGTGGTGGTCAATCCGAACAATCCGACCGGCCTCAGCCTGACCCCGGCACGCCTGCTCGACTGGCATGCGCGGCTGGCGCAACGTGGCGGCTGGCTGGTAGTCGACGAAGCGTTTATGGACAACACGCCGCAACTGAGCCTGGCGCCCTATGCGCATCAGGTCGGGCTGGTGGTGTTGCGTTCGTTCGGCAAGTTTTTCGGTCTGGCCGGGGTGCGCCTCGGTTTCGTTCTGGCCGAGCGCAAGTTGCTCAAACTGCTCGCCGAACAGGTCGGGCCGTGGGCGGTGAGCGGGCCGACGCGGGTGCTCGGTACGGCGTGCCTGCAAGACACCGAGGGTCACACTCGTCAGCGGATTCGCAGCGATGAAGCGAGCGAACGGCTGGCGGCGCTGCTGACCCGTTGCGGTTTTGCACCGCAGGGTGGCTGCGCACTGTTTCAGTGGCTGATCACCGAGCACGCCGAAGCGCTGCACGAATTCCTCGCCCGGCGCGGCATCCTCCTGCGCCTGTTCAGCCACAACAGCAGCGTGCGTTTCGGCCTGCCAGCGGATGCCGCGCAAGCGCTGCGTCTCGAACAGGCTTTGCAAGCTTTCACCAAGGACCATCCATGACCACTCTGATGGTGCAAGGCACCACGTCCGATGCCGGCAAAAGCACTTTGGTGACGGCGTTGTGCCGCTGGGCCACCCGCCAGGGCGTGGCGGTGGTGCCGTTCAAACCGCAGAACATGGCGCTCAACAGCGCAGTCACCGCTGACGGCGGCGAGATCGGCCGCGCGCAGGCAGTGCAGGCGCAAGCGGCCTTTCTCGAACCCCACACCGACATGAACCCGGTATTGCTCAAACCCAACAGCGACACCGGCGCGCAAGTGATCATTCATGGCCGCGCGGTGACGACGATGAACGCCGTCGCCTATCACGATTACAAGGCTATCGCGATGCAAGCGGTGCTCGCCTCGCACGAGCGACTCAGCGCTGCGTATCCGCTGGTAATGGTCGAAGGCGCCGGTTCGCCGGCGGAGATCAATCTGCGCGCCGGCGACATTGCCAACATGGGCTTTGCCGAAGCGGTGGATTGCCCGGTTTTGCTGATCGCCGACATCAATCGCGGCGGCGTGTTTGCGCATTTGGTCGGTACCCTGGAATTGCTTTCACCGAGCGAACAGGCGCGAGTCAAAGGCTTCATCATCAACCGCTTTCGCGGCGATATCGCCTTGTTGCAACCGGGCCTCGACTGGCTGGAGCAGCGCACTGGCAAACCGGTGGTCGGCGTCTTGCCCTACGTGATGGACCTGCACCTTGAGGCCGAGGACGGCATCGACCAACGCCAGACCGACAAGGCCGAGCAGGTGTTGAAAGTGGTGGTGCCGGTGCTGCCGCGCATCAGCAATCACACCGACTTCGACCCGCTGCGTCTGCATCCGCAGGTGGATCTGCAGTTCGTCGGCCCGGGCCAGGCGATTCCCGCCGCCGACCTGATCATCCTGCCGGGCTCGAAAAGCGTGCGCAGTGATCTGGCTTATCTGCGCGCCAACGGTTGGGATGCGGCGATCAATCGGCATCTGCGCTACGGCGGCAAGGTGCTGGGGATTTGCGGCGGTCTGCAGATGCTCGGTGAGCAGGTGCACGATCCGCTTGGGCTGGAAGGCGCTGCCGGCTCCAGCGCCGGTCTGGGGCTGCTGGCGTTCGAAACCCAACTCGAAGCCGAGAAGCAATTGCGCAACGTGCGCGGGCGGCTGGCGTTGGAAAGCGCCGCAGTCAGCGGTTACGAAATACATGCTGGCGTAACCAGCGGGCCGGCGCTGGAGAATCCGGCGGTGCATTTGGACGACGGTCGTTGCGATGGTGCGCAAAGTGCTGATGGTCAGGTGTTCGGCACCTATCTGCATGGCTTGTTCGAATCCCCCGAGGCGAGCGCGGCGTTGCTGCGCTGGGCCGGGCTGAGTGATGTACAAGAGGTCGATTACCACGGCTTGCGCGAACGCGATATCGAACGGCTGGCAGATCTGGTGGAGAAGCATCTGGATACCGGGCTGTTGCGTCAGCTCTGCGGGATTTGAGTTGTCTGGACTGGCCTCTTCGCGAGCAGGCTCGCTCCCACAGGGAACTGCGATCAACCGTGGGAGCGAGCCTGCTCGCGAAGGGGGCGGCTGCCTTACCACACATTTTTGGATGAACCCATGCTCCAACTGATCCTCGGCGGCGCCCGTTCCGGCAAGAGTCGTCTGGCGGAAAAACTCGCCAGCGACAGCCATCTGGCGGTCACCTACATCGCCACCAGCCAACCGCTGGACGGCGAAATGAATCAACGCGTCGCCCATCACCGCGCACGCCGCCCGGCTGAATGGGCGTTGATCGAAGAGCCGCTGGAACTGGCCCGCGTGCTGCGCGAATCCGCCGGCGCCGAGCGCTGCCTGCTGGTCGATTGCCTGACCCTGTGGCTGACCAATCTGCTCATGCTCGACGACGCCGAACGTCTCGCCGCCGAGCGTGAAGCCTTGCTCGACTGCCTGGCGTCGTTGCCGGGTGAAATCATCTTTGTCAGCAACGAGACCGGAATGGGTGTCGTGCCGCTGGGCGAATTGACTCGCCGCTATGTCGATGAAGCCGGTTGGCTGCATCAAGCTCTGGCCGAGCGTTGTCAGCGAGTTGTCCTGACTGTTGCCGGCCTGCCCCTGACTTTGAAAGGACCTGCGTTATGAGCCCAACCTGGTGGCTGAACCCGTGCAAAACCGTGAACTCGGACATCATCGCGCAAGCGACCGAGCGCCAGCAGCAACTGACCAAACCGGCCGGTTCGTTGGGGCGCCTTGAATCGGTGGCCGTGCAACTGGCCGGTCTGCAAGGTCAGCTCAAGCCAACGCTCGATCAAGTCTGGATCGCGATTTTCGCTGGCGACCATGGCGTGGTAGCCGAAGGTGTATCGGCTTATCCGCAGGAAGTCACCGGGCAGATGCTGCTCAACTTTGTCAGCGGCGGCGCGGCGATCAGCGTGCTGGCACGTCAGCTCGGCGCGCAACTGGAAGTGGTCGATCTGGGCACAGTGAATCCGACGCTGAATCTGCCCGGCGTGCGCCATCTGAACATTGGCGCGGGAACGGCGAACTTCGCTCAGAGCGCAGCGATGACTCAGGCGCAGGGCGAATTGGCCTTGCAGGCCGGTCGCGACAGTGTCGTGCGCGCGAAAGCCGCCGGCACCCAGTTGTTCATCGGCGGCGAGATGGGCATCGGCAATACCACGGCGGCCAGTGCGCTGGCCTGTGCCTTGCTCGATTGCCCGGTAGCGCACCTGACCGGCCCCGGTACCGGGCTGAATGCCGCTGGCGTCAGCCACAAGGCGCAAGTCATCGAACGCGCGCTGGCGCTGCATGCCGCACAGCGTGGCGATGCCTTGCAGACGTTGTTCAATCTTGGCGGTTTCGAGATTGCCGCGTTGGTCGGCGCCTATCTGGCCTGCGCGCAGGAAGGCATTGCGGTGCTGGTTGACGGCTTTATCTGCACGGTCGCCGCGCTGGTCGCGGTGCGCTTGAATCCGGCCTGTCGCGAGTGGCTGTTGTTCGGCCATCGCGGTGCCGAGCCGGGCCATCGTCATGTGCTGGAAACCTTGAGCGCCGAACCGTTGCTGGAACTCGACCTGCGCTTGGGCGAGGGCAGTGGCGCAGCGTTGGCGGTGCCGTTGTTGCGCCTGGCCTGTGACCTGCACGGGCAAATGGCGACGTTCGCCGAAGCGGCTGTCGCGGATCGCCCGGCATGAGTCTGCGTCTGGATCTGCTGCGCCACGGCGAAACGGAACTCGGCGGCGGCTTGCGCGGCAGCCTCGACGATGCGCTGACCGCAAACGGCTGGACACAGATGCGTGCAGCGGTGGTCGAAGGCGGGCCGTGGGATCGAATTGTCAGTTCGCCATTGCAGCGCTGCGCGCGCTTCGCCGCCGAACTCGGTGAGCAATTGAACCTGTCCGTGCATCTGGACAAGGATCTGCAGGAACTGCATTTCGGCGCATGGGAAGGGCAGAGCGCGGCGGCGTTGATGGAAACGGACGCCGAAGCGCTGGGGCTGTTCTGGGCTGATCCCTATGGCTTCACGCCACCGCAGGGGGAGCCGGTCAGCGCGTTTTCCGCGCGGGTGTTGGCGGCGGTCGCGCGGTTGCAGGCGGCTTACGCCGGCGAACGAATTCTGCTGGTCAGCCACGGCGGCGTGATGCGTTTGTTGCTGGCGCAGGCCCGAGGTTTGCCCCGCGAGCAACTGCTCAATGTCGAAGTCGGCCACGGCGCGCTGTTTGCGCTGACGGTCGAGCCTGACGGCGCGCTCAAGGAAGGTCACTGAGATGTTACCGCTGTGGATCGCCTTGCAGTTTCTCAGCAGCCTGCCGATTCGCCTGCCGGGCATGCCCGAGCCGCAACAGCTTGGCCGTTCGCTGCTGTTTTATCCGCTGGTGGGATTGCTGTTCGGGCTGATCCTCTATGCGTTGAATCTGTTGTTGGCCAGCGCGCCGATGTTGCTCCATGCGGCGCTGTTGCTGACCGTGTGGGTATTGCTCAGCGGCGCGCTGCATCTCGATGGCTTGGCGGACAGCGCCGATGCCTGGCTCGGCGGTTTTGGTGATCGTGAACGTACGCTGACGATCATGAAAGATCCGCGCAGCGGGCCGATCGCGGTGGTCACGCTGGTGCTGGTGTTGTTGCTGAAATTCGCCGCGCTGCTGGCGCTGATCGAGCAAGCGCATACCCTGGCGCTGATCATCGTCCCGGTGCTCGGGCGGGCGGCGCTGTTGGGGTTGTTTCTGACTACGCCGTATGTGCGTGCGGGTGGCTTGGGTCAGGCGCTGGCCGATCATCTGCCGCGCAAGGCCGGGTGGTGGGTGCTGGGGTTGAGTGCGCTGGGCTGCGTGTTGATCGCGGGTATCGGCGCGGTGCTGATTTCGCTGGTTGGGTTTGTCTGGCTGCGGCGATTGATGATGCGGCGGTTGGGTGGGACTACCGGGGATACGGCAGGGGCGTTGCTGGAATTGCTGGAGATGGGGGTGATGGTGGGGCTCGCTTTGGTCTGAAGGATTTGCGTAGATGATGCCGGCCCCTTCGCGAGCAGGCTCGCTCCCACTTTCGAAATGCAATCCCCTGTGGGAGCGAGCCTGCTCGCGAAGGGGCCTCACCGGCAACAATGATGTTCAGAGTAAACTCATCTGTAACTTGATTTAACACACTCGCGGGTATATACACGCATCATGCTTCCTTCTCAGTGTTTGTGCACCAACCTGCGTCGCGCCGCGCGTGGCGTCAGCAGGCATTACGACGGCGCTCTCGATGGCTTCGGGATCAACGTTGCCCAGTATTCTCTGCTGTGCAATCTGCAGCGGCTGGAGCAACCGAGCATTTCCGAACTGGCTGAGGCCATGGGCCTGGATCGCAGCACGCTCGGACGCAATCTACGTGTGCTGGAGGGCGAAGGTCTGGTGGCGCTGGCCGAAGGCGAGGACATGCGCAACCGCATCGTGCGCCTCACTGAAACCGGCGTGCAGCGCCTGGCAGCGGCATTGCCGGCGTGGGAAGCGGCGCAACAGCGGCTGATCGACCGTCTCGGTGCCGAGAAGCGCGAAACCTTGCTCAAACTGCTCGACGAACTGGCCTGACGGCGGTTTTTTCGCGCTCAAGCGGGTATATACCCGCGACTGGAGAATAACAATGACATCGATGTGGCGTACGTGCGGTTGGGTGTTGCTGGGGAGTGCGCTGATCCTGGCGTTGTCATTGGGCGTGCGTCACGGGTTCGGCTTGTTCCTGTCGCCAATGAGCGCGCAGTTCGGCTGGGGTCGCGAAGTGTTTGCCTTCGCCATCGCCCTGCAAAACCTGATCTGGGGCCTGGCGCAGCCGTTCACCGGCGCGCTGGCTGACCGCTTCGGCGCGGCGAAAGTGGTACTGGTCGGTGGGATCCTCTACGCGGCGGGCCTGGTGTGCATGGGCCTGTCTGATTCGGCGGTGACTCTGTCACTCAGTGCCGGTCTGCTGATCGGTATCGGTCTTTCGGGCACTTCGTTTTCGGTCATTCTTGGTGTTGTGGGTCGCGCTGTGCCGCCAGAGAAACGCAGCATGGGCATGGGTATCGCCAGCGCCGCCGGTTCTTTCGGCCAGTTTGCGATGTTGCCGGGCACTCTCGGGTTGATCGGCTGGCTCGGCTGGTCGGCCGCGCTGTTGGTGTTGGGCCTGCTGGTGGCGATGATTGTGCCGCTGGTGAGCATGCTCAAGGATAAACCCCTGCCGGTGCTTGGCCATGAACAGACTCTTTCCGAAGCGCTGCGTGAGGCCTGTTCGCACTCCGGTTTCTGGCTGCTGGCGTTCGGCTTTTTTGTCTGCGGTTTTCAGGTGGTGTTCATTGGCGTGCACTTGCCAGCGTATCTGGTGGATCAGCATCTGCCCGCCAGTGTCGGCACCACGGTGCTGGCATTGATCGGGCTGTTCAATATCTTCGGCACTTACACCGCTGGTTGGCTTGGCGGACGCATGTCCAAACCGCGTCTGTTGACTGCGCTGTATCTGTTGCGCGCGGTGGTGATCGTGCTGTTCCTGTGGTTGCCGGTGACCACCACCACAGCGTATCTGTTCGGCATGGCCATGGGCTTCCTGTGGCTGTCGACGGTGCCGTTGACCAACGGTACGGTGGCAACCTTGTTCGGCGTGCGCAATTTGTCCATGCTCGGTGGCATTGTCTTTCTGTTCCATCAGCTCGGTTCGTTCCTTGGTGGCTGGCTGGGCGGGGTGGTGTATGACCAAACCGGAAGTTATGACTTGATCTGGCAAGTGGCGGTTCTCTTGAGTCTGCTGGCGGCGGCGCTGAACTGGCCGGTGCGCGAGCGTCCGGTGGCGCGCCTGCAAGCCGCGGCGAGCGCAGCATGAGCCGGATCTGCACGCGATTCGCGCTGACCGCACTGGCTGCAGCGCTGTTGGCGCTGGTGTGGTGGGGCTGGCAACGCGGCGGTCTGGCGCTGATGCAGTTGGGCATGAGCATTTGCTAGATCGCAGCGTGGCGAGTAACGTCGAAGCCTGATGAATGCCCAAGGAAGTTCGACATGTTGATGCGCTGGTGTGCTGTTCCCGCGTTGCTGATGGCGTTGACTGGCCTGGCCCAGGCTGCCGATTGTCCTGAGCTGCTGCAAGGCTCGCTGCCCAAGCTGCGCGCCAAGGAATCCATCGATCTGTGCAAGCAGTACGCCGACAAACCGCTGGTGGTGGTCAATACCGCCAGCTTCTGCGGTTTCGCGCCGCAGTTCGAAGGGCTTGAGGCGCTCAACAAGCGCTATAAGGATCAGGGGCTGGAAATGCTCGGCGTGCCGTCGAATGACTTCAAGCAGGAGTCCAAGGACAGCGCCGAAACCGCCAAGGTCTGCTACGCCAATTATGGCGTGACCTTCAACATGACCGAGCCGCAGAAGGTCCGTGGCGACGACGCCACGCATCTGTTTCAGGTGCTGGCCGCGCAGAGCAATGCGCCGAAGTGGAATTTCTACAAGTATGTGGTCGACCGGCAGGGCAAGGTCGTGGCGAGTTTTTCCAGCTTGACCAAGCCGGATGATCCGGAATTTATTGCGGCGATCGAAAAGGCCATTGCCTCCAAGCCGCTGAAGCCCTGAAGCCCTGAAGCCTTGTGATGGTCCTGTAGGAGCTGACGAGTGCAACGAGGCTGCGATCTTTTGTTCTTGAAATTCCAGGATCAAAAGATCGCAGCCTCGTTGCACTCGTCAGCTCCTACCGGTTTGTTCGATGCCCAGGCATGAAAAAGCCCCGCCTCTGCGAAGAGAGCGGGGCTTTTTCGTGGGCGAGGGGTTAGCCTCGCCACGGTGCATCAGAAGCGGTATGTCGCGCCGACACCGAAGCCGTTTGCCGAGTTTTCATACTTGGCATCGTAAGTCTGGCCACGCGCGTTTTCGTTGCGGATGTTGACCGACTCTTCTTTCAGGTACGAGTACGCGACGTCGATGGTCAGGTCGTCGGTCGGGCTCCAGCCGGCACCGATACTGAAGATGGTGCGGTCGCCAGTCGGGATACGCGGCGAGCGGTCTTCGTTATTGGTTGGCGACTGGTCGAAGGTCAGACCGGTACGCAGGACCCATTCCTTGTTCAACTGGTACGAGGTACCCACGGCATAGGCCCAGGAGTCATGCCAGTTCTGGTCTTCGTTGATCGAACCGAACTGACCGGCCAGCAGAGGCTGCACGCCGGAGTTCTTCACGGTGATCTTGTCCAGTTGGCTCCAGCGGGTCCAGGTGGTGCCGGCGTAGACGTTCCAGCGATCGTTGATCGCCTGGGTGACCGACAGGTCCACGGATTCCGGCGTGGTGATCTTCAACGAAGCGTCGTACTTCTGGTTGGCGCCAACGCCCACCAGCGCCAGAGCGTTGTAGTTGACCTTGGTGTCGCCTTCGAGCTTGTAGTCGACCTTGGAGTGATAGGTCAGGCCGACACGGGTGGTGTCGGTGGCCTGGACCAGCAAGCCGACGTTGTAGCCCAGCGCGGTGTCGTCACCCTTGATCTTGACCTTGCCGTCCGGCAGTGCCTGGGTGATCGACAGGTTGGATTCCAGCGAGCCGTCGATGCGGTTGATGGTCGGGCCGAAACCGATCGACACCTTGTCGTTGAAGGCGTAGCTGACGGTTGGCTGGAAAGTGATGACTTGCACTTCGGACTTGCTGCCGAAGTAACGACCGGCGAAGCCGTTTTCGTAATCCGTGATCAGACCGAACGGTACGTACACACCGAGGCCGAATGCCCAGTGATCATCGATCGGTTTTACATAGAAGCCCATCGGTACGGCAGTGAGGGGCACCATGTCGCCCTTGTTGCTGCCGCCATTAGGGCTGGAGCTGGTATCGCTGATATCGGTATGCGCGTCGACCAGGGCGACGCCGCCGGTGACTTGTTCGCGCTTGATGCGCGCCATGCCGGCCGGGTTGCCATAAACAGTGCTTGCGTCGTCGGCAGAAGAAGATCGCCCGGCAAAACCAGTCCCCATCCCACTGATGCTTTGTTCGTTGAGGGCAAAACCTGCCGCGAAGATTTGTGTGGAGGCAAGGGTAACGGCGAGGCTAAGGGTGGTTTTGAGCATGACTTTTTTCATTATTAGAACTCCTGGTGATCACCGGGGCGAAAATTACCAACATTTTCGTCCCAGCGCTATAGCTTGTAAGCCTTGAGTTAGAGCGGTTTTGTAGGACAATCCGACCAAAATGGCGACTTGTTGCGAGAACTTGTGAAACCGCCCGGTCAGCAAGCGACCTGATTCAACGGTGAAACACAGGTTTGCCAGGCATAGGTGAAGTCGCGCAAACGGCCTTGCGGTTGAAAGGTCTGGCGCCAGATGCGCGCCATGCCGAGCAGGTCGGTCGGAGCGGGGAGGATGGGGTTCTGTTCTTCTACCAGCAGCCAGGCGATGGCCGTGGCGTAACGCAGGTTGACGGTCAGTTCCAGATGCGGGCCGCTGAGGAATGCATGCTGACTGGCGAGGCCGCGTACCAGGCTGGCGCGCTCCGGGTCGAGCGCCAGATAATCGTCCCAGAGCGCCTGATGGCGATGCTCGGCAATCCGGTAGAGGCCGTGGCCGCGGCGGTCGTGCAGGGCAGAGCCGAGGGCGGATTGGCTGGCAGCGATACCCAGCAGCAGGGATTCGGCGGTTGCGCAGTGGCGTCCCAGATAGATCAATGTGGGACGGATCACATAGCGGCACAGTTCGCTGGCAGCGATACCCATAACACCCTCGGTTCTTGTTGTTGAGGGCGAGTCCTGAAGGGGCTTTGGCAGCAGTGGATCGAATCAGGCTCGCCGCAAGCGGGTCAAGCCGCTTGAGTTGAAGTGTAGTGTCATATTCAGCGTGTAAAGGACTGTTTTTAAAATATTTCCGCCATCGCATACCGGGCGTTAGATCGGAACATGCTTAGAAGCGTTGCGCTAAAAGTGAAATATCAGGCAATAAAAAGCCCCGCTTTTCAGCAGGGCTTTGCTTTTGCAGCCTGTCCGGCTTTCAGGCAACCAGTGCCTGACGGGTACGCTCGATCACGGCCTGCAGCGGTTCGGCGCTGGAGTATTGATCGGGGTACAGACGCTCGCTGTGACGAGCGATACCGTGTTCATTGACTACGGTGAAGCTGAAGCAGCCTTTGCGAGCGGCCATGATCAGGCAGTTCATTGGAGCAAAAGCGTTGGTTAGGGTGCGAATGGCATCCTGAGTCTGGATTTGAGTAGACATAGTTATTAGGTGTTCCTACAAATGACACGGATAAGAACCGTGCAACGTTAAAACGTTCCAGTAACGTTGATCACCATTGATCGAACGAAGAACCCGACTGGAACAAAGCAGCCAGTTTGAAGCGCTGATAAGTGAGCGCGCTTGGGCTGGCAGGTAGGTACTTAGGAGGACAGGCATCACAGCGAGGGCAAAGGTTCTGGGCCCGGGGTGAAGATCCTGATCAATTTGCAGGTTGGTTCGGTCAGAGTAAGTGTTCTTCGCAACGCCCTTTGCTTTCGTTCAAAGGCAGCGTCGTCGCAAGAGTTACCTGGAAACCATCGAGGGGTCGTTCCCGCTTTTTTCGGCAGTGTCTTCCTGTTGGAAGTTGACCGTGGGAGATGTTCGACCGGAATTGACTTTCAGCTTGGTACTAACGCCGCGGATAGTAACGGATCCGTTCGGGCGAAGCAAACCCCATGACGAAAAAAGCTTCGCACGGAATGGTCGTGTCACACCGTCCGTCGGCGTGCATGCTTTTCGCAGAGCCTTTCGGTCGTTCGCAGCTGCGCAAAATGACCCCAAAAAGCGCACGCATATAACCGGCGCACAGGTACTTGTGCACATTAGTTGCGCAGAGCGTAACGCAACTGTCACATCGATCCTGACTCCAGTCGCTGCCTGTATCAAAAGTTTAAGTCAATGAAAAATATCGTCTTTTTTTGTTGGTGAAAAAATCGTCAGTTTGACTGCGAGCCCCATTCCATAAGGCTTTGCGAGGATCACAGAGCGGTTGTCCACTGACTTATCCACAGCTTCTGTGGATTGTCCCTAGCGCTTGCTCTAGGACGGGCGTGCCGGGTTTTTTTCGACTTTACCTGTAAGAAAAAGAGAGTAAAGTGGCGCGCCTTCCGATCTGTCCCGCAGTGCTTTATGAAGTTTCGCTCAGTATCAGACTCTGTTACCTCCAATCCGACCTCTGTTACCGCTCCCAAGCGTTTTTCCGTACGTGTGGCTGAGTGGCTGCTCGATGCGCCGCGCCTGAGCGACAGCCCCAGCGCCAAACACCTCGCGGGCCGCCTGCTCAAGCAACCGGCCCGTGAAGGTGTAGTCGCTGCGCAAAGCCGTCTCGGCCAATTGATCTGCCGTGAGTGCGGCAATGCCCGTGACCGGCGTATCGGTCAGGAGCTGCTGCGTCAGGCCGCCCGCGCCGGTGACCGTCGCGCACAGCAGGAACTCGGTCTGATCGAAGACTGAGCTGTCCAAGCCCAGACACCTTGGTTAACCTTCAGGCTTTATCCGATTGGCAGGAGTCGCTATGGCTATGGACTTGACCAGCATATTGCTTGGTCTTGCGGCAGCAGGGGTGCCGCTGCTGGCGCTGGCCTGGCAACTGCAACGCCGGGCCAGCAATGCCCAGGCCGATCTGGCCTTGCTCGAGGAGCGCCTGGCGATGGCGCAACTGGCCCAGGACGGCCTCACCGCGCAGCTTGAAGCGAGCCGCGATGAAATCGCCGATCTCGGCCAGGCCAATGCCGCCAAACAGGCAGACCTCGCCGCCCTGCGCCGCGAAGTCGAATTGCTGCAGATCGAGCGCGATGACGCCCGCGATGCCTCCCACGCCTGGAACCTCGAACGCGCCAACAAGGACGCTGAGTTGCGCCGCCTCGACGCCCACGCTGCCTCGCTGAGTGCCGAACTGCGCGAACAACAGGAAAGCCATCAACAACGTCTCAACGACCTGCAAGGCTCGCGCGATGAGTTGCGTGCGCAATTCGCCGAGCTGGCCGGCAAGATCTTCGATGAGCGTGAGCAGCGCTTTGCCGAAACCAGCCAGCAGCGGCTCGGGCAGTTACTCGATCCGTTGAAAGAACGCATCCAGTCCTTTGAAAAACGCGTGGAAGAAAGCTATCAGGCCGAAGCCCGCGAGCGCTTCTCGCTGGCCAAGGAGCTGGAGCGTTTGCAGGCATTGAACCTGCGCCTGAGCGACGAAGCGACCAACCTGACTCGCGCGCTCAAGGGCCAGAAAACCCAAGGCAATTGGGGCGAACTGATCCTCGAGCGCGTTCTTGAGCATGCAGGTCTGGAGAAGGGCCGCGAGTACCAGACCCAGGTCAATCTCAAAGGCCCGGACGGTGAACGCTTCCAGCCCGATGTGATCATTTATCTGCCCGGCGACAAGCAAGTCGTGGTCGACTCGAAAGTCAGCCTCACGGCCTATCAACAATATGTTGCGGCCGATGACGACACCCTCGGACAGATCGCGATCAAGCAGCATGTATTGTCGCTGCGCAATCATGTCAAAGGTCTGGCCGGCAAGGATTACAAGCGTCTGGAAGGCCTGCACAGCCTCGATTTCGTTTTGTTGTTCGTACCGATCGAAGCGGCATTTTCCGCTGCGTTGCAGGCTGAGCCTTCGCTGTTTCAGGATGCTTTCGACCGCAATATCGTGATCGTCAGTCCGACTACGCTGTTGGCCACGCTGCGGGTGATCGACAGTCTGTGGAAGCAGGAACGGCAGAGCCAGAATGCCCGGGAAATCGCTGAGCGGGCGGGTTGGCTGTACGACAAGTTCGTGTTGTTTATTCAGGATCTGGACGAAGTGGGCAATCGTCTGCAGCAACTGGACAAGGCTTACAGCTCAGCGCGTAACAAGCTGACAGAGGGGCGCGGTAATCTGGTCAGCCGCAGTGAGCAGTTGAAGTTGCTTGGGGCGCGGGCGAGCAAGAGCTTGCCGGCGGATTTGCTGGAGCGGGCGATGACGGATGTTGATGGGTTGGTTGAGTTGCCTGAGTAAATCCAAAGGCTCGTTTTTTTCTGGCTGATTGGGGGCATATCCGTTGCTGCGGGCGTGGCGGCTGGCGGTTTCGCCTGACGGCGACTTACTTTTTTACAAGCGCCAAAAAAAGTAAGCAAAAAACGCTAGCTCCTGCGTTCGGCCCTCGCAGGCTCGGGTTCCTTCGCTCCGGGATCGATCCGGGCGCAGCGGCTACGGTTTGCTTCGCTGCACCTCCTTCCGCTGTGTCTGGCTGCGCCAGACGGTCGCTGCGCTCCCACGCCCGGATCAATCCCTCCGCTCAGCCTTCCGACGTCGCCGGTGGATCAAGATCAAAAGCACTCGAGCTTGCGCTCATTGTTGAGTGGGGCGGCTGCGCCGCGGGCAGCTGCGCTGCCTTGCTTTTGCTTTTGTGGGAGCGAGCCTGCTCGCGAAGGCAATTTGCCGACCAACCATTTCACTCAGATATCGACGGTCCAACTGTAGGAGCTGCCGAAGGCTGCGATCTTTTGCTCTTGCTCTTGCTCTTGCTCTTGCTCTTGCTCTTGCTCTTGCTTTTGCTGTTCTGTGGGAGCGAGCCTGCTCGCGAAGGCGTCTGCAAGGTTACCTTTTACAACGG
Source organism: Pseudomonas sp. H1_G08 (assembly GCF_054681355.1). Lineage (NCBI taxonomy): Bacteria > Pseudomonadati > Pseudomonadota > Gammaproteobacteria > Pseudomonadales > Pseudomonadaceae > Pseudomonas > Pseudomonas sp. H1_G08. Next base: position 745,829 of record NZ_CP162822.1, read on the forward strand.
CAAATACCGACTCAGCAGTGCCCGCAACGCCGCCGGCTTCACCGGTTTGGCCAGGTAATCCAGGCCCGCAGCATGCACTTGCGCTACGGTCTCCGGGCGTCCATCCGCGCTGATTACCACGCCGGGTACCGGCTCGCCCAGGCGTGTGCGCAACCACGCCATCAGCTCTGTGCCGGTATCGCCGTGGTCGAGGTGATAGTCGACCAGCGCCAGTTGCGGCCGCACGCCTTCATTCAATATCGCTGCGCATTCTTCGCGATTGCGCGCCGTCCACACTTGGCAGCCCCAGCGGCTCAACAGGCTGTTCATGCCGATCAGGATGCTGTCTTCGTTATCGATGCACAGCACCTGCGCGCCGCTGAGCATTTTGCTGTTCGGTTCGACCGAGGCGCTCGCCGCAGGTGTTTGCGTGCGCGCCAGCGGTACCGTCACGCTGAATACACTGCCGCGCCCCGGCCAGGAGCGAACGCGCAGGGTGTGCCCGAGCACGCGGCACAAGCCGTCGGCGATCGCCAGACCCAGGCCCAGACCTTTTTCGGCGCGGGTCTGGTGGCTGTCGAGGCGTTTGAATTCTTCGAAAATCACTTGTTGTTTGTCTTCCGGAATCCCCGGGCCGCGATCCCAGACTTCCAGACATAACTCGCCACCGCGCCGACGCACGCCCAGCAGCACCGGGCCTTTGGCGTAGCGGAACGCGTTGGTGAGGAAGTTCTGCAGAATCCGCCGCAGCAGTTTGATGTCGCTGTCGATGCGCAATTGACTGCCGCGCACCCGGAACGTGAGCTTTTGCTCTTGGGCCAGCGCCTTGAACTCCGCGCCTAGGGTGTCGAACAGTTCATTGACGACGAACGCTTTGCGGTCCGGGTTGATCTTGCCGTTTTCCAGGCGCGAGATGTCCAGTAGATCGCTGATCAGGTCTTCCGCCGAGCGCAGCGAGCTGTCGAGGTGTTGCACCAGCTGCTGCGCCTCTGCGCTCAAGCCTTCGTTCTGGTGGGAGAGGGCGGCGGAGAACAGCCGTGCGGCGTTCAGCGGTTGCATCAAGTCATGGCTGACAGCGGCGAGGAAGCGGGTTTTCGACTGGTTGGCCGCCTCGGCATTGCCCTTGGCTTCGGTGAGCGCGACGTTGAGTTGCGACAGTTCCTGGGTACGCTCGCTGACCCGTTGTTCCAGCCCTTCGTTCGCCTCGGTCAGCGCCTGTTCGGCTTCGCGGAACGCGGTAATGTCGGTGAAGCTCATGACAAATCCGCCGCCGGGCATCGGGTTGCCGATCAGCTCGATCACCCGGCCATTGGGAAACAGCCGTTCGGAAGTGTGCGCGCGGCCCTGACGCATCCAGTGCAAGCGTCGCGCGACGTGCACTTCCGCTTCGCCGGGGCCGCACAAACCGCGTTCGGCGTTGTAGCGAATGATGTCGGCAATCGGCCGGCCGACGCTGATCAGGCCGTCGGGGTAGTTGAACAGCTCCAGATAACGCCGGTTCCACGCCACCAGTTTCAGCGACTGGTCGACCACGCTGATGCCCTGGGTGATGTTCTCGATCGCGCCTTGCAGCAGCGCTCGGTTGAACTGCAGCACTTCCGAGGCTTCGTCAGCGATTCGGACTACGTCCTCCAACTGCATTTCCCGACCTTCGATGGCGGCCTTTACTACGGCGCGCGTCGAAGAAGCGCCAAGGACACCGGCGAGCAAGCGTTCGGTGTGGGCAATCCATTCGCTGTCGGCGTTCTGGTTGGGGTTGAAACCCTTGCCCTGACGGTAGGCGAAGCGAATGAAGCTCTGCCGCGCACGTTCTTCGCCGACGAAACGCGCCGCCAGTTGCAGCAGATCGTCGATCTGCACCGCCAGCATCGAACGGGCATTAGGCCGCGCGCTGATTTCCTGACCGATGAAGCGCCCGGCTTGCCAGTGCTCGGAAACGCGCGTGCGCGACAGCACCGAGACCCAGGCGAACAGGGTGAAATTACCCGCCAGCGACAGCACCACGCCTTGGGTCAACGGGGTGATCGGCAGGTTCAGCGGATTGCTGTGCAGCCACGCCAACCCCGGAAAACTCGCCAGCGACCAGCCGAGACTGTGCGCGGCAATCGGCAGCACCAGCGTGTAAAACCACAGAAACGTCCCGGTAGCGAGCCCGGCGAACACGCCACGGCGGTTGGCCTGTTTCCAGTACAGCGCGCCGAGCATGGCCGGCGCCAGTTGCGTTACCGCCGCGAAAGCGATCTGGCCGATGGTCGCCAGGCTTGCGGTCGAGCCGAGCAAGCGATAACTGACGTAGGCCAGCAGCAGAATCACCACGATGCTGACCCGGCGCACCGAGAGCATCCACTGGCGGAACACTTCGAACGGGCGCTCGGCGTTGTTGCGGCGCAACAGCCACGGCAGCAGCATGTCGTTGGAGACCATGGTCGACAGGGCGACGCTGGCGACGATCACCATGCCGGTCGCTGCCGATGCGCCGCCGATAAACGCCAGCATCGCCAGCGCCGGATGGGCCTGGGCCAGCGGCAGGCTGATCACGAACGAGTCGGGCAGCACATCGCTGGGCAGCATCATCTGACCGGCAAGGGCGATCGGGACTACAAACAGTGCGGCCAAAGCCAGATAGGCGGGGAAGACCCATTTCGCCAGTCGCAGATCCTGCGGGTCGATGTTCTCCACCACGGTCACGTGAAATTGCCGCGGCAGGCAGATGATCGCCATCATCGCCACGCCGGTCTGCACCACCATCGATGGCCAGTTGATGGTTTCCTTCCAATACGCCTCAAGGCGCGGGGCGAGCATCGCCTGATTGAACAGGTCGTCGAAACCGTCATACAGGCCGTACGTGACGAAGGCGCCGACGGCGAGAAAGGCGAACAGCTTGACCAGCGATTCGAAGGCAATCGCCAGCACCATGCCACGGTGATGTTCGGTGGCGTCGAGGTTGCGCGTACCGAAAACGATGGTGAACAGGGCTAGCACCAGCGACACGATCAGCGCCGTGTCCTGAGCGCGGGTGCCCATGGCATCGGCGCCGGCGCCGATCAACAGGTTCACGCCAAGGACAATGCCTTTGAGTTGCAGGGCGATGTAGGGCAAGACGCCGACGAGACAAATCAGCGCCACCACCACCGCCAACGATTGCGACTTACCGTAGCGCGCGGCGATGAAGTCGGCGATGGAGGTGATGTTCTCCTGTTTGCTGATCATCACCATTTTCTGCAGGACCCACGGCGCGCCGACCAGCAGCAGGATCGGCCCGAGGTAGATTGGCAGGAATGACCACAGTTGTTCCGCCGCCTGACCGACCGCGCCGAAGAACGTCCAACTGGTGCAGTAAACCGCCAGCGACAGGCTGTACACCCAAGCGCGCACCCGTGGCGGCAACGGCGTGCTGCGACGGTCGCCGTAGAAGGCGATGGCGAACATGATGGCCATATAGGCCAGGGCAACGACGGCGATCAGCCCGGTGGACAACGACATGCAGCACTCCCGACAAAAGACTCCCCGGCACTCCTGCCCGGGCGGACAGTCTCGCACGCGCGCGGCGGTTAGTCAGTGTCGACCAAGGTCGTGGCGTGGCGGGGTGTCGCAGGCGGGGTACCGGGTGGTTTTTGTGGTGCCCGGGCGGGCCTCTTCGCGAGCAGGCTCGCTCCCACTTTCTGGAATGCATTCCCTTGTGGGAGCGAGCCTGCTCGCGAAGGCGTCAGTCCTGCCGCAATGCAATATCGATCAACCGATGCAACTCATCCACCTCCAGCGCCGTGGCCGAAAACAGAATCCGGAACACCACCGGCGCCACCACCAGATTGATCAAGCGGTCGACACTCGGTGTGTTTTCATCCGGATAGCGATCGACAATGGTCTGCAACTGCGCACCGATGATCGCCACGCAATAGCCGGGCGTAGCGCTGGCCTGCACGTCGCGCATCATGTTGCGCCCGACCTCCGAGCTCATCTCGTCGAGATATTGCTCGGCCCAGGCGCGGATATCGCCGCGCAGGCTGCCAGTGTTCGCCGGCTCGCTGTCCGGGCGCATGCGGGCGAGGGCGACGTCCGCCAGCAACGCCGCCAGATCACCCCAGCGGCGGTAGATCGTCGACGGCGTAACCCCCGCGCGGGCGGCAATCTGCGGGACGGTCACGGTGGAACGTTCCTGCTCTTGCAGCAGCGCATTGACCGCCGAATGAATCGACTCCTGCACCCGGGCACTGCGGCCACCGGGGCGTAAACCTTCTTTAATAGCCATGCGGCAGACCTTAACACAAAGAATTTGCTTTAAGCGCTGGGCGGTAGCACACTCCGCAAAAGCAAAAAATTAGCTTTTGCGGAGTATGCCCATGACCAGCCCCTTGAATAGTGTCGCTTCCCACCGGTCCAGCTTGTGGTTTCTGGCGATCACCTTACTCAGTTTTCTCGCCGCTTCCACCGCTCCGACGCCGTTGTATCACTTGTATCAGGATCAGCTGCATTTCTCGGCAGCGATGTTGACGCTGATCTTCGCCGTTTACGCTTTCAGTCTGTTGGCGGCGTTGCTGACGGTTGGTTCGCTTTCCGACCATCTCGGACGCAAACCGGTGATCTTCAGTGCAGTGCTGCTCAATGCGCTGGCGATGCTGCTGTTCATTTATGCCGACAGCGTGTCGTGGTTGATCAGCGCACGGGTGCTGCAAGGTTTCGCCACCGGCATGGCCACTGCCGTATTGAGTGCAACGCTGCTCGACACCGACCGTCAGCAGGGGCCGCTGATCAACAGTGTCGCGCCGTTACTCGGGATGGCTTTGGGCGGTTTGGGCTGTGGCTTGCTGGCAGAATTCGCACCGGCGCCGTTGCAGCTGACCTATTGGTTGCTGTTGGCGTTGTTCGTGTTGCAGGGCGTTTATGTCTGGCGCCTGCCGGAAAGTGTCTCGCGGCAAGGTGGGGCGCTGGCGTCTTTGCGACCGACTTTGCACGTGCCGGTGCAAGCGCGTTCAACGTTGTGGCGAGTGCTGCCGCTGAACACCGCAACCTGGGCGCTCGGAGGTTTTTATGCCTCGCTGGCACCGTCGTTGGTGCGCACCGCCACTGGCTCTACCTCCAATCTGATCGGTGGCGCTACGGTCGCGGCGCTCACCGTGACCGGTGCGTTGATGATTTTCATGATGCGCAATCGTCCAGCCGCTCAGGCGCTGCGGCTGGGTGCGAGCTTGCTGCCGATCGGGCTGGTCCTGATCCTCCTCGGCGTGCATGGCGCCAGTCTGTCGCTGTTTTTCTTTGGCACCCTGGTCGCCGGTTGCGGCTTCGGTTCGGGTTTCCTCGGTGCGGTACGCAGTCTGGTGTCGCTGGCCTCGCCACACGAGCGAGCCGGGTTGATGTCGGCGTATTACGTGCTCAGTTATCTGGCGTTCTGTCTGCCGGCGCTGCTGGCCGGGCATCTCGCTCGCAGTTTCGGGTTGCTGGCGACCACTGATGGTTACGGCGTTGTATTGATCGTGCTGGCCGTGGCTGCGCTGCTGCTCAGTCTGCGTCCGCAGACAGGCAGAGTTTGCAGCGCTCCTTAAGCGCGTGTAGATACTTATCTGCAAAACAGATAACAGTTAGAGATATTACCCGTTATATCGATATTCGATTCGGATCTACCATTGACTCAACCTCACCAGAGGACAGGAGTTCATGATGATTTGCCCCAACAGTGTCACCCCCGGCTACAAACCTTTCAGCCAGCTTCAGCATCCGCGCGAAGTGATCCGCCAGTTCACGCCGAACTGGTTCGCCGCGACCATGGGCACCGGTGTGCTGGCATTGGCGCTGGCCCAGTTGCCGCTGGCCATTCCCGGATTGCGCGCTGTGGCCGAAGGGCTGTGGCTGTTCAACATTCTATTGTTCAGCTTGTTTACTGCTGCCTACGCCGCGCGCTGGATTTTGTTCTTTGACGAGGCGCAGCGGATTTTCGGTCATTCGACTGTATCGATGTTCTTCGGCACCATTCCCATGGGCCTGGCGACGATCATCAACGGCTTTCTGTTGTTCGGGCTGCCGCGCTGGGGCGACGGTGTCATTCAGCTCGTTGAAGTGTTGTGGTGGATCGATGTAGCGATGTCGCTGGCCTGCGGTGTGTTGATTCCGTACCTGATGTTTACCCGTCAGGAACACAGCATCGATCAGATGACTGCGGTCTGGTTGCTGCCGGTGGTGGCGGCGGAAGTGGCAGCGGCCAGCGGCGGTTTGCTCGCCCCGCATCTGACCGACGCCCATGCGCAACTCGTCGTACTGACCACCAGCTATGTGCTCTGGGCTTTCTCCCTGCCGGTGGCGTTCAGCATTCTGACCATCCTGTTGTTGCGTATGGCCTTGCACAAACTGCCCCACGAAAACATGGCCGCGTCGAGCTGGCTCGCCCTCGGTCCGATCGGCACCGGTGCGCTGGGCATGTTGCTGTTGGGCGGTGAGGCGCCAGCGATTTTTGCCGCCAATGGCCTGGCTGGCGTCGGTGAAATCGCTTCGGGCCTGGGCCTGGTGGCGGGGATTACGCTGTGGGGGTTTGGTCTGTGGTGGATGTTGATGGCGCTGCTGATCACCGTGCGTTATCTGCGTGACGGCATTCCGTTCAACCTCGGCTGGTGGGGCTTCACCTTCCCATTGGGCGTGTATTCGCTGGCAACGCTGAAACTGGCAAGCGTCCTCAGCCTCACGTTTTTCAGTGTGTTCGGTACGGCGCTGGTGATTTTGTTGGCGGCAATGTGGCTGATCGTCGGCAAGCGCACCGTGCAGGGCGCGTGGCGTGGCGAGCTGTTTGTCTCGCCGTGTATTGCAGGTTTGAAGAAATAATCCGAAAAGTTTAGGTAAGGTGTGGCCTGGATCGTGGTGCGGGATTCCAATAACAAGCACCCAGGCCTCACTACCTAACATCAGGAAACACGGAAGATGAGTCACCCCTCACAGTTCAACCTGTTGCGCACCCGGCGCTTTTTGCCCTTCTTTATTACCCAGTCGCTCGGCGCGTTTAACGACAACGTGTTCAAGCAGTCGTTGATCCTCGCCATCCTCTATCGGTTGACCATCGAGGGTGACCGCTCGATCTGGGTCAACCTCTGCGCGCTGCTGTTTATCCTGCCGTTTTTCTTGTTCTCGGCGCTGGCCGGGCAGTTCGGGGAAAAATTCGCCAAGGACGCGCTGATCCGTCTGATCAAACTCGCGGAAATCGCCATCATGGCCGTAGGATCGATCGGCTTTCTCTTCGATCATCTGTCGTTGATGCTGGTGGCGCTGTTCGCCATGGGCACGCACTCGGCGCTGTTCGGCCCGGTGAAGTATTCGATCCTGCCGCAGGCCTTGCGCGATGACGAACTGGTCGGCGGCAACGGTCTGGTGGAAATGGGCACGTTTCTGGCGATTCTCGCCGGGACCATCGGCGCCGGGATCATGATGTCGACCGAGCACTACGCGCCGGTAGTCTCCGCCGCGATCGTCGGCATTGCCGTGCTGGGTTATCTGGCCAGCCGCAGTATTCCGCGCGCGGCGGCCTCGTCGCCGGAAATGCGCCTGAACTGGAATATCTTCAGTCAGTCCTGGGCGACGTTGAAACTCGGTCTGGGCCAGACGCCTGCGGTGTCGCGCTCGATTGTCGGCAACTCGTGGTTCTGGTTCGTCGGGGCAATCTATCTGACGCAGATCCCGGCCTACGCCAAGGAATGGATGCACGGTGACGAAACCGTGGTCACGCTGATCCTGACCGTGTTCTCGGTGGGCATCGCGCTGGGTTCGATGCTCTGCGAGAAGCTCTCCGGGCGCAAAGTCGAGATCGGTCTGGTGCCGTTTGGCTCGTTTGGCCTGACCGTGTTCGGCCTGTTGCTGTGGTGGCATTCCGGTGGGATCCCGGACAGCGTCACCGGCCATAGCTGGATTGCGGTGCTGGGCTTCGTGCACACCTGGGCGGTGTTGATCGACATCCTTGGCCTCGGCATTTTCGGTGGCTTCTATATTGTCCCGCTGTACGCGCTGATCCAGTCGCGTACGGCTGAAAACGAACGGGCGCGGGTGATTGCCGCCAACAACATTCTCAACGCGTTGTTCATGGTGGTGTCGGCGATTGTTTCGATCGTTTTGCTGAGCGTCGCCAAGCTGTCGATCCCGCAACTGTTCCTGGTGGTGTCGCTGCTGAACATCGGCGTCAACGCCTACATCTTCAAGATCGTTCCGGAATTCAGCATGCGCTTCATGATCTGGCTGCTCAGCCATTCCATGTACCGCGTCGAACATCGCAACCTTGAAGCGATCCCGGACGAGGGCGCGGCGCTGCTGGTGTGCAACCATGTGTCGTTCGTCGACGCCTTGCTGATCGGCGGGGCGGTGCGTAGGCCGATTCGCTTTGTCATGTACTACAAGATCTACAACTTGCCGGTGCTGAACTTCATCTTTCGCACGGCGGGCGCTATTCCGATTGCCGGACGCCAGGAAGATATCCAGATCTACGAAAAAGCCTTTACCCGCATCGCTCAGTATTTGAGGGACGGTGAGCTGGTGTGTATTTTCCCGGAAGGCAAATTGACCGCCGATGGCGAGATCAACGAGTTTCGCGGCGGCGTGACGCGGATTCTCGAAGAGACCCCGGTGCCGGTGATTCCGCTGGCGCTGCAAGGATTGTGGGGGAGTTTCTTCAGTCGCGATCCGAACAAGGGCTTGTTCCATCGCTTGTGGTCGCGGGTGACGCTGGTGGCGGGGCCGGCTATTACCGAAGGGACCGAGCCGGCGAAGTTGCAGGTGTTGGTGGGGGAGTTGCGCGGATCCGTCAGATAGTTGTTGACTGGACGGCCCTCATCGCTGGCAAGCCAGCTCCCACAGGTTCGATGGTGTACACCAATCTTGTGGGAGCTGGCTTGCCAGCGATGGGGCTGGTGGCTTAAGCGCTGACCTTGAGCCCGATCAAACCGGTGACGATCAACGCCACACTGGCCAGCCGAATCAATGCCATCGACTCGCCGAACAAAATGATCCCGGCGATCACCGTGCCCACCGCACCTACGCCGGTCCAGATCGCATACGCCGTACCCAATGGCAATTCCTTCATCGCCAGACCGAGCAAACCAAGGCTGATGGCCATGGCGGCAACGGTGAGGGCGGTGGGAAGCGGGCGGGTGAAGCCGTCGGTGTATTTCAGGCCGACGGCCCAGCCGACTTCGAACAGGCCGGCGCAAAACAGAATGATCCAGGACATGCAGGACCTCCATCGATTGACGGGGTCGTCCCCAGATGAATGACTCGATCGAGCCGCAGGGTCGTCCCCGCGTTGCGCAATATAGTGACGAGCATTAACCCGGGGATCAAGTTTTCAGCCTCAGTCGACAGCCCGTTGCGCGAGGTTGTCGCGGTCTTCCTTCTCGCTCATGCGCCGGAAGTACGTCGACAGCAGCGCCCCGGAGATATTGTGCCAGACGCTGAACAGCGCGCTCGGCACCGCCGCCAGTGGCGAAAAGTGCGCACTGGCCAATGCCGCGCCCAGTCCCGAATTCTGCATGCCGACCTCCAGTGCCAGCGACTTGCGCTGAGCCAGAGGCAAGCCGAACAGGCGTCCGGTGAAGTAGCCGAGCAGATAACCGAAGCTGTTGTGCAGCATCACCACGGCCATGATCAGCAGGCCGGACTCGGCGATTTTCGCCTGACTCGCCGCGACCACGGCGGTGACGATAATCACGATGCTGACCACCGACACCAGCGGCAACACATCCACCGCATGCCGCACCTTGTCGCCGAGCAGCCGCTGCGCGACCACGCCGAGAACGATCGGCAACAGCACCACTTGCAGGATCGACCAGAACAGCTCCATGAACGATACCGGCAGCCACGCCGAGGCCAGCAGCCAGATCAGCGCCGGGGTCAGTAGTGGGGCGAGGAGGGTAGTGACCGCGGCAATCGCCACTGAAAGCGCCAGATCACCGCGTGCCAGCCAGGTCATCACGTTTGAAGAGGTGCCGCTCGGGCAGCAGCCGACCAGAATCACCCCGACGGCGATTTCCGGCGGCAGGTGGAACACCTGGCAGAGCAACCACGCCACACCGGGCATGATCACGAAATGCGCAACCACGCCCAGCGCCACCCGCCACGGATGGCGAGCGACGGCAGCGAAGTCGTCGAGTTTGAGGGTCAGGCCCATGCCGAACATCACCAGACCCAGCAGCGGTACGATCGCGCTTTTCAGGCCAATGAACCACGCCGGTTGCAGGAAGGCCACGACGGCGAATATCAGAACCCAGTAAGCGAAGGTATTGCCGACAAAGCGGCTGAGTGCAGCCAGTGCGCGCATGGCTTGATCCTTATTATTGGTTACACCACAAAACATTGTGGGAGCGAGCCTGCTCGCGAAAGCGGTGAGCCAGATACATTAATGTTGCTGGCGCACCGCATTCGCGAGCAGGCTCGCTCCCACAGGTTAGATGCTCGTCAGAGTCAGATCCCCTGCGGCATCTCTTCCCCACCCAACGCTTCAACCAGCGCCGGCAGGAAGTCGCCGAAGGTCAGCATCATCAGGGTGAAGCTGGCATCCAGTTGGCCCAGGGCTTCGTCGCCACCGTCCTGTTCCGCCTGATCCTGCAACAGATCCTCGAATTTCAGGCGCTTGACGGTCATCTTGTCGTCGAGCATGAACGACAGTTTGTCCTGCCAGGCCAGCGACAGCTGAGTGACGACTTTGCCGGTGCTCAGGTGCAGCTGGATTTCTTCGCTGGTCAGGTCCTGACGCTTGCAACGGACAATGCCGCCGTCTTCGTGGGTGTCGCGCAGTTCGCACTCGTCCAGTACATAGAAATCGTCGGCGGCTTTCTGTGTGGTGACCCACTCGGTCATCACCGCAGTCGGTGCCATTTTCACGGTCAGCGGACGCACGGGCAGGGTGCCGATCACTTCGCGCAGCGTCGACAGCAGGTCTTCGGCGCGTTTCGGGCTGGCCGAGTTGACCAGGATCAGGCCCTGTTTCGGCGCGATCGCGGCGAAGGTCGACGAGCGACGAATGAACGCGCGCGGCAGAAACGCCTGGATAATTTCATCCTTGATCTGGTCGCGTTCCTTCTTATAGACCTTGCGCATCTGCTCGGCTTCGATCTCTTCGACCTTTTCCTTGACCGCGTCACGCACGACGCTGCCCGGCAGAATACGTTCTTCCTTGCGCGCAGAGATCAGCAGGAAATCCCCGCTGACATGCACCAGCGGCGCATCTTCGCCCTTGCCGAACGGTGCGACGAAACCGTAAGTGGTCAGCTCCTGGCTTGCACACGGCCGCGCCAGTTTGGTCGCCAGTGCAGTTTCCAGCGCCTCGGCATCGACAGGCAGGTCTTGGGTCAGGCGATAGATCAGCAGGTTCTTGAACCACATGGGGCGAGTCACTCCTTTATACAAAGGGGGGCATTATTGTCTTCGCCGGGGCGTAGGCCAACCCTTCTCTAAGCCTTTGGAAGGCCTCGGAAAATTATTTAAAAAAGTGCTTGCCAGAGGTTGGGGTGCTCCGTAGAATGCGCGCCACACCGAAGCGAAGGGTGATTAGCTCAGCTGGGAGAGCGTCTGCCTTACAAGCAGAATGTCGGCGGTTCGATCCCGTCATCACCCACCATTCGTTTCAAGTGTTTAGCGCAGCGGTAGTTCAGTCGGTTAGAATACCGGCCTGTCACGCCGGGGGTCGCGGGTTCGAGTCCCGTCCGCTGCGCCATATTCGGTAACCTGGACCACTGAACGCCAGGTAACCACGGAAAAACCCGCTGATGCGGGTTTTTTTCTGTCTCAAGGTTGTACCCGCGGGATGTATCGTTTCACCGGTTTTCAGATTTTTTTGAAAAATATTCAATTAAATCAACACTTTACGAAAACTTGTGGCATAATGCGCCCCGTAACGAAGCGAAGGGTGATTAGCTCAGCTGGGAGAGCGTCTGCCTTACAAGCAGAATGTCGGCGGTTCGATCCCGTCATCACCCACCATTCGTTTCAAGCGTTTCGCGCAGCGGTAGTTCAGTCGGTTAGAATACCGGCCTGTCACGCCGGGGGTCGCGGGTTCGAGTCCCGTCCGCTGCGCCATATTCGGTATCTGGAACTGAACGCCAGACACCACAAAAAGCCCGCCTTGTGCGGGCTTTTTGCTGTCTGCGATTTATGAAATCGCCGCGCTACTGCGCCGCATTGCGGGCATGCCGATAATCGCTCACCGCCTCATACACCGCCCTGCGCAAGCGATTGATCCCGCCAATCGGCCGATGCGCCTCAATGCCGAACCACGGGTTGAACGACAGGTTGTCGCATTGCAGATTCAGCGCCGGCGTATCGAAGTCCTGTGCGGGCAGGGTGATCCGCGCCACCGTTGCAAACGGCGCATCCTGCTCACGCCACTCAATGCTGGTGTCTTCGATCGGCATGTACTTGTTCGCGTCCTGGCGCTGGATCTGCAAGGCGAAACACGCCGGCACCCGATCCGTGGATAACTGTTGATTCAGTGCACTGCGCAGAAAATTCGGCAAGTCGTGATTCTGTTTGGGCAAGGTATACGCCGGGCAACGCTCCGGATCCGGCACGACGCGGAATTTCGCATTGGCCTCACCGAACTTGTAGGGTGATACAGAGAAATATGTAGTCTCGGTCGGACTGTCCGGCGGCGCTGACAGGGTTGCCAACGCGATGAATAGATGGCGGACCTGCCAGGTGCGCGGATCCCACGTCGGAAAAAACGCCATGACCTTCTTGCCGTCAGCCTGCGCCGCTACATTCTGACGATACTCGGCGACATCGCTGACAAAGAAATTCGGATGGCTGAACATCACGAAATCCTGTTCATGCTGGTCCTGGCGGTTGCCGAGCAGTTGCTTGCCAGGAACCTCGAACAGCTTGATTGCCATCCCGCGCGCGTCGCGAATGCTGTCGAATTGCGGGTAGGCATTACCGTTGGACAACCGGATCAGCGCCTGCCAGGTCTTGCCCGGCTCGCTGAACACCCCCTGCCGCAGCGATTGCGCCAGTTCCGGTAACACTTGCACTTGCGCCTTCACGCAGCCATGCGCCTTGGCGTGGGCATCGCGCAGATAACGCGTGCTTTCGCGATGCTGGTCGACGATGCGCACAGCGGTTTGAATGATGTCCTGGGTCATCGCCGCTTCGCCTGGTGGAATCTGTTCCTGCGCCGACACCGGCCCACGATGCTGCCAAGCGGACCACGCGGCGGCGATGGCCCAGCCGAGCAGGCCGATGATCAGCAGGATCAGCAGCGTCTTGCCAAGCAAACGCCCCAACCAGAGCCAGAAGCGCGCCAGTGGCGGCAGTTCTTTTTTGAATGTCGGCATGATCATGGCAACTGCGCCTCCAGTGGTCCGCCCAGTACTTTCAGATATTCGAGCAGCGCCCAGCGCTCCTCGGGTTGCAGGAGGCGGCCGATCACCCCGTTGCCGCGCGCGCCGGCGCGGAATTCGTGGCCGCTGTTGTGGTTGCCGCTGATGCGCGTGTCGAACAGAAAACCGTTGGTGAAAGGTTCGGTGCGATAGCCGAGGTGGCGCGGGTCGTATTCGAGCGTGCCTTTATAGAAGGTGGTGGCGCGCTCATCCTGCGGTGACAGCAACTGATAGATGCTTGGCACCGAACCGTTGTGCAGAAACGGCGCAGTCGCCCATACGCCGGCCAGCGGCCGGGCCTTGTAAGCGACTTTCTCGCGCACGCCGATCGGCAGGCCGAAACCATCCATGCGCGGTTTTTCTTCCGGCGTGATCTGCGCGTCGCGATAGGCACGGTTTTCCACGAACGCGGTGACGTAAGCCAGGCCCTTGGCCACCGACAATTGGCTCAGATCAAGCGGCGCTTTAGGTTCGGGGTGCAGTCTGACGTCCATTTTTTCCAACTCTTTGACATCCCATTGCAGCGCGCTCAGGTCGAAACGATGGCTGGCAACGTTGTTGGCCGCATTCGGATCGGTACCGATCACCTCCACGGGAATCATGTGCAAGTGCTGCACCCAACGTTCGCCTTCCTGCGATTGGCGCGGGACATGGCAGCCGGCGCAGTTTTCCGCGAACAGCGCGCGGCCTTTGGCGGCCAGCGGCTTGTCGATCGCACCGAACAGATCTTCCGGCCAGGTCGGCGGCTTCAACTGCTGCAAGGTTTCTTCGATGGCGTGCAGATCGCGCACGCGCACGCTGGAGGGGTAGCGCTCAGCACCTTGCAGCGGCTGGCCGTTGCCGTCGAAGAAATTCAATGTGGCTCCGACGCCGAGCGCTTCGCCGATATTGCGCGCCATCGGCTGCTGGGCCGAGCCATTCCACTGCACCCAGTCGAACGTCCACATGTCCCACAGCTGCGGATAATCCACCGGGGCATCGGCTACGCGGTAGTTGGCAGGGGAAATCGCATCGCCAAACGTCGCGTTGGCAATCCGGCCGAACGCATCGGTGCGCCCCGGGCCTTCCTCGGTCGGGTACAGGCCGCGATGGGTGTCGTTCCACGCCACTTTGACGAAGGTGTTCAGCGAGGTCTTGAACTCCTTGCGCAATTGTTCGCGGCGCGCTTCGTAATCATCCCCGAGCACCTGACGGGCGAAGCGCTCGAACTTCCACGGGTTGTAGTAAGTCGAGGCGAGACTGGCGACCAGGGCCTGTCCGAAACTGCCACCGCGCAACGTAGGAACGCTGGAAGGCAACACGTGCTGTGCGCTGCCGCCATCGATACGTACGGCCTGGCCTTTGACGCGCAACTCGCCGGTGTGGCAAGCGGCGCAGGTGATGTCCAGATAATGCTCCGAGGCGTTGCCGGGATTTTGGTGCCGGGCAAAACCGACGGGAAGGTTGCCGGGGTTGTTCGCGCTAGCTTTCTGCTGCGGGTCGACCAGGAAGCCGAAACGGGCGAGATATTCAGGGGAGGCGAAGCGCTGCTCGGAGAACGGCAATTCCAATGCCTGGAACCACTCGTAACGCAGGCCTTTGACTTGCGTTCCTTGCGGCGTGAAGTAGTAGGTCTGCCGTTGCTCTTCGCTCCATTGATCCAGGTAACGTACCTGTTGCGGCGGGGTGTAGAAGGGCAACTTCGGGTTGGCGACGTAATAGACAATCACCGCAACGGCGATTATCGCCAGCACGATCACCAGAGTGAGAACGCGGAATAGAAGGCGCAAGTTAAACATCCTTGTCGAATTGTTGCGCTGTTATGCCTGAGCCATGACTGCTGGGCAAGTGGCCATTACGCCAGACGCTGAGGCAAGCTCCGATGACGCTTGTCGTCCGTGGATGACAGAAGCTTCATCCAGCCGTTGCCCAAATGCGTTTTAATCCCTGAACTTATCGGAAGATTCCTGCTCTCATGCCGGTAGCCATTGGTCGTGGCGGCCTGATAAGCTCGCGGCTTTACTCGATTGCCCATTCGGCGCATGAACAAGGAAATAGCATGAAACAGCATCGGTTGGCGGCGGCGGTAGCCCTGGTTAGCCTGGTACTCGCGGGTTGTGACTCGCAGACCAGCGTAGAGCTGAAAACCCCGGCGCAAAAAGCTTCCTACGGCATCGGCCTGAACATGGGCAAAAGCCTTGCCCAGGAAGGCATGGATGATCTGGACTCCAAAGCGGTAGCCCAGGGCATCGAAGATGCCGTTGGCAAGAAAGAACAGAAGCTGAAAGATGAAGAACTGGTCGAAGCCTTCGCCTCGCTGCAAAAACGTGCTGAAGAGCGTATGGCCAAGATGAGTGAAGAGTCGGCAGCCGCCGGCAAGAAATTCCTCGAAGAGAACGGCAAGAAAGCCGGTGTGACCACCACCGCTTCCGGCCTGCAGTACGAAGTAGTGAAGAAAGCCGACGGCCCACAGCCTAAGCCGACCGACGTCGTAACTGTTCACTACACCGGCAAGCTGACCAACGGCACCGTGTTCGACAGCTCCGTAGAGCGCGGCAGCCCGATCGATCTGCCAGTCAGTGGCGTGATCCCGGGTTGGGTTGAAGGTCTGCAACTGATGCACGTTGGCGAGAAGTACAAACTGTACATCCCTAGCGATCTGGCTTACGGCGCTCAGTCGCCAAGCCCGGCAATCCCGGCCAACTCGGTTCTGGTTTTCGACCTGGAACTGCTGGCCATCAAGGATCCAGCCAAAGAAGACGCCGCTGCCAAGTAACACGCAACGGCTCGAAAACAACGCCTCGCACATGCGGGGCGTTGTTGCATCTGCAGGTCAGGGAAGGTAAACAGAGCGAACTGACAGCGATCAGCACAGTCATAGCTTTGAGGCTGCCCGCGCTAGACGCCCTGAGCTGCCAAGTCAATGAAATATTGGGCTTTTTTATGTGAGTAAAAAACGCCCGATCTGAGCGCAGCCCTTATGAAACGGGGCTCTTAGCGCTGAAATGCAGCTCTGTTCACAAGGTTATCCACAATTTGTGTGGATAACATTTCAACGGGAAGAATAGATGAAAGCTCCGTGGAATTTCGCTCGATTCCTGCCGTTGGCCGGTCGCCTGCTGGCCCGTGGACGCTTGCCGACCCTGTTGTTTGCCGTGGCCAGCAAAGGCGCCGCGCAAGGCAATCGCCTGGGCAAACTCAAGGATGATCTGCGCTTGCTGCAGTCGCTGTGCCTGGCCTACTGGCGTGGCGAGTATCGCGCGATCAGTGCCAAGTCGCTGATTTCGGTGGTGGCCGGCCTGATGTATTTCCTCAGCCCGGTCGATGCCATTCCGGATTTCATTCCCATGTTCGGCATGCTCGATGACATCGCTGTCCTCGCCTGGCTGATGAAAACCCTCGATGACGAGCTCAACGCCTTCCGCCTGTGGCGCAAGCGCCAGCAACCCGAGAAGCTGGCGGTGGTTGAGCGCCTTCCTGATACCCCTGAACAATTGCAGCTGCAAGGCCCGAAAAAGCCCTGACTGACGAAGACTGCCTACAGATAGATACCACTCGCGACCTTGGCCGCTGTTAGGATTACACTTCTAGGGAAAAGTGCCGACTCGCTAAGTGGTGTTGTCCTACGGGGTAGTCATGGATATTCAGATAATTGCACGCGATGGCGAACCCGAATACGCGGTTCTGCCGTGGGCTCAATATCAGGCTTTACTGAAAGCAGCAGGGATCAACGCAACACCGGTGCAGCAGCCAGCAGCGCCGCTCGCCGCCTCGCCGGAGCCGATTCTTCCGGGTCTGGATCAATTACGCAGTTTGCGCGAAGGGAAGGGCATCGCCATCGAGGCGCTGGCCCGCACGGTAGGTATCAGCCCGTCTTATCTGGCCATGATCGAAAGTGGTGAGCGTCAGCCCGACGCCGCGATTCGCCGCAGCCTGGCCTGGGAACTGACGGTGCCGGGTTGGAGGGACGAATCGTGAGCGTACGCATCAGTCGTCAACATTGGGACGGATTGCTGGGGGAACTGGACCAGGCGCGTCGTCAGCGCCATCTTCTGACTTATCGAGCCTTGCTTGAGCGTTTGCAGCTGCCGACGCCGGCGATGCAGACACTGACGGCTGCGCTGGAGCATCTGGCCGCACTGGACGCCAAAGCCGAACAGCCGTTGCGCAGTTCGCTGGTCATCAGTCAGGGCGCCAGTCGTTTGCCGCGTACCGGTTTTTTTGAATGTGTCGAGCGTCTGGGGCGCTTTTCCGGGCCGTCGGATGGCGTTGCAGCGGCGTCCTGGCATGCGTCGGAAGTGGTGCGCGTCTTCGAATACGAATACCCGGAATCGGCGGAGGCCTGAGTGTTTCTGCGCCTCAAGGCGCGGGCCGGTTATTGGCTGGCCCGCAGGTTGTTTCGTTGGTCGTGGTTCGTTCGCCAACCGCGTGGCTGGCGCTGGCTCGAGGGCCAGTTTGCACGCATGGCCAACCTCGGGGATGTCGGTGCGCAAAGCTTTTATGGGCACATTCTGACTTTTCGCGGCGTCGGGTTGGGCGCGCGTGAAGAAGGCGTGCGTTTACTGCGTCTGGCGGCGTTGGCTGGTGATGGTAAAGCGGCGTATCAAGTCGGCGTGATCAGCCTCGCCGGTACCCCGAGCAAAGCACCGGATCCCGCTGAGGCCGCTCGTTGGTGGAGCATGGCCGCCGAAGCCGGCCACCCGTTGGCCGAGCTTAAGCTGCAACAGCTGATGGCTGGTGATTCAACGCAGTAATTCCATGTATGTCTTCTAAGTAAACGCGGCGTGAGGTTTTCCTCACGCCGCGTTTACGTTTTTGCCTGCACGTTTTTCGCTGGATGTTGGATTGCAGATTAGTCCTACATCCTTTGCCTACTCGCCTGACTTCTTTCCTTTCTGATCCCCCGCACAGTTCCC
Source organism: Pseudomonas sp. H1_G08 (assembly GCF_054681355.1). Lineage (NCBI taxonomy): Bacteria > Pseudomonadati > Pseudomonadota > Gammaproteobacteria > Pseudomonadales > Pseudomonadaceae > Pseudomonas > Pseudomonas sp. H1_G08. The sequence goes on from NZ_CP162822.1 coordinate 764,037, forward strand.
GCGACTAATTTCTTGCGCGAGGGACCGCTCATGCTTCAGCCCGTTTTTCAGCCCACCTTGTCTGCCTGCGTGTGTTGATGGAAGCCATCGCTCGCATCGAGCAGGAACTCGACAGTTTCCCGCAAACGCTCAGCCTCTACCGCAAACAGCTCGATCACTGGCTCAGTCGCAGGGTGGACCAGATCAGCGAGGCAGCAGACCTGCCATCGCTGGTGGGCATGGAGCGGATCATCCGCTTCGGCGATAGCCGCACGGCGGTCAGTAGCAGCGACGAGGAGTTTTCTTCCAGCGTTGTCCAGTGCCCGCAGGGCGGGCTCATGCAGATCGAGAGCAAGTTCGAATCGGTCTACGACATCCCGCTGGGCAACATTTCCGTCGATGTGGTCGACGTGGATAGCGGCAAGACCGCGCCGGTCACCCTTGATCAGCAGGGCAAGGGCGAATTCAGAGGTGAAGAGGGCAAGTTCTACCGCGTTCTTGTGCACAGCGCTGTCACCTCCAATCAAGTCGCGAAGCTGTTCGAATCCTATGACGGTTTGACCGGCGAGCTGGACGGCTGGCTGCGTAGCGAGGGGCAAGGTTTCAAGCCGCAGTGGTCACAGTCGGTAGCGGCCGCAGCCAGCAACGGCATGCTCGCCGGCAGTTGGGCGGCCATCGAGGGGGTATGGGACAGCCTCGGACTGCTCTCGGAAATTCTTCAGGAACCCGGCAAGTTCGCCGAGCGTTTGGGCAGTGGCGCGGCTGATCTGATCGAGCTGGCACAGACCGCTCCGGATCTCATGGAAAAGCTGCAGTTGCTGGTCAGTGACGAAGCGGCGATGTGCTTGCTGCTGCGGTCGGCAAGCCTGTGGCTGGACATGCTGCCGCCCAGCGAGATTGCCGGCAAGTCTGCTGAAGTGGCGTCGATGATGATCGTGCAACTGATCATCGATGTGTTGATCAGCGTGGTGCTGACGTTTGTCGGAGCGGGGGCGGGGATCGCTTATCTGACGCTGCGTCTGGCTGACCGCGCAGCGCAGCTGTTCAACGTCGCCAAGCGTCTGGTCAAGGCGCTGTTCAGCATCGTCAACGCCTTTATTGAATACGTCGACCGCTACAAAGCCGTTGCCGCGCGGGGCATCGCCGCCGGGGTGAAAAAGGGCCGGATGCAATTGCGCTGGGATGCCAAGCGCAACGCCATGTTGAAGAAAGACGAGCCCCACGACGACGTCCCCGACCAGGCGAAAAACCCCAACGGCGACGCCGCGGACTGCGTCCCCAATACCTGCAAAAACGGCTGCCCGGTGTCGATGGTCACCGGCGAAGAACTGCTGACCCTGACCGACGCGGTGCTCGATGGCGTGCTGCCCTTCGAGTTCACCCGCTTGTACCGCAGCAGCGCGGTCGAGATCGATATGGGCCTGGGTTTCGGCTGGAGCCACACGCTGGCCCATCGCCTTGCCTTCGACGGCGATGGCGTGATCTGGATCGACCACGAAAACCGCCGCACTCGTTTTCCCCTGCCCAACGTCGCGCGCCCAGCGATTCACAACAGCCTGTCGCGGGCGGCGATCTTTCTCGGCGATGAGCCGGAAGAACTGATTCTGGTTTTGGCCGGCGACAGCGCGCGCTTTTATCACTTTCGCGCCGGCCGGCTGACGGCGATCAGCGATGTCTACGGCAATCGTCTGACCCTGCAACGCGATCGCTCCGACCGCATTCAGCGTCTGGACAATGGCGCCGGCCGCGCGCTGCTGTTGCGTTATGACCGCACGCAGCTGGTGGCAGTCGATTATCAGGTGTTCGTCCAGGGCGAGTGGACCACCGAGCAAAACCTTGCCACCTACAGCTTCGATGCCCGGCAACGCCTGCTGGTCGCGACCAACGCGGTCGGCGACAGCGAGCGCTACGACTACGACGACCACCACGTCATCCTCCAGCGCCAGTTGACCGGCGGTGCGAGCTTCTTCTGGGAGTGGCAGCGCGAGGGCAAAGCCGCCCGCTGCGTGAGGCACTGGGCGTCGTTCTCGCAGATGAACACCCGTTACGTCTGGAACGATGATGACGCCAGCGTGACCGTGCATTACGTCGACGGTACCGAAGAAGTCTACGTCCACGACGAGCGCGCACGGCTGGTGCGGCAGGTCGCGGCCGATGGCGGCGAGCAGCTCAAGGCTTATGACCAGCAGGGGCGATTGATCGCCGAGCAGGATGCGTTGGGCGCGGTCACCGAATATCGCTACGACGAACTCGGACGGCTGATCGCGCTGATTCCGCCGGACGATGCACCAACGTCCTACGAGTACCGCAACGGTTTTCTCTACAAGCGTTGCCGTGGTGATGCGGTGTGGATCTACCGGCGCAACGCTGAAGGCGCCGTTACCGAAGCGGTCGATCCCCACGGCCAGGTCACCCATTACTACTACAACCTGCGCGGGCAATTGCTGTCGCTGCGTTATCCGGACAGCAGCCGCCACCGTTGGGTGTGGAACGAGCTCGGCCAGCTCATCGAAGAAACCCTGCCCGATGGCGGCGTGCGGCGCTTTTCCTACGATGCGCTGGGACGGCGGATTACCACCCATGACGAATTTGGTGTTGTCAGTCGTCAGCAGTGGGACGCGGCCGGCCGACTGATCCTGACGACTTCTCCTACGGGAAGCACGCGCGCCTACAGCTACGGCGCCTACGGCCAGATCACCGCTGAGCGCGACGAGCTCGGGCGCATCACCCGCTACGAATATGACGACGACCTGCATCTGGTCTCGCGGCGGATCAACCCCGACGGCACCCGCGTGCAGTACCGCTATGACCATGCGCGGCTGTTGCTGACCGAAATTGAAAACGAATCGGGCGAAAAATACCGACTGGATTACACGCCGACCGGATTGATCCGACAGGAAACCGGGTTTGATGGGCGGCGCACGGCGTATGTCTACGACCTCAACGGGCACCTGCTGGAGAAGACCGAGTGTGGCGAGCAGGGTTTATCGCTGGTCACCCACTACCAGCGCGATAAGGCCGGGCGCTTGCGGGTCAAAACCCTGCCCGATGGCGCCAAGATCCGCTACGACTACGATCGCCTCGGTCGGTTGATCGGCGTCGATGACGGGCAAAACCATCCGCTGGCCTTCGAGTACGACCGTCAGGACCGGCTGATCACCGAGCATCAGGGCTGGGGCACCTTGCGCTACGCCTATGACGCCTGCGGTCAGCTCAAGCGCCTGCGCCTGCCGGACAACAGCAAGCTCGATTATCACTACGCCAAGGGCGGTGCGCTGTCAGCCATCGACCTCAACGGCACGCCGCTGACCCGGCATGTGTATCAGTCCGGTCGCGAACAGCAACGCCAGCAAGGTCTGCTGCTCAGCGAATACTCCTACGACGATCAGGGCCGCTTGCTCGCCCACGCTGTAGGCCATCGCCACGCCTCGCTGTACCGCCGCGATTATGCCTACAGCGCCAACGGCAATCTCGAGCACATCGCCGACAGCCGCCACGGCCAGCGTACTTATGGCTACGACGCCCTCGACCGGTTGATCCGCGTACGTCACTCACGCGACGAACTGCCCGAATCCTTCGCCCACGACCCGGCCGGCAACCTGCTGATGCAGGACCGCCCCGGCCCTGCGCAGATCAAGGGCAATCGCCTGCTGATGCAGGGCGACCGTCATTACGACTACGACGCCTTCGGCAACCTGATCCGCGAACGCCGTGGCCACGGCCAGACCCTGGTCACCGAATACCGCTACGACTGCCAGCACCGCCTGATCGGCCTGACCCGCCCCGACGGCCAGACCGCCACTTATCACTACGACGCCTTCGGCCGGCGCATCCGCAAAACAATCGACGGCGCCGTCACCGAATTCTTCTGGCAAGGCGAACACCTCGTCGCCGAAAGCAGCGCCACGCAATACCGCAGCTTCCTCTACGAACCCGGCACCTTCCGCCCACTGGCGATGCTCGACGGCAAAGGCCCGAAAAAAGCCTGCCCGTTCTACTACCAACTCGACCACCTCGGCACCCCACAGGAACTCACCGACTACAGCGGCGAAATCGTTTGGTCCGCGCAATACGACGCCTACGGCAAAGTCGCCGCCGTCACCCTCGCTGGCGAAGACTACCTCGACCAACCGCTGCGCTTTCAGGGGCAGTACTTCGATGTTGAAAGCGGATTGCATTACAACCGGCATCGGTATTACGACCCAAGGCTTGGGCGGTATCTGACGCCGGATCCGGTGAAGCTCACGGGTGGGTTGAATCAGTACCAGTACGTGCCGAATCCGACGGGGTGGGTGGATCCGTTGGGGTTGAACGGATGCCCGCCAGATGGAGACGGAAAAGGGAATCCAACGGCACCATGCGGGAATGCAAAGGTTGATACCAGAGAACCTCTTCCACCGGATATAGAATGGTCGAGTCCTAGCGTTAAACGAGCTTCTGCGCTGCTGGATCAAGGTGCTAAGGACGTTACTGTTAACAGTCGAGCTGAAGCTGAAGAATTGTTCAGAGGGAAATATTTAGGTCAAGGATATAGGAATGCTGAAGAGTTCAATTCCGTTACCGCCAAAGACTATTTCCAAACGCCCTTTGGGAAAGAATCGTACTATCACTGGGATGACACAGCTGTATCTAATGTTGTGAATCGAAAAGTTTACATGGCAAATCATAGTCCTGACGATCCGCATGCTGTCATGCCTCATCTACAATTGCATCCAAAGGACGGCAAAGTAATCCGAATTTACTGGCCAAACTCATTTGCAGGTCAAAAATGAAACAGCAGAAGAAAATCGCTCGTAGCGTATGGTATGGACTCGAAGGGACGAGCTACGACAATATTGCACAAGAACTTCCGTGCAAAGATCACTCAAGTCGAAAATGGGTCTCAATATATGCTATATACAAATATTCTTTCTCAGGCGATCCGCATCAATATTACGATTTTATTCATAAATCGAAAGGGTTTAGGTTTTCGATTGTAGTGTTTACTCTGGCTATTAAAGAAATTGGCTCCAGCGATGGTATTGATGATCGGGATGTCGTGATATTAAACTTTGTGCCTGTTAATTCTGAGGAGGATATCTATACGGTTTTGGAACGGCTCGCGATCAATCCGGAATTATTCTGCCCCCCATGGCGGTGCGGGTATCCGATTTGATTAGTCCATTGCCACCGCCGGCGTAGAGCACACAACGCGATGTTGATGGAGTCTGTGAACTAACGAATTCACACGAGAGTAATATGGGGCGAGCCTCATCAAACGGAAAAATGAGCATTTACAAAGTGATTTCTAGAAAAGTATGGTGGGGGCTGGAAGCTAGAAATTACACAGAGATAGCCCAAGAGATGCCTTCGCATGATCGTTCGCTTCGGAAATGGGCTGCCATTTATGCTGTGTATCACTTGAATTTTATGGATAGGCACCCAGGAGAACGCTATTACGACTTCCTTGAGGATTCCAAGAGCTCTAAGTTCGTCTTCATTGAGTTCACCGTGCCAGTTCATATTTTGGAAACCAGAGATAGTTCTGGTGCTAGCGATACCACAATTACAAAACTGAAAAAAATGGAGACGGAGGACGAAATAAATGCCTTTCTTGAATTGAATGGGATCAATCCAGAGTTGTTCGTTCCCCCTTGGGCTTGCGACTATCCGATAGATTGAGAATTAGTAGTCACTACTTAGTACACCTCCCGTATCTGAAGAGGGTGCCATCTGATTGCTAGATTTTGATTTTGAACTAAATGGAGTTCATGATGCGCTACTGTGCTGGGGTATAACCAACTAGCTGTGATGTCTGGGCCGGAGGCGCTATAGCATCGAGCAAATACACACTAAACCCCACAACCCCCTTCGCATGATGCTTAGCCTGCGAAGCCATCTCCGCAAGCTGGCTGGCATCAAGCGCTGCACAAGCCTCAGGTCGCAGATGCACCACCCCAATCGATAACGACAACAACGCAAACTCCTGCCGCACACCCTGTCGGTTTGGCGCTACAAAACAACCGGCTTCCAGATGCTCGGGCCGATAGAACCGGCGGCATTGGCTTTGGAAATCGTCGAGCAGTTGGTTGAGGCGTTTGCGCCAGTCTTCGGGGCCGAGGACGAGGAGGAAGTCGTCGCCGCCTATGTGACCGACAAAGTCGCGGGTGGGGTCGATGCGTTCGTTGAGGCATTGCGCGAGGCAGAGCAGGACTTCGTCGCCGCGACCGTAGCCGTAGATGTCGTTGAAGGGTTTGAAGCTGTCGATGTCGACGTAGCAGATGATCGATTCGCGGGCCTGTTGCAGCAGGCGGGTGAGGCATTGCTGGATCGGTACGTTGCCCGGGAGCAAGGTGAGGGGATTGGCGTAGCGTGCTTGCTGGATTTTCAGTTCGGTGATCAGTTTCAGCACGTCGATCACTCGGCCGAGGCCTAGATAACCGCCGTTGAGGGTGATGATGAAGTCTTCTTCGATGCGCTGGCGGGCGCGGCTGGTGATCAGGCGGCTGACTTGCTGCAGCGACTGGCTGATTTCCACGGCGAGGAAATCATCGTTCATCAGGCGGCTGATCGGTTTGCGCGCGAACAGATCGGTGGCAAACGGTTTGAGCAGTGCGTCCGACAGCGAGTGGCGATGGACGATGCCGCAGGGCTGGCCTTGTTCGTCGAGCACCGCGAGCGAATTGAGGTTGGCCTGGCGGCGAAAGGCTTCCAGTACCGTCGCGGTGGGCGTATCGCGTTGCACGGCGGGCTGGTCGTTGAGCAGGGCGCTGAGGTCGCTGCCTTCGTCATTCAGTGCGACGGCGCTGCTGTCGTGTTTGGGCATCATCGCGCGAGCGTCGCGGGACGGATGTTCCTGAGGGCGGCCGAGCAGGTAGCCCTGCACCAGGTCGACGCCCATTTCAGTCAGCACCGCGAGTTCTTCCGGTAGCTCGATGCCCTCGGCGATGACTTGCGCGCGCGAGGCTTTGGCAATTTGCAGAATCGAACCGACAAACTCTCTTTTCAACGCATCCTGATGAATGCCATCAATGAAGTGCCGGTCGATCTTCACGTAATCCGGACGCAATTCCGACCACAGGCGCAGGCTCGAATACCCTGCGCCCAAGTCGTCCAGCGCAATGGAAAAACCCATCGCCCGGTAGTGATGCAGGGCGGTTTGCAGCAACTGGAAGTCATCGATTGGCGTCTGCTCGGTGAGCTCGATGACCACTTGGCTCGGCGCAATGCCCAAGTCCTGCAGCAGTTGCAACGTACGCCCGGGTTGGTGCGCGGCTTCGAGCAAGGATTCTGGAGACACGTTAAGGAACAGCTTGCCCGGCAGTTGCTGCTCATTGAACCGTCGGCAGGCGCTTTGTCGGCAGGCGATTTCCAGTTCACTCAATCGACCAGCCTGTCGCGCCACGGCGAACAGGGCAATCGGAGAGTGAAGAGGGCTGTTGGACGGGCCACGGGTGAGGGCTTCGTAACCGAGAATGCGGCGTTCGGAGAGACAGATGATCGGCTGGAACAGGCTGTGTAAACCGCTTTGAGTCAGGATCGAGCTCAAGGCGCTCAGCTGTTCGGTCGTGGTCATGGCAGTCTCTGGCGATAAAAAAAGGACCGGGAGCGCTTGCTCCCGGTCCTTTATTGCACGACAGAATGATGACTGTTTGATGACGATCCGGGGATCGTCAGCACTAAATTGCCATCACTTACTTCTTGGCCACCTGATTGCTCAGTTTCAAGTAATCCAGCAGCACGCGCCCGGTTTCGCTCAGGTAGGCATCGTCTTCTGGTTTGACCTTGTCCGGCTCGGCAGCGGCCAGTGCGTCTTCGTCTTCTTTCTTCAGCTCTTTGAGCGGTTCTTCGCCTTTGGCCTTGCGACGGATGTTCTCCATCGCCAGTTGCTTGGCGTCGATATCGGCGTGCTGGGCACGACGATCGGCTTCGTTGAGGCTGACAGTTTTTTCTTCCATCAGTTTCTGCGCCAGGGCCAGCTTGTCGCGGATGAACACGAACTCGGCATCCTTGTTGGTGCGCGAGTCATGTTCGGACTTCAACTGGGCGAGGAACGGCTTGAACGGATCGGCCGCCGGCTTGATCGCCGCGCGAATGGTGTCCCACGGCATGGCTTCCGGCAGGGCACTTTCGCCGATTTCCTTGGTGTCGATCAGCGACGGGTAGTCGATGTCCGGCAGTACGCCCTGATGCTGGGTGCTCTGCCCGGAGACACGGTAGAACTTGGCCAGGGTCAGTTTCAGTTCGCCGTGGTTCAGCGGCTGAATGGTTTGCACAGTGCCTTTACCGAAAGTCTGGCCGCCGATGATCAATGCGCGGTGGTAGTCCTGCATGGCGCCGGCGAAAATTTCCGACGCTGAGGCGGACAGGCGGTTGACCAGCAGCGCCATCGGGCCTTTGTAGAACGCGCCCGGGTTTTCATCTTCGAGCACGTCGACACGGCCGTCGGCGTTACGCACGAGTACGGTCGGACCTTTGTCGATGAACAGGCTGGTCAGCTCGGTGGCTTCCTGCAGGGAGCCGCCGCCGTTGTTGCGCAAGTCGATGACCACGCCGTCGACTTTGTCCTTCTGCAGCTCGGTCAGCAGCTTCTTGACGTCGCGAGTGGTGCTCTTGTAGTCCGGATCGCCGGCACGGAATGCCTTGAAGTCGAGGTAGAAGGCCGGGATCTCGATCACGCCAAGTTTGTAGTCCTTGCCGTCCTGTTTCAGGCTGAGAATCGACTTCTTCACGGCCTGGTCTTCGAGCTTCACCGCTTCACGGGTGATCGGCACGATCTTGGTGGTCTGGTCGTTCGGCGCATTGCTCGCCGGAATGACTTCCAGACGCACCACGGTGCCTTTAGGACCGCGAATCAATTTGACCACTTCGTCCAGACGCCAGCCGACCACGTCGACCATTTCCTTGTTGCCCTGGGCGACGCCGATGATCTTGTCGGCCGGAGCGACTTGCTTGGTCTTGTCCGCCGGGCCTGCCGGCACCAGACGCACGACTTTCACTTGATCGTTGTCGCTCTGCAACACGGCACCGATGCCCTCGAGGGACAGGCTCATGTTGATGTCGAAGTTTTCCGCGTTATCCGGCGACAGATAGTTGGTGTGCGGGTCGTAGGACATGGCGAAGGTGTTGATGTACGCCTGGAAAATGTCCTCGGCACGGGTCTGGTCGAGGCGCGCCAGCTGATTCTTGTAGCGCTTGGTCAGGGTTTCCTGGATCTGCTTCGGCTCTTTGCCGGCGATCTTCTGGCGCAGCACTTCGTCCTTGACGCGTTTGCGCCACAGGTCGTCGAGTTCCGCGGTGGACTTGAGCCAAGGCGCGTCCTTGCGATCGATCAGCAAGGTCTCCTTGGTGTTGAAGTCCATCTTGTCGACGCCTTTGTTCAGCTCGGCAAGGGCGAAGTCCAGACGCGCTTTGACGCGGTCCAGGTAGCGCTTGTAGATGGTGAACCCGGCGTTGAGGTCGCCGCTTTTGAGGAAGTCGTCGAACTGGGTCTTCCACTTGTCGAATTCGGCGATGTCGCTGGCCATGAAATAGCTGCGCGACGGGTCGAGCAGCTTGATGTAGCTGTCGTAGATGATCACCGAGCGCGCATCGTCGAGCGGCGGCTTGCTGTAGTGGTGACGCTTGAGCAACTCGACGACGTTCAGGCTGGCGATGACTTCATCGCGATCAGGCTGCAACTTGTCCCAGCTGTTGGCTGCGAATGTGGTGCCCGACACCGGCAACAGGCCGATACCGATGAAAAGAGCGAGGGCGGTGCTGGGGAGCAGATGCTTCATGCTGATTCGACGCGGGGACAATTGATAACGCATATTAGGCCGTCTTTGAAGTCGCCGGTTCTTTGAGAGCCGGTCGCATAATGCAAAAAGCCCGGCGCTACAGCTTCGGGCTCAGTCCAGACTCACTATGGAGGCAGTGTGAAGGCATTGCAAGGCGTTGAAGGTCAAGTGGCATGGGTTGAAGAGCCGAGTCCGACGTGCGATGTAGGACAAGTCCGCATCCGGGTGGCGGCAGCCGGCCTCAATCGCGCCGATTTATTACAGAAAGCAGGGCTTTATCCGCCACCACCCGGGGCCGGCCAAGTGCTTGGTCTTGAGTGCTCCGGGGTGATCAGCGAGGTCGGCGCGGGCTCGTCCTGGCAGGTTGGCGACCGGGTTTGCGCCTTGTTGGCCGGGGGCGGCATGGCTGAAGAGGTGGTCGTCGACGGACGGCATGTACTGCCCGTGCCCGAAGGTGTTTCGCTGATCGAGGCGGCGGCATTGCCCGAGGTGTACGCCACCGTCTGGCTGAATGTGTTTCAACTTGCAGCGCTGAAACCCGGTGAGAAAATTCTCCTGCACGCCGGCGCAAGTGGAATCGGTTCAGCCGCCATTCAGCTGTGCAAAGCCTTCGGTAACCCTTGCTGGGTCAGCGTCGGTTCCGCCGAACGCCTGGCTTACTGCGAAGCATTGGGTGCGCAGGGCGGCGTGGTGCGCACCGATGAAATTGAAAGTCTGCGCGACTTCGGGCCGTTCGATGTGATTCTCGACCCGGTGGGCGGCAATTATGCGGCGCTGAACCTCAAGCTGATGGCGCTGGACGGACGTTGGGTGCTGATCGGTTTGATGGGCGGGCGCGAGGCGAAGATGGATCTGGCGCAGGTGTTGGCCAAGCGTGTGCAACTGCTCGGTTCGACGTTGCGCAGCCGTAGCGATCAATTCAAGGCCGATCTGCTCAGTGATCTGGGCCAGCATGTGTGGCCGCTGTTTGCCGAGGGCCGCTTGCGTCCGCAATTGGCCAGAGCCTTTGCGGTGAAGGATGCCGAAGCAGCGTTTGCCCAACTGGCGAGCAATACGGTGGCGGGCAAGTTGGTGTTGGTGATCAATGAGGGTTTGAGCTGACAGCAAAGCAAGGTCAAAAGATCGCAGCCTTCGGCAGCTCCTACAGAGGCACGCATTCCAAAAGTAGCAGCTGCCGAAGGCTGCGATCTTTTGCTTTTATTTCCAGAGGTGGATCGGCCAGCCGGCCTTTTCTGCGTGCTCAAGCAGCACCGGATCCGGATTGACCACGTGTGGAAAATCCACTTTCAACAGCAGCGGCAAGTCATTGCGCGAATCGGAATAAAAACTCGCGCCCTCGAGGTTTTCTTCTTCGGCGTCCAGCCATTCCAGCAAGCGGGTGATCTTGCCTTCGCGGTAGGTCAACGTGCCCACGGTATGGCCGCTGTAAACGCCGTGCGCGACTTCCAGTTCAATCCCTAGAATCTCGTCGATGCCGAGTCGATCGGCAATCGGTCTGACCAGGTGCGTGCCCGACGCCGAGATCACCAGAATCCGGTCGCCGGCCTTGCGGTGCGCGGCGATGGTTTTGGTCGCGTCGCTGAAGATGATCGGTTCGATAAAGTCTTCAACCCACGGCCCGACCAGGTGCTCGACTTCTTCTGGCGTACGGCCGATCAGCGGTTCGAGGCTGAACGCCATGTAATCTTCCATACGTAATTTGCCATGGCTGTAGGCGTCCATCAGTTCGTTGTTCTTGCGCATGAACGACTCGGGATCGACCCAGCCCAGGCGCCCCATCTGCTCGCTCCAGAGGGTGGCGCAGTCGCCGTGGATCAACGTTTCGTCCAGATCAAAAATTGCCAGGGCCATCAGTGCAGTTCTCTCTTCAACGTCAGCAAAGTCATCAGGCTACCTCACACAGGGCCGTCGGATCGATGGAAAGTGCCAGGCGTTGTCCGTCGGGATGCAGATCGGCGGCGGAGCGGTTGAGTACGTCGACCACCAGTTCCACCCCGCGCGCTTCGACGCGATAGCGAATGACGTTGCCGAGCAGGCTGTGGCTGCGGATCTGCGCGTCGAGTTCGCCGTCAAGGCTCAGTTCGATGGCTTCCGGGCGGATGGCGATGCGATGGTTGACCGGCCGTTGCAACAGCTTCGAGGCGGCATCTGCGTCGAGCAGGTTGTAGTTGCCGATGAAGCCGGCGGCGAATACATCGACCGGAGCGGTGTAGAGGGTTTCGGCGTCGCCGCTCTGGACGATCTTTCCCTGGTTCATCAGGAAAATCCGGTCCGACATGGTCAGCGCTTCTTCCTGATCGTGGGTGACGAAGATCGTGGTCAGGCCGAGTTCGCGCTGGATCTGACGAATCTGTTCGCGCAGGTGTTTGCGAATCCGTGCGTCGAGCGCCGACAGCGGCTCATCCAGCAGCAACAAGCGCGGGCGGGTCACCAGCGACCGGGCGAGGGCGACACGCTGGCACTGCCCACCTGACAGTTGATGCGGATAGCGGCTGGCGAAGTCGTGCAGTTCAACCAGTTTCAACACTTCAGAGACGCGCTTGTGGCTGTCATCGGCGTTGACCTTTTGCATGCGCAGGCCGAAGGCGACGTTCTGTTCGACGGTCATGTTGGGGAATAGCGCGTAGCTTTGAAAGACCATACCGATGCCACGTTTCTGTGGGCTCAACGGCACGAGGTCGACACCGTCGAGGAGGATCTTGCCGCCATCCACCGGGGTCAGGCCGGCGATGCAACGCAGCAAAGTCGACTTGCCGCAACCGGACGGGCCGAGCAGGGTGACGAACTCGCCTTTGTTGATTTCGCAATCGATGTCGCTGAACACCGTGGTGCCGGCATAACTTTTCTGCAGGTGTTGGACGCTGACGTAGCTCATTCGCTTTTGTCCTTGTTCAAGATGTTGGCGATCCAGGTCAGGACCAGCACGAAAAAGAAATACGAAATGACCAGCGCACTGGTGAAGTGACCGCTGCTGTTGCGCATGTTGTTCAGGTACACCTGCAAGGTTTCGTAGCGGGTGCCGACGAGAATGTTGGCGAACACGAACTCACCGAAGAGGAACGAGAAAGACAGTAGCAGCGCCACCATCAGGCCTTTGCGCAAGTTCGGCAGCACCACCAGAAACGCCGCTTGAAAGGTGCTGGCGCCGAGCAGTTGCGCGGCGTCCATCAGGTCGCGCAGGTTGATCGCTTGCAGGTTGTTGGTGATCGCGCGGTACATGAACGGCAGCGCTACGGTGAAGTAGCAGCCGATCAGAATCCACGGTGTGCCGACCATCGCCATCGGCCCGGAACCGTAGAGCTGCAGCAGCCCCACCGAGGACACCACCGGCGGCACCGCGAAGGGCAGCAGGATGAGGATGTTCATCAGCGCATCGAGTTTCGGAAAGTAGTAATGCACGACAAACAGCAGCGGCAGGATCAGCACCACCGATAACACCAGCGCGCCGACACAGACGATCAGCGACTGCCCGAATGCGTGGAGAAAGCGCGGATCGCTCCACAGCTGGATGTACCACTTGAAGGTGAAGCCGCTCGGCAGAATGGTCGCCGACCAACTGCTGGCGATCGAATAGACCAGCGTGCCCAGCAGCGGCAACAACAGGATGGCGAACAGCAGATAGACCACGACGCGGTGGTAGAGGCCGGCCGGGCCGGATTCAGCGCGAGACATGGTAGCTCCTCTTCAACAGCAATTGATGCACGACGGTGACAATGGTCATCAGCGCCACGAGCACCACCGCCAGCGCGCTGGCCAGGTTCGGGTCAAGGGAAATGTCGCCGGAGACCATCGCCGCAATACGGATCGGCAGAACGTTGAAGTTGCCGGTGGTCAGCGCATAAACCGTGGCGTAGGCGCCGAGGGCGTTGGCCAGCAGGATCACGAACGTGCCGAGCAACGCCGGGGTCAACACCGGCAGGCCGATGTGCCGCCAGAACTGCCAGCCGTTGGCGCCGAGCAGTGCGGCGGACTCGCGCCAGTCCTCCCGCAGAGCGTCGAAAGCCGGGTAGAGGAGCAGCACGCCGAGGGGAATCTGGAAGTAGGTGTAGAGGATGATCAGGCCGGTTTTCGAATACAGGTTGAAGTCCTGAATGATCCCCGACTGCTTGAGCATGATGGTGATGCTGCCGTTGAAACCGAGCAGGATGATGAACGCGAACGCCAGCGGCACGCCGGCAAAATTGCTGGTCATGTTGGCGAAGGCATTCACGAAGTTGCGCAGCTTCGAATCGACGCGGCGTAGTGAATACGCACCAAGCACGGCGATGATGATGCCGAATACGCTCGACCAGAAACTGATCTCCAGGCTGTACTGGATTGCCTGCCGATAGAACTTCGAACCGAAGATCTTGCTGAAATTGGCCAGGCCCCAGCCGGACTCTTCCGATTGCAGGCTGTTGATCATCACCCAGACCAGCGGGGCGATTTCGAAGACGATAAAGAACAGCGCGAAAGGCACCAGACACAGCGCCGCGAGCCATTTGCCGCGAGTCATGGCATTCACTTGAGCAGCTCCCGGCACACAGGTTTGTCGTGGGGCACGCCGAGCAGCTCGCAAACCGTGCCGCAGAGCTCGGTCTGCTTCGGTGTGACATCAGGGTTGAGGCTGAACGCCTCGCCGAGGACGAACAGCGGCACCTGACGTTCTTCCGCCAGCAGGCCGTTGTGCGAGCGATCGTTGTTCATGCCGTGGTCGGCGGTCACCAGCACCTGATAACCAGCGTCGAGCCAGGTCTGCAGATAGTCGGCGAGGATGACGTCAGCCGAGCGCGCGCTGTTGCGGTATTGCGCGCTGTCGAGGCCGTGCTTGTGCCCGGCGTCGTCGATGTTCATCGGGTGGATCAGGAGGAAATCCGGCGCATGACGCAGGCGCAGGTTCTCCGCGTCGGCGAACAGGTGCGAATCCGGATAATGGTCGTTCCAGTAGAAATGCCCGTGCTGGATCGGCAATGTCGGATCGTCGGTGTGGCGGTCGCGCGCGGCCACGAACGGTGAGCGGTTATACAACTCGCTGACCCAGTGATACGCCGCAGCGGCGGTTTTCAATCCGGCATCACGGGCGTAGTGATAGATGCTGCGCTGGTTGGACAAGCGCGAGACATTGTTGTGGACGATGCCGCTGTCGATCGGCGGCACGCCGGTGAGGATACATTCGTAAAGCGGTCGGGACAGGGCCGGCAGTTCGCACTCCAGTTGATAGAGCGCCGCGCGTCCTGCGCCAACATAAGCCTGCAGATGCCCCATGGCGTGACACGCAACCTCGTAGTTGAGGCCGTCGAGCACGACAAGGATGACGTTGTGCTTCATAGGGGCAAGAACTCCGCGAAATTCAGATATTCCGAAATCAACCCGATCCCCTGTGGGAGCGAACCCGCTCGCGAATGCAATACATCATTCAACAGTGATGTCGACTGACGCGCCGCCTTCGCGAGCAGGCTCGCTCCCACATTCGGATCTTCAGCGGATCCCGAACAGGGGGATCACAGGATTACTTCATCTCTACGATGACTTCTTCGTTCCACTGCTGCGGCAGGGCTTTGGAGGTCTTTTCCCACGCGTCGGCGTCCTTGACTGGCGTAACGTTTTTGTATTGCTCGTTCGGCAGCAGTTTGGCTTTCACGTCTTCCGGCAGTTGCAGGTGTTCGGCGCGGATCGGCCGGGCGTTGCCGCGGGCGAGGTTGGTCTGGCCGGCGTCGCTGAAGATGTATTCGCGCGTCAGCTTGGCGGCATTGGGGTTCTTCGCGTACTTGTTGATGATCGTGGTGTAGCCGGAAATCACCGAGCCGTCGGATGGAATCAGCACTACGTAATCATCCGGGTTGGCCATCTTGGCTTTGTAGCTCAGGCCATTGAAGTCCCAGACCACGCCGACTTCAATCTCGCCTTTTTCCATAGTGGCGATGGTCGGGTTGGCCATCGACAGACGACCCTGTTTGGCGAGGTCGGCGAACAGCAGCAAGGCAGGCTTGATGTTTTTCTCGTCACCGCCATTGGCCAGTGCGGCAGCGAGGACACCGTTGGCGGCCTGGGCAGCAGTGCTCACGTCGCCGATGGAGACTTTGTATTTACCGGTTTTCAGGTCAGCCCATTTGGTCGGCACGTCGGAGCCGTTCAGCAGCTTCTTGTTGACGATGAAGGCGATGGTGCCGGTGTAGGCCAGTGCCCAGTTGCCGTCCTTGTCCTTGGCCCAGTCCGGAATCTGATCCCAGGTGCTTGGCTTGTACGGTTGCACCACGCCTTGCTTGACCGCGATCGGGCCGAAGGCGGCGCCGACGTCACCGATGTCGGCGGTGGCGTTGTCTTTTTCAGCTGCGAATTTGGCGATTTCCTGGGCCGAGCTCATGTCGGTGTCGATGTGTTTCAGGCCGTATTTCTTGGCCAGGTCTTCCCAGGTGCCTTTCCAGTTGGCCCAGTCATCGGGCATGCCGACGCTGTTGACGGCGCCTTCCGCTTTCGCAGCGGCTTCGAGGGTTTTCAGATCGGTGTCGGCCGCCATGGCGGCGCTGCACATTGCAATGGTCGAGCCTAACAGTGTTGCCAGGAAAAGCTGTTTCATTCCGAAGCTCCTTGGTCGTGTTCAACGCTGCGATTGCGGTTGTGTTGGTCTAGGTCAGCAATACCTGAGCCAATTTAGGCGGGCTGGATGACATTTTGATGTCGATGGCCTTATGGCTGATCTTTTCTCCGCCCGGGATTGGCGGTTGCCAAACAAGCGTAGACCATGACGCAGGCCCGATAAGCAAGGGACTTGGCCGATGTATTGCAAGCCGTGAAAACGACCGTTGGGTAGTTTTGTCATCTGTCGGTCATCTGCACTGCCTAGGCTTGCAACACACGAAAGCGCTCTGAGCAGCGCCCGGATTTGCCCTGAAACAGTGCTGGTCTAGTCCAGATAGGTAACGTTGATGCGCGATGAGGCAACGAAAGCGGTGACAGCGATTGGCCAGGTGCTGCAGGAGCAGATCGATCATGGTTTGCTGGGGGCCGGGAGCAAGTTGCCCGCTGAACGCAAGCTCAGCGAGTTGTTCGGGACGACGCGGATCACTGTGCGTGAAGCGCTGTTGCAATTGGAGGCGCAAGGGCAGATTTATCGTGAGGAGCGGCGCGGCTGGTTCGTGTCGCCGCCGCGTCTGGCGTACAACCTGATGCAGCGCAGTCATTTTCACGCGATGGTCAGTGCGCAGGGGCGTGAGCCGTCGACCGAGGTGATTTCGGCGCGGTTGCAGCCGGCGTCGGCGGCGGTGTGTGCGTGGTTGCAGCTGCCGGCGTTGTCGAGCGTGATCCAGATTTGCCGCTCGCGGCGGATTGATGGCCGACTGGTGTTGTATGTCGAGCACTACCTGAATCCGCAGTTTTTTCCGGGGATTCTTGAGTTTGATCTGAATCAGTCGATCACTGAGTTGTATGCGCGGCATTTCGATTTGCACTATGGGCGGGTGCGGTTTGAGATTGTGCCTACGTCTTTATCTGTCGATGCGGCGGCGGCTTTGCGGGTGTCGGTGGGGAGTCCGGGATTGAGGATTGCTCGGGTCAATTATGATCAGCATGGGCGGCTGATTGATTGTGATCTGGAGTTTTGGCGGCATGATGCGATTCACGTAGGGGTTGATGTGGTTTGATCTTTTTTGACCTTGGCGGCCTTTGGGCCGACCAGGTTTTGGGGGTTTGGGTGAATATCCGTTGCTGCGGTAACGGCTTCTTATGGTTCCGCCCTTACGGCGGGTCACTTTTTCAAACGCCAAAAAGTAACCAAAAGGCTGCGCCCTGACGTTCGGCCCGCTCGCTGGGGCTCGGGGTTCCTTCGCTGCGGGATCGATCCTGGCGCAGCGGCTCCGGTTTGCTTCGCTGCACCTACACTCGCTGTGTACGACTGCGTCGTACGGTCGCTGCGCTCCCACGCCCGGTTCAATCCCTCCACTCAGCCTGCCGACGGGCTCCGAGATCAAGATCAAAAGCGGTGCTCGAGCTAACGCTCATCGTGTGTAGGAGCTGCCGAAGGCTGCGATCTTTTGTTTTTGCTTTCGCTTTTCTGTGGGAAGCGAGCCTGCTCGCGAAAGCGGCCTGTCAGCCGACCAATCTCTGTCGGATGTACTTAATCCCTGTGGGAGCGAGTCTGCTCGCGAAAGCGCCCCCACAGTCACCCCTTCCTACTTGCCCACCGCCGCATTCCCATACAGATAATCCGTCGCCAACGACGCCAGTGTCCTCACCCCAACCACCAGCGCCGACTCATCCACAAAGAACCCCGGATTGTGATTCGGCGCGGCTTTGCTCATGTCCTGGTCCCGCGGGGTCACTCCAAGAAACACAAACAGTCCCGGCGCTTCCTTGGCGAAGAACGAGAAATCTTCCGCCCCACCCACCAGCGGTCCCTGCACCACATCATCCTTGGCCGCCCACTTCAATGTCGGCAGCATTTTCTCGGTTAGTGCAGGGTTGTTAATCGTCGGGTCGTATTTTTCGATGATGGTGACGTCGGCTTTGGCGCCGCCGCTTTCGGCGATTTTCTCGATGGTCTGGCGTACGTCGCTGTGCAGTTTCTGGCGGATGCCGTAGTCGTAGGAGCGGATGGTGCCGGTCATGTCGAGTGATTCGGGGATGATGTTGTAGCGGGTGCCGCCGTTGATGGTGCCGATGCTGACCACCGACGGGTAAGAGGAAATGTCGGTGCGGCGGCTCACCACGGTTTGCAGGCCGACGATGGTTTGCGCGCCGACGGTGATCGGATCGATGCCGTCCCAGGGGCGGCCGGCGTGGGTTTGTTTGCCGTGGATCTTGATGCGCAGGTCGTCGGAGCTGGCCAGGGTCGGGCCGGGGCGGTAGGCGATCTGGCCGGCGGGGACGCCGGCCCAGACGTGCAGCCCGAACACTGCGTCTGGTTTCGGCGATTTCATTACGCCTTCCTCGACCATCATCTTCGCGCCCCAGGTGTTTTTGCCGTCGGGAATGAAATCGCTCGGGCCTTCCTCGGCGGGCTGGAAGTAGAACACCACGGTGCCGGGCAGGGTGTCGCGCATGCCCGTCAGAATTTTCGCTGCGCTGAGCAGGATGGCGGTGTGGGCGTCGTGGCCGCAGGCGTGCATGACGTCGACTTCCTTGTCGAGATACGTGCCTTTGGCTTTCGAAGCGAACGGCAAGTCGGAGATTTCCTTGACCGGCAGCGCGTCCATGTCGGCGCGCAGGGCCACGGTCGGGCCGGGCAGGGCGCCTTTGAGAATGGCGACCACGCCGGTGCGCGCGACGCCGGTTTTCACTTCCAGGCCCATGGCTTGCAGCTGTTTGGCGACCAGTTCAGCGGTGCGTTTTTCGGTGTTGCCGAGCTCCGGATGAGCGTGAAGGTCGCGGCGGGTTTCCAGCAGCTCCGGTTCGAGCTTCTGCGCCTGCTCGGCGATGCGCGTGCGAGCGCTGTCCATCGTCGCGGCGCTGGCGTGGCTGGCGACCAGGGTGAGCAAAAGGGTCTGGGCAATACGCGTCAGTTGCATGGGCTTCTCCTTGATTATTGTTGTTGGCTTCCTTGCCTGTGACAAAGGCTTTGCACGCAAGTGCGATCGGGTCCGGAAAGCGCTATGCGCTCCGACAGATTTACGTTTGAGCATAAGTTATCAGCGAAAACTCCTACCGCTTTATCAGTTCCGTCCGGCGTGACAGATAAAACGCGGGCGATAACCATGTACCGCACCGCACAACATCTATTTCCATAAATTTCTCCAGGTGCCGGTCACGTTATTGGCTGTTTGAGGGTAACGAGTCAGTGCGACAAAACTATTGTCCATGGAGGACTTATAAATGCAGCGTAATGGAATAACGCTTCCGCCGATTGTTGTGCGTCCGGATAAACAAGATGAATATTTACATTATTTAGGTGCAGGGGACGGCTCGGGACCAGGCATTAACTTTGCGCCGCTGGGTGAAATACTCGATATGGAAAGTATCTATAAAGATACTTCCAGGAATATTGCTCAGGTCATTGAAAATGAACTTGCAGAAGCGCGGGCGGCAGGTGATCAAAGTGTCTTGCCGCCTTTGGATGCGCTGGCGCGGGAGATGCAATTCAGGGATTCCCTGATCGCCAGGAAGTTTGGTGCGCTTTTGGTGGCCAAGGACGTGGCCATCGAACGTTTCGGCCACGCCCAGGTTGAAACCTTTTTCAACGGAGGCCGCTTACCGCAAGTCAATCGGCGAAGCGCCAGCGTCAGCGTACGGCAGGCTTATAGCGCTCTGTTCAACGCCAAGTTACTGGTTGAAGGCATTGGCGTGTTGAACAGCCAGTCGGCCACGGTCAAGGGCATGATTGCCGTGGTGCAAGCGCAGGAAGCCGAGCGGATCGCTCAGGAGCAGGCGCGGTTGGCGGCGGAATACGCCAGGCAGGTTGCACAGGAACAGGTCCGCGTCGCTCAGGAGCAGGCGCGGCGGCAGGCGGAGGAGCTGGCGCGGCAGGCCGCGGCCGATGAAATCAGGCGGCTCGAAGAGGAACAGGCCCGTCTGGCGGCTGAGGCACTAGAGCGCAAGCGTGCCGAGGAACAGGCAGCGCTTGAGGCTGAGGCCGAAGCACGCAGGGTTGCTGAGGAAAAGCGCCGGCAGGACACCTCCGGTGGGCACAGTAGCCTGTTGCGCTTTCAGGGCAATACCAGCCACGCCCAACTGGTATTTGCGACGTCCGCTGGTGCGGTCGCGATTGCAGACAACCTGATGGCGGGTTTTGCCGCTTCGATTCGCGCGGCGGTGGCCGGTTTATCGGAGGTGGCTGCCGGCGCGGCGTCCGGGCTGATGGTGGGGGTGAGTGCGTTTGTCTACTCCCCGGTGTTGGGCAATGGGGAATTGCCTGAACGCTTTCTGCTCAGCCTCCCACTGGCAGATCTGCTGCCCGGTCAACTGCCTGATCTGGACAGGCTGGCAAGCGAAAGAGCACGACTGAATCTGCCGGTACGTTTGAGCGCCCGGCCGCTGACGGGCTCTCTCGCCGAACTGCTTGTCGTTCCGGTAGCGGGGACAAAACGGCCTTCCGGCGTTCGCGTGGTTGCAGCTGATTTCAACGCGGGGAACAACACTTACAGCGCGACGCTCACTGACATCCCGCCGACAACCGCGGTCTGGACTCCCGCAGTAACGCCGGCAGACAGTTCAACGCTGTTCCCCATCGAGAATCCGTCCCCACCTCGATATATCGGCGGCAACCTCGTGCCGATTGAAGGACGGATCGACGCTCACCCAGGGCGGGGCAGCATTCGTTTCGACGACTTCATTCTGGTCTTCCCGTCGGAATCGGGCCTGCCACCGCAGTACGTCATGTTCCGGGATCGACGCAATGATCCAGGGGTGGCGAGTGGTCATGGAGCGCCGGTTGCGGGTGGATGGCTGGAGGCGGCTACGCAAGGTGAGGGGGCGGCAATTCCCTCAAAAATTGCAGATCAATTGCGAGGCAAGAATTTCAAGGATTTCAGGGCATTCAGGGAGACTTTCTGGAAAGCGGTGAGCGCTGATGCGGAACTGGCGATGTCGTTTGATCCAGGTAGTCTCAGTGCAATGAGCAAAGGCCGATCACCGTATGTGAAAGCGGGCGATCGGGTTGGTAAACGAGTGAAGTTTGAGTTGCACCACGTCTCATCGTTATCGGATGGTGGGCAGTTGTACGATATTGACAACCTGCGGTTGCTAACTCCGAAACAGCATTTGGCAGTTCATAAGGGAGGCGAGTAATGAAAAAATTAATGATCAATGAAATGTCCGAAGAGCAATTCTTGCATTTCGTACAAAAGATATACCAATCGGATTACGCGACTGAGAAGGGGCAAACCTCAGCTGTAATGGAGTTTGAACGACTGAGCGAACATCCAGCGGGTTCCGATTTAATCTACTACCCAGAATCGGGAAAAAGCGGTCCGGAAAATATTGTGGCGGAAGTCAAAAGGTGGCGGGCCGCCGAAGGAAAACCTGGTTTCAAAGCCAGATAAAACTAGCCCCCTATTGGTATTACCTGCCAATAGGGGGCCATCTCTGTTCAGCTTTCCTTTTTGATTTCCACCCCAGGCGTAATCACCTGCACACTCATCCTTGGCGTCGCCAGATCCAGCCCCGCCTCATCCAGTTGCCTTTTCAGCGACAAATTGAACGCCCGGGAAACTTCCCACTGCTTGATCGGCGCAGTCTTGAACCGTGCGCGCAGAATCGCGCTGCCGGACTCGAAACTTTCCACACCCTGAATCTCCAGCGGCGACCAAATATTGCGGCGCTGCAACGGATCGCTGCGCATCTTCTGGCCGACGTCGCGCATCAGTTTGATCGCGTCGTCGATTTCCATGTTGTATGGCACGGCGACGCGGAAGATCGCGTAGCCGAATTCCCGCGAGTAGTTCTTGATGCTTTTGATTTCGCTGAACGGGATGGTGTGGACGATGCCGTCGATATCGCGCAGGCGTACGGTGCGGATGGTCAGGCCTTCGACGGTGCCGAGGTGGCCGCCAACGTCGACGTAGTCGTCGATGGCCAGCGAGTCTTCGATGATGATGAACAGGCCGGTGATCAGGTCAGCGACGAGCGACTGCGCGCCGAAGCCGATGGCCAGACCGATCACGCCGGCACCGGCCAGCAGCGGTGTGACGTTCATGCCCATGTTCGCCAACGCTACGATCAGCGCGATGATGAAAATCGCCACGAACAGCACGTTGCGGATCAGCGGCATCATCGTCTGCGCCCGTGCATTCGCCAGGCCTTTGCGCGAGCGGGTGAGGGCGTGGTGCACGGCGGTGTCGGCGAGTATCCAGATCAGCCAGGAGAAAATCAGCGTGCCGATCAGGCTGAACAGTTTGACGCTGATGTCATGGCCATCGCCTTCGGCGAACGCGATCAGCGAATGGCCCCAGACGCGCAGGCCCAGTTCGATGAAGATCAGCCACACCAGCAAATGCGTCAGGGTGTAGAAGAAGTTTTTCAATCGTTCCGAGTACAGCGCATGGCGTTTCGGCCCGCGCTGCGGTTTCAGCGAATGGCGGCGCACGAGGCCGTTGATCACCATGCACAGCACCAGCAGAACCGTGCAGATCAGCGACTGGCGCAGCGCGGTGCTGGTGTCGCCGGCGGAGACAAACGTGGCGAACAGCGAGATGCCGACCAGCACCAGTGCCGGCACGTACCAGAAGGTGCCGAGGATTTCGATGGTGTCGCTGAGGGCGCGGCGGGTCAGGCGCCGCGACAGCGGTTGGTTGCGGATCAGGTGCGCGATCGGTCGGCGGAATCGCAGAATGAACAGGCCG
Organism: Pseudomonas sp. H1_G08; assembly: GCF_054681355.1. Classification (NCBI taxonomy): domain Bacteria; kingdom Pseudomonadati; phylum Pseudomonadota; class Gammaproteobacteria; order Pseudomonadales; family Pseudomonadaceae; genus Pseudomonas; species Pseudomonas sp. H1_G08. Next base: position 787,024 of record NZ_CP162822.1, read on the forward strand.
GTCGACAGCGCCGCGAGCACATTGGCCGTGGTCGCGGCGGTGTGCGCCAGATGTACGCCCAGGCTCTCGACCAGGCGCGGATCGCTCAGCGCTTCACCGAACGCGGCGAAGCTGCCGATCAGCCACAGCGGCCGAAACGCTTGATGACGCAGGATGTACAGCGCGCGATGGCGATGCGGGCCGTCGAGCAGGGAGAAGGCGATCACGCAGATCGCCGAGAAACAGGTGCCGACCACCAAGGCATAGGCCAGCACCATCGCCAGGCTTTTGCCCAGCGAAGACGGCAGCACGTAGCTCATGTACACCGTCATTACCAACGCGATCAGCCACGGCCCGAGCTTGCGCAGGGCAAAGCGCAGCATGTCGAGGGCCTTGGGGTGTTGCGGCAGTTCTTCGGTGAGGCCGAAGCGCAGACGCACGCGGTGGCTGAGCCAGATCAGCGCGGCGGCGAGCAGGCTCCAGACCATCAGGATCACCGCGAAACCGAAGATGATCGGCAGCCATTCATTGGCCGGCAGCAGCTTGCTGGTCAGTTCGTCCTTGGCCAGATCGAATTCGTTGGACCAGCGGGTGAGCGGGCTGTCGGCGCCGGAAAACTGCTTTTCGAAGTTGGCGAGGGTGCCGCCGATCAGGCCCAGCACGCCTTCTTCGGGGGTGGCCTGCGCTTTTTTCGTAGCGTCGCGCAGCTTCTTCAGATCGCTGAGCAACTGCGCGCGTTGCTTGTCGTTTTCCAGCGACTTGATCACTTCGTCCAGTGACTGGCCAAGAGGTTCTACGGCTTCAGGCTGCGGTTTGGAAGTGTTGAGCAGGCCGGGCAGACCGACCGCTTGGGCGGGCGCCAGCGGCAGCAGTGTCATCAGGCAGACAAGCAGCAGACCGGGCAAAGCAAAAAGACGAGCGAACACCAGAAGACAACCTCGCGATAGGCGGATGCGCTGGAGTGTACGAGGCCCTTTGGCTCAATGCGAGCCGGGCGCGGTCATTCGTTGAGTTTGGCGAGGATCTTGTAGACCACCGTGGCGAGGATCATCAGCATGCCGATCCACATGGCGAACACCCCGGCGTTCTTGTCGCGGAAGTTGAAGCCGATGGCCAGCAGGATCATTCCGCTGAGGATGGGAATGAGCATGGCGTGGAAGGAGGACATCGAGATCATGAAGACTGCCTTGTCTGTGGGGGATGTTTGCAGTCTAGGCGGGTTTTCGAGGCGGGGTGTGATGTGGCTCAGGAATGCATCAGGCCGGGAGGATTCTGCTGTCTGCACAGGCGATTTCGCGAGCAGGCTAGCTCCCACAGGTTGATTTGCATTCCAAGGGGAGATGACTGGCTCCCACAATGAAATGCAGTTCAATTGTGGGAGCGAGCCTGCTCGCGAAGCTTTTCAGCCTTTATGGCAATTCGCGACTGGCATAGAACGCACTGAGCACTTTGACCAGATGCGCCAGGTCATGGCTGCCGCACAGCTCGCGAATCGAATGCATGGCGAAGGTCGGCAGGCCGATGTCGACGGTGCGCACGCCCAGATGGCTGGCGGTGATCGGGCCAATCGTCGAGCCGCAGCCCATGTCGCTGCGCACCACGAAGCTTTGCACCGGGACTTCTTCGGCCATGCACAGATGGCGGAAGAAACCGGCGGTTTCGCTATTGGTGGCGTAGCGCTGGTTGCTGTTGACCTTGATCACCGGGCCGGCGTTGAGTTTCGGGCCGTGATTGGCGTCGTGCTTGTCTGCATAGTTGGGATGCACGCCGTGGGCGTTGTCGGCGGAGACCAGCAGGGATTTCTGAATGGTGCGGACGAACTCGTCGCCTTCTGGCAGCAGGCGGCGCAGAGTCTGTTCGAGCATCGGGCCGTCGGCACCGCACGCCGAGCACGAGCCGACTTCTTCGTGGTCGTTACAGACCAGCACGCAGGTCTCGTCGGTTTCGGCGGTGAGCAACGCTTGCAGGCCGGCGTAGCACGACAGCAGGTTGTCCAGACGCGCACCGGCAATGAAATCGCCGTTCAGGCCGATCACCGCAGCGCTTTGCGTGTCGTAGAAACTCAGCTCGTAATCCAGGACCACGTCGGCGTTCAGGCCGTGTTCGCGAGCCAGTTGATCAGTGAGCACGGCGCGGAAATCGACGCGCTCGTCACCGGCAAATTGCGCCAGGATCGGCGGCAGTTCGGTCTGCGCGTTGATCGCCCAGCCCTGGTTGGCTTCACGGTTGAGGTGAATGGCCAGGTTGGGAATGATCGCGATGGGTGCCTTGAAGTCGATCAACTGACTCTCGACCTTGCCGTCACGGCGGAAGGTCACGCGGCCGGCCAGCGACAGATCGCGGTCGAACCACGGCGCCAGCAGCGCGCCGCCGTAGACTTCGACGCCCAGTTGCCAGAAGCCCTGACGTTGCAGTTCCGGTTGCGGCTTGACCCGCAGACACGGGCTGTCGGTGTGCGCGCCGACCAGACGGATACCGTCGTGCAGTGGCGAGTTGCGGCCCATTTTGATCGCGACGATCGAGGAGTCGTTACGGGTAACGTAATAGCGGCCGTTGGCCTCGGTGGACCATGGCTCGCGCTCGTCGAGGCGCACATAACCGGCGGCCTCCAGACGCTGAACGAGGCTGGCGGTGGCGTGGAACGGGGTAGGGGAGGCCTTGAGAAAGTCGATCAGGCCCTGGTTCAACTCTGCGCGCATAAGAAACTCCAGACAGCAATGGGCGGCAGTTTAACGCATCACTCAGCGCCATTGGGCAAGTGGTTTGCGCAAGCACGCTCAGGAGTGCTGATCGATGCGCTTGCGCAGGTAGGCAATGATGGCTTGTTGATCATCCTTTCTGGCGGGTTTCGGCAGGTGCTTCGGCCAGCCCTTGCCGCTGCCGAAGAAGGCCTTTTGCGTGACGCTGTCCCAACGCAGGATTTCCCGCGACGCCGATTCCCACCATTCGTGACGGCAGATCTCGTAATACGGATGGGCAGGTGCAGCACTGCCGAACAGCAACGCCCGGCCGACTTTCTTCATGCCGCCGCGCTTTTTGCGCAGCTTCCACTTGATGCGCAGGCGCTCCCAGGTTGAGGGAACGGGTTTGCTGCGCGGAACCTCGTTGCACAGCGCTGGCAGTTCGAGGTGGAAGGCCTCGCCATAGCGGGCGAAAAAATGTTTCTGCATGGCGTGGAAGAAGTTCTTGTCGGCGAAGTAGTGATAGATGAATTTCTTCGCTTCCTGGATCGGCTGGTCGCGCATGGCAAAAGACAGTGCAATCTGTTCGATCGTATGGATGTCGAACGAACCCTGCGTCCACTCATCGATCAGCCGGACCGATTTCTCCAGCAGCGCTGCATCGCCATCGGTGACGCCGCACAAGCCGCTGTTGTAGAGCTTGAAGCTGTTCGTCGACGAGATGCCGTGGACTTGCAGGCAGCGCGCGAGTTTTTCGTAGTCCGCCCGGTTACAGACGTAACTCCAGTCATATTCGAAGCGGTCCATCACGTAACGGCCGGGCGTGATCATGCTGAACAGCCGGTGCGGCGAATCGAGAAACAGCGTGTCGGTGTCGACGAACAGGGTTTTTTCGGCGAGTGTCAGGCCCAGTGCAATGGCGCACGCTTTGCGGCGGTGGTGGTAGCCGTTCTCGCCCTGCCACTGGATCAGGGTCTGCTCGCTCAAAGGGACGGTCTCGACCGGCCAGCCGGCATAGTCCTGCGGACGATCGGTCAGGACTCGGATGCACAATGATTCACCTGGCTGCAGTTGTGCCAGGGCGGTGAGGATGCTGAATTTCGCCTCGCGCCGATAAACGTCTTTGTCGCCATAGATCAGGTAGAGCAGCTGGTGCGGTACTTTTTCCAGGGGGGGAAGGCTTCGCGCATAAGCGGCTCCATACGGCGGGGGGCGCGAGTTTACCGTATTGCTCCGCTGATTTGCAGGCCGGACACTTGCTTCAAAGTGTTGCCAGGGAGGGCGTCAACCGGTGATCAATCTGCCAGAGAGGAAGACTTCACGGCGTTGCTTGCGACCGACGTACTCATGTTTGCTCAACTGATAGACAGCCTCGAACCTGTCTCTCGATAAGCCAGGCAATGCACTGAGGTATTGATCTACCAGGCGATCGTAGGCGGCTTCGGTGATGAATTTGTAGATATCCCGACGATAGAAGAAGCCGAGTTGAAAACCGAGTGTTTCACTTGCGTGCGCGGTCGGGCCTGCGAAGCAGTTTTCAAAGTCGATGGCTTTGAGTGGCCTGTGCGTTTGCTCGGGCACCATGATGTTGCCCACCCAGAAATCCATGTGGGTGATGTTCTTGCTGGCGAGCGAGCTGAGCAGTTGAAACGCGTCGAGGATAAAGGCTTCGATGTTTTCGGGATTGCGTCTGATGCACTCGGCCCCATCAATATGGCCTTCGAGCAGATGAGTCAGCAGGAAGAACTCCTCGGTCAGGCCGAGTCTGCTGCGGGTATAGCCATACCCCTTCAGTGAAGGCATCTCCACGCCCCGGCGCTGAGCTTCGAGGGAATTCATCAGCTCTTCGAGAGGCCAGTCGAAGCGCCCGTTGCGTTGTGGTTTGTTCAGGCTCACCCGCACCTTTGCCTTGAACGTGTCCAATGGCTGGACCTTGGCAAATAGTGGTGTTTCACAGGACGATAACGGTGCGCTGGCTCGGGTCAGTTTGTGCGCGCGGCGTTTTTTAATGAGCTGCTCCAGGGCCTGGCGTGCCTGGATGCTGGGTGCTTCGCTCAAGTGCAGGGTCGTGTTACCGAATGCGTAGACGATCGGGTATTCGGATTGAAGTGTTTTGCTGCAGAACACGGGAAAGGCCTCCTGCCTGATATCGAAGTGCCATGATTTTATATTTGATTACAATTTTATGACAGTTCTTTACGTCAATCTATTGCCGGTGGATTTTTGGCAGGACAAAAAAAGCCCTTCATTGCGAAGGGCTTTTAAAGTATTCACGCAGTTCAGAACGGAGCCGGGCACTCGAAGCGCAGGCGCTCGCCGGTCTGCGGATGAGTGAAGCTGAGCATGCTCGCGTGCAGGCACAGACGCGGCCAGGCCGCCAGCGCTTGCTCGTGGGCGTAGAGTCCGTCACCGAGCAGCGGATGGCCGATCGACAACATGTGCACGCGCAGTTGATGCGAGCGGCCGGTAATCGGTGTCAGTTCGACACGGCACCAGTCGCCGCAACGTTCCAGCACCTTCCAGAAGGTCAGCGCGTGTTTGCCGAATTCGTGATCGACGACATGCCGTGGCTTGGTCGGTGGGTCGTAGCGCAGGGGCAGATCGATGCTGCCGCTGTCCAGCTCCGGCTGACCCCAGGCCAAAGCGGTGTAGGCCTTTTCGGTTTCGCGATCGTGAAACTGCCGCGACAGTTCGCGATGAGTGTCGGCGTCACGGGCCAGCAGGATGATCCCGGAGGTTTCCCAGTCCAGGCGATGAACGATGCGCGCTTCCGGGTAGCCGTTTTCCTGCAAGCGGGTAATCAGGCAGTCCTTGTTGTCGTCAGCGCGACCGGGCACCGAGAGCAGCAGGGTCGGTTTGTCGACCACCAGTACGGCGGCGTCCTCGTGGATGATGCGGATGTTGGACAGCGGCATTAAAACAGCCTCGTAACAAATGCCAACGGCGGCTCGGGACTGCTGATAACTCTGTAGGAGCTGCCGAAGGCTGCGATCTTTTGACTTTGAAGATCAAAAGATCGCAGCCTTCGGCAGCTCCTACACGAGCATCAACAGCCCGAGCCGCCGTAGCGACTGCCAAATCGACTCAGCGATCGGGCAGGGTGATGTTGAGTTCCAGAATCGAGCAACTGCCCTGGCTTTCCAGTGCAACATGTACGTCGTCGTTGCCGATGTTGACGTACTTGCGGATCACGTCGACCAGTTCCTTCTGCAAGGCTGGCAGGTAATCCGGCGTGCTGCGCTGGCCGCGCTCATGCGCCACGATGATCTGTAGACGCTCTTTCGCTACCGAGGCGGTACTTGGCTTTTTGTTGGCACGAAAGAAGTCAAAAAGGTTCATTACCTACCTCCAAACAGGCGCTCGAAGAATCCCTTCTTCTCGACATCGAGGAATCGGTGGGCTTTTTCTTTGCCCAGCAGGCGGTCGACGGTATCGCTGTAAGCCTGACCGGCATCGCTCTGGTCGTCGAGAATCACCGGCACGCCCTGGTTGGAAGCCTTGAGCACCGCCTGGGATTCCGGGATGACGCCGAGCAGGGTCACCGAGAGGATCTCCTTGACGTCTTCAACGCCAAGCATCTCGCCCTTCTCGACACGCTCCGGGTGGTAGCGGGTGATCAGCAGGTGTTCCTTGATCGGCTCTTCGCCACGTTCGGCACGGCGCGATTTGCTCGCCAGCAGGCCGAGCATGCGGTCCGAGTCACGTACCGAGGAGACTTCCGGGTTGGTCACGACGATCGCTTCATCGGCGAAATACATGGCCAGGTGCGCACCTTTCTCGATGCCCGCCGGGGAGTCGCAGACGACGAACTCGAATTGTTCCTTGAGCTCCATCAGGACTTTTTCCACGCCTTCGACGGTCAGCGCGTCTTTGTCGCGGGTCTGGCTGGCCGCCAGCACGTAGAGGTTTTCCAGGCGCTTGTCTTTGATCAGTGCCTGTTGCAGGTTGGCTTCGCCGTTTACCACGTTGACGAAGTCATACACCACGCGGCGCTCGCAACCCATGATCAGGTCGAGGTTACGCAAGCCCACGTCGAAGTCGACGATCACTGTTTTGTGGCCGCGCAGAGCGAGACCGGTACCGATAGCGGCGCTGGTGGTGGTCTTACCCACACCACCCTTGCCGGATGTAACCACGAGAATCTTGGCCAAGGTGTTTCACCCCTAAGGAAGAAGGACTGTTCAGCCCCTGAAAAACATCTCTTGAAAACTACTGCAGTCGGACAGCCTTGGCTGGAATTTGGCTTTGAGCCTTTTTCCTACTTCGTTTGAGCCGTTTTCGCTACGTTTTAGAGATGCTTGGAAAATGCGGCAGTATCCGTTAAAGCCGAATGATGTTCAACACGTCGCCTGACAGGCTGACCTGGACGCCCGAGCCCCACATCGGATCACGACGCAAATCCTCGGAGACCTTGTAATGACCGGCGATGGAGATCAGTTCAGCGCTCAATTGCTGACAGAAAATCCGTGCCTTGGTGTCACCTTTGACGCCGGCCAGCGCACGGCCGCGCATCGGGCCGTATACATGGATGTTGCCATCGGCGAGAAGTTCCGCCCCCGGACTGACCGATGAGACCACGACCAGATCGCCACCCTGGGCATATATCTGCTGGCCACCACGTACTGGCGTGGTGATTACTCGGGTCGGTTTGACGGTCGGCTCAGGTGGCTTTTCCGGCTTCTTTTTGACTTCGGCTTCCGGCGTCTCCAGCGGACGCTCGCGGGCGCCGGAGGGCGGTAGCACGGGGATGTCGATGGCGATGGCGGCGGCGATGTCTTCGATGCGGCTGGCACGAATGGCCAGGGTACGCAGACCGTGCTGACGGCAGACGCGCATCAGCCCCGGCAGGTCAACCGCGCCCTGGTTCGGCGGCAGTTTGTCCAGCGCCAGAACCAGCGGTGCATTGCTGAAAAAATTCGGCGCCTGGGCGACTTTGGCGGCCAATTGCCGATCGAGGCTTTCGAGGTCGTTACGGGCCAGTTCCAGCACAGTGATGGCCAGCATGCTGCCCTTGAGCTGGAATACGGGATCTTGGTCTAACGGGTCGGTTTGGCTCATGTCGGCATACAACGGCTTGTCACTAAAAGTGCCGAGACTTATAACGAGAACGCCCGCGAGCCGCAAGCCGGGTCGAACGATGTAGAATGCGCGGCCACTGTATTTACGGAAGCTTTAATGGATCGCCCGCGTTTTCGAAAAGCATATCTTGCTCCGCGCTTCTGGCCGCTCTGGTGCGGCCTGGGGCTTTTGTGGCTGATCGTGCAGTTGCCGTATCCGGCGCTGCTGACCATCGGTCGAGTTTTGGGCGCGTTGATGTATCGCGTCGCCAGCGACCGGCGAACCATCGCCCGGCGCAATCTTGAGTTGTGCTTCCCGGAAAAATCCGCCGCTGAGCGCAAACGCCTGCTCAAGGAAAACTTCGCCTCTACCGGCATCGCCTTCTTCGAGATGGCGATGAGCTGGTGGTGGTCGCGCGAGCGTCTGGCGAAACTGGCCCACGTCGAAGGCCTTGAACATCTGCAGAAAGCCCAGCGCGAAGGCAAAGGCGTGATCCTCATGGCCGCGCATTTCACCACCCTGGAAATCGGTGCGGCGCTGCTCGGCCAGCAGCACACCATCGACGGCATGTACCGCGAACACAAAAACCCCTTGTTCGACTTCGTCCAGCGCCGTGGCCGCGAGCGGCACAATCTCGATTCGCTGGCGGTGGAGCGCGATGACGTGCGCGGCATGCTCAAACTGCTGCGCTCGGGGCGGGCGATCTGGTATGCGCCGGATCAGGATTACGGCGCCAAGCAGAGCATCTTCGTGCCGCTGTTCGGCATTCAGGCCGCCACCGTCACTGCGACGACCAAGTTTGCACGGCTGGGCAAAGCGCTGGTGGTGCCGTTCACTCAGGAACGTCTGGCCGACGGCAGTGGTTATCGCCTGGTGATCCATCCGCCGCTGGAAGACTTCCCCGGCGAGAGCGAGGAGGCCGATTGCATCCGCATCAATCAGTGGGTCGAGAGTGCTTTGCGTGCCTGCCCCGAGCAGTATCTGTGGGCGCATCGGCGCTTCAAGAGTCGCCCACCGGGCGAGCCGAAGCTTTATCCCAAGCGTCGTTGATTCACCCGTACTGACAAGCACTGTGGAGTGTTGCGATGAGTCCTGCTGAACCGGTCACAGGTTTGATTCTTTCCGGCGGCGGGGCTCGGGCGGCTTATCAGGTCGGGGTGCTGGCGGCGATTGCCGAGTTGCTGCCGGTCGGTGCGGACAATCCGTTTCCGGTGATCGTCGGCACCTCGGCCGGGGCGATCAATGCGGTCAGCCTGGCCAGTGGCGCCACGGATTTTCGCGCCGCCATCGAACGCCTGACCCAGTTCTGGCAGGGCTTTCGCAGCCACCGCGTGTTGCGCAGCGACTGGCCTGGAGTCATCCATCAAGCCAGCCGCTTCGTCAGCCACAGCCTGCTCGGTCTCGGTCGACAGATGCCGGTGGCGCTGCTCAACAGTTCGCCGCTGCGCGAACTGCTCGAGGAAAAACTGCACCTGCCCGGCATCGCCGAATCCATCGCGCGCAAGCAATTGCATGCGGTGGCGGTGACCGCGTTCGGCTACGAGTCGGGGCAAGCGGTGACGTTCTATCAGGGCGGCGGCACCATCGACGCCTGGCTGCGGCACCGCCGCATTGGCGTGCCGACGCAATTGTCGGTCGATCACCTGTTGGCCAGTTCGGCGATCCCGCTGTTGTTCGCGCCGGTGAAAATCGGCGAGGAATATTTCGGTGACGGCGCAGTACGCCAGTCGGCGCCGATCAGCCCGGCGCTGCATCTGGGTGCCAGTCGCGTGCTGGTGGTGGGCGTCAGCGGCAACCCGCGCGGCGTTGATCCGCAGCAGCCGCTGGAGCGCGCCTACAGCGGCCAGCAACCGACGCTGGCGCAGATCGGCGGGCACATGCTCAACAGCACGTTTATCGACAGCCTGGAAAGCGATATCGAGTTGCTGCAGCGTCTGAATCAGTTCAGTCATTTGCTCCCGGCCGGCACACCCACTCGTGCACTGGGTGTGGCGCCGGTGGAGGTGCTGGTGATTGCCCCAAGTCAGCCGATCGACGAAATCGCCGCGCGGCATCGCCAGGAGCTGCCAGCGGCGTTGCGCCTGTTTCTGCGCGGGCCGGGCGCGACGAAGACGAGCGGGGCGGGGGTGCTCAGTTACCTGCTGTTCGAGGCGGGGTATTGCAGCGAGTTGATCGAGTTGGGGCGGCGGGATGCGTTGGCCAAGCGTGAGGAGCTGTGCCGGTTTTTGCGGATTTCCGAAGCCGTAGTTCCCGCCTGAAATCTGCGGTGAGGCCTTCGCGAGCAGGCTCGCTCCCACATTGGAACTCGGTCTGAATGTGGGAGCGAGCCTGCTCGCGAAGCTTTTAGGGTCAGAAGTGGAACTTGACCAGGAAGCTCGTGGTGCTCTGATCGGTCTTGAAGTACTGGCTGTCCTTGATCCCGTACTTGTCCGACCAGTAGTCGTACTCGACACCGACATACAACTGCTTCTCGCCGAAATTCAGCGCCTTGCCCAGGTCGTATTTGACCTGCGGGTTGAAGTGCAGGTTGGCGTGGTAGTCGCCCTTGGAATTGGAGTCGTTGTCGACCACCCAGTCCATGAAACCGTCGATGAGGATGTTCGATTTGCCCACCGGGATGGTGTAGGACCACACCGGGGTGATCTGCCAGACATTGTCACCGGCGCGTGCGCCCTGGGTGTGACGCTGGTAGAAGTTCAGCTGGAAGTAATCGAAGCCCGGAATCGCCAGGTCGAAGCCCGGACCGATCAGGTACGACTCGGTATCGCCTTCACCGAACTCGTAGGTCATGGCCAGCAGCACGTCAGTCACCGGACCAAAGGCCAGTTTCTGATCGAAGATCTTGCCGAATGACAGGCGCGGGCTGAGCTCGCCGTAGTAGGTGTTGGAGCCGACGCCGCCATCATCCTTGCCGTTGTAGAAGATCTTGTCGATGAACAGGAAGTTGTCCCCATACTTCCAGGCATCGGCGTGCTCGAAGGTCACGGTCTGCTGAATGCGCGGGTTGACCTGGAAGTCCTTGCCATACAGGTAGGTCAGGCTGTTGTTCTGCCACTGCAGCAGGCCTTCGGCCATCGCCTGGCCGCCGGCGAACATCGATCCGGCCAGCATCAGGCTGGTGCACATACGTTTCATTCGGTTGCTCCCAAAGTAGGTGTTCCACGTTATTTTTTTAAGATCGGCGCTCTGATGTGGCGCCTTTTTTCGTACCGCAAATTTCATCCGATCGGTCAGCTTTGAATGCTGGTAGCAAAAGCTGCGCCAAGGCTTTTGAAAAACCAAAAAACGCCCGTTCGGCTGCTGAAAAACAGTCGACGAGCGTGTTTTCGGGATGCCTCAGGACTGACCGCAGCCGGGATAAGTTGGCTTTTCGGTCAGAAATTGAATTCAGGCTTTTTTTTAGAGCGAATTCGGAAGGCCGCGGAGAATACTGACTCCTCGGCCAACGCTCAAGTGCCCCGCAACAGAGCACCGACGGCAGGCATGGCGCACGGTTGCGGGCCATCTCAGAAGTGCACCTTCAGCAGCAGGCTGGCGGTGTTCTGGTTGGTATCGAACGCGTGGCTGTTTTCGATGCCGTATTTGTTCTTCCAGTAGCTGTACTCGGTGCCGACGTACAGCTGTTTCTGGTTCCAGCCCATGGCTTTGCCGAGGTCGTATTTGATCTGCGGATTGATGTGCAGGTTGGCGTGGTAGGTGCCGCGCGAGTTTTCGTCGTTGTCGACGACCCAGTCGAGGTAGCCGTCGATCAGCACATCGGAATTGCCCAACGGAAAGCTGTAGGACCATGCGGGGGTGATCTGCCAGACACCATCGCCGGGCCGCGGGCCTTCGGTCTGGCGGCGGAAAATGTTCAGGGTGACGTAGTTGAAGCCGGGCACTTTCAGGTCGAAGCCGGGGCCGATCAGATAGGCCTCGCTTTCGCCTTCGCCGTACTCGTAGGTCATCGACAACAGCACATCCTTGATCGGGCCGAACTCGATCTTGCGGTCGAGGATCTTGCCGAAGGAAAAGCGCGGGGTGAACTCGCCGTAGAAAGTATGCGGCCCTTTGTTCGGGTCTTCCTTGCCGTTGTAGAAGATCTTGTCGACGAACAGAAAGTTGTCGCCGTACTTCCACTTGTCGGCGTGCTCGAAGGTGACCGTCTGCTGATACGAGGGGTTGATCGCGAAATTCTTGCCGTACAGATAGCTGAGGCTGTTGCTCTGCCACAGCAGCAGATCGCCGGCCATGGCCTGACTCGCGGCCAGCAGGCCGCCACTCAACAGAACGTTGCTTTGCGTGCGGATCATCTGTTGCTCCCTGTTGTTTTTATTGTTTGAGGCACAAGCAGTTGCGTAGTCCCTGTGGGAGCGAGCCTGCTCGCGAAGCGGTTGTGTCAGTCGCCATCAATGTTGAATGACACAGCGCTTTCGCGAGCAGGCTCGCTCCCACAGGTGGTGTGGTGGTTTCAATCAGTGCGCATGGCAATCGTTGATCGCCGTACGCTCCTTGCCGCCGAGGATGTTGAACAGCAGGTTCAGGGTCAGCGCGCTGAGGGTGGCCATGGCGATGCCGCTGTGGGTGATCGGGCTCATCCACATGGGCAAGTGGGCGAAGAATTCCGGACGCACCACCGGGATCAGGCCCATGCCGATGCTTACCGCGACCAGCAACTGATTGCGGCGGTCACCGATGTCGGCCTCTTGGAGGATCTTGATGCCAGTGGCCGCGACCATGCCGAACATCGCAATCGCCGCGCCGCCCAGCACCGCCGGTGGAATCGATGCCACCAGAAACGCCGCTTTCGGCAACAAGCTGAGGACGATCAGCAGGCCACCGGCAACGATGGTCACCGAACGGCAGCGCACGCCGGTCATCTGCACCAGGCCGATGTTCTGCGCGAACGAGGAGTGGGTGAAGGTGTTGAAGAAACCGGCGAAGAACGACGCGCCGGCATCGCACAACAAGCCACGACGGAGCATGCGCGGGCAGACTTCCTGGCCGGTGATCTTGCCCAGCGCGAGAAACATCCCGGTGGACTCGACGAAGATGATCACCACCACCAGACACATCGACAGAATCGGTGCCAGCTCGAATTTCGGCATGCCGAAATGCAGTGGGGTGACGAACTGAATCCACGGTGCGCTGGCCATGCCGCTGAGGTCGACCATGCCGATCACGCCGCACAGTACATAGCCCAGGCACATGCCGATCAGCACCGAAATATTGACCCAGAATCCGCGCATGAAGCGATGAACCAGCAGAATGGTCGCCAGCACCAGCGCAGCGATGGCCAGATAAATCGGCGAACCGAATTGCGCGGCGTCGACACCGCCACCGGCCCAGTTCACGGCCACGGGGAACAGCGATAAACCGATCGAGGTGATGACCGTGCCGGTCACCAGTGGCGGGAAGAAACGCACGACCTTGGACATGAACGGCGCGATCAGCATGCCGAAGAAACCGGCAGCTATCGTCGCACCGAAGATCCCTTGCAGACCGATGCCGGGCATGCCGGCCATGGCCACCATGCTGCCGACCGCAGCGAAACTGGCGCCCATCATCACCGGCATGCGAATGCCCATCGGGCCGATGCCGAGCGACTGCACGATGGTGGCGATGCCGGCGACCAGCAGGTCGGCGTTGATCAGGAAGGCGATTTCTTCACGACTCAGGCCAGCGGCCTGTCCAATGATCAGCGGCACCGCGATGGCACCGCCGTACATCAGCAGAACATGTTGCAGACCGACCAGGATCAGTTGCAAAAGGGGCAAACGCTGAATGGCGGGTGCGTCGGGGATGCGCGCTTTGGACAGCTCGGACATGCAACACCTCGGATCTTTTTTATTCTTGTGATTAACAGCTGCCGGGTTGCTTGCAGCTGTTTCTTTGCATCAGGCAGACCGCGGAGCGGCCATTCGCGGGCAAGCCCGCTCCCACACAGGCTATGCAAAACCCTGTGGGAGCTGGCTTGCCAGCGATGCTTTTAACGATTAATTGGTTTGTGCTCCCTGGGCAATCCAGGCACCGATCAGGTCACGTTCCTGCTGGGTCATCTGGGTGATGTTGCCCAGTGGCATGATCTGCGTGGTGATGGCTTGCGCCTGAATGCGCGCGGCGTTCTGGCGGATCTGCTCGGGGGTGTCGAACATCACACCGGCCGGGGCTGCGCTGAACAACGGGCTGGTCGGCTTGGACGAATGGCACACCGTGCAACGCTCTTGAATCACGTTGTGCACCTTGTCGAAACCGGGGCCGGCATTCGAGGCTTGCGCGGGTGCCGCCGCAGGGGCTGCGGGTGCCGCAGGTTGCGCCGCTTCGGCCGGTTTCGCGCCACCGCCCAGTGCCGTTTCCGGCAGCGGTTGGTACTCGATTTTCGCCGGTGCCTTGGCCACTTCAGGTGCGCTCGACATCGGCGCCGGGCCAGTGACGTAGGCCAGGCAGATCATGCCCACCGCTGCCACCGGCAGGGTCCAGGCAAACTTGTGGCTGTCGTGACGGGTGTTGAAGTAGTGACGCACCAATACCGCCAACACCGCGATCCCGGCGAGGATCAACCAGTTGTACTGGCTGCCGTAAGTGCTCGGGAAGTGGTTGCTGATCATGATGAACAGCACTGGCAGGGTGAAGTAGTTGTTGTGACGCGAACGCAGCAGACCCTTGGCCGGCAGGGCCGGATCCGGCGTGCGGTTCTCGGCAATCGCCGCGACCAGTGCCCGTTGCGCCGGCATGATGATGCGGAACACGTTGCCGACCATGATGGTGCCGATGATCGCGCCGACGTGCAGGTACGCACCCCGACCGCTGAACACTTTGCTGAAGCCATAGGCGGCGGCAATGATCAGCACGAACAGGATGAAGCCGAGCAGGGCGGGTTTCTTGCCCAGGGCCGAATCGCAGAGGAAGTCGTAGACAAACCAGCCGACGATCAGCGAGCCGATACCGATGGCCACGCCTTCAGGACCGCTGAGGCCACTGCCCGGTGCCACGAGGTAGAGCACCGGATTGGAGTAGAACACCACGCACAGCAGCGCGATCCCCGACATCCAGGTGAAGTAGGCTTCCCACTTGAACCAGTGCAGGTTGTCCGGCATGGACGGTGGGGCCAGTTTGTATTTTTCCAGGTGGTAGATGCCGCCGCCGTGGATCGCCCACAGATCACCGGCCAGACCGGTTTTCGGGTTGACGCGGTTGAGGTTGTTCTCCAGCCAGACGAAGTAGAACGACGCGCCGATCCAGGCCACGCCAGTGATCATGTGAACCCAGCGCACGCTCAGGTTCAGCCATTCCAACAGATGTGCTTCCACAGTCTTTACCTCTCGCCTGTCACTCTTGTTGTCGAGTGATCAGACCTTCTCTTATTGGTGGGGGGCGAGGATCAACCGCTCATCCTCTTTGAAAAAATGCTCATCGCAGTTATTGCCTGTGCCACTGCGATCAACCACCAGGAAGTCATCCCGCTTTTCGATCGTCAGCACCGGGTGGTGCCAAACGCCGCGATGGTAATTAATGCCCTGCCTGCCGTTGGTGACGAAGGCGCGGACCAAGCCTGATACAGGTTCATCGCCAACTGGCGCGACCACGATCAGAAAGGGGTTGCCGAGCAGCGGTATGAAAGCCTGGCTGCCCAGCGGATGGCGTTCCAGCATGCAAACGGTCAGCGGCATGTCCTGCGCGTCGGCGCGGAAAATGCTGATGATCGCGTTGTCCTCAGGCGTCGCGGTTTCGACCGTCGCCAGTTTGTGGAAGCGCATGGTCGAACCGTTGTTGATCATGAAGTGATCGCTGCCGTCGGTTTCGATCACGTCACCGAAAGGGGCGAAGGCTTCTTTGGTCAGCGGTTCAATCGTCAATGTGCGCATGCTGTTCTTCTTATCCGGATTCTGTGTTGTTAGATCTATCGCCATCGCGGGCAAGCCCGCTCCCACAGTGGACTGTGGCGTTCACAAAACCTGTGGGAGCTGGCTTGCCAGCGATTGGGTTCAACCTTGTTTAGCGACCTTGCCCAATACACGCAGGCGACTCACGCCACCATCCGGGAACACGTTCAGGCGGATGTGGGTGATCGGGCCGAGTGCCTTGATCTGCTCGACGAAGGTGTGTTCGGCGTGCATTTCCAGCTTCTGGCTTGGTAGCAGTTCGCGCCAGAACAGCGACTGGGTTTCGATCTGGCTGTCGGTGCCGCCCTTGACGAACGCGCCCTGGATCGAGCAGGTGTCCGGGTAGTTGCCTTTGAAGTGCAGGGTGTCGACGACGATTTTTTCGATCTCGCCCGGATGACCCAGGGCGACGATCACCCAGTCATTGCCCGGCGTGCGACGACGCGCGGTTTCCCAGCCGTCGCCCATGTTGATGCCACGGCCCGGGTTGAGGATGTTGCTCATGCGGCCGAAGTGTTCGTCGGAGCAGGCGAGGGCGCGGCCACCGTTAAGGGCTGCGGCCAGATCGACCTGCTCGTTGTCGCCCACAGCGGACCAGTCGCGGAACGGAATGCCGTACACGCGCAGACGGGCCACACCGCCGTCCGGGTAGATGTTGAAGCGCAGGTGGCTGAACGCTTTGTCGTTGCTGATTTCGTGGTAGTGGTGGCTGTTGCCCTGCAACTCGACGGCCGACAGCACTTCGGTCCACTGGGTGTTTTCATCCGGCTCGCCCGAGGCCAGGAAGCACGCTTCCAGCGAGGCCGATGGCGGGTAGTTGCCGGTGAAGAATGAAGTGTCGATGTCCACGCCTTTGATCGAGCCCGGTACGCCCAGACGGATCACCGCGCTGTCGAAACCTTCGAAGCGCTTGCGGCGCGACTCCCAGCCGTCCATCCACTTGCCGTTGTCATCGAACACGCCCTCCTTCCATACGGCCGGGGTCGGTTGGAACAGACGATTGGCGTCTGCGAACCAGTCATCGGTGACCGAAATGATCTTGGTGCCCAGACGGGCGTCGGCCAGGTTGACGTATTTTTCGAAAGGTACGGCGTAAGCTTTCATTCTTCTTGTCTGCCTTTGATAAGTTGGCTGGGGATGCTCGCAGGGCCCTGGGCGTTTGCGCGTTCATTCACGCTCGGGCCAGGCTTGCTAAAGAGTCAGTAAACGGAACAGGGCAATCTTGTTGATCTCCGCCAGCGCGCATTTGAACTCGGCTTCCACCGAATTGTTGATGCGCGTTTCGAACGCCGCGAGGATCTGATGCCGGTTGCTGCCTTTTACCGCCATGATGAAGGGAAACTTGAACTTGGCTTTGTAGGCGTCGTTCAGCTCGGTGAAGCGCTGGAACTCTTCGGCCGTGCATTGGTGAATACCGGCGCCAGCCTGTTCATTGGTGCTGGCTTCGGTCAGTTGGCCCTGGACGGCAGCTTTGCCGGCCAAGTCCGGGTGAGCGTTGATCAGGGCCAGCTGGCTGGCATGATCGGCGCTCAACAGGATATCGCTCATGCGCTGGTGCAGGGTTTCGATCTCGTCGATCGAAGCGTCCGCACCGAGGTCGTAGGCCTTTTCGGCCACCCATGGCGAATGTTCGTAGATGTCGGCGAAGGCTTTGACGAAAGCGTCGCGGCTCAGGGTCGACGGTTGCAGGGTTTGAAAGCGGCTCATTTTGCAGTCCCTTGGTACGGGTGGGTTTCTTGCCAGTGACGCGCGATGTCGACGCGACGGCTGAACCACACCTGTTCATGACTTTTGGCGTATTCGATAAAGCGCTTTAGCGAAGCGAGGCGACCAGGACGGCCGATCAGGCGGCAGTGCAGACCGATCGAGAGCATTTTCGGCGCCTCGGCACCTTCGGCGTAGAGCACGTCGAACGCGTCTTTGAGGTATTCGAAGAAATCGTCACCCTTGTTGAAACCCTGCACTTGCGTGAAGCGCATGTCGTTGGTGTCGAGGGTGTAGGGGATCACCAGATGCGGCTTGCCGGTCGGGTTGTTCGGTTCCCAGTAGGGCAGGTCGTCGTCGTAGGTGTCGCAGTCGTAGAGGAAACCGCCTTCTTCCATGACCAGGCGACGGGTATTCGGCCCGGTACGGCCGGTGTACCAGCCCAGCGGACGCTCGCCGGTCAGTTCGGTGAGGATGCGGATCGCTTCGAGCATGTGCTCGCGTTCCTGCGCTTCGTCCATGTACTGGTAGTCGATCCAGCGGTAGCCGTGGCTGCAGATTTCGTGGCCGGCCTCGACCATCGCACGGATCACGTCCGGGTGACGCTGGGCGGCCATGGCCACGGCGAAGATGGTCAGCGGAATATCGAATTCCTTGAACAGCTTCAAAATGCGCCAGACGCCGGCACGGCTGCCATACTCGTAAAGCGATTCCATGCTCATGTTGCGCGCGCCCTGCAGCGGCTGGGCAGCGACCATTTCCGACAGGAAGGCTTCGGATTCCTTGTCGCCGTGCAGAACATTGCGCTCGCCACCTTCTTCGTAATTGAGCACGAAGGACAGGGCGATCCGGGCATTGCCCGGCCAGTGTGGGTGAGGAGGGTTACTGCCGTAACCGATCAGGTCGCGTGGGTAGTCAGCGCTCACTGCAGTCTTCCTTCTTGTACGTTGACAGATTGGTGTGGCGGCCTGGCAGGCTGGCGTCACAGCGATGGGCTGATTGTATACAACTTTATTTACATTTTGTAAGCCTGAATTTTCGCATTTTTCACCGGCTGTCATCTTTTGCTGTTAATGGTTCCGGCCTGCAAGAAACCTGCCTGACCAGTCAGCTAATGAATAGAAGGTTCAATGATCAGGCGCTTTGGCTACAGATTGGCGATAAAGGCCCGGATGGCGGGGGTGAGGCGAAAAATGTCGTTTTTATTGTGTACAATTTTTTTGAAAAGTGTCTTAATTAGTCGCTCGCCGCAGCGTTTCGTGCTCCGAAACGGTGCGGTCTCCTTTTCAACTGACTTCGGGAGGCGCGAGGTCTGACCGCTTGTTGCGGCCGGGCGCGCAGAATCAATGGGACGTTTGACAACACACGTTTTGGACGCTGCACACGGTTGCCCGGGCAGTTCGATCAAGGTCGAGCTGTACCGCGTTGAAGGTTCGCACCTGGAATTGGTCGCCAGTGCGACAACCAACAGCGATGGCCGGGTCGATGCGCCGTTGCTGCAAGGCGATGATTACCGCACCGGGGTTTATCAGGTGCAGTTCCATGCCGGCGATTACTACCGCGCCCGGGGCGTGCAACTGCCCGAGCCGGCCTTCCTGGACGTGGTGGTGCTGCGTTTCGGCATCTCCGCCGAGCAGGAGCACTATCACGTGCCCCTGCTGATTTCGCCTTACAGCTATTCCACGTATCGGGGCAGCTGACCCCCAAGCAGCTGCCCCCACCGGGAAGCGACTGCGCATATAGCTTCTTTGGTCTTTCGCCCGCTCACACTGCGGGCTTTTTTTATGCCTGTTTACAGCTCATCTGCCGGTGCAGGCGGGTAGCTGCTCAGCGCTCGCGGATAATGAATACCGAATCTGGCGTGGACGCGACCTTCAATACGCCCCCGATCAGCCATACCACTTTGTTCTGCGCGGCTGCATCGGTCAGTGCCTTGAAGGCGTCCTGACCGATTCTGGCGGGCAAGCCAGGTTCCGTCAGTTCGTTGCCAGGCACATGAGTCAGGCCGGCCTGACTGATCGCGCCCAGTTTCAAAAAGAAGATCTGATCGTGACCGGCTCGTTTGAAGACCAGCGTCGGCATTCTGTGCTCATAAGTCAGTGGAAACAGCTCGTAACCACAGCCGACCAGCAACGCGCCGAGCAATCGCCGCAGATTCAGATCCGAGGGATAGGTCTTGTAATGATTCCAGGCAGAGGGGAAATGCTGCGGATCGAAGCTCAGGCGTTGCAATTCGCTGTCGGTCTGGGAAGGCATCGGAATAAGCCGTTTGCTTCCCAGGTCGATGTCCGGCGCAACGGCCAGCATGTTCAGCGGGTCGGCAAAATCGGGAGCTGTGGAAAACGGCAGTTGTTTCCACTGATGCAGAACGGCCTGGACATTGATCAATCCGGTGCCGGTAATCGTCTCGGAGTGATCGGCGAGTTCGAACAACCTGCGGGCGACGGCCCTTGCTGTTGCTTCAGAGAAATCGGGGAACGCGCGAGCGACGGACGTTGATATCGGCTCTTCAAAAAAGCGTTTGCCCGGATGGACCTCACCCGGATCACTGCCGATGCGAAAAGTCGCTACCGGCTGTCGCTCGGGCATGTTTATCAGCATGCTTTCGAAAGTATTGAAATCTGTCGGGACAAACTCGGGATGACATACGAAATACACTTTGGGTGTCGTGTTCGAGCCGACAGGGACGATTGGATAATGCAGCCAGCCAAGCTGTACCGATTCGATGTGCACAGGTTTGTTCAGGTGCCCCCAGGGCAGCCAGAAATATGGGGTCAGCTCCTCAGGCGGAGTCGTGGCTTTCGGCGCGGTTAGCGTTTCTGTGGCCTCGGCAAGTCGTGGACGCTTGCTCGGGCCGGGGACTGCGTTGTCGGACTGGCTGGCTTCGGGCTTGGTACCTGATGGCTTCGTCCCGGGCGTTTTCCGCCGCCAGAACACGGTGCCGGGGATTTGCTCGAAGAAAACGTCGGGTGCATTGGTCGTTGAGGCAAACGCTTGTTGATATTCACCGTCCTGGTTTTTGCGCACCATGACGGTGCCGTCTACCGTGGTTACGAAGGTCTGCCTGAGTCTGTTGTAACGAAGGCCTTCTGTCGCCATTTCCGGCTTGGTCAACGTCATGGCGTCGGCCGGCGAGATGTATGAGGGCAAGTGTGGCGTGGCGGACGCAGGCCGGTTGGAGGGCCTCTCGGGCCGCTGGATTTGCCAGATCGCCTGACCCTCGGTTCGCGTCAGAGGCAGGCCGGGCACGCCGGGCGCGAAGGTCAGTGGCACATGGTAGTTGCCTTGCCCGTCCTGCTCGACGACAAACTGGCCTTCATTGGCGATTTGAGCGTAGGTGCGCTGATCCGGTCCAGTGAACAAGCCATCGTTCTGCGTCACCGGCACCAATTCGTGGAAACGCTCTTGCGGCCAGGCGATTGCGTTCCGAGTGGCGCTGAAATCATGCGCTGCATCTGGCAACGCTTGAAGGCTGACCGTGGGCACTGCGTTGGCTGCGGCAGAGGTGGCTGGCGCTTGGCTGATCGCCGGCGAATCGATGCCCAGGAGCAGGGCGTCAGGCATGTCCAGGCCCACATTTCTGACGAGGGGCGGTGATCCGGGGTGTGTGGCATCGGGCGAATCGGGCGATTTTATGGTCGGGATTTTTTTGGGTGATTTGGCCATGGGAAATACTCGGAAAAAGAGCGCGCAGACGCGTGCGGGTGCCGCGTAGACAGTACGCTGATAAAAAAAGGGTGTTTGTTGACGGGTTACCGCGAATTACGCGGGAGGCACTTTCATCAGCGAAACAGGGCGGAAAATGTTGGTCTGGTGACTGCAGCGATTCACTACTCTTAACGCAGACTTTTCGATGCGGGATTTGTCGGCACGCAATACCCAGCCATGGGCGGCCAGGTTGTAGCCCACGCGCGCGGTTTCGTCGTTGACGCAGATAACGTTCCAGACTTTGACTTCGTCGTTGGCCAATGCGGCAAGATATGGCGGGAGCGCTTTTGAGGCGTCGGGCTCTTCGAAAAAACGTGCATCAAGCCCATCCAGATAAATGCGATCAAAGACCAGATCGACCGTGTGCACAACTCCACCGGTTGTAATAACGCGGATTTGATCTATCAGATCTTCGCTTCCATAGACCGGCAGATAAAAAGTGGTGGTGCCGATGGAGAGCCGGTTTTCTTCCAGCCTTATTTCGACCTTGCCGAGCTGCGTTGCATCAAGTTCCCAAGTGGATGAATAGGGCAGGCGAACTTTGGCATCGGCAAGTGCGCCGGGAGTCGAGAGTTTGATGGTCATGTCCGGGAGTACGTGGATGAGATAACTCGAACCTTCTCCTTCGTAGTTGTCCATGTCGGTTTGCACGGCCAGTCGAATCGGCGTTGCGCAAACTCTTGTACGGCCCATCGGTTCAGCTGCTTTTTCAGCCAGATTGTGAAAGTAGCGCTGAGAGCGAACCTCGAGCGGCAGTGTCATCTGGGTCACCCAATCCCGCGATACCGTGAAATCCGTAAAGGCAGGTGCGATTTCGGTTTGCGCTGTAAGCTCGGCATCTGCAACAACGCCATCCTTGAAGATCAATACGTAACGGCTGAACGGACGAACAGCCATGGTGCGCAGGATCTTCGTAATATTGTCGTGATCGTCTTCGTTACGCGCAGCGGAGTAATAATTGAGCTTGATGCTTTTCGCGCCGAAGTGATAGACGAGATGGCAACCAACAGTCAGGTGATATGACTTGGGGTTGTCCGAGAAAAAATGCGCCTCCGCTTTTGTCAGCTCGTCGCTGCGGAAATCCAGATATATCCGGGTAATGACATCAGAACGTAAAACTGCGTAAAAAGTGGTTGTCTTGCCGGTTCTCGGGACGTAATAGGCAGCGGGTTTGCGGTGGCGGATCCAGCATTCCGCTGCATAAATAATGATCGGGTTTACCGGTTTTCCTCGTTTGAGGAAAATTTCGGTTATTTCTACGGTGTGGCCGTCCGGGATTGTGTCTGGCAGATCAAGTCTGAAATGGAAATCATCGCTGGATACGAAAACCAGGTTTTTGTTGCTCAACTTTCTAGTGTGTTCGGTGTTCGTATAAACGTCATGAATGGTCAACACGTTTTTGAGGTGGTCAGACGTTTCGAAACCTGAGCGGATGACCAGGTCGTTACCCTCGATATCAAAGGATTCAATCAACTCCTTGCGCCAGTTCATGACGATGTAGCTGGTCTGTTCACCATCATCGACAATGGAAAAACGGCCCGCCACATGCGCAATGTAATATTGATCGGTGCCGGCGCCTCCCGACGCTTTTGCTCTTTCGTGAGAGAGAAATATCTGGTCGTCACCAGCGCCAGCGTCAATGCTGTCACAGCCCCGGGATTTGATGATGTTGTTTTGCGCGGAGCCCGTTACCACGCTTGCCGCGCGATGGACTGTCTCAACGTTTTCGATGCTGTCCAGCAAACTGTGCAGGATAGATATCCGGTTATTGTCGGCATCGACATCGCTCGTGATGATCTGCAATGTTCCAGCCAGCAGATCTACGTCATAGCCAGTTCTGTTGGTATTTCGGGAGGAGTAGCTGCCGCCGAGTACCAGTGTGTCATTTCCTGCGCCGCCGCTCAGCGTCGAATGATCTGCGACATGGCGACCCCTTTCAAGGAAGTCCGCTGCGTTCTCAAACAGGAACTGGTCATTTTCTTCGCCGCCCGAAAGTTGTTTTTTTCCTGACTTGTAATGGAAGGTGTTGGGTTTTTTTTCTACCCCTTTGATCGAGTCGTTGCCCTCGCTGATGAACCAGAGAACGTTCTTGCCCTCTGCGGCGACCCCCAACTCCGCGCCGGGTGTATCTTTTGTAACCCCTGCGCGTGCATCAATGATGTCATCGGTGCCTACCACTTCAGGGACATTGACCGATTCCCACGCATCCTGTTTGGTCCACCAGTTTCGTTTCCAGACCCGCGTTGGTTTCAGACGCACATCGAACTTGCCGTTGACGATGGCTTCGGTGGTCTCTTTCAAGGGGCCATCGAGCAGCGTTCTGGCGGACTTTTTCAGTTGCAGAGAGTGCTGCAACAGCGTCTTTGCCTTGATATAGCGGTTTTGAACGCTTTGATCGACCTCCATCATGCAGAACGAAAACCAACCGCTACGCCACCGTTCATCGACAGTCAATTCAATGTAGTCATCTATATCGTCAACGATACGCACCGCACCGTAGACCTGTGAGCCGATGGCGAGGATCGCGCCGGCTGCAAGTCCGACAGGGCCGGCAAACGAGAACCCGGCCATAGCGGCGGACCCGAGGATGACAGTCATGGCTGCACTGGTAATGCTCAGGCCAGCGCTGACGTAATGATCCATCGCTTCTTTGCCGGTGGCATTCTGAGCGGCGTTCATCGACCTCACGGCGGTAAAGATGTCGAAGGGCAGCGTCAGCATGCCGCCGACCAACCCTCCCGATCGACCCAATCTGAGTGCAAAGCGGGTTTTGGCGAAGTCCCGATAAGCACTTTGCCCGGCTGTGAGCATCTGCGTGGCTATCTTGCTCACCGCGACATCGGCCGCGATGGAGCCCAGCTCCGATACAATGCCTGCGCTGTTTATCGCTATTTCAGCAGTGTTTTCGGCTTTGATCGCATCGACAACGCCGCGAATTCCCATGAAGATGCCGAAGCCCTGGATGCCCACGCTGGAGCCCAGCGTCGCGTAACTTTTGGTCAATGCGGCCCAGCGGGGATGATGTTTGGGGACGTGCACGTGTTGCAGATCAAGCGACTGTGCGGCACTCAGAAGTTTGACAAGTTTGTCGCGGTAATTGCCGGATACAGTATCTGCAGCACTCTCCCTCAAGAGCCGGGGAGCGGTGAGCGGGCGCTGGCTGGCCATTTCAAACAGGAGCGTGGGCAACAAGTAGCTATCGCTGCCCGTTGAAGTTTTCAGGTAGTGTTCAACTTTATTGGCGTCGAACTGCAGGCTATTGATAAAAGAGCGTTTGGGGCGGCGAAAGAAACTGTTCTCGCCATTCAACGGATGACCATCAATGGTCGCGCCTAATCCGTCGAGTGCGGTACGGGTAATTGAAATATCGCCAATTTCCAAGGGGCCGAACACTTCGTCCACCATTTGCAACTGACTCGATTTTTCGTTAGTTCGGCTCTGATCAATGGTTGAGGGCTTGTATTCGTTGGCTTCATAGCCCAGATCCATGATTATTACGGTATCGGAAACAGGTTGCAGGTCCGCATGTATTGAAGGGTCGGTTTGTGCTGTTGCTTCGCTTATCAGTGTGGCCATTAGAACTTCCTTGTTCCGGCAATTGTCGTTAAGGCGAAGAATATTACGTTGGCTTTTCCAGAGCTGTATATCGGGGGGTTGTTGCTATCTATTGCATATCAAAGATTGAATGTTGTTCGAGTTGAATTGATTCAAAACAACACATCATCCCGCCCGAGGTCCGTTCCGGCAGGATGATCAATAGTGGCGCTTTTCAGTGGCTGCCAAGCAACGACGCGGCGCCAGCACCACCAAATAGTCCGGCACTGACCCGATTGAACCAACTCTGGCCTTTGCCGCTGCGCAGATAACGTGCGGCGCCATGGGCGCCCAGGCCATAGGCCAGCTTGCAGCACAGATCGAGCACTACCCAGGTCGCGATCATGATCAGCAATTGCGGCAGAAAAGGTTGCTCAGCGCGGAGGAACTGCGGCAGAAACGCGGCGAAAAACAGGATGTCCTTCGGATTGCTCGCACCCAGTACAAAGGCGCGTCCGAACAATGTGCGAAAGCGCGGCACCGGTGCAGCCTCAGGTACTTCGGCGCCCGTCGATGGCTGCCGCGACTGCTGCCAGCTCTGCCAGGCGAGGTAGAACAGGTACAGCGCACCGACTATTTTCAGTGCGCTGAACAACTGCTCCGAAGCCATTAGCAATGCGCCGAGGCCAAGTGCCGACGCGCTGAGCAGGCAGATCGAGGCGATCACGCCACCCAGGAACGCGGGGTACGACCGGCGCAAACCGTAATTCAGACTGTTGCTGATCATCAGCAATGACAGCGGTCCCGGGATCAGGATCACCACCAGCGCAGCGCCACTGAACAGCAGCCAGGTTTCCAGACTCATCGTATTGCTCCTTTGTTGTTATCGGGATGTGCAAAAGCCCCACCGCTGAGGGTGAGGCTGGTTTGAAGCCTGAACCGCGCAGCGTTTACAGGAAGATGAACTTGGCGATGAAGATCGCGCAGAGCACCCACAGGCTGACGGAAATTTCCTTGTACTTGCCGGTGCCAGCCTTCAACGCGACGTAAGTGATGAAGCCCAGCGCGATGCCGTCGGCGACCGAAAAGGTCAGCGGCATCATGATCGCCGTGACGATCGCCGGAATGGCGTCGGTCGCTTCGTCCCATTCGATGTGGGCCATACCGCCCATCATCAACATCGCCACGTAGATCAGTGCACCTGCCGTGGCATAAGCGGGAATCATGCCAGCCAGCGGTGCGAAAAACATGGCCGCTATAAATAGCACACCCACGGTAACTGCGGTAAGACCAGTCCGACCACCAGCGGCCACGCCAGCGGCACTTTCCACGTAACTTGTCACAGGTGGAACCCCCACCACGGCGCCGAATACGCTGGATGCGCTGTCAGCCTTCATGGCTCGGGAAAGATTTTCGATGCGACCGTCAGCGGCGACAAGGTTGGCGCGCTGGGCCACGCCCATCAGCGTACCGGCGGTGTCGAACATGTGCACGAAGAGGAAGGCGAGCACCACGCTGATCATGCTGACGTTGAACACGCCGGCGACATTCATTGCCATCCAGGTCGGTGCCAGGCTCGGCGGCGCGGACATGATGCCCTCGTAGTGCACCAGACCCAGGCCCCAGCCGGCGAGCGTGACGGTGATGATGCTGATCAGGATCGCACCGAACACACGGTGGTAACTGAGGATCGCGATCATCAGGAAGCAGATCGCGGCGAGCAGCGGGCCAGGTTCACGCAGCGAACCCAGCTTGATCAGCGTCGCCGGGCTGTCGACGACGATACCGGCCGTCTTCAGACCGATCAGGCCCAGAAACAGACCGACACCGGCGCCCATCGCGAACCGCAGGCTGACCGGGATACTGTTGAGCAGCCACTCGCGGATCCGCGAAAAGGTCAGGAACATGAACAGCACGCCCGAGACGAACACCGCGCCGAGGGCGGTTTCCCAGTTGTAGCCCATGGTGCCGACCACGGTGTAGGTGAAGAAGGCGTTGAGGCCCATGCCCGGTGCAAGCCCTACCGGCCAATTGGCATAGAGCCCCATCAACAGGCAACCGAGCGCAGCGGCGATGCAGGTGGCGACGAAGGCCGCACCGTGGTCGATGCCGGCATCGGCCATGATGTTCGGGTTGACGAAAATGATGTAAGCCATGGTGATGAAGGTTGTCAGACCGGCAATCAGCTCGGTCTTCACCGTGGTGCCATGCAAGCTGAGTTTGAACAGACGCTCCAGCAGGCCATTGCGTAATGGCGGCGTGAGCTCGAGCGGCGGTGCTTCGGATTTGCGGCTTTCCACAGCGAGTACTCCTCAAGAGTTTTATTGTTATTTCCAGGGCCGGACCCATGAGGGGTGGCAGCGGCCCTTTGAGGCATACGCGAATTTGTTGACCGTATAGTCAGGAACTCGCACGCAGTGGATTATGCTTTTGTGTACAAATAAAGCAAATATTGTTTTTTGTTTTGTCGGCGATTTTTTTGCCGATAGGGATATATGGCTATCAGGATGGCTACGCGAGCAGGCTCGCTCCCAGAGGAGAATGCGTTCCAATGTGGGAGCGAGCCTGCTCGCGAAGAGGGCGGTCCTATCACTCGAGATGCGTCTGACTTCCCCCAAGCGCCAGATTCACCGCCAACCACCCATTCACCGCCGCTTCCCCAGCCTCGGCAAACACCCGCTCGAGCAATTTCACCTGCTCACGGCGCAGCGCTTGCTCGAACTTCGCGCCTTCCGCCGTCAACTCAAGCAGGCGCTTACGCTTGTCCGTCTGCGAAGCGACGCTGTCGACCAGGTGCATTTCCTGCAACTGGCGCAGAGGCATGTTTAGCGCCTGTTTGCTCACGCCCAGCAGGGCCAGCAACTCTTTCACGCTGAGGTTCGGATAGCGCGCGATGAAAAACACGATGCGTTGATGCACTCGCGAGAGGCCGCGGCGCTCGAGCATTTCATCCGCCTTGGCAGTGAACGCCTGATAGCCGAAGAAAAACGCTTCCATGGCCTGTTGCTGAGTGGAGGGGTTCTTAAGGTCAAGCATGTTGACGTACTCGCTCAAGCTGTCGTAATTTCAGTCAACAAGTTTGACTCATTTCCTGCATGCCTTGCTACGGTGACCTCCATGGCTTTTTCCGAACGTGTCTCGCGCCTTAAAAGTTCTTTGATCCGAGAAATCCTCGCCGCCGCCCAGCGTCCGGAGGTCATGTCGTTCGCCGGCGGCTTGCCCGCTGAGGCGATGTTGCCGAAGGTGGAGTGGGACGAGATGCCGCTGTCGCTGGGGCAGTACGGCATGAGCGAAGGCGAGCCGGCCTTGCGCGAGGCGCTGGCGGCACAGGCGAGGGCGCTGGGCCTCGAGTGCGATGCGAGTCAGGTGCTGGTGGTCAGTGGTTCCCAGCAAACTCTGGATCTGGCGGCAAAACTGTATATCGACAAGGGCACGGAGATTTTGCTGGAGGCGCCGACTTATCTGGCCGCGCTGCAAATCTTCCAGCTGTTTGGCGCCGACTGCCTGACCGTGCCGCAGGAAGCGGACGGCCCCAACCTCGCGCAATTGCGTAATCGTTTAGAACAGCATCGCCCGGCGTTTATCTACCTGATCCCGACGTTCCAGAATCCTTCCGCCGTGCGCTACAGCGAGGCCAAGCGCGCAGCGGTCGCGGCATTGCTCGATGAATTTGGCGTCACCCTGATCGAAGACGAGCCATACCGCGAACTGACTTTCGATGGTGGCAGTGCCAAACCTATTGCGGCGCGCCTGAAAAAAGCCAGCTGGATCTACACCGGCACCGTGTCGAAAACCTTGCTCCCGGGTTTGCGTGTCGGTTACTTGATCGCCAGTGCGGATCTGTTCCCGCACCTGCTCAAACTGAAGCAATCGGCGGATCTGCACACCAATCGCATCGGCCAGTGGCAGGCGCTGCAATGGATCGGCTCGCAGAAGTATCAACAGCATTTGAGCGAGTTGCGGGATTTCTATCGGCAGCGGCGCGATGCGTTTCAGTTGGCGCTGGAAGAGCATTTTGCCGATCTGGCTGAGTGGAACATGCCCCAGGGCGGGCTGTTCTTCTGGCTGACGCTGAAGCAACCGCTTGATACGCGCACTTTGCTTAACGAGGCGTTGGCCAATGATGTGGCGTTCATGCCGGGTGAGCCGTTCTTTCCCGAGCCGGACAAGCATCATGGGCATTTGCGCCTGAATTTCAGCCACATCGATCCGGCGCGGCTGGATGAGGGGTTGAAGCGGTTGGCGGCGGTGGTGCGGCGGGCGCAGATGGAAAGGGCGGCCTGATAAGCAATAAACCGGCTGGAGGGCCGGTTTATCATTGTCTGAGTTTTGTGATGATTTGACGGGCCTCATCGCTGGCAAGCCAGCTCCCACAATTCTTGTCTACAACCTGAGATCAATGTGGGAGCTGGCTTGCCAGCGATGGCGCCATCAGCCACAGCACATCAATGTCAGACCGCCGCAAACCGCTTATCCAGATAATCAATAATCACCTTGGATTCATACATCCAGGTGGTTTGTCCGTTCTCTTCGATACGCAGGCAAGGCACTTTGATTCGGCCACCCTGTTCCAGCAGGGTCTGGCGATCCTGCTCGTTGTTCTTCGCGTCTTTCAGCGCCACCGGCACATTCAGGCGATGCAGGGCGCGGCGGGTTTTCACGCAGAACGGGCAGGCGTGAAATTGATACAGCGTCAGGTCCTTCGCGGCAGCGTCGACTTGCGCCTGAGCAGCGGTGGGGCGTTTTTTCTTCCCCGGGCGGGTAATAAAGTCGATGAAGATAACCAGTTGGCCGAGGCCGACACGAAGCGCTTTGACGAACACGTTGAAAGCCTCACGGTGCAAATGAAGAAGGCGCGCAGCTTACCCGATTTTTCACGGGCGAAAAAAAACCGGCGATCAACGCCGGCTCTTTTCTGTTGCGAATTACTTGATGAGGCTGAGGAATTCGCTACGGGTTGCCGCGTTTTCACGGAATTCACCGAGCATCACCGAAGTGATCATCGACGAATTCTGCTTTTCGACGCCGCGCATCATCATGCACATGTGCTTGGCTTCGATCACCACGGCCACGCCCAGCGCGCCGGTGACTTGTTGCACCGCATCGGCGATCTGGCGGCTGAGGTTTTCCTGAATCTGCAGGCGACGGGCGTACATATCGACGATCCGCGCAACCTTCGACAGGCCCAGCACTTTGCCGCTCGGGATATAGGCGACATGCGCCTTGCCGATGAACGGCAGCAGGTGGTGTTCGCACAACGAATACAGCTCGATGTCCTTGACCAGCACCATTTCGCTGTTGTCGGAGCTGAACAGGGCACCATTGGTGACCTCTTCGAGCGTCTGTGCATAACCGCGGCAGAGGTACTGCATGGCTTTGGCGGCACGCTTTGGCGTGTCGAGCAGGCCCTCGCGGGAGACGTCCTCGCCCAGTTGGCCGAGAATCGCGGTGTAATTCTGTTCCAGGGACATGAAACTACCTGTGGGGATTTTCGCAAAGGGCAAGGGTACGGTGGCGGACACAACCCTGCAAGTTCGGTGTGATGGCTTTATTCGTCGCGACCTTCCATCATCGTCCGTTTCAGCATCACATAAACCGCGCCGGCGCCGCCGTGACGGGCCTGGCAGGAGCAAAAGCCGAGGACTTGGGCGTGCTGGCGCAGCCAGGTGTTGACATGGCTTTTGATCATTGGCCGCTTGCCATCGAGGCGCACAGCCTTGCCATGAGTCACGCGTACGCAGCGGATTTCGAACTTGGTCGCTTCGGCGAGAAAGGCCCAAAGCGTTTCCCGGGCCTTTTCCACGCTCATGCCGTGCAGGTCGAGGCTGCCTTCGAACGGGATCTGCCCGACCTTGAGCTTGCGCATCTGGCTTTCCTGCACGCCGTCGCGGGACCACATCAGTTCGTCTTCCGGGCCGACGTCGATCACGAACTGGTCGGACAAGCCGTCAATGATGGTGGTTTCGCTGCGCACGGTGGCGGACTGACGCAGCTTGGCAATCTGCGCGCGGTCAGCCTTGGGTTTGCCGGTGTCGGCGCGTTCGTGCTTGATCGGCTTGACGCCCTGGATCGCACTTTTGAACAGAGAAAAATCGTCGTCTTGCATGTCAGCCTCCGCGAAGGGCGGCCAGTTTACCCAAGTCGACAGAAAACGGCCCGGCAAAAAGCCAGGCCGTTGGGTCAGTCGTGTTTTTTCATCAGATGCGGGGCCATGTTCAGTTCCCGCGATTGCCGTGCGCGACGGCGGCAGCGGCGCCACAGGGCAACGCCGAAATACAGAAACAGCAAGCCGACGGCGAGCATGATTGCCGAGCCCAGCGGTGATGCGTTCAGGTCACCCAGCGCCGGCGGGCGGCCGAGCAGGCTGGCTGCCCCGGCCATCGCCAGCAGCACGCCGAACGTCGCCAGAATGGCCGAGATCGCCGCGCCAAATCGAAAACGCCAGTTGCTTTGGCCTTTGGGCCGCAAACGGCGTGCGTCAAATCCATCGGATAACTTCATTCCGACCTTCCTCAATGGTATCGGCCCTTCGACCGGGAGTTGACCGGGTTGTTCCTGAGGCTATGGCATTTGCGGCAAATCAGCGGATATAGCGGATGAGCGGCGCCAACGCACCGCTCGCAAGGGCAGGATCAGATCAGGTCCTGAGTCTTGGCCAGCGTGGCGAAGTTGTCGGCCATGATCGCCATTTCCGCTTCCTGCACGCGTTCGGCGCTGAGTACACCGCCCTTGAACGGCAGATCGCGTGTCGCGCAGGCGTCTTCGACCAGGGTGCAGCGGAAACCGAGATTCTTCGCCGCGCGCACGGTGGTGCTGACGCTGGAGTGACTCATGAAACCGCAAACGATCAGGTCCAGCGAGCCGAGGTTCTGCAGGCGCTCGAGCAGTTCGGTGCCATGGAACGCGCTCGGCAGCAGTTTGCCGATAATGGTTTCATCACCCTGTGGTTCCAGACCAGGGATGAACTCGCCACGTTCGCCCTGCGGGTCGAACAGGCCACCCACGGTGCCGAGATGACGCACGTGCACGATCGGCCGACCGGCGGCACGGGCTGCGGCAACCACTTGTTTGATGTTCGCGACGGCCGCGTCCATGCCGCTCAGGGCCAGCGGGCCACTGAGGTATTCCTTCTGGGCATCGATGATGACCACGGTGGCATGGCTCAGTGTGGCCGCTGCGTAACCGCGGCCGCTGAGTTGAAACATCGTTTTTGGAACGGACATTCTGGGGCTCCTCGGGGTGGGGCTTTTGCGACATTGTCCTCTGGCTGAGCGGTTCTGTGAATCGCTACCATCGTAGGCGCCGTCGTTCTTGGCCTGCAGCCTTGTCAAGTTACACGTTCCGTTCAATGCCTGATGCAAAAAAAGAAATCTCCTACCGTTGCCGCGCGGTTTTTCCTGCGTCGTCGTCGCGCGTTTTGGCTGCTAGAATCGCCAGTCGTTTTTTCTGGAGTTCTACGCCGTGATCACTTCCCGACTTCGTACCCTGCGCGACCACATCCGTTGGGCCGTCAGCCGCTTCCATGGGGAGGATCTGTTTTTCGGTCATGGCACCGACAACGCCTGGGACGAGGCGCGCCAGTTGGTACTGGGCGCTTTGCACCTGCCTTGGGAAATCGCCGACAGCTATCTTGATTGCGCGCTGGAAGATGACGAACTGGTCAATCTGCAGCGCTTGCTCAAGCGCCGCATCGAGGATCGCGTTCCGACCGCCTATCTGCTCGGTGAAGCTTGGTTCTGCGGCATGTCGTTCATCGTCGACCCGCGCGTGTTGATCCCGCGTTCGCCGATTGGTGAACTGATCGAAAACCGCTTTGCGCCGTGGATCGGCAACGAACCGGCGCGGATTCTCGACCTGTGCACTGGCTCCGGCTGCATCGGCATTGCTTGCGCTTACGAATTCCAGAATGCCGAGGTAGTGCTCGCGGACCTGTCGTTCGAGGCGCTGGAAGTGGCCAATCAGAACATCGAGCGCCATGGCGTCGATGAGCGCGTCTATACCGTGCAGGGTGATGGTTTCGACGGCTTACCGGGTCAGCGTTTCGACCTGATCGTGTCGAACCCGCCCTACGTCGACGCGGAAGATTTCGCCGACATGCCAGACGAGTATCAGCACGAGCCTGAACTCGGTCTGGCCTGCGGTGATGATGGTCTGAATCTGGTCCGGCGCATGCTCGCCGAAGCGGCGGATCACCTGACCGCGAAGGGTTTGCTGATTGTCGAGGTGGGCAACAGCCAGGTGCACGTCGAGGCGTTGTACCCGGAAGTCGATTTCGCCTGGCTGGAGTTCCAGCGTGGTGGGCATGGTGTGTTCATGCTGACAGCGGAGCAGTGCCGCGCGCATCAGGCCCTGTTCGCGTCCCGCGTCTAAGGTTGTGACAGATCGTTCCCACGCTCCGCGTGGGAATGCATCAATGGACGCTCTGCGTCCGCTTTTGGGACGCGGAGCGTCCCGGGCTGCATTCCCACGCAGAGCATGGGAACGATCAGTACGCGCTCAAGCCCTCAGCGGTGCGTAGCAATCCAGATCAACAACCCCGCCTGAAACACCGCAAATGCCACCAGACACGTAATGGTGAAACGCAGCCCGGCATCTTCGCGCTTGAACTTGCTGACTTTTTCTTCCTGCTTCTTCAGTTTCACTTCCTGCTCGGCCAGGTTCTGTTCGGCCTGCTGGAGCATCTGCGCGGCTTCAAGAATTTCGACGATCTGCAGCTTTTCGCTGTTCCAGTCACCGAGCAGATCACCGACCTGCACGGCCTTGATGCTGCCTTTCAAATGCTGGGCGTCGGCGTAAGCCACATCGAAACCGTGCACGCGCAGGAAATGGTCGCGACGCAAGCGAGTGTCTTCGTTGAGCGCGTCCTTGTTGTTCAGGTCCATGCCGTCGACGGTGTAGCCGGGCCAGCGCTTTTTCGCCCAATTGATGCCTTGCGCAGCCATGAAGCGGCCGATACCGCGATTCAGCGGTTCAATCTGCAAGCCGCTATCGGGACCGAAGCTCACCCGTTTGCTCGCGTGGTCGACCCACACATCAAGATGATTCTGCTCTTTGCGCACGCGCTGGTTGGGCAGCTTGATCGCCATGCGCATCAGGCTGCGCTCTTTGCTGTTGCGCTCGGCGTAACCGAATTCGACAAAGCGCAACGGCCGGCCGCCGGTATTGCGGTCGGTCTGCAGCGGCGCCAGGCGGAGCATCTTGTGGTGCTCGGCCTGAACGTCCGCCCACGGCAGTTCGACCGCTGGCGGTGCGTCTTTTTCAGCGCTGGTGTCGGGTGAAGTCTGGGTTTCAGTCATAACGGCGAGATCCTGTCCAAGCCCTGCTTGCCGCCAGACGTTGCGCTGGCGACAAAGGCTTATCGGCCGTTTTCTGTGAGGCTGGAGGGTAAAACGCAGTTAACTTGCACGAATTCCGTCAATAAATTCGATGACGGCGGCGCCCAGTTCGGCGGCCAGGGGCAAATTCGGGTCCTTGTAGGAGGCCAATTGCCGCTTCATATCGTTGTGGACGATGCGCAGCACGTGATTCATACCGTCGATCACTGTCAGTTGCGCGTCCGGTTTCGCCGCCTTGAGCAGCTTCGCGTCCTCGGTGCCGACCTGAATGTCGTTGCTGCCCTGGACAATCAGCGCCGGCATTTTCAACTGGGCAAAGGCCTGCGCCGGGTCCTGACGGAACAGCGAAATCAGGTACGGCTGCACGCTCGGGCGAAAGATCACCTGCAACGGCTGCGGCACGTTGTCATCGGTATGGCCGGCCTTGAGGCTGTCGAGCAGTTCGTTGCTGCGCAGCATCAGTGGTGGCGGCAGGCTGCGCGCCAACTGTTCGCGGATGACCTGGTCGACCGGGCGCGCGCTGCCGGACAGCGAGATCACCGCCGCTGCGTCCAGCTTCGGCGCGGCGAGGCTGGCAATCAGCGCGCCTTCGCTGTGGCCGAGCAGAATCAGTTTGCCGAAACGCGGATCGGCCTTGAGCTTCTGCCCCCACGCCACGGCGTCCGCCGCATAGCCTTCTACAGACAAATCACGTTCATCGGGAGCGGCCGCCAGGCTTGCCGCAACGCCACGCTTGTCGTAGCGCACGCTGGCGATGTTGTGTTTGGCCAGCACCCAGGCCAAGCGCTTGAGGCTGTCGTTACGCCCGCCGTCGGGGTTGTTTCCATCGCGATCTGTAGGACCTGAGCCAGAAATCATCAGAACAATCGGCACCGGGCTGTCGGACTTGGGCAGTAACAGCGAACCGAAAAGTTCGCCGCTGCCGGTGTCCAGAGTGACCGGGCGCTGTAGGACTGTCGCTTGGGCAAAGCCGGTAAAGAGGGTAAGACTCAAGATCAGAACTCGCAGCATCATCACGCCATCATTGGTCAAGGTGCCGGTTGGACTCGCCAGCACCACTAAGGTTCGAGGATGAACTACTCGGTTAGCCTGCGTATACTGGCGCGCATCAAGAATTCGGGTTTGATTTCACGGAGCGTCCTGCATGTCCGGCAATACCTACGGCAAGTTGTTCACTGTCACCACCGCTGGCGAAAGCCATGGTCCGGCGTTGGTCGCCATTGTCGACGGCTGCCCGCCGGGCCTGGAGATTTCCCTGGAAGATCTGCAGCGCGAC
Source organism: Pseudomonas sp. H1_G08 (assembly GCF_054681355.1). Classification (NCBI taxonomy): domain Bacteria; kingdom Pseudomonadati; phylum Pseudomonadota; class Gammaproteobacteria; order Pseudomonadales; family Pseudomonadaceae; genus Pseudomonas; species Pseudomonas sp. H1_G08. The sequence goes on from NZ_CP162822.1 coordinate 822,161, forward strand.
CTCGATCGCCGCAAGCCTGGCACCAGCCGCCACACCACCCAGCGCCAGGAAGCCGATGAAGTCGAAATCCTCTCCGGCGTGTTCGAGGGTCGCACCACCGGTTGCTCGATCGGCCTGCTGATTCGCAATACCGACCAGAAGTCCAAGGACTACTCGGCGATCAAGGACCTGTTCCGCCCGGCTCACGCCGACTACACCTATCACCATAAATACGGCGAACGCGATTATCGCGGCGGTGGCCGCAGTTCCGCGCGGGAAACCGCCATGCGCGTGGCGGCCGGTGCGATCGCCAAGAAGTATCTGGCCAGTCAGGGCATCGTCATTCGCGGTTACATGAGCCAGCTCGGCCCGATCGAAATTCCGTTCAAGACCTGGGATTCGGTCGAAGAAAACGCCTTTTTCAGTCCTGACCCGGACAAGGTCCCGGAGCTGGAAGCGTACATGGACCAGTTGCGCCGCGATCAGGACTCGGTCGGGGCGAAGATCACCGTGGTCGCCGAAGGGGTCATGCCGGGCCTTGGCGAGCCGATCTTTGATCGCCTCGACGCCGAACTGGCCCACGCGCTGATGAGCATCAACGCGGTCAAAGGCGTGGAGATCGGCGCCGGGTTCGCCTGTGTCGCCCAACGTGGTACCGAACACCGCGATGAACTGACGCCGGAGGGTTTCCTCAGCAACAACGCCGGCGGCATCCTCGGTGGCATCTCGTCCGGCCAGCCAATCGTTGCGCATCTGGCATTGAAACCGACCTCGAGCATCACCACCCCGGGGCGTTCGATCGACGTAAATGGCCACCCGGTCGACGTGATCACCAAGGGTCGTCACGACCCCTGCGTCGGCATCCGCGCGACGCCGATCGCCGAAGCGATGATGGCCATCGTGCTGATGGATCATCTGCTGCGCCACCGTGGGCAGAACGCCGATGTGCGCGTGAGCACGCCGGTGCTGGGCCAGCTCTGATGGCTGCGCTCAAAGCCGTCGCGGCATAACCGGCGTGGCGGCGCTTCCTTACTGGCGGCTGTCCAGTTTCTATCTGTTCTATTTCGCCTTGCTCGGATCGACAGCGCCGTTTCTGGCGCTGTACTTCGATCACCTCGGCTTCAGCGCCGCACGCATCGGCGAGCTGGTGGCGATTCCGATGCTGATGCGCTGCGTGGCGCCGAACATCTGGGGCTGGCTCGGCGATTACACCGGCAGGCGTCTGGCCATCGTGCGTTTTGGCGCGGTCTGTACGTTGCTGACCTTTTCGCTGATCTTCGTCAGTCAGACCTACGCCTGGCTGGCGATGGTCATGGCCCTGCATGCATTCTTCTGGCACGCGGTGCTGCCGCAGTTCGAAGTCATCACCCTCGCGCATCTGCAGGGGCAGACCTCGCGTTACAGCCAGATTCGCCTGTGGGGCTCGATCGGCTTCATCATCACTGTGGTGGTGCTGGGACGGCTGTTCGAATGGCTGAGTCTGGACATCTACCCAGCGGCGTTGGTGCTGATCATGGCCGGTATCGTTCTCAGCAGCCTGTGGGTGCCGAATGCGCAGCCCGCGCAAGGCAATCGGCCGACGGGTGAGGGCTTCCTCAAGCAATTGCGTCATCCCGGCGTGCTGGCGTTTTATGCTTGCGTCGCGCTGATGCAGGTCAGCCACGGGCCGTACTACACCTTTCTGACTTTGCACCTTGAACGCCTCGGTTACAGCCGTGGCGTCATCGGTATGCTCTGGGCCGTGGGTGTGGTGGCGGAAGTGCTGATGTTCATGGCCATGAGTCGCATTCTGGCGCGCTTTTCCCTGCGCCGGGTGCTGCTGGCGAGCTTCCTGCTGGCGGCGTTGCGTTGGGTGCTGCTCGGTTCGTTTGCGGAGTTTCTCTGGGTGTTGTTGTTCGCCCAGGTGTTGCATGCAGCGACATTCGGCAGCTTTCATGCGGCTGCCATCGCTTTCGTGCAACGTAGTTTCGGCGCCCGCCAGCAAGGCCAGGGCCAGGCGCTGTATGCGGCACTGGCCGGCACCGGCGGGGCGCTCGGCGCGCTGTATTCCGGCTACAGCTGGAATGCCCTCGGCGCAACATTGACCTTTAGTATTGCCAGTCTCGCAGCGCTTGCCGCTGCCGTTATCATTGCCACATGTATGCAAGAGGACAGGCCATGAGCCTTAGCCGTGAACAGCTCGCCCAGCAGATCGTTGACGCCGGGCGTTTTCTATATGGCCGTGGCTGGTCGCCAGCTACCAGCAGCAACTATTCGACACGCCTGTCGCCGAGCGAAGCGCTGTTGACCGTATCGGGCAAGCACAAGGGCCAGTTGGGTGTGGATGACGTGCTCGCTACCGATCTGTCCGGCAACAGCCTGGAGCCGGGCAAGAAACCCTCCGCCGAAACCTTGTTGCACACCCAGCTCTACCGCTGGCGCGCGGAAATCGGCGCGGTGTTGCACACCCACTCGGTGAACGCCACGGTGCTGTCGCGGCTGACCCCGGAAGATTTCATCGAGTTCGAAGACTACGAACTGCAAAAAGCCTTCAGCGGCATTTCCACCCATGAATCACGGGTGCGTGTGCCGATTTTTGACAACGATCAGGACATTGCACGCCTCGCCGCCAAGGTGCAGCCTTGGCTCGACGCCCATCCTGATTGCGTCGGTTATCTGATTCGCGGTCATGGCCTCTACACCTGGGGCGCGCAGATGAGCGACGCGCTGCGGCAGATCGAGGCTTTTGAATTCCTGTTTGAATGCGAGTTGAAAACCCGCAGCGTCATGAACCGCCAAGGCTGAGTTCATCTGAAACAGCCCGTTTGCCTGATGCCATGCGGCGCCCGACCGGTCTTCAAGAGCCGGACGGCGCCGCCGCTACCGAGGAATTGCCCATGAGCAGCCTGTCCGTTTATCACGTTTCCAGCCCTGAGATTCCCAACAAGGTGCTGACCCATTTCGAAGACATCGCCTCGACGCTGGCCGAGCAGGGCGTGCGTTTCGACCGCTGGCAAGCTGCCGCGAAAATTCAGCCCGGCGCCAGTCAGGAAGAAGTCATCAGCGCTTATAAAGAGCAGATCGACAGGCTGATGACCGAGCGCGGTTACATCACGGTCGATGTGATCAGCCTCAACAGTGATCATCCGCAAAAAGCCGAGCTGCGCGCCAAGTTCCTCGAAGAGCACCGCCATGGCGAAGACGAAGTGCGATTTTTCGTCGCCGGTCGTGGCTTGTTTACCCTGCATATCGACGATTACGTCTACGCCGTGCTCTGTGAAAAGAACGACCTGATCTCGGTTCCGGCCGGCACCAAGCACTGGTTCGACATGGGCGAACATCCGCATTTCGTAGCGATTCGTCTGTTCAACAACCCGGAAGGTTGGGTTGCCAATTTCACCGGCGAAGACATCGCCGGTCGTTTCCCGCGTCTGGAGGACTGAAACCGTGTCGATCAAAGCCATCCTCACCGACATCGAAGGCACCACCAGCGCGGTGAGTTTCGTCTTCGACGTACTGTTTCCCTACGCCGCCGAACACTTGCCCGACTTTGTGCGCCAGACCGCATCGCGTGCCGATGTCGCCGAACAGCTTGACGCCGTGCGCCGAGACAGCAATGAGCCGCAGGCCGATGTTGAACGGGTTGTTGAAATCCTCTTGAGCTGGATCGCTGAAGACCGCAAAGCCACGCCGCTCAAGGCGTTGCAAGGCATGGTCTGGGCGCAGGGCTATCAGGCCGGGCAGTTGAAGGGGCATGTCTATCCTGATGCCGTTGAAGCGCTGCAACGTTGGCATGCGGCCGGTTATCAAGTGTTTGTTTACTCGTCCGGCTCGATCCAGGCGCAGAAGCTGATCTTCGGTTGCTCCGAGGCGGGGGATCTGACACCGCTGTTCAGCGGCTATTTCGACACCACATCAGGGCCGAAGCGTGAGGCGCAGTCCTACCGCAACATTCAGCAGGCGGTGGGTGTTGAAGCCGATGAAATCCTGTTCCTGTCGGATATCGTCGAAGAGCTCGACGCTGCCCAGTCAGCCGGCATGAAAACCTGTGGCCTGGCGCGTGAAGGCGGGGAATTGGCAGGACACGTGACGGTGGACAGCTTTACCGGGATCGAACCGGAAGCGTTCTGACCATTGCACGCATCCCTGTAGGAGCTGTCGAGTGAAACGAGGCTGCGATCTTTCGATTTACGCATGAAATCAAGATCAAAAGATCGCAGCGTACCGCAGCTCCTACAAAAATCATGCGCACAAAAAACAGGCCGTGAAGCGCATGCTCCACGGCCTGTTTTTGTTTAAAGCCAATTACAGCGAGTGATAGGTCGGCAGAGCAAAACGCTGCTGGCTCTGCAGCATCGCAATTTGCGGCAGCTCGCTGGCTTGTTCGGCCAGGTCACGGCGGATCGCGCTGATCGCCCACGACAGTTGGTCGCCGGCATGCAGTTGCTGATACGAGAGTGCGCGTTTGAAGACTTTGCCGTCGCTGCTACGCAGAGTGAGCAGGATGCCACCGTCAGGACGTGGGGCAGTGCTGACTTCGTAGTTGGAGAACAGCGATGTAAATTTTTCTTGAATCAGGCTCATGTCATCAGCTCCGTATGTACTTGAATGGCAAGCATGCGGAGGTAGTTGCAGCGTTTGTGCCAGTATTGATGTGAATAAAATTCCTTTAAAATCAAGAAGTTGTAGGCATTGCATTTTGCAGGCATCGTGCAATCTGCATGAATGGCCATCGTGCATCCTGCATTTTGCGTGATTTTTCTCCGTACAACGGAACCAAACGTCCGTACCAGAATCCGCTCTTCCCCGGAGGCGCGACGGGATACAAATCATTGCAAAAACCGCGTGTACAGCCCCGCGAGCACTGACGTACTTTCCTTCTCGACCCACGGCGTAAACGCGTCGGTCGCAGTCATTACCCGATAACAAGAACAGCGGTCTGCACGTCAAGATCGAACGGGGAGCTTTTATGCGTCACGCACCAAGCGACACGATTACCTGGGGCATGATGCTCCGCAAACTGCCGATGATCGCCAAAGCCATCCCCCGGGTGGTCAAGGGCATGAAGGTGGCCAATGTCACGGATCCGACCCAAACGTGTGGTCTGGGCTGGACGTTCGAGCAGGCGACGCTGCGCAATCCCGATGGTGTGGCGTTGTTGCAGGGCGATGTTGCGTTGACCTACACGCAGGTCAACCAGTGGGCCAATCGCATTGCGCATTACCTGAGCGAGCAGGGCATCGGCAAAGGCGATGTGGTCGCGGTGTTCATCGAGAACCGTGCGGAATTGCTGGTGACAATCCTGGCGCTGGCCAAGCTCGGCGCGGTCAGTGCGCTGCTCAATACCTCGTTGATGCGCGACACGCTTGTTCACAGCATCAATCTGGTTGCGCCGGTGGCTATTGTGGTTGGCGAAGAACTGACCGCTGCCTATGCCGGCGTGCGTGATCAGGTTGCGATCGCCGCGCCGCGCACCTGGTTCGTCGCCGATCAGGACACCCACAGCCATCCGGGCATCGCGCCTGAGGGCTACGTCAATCTGATCAGCGCCAGTGCTGACGCCAGTAGCGATAACCCGCCGAGCAGCGCGCAGATTTTCTTCGACGATCCGTGTTTCTACATCTACACCTCCGGTACCACCGGCCTGCCCAAGGCCGGGGTATTCAAGCATGGACGCTGGATGCGCAGTTCGGCGAGCTTCGGCATGATCGCCCTCGATATGCGCCCGGATGATGTCGTTTACTGCACCTTGCCGCTGTATCACGCCACGGGCCTGTGCGTGTGCTGGGGATCGGCGATCAACGGCGCCTCGGGTTTCGCCATCCGCCGCAAGTTCAGCGCCAGCCAGTTCTGGAATGATGTGCGCCGCTATCGCGCGACCACCATCGGCTATGTTGGCGAATTGTGCCGCTACCTGGTCGAACAACCGGTCAGCGTCGATGACAGCCGTCACGATGTGCGCAAGATGATCGGCAATGGCCTGCGTCCTGGTGCTTGGGCCGAGTTCAAATCACGTTTTGCGGTGGAGCATATCTGTGAGCTGTACGCGGCCAGCGACGGCAACATCGGTTTCACCAACATCCTCAATTTCGACAACACCGTCGGGTTTTCGCTGATGGCTTGGGAACTGGTCGCTTACGACCATGACAGTGGCGAGCCGTTGCGCGGCGCAGATGGTTTCATGCGCAAGGTCGGCAAGGGCGAGCAGGGCCTGCTGCTGGCGCGGATCGACGACAAGGCACCGCTGGACGGTTACACCGACCCGCAGAAAACCGCGCGCGTCGTCCTCCACGATGTGTTCAACAAGGGCGATCGCTTTTTCAACACCGGCGACCTGCTGCGCAATATCGGTTTCGGCCATGCGCAATTTGTTGATCGCCTCGGCGATACCTATCGCTGGAAGGGTGAAAACGTGTCGACCACCGAAGTCGAAAACCTGTTGCTGCAACATCCGCTGATCGCTGAAGCGGTGGCCTACGGTGTGGAAATTCCCAACACCAATGGGCGTGCGGGGATGGCCGCAATCACTCCCGCCGAATCCTTGGCCACGCTGGATTTTGCCGAACTGCTGAGTTTCGTCCGGCAACGTATGCCGGCTTATGCCGTGCCGTTGTTCTTGCGGGTGAAAGTGAAAATGGAAACCACCGGGACCTTCAAATACCAGAAGACTCGCCTGAAAACGGAAGGCTTTGACCCCGGGCTCACCGGCGATGACCCGATCTTCGCCTGGTTGCCCGGCAGCGAAACTTACGTGCATGTCAGTGAGCAAATCCTCGCTGAAATTCAACAGGGCAAACATCGATATTGAGTGTGGCTATCGGGACGCTCGGAAAAAACCGAGTGACAGGCACCGTCGCGCTCGGGAAACTGTCGGCTTCCGATAGACCGAAATGGAGTGCCACATGTCTGACCAAAGCCGCCAGATGACCCCTGAGGAAGCTGCCGAATTCACCGAGCAGGTTTTCAACAAGGCGCGCGACGGTGATGCCGAGATGCTTGATCGCCTTGTCTCCGCCGGACTGCCGGTGAACCTGAAAAACAGCAAGGGCGACACCCTGTTGATGCTCGCCAGCTACTACGGCCATGTTGATGCGGTGAAGGTTCTGCTTAAACACAAAGCCGATCCGGAAATGCGCAATGGCAACGGCCAGAGCCCGATTGCCGGCGCTGCGTTCAAAGGCGATCTGGCGGTGGTCAAGGCGCTGGTCGAGGCGGGCGCCGAAATTGAAGGTTCTTCCTTCGACGGCCGCACGGCGCTGATGATGGCGGCGATGTTCAACCGCGTTGAAATCGTCGATTACCTGATCGGCCAGGGTGCTGACCCGAGAGCCAAGGACGCCAATGGCGTGACCGCGCTGGATGCGGCGCGGACCATGGGTGCAGTCGATACCACTGCGCAGCTGGAAAAGTTGTTGGCCTGATAAACGATCAAAAGATCGCAGCCTGCGGCAGCTCCTACACTTGATGCGTTCGCCAAGTGAACGCAGGACCTGTAGGAGCTGCCGAAGGCTGCGATCTTTTGCTTTTCTGCGCTATTCTTCGCGCCCGAAATTCTACTGTCACTACAGGATCCGCCCTCATGAAAGCCGCACTCGTCGAACTCATCAGCAAAATCAGCTCCGGCTGCATGGGCGAGGACGAGATCCTGAAAGTGGCCGACGAAGCCGCGCAGGCCTACGCCGATGCCAATGCTTTTCTGGCCGCCAATCCGGACATCAACTACGACGACACATTCCCGATCCCGCTGGGTGAGTGGGTAGTGGTCGGCAGCCTGCCGGAAACTGTGCTGTTCCAGGCCGATACCTATGTCGATCTGTTCGCACAAATCGTTGCTTCGTTTGGCCCCGGCGTGGATTTCAACCTCAAGCCCAAACAACTGGCCAAGACCGAAGCACTGACCGCACTCAACCGCATCCAGGTGCAGATGAGCAGCCTGAACAAGGAAAACGGCGGTTACACGTTGATGAACTTCAGCCAGTTGCTCGACGATGAGCTACAAATGGTCCTGGTCTACGGCAACGATGTGCCCCGCGTGCTGGAGTTATGCGCCGAGATTGGCATCGCCGCTGCGCCAGCGCTGGAAGCCTTGAAGGTCGCCGTTCACGTCTGAACGCAATAAAAGGGAACCCTGCGCGCGACCGTCTATCCTAAAAGTGCATGCCACTATTCTGGAGCGACACCATGGGTTCCACGTTCAACGGTCTGATTGGCCTGATCATCCTTGCCCTCGATATCTGGGCCATCATCAATGTGCTCAAAAGCGGCGCCTCCACCGGGATGAAAATCGTCTGGGTGTTGCTGATTATCCTCCTGCCGGTGCTGGGCCTGATCATCTGGGCTATTGCCGGGCCACGGGGTAACGTCCGGATCTGAGCTGATTTTCGATCACACGGTCATCCCTGTGGGAGCGAGCCTGCTCGCGAAGACGTTGTGTCAGTCGCCATCACCGGCAACTGATACTCCGCTTTCGCGAGCAGGCTCGCTCCCACATTGGTTTGCGCTGGTAAAAAACAACCGGAGGTTCGACCTGTCATCTTCGGCAACGTAGAATGCGCGCCTTTCCCGGGCAATCGTCCCCACGATGGCGCCCGCGCATTTATCGGAGCACTTGACCATGACCGTTACCAAGACCAGCGAGTACCTGGAAACCCTCTACGAAGGCTACGGCCAGCGTTTTCGCATGGAAAAACTGCTGCACGAAGTGCGCACCGAACACCAGCATCTGGTGATCTTCCAGAACCCGCGCATGGGCCGGGTGATGGCGCTGGACGGCGTGATCCAGACCACCGAAGCCGACGAATTCATCTACCACGAAATGCTCACCCACGTGCCGATCCTCGCCCACGGCACTGCCAAGCGCGTGCTGATCATCGGCGGCGGTGACGGCGGCATGTTGCGCGAAGTGACCAAGCACGCCGGCGTCGAACACATCACCATGGTCGAAATCGACGGCACCGTGGTCGACATGTGCAAGGAATTCCTGCCGAACCATTCCGCCGGTGCCTACGATGATCCGCGCCTGAACCTGGTGATCGATGACGGCATGCGTTTCGTCGCCACCACCACTGAAAAATTCGACGTGATCATCTCCGACTCCACCGACCCGATCGGCCCGGGCGAAGTGCTGTTCTCGGAGAACTTCTACCAGGCGTGCCACCGCTGCCTGAACGAAGGCGGCATCCTGGTGACTCAGAACGGCACGCCGTTCATGCAGATCGACGAAGTCAAAACCACCGCCGGTCGCCTGCGCAGCCTGTTCCCGGACTGGCACTTCTACCAGGCCGCCGTGCCGACCTACATCGGCGGCTCGATGACCTTCGCCTGGGGCTCGACCAACCCGGCCTACCGCAAGCTCAGCCGTGAAACCCTGCAACAGCGCTTCATCGGCAGCGGCATCGTCACCCGTTACTACAATCCGGAAATCCACATCGGCGCGTTCGCCTTGCCGCAATACGTGCTGCAAGCGGTCAACAAGCCGAGCAACGACTGATCACGCTGAAGGCGCTCTGCAAGGGAGCTTTTGTGGTGAGGGGATAAATCCCCTCGCCACAGAAGTCCGCCCTATCGATCGGATGGTTATTTTCACCGTTGGCGGCTGTAATCCTTTTGAACCAACTCTCGCGGAAAAAAGTCGAGATAGAGGTAAGCCCATTTACGGGTTGATCGAGGAGGCACTGATGCAAAAGTGGAAAGTCACTTTCGTGGATGATCACGGCGAAATTGTTGATGAAGTCTTCGAACGTGAGGAATGCCCGTCCGATGATGAAGCCGCGCGGCTGATCAAGGAGCGGCTTCTTCCGGTTGCCGCCCAGCTGGATCTCAACGACCTGCAAGGGCGCACCACCGATGCCGAGGTGAAAAACCTCAAGACCCAGAACGGCATCGAAATCCTCAGCATCACCCCTGTCTGAACACTTCCTGTCATCTCGTAAACCAGGCCTTGGCAGCGGCGCTCTCTTGGGGCTACTCTGCAGGCGAGATCAGCGAATGGATCGCTAAGGTCTGGTCTTGTCAGCTACATGCTTGTTTCCCGCGCGCAACCACGTTGCCGTAGTACTTAGGCCAAAAGGCCCGGGGCGGGAATACGGAAAGTCTATCCATCAATCGAGGGGGACGATTCATGAGCACAGCCTATCAAGAAGACATCAGCAGCAACGTTCTGCGCCGCATGAAAGAAGGCGGTTTCGATTTTTCCCGGTTTCATCCCATCGAGTTCTACGCGATTTTTCCGGACGAGGAGCGGGCGCGCAGGGCAGCAGGCAAATTTCGCGGTGAATCCATCAATGCCCAGGTCAGTGCGCGCGACGACGGCGCCTGGTCGCTGGAATTGAGCAAAGTGATGTACGCAACCTATGACGACATCGGCGATTTCGAGCAAGGCTTTTCTGCCGTGGTCGAACCGCTGGGCGGCATTATCGAGGGTTGGGGCGTGAAGCAGGAGGTGCGCAATCGTTACCGGTTGAATTGATATTGCGCATTGTTTGTCGGGCAACGGCTGACCTTCGGGTCGGCCGTTGTCGTTTCTGGCTTCTGCACATCGCAGTGGCAAAACCCTGAAACAAGAATCCCGGGCAAAAAAAAGCCACCGGAGAGGGTGGCTAAAAGGGAAGACGGGTGTGCAATAAAGTCCTGTCGGGACGGGGCTGCCAAGGCAGTTCAGATCAGTTGAGCTGACTACTTCGCGACGGCGTGCCGGGGAAGTTTTGCAGCGAATGCGCGGATTATCCGCAGTCGCGGTCGGGCAGTGAAATCAACTCTGACTATGCTGGTGATAGGCGATGCAGTGCGTCGCAATGAAGCGGGGGCAATCGGGCCGGGGCATTTGCCGCACAGGAATGGTGCGCAGCCTCCGGCGTGGATCTACAACCGATTGAAATCAAAGCGTTTATGCCGATGGCACGGGCCTTGCGAAGGCCTGTATGTCCGGAGTGACAAGGAGTACGGCATGATCCGCACCTATTTTGACGAGATGTACGATGCCGGCGGCCTGGTCCGCCCGCATTACCGGGAATTTGCCCGCTGGCTGGCCGAGACGCCCGACGAGCTGCTCGCGCAGCGCCGCCGCGAGGCCGATCTGCTGTTCCACCGAGCCGGGATCACCTTCACGCTCTATGGCGACGAGCAGGGCACCGAGCGCCTGATTCCGTTCGATACCATTCCCCGTAGCATCCCCGCCAGTGAGTGGCGGATTGTCGAGCGCGGCTGCATCCAGCGGGTCAAGGCGTTGAACATGTTTCTCGCCGACCTCTACCACGAGCAGCGCATCATCAAGGCCGGGATTATTCCCGCCGAACAGGTGCTGGCCAACGAGCAATACCAGTTGGCAATGCAGGGCCTGGATCTGCACCGCGACATCTACTCGCATATCTCCGGCGTCGATCTGGTACGCGATGGCGATGGCACTTATTACGTTCTCGAAGACAACCTGCGCACACCCAGTGGCGTCAGCTACATGCTCGAAGACCGCAAGATGATGATGCGCCTGTTCCCTGAACTGTTCGCCGCCCAGCGCATTGCCCCGATCGATCACTATCCCAATCTGCTGCTTGATACCCTGAAAAGCTCAAGTCCGATCGACAACCCGAGCGTGGTGGTGTTGACGCCGGGACGCTTCAATAGCGCGTTCTTCGAACATGCGTTTCTGGCGCGGGAAATGGGCGTTGAACTGGTGGAAGGCGCAGATTTGTTCGTGCGTGACGACAAGGTGTTCATGCGCACCACCGATGGCCCGAAAGCGGTCGACGTGATCTATCGCCGCCTCGACGACGCATTCCTCGATCCTCTGGCATTCAACCCGGATTCGATGCTCGGTGTGCCGGGGCTGCTGTCGTCCTATCGCTCCGGCAACGTGGTGCTGGCCAATGCCATCGGCACCGGGGTCGCGGACGATAAATCGGTTTACCCGTTTGTCACCGACATGATCCGTTTTTACCTCGACGAAGAGCCGATCCTGAAAAACGTGCCGACCTGGCAATGCCGCAACCCGTCCGAGCTGTCCCATGTGCTGGCCAATCTTGCGGATTTGGTCGTCAAGGAAACCCAGGGCTCCGGCGGTTACGGGATGCTGGTCGGACCGGCCGCGACGACAGCGGAAATCGATGCCTTTCGCGAGCGCATCAAAGCCAAACCCCATGCCTACATTGCGCAGCCGACGCTGTCGCTGTCGACCTGTCCGACCTTTGTCGAAAACGGCATCGCGCCGCGCCATATCGACTTGCGTCCGTTCGTGCTGTCCGGCCGCGAAACCCGTGTGGTGCCTGGCGGTTTGACCCGTGTCGCGTTGCGTGAAGGCTCCCTGGTGGTGAACTCCTCCCAGGGCGGCGGGACCAAGGACACCTGGGTAGTCGAGGATTGAAGGAAGCTTGCCATGTTAAGTAGAACTGCCTCGGATCTGTACTGGATGTCGCGTTACCTGGAGCGTGCGGAGAATCTCGCGCGCATGCTCGACATCAGCTATTCGCTGTCGCTGATGCCGCAGGACGGGCGCGGCGATGGCCTGCATGAACTCGCTATGCCGTTGCTGATCACCGGCACCTTGGACGATTACCTTGAACGCCACGGCGACCTGCACGCAGAGCGCCTGCTGCATTTCTTCGCACTGGACGCGGCCAACCCGGCGAGCATCTACAGCTGCCTCGGCGCTGCGCGGGCCAGTGCCCATGCCGTGCGCGGGCGAATCACTGCGGACATGTGGGAAAACATCAACGCGACCTGGCTGGAAATTCGTGGCATCGCCGAGCAGGGCCTGAGTCGTTATGGCATGAGCCGGTTTTGCGAATGGATCAAGGAACGTTCGCACCTGTTTCGCGGCGCCTCTTACGGCACGATCATGCGCAACGACGCGTTTCGCTTTATTCGTCTGGGCACGTTTATCGAGCGCGCGGACAACACGCTGCGCCTGCTTGATGCCCGTTACGAAATGGCCGGCGATCAGGCCGAAGCAGTCAGCGACGGCACGGCGCACGCCTATTACCAATGGAGTGCGCTGCTGCGCGCCTTGTCCTCATTCGAGGCCTACACCGAAATCTACCGCGACGCGCCCGGCGCCCGGCATGTCGCCGAATTGCTGCTGTTGCGCGCCGATGTGCCGCGTTCGCTGCGTGCCTGTACAGAAGAGATTGACCAGATCCTCGCGCAACTGCCCGGCGCCAACGGCCGCCCGGCACAACGCCTGGCGGCGGAAATGGACGCGCGCCTGCGTTACACCGGCATCAACGAAATTCTCGAAGAAGGCCTGCACGCCTGGCTGACCGAATTCATCCCGCTGGTGCGCCAGTTGGGCAACGCCATTCACAGTTCCTATCTGGAGGCTGCATGAGACTTTCCATAAGCCACGAGACCACCTATCACTACGAAGATCAGGTGCGCGCGAGCATCCAGTACCTGCGCCTGACACCCCACGACAGCGAGCGTCAGCATGTCCTCAGTTGGCAACTCGACCTGCCGCGTCCGGTGCGTGCGCAGCTCGATCCGTTTGGCAACATCCTGCATGTGCTGACCATGGACGAGCCCCACGAAGCGATCATCATCGGCGCCCGTGGTCAGGTCGATATCGATGAATTGCGCGAGGCCGAACATGAGAGCCAGTCGGCGCTGCCGTTCCTGCGCTTCACGCGCCTGACCGAAGCCGACGAAGCCTTGCGCGAGTTTGCCGCGAAGAACTGCAAGCAGCGGCGAGACCGCACCGCGCTGATCGACTTGATGCACGGTCTGAATCAGCACATGAGCTACACGCCGGGCTCCACCGAAGTCGACACCAGCGCCGCCGAAGCTTTCGCCGGTCGGGCCGGGGTCTGTCAGGATCATGCCCACGCCTTTCTAGCCTGCGCGCGCAGTCTCGGCGTGCCGTCGCGTTACGTGTCGGGTTATCTGTACAGCGAAGATTGCGAGCATCTCGCCAGTCATGCCTGGGCAGAAGCGTGGCTGGATGACGCTTGGTACAGCTTCGACGTGACCAACCAGCTGGCGCGCCCGGAGCGACACCTGAAGCTGGCGGTGGGCCTGGATTATCTCGATGCCTGCCCGGTCCGTGGCATGCGCCGGGGCGGTGGCTGCGAGCAGATGCATGCGAAGGTGTTCGTCTCGCCGACACCGGTTATTTCCGTGCAGCAACAATAGATTCGGGATACCGCTATCGCTGGCAAGCCAGCTCCCACAGGATGACCGCTGATTCGAACTCTGCGCATACCCTGTGGGAGCTGGCTTGCCAGCGAAGAGGCCAGTAATAACACCCTAAGGCTTACGGCTTAACTTTGCGCCCGGCCATATGCTTGAGATAGCCCACCAGCATTTCAAGATCGGTATCCGGCAATACCTCAGCAGAAAACCCCGGCATCTTCGCCTGCGGCCACTGGCGCAAACTCTGCGGATCGCGGATGTAGCGCTTCAAGAAATCCGCCCCGAAATACTCGGTCGGGCTATACGGAATATTCAGATCCGGACCGAACTGCGCGTCTCCGGCACCATTCAACCGGTGACAGGCCAGGCAGTTTTTTTGAAACAGGGCAAAACCCTGGTTCACCGGATCATCGGCCTTCAAGGCAGGATCGGGCAGCAGGGCAGGAAAGCGTTGGGCCACCGGCGCCATCAGCTTGATGCTGGCGACTTCGAACGGCCACTGCTCGGGGCTGATATTGCCGGCCTGCGGGTCGGTCCAGACCAGATAGAACGGCCCGGCGCTGTGCTTGCCGGCTGACAGCGGTGGCCACGGCTGCGCCGGATCCTCGATCGCCAGCCATGCCCGCGCGCCGTCCTTGTTCAGCAATGGCGCAGCGGCCAGCTCTGCGGCAAAGCCGTCCAGCGCCACCGCTTGCAAGTGATCCTCAGGTCTAACGCCCGTTAGCAAGGCGGCCAGCGGCACGGCCCGATAGGTCATGTCCTTCTTGTAGGAAACATCATTGTTGATCGTGAGAGTTTGCAGCTGAGGATGTTTGAGCAGCTCTTCGGTCTGCCAGGTGCGGCTGTTTGCGCCCAACTGCAGATCCAGTTGTGCGGCAGCCAAGGGCAAGCTCAGTAGCAAGGCACCGAGCGCAATGAGGGTTTTCAAATGATCGCCGTCCATGTCGTGGTAGTGCGCAAAGGTTGGCACAACCGCGCTGGCCCGGGTAGCGGGCCAGTCACATTTTCAACGGCGACATACAGCACGCGACGTTTGAATCAGCCGATGACCTTGGTCAGATTCGGCAAGATCAACAACAGCGTCGTGGCGAAAAGAATGAGTCCTGCTTGACGAACTTTCGGTTGTTTGAACATGGCTTGACCGCCTTTATTGTTATTTCCTGATGCGTGCCTGACTGCATTTCCCTGACGGCACGCGTTGCACTTCCTGTTGAAGCACGCCCGTCTCGGCAAAACCCGACGACCATGGCGTACATGTTCACCTTAGAGCCCGCGTCACCCTTCGCTTAGATCCATTTCATATGGGGATCTTGAAAAAAGCTTTTAAAACGGCATGAGGCGTATTGCCAGCTTCTTTGCCGCCCGCTGGCTAGACAACTCGACGACCTGAACCGGTTCACCTGAGGTCCGATGACCGTCCGTCTGAGCGTGTGCGTCAAGCGCTTTGAGCAATGTGGTCATTGCTTGCCAGGCTGCGCAGGGCGAAAGTGAAGCGACAATGAATCAGGTTCGAGGACGTCATGACTGAAGCTTTGATTTTCGATGCGTTACGCACTCCGCGTGGCAAAGGCAAGGCCGATGGCGCGCTGCACAGCGTGAAGCCGGTCAACCTGGTGGCGGGTTTGCTGAGCGCTTTGCAGGCGCGCACCGCGCTGGATACCAGTCAGGTCGATGACGTCGTCCTCGGCTGCGTCACGCCGATCGGCGATCAAGGTTCGGACATCGCCAAGACGGCGGTGCAAGTGGCCGACTGGGACGTCAGCGTCGCCGGTGTGCAGATCAACCGTTTCTGCGCTTCGGGTCTGGAAGCGGTGAATCTTGGCGCGATGAAAGTGCGCTCAGGATTCGAGGATCTGGTGGTGGTTGGCGGCGTCGAGTCGATGTCGCGGGTGCCAATGGGCAGCGATGGCGGCGCCTGGGCACTGGACCCGCAGACCAACCTGCACAGCCATTTCACTCCGCAAGGCGTCGGCGCCGATCTGATCGCCACCCTCGAAGGCTTCAGCCGGCAGGATGTCGATGCCTACGCACTGCACTCCCAGCAAAAAGCCGCACGAGCGCTGGCCGACGGCTCGTTCAACAAGTCGCTGGTGCCGGTGCAGGATCAGAACGGCATCATCCTGCTTGACCACGATGAGTTCATCCGCGCCGAGTCTACCCTCGAGGGCCTGGGCAAGCTCAAGCCGAGTTTCGAAATGATCGGGCAAATGGGCTTCGACGCCACGGCGTTGCGGGTCTACAGCGATGTCGAGCGGATCAACCACGTGCACACGCCGGGCAACAGTTCCGGAATTGTCGACGGTGCGGCGCTGATGCTCATCGGCTCCGAAGCCAAGGGCCGCGCGCTGGGGCTGCAGCCACGCGCGCGTATCGTCGCCACGGCCGTCACCAGCACAGATCCGACCATCATGCTCACCGGCCCAGCGCCGGCGACCCGCAAAGCCTTGGCCAAGGCCGGACTGCGCGTGGAGGACATCGATCTGTTCGAGGTCAACGAAGCGTTTGCTTCGGTGGTGTTGAAATTCATCAAGGACATGGCCGTCGACCCGGGCAAGGTCAACGTCAACGGCGGCTCGATCGCCATGGGCCACCCGCTGGGCGCCACCGGTTGCGCGATCCTCGGCACCCTGCTTGATGAACTGGAAGCGCGCAACTTGCGCTACGGCCTGGCGACGCTGTGTGTCGGCGGCGGCATGGGCATTGCCACCATCATCGAACGCCTCTGAGCCCCGACTTCAAGGAACCCTGTTATGAGCGAAGCCATTCGTTACGAAAAAGGCCAGGACGCTATCGTCGTGCTGACCATGGACATGCCGGGCCAGAGCGCCAACACCATGAACGCCGTGTATCGCGAGGCCATGGCCGCTTGCGTTGCTCGTTTGTCAGCGGAGAAGGACAGCATCGCCGGAGTGATCATCACCTCGGCGAAGAAAACCTTTTTTGCCGGCGGCGACCTCAATGAATTGATCAAGGTTGGCAAGCCCGAAGCCAAAGCCTTCTACGACATGGTGCTGACCCTCAAGGCGCAATTGCGCAGCCTGGAAACCCTCGGCAAACCGGTGGTCGCGGCGATCAACGGCGCTGCGTTGGGCGGCGGCTGGGAGATCTGTCTGGCCTGCCACCATCGCATCGCTGTGGATGATGCCTCGGTGCAACTCGGTTTGCCGGAGGTGACGCTGGGCCTGTTGCCGGGCGGCGGCGGGGTGGTGCGCATGGTGCGCATGCTCGGTATCGAAAAAGCCCTGCCGTACTTGCTTGAAGGCAAGAAGGTGCGCCCGCAACAGGCGTTGCAGGCCGGGCTGATTGATGAACTGGCAGCGAATCGCGATGAGCTGCTGGCCAAGGCGCGCGCCTGGATTCTCGCCAATCCGGCGGCAGTGCAGCGCTGGGACGTGAAGGGCTACCAGATTCCTGGCGGCACGCCATCGAGCCCGAAAGTGGCGCAGATGCTGGCGATTGCGCCGTCGATCCTGCGCAAAAAAACTCAAGGCACCCTGCCGGCGCCGGAGAAGATTCTATGCGCGGCGGTGGAGGGCGCTCAGGTCGATTTCGACACCGCGCACCTGATCGAAACCCGCTACTTCACCGAGCTGACGACCGGGCAGATTTCGAAAAACCTGATCGGCACGTTCTGGTTCCAGTTGAACGAAATCAACGCCGGCGGTTCCAGACCGCAAGGTTTTGCGCCCTATAAAACCCGCAAAGTCGGTGTGCTCGGCGCCGGAATGATGGGCGCGGGCATCGCTTTTGTCAGCGCCTCGGCTGGTATCGACGTCGTCCTCAAGGACATCAACTTTGCCGCAGCCGAGAAGGGCAAAGCGCATTCCGCAGCGCTGCTGGATAAAAAAGTTGCCCGTGGCCAGCTGACTGTCGAGCAGCGCGAGGCGGTGCTGGCGCGCATCGTTGCGAGCGAAAGCGATGCCGATCTGGCCGGTTGCGATCTGATCATCGAAGCGGTGTTCGAGGATCGCCAGCTCAAAGCCAAGGTATCTGCTGCCGCGCAACAGGTGGTGGGTGGCGACGCTGTCATCGCCTCCAACACATCGACCCTGCCGATCACCGGCCTGGCGACGGCCGTGCCCGATCAAAGCAAATTCATCGGCCTGCATTTCTTCAGTCCGGTGGAAAAAATGCCGCTGGTGGAAATCATCAAGGGCGCGCAGACCAGCGACGAAACTCTCGCTCGCGGTTTCGACTTCGTTCTGCAAATCAAGAAAACTCCGATCGTGGTCAATGACAGTCGCGGCTTCTTTACCTCGCGGGTTTTCGGCACATTCACCAACGAGGGTATCGCCATGCTCGGCGAGGGTGTCAGTGCGCCGATGATCGAGACCGAAGCGCGCAAGGCCGGGATGCCGGTCGGGCCTCTGGCAATCTCCGACGAAGTTTCCCTCAGCCTGATGAGCCATATCCGTCAGCAGACGGCCAAGGACTTGCAGGCAGAAGGCAAACCGCTGATTGAGCACCCGGCCTTCGCCGTGATTGACTTGATGCTCAATGAATTCAAGCGACCGGGCAAAGCTGCCGGAGGCGGTTTCTATGAGTATCCAGCCGGTGCCCAGAAGCATTTATGGCCGGAGCTGAAAACGCGCTTCGAGAAGGCCGACGGACAGATCTCTGCGAAGGATGTGCGTGATCGTCTGTTGTTCGTGCAGGCCATTGAAACCGTGCGTTGCGTGGAGGAGGGCGTGCTCACCTCGACGGCGGACGCCAACGTCGGTTCCATCTTCGGTATCGGTTTCGCCGCGTGGACCGGCGGGGCGCTGCAGTTCATCAACCAGTATGGCCTGGAGGACTTCATCGCCCGCGCGCAGTATCTGGCCGAGCAATACGGCGAGCGTTTTACCCCGCCAGCGCTGCTGCTGGACAAAGCGGCGAAAGGTGAAATGTTCTAGGGCCGGCGAGCATTTCGGGGCTTGCCTTGGCCGGGTGTTTCAGGGCAGGCTCTGGGTGTTCATTATTCCCATCACGTGTCAGGTATTTTTTATGTCGCTGCGCATCTGCATTCTCGAAACCGACATCCTGCGGCCCGAATTGATTGACCAATATCAGGGCTATGGGCAGATGTTCCAGCGCCTGTTCTCGCAGCAACCGATCGCCGCTGATTTCACTGTCTATAACGTGGTGAAAGGGGATTACCCAAGTGACGACGAGACTTTCGATGCGTACCTGGTCACTGGCAGCAAGGCCGATTCGTTCGGCACGGATCCGTGGATCCAGACCCTCAAGACCTACCTTTTGAATCGCTACGAACGCGGCGACAAATTGCTCGGCGTGTGCTTCGGCCATCAATTGCTGGCGCTACTGCTTGGTGGCAAGAGTGAGCGTGCGTCCCAAGGCTGGGGCGTCGGCACTCACAGCTATCAGCTGGCAGCTAAGGCACCGTGGATGAGCCCGGCGCGCGAAGAGCTGACACTGCTGATCAGTCATCAGGATCAGGTAACCGAGCTTCCGGAAAACGCCACGGTCATCGCCTCCAGCGATTTCTGCCCGTTCGCGGCGTATCACATCAACGATCAAGTGCTGTGCTTCCAGGGTCACCCGGAATTCATTCACGATTACTCCCGCGCGCTGCTCGATCTGCGCCAGGAAGCGCTGGGTTCGCAGATTTACAGCAAAGGCATGGCCAGCCTTGAGCAGGAACATCATGGCGCTACGGTTGCGGAGTGGATGATGCGCTTCGTAGCGCACAAGCCAGAAACGGCTCAACGCTAAAAGGGCCTGCTCCCACAATCCCTGTGGGAGCGAGCCTGCTCGCGAATCTCCGGGGCAACGCGGTCCCGGCTACAGCCACCCGGACCGCTTGAAGCTCGCCCACAAACTCACACACCCCACCGCAATAAACCCCAGCACTGCAAAATAACCGTAGTGCCAGGTCAATTCCGGCATGTTCTGGAAATTCATTCCGTAGATCCCCGCCACCGCTGTCGGGAACGCCAGAATCGCCGCCCACGCTGCAAACTTGCGTTGCACCACGCTCTGCCGTGATGCCTCAAGCAACACGCCAATCTCGATGGTCTGGCTGGCAATGTCCGCCAGCGTGGTCAGGTCTTCCATCTGCCGCGTTACATGAATCTGCACATCGCGAAAGTACGGGCGCATGTTCTTGTCGATGAACGGGAAACTGAGCTTTTGCAGCTCCTCGCCGATCTCCACCATCGGTGCCGCATACCGACGCAAGCGCACCACATCGCGGCGCAGACCGTGCAGCTTCTGGATGTCGCGCTCGTTGAGGGCGCTGCACAGCACATTGCGCTCCAGCTCATCGATCTCGGCGTGGATCGCTTCGCCCACCGGCTGATAGTTCTCGATGACGAAATCGAGCAGCGCATACAGGACGAAATCCTCCCCGTGCTCAAGCAACAGCGGGCGCGCTTCACAGCGTTGGCGCACATAGGCATACGACGCGGAGTGGCCGTTGCGTGCGGTAATGATGTAACCCCTGCCAGCGAAAATATGAGTTTCGATGAATTGCAAAACGCCGTTTTCGCGGACCGGTGAGTAGGTGACGATAAACAAAGCGTCACCAAAGGTTTCCAGTTTCGGTCGGCTGTGTTTTTCCAGCGCGTCTTCGATGGCCAGCTCATGCAGGTTGAACTGTCGTTGCAGGTTGGATAATTCCTGTGCGTCCGGTTCTTCCAGACCGATCCAGACGAAATGGCCGGGTTTGGCGGCCCAGGCAGCACCTTCGTCCAGCGCAATATTGGTGACTTTCTTACCCTCGCTGTACACCGCAGCAGCAACAACTCGACCCATGGTGGTGATTCACTTCTTCTTGGCAGATGGCAGGGAAACTAGGCTTCAGCTTAGCCGTGTCGCTGCTTGAGAGTCAGTGAAACTTCTACAGTTCACCCGGCAAAAGAAAACCCGCACGGGGCGGGTTTGGTTTCACGCGGCTTGCAGTTGCCGATCCATCGACTCGATGCACTCGCGCATCTGCTCGCGGCATCGCTCGATGAGCATGGGCATGTCGTCCATGGTCATTCCGACTGTAGGAATCGCCGGCAAGGAACGTATGAGAACGTTGCCGCTGCGCCAGCGATTCAGGCGCATGTGTTTGATATAGCTGCTCACGCACACCGGAACGATCGGCACGCCGGCGGCAATTGCCATCTGGAACGCGCCTTTCTTGAACGGCAACAAATCTTCACCGAGGTTGCGGGTGCCCTCCGGGAATACCCAGATCGAGGTGTCTTCGTTCTGCAAGGTGTGGGTCGTCGTCAGCATCGACTGCCGCGCCTTGTGCGCATTGCCACGGTCGATCAACACATTGCCGGCCAGCCAGAACAACTGGCCGAACAACGGCACCCACTTCAGGCTCTTCTTGCCGATACAAACGGTGCGACGAGGGACGACATTGCCGAACACGAACAGATCGTAGTTTGACTGATGGTTGGCGATGATCACGCAACTGTCGGGCTTGTTCATCAAACCGTTGACCTCGGACCTGACCCGCAAACGCAAGATACACATCGCCGGCAAAGCGTAGAGGCGGGCGCAGAGTCGGCTGTTGTCCGGGTTGAACGGGCGGCACAATCCAAGGATCACGCCGAGCACGCCGGCCAGAATAAAGTGCAGGCCCATCAACAACATACGAAACACAAACAGCATTTTTGCAGGCCCACCGGGACAAAAGGTGGCGCAGTGTACGGATGTGCACTGTTTTCGGCAATTGCCGCTATAGAGTCCGGAGATGGCCGATGTTTAAGCACATGTTTCAGCGTTGCCTGTCAGGCGCGTCCTAGAGCTTTCAGCGAATCTTCAACGCTGAACGTAAGAAAAAGCCCGACCAAGGTCGGGCTATTCTCTTACCGGCAGATTTTGGACGAGTCAGCCCAGATGTTGCTGATCCTGCAGGATCGCGTCGTCGAGGGTTTCCAGCAGTTGCTTGCGCACTTTGAGCTTGGTGTTCTTGTGCGCCAGCATGTTGATCTTCTTCAACTGACGCGCGGCAGCCAGCGCGGCGCCCTGCAATTCTTCGGCAGTGACGACTTTGTCGAGGAAGCCTGCATCAACGGCACTTTGCGGATCGAACATCTCGCCATTGATCACCGAGCGATGGAAAGCCGAACGCCGCAAGCGGTCGCGTGCCAGCTCAATACCGGCGTGGTGCATGGTCATGCCGATCTGCACTTCGTTGAGACCGATGCTGAACGGGCCGTCGACACCGATGCGGTAATCGGCAGACAACAGCAGGAAAGCACCCTTGGCCACGGCGTGCCCCGGGCAAGCGACGATCACCGGGAAGGGGTGAGAGAGCAGGCGGCGGGCCAGGGTCGAACCGGCCGTCACCAGCGCAACGGCCTCTTTCGGGCCGGCCGTCATCACCTTCAGGTCATAACCACCTGAGAGAATCCCCGGCTGCCCGGTAATGATCACCACGGCGCGATCCGCCACCGCCTGATCCAGCGCCGCATTAAACGCCGCAATCACATCCGGAGAAATCGCGTTGACCTTGCCATTGTTCAGGGTCAGGGTCGCGATACCGTCTTCGAGGTGGTAGGCAATCAACTCGCTCATGACGCTATTCCTTATTAGAAAGATGGGCAGACGTTACCCACCGCCGCAGGCCAGGTAAAGCGCCGTGACTGACCTGCCAGTCACCGTTTTGCGCTTCGGCCAGCGCTGCGCGCGTGTTGCCTTCTATAAAGGAAGCGCACGGCTTACCCGAGATTGGCAGGTTTGCCATCGTCCGCTCTGGCTGAACGCAACGGCCTCTCTTAAGCGCATGAAAATTCTGAAAAAAAGTTTGCCATCGGAAAAGCTTTCGACTACATTAGCGCGCCTCGACAGACAGAACATGTCTGCAGAGATACGGTGAAGTGTCCGAGTGGCTTAAGGAGCACGCCTGGAAAGTGTGTATACAGGAAACTGTATCGAGAGTTCGAATCTCTCCTTCACCGCCACATTCAGTAAATGCAAACCCCTGATTTTCCTAGAGAAAGTCGGGGGTTTGTGGTTTTTGGTGTCTGGAAAATGGTCATATGGGACCGTTGGTGCTCGGCATCCATGAAATGTGTTTTGGTGATCATTCTCTCTCCAAAGCTATACAAAACCCTGTCACCCGTCGAAATCTCCTACACGCCTCATTGACCCCCCGAACCGTCCCGAGTTTACTGTATGCGCATACAGTAAACTCACTATCAGGTTCGTATCATGAGCGTCACCATCCTCGGCCCTTTGTCAGGCGCGGGCGAACAGCTTGCGCTGTATTCGTTTCGGATTCCCGCCGGTTTTCCTTCGCCCGCGGCTGATCACATTGAAAAGCACATCTCTCTGGACGAGGTTTTTGATATTCGTGCACCGCACGTTTATCTGGCGAAGATCGAAGGCGAGAGCATGCAGGACGCCGGGATATTTTGCGGTGATCTGGTGATTGTTGATCGCAGCCTGAATGCCGAGCACGGCGATATCGTCATCGCCGGTCTCAACTCCGAACCTGTCTGTAAGCGCCTGCACATGCGCGATAACACGATCATTCTTCTTTCGGCCAACAGCAAATACCCGCCTCGCTACGTGATGGAAGGGGATGAGCTGGTGATCTGGGGTGTGGTGACTTACAGCGTGCGCGACCATGGCAAATCGTGAGCAGGTTTTCGCGCTGATCGATTGCAACAGCTTCTATGCCAGCTGTGAGCGAGTGTTCCGGCCCGATCTGGCGAAGACGCCGATTGTCGTGCTGAGCAATAACGATGGCTGCGTGATCGCGCGCAGCTACGATGCCAAACCTTTTGTGAAAATGGGCGCGCCGTACTTTCAGATTCGTGATGATCTGCGCCGCCACGGCATTCAGGTGTTCAGCAGTAATTACGCGTTGTACGGCGACATGAGCGAACGGGTGATGACGATCATCGAATCCATGGTGCCGGCGGTCGAGGTTTACAGCATTGATGAGGCGTTCGCCGATCTCAGCGGCATTCCTGGGGACCTGACAGGTTTTGGCCGAACCATTCGCTCTGCTGTTTATAAGCGCACCGGCATCCCGGTCGGCGTCGGCATCGCCCCGACGAAAACGCTGGCCAAGCTCGCCAACCACACCGCGAAACGCCTGCAAGCGCATACCGGCGGCGTGGTCGACATCTGCGATCCGTCCAAACGCGACTGGGTGCTGCGCAATACCGATGTCGGTGACGTGTGGGGCGTCGGTCGGCGGATGAAAGCTCATCTGGAAAGCATGCAAATCAGAAGTGCGATGGACCTGGCGAAGGCCGATCCGTGGACACTGCGGCGCAAGTTCAGCGTGGTGATCGAGAAGACCGCGCGCGAACTGGGCGGCACATCCTGTCTGGAACTGTCGGAAACAGAACCGCCGAAGCAGGAAATTTGCAGCAGCCGCATGTTTGGCAACCGTTTGACTACCATCGAGCCGATCAAGGAAGCCGTTGCTACTTATGTGCATCGAGCGGCGGAAAAGCTGCGTGCGCAGAGTTCGCTGTGCAAAAAGATCCGCGTGAGTATCCGCACCGGCATGTTCAATCCGGAAGAGGCGAAGTACGCCAATGGCGC
Organism: Pseudomonas sp. H1_G08; assembly: GCF_054681355.1. Lineage (NCBI taxonomy): Bacteria > Pseudomonadati > Pseudomonadota > Gammaproteobacteria > Pseudomonadales > Pseudomonadaceae > Pseudomonas > Pseudomonas sp. H1_G08. The sequence goes on from NZ_CP162822.1 coordinate 846,743, forward strand.
GCTGATCGAGTTGCCTTATCCGACCAATGATGTGCGATTGCTGAGCAAGGTGGCGAGCGAAGCGATCGATCGATTGTTCCGGCCGGGGTTCAAGTACAGCAAGGCTGAGGTGCTGTTGATGGATCTGCGACAGCCCGGAGAATTTACCGAAGACCTGTTTGCACAGTCCCAACCTCAAGCGGCGGAGAGGGTGATGGGCGTGCTGGACCAGATCAATCTGCGCTGGGGGCATGGAACGTTGCGAGCGGGGAGTGTGCCGGCGGATCCGGCCTGGGGCATGCGGCGGGAGATGATGAGTTCGAGTTTTACGACGAAGCTGGATCAATTGTGGGTCGTTAAATCCAATTGAGGCACGGGCCAGATCTGGTGCCGCGTTACAATCGCTGCCTTCACTTATGCAGTAAAGGGACGACTTTCATGATCATTTCCACCACTCATTCCGTCGAGGGGCGGCAGATCACGGCCTATCTGGACATCGTCAGCGCCGAGTCTGTGCAGGGCGTCAACGTGATCCGCGATATGTTCGCCGGCATGCGCGATTTCTTTGGCGGGCGGTCGCAGACGTTGGAGCGGGCTCTTAAAGAAGCACGCATTCAGGCCACCGACGAACTGAAAGATCGAGCGCGGGCATTGCAGGCTGACGCGGTGGTCGGCGTGGACTTCGAGATCAGCATGCCGGCAGGCAAGGGCGGCATGGTCGTGGTGTTCGTCACCGGAACTGCGGTCAAGCTGCGCTGATCATTGTGTTCAAGGCAAAGTCCACTCGCACAACGAATGGGCTTTTTCGCGTCAATCAGCCTTGTGGCTTGAGCAACACAGCGCCTCTTGAGTCATAGGTCAGCGGTGTATCGATGGCAACGAGGGGCGGCGTCCCGTCAGGCTGCGCCGATGGTGCGGGCTCGCTGGGATGGTAGACGACGCCCGGTTGCAGAAGCGGTTTGTCTGGGTATTTGATGGTGATTTCACCCGAGGCGATCTTTTCCTTGAGTTTTTCCGCACCGGCCTTGCCGGCAGCGATCTGCTCGTCCGTGAGTTTTACGACTGGCATGTTCGGGAATCCATTGATCTGCATGATCTCTCCTTGAGATTCATTTGTAGGAGTAAGGGCAGCGGCCGTTCGATGGAAATCTTTAGCGAATGATCGTTCACGACGCTTTTTTCCATTCGTCGGTGATCAGTCTTTCTGAACGGCAAGTCCAGTAGTGACCAGCTAGTCTCAAAAGCGCTGAGGGGCGATATTTTCCAGGCAAAACTGTTTTGTCGGTGTCGACCCAGTTGCGTAGGGGAGAGTCTATGTCAGGTCCATTTATCGAAGATGATGGCGCAGAGTTTTCATTCAACAATTGTGTGCGCTGCGGTCAGTCGGAGTATCAGTCGGGGTTTGGCGAGGATCCGGTGAGCATCGGCAAAATCAAATCCACGGCCCCCAAAGGGCCGAAAGCGAAATTCCTGCCCAAGGTCACGGCAAGGACCAGAAAGTGATTTCATCCTGCACCCCGTCACTGAACGGGGTTTTTTATGTGCGCAAGAATAGGGGTTTGAAATCTCTGGCAAGCATTGACATTAATGTCGGTTTTTTTTCACAAACTTTTCACGTTGGCCAACGTAGTGTGAAGCCATCCGTTAGAAAGCAAGTCTCCAGCCCGTCTCCCCAGCGGGCTTTTTTTTGCCCGGCATAAAACCTTTTCCCTGATCGCGGTCCAAACGACGCTGTCGCCTGCGTCTGGACTTTCCTGGGCCGAGCGCATTAAATCCCGCTCCTTTTCGTCATCCCGTTTATTTGAGGTTTTCGTCATGCGTTTAACACTGCCTGCTCTGGTTCTTGGCCTTCTGGTTGCTCAAGGTGCGATGGCTGCCGGTGATGGCACCGCTGCGCTGGGCGGTGGCCTGGGTGGCGCGCTGGGTAACGTGGTCGGTCAGAAAATGGGCGGCAGCACCGGTGCCGCCATTGGCGCTGGCGTCGCGGGCGCAGCAGGCAGTGCCGTCGCCGCACGCAAGGGCAGCCGCACCAAAGCGGCGATCGGCGGCGGTGTCGGTGCAGCCGGCGGTTCGGTGATCGGCAACAGCCTGGGCGGCCGCAACGGCGCCACCATCGGTGCAGGTCTGGGCGGCGCGGCCGGCGGCGCAGTCGGCAGCAACCTGGGCAAAGGTCACAGGCGCCACTGAGACTGATGGCCTGTCAGAAAAAGCCCGACTCGATGTCGGGCTTTTTCATGGCTGAACGTTTCATGCGAAATCATCTCCAATCTGCATACGCCCCGCTTGGGCGGACTGTCCCGATTCGGGAACTGCGAGGTTCATATGCGATTGTCATTATCTGCACTGTTTTTTGGCTTGGTCGTGGCGCAGGGCGCGATGGCGGCCGGAGACGGCACCGCTGCCGTAGGCGGTGGTCTCGGCGGTGCGCTGGGTAATGTGGTTGGCGGACAACTTGGCGGCAGCACGGGCGCAGCGGTCGGCGCAGGTGTTGGCGGCGCGGCCGGCAGTGCCGTCGGCGCGAACAAACGCAACCGCACCGAAGCCGCGATTGGCGGCGGTCTTGGCGCAGCAGGGGGCTCGGTCGTCGGCAACAGCCTCGGCGGCTCCACCGGCTCCGCCATTGGCGCGGGCCTGGGCGGCGCAGCAGGCGGCGCGGTAGGTAACAATCTTGGCGACGACGACGGCGGATCTCATTCCGGCGGCCACAAGCACAAGAACAAACACAAAAATAAACATCGCTGATTGATCAACGAAAACCCGGCCTGGCGCCGGGTTTTTTGTGTCTGGCCGTCAGGCAGAGGAACGATTGGCGGCAGGGCTTTTCGAACGTGATACATCCCACACGCTCAAGAGGTGCGCCATGACTCCCGAAACCGAAGGCAAAGAAGAGAAGGGCCCGAGTGGTTTGCCGTTTATCAATGATCCGGGGAATGAAGATCCCGGGTCGCTGATGGATGATGCGACGGTGCCGTTGAATGATGCGGATGAGGCGGATATGGAGTATGAGGAGGATGGGGATGAGCAGTGAGGGGAGGAGGGTGGATTGAAAGTTTGGATTTGGTTTTGAGGGCCTGAGTGAGCAGGCCCTTTTTGTGGTGAGGTCTAATCGATTTCTTTTGAGTCGGCTAATACATATAGGTTACTTATGGCTGACAATTTTTTTATTTTTTTTAGATTTATATATTCTTCTAACTCTTTTTCGATAATTTTTTTGTCGCAATATTTTTTATATTTTGATGGTCTCTCGCGAGCGAAGTTGTATAGCCGCCAAACATCAAATCCATTGATTTCACCATTAGGGCCATAGTTAAAATCTACACTTCCGGTCGATAAGTTGATTCGGCACCCAATGCCATGCAATTCATATTTAACGCCTCGAGTGACCCTCCCGCATCGCTTTATTGCCTTGGAGCGCCAAAGCCTTCGAATATCTCGAGTGCCAAATTTTCTCTCAAATACCAGAGTGCTGGACTCAACCATAGCGATAAAATCATTTATCAGGATTTCCAAAGTTTCACTTTGTTCACTCATCTTCTTCTGCGATGCTCCAATCTGTCTAAACCTACGTTGTTTGCTGACTCTAGTACATCCTCAATGCTGTTTAGAGTTTTGTCGTATTTTATGAGATCGGTTATGAGTCTGATTGTCACATTGGTCGAAGTTTGCCGTGCAGCTGCTGCGCGATGGTGTCCGTCCAGAATGTATAAATTCCCGTCATGTTCTACGACGTCGATAGGTTCCACTGAGTCGTATCCGTTACGCATTTGGCTTTTATAGTCCTCGACTGTCTTGGTTGAGGTCTTTCCCTCGATTGTATGTACTCTTTTCAAAATTTGTGGATCTATATCGTGAGCAATGGCCGGTAGATCAGGCTCCCCCTCATCAACCTTAACCCCATCACTCGCCCCCGGAACCTCACACCCAGGCTTCTTCGGCGGCGGGCAGTTGGACGTCAACCCCAACGGATCCACCCACCCCGTCGGATTCGGCACGTATTGGTACTGATTCAACCCACCCGCCAGCTTCACCGGGTCCGGCGTTAAATACCGCCCTAGCCTCGGGTCGTAATACCGATGGCGGTTGTAATGCAGGCCACTTTCAACATCGAAGTACTGCCCCTGAAAACGCAGCGGTTGGTCGAGGTAGTCTTCGCCGGCCAAGGTCACAGCGGCGACTTTGCCGTAGGCGTCGTATTGCGCGGACCAGACGATTTCGCCGCTGTAGTCGGTGAGTTCCTGCGGGGTGCCGAGGTGGTCGAGTTGGTAGTAGAACGGGCAGGCTTTTTTCGGGCCTTTGCCGTCGAGCATCGCCAGTGGGCGGAAGGTGCCGGGTTCGTAGAGGAAGCTGCGGTATTGCGTGGCGCTGCTTTCGGCGACGAGGTGTTCGCCTTGCCAGAAAAATTCGGTGACGGCGCCGTCGATTGTTTTGCGGATGCGCCGGCCGAAGGCGTCGTAGTGATAAGTGGCGGTCTGGCCGTCGGGGCGGGTCAGGCCGATCAGGCGGTGCTGGCAGTCGTAGCGGTATTCGGTGACCAGGGTCTGGCCGTGGCCTCGGCGTTCGCGGATCAGGTTGCCGAAGGCGTCGTAGTCGTAATGGCGGTCGCCTTGCATCAGCAGGCGGTTGCCCTTGATCTGCGCGGGACCGGGGCGGTCCTGCATCAGCAGGTTGCCCGCCGGGTCGTGGGCGAAGGATTCGGGCAGTTCGTCGCGCGAGTGACGGACGCGGATCAACCGGTCGAGGGCGTCGTAGCCGTAGGTGCGCTGGCCGTGGCGGCTGTCGGCGATGTGCTCGAGATTGCCGTTGGCGCTGTAGGCATAATCGCGGCGGTACAGCGAGGCGTGGCGATGGCCTACAGCGTGGGCGAGCAAGCGGCCCTGATCGTCGTAGGAGTATTCGCTGAACAGCAAACCTTGCTGGCGTTGCTGTTCACGACCGCAGTGGTAGACGTGGCGCGTGAGCGGCGTGCCGTTGAGGTCGATAGCGCTCAGCGCACCGCCCTTGGCGTAGTGATAATCGAGCTTGCTGTTGTCCGGCAGGCGCAGGCGTTTGAGCTGGCCGCAGGCGTCATAGGCGTAGCGCAAGGTGCCCCAGCCCTGATGCTCGGTGATCAGTCGATCCTGACGGTCGTACTCGAAGGCCAGCGGATGGTTCTGCCCGTCATCAACGGCAACCAAGCGCCCGAGGCGGTCGTAGTCGTAGCGGATCTTGGCGCCATCGGGCAGGGTTTTGACCAGCAAACGCCCGGCCTTGTCGCGCTCATAGTGGGTGACCAGACTGGGGCCGAAATCACCAAACTCGGTCTTCTCCAGCAAATGACCATTAAGGTCGTAGGCATAAGCCGTGCGCCGCCCATCAAACCCGGTTTCCTGTCGGATCAATCCGGTCGGCGTGTAATCCAGTCGGTACTTTTCTCCGGACTCGTTTTCAATCTCGGTCAGCAACAGCCGCGCATGGTCATAGCGGTACTGCACGTGGGTGCCGTCAGGATTGATCCGTCGCGAGACCAGGTGCAAATCATCGTCATATTCGTAGCGGGTGATGCGCCCGAGCTCGTCGCGCTCAGCGGTGATCTGGCCGTAGGCGCCGTAGCTGTAGGCGCGCGTGCTGCCCGTAGGAGAAGTCGTCAGGATCAGTCGGCCGGCCGCGTCCCACTGCTGACGACTGACAACACCAAATTCGTCCTGGGTGGTAATCCGCCGGCCCAGCGCATCGTAGGAAAAACGCCGCACGCCGCCGTCCGGCAGGGTTTCTTCGATGAGCTGGCCGAGCTCGTTCCACACCCAGCGGTGGCGGCTGCTGTCCGGATAGCGCAGCGACAGCAATTGGCCGCGCAGGTTGTAGTAGTAATGGGTGACCTGGCCGTCGGGATCGACCGCTTCGGTGACGGCGCCTTCAGCGTTGCGCCGATAGATCCACACCGCATCACCACGGCAACGCTTGTAGAGAAAACCGTTGCGGTACTCGTAGGACGTTGGTGCATCGTCCGGCGGAATCAGCGCGATCAGCCGTCCGACCTCGTCGTAGCGGTATTCGGTAACCGCGCCCAACGCATCCTGCTCGGCGATCAACCGGCCCTGCTGGTCATAGGCCTTGAGCTGCTCACCTCCATCGGCCGTGACCTGCCGCACCAGCCGCGCGCGCTCGTCGTGGACGTAGACTTCTTCGGTACCGTCGACGTAATGCACTGTCACGCTGGCGTCGTCATCGTTCCAGACGTAACGGGTGTTCATCTGCGAGAACGACGCCCAGTGCCTCACGCAGCGGGCGGCTTTGCCCTCGCGCTGCCACTCCCAGAAGAAGCTCGCGCCGCCAGTCAACTGGCGCTGGAGGATGACGTGGTGGTCGTCGTAGTCGTAGCGCTCGCTGTCGCCGACCGCGTTGGTCGCGGTCAGCAGGCGTTGCCGGGCATCGAAGCTGTAGGTGGCGAGGTTTTCCTCGGTGATCCACTCGCCCTGGACGAACACCTGATAATCAATCGCCACCAGCTGCGCGCGGTCATAACGCAACAGCAATGAGCGGCCGGCGCCGTTGTCCAGACGCTGAATGCGGTCGGAGCGATCGCGTTGCAGGGTCAGACGATTGCCGTAGACATCGCTGATCGCCGTCAGCCGGCCGGCGCGAAAGTGATAAAAGCGCGCGCTGTCGCCGGCCAAAACCAGAATCAGTTCTTCCGGCTCATCGCCAAGAAAGATCGCCGCCCGCGACAGGCTGTTGTGAATGGCTGGGCGCGCGACGTTGGGCAGGGGAAAACGGGTGCGGCGGTTTTCGTGGTCGATCCAGATCACGCCATCGCCGTCGAAGGCCAGGCGATGGGCCAGCGTGTGGCTCCAGCCGAAACCCAGGCCGATGTCTATCTCGACCGCGCTGCTGCGGTACAAGCGGGTGAACTCGAAGGGCAGCACGCCATCAAGCACTGCGTCGGTCAGGGTCAGCAGTTCTTCGCCGGTGACCATCGACACCGGGCAGCCGTTTTTGCAGGTATTGGGGACGCAGTCGGCGGCGTCGCCGTTGGGGTTTTTCGCCTGGTCGGGGGCGTCGTCGTGGGGCTCGTGGCGCTCAAGGCGCGCCATGCCCTGGGATTTTTCCCGCGCGAGCGGCGCCGGATTCGGCACGCGGAGCACCACCGCGTCGGCCTGACGAATGTTCAGCGGAATCGATGGCGTCGGCTTCAGCTCCACTTCGCGGGCATGGAACATCAGCGGCTTCAGCGTGCTCGCGTGCTGTTTGAGTTCCGGTGTCGAAGTCAGCTCAGCCAGACGCAAGGCTGAGGCGGCCAGCCACTCCCGCGCCCTTGGCGATTTGATCTTCGCCAGGACCTTGCTGCTCAAACGCAGCGATACGCCGGCACCGCCCGCCACGCGCATCAACAGGAAGCTGATCAGCAACTCGGTGCGAACTTCGGCCACCACCTCGGCGAGGTATTGCGGCGGCAGCATTTTTAGCCAACTGGTGAACGCGGCCAGATGAATGAACAACAACGGCTCGTCGCTGAGCATCAACAAGGCGTTGGCGATCGCTTCGTTTGAAGCGGCAAGCAGCGCCTCGAGTTCGACTTCGCTCAGGTATTCGAGGAGCTTTGCGCTGTGCTCCTGCAGATCGGCAAGTAGGGCGAACAGCTGTTGAATGTCATCCCAGACGCCATTCAGGGCTTTTTCCAGGCCGCGCCAATCGGCCCGCTGCAACTGCCCGTAACGATCAAGAAAACCGGCGCTGGAAAACTCCGTCCACTGCGGCTGGAAGCCTGTCCATTCGCTGCGCAGCCAGCCTTCAAGGCCGGCAATGACCCCTTCATATGAGGCATACAGGGCGCGGACATGGGCGGAGGAAACGTTGGGAAAGAAGGTGACGCGATAGCGCTGGCCGCGCATGCAATCGGTCACCTCGAGGATCCCGCTCGGGCCAATGGTGTAGCGCTTTGGTTCGCCGAAGGTCAGCACGCCGTCGACGTCGCTGAGCAGCGGTTCGAGGGTCACCGGGGTGTCGCCGATCGGCACGAAGCGCGCTGCTTCAAACAGATGCACCAGGGTCAGCGGTCCGCTGGCCGAACACATGACCACCGATGAACTGACAGGTGCGCGCGAAGTGATCGGCGCGCTCAGTTGTACGTCATTGCCAACCTTGAACACCTGCTCGATGTCCAGCGCCGTCCCGGTCCAGAATTGCTCGGCCCAGGCGTCGTAGTTGTTCAGGCACAGGCGGAACTCGTCGATCAGCGCTTCAAAATCTGGCTGCTTCGGATTCAGGGCGGCCACCACCAGCAGTCCGATGCTGTTGTTCAGGGCCAGGAGCTGATCGGGTTGAAACATTCGCAGTCGCTCGCGCATATGAAGAAACGGGAGCGCGGACTTTGCGGGGGATCAAAAAGGAAAGAAGTCGGGGAAGTAGGCAGTGTCTGTAGGAGTTTTCGCTAAATGCGAAAAGGCGTCGATGGCATTGCCCGTTGCTCAATGTCCATCGGCCTCGCTATGCTGCTGAACCCATTAATCAGATCCGCGTTGCGGCACGTTGCCTGTCGCCCGGGATGTCTTTGTTAACGGATCCGATGATGAATGCACCGCTGAAGACGTTCGGCCCGATCAAGGCCGTGATTTTCGATATGGACGGTTTGCTGCTCGACACCGAGGGCATTTACACCGAGGTCACCTCGCTGATTGCCGGGCGCTACGGGAAAACCTTCGACTGGAGCGTCAAGCAGAACATCATTGGTCGCGGTGCCAATGACCTGGCCAACTACGTGGTGCAGGCGCTGGAGTTACCGATCACTCCGGAAGAATTTCTGCAGATCCGCGAGCCGCTGATGCGCGAGCGTTTCCCCAAGGCGCAAGCGATGCCGGGGGCCGAAGCGCTGGTGCGTCACCTCAAGGCGCACAACATCCCGATCGCAGTCGGCACCAGTTCGTCGCGCCAGTCGTTCGGGCAGAAAACCACCTTGCACCGTGAGTGGTTTGCGCTGTTCGATTTCATCGTCACGGCGGACGATCCGGAAGTCGGCGCGGCCAAACCGGCGCCGGATATCTTCCTCACCGCCGCCCGGCGCCTGGGCATCGCGCCCGGGGATTGTCTGGTGTTCGAGGATTCGCCGTTCGGCGTCACCGCCGCGAAAGCGGCAGGCATGACCGCAATCGCCATCCCCGACGCAGCGATGGCTGATGAGAAATATGCTCACGCTGACGGCATTATCCGCTCGCTGAAAGCATTTATGCCCAGCGCCTTTGGCTTGCCGACGCTGGAACTGGCTTGACCGTCCGCACAAAAACGCCGTCCTTCCTGTAAAGAAGGGCGGCGTTTTTTCTTGCCGGTCTGTCAGGCGCCGAAACCACCGTCGATGGTCAGGCTGGCACCGGTGATGTAGCCGGCTTCCGGCCCGGCCAGGTAGGCGACGAAGCTGGCGATTTCATCGGCGGTGCCGTAACGACCGACGGCCATCAGCGGGATCAGGCTGTCGGCGAATTCGCCATGGGCCGGGTTCATGTCGGTGTCGACCGGGCCAGGTTGCACGTTGTTGATGGTGATGCCGCGAGGGCCGAGGTCGCGGGCTAGGCCTTTGGTCAGGCCGACCAGTGCCGATTTGCTCATCGCGTAGACACCGCCACCGCCGAAGGGCATGCGGTCGGCGTTGGTGCTGCCGATGTTGATGATCCGCGAGCCTTCGCCCATGTGTTTCGCCGCTTCCTGGGACGCAATGAACACGCTGCGCACGTTGATGGCCAGGGTCTGATCGAAGTCTTCGAGTTTGAAGTCTTCCAGCGGCGCGATGGCCAGTACGCCGGCGTTGTTGACCAGAATGTCCAGGCGTCCAAACGCTTCGACGGTGGCGCTGACGGCGTGGCGAATCGCGCTGGCATCGGCGCTGTCTGCCTTGATCGCCAAGGCTTTGCCGCCGTTGCCAGTGATGCTGTTCTGCAGTTCTTCAGCTTTGGCGGCGGAGCTGACGTAGGTGAAAGCGACAGCGGCGCCTTCAGCGGCCAGACGTTTGACGATGGCCGCGCCGATGCCGCGCGAACCGCCTTGAATCAGAGCGACCTTGCCGCTGAGGTGTTGAGTGGTCATGTTCGATCTCCAAGTGTTCAAGGCGGAATGCCTTGGTGTTGGTGCCGAGTATCGGCCTGGTATCGACAACCGGGTAGACCATGATTGCTATAGTCTGTGTAAACCAGAAGTTTATAGTGGCGATCATGGAAACATTCAGCAGTATCGAATGCTTTGTGCGCAGCGCCGAAGTCGGCAGCTTTGCCGAAGCCGCGCGACGCTTGAGCCTGACCCCGGCGGCGGTCGGCAAGAGCGTGGCGAAACTGGAAGCGCGGCTTGGCGTGCGGCTGTTCCAGCGTAGTACCCGCAGCCTGACGTTGACCGAAGCGGGGCAGCTGTTTTTGAGTGAAGTCAGCGCCAGCCTGACCACCATCCAGAATGCCGTAGCCAACCTGGCCAGTGCCGGCGGGCAACCGGCCGGCACGCTGAAAGTCAGCATGGGCACGGTGTTCGGTCGTCTGTATATCGTGCCGCTGCTCGGTGAGTTTCTGCGGCGCTATCCGGCGATCAACCCGGACTGGCATTTCGATAACCGCCAGGTCGACCTGATCGGGCAGGGCTTTGACGCGGCGATTGGCGGCGGCTTTGAACTGCCACAAGGCGTGGTTGCGCGCAGGCTGACACCGGCGCATCGGGTGTTGGTGGCATCGGAGGACTATCTGCAAAAACATGCCCCGATCAGCCATCCCGATGACCTCAGGCAACACGACGGCATTCTGATTCGCTCACCGCAGACCGGGCGCGTGCGTTCCTGGCAACTGACTCACCGCGATCAGCAACACAGTCCGCTGACATTGCGGACGCGGATGACCATGAGTGATTCCGAGGCGGCGTGCGCGACGGCGATGCAAGGTTTGGGCATTGCGCTGGTGAGCATGCCGTTTGCGGTCGCGTATCTTCAGGCAGGGACGTTGCAGCGAGTGCTGCCGGACTGGTTTGTCGATGACGGCAACATTTCGATCTATTACGCCGAGCACAAATTGTTGCCGGGCAAGACCCGGGCGTTTGTGGATTTCGTGATTGAACAGTTTGCTGAGCAGGGACTGGGGCGGCGGTTTAGTGCTATCTGAGCCAGGCATCAAACCGAGTTGCGGCTATCGCGGGCAAGCCCGCTCCCACAAGTTTTGAGTTGTTCACACATCTTGCAAACAACACAAAACCCTGTGGGAGAGGGCTTGCCCGCGATGAACGATAACTCGGTTTATCGAGCAAAGCGCTGCGCCCAGCCAACAATATTCTTCGGTCGTGGCGTCGCATAAGTGCGCACCTTGGACGTCGACAACTTCAAACGCACCAGCGACTCGGCAATCATCACGGCGGCTGTCACGCCATCCACCACCGGCACGCCGGTGCGCCGGCGAATCTGCTCGTCCAGCCCGGCCATGCCGCCGCAGCCCAGGCAAATCACCTCGGCCTTGTCCTGGGTCACCGCCAGTTCGGCCTGCTGCACGATCGCTTCCAGTGCGCGCTGCGGTTCATGTTCCAGCTCCAGAACTGCCAGACCACTGGCGCGCACCGAGGCACAGCGATCCCACAGGCCGGACAATTTCAGCCGATCCTCGATCAGCGGCACGGTGCGATCCAGCGTGGTCACCACCGAGTAGGCATGGCCGAGAAACATCGCGGTGCTGGCCGCCGCGTCAGTGATATCTACCACTGGCACGTTGAGCAGTTCCTGCAAACCTTCGCGGCCATGTTCGCCGTAGCCGGCCTGGATCACCGCATCGAAGGGTTGATCGTAAGACATCACTCGATCCATCACGGCGATGGCGGCCAGGTAACTTTCGAAATTGCCTTCAATCGATTCGGCGCCGAAGTACGGCGTCAGGCCGACGATTTCGGTACCGGGCGAAGCGACGGCCTGTGCCGAGCGGGCGATGGCGTCGGTGATGGATTCGGTGGTGTTGACGTTGACCACGAGAATACGCATGGAAAATCCTTATTGCGGGCAGTGGTGCGGCCCGAAACCGGGCCGCGAAGGGATCAGTGGCTGACGTTATCCACAGCGATGCACTCGCCGCTGACGTCGGCGTAATGCGTGTGGCGTTTGGCGACGATCAGGTAAAGCATGCCGGCGATACCGGCACCGATCAGCCAGGAGAACGGTGAGACGCTGTGGAAACCGGGCACCAGCGCCAGGATGATGGCGATCAGCGCTGCAGGAATAAACGCCGCCACCGCGCGGAAATTGATGCCGCGGCTGTAGTAATAAGCGCCGTTGGGGTCTTCGCTGTAGAGCTGCGGCACGTTGATCCGGCCTTTGCGGATCAGCCAGTAGTCGACCATGATCACCCCGTACAACGGGCCGAGCAGGGCGCCGAGGCCCGACAGGAAATACACGATCACCAGCGGACTGTTGTAGAGGTTCCACGGCAGGATCAGCACGGCGATGGTCGCGCTGATCAACCCGGCGCGGCGGAAGGTCAGGTACTTCGGCGCCAGGTTGCTGAGGACGAACGCCGGGGCGACGAAGTTGGCCATGATGTTCACCGCAACGGTGACGATCAGAAAAGCCAGGCAGCCGAGCACCAGAAAGAACGTGTTGGGGATTGAAGCGATGATTTCGGTCGGGCTTTCGATGATTCGCCCGTTGATCTGGAACTGCGCGCCACACAGCAACACGGTAATCGCGGCGAATACCAGAATGTTCACCGGCAAGCCCCAGAAATTTCCCACCTTGATGGTTTTGCGGCACGGCGAAGAACGGGCGAAGTCGCAGAAATTGAGGATCAGCGTGCCGTAGATCGCCAGCCACAACGCGCCGCCGGCAAAGATGTTGCGCCACATCTCGCCACCGGTCAGCGGCTCGCGGATCGACCAGGCAATGGTCGCGTTGGCCTGGAAGTACATCCACCCGGCGAGCGCAGCAACGGTCAGCAGAATCACCGGCCCGGCAAATGCCTCGTAACGGCGCACCATCTCCATGCCGTAGGCGAGGATCGCCAGTTGCACCAGCCAGATTGCTACAAAGCACACCCAGCCCAGACTCGACAGGCCCAGAATTGAGTCGTGATCGTATTCGGCAAAGCCCGGATGCACGGCGGTCAGCAGGACGCGGAATACCACCGAGGCGAGGTACGTCTGAATACCGAACCAGGCGATGGCGATAACCGCCCTGATCAATGCAGGAATTTGCGCACCGTGGATGCCGAAACTGATCCGGCTGATCACCGGGAACGGCACCCCGGTTTTCTGCCCCATGTACCCGGACAGGTTCATGAAGAAGTACACCAGCGCCGCGCCGATCCCCAGTGACAAGAGGATTTGCCAGCCGCCCAGACCCAGTGCATACAAGCCGATGGCGAACGAGTAGTTGGCGATGTTGTGCACGTCATTCGTCCACAGGGCGAAGATGCTGTACTGGCCCCAGCGTCGCCCTTCGGCTTTGGTCGGCGCCAGATCGCTGTTGTGCAGGCGCGGGCTCAGTTGCAGCGGCTCGCTCAGTCCGTCATCAAGCAACGGTTGATCAAGCGTGGAGGAGGGCAGATTCAGCGCGATGTTATTCGAAAGACTTGAACGCATTCCGGCAGGCTCCTGACGTTCGGCCACCGCGATGACTGTGCATGAGCGCTCAGGCTCGACAAATCTTCGTCGCGACGGTGAAGGCATCACTGGTTACGGGGCATCTGCAGCCTGTACGGGATAGGGCGCTTCAGGCTTGCGGATCGAAAGTGTGCATGTTTTGCGGTTTTGTATACAAAACATGTATGCGACAAAGCCAGATTTGTGCCAGTTGCGAATCTATAAGCGCCAGGGCTCATTTCGAATAGTTATCAATGCGGGGTAAGTGACTGAAAAACCGGCGATATAAATTGATCGATTGGACGGGAATTTTTTTCAGGGGAGGGAGTTTGCAGAGGGGCAAGCAGATGGGGATTCTGCTGGGGGATGTAACTTTTCAGGGCGTAAAAACAGAAAGTGCACACATAAATGGCACCGATGGTGACAACCTTGTGTACACCTTTTGCGTGCCTGGCACATATCAATGTGGGAGCGAGCCTGCTCGCGAATGCGGTGTATCAGGCAACTGAAACGTTGACTGGAACGGCGCTTTCGCGAGCAGGCTCGCTCCCACAGGGGAACTCATTTCAGCAAATGATCAAGCCTTGCTCTTGCTGATGATATTCCCCGCATGCAGTCCGCATTCTTTCTGCGTGGCTTCTTCCCACCACCAGCGGCCTTCACGCTCGTGCTGGTTCGGCAGCACCGGGCGGGTGCAGGGTTCGCAGCCGATGCTGATGAAGCCGCGCTCGTGCAGGCTGTTGTAGGGCAGTTCGAGCATGCGGATGTAACCCCAGATCTCCTCGCTGGTCATCTGCGCCAGCGGGTTGAACTTGTACAGGGTGCGTTCCGGTGTCGAGAAGGCTGTGTCGATTTCCAGCACCGCCACGGCGCTGCGGGTGCCCGGGCTCTGATCGCGGCGCTGGCCGGTGGCCCAGGCTTTGACGTCGGACAGCTTACGGCGCAGCGGCTCGATCTTGCGGATGCCGCAGCATTCGCCGTGGCCGTCCTTGTAGAAACTGAACAGGCCTTTTTCCTTCACGAACGGTTCGAGTTTCGTGTAGTCCGGCGAGACGATTTCAATATCGATCTTGTAATGCTCGCGCACCTGCTCGATGAAGCGGTAGGTCTCCGGATGCAGGCGGCCGGTGTCGAGGCTGAAGACTTTGACGTTCTTGTTCAGCTTCCACGCCATGTCCACCAACACCACGTCCTCGGCGCCGCTGAAAGATATCCACAAGTCATCTCCGAATTCGGCGAATGCGAGCTTGAGGATGTCCTGGGCGGATTTGTTGGCATAGGTCGTGGCGAGTTCCACGACGTCGAACGTTGGGCTCATCAGGGCGGCTTCCTACAGGTCAATGGCGCTCGGGCGCTCTATAGGGGGCCGATGGTAACAAAAAGCTGCCGCGGCCGGGGCGTCCTCTGCGTTGCGCGCCTCGGGTGCAGACGCTAGAGTTCGGCCTCGCTTGACTCAAATAATCACTATAAACGGGAGTGTCTTGTGGAAATTGCTTGCCTGGATCTTGAAGGGGTACTGGTACCGGAAATCTGGATCGCCTTCGCCGAAAAAACCGGAATCGACGCCCTCAAGGCCACCACCCGGGACATTCCCGATTACAACGTATTGATGAAGCAGCGTTTGCGCATCCTCGATGAGCACGGCCTCAAACTCTCGGACATTCAGGAAGTGATCGCCACGCTGAAACCGCTGGATGGCGCAGTGGAGTTCGTCAACTGGCTGCGCGAGCGCTTTCAGGTGGTGATTCTCTCGGACACCTTTTATGAGTTTTCACAGCCACTGATGCGCCAGCTGGGCTTCCCGACTCTGCTTTGCCATCGCTTGATCACTGACGAAAGCGGGCGGGTGACCAGCTATCAACTGCGCCAGAAAGATCCCAAGCGTCAGTCGGTGCTGGCGTTCAAGAGCCTGTACTACCGGGTGATCGCGGCGGGGGATTCATACAACGACACGACCATGCTCGGCGAGGCGGACGCGGGGATTCTGTTTCATGCGCCGGACAACGTGATTCGCGAGTTTCCGCAGTTCCCGGCGGTGCATACGTTTGAAGAGCTGAAGCAGGAATTTCTCAAGGCCTCTAATAGAGAGCTGAGTTTGTAGTCGTCTGGAAGGACGTCTTCGCGAGCAGGCTCGCTCCCACAAGAAAATGCATTGATGATCGTTCCCACGCTCTGCGTGGGAATGCCTCAACGGACGCTCCGCGTTCGGCTTTGGATGGGACGCGGAGCGTCCCTGGCTGCATTCCCACGCGGAGCGTGGGAACGATCATTCCTCAGAGGTTTTGCAGGGTTTCCAAGAGAATTCTGACTTTGGTCATCGACTCCTGATACTCCGCCTGCCAGTCCGAATCGGCAACAATCCCGCCGCCGCCCCAGCAGCACACCTGGCCATCCTTGACCAACAGACTGCGAATAGCGATGGAGCTGTCCATCTCACCGCGCACGTCCAGGTACAGCAACGATCCGCAATACAAACCGCGCCGGGTTGGCTCCAGCTCGTCGATGATCTGCATCGCCCGTATCTTCGGTGCGCCGGTGATCGAGCCGCCGGGGAAGCTGCCAGCGATCAGGTCCAGCGCATCACGATCCGTCGCCAATTCACCGGTCACGCTGCTGACCAGATGATGCACATTCGGATAGATCTCCAGGCTGAACAACTCCGGCACCCGCACCGAGCCGATGCGGCAGGTGCGCCCGAGGTCGTTGCGCAGCAGGTCGACGATCATCAGGTTTTCCGCGCGATCCTTGGGGCTGGCTAGCAGTTCGGCGGCGTTGGCAGCGTCTTCGGCTGGAGTCAGGCCGCGTGGGCGAGTGCCTTTGATCGGTCGGGTTTCGACTTGGCGCTGGCTGACTCTGACGAAACGTTCCGGTGACAGGCTCAGCACCGCGCCGCCGTCGGGCAGGCTCTGGAAGCCGGAGAACGGCGTCGGGCAGGCCTGACGCAAAGCGCAGTAAGCCAGCCACGGATCGCCCTGGCATTGCGCGCGGAAGCGTTGCGCGAAGTTGACCTGATAGCAGTCGCCGGCCTGGATGTATTCCTGAATGCGTTCGAACGCCTGACGGTAATCGTCGGCCGAAATATCAGCGGCCATCGGGGCGCTCAGTTTGAAGGGAGCCATCGCGTCAACTTGCGGCTGAGTGAACAGCGCGACCAATCGCTGCCGTTCACTGTCGACAAGCGAAGGATGAAAGACCAGTTGGCTGGTTTGCCCGTGGTGATCGCTGATCAGCGCCCAGTCGTACAGGCCAAAACGCGCATCGGGCAGTTGCAGGTCATCCAGTGCCTGACTCGGCAGGTTTTCCAGATGCCGGCCGAAGTCGTAGCTCAAATAACCGATCAGTCCGCCGGCGAACGGCAATTGGTACCCGGCAGGCAATTGTGCTTCGCCCAAGCGGCTGAGATTGTCACGCAGGCGCTGGAGGAAATGCGCGCCGCTCTCGTCCGGCAACACCGCCAGTTGTTCCAGCGGCCAAGCGCTGAGCAAGTCATAACGGCCGCGTTCAGCGCTCGGCCGGCCGCTGTCGAGCAGCACGGCGCCGGGTGCGTTGCGAATGGCCGCGAAATAGTCGGCCGGATTGGCGCGGTAGGGCAGTGGGTGTACGGAGCAGGTCAGCATGGGCGGGGCAGATCGGCCGTTGAGGCGGGGTGGGGATTGTAGTCCTCTGCGCTGCCAGATCAAAGTCAAAAGCCTCCCCCTCACCCCAACCCTCTCCCCCAAGGGGGCGAGGGGGAAAGGGAGCAGATCGGGGGCTTTTCAAAACTTGGGTTCGGCTCGATATCTTGGGGGAGGGAGCCGATCTTCATGCTTTTCAAAGCTTGAGTTCGACTCAAGACGTTCAGGTCGGCGTACCTCCAACATCCACCTCGGTCAGTCCCCTCTCCCTTTGGGAGAGGGTTAGGGTGAGGGGCTCTTGAGCTTTTAGCCTTCGACAGCTGGAATATGCCCAAACATCTCCTGGGTAAACGCCACCCGCTCTTCAACCGACTCCGTCACGCCCCGCGCCTTCAGCTCTTCCAGCCGCGCTTCAACCGCGTGGGTACGCAAGGTCAGGCCGCAATCGTTGGCGATCTGAATGTTCAGCCCCGGCCGCGCATTCAGCTCGAGGATCAGCGGGCCTTTTTCCTGATCGAGCACCATGTCCACGCCGATATAACCCAGCCCACACAGCTCATAGCAGCCGGCGGCGAGTTTCATGAAACCGTCCCAGTAGGGCAGTTGCACGCCATCCACCGCGTTGGTGGTGTCAGGGTGTTTGGTGATGATGTTGTTCAGCCAGGTGCCGCGCAGCGTAAGGCCGGTGGCCAGATCGACGCCGACGCCAATGGCGCCCTGGTGCAGGTTGGCCTTGCCGCCGGACTGGCGGGTCGGCAGACGCAACATCGCCATCACCGGGTAACCCATCAGTACGATGATGCGGATGTCCGGCACGCCTTCGTAGCTGATGCTCTTGAAGATCTGATCCGGGGTCACGCGGTATTCGATCAGTGCGCGGTCGCGGTGGCCGCCCAGCGAGTACAGGCCGGTGAGGATGCTGGAGATGTGATGCTCCAGCTCTTCGTGGGCGAGGATCTTGCCCGACACCGTGCGATAACGGCCTTCGAAGCGGTCGGCGATGACGATGATGCCGTCGCCACCCGCGCCCTGCGCCGGTTTGATCACGAAGTCGCTGCGCCCGCCGATGATCTCGTCGAGCTTGTCGATTTCCTTCTCGGTGGAGATCACCCCGTACAGCTCCGGCACGTGAATGCCGGCGGCGATGGCGCGTTCCTTGGTGAGGATCTTGTCATCGACGATCGGGTACAGGCTGCGCTTGTTGTACTTGAGCACGTAGTCCGCGTTTCGGCGGTTGATGCCCATGATGCCGCGCGCCTCGAGGGCCTTCCACGTCTTCCAGAAACCGAACATCAGACGTCAGCCTTCTTCAGGAAGGCCTTGAAACGTACCAGTTCGGTCAGGCGGTAGCCGCGATAGCGACCCATCGCCAGCATGAAACCGACCAAAATCAGCAGGATCGCCGGGAAGGTAAACACGAAGTACACCAGCTCCGGCACGGTCATGATCAGGTGCGCGAGGGAGGCAGCGAACAGCGTGCCGATCGCGACTTTCAGCGCATGGTTGGCGCCGCGTTCTTCCCAGGTGATCGACAGACGTTCGATGGTCATGGTCAGAATCACCATCGGGAACAGCGCCACCGACAAGCCACGCTCAAGCCCCAGCTTGTGGCTGAACAGACTGATCGCCGCAATCAACACCACCACGAACGTCAGCACCACCGACAGGCGCGGCAGCATTTGCAGCTTCAGATGTTCGAGATACGAGCGCAATGACAGGCCCAGCGCGGTGATCACTGTGAACAGCAGGATGCCGAAGCCCAGCTGCGTTTCGCGGAAGGCCAGGGCGATCAGCACCGGGGTGAATGTGCCGAGGGTCTGCAGGCCGACCAGGTTGCGCAGGATCAGGATCACCAGCACGCCGATCGGGATCATCACCATGATCATGAAGGTCTGCTGGGTCTGCAGCGGCAAGCCGTACAGCGAGTAATCGAGGAAGTTGGCGTCAGTGTTTTCGTCGGTCAGCTTGGCCAGACGAATCGCGTTCATCTCGCTGTTGTTCAGGCTGAAGGTCACGTTGGCTTTCTTGCCGCCGTCGACGGTGATCAGGTTTTCGTCACCGGTCCACCACAGCAGGCGATCGGTCGGCAGGCCTTGCTCACCGGTTTCCGGGTTGAAGTACAGCCAGTCGTTGCCGTTGAAGCTGCGCAGCCACAGTTCGGGAGTCTGAGGCTGATCGGCGACGAGGCGGACGGTGTGGACTTTTTCTACCGGAACGTGGGCAATCGACAGCAGCAGTTCGACGATCTTGGCTTTGTGCGAAGTCGACGGATCGCCGGCCAGCAGCAATTTGACGTTGTCGTCGTTGACGTTGTTGACGCGCTTGATCGCCTCGCCAATAAAGGTTTCGACGTCGGCCGAATGTTGGCGGATCGGCGCGAGCAGGGCTTCGGCGGCGATTTTTTCCGGGCCTTCGATGACCATGCTGTCACGGAAGGTCGGGCCTTTGACCTTGGATTTTTCCGCGGTGTAGCGCTTTGTCAGCACCAAACGGTAATACAGCGTCTGGTTGCCCTTGGCGCGACGGGCCGACCAGGTCACCTTGCGGTTGCCGTCGATGCGGTTCACCGCTACGCCGTAGTTATTGGAGATGAAGCTTTCGTTGAGGCTCACGTAATCGCGGCTCAACGGCGGCACGAACATCTGGATCTTCACCGGATCCTTGGTGCTGGCGACGAACTCGACCTTGGCGTCGATGTTCCACAGGTCGTCGGTGGCGTCTTCGGTCACCGGGATGCCGAGCACGAAAATCTGATAGGCCGTAACCGAAACGCCCAGCAGCACCAGCACGGCGATCAGGATTTTCAGGTGGAAGGTTAGAGAACGCATGGAAATTACTCGGCGGTGTGAGCGGCGATGGTGCAGGCAGGTTTGCCGGCAGCGTATTTAAGACTGGGGTCGACCAGCGCGTCGAAGCGTTTCAGCGCCTCGGAGCCGATCAAAAGCGGGTATTGGAACGCACTTCGGTCGGTGAGGTTCACTTCGATGCTGCGCAATGCCGAACCCATGCAGATATCCAGCTCGATAACCGGGCGGGCGGTGTACTGCTTGCCTTCTTCCGGATCGTAATCGCCGGCGCGGCGCTTGATCTTGCTGACTCGCGCCAGTGGCCGTTCGATGGGGTGCGAATGCGCGGTGTCGATGGCCAGGTAGAAGCGTACCCAGGATTCACCGTTGCGTTTGAAGCGTTTGATGTCGCGGGCACTCAGCGAGGCGGTTTTCGCCCCGGTGTCGAGTTTGGCCGCAACTTCGAGATTGATGCCGTCAAGCGAAGCGTATTCGTTGAGGCCGTACACGGTTTTTTCCCCCGCGGCGGCGAGGCCGGGCAGGCAAAACAGAGCAAAAAAGGTGGGGAAAGGCTTGAGTCTCATAAATCCTGGTGCGCAGCGTTCCGTTATCGGTTCAGGTGCCCGCACAACCGTGCGCAAGCCCCCGCGTGTGCCTGGCAGCTTTTTATGGCAAGCCGTACAAAAGACCCGCAAATGCGGGCGGCATTCTAGCACGGTGGTTTTATGGCGCCAGCGCTTGCGCCGACCCAAAACCTGCAAGGGGTGCCACCCTTGTGGGAGCGAGCCTGCTCGCGAATGCGCTGTGTCATTCGATGCAGAAGCCGACTGACCTGCCGCCTTCGCGAGCAGGCTCGCTCCCACAGTAATAGATGATCGATTGGCAGCGGTTATTAGACGATTGTCGACAATACCTATTTATCCTTTGACTCATCGGGCCAGATTGGCTAGTTTTTGCCGCATTGGATTTAAAGGTGTCGACAATCATGCTGGATCAACTCGATCCCCCTGTCATCAGTGGCGACGATTCCGAGACGCTGTCGGAAAACGTCTTCCGGCGCATCCAGGCCGCAATCGTCAAAGGTGAAATCGCCCCGGGCAGCAAGATTTCCGAGCCGGAACTCGCGCGCACCTATGGCATCAGCCGAGGCCCGCTGCGTGAGGCGATCCATCGTCTGGAAGGCCAGCGCCTGCTGGTGCGCGTGCCGCACGTCGGTGCGCGGGTGGTCTCGCTCAGCCATGCCGAATTGATCGAACTCTATGAAATCCGTGAATCCCTTGAAGGCATGGCCTGCCGCCTCGCCGCCGAGCGCATGAGCGTCGAGGAAATCGACGAACTGCGCCGGGTCCTGGAAACCCACGAGCGCGATGCGGCGTTTCAGGCCGGCGTCGGTTACTACCAGCAGGAAGGCGATTTTGACTTTCATTACCGGATCATCCAGGGCAGCGGCAATCGCACGCTGACGCAGATGCTCTGCGGCGAGCTGTATCAACTGGTGCGCATGTACCGCATCCAGTTTTCCACCACGCCGAACCGCCCGCACCAAGCCTTCGCCGAACACCACCGCATTCTCGATGCCATCGCCGACCGTGACGGCGAACTCGCGGAATTGTTGATGCGCCGCCACATCGGCGCCTCGAAACGCAACATCGCCCGTCACTACGAGGACGGCGCCCACAACAAGACAGCCACTGAACGAGGTGATGCATGACTTCCAACCTGAACACGCCGGGCCAGCGCTTCCGCGATGCGGTCGCCAGCGAGCATCCTTTGCAAGTGGTCGGCGCGATCAACGCCAACCACGCGCTGCTGGCCAAACGCGCCGGTTTCAAGGCGATCTACCTGTCCGGTGGCGGTGTAGCCGCAGGTTCTCTGGGCGTGCCGGACCTGGGCATCACTGGATTGGACGACGTGCTGACCGACGTGCGCCGCATCACCGATGTCTGCGACCTGCCGCTGCTGGTGGATGTCGACACCGGTTTTGGCTCGTCGGCGTTCAACGTCGCGCGCACGGTCAAGTCGATGATCAAGTTCGGCGCGGCGGCGATTCACATCGAGGACCAGGTTGGCGCCAAGCGCTGCGGCCATCGCCCGAATAAAGAAATTGTCAGCCAGCAGGAAATGGTCGATCGCATCAAAGCCGCCGTCGATGCGCGCACCGACGACAGCTTCGTGATCATGGCGCGTACCGATGCATTGGCGGTGGAAGGTCTGGAATCGGCACTCGATCGTGCGGCGGCGTGCATTGAGGCCGGCGCTGACATGATCTTCCCGGAAGCGATTACTGAACTGGAGATGTACAAGCTGTTCGCCAACCGCGTGAAAGCGCCGATCCTGGCCAATATCACCGAGTTCGGCGCAACGCCGCTGTACACCACCGAACAACTGGCCGGCGCCGACGTTTCTCTGGTGCTGTATCCGCTGTCGGCATTCCGCGCGATGAACAAGGCGGCGGAAAATGTCTACACGGCGATCCGCCGCGATGGCACGCAACAGAATGTCATCGACACCATGCAGACTCGCATGGAGCTCTACGATCGTATCGATTACCACACGTTCGAGCAGAAGCTCGATGCGTTGTTTGCACAGAAGAAAGGCTGAACAAAACCCTGTGGGAGCGAGCCTGCTCGCGAAGACGGACTGACATCCAACATTGATGTCGACTGATCCAGCGCTTTCGCGAGCAGGCTCGCTCCCACAAGTTTTCCCCATACAAATTCAAGAAGATTGGAGAACACAATGGCCGAAGCAAAAGTACTCAGTGGCGCCGGGCTCCGTGGCCAGGTAGCCGGGCAAACCGCACTGTCCACCGTGGGCCAGGCCGGAGCCGGGCTGACCTATCGCGGCTACGACGTGCGTGAACTGGCCGCCGACGCGCAATTTGAAGAAGTCGCGTATCTGCTGCTGTACGGCGAACTGCCGACCAAAGCGCAACTGGCCGACTATCAAAGCAAACTTAGCAAGCTGCGCGACCTGCCGCAGGCGCTCAAGGAAGTGCTTGAGCGCATTCCGGCTGACGCGCATCCGATGGACGTCATGCGTACCGGTTGCTCATTCCTCGGCAACATCGAACCGGAGAAGGACTTCGCCGAACAGCGCGACAAGACCGACCGCCTGCTCGCCGCTTTCCCGGCGATCATGTGCTACTGGTATCGCTTCAGCCACGACGGCAAGCGCATCGACTGCGTCAGCGACGAGCCGACCATTGGCGGCCACTTCCTGCATTTGCTGCACGGCAAGAAACCGAGCGAACTGCACGTCAAAGTCATGAACGTGTCGCTGATCCTCTACGCCGAGCACGAATTCAATGCCTCGACCTTCACCGCACGGGTTTGCGCCTCGACCCTTTCCGATTTGTATTCCTGCGTAACAGCGGCAATCGGTTCGCTGCGCGGTCCATTGCACGGCGGCGCCAACGAAGCGGCGATGGAAATGATCGAGCGCTTCTCGTCGCCGGAAGAGGCGATCAAAGGCACCCTCGGCATGCTCGAGCGCAAGGACAAGATCATGGGCTTCGGCCACGCGATCTATAAGGACAGCGACCCGCGCAACGAGGTGATCAAGGGCTGGGCGAAAAAACTCGCGGACGAGGTCGGCGACAAGGTGCTGTTCCCGGTTTCCGAGGCCATCGACAAGACCATGTGGGAGCAGAAGAAACTGTTCCCGAATGCCGACTTCTATCACGCCTCGGCTTACCACTTCATGGGCATCCCGACCAAGCTGTTCACGCCGATCTTCGTCTGCTCGCGCCTGACCGGCTGGGCCGCGCACGTGTTCGAACAACGCGCCAACAACCGCATCATCCGCCCAAGCGCCGAGTACACCGGCGTCGAACAGCGCAAGTTCGTGCCAATCGAACGTCGCTGAAATGGTGGGCTGACCCGGAACCAGAGAACACCGCTAGACCCTGTGGGAGCGAGCCTGCTCGCGAAGACGGACTGACATTCAACATTGATGTCGACTGATATACCGCTTTCGCGAGCAGGCTCGCTCCCACAGTGGACGGTGTGTAACTCAGGTTTCTGGCCCACCCTTTGCAATCACCGTGACCCGAGTCCTGACCCGATGAACACAGAATTCCGCAAGAACCTGCCCGGCACGCCGCTGGATTACTTCGACACCCGCGCGGCGGTCGAGGCGATTGCGCCTGGCAGCTACGACACCCTGCCGTACACCTCCCGCGTGCTGGCGGAAAACCTCGTGCGTCGCTGCGACCCGGCCACGCTTACCGATTCGCTCAAGCAACTGATCGAACGCAAGCGCGATCTCGATTTCCCGTGGTTCCCGGCGCGGGTGGTCTGCCATGACATCCTCGGCCAGACCGCGCTGGTCGACCTCGCCGGTCTGCGTGACGCCATCGCTTTGCAGGGTGGTGACCCGGCGCAGGTCAACCCGGTGGTGCCGACGCAACTGATCGTCGACCACTCGCTGGCCGTCGAGGCGGGCGGTTTCGATGCCCAGGCCTTCGAGAAGAACCGCGCCATCGAAGATCGCCGCAACGAAGACCGTTTCCACTTCATCAACTGGACCAAAAAGGCCTTCAAGAACGTCGATGTGATCCCGCCGGGCAACGGCATCATGCACCAGATCAACCTGGAGAAAATGTCCCCGGTGATTCAGGTGCGCGAAGGCGTGGCGTTCCCCGACACTTGCGTCGGCACCGACAGCCACACGCCGCACGTCGATGCGCTGGGTGTGATTGCCATCGGCGTCGGCGGCCTCGAAGCCGAGAGCGTGATGCTCGGTCGCGCGTCGTGGATGCGCCTGCCGGAAAGCGTTGGCGTCGAACTGACCGGCAAGTTGCAACCGGGCATCACCGCCACCGACATGGTCCTGGCCCTGACCGAATACCTGCGCAAACAGAAAGTCGTTGGCGCCTGGTTGGAGTTCTTCGGTGAAGGTGCAGCAGCGCTGACCCTCGGCGACCGCGCGACCATCTCCAACATGGCCCCGGAATACGGCGCCACGGCGGCGATGTTCTACATCGACCAGCAGACCATCGATTACCTGAAACTGACCGGTCGTGAAGACCAGCAGGTTCAATTGGTCGAGCAGTACGCCAAACTCACCGGCCTGTGGGCTGACAGCCTCAAAGGTGCGCAATACGAGCGCGGTCTGACTTTTGATCTGTCCTCGGTGGTGCGCAACATGGCCGGCCCGAGCAACCCGCACGCCCGCGTCGCGGTGTCCGATCTGGCGGCCAAAGGCATCTCCGGCCAGTGGGATGACGTGCCGGGGCAAATGCCCGACGGCGCGGTGATCATCGCCGCCATCACCAGCTGCACCAACACCAGCAACCCACGCAACGTCATCGCCGCCGGCCTGTTGGCGCGCAATGCCAACAAGCTCGGCCTGACCCGCAAGCCGTGGGTCAAATCCTCGCTGGCGCCCGGTTCGAAAACCGTGGCGCTGTACCTCGATGAAGCGGGGCTGACCACTGAGCTGGAACAGCTCGGTTTCGGCGTTGTGGCATTTGCCTGCACCACTTGCAACGGCATGTCCGGCGCCCTCGATCCGCTGATCCAGCAAGAGATCATCGACCGCGATCTGTACGCGACCGCGGTGCTTTCCGGCAACCGCAACTTCGACGGCCGCATTCACCCGTACGCCAAACAGGCATTCCTCGCCTCGCCGCCGCTGGTGGTTGCCTACGCGATCGCCGGGACCATCCGTTTCGATATCGAGAAGGATGTGCTGGGCGTGGTCGATGGCCGGGAAATTCGCCTGAAAGACATCTGGCCGAGCGATGAAGAAATCGATGCGGTGGTGAAGTCTTCGGTCAAGCCTGAGCAGTTCCGTCAGGTCTATATTCCGATGTTCGCCGTGCATGAAGACACCGGGCCGAAAGTCGCGCCGTTGTACGACTGGCGCGAAATGAGCACCTACATTCGCCGTCCGCCGTACTGGGAAGGCGCACTGGCCGGCGCCCGTCCGTTGAAGGGCATGCGCCCGCTGGCGGTGCTGCCGGACAACATCACCACTGATCACCTGTCGCCATCGAACGCGATCATGCTCGACAGCGCCGCCGGCGAATACCTGGCAAAAATGGGCCTGCCGGAAGAGGACTTCAACTCCTACGCCACCCACCGTGGCGACCACCTGACCGCACAGCGCGCGACGTTCGCCAATCCGAAGCTGTTCAACGAAATGGTCGTGGAAAACGGCAAGGTCAAGCAGGGTTCGCTGGCGCGTGTCGAGCCGGAAGGCCAGGTCATGCGCATGTGGGAAGCCATCGAAACCTACATGCAGCGCAAGCAGCCGCTGATCATCATCGCTGGTGCCGACTACGGTCAGGGTTCGTCCCGCGACTGGGCGGCGAAAGGCGTGCGCCTGGCCGGTGTCGAGGCGATTGCCGCTGAAGGTTTCGAGCGCATTCACCGCACCAACCTGGTGGGCATGGGCGTGTTGCCGCTGGAATTCAAACCCGGCACCAACCGCCACACCCTGGCCATCGATGGCAGCGAAACCTATGACGTGATCGGCGAGCGCAAGCCGCGTGCGGATCTTACGCTGGTGATCAATCGCAAGAATGGCGAGCGTGTCGAAGTGCCGGTGACCTGCCGTCTCGATACCGCTGAAGAAGTGTCGATCTACGAGGCCGGCGGCGTGTTGCAGCGCTTCGCGCAGGACTTCCTCGAAGGCTCGGCGGTCGCCGTTTAAATCAACTTGTGGGCATGGGATTTTCAAGTCCCATGCCTTCGGTAAGGAGCACCATGGCTCACGCACCACAAATAAAAATCCCTGCGACTTACATGCGCGGCGGCACCAGCAAAGGCGTGTTCTTCAGCCTCAAGGATCTGCCCGAAGCAGCGCAGGTCCCAGGACCGGCGCGCGACGCTTTGTTGCTGCGAGTGATCGGCAGCCCCGATCCCTACGACAAGCAAATCGACGGCATGGGCGGCGCGACGTCGAGCACCAGCAAAACCGTGATCCTGTCGAAAAGCACCCGCGCCGATCACGACGTCGATTACCTGTTCGGCCAAGTGTCGATCGACAAGCCGTTCGTCGACTGGAGCGGCAACTGCGGCAACCTCTCGGCGGCGGTCGGTTCGTTCGCCATCAGCAACGGTCTGGTCGACGTCAGCCGCATTCCGCACAACGGTGTGGCGGTGGTGCGCGTGTGGCAGGCCAACATCGGCAAGACCATCATTGCCCACGTCCCGATCACCAACGGCGAAGTGCAGGAAACCGGTGATTTCGAACTCGACGGCGTGACCTTTCCGGCGGCGGAAGTGCAGGTTGAATTCATGGATCCGGCGGCGGAAGAAGAGGGCGGCGGTGGCTCGATGTTCCCCACCGGCAATCTGGTCGATGAGCTTGAGGTCCCGGGTGTCGGCACGTTCAAGGCGACCATGATCAATGCCGGGATCCCGACGATATTCGTCAACGCCGAGGACATCGGCTACACCGGCACCGAGCTGCAAGGCGCGATCAACGGCGATCCGCAAGCGCTGCTGATGTTCGAGACGATTCGTGCTTACGGTGCGTTGCGCATGGGCCTGATCGCCAATCTGGAAGAAGCCGCCAAGCGGCAGCACACGCCGAAAGTCGCATTCGTCGCCAAGCCTGCGGATTACGTAGCGTCGAGTGGAAAAGCGATTGCCGCTGGTGATGTCGATCTGCTGGTGCGCGCGTTGTCGATGGGCAAGCTGCACCACGCCATGATGGGCACGGCGGCAGTGGCGATCGGCACGGCGGCAGCGATTTCCGGCACGTTGGTGAATCTCGCTGCGGGAGGCATTGAACGCAACGCGGTGCGTTTCGGGCATCCGTCGGGGACTTTGCGCGTGGGCGCTGAAGCGACGCTGGAGAATGGCGAGTGGGTGGTGAAGAAAGCCATCATGAGCCGCAGTGCGCGGGTGCTCATGGAAGGTTACGTCCGCGTGCCCGGAGATTCCTTTTAAGCGACAGCAATATCCTTGTGGGAGCGAGCCTGCTCGCGAAAGCGATGCATCAGACATGCAAATGTTGACTGACGCTCAGCCTTCGCGAGCAGGCTCGCTCCCACAGTGGATTGCATTTCAATCATAAGAAATCGTTAGCCCTGAACCGAGGTCCCATCAACGAACCACTTCACGAGTGAATCGAACATGAGCGCCAACGTCGACCTGAACAACCGCCCCGATTACGACGCAGTTCTGCAGGACATCGCCGACTACGTCCTCACCTTCAAGCCCGAATCCGCCGAAGCGCTGAACACCGCGCGCAACTGCCTGATCGACACGCTGGGCTGCGGTCTGCTGGCTCTGCGTTTTCCCGAATGCACGAAACACCTCGGCCCGATCGTCGAAGGCACGGTGGTGCCGTTCGGCGCACGAGTGCCGGGCACCAGTTATCGCCTCGATCCGGTCAAGGCCGCCTGGGATATCGGCTGCATCGTCCGCTGGCTCGACTACAACGACACTTGGCTTGCCGCTGAGTGGGGGCATCCATCGGACAACCTCGGTGCCATCCTCGCCGTAGCCGATCACCTGTCACAGAAACGCGTCGCCAACGGTGAGGCGCCGCTGACGGTTCGTGATGTGCTGGAAGCGATGATCATGGCCCACGAGGTTCAAGGCGTGATCGCTCTGGAAAACTCCTTCAACCGGGTTGGACTCGACCACGTCATTCTGGTGAAAGTCGCCTCGACCGCCGTCAGCGCCAGACTGATGGGTGCCAATCGCGAGCAGCTGTTGTCGGCGCTGTCCCATGCCTTCGCCGACGGTCAGGCGCTGCGTACCTATCGCCATGCGCCGAACGCTGGCTCGCGCAAATCCTGGGCGGCGGGGGATGCGGCGAGTCGCGGCGTGCGTCTGGCCGACATCGCCATGCGCGGTGAGATGGGCATTCCCGGTGTGTTGAGCGCGAAGCAGTGGGGCTTCTATGACGTTTCGTTCAGCCACACCAACAACGATCTGGCGCTGAAACCCGCGGACAAACGCGCTTTCAGCTTCTCCCGGCCGTTCGGCAGTTACGTGATGGAAAACGTGCTGTTCAAGATCAGTTTCCCCGCCGAATTCCATGCGCAGACGGCGTGCGAGGCGGCGGTGACCCTGCATCCGCAGGTGCGCAATCGCCTGCACGAGATCGACCGCATCGTCATCACCACCCATGAATCGGCGATCCGCATCATTTCCAAGGTCGGCCCGCTGGCCAATGCCGCCGACCGCGACCACTGCCTGCAATACATGACCGCCGTGCCGCTGGCATTCGGCAATCTGGTGGCTGAGCACTACGAAGACGACTTCCACAAGGCGCATCCGATCATCGATGTGCTGCGCGAAAAAATGCTCATCGTTGAAGAACCGCGCTTCACCCGTGAATACCTTGAGCCTGACAAACGCTCGATTGCCAACGCCGTGCAGGTGTTTTTCAAGGACGGCAGCAGCACCGACAACGTCGTGGTGGAGTACCCGATCGGCCATCGCCGCCGCCGCGCCGAGGGCATTCCGTTGCTGGAGGACAAGTTCAAGGCCAACCTGGCCACGCGTTTCGCCGGCCAGCGTTGCGCTGAGATATTTGCGCTCTGTGAGGATCAGGCGCGGCTTGAAGCCACCGCGGTGAATCGATTCATCGATCTGTTTGTGCTCTGACAGACCGCGTTATCGTTCTTCGCGGGCAAGCCCGCTCCCACAGGGAATTGTGATGAACACAGAAATTGTGAACGCCTTCAGAACCTGTGGGAGCGGGCTTGCCCGCGATAGCGTCAGATCAGGCACCGCAAACCTACTTGAACCGCCGCTCAACGCCTTTCTCCACCAGAATCTTCGCCGAAATCTCTTCCACCGAGAAATGCGTGGAATTGATATGCGGAATGTTTTCGCGGCGGAACAGGTTTTCCACTTCGCGCACTTCGAATTCGCACTGGGCGTAGCTCGAGTAGCGGCTGTTGGGCTTACGCTCATTGCGGATCGCGGTCAGGCGGTCGGGGTCGATGGTCAGGCCGAACAGCTTGTGCTGATGCGCGCGCAGGGCCGTCGGCAGGGTCAGGCGCTCCATGTCGTCTTCGGTCAGCGGATAGTTGGCCGCGCGGATGCCGAACTGCATGGCCATGTACAGACACGTCGGCGTTTTGCCGCATCGCGACACGCCCACTAGTATCAGATCGGCTTTGTCGTAATAGTGGGTGCGCGCGCCGTCATCGTTGTCGAGGGCGAAGTTCACCGCCTCGATGCGCTCCATGTAATTGGAGTTGTGCCCGATGGAATGGGACTTGCCGACGGTGTAGGAAGAGTGCTCGGTGAGCTCCTGTTCGAGCGGCGCGAGGAAGGTCGAGAAAATGTCGATCATGAAACCATTGGACGTTGCGAGAATCTCACGAATGTCCTGATTAACGATGGTGTCGAAGATGATCGGGCGAAAGCCGTCGGTTTCAGCGGCTTTGTTGATTTGTTGTACCATGGCCCGCGCTTTTTCCACGCTGTCGATGTAGGGCCGCGTGAATTTGCTGAAGGTAATGTTTTCGAACTGCGCCAGCAGGCTTTGACCCAGGGTTTCGGCGGTAATGCCGGTGCCATCGGAGATGAAGAAAGCAGATCGTTTCATTTGCACCTTGGGCCTTAAGCTAGTAACGAATCTTGGATATGATAGGCGCGATTTGCCGGCCGCCATTGGCCCGCATTCTCACTTATTTTCCAGGTCCAGGCCATACAACCGGCCAAGGCTCCCCCGGGCCGCCGGTTTCTGAGCTTTTCCAACACAGTTAGTGGAGAGATCACCTTGGTAGAGTACGTAGTTTCCCTCGATAAGCTCGGCAAACACGATGTTGAGCATGTGGGGGGCAAGAACGCATCCCTGGGCGAGATGATCAGTAACCTGGCAGGCGCCGGTGTTTCGGTCCCCGGCGGCTTCGCCACGACGGCTCAGGCCTATCGTGACTTCCTCGAACTGAGCGGCCTGAACGAGCAGATCCACAAGGCCCTCGACGCGCTCGACGTCGACGACGTCAATGCCCTGGCCAAGACCGGCGCGCAGATCCGTCAATGGATCATGGACGCCGAATTCCCGGAAAAACTTAACACCGAGATCCGCACCGCGTTCGCCGCGCTGTCGGTGGGCAACCCTGACGTAGCCGTGGCCGTGCGTTCTTCTGCTACCGCCGAAGACCTGCCGGACGCCTCGTTCGCCGGTCAGCAGGAAACCTTCCTGAACATCCGTGGCGTGGAAAACGTAATCCGCGCCGCCAAAGAGGTGTTCGCTTCGCTGTTCAACGACCGTGCGATTTCCTACCGCGTGCACCAGGGCTTCGACCACAAACTGGTCGCCCTGTCGGCTGGCGTGCAGCGCATGGTGCGCTCGGAAACCGGCACCGCCGGCGTGATGTTCACCCTCGATACCGAATCCGGTTTCCGTGACGTGGTATTCATCACCGGCGCCTACGGCCTGGGTGAAACCGTCGTACAAGGCGCGGTCAACCCGGATGAGTTCTACGTACACAAAGGCACACTGGAGGCCGGTCGTCCGGCGATCCTGCGTCGCAATCTGGGCAGCAAAGCCATCAAGATGATCTACGGCGACGAGGCCAAGGCCGGTCGTTCGGTCAAAACCGTCGATGTCGACAAGGCCGAACGCGCGCGTTTCTGCCTGACCGACGCCGAAGTCAGCGAGCTGGCCAAGCAGGCGATGATCATCGAGAAGCACTACGGCTGCCCGATGGACATCGAGTGGGCCAAGGACGGTGACGACGGCAAGCTGTACATCGTGCAAGCGCGTCCGGAAACCGTGAAAAGCCGCACCCAGGCCAACGTCATGGAACGTTACCTGCTGAAAGAAACCGGCACCGTGCTGGTGGAAGGCCGGGCGATCGGCCAGCGCATCGGCGCCGGCAAAGTACGGATCATCAAAGACGTCTCGGAAATGGACAAGGTCCAGCCGGGCGACGTGCTGGTTTCCGACATGACCGACCCGGACTGGGAACCGGTGATGAAGCGCGCCAGCGCCATCGTCACCAACCGTGGCGGACGTACCTGCCACGCGGCGATCATTGCCCGTGAGCTGGGCATTCCGGCGGTGGTCGGTTGCGGCAACGCCACCCAGCTGCTGAAGGATGGCCAGGGCGTGACCGTATCCTGCGCCGAAGGCGACACCGGTTACATCTTCGAAGGCGAACTGGGCTTCGACATCAAGAAGAACTCCGTCGACGCCATGCCGGAGCTGCCGTTCAAGATCATGATGAACGTCGGCAACCCGGATCGCGCCTTCGACTTCGCCCAATTGCCGAACGCCGGCGTCGGTCTGGCGCGTCTGGAATTCATCATCAACCGCATGATCGGCGTGCACCCGAAAGCGCTGTTGAACTACGACGGTCTGCCGCAGGAAATCAAGGACAGCGTCGACAAGCGTATTGCTGGTTACAGCGACCCCGTCGACTTCTACGTCGACAAACTGGTGGAAGGCATCAGCACCCTGGCTGCAGCGTTCACGCCGAAAAAAGTCATCGTGCGTCTGTCGGACTTCAAGTCCAACGAATACGCCAACCTGATCGGCGGCAAGCTCTACGAGCCGGAAGAAGAAAACCCGATGCTGGGCTTCCGTGGCGCTTCGCGTTACATCAGCGAATCTTTCCGCGATTGCTTCGAGCTCGAATGCCGCGCGCTGAAACGCGTGCGCAACGAGATGGGCCTGACCAACGTGGAAATCATGGTGCCGTTCGTCCGTACTCTCGGCGAAGCCAGCCAGGTGGTCGATCTGCTCGCCGAAAACGGCTTGAAGCGTGGCGAGAACGGTCTGCGCGTGATCATGATGTGCGAGCTGCCATCCAACGCGATTCTGGCTGAGGAATTCCTCGAATTCTTCGACGGTTTCTCGATCGGCTCCAACGACCTGACCCAACTGACGCTGGGTCTGGACCGTGACTCGGGGATCATCGCGCACCTGTTCGACGAACGTAATCCAGCGGTCAAGAAGCTGTTGGCCAACGCCATTCAGGCCTGCAACAAGGCTGGCAAGTACATCGGCATCTGCGGTCAGGGTCCTTCGGACCACCCGGATCTGGCCAAGTGGCTGATGGAACAGGGCATCGAGAGCGTGTCGCTGAACCCGGACACCGTGCTGGAAACCTGGTTCTTCCTCGCCGAAGGTCAGGCGCAGGCTTGATCAACATGTGAACGGGCCGCGCCCCCTGTAGGAGCGAGCCTGCTCGCGAAGACGGAGCAACATTCACCATGGATGTTGATTGATACACCGCTTTCGCGAGCAGGCTCGCTCCCACATGGGCCGGGCCTTGAGATTGAAGTAGGGCGGGCTCCATCGGATGCCGCCCTTTTTTGTGCAAGAGCATTATGCAAAGCAGCAGCAACCTGTTTCCTGTCGCGCTGATCAGCGCCGAGCGGCGCGGCGATCTGAGCGAAGACGTCTATCGATTGAAACCCGGCAACAGCCCGGACTGGTCCGTGGAGATCGCCGTCACCCGCCTGGGCATGGCCGATGACACGGCGCCACGCGGCGTGCCGGTGATTCTGTTGCACGGCAGCTTTTCCAATCGGCGCTTCTGGTTTTCCCCCAAAGGCCTCGGGCTCGGCGCGTATCTGACGCGGCTGGGCTTCGACGTGTGGATTCCGGAAATGCGCGGTCACGGCCTGTCCCAGCGCAACGAGGACTATCGGCGCAACCGCGTGGCCGATTACGCCCGTTACGATCTGCCGGCGATTGCCGCGTTCGTGCGTGAGCAGAGCGGACAGATCCCGCACTGGATCGGCCGTTCGCTGGGCGGCATCACCCTGGCAGCAGCGCTCGGCGGCGAGTATCTCGGCGAACCGGCCGTGGCCTCGGCGGCGTTTTTCGGCACCCAGGTCAGCCGCACCTATTGGCCTTTGAAAATCCCACCGGTGGAGTGGGGCGGGCGCTTTATTCTCAAGCGTTTCGCGCAGTTGTCCGGCTCACGCCTCAAGCGCGGCCCGGAAGACGAACCGATTGGCCTGGCCATCGAAAGCATGCGCTGGTACGGCTTGTTCGGTCGCTTCGGCGACAAGGACAAGGACTGGTGGGCCGGACTTGCCGAGGTTCAGGTACCGGTGCTGGCGGTGACGGCAGCGGGCGATCATCAGGATCCGGCGTGGGCTTGCCGCAAGCTGTTCGAGCAGATCGGCGCCGAGCACAAGCAGTTCATCAACCTGGGCCGCGAGCAGGGCTTCTCGGATAATTTCGGCCATGTCGAAATGCTGGTGAGCAAAGCTGCGCAGGCTGAAGTGTGGCCGCTGGTGGCGCGCTGGTTGAAGGATCAGCAGACACCGTTGCTTGCGCAGCCAGCGAATCTGGCCGCTGCAGTGTGAGGGGCGTTCCGTTCAGCCTGGCTTGCGGCTAAGATATGACGCATTGTGCGGTTCCGGTCATATTTCGTGACTGTTTAGCGATAACGTTTCAGCCGCGGTTCAGGTTCGCTCAGCGACCATGGCATGGACTAAGGTAAACAGCGACCGCCGGAACTCGTCTAATCAGAATGCGGCATCCTTGATCGTCTTCCTTGTTACAGGAGTTTTTCGATGGAACATTACCTTACGCCTGACCTGTGCGACGCCTACCCGGAGCTGGTGCAGGTGCTGGAACCGATGTTCAGCAATTTCGGCGGCCGGGATTCCTTCGGCGGCGAAATCGTGACCATCAAGTGCTTCGAAGACAATTCGCTGGTCAAGGAGCAGGCCGAACTCAACGGCAAAGGCAAAGTGCTGGTGGTTGATGGCGGCGGTTCGCTGCGCCGCGCCCTGCTGGGCGACATGATCGCCGCCAAGGCCGCGCAGAACGGCTGGGAAGGGCTGGTGATCTACGGTTGCATCCGTGACGTCGACGTCATCGCCCAGACCGATCTCGGCGTGCAGGCGCTGGCCAGCCACCCGATGAAAACCGACAAGCGCGGCATCGGCGACCTCAACGTCCCGGTGACTTTCGCCGGCGTGACGTTCCACCCAGGCCAATACATTTATGCGGACAACAACGGCGTGATCGTGTCGCCGAGCCCGCTGAAGATGCCTGAATAAGCTTTTCGACAAGGGATGCGGATGTTCGAGGAAGAAAACGCGCAATGGGGGCTGGTGCATGCCCTGGTGCTGGACGGCAAGGGCGGTGCGCGTTCGATAGCCCGGACTGAGCTCGACGATTTGCAGCTGCAGGCCCATGAAAGCCTGTGGCTGCACTGGGATCGCAGCCATCCGCAGACCCGTACCTGGCTGCGCAAATCCAGCGGGCTCAATGAATTCACCTGCGATCTGTTGCTGGAAGAGAATACCCGCCCGCGTCTGTTGCCATTGCCCGACTCCGAGCTGTTGCTGTTTCTGCGCGGGGTCAATCTCAACCCTGGGGCCGAGCCGGAAGACATGGTCTCGGTACGGATTTTCGCCTCCGCTCAGCGCGTGATTTCCCTGCGCTTGCGCCCGTTGCGCGCTACGGATGAGTTGCTGGCGCTGCTGGTTGAGGGCAAAGGGCCGAAAACTTCTTCGGAATTGATGCTGTATCTGGCGCAGTTCCTCACCAATAAAGTGCAGGATCTGGTCACGTGCCTGTCGGAAGTGGTCGATGAAGAGGAAGAAAAACTCGACGCCGACGAACGGTATACGCCCGAGCACGGGGCGATTTTGCACATCCGCCGTCGGGCCGCCGGGCTGAAGCGTTTTCTTGCGCCGCAGCGGGATATTTTTGGACAGCTGACCCGGATAAAATTGCCGTGGTTCGTCGAAGACGACGCCGACTACTGGAACGAATTGAACAACAGCCTGACCCGTTATCTGGAAGAGCTCGAATTGACTCGAGAGCGTGTGGGGCTTGTGCTGGAGGCCGAAGATCGGCGTTTGAGCGTGCACATGAATCGCACCATGTACCGCTTCGGCATCATTACCTGCATCTTTTTGCCGATGAGTTTCATCACCGGTCTGCTCGGGATAAATGTCGGCGGTATTCCGTTTGCCGAAAGCCCGTATGGTTTCCTGATTGCCTGCCTGACGGTACTCGCCCTGGCGTTCGGTCAGTGGTGGTTGTTCCGTCGATTGCGCTGGGTGTGAACATGGCGCATGTGACCCGAGTAAAACTGCCCGCGTCTTTCACAGACATCACGAGAGGTGCGTATGCACGATCCGTTTGAACAGTCTTTGCGCGACATGCTCAACGCTTCGCCGTCCAGCCGCGACGACGATGCCTGCCTGGGCCGCGTACTCAAAACCGCCAACCGCCAGGTTGGCGCCGGTGATCTGTTCAGCCTGCTGGGCCGCTGGCTGCCCGCGCTGATGATCGCCCTGAACAATGGCTCGGCGCATGTCTCGCCGGTTTCCCGTCTTCGTAAAACCACTGCTCGCACTGCTGATAAGGCTGATTGAATATGGAACTTGATCTCTGGACTCAGAGCCTCGTCACTGCAATGACTGCGTTGTGGACCAAAGTCGCTAACTTCATTCCGAACCTGTTCGGCGCACTGGTTGTGCTGCTGTTGGGTTTCGTCGTGGCCAAACTGCTCGACACCTTGCTCTCCAAATTGCTCGCCAAACTCGGCCTTGATCGTCTGATGGGCGGCACCGGGCTGACCAAGCTGATGTCGCGGGCCGGGCTGCAGGTGCCGATCTCGACGCTGATCGGTAAAATCGTCTACTGGTTCGTTCTGCTGATTTTTCTGGTTTCCGCGGCAGAATCCCTTGGCCTTGAGCGAGTTTCAGCTACGCTGGACATGCTGGCGTTGTATCTGCCGAAAGTATTCGGCGCCGCGCTGGTATTGCTGGTCGGTGTCCTGCTGGCGCAACTGGCCAACGGGCTGGTGCGCGGCGCAGCAGAAGGCGTAGGCCTGGACTACGCTTCCGGGTTGGGACGGATCGCGCAGGGGCTGGTCATTATCATCAGTATCTCGGTGGCGATCAGCCAGCTCGAGGTCAAGACCGACCTGCTGAACCATGTAATTGTCATCGTTTTGATTACCGTTGGTCTGGCAGTTGCGCTGGCCATGGGTTTGGGAAGCCGGGAAATTGCCGGTCAGATTCTTGCGGGAATCTATGTGCGTGAGCTGTATGAGGTTGGGCAACAAGTGCGTGTTGGCGAGGTCGAAGGCCAGATCGAAGAGATCGGCACGGTTAAAACCACATTGCTGACCGATGAGGGTGAGCTAGTCTCTCTCTCCAATCGGATCCTGCTGGAACAGCATGTGAGTAGCCGCTAAACCGGCAAACCCTGCTAATGTATGCCGCCGCAAAATGCCAGCCGAGGCTGGTTGTGGCGGACATTGACCTGACTGTCGGCACGACTTGTTTTGAATAAAGCCCAACCGCTATCCACGCGCTACGACCCCCGCGAGCTCTCTGATGAGGAGTTGGTCGCGCGCTCGCATACCGAGCTGTTTCACGTAACGCGCGCCTACGAAGAGTTGATGCGGCGTTACCAGCGAACATTATTTAACGTCTGCGCGAGATATCTTGGGAACGATCGCGACGCAGACGATGTCTGTCAGGAAGTGATGCTGAAGGTGCTGTACGGCCTGAAGAACTTCGAGGGGAAATCGAAGTTCAAAACCTGGCTTTACAGCATCACTTACAACGAATGCATCACGCAGTATCGGAAGGAACGGCGTAAGCGTCGCTTGATGGACGCTCTCAGTCTGGACCCTCTTGAAGAAGCGTCTGAAGAAAAGGCGCCGAAGCCGGAGGAGAAGGGTGGGCTTGATCGCTGGCTGGTGTATGTGAATCCGATTGACCGCGAAATTCTGGTGCTACGATTTGTCGCAGAGCTGGAGTTTCAGGAGATCGCAGACATCATGCACATGGGTTTGAGTGCGACAAAAATGCGTTACAAACGCGCTCTAGATAAATTGCGTGAGAAATTTGCAGGCATTGCTGAAACTTAGTTCAGCGCAAATATCTCTTACGTGTAGGCAAGTTCTGATAGACTTGCCGCCGAGTTGTCCCCCGGTTTGCGGGACTGCTTCACAATCACCAGATGGGGATTTAACGGATGAAACTGAAAAACACCTTGGGCTTGGCCATTGGTTCTCTGATTGCCGCCACTTCGTTCGGCGCTCTGGCACAAGGCCAAGGCGCAGTTGAAATCGAAGGCTTCGCTAAGAAAGAACAATTCGACAGCGCTCGTAACTTCAAGAACAACGGCAACCTGTTCGGCGGTTCGATCGGTTACTTCCTGACCGACGACGTTGAACTGCGTCTGGGCTACGACGAAGTGCACAACGTACGTGCCGACGATGGCAAGAACGTCAAAGGCGCTAACACCGCTCTGGACGCTCTGTACCACTTCAACAACCCAGGCGACATGATTCGTCCATACGTTTCGGCCGGTTTCTCTGACCAGAGCATCGACCAGAACGGTTCGAACGGTCGTAACCGTTCCACCTTCGCCAACGTTGGCGGCGGTGCCAAGCTGTACTTCACCGAGAACTTCTACGCCCGTGCCGGCGTTGAAGCTCAGTACAACATCGACCAGGGCGACACCGAGTGGGCTCCTAGCGTCGGTATCGGTGTGAACTTCGGTGGCGGCTCCAAGCCAGCTGCTGCTCCAGTTCCAGCACCTGCTGAAGTCTGCTCCGACAGCGACAACGATGGCGTTTGCGACAACGTTGACAAGTGCCCGGACACCCCAGCCAACGTAACCGTTGACGCTGATGGCTGCCCAGCAGTTGCTGAAGTTGTTCGTGTTGAGCTGGACGTGAAATTCGACTTCGACAAGTCGGTAGTCAAGCCTAACAGCTATGGCGACATCAAAAACCTGGCTGACTTCATGAAGCAGTACCCATCCACCACCACTACTGTTGAAGGTCACACTGACTCCGTCGGTCCTGACGCTTACAACCAGAAACTGTCCGAGCGTCGTGCAAACGCCGTTAAGCAAGTTCTGACCAACCAGTACGGTGTTGAATCGTCCCGCGTTCAGTCTGTTGGCTACGGCGAATCCCGCCCAGTTGCTGACAACAAAACTGAAGCTGGCCGCGCTGTAAACCGTCGCGTAGAAGCGCAGGTTGAAGCTCAAGCTAAGTAATTAGCTGCCGCTGATGGAAAAGCCCGGCTCAGGCCGGGCTTTTCTTTGTCTGCGATTTGGCTTCGCCGCTTAAAAGCGCGTGCGCGCGTTACGCCGTGCAGGAGCTGCCGAAGGCTGCGATCTTTTGCTCTTGCACGACACCAGCCACCGCACCAATCACCAGAATCGCCGGGCTCTTCAATTCAAACGCCGAGGCATCCTCAGCCATCGCACTCAGGTCACTGCGACATTCACGCTGATGCGCCAACGAGGCGTTTTCGATCATCGCCACCGGCGTATCCGCCGCCATCCCTCCCGCCAGCAGCTGATCACGAATCTCGCCCAGCTTGGCCACGCCCATGTAAACCACCAGCGTCGTCCCGCCTTGCGCCAGCGCCTGCCAGTTCAACTGGCTGTCATCCTGGGTGTGCGCAGTCACCAACGTTACTCCGCGCGCCACGCCCCGCAACGTCAGCGGAATATCGCACTGCGTCGCCCCGGCCAGCCCGGCGGTAATGCCATTGACCAGTTCCAC
Source organism: Pseudomonas sp. H1_G08 (assembly GCF_054681355.1). NCBI lineage: Bacteria > Pseudomonadati > Pseudomonadota > Gammaproteobacteria > Pseudomonadales > Pseudomonadaceae > Pseudomonas > Pseudomonas sp. H1_G08. Next base: position 886,120 of record NZ_CP162822.1, read on the forward strand.
TTCAACCCCGCGCTCGCGCAACCACTGCGCTTCTTCGCCACCGCGGCCGAAAATGCACGGATCGCCGCCCTTCAGGCGCACTACGCATTTGCCCTGGCGTGAATAACGCAGCATCAGCCGATGAATGAATGCCTGTGGCGTCGAACGGCAGCCGCCGCGCTTGCCAACGGGAATAACCCGCGCAGTCGGGCAGTGTTCCAGCACGGCGTCGTTGACCAGATCATCGATCATCACCACATCGGCCTCGCGCAACGCCCGCACCGCTTTGAGCGTCAACAACTCCGGATCGCCAGGGCCTGCGCCCACCAGCCAGACTTTCGCATTCATGGTGTTGTCCTCGTTAAATGACCGCGACCGGCCGCGCTTCGGCAGCCAGCAGACGCTTGATTTCCGGCACGCAGGAACCGCATTGCGTACCGCATCGGAGATTGTTTTTCAGGCCTTGCAGATCCAGGCCCTGGCGAATGCCGGCGCAGACTGCGTTGAGACTGACGTTTTCGCAATTGCACAAGGTCTTGTCGCTCGCAATGGCGCCGACAGCGCCCGGCGGCGCGCTCATCGGCGCGAGCAGCCAGCGCCGCAGTTGTTGGTCGGCACGGCCCTCCAGCCACAGGCTTTGCAGCCAGTGTTGCGCAAGGGTTTCGCCGGCGAGGCGAATCGCAGTGATACGGCCGTTTTCGATACGCACCCGCTTGCCGATGGCTCGGCGAGGGTCGTCGTAGGCCAGAACCGGGCCATCCAGCAGCGAGAGGCATTGGTCGATCTCGCCCAGCAACTGTGGATCGGGCGCCTCAGCGTGTGCAGCGCGTATCAGCAACGCTGGCCGCTCACGACCGACAAGGCTGAGGCTGACGTAGGAAAACGCCTCGCACAGCGGTCGTAGCGTCTCGAAATGCCGCTGAACATCACCCTCGATCAAAGCGAACAGTTGCCACGGCAGGTTGACTGCCTCCAGACGCACGCCGCTGTGCTTGAGCTCCGGTTGCCTGGACAGCGGATCAAACGCCGACAAGGTCAGCGTGTTGACGCCGCCCTTGAGATAGCGATCGCCCCAGTGCATCGGCAGAAACGCCTGGCCCGGACGCACGCTGTCGTCGCTGCCGACCGCAACAATCAGGGCGCCACGGCGGCTTTTCAGATTGACCAGATCGCCGGGATGCAAGCGGTGCCGACGCATTTCGTCCGGGTGCAGGCTCAGCACGGCTTCGCTGACGTGGCCGAACAATTGCGCGGCGGTGCCGGTGCGGCTCATGCCGTGCCACTGGTCACGCAGGCGACCGGTGATCAAAGTCAGCGGGAAGCGCGCGTCGCGTTGTTCCTTGGCGGCGCGGTACGGATCGGCAATGAACTGCGCGCGGCCGCTGGCCGTAGGAAAGACGCCGTCTTCGTAGAGTCGTGGCGTGCCTTGGCGGGCGCCGGCAGGGAAGGGCCATTGCTGCGGGCCGATCTCGTCGATCAAGGCATGACTGATTCCGCACAGATCCAGGTCTCGCCCTTGGGTCAGCGCTTTGAATTCATCAAACAACTGCGAAGGTTGATGGAAAGCGAACAGGCTCGGCTGCCTGGGGCGCAGACGTTTCTCCAGACGCTGTGCGAAATCCACCGTGATTGCCCAGTCCGGCCGCGCTTCGCCCGGTGCGACAACCGCTTTGCGCACGTGGGAAATACGCCGCTCGGAGTTGGTCACCGAACCTTCTTTCTCGCCCCAACTGGCGGCGGGTAACAGCAGGTCGGCAAACGCAGCGGTTTCGGTGGTGCGAAAGGCTTCCTGCAACACCACAAAAGGGCAGGCCTCAAGCGCTGCGCGGACTGCGCTCTGGTCTGGCATCGATTGCGCCGGGTTGGTACAGGCGATCCACAGTGCTTTGATTTTGCCGCTGCGCAGGTTTTCGAACAGTTCGATGGCGCTCAGGCCCGACGCCTCGGGCAAGCTCTCCACGCCCCAGTACGCCGCCACTTCGGCGCGATGTTCCGGGTTGGCGGCATCGCGATGGCCCGGCAACAGATTGGACAGACTGCCGGTTTCCCGCCCACCCATGGCATTTGGCTGACCCGTCAGGGAGAAAGGTCCTGCACCGGGTCGGCCGATTTGCCCGGTGGCCAGGTGCAGATTGATCAGCGCGCTGTTTTTTGCGCTGCCGGCGGTGGACTGATTCAGGCCCATGCACCACAGCGACAGGAAGCTCGGCGCAGTGCCGACCCATTCTGCGCATTGCTGCAGTTGCTCGATGCTGATGCCGCACAGTTGCGAAACCATTTGCGGCGTGTAATCGCGGACCAGGGTTTTAAGATCGGCGAGGCCTTCGGTGTGCGCCTTGATGAAATCGCGATCAATCCAGTCTTCCCACAACAGCAGATGCAAAATCCCATGGAACAAAGCGACATCGGTGCCCGGAAGAATCGCCAGATGCAGGTCAGCCAAATCGCAGGTATCGGTACGACGCGGGTCGATCACGATGACTTTCATCTGCGGGCGACGGGATTTGGCTTCCTCCAGCCGACGGAAAAGTACCGGATGGGCGTAGGCCATGTTACTGCCGACGATCATCACGCAGTCGCTCAGCTCCAGGTCTTCGTAACTGCACGGCGGTGCGTCGGCGCCGAGGCTGCGTTTGTAACCGACCACCGCCGAGGACATGCACAGCCGCGAATTGCTGTCGATGTTGTTGGTGCCGACCAGCGCCCGCGCCAGTTTGTTGAAGGCGTAATAGTCCTCGGTGAGCAACTGCCCGGAGATGTAGAACGCCACGCTGTCCGGGCCGTGTTCGGCGATGGTTTCGGCAAACACATTGGTCGCGTGGTCGAGGGCGGTATCCCAGTCAGTACGGCTGCGCGCCAGGCCTTTGCCCAGGCGCAGTTCCGGGTACAAGGCGCGGGCGGCGAGGTCGCCGGTCAGGTGCAGCGTCGAGCCTTTGCTGCACAGTTTGCCGAAGTTGGCCGGGTGCGCCGGATCGCCGCTGACGCCGAGGATGCGCTCGCCGTCATGCTCGATCAGTACGCCGCAGCCGACCCCGCAGTAACAGCAGGTCGAGGCGGTCGTCTGGCGGTTCATCAGATGGCGTCCCGCAGGGCCAGTTGCACCCGGCCATTCTCGACCCGCGCCGGATGATGGTGCGCACAGCCGATGTCCGGCGCCTGGGCTTCGCCGGTTGCGAGGTCGATCTGCCAGTTGTGGAGCGGGCAGGCCACGCGCTTGCCGTAGATCAGGCCTTGCGACAATGGCCCACCCTTGTGCGGGCAGCGATCATCGAGGGCGAAAACCTCGTCGTCGCTTGTACGAAAAATCGCGATGTCTCCTTTCGGCCCGGCAATGATCCGCGAACCGAGGGCGTTGATCTCTTCCAGCGCACAGATATCGAGCCAGTTCATGCCGGCACCTCCAGGTTTTTCACGGGGATCACGTCGAATTCTTTCTTCAGTTGCGGCTGCGCCAGGCGCTCTTTCCATGGGTCCTGTTCGAACGACAGGGAGAATTGCAGGCGCTCGTTGAGGGCCTTGCGCCGCTCGGCGTCTTCGAGCACGTTCTTCTTGATGTGCTCCATGCCGACCCGTTGCAGGTAGTGCACGGTGCGCTCAAGGTAGAAGGCTTCTTCGCGGTAGAGCTGGAGGAATGCGCCGTTGTATTCACGGACTTCCTCGGCAGTCTTGAGCTTGACGAAGAACTCGGCGACTTCGGTCTTGATCCCGCCGTTGCCACCGATGTACATCTCCCAGCCGGAGTCGACGCCGATAATTCCTACGTCCTTGATGCCCGCTTCCGAGCAGTTGCGTGGGCAACCGGACACCGCCAGCTTCACTTTGTGCGGCGACCACATGTTGAACAGGTCGTGCTCGAGTTCGATGCCCAGTTGCGTCGAGTTCTGCGTGCCGAAGCGGCAGAACTCGCTGCCAACGCAGGTTTTCACCGTGCGGATGGATTTGCCGTAGGCGTGGCCGGACGGCATGTCGAGGTCTTTCCAGACGCCGGGCAGATCCTGTTTCTTGATCCCCAGCAAGTCGATGCGCTGACCGCCGGTGACCTTGACCATCGGCACGTTGTACTTGTCGGCCACATCGGCGATTCGGCGCAGTTCTGATGGGTTGGTGACGCCGCCCCACATGCGCGGCACGACGGAATAGGTGCCGTCCTTCTGGATGTTGGCGTGGGCGCGTTCGTTGATCAGGCGCGATTGCGGATCGTCCTTGGCCTCGCCCGGCCAGGTGGAAATCAGGTAGTAGTTGAGCGCCGGGCGACAGGTCGCGCAGCCATTCGGTGTGCGCCAGTTCAGGTAACTCATGGTCTCGGCGATGGTCAGCAGGTGTTCCTGACGGATCGCCTGACGAATCTGCCCGTGGTTGAGGTCGCTGCAACCGCAGATGGCTTTTTCGCTTTTCGGTTTGACGTCCGCCGCGCCACCGACGGTGTTAATCAGGATCTGCTCGACCAGCCCGGCGCAGGAGCCGCAGGAGCTCGCAGCCTTGGTGTGTTTCTTCACTTCATCGACGCTGAACAGGCCGTGTTCCTGGATCGCCTTGACGATGGTGCCCTTGCACACACCATTGCAGCCGCAGACTTCGGCGCTGTCGGCCATGACCATGGCTTTGTCCTGGCCCTGATGTCCTACGTCGCCTAATGCATTTTCTCCAAACATCAGGTGATCGCGGATTTCGCCGATGGCGTGATTCTCACGAATCTGCCGGAAATACCAACCGCCATCTGCCGTATCGCCGTACAGACAGGCGCCGACCAGCACGTCATCCTTGATCACCAGTTTTTTGTACACACCGCCGATCGGGTCGGAGAGGGTGATGGTCTCGGTGCCTTCGCCGCCCATGAAATCGCCGGCGGAGAACAGGTCGATGCCGGTGACTTTCAATTTGGTCGAAGTCACCGAGCCCTGATAGCGAGCGAAACCCAGTTGCGCGAGGTGATTGGCGCAGACCTTGGCCTGTTCGAACAGCGGTGCGACCAGACCGTAGGCGATGCCGCGATGGCTGGCGCATTCGCCGATTGCGTAGATGCGCGGGTCGTAGGTTTGCAGGGTGTCGTTGACCAGAATCCCGCGATTGCACGGAATGCCGGCCTTTTCTGCCAGTTCAGTGTTGGGACGGATGCCGGCGGCCATTACCACCAGATCGGCAGGGATGATGTCGCCGTTCTTGAACTGCACCGAGCCGACCCGGCCATTGCCGGCGTCGTGCAGGGCTTGGGTCTGTTCGCACAGGCGAAAATGCAGGCCACGGGATTCCAGCGCCGATTGCAGAAGCTGGCCGCTGGTCTTGTCCAGTTGCCGCTCCAGCAGCCATTCGCCGAGGTGCACCACGGTCACGTGCATGCCGCGCAGCATCAGGCCGTTGGCCGCTTCGAGGCCGAGCAGACCGCCGCCGATGACCACGGCGTGCTTGTGGGTCCTGGCGGTGTCGATCATGGCCTGGGTGTCGGCGATGTCGCGATAACCGATCACGCCCTGCAAGGTGTTGCCGGGGATTGGCAGGATGAACGGAGTCGAGCCGGTGGCGATCAATAGACGGTCATACTCGGCCTCGGTGCCGTCCTCGGCGATTACCCGGCGTTTGACCCGGTCGATCTCCACCACTTTGCGGTTGAGCAGCAACTTGATGTTGTTTTCCAGGTACCAGTCGAGGTCGTTCAGCACGATCTCTTCGAAGGTCTGCTCACCGGCCAGCACCGGCGACAGCAGGATGCGGTTGTAGTTGGTGTGCGGTTCGGCGCCGAAGACGGTGATGTCGTAGAGCTCGTCGCTCAGCTTGAGCAGTTCTTCCAGGGTACGGACCCCGGCCATGCCATTGCCGATCATCACCAGTTTGAGTTTTTTCATCAGGTTCTCCGGGAGCTGCGGCTGGCCTCTGGTGGGCCGTCGGGCCTTGCTCGACAAATTTTGCGCAAACAAAAAAAGGCGTCCCGCTAGTTGCCTAGCGAGGACGCCTTTGTCCTGGTCCCGTTCTCTCGGGAAGCGCAGCCTTCGTCGTTGAAGGTTGGGCTTTATGTATGGTGATTGGGGTAATGCAGTGGTTGTGCCAACTTGTTATGGCGCCGCAATTGCTGGTTTTTTTGCCCGATTGGAGCTGGCTCGATGCACTTTCTCGAGGCGTGTTGCGCTTTTTTGGAGCGCAGGATCAAAAGATCGCAGCCTTCGGCAGCTCCTACAGGTGTACGCAACCAACTGTAGGAGCTGCCGAAGGCTGCGATCTTTTCAGGGCTGATGAAACAACAGAACCAGCAGCACCACATTCCCCAGCAACGACACCAAAGCCATCGTCCGCCAGACCTTCAACGGCTCCCGCTCCAACAAAGGCCGGGGCCGCACACTCAAACTTTGCCGCTCACCCTGTTCCAGCACCAGCAGCCACTCTTCAGCGGTTTCGAAGCGTTGCTGCGGATCGGCGGCGACGCCGCGTTCCAGACTTTGCGCCAGCCAGTCCGGCAAGTCCGGGCGATAGCGACTGGCATTCACCGGCACGCCAAATCGGGGCCGTTGAAACGCTTCGATCTCGCCATAGGGGAAATGCCCGGTGAGCAGGTAATAGAGAGTGACGCCGACTGAATACAAATCCTGCTGCGCATTCGGTGGTTCGCCACGAAACGCTTCGGGGGCGATAAAGCTTGGCGTCCCCGGCAGCGTCGCCGGCGCGTCTTGCGACAGCCCGGGGCAGTAAGCCAGACCGAAATCCAGCAGGCGCAGCTCGCCATCGTCACCTGACAGCAGGTTTTCCGGTTTGATGTCGCGATGCAGAATCTGCCGCCGATGCAGCAGCCCGACCGCGCGCAACAGCCGCTCGGCGATGTCCTGCCACTGCGCCAAAGGCAACGGGCCGCTGTGTTGAAACACGTCGGCCAGCGTCGTCCCGGCGTATTCGCGCATCACGTAATACAAATGCTGACGGTGAGTGCAGGCATGGATTTGCGGAAAATGCCGGCCGGCCACGCGCTTTAGGAACCATTCCTCGGACAGCAGCGCCTGCCCGGCTTGCGGGTCGTCGGCCAGGCGCGTCGGCAAGGTCTTCAACAGCCAAGACTGGCCCTGACCATCAAGCACGCGATACAGCAATGATTGCTGGCTCTGGCCGATGATGCCTTGCACCTGCCAGCCTTCAAACGCTTGCCCGGGTTTCAGCGCCGGCGGCAGCGGCCATTGCTGCAATTGCACCAGCGCATCGCCGATGCTCGCTTCGCCCAGCGCATCGACGCGCACCAGCAGGGCACTGGCGTTGTCCTGACTGCCGGCCAGATGCGCGGCGTTGACCAAGGTTTGCGCCGCGCTGGGCAGATCCACTTGATCGCGCAGAATCGCCGCGATCGCGGTATCGCCCAAGGTCGACCAGACGCCGTCGCTGAGCAGCACGAAGCTTTCGCCCTCACGCAGTTCGCCGTCGAGGAAATCCAGGACCAGATGCTGATCGAGCCCGAGCGCACGTTTGAGCACGTGTTGCATGCCCGGTTGCTCCCAGACGTGATCCTCGCTGATGCGCTGCAAGCGCTCGGCGTGCCAGCGATAGACCCGGCAATCGCCGACATGGGCGAGGGTGAAGCGTCGACCACGCATCACCAGCGCGCTGACCGTGGTCAGCAGCGGTTGCCCGCCGCCGTTGGCCTGCAGCCAGCGATTTTGCGCGAGCAGCAGGCGATCCAGCGCCTGGGCCACGCTCCAGGTTTCCGGCGTGGCGTAGTAGTCCAGCGCCAGGGCCTGCAAGGTCGAACGCGCGGCGAGGCCGCCATCGGCGCACTGGCTGACGCCGTCGGCGATGGCGAAAAGATAACCCTTGCTCACCGCCAGTGCCGGCGCCGGTGTCACTGAACGCAGGGCGTCCTGATTCTCCGCGCGCGGGCCGGTGGCGCTGGCTTCGGCGAAGCTCAGTTGCAGGGCCATTGGGGCCTCAGACCCGCGCCGCTGTCACCGCCGCCGAACCCCAGGTGGTTCTCCAGCGACGCTTGACGCCGTGCAGGCCAAACCATGCCAGCACGCCGAGGCTGGCGAACAACCACAGCGCCAATTGATAACTGCCGGTGCTTTGCTTGATCGCGCCCATGCCGGCCGCCAGGGCGAAGCCGCCAATTCCGCCGGCCATGCCGATCAGCCCGGTCATCACGCCGATCTCCAGACGAAAACGCTGCGGTACCAGTTGGAAAACCGCACCGTTGCCGGCGCCCAAGCCGAGCATGGTGCAGACGAAAAGCGCCAGCGCCGCGTAGGAACTTGGCAGATTGAAGCCCACCGCTGCGATGCAGATGGCAGCGACGGTGTACATCGCCAGCAAGGTGCGGATGCCGCCGAAGCGATCGGCCAGCGCGCCACCCAATGGCCGCATCAGGCTGCCGCCGAACACGCAGGCAGCGGTGTAGTAACCGGCGGTTACCGGGCTCAGACCGTATTGATCGTTGAAGTAACCGGGCAGGGCACTCGCCAGGCCGATGAAGCCGCCGAAGGTGACGCTGTAGAAAAACATGAACCACCAGCTGTCGCGATCACCGAGGGCCTTGAAGTAGTCGGCCATGGCTTTCGGCTTTGGCCGCTGGGGAGCGTTTTTTGCCAACAGGGCGAACAGCACCAAAGTCAGGACCAGCGGGATCAGGGCAAACCCGAAGACATTGCTCCAGCCGAACGCGGCGGCAATCACTGGCGCCAGCAGCGCGGCGAACACGGTGCCGGAGTTGCCCGCACCGGCGATGCCCATGGCTTTGCCTTGGTGCTCTGGCGGATACCATTGCGAGGCCAGCGGCAGGGCCACGGCAAACGACGCGCCGGCCATGCCGAGGAACAGGCCGAGGATCAGCGCCTGTTCATAACTGTGGATGCCCAGTTTCCAGGCGCCGAACAGCGCGCAGATGACGATGACCTGGCCGATCAGCCCGGCGGTCTTCGGCGACAAGCGATCAGCGAGCATGCCCATGGCGAAGCGCAACACCGCGCCGGCCAGAATCGGCGTGGCGACGACAAGGCCGCGTTGCTGGGTGGTCAGGTGCAGGTCGGCGGCAATCTGCACCGCCAGCGGGCCGAGCAGGTACCAGACCATGAAGCTCAGGTCGAAATACAGAAAGGCCGCGAACAGGGTCGGGGTATGGCCGGATTTCCAGAAGCTTGAATTCATCGCGCACCTCGGCTGAAAAGAGTCTCGAAAGGAGTCATGCACAGCAGGTGGAGCGCCTCACGGCCGCACCACCGGCCCCGTTCTGTGGGGCCAAAACGCAAAAACGCCGCTACCTGATTCGCCGAGGGGCGAACGGGGTGAGCGACGTCTTTGTCGTAGGTGGGGCAACCGCCGTTGGTTACCTGTGCGGTTTACTTAGCGAGATTTGTGCCAACAGCTGAAAAGCAAAAGCCCCTCACCCTAGCCCTCTCCCAGAGGGAGAGGGAACCGAGCGGGGGATGTCCGAATCATTTGCCGATCTGAACGATTTCGAGTGAATCCATAATCGACTCGGTCGTTCAGGTCGGCGGACAGCGCAAGACAACGCGGTCGGTCCCCTCTCCCTCCGGGAGAGGGAACCGAGCGGGGGATGGCCGAATCATTTGCCGATCTGAACGATTTCGAGTGAATCCATAATCGACTCGGTCGTTCAGGTCGGCGGACAGCGCCAGACAACGCGGTCGGTCCCCTCTCCCTCCGGGAGAGGGCTAGGGTGAGGGGCTCTTGATTTGCAGCGAAAACTTCAGCCCAGCAACTCGCTCATGGCAATGATCTGCTCCGCCACCTGAATCAGCTTCTGCTGGCGGCTCATCGCCTGGCGGCGCATCAGCGTATAGGCCTCTTCCTCGTTGCAGTCCTTCATCTTCATCAGCAAACCCTTGGCCAGTTCAATGCGCTTGCGCTCGGCCAGTTGCTGATCGCGCGCCTGCAATTGCGCGCGCAAGGCCTGGTCACTCTCGAAGCGCGCCATCGCCACGTCGAGAATCGGCTGCAACCGTTGTGCGTGAATGCCTTCGACGATGTAGGCACTGACCCCGGACTTGATCGCCTGACGCATCACCCCCGGGTCATGTTCGTCGGTAAACATCACGATCGGCCGGGGCTGGTCGCGGCTGACCAGCACCACTTGCTCCATGACATCGCGGCTCGGTGACTCGGTATCGATCAGGATCACGTCCGGGCGCACCGTTTCGACGCGCGCCGGCAGGTCGATGGTCAGGCCGGACTCGTCGATTACCTCGAAGCCGGCCTCGGTCAGCGCCGCTTTCAGGCGTCCGACTTTTTTCGCGGTGTCGTTGATCAGCAGAATGCGCAACATGTTCGCGGTCTCCTGTCAGCGCTGGGCGAGAAGGGGGGCGGTGTCGCTCAGGGCATGCAGTTTGAAACTGCGCGCATAACCCGCCGGGTCGCTGCCGTCCCAGACCTTGCCGTCGAGCAACTGGCTGCTGCGCAGGTCTGCGTACGAAGTCGCAACACCGACAGCGCTGGCGGCCTCGCGATACAGATCCAGACGCTGAACCTGGCGGGCTACGGCCAGATAATCCGGATCCTCGCGCAACAGACCCCAGCGACGAAACTGGGTCATGAACCACATGCCGTCGGAGAGGTACGGCAGATTGACCTCGCCACCGCCGTGAAAACGCAGCGCATGCGGGTCCTGCCAGCGATTGCCGAGGCCGTCGGCGTAGTCGCCCATGAAACGCGGCTCGATGCAGGCGGCGGGGGTGTCGAGGTATTCGGTGGCGCTGAGCAATTGCGCGGTACTGCGGCGGTTTTCCGGGCTTTCTTCGATGAAGCGGCTGGCCTCAAGAATGGCCATGACCAGCGCCCGCGCGGTGTTGGGGTATTGCTCGACAAATTCCCGGGTGCAGCCGAGGACTTTTTCCGGGTGGTCGGGCCAGATGCTCTGGCTGGTCGCCAGGGTGAAACCGAGATTCTGCTGCACGGCGCTGGCCGCCCACGGTTCGCCGACGCAAAAGCCGTCGATGCGCCCGGCTTGCAGGTGCGCAACCATTTGCGGCGGCGGCACCACCACGCTGTCGACGTCCTGCAACGGATGAATGCCCTGGCTCGCCAGCCAGTAATAAAGCCACATCGCATGGGTGCCGGTGGGGAAGGTCTGGGCGAAGGTCAGTTTTGCGCGGCTTTGGTGCACATGCTGATCGAGCGCTTCAGGACTGTTCACGCCAGCCTGTTGCAAACCATGGGACAGGTTCAGGCTCTGGCCATTCTGGTTCAGGCCCATCAGCACTGCCATGTCGGTCGGGGCGACGCCGCCGATGCCCAGGTGCACCGCGTAAATCAGTCCGTACAGGCTGTGCGCGGCATCCAGTTCGCCGCTGACCAGTTTGTCGCGCAGGTTGGCCCATGAGGCCTGACGTTTGAGGTTCAGCGTCAGGCCGTAGGGCTGGGCGAAGCCCTGGGTGGCGGCGACCACCACCGAGGCGCAGTCGCTCAGCGCCATGAAGCCGAGATTGATCGCGCTCTTCTCCGGCGCATCGCTGCCATTGACCCAGGCCAAAGGCCCCAAGGACGTTTCGTTCATACGCTACCTCAAAAAAAACGTCGTCCCGGATTCTGCGCAGGCAAAACCCGGGGACGACGCCATTGTCCTGGCCTGCGCGCCGTCATTGGTCGGCAGACTGATGAGCGGGGTGGTGCAAGGCATATGCCAGTCGCCTGATTCGCGCAGGCGCCTCGCGCCGGGGGACGATGCCCGGCTATAATCGCCGCCTCTTTTCGCCGCCCGAGTCATTGCCGCCCATGTACACCCTGGCCCGTCAGCTGTTGTTCAAACTTTCCCCGGAAACCTCCCACGATCTGTCGCTGGATCTGATCGGCGCGGGTGGACGTTTGGGCCTCAACGGCTTGCTGTGCAAGGCACCGGCGAAAATGCCGGTGACCGTCATGGGGCTGGAGTTCCCGAACCCGGTAGGGCTGGCGGCAGGTCTGGACAAGAACGGCGCGGCCATCGACGGCTTTGCGCAACTGGGTTTCGGTTTTGTCGAGATCGGCACCGTGACCCCGCGTCCGCAGCCGGGCAACCCGAAACCACGCATCTTCCGCCTGCCGGAAGCCGAGGCGATCATCAATCGCATGGGCTTCAACAACCTCGGCGTGGATAACTTGCTGGCGCGGGTCGCTGCGGCGAAATACCAGGGCGTGCTGGGCATCAACATCGGCAAGAACTTCGACACCCCGGTCGAGCGCGCGGTCGACGATTACCTGATCTGCCTGGACAAGGTTTACGCCCACGCCAGCTACGTCACCGTCAACGTCAGCTCGCCAAACACCCCGGGCCTGCGCAGCCTGCAGTTCGGCGACTCGCTCAAACAATTGCTCGCGGACCTGGCCACGCGCCGCGCCGAACTGGCTCTGCGTCACGGCAAGCATGTGCCGCTGGCGATCAAGATCGCGCCGGACATGACCGACGAAGAAACTGCGCAGGTTGCCCAGGCGTTGATCGAAACCGGCATGGACGCGGTCATCGCCACCAATACGACTTTGAGCCGTGTCGGTGTTGAAGGCATGGAGCATGGCGACGAGGCGGGCGGTCTGTCGGGTGCGCCGGTGCGTGAAAAGAGCACCCATACCGTGAAGGTGCTGGCGGGCGAATTGGCCGGGCGTTTGCCGATCATTGCTGCGGGCGGGATTACCGAGGGCAAACACGCGGCGGAGAAAATTACTGCTGGCGCGAGCCTGGTGCAGATCTATTCGGGCTTCATCTACAAAGGCCCGGCGCTGATTCGTGAATCGGTAGACGCCATCGCCGCGTTGCGCTGAGGATTGCCGAGGCCTTGGGGAGCCTTTGTGGCGAGGGGATTTATCCCCGCTGGGCTGCCCAGCAGCCCCAAACCTTGCACATTGATATGCCAGTTAAATTGAAATTCCGACTTCGCGACTGCTGCGCAGCCGAGCGGGGATAAATCCCCTCGCCACGTGGCTCCCGGTTAACCCTTTTTGCAGGCATTAAAAAGGGCTCCTCGAAGGAGCCCCTGGGCCGTAGCCCGCCGTCCGGGAGGGACGTGCGTGGTTAATTCAATGCAAATTCAGATTGTCGTGTCGGAATAAATGCCCTGTGTCAGCCGACGGCGTGAAGTTCGTTGAGTCTGTGGATTCCCGCAGTGCCGGTCATACCGTCCCAGTTGTCGCCGCGTCCTTCTCGCCAGCCGTTGATCCAGGCTTGACGTACCGACGGTAGAGTAAATGGGCAAAGCTCACGGGATTTGCCACCAACGCCATATTGATATCCGCGCAAAAATGCTCTTTCCAACGGATCACGCTTAAGTCTTCTCATAGGGTGTTTCCCTCACTTGTTGACTGTAGTGTCGCGTTGACCTCAATTGAGGTCTGGCAGAAAAAACCTGCCATCGTGCGGCTCGCTGCCGGCGTGGCGAGCCAAGGTGTTGACGCCGTTGCGACGTCAACCTGTGTTCAGTTCTAACCAATGAGTCACACCGAGGGAATGATCGTTTTGTCATAAGCACGTAACGTAAAGGATGCTATGGCGATAAATAACCGCGTATTTATTCAACGTTCATTGCGCAAACCCCGGTATGATCGGCGCCCCGCTGGCTCAGGGGGTTAATCCTTTAGTGAGAATGACCCACGTTTGCGCTTGGGTAATATTCGACGAAGGGTCGCTTTCAGTCTTTTTGTTTCACCAACTTTTTTATCTGTCCCGGCATCTAAGCTCTTTTAACCCGAGCAGCGGGGATGGAACGGCACACCTTCGTGCCACGCGGGCGCTCTTTCAGAAAAGCGCCTGATTGAAAACCGGGTCGGCAATGCGTTGCCGGCCCACTAGCCAAAGGCTCTGGAATTACCATGTCCGATCGTTTCGAACTCTTCCTCACTTGCCCCAAAGGCCTTGAAGGCCTGCTCATCGAGGAAGCCGTCGGGCTTGGCCTTGAAGAAGCGCGCGAGCACACCTCCGCCGTGCGTGGCATGGCGACCATGGAAACTGCTTATCGCCTGTGCCTCTGGTCGCGTTTGGCCAACCGTGTGTTGCTGGTGCTCAAGCGTTTCCCGATGAAGGACGCCGAAGACCTCTACCACGGCGTGCTCGACATCGACTGGCAGGATCACATGCTCAGCGACGGCACCCTGGCCGTCGAATTCAGCGGCCACGGCTCGGGCATCGACAACACCCACTTCGGCGCGCTGAAAGTCAAAGATGCCATCGTCGACAAACTGCGCACGCCACAGGGTGATCGTCCATCCATCGACAAGCTCAACCCGGACCTGCGCATTCACCTGCGTCTGGATCGCGGCGAAGCGATTCTCTCCCTCGACCTGTCCGGCCACAGCCTGCACCAGCGTGGCTATCGCTTGCAGCAGGGCGCGGCGCCGCTGAAGGAAAACCTCGCGGCGGCAATCCTCATCCGTTCCGGCTGGCCGCGAATTGCCGCCGAAGGTGGCGCACTGGCTGACCCGATGTGCGGTGTCGGTACGTTTCTCGTCGAAGCGGGGATGATTGCCGCCGACATGGCGCCGAACCTGCGTCGCGAGCAGTGGGGCTTTACCGCGTGGCTCGGTCATGTGCCGGCACTGTGGAAAAAACTCCACGAAGAAGCCGTCGAGCGTGCTGACGCCGGTCTGGCCAAACCGCCGCTGTGGATTCGCGGTTACGAAGCCGATCCACGACTGATTCAGCCAGGCCGCAATAACGTTGAGCGCGCCGGCCTCAGCGAGTGGATCAAGATCTACCAGGGCGAAGTGGCGACCTTCGAGCCGCGCCCGGATCAGAACCAGAAAGGTCTGGTCATCTGCAACCCGCCGTACGGCGAGCGTCTCGGTGACGAAGCCAGCCTGCTGTATCTCTACCAGAACCTCGGCGAGCGTCTGCGTCAGGCCTGCCTGAACTGGGAAGCGGCGGTGTTCACCGGCGCCCCGGATCTGGGCAAGCGCATGGGCATTCGCAGCCATAAACAGTATTCGTTCTGGAACGGCGCGCTGCCGTGCAAGCTGCTGCTGATCAAGGTCCTGCCCGATCAGTTCGTCACTGGCGAACGCCGCACTCCGGAACAGCGTCAGGCCGAGCGCGAGCAAGCGGCTTACGATCAGACCCCGGACGAGCCGCAAGAGCGCAAGTTCAACAAGAACGGCAACCCGATCAAGCCGACGCCAGCCCCGGCGCCAGTGATCGAACAGCCGCGCCTGAGCGAAGGCGGGCAGATGTTTGCCAATCGCTTGCAGAAAAATCTCAAGGCGATGGGCAAGTGGGTCAAGCGCGAAGGCATAGATTGCTACCGCGTCTATGATGCCGACATGCCGGAATACGCGATGGCCATCGACCTGTACCACGACTGGGTGCACGTTCAGGAATACGCCGCGCCGAAATCCATCGACCCGGAAAAAGCCTCGGCGCGCATGTTCGACGCTTTGGCGGCAATCCCGCAGGCGTTGAATGTCGACAAGAACCGCGTGGTGGTCAAGCGCCGCGAGCGCCAGAGCGGCACCAAGCAGTACGAGCGTCAGGCTGCGCAGGGCAAGTTCGTCGAAGTCAATGAAGGTGGCGTGAAGCTGCTGGTCAACCTCACCGATTACCTCGATACCGGCCTGTTCCTCGACCACCGGCCGATGCGCATGCGCATTCAGAAAGAGGCGGCCGGCAAACGCTTCCTCAATCTGTTCTGCTACACCGCGACCGCCAGCGTGCACGCGGCCAAGGGCGGCGCGCGCAGCACCACCAGCGTCGACCTGTCGAAAACTTATCTGGACTGGGCGCGGCGTAACCTGTCGCTGAACGGCTTCTCGGACAAGAACCGTCTGGAGCAGGGTGATGTGATGGCGTGGCTGGAAAGCAGCCGCGACGAATACGACCTGATCTTCATCGACCCGCCGACGTTCTCCAACTCCAAGCGCATGGAAGGCATCTTCGACGTACAGCGCGATCAGGTGCAGTTGATCGACTTGGCGATGGCGCGGCTGGCACCGGGTGGCGTGCTGTATTTCTCCAACAACTTCCGCAAGTTCCAGTTGGAGGAAAACCTCGCCGAGCGTTATGCGGTCGAGGAAATCAGCGCGCAGACCATTGATCCGGATTTCGCCCGCAATACCAAGATCCACCGCGCCTGGAAAATCACGGCTCGTTGACGCTTTCACTGGTTGGATCCACAGAGCCTTGATTTTTAACGGCTCGGTGGATCCAGCGGTGCTGGCTAAATTAGTGGCTAATAGCTATAACTCACACACCGCCAATGGGGTTTTCCCGTGAATCTGGCGGAGTGAGTCGTGCTTATGCCGTTGCACCCCGTGCGCCCGAAAATCCTCGGTTTCATCAGTGAAGACGTCTCAGCCTGGCTGGTCGCTTTGCTGGTGTTGCTTGCCGGCGGGATTCTCACCGGGCTGCTCGCGTGGGGCACCTTCAACCAGTTTCAGCAACAATCGCGTCAGCGCTTTCAACTGCTGGCCAACGAACGCTACAGCCGTATCGCCGAACGTTTTCAGGACCAGGAGCAACGTCTCGATAGTCTGCGCCGGTTCTTCGCCAACTCCGAATCGGTGTCCCGCGCCGAATTCGACGGCTACTCCCGCCCTTTATTGCTGCGCACCCAAGCCTATACCTATGCCCCGAGAGTCAGTGGTGCCGAACGCGCCGCGTTCGAACAGCAGGTGCGTGACGAAGGCCTGAGCAACTTCACCATTCGCGAGCTCGACGCCAATGGCGAGCTGCAACTGGCGGCAGCGCGCGACGCATATGTGCCGGTGCTGTACACCCAGACCCAAAGCCGATTGGCGCCACCACTGGGTTATGACTTGCTCGCCCAACCCTTGCGCCGCGAAACCCTGCAACGCGCCGACCAGCTCGGCAGCATGGCGGTGTCGCAACCGATGCACCTGGTCGGGATTGAGCCGTCCTACGCGCGTGGGGTGTTGCTACTGGCGCCGGTCAGTCGCGCCGGAGAATCGCAGCCGTTCGGCTATGTGATGGCGGTGATCAGCATGCGCCAGTTGCTCGCCGATGGTTTGCCCGATGCCCTGCACGATTACCTGTCGGTGCGCATTCTCGACCTGTCGACCCAAGATCAGCACGAGGCGCTGTTCGAATCGAGCAACGAGGCGGTGCCCGGCGATCTGGCGGCGACGCGCTTGCTGCGCATGGCCGACCACGACTATCAGGTCGATATCCTTCCGAGCGAGGCGTTCATGCAGGCCAACCATTCGTCGGTGGGCAGCGTGATCATTCTTGGCGGCTTGCTCAGCGCATTGCTCAGCGCCTTGCTTTACGTGCTGGTCAGCCAGCGCCAGCGCGCGGTGCGGCTGGTCGAGGTGCGCACCCAGGAATTGCACGAGCGCGAGCAGGAACTGCGCGGCACCCACGGTCAGTTGCGCGGCGTGCTGAATGCCGCCACTCAGGTCGCGATCATTGCCACCGACCTGCGCGGCGTGATCAACACTTTCAATCCCGGTGCCGAGCAAATGCTCGGCTACAGCAGCGCCGAAGTGGTCGGGCGCATGACCCTGGAGAACCTGCATTTACCCAGGGAACTGGCGGCGCGTTCGGCCGAGTTGAGTGCGCGCTACGGCAAAAGCATCCCGACTTGCCACGCGATGCTGGTCGAGGGCGGCGAAGTCGGCGGCCATGAAGCACGCGAATGGACCATGGTGCGCAGCGATGGCAGTCATCTGCCGGTGAACATGCTCGCCACGCCGGTGCTTGACGAGCAAGGCCTGTGGGTCGGTCATCTGGCGATCTGCATCGACATCACCGAGCGCAAACGCGTGCACGAAGTGCTGGCAGCACGCGACACGTTGCTGAAGAAGCTCAGCGCCCATGTTCCGGGCGGCATTTACCAATTCAAAATGGAATTCGACGGACGCTTCAGCGTGATCTACGCCAGCGATGGCATCCGCGAAATCTACGAGCTGGAGCCGGATGTGCTGCTGCTCGACTCCGAGGCGATTTTCAGCCGCATTCACCCGCAGGACGCGATTCGCGTGCGCTCATCAATCCGCGAATCGGCGGAAAATCTCAGCCCGTGGCGCGAGGAATACCGCGTGCAACTGCCCGAGCGCGGCCTGCGCTGGGTGCGCGGCGAGGCGACGCCTGAAGAACTGCCGGGCGGCGGGGTGCTGTGGCACGGTTATATCTCGGATATCTCCGATCTCAAGCGCGTGGAAGAAGAATTGCGCGCGTTGTCGATCACCGATTCGCTGACCGGCATTCACAACCGTCGCTATTTCCAGGAACGCCTGACCACGGAGATGGCCCGGGTCGAGCGGGGCGGCGGCGAGTTGTCGGTAATCATGCTCGACATCGACCACTTCAAACGCATCAACGACCATTACGGCCACGCCGTCGGCGACCGTGTGCTGCAAGCAGTCTGCGAGCGAATTGGCCATCGTCTGCGTCGCACCGATGTGTTCTGCCGTTTGGGCGGCGAAGAGTTCATGGTGCTGTGCCCGGACATCGACGGCGAGCACGCGTACATGCTGGCGATGGAGTTGTGGGAAGGCCTGCGCAGCGCGCCGGTGGATGTGGTTGGCGTGGTCACCGCCAGTTTCGGCATCGCCAGCTGGCGGCCGGGGGAGGGCGCGGATGCGTTGTTGCTGCGCGCTGACTCAGGGGTTTACGCAGCGAAGCAGAATGGCCGGGATCGGGTTGAGCGGGAGATGAGCTGATTCGAACCTGACACCTGACCCTGTGGGGCAGAGGGGATCTGGCGCTGATTTTCTGTGGGAGCGAGCCTGCTCGCGAAAGCGGTGTGACAGTCACTGAACATGCTGACTGAACCGACGCCTTCGCGAGCAGGCTCGCTCCCTCAATTGCATCTGCTGCGCCTACAGCACCGAAGCGGTCTGCGGCAGCTTTGGCTGTTTGTACAGATCCAGCAGCACCTGATCGAGCACCGACGAGGCGCCGAACGGGGCCTTGTCGTTGAGGATCGCTACCACCGCCCAGGTATTGCCGTTCACGTCACGGCTGAAGCCAGCGATCGCGCGCACGGTGTTCAGGGTGCCGGTCTTGACGTGGGCTTCGCCGCGCATCGCCGTGGTTTTCAGGCGTTTGCGCATGGTGCCGTCGGTGCCGGCAATCGGCAGCGAGCTGATGTACTCGGCGGCGTACGGGCTGTGCCAGGCGGCTTGCAGCATGTTGGCCATCTCACGTGCACTGACCCGCTCGGCCCGCGACAGACCGGAGCCATTCTCCATCACCAGATGCGGCGCGGTGATGCCTTTCTTCGCCAGCCACTGACGTACCACGCGCTGCGCTGCCCGGGCGTCGTCACCGTCGGCATCGTTGCGGAAACGCTGGCCAAGGCTGAGGAACAGCTGCTGGGCCATGGTGTTGTTACTGTATTTGTTGATGTCGCGGATGATCTCGGCCAGATCCGGCGAGTACGCACGGGCAAGCAGTTTGGCGCTGCTCGGCGTCGGCGCCAGACGATCCTTGCCCTGAATGCTGCCACCCAGTTCCTTCCAGATCGCCCGCACGGCGCCGGCGGTGTAGGTCGCGTGGTCGAGCAGCGACAGATAAGTCTGCGAGCTGCAGCCTTCGCCCAACTGGCCGCCAACGGTCACGGTCACGCTGCCATCGGCCTGCGGCACCGGGTTGTAGCGCACGCCGCCGGTGCATTGCTTGGACGGCAGGGCTTTGACGGTGTTTTCGATGCGGATGTTCGCGATCGGCGGCTCCACGGAAATCAACACGCGGCCACCGTCATTGCGCGCAACAAAGCGCAGGGCCTTGAGGTTGACCAGCAGCGAGTCGGGCTTGACCAGGAACGGCTTGTTGTCGTCGTTGCCGTCATCGTTGAATTCCGGCAATTGCGGCTGCACGAAGAAGTTGCGGTCGAGGATCAGGTCGCCGGTAATCTGCGTGACGCCGTTGGCGCGCAGGTCGCGCATCAACAGCCAGAGTTTTTCCATGTTCAGCTTCGGGTCACCGCCGCCCTTGAGGTAGAGGTTGCCGTTGAGAATGCCGCCGCTCAGGGTGCCATCGGTGTAGAACTCGGTTTTCCACTGATGGTTGGGCCCGAGCATTTCCAGCGCCGCGTAGGTGGTGACCAGTTTCATCGTCGAGGCCGGATTGACCGAGACGTCGGCGTTGAACACCGTCGGCGTGCCCGGACCGTCGAGCGGCACCATCACCAGCGACAGCGCAGTGGGCTGCAGCTTGCTGGCCTTGAGGGCTTTTTCGACGTTCGGGGTGAGGGAAGTGTTGATGGTGGCAGCGGAGACAGGCAGGGCCAGAGGCAGAAGAAGGCCGGCGAGAAACAGTGGACGCAACGATTTGATCATATGCAATAAAACCCTGCAAAAGAGGGGAAAAAAGACGAGGACATGGATGAAAAGGCCCTCAGTGGTCATGAAAGTGTCGGCATTATGCCCCAAGCTGTAACAGCTTGTGCCGTGTCGGGGCCGGCCAAGTGGTTATTTTTTTACAGGCGGTCGGCCGCAGCGACCAGAGAGTCGGGCAATCGCCGGCTTAAACTGGTAAAGTGCCGGCCGTTATTACTTAAGAGGATTGTTCCAATGGCGACTAACCGTTCCCAGCGTCTGCGCAAAAAACTGTGCGTAGATGAATTTCAAGAGCTGGGTTTCGAACTGAACCTGGACTTCAAAGAAGACTTGTCCGAAGAAGCCATTGACGCTTTCCTCGAAGCATTCATCAAAGAAGCCATGGCAGCCAACGGTCTGGGTTATGTTGGCGGCGACGACTTCGGTCTGGTGTGCCTGCAGAAGCGTGGCTCGGTCAACGAAGAGCAGCGCGCTGCCGTTGAAGCCTGGCTGAAAAACCGCTCCGAGCTGACCAAGTACGAAGTCAGCCCGCTGCTGGATGTGTGGTATCCGGAAAAGCCGATCAACGCGGCCAAGTGATACTGAAAAAAACGGCGACCTGAGGGTCGCCGTTTTTTTTCGTCTGGTGTTTAGGTGATACGGCTTGGATTTGATGGTGGACTCGCCCCTCACCCCAGCCCTCTCCCGAGGGAGAGGGAGCCGATCTGTGGGCTTTTCGGGATGTGAGTTCGACTTGATATCCCTCGTCGGCGTATATCTTCCGAGCACCTTGGTCAGTCCCCTCTCCCTTTGGGAGAGGGTTAGGGTGAGGGGCTTTTGATCTTAAGCTCTGCGCCAATTCAAAATCACCAGCGTCAAAACCCCCGCCACAATCCCCCAAAACGCCGAACCAATGGAATACAGCGTCAGCCCGGACGCCGTGACCATGAAGGTGATCAACGCCGCTTCCCGTTCCTTCACCTCGCTCATGGCAATGCTCAAGCCATTGATGATCGAGCCGAACAGCGCCAGCGCCGCAATCGACAGCACCAGTTCTTTCGGCAACGCGGCAAACAACGCTGCCAACGTGGCGCCGAACACCCCGGCAATCCCGTAGAACACCCCGCACCACACCGCTGCGGTGTAGCGCTTGTTGCGATCTTCATGGGCATGCGGGCCGGTGCAGATCGCCGCGCTGATGGCCGCGAGGTTGATGCCGTGGGAGCCGAACGGCGCCAGCAACAGCGAGGCGATGCCGGTGGTGGTGATCAGTGGCGAGGCCGGGACGTTATAGCCATCGGCGCGCAGCACGGCGATGCCGGGCATGTTCTGCGAGGTCATCGCCACCACGAACAGCGGAATGCCGATGCTGATGGTTGCGGCCAGGGAGAAGTGCGGCGTGGTCCAGACCGGGGTGGCCACTTCCAGATGAAAACCGTTGAAATCCAGCAGCCCCATGAAGCCCGACAGCGCGGTGCCGATCAGCAGCGCCGCGAGCACCGCATAGCGCGGCGACAGGCGCTTGACCAGCAGATAAGTGAAGAACATCCCCAACACCAGACCGGTACGGTGTTGCGCGGCGACGAAGATTTCGCTGCCGATCTTGAACAGAATCCCTGCCAGCAAGGCCGCCGCCAAAGAGGCCGGGATCTTTTTTACCAGCCGTTCGAAGCTGCCGGTCAGGCCGCAGATCGTCACCAGCACCGCGCACGTGATGTAGGCGCCGATCGCCTCGCCGTAACTGACGCCGCCCAGGCTGGTGATCAGCAACGCCGCGCCGGGGGTCGACCAGGCGATGGTGATCGGTGTGCGATAGCGCAGCGACAGACCGATCGAACATACGGCCATGCCAATCGAAATCGCCCAGATCCACGAAGAAATCTGCCCGCTGCTCAGGCCGGCCGCTTGCCCGGCCTGGAACATCAGCACCAGCGAACTGGTGTAGCCGGTCATCATCGCGATGAAACCGGCGACGATGGCGGAAGGCGAGGTGTCGGCAAGAGGGCGCAGGCGGGCGTGGGTAGCGTCGGTCATGACGGCGGTGTTCCTTATACCAATGGAGATGTCCGCCACAACACAGAACCTCTGTGGGAGCGAGCCTGCTCGCGAAAGCGCTATGTCAGTCAACATTCATAGTGAATGTGAAATGGCTTTCGCGAGCAGGCTCGCTCCCACGGGGGATTGCGGTCATGCAGCGGATTCTGCGATCAAGCCTAAACTCAAACCTGACAAACCGTTGCAATACAGCCGCAGGCGCAAACAGCCGTACAGTCGTGTTGCCACCATTCATTGTGTACAATCGCGCTGTTTTTTACGCGATACTTGCCAGCGACCTACTGTGCCGTATTACAGTCACGGTCTATTCGCCGCAGCTTTCCCGACTCGAGTGCCCATGAACGAACAGTTGCAACCCCTCAAGAAACAACCGCGAGCAGGCAAAGCCGGCCGCAGCGGAACCCAGGACGATATTGTCTACGCGCATATCTTCGAGGCCATCCTCGAACAGCGTCTGGCGCCCGGCACCAAATTGAGCGAAGAAGCGCTGGGGGAAATCTTCGGGGTCAGCCGCACCATCATTCGCCGCGCGCTGTCGCGTCTGGCCCATGAAGGAGTGGTGCTGTTGCGGCCGAACCGTGGCGCCGTGGTCGCCAGCCCGAGTGTTGAGGAAGCGCGTCAGGTGTTTCTCGCCCGGCGTCTGGTCGAGCGGGCGATCACTGAATTGGCGGTGCAACATGCCACTGCCGAGCAGATCGCCGAGCTGCGGCAGATGGTCAACGATGAGCGCGACAGTTTCTCGCGCGGCGATCGCGGTGCCGGTATTCGGCTGTCGGGCGAATTCCACCTGAAGCTGGCGGAGGCGGCGATGAACGCGCCGTTGATCAGCTTCCAGCGCAGCCTGGTGTCGCAGACTTCATTGATCATCGCCCAGTACGAAAGCGGCAACCGCTCGCATTGCTCGTACGATGAACACACGCAGTTGATCGACGCGATCGAGAAACGCGACGGTGAGCTGGCGGTGAACCTGATGATGCATCACATGGACCACATCGACAGCAAGCTCAACCTCGACGAGGAAGGCGCGTCGGATGATCTGCATGCGGTGTTCTCGCATTTGTTGCAGACCAAGAAGCCAGGGCGTCCAGCGGCCAAGCTCTGATCTGAAACCGAGTCGCGGCTTTCGCGAGCAGGCTCGCTCCCACAGGGGAATGCATCTCAAAGGTGGGAGCGAGCCTGCTCGCGAAGACAATCTGACCGGCAACAAAAATCCCCCGGGGTAAACACCACCGGGGAATGATCAGTGCGAAGAGGCTTAGCGCTGATGCACCAGCGCCCCCGCCGCATACGTCTGCGCCACCGTTCGGTCATCCCCCAGCGTCATCAGTACAAACAAGGTTTCGGCAATGTTATTGGACTGCTTCAAGCGGTAGCTGAGCAGCGGCGTGGCGTTGTAATCCAGTACCAGAAAGTCGGCATCGGAGCCCGGTTGCAGGTTGCCGATCCTGTCTTCCAGGCGCAGCGCCCGCGCGCCACCCAGCGTCGCCAGGTACAGCGACTTGAACGGGCTCAACCGCGCGCCTTGCAGCTGCATCACCTTGTAGGCTTCGTTGAGGGTTTGCAGCAGGGAGAAACTGGTGCCGCCGCCGACGTCGGTGCCGAGGCCGACATTGAGCTTGTGCTTCTCGGCCATCGGCAAATTGAACAGGCCGCTGCCGAGGAACAGGTTCGAGGTCGGGCAGAACGAGATCGCCGAGCCGGTTTCTGCCAGTCGCGCGCATTCTTCGTCACACAAGTGCACGCCGTGGGCAAACACCGAGCGTTCGCCGAGCAACTGGTAGTGATCGTAGACGTCGAGGTAGCCCTTGCGCTCCGGAAACAGCTCTTTGACCCACTCGATTTCCTTGAGGTTTTCGCTGATGTGGGTCTGCATGTACAGATCCGGATATTCCGTGAGCAGTTGCCCGGCGAGGGTCAGTTGTTCCGGGGTGCTGGTGGGGGCGAAGCGCGGCGTCACCGCATAGTGCAAACGGCCCTTGCCGTGCCAGCGCTCGATCAGCGCCTTGCTGTCGACGTAGCTGGATTCAGCGGTATCGACCAGATAATCCGGGGCATTGCGGTCCATCATCACCTTGCCGGCGATCATGCGCAGGTCGAGCTTCTCGGCCGCCTCGAAAAACGAATTCACCGATTGCGGATGCACGCTGCCGAACACCAGCGCCGTGGTGGTGCCGTTGCGCAGCAGTTCCTTGATGAAAATATCGGCCACTTCGTCGGCGTGAGCCTTGTCGCCAAACTGGCTTTCGCAGGGAAAGGTGTAGGTGTTCAGCCAGTCGAGCAGTTGCTCGCCGTAGGAGCCGACCATGCCGGTCTGCGGCAGGTGAATGTGTGTGTCGATAAAGCCCGGGGTGATCAGCGCATCCTGATAATGGTTGATCTCGATATCCGCCGGCAGGGTTGGCAGCAGTTCGCTGGCGTGGCCGAGGGCGCTGATCTTGCCGTCGTCGATCACCAGCAGGCCATCCTCGAAATATTCATACGAGGCTTCGATGCCGACTTCGGCAGGGTCGGCGATGCTGTGCAGGATGGCGGCGCGGTAGGCTTTGCGAGTCAGAGGCATGAGGGTTCTCTAATCAGTTTGAGGCTTTGAGTTTGGCGGCCTGACTGCGGCGCGAGGCGGGCAGCAGTCGGGCAATCGGTTCGGCGCGGGTGCTGTGCTGGCCGAAATTGGCGTTGTAAGTGGCGATGATTTCGCCGGCGATGGAGATGGCGATTTCCACAGGCAGTTTGCCTTTGACTTCGCCGATGCCCATCGGGCAGCGCATGCGCTGCACCACGCTCGGGTCGAAACCACGATCACGCAGACGGTGTTCGAATTTGGCGCGTTTGGTTTTCGAGCCGATCAGGCCGAACCAAGTGAAATCGTTACGCTTGAGAATCGCCGCGGTCAGCTCCAGATCGAGCTGATGGTTGTGGGTCATGACGATGCAGTAGCTGCCGGCAGGCAGATCATCGACTTCGTCCACCGGCTCTTCGCTGACGATTTTACGCACGCCGTGGGGAATGTGTTCGGGGAACTCCGCCTCGCGCGAATCGATCCAGCGCACCCGGCAGGGCAGGCTGGCCAGCAGCGGCACGAGGGCGCGACCGACATGGCCGGCACCGAACACGGCAATCTGCGCCTGCACCTGGCCCATCGGTTCGAACAGCAACACCGTAGCGCCACCGCAGCACTGGCCGAGACTGGCGCCGAGGCTGAAGCGCTCCAAATGGGTGTCCTGCTTACCGCTGGCGAGCATCTCGCGGGCGATCTGCATGGCTTTGAATTCCAGATGCCCGCCACCAATGGTGTCGAACAGGCGGTCGGCACTGACGACCATTTTCGAGCCGGCGTTGCGTGGCGTCGAACCGAGTTCTTCGATGATCGTCACCAGCACACAGGGCTCGCCCTGATTCTGCAGGTCGGCGAGGGCGTCGATCCAGTTGTACATGTTCACCTCGACATCTTCGTTGTCTGTGCCGGCCTCTTCGCGAGCAGGCTCGCTCCCACATTTGGAATGCATTGCCAATGTGGGAGCGAGCCTGCTCGCGAATGGCCGCGCCTCGGTCCTAGAGCGGAGCCAGCTCGGTTTCAGCTTCGACAGCCTTCACCGCTTTGAGCTGACGCATCTGCTCGCAACCCCACAACACCCGCTCCGGCGTGGCTGGCGCGTCGATTTTCGGCTGATGCTGATAATCACCGAGGCTCGCCACCGCGTCCTTGATCGCGCACCAGGCGGCGATGCCGAGCATGAACGGCGGTTCACCGACAGCTTTGGAATGGAACACCGTGTCTTCCGGGTTCTTGCGGTTTTCCACCAGCTTCACTCGCAGATCCAGCGGCATGTCCGCCACCGCCGGGATCTTGTAGCTGGCCGGGCCGTTGGTCATCAGCTTGCCTTTGTTGTTCCAGACCAGCTCTTCCATGGTCAGCCAGCCCATACCTTGCACGAAACCACCCTCGACCTGACCGATGTCGATCGACGGGTTCAGCGAGGCGCCGACGTCATGCAGGATGTCGGTGCGCAGCATCTTGTACTCGCCGGTCAGGGTGTCGACGATCACTTCGCAGCAGGCTGCGCCAAAGGCGAAGTAATAGAACGGACGGCCCCGCGCCTGACTGCGGTCGTAGTAGATTTTCGGGGTCTTGTAGAAGCCAGTGCTCGACAGCGAAACCTGATTGAAATACGCCTGCTGGATCAGCGCTTCGAACGTCAGGATCTGCTCGCGCACCCGCACGTGGCCGTTGCGGAATTCGACGTCTTCTTCGCTGATCTTGTAGTGCCGCGCGGCGAATTCGACCAGGCGTTGCTTGATGGTCTGTGCTGCGTTCTGCGCGGCTTTGCCGTTCAGGTCGGCGCCGCTGGAAGCAGCGGTCGGCGAGGTGTTGGGCACTTTGTCGGTGTTGGTCGCGGTGATCTGTACACGATCGATTTCGACCTGAAAAACTTCCGCCACGACCTGAGCGACTTTGGTATTCAGGCCCTGACCCATTTCCGTACCACCGTGGTTCAGGTGGATGCTGCCGTCGGTGTAGATGTGGATCAGCGCACCGGCCTGGTTCAAGAAGCTCGCGGTGAAGGAAATGCCGAATTTCACCGGAGTCAGCGCCAGGCCTTTTTTCAGGATCGGGCTGTTGGCGTTGTAGCGACGGATCGCTTCGCGGCGCTCGGCGTACTGGCTGCTTTCTTCCAGTTCGGCGGTCATCTCTTCGAGCATGTTGTGCTCGACGGTCTGGTAGTAGTGGGTGACGTTGCGCTCGGTCTTGCCGTAGTAGTTGGCCTTGCGCACCGCCAGCGGGTCGAGCTTCAGGTGCCGGGCAATCGCGTCCATCACTTCCTCGATGGCGACCATGCCTTGCGGGCCACCGAAACCACGATAAGCGGTGTTCGAGGCGGTGTTGGTCTTGCAACGGTGACCGTTGATGGTGGCATCGCCGAGATAGTAGGAGTTGTCCGAGTGGAACATCGCCCGGTCAACGATCGAGGCGGACAGGTCCGGCGAGCAGCCGCAGTTGCCGGCCAGCTCCATGTTGATCCCGTGCAGACGGCCGTTGCTGTCGAAGCCGACGTCGTATTCAACGTAGAACGGGTGGCGCTTGCCGGTCATCAGCATGTCTTCGACGCGCGGCAGGCGCATCTTGGTCGGTTGGCCGGTGAGGTGCGCGACCACCGCGCACAGGCACGCCGGGCTCGCAGCCTGGGTTTCCTTGCCACCGAAACCACCGCCCATGCGGCGCATGTCGACGACGATTTTGTTCATCGACACGTCGAGCACTTCGGCGACCAGTTTCTGCACTTCGGTCGGGTTCTGCGTCGAGCAGTAGACGATCATGCCGCCGTCTTCAGTGGGCATCACCGAGGAGATTTGTGTCTCCAGATAGAAGTGCTCCTGGCCGCCGATGTGCAGCGTGCCCTGAATGCGGTGTTCAGCCGTGGCCAGTGCAGAGGCCGAGTCGCCGCGCTGGTGGGTGTGGCTGTCGAGCACGAAATGGCGCTTGCGCAGGGCTTCGACGACGTCGAGCACCGGTTCCAGATCCTCGTATTCGATGATCGCCGCCATCGCCGCCTTGCGCGCGGTTTCCAGATCTTTCGCCGCTACCGCCAGCACTGGCTGGCCGACGAACTGCACGTCATCGATGGCCAGCAGTGGGTCGCCCGGCATCAGCGGGCCGATGTCTTTCAGACCTGGCACGTCTTCGTGGGTAATGACAATGCGCACGCCTTCGAAGGCGTAGCACGGCGACGTGTCGATGCTGAGGATTTTCGCGTGGGCGCGGTCCGACAGGCGCGCATACAGATGCAACTGGTTGGGGAATTCCAGGCGATCGTCGATGTACTGCGCTTCACCGGACACATGCTTGGCGGCGCTGTCGTGCTTGACGCTGCGACCGACACCGGTGGTCAGATCCTTGGCGAACAATTCGGCCAATTCAGCCTGGGTCTTCTCTACGGCGTGATGATTAGACATAAGCGGTCACCCGAGTCTCGATGTGCGGTGTTTGCAGTTCGATGAAGTATTTGCGCAGCAGGTTCTGCGCGCTGAGCAGGCGATATTCCTTGCTGGCGCGGAAGTCCGAGAGCGGCGTGAAGTCTTCGGCCAGCGCGGCGCAGGCGCGTTCGATCACGGCGTTGTTGAACGGCGCGCCTTGCAGCACGGCTTCGCAGTGCGCAGCGCGTTTCGGAATCGCCGCCATGCCGCCGAAGGCCACCCGGGCGTCGCTGATCACGCCGTTTTCCACACGCAGATTGAACGCAGCACAGACGGCGGAGATGTCGTCGTCCAGACGCTTCGACACTTTATAGGCGCGGAACAGCTGCTCGGCGCTGGCGCGCGGGACGATGATTTTTTCGATGAACTCGCTTTCCTGCCGCGCCGTGACGCGATAGTCGATGAAGTAATCTTCCAGGTTCAAGGTGCGGCGGGTTTCGCCTTTGCACAGCACGATCTGCGCGCCGAGGGCGATCAGCAGCGGTGGCGAGTCACCGATCGGCGATGCGTTGCCGATGTTGCCGCCGAGGGTGCCTTGATTGCGGATCTGCAACGAGGCGAAGCGGTGCAGCAATTCGCCGAAGTCCGGGTACTCGGCATTCAACGCCTCGTAGCAGTCGGAAAGGGCGGTAGCGGCGCCGATTTCGATGCGGTCATCGAAGGTTTCGATGCGCTTCATTTCGGCGACGTTGCCGACGTAGATCATCACCGGCAGGGTGCGGTGGAACTGGGTGACTTCCAGCGCCAGATCGGTGCCGCCGGCGAGCAGCCGCGCTTGCGGATAAGCGTCGTAGAGGTCGGCCAGGTCAGCGACGGTCAGCGGCACCAGGCAGCGTTTGTCACCGCTGTTGAGTTCACCGATATCGGTCGGTGCGATGGCCTTGAGGCGGGCAATGGTTTCGGCTTCGCGGGCGTCGAACTGATCCGCTGGTTTGCCGCAGCAGGATTGTTCGGCAGCGGCGAGAATAGGCCGGTAGCCGGTGCAGCGGCAGAGGTTTCCGGCCAGCGCTTCGTGGGCCTTGGCCTGATCCGGCGCATCGCTGTTCTTTTGCAGGGCGAACAACGACATGACGAAACCGGGAGTGCAGAAGCCGCACTGCGAACCGTGGCACTCGACCATGGCTTTCTGCACGCTGTGCAGTTCGCCCTTGTGCTTGAGGTCTTCAACGCTGATCAGTTGTTTGCCGTGCAACGACGAAACGAAGGTCAGGCACGAGTTGAGGCTGCGATAGCGAATATGCTCACGCCCGCTGTCATCGGTCTGCAACTCGCCAACCACCACGGTGCAGGCTCCGCAGTCACCGCTGGCGCAACCTTCTTTGGTGCCGGGCTTGCCCACATGTTCACGCAGGTAATTGAGCACAGTCAGATTCGGGTCCAGGGCGTGCTCGCTACGGAGTTCCTGGTTAAGTAAAAACTGGATCACGGAAGGCCTCGCAGACTCATTATTGTTGTTAACCGACGTGAACCGAATTTAGCAGGTCTGACTTTTCGGTCAATGGTTTTCTGACTTAAAGGTCAGAAAAACCGTTTCGTCGATCAACAGCGTGTCTATTCAGTATTGACCTTCATCGGTCACTGCGCTTTTTTGCGGGATTCGTGCCAAAAACCGCTGAGTGGGCACTCCGCCATGACCGCGCATTTGCGCTACACTGCGCCGCTTGTGCAGATCGATAGAGTTTGAAGGACAACCATGACGTTCAAGGCGCCGGACAGCCTCGCCGAGCAAATCGCTCACCACCTCGCCGAACGCATCATTCGTGGCGAAATGAAGCCAGGAGAGCGCATCCAGGAACAGAAGGTCACGCTGGCGCTCAACGTCAGCCGCGGTTCGGTCCGCGAAGCCTTGCTGATCCTCGAGCGCCGTCACCTGATCGCGATCCTGCCGCGTCGTGGCGCCCACGTTACCGAGCTGACGCCGCACAAGGTGCAGAGCCTGTGCACGCTGATGAGCGAGCTGTACATCCTGCTCGGCAATTCCGTGGCCAACGGCTGGCAAGTGCAGTCGGACATGGCGCCCTTCGTGCAGATCCAGCAGCGCCTGACCGCCAATTACGAACGCGGCGATATCCGCAGCTTCGTCGATGACAGCTTCGCGGTGATGCGCGCCGCCTATCCGTTTGCCAACAATCCGTACCTGCAAGAAACCGTCGAGAACCTCCAGCCGGCGATGAGCCGTGCGTATTTCCTCGCCCTCGAACAGCGCAAGGCGGAAATGAGCGAATTCCTCGAACTGTTCGAACGCTTGCTCGCTGCCGTACTCGCCCGTGATTTGCCGCAGATCCGCATCGTGCTCACGGCGTATGCCCAGCGCAGCTGCGATCTGGTGGTGTCTGCGCTGACGGTTGCCTGAGCGTGCGGCTGAAGTGCATCAAACTGGCGGGGTTCAAATCCTTCGTCGACCCGACCACGGTGAACTTCCCCAGTAACATGGCGGCGGTCGTCGGGCCGAACGGTTGCGGCAAGTCGAACATCATCGACGCCGTGCGCTGGGTGATGGGCGAAAGTTCGGCGAAGAACCTCCGTGGCGAGTCGATGACCGATGTCATCTTCAACGGCTCGACCAGCCGCAAACCGGTGAGCCAGGCCAGCATCGAGCTGGTGTTCGACAACTCCGACGGCACGCTGCTCGGCGAATACGCCGCCTACGCGGAAATTTCCATCCGCCGCAAAGTCACCCGCGACAGCCAGACCACGTATTACCTCAACGGCACCAAATGCCGTCGGCGCGACATCACCGATATTTTCCTCGGCACCGGCCTCGGTCCGCGCAGCTACTCGATCATCGAACAGGGGATGATCTCCAAGCTGATCGAATCCAAGCCCGAAGACCTGCGTAACTTCATCGAAGAAGCCGCCGGCATCTCGAAATATAAAGAGCGCCGCCGCGAGACCGAGAACCGCATCCGCCGCACCCACGAAAACCTCGCCCGACTCACCGACCTGCGCGAAGAACTGGAGCGCCAGCTCGAACGACTGCACCGTCAGGCCGAGGCGGCGAAAAAGTATCAGGAACTCAAGGCCGAAGAGCGTCAGCTCAAGGCGCAACTGTCGGCGCTGCGCTGGCAGGACCTCAACGAGCAGGTCGGCCAGCGCGAGTCGATCATCGGCAACCAGGAAGTCAGCTTCGAAGCGCTGGTCGCTGAACAGCGTAACGCTGACGCCGCCATCGAACGCCTGCGCGACGGTCACCACGACCTGTCCGAGCGCTTCAATCTGGTGCAGGGCCGCTTCTATTCGGTCGGCGGCGACATCGCCCGGGTCGAGCAGAGCATCCAGCACGGCCAGCAGCGTTTGCGTCAGTTGCAGGACGATCTGAAAGAAGCCGAGCGCGCGCGTCTGGAAACCGAATCGCACCTTGGCCACGACCGCACGCTGTTGCTGACCCTCGGCGAAGAACTGGACATGCTCACCCCCGAGCAGGAAGTCACCAGCGCCGCCGCCGAGGAAGCCGCTGCGGCCCTCGAAGAAGCCGAAACCACCATGCACGGCTGGCAGGAGCAGTGGGACGCGTTCAACCTGACCGCTGCCGAACCGCGCCGTCAGGCTGAAGTCCAGCAATCGCGGATCCAGCAGTTGGAAAGCAGCATGGAGCGTCTGGCTGACCGGCAGAAACGCCTCGCTGAAGAGCGCGCGTTGCTGTCCGCCGACCCGGAAGACGCGGCGATCATGGCGCTCAATGAGCAGCTCGCCGAGTCTGAAGCGACCCTGGAAGATTTACAGACCAGCGAAGAAGCGCAGGTCGAAAAGCTCGAACAACTGCGTCAGGAGTTGCAGCAGGCGTTGACCGCGCAGCAGCAGGCGCAGGGCGATCTGCAGCGGCTCAACGGGCGTTTGGCGTCGCTGGAAGCCTTGCAGCAGGCCGCGCTCGACCCGGGCACCGGCACCGCCGAATGGTTGAAGGAACACAATCTCGCCGAGCGTCCGCGTCTGGCCGAAGGCCTGAAGGTCGAGGCCGGTTGGGAGCTGGCGGTGGAAACCGTGCTCGGCGCCGATCTGCAAGCGGTACTGGTCGACGATTTCAGCGGCTTCGATCTGTCCGGTTTCACCCAAGGCGATTTGCGCCTGCTCAGCCCGGCCAGCGATGGCGTGCGGGTGGCGGGCAGCCTGCTGGACAAAGTCGAGGCGCAGATCGATCTGTCGCCGTGGCTCGGCCAGGTCAAACCGGTCGACAGCCTTGAACAGGCGCTGGCGTTGCGCGGTCAGTTGAGCGCCGGGCAAAGCCTGATCAGCCGCGACGGCTATTGGGTCGGACGACACTTTTTACGCGTACGTCGCGCCAGCGAAGCGGAAAGCGGCATGCTCGCCCGTGGCCAGGAAATCGAAGACTTGCAGCTTGAACGCGAAGAGCGCGAAGCCACCGTCGAGGCCATGGAAACCCGCCTGCAAACCTTGCGCGCGCAACAGCGCCAGCAGGAAAACGGCCGCGAACATCTGCGCCGCTTGCTGCAGGACGAAGCGCGCCAGCAAGGCGAACTGAAAGCACAATTGTCCGCTGGCAAGGCCAAGGCCGAGCAACTGACATTGCGCCGCACCCGTCTCGATGAAGAACTGGTCGAGCTCGCCGAACAGCGCGAGCTTGAGCACGAGCAGGTCGGCGAAGCGCGCATGCAATTGCAAGAAGCGCTGGACACCATGGCGCTCGACACCGAGCAGCGCGAGTTGCTGCTGGCCCAGCGCGACAGCCTGCGCGAGCGCCTTGATCGCGTGCGTCAGGAAGCCCGGCAGCACAAGGATCACGCCCATCAACTGGCCGTGCGTCTCGGCTCGTTGCGCGCCCAGCATGACTCCACGCGACAGGCGCTGGAGCGTCTGGAGATGCAGGCCGAGCGTCTGACTGAAAAGCGCGAACAGTTGAGTCTGAATCTGGAGGAGGGTGAGGCGCCGCTGGAAGAGCTGCGTCTGAAACTTGAAGAACTGCTCGACAAGCGCATGACCGTCGATGAAGAACTCAAGACTGCGCAGATCGCCCTGGAAGACGCCGATCGTGAATTGCGCGACGCGGAAAAACGCCGCACCCAAGCCGAGCAGCAATCGCAGTTGATTCGCGGCCAGCTCGAACAGCAACGCATGGAATGGCAGGCGCTGACCGTACGGCGCAAGGCTTTGCAGGATCAATTGCTCGAAGATGGCTACGATCTCAACGGCGTGCTCGCCACATTGACCGCACAAGCCAGTGAACGCGAGGCCGAAGAAGAACTCGAACGCATCAACGCGCGGATTCAGCGCCTGGGTGCGATCAACCTCGCGGCCATCGATGAATACACGCAACAATCGGAGCGTAAACGTTATCTGGATGCGCAGGACGCCGATCTGGTCGAGGCGCTGGAGACCCTGGAAAACGTCATCCGCAAGATCGACAAGGAAACCCGCAACCGTTTCAAAGATACCTTTGATCAGATCAACGGCGGTTTGCAGGCACTTTTCCCGAAAGTTTTCGGTGGCGGGCGCGCGTATTTGGAACTGACGGGCGAAGATCTACTCGATACAGGGGTGACGATCATGGCGCAGCCGCCCGGGAAGAAGAACAGCACCATCCATTTGCTCTCCGGCGGCGAAAAGGCCCTGACTGCACTGGCCCTGGTTTTTGCCATCTTCAAGTTGAACCCGGCGCCGTTCTGCATGCTCGATGAGGTTGACGCGCCACTGGATGACGCTAACGTTGGACGCTACGCACGCTTGGTCAAAGAGATGTCGCAGACCGTGCAGTTCATCTACATCACCCACAACAAGATCGCCATGGAAATGGCCGAGCAGTTGATGGGTGTGACGATGCATGAGCCGGGCTGCTCGCGACTGGTGGCGGTGGATGTCGAGGAGGCGATGGCGATGGTGGACGCCTGAGTCGGTGTGGTGTCGGAATAGTTTTGGAGGTCTGTAGGACTTTTTACTGACATCGGCCGGATGGCCAATCGACATATTCGCGCAAGCCAAATGAGACAGACGGTGTAAAGTTGTCTTTGGTCGTGCTAGTTTAATGTCAATTTTTCGTATACGTGGGCAAAACGCCTGTCAGAACATAGAGTTGGCGCCACGTTTTAAAGCGGTTTACGCAGTGTAAACCCCTTATTTTTCAGCATTTTTTATAGAGGCACGGGATTACATGGAAATCGGTCTGCGCGAGTGGCTGATCGTCATCGGCATCATTGTGATAGCCGGTATTCTTTTCGATGGCTGGCGCCGTATGCGCGGTGGCAAGGGAAAGCTGAAATTCCGTCTCGACCGGAGCCTGTCCAATCTGCCGGACGAGGACACCAGCGCCGAGCTGTTGGGCCCGGCCCGCGTCCTGGACACGCACAAAGAGCCGCAACTGGACGAGCACGATCTGCCGTCGGTGAGCATGCCCAACCGCGAAGCCCGCGAGCCGCGCGAGTCCGGTTCGAAACGTGGCAAGCGCGGCAGCAACGGCCCGGCGCAGGGCGACTTGAACCTCGACCTCGATCTGGACGGCGGCCCGAGCTTCAGCAGCCGTGACGACGATTTCGCCGAAGACAGCAAGCCTGCAGCGGCCGTGGCGGAAAAAGATCAGCCGCAAGCCGAAGAAGTCCTGGTGATCAGCGTGATCTGCCGCGACCCGGCCGGCTTCAAAGGCCCGGCGCTGCTGCAGAATATTCTCGAAAGCGGCCTGCGTTTCGGCGAGATGGACATTTTCCACCGCCACGAAAGCATGGCCGGCAACGGCGAAGTGCTGTTCTCCATGGCCAACGCGGTCAAGCCGGGTATCTTCGATCTGGACGACATCGACCACTTCAGCACTCCGGCGGTGAGCTTCTTCCTCGGTCTGCCAGGCCCGCGTCATCCAAAGCAGGCCTTCGACGTGATGGTTGCGGCAGCCCGCAAGCTGTCCCAGGAATTGAACGGCGAATTGAAAGACGATCAGCGCAGCGTACTGACCGCGCAGACGATTGAGCATTACCGTCAGCGCATCGTCGAATTCGAACGCCGCGCATTGACCCAGAAGCGCTAAGGCCAGATCAAAAGATCGCAGCCTTCGGCAGCTCCTACAGAGGATCGCGATACTGTAGGAGCTGACGAGTGCAACGAGGCTGCGATCTTCTGGCCCCGCCGCCGATAATGGAATAAAACTGGAGCAGCCTCGGCTGCTCTTTTGCTTTATGAGAGAACACCCATGACCGCCGCCAAAACCCGCATTCTAGAGCTGCGCGCTGAGCTGGATCAGCACAACTATCGCTATCACGTTCTCGACGAGCCGAGCATTCCCGATGCCGAATACGACCGCTTGTTTCACGAGCTCAAGGCACTGGAAGCGGCCAACCCGGAACTGATCACCAGCGATTCGCCGACCCAGCGCGTCGGTAGCATGGCGTTGACTGCGTTCACTCAGGTGCGTCACGAAATCCCGATGCTCAGCCTCGGCAACGCCTTCGAAGAATCCGACATGCGCGAGTTCGATCGCCGCGTCAACGAAGGCCTCGACGTGCCGGCCGGCGATCTGTTTGGTGGCGGCGCGGCGGTGGAATACAGCTGCGAGCCGAAGCTCGATGGCCTGGCGGTCAGCCTGCTGTATCAGGATGGTCTGCTGGTGCGCGGCGCCACCCGTGGCGATGGCACCACCGGCGAGGACATCAGCGTCAACGTGCGCACCGTGCGCAATATTCCGCTGAAGCTGCACGGCGAAGGCTGGCCGGCGACGCTGGAAGTGCGTGGTGAAGTGTTCATGTCCAAGGCCGGTTTCGAGCGCCTCAATGCTTCGCAGCTGGAAATCGGCGGCAAGACCTTTGCCAACCCGCGCAACGCGGCAGCGGGCAGCCTGCGCCAGCTCGATTCGAAGATCACCGCCAATCGTCCGCTGGAATTCTGCTGCTATGGCATCGGTCAGGTATCTCACGATATCGCCGACACCCACATCGGCAACCTCCAGCAGTTGCAGAAGTGGGGCATGCCGATCAGTCACGAACTGAAGCTGGCCAAGGGCATCGACGAGTGTCTTGAGTATTACCGCGACATCGGCGCGCGCCGTAACTCGCTGGCCTATGAAATCGATGGCGTGGTGTTCAAGGTCAACAGCATTGCCGACCAGCGTGAACTGGGCTTTCGTGCGCGCGAGCCGCGCTGGGCGATCGCGCACAAATTCCCGGCGATGGAAGAACTCACCGAGCTGCTCGACGTGGAATTCCAGGTCGGCCGCACCGGTGCGGTGACTCCGGTTGCGCGTTTGAAACCGGTGAAAGTCGCCGGCGTCACCGTGGCCAACGCCACGTTGCACAACATGGACGAAGTCGCGCGTCTGGGCCTGATGATCGGCGACACGGTGATCATTCGCCGCGCCGGCGATGTGATTCCGCAAGTGGTGCAGGTAGTTACCGAGCGTCGCCCCGATGACGCGCGCCCGGTGGCCATTCCTGAAAGTTGCCCGGTGTGCGGCTCCCACGTTGAACGCACGCAACTGGTCAAGCGCAGCAAGGGCAAGGAAACCTTCAGCGAAGGCGCGGTGTATCGCTGCGTCGGCCGACTGGCCTGCGGTGCGCAACTGAAACAGGCGATCATTCACTTCGTCTCGCGCCGGGCCATGGACATCGAAGGCTTGGGCGACAAGAGCGTCGAACAACTGGTCGACGAAGGTCTGGTCAGTTCGCCGGCCGATCTGTATGCGCTGAAGTTCGACGACATCGTCGATCTGGAAGGCTTCGCCGAGGTGTCGAGCAACAAGCTTCTCAAAGCCATCGAAGACAGCAAGCAACCGAGCCTGGCACGTTTCATCTACGCCCTCGGCATCCCCGATGTCGGTGAAGAAACGGCGAAGGTGCTGGCGCGCTCGCTGGGTTCGCTGGAGCGCGTGCAGCAGGCCTTGCCGCATGTGCTGACCTATCTGCCAGATGTCGGCCTGGAAGTGGCGCACGAGATTCACAGTTTCTTTGAGGATGCGCACAACCAGCAGGTCATCAGCGAATTGCTCGGCCATGGTTTGCAGATTCAGGATCAGGGCGAATTGGGCGCCGAATTCGCCGCCAGTACCACGTTGGGCGGCTTGCTCGACAAGCTGCACATTCCTTTCGTTGGCCCCGGTGGTGCGCAGAAACTGGCCGATCGCTTCGGTTCGCTGGAAGCGGTGATGAACGCTGACTGGCTGGATATGCGCCAGGCATTGCCGGAGAAGCAGGCCAACTCGGTGCGCGAGTTCTTCGCCTCGCCTGACCATCGGCAACTGGCCGAGCGGGCCGAGCAGCAGTTGCGCGATTTCGGCATGCATTGGCAGAGCGAGAAGAAAGTCGTCGAAGGTCTGCCGCTGTCCGGGGAAACCTGGGTGCTGACCGGCAAGGTCGAACTGATGAGCCGGGATGTGGCCAAGGATCATCTGGAAAGCCTGGGTGCCAAGGTCGCCGGTTCGGTGTCGGCGAAAACCCATTGCGTGGTCGCAGGCCCGGGTGCCGGCTCGAAACTGACCAAGGCCAACGAGCTGGGTGTGAAGGTCATGGACGAGGAAGCGTTTATCGCCTTCCTCAAAACCCACGGCGTCGCCGTCTGACCGGATGAACCCCTGTGGTGAGGGGTTTTATCCCTGTCCGGATGGACACCTGTGGCGAGGGGATTTATCCCCGCTGGGTCGCGCAGCGACCCCAAAACCCTGCAGCTGATCATTTTATCTGTATCGCGTGTACGGTTTTTTGCGACTGCTGCGCAGTCGAGCGGGGATAAATTCCCTCACCACAATGGTGCTATCACCCGGCTGCGCGGTTATGGGTGGGAACGATGTTGTCTTCAGAATGATCTAGTCTTGGCCAGTCCCAGGGAGAGATCGCCATGCACCGCTTTTTCGAGCAGCTCAGTTCCCGCATCATCGCGCCGTTCGTGGCCGGATCCTCGCGCAACAGCAAAGTCTGGCCGTGCCGTTGCGGCCAGTCGCTGTTCTTTCGCAACAGTCAGTGCCTGGCCTGTAACGCCTTGCTCGGTTATCAACCTGAACAAAGTCGCCTGACCTCGCTGCAGCCGGGGCCGGAAGAGGGCACCTGGACGCTCGACGTCGATCCCGACGCCGGACTGTTCCGCCGCTGCGCCAACCTCGACATGCCCGCCGCGTGCAACTGGCTGCTGCCGGCCAACGATCACGACACCTTGTGCATCGCTTGCAGCCTTAACCGCACCATCCCTGATCTCTCCGTCGCGGAAAATCCCGAACGCTGGCGCAAGGTCGAAATCGCCAAGCGTCGACTGGTCGCGCAACTGATCACCCTCGGCTTGCCGGTCATCCCGAAAACCGTCGACGAAGAAACCGGATTGGCTTTCGACTTCATCGGTGTCGACCTCGAAGGCAACGCGCCGATGACCGGCCACGCCAATGGCCTGATCACCCTCGACATCAAAGAGGCCGACGATGCGCACCGTGAGCAGGTCAGGGCGGCGATGCACGAACCTTACCGCACGCTGCTCGGGCATTTTCGCCATGAGGTCGGCCACTACTACTGGGATCGCCTCATCGCCAACGGCCCTTGGCTGGAGGCGTTCCGTAATCTGTTCGGCGACGAACGCGCCAGTTACGCCGACGCGCTGGACCGGCACTACCAGCAAGGCGCACCGCTGGACTGGCCGCAGCACTACGTCAGTGCCTACGCGACCATGCACCCGTGGGAAGACTGGGCGGAAACCTGGGCGCACTACCTGCACATGATGGACGCCGTGGATACTGCGCTGGGCTTCGGCATGAGCGCGCGGGAAATGGACTTTGACTATCAGCCGTTTCCGACCAGCACCCTGTACGACCCGGAGCACCCCGGCGGTGGCGCTTTCCTGTCATTCGTCAATGCGTGGATCGAGCTGGCGGGCATGCTCAACGAACTGTCGCGCAGCATGGGCCAGCCGGATTTCTATCCGTTCGTACTGCCGGCAGCGGCGATCGCCAAGCTGCACTTCATTCATCTGGTGATCCAGGATGCGGGCGGTCGCGCAGACGAAGTCCTGGCCCTGTAGAAGCTGGCGCAGGCTGCGATCTTTTGGCGTCACCGCATGTCCTTGAACCTGTTGGTATTTTTTATCTGCAACCAACGGTTGTAACTTCATCTCAGACAGGTACAATGGCGCGGCTCGCCGACAGGCAAGCGTCGTTATGGTGACCCCATCGGTCCCCCCGCAACGATTACCCGTGAACCTGGTCAGATCCGGAAGGAAGCAGCCACAGCGGGAACATTGTGTGCCGGGGTGTGGCTGGTGGGGGCACCACCTTAACGAACCTACCGAGAATTCAGAGAACTGCATGGGTTTGCCCACTGCGGTTTTTTTATGCCTGCGATTTGGCTAGTGGCGTTGATCCGCCAGCAAAAATGCTCGGATCAGCCGGGCAGCTTCCAGTGCCCTTGCGGCTGTCGACAGCGAACAGTGGCATACTCCCCCGCCTGGCAACGAGAGGTAAGGCAAGTGGGTGAAATTGACGATCTGACCCGGGAAAAGCTGCGCGAATGGCAGTTGCGTCGTCTGGAAGTCAAAGCACAGATGCAGGATCAGCCCGCGCGCACGCTGGAACTGTCGCGAGTGCTCGACCTGATGGATGAAGAACACGCTGCGATTCTGGCGGCATCTGCTGTTTTCAACGCGGCAGACGAGCCTGAACAGTCGATCCCGGTCGAGGCACAATCGGCGATCGTCGAGCACGCATCAGCCTCGCCTACCGCAAAGTACGACCTGCAACTGCAAGCCACCGCTCAAAGCCCTGAACACCTGCGCAAACTGCTCGAAATGGCCCTCTACGAAGTGCAGGCGCAGATCGATGCGGCGGCGGTGGCCAGCGGCACTGAACGACGCGGCATGTCCGGCACGCTCGGCGACTACTCCTTCGAGCTGCGCATCAGCCCCGAGGCCGGCAGTGAAGGAAACTTGCCGCAGTCCCATGAAATGCACGACGAGAATGACCAGGACTGATCTGGTGTTGTATTAAGGCCCAGGCGGCGAGGTTGTATGCACCCGGAACATTTTGATTTGGCCACCCCGGTATTTCTGCCCATCACCCATGATGCGTGTACGGCGCTGTTGCAGCCCGAGGGTGACGCGGCACTGGCCAACCTGAGCGACCCGGAACTGGCGGCGGTGCTGGTCATCCAGAACCTTGCCCAGGCCACGGAAAAGGACCTGAGCGCCAGCGCAGCGGAGAAAATTCTCGCCAGACTCATTGACTGGTCTGTCACCTCCCGGCGCTCCGGATCGGCGGGACTGCTTGCAGAGGCGCGGCGTCTGTTCGATTCGCGCAAATTGTATTTCGGCCTCAATGCGCTCAAAGGCCTGAACCTGCGCTTTCTCATGGCCGATGAAGTCACAGCGCAGGAATACCTGTTGCCCGGCGGGCAGTGGGATGTGGACTACAAGATCCGCCATCAGCAACAGAACAACCCGTTTCGCCAGCAAATGGTCACGCCACGCGAGCGTGAACACTGGTTAAGTGCGGCGCAGGACAAACTGCTGCGAACCTTCCGTGCCAACCTCGACGAAGACCTGCACGTGCAGGGTTATGCGGGCATCGGCAAGAGTTACATGCTCAGCGCGCTGATCGAATGCCTGCGCTCGAAACGCACCCTGGTACTGGCGCGCACCCCGGCGAAACTGGCGACGTTGCGCAAGCACATCGTGCAAGTGCACGACACGGAAATTGGCCAGACCTTCTACGATTTTGCCCAGGCCCAGTTGCTCGGCCCCCGATCGCACATGGCCAGGACGCCAGCGCGGATCCCGAGCAGGCAGGCGCTGGCGCAGGAACTGAATATGTTCGGCTTTCGCCACCACGATGGGCAGGGCACTCTGGAGGTTTGTCTGCGCGTGCTGGAGCTGTATTGCGCCTCAAGAGATCACACGCTATCCGCCAGGCACCTGCCGCATTTTCAGCAGCCGTTGACCGGCGCAGACTCACAGGCGCTGCTGGAATATTCCAGTCGCCTGTGGGTATATCTCGAGGCCAATCCGGCGTGGGCCAGCCAGAGCGGTTTTCCGACGTTGCTCATGATCAAGCGCGCCAGTCTGGCCGGTTGCCGCGTGCCGCCGCGCTACACCCATGTGATCATCGACGAAAGCCAGGACGTGCCGGCGTCGCTGCTGCAAATCATCGAGCGCGGGCAGCAGGTACTGATCACCCTCGGCGATGAGTATCAGCAGGCCACGGGCGAGGCGCCCAAGCGCAAGCGTGAAGTTCGTCAGAGCGATATCTGCTATTCGGTGCGTTCGGGGCGCAATGTCGAGCGCCTGGTCAATCCGCTGATCTCGCGCCACACGCACAAGAGCAAAGTGCCGTTCGAAGGCGCTCGTCACGCCGACGTCGATATCGAGTACTACCCGCAAGCCTTCGTGCCGCCCGAAGGTTGCGTGGTGCTGACCGCGTCACCCTGGGACACGATGATGTGGGCCATCCATCTGCACGACTCCAGTTGCGCCTTCAGTTTTCCCGACCGGGAAGCGCAGGACGACATCAAGCATTTCATGACCACCGCCATCGAGCTGTTCCGCCGCGATTTCTACAACGCCGGGTCCAGCGAGAAAGGACCGCACCCGTATTTCAGCGACATGGCTGATTGGCAGCAGGTGCGCGCCGCCAACCAGTTCGATGAAGCTTTCTTGTGGATCGAGGCGCAGTTGCAAAACGGCTTCATGATTGCCGACCTGACTCGCCTGAGCCAAAAGATCATCGAGCCAGGCAAAGCCTGTCTGTTGATGATGGCCGAGCGGGCTGGCGGCATGGAGTTCAAGCGCGTGCTGTTGACCCGGACGTTGCTCAGTAACGAGAAATTCAAGGATGCCTACGAGTTCGATCAGCGCATCTGCGCCGTGTACATCGCCGTGTCCCGTGCCCGGCAGCAGCTTTATCTGCCTTACGACGTGGTCGAGTGGATCGATTATCACCACAGCCGCGAGCCAAAATTCCGCGAGTCGCACGGTTATTGACCCGGCCAATCCTGTGGGAGCTAGGGTGTGGTTGAAGAGGCGCCGGTGTACAACCTGATTATGTCGTCGATCTCGCCGGACATTTTCATTCGCAGCAGCGTGCGCAGGATCCGCTGCACCGGCACGTTCGGGTCGTTCCTCACATAGCAGCCGATATTCTGTTCCTGCAGCACCGCGACCCCTTGCAGCTGCTGCTCCGGCAACAGGCGCTGATTGATCCAGTCCAGCGTCCACTGATTGCTCACCGCATAGCGGTATCGCCCGGCGAGGAGCTTTTCCAGTACCTGTTCCTGATTGCGCGCGTCTTCGCGTTGCAACTGGTCGGCGTCAAACAGCGGTTGCAGGGTAGGGTAGCTGTAGCCGAGAACGGTGCCGATGGCCTGGCGCGGCAACTGGGCGGGATTGATCTGCGCCGGTTGTTCCTTGCGGCTGATCAGCAGGTCGCGCTGGAACCACAACGGCACGCTCCAGATGTAATCGCCGGACTGATTCGGCAGCCACGACTGTGCGGCATAGCAGCGCACGTCGATGTCGCCGTGCTCCATGGCGCTCTGAACCCGCGCGCGCGGCAGGACGACGAATTGCGCTGGCGCGCCAACCTGGGTCGCCAGGCTGAGCAGGACGTCATGCAGGATGCCCTGGGTCGGTCTGCCGCCTTGCAGTTGCACCATCGGCATCGCCCAACTGTCCGGCACGGCGAAGCGCAACGGCGCTTGCGCTGCCATCGCGTTGAGGCTGATACCCAGCAATGCCGCCACGGCCCACCGCATAGACGCTCCGGTAATTCCCCATCCCGAGCTGATAAAAGCCTCTGCTGATGCAGCTTAGCCATATTAGACGAGGACACCGGATGCAATTTTGCCCTTGCTCCGCTAGCATTAGCCGCTTCTGCTTCCTTCGCTGCGACGGTTTTCGATGAGTTATCAGGTTCTTGCACGTAAATGGCGTCCACGCTCGTTCCGCGAAATGGTCGGCCAGACCCATGTGCTCAAGGCTCTGATCAATGCCTTGGACAGCCAACGGCTGCACCACGCCTACCTGTTCACCGGGACGCGCGGGGTCGGCAAGACCACCATCGCGCGGATCATTGCCAAGTGCCTGAACTGCGAGACAGGTATCACCTCCAGCCCCTGCGGCGAGTGTTCGGTATGCCGCGAGATCGATGAAGGCCGTTTTGTCGACCTCATCGAGATCGACGCCGCCAGCCGCACCAAGGTCGAAGATACCCGCGAACTGCTCGATAACGTGCAGTACGCGCCAAGCCGTGGGCGCTTCAAGGTCTACCTGATCGACGAAGTGCACATGCTTTCCAGCCATTCCTTCAA
Organism: Pseudomonas sp. H1_G08; assembly: GCF_054681355.1. NCBI lineage: Bacteria > Pseudomonadati > Pseudomonadota > Gammaproteobacteria > Pseudomonadales > Pseudomonadaceae > Pseudomonas > Pseudomonas sp. H1_G08. The sequence continues at coordinate 929,478 of NZ_CP162822.1, forward strand.
TGCGCTGTTGAAAACCCTCGAAGAGCCGCCGCCCTACGTCAAGTTCATCCTGGCGACCACCGATCCGCAGAAACTTCCGGCAACGATTCTTTCGCGCTGCCTGCAGTTCTCCCTGAAGAACATGACGCCCGAGCGTGTGGTCGAGCATTTGACCCACGTGCTCACGGCGGAGAACGTACCGTTCGAAGACGATGCACTGTGGCTGCTCGGTCGCGCTGCTGACGGCTCGATGCGCGACGCCATGAGCCTGACCGATCAGGCCATCGCGTTCGGTGAAGGCAAGGTCCTCGCGACCGACGTGCGGGCCATGCTCGGCACGCTGGATCACGGTCAGGTCTATGACGTGCTGCATTCGCTGATCGAGGGCGATGCCAAGGCGCTGCTCGAAGCCGTGCGGCATCTGGCCGAGCAAGGTCCGGACTGGAACGGCGTGCTCTCGGAAATTCTCAACGTGCTGCACCGCGTGGCCATCGCTCAGGCGTTGCCGGAAGGCGTCGACAATGGCCACGGCGACCGTGATCGCGTATTGGCCCTGGCCCAGGCGTTGCCGGCCGAAGACGTGCAGTTCTATTACCAGATGGGCCTGATCGGTCGTCGCGATTTGCCGCTGGCGCCGGACCCGCGTGGCGGTTTCGAGATGGTCTTGCTGCGGATGCTCGCGTTCCGACCGGCGGATACGGCGGACGCGCCGAGGCAACCGCTAAAGCCAGTGGGGATCAGCCAGGCCACAGTTGATTCCGCAAACTCAGTGGCTGCCGCGCCGAAGCCTGCGCCGGTGGTCGCTGCGGCTGCTGCGCCAGCACCCGCGCCCGCGCCCGCACCAGTAGCAGCGCCGGCTGCCGAGCCAGAACCGGATGTGCCGGTTGTCGAAGCGCACCCGGAGCCTGAGCCAGTCGCCGTCGAAACCGTGGTCGATCTGCCATGGAACGACCCGGTGGAAGCCGAGGCCGAGCCGGCGCCAGTTCAGCAACCCGCCGTCGAACCGGTGCTGGAAACCGCCGGCGAGCAGCCTGAACTGCCGCCGATGCCGCTGCCGACCCCGGACAGCGTGGTCCCGGATGCGCCGGAGTGGGCCGCTGCGCCAATTCCCGAGCCGTCCGTCGCCGACGTCGATGCCGCTACGCCGGGCATGGACATCGACGACGAACCGCCGCTGGATGAAGACTACATCGAGCCGGACATGGATTCGGCCTACAGCTACCTCGACGAACTGGCCAGCGAACACGCCGCCGATCCCGAGCCTGAGCCCGAGCCGGAACCTGCCGCCGCGCCGGCCACCGGCCTGGCCCTGCAATGGCTGGAGCTGTTCCCGAAGCTGCCGATTTCCGGCATGACCGGCAGCATCGCCGCCAACTGCACGTTGATTGCGGTCGATGGCGATCACTGGCTGATGCACCTCGATCCGGCTCACAGCGCCCTGTTCAACGCCACGCAACAGCGTCGTCTCAACGACGCGTTGAACCAGTTCCACGGGCGCACGCTGACCCTGACCATCGAGCTGATCAAGCCCGAGCAGGAAACCCCGGCCCAGGCCGCCTCGCGCCGCCGCGCCAATCGCCAGCGTGAGGCGGAGGAATCGATCCACGGTGATCCGTTCATCCAGCAGATGGTTCAGCAGTTCGGCGCAGTGGTGCGAAGCGATACTATTGAACCTGTCGACGCCTTGGTCACCCAAGGCTAATAACTGAAGGTGCTCGGCCAAGATGGCCGGGCGCTGTTTTATCCAAGTACGTTTGAGGTGATTCCCATGATGAAAGGTGGCATGGCCGGCCTGATGAAGCAGGCGCAGCAGATGCAGGAAAAAATGGCCAAGATGCAGGAAGAACTGGCCAACGCCGAAGTCACCGGTAAGGCCGGCGGCGACATGGTCACCGTGGTGATGACCGGTCGTCACGACGTCAAGAGCGTGAGCATCGACCCAAGCCTGGTCGAAGGCCTGAGCGAAGACGACAAAGAGATGCTGGAAGCCGTGGTCGCCGCCGCCGTCAACGACGCCGTGCGCAAAATCGAAGCCAACAGCCAGGAAAAAATGGGCAGCATGACCGCTGGCATGAACCTGCCAGCGGGTATGAAACTGCCATTCTGATTCGCCTTTGGGCGGCAGATGAGCTACACAAAATGCCAGGCATTGCGCCTGGCATTTTTGTTTCTGCCTGATGGACATATGCCGGCTGGACTGACGCCTTCGCGAGCAGGCTCGCTCCCACATTTGGAATGCATTCCCCTGTGGGAGCGAGCCTGCTCGCGAATGAAGTCACCTCGGCACAACTGAAGAAACATCGAACACACCACCGCTACCAAGGTCTGCTCCCTATACACCGAATTCCCCATTCACAGGAGACGCTGACATGTCCGACCCTCTCACCCTCAATCAACGCTTCGTCCTCGCCTCGCGCCCGAGCGGCGCGCCGACCCCGGAGAACTTTCGTCTGGAGCGCGAGGCGCTGCCGGATCTGCAGGACGGTCAGGTGCTGTTGAAAACCCTGTACCTGTCGCTCGACCCGTACATGCGCGGACGTATGAGCGACGCACCGTCCTACGCTGCGCCAGTGCAAATCGGCGAAGTCATGACTGGCGGCGCGGTCAGCCGGGTCGAGCAGTCCAATCACCCGAAATTCCACACCGGTGATCTGGTGGTTGGCGCCACCGGTTGGCAGAGCCACAGCATCAGCGACGGTCGCAACATCATGCCGATCCCGGCCGGCCTGCCGAGCCCGTCGATGGCCCTCGGCGTTCTGGGCATGCCGGGCATGACCGCGTACATGGGCCTGATGGACATCGGCCAGCCGAAAGAAGGCGAAACCCTGGTGGTGGCTGCGGCGTCCGGCGCCGTCGGCTCGGTGGTCGGGCAAGTGGCGAAGATCAAAGGCCTGCGCGCGGTCGGCGTGGCCGGTGGGGCCGAGAAGTGCAAATACGTCGTTGAGGAGCTGGGTTTTGATGCGTGCATCGACCACAAGGCCGATGACTTTGCCGAGCAACTGGCCAAGGCCTGTCCCAACGGCATCGACATCTATTACGAGAACGTCGGCGGCCATGTCTTCGACGCGGTCGTGCCGTTGCTCAATCCCAAGGCGCGCATCCCGTTGTGCGGCCTGATCGCCGGCTACAACGCCGCCGAAGCGCCAACCGGCCCGGATCGCCTGCCGATGCTGCAACGCACGCTGTTGACCAAGCGTGTGCGTATTCAGGGCTTCATCGTCTTCGACGATTACGGTGATCGTCAGCCGGAATTCATCAGCCACATGGTGCCGTGGGTACGCGACGGCAAGGTGAAATTCCGCGAGGACGTGGTCGAAGGCCTAGAGCAGGCGCCCGAGGCGTTCATCGGTCTGCTGGAAGGGCGCAACTTCGGCAAACTGGTGGTCCGGGTCGCCCAGGACTGAGGATTTGACGCTGGCCAGAGGCGCGGGTATAAACCGCGTCTCGTTGTTTAGTCGGACTGTTTACCCATGAGCTTCAGCCCCTTGATTCGCCAACTGATCGACGCTCTGCGCACCTTGCCAGGCGTGGGTCAGAAAACCGCTCAGCGCATGGCGTTGCAGTTGCTCGAACGTGATCGCAGCGGCGGTACCCGTCTGGCCCAAGCCTTGAGCCAGGCCATGGAAGGCGTCGGCCATTGCCGCCAATGCCGCACGCTGACCGAAGACGATCTGTGCCCGCAATGCGCCGACCCGCGCCGCGATGACACGCTGCTTTGCGTAGTCGAAGGGCCGATGGACGTTTATGCGGTGGAGCAGACCGGCTTCCGTGGCCGCTATTTCGTGCTCAAGGGGCACTTGTCGCCGCTGGATGGCCTGGGGCCGGAAGCGATCGGTATTCCGCAACTGATGGCGCGGATAGAAGAGGCGGGGACTTTTACCGAAGTCATCCTCGCCACCAACCCGACAGTGGAAGGCGAGGCGACGGCGCACTACATCGCGCAGTTGCTCAACAACAAAGGCCTGGTCGCCTCGCGGATTGCCCATGGCGTGCCGCTGGGCGGTGAGCTGGAGCTGGTCGACGGCGGCACGCTGGCGCATTCGTTTGCCGGGCGTAAACCTATCTCCCTGTAAGTCTCTATCGCCCTTTCGGGCCACATCGCTGGCAAGCCAGCTCCCACAGTGTTGGATGTGACCCACAGCATATGTGTCCACACCGAACCCTGTGGGAGCTGGCTTGCCAGCGATGGCCGCGCTGCGGTCGATCTGATTCACACAATTTCATTGATAACCAAGCAAGCGCTCGGTTAACGTCGGCGAACCCTTCCGTGGAGCTCGCCCATGCCTGCCTTTCAGGAATACTTCGACCCCAGCCACCAATTGGTCCGTGACAGCGTCAGACGTTTCGTCGAACGCGAGATCCTGCCGGACATCGATCAGTGGGAAGAAGCCGAAAGCTTTCCCCGTGAGCTGTACCTCAAGGCCGGTGCGGCGGGCATTCTCGGTATCGGCTATCCCGAGGCGCTCGGCGGCAGCCATGAAGGCGATCTGTTCGCCAAGGTCGCTGCCAGTGAAGAGTTGATGCGCTGTGGCTCAGGCGGGCTGGTAGCGGGGCTGGGGTCGCTGGATATCGGTTTGCCGCCGATCGTCAAATGGGCGCGGCCTGAAGTGCGAGAGCGGGTCGTCCCCCAAGTGCTCAGCGGTGAGAAAATCAGCGCCCTGGCGGTGACCGAGCCCGGCGGCGGTTCCGACGTCGCCAACCTGCAAACCCGCGCCGTGCGTGACGGCGACTTCTACCGGGTCAGCGGCAGCAAGACCTTTATCACCAGCGGCGTTCGCGCGGACTTCTACACTGTCGCGGTGCGTACCGGTGCGCCGGGATTTGGCGGCATCAGCCTGCTGTTGATCGAAAAGGGTACGCCGGGTTTCAGCGTTGGTCGGCAGTTGAAGAAAATGGGCTGGTGGGCGTCGGACACCGCTGAATTGTTCTTCGATGACTGCCGCGTGCCGGCAGGCAACCTGATCGGCGCCGAGAACATGGGCTTCGCCTGCATCATGGGCAATTTCCAGAGCGAACGCCTGGCGCTGGCATTGATGGCCAATATGACTGCGCAATTGGCGCTGGAGGAGAGCCTGAAGTGGGCGCGCGAGCGTGAGGCGTTCGGCAAACCCATCGGCAAATTTCAGGTGATCAAACATCGCCTCGCCGAAATGGCCACGGCGCTGGAAGTGTCGCGGGAGTTCACTTACCGGCAAGCAGCGAAAATGGCGGCGGGGCAGAGCGTGATCAAGGAGATTTCCATGGCGAAGAACTTCGCCACCGACACCTCGGACCGGATCACCACCGAAGCCGTGCAGATCCTTGGCGGGCTCGGTTACATGCGTGAAAGCCTGGTGGAGCGGCTGTATCGGGATAATCGCATTCTGTCGATTGGCGGCGGAACGCGGGAAGTGATGAACGAAATCATCAGCAAGCAGATGGGGCTCTAAGTCCTGCGGTGTAGCTGCCGGCCCCTTCGCGAGCAGGCTCGCTCCCACAGTTGAAATGCATTCCCCTGTGGGAGCGAGCCTGCTCGCGAAAGCGGCCTGTCAGACGCTGCTTATTTATCGGTCAACGCAAACTGCGTCAGGCAAAACGTCGGAATGCCCATGTCCTGCAAGCGCTGCGAGCCTTGCAGCTCTGGCAAATCAATGATCGCCGCCGCTTCATGCACCCGCGCGCCCATGCGGCGAATCAGGTTGGCTGCTGCGATCAGCGTGCCGCCGGTAGCGATCAGGTCATCGAACATCACCACCGAATCGCCTTCACACAGGCTGTCGGCGTGCACTTCCAGAAACGCTTCGCCGTACTCGGTCGCATAACCTTCGGCCAGTACGTCCGCCGGCAGTTTGCCTTGCTTGCGGAACAGCACCAGCGGCTTGTTCAACTGATAGGCCAGCACCGAACCGATCAGAAAACCACGGGCATCCATTGCGCCAATGTGGGTGAAGTCGGCTTCGACGTAGCGGTGGGCGAAGCTGTCCATCACCAGGCGCAGGGCCGTCGGCGACTGGAACAGCGGGGTGATGTCGCGAAAGATCACGCCCGGTTTCGGGAAGTCGATCACGGGGCGGATCAGGGATTTGATGTCGAAGGAGTCGAAGACCATCGGGGTGTCCTGGCAGGGCTGCAAACGGCGCAGTATACCCGCGGCTGAAACGATTCGCTCAACCGCGGGTCGTGATCAGCCTTCGATCGAGCCGCCGGCCAGCGCACACAGCTGGATCGGGTCGAGGATGTGAATCTCTTTGCCCTCGGCGGCGATCAATTCGTTCTGCTGGAAACGGGTGAACACCCGCGACACGGTTTCCACCGCCAGGCCCAGGTAGTTACCGATCTCATTGCGCGACATGCTCAGACGGAACTGATTGGCCGAGAAGCCGCGAGCACGGAAACGTGCCGACAGGTTGACCAGAAAAGTAGCGATGCGCTCGTCAGCGGTCTTCTTCGACAGCAGCAACATCATTTGCTGGTCGTCGCGGATCTCGCGGCTCATCACCCGCATCAACTGGCGGCGCAGTTGTGGCAATTGCAGCGCGAGTTCGTCGAGGCGTTCGAAGGGAATTTCGCAGACCGAAGTGGTTTCCAGCGCCTGGGCCGAGACCGGGTGTTTTTCGGTGTCCATGCCCGACAGGCCAACCAGTTCGCTTGGCAGGTGGAAGCCGGTCAGTTGCTCTTCGCCGGCATCGCTCAGGCTGAAGGTCTTCAGCGCGCCGGAGCGGACTGCATAAACGGAATCAAAGGTGTCGCCCTGGCGGAACAGGAACTCGCCCTTCTTCAGCGGGCGGCCGCGTTTAACGATTTCGTCGAGCGCATCCATGTCTTCCAGATTCAGAGAAAGTGGCAGGCAGAGCGGGGCCAGGCTGCAATCCTTGCAGTGGGCCTGGTTGTGAGCGCGCAGTTTGACTGGCTCGGACATTTCTTCAATCCTTGTGGGAAAACACACATAAGCCGTAAGGGTAACCCACGGGAGGACATTCAGGCCAGCACGCGGCGGCGTTGTCCTACAGACATAAAGCCGCAGCACCGCCGGCCGATAACCCACTATCAGTACTCATCCAAGGAAGGCCCCGATGACCGCCATTGGCACGCTAAGCCCCGGTAGCAGCGGCATTGCTGCTTCGCCGGAGGTAACCGGTCCCGACGCTGCAATCGACCGCGACGACGCCTTGTCGAATACGGCAACCCCGACCTTGGTCGAGGGCGTCAAAGTGTCGCTGTCCGGCGCGGCCATCGCCAAATCCGCCGCTGTCGGCGGCGAAAACAGTGACATCGACAACAGTGGCTTGCCGGAGAACATCCAGCAGTTGCTGAAGATGATTCGCAAGATCCAAAAAGAAATCATCGAGAAAAAAGCGCGCATGGCGGCGGTCATGTCAGACAGAACCCTCTCCAACGAGGAAAAGATCAACAAGCTCGCCGCATTACGTGGCGCCATCGCCGCCCTCAACAGCGGCCTGATCACCGCCAACCTTTCCTTGTCGAAGGTCATGAACCAGTCGGCGCTCAATCCTGACCAGAACCTCAAGGTCGGCTCGTTGCTGACCAAGCCTTAAATCACTCGGGAGAAACGCTGGCGGTTCTGCTGCTCCAGGTACGCATCGAAGACCATGCACACCGAGCGAACCAGCAATCGACCCGCCGGCAACACCTCGATGCGCTCGCGCTCAAGCCTGATCAGGCCATCCTCGGCCATACCTTGCAACTGCGGCCACAGCGCGCCGAAATAGCCCTGGAAATCGATGTTGAACTGCTGCTCGATCTCGGCGAATTCAAGTTTGAAATTGCAGATCAGTTGCTGAATCACTGCGCGGCGCAAGCGGTCGTCGGCGTTGCACACCAGGCCGCGACTGGTCGCCAGCTGCGCGCTGTCCAGGCTGTTCTGATAGGCAGTGAGGTCGCTGTTGTTCTGGCAGTACAAATCGCCGATCTGGCTGATCGCCGACACCCCCAGACCAATCAGGTCGCAATGGCCGTGGGTGGTATAGCCCTGAAAGTTGCGCTGCAGGGTGTGTTCTTCCTGAGCGATCGCCAACTCGTCATCGGGCAGGGCGAAGTGATCCATGCCGATGTAGCGGTAGCCGGCAGCGGTCAGTTGCTCGATGGTGCGCTGGAGCATCTCCAGTTTGTGCGCAGGGCTCGGCAAGTCGAGACTGTTGATCCGCCGTTGCGGCATGAAGCGTTCTGGCAGGTGTGCGTAGTTGAATACCGAGAGGCGATCCGGTTGCAGACTGATCACTTCCTCGACGGTGCGGGCGAAATTGTCGGGCGTCTGCTTCGGCAGGCCGTAGATCAGATCGATGTTGATCGAGCGAAATTGCAGGGTTCGCGCCGCATCGATCACCGCGCGGGTTTCTTCCAGACTTTGCAGGCGATTGACCGCACGCTGCACCGCCGGGTCAAGGTCTTGCAGGCCAATGCTGACCCGATTGAAACCCAGTTCGCGCAGCAGGCCCATGGTCGACCAGTCAGCCTCGCGCGGGTCGATTTCGATGCCGTAATCGCCCGAGTCATCGTTGAGCAGATTGAAATGCTTGCGCAGGTGCGCCATCAACTGACGCAACTCGTCGTGGCTGAGAAATGTCGGTGTGCCGCCACCGAAATGCAGTTGCTCGACGGTTTGCGCCGGGTCGAGGTGGCAGGCAATCAACTGGATTTCCTGCTCGAGCCGTTGCAGATAAGGCTGCGCACGGCCGCGATCCTTGGTGATGACCTTGTTGCAGGCGCAGTAGTAGCAAATGTTCGCGCAGAACGGCACATGCACGTACAGCGACAGCGGCCGCTGCGCCTTGCGGCTGTCGCGCAGGGCGTGGAAAAGGTCGAAAGTGCCGACCTGACCGTGAAATTGCACGGCGGTCGGGTACGAGGTGTAGCGTGGCCCCGCCAGATCGTAGCGGCGGATCAGATCAGAGTCCCAACGAATGGCGTCGAGCATGCGGGCATTCCCCCGGATAGGCTGGCAGTGTGGCGAGTCTAGGGGAGGGCGTTACAGGGCATCTTGATTTGCATCAACGGCGAGGATTTGTGTTGTTCGTGCGGGCGTCTTCGCGAGCAGGCTCGCTCCCACATTGGATTTGCAGCGTACTCAAGACCTGTGGGAGCGAGCCTGCTCGCGAAGGCCGCCCCACACATTTAATGGCCCATGAGCCAATGCTGATGCGGGCCGGGAAGGGTCCACAGGCCAAACAGGATCACCAGCAAGCCACCCGCCATGCGCACGCTGCGTTTGCGCAGGATCGCGGTGACCCGTTCAGCCGCCAGCCCGGTGGCGAGCAGCACCGGCCAGGTGCCGAGGCCGAAAGCGAGCATCAGCAACGCACTGTCCAGCGCATTGCCCTGACTCGCGCTCCACAGCAAGGTGCTGTAAACCAGCCCGCACGGCAGCCAGCCCCACAGCGCACCGAGCAGCAAGGCGCGGGGCAGGCTGGAAACCGGCAGCAAGCGATTCGCCAGCGGTTGAATGAAGCGCCACAAGCCACGCCCGAGCGCTTCGATACGGGTGAGCCCGCTCCACCAACCGGCCAGGTACAAGCCCATGGCAATCAGCAGCAACCCGGCCAGTACGCGCATGAACAGCGCCGCCGGGCTGTTGGCGACTGCCCAGCCGGCGAGGCCGATGAGCAATCCCGCCGTGGCATAACTGAGAATCCGCCCGAGGTTATACGCCAGCAACAGACGAAAGCGCCGGCTGCGCTGCTCCTTGGGAATCGCCAGGGTCAGCGCGCCCATCAGGCCGCCGCACATTCCCAGACAGTGGCCGCCTCCGAGCAGGCCGAGGATCAGCGCCGAGACCAGCAGGGGCGCCAGTTCAAGCATGGGGCGGCACCTTGTCGTCCGGTTTGCCGGCGTTGGCTTCGTCCACCGCGGCGGTGTGGTTGGGGTCCTGATCGTCAAAAAGGATGCTGTGTGCCGGGCCGTCGAGGTCGTCGTACTGGCCGCTGTCCACCGCCCAGAAGAAGATGTACACGGCGATGGCGACGATGAGCAAGGCAGCGGGAATCATCACGTAGAGAGCTGGCATCGGTAACTCCAGGCCCGCGCGGCTCAGGCCGGCAGCGGGCGGGTTTGGGTCGGGCTGCCGGCGGCCGGCGCGCTCGGCAGGCGAGTCAGGCGCAGGGCGTTGAGCACCACGGTCAGCGAACTGATCGACATGCCGACCGCCGCCCACACCGGAGTGATCCAGCCGAGGGCGGCGAACGGCAACATGAGGCCATTGTACAGCGCTGCCCACAGCAGGTTTTCGATGATTACCCGGCGCGTGCGTCGCGCCAGCGCGAAGGCCTGTACCAAGGCGTCGAGGCGGTTGGACAGCAACACCGCATCGGCGCTGGTTTTCGCCAGATCGGTGGCCGAGCCCATGGCCACGCTGATATCGGCCGCAGCCAGCACCGGCACGTCGTTGACGCCGTCACCAAGCATCAACACTTTGCGTCCTTCCTTGTGCAGTTGTTGCAGCACTTGCAGTTTGTCATCGGGGCGCAAGCCGCCACGGGCCTCGTCGATGCCCAGTTCGGCGGCGACACTGGCGACCATCGGCGAACTGTCGCCGGACAATAGCAAGGTGCGCCAGCCCCGCGCTTTGCAGGCCGCGAGCAGGGCGGGAGCGTCGTCACGCAGACGATCATCGAGCACTAGCCACGCCAGCGGCCCGTGGGTGTCAGCGAGCAGCAGCCATTGACCGGCTTCATCGGGCATCGACGGCAGCGCCGCGCCGCTGAGGGCACAGGCAAATTCGGCCTGACCGATGCGCAAGCGTTGCTCACCGACCACGCCTTCAAGGCCCAAGCCGGGTGTGCTGTGCACGTCCTCAGCGGCCAGCGGCGCACGGCCGAAAGCGCGGGCAATCGGGTGTTCCGAACGGTTTTCCAGCGCAGCGGCAAGGCTCAGGCATTGCTCGCTGTCGAGCCTGCCGAGCGGGCGAATCGAGCGCAGCACCAAGCGGCCTTCGGTGAGCGTACCGGTCTTGTCGAAAATCACCGTGTCGATCTGGTTCAAGCCTTCCAGCACATGGCCGCGTGTCAGCAGCAGGCCGAGTTTGTGCAGGGTACCGGTGGCGGCGGTGAGGGCGGTCGGCGTCGCCAGTGACAGCGCGCACGGGCAGGTCGCCACCAGCATGGCGAGAACGATCCAGAACGCCCGCGCTGAGTCCAGCTGCCACCACAGCAGGCCGATCACTGCCGCCGCAATCAGCGACAGCAGCAAAAACCATTGCGCGGCGCGGTCGGCGATTTCGGCCAGACGCGGTTTCTCCGTCTGAGCGCGATCGAGCAGGCGCACGATCGCGGAGAGACGCGTGTCCTGTCCCAGCGCCTGCACTTGCACGGTCAATGCGCCTTCGACGTTGAGCGTGCCCGCAGTGACCGCATCACCGAGCGTGCGTGGCTGTGGCAGGTATTCGCCAGTGAGCAGCGATTCGTCGATGCTCGACTGGCCATCGATGATCTTGCCGTCAGCCGGCAGAATCGAGCCCGGCTGCACCAGAATCCGCTCGCCTACGCGCAACTCGCTGAGCAGGATGCGTTCGCTCTGGCCATCGCTATCCAGGCGCAGGCACGAGGCCGGTAACAGGTTGACCAATTGCGCGGTGGCGGCAGCGGTGCGTTCGCGGGCGCGGCGTTCCAGATAGCGTCCGGCGAGCAAAAACAGCGCGAACATACCGACCGCATCGAAGTACAGCTCGCCGACCCCGGTGATCGACGTCCAGATTCCGGCGATGTAAGCGCTGCCGATCGCCAGCGACACCGACACGTCCATGGTCAGGTGGCGGGTACGCAAATCGCGCATTGCGCCTTTGAAGAACGGCGCGCAGCTGTAGAACACGATCGGTGTGGTCAGAAACAGCGCGACCCAGCGCAGGATCGTGTGCAGCTCGGGACTGAGGTCGATGTTGAATTCCGGCCAGGTGGCCATGGTCGCCATCATCGCCTGAAACCACAGCAACCCGGCGACGCCGAGCTGGCGCAGGGCCAGGCGATTCTCGCTGGCCAATTGTTCGCTGGCACGGTCGGCCTGGTACGGGTGGGCGGCGTAACCGATTTGGCGCAGCTCGGCGAGGATCTGGCTCAGCGGCAATTGTGCGTCGGCCCAACACACGTGCAGGCGATGGTTGGACAGGTTCAACCGCGCTTCGGCGACGGCGGGCAGGGTGCGCAGGTGTTTCTCGATCAGCCAGCCGCAAGCGGCGCAACTGATGCCTTCCATCAACAAGGTGGTTTCGGCCAGATCGCCTTCGTGGCGCACGAAGGGCTGCTGCACGTCGGCGCGGTCGTACAGCGCCAGTTCATCGCTCAGTTGCACCGGCAGCGCTTCGGGATTGGCCGACGCTTCGCTGCGATGCTGGTAATAGCTTTCCAGACCACCGGCGACGATGGCTTCGGCTACCGCCTGACAGCCCGGGCAGCAGAACTCGCGGGCCTGCCCGAGGACGACGGCGGTGAAGCGGCTGCCGGACGGGACGGGCAGGGCGCAGTGGTAGCAGGGGATTGGGGTGGTCATGGCATTGATGAGGGTGTGAGCTCTTGCATTGGGAGTGTTCGCTTGCCCTCACCCCAGCCCTCTCCCGGAGGGAGAGGGAGCCGATCGATGTGAGCCTGAAGAGCGGCTTCAGTCGCCGACATTGTCACTGTCATACGCCCCGCTTCCAAGCAACCGAGATCAGTCCCCTCTCCCTCCGGGAGAGGGCTAGGGTGAGGGGCTCTTGATTTTGATTCACTTCTTCAGATCTTCCGCACCCTGCAATGGCTCATCACCCAGCAGCAGTTCCTTGTCATGACTGACCAGTTCTTCTTCAAACATGCGCCACACGTGCTCGTCCTGGCTGCCGAGCAACTCGACAAAGCGCCGCCCTTCGACCTTGTCGCTCAACTGGCCGATGTAGCGCCCGCTCTCGCTGCCACTGCGGGTCAGAACGATCTTGCGATCCTTCTCCGGCTGGGTTGGCGAGATCAGGTTCAGCTCCAGCGTTTGCGGCTGGCTGTCACCGTTCAAGCGCAAGTCGACTTCCCCGGTCACATCATCCAGATGCACCGCTGCACGCAGCTTCAGGGTTTGCGCCAGCAACTCGCGATCCAGTGAACGGTTGATGCCTTTGCCTGCTTCGTAATAGTTGTCGTTGACCAGATTGTCCGGGTTGTTCACCGCGATGGTCACCATCGACAGGGTCAAGGCCACCGAGCAGGCCAGAATCGCGATGATGATCCACGGCCAGAGGTGCTTGTACCAGGGACTTGCGGCGTTTGCAGCGGGCATGTTCAAAATTCTCTCAACGGATTTGTGGGCCGATGAATCGGCTCTTGGCTTCAACGTGGACGCTGTCGTCATCGGCGTCCTTGAGGATGAATTTCACCTCGTTGGTGCTCGATGGCAGTTGTTCCGGTGCGCTGGACAATTCGACCGGCATGCTGACGATATCCCCGGCGGCAACCTTGATCTCGCGCTTGCCTTGCAGGCGCAGGTCCGGCAGGCCCTCGGCTTGCAGCAGGTAAGTGTGGTCGCGCTGATCCTTGTTCATGATCTTCAGGCTGTAGACGTTCTCGATCCGGCCTTCAGCGTTTTCGCGGTACAGCACGCGGTCTTTGCTGACGTCGAAGCCGACCAGCGAACGCATGAAGAACGCGGCGACCAACAGGCTGATCATCGCCAGCAGCACCACGGCGTAGCCGATCAGGCGCGGTCGCAGTTTATGGGTTTTCTGCCCGGAGAGGTTGTGTTCGGTGGTGTAGCTGATCAGCCCGCGCGGGTAATCCATCTTGTCCATGATGCTGTCGCAAGCGTCGATGCACGCCGCGCAGCCGATGCATTCGATCTGCAGGCCATCGCGGATGTCGATGCCGGTCGGGCAGACCTGCACGCACATCGTGCAGTCGATGCAGTCACCCAGCCCCAGCGCCTTGTAGTCGATGCCTTTCTTGCGTGGGCCACGACTTTCGCCACGGCGCGGGTCGTAGGAAACGATCAGCGTGTCCTTGTCGAACATCACGCTCTGGAAGCGCGCATACGGGCACATGTAGATGCACACCTGCTCACGCAACCAACCGGCATTGCCGTACGTGGCGAGGGTGAAAAAACCGACCCAGAAATACGACCAGCCATCAGCCTGGCCGGTGAAGAACTCGATGACCAGTTCGCGGATCGGCGAGAAGTAGCCGACAAAGGTCATGCCGGTGACAAAACCGATCAGCAGCCACAGCGAATGCTTGGCCAGTTTGCGCAGGAATTTGTTGGCGCTCATCGGCGCCTTGTCGAGCTTGATGCGCTGGTTGCGGTCGCCTTCGGTGACCTTTTCGCACCACATGAAAATCCACGTCCACACGCTCTGCGGGCAGGTATAACCGCACCAGACACGCCCGGCATAGACAGTGATGAAGAACAGGCCGAACGCGGCAATGATCAACAGGCCCGAGAGCAGGATGAAATCCTGTGGCCAGAAAGTCGCGCCGAAGATGAAGAACTTGCGCTCCGGCAGGTTCCACCACACCGCCTGATGACCGCCCCAGTTCAGCCACACCGTGCCGAAATACAGCAGAAACAACGCCGCACCGCCAAGCATCCGCAGATTGCGGAACAGGCCGGTGAAAGCCCGGGTATAGATTTTTTCTCGTGAGGCATAAAGATCGACGCTGTTGTTCGCGTTCTTGCTCGGTGGCGTGACGTCGTGTACCGGAATCTGATTGCTCATCATTGCATCCCACGGCAGTGGAAAAATGCCTCGGTCGATACGTGCCAACCGAGGTCAAAAAGGCTGTTGCAGTAGCGCGATGATACGCCTGCCGCTCCGGCTCAAGGGTGCGACCTTTGGTCGCGTTGGGTAAAAAATGCGGATGGTGTAGCGATTGCGCAAAAGCCTGACGCAGATCAATTGACTTGTTGAGTATGGACGCTTTTGCCAAAGTGGCTAGTTCATCCTTTCAATTGTTTGTTCACGCCACTGCCGTTGATTTCGCAAGTTGAATAACACCCGTGATTGTTTTCGTCCAGGCGACAACTCAGGCCGGACGCTACGGGCTTCTATTGATTCGTATGTTGTAAGTTGTTGGGTCTGAAATATATTCACTCGATTGTTGTAGGTGAAGGCTTTGAAGTTTTCGCGGTATTCGAATAAGTTCTGTTCGCGCGAAACTTCTTTTGCGTACCGAAAATTAATTGAAATGGAATTTCAAGCATGGCTTTGAATAAATTCATGAGCACCTTTATGGGTGCTTGTCTGGTAGCTTCGGCTATTACCGCTCAGGCTACAACTGGCATGCCGAAACATATGGTCTTTGCTTCGGATACTCAATATCCGTGGACAGACAAGACTGATATCCGCGAGCCCGAATCGGATTCAGAATTCACGGCGCGCTCGAAATGGCTGATTGAAACCCAACTTGCAAGCATTGCCGAATTCAGAAATCTACACGGCTCCCAAGCGCAGGTTCCTTTGATGATCAATGGCGATATAACCGCTTTTGGTCATGGCTGGCAGCGCTCGTTCATGAAGGATTCGCTGAACAGGCACTTCAAGGGTGAATATCTTTACGGCTTGGGTAATCACGACTATGAAAACAATGTTGATGATTGCTTTACCAATAACTGTGCTGCAGGAAGTATTGTCGAGTTCAAAGAACATCATGAAGGTAAAGTCGATAACTTTGATCTGAAAATCACTGACGGTTTTCTGAGCAGGACGTATGCCGGTAGTCTCGCCTATTCGAAAAATATCGGCGAAGTGCATATGGTTCAGCTTAATAACGAGCCGACCTACACCACCCGGATTGCTCATCCGTTGAACCCGACAACGTTCGAAATCAACGACGCACTGGACTGGCTCGAGACCGATCTGCGACTGGCGCGAGCGTCGGGCTACGCCATCATTATCAATATGCATAAACCCTTGCGGCACCAGGGCAGCCCCGAGCAGAAGAAGCGTTTCCATGACATGGTCAACAAGTACCAGGTGACGGCCATTTTCGCCGGCCACCTGCATACCGAGGGAGGAAGTTCCTACTGGGAAGGCAGCGTCCCCATGTATCTCAGCGGAAGCACCTCTCAGCAAACCTACCTGACTGCGAATTTCACCGAGGATCGCAAGCATTTGCAGATCTATCTGGTGAAGAACAACCAGTGGCGTGAGCGGACGCTGATCGATACCACGGTTGTGCATTCAATCTTTGCCCAACGCCCATGAAAAAAGCCCCGCCGGTGATAGGGCGGGGTGTTCAGCAGTCAGTTATTGGCAGCGATCCATGGGTTGATCAGATTGACGCCGCTGAGTTGAAAGTCCGCAATGTTGCGAGTTACCAGCGTAAGCCCGTGCACAAGCGCGGTGGCGGCGATCAAGGCGTCGCATTCACTGCTGCGGTCGGGAACATGCAATCGTGCGCACCGGGTGGCGACGCTGGTATCGACAGGCAGGATTCTTCCAGAGAACGCCGGTTTGACGTGATGTTCCAGCCAGTTGCGCAGCAGCTGGCCTTGTGAAGGGTCACGACGTTCGATACGCAGGGCGCCCGTTTCCAGTTCCAGCACAGTGATTGCAGATAGATACAGGCTGGCTGGGGAAACGCTGTTTGCCCATTTCACCACATGCCTGTCGGCTTGTTTTTTCCGCAGCTCGGAAACTACATTGGTATCCAGTAGGAACATCAGGAAAGGTCCACGCTGCGAGGAGTGATTACAGCGCGCTCGGGTTCGAATTCGATTTCAAGCGCATTCGGCATCGCCAGCAGCTCAACGATGCTGGTCTCGCAACCGGTCAGTTTCTGGTACTCCTCAATGCTGAGCAATACGTGGGCAGGCCTGCCTCGGTCAGTAATGATTACTGGACCTTGACGCGTGGCTTTTTTGGCTGCACTGGTGTCCTGATTGAACTCGCGGCTGGAAATGGTGGTGATGGCCATCATGTTTGGCCTCCAGAAATTCTGATGTAGGAACGTTACTATTTTGAGGTTTTCACCGCAATCGAAAAGGCAGGTCGGGGACGATCGGTTTGTCAATTTCATAAGGGCACCGGCGAAGGCGCCTCCCGCCAAGGCGTGAGGCACTGGATACAGGGCGTAAATTCGGTGTTTTTGCTGCCCTTGTCAGAGCAATCTACCGCCGCCGAGGCCGTCGAGTCCGCCACCGTCGCCGGGGCTGTTCATGGTTTGCTGCGATACCTCGAGTAACGGTTTCACAGATGTTCGTTCGAACCCTGCCCTATGGGTAGAGCCGGGTTGAGGCTGATTTTGCAGTGCGCTTTGGTGATCTTTCGACATTGGGCTTCATCCTTGAAGTGGACCCGATATGGATTATCGGGGCGAAAAAAACCTACCGTGCATCGCAGCTCAGGTCCATTGAGCAAGCGTTTCGAATCATGAATGCCAGCATGAAAAAAGGCCCCGCCAATTCCCATTGGCGGGGCCTTTTTTGCTTCAAGCGTTGGCCTTACTCAGCCTTCGCCTCCGGTGCTTTTTCACCGTGAGACAGGCTGTAAACATACGCCGCCAGCAGGTGCACCTTGTCATTGCCCTGCAGTTGTTCCTGCGCAGGCATCTGGCCCTGACGACCGTAACGGATGGTCTGCTGCAGTTGCGCGAAGCTCGAGCCGTAGATGAATGCGCCCGGATGGGTCAGGTCGGGCGCACCCATGGCCGGCGTGCCTTTGCCGGCAGGGCCGTGGCAAGCCACGCAGTTGGCGGCGAAGAGTTTCTGGCCGTTGGCCGGGTCGGCCTTGGTGCCTTCCGGCAATTTACGGCCGTCGAGATTGGTCACCACGTAAGCAGCCACATCGGCCACGCCTTGCTCACCGATCACTTCCGCCCACGCCGGCATCACCGCGTGGCGGCCGCCCATGATGGTGGTCTTGATGGTTTCCGGCTCACCGCCCCAGCGCCAGTCGGCGTCGGTCAGGTTGGGGAAGCCATAGGCGCCCTTGGCGTCGGAACCGTGGCACACCGAGCAGTTGGACGCGAACAGACGGCCGCCCATCTTCAGTGCTTGCGGATCCTTGGCGACTTCCTCGATCGGCATCGCCGCGAACTTGGCGAAAATCGGACCGAAGCGCGCGTCCGAACGGGCCATTTCCTTTTCCCACTCGTGGACGCCGGTCCAGCCAGTCTGGCCGTTGGCGAACGCGGTCTGTTTCTCGGTATCCAGATAGTTGTAGCCCGGCAGCAGACCTTTCCAGTTGCCCAGACCCGGGTACAGCACCAGGTAGCCCAGAGCGAACACGATAGTGCCGACGAACAGCATGAACCACCATTTCGGCAGCGGGTTGTCGTACTCCTCGATCCCGTCGAAGGAGTGGCCGACCGTCTCGTCCGTCTGTTCGCTGCGTTGGCCCTTGCGGGTCGACAGCAGCAGCCAGGTCAGGGCGAAGATCGTACCGAGACTGAGGACTGTGACGTACAGACTCCAGAATGTAGTCATTCTTTGTTACTCCTAGAAGCTTGCTCGACGTGCTTGATGGCTTCGGGATCATCCGCAAAAGGCAGCATGGTCGCGTCGTCAAACTCCGACTTGCGCTTGGGGCTGAACACCCACAAGGCCAGACCGATGAAGGCCACCATCACGACCACGGTGCCCAGGCCTCGAATCATCCCGATATCCATCAGATTCACCGTTTGCTTTTGATGATGGTGCCCAGGCCTTGCAGATAGGCCACCAGCGCGTCCATTTCGGTTTTGCCCTTCACGGCATCCTGTGCACCGGCGATGTCTTCGTCGGTGTACGGCACGCCGAGGGTGCGCAAGACTTCCATTTTTTTCGCGGTTTCCTTGCCGTCGAGCTTGTTTTCCACGAGGAACGGGTAAGCCGGCATTTTCGACTCGGGGACCACGTTGCGCGGGTTGTACAAGTGCGCACGCTGCCAGTCATCGGAGTAACGACCGCCCACACGGGCCAGATCCGGGCCGGTACGTTTGGAGCCCCACAGGAACGGGTGGTCCCAGACGCTTTCACCGGCGACCGAATAGTGGCCATAGCGTTCAGTTTCAGCGCGGAACGGGCGGATCATCTGCGAGTGGCAGCCGACACAACCGTTGGCGATGTAGACGTCGCGGCCTTCCAGTTCCAGCGCCGAACGTGGCTTCATGCCCTCGACCGGCTTGTTGGTGACGTCCTGGAAGAACAGCGGAACAATTTGGGTCAGGCCACCGACGCTGACGGCGATGACCATGAAGAAGGCCAGCAGGCCAATATTCTTCTCGACAGCTTCATGCTTCATCAGTGAGCTCCAACGACGGCAATCTTGGCGGCGGCTTCGGCTTCAACCGGATCCGACGCACGGACAGTGCGGTACACGTTGTAAGCCATCAGCAGCATGCCGCTGGCAAAGAAAGCACCGCCCAGCGCGCGGACGATGAAGCCCGGGTGGCTGGCCTGCAGCGCTTCGACGAACGAGTAGGTGAGGGTGCCGTCATCGTTGATTGCACGCCACATCAGGCCTTGGGTGATGCCGTTGACCCACATCGACGCGATGTAGAGCACGGTGCCGATAGTGGCAAGCCAGAAGTGCGCATTGATCAGCCCGGTGCTGTGCATCTGCGCGCGGCCGAACAGTTTCGGGATCATGTGGTAGATCGCGCCGATCGAGATCATCGCTACCCAACCGAGGGCGCCGGCGTGTACGTGGCCGATGGTCCAGTCGGTGTAGTGCGAGAGCGAGTTGACGGTCTTGATCGCCATCATCGGCCCTTCGAAGGTCGACATGCCGTAGAACGCCAGCGACACCACGAGGAAGCGCAGGATCGGGTCGGTGCGCAACTTATGCCAGGCGCCCGACAGGGTCATCATGCCGTTGATCATGCCGCCCCAGCTTGGCGCCAGCAGAATTATCGACATCGCCATGCCCAGCGATTGTGCCCAGTCCGGCAGGGCGGTGTAGTGCAGGTGGTGCGGGCCGGCCCAGATGTACAGGGTGATCAGCGCCCAGAAGTGCACGATCGACAGACGATAGGAATAGATCGGGCGTTCGGCCTGTTTCGGCACGAAGTAGTACATCATCCCGAGGAAACCGGTGGTCAGGAAGAAGCCCACCGCGTTGTGGCCATACCACCACTGGATCATCGCGTCAGTGGCACCGGAGTAAGCCGAATACGACTTGAACAGGCTGACCGGCAGCGACATGTGGTTGACGATGTGCAGCATCGCGGTGACAACGATGAACGCGCCGTAGAACCAGTTGCCGACGTAGATGTGCTTGGTTTTGCGCTTGGTGATGGTGCCGAAGAACACCAGACCGTAAGTGACCCAGACAATTGCCAGCAGAATCGCGATCGGCCATTCCAGCTCGGCGTATTCCTTGGTGGTGGTGTAACCCAGCGGCAAGGTAATGATTGCGCCGACGATCACCGCTTGCCAGCCCCAGAAGGTGAAGGCAGCGAGGCTGTCGGAAATCAGTCGCGTCTGGCAGGTTCGCTGCACGACATAGTAGGAAGTGGCAAACAGTGCACAACCGCCGAAGGCGAAAATCACCAGGTTTGTGTGCAACGGGCGCAAGCGTCCAAAGCTCGTCCACGGCAGACCGAAGTTCAGTTCCGGCCAGACCAGTTGCGAGGCGATGAAGACACCGAGCCCCATGCCAAGGATCCCCCAGACCACCGTCATGATGGCGAACTGGCGGACTACCTTATAGTTATAAGCAGTCGGACTGATTGCTGTGCTCATTCTAAGGTTCCACGGTTTGGGTATTTTTATAGGGATAAAATCGGCCGCAAGTATGTATAAAGCAGGGGGTCATTGCAACGCGCCATGACCTGGGTCAATGCTTTCCAACGCTGATTCTGCGGCCTTTCCATGCGCCGCGTAGGGTCAAAAATGGCCTCTGACAAAATGTCGCAGTGCGCGTAAAAAGCTCGCAATCCTGATCGCCGTCAACGGTGCCCGTTCACAGGTCGTGATCGGGAAATTGCGGGCAATCGGCGCAACAGCCGTTATCTACCTGCGTTTGCGGCGAATCCATCAACCGGTTCACGGCGCGCATCGTTCGGGATTGATCTGGAAACCGACTTCAGCCGGTCCGCTTCGATGAAGCGTAGACCCGAATCCGGGGTTCCGAAAGGAGAGGATCCAAGGGGTGCGACAATGCGTCGCAAAGGGACGGGAAACTGCCGCAGCGAGAAAGCTGCGGCAGTGGTGTACGCAATTGCTATTTCTTGTTGTCTTCAGTTATCAGTTTTTCTGTGTTCAATCCGTGGCTCAGGCTGTACACATAAGCGGCGAGCAATTGCACTTTATCGTTGCCCAGCAATTCGTTCTGCGCTGGCATATGCCCCTGACGACCATGGCGAATGGTCTGTTCCAGTTGAGTCAGGCTGGTGCCATAAATGAAGCCGGCCGGATGGGTCAGGTTTGGCGCGCCCATCGCCTCAGTGCCCTGGCCGGTGGCGCCATGACAGGCAACGCAAGTGGTACTGAACGCTTGCTGCCCGGCTTGCAGATCTGCCTTGCTGTCGGCAGGTAGCGGCAGGCCCGCCAGTTCGTGGCGCACATACGCGGCAACGTTTTTCACCCCGGCCTCACCGAGCACTTCGCCCCAGGCCGGCATTGCCGCCATGCGGCCGCCCATGATGGTGGTCTTGATCGTCTCGGCATCGCCGCCCCAGCGCCAGTCGCTGTCGGCAAGGTTAGGGAAGCCGAACGCACCCTTGGCATCCGAGCCGTGGCACACCGAGCAATTGGAGGCGAACAGACGACCGCCCATTTTCAGCGCCTGCGGATCCTTGGCCACTTCTTCCAGCGGCATCGCCGCGAATTTGGCGAAGATCGGCCCGAACCGGGCGTCCGCCTTGTTCATTTCCTTTTCCCATTCGTGCACGCCGGTCCAGCCATCCTCATAGCCGGGCAGGATGCCTTTCCAGTTGCCCAGGCCCGGATAGAGAATCAGATAACCCACCGAGAACACCAGCGTGCCGGCGAACAGCATGAACCACCACTGCGGCAGCGGATTGTCGTACTCCTCGATGCCGTCGAAGCTGTGGCCCATGGTCTGGTCGACGCTGCCCTTGGTCTCGCCCCGACGGGTGCCGATCAGCAACCAGGTCAGGCCGATCAGGCTGCCAATGGTCAGTACGCAGATCCACGTACTCCAGAAGGTGGTCATGGCCGGGTACTCCTTGTTTCAGGGGCTGAAATTGTTTCGGGTAGTGGCTCGTCGGCGAACGGCAGCAGGCGTGCTTCGGCGAATTCCGGGGTGCGCTTGCGGTTGAACACCCACAAGGTCAAACCGATGAAGGCGACGAACACCACGACCGTGCCGAGGCCGCGGATCAGGCCTGCACTCATTTCAATGACCATGGCTCACCTCTTGCTCTTGATCGCAGTGCCGAGCACTTGCAGATAGGAAACGAGGGCGTCCATTTCGGTCTTGCCCTTGAGGCTGGCAACCGCGCCGCTGATGTCGTCATCGGTATACGGCACGCCGAGGGTACGCATGGTTTTGAGCTTGGTTTCGGTGTGGCTGCTGTCGACCGCTTGGGTGACCAGCCACGGGTAGGCCGGCATCTTCGACTCCGGCACGACGTTGCGCGGGTTGTACAAGTGCGCGCGGTGCCAGTCATCCGAGTAACGCGCGCCGACCCGGGCGAGGTCCGGCCCGGTACGTTTCGAACCCCACAGGAACGGGTGATCCCAGACGCTTTCGCCGGCCACCGAATAGTGCCCGTAGCGTTCGGTTTCGGCGCGGAACGGACGGATCATCTGCGAGTGGCAACCGACGCAGCCTTCGCGGATGTAGATGTCGCGACCTTCCAGTTGCAGCGCGGTATAGGGCTTCATGCCCTCCACCGGTTTGTTGGTGACGTCCTGGAAGAACAGCGGGACGATCTGGGTCAGGCCGCCGATGCTCACGGCGAACACCATCAGCAGCATCAGCAGGCCGACGTTCTTTTCAATCGTTTCGTGTTTCATGGCGGACTCCTCAGGCCATCTGCGCGGCAGCGACGACGTCGGCAGGCTGCGAGGCCCGCACGGTGCGCCAGGTGTTGTAAGCCATCAGCAACATGCCGCTTAAGAAAATCGCCCCGCCGATCAGCCGCACGACAAAGCCCGGATGGCTGGCCACCAGGGTTTCGACGAAGGAGTAAGTCAGCGTGCCGTCCTCGTTGACCGCGCGCCACATCAGGCCCTGGGCGATGCCGTTGACCCACATCGAGGCGATGTAGAGCACGGTGCCGATGGTCGCGAGCCAGAAATGCGCGTTGATCAGGCCAACGCTATGCATCTGCGCCTTGCCGAAGATTTTCGGGATCATGTGGTACAGCGCGCCGATGGAAATCATCGCCACCCAGCCGAGGGCGCCGGCGTGAACGTGGCCGATGGTCCAGTCGGTGTAGTGGGAGAGGGCGTTGACGGTCTTGATGGCCATCATCGGACCTTCGAAGGTCGACATGCCGTAGAACGCCAGCGACACCACGAGGAAGCGCAGGATCGGGTCGCTGCGCAACTTATGCCACGCGCCCGAAAGGGTCATCATGCCGTTGATCATGCCGCCCCAGCTCGGTGCCAGCAGAATCAGCGACATCACCATGCCCAATGACTGTGCCCAGTCCGGCAGCGCGGTGTAGTGCAAGTGGTGCGGGCCGGCCCAGATGTACAGGGTGATCAAGGCCCAGAAGTGCACTATCGACAGGCGATACGAGTACACCGGACGTTCGGCCTGTTTCGGCACGAAGTAATACATCATGCCGAGGAAGCCGGCGGTGAGGAAAAAGCCCACAGCGTTGTGGCCGTACCACCACTGCACCATGGCGTCGGTTGCACCGGCGTACACCGAGTAGGACTTGGTGAAACTCACCGGCAACTCAAGGTTGTTGACGATGTGCAGGATCGCCACGGTGATGATGAACGCGCCGAAGAACCAGTTGCCCACATAGATGTGCTTGGTCTTGCGCTGCATGATCGTGCCGAAGAACACGATCGCGTAGGCGACCCAGACGATGGTGATCAGGATGTCGATCGGCCATTCCAGTTCGGCGTATTCCTTGGAGCTGGTGTAACCCAGCGGAAGGCTGATCGCCGCCAACAGGATCACCAGTTGCCAGCCCCAGAAGCAGAACGCGGCGATTTGCGGCGCGAACAATTGCGTCTGGCAGGTGCGTTGCACCGAGTAGAAGGAGCTGGCGAACAGCGCGCAGCCACCGAAGGCGAAGATCACCGCGTTGGTGTGCAGCGGGCGCAGACGGCCGAAACTGGTCCAGGGCAAATTGAAGTTGAGTTCCGGCCAGACCAATTGCGCCGCGAGAAAAACCCCGAGGCCCATGCCGACGATGCCCCACACCACCGTCATAATGGCGAATTGGCGGACCACCTTGTAGTTGTAGGCGGTACTGATAGAAGTGTTCATGGTTCCCCATCCACGGTTCAGCCGAAGTGAGCGCGCAAACGACGCGAATCCTTCGCCTGGAGTTATAGGCAGACTAAAAGCGAGGCAAGCATGGACAAACAGCACAAGGCCAGTATTGACGGGGATCAATGGGCGCAGTGTGTGCTCGATCATGGGTGGCTTTGGGATGCCGCTGTTGGTGAGGCTTCGGCAACGCTGATTCTGGCGCACGGGGCGGGGGCGCCGATGGATAGCGACTGGATGAACGACATGGCTGGGCGCCTTGCCGGGCTTGGGGTCAACGTGTTGCGCTTTGAGTTTCCGTATATGGCGCAGCGGCGGGTGGATGGGGTTAAGCGGCCGCCGAATCCTGCGCCGAAACTGTTGGATTGCTGGCGGGAGGTGTTTGCGCTTGTGCGGCATCATGTCGCTGGGGTTTTGGCTGTTGGCGGTAAGTCGATGGGTGGGCGAATGGCGAGTCTGGTGGCGGATGAGCTGGGGGTGGATGCGTTGGTGTGTCTGGGATATCCGTTTTATGCGGTGGGGAAGCCGGAGAAGCCTCGGGTTGAGCATTTGGCTGGTTTGAAGACTCGGACGTTGATTGTGCAGGGGGAGCGGGATGCTCTGGGGAATCGCGAGGCGGTTGAGGGGTATTCGTTAGCGCCGGCGATTGAGGTGTTTTGGTTGGTGGGGGGGGATCATGATTTGAAGCCGCTCAAGGCTTCTGGCTTTACGCATTCCGATCATTTGGCGGGTGCTGCGCAGAAGGTGGCTGAATTTCTCGGTGACTGATTTTGAGCCGGGCCGGGATTTTGCGTTGCATGAAGACCTGCTCCCTTTCCCCCTCGCCCCCTTGGGGGAGAGGGTTGGGGTGAGGGGGCTAGCTTTTGATCTTGCTCTTGGGGGCATATCCGTTGCTTTGGGAGCTGCGGCTGGCGGTTTCGCCTGACGGCGACTTACTTTTTTACAAGCGCCAAAAAAAGTAAGCAAAAAACGCTAGCTCCTGCGTTCGGCCCTCGCAGGCTCGGGTCCCTTCGCTCCGGGATCGATCCGGGCGCAGCGGCTCCGGTTTGCTTCGCTGCACCTCCTTCCGCTGTGTCTGGCTGCGCCAGACGGTCGCTGCGCTCCCACGCCCGGATCAATCCCTCCACTCAGCCTTCCGACGTCGCCGGTGGATCAAGATCAAGAGCACTCGAGCTTGCGCTCATTGTTGAGTGGTGCGGCTTCGCCGCGGGCAGCTGCGCTGCCTTGCTTTTCTGTGGGAGCGAGCCTGCTCGCGAAGGCGGCCTGACAGCCGACCTGATTCTTCCTGATGTACACCGCGCTCCTTGTAGGAGTGAGCCTGCTCGCGATGGCGGTCTCCCAGTCGACCAATCTCTACCGTTTGGACCAAATCCCTGTGGGAGCTGGCTTGCCAGCGATGGCGGCCTCCAAGCCGACCAATCCCTCACTGATGTACCCGATCCAAATGTGGGAGCGAGCCTGCTCGCGAAGGCGGCCTGACAGCCGACCTGATTCTTCCTGATGTACACCGCGCTCCTTGTAGAAGTGAGCCTGCTCGCGATGGCGGTCTCCCAGTCGACCAATCTCTACCTTTTGGACCAAATCTCTGTGGGAGCTGGCTTGCCAGCGATGGCGACCTCCAAGCCGACCAATCCCCCACTGATGTACCCGATCCAAATGTGGGAGCGAGCCTGCTCGCGAAAGCTCCCTTCCAGACGACATCAAACCACCTGCCTGTCAGAGGCAATCCCTGCATTTAAACATCATCAAATAGCCACGTTTAAACTACACGGCCCGTTACGCCATCCCGGCTACAACTCCTTGCGCCATTGCCTACGCCTACGCCAGAATCCGCCGGCTTACGCGCCATGAGGTTGGCTATATCGTTTCTCGGTCACTGACAGAAAGCAGTGATCGGGTTTGGTAGCCCGTCTGTAATGGCCGTATGTCTACGCCTTCAGACCGTCCTTTTTTTGGGGGCATGGTTATATGGTGGTCATGCGTGGGGCTCGTTCGCGAGCGCCGGGTTCCTATTGCAGCCGGTCTACCAACCCGCGTATGGCCGCCACCCTCGTTTGGTAGCGAAGGTGATGGCTCCTTCAGTCTGCGATAGGAGTTTCATCATGTTCAAAGTCACCCCCAACCCGCCACCCCCCCACGACCGCGCTCTCGATCCGCAAAAAATCCAGGAAGCCACCGACCGCGCCCTCGATTACTACCTCAAACCCGAAGATCTGGCCGCTCCACCAAGCTCTCCAAAATATCGCCCGATCTATGTCGTGGACCCCACGCTGGATGACGAAACCCTGTTGATCGAAGCCTGCGAGTCGCTTTCATACGCGCATGCCATGGCCGGTAACATCGCCAACTCGATAGGCGGCCCGGAACGCAAACCACTGCTGGCGCTGCAACAGGTAATCATGCTCAACGAACTGTTGGTCAATCGACTGCTGGATAAGCTGAAGTTGCCTCAATAATTTCGCTGGCTGTTATGGCCTCTTCGCGAGCAGGCTCGCTCCCACAGGGGATTGGTGTCTGGCACCTAGTCTGTGATCAGCGCAGATCCAATGTTGGAGTGAGCCTGCTCGCGAAGCGCCATACGGCTGAAAGGGCGGGGATGCAATCTGATCGAAACGTTGTCGCGAAAAATCACAAATCATCCCTAAGCAAGTTGAAAGTACCTATAGGCTGCGTTCGGTATCCATGGCTTTTGAACTTTGCTTCAAATGTACCTTTAGCAATCCCCTTGGTGGGATGGATGTCGATAGTGACCGTGGCTTCATCAGCATCAACATAAGTAAATCCATAAAACCCAGAGGGTCCAGGTGACGAGTGGCCGTGCTGGAATGTCAGCCCGTCTTCTAACGTATAAGTTTTATGGAACGGGGCGTCACTGGTATAGGGGATCGAGAAAGAGTAGAGAAAGATGTTCTTCTCCTCCAGCGTTCCTGTAGATCCTGAGATTGACCAGCTCTTTTCGCCCGTCGGAATAAAATGACGTAGTTCAAAAGAAATTATATTGGCCGTTGTTTCAGGGTTGGTGCCGAATTGCCAAGTGAAAACATTAGACTGTTTTGGAATGGCACCTGGTTTTGGGATGAGGATGCTATGTTTGCTCATTTTTTAGCTCCTTGGTCATATCGTGATAATGAAAACCATCTGTTCAACGATTTATAGATATGCCCCTGAAACTTGAATGTCTACTGTAAGACCTGACAGTAGACATACGCTGTGTTCTGTGGATTTCCGCCAGGATTTCCGAATGTGCAGCGCAAAACTTTCTGATGAAGTTCAATATTAGATGTCTGGGTTTGGCAGGCGGCGCAATGCATGACTGAACTACTCAAGCACAGTCTCAACCTACTCAAATCCTATTGAGTAGTTCATTGACACAAGAAAAAACCCGGAAGGCTCACGCCATCCGGGTTTTTTCATTCCAGCCTTCCAATCAGCGGTTAAACCGCGCCACCAACGAATACTGCGTGTTGGCCGTCTTCGTCAGTTCTTCACTGAGCAACGCCGAGTTGTGCGCTTGTTCCGAGGTCTGATCGGCCAGTTCCGAGATATTGCTGATGTTACGGCTGATCTCTTCAGCCACGGCACTTTGCTCTTCGGTCGCGGCGGCGATCTGGGTGGTCATGTCGGTGATGTTGGCCACCGCTTCGCTGATGCCGACCAGTGCCTGATCCGCTTCCAGGACCCGCGCCACGCCTTCTTCAGCCTGGCGATGCCCGGCTTCCATGGTTTGCACGGCGCTGGAGGCAGTCTGCTGCAACTTGGCGATCAGGGCGTGAATCTGCCCGGTGGATTCGCTGGTGCGTTGCGCCAGTTGGCGGACTTCGTCAGCCACGACCGCAAAACCACGGCCCATTTCACCGGCACGCGCTGCTTCAATCGCAGCGTTGAGGGCGAGGAGGTTGGTCTGGTCGGCGATGCCTTTGATCACGTCGACCACGCCGCCGATTTCGTCGCTGTCCTTGGCCAGTTGCGTCACGGTCAGGCCGGTTTCGCCGACGACCACCGACAGACGCTGGATCGCTTCGCGGGTTTCGCCGGCGATGTCGCGGCCGCGGCCGGTCAGGCGGTTGGCTTCCTGGGTGGCGTCAGCGGTGCGCTGTACGTGGCTGGCGACTTCCTGGGTGGTGGCGGCCATCTGGTTGACGGCGGTGGCGACCTGTTCGGTTTCCACGCGCTGGCGTTCCAGGCCGGTTGAGCTGTTGTGTGCCAGGGCGTCGGACTGCTTGGCCTGTTCGGTCAAGTGCTCGGCGGTGTCCTGCAGGCGGGTCAGACAGGTTTTCAGGCGTGCTTCCTGGCTGAGGATCGACATTTCCAGACGCGCCTGGGCGCCACGGCTGTCGGTGTACATCTGCGCGATCAGCGGGTCGGAGGTGGTCTGTTCGGCCAGGCGCAGCAGGCGCTTGAGCCCGCGTTGCTGCCATTGCAGGCCCATCAGGCCCAACGGCACCGAAAGACCGGCGGCGAGGGCGAAGCCCCACTGCGAGTTCAGCGTCGCGCCGATCATGAAGCTCAGCTGGCTGACCAGAATGAACGGCAGCCAGTCCTGCAGGAGCGGCAGCCATTTGTCCGTCGATGGAATCGCCGACTTGCCCTGGTTGATGCGTTGGTAGAGCGCTTCGGCGCGGCGGATCTGTTCGGCGGTGGGCTTGACGCGCACGGACTCGTAACCGATCACCTGGCTGCCGTCGAACACCGGTGTGACATAGGCGTTAACCCAATAGTGGTCACCGGATTTGCAGCGATTCTTGACGATGCCCATCCATGGCAAGCCTTGTTTCAGTGTGCCCCACATGTGCGAGAACACCGCCGATGGCACGTCAGGGTGGCGGACCAGATTGTGCGGCGCACGGATCAGTTCCTCCCGCGAAAACCCGCTGATCTCGACAAAATCGTCGTTACAGTAGGTGATCATGCCCTTGGCATCGGTGGTGGAAATCAACCGTTGCTGAGCTGGAAAGGTCCGCTCGCGTTGTGTAATGGGCTGGTTGTTACGCATGGTTTTTCAATCCGCAAGGCTTTGAATGGTTGTCGGCGCCGACAGGTTTTTATTGAAGTTTTTTTTCAGATTTAAGTACGCCGTCGCAAAACCGCGCTTGCGTCAACTGGCCAGCATCGGATAGGTGAACAGGCCGAAGTGCAACAGATTCAGGCCGAAATGGGTGGCGATCGCCGCGCCCAGTCCGCCGAAACGGTAGGCCAGACCATAGCCGACCCCGGCCAGTCCCGCCAGCAACACCCAGGTCCAGCCAGCACCGACATGCACCAGACCGAACAATAGCGATGCCGACAGCAGTGCGAGGTTGTCTCCGTAGGGCAGGTGCTTGAGGCGACGGCTGAGTCCGCCCTGTATATAGCCGCGAAACAGTGCTTCCTCGACCAGCGTCACCAGCAGCAGATTGTTCAGCACCCACAGCCAGGCCTGATCCGGCCATTTCGGTGCCCAGGCGATCACGCCAAGTAAAAGCGCGCCGCCGAGGGCGAGAATCGCACATAGCGTCAGGGCGAGGGCGGTGGCATAGACCGTCAGGCGCAACGATCGCCGCGCGACGATCCACGGACAAACCAGCAGCAACCAGAAGCCCACCAGCGGTTTGTCGAGATTGAAGTACATCGCGAACGGCACCGCGTTGTCAGTGAAACGTTGCGGATTGATCACCCGGCCGTTGGCGAAGCCCGGCAGCCAGTGCAGCGCCAGTGCCACGGCCAGAACGATGAACAGGCCATGGCCGAGCCAACGCGCGACCGGCACCTCTTGCTGACGCACGGCGAACGCGGCGAACAGCAAAAGCCCCACGGAGATCAATGCCAGCCAACCGAGCTGGCCGTAGCTCAGGGCCAGTCCGTAACCGAGGCCGAGCAGCGCGAGGTAGAGCCAGGGCAGCGCCTTCATCGAAAGTCCTTGTGCGAGATTTCTGGAAGGGGCTTTCTACACGGGCGAGGGAGGTGGGACAAGTGAAGGTGTGGCAGTCATGCCAGACACAAATCAAATGTGGGAGCGAGCCTGCTCGCGAAAGCGGTCTTCCAGATGACGTCACTGGCGACTGACACTCCGCTTTCGCGAGCAGGCTCGCTCCCACAGGTTTTGCATTCGGCTGGATATCAGCGCAGGCCCAGTTTGGCCGCTGCGCGTTCGGTAATCTCGGTGCGCAGCTTCAACGAAGGCGCCGCGCGTAACCGCGCTTCATCGACAACTGCACTCGGTGCCACGTCCGGGCTGCCGGCATTGAACGGCGGTGCCGGGGCATATTCCAGTTGCAACTGCACCAGTTGCGCTGTGTCGGCATCGACCAGTTCCGCCGCCAGCACCAAGGCAAAATCGATCCCGGCAGTGATTCCGCCACCGGTAAACAGATTGCCGTCGCGTACCACCCGATCCTTCACCGCAACCGCGCCCAGCGTCGGCAGCAACTGGTGATACGCCCAATGCGTGGTCGCACGTTTGCCCTGCAGCAGGCCCGCCGCGCCGAGCACCAGCGAGCCGGTGCACACCGAGGTCACGTAACGTGCCTGGGCGGCCTGATGTTTAATGAAGTCCAGCGTCTGCTGATCTTCCATCAACGGCCCGACGCCACTGCCGCCGGGCACGCAGATTACGTCCAGATCCGGGCAATCCTCGAAAGTCGTAGTCGGTTTCAGCAGCAGCCCGGTGCTGGATGTCACTGGCATCAGATCCTTCCAGATCAGGTGGACCTGCACGCCGGGCAACGAGGCGAGGACGTCGTAGGGGCCGGTGAGGTCGAGTTGCTGGACCTGCGGGAATAACAGAAAACCGATCTGCAGCGTCATCGTTCTTGCTCCGTTGAAAGAAGTGGACGACTTCACTGTAGGCGGGTAGGTTCTGGCGCATACGCCAATAACCCCACGAATTACGCCAAATGCCTAAAGCCATTCACGTCCTCGCGTTTGCCAATATGCAGATTCTTGATGTCACCGGGCCGTTGCAGGTGTTCGCCTCGGCCAACGATCTGGCCCGCCAGCGCGGTTTGCCCACGCCCTATGCGCCGAGCGTGATCGCCAGCGGCGGCGGGGCGGTGATGTCATCGGCGGGGTTGGCGGTGCTCGCCGAACCGTTGCCGCAAACGCCCAGCGACACATTGATCATCTCGGGTGGCTGGGGCATTTATGCGGCATCGGAAGATCTGCAACTGGTCGACTGGGTACGCGAACATGCGCGCGGCTGCCGGCGCGTGGCTTCGGTATGCACCGGGGCCTTTCTACTCGCCGCCAGCGGTTGGCTCGATGGCCGCCGCGTGGTCACGCACTGGACGCGCTGCGAGCAACTGGCCGAGCAACATCCCAATCTGCGCGTCGAAGCCAATCCGATTTTCATCAACGACGGCCCGGTGTGGACGTCCGCCGGGGTCACGGCCGGTATCGATCTGGCGCTGGCCATGGTTGAAGAAGACCTCGGCCGCGACATCGCCCTCGACGTCGCCCGGCACTTGGTCGTCTTCCTGAAACGCCCGGGCGGGCAGTCGCAGTTCAGCGTGACGCTGTCGCTGCAACAACAGGGCAACCGCTTCGATGAACTGCACGCCTGGATCGCCGAGAACCTGACCTGCGACCTCGGCATCCCGACCCTCGCCGAACAGGCCGGCATGAGCGAACGCAGCTTTATCCGCCACTACCGCGCCGACACCGGCCAGACCCCGGCGCGGGCGATCGAATTGATCCGCGTCGAAACCGCCCGCCGACTGCTCAGCGATACCGGTTTGCCGGTGAAACGCATCGCCGCCAATTGCGGCTTTGGCAGTGAAGAGACGCTGCGGCGCAGTTTTCTGCGAGCGATTGGCGTGACGCCGCAGGCTTATCGGGAGCGGTTTTCGGTCAGCGTTGCAGCAGATCCAGTATTGCCTTGAGGGTTTCCTGCGGCGCTTCTTCGGGAATGTTGTGGCCGACACCCGCGAGCACGCGCCGCTCATAAAAGCCGCTGAAATGCTCGGCATCTTCATCAATCAGCGAAGGCGGGCCGACGCCATCATCGCCACCGCACAGCGAAATGCTCGGTACGCGGATCACCGGCTGTGTGGCCAGCGCTTCTTCCATCCACTCCAGGGTTGGATCGCCCGGGGCGTAGCCGAAGCGATGCCGATAGGAATGAATCACCACGTCGACAAAGTCAGGATTATCAAAAGCGCCAGCGGTCAGCGGGTAGCGTTCGTCCTTTCGCGCCCATGTCGGCGACCACAGCCGCCAAAGCAACTGACACAACGCCCGGCGATTCTGCTTAAGTCCTCCGACGCCACGCGGCGTGTGGAAGTAGTACTGATACCAGAGCCGATGCTCGTCTTCCGGGTCCAACGGCTGGTTCGCATGGGCGATGTCCTGCACGAGGTAGCCGTCGCCGCTGACCAGTCCGCGCACCCGCGCCGGAAACAACGCCGCGACAATACACGCTGCCCGACCGCCCCAGTCATAACCGCAAAGCGTGGCCTGTTCGATGCCCAGCGCATCCATCAGATCGAGCAAGTCCTGCGCCATCGCAGCTTGCTGACCGGAGCGCAGGGTTTGCGCACTGTTGAACCGGGTCGGCCCGTAACCGCGCAAGTACGGCACGATGACGCGGTAGCCTCGCGCGGCCAGCGCCGGGGCGACTTCGTCGAAGGTGCGCGGGGAATAGGGGAAGCCGTGGAGCAGAATTACCGGGGCGCCGTTGTTCGGACCGTGCTGTTCGTAGGCAATGGTCAGGGTTGGGGTAAGAACGCTCTCGATCATGACGAACCACTCCGTTTGAATCGTATTCAGACACTCTGGATCTGCGAACGGAATGCGGGTCACCGCTGCGCAGGTTTCACCATGAATATGGGCCTGAGCCAGTTGTCTGGCATGCAGGCCCGTTGTGGAAAAATCCCGTCCAGTCAGGGATCGGTCTGACATGCGCTGACGAAAAAACAGCCCTACGGCTGCCAGGAACTCTTCTCGCCACTCAACTTGCGATCAAGAAAACTCGCCGCACTGATCAGCGCCAGATGCGTCAGCGCTTGCGGCGTGTTGCCCAGATGCCGGCCATGGCTGTCGAACTCTTCGGCGTATAGCCCAAGCGGATTGGCATATCGCAGCAATTGCTCGAACTCCAGGTGGGCTTTTTCCACCTGGCCGGCGCGGGCCAGGCATTCGACGTACCAGAACGAACACGCGGCGAACGCGCCTTCGGTGCCGCTGAGGCCATCGATGTTGGCGTCCTCGTTGCGATAGCGATAGACCATGCCGTCACGCACCAGGGTTTTTTCGATTGCTTCCAGAGTCGACAGCCAGCGCGGATCCTTGGCGCTGACGAAGCGTACCAGCGGCATCAGCAGCATCGAGCCATCCAGTGCGGTGCCGCCCTTGTACTGAACGAAATGCCCGCGCTCTTCGTCCCAGAAGTTGTCCCAGATGTCGGTGTAGATCGCTTGCCGGGTGTCATCCCAACGGGCGAACGGCGCCGGCAGCGAACGCTTGGAAGCCAGACGGATCGCCCGGTCCAGCGCCACCCAGCACATCAGCCGCGAGTGCAGGAAATGATGGGTCTCACCGCGCATTTCCCAAATGCCGACATCTTCGCTCTGCCAGTTTTCGCAGACCTGATCGACCACTTCGCCGACGTGCCGCCAGCCTTCGTGGGAAATCGCATCACCGTACTTGTTGACCAGATACACGGCGTCCATCAGCTCGCCGAAGATGTCCAGTTGGACCTGATCGTAGGCACCATTGCCGATCCGCACCGGTTGCGCGCCGCCGTGACCGGACAGGTGCGTGAGTTCGGTTTCCGGCAACTCCTGCTGGCCGTCGATGGCATAGAGGATGTTGAGCTTCATCGGTTTGCCGCAGCAATCGCTGACCCGTCCGCGCAGCCATTGCATGTAGTGGTTGGCTTCATCGACAAAGCCCAGGCGCATGAACGCGTAAACCGTGAACGAGGCATCGCGGATCCACGTGTAGCGGTAATCCCAATTGCGCTCGCCGCCGGGAGTTTCCGGCAGGCCGAAGGTGGCGGCGGCGAGGATCGCACCGTGGCGACGCGAGGTCAGCAGTTTCAGGGCGAGGGCGGAGCGATTGACGATTTCCCGCCAGCGCCCGCGATAGTTGGATTGGCCGATCCAGCCGCGCCAGTATTTGAGGGTGCGCTCCATGCACAACTCGCCGGCGCCTTCGGCAAAACGCGGATCGTCGCTGCCGCCGAGCATGAACGCGGCGGTTTCATGGTGCTTGAGGGTGAACTGCGCGACGGCCGCTTGCGCGTCGATCTGCAGTGCCTGATCTGAAGCCAGGCGTATCGACGGCTGGCCAGCGGCGTGGAACGTTACGTCTTTTTCGTCCATTTCTGCCCGGGTGTCGGCGCGGCCATAGTCGTGGCGCACCGCGCAACGCAGATTGAACGTCGCCGAGCCGCTGACCACGCGCACCCGGCGCATCAGCAGCGGCAGGGCGTCGACATCGTCTCCGATGGGCAACAGATCGGTGATTTCCACCACTGCGTGCTCACTTAGCCAACGGGTCTGCAAGACGTTGGTGTCGGGCAGATAAATCTGTTCCCGGCGCGCATCCGGCAAGTCCGGCGCGAGCTGGAAAATCCCTGCTTCAGGGGTATCGAGCAGCGAGCAGAAGATCGTCGGGCTGTCGAACTCCGGCCAGCAGAAAAAATCCACGCTGCCCTTGTTGTTGACGAGTGCGGCGCTGCGCATGTCGCCGATGATGCCGTGCGCACCGATGGCGCTTTGTTGTTCCATTTCTGCCTCAGCCATTGCCACGAAACTCCGGATAGAGGCTCATCCCGCCATCGATGAACAGGGTGGTGCCGACGATGTAATCGGACAGATCGGAAGCGAGGAAAACCACTGCGTTGGCGACATCCTCGACATCGCCGATGCGTCCATAGGGAATCAGCTCAAGAAGTTTGTCGCCGGCCGCGCCTTCAGTGGCTTCTGTGTTGATGGCCGTGCTGATCGCACCGGGCGCGATGCTGTTGATACGGATGCGCTGGTGGCTGACTTCCTGAGCGAGGCTCTGCATCAACTGATCGACGCCGCCCTTGGACGCCGCGTAATTGACATGCCCGGCCCATGGAATGCGCTGGTGCACCGAGCTCATGTGAATGATCTTGCCCGCCGCGCGCGACACGCCTTCGCGCACGCCCTGACGCTGGAAAATCCGCAACGCCGCCCGTGCGCAGAGGAACTGCCCGGTGAGGTTGACGCCGATCACCGTGTTCCAGTCGTCGAGGGTCATGTCCACGGCGGCAGCGTCTTTTTGCAGACCGGAGTTGGCCACCAGAATGTCCAGCGAGCCGAAGGCTTCGACGGTCTCGGCGAACAGCCGCTCGACCTCGTCCTCTTTCGAAACATCGGCGCCGATAGCGAGGGCCTTGCCGCCCTTGGCGTTGATTTGCGCGGCCAGTTCTTCCGCAGGTTCAGCGCTGCTGTTGTAGTTGATCACGACCGCAGCACCGGCCGCAGCGAGTGCTTTGGCGGCGGCATGGCCGATGCCGGAGCTGGCACCCGTGACCAGCGCCACCTGATGAGCGAGGGAAATCTGCATGACGATTCGCGCCTTGGTTCCAGAGACTTAAGTAGCTGACTGATGGCAGACGCTGAGAGTTCATTTGCTGGATGCGGTGATTGCGCCGGCCCCTTCGCGAGCAGGCTCGCTCCCACCGGGGGACGGCATTTCGAATGTGCGAGCGAAGGGGCCTTCACAGACCGCTAACAATTGCGCGCTTCCACGGCATTCAAGGCTATGGCAACTTGGCCGCCCCTGATGAGGCTGCAATCGATGGCAAATCCCTACCGCGAATTGTTCACCGCCCCCGGCGCCCGTGCGTTTGTGCTGGCCGGGATGCTGGCGCGCATGCCCATTTCCATGACCGGCATCGGCCTCATCACCATGCTTGCGCAGTTGAACGGCGGTTATGCGCTGGCGGGGGCGGTGGCGGCGACGTTTGCCTTGGCCACGGCGTTTTGCGCGCCGCAGGTATCGCGGTTGGTGGACCGTTATGGTCAGGGGCGGGTGCTGCCGATCGCAGCGCTGACCGGTGGCGGCGGGTTATTGAGTTTGCTGCTGTGCACGCGTTTGCAGGCGCCGGACTGGACTTTGTTCGTCTTTGCCGCGCTGGCCGGGTGCATGCCGAGCATGTCGGCGATGGTGCGGGCGCGCTGGACTGAAATCTACCGTGGCCAGCCGCAATTGCAGACGGCGTATGCCCTGGAGTCGGTGCTCGACGAAGTGTGTTTTATCGTCGGGCCGCCGCTGTCGGTGGGCTTGTCGGTCGCGGTGTTTCCCGAGGCCGGGCCGCTGGCGGCGCTGTTGGCCTTGGCCATTGGCGTGACGGCGTTTGTCGCCCAGCGCAGCACCGAACCACCGGTGCACGCGCAGGAGTCGCAGCATCAGGGCTCGATCATTCGCTCGACCGACGTGCAATGGCTGCTGGCGTTGATGCTGGCGATGGGCGTGATCGTCGGAGTCATCGATGTGGTCAGCGTCGCTTTCGCTCAACATCAGGGCCAGCCGGCAGCGGCGAGTATTGTTTTGTCGGTGTACGCGATCGGCTCATGCCTGGCCGGCATCGCCTTCGGTGCGATGCGTTCGAAACTGCCGTTGCCGCGCCTGTTTCTCTACGGCGGTGTGGCGACGGCGGTGACCACGCTGCCGCTGCTTTTGGCGAGCAACATCCTCGGCTTGTCGATCGCGGTATTTATCGCCGGGCTGTTTTTTTCGCCGACGTTGATTGTAGCGATGGCGTTGATCGAACGCATCGTGCCGCCGGCCAAACTGACCGAAGGCCTGACCTGGCTGGTGACCGGGCTGAGCATCGGCGTGGCGATCGGCGCCGCCGGTTCCGGCGCGCTGGTCGATGCGTTTGGCGCGCGCAGCGGATTCTGGCTGGCGATTGCGGCGGGGGCGGTGGTGCTGGTTTCAGCGTTTCAAAGTTTCCGTCACTTGAAATGAAATTCCACTGTGGGAGCGAGCCTGCTCGCGAATGCGTTGTATCAGGTATGAAGATATTTACTGACACACCGCCTTCGCGAGCAGGCTCGCTCCCACAGTTATTTTGCGGTGTTACCAGCCTCGTCCTGAGTTGATCCAGAAGTTGACTGACAGCGACGTCGACACCGACTCCACCTGATGGAACCAGCCCTCGGGCAGGAACAGCAGATCCCCAGCCTCCAGCGTCACCCGCAAAAACGTCACCTCCCGCGCTGCCGGGAAGCGTTCATAGTCCGGCGCATCGGGGTTGAAATCGCAGCCATCCAGGCCACCCTTGGGCGCGGTCGACCAGGTGCCCAGTGCCTCGCGGTGATGCGGCGCGGCAAGGGTGAATTTTTTCTGCCCCCAAACCTGCGCGAAGAGGTTGTCGGTATCATCGCGGTGCAATGGCGTCAGCGTGCCCTTGGGGCCGATCCAGATACGTGGCGGAATGAACAGCGACGTGTCGAAGTAGGGCGGGTACTGGATCTGCTGCAGCAACTGCGCGGGCAGGATGTTGTTGCCCATGTACGCCGGCGGCTCGCCGTCCGCGCCTTTGACTGCCGGGCTGTCCAGTGAGGCGATGAACTCGGCCATCGAGGTCGAGCGG
This sequence comes from Pseudomonas sp. H1_G08, assembly GCF_054681355.1. Lineage (NCBI taxonomy): Bacteria > Pseudomonadati > Pseudomonadota > Gammaproteobacteria > Pseudomonadales > Pseudomonadaceae > Pseudomonas > Pseudomonas sp. H1_G08. The sequence goes on from NZ_CP162822.1 coordinate 967,289, forward strand.
AAATCACGCTCGGTGGAAAAGGTCTTCTTCACGTAATCGCCATGACGGGTGATGCCCTGCAGTTCGGCGAAATGCACCAGCGACTCCTCGCGGCTCAGGCTGAACAGTGGCCAGTCGTGCAGGGCATTGCTGATCACCAACGGAATGCCGTTGGGCAGATACCGGGTTTCGAATTCGTGCCGGCTCAACTCGGCGCGTGTGCGACGTTCGACGCTGGTCTGCCGAGGCAGCGCGGCAGTGAGCTTTTCGCTGAAGCGTGGCGGCGTCGGGTAGCGCTTGTTCATGTCGACCTTTTCCACCGTGCCGCCTCCCTGGCGGGCGTGGTCGATGATCTGCGGCAGCATTGTCGCCAGGCCCATGTTGCCGCCGATCTTCAGGCGCCCGCTGGCGAACAGTTCCTCGACGTTGGCCACGCCGGCCATGATCCCCAAAAAGTCCTTTTCCGCGACTTCGATGGTCACGTCCGGGCTGGGGTGGCGACCGGCTGCGGTGCGCTGGCTGGTCTTGATGTCATACCAGTACGCCTGTTGCGCACTGAAGATGAACTGGAAAACCCCCTCGATGCCGACCGCGCCGGCGTTGGCGAACAACTTGCCCAGAATGCTCTGCAGGTCCACGGTGATTCCCTCGCGATTGTTGTTTTTTTCCTGAACAGGCAACGAGCGGCTGGCGGGGGAATTTAGCGACCGGGCGACTAATTTGTCCGGCGAGTGATCCGTCTTTCTTGCAGACACATTTTTCAAGGAAAGCGCGGTGACCAAGCTGACATTGCTGTGCCTGCCCTATTCGGGCGCCAGCGCCATGGTTTACAGCCGCTGGCGGCGTCAACTGCCGACGTGGCTGCAATTGCAACCGGTGGAACTGCCGGGACGTGGCGCGCGGTTCGATGAACCGCTGCAAACCGACATGCGCGCACTGGCGCGGCAACTGGCGCGCGAGCACAAGCCGGGGTTGCAAGGCCCGTATGCGTTGTTCGGGCATAGCCTCGGTGCGTTGCTCGCCTGCGAAATGGCCCATGCCTTTCGCGAATTGGGTGTGCCGGAGCCGCTGGCGCTGTTCGCCTCCGGCACCGCCGCACCGTCCATGCGCAGCGATTACGACCGCGGCTTTGCCGAACCGCGCAGCGATGAGGAACTCATCGAACAGTTGCGCACCTTTCAGGGCACCAGCGAAGAAATCCTCGCCAATCAGGAATTGATGAGCCTGACCCTGCCGGTGCTGCGCGCCGATTTCATGATGTGCGGGCGCTTCACGCCTGCCGAGCGGCCCCTACTCAATTGCCCGGTGCACGTGCTCGGTGGCAAGGAAGACCGCGCCACCACCGAACAACTGATCGGCTGGAGCAAAGAGACCCTGGGCAGTTTCTCGGTGGACATGATGACCGGCGGGCATTTCTTCATTCATGAGCACGAAGCGCGGGTCATTCGCACGATCAAGAGCCATCTGGAAGTGCATCACCGACGCCTTGCGCAGGCCGTGCAACCGGCGTTCTGAGACGCGCCTCATCTATCATTTTCAGGAGGCCAGTCATGGCTGTTGCTCTGGGGTTTTCCGTGCGGCCATTGCTGCCGCAGCGCGGACGTTTGCCGCTGTTGGTCGAGGCGGGCGATGCCGACACCGATCTGTTGGCGGTATTCGATGAATTGAAGGCCTTGGTCGACGAGCATTTGCTGCGCGACGGTGGCGTGCTATTTCGCGGTTTTCGCCTCGATGGCGCCGAGCAGTTCCGCCAGTTCGCCGCGAATTTCGGCCATCCGCTGCTGAACTACGAGTTCGGCTCGACGCCGCGTACCAACGTCACCCAAGGCGTGTACACCTCCACCGAATACCCGGCGCACCAGAGCATTCCGCTGCACAACGAGCAGGCCTATTCCCGCGACTGGCCGATGAAGATCTGGTTCTACAGCATGATCGCTGCCAGGTCCGGAGGCGAGACGCCGATTGCCGACAGCCGCGAAGTCTACCGGCGCATCCCCGTGGCGATCCGCGAGCGGTTCGTCAGCAAAGGCCTGATGTACGTGCGCAACTTCGGCAATGGCCTCGATGTGGCCTGGGAAGACGTGTTCAACACCGAAGACCGCGAAGTCGTCGAGGCCTACTGCAAGGCTCACGGCATAGTTTGCGAGTGGAAGGACGACGGTGAGCTGCGCACGCGGCAGACCTGTCAGGCGGTGGCGGTGCACCCGGTCACGGGCGACCACGTCTGGTTCAATCAGGCGCACCTGTTTCACATCTCCAACCTGCCAGCGGACGTGCGCGAAAGCTTGCTCGACATCGTCGACGAAGAAGACCTGCCACGTAATGTCTACTACGGCGACGGCTCGCCGATCGAAGACGAAGTGCTGGCGCAGATTCGCGCGGTGCTCGACGACTGTGCGATCAGTTTCCCCTGGCAGGAGGGCGATGTGCTGATGCTCGACAACATGCTCTCGGCTCACGCGCGCTCACCGTTCGAAGGGCCGCGCAAAGTCATCGTGGCCATGGCCGAGGGGCATTCGCAGGACGTGCGCTGACCTGTTCGCAACCCTTCAACTCAAATGCCGAATCCGGGCCTGTACCGGCTTCGGCATTTGTCTGTCTGGCCTTTGTGCCGTCGGGCCGTGATTGCCGCTGGCGCGCTAAATCATTGCGCCGGCCATTCGTTCTTGTTGATACGACCGGGTCTCCAGGTCACGCCGCCGATCAGCAAGGACTCCACGCATGAATGCCGCAGACGCACAGAAACTAGCCCGCCGCTTTATCGAATTGCCCCAGGACAAACGCCGTCTGTTCCTCGCCGGCATGGCCCGCGAAGGCATCGATTTTGCGCAGCTGCCCATGACCGCCTGCGACGGCATCGCCGAGCGTGACGGCCTGTCTTACGCGCAGCAGCGCATGTGGTTTCTCTGGCAACTGGAGCCGACCAGCGCCGCCTACAACCTGCCGATGGCGGTGCGTCTGGATGGTGAGTTGCAAGTCGAGGCACTGGAGCAGGCCTTCAGCCGTCTGGCGGCGCGCCACGAATGTTTGCGCACCACCTTTGGCCAGGACGGCGAGCGTGCCTTCCAGCGTGTGGCCGAACCAAAGCCACTAAAACTGCCCGTCACTGACCTGAGCACGGTGCCCGACGCGCAGCGCTGGCCGCTGGCGCAGCAGCACATGATGGCCGAGGCGACCCAGGCCTTCGACCTGCAGAACGGCCCGCTGCTGAGTCTGCGGCTGTTGCGCCTGGCCGAGCAGGAACATGTGTTGCTGCTGACCCTGCATCACATCATCGCCGACGGCTGGTCGATGAACATTCTGATCGACGAATTCATGCGCACTTACGACGCGCTGGTGGCCGGGCGTGAACCGACGCTGGCGGCGTTGAGCGTGCATTACCGCGACTACGCACTGTGGCAACGCAGCTGGCTGGAGGCCGGTGAGCGCGAGCGGCAACTGGACTACTGGCGCACGCAACTGGGCGACGAACATCCGGTGCTGGAATTGCCCACCGATCGCGCCTATCCGGCGCAGTCCAGCCATCAGGGCGCACGCCTGGAAACGGTGATCGACGCGGCCCTGCGCGAAGAGCTGAAAAACCTTGCGCAGCGTCAGGGCGTGACCTTGTTCGTGGTGTTGCTGGCAGCGTTCAAGACCCTGTTGCATCGCTACAGCGGCCAGACCGATATTCGTGTCGGCGGGCTGATCGCCAACCGCACCCGCAGTGAAACCGAAGGGTTGATCGGCTTCTTCGTCAACACCCAGATTCTGCGCAGCGTGGTCACCGCACAAACGCCCTTCACCGAGTTGCTGCAGAACCTGCGCCAGGCCGCCCTCGGCGCCCAGGCCCATCAGGATCTGCCGTTCGACGCCCTGATCGAAGCCCTGCAACCGGCGCGCAGCCAGAGCCACAATCCGCTGTTCCAAGTGATGTTCAACCACCAGCCGCTGGTCACCGATCTGCACCAGGCGCAACTGGCCTCGGGTTTGCGCGTGGGCTATTTGAGCGAGGAGCAACTGGCCGGCAGCGGCCGGCAACATGCGGCCACCAGTGACCTGATGCTCGACACTCGCGAGGAGGGCGAGCAACTGTTTGCTGCCTTCACTTACGCCACGGATATTTTCGACGCCGCGACCATCGCCGCGCTGGCCGGGCATTGGCGCAAGATTCTCCAGTCGGTGTGCCGCGATCCGCAGCAGTTGATCGGCGAAGTGGCGATGCTTGCCGAAGACGAACGCCACGCCTTGATCCAGGCCACCGCGCCAGCGCCTCGTTTCATTAGCGTGCAAAGCCTGTTCGAAGCGCAGGTCGCGCGCACTGGGCAAGCGCCGGCGGTGCGGTTGGCCACTGCGCCTGCGCCGGCATTCAGCTTCGACGAACTCAACAGCCGCAGCAATCGTCTGGCCCATCAATTACGCGCACAGGGTGTCGGCCCGGACGTGCTGGTCGGCGTCGCGCTGGGCCGCTCGCTGGAACTGGCGGTGGCGCTGTGGGCCGTGCTCAAGGCCGGTGGTGCCTATGTGCCGCTGGACCCACAGACCCCGGCCGAACGCCTGCGCCACGTGCTCGCTGACAGCGGCCTGAAACTGTTGCTCGGCGACCAGCAAAGCCTCGCCAGCCTGCCGCCGCTCGACGGCATCGAATGCCTGTGTCTGGAGCAGTTGCCCGACAGCGAGCAGAGCGACAACCTGCCGGTCACGGTCGAAGCCGACAACCTCGCTTACGTGATCTACACCTCTGGCTCCACCGGACGGCCGAAAGGCGTGGCGGTCAGTCATGGCGCGCTGAGCGAGTTCATTGCCCGCGCCATCGATTACAGCGATCTGCGCGAAGGCGACCGGGTTCTGCAATTCGCCACCAGCAGTTTCGACGGTTTCGTCGAGCAGTTTTTCCCGCCGCTGTGCCATGGCGCCAGCGTGGTCATGCGCGATGCACCGCTGTGGGACAGCGCGACGCTGCATCAGGTGATCATCGATCAGGGCATTACCCTGGCTGATCTGCCAGCGGCTTATTGGTATTGGCTGGTGCAGGAATATGCGGCGAAACCGCGGGCAAGTTTCGGCGCGCTGCGGCAGGTTCACGTCGGCGGTGAAGCCATGGCGGTGGACGGTTTGCGCTTGTGGCAACAGGCCGGGCTCGGCCATGTGCGCCTGCTCAACACCTACGGCCCGACCGAGGCCACGGTGGTCTCGACGATTCATGACTGCACCGCGCTGACCGCCCAAGACGTGTCGTGGCGCGGCATGCCGATCGGCCACGGACTGGCAGCGCGGCGCCTGTACGTGCTCGACGATGATCTGAACCTGCTGCCGCAAGGCGCGGTGGGCGAGTTGTACATCGGTGGGCCGGGGCTGGCGCGCGGTTATCACCGTCAGCCGAGCCTCAGCGCTGAGCGGTTCATTGTCGATCCGTTTGCCGACGGCCAGCGCCTGTATCGCACCGGCGACCGTGCGCGGCTGCGCGGCGATGGCGCGCTGGAGTATGTCGGCCGGGTCGATCATCAAGTGAAGATTCGTGGCTTTCGCATCGAACTGGGCGAGATCGAATCGCGCCTGCAGCAATGTCCGGGCGTTCGCGAAGCAGTGGTGCTGGCGGTGCCGTTCGCGGGCGGTGCGCAACTGGTCGCCTACGTTGTGACAGAACCTGCGGTGCTCGCCAGCGCGGCGACGCAAGCGGCATTCCGTCAGCAGACCCGCGCCGCGCTGCAAGCCAGCCTGCCGGATTACATGGTGCCGGGGCATCTGCTGTTGCTGGCGAACCTGCCGCTGACGCCGAGCGGCAAGCTCGACCGCAAGGCCTTGCCGACGCCGGATCCTGCGCAGTTGCAGGGCGATTACCGCGCCCCGCAATCACCGGCCGAACAATGTCTGGCGCAGGTCTGGGCCGAGGTGCTGCACGTGCCGCGTGTGGGCCTGGACGATCACTTTTTTGAACTGGGCGGCCATTCGTTGTTGGCCGCGCAAGTGATTGCCCGGGTCAAGGAGCAGATGGGCGTGGTGCTGCCGCTGCGCAGCCTGTTCGAAAAACCGCTGCTGGCGGATCTCGCCGAGGTGCTCGGGCAACTGGCCGAGGCGAGCGGCGACGACGACTGGTCCGACCTGGATCAGTTCATGAATGCTTTGCAAGGAGAAGAAGTATGAGCGGCACGATGGCGGAACGTATTGCAAAAAGGTTCGTCGGCCTGCCGCTGGAACAGCGTCGGCTGTTTCTCGCCAAATTGCGCGAGGAGGGCAAGGATTTCAGCCTGTTGCCGCTGCCGGTCAGCCGCCACGACTGCGCGCAGATTCCCCTGTCGTTCGCCCAGCAGCGCCTGCTGTTTCTCTGGCAACTGGAACCGCAGAGCGCCGCGTACAACATGGCCGCTGGCTTGCGTCTCAAAGGTTCGCTGAATGAGTCAGCCCTGAGCCGCTCGTTCGATCATCTGCTGGCGCGTCATGAAGTGTTGCGCACGGTGTTTCACACCGACGGTGATCAAGCGCATCAGCTGATTCTCGAGCAACAAAGTATTGCGCTGGAACGCTTCGATCTGACCGGCACCGCCGCGCAAGAGCGCGAAGAACTGCTCGCGCAACACGTACAAGACGTCACCGCGCAACCGTTCGATCTGCGCCACGGCCCGTTGCTGCGCGCCAGCCTGTTTGCTTTGGCCGACGATGAGTTCGTGCTGGTGGTGAGCATGCATCACATCGTCTCCGATGGCTGGTCGATGGACGTCATGGTCAAGGAGTTCGTGCAGTGCTATCAGGCGTTCAGCCTGCAGCGCGAGCCGCAATTGCCGGCGTTGCCATTGCAGTACGCCGACTATGCGATCTGGCAGCGGCGCTGGCTGGAGGCCGGCGAGGGCGAACGCCAGCTCGACTACTGGCGTCAGCAACTGGGCGACGAGCATCCGCTGCTGGAAGTGGCAGCGGACTTTGCCCGACCACCGACCCAGAGCTTCGCCGGGCAGACCCTGGGCTTTGATTTCGGCACCGACCTGTCGCAACAGCTCAACGTCTTCGCCCGCAGCCAGGGCATCAGCCTGTTCATGCTGGTGCTGGCCGGATTCTCGCTGTTCCTTTCGCGTCTGGCCGGCGAGCGCGACATTCGTGTCGGCGTGCCCAATGCCAACCGTGGCCGCGCCGAAGTCGAGGGGCTGATCGGTTTCTTCGTTAACACTCAGGTGCTGCGCTGCCAGGTCGATGAGTGCGCCAGCTTCGCCGATTTGCTCGCGCAGGTGCGTGAAGCGGCATTCGGCGCACAGGCACATCAGGAGTTGCCGTTCGAGCAACTGGTCGACGAATTGGTCGCCGAACGCACCCTGGGCCACAACCCGCTGTTCCAGGCCAAGTTCAACCAGAACGTCGGCATGCAGAAACAGCGCTCGATGGCCTTGCCCGGCCTGACCGTCAGCGAATACCCGCTGGCCAAGGACGGCACGCATTTCGATCTGGCCCTGGACATCACCGACGACGGCGCACTGATCCACGGTCAGATGACCTACGCCAGCGATCTCTATCGGGCGGAAACGGTCGCCGGTTTTGTGCCGATGTTGCTGGATCTGTTTACACAGTTGCTCGACTCGCCGCAGGCGCCATTACATACGGTTGCCACACCACGGCCTGCTGCGCATGCCATCCAACGCGAACCGGCGTTGCCGGTGTTGCAACACTGGGCGGGTGAAGTGGCCCGGCAGCCGCAGGCGCTGGCCGCTCGGGATCTCAAGCAAACGGTGACTTTCCAGGCGCTGGATGAACAAGCCAACCGTCTCGCCCATTATTTGCGTGCGCAGGGCGTCAACGTTGGCGAACCGGTGGCGGTGCTGCTGGAGCGTTCGCTGGACTGGCTGACTTGCCTGCTGGCGATTTTCAAGGCTGGCGCGGTGTACATGCCGCTCGACGTCAAGGCGCCAAGCGCGCGCCTGAAGCAGATGCTCGGCGCTGCCCAGGCGCGGGCGCTGATCGGTGCTGAAGGCGACGCACGGCTCAGCGAACTGGCGGGTGAGGGCTGTCAGGGTCTGGAGTTTGCACCGGGGCAATGGCAGTCACTGCCGACGTCCGCGCCTGAGCTGACGCTGTATGCGCAGTCGCCGGCCTACGTGATTCACACCTCCGGTTCCACCGGGCAACCCAAGGGCGTGCTGGTCAGCCACGGCGCGCTGGGCAGTTACGTGCGCGGCGTACTCGAGCGTCTGGCGCCGGCGCCGGAGGCGAGCATGGCGCTGGTCTCGACCATCGCCGCCGACCTTGGCTTCACCGTGCTGTTCGGTGCGTTGTGCTCGGGCCGACTGCTGCATGTGCTGCCGGAAGAACTCGGCTTCGATCCGGATCGCTTTGCCGAATACATGGCCCGCCATCGCGTTGGCGTGTTGAAAATCGTCCCCGGACATCTCGCCGCGCTGTTGCAGGCGGCCAAGCCTGCCGATGTGCTGCCGGAACACGCACTGATCGTCGGCGGCGAAGCCTGTTCGCCGGCGCTGGTCGAGCGTGTGCAGCAACTTAAGCCGGGCTGCCGCCTGATCAACCACTACGGGCCGAGTGAAACCACCGTGGGCGTGCTGACCCATGAGGTCGAAGTGCTTGCCGCGCAAGCACGCAGTGTTCCGGTCGGCACGGCGTTGGCCGGTGCCCATGTCTATGTGCTCGACGATGTGCTCAACCCGGTGGCCGATCAGGTTGCCGGTGAGTTGTACATCGGCGGCGACAGCGTTGCCCTTGGCTACCTGAATCAGCCAGCGCTGACCGCAGAACGCTTCCTGCCCGACCCGTTCGGCGCAGCGGGCGCGCGGGTCTACCGCAGCGGCGACCGGGTCCGGCGCAATCGCGAGCAGGCGCTTGAGTTCATCGGTCGTGCCGACGATCAGGTCAAAGTTCGCGGCTACCGTGTGGAGCCTGCGGAAGTCGCGCGGGTGTTGCTCAGCCTCGATGACGTCAGCGAAGCCGCCGTGCTCGCGCTGCCACTGGATGACGATCCGGCGCGCCTGCAACTGCTGGCGTGGTGCGTGCCGGCAGTGGGCGCGAAGGTGCAGGCGCAGGATCTGCGCGAGCAATTGCAGGCGCGGCTGCCGGATTACCTGGTGCCGGCGCAGTTGCTGTTGCTGGAAAAGCTGCCGCTGACTGCCAACGGCAAGCTCGACAAGCGTGCCTTGCCAGTGCCCGGCGTGGTCAGCCAGCAGTTCGTCGCGCCGGTCGGTGAGATCGAAGAGAAACTGGCCGCGATCTGGGCCGAGGTGCTCAAGCTCGAAAGGGTCGGCAGCAGCGATAACTTCTTCGAACTGGGTGGCGACTCGATCCTCAGCTTGCAGATCATCGCCAGGGCCAAGCGCCAGGGCATCAAGCTCAGCCCCAAGCAGTTGTTCGAAAAACAGACCATCGGCCAACTGGCTGCCGTGGCCAGACTGATCGAAGCCAAACCGGCTGCCGTCGCCGCACCTGTGGCACGCGGGCCGTTGCCGTTGCTGCCGATTCAGGTGCGCTTCTTCGAGACGCCGATTGCCCAGCGCCAGCATTGGAACCAGTCGGTGATGCTGCAACCGACCCTGGCGCTGGACGCCGTGCATTTGCGCAAGGCGCTGGCGACGTTGGTCGAACAGCACGAAGCGCTGGCCTTGAGCTTTGTGCAGTCGGGCGATCACTGGCAGGCACTGCCGCAGCCGCAGGGTGATGCCGAATTGCTCTGGGTACGCGAGCTGGACAGCCTCGATACCTTGCCGGCCGTGGCCGACGCAGCGCAGCGCAGCCTGGATTTGCAACGCGGGCACTTGCTGCGCGCGGTGCTGGTCAACCTGCCGAACGCCGAGCAGCGCTTGTTGCTGGTGATTCATCACCTGGTGGTCGACGGCGTGTCGTGGCGCATTCTGCTGGACGACTTGCAGCAGGCTTACCACGCATGGGCGGCGGGGACGGCGCCAGTGTTGCCAAGCCAGAGCAGTTCGTTGCACAACTGGGCCGAGCAGTTGCATCGTTATGCAGAGAGCGAAACGTTGGCGGCCGAAAGCGCTTATTGGCACCAGACCCTGGCTGCCGACGACGCGGCCCTGCCACGGGATTTCGCCGAGGACAGCCAGACCCGCGCCCAGGCCGCCCGCGCCAGTACGCGCCTGAGCCCGGCACTGACCGACAAACTGCTGAAAGTCGCCCCGGCGGCTTACCGCACGCAAATTAACGACCTGTTGCTGACGGCTTTGGCGCGGGTGTTGTGTGACTGGAGCGAGCAGCCTTCGGTGTTGATCCAGCTCGAAGGCCATGGTCGTGAAGACCTGTTCGACGACATCGACCTGAGCCGCACGGTCGGCTGGTTCAGCAGCCTGTTCCCGGTGCGCCTGACCCCGCAGGCCAATCCCGCTGCGTCGCTGTGCGCGATCAAGGAGCAACTGCGCGCCGTGCCGGGCAAAGGCATCGGTTATGGCGTGCTGCGTTACCTCACGCGTGCTGCCGAGTTGCAGACGCTGGCGCAACCACGGGTGACCTTCAATTACCTCGGTCAGTTCGACGGCGCGTTCAGCGCCGAGCAAGGCGCGTTGTTCTTGCCAAGCAGCGACGGCACTGGCGCCAATCAGGATGGACAGGCACCGCTGGGCAATTGGCTGAGCGTCGACGGTCAGGTTCTCGGCGGAGAGCTGGAACTGACCTGGACCTTCGGCACCGGTATGTATCGCGCCGAAACCATCGAAGCATTGGCCGAGGCTTATCGCCGCGAACTGGAACGCCTGATCGAACATTGCTGCGCGAGCGGCGCAGGAGGCGTGACTCCTTCGGATTTCAACCTCGCCAACCTGACCCAGGCGCAGCTGTCGGCGCTGCCGATGGCGCCGCGTGACATCGTCGATCTGTACCCGCTGTCGCCGATGCAGCAAGGCATTCTGTTCCACAGCCGCAACGAGCCGGACAGTCCGGCTTACACCAATCAGCTGCGCGTCGACGTCGAGCAGCTCGACGCCGAGCGCTTCCACCAGGCCTGGCAGCAGACCCTCGAAGCCCACGATATTCTGCGTACGGCGTTCGTCTGGCCGCAGGATGCCGCCGCGCCGGTGCAGGTGGTCCGCAGCCGTGTGCAGATGCCGTGGCAGGTGCAGGACTGGCGCGGTCGCGCTGGCCTGGATGCCGCGCTTGATCATCTCGCCGCTGAAGATCTGCACAACGGTTTCGATCTGCTCGACGCACCGCTGTTGCGCGTGACGTTGGTGCGCATCGATGAGCACACTCATCACCTGATCTACACCTGCCATCACATCCTCATGGACGGCTGGAGCACTTCGCAGTTGTTCGGCGAAGTGCTGCAACGTTACGCCGGCATCGTGCCGAGCACAGGGCAGGGGCGTTATCGCGATTACATCGAATGGCTCGGCCAGCGCGATCCGCAAGCCAGTCGGCAGTTCTGGAGCACGGCGCTGGCGGATCTCGAAGAGCCGACGCGACTGGCCAGTGCCATGCCGGTCAGGCTCGCGGCCAGCGGCTATGCCGATCACCAGCATGTGTTCAGCGAACCGCAGACCGCGGAACTGAACCGCTTCGCCCGCGAGCAGAAAGTCACCCTCAACACGCTGGTACAAGCGGCGTGGCTGCTGCTGTTGCAGCGCTACACCGGCCAGGATCACGTGGCGTTCGGCGCGACTGTCGCCGGGCGGCCGACGGATTTGCCGGGTGTCGAGCAGCAGATCGGTCTGTTCATCAACACCTTGCCGGTGGTAGCGGCGCCATCGCCGGAGATCGGCGTCAGCCAATGGCTGCAACAGGTGCAAGACCTCAACCTGGCCTTGCGCGAGCACGAACACACGCCGCTGTATGACATTCAACGCTGGGCCGGTATGGGCGCCGGGGCGTTGTTCGACAGCATTCTGGTGTTCGAAAACTACCCGATGGCCGAGGCCTTGGCGCAGGGCCCTGAGACGAGCCTGAAGTTCTCGGCAATCCGCCGGCAGGAGCAGACCAACTATCCGCTGACGCTGGTGGCGGTCACCGGCCGCGAGCTGAGTCTGGGCGTGAGTTACGATCAGGCCAGTTTCGACGCTCAAGCGATCAATGCGTTGAGTGCGCAGTTGCAAGGCCTGCTCGAGCAGTTCCTCGCCGACGCCACGCAGCCGCTGGGGGCGCTGCAACTGCTCGCCGAGCCACAACGGCAACAAGCGATCGAGTGGGGCAAGGCACCCGCGACCGCGCCGGATCAACGCACGGTGCTGGCGTACATTGCCGCGCAAGTGCAACGTCAACCGCAGGCGAACGCGGTGCTGTTCGCTGAGCAATCCATCGCTTACCAAAACCTCGATGCCCGAGCCAATCGTCTGGCGCACAAGCTGCAAGGCATGGGCGTCGGGCCGGAAGTGCGCGTCGGCGTGTGCATGCGCCGCACGCCGGACATGCTGGTCGGCTTGCTGGCGATCCTCAAGGCCGGTGGCGCCTACGTGCCGCTCGATCCGGATTACCCGCAGGAACGCTTGCTGCACATGCTCGACGACAGCCGCGCGGCGGTGCTGCTCACTGAGCCAGCGGCATTGGCGATGCTGCCCGAAACCTTGAGTGCGCAGGTGCTGCTGGTGGACGAGAACGTCGCCAGCGAATGCCCGGCCACTGCGCCGCTGGTTAACCTCGCGGCTGAAAATCTGGCGTACGTGATCTACACCTCCGGCTCCACCGGCAAACCGAAAGGCGTAGCCATCAGCCACGGCAATCTGTCGGCGCTGATTCAATGGTCGGCGGGGGTCTATCGCGAAGAGCAATTACGCGGTGTGCTGGCTTCGACTTCGATCTGCTTCGACCTGTCGGTGTGGGAAATCTTCGTCACGCTGGCCTGCGGTGGCTGCCTGGTGCTGGCCGACAACGCTCTGGCGCTGGCGGATTTGCCGGCGCGCGAGCAGGTCACCCTGATCAACACTGTGCCGTCGGCGATTGCCGCGTTGCAACGGGCCGGGCAGATCCCGACTTCGGTCGGCACCATCAATCTGGCCGGCGAGCCGCTCAAGCAGAGTCTGGTCGACAGCCTCTACGCCAGCACTCAGGTGCAGCAGGTCTACGACCTCTACGGGCCGTCGGAGGACACCACTTATTCAACCTTCACCCTGCGCACGCCGCAGGGCCGGGCGAACATTGGCCGGCCACTGGACAACACCGTGGCCTACCTGCTCGACAGTCAGTTGCAGGTGCTGCCCGAGGGCGTGGCGGCCGAGCTGTACCTGGCGGGTGCCGGGGTGACGCGCGGCTATCTGCGTCGTGCCGCGCTGACCGCCGAACGCTTTGTGCCGAATCCTTACGCGAGCAACGGCGAGCGCCTTTACCGCACCGGCGATCTGGTGCGCCAGGGCGACGATGGCAACATCGAGTACATCGGTCGCGCCGACCATCAGGTGAAGATTCGCGGCTTCCGCATCGAGCTCAGCGAGATCGAAGCGCGTCTGCTGGAACTCGACGATATCGGCGAAGCGGTGGTACTGGCGCAGGACGGCGCCGCTGGCAAACACCTGCATGGCTACCTCGTCGCCGCGCCGGACAGCGAGCGGTCGACGCTGGCCGAGCGGGTACGCAATGCCTTGGCCATTCGCTTGCCGGCGCACATGGTGCCGGGGCATCTGCACCTGATCGATGCGATCCCGCTGACGCCCAACGGCAAGCTTGATCGCAAGGCGCTGATGGCGTTGGGCGAGAGCCCGACGCAGGAGCAATACCAGGCACCGCAAAGCGACTTACAGTGGGAGGTCGCGACGATCTGGCAGCAAGTGCTGGAAATCGAGCGGGTCGGGCTGGCGGACAACTTCTTCCAGCTCGGCGGCCATTCGTTGCTGGCGACATTGGTGGTGACCCGGGTGCAGGAGCGTCTCGGCGACAAGGTGCCGCTCAAGGCGCTGTTCGAAACCGACACCCTCAAGGATTTCTGCGCGCGGATCGAAGCCCTGCGCGTCGAAATGTCGCCCGTTCAGGATGAATTGGCTAAATCACTGGAGGCCCTCAAACGTCTATCCCTCGATGATCTGGAAAAACTGATTTCTTGAGAGGGAAAAACGCGTGCAAGAGTTAATCGAGTCGGTAGGACAACTTTCGGCTAAGCAAAGAAAGGCTCTGGCGGTTCTGCTCAAGCAGAAAGGCGTCAACCTCTTTGACATTGCCCCGGTTTTCAAGCGCACGGCTGAAGAGCCGCTGCTGCTGTCCTACGCTCAGCAGCGCCAGTGGTTCCTCTGGCAGTGGGCACCGCACAGCGCGGCCTACAACATTCCGACGGCCCTGCGCTTGCAGGGGCCGCTGGATGTGCCGGCACTGGAACGCAGCATCGCGGCGCTGATCGAACGCCACGAAACCTTGCGCACGGTGTTCTCTCAAGACAGCGCGCAACCCTTGCAAGTGGTCCTGCCCGCAGGACCTTTTGCGTTGGAGATTCACAACCTGAGCGCTGAACTGGCGAATGACCCGGAGCACTCGATCCAGGCTTTTGTCCAGACCCAGAGCCAGAAGACTTTCGACCTGCAGCACGGCCCGTTGCTGCGAGCCGCGCTGCTGCAGGTCAACCCTGATGAGCATGTGCTGGTGCTGACCCTGCACCACATCGTTTCCGATGGCTGGTCGCTGCAAGTGATGATCGAGGAACTGGTGCAGCTCTATGCCGGTTTCAACCTCGGTCACGACGCCGGTCTGCCGGCCCTGCCGATTCAATACGCCGATTACGCCTTGTGGCAGCGCCAGTGGATGGAGGCCGGTGAGCAGGAGCGACAACTGGCCTACTGGCAGGCAAAACTCGGCGGCGAGCAACCGGTGCTGGAACTGCCGCTTGATCGCCCGCGCGCGGTGGAGCAGAGCTTCGCCGGCGCCAGCCACAACCTGATTCTTGATCCGGCGCTGAGCCATGCCCTCAAGGCGTTTGCCCGGCAGGAAAACGTCACCCTGTTCGTGTTGCTGCTGGCTTCGTTTCAGGCCTTGCTGCATCGCTACAGCGGGCAAAGCGACATCCGTGTCGGCGTGCCGGTGGCCAACCGTGGCCGGGTGGAAATCGAGCGGCTGATCGGCTTCTTCGTCAACACCCAGGTGCTCAAGGCGGACATCGACGCAGAGCTGCCGTTTGTCGAACTGCTGCGTCAGGTCAAACAGACCGCCCAGGAGGCGCAGGCGCATCAGGACTTGCCCTTCGAGCAACTGGTCGAAGCGCTGGAGCCGGGCCGCAGCCTCAGCCACAGTCCGCTGTTCCAGGTGATGTTCAACCACCAGGCCGAGCGCCGTGCGAGCGTTGCGACGCGCCTTAACGGCCTGAACATCGAACCGCTGGAATGGCAGAGCCAGACCGCGCAATTCGACCTGACCCTCAACACTACCGAACAGGCGCACGGCATCGAAGCGGTACTCAAGTACGCCACCGACCTGTTCGACGCAGCGACCATCGAGCGACTGGCGCAACACTGGACCGCGCTGTTGCAGGCGATCGTCGCCGAGCCGACCCGGTGCATCGGCCAATTGCCGATGCTCGACGCCGGCCAGCAGCAACAGCTGTTGGCGCAATGGAATCCGTCGCTGGTTGAACAACCGCTGACGCCGTGCATCCAGCAAGCCATTGAGGCCCAGGCCGAGCGGCATGCCGACGCGGTGGCCGTGACCTTCGCAGGACAACGCCTGACCTACGCTGAACTCAATCGCCGCGCCAACCAGTGGGCGCATACGCTGCTCGAGCAGGGCGTCGGCCCGGACGTGCGCGTCGGTGTGGCGGTGGAGCGTTCGCTGGACATGATCGTCGCCATTCTCGCGGTGCTGAAAGCGGGCGGCGCCTATGTGCCGCTGGACCCGAGCTACCCGGATGACCGCTTGAGCTACATGATCGACGACAGCGGTATTCGATTGCTGTTGACCCAGGGCCATTTGCTCGGGCAATTGCCGATTCCGCCGGGGCTGGTCTGCCTCGATCTGGATCAGGCGCCGGAACACAGCATCGAAAGCAACCCGCCATGCCTGACCACGCCGGACAATCTGGCCTACGTCATCTACACCTCCGGTTCCACCGGCAAACCCAAGGGCGCGTTGCTGCCGCACGGCAACGTGATGCGCCTGTTCAGCGCCACCGCGCACTGGTTCGATTTCGGCGCGCAGGACAGCTGGACGCTGTTCCATTCCTACGCGTTCGACTTTTCGGTGTGGGAGATTTTTGGCGCGCTGCTGTACGGCGGCAAACTGGTGGTGGTGCCCCACGACGTCAGCCGTTCGCCAGAGGATTTCTACACGCTGCTGTGCGATGAAAATGTCACGGTGCTGAACCAGACACCGTCGGCGTTCAAGCCGTTGATGCAGGTCGCCTGCGAGTCGAGCCGCAGTAATACCCTGCGTTACGTGGTGTTCGGCGGCGAGGCGCTGGAAGTACAGAATCTGCGCCCGTGGTTCGAACGTTTTGGCGACCGCGCGCCGACGCTGATCAACATGTACGGCATCACCGAAACCACCGTGCACGTGACCTACCGGCCATTGTCGCTGGCGGATCTGCACAGCAATCACAGCAGCCCGATTGGCGCGCCGATTGTCGACCTGTCGTGGTACTTGCTCGACAGCTCGCTCAACCTGGTGCCGCAAGGCTGCATCGGTGAGTTGTACATCGCTGGCGCCGGTCTCGCTCGTGGTTATCTGAATCAGGCTGGCATGAGCGCTACCCGCTTCGTGCCCGACCCGTTCAACCGCAAGGCCGGCCAGCGTCTGTACCGTACCGGCGACCTCGCACGGCTGCGCGGCGACGGAGTGATCGAGTACATCGGCCGTATCGACCACCAAGTGAAGATCCGTGGTTTCCGCATCGAGCTCGGTGAAATCGAAGCGCAACTGCTCAAGCATATACAGGTGCGCGAAGCGGTGGTGCTGGCGGTGGACGGCCTCAGCGGCCAGCAACTGGCGACTTGGGTCGTGCCGGTTGAGACATTGAACGCGGACGAGCAGGGCGCGCTGCGTGATTCGATCAAGCTGCACCTGCGCGAAACCCTGCCGGATTATATGGTCCCGGTCAGTTGGGCGTTCCTCGACCGACTGCCGCTGACCGCCAACGGCAAGCTCGATCGCAAACAACTGCCGCAGCCGGACGTTGCGCACGTGCAAGAGGCCTACGCCGCGCCGCGCAGCGAACTGGAACAGCATCTGGCGGAGATTTGGCAGGACGTGCTCAAGGTCGAACGGGTCGGGCTTCACGATAATTTCTTCGAGCTGGGCGGCGATTCGATCATTTCGATTCAAGTGGTCAGCCGCGCGCGGCAGGCCGGCATTCGCTTTACGCCCAAGGACATTTTTCAGCATCAGACCGTGCAGCGCTTGGCCACCGTGGCGCAGCAGAGCGACGCGGTGCAGACGGAGCAGGGCGAAGTGCTTGGCGACGCACCACTGACGCCGATCCAGCAGTATTTTTTCCACAGCGACATCCCGGCGCGGCATCACTGGAACCAGTCGATCCTGCTGACCCCGGCGAAAACCCTGCAAGCCACTGCGCTGCAACAGGCCCTGGCGCAGGTGCAAAAACAGCATGACGCCTTGCGTCTGCGTTATCGCCAAACCGAGCAGGGCTGGCAGCAAAGCCACGGCGCGGCAGATCAGCCACAAGACTTGTTGCGCAGCTTTACGCTGGACGACGGCGCGGCATTGCCAGCGCTGTGCCTGGATCTGCAACGCAGCCTCGACCTGCACAACGGCCCCCTGATCCGTGCGGCGCTGATCGATATGCCGGACGCCAGTCAGCGTCTGTTGCTGGTGATTCATCACCTGGTGGTCGATGGCGTGTCGTGGCGGATCCTGCTCGAAGACCTGCAGAACGCCTATCAGCAGATCAGCAGCGGACAGAGCGTGCATCTGCCGGCCAAGACCAGCGCGTTCAAGGACTGGGGTTTGCGCCTGCAAGAACATGCGCGCAGCGCGGCGCTGGGCAGCGAACTCAGCTACTGGCGCGAGCAGTTGCGCGACGTTCCGCTCGGTTTGCCGCTGGATAATCCGCAGGGCCAGTTGAACAACCGCTTCGAACGCAGCGTCGACACGCGGCTGGACGCCGAACGCACTCGCCAGTTACTGCAACAGGCCCCGGCGGCCTACCGCACTCAGGTCAACGACCTGCTGCTGACCGCACTGGCGCGGGTGCTCTGCGAGTGGACCGCTAGCGACAGCGCGTTGGTGCAGCTCGAAGGCCATGGCCGCGAAGACCTGTTCGATGACATCGACCTGAGCCGCACCGTGGGTTGGTTCACCAGCATGTTCCCGGTGCGCCTGACGCCAAACGCCAGCCTGGAAACCTCGATCAAAGGCATCAAGGAGCAACTGCGCGCGATCCCCAACAAGGGCATTGGCTATGGCTTGCTGCGTTATCTCGGCACCGCCGAAGCACAAGCGGCACTGCATGAACTGGCGCAACCGCAGGTGACGTTCAACTACCTCGGCCAGTTCGATAACAACTTCGATGAAGACGCCTTGTGGCGGCCGGCCACCGAGGACAAGGGCGCCGGTCAGGACGCGAACGCGCCGATGGCCAACTGGCTGACCATCGATGGCCGGGTTTATCAGGGCCAGTTGAGCCTGACCTGGACCTACAGCAGCGACGTTTTCGAAGAGGCGACCATTGTCGGTTTGGCCCGTGCCTACGAAGTGGCGCTGAGCGAATTGATCGACCACTGCCTCAGTCATTCCGGGGGGCTGACTCCGTCCGACGTGCCGCTGGCCGGTTTGTCCCAGGCGCATCTGGACAGCCTGCCGATCGCCGCCCAGCGCATCGAGGACATCTACCCGCTGGCGCCGATGCAGCAGGGCATTCTGTTCCACAGCCTGTACGACGCGGATGCCAGCGCCTACGTCTATCAGATGCTGCTGGACATCGACGGCCTCGACGTCGCGCGGTTCCAGCAAGCCTGGCAACGGGTGGTCGATCGCCATGAAGTGCTGCGCGCCGGTTTCATCTGGGGCCGCGATGGCCTCGATGCGCCGTTGCAGGTGATCAACCGCCAACTGACCCTGGAAATGCCGGAAATCGATGTGCGCGATGCCGCCGATCTGCCGGCGGTGCTTGAAGCACGGGCGCAGGCCGACCGCGAACGTGGCTTCGATCTGCAGAATCCGCCGCTGTTGCGCCTGTGCCTGCTGCGCACTGCCGACGATCGCCATCGACTGATTTTCACCTGCCACCACATCCTCATGGATGGCTGGAGCAACTCGCGGATGTTCGGCGAGGTGCTGCAGGATTACGCCGGCCAGCCGGTGCCGAGCGCGCAGGGTCGCTATCGGGATTTTCTGGTGTGGCTACAGGGCCAGGACAAGGCGGCCGCGCAGGAATTCTGGCGCGGGCAACTGGCCGAACTCGACGAGCCGACCCGACTGGCCTCCGCCTGCCACGGACGCACCGTGCCGGGGCCGGGCAAACAGATGCATCGTCTGCATTTCGATGAAGCGTTGACCCAGCGTCTGAACAGCTTCTCCCGTCAGCAACAGGTGACCCTCAACAGCCTGGTGCAGGCGGCATGGCTGCTGGTGTTGCAGCGCTATACCGGCCAGGCCACCGTTGCGTTTGGCGCCACGGTATCCGGGCGTCCGGTGGATTTGCCGGGCATCGAAGAACAGCTGGGGCTGTTCATCAACACTCTGCCGGTGATCGCCAGCCCGCAGGCCACCCTCAGTGTGGGCGACTGGGTGCGCAGCGTGCAGGACAAGAACCTGCTGTTGCGCGACTACGAACAGACGCCGTTGCAGGACATTCAGCGTCTGGCCGCATTGAGTGGCGAAGCGCTGTTCGACACTTTGCTGGTGTTCGAGAACTACCCGGTGTCCGAAGCGCTGGAGGCCAATCCGGGCGGGCTGCGCTTTTCCGGTCTGGAGCATCGCGAGCAGACCAACTACGGTCTGACCCTGATCGCCGGCGCCAGCCAAGTGCTCAACCTCGATTTCAACTACCTCACCGAACACTTCGCCGAGCGCAGCGTGCTTGGTCTGGCGGCGCATTTGCGTGAAGTGCTCGAGCAATTTATCGCAGCGCCGCAGCGTGCACTCGGCGAGATCGGTCTGCTGCCGCTGGCCGAGCGTCAGACGCTGGCGCAGTGGAACGACAATCACGCCGCTTATCCGGCCGAGCGGCTGATCTCGCAGAGCTTTGAAGCAAGGGTCGCAGCACATCCGCAGGCACTGGCGTTGAGTCATGCCGGCGTGGCCCTGAGCTATGGCGAACTGAACCTGCGGGCGAATCAGCTGGCCCGGCATTTGGTGACGCTGGGTGTCACCGCCGAAGTGCGCGTCGGCGTGGCGCTGCCGCGTTCGGCGGAACTGGTGATCGCCCTGATGGCGGTGCTCAAGGCCGGCGGCACCTACGTGCCGTTGGACCCGGACTACCCGGCCGACCGCGTGGCCTACATGCTCGATGACAGCCAGGCGAAAGTCCTGCTGACCCAGCAAGCGTTGCTGGCGCAACTGCCGTCCAGCGAAGCCCACGTGGTGCTGGTCGAGGCCGGCGGTGAGGCGTTCGCCGCGCAAGCGCCGGACAACCTGCCGGCGCGCGCCGACTCGGCCAATCTGGCCTACGTGATCTACACCTCCGGTTCCACCGGCAAACCGAAAGGCGTGGCCATCGCCCATCGCAACGTACAGGCGCTGATTCACTGGTCCGCCGAGGTCTACAGCGAGGACGATCTGCAAGGCGTACTGGCCTCGACGTCGGTGTGCTTCGACCTGTCGGTGTGGGAGATTTTCGTCACCCTGGCGCGCGGCGGGTCCATGGTCATGGCGCGCAATGCCCTGGAGCTGGCGGACTTGCCCGAGCGTGATCAGGTGCGCCTGATCAACACCGTGCCATCGGCGATTGCCGCGCTACAACGCATCGGCCAGATCCCGCCGGGTGTGCGCATCATCAATCTGGCCGGCGAGCCGCTCAAGCAGGCGCTGGTCGACACCTTGTACCGCGAGACTTCGGTCGCCCACGTTTACGATCTGTACGGGCCGTCCGAAGACACCACGTATTCGACCTGGACCCGCCGCGAACTCGGCGGCCAGGCCAATATCGGCCGGCCATTGCGCAACACCACCGCGTACCTGCTCGACGGGCAATTGCAGGCAGCTCCGCTCGGCATCGCAGCGGAGCTGTATCTGGCCGGTGAGGGCATCACCCGTGGCTATCTGTTGCGCCCGGGCCTGACCGCCGAGCGCTTCGTGCCCAACCCGTTGGCGAGCAACGGCGAGCGCATGTACCGCACCGGCGACCTGACGCGTTTCATGGACGACGGCCGTATCGAATACGTCGGCCGCATCGACCATCAGGTCAAGGTGCGCGGCTTCCGTATCGAACTGGGGGAAATCGAAGCGCGTCTGCTGGCCCAGGCCAGCGTGCGCGAAGGCGTGGTGCTGGCGGTGGACGGCGTTGGCGGCCAGCAACTGGTGGCTTATGTGGTGCCGGCCGAGGCTGATCAGAGTCTTGCGCAACTGGACGCGCTGAGCGCTGCGCTGCAAGCCGCGCTCAAGGCGCATCTGCCGGATTACATGGTGCCGGCGCAGTGGCTGTTCCTCGAACAGTTGCCGCTGACACCCAACGGCAAACTTGATCGCAAGGCCTTGCCGACGCCGGATGCCAATCAGGCGCAACGCGATTACGTCGCGCCTTCGACGCCGCTGGAGCAGCAACTGGCCGAGGTCTGGCAGGACATTCTGAAGATCGAGCGGGTCGGCGTGACCGACAATTTCTTCGCCCTCGGCGGTGATTCGATCATCTCGATTCAACTGGTCAGCCGCGCTCGGCAGCAGGGCATTTGCTTCACGCCCAAGGACCTGTTCCAGCAGCAGACGGTGCAGAAACTGGCCGCAGTGGTTTCGCTTGAAGACGCGCAATCCGCCAGCGTCAGCGACTACCCGTTGGCGCAATTGGATCAGGCGCAACTCGATGCCTTGCCGGTGCCGGCGGAACTGATCGAAGACGTCTATCCGCTGTCGCCGATGCAGGAAGGCATGCTCTTCCACACGCTGTCGGATAACGGCAGCAGCCTCTACGTGCAACAGGTCAGCCTGCCGATCAAGGGCCTCGACGTGGAGCGTTTCCGCCAGGCCTGGGAATTCATCATTGTCCGTCAGGCAATCCTGCGCACCAGTTTCCATTGGCAGGATGGGCTGGCCAAGCCGTTGCAGGTCGTCCATCGCCAGGCGCCGCTGCAGATGCAGGTGCTCGATTGGCGCGAGCAGGACTGCAGCGAAGCGGCGATTGCCGAATTCGCCAGCGCCGATCGCGCGCTGGGCTTCGACTTGTCCGAGGCGCGATTGCAGCGGGTGACCCTGCTGCAGCTGGGCGACGAGCAGTACCAGATGATCTGGACCAGTCACCACATCCTGATGGACGGCTGGAGCAGTTCGCGGTTGTTCGGCGAGGTCTTGCAGTACTACGCCACGGGCCAGGTGACTGGCGAGAACGGCCGCTATCGCGACTTTATTGCCTGGTTGCAGGCGCAGGATCAGGATGCCCAGGAGCTGTTCTGGAAAGCGCGTCTGGCAGTGGTCAACGAACCGACTGCGCTGAGTCAGGCGATGCACCCGCGTCATAGTGCCGACGTTACTGGTCACGATGCTATCTATTCGAACTGGGACAAAGCGCAAACCGCGCGCCTGCTGGAGTTCTGCCGCGACCTGCGCATCACCCCCAACACGCTGATTCAGGGCGCGTGGCTGCTGCTGTTGCAACGCTACACTGGCCAGCAAACGGTGACCTTCGGCGCCACCGTGTCGGGGCGCCCGGAAAGTCTGCCGAACGTCGGCAACATGCTCGGCCTGTTCATCAACACGTTGCCGATCATTCAGACCCCACAGGCCGATCAGCGTCTGGCCGACTGGCTGGGTGAAGTGCAGGCCTACAACCTCGACATTCGCGATTACTCCCAGGCACCGCTGGCCGATGTGCAGCGCTGGTCGAACCTCGGTGGTCAGGCGCTGTTCGACAGCATCGTGGTGTTCGAGAACTTCCCGATCGACGAGCGCTTGCAGGAAGAAACCGACACCGAGCTGACCTTCGGCAAATCCATCGGCCACGGCGTGACCAACGTGCCGATGGACCTTGCGGTGATGCTCGGCGACGAATTGTCGATCGAGTACCTGTACCTGCGCAGCCACTTCAGCGCCGAGGCGGTAGAAGGCATTCGCCTGACCCTGGAAAACACCCTCGCGGCGATGATGGCCGCGCCGTATGAGCGGCTGGGCAACTTGCAGCGTCTGTCCGCCGAACAATGGCAAGCGGCGCAGGCCTGGAGCGCCGAGCCTTCCCACCGCCACGCGCCGCAGTTGCTGCCGGAGCTGATCAGCCGTCATGCGCAACAGCAACCCCACGCGATCGCAGTGCAATGCGCCGGCGAAAGCCTGAGCTACGCAGAGCTGGAGCGGCAGGCCAATCGACTCGCGCAGTGCCTGATCGCCCACGGCGCCGGGCCGGAAGTGGTGATCGGCGTGGCGTTGCCGCGCTCGCTGGAAATGCTGGTGAGCTTCCTCGCCGTGCTCAAGAGCGGTGCGGCGTACGTGCCGCTGGACATCGATTATCCGCCCGAGCGCTTGGCGTACATGATCGAAGATTCGCGCATGGCGCTGCTGCTGACGCAAACCAGCCTGCGTGCGACGTTGCCGGCGCCTAACGGCGTGCGGCGTCTGGAAATCGATCAGCTCGATCGCAGTCTTTACAGTGACGCGGTCCCGGTCTGCGATGTTCATGAGCAGAGCCTGGCCTATCTGGTTTACACCTCCGGCTCCACCGGACGGCCGAAAGGCGTGGCCGTGACCCAGGGACCGCTGAGCATGCACTGCCAGGCGATCGCCGAGTTGTACGAAATGGACGCGAGCAGTTGCGAGCTGCACTTCATGTCCTTCGCTTTCGACGGCGCTCACGAACGCTGGCTGAGTACGCTGTACAGCGGCGGTCGTCTGGTGATCCGCGACGGTTGTTTGTGGACGCCGGAGCAGACCTATCAGGCCCTGCACGATTACGGCGTGACCATCGCTTGTTTCCCGCCGGCCTATCTCAAGCAACTGGCCGAGTACGCAGCCGCCAGCGGCATTGCGCCGCCGCCAGTGCGCATCTACTGCTTCGGTGGCGATGCGGTGCCGGAGCAGACTTTCGAACAGGTGAAAGCGGCGTTGCGTCCGCAATACTTCACCAACGGCTACGGCCCGACCGAAACCGTGGTCACGCCGATGCTCTGGAAAGTCGCCATCAGCCAGCAGTGCGAAGCGGCATACGCGCCGATTGGCCGCGCGGTCGGTGCGCGTTCGTTGTACGTGCTCGACGACGATCTGAATCCGCTGCCGCCGGGTTTTGCCGGTGAGTTGTACATCGGCGGTTACGGCGTCGCTCGCGGTTACTACGGCCGCCCCGATCTGACCAGCGAGCGCTTCGTGCCCAACCCGTTTGCCCCTGGCGAGCGCCTGTACCGCAGCGGCGATCTGGTGCGTCGTCGCCCGGACGGGGTGGTCGATTACGTCGGGCGCATCGACCATCAGGTCAAGGTCCGTGGCTTCCGCATCGAGCTAGGCGAAGTCGAGGCCAGCCTGCGTCAGTTGCCGGCGGTCAGCGATGCGCTGGTGATTGCCCGCGACAATGCCTCCGGCAAGCAACTGATCGGTTATGTGGTCACTGCCACGGGTGATGATATCGGCGATGAACTCAAGGCCGGGCTGCGCGCTTCGCTGCCGGAATACATGGTGCCGGCGCAGATCGTCTGCCTCAGCGCGTTCCCGGTCACGCCCAACGGCAAGCTCGATCGCAAGGCCTTGCCGGAGCCGGAGTTCAAAAGCGACGAATATGTTGCGCCGCGCACCGAGCAGGAACGCCTGCTGGCGGAAATCTGGGCGCAGGTGTTGCAGGTCGAGCAGGTCGGTATCAGCGATAACTTCTTTGAACTGGGCGGCGATTCGATCCTCAGCCTGCAAGTGATCTCGCGGGTGCGAAACCACCCGACCCTTCAGATGGAACTGAAGCTGCGCGATCTGATGCGCTATCAAACCATCGCCGGCATTGTCGAGCAGCAAGTGGCGAAGGAGGGCGCCGGGCAAGCGTTGCCGGACCAGACTCAGGTTGCCGCAGAGGGTGCGTTCAATTTGCTGCCGATCCAGCAATGGTTCTTCGCCGAAGGCATGGCCGAGGCGCATCACTACAACCAGTCGTTGCTGCTCAGCGCACGTCAGCCGCTAGATCTCGATGCCCTGGAACAGGCGCTGGGCTTGATCGAACAGCATCACGATTCGTTGCGCCTGCGTTTTTCCGATGACGGCGGGCGCTGGTTGCAGCGCTATAGCAGCTGCGCGTCCGACGAGGCTGTGCTGTGGCGCCGTGAAGCGCAAAGCAGCGAAGAGGTCGAAGCTTTGGCCAACCTCGCGCAGCGCAGCCTCAAACTCGATGACGGGCCGGTCTGGCGGGTCATGCATGTGGCCTTGCCGGATGGCCAGGCGCGCTTGCTGGTGGTGATTCATCACCTGGTGGTCGACACCGTGTCGTGGCGGATTCTGCTCGACGATCTGAAAGTCGCTTATGAGGCGTGCGTGCAGGGGCTGGCGCCGCAACTGCCGATTCGCACCAGCAGCTATCGTTCGTTTGCCGAGGCATTGCAGGCGCAGGCCCCAGTGATTGCCGAGCAGGAATTGAGCTATTGGCTGGAGCAACTGGATCAGCCCGGCGTTGATCTGCCGTGCGACAACCCGCGCGGCAAGAACCTCGTGCGGCAACAGGCGCAGGCACGGCTCAAGCTGTCCCGCGAGCACACCGAACAACTGCTCAAACAGGCCCCGGCGGTGTACGGCACGCAGATCAACGACTTGCTGTTGTCAGCGCTCAGCCGCGCCCTGTGCCGCTGGAGCCAGCAACCGTCGGCGTTGATTCTGCTCGAAGGGCACGGGCGCGAAGACCTCTTCGAATCGATCGACCTGAGCCGCAGCCTCGGCTGGTTCACCAGCATGTTCCCGGTGCGTTTGCGCCCGGACGGCCACGACATCGGCCAGTCGATCATCGATGTGCAGGCGCAACTGGCGGGCGTACCGCAGAAGGGCATCGGCTATGGCGTGCTGCGTCATCTGGCCGGGCCGGACATTTCGGCGCAACTGGCCGCACTGCCGCAGGCACGGGTGACCTTCAACTACCTCGGACAGTTCGACCAGAGCTTCGACGAACAGGCGTTGCTGGTGCCGGCACTGGAAGAGACCGGCGACAACTACAGTCTCAAGGCGAATCTGGGCAACTGGCTGGAAATCGTCGGCCAGGTCTATGACGGGCAACTGGCCTTGCGCTGCATCTACAGCAGCCAGCGTTACCGCGCCGGCACCATGGATGCGCTGATGAGCGATTACCAGCGTGAGCTTGAAGCGTTGATCGAACACTGCATGGCGCGGGCGGGTTGATCGCCCGGTCTTTTGCGCGGGCGCTGCGCAGGCGCGCCCGTCTTATTGCGGATACAAGGATTTTTATCGATGTCGTTACACCCTGATCTGGAAGCTTTCCTCGACCTCGCTCAAGACAGCCAGGACGCCGGCCTGCCGGCCATGCACCAACTGACCCCGAGCGAGGCCCGCGCCACCTTCGAGCAGACCACCGCGCAACTGCGCTGGCCGGCGCCGCAGGATCTTGAAGTCAGCGAGATTGAGACACTGGCCCGCGATGGTACGGCGCTGGCGTTGCGTTTGTATCGGCCCAACGGTGTTGAATCGCCGCTGCCGGTGCTGGTGTATTTCCACGGTGGCGGGTTTGTGGTCGGCAGTCTGGATTCCCACGACGGCGTCTGCCGCGAGTTTTGCCAGCGCACGCCGTGTGCGGTGCTTTCGGTCGGTTATCGACTGGCGCCGGAGCATCGCTTTCCGACGGCGCTGGAGGATGGCGAGGACGCTTTGGCCTGGCTGGCCGAAGAGGCTGCGAGCCTCGGCCTGGATGGTTCGCGCGTTGCGTTTGGTGGCGACAGCGCGGGTGCCACGTTGGCGACGGTGCTGGCGATTCAGGCGGTGCGGCAGCCGCACACGGTGGCTATCGCGCCGAAGGCGCAGTTGTTGTGTTATCCGGTGACCGATGCTTCGCGGGTGCATGATTCGCGGCTGTTGTTTGGCGAGGGGTACCTGCTGGAGAACGACACGCTGGAGTGGTTTTATCAGCACTACGCGCGGGGGCCGGAGGATTATCTGGATTGGCGTTTTTCGCCGTTGCTGGCGGAGGATTTGCGTGGGGTGGCGCCGGCCATTGTCGTATTGGCGGGGTTTGATCCGTTGCTGGATGAGGGGCAGGCTTATGTCGACAGGCTGCGTGGGCAGGGGGTTGAGGTCGAGGTCGAGATTTGTGCCGGGTTGACTCATGATTTGTTGCGGTTGGGGGCGGTGGTGCCTGGGGGTCTGGAGGTTTATTCGCGGGTTGGTGGGGCGCTTGCGCGGGTTTTTTGGATGGGGTGAATATCCGTTTTTTTTGGTGTTGCTGCTGGCGGTTTCGCCCTTACGGCGACTTACTTTTTTACAAGCGCCTAAAAAAGTAAGCAAAAAACGCTAGCTCCTGCGTTCGGCCCTCGCAGGCTCGGGTTCCTTCGCTGCGGGATCGATCCGGGCGCAGCGGCTCCGGTTTGCTTCGCTGCACCTACACTCGCTGTGTTTGGCTGCGCCAAACGGTCGCTGCGCTCCCACCCCCGGATCAATCCCTCCACTCAGCCTTCCGACGTCGCCGGTGGATCAAAAGCAAGATCAAAAGCACTCGAGCTAACGCTCATTGTTGAGTGGTGAAAAGCGTGTGGTCTGCTTTGGATCTGTGTTGGATTCGCCCCTCACCCCAGCCCTCTCCCGAGGGAGAGGGAGCCGATTTGCGGGCTTTTCAGAATCTGCATTCGACTCGATATCGCAAGTCGGCGTATTTCGCCTGAACACCTCGGTCAGTCCCCTCTCCCTTCGGGAGAGGGCTAGGGTGAGGGGCTTTTGCTCTGGCTCTTGATCATTTGCCCCTTCGGCAGGCTTCGTTACGGGATCGATCCGGGGGTGGGAGCGCAGCGACCGTACGACGCAGTCGTACACAGCGAGTGTAGGTGCAGCGAAGCCAACCGGAGCCGCTGCGCCCGGATCGGTCCCGTAACGAAGGTACCCCGAGCCCCAGCGAGCGGGCCGTACGCCGGGGCAAAGCCTTTTTGGTTACTTTTCGCTGGGCCGGCATTCCGGCGTTTGGAAAAAGTGACCCGCCGTAAGGGCGGAACCCTAAGTAGCCTTCACCGCAGCAACGGATATGCCCCCCAATCCCAAAAACCAAAAAGCCCCGCCAAAGCGGGGCTTCCACACAACTAAGAGCAATCAGAAATCAGCCTTCACCGACATCACAAAATTGCGCGGATCACCGTAGAAGTTACCGAACCCCTCGGTACCAATGGTCGCGTAATAACGCTTGTCGAACAGGTTGTTGCCGTTCAACGCCACCGACCAGGTGTCATCAATTCGATAACCAATGCGACCGTTCCAGACCGCATAACCCGCGCCGTCGACATTGTCCCCGCCCAGAGGCGAAACCCGGTAGGTGCCCGTCTGCGCATTGACACCCGCACCAATCGTCACACGGTCCAGCGGCCCGCTCAGGGCGTAATCACCCCAGACGCGCAACAGGTGACGCGGCACGTAGGAGTTGTAGACCGCGCCATCCTGAGTGGCATCGGCATCTTCCAGCACCTTGGTCTGGGTGTAGGTATAACCGGCCAACAGTTGCAGGCGGTCGATCACTTCACCGCTGACTTCAGCTTCAAAGCCCTGGGCGCGGACCTTGCCCGAGTTGATCTGGCACGAACTGTCTTCGCACCGCAGGTCATCCTGGGCCGCATCTTTCTGGATGGTGCGGAACAGGTTGAACGTGGTGTTCAGACGACCGTCGTACCACTCACCCTTGATCCCCAATTCGTAGCTCTGGCCAATCAGCGGCTTGAGCGTGCTGCCGTCGATGGTTTTATACGAGCCTTGCGGGGTGAAGATGTCGGTGTAGCTGGCGTAGGCGGTCAGGTTGTCGTTGAGGTCGTAGAGCAGGCCGGCGAACGGCGTGACCTGGCCGGTTTCGGTGGACTGGGTGTTGACCTCGGTGCCTTCGCCACGGAAGTACTGCACCGAATCGGTATCGGATTTGTACCAGCTGACTCGGCTGCCGAGCACGAGCGTCATCGGGTCGGCGAGTTTCAGGCGGGCGATCGAGTAGGCGCCGTATTGCTTGATGTGCATGTCCACCGGGCCGCCACGGGAGGCGTTGGCCAGGTAGTAGCTTTCATCCGGCTGCGGGATGTTGTGGTTCGGGTTGAACACGTTCTGGCGCTGTGGCAATGCCGCCACCGCGTAGAAGTCGTCCTTGTGCGAACGGCTGGCGTTGGCGCCGACGATCAGTTCGTGCTGCTGGCCGAAGGCGTCGAATTTGCCATCGACGTAGGCATCGAACCCGTAGTCGCGCTGATCGTAATCATAGGTACTGCCGAGCATCAGCGTGTTGGTGGCGGTGGCGCCCAAGGGCACTGTGCCGCTCGGGAAGGAATATTCCATGTCCTGAGTGTTGCGCGAGTACACGCCGGCGACTTTCAGCGACCAGTCGTCGTTGAACTGGTGTTTGACGTCGGCGAAGTAGGTGGCGCGTTTGCTGCGCTGGTTGTTCCACGAGGTGTTCAGGCAGGTGGAGCGTTTCAGGTGCAGGTCGGAGCCGTCGGCGTAGCGCGGCAGGCCGCCCCAGCACGGGGTGGCGTCGACGTCTTCATAGGCCATGCCCAGACCGAGGGTGGTGTCAGGGCTGAGGTCGAAGTCCAGGGCGCCGTAGTAGATCTGGTCGCGGCGTTCAGCCACATCGTAGAAATACTTACGGGTCTGCTGGGTCACCACTGCGCGGCCACGGACAGTGCCGGCGTCGTTCAGCGGTCCGCCGGTGTCGACCTGGCCGCGGTAGTTGTCCCAGGTGCCGGCCGACAGCGACAGCTGCGTGTGCGGGGTGTCCTGGCCGCGCTTGCGCACGAAGTTGACGCCGCCGGCGGTGCCGCCCGCGCCCTTCATCATGCCCGCCGCGCCGCGGAGGATTTCCACGCGGTCGTAGATGGCCATGTCGCTGTTGAAGCTGTCCGCCTGCACGTAGCTGCTGCCGATGTCCAGCGGCACGCCGTCGTACTGGTACTGGCCGGTCATGCGGAAACCGCGCGAGTAGAAATATTTGCCGCCCATGGGCGAGTCGTAGACGGTGATGCCCGGGGTCTTCTCCATCACCTGTTCGATGGTGTTGAGGTTCTGGTCGTCGAGCATCTTGCGGGTCATCACCGTGACCGACTGCGGCGTTTCCTTCAGCGAGTGCACGCCTTTGCCGATGGTCACGCCGCCGGTGGTGTAGGAGTTGCTGCCTTCGGTGGTGGCGCCGAGGCGGTTGGCGTTGACGTTGGTCGGCGCCAGTTCCATCGCGTTGCCGCTGGTGGCCGGGCCGAGCACGGTGACGGTGTTGCCGTCACGCTGATAGCGAATGCCGGTGCCGCTGAGCATCGCCTTCAGTGACTCGTCATCCTGGTAGCGGCCGTTGAGGGCGCTGGAGCGCAGGCCTTGCAGGCTTTCCGGGCTGTAGATGATTTGCAGGCTGGTCTGCTGACCGAGGGTCTGCAGGGCCTGGGCCAGCGGCTGGGCCGGGATGTTCAGGGTCCATTCCTGGGCCTGGACATACGGCGCTGCTGCAAGGGTCAGTGCCAGACCCAGGCCGCTACCGGCCAGGCGTGTGCGGGTCGCGCCGTGCATCAGCAGGGCTCGAGTCAGAGGGCGAAGCATGAAACGGGATGCGGACATGAGGTTAAGACCTTGGCAGGTATAGTTGTTAATGGTTCTTATTCATCTCATTAAGACGAGGAAGCCGCGGCAAACCGGAAAAGTTTTTTCTCCGGCCCGGTCGCGGCTGCTTCGATCAGGCGGGTTGCAGTTCGCTTTTGACCTTGCCAGCCTCCATGCGCACCAGTTGATCGGCGACGTCGAAGTAACGGTCGTCGTGGGAAATCACGATGATGGTCTTGCCCAGACGCTTGAGGTCGGGCAGCAGCTCGGTATAGAAGATCCGCCGGAATGTCGGGTCCTGATCCGCCGCCCATTCATCGAACACCAGCACCGGGCGCTCTTCGAGCCAGGCATTGACCAGTGCCAGGCGTTTGCGCTGGCCGGTGGACAGGTCGGTGGTGCTGAACGCGCCGTCGCGCACGCTGACCTTGTGCGCAATCTCCAGACGTTCGAGGTAGCGGGTGGCATCCTGCGGCACTTCACGATCGCCCTGAATCAGATCATCGAACAGGTAGTAGTCGGCGAAGATCGTCGTGAAGTTCTGCCGGTAGTCATCGCGATTGACCGCAGTGATTGGCTTGTCGTTAACGCGGATTTCGCCCTCGGTCGGCGCGTACAGGCCCAGGAGCAATTTGATCAGCGTGGTTTTACCGCAGCCGTTCTCACCGACGATAAACACAATGTCGCCCTGTTCGATGCGCAGGTTCACCGGGCCGAGGCGGAACGGTTCGCTGCCTTCCACGGGAGGGAAGGCGTAGCGCACGTTGCGCAGTTCCAGGCTGTTGACGGCGGCCGGCTTGCTGCCCTGATCCTGCAGCAACAGGTGCGGTTCCGGTGAGGAGAACTGTTCGCTGAGTTCGGCAATGCGGCGGAAGGCAATCTGCGCGCGGCTGATGATCGGCAGGGTGCTGATCAAGTGTTCCAGCGGCCCCTTCATGTACAGCAGCACCAGAACGAATCCGCTCATCACCGCTTTGTCGGCACTCGGCCACAGCGATTGCAGGGCCAGGGCCATGCCGATGACCACGAAGAACAGCATCGAGCCAAACGACTTGGCGATGACGAAGGTGTTGATCGATCTGATCTGGGTGTCGCAGATTTTCTCGGCGGTTTTCTGAATGCCGGCGACGAACATGCGCTGGCGGCGCGGGCGGTGAATGCGCAGTTCCTTGGCGCCTTCGGCAATTGCGTTGTAGTGCTTCTGCAGTTCGTCTTCGGAATCGCGGGCGGCGTAGAAACCGCGCATGCCTTTGGCCCGGGCGATGGCCTGGATGGTGGTGCCGATGGCGATGGCCACCAGCATCATCAGGAACATCGGCCACGACAGCATGGCCAGATAGCCGAGACAACCAAGGGTCACGGTCATGGAGATCGCCAAGGGCGCGAAGGCGAAGGCGAAGTCGCTGATGGTGTCGACGTCGTGGGTCAGCACCGGAATCAGGCGATGGCTGCGATAGCGTTCGATCTGGTCGATCGGCGCCGACAGGACTTTCTCCCCCAGCTCTTTGCGCAGTTTGGCGATGATGTGCTGGCCGACGTAGTTGGTGCCGATGTCCGACAGGATCGTGGTCAGCAGGGCCAGGGCACAGAGGCCGGCGAAGATCATCACCACGGTGCGGGTCAGGCCGTCATCGGAATGCAGGGCGTTGTTGATGGTCGCCAGCAGCACGGTGACGCTCAGGCCGCCGAGCATGCCGAGCACGATGGACGCCGAGACGATCAGGCGGAAGGGCTTGAGCAGGGCGAACAATTCGTTGATCGCCCCACGCGTAGGCTTGGTCATGGAGGATTCCTGCTTCGATGCGGAGGGAGTGCCGGTACTTAAGGAAAACGAATGGTCGCGGAGTTTCTTTAGCCGAGCGCAGGCGTGGCTGCGCTCGTCGAGGGCGGGATCAGAGGTCGCGTACTACGCGAAAGCCCAGCCAGTCGCCCTTGCTGGTCGGCCAGCTGCTGTTGCGGTTGCCCGAGCGCGAGAAGATCGGCGCCTCGCCCCAGTCGTTGCCGCGCATGACCTGGCGTTCGCAGTTTTCCTGGGTCCATGGGCGACCGTCGGCGGGCACTCCGGAGTAGTCCGGGTGATAGCAATCGGCGGTCCATTCGTAGACGTTGCCGTGGGCGTCGAACACGCCAAACGCATTGGCCGGGAAGGTGCCGGCCGGCGAGGTGAAGTTGTAGCCGTCGGCTGCGCCGTAGGTGTTGGCGTGTTTGGAGATCTGGTAATCCTTGCCCTCATCGAACGGGAACGGGAAAGGCCCGGTGCTGCCGCCCCGGGCGGCGTATTCGCGGATCGATTCGCTTTGCAGGCGATAGGCGTGCCCGGTCTTTTTCGACAGCCAGTCGATGTAGCCCTGGGCTTCGGCGACGTTCATGCACACGGCCGGGTCGCGTGGCGTCTGTTTGAATTCCGGCTTGCCGGCGGTGCAGCGGCGGCCGGGGCGGTCATCGAAGTCGTAGGGCTTGTTGCCGGTTTCGCGCACATAGGCGTCCCATTCGCCCACCAGCACCTGCGAGCGGCTGATAGCGAATGGTTTGCTGAACGTCACCGTGTGCAGCGGGCCTTCGTCGGGTTGGCGGCCGACCTCATCGTCCGGCGTGCCCATGGTGTAACTGCCGGTCGGCAACACGACCATTTCCGGGCAGTCCTTGCAATCCTTGAACACTTTGCCCGCAGCGGGTGCTGTCGCCGCGTGCGCGGTGCCGGGCAACAGGGCAGCGCAGAGGGCGCTTAGCGCCAGTGCGGGCAGGGCTTTGGAGAGGAGTGACGCGTGAGGCTTTTTCATGGGTCGTCTCTTTGAAAGGAAAACGGCAGTCGAGGGTCAGGCACGCAGCTTGGTGCCGAGGATGTCCATGAAGCGATCCACTTCGGCTTCGCTGTTGAGCAAGCCCGGCGCGGTGCGAATCACCGGCCCGACGTCGCGGCTGACCGCGTCGCAGATCACCCGGTTCTGCATCAGCCAGGCAGCTACTTCATCGCTGTCCTGGCCCTTGATCCGGAAGAAGGTGAAACCGGCGGAGAACTGCGAGGCGAGCGGGGTGACCAGTTCGATGTTGCGGTGCTCCTGCAGGCGTTGCTTGAGGTAGCTGTTGAGCTGATGAATGCGCGTCTGCACCTCGGCCTTGCCCAGCTGCAGGTGCAACTTGAAGGCTTCGTCCAGCGCCCAGCGATGCTCGAAGGCGTGGTAGCCGCCCGGGGTCATGATGGTCGAGAAGGCCGTGGCCTCGGAGAACGTCGGCACGCTGGGGCTGACGTATTTCAGTTCTTCAGTGCGGCTGCAGACGATGCCGGTGCCGCGCGGGCCGAACATCCACTTGTGCGTGCCGGCGATGAAAAAGTCGCAGTTCATCTGCGGGAAACTCAGGTCGTCGACGCCAAAACCGTGCACGCCATCGACCACGTAGATCAGCCGGTCCTGGTCGTCGCGCTGACGGTTGTGCTCATCGACCAGCCGCGAGATGTCGCTGATCGGCAGCTTCACACCGCTGCCGGAATGCACCCAGGTCATGCCCAGCACGCGGGTCTCGGGGCGGATGTTGCGATTGATCGTGTCGAGTACCTGATCCAGAGAAATGCTCTGCGGGGTTTCGAACAGCTTGAGTTTGCGCACGCGCGTGCCGTCACGACGGCTGCGGAAATCGAGAATGTTGCGCGTCGAATAATGCTCGTGAACCGTGGTAAGAATTTCCTGGTCCGCGCGCACCTGTACGCTGCCGTAGATCATCGCCAGGCCTTCGGTGGTGCTGCCGGTCAGGGCGATTTGCGCCGGTTTGGCTTGCAGATACTGGCCTGCCCAGTGGCGCACGTTTTCTTCGCGCTTCTCGGTGACGCCCAGATCCCAATCCATCGCCAGACCCGGATTCAGATCCAGCGCCGCGCGATGGCGTTCGATCGCTTCGCGCACCGGTTTGGGGTGCGAGGTGACGAGGAAATTGGCGAAGTGAATCGCTTGGGGATCCTGATCGAACATTTGACGCAACTGCGCCCATTTGTCTAGCGACGCAGTCGGCACGGCAGCGATGGCCGCCGGTGCAGTCAGGCTGGCGCCCAAGGGCAGGGCGGCGGCGAGCAGGCCGGCCTGCTTGAGAAAAGTGCGACGATCGGTCATGGCCGGGCCACCTCCTGGCGCGACGCCAGCGCCGGTTTCGCGGCTTTTTGTACCTGGTCCCAGACGCGCATGAAGTTGCCGCCCCAGAGTTTGGCAATGTCCGCTTCGGAGTAGCCGCGCTGTAGCAGTTCGGCGGTGACGTTGCGGATCTCGCCGACGTTTTCCCAGCCCTTGATGCCGCCGCCATCGTTGAAATCCGAAGCAATGCCGACGTGGTCGATACCGATCTTGCGCACCGTGTAATCGATGGCGTCGCCGAAGTCCTTTAGGGTGGCTTTCGGTTCTTCTTCGAGGATCGCGTAGAGGCCGCTGGCGTATTGGCCGAGCTTCTGTTCCGACCAGGCGGTGATGATCGGATCGCCCGGCATCAGTGCCATCGCCAGGTTGGGCAGTGGCGGCAGATCGAAGCGCGCACGCAACGCATTGAGTTTGTCCTGCGTGCCCTGGGTCAGCGGTTTCAGGTACTGCGAGAAGGCGACGACCTGCACCACGCCGCCACTGTTCTTGATCAGTTGCAGCTCTTTGTCGCTGAGGTTGCGCGGGATATCCACCGCCGCCCGTGGCGCCGAGTGCGAGGCCACCAGCGGTGTGCGGCTCAGTTCGGCGACTTGCTCGAGGGCCTTGGTCGACATCTGCGAAACGTCGATGATCACGCCCAGATCGTTCAAGCGCTGCACCGCTTGTTTACCGATGTCCGACAGGCCATCGAGGGCGTCGGGCGAATCATTGAAAAACGGCAGCGGTCGCGACGAGTCGGCCCAGCTGTTGTTGCCGATGTAACTGAAACCGAACATGCGCATGCCGCGCCCGGCCCACAGGTCGAGCTTGCTCAGATCATTGCCCAGCGGGTAGGCGTTGAGCATGCTGATGAAAATCGCAAACTTGCCTTCGCCGTGCAGGCGGCGGAAATCATCCGGCGTGTAGGCGATGCCGGCCTGATTGGGAAAGTCGCGGACGATCCCGGAAATGATTTTGTAACGCACCTCCTGCTGATTGCGCGCTTCTTCGACAAAACCCTCGGTGGGACGGTGCGGGGCGTTCGGGCCGTTCCACATTTCCGGCCAGCCAAACACCGTCAATGCTGCGCCGGACAAGCGTCCGCGATTGGCCTTGACCAGGTCGAACTGGCCCGAGCCATCCTTGTCGGCTTCGTGGTCGTGGCTGCCGAAACTCAGCGGCACGGTGATGTGGCTGTCGAACGACAGCAGGCGCTCCTGCAATTCAGTCGCCTGTTTCATCACCTTCACCGGGTAGCCGGGGTTGTTCAGGTAATCCCAGGCCAGAAATCCTGCGCCGGCACTGATCGCCAGGGCCAGCGGCAGGCCGATGAATAGAGCCTTTTTCCAACGCGGTTTTGTCATTGCCATCTCATTCAGGTTCGCCGTCGAGGTGCAGGCGCAGGGGCCTTTGCTATCTGGGAAGAACGAGTGGCTGCACGGCTAATTTAGGTGTGCGTTACAAATGCCCGGCAGCGGCGCGGGTGATGTTTGCCGGCAACGTAAATTTCCCCGCCGAGCAAACGTTCTAGCTTGGATAAAGCCTGCTTCATGGCTGACACAGGTAGGGCAATGACGATCTCTCGACGCTGGTTCATGGCGGGCATGGCACTCACGGGCGCCGCGCTGCCTGCCGCTTTTTATGCACATCGTGAATTGACCCGCGAGGAGTTTCCGATCACCCCGGGCGAGGCCACGGTCGATCTGGCGGACACCGCCGGGCAACAGCTGGCGGACAATTTGCGTGGGGTCTGGGACATTCGCTTTACCGGTGCGGCGGCCGGGCTTGATGGTCTGCCGGCGCAAGGTCTGGAACTGTTTCTCGACATCGCTCATCGTGGGCGCGGCCTGCGCGGTTATCTCGACACCGGAGCGAATCTGCGTGCCGAAGGGCCTGTGCGTTATCAAGTGATTGGCGATCTGGCACCGGGCAACGGCGCCGAGATGTATTGGCGCCTGCTGCGCACCGATGCGCCACTTGCACCGCCGGTGTATGAATTCAAAGTCAGACTGGATGAGGTCTGGGCGGCGTTCGGCAATGCCGGCAGCGCCACGTTCACCGGGCAGGTCTTGCGCCTGGATCGGCCGTTGGCGTTGCCCGAGCTGGACAATCAGTTCATCGCTATCAAGCGGCGTTTTCCCGAGGCCCGTGAACGCACCGGGCTTAATCCGCAACTGTTGGCCTGGCTGGTGGCGCCCGAGCATCGGTTGTTCCACCAGCTCTGGCACGCCACCCGCGACAAGTGGCACAAGCTCTCGGAGAAAAAACGCGAAGCGCTGCGCGGCATCGGCTGGCAGCCCGGGCCGCGTGACAAGGAGCGCGACGCCCGTGGGCCGAGCAAGGATCGCAATGGCTCGGGCGTGGATTTTTTCTTTATGCACCGGCACATGCTTGGCATCGCCCGCTCGATGCAGGATTTGCCATCGTGGCCGGCGTTCCCGCAGCCGCAGCCTGAGCTGGAGCGGGACCGACAGGGCTTCGCCCGCTATTTCGACAATCACGACGGCAATTCCCTGCCGCCGACCTGGCTGGCCGAGGGCGATGACGAGTACACCAAGTGGGTCAGCGACATCAAAGCGGCGGAGACTTTCCAGAGCAATTTCCTGGTCTGGGAATCGCAGTACCGTGACCCGCGTTATTTGTCGAAATTGACCCTTGGCCAGTTCGGCTCCGAGGTCGAACTGGGCCTGCACGACTGGCTGCACATGCGCTGGGCTTCAGTGGCGCGCGATCCATCCAATGACATTCCAGTGCCTATGGCGCGGGATCAGGCAGACTTCGCTGCGCGCTGGTATGCGCCGGAAAACGACTTTCTCGGCGACCCGTTTTCCTCCCATGTAAACCCGGTGTTCTGGCGTTTCCATGGCTGGATTGATGACCGCCTGGAAGACTGGTTCCGCGCCCATGAACGTTTTCACCCGGGCGAAGTGAGTCGTTTGGAAGTCAACGGCGTGCCGTGGTTTGCACCGGGACGCTGGGTGGAAGTCGCCGACCCCTGGCTCGGCCCCGACACCCACGGCTGCAGCACCGTGCCCGGCCTGCAAGTCGGACGCTCAGTGGAGATGGACCCGGAGATCATGAAGCTGGCGCTGCGTATCACTTTTGGCGACGAAGACAACATGACCGAGCTGTTCCGCAAAGTGCCACAGCGCCCTTGGTATGCGCGACACCTGAAGGTCAAGGGCCGACAGCTCTAGATTGGTTCAACACATACTCAGGATAGGTCGCAATCCCCTTGTGGGAGTGAGCCTGCTCGCGATGGCGTCGTGTCAGTCACCCGTTATCCCGGATGACCCACCGTGATCGCGAGCAGGCTCACTCCTACAGGGGGTATTTATCGTGGCGTAGATTTTGGCCTGACAGAATGCCCCCCTGTGGGAGCTTGCTCGCGGAGGCTTTTTTTGGGGCGGTGGGGGCATTTTGAGTGAGTACATATCCATCGCTGCGGTAACGACTACCTAAGGTTTCGCCCTTACGGCGACTCACTTTTTTTACAAACGCCTAAAAAAAGTAAGCAAAAAAACGCTTGCTCCTGCGTTCGGCCCTCGCAGGCTCGGGTTCCTTCGCTGCGGGATCGATCCGGGCGCAGCGTTTCCGGTTTGCTTCGCTGCACCTCCTTCCGCTGTGTCTGGCTGCGCCAGACGGTCGCTGCGCTCCCACGCCCGGATCAATCCCTCCGCTCAGCCTTCCGACGTCGCCGGTAGATCAAGATCAAAAGCACTCGAGCTAACGCTCATTGTTGAGTGGGGCGGCTTCGCCGCGGGCAGCTGCGCTGCTTTGCTTTTCTGTGGGAGCGAGCCTGCTCGCGATAGCTATC
This sequence comes from Pseudomonas sp. H1_G08, assembly GCF_054681355.1. Lineage (NCBI taxonomy): Bacteria > Pseudomonadati > Pseudomonadota > Gammaproteobacteria > Pseudomonadales > Pseudomonadaceae > Pseudomonas > Pseudomonas sp. H1_G08. Next base: position 1,005,830 of record NZ_CP162822.1, read on the forward strand.
TCAAAGATACGAATGAACAGCAGATTTACCCTGATCCCTGTGGGAGCTGGCTTGCCAGCGAAGGCGTCAGTTCAGTCGACGCATCGCCCTCAGATCACTTCCCAACCACCCCCCAGCGCTTTGTACAAGGCAATGCTCGCCTGCAACCGCGACAGGCGCAGTTGCACGTTCATGTCCTGCGCCGCATATAGCGTGCGCTGGGTTTGCAGGACGGTGAGCAGGTCTTCGGCGCCGGCCTGGTAGCGGCTCTGGGCGATGTCGAAAGCGGTCTGTGCCTGGTTCAGTTCTTCGCTTTGCCATTGCCGCTGTTCGTCGAGGCCGCGAATGCTGCTGAGGGCTTTTTCGACGTCGGCGAAGCCGTTGATGATTGCCCCGCGATAGGTCTCCAGCAGTTCATCCTGTCGGGCCTTGGCCTTGTCGCGTTCGGCGCTGAGGCGGCCGTTGTTGAAGATCGGCGCGGTCAGCCCCGAGGACAGGTTGTAGAACGTCGTGCGCAGCAGGTCGGCGGCAAGGTCGGCGCCGCTGCCGAGGCTGGCGGTCAGGGTGATTTTCGGCAGCATCGCGGCGCGGGCGACGGTGACATCAGCCTGCGCCGCCGCCAGTCTGGCCTCGGCGCTGGCAATGTCCGGGCGGCGGCTGAGCAAGTCGCTCGGCACGCCGCTGGCGATGTCCGGCCAGTGCAATTGGGCGAAGGATTGCTCGGGCAACGGCAACGCTTGCACCGGTTGGCCGAGCAGGGCGGCGAGGCTGATCAGTGCTTCGCGGGCCTGTTGTTGCACCAGCGGCAGGCGACGCTGTTGTTCAGCCACCAGGCTTTTCTGCTGGGCCAGTTCCAGCGCAGTGGCGCTGCCGGCGTCGAAACGGGTCTGCACCAGATGCAGCACGTTTTGCGCATTAGCGAGATTGAGTTCGGCGATCCGCGCCTGCTCACGCAAGGCCAGGGTTTGGGTGTAACTGTTGGCGACGCCGCTGAGCAAGGTCAGTTCGACGGTGGCGCGGTCAAACTCGCTGGCCTGCACACCGAACACGGCACTGTCGCGCGCGGCACGCTTGCCGCCCCAGAAATCGATTTCGTAACTGGCGCTGAGCTCGGCGTCGTAATAATCCAGCGAGCGATTCTCGGGACTGACATCCAATTGGCTGTAGCCCTTGCCGTGGATCAGTTTCTGCCGGTTGGCATTCAGCCCTGCCTTGAGCTCGGGCAGCAGCGGGGCGCCGGCGATGGTTGCGCTGGCCTCGGCCTGTCTGACCCGCGCAACGGCGGCGGCGAGGTCGTAGCTGCCCAGCCGCGCCTGTTCGACCAGTCGCGCCAGCTCGGGGCTGCCGAATTGCGTCCACCATTGTCGATTGCTCTGCAGCGCGCCGTGGCTGTCGGCGGACTGCCACGCGCTCGGTGGTTGCACGCCGCTGTCCAGGCGCGGCGCCGGGCTGCTGCAGGCTGCCAGCAACAGGCTGGCGGCGAGGAAGGTCAGTCGCACTTTCATAGGTCGATCATTCACTGGTAAGGGCCGTGACCGGGTCAAGCCGGGCAGCTTTGCGGGCCGGCATGAAGCCGAAGATGACACCGGTGACCAGCGCACAGGCAAACGCGCCGATCACTGCCAGCGCTTGAAAGGCGATCGCCACACCACTGAGCAACAACACGCCGCCGACCAGCAGCGCCAAGCCGATTCCGGCGATTCCGCCGACCACCGAGAGCATCAGCGCTTCGGTGAGAAACTGACGGAGGATGTCGCGCTGACGGGCGCCGGTGGCCATGCGAATACCGATCTCGCGGGTACGTTCGCGCACGGTCATGAGCATGATGTTCATCACGCCAATGCCGCCGACCAGCAGAGAAATTGCTGCAATCGCCCCCAGCATCAGCGACAGCGTGCCTTGCGTGCGCGCTTCGGCCTGGATCATCGCGGCATTGTTGGTCAGCTCGAAATCCTTCTTGCCGTGGTGCCGACGCAACATCGCCTGTTCGATGGCCTGTTCGGCGTCCTTGACCTTGCGCGCATCCTTGGCCGCGATCACCACGTATTGCGGATTGCGGCTGCCGAACAGGCGCGTGCTCGCCGCCGAATAGGGCACGGCGATGCGGTTGTCGCTATCGGAGTCGCCGGAGCTGGCGCCTTTTTCCGCAAGCACGCCGAGGATCTGGAACGGCACGTTTTCGATGAGGATGTATTGGCCGATGGGGTCGGCGACATCCTTGAGCAACTTGTCGCGGACCTTGGTGCCGATCACCGCGACGGCGGCGGCGCTGTCCTCGTCGGCTTGGGTGAAGTAGCTGCCCTGAATCACCGGCCAGTTGAAAATCTGCGGAAAGTTGGTGTCATTGCCGCCGACGTAGCTGCTGTGGTCGGCGTTGCCAAAGCGCACCCCGGCGGTCGAGCCGTTGACCGGCATGATCCGTTCCACCTCGGGCAGGGCGGAGAGTTCGGCGACGTCGTCGAGGGTGATGATGCCCTCCGGCGTACGCGGGTTCGGCGCCGAGCCGCTGAGGTAAATGATGTTGGAGCCGAACGCGCCCATTTGCGCCATGACCTGACGCTTGCTGCCTTCGCCGACGGCGAGCATGACCACCACCGAGGCCACGCCAATGACGATGCCCAGCAGGGTCAGCGCGGTGCGAAAGCGGTTGATCCACATCACTCGCCAGGCCGCTTGTACAGCGTCCACCAGTTCACCTTTCCAGGCGCCGGTCTGGTTGCTGCCGCTGCTCAGGCGCTGGCGCAGGTCGACCGCTTGCAACGCGCCCGGATTGGCCGCAGGCGGCGCGCACGCGTGCTCGGCGCTGTCGCTGATGATCAGGCCGTCGCGGATTTCGATGATGCGTTTGGCCCGTTGCGCCACTTCGCGGTCGTGGGTGATAAGGATCACCACATGGCCCTGATCGGCGAGTTCGTCGAGCAGGGTCATCACTTCAGCGCCGCTGTGGCTGTCGAGGGCGCCGGTCGGCTCGTCGGCGAGGATGATGTGGCCGCCGTTCATCAGCGCACGGGCAATCGACACCCGCTGTTGCTGACCGCCGGAAAGCTGATGCGGACGGTTGCCGGTGCGAGTGCCGAGACCGAGACGTTCCAGCAGCGCGTGAGCTCGGGCATGGCGCTCGGCGGCCGGGGTGCCGGCATACATCGCTGGCATCTCGACGTTTTCCTGCGCCGAGCCGGACGGGATCAGGTGATAGCCCTGAAAGACAAACCCGAACGCTTCGCGGCGCAGCCAGGCCAGTTCATCACTGTCCAGATGAGCGACGTTTTCCCCGGCGAAGCGGTATTCGCCGCTGGTCGGTCGGTCGAGGCAGCCGAGGAGGTTCATCAGCGTCGATTTGCCTGAACCGGAGGCGCCGACAATCGCAACGAATTCGCCGGCGTGGATCGACAGATCGATCCCGCGCAGCACTTCCACCCGGGGGCTGTCATCACCGCCGTAGGCTTTGCGGATCTGCCGCAGGTCGATCAGAGGCGTGTGCATTCAGCCTCCATGACCAGCGGCCGGCGCGCTGAGAACATGCTCGCCCTCGGCCAGACCTTCCAGCACCTGGGTGCGCAGGCGATCGTTGATGCCGGTGCGCACTTCCCGCGTTTGAATATCACCGTTGGCAGCGACGATCTGCGCCCGCTGCCACTGCGGACGCGAGCCCGATTGCAGGGCAGCAGTCGGCACGGTCAGGGTGTCTTGCGCCTGTTCGGCGACGAAGAACACCTGGGCGGTCATGTCGGTCATCAGGCTGTGATCGGCGTTGTCGACGTCGAGCAGCACGGTATAAAGAACCACGCGTTCGCTGCCGCTGCGACCACTGGTAGGGCTGCCGCCCTGATTCTGTTCAAGCGGACGTGGTGGCACCGGCAGGATCTGCCGCACCGTGCTGCTCCAGCGCCGAGTGCCACCGCTGAGGGTGGTGAAGTAAGCGGTCATGCCCGGTTTGACGTGGCCAATGTCGGCCTCCGAAACTTCGGCCCATACCGTCATCGGCGACAGTCGGGCGATGCGCAGGATCAGCGGGGTCTGTTGCTGCGCGTTGAGTGTCTGGCCTTCGCGCGCACCGATGGCGACCACGGTGCCGCTCATCGGCGCGTAGATGCGCGTGTAACCGAGCTCCGCTTCGTCGCTGCGCAGGCTGGCCTGGGCCTGGCGGATCTGCGCCTGGAACATGTCGATGCGCGCCTGGGTTGCGCGAACCTCGGCGCGGGCGGTCTGCACGTCTTCCTCGCGGGTGGCGCCACCGGCGGTGAGTTTCTGCTGGCGCTGGTATTTCTGCTGCGCCAGATCGTGCTGGGCGCGTTGCTCCTGCAACTGCGCCTTGAGGTTTTCGATGGAAAAGCGCCCGGCATCCAGCTTGGCTTTCTGTGTCGACGGGTCGATTTCCACCAGCAACTGGCCTTCCTTGACCGTATCGCCAGCCTCGACGTGAATCTTCTGAATCTGCCCCGAAGCCTGCGCCCCGACATCCACATAGCGGCGCGGCTGCAAGGTGCCGAGCGCCGTCACGCTGTTTTCGATATCGCCCCGGCTGACCTGCACAGTGGCAACGGCGTCGCGACCGGGTGGCAAAACCTGCCAGGCAGCAACGGCGATCACGGGAATCAGACAGAGGGCGGCAAACAGCGCGCGACGGGCGGGGCGGGGACGATTCATGCAGGGTTCCGGCCAGTGGTTGCGGCCCGTCGCAAGGCACGACAGACACAGGGGCTGTCCTGTAAACGAGGCATGGGCGACGGAATTTAGCCGCAGACACATCGAGTTACCGTAGCCGGGCGACGACTATTTGTCCGGGATATGGAATCAACTCTTTAAATCTATATGAGAATTACTATAAATTACGCACCTCAAGTTGCCACTATCTTGCTACTGCGTGATCCGCAGGTCTGATCAGTGCGCTCAAGGACAGAAACGGCATCGATGCGGTCGGGAGTCATGTTGGAAAACTACTATCGTGAGCTGGTGTGTTTCCTCAACGCCAGACTGGGCAACCGTCAGGTCGCCGAGGATGTGGTGCATGACGCCTATGTACGCGTGCTGGAGCGCTCCAGCGAGGTGCCGATCGAACAACCACGGGCCTTCCTTTATCGCACCGCGTTGAACCTGGTTATTGACGATCACCGTCGCAACGCGCTGCGTCAGGTCGAATCGCTGGACGTGCTCGACAACGAAGAGCGCTATTTCACCCCGTCCCCCCACGGCACCCTCGATCACGGCCAGCGTCTGGAAATGCTCCAGCGCGCACTGGCCGAGCTGCCGCCGCTGTGCCGCGACAGTTTTCTGCTGCGCAAGATCGAAGGAATGTCCCATCCGGAAATCGCCCAGACCCTCGGCATCTCCCGGGCGCTGGTGGAAAAACACATCGTCAACGCCATGAAACATTGCCGCCTGCGCATCCAGCAATGGGATGGCCAGTGATCCGCGCCGGTTAAATTTCCTTTCATCGTCCTCGTTCCTACTCAACAGACGACCTGCTGACCTGATTCAGGCCGGTCAGGCCACCCAGGCTTTATTTCCCCGCGTTGAGGGGTTCATCCAGAGGACACTGGAAATGACACAGGCAATTGCATCGCCCATCGTTCACGACCTGATCGGCGTCGGTTTCGGCCCTTCGAACCTGGCACTGGCCATCGCCCTGCAAGAGCGCGGTCGGATCCAGGGCGAACTGGATGTGCTGTTCCTCGACAAGCAGGCCACTTACAGCTGGCACGGCAACACCTTGTCGACGCAGAGCGAGTTGCAGATTTCCTTCCTCAAGGACCTGGTGACCCTGCGCAATCCGACCAGCCCGTACTCGTTCGTCAATTACCTCAAGCACCACGGGCGTCTGGTCGACTTCATCAACCTCGGCACCTTTTATCCATGCCGCATGGAGTACAACGACTACCTGCGCTGGGTGGCCGGGCAGTTCACCGAGCAGAGCCGTTACGGTGAAGAAGTGCAGTTCATCGAACCGGTGTTGCACAACCAGCAGGTTGAAGCGTTGCGGGTGATTTCCCGGGGCAGCGACGGCCAGCAATTCGTGCGTACCACACGTTCGGTGGTGGTCAGCGCTGGCGGCACACCGCGCATTCCGGAGGCGTTCAAGGCGCTGAAGGGCGATCATCGGGTGTTCCACCATTCGCAATACCTGTCGCAAATGGCCAGACAGCCGTGCGTGAACAATCAACCGATGAGTATCGCCATCATCGGCGGCGGGCAGAGCGCGGCGGAAGCCTTTATCGATCTGAACGATTCATTCCCGTCGGTGCAGGTCGACATGATCCTGCGCGGCTCGGCCTTGAAGCCTGCGGACGACAGCCCGTTCGTCAACGAAGTGTTCTCGCCGGAATTCACTGATCTGGTGTTCCAGCAGAACAGCGTCGAGCGCGAGCGTCTGGTCAACGAGTACCACAACACCAACTATTCGGTGGTCGACATCGACCTGATCGAACGCATCTACGGCATCTTCTACCGGCAGAAGGTTTCCGGGATTGCCCGCCATGCCTTCCGCACCCTGACCACTGTCGAGAGCGCCACTGCGACGGCAAACGGCATCGAACTGGCCGTGCGCAACAACGCCACCGGGGAAGTCACGGTGCGAATCTATGACGCCGTGGTGCTGGCCACCGGTTACGAGCGCCAGATGCACCGCAAATTGCTCGCGCCGCTGGAGGAATACCTCGGCGAATTCGAAGTGGATCGCAACTACAAACTGATCACCGACGAGCGCTGCAAGGCCGGCATATATATGCAGGGCTTCTGCCAGGCCAGCCATGGCCTGAGCGATACGCTGCTGTCGGTGCTGCCGATTCGCGCCGATGAAATCGCTGGCTCGTTGTACGAGCATGGCAAGCAGCGCGGGCACAGTCGCTCGGTGGCGGAGCTGTTGTTGGCGACTGCCAGCTGAAGTATGCGGCGCCTGTCACACCGCTTTCGCGAGCAGGCTCGCTCCCACAATGGTTCTGTGAATGCAGGCCAGAATGTGGGAGCGAGCCTGCTCGCGAAGGGGCCATGGAAAGCCCCACAGATCCTGAATCTGAACCCTTCCTGAACACCCCCCACATTCCCGGCAAACACCTCTTCCAGCGGTTTAGCTGCGGGCGTAAGCTGCGCGCGTTTTCATCAATTGCGGAGACCCACAGTGGGTACTTGTTCGAGTGACAGTTGTCGGCCGGTCTCGATCACCGGCAGATTCTCGGCAAGATAACGCGCAGCCTTTCCCTGCCGTTGTCTCGCCGTAACAGCGAGCAGCGGCATCCCGTGCACGACCCGTTCCGGATCGTGTCTCGACGTCCTTCTCAACGACGCTGAACCAAGCGTGATGGCGACCTCAGTCGTCAGCGCCGCCTATCGACACGCCTGTCATTCCCGACGGGCGCGCCAAGCCTTGCCGCGCCGGTTGTCCCGGTGCTAGGGCGCGGCGGTACCTGCTCGACGGTTTCCCGGCTGACCACAGGGGACACAGCCATGAAACTCACGCTCAAGGAATTTTTCGCAGGCTTTCTGCGCAGCCGTCACATCGCCCGGCACTTCCGTAGCCTCGCGTTACTGGATTCGATCAACGACACCAGGGTCAGCCGTGAAGTGCCGCCGACGCTGGCCAGTACGCTGGTTGCTGCCGCCCATGCCGACAGCGCCGCGTTGCTGTCGTCGTTGGGCACGCACGGCGAGGGGCTCACCGAGGTCGAAGCCGATGCACTGCGTGCGCAACACGGCCTCAACGAAGTCGAACACGAGCAGCCACTGCCGTGGTGGACCCATCTGTGGCACTGCTACAAAAATCCGTTCAACCTGCTGCTGACCTTGCTCGCGGTGATCTCCTGGCTGACCGAAGACCTCAAGGCGGCCGTGGTGATTTTCTCCATGGTGGTGCTGTCGACGCTGCTGCGCTTCTGGCAAGAGAGCAAATCCAATCAGGCCGCCGATGCGCTCAAAGCCATGGTCAGCAACACCGCCACGGTGCTGCGCCGCGATGGCCCACGCCGGGAGCTGCCGATCAAGCAACTGGTACCCGGCGATCTGATCGTGCTCTCGGCCGGCGACATGATTCCCGCCGATTGCCGCGTGCTCAGCGCCAAGGACCTGTTCGTCAGCCAGGCAGCGATGACCGGTGAATCGATGCCGGTGGAGAAATTCACCCGGCAGACCGATCGCGACACGCGTAACCCGCTGGAGCTGGACAACATTCTGTTCATGGGCACCAACGTTGTTTCCGGCAGCGCGATTGCGCTGATTCTCACCACCGGCAACAGCACCTATTTCGGTGCGCTGGCGCAACGGGTCGGCGCGACGGACCGCGCGGTGACCTCGTTCCAGCAGGGCGTCAACAAGGTCAGCTGGCTGCTGATCCGCTTCATGTTCGTCATGGCGCCACTGGTACTGTTCATCAACGGTTTCACCAAGGGCGACTGGACCGAAGCGCTGCTGTTCGCGCTGTCGATTGCCGTCGGCCTGACCCCGGAAATGTTGCCGATGATCGTCACTTCGACCCTGGCCAAAGGCGCCGTATTTCTGTCGCGCAAAAAAGTCATCGTCAAACGCCTCGACGCGATCCAGAACTTCGGCGCCATGGACGTGCTGTGCACCGACAAGACCGGCACCCTGACTCAGGACAAGATCTTTCTCGCGCGTAATGTCGACGTCTGGGGTGAGGATTCTGACCATGTGCTGGAACTGGCCTACCTCAACAGCTACTACCAGACCGGCCTGAAAAACCTGCTGGATGTGGCGGTGCTGGAACACGTCGAAATCCATCGCGAATTGAAAGTCGGCAGTGCATTTCGCAAGGTCGATGAAATCCCGTTCGATTTCAATCGCCGGCGCATGTCGGTGGTCGTGGAGGGCCGCGGTCAGCCCCACCAATTGATCTGCAAAGGCGCGGTGGAAGAAGTGCTGGCGGTGTGCAGCCGGGTGCGTCACGGCGAAGTTGATGAGGCATTGAGCGATGAATTGCTGGCGCGGATTCGCCAGGTCACCGGCGCCTTCAACGCTGAAGGTCTGCGCGTGGTGGCGGTCGCGGCTCGCTCGATGCCTGACGGTCGCGAGATTTACAGCCTGGCCGATGAGCAGGAACTGACGCTGATCGGTTACGTGGCGTTCCTCGATCCGCCGAAGGAAAGCACCGCGCCAGCGCTCAAGGCCTTGGCCGAGCACGGCGTGGCGGTGAAGGTGTTGACCGGTGACAACGAGCTGGTCACAGCAAAGATCTGCCGCGAGGTCGGCCTCGGCCAACAGGGTTTGCTGCTGGGCAATGACATTGAGAGCATGAGCGATGCTGAGCTTGCGGTAGCGGTCGAGACGACCAACGTCTTCGCCAGACTCACGCCGTCGCACAAAGAGCGCATCGTCCGTGTGCTCAAGGGCAACGGCCATGTGGTGGGATTCATGGGCGATGGCATCAACGACGCGCCGGCGCTGCGCAGCGCCGACATCGGCATTTCCGTGGACAGCGCGGTGGACATCGCCAAGGAGGCGGCGGACATCATCCTGTTGGAAAAAAGCCTGATGGTGCTGGAGGAGGGCGTGCTCGAAGGGCGGCGTACCTTCGCCAACATGCTCAAGTACATCAAGATGACTGCCAGCTCCAACTTCGGCAATGTGTTCTCGGTGCTGGTCGCCAGCGCGTTCATCCCGTTCCTGCCGATGCTGCCGATGCACCTGCTGGTGCAAAACCTGCTGTACGACATTTCGCAGATTGCCATTCCGTTCGATAACGTCGACGAAGAGATGCTGAAACAGCCGCAGCGCTGGCAGCCGGCTGACGTCGGGCGTTTCATGCTGTTCTTCGGCCCGATCAGTTCGATCTTCGACATCACGACATTCGCCTTGATGTGGTACGTGTTCGACGCCAATACCCCGGATCACCAGACACTGTTCCAGTCCGGCTGGTTCGTGGTCGGGTTGCTGACCCAGACGCTGATCGTGCACATGATCCGCACGCCGAAGATTCCGTTCCTGCAAAGCCGTGCAGCCATGCCGCTGATGGTGATGACCGGGGTCATCATGGCGGTCGGCATCTTCCTGCCAATGGGGCCGCTGGCGCATTACTTCAAATTGCAGGCATTGCCGTCGCTGTACTTCGTGTTTCTGCCAATGATTCTGCTCGCGTACATGGCTTTGACCCAAGCGGTGAAAGGCTTCTACATCCGTCGATTCGGCTGGCAATAGCAGCCATGGAATGCTCTCCCCTGTGGGAGCGAGCCTGCTCGCGAAGGCGCCGTGTCAGTCAATACGTCTCTGACTGGTATAGCCCCTTCGCGAGCAGGCTCGCTCCCACAGGGGATATTGGTGCGTCGGGGCCGCCGGATGAATGAGCGGATTTTTAGGAAAAGTCCTACAGAGCTATCCCCGACGCTTGCGTAGTCTTGCCCTCCCCAAACCTCACCGGGAGAATGACCATGAGCAACAAAGCGTTGCGCATCCTGATCGCCGACCCGCAGCATTTTCATCGCATGAAAATCGAGCGCCTGTTCAACTCGCTCGGCTACTACCGCGTCGCCCCGGTGCAGAATCTCGGCGAACTGTTGACGCTGGTCGACTACGGCTGCGAGCCGTTCGATGTATTGGTGATCAATGCCGAGCTGGCGGCAGGCTCCCTCGATCTGTCGGGCTTTCTGCTCGATCACCCACAGGTTCGCTACGCTCTGATCTACAACGAACCGTCGGCGCCCTTGCTGGCGGTTGCGGGGTTTGCTCAGGAAAACGCGCAGATCAGCCCGACGCCATTGCCCAATTCACAGCTCATCGGGCAGGTGATGGCGAGAGTCGAAGCTTGCGACGAACGCCAGGCACCGCCCGACTCTCACGCGTCGTTGCGCCATGCCAATGCATAAAAAACCACTCTGCACAACTGTCAGACCTGACAGGTGATTCTCTTGCTCATCCATGTAACAGTGCCGGCGCGGCCACCGACTCCGGGACAGACTGTTGCGGTGTCTTCGATTTTGCAGGAGTACCAATGAAGTCAGCGCTGATCGTCGATGATCACCCAGTCGTGCGCGCGGCCATTCGCATTGTCCTGCAGGCTCAAGGCTTCACGCAGATTCATGAAGCGTCCAATGGCAATGAAGTCGTGCCGTTGATTTGCGCGCATGATCCACACCTGGTCGTGCTCGATCTCGGCTTGGGGTCCATGGACGGGCTGGAAGTGCTGACGCGAATCCAGATCAAAGCGCCGACGGCACGCTGCCGGATCCTGGTGTTCAGCATGCATGAGCCCACGCATTACCAGGAGCGCTGTTTGCGCGCGGGCGCGCGGGGTTACGTGACCAAGAGCAACCATCTGACGCTGCTGCACGACGCTATCAAGGCACTGATGTCCGGCCACACCTATTTCTCCGCGTTGCCCAATACCAGCGGTCTGTACAACGCGGTGCAACGCACTGAACAGGAGCTGATCGCTCAGCTGTCCGATCGAGAGTTATGCATTTTCGTGAACCTGGCGTTGGGCAAACCAAACAAAGCCATCGCCCAGGAGATGCACCTGAGTCACAAGACCGTCAGCACCTACAAGACCCGCATGATGGCGAAACTTGGCCTGGGTTCGCTGGTGCTTCTGCGTGAGTTCGCCAAGCGCAATCACTTGATCTGAGTACCTCGACATGACGCAGGGACTGCGGGTTTTAGGGATTTGGCTGGGGCTTGCCACCTTGGTCTGGGCGAATGATCAGCCGCAGACACTGGAGGTGCTGGCCCGCCTCGAACCTGGGGGTATCCAGGTCCGCCTCGATGATCGGGAGCGCCAGTGGCTGCGTGAGCATCCAGTCTTGCGCATGGGCATCTCCGGCCCGGATTACCCGCCCTTCGAAATCACCCGCCAACAGCATGAGCTGGAAGGGCTGACCGCCGATTACGCCGATCTGCTGGCGCAACTGCTCGGCATCAGGATCGAAGTGCGGCGTTTCGCCGATCGGCCGGCACTGATGGCCGCACTCAAGCGCGCCGACGTTGATCTTTTGGGCACCTCGAACAGTTTCGAAGCGGCGGATCCGGCCTTTGTTCTGTCGCGGCCGTATGCTGAAGATCAGCCTATGCTGGTCACGCGTCACGACGAGAAGCTGACCGCCGACCTGACGGCCAAACGCATCGCCATGGTCGAGGATTACCTGCCACTGGCCCATGTTCAGGCGTTCTACCCCGGCGCCCACGTGCAGCTTTATGCTTCGGCCATGGATGCACTCGGCGCGGTCGCCTTCGGTGCCGACGACGTGTACCTGGGCGACTTCATCAGCGCCAATTATCTGATCAACACCAACTATCGCAACGACCTGCAATTGGCCGGGCCGTCGGGGCTTGATGCCAATCCGTTCGCCTTTGCGTTATTGCGCAGCGATGTGGTGCTCAAACGCATCGTCGACAAGGCCTTGCTGGCGGTACCCATGGAGCGTCGGCATCTGATCGAACAGCGCTGGAGTGTCGGCCTTGCCGAGATGGCCGAGCAGTCGCGGGTACAGCTCGGCGCCGCTGAACAGCAGTGGCTTGATCAGCACCCGGTGGTGCGAGTGGGCGCGGTCGAAGACTTCGCGCCGTTGGCGTTTTTCGATGCCGAGGGACGCTTCAACGGCCTGGCAGCGCAGTTGTTGAGCCTCATCGCCCAGCGCAGCGGGCTGAATTTCGAGATCGTGCGTGGCACCTCGTTGAACGATCAGTTCGAGCAGCTCCAGGCGGGTGAACTTGATGTCCTGCCGGTAGTGACGCCGAGCACCGAGCGGGAAGCGCAGCTGCAATTCACCCGCGCCTATCTGAACAATCCGTTCGTGCTGGTCAGTGCGGCGAACGGCCAACATCCATTGCCACTCGACGACCTGGCGGGCAAACGCCTGGCCATCTATCGCGGCCACCCGTTGCGCGAATACCTGCTGCAACGCGTGCCCGGACTACGTCTGGTCGAAGTCAAAAGCCCCGCCGAAGGCATGGCGCTGATTGCCCGAGGACAGGTCGACGTAACGGTGAGCTCGTTGCTGGTGGCGCGTTTTCTGATTGCCCGGCAGTACCGCGATCGCCTGCGAATTACCGGCACCGTTGGCGATCAGCCGGCGCGCATCGCATTGGCCACGGCGCCGCAATCGGCATTGCTGCACTCGATCCTGAACAAGGCGTTACTGAGCATTGCGCCGCAGCAAATGGATGAACTGGTCGAGCGCTGGAGCCACGATGTAGTGGTCGAGAACAGCTACTGGCTGCGCCACCGTCAGGAGATTCTGCTGGGTTTCGCCAGCGCAGCTGCCTTGCTTCTGTTGGCACTGCTGTGGATTGGCTGGCAGCGCCGGCAGATCCACCAGCGTCAGCAATGGTTGCTGCAACTGCAACAGGCCAAGGACGCGGCGGACGAAGCCAGTAGGGCAAAGAGTACTTTTCTGGCGACCATGAGCCACGAGATCCGCACGCCGATGAACGCCCTGATCGGCATGCTCGAACTGGCCCTCAAGCGCGCAGAGGAGGGCGTGACCGATCGACTCGCCATTCAGGTGGCGTCGAATGCCGGCCAGCAATTATTGGCGTTGATTGGCGACATTCTCGATATCGCTCGTATCGAATCGGGGCACTTGTCCCTCGCGCCCGAGCGGGCCAACCTGCGGGAGACGGTGTCGTCGGTATGTCGAGTGTTCGAAGGGCTGGCGCGGCAGAAACGCTTGTTGTGGCGCATCGAGCTTGATCCGCGCGCCGACGTGGATGTGCTGATCGATCCGACGCGCTTCAAACAGGTGCTGTCCAACCTGTTGAGCAATGCGATCAAATTCACCGAGGCAGGCGAGGTCAGCCTGCGTCTGCAGATCGTTGCGATATCGGACGAGCAAGTGAATGTGCAGGTGCTTATCGAGGACAGCGGCATCGGTATAAGTGCCGAGGATCAAAAGCGCCTGTTCAGCCCGTTCGTTCAAGCGAGCAATAGCCTCCAAGCGGCGCGCAGCGGTTCCGGCCTGGGGCTGGTGATCAGCCGTAACCTCTGCGAAATGATGGGCGGCACGCTGGGTCTCGATAGTGATCTCGGGCAAGGCACGCGAGTAAAAATCAATATCCAGTTGCCGCTGCTGACGTCGGTGACGACCACACTGGCAACGCCCGAGGCGGCAGCCGCGACGTGTGTATTAAGCGTGTTGGTGGTGGACGATCACCCGGTCAATCGCTTGCTGATGTGCTGGCAACTGAGTGAATTGGGGCATCGCACGGTAGACGTGGGCGACGGAGAACAGGGGCTGGACCGCTGGCGAACCCAGGCCTTCGATGTGGTGATCACCGACTGCAACATGCCGCGACGCAATGGCTATGAACTGGCACAGGCGATTCGCAACGAAGAAGCCGCCAGCGGCCGCAGGCCCTGTCTGATCCTCGGTTTTACGGCCAACGCGCAAATCGAAGAGCGCCTGCGTTGTCTGGATGCCGGTATGGACGGCTGCCTGTTCAAACCGATTCGCTTGCACGATCTGGCTGAAGCCATGAACGGCGCCCGCCGTTGCGAGCTTCACGAAGATGAACCGCCTGGCGCCGAGTCGGTCGAGATTGACCTGAGTGCCCTGGAGCAGATGGCCGGGACCGATCACTCGTTGATCGAGCATTTGCGCAACGAAGTCGGCAACAGCCTGCGTGATGATCTCCAGGCTCTGCATCATATCCACGTCGGCGACCGCAACGGCCTGCGTGAGCTGGCCCATCGCATCAGGGGCGGCGCGCAAATGGTCGGCGCTGCGCGGGTTGTTGCGGCGTGTGTTGAGCTGGAAACGGCTTGCCGAGGCAGTGAAAACGCAGTTATCAACCGTGCCATCGACAGGTTGCGCGAAGCCATGCACGGCCTCGCACGGTGCCTCTGAACCAATGCAGTCTGCTGTGGGAGCGAGCCTGCTCGCGAAATGCGCGCTGCTGACCCAATTGTTCTGCACATGGAACACTCAAGCCGGTTTTCACCGTCTAGTCGAATATTCGATATGCCTTTAGGCTTAATCCAATGCATTTACACATTGGAGACCCCATGAAAAACATCATCGGCATTTACACCAGCCCGCGCGGCCATTGGGTCGGCGATGGTTTCCCGGTGCGCACACTTTTCTCTTACGACAACCTGGGCAAGCACATCAGCCCGTTTTTGCTGCTCGATCACGCCGGTCCCGCCGAATTCACCCCGACCACCGAACAGCGTGGCGTCGGCCAGCACCCGCACCGTGGTTTCGAAACCGTGACCATCGTTTACGACGGCGAAGTGCAACACCGCGACTCCACCGGCAGCGGCGGCACCATCGGCCCGGGTGATGTGCAGTGGATGACCGCAGCGTCCGGCATCCTCCATGAAGAGTTTCATTCGGAGAATTTCGCCAGAACCGGCGGCAAGCTGGAAATGGTCCAGCTGTGGGTCAACCTGCCGGCCAAGGACAAAATGGCCGCGCCGGGTTACCAGACCATTCTCGACCGCGACATTCCCAGCATCGCGCTCAAGGACAACGCCGGCAGCCTGCGACTGATCGCCGGTGAATTCGACGGGCACACCGGACCTTCGCGCACCTTCACGCCGATCGACGTCTGGGATCTGCGCCTCAATGCCGGCAAGTTGCTGACGCTTGATCTGCACGAAGGACGCAATACCGCACTGGTGGTGCTGAAAGGTTCGGTGCAGGTCAACGGTACGGAATCGGTAGGGGTCGGGCAGTTGGCGCTGTTCGAACGCGACGGTGATCGACTCACTCTCCAGGCCAGCGAAGACGCGGTGGTATTGCTGCTCAGCGGCGAGCCGATCGACGAACCGATCGTCGGCCATGGCCCGTTTGTGATGAACACCGAGCAGGAAATTCATCAGGCCTTCGCCGACTTCCAGTCCGGGCGCTTTGGCCAGATGCACGCCTGACCCCGAGCTTTACTGGCAACTGAAACTTCCCTGTGGGAGCGAGCCTGCTCGCGAATGCTCTGATTCAGTCGAAGAGGTAGTGACTGACAGGACGCCTTCGCGAGCAGGCTCGCTCCCACAGGTTTTTCAGCGTCTGATCGTTCCCACGCTCTGCGTGGGAATGCAGCCGGGGACGCTCCGCGTCCCACATCTTCAAGATCGCAGCCTTCGTCAGCTCCTACAGGGTTTCGCAGTGTTTTCAAGCGGCGGTTCATCCACCGAAATCAATTGCTCCTACACTGTGCCAATCTGTGCGATCTTCTCGCGATTGGCCTTTGTCGGAGTTGTTTGATGCTGTCTCTGCTGACCGAACACCCGTTGTTTAGCGCGTTGATCCTGATCCTGCTCGATCTTGGCCTGTGGCGGCTGATCAGCTCTCGCGGCAGCGAATGGAAGCTGCTGGTGCGGGTGCTGATTTTCGCCCTGTTCAGCATGGTGCTGTTCAACGAAGGTCTCAACCCGATGGAACCGGCGCCGTGGGCCGACAACGTGCCGCTGCATCTGGCGGCGACCGGGTTGCAGATCGGCTGGTGGCTGTTTGGTGCGCGCACCCTGACGGTGTTGATCGGCGCGGTGATGATGCAACGGGTCGGCCATACCGGCCGGCTGTTGCAGGACTTGCTCGGCGCGGTGATTTTCCTCATCGCGATCATTGCGGCGCTGGCGTACGTGCTCGATCTGCCGGTCAAAGGCGTGCTGGCGACGTCCGGCGCGTTGGCGATCATCGTCGGCCTGGCCTTGCAGAGCACGTTGAGCGACGTGTTCTCCGGCATCGTCCTCAACACCACCAAGCCCTATCAACTCGATGACTGGATCTCCATCGACGGCACCGAGGGCCGCGTCACCGACATCGACTGGCGCGCCACGCGTCTGCAAACCAGCCAGGGCAGCATGGCCGTGATTCCCAACTCGCTGGCGGCGAAAGCCAAAATCATCAACTTCAGCCGACCGAGCAATATGTTCGGCGTTTCCGTCAGCGTGCCTGTCAGCCCACATGCCCGGCCCAGTTCGGTAATCGAGGCGCTGGAGCGAGCGATGCAAGGCTGCCGGCAATTGCTCGACACACCGGCGCCGAGCGTGTCGTTGAAGAGTTCTGCCAGCGGCGGCGCGGAATACGAAATCAGTGGATTTGTCGCCTCGATGGGCGAGAAGCGCGTGGTGCGCAATCAGTTGTTCGACCTTGCTTACCGGCATTTGCAGGCGTCCGGGGTCAATCTGCTGTCGAGCAACGAGACCAGCGTCGCACCGCAGTTGTCGCGGCCACGGGCGCTGCTGGAAAGCTCACCGATCTTCTCGACTCTACGCGAGGAAGAAAAAGACACCTTCAGCCAGAACATGACCCTGCAAACCTTCCGCGCCGGCGAAACGATTCTGGCGGGCGGGGAGGTCAGCGATCATTTGTTCATCATTGAATCCGGCGTGGTTTCGGTGACGCTCAAGCGCCATGGTGCCCCCCTGGAATCCGGGCGCATGGGGCCGGGCGAGGTGATCGGCGAGGCCGGGATTCTCTCCGACACCGCGCTGCCGGCGGATTTTTCCGCGAAGACTTTCTGCGCCCTGTATCGCATCGAGAAGTCCTACCTGAAACCGTGCCTGGACGCGCGCCATGACATCCATGATGCGATGCAGGCGTTGCTCGATTTCCGCCTGCACAAGGCGCAGTCGCTGACCGAGGAAGCGCCCGTGGTCGCGCCGAAAAGAGGCTTCCTGCAATGGCTGCGTAATCGCGTCTGAGCTGTCGCATTGTCATTCGATGCAACCTGCGCGGCGTTCTCAGGGTCACAATTTGCAATCCCACCGGGCAGGAGTTGCAGACGATGAAAAACCTGCGGATCGCCACCTTCAACGTCAACGGCATGCGCGCGCGGCTGCCGAATCTGCTGGAATGGCTCAAGCGCGACCAACCGGACATCGTCTGCCTGCAAGAGCTCAAGTCGGTGGACAGCGCATTTCCCGCCGCCGAACTGGAGGCCGTCGGTTACGGCGCGATCTGGCAGGGCCAGGCGTCATGGAATGGCGTGGCGATTCTGGCGCGTGATGCGCAGCCGCTGGAGAGTCGACGCGGTTTGCCCGGCGATCCCGATGACACGCACAGCCGCTATATCGAAGCGGCGGTGCACGGTGTGCTGGTCGGTTGCCTGTATCTGCCCAACGGCAACCCGCAGCCGGGGCCGAAATTCGATTACAAACTGGCCTGGTTCGAGCGTCTGATCAATTACGCCAAAGACCTGCAAAGCAGCGATCACCCGGTGGTGCTCGCCGGTGACTTCAATGTCGTGCCCACCGACATGGACATCTACAACACGCGATCCTGGCTCAAGGACGCCTTGTTGCAACCTGAAAGCCGCGAGTGCTACCAGCGGTTGCTGGATCAGGGCTGGACCGATTCCCTGCGCCACGTGTATCCCGAAGAACGCCTCTACACCTTCTGGGATTACTTCCGCAATCATTGGCAAACCAACTCCGGCCTGCGCATCGACCACCTGCTGCTCAACCCGGCATTGAGCCCGTATCTGCACGATGCCGGCGTCGACGCCTGGGTGCGCAACGAACCGCACGCCAGCGACCATGCACCGACATGGATTCGCATCGCTTCGCGGAAAAAGCGCTGAGCGGGCGATTGGCGAAATCAATTGTCGGAAGCCGTGCCTGATCCCGTATACAGGGCAATATCCACGCAGTGTTCTGCGGCCCATGCATAAGGATCGAGCAATGAGTGCGCTACGGCTGAGCAATACCAATCTGTATCTGCAACGTTTGGGTTTCGATGCGCCGCCGCCACCGACACTGGATACGTTGCGTCAGTTGCAACTGCGCCATACCGCCGAATTTGTTTTCGAAAATCTGGCTACGATCATGGGTGAACCGGTGTCGATCGACCTGGACTCCATCGAAAGCAAGGTGCTGCAGCAAGGGCGGGGCGGCTACTGCTACGAACTCAACCATTTGTTTTATGCGCTGCTGCTTGAATTGGGCTTCGACGCGCGGGCGATCAGCGGGCGCGTCGTGATGAATCAACCGGAAGGCAGCTGGACGGCGCGAACCCATCGTTTGAGCCTGGTCACCATCGACGGCACTCGCTACATCGCCGACGTCGGCTTTGGCGGCATGGTGCCGACCGCACCGCTGCTGCTCGACAGCGAAGGTGAACAACCGACTCCGCATGAGCTTTACCGCATCGACAAGCACGCCGATGGCTACCTGCTGCGCGCCCAGGTCGCAGGCGAGTGGCGGCCGATGTACCTGTTTGATCTGCAGCGCCAGGAAGACATCGATTACACCGTCGGCAACTGGTACGTCTCGACGCATCCCGAGTCACCTTTTGCCCAGCGCCTGATGCTGGCGCGCACCGGCGCTGGCTGGCGCAAAACCCTGAACAACGGCAGTTTTGCCATTCATCACATGGGCGCGGACAGTGAGCGGCGCGAGGTGGCGGATGTCGACGAGCTGATGAAATTGCTGCGGCGTGAGTTTGATCTTCAAGTGCCTGATTCACCGCGTGTGCGGCAAGCGCTGGCTCGGGTAATCGCGCCAGCCTCCATCTAAGGCTTTACATCAGGCTCCAATACGCGACGGATCTCCCCGATTGCCGCTGAAAGAGCGCGACTGCACCGTCGGTCGCCGTGAACACTTCAGCCTGGTGGGCACTGGCGCGAGCGCAGCGGGGATGTGTTGCCGAATTTGTTGGGGCAAGAAGCGCAGACTAGAAGGTTGGATGGCTACCTAACCATTATGTGACTGACAAGTTGTATACAACTCTATGGACATTTGTCCTGAGTATTGAATACAGTGTGCGCATAACAAAAACCAGGGAACCCCCCACCATGAAAACGCCCCATGTTTCACACCAACGGCCCGAGGACGAAAACCTCGGGGTCGGCGCGAATATGGCTTACGGCCTGCAACATGTTCTGACCATGTACGGCGGTATCGTTGCGGTGCCACTGATCATTGGCCAGGCGGCCGGTCTGTCGCCGGCGGACATTGGTCTGTTGATTGCTGCTTCATTGTTTGCGGGGGGGCTGGCGACGTTGCTGCAAACCCTGGGTCTGCCGTTTTTTGGCTGTCAGCTGCCGCTGGTCCAGGGCGTATCGTTCTCTGGTGTGGCGACCATGGTCGCGATCGTCAGCAGTGGCGGGGAGGGCGGTTTCCAATCGGTGCTGGGCGCGGTGATTGCCGCCTCGTTGATCGGCTTGCTGATCACGCCAGTGTTTTCGCGCATCACCAAGTTCTTTCCGCCGCTGGTAACCGGCATTGTGATCACCACTATCGGCCTGACGCTGATGCCAGTGGCCGCACGCTGGGCAATGGGTGGCAACAGCCACGCGCCGGACTTCGGCAGCATGCAGAACATCGGTCTGGCAGCGGTGACGCTGGTGCTGGTGTTGCTGTTGAGCAAGGTTGGCAGCGCGACCATTTCTCGGCTGTCGATTCTGCTGGCCATGGTCATCGGCACGGTGCTGGCGGTGTTCCTCGGCATGGCGGATTTCTCCAGTGTCACCACCGGTCCCATGTTCGGCTTCCCGACACCGTTCCACTTCGGCATGCCGACCTTCCATTTCGCCGCGATCCTGTCGATGTGCATTGTGGTCATGGTGACGCTGGTGGAAACCTCGGCGGACATCCTTGCCGTGGGCGAAATCATTGACACCAAGGTAGATTCCAAACGCTTGGGCAACGGCCTGCGCGCCGACATGCTGTCGAGCATGTTTGCGCCGATCTTCGGTTCGTTTACGCAAAGTGCTTTCGCGCAAAACGTCGGCCTGGTGGCGGTGACCGGGATCAAGAGCCGATTCGTGGTCGCCACCGGCGGCCTGTTCCTGGTGGTGCTCGGCCTGCTGCCGTTCATGGGCCGGGTGATTGCCGCCGTGCCGACTTCTGTCCTCGGCGGCGCAGGGATCGTGCTGTTCGGCACCGTGGCGGCGAGTGGCATTCGCACGTTGTCGAAGGTGGACTACCGCAACAACGTCAACCTGATCATCGTCGCCACTTCGATCGGTTTCGGCATGATCCCGATCGCAGCGCCGAACTTCTACGATCACTTCCCGAGCTGGTTCGCGACGATTTTCCATTCGGGCATCAGTTCATCGGCAATCATGGCGATCCTGCTCAATCTGGCCTTCAACCACTTCACGACCGGCAACTCGGATCAACAGTCGGTGTTCGCCGCAGCCGAAGAGCGCACGCTGCGTTATCGCGATCTCGCCGCGCTGCGTGAAGGCGATTACTTCAGTGACGGCAAGCTGCATGATTGCGATGGCAAGGAAGTGCCGGTGATCGAGCCGGATGACCATGATCATGGCCACGGCGCGCCAAAGGTGCAGGTGAAAAGCAGCGAACATGTCTGACCGCTGCGTCTGAAACAGGAAAGGCCGATATGCCCAAACAGATCGGCCTTTTGGTATTTTTAATGCGCCCACAAAAAAGCCCCTGAACCTTGCGATTCAGGGGCTTTGCTATTTGGCTCCACAACCTGGACTCGAACCAGGGACCCAGTGATTAACAGTCACTTGCTCTACCAACTGAGCTATTGCGGAATTGGTGCGTATGTTACTGATTCAAAAAGAGAAGTCAAGCGTCGCCTGGCGATTTATGCGATTCAGCGGGACGGACGGCATTTTGTCAGCGATTGACGGTTACCAGAAAGACTTCAGAGGTCTACCATGGCAGCCCGGAAGTGGTCACACGCGCTACCGGCCATTCGCCGCAAAGGTACGCGCCATGATTCAAATCACTCGCAACACCGAGGTGCTCGCATGAGCACCGCACAGATCAGCCTGCCCAAAGGGATCGGCCCGCACGCCGAAAAACTCTTCGATGCAATCACCGGCGCCAGTACCGCCGAAGAATTGAACCGCGCCGGCGGCAAGGCCGAAGGTTTCGTCCTCGGTCTCGAAAGCAGCAAGGCCATCAAAAGCCAGGTCGCGGAATCGCTGTATGTGATTTACGACGATGCCGCCACCCAGCGCTCGGCTGAACTGGCTTAACTGCCGAAAGTAATCGTGCCGAGCATCAGCTTGGCATAGACCGCTGTCGCCGCCAGTTGCACCAGCCACAGGGCCAGGCCACCGAGGAATACCCCGGTGGCGACTTGCAGCACCAGGCTCTTTTCACGCTTGGCCGGAGCGCGCGGGACGAAATCATCCAGGTCGTCACGGTCGGCGCGCAGGTTGTCGTTTTTCATGTGGGTTCTCGCAAGGTTCCGGGTTCGGCTCATGTCCTGTGGGAGCGAGCCTGCTCGCGAAAGCGTCTTGTCAGATGACATAACATCAACTGGTCGACCGCATTCGCGAGCAGGCTCGCTCCCACAGATTTGAATTGTGTGCAGTCTAGAGGTTGCACGGCGGTTCCAGGGACAAATAAAAACGGGAAGCCCAAAGGCTTCCCGTTTTTCATCGCGCGGCGAAATCAGATGACCTGAACGATCGCGTCCGTCACAGCCTTGATGTTGCTCTGGTTCAAGGCAGCCACGCAGATGCGGCCGGTGTCCAGGGCGTAGATGCCGAACTCGTTGCGCAGGCGATGCACTTGTTCAGTGGTCAGGCCGGAGTAGGAGAACATGCCGCGCTGACGACCAACGAAGCTGAAATCGCGGCCCGGGGCTTTTTCCGCCAGCAGGGCAACCATCTGCTCGCGCATGCCGCGAATGCGCAGGCGCATCTCGGCCAGCTCGGCTTCCCACTGTGCGCGCAGTTCCGGGCTGTTCAGCACCGCAGCAACAATGCTGGCGCCATGGGTCGGCGGGTTGGAGTAGTTGGTGCGGATCACGCGCTTGACCTGCGACAGCACGCGCGCGCTTTCTTCTTTCGATTCGCTGATGATCGACAGTGCGCCAACGCGCTCGCCGTACAGCGAGAACGATTTGGAGAACGAGCTCGAGACGAAGAAGGTCAGGCCGGATTCAGCGAACAGGCGCACAGCGGCGGCGTCTTCATCGATGCCGTCGCCGAAACCCTGGTAAGCCATGTCGAGGAACGGCACGTGACCTTTGGCCTTGACCACTTCCAGTACCTTGTTCCAGTCCGCCGGGGTCAGGTCGACGCCGGTCGGGTTGTGGCAGCAAGCATGCAGGACAACGATCGAGCCGTTCGGCAGGGCGTTGAGGTCGTCGAGCATGCCGGCACGGTTCACGTCGTGGGTGGCAGCGTCGTAGTAACGATAGTTCTGCACCGGGAAACCAGCGGTCTCGAACAGCGCGCGGTGGTTTTCCCAGCTCGGGTCGCTGATCGCCACGACGGCGTTCGGCAGCAGTTGCTTGAGGAAGTCGGCACCGATTTTCAGTGCGCCGGTCCCGCCGACGGCCTGAGTGGTGATGACGCGACCGGCGCTGATCAGCGGCGAGTCGTTGCCGAACAGCAGTTTCTGCACGGCCTGGTCGTAGGCAGCGATGCCATCGATCGGCAGGTAACCGCGCGAAGCGTGTTGCGCGACGCGAATCGTCTCGGCTTCGATCACCGCGCGCAGCAGTGGAATTCGCCCCTCTTCGTTGCAGTACACGCCTACGCCCAGGTTGACCTTGGTGGTCCGGGTATCGGCGTTGAATGCTTCGTTGAGGCCCAGGATTGGATCGCGGGGTGCCATTTCGACAGCGGAGAACAGGCTCATTATTACGGCGGCTCTGAATGGAGAGTGGAGGGACGTGTAGCGCTCCAGCCGAATGCACTAGAGCGGTGCACAAACGGGGAGCTAGTATAGAGGCCATCACTGCGCAATGGCGACAGGCGAATCGGCTTTTGGGGTAAGTTTTTCCGATTATTTCTGGACCGTTAGTCGATTGACTTTGTCAGACTCTTTACCGGATGTAGGACGTTTGCCTTGAAAGGTCAGGCAATCGCCACCACATTCAGCACAATCCAGGTTTTTTCTTGCGCGACATCGGTCGTTTGCGGTCGTCCTCGTGGTGCTCCGTCTGACGCGGAGCGCCGCGAATCCAGAGGTGTGTATGTCGGAATTCCAGCTAGTCACCCGCTTCGAGCCTGCCGGCGATCAGCCGGAAGCCATTCGCCAGTTGGTTGAGGGCATTGACGCCGGACTGGCGCACCAGACATTGCTCGGTGTGACCGGCTCGGGCAAGACCTTCAGCATCGCCAACGTCATCTCCCAGGTACAGCGTCCGACGCTGGTTCTGGCGCCGAACAAGACCCTGGCCGCGCAGTTGTACGGTGAGTTCAAGGCGTTCTTCCCGAACAACGCCGTTGAATACTTCGTTTCCTATTACGACTACTACCAGCCCGAAGCCTATGTGCCGTCGTCCGACACCTTCATCGAGAAGGACGCGTCGATCAACGACCACATCGAGCAGATGCGACTGTCCGCGACGAAAGCGTTGCTGGAGCGCAAGGACGCGATCATCGTCACCACGGTGTCGTGCATCTATGGTCTGGGCAGCCCGGAAACCTATCTGAAAATGGTCTTGCACGTTGATCGCGGCGACAAGCTCGATCAGCGCGCGCTGTTGCGGCGCCTGGCTGACCTGCAATACACCCGCAACGACATGGATTTTGCCCGGGCGACGTTCCGCGTGCGCGGTGATGTGATCGATATCTTCCCGGCGGAATCCGATCTGGAAGCGATCCGCATTGAGCTTTTCGACGACGAGGTCGAGAGCATTTCCGCGTTTGATCCGCTGACCGGCGAAGTCATCCGCAAGATGCCGCGCTTCACTTTCTATCCGAAGAGCCACTACGTGACGCCTCGGGAAACCCTGCTCGACGCCATCGAAGGCATCAAGGTCGAATTGCAGGAGCGCCTCGAATACTTGCGCAGTAACAACAAACTGGTGGAGGCCCAGCGCCTGGAGCAGCGCACCCGTTTCGACCTCGAGATGATCCTCGAACTGGGTTACTGCAACGGCATCGAAAACTACTCGCGCTACCTTTCCGGGCGTCCATCCGGCGCGGCGCCACCCACGCTTTACGACTATCTGCCTGCCGACGCCTTGCTGGTGATCGACGAATCCCACGTCAGCGTGCCGCAGGTCGGCGCGATGTATAAGGGCGACCGTTCGCGCAAGGAAACCCTCGTTGAGTACGGCTTCCGCCTGCCTTCGGCGCTGGACAACCGGCCAATGCGTTTCGACGAGTGGGAAGGGGTCAGCCCGCAGACCATTTTCGTTTCGGCGACCCCCGGCAACTATGAAGCCGAGCACGCCGGGCGCGTGGTCGAACAAGTGGTGCGGCCGACCGGCCTGGTCGACCCGCAGGTTGAAGTGCGGCCGGCACTGACTCAGGTCGATGACTTGCTCTCGGAAATCACCAAGCGCGTGGCGATCGAAGAACGTGTGCTGGTCACCACGCTGACCAAGCGCATGGCCGAAGACCTGACCGATTACCTCGCCGACCACGGCGTGCGCGTGCGTTATCTGCACTCGGACATCGATACCGTCGAGCGCGTCGAGATCATCCGCGATTTGCGCCTCGGCGTATTCGATGTGCTGGTCGGGATCAACCTGCTGCGTGAAGGCCTCGACATGCCGGAAGTGTCGCTGGTGGCGATTCTCGATGCTGACAAGGAAGGCTTCCTGCGTTCCGAGCGCTCGCTGATCCAGACCATCGGCCGCGCGGCGCGTAACCTCAATGGCCGGGCGATTCTCTACGCCGATCGCATGACCGGTTCGATGGAGCGGGCGATTGGTGAGACCGAGCGCCGTCGCGAGAAGCAGATCGCTTTCAACCTTGAGAACGGCATCACCCCGAAAGGTGTGATCAAGGACGTCGCCGACATCATGGAAGGCGCCACCGTACCGGGCTCGCGCAGCAAGAAGCGCAAAGGCATGGCCAAGGCCGCCGAAGAGAACGCCAAGTACGAAGCCGAACTGCGCTCGCCAAGCGAAATCACCAAACGCATCCGCGCGCTGGAAGAGAAGATGTACCAATTGGCGCGGGATCTGGAGTTTGAAGCGGCGGCGCAGATGCGTGACGAGATTGCCAAACTGCGCGAACGATTGCTTACGGTTTAAGGGATCGTTCCCACGCTCTGCGTGGGAATGCCGCCCGGGACGCTCTGCGTCCCATCGCTCGCGTGACGCAGAGCGTCACAGGATGCTTTCCCACGCAGAGCGTGGGAAAGATCATTGTGTATCTCTGTAAGAGCGAGCCTGCTCGCGAATGGCCTTCACACCATCCGAAGGGCTTAGGGCATCTGGCTTAAATACCCTGCCCGCTGGAGCGGGGCGGGTGTCGCCTGTTACCATTCGCCGCTTGATTGTTCTGCTCTTCATTTTTTCGAGACAAGCCATGACCACCGTCCGCACTCGCATCGCGCCATCGCCTACCGGGGACCCCCACGTAGGTACCGCTTACATCGCATTGTTCAACTACTGCTTTGCCAAGCAGCATGGCGGTGAGTTCATCCTGCGCATCGAAGACACCGATCAGTTGCGTTCGACCCGCGAGTCCGAACAGCAGATCTTCGACGCCCTGCGCTGGCTCGGCATCGACTGGAGCGAAGGCCCGGACGTCGGCGGCCCGCACGGCCCGTATCGGCAGAGCGAGCGCGGCGACATCTACCAGAAGTACTGCCAGCAACTGGTCGACATGGGGCATGCGTTCCCGTGCTTCTGCACCGCTGAAGAACTCGATCAGATGCGCGCCGAGCAAATGGCTCGTGGCGAAACTCCGCGCTACGACGGCCGCGCGCTGCTGCTGTCGAAGGAAGAAGTCGCGGCGCGCCTGGCCGCTGGCGAACCGCACGTGATTCGCATGAAGGTGCCGAGCGAAGGCGTCTGCGTGGTGCCGGACATGCTGCGTGGCGACGTCGAGATCCCGTGGGATCGCATGGACATGCAAGTGCTGATGAAGACCGACGGCCTGCCGACGTACTTCCTCGCCAACGTCGTCGACGATCACCTGATGGGCATCACCCACGTGCTGCGTGGCGAAGAATGGCTGCCATCGGCACCGAAACTGATTTTGCTGTACGAATACTTCGGCTGGGAACAACCGGAGCTGTGCTACATGCCGCTGCTGCGTAACCCGGACAAGAGCAAGCTGTCCAAGCGCAAGAACCCGACCTCGGTGACGTTCTACGAGCGCATGGGCTTCATGCCGGAAGCGATGCTCAACTACCTCGGCCGCATGGGCTGGTCGATGCCGGACGAGCGCGAGAAGTTCTCGCTGCAGGAAATGGTCGACAACTTCGACCTCAAGCGCGTATCCCTCGGCGGGCCGATCTTCGATATTGAGAAGCTGTCGTGGCTCAACGGCCAGTGGCTGCGCGATCTGCCGGTGGAAGAATTTGCCGCCCGCGTGCAGAAGTGGGCGTTCAATTCCGAATACATGATGAAGATCGCGCCGCACGTACAGGGTCGTGTTGAAACGTTCAGCCAGGTCGCACCGCTGGCGGGGTTCTTCTTTGCCGGCGGCGTGAATCCGGATGCCAAGCTCTTCGAGTCGAAAAAGCTCTCCGGCGATCAGGTTCGCCAGTTGATGCAGTTGATCCTGTGGAAACTGGAAAGTCTGCGGCAGTGGGAGAAGGACAGCATCACCGCGACGATCCAGGCGGTGGTCGAATCCCTCGAGCTGAAACTGCGCGATGCGATGCCGTTGATGTTTGCTGCGATCACCGGGCAGGCGAGTTCGGTGTCGGTGCTCGATGCGATGGAAATCCTCGGCCCGGATCTCACCCGTTTCCGCTTGCGCCAGGCGATTGACCTGCTGGGCGGCGTATCGAAGAAAGAAAACAAGGAATGGGAAAAGCTCTTGGGCGCCATCGCCTGATTGCTTTTGCTTCTTTGCAGGACTGCCGAAGGCTGTGATCTTTTGATCCTGCCTTCGGCGTTTCTCCCGAATTTACGGGGGAGGGCGGTAAGTGATTGTTATCCCGGCAAAAAATTTTGAAATTTTTCAAAAATAAGTTTGACAGGCTTTCGATACGCCCTTAAGATTCGCCCCGTCCTCAGCGATGAGGGGCTATAGCTCAGCTGGGAGAGCGCTTGCATGGCATGCAAGAGGTCGACGGTTCGATCCCGTCTAGCTCCACCAATTTACACTTCGAGGTCTGGCCACACCGGCCTTGAAGCGATCAACACTCAGCGTTGATCAGTTGTATAGAAGGGTTTGCGTCCCCTTCGTCTAGTGGCCTAGGACACCGCCCTTTCACGGCGGTAACAGGGGTTCGAGTCCCCTAGGGGACGCCAGTTTTACAGAAGTGATGTTGCAAGAGATCACTCCGCCGCGAGGCGAAAAATCCGGGGCTATAGCTCAGCTGGGAGAGCGCCTGCATGGCATGCAGGAGGTCAGCGGTTCGATCCCGCTTAGCTCCACCAATTTTACAGTTCAAGGTCTGGCCACACCGGCCTTGAATCGATCAGCTCTCAGCACTGATCAGTTGTATAGAAGGGTTTGTGTCCCCTTCGTCTAGTGGCCTAGGACACCGCCCTTTCACGGCGGTAACAGGGGTTCGAGTCCCCTAGGGGACGCCACGATTACCCGCTCTGCGGGATTTTATAAGGGTCATTCAATTATTGAATGGCCCTTTTGTTTGTCTGGCGTTTGGCCAACTCTCCTTTTTCCTTACACTGTGCTTCAGACCAGCGGTCATATTCATGACTTGCGGAATATTATTATGCGAATAATATTCTAGTCGTAATATTCGGAGGCAACGATGAACGATAAAAAAGCTCAAACCCGCGAACGCATCCTCAAGGCTGCCAGCGCCGCATTGATTCAACGCGGCCCGGCAGACCCGAGCGTGGGTGAAGTGATGGGCGCCGCCGGGCTGACTGTCGGCGGCTTCTATGCGCACTTCGAAAGCAAGGACGCGATGATGCTCGAGGCGTTCAAACAGCTGCTGGG
Organism: Pseudomonas sp. H1_G08; assembly: GCF_054681355.1. NCBI lineage: Bacteria > Pseudomonadati > Pseudomonadota > Gammaproteobacteria > Pseudomonadales > Pseudomonadaceae > Pseudomonas > Pseudomonas sp. H1_G08. The sequence goes on from NZ_CP162822.1 coordinate 1,034,447, forward strand.
CCGCCGTCGCGACCTGATTGCCGACATGGACGCCGATCTGACCGGCGAAGAGCGTCGCGCTTTGGTGGCTGCGTTCTACCTGTCACGCAAACACCGGGATTCCAGCGAGGCTGCATGCCCGATCCCGGCCTCGATTGGGGAGCTGGGGCGTTTGCCGGAGTCGTTCCGCATTGCGCTGAACGAGCATTTGGAATTGATGGTCGCGCAACTGGCGGCCAGCCCTGAAGACACCGACAAGGCTTTGGCCGATGTCGCGTTGATGGTCGGTGGTCTGGCCTTGGCCAGAGCGCTGGGTCCGGGAGATTTATCCGATCGATTGCTGCGCGCTGCCAAGTCGGCGGTGCGTTGACCTGAAGGCAACAAGCCTGAGGAGAGTGCGATGAACGCGTTGAAGTGGGTTCGTGGCGTTAACGGTACCTTGGGCTGGTTTGCACCGAAACTGGTGGCAAGCAAAATGCGTCTGGCGTTCATGACGCCCCGCGCGCTACCGCTGCGCGATTGGGAGCTGCCGCTGTTGGCCAGCTCCGAACGCATCACATTGCGCTTCGGTCTGTCGGCGCTGCGTTGGGGCCAAGGTCCTACAGTGTTGCTGATGCATGGTTGGGAAGGGCGGCCAACGCAATTCGCTTCGCTGATAAACGCTTTGGTTGATGCTGGCTATACCGTCGTCGCGCTCGATGGCCCGGCCCACGGTCGCTCCCCTGGGCGAGAAGCCAATGTAGTGCTGTTCGCCCGCGCCATGCTTGAAGCCGCTGCCGAATTGCCGCCGCTGCAAGCGGTTATCGGCCATTCCATGGGCGGCGCCAGCGCGATGCTCGCCGTGCAATTGGGGCTGCGCACCGAAACCCTGGTCAGCATCGCCGCACCGTCGCGGATTCTCGGCGTGCTGCGCGGTTTCGCGCGAATGGTCGGCATGCCGCCGCGCGCGCGTTCGGCGTTTATTCGTCAGGTCGAGCAGGACGTCGGCATGCGCGCCGCAACGCTGGACGTGGCCCACTATCAACTGGATATGCCCGGCCTGATCGTCCATGCCGAGGACGACAATTTTGTCTCGGTCAAAGAATCGCAATTGATTCACGAAGCCTGGTTCGACAGCCGCCTGCTGCGCCTGGAAAGCGGCGGCCATCAGCGGGTGCTGGCCGACCCTCGAGTGATTGATGGTGTGTTATCTCTGCTTGCCGGTCGCAGCCTTCAGGCGCGCCAATCAGCCTGAGCTCCGTTACACTGCCCCGGTTGAATACTTTGACCGGGAGTGGGGCATGGGCTGGGATCGGGCAACGCCGTTTACCATTGATCTGCAAGTAGGCGCCGAAGACATCGACGGGCTCGGGCACGCCAACAACGCCGTTTACGTGACCTGGCTCGAGCGCTGCGCCTGGCGCCATTCGCAGCGCCTCGGCCTGGACCTGGTCGAATACCGGCGTCTGGACCGAGCAATGGCCGTTGTCCGCCACGAAATCGATTATCTGGCCGCCGCCTATGAAGGCGATGAACTGCAACTGGCGACCTGGATCGTCGATTGGGATCAGCGCCTGAAAATGACCCGGCATTTCCAGCTCAAACGCCCCAGCGACAACGCCACCCTGTTGCGCGCGCAGACCACATTTGTGTGCATCGAACTGTCGACCGGCAAGCCCAAGCGTATGCCGGCGGAATTTATCGAAGGCTATGGCCCGGCGATCCAGATTGCAGAAGCCATGTGAATCTCACCCTGTGGGAGCGAGCCTGCTCGCGAAAGCATCGCGTGAGTTACGCATGCGTCAACTGACAGACCGCCTTCGCGAGCAGGCTCACTCCCACAGAGATATGTGTAGTTCTGCGGATTTGTGCGATATCCAGTAAACTGCCGCACGTTTTTTCTTCAAGTAGTGTTTCCCCATGCAAATTGCTCTGGCGCCCATGGAAGGGTTGGTCGACGACATCCTGCGCGACGTGTTGACCCGCGTTGGCGGCATCGATTGGTGCGTGACCGAGTTCATTCGGGTCAACGACCAGTTGCTCACGCCGGCCTATTTCCACAAGTTCGGCCCCGAGCTGCTCAACGGCGCTCGCACCGCGTCCGGCGTGCCGCTGCGCGTGCAATTGCTCGGTTCCGATCCGGTGTGCCTGGCGGAAAACGCCGCGTTGGCCTGCGAGCTTGGCTCGGAAGTGATCGACCTCAACTTCGGCTGCCCGGCCAAGACCGTCAACAAATCCCGTGGCGGCGCCGTGCTGCTCAAGGAGCCGGAGCTGCTCAACCAGATCGTCGAGCATGTCCGTCGCGCCGTCCCGGCGCACATCCCGGTCACCGCGAAAATGCGCCTGGGTTTCGACAGCCCGGACGGCTCGCTGGTCTGCGCCACGGCACTGGCCGAAGGCGGGGCAGAGCACATCGTCGTACACGCGCGGACGAAAATGGACGGCTACAAACCGCCGGCGCATTGGGAGTGGATCCCGCGTGTGCAGGATGTGGTCAAGGTCCCGGTCTTCGCCAACGGAGACATCTGGAGCGTCGAAGACTGGCGCCGTTGCCGCGAAATCAGCGGCGTCGAAGACATCATGCTCGGTCGGGGGCTGGTCTCCCGCCCGGATCTCGCTCGGCAGATCGCTGCGGCGCGCACTGGCGACGAGGTCGTCGAGATGACCTGGGCCGAGCTGATGCCGCTGATTCAGGACTTCTGGCTGCAGGCCAAGGCGCAGATGACCGCACGCCAATCGCCCGGTCGCCTCAAGCAATGGCTGGCCATGTTGACGCGCAACTACCCGGAAGCCGCCGAGCTTTTCACTGTTCTGCGTCGCGAAACCGAGCCGGATCAAGTCTCGCGCTTGCTCGGATTGCCGCTCGTCGAAGCCGCATAAAAAATCTCAAAATATTCTCTTGAAATCAAAACAGCGGTCCCTATCTAAGGGTTACGCGATGCCGAATTCGGGTCGCGGAGACACAAAACCTTGCTGATTGTTTTCAGGAGATTTGAATCATGAGTACTGCATTTTCTCTCGCGCCACTGTTCCGTTCCTCGGTAGGTTTCGACCGTTTCAACGACCTGTTCGAAACCGCCCTGCGCAACGAGCCAGGCAGCAGCTACCCACCCTACAACGTCGAAAAACACGGTGATGATCAATACCGTATCGTCGTCGCGGCCGCCGGTTTCCAGGAAGAAGACCTGGACCTGCAGGTCGAGAAGGGTGTGCTGACCATCAGTGGCGGCAAGCGTGACACTGACGAAAGCGTCACGTTCTTGCATCAAGGCATCGCCCAGCGAGCCTTCAAGCTGTCGTTCCGTCTGGCCGATCACATCGAGATCAAGGACGCTGCGCTGCGCAACGGCCTGCTGAGCATCGACCTGCTCCGTGTGATCCCGGAAGAAGCGAAAGCCAAGCGCATCCCGATCAATGGAGCGCAGCAGCCGGCGTTGCAGCATTGATTCATGTGCTGACACACAATCGCCCGAATCGGCGATAAGCCGCTGAACGAAAGGCCCCGATACGTCGGGGCCTTTTTTGTGCGCGCAATCAAAGCGATGCAGGGTTTGCCGCTGTTGTCGGGGCTCTTTACAATCTGCGCAGTTTTGCCGACCCCCATATCCCAGCGGTCGGCCTGGAGCCTTTTTTCATGGACGAGATTCAACAGCGCTGGCTGTGCGCGTTGTCCGCACCAATGGCCGCGCTCAACACCGGCGCCGGGTATGACGACCCGGCGTTCTGCAACGATCGTTACATCAACCTCAAGGAAAGTTGGGGTATCGATGATCGGCAACAGTTGTTCGACATGCTCGGATGGATGACCGACGACGGCCATGCCAAGCACCTCAGCGGGGCCTATCTGGCGTGGCAGCGATGCCTGCCGAGTGAATGGCAGTCGTTGCTCAATGATCTGAGCCCGCGCGAGCGCGTCCTGCATGAATTTGCCAGCCGTACCTTCGGCAGCTGTGGTCCCGGCGGCATTCTGTCCTGGGATTACGGCCGGATGGGCTTTCTGTTGCGCTGCGCCGTGCGTAATCAATGGATCGATCTGGCCGAGAGCAACTGGTTGCACAGTCGTCTGGCGTTGAGGGCGCAGTTTCATTACGGCAGCTGGATGGCTTATTTCAACGGCTTTCTGGTGGGACGAACTTTTTGGTGCTGCATGAGCAAAAGCGATGATGAACTGGCGGTCGAGATGAGTCGTGAGGGCACCAGCGCTTTCAACACCAGGATTGCCCGAGGCCTTGCGCAAAACATTCCACACTTTCTCGCCGATCTGCCTTGGCACATGGATATTGATCCGCCGTCTCGTCCGGCATCGCTTGGGGAGTTCGACTGGTCATGAGTTGCTGGATTCGACTGGGCATTGAACCGACTACTGACGAAACCCTGATTCGCAGCGCCTATCGCGCCCGTTTGCCGGCGCACCATCCGGAAACCGACCCGGAAGGTTTTCAGGCGCTGCGCATGGCCTACGAGAGTGCCCTGCGTCTGGCCCGTGAAGAGCAGCAGGAAGAGGCTGAAGACGAGATTGACGCTGCACAAGCCAATGTCGTTCGGGCGCCTCAAGCTTTCTTGGATTTCTGTGCGCTGCTGGATGATCCCGCGCGACGCTTCAATCACGCGGCGTGGCAGGCATTCGTCCGGACGCTGGATGACTTGTCACTGGAGGTTTTCGATGACCTCAACTGGGGCTTGTACCACCGACTGTCCGGCGCCGGTCCGTTGTCCTACCGTTGTGCGAATCTGTTGGCGCAACGCATGGCCTGGGACCAGCAACTGTTGGATTTGGCATTCGACGATGCGCAAGCGGTAGAAGGCTTTTTGCAGCGCATCAAGGCGCCCGACCCGTTCGACACGGATCTGATGAGCGCCTGGTCAGAGCCGGCACAGACCGAGTCGCTGTGGTATGCCCGTAGCCTCGATTTCATCTTTACTCAGCGTCCGCTTCACGAGTTCGCCGAGTTCGCCAGTCGGCACACGTGCTTGCCGTTGCCCAACGATGCCGCGTACCTCAAGCGTCTGCTGGTGCAGTTCACCCAAGCGGGGATGGGCGCGCCGACGTTCCTGCAGTGCTGTGCCGAACAGCACGATGCCGCGCCGGATAACGTCGACTGGCTGTACCTGCTGGCGTGTCAGTACAGTCTGTTGGGGCACGACGATCAAGCGTTTCCATGCTGGATTCGGCTCTGGAGCGAACATCGCCATCCCGCGGCAGAGAGTCGCTTGCTGGAGCTGTGTGCCAAGCGTCAGCCGACCTTTCTGCCGTTGCTGATTCAGGCGTTCGATCGTCTGGAGGACTGCGCCGTTTGGCCGGACGAGCTGGGTGCTGAGTGCCAGGTGTATGGCAGTCCGTCACAGCGGCCCGAGACCTTGACGCGTTGGTTGGGTGTCGGACGGCTCAAGCTTGATGCACTGGCGCAAAGCTTTGTTGATTGGCGCATGGCGGGCGACGAGCTGCCATTGCTCGCGCAGTTGATCGGCGAAAACCACGACAGCCGTTTGCTGCGTCTGTACCGGCACGCCTGGGCGCTGCATCGTGGTGATTCGGCCTTGTTGCAGCAGATTGTCGACGAACCGCTGCCGGTGGATGCGCTGGAATGCCTGGTTTTGAGCGGCCTGAAGTATCAGGCCAGGCAACATCTGCATTGGCTGGCCAAGGCGCCTGTTGCGCAGGCCATGAGCGCTTTCACTGACTCGCAAACACTTTCACCGCAATTGCCGCTCGCGTTGTCCGAAGGTGCGCTGCACAAGGTTTGTCGTCTGTGGTTGCAGCGCTTGCGGCCCTATAGCGACACGGCGCTTGCACGCATTGCCGACGCGTTCGAACTGAGTGCGGTCAAAGACGGCAATGACCTCTCGGAGCTTGATCTCATGCTCCAGTTGAGTCGGCGCGCGACAGGTTTGCCGCCGATCGGTTTGGGAGCGGCCATCTGGGATTGGCACGCTCAAACCGTATTTTTGCTGGCATTGCTGGAACAACCCGAGCGCTGGTTGCAATTGATTGATGCGCAGTGTCTGGAGCGTTTGCCGTTCAATCCTGCGCATCCTTTGAGCCGACTGCAGCCGCTATTGCGGCGCTTGCTGCGTGAGCAGGGCAATGGCGCCGGTTTGCTGGGGTGGTTGCAGGGTGACGATCCTGTGCACGGTTTGCTGGTGCAACAGTTGTTCAGTGTCGAGCAGGCTCTCGACAGCGCCAGGCTGCCCGCCAATACCCTGCTTTACACCTGCGTCGAAAGTGACCGTGCGGCGTGCGGCGATGACCTGCTGGGCTTGTTGATGTTCTGGGGCGTGCTCTACCACGATCCAAGCCTGAGCGTCGAGCAGCACCGGGCGTTGTTGCAGTCGATTGAAGCGCTCAGTTGCGAGGATGACTGGTTCGAAGCCTTTCGCGACGGTCTGATCAAGGGCGAACCGGTGTGGCCACCGCGCAAGGTGTTGACGGATTTCGGTGTCGACAAACTATTGGCCTATGAGGCGCTGGATGCGCTCAAAAGCTTGATTCGCTACGGCGCTGCCGGTGTGCCGAAAACGCGAGTATTGCGGCAACTGCAGCAGGGTAAGGATGACGTGCAGAACAGCGTCGGTTTGCGCTTGGCACTTTGCGCGTTGCTGTCGTGGTCGGAGCGGTTGCTGTTAGCCAACAGTGATGTCCAGCCAGTACCAGCGAAAGCTTTCTGGCGCCTCGGATCACGGCTGGGGCGCAAGGCTTTTATCGCTCAGGTCCTGGGATGCGTGGTGGTCACACCGATAGCCGGGCTGATAACGGGCACGACGATTGGCGGGATGGTCATCTTTTTGCTTGGCGTACTGCTGTTGTTCGCGGCAGTGCTACGGCGGTTGCACGATATGGGCCGGGGCATACCGACACTGCTGATATTTCTTGGATTGTCGCCGTTTCTGCCATTCCTGCCGCTGGTGCTCTTCGGTTTTCCAGGAGACAAACTGCCCAATCGCTACGGCGTGCCGCCGGACGGTGGGGCAGATATGTTGTCCGGCGGATTGCAGGCGGCTCTGCGGCGACTGAACGGCTAAAGACGCATCTGATCCAGCGCATCATTCAGCGCTGAGCGGTGGCTGGCGATTGCGCCGGGTTGCTGGCCGGCAAGCACGGTGTTGAAGGTATCCATCCACTCGGCAATGCGCGCGCGCTCGTCGCCCAGACTTTGCATCCATGCTCGCTCCAGACGTGCGAGCAGGGTGCGGTTGGGCAGGGCGTCGCGAGGGTGGACTTTGAGCGTCGCGAGCCGGGCATGGCTGTCTCTGCGCGCCTGTTCATCCAGTCCGGTCGGGCTGCGGTCGATGCTGTGGCCGTAACGTTCGCCGGTTTCCAGAAGCGTGACGTCTACTTCCAGCAGGCCGTTGATGTCATAGCTGAAACGCACATCGAGACTCTGCAGTTGCTCACTAGGGGTGAACTGGATGTCGAAAGAATCGATGAAAATATTGTCGCGTACCCACGGGCGTTCCCCTTGATACACCGCGATACGGATTTCAGTCTGTTGCGCAAACGTCGTCGAGTAACGCTGCACCCGTGACGTTGGAATCACCGTGTTGCGCTCGATGATCGGCGAGAACGCGCCACTGACGCCTTCGCCACGATTAGTCGAAATCCCCAGCGTATACGGACAGACATCCGTCAGAATCAATTCCTCGACCGCACCGTCCCGCGCCTTGCATGCCGCCTGCGTCGCCGCCCCCAGCGCCACGATAGTGTCTGGATCAAGATGCCGATAAGGCAGGCGTCCAAACAACGTGGCGACCATTTGCTGTACCGCCGGCATGCGCGTGGCGCCACCGACCAGCACCAGGCTGTCGAGGTCGCGCGGTTTCAGTCGGGCATCGCGCAGAGCCTGTTCGATTGGCGCGCGCAAGCGGGCCAGCAACGGCTCCCATATTTTTACTGCAGCGGCTTCATCCAGTTCCCATTCGAATGTCTGCTCGGCATGCCGCCAGCTCAACTGCTGCGCGCCTTCGCCGAGTTTGCATTTCAGCTGTTCGAGGGCATCACCGAGGCTGGCCATGGCTTGTGCATCGATCGTTGAGGGGGTGAGTTGCCAATTTTTCAGGCAGGCCTGCAACAGGGCTGCGGTGAAGTCTTCGCCGCCAAGAAAGTTGTCGCCAGTGGAGGCGTGCACTTCGATCAGCGGCAATGCGTATTCGAGCACGGTGACGTCGAACGTGCCGCCGCCGAGATCGAAAATCAGCGTGCGTTCGAACTTCTGTTCGTGCAGGCCGTACGCCATGGCGGCAGCGGTCGGTTCGTTGATCAGGCGCGTCACGGACAGTCCGGCCAGTTCGGCGGCGAACAAGGTACGCTTGCGCTGCTCGTCACTGAAATATGCCGGTACGGAAATGACCGCTTCTGTGACCGCCTGGCCGAGAAAGGCCTCCGCGTCCTGCTTGAGTGAGCCAAGTACCAGCGCCGACAACTCTTCCGGGCTGAACTGGCGAGAGCCGAGCTGGATTTGCCTGTCGCTGCCCATGAAACGCTTGAACGCGGCGGCAGTGCGTTCCGGGTGCGTGGTCAGGCGGGCGCGGGCGGCTTTGCCGACCAGAATCGTGTCGTCTTCATCAAGGCTGACCACCGACGGTGTCAGCACATCGCCGAGGGCGTTAGGGATCAGTTCGGCGCGGCCTTCACGCCAGACGGCGATCAGGCTGTTGGTGGTGCCAAGGTCGATGCCCAGCAGGGCCGGGCGGGGAAGGGATGCATCCTGCATGGTTGATCTCGAAGCGGCGCAAAAAACGCGACCCTACAGGCTGACGCAAACCGTGGCAATTGTTGCTCTGTTGCCAGTCTGTGCGACCGCCGATTCAGGGCAGCAGTTTTTTCAGATCCTCCAACCCCACCGGCCGGCTGTGCAGATAACCCTGATACAAATGGCATTCCAGCCCCTGCAAAAACGCCAGTTGCGCGGGCGTCTCCACGCCTTCGGCAATCACTTCCAATTCCAAGCTGCGGGCCATCGCGACAATTGCGCGAATGATCTCCGCGACATTGGAGTCAGTGGTTGCATCGCGGATGAACGACTGGTCGATCTTCAGGGTGTCTACCGGTAGCCGCTTCAAATACGTCAGCGATGAATAACCGGTGCCGAAATCGTCCATGGCGAAGCTCACGCCGAGCTTTTTCAGCCGGCGCATTTTGCTGATGGTGTCTTCCAGATTCTGAATGACGATGCCTTCGGTGATTTCCAGTTTCAGTAGCGAGCAGGGCAGGCCGTGGCTGGTCATGCTGTGTTCGATGCGTTCGACGAAATCGTTCTGGCGGAACTGCCTCGGGCTGATGTTCACGCACAGGCTGAAGTTCAGCGGGTCAACGAGTTTCAACGCGATCAATTGTTTGAAGGCGTTACAGGCTTCATCGAGGATCCAGGTGCCGACTTCGAGAATCAGGCCGCTATCTTCCAGCACCTTGATGAACTCGGTAGGCGATTGCGCGCCAAGTTCAGGATGGTTCCAGCGTACCAGGGCTTCGGCGCCGATGATGCGGTTGTCGCGGGCATCGACTTGCGGCTGGAAGTGCACGTTGAACTCGCCGCGCGACAGCGCCAAGCGTAGGTCGGTCTCCATGCGCAGGCGTTCGCTGGCCGCTTTCTGCATGGTGTTGTGATACATCTGCGTGGTATTGCGCCCGGAATCCTTGGCCCGGTACAGGGCGATGTCGGCGCGTTTGAGCAGGTCGGTCGGGGTCGAACCGTGATCGGGAATCAGCGCCACGCCAATGCTCGGCGTCACTTGCAGGCGCTGGCCATCGAGGAACATCGGCTCCGAAAGCAATTCGCGAATGGTGTTGGCCAGCGCGCGCACTTGTTCGCTGACTTCACTGCGCGAACCTTCGAGGCCGCTGAGCAACACCACGAACTCATCGCCACCGAGGCGAGCTACCGTGTCTTCCATGCGCACGCTGGCTTCGAGCCGCGCGGTGATGATTTTCAGCACGGTGTCGCCGACCGGGTGACCGAGGGAATCGTTGATGTGCTTGAAGTGATCGAGGTCGAGAAACAGCAAGGCGCCGCGCAGATTGTGGCGCTTGAGCAGGGCGATCTGCTGACTCAGGCGATCCATCAGCAAGGCGCGGTTGGGCAGGTTGGTCAGCGGGTCGTGATAGGCCAGGTGACGAATCTGCGCTTCGGCGTTCTTCAACAGGCTGACATCGCGCGCGGTCAGCAGCAGGCACGCGGTTTCATTGAGGGTGATCGGCTCGACCGAGACCTCAACGGTGAGCAACTCGCCGCGCTTGTTGCGCCCGAGCATTTCCTGATGATGCACGCGGCCCTTGATCTGCAACTCGGCGAGTAGGGTCGAGCGTTGTTTCTCTTCGGCCCAGATCCCCACCTGATAAACGGTTTTGCCCACCACTTCGTCGGCGCGATAGCCGGTGAGGCGACAGAAGCCGTCGTTGACCTCCAGATAACGCCCGGTGTCGCGCTCGGTGATGGTGATGGCGTCAGGGCTGGAGTGAAACGCCTTGGCAAATTTTTCTTCGCTGGCCTTCAGCGCCGCTTCCGAGCGTTGTTGCTGGGTGATGTCGCGCAGGGTGGTGACGATGCACGGCTGGTCGCCGACGCTGATCTGCCGGCTGGAAATCACGCAGGTCAGCGACTGGCCGTCCTTGTGCTGGACGAGAATGGCCACGTTGCTCAGGCCTTGTTCGCGAATCACCCGTTCGATGCGTTGCAGGCTCTTTGCCGAGGCGTCCCACAGGCCGATTTCTTCGGCGGTGTGGCCAATCACATCGGCGGCGCTCCAGCCAAAGGTCTGGCTGAAGCTCGAATTGATTTCGATGAATTCCCCGGTTTCCTGGCGCGTGACGCAGATCGGATCGGGGCTGACCTGAAACAGCGTGGCGAATTTCTCTTCCGAGGCGACCAGCCGCTGCTCGCGCTCGACCTGATCGGTGATGTCCAGCAACGTGCCGGCCATGCGCAGCGGCGCGCCGTTGTCGTCGCGATAGAGACGCGCGCGGCTTTCCAGATAGCGCGAGCTGCCGTCGGGCAATTGCACGCGGTAGGTCAGTTGATAATTGCCGGCCGGACCTTCGCGCAGGCTGCGGTAGGCGTCGCGCATGCTGTCGCGCTCCTCGCCCGGCACGCCTTCGAAAAACTCCTCGAATGATTCATGGAATGGAATCGGCTCCAGCCCGTGCAATTGCGCAGCGCGCGCCGATCCGTAAAGCATGCCGCTGGGGATGTGCCAGTCCCAGGTGCCGAGTTGCGCCGAGTCCAGCGCCAGGTCGAGGCGCTCCTGGCTGTCCTTCAAGGCCAGTTCGGCGGCTTTGCGTTCGGTGGTGTCGAGGAAGGTGCTGAGCAGATAGGGCTGGCCTTCGAGCTCGACCTTCTGTGCACTGAGGATGCCGTCGTGCACCTGGCCATTGCTGGCGCGAAACTGCACTTCCATGCTGATCAGTTCGCCCTTGGCTTTGGTTTTCTTCACCAGTTCGGCGCGTTGCTCTGGGTGCACCCACAGGCCCAGTTCCAGGGTGGTGCGGCCGATTGCGCTTTGCACCGGCCAGCCGAACAGGCTTTCGAAATACTGGTTGGCCTCGCTGATCAGACCGTCATCCTGACGGGTCAGCAGAACCATGTTTGGGCACAGGTGGAAAAGTGTCGCGAAACGTTTCTCCGAGCTGCTCAGGGCCTGCTCGCGCTGGCGTTGGTGGGTGATTTCGCGAATCACCCCGATCATTCGGGGCCGGCCGTTCTTGTCTGGCAGCAGGCTGCCGCTGATCTCCAGCCAGTGCAGGCTGCCGTCGGGCCAGCGAATACGGTGATGCATCGCCTGCTCCAGAGGGGCGCCGGCGATCACCGCGTGGAAAGCACGCACGGTTTTCGCACGGTCTTCCGGCGGCAACAGGTCGAGGTATTCCAGGTCGGCAGGTAATGGCTGCCGTGGATCGAAACCGAACAATGCCTGAGTGCCCCGTGACCAGCTGATCTGCCCACGTTCGATGTCCCAATACCAGGCACCGAGCCGCGCGCCGTTGAGCGCGGCGAGCAATTGCGGCGCGCTTTCCCAGCTCTGCTCGGAATGGCGCGGATCAACAGCCTGGATTCGCGGCATCGGCGGAATTCGGTCAACAGATTTCGGCATTGTCAGCGGGCCTTGAGCTGAGTGGCGTGAGGCACAGGAGCGGCTCTATAGGAGTAGCACAAGTCAGGCCGGGATCCCTGGCCGATCGATTTGTGCATCCAGCAGGGCCATGAAGGCGCGTGCTGCATTCGATAGCGTCCGTTCGGTGTGCAAGATATAGCCTAGCTGGCGAGTGAGCTGTATGCCCGGCAATGCGATGCTTGCCACTTGTTCGTCGAGCATGGTGCGCGGCAGCACGCTCCAGGCCAGGCCGATGGAGACCATCATCTTGATGGTTTCCAGATAGTTGGTGCTCATGGCGATGTTCGGCGTCAGGCCCTGGGCTTCGAACAAACGCTGGACGATGTGGTGGGTAAACGTGTTGCCGCCGGGGAAAACCGCCGGATGACCGGCGATGTCCGCCAGACTGACGGCGCCGTTGTTGATCAGCGAATGCTCCGGGGCGACGACGAAATCCAGCGGGTCGTCCCACACCGGCGTGGCTTTGACCAGGGTGTGCGGCTCTGGCGCGAGGGTGATGACCGCCAGTTCTGCGCGGCCGTGGAGAATTTCCTCGTAGGCCACTTCCGAATCAAGGAACTGAATATCCAGCGCAACCTGTGGGTAGCGGCGGGTGAACTCCCTTAATAGAGGCGGCAAGCGGTGCAGGCCGATGTGGTGACTGGTCGCCAGCGTAAGGCGGCCGCTGACTTCACCGGTCAGGTTGGTCAGGGCGCGGCGGGTGTCGTCGAGCACATTGAGAATCTGATAGGCCCTTGGCAGCAGGGCGCGACCCGCCTCGGTCAGACCGACTTCGCGACCTAGTCGATCAAACAGGCGCACTTTCAATTGCTGCTCAAGCCCGGCGATGCGCTTGCTGATCGCCGGTTGTGTCAGATGAAGGCGTTCGCCGGCGCCGGAGAAGCTGCCGGTCTCGGCGATGGCAATAAAAGCATTCAGGTTAGCCAGATCCATGTCGCATTCCAGTTGGTTATCCAAAGCATAAAAAATATGAATTTGAGTTATTTAATCTAACCCCATAGGATCGGCCTCACAAGCCAAAGGGTTATTGATAAGCCCAGGGCATAGAAACAAGCTGATGAGGAACCGTCTGATGGCCGGCAAAACGCTCTACGACAAGCTCTGGGATTCGCATTTGGTCAAGCAGCGCGACGATGGCTCGGCGCTGATCTACATCGATCGTCACATCATCCACGAAGTGACTTCGCCGCAAGCTTTCGAAGGCTTGCGTCTGGCCGGGCGCAAGCCTTGGCGCATCGATGCCAACATCGCGACCCCGGACCACAACGTACCGACCACTCCGGAGCGCAAGGGCGGGATCGAAGCCATTGCCGACCAGGTCTCGCGTTTGCAGGTGCAGACCCTCGACGACAACTGCGATGAATACGGCATCGTCGAATTCAAGATGAACGACGTGCGTCAGGGCATCGTTCACGTGATCAGCCCGGAGCAGGGCGCGACCCTGCCGGGCATGACCGTGGTTTGCGGCGACTCGCACACCTCGACCCATGGCGCATTCGGCGCGTTGGCCCACGGCATCGGCACATCCGAGGTCGAGCACGTGCTCGCCACGCAGTGCCTGGTGGCCAAGAAAATGAAAAACATGCTGGTGCGCGTCGAAGGCCAATTGCCGTTCGGCGTGACCGCCAAGGACATTGTCCTTGCGGTGATCGGCAAGATCGGCACCGCCGGCGGTAACGGCCATGCCATCGAGTTTGCCGGCAGCGCGATCCGCGATCTGTCCGTCGAAGGCCGCATGACCATCTGCAACATGTCCATCGAAGCCGGCGCCCGCGTGGGCCTGGTGGCGGCAGATCAGAAGACCATCGACTACGTCAAAGGTCGTCCATTCGCGCCGAAGGGCGAGCAGTGGGACATGGCCGTCGAAGCCTGGAAAGACCTGGTTTCCGATGCCGATGCCAAATTCGACACCGTGGTCGAGCTCGACGCCGCGCAAATCAAGCCGCAAGTCAGCTGGGGCACTTCGCCTGAGATGGTTTTGGCTGTTGATCAGAACGTGCCGGATCCGGCCAAGGAAATGGATCTGGTCAAACGTGACTCGATCGTTCGCGCCTTGAAATACATGGGTCTGACCGCCAATCAGGCGATCACCGACATTCAGCTTGATCGCGTATTCATCGGTTCCTGCACCAACTCGCGCATCGAAGACTTGCGCGCCGCTGCGGTCATCGCCAAGGGCCGCAAGGTCGCCTCGACCATCAAGCAGGCAATCGTCGTGCCGGGCTCGGGTCTGGTCAAAGCGCAGGCTGAAGCCGAAGGGCTGGACAAGATTTTCCTCGAGGCCGGTTTCGAATGGCGCGAGCCGGGTTGCTCGATGTGCCTGGCGATGAACCCGGACCGTTTGGAGTCCGGCGAGCATTGCGCCTCGACTTCCAACCGTAACTTCGAAGGCCGTCAGGGCGCCGGTGGCCGTACCCACTTGGTCAGCCCGGCCATGGCGGCAGCAGCAGCGGTGAACGGCCGTTTCATCGACGTTCGTGAATTGATCCAAGGAGCACAGTAAAGATGAAGGCATTTACTCAGCACACTGGTCTTGTCGCGCCTTTGGATCGTGCCAACGTCGACACCGATCAGATCATTCCCAAGCAGTTCTTGAAGTCGATCAAGCGCACCGGTTTTGGTCCGAACCTGTTCGACGAGTGGCGTTATCTGGATGTCGGCCAGCCGTACCAGGACAACTCCAAGCGCCCGCTGAACAAGGATTTCGTCCTCAACGCCGAGCGTTATCAGGGTGCCAGCGTATTGCTCGCCCGCGAGAACTTCGGCTGCGGCTCGAGCCGTGAACACGCGCCGTGGGCGCTGGAAGAGTACGGTTTCCGCAGCATCATCGCGCCGAGTTACGCCGACATCTTCTTCAACAACAGTTTCAAGAACGGCCTGCTGCCGATCATTCTCAGCGATGCAGAAGTTGATGAACTGTTTAAGCAGGTTGAAGCCGAGCCGGGTTATCAATTGCAGATCGACTTGCAAGCGCAGACCGTGACCCGCCCGGATGGCAAGGTGTACAGCTTCGAGATCGATGCGTTCCGCAAGCACTGCCTGCTCAACGGTCTGGACGATATCGGCCTGACCTTGCAGGACGGCGATGCGATCGCGACGTTCGAGGCCAAGCATCGAGTTAGCCAGCCGTGGTTGTTTCGCGACGCGTGATTCGAGATTGATGTAGTCAGGGCTGGCCCCTTCGCGAGCAGGCTCGCTCCCACCTTGGAATGCATTCCCCTGTGGGAGCGAGCCTGCTCGCGAAGACGGCAGCGCAAACAACATAGATACCAGGATGTGCCCATGACCAGTACCGCCCAACACACTCAGGTCGTACAAAAGCAATTCGGTGAACAGGCCGCCGCCTACCTGAGCAGCGCGGTTCACGCTCAAGGCACCGAATTCGCATTGCTACAGGCTGAGCTGGCCGGGCAGGGCGAGGCTCGTTTGCTGGACTTGGGTTGCGGCGCAGGCCATGTCAGTTTCCACGTCGCTCCATTGGTCAAGGAAGTGGTGGCTTACGACCTGTCGCAGCAAATGCTTGATGTGGTTGCCGGCGCTGCCGTTGATCGCGGCTTGAACAACATCATTACCGTCAACGGCGCTGCCGAGCGCTTGCCGTTCGTTGATGGCGAGTTCGATTTTGTGTTTAGCCGGTACTCGGCGCATCACTGGAGCGACCTCGGTCTCGCCTTGCGCGAAGTGCGCCGGGTGCTGAAGCCGGGCGGGGTGGCGGCTTTCGTTGACGTGTTGTCACCGGGCAGTGCGTTGTTCGACACTTACCTGCAAAGCGTCGAAGTGCTGCGCGACACCAGCCATGTCCGCGACTACTCCGCCGCCGAGTGGCTGCGCCAGGTCAGCGAGGCTGGTCTGCATGTGCGCAGTACCACCCGGCAGCGCCTGCGTCTGGAGTACAGCAGCTGGGTCGAGCGCATGCGCACACCTGACGTGATGCGCGCGGCGATCCGCCAGTTGCAGCAGTCGATGGGCAACGAAGTGCGTGAGTATTTTGAGATAGATGCCGACGGCTCGTTCAGTACCGATGTGATCGTACTGATGGCCGAGCGATAGGAATTTTTCCCGGCGCGCCGTTCACTGGCGCACCGCTTGAAGACACGAGGAAAGCATGAGCAAGCAGATTCTGATTCTCCCGGGTGACGGTATTGGTCCGGAAATCATGGCCGAAGCGGTCAAGGTGCTGGAATTGGCCAATGACAAGTACAGCCTGGGCTTCGAGCTGAGCCACGACGTGATCGGCGGCGCGGCCATCGACAAGCATGGCGTGCCGCTGGCCGACGAAACCCTTGATCGCGCCCGCGCTGCCGACGCCGTGCTTCTGGGCGCGGTCGGTGGCCCGAAATGGGACACCATCGAGCGTGACATCCGCCCTGAGCGCGGTCTGCTGAAAATCCGCGCGCAACTGGGCCTGTTCGGCAACCTGCGCCCGGCGATCCTCTATCCGCAACTGGCCGACGCGTCGAGCCTGAAACCGGAAATCGTTGCCGGTCTGGACATCCTCATTGTCCGTGAGCTGACCGGCGGCATTTACTTCGGCGCGCCGCGTGGCACCCGTACGCTGGACAACGGCGAGCGTCAGTCCTACGACACGCTGCCGTACAGCGAAAGCGAAATCCGCCGCATCGCCCGTGTCGGTTTCGACATGGCCATGGTTCGTGGCAAGAAGCTCTGCTCGGTGGACAAGGCCAACGTCCTGGCATCCAGCCAGTTGTGGCGCGAAGTGGTCGAGCAAGTGGCCAAGGATTACCCGGAAGTCGAACTGAGCCACATGTACGTCGACAACGCCGCCATGCAGTTGGTGCGCGCACCCAAGCAGTTCGACGTGATCGTCACCGACAACATGTTCGGCGACATCCTCTCCGACGAAGCGTCGATGCTCACCGGCTCGATCGGCATGCTGCCGTCGGCCTCGCTGGATTCCAACAACAAGGGCATGTACGAGCCGTGCCATGGTTCGGCGCCGGACATTGCTGGCAAAGGCATTGCCAACCCGCTGGCGACGATCCTGTCGGTATCGATGATGCTGCGTTACAGCTTCAATCTGCACGACGCTGCCGATGCCATCGAAAAAGCCGTCAGTGTCGTGCTCGATCAGGGCTTGCGCACTGGCGACATCCACTCGGCCGGTTGTACCAAAGTCGGTACGCAGGAAATGGGCGACGCAGTAGTCGCCGCGCTGCGGAATCTGTAATCTCTCGGGCCCGCTGCGAAATTCAATACAAAGCAGCGGCCCACTTTCAAGAAGGTGTAGTTGCGATGAAACGTGTAGGTCTGATCGGTTGGCGCGGGATGGTCGGTTCCGTGCTCATGCAGCGGATGCTGGAAGAGCAGGATTTCGATCTTATCGAGCCGGTGTTTTTCACCACGTCCAATGTCGGTGGCCAAGGCCCGTCCGTGGGCAAGGACATTGCTCCTCTCAAGGACGCTTACAGCATTGACGAGCTGAAGACCCTCGACGTGATCCTGACCTGCCAAGGCGGCGACTACACCAGCGAAGTATTCCCGAAGCTGCGTGAAGCCGGCTGGCAGGGTTACTGGATCGACGCGGCGTCGAGCCTACGCATGAACGATGACGCGGTGATCATTCTCGACCCGGTCAACCGCAAGGTCATCGACCAGCAGCTGGACGCGGGTACCAAGAACTACATCGGCGGCAACTGCACCGTCAGCCTGATGCTGATGGGCCTGGGCGGTCTGTTCGAGGCCGGTCTGGTCGAG
Organism: Pseudomonas sp. H1_G08; assembly: GCF_054681355.1. Taxonomy (NCBI): domain Bacteria; kingdom Pseudomonadati; phylum Pseudomonadota; class Gammaproteobacteria; order Pseudomonadales; family Pseudomonadaceae; genus Pseudomonas; species Pseudomonas sp. H1_G08. Next base: position 1,052,222 of record NZ_CP162822.1, read on the forward strand.
TGGATGAGCGCCATGACCTATCAGGCGGCCTCCGGTGCCGGCGCGCAGAACATGCGTGAACTGATCAAGCAGATGGGCGCGACCCACGCCGCTGTCGCCGATCAACTGGCCGATCCGGCCAGCGCGATCCTCGACATCGACCGTCGCGTGGCCGAAGCCATGCGCAGCGACGCGTACCCGACCGAAAACTTCGGCGTACCGCTGGCCGGCAGCCTGATCCCATGGATCGACAAGGAACTGCCGAACGGCCAGAGCCGCGAAGAGTGGAAGGCCCAGGCCGAGACCAACAAGATTCTCGGTCGCTTCAAGAGCCCGATCCCGGTCGACGGCATCTGCGTGCGCATCGGCGCCATGCGCTGCCACAGCCAGGCGCTGACCATCAAGCTGAACAAAGACGTACCGATCGCCGATATCGAAGGGCTGATCAGCCAGCACAACCCTTGGGTCAAGCTGGTACCGAACAACCGCGAGATCAGCATGCAGGAGCTGAGCCCGACCAAGGTCACCGGCACCCTGAATGTACCGGTCGGTCGTCTGCGCAAGCTGAACATGGGTTCGCAATTCGTCGGCGCCTTCACCGTCGGCGACCAGCTGCTGTGGGGTGCGGCCGAACCGCTGCGCCGCATGCTGCGAATCCTGCTCGAGCGTTGATCGCTTGAAGCATTGAAGAAGCCCGTGCCTTGTGAGAGGTGCGGGTTTTTTTATGCCAAGGATTTCTCCGGTGTCTGTACTGCCTTTTTCGCGAGCAGGCTCGCTCCCACATTGAAATGCGGTCCCTGTGGGAGCGAGCCTGCTCGCGAAAGGGCCGGTCCAGCCGCCGCAAATCCTGCAGAAATTGCCTGCGCGCCACCCACCCGGTAAAGTGCCGCTCCCCCCGTTTTGCCAGAGGTAGCTCCATGACCCAGACTTTCGATATCGCCGTTATCGGCGCCACCGGTACTGTCGGCGAAACCCTCGTACAGATTCTCGAAGAACGCGACTTCCCGGTCGGCAACCTGCACCTGCTGGCCAGCAGTGAATCGGCCGGCAGCTCGGTGCTGTTCCGCAACAAAAACGTCCGCGTGCGCGAGGTCGACGAGTTCGATTTCAGCAAGGTCAGACTGGTGTTCTTCGCCGCCGGCGCTGCGGTGTCGCTGAGCTACGCCGCCCGCGCCCATGCTGCCGGTTGCTCGTTGATCGACTTGTCCGGCGCCTTGTCCACCGATCAGGCGCCACAGGTGGTGCCGGAGGCCAATGCCGATATTCTCGCCAGTCTGAAAAGCCCATTCCAGGTCAGCAGCCCAAGCCCGTCTGCTACGACGCTTGCGGTGGTGCTGGCGCCGTTGCTCGATCTGCTCGATCTGCAATACGTCAACGTCACCGCCAATCTGGCCGTTTCGGCACAAGGCCGCGAGGCAGTCACCGAGCTCGCGCGGCAGACCGCCGAGCTGCTCAACATGCGCCCGCTGGAGCCGACGTTCTTTGATCGGCAGATGGCGTTCAACCTGCTGGCACAAGTCGGTACGCCTGATGCGCAGGGCCACACGCTGCTGGAAAAACGATTGGTTCGAGAGCTGCGCCAGGTTCTGGCAAAACCTTTATTGAAGATTTCTGCCACTTGCGTTCAAGCCCCGGTGTTTTTTGGCGATAGCTTTAGCGTGACCTTGCAGTCAGGCAGCGCTGTTGACCTGGAAAAGGTCAACGCAGCGCTTGAGGCTGCACCGGGCATCGAGCTGGTCGAGGCCGGTGATTATCCGACCGCGGTCGGCGATGCGGTGGGGCAGGACGTGGTCTACGTAGGCCGCGTGCGGACGGGCGTCGACGACCCGGCGGAACTAAATCTTTGGCTGACGTCAGATAACGTACGCAAAGGCGCGGCGCTCAACGCCGTGCAACTGGCTGAGTTGTTGATAAAAGACCTGCTGTAAAAGATACTTGGCAACAATTTGTCGACTGATTCTAGGTGAGCGCTATGCTTGCCCGAAGCGCGTCGATGACGAGTCACCCTCCGGGACTTTCCGGGGCAGCACCGAAATGATCGCGCGCGGCGACCCCCGTCGTCGCGCGCAATGCCTTACGGCAGCGGTATTCAAAAGCTTCTCGCTGGCCGAGGAACGTTCAAACAAAGGATGAGGCTATGGTTCAAGTTCGCAAACTGGTGTTAGCAATAGCGGCCGCCTCGGCGCTGTCCTCCGGTATGGCGCATGCCCTCGGGCTCGGGGAGCTGACCCTGAAGTCGACCCTGAACCAGCCGTTGGTGGCTGAAATCGAGCTGCTCGACGTCAAGGATCTCACCGCTGCCGAAGTGGTGCCGAGCCTGGCTTCCCCTGAAGATTTCGCCAAGGCCGGCGTCGACCGTCAGGCTTTTCTCAATGACCTGACGTTCACCCCGGTGCTCAACGCCAACGGCAAAAGCGTGTTGCGCGTGACCTCGAGCCAACCGCTGTCGGAACCGATGGTGAAGTTCCTCGTGCAGGTGATGTGGCCCAATGGCCGCTTGTTGCGTGATTACAGCGTGCTGCTCGATCCGTCGAAATTCTCGCCGCAGACCGCAGACGCCGCCGCGCAACCGGCGCCGTCGCAGACCATCACCGCGCCAACCACTGGCGCCACCCATCGCAATCAATACACCACCACGCCGCGCGACACCCTGTGGGAAATCGCCGCGAAGGCGCGCAACGGTGGCTCGGTGCAGCAGACCATGCTGGCGATTCAGGCGCTCAATCCGAATGCCTTTATCGACGGCAACATCAACCGTCTGAAAACCGGCCAGGTGCTGCGTCTGCCTGACCCGGTACAAAGCACAGCGCTGCCGCAGTCGGCTGCCATCGCTGAAGTGGCGGCGCAGAACGAAGCCTGGCGTCAGGGCCGGCGTTATGTGGGCAAGCCTGGCACCGGTCAACAGCAGCTGGATGCGACCAATCGTGGCCGTGGCAATACCGGTGCAGCGGCCAACACCCAGGACAATCTGAGCTTGGTCTCGGCGGAAAGCGCCAAGCCCGGTGCGAAAGGCCCGGCCGGCGACGCCAAGGCGCTGAGCAACAAACTGGCAATTACTCAGGAAAACCTCGACACGACCCGCCGTGACAACGAGGAACTGAAAAGCCGCATGGCTGATCTGCAGAGCCAGCTGGACAAGCTGCAAAAGCTGATCGAGCTGAAGAACAATCAACTGGCGAAGATGCAGGCCGACGGCGCCGGCGCTGCGCCTGGCGCCACTGCTGCTGTGCCGCCGGTGCCGGCGATCACTGCCGAACTGGCCGCAACACCGCCAGCCACCCCGGCCGACGCCGCAGCGGCTTCACCGACTCCAGAGTCGGCCATCGCGCCGCCAGCGGAAACCCCGGTTGAGCCGGTCGTCGAGCCGGTGGTCGAAACCACGCCTGCTGCCGCCGATGACGACAAAGCCTTCAATGAACTGCTGACCAATCCGATTCTGCTCGGCCTGATCGGCGGCGGTGCGGTGGTTCTGCTGCTTCTGCTGTTGCTGCTGGCGCGCCGTCGCAAAGCCCAGCAGGAAGCCGAAAAGCACCTGCGCATGGCCCGCGCTCTGGCTGAAGAGCAAGAGTTCTCCGCTGAGCAGGATCTGCCGGAAAGCAGCTTCTCCGGCCTGGAAACCCCGGCAGCCAGCGTCAAGCTCAACACGCCAGCTCCGGCACCTGCGCCAGCCCCTGCCCCGGTCGTCACTCCGGTGGTGATGGCTGCGCCGATTGCCGCACCACTGGTGGCCCCGGCCGGCGAACGCTCTGATGATGTGCTCGACAAAGCGCAATCGCACATCAATGCCGGCCGCCTTAATCAGGCCGCTGCGCTGCTGGAAGAGGGCGTCAGCCTTGAGCCGGAACGCAGCGATCTGCGCCTGAAGCTGATGGAAGTCTACGGTCAGCAGGGCGACCGCGATGCGTTCGTTGCGCAAGAGCGTCAACTGGTGGCCAATGGCGATAACTTCGCCAAGGTCGAAGCGCTGAAAAGCCGCTTCCCGGCCATGGCTGTGGTCGCTGCCGGTGGGCTGGCAGCTGCCGCCGTCGCTGCCGAACTGGACGCGCAGTACGTCAAGGAATTGCTGCAAGACGAGCCGCAAGCGCCCGAGGCTGCCGCTGACGATCTCGACACCGCGTTCGATTTGAGCCTGGACGACCTCGACAACATCACCCCGGTCGATCCTGCGCCAGCGGTCGAGCCAGAAGCGCCTGTCGAGCTAGACGCGTTTCCGGCCGAAGACGATCTGAGCTTCGCTTCGGTGCTGCAAGAGCAGACCGAGATGAAAGACAATCTCGACGATCTGTCGGACTTCGATCTGGACATGGATCTGGGCGCCGAACCATCGCCGGCCACGTTGGCTGAAGATGACTTCCTGCTGGATCTTGACGACGGCGTGAAGGACTTGCCGCCGGTCGAGACGCCGGTAGTTGCTGACGTGCCGCAGGACGATCTGGAACTCCCAGCCGATTTCGACCTGTCGCTGGCCGACGAAATGGACACCAACCCAGCCGCCGAGCCGGACGCCTTCGCGGCCGAGCTCGACGACGTCAATGCCGAGCTGGATCGCCTGTCGCAAAGCATGGCTGAACCGAGCTTCACCGAAGCGGACGCAGCGTTGGGTGATGACCTGGGTGAAGATGATTTCGACTTTCTCGCCGGCACAGACGAAGCAGCGACCAAACTCGATCTGGCCCAGGCTTACATCGACATGGGCGACGCTGACGGTGCGCGTGACATCCTCAACGAAGTGTTGACCGAGGGTGACGAGAAGCAGCGGGGCGAGGCCAAGGAAATGCTTTCCAACCTGGCGTAAGTTCAGCGGTAAACAACAAGCGGCAGCCCGGTGGGGCTGCCGTTTTTTTTGTGCCGGATGAAGGGTTGTGAGTGCCGTCGTCATCGCTGGCAAGCCAGCTCCCACAGGTTGGGTGCACGCCGCAAATCAATGTGGGAGCTGGCTTGCCAGCGATGGCGGCAGATCATGCGATAGAGAACTCTGGCATCCCCGGCCCACCGCCTTATAATGCCCGCCTTTGCAAATCAGCAGGCTGTCCCACCTTGGCAAACATAGATAACCCGGTCGCCGAAATGGCGCCCGACGGCTTTTACCGCGTCGCGCTGGGCGTTGAGTACAAAGGCTCGCGTTACAGCGGCTGGCAACGGCAGCTGACCGGAGTGGCGACTGTGCAGGAAGAGCTTGAAAAAGCCCTGTCGAAAGTCGCCAATTCGCCGGTTTCCCTGCAATGCGCCGGGCGTACCGATGCCGGCGTGCATGCCTGCGGCCAAGTGGTGCACTTTGACACCCAGGTTGATCGCTCGCTGAAAGCCTGGGTCATGGGCGCCAATATCAATCTGCCCCACGACATCAGCGTCAGTTGGGCCAGGGTCATGCCGGCGCATTTTCATGCGCGCTTCAAAGCCATTGCCCGGCGTTATCGCTATGTGATCTACAACGATCAGATCCGCCCGGCGCACCTCAATGAAGAAATCACCTGGAATCACCGTCCGCTCGACGCCGAGCGTATGGCCGAGGCCGCGCAGTACCTGATTGGTACCCACGATTTCAGCGCGTTCCGGGCCGGTCAGTGCCAGGCAAAGTCGCCGATCAAGAAGATGCATCACCTGCGCGTGACCCGTCACGGCAAGATGATCGTGCTCGACATTCGTGCCAACGCGTTCCTGCATCACATGGTGCGCAATATCGCTGGTGTGCTGATGACCATCGGTGCCGGTGAGCGTCCGGTGGAGTGGATGAAGGAAGTTCTGGAAAGTCGCGAGCGTCGCTCCGGCGGGGTCACGGCGCATCCCTACGGGTTGTATCTGGTGCAGGTCGAGTACCACGACGAATTTCCGTTGCCCGAGCGCTTTATCGGGCCACATTTCCTTACGGGTTTCTCCGAACTTGACGGCTGACGCCCTCGAACGCTTTTGTTACCATCCGGGACGTTTTCGGATTTTGCCTTGAGGTTTTCCTGACATGTCAGCCGTTCGCAGCAAGATCTGCGGCATTACCCGCATCGAAGATGCGCTGGCCGCCGTCGAAGCCGGTGCCGACGCGATCGGCCTGGTGTTTTACGCCAAGAGTCCGCGAGCGGTGAACGTGCAGCAGGCGCGGGCGATCATCAAGGCGCTGCCGCCGTTCGTTACCACCGTGGGGCTGTTCGTCAATGCCAGCCGTTGCGAGCTCGGAGAAATCCTCGATGCGGTGCCGCTGGATCTGCTGCAGTTCCATGGCGACGAAAGTGCGGAGGAGTGTGAAGGCTGGCATCGTCCGTACATCAAAGCGCTGCGGGTCAAGGCGGGTGATGACATTGCTGCTGCCTGCGATGCCTTTCCCGGCGCCAGTGGCGTACTGCTCGACACCTATGTCGAAGGGGTGCCCGGTGGAACCGGCGAGGCGTTTGACTGGTCACTGATTCCGCAACACTTGAGCAAGCCGCTGATTCTGGCCGGCGGCCTGACGCCGGAGAACGTTGCCGACGCGGTAGCACGGGTCAAGCCCTACGCGGTGGATGTCAGCGGCGGGGTAGAAGCGAGCAAAGGCATCAAGGATCACCACAGGATTCGCGCATTCATCAACGCGGTGCGCGGCAATACATCGTCGATGTGACGGCTGGCAGTCTGCCGCCGTCCATCAATGCACTTGCACAAAGCAGGCGCGGCTGAGGGTTGCTGAATCGTACGCAGGTCATGTTCCGCGCTGACCGCCACTGTTCGGCAACCATCGCCACACACATGAATTTAGCTCAAGGGCATACGCGGGGCTGCGAACCAGAGCGTTCGGGCCGCCGGTACTGGAGAAAGAAAGCATGAGCAACTGGTTAGTAGACAAACTGATCCCTTCGATCATGCGCTCGGAGGTCAAGAAGAGCTCGGTGCCTGAAGGTCTGTGGCACAAATGCCCATCCTGCGAGGCGGTGTTGTACCGCCCGGAACTGGAAAAGACCCTGGACGTTTGCCCCAAGTGCAACCACCACATGCGCATCGGCGCACGTGCCCGCATCGACATCTTCCTCGACCCGGAAGGCCGTAACGAACTGGGCGCTGACCTGGAACCGGTTGATCGTCTGAAATTCCGTGACGGCAAGAAGTACAAGGATCGCCTGGTTGCCGCGCAGAAGCAGACCGGCGAAAAAGACGCGCTGATCTCGGTCAGCGGTACTTTGCTGGGCATGCCGGTAGTGGTTTCGGCATTCGAATTCAACTTCATGGGCGGTTCAATGGGCGCCATCGTCGGTGAGCGCTTCGTTCGCGCTGCCAACTACGCACTGGAAAACCGCTGCCCGATGATCTGCTTCGCCGCCTCCGGTGGTGCACGCATGCAGGAAGCGCTGATCTCGCTGATGCAGATGGCCAAGACTTCGGCCGTGCTGGCGCGTCTGCGTGAAGAAGGCATTCCGTTCATCTCCGTACTGACCGACCCGGTCTACGGCGGCGTTTCCGCCAGTCTGGCGATGCTTGGCGACGTCATCGTCGGCGAGCCGAAAGCCCTGATCGGCTTCGCCGGTCCGCGGGTGATCGAGCAGACCGTGCGCGAGAAACTGCCGGAAGGCTTCCAGCGCAGCGAATTCCTGCTGGAGCACGGCGCGATCGACATGATCATCCACCGTCAGGAACTGCGTCCGCGTCTGGGTAACCTGCTGGCACAGATGACCGGCAAGCCGACGCCGAAGTTCGTCGCCGCGCCGATCGAACCGATCGTGGTGCCGCCGGTGCCTGCCAACGTATGACCCAGCGCACCCTTGGTGAATGGCTCGCCTACCTTGAGCAGTTGCATCCGTCGGCCATCGACATGGGCCTGGAGCGTTCGCAGCAGGTAGCGTCCCGCATGCGGCTGGGCCAGCCGGCGCCTCGGGTGATCACGGTCACCGGCACCAACGGCAAGGGTTCGACCTGCGCGTTCGTGGCTTCATTGCTGCGTGCGCAGGGCCTGAGCGTTGGTGTCTACAATTCTCCGCACCTGCTGCGTTACAACGAGCGGGTGCAGCTCGACGGCGTCGAAGCCACTGACGCGCAGCTCTGCGAAGCCTTTGCTGCGGTCGAGGCGGGCCGCGGCGAGACTTCCCTGACTTACTTCGAAATGGGCACTCTGGCAGCGTTCTGGCTGTTCCAGCAGGCGGCGCTTGACGCTGTGGTGCTTGAAGTCGGGTTGGGCGGGCGTCTGGATACCGTCAATGTAGTCGATGCCGATATTGCGCTGGTCACCAGCATTGGCGTCGATCACGCCGATTATCTGGGCGATACCCGCGAATCCGTGGCCTTCGAGAAGGCCGGAATTTTCCGCCAGGGCAAGCCTGCTCTGTGTGGCGACCTGAATCCTCCGCAACCACTGCTCGACAAAGCGCACGAACTGGCCTGCCCGTTCTTCCTGCGTGGACGCGATTTCGATCTCGGCATCACTGACCAGCACTGGCAATGGCGCGGCACCGATGCCCTGGGCCAAGTGGTCGAGTTGCGCGACTTGCCGCTGCTCGATCTGCCGATGGAAAACGCCGCGCTGGCGCTGCAAGCCTATCTGCTGACAGGTTTGCCGTGGAATGCCGAACAGATTGTCGCGGCGTTGCAGGCGACGCGCGTGGTCGGACGCCTCGATCGTCGTTCGTTCGAATGGAACGGCAAGCGCCTGAACATGTTGCTGGATGTTGGTCACAATCCGCATGCCGCTGAATATCTCGCCCGGCGTCTGGCCGCGCGGCCGCCGGTTGGCAAGCGTCTGGCGGTGTTCGGGTTGCTGGCGGACAAGGATCTGGATGGTGTTGTTGGCGAATTGAATGCTAGTGTCGCGCATTGGGCTGTCGCGCCGCTGGATTCGCCGCGCGCGCGTCCGGTGGCTGAACTTGAGGCGGCGCTGCAGAACCTTGGTGCTTCAGTAACGTCCTATGCCAGCGTTGCGGCCGCTCTGGAAGGGCAGTGCGCTATAGCAACCAGCGACGACGAGATTCTCTTGTTCGGATCATTTTATTGTGTCGCCGAGGCCCTTGAATGGCTGGCCCGGCGCTCCACGGAGGAAGCGGCAAATGGCTTTGCTGGATAAAGCGTACAAGCAGCGCATGGTTGGCGCGCTGGTGCTGGTGGCGCTGGCGGTGATCTTCCTGCCGATGCTGTTTTCCCGTCAGGACGAGCAGCGTCAGGTGACCGTCGAGGCCCCGGCTGCGCCTCAGCCTTCGGCCATGCCGCAGGTGCAAATTGACCCGGTGGCCGTGCCTGAGCCGCAGGCCTTGCCGCAAGAGCCTGTGCCGACTGACGAAGAAGTCGCTGAAGAAGCTGCGCCCGCTGCACCGGCCACCCCGGCCGCCCCGGCACCGACCATCCCTGCGCAAATTGCCCGTCCGGCAACGCCGCCGCCAGTGGCCAAGCCAATTCCTGCGCCGGCCCAGCCGATCACATCGGCAACGAGCAAGCCGGATACCACGCAGAGCCGCGTCGATGCCAACGGTCTGTCGGTGAGCTGGTCGGTGCAACTGGCCAGTCTGTCGAGCCGCGCCAGCGCCGAAAGCCTGCAGAAGAACCTGCGCAGCCAGGGCTATAACGCCTACATTCGTTCTGCCGATGGCAAGAATCGGGTGTTCGTCGGTCCGCTGATCGAGCGTGCCGAAGCCGATCGTCTGCGCGATCTGCTGAGTCGTCAGCAGAACCTCAAGGGCTTCGTTGTCCGTTTTCAGCCTGAACGTGGCTGAAATCTATCACCTCGATTGAAAAGCACTGACAATCGCAGCTTACCGACAGCCATGCGCTCTGCTAAAATGCGCCGCCTTATCCGTCTGTAGGCTGCACTGTGCCATTTACCTGGGTTGACTGGGCGATCGTTGCAATCATCGCCATCTCCGCTTTGATCAGTCTGAGCCGCGGCTTCGTAAAGGAAGCTTTATCGCTGCTGACCTGGATCATCGCAGGAGCGGTTGCCTGGATGTTTGGTGGCTCACTGTCCGAGTACCTCGCCGGATACATCGAAACCCCATCGGCTCGCGTGATCGCGGGCTGTGCCATCATGTTTGTCGCCACACTGATCGTGGGCGCAATGATCAATTATCTTATCGGCGAGTTGGTTCGCGTCACCGGGTTGTCCGGGACCGATCGATTCCTCGGCATGGCCTTCGGCGCAGCGCGTGGCGTGTTGCTGGTGGTCGTGGCGGTCGGGCTGTTGAGCCTGGGGCCGGTACAGCAGGACGGGTGGTGGAAAGAATCACAGCTCGTGCCCAAGTTTCTATTGGTCGCCGACTGGTCCAAAAACCTGATACTGGGGTGGAGCAGTCAGTGGCTTGCCAGCGGAATCAGCGTACCCGCTGAGATTCCGTTCAAGGAGCAGCTCTTGCCGACGGCGAAAACGCCTCAGTGAGTGTTGCTCAGTTCAGATCCATTAAGTAGGGGTTGCGTCGCATGTGTGGCATCGTCGGTATCGTCGGTAAGTCGAACGTCAATCAGGCGCTGTATGACGCGCTAACCGTGCTCCAGCACCGCGGCCAGGACGCTGCCGGTATCGTGACCAGCCATGATGGCCGGTTGTTCCTGCGCAAGGATAATGGCCTGGTGCGTGACGTGTTCCAGCAGCGTCACATGCAGCGTCTGGTCGGCCACATGGGTATCGGCCACGTCCGTTACCCGACTGCCGGCAGCTCGACGTCGGCCGAAGCCCAGCCGTTCTACGTCAACTCGCCGTACGGCATCACACTGGCGCATAACGGTAACCTGACCAACGTTGAACAGTTGGCCAAAGAGATCTACGAATCCGATCTGCGTCACGTCAACACCAGCTCCGACTCGGAAGTGCTGCTCAACGTGTTCGCGCACGAGCTGGCCCAGCGCGGCAAGCTGCAGCCGACCGAAGAAGACGTGTTCGCCGCCGTGACCGACGTGCACAACCGTTGCGTTGGTGGTTACGCCGTTGTGGCGATGGTCACCGGTTACGGCATCGTCGGTTTCCGCGATCCGCACGGCATCCGCCCGATCGTGTTTGGCCAGCGTCACACCGACGAAGGCGTCGAGTACATGATCGCCTCGGAAAGCGTTTCGCTGGACGTGCTCGGTTTCACCCTGATCCGCGACCTCGCGCCGGGCGAAGCGGTGTACATCACTGAAGACGGCAAGCTGCACACCCGTCAGTGCGCAACCAACCCGTCGCTGACGCCGTGCATTTTCGAACACGTCTACCTCGCGCGTCCGGACTCGATCATCGACGGCGTGTCGGTGTACAAAGCACGTCTGCGCATGGGCGAGAAGCTTGCCGAGAAGATCCTGCGCGAGCGCCCTGAGCACGATATCGACGTGGTCATCCCGATTCCGGACACCAGCCGTACCGCAGCGCTGGAGCTGGCCAATCACCTGGGCGTGAAATTCCGCGAAGGTTTCGTCAAGAACCGTTACATCGGCCGCACCTTCATCATGCCGGGCCAGGCTGCGCGCAAGAAGTCGGTACGCCAGAAGCTCAACGCCATCGAGCTGGAATTCCGTGGCAAGAACGTCATGCTGGTCGATGACTCGATCGTGCGCGGCACCACCTGCAAGCAGATCATTCAGATGGCCCGCGAAGCCGGCGCGAAAAACGTCTACTTCTGCTCGGCGGCACCTGCGGTGCGCTTCCCGAACGTGTACGGTATCGACATGCCGAGCGCCCACGAATTGATCGCGCACAACCGTTCGACTCAGGACGTGGCCGACCTGATCGGTGCAGACTGGCTGATCTATCAGGACCTGCCTGACTTGATCGAAGCGGTCGGCGGCGGCAAGATCAAGATCGAGCACTTCGATTGCGCAGTGTTCGACGGCAAGTACGTGACCGGTGACGTCGACGAGGCTTACCTGAACAAGATCGAACAGGCGCGCAACGATGCCTCGAAGGTCAAGACCCAGGCAGTCAGTGCGATCATCGATCTGTACAACAACTGAGTTTCCACCGGCCCTGAGGGGCCGGTTTTGTATCTGATATTTATTGTTCGAGAACAGCAAGGAGAGACAGCATGAGTCAGGAATGGGATGCCGGTCGGCTGGACAGCGACCTCGAAGGCGTAGCGTTCGATACCCTGGCCGTCCGTGCCGGTCAGCACCGCACGCCGGAAGGCGAACACGGTGACCCGATGTTCTTCACCTCCAGTTACGTGTTCCGCACCGCTGCCGATGCAGCGGCGCGCTTTGCCGGCGAAGTGCCCGGCAACGTCTATTCGCGCTACACCAACCCGACCGTGCGCGCGTTCGAAGAACGCATTGCCGCGCTGGAGGGCGCCGAGCAAGCCGTCGCCACGGCAACCGGCATGGCCGCGATCATGGCGGTGGTGATGAGCCTGTGCAGTGCTGGCGATCATGTGCTGGTGTCGCGCAGCGTGTTCGGCTCGACCATCAGCCTCTTCGAGAAATACTTTAAACGCTTCGGCGTCGAAGTCGATTACGTCCCGCTGGCCGATCTGTCAGCCTGGGACGCGGCGATCAAGTCCAACACCAAACTGCTTTTTGTCGAATCGCCGTCCAACCCGTTGGCCGAGCTGGTGGATATCGCCGCCCTGGCTGAAATCGCTCATGCCAAGGGCGCGCAGCTGGTGGTCGACAACTGCTTCTGCACCCCGGCGTTGCAGCAGCCGCTGAAGCTCGGCGCGGACATTGTCGTGCACTCGGCGACCAAGTTCATCGACGGTCAGGGCCGCTGCATGGGCGGCGTTGTCGCCGGTCGCGGTGAACAGATGAAAGAAGTGGTGGGTTTCCTGCGGACCGCCGGGCCGACCCTCAGCCCGTTCAACGCGTGGATCTTTCTCAAAGGCCTCGAGACCCTCAACCTGCGCATTAAAGCGCATTGCGCCAACGCTCAGGCGCTGGCCGAATGGCTGGAGCAGCAGGACGGCATCGAGAAAGTCCATTACGCCGGTCTGAAGAGCCATCCGCAGCACGAGTTGGCCCAGCGCCAGCAGAAGGGTTTTGGTGCGGTGGTCAGCTTCGAGGTCAAGGGCGGCAAAGAAGGCGCCTGGCGCTTTATCGATGCTACTCGGTTGATTTCGATCACCGCCAACCTCGGCGACAGCAAAACCACGATCACCCATCCAAGCACCACCTCCCACGGCCGTCTGGCGCCGCAGGAGCGTGAAGCGGCGGGGATTCGCGACAGCCTTATTCGCGTCGCGGTTGGTCTGGAAGATGTGGCTGACCTGCAGGCTGACCTGGCGCGCGGTCTGGCGGCATTGTGATCGAGTTGTCCACACCGGCGGCCAATACCCATGGCCGCGTGGCGCTGGTCACCGGCGCTGCACGCGGTATCGGCCTCGGAATTGCCGCCTGGCTGATCAGCGAAGGCTGGCAAGTGGTGCTGACCGATCTCGATCGGGCGCGTGGTTCGAAAGTGGCGAAGGTGCTCGGCGAGAATGCCTGGTTCATCGCCATGGACGTCGCCGAGGAAAATCAGGTCGCACTGGGCGTGGCCGAGGTGCTGGGACAGTTTGGTCGCCTTGATGCGCTTGTCTGCAACGCGGCGGTGGCAGATCCGCACAACATCACTCTGGAAAGCCTCGATCTGGCGTACTGGAATCGGGTGCTGGCGGTGAATCTGAGCGGGCCGATGTTGCTGGCCAAGCACTGTGCGCCTTATCTGCGTGCGCACAACGGTTCGATCGTCAATCTGGCCTCGACCCGTGCGCGACAGTCGGAGGCGGACTCCGAGGCGTATGCGGCGAGCAAGGGGGGGCTGTTGGCGCTGACCCATGCGCTGGCAATCAGCCTTGGGCCGGAAATCCGCGTGAATGCGGTCAGTCCGGGCTGGATCGATACTCGTGATCCCTCTGTGCGCCGCGCCGAACCTTTGGCCGATGCCGATCACGCCCAGCATCCGGCGGGCAGGGTGGGGACGGTCGAAGACGTGGCGGCGATGGTGGCGTGGTTGCTGTCGCGCAATGCGGGATTTGTCACCGGGCAGGAATTTGTCGTCGATGGCGGCATGACCAAGAAGATGATCTACACGGAATAACAAGCGAAGCCGCGTCCTGTGGGAGCGAGCCTGCTCGCGAATGCGGTCCATCGGTCGATGGCTTCTTCAGGAATGAAGCAATTTCGTCTTTTTCAGAAAAACTCCAATCCTGCTATTGACTTAGCTTCGCCACCTGCGTAAATTTCGCGGCCTCGGAGATGCAAACGGGTGATTAGCTCAGCTGGGAGAGCGTCTGCCTTACAAGCAGAATGTCGGCGGTTCGATCCCGTCATCACCCACCACTCCCGAGAAGCTTGCGCAAGCAAGAGAGTAGGCTGAAAGTGCCTGCACCGACGCGCAGCGGTAGTTCAGTCGGTTAGAATACCGGCCTGTCACGCCGGGGGTCGCGGGTTCGAGTCCCGTCCGCTGCGCCATATTTTACGAGTCAGATTCATCTGATTCGCGATTGCAAGGCACCGAAGCCGGCAATCAAAACGAGTTACTTGAGCGCAAGCTCAAAGCGATACGCAGCGGTAGTTCAGTCGGTTAGAATACCGGCCTGTCACGCCGGGGGTCGCGGGTTCGAGTCCCGTCCGCTGCGCCATATCTGTTTCAAGGACCACTGAACGCCTTGAAGCGCCGAAATCAGCCATTGGCTGAATCGGATCGATAGCAAAGACCCTGGTCGAAAGACCGGGGTTTTTTGTGTCTGAAATTTAGCTATTCCTCTCTCGAGCTCCTACGCAAATCGTCCTGTAGGAGCTGCGGCACGCTGCGATCTTTTGATCTTGATTTTAAAAAGCAAGATCAAAAGATCGCGGCCTCGTTTCACGCGACAGCTCCTACAAGAATCTCTGCAAGCCCTCTGCGGTGCTGCGTCGCATTGATTTTTTGATTATTTAGTCAGGTTTTTGTAACTGGTTGTTTGCTGTGGGCGCAGAAACCTTTAAAGTTAACCTTTCGGTCAGCTTTGCACTGTCAACACAGCTCTTTGCTTCGCCAGAAAGAGCTTCTGCACGACTCGAGATCCCCAGTAGATAACCACAAGGGCGGACCTATAACCGCCCAGAGGATGATCCATGTCCAACCGTGAAATATCCCGGCGCTCGTTCCTCCAGGGCGGGCTGGTGGCGGGTGTGAGCGTTACGCTTACGCCGCTCAGCAGTCAGGCGCTGGCTGCCTTGATGGAAAACAGCGTCACCGTGCCGTCCGAGAAATGGCTCGGCAATAACGGCAAGGCCCGTCAACGCAACGATGCCTTGTCCAAGGTCTGCGGCAGCAAGGTGTTTGCCCGCGACATCCGCGCCAAGGACATGCCTGGCTGGCCTGAGCAACAGGGCCACGCCATGCTGCTGAAAACCATCAAGGCCGACCGTATCTACGCAGGTTACGACCTGTCGTGGCTCGGCGCTGATCTGCAGCCAGACCGCATCGTTACCGCTGCCGATCTGGACAAGGACGGTATCGTCTTCCCCGAAGAGCACGCGCCTGATCCATTGCTGCCGGAAGGTAAAGTGCCGATGTTCATCGGTCACCCGGTGGCGATCCTGATCTGGAACGATTTCGAGCGTTTCCGTCAGGCCAAGAATCAACTCAAATTCAATGACAAGGCGATTCGTTACGGCGCCAAAGTGCCGTTCTACGAAGGCGATCCCTACGGCAGCTTCCGCTATGTGCGCGTCGGTGGCGCGACCTCGGCGGATGAAGACGAGTTCGCCAGCCTCAAGGATTCGATTCTGTTCCCGATGCTGAAGAACCGCCGTCCAGTGTGGAATGCATCGCCGAACCTGCATGGCAACCTCACCGAGCGCGGTCTGTTCTACGCCGACCGCATGAAGCAGGAGATCGACACGCCGCCAGACAACTGGCTGGTGTTCGATGAGCGCTACAAGACGCCGTCGATCGAACCGGCCGCCCTTGAGCCGGACAACGGCAACGGCTGGTACGACCCGAAAACCAAAACCCTGCATTTCGTCGTGGCGACCCAGTGCCCGCTGGAAGTCGCGACCGAGACAGCGAAGATGATCGGGCCGTCCCGTTTCGGCCTGGCCAACCTGAACATGCACCCGGGCTACACCGTCGGGTATGGCTCCAAAGACCACAACATTTTTGTCTACTACGCAGCCCTGGCCGCGCTGTACGGCGCCGGTGTGCCGGTGCGTCTGGCCAACGACCGCTATGAGCAATTCCAGAGCGGTATCAAGCGTCACCCGTTCGACATCCGCTACCAGTTGGCCGTGGACAAGAACGACTACACCTTCAAGATTTTCCGTGCAGAAATGAGCGTCGACGGCGGCGGTCGGGTCAACTACAGCCCATCGGTGGCGGCGGTTGGCGCCACCGCAGCGCAGTCGATCTACTACATGCCGCAGAACGACCTGCAAGTCACCGCGTATCACTCGCGCGCGGTCGAGGCGGGTTCGATGCGCGGTTACGGCACCCTGCAAAGCATGGCGGCGACCGAAATGATGGTCGACGAAATCGCTAATCGTCTGGGTGTCGACGCCATCGATTTGCGCCGCAGGAATGCACTGCGGTCCGGCATGAAAAACACCCAGGGCGCAATCCCGGCCGGTGCACTGCGCCTGCACGAAATTCTCGACAAGGCCTCGGTGCACGAAGTCTGGAAAAACCGTGACACGATCAAGCAACAACGTGAAGCGGCAGACCCGGATAACTGGTACGGCGTCGGTTTCGCCATTTGCCAGAAAGACTTCGGTACCGGCTCCGAAGCACCGATGGCCAGCATCGAATTCACCGCTGACGGGCGCATCACCCTGCGCCATATCGGTATCGAAATCGGCACCGGCATGTCCACTTCGCAAGCCTTGGTCGTCGCCGATTTCCTCGGCAGCCCGGCGCATGATGTGAAGACCGGAGAAACCGAGTGGCAGGAAATGCAGCTGATCACCAGCGGCAACCCGTACATCATGAGTCAGGCCGAGCAGGATAATCTGCTGCGCAACCCGCGCTGGGTCGGCAAGCTGGCGTCGGCGTCTTCGGCGACCAACTCCGCCTATTACTTCAGCCATGCAACCCGTGAGGCCGCGCGCGTGCTGTTCAACCATGGTTTGTGGCCCGCGGCGCTGGAGATATGGCGTCAGGGGCCGTACGGCGGCCAGGCCAACCCTTACGTGGTGCGTCGCGAAGATGCGCATTGGGTCGACGGCAAGCTGACCGCCAACGGCATGCAGCCGCTGAGTTTCGAAGAGCTGGCCAAGCGCGCCCACGAACGCGGGCTGGTGACGGGCGCCACGGTGCACGGTTTCAACCGTTGGAGCTGGGCCGAAGCCGAATACAGCATCGACGGCGTGCGCGAGCGCTTGCCGCTCGACGGTCTGGCGGTGAAATACGGCGATGGCGCGCCACAAGCGAAGAAAGCGCAGATGAACAGCGCCGGCTTCCACTTGCTTGATCGGCAGAACGTCAACTACCCGGTAGTGCAGTTGAACAACGCTGCCGTGACCTATTACAGCCCGGTCGCCACGTTGGTCGAGCTGAAGGTCAACAAAGGCTCGGCGGAGGTTCAGGTGCTCAACCACCATTCTTGGATCGAGTGCGGGCGCGTGTTGGTTGAAGAGTTGGTCAAGGGCCAGCTCGAAGGCGGTATCGCCATGGGTATTGGTCATGCGCTGATGGAAGAAATGCCGTTGTACGAAGGCGGGCCGGGGGAGGGTGACTGGAACTTCAACCGTTATCGTCTGCCGATGGCCCGTCACGTTGCCGTGTGGAAGCAGACTGCGGAGATCCTGCCGCCGCTGTCGCCGAGCGATCCGTCCAAGGGCATCGCCGAAGTGGTGATGATCCCGATTGTCGGTGCCATCGGTAACGCCGTGGCGCACGCCATCGGTAAACGTGTTCGTGACTTGCCTATCACCGCTGCGCGCATCAAGGAGGCCCTCAATGGCTAACCGTCCGCTTCAACTGACCCTCAATGGTCAATCCGTCGGCCCGGTGGACATCCCTGATGACCTGCCGATGATCGACTATTTGCACGAATACAAAAACCTCACCGGCTCGCGGCTGGGCTGCGGTCAGGGGATCTGCCACGCCTGCGTGGTGATCGTCAATAACCCCGACGGTACCAGCGAAGAAGTGCGCACCTGCATCACCGGCGCGCACTACTTCGAGGGCAAGAAAGTCCGCACCATCGAAGGCCACGCCACTCGCGACGAGCAGGGCCAGGTCACTGAGCTCAATCCGATCCAGCAGCGCTTTGTCGACGAGTTTGCCTTCCAGTGCAGCTACTGCGCGCCAGGCTTCGTCAACGCCGCGACGGTGTTGGTCGAGAAGCTGCAGCGCCAGCCGATCGTCAAAAGTCAGCTGGAACAGGTGATCGAGGACAGCCTCGGCCATCACGTCTGCCGCTGCACCGGGTACGTGCGTTATTACAACGCCACGCGCAACGTGCTGACCGATCTTGGTCTGGTCAAGGAGGGTTGAGCATGAAGCGTTTACTGACCCGCCTGACTTTTGCGGTCGGACTGGCTGCGCCGTTTTTGGCGGTCCACGCCGATGATCAGGTCAAGCGCGGCGAATACCTCGCCCGCGCTGCCGACTGCATGGCCTGCCACACCGCACCGGGTGGCGCGCCGTATGCCGGCGGCCTGCCGATCGTGTCGCCGTTCGGCACGATCTACGGCACCAACATCACCCCGAGCAAAGAGCACGGCATCGGTCTGTACAACGATGACGAGTTCTTCGCTGCGCTGACCGAAGGCAAACGGCGCGACGGTGCGAATCTGTATCCGGCGATGCCGTACACTTCGTATCACCTGATGCCGCGCGCCGATTCCGATGCGATTCACGCGTATCTGAAAACCATCGAGCCGATCGAACGCGCCGCGCCGGTGACCAGCCTGAGCTTTCCGTTCAACGTGCGTCTGGGCCTGACCGGCTGGAACATGCTCTACGGTAAAGACGTCAAGCTGGAGCCGGCCGAAGGCAAAAATGCGGCGTGGAAGCGCGGCCAGTATATGGTCGATGTGCTCGGCCACTGCGGTGAATGCCACACGCCACGTGGCCTGCCGGGCGCGATGCAAATGGACAAGCGCATGACCGGCGGCATTCTCAATGGTTATCTCGCGCCGAGCCTGCTGGCCACCGACCTGGCCGCGCGCGGCTGGAATCAGCAGGATCTGAGCACGTTTCTGAAGCATGGCATGAGCGCGCAAGGAACGATGTTCAACGAAATGTTCCCGGTGTTTCACAACAGCACTCAAGGTCTGAGCGATGCTGATCTGGCGGCAATGGCGACGTTCCTGCTTGGCGAGCAACCGCCACCAGCCAAAGAGCTCGTCGAAGTACCGCTGGACAAGCTCAGCGCGAGTGCTCAGCGCGGCCGTCAGGAATATCTGAACGTCTGCGCCGGTTGTCACGCGGCTGGCGGTGAAGGCAAACCGCACATCGCAGTGGCCATGCGCGGCAACACCACGTTGCGTCTGGAAGATCCGCGCAACCTGTTGCGAGTGATCGAGGACGGCATCGGCGAACAGAAGTTCTCCGGGTTCGAGCGCATGCAGCCGATGCCGGGGTTTGCTGAAAAGCTCAGTCCTGAGCAATTGACTGATCTGCTCAACTACCTGCGTCAGGGTTGGGGCGGCCAGAGGGCTGAACTGGCGGTGAGCGAAGTGCAGAAGCTGCAAGCCGACGCGCCGAGCGTCGAGCACAAGGCCCACTGATATGCAGCATCTCGATCTGCAAGTGGTGCGTCGGGCGCTGGAATGGTCGGTGGCCGGGCAGCGAATCTGGCTGTGCACGGTGCTGACCACTTACGGCTCGGCTCCGCGCGCGCCGGGTTCGCTGCTCGCGGTGAACGAAAGCGGGCAGTGGATCGGTTCGCTGTCGGGCGGTTGCGTTGAGGAGGATTTTCTTGAGCGCGTTGCCGAAGGTGCGTTTCTCGAAGCAGTCAGCGTCGTGCGTTACGGCGAAGGCGATGATCCGCGCTCGCGGGTCAGTCTGCCTTGCGGTGGCATTCTCGATGTGTTGGTGGAAAAACTTGACGCCGACTGCGCGGTGCAGGCGCATCTGCGTGAACTGGAATCAGCGCTGCTGGGGCAGCGTCGTCTGCTTCGCGAAGTTGATCTGGCCAGCGGTGCGCGCGTTCTGTTGGCTGATCGCGAGCAGGGTGCGCGGATCGAGCGTGAGATTGATCGGGTGCGCATCCGTATCGGTGCAGCACAGCGCTTGTTGCTCGCCGGCTACTCCAGTGTGGCGCAGGTCTGTGCCGAGTTCGCGGTAGGACTTGGCTTCGAAGTGATTCTCTGCGATCCGCGCGAGGAGGTGCTGGAAGGTGTGGTGCTCAATGGCGTGGAAATCCGTCGGCAGTTGCCTTCGGTGTTTATTGCCGACGGTGGTTGTCATCGCGATACGGCGGTAGTGGCGTTGACCCACGATCCGCGTATCGATGATCTGGCGATGATGGAGGCGGTGCGCACCAAGGCGTTTTACATCGGTGTGATGGGATCGCTGCAGACGTCGCAAAAACGCTTTGAGCGCTTACGTCGCATTGGTGGTTTGAGCGAGGCGGAGCTGGCGCGGATTCATGCGCCGATCGGCCTCAACCTCGGCAGCAAGACCCCTGCGGAAATTGCGCTGGCGGTGCTGGCGGATATCCTGCGGATTCGCAGCGGGATCGCTCGGGATCAGCTCTGATCCTAAGCCTTGCTGAATCTACTGTGGCGAGGGGATTTATCCCCGTTGGACTGCGCAGTAGTCCCCTCCTGCTCAAGAGGGGGCGCTTCGCACCCCCAACGGGGATAAATCCCCTCGCCACAATGGTGTTTATAGACCGTACTTATCGCGCAGCCCGTAATACCAGGCGCCCAGCGCGGCAAACGGTGTGCGCAGCAATTGCCCGCCGGGGAAGGGATAGTGCGGCAGGTCGGCAAAGGCATCGAAGCGCTCGGCCTGACCGCGCAACGCTTCGGCGAGGACTTTGCCAGCCAGGTGCGTGTAGGTGACGCCGTGGCCGCTGCAGCCCTGCGAGTAATAGATGTTGTCGCCCAGGCGCCCGACCTGCGGTAAGCGCGAAAGGGTCAGCAGGAAGTTGCCGGTCCAGGCGTAGTCGATCTTCACGTCCTTGAGTTGCGGGAAAGCTTTGAGCATCTTCGGGCGAATGATCGCTTCGATGTTCGCCGGATCGCGAGCGCCGTAAACCACGCCGCCACCGAAGATCAAGCGTTTGTCGGCGGTCAGGCGATAGTAGTCGAGCAGATAGTTGCAATCCTCCACGCAGTAATCCTGCGGCAAAAGCGCCTTCGCCAGCTCATCGCCCAGCGGCTCGGTGGTGATCACCTGGGTACCGCACGGCATCGATTTGGCCGCCAGCTCGGGCACCAGATTACCAAGATAGGCGTTGCCGGCGACGATGATGAACCTGGCCCTGACCTTGCCTTGCGGTGTATGCACAACCGGATTGGCCCCGCGCTCGATGCGCACGGCAGGTGATTGCTCATAGATGGTGCCGCCGAGAGACTCGACTGCCGCTGCTTCACCGAGCGCCAGATTCAGCGGATGGATGTGGCCGCCGCTCATATCGAGCATGCCGCCGACGTACTGATCGCAGCCGACCACTTCGCGGATGCGGCGTTGGTCCATCAATTCCAGCTGGGTGTGGCCGAAGCGCTCCCACAACCGTTTCTGCGATTCAAGGTGGGCCATTTGTTTGGCGGAAAGGGCGGCGAATACACCACCGTCTTTCAGGTCGCACTGGATGTTGTATCTGGCCACGCGCTCGCGAATGATCCGGCCGCCTTCAAAGGCCATTTCGCCGAGCAGTTGCGCCTGCTTGGGGCCGACCGTGCGTTCAATGACGTCTATGTCGCGGCTATAGCTGTTGACGATCTGCCCGCCGTTTCGGCCCGAGGCGCCAAAACCGACTTTCGCCGCTTCCAGCACGGTTACGCGAAAACCGTTCTCCAACAGGAACAGGGCGGACGACAGCCCGGTATACCCGGCGCCGATCACACAGACGTCCGTCTCCACATCATCCTGCAGCACAGGGCGTGGTGGTACGGCATTGGCCGACGCAGCGTAATAAGACTCTGGGTATTGGTTGTTCGCCATCCTGCCGCCTCTGTTTAATATATTTTACGAGTGCGTCGATCCTACCCGAGTTGAAAAACCTCCGCCAGCTACCGAAAAATCTTCGTCGCTGAGGCGAAATTAAATATTTTGCATATTCATAGGGTTAGGTGAAAAAAAAGGTGTTGACACCCCTCCGGAATTCCGTAGAATGCCGCCTCACAGCAGGCACGTAGCTCAGTTGGTTAGAGCACCACCTTGACATGGTGGGGGTCGTTGGTTCGAGTCCAATCGCGCCTACCAAACAAAATCCGCTCTGCTGGGCGGTCTGGAAGGGCTCACCGAAAGGTGAGCCCTTTTTTGTTGTCTGCGATTTGCGCAACGCTTGTTCCCGGTTATTTCCGCTTCGCTCTGATCAGCTCTCCATTCATTACTATTTGGGCAAAGTGATCAAGCGCCATTTTGGTGCGTTTTCTACCATTTTGTTGTTGAAAACACCTGAATATCCAAAGGCTTACAGCTATTTTTCTCCAACCGGTTATCGAAAAAGCCTTGTTGCATATTGGGAATTTAAGTAACATCCGTTCCGCGTTCACCACCACGGTTTATGCATTTTTAAATCCCAAGCTTCCATCAGCTGCTTGGGATTTTTTTTGCCTGCGTTTTGGCGTTTGGCATCTGTCTCGCCGTCAGCTCCAAGCGAGGCCCCGCTTTTTCGTCTACTACTGACTGGCCGATTTTCAACTCTTTGTAAGGGGGTGCGTCGATGCTGAGTCAGTGGATCCTTGCGGCTGTTCATCTATTCGCGTTTGCCTTGGCTTTCTGGGCGGTACTGACGCGCGGCACAGCGTTCAGCCAGCTCTCGGCGGGCACGGGAGAGCTCAAGCGCGTGCTGCTCGCGGATAACCTCTGGGGGCTTTCAGCTTTGACGCTGCTTATTACCGGAGCGATGCGCGCATTTGGTGGTTACGAGAAAGCCTCCGACTATTACCTGCATCAGCCGCTGTTTCATCTGAAGATGACGCTGTTCTTGCTGATACTACTGATGGAGCTTGCACCGATGATCACGCTGATCAAATGGCGCATCGCATCGTCGCGCGGGGTAGCGCCTGAAGCCGGGCGTGCGAAGTTGTACGCGCGAATCAGTCATGTTGAAGCGCTGCTGCTGATCCTGATGATGGTCGCGGCGACAGGCATGGCGCGTGGCGTGATATTCGCTTAGAAGGCGAAATTCGCCGTGCTCTATCGGAAACGTCCGACAGCCAGCTCCAGGAATGAAAGGTAATATCGGCGTAAGAAAGGAGGGAGGGGCAAGTGAAAGGAGTCAGCATGCTTCAGGCGCCGTGCCCAGCGGGGTGAAATGCGGATGGCTAAACGGCGCGTGAATCTTTAGCCAGTCTTGCGCGGGGGCAAAGGGACTGGCTACGTAATGCAAAGTGGCTCAGGGCGTTTGCGGCTTGTCCGGAGCGGTCAGGCCGGCCTGAATGCGTTGGTAAATTTCTTCACGGTGCACTGCCACGTTTTTCGGAGCGTTGATGCCGATGCGAACCTGTTGGCCGCTGACTCCGAGGATGGTGATCGTGATGTCATCACCAATGTTTATGCTTTCACCGACTTTGCGGGTGAGTATCAGCATGGTCTTCTCCTTGATTGCTTTGTAGGGCACCTGATTCAGACAGTGCAGAGGTCGGTGGTATCTATAGATTAGTGCGAAGTCTCACGGTTTGGGTGCCTCTTTCTGACGCGCAGATGCGGCATTAATTCCCAGGGCGTAACTATACAGAGGCTGCAATCATCATTCTCGTTGTTTTGTGCCCATTTTGCGGGGCTCGCGAAGTATTTATGAATGATAAGATCGCCGCTTTGTGAATTCCGAGGAAAGCGTTGTGCGCAAATTGGTTTGGCTGGTAGCGGCACTGGCATTGGCAGGCTGCGGTGAAGGCAAGAGTGTAGATGCGCCCAAGCCTGAGACAAAGGTCGCGGCAGCGCCGGCGGCCGCCGCGCCACAGTGGGATCTGGAAGTGCGTGGCGAGACCCCTCAGGCCGTCAGTGACCTGAGCGGCTGGTTGATCGAGCACGCTTTCGTTCCGACGGTCGTCAAGGACGGCAGCGGTAAAACACGAATTCTGATCGGTCCGTTCAATTCCCAGGCTGACGCCGAGGCGCGAAAGGTGCAGGTCGATGCAGCGCTGGTTAAAGCCAAGAAACAAAATATCGAATCGGTGGTGATTGAGCATCCGCTCACGCCATAAGCGTAGCGCCTTCAAACAGATTGAACGCCAGACATGAAAAAGGCCTCGAGCATAACGCTCGAGGCCTTTTTATTTGTGCTGCGATCAGCCGCAGGCTTTCAGATTTACCGAGCCGACAAACTCGTTGCCACGCCCCATCACGCACGCCACGCTCTGGTTGCGCTGACGTTCCCAGTCCTGCACTGGATAGGTCTTGTCCCACGCCTCGTACAACTGCCGATCCTGCTTCGACAGGCGCAGTCCGTATTGTTTGCTCATATAAAAATACGTGCGGGCGATCATGCCGCGAATCGAAGGGCGGGGCATGACTTTCTTCGCTTTGAAGTCGACCTGGGTCAGGCAGGATCCATACTGACCGGACTGCACCGGCAACCAGCCGTAGCTGAAGTTGCTGCGATCACCGTTGACCTCACCGATGCTCGGTACCAGGTTGTGCAGGTCAGCTTCGGCCTTTTGATAAACCGGATCGTAACGCGTGCAATTCTTGCGTCCGCCTTGCTGCCAGCACTGCCGCTGATGCCCGATCTGCCACGCCGGCACGATGTGCTCCCACTCGATCCTCGATGCACGCTTGGCGTTCTTGCGCGGCACATAGCCGCAAGCCTTGAGATCGACGCGGTTGCCGGTGTACTTGCAGCCGCAGTAGAACTCCGTGGACTGCGGCGCATAAAGTTTCCATGCGGCTTTCTTGGCTTCGGAAAATGTACGTGGGGCGCCAGCCTGGGCGCCCACGGCGAAAAACAACAACAGCAAAGCAACACAGCGGACACTCATTGAATCAATCTTCCTTCGGCACAACCCAAAAAATCTGCACGCCACCGTCATCGCGATAGGCGAGGGTGACGTTGTCGTTCTCGTCGATTTCCTCGAGCAAGCGCTCCCAGTCGTCCATCGGCTCATCCGGCAGACGGAAAATCAGTGCGGCTTTGGCTTTTTGGGCGGTGGGGGAATTGATGATTTTCTGAACGCGCATACCCATGCGTTCATAAGCGTCAGGAGCAGCAGGAGAGGTGGCCACGAGGTTATCCTTATTAAGCTGTACGTGCATACAGTATTTAACTGTAAGCGATTTCGCAACTGCTTAAAATTCAAGAAAATCCTCTGACAGCGGGTTTCCGATTTTGGTGTAGGACTTGTCGAGATTTTTGTGGGAAAAGTATTTGAAGGGTGTAAGCGGGGCACCACCTGCCAAGCTGGCAGGTGATGCGCAATTGCCCGATCGAGAAGTGATCAGGCGATGTTCAATCAGTATTCCCAGAACATCCGTTGCAGCTCTTTGCTGTCGTTGGTCTTGGTCAGTGCAACCATCGCCAGGATGCGGGCTTTCTGAGGGTTCAGGTCGTGAGCGACAACCCAGTCGTATTTGTCGTCGGGCTGTTCGGCGTTACGCAGGACAAAGCCGCCGGCGTTGACGTGGGACGAGCGAATGATCTGCACGCCATCCTTGCGCAGCGCTTGCAGGGATGGAACCACGCGGGAAGATACCGAACCGTTGCCAGTGCCGGCGTGGATGATGGCTTTGGCGCCGGCTTGAGCCAGTGCCTTGTAGGCGGTATCGCTGACGTTGCCGTAGGAGTAGGCAATTTCTACGTCAGGCAGGCTCTTGATGTCCTTGATGTCGAATTCCGAATCCATGGTGTGACGCTTGGCCGGCAGGCGGAACCAGTAGGATTTGCCTTCGACCACCATGCCCAGCGGACCCCACGCGCTTTTGAATGCTTCGGTCTTGATGTTGATCATTTTGCTGACGTCGCGACCGGACTGGATCTCGTCGTTCATGGTCACCAGCACACCTTTGCCGCGTGCTTCTTTGCTGCTCGCCACGGCGACGGCGTTGTACAGGTTGAGCATGCCGTCTGCCGACATGGCAGTGCCCGGACGCATCGAACCTACGACGATGATCGGCTTGTCGGTTTTCTCGACCAGGTTCAGGAAGTACGCGGTTTCTTCCAGAGTGTCGGTGCCGTGGGTGATAACGATGCCGTCCACGTCCTTGCTGTCGGCCAGTTCGGAAACGCGACGACCCAATTGCAGCAGGTTGTCGTTGGTGATGCTTTCCGAAGCGATCTGCATGACTTGTTCGCCGCGCACGTTAGCCAGTTTGCTCAACTCGGGAATGCCGGCAATCAGTTGTTCGATACCGACTTTTGCTGCCTGATAAGTGGCGCTGTTGGCAGCACTGGCGCCGGCGCCAGCGATGGTTCCGCCTGTGGCGAGGACGACGACGTTCGCCAGTTTCGTCTGGGTTTCGGCTTCTTTTGCCTGAAGGGCAGCAGGCAGGAGCAGGAGGAGGGCCAGTGCGCCCGGAATCAAAGTATTGAAAGCAGATTTCATTATTTTTCTCTCTAGTCGTGAGACGGTGCTGATGCAGGTTCATCTAGATGCGCCCCAAGCCGATCTGAATGCTCGAGGTGCAAGGGCGGGAGCAGGATTCATACCATGCGTAATGTGCTGGCGGAAAATGTTTAACCCAATGATTTAAATCAATATTTGTCGAGGGCTGGAGCATCGTTGAGGATTCATCCATCCGGGATTCCGAACGACAGGCGGATTCGTGTTCGGCTCGCCGATAGGCAATCTCTGAAAAGCCAGGCGGGTGACAAATCCTCGCTAAAGAAATGTGCTCTCAGGCCGATGCGTCCTCAAGGAAACCAAATCTTAGGAGTTCACATGTCACTGACGGTCGGTTTTGCCAATCCCGCTGCAGTCACCATTGGCGGTAAAACTGCAGCGACGATCAACAGCCTGAACGATGCGACCAATGAGACTTCGGCGCAGGCGCTGGGTACCGAAAAGACTGAGAAGAATCAGGTCAGAACCGGTGGCGGGCCTGTGCAGGAAAACAGTGAAACCGAGGCTGACAGCAATCTCAGCATCACCGTCAAGACGTTGCTCAAGCGGATGAAGGAATTGCAGAAGCAACTTCAGGAGCAGCAACAGCAACTGGCTGCGGCTCAGGCTGCAAGCTATCCGACTCCCGAAGCGAAGTCCCAGGCAGTGATGTCGATTCAGGGCCAGATCGCGCAAACCAGCGCCGCACTGGCAGAAGTGGCGGGTGCGTTGGTCAAGGAGATGTCGAAAAGCGCTACCAGCGGTGGCCTGGTCAACACGACCGCCTGAAGCGTCAGATGGCCGACTCAGCGATTCGGCCTACAACAAAAGACGATTTCTGATTGTTGACAAATGTCGGCGGGATTCTCATAGTTCGGTCTACGCAAACGTTTGCGCGACTTGGAAGGGCATCTGCTCTCGGAGCCGTGACGTAGCTTACGTCAGCGCAAACGTTGCTCACAATAATCATAAGATCGGAGTGAACCCATGAAGCTGCCATTCGCCGCACGTCTTCTTGCTGTCGCTATGCTGGCTGCCACAGCCGCCGCACTACCTGTCTCCTCGGCGTTCGCCGAATCTGCAGAAAAGCCCAAAGTCGCGCTGGTCATGAAATCTTTGGCCAACGAATTCTTCCTGACCATGGAAGACGGCGCCAAGGCCTACCAGAAAGAACACTCCGCCGATTTCGATCTGATCTCCAACGGTATCAAAGACGAAACCGACACCGCCGGCCAGACTCGCATCGTCGAACAGATGATCCTGGCCAAGGTGAATGCACTGGTGATCGCGCCTTCTGACTCCAAGGCCATGGTGCCGGTGATCAAGAAGGCCGTAGACGCCGGTATCACGGTGATCAACATCGACAACCAGCTTGATCCCGCCGTGGTCAAAAGCAAGAACATCAACGTGCCGTTCGTAGGTCCGGACAACCGCAAGGGTGCACGTCTGGTTGGCGAATACCTGGCCAAGCAGCTGAAGGCGGGCGACGAGGTCGGCATCATCGAAGGCGTGTCCACCACCACCAACGCGCAGGCGCGCACGGCCGGTTTCAAGGACGCGATGGAAGCCGCGCAGATCAAAGTGGTCTCGCTGCAGTCCGGTGACTGGGAAATCGACAAGGGCAACAAGGTTGCGGCTTCGATCCTCAGTGAATACCCGGATGTCAAAGCGCTGCTGGCCGGTAACGACAGCATGGCGGTCGGTGCCGTTTCCGCAGTCCGTGCCGCTGGTAAGGCTGGGCAGGTGAAAGTCGTCGGTTACGACAATATCAATGCCATCAAGCCAATGCTCAAGGACGGCCGCGTGCTGGCGACGGCTGATCAGTTTGCAGCCAAGCAGGCCGTGTTCGGCATCGAAACCGCGCTGAAGATCATCAAAGGCGAGAAAGTCGACAGCGGTGCCAACGGCGTGATCGAAACACCGGTCGAGCTGGTCACCCAGTAAGTCATCTGGCGACACAACGGCGCTCGTCCGTCCGGGCGAGCGCATGGAGATTTCTATGTCAGTTTCCGCTCCGAACGCTGTCCTCTCGGTCAGCGGTATCGGCAAGACCTATGCGCAACCGGTGCTCACCGGCATCGATCTGACGCTGATGCGCGGTGAAGTACTGGCGCTGACCGGCGAAAATGGTGCCGGCAAAAGTACCCTGTCGAAGATCATTGGTGGTTTGGTCACACCCACTACCGGCCAGATGCAATTCCACGGCAAGGACTATCGTCCGGGCAGCCGTACCCAGGCTGAAGAGCTTGGCGTGCGCATGGTCATGCAAGAACTCAATCTGTTGCCGACGCTGTCGGTGGCGGAAAACCTCTTTCTGGATAATCTGCCGAGCAGCGCTGGCTGGATCAGCCGCAAGCAGTTGCGCAAGGCGGCGATCGAAGCCATGGCGCAAGTCGGCCTCGATGCGATCGATCCGGACACGCTGGTCGGTGAACTCGGTATCGGCCATCAGCAGATGGTTGAAATCGCGCGCAACCTGATCGGCGACTGCCATGTGCTGATCCTTGACGAGCCGACCGCGATGCTCACGGCGCGCGAAGTCGAAATGCTCTTCGAGCAGATCAGCCGATTGCAGGCCCGCGGCGTTTCCATCATCTATATCTCTCACCGTCTCGAAGAACTGGCGCGGGTGGCGCAGCGTATTGCCGTGCTGCGTGACGGCAATCTGGTCTGCGTCGAGCCGATGGCCAACTACAACAGCGAGCAACTGGTCACCTTGATGGTCGGTCGCGAACTGGGTGAACACATCGACATGGGGCCGCGCAAGATCGGCGCTCCGGCGTTGACGGTCAAAGGCCTGACCCGCTCTGACAAAGTCCGCGACGTCTCTTTTGAGGTGCGTGCCGGGGAGATCTTCGGCATTTCCGGATTGATCGGGGCAGGGCGCACGGAATTGCTGCGGCTGATATTCGGTGCCGATGCTGCCGACAGCGGCACCATCGCGCTCGGCTCCCCGGCCAAGGTCGTGAGTGTTCGCTCGCCAGTCGATGCCGTACGCAATGGCATCGCGTTGATCACCGAGGATCGCAAGGGCGAAGGGCTGCTGCTCAGTCAGTCGATCAGCGCCAACATCGCCCTGGGTAACATGCCGGAAATCTCCAGTGGCGGTTTCGTCAACAACGGCGACGAAATCTCCCTGGCGAAGCGTCAGATCGAAGCCATGCGCATCCGCAGCTCGAGCCCGACGCAGTTGGTTTCGGAACTGTCCGGCGGCAATCAGCAGAAGGTCGTGATCGGTCGCTGGCTGGAGCGCGACTGTTCGGTGCTGCTGTTCGACGAGCCGACTCGCGGGATTGATGTCGGCGCCAAGTTCGATATTTACGGTTTGCTCGGTGAGTTGACCCGCCAGGGCAAGGCGTTGGTGGTGGTGTCCAGTGACTTGCGCGAGTTGATGCTGATCTGTGACCGGATCGGCGTGCTTTCGGCGGGGCGTCTGATCGACACCTTCGAGCGCGACAGCTGGACCCAGGATGATTTGCTTGCCGCCGCATTCGCCGGCTACCAAAAACGTGATGCGTTGCTCAATGAGGCAGCGCCTAGGGATCTCCCATGAAAACTGCATCTTCTGCCAGTAAACGTAGTGGCAATTTCTTCGGCCTGGGCACATATCTGGGCCTGGCCGGTGCCTTGCTGGCGATGATTGCGCTGTTCTCGGTTCTGAGCAGCCATTTCCTCTCGTACAACACTTTCAGCACCCTGGCCAACCAGATTCCCGACTTGATGGTGCTGGCGGTGGGCATGACCTTTGTGCTGATCATCGGCGGCATCGATTTGTCCGTCGGCTCGGTGCTGGCGTTGGCCGCATCGACGGTCAGCGTTGCAATTCTCGGCTGGGGCTGGAGCGTTTTGCCAGCGGCGCTGCTCGGCATGGCGGTGGCGGCTCTGGCCGGCACCATCACTGGCTCGATCACCGTGGCCTGGCGGATTCCGTCGTTCATCGTCTCCCTCGGCGTGCTGGAAATGGCCCGCGGTGTGGCGTATCAGATGACCGGGTCGCGGACTGCGTACATCGGCGATGCGTTCGCCTGGCTGTCGAATCCGATCGCGTTCGGTATTTCACCCTCGTTCATCATCGCTTTGCTGGTGATCTTCATCGCGCAGGCAGTTTTGACTCGCACTGTTTTCGGCCGCTACCTGATCGGCATCGGCACCAACGAAGAAGCCGTGCGGCTGGCCGGGATCAATCCCAAGCCCTACAAGATTCTGGTGTTCAGCCTTATGGGCCTGCTGGCGGGCATTGCCGCTCTGTTTCAGATTTCGCGTCTGGAGGCGGCTGACCCGAACGCAGGTTCGGGCCTGGAACTGCAAGTGATCGCGGCGGTGGTTATCGGTGGTACCAGCCTGATGGGTGGACGCGGTTCGGTAATCAGTACTTTCTTTGGCGTGCTGATCATTTCCGTGCTCGCGGCCGGTCTCGCACAGATTGGTGCGACGGAACCGACCAAGCGCATCATCACCGGAGCGGTAATTGTTATCGCCGTGGTGCTCGACACCTATCGCAGTCAACGCGCCAGTCGCCGAGGCTGAACCATGGCAACGATCAAGGATGTAGCGGCGCTTGCGGGTATTTCCTACACGACCGTGTCGCACGTGGTGAACAACACCCGCCCGGTGAGTCAAGAAGTGCGGCGCAAAGTCGAGGCGGCGATCAAGAGCCTCGACTACGTTCCCAGTGCCGTGGCGCGCTCGCTGAAAGCCAAAACCACGGCGACCATCGGCCTGCTGGTGCCTAACAGCCTCAACCCGTACTTCGCTGAATTGGCGCGCGGAATCGAGGATTACTGCGAGCGCAACGGTTACTGCGTGATCCTCTGTAACTCCGACGACAATCCGGACAAGCAGCGCAGTTATCTGCGCGTGTTGCTGGAAAAACGCATCGACGGTTTGATCGTCGCCTCCGCCGGCGGTGACACTGGTCTGGCGCAAGGGCTGGCAGGCGTGAAGACGCCGATGGTTATCGTTGACCGGGGCCTGGAAGGTGTAAATGCCGATCTGGTGCGTATCGATCATGAATACGGCGCTTATCTGGCAACCCGTCACCTGCTCGAGTTGGGGCATCGCGACATCGCCACCATTGGCGGTCCGGCCAGTACCAGCGTGGCGCAAATGCGTCAGGCCGGTTATTGCCGAGCGCTGCGAGAAGCGGGAATCGAGGTGCGCGAGGAGCGTATGCTCGAAAGCGACTTCACCAGCACCGGCGGTTACAACGCCGCAGCCCGGCTGCTCGAGAGCAATCCGCCGAGCGCAATTTTTGCCGGTAACGACATGATTGGCATCGGTGTGCTGCGTGCGGCGGCTGAACGTAATGTCCGGGTGCCGGCCGAGCTGTCGGTAATCGGCTTCGATGACATTCAGATGAGCCGTTATGTCTATCCGGCGCTGACCACGGTCGGCCAGTCGATCCTGCAACTGGGCGAGATGGCCGCCGAAGTGCTGTTGCGCAGAATTGCCGCGCCGGATTCGGGCACCGATCAACGCATCGTGACCCCGAGCATTGTCCTGCGCGAATCGACCGCGCCGCTGTCCGGCGTGTTCACCGAATATCGCTGAAACCGAATTGATGAGTAGTGATGTATGCCAGCAAATGTAGTGGTAATAGGCAGCCTGAACATGGACCTGGTCACCCGGGCGCCACGGCTGCCACGCGGCGGTGAAACGCTGATTGGTCATTCCTTTGCCACGGTGTCTGGCGGCAAGGGCGCCAATCAGGCGGTTGCTGCTGCGCGCTTGGGCGCTAAGGTGGCAATGATCGGTTGCGTCGGAAATGACGACTACGGTGTGCGATTGCGCGATGCCTTGCTCGCCGAGCACATCGACTGCGAGGCTGTCAGTGTCGTAGAGGATTCCAGTGGCGTAGCGCTGATTGTGGTGGATGACAACAGCCAGAACGCGATCGTGATTGTCGCCGGTGCCAACGGCGCAATGACGCCGGCAGTGATCGAACGCTTTGATGCGGTTTTACAAGCCGCCGATGTTGTGATCTGTCAGCTCGAGATTCCCGACGCGACGGTCGGACATGCGCTCAAGCGTGCGCGTGAGCTGGGCAAAACCGTCATCCTCAACCCGGCGCCGGCCAGCCGTCCTTTGCCGGCTGACTGGTTTGCCGCCATCGACTATCTGATTCCCAACGAAAGCG
Organism: Pseudomonas sp. H1_G08; assembly: GCF_054681355.1. Lineage (NCBI taxonomy): Bacteria > Pseudomonadati > Pseudomonadota > Gammaproteobacteria > Pseudomonadales > Pseudomonadaceae > Pseudomonas > Pseudomonas sp. H1_G08. Next base: position 1,084,803 of record NZ_CP162822.1, read on the forward strand.
AAGCCGCCGCATTGAGCGGGCTCGCTGTCGACTCGCTGCAGTCGGCAGAAACGGCTGCCACTCAGTTGATTGCCATGGGCGCGGGCAAAGTCATCGTCACGTTAGGGTCGCAAGGCTCATTGTTCGCCAACGGTAACGGCTTCGAACATTTTCCCGCGCCGACCGTGAAGGCGGTCGATACCACGGCGGCGGGCGACACTTTCGTCGGCGGTTTTGCCGCAGCGCTGGCCGATGGCAAGACTGAGGCCGAGGCGATTCGCTACGGGCAGATCGCCGCTGCACTGTCGGTTACCCGCGCCGGTGCGCAACCGTCGATTCCAACCATGTCCGAAGTACAGGCGTTCAAACCCGCATGAAAAAGACTCCTCTGCTTAACGTCGCGCTGTCGCGATTGATCGCTTCTCTTGGCCACGGTGACATGGTCGTGATTGGCGATGCCGGTTTGCCCGTGCCACCGGGTGTCGAGTTGATTGATCTGGCGCTGACCCATGGCATCCCTGATTTCGTCAGCACGCTGAAAGTTGTACTCAGCGAGATGCAGGTAGAAAGCCATGTGCTGGCCAAAGAGATCTTCGACAAACAACCCACGGCACTTGCCGATCTGGACGCGTTGAACGAAGAGGGCGCGCTGGGCCGTAGGGATCTGCTCACCCACGAGCAGTTCAAGGTGCTTAGCCGACAAGCCAGGGCGATCATTCGTACAGGAGAATGTCAGCCGTACTGCAACATCGTTCTGGTCGCCGGGGTTACATTCTGATTTCCGATATCACCTGCACAAGGAATGCGCTATGCAACGCTATGCTGCAAAACTTCATCAACTGGTCCGGAGCCTGCTGCTTTTGTCTGTGATAACTGCGACCGGCGTTCAGGCCGCTGAAAAAATCGATTTGATCATCGACACCGATCCAGGCGCTGACGACGTTGTCGCTTTGCTCTTCGCGCTGGCGTCGCCGGATGAATTGAATATCCGCGCGTTAACGACTGTCGCCGGCAACGTGCGCCTGGACAAGACTTCGCGTAACGCGCGACTCGCTCGCGAATGGGCAGGGCGCGAAGACGTGCCAGTTTACGCTGGCGCACCGAAGCCGCTGATGCGCACGCCGATCTACGCCGAGAACATTCATGGCAAGGAAGGCTTGTCAGGCGTCACGGTTCACGAACCGAAGAAAGGCTTGGCGAAAGGCAATGCGGTCAATTACCTGATCGACACTCTTAAATCGGCCAAACCGCACAGCATCACCATTGCCATGCTCGGTCCGCAGACCAACCTGGCTCTGGCATTGATCCAGGAGCCGGAAATCGTTCAGGGCATCAAGGAAGTGGTGATCATGGGCGGGGCGCATTTCAACGGTGGCAACATCACCCCTGTGGCTGAATTCAACTTGTTCGCCGATCCGCAGGCTGCCGAGGTGGTGCTCAAGAGCGGGGTGAAGCTCACCTATCTGCCGCTGGACGTGACCCACAAGATCCTGACCAGCGATGCACGCCTGAAGCAGATCGCCGCGCTGAACAACAATGCGAGCAAGATCGTCGGCGACATTCTCAACGAATACATCAAGGGCGATATGGAGCACTACGGCATTCCCGGTGGCCCGGTGCATGACGCGACGGTTGTGGCGTATCTGCTCAAGCCTGAGTTGTTTACCGGTCGGGCGGTCAACGTCGTGGTGGATAGCCGTGAAGGACCGACATTCGGCCAGACCATTGTTGACTGGTATGACGGCCTGAAAGCACCGAAGAATGCATTCTGGGTCGAAAATGGCGACGCCCAGGGATTCTTTGATCTGCTGACCGAGCGCCTGAAACGCCTGAAATAATTCGTCAACCCGCAGGCGGTTTGCCTGCGGGTTTTCACTGCGGCTGTTCAGCCTGGCTGATCGGATAGCGTTCGAATACCTGATTGATAAAATGCTGCGCCGCTTCTATCCCCAACTCCTTGACCAGTAAATCAATGCCGATCAGCGCCAATTCTTCCGTCGTGCCGGGGCTGTAAGAGCTGTGTCCTTCGGCCCATTTGGCGTTGATGGCGGCGTCGATGCTTACACTGGTCATGGGAGGCTCGAAAGGTCAGGATGTCTGTTTTCGAGTTAACCATTTTGTGCGGCATTTGGCACTGCGACTTAGGCATGAGCGGAGCGCTATGCGACACTTGGTCTTTTCCGGCTTGCAAAGGACCCCGCTGTGCAGATTGATCTGAATACCCCTGACGGCCTCACACTCGAAGCAGTGCGCCAATTGCTTGCCTCGGGCAGTGACGACGTGCACAACCAATTGCGCGTGACCAAAGATGGCATTGCCTATCTGTCTACGGTGACCGGTGGGCAGGATATCGAGGGTCTGCTGTTTCGCCTGGAAACCTGGGCGAAGGGGTCGGGCTATGTGGGTAACGTCGCAGCCAGCGATGAAGTCTGGGTGATGCAGATTTTCAACGCACTCAAAGACAACTGGCCGAATCCGCCCTACGACTACATCGACGTTTATTGAGGTCGTTAATATTCAGTCACGAATGTTTGATGAGCCGGACAGGGCGGCTCAGGCACACTCGGCATTTTTCCGCTCGTGGGGCAGGGCATGGCTTGAGCCTTGAAACCAAACGCCGCATTGGCGGTCGCACGATCTCTGCTTAAACATTTGAAAACAAGGAGGCTTCATGCCTTTGAAGTTCGCGACACTGGGTGCACTTATGGCCGCTGCTCTGTTGGCTGGTTGCAGCACAACCTCCAGCGAGTCGGCAAAGGAGCCCGTGGCGGCTGAATCAGGAAATAGCCGCTGCGAAGCATCGGCAGCGCAATTTGCCATCGGCAAGAAGGCATCCCCTGAGTTGCTGGATCAGGCGCGTGCCAAGGCTGGGGCGCAAAATGCGCGTTTCCTCAAGCCGAACGACATGATCACCCTGGAATACCGCTCCGATCGCCTGAACCTGAACACCGATAACAACCTGGTAGTTACTCGCGTCAACTGCGGCTGAGTCCTTTTGTGTCAGGCATAAAAAACCCCGTCACCAGGACGGGGTTTTTTTAGTGCGCCGAGAAATTACTCTGGGCGAACCTGTGCAGCTTGCATACCCTTTTGGCCTTTCTCAGCCACGAAAGAGACGGTCTGGCCTTCTTTCAGGCTTTTGAAACCGTCGGATTCGATAGCTTTGAAGTGTACGAACAGGTCGTCACCGCCACCTTGAGGAGTGATGAAGCCGAAGCCTTTTTCATCGTTGAACCATTTAACGGTGCCGGTTTGGCGATTAGACATGGTGTATCTCCAAGAAACATATATTTTCAGTAGTGCTGTGCTGCTCAGGCCAACTGGGCACACCCGGGTATCATAGTCGAAATGTTCGCTTTGGTAGCCCCCCGGACGTGCTGTTTGCCAATCAGTCGTGTTTTCTTTACCACCTGGTTGCGCTGAAAGCCCCGGTTTGAAAGGCTTTCAGCGAAACGTAAAGACGATAAAAAAACCTGTAAAACCTGCATAAATCGTCTGAAAAGCCTCATTTCCAGCACTTTTTTCCGCCTTTCAGCCGATGTTAATGACCGGTTTTCTTATTTTTTCGGGGCGGTATTTGCCTTGCATTTGGTGATCTGGCCAAGGGCTTTCTTTTGCAATTCAGGCGTCGCCTTGTTGTCCATCAGCGCCTGAATGTCGCTGGCCGGATAGGACTTGATGGCGTCAGCTCCGCAAGCGCAGTGGGATTTCGCCGCGGCAGCACCGATTTGCTGGGTTGCAGCCTCAGTGCACTGGGCCATGTACTTCTCGCGCTCGCCTTTCGGCCAGTCGGCATGGGCGCTCAGTGGCAGCAGCAGAACGACGGGTGCGACGAGGGCGAATAAGCTTTTCAGACGCATGCGAGGATGCTCCTTGTGGGTCAATGTCTTGTTATCTGAGGGCGCAAAGGCCTATCAAGTTCAGCACTCTGGCATAAAAACGGACATTTGGCCTTCTGCCAAATCAGGGCGTAAGCGACCGCTCATCTGTGCTAGCATGCCGGGCTCAAGCGTTCTCAGGCTTCGGATGACCTTCAGTCCCGAAGCGGTCGGCGTGCGAATTTTTCCGATTTGAATCCCAGTCACTCTGGTTCGGTTTTCCGGTTGGCCGCAAGGCTCCTGCCGCTGTAAGGCAGGCGTTCGTCATTGAATGGCCTGGATCGGATCTTGTACTGGCTCATCCCAACCCACGTGACCTTTGGTAGGGGTCACCACTAGGAGAGGAGGCGCCATGCCAACTATTACTCTTCCCGACGGCAGTCAACGTTCATTCGATCACCCGGTTTCCGTAGCCGAGGTCGCCGCATCCATTGGTGCAGGTCTGGCCAAAGCCACCCTCGCCGGCAAGGTCAATGGCCAACTGGTCGACGCCAGCGACATCATCAGCAGCGACGCGACCCTGCAAATCATTACGCCAAAGGATGAAGAGGGGCTGGAGATCATTCGCCACTCTTGCGCGCACCTGGTTGGCCACGCGGTCAAACAGCTGTACCCGACCGCGAAGATGGTCATCGGCCCGGTCATCGACGAAGGCTTCTATTACGACATCGCCTACGAGCGTCCTTTCACGCCGGAAGACATGGCGGCCATCGAACAGCGCATGCAGCAACTGATCGAGAAAGATTACGACGTCATCAAGAAAGTCACTCCGCGCGCTGAAGTGATCGAAGTGTTCAAGGCTCGTGGCGAAGATTACAAGCTGCGTTTGGTTGAAGACATGCCGAACGAGCAGGCCATGGGTCTGTACTATCACGAAGAATACGTCGACATGTGCCGTGGTCCGCACGTGCCGAACACGCGTTTCCTGAAATCCTTCAAGCTGACCAAGCTGTCGGGCGCCTACTGGCGTGGCGACGCCAAGAACGAGCAATTGCAGCGCGTCTACGGCACCGCTTGGGCTGACAAGAAACAGCTGGCGGCGTACATCCAGCGCATCGAAGAAGCCGAGAAGCGCGATCACCGCAAGATCGGCAAGCGTCTGGGCCTGTTTCACACTCAGGAAGAGTCGCCGGGCATGGTGTTCTGGCACCCGAATGGCTGGACTCTGTACCAGGTGCTCGAGCAGTACATGCGCAAGATCCAGCGCGACAACGGCTACCTTGAGATCAAGACTCCTCAAGTCGTCGACCGCAGCCTGTGGGAAAAATCCGGGCACTGGGCCAACTACGCCGACAACATGTTCACCACTCAGTCGGAAAACCGCGACTACGCCATCAAGCCGATGAACTGCCCATGCCACGTGCAGGTGTTCAATCAGGGACTGAAAAGCTACCGCGAGTTGCCGATGCGTCTGGCCGAGTTCGGTGCTTGCCACCGTAACGAGCCGTCGGGTGCGTTGCATGGCATCATGCGCGTGCGAGCGTTTACTCAGGACGACGCGCACATCTTCTGCACCGAAGAGCAGATGCAGGCCGAGTCCGCTGCGTTCATCAAGCTGACCATGGATGTCTATCGCGATTTCGGCTTTACCGAAGTCGAGATGAAACTGTCCACTCGTCCGGAAAAACGCGTCGGCTCCGATGAGCTGTGGGATCGCGCTGAAGCTGCATTGGCTGCAGCCCTTGATTCTGCTGGCCTGCCGTACGATCTGCAGCCGGGCGAGGGTGCTTTCTACGGGCCGAAGATCGAGTTCTCGCTGAAAGATTGTCTCGGTCGAGTCTGGCAGTGTGGTACCTTGCAGCTCGATTTTAACCTGCCTGTCCGTTTGGGCGCTGAATACGTCTCCGAAGACAACAGCCGCAAACACCCGGTGATGTTGCACCGCGCGATCCTCGGTTCGTTCGAGCGTTTCGTCGGGATTCTGATCGAGCACTACGAAGGTGCTTTCCCTGCTTGGCTCGCGCCGACCCAGGCGGTGATCATGAATATCACTGATAAACAGGCAGATTTTGTTGCAGAGGTTGAAAAAACTCTCAACGAAAGCGGATTTCGTGCCAAGTCCGACTTGAGAAATGAAAAGATCGGCTTTAAAATCCGCGAGCATACTTTGCTCAAGGTTCCCTATCTTTTGGTTATCGGAGATAAGGAAGTCGAGATGCAGACTGTCGCTGTGCGTACTCGTGAAGGTGCTGACCTGGGCTCGATGCCCGTCGCCCAGTTCGCTGAGTTTCTCGCGCAAGCGGTTTCCCGGCGTGGTCGCCCAGATTCGGAGTAATTATTATTAAGCGTGAAATGAGACAAGATAAACGAGCTGCACCGAAAGCCCCGATCAACGAGAATATCTCGGCACGCGAGGTTCGGTTAATTGGCGCTGATGGCGAGCAGATTGGCATCGTCTCGATTGATGAAGCGCTTCGTATCGCTGAAGAAGCAAAGCTTGATCTGGTGGAAATTTCCGCAGATGCAGTCCCGCCTGTTTGCCGGGTGATGGACTACGGCAAATCGATCTTCGAGAAGAAGAAGCAGATTGCCGCGGCGAAGAAAAATCAGAAGCAGATTCAGGTTAAAGAAATCAAGTTTCGTCCAGGGACGGAGGAAGGGGATTACCAGGTAAAACTGCGCAACCTGGTACGTTTCCTGAGTGACGGGGACAGGGCCAAGGTATCCTTGCGATTCCGCGGCCGTGAGATGGCCCACCAGGAGCTGGGGATGGAACTCCTCAAGCGGGTTGAACAAGACCTGCTCGAGTACGGTTCGGTCGAACAGCATCCTAAGATGGAAGGACGCCAGCTGATCATGGTCATCGCCCCGAAAAAGAAGAAGTAATCAACAGGGCACGGCAGGCCTTCTGATTATGTTTATCAACTGAATGCGGAGTATCCGAACATGCCAAAAATGAAAACCAAAAGTGGTGCTGCCAAGCGGTTTCTGAAAACTGCTAACGGCATCAAGCACAAGCACGCTTTCAAGAGCCACATCCTGACTAAAATGTCGACCAAGCGTAAGCGTCAACTGCGCGGTAGCAGCTTGCTGCATCCGTCTGACGTGGCAAAAGTCGAGCGCATGCTGCGCCTTCGTTAATTTAGTCAAGAATAGAGGAAGTAACTCATGGCTCGTGTAAAGCGTGGCGTCATTGCCCGTAAGCGTCACAAAAAAATTCTGAAACTTGCTAAAGGCTACTACGGCGCACGCTCCCGCGTATTCCGTGTTGCCAAGCAAGCGGTAATCAAGGCAGGCCAATACGCCTACCGTGACCGTCGTCAGAAAAAACGTCAGTTCCGCGCTCTGTGGATCGCTCGTATCAACGCTGGTGCTCGTGTTAACGGTCTGTCCTACAGCCGTTTCATCGCTGGCCTGAAAAAAGCGTCCATCGAGATCGACCGTAAGGTTCTGGCTGATCTGGCAGTGAACGAAAAAGCGGCGTTTGCTGCGATTGTCGAGAAAGCTAAAGCCACCTTGGCTTAAGTACCCCCGACAGTCACCCGGCCTCACCTCTGTGGGGCCAGGTGTTAAACGTCATAAATAGGGGAAGAGCCTTCAAGCTCTTCCCCTATTTTGTATCTGGAGTCTGTACATGGAAAACCTGGATGCGCTGGTCTCTCAAGCACTAGAGGCTGTGCAAAGCGCTGAAGATATCAATGCCCTGGAGCAAATCCGGGTTCAATACCTTGGCAAGAAGGGCGAATTGACTCAGGTGATGAAGACCCTGGGGAATCTGCCGGCCGAAGAGCGTCCGCAAGTCGGTGCGCTGATCAACGTTGCCAAGGAACGTGTTACAGGCGTTCTTAATGCGCGCATGGCATTGTTTGAAGAAGCCGAGCTGGCTGCCAAACTGTCTGCCGAATCCATCGACGTGACATTGCCGGGCCGTGGCCAGACCTCTGGCGGTCTGCATCCGGTCACCCGGACTCTGGAGCGCGTCGAGCAGTTCTTCACCCGCATTGGCTACGGCATCGCCGAAGGCCCTGAGGTCGAAGACGACTACCACAACTTTGAAGCGCTCAACATCCCAGGCCATCACCCGGCCCGGTCGATGCATGACACCTTCTATTTCAATGCCAACATGTTGCTGCGCACCCATACCTCGCCGGTACAGGTCCGCACCATGGAATCGAAGCAGCCGCCGATCCGCATCGTCTGCCCGGGCCGCGTCTATCGCAGCGACTCCGATATCACCCATTCGCCGATGTTCCACCAGGTCGAAGGCCTGCTGGTCGATCGCGATATCAATTTTGCCGATCTCAAAGGCACCATCGAAGAATTCCTGCGGGTGTTCTTCGAGAAAGAACTGGCCGTGCGTTTCCGTCCTTCGTATTTCCCCTTCACCGAGCCATCCGCTGAAGTCGATATGGAATGCGTGATGTGCAGCGGCAAAGGCTGCCGCGTCTGCAAGCAGACCGGCTGGCTGGAAGTGATGGGCTGCGGCATGGTTCACCCGAACGTGCTGCGCATGTCCGGCATCGATCCGGAAGAGTTCTCCGGATTTGCCTTCGGCATGGGTGTCGAGCGTCTGGCCATGCTCCGTTACGGCGTGAACGACTTGCGTCTGTTCTTCGACAACGACTTGCGGTTCCTCGCGCAATTTCGCTAGTCGTAACGAATTCTTAGGAGAGCAGGATGAAATTCAGTGAACAATGGCTGCGTGGCTGGGTCAGCCCGCAGGTAGATCGCGATGAGCTGGTTGCTCGTCTGTCGATGGCCGGTCTTGAGGTCGATAGCGTTACTCCGGCCGCCGGCGTATTCAGTGGTGTGGTGGTGGGTGAGGTGCTGAGCACCGAGCAGCATCCGGACGCCGACAAGTTGCGCGTATGCCAGGTCAGCAATGGCGCGGAAACCTTCCAGGTCGTGTGCGGAGCGCCAAACGTGCGCCCGGGCCTGAAGATTCCGTTCGCCATGATTGGCGCAGAGCTGCCGGGCGACTTCAAGATCAAGAAGGCCAAGCTGCGTGGCGTCGAGTCCAACGGCATGCTGTGCTCGCAGGCAGAGCTGCAGGTCGGTGAGGGCAACGACGGTCTGATGGAGCTGCCGGCCGATGCGCCGGTGGGCGAAGATTTCCGTGTGTATCTGGATCTGGAAGACGCCAGCATCGAGGTCGACCTGACCCCGAACCGTGGCGACTGCCTGTCCCTGGCCGGTCTGGCTCGTGAAGTCGGCGCGCTGTACGCCGTGCCGGTAACCCGTCCTGTGGTGGCTGCGGTTGCAGCGGTACACGACGAAGTCCGCTCGGTCGAGGTGCTGGCCCCGGCGGCCTGCCCACGTTACTTGGGTCGGGTCATCCGTAACGTCGACCTGTCCAAGCCAACCCCGCTGTGGATGGTTGAGCGTCTGCGTCGCGCCGACGTGCGCAGCATCGACGCTGCCGTCGATATCACCAACTACGTCATGCTCGAGCTCGGCCAACCGCTGCACGCTTTCGATCTCGCCGAAATCAATGGCGGCATTCGTGTGCGCATGGCTGAAGAGGGCGAGAAGCTGGTTCTGCTTGATGGTCAGGAAGTCAGCCTGCGCAGCGATACGCTGGTCATCGCTGACCACACTCGTGCACTGGCGATCGCCGGCGTCATGGGTGGCGAGCACAGCGGTGTTTCCGCGACCACCCGTGATGTGTTCCTCGAATCTGCGTTCTTTGATCAGATTGCGGTTGCCGGCAAGGCACGTTCTTACGGCTTGCATACCGACGCTTCGCATCGCTACGAGCGTGGCGTTGACTGGCAGCTGGCACGTGAAGCCATGGAGCGCGCCACTGGCCTGCTGCTGGAAATCACTGGCGGCGAAGCTGGTCCGATCATCGAGACCGTCAGCGAACAACATCTGCCATCGATTGCACCGATCACTTTGCGTGCTCAGCGCATCACTCAGATGCTCGGCATGGAGATGGATTCGGCACAGGTCGAGCGTCTGCTCAGTGCCCTGGGCCTGAGCATTACCGCTGATGGCGAAGGCCAATGGCGAGTTGAAGTGCCAAGCCACCGCTTCGATATCAGCCTGGAAGTCGACCTGATCGAAGAGCTGGCACGTCTGTACGGTTACAACCGTCTGCCGGTTCGCTACCCCCAAGCGCGTCTGGCGCCGCAAGCCAAGGCAGAAGCGCGTAGTGATCTGCCTGAGCTGCGTCGTCTGCTGGTTGCTCGTGGTTATCAGGAAGCGATCACTTACAGCTTCATCGATCCGCGTCAGTTCGAACTGTTCAATCCAGGTGTCGAGCCGCTGTTGCTGGCCAATCCGATCTCCAACGATATGGCCGCCATGCGCTCGTCGTTGTGGCCAGGTCTGGTCAAGGCGTTGCAGCACAACCTCAACCGTCAGCAGGATCGCGTGCGTCTGTTCGAGAGCGGTCTGCGCTTCGTTGGTCAGCTTGAGGGCTTGAAGCAAGAGCCTATGCTGTCCGGGGTTGTTTGCGGGAGTCGCTTGCCGGAAGGCTGGGCGCAGGGTCGGGATACCGTCGACTTCTTCGACGTAAAGGCTGACGTGGAGGCTGTACTGGGTTTTGCCGGTGCCCTGGATTCGTTCACCTTTGCTCCGGGCAAGCACCCGGCGCTGCATCCGGGTCAAACCGCGCGCATCGAGCGTGAAGGTCGCGAGGTAGGCTATATCGGTGCAATTCACCCTGAGCTGTCGAAGGCGCTGGGGCTGGATCGTCCGGTGTTCGTCTTTGAGCTGGTTCTGGCGGAAGTGGCGCTCGGTAAAATGCCGAAATTCCACGAGTTGTCGCGCTTTCCTGAAGTGCGTCGTGACCTTGCACTGATCGCGCACAAAGACGTCGCGGCCTCGGCTGTACTGGACGTAATCCGTGAAAATGCAGGCGAATGGCTCACAGAGCTCAGGCTGTTTGACGTGTATCAGGGTAAAGGTATTGATCCTGATAGAAAAAGCCTTGCAGTCGGCTTGACCTGGCAGCATCCATCGCGCACTCTTAATGACGATGAGGTGAATTCGACGACGCAAAATATCCTCACCTCGCTCGAACAAAGGTTGAACGCCACGTTAAGGAAGTGACGTATGGGGGCTTTGACGAAAGCTGAGATGGCGGAACGTCTGTATGAAGAGCTGGGCCTGAACAAGCGGGAAGCCAAGGAATTGGTCGAACTGTTTTTCGAGGAAATCAGGCACGCTCTTGAAGACAACGAGCAGGTCAAATTGTCCGGTTTCGGCAATTTCGACCTTCGGGACAAACGCCAGCGGCCTGGCCGCAACCCGAAAACGGGGGAAGAAATCCCGATCACGGCTCGCCGTGTGGTCACCTTTCGTCCAGGGCAGAAGTTGAAGGCCCGAGTTGAGGCTTATGCTGGAACCAAGTCATAACGACGAACTACCCGTCATCCCGGGCAAACGCTACTTCACCATTGGTGAAGTCAGCGAGCTGTGTGCCGTAAAGCCACACGTGCTGCGCTACTGGGAGCAGGAGTTTCCTCAGCTCAACCCCGTCAAACGCCGCGGGAACCGCCGGTATTATCAGCGCCAGGACGTGCTGATGATCCGGCAGATCCGCGCGCTCCTTTACGATCAGGGTTTCACCATCGGCGGCGCACGTCTGCGCCTGTCCGGCGACGAAGCCAAAGATGACACCACACAGTACAAACAGATGATTCGGCAGATGATTGCCGAATTGGAGGATGTCCTGGTGGTACTCAAGAAATAAAAAGCTGCGTTTGAATACTTCCAGTTTTCAAAAGCTTGCGATATATTCTTGAGCGTTCTTCGAGGTGAAGAACGGGATGCAACATCAGTCGGGGCGTAGCGCAGTCCGGTAGCGCACTAGCATGGGGTGCTAGGGGTCGAGTGTTCGAATCACTCCGTCCCGACCATATTTCCTGATTAAAATCAGACACTTAAGCCGATCAGATGGATCGGCTTTTTTTGTGCCTGCGCAAAACCCGCGCAAAACTACCCGGTGATTTCGCTGATATTCAAATCAGGAATTGCCTCTGACCAGACGATCTCGGCATGGTCCTTCTGGTAGTTCTTCGTCATGGTTTCGCTGGCGTGGCCGGCGATCTTCTGACCGTCCTTCTCGGCTTTCTGATACAGGTGCAGCGACAGCGCTCGCACTTCATGGAAGCCCGGCATTTCCTCTTCCTTCCATCCCTTATAACAACCCGCCGTATCCCGGGCCTCCTTGAAGGCTCGCGTCAAATATCGCTCTTCGACCTGCGTCCAGTGGTCCTTCGTCTGCGCCTGCTTCTGCTTTTTGCGATCGGGCCGGCGGTGGATGAGGTACGGTGAGACGATGTCATTCCGGCAACGGCTGATCACCGCCTGGAGTTCTTCGGTCACTTTGAACCGGATCCACGCCGCGTCGCTGGCCTTGGCCGTCTTCTGCTGAACCACATACAAAAAACCTTCCCGGACACCATCGAACCGCATATTCAAGATGTCCGTCCGACGCTGCGCGGTGATCAGTGCCAGGTCGATTGCGTTCTGCAGCCAGAACGGTGACTTCTCCCGGATGGCCTTCAGGCCTTCGACGGTGTGTCGCTTGCGCTGCTTCTTTTCAATTCGATTGATGGTGCTGGCGGCCGGGTTGTCCGGGCACAGGCCTTTGGCCGCTGCGTGGTTGAAGATGTCGATCAGCAGCGCGCGGCACTGGTTGGCAGTGCGCGGGGTGAGGGCGTCCAGCATCTCCGCGATCATGCCGATCGTGATCTGATCGATGGCTTTGCCTTCGAACTGTTTCCGGAAACGACGGAAATGCACGGCGTACAGGCCCAGTGTGCCTTTTGCGAGTTCCCTCGGCGGCAGAAGGTCGCGTTCGTATGCGTCCAGAAAGCCGGCGAACGATTCCGATGTGCTGCCCATTACGGCGCCGACCAGGTCAGCGCCGCGCATGAACTCCAGATTCAACTGCTTCGCGGCATCGATCGCCTTGATCCGGTCAGACCCGAACTGGAACCACTTACCGTCGGTGGGCCGGCGGTAGCGATAGGTCGAGCGCCGCGAATCGAAGTACAGGTTCTGCGGTAGGCTCTTGTTCGCCTTGTTGCGCGGCCGTGGGACCATCATGCAGCTCCTTTCAATACCATCGCGACCAGGTCATTGCCGTCCGAACGGCTGAACGCGGTCCAATCAACGTACCAGAGTTTGCCGATTTGCTCGCCGGGCACCTTGCCGTTGCGGATGTAGTTGCGGATCGCCTGGGGGCAGGGTGGTGTACCGTTTTCACCCCAGCGCCGGCGCTGGAATTCACTGATCTTGATCAGCTCTTTTTTCATTGGTGATGCTCCATGCCGCGCGTGGCGGCAGAAGGTGGTGATGGGTTATGCGCCGGCCTTGGCCAGAACTGCGTCAGCAACCTTCATGGCAGCCTGCGCATCGTCGACATAAGCGGGGTCGAACCCGCCGCACAGGTGGATGGTTGCTTGGCAGGCGCGCAGGTTCTCGCGGGTGAGTTTCAGCGCGGCGACCAGCTCTTCGTGCAGCTCGCGCTCTTCCCGACCGATTTCCCAGAATCGCGTTGCCCAATGATCGGATGGCGGCGGGTTCGTGTTCTGCGCGCCGAAGGCCAGCGATCCGACCACAGCGTCGAGCAAATCGCGCTAGTAGGCGTTGTCGCCGTCGATGCTCAGGCCACGCCGACGCAGGGTTGAAACTACCTCGTTCAGGTCGAGCCCTTTGTCCTGCAGCACGATGTCTAGTTCTGGTTTTTCCGGGGTGTAGATGGAAAGGCAGAGTTTGGCGCCGGCCGGCAAGCTGGCGCTGATCTTCTCCAAGGCATCGCTCGCTCTTTCATGAAAGCGGTTCAGTGCGGACATACGAATACCTCGCCCGCCGTACACCGGCAGGCTGTTGAGTTGGGGGGGGGAGGGCAAAAAAGAATCCTTTTTAGAATTTGCAGCTAAGATCAGGTCTCTACTGAGGGCTGGACGATGGAAGATCTGTTGGTTGAACTGAAGGCAGTAGCAGGCGCAGGTTTTTACTCCGTTGCACTTTTCACATCGCTCGCGATACCTGATATATGCGCTTCTTTAGAATCAGAGGATGGAAAGGCGACGGGAGCTAGATATAAGGCTTGGTTTGATAAATGGGTCGCAAGCAAATATCCGCCGATGCGTTATGGGAAAGTCGCCATTACCGGAGCTGTCTGTTATGCATATCGTTGCGGATTACTTCACCAGGGCAAGGCGATGCACAAAGACTTGGGATACTCCAGAGTGCTTTTTCTAACGCCGGGCCCGCTCACAGTGCATAACTCGATATTGATGGATGCTTTAGCCGTAGATATTCCCTCGTTTATTGAGGATATAACTATTGGGGTTCGGGAGTGGCTAAAAAGCGTGAGTGGTACTGAGCCGTTTGATAGTCACTATAAAAACTTCATGAAGCGTCATCGGGGAGGGCTGGCACCATACGTGGTGGGCGTTGATTTGATTTCTTAGTCCTCAGTCAACCCGTTTGAACTCGAGGACCCAGACACAGGGGTTGGCGTCCCAGTCGCCGCCGGTTGAGTTCCAGAGGTTTGCGAACGCCCAGCGTGGTGCTCCCAAGCATTGTTCATGACTGGTTGTCTTGTCCCACATTCAGCCGTTGCGTTGCAGATGGTGTTCTTCCGGCGCCGGGCAAATTCCAACATCAGTCCAGCCTGTTCCGGAGTGGCCGCACTTGCGGCCGTAGTCGGTGAAGAAGCAGCCTTCGGCCTTTGCCTGCTCGACGCGCACGTCGGTGATCTCCAGCAGGATGCGGCAGGCCCAGCGCGGCATGTGAATGCTCGGCTTCCAAACTGGCTGATCGGTTTCATATGGGGTCAGCCCGTCGGCGGCGTACACCAGCGTGCCGTCGTCGCGCGCCTCGCCGACATTGAAGTCGTCCGGTTTGAGGTAAGGGCCGCTCATGACCTCGCTGTGATCGCAGTACCAGGTCTCGCGCACCCACAGTCGGTCCTCGATCTGGCCGAAGGGGCAAAGCTCATTGGCTGAAAGCGCGACGAACTCCGGCACAAACTCTTCAAGCCATTTCAGGGCTGACCCTTTGACCGGTCGCCGCGTTACCGTCTTCCGGCCATCCAGAATGGCGCGCACCATCGGCGCCGAGAACAGGATCGGCCGTTCCTTGACCTGGCTCATTGCGTCACCTCGCGGCGGGCCCACCAGCAGACCGGGCCGTTGTCGGTGTCGTGGATCGACAGGCAGAACCAGCCTTCGCCGTCGGGTTTATCCGGATCCCAGTAACTGCAATCCGAATCGCCTGCGTCGAAGTAGCGGTCGGATATCGCTTGGTCGCTGTGGTACTCGAGCTCGACCATCTTCACTCGCAGGCCTTGCTCGGCGATCCAGGCTTTGCATTTCTCACCGTCGCCCTCATCAAAATCAGGCAAGTCGGGATGTTGGAACATGCCGTCTTCATCGCGCACGACGGGTGCCGGCTGTATGAGTTTTATCTTTTCCATGGTCGAGCTCGTCCTTGCCGCTATAGCGGCTGACTTTGAAGGGAGGAGAGTTTTTAGATGGAGCGGTTGCGCGCTTCCAGCTAACCTATGTTGAAATGTGCGGTACGACGTATAATCAGAAAATGGAGTTTTGATTTTGGTTTGGAATAAAATATACGAAGAGGTTGCTGCTTTAGTTGAAGATGCTGGTCCGTTCGGGCTACTTTTTAGGGGGCACCGGGATGCCGAATGGAAGCTGATTCCAGGCATTGGTCGTACGCGCGTATCTCACTCAACTGAAAAATCTATATATTTTGATTATCAAACAATGGCTGGGCCGCTACTTCCGGAGGGTATTAATCCTTGGTCGTTAGCGATATCTATGCAACATCATGGTATACCTACAAGATTGCTGGACTGGACTGATAGTTTTGCCGTGGCTCTTTATTTTGCGCTTAGGGATGAAGGGCGAGAGGTCCCTTGTGTGTGGATGCTTGATCCATATGAGTTGAATAGAGAGTTATCACAAGATCCGACGTTATTTACAATGAAGGATATCATAGGTGATTATCAGACTATATTCATTGATAGGGATAAAAAGTTGTCCGGCTCAGTGGTTGCTGCTGCGCCAGGGCGCCACCATCCACGAGCCTTTAGCCAGAAATCACATTTTACCATTCATATGGATTCGAGAACGTCTCTAGATGAACTTGCACCCAAAGCAGTTAGAAAGTTTTTGATCCCGAGGCGAGCTATTGCTGATGCAAGAAGATTTCTGCTAATTGCGGGAGTAAATGAATACTCCCTATTTCCGGATCTCGATGGGTTAGCTCGTGAAATTAGGCGTATTCATTTTTAGTAAAAACTCGGGTATTCGCTACCTAGATCTTGCCAGTTGGTTTTGTTACTTGCGTAGCGCCTGCTGCACCGCTTCCACCACTTGGCGCAGGTAGTTGAATTCGTGATTCTCCTCGGTCGCCTTGTCGCCAACCGGGTAGTGCCACTCTTCGCCAAACAGTTCAGTCAGCAGCCTGTCGTGATGCCAGCATTCGTTTGGCGACTCGACGCTTCGCAAAACATCGATGTCGTGCCAGAGCTCACGCGCCTCATCCTTGCTCAGCTCATCCAGTTCCCAGTCGTGTCGCCCGGTTTGTTGCCGGCGGCGCTGGACAATGCACTTTTTCGCCAGCGCATGGAGCGCGTTCCCGCTGAACCGCGTGCTGCTGACACCGCGATCGAGGCAGTTCAGGACGTAGTGCCAATCACAGTCGGCCACGAACTCTGCCACCGTGCGAGGGCCCATGCCACCCCAGTAGGCGCTCCAGCTGTTGTCCCAGCAGTTGATCGTGATCTTGCCCTGGGCTGTCTGATAGCTCGGGTCGGATTCAGTAGGGCAGTCGCGGCGGCCGAAGTCCTCGAGGAACACGGTAATCGCGTCGAGACGCGCCGCTCCGGTGATCACCAGCTTCGTCACAGTTAAGCGCTCAACCTTTAGCGGCTCGGCCGGTTTGTTTTCTGTGGGCATGGGGCGCCCTATGCCGGGGCATGCCCGGGCGGTGGTATGCTAGATATAATTGGCGCAACGCTTACTGGATTTATATATATGGAGGTTGAATGAGCTTCAGTGAAAGTGATTCTGGTAATACTAAATTTGTTAAAGGAGCGATATTTGTTTCCCTTTTGACAGCAAGCAGTGTTTCGTTTTTTCTGACGCTTGCGGAGTTTGTTGATACAAAAAAACAGAGCTCAGATTTGGTTAAGATATTTTCTACTCCACGCAAATTGGATTCGGCGTCTGAACAGAGAATAAAAGAAATTAATGACGATATGGTAAAGTTAAATGAGCTTTTGAAGTCTATGAAAGCTTCTGATTCAGATGTTCCATTTAATATAGATTTAGCTAAAATCGAGACTAAAGTTGGCGAGTTAAACTCGCGCCTCACGGTCCTGGAGAATGCGATTTCGAGTAACCCAGAAAAAGCGCTGATTGTTCCAATGCTACGGAAAGATCATGAGGCATTAGTGAAGCAGTTCAACGATTCTCTGGTCTCTTCTAAACTTGATTATGACAGGCTTTGGAGTATGTTGATGCTGCTTCTCACGTCCATAGGTGGAGCCGTCATTGTATTGTCTGGATGGGCTTTAAAGAGCTTGTTAGTTAATCGAGATAAGCGTGCTGTTTTACAGAAACATAGTACTGGGTAAGAGCCGGCTCCCCAGAGATGCCACTTCATGGTTGTCTAGACAGCGAACCGAATTAGGCAGTACCGAACAGATCCAGTTGATTGCATTCGGCTCGCTGCTCTTGCTGTCGGGTGATTTCGTGTTCGATCCGGGCCCGGGCGATCGCCGCGTACTGCTCGTCGATCTCGCAGCCGATGAACTGGAAGCCTTCGCGCATTGCGGCCTTCCCGGTGCTGCCGCTGCCCATGAACGGATCGAGCGCAACGCCGCCGGCCGGTGTCACCAGGCGCAGCAGGTAGGCCATCAGGTCAGTGGGCTTCACCGTGGGATGACTGTTGCCGTTGCGAGTACTCCACTCTGCCGTCTCGCAGTCGCGCATGGTTGCGTCTTTGGCGACTGCGGGGGCGTCCGAGCTGAGCAGCCCCTCGTTTCGATCTTTGCGGCTGGTCTTGGCGCAGTAGAAGAAGCGGGCAGCGCTCCCACTGTCGGAGTGGAAAGCGCCGGACACCCGCTCGCGCATCCCGCTGTACTTGACCGGGCCACTAAAGCCGTTGGCCGTCGGTTCGTTGCCTGTCACCGGTGCCGCTGCGCCCGCCTGAGCGGGGAACAGCGCGACTACCTCGGCGCTGCCGTCGTGGATTAGATTGGCGGGCCAGCGTCCATCTGAATGGCCGCCGGCGATTGGGCCAGGCGCAGATCCGCCCGCGGCGAAGTTACCTCCCTTGATTGCTCCGTTACTGATCCGAGCGGTGTCGTCTCCGGTTGTTACCCGGCATCGATCGATATTCATGGCGCCGGTTCCGTGCGCTATGACGTTGGCAGCGACCGTGCTGGAAAATGGTTTGCGAGCGACGGTGATTGGCTCGAGCGCCGGCTTCAATGCTGTGCCCCAGCCCTCGTACGAACCGCCGAGATTGTGCGACTTGGGGAAGCCGGAACCATACACCCAGCGATCATGTCGCGGATCTCGAACCCGGCATCCTCGATTCGGACTGCCATGCGGTGCTGAGTGCGAGTGCCGGCGAAAGCCAGCAGGTGGCCGCCGGGCTTGAGTACTCGCAGACATTCGGCCCAGACCTCAGTCGCCGGCACGTCGTAGTCCCATTTTTTTCCCATGAAGGCCAGGCCGTACGGCGGGTCAGTGACAACGCTATCGACGCTGCTGTCTGGCATCTGCCGCAACAGATCCAAGCAGTCGCCGACCAGTATCTGGTGAGTAGGTGGCATAGGGGATCCTCGCCGGCTGGCGTGAGTGATTGAAGTGAGATAGCTTGGCGCGATTATCTTGGACGGAACCGATATGAAGCGATTGTGCGCCTGGTGGGAAGAAATAGCTGATTGGTGGAAGGCTCAGAAAGTCGAATGGTATGCGGCTTATGGAACCGTTATTTATATCGGTATCATCATTCTGGTGATTGCTGCAAAACTCGAAGAGTTGTTTGAGTTGAAGTTAAATGAATTGGGTGATTTTTTAGCTGGTGTTTTTGGACCTGTCGCATTTCTATGGCTTGTTCTCGGGTTTCTGCAGCAGGGGCGAGAGCTTAAGCTAAGTTCTGACGCGTTGCGCTTGCAGGCTGACGAGCTAAAAAACTCTGTGGAGCAACAATCAATTATGGCTGCTGCAGCTATAAAACAAATTGAATCGCAGTCTTTAGCTTTCGATCTGCAGTTGCAAGAGCGTGAACGAGCAATGTCAGCGTTATTTTCGTTTGATTTTATCGAAGATCCAGACGGCCGTTTCCCGAGCATGGCTCATCTAAAAATGACGAATTATGGTGGTTGGGCGAACCACGTTTATCTACAGTTTTTACCTGGGATCGGTGGGACTGGTGAATCGTACTACCCATTCTTTAGGCCGGAGCAATCCAGAAATATCAGTGTTTATTTCGAGAATGTGGAGCCCGGCCATAAGATAGGTCAATGTAGGGTCAGGTATATCGGCCTCGATAAAGTCGCAAGGTCGGCTTTATTTAGCTACGAGGCAGTTCCTGAGAGGCGTTGGATTTTCGTCAAGACTCCCAACGAAAACAATCATGACTTGTAGGGATTGTCGCTACTACCGCCGTATATTTTTGCGGGGATGGGGATCCTCGCCGGCTGGCGTGATTCGTAGAAGTGGGGTATTTGTGTTCGGCCCGGCATGGAGCCGGATGGAGAGCGAGATGAAAGAACTCGTGCAAAAAAACGACTTGCCTGCTTATTTGCGGGGACTCGCGGCTGCCTCAATGCTTGTTATCAGCATGAGTTCGCCTGTAATGGAAATCGCCTCGACAGTTAAGTCAACTTATGAGATGGCTTATCTTGTCGAAAATTACGGACAATATATTGGCGAAGGCCCTTATATGATCGAGAGCCGAGATGGTAAAGAGTGGAAAGAATCGCCACAGCCAGATCCCGTAATCACGGGATACGCTTTTGCGTTCACGGTGTGCGCACGACTCGTACGATCTGGGAAGGAAATTGGCGGTCACCATTCTCTTCGGAAATCTCTAGCTGGCTACGAATATATCCAAATGGATAGGCTGGATGATGCAATGGTTTCTTCAATTCTTATTAAAATGCCGACAGACCCCGTTGAACTGCAGGCGCTAAAAGATCTTCTTGCAGAAACTACCGTGATGTTTTCTATCGATGACGGTTCTGGATTTTTTCATCTTGGCAACACGATGATGGGTAATGGTATATACCATTCGTAGTTCCTAACCAATGTTACATTCGCTCGCCCGTGCGGTTAGCTATTAACCAGATATGCCATCAAAAAGCTGTAGGGCTCGTTAGTATTGCTGGCGTGGGGTATACGGGTACTTTGCATCCATCTGCGACAAGGAGAAGCTATGAATTATTGGGACTCGTATGATTATCCAGATCATGATCCAAAGGTGAGAATCATTTTTGGCTCGCAGCGCACCGGCGCTCCGGTTGTCGCCTGGCTCGGACTCTACGGTAAAACGGTCGTTCCGCCGAAAGTAAACGTGGAGGCCGAATACTCGTTGGATTGCTCCGACGAACTACAAGCGAGAGCGGTGATGAATGCACATGCTGATCAGTTCATCAAAGAACGTAACCTTCAATCAATCTTGCTGAAGCCGTAGCGCCTCTCGCTGATAGGCCAGCTTCAGTTTCCGCGACACATCTTCAGGTATTTCGTATTTGTGTCGCGGCGGTGGCTCAAGCAGGGGAAGGGCGCCGCCGGGGCCGAGTCCGTGCAGGTGGTGAATCATCAGCGTGATTGCCTCGCCCTGTTCCTCGATTCCGCTCCATGCCATCAGCTCAGCCAGTGCTTGGCGGGTTCCGGCCATGCAATGCAGCCTGATTTCTTCCTCGCCGCGAGTCTTTCGCCTCGCCGCAGTCTTTGCCGATCGTTCTTTCTGCGCCGCTGCCATGGCATACCTCTTCAATTCCGCTGGCCGGAGAGCCGGCCTTACCTTCGGTCTGGTTGATTTTAATTGGAGATGCAATCACCTGACTTTTAGGAGTCAGTTCACGGTAACGACCGATCGTCGATTAATGAGCTGAATCTTCTGACCTTTATCCATGGATTGTTTTTTGCCTGCTATACCCACAATAGTCACTGAGGGTAGGGCAATGCGCCAGTTACTGATCTGTCTTGTTTGTATGGTGTGTTTGAACGGGTGCGCTTACTACTTTACTCAGCGACCGCCAATCATGGAGCGGAAAATGGGCGCGCCCTTTAACGAATCGACTGGCGTCCTCGCGACCTCTGCTGATTATCGAATTGTATATGTGAGGATTAAACCAGGCTCTCCAATTTGTGCGGAGCCTCCGCCTGATGTAGCTGGACAGTTTGCATCTGCCTTCGCCGCTGCTTTATCCGCTTCTCCAGCAGATCGGCCGGCCAGCGCTGAAGTTCAGTCTAGTTTGGCAGTATCCATGAAGCAGCTGGTTAAGAGGACCCAGGGACTGCAGCATTTTCGAGATTCTGCAACGGACCTGTGCATCGACATGTCAAACGGTTACATATCGCAGCAACAATACTTAGAGGAGAAAAGGGCTTTAAGACTACGGGCGTTCGAACTGATAAAAATTGAACTCAAAAACATGGGTGAAATCACTTACGACGACATTGATGTACCTAATAATATTCCTGTCGAAATCAAGCCGAAAACCAAAGATAAACCTGCGGCCAAACCAATGATTGAGGAAGCCCAGCATTGATCAGCGGATAAATATTCTGTGTAGCCGCCTCTCATCTTCGCTTGGTGCCATGCAGTTGATTCCTCTTACGCTGCTACCTTCACCTGATGCCAGGCGCCGGCGGCGTAGAACAGCTTCGCGGCTTGGGCTTCGTCCATCGATATCTCGTCGGGAATCGCAATCCAGCCTGACGCAACCAGATGGTTCGGGTTCGCGCTGTTGCGCAGCTCCAGGTAGTAGTGCTCGATGGCATCGGTGAGGCGCTCGACCTTGTAGATGCCCTCGGGTGAGATCTCCACCGACTTGATGTACTCGGCCCCGCGCTCGTCTCGACACATGACGGCGATGTAGATCGTCCAGCGGTAGGAGAAGTTGAAGATTGCGTTGGCGATCGCCAGACTGCGGATCTGCTTGCAGCTCTTCCAGTTCGCCATGATCTGGCTGCCGCTGGGATCGATGTTCACTACCGCGACGTGGTTGGTGCGCAGCAGCGCCCGGCAGCTGCGCTCAGCACGGGCGAAACCGTTGTTGGGTTTGCGTTTCGACTTCATAGCGCGTCCGCCATTTTTCGCAGTGCCCTGCGTTCGGCCGCCGATATTGGCTTCGGCCGCCGCTTGAGGACCGTTTCAGAGTCTATTTCTTCGAGCGAGGCGGTGGGAGCGGGTTGCGCGGCGGGCTTTTCAATTGGTCGATCCGCCCGCCGGCGGCCAAGTACTGCGCGATTCGTTCAGCGATCGACTCGGCGTCCGGTCGGTGCTGCTCGGCTGCAACGGAATAAGTGATTTGCCAAATGGATCTCGCAGTTGTATGAGATTTTCATGCCCGCTCGTCGAGCAGATCGCACTCCGAGGCTGCGGATTTTCTCTCATTAATATGCGCAGCCCCTGCGCCACTGACGGGAGAGAATGATGATCGACGACAACAACGGCCCTGAAGCGCCATATCCGGGACCAGACGAACAAACCCCTGATTCTGGCGAGGGTCATGATTCCGGCCTGGAGCAGGCTGATTCTGAGCCGAAGCAGGGCACCGACGAACGACCAGAGGACTGGAATCCGCCTCCCGGCAATCCTGGCTCTGATCAGGACGCTCAGACGGGCCGAGATAATGGCGGCGCTACGTAAGCCCGATCAATGTAATAGTTCACGAGACCCGGCCATCGCGCCGGGTTTTTATTGCCGCCCAACCCTCTATCGACATCCCCGGGCGCAGACGGCTATTTGGGCTTGGGAGGGCGAAGCCGAGCGGCGCCGGCGGCTGGACGCTTCGATCCAGGCGCCGGCAACAAGCATGTTCACTCTACGATGCAGATCCAGCGATGGTTGTATCGATAGGGTGCGCGTGTGAAATGGACGTCTGAGACCATTTTCATGCCTCGCTCTTGGAGCGCTTCGGTCAGTTGTACGAGTGTCTCTGCCTGGATAGTCATTGCTGTCACCTCGTCAGATTTACTGCGTTCATAATTCTTGACCGAGGGATCAGGCGGCTAATTCATTTTTTCTACAGTCATCATTGAAGTAGTGCGATCAAGAGCGCTGTGCTTCACTTCGTGTCCACTAACTTGCCCCATTCAAGTCCGAACCGCGCCAGGTACTTCCTCAAGCGATCGGCATCATTAGGCTGCGCCTTGGTCTGCCGGGAAACACTGAACAGCTGTCGGCCGGCATCGGACAAGCTGTCGGCCTGCCGGCACACCTCAATGACAGCCTTCAACTGCAATCGATCGAACAAGTCCATGCTCTCGCTATCTCCCGGCAACTCAGTTGATACCGCAGTGGGTTGCGCCAAGCCCCATGCATATCGCAATCGATCGATCTCATCGTCTACCTGCGCTTCATCGATGCGTCCGCTTTCGGCCAGAGTTGCCATCCGTGTAATCGATGCGGAGAGTTCGCGAAAGTTGCCCAGCCAGGCTGCTGCAGGTGAGCTGGCGAAGGCCAGGTAGCGTCGGCGTGCTTCGAGATTGAAACGCGCGCGTTGCCCATGTTCGCGCGCGTGGCGTTCCAGTTCGAAATCGATATTTGGCTCGATGTCCTCGCGGCGGCCGGCGAGGCCGGGCAGGTCGAATGTCCAGAGGTTGATCCTTGCGTACAGGTCCTCGCGAAAAAGGCCTTCGGCGACGCGGCTGCGCAGGTCGCGGTGGGTGCCGGCGATTATCAGAAAATCACTCTCGACTTCCTTGTCCGAGCCCAGCGGGAAGAAGCGTTTCTCTTCGATTGCTTTTAACAGCATCGCTTGTTCGTCTGCGCCGAGCTCGCCGATTTCATCGAGAAACAGCATGCCGCCGTTTGCGGCGCGCAGCAGGCCATCGCGAGCGTTTTGCGCGCCGGTGAAGGCGCCTTTGACGTGGCCGAACAAGGCCGACATCGCGCCGTCGCCACGCAAGGTTGCACAGTTGACTTCGACAAAGCGTCCCTGCATCTGATGGCGATTGCGTTTGAGTTCGTAGATGCGCCGCGCCAGGAAGGATTTGCCGGCGCCGGTCGGGCCGATCAGCAGCATGGGGGCTTTGGAGCGCAGCGCAACGCGCTCGATCTGTTCAATGGAGCGGTTGAAGGCCGGGTTGCGCGTGGCGATGCCGGACTTGAGAAATTCCAGGCCTTCGAGGCGTTTGCTGGCGAAACGTGAGGCAATGCGATCATAGCGCGACAGATCGAGATCGATCAGCGCGTGAGTGCCGCAGGCGGGCTCGTTTTCGTTCTTGCGCTTGGCGGGGGAGGTCTGAATCAGCCGGGCTGGCAGATAGCGCGCCTCGGTCAGCAGGAACCAGCAGATCTGTGCGACGTGGGTGCCGGTGGTGATGTGGACGAGGTAATCCTCGTGCTCGGTGTCAAAATTGTACGCAGTGGTGAAGTCGTGCAGGGCGCCGTACACCTCCTCGAAGTCCCAAGGGTTGCGCAGCGACATTGGATGCAGGCGCACTTCGGTGCTTGGAGAAATCTGCTGGATGTCCACTCGAATGCGCTCGGCGAGGCTGACGTCGCGCGCGTCGAGGCCGTGAATCAATTCAAGTCGGTGGATAGGGAGGTCTGTTTGTTGGCACAGGCCTACGCTTGGTCGCCAATAATTCCAACGGCTGGCACCTTTGCCGACACGATCCAGGGTGGCTCCGATAAATCCGATGGCGACCGTGCGTTTGTTGGGCATGCTTATCTCATAAGATAAATGACGATATGCAATGATAATTTTGCTGGTCGGATTTGTCTTCCATAGATTATCGAGCCTCGTCCAATCAGAGATAAAAGTTATTAAAATCAAAAACATAGCAGAAACAACCATGGCCGCATCCAAAGCTGGCACAGCGGCTGCAATGCTGATGGAAACGAACATGGACACCAAGATATGAAAGACCAAACCTACCAGCTTCTCGAAGTCGCCAACGGCAAGCCCATCAAACTCTGGACCGAAGGCGTCCCGGTTGAAAACGAAGCCCGCGCACAGTTGATGAACACTGCGAAAATGCCCTTCATCTTCAAGCATCTGGCGGTGATGCCGGATGTGCACCTGGGCAAGGGGTCAACCATCGGCAGCGTTATTCCAACGGTCGGCGCGATCATTCCGGCGGCGGTGGGCGTCGACATGGGTTGTGGAATGATCGCTGCGCGTACATCGCTGATGGCTTCGGATCTGCCGGACAACCTCCACGGACTGCGTAGCGCCATCGAGCAAGCGGTGCCACATGGCCGCAGTTCGAATCGTTCGCGGCGAGACAAAGGCGCCTGGGATGAGATTCCTCAGCAAGCCGATCAGGCCTGGGCGGGGTTGCAGCCGCGCTTCAAACTGATCACCGACAAGTATCCGAAACTGGCCAACACCAACAACCGTGGGCACTTGGGGACGCTCGGCAGTGGCAACCACTTCGTCGAAGTGTGCCTGGATGAAGCCAACCGGGTGTGGTTCATGTTGCACAGCGGTTCGCGCGGTGTCGGCAACGCTATCGGCAACCTGTTCATCCAGATGGCCCAAGCTGATATGCGTCAGCATATTGCCAACCTGCCGGACCGTGACCTGGCCTATTTCGAGGAAGGCAGCCGACATTTTGATGACTATGTGGAAGCGGTGGGCTGGGCGCAGGACTTCGCCAGACAGAACCGCGAACTGATGATGCGTGCGGTGGTTCAGGCCGCGCGGCAGATCATCCGCAAGCCGTTCGAAGTGGCGCTGGAGGCGGTCAACTGCCACCACAATTACGTGCAGAAGGAACGGCATTTCGGTGAGGACGTGCTGATTACCCGCAAAGGCGCGGTGTCAGCGAAGAAGGGCGAACTGGGGATTATTCCGGGCTCGATGGGCGCCAAGAGCTTTATCGTTCGCGGTCTGGGCAACGCAGAGTCGTTCAGTTCCTGCAGTCATGGCGCCGGGCGCACCATGAGCCGCACGAAGGCCAAGAATACCTTCACCGTCGCCGATCAGATCCGCGCCACTGCCCATGTTGAGTGCCGCAAGGACGAAGCGGTGATTGACGAAATTCCGATGGCCTACAAGGACATCGACAAAGTCATGCACGCCCAGCGTGAGCTGGTGGAAGTGCTGCACACCCTGCGTCAGGTGGTGTGCGTCAAAGGATAAGGAGCTACAGCGCTGGCGAGAATTCTGCATCCGGCGCTGCCCCGGTTCATCGCGGCTGAGCTGAAGCGCGAATTATCAATATTGATCGTAACTCAGGAAGACCCACGACGGTTTAACGGTACCTCAGAGACACCGTCGGGCTATACGCGTAAGGATTTGCAATGAAAGAGATAATCGAACTGGACGGCGCCATCGGTGGCGGCCAGGTGTTGCGCAGTGCGTTGAGCCTGTCGATGGTGACAGGTCGGGCGTTTCGCATTAAACAGATTCGCGCCAGACGCAGTCGTCCGGGATTGCTGCGTCAGCACCTGACAGCCGTGATGGCGGCGGCCGAGGTTTGTGGTGCAGAGATATCTGGTGCGCATCTGGGGTCGCAAGCCCTGAGCTTCGAACCGGGCGAGATTAGCGGCGGCGACTTTCAGTTCGCTATCGGCACGGCCGGCAGCTGCACGCTGGTGCTGCAGACGTTGCTGCCAGCCTTGTTGCGGGCATCGAAGGCCAGTCGAGTGACAATCTCCGGTGGCACGCATAATCCGCTGGCGCCGCCGACGGATTTCCTGTCGCGCAGTTGGTTGCCGCTGCTGCGGCGCATGGGCGGCGATGTCGAGTTGGAGTTGCTGCGTCATGGTTTCGTACCGGCTGGCGGTGGCGAAATTGCGGTGAAGGTGCAGCCCTCGCGCCTCACGCGCCTGGACCTGTGTGAGCGCGGCGAGGCAGTCTCACGACGCGCATTGGCGCTGACCGCAGGTCTCGCACCTACTGTCGCTCAGCGAGAGCTGAGTCAGGTGGCCAAGCGTTTGAACTGGCCAGAGGAGGCGCTGCAACCTGTGGCGCTTGATCCGGCACGCGGCCCGGGCAATGTGTTATTGCTGGAGTACGTTTTCGAGCATGTCACTGAGGTGTTCAGCGCATTTGGCCAAGTGTCGTTACGCGCCGAGAAGGTGGCCGATGCCGCAATCAATCAGGCTGTCGACTGGTTGCGCAGTGATGCTGCGGTCGCTGAGCATCTGGCCGATCAGTTGCTGTTGCCGATGGCGCTGGCCGGTGGCGGATCGTTCACCACGCCGCGCATGACTGATCATCTGCGCAGCAACATCGAAGTCATTCACCTGTTTTTGCCGGTCCGTATCGATTGCCGAGAGGAGGGCGGCGATCGCTTGCGGGTAGACGTTTTCCAAACCGATTAACAGCGGCCGGCAACCGGAAAGCAGTTGCACAACCTCATCGCAGGTGAGGCTAGCCTTCAGCCATTAGCACATCCGACCTAATTGCCCCCGGTCTGGCTCGACCTTAAAGTCCTTTCGCTTGGCAGGTTATTGCCAGTATTTCTCCGGTATGAAAATCAAAAAGGTCGATCTGCAATGAACTCATCAAGGACTATCCCGGTTCTCGCTTTATTCGCAACAATGGCGCTCGCAGTTACTGGATGCCAGACCGTCAAACCGGGAGAGAGTGATCTCAAGAATCGCGCACAGACCACCATCGGTAAACCCGTAATCAAGGTTTCAAATATCCGCAGCGACTTCAATACAACCTTCTACACCGCGCAAACCGAAAGTGGCGAATATACGTGCGAACTGCCGAGCGGCCCGATGGTTGCCCTGGGTTCCATGGGCATGGGACTGGGCGCTCAGTGCACCAAGCAATGACTAATCAGTCCTTTCGAAGCTGAAATAAAAAGGCCAATGTCGATGACATTGGCCTTTTTCTTTAACGAATGCTCGGCGCAGATCAGCTGGTTTTCGAGTTCAGCTTGCGCAGTTCTTCGTAGGTCGCCGATTGCACGAACCAGAAGCCGGAGACGATGCACCAGCCCAGGGTGCCGCCTACGAACATGCCAAGACCCGAAAGAAAGCTCTGGCTCATCATGAAGAGGGAAACGATCAGGATGACCGCCAGTGCGATGTAGAGAACGATGTTGTTGACGCCGATGACGAAATCTTTCATTTGCATTCCTTGGATGTATTTTCCTCTGGCCACCTTCTATGGTGGCCAGTGCGCGCATCATATTGATATCACCGTGGATTGCGCTAGTTCGGCGTCGGTATTTCGTTATAAATAGCAAAGTCCGTGGTTACTGAACGGGTTTTTTCTCAAGATCTTCGGAGTCGCTCGACGTCGCCGCATCCTTCTCCGTCTCGTGCGGCTCTGAGCCCGCATTGGCGCCTGAAGACTCTTCACCTTTCTTGTTGGCCTTCTCATCATGGTCACTAGAGCTTTGTGCATGATTGACACCGGGCAGGGCGGTGGCGGGGGTGGCAGCGCCCGCTGTCGTTTCGGCTGCCCAAGCGTGGAGCGGGCCAATCAAGCACAGACTGAAAAACGACATTGCGAAGATTTTCTTGTTCATCACGTGGGCCTTCTACGCGGTGGGATGTACTGCTTTGGATAAGCCTGTCTGCCAAAGGTGCGCAGTACTGGACGAGCGGCGAAGCCTGATTGTATTCAGCCGGATCAAAAATCTCGCGACAGCAGGCAAATTGCTGGCCCCCATAGGTGTTTCGCACCGGCAAAATCGCCTTTTTTCAAAAGGTTAGGTTGGCTACATGCGCACGATTGTCATCACCGTTGTGACGCTCTCCCTGGCTTTGATCGCCTCGGGAGTGCAGGCAAAAGAGTTGAGCAAGGGCCATCGCTTTGCCTGCACCTGGGGCTCGGATATTGCTGCCGGTGCGCAGCGATCAAAACTGTCCGGGGTTTCGCTGTATGGCGCGCGCAAGCAATTGCAGGTTCGCCGATTCCAGCAACCCTGGATGCGCATGACAGCGATGGGGATTACCGAGCAGACCTACAACAGCAGTTCGAAGCTCAAACCGGCAGCGGTCAAGCAGACCTATTACGAACAATGCGTACGCCATGAGTTGGCTCGGCGCTGATGCCGGTTGCTCAGGACTGATTTACACAGCTCAGGAATCGCGAGAGCCCTTGGCCACTGCCGGCCCGGCAACCCGCGGCGCCGCTTTGGTCTGCATCAGTGCATCCATCGCCTTGCGATAACCCTGACCGCCTAGCGCCATGCTGTTGTTGTGCGTCGCGCCGGGCACCAGCAGCAGGCGTTTGGGCTGCTCTGCGGCATTGAATAGCTGCTCGCTGAAGCGCGGCGGCACGAAGGCATCAGCCAGGCCATGCACCACCAGCAGTGGCATGTGAATGTCGGCGATCTTGTCGATGGAATCGAATTTCTGCGACAGGAGCCAACGCACAGGAAGCGAGGTGTTGGCCACGGCGGCAGCTACGTCGGCGAGAGAAGTGAAGGTAGATTCGATGACCAGACCGCGAACCGGCAGAGGTGTGTTGTTGCGCGCCGCGTTCTGTCCGAGCTCGGCCGCCAGATCAATCGCCACCGCACCGCCGAGAGAGTGGCCGTAGATCAGGCGCTTGTTCGGGTCCGGTTGCAGCAGCTGGAAGCGCTCCCAGGCCACGCGGGCATCTTCATAAACGCTGCTTTCGGATGGTAGATCACCCTTGCTTTGGCCGAACCCGCGATAATCGATGGCCAGCACCGAATAGCCCGCCGCGCGTAGTTGTTCTATGCGGAACAACTGTCCGGTGAGGTTCCAGCGCACACCATGCAAGTAAAGGATTGCCGGGGCATTGGCACGTTCCGCCGGCCACCACCAGGCATGGATGTTCTGCCCGGCCTTGAAACTCTTCGGTTGCAGATCGAGTTCCTGAACGCTGCCGGGCAGACCGCGATACCAGCCGGCGGTGCCCGGCTCGATGCGAAACAACAGTTTGCGCTCGGTGTGTTCCAGCACCGCACAACTCGTCGGCACGCCAATGATCAGCGCGGCCATCATGGCGAATGCCAAGCGGCGGCGTCGCAGGCGGGTCAGGAAGGACAGGAACATTAATCGTTTCACCACAGCGCAGACAAAGAACGCTTTTTACCAGATGCTTCGGTCTGCGCGTGACTGTTTTTCGACCACCGTGCACGCCCAACGATTACAAGATGCTGCAATCGATCACGCCACCTGCAGCACAATCTTGCCGATATGATCGCCGCCCTCCATGCGGGCATGGGCCTGAGCCGCGTCAGCCAGCGGGTAAACCTTGTCGATGATCGGCAGGCAGCGCCCGGCGCTGAGGGCAGGCCAAACGTGTTCTTGCAGTTGATCGGCGATGGCGGCTTTTTCCGTAGCCGTACGCGCGCGCAGCAGCGAGCCGGTGACCACTGCGCGTTTGCCGAGGATCGCCAGCAGATCGATGTCGTTGGCGCGGGCGCCGCCGAGAAAGCCGAGCATCACCAGTCGGCCTTCCATTGCCAGTGCGCTGATGTTGCCGTTCAGATACGAGCCACCCATGATGTCGAGAATCACGTTTACGCCTTGATCTGCGGTTTTCTCGGCAATGACCTTGGCGAAGTCCTCTTCTCGATAGTTGATCGGTTGCCCGCCAAGCTGACGGATCGCGTCGCATTTTTCAGCACTGCCTGCGGTAGCAAACGCCTCGATGCCAAATTCACGACAGAGCATCAGCGCGGTGGTACCGATACCGCTGGTGCCGCCGTGAATCAGCACGCGCTGGCCGGCCTTGGCACCGCCGAGGCCGAACAGGTTGGCCCAGACGGTGAAAAACGTTTCCGGAATCGCGGCGGCCTGGACCCAATCGACTCCATCCGGCACAGGCAAAGTCTGGCCGGCCGGAACCGCGGAATACTCGGCGTAGCCACCGCCATTGGTCAGTGCGCAGACCCGATCGCCGACCGCGAAACGCGTTACTCCGGCGCCAACCGCGACCACTTCGCCAGCCACTTCCAGACCGGGGATCGGGTCCATGCCGGGTTTCATCGGGTACTTGCCGGCGCGCTGCAAGGCATCCGGACGATTGATTCCCGCGTCGTGAACACGGATCAGCACTTGGCCCTCGGAAGCAGTGGGCAGAGATACGCGCCTGGCTTGCAATACTTCAGGGCCGCCGGGTTGGGTGATTTCGATACGGGTCATTTCTTTAGGCAGTGACATGTCTATTCCTGTGGAGAAGGTCGTGTAGATGGGAGCGCAGACAGGGTGCAATGATTCCCCTCAGTTCGCCGCGCAGCGCGTTTCATTAGCAGAGGGCAGCCAGCGCATGGCTAGCTCCAGCAGTAGAGCCACGACGATTGCGCCAGCGGCGATCACAAACAGCAGCGTGTGCTGACCACCTGAAGCGTTGAACAGCGCCGAGTAGGCAAACCCGGCCAGAGCCTGAAAAGTGGCGAACGATACGGTGGCGCGGCTCCAGGCGATCTGCTGACGGTGATGCGACGGCACCAGCTCATGCACGCGGGCCAAGGCCAGAGGCACGATACCCGGCGGGAACGAGCCGAGAATCACCGCCAGTAAAGCCAGCGCCAGAAACGCATGGGAGACGGCGAGCAAACCGAGGGCAATGGCTTGAACTACCAGCACCACGCGAATGCCAGTGCGTGCACCAAGCTGGTCGGCCAGAAAACCGTACGTCACCGGCCCGACAATCGCTCCCAGGCCATACATCACCCAGACCATTGCGCCGATATGCGCCCCGGCGCCCAGTCCGCGAGCCACGTAATCCACCAGAAACACCATGGCAGGCACCAGCCCGGCGGCCATGAACGCGTATTGAGCAAACAACAGGTAGACGCCCGGCGGTGTCGGCTCATCAGCCGACGTTGCGTGCGCAGCCACAGGGTGCGCGGTATCCGCAGGCCAGCCGAACCAGCTCAACGCGGTCAGCAACAACGCCAGCGCGCCCAGTCCCAGCCAGGTCGCTTGCAAGCCGAGGCTCAGCAGCGGCGGCACGATGGTCCCGGAGCCGGCGATTCCGAGGCCGATGCCCAGGAAGATTGCGCCACTGGCCAGACCTCTGCGCGCCACCGGAACGTGAGGCAGCACGGTTGCCGCCACCAGCACCATGATCGCGCCACCGGCAATGCCGGACAGCAAACGCCAGCCGAAGAACCAGCTCACCGAGAGCGGATAAGCACAGGCAAAAAATGCTCCCGTGACCGCCAGCAACATCAGGCGCAAGGCGTTGCGGTTACCCAGTCGATGGGCCATGGGCCGACCGAGCAGGGCGCCGATCAAGTAGCCGACCAGATTGGCCGCGCCGAGATAGACGACATCATTGGCGGAAAACCACTGTGCCTGAATCAGCGAAGGGATCAGCGGCGTGTAGGCGAAACGCGCCAGGCCAATGCTGACCAGGCTGGCGCAAAGCCCGGCGAAGATCGGCAGCCAGATGCCGGAGGAATTTGCAGTACGCATGATAGCGATCTCACAAGAGGTGTATGGCGCTCAGCTTATCGGCTATCTTGGCTGCGCATATGCAGCGATTAAGCGGCAGAGTGATGCAAAAATGCTTCGATGAGGATCAGCATGAATTGGGATGATGCGCGGGTTTTTCTGGCGGTCTGTCGCGAGTCCACCTTGCGCGGAGCTGCACGAGTTCTGGGCGTGGACCAGGCCACTGTCGGGCGGCGTATTACCGCGCTGGAAAAGTCTTTGAGCGCGACGCTGTTCCTGCGTACCTCCGATGGCTACGCGCTGACCAGTGTTGGTGAAGCGGCGCGTAAACGTGTGGAAAAAATGGAACATTCGGCACTGGAACTGGAGCGGCACATTCACGGGCTGGACGATCGTCTGACCGGTAACGTACGGGTCAGCACCACCGACTCGATGGCCATCGACTTCATCATCCCGGCGATGGCGCGCCTGCATGACCAGCACCCCGACGTGCAGATTCAGCTGGATGCGTCGACGCAAATCCTCAGTCTGGCCAAGCGCGAAGCCGATATCGCGGTGCGCAATACTCGGCCGGATAACCCGGATCTCATCGCTCGGCGAATTGCCCGTTGGCCTGTAGGACTTTTCGCAGCACAGGCCTATGTCGAGCGCCATGGAGAACCGCAGCCCGGCAACGCTTTCGAGGGCCATGATCTGGTGGTGTATCAGCCGTACTTACAGAGCAAAAAAGACCTAACGCTGGTCTCTGAACCGTTGACCCGCGGACGCATCGTCGCCACGCTCAGCTCCAGCCTTTTGGTGCGTCGAGCCCTTGCCGCAGGCCTCGGGATAGGCGAGATACCGGTATACATGGGCGAACGCGATGGCCTCGTCAGACTTTGGCCGGAGCGGACCCGGCCGCTGCCGTATGAAGTGTGGCTGGTCACCCACGCCGACCTGCGTCACACCGCGCGGGTACGGGCGGTCATCGAGCAGATCGTTGAGGCTTTTGCGCTGGAAAACGAATAAGTGGTTCAGGGTTTTGCCGAGGCTACAACTGCTGACGAAACAGCCTACGTCCGAGACAGAATGGGCCGGCTTGTTGTAGTCCGTGATGAGTTCTATTGTCACTGCAGCTCGATGCAGACCTCAGTGACGCATCGAAACGAAGAGCCAGGGAAGGCCGCGTAGCCGCAGAAAGGTGTCGAATTGAAAATCAGGGAAGTGAATCAATATGCAGTCACGGACAGATCGGACGCGGGGCGGGACAGGCAAATCATGAGCAGCATAAGTCGCGAAGAATTCGATGCCAGGATAGAAACCATCGAGACGAGGATGGATGGCCGCGTGGCAGAAATGCGCGCCGACATTCGCGGGTTCCTGGCTGCTCAGGCAGAGCGGGACAAGGTCTATCTTGAACGGGACAAGGCCCTGCAGGAACGGGACAAGCGTTATGACCTGATGTGGATGGGCGTGCAGAAAATCGCCGACGAATCGCGGGAAGCGATCAGACAGGCATCGACGGTAAAGGCCAATTACTGGGCTGCCACCACTGTGCATTTCCTCGGCGTGGCTTCCTTGCTGGTTGGCGCACATTTTGCCAATCAGGCGGCGGTGTTGACCACGATACAAACCACGCTGGCAGCGATTCAGATTGGCAAAGAGGTATCGTCACCCAAACCTGTCGTACAACCCTCAGCAGAGCCGCCGCAATAAAAAACGGCCTTCAGTGGAAGGCCGTTCTGCATCGCGCCAGATCATGGCATTTGCGGCAACTCCTGAGGCCGCAAGTCGAACACCAGCACTTCGGCATCAACCCCGTTGCTCAAGGTGAGCAGCTGTTCTTCACGAACCCGCACGCCGTCGCCTTCCTGCAAGGCTTGGCCATTGAGCTCGACGCTGCCACGCGCAACGTGCACGTAAGCGTAACGATTGGCCGGCAATTTCAGCGTGGCACTTTCCTCGCCGTCAAATAACCCGGCGTAGACCCGCGCATCCTGACGGACTTTCAGGGAGCCACTGCTACCGTCCGGCGAGATGATCAGTTGCAGGCGACCACGTTTTTTCTGCGCGCTGAAGTGTTCCTGTTGATAGCGCGGCTTGGCGCCGCTGACATCCGGCACGATCCAGATTTGCAGAAAGTGCACGGGCTTGGTGGCCGAGTGGTTGAACTCACTGTGCGCCACGCCGCTGCCGGCACTCATCAATTGCACGTCCCCGGGGCGGATCACCGAGCCGGTACCGAGGGTGTCCTTGTGTTCCAGCGCGCCTTCGAGCACATAGGAAAAGATCTCCATGTCGCGGTGCGGGTGCTGGCCAAAGCCTTTGCCGGCGGCGACCCGGTCATCGTTGATCACCAGCAGATCGGAGAAACCCTGTTCACGCGGGTTGCGGTAGCTGGCGAAAGAAAAGGTGTGAAACGACTTCAACCAGCCGTGATTGGCGAGGCCGCGATCGGAGGCTTTGCGAAGAGTCAGCATGATGAAATCTCCTGGCGGGACGTGAATTCGTCCGAGTGAGGAGAAGGTTACTGGTTACCCGGTGAGGCAATAAGTAGATGGAAATTGAAAGACTGTCCGGCTCAGGTTGACAGTTTTGCGTTATGGTTCACCCATTCGATCACGCTCCTGAACACTCGGTCCGCCATAATGCCTTGGCTGAAGCGTGCGTATTGACCCTTGAATATGTGTGAAACCTCCCATGAAAACCGTGGCAATGGTGCTGTTCCCTGACTTTCTGATGCTCGACATGGCGGGGCCGCTGGAGGTGTTTTCAGTCGCCAACCGTTATCTGAAACCTGATCTGCACTATCAATTGACGACTCTCGGGACAGAGCGCGGCTTGCTGAGGGCGTCCAACGGCGTGCAGGTTCAGGCTGACTTGCACATCGACGAAGCGGCCGAGCGCTATGACCTGCTATTGGTGCCGGGCGGACCCGGCGCCTATAACCAGAGATTTCCCGAGCTGTTTGGCTGGTTGAAAAAAGCCGTGCCGCGCGCGGAGCGTTACGGTTCGATTTGCACTGGCGCATTCATCCTCGGCCACGCTTGCCTCCTTGATGGTTATCGCGTCACCACGCACTGGAACTACACCGAACGGCTGATCAAGGCTTTCCCGAAAACCACGGTGACCACCGATCAGATCTACGTCGAGGATCGTAATCTCATCACCTCCGGTGGCGTTACGGCCGGCATCGACCTGGCGCTGGCGGTGGTGGCCAGAGATCACGGCAAGAAAATCGCCCAGGACGTTGCCAAGGTCTTGTTGGTGGTCATGAAGCGCCAGGGCGGGCAAGCGCAGTTCAGCCCGTTGATGGCGGCAGTCTCACCGCAAGAAACGCCCATCACCCGCGCGCAGAATTACGTCCTTGAACATCTGGATGAAGCGTTCACCGTCGAGCGCATGGCCGGATTGGCGAACATGAGCGCACGGCACTTTGCTCGCCTGTTCGCCCGTGACGTCAATATGACGCCGATGGAGTTTTTGCAGAATGCCCGCATTGACTGCGCGCGAAACCTGTTGGAAACCGGCGATCTGCCGCTCAAGACCATCGCCTACAAAAGCGGCTTTGGCAGTGTCCGGCACATGCGCTCGTTGTTCGCCGAAAAGCTCGGTCTTACACCGTTACAATACCGCGAACAGTTCAGCTAGAGCGGTTCTGTCCGTCTGACGCAGCGGGATGTCCGTGCTGCGTCGGCTCTGGCGGTTGTATCGTCACGCGAGAGTGCCAAGATGTTTGGCATGAATAATCACAACGACACAAGCCACGGTTCAGTGCTGCGTTTCGGCCCCTACGCCTTTCATGTGCGCCAACGTCTGGTCCTTGAAGGGGAGCAGCCGCTGCGCATGGGCGGGCGCGCCATGGACATCCTTCAGGCGCTGCTCGAACACGCGGGTGAGGTGGTCAGCAAAGAGCAGTTGATTGCTCGAGTATGGCCGACCTCGGTCGTCGAAGAGATCAACCTGCGGGTGCACATTGCGGCGTTGCGCCGCGCACTGGGTGACGGCGTAAACGGGCAGCGTTTCATCATTCACGTGGCGCACTGCGGCTACAGTTTTGTCGCCCCGGTGGAGCAGGGCACCAGTGATGCGCTGACCATGCCCGCTGCCGCGCTCATGCCCCTGCACAATCTTCCGGCACGACTGACGCCAGTCAGTGGGCGCGACGCCCTGATTGGTAGTCTGGTTCGACAAATGCCGGTATGCCGCTTGATGACGATTACCGGTGCGCCGGGTGTTGGCAAGACCACTGTGGCATTGCGCGTGGCGGAATTGCTCCTGCAATACTTTCGCGATGGCGCCTGGTGGGTCGACCTTGCCAGCCTCGAAGATGACATTCCATTGCTCGAGCGCCTGTTGCACACCCTGAAGACAGACTTTTTCACACTGACCGGCCGGCACGCCTTGTTGATACTGGATAACTGCGACCACCAGCGCGACAGCTGTGCGGCACTGGTGGAAACGCTGTTGCATGCTGCGCCTCGCCTGTCGATTCTGGTCACCGGCCGCGAAGCCTTGCAAGTCGCGCAGGAGACCGTTCATTACGTGCCGCTGTTGGCGATTCCCAAGCGCTCGACATTGAACACCGTCGAAGAAGCCATGGGCTATCCGGCGGTGCAGTTGTTCGTCAATCGCGCGCGGGCACGGCAGCATGGCTTCTGTTTGCGTGAGCAGGATTTGCCAGGTGTGCGCGAGATCTGCCGTCAACTGGACGGTCTGCCGCTGGCGATCGAGCTCGCCGCTGCGCAGATCGACGCGCTTGGCTTGATCGGCTTGCAGGCACAGGTTGAAAACGGCCTGCAGTTGCTTGGCCAAGGCCGGCGCACCGCGGAACCGCGCCATCAGTCGATGGCCGCTGCGATCGATTGGAGCTTCCAGTACCTGACGGAGATGGAACAGCGTGTGCTGCTGCGTCTGTCGGTATTCAGCGCGGGCTTTACCCTGGAGGCCGCACTGAGTGTGATCAGCAGCGCGGATCTGGCGGGCTCCAGACTGTCCGCGATAATCGAAGGGTTGGCGCGCAAATCGTTGCTTGTTCGAGAACCCAATCGTGCGACGGCCCGCTATTGGATGCTCAACACCGTGCGCCGCTATGCTCGTGATCAGTTCGAGCGCAGTGACGACAATTTCGAACTGAAACAGCGCCATGCGCGCTATCTCAGCAGAACGCGCAACGCTTCAGGCCGGGCACTGCTCGTGGAGGCTGTCGAGTAGCAGGCGGACCTTGCGCAAGTCCGGTGTGGCGTAGCCTTCGGTGAAGCGCTGGTAAATGGGGCTGAGCAAATCCCATGCTTCGCGATGGCGGGACTGGCGCTGCCATAATCGGGCGAGGTCCGTGGCGCTGCGCAGTTCCCAAGCGAGGGCGCCCTGGCTTCTGGCGATGGCCAGAGCTTGTTGCAGGGTTTGTTCGGCTTCTCGGGTTTCAGCGGTGTCTGAGCGGGCCGATTCGCGAGCAGGCTCGCTCCCACAGGATGAACCCTTCAACAATGCCGCCGCCCGCGCCCGCAATATCTCCGCTGCACTCCATCCCGCATCGCCATTGCGCGCGCGCTGCACCAGTGCATCATCGACAAAACGCTCATCCAGCGTAACCATCACTTCCCGAATCAGACCGCTGCTCTGTGCTGGTACGGGCATGGCATTATCCGGATCGATCACCTGCGCATACTGCCGGCCCCAGTTATTGAACAGCAGCACCGAGTGCTTCTGCGATTGTTCCAGCAGCAACTGCAGCAGCGCGCGGGCGTTTACATGGTCGCCGTTGTAATGAGCGATCAGACAACTGGCCAGCGCCAGGGTGTAACAGATCGATGTGCCGTGATTGATCTGCACGGCGATGTCCAGCGCCTGCCGTGCGGCGCGCCAGGCTTGCTCGGGCAGACCCTGCAACCACAGCACTCGGGCCAGTACTGTCAGCGAAGCGACGCTCTGGTCGTATTGCACGCCAAAACCATGGGTGAAACGATTGAGATGGCCGCTGTGCGCCATGCGTTGCAGCACCTGCTCGGCATGTACGCGTGCCTGCGGCTGGTCGCCGGCATAATGCAGGGCCAGCACGCGCAAGCGATGTGTGCTCAGTGACAGCAGCGGTTCGCCGTGCAGGCCGATGCGGTCGAATTGCTCACTCTGGGCCAAAGCCATGCGGTAATGCCCGCAACTCAGATTGACCGCCATATGCCCCGATATCGCACGCAGTTGCCCGGCCAGATCGCCGTGTTCCTCGGCCAATTGGCAGGCGTCGACGAAGGCCTGAATGGTTTGGGGCGTGCCGCCCCAGGTGTGATAGCTGGCGCTACCGAGCGCCAGTTTCAAGGCGATTTGCAGGCGAGGGCAGGGCGGTAGCAGCGAGTCTGCTGGCGAAGCCTCCAGCAGACTCAGTGCCCGGCGCACATAGCGGCTGTAATCGCGCAGCAACGACAGCTCCTGCCACAAAGGCGCCGACGCGGCTGCCAGTTGCACCCCCAGCTCATCCGGTCCCGGGCCGTTGAGGCTCCAGTCCAGCGCCGCGCGCAAATCCTCCAGACCCCCGGCATAGCGCTCCATCCACAATACAGTCGGAGTATTGTCCCAATCCGCCTGCGCCTGCTGCATCAGTGTCAGGCAGCGCTCGGCGTGGCGTTGGCGGGTTGCGTTGAGCTCGTCGGCCTGTTCGAGTTTTTCCAGTGCGTAGTGGCGGGTAGTGTCGAGCAAGCGATAGAAAACATCTTCGTCGCCCACTTCGACGCTCAGCAGGGATTTGGCCACCAATTGCGTGACGGCGGTGAACACCGCGCCGGGATCAATCTGTTGGCCGATGATCACCGCTGCCGCCGAGGCGAGGGTAAAGCTGCCGCGGAAAATCCCCAGTCGCCGCAGACAGGTTTGCTCGCAGACGTTGAGCAGGTTGAAACTCCAGTCCATCGTCGCGCGCAGGGTCAGGTGGCGTTCGGCGCTGCTGTGGTGTCCGGCCGACAATGGCGGCAAACCCTCGCGCAATTGCTTGAGCAATCCGTCCATGCCCAATTCGCTGACCTGCGCGGCGGCCAGTTCCAGTGCCAGCGGAATGCCGTCCAGGCGCTGGCAGATTTCGATCGCTTGCGGCAGCTCGGCGTGGCTTAGTCGGAAGTTTTCCCTGGCTGCGGTGGCGCGCTCGACAAACAACTGCATCGCAGCAAAGCCCAGTGCCTGGGCCGGCTCCATCGGGGTCGACATGGACGGGCATTCGAGCGATTCCAGACGCTGCACGAACTCACCCTCAGCGCGCAGGCTCTCGCGGCTGGTCGCCAGGATATGCACCTTTGGTGCCCCCCGCAGAATCTGCTCGCTGAGCGCGGCGACCGCATCAATCAAGTGCTCGCAGTTGTCGATCACCAACAACATTTGCTGTTCTCGCAGGCCGTCGACCAGACCAGCTTGCGCATCGCCTTCAGCTGCGGACAGATCAAGCAGCGTCGCCAGATGCGATCCGATCAGCGCGGGATCGGCGATGGGCGCCAGATCCACCAGGCGGATGCCGTCGCGATACTGGTCGAGCAATTGTTCGGCGACGCGCAGGGCGACGGTGGTCTTGCCAATGCCGCCGGGGCCGACCAGAGTGATGCAGCGTCGGCGCGGCAGTTGCGTAATCAAGTGATCGATCAGGGGTTGGCGACCAATCATCCGCGTACGACGCAGCGG
This sequence comes from Pseudomonas sp. H1_G08, assembly GCF_054681355.1. Lineage (NCBI taxonomy): Bacteria > Pseudomonadati > Pseudomonadota > Gammaproteobacteria > Pseudomonadales > Pseudomonadaceae > Pseudomonas > Pseudomonas sp. H1_G08. The sequence continues at coordinate 1,124,765 of NZ_CP162822.1, forward strand.
CAGGTTGTGCCGGGGCGCGGCGACCGCAGGCGTTGCTTCGATGCTGTCGAGCACGAACGGTGCGACAAAGCTGTAGCCGCGCTGCGCCACGGTGACGATGTAGCGCTGGCCGTTCTGCCCGTCGCCAAGCGCTTTGCGCAGCGCCGCCATGTGCACGCGCAAATTGATGTCTTCAACGACACTGTCTGGCCAGACCCCGGCCATCAATTGCTGTTTGCTCACCACTTCACCGGCATGGGCCAGCAAAATCAGGAGGATGTCCATCGCCCGCCGTCCCAGGCGCAAAGGCTGTTGGCCTTCAAGTAGCAATCGTTGCCCGGGATGAATCCGATAGGGGCCAAACGCAATGGCCTGATTCGGGGAAGAACTCAACAGCGCGCTCCTGCGGTGATGCGGCGGACAGGGCGAATCAGTGCCTGGCGCATGCGCAGGCCGTCTGATCCGGGGTGTACGGGCATAATCCTCAGGTTTGAGCATCAGTGCAACGGGTGGCGTAACGGCAGCAGTCAAAACACCGCAGGCTGCGCTGCGGTGTTTTTCGGTTTATCCATGACTCGACAGCGCCAGGCGAAGGGATTGATGCCCTCGCTGCGGGTGAACATGTGGCAGAAGTGCGCCTGATCGCAGAAGCCGCATTCGAGGCTGATTTGCGTCAGGCTCAAGTCGGTGTGCTGGATCAGCAACTTGGCCCGGGCCAGGCGCTGGGCGCGGATCCAGTCCTGTGGCGACAGGCCGGTGCTGCACTTGAATGCGCGGGAGAAATGACTGCGTGACAGTGCACATGCCCGGGCCAGTTCAGCCACTTCGAGGCTTTCGCCCAAGCGATCCAGGATCAACTGTTTGATCTGGCGTTCGCGCTGCGGACTGAGTCCGCCAGTCGTGTTTTTACGCGGTTCGCTGGCAGGGGCGAGGGCGACGGATTGCTGTAGATAAGCCATGGCCAAGGTCCGTGTCGGTGGGGAAGGCACGGTCGGCGCATTCCCTCAGGTCAAAAAAGCAACGCTGCGCAGAGGGCTTCATTGTTGGGCGATGCCTTGAGACTGACGAGTTAATCGTTGTTAATTTCCTCGCTCAGGCTGGAACTCAGCACATCCTTGCAAGTCAGCGCCCGGCGCTTTGCGCGACGATGTCGACAAAGCACGGCCGCCGTTGGCCAGGTTCAAAGGGGAATGCAATGAAAAGCTTGGTGAAAGCGGCAACGACGCTGGCGGTCGTGCTGGCAATGTCCGGCGCCATGGCGCAGGCACCGCAGGTTGGCACTCAGGCGCCGGGTTATTTCCGGCTGGCTGTCGGCGATTACGAAGTCACCGCGTTGTTCGACGGTTACAACGATTTGTCGCCGAAGTTGTTGCAGGGCATGAGCCAGAGTCAGATTCGCGCGCTGCTTGCGCGCCGTTCGATTGAAACCCCTGGCGTGCAGACGGCGTTCAATGCCTTTCTGGTCAACACTGGCAAACAACTGATTTTGGTCGACACGGGCGCAGGGCAGTGCATCGGCGCCACCGCAGGCCAACTCTCGGCCAACATGCAGGCCGCCGGTTACAAGCCTGAACAGGTCGACACGATTCTGCTGACGCACCTGCACCTCGATCACGTCTGCGGTCTGGTCGACGCCGAAAAGAAACCGGTGTTCGCCAACGCCACCGTGTTTGCAGCCAAAGCCGAGGCCGACTACTGGCTCGATCCGGCAGCGCTGGCCAAGGCCCCGGCGGGCGCAAAAGAGTTTTTCAGGATAGCCCGGGACTCTACGGCGCCCTATGTTGCCGCCGGCCGCTTCAAGACGTTTGCCGCCGGGCAGTCGCCACTGCCGGGACTGGTCGAAGCAACCCTCGAAGCCGGCCACACGCCGGGCAGCACCACATATCGCTTCAATTCGCAGCAGCAGAGCATCGTGTTCATGGGCGATCTGGTGCATAACCTGGCGGTGCAGTTTTTGCACCCGGAAGTGTCGATCGGTTTCGACGTCAACAGTCAGCAAGCGATCAGCAGTCGTCAGGCAGTGTTCAGTGCTGCGGCGGCAAGCAAGACCTGGGTGACGGCAGCGCATCTGCCGTTCCCGGGCATCGGCCACATCACCGCCGAGGGCAAACATTTCCAATGGGTGCCGGTGGAGTACGGCCCCTACAAACGCGCGGCGAAAGTGCCATTGATCGAGTAAAGTGCCCAACGCCTGTGGCAAAAAGCGTCTGACACCGATAAGGAAACCACACCCATGAACCGTAACGATCTGCGCCGCGTCGACATGAACCTGCTGGTGATTTTCGAAGCGCTGATGTTCGAAAAGAATCTGACCCGTGTGGCGGAAAAACTGTTCATGGGCCAGCCGGCGGTCAGTGCTGCGCTGGGGCGCTTGCGTGATCTGTTCGACGATCCGTTGCTGCTGCGCAACGGTCGCGGTATGGAACCGACAGCGCGGGCGCTGGCGATCCTCAAGGAATTGCAACCGGCAATGGACGTGATTTCCGGCGCAGTCAGCCGCGCCAAGGAGTTCGAACCGGCCAGCAGTTGTGACGTATTTCGCATCGGTCTGTCGGACGACGCCGAGTTCGGTCTGTTTCCACCGCTGTTGCGCCAGCTTCAGCAGGAGGCGCCGGGGATCGTCGTGGTGGTGCGCCGCGCCAACTATCTGTTGATGCCGGCGCTGTTGGCCTCTGGAGAAATCTCCGTGGGTGTCAGCTACACCACGGATCTGCCTGCCAACGCCAAGCGCAAGAAGCTGCGTGATATTCCGTGCAAAGTGCTGCGCGGCGACGACCGTCCGGGGCCGTTGACCCTGGACGAATATTGCGAGCGTCCGCACGCGATGGTGTCGTTCTCCGGTGACCTGAGCGGCAATATCGATCTGGATCTGGCCAAGATCGGCCGTTGCCGCCGAGTCGTTCTCGGCGTACCGCAGTTCAGCGGTTTGCGCGCCTTGCTCGCCGGTACCGAGATGATCGCGACGGTGCCGGACTACGCCGCCTGTGCCTTGGTTGAAGGCTGCGCCCTGCGTGCCGAAGATCCGCCATTCCCGATCGATGCCGCGCAATTGTCCATGGCCTGGAGCGGGGTGCACGACAACGACCCGGCAGAGAAATGGCTGCGCTCGCGCATTAGCCAGTTCATGGCGGCGCCGCTGGATATTCCGGCGCTTTAACCGCCCTCGATTACACAAGCAGTTCTCCTGTGGCAGCGAGCCTGCTCGCGAAAGCGGTGTGTCAGTTAGTGTGGATGTGACTGGCCTGACGCCTTCGCGAGCAGGCTCGCTCCCACAGAGAAATTCGGGGCTGACCGGGCTTTGTGATTCGGCACATAGACTTGTGGGAGCTGGCTTGCCAGCGATTGCGGTGGGTCCGTCAAAGAAGGTGGTGGATGTGCCGACCAATCGCTGGCAAGCCAGCTCCCACAGGGATACGGGGTGGAATGAACATTGTTGGTCACCACAAAAACCTGTGGGAGCGAGCCTGCTCGCGAAAGCGGTGTGTCAGTCAATGTGGATGTGGCTGACCTGACACCTTCGCGAGCAAGCTCACTCCCACATTGTTTTGTGGCTGGCGGCAGAACATCAAAGACCTGAAAAGCAACTAAGCACACCCATCCAATTTCTCCCGCGCCGGCCTTGGCATGATTCCCGTCAATGACATTCAAAGGGTCGGGTCATGATTGCTACGAGGGATGAACAGGCGCGCGACATCGGGTTGCTGTTCCTGCGGGTCAGCGGCGGGTTGTTTCTGTTGTGGGTGCACGGCTTGCCGAAGTTGCTGGACTTCACCGCGCAGCTGCAACTGATCGAAGACCCGTTCCACCTCGGCGCCCACCTGACCCTGATCCTGGCGATTTTCGCCGAAGTCCTCTGCCCGTTGCTGATCGTCGCCGGTGTGCTGGCGCGATTGGCTTGTTTGCCTATTCTCTTTGTACTGCTCGTGGCGTTGCTGGTCGTGCATCCGCAATGGAGTGTGGCTGAGGGGCAGTTTGGCTGGTTGCTATTGATTCTTTTCACCACCGTCTTGATCGCCGGGCCGGGACGGCTGGCGATTCCTGTTCGTTTGCCCGGAGTGCTGCGTTATGCCTGAAGTCCTCAATTCACAAGCACCGGGGGCCGATGAGACCGTCACGTTGATCATCAAACACTCGGTCAAAACCGGTTTCGAATCGGCGTATGAAGCATGGCTGCGCAATATCGTGCGCGTCGCCGGGCAGCGCGAAGGGCATTTGGGTGTGGACGTGGTGCGCGGCAAGCGCGGGCGTCTGGATTTCTACACCTGCGTGCTGCGCTTCAGCTCCACCGAAGCGATGCAGGGCTGGCTGGAATCCTCCGAGCGTCAGGCGCTGGTGGCTGAAGCCGCACCGATGCTGGCTGACGGTGATCAGACCGAAGTCGCGCCGGTCAATGAGTTCTGGTTCACACCGCTGGCCGAGGCCGGCTCGCCGCCGCCGCGCTGGAAGCAGGCTGTCGTCACACTGTTGGTGATTCTGCCGCACACCCTGCTGGTGCCGCTGATCTGGGGCCCGCTGCTGGCGCTGCATCCGCTTCTGTCCAACTACGTGGTCGCCACGTTCCTGATTACCCTGACCATCGTCCTCTCGGTGGTCTACGTGGTGATGCCGCCGGTCACCCGTCTGTTCACCCCGTGGCTGGAAGCCAGTCAGGCCCATGAACACCTCGATTCCCAAGAAACCTCGCCGCGTTGAGCGGGGTTTGCTTCTTTTCACTTTCGCTTGAGGAACTGCGATGAGCGCCGATCTGATTTTATTCAATGGCCAATTTCATACCGTAGACCGGGAAAAACCACTGGCCAGTGCGGTGGCGATCAAGGATGGCCGTTTCGTCGCCGTCGGTAACGATGCCGAGGCCATGGCCCTCAAGGGCAGCGCCACACAAGTGGTCGACATGAAGGGCCGCTGCGTCATCCCTGGCCTCAACGACTCGCACTTGCACCTGATTCGCGGCGGTCTGAACTACAACCTCGAACTGCGCTGGGAAGGCGTGCCATCGCTCGCCGACGCGCTGCGCATGCTCAAGGATCAGGCCGATCGCACGCCCACCCCGCAGTGGGTGCGTGTGGTCGGTGGCTGGAACGAGTTCCAGTTCGCCGAAAAACGCATGCCGACCCTGGAAGAAATCAACCAGGCCGCGCCGGACACCCCGGTGTTCATCCTGCACCTCTACGACCGTGCGCTGCTCAACCGCGCTGCCCTGCGCGTGGCCGGCTACACCCGCGACACGCCAAACCCGCCGGGTGGCGAAATCGTCCGCGACAGCAACGGCAACCCGACCGGCATGCTGGTCGCGCGGCCGAACGCGATGATCCTCTACTCGACACTGGCCAAGGGACCGAAGCTGCCGCTGGAATATCAGGTCAACTCGACCCGTCAGTTCATGCGCGAGCTCAATCGCCTGGGCCTGACCAGTGCAATCGACGCCGGGGGTGGTTTCCAGAATTACCCGGACGATTACCAAGTGATCGAGCAACTGGCCAAAGACGACCAGTTGACCGTACGCATCGCTTACAACCTGTTCACCCAGAAGCCGAAAGAAGAGCTGACCGATTTCCAGAACTGGACCGGCAGCGTCAAGTTGCATCAGGGCGACGACTACCTGCGCCACAACGGTGCTGGCGAAATGCTGGTGTTCTCCGCCGCCGACTTCGAGGATTTCCTCGAACCGCGTCCGGACCTGCCGCAGACCATGGAACAGGAACTCGAGCCGGTGGTACGCCACCTCGTTGAGCAGCGCTGGCCGTTCCGTCTGCACGCCACGTACAACGAATCGATCAGCCGTATGCTCGATGTGTTCGAGAAGGTCAATCGCGACATTCCGTTCAACGGTCTGCCGTGGTTCTTCGACCACGCTGAAACCATCACCCCGCAAAACATCGAGCGCGTGAAAGCGCTGGGCGGCGGTATCGCGATTCAGGATCGCATGGCGTTCCAGGGCGAATACTTTGTCGATCGCTACGGCAAACAAGCCGCCGAAGCCACGCCACCGATCAAGCGCATGCTCGCTGAAGGCGTACCGGTTGGCGCTGGCACCGACGCCACCCGCGTGTCCAGCTATAACCCGTGGACTTCGCTGTACTGGATGGTCAGCGGCCGTACCGTTGGCGGTCTGGCGCTTTACGAAGAAGGTTTGCCACGCAGCACCGCGCTGGAACTGTTCACCCACGGCAGCGCCTGGTTCTCTTCGGAGCAGGGCAAGAAGGGCCAGATCCGCGTCGGCCAACTGGCAGACCTCGCGGCACTGAGCGCGGACTTCTTCAGCGTTGAGGAAGAAGCGATCAAGTGGATCGAGTCGGTGATGACCGTGGTCGGCGGCAAGATCGTCTACGCCGCCGGCGACTTCGAAGACCTCGGCCCGCGTTCGATTCCGGTGCTGCCGGACTGGTCGCCGGTAGTCAAAGTCCCGGGCCACTGGCGCCCGAACTCGCCACTGCAGGCGCAGGTTCACCAGTGCAGCGGGCCGTGCGCCGTGCACACCCACAGCCATGAAAAAGCGCGGATGTCGAATGCGCCGGTCAGCGATTTCGCCGGTTTCTGGGGCGCGTTCGGCTGTTCCTGCTTCGCGTTCTGAGTTTGAAAAAAGCGCCGGTCATCAGGGCCGGCGCTTCCCGCAACAACCATCCATCCAGGAGTTTTGCCATGAGCGTTCCTTACAAGCGTCTGAACAAAGATGATGCCGTCGTCCTGCTGGTCGATCACCAGACCGGTCTGATCTCGCTGGTGCAGGATTTCTCGCCGAACGAGTTCAAGAACAACGTGCTGGCACTGGGCGACATCGCCAAGTTCTTCAAGCTGCCGACCATTCTGACCACCAGCTTCGACGCAGGTCCAAACGGCCCGATCGTGCCGGAACTGCTCGAGCAATTCCCTGACGCGCCGTTCATTCAGCGTCCAGGCCAGATCAACGCCTGGGACAACGAAGACTTCGTCAAGGCGATCAAGGCCACCGGCCGCAAGCAACTGATCATCGCCGGTGTAGTGACCGACGTCTGCGTGGCATTCCCGACCCTGTCGGCGATTGCTGAAGGCTTTGAAGTGTTTGTTGTTACCGACTCGTCGGGTACCTTCAACACCACCGTGCAACAAGCGGCGTGGGCGCGGATGTCGGCCGCCGGTGCACACCTGATGAACTGGTTCGCTGTGGCCTGCGAGCTGCAAGGCGACTGGCGCAACGACATGGAAGGCCTGGCGCATCTGCTGTCCGAGCGTCTGCCTAACTATCGCAACCTGATCAACAGCTATACCAAGTTCACTGCCAAGTAATCTGGTCGAAAGTCAAAAGCCCCTCACCCTAGCCCTCTCCCGGAGGGAGAGGGGACTGACCGCGTTGTTTGCTAGAGTTGCATCGACCTGCAATACCGAGCCGAGCTCCGCTCTTGAAACGCATGGAGATCGGCTCCCTTTCCCCCCTCGCCCCCTTAGGGGGAGAGGGCTGGGCGGGCGGCGTTCCGATGAGGGGGTGAGCTTTTGATCTTCAAAGTTTCAGATCAGCGTTTTTGCAACCACCCCAAAAAACCACCTTTTTTCACCGCCACCGGTTTGGCCATCAACGCGAGGCGACTGTTCTGCTGACGCACCGCCTGCAACTTGTTCAAGGCCCGGCCGACTTCGCTGCGCTTGTCCATGCACTCACGGGTCAACTGTTTGTCGAGACGATAAATGATGCTCGACGTCAGTGCTGTGAACGTCGCCTGCGACGGTGTATCGGCAAGAATGCTCTGTTCGCCCATGACTTCGCTCGGCCCCATGCGCCCGGCCTCGGTCTGGCCATTGCCGTCCGGCACCGTCGCGCTGACCACGCCCGTGGCGATCACGAACAGACTGTCCGGCACCTCGTCCAGATCCAGCACCACCTGACCGGCCGTGTACTGCTGCGCGACCATCGACTCAGCCAGGCGATCACGTTCCTCGCTGCTCAGCGAGCGGAAAATCTTCACCTCATCCAGCAACGCACGGGCGCGGCTCGACGGTTCGATCACGCCGTCGGGATGGCGCGAAATACCCGCCGCTTCGAGATGACGGTGGGCGAGGTCGAACAGTTGATTGCGCACTTCGCTCTTCTTGCCCAGCTCAGCGATGAAACCGCTGGCAACGTATTCCGACATGGTTTCGCCGGCTTCTTTGAGTACGGCTTTCGGCGCCGGGCTGAGCAACAGCGAACTGCTGCCCTGCAGAGTGCGATCAAGGGCATCCAATACCCGACGCGGACGAATGTGGTTCGGCACTTTGATACTGATCGAGACACCGTGCATGTTGCTCGGCCGGCTGAGATTGACGATTTTCGCCTTGGCCGCCACCGAGTTCGGTACTACGGCCATGGTGCCGGCGCTGGTCAGCAGGTGCGTGGCGCGCCAGTCGATATCGAAGACCTTGCCTTCGACGCCGTCGATCATCACCAGATCGTCCACCTGATACGGCTTGGTGGTGTTGAGGACGATGCCGGAAAACACATCGGCGAGGGTGCTTTGCAGCGCCAGACCGACCACGATGGCGACCACCCCGGAGGTGGCCAGCAGACCTTTGACCGGCAGCTCCAGCACGTAACCGGCCGCCGCGACAATCGCGACCAGAAACACCAGCGCACCGATGACATCCTGCAGCAAGCGACCGCTGTGACCGATGCGGCGCATCAGCGCCAGGCCGATCACTTCGGTCAGCACCCGTGCTGCGTACAACCACCAGAGAATCCCCAGCGCCGTCGCCCCCAGTTGTGCCACGCGATCATCAGCGAAAAGCGGCGCCTGCAACGGGCTAACACCGGCGTTGATCACCAGCGCGCTGAATGCCAGAAACAGTGCCAGACGCACACCGACTCGCGGCGCGCGATGGCTGAAGGGCGAGAAGTGCCAGAGTGCGGCGTCGAGCAGGAGCAGGACGGCGCTCCAGGACAGCAGGTGGGCGTAGAAAAGAGTCATGACCGGTACTCCGCGACGCTGGTGAGAAAAAAGATCGCAGCCTGCGGCAGTTCCTACAAGGAATCGTATTCCAGGGTAGGCGCTGCCGCAGGCTGCGATCTTTCGCTTTTATGGATTCAGATGAGTCTTCAGTTCAGCCGCCGCTTGACGCACCGCCGCTTTGACTTCCGGAATCTGGCTCAGGGGATTGAGCAGGCCGAAGTCATGAATCATGCCGTTGTAGCGCACCGAAGTCACCGGCACGCCGGCTGCATCCAGATGCCGCGCATAGCCTTCGCCTTCGTCACGCAGCACGTCGAACTCGGCGGTCTGCACCAGCGCAGCGGGCAGGCCCTTGAGCTGTTCGGCGCTGGCTTTGAGCGGCGAGGCATGGATCTGCGCACGCTCGGCCGGGTTGGTTGTGTAGTTGTCCCAGAACCACTGCATCATGCCCTTGGTAAGGAAGTGTCCCTCGGCAAATTGCTGGTAAGAACCGTCGTCGAATTGCGCATTGGTCACCGGCCACATCAACAGCTGGAAGCGCAGGGCAGGGGTTTTCTGCTCCTTGGCCATCAACGCCACGACCGCCGCCATGTTGCCGCCGACGCTGTTGCCGGCCACCGCCAGACGTTTGCCATCGACACCGATGTCCTTGCCGTGCTCGGCCACCCATTTCGTCGCGGCGTAAGCCTGATTGATCGCGGTCGGGTACTGCGCTTCCGGCGATGGCGTGTAATCGACATACACCGCAACAGCGCCAGAGCCGACCACCAGATCACGGATCAGGCGCTGGTGCGTCGGGAAGTCACCCAGCACCCAGCCGCCACCGTGGAAGAACATGAACACCGGCAACTCGCCTTTGACCTTGGCCGGGCGCACCACTTTCAGGTTGATGGTCTGGCCGTCGACCTTGATCGCCTTGTCGCTGACTTCCACGCCGGACAGATCAACCTTTACCGAAGCTTGGGCACCAGTCAGCACTGCACGGGCGTCCTTCGGGCTCAGTTGCTCCAGCGGACGACCACCGCCAGCGGCGAGGGCATCGAGGAACGCTTGGGTGTTGTGTTCGACGCCTGGACTGCCAGCGGCGAAAGCGCTGCTGACGGACAGGGCGAGGAGGGATGCGGCGAGGGTTTTCTTGATGCTCATGTTCAATTCCATTTTTGAATGTGTGATGTAGGAGCTGTCGAAGGCTGCGATCTGATCGTTCCCACGCTCTGCGTGGGAATGCAGCCGGGGACGCTCCGCGTCCCAACGATCAGATGGCTGCCTTCGGCAGCTCTTTGTGTTCAGGGTTGTTTTCAAACCGTGAGCACAGATTAATGGGCTGCTGAGAAGCGAAAAAGCGGCTATAAAGCGTTTAACTGTCCACCAGAGAGTGACAATGAACCCGTTCGAAGACATGCGTATTTTTTGCCAGGTCATGGACTCCGGCAGCTTCACCGCCGCGGCCGATCAGTTGGGGCTGTCCAAGCAGTTCGTCAGCCGCCGTTTGATGCAACTGGAAGAGCGCCTCGGTGTGCGCTTGTTGAATCGCTCGACCCGCCGCCTCGACGTCACCCCGCTGGGGCAGAGCTATTACGAATCGGCGTTGCGCTTGTTGGGTGAGGTGGAACAGGTCGAGCAGGGCATCGCCGGCGAAACCGCCGAGCCGCGCGGCACGATTCGCCTCAGCGCGCCGTTGTCGTTTGCCGTGGCGCATCTGGGTTGTCTGCTACCGCTATTCCTGCAGCGTTATCGCGAAGTCACCGTCGAAGTGGATCTGAGCGATCGCCCGGTCGATCTGCTCGGCGAAGGCTACGACCTGGCCCTGCGCATCGGCGTGCTGGAGGACTCGACATTGATCGCCCGACGTATCGCCAGCATCGAACGGGTCTACTGCGCCAGCCCGGCCTACCTCGCCGAACGCGGCACACCACTCAAACCCGAAGACCTGCACAGCCACGACTGCCTGCCTTACGGCCACGGGCGCTCGGTGCAATGGCGTTTCAACGAAGCGCCGGGCAAACCGCTACTTATCAACGTCACCGGCCGCATGCGCGTCAACAACGGCGAACTGCTGCGGGACGCAGCGGTGCAGGGGATGGGCATTACCTATCTGCCGACCTTTATCGTCGGCGCGGCACTGAAGGACGGGCGGCTGGTGCCAGTGCTGGATGAGTTGCGCCCGGAGCCGTTGACCCTGTCGGCGGTTTATCCGCAGCATCGCCAGGCTTCGCGGCCGGTACAGGCGCTGGTGGAGTTTTTGCGTGAGCGGCTTAACCAGAGTCATGTGAATCTTTGATAGTGGGGCCTGCTGGGCAAACGGCGTGTTATCGATCGGGCGAACGTCCTACCGTTTTTTCCTGCGATGTTTTTATGGATATTCCTGTCGGGTATGCAAAACGCTAAGTATCTCGATTCGATCCGTCACCTCATAAATCACTACGTAGTTAGGATGTACAACGATTTCCCGGGTGCCGGGAGATCGACCTTTACGGTAGAGATGGGGATGAACGGAGAGTGAGGTTGTGGATTCTTCGATGGATTTCGAGAGACTCACTGCGGCTGCAAAGTTTCTCTCGCCAATGTATCTGAGGATGTTCGAAAGATCGGCCTTGGCTTCGGGCCGCCACTCAATCTGCATCGACCTTTTTTCGCATGGATTCGATCAAGGCATGCATGTCCGCCATCACGTCCTCATGGGGGAGACTCGGATGGGGATCATCTCTGGACGCCTGCACCTTGGCTCGCAACCAGCGATCATGACTGGCAGCCTGCTCGTCGCTTTCAAACCCTGAATCGTCGGGAAAGATTTTGCCGTCCATAGTGCCTCCGGGATCAATGCCTGGCAGTCTATTCGGTACAGGGATTGCTGTCGTCGTTGTCTGGATGAACTGCATCTTGGTCGAGCTCCATGAGTACTTGTAGTTCGACAAATCCTAGACTGAGCGCTTCCGACGGCCAACCGACGGAAGATGTAGGAAAACGGTTGGGGTTTCCCGAGTTCCTTCCTTTTTCTGTAGGACTCGCTGAAGAGGACTGCGCAGTGTGATTACAACATTGGAACAACCGCCACCCCGCGTCTGTTCTACACTCACGCCGCTCAATCACGAGCTTCACCCGGAGTAGCGCCATGGAAGTGCCCAACCCCAAAACCGCCATCGAAAGCAATCGACAGGCGTGGAACGATTCCGCTCGCCATCATCAGGATTCACCGGACTGGCAGGCATTGCTCAGCGATGTCGCGCAGGCGGAGTTTTGCTGCCTCGATGACACCTTGCGCGGCTTGCTGGAAGTCGACGGCAAAGACGTGATTCAACTGGGCTGCAATAACGGTCGGGAGAGCCTGTCGCTGTTTGCGCTGGGTGCGCGCAGTGTCGTCGGCGTCGATCAATCGGCAGCGTTTCTTGAGCAGGCCCGCGAGCTCAACAGCCGCTCGCCGCATACTGCCGAATTCGTCGAGAGCGATATCCACCATCTGCCCGCATCGCTGCATAACCGCTTCGACGTCGTCCTGATCACCATCGGGGTACTCAACTGGATGCCTGACATCGGCGAATTCTTCCGTCATGTCGCGCAGGTGCTCAAGCCGGGCGGCAAACTGGTGATCTACGAAACCCATCCGTTTCTGGAAATGGTTGATCCACGGGCTGAAGATCCTTTCCGCCTCGCCAGCTCGTATTTCCGTGCCGAGCCGTTTGTGCAGCAAGAGCCGATCGTTTACGTAGGTAAAGTCGAGCAGCCGGCGGCAAAGTCGTACTGGTTCGTGCATACGCTGGGCGCGATCTTCAGCGGCGCCATTGGAGCGGGGCTGAGCATTGTGGATTTTCAGGAATATGCGCATTCGAACCGGGAAGAGGTGTATGACTGCTACCTGAACCAGCAGGCGCAGCTGCCGATGTGCTTTAGCCTGGTGGCAAGCAAGGCCTGAGAACCTTTTTTGCGACGGCTGGCCTCTTCGCGAGCAGGCTCGCTCCCACAGGGAAACGCATTCCAGTGTGGCAGCGAGCCTGCTCGCGATGGCGGCCTTGCGACCGCCACATTTCACAAGGCCGGATCAAGCCTGCGCCGCGGCACTTACCACCGGCCGGCCCGGTTTGCGCAGCGGATCCAGGCGTGAGCCTTCATAGCGGGTTTCGCGGAAGAATTTCCAGCGGCCGAACAGGCAGTAAACGTGGGTCACCCGGCCCTGTTCCTGATAACCCATGCGGATATGCAGTTTAAGCGCCGGGATGTTGTGGGTTTCGCAAACGTCGACCACCTTGGTGCAACCCTGCGCCGCCATCGCTTGCCACAGTGCAACCTGCACGTCCACCGACAGGCTGCTGCCGAAGTAGGCGCGGATCATTTCGCCGCCGAATTCGAAGAACTCGCCGGGTTTGACCGGGAAGGTGCAGCCGTAATAGTGGCGGTCGTGGTAGTCGCGAATGCTGCCCCAGATAAAGCCCACGGCGTGGCCATCGGCGTCCAGGTACATGTGCCCGGTGTGGCCCTCGGCAGCCAGTTCGGCCATGGTGCCGACACGGTCGCCGAAGTGTTTGCTGAACGCCACGGCGTTCTCCGGGGTGATGTCGACTTTGCGCAGGCCTTCATACGGGCGCAGTTTGTGTGGCGGCACCGGGCTGACCAGGTCGCGCTCCATCCACAGCAGTTCCCAGTGGAAGAACACGTAGCGTTTCCACAACGTGCCGACGGTGCGGCCCAAGCCTTTCTGTCTGATGCGATCTTGCACTTTGGTGATGATGCTCATGATGCCCCTCCAGGGTCTTGGCCCGGATGTTGTGGTGAGTGTCGTTACAGCGGTGATTCATTCGAGCGCCGTAGCGCCCTGCGTTTCCTCTCGATTGAGGTCGGCATACGAGACTCGCGCGACGCCTCTCAAACCCTGCTCAAGTACCTCGCTCAAAGACTCGCCGGAGTCGAGATAGGCATCGCCGAAATCGACGCCGAGGCGGGTCGGGTGGGCGACGATTTCCAGCACGCCGTCGCTGGGGACGCTGGCATTGCGCAGGTCCACCGGTGTACAGACGTAATCGGCGGTGACCCGCGCCAGACTCTGCAAACGGCCATTGAGCAAACCCTTGAATAGGCGCTTGGGCAGCGTGAGGTTGTGCCCGAGGTTGCGCGCCAGCCGAATCGGTACGCCTTGCTCGGCGGCAAACTTCGCGACGACTTCGCCGATTGGCCAGATGTTGTGTACGTGCTGGTGCGAGTCGATATGGCTCGGGCGCATGCCGTGATCGACGCAGCGTTGCCACTGCGCCTGTAACTCGGCGCGCACCGCGTCACGGTCTGCGCGACTCAGCCACAGGCTGTGGCGGGGCAGGTTGAGGTCGAACACGCCGTTGCCATCGCAAAAGGTCCGCCGCCCCAGGATCGCCTGGCTCAGCGGGCGCCCGTAGGTCAGGTTGAAGTGCAGACCGATCCGACCTTGCAGCGTCGGATGGCGGGCCATGGTGCAGGCGGCTTCAAACGCCGGCATGTTGGCCATGGCCGTGGCCGAGCTGATCAGGCCGGCCTGGAAGGCAGCGAAGATCACTGCGTTTTCGTTGGCGCTGAGACCGAAGTCATCAGCGTTGACTATGACTTGGCGAGGCATGGCCGCCCTCCGGAGTGATTGCGACAGGTTGCACCAGTGCTGCAGATTTTTTGTTGGCGCGCCTGGTGCGCCACTGCTGCACGGCGGGCTTGCAGCGATACCAGATGCGCAGCGCCAGACCCAATGCCAGCCCACTTGGGCGCCACGAATAGAAACTCCAGCGCCAGTGTTCCAATTGCCCGGTCATGCGTTCGTGCAGTTGATGGCTGGAGTTTTCCAGGCTGACCCGCGAGGCATCGATCCAGCGCCAGTGCTCGTCCAGGCCCCAGCGAATCCATTCCTCCAGCAACACCCGGCCACTGCCGAGATCGGCGTACTGCGGCAGGAAGGCGAGGTTGTAATCGTAGAGCCGGCCCTGTTCGAGCAGGCCGAGGCGATAGCTGATGCAGCGGCCGTTCAGCTCGAGCATCACCACGCGTACCAGGCCTTGGCCGGCGAGGGCGGTGAAAGCGCGTTCGATCCATTGGCGACTGCGCGGTGTGGCGAAAATCCCGACGCCTTCATCGCCTTTCCAGCTCACCGCCTCGACTTCGCTGATGGTCTGCAACAAGGCAGCCATGCTCAGCGCATCCGGGGTAATCCGGCGGATCTGCGCACCGCACGCGGCAATCCGTTTGCGTGCCCGGCGCAGTTTGTAGCGCGGGTCGCCGGAGACTTCCTGATGGTCGGCTTCGCTGATCAGATGCACTGGCACCCGGCAGCTCAGGCGTCGCTCGGCCGTGGAACTGCGCGCCATCCATGCGGTGACGGCACTTTCTTCACCCGCAGGCTCCGACAATTCATTGAGTTGCAGCAGCGCATGGGGCAGGCGCTGGCGAATCAACAGCAGCGCCTCGTGCATGTCCGCGCCGCCGAGCAACGACAGCAGGGCCAGACGATCAGCCAGCGGATAACCCAAGTGATGCAAGACCCGAAACGGCACGCCGGCGAAGCGCTCGCGGCTGGCTACCAGCGGCAGGCACAGGCGTAGTTCTGCGGCTTCCCAACCGAGCAGAATGTGCAGGCGCTGATCCTCACCCAGAGCCTGTTCCGCCGCACATAACCAGCCGAGATTGTTGAACGGCGTATGGTCGGTCACGCCCAGGCGCAGCGTTTCATACGCGGTTGCCGGGAAGTCGGCGGCGCACAGGGACGTGCACCATTCGAATCGCATCACCATAGGTTCAGGCCGCCGTTGCGTTGACAGGTGGACGGGAAGTTTTACCCAGCGCCGCCAGGCGCGAACCGCTGTAGCGGGTTTCGCGATAGAAGCGCCAGCGGCCGAACAGCGTGTAGATATTCATGATCCGCCGTTGTTCGGTATAGCTCATGCGCAGATGCAGCTTGAGTGCCGGGATGTTGGTCGACTCACAGACATCGACCACTTTTCGGCAGCCCTGGGCGGCCATGGCTTCCCACAGGCGCAATTGCAGGTCCACCGACAGCTCTGTCCCCCAGTAGGCCCGGGCCAGTTCGCCGCCGAACTCGAAGAACTCGCCGGGCTTCACCGGGAATCGGCAGCCGTAGTAGTGCCGATCGAAATAACTGCGCGGCGTGCCCCAGATAAACGCCACGGCATCGCCTTGCTCGTCGACATGCATGTGCCCGGTGTGGCCCTCTTTGGCCAGCTCGGCCATCGTGCCGACACGGTCGCCAAAGTAACGCGCGAAAGCGCTGGCGTTGTCCGCGGTGATCCTGACCACGCGCAGCGGCGGATAGGGTTTGAGCCTGTGCGGCGGCACCGGGCTGACCAGGTCGCGCTCCATCCACAGCAGTTGCTGATGGGAAAAAATGTACAGTTTGCGGATCTTGCCCAAGGTCGCTCGCAGGCCTTTACGACGAATATGTCCGCTGAGTTTTTGCAAAACATCCATGGTCTCTTCTCCTGATGAAGGTGCCATGCGCGGCATCAAGACCGCGCGGCAGAGCATCGAAGGGCGGCTCATGAAGCGCTCCAGCTCAGGGCAAACAGGGTTTGTCCCGGCAGTTCGAAACGCACGCGCCCGTTGTCGCAGGCAAACGGTGCGTCGCGGCTGCGATTGTCGGCGCCGAAGTAACGCAGGGCGCCATGGTTGAGCGGGCATCGGGCGCCGCTCAGATCGACGCGTTGCAGGCGCGTACCTTTGTTCACTCCGAGCAACGTGCGCTGCTCGTCGCCGGCCATCGCCAGCACATCCACCTCGAAGGCGTCGTTGTCCAGTTGCAGCACCTGGTACAGCCAGTGGCGGGCGATGAATTGCTGAGCCAGGCCGACCGGTTTCAGCTCGAAGCGATCGTCGCCCAACACGCGCAACATGCCTTTGGGGTAATGCGGTTCGTCAGCGGCCTGAAACCAGTTGAGCATGCTCAGCAAACCGTCCTGCGAGGCATTGATCACCACTGAGGCCCACCACAGCGAGGTGTAGTGGGTTTCCTGATCGTAGGGGCTGAGGCTGGAGCCGCTGGACAGGTTGGTCTGATCAAGCAGCAAGGCCTTGCGCGGCTGACCATTGGCGTCGCGGCCGACCAGTTCGGCGGCACGGCGCACGCTGTCGCGGTAGACGCGGGTGGCGAGCAGATCGCGAATCATCCATTCATGCCAGGCCAGTGCATCGACCTGATCGGCTGACTCGCTGAGCAGGCGCCGTGCCCAATCGATTCCGCGCTTGTCCGCCGCGTTATCGGCGAACGGGCCGTTGACCAGTCGCGAACTGGCCGGCATGGCGATGCGCACACCGGCGCGGGCATTCGCCGGGTCGCTGCGCACCTGACGGGCCATGCTGGTGAAAATCGCCTGATATTGCTCGTAGCTGGAGTAGTTGAGATTGGGCTCGTCGGCAAAACCGATGTAGTGCATGCCGTTGCCGCCCAGTGCGCGGGTGGTGGCCAGCCAGGCGTCGAGGCCGCTGTTGCTCTGCACGTCGGCGCGCAGATCGGCCTGGCGCTGACTGCCCGCCAGCAGGGTGATGTCGTTGCGAATGCCGAAGCGCTGCTGAAAGACCCGGCGGAACGCGTCTTCGAATTGCGGGTTCTGCGCCGTGACGTCGACGAAACTGTAATAGCTCGCTGCCGTCGGTTTCAGCGCATCGAGCAGCGCGTGGCTGGCTGCGGGCGGCATCACGTAGGGCAGGGCAATACCGAGATCCGGCGTGCGCCCGAGGACTTTGTCATGCAGCACCAGCCGGACATCTCCGACGTCTTCGCGCAGCGGTTGCAGTTGCTGCGGATTCTGCGCAAACAGATTAGTCGTGCCATCAAGCCAGAACGCCGCTTTGCCGCTGCCCTGCAGTTGCAGGCGCCAGACCTGCTCGCGGGGGCTGACTGGCAACGCGACCTGATCGAACTGCCAATAGGCGCGATAGGGCTTTAGTGCGAGAGTCAGCGCCTGGTGGTCGCCGATCCGCTGCGCCTGTAGCGCGGTGACGCCGCCGTGAAACTTGCCGGCGAGCACTGCATGCTCACCGGCCGCGACTTTGAAATACAGCACGTCGCCATTTTTGCTTTCGGCACTGAAGTGCACTTTGGCCGGGGCAAACAGGGCAACGGTGCGTTCATCGTGTTCGATGCGGTAGTGGCGGAAGCTGTAGCCGGGAATTTCCAGTCGATAACTCGCCGCGCCGGGCAGCAGCGGCCAGGTCTGGCTGCCACGGGTTTCGCTGGCCTTGATCAAGCGTTCGCCGAGCAATTTGCCGCGACCGTCGAGCAGGTACAGTTGCTCTTCGTTGGCATCCGCTTGCCACGCCGGGGTCCAGCGCACGGTCACGCTGTCAGGCTGATCGGTTTGCAGAAACAGACTGCCGTCACGAATCTCGCCCCAGCGCATCGACGCCGCCAAAGCGTCCAGCGACAGGCCGAGACCGAACAGCAGGTACCAGCCTTTCATGCGGGCTTCCTCTGCAGCATCGACCACATCGGCAGCACGTCGCGGGGCAGGATGATCAGGGTTTGCCAGAACGGCACAGCGCTCAAACGGCAATACAGCACGAGCATGGCCACGGTCACCGCCAGATAGGCGATCGATGATGCGGCGGCGGCGCCGACGATGCCGTAGGCCGGAATCAGCACCAGGTTCAGCGCCAGATTGAGCAGCGCGCCCAGGCCCATCAACAACGACACCGAGCCGGGGCGATTCTTGCCCAGCAAGTCCAGGCGCAGAATGCTCGCGTAGCACAGACCCAACAGCCCCGGCAGCAACGCCAGCAGCGCCGGGTACGCCGGTTGGTAGGCAGCGCCAAACAGGGTGACGATCAACCACTCGCCGATCACGGCCATGCTCAAACAGGCGCCGAGCATCACCGTCGCGGTCAGGCGCAGCGCCAGCGGAGTGACCTTGTCCATGCCTTCATCCTGTTGCAGCAGGCGTTTCATCAGGGGTGTAGTCACCGCTTCGGGGACGATCAACAGCAATTCGGCAGCAGCGCTGGCCATGGCGTAATGGCCCAGCGCGGTGCTACCGAGCAGGGCGCCGATAAACAGGTAATCGGAGCGCAAAATCACTTGCTGGAACAGCAGATCGGGATGGCTGCGCGCGCTGTAGCGCAGCAGCTCCTTCTGGCTGGCGCGATCCCATTGCAGCTGCAATGGCTGCGCCCGCTTCAGCCAGACCCAACCGGCGAGCACCACCAGACTGATACCGGCCAGCCAACTGATCAGCGCTGCCTCCAACGCCGCGCTCTGCCACATCCAGAACAGCGCGACGAACAGCAACAGCGGCGCCAGCGATTCGATCAGGCGCAAGACGTTGAACGCGACCACGCCACCCGAGGCGTTGTGCAGGGTCAGCAGGCCGCTTTTCAACACGGTCAACGGCACCGCCAGCAGCAACAGCCAGGCGAGCAGGCCCAGTTGCGTGGTCACGTCCAGTTGCGTGCCGAATTCGCGCACCAGCGCCACCACCAGCAAAGTCAGCAAACCGGCCAGCAAACAACCGAACACCAGCACCTGGCTGAGCAGCAAACCCATCGGCCGCTGCTTGGCCGCCTGATAACCGACCGCCGAATTCAAACCGCCGCTGGTGGCCGCGCTGATCAGGTCAGGCAGGGTGCTGAGCAGGGCGAACAGGCCGCGTTCGCTGGGGCCGAGAATCCGCGCGAGCAAGACGTTGCGCAGCAAACGCAAGGCGATCATCGCCAGCTTGGTGCCCATGCTCAACGCGAGGTGCTTGAGGTAGTTGCCTCGGCTCATGGCCGCGCTCCCCGGTAGATCCGCCACGACAGCAATTGCGGATGGCGCGCGGTGCGCTGGCTGACGCCGAAACGCGGCAGGTTCAGCGGATCGCCGTCGCCGCGATAGATCCCGGTGCCGGTGCCCAGCGCAAACGGGTAATCGTGGTCCGCGACCTGCTGGCGAACGCGATCATCGTTGTCGCCGTTGGGGTAGCAATAGACCGGTAGAGGTCGGTTGCAGCCGTTGTTCAATGCGTCGCGGCTGCGGCGGATTTCTTCGCTCAGGCGCGCATCATCGAGACCGGTGAGGATTGCGTGGCTGGCGCCGTGCGGGCCGAACCGCACCAGACCGGAGGCTTCCATTGCCCGCACCTGATGCCAGTCCAGTGCCTGTGGCAGCGAGTCCTTCGGGCATTCGTCGGTGAGTTCTTCCAGCTCCTGCGGGGCGAGGCTTTTGAGCCCTTGCAGGTAATGCAGCAGCGCCAGGCTGCGGCGCTCGACATCGATGTCGTCGAGCAGCACCGGCAGCGGATGTTTGCGCGCATGCAGGCATTCGATCAGGTGCATGCGTGCTTTATCGCCATGGCTGCCCCATAGGGTTTCGCCAAGGCTTTCCCACCAGAAGCGCTGGCGGCTGCCGATGAAATCGGTGGAGAGGAAAATGCTCGCCGGCACCTGGTGTTTCTGCAGCAACGGGAAGGCGTTGACGGCGTTGTCACGCCAGCCATCGTCAAAGGTCAGCGCCACCCTTGGGCGTTCACTGCGCAGGGCGTTGGGCTGGAGAATTTCCATCAGCGGCACGCAGTCGAAATGCTTGCGCAGCCACACCAGCAAATGCTCGAACGCTTTCGGTCCGACGCACAGTTCATTGCGGTGCGGCAGGTCGGCGGCGCGGTCATTGGACAGCACGCGGTGCAGCATCAGAATCACCCCCGCGCCCTGCAACTGCTGACGGCCCACCGGCGAGTTGAGATAGAGCCAGCCACTGGTGCTTTTTATCAGTTGTTTGATCGCCATGGCTTCGGTCCTCTTAACGGTTCTGTTCCGGATTCCACTGGGCATACCGCTGACCGCGCAGGAACTGCCACAGGCCGAGACTCATCCCGGCGAGGGTGACCAGCAGAAACGCGGCGAGGCGGAACGGTTTCGGCAAGCGGTGTTGCGCATCCAGCAGCCCGGCAATTGCCACGCTGTAGCCGAACAGTTGCGCGATCAGGCTCAGGCGATAGAAAGCGTGCTCGTCCCACAGCCAGCAATTGCTCAGCAGCAATGGCAGCAGGAGTACCGGCGCCAGGCGGCGGATCAATTTGTGGCTGATCAACGCCAGGGAATACAGGCCATGCTTGAGCGGATTGAGCAGTTCGCGGCGCTGGGCCAGGCTTTGCAGGCCGCCGACGGTGACGCGCTGACGGCGGCGAAACTGTTTGTCCGCCTCGTCGACGCCATGGTCGATCACTTGCGCTTCGGGCACGTAGACGATGCGCTTGCCGGCTACCGGCGCGCAGGTGCTGATAAAGAAGTCGTCGTTGACCTCGGCCGGTACGTTCTGGAACAGCTCGCGGCGCAGGGCGAGCAGGGCGCCGTCGGCCGAGACCATGCAACCGGTGCGGTTCTCGACCCGGCGCAACCAGCCTTCGTAATGCCGATAGAGGCTGTCGCCGACACTCAGACCGCCACCGGTGACCGGGATCACCATGTGCCCGGCGCAAGCGCCGACCTGTGGATCGCTCAGCGGCGCGAGCAAGTGACCGAGGGTGTCGCGTGACCATTGGTTGTCGGCATCGGTGAACACCAGAATGTCGCCGCTGCTCAGGGCCGCGCCGGCATTCAGCGTGGCGGCTTTGCCCTGACGCGGCAGGTCAAGCACGGTGATGCGCGGATCAATCACTTTGTGCGCGCAGGCCACGGTGTCATCGGTAGAGCCGTCGCTGGCGAGAATGATCTGCAGCGTTGCCGGTTGATAATCCTGGGCCAGCAGCGTGCGCAACTTGTGCTCGATATGCCGCGCCTCGTTGTGCGCGGCGATGACGATGCTGACGTTCAGCGGCGGCGCCGGCGTGTGTCGCCACGCTGGAAACAGCGGCGCGAGGATCGTCAGCAACAGCGGGTAGCCGACGTAGGCGTAGACCGGCAGCAACAGGCACATCCAGAAAATGAACTCAGCCACGGGCAGGCCTCCTTGCGTTCCATTGACACAGACTCAAAATGAACGCCGCGCCGGCCAGGTGCAGGCGCAGCCAGTGCAGGCCCCACAGTTGCAGGAGCAGAACCGGATCGCGGTGCTTGATGCTCTGGCGAACGCTCAGGACCAGACCGGGGATCACGGTCAGGGTGACCATCACCGCCGCGTGATGGGGAAAGCCGTCTAGCAGTGCGGAAATCGCCAGGAAATCGAGGATCCACACCAACAACGACAATATTGGAAAGCGCAGCAGGCGCAGGCTCATGCCATGGGTGCGCAGCAGTTGCAGGTGGCTGCCCTGACGCCACATTTCCTTGCCCATCCATTCGCGCCAGTTCATCTCGTAACCCCAGTGCAGCGCGACCTTGTCATTGACCGACAGCAGACGCGCGCCCTGTTCGTGCAGGCGCAGGGTGAATTCCTTGTCTTCGCCAGTGCGCAGGGCCTCGTTGAAACCGCCGACCTTGTCGAACCATTCGCGACGCATCAGCAGGTTGGAACTGGGCAGCCAGTCAACGCTATGACTGACCCGGTGCGACGGCTGCGAAGTGCGCCGCTGCCAGGCCGTGGCGAACCATGGCGCCTCGGCCGGCGTATGCAGATCCAGGCCGAACACATCGGCTTGGCCACTGGCTTGGATGTCGAACAAGGGCTGTAACCAGGTTTCAGGCATTTCCACGTCGGCGTCGATGAAGGCCAGCCATTCCCCGCTGGCGATCGCCGTGCCGCGATTACGCAGCGCGCCGATCAACAGCCCCGGCAAGCTCAGCACGGTTGCGCCGAACTGCCGGGCAATCTGCGGACCCTGGTCGGTCGAGCCGTTGTCGACCACGATCAGCTCGCACTCGACATTGGCCGCGTGTGCGGCTTTCTGCGCGGCGAGCAGGGTACGGCCAATGTGCCGCGCCTCGTTGTACATCGGGATGACGATGCTGATCCGCTTCATGCCTGCGTCTCCGGGGTCAGTGGCGCCTGCTCGGCCTTGATGCGCAGGACGCTGGTCAGCGCCAGCATGATCCACACGTATTTCTGGTTCGGCGCGCTGAGGAACATCAGGAACAGGGTCAGCGACAGAAAGCTCACCCCCATGTGGGTCATCATGTCCGCCCGATGTCCATCACCGCGCAGCATCCACGCCGCCCGCGCGCGAATCAGGTTGTACAGACCGAGCCCGAGCATGCCGACGAAGAACAGCCCGGCGGGCACGCCCAGTTCGCTGAAGATTTCCAGATAGGTGTTGTGGGCGCGGCGGTACAGATCGCCGATCTTGCGGTTGGCGGAAAACGCCTTGGCGTAACCGGTGGTCGCGTAATGCAACGGGAAGGTCCCGGGACCGGAGCCGAGCACCGGATGTTCGCGGATCATCTGGCCGCCGACGACGATGTAGGAAGCACGGCGGCCGAGGGATTCGTCCTGCGCCTTGGAGCCGGCGCTGAGGATGCTCAATGACTGGATCCGCGCCATGTAACCGGCCGGCATGGCGTAGATCGCCAGCGGAATCACGATGGCCGCACCGAGCATGACGAAACCCAGGTGCCGTGGGCGGATGTGGGTCAGTTGCGCGCGGTAGTGCCAGATGCCGATGAGCAGGCTCAACGCCAATACCACCAGCCCGGAACGCGATTCGGTCTTGGTCATGCCACCGAGCAACAGCAGGCAGCAGGTGCCCCAGAACAAGCGGTGCAGCAGGTTCGGGCTGCGGATCACCAGCAGCAGACCCAGAGGAATGGCGAAGGCGATGAGCATAGCGAAGGCGTTGGGGTCTTCGAGCAGGCCGGCGGCGCGGCCCTGATCCTGAAACTTCGCCGAGAACATCGCCATGGCGCAGGTCGCGGTGACGGCGAGGGTCACCAGCCGGGCGAACAGGTCGAGGTTCAGTTCGCGGCCGATCAACAAGGTAATGACAAACAGCACCAGACCAACGCTGAGTTCGCGCAGATGCCCCAGCGACATGCCCATGTCATCGGTATTGAGCAGGCTGAGAAAATACAGAACCATGAAGCCGATCAGGCAGTGCCACAGGTTGCTGCGCAGGCGTTGCGACGGAATCTGGTGCAGCGCCAGTTGCAGCATCACGATTACCGCCAGGGAGGCGCCGAGCAACTTGCTTCCCGACACTGAACTGTCTTTGAAGAACCCTTCGAACGGCACCAGCGCGGCAATGCCGAGCAGGCCCCAGGTCGGCTTGCGGTACAGGACGGTGAAACCGACCAGGCCAATCACCGCCCCCGGCGCCAGATACGGCCAAGGACTGGCCAGCAGACCGAAGCTGACCAGGGCGAACAGACTGACGATCGAGAGCGGGAAAATCATGAGCGTGTCTCCCGTGCCGTGTGGATGTACAGCTGCGACCAGCGTTCGGCCAAAGCCTTGAGGTCGTAGCGTTCCTGTTGGGTGCGTCTGGCGTTTTCACGCAACTGCGCGGCCAGCTTCGGTTCGGCCAGCAGTGTGTCGAGCTGGCGGGCGAGGGCGGCGGTATCCGTCGGCGCCGCGAGCAGGCCGTTGTGACGGTCCTGCAGGACATCGGGAATACCGCCGACCGCGAACGCCACCACCGGCACGCCGGCCTGCATCGCTTCGAGCAGAATCATTGGCGTGCCCTCGGTGCGCGAGCTGATCACCAACGCATCGAGTTGCTGCCACCAGCCTTGCATCGCCGTCTGGTAGCCCGGCAGGCGAATCCGCTGCTGCAACCCGGCAGCATCGATGCGCGCCTGCAAGGCCTCGCGTTCCGGGCCGTCACCGAGCATCACCGCGTCCAGTTGCGCATGCTGGTGACACAACGCGATCAGCGCATCGAGGAACAGGTCCGGGCCTTTTTCACTGCTCAACCGCCCGACGTAACCGGCCAGCCAGCGTTGCCGCTCTGCCAGCGGCGGCGTCGCTGGCGCCGCTGGCAAACCGTTGGGAATCACCTGCAACTTCTCCGCGCGCACGCTGGCCTTCAGATGCAGCGTGGCGATGCTTTGCGCCACGCAAACCACCCGTTTTACCGATGCCGTGCGGCACAGTTGCAGGCTCAGCCAGGTGTAGAACTTCTGCTTGCGACTGCGCGGCGTGAACCCGTGCTGGGTGATCACCAGCGGCAGGCGCAACAGCGTGGCGCCGACCCAGCCGAACAACAGCCCTTTGAAGTTGTGAGTGTTGAGCAACGGTTTGTCGCCACGGCGCTGACGCAAGTGCCGCAACAGCTCGCCCGGCCCTGAACAAGCGCGAGCGTCCACCCCAGCCTCGCGAAAGCGCGAGATCAGCTCAGGCGGTGCGTCGAGGAACAGCACCTGATGCTGCCCCGGCGTGGCCAGGCAATGATCCAGCAACATCCGCTCGGCCCCGTAGAAGC
Source organism: Pseudomonas sp. H1_G08 (assembly GCF_054681355.1). Lineage (NCBI taxonomy): Bacteria > Pseudomonadati > Pseudomonadota > Gammaproteobacteria > Pseudomonadales > Pseudomonadaceae > Pseudomonas > Pseudomonas sp. H1_G08. The sequence continues at coordinate 1,149,864 of NZ_CP162822.1, forward strand.
CGCCGCTGCTGAGCAAATGAATGATCGGCAGGGCGACGATTGGGGTGGACATCGCGTTCAATTGCGCACCCAGTGAACCAGGCTCGGCATGGTCCAGTTCTTGTGCGGATTGCCCGGCTGCGACGTTTCTTCGTTGAGCACCAACAGCACCGGCAGGCCCAGCTCATGGCTGATTTGCGCCGGATGCTTGAAGCGGTGATCGAAGAACTCACGCACGTAGACGAACGCGATTGCCAGCAGCAGACCGGTGAACAGCCCGAACGGGATGATCAGCAGCGGTTTCGGGAACGCTGCCTCGGTCGGTTCGAACGGCGGGCTGAGTACCCGGGCGTTGGACAGGTCATCGTTGAGCGAGCGCGTGGTGCTGCTTTCGGCAAAACGCTGGGCATAGGTCGAGAACGCTGCGTGCAGCGCATCGATCTCGGTGTCCATCTGGCGCAGTTTGCTCTGGGTCTGCTGCAGGTCGCGGATGCGGTTCTTGAACTCGGCGATGCGCGCGGTTTTCTGCTCGATCACCTGCTTGACCACGGCCAGATCGGCGGTGCGTTCCTGGATGCGGTTGCTCACCACTTTGAGAAACTGCTGACGGGTGCGGGCGATCTGCTCGCGGGTCAACAGCATCGGTTCGCTGCCGGGCTGGAACACCGCCAGATCGTTCATGTAACGGCTGACCTGGCTGGTCAGTTGCTCGCCCATCTGTTTGATTTCCCGGTCCTCGAACGCCACGTTGTCGACGGTGGTGGTGAAGGTGTAGGGGAAGGTGTAGTCGTTGAGCTTGCTACTGCTGGCGGCGGCGAGCGCGGTTTTCAGATATTCGAGCCAGCGTTGGCTTTGCAGCAGGCGGTCCTGATACAGGTTCAGCGCCTGTTCTTCAGTGTTGATGGCGTTGAGGCGGAAGGTGATTTCCTCCTTCGGATCCGCTGCGCCGACATTTTCCAGCAGTGCTTGACGATTACCTTCCAGGCCATCGAGACGCACTTGATACTGGTGCTTTTTGGTCTCGTAGAACGACTGCGGCAAGTCGATCGATTGCAGGGCCTGACGGCTGACCAGATAGTTCTGCAGCAGGGCGCTGACAAACGTCGTGCCTTGCTGCGGATCTGGGAAGCTGTAGGTGATCGAGATCACGTTGGAACCGGGCAGGGTTTCGATTTTCAGGCTGTCGACGGCTTGCTGGGTCAGGGCGTCGAGGGTGGTGTCACGTACCGGATCGGTTTCCATCCCGAGCCCGTAGCGAAGCGGATTGATCACGTACTCGCGCAGCGGCGTCGAGACGTAGCGCTTGAATGGTTCGCCGAGCAACTTGGCGAACACCCCGGGTGGCGGGCTGTATTCACCGTTGTCGCGCAGTTCGCTGATGGTCTGACGGATCAGTGCTGGCGAGCGGAGGATGTTGCTCTCGGTTTCCATGTCCGCCAGCGACGGCGGAATGAAGGTGGCGTTGTCCACCGTGAGCGACGTGGTGGCGTCGCCCTGAGAGAGTTTTTTCGACTGCACGATGACCTGCGCGGTGATATCGAAGCTCTGTTTGAGCAGCAACGGCAGGAGCAGGGCGATGACTGCAAAGGTCAGGAAGACGCGCTTCACCAACTGCTTGTTGGCGAAGAAAATCCTGAAGAACTCATGCAGGTAGTTTTCCTTGGGGTTCATGTCGGTCACCTGTGAGTTAGTTGTCACTGTCTTTGTTGTCGACGCGGTAGCCGAAGCTGAACCCGACGCCCTGGAACAGCACCACATCAGCCAGTTGGCGGGCGAGTTCGCCGGCGCTGGCCAGTTTGGTTTTTGGCACGTAGAGCATGTCGTCCGGTTGCAGGTAGGCGATTTGCGGGGCGTCGCCGGACAGCGCTTTTTCGACGTCGTAGCGCACGGCTTTCACCTGATTGCCGTTGCGCCGCATGATCACCACCGAATCCAGCCGCGCCTTGACGTTGGTACCGCGCGCCAGGGTCAGCGCCTCGAGCACCGACACCGGCCGGCGGATCGGATACGAGCCCGGTTGTGCGACCTCGCCGAGCACGTAGATCTCGTTGCCTGCGGTGGACTTGAGCAGCACGTCCACGGTCATGCGGCCCGGCAGTTGCGCGTACTTTTTGTTGAGGAACGATTCCAGTTGATTGACGGTCATGCCTTGCAGCGGCACGGCGCCGATTTCCGGAAAACTCGCGTAGCCGTCAGTGCCGACGGTGATCTCCCGGCTCATACCGGTGGCCGGGTGGTTCAGCGCACTTTTAAGGTTCTGCTCGTTGCTCAAGGGGCTGATGATCTGCACGGTAAGCTGATTGCGGTTGGGCTGGAACAGCTGTTTGCGCTGATACACGCGCTGGATTTCCTGGCGCGCTTCTTCGCTGGTCAGCCCGGCGATTTTCACCGAGGTGTTGGCGCCCGGCAGTTCGATGGTGCCGTCGGGCAGCACCAGTTGATTGCCGTTGAGCTGGCTGGCGGCGGTGAAATTCAGGCCGATCTGGTCGCCCGATTGCACGCGGTAGGCGTCCGAACCGCTGGTGCTGATATGGAAGATCACGTCCAGCACATCCTGCGGGCGCAGGGTCTGCTCGATCTTCGGCATATCGGTCGCCTGGGCGTTGGCCGGGGAGGCGGTGAGAATATTCACCGGCATGTTCTGGGTGTCGGAAGTGCTGGAGCAGCCCGCAAGCGGCAGCAACAGCAGGACAAGCATTCTGGCGTTCATGGCGTCATCCTTTGCGTTCGCTTACAGGTTTTTGTAAAGCCATTTGGGCATGTAGTACTTGCGCCGGTTGAACACGCTGCCGACCACTTTCGCCCCGGCCTGAGTCAGGCGTTGCACAGCGGCCTGGGCGACTTCCCAGCGGGTGTCTTCGGCGCGCACGACAAACACCACGCCGTCGACCTGAGTACTGATGACCAGGGTGTCGGCGGCGGAATACACCGCGTCGCCGTCGATCACCACAAAGCGGTACTGGCTGCCCAACTGGTCGAGCAATGGGCTCAGGCGCTCGGCGGTCAGGTGTTCCAGCGTGCGGATCGGCCGGCCGTTGGGCAGCACATGGAAGGGCAGGCTCGAGACCTGCACCACGCAGTCCTGCAACAGCGGCGGGTTGCCCGGATTGAACAGCAGGTCGCGCAGGCCGCGCTCCTTGCCGAGGTTCATCTGCTGGGTGAGGTTGTTCGCCGACTGGCTGGCATCGACCAGCAGCACCTGGCCGCTGCTCATCTGCGCCAGCTGACTGGCCAGTGCCAGAGCGCTGGTAGTGGTGCCGGCGCCGGGGTTGGCGGCGGTCAGGAACAGAATGCGCAGATCGAGATCCAGCACGGTCGAAGTCAGATTCGATTCGCTGGGGCTGGCGATGCTCAGGCTTTTATTGGTTGAACCGTCCATTAGCTTGCTCCGTGGCCGCTGAATACTTTGAAGGGGGTTTTCAACAGAATCTTCAGATCAAGCAGAAGGCTCTGCTCGGCGATGTAGCTGAGGTCCAACTCAACGCGCTGGTCGAAGTCGATGTTGCTGCGTCCGGAGATCTGCCACAGACCGGTCATGCCGGGGTAGATCGCCAGACGCGCGAGGTGATTGTCCTTGTAGCGGTAGGCGTTGAACGAGGTCGGACGAGGGCCGACCAGGCGCATGTCGCCGGTCACTACGTTGATCAGATTGGGCAGCTCGTCGAGGCTGGTGCGCCGCAGAAAACTGCCGATGCCGGTGACGCGCGGGTCCTTGTCGATCTTGAAGTCGATGGCGTCGGCCCCGTGTTTGTTCAGGTGGCGCAGCGACTCTTTGAGGTCTTCGGCGTTGCTGACCATGGTGCGGAACTTGAACATGCCGAACTTGCGCCCGCGATAACCGGTGCGTTTCTGCACGAACAGCACCGGCCCCGGGCTGGTGAGCTTGATGGCCAGGGCCAGGCCCAGCAGCACTGGCGAGATCAGCACGAGAATCGTCAGCGCGCCGAGGCAGGCGACCACCCGGTTGGTCCGCGACAGCTGCCATGGGCGGCCGCCATCGCGGCCGCTGAGCCAGCCGCGACCCTGACGGTGAATCGCCGCATCGAGGCGCATGCGATGTTCCGGGTCGACGCGCTTGTCAGGGCGCATCTGTGCAATCGACACACTTCTTTCATGTCCAGTCATGGCGTCCTCCGCATTCAATCAGCCGCAAGCGGCGCACGGGCAGTGGGGTAGTAGTCGCGGAACCAGGCGATGAAGCGGCCCAGTCCTTCATCCAGTTCTATCCGGGGCTGGAATCCGGTGGCCTGGGCCAGATCGCTGGCCTCGGCGCAGGTGTTGAGCACGTCGCCCGGTTGCAGCGGCAGCAGCTCGACAATGGCTTGCCGATCGAGATGTTTTTCCATCAGCGCGAGGTAGGTTTTCAGTGCAACCGGCTGCTGCCCGCCAATGTTGAACAGACGCCACGGCGCCATGCTGCTGGCCGGGTCGGGCTGCTCGCGATCCCACTGCGGATTGGCTTGCGGTGGCTGATCGATGAGGCGTGCGATGCTTTCGATGATGTCGTCGATGTAGGTGAAATCGCGCTGGTGCTCGCCGTAATTGAACAGCTTCAGCGGCTCGCCCTCGCTGATCGCCCGGGCGAACTGGATCGGCGACATGTCCGGCCGACCCCAAGGCCCGTACACGGTGAAAAAGCGCAGGCCGGTGCAGGGAATGCCGAACAGATGGCTGTAGCTGTGCGCCATCAGTTCATTGGCTTTCTTGGTCGCGGCGTACAGCGACAGCGGATGGTTGACGCCATCCTTGACCGAGTAAGGCGTGTGTTGATTGGCGCCGTACACCGAACTCGACGAGGCGTAGATCAGGTGTTCGACCGGGTGGTGGCGGCAGCTCTCGAGAATGTTCAGGAAACCGTTGAGGTTGCTGTCCAGATACGCCCGTGGATTGTCCAGCGAATAACGCACCCCGGCCTGCGCAGCCAGATGGATCACCACTTGTGGCTGCTCGCGGGCAAACAGCGCATCGATCGCCGAAGCGTGGGCCAGATCCACCGTGGCCAGCGGAAAATCGCCGACCTGCTCGCGCACCCACTGCACGCGGTCGTGCTTGAGCTGCGGGTCGTAGTAGTGGTTGAAATTGTCCAGGCCGACCACCGAATGCCCGTCGCGCAGCAAGCGCAGGACGCAATGGGCACCAATGAAACCGGCGGCACCGGTCACCAGAATCTTCATGGCCGCAGCCCTTCAGGGGCGATGTGGCGCAGGCCGATGCCGCTGTAATGCAGGCCGGCGGCGGCAACCTGTTCTGGGTTGTACAGGTTGCGCCCGTCAATGATCACTTTCGAACGCAGCTTCTCGGCGAGCAGCTCGAAATCGACCACGCGGAAGTTTTTCCACTCGGTGCAGATCACCAGCGCGTCGGCGTCTTCGAGAGTGTCGTCGCGGGTCGCGCACAGGTGCAGGTCGTTGCGATAACCGTAGATGCGCCGGCACTCGGACATGGCTTCCGGATCATAAGCCTGCACGCTGGCGCCTTCGGCCCACAACGCGTCCATCAGGTAACGGCTGGGGGCTTCGCGCATGTCGTCGGTGTTCGGTTTGAACGCCAGGCCCCAGACGGCGATGGATTTGCCGGCCAGGCCTTGCGGAAACTGCGCGCGCAATTTGCTGAACAGGATGTGCCGTTGGCTGTCATTGACGTCGGTGACGCTGCGCAGCAGTTTCAGCGGCATGCCGTTGTGTTCGGCGGTGTGCAGCAAGGCCCGCAGATCCTTGGGAAAGCACGAGCCACCGAAGCCGCAGCCCGGATAGATGAAGTGATAGCCGATGCGCGGGTCGGAGCCGATGCCTTTGCGCACCGCTTCGATGTCGGCGCCGAGCAGCTCGGTGAGATTGGCCAGTTCGTTCATGAAACTGATGCGGGTGGCGAGCATCGCGTTGGCCGCGTATTTGGTCAGCTCGGCGCTGCGGTTGTCCATGAACATCAGTTTTTCGTGGTTGCGGCAGAACGGCGCGTACAGCTCGCTCATCTGCTCGCGGGCAGCGTCGTCGCGGGTGCCGATGATGATCCGGTCCGGGCGCATGCAGTCGGCGAGGGCACTGCCTTCCTTGAGAAATTCCGGGTTGGAAACCACACGCACCTGCAGCTCGGTTTTTCCGCGCTGCAGCAATTCGCTGGTGGCCGTGGCCAGAACCTGATCGGCAGTCCCGACCGGCACTGTGGATTTGATGATCAGCGTGCGATCGGCCTCCATCAGGCCGGCGATCTGCCGGGCGACGTTGAGTACATGGCTGAGGTCGGCTGAGCCGTCTTCGTCCGCCGGGGTGCCGACGGCGATGAAAATCAGCTCGGCGTGAGTCACCGCATCACTGGCCTGGGTGCTGAACAACAAGCGCCCGGCCTTGATGTTTTCTTCAAGTGTTGCGGACAGGCCTGGTTCACTGATGGGCGGTACCGCTTGTTGCAGTTGTTTGATCTTGTTGGGATCAATATCAATGCATAAAACCCGATGACCGACATCGGCAAGTGCAGCGGCTTGTATAAGTCCGACATAGCCAGTGCCAAATACGCTCACGTCCATCTGCGCACCTCAATAAAACCAGAAAAGTTAACTACGGAATGAGATTGTTAAAGGGGTATAGCGCAGGGTTTGAAAAGCGTGTCAGCAAAATGACATGTTGCACGGGTATAACACTTGAGGCGTTTTTGGCGATTGGCCATCAAGTCATTGCTGCGATTGAATTTGTTCTTTCTTTGCAGATTTGTTCAGATTCAATTTAACCGACAGACGGTCTAAGTCCCCGAAATTAAAGGCTTTCATCCCCGCCGGTGTGTCAGATTTGAGTCACCGTTTTTTTGACGCTTTACCCGGCTATCAGTCATTTCTTGCGCTTTGATGGCCGGGTGCTAGTGTCAGGTTCTGACCGACAAAGCTTTGACAACCTCCCATTTCGGACGGCCGGTATCGCCATGTTCAAATACGCCAAGGAACTGCTTTTAGTTGCCTACTTATTGCTCTTTTCCGACTACTATCTGGACCGGTTAAATGCTATCGGGTGGGGTTTTAATGTACTTGTTTTTGGCGCGATGTTTTTGGCGCTTACTTTCGCGTTATATCTAACTGCCTATATACGTCAGGCTCTTGTTCGACATGCGTTCGCATTAACGCTGTTTGTTGCGGCGGTTTTTTTCGATGTCTATACCCGGGTCACGGCGGATTACCTGAGGTACAGCGATTTTGTCTCGCTGGTGTACTCCGGCGGCTTCATTCAGGAAGCGGCCTATCAGTACCGCGACGCGATCCTGCGCGCGCTGCTCAGTGGCTTGCTGCTGTTGTTCGGCATCGGGCTCAAGCCGCGTCATGCGCTGTTCATACCCAACACGTTGCGGGTAGCGGCTCCGGTCATCGGCGTGTTCATGCTCAGCGCTTTGCTTTTTTTACGTGCGGGTGAGGGCGCGCGCGGTCTGCCGATCATGTACACGCCGCTGGCCTACCTCAACCTGTTTGCCTACGAAGCGTTGCATGACACCGTCGGCCCGCGTGAATCGGTGACGCTTGCGCGCGCCACGCCTGCCGTCGGCCACGATATCGTGCTGATCATCGACGAAAGCATTTCCGGCAATTACCTCGACATCAACGCGCCGTTCGGCGTGCACAGCAACCTCAAGCAAGCGCCGGCCGGGGTCGATGTCTTCAACTTCGGTTATGCCGCGTCCATTGCCAACTGCAGCGCCGACACCAACGTCACCTTGCGCTACGGCGGCACACGCGCCGATTACAGGCGCATCAACAGCACGTTGCCGTCGATCTGGCAGTACGCGAAGAAGGCCGGGCTCGGCACGGTCTACATCGACGCCCAACGCACGGCCGGCAACCTGCAGAACCTGATGACCGCCGCCGAGAAAAACGACATCGACAGTTTCGTGCAATTCGACCAGACCAGCGTGCGCGACCGCGATATGGCGGCAGCGGCGAAGCTGATCGAATTGCTCAATGACGATCGCCCCGAGCTGATCGTGATCAATAAGGTCGGCGCGCATTTTCCGGTGCATGACAAATACCCGGACGCGTTCATGGCCTACCGGCCGACGCTGCCGCGCGGGCAGTTCACCGAAGTCGCCGACACTGGCGAACGCCCCGGTTTCAATGGCCAGCCGGATGACTGGGTGCTGTATCGCAACGCCTACAAGAACACGCTGTTGTGGAACGTCGGCGAGTTCTTCGCCCGGGTGTTTGCCCAGGCCAATCTGGACAATGCGCTGCTGATCTACACCTCCGATCATGGCCAGGATCTGCATGAGCGCGGCAACCCGGGCTTGAATACCCACTGCGGCGGCGACCCGGTGGAAGAGGAGGGGCTGGTGCCGCTGGTGGTGATTCAGGGCCGTGGATTGCAGGCGCCGGACTGGGCGGCGAATCTGCCGGCAAACAAGGACCGCTCCAGCCACTACAACATCTTCCCGACACTGTTGCAGGTGATGGGCTACGACTTGGGCGCAATCGAAGCGGTATATGGCAAACCGCTGAGCGTGCCGACGGCGGATGAGTTCACTTTCAACTACCGCTTCAATGCGCGCTTGGGGGCCAAGCCTGAGTGGAAGCATATCGATCTGGGCAGCATTGTTACGCCTGAGCGGGCGCCGGCGAGTGTGGCTTCGGGGCAGTGAGTTTTGGGTTGCTCGGGCGGGCCTCTTCGCTGGCAAGCCAGCTCCCACAGGGTTCGAGGTTGTTCACAAATCCTGTGTCAGCACTGGCCTCTGTGGGAGCTGGCTTGCCAGCGATGGGGCCAGCACTGACACCAGCCAATTCAAAGCTTCAGCCACCGCGCCCGATACTCCCCGGGCGCGCACCCCAGCCAGCGCGCGAAAGCCCGGTTGAATCCCTGCACATCGCTGTAACCCAACCGATCCGCCACTTCGACCAGTTCCAGCGCCCCGGACTGCAACAGGTCCTCGGCACGATAGCGCCGATGCTCATCAAGCAGTTCGCTGAAAGTCCAGCCCAACGCCTTCAAGCGCCTTGCCGCCGTGCGCTCAAGCACATGCTGTGTAGCACAGAACTGCTGCCAATCCGCTGAAGCCAGATCTTCGATCAGATAATCGCTGAGCTGTCCGAGCAAGGTCGATTCACTGAGACGACGGGTCTGTTCCAGCAGATCGACAAGCGTTGTTTCCAATGCCGGATTGCCCGGTGTCAACGGCATCACGAACAGCTGAGGATCCAGATAAATCGCCGCGCATGACTGCTCTGCGCTCACCGGGGCGCGCAATGCCGATTGATGCTGCTCGCGGCTTGCCGATGCCAATGCCACACCTAGCACCGGATCACGATTCACGCCGCTGGCGAGCAATTTGCGCCGCACCAGGCTGCACAGGCTGACAAGGATGTAATCGGTCAGCGCCGCCGGAGCACCAAGACTGCCGTCGTCGACCAGACGCAGTGTTACGCCGTCATCTTCACGCAGGATTTGCACACGGAAATGTCCGTTGAAAAACGCAAAGTACTCGGCGAAAAACGCACAGGCACGTTCCAGCGACACGGCGACATCGAACAGATAGGTCAGCCCGTTGGTGGCCGTCGAAACGAAACGTTCACCCGCCGCCAGACCGATCAGTGGATCCCCGCTCTGTTCCACGGCAAACGCCCAGAAGCGCCGTGACATCAGCAGCGGCATGCGCGTGAACGGCGTGCGCAGATCGAACAGGCTGCGGCGCAGCTGCGCTTCGATTGCGCCTTGGGTAACGCCGCGCGCGAGCAATTCTTCAATGGCCGGCAGCAGGGTCGGCGCGTAAAAAACGTTGACGGGCTGCGGATGGATTTTGCTCATGTTGTGCGCGCGTCTCCCGTAGCTCCGTTAGCCGCCAGCAAACGCTGATCGACGCTGAGGATCGCCTCGATCATCGCCCGCGCTGCTGGCGTCAGGGTAAAACCGGCGCGGCTGACGATGCCATAACCCAGTTGCAGCGCCGGCTCGTCATGGGGGACGTCGACAAAGTCGAGCAGCTCGATCAGGCCTCGATCAAGTTGTTCACGCAAGGCCTCAAGCGTGGCGAGCCCCACCGCGTCTGAACGCAGCACTACGCGCTGGATCGCGTCAAATTGTGCGCACTCGACGCTCGGGGTGAAGTCCTGCTCACCGAGGATATCGGCGAGCACCTTGCGGATCATCGGAGGAATGCGCGTGCCGACGATCGGGTAATCGAGCAGGGCGCGCAAGCGCAGGTCTCGTTGCGCGAGGAGCGGATGGCCGGCGCGACAGAAAAACCGTCCCGGCCGCGTGCGCAGCAGGTACACCTGATACTGCGGATCGCTGACAAAGTGCCGCGCATCGGCGACGAAAAACTCGATCTGCTGCTCGCGCAACCACAGCGACAATTGCTGCCAGTCGCCCTGATGAAAGCGCGTACGAATTGCCGGATGCGCCTGAATGAAATCGGCCAGCGCTTCCGGCACCAGCACCTGCGCCGGATACGGGCCGCAACCGAATTGCAGTTCGCCGCCGGTGAGGCCGTTGTATTGCGTCAATTCGTTGTGCAGCGCCTGACTGCCAGCGAGCAGGCGCCGCGCATGTTGCAGCACCAGTTGGCCTTGCCCGGTCAGGCGAAACTCACGGCTGCTGCGCTCGACCAGCTCGCAGTCAAGGTCACGCTCCAGAGTCTGGATGCTGCGGCTGAACGCCGGTTGGCTGAGGTTGATCGCCTCGGCGGCGCGACCGAAGTTGCGGTAATCAGCGAGGGCGACCAAGTGGCGAAGCTGGCGAAGATCCATCATGCGTCTCCTGCATTTTGCGAATACTTTTAATGCATTGGATCGATAGCACGTCCGCTGGCATAAGTACACGCCTGTTCTTCGATGGCCGCCTTCATGTCTCAGCCTCTGTTCGCCTCCAGCGCCTTCACCCGCACGATTCTCGCGCATGCTCGCCAGTCCGGGCTGTGCCCGCAACGCTTGATGACGCGCGTCGGGATCTGCCCGTCTGTGCTTGCCAGACAGCATCAATTGATCGCCGCACAAGCGGTTGAACGGTTGTGGCGTGAGTGTGAATGGGCCGGGGTAGCGCCGACGTTTGGCTGCGAACTGTCCGACGGGATGGCGACCGATTGCCTGCAAGGACTGAATATTCTGCTCGACTCGGCCGCGACCCTGCGGGCCAGTCTGAAGTGCTTCATCGACTGCTTGCCAAGGGTGATCAATTACATTGCGGTGGAATTGGTCGAGGCAGGCGACGTGGCTCGTTTGCGCCTGCATTCGCTGCGGGGGCAGCTCCATCATTTCGCTCTGGATGCGGCGGCGATAACGCTGGTGCGCAACATTGCCCGTCGACTCGGCGGGGCGCCTGGAGATTTGTTTGTGAGTGTCAGCCTGCGCCCCGCGCAAATGGCCGGTGGCTGGCTGCGTGGAGTGGGTATCGCGGTGGAGCAGGGCGAGCATCTGTGCCTGACCTTGCCGCGCTCCAGGCTCGATCAGGCCTTGCTGGGCGCCAACCCGTTTCTGCACCAGAGCATGCTGCGCCACTGGCACGCTGCAACTTGCGCGCCCGCGCGTGAGGACAATCTGACGATGGCGCGGCACTGGCTGACGGCGGGCGATCAACCGATCGAGCGGATCGCTGAGCGGCTGGGTTATCGCCAGCCGAGCAACTTTATCCGCGCGTTTCGCAAACAGTTCGGGATTACGCCGAAGCAGTTCCGGTTGAATCCCGGTCAGGCATGAGGGGCGTTTGGCCTAAGGCGTGACGATATTGAACTGCGGCCCGAACGTATCCAGGCTGCCCATCAATAATCCGAATTTCTGACCATTGCCCTGCAACTTCACCAGCCCTTTTTGCATCGCCGTCGGGAAGTCCAATTGCTTCAGGCTGATCTTCTCCAGCGTATCGCGGCTCAGGCTGACGCTCGCATCCGCCGCCGGATTCAAGCCGGCGCGGTGAGTCAGCACGCCGTTGCGCAGGGTCAGGGTGAAATCCTTTTGCACATCGTCGAACGTCCAGTTCAGCGTCAGGTCATGGGCCACGGCTTTGTCGCTGTCCAGGCGTACCGCGAGGTAATCGAAGAACATTTCCGGACTCATCGCCCGGACCATGTCCACCGATACGGTATTGGCAGACTGCGGTGGTACGCCGTTGCGCAGTTCCATCGCACCGGTCAGGTACATGTTGCGCCAGGTGGCGTTCTCGCTTTGATAACCCAACTGCTCCAGCGTCTCGGCTTGAGCGTTGCGGGCATCCGCGTTGTCCGGATCGGCGAACAGCAACTGGTTGCCCAACTGCGCGGCCCATCGGTAGTCAGCACTGGCCATCGCACTGCGCATTTTTTCCAGCACCGACGCGGCACCGCCCATGGCCTCGACCGAGCGTTTAGCCGCATCGACCGGCGGCAGCGGGTTGAGGTTGGCCGGGTTGCCGTCGTAGAAACCCATGTAACGCTGATACACCGCGCGCGTATTGAAACTCAGCGAGCCGTAATAGCCACGGGTGTACCACTTCTGATCGAGCGAGCCGGGCAGTTTCTTGATTGCTTCGGCAATTTCCAGCGGCGTCAGGCCCTGGTTGAGCAAGTGCAGGGTGCGGTCGTTGATGAACGCGTACATGTCGCGCTGATCGGCGAGCAAAGTACGAATCCGCTCGCCACCCCAGGTCGGCCAGTTGTGTTGGGCGAACAGCACGTCGGCCTTGTCACCATAGCGCGCCAGGCTGTCATCGAGATATTGCGACCAGGCTTTGGCGTCACGCACCTGCGCACCGCGCGGGGTGAGGATGTTGTGCATCATCTGCGTGGCGTTTTCGGCCATGCACAAGGCTTTCAGCTGCGGTAGATAAAGGTTCATTTCCGCTGGCGCTTCGGTGCCCGGGGTCAGCTGGAATTCGACTTGCAGGCCAGCGATGGTGCGGGTTTCCAACGGCTCGGCAATCAGATCGGTAGGCGCGATCAGTGTGACCGTGCCACCGCTGGGGGCGCTCTTGCCGAGGCCAGCGTCGACCTGGCCGTTTTCACTGCGCGGCAATAGGCTGCCGAACTGGTACTGCGCGCGGCGGCTCATGGCGTTGCCGGCCATGACGTTCTCGCTCATCACGTGTTCCATGAAGCCGACCGGCGCGTAGACCTTGACCTTGCCGGACTTGACATCGGCCTCGTCGATCACCCCGCGCACGCCGCCGAAATGATCGACATGAGTGTGGCTGTAGATCACCGCGACGACCGGTTTGCGTGGGCGATTGGCGTAGTACAGATCCAGCGCCGTCCTGGCGGTTTCGGCCATGGTCAGCGGATCGATGATGATCAGCCCGTCGTCACCTTCGATGATGGTCATGTTGGCCAGGTCGAGACCGCGTACCTGATACAGCTTGGGGCTGACCTCGAACAGACCGGCGTGGGCATTGAGCTGTGCCAGTCGCCACAGGCTCGGATTGACCGATTCCGGCGCCTTGTCTTTGGCGAGGAAATCATAGGCATTGACGTTCCAGATGACTTTGCCGGCGGCATCCTTGATCTGGCCCTTGAACGGTGCGATCAAGCCTTTGCTGACGGATTCGAAATCGGTGCGGTCGCTGAAAGGCAGGGTTTGCAGCACGGCAGCGTTGCTTGCAGCGGTTTGCATGCTCGGCGCCACCGGACCGTCAGCAGCGAGCAACGGCTGGCTCAGGCAAGTGGTGATCAGGCAGGTCAGCAGGCCACGCGGGCTCAGGATGAAACGGGGCATGGGTGTCTCCGGTTTTTTTATCGTTATGGCCGAACAGCCAGCAGCTTAGGGCGCGGCGCTGGGTTGACGATGATCATCAGCGGACAAAAACCATTCAGGGCCGCTATCCTAGGCCCAGGTTCACTGATCGGGTTTGCCCATGCTTGAGGTTCGCGACGTTTTCAAAAGCTATGCCACGCCACAGGGATTGTTGCCGGTGCTGCAAGGCGTCGACCTGACGCTGGAGGCCGGTGGCAGCCTGGCGCTGATGGGCGAATCGGGCAGTGGCAAAAGCACGCTGCTGCATCTGGTGGCGGGGCTGGACAAGGTCGACAGCGGCAGCATCCGCAGCGGTGAACATCGTCTGGAAGCCATGAGCGAAGCGCAACTGGCCAACTGGCGACGTACGGAAATCGGTCTGGTGTTTCAGCAGTTCAACCTGATCGGCAGTCTGCGCGTGGAAGACAATCTGGCCTTTCAGGCGCGCCTGGCCGGGCGCCATGAGCCGCGCTGGCAAGCGCATCTGGTGCAGCGTCTGGGTCTGGGCGATCTGCTCTCGCGGTATCCCGAGCAACTCTCCGGCGGTCAGCAGCAACGAGTCGCTTTGGGCCGGGCATTGGCTTCGCAGCCGAAATTGCTGTTGGCCGATGAACCCACCGGCAGCCTCGATGAAGCGACCAGCGATGAAGTGCTGCGGCTGTTGCTGGAATTGCTCGATGACACGCCGACGACCCTGCTGATGGTCACCCACAGTCAGCGCGTCGCGGCGCGATTGGCCCAGCGTGTGGTGTTGTCGAACGGGCGGGTCGCCTGATGATCTGGCGGCAAACCCTGCGCGCGCTGCTCAGCCACTGGCGGCGCCATCCCGTGCAGTTTTTCAGCGTGCTGACCGGGTTGTGGCTGGCCACCAGTCTGCTCACTGGCGTCGAGGCGCTGAACAGTCAGGCACGTGACAGCTACGCGCGGGCCAGCCAGATGATCGGCGGCGAACCACAGGCCAGCCTGAGCACGCCGAATGGGGCGCTGTTTCCACAGCGCTGGTTTATCGAATTGCGCCGTCAGGGCTGGCCAGTGTCACCGGTGTTGCAGGGCCGGCTGACGCTCAAGGGCCAGGAAGATCAACGCATTCAAGTGATGGGGATCGAGCCGGTGTCGCTGCCGTCGGATTCGGCAGTAGCCGGGCAGGCGATGCCGATCGAGCGCATCGTCGAATTTTTCAGCCCGCCGGGCAGCACCTGGATTTCCCCGGACACGATGCAAATGCTCGGCTTGCGCGAAGGCGATACACCGCAAACCGTGAACGGCCAGACCCTGCCGCCGCTGCTCGCGCGGAAGGACATGGCGCCGGGCCTGTTACTGGTCGACATCGGCGCAGCGCAAAGACTGCTCGACCAACCCGAGCAATTGTCGCGATTGCTGCTGCCCAAGGACTTTCATCAGGAATTACCAGCGAGTTTCACCGATCGCTTGCAGCTCAAAAGCAGCGGTGAAGAAAACAATCTCGCGCGGCTGACCGAGAGCTTTCACCTCAATCTCGATGCCCTTGGATTTCTATCGTTTCTAGTCGGCTTGTTTATCGTCCACGCCGCCATCGGCCTCGCTCTGGAACAGCGCCGAGGCTTGCTGCGCACCTTGCGCGCCTGTGGCGTCAGTGCACGAATGCTGATCGCATGTCTGGTGGTTGAACTGGGTGTGCTGGCGCTGATCGGCGGATTGTTCGGTGTGATCAGCGGCTATTGGCTGGCCAGCGTGCTGCTGCCGGACGTCGCCGCCAGCCTGCGCGGTCTGTATGGCGCGGAAGTGGCGGGGCAGTTGCGTTTGAGTCCCTGGTGGTGGTTCAGCGGCATAGGGCTGAGCCTGCTCGGCGCGTTGCTGGCCGGGGCCAACAGTCTGCTGCGGGCGGCGCGTCTGCCGTTGCTGGCGGTGGCCGATCCGCAGGCGTGGCATCAACAGTATTCGCGCTGGTTGCGCCGACAGGGTTGGCTGGCGACAGCGCTGCTGACAATTGCGCTGGCGGCGCTGATCTGGGGCGACAGCCTGAGCAGCGGTTTCGTGCTCATGGCCGGGCTGTTGCTCGGTGCCGCGCTGGCCTTGCCGGTGTTGCTCAGCGCGTTGTTGAACCCGTTGCTCGGGCGCAGTCGGTCGGTGCTCGGCCAGTGGTTTCTCGCCGACTGCCGCCAGCAACTGCCAGCCCTGAGTCTGGCGCTGATGGCGCTGCTGTTGGCGCTCGCCGCCAACATCGGCGCCGGCAGCATGACCGCCGGTTTTCGCCAGACCTTCAACGACTGGCTCGAACAACGCCTGAGCGCCGAGTTGTACGTCAACCCGGCCAACCCGGCGCAGGCCCGCGAGATGCACAGTTGGCTCAAGCAGCAGCGCAACGTGACCGCTGTGCTGCCCAACTGGCAGGTTTCGGTGACGCTGCAAGGCTGGCCGGCCGATGTCTACGGCATCATCGACCACTCGTACTATCGCCAGCATTGGCCGTTGCTCGACAGCAGTGGCAGCGATCCGTGGGGCAAACTGGCCACGGACGATGCGGTGATGCTCAGCGAACAACTGGCGCGACGCCTGAAAGTGAAGCCGGGCGAGCATCTGAACATTCCCACGCCGAACGGCACATGGTCGCCGCGCATCGTCGGCATCTACGCCGACTACGGCAATCCGAAGGGGCACGTGCTGATCAGCAGTGAGCACCTGCTGCGCGGATGGCCGCAACTCACGCCGAACCGCTTCAATCTGCGTATCGACCCAGCGCAGATTCCGGCGCTGCTCAACGCCTTGCAGGCGCGTTTTGCGCTGGATGACAACCGCATCGTCGATCAGGCGCGGCTCAAGGGCTGGTCGGTGCAAGTCTTTGAACGCACATTTGCTGCGACAGCAGCTTTGAACAGCCTGACCCTGGCCGTGGCGGGTGTGGCGCTGTTCATCAGTCTGCTCACTCAGAGCCAGAGTCGCCTCAGTCAGCTCGCACCGCTGTGGGCGCTGGGCGTTACACGCAAACAATTGATGCTGCTCAACCTCGGTCAGACCTGGCTGCTTGCCGTATTGACGTTGCTGTTGGCGCTGCCGTTGGGCATCGCCCTGGCGTGGTGCCTCGATGCGGTGATCAACGTGCAGGCGTTCGGCTGGCGACTGCCGCTGCGGGTGTTCCCGTTGCAGTTGTTGCAACTGATGGGCCTGGCCTTGCTCGCGACTTTACTGGCTTCGGCATGGCCGCTGTATTCGCTGTACCGCACACAACCGGCGGACTTGCTGAGGACATTTGCCCATGAGGACTAAATGGCTCGTGCTGATGATTGCGCTGCTGCTCGCTGGCTGCGATCAGCCTGCACCCGAGGAAAAGGGCTTTGCCGGCATGGGCGATCAGGCGCAATCCTTCACCCCGGTGGTGCCCGGTCGGATATTCAGCTTTCCGGCCGATCATGGCGCGCATGATGGTTTTCGCATTGAGTGGTGGTACGTCACCGCCAACCTCAAGGATCAGCAGGGCAATGATTTCGGCGTGCAATGGACGCTGTTTCGCAGCGCCCTGAAACCCGTCGCCGAGCAGGCCGGTTGGGGCAACCAAACGATCTGGCTGGGCCATGCGGCAGTCACTTCGCGCTCGGTGCATCATGCCGCCGAGCGCTACGCCCGGGGCGGAGTAGGCCAGGCGGGCGTGCGCCTGGCGCCGTTCGAGGCGTGGATCGATGACTGGATGTTTGCCAGTCAGGCGCAGGATCCGTTGAGCGATATGCAACTCAGTGCTCGTGACAAGAATTTCGCTTATCAACTGCGCCTTACCTCCAGCCGCCCGCTGGTGCTGCAGGGCGACCAGGGTTTCAGCCAGAAATCCGAAGAAGGCCAGGCGTCGTATTACTACAGCCAGCCATTTTTCCAGGCCAGCGGCACGCTGCAGATCGACGGCCAGACCTACACCGTCAGCGGCCCGGCGTGGCTCGATCGCGAGTGGAGCAGTCAGCCACTCACCGCCAATCAAACTGGCTGGGACTGGTTCTCGCTGCATCTGGACAGCGGCGAACACGTGATGCTTTATCGCATGCGGCAGAAGACCGGCGCGCCTTATCTGACCGGCACCTGGATCGCCGCTGACGGGCAGATTCAGACGTTGCGCAGCGAGCAGATCAGCCTTGTGCCGCAGGATACGGCCAAGGTTGCTGATCGGCCGATGCCGGTGAAATGGTCGATCCGCATTCCTGACAAGAAACTCGATATCAGCGTTGACGCGATCAACCGCAATGCGTGGATGGATTTGCGTATTCCCTATTGGGAAGGGCCGGTGAAGGTCGATGGCAGCCATCCTGGCCAGGGCTATCTGGAAATGACCGGATATTAACGGTAGGTGCAGTTTCCCTGTGGGAGCGAGCTTGCTCGCGAAGGCTTTTTGTCGAGCGATGATTTGTTCTGCTTGACCGGGTACATATCCGTTGCTGCGGTAACGGCTGCTTAGGGTTTCGCCCTTACGGCGACTTACTTTTTTACAAGCGCCAAAAAAAGTAAGCAAAAAACGCTAGCTCCTACGTTCGGCCCTCGCAGGCTCGGGTTCCTTCGCTGCGGGATCGATCCGGGCGCAGCGGCTACGGTTTGCTTCGCTGCACCTCCTTCCGCTGTGTCTGGCTTCGCCAGACGGTCGCTGCGCTCCCACGCCCGGATCAATCCCTCCACTCAGCCTTCCGACGTCGCCGGTGGATCAAGATCAAGATCAAGAGCAGGCGAGCTGACACTCGGCCTATAGGTGAACGTGGGACTGTAGGAGCTGCCGAAGGCTGCGATCTTTTGCTTTTGCTCTTGCTCTTGCTCTTGCTCTTGTAGGAGTGAGCCTGCTCGCGATAGCTATCTCAAAAACACCGATGAATTACAGCTTAACCCCAATCCCTGTGGGAGCTGGCTTGCCAGCGATGGCGTCAGCAAGGTCACCACTAATCAAACCGCTCGGAACTCTCCCTTCGCCAATACGCTCTACCCAGAAACCCGCCATTTTCGGACTCACCCATGAGCGACGACGTGCAACTCCCAGACCTCGACACCTGGCAGCGCCTGTTCGACGATCAAGCCTACTGGCAGAACTCCCCTGACGCTCACTACCTCGATCTGCAACGCATCGCCGATGACCTGCTCGGCCAAGGCGCAATCGATCTTGAGCAATGGCAGTTGATGCGCGCCAAAGCCGACGATCTGCACAAGCAGTCACCCGAGGTCAACGTCGCCCGCGAACTCGAAGATCCCGAAGCCTGAGGACTCCTGCCATGAATACCACCAGCAACCAGAACGACAACCCCGACGAACCACGCCCGGCCGGTGAAACCGAGCGCGACAATGATGCCCTGCGCCCGACCGATCCCAAGCAGCGGCAGGACAGCGGCAAAGGCACGCCGAGTGGCGAATCCACTGCGCAAGAGACTGCCAAGCCACATACCCGTGGGCCACAAACCCAAGTCAAGCCCTGAACAGCGTCTATGCTCACTGGCACGCCTGCTGCAGAAGTCGTTTCGGTGGCGGGCGTCGCCATTTCATCACAGGGAAAGTAATGCATATGAAGCTCGACGCTCTGGCCAAGGCCATCACTCTCGCAACGCTGCTTTCTGCTGCCAGTTTCGGCGCTTTAGCTGCCGATATTCCGTTATCTGCCGTCGTTGAGGCCGATTCCGTTACCACCAAAGTGCTCGCCGTCGACCCGGCCAATCACCAGGTCGTGCTGGAAGGCCCCGAGGGACGTCAGGTCCACGTTCAGCTCAGCGACAAAGCGAAAAATCTTGCCAATCTCAAAGTAGGGGACCTGGTGAAAATCGAGGTGCAGCGATCTGTCGCCGCTTATCTCGATACAGACGTGGATAAAGGTCTGCCAGGCACCACCGAACGTACCGGCGAACTGCGCAAGGCCCCGGGCAGCGATAACCCGGGCGGCGAGGCCTATCGTCAGGTTCAGGTGCAGCTGAAAATCAGCAAAATCGATTTGAAGACCAATCAGGTCACCCTCCAAGATCCGTCCGGACAATCGAAGACGCTCGATGTGAAGAAGCCGGAGATTCAGGCCAAGTTGAAAGATCTGAAAGTAGGGCAGAGCGTTATTGTCACTTATACCGATATCCTGAAAGTGACCAGTCAGCACGATAGTTGAGTATTAACTCTACAAGTTTATTGCTCTTGTACAACTTTATGTATGAGAGCAATCATATAAAGGTTTTTGTAAGACAATTCCCGGGATAAATCGGCAAAACACAGTTTTTAACTTTTCAGTGCAAAAATTTCATGTTTGCCCATGACGACAGGTCCACTTGTTTGAATTAAAATCCTCGGCGTTCGCCCAGTGTCAGGGCTCTTTACCGGTGCAAGGATTGCCAGGCCGTAACACTGGGCGAACTCCACTACTGGCGAAAGTTGTATACAGAATCTGCAAACAAAAAGGGCGACTTTGAAGTCGCCCTTTTTTATTGTTTTCGATCAAGTCGAAGCCTGCATACCGGTTTTGCCATGCTGCCCCTGCAAGCGCTTGAGTGTCTGCTGGTACATTTTTGTACGGCGGTGATCCTTGCCATACGTGCCTGCCGCCGCGACGGTGCCGGCCTGGATGTGATCCAGGTAGCGGAAAATCTTCCGCGGCGAGAGGAACCTGACGCCATAGCCCAACCCGACCATTCGATCCTGAAGCGTGTAACCAGGCACCTCCTCATCCATGCAGAAGTGCAGCCCGAGCGACTTCATCAAACGCGCATTCCACAGCGTACAGAAACTTTTCAGATGCGTTTCTTTATACGGGCGTGGTGGTTTCGAACGCAGGCCGAAATGAACTTTTAGCCGACGAACATGATGTTTGCAGAACCGCGAAGTTAACCGCCAGGTGTCTCGCAGCCACCCACGATCAAGTTGCTCAACACAACCCACCGCCGCCATGTCCGCACTTTTCGTGCATTCGCGCATCATCATCGCGAACACTTCCATGTCGTAGACAAAGGTATCGGTGTGCAGCAGAAACAAATAATCGGTCTCAACTTTCGCCAAGGCCAGATCCAGCGCCTTGCCATGGGCAATATGCCCCATTTCCTTACCGGGCGACGGCCGCTCGATCAGATTGATCCAGTCCAGCGAACGCAAATAATCGAGGCTGGCATCCGCCGAATCGTTATCCACCACCCACACTGGAATGCCCTGCGCCTGAACATGCTCGCGCAACAGTTCCAGACACATGCGGGTGATGTCCGGGGTTTTGTAATTGACCAGAACAAGACTGAAGTCGGGATGCGGCTGGGTAGGCAGATCGAAGGCTTTCATGTCGGAGGGACTCATCACGGCTCAAGACGACAGGTTGATAAGCCGGGATGCTAGCGGGGGAAGCTTAGGTGAAGCTTAATTTGGCAGGGTGGGACACTGGAGAAGTGTGAGGACGTAAAACGGTTGGGATGCTTACCGGATGTAGCCATGCGTTCATCAGGTTGCGAAGTAAAGCTCATCCAGTTGGCGCTTGCGGATTGCCAGGTATTCGTCCCATACCTTGGGAAAATCCTCATCTCTGGTTAGCGGAAAAGTCAGGTAGATGTGTTTTCCGACAACACTGATGTACTGGCGCGCACGTTTGAAGGCCGGCTGTTCGTAAAGTGCAAGGCTTACGTCGTAAGCGTCGTGATGGTGGCGAATCGTTACTCGATGAGGGGCAATCATCCCTCGCGCAAAATCGATTACCCAGTCGCCGTCTATGGCCGTACGCAAGTAGCCGTAAACACCATCGACCGACAGCAGGATGCAGGTGTTCGCTTGGTGGCCGTCCTCGTCGTTCGCTAGAACAATCTGGTCTGCGAAGTATTTGATCGTCTGCTTATCCGGACCCTGTAGAAGCAAGCCCCAGCCCTCGACGCCCATGCGAAACTCGCCGATGTTTTGAAAGGTTGCGGTCCATCTATTGGCAAGCGTTATCTGACGGGTATTCATGGGGATTTCAGACTCGAAATTTCCGACTTATGGCCTCGGATAAACCGAAACAAATCGGCTTTACGTTTTAACAGATGTTAAAAATTCAAAGAAATAGACGACCTTGGTTGCTCACATTTCATCCATGCAAACCCGCCGCTTTGCACGCTTCGACGAACGTGGCGCCTTTTTTGTCCATGGCAGTCTTGACCATTTGATTGGCTTTCACCAATGCAGCGCTGGGCTTGGCCCATTGCTCTGGTGGCAACGCCTCAGACCATGTCTGCACTTGCTCCGGAAGGGTAGGCCGCCCTTTGCGATGCGCCCATTCGGCTAGCATGTAAGGCATCTTCCAGAAGCTCAGCACGCGCCACATGTACCAGCGGCGCAGTGGCCAACGGGATTTTTTCGAGTAACCGTAATGCTCGCGCTGCTCGGGCGTCAGTTCGTCGCCACCCTCGTCCAGCGACCCCATCGCGCGTGCGTCTTCGCGTTCGATTTCAAAAGTGTGTAGGCCTTCGTACGGTTTGAGCCGATCACCGGATGGAGTCAAACCCAGTGCCTTGAGCATCGGGTTTGGAGCATCTACCAACTGACCGTCTTCCATGTAATTACGAATTGAAGTCCACATCCCTAAAGCATGTGCATCGCTGGGTTGTGGTAGCAGGAGGAATTGCACTTTGTCCTGCTCCTCATCCTCCAGACCCATGCCGAACGTGTACTGGCGAGTAGCGCCATAACTGGTGACGCCCTGAGTGTTGGAGACCCAGGCGACTACGCTTTCCCAAGGTACGATGAGGACGCGGCGGGTTTTGCTGTCGACGTAGCAGACTTCGCGGCGTTGGCGGTTGAAGCGGACGGGGTAGGTTTTTGCTGCTTTAAAGACGCCGGAGAGCATTCCGTATAAGTACGCACCAAGAGGGAGAATAAACAGTAGAGAGCCACTAGCAAAAACCAGTAACGAGTCACCAATTAGGTCGACGAACCTTCGATCTATTCCGTGAGGGCTGAAAAGTGCGAGCCAAGCACAGATAAGCACCGGAGCAATGAATGCTGTCGTCAATGCCATCCAAATTCCAGCGGCAAGTATTTTTCCTTGTTCAACCATTCCCCAATTACTTCCACCGAGTTCCAGGAATACTTCGTTCATCCCTGAAAAATTCCGGCGAGAGGATTGAGTTTGTCCTGTATAGACCGGTAATGGCGATAGAAACAAAGTTTCATTCATTCCACGGGCGCGGACTTCTCCAGCCCTTGGCCTCTCGCTACGGATGTCCGCTGCGGCTTCAGAAGTAGTGAATTTAGCGCCGCGTTTGAAAAGGCTTTTAAGCATCGATGGTCCCCAAATCTTCTTTTTTGAACAATATGAATTGGGATTTACTTGTGCCAATCGGCAACGAGTCAGCAGAATCAAGCTTAAAGACACCGCGCGTTGGATCGCGCCTGTAAGGTGAGCTAATAATATGCAGGTCACGGAGCACAAAGCAGGTTTCGTGCATTACGTCACGTTCAGCTTCCAATTGATAAGCGATGGTCAATGCCAAGGAAAAATCTGTGGTCTGCAATGAGTCACTGATCGGCAAATGAATTGTCAACGCTTCGCTGCCTTTACTGGCTACGACTAATCGACTAATCCAAGTTGTCGTGCACTCCCGCCATCTCAAGGGAAATGGGCCAGGCGCGTAACCCCCTTTCTTTGGAACATCGCGATATTGCTGGTACGCTTTCAATTGCAATTTTCGAGTATCCATTTCCTGCGTGCTAACGCCTGGAATTATAAGCTTCAGATAGGTCTGCTTGGCATCACGAATCATTTCACAAGTAGGTTTTTGCACGACCTTTGCCAGTTCGTTCCATTCGTCCTGCATGCTGCGATTCTTAGTTTTATTTCCCCAGACGCTGGACTCCATCCATCTTTGCAAGTCGTCCAGATTAAAATAGTTGTATAAACCCTCGCCCACCAGTTGCAAAGCAGTCGCGATCAGACCAATCAAGTTGGCGCGTGCGCCAATCGCCATAATTCTTGGACTCGCCTCTGCCCAAGCTAAAGCACGGAGTTCAGTCGGGCTTTTCATAATGTTAACAACGATTGAACTTGTACGCGTGGCAGCCCATGTATTTGTACCTACTAGTATTGAGTCACCACTGATTTGGAGGGTTGTAGCTCCTAATTCTTTGTAATCGCCTTTAGCCAAGGCCTTGCCCCATTGAATGGAGTGCTTGCCCAAGTCAATAGAGGCGGAAATCGCGCCGAAACTGAAAGCGCCTACACCGGCGACGCCCGTCCATCGGCCCAAGCGGCTAAGGGTATTGACCTTGCCTGTAGCACTAACCATTTCCGATAAATGAGCTTGAAATATTGTTACCGCCAAGCCTTGTACCGTAGCAAAACCAGCAGCCGAAAAACCTACGAGTGACTCAAATAGGTTCCACCAGTCAGATAGCGACGGAACATCTTTTTTACTCATTGAACTTATCGCTTCAATAAACTTCTGCCCCTGAATCACAAACAACGCAAACGCGATCCCATCCCCCTTCGACCTCATGACCCCTGCGAGCGGCTTATTGAATGTCCCTGTAGCCCGGAAGTCTCGTACGGTCCGGCCCATCTCTGCCCGCAATTGCGGATCCAGACCTTCGATCACCGTGCCGATTTTTGCCGGGCTGTCTCCGCCTACAGTCAACGCGTCGCAGAGCCTCTGTTCCAAAGGTAACAGCGAATTTTTGATTTGGGCAATCCGTTGGTTGTACTGCGTTTCACTGCCCGGCATGGCGGAGCCGGTGGTTTGCCGGGACAATTCGCGATTGCGCAGCTTGTAGGTTTCCTTCAACTGGCCGCGCAGGTCCAACGCCTGATCTCGGGCAAGGTTGAAGGCGTTGATTTCGGCGGCAGACGCTGCACGCAATGTCAGCCCTTGCCGGGAAAACTCTCGTAGTAACTGTAAACGCGCAGGCGCTCCGATTTCGCGAATGTAGCTGTTGGGATCGACGGTTTGTGCACGCGCGAAGGCTACGTGAGCTTTGTCCAACTGATCGGCAATTTTCATCTGTCGAGCCGGGTTATAGGCCTCGTCCAGCAAGCTTTGCATGCCCATGAACTGAGTGTTCAGTTTGGCGTAGTTGGGCAGGCGCTCGGTCATCAGACTGTGGAACTGATTGGTCAGGACGTTGACGTTGGCCAGGTTTTCCTTGGCGGAGATCACGTTGATCGAGAAACTGCTCAAGTCCGCGAGTTTTTTTGCTACGTCGACTTGTGCGGCCAGAGTCAGCGTGTCCAGCCCAGGTACGACGGTCAGCAGATTGGCTTCCATGTAAGCCGCAAGTTTCGCGACGGCCTTCGGGTCAGCACACATGGCGGCGACACAGACGAATTCAGTCTCCAGACGATGCTTGATTTGCGCATCGAGCTTGAAATCGTAGTACCAGGCGGCTCCGTGGAAGTAGCCACTGGTAAACATCGTCAGGCGATCATCACGAATGTTCTTCAACCGTCCGTGCCAGTGGCTCAGCAGTATTTGCTGTTTGAGGAGAAATGCCTCCATCTCCGGTCGGTTAACCAAGTCATCGACGCCACGCTGACCGAGCTCCTTGCCATGCAATGCGTACCAGCTTTGCAGGCTCAGTTTATTCAAGGTGTCTTGATGTTTACGGTATAACGGATTGCCCAGCGAATCCGTCATGTCCATGTACGCACGGGCATAAGGATCCTTTTCAGCCATTTTTCGCCAGTGCGCTTCGTCTCCATAGATCCCCGGATCTCTGTTATCCCGGCGAACCTTCAGATACTCATAAATCTTGTTCTGCTGCTCTTCGTTGGTGTCGTCTTTCAACGACTTGATATCAGGGTCTGTTTTGCTCAGAGCGTCAAGTCGGGGCCCATTGACGTCGTAGAGCGACTGTATGTAAGAGCCAGTAAGGTATTGAGCCTGGCATCGTTCATCAGCACTCCATTGTTCAATCCAGTCAGCCACTTTCAACTGCGCACTGGCCAGATCACGCATCACGCCAATGTCGTCTCGTAGCACCAGAAACAGGTAGTCGTTCTTGTACGGGCCTTGCACGTTACTGGTCAGACTTTCAATGGTGGTTTGCTTGAAGAGTGGCTGATCCTCCCAGTGATAGGCCACGCTTTCCTGCTGATTCGAACCCTCTGGTTTGGCATCGGATCGAGACTGATCTTCCTTGACCTCGGCCAGCCAGCTCTCCGCCTGCTGCTTACTCAGCAAATGCTCGCCACCCTTTTCCGGGCAGGCGCTTGTCAACTCGAGCTGCTGCATCAAGCGTTTGCGCTCATCCTTGGAGTTGAGCACTTGCGAGCATTTGAAAGCTGTCCACTGAATCTCGGAATAACTGGCGTAAAGCGTGTGAGATCGAGTGAAAATCAGATGCGGTTCCCCGACTGAACTGGTCCGAGTGTCGGCCGATACTTCCTGACTGTTCCACAGCAGCTTGGTGATCTGGCCTTTCTCGATCCGGTATTCGTGCAAGTAACCGGTGGTGCCATTGATGATGTACAGATACCCATCGCGCAGCAAACGAATGCCCAGCGGCTGGCTTTTGGTTTTGTACGGCATGGACACCTCGGCAGCTGGATCGAGATGTTGGACCAGGCCATAGCGCAGAGGTAGCAGTTGCACTTTCTTGTTCATCAACGGGCACACACCCATCGGCACTCGGGTGTCTTTCGCCGGCTTGGCCATTGCGGCGGTGTTGGCGCTGGGTTTAGGCGGTTGTTGAGTGGTCACGATTGGCTTCCTTGTCGATCGGCGGCACGGCGTTCGGCCAGTTCTGCAGCGCGCTCAACGCGTTTCAGTGGTGCTTCAGACGTCGATTGCGCGAGTAGCTGAACGATGTCGGGATGATCAGTGACCGGCTCACCAGCGAGATAGCCGAAAACGTTCGCATAGAGGGTGATTTCCTGTTCAGAAGCGAAACCCTTTTGATAGGCATCTTCCGCGAGTGCTTGCGCATAGGGCCGACGATCTTCAGATGCAAAAGTCGCCATGAAGTCCGCAAAGTACGTATGCAAATGCTCATTTAGATCAGATATGAAGTTACGAAATTCTACTTCGCCCAACGCAGTGAGTTCTTCATCCGTCAAACGATAGGTCTCGGGTTCGGCTATAGCGGGTCGGTGGCAAATGTGTTGATGCCAGTTGATGCCAACTCCGTCCGGCAGGCAGACATGTCTGACCGGTCCGAACCATTTCGCGCTGCCCTTTTTTTCTGCCAATGCAAACAGCTGGTGCATGACCGCAGGGTCGGCAATACGGGGCATGACTTCTATGCCACTCGGGTGCTTCACGCTCAGCAAGTGACGCCAATGGCCCCACAACGAATGCGCATCTGCGTCGCTGAACAGCAGATAACCCCACTCCTCGGCCGCATGTTCTCTGAAGTACGCCAAGAGCGGATCGCTGGCACCTTTAAGCTCGATCAGATAGGGCGAAATATCTGACAACTCCTGCCAGCGAGTGGACTGGTACAGGCTGTAGGCTTGGTTATCCCATTGAAACAATTGCTGCGCGAGATCGGGAACACTGACGCCATCCAGCAGCAGATAAGCTGGGGTTTCCCATGGCAGATCAATCGGAAGTGGCGGTAGCTCGATCATTTAATGTAGCTCCCTTTGTGCAGCCTGTTTGGCTGCTTCGCACACCGCACAAATCGGCTTCTTCTGCATCAACGCCTGCCGCTGCGCTGGCACCAGCAACTGCCCGGCTTTATCCGTATCAGCTTGCTTCAACGGCCCGGGCATCAACGGCGCGGCGCCCGTGCCAACGCCCGGGCTGCCGCCGGAGTTCATGTTGATCACCGGGCCGCTCATGGTCACGCCACCAGCATCAATCTTGATGAAGCTGCCGCCGCCGACCAGGGTCAGCTCCGCACCGGCTTCCATCACCACTTTCATGCCACTGCTAAGGTGGATTTCCTGGCCGGCGTCGATGAACTGGCCGGTGCCGATCTTGATGTGCTGATTGACGCCGACGGTCAGATGATCGTTAGCGCGCGCCTCGACTTTGCGGTCGGCGTAGACGGTGTGGTGTTCTTCGGCCTTGAATTCGCTGTAGCTGTTCTTTTCGACGGTGTCGTGGCGTTCGTTGCCGACGCGGATTTTCTGGTCGTGTTCGATGTTCTCGTCCCAGTCGCGCTGGGCATGCAGGTAGATTTGTTCCTGGCCTTTTTTGTCTTCGATGCGCAGTTCGTTGTAGCCGCCACCGCCCATGGAGCTCAGGGTCTTGAAGGTGCTGCGGGTCTTGTTCGCCGGCAGTGGATAGGGGACGGTGTTTTCCTTGTGGTACAGGCAGCCGCTGATCAGCGGTTGATCGGGGTCACCTTCAAGGAACGTGACCAGCACTTCCATGCCAATGCGCGGGATGGCGATGCCGCCATACTGGGCGCCGGCCCAGGCGCTGGAGACGCGCAGCCAGCAACTGGTCTTGTCGTCGGCCTGGCCTTCGCGGTCCCAGTGAAACTGGACTTTGACCCGGCCGTACTCGTCGCAGTGGATTTCTTCACCTTTCGGGCCGGTGACCACGGCGCTCTGGCTGCCGAGGATGCGCGGTTTCGGATGGCGTAGCGGCGGGCGGTTGGGCACGTCCCACGGCGTGGCCTGGAAGCGGTTGCGGTAGCCCTGGTGGAAATCGTCTTTCAGCGCCGTGGTGTCGCTGGTCACCGACTCTTCGAGCACCTGCGGCTGCTTGCCTTCATGCAGGACTTCGGTGAGCAGCCACAGGTCGTTCCACTTGGCTTTCGGGTGTTCGGTCAGGGCGAGAAAGTGGCCGCTGACCAGCAGTGGCTGATCACTCTTGCCTTCGGCGAGCTGGAAGTCGCTGCGATGGCGTTCGAGGGCGCGTTTGGCCAAATGTTTGCCGCGCTCGCGGTCGATGAAGCGCCCCGGGTAATCGTAGTCTTCAAGGTCGGGCAGGGCGTCGCCACGGTTTTCGCTTTCCAGGGTCAGGCGCGGTTTTTCGAAGTCGTAGTCGCGGCGGGTGGTGCGGCTGGTGCGGGTTTCCAGGCGCAGGTCGAAACGCTTGATCACCGGGTTGCTGGCGACCATGCCGGAGTCTTGCTGATAGGGCACGGGGGCGAGTTTTGGAAACACCGTCTGGTCATCGCCGAAAACGAGCTTGTGCGCGTTGGCGCTGTGCTGGAAGTGGAAGTGAATGCCTTCTTCTTCGCACAGGCGCTGGATGAAATGCAGATCCGACTCGTCGTATTGCACGCAGTAGATGCGTTCAGGATAGATCGAACCGGTCTTGAATTCGTAGGCGTTGCTCTGGATGCCGTGCTCTTCCAGCACCATGCCGATGATTTTCGGCACGCTGAGGTTCTGGAAGATGCGCTGGTTGATGCGGTGCGCCAGATACGCCAGTTGCGGACGCAGCGTCACCGAATAACGGGTCAGGCGCTTGCCCGAGTCACCTTGCGCGGCGCGGTAGATCTGGCCATGGATGCCGCTGCCGTCAGGCGACAGCTGCAGGAAGGCCGGTTTGTGCAGCAGGGTTTCGAGGTCCAGCGACGGCTGCTCACTGACCAGCTCCACCTCAAAGACAAAAGGCTGGCTGATGGCTTCCCGGCCGGTGAGGGTAAACACCTGAAAGTCGGCGGAAAGCCCTTCGATGGTCAGGGCAAAGTGGGTTTCATTGGCCGGCGCGAACATCCCTTGTTCCTCGTGCTGTAAAGCGGCGCTCGTCGACGGCCGCAAAAAAGCGGCTCAACGTACGCGAAATTCTGGAGGGGCGTAAACAACATCGACCAGCAGAGCTGGCCGATGCGTGTAACGGTCAGCCGTAATTAAACGACTGGAGCACGCCAGTCATCGGAACCCGAAGTACCGGATACTTCGTGGGTCCAGGTGATTTTGCGGTAGGTGAACTGCACTTCTTCCAGGTGGGTGAAGTGCGCGTTGCCTGGATCCTGGCAGTTGTGCATTTTGTTGTTGATGGCGACGATGATCGCGTCTTCCAGTTTGGTGGTGTAGTAGTGCTCTTGGGTGCCTTGAGCCGAAGTGCGGTACCACTGGATAACGATTTCGCTCATGCGCTCGCCGGAAGTCAGAGCTGCTTGAAGCAGTGGCGAAGCCTTGTCGTAGACCTTGGTGATCACAACTGGCTTGTGTACGCGCTGACCGGTTGGCTGACCGGATTGCGGGTCACGCGGGATGATCACGTCGTGGGTGAAAGCCTGAACCATAACCTGGTCTTCGTGGCCTTCCTGGTAGGTGTTGCCAACGGAGTCGGCGGTGAAAGCGCCGGCAGTGATCAGGCCTTGTTTTTCGCCGGTAACCGACATGTACGCTGGTGTTGCCATGGGGTGCTCTCCTTGCGGATAAAGTTAGGGTGCCCGGAGGCGAAATCGCCCGGTGGGTGACGCAGTGTTATCAAGGAGCGTGCCAGGTTCTGCGCGGTGCCCGGATGGCGGGGGCGCCACGGTAGTTGGTGATCATTCGGGGCGATTTTCAGCGGGAAAGTCGGGAGAAAGTGCGCAAGAAGTTGCGCAGTACTGCGCAACTTCTTGCGCACTTGGCTGCAGGGCTTGCGCCGCTTGAGCTGCAGAGGATTTAGGCCCTGAAATATTACGGGCCACTGCGCAACTTCTTGCGCACAATGGCCAGATGCCTTTATGGAGGCAAAGATTGCTATGGAGGCAAAGATTGCCTCATAGCTTCAGATCAAAAGATCGCAGCCTGCGGCAGCTCCTACATTTGGAATGCATTTCCCCTGTAGGAGCTGCCGTAGGCTGCGATCTTTTGATGTTTTAACGCGCGAGTCGGGTCAAACACTCCTCAATCGACCGCCGTTGCGTCTCGGCATACAACCCCAACTCATCAATGGTCGAACGCCCCAGCGCCTGTTCGAAAGCATGTCGATTGGAGTGTTCGGCGTAATGCGCCTGTGCGGCATCCCCCAGGTTCGACTGAAAAATCCCCGCTGCGCTCACCGGCAGGAAATCTTCGTACACCAGCGGCTCCGCTTTCACGTAGTCATCGCGCAGCAAGTCCTCCAGGGACGATTCGCCAAGTCCGTGCGCCGCGATGCCCTTTTCCGTAGCGAAAAAACGAAAGTACGCCAGCCCCTGTTCGCGCATGCCCTCGATGCTGTCAGGAAATTCGGTAAAGTGCTGAGTCATCAGCGCGTCGTAGCGTGCGGCATTGGCTTCATTGGGGAAGTCGCCCAGTTCATCGCGAGCGGCATTCAACAGGCGGTCATACAACGCGCGACCCTTGGGCGTGAGGGCGGCGCCGCGTTGTTCGATTTCGCCGAAGCGCGCGCTGTGGCTGCCACAGGTTTCGGGCTGATCGGTGAAGGCGATCGGCTCGTCCAGCGCTTTGAAGCTGGTCTGGCGCAGCAGGATCGGGCAATTGCGGCGTGGTGGACCTTCGATCACCGCTTTGGGTGTGATGCCATGGGCAGGCATCTGCTCCTGAACGGTGTCGATGTCCAGCGTGCGCGGGGTCAGGTGATTGATATGCGGGCCTTTGAACGCAACGACATCGGCGATCAAGCGGTGCTGGGCGCTGAGTTTCTGGTACTGCGCGGCGCTGACGGTGGCGCTGTGGTGCCAGCGAAAAGTCTCCAGGGCCTGTCGGACGAATTCTGCGGCTTCGTCGTCATTCAGTCCGCCTGCCGTTTCCGCCTGTTCAATCAGGCGCAACGCCTCTTCAGTAAAAATCGAACGACGGGCCAGTACCGACTCGGCAAACGAACGCAATTCGGCGTCTTCAATCAGCTCCAGGCGCAGCAACGAGGTGAACACGCGAAACGGGCTGACCTGCAGCGCTTCTTCATGCACCGCGCGAAACGCCGTTGAATGCACCGGCACACCGGCCGGGGTCAGGTCGTAATAACCCACTGGTTGCATGCCCATCACCGCGAACAGGCGGGCGAGGGTAGCCAGTTCGCTCGCGGTGCCGACGCGAATGGCGCCGTGGCGTTCCATGTCCAGGCGTTCGATTTCGCCGGTGCGCTTGAGCTGTCCGGCGATGTCAGGCTGACGTGCCAGCACTTCGCGGTTGGTTTTTTGCACCAGTTCCATCAGCGCACCGTACAGCGGCACCTCTTCGCGGTACATGTCGGACATCGCTCGGGAGAAGCGTTGGCGGATCAGGTCGGGGCTGACGAACGGCTGCACGGTCATGAAAAAAATTCCTGCCACGGTGACGAAATGGATGCCGGAAAAGATCGCAGCCTTCGCCCACGCGGGCAAACGAAGAATCCTACGAACTTCATTCTGCCAACGACTGATCCACCAGCTCGATCCAGTGTCTGACCGGCGTGCGCCCGGCGCTCGCCAGATGGCTCTGACAGCCCACATTGGAAGTGACGATCAACTCCGGTCGGCCGCTTTCCAGGGCGTTGAGGCGCTGATCGCGCAGTTGCCGCGCCAGCACCGGTTGGGTCAGCGAGTAAGTGCCCGCCGAGCCGCAGCACAAATGGCCGTCCGGCACTGGTGTGAGGTTGAAGCCGAGTCGGGTCAGCACGGCTTCCACGGCGCCGCCGAGTTTCAGTGCGTGCTGCAAAGTGCACGGGCAATGCACGGCGATGCGTCGTTCGCTGGCGGCGCACACTTGCTCCAGCGGTTCCTCGGCGATGATTTGCACCAGATCCCGAGTCATTTCGCTGATCCGCCGTGCTTTCGAGGCGTAGATCGGGTCGTCCGCAAGCAAATGCCCATAATCCTTGATGAACGCGCCACAACCGCTGGTCGTTTGCACGATGGCTTCGGCGCCATTCTGCAAGTGCGGCCACCAGGCGTCGATGTTCTGTCGAGCGCGGTCAAGACCTTTGGCCTGGGCGTCGAGGTGATAGTCGAGCGCGCCGCAGCAACCCGCCTCGCTCACCGGAGTGACGCTGATGCCCAGACGATCGAGCACCCGCGCGGTCGCGTCATTGGTGTTCGGCGACAGACCCGGTTGCACGCAGCCTTCGAGCAACAACACCCGGCGCGCATGCCGAGGAGCGGGGCGCGACCCCATAACACCCAAGTGTTGCGGCAGTTTGCTTTCCAGCAGGCGCGGCAGCAGCGGTCGAAAGGTCGCGCCCATGCGCAGCAAGCCTTTGAACAAACCGGGATTGGGCGCCAACGCACGCAAGCCTTCGCGCAGCAAGCGCTGAGCGGCCGGGCGCGGCACCGCGCTGTCGACTACTGCGCGGCCAATGTCGAGCAGGTTGTGATAATCGACGCCGGACGGGCAGGTGTTTTCGCAGTTGCGACACGACAGGCAGCGATCCAGATGCAGTTGCGTCTGCTCGGTGGCCGGTGCGCCTTCCAGCACTTGCTTGATCAGATAAATGCGCCCGCGCGGGCCATCGAGTTCATCGCCGAGCAATTGATAGGTCGGGCACGTCGCGTTGCAGAAGCCGCAATGCACGCAGGTGCGCAGGATCTTTTCCGCTTCGCCAGCCCGGGGCAATTTTCGCGATTGCTCGCTGAGGGTGGTTTGCATGGCTAGACCTCCGCGTACATGCGTCCGGGGTTGAACAGCCCTTGCGGGTCGAGTTGCGCCTTGAGTTGCCGGTGGTAGCGCAGCAGGGTTGGCGCCAAGGGTTGAAACGGCGAATCCGTGGCGCCATGGGTAAAGCACGTTGCATGGCCGCCCAAGGAATGGGCGAGTGCGTGAATCTCAGAGCTTTCGGATTTCACCCAGCGTTGCGCGCCGGCCCAGTCGATCAGTTGCTCGCCGGGCAGCTCGAGCGGGCCGAGATTGTTCGGCAATGACAGGCGCCACAGCGGCAAACCTTCGTCGAAAAAACTCAGGCGCTGTTCGTTGAGGTCGCGCCAGAAAACCGAGTCCAGCGGCTCGCCGCCGAGGCGTTGATGCGCCGCCGTTACCGAACCTTCGCCGCCTTCCAGACGCAGATACAGGCTCTGGCCATCGTGACATGCCGCGCTGATCGGCAGCGGTTGCTGGCCCCATTCGGCAAGTTTGCTCAAGGCCCGAGCGCAGTCGATATCGAGGCGAATGCTCAGGCACTGGCGCGGTTTCGGCAGGACTTTCAGCGACACTTCGGTGAGCACGCCGAGGCAACCGAAACTGCCGGCCATCAGTCGCGAAAGGTCATAACCGGCGACGTTTTTCATCACTTCGCCACCGAAGCGCAGATGCTGACCGAGGCCGGTGATCACCCGCGTGCCGAGAACGAAGTCGCGTACCGAGCCGGACCACGGCCGGCGAGGTCCGGACAGTCCCGTGGCGACCATGCCGCCGACCGTGGCGCTGTCGGCGAAGGATGGCGGTTCGCAGGGCAACATTTGCCCGGCGTCATCCAGCGCCGCAAGCAGCGCGGACAATGGCGTGCCGGCACGTGCGGTGACCACCAGTTCGGTCGGATCGTATTGAACGATGCCGCGATGAGCACGGGTGTCGAGCACTTCGCCGGCCACCTCGCGACCGAGAAAGGCCTTGCTGTTGCCGCCCTGAATCTTCAGCGGCGTGGCATTGGCCCGCGCGGCGTTGACCTGATCGAGCAGGGCGTTGGCGGCGTCGAAATCAGCCATCAGAATCGCTCCAGCTCGGGGAAGGGCAGTTGCCCGGCGTGAATGTGCATCGCGCCGAATTCGGCGCAGCGGTGCAGGGTCGGAATGTTCTTGCCGGGATTGAGCAAGCCCTGCGGATCGAACGCGGCTTTCACTGCATGAAACAGCAGTAACTCGTCGCTGTTGAACTGCGCGCACATCTGATTGATTTTTTCGCGGCCGACGCCGTGCTCGCCAGTGATGCTGCCGCCGACCTTCACGCACAGTTCGAGGATCTTGCCGCCCAATGCCTCGGCGCGATGCAGCTCCCCCGGCTGGTTGGCGTCGAACAGAATCAGCGGGTGCATATTGCCGTCGCCGGCATGGAACACGTTGGCCACGCGCAAGCCATATTCCTCGCCGAGGCTAGCGATACCTTGCAGCACAGCGGGCAATTCGCGGCGCGGGATGGTGCCGTCCATGCAGTAATAATCCGGCGACAACCGGCCGATCGCCGGAAACGCGTTTTTGCGCCCGGCCCAGAAACGCACGCGTTCAGCCTCGTCCTGGGCCTGGCGCACTTCAGTGGCGCCGGCCGCTGTCATCACTTCCCGTACGCGCAGGCAATCGTCGTGCACGTCGGCTTCGACGCCGTCGAGTTCGCACAGCAGAATCGCCTCGGCGTCGACCGGGTAACCGGCGTGGATAAAATCTTCGGCGGCGCGAATGGCCAGGTTGTCCATCATTTCCAGGCCTCCGGGAATGATCCCGGCAGCGATGATTTCGGCAACCGCTCGGCCGGCCTTCTCGACTGAATCGAAACTGCCGAGCAGGACCTTGGCGACTTGCGGTTTGGGCAGCAGTTTCACCGTGACTTCGGTGATGATCCCCAGCAGGCCTTCGGAGCCGGTGAACAAGGCGAGCAGGTCAAAACCGGCTGAATCGAGCGCCTCGGAGCCCAGCGTCAGACGTTCGCCCTCGATGGTCAGTACTTCGATTTTCAACACGTTGTGCACGGTCAGGCCGTACTTGAGGCAATGCACGCCACCAGCGTTTTCCGCGACGTTGCCGCCGATCGAACAGGCGATCTGCGACGACGGATCCGGTGCGTAATACAAGCCAAATGGGGCCGCCGCCTGGGAGATAGCAAGATTGCGCACCCCCGGCTGAACCCGCGCGATACGTGCAGCGGGGTCGATGTGCAGAATGTTGTTGAATCGCGCCATCACCAGCAGCAGGCCCTTTTCCAGTGGCAGGGCGCCGCCGGACAACCCAGTGCCGGCACCCCGCGCGACCACGGGCACGTTGTTCTGATGGCAGAGTTTCAGCAGGGTTTGCACTTGCTCCAGGCGCCGGGGCAGGGCGACCAGCATCGGCGTGGTGCGGTAGGCGGAGAGACCGTCGCATTCGTAGGGTTTGAGTTCATCTTCGCGCCAGAGGATGTCCAGGTCCGGCAGGGCTTGTTGCAGGGCCTTGAGCAATTCGCCCTTGTTCACCTCGGGCAACGGACCGTCGAGGCGTTCGTCGTAAAGAATGTTCATGGGAACGCCAACCTTCTGTCTCCGCTGATCGTTCCCACGCTCTGCGTGGGAATGTAGCCCGTGACGCTCTGCGTCACTGGACGCAGAGCGTCCCCTGAGGCATTCCCACGCAGAGCATGGGAACGATCAGGTGCGCAACCTGGGGCATTGCGAGTATCCATCTTCATCGCTGTCGTTCCAGAAACTGCCCGTACAGCCGCGCGGTATTTCCCGGCTGTTCGACCATCGGCATGTGCCCGACGTGATCCCACACATCCACTTCGAGATTAGCGATGCCTTTGCTCCACACCGGCACGCTGCTGACGTCGATCAGGCGATCCTTGCGTCCCCAGAGCAACAGCGCCGGGCATTGGATCTCGGCCAGTTTCGGCTCCATCGGCGGGCTGGCGCGGAAGTCGCGGAAGATTTCTTCGAGCTCGTCACGTTGTTGCTCATAGCGCTGGGCGACGGCGTCCAGCACCAGTTTCGGTACCCACGGCGGCGACTCCATGGTCATCGCGTAGAAGCGCTGAAATTCTTCGCGGGAATTGATCAGAAACGGATTGTGCCCGCGCGCCAGATGGCGCTCCATGTCGCTCGGCTCCGGTGCGGTGACGCCGGCCGGGTCGATCAATGCCAGCGAGGCGATTCGCTCCGGATAGGTCGCTGCCAGCCACGCGGCAATGTAGCCGCCCATGGAGTTGCCAATGACGTGGACTTTCTCTACGCCGCAGACATCGAGCAGCTGAATCATGCGTTTGGCCTGAACCGCAATGTCGTAACCGCCGCCAGCCTTGAAGCCAGTCTCACCGTGGCCGGCCAGATCCGGAATGATCACCCGATACTGACGGACGAAGTGCCGGGCGCAGCGCAGCCAGAGGTTTTTATCGGCGCTGAAGCCGTGCAGCATCAGGATCGCGCTGGACGCCTCGTACGGCCCGCCTTGCCAGGTCGACACGGTCATCTCGGCGATCGGCACTTCGATCTTGTGCAGTTTGTACAACCTGGCCTCGCTGGCCATGGCCAGGTCGTACAGCCAATGGCCGACCGCCGGGTAACTCAACCAGCTCCAGGCCACGAAAACCGCGAGTGCGACAAACAGCAAAAGCATCGACGTCTTCCTTATACGTGTTCAGGACAAAATATGGTCGGCCGGTTTCAGCGCCCGGGTCAGCAGGTGATAGCTGAAACTGAAGCCGGGAAACATCGCGATCACATGACCGCTCTTGCTCTGGTACCAACTGTGGCAACCACCGGACTTCCACACCGTGCGCTGCATTTCCCGGTGGATCATTGCAGTGTAGGTACGTTCTGCGTCACGGCGCACTTCGATGCTGCTCAGGCCTTTGGCCCGTACGGTGCGGATGCAGTCGAGGATGTAGTTCATCTGCGATTCAATGATGAAAAGCGCCGAGGTGTGGCCAATGCCGGTGTTCGGCCCGGTGACGATAAACAGGTTGGGGAAATCCGGCAGGCTGGTGCCGAGGTACGCGCGCGGGTATTCGGCCCAGACATCTCTGAGTTGCACCGCGTTTTTGCCGCTGACCGGGTAAGAAATCACCCCGTCGGTGGCGTCGTAACCGGTCGACCAGACGATCAGATCAACATCGAGATGCTCACCGTCCACGGTGTTGATCCCGCTTTCGTCGATCGAAGCGATGCCGTGCACGCGACTGTGCAACGTGACGTTGGCGCGGCTCAGCGCCGGGTAGTACGTGCTGGACACCAAAACGCGTTTGCAGCCGATGGTGAAGTCCGGAGTGAGTTTTTGCCGCAGCAGCGGGTCCGGAACCTGGCGCTTGAGAAAACGCAGCGCATGTTGTTGAACCAGATGAATCGCCGGTCTCGAGTATTTGAAGGCGATCACCCGGGTTTCGAATTGCCAGTAGATCAGCCAGCGCAGCAGCTTGTACGCCGGCTTTAGACCGAGCAGCCAGCGCTGGAAACGGCCGAATTTGCGATCGGCACGCGGCAGCACCCAATGCGGCGTGCGCTGGAATACATGCAGGTGTTCGACTTGTGGCGCAATCGCCGGGATCACCTGCGCGGCGCTGGCACCACTGCCGACGATCGCCACGCGTTTACCGCGATAGTCGTAGCTGTGATCCCAATTGTTTGTGTGAAAAGTCTTGCCTTGAAAGCGATCCATCCCGGCAAAGTTGGGGATGACCGGCTGACTCAGCGGCCCGGAAGCATTGATCAGGAATTGGGTTCGGAAAGTACCTCTGGCGCGGGTGTGCACCAACCAACGCTTTTCCGCTTCGTCCCATTCGACCCGCTCGACATCGGCCCCCAGTTCCACGCGCTCGCGTAAACCGAACTGCTCGATCAGCTGTTCGGTGTAGCGACGCAGTTCCGCCTGTTCGGCGAACATCTGCGACCAGCGGTAGGGCGCGAATGACAGCGAGTACAGCGGCGACGGCACGTCCACCGCTGCGCCGGGGTAGGTGTTCTGGCACCAGGTGCCGCCGAAGAAGTCGCGTCGCTCGAGAATGCGAAAATCGTCGATTCCGGCCTTGAGCAGGTTGACCGCCGCGCACTGGCCGCCGAAACCGCTGCCGATGATCAACACAGCGTAGGTATGCATGTGCCCCCTTTTTATAGTTGTTTTTCCATTTCCCCTCTTTCATTTATAGCCAACTCTGGGCCGCGCGTGCGGCGCTGATAGCGCTCTATTCAGGCCGCTGGCCGGTGATGGCTATTTAGCGGCGCCCTGATAGACTCCGGACACATCCTTGTCGGGATGTAACCATGCATCGCGCGGTCGAGGCCCTTATGGGAAATACGCGAGGAAAGGGACTTTCACTGGCCAGGAGGCTGTACAGGTCGCGGGTGTTCGGGCTGCTGCTCGGGCTGATGTGTGTCAGCGTGGCGATGCATGCGCTCGATCCGCCGCTGTGGGTGTGGGGCCTGATGCTGTTCAACGGCCTGGTCTGGCCGCATCTGGCCTTTCAATGGGCGCGAAGCTCGAGCGTGCCGTTTCGCGCCGAACACCGCAATTTGCTGATCGATGCATTCATGGGCGGCTTCTGGGTCGCCGCCATGCAATTCAATCCCTTGCCCAGCGCGACCACGATTTCGATGATGGCAATGAACAACGTAGCCATCGGTGGCGGGCGGTTTTTGCTGGCGGGCACGGCGGTGCAGTTGCTCGGTATGGGCGTAGGGCTGGTGGTGTTTGCGCCGGCGTTCATCCCGCCAACAACGCCGCTGCAGCTGTACGCCTGTTTGCCGTTGCTGTTGCTGTATCCGCTGGCGCTAGGCTGGATCTGCTTTCGCCAGGCCTCGACCCTCGGTCGGCACAAGCGCGAGCTATTGGCGTTGAGTCGCACCGACAGCCTCACCGGCCTGCTCAATCACGGCGCGTGGAAGGATCAGCTGAACCTCGCGTTCCAGCGCTGCAAACGCCAGCAGCAGGGCGCGGCGATTGCGCTGATCGACATCGACCACTTCAAAGCGATCAATGACACCTATGGGCATGTCGCTGGCGATATCGTCCTGCGCCAGTTGAGCAAACTGCTCAAACAGAATCTTCGCGCCACGGATGTGGCCGGGCGCTATGGCGGGGACGAGTTCTGCGTGATTCTGCCGGAGCTGCCACTGTTCAACGCGGCTCAGGCGATGGAAGCCTTGCGCGAGCGTTTTGCGGTGATGGGCTACGAGCAGAACCCCGCGTTGAAGGTCAGTCTGAGCATTGGCCTGGCCGCGTACGACCCGAGCCATGCCGACGCCACGCGTTGGCTGGATGAGGCCGATCAGGCGTTGTACGAAGCCAAGGCCAGTGGGCGCAATCGGGTGATCTGCAACAGCGACAACAAGCCGAGGCAGGCGCTGCTGGATTCGGTCTGACGGGCGAGCTGATACCTGTGGGAGCGAGCCTGCTCGCGAAAGCGCTGGGTCAGGCGGTATCAATATCGTTTGCCACGACGCCTTCGCGAGCAGGCTCGCTCCCACCGGGGTATGTGTTGTCGGTTAGATCAGTGTCGCATCCGCTATAGAGCCTCGCGCCGATGTCGGTTACGGTTGAATCCCTCCGACACGAAACAAGGACTGCTTCATGACGTTCTCCTTTCCCCGCTCTCTGCTGGCCGCCAGCCTCGGTCTGTCCCTCGCATTCTCGGCCGCAAACGCCGCCGAACCGCACAAACAAGTGCTCGCCGATGCCGAGCAGTATCAGCCCGAAGCCCTGAAATTGTTGGAGCGACTGGTCAATATCGACTCCGGCTCAGGTTATGAGCCGGGCCTGAAACAGGTCAGCGACATTGCCATCGATGAACTGAAAAAACTCGGCGCCACCATCGAACTGGTGCCCAACACCCCGGAAAAATCCAACCATGTGCTGGCCACGCTCAAAGGCACGGGCAAAGCGAAAATCCTGCTGATGGCGCACATGGACACGGTGTTCAAGGAAGGCTCCGCCGCCGAGCGGCCTTTCCACATCAAGGACGGCCGCGCCTACGGGCCGGGTGTAATGGACGACAAGGGCGGCATCGTCGCCGGCATCTACGCATTGAAAGTGCTGAAGAACCTCGACTTCAAGGATTACGCGCAGATCACCTTCCTGCTGGATGCCAGCGAAGAAACCGGCTCGGACGTCGCCACCGACCTGATCAAGAAAACCGCCAAACAGCACGACGTCACCCTCAACCTCGAACCGGGGCGCCCGGCCGATGGCCTGGTGGTGTGGCGCAAGGGCAGTGCGACGGCGCTGGTCGAAGTCAAAGGCAAGGCCGCCCACGCCGGCGTCGCGCCAGAGTTGGGACGGAACGCGGCGATGGAAGCGGCGCATCAGATTCTGCAACTGGGCAAGCTCGGTGACGAGGCGAAGAAGACCACCATCAACTTCACCGTGCTCAAGGCCGGCGATCGCACCAACGTGATTCCTGATCAGGCCACGGCCAAGGCGGATGTGCGCGCGGCAGTGCCGGAGGAATTTGATCGCATCGAGAAGGATCTGGCGCGGGTCTCGCAGGACAAGTTGATTGCCGATACCGAAGTGAAAACGTCCTTGCAGCGCGGTTTGCCGCCGATGCCACAGACCGCTGAGTCGGATCGCCTGATGGCCATGGCCCAGGGAATTTACGGCGAGATTGGCCGCAAGCTGACTGAGGAGGGCAGTGGTGGCGCGGCGGATGCCAGTCTGTCCGCAGGCGTAGGGACACCGACGCTGGATGGCTTCGGCATTGTCGGCGGCAATATTCACACGCCTGAGGAATATGCCGAGGTGGCGAGCGTGGCGCCGCGGATTTATTTGTTGTCACGGATGATCATGGAGTTGGCCAAGCCGCGGTGATGGGGTTTGCGGTGTGACGAGGCCGGGCGGGGTGCCAGAGAAATCGGCCCCTCACCCTAACCCTCTCCCGGAGGGAGAGGGGACTGACCGCGTTGTTTGTGGTCCATGTGGCAACCGCCAGATCAAGTTGAATTCAAATTCGCATTCAACGCGATCTCTCACGTCGGCGTAGATCCAGAGCATCCCCCAATCAGTCCCCTCTCCCTCTGGGAGAGGGCTAGGGTGAGGGGCTTTTGTGGGAAAAGTGGCAGTCGAGGACGGCGCACAAAAAATACCGAAAAGTCCGACAGAAGCTCTCGTTGCGGCCGTCGGGCGCGGCTCTTATAGTCTCGGTTCGCAGATAACCCTGCGACGATCTTGGCCGGTCGAATACAGAACCTGACCTTTCTGGAGTGAACTCTATGACCGACCAAGTAATGCCGCGCTATCTCCCCATCGACACCTACGACGCCGAATCCCCGGTGCTCTTCATCAATACCCACACTGAACTCAGCGACATGGCCGCCTGTGCGATGCACCGGTTTTTGGTCGTGCGCGATCTGGCCGACACTTTCGCCAGCCTCAACCTCAAGGGCATCTCCGATTGTGATCTGACGCGGGTGACCAGCGCGGTTCATCTGCTGATGCGCGAGGGCTGCGCGATTCTGAATGTGATTCAGGCGCGGGCGGCGCAGCGGTAGGAGGGGTATAAGACGCCGGTTTAGCGGTGCCGCAATAGACGCTTTCGCGAGCAGGCTCGCTCCCACAGGGGACCGCATTTCAACTGTGGGAGCGAGCCTGCTCGCGAAGGGGCCGGTGCAGCGTGTGCATCACTCCTTGACGCTCATGTACTCCTTGGCCCAGAGAATGTATTCCTCCGGCTGGGTATAGGTGTGGGTCAACTCGGTCGCGCTCAAATCGGAGGCCTGGGTGAAGATCTGCCGCTGTTCGCGCAGGCTGTCGTAGGTTGCTTTGATCGCGGCGAAGTAGGCGCCATGGCCGTCGATGGTCACGCGCACGCCCAGTTCGGCCAGGCGTTTGTCGTCGCGCAGGGCCGGGTTGCCGTAGGTGACCAGCATCAGCGGCACGGTCAGATGCTCGGCGATCTGTTCCAGCTGATCGAAGTCCTGCACGCCGACCATGCAGATACCGTCAGCGCCCGCCGCCTGATATTGGCGGGTGCGGCTGATGATTTCCTGATTCGGCAGAATGCCGGCGTTGGTGCGGGCGATGATGGCCATCTCGGTGTCGACCCGGGCTTCCAGCGCCGCGCGGATCTTGCCGACGCCTTCGGCCACGGTGATCAGGTCGGTGGATTTGCGCCCGAATTGCGCGGGCAGCAGGGTGTCTTCGATGGTCAGTGCAGCGACGCCCGCGCGTTCCAGTTCGACGATGGTGCGCATGACGTTAAGAGCGTTGCCGTAGCCGTGGTCGGCGTCGGCGATCACTGGCAATTGGGCGACGCGGCCAATGCGCGTGGCCTGTTCGGCGAATTCGCTGAGGGTGATCAGGGCGAAGTCCGGCGCGCCAAGCACCTGCAGGGAGGCCACGGAACCGCCGAGGATACCCACTTCAAAACCCAGGTCAGCGGCGATGCGGGCGGACATCGGGTCGAACACCGAAGCCGTGTGATAGCAGGTGTCGGAGGCCAGCAGCTGACGGAAGTTACGGCGCAAATCTTGATGGGAAAGCCTGGTCATACGAGTTCCACCAATACATAAGGAATGGAAAGGCTTGAGCAAAGGTGTCAACGCCGAAGAATGAAAAGGCTATCACGCGAATGGGTCAAGAATCATGACGAATTTGCGCGGCAGGACTGGCGGCTGAAAGGTTTAATCTCCCGTGCCGGAAATATCAGGCCGCCACGGCATGTTGCTGTTGATGGGGCAGGAGCACTGCGCGCACTGAATTGCCCGGCTGCAGTTGCAGGCGTTTGGCAGTGAGACGATCGACAACCAGGCTGTTGCCCACCAGTCGACCGGGGGCCACGGTGATACGGCAGTTTTCCAGCCGGCGGTTGTGAATCAGCCATAGCGGCGCCTGCTCGTCCGGGGTGCCGAGGCTCAAGGTCAGTTCGAGGCTGTCGCGCACCGTGCGGATGCTGCGGATCGGCGCTTCGATGACCGGGCCACCGTCGAAAATGTCGATATAGCCTTTGTGCGTGAAGCCCTCGGCCTGAAGAATCTTCAACGCCGGCTGGGTGTTCGGGTGAGTCTGGCCTATTGCCGCCTGCGCCTGTTCGGTGAGCAGGCAGGTATACAGTGGCTGGCGCGGCATCAGTTCGGCGATAAAGGCTTTGTTGCCCAGGCCGGACAAGTGATCGGCGTGGGTGAAATCCATCTGGAAGAAGTGCCGGCCGAGGCTGTCCCAAAATGGCGAGCAACCGTTTTCATCGGCACTGCCTCGCAGTTCGGCTATCATCTTCTCGCCAAACAGATGCGGAAATTCGGCGACGAACAGCAGACGACCCAGCGACAACAGGCGGCCATTGCTGCCGTTGCGCTGGTCATGGCGCAGGAACAGCGAGCACAGCTCCGATTGCCCGGTCAGTTCGTTGTTGAGGAACAACGTTGGGATCTGCCGCTGAATGCCCAGGTCCGGTGCCGAACTGACGGTCACCCCGAGCCGGTAGTTGTACCAGGGCTCGCGCAGGCCAACGGCGCCGGCCATCGCGCTGACACCGACCACGCGCTGCTCATCATCCTCGAGGACAAACAGGTAATCGGCATCGGCGCGCTCCACCTGTTCGGCGAACGCCCGTTGTGCCCAACGCACCCGGTGCGCCAAGCGGTCCTCATTGGCGGGAAGGGTTGTGAAACCTGGCCCTGCCTGTTCAACGAGGGTCATCAAGGCAGGCAGGTCGCTGACTTTTACCGGACGGACAATCATGCTCCAACTCCTTTGGCGTACCGATTCAGGCGCGGATGGCTAACGCGGCTCACAGAGCGACCAGCCGTATCGAGCTGCCATCGCTGACCTTCAGCGCCGCGCAGATGGCGGGTGTCAGGGGCAGCGGTTGATCAGGGTGATAGTCGAGTTCGGTGACAATCGCGCGGTAGTCATGCAGGGCGTCGTTGCTGAGCAGGTAACGGCCACGGGCGTCGGTTGATACTTGTTGGCGGACAATGGCGGTCTGGCTGTCAGCGATCGAGCGAATGTTTGCGGTACGCGCATACAGGGTCGGGCCGGCGTCGAACAGGTCGATGTAGCTGTTGGTTTCGAAGCCTTCCCGCGCGAGGATGTCGAACGCTTCCTGGCCGTCCGGGTGCACGCGGCCGATGCAATCCTGCGCCGCTTGCGGCAGCATCGGCACGTAGATCGGGTATTGCGGCATCAGTTCGGCAAGGAACGTGCGGCTCTGCAAGCCGCACAGGCGCTCGGCTTCCGCGTACGGCAGGTCGAAAAAGTGCTTGCCCAGCGCATCCCAGAATGGCGAATGCCCCTGCTC
Organism: Pseudomonas sp. H1_G08; assembly: GCF_054681355.1. Taxonomy (NCBI): domain Bacteria; kingdom Pseudomonadati; phylum Pseudomonadota; class Gammaproteobacteria; order Pseudomonadales; family Pseudomonadaceae; genus Pseudomonas; species Pseudomonas sp. H1_G08. Next base: position 1,194,068 of record NZ_CP162822.1, read on the forward strand.
GTCGCTGTAGCCGACGATCTCGGTGATCACCGCCTCGGAGAACCGCTGCGCATGCGCGGCGATGAACAGCAGGCGCGCCCGCGACAGCAGTTCAGAAAACGGCGTGCGCACCAACGCGGCGTCAATGTGGAAACCGCGCAGCAAGGTATGCCCGCTGAGGTCATGGCACAGCGACAACGCCGGTACGCCGTGCTCGATGTTCAATTCCCGCGAAGCACTGGTGAAATGGCGGTTGCGCAGGCTGTAGAACGGCTCCTTGAAGCCGGCTGTGGCGAGGATTTCCGAGCAGCCGACCAGTTGCTGGCGTTCGAGATCTTCCAGTACAAAGAAATAGTTTTCCGGCCCCTGGGCTGTGGCGGCGCTGTCGAAAGACGCGCACGACGCGGCGATTTTTTCGCGCAGGTGTTCGCTGTCATCCGGCAGCGAAGTCACGCCGATCAGGCTCTCGCGGGCCAGGCGCTGTAGCTGGGGCAGATCATTCTGCTCGACTGGGCGTAAGACCAGCATGGATGTACTCCTGTATCAAAAGGTTCGGCCCATTCGCCGAACCTGACTATCACTGTCGGTTTCCACGCGTTGAATCGGCGGTCGCCTGATTTGTTGTCAGACGCCGCTCTTTTTCTTGTCAGCCTTTGCTCGGATCGGGCAGCGCTGTGCTGGCGCCGAGCTTGTTGAGGAAGAACAGGTACACCAGGCCCAGGGCAATCCAGATCAGGCCGAGTTTCTGCGCATCGACGCCCATGTTGTACATGATGGCGGCGACGATGATGAAGCCGATCACCGGGCAGAGCAGATGGCGCACAAACTGCCCCGACTTCTGCCGACGCCAGTAGTGGTTGATCACCGTCAGGTGCAGCAGCATGAAACCGCTGAGGGCGCCGAAGTTGATCAGCGAGGTGAGAATGTCGACCGCGTCGATGAACAGGTAGCAGATCAGCAGCGACAACACCGCCACCAGATAAATGCTCAGGTACGGCGTGTTGTGTTTCGGGTGGACCTTGGCCAGCACCTTCGGCAGCTTGCCGTCGCGGGCCATGCCGAACAGCAGCCGCGACACGGCGGCCTGCGAGGTGATTGCCACGGCGACGCCCCAGGCCAGCGCCGTGGCGACGGCGGTCAGGGTCGCCAGCCAGCTGCCGGCGGCAATTTCAGCGATTTCATAGAACGCGGTGTCGGCGGATTTGAAGCCCATGCCCGCTGCCAGATCGGTGGCGATCCACGTTTGTACGACGAAAATCGTGCCCATCACCGCCAGGGTGATCAGCGCTGCCTTGCCGACGCTGCGGCCCGGATCTTCCTTGATTTCTTCGGCGAGGGTGGAGATCGCGTCGAAGCCGAGGAACGACAGCACGGCGATCGACACGGCTTGCATCAGCAGGGCGAAGTTGAAGGTTTCCGGGTGATACAGCGGCGCCAGTGTCAGCTCACCATTTCCGCCACCGTCGTGCAGGGCGTTCCAGGCGTGGAACAGGAAGATGCCCAGCACCACCAGTTGTGCCAGCAGGAACAGCATGTTCATCCGCGCGGTGAAGGTGATGCCGCGCAGGTTGACGAATGTTGCGCTGACCAGAAACGCCAGGATGAAGCCGACCTTGGGAATGTCCGGGTACAAATGGTTGAGCGCCATCGCCGAATACAGGTACAGCAGCGGCGGAATCAGCAGGTAATCGAGCAGCATCAGCCAGCCAGCGATGAAGCCGACGTGTTGATTAAGGCCGCGTTGCGCGTAGGAATATACGGAGCCGGCAACCGGAAAGGCCTTGGCCATGCTGCCGTAACTCAGGGCGGTGAACAGCATCGCCACCATGCCGATGATGTACGCCAGCGGCACCATCCCCGGTGCTTCGGCGTTGACGTAGCCATACACACCGAACGGGGCGATGGGGATCATGAAGATCATCCCGTACACCACCAGATCGGTCAGCGTCAGGCTACGTTTCAACTCTTGCTTGTAGCCGAATTCTTCAATTTCCATGAAGCGCAACTCCTTGTCAGCCATCGGTCGGTTTATGTTTTATCGGTCCATCGTTTACAGCAAAGGTGCGAGGTAACCTGCCCAGCGCGAAACCGCTTCGGGGCTGCGCAGCAGATCATTGCGCACCTCGATCAGCACCGCCTCAAGGCCCCTGGCATCACCGTGCACAGGCACGGTCATATCGCCCAGCGGGTCAATTTTGTACGGCTGGTTGCCCGCGACTTTCAGCGGGTGCGCTTGCAACCCGTCGAGCAGGCGCTGAGCATAGTCCTGGGCCTGGCCGAACAACACGCCGACTTCCAGTGGTCGCGGCTGGCCGTAATACACCGGGGTGAAACTGTGAATACCGACCACCCGCACCGGCAGACCTTTGGCAATGCGCTCGTCGATCAACATCTGCAAGCGCGCATGAAACGGTTTGAACAACGTCTGGCGCCGGTACTCGCGGGTCGCCTCATCCAGCTCGCGATTGCCGGGTATCGGGTAGATCTCGCTCTGCAGCGGGATGCTGTCCAGGGCATGGCGCGGGCGGTTGAGGTCGATCAGCAGCCGTGAATAATTGGCGCTGAGCAACGTGGCGCCGAGTTGTTCCGACAACTGTTCAGCCAGTTGCAGCGCGCCGATGTCCCAAGCGATATGTTCGCGTGCGGCCGCCTCGTCCAGGCCCAGATTGTTCAGGGCGTCGGGGATGTAGCGACTGGCGTGTTCGCACACGAGGATCAACGGATTCGTCGAGTCCTCGCGGCTCAGGTTGTAGACCGGGCGGGTATACAACCCCAGCTCAGCGGATTCAGTACAGGCGTGCATAGTGCTCACACAAGTCAGCGGGCGAGAGCTGTTCCGTCAGCGCCAGTTCCTCGGTTTTCAGGGCGTAATACGTGTCGAGCAACGGCTTGGGCAGCCATTCATTGAAGGCTGCACTGTCACGCAGGCAATCCAGCGCCTGAGCCAGCGAGGCGGGCAGGGCGACGATGCCCCGGGCCTTGCGTTGCTCGTCGTTGAGTGAATCGGGAATTTCATCGGTGATCGCGTTCAGCGCCAGACGTTGTTCGATGCCCAGCCGCCCGGCAATCAGCAGCGCGGCCATGGCCAGATGCGGCGAGGCGGTGGCGTCCATGGCGCGGAATTCCAGGTTGAACTGCTGCGCAGCGGATTTACCCCCCAGGGTCACGGTCGGGCAGATGCGCAGCGCCGCTTCACGGTTCTGCTGCCCCAGACACGCATACGACGCGCTCCAGTGGTGCGGCTGCAAACGCTGGTAGGACAGCGGCGTCGGCGCGGTGAACGCGCACAGCGCCGGTAGAAAATGCAGGACTCCGGCAGCCCAATGCTGGCCGATGCTCGACAGGCCGTTGCTGGTGCCGGCGTCGTACAACATCGGCTGGCCGGCCAGGTCGAGCAGGCTGACGTGCAGGTGCACACCGTTGCACACCGCCTCGGCGGCAGTCTTCGGCGCAAAACTCAGGTCGAGGCCCATTTGCCGGGCGATTTCCCGGGTGATTTCGCGCACGTTGACCGCACGATCCGCCGCCGCTACGCCAAGAGTCGGGCGGCAGGTGATTTCGTATTGGTGCTTGCCGTATTCCGGCAGAAACATTTCCGGCTCGACCCCGCCGGCGCGCAGGGCACTGAGCAGCCAGCCGCCGAATTCGGCGCCCTGGCGCTGCGCTTCGAGAGAGAACGCCGCGTGTTCGGCAATGCCTGCGTGCAGGTTGAATTCATGTTCGAAGGCGGCGTTGACCTGCAGCCCCAACTCATCGTGATAGCGCTCGATTTCATCGCGCAGCAATGTGCGTGGGCAGGCGCCCCACGCCTGACCGTCAGTCTCGCGAATATCGGAATGGATGAAATCCAGCACCGGCGCATTGGCGTCCGGGCCGCTGCCGACAGTGACGCGGCTGCTCAGATCCGGAATCAGCCGCAGGTCGCCGTACGCGCCCCACGGACTGCTCGAAGCGATGATGTCCTGCGGCGTCAACGCGCTGTTGGCGGGGACCCAGCCGCAACCCGCCGCCTGGTAATGCTCCAGCTCATCGCTAGGAAACGAGCGGCCCCGGGTGATGCCGATCAGGTCGGTGGTGACCAGTGTGGTCATCGGCAACGGGGTCAGGCGCGGGCTCATGGCTGCATCTCCCGCAGACGACCGAGCACGGTGTCGGTGTCGGTGATCCAGCAGTAACCCTTGATCGCGTTGAGGCAGGCGTGATGGCGTTCGGCGCTGTAAGTGGCGCAGGCGTCTTCTACCAGCGTCACCAGATAACCACGGTCGGCGGCGTCGCGCACGGCCATGTCCACACATTGGTCGGTGACGATGCCGGCGATGATCAGATGCCGGGTTTGCAGATTGCGCAGCACGTAATCGATGTTGGTCGAGTTGAACACCCCGGAGGAGGTCTTCGGCAGCACGATTTCGTTTTCGGTCGGGGTCAGTTCAGCGATGACCTGAGCCTGCACGCTGCCCTTGGGCAAGTGCATGTCAGACAGTTTGTGATCCAGCGAGCGGTCGCGACCGTCGGCGGTCAGGCTTTCGATAATCGTGTGCAGTACGTTCTGCTGCGCCTGGCGAAAGGCGCCGAGCAGGCGCTGTTGGTTGGGTACCACCTGGCTGCGCGTGCGCTGGAGAAAATACTCGGCATCCGCGCCGCTCAGGTGTGGGTCGAATTGCGGTTCGAGCCAGGCGCGCTGCATGTCCACCAGCAACAAAGCGGTGTGGTCGGTCGCAAACGGCAGGTCCCGTGGCGAGCGGTGGGGAAGGCTGAACATCCTTATTTGTCCTCCAGCAGGTGAGTCGCAAAATCGTTGCGCAGGGCATCGATGCCTTCCAGGCGATCGGCCGGGTCCGGCACGCGCAAGGTCAGGCAGGCAATCAACGCCTCGACCTGCGCCAGCGCCGGCACCATGGTGTCGAACGGCGACGCCGATTCCACCGGCGCGCTGATGATCAGGTCGGCCAATTCGCGCAGCGGCGAGGCGTAGACATCGGTGAACAACACCACTCGCGCGTTGTTGTTCTTCGCCGCCTGCGCAACGCGCAAAGCCTGGGTCTGGTAGCGCCGGTAGTCGAACACCAGCACCACGTCCTGACGTTGCAGGTCGAACAAGCGGTCAGGCAGCAGCGCGTTATCTTCCAGGGCGAAACAGCCGGGACGCAGCAGACGCAAATGGTTGAGCAGGTAATTGGCCAGCAGAATGCTGAAGCGGCCACCGAAACAGTAGACCTGATGGCGGCTGTCGAGCAGCCATTCCACGAGGATGCGCACGTCTTCAGGCTGGGTCAGGGCTTGGGTGTCGACCAGTAAACGCTGGCTGTCGGCCAGGTAATGCGCCCAGGCATCGTCCTTGTTCTGCTGCGAGCGCGGCTGCAACAGTGTGCGCGGTGAACGCAGGCGATGGTCCATGTCGCTGAGCAGGGCTTCCTGGAATTCGGCATAACCGCCGAAACCGAGCTTTTTCACCAGACGCACGATGGTCGGATCGCTGACACCGGCATGTTCGGCCAGTCGCGCCATAGGCCCGAGACCGTTGCGCGGATACTGATCAAGCAGGGCGCGAACGACTTTGCGCTCCGACGGCGTCAGGTCCAGGCCGGGATCGGTGATCAGGTCTCTGAGAGGGGGCATCCGGGCTCCTGCTGGATGGGGTGTCGAATTTGTTTCACATTCCGTTAAACGAGTATTTATGTAATGGGTGCTACATGTCTAGCTAATTTTTGTACAGGTTTTCTGAGCACCAAAAGTGTGCAAGGTGCCCGTGTAATAAGGGCTACGTCGAAGTAACGCGCTGTTGTAGTCCTTTGCCAATTGTTGTGTCAGACATTGCCTATCCCAAGCTCAGCGACGGGCCGGTGACAGCCCTGAACGCCGAGGTTTTACGGCACAATGCGACGCGTATCGGCTGTGTGCCATTGTTTGTTTTATCTTTCGACCGAGAACCTGCTTGTGCCAAGTAGCCGTTTGACACTGATTTGCCATGCGCGAACCATCGCACAGAAACTGGCGCGTTTTCCTACGAACGAGCCTGTTGAAGAGTTGCATTTAGCTTCTGACGCGTGGAGGGCGCGATTCGCCCCGCCACGGCGACTGATTTGCGCGCCTGAGCTGCGTACCCGGCAAACGGCAGCGTGGTTTGGCGTCGATGCGCAGATTGATCAAGCCCTGCGCGATTGCGATTGGGGACGCTGGCACGGCCAATCGATCAAGGATCTGCAAGCCAATGAAAACCAGGCTGTGCAAGCCTGGCTAGCCGATCCTGAAGCCGCACCCCATGGCGGCGAATCGGTCAGGCAACTGACGCAGCGGGTCTCAATGTGGCTGGACTCCATCGCCGAAACCCCTGGACATGTAGTGGCAGTCACCCATCCGTTCGTCATGCGCGCGGCGCTGATGCAGGTGCTGCAAGGCGCGGCGTTCAATGCAATCGACATCGAGCCACTGGCGATGATCGACTTGCGCTTCAATGGCATCTGGCGGCTACGCTTGCCGGGCATGGCCCTTGACGAGGAATTCTGATGAAACAGCTGCTGGTCATCGGCATTGGCGCCGGCAATCCGGACTACATCACGATGCAGGCGGTGAAAGCGCTGAATCGGGTCGATGTGTTCTTTTTGCTGGATAAAGGCCAGAGCAAGCAGACGCTGATCGATCTGCGCCGCGAGATCTGCGAGCGCTACATCACTGACCACGCTTATCGCTTTGTCGAAGCCAGCAGTCCGGAGCGCGAGCGCGGCGATGTCGACTACAGGGCGAGCGTCGATGCACTGAACCTCGCCAAGCAGCAGACCTTCGAACGGCTGATCAATGAAGAATTGTCCGACGGCCAGTGCGGCGGATTCCTGATCTGGGGCGATCCGGCGTTATACGACAGCACATTGCGGATTCTTCAGGCGATTCAGGCATCAGGCCGCTGTGAATTCGACTATGAAGTCATCCCCGGGATTACCAGTGTTCAAGCCTTGGCTGCGCAGCACAAAATACCTTTGAACACGATTGGTCGCTCAGTAGAAATCACCACAGGCCGGCGATTGGCGGCGGGGCAGGTGAGTGAAGCGGACAGTCTGGTGGTAATGCTCGATGCCGAGGATTCGTACCAGCGGGTGGCGGATCGGCAGACCGAGATTTTCTGGGGCGCTTACCTGGGCACGCCGGACGAGATACTGCTCAGCGGCCGGCTGGCGGAAGTGGCCGATGAGATCGAACGGGTGCGCAAGGCGGCGCGAGCGGAGCATGGCTGGATCATGGATACCTATCTGTTGCGCAAGCCTTGAGTGGTTGGCGCCTGAACAAGCGCTTTCGCGAGCAGGCTCGCTCCCACAGGGAAATGCGTTGCAGAATGTGGGAGCGAGCCTGCTCGCGAAGGGGCCAGAACATTCACCACCGATTGTAGACAGGCAAAAAGAAACCCGGTGCAACGCAAATCGCACCGGGTTTTTTGTTGCCAGCCAACAGCGGATGTCGTGGATCCGCCGTCAACCTTGAACTCCGTATCAGCCGCGTTCCAGCGCCAAAGCCACGCCCTGACCGCCGCCGATGCACAAGGTCGCCAGACCTTTTTTCGCATCGCGCTTGAGCATTTCGTGCAGCAATGTCACCAGCACGCGGCAACCTGATGCGCCGATCGGGTGGCCGAGGGCGATGGCGCCGCCGTTGACGTTGACCTTGTCCAGATCCCATTGCAGGTCTTTGGCCACGGCCAGCGATTGCGCAGCGAACGCTTCGTTGGCTTCAATCAGGTCGAGCTGGTCGATGTTCCAGCCGGCCTTGTCCAGGCAGCGGCGGGTCGCCGATACCGGGCCGATGCCCATGATCGCCGGGTCGACGCCAGCGTTGGCGTAGGCGGCAATCCTGGCCAGAACCGGCAGGCCCAGCGACTTGGCTTTCTCGGCACTCATCAGAATCACGGCGGCGGCACCGTCGTTCAGCGACGAGGCGTTGCCTGCGGTGACGCTGCCGTCCTTTTTGAACGCCGGACGCAGTTTCGCCAGAGATTGTGCGGTGGTATCGCCGCGTGGCTGCTCGTCGACCTTGAACGCGACCGGATCGCCTTTGCGCTGCGGGATCAGGATCGGCGTGATTTCATCAACGAAGCGCCCGGCCTCGATCGCAGCGGCAGCTTTCTGCTGGGAAGCGGCAGCGAAGGCGTCCTGCTGTTCGCGGCTGATCTGGTATTTGTCGACCAGATTCTCGGCAGTGATGCCCATGTGGTAATCGTTGAACGCATCCCACAGGCCATCGCTGATCATGGTGTCGACGATTTGCGCGTGGCCCATGCGCAGACCGGTGCGCGCACCCGGCATGATGTAGTTGGACAGGCTCATGTTTTCCTGACCGCCGGCGATGATCACCTCGGCGTCGCCGCAACGGATCGCTTGCGCGCCCAGGTGCAGAGCCTTGAGGCCGGAACCGCAAACCTTGTTCAGGGTCATGGCCGGTACGGCGTGGGGCAGGCCAGCCTTGATTGCGGCTTGACGTGCCGGGTTCTGGCCAGCGCCAGCGGTGAGCACCTGGCCCATGATCACTTCATCGACCTGCGCACCGTCGAGGCCGGTCTGCTCGAGCAACTGGCGGATCACCGCCGCGCCCAGGTCTACTGCGGATACATTGGCCAGGGAGCCCTGAAAACTGCCGATCGCAGTACGCGTGGCGGCAACAATGACGACGTCTTGCATTTTCGAATTCCTCACTGGGCAGCGAACTGCATTTCCGGTACGTGATCCGGGACGATCAGTTTACCAGCGGTTTTGGCGACGATTTCCTCAACACTGACGCCAGGTGCGCGTTCCTTGAGGACAAAAGCGCCATTTTCGATTTCCAGATACGCGAGGTCGGTCAGCACGCGCTTGATGCAGCCGGCACCGGTCAGCGGCAGGCTGCATTTGGCCAGCAGCTTGGACTCACCATCCTTCGAGGCGTGGGTCATGATGACAATGATGTTGTCGGCGCCGGCCACCAGATCCATCGCGCCGCCCATGCCCTTGACCAGTTTGCCGGGGATCATCCACGAAGCGATGTTGCCTTCCACATCCACTTCGAAAGCGCCGAGCACGGTCAGGTCGACATGGCCGCCGCGGATCATCGCGAAGGATTCGGCGGAATTGAAGATCGACGCGCCGATCCTTGCAGTCACCGTTTGTTTGCCGGCGTTGATCATGTCGGCATCGATGGTTTCTTCGGTCGGGAACGGACCCATGCCGAGCAGACCGTTTTCCGATTGCAGCATGACTTCCATGCCATCGGGGATGTAGTTGGCGACCAGGGTCGGAATGCCGATGCCGAGGTTGACGTAGTAGCCGTCCTGCATTTCGCGGGCGACGCGCTGAGCCATTTGTTCGCGGGTAAGTGCCATGTTGTTGTTCTCCGTAGGCCTGAATTATTTGCGGATGGTGCGCTGTTCGATGCGTTTTTCGAACGTGCCGCAAATGACTCGATCGACGTAGATGCCCGGGGTGTGGATCTGCGTCGGGTCGAGTTCGCCGGGCTCGACGATTTCTTCGACTTCGACCACGGTGATCTTGCCGGCGGTAGCGGCCAGCGGGTTGAAATTCTGCGCGGTGTGACGGTAAACGACGTTACCGAAGTGGTCGGCCTTCCAGCCTTTGACGATGGCGAAATCGCCGGTGATGGATTCTTCCATCAGGTATTTGCGCCCCTTGAACTCGCGCACTTCCTTGCCTTCAGCAACCGGGGTGCCAACGCCAGTGGCGGTGAAGAACGCCGGAATGCCGGCGCCGCCTGCGCGCATCTTCTCGGCGAGGGTGCCTTGCGGGGTAAGGATGACTTCGATCTCGCCCTTGAGCAGTTGCTCTTCAAACAGTTTGTTCTCGCCGACGTAGGAGGCGATGACTTTGCTGATCTGGCGGTCGGTGAGCAGCACGCCAAGGCCGAAACCATCAACGCCGCAGTTGTTGGAAACCACGGTGAGGTCACGGGTGCCCTTGCGCTTGATCTCGGCGATCAGGTTTTCCGGAATGCCGCACAGACCAAAGCCGCCGGCGATGACTGTCATGCCGTCTTCCAGCCCGGCCATCGCTTCCTCGTAGGAATACACACGCTTGTCGAAACCTGCCATAGGCACCTCTTTTATTATTTGCGGGCGGCTGGCTAGCCGAATGACTGGAGTGTCTCTCTGCTGGATATATTTGTTAAGTTGATTTTTAAGGTGGATTGATTGATAAATCTCACCAATACGCGTTCGGCGATGATCGTTCCCACGCTCCGCGTGGGAATGCCTCCAGGGACGCTCCGCGTCCAGTAACGCGGAGCGTCACGGGCTGCATTCCCACGCAGGAGCGTGGGAACGATCAGGGCCATCGCATCACGGCTTGCAGCTTGACGCTTGCAGCTTGCAACTGGAGCAAAGCGACCATGACCATCAAACAGATCCGGGCCTTTCTCGCCGTGGCTCACAGCCTCAGTTTTGCTGTGGCCTGCGAGCGTCTCCACCTGTCGCAGTCAGCGCTCAGCCTGACCATCAAGGCGCTGGAAGAGGGCCTGGGAGGGCGTCTGTTCAGCCGTAACACGCGTAACGTGGCGTTGACCCCGGAAGGCGAGTCCCTGCTGCCGCTGGCGCGCCGCTTGATCGCCGACTGGGACAATGCCGAAGACGAAATGCGCCAGCGTTTCAGCCTGCAGCGCGGACGCGTGACGCTGGCGGCGATGCCGTCATTTGCCGGCAATCTGCTGCCGCCGATCCTCAAAAGCTTTCGCGCGCGTTATCCGAACGTCAACGTGACGGTCAACGACGTGATCAACGAGCAAGTGCTGGAAATGGTCCGCGATCGTCAGGTTGAACTCGGTGTGGCGTTCGCGCCGATGCAGAGCACGTCGATGACATTCACGCCTTTGTATGTCGATCGCTTTGTCGCCGTGGTGCCGGCCGATTCAGCGCTGGCCGGTCGCGCCGACATCGATTGGCAGACCTTGCTGGAGCAACCGTTCATCACCCTGCAGCGGCCATCAACGGTGCGGGTGATGCTGGAAGAGCATTTGCAGGCGCGCGGAATGAAGTTGCCGGTGGAGTTCGAGAGTCATCAATTGGCAACGGTCGGGCGAATGGTTGCCAGCGGGCTTGGGGTCAGCGCGGTGCCGGCATTGTGCGCGGGGCAAATGTGCGAGCTCGGTGCGCATTGCCTGACCTTGAATGATTCTGTGGAGCGGGCGATTGGTGTGTTGACCGAGCCGGGCAATGACCTGTCGGCGGCGGCGCAGGCGTTATTCGAGATTCTCAAGGCTGAGGATTTGCAGCGACAGTTCGATTTTCCCCTCACCCTGGGAGCGCGGAAACAGAGCGCCGAACGCTGATTCAGTGTGGGAGCGAGCCTGCTCGCGAAGAACGATAATGCGGTCTAAGCCTTGGCCACGCGCCACAGATACCAGGCCGCGACCGTCCGATAAGGCTTCCACGCCTGGCCAATCCCGATCATCTGTTTGCGCGTCGGCTGCACCTCCAGTCCCTTCAAGCGCCGATATCCCTCACGCACGCCAAAATCATCCGCCGGCAGGATGTCCATGCGTTCGAGGCTGTAGATCAACAGCATCTCCACGGTCCAGCGGCCGACACCGCGCAAACTGGTCAGGCGTTCGATCAGGGTTTCATCGTCCATCGCCCGTGCAGTCGGGTAATCCGGCACCACGCCGTCCAGCGTCGCCTGGGCGATCCCTTGAATCGTCGCAATCTTGCTCGCTGAAAAGCCACAAGCACGCAGTCGCTCGACCTCAGTCGCGAGAATCTGCTCCGGGCGTGGAAACACCTGACCGGGAAACAACCCCACTAAACGCCCAAGGATCGCATCGCCGGCCTTGGCGTGCAGTTGCTGATAGGCAATCGCCCGTACTAGCGATTCATACGGGTCGCGCGCTGGATGTGGTTGATGCAGGCACGGGCCGACGGCGCTGACATGGCGCAGCCAATCAGCGTCTATCGCGGCCAGAAAAGCGCTGGCCATCTCATACGTGTCAGCCATGTTGCGGTGATACGGACGTACTCATCGAAATCCCTGTTTGCGCGTTGGATCGCATGGCTCAAAAAGCCAATTGTTGAGTCATTTGCAGCGCGGCGTTTTCCAGCCTGAGCAGGAACGCCTTGCGCGGTTGTCCGCCACCATAACCGGTCAGCGAACCGTCTGCGCCGATCACTCGGTGGCACGGCACCACGATCGACAGCCGATTGTGCCCGTTGGCCAGCCCGACGGCACGGCTGGCGCCGGGTTTGCCCAGGCCTGCCGCGATGGCGCCGTACGTGCTGGTGTGGCCATAGGGAATTTGCAGCAGCGCCGCCCACACCTCACGGGCAAAAGCGCTGCCGGGCAGGTGCAGCGGCACGCTGAACTGAGTGAGTCTGCCGGCAAAGTAATCCGCCAGTTGCACCTCGATCTGCTGCAAGTGGGCGTTATGCCCCGGTGCAATCGCGTAGCCGTAACGGTTTTGCAGCGCTTCAACTTCACGGGTCAGCGCCGGGCGATCGAGAAATTCCAACAACACCAGCCCACGGCGCTCGGCCATGGCGATCATTGGCCCCAGCGGCGTGGTCAGGCGGGTGAACAGCAACGGTTCACTATTGGCCGCGCGGCCCGGGGTGATGTGGAAGGACTTCTGAAACGCATCGCGAAAACCGCTGAGCGACTCGTAGCCGGAGTCGAACGCCGCGTGATCGATCGACGTGCCTTGCCTGATCCCGCCCAGGGCCATGCCGAGGCGCCGTGTGCGCAGCCAGGCGTGGAAGGTCATGCCAAAATGCTGCTTGAACCAGCGCCGCAGTTTCAGCGGTTCGATGCCCTCGGCGAGCAATTGCGCATCGCTCCAGCGCCGTTCGGGATCGGCGTCCACCGCGTTGAGCAGGCGCTGCACCCAGTCCGGGGCAATGGCTGCCGCGTCCAGCGGTTTGCAGCGCAGGCAGGCGCGATAACCGGCGCACAGGCATTCGTCGGCGTGGGCGAAGAATTCGACGTTTTCCGGTTTCGGCTTGCGCGCCGTGCAACTGGGGCGGCAAAAGATCCCGGTGGTTTTCACGGCGGTGAAGAACACGCCTTCATAGGCAGTGTCGCGCTCGAGCATGGCGCGAACCATTTCGGCGTGGGGCGGCAGGACAGCGGCTGGTATGTTCATGACGTGAGAGTAAATCCGCTTTGTCGATGGCTCCACCGAAAAATCGACAGTGAATTTTTTCCCTTGTGCAGCACAATGAGCGGGTCGCCGCTTTCGAGGAAGCCAACTCATGCATCCCTTTTCCATTCAGCACATCGATCATATCGTCCTGCGCGTCGCCGACCTGCAGCGCAGCATCGATTTCTACGCCAGGGTGTTTGGCGCCGAAGTGGTCAGGCATAACCAGCCGCTGGGGCTGGTGCACCTGCGGGCCGGTACGTCGATGATCGATCTCGTTGATTTGGCGGGCGAACTCGGGCGCAAGGGCGGCGGCGCCGCTGATGCGCACAAGCGCAACGTCGATCACTTCTGTCTGCGCATAGAGCCGTTCGACGAAGCCGCGCTCATCGCCCATCTGCAATCGTTCGGGCTGACCGTTGAACAAGCCGCCAGGCGTTTTGGCGCCGAGGGTTACGGCTTGTCGCTTTACTGTTTCGACCCGGACGGCAATCAGGTCGAACTCAAAGGCCCGTCCGAGAGCGATCAGCCAGCGGTTTCCTGAAGCAGCAGCTCGGCCACTTGCCCGAGGGCCGAACGGCCGTTTTGCGGTTGTTCAGACGCCAGATTGAACAGCGCCAGTTGCCGATCGGCGCTGGTGCCGCTGTCGATGATCGCCCGGGCACGTTCGAACAACTGCGCCGCGCCCAATACCTGTGCCGTTTCGGCAAAACGCTGCTCGGCCAGTTCCAGCCATTGCGCGAGCGAACAGTCGCCGTCGATGCCTTCGACCAAAAAGCGCGCATGAATCCCCTGATGTTTGGCCCGCCAGCGATTTTCCTCCAGCATCGAACGTGCGGTCTGGTCATAGAGCAATCCTGGCCGCCGCTGCGCACTGGCGTGAGCCACCAGAACGCGAAAGAACGCCGCAAGGGTCAGCGCATCCTCGACCCGAGGGCAAGCGTCAGTCATACGCAGTTCCAGGGTCGGAAAACGCGCGGCCGGGCGCACGCCCCACCAACACTCGCCGGGCTGGCTGATCGCGCCGATACGCATGAGAAACGCCAAGTGTTCGTCGTAATGGCGCTGATCGGCAAACAGCGGCGGGATGCCCATGCGTGGCCACTCGTCACACGCGGTCTGCCGATAGCTCATGAAATCGCTGGCGGCGCCATCCCAGATCGGCGACGAACAACTCAGCGCCAACAGCAGCGGCGTCCACGGCAGGACTTCGTTCATCACGGCGATGCGATCCAGCGGCTCGATCACCTCGACGTGCACATGCAGCCCCGACAACACGCTGCGCCGGGCAACATGGCCGTAGCGCTCGAACAGATGATGGAAATGTTCCTCGTCGGTCGGAACCTGCTCGCGCCAGTCGGCCAGCGGATGACTGCCGGCGCTGAGCACGCCCAGAGCAAACGGTTCAAGGGCTGCACCCAAGGCCTGACGGCTGCCACGGAGAAAATCGCCAGCGTGCACAAAGTCGCTGAACACCGGCGAAGCCACTTCGATCTGGCCCTGAAACATCTCCGTGGCAAACCACACACCCAGCGCCGCCCTGCAAGCCTCGATGGCCTGTGGGGGCGGACTGCCGACCATGCGCAGGCTCTGCAGGTCAGTGAGAAAGTACTCTTCCTCAATGCCGAATCGCGGGTGGCTCATGACGGTGCTCGAGCAAGTGGTTCTCTTGAGAACCGTGCGCCGTTGCGGTGGTTCACGCCAGGCGACCAGTGCCCCGCGAATGCACCGTTGGTCTTGTCCATTGCACTTGAGCGGCCGAGGCGTTTCCAAACAAGTCCGATCAACGTGTTCTGGAGGCAGACATGAGCAACCCATCCAGCAACGACAAAGCGCTTGAGCAAACCGTCAATGCCAACGACGACGGCTTCGCCATCGGCACGGCCGGGCGTGATGAAGATCCCAACGCCACCACCGACTGGGATGTCAGCCGTGACAACGAAGATGTCATGACGCCGGACGATACTCGCGGTCTGCCCGGTTATCCCGGGGCCGAAAAAAACAATCCTTCGAAACCCGTTGTCGACAGCAGCGTACCGGCCAACGGCGACCCATCGGTGCAGAACGACGGCGCTGATTGAGGTGGTCAGCAGTGGCAGGATAATGGCGTCGGTCGAACTTTTCTGATCCGGCGCCACTCTGAACCTGTCATAGGGTCGCAGTTCGACAGAAAAAACGCTTCGGCAGTCAGAAAAAGCCGCGTGGCGTGATAAATTCCCCCCACGTCGAGCCCACCCAGAATGGCCCCTGCCGGGTCCCACCAAGAGCGATCTACATGCAAGCAAAGGCCCGTGAGGTTTATGTGCCACCGGTGCTGCAAGATCTGCGGGCCGGCACAGCCGAACTGCACATCGCACTGGAAAAACGCCTTCCTTTTTTTACCGATACCCTCGATACCCCCGCATTCGAGCGCTTGATGGCGGCCTATTACGGTTTTTATCAGCCGCTGGAACGGGCGTTGCTCGCCAGTGGCGCTGTCCCGGATGATTTCGATCTGACGCCTCGTTTGAAGGCCGAGACCTTGCACGCCGACCTGCGCGCACTGGGCGCGACGACCAATGATTTGCCGCTGTGCGAGGACTTGCCGGTGATCGACTCCAGCGCCGCCAGTCTCGGCGTTTTGTACGTGCTCGAAGGCGCCACTCTCGGCGGGCAGATCCTGCGTCGGGAGATCGCCGCGCGGCTGAATCTGGACGCCGACAATGGCGCTGCCTTCCTCGATGTCTACGGCGCGGCCACCGGGCGGCGTTGGCGCGAGTTCATCGAATACCTGAGCAACCGGCCCATGGCGGCCAGCGAACGCGCGGCCGTGGTCAGCGCAGCACAAACCACATTCAGCTGTTTCGAGCAGTGGCTCGAGCGCCAGGAGGTACTGGCATGAACCCGCAAGACCCACAAGCCTTTGAAGAACTGCTGGCCAACTGTGCCGACGAGCCGATCCGCTTTCCTGGCGCGATCCAGCCCCATGGTTTGCTGCTGACCCTGACCGAGCCTGCGCTGCAGATCATTCAGGTCAGCGCCAACGTCGAAACCCTGCTGGCCCGCGCGCCCGAATCCTTGATCGGCCAGCCGCTGCACAGCCTGATCGGCGCCGAACACACCGCGCACGTGCTCGAAGCCTTGCAGCAGACAGCGTTTTCCGAGGCGGCGCCGCTACGATTCGAGCTCAACGGCACTGAATTCGAAGGTTTGCTGCACCGCCATCAGGGCGTGCTGATTCTCGAGCTGGAAATTCATGTGAAGAATTTCCAGCCGCGCAACGTCGCCGGGGTCAATACCCACCTGGGCCGCATGCTCCAGCGCCTGCAAGCGGCGACCACGCTGCAGGCCCTGTACGACATCAGCGTCAAGGAAATCCAGGCGATGACCGGTTACGACCGGGTGCTGATCTATCGCTTCGAGGAAGAGGGCCACGGTCAGGTCATCGCCGAAGCGTCCGATCCATCGATGGAAGTGTTCAATGGCCTGTTCTTCCCGGCTTCGGACATTCCCGAGCAGGCGCGCGAGCTGTATCGCACCAACTGGTTGCGGATCATCCCCAACGCCGATTATCAGCCAGTGCCACTGGTGCCGAAGCTGCGCCCGGACACGCAAACGCCGCTGGACCTCAGTTTCGCCACGCTGCGCAGCGTCTCGCCGATTCACTGTCAGTACATGAAGAACATGGGCGTGCTGTCGTCGATGAGCATTTCCCTGCTCAAGGGCGACAAGCTCTGGGGCCTGATCAGCTGCGGCAACCGCCAGCCGCTGCACGTGCCGCATGAATTGCGCATGGCTTGCCAGACCATCGGCCAGGTTCTGTCGTTGCAGATCAGTGCCATGGAAACCCTTGAGCTGACCCGCCAGCGTGAAGAGAAGGTCGAAGCGCTGTCGCGGCTGAATCAGGCGATGATCGATTCGCCGCAGAACGTTTTCGACGGCCTCGCCCAGCAGCCTGCAACGCTGATGGCGCTGGTCAACGCCGGCGGTATTGCGATCATCGAAGACAAGCAATTGCACCGTTACGGCAACTGCCCGGCGCCGGAAGAAATTCGCGCGCTGCACAAGTGGTTGCAGGCGCGCGGCGAGCCGGTGTTCGCCAGCCATCACCTGTCCAGCGTTTACCCGCCGGCGGCGCAGTATCAGTCTGTGGCCAGCGGTGTGCTCGCCATGAGCCTGCCCAAACCGGTGGACAACGGTGTGCTGTGGTTCCGTCCGGAAGTGAAGGAAAACATCAACTGGAGTGGCGATCCGCGCAAACCGCTGGATCTGGAAACCTCCGACGCCGGGATGCGCCTGCGTCCGCGTACCTCGTTCGAAATCTGGAAGGTCGAGATGGCCGGGATCTCCACCAAGTGGAGCCACGGTGACCGGTTCGCCGCCAATGACCTGCGCCGTTCGGCGCTGGAAAACGACCTGGCCCGTCAGGTACGTCGCGAGCAGGCGGCTGTGCAGGCGCGCGATGATCTGGTGGCGGTGGTTTCCCACGACCTACGCAACCCGATGACGGTGATTTCGATGCTCTGCGGCATGATGCAGAAAGCCTTCAGCTCGGAAGGCGCGCACACTTCGCGGCGTATCTCCACTGCAATCGACACCATGCAGCAGGCCACGGCGCGGATGAACACGCTGCTGGAAGACCTGCTCGATACCTCGAAAATCGATGCCGGGCGCTACTCGATCACCCCGCAGGCGCTGGAGGTCGGGCACATCTTTGAAGAGGCCCAAGCGTTGCTGTCGCCGCTGGCCCATGACAAGGACATCAGCATTTCCTTCCAGGCCGATCCTGACCTGCGCATCCACGCCGACCCTGAGCGGTTGTTTCAGGTGCTGTCGAACCTGGTGGGCAACGCCATCAAATTCACCCCGCGCATGGGCACCGTCGGCGTGCACGCGAAATCGGTGGGCGACGAGATCGTGTTTATCGTGCGTGACAGTGGCGAAGGCATTCCCAAGGAGCACTTGCCGCATGTGTTCGACCGCTACTGGACGATAAAGGAAGGCAACCCGACCGGCACTGGCCTGGGTTTGTACATCACCCAAGGCATCGTCGAAGCTCATGGCGGCCAGATCGTCGCCGAGAGCGAGCCGGGGCAGGGCAGCGAATTCCGCTTCACCGTGCCGCGCCTCGCCTGAGTGCCCCCTGTAGGTTTTGATCGTTCCCATGCTCTGCGTGGGATGCCTCTACGGACGCTCTGCGTTCGGCTCTGAATGGGACGCAGAGCGTCCCGGGCTGCATTCCCACGCAGAGCGTGGGAACGATCAGATCAGATTCGCAGCCTCAGGGTCATTTTCTTCAATACCGCAAATCCCCCGCCCGCTACCGTAGCCACCTCGTTCCTCGATTGAAGCAGGTGTGCAATGAGTCTGATTCTTTCCATGGCGGCGTTTGCCCTCGCCGCATCCATCACCCCCGGGCCGGTCAATATCGTCGCCTTGAGCACCGGCGCGCAGTACGGTTTCCGCGCCAGCCAACGGCACGTGGCCGGGGCGACGTTGGGGTTTGTGCTGTTGCTGGTGCTGATGGGCCTGGGCCTGCATGAGGTGCTGCAATTGTGGCCGTTCATGACCCGCGTGGTGCAATGGGCCGGGGTGGCGTTCCTGTTGTTCATGGCCTGGAAACTGGCCAGCGATGACGGCCAACTGAACACCAGCGAGTCCGGCCGTGCGCCGTCGATGCTCTATGGCGCGGTGATGCAATGGCTCAACCCCAAGGCCTGGCTGGCATGCGTGGCCGGCATGGGCGCATTTGTCGCCGACGGCGAGGCGCGGCTGGTCTGGCAGTTTGCGGCGGTGTATCTGGTGATCTGCTATCTGTCGGTGGGCTGCTGGGCGTATGCCGGGACGTTCTTGCGCGGGTATCTGAGCAATGCCGCCGGGATGCGCTGGTTCAATCGGTTGATGGCGTTGTTGCTGGCGGTGAGTGCGCTTTATTTGCTGTTCACTTGATTGACAGGCCCACCACAACCCCCTGTGGGAGCGAGCCTGCTCGCGAATGCGGTGGATCAGTCAGTGAAGTGTTGAATGACACACCGCCTTCGCGAGCAGGCTCGCTCCCACAAGGGGGGCAGTGTTCAACTTTGAGTATGAAGTCAGCCGCGATACTGCCCCGGCGTTGCCGCCAGATGTTGTTTGAACGCTCGCTGAAAATGCGCCTGATCGGCAAACCCGGCCTGGAGCGCGACATCGGCAATCAACTGGCCGCTGCGCAAGCGCTCGCGGGCGAACTGGATGCGCTGGTTGACCACGAACGCATGGGGCGTCATCCCGTAGCGCTGCTTGAACGCGCGAATCAGGTATGACGGCGACAGCTGCGCCGCCGCGCAAATCGCCTCGAGGCTGAGCACTTCGGTGCAATGTCCACGGATGAAATCAGCGGCGCGTTCCAGCTTGAAATTCGGCTCATCGACGGGCTCATCCGCCGGATTCAGGCGGACCTGCAAATCACTGAAAAACTCTACCGCCGCGCTGTGTTTCGCCAGCGCCTCCATTTGGTCGTCGAGCAAAACCTCATACAACCCCATCAATTTGCCGAACAGCTCGGCATCAGCCAGATGGGTGTCGGAAAATCGCCGGAATTCCAGCTCCCCGGCAAACCCCAATTGATGCTGCAAATCCGTCAGCCACGGCGTTTCGACATACAACATCACGTACGACCAAGGCTGATCATCGATCGGATTGCAGGCGTGTACATCGCCGGGATTCATCAGCACCACGGTGCCTGCTGCCACTTCATACTGCGCCTGCTCATGCACATAGGTGCTGCGCCCGGCGGTGATTGCGCCGATGGAAAAGTGCGCATGGGAATGCCGCGCATAACAGACTTCACGACCATCCGCGATGGCCCGCGCTTCGATGAAGGGCAGGGCGTCGTCGCGCCAGAAGCGCGGGGCTTTCTCGGGGTTTTTCGCAGCGGCGTGTTTCATCGTGATTGTCCCGGCAGGTCAGCGCCTGAGTGTATTAGCTCTGGCCGTCGAATGCCCGTTGCAGTGCGGCAACATCGAGTTCTTTCATCTGAAACATCGCCTGCATTGCAGCGCCGACTGTTATAGGCTCTGGGGGGCGTGACACCACGGGCGCGATGGAGATTTCTGCCCGCGCTGTGGCTCGTAAGTGTTCAACCGCAGTGGTGATGAGGTCGAGGTGAACCTCGGCGCGCGGGATGCGCCGGATCAGTTGAAGCCGACCTATGAGAGCTGGATTGTGCGGCGTGAATCGTGGCTGCCGGATTTTCCGCTGGCCAGGCATTACCGTGGTGATCGTGAAGGCGAAGGGCGGGCAGAGGGGTAGGGGATTGATTCAGCCTTCAGCACGCTTGCGATTTCTGTGGGGGCGAGTCTGCTCGCGAAGGCTTGTTGTCGAGCGATGATTTGTTCTGGTTGACCGAGTACATATCCGTTGCTGCGGTAACGGCTGCTTATGGTTCCGCCCTTACGGCGGGTCACTTTTTCCAAACGCCGAAAAAGTAACCAAAAAGGCTTGCTCCTGCGTTCGGCCCTCGCAGGCTCGGGTTCCTTCGCTCCGGGACTGATCCGGGCGCAGCGGCTCCGGTTTGCTTCGCTGCACCTCCTTCCGCTGAGTCTGGCTGCGCCAGACGGTCGCTGCGCTCCCACGCCCGGATCAATCCCTCCGCTCAGCCTTCCGACGTCGCCGGTGGATCAAAAGCAAGGTCAAAAGCACTCGAGCTTGCGCTCATTGTTGAGTGGGGCGGCTTTGCCGCGGGCAGCTGCGCTGCTTTGTTTTTCTGTGGGAGTGAGCCTGCTCGCGATAGCTATCTCAAAGATACGAATGAACAGCGGACCTACCCTGATCCCTGTGGGAGCTGGCTTGCCAGCGATGGCGGCCTTCCAGCCGACCAGTCTCTGACGGATATACCCAATCCCAACTGTGGGAGCGAGCCTGCTCGCGAAAGCGGAGTGTCATTCGCAGATAATTGGACTGGAGAGACGCCTCGCGGGCAAGCCCGCTCCCACAGGGGATCAGTGTTTGCCAATTGCAGTAAGCCTGATTGAGGCGGTTACCCGCGAATAAACGCCAACAAATCCGCATTGATGGTTTCAGCCTGCGTGGTCGGCATGCCATGCGGAAATCCTGGGTACGACTTCAGTGTGCCGTTGGGCAGCAGTTTCGCCGATAACGGTGCGGAGTTGGCGTAAGGCACGATCTGGTCATCCTCGCCGTGCATGACCAGCACCGGCACGGTGACTTTTTTCAGGTCTTCGGTGAAGTCGGTCTGCGAGAAGGCGATGATGCCGTCGTAATGCGCCTTGGCCCCGCCGATCATGCCCTGGCGCCACCAGTTGGCGATGATCCCTTCCGCCGACTCGGCGCCCGGGCGGTTGTAGCCGTAGAAAGGTCCGCTCGGCACATCGCGATAGAACTGCGCGCGATTCGCCGCCAACTGCGCCTGAAAGCCATCGAACACCGATTTCGGCAAACCGCCCGGGTTGCTTTCGGTCTGCACCATCAACGGTGGCACGGCGCTGATCAACACCGCTTTGCTGACCTTGTCCTGACCATGTCGGGCGATGTAATGGATCACTTCGCCGCCGCCGGTGGAATGGCCGACGTGGACAACGTCGCGCGTACCCAGATGATTGACCACTGCCAGCACATCGTCGGCGTAGTGATCCATGTCGTGGCCGTCCCAGACCTGGCTGGAGCGGCCATGCCCGCGTCGATCATGAGCAATCACCCGAAAGCCCTGTGCCAGGAAAAACAGCATCTGCGCGTCCCAGTCATCCGAGCTGAGCGGCCAGCCGTGGTGGAAGTGGATCACCGGCGCGTCGCGCGGCCCCCAGTCCTTGTAGAAGATGTCGACGCCGTCTCGAGTGGTGACAAAGCCCATATTCGTTACTCCTGACCTGTGATGGACAACCGCGAGGTTCGCGGACCGGTTGCGCAGAGATACGACGACTCAGTGCGAGCCGTTATCAACTGTAGGAGCAATGCCGGGGTCTGCATGACCGCTGGTCACAACGTGTGGCTTGCTGCGCAAATTAGGCTTTGCTGAAAGGGATAAGCGCGGGCGTCCGTAGGTTTTTGCGACCACAGCGACGCCCCTTCGCACCACCGTGAGCCTGAGGAAATCCGCTGATGCTGACCCTGAATATCAATGGCAAGGACCAAGAGCTCGATGTACCCGCCGACATGCCGCTGCTCTGGGTTCTGCGCGATATCGCGCACCTGACCGGGACCAAGTTCGGCTGCGGCATGGCCCAGTGCGGCGCCTGCACCGTGCACGTCGACGGCGCGCCCTTACGCTCCTGCATTACCCCGGCGACTGCCGTCGCCCATGGGCAGAAAATCCTCACCATCGAGGGCTTGTCCACCGATGGCTCGCACCCGGTGCAGCAGGCCTGGGCCGAGCTGGACGTGGTGCAGTGCGGTTATTGCCAGTCCGGGCAGATCATGTCCGCCGCCGCGTTGCTGGCGAAAATTCCCAAGCCCACCGACAGCGATATCGATCAGGCGCTCTCCGGCAATATCTGCCGCTGCGGCACCTATCCGCGCATTCGCGCTGCGGTCAAACGCGCCGCCGAAATCGGCTGAGTCATTCTCTGGGAGAGGAACGATGAACAGTCCTGTATCGCGTCGCGGGTTTCTCAAGGGCAGCGCACTGTTAAGCGGCGGCCTGATGGTGGCGTTTGTGGTGCCCGGGGCCAACCGCTTTGCCCGGGCGGCAGAAAATCAGAACAAGACGTTCGCACCCAACGCGTTTCTGCGCATCGCGGCGGACAACAGCGTCACCGTGCTGCTCGGTCATTCGGAAATGGGCCAGGGCATCTGGACCGGCCTGACCATGCTGATCGCCGAAGAACTGGACGCCGACTGGTCGAAAATCCGCGTCGAGCACTCGCCAGCCTCAGCGGCGGATTACGGCTTGCCGGCTTTTGGCGGCATGCAGATCACCGGTGGCTCGACGTCGACCTGGATGGAATTCGACCGCTATCGACTGGCCGGGGCGACGGCGCGGCAGATGCTCGTGGAAGCGGCTGCGAAACGCTTCGACGTCGCGCCGTCGACGATTCGCACGGAGTCCGGCGTGGTCATCGCCGGGGACCAACGCGCGACCTACGGCGAACTGGCCGATGCCGCCGGGCAACTGCCGGTGCCTGACCCGAAAACCATCACTTTCAAGGAAGCCAAGGACTGGAAAGTCATCGGCAAACCGACCAAGCGTCTCGACACCCCGGAGAAGATCACCGGCCGCGCCAGATTCGGCATGGACGTGCAGTTCGAAGGCCTGATGACCGCGATGGTCGCCCGCGCGCCGGTGTTTGGCGCCACGGTGAAATCCTTCGAAGGCGCCGCAGCGCTGGCCATTCCCGGCGTACACAAGGTGGTGCAGGTGCCCAGCGGCGTGGCGGTGGTGGCCGAGCATTTCTGGGCGGCGAAGCTGGGCCGTGATGCGCTGAAGGTCGATTGGGACCTTGGGCCGTTGGCCGACATGAGCAGTGAAAAACTGCTCGAGAGTTTCCGCAAACTGGCGGCGACGCCGGGCACTTCCGCCACTCAGGCGGGGGACGCCAAGGCCAATTTCGGCAAAGCCGCGAAAAAAATCGAGGTCGAATACAGCGTGCCGTATCTGGCCCACGCGCCGATGGAACCGCTCAATTGCACGGTGAAAATCAGCGCCGGAAAATGCGAGATCTGGACCGGTACGCAATTTCAGACGCTGGACCAAATGGTTGCCAGCAAGATCACCGGGCTCAAGCCCGAGCAGGTCGAAATTCACACGGAATTTCTCGGCGGTGGCTTCGGTCGCCGCGCCAATCCGACTTCGGACTTCGTCGCCGAAGCGGTGCAAGTGGCGAAAGCGGCGGACCTGCCGGTGAAAACCGTGTGGGCGCGCGAAGATGACATTCGCGGCGGCTACTACCGCTCGATGTACCTGCACAAGGCGCAGGTCGGACTGGGTGCTGATGGTTTGCCGATGAGCTGGCAGCATGTGCTGGTCGGCCAGTCGATCATGGCCGGGACGATGCTCGAGGCAGCGATGGTCAAGAACGGCATCGATGCCACCTCGGTCGAGGGCGTGGCCGACAGTCCGTATATCAAGGATCTGCCTCATCATCAGGTCGATCTGCATTCGCCGCAGACCGGCATCAATGTGTTGTGGCTGCGTTCGGTGGGCCACACCCACACGGGTTTTGTCATGGAATCGCTGATCGATGAACTGGCGACGGCGGCGGGCAAGGATCCGGTGGAATACCGACGCACGTTGCTCAAGGCGCACCCGCGCCATCTCGGCGTGCTCAATCTGGCGGTGGAGAAGGCCAACTGGGGCGCGCCGTTGCCGGACGGGCATGCTCTGGGCGTGGCGGTGCACGAGTCGTTCGGCAGCTACGTGGCGCAAGTGGCGGAGGTGTCGCAGGACAATCTGGCGATCCGCGTGCATCGGGTGGTCTGCGCGGTGGACTGCGGCATTGCGGTGAATCCGCAAAGCATCGCCGCGCAGATGGAATCGTGCATCACTTTCGGCCTCGGCATGGCCCTGCACAGCAAGCTCACCGTCAAGGATGGCGGCGTCGTGCAGTCCAACTATCACGATTATCAAGTGCTGCGGCTCAACGAAATGCCGGTGGTGGAAGTGCACATCGTCCCCAGCAGTGAAAAACCCGGCGGCATCGGCGAGCCCGGCGTGCCACCGACCGCGCCGGCGGTGGCCAACGCAGTGTTCGCCTTGACCGGGCAGCGCCTGCGCGAACTGCCACTGCAATTGTCGGGGGTGTGAGATGAAACGACATCTTGTGTTGGGCACCGTCGTGTTGCTGGGCCTCGGTGGCTATGCCTCGGACCTGTTTGCCGAGGATCAGCAGGCGTTGAAAGCCTTCGCCACGGTGCAGAAAGTCTTTCAGAGCCCGCGCTGCCAGAACTGCCACATCCCCGGCGATTCGCCGTTACAGTTCGACGCCGGCATCCCTCACGCGATGAATGTAGTGCGCGGCATGGATGGCAAGGGCGCCGCCGGTTTGCCCTGCGCCACCTGTCACGCTGAAAGCAATCCGCCGGCCAGTTATGGCCCCCATGCGCCGCCGGGTGCGCCGCACTGGAGCCTGCCGCCAGCGGCACACAAAATGGCCTGGATCGGCCTGCCCTCGGACAAGCTCTGCGCGATGATCAAGGACCGCGCGAGCAACGGCGACCGGGATTTCGCCGCGCTGTTAAAACACGTCAGCGAAGACAAACTGGTGCTCTGGGGCTGGAATCCCGGGGCAGGGCGCGCACCGGTGCCGGTGCCGCACGATATTTTCGTCGCGCAGTTCAAGCTCTGGGCCGATGCCGGCGGGCCTTGTCCGGTGGCGCAAATGTGATGCCCCGACGATTAAGCGCTACGCTGAACGCATGACTGTCTACGGAGTGTGCGCATGCTGGTGCCCGGAAAACCTGCCAATGAAGCTGCACGAATCGACGCCTTGCACGGCCTCAACCTCGACTCGGCGCCGGAGGAGCGCTTTGATCGTCTGACACGCCTGGCCAAGCGCCTGTTCAACGTGCCGATCGCCCTGGTCACGCTGGTCGACAAGGATCGCCAGTGGTTCAAGTCCTGTGTGGGTCTGGATGTCAGCGAGACATCCCGCGATGTCTCGTTCTGCGGCCATGCGATTTTGCAAAACGAGCTGATGCTGGTGCCCGATGCGCTGGAAGATTTGCGCTTTCATGACAACCCGTTGGTCACCGGCGCACCGAATATTCGCTTTTACGCCGGTTATCCGCTGACCGTGCCGGACGGTAACAAAATGGGCACCTTGTGCCTGATCGATACCAAACCCCGCCATCTCGACGACGAAGAGCGTGCCTTGTTGCGCGACCTCGCGGAGATGGCCGAGCAAGAGCTGACGGCGGTGCAGATGGCAAGCATGGATGAACTGACGCTGCTGTCCAATCGCCGTGGTTTCAAGCAACTGGCCCAGCATGCGCTGGATGCCTGCGCACGTTTGAACCGACCGGCGACGCTGCTGTTTTTCGATCTCAACGACTTCAAGCAGATCAACGATCTGTACGGGCATGCCGAAGGTGACAGTGCGCTGAAGACCTTCGCCGATGTGTTGCGCATTGCCTTTCGCGAGAGCGATGTGGTCGGGCGCTTGGGTGGTGATGAGTTCGTCGCGTTGCTGACCGGCTCGAGCCACGTTGAAACCACGCGGATCATGGCGCGGCTCAAGGAAATCCTCGAAGAGCGCAACGCCACGCTGCACCGTGGTTATGCGATTCGTTTCAGCGTCGGCCAGATCGAATACGATCCCAAACGCCACGAAACCGTTGATCGCCTGCTCGCCGATGCGGATGGCGCGATGTATGCGCACAAGCAAGCTCTGAAAGGCTGTTAGTAACGGCCCCATCGCTGGCAAGCCAGCTCCCACAGAGTCCAGTGACGTTAATGAGGTGTGAGTTCACCTTGAATTCCTGTGGGAGCGGGCTTGCCCGCGATGGCGGTGGGTCAGGCAATTTGATGCTGGCTGATCGAATGTCTTCGCGAGCAGGCTCGCTCCCACAGGTCTCGATGGCGCGGAGGATTTTTCAGTTCAGCACCATCTATGTAAGAGCGAGCCTGCTCGCGAACGCGTCAGCCGAACTATCGCCGGATTCGCCAGTGCTCAGCGCTTGGGCGGGCTCAGCTTCTGGTAAAACGTCAGCCATTTCTCGTGACTCGCAACGGCATCCTCGAGTTCGGGCACGCGCAATGCGTCTTGCAAGGCTTGCGCTTTGAAAGCATCGAACAGATGCCTGACGGCAGTGCTGGCGATGGCGTTGACTGTGTTGGAGGCGAAGGTATCGGGCACGGCGGCGCGCTCCTGTTGCGCCAGGGGGGCGCCCTGAATATCGAGGCGAGTAATGAACGCGTTACAAGTGGCATTCAAGCGAGGCTGGGAGCCGTGCCTGTAGGCTTCGGCGTCGACGGGCAGCGATTTCGCCGCATCATTTGCCCCCGATGGTTTGAGTAATGCAAGGTCGATATCGCGACGCAGCACCACTTCATTCCTGCCAGTGAAAATCTCGAAGACTCTGGCTGGACTCCCACTCAGCAGCG
This sequence comes from Pseudomonas sp. H1_G08, assembly GCF_054681355.1. NCBI lineage: Bacteria > Pseudomonadati > Pseudomonadota > Gammaproteobacteria > Pseudomonadales > Pseudomonadaceae > Pseudomonas > Pseudomonas sp. H1_G08. Next base: position 1,221,153 of record NZ_CP162822.1, read on the forward strand.
CCAAGATGCCGAATGGCGCAGTGCTGGCGTCAGCCAGCTTGTCCGTGGCTGCCGATACTGGTCGCAAGGCGAGCAATTCCAGATCGTGGTCTTCGATGTCGATTCGCTGCGCGAACGGCAAGCGACAGAACGCTTCCTTGAGAAATGCGATATGTGCGTCCTTCATTTGCCTCAGGCGTGCGCTCAGTGCCGCATGGAAGTAGGTCGCCACATTGTGCAGTCTGGGCAACGAGGCAAGCATGGGGGCCAGTTGCAACTGTGCATTGCTCGATTGCCATCCTTGCAGGTCACCTGTCAGCTTGCCGGCGACATGCAGTTCGCTCAGCGAATAGTGCGCTGCAGAGGTCTGCGTGTTGGAGTCGGGAGCAAACAGCGCCTTCTCCGTGAGGTAGGGGGAATCGCTGAACACCTTGCGCAGATCGGCCAGGGCAACCGTGACGGGAGTGGGCGGTGCCGAAAGGAACGCCCGCCGATAAAGATCGTTCAACAGGCGATTGTGGTTGCGGAACAGGACATCGGCCTGCTTCAGCGTCGTGGCGTCATAAACAGTCACCGGAAATTCGGCGTTGCGCTGGATCAGCCCTCTGGCAACCGCCCAGTCAACGACCAGTGAGGCACAGGAATCCTCGCGCAGGAATTTGTAGAAGTGCGTGGGGGCCGGGCCTTTGGTCAGTTGGCTCAGTTGCTCATAGCTCATCAGGCGTGCCACACCCGGCATTTGGCTTTCGATATACAGCACGACCTGCTTCAGCCTGACCCAACGCGAACAACTCATGTAACAGAGTGATGGCGGAATATGCCGGGTCAGAAACTCCGGCGCTATACCGGACAACAACAGATGGGTGGCCAACGTCTTGTTTTTGACCGATGCAAGAGCGGGCTGCCGATCAATGAAGCGGCGTACCTCGTCATAGCTGTCGCCCCAGAAATCACGCCCCTCCAGACGTTGCTCGACAATACGGTTCAAATCTTCACCCGCGTTCGGCTCCAGGCTGAGAATCAATGCAGCGAGCAACAGGCGATCGCGGTTGGTGGCCAGCAGGCGTTTCTCCTGCGCCGGAGCGCCCAGAGTCTTCACCAGCAAATTGCCCAGCGTTTGCGCGCGCGGTGTGATCAGAATACGGCTGATCAGGTAGTCGGCTTTTGCCTGGAGCGTTTTGAGCGGCAGATCGGTATCGACACCCTCACTGAGGTAGTCGATCAACGGCGGCGAGTCTACGGGTAAAAACGCCTGTGTGGTGTCGATGATGCTCTGACGCTGTTGCGCCGTGAACCGTTCGGTTTGTGTCCACGGCTGGCCCAGCAGATACCAGTGATTCATATGCCCGGGGCGGGTGTGCAGATTGATCCTGAACCATTTCACCAGCGCGAGGGCTTGCTCGACAGTGTTCGGCAAAAGCAGATTGTAGAAGCGCAGCATTTGCCCAAGGGTGACTTTACCGCTTGAGCGCAGGGCGCCGCCGGCTTTGCTTGCCTTGGCCTTGAGCTGGTCGCGAAAGAGTTTCAGATCAGCCTGTTTTTCCACCTGCGCCGTCAGGGTGACCCAGCCTTTTACGCTGGCAGTACCGACATGACCGGATTCGGTGACGAGCAATTGACTGTCGGCGGGCAGTCCGTGCTGCTGCAGGATGGCTTGAAAATCCTCATCGGCGCTGAGTGTCTGCAATTGACGCTGGCCATACTTCATCCGTCCCGCCAGCGCGGAATCCGGATGGGGCTCGCTGATTTCCTCGTAATCGATCTTGGCCTTGGGCGCTTTGTTCCAGCTCAGCGCTTCAAGGCGTCGCACGATGTGCCGGTTATCTTCCAGAGCGCCAAATTCTTCACGATAACTGCGGATGGGGTCGTTGCTTTGCACGTAATCGCTGACGTAGGGCAGCGCCGGCCAGCTTTGCTGGCGCAGGCGTTGCGCAAGTGCCTTGGCTTCGCGGGCATCTTGCGGCAACGCAAACTCATAGCGGCCCAGAAGCTCGCCCAGTTTGAGGCGCGGCCCTCTGGCGGGTGCAGAAACAGAGGCCGAAGTGAGGGTTACCGGCGTGTCGAGAAAGCCTCGCTGCTCGAAAGGGTCGCTCGCCAGCAACACTTCATCGATTCGATCGGCGATCGCCCGAAAGTCTTCCAGTTGCGCGTTGCGTTCCTTCACTAGCGCCGACGTGCTCTGGCCGTTTTCATCGATGGCCGCCAGCCCGGTTTTCTTCAGCTCGGCGAGGATGACTCGGGCCTGAATCTGGTTTTGCGGTTCCGGGTAACCGTAGAACGCCAGCACCACTTGCCGTGGAAACCGATACAGCGGATTGGCGGATTTACCGCCGATGTAGGGCAGGCCCAGCCCCGCAGGATCGATACGCTGGGAAATCGACAGCAGCATCGGCGCCATCTGCCACCAGCCCGAATCATCTTCCAGCGTGAACGTGCGGACATCGCTGGAGCCGTTCGAGGGTGTCTGCGCTTGCAGGGTATCGCCCTTGATCTGCAGGGTATCCAGATCGATGTTAAAGCCACTGGCCCAATCGAGAAATTCAGGGCGTTCGAGGGCGCTCCAGTAAAGCTCCATCCATTCGCGCAGCCGGCATGCACGGGGAACCTCCAGCGTGCGCGCCGGTGTGGCGGCGCTGACCACCGGTACGGCGGTCAATTCTGCGATGAGATTGTGAATCAGCGTCTGTTCGTGTACCGGTGTGTCGTCCATCTGCGCCTCCCTGGCGGCTGATAAGCATCGAGCGCCGAGTATCAAAGGCAGGGCAGGGTGGTTGGCGGTACATATGTAGTTGGACGAGCTTTTCTGCAGGCATAAAAAAAACCCGCCGGATCCGGCGGGTTTTTCTATGGGCTACAGGAAGATCACTCTTCGATGTTGCCCATCGCGGTGGTGTTGAAGCCGCCGTCGACGTACATGATTTCACCGCTGATGCCCGACGCCAGGTCGGAGCACAGGAAGGCGCCGGCGTTGCCGACCTCTTCGATGGTGACGTTGCGGCGCAGCGGAGTCTGCGCTTCGTTGGCGGCCAGCATCTTGCGGAAGTTCTTGATGCCGGAAGCGGCCAGGGTGCGGATCGGGCCAGCCGATACGCAGTTGACGCGGGTGCCGTCCGGACCGAGGGAACCGGCCAGGTAACGGACGCCGGCTTCCAGCGAGGCTTTGGCCATGCCCATCACGTTGTAGTTCGGCATGGTGCGCTCGGCGCCCAGGTACGACAGGGTCAGCAGGCTGCCGTTGCGGCCTTTCATCATTTCGCGGCCGGCCTTGGCCAGGGCCACGAAGCTGTAGGCGCTGATGTCGTGAGCAATGCGGAAACCTTCACGGGTGGTGGCTTCGGTGAAGTCGCCGTCCAGTTGGTCGCCCGGGGCGAAGCCGACGGAGTGCACGATGCAGTCCAGACCGTCCCACTTCTTGCTCAGCTCTTCGAAGACCTTGGCGATTTCTTCATCGCTGGCCACGTCGCACGGGAAGCACAGCTCAGGGCTCGAACCCCAGCCTTGTGCGAACTCTTCGACGCGACCCTTGAGTTTGTCGTTCTGATAAGTGAAGGCAAGCTCAGCGCCCTCGCGATGCATGGCGGCAGCGATGCCGGATGCGATGGACAGCTTGCTGGCGACACCGACGATCAGTACGCGCTTACCGGCGAGAAAACCCATGTGTTGCTCCTCTTTCAGGTTATTGCGCAGTGGCTGGTGCCAGAAAAGCGGCTTCCAGCAACTGCTGTGTATACGGATGTTGGGGGGCGGCAAAGATACTTTGCGCGTCTCCCTGTTCGACCACTTGGCCATGCTTGACCACCATCAGCTGGTGGCTCAGCGCTTTGACGACAGCCAGGTCATGGCTGATGAACAAATACGTCAGGTTGTACTTGGCTTGCAGTGAACGCAACAGCTCCACCACTTGCCGCTGCACCGTCCGGTCGAGCGCCGAAGTCGGCTCGTCCAGCAGGATCAGCGCCGGTTTCAGCACCAAGGCCCGGGCAATGGCGATTCGCTGCCGTTGCCCACCGGAAAATTCGTGGGGGTAGCGGTGCCGGGTTTCCGGATCCAGACCTACCTCCTTCAATGCCGCAATGATCGCCGCTTCCTGTTGGGCTGCGGTGCCCATTCTGTGTATCCGCAAGCCTTCGCCCACGATGTCGTTGACGCACATGCGCGGGCTCAGGCTGCCGAACGGGTCCTGAAACACCACCTGCATCTCCCGCCGCAGCGGGCGAATCTCGTTCTGCGTCAGGCAGTCTAGCTGCTTGCCTTCAAAGCGGATCGCGCCTTTGCTGCCGATCAGCCGCAAAATCGCCAGACCGAGGGTGGATTTGCCGGAACCGCTTTCGCCGACGATCCCCAGGGTCTGGCCCTGAGGCAGGCTGAAATTGATGCCGTCCACTGCCTTGACGTAATCCACCGTGCGTTTGAGCAGGCCTTTCTTGATCGGGAACCAGACTTTGAGGTCCTCGACTTCGAGCAGCGGCGCGCCGATTTCATTGCTCGCCGGGCCGCCGCTGGGCTCCGCGCCGAGCAATTCCCGAGTGTACGGATGCTGCGGCGAACGGAACAGCTCTGCGCACGATGCCTGTTCGACGATGCAACCGCGCTGCATGACACATACGCGATGCGCAATTCTTCGCACCAGGTTCAAATCGTGACTGATCAGTAGCAGCGACATGCCCAATCGAGCCTGAAGATCCTTGAGCAAATCGAGGATTTTCAGCTGAACGGTCACGTCCAGCGCGGTGGTCGGTTCGTCGGCGATCAGTAATTCCGGCTCGTTGGCCAGGGCCATGGCGATCATCACCCGCTGCCGCTGGCCGCCGGACAATTCATGGGGCAGCGCCTTGAGCCGCTTGTGCGGCTCGGGAATGCCGACCATTTCCAGCAGCTCCAGCGTGCGTTTGGTTGCCACTTTGCCACTCAGGCCCTTGTGGATGCCGAGCACTTCGTTGATCTGCTTCTCGATCGAATGCAGCGGATTGAGCGAGGTCATCGGCTCCTGAAAGATCATGGCGATGCGGTTGCCACGAATATGGCGGATGGTCTTCTCGCTCAAATCCAGCAGGTTCTGCCCGGCGTAATTGATGCTGCCGGCCGGATGCCGCGCCATGGGGTAGGGCAGCAGGCGCAGGATCGAATGCGCCGTTACCGATTTGCCCGAGCCCGATTCGCCGACCAGTGCCAGGGTCTCGCCGCGCTTGATGTCAAAGCTCACGCCTTCGACCACGCGGTGCACGCGCTCGCCGAAACCGAATTCGACGGCGAGGTCGCGCACTTCGATCAGATTGTCCTGATTCATTTCACTTCCTCGGGTCGAAGGCATCGCGAGCGGACTCGCCGATAAACACCAGCAGACTCAACATCAGCGCCAGCACGGCAAACGCGCTCATGCCCAGCCATGGCGCCTGCAGGTTGGATTTGCCTTGGGCAACCAGTTCGCCCAGCGACGGACTGCCGGCCGGCAAGCCGAAGCCGAGGAAGTCCAGCGCGGTCAGGGTGCCGATGGCGCCGGTGAGAATGAACGGCATGAAGGTCATGGTCGAGACCATGGCGTTGGGCAGGATGTGGCGGAACATGATCGCGCCGTTCTGCATGCCCAGCGCGCGGGCGGCGCGCACATATTCCAGATTGCGCCCGCGCAGGAACTCGGCGCGCACCACATCGACCAGGCTCATCCACGAGAACAGCAGCATGATGCCCAGCAACCACCAGAAATTCGGCTGGACGAAACTGGCAAGGATGATCAGCAGATACAGCACCGGCAGCCCCGACCAGATCTCGAGAAAACGCTGCCCGGCGAGATCGACCCAGCCGCCATAAAAGCCCTGTAGCGCCCCGGCAATCACGCCGATGATCGAACTCAGCACGGTCAGCGTCAGCGCAAACAACACGGAAATGCGGAAACCGTAGATCACCCGCGCCAACACGTCGCGGCCCTGATCGTCGGTGCCCAGCAGGTTGTCCGCCGAGGGTGGCGCTGGGGCCGGGACTTTCAGGTCGTAGTTGATGCTTTGGTAGCTGTAGGGGATCGGCGCCCACAGAATCCACGCGTCCTTGGCCTTGAGCAGTTCGCGAATGTACGGACTCTTGTAGTTGGCTTCCAGCGGGAATTCGCCGCCGAACGCGGTTTCCGGATAGCGCTTGATCGCCGGGAAATACCAGTTGTTGTCGTAATGCACGACCAGCGGTTTGTCGTTGGCGATCAGTTCGGCGCCCAGACTGAGGCCGAACAGAATCAGGAACAGCCACAGCGACCACCAGCCACGCTTGTTGGCCTTGAACAGTTCGAAGCGCCGGCGGTTGAGAGGGGACAGGTTCATCTCAATGCTCCCGGCTGGCGAAGTCGATACGCGGATCGACAAAGGTGTAGGTCAGATCGCCGATCAGTTTCACCACCAGCCCGAGCAGGGTGAAGATGAACAGGGTGCCGAACACCACCGGGTAATCGCGATTGATCGCCGCTTCGAAACTCATCAGGCCGAGGCCATCGAGAGAGAAGATCACTTCCACCAGCAACGAGCCGGTGAAGAAGATACCGATGAATGCCGACGGGAAACCGGCAATCACCAGCAGCATGGCGTTGCGGAATACATGCCCGTAGAGCACGCGATGGCGAGTTAGGCCTTTGGCCTTGGCGGTGACCACATACTGCTTGTTGATTTCGTCGAGAAAGCTGTTCTTGGTCAACAGGGTCATGGTCGCGAAGTTGCCGATCACCAGTGCGGTGACCGGCAATGCCAGGTGCCAGAAGTAATCGAGGATCTTGCCCCCCAGGCTCAGCTCATCGAAGTTGTTCGAAGTCAGCCCGCGCAGGGGGAACCAGTCCAGATAACTGCCGCCGGCAAATACCACGATCAGCAGGATCGCAAACAGGAACGCCGGGATCGCATAGCCGACGATGATCGCCGAACTGGTCCAGACGTCGAAGTGGCTGCCGTGCCGCGTGGCCTTGGCGATGCCCAGCGGGATCGACACCAGATACATGATCAGCGTGCTCCACAGCCCCAGCGAGATCGACACCGGCATCTTTTCCTTGATCAGGTCGATGACCTTGGCGTCGCGGAAGAAACTGTCGCCGAAATCCAGCTGCGCATAGTTCTTGACCATGATCCACAGACGTTCCGGGGCCGATTTGTCGAACCCGTACATGTGCTCGATTTCCTTGATCAGCGCCGGATCCAGCCCCTGCGCGCCACGGTAGGACGAGCCGGCCACCGCCACTTCGGCACCACCGCCGGCAATCCGGCTCGTGGCGCCTTCGAAACCTTCGAGCTTGGCGATCATCTGCTCGACCGGCCCGCCGGGCGCGGCCTGGATGATCACGAAGTTGATCAGCAGAATGCCGAACAGGGTCGGGATGATCAGCAGCAGTCGCCGAAAGATATACGCCAGCATCTGATTACTCCGTGCCCGCAGGGTCGGCTTGCAGTTGGGTTTCGACTTCTACGGCAGGCTTGGCGTCAGGCTTGACCCACCAGGTGTTGATGCCGATGTCGTACTTGGGCGAGGTTTTCGGGTGGCCTATATGATTCCAGTAAGCCACGCGCCAGCTCTTGATATGCCAGTTGGGCACCACGTAGTAGCCCCATTGCAGAACACGATCCAGCGCGCGAGCGTGGGCCACCAGGCTTTTGCGCGAGTCGGCGTTGATCAGGCTTTCCACCAGTTGATCAACGGTCGGGTCTTTGAGGCCCATGCTGTTGCGGCTGCTCGGTTTGTCGGCGGCGGCGCTCATCCAGTACTCGCGCTGCTCGTTACCCGGCGAATTGGACTGGGGAAAGCTGCCGACCATCATGTCGAAATCCCGCGAGCGCACGCGGTTGATGTACTGCGAGACGTCGACGCGGCGGATGACCAGATCGATACCGAGGTCGCTGAGGTTGCGCTTGAACGGCAGCAGCACCCGTTCGAACTCGGTCTGGGCGAGGAGGAATTCGATTACCACCGGTTTGCCAGTGGCGTCGACCATTTTGTCATCGACGATTTTCCAGCCGGCCTCTTGCAGCAGTTGATAGGCCTCACGCTGCTGGGTGCGGATCATGCCGCTGGCGTCGGTCTTGGGATTTTCGAAGGCTTCGCTGAACACCTGGGCCGGCAGTTTGCTGCGAAACGGTTCGAGGATCGTCCGTTGCTCGGCGTCGGGCAGGCCGGTGGCCGCCATTTCCGAGTTCTCGAAGTAACTGCGGGTGCGCACGTAGGCGCCGTTGAACAATTGCTTGTTGGTCCATTCGAAGTCGAACAGCAGCCCCAGCGCCTGACGCACGCGCACATCCTGGAACACCGGGCGGCGCAGGTTGAAGACGAAGCCCTGCATGCCGGTCGGGTTGCTGTTGGGGATCAGTTCCTTGATCAAACGGCCCTCGGTGACCGCCGGAACGTTATAGGCGCTGGCCCAGTTCTTCGCGGTCATCTCCAGCCAGTAATCGAACTGCCCGGCCTTCAGTGCTTCGAGGGCGACGGTGTTGTCGCGGTAATAGTCGGTGGTCATCGTGTCGAAGTTGTAGAAGCCACGGTTGACCGGCAAGTCCTTGCCCCAGTAATCCTTGACCCGCTCGTAACGTACCGAACGGCCGGCCTTCACTTGGGTGACCTTGTACGGGCCGCTGCCCAGCGGGATTTCCAGATTGCCCTTGTTGAAGTCGCGGCTGGCCCACCAGTGTTTCGGCAGGACCGGCAACTGGCCGAGGATCAGCGGCAGCTCGCGGTTGTTGCTGTGCTTGAACTTGAACAGCACTTTCAACGGGTCTTCGGCGATGGCTTCGGCGACGTCGTTGTAATAGCCGCGAAACATCGGCGAGCCTTCCTTGGTCAGCGTCTCGAAGCTGAACACTACATCTTCGGCGCGCACCGGGTGGCCGTCGTGGAAACGCGCTTGCGGGCGCAGGTAGAAGCGCACCCAACTGTTGTCGTCGGCTTTTTCGATCTTGCTGGCAATCAGGCCGTACTCGGTGAACGGCTCGTCGAGGCTGTGTTTGGTCAGGGTGTCGTAGATCTGGCCGATGTCATCGGCGGGCACGCCTTTGTTGATGAACGGGTTGAGGCTGTCGAAGCCACCGAAGCCGGCCTGACGGAATACGCCGCCCTTGGGCGCGTCAGGGTTCACGTAGTCGAAATGCTTGAAATCGGCCAGGTATTTCGGTGGCTCGTTGTACAGGGTCACGGCGTGTTGCGGGGCGGCCCAGGCCAGCCCGGCGAACAGCAAGCCGCCGGCCTGCACGAGCAGGGTGCGAACAGCATTCATCGATCTTTCTCCGAAGACTTCAGCCACCATGCGCTCAGGCCCAGGGTGTAGGGCGGCGTGGTGACAAAGGCCAACCGGTTGCGGTAGGCCAGACGGTGATAATTGAGGTACCAGTTGGGAATGCTGTAGTGCTGCCAGAGCAGCACGCGGTCGAGCGCTTTGCCAGCGGCGACCTGCTCGTCGCGGGTGCGGGCGGCGAGCAATTGTTCGAGCAGGTGATCGACCACCGGATTGGCGATGCCCGCGTAATTCTTGCTGCCCTTGACGTTCACCTGGCTGGAGTGGAAGTACTGCCACTGCTCAAGGCCCGGGCTCAGGGTCTGGCCGAGGGTCATCGAGATCATGTCGAAATCGAATTGATCGAGGCGCTGTTTGTATTGCGCACGATCAACGGTGCGCAGGCGCGCGTCGATGCCGATGCTGTTGAGGTTTTCGATGTACGGCTGATAGAGCCGCTCCAGGCTCGGGTTGACCAGCAGCAGTTCGAAACGCAGCGGTTGGCCGTCTTTGTCTTGCAGGCGCTGGCCGTGGAGCTTCCAACCGGCCTCGGCGAGCAGGGCCAGCGCCTTGCGCATGGTTTCCCGGGGAATGCCTCGGCCGTCGGTCTTCGGCAGGGTAAACGGCTCGGTGAACAGCCGGGCTGGCAACTGCTCCTTGTAAGGCTTGAGCATCAGCCATTCATGGCCGACCGGCAGGCCGGACGCAGTGAATTCGCTGTTGGGGTAGTAACTGCTTGTGCGCTTGTAGGCATCGCTGAACAGCGCACGGTTGGTCCACTCGAAATCGAACATCAGGCCCAGCGCTTCGCGGGTTTTTACGTCGGCGAACGTCGCGCGGCGGCTGTTCATGAACAGGCCCTGAGTCTGCGTCGGAATCTGATGCGGGATCTGTGCCTTGATCACTTCGCCACGACGTACAGCAGGGAAGTTGTAGCCGTTGACCCAGTTCTTCGCCTGATGCTCGATGTAGATGTCGAACTCACCGGCCTTGAACGCTTCGAAGGCGACATCGCTGTCGCGGTAGAACTCGACGTCCATGCGATCGAAATTGTACTTGCCGCGATTGACCGGCAGATCCTTGCCCCAGTAATCCTTGACCCGCTCGAAAATCAGCTGCCGACCCGGCGTGACCGACGTGATGCGGTACGGCCCGCTGCCCAGCGGTGGTTCGAAGGTGGTGGCTTTGAAGTCGCGGTCTTTCCAGTAATGCTGCGGCAGCACCGGCAACTCGCCCAGGCGCAGGATCAGCAGCGGATTGCCCGAGCGCTTGAACACAAAGCGAATGCGCTGTTTGTTGAGGATGTCGACCCGTAGCACTTCCTGCAAGGCCGTGCGATACAGCGGATGACCGTCCTTGAGCAGCGTTCGATAGGAGAACGCCACGTCGTAGGCGGTGATGGGCGCGCCGTCGTGAAAGCGTGCTTCGGGGCGCAAATTGAAGACGACCCAGCTGCGATCTTCGCTGTACTCCACCGATTGTGCGATCAAACCGTAGCTCGACGCCGGCTCGTCTCCGGACGGCGAATACTGTCCGGTACCAACCATCAGCGGCTCGTTGAGCTCGTTGATGCCGTACTGGAGAAAATTGGCGGTGGTAACCGGGCTGGTGCCCTTGAAGGTGTACGGATTGACCGTATCGAAGGTGCCGAACGCCATCACCCGCAACGTACCGCCTTTGGGCGCTTGCGGGTTGACCCAGTCGAAGTGGGTAAATCTGGCCGGGTACTTGAGCGTGCCGAACTGCGCATAACCATGACTTTCGGTAATCGTTGCGCTTGCGGGTGAGCTCAAGGCCAGGCTGATCAGGAGCAGGGAGAGGGCACGCTTCAAGTCAGATCCGATCCAGCGGCTTGGGCTTTGTGGGCCGTACAGTAACAGCTTGTCTGGACAGGAAAAAGATGCGGGTTAATGCCGGGTTAATCGTTTGCGCGAAGAGCCCCTCACCCTAACCCTCTCCCGGAGGGAGAGGGGGCTGATCGTGGTGTCTGGGCGAATTGCACCGACGTGCGATACCGAGTCGAAGTCAGTTTCTGAAAAGCACCCGATCGGCTCCCTTTCCCCCTCTCCCCCCTGGGGGAGAGGGCTGGGGTGAGGGGGATGGATCTAAGCACACCACAAAAACTTCATCCAAAAAAAGCCCCTGAAATATCAGGGGCTCTTCAATCAGTGCGGCTGATAAACCGTAAGCATCTGCCCAGGCTTGAGTGCCTTGCCCGCACCCGGGTTCCAACGCTTGAGATGTTGCATCTCGACGTTGAACCGCTTGGCCACCACATACAGGGTGTCGCCGCGCTTGACCTTGTACTGGGTCTGCTGCTTGCTCTCGTCCTTGCCTTTGGTCTTGGTATTCGCCGCGACCACGGTGTTGACCCGGCCGGATTTGCGCGCCGGTGCACGCTTGGTGTTGTCCTGCATGACCAGGGTCTGGCCGACCTTGAGATTCTTGCCGGTCAGCTTGTTCCAGCGCTGCAGATCCTTGACTTCGACCTTGTTGGCCTTGGCGATGGAACCGAGGTTGTCGCCACGCTTGACCCGATAGGCGCGTTTGAGCTGTGCCACTTCCGACGGATCGGCGCCTTCGAACACCGGTTTCAGCGAGCGCGGGCTGATCAGTTCGTCCGGGCGCATGGTCTGCAGACTGGCGGTCAGCAGTTGCGCCTTGGACGTCGGCACCAGCAAGTGCTGCGGACCGTCGATGGTGGTGCGCTGTTTGAACGCGGGGTTGAGCTGGAACAGTTCGTCTTCATCGATGTTCGCCACCGCAGCGACCTTGGACAGGTCCATGCGCTGGTTGATTTCGACGACCTGGAAGTACGGTTCGTTGGCGATCGGGTTGAGGTTGACGCCGTAGGCTTCAGGCGCCAGTACCACTTGCGACAGTGCCAGCAACTTCGGCACATAGGCCTGGGTTTCCGCCGGCAGTGGCAGGTTCCAGTAGTCGGTGGGCAGGCCGAGCTTTTCGTTGCGCTCGATCGCCCGGCTTACGGTGCCTTCACCAGCGTTGTAGGCTGCCAGCGCCAGCAGCCAGTCGCCGTTGAACATGTCGTGCAGGCGGGTCAGGTAATCCATCGCGGCCGTGGTCGAGGCGGTAATGTCGCGACGACCATCATAAAAACGCGTCTGGCGCAGGTTGAAATAACGCCCGGTGGACGGAATGAACTGCCACAGGCCCACCGCATCGGCGCGGGAATAGGCCATCGGGTTGTAGGCGCTCTCGATCACCGGCAGCAGGGCCAGTTCCAGCGGCATGTTGCGCTCTTCGAGGCGTTCGACAATGTAATGAATGTAGAGGCTGCCGCGTTCGCCGGCATTCTCGAGAAAAGAGGGGTTACTGGCGAACCACAGGCGCTGTTGCTCGATGCGCGGATTGACGCCAAGGCCTTCCTGCAACTGGAAGCCCTGACGCATGCGTTCCCAGATGTCCTGGGGCGCCACTGGAGTGGGCTTCTCGGTCAGCCAGATCGGCTTCTGCTTGGCTCGCGCAGCAATGTTCGGCGTATGCGTCGCTTCAGTCTGCGGAGCGTGGCTGGAGCAACCCGCCAGCGTGGCGGACACAGCCACCGCGATGGCTTGTGCCAGGCGGGTCAAAGCATCTGAATTGACGGACTTACGTATGGATGACGACATTGGCTGGAAGTAAGTTCCGGGCAAAAATGTCGGGCGATTCTAGAAAGCGCACCCCCTGCGGTCAACCATTGAGAATTTTTGCCCCGGCCGGCGCGCTTGTCAGAACTTGTCTTTCCATGCCCGCAGAGCCGCAAATACCTCGCTCGGCGCCCGGTTTTGAGCGCCTTCCCGTTCGTCCACTTTTTGTGTAACCAATGTTTCAGAAGTGCGTAAAAACGGATTGGTCAGCTTTTCCAGGGCCAAAGTCGACGGCAATGTCATCACGCCGTTCTGCCGTTGCTGCGTGACCTTTTCCAGACGGGCGGCGACTTCCGGGTTGCCCGGCTCGACGGCGGCGGCAAATTTCAGATTGCTCAAGGTGTATTCATGGGTGCAGTAGACCAGCGTATCTTCCGGCAGGGCCGCAAGACGGCTGAGCGAGCGGTACATCTGCTCGGGTGTGCCTTCGAACAGCCGGCCGCAACCGGCGGCGAACAGGGTGTCGCCGCAGAACAGCAGACCATGGTGGTAATAGGCGATGTGCCCCAGGGTGTGACCGGGTACCGCATAGACGTCGAAGTCCCAGCCGAGCACGCTGACGCTGTCGTTGTCCTTGAGCGCTACGTCGCGCGCCGGGATGCTTTCGCTGGCCGGGCCGTAGACCTTGGCGCCGGTCGCGGCTTTCAGGCGCTCGACGCCGCCGACATGGTCATGGTGATGGTGAGTGATCAGAATATCGCTGAGCACCCAGCCCGGATGCGCGTCAAGCCACGCCTGCACCGGGGTGGCGTCGCCCGGATCGACCACCGCGCAGCGCTGGGTCTGATGATCCTGTAACAACCAGATGTAGTTGTCGGTGAACGCGGGCAGGGCACTGATCTGTATCATCGTCGGAATTCGCCAAGCAGAAAACATTGGCGCATCTTAGTAGTTCCTGGCGCGTTGGAGAATGACATGACCGATAAAGCGTTCGCTCAGGCCGATCCCGACTGGCTGGCATTGATCAGCGCCGCCCGCGAATGGCTGTCGGGGCCGCTCGGGCAATTTCTGCTGGATGAAGAGCGGCGCATGCTCGATGACGAGCTCGGCCGCTTCTTCGGCGGTTATCTGGTGCATTACGGGCCGTCCGCCGAAACCCCGCCGGCCGCGCCGCAAGTGCAGCGCAACGTGCGTCTCGGCGCACCGTTGCCCGGAGTCGAGATCGTTTGCGAAGAGCAGGCCTGGCCGTTGAGCGAGCACGCCGCCGACGTGGTGGTGATGCAGCATGGCCTGGATTTCTGCCTGTCGCCCCACGGTTTGCTGCGTGAAGCAGCGAGCAGCGTGCGCCCCGGCGGGCATCTGCTGATCATCGGCATCAACCCCTGGAGCACTTGGGGGCTGCGGCATTTCTTCGCCAATGATGCCCTGCGCAAGGCGCGCTGCATCTCGCCGTCGCGGGTCGCCGACTGGCTCAATCTGCTGGGCTTCGCGCTGGAGAAACGCCGCTTCGGATGCTATCGTCCGCCGCTCGCGTCACCCAAGTGGCAGAACCGTCTGGCCGGCTGGGAACGCAAGGCCGGTGACTGGCAATTGTCTGGCGGCGGCTTCTATCTGCTGGTGGCGCGCAAGATCGTGGTGGGGCTCAGGCCGTTGCGCCAGGAACGCCGCGAGCCGATGGGCAAGCTGATTCCGCTGCCGATGGCCAAGGTCAACCGCCGCCGCATCGAACCGTAAATCTTCTTTTATTTGTGGCCGGGCTTGTCCCGGCCGCGGTCATTGTCGATCCGCGATTGGCAGGACAGGCATTTTTCTGGAAAGACTGGCATGAGCGAAAGCGTGGAAAGCGTCGACACCGTAGAACTGTTCACCGACGGTGCCTGCAAGGGCAACCCCGGTCCCGGCGGCTGGGGCGCGCTGCTGGTGTGCAAGGGCGTCGAAAAGGAACTGTGGGGCGGCGAGGCCAACACCACCAACAATCGCATGGAGCTGCTCGGCGCGATTCGTGGCCTGGAAGCGCTCAAGCGCCCCTGCGAAGTGCTGCTGGTCACCGACTCGCAATACGTGATGAAAGGCATCAACGAGTGGATGGCCAACTGGAAGAAGCGCGGCTGGAAAACGGCTGCGAAAGAGCCGGTAAAGAATGCCGATCTGTGGAAAGAGCTGGACGAGCAGGTCAACCGCCACAAAGTCACCTGGAAATGGGTGCGCGGGCACATTGGTCATCACGGTAACGAGCGGGCTGACCAATTGGCTAACCGTGGGGTCGATGAAGTTCGCGGTTACAAGCAGAGCTGATTTCGCTTCTAACCGTGGCGTGGCCGTTCGCGAGCAGGCTCGCTCCCACAGGGAAATGTATTCCAGGCCTTGAATTGGAATGCATTCAGTGTGGGAGCGAGCCTGCTCGCGAAGGACCCGCCACGGTCTGACTGAAACACCCCGCCGAGCGTGTTAACATCCGCGCTTTTGCATGATTGACCCGTTGAGAGCTGAGCACTGATGGCCACCAGATCCGTTGTACTCGATACCGAAACCACCGGCATGCCGGTGACCGATGGTCACCGGATCATTGAAATCGGTTGCGTCGAACTGATCGGTCGGCGCCTGACGGGCCGGCATTTCCACGTTTATCTGCAACCGGATCGCGAGAGCGACGAAGGCGCGATCGGTGTGCATGGCATTACCAACGAATTCCTCGTCGGCAAGCCGCGCTTTGCCGAAGTTGCCGATGAGTTCTTCGAGTTCATCCAGGGCGCGCAACTGATCATCCACAACGCGGCGTTCGACGTTGGCTTCATCAACAACGAATTTGCCTTGATGGGCCAGCACGATCGCGCCGATATCACCCAGCATTGCACCATCCTCGATACCCTGATGATGGCCCGGGAACGTCACCCGGGGCAGCGCAACAGCCTCGACGCGTTGTGCAAACGTTACGGCGTCGACAACTCCGGCCGTGAACTCCACGGCGCCTTGCTCGACTCGGAGATTCTCGCCGACGTCTACCTGACCATGACCGGCGGCCAGACCAGCCTGTCGCTGGCTGGCAACGCGTCTGACGGCAATGGCACGGGCGAGGGCGCCGACAACTCGGCTACCGAAATCCGCCGCCTGCCGGTCGATCGCCAGCCAGCACGCATCATCCGGGCGACCGAAGAAGAACTGGCGGCGCATCTGGTGCGGCTGGAAATCATCGCCAAATCGGCGGGAGCGCCGGCGTTGTGGACGCAGATTGCCGAGGCTGATGCGCAGGTCTGAAAGATCGAAAAATCAAAAGATCAGAAGATCAAAAGATCGCAGCCTTCGGCAGCTCCTACGGGGAATGCATTCCATAGTGGGGACCAGGAAGGCAGCGATTTTTTGCATTTGGCGACATGAAGCCAAGTTGCCACCCTCGCCACATTCGTCGCAACCCTCTACCCTGAGTGCACTGGTCAGGTGCAAATCTGCCGCCTCAGGACACTGAGCCTCATGTACAAAGAGTTGAAATTTGCGCTGGCAATCATCCATCGCGACGGTAAGGTCGACACCGTCGGCTGCGTCAAGGAATGAGGACTTTTCCCAGTATGCAACCGGTCATGAATCCGAAATACCCAGGGTTGTCGGTGCGTGTAGCCGACGAAGGTTTTGCGCCGTATATCTGGGGCAGCGACTTCAGTTTCGAGGTCGCTGCCTACGGCGCTGCCGTGATCGGCAAGCCGGTCGAGCAGTGGCCGGTGACGCCAATCGTGCCGTACCGCAAGTGCTACGGCATCGATCCCGAAGAATTCAGCGCCTTTCACAACGCGCCCGACAGTGCGATTTTCATGGCGTACCTGGACGACGAGCCGGTCGGTCACCTGGTGATCAGCACCAACTGGAACGGCTTTGCCCACATCGATGAACTGGCGGTGCACGCCCCGGCCCGCCGCCACGGTGTGGCCAAGGCGTTGCTCGATGTCGCGCAGTTCTGGAGTCGCAAGAAGAAGCTGCCGGGCATCATGCTCGAAACCCAGAACAACAATCTCGGCGCCTGTCGTCTGTATGAGCGTTGCGGTTATGTGATCGGCGGCATCGACCAGTTACGCTATCGCGGCATCGATCCGCATACCGCTGAAGTCGCGTTGTTCTGGTATCGCCTGTTCGATAATCCGCTGGAAAAACCACTCAGCTCGACAACATCGCCTCGGCTTGTTCCGTGACGATCGCCAGCAAGGTCTGAATCGCCGCCGACGGCGCGGCATGTTTGAAGGTCAGGGCGTAGAGGCTGATCGGCACCGCCGGTGACAATGGGCAGACGTCCAGGCCACCGGCGCGGGCGCCCAGAGCGGTGAACGGATCGACGATGGCCAGACCTTCGCCGGCCTCGACCATGCTGCGCATCATCTGATGGGTCTGCACGCGGGTCTGAATGCTCGGTGCCGGGCGCAAGGCCTGAAGTTTGTTTTCCAGCGCCGGGCTCAGTGGATCCTGACCTTCGAGACCGACCATGGCCTGACCGGCCAGATCCACTAGGGAAATGTATTTCTGTTTCGGCTGCAGCCAGCCGTGCGGAGCGAGCAATTGCAGCTTGCCCTGGGCCAGCGGCTGGCAGTGGATATCGGGGTGTTCGGGATCGTGCAGGCTCAGGCCCAGATCGCTTTCGCGCAATAACAGGCTGCGGACGATGTCGCGAGTCGGCGCGCTGAGCAGGCTGCAAGGTGCGTCCGGCAAGCGCCGACGCAGAGTCGCAAGGCTTTGTGGCAGTAATTGTTGAGCCAGCGGCGGGGTGCCGATGATGCGCAGGGGTGGGGCGAGGTATTGCTTGAGGCTGCTGGCCAGACGCTGCACCGGCTCAAGCGCCTCATAAACGTGTGCGATTTCCACTTGCAGGGCGCGCGCTTCGGGGGTCGATTGCAGGCGACCGCGAACGCTGGCGAACAGCATGAACCCCAACTGACTCTCGGCTTCGCGCAAACGCTCTTCGACCTCGGTCACCGGCAGTTGCAGCCATTCGGCGGCGGTGCCCAGGTGACCGGTCTGCAAGAGCGCCTGAATCACTTCGATGTGGCGTAAACGCATGCGTGAAGTCCATGTTCAGCAGGTGGGGTCAGACGCTGAATCCTACCCCAAGTCCGCTCGCATGACTTCTGCTCATAATGCAGGGTTATGAAGCAACGGTTGGCTCGGGTTCGCGGATCAGGGTAATGCCTGATTGAACCAGGAGAAACTCGCTGTCACTGACCTTGTTGACCCGATCGCCAATGGCGAGTTTGTAAATGGGCTCCGAGCCAGTGGATCCGTCTGCAGACGGGTTCGATTCCTGGAATTCATGCACGGAATAAACGCGGCCTTCCGCATCTCTTGCATGAAACTGACCGACGAGTACTGCTGCCATCTGCTTAGAACCTCTGGAGATAAAACGCTTGATTTGCGGCTTTGTAGACCGTCAGCAAGCTCGGTAAGTTTTCCTACATGAAAAAAATATTCCTCGCGCAGGAAAAACCAATGACCACTGGTGAAAATGTCACTGGATCATCTATAACTAGCGACTCTTCCCACGGACCATCGAGAGTCATCCATGAGCAATGTCTACAACGTCGCTGTAGTGGTCGGTAGCCTGCGCAAAGCATCGATCAATCGCAAAGTCGCACTGGCCCTCGCCGAACTGGCACCGGCCAATCTCAAGCTCGAGATTGTCGAAATCGGTGAACTGCCGCTGTACAACGAAGACATCGACGGCGCTTCTCCGCCGGCAGCCTACAGCACTTTCCGTCAGAAAGTGGCGTCATCCGACGCGGTGCTGTTTGTTACCCCCGAGTACAACCGCTCGATCCCGGCACCGTTGAAGAACGCCATCGACGTCGGTTCGCGCCCTTATGGCCAGAGCGCGTGGAGCGGCAAACCCGGCGCGGTGATCAGCGTATCGCCAGGCGCCATCGGTGGCTTCGGCGCCAACCAGCACCTGCGCCAGACCTTTGTTTTCCTCGATATCCATTGCCTGCAACAGCCGGAAGCCTATCTGGGCGGCGCGGGCAACGCGTTTGATGAAGCGGGCAAGCTGAGCGACTCGGTGAAACCGTTCCTGCAGAAATTCATCGATGCGTACGGCCAGTTCGTCGAGCAACACAAGAAATAAACTTACCGAAACTCACTGTGGGAGCGAGCCTGCTCGCGAAGGCGGACTGTCAGATAACAATTTCTAGTCTGACACACCGCTTTCGCGAGCAGACTCGCTCCCACATTTGTTCGATTTCCACCCGTTTCGCTATTTGAAGGCTTCTGCGAATGCTCGCTGCGTCACTGATTTTCCTGCTGACCATCACCCTCGTCATCTGGCAACCCAAAGGTCTCGGCGTCGGCTGGAGTGCAACGTTGGGCGCCGTGCTGGCGTTGATTTTTGGCGTCGTTCACCTCACGGACATCCCGCTGGTCTGGCAGATCATCTGGAATGCGACCGGCACCTTCGTCGCGCTGATCATCATCAGCCTGTTGCTCGACGAGGCTGGTTTTTTCAACTGGGCGGCGCTGCACGTGGCGCGTTGGGGGCGGGGCAGTGGGCGCAAATTGTTTGCCTTCATGGTGCTGCTCGGCGCGCTGGTCTCTGCGCTGTTCGCTAATGACGGCGCGGCGCTGATACTCACACCGATTGTGATTTCGATGCTGCTGGCGCTGCGCTTCTCACCGGCGGCGACGCTGGCCTTCGTCATGGGCGCCGGGTTCATTGCCGACACGGCGAGCCTGCCGCTGGTGGTATCGAACCTGGTCAACATCGTTTCGGCGGACTTCTTCCACATCGGCTTCAACCGCTATGCAGCGGTGATGGTGCCGGTGAACTTCGTCAGCGTGGCGGCGACGTTGGGCATGTTGCTGTGGTTTTTTCGCCGCGACATCCCGGCCGCTTACGATCCGGAACAGCTGGAAAACCCGCACACCGCGATCCACGACAAAGCGACGTTCTACGCCGGTTGGGCGGTGTTGGTGATCCTGTTGATCGGCTGCTTTGCCCTCGAACCGCTGGGCATTCCGATCAGCGCAATTTCGGCGGTGTGCGCCGCGCTGCTGCTGGGTATTGCCGCGCGCGGCCACAAAATCTCCACGCGCAAAGTGATGAAAGAAGCGCCGTGGCAAATCGTGATTTTCTCGTTGGGCATGTACCTGGTGGTGTACGGCCTGCGCAATGCCGGACTCACCGGTTACCTCGCCGGGTGGCTGGATGTATTCGCCGGCCACGGCGTGTGGGGCGCGGCGATGGGCACCGGGGTGCTGACGGCGCTGCTGTCGTCGATCATGAACAATCTGCCAACGGTACTGATCGGCTTGCTGTCGATCGACGCCAGTCAGGCCAGCGGCGTGATCAAAGAAGCGATGATCTACGCCAACGTGATCGGCAGCGACCTGGGGCCGAAGATCACTCCGATCGGCAGTCTGGCAACGTTGTTGTGGCTGCATGTGCTGGAGCGCAAAGGCATCCATATTGGCTGGGGCTATTACTTCCGTGTCGGGATTGTGTTGACCGTGCCGGTGTTGCTGGTGACGTTGGCGGCACTGGCGGTGCGGCTTTCGCTGTAGACCGGGGTGGGCCCAATCGCTGGCAAGCCAGCTCCCACAGATTTGTATTCATCGCGAAACCTGTGGGAGCTGGCTTGCCAGCGAAGGGACCAGTTCAGGCACTACAAATCTCAGGTTTGGCCGGGGACATTCGGCCAAAGATCCGCCACCAGAAACAACCGCTCCGCCTCTTCCCATTCGCCCTGGGCATTCTCGGTCAGGCGTACCATCAACTGCGCCGGGGCCAGTGCTGGCAGGTCTTCCAGCCACAAACGCAGGTGCTCATCTGTCCAGACCTGATCCGCCGGGTAATGCGCCGGCGCCAGCCACGCATGGCGGGGCAGGGGTTGCCAGCGGCCCGGCGGGCGCTGTGCGACAAACGCCGGCCAGTCCTTCTGATGCAGCCAGCTGCCACGCAGATGTTGTGGATGCGCGCCGTTCGGTGAGTCGGCGTGCCCGGGCCACGGATATAGCAGATAACCGCCCAGCCACAACTGCGCGCTGAAGGTTTCGATATCCAGCGCCGCGAGCACCTCGCGGCTTTCCGGGCGCGCCGAGATCGGCAATTGATGCTCGGCCAGATGTGCCAGTTTGCGATCCAGCCGGTCATGACAACCCGGCCCCAGCCACTGCGCGGGATCGCGGCCATCGCCATCCTGCGGGCCAAGGTAGAGCTTGATCGCCAGTTCCAGATGATGCACGCCGTCGCGGTCACGCAGCAGCATGTCGAGTTCGCCGAGGGTGTGCCCGGCGCGGCGAATCGGCAGGTTGGCGGCGATCAGTTCGATGCCCGGCGCATGCGAGACGGCGAACTGCCAAAGACGCTCGTAATACAGACCCAGACGCCGGGTGCGCGCCTGCGACAGCCATTGCAGCAGGCCGTAACTGTCGCGGTCGAGCTGATGCAGCCAATGTTCGAGGCGCTGCGGGTCGTGCACCCATTCGCTGCCGGCAAGCGGATGGCGCTGGGGCCACGGCGTGGCAGCGAGCATCGGCGGCGCGAGGATCACCCACGCCAGGTCCCGCACTTCGGGATGGCGTAATCGATGGGGCAATTGCAACAAGTCGGGGAACAGGATCATCTTGCGAGCATAGCCTTAAACCTGAGTGCACCCTTGAGGCTGAAAGGATTTTGTCTATCTGGCGCTTTCGCCCATAATCGGGTTTTCGCGTTTTCGATTGTCCGCAGAGGTCCCATGGAGCAATTTCGTAATATCGGCATCATCGGTCGCCTGGGCAGTTCCCAGGTGCTGGATACCGTCCGCCGACTGAAACGCTTTCTGCTCGACCGTCACCTGCATGTGATCCTCGAAGACACCATCGCTGAAGTCCTGCCCGGCCATGGCCTGCAAACCTCGTCGCGCAAGATGCTCGGCGAAGTTTGTGACATGGTCATCGTCGTCGGCGGCGACGGCAGCCTGCTCGGCGCCGCGCGGGCGCTGGCCAGGCACAATATTCCGGTGCTGGGCATCAACCGCGGGAGCCTTGGCTTCCTCACCGACATTCGCCCCGACGAGCTGGAAATCAAGGTCGCCGAAGTGCTCGACGGCCACTATCTGGTAGAAAACCGTTTCCTGCTGCAAGCCGAAGTGCGTCGCCATGGCGAGGCCATCGGCCAGGGCGATGCGCTCAACGATGTGGTGCTGCACCCGGGCAAATCGACGCGGATGATCGAATTCGAGCTGTATATCGACGGCCAGTTCGTCTGCAGCCAGAAGGCCGACGGCCTGATCGTCGCCACGCCCACCGGCTCCACCGCCTACGCGTTGTCCGCCGGCGGGCCGATCATGCATCCCAAGCTCGACGCTATTGTGATTGTGCCGATGTACCCCCATACCTTGTCGGGACGGCCGATCGTGGTCGATGGCAACAGTGAGCTGAAAATCGTCGTGTCCAAAGATATGCAGATCTACCCGCAGGTGTCCTGCGACGGCCAGAACCACTTCACCTGCGCACCGGGCGACACCATTACCGTGAGCAAGAAAGCGCAGAAGCTGCGCCTGATTCATCCGCTCGATCACAATTACTACGAGGTGTGCCGCACCAAGCTTGGCTGGGGCAGCAAGCTGGGGGGCGGAGGCGACTGATGCTCGATCCCGCGCGCAGTTACGACCTGATCGGTGACGTGCACGGATGCGCCATGACCCTCGAACACTTGCTGGACCGTCTCGGTTATCACAAGCAGGGCGGGGTCTGGCGGCATCCTTCACGCATGGCGGTGTTCGTCGGCGACATCATCGACCGTGGCCCGCGCATTCGCGAGGCGCTGCACATCGTCCACGACATGGTCGAGGCGGGGCAGGCGCTGTGCATCATGGGCAACCACGAATTCAACGCGCTCGGCTGGGTCACCCCGGCGCCACCGGGCAGCGGCAAGCAGTTCGTGCGCGAACACACCAAGCGCCATGCGCGGCTGTTGCAGGAAACCCTGAGCCAATTCGAGGACCATCCCGGCGACTGGCATGACTTCCAGCAGTGGTTCTACGAGTTGCCGCTGTTCGTCGATGCCGGGCGGTTTCGCGTCGTCCACGCCTGCTGGGATGCCGGGCTGATCGAGCCGCTGCGGGCGCTGTTCCCCAATGGCTGCGTCGATGAGCATTTCCTCCAGGCCTCGGCGGTGCCCGGCAGCTTCGCCTGCACTGTGTTCGACCGCTTGCTGCGCGGCACCGACATGCGCCTGCCCGGTGGCCTGACTATGACCAGCGGCGACGGTCTGGTGCGTTCGTTCTTCCGCACCAAGTTCTGGGAAGACGACCCGAAAACCTATGGCGACATCGTGTTCCAGCCCGATGCACTGCCCGAACCTGTCGCGCAGACGCCGCTGACGTCCACTGAAAAGAATTCCCTGCTGCGCTACGGCGTCGACGAGCCGTTGCTGTTCGTCGGCCACTACTGGCGCAGCGGCAAACCGGCGCCGATCCGCCCGAACCTCGCGTGCCTGGATTACAGCGCCGTGCTCTACGGCAAACTGGTGGCCTATCGTCTGGATCAGGAAACGCGCCTGGATCCGCAAAAATTTGTCTGGGTCGATGTCGAGCGGCCGGAGGTGCTGCAATGAGTGCGGTAGCGGTATTGCGCCTGCCGTTGGCGGTGGATTTGAGCGGTTTCGTCAAACTGCTGCAACGCATGCAAGTGCCGCATCGGGTCAGCGAAGAGGCGGGCGAACAGGTGCTGTGGGCACCAGAAGAAATCAGCGAGGACGTGCGTTCCTTGTACGAGCGCTTCCCGGCCGGCGACCCGGATCAGCAACTGGACTTACCCATGGGCCAGACCTTCAAGCGCCCGAGCTTCGCCGAGCAGCTGAAACACGCCAAAGCCACCGGGTTGATTCTGCTGTTGAGCCTGATCGTCGGTGGTCTGACCTTCCTCGGCGAAAACCTAGAGACCTTACGCTGGCTGACCTTCCTCGATTTCCGCGTGATCGGTGAGTACATCCACTTCACGCCGCTGGCCGATAGCCTCGCGGCGGGGCAGTGGTGGCGGCTGGTGACGCCGATGCTGATCCACTTCGGCATCCTCCATCTGGCCATGAACGGTATGTGGTACTGGGAGCTGGGGCGGCGCATCGAGTCGCGCCAGGGCAGCATCAACCTGATCGGCCTGACGCTGCTGTTCAGTCTGGTGTCCAACTACGCCCAGTTCGTCTGGAGCGGCCCGAGCCTGTTTGGTGGGCTGTCCGGCGTGCTTTACGGCTTGCTCGGGCATTGCTGGATCTTCCAGTTGCTGGCGCCGAACCCGGCCTATCGTCTGCCGCGCGGCGTGCTGGTGATGATGCTGGTGTGGCTGGTGGTGTGCATGTCCGGGCTGATCTCGCTGATCGGTTTCGGCCAGATCGCCAACGCCGCGCACCTGAGCGGGTTACTCATCGGATGCTTTACCGGTTTGTTGGGCGGTTTGTATAACCGCCGTAAACTGGCCGTCTAACATTTTTGTTTCAGCAAAGAGCACGGAGACCCTGATGTCCTCTTTCAACGACATGATCAACAACATCACCCCGGACATCTACGAAAGCCTGAAACTGGCCGTGGAAATCGGCAAATGGTCCGACGGCAACAAACTCACTGTCGAACAGCGCGAGCTGTCGTTGCAGGCGATGATTGCCTGGGAAATCCAGAACCTGCCTGAAGACCAGCGCACCGGTTACATGGGCCCGCAAGAATGTGCGTCGAAGTCGATCGAAGTGCCGAACATCCTGTTCAAATCGGATGCCATCCATTGATCGAGATTGGCCGCGGTGCAATCAGCAAAATGTCGGCGCGTCTGGACGGGTCGAACGTGCAGTACGCGTTTCGTCTGGATGACGTCGAGGTGCCGGTCAATCCGTTGATCGGCAGCACGCTGCGTCTGGAATTTTTGGGGGCGATCCACTGCACCCATTGCGGGCGCAAAACCAAAACCAGTTTCAGTCAGGGCTATTGCTACCCGTGCATGACCAAACTGGCGCAGTGCGACCTGTGCATCATGAGCCCGGAACGCTGCCACTTCGACGCCGGCACCTGCCGCGATCCGGAGTGGGGCCAGCAGTTCTGCATGACCGATCATGTGGTTTATCTGGCCAACTCGTCGGGGATCAAGGTTGGCATCACCCGTGCTACGCAGTTGCCGACCCGTTGGCTCGACCAGGGTGCGAGTCAAGCCTTGCCAATCATGCGTGTATCGACACGCCAGCAATCGGGGTTTGTCGAGGACCTGTTCCGCAGCCAGGTGGCGGACAAGACCAACTGGCGCGCGCTGCTCAAAGGTGATGCGGCGGCGGTGGATCTGGCGCAGGTGCGCGATCAGTTGTTCGAAAGCTGCGCCGAAGGCCTGCAAGGGTTGCAGGAGCGATTCGGCCTACAGGCGATTCAGACGATTGCCGATGTCGAACCGCTGGAAATCCGCTATCCCGTCGAGCAATACCCGGCGAAAATCGTCAGCTTCAACCTGGACAAGAACCCGATTGCCGAAGGCACGCTGCTGGGGATCAAGGGCCAGTACCTGATCTTCGACACCGGCGTGATCAACATTCGTAAATACACGGCGTACCAGCTCGCCGTGCATCAATAAGGATTCCAGCATGCGCACCGAACAACCGAAGATGATTTACCTCAAGGACTATCAGGCGCCCGAGTACCTGATCGACGAAACGCACCTGACCTTCGAGTTGTTCGAGGACCACAGCCTGGTTCACGCGCAACTGGTGATGCGCCGCAACCCGGAGCGCGGCGCCGGCCTGCCGCCGCTGGTGCTCGACGGCCAGCAACTGGAGCTGCTGTCGGTAACGCTGGCGGATCAGGAGCTGAGCGCCGCTGACTATCAAGTTTCCGACAGCCACCTGACCCTGCAACCGACCAGTGAAACGTTCACCCTCGACACCAGCGTGCGCATCCATCCGGAAACCAATACCGCGCTGGAAGGCCTGTACAAGTCCGGCACGATGTTCTGCACCCAGTGCGAGGCCGAAGGCTTCCGCAAGATCACCTATTACCTCGACCGCCCGGACGTGATGAGCAAGTTCACCACCACCGTCGTGGCCGAACAGCACAGCTACCCGGTGTTGCTCTCCAACGGTAACCCGATCGCTTCCGGCCCCGGCGAAGACGGCCGGCACTGGGCGACCTGGGAAGATCCGTTCAAGAAACCGGCGTACCTGTTTGCGCTGGTCGCCGGTGATCTGTGGTGCGTCGAAGACACTTTCACAACCATGAGCCAGCGCAACGTCGCGCTGCGCATTTACGTCGAGCCGGAAAACATCGACAAGTGCCAGCACGCGATGAACAGCCTGAAGAAATCCATGCGCTGGGACGAAGAGGTGTACGGTCGCGAGTACGATCTGGACATCTTCATGATCGTCGCCGTCAACGATTTCAACATGGGCGCGATGGAGAACAAGGGCCTCAACATTTTCAACTCCAGCGCCGTGCTGGCCCGCGCCGAAACCGCGACCGACGCCGCGCACCAGCGGGTCGAGGCGATCGTCGCCCATGAATACTTCCACAACTGGTCGGGCAACCGCGTGACCTGCCGCGACTGGTTCCAGTTGTCGCTCAAGGAAGGCTTCACGGTGTTCCGCGATGCCGGTTTCTCCTCGGACATGAACTCGGCGACGGTCAAGCGCATTCAGGACGTGGCCTATCTGCGTACTCACCAGTTCGCCGAAGATGCCGGGCCGATGGCCCACGCCGTGCGTCCGGACAGCTTCATCGAGATTTCCAACTTCTACACCCTGACCGTGTACGAAAAGGGTTCGGAAGTGGTCGGCATGATCCACACCCTGCTGGGCGCCGACGGCTTCCGCAAGGGCAGCGATCTGTACTTCGAGCGCCACGACGGTCAGGCCGTGACCTGCGACGACTTCGTCAAGGCCATGGAAGATGCCAATGGCGTTGATCTCAGTCAGTTCAAACGCTGGTACAGCCAGGCCGGCACACCGCGTCTGGCCGTCAGCGAGTCCTACGACGCTGCGGCGAAAACCTACAGCCTGACCTTCCGCCAGAGCTGCCCGCCGACCCCGGACAAGGTAGAAAAACTGCCGTTCGTGATTCCGGTCGAGCTCGGCCTGCTCGACAGCCAGGGCAATGAAATCGCTCTGCGTCTGGCTGGTGAAGCTTCGGCACAAGGCACCACTCGGGTGATCTCGGTGACCGACGCCGAGCAGACCTTCACCTTCGTCGACATCAACGAACAGCCGCTGCCATCGCTGCTGCGCGGCTTCTCGGCACCGGTGAAACTGAGCTTCCCGTACAACCGCGATCAACTGATGTTCCTGATGCAGCACGACAGCGACGGCTTCAATCGCTGGGATGCCGGTCAGCAACTGTCGGTGCAAGTGCTTCAAGAGTTGATCGGCCAGCATCAGAAAGGCGCGAGCCTGAAGCTCGATCCGCGTCTGGTGTCGGCACTGCGCACGGTGCTGTCCGACGAGTCGCTGGATCAGGCGATGGTTGCCGAAATGCTCTCGCTGCCGGGTGAGGCCTATCTCACCGAGATCAGCGAAGTGGCTGACGTCGAGGCGATTCACGTCGCTCGCGAGTTCGCCCGCAAGCAACTCGCCGAAGGCTTGTTCGAAGCGCTGTGGCTGCGTTATCAGGCCAACCGCGATCTGTCGAAAAAGACTCCGTACGTGGCCGAGGCCGAGCACTTCGCCCGTCGCGCCTTGCAGAACATCGCCCTGTCGTACCTGATGCTCAGCGGCAAGCCGGAAGTGCTGGCAGCGGCGCTGGAGCAATTCGAGACCGCCGACAACATGACCGAGCGCCTGACCGCGCTGGCGGTGCTGGTCAACTCGCCGTTCGAAGAGCAGAAGGCCCTGGCACTGGCCAGCTTCGCCGAGCACTTCAAGGACAATCCGCTGGTCATGGATCAGTGGTTCAGCGTGCAGGCCGGTAGCACCTTGCCGGGCGGTTTGGCGCGCGTTAAGGCGTTGATGCAGCACCCAGCGTTCAACATCAAGAACCCGAACAAGGTGCGGGCACTGATCGGCGCGTTCGCCGGGCAGAACCTGATCAACTTCCACGCGGCGGACGGTTCCGGTTATCGCTTCCTTGCCGATCTGGTGATCGAACTGAACGGCTTCAACCCACAGATCGCCTCACGTCAATTGGCACCGCTGACCCGCTGGCGCAAATACGACAGCGCGCGTCAGGCACTGATGAAGGCCGAGCTGGAGCGGATTCTGGCGTCCGGGGCGCTGTCCAGCGATGTGTATGAAGTGGTGAGCAAAAGCCTGGCGTAACGCCGATTAAATGTTGGGGCCTTTAATTGATCGTTCCCATGCTCTGCGTGGGAATGCCTCTCTCCACGCTCTGCATCGGCTTTGGGACGCAGAGCGTCCCTTGCTGCATTCCTTTGCTGCGCGTGGGAACGATCAACAAAAAAATGCCGCTCAACGAGCGGCATTTTTATTGGCACAACAAACAGCTATTTACGCAGATCAAACCGATCCAGATTCATCACCTTCGTCCAGGCCTTGACGAAATCGTTGACGAACTGCGCCTTCGCGTCGGAACTGGCATAGACC
Source organism: Pseudomonas sp. H1_G08 (assembly GCF_054681355.1). Taxonomy (NCBI): domain Bacteria; kingdom Pseudomonadati; phylum Pseudomonadota; class Gammaproteobacteria; order Pseudomonadales; family Pseudomonadaceae; genus Pseudomonas; species Pseudomonas sp. H1_G08. The sequence goes on from NZ_CP162822.1 coordinate 1,249,450, forward strand.
TCGGCCAATGCGCGCAATTGCGCATTGGAGCCGAACACCAGATCCACCCGCGTCGCCGTCCACTTTGGCGCCCCGGTCTTGCGGTCACGGCCTTCAAACTCATCGGCATCCCGTGACGTTGGGGTCCACTCCACACCCATGTCCAGCAGGTGGGTGAAGAAGTCATTGCTCAGCGTTTCGGTTTTATCGGTGAACACGCCATGCCGCGTCTGGCCGACATTGGTGTTCAATACCCGCAAACCACCCAGCAGCACGGTCATTTCTGGTGCCGTGAGAGTCAGCAACTGCGCCTTGTCGATCAGCAGGGTTTCTGCCGCAACCGTGTATTTGCCTTTGCTGTAATTGCGGAAACCATCGGCGATCGGTTCGAGGAAGCCGAACGATTCGACATCGGTCTGCTCCTGCGAAGCATCGACGCGGCCTGGCGAGAACGGCACCGATACTGAATGCCCGGCGTTCTGCGCGGCTTTTTCCACTCCGGCATTACCGGCCAGGACGATCAGGTCCGCCAGCGAGATTTTCTTGCCACCGGCGGCGCCGTTGTTGAACTCGCTCTGAATGCTTTCCAGCGTGCTCAGCACTTTGTCCAGTTGTTCGGGCTGGTTGGCCTGCCAGAACTTCTGCGGGGCCAGACGCAAGCGCCCGCCATTGGCGCCGCCGCGTTTGTCCGAGCCGCGAAACGTCGACGCCGCCGCCCACGCGGTCGAGACCAGTTGCGACACCGACAGTCCTGAATTCAGCACCTTGTTTTTCAGCGCCGCAGCGTCGCTGTCATCGATCAGCGGGTGCGTCACGTCGGGCAGCGGGTCTTGCCAGAGCAGCTCCTCTTGCGGCATTTCCGGGCCGAGGTAGCGAGAGAGCGGCCCCATGTCCCGATGGATCAGCTTGTACCAGGCGCGGGCAAATGCGTCGGCGAGCTGATCGGGATTGGCCAGGAAACGCCGCGAGATCTGCTCATAAGCAGGATCGAAGCGCAGCGCCAGGTCAGAGGTGAGCATGGTCGGCGAGAGCTTCTTGTTCGGATCGTGAGCGTGGGGAACGGTGCCTGCACCGGCGCCGTTTTTCGGTTGCCACTGATGGGCGCCCGCCGGGCTTTTGGTCAGCTCCCACTCGAAGCCGAACAGGTTTTCCAGATAGTTGTTGCTCCACTGTGTGGGCGTGGTGGTCCAGGTTACCTCCAGACCACTGGTGATGGTGTCGGCGCCTTTACCGGTGCCGAAGGCGTTTTTCCAGCCCAGACCCTGTTGCTCAAGGCCAGCCGCTTCCGGTTCGGGACCGACATTGTCGGCAGGGCCGGCGCCGTGGGTCTTGCCGAACGCGTGACCGCCAGCGATCAGCGCCACGGTTTCTTCGTCGTTCATGGCCATGCGGCCGAAGGTTTCGCGAATGTCCTTGGCCGAAGCCACCGGATCCGGGTTGCCTTCCGGGCCTTCAGGGTTGACGTAGATCAGGCCCATCTGCACGGCGGCGAGGGGATTTTCCAGATTGCGTTCGCCCTGATCGGTGCGGCTTTCTTCACGGCCATGCAAATCGGGCTCAGCCACCAGCGTGCCGTCACCGGGCTCTTGCACTGGGCCATTACTCTTGCCGTAACGGTTGTCGCCGCCCAGCCACTCGGTTTCCGAACCCCAGTACACGTCTTCATCCGGTTCCCAGACATCGGCGCGGCCCCCGGAAAAACCGAAGGTCTTGAAGCCCATGGATTCAAGGGCGACGTTGCCGGTGAGCACGATCAGGTCGGCCCAGGAAATGTTGCGGCCGTATTTCTGCTTGATCGGCCACAGCAGACGGCGGGCCTTGTCGAGGCTGACGTTGTCCGGCCAGCTGTTGAGCGGGGCGAAGCGTTGCTGACCGGAGCCGGCGCCGCCACGGCCGTCGGCGGTGCGATAGGTCCCGGCGCTGTGCCAGGCCATGCGCACGAACAGTGGGCCGTAATGGCCGAAATCGGCTGGCCACCAGTCCTGAGAATCAGTCATCAGTGCTTTGATGTCTTGTTTCAGCGCCTGGAAGTCGAGGCTTTTGAAGGCTTTGGCGTAGTCGAAGTCCTGGCCCAGCGGATCGGACTTGGGGGAATGCTGGCTGAGGATTTTCAGATTGAGTTGATTCGGCCACCAGTCACGGTTCGTCGTACCGCCGCCGGCGGCGTGGTTGAACGGGCATTTCGATTCGTTTGCCATGTTCGGATCCCTATCAGGTCTGCGGCCGGCTCGTGCCGACTTCGGACTGGTAAGGCTAGACCCGAGTTGGCAAGTCGGCTAATAGCCGCAGTCTTGGCAGGCGATAGGCAGGCTCTTTTGCTACCTCGATATCGTGATGCAAAAGCGGCGTTATTTCGAAGCGATCTTAAAAACTGTCAGCTTTGACAGTGGTTGATACCACGCAATCACAATATGTTGGAGTCAACGCAACGTCACCTTTACCTCAAGGGAATATCGACATGTCTCAGGACGAAACAAGTGACCTTCTGAACAAACGAAATGCTACCGGTAGCTTTGTCGCGTTTCTCGATGACGTTAAATTTCTGGAGAGCAAGTTATGTGTTTATGCAGAGACCGAGACGGAATTTATCATCATCGGAACTGACGATTTTATACACACGGTCGAGTTGTCTGTGCCGAATGCGTTGGAGGGAGATGGTCCTCACACAGTGACTTTTCCAACCATGGGACGGTATTGGAAGGTTATGATCAATCATTTTGACCAACCCATTATTGAGGGTGAACTCATCGTCACCTTTGCCAATTTTCGCAAAAACGTAGCAGGCACTTTTGCTCTGGATCTGGGAAAAGCCAGGAAAGTGACAGGCAAATTCGATCTTACACTCGATACCCCGAAGCAAAGTGACAGGCGAGTGCAGCCTTTATAAATAAAGACGTCAACTCGATTGCGCGGTGTCGTCCTCGGGCACGTCATCAAGAATGTCATCCTGCCCAGGCAGTTCAGTGATCACGCTGAAGTCCGATACTTCAACCGCGCCATTGCCGTAGCCCAGCAAATGAAACGAGAAGGCTTTGCGCGGCTGCGGGTTTTCAAAGCTGAAATCCATCTCCAGCGGCTGATCCGCCGTGGCGACCATTTCTGCTGGCAGGCCCAGTTGCACGTCCTGTTCAAATTCCTTGGCCTTGAGCTGAATGTACGCCGCCTGCTGCGGATCGACCGAGCGCACGGTCAGGCGCACGCGGGTGTGCGAGCCTTTGGGCATTTCCAGGTATTGCGCGCCGATCAGGTTGTCGGCCCAGTCATCCTTTATCTGCGCTTGCAGAGGGATGATGTTGTTGCTGCCGAACTGGTAGCGATGATTGAGCGGTGTGCGCAGCAAGGACAGGTCCAGCGCATCGGCGCGCGCGGCGATTTGCCGGGCCGGGTGGCCGCTGTAGGTGCCTTTGTATGTGGCACTTTCGGCGATGAAGCCGGTGCTTTGGTAATAGCGGCAGCGGCGCGGCAGATCGCACTCGGAGAAGATGCCCTGACCGTTGTGGTAGCGCAGTTTGCCGTTGGTGAACGACATGATTTCTCGCCCCGAATCGTAGTCGCGAAACAGCGACCGCCCGCTCAGCGCAGTCGGCACCGGCAGGTCGAAATAGTCGAGGATCGAGGTGCTCAGATCGACGTGACCATAAACCCCGGCATTCAGGCGCGGCAGTTGCGCCTGCTCCGGTGCCAGCGTCAGGTTGAAACCCCACGAGGAGGCCAGCCGCACGCCGTCGATGCCATGGGATTCATCCGAGGTGATCACCACCAGTGTGTCCTTGAGAACGCCCTGGCGCTCCAGCCCTGAAAGAAACTGATCCAGCGCATCGTCGAGATAACCGACGGCAGCCTGCTTGGGCGTCTCATAACGCTGCAGATAATCCTCCGGTGCGGAGTAGGGCTGATGGGTGCCGACCGTCAGCAGAGTCAACATCCACGGCTGCTTTTGCTTTTTCAACTGGCCGACGTAATCCAGCGCGCCTTCAAAAAACGCCTTGTCATCCTTGCCCCACGGGAACTCCAGATAGTTGCTGTTGCTGAACCATTCCAGGCCGTGGGTCGCATCGAAACCGATGTGCGGCATGATCTTGTCTTTGGCCATGAAGCGCAGGCCGGCGCCCTGCAAATAATGAGTGCTGAAGCCGTGTTCGCGCAGCTGCGCCGGCAGGCAGGCCTGATTGCGTTCGTTGAGGGTGAGCATTTCCACGCCTTTGGGCGTGCCGTTGTTGAGCTTGTCGTAGTCACCGCACAGCATGGCGTACAGACCGCGAATGGTCTGATGGGTGTGCAGCACGTAATCCGGTGTGTTCATGCCGCGCTCGGCCCAGCGGCTGAGGTTGGGCATCAGGTCTTCCTGATAGTGACTGTCGATCGCCTCGCGGTTGGCGCGGATGTAGGCGCCGGGAATGCCTTCCAAAGCGATGATCAATACGTTGCGCGCCTGCCCCGGCGCGGCCAGCAGCTTCTGGCCATTGAGATCGACGTCGGTGAGCCCGGCCATCGCAGGTGTCGGTTCTTCAATGTCGCCGTCCAGCCATTCCTCGGCCTGGATCTGCAGGTCGGCGACTTCACTGGCGAGCAATTGATGCGGCAGGTTGTACAGGCGCCAGGCGTCGCCGTCATTCGGCCACAGGTTTTGCGCGCCCCAGTGCGCGGCGAACAAAACGATCGGCGCTGCCCAGGCCGCGCGCGGCAATGCCGGCCGAGCCAGACCGCGCCCCATAAATTGGGCCACCAGCCAGAAAACCAAAGTACCCAGCAAAGCAATGGCCAGGGCAGGGTGCGCAAGTCCGCCGCCAGTGGAATTCTCGACGAACTGCGGGTCGATCAGGTAGTGAATATCCGAAGGCGTCGGCAGGCGGCCGACGGCGCTGACCAATTCTGCCGTGGCGATCGCCAGCAGCGCCCAAAACACCAGCACCGGCAAGGCCAGCCACCACGTACGGCGATGCAGCGATACCAGCAGCAGACTACCCACGGCCAGATCCGACAAAAAGCCCAGCGGTGACGACCAGCCCAACGCTGCACGCAGGCACACCGGTACGATCAATACCAAAACGATTAGAGAAAGAAGGCGGGCATTCGGCCGCCGCAGCCAGTTGAAAAGAGCGCTCACAAAAAAGGCCTGCTTGTCATCAAAGGGTCAAAAAAGTGTGGGTGATGATATCAAGGGCAGGAAGGCTGATCGGCTTTTTAAAACCTGCGGCCGGCGATCCCCGAAACGGCGCGTGCCCATAGCGGGCGTGGGTTGTGGGGCGCAGTGCCATTTTTCCCGAGGGCAGTTTTTTGTTTCAGACTGTTGTAGGTTCATCCACTGCTCCTGAATTCCGGCAGCAGACGTCAAATCGCTCAGTGCTATCGATATGCGATAAGGATATTTAATTTCTATTTTTTATAGCTATAAAGTCAGGCCTTTCAGCCCACCCCCATGCTGCGAGGTTGTCATGGCCACACCGTTCAAACGTTCTGCGCTGACTCTGTTGGCCGCTACTCTGGCAGCGGGTGCGCTGTTCAGTAGCGGCGCCCAAGCCGAGGGCAGGATCAGCATCGCCCAGCAATTCGGCATTGGTTACCTGATTCTCGATGTCGTACGCGATCAACAGCTGATCGAGAGACACGGTAAGGCTCAGGGTCTGGACATCAAGGTCGACTGGAACAGCATTTCCGGCGCCACGGCGATGAACGAGGCGCTGCTGACCGGAGCGCTGGATGTGGTCTCGGCCGGCGTGCCGCCGATGCTCACAGTGTGGGACCGCACCAAGGGCAAGCAGAACGTCAAAGCCATCGCCGCGCTGGGCTCGATGCCCAATTACCTGCTGACCAACAACCCGAACATCAAAACCCTCAAGGACTTCAGCGACAAGGACCGTATCGCCGTGCCGGCCGCAGGCGTAGGTTTTCAGTCGCGCACCCTGCAAATTGAAACCGCGAAAGAATTCGGCGACGACCAGTTCAAGAAATTCGACAACATTTCGGTCAGCCTGCCGCACCCTGACGCCACCGCCGCGCTGATCGCCGGCGGCTCGGAAATCAATTCGCATTTCTCCAGCCCACCGTTTCAGTACCAGGCTCTGCAAAACCCCAACGTGCACAAAGTGCTGAGTTCCTACGACATCCTCGGCGGCCCGGCGACGTTCAACGTGCTCTACACCACGGAAAAATTCCACGACGAAAACCCGAAAACCTACAAGGCGTTCTACGACGCACTGGCCGAAGCCGAGCAGATCATCAAAGCCGACAAGCCCGCCGCTGCCCAAGCCTACATCCGCGTCGAACAATCGAAACTGCCGCTGGCTCTGGTCGAGCAAATCGTCAAAGACCCGGAAATCGACTTCACCGTCGTACCGCAACGCACGTTCATCTATGCCGAGAAACTGCAGGAACTGGGCGTGTTGAAGAACAAAGCGGCGAGCTGGAAGGATTACTTCTTTGAAGAAGCGCATGGTGGTGCGGGGAGTTGAGGGATTGGGCATCACCCAGAATTAATGTGGGAGCGAGCCTGCTCGCGAAAGCGGAGTTTCAGCCACAGATGATTTGACTGACCTGACGCCTTCGCGAGCAGGCTCGCTCCCACAGGTTTAGCGGCGTAAGCCTTCTTCCGGCCAATAAAAAACGGGGCGGCCCGATCATCGATCAGGCCGCCCCGTTTATGTGTCGGGCGAACAGTCTTTCCGTCAGCGATCAATGCATCTTGCTGTGATCGTGGCCGCCCATGTTGGTCAGCGCGCGAACCGGTGCTTTGACTTCGATGGTTTCTTTCTCGCCCTTGGTGTTTTCCACTGTCAGGGTCAGCGGCACGCTGTCGCCTTCCTTCAACTGACCATTCAGGCCCATCAGCATGACGTGGTAGCCGTTCGGGTCGAAGCTCACGGCTTTGCCGGCAGGCAGCTCAACGGACTTCACCGGGCCCATGGTCATCACATCGTTCTTCATGCTCATTTCATGAATCTGAACGTCCTTGGCCACTGGCGAGGCAACGCTGAGCAGCTTGCTGTCGGTGTCGGCAGTGACGGTCATGAACGCGCCGCTGGCGGACTGGGTCGGCACGGTGGCACGGACCCAGGCATCGTCGACTTTGGTCTGCGCCGACACCTGGAAGGCCAGGCCGAGCAGGGACAGTGCACATACGGTGCGTTTGAGGTGATTCAGAACGGGATGCATCAGCAGACCTCCATAACAGTAAGCAAATCTTCCGTGCACTCTTGGGCTGTCAGCGAAGTGGACAGGCCCAGGCGCAACTCACCACGCGAGTCGTAGACGTAGCTGGTGGACGTATGGGAGATGGTGTAGGTGTCGCCGGCGGGGACTTTCTCGTAGAACACGTCGAATTCCTTGGCGGTGGCCTTGGTTTCCTCAAGTGTGCCGTACAGCGCGACGAAGCTCGGATCGAAGGCTTTGACGTAGGCGTCGAGGATCTGCGGCGTGTCGCGCTCAGGGTCAAGGGTGATGAACACCACTTGCAGGCGGTCGCCGTCGCGGCCCATGAGTTTCTTGATCTGCGCGGCGCGGGCCAGGGTGGTGGGGCAAACGGCCGGGCATTGGGTGAAGCCGAAGAAGATCATCGGCATCATCCCGCGAAAGCTCGACAGCGACATGGTTTCGCCTTCGGGGTTCTTCAGCTTGAAGGTGCGTCCGAGGATCTTGTCGCTCAGATCCTTGCCGTACTTGTACGACAGTTGGCCACGTGTGTCGCAACCGGCGAGCAGGCCGAGCCCGAGCACGCCCATTCCCGCAAGTACCTTGCGGCGAGTCAACAAAGCCGTCATCTAATACCGCCTTTTGCAGCCCGCGAGTCGGCAGGACTGGCGGGGGGTTAACCGTAAAAGCGCCGCATGATAGCAAACTGAGGCTGATCGCCGGCTGCCGATCGCCGCGCGGTGCGGGATCGGACGACAAAAGGTGTAAGAAGAAATGACGAATAAGCGATGCGTTCGCCGCGACCAAACTTGATTTAAATAGTATGACGATTGGAGGCGAGCGCAGAAACACGTACTCTTGCCGCTGCGCTGCAAAGACCAAAACAACAACAGGAGTCTGTAATGCAACCGATTCGTCTCGGCCTGGTGGGCTACGGCAAGATCGCCCAGGATCAACACGTCCCCGCCATCCTCGCCAACCCGGCGTTCCAGTTGGTGGCGGTCGCTACCCAAGGCAAACCTTGCGTCGGCGTGGAAAACTTCCAGTCGCTGGGCGAACTGCTCGAAAACGGCCCGACTGTCGACGCAATTGCGTTCTGCACGCCGCCACAGGGGCGCTTCGCACTGGTGCAACAGGCGTTGGCGGCCGGCAAGCACGTGCTGGTGGAAAAACCGCCCTGTGCGACATTGGGCGAGGCTATGGCCCTGGTCGATCAAGTCGCCGATCAAGGCGTCAGCGCTTTGTTCGCCTGGCATTCACGCTACGCACCGGGCATCGCCGCCGCCCGTGACTGGTTGGCCAGCCGCACCCTGCAAAGCGTTCGGATCGACTGGAAGGAAGACGTACGCAAGTGGCATCCGGGTCAAGCGTGGATCTGGCAGCCGGGCGGCCTCGGCGTCTTCGACCCGGGCATCAACGCGCTGTCGATCGTCACCCACTTGCTGGCGCTGCCGCTGTTTGTCGAAGCCGCCGAACTGCGCGTGCCGAGCAACTGCCAGTCGCCGATTGCTGCCTCGATCAAAATGTCCGATGCGCAGCAGTTGGACGTTCGCGCCGAGTTCGATTTCGACCATGGCCACGACGAACTGTGGAGCATCGAAATCCGCTGCGTCGAAGGCGTCCTGCGTCTGGACAATGGCGGCGCGGTGCTAAGCATCGACGGCGTGAAGCAAAGCGTGTCGGAGGAGGGCGAGTACGCAGCGGTCTACCGCCACTTCCAGCAATTGATCGGCGACAAGGCCAGCGACCTCGACCTGCAACCATTGCGCCTGGTAGCGGACAGTTTCTTTGTCGGCAGCCGGGCGTTGGTTGAGCCGTTTTACGATTGAAGTGGATTGTCCGGTTTGAGTGGACGGTGTAACCCTTTTCAAGCGATTTATCCCTTTGCTGTGCGTCAGTAATCTGTACCCAACTTGAACGCAACAACAAAACTCCAAACTTGAAAAGGGACGCACACCATGACCACTCCAACCTACAACCGCCTGAACAAAGACGACGCTATCGTGCTGCTGGTTGACCACCAGACCGGTCTGATCTCGCTGGTGCAGGACTTCTCGCCGAACGAGTTCAAGAACAACGTGCTGGCGCTGGCGGATCTGGCCAAGTTCTTTGACCTGCCAACCATCCTCACCACCAGCTTCGAACAAGGCCCGAACGGCCCGCTGGTACCGGAGTTGAAAGAGATGTTCCCGGACGCGCCGTACATCGCTCGCCCAGGTCAGATCAACGCTTGGGACAACGAAGACTTCGTCAAGGCAATCAAGGCCACCGGGCGCAAGCAGATCATCATTGCCGGTGTCGTAACGGATGTCTGTGTAGCGTTCCCGACCCTGTCGGCGCTGGCGGAAGGTTTTGATGTGTTTGTGGTGACTGATGCGTCCGGCACCTTCAACACCACTGTTCAGCAAGCCGCGTGGAGCCGCATGACTCAGGCTGGCGCGCAGATGATGAACTGGTTCTCGGTGGCCTGTGAGCTGCACCGCGACTGGCGCAACGATATTGAAGGTCTGGGTAACCTGCTGTCGCAGCGTATTCCCAACTACCGCAACCTGATGAACAGCTACTCGGCGCTGACGCAGCAGAAGTAAGCCTCCCATCCAAAGCTAAAGCCTGCCTCGAAAGCAGGCTTTTGCGTTTTCTACAGAACGCCGTTCGTCCATTGCCGGGCACTTGTCACGCGCCGGCATTTCACACGTTCAGGTACCTATCGCTGAATCACATCGGAGACCGACATGGACATTGATGAAAACGCACCGGGCAACCAGTCGCAACAAGCCGTGACGCGCACCACCGACAACGAGACGGGGCACGATCCCAAGCGGGAAAATCCCGAGGTGCCTTTGCCGCCGGACGATGAGGCACCGGTCGAGGAAGATATGTCAGATGTGGATGCGGCCAACTCGGTGTCAACCGAACATCCGCCGTCACGCTGATCGAGCGATTTAATCGATGCCTCCCACTCTGGAATTAGAGTGAGAGGCTCTCCCGCGCACCCTTATGCAGTTCAGTCACCGACATCGTGAAAACCAGTATCGACCGGCCAGGGTTGGAATATCCGTGCGCTAAATCCCCGGTGGGAGCGAGCCTGCTCGCGAAGACGGCGACACATCCAGCATCTTTGCCGACTGACCCAGCGCTTTCGCGAGCAGGCTCGCTCCCACAATGTTCCGTGTTGTCCATTGATTTGGTTGCGCCACAAAACCCTGTGGGAGCGGGCTTGCCCGCGAAGACGGCGGCACATCCAGCATCTTCGCCGACTGACCCAGCGCTTTCGCGAGCAGGCTAGCTCCCACAATGTTCCGTGTTGACCAATTATTTGGTGGTGCCACAAATCCCCGGTGGGAGCGAGCCTGCTCGCGAAGGCGGCGGCACATTCAGCATTTTCATTGACTGGTCTACCGCTATCGCGAGCAGGCTCACTCCTACAGTTGATTGTGATTCATCTGGTCTCAGTAAGGGCTCGCGGTCGGGCGCACGATCAGTTCGCTGACGTCGACATCCGCCGGTTGTTCGACGGCATACGCAATCGCGCGGGCGATGGCTTCGGCGGGGATGGCGATCTTGCGGAATGACTTCATCTCGGCGCGGCCGCCTTCATCGGAAATGCTCTCGGCCAGTTCCGATTCGGTCACGCCCGGTGCGATGACGGTGACGCGGATATCGCCGCCCACTTCCTGGCGCAAGCCTTCGGAAATCGCCCGTACGGCGTATTTGGTCGCGCAGTACACCGCCGCAGTAGGGCTGACCGCGTAAGCGCCGATCGAGGCGATGTTGATGATCTGCCCGGCGCGCTGGCGCTGCATCAAGGGCAGGCTGGCGGCGATGCCGTGGAGTACGCCACGGATGTTGACGTCGATCATGCGGTTCCACTCATCGACCTTCAGCGCATCCAGCCGTGACAACGGCATGACCCCGGCGTTGTTGACCAGCACATCGACGCGGCCGTAATGCTCGACGGCGAAATCAACGAAGCGCTGCACATCCTGCTGATCGGTGACGTCCAGTGCGCGGAACTGCGCGTGGCCACCTGCGCCATTGATCTCTTCGGCAATCACTGCCAGACGCTCGGTACGCCGAGCCCCCAACACCACTTTGGCGCCACGTTCGGCGAGCAGGCGTGCGCTGGCTTCGCCGATGCCGCTGCTGGCGCCGGTAATCACGATCACTTTGTCTTGAATGTTCAGCATGATGTCGTCCTCTTCTGTGTGCCCGTGAGTGGGCCTGGAAGAAGATTAAGTGCGGTGGCTCATGGGCTATTAATCGATTCCTCCACGGGATTTGCCCAATTCTGCTGCATCGCTTTTCGACAGGTTTTCAGGCCCCGCGTGGCGCATCGCGGTAGGCACTAGGAGTGACCCCGACTTCACGGCGGAACACCTGGGAAAAGTGGCTGGGACTGGAGTAGCCGACTTCCAGGCCAATGTCGATCACGCTGCGTGCGGTCTCCAGCAACAGATGACGCGCGCGGCTCATGCGCAGGCGGATGAAGTATTGCGAGGGCGATAAACCGGTGGCGCGTTTGAAGGTGCGGCTGAAGTGGTAGTCGCTCAGCTCGGCGATGGCGGCCAGATGACTGAGACTGAAATCCTCCGCCAGATGCGCATTCATGGCTTCGATCACCCGGCGCAGTTTGTAGGCGGGCAGGGCGTTGTCGCGGCGCGGGTTGCTGTCGGGGTCGAGATAATGACGCAGCAAATGGATCGCCAACGCCTGGGCCAGGCTGTGCACCAGCAGTGCACTGGGATGGCGCTGTTCGGTCAGTTCGACGCGCAGTTGCTCAAGAATGAAGCTGACCTGCTCGTCACGCGCACCCGACACGTCGACAAACGTCACTGCACCGGCCTGTTCGCCGAAGGCTTCGCGCGCCGCGTGTTCGATCAAGCCCAGACCAAGATAAAGGTGCATGACTTCGAAGACCTCGCAACCTTCGGTCTGCCAGCGCATTTCGTAGGGTTCCCGGGTGTTGGTCAGGAAAAAATCGCCCGCCGTGACCTGGCTCGCCTGCCACTCTCCGCCCAACGAACGTTCTTCGACCCGGGCAGTGCCGGCCAGTACCAGCACTAGCAGCGGTTCCGCCACGCACGGCACGCGGATCGGCTCAAGCAGGGTTTGATGGTGGAACAGCTGCACCACGGCATCCTTGATCTGCGGTCGCGGCGTGGTCGTTTCCGCAACACCGGGCAGATGCTCCGGCATGGCCTCGGCGGCGATGCGCGCGGGCTGGCTGATTGTCGGTGTAGCAGGGCTGGCAGAGGGCACAGGACGCTCCATCAAAAGCTTCGGCTGCGAATGATTTTGAAGGTTAGGGCGGGCGAACGAGAAACTCCAGCGCAAAACTCCGACAGTCCCGGCAATCGCCCGAAAGCCCGGCGGCGGCCAGTGCGCGACAGTGAAGCCGTGTTCACGACCGCGCCATCAGGCGCAACACCGATTCGCTATCGAGGAGTTAAAACCATGACTGATTTCAACCACACCCTGCCCCAAGAAGTCGCCGGCAAAGTTGCACTGGTCACTGGCGCGGCCAGTGGCATCGGCAAGGCGATTGCGCTGATGCTGCACGCTCGCGGCGCCAAGGTAGTTGCCGAAGACCTCAATCCGGCTGTCGAAGCACTGGCTCGTCCCGATCTGGTGCCGCTGGTGGCGGACATCACCGAGGACGGCGCCGCCGAACGTGCTGTCGGCCTTGCCGTCGAGCAGTTCGGGCGTCTGGATATTCTGGTCAACAACGCCGGGATCATCATCAACAAAGCCGTGATCGACATGAGCCGCGACGACTGGGAAAAGATCCAGGCAGTGAATGCCACGGCAGCCTTCCTGCACTGTCGCGAAGCGGTGAAAGCGATGATCCCGAACAAGTCCGGTGCGATCGTCAATATCGCTTCCTATGCGTCGTACTTTGCGTTTCCGACCATTGCCGCTTACACCGCCTCGAAAGGTGCGCTGGCGCAACTGACCCGTACGCTGGCCCTGGAAGTCATCGAGCACGGCATTCGCGTCAACGCCATCGGCGTCGGCGATGTGGTGACCAATATCCTTAATGATGTGGTCGAGGACGGCCCTGGCTTCCTCGCACAGCACGGCGAAGCAGCGCCAATCGGTCGGGCGGCGCAGCCGGAAGAGATCGCCGAGATCGTGACCTTTCTGGCCTCCGACCGCGCCAGTTTCATGGTCGGCTCGGTGGTCATGGCCGATGGCGGCATGACGGTAACGGCAGGCTGATAGCAGTGCGGCAAACCATGGGCACGTAAGATGATGTGCTCATGGTTTACCCCGATCTGACCGACGCAGAATCAGGCAAACCTGCAGCATCTTTGATCTAGTCGCCGCTGGGTAAAACTGGCTAATCTTCCTTCGCAGTTGACCCACCTTCGTCTGCTTTCGAGGCCCTTTGCATGGATAACCACGACGCTTCCATCCTCCACGACACGGCGGTGTATCGCGCCGAGCTGGTGCGCTTGCTGACCCAGCGCTTTGATGCGCCGGGCACCTACGAAACCGCGATTGCGCCGCTGCACGTGATCCGTCTCGATGGGCCGTCCGAGCTGATCCATGTCGTGCACCGCCCGGCGCTGTGCCTGATCGTGCAGGGGCGCAAGGAAGTCGGGCTGGGCGACGAACGTTTCCTCTACGACCCGTTGAATTACCTGGTGGTGTCGGTGACGTTGCCGGTGTCGGGAAGGGTGATTGAAGCCTCACCCGAGGCGCCGTATTTTTGCGTACGGCTGGATTTCGATCCGGCGCAACTGACGCAACTGATTGCCGAGTCGCCGCTGACCGGCATGCCACAGGACGCCGGGCGCGGCATGTTTCTCGACAAGATCGACGTGACATTGCTCGATACCATGCTGCGTCTGGTGCGCCTGCTGGATAACCCGCGCGACATCGGCATGCTCGCACCGATGGTGTTGCGTGAGCTGTATTACCGCCTGCTGCGCGGCCAGCACGGGCATCTGCTGTATGAAATCGCCGTCAGCGATTCGCAGACCCATCGGGTCACGCGGGCCATCGACTGGCTGAACAAGAATTTCACTGAACCGCTGCGCATCGACGCGCTGGCGCAGGTGGCCAATCTGAGCAATTCGGCGCTGCATCACCGCTTCAAAGCCGTCACCGCCATGAGCCCGCTGCAATATCAAAAACAGCTGCGCCTGCAAGAGGCGCGGCGGCTGATCATCAATGAAGGGCTGGACGTCTCCAGCGCCTGCTACCGCGTCGGCTACGAAAGCGCTTCGCAGTTCAGCCGCGAATACAACCGCCAGTTCGGCTGCCCGCCGTCCAAGGAACTCAGCCGCCTGCGCCAGACCGGTTGACGCCCTGTTTAGCGCGCGGGTTCCGCCCATTCCTCACGAAACCCCAGCAGAAAATCCACAAATGCCCGCACCCGTTGCGGCACATAGCGGCCGTGCGGGTAGAGCAGGGTGTAGGGGCGCGAACGTCCGGCGTACGGCTGCAGCACTTCAATCAGGCGGCCATCGGCGAGTTCCTGCTCGACGATGAACCGGTAAGTCTGAAACAGCCCGGCGCCGTGCTTGGCCAGCGTCACACCGCCGAGCACATCGTCGGAGCAGGAATAGCCACCGTCGGAAATCACTTCCAGGTCTCGGCCGTTTTCCTGAAACAGCCAGGAAATCCGCCGCCCGCTGCTGGGCAATTCGAACTGGATGCACTCATGCGCAATGAGATCGTCGAGGGTCTGCGGCGTGCCGGCTCTATGCAGATATTCGGGGGCGGCGACCACCACCAGGGCGGCGTCTTCCAGCAGGCGCGCGATCAGGGTCGAGTCCGGTTGCGCGCGTACGCGTATCGCCAGGTCGTAGCCTTCTTCAACGAAGTCGATATTGCGATTGCCCAAGTGCACGTCGACCGTGACCTCGGGGTACAACGCACGAAATTTCGGCAGCAGCGGCAGGATGCGGTGATGCCCGTAGGTGGTTGGCAGGCTGATGCGCAGTCGACCCGACGGCGAAGTCTGTGCGCCCATGACTTCCTGCTGCGCTTCGACCAGTTGCGTCAACGCCTGGCTGCACTGTTCGAAGAAGCTCCGTCCGGCGTCGGTGAGGCGGATGCTGCGCGTAGTGCGGGCGAACAGTCGCGAACCCAGGCGTTGCTCCAGACGCAGAATCGACCGGCTCACCGCAGCGGGCGTGACCCCGGCCAGTTGCGCGGCGGCGGTGAAGCTGCCGGCTTCGGCGGCCAGGCAGAACAGTTCGATACTGCCTAACTGCAAATCTTCAAAATGGCGTTTCATTGTGGCTCGCACCGAGGATCGACGGACGTTCATCCTCTGTGTACCACAACCAACGACGCCGCCGGTATCCACCGGCGGCGTTGCAGGGTTTCGATCAATGGCCGGCGCTCTGGCCACCGTCGACATGCAGGATCTCGCCAGTGACGAAATTCGCCCCGTCGAGGTAGAGGATCGCTTGCACGATGTCGTCGATTTCCCCCATGTGGCCGACCGGGTGCAGGCTGCCCAGCGCCTGATGGGTTTCCTCGGCGTGCATCGGCGTTTTGATGATGCCCGGCGATACCGCGTTGACCCGAATGCCACGCTTGGCGTACTCGATCGCCAGGGATTTGGTCGCGGCGTTGATGCCACCCTTGGTCAGCGACGCCAAAACCGAAGGCACGCCGTCGATTGCATGATCGACCAGGCTGGTGGTGACGCTGACGACGTGGCCGCTGCCGTGTTTTTCCATCTCGGCGATGGCCAGTTGCGAGATGTAGAAGAAGCCGCTCATGTTGGTCGCCACGACCTGGGCATAGTCCGCCTGGCTGTAAGCGGTGAACGGCTTGGCCAGAAAGATCCCGGCATTGTTGACCAGCGTATCGACGCGACCGAAGCGGGCAACGGCGGCACGAATCACGCGCTCGGCGGTTTGCGGATCGGCAATGTCGCCGGCAACGGTCAGGACATCCGGGTCACTCGACTCTTTGATCGAGCGCGAGGTGGCGACCACTTGATGGCCAAGGGCGCGAAAGCCTTCGACCAGACCTGCACCAATGCCTTGCGAGGCGCCGGTGATGACAACTACTTTTTTCGATGTGCTCATGATGATTTCCTCTGTCGCTGGCCCGTCAGGATGGCGGGTGGCTGTTGGAGAGGACTTTAGGAAGTTGCGCGGAGTTGATAAATGGGGGCTGAGGTACATCATTTGTACTTCGGTGTATCTAATCAGAGCGGGCCTCGAATGATTGTCCGGTTTGAGTGGACGGTGAAACGCTTTTCAGCTGATTTATCCCTTTGCTGTGCGTCAGTAATCTGTACCCAACTTGAACGCAACAACAAAACTCAAAACTTGAAAAGGGACGCACACCATGACCACTCCAACCTACAACCGCCTGAACAAAGACGACGCTATCGTGCTGCTGGTTGACCACCAGACCGGTCTGATCTCGCTGGTGCAGGACTTCTCGCCGAACGAGTTCAAGAACAACGTGCTGGCGCTGGCGGATCTGGCCAAGTTCTTCGACCTGCCAACCATCCTCACCACCAGCTTCGAACAAGGCCCGAACGGCCCGCTGGTACCAGAGCTGAAAGAAATGTTCCCGGACGCGCCGTACATCGCTCGCCCAGGTCAGATCAACGCTTGGGACAACGAAGATTTCGTCAAGGCAATCAAGGCCACCGGGCGCAAGCAGATCATCATTGCCGGTGTCGTGACGGATGTGTGTGTAGCGTTCCCGACCCTGTCGGCGCTGGCGGAAGGTTTTGATGTGTTCGTAGTGACTGATGCGTCCGGCACCTTCAACACGACCGTGCAGCAAGCCGCGTGGAGCCGCATGACTCAGGCTGGCGCGCAGATGATGAACTGGTTCTCGGTGGCCTGCGAACTGCACCGCGACTGGCGCAACGACATCGAAGGCCTGGGCAATCTGCTGTCGCAGCGGATTCCCAACTACCGCAACCTGATGAACAGCTACTCGGCGCTGACGCAGCAGAAGTAAGTTCACCACCCACGAAAAAGCCTGCTTTCAACAGCAGGCTTTTTGTTTTTCCGACGGCTGCGGCCAACTTGGTTGCTGTGTAGATTGCCACACCGCTTTCGCGAGCAGGCTCGCTCCCACAGTTGACCGTGTTCCCTCAGGAGAAATGCAATTTCCTGTGGGAGCGAGCCTGCTCGCGAAGACGGCGGCACAGTCACCCGAGCAATTCACTGATCCACTGCATCTCTTGCTTCAGCGCAAGAATTTTGTCCTCCGGCAGCGCTTGTTGCGCTCTCGTAAACTGCCCCAACGTCTTCTGCCGCTGCTTCAGCCTGCGTTGCCATTTGTGCAGAAATGCCGAGCCGCGCGCCTGCAGATGCAGCGGTCCGAAAAACAGTTCCCTGGCGTTGTAAGTAAGCGGTTCAATGGCTGGCTCGGCAACGATGATTTCATAGTCGAAACGGTTTTCGTGCAGCACTTCTTCGCAAACGATCCGGTAACTGTTATCCATCAACCACTGGCGCAGCGCTTGCTCGCCGCCGTTGGGCTGCAGGATCAATCGTTCGTGGCCGCTGAGATGGGCTTTACCACTGTCGAAAATATCGCGAATGGTTTCGCCACCCATGCCGCACAGGGTGATGGCGCTGATGGCGTCGTCAGGTTTGATTGCCGCCAGACCATCGGCCAGGCGCACGCTGATCTGGCCGAGCAGGTCGTTGTCATTGACAGTGCGTTGCGCCGCGTGGAACGGCGTCAACGCGACCTCGCCAGCGACCGCTGCTGTTATCAGGCCCCGGCGCAGCAAGGCCACCGGCAGGTAAGCATGATCGGAGCCGATATCGGCCAGTCTCGCGCCGAGCGGCACATGGGCGGCGACGCGCTCAAGACGCATGGACAATGTCTGTTGGTTCAACGCAAACCCCTGTTCACCCTGCGGTGGAAAAAGGGGTGCGACTCTGGCGAGCAACGCTGGCGCTGTCAATTACGTGATGGAATTACTCGAACCATCGGCAGCACGGCGCTGCCGATGGGCGCTTGCGCTTAGCCGGCGAGCGTTGCGTTGTCGATGACGAAGCGGTATTTCACATCGCCCTTGAGCATACGCTCGTAGGACTCGTTGATCTGATCGGCGCGGATCAACTCGATGTCGGAGACGATGCCGTGCTCGGCGCAGAAATCCAGCATTTCCTGGGTTTCAGGGATGCCGCCGATCATTGAACCGGCAATGGCGCGCCGCTTGGTGATCAGGTTGAACACGTTCGGCGACGGATGCGGCGAGGCAGGCGCACCGACCAGGGTCAACGCGCCGTCGCGCTTGAGCAGGACGAGGAAGGCGTCGAGATCGTGCGGGGCTGCGACGGTATTGAGGATGAAGTCGAAACTCTTGGTGTGTGCCGCCATTTCTTCAGCATTGCGTGACACCACCACTTCGTCCGCGCCCAGTGCCTTGGCCGCTTCACGCTTGGATTCGGAAGTGGTGAATGCGACCACGTGGGCGCCCATGGCGTGGGCCAGTTTGATGCCCATGTGGCCCAGGCCGCCGATGCCGACCACGCCGACTTTCTTGCCGGGGCCAGCGTGCCACTGGCGCAGCGGCGAGTAGGTGGTAATGCCGGCGCAGAGCAGCGGCGCGACGGCGGCCAGTTGCGCCTCGGGATGACGGATGCGCAACACATAGCGCTCGTGCACGACGATGTTTTGCGAATAGCCGCCGAGGGTCCAGCCCGGTGCGTCCGGGGTCGGGAAATTGTAGGTGCCGATCATGCCGTCGCAGTAATTTTCCAGGCCGGATTCGCAGTCATCGCAGTGCTGACAGCTGTCGACGATGCAGCCGACACCGACCAGATCGCCGACCTTGTAGTTTTTGACGTGATCGCCGACCGCCGAGACGCGGCCGACGATTTCGTGGCCGGGGACGCAAGGGAATTGCGTGCCGGCCCATTCGGCGCGCACCTGATGCAGGTCGGAATGGCAGACGCCGCAGAAGGCGATATCGATCTGTACGTCGTGCGCGGCTGGCGCACGGCGTTTGATCTGCATGGGCTCAAGGGGTTTGTCGCCAGCGTGGGCGCCATAGGCTTGTACGAGCATGTGAGCATCCTCCATGGGTTGTCGGACGCCCATTGTTGCGCCTGGGTCGGAGCGCGAAGTAGTGCATTTCTGTGAAATGCTTGCCTGATTCTGCTGTTGATTGCGCAACCGACAGGCAGCCGTATGGCGACGGCTGCCTGTTCAGGCTCAACGCGGATTGGGCTGGTCGTCCATCTCGGCGTTATCGGTTTCCTGACGTACGCGCTCCGGATCCAGCCCGGTACTGTCATCGTCCAGCGGGATTTCGCCTTCGTTGTCGGGCAGTTCGTCGATGCCGCGTTCCTTCATCGGATCGACCTCGGTACGCCCCGGACTCAGCGGGTCGGGCGTGGTTGGGAGCGGATCGTCACCTTGCTTGCCTTGATCGTTATTCATCTCACACCTCGTCATGGCCGTTTTCTACGGCTTGTGCAGATTGGAGGTGCGGGTGATTTTCGCCGTTCGATTTTTTTGCCTGCCTTCGGTCGCCTCGCAAAAAAGCGGAATTTCTCCGACGCGCGCCGCTCCATAAACCAACAGCCAGAGGCGAGGACGCAATGATGAGCAGCTCATTCAAAGTCGGCGATGCGGTGCGCTGGAATTCCGAGGCGGGCGAGATCCACGGCAAAGTGGTCAAGGTGCACACCCGCGACACCGAGTTCATGGGCCGCCACCGGCCAGCCTCGAAAGACGCGCCGCAGTACGAGGTCAAGAGCGACAAGACCGGCCACCTGGCCATGCATCACGGCGACGCGCTGAAGCACGCTTAGAAACGTGCCAGTCGGTAGGCGTCGGCATTCGGCAACTCGCCGGCCGCGCCTGAGACCATCTGCCCGATCATCTCCGCCGTCACCGCCGCCTGCGTCAGGCCCAGATGCTGATGACCGAAGGCAAGCAAGACCTTGCCGGCGCAAACCTGATCAATCACTGGCAGCGAATCCGGCAGCGACGGGCGAAAGCCCATCCACGGTGTGGCGCCATCAGCGTTCAGGTCCTTGCGAAACAGGCCTTGGCTCAGGCGCTGCAACTGCCAGGCGCGCGCCATGTTCGCCGGCCGCTCCAGTCCGGCGAATTCGACCGTGCCGGCCAGGCGCAGCCCATCGCGCATCGGCGTCATGATGAATTTGCGTTCCAGCGAGGTGACGGGGAAGGGCAGGCGATCATGCTCGTTGGGCAGCATCAGGTGATAGCCACGTTCGGTGTCCAACGGTACTTGCTTGCCAGTCAGCGCGGCGGTGAGTTTCGCCGAATGCGCACCGCAGGCCAGTAACACGCGGCTGGCCGTTACGCCGCCATTGCCGGTCATCAACAAGACACCGTTTTCCTGCACGTAGCCGCCCTGAACCTGCTGTTTGAGAAAACTCACGCCGCTGCTGCGCGCCGACTCGACCAGCGCACACACCACGCGATAAGGGTCAAGGAAATGCCCGGTTCGCGGGAAAAACAGTCCGCCCCGAATCTGTTCGCTGAGCTGCGGCGCCGTTTCGCGGATCGCCCCCGCTTGCCAATAGTCCACCGGCACCTGCTGCTGATGCAGTCGCGCCTGCAAGGCTTCGATGGCCTGCCGGGATTCAGGTTTTTCGAAGACCAGTAACGAGCCGTCAACCTTGAGCAGATCAGTGCGCTGGATATCGCTGAGCAAGCGCTGCCACGCGTCGAGGCTGCTTTCGTTGAGCGCGCGCAAGCCGGCGACGGTTTTCTGAAAAGGCTCAGGCCGCAGATTCAGCAGCAAGCGGGTGAACCACGGCAGGGCGCGCGGCAGGTATTTCCAGTCCAGGCGTAGCGGCCCCATCGGGTCCATCAACATGGCCGGCAAGCGCTTGAGGATCGACACGTCAGCGATCGGAAAGACTTGCTCGGTGGCCAGATGCCCGGCGTTGCCGAACGAAGCGCCATGCCCCGGTTCCTGCTGATCGATGACCACCACCCGCAGGCCCTGGCGCGCCAGACGCAGTGCGCAAGCGACGCCGATGATTCCCGCGCCGACCACGGCGATGTCGTGCGAAGGGTTATTCGCCATGGTGTGTCGCTTCCCGTTGGCCATCGAGCAAGCGCCGAAGGTTGAGCGAATTGGTCTGTTGCAGCGCCGTCGGCAGCAAGCTGTCGGGGAAATCCTGATAGCACACCGGCCGCAGGAAACGCAGGATCGCCGCAGTGCCCACCGAGGTGCTGCGCGCATCCGAGGTTGCCGGGTAAGGCCCGCCATGCACCATTGCATCGCAGACTTCCACGCCGGTCGGCCAGCCATTGACCAGCAAGCGCCCGGCCTTGCGCTCGAGGGTTGGCAGCAACGCGCGCGCCAGTGCAAGGTCGGCGTCGTCCATGTGCAAGGTCGCGGTCAGTTGACCTTCCAGATGTTCGCAGACCTGACGAATTTCCTCGTCACTGCTGCATTGCACCACTAGCGATGTCGCGCCGAACACCTCAGCCTGCAAATGCTGATCGGCGAGGAAATCCGCCGCGTCGGTGCTGAAGAGATACGCCTGGCACTGATTTGGGCCGCTGCCAACTTGGCCAACCGCTACCGCACGCGCACGGGGATTGTCTTGCAGAGCAGTCACGCCTGCTTGATAGGCGCCGAAGATGCCGGGCGTGAGCATGGTTTGCGCCGCGCTGCGCGGGATCAGTTCCGCTACCGCGCCGAGAAACCCGTCGAGCGCCGGGCCTTTGCGGGCAATCAACAATCCCGGGTTGGTGCAGAACTGCCCGGCGCCCAGTGTCAGCGACGCGACAAATCCTTCGGCCAACGCCTGCGCCCGATTTTCCAGCGCGGCAGGAAACAGCACTACCGGGTTGATCGAGCTCATTTCCGCATACACCGGAATCGGCTCCGGCCGCACTTGCGCGGCTTTCATCAAGGCCAGCCCACCAGCCCGCGAGCCGGTGAAACCAGCGGCTTTGATGCGCCAATCACTGACCAATGCGATGCCGACTTCGTACCCCGAATCGAACAACAAGGAAAACACGCCTTCGGGCAGAGCGCAGGCCCTGACCGCTTGCGCCACTGCGCGGCCGACCAGTTCGCTGGTGCCGGGATGCGCGCTGTGCGCCTTGACGATCACCGGGCAACCAGCCGCCAATGCCGCAGCGGTGTCGCCACCGGCCACGGAAAATGCCAGGGGAAAGTTGCTCGCACCAAACACCGCGACCGGCCCCAGGGCAATCTGTCGTTGCCGCAGGTCGGAGCGCGGCAGTGGCTGGCGTTGCGGTTGCGCATTGTCGACGCGCACATCCAGCCATTCACCCGCGCGCACCGTACGGGCGAACAGGCGCAATTGCGAGCAGGTGCGGCCACGCTCGCCTTGAAGGCGTGCAGGTGACAGACCAGTTTCGGCGTGGGCGCGTTCGATCAGTTCATCGCCAAGGTTTTCGATGTGCTCGGCAATGCTTTCGAGAAATGCCGCACGGCTGCTCAGGCTGGTTTCGCGATATTCGTCTTGTGCTGCCCAGGCCAGGGCGCAGGCCTGTTCCACTTGTTCGGCTGACGCCCCGGCATACTGTGGTTCAAGTGCCTGGTTGGTCGCCGGATCAATCGCGCGAAAGGCTGGACGATTACCGGTCACGGCTTGCTGGCCGATCAGCATGTTGCCCGTCAGAGTCATGGTGTCTTCCTGTGAAATGAGCGAGGCCTGCCGCGAATCGTGATGACTCGCAGCAGGTGGTGGTCAGGCGAAGTTCTGTTCGGCAGACCAGTTCTCGTACCAGTGACGGAACAGCGAATACTGCTTCTCGGCATAGCGCCGTTGCGAGTCGCTCAGCACGTCTGTTTCGTTGAAGTGCAGGGTGTATTCCTTGTCGCCGTTGAGCACCATCAAGTGCTTGTAATACAGCACCAGATCACAGCCTTCGTCGAACGATGACAGCACTGCCAATGCCGATTCCAGCTCCCGTGCCTGACGCCGGGCCTTGGCATCGCCTTGCGCGGCCTGCTTGCTCAGCGCCACCAGTTGCAGCACTTCGCGAGGAAGGGCGTTGCCGATGCCGGTGATGGCGCCGGTGGCGTTGCAGTTGACGAAACCGTGGACGACTTGCGTATCGACGCCGACCATCAGCGTCACGTCGTCATCCTTGGAGGTGATGTTCTCGGCCGCGTAGCGCAGGTCCGCGCCCCCACCAAATTCCTTGAAGCCGATCAGGTTCGGGTATTCACGGCGCAGTTCGAAAAACAGATCGGCGCGGGTGGCGAAGCCGTAGTAAGGGCTGTTGTAAATCACCGCCGGCAAGTTCGGTGCGGCTTGCAGGATCGCGGCGAAGTGGGCCTTTTGCGCCGTCGCCGAAGCACCACGGGACAGCACGCGCGGAATGACCATCAAGCCTTGCGCGCCGACTTTCGCCGCATGCGCTGCGTGGGAAACCGCTTCACGGGTATTCACCGCACCAGTGCCGACGATGGTCGGCACCCCGGTGGCGACCAGGCGCGCCACACCTTCCTGACGCTCGGCTTCAGTCAGCAGCGGCCAGTCGCCCATCGAGCCGCAATAGACCACGGCGCTCATGCCGATATCAATCAGCTCGCGTCCCTTGCTCACCAGCGCATCGAAGTCCGGTTTGCGCTGGGCGGTGCACGGGGTCATCAGGGCCGGCATGCAACCGGTGAAGATGTTGTCGCTCATGGTTCAACTCCTTGGCATTTCGTTTGATTCGAGGTGAAAAATCGGCGTGGCGGTTCAGATGCCCCACGCGAACGGGTCGGTTTCGTCGATCAGCAAGGTGCTGTCGGCGGTCATGTAGGCGCGGCCGGTGATGAACGGGCGAATGCGTTCACCTTCCCATTCGAAGCGGCCTTCGAACTGGCTGCCGGTGATGCTCGCCTGTATCCACGGTGCGCCCGATTGAAGCTTGTCGTCGGCTGCCAGGCAGGCAAGTTTGGCGCTGGTGCCGGTGCCGCACGGTGAGCGGTCGTAGGCTTTGCCGGGACACATGACGAAGTTGCGGCTGTCGGCCTGATCGTCATCGGCGAACAATTCGATGTGGTCGATGACCGCACTGTCTTCGCCGAAGATGCCCTGATCTTCCAGCGCCTTGAGCATGGCCCAGGTGTACGCGGTCAGGTGTTCGACGTTGTCCATGGTCAGGGTCTGGCCATGCTCGGAAACCAGAAAAAACCAGTTGCCGCCGTAGGCGATATCACCGACTACGCGACCAAAACCGGGCACGTCCACTGGTACCTGTTTGCGATAACGGTAAGCGGGCACGTTGCCCAGAGTGACCGAGCCATCGTCGTGCAGCGTCGCGCTGACTTGCCCCACCGGTGTGTCGATCTTGTGCACGCCCGGCTGGATTTTCCCCAGATGCTGCAACGAATTGATCAGGCCAATGGTGCCGTGGCCGCACATGCCCAGGTAGCCGGCGTTGTTGAAGAAGATCACCCCGCAAGTGGCGTCCGCCGATACCGGTGGGCAATAGAGCGCGCCGACCAGCACGTCGTTGCCGCGTGGCTCGAGCAGACAGGCGCGCCGCCACTGATCGTGCTGGCTGCGCAGGGCATCGCGTTTCTCGGCCATGTCGTTGCCGGACAACTCGGGAAAGCCGCTCATCACCAGTCGTGTCGGCTCGCCGCCGGTGTGGGAATCGATGACGTGTACTCGTTTCATGGAGAGATCCCGTTGGATGATTTCAGTAGGCGCCGGCAGGGCGGGCGGTGACGGTGGACGAGGGCGCAGGGCTTTCGCTTTCTTCGTCCTCTTCGTCCAGGCGCAGCAGATGGGCAGGCACGCCGGTTGCTGCACCCCAGTAGTAAATGCCGGTGGCGCAAGCGGCGACGACGATCGTGTCGAACGGATGCGCGAGGATGCCCAGGCCACCGAAGGTGCCGAGTTTCGACAGCGCGATGGTCACCGCGTAGAAGGCGATCAGCCACGCCGATGAACTCACCTGACGCGCCAGGCTCAGGTGAGCGGTGGGCACAAAGCGGCCACAGAACAGGTAGATGACAAACATCAGGATTTGCAGGCCGAGCAGCCACGACACGGTGTTCCAGCCCGACCAGTAAACGATCAGCGCGGCGATGATGAACGACACCGGCCCAAGCAGGCCCATGCTCTTGACCCGGAACGGGCGCGGCATGTCCGGCGCATTGCGCCGCAACGCCGCAACCGACACCGGCGCCACCGCATAGCTCAACACCAGCGCGGCGGAGACCACGTTGATCAGCGCTTCCCACGACGGGAATGGCAGGGTCCAGAACACCGACAGGGCGAAAGTCAGCCACAGCGCCGGACGCGGGATGCCGGACTTTTCATCGATGTGGGTGAAGACCTTGAAGAAGGTGCCGGTCTGCGCCCAGCCGTAGATCACTCGCGGCGTGGCGTTCATGTAGATGTTGCCGCAGCCGCTCGGCGAGATCACCGCATCGGCGACCACCAGATACGCCAGCCAGCCCACACCGAGCGCCAGGGCGATGTCGCGATAGGGCAGGGCGAATTCCTTGCTGATACCGGCCCAGCCGTTGGCGAGCATTTCCGTCGGGATGCTGCCGAGAAAGGCCATTTGCAGCAGCACGTAGATCAGGGTCGACAGCAGTACCGAGAGAATCAGCGCGATGGGAATGGTGCGCTGTGGATTCTTCACTTCGCTGGCGACGGAAATGATCGGCGTCAGGCCCAGATAGGCAAAGATGATCCCCCCCGCAGAGACGGCCATCTCCACGCCGGACAGGCCGAATGGAGCGAATCCCTGAACCTGGAAGTTCTCCGGTTTGAAGAAGGTGAACAGCACGCCGATCACCAGCAGCGGCACGATGAATTTGAACACGCTGACCAGATTGTTGGCCTTGGCGAACGTCTTCACGCTGCGGTAGTTGAGCAGGAAAAACACGCAGAGCAGGCCGAACTGCACCAGCCAGCCGAGGATCGTCGGATCGCCACTGCCAGCCTTGGTCAGACCGGGAAACCATGCCGCCGCGTATTGGCGCGAGGCGACCACTTCGATCGCCACCAGACTGGAAAACGCAATCAGCGTAATGAAGCCCATCAGGTAGCCGAGCAGCGGGCCGTGGGAATAAACCGGGTAGCGCACCACGCCGCCAGCACGGGGCAATGCCGCGCCCAGTTCGCAGTAGACGATGCCCAGCAGCAACACGGCGAAACCGCCCAGCAACCAGGAAAAAATCCCCGCCGGACCGGCAATCGCCGAGACATGGCTGGCGGCGAACAACCAGCCGGAGCCGAAGATCGCGCCGAGTCCGATAAAGGTGAGGTCGATCAATGAAAGCTGTTTTTTGAACTTGCCTTGGCCTGACATGGCATCGCCTTCTTGTGAGTTATTGGATAGGCAGTTGTGTCACGGGGACGAGCAGACTTTGCACCGCCCGGCAGTGGCGGCGATTGATGTTTTATGCCGGGATCGATGACGAATTCAGCACAATGGCACCGATGAATGCGCGGCCTCGACAGGGTCGCGACGTTGCTGCAATCTGCTGGCGAGTGACATTTGCGGTGGTTCAATTCGAGGGGAAGTCTTTGATGCAGTCAGCGTTTTCGATCCTGTGCCAAGGCACTGACGGCTTGCGTGCGCAGACCCTCGAAGAGATGGTCGCCGGTGCAGCGCAGCTGTTGCCAATACTCGATGTGATCCCCAATGCGGCGATCTTCATCAAGGATCTGCAAGCGCGTTATGTGCTGGCCAACCGTACGCTGGTGCAGCGTTGTGGCTTGAAGGACCTGCGCCCGTTGCTCGGCAAAACCAGTGCGCAGGTGTTCCCGGCGCAGTTGGGGCCGGGTTACACCGAGCAGGATCGCAAAGTGCTGGAGGAAGGTTTCGTGTTGGAGGATCAGCTCGAACTGCACCTGTATGGCAGTCGCGAACCGGGCTGGTGCCTGACCCACAAGAGGCCGATCTATAACCGTGAAGGTCTGATCATTGGCTTGGTGGGGATCTCGGTGGATCTGCAGTCAGCCAGCGAAACCCACCCGGCGTTCGAGCGCCTGGCGGCTGTCGATGAATACATTCGCGGCAACTTCAACCGGCGGGTGACGCTGAGTGAACTGACGCGGATCGCCGGGATTTCCGTGGCGCAACTGGAGCGCTATTGCAAACGCGTTTTCCACCTGACACCACGGCAGATGATTCAGAAAGTCCGCCTGGAACACGCGCATCGATTGCTGCACAGCGACTTGCCGATTACCGAGGTTGCGCTGCAATGCGGCTACACCGATCACAGCGCTTTCACCCGTCAGTTCAAGGCCTCGACCGGGTTTACACCACGCGAATACCGGCAAGCCACCGGGCATTAGACCAACACGGCCAGCCAGGCCGAGAGCAGCAGAAGAAGGGCCAGTGCCGCGTTCATGCGCTTGAACGCCTGCGGTGAGCTGAGCAAGCGCGCGCTGCCAACGCCGAGCAATGCCCAGAGCGTCATGCACGGCAACGACACCAGCAGAAACGCCAGCGACAACACCAACAGGCGCAACGTCTTGTCGCCGCCGCCGACGAATACGCTGACCACCGCCACGGCCATCATCCATACCTTGGGGTTGACCAGTTGCAGCAGCGCCGCGCCGAATACGCTCAAGCTTTGTTCATGCGATTTCGGGTCCAGGGATGGCGGCGGGCTGCGAAAGATCTGCCACGCCAGCCAGCTCAACCAGAGCACGCCAGCCCAAGCCATGGCTTGCTGCACGCGCGGAAAGCGCAACAGGGTTTCGCCAGCACCGAGACCGACCACCAGCACGATCAACGCGGCCGCCGCACACGCGCCAAAAATGATCGGCAACGTGGCAATCAATCCGCGCCGCGAACTGTGGCTCAGCACCAGAATATTGGTCGGCCCCGGAGTGATCGAGGCGACGAAAGCAAACAGCAGAAAGGGCAGTAAAGAAGCCATGGTGCAAATTCCTGAAAGTCGAAACAGGACACCATGATCGTCAGCGGGCGGGCCTCAGTCTGGAAGATTTGAGCAGCGTTTGCGGTAGTCCGCCGGGGTCAATTGATAGGCGCGGCGGAACCAGCGACCGAGATGACTCTGATCGGCAAAACCGAGCACGCTGGCCACCTGCGCTGGCGTCTCGCCGCGCGCGAGCAATTGCCGCGCCTTGGCCAGGCGCAACTGGATCAGATAGGCGTGGGGTGCCAGACCGAAAGCGGCCTTGAACGCGCGGGTCAGGCGAAAACGATCGACACCACAGGCTTGCGCTAGGTCGTCGAGGCCGATGTCTTCATAGGTGTGGGCATGCAGATAGTCCCGCGCAACCTGGGCAACCAGTGGCAGGCGCGGATCGAAGTGCTGACGCTTGCGCCAGTCGAGGTGGCGGGTGAGGGACGCCAGCAGGCCATCCAGCGCAGTCTGCCGGACGATGCGCAGATCGCCGTCATGTAACGCGTGGAAGGCTTGCACGATCGCAGTCGACAGGCGCGGATCGTGGCTCAGGGTGTCGGCAAAGCCTGGCTGACTGTCGGCGGGCGCGTCTTCGAACAGCGCGTGCAGTTCGCGCTCCAGCCAGTGCGGATCCAGATACAGCATCGAATAGGTAAAGCCGTCCTCGGTCGGCGCATGGCCATCGTGGATTTCTCCCGGCTCGAGCAGAAACACATGCCCCGGCGTACTGCGATGACGCACCCGGCGACAGTTGAATTGCTGGACGCCTTGCTCGGTAACGCCGACGAGAAAGCTGTCATGCCAGTGCGGATCGTAGGCATGCCCACGGAAATGCGCACGAATCGACTCGATCCCGGTATCGACATCCTGGGAGAGAGAGATCCAGTTGCGTTTGTCCATGGGAGGATTCCATAGGGCGGTTGAGCAGGGGCGTTTCTAAAATACCGCGTGGGGGAGAAGAGTGTTTAGAAGATTTGTGCAGGGGCGCAGGGGGATCGAGTCAGGCAATGTGCCTTGGATGGGAGGGGGACCAGAAAACACAGACGAAAAAAAACCGCCTTCGCGGGGCGGTTTTTCAATCCTCGGTTTGGAGCCGAGGCCATGTGCTTCACTAGCCACACCAACATGTCCGCGCATGGTATTAAGTTTCTCCCGTCAGTGCAACGTAGGTTTAGCGTGATGTGGGAGGTTTTTTCGGAGCGGCCAGCGCATGCAACTGAATTCAGATCTGTCAATAAACATTGTCAGAAATACGATTTTACAAAGGTTCAGGCGTAGCCGCAGGATAACCTTGGTTACTCGGGTTTTCTCTTCTGATTTCTGCGTTAAGATGCCCACGCTCATCTTGTTGGTAGAGCAGTGAGGTTTGGCTGGGGGGCGCAAAAGGTTTCACGCCCTCTGACGCGGATTCGCACCCGCGCCGGAATGTTGTCTCGGAGGGATTTCAACCGGCCGCCTCACTAGCCACACCAGCATGTAGGCTGAAGGCACGCATGGTCCGGTAAGTTTGCTGGAGGTTTGGCCGCCAGCCCTGGAGGCCAAAACGTATGAAGCTTTTGCTGCGTACGCTGAGCCTTGTATGGAGATTGTTGAAAGCTTTGCGCTTTTACGAGTTCCTGCGAGATCACTTTGACGACTTGAAATAAGGGTCGTCTGAGTGGGAAAGACCCGTTTCGGTTTCGATCGATTCGGGTCTTTTTTTGCTTGCGTAAAGCTGTCAGAAATACGATTTGTCAGTTTTGTGCTTTAGACTTTGTAGGGCGTTTCGTCTGGACGCGTAAGCACCAGCTTAACGGTTAGGTAAGCAGCTGCTTTTACTCAACTCATCATTGATTGCGTCAATAACAACCATTAAGTCAATGAAGTTCTCATATCCACGGTGCGGCGTAAGATCGGTTCCATACCCAACCACTGCAACTCGGAGCACATCATCATGAAACGCCAGACTATCCTCGGTATCGCTTTCTCGGTTTTTGCACTGAACGCCTTCGCCGCCACCGAAACCGACCCACTGTTCAGCGACGCGGTGGCCGCTACTCAAACTGATCGTCTGTTCAGCGACGCAGTAGCCGCCACCGAAACCGACCCGCTATTCAGCGACGCAGTTGCCGCCACCGAAACCGATCCACTGTTCAGCGATGCAGTAGCCTCTGATGGCTCCGATCATCTGCAAGGCAATCGGGTTGCCGAAGGTGGCGCAGACCGTCTGCTCGAACGTCGCACCGCTTGAGCGCAACCATGAGCATCGATAGCGAATGCCGCCTAAACCACAGGCGGCATTCGTTCTGTTCATGCATTAGAACTCTGCTCTAAACCGCAGTCGGCAACACAGCCTTGTCCCGATCGCGGCCCTTGAACGTCGCCCAGAAACACAGCAGCACCGCCACGGAAAAACCGGCTGGAAATAGCCAGATACTTCTCCAGTCATGGCCCGCACTCGAAGTGAAGTGGTCAGTAATCCGTCCCGCAATCCAGAAGCCAATCAACATGCCCAACCCGTACGTGGCCAAAGTGATCAGACCTTGCGCCGAACTGCGGAAGCGTTCCGGTGCTTTTGCATCGGTGTAGATCTGCCCGGACACGAAGAAGAAGTCATAGCACACGCCGTGCAGGGCAATGCCGATCAGCAGCATGAATGCCTGATCGTCGTTATTGCCGAAGGCAAACAGCACGTAACGCAACGCCCAGGCAGCCATGCCGACCAGCAGGGCGATCTTGATGCCGAAACGATGGATGAACAGCGGCAACAGCAACATGAACAGCACTTCCGACACCTGACCGATGGCCATCTTCGCTGTCGGGTTGGTCACGCCGATCTCCGCGAGAAACGGGTTGGCGTTCTGGTAATAGAAGGCCAGCGGAATGCAGATCAGGATCGAGGCGAGAAAGAACACCAGATAGCTGCGATCCTTGAGCAAACCCCACGCATCGACGCCGAGCATCTGCTTGAGGCTTGATGAGCCCGCTGCGCTTTTCAGCGGCGCAGTGTTCGGCAGACTGAAGCTGTAAAGCCCCAACAACAGCGACGCGACGGCGGACATCAGGAACGTATTGCGCAAGCCTCCCGCCGCGATGCTTTGTTGCGAGTCCCAGGCGAACACGAAGCTGATCACCACACCGGCGACAATCCAGCCCACTGTGCCCCATACGCGAATGCGCGAGAACTCTAGCGCCGGGTCTTTGATCTGGCGGAACGCCACGGCGTTCACCAGCGCCAATGTCGGCATGTAGACCATCATGTAGGCGAGCACATAGGGATAAAACGCGCTGAAGTCTGCGGCGCGATAGAGCTGATAGAGCAGCACCGCGCCCAGCAGATGCAGCACCGCCAGAATGCGTTCGGCATTGAAAAACCGGTCGGCAATCAAGCCAATGACAAACGGCGCCAGAATCGCACCCCATGATTGCGTGGCGAAGGCCATGCCGACCTGGCCGCCGCTGGCAGCGAGCGTGGTGGCCAGAAAAGTGCCGAGGGTGACGAACCAGCCGCCCCAGATAAAGAACTGCAAAAACATCATCACGCTCAGTCGCGCATTCATTACGTTCATTTCAGATCACCGTATTGTTTTTATGTCGGTAACGCGGATGAATCAGTCGTCGGTCAGGCCGAGCAGGCGCCGGTTGGAAGCGGCATCGGCGCTGACCCCGGCGAAATCGTCGAAGGCCTTGGCGGTCTTGCGGATCATGTGTCGCTCGATGAACGCCGCGCCTTGCGCCGCGCCCTGTGCAGAGTCTTTCAGGCAGCATTCCCACTCCAGCACGGCCCAGCCGTTGAAGTCGTATTGGCACAATTTGCTGAAGATCGATTTGAAATCGATCTGGCCGTCGCCCAGCGAGCGGAAGCGCCCGGGACGCTCGACCCAGCCCTGATAGCCGCCGTAGACGCCGGAGCGCGCATCGGGGCGGAACTCGGCATCCTTGACGTGGAACATGCGGATGCGTTGGTGGTAACGGTCGATGAAGCCGAGGTAATCCATTTGCTGCAGCAGCAGGTGGCTCGGGTCATAGAGAATTGCGGCGCGGGGGTGATGATTCACCGCCTCAAGAAACTGCTCGAACGACGCGCCGTCATGCAAGTCTTCGCCGGGATGGATTTCGTAGCACAGATCAACGCCAGCCTCTTCGAAGCAATCGAGGATCGGCAGCCAGCGCTTGCCCAGTTCGGCGAAACCTTGCTCGACCAAACCGGCCGGACGTTGCGGCCATGGATAGACGTAGGGCCAGAGCAGTGCGCCGGAGAAGGTCGCATGGGCCTTGAGTCCGAGACGCTGGCTGGCACGGGCCGCTAGTTTCAACTGCTCGATGGCCCACTCGGTGCGCTCCTGCGGCTTGCCGCGCAGCGCTGGCGGGGCGAAGTCGTCGAACAGACTGTCGAACGCCGGATGCACAGCGACCAATTGTCCTTGCAGGTGCGTCGACAACTCGCTGATCACTACACCCGCGCGGGCGCAGACGGCGATGAGTTCGTCGCAGTAATCCTGGCTCTCAGCGGCGCGCTGCAAATCGATGAAACGCGTGCCGAGGGTCGGTACCTGAATGGCTTTATAGCCTTGCGAGGCTGCCCACTCGGCGATGTTGGCGAGGGAGTCGAAAGGCGCTTCGTCGGCGATGAATTGCGCGAGGAAAATCCCCGGACCTTTCAGGCCAGTCAAATTTTGCTGATCACTGTTCATTGTGCTGGGCTCCTGTCAGTGGGCCGGGTATCTCGCTCCACTTTTCATTGCCAAGGTGATTGGCGATGGCGGTTTCAATGAAGGCCATGCCGCGCAGGCCGGTCTCGATGCCCGGTATGCCCGGGGCCTGATGGCCTTCGACGCCTTGAACAATCGCCTCGGCGAGATCGCCGTACAGGTTGGCCATCGCTTCCAGATAACCCTCGGGATGCCCGGCGGGCAGGCGCATGCGCTGACTGGCAGCGTCACACAACCACGGCTGACCGACTCCGGATCGCAGAATACGCATCGGTTCATTCAACGGTCGATGAATCAGACTGGCCGGCTCTTCCTGACGCCATTCCAGCCCACCCTTGTCACCGTAGACGCGGATCTTCAGCGGGTTTTCCTCACCGGCGCAGACCTGACTGGCGAGCAATACACCACTGGCGCCGTCGCGCATTTTGAACAGCATCGCCACATCGTCATCCAGTTGCCGACCCTCGACATGCGAGCCGAGCATCGCGCTGATGAATTGAATCGACTGGCCGGTGACGAACTCGGCGAGGGAAAACGCATGGGTGCCGATGTCGCCGATGCAGCCGCCGATCCCGGATTGCGTCGGGTCGTCGCGCCAGCCGGCCTGCTTGTTGCCTTGCCCGGCGACATCGGTGCTGAGCCAGCCTTGCGGGTACTCGACGAGGACTTTGCGCACGCGCCCGAGCACGCCGCTGGCGACCATTTCGCGGGCCTGCCAGACCATCGCGTAACCGAGGTAGGTGTGCGCCAGCCCGTAAATTCGCTGGCTGTTGATGACCACCGAGTGCAGCGCCTGCACCTCGGCGAGGTTCAGCGCCGCGGGTTTCTCGCTGAACACATGAAAACCGGCGCTCAATGCCTCACGGGCAATTGGTGCGTGCAGATGATTGGGAGTGACGATGACCAGCAGTTGCATGCGCTGCTCGGCGGGCAGTGCGGCCTCGCGGGCGAGCAGGGTTTGCCAGTCGCCGTAACAACGCTCAGCCGCGACACCCAAGGCCGCAGCTGTGCGCTGATTATTCTCCGAGTCGCGGCTGAATGCGCCGCAGACCAGTTCGAAGCGTCCGTCGAGGCCGGCGGCTTGCCGGTGGGCACGGGCAATGAATGAACCTTCACCGCCTCCAACAAAACCCATTCTTATTTTTGCGGCAGCGTACATGGCAGTCGTCTCGGTAGCTGGATGCAATGTTGATGAGCGATGTAACCGGTTACATCGTGGGCGAAATCTAGGCTTGAATTAGCCGAGTGTCAAATGCCAGCGGATGATCGACAGCGTTTCGATCGCTCGTCGCCTGCGGTAAGCTCCGCGCCTGATCGGCATGAATCAACGAGGTGTTTTTGTCCAATATTCGCGAAGTGGCTCGGCTGGCCGGGGTTTCCGTGGCGACGGTTTCGAGGACTTTGAAATCGCCCGAGCGTGTGCTCGCGCCAACCCGTGAGCGCGTCATGGCCGCCGTGGAGCAGGCCGGCTATCGGCCGAACCTGATGGCCGTGCAGTTTCGTTCGCGGCGCACCGGCAATCTGGTGATTCTGGTGCCGACCATCGCCAACACCTTTTTCGCCCGGGTCATCAGCGGCGCGCAGCAAGCGGCGCAGGCAGCCGGTTATCGCCTGCTGCTGTGCGACACCCAGGGCCGGGAAGAGCTGGAGCGACAATTCGCCGAGCTGGTGTACGCCTATCAGGCCGACGGGGTGATCCAGTTGCGCGCCTACGATCCTTTCGAAAACGCCCCGGCCGACGCCGATGTGCCGCCGATCGTGAACGCCTGCGAAGTGCTCAAGGCCGGGCGTTATCCAACCATCAGCCTGGACAACGTCGCCGCCGCCAAAGACATGACCGACCACCTGATCGCCCTGGGACACCGACGCATCGGCCTGATCAAGGGCTCGAAAAACAGCCCGCTGACCCTGGATCGACTGGCGGGTTACGAAGCGGCATTGCGCGAAGCCGGGATTGCCATCGATGAAGCACTGATCTGCCATGGCAATTTCAGCCTCGAGGCCGGTTTTGCCGGCGCGCAAAAGATGCTCGCATTGGCCGAGCGACCGAGTGCGCTGTTCTGTGAAAACGATGAAATGGCCATTGGTGCACTCAAGCGCATCCGGCAGGCTGGGCTGCGTGTGCCCGAGGATATTTCAGTGGTGGGTTTCGATGACATTCCCATGGCTGCGTTCTGCGATCCGCCGCTGACCACCATCTCGCAACCGGCTGAGGCCTTCGGGGCCAAGGCGGTCGAGATGTTGATTGCCCTGATCGAAAAGCGGCCGCTGGCAGAAAGGCATGTCGTCCTGCCGTTCGAGCTGACGCCACGCAGCAGCACGGCCCGCATCGACAACTCGGGCAAGCGCTAACCGGATCACGCCGCTGGCGGCTTCGCCAGCGCGATCCCCGCCGCGCCCAACCGCTTCAACACTTCAAACAACAAATCGCTCTTGGTCAGCCCGACAATCCTCGGGCTGCCCACATAGCCGGTGACCGTGAGGGTTATGCCGTCCGGGGACAACTTGCTGAAACGCACGAATGGCGCCGGTTTATCGAGAATGGTTTCGTTCTCGTGATACGCATCCAGCAGCAGTTGTTTGACCTGCTCAGGATCGATATCCAACGGAAACACCAGCTCCAGCGATGCCACGCCCTGAGCGCTGCCGCCGAGGGTAACGTTGCGCAGGTTCTGCGAGATCAGCTGCGAGTTGGGCACGATCACAATCGAGCGGTCGCTGAGCTGGATTTCCGTGGCGCGCACGTTGATCCGGCGGATGTCGCCCTCGACGCCGCTGATGCTGATCAGGTCGCCGACCTTGACCGGGCGCTCGGTGAGCAGAATCAGGCCGGAGACGAAGTTCTTGACGATCTCCTGCAAGCCAAAGCCGATACCGACGGATAGCGCACTGACGATCCACGCCAGATTGGTCCACTGCACGCCCAGCGACGACAGCGTCAGCAGAATCACGAAGGCGTAGCCGATATTGGAGAACAGCGTGCTCAGCGACGCGCACATGCCCGGGTCCATGTCGGTCTTGGGCAGGAATTCGTTGTCGAGCCAGCGGCTCAATGTACGGATCAGCCAGATGCCGATCAGCAGCGCCAGCAGCGCATTGAGCAGGTGCCCGGGGACGATATTCAGCTTGCGCAAACCGGCGCCGCCAAGAATCGACATGATGTTGGTGACCAGTTGGCCGAGCGTGGTGCCGATGCCGCCGACAAACAACGAAATCAGCGCCATCAGCATCAGGCCGGCGCGGCTGACGCCGGACAACAGGATCGACGTTTGCTCAAGGCGTCGATCGCTGACCCCGAGCAATTGCTTGAGCGCCTGGCCGCTCGCGTGTTTCGGTGAAAACAGGTGTTCACAGGCGTCCTTGACCAACTGAATGAGCAAATAGAAACCCGACAGCACGACGTAGCTCCACACCAGTTCATAACTGATGAACCGCGCCAGCGAAACATAGCCGGCAAGCAGGGCAATGGCCGTGACAAACATCGAGACGCTGGCGACGCTGTAGATCAGCCCGGCGAACACGCTGTTCGTCGCCGAAGCGTCGTTGGCGGCGACCAAGGCCTTGCGCACTTTGCCCACGCGCACCAGCATCGTGCCGATGATCGCCAGCACCACCATGGAAATCACGCCGCGCCCGGCCATCACGATGTGGCTGCTCATGCCTGTGGCATTGGCGACTTGCACCAGCGTCACCAACACCAGCAACGCGCAGGCGAGGATTCGCGGATAAGGCTTGAGGGCCAGCGCCACTGGATCAGCAATTGCCGGCAGGCGCC
Organism: Pseudomonas sp. H1_G08; assembly: GCF_054681355.1. Lineage (NCBI taxonomy): Bacteria > Pseudomonadati > Pseudomonadota > Gammaproteobacteria > Pseudomonadales > Pseudomonadaceae > Pseudomonas > Pseudomonas sp. H1_G08. The sequence continues at coordinate 1,285,835 of NZ_CP162822.1, forward strand.
ACGACGGGTGCTCGGTGGACAGCAATGCACGGCTGAGCCCGGTGATCAGCACGCAGGCATAGACGACTTTTTCGAACTCTTCGGAGAAGGTTTCCAGCACCGGCGGCAGGGCGTCGTGGCGGGTGCAGGCGTAGAACAGCAGCTTCAGGGCGATGGCGGTGGTGATGAAGGTCGCTATGGCTGAGGCGAAGGCCAAGGCACTGCGGCGCAGTCGGCCCTCCGCCACGCGATGAATGCAGAACCAGGTCAGCCCGCGCTCAGCCAGACGTCGGCCGAAGGTCCAGATCAGCAGCGCCAGCAGCACCAGTACGCAGGTGTAAAACCGCTCGCCCGGCGCCCAGACCGTGGCCCATACGTCAGCCACCTGCTCGACGAACAGTCGCAGGCGCTGGCGGTCGTCCTCGCTTGGATTGATCAGTGGCGCCCAGAACTGCGGACTCAACACACTGCGCGTGCTCAGGGTCAGTTCGCTTTCCAGTAGCGTGCGGCGGATGCCGGCGATTTGCGTGATCAGGTCGGCGGCATTCTGTTTCAGTGCGGCGAGGCTTTTCAGGGTGCCGTCGACCTTGCTTTTCTGTTCCGCCAGCGCAGCCCGTTGCGCGACGATATCGGCTTGCTCGGCAGCCACCTCAGCGTCTGGAGCGGTGCCGAGCACGCCCAGTTGCACCGCCAGTTGCGCCTGTTGCGGCAACAGCGCTGCCGACAACCGATCGACATCGAGAATGAACGCCTGCACCCGATCCTGCGGGCCTTCGAGCTGGTTGTAATTGTTCGCTGCCGAGATCTGCTGCTTGAGCCCGTCGAGGCGTTGTTGCAGGGCTTGCAGATCGCTTTGCGAAATCACAGGTAGCGGCGCTGCGCCTGAGTTCGCCGGCGCGGCAAGGTCCGCTGCCCACGGCGCAGCGCTGCCCGGCATCAGCAGCAGCAACAGAACCAAAAACAACGACTTGAATGAACAGCGCATGGGGGCGGCGGGCTCGAGTGGATCACACAGTCTATGAGGGTAGGTGATCGTGCCGAACAGGGCGGAAAACTTTCACTGGAAGAGGCGGGTATACGCTCATCCAGTCCAGCGGAATGATCCGCACAGCGAGCGGTCAACCGGCAATAACAGCTTCGAGAGCGTGCCATGTCCATCGCCAAGGAAACGATTGAATACCTGCGCCAACATTCGCTGATCATCACCACCGCCGAATCCTGCACGGCCGGGGAAATCGTCATGTTGCTGTCGGAAGTGCCCGGCAGCGGCGAGCTGATCGAATGCGGCTACGTGGTCTATTCGCCGCAAGCCAAGCAGCGCTTGCTCCACGTGAGCCCGGCGACCATGGAAACCTTCAATCTGACCAGCGTGGAAGTTGCCAGTGAAATGGCCATTGGTGCGTTGCGCGACAGCACGGCCAACGTCGCGGTCGCCACCACCGGCATTCTCGGACCCGATGATATGGACGGCATCAAGGCCGGTACGGTGTGTTTCGCCTGGGCATTCCAGTTCGATGACCAACATTTTCTGTTCAGCACCCGGCAATGGTTTCCCGGATCGCGCAGTGAAGTGCAGACCCTGGCCTGTGAGTTCGCCTTGCAGCAGTTGCCGGCCTATCACCGTCGCGCCTTGCGCGGCGAAGGAGGGTGGCGCCGATGAAGCCTGACGCTGAGCATCCCGATCTGCGCAGTCGGCAGTTCCCGGTGCAGGAGGACATGGCCTATCAACTGAAGGTCTGGCGCTTCGAGCGCATCGGTTGGTATCTGCTGGTGCTGTGCATGCTGCTGGGTCTGTTGGGGCTGTTTTCCCGGGGCGTGCTCAGTTCGCAGGACGCCCGCAGCGACGATGGCAAAGTCCAGGTCGAGTACGAGATGTTCCACCGCAACGGCTCGACCAACCCGCTGAAACTCAGCGTGCACGCGACACCTGAAGCTATCGTCGAATTGGACATCGGCGGCGAGATGCTCGATGGCTTCAGCATCGAAACCATGCAACCGGCGCCAGTGCGTATGCGCAGTTCAGCGCAGGGCATGCGTTTGTGGTTGCAGGCGGATGCGCAGGGCCAGGCAACGCTTTATCTGACCCTGCGCGGTGACGGACTGGGCCTGTTTCGCAGCCATATCGGCGCGCCGGGCTCGAGCGAAGTGAAGCTCATTCAATTCATTTATCCATAGGTGACCCATGGACTCGGTGTTGCGCGCACTCGCGATGTATCTGGCACTGATGGTGCTGTTCAAAATTGCCGGTCGGCGTTCGTTGGCCGAGCTGACGACGTTTGATTTCGTCTTGCTGATGATCATCGGTGAAGCCACCCAGCAAGCGCTGCTTGGTGATGATTTTTCCCTGACCAATGCGTTTCTGGTGATCATCACCCTGATCGCCATCGACGTTGGGTTCTCTTTGCTCAAGCAGCGTTCCAGCTGGATCTCGCGGCTGATCGATGGTGAACCAACGATCATTGTCGAGAACGGCAAGCTGTTGCAGCGGCGTCTGCGCCATGCGCGGCTGGTCGAGGCGGATGTCATGGAGGCGGCGCGCTCCAGTCAGGGCATTGAAACCATCGACCAGATCAAGTTCGCGATCATCGAGCGCAACGGCAAGATTTCCGTGATCCGCCAGGATGCGGAAGGCGGCTGAGCCTTTGGCGCCGCGCACGCGCAATTTTTTTGAACGCTGAAAAAGCCCCGCAGCCCAATGCTTACAAGTCATCGGAGGATTGCGAAATGAACGAGGCAGCGAGTTACTTCTCCATCGCCGTGGCGGTGATCATTCTGCTGGTCGACCTGTGGGCGATTGTCAGTGTGTTTCGCAGCAACAAGAGCGTCGGCGTCAAAGCCGCCTGGGCGATCGGTTTGATTGTGTTCCCGGTGCTCGGCCTGATCGTATGGGGCATCGCTGGCCCGCGCGGCGTCAAGGAAGGGCCTTCGTCGCCGGAGCACAGTAAGGGCTGAGAGCCCGATGCAGTCCTGCAATGAATTTGCGCACATCCCGGAAGAAGGTAAACGATGCTAGGTCAAGCTTGAACCGGGTAGCAATACCACTGCTGAAAGGAGATTGTCATGAAGAAAATCTGCGTATGTCTGGGGTTCTGCTCAATGTTTCTGTTGAGCGGCTGCTTCGATTCCAACGATGCACCCAACAAGGACGGTGACAAAAGCAAACCGTCGGTGCAGATGCAGACCGAGAAGCCCGAGGAGGACAAGTAGCTGCTGGCGAGTAATCCCTGTGGGAGCGAGCCTGCTCGCGAAGGCGTCAGGTTAGACAACTCTGTGCTGACTGATGCTCCGTCTTCGCGGGCAGGCTCGCTCCCACATTGGTTCAGTCGTGTGAATATACGTACTCCAGCCACACCCAATACATCAGCGCCACAGCACTGATCCCGCCTCCGAGAAAACACACCGCCACCCAGCCAGAGTGCGCATAGGTATACGTCGCCGCGATGGCGCCCAGACCACTGCCCACCGAGTAAAAGCACATATACGCACCGACCAGTCGGCTCTGCGCATCGGGCCGTGCGGCGAAGATCAGGCTTTGGTTGGTGACGTGCACCGCTTGCACGGCGAAGTCGAGGAGGATCACTCCGACGGCCATCGCCAGCAGCGAACTGTCGACAAATGCGATGGGTAGCCAGGACAGCGTCAGCAGCGCCAGGGCGATGCCGGTGGTGCGATTGCCCAAGCCGCGATCGGCCAGGCGCCCAGCCCGTGCGGCGGCGAGCGCGCCCGCCACTCCGGCCAGTCCGAACAGGCCGATCTGCGTGTGGGACAACGACAGGGGCGGGGCGCTGAGCGGCAGCACCATCGACGTCCACAACACACTGAACGCGGCGAAAATCAGCAGGGCGAAGATGCCTCTGATGCGCAATACCCGCTCAGTCAAAAAAAGTTGGAACATCGAGCGCAGCAGTTGCCGATAGCTGCCCTGTGCGGGCGGTTTTGCCGAGGCGGGCAGGGTGCGCCAAAGCACCAAAGCCATACCGACCATCGTGACTGCCGAGACAAAATACACGCCGCGCCATCCGGCCAGATCAGCCACTACGCCGGAAACGAAACGCGCCAGCAAAATGCCCAGTACCACGCCACTGGTGACGGTGCCCACCGCGGCGCCGCGTTGCTCCGGGCGAGCAAGGCTGGCGGTGCAGGCGACCACCACTTGCACCACCACCGCCAGCAGACCCACCAGCATCATGGCGCCGAGCAACACTCCCCAGCTCTCGGACAGGCCCACGGCACACAGCGCCGTTGCAGACAAAAGCAGTTGGCTCACGATGAGTTTCTTGCGATCGAGCAGATCACCCAGCGGCACAATGAACAGCAGCCCGACCGCATACCCGGCTTGCGTGGCCGTGACCACAACGCCGATTGCACCGGGTGAAACGCCGAGGCTGGCGGCCATCGATTCCAACAATGGCTGTGCGAAATAAACATTGGCCACTGCCATCGCGCAGGTGATTGCAAAGAGAAAAGTCTGCAAACGACTCAGCCCGGGCGTTGCGCTGTCAGCTGCGGCTTGCGCATTGATCAGGGTTTGCGTCTGACACGGCATCCTTGCTTCCTCGTAGTGTGGTTTTGAATTGAAACCGATACGTTGATCTTTATTCATTCGGGTTGTTAAATGCAACCACATTCAATAGCCGATCCATCAGGAATCACATGGCCCGACAACAAACATTGGCGCAGAGCGAATGCCCGGTGGCCCGAACACTCGAAGCCATTGGCGATCGCTGGGCCTTGATGATCATTCGCGATGCGTTCGATGACGTGCGCCGTTTCAGTGAATTCCAGAAACGTCTGGGCCTGGCCAAGAACATCCTCACGGTCAAACTGAAAATGCTCGTCGAGCTCGGCGTGTTGCAGATTCAGCCCGCGTCCGATGGCAGCGCCTACAAGGAATACGTGCTCACCGACATGGGCCGCGCGGTGTTCCCCATCGTCGTCAGCCTGCGGCAGTGGGGCGAGCGTTTTCTGTTTGTCGAGGGGGAGGAGCACTCGATCCTGCTCGACAACGAACGGGCCGAGCCCGTCGAGACTATCGTCGTGCGCTCCAGGGCGGGCGCGGTGCTGGCCCCGGCGGACTGTCACCGAAAAGTGGTGACGCGCCGGTAAGGAAGCCGAGCAGATAGTCGTGGCGAGTATTCACAGCCGCGCTATCTCCATGGCATGAAAAGTCGAGCCGGCATTCGCAGGGTTTTTGATCTAGGCTGTTTTCGATCCTCGATCAGCAGCGGTGCGCCGTTGCCAGATTGGTTTAATCAACGCGGTTGCCGGAGTGCCTGATGAGTCTTTCGCCTTTCCACCTCGCCATCCCGGTTTACGATCTTGCCGCTTGCCGCCGTTTTTACGGTGAAGTGTTCGGCCTGGAGGAGGGCCGATCCAGCGCGCAATGGGTCGACTTCAACTTCTACGGCCACCAGTTGGTCATCCACGAACAGCCGAAAACGGCTGCCCAGGAAAGCGTTAATAGCAACCCGGTAGACGGTCACGACGTACCGGTCCCGCACTTCGGTGTCATTTTAGAGTGGCAGCAATGGGAAGCACTGGCCGAGCGACTGAAGTCATTCGGCACGCGATTCGTGATCGAGCCCTACATTCGATTCAAGGGGCAGGTCGGCGAACAGGCGACCATGTTTCTGCTCGACCCCTGCGGCAATGCGCTGGAATTCAAGGCGTTCAAGGACATGGACCAGGTGTTTGCCAAGTAATCACAGCGTAGTGGTCTGACCGTTGCGATCGCGTTCATAAACCTTGTTGGCCTGCAGCTTTTCCTTCAGCCAGCGCTCGGCCGTGCCCAGGGGCCGTTGGCGTGCCCATAACAGGTCGACGCCGATTTGCCAGTCGGTATGCGGGTACGCCGACAGCTGCAACTCGACCAGTTCGCCATTGCCCAGTTCACGCTGGATCAGCTGGCGCGGCAGGGTCGCCCAGCCGAGGCCGGCGCGGACCATTTCCAGCAGGGCCAGATAGCTTTCCGCTTGCCACAGTTGCGTCGAACGCAGGTATTCACTGCTCGGCAGTTTGCTGGCGTGCGCACTGAACGCCAGGCGCCGATGCACGTGCAAATCGTCGAACGTGACGATGTCCAGTTTCGCGAGCGGATGATCGGGATGACAGACGTGCAGCATGATCAGTTTGCCCAGTTGCTGGAACGCCAGTTCCCGGGGATAGCCCGGCTGCGAAAACGCCACGCCCAGCACCGCCTCGCCACTGCTGACCAGTTCGCTGACATCGCCGTAGACCGGGTGACGAATGATCAGATCGACAAACGGGAAGGCCTGCTCGAACGCTTGCAGCACCGGCATGATCGGGCCGTACGGCGTTTCAATCGCCAGGGTCAGGCTCGGTTCGACGCTATCGGAAAGGCAATCGGCGTGGGCCTCGAAGGTCATGCAGCGCTCCAGTACCGCCTCTGCCTGGACCAGCAATTTATGCCCGCTGGCGGTGAGGGCAGGGCTGCGATTGCTGCGGTCGAACAACTCGACGCCAAGGTCGGTTTCCAGATTGGCGATCGCCGCGCTGATGGTCGATTGCGTCTTGCCCAGCTTGCGCCCGGCGGCGGAGAACGAGCCGCTTTTCACCACCTGGACGAACATCAGCAACTGATCGAGTGAGAAGCGCACGCGGTGTACTCCGAGGTTGAGCGAGACGGCGATTGTGCCGCGTCTTTGCCATCGAAAAAAGCGATGGTTGCCAATTTGTTTCATCGTTAAAAACATTCAAGGATGACCCCGCGTCTTCGAACGCCGGGGCCGATTCTTTCTGTGCATCTGTCCCTGAGCGCCCGCGATTACAACCAACGCTGCCCCTTCAGGAGCTTGTGCCATGACTACACAACGCGTTCACCCGGTCGATGAGGTGTTGCCCCTGCGGCAGCTTTTCACCTTCGGTCTGCAGCATGTTCTGGTGATGTACGCGGGAGCGGTGGCGGTGCCGCTGATTCTCGGCAGTGCGATGGGGCTGACGTCGGCTCAGGTGGTTTTACTGATCAACGCCAACCTGCTGACGTCCGGTGTGGCGACGCTGATTCAGACCCTCGGCTTCTGGAAGTTCGGCGCGCGTTTACCGTTGATTCAGGGCTGCTCGTTCATTGCGCTGGCGCCGATGATCATGATCGGCAAGGAGTTCGGCCTCAGCCAGATCTTCGGGGCGGTGATCGCCGCCGGCTTCCTGACCATCGCACTGGCGCCGGTGTTCAGCCGCTTGCTGCGATTCTTTCCGCCCGTGGTGATTGGCAGCCTGATCACCATCATCGGTATTTCACTGATGCCGGCGGCGGCAATCTGGCTGGGTGGCGGCAATCCCGATTCGCCTGACTTCGGTCGCCCGGCCAATCTGCTGCTGGGTCTGGCCACGGTCAGTGTGACGCTGGTGATTTATGCGAAATTCAGCGGCTTCATCGGTAACCTCAGTGTGCTCATCGGCTTGTTTGTCGGCAGCCTGATCGCTGCCGCCTGCGGCATGACGCACTTCAATCGGGTCAGCGAGGCGGCGTGGTTCGAGTTGAGCGCGCCAATGGCGTTCGGTGCGCCGGAATTTTCTCTGGTACCGATTCTGATCATGACCCTGGCGATGCTGGTGATCATGGCCGAGACCACTGGCAACTGCCTGGCCATTGGCAAACTGGTCGGCAAACCCACCACCCAGCAAACCCTTGGCAACGCGTTCCGCGCCGACGGCTTGTCGACCATGCTCGGTGGCTTGTTCAACAGTTTTCCCTATAACGCCTTCACGCAAAACACCGGCCTGATTGCGCTTTCCAGCATCAAGAGCCGCTTCGTCGTTGCGGCCGCTGGCGCGATCATGGTGTTGATGGGCTTGTTCCCCAAGCTCGGCGCGCTGATTGCGGCGGTGCCGACGCCAGTGCTGGGCGGCTGCGCGATCGTCATGTTCGGCATGACCACGGTGGCGGGCATTCAGGAACTGTCACGGGTGCAGTTCGAGGGCACACGCAACGCCATTATTGTTGCGGTGTCGGTCAGCGTCGGCGTCCTGCCAATGTCGTTTCCGGCCCTGTTCGAACATGTCGGCCCGACGCTGAAACTGGTGCTCGACAGCGGCATTTTCCTCGGTGCGATCACCGCCATTCTGCTCAACCTCTTGCTCAACAAACAAAAACCATCGACCGACGCCGTCGGCGCTTCCACGGCCGAACTGACCGACTGACTTTTGTCTTTTCTCACTGCCCAGGAGTTACCCATGAATCAATTCACTCAGCTTGTCCCGGCCGGCGTCAGCGATCTGGACCTGGCATTGCTGCGCCAGACCATCGCCCTGTCGCAGGCGTCGAAGCAACGGGGCCGGCACCCGTTTGCGGCGCTGGTGGCGGACCGCTTCGGCAAGGTCATTGCCGAAGCGGGCAACAATTCGATGCCGCCGGAGGGTGATCCCACCCAGCATGCCGAACTGGTCGCGGTCGCTGCGGCGGCGAAGCGGTTGTCACCCCCGGAGCTGGAGGCGTGCACGCTGTACACCAGCGCCGAACCTTGCTGCATGTGCGCGGGCGCGGTGTATTGGACCGGTGTCGGGCGAGTGGTGTATGCGTTGTCGGAGCATGCTTTGCTCGGATTGACCGGCGATCATCCGGAGAACCCGACGTTCTCGTTGCCGTGTCGCGAGGTGTTTGCCAGAGGGCAGCGCACGGTGAGCGTTTTCGGGCCGATGCTGGAGGAAGAGGCGGCTGAGCCGCATAAAGGGTTCTGGTCTTAGTTGTTATTGATCGTTCCCACGCAGAGCGTGAGGAACGATCAGTTTCGCGCGGTCAGGTACTGGTCACTTCACCGGGACGATAACCGCACATTCCCCAGCGGAATGCCCCCCATGGTCTGTTGTGGGTCGCCTGGCTGACGTGCAAGCTCAGCCAGGCGACCCGATTTGCCTAAGCCTCCGTCCAGTCCAGCGCTGCCGTCTCGCGCCACTTCACCTCCGTAATCCCATAGCGCTCGGCCTGGGGTTTGGAAACCACTTTCAACGGTGGTTTACCCGGTTTCGGAATCGGCGCAATACCGGCGTCACAGCTCGCCCAATGCCAAGCGTCGGCGTTGCGCATACTCTTGGCGCGGATGACGAATGATTTTGGCTGGTCGTGATGTTTGTATTCGATGACGAAAATATCGGTGCTACGCATGAGTTCCTCCTTACGCTCATACGTAAATGATTTTGTCCGACAAGAAAAATTCAAAGGATTTTCTGGCCAGATGATCATCGTCACTCAGCGCTCTGAAACGCGGTTCTTCATGAAGCCGCGCAGGTTCATCAGGAACAGGCAAAGCTGCAGAACGATCAGCGCGTAAGCCCCGGCATGGACGCCCCAGATCACCCACAGCAAATTGCTCAGACTGAAACAAACGAAGCCGCTCATGCGCCGTTGCGGTCGTTGCGAACCGATCAGCCAGGCGGCCAGAACGGTGACCAGCATCGCCGGCCATTGCACCCAATCCAGATATGCCAACACTCCATCCTCTGCTCAGATTTGCTTGATGCAGAAAGGGTACACAGCAACCGAAGTATGGTCACCGCCCGCACGGTTCTGCGTAGCAATGGCGGTGAAAAAGGTTTCGCCCGGCAGAAGCCGGGCGAAGATTTCAGGCGCGCAATCAGTAATCCCAAATCGCAGGTATCCAACGGAAAGCAGCACCATTGATCGCGACCCTACCCACCGAAGGGAAGGCCAGATGCGTGGCGACAAACAGCTCGCCGCTGGCGGCGGCTTCCTTGAGCATGCGCACGCGCACTTCCACCGATTTGGTCGGATCGTGTTCGAAACCGTTGTGCCAGTCAGGGTGATCGAACGCCACCGGGAACAACGCGTCACCGGCAAAGGTCAGGCGCTCGCCACCGGAGTTGACGTAGACCACGCAGTGCCCTGGCGTATGACCACCGGTGAGTTTTGCAACTACGCCCGGTGCAACCTGACATTCGTCTTCGAATATGTGCAACTTGCTTTCATAGTGGTTGATGAACGCGTTGGCGGTGCTGCGCAGGACGTCTGGTACTGGTGCGGGCATGTCGGTGCTGGTGAAGTCTGGCGTGGACCAGAAATTCACTTCGGCAGCGGTAACGTGGATGCGCACGTCGTGGCGCAGACGGCTCTTCACCGAGTCGACCAGTAGGCCGCCGATATGGTCCATGTGCATGTGCGTGATGACGATATCAGTGATGTCGGCGAGGTCCACCCCGGCAGCGGCCAGGCGCTTGGGGAACTGCCCGGCGCGCGGGAAACCGGGGAATTGGCCACCGAGGCCGGCGTCGACGAGGATGACTTGTTCGCCGCTACGCACCACCAGCACGTTGAGCGCCCAGTCGAAGGCGTCAGGGCCCAGATACATTTCCTTGAACCAGGCGGCACGGTCGGCGGGGTCGGCATTGGTTGACATGGTCTGGGTCGGCAACGGCAACACGCCGTCGCTGATCACCATCACGTCAATGTCGCCCAGGCGCAGGGCGTAGCGCGACGGCACCAGTTCTTCGCTTTGCGTTTGCAGGGCCACCGCGCGGTTGGCGGTGAAGGAATCCAGATGCAGGGTCATGGTGTTCTCCTTGTTCTCAGGGCTAAAGCGGAGGGTGAAATCAGGCTACAGGGATCAGCGGATCGGCGGCCGCGAGGGCGGCGCGACGTTCGGCGGCGGGCGGGTAGATCCACACCGTGTTGATCTGCGTCTTCAGCTCTTTGGCTTCGGCCTTCACCAGTTTCAGCTGACGATCCCAGCCTTCGGTGTACACCGCGCCCCAGGCGCCCAGATCCAGGCAAGTCACGTACTTGGGCTGGCGATACATTGTCGGAGCGACGCCGAGGATATCGGCGGCGGCGTTGTTGCCGGCGTAGCGACCCAGGCTGATCGCATGCTGGCAAGACATCGCGGCATAGTTGCCGAGGTCGTCAGTGGCGGCGCGAGCGACATCACCGGCGGCAAAGACGTGATCGATGCCGTGCACCTTGAGGTTGCCATCGACATGCAAGCGGCCCTGGCCATCGCGTTCGGCGTCGAGTTGTTCGGTGAGCGGGCTGGCGCGGAAACCTACGGTCCAGATCACGGTGTGGCTTTCGATGTGGCGGCCATCGGCGAGGGTGACGCCATTGGCATCCACAGCGGCAACGCTGGCATCGACGATCCATTCGATACCCAGGTCATTGGACGCCTCGATGATCGACGGGCGAATGCCATCGCCCATGGTCGCAGCGATGTCCTTGCTGCGATCGACAATGATCACGCGCAGGTCTTGATCCTCACCGAGAATCGCGCGCAGGCGCGCCGGCATTTCCGTCGCAGTTTCAATCCCGGTGAAACCGCCACCGGCGACCACCACGGTGTTGCGCGCAACGCTGGGCGGTTGGTTGCCGAGGGCGATGAGATGGCGTTCCAGACGCGCCGAGGATTCGATCTGATCGACATCGAACGCATGCTCCTTGAGGCCAACCACCGGAGGCCGAGCGAGCTGGCTGCCGCTGGCGAGAACCAGCCGATCGTAGGCCAGTTCACCCGGACGCCCGGCCTCGTCGCGGTAACCGATTCGGCGCGCCCGGGCGTCGATGCTTTCAGCGGTGCCTTTGACGAAGCGCACACCCACCGCATCGAACAGCGCGTCGAGCGGCGCGTACATGCTGTGCACGTCCGGCTCGTAGAAGCGCGGGCGAATACGCAATTCCGCTTGCGGGGCGAGCAGCGTGATCTCGACATCCTGACGGGCATGCATATCCAGCAAACGCGCAGCGCTCAGCGCACTCCACAGCCCGCCGAACCCTGCACCGATCACCAATAATTGCTGTTTCATAATGTGCTCCCTGACGCTGATGGATGGATGACACCCGAGTCCGATGCGGACTCTGGCGTGACGATCACTGGCCGCCGTAACTGCTTGCCGTACTGCCTGGCGCTCAATCGCCCGCTGTGTAGAGCCATGCTAGGGCGGGGAGGCTACGAGCGCAGTTGTCCATCGGTGTGCGTGGGGTACGCATGGGTGGAAGGGGGGTATACGAAGGTATGGGGAAAAAGGATCAACCCAGCGCTTTTTCCAGGCAGGCGAGCAAACGTTCAGCCTGAAATGGCTTGGCCAGACACGCGATGACCCCGGGTACGCTGTTGGGCATTTTGCCCGCATGCGCCGACACAAAAATCACCGGCATCCGCCAGCCTTGCGCCCGCAGTGCATCCAGCATCTGCAAACCACCCATGCCCGGCATCTGAATATCGGAAATCAAACAATCAGTCTGCGCCGGCCCGTCCGAGTCAAGGTAGTCCGCTGGCGCCGCATAGCAGAACACCTGATACCCCGACGCTCGCAGCAGGCTGCTCAGCGATGTGCGCATTGCCTCGTCGTCGTCCACTACCGCAATGACATGCGTCTTGTACATAAAGCTCCCGGGCCGGGCGGCCGAGCTGGTGACTCCTGTCGTTCTTGCACCATACGCTGATGGCCAGCGGGCAAAACTATACGTAGGTATAGCGGTTCAGCCATCGCGGCTGAAGCGACTGCGGTAGTCGCGCGGGGAGATCGACAGGTGGCGCTGGAAGCAGGCGCGCAGGCGTTCTTCATCGTTGAAGCCGCAGAGGCGGGCGATTCGTTCGATTTTGTGCGGGGAGTTTTCCAGCAGGCGTTTGGCCGCTTCGAGCCGGAACAGCTCGAGCGCTTTCGACGGTGTGCGCCCGGTGCGCGCTTTATAGACCCGCGTGAAGTTGCGCAGGCTCATTGCGGCTTGCTCGGCGAGGCGCTCCACCGTCAGATTCGGGTCGCCGAGGCGCTCCATGAGCCAAAGGTGCAGATCATCGAACATCGCAGCGTCCTGCGCCTGCGATTGCAGCAGCGTGCTGTATTGCGCCTGGCCGCCGGGGCGTTTGATGTACACCACCAATTCCCGCGCGACTTGCAACGTCACTTCACGGCCGTAATCGGCCTCTACCAGCGCCAGCGCCAGATCGATCCCGGCGGTGACTCCGGCCGAGGTCCAGACCTTGCCTTGCTGAATGAAGATCGCGTCGGCATCTACCTCGACCGCTGGAAAGCGATCGCGCAAAGCGTCGCACATCGCCCAGTGAGTGGCAGCGCGGCGGGCGTCGAGCAATCCGGCCTGAGCCAGCAGAAACGCACCACTGCACACCGAGACCACGCGGCGGGCGAGGTGAGCATGGTCCTGCAGCCAGTCGCTCAGTTCGCGGTGCTCCTCAAGGGTCTGGCAGATGTCAGGGGCGCCGGGCACGACCAGCGTGTCCGGCGCGGTGGTGTCGAGCGTGGTTAACGCTTGGGTGTCGATGGCCAGCCCTTCGACGGTCGGGATCAAGCCGCCGCTGAGGCTGGCGGTGTGCAGTTGATAACCGGGCTGCCCGCGCTCGACCAAGGCTTTGCTCGCCGCCCAGAACACGGTCTGCGCACCGCTGAGATCGAGCAGGCTCAGCCGTGGGTAGGCGATAAACACCACGTCGCGCGGGGCCGTTGTAAAAGCGGGATGAGTGGACATCGCGGGCCTGCCTGTTTGCAGCGCTAGAGGCGGGACTGCCTCAGCCTGGCCGATTTTCAGGGGTTTCTGGCCGGCCGGCAATGGTGCTGACTGTTAGCCTGATTGCTGACCGTCCGGCCGGTGTCTGGCTGCGGTGGCCATCCTGAACTAGATTTATTGACCAGCCCAATGCGTGCTGCGATCTCGCCGAGGAGACACAATGACCTTGTGGTCGCATTCCAGCCCTGCGCAAAGTCCCGATGTGCTCGGCGAACCAGTGGTGTACGTGGTCGATGACGATGCCTCGATGCGCCAGGCGCTCGACAGCTTGCTGCGCTCGATCGGCTTGCAGGTGCGAACCTTCGACAGCGCCGGAGATTTTCTCGCGCAAGCGCAACGTGAGGTACCCGGTTGCCTGGTGCTCGACGTGCGCCTGCGCGGCGAAAGTGGCCTGACGTTTCAGGAACAGATGGAAAAAAATGGCTTGCGCATCCCTGTGGTGTTCATGACCGGCCACGGCGACATCGCCATGAGCGTCAAGGCGATGAAGGCCGGCGCGGTGGATTTTCTGGCCAAGCCGTTCCGTGATCAGGACATGCTCGACGCCGTGGCCAGTGCGTTGGCTCGCGACCGTGCGCGGCTAGCAGCCGAACACTCCGGCGCCGTTTTGTGTCGGGCTTACCAAACCCTGACCGCACGTGAGCGCGAAGTGCTTGGCTTCGTCATTGCCGGGCTGATGAACAAACAGATTGCCGGACAGCTCAACCTCAGCGAGGTCACGGTCAAGGTCCACCGTGGCCAGGTCATGCGCAAAATGGCCGCACGTTCAGTGGCCGATCTGGTGCGTATCGCAGAAGCGCTGGGCATCGAGCCTGTCCAGCGCAACCCCTGAGCGCTGGCGACGTGCAACTCACCGTGCGGCAAAAAACCTGAGCAGTGTTGACGCAGATGGCCAGCAGAAAACAGATTTTGTGGGACGACGGCGAGCGGGTGCTGTCCCGTGAGCGCGGTTCGAATGATGGCAGCCTACTGGCGGTGCGTCCGGCGATGGGCCAGCCATTGCCGAGCACCCTGGAGCGTCTGGCGCATGAATACAGCCTCAGGGACGACCTCAATCCTGCCTGGGCGTTGCAGCCGACAGCTTTCGAGCGTACGGGCACCCGAGTTCGTCTGCTGTTCGACGATCCGGGTGGCGAGCCGTTGTCGCGATTGCTGGTCGCTCCGCTGGATATCGAAACCTGTCTGGAATTGGCCACGAACATCGCCAAGGCACTGGGCCATATGCATCAGTGTGGTCTGGTGCACAAAGACCTGAAACCGCAGCATGTCTTTGTCCATTGCCATGACGGGCAGGCGCGGCTGACCGGCTTCGGCCTGGCCACGCGCTTGCCACGGGAACGGCAAGCGCCCACGCCACCGGAATCTATCGCCGGCACGCTGGCTTACATGGCGCCGGAGCAAACCGGGCGGATGAATCGTTCGATCGATTCGCGTAGTGATCTGTATGCCTTTGGCGTGACGCTGTACCAGATGCTCACCGGCTCGCTGCCGTTCAGTGCCAGTGAACCGATGGAGTGGGTGCATTGCCATATCGCGCGGCTGCCAATGCCCGTGTGTGAACGGGTGGCGACGGTGCCGCCGATGTTCTCGCGAGTGGTCATGAAACTGCTGGCGAAAACTGCCGAGGAGCGCTATCAGAGCGCAGTCGGTGTCGAGCATGACTTGCGCCGTTGCCTCGATGACTGGCGCCGTATGCGGCAGATCGAGACGTTCACGTTGGACGAGCAGGGCGCCTGCGAGCGCTTGCTGATTCCGGAAAAACTCTACGGCCGCGAACACGAAGTGCAAACGTTGATCGATGCCTTCGCCAATGTGGTGCAGACAGGCGCGCCGACACTGGTGCTGGTATCCGGCTATTCCGGCATCGGCAAATCGTCGGTGGTCAGTGAACTGCACAAGGTGCTGGTGCCGTCGCGTGGCTTGTTCGCCGCCGGCAAGTTCGACCAGTACCAGCGCGACGTGCCTTATTCGACTCTGGTTCAGGCCTTTCAGGGGCTGGTGCGGACGCTGTTGGGCAAGCGCACCGACGTACTGGCGGGCTGGCGCGAAGCACTGTTGCGGGCACTGGAAGCGAATGCGCGGTTGATCACCGATCTGATCCCCGAACTCAAGCTGATCATCGGCGAGCCGCCGCCCGTGCCTGAGTTGGAGCCGCAACAGGCGCAGCAGCGGTTCCTTCAGGTCTTGCAGCGTTTTATCGGCGTGTTCGCTCAGTCCGAGCATCCGTTGGCGCTGTTCCTTGACGACCTGCAATGGCTCGACGCGGCCACCCTTGATCTGCTCGAAGATTTGCTCAGTCGCGCAGAGACCCCTCATCTGCTGCTGGTCGGTGCTTATCGCGACAACGAGGTAGATGGCGATCACCCACTCAGCCGCACACTCAAGACCCTGCATCACGCCGGCGTACACATTGACGAAATTCGTCTGGCGCCACTGGCTGGCGCGCACATCGAACAACTGATCAGCGAGTCACTGCGCTGCCCGCCGGCGAGCATTGTCGCGCTGGCGCGGCTGGTGCTGGACAAGACCGCTGGCAATCCGTTCTTCGTCATCCAGTTTCTGCACGCCCTGGCCGAGGAGAAGCTGCTGACATACGAGCCTGCGTGCCAGCGCTGGCGGTGGGATGTGCACCTGATCAACGGCAAGGGCTACACCGACAATGTCGTCGATTTGATGGTCGGCAAACTGGCGCGGCTGCCCCAGGAAACCCGCCAGGCGCTGCAACAACTGGCCTGCCTGGGCAACGTCGCGCGTCTCAACACGCTGGCCACAGTCCTTGATGTGCCGGTGCCTCACGTTCACTCCGCATTGTGGCCGGCGGTGCGGCTTGAGTTGGTCGAGCGTCAGGACGGTGCCTACAGGTTTGTGCATGATCGCATCCATGAGGCGGCGTATTCGCTGATCGCTGAAACCGAACGGGCGCAAATGCACTTGCGCATCGGCCGGCTGCTGGCACTGCAAACCCAGGGTGAGCGGCGCGAGGAGGCGATCTTCGAGATTGTCGGCCAGCTCAATCGCGGTGCGCATCTGATCAGCCTGCGTGCCGAGCGCGAGCAACTGGCCGAGTTCAACCTGCTCGCCGGCCAGCGAGCGAAGGCCTCGACCGCTTATACCTCAGCACTGACCTATCTGGGCGCCGGCGCAGAACTGTTGGGCGAGCAGGGTTATGACAGTCGGCATGAACTGGGTTTCGCTCTGGAGCTGAACCGTGCCGAGTGCGAATTTCTCACCGGCCAACTGCAGCTTGCCGACTCGCGCCTGGCGACATTGGCCGAGCGCGCCGTGACCACCGTCGAGCGCGCGGCGGTGGCGTGCCTGCAGATGGATGTCTACTTGCTGCTTGATCGCAGTGACCGGGCGGTGACGGTGTGTCTGGCCTTTCTGCGTCAGGTCGGCATCGATTGGCCAGCGCGTCCGGACGATATTCAGGTGCGCGACGAATATCAGCAGGTCTGGACCAGCCTGCGCGGGCGCAGTATCGAGCAGATGATCGACTTGCCGCTGATGGAGGATCCTGCCGCGCGGGCCACCCTCGATGCGCTGGGCAAACTCTTCGCGCCGGCGGTGCAGTCGGATCTGAACCTCGCCAGCCTGACCATTTGCAAAGCGATCAGCCTGAGCCTGCAATATGGCAACTGCGACGCCTCCTGCCTGCTCTATGCCAACTTCGGGCGCGTGTCGGGGCCGCGTTTTGGCGACTATGCCGCTGGTTATCGATTTGGCCGTCTGGGCTGCGATCTGGTTGATCGGCGCGGGCTCACGCGTTATGAGGCGAGCACCTGGTTGTGCTTCTCGATCTTCGTGGTGCGCTGGATGCGGCCAGTGCGCGAGTGCCGCGAACTGTTGCGCCGTGCGCTCAACGCGGCCCATCGCAGCGGCGATCTGCCGTATGCCGCGTTCGCCGGAAACAGCCTGATTTCCGATCTGTTGTTTATCGGCGAGCCGCTGGCCGAGGTGCAGGCGCAAGCGGAATCAGGGCTGGTCTATGCACAAAAGGTCGGTTTCGGTCTGGTGGCGGATTTCATGCGCTGCCAGTTGACGCTGATCCGCATGCTGCGCGGGCAGACGCCGACGTTCGGCTGTTTCGACGATGACGGGTTCGATGAAACAGCTGTCGAGGCGCATCTGGCCGGTTCGGCGGATCTGGCGCTGGCGCGCGGCAAGTACTGGGTACGCAAGTTGCAGGCGCGCTATCTGGCCGGGGATTACGCGGCGGCCGCTGAGTGCGCGGCCCAGGCGCAGGGACTTTTGTGGGTGGTTTCGGCGTTTTTCGAGGAGGCCGAATACCATTTCTACGCGGCGTTGACCTTGGCGGCCCACGGCGAAACTGACGCCGGTGCTTTGCAGCGTCTGGGTCAACATCATGAACAGTTGCAGACGTGGGCGCGCTTGTGTGCAGAGACCTTCGCCAGTCAGGTGGCGCTGGTCGGCGCGGAAATGGCGCGCGTCACCGGACAGTTGCTCGAAGCCGAATTGCAGTACGAGCAAGCCATTCAATTGGCTCAGGACAATGGTTTGCTCCATATCGAAGCGCTGGCCAACGAACTGGCCGCACGGTTCTACGGCGCTCGCGGGCTGGTCAGGATATCCCGGGTTTACCTGCGCGACGCACGCTACGCCTATCTGCGTTGGGGGGCTGCTGGCAAGGTGCGGGAGCTGGAGCGACGTCATCGTTTTCTGCGTGCCGAAGAGGCGCAACCGAATCCGGTCACCACGCTCATTACGCCAGTTGAACATCTCGACCTGGCAACGGTGCTCAAGGTCTCTCAAGCAGTCTCCGGCGAGATCGTCCTGGACCGTTTGATCGAAACGGTGATGCGCACCGCGATCGAACAGGCCGGGGCCGAGCATGGCCTGCTCATTTTGTTGAACGCCGACATTCCCTATGTCGCTGCGCGAACCCGTATCGGCGACGGTGCCACGCAGCTGTGCAACGCGCCGCTGCACACGGTGGCGCTGGCAGAGTCAGTGCTCTACCAGACGCTGCGCACCGGCGAAAACCTGTGCCTGGACGACGCGGTTGCCGATCCGCTGTTCGCCGCTGATCCATACGTTCAGCAACGAGGCGCGCGCTCGATCCTGTGCCTGGCATTGATGAATCAGGCGCGGGTCGCCGGGGCGCTGTATCTGGAAAACAACCTGTCCGCCGGGGTGTTCAGCCCGACGCGTCTCGCCGTGTTGCGCCTGGTGGCGTCGCAGGCAGCGATCTCGCTGGACAACGCGCGCCTGTACCGCGACCTCGCCGAGCGAGAAGCGAAGATCCGTCGGCTGGTCGACGCCAACATCATCGGCATCATCGTCTGGGGCGTGGAAGGGGAAATCATCGAGGCCAATGACGCGTTCCTGCGCATGGTCGGTTACACCCGTGATGAGTTGCTTTCGGGCAGTGTCCATTGGCGTGACATGACCCCGCCGGCGATACGCGCTAACAGCGATATTGCACTGGCAACGGCGATCCACACTGGCCGGGCCCAGCCATTCGAAAAGGAGTACATCCGCAAGGACGGCAGTCGGCTGCCGGTGATTGTCGGTCTGGCTGCCTTCGAAGCGAGTCAGCAACAGGGCCTGGCCTTTGTGCTGGATATCAGCGAACGCAAGCTGGCTGAAGAGCAAGTGCGCGAAGGCGAGCGTCGTTATCGTCAGGTGCAAACGGAACTGGCCCACGCCAATCGTGTGGCAACCATGGGTCAGTTGGCCGCATCGATTGCCCACGAAGTCAATCAGCCGATCGCCGCCACGGTGACCCATGCTAATGCCGCGTTGCGCTGGCTCGGTGCAAAGCCACCAAATATCAACGAGGTCGAGCAGGGCCTGCGGCATATCATTCTCGACGGCAACCGCGCCGCCGACGTACTCGGGCGCATCCGCGCGCTGATTCACAAAACGCCACCGCAGCGTCAGCCTGTCAGCCTCAATCTGCTGATTGAAGAAATGGTCGGTTTCAGCCGGGGCGAAGCGCTCAAGCACGGCGCCGAAGTCAGCGTTGAGCTGGCGGCAGATTTGCCTTTCGTAGTGGCGGACCGGGTCGAACTGCAACAGGTGTTGCTCAACCTGATCATCAACAGCCTCGAAGCCATGACGATCATGGCAGAGGGGCAGCGACGTCTGCTGATTCGCAGTGAGGCGCTGGGCGATAACGTGCACATCAGCGTCAGCGATTCGGGGCCGGGCTTTGCCTGCGAGCGGGCGGAGCAAGTGTTCACGGCGTTCTTCACAACCAAATCCACCGGGCTGGGCATGGGCCTGTCGATTTGCCGCACGATCATTGAAGGACATGGCGGCAAATTGTGGGCCGAGCGCAATGAGCCGAGGGGGGCGCGGGTGGTGTTTGGCTTGCCGCGTTGTGAATGAACATGATCAACAGCCAGGCTACCCGGGCATTGAGCCCGGATGTTTCTGTCGGTGAGTTCAGGCCACCGGAATAGGATTTTCCAGCAGCGACAGGTTGAACTGCTCGATCAACCCGTGCTCGTTCGCGCCCTGGTTGGCTCGCAGCGGCAGCACTCGGTCGACCAGCACTTCGGTGGTGGCGGTTTCCAGCTTGATCAGGGTTTCCTCGATGAACTCGTCCAGCGGCATGGCGCGCTCGTCGCCGCTCTTGTGGATCAGGTCGGTATCGACCCAAGGTGGCGCGATTTCCAGGACCTTGACGCTGGTGTCGCGCAGCATGAAACGTTGCGACAGCGAGTAGGAATGGATCGCCGCTTTGGTCGCCGAATACAGCGCCGTGGTCGCCAGCGGCAGGTAGGCCAGCACCGAGCTGTTGTTGATGATGTAGGCCTCGGGCTGGCGCTTGAGGTGTTCGACGAACGCCGCGCTGACGCGCACCGGGCCGAGCAGGTTGGTCTGCAACAGACCGACGGCCTGTTCATCGTCGTAGTCGCCGGAACCCGCGTTGTCGAAGGGCATGATCCCGGCGTTGTTGATGATTACGTTCAACGACGGATGGCGGCGGATGACTTCGGCGGCGACGTCGTTGATCTGCTGCGCATCGTTGATGTCCAGCTGCACGGTATCGATGCCCGGGTTGGCCTGGGCAATCTCTGCCAGCAGGGCCTGGCGACGGCCAGCGATGATGACCTTGTTGCCGCGCTGATGCAGGGCCTCGGCCAGTGCGCGGCCGATGCCGGAAGTGCCGCCGGTGATGAAGATCGTGTTGGCTTCAAGTTTCATGAGCTGCGTCCCGCAAGTGGATTGATTGGCATGTGAACCATGATGGAGAAAACCTGCTCCGACCTGAATGACGTATGTGGTAGTGTTTCAGGACATTCAACAAACGGAGCGCGACCATGCATCGAGTCGGCTATCTGCTCACGGAAGGTTTTCAGGTCATGGCGCTGGCGACCCAGTCGGTGTTCGAGTTCGCCAACATCGTCACCGGCAAAGCCGTGTACAAGGTGCAGAACTTTTCCCAGGCCGGCGGCATCGTCAGCTCCTCGCTGGGCTTGCACGTCGATACGTTGCCGCTGACGCAAGCGGGGCTGGCCGACAGTTGGCTGGTGGCGGGAACGCTGACACCGATGACGCCGCCCGATGCTGACGTGCTGCACAGCGTGCGCGGGCTCGCCGACGGCGCACGCCGCGTGGCCGGCATCTGCACCGGCTCGTTCGTACTGGCGCAGGCCGGTGTACTGGATAATCGCCGCGTGACCACGCACTGGGCGTTCGCCCCGGCGCTGCGCAGGATGCATCCCTCGGTGAATGTCGAGGACGACCGGATCTTTATTATCGACGGCCCGGTGTGGACGTCGGCGGGCATGACCGCTGGTGTCGACATGGCGTTGGGCATGGTTGAAAAAGATCTGGGCAGCGACATTGCGCGCTCGGTGGCCCATCGGCTGGTGATGCATCAGCGCCGCTCGGGCGGGCAGTCGCAGCACTCGGAATTGCTGTCGCTGTCACCCAAATCCGATCGCATTCAGAGTGCGCTGGATTACGCGCGCAAGCACCTCAATCGCCCGCTGAGTGTCGAAGAACTGGCCGAGGTGGTGCACCTGAGTCCGCGGCAATTCACCCGGGTGTTTACCGCCGAAACCGGCCAGTCTCCAGCCAAGGCGATAGAGAGCCTAAGGCTGGAAGCAGCGCGTTTGCTGATCGAGCAAAGCAGTCACAGTCTGGATGTGGTCGCCAGAGAAACCGGGTTTCGTGACCGCCGGCACATGCGCGAGGTGTTCATGCGCGGGTTTGGCGTGCCGCCGCAGGCGGTGCGGCGCGATTCGCGGCGGATGGTATGACGTGACCAGGGTCTACGAAAAAATGTTGACCCCCATTCTGCCGATCAGGAATACGAGCAGGATCAGGAAAAAAACTCTGATGAAACTGCTTCCATAACGTAATGCCAAAAAGACACCGGTCAGTGCACCGGCCATATTGCATAAAGCAACTATGCCGCCAATCGCCCACAAGACATTACCGGAGGGGATAAAAAATATGAGCGCAGCGCTGAACGTCCCCAGGTTGACCAGTTTTGCAGAGGCTGATGCATTGAGGAAATCAAAGCCAAAGACCTTGACGAAGATAAACAGCAGCAGGCTGCCACTGCCCGGGCCGAAGACACCATCGTAGAAACCGATCAGGCTGCCAAAGAAAACTCCAAGGCAAATGTCTTTCGTTCCGAAGTGGCGGTCTTTGCCTGCCAAACCAAGTTTTTTTTCCATAAACGTGTAGATAGCCATGACTATCAATATGAAAAAGACAACGATCTCCATCAATCTTTTAGGAACAAGGGATACCGAGAGAGCTCCGAGAAAAGAAAATAAAAAAGCGGCGAGCATGGTCGGAAGCATTAAATTCCAGCGAATTTTTATGCGCTTCAGGTAACCCGATATTGATGAAATATTGCCTGCCAGAACGGCCAGTTTGTTGGTGCCGAAAATGGTGGCAAGGCTGTACTGGGGTAGAGCATGTAGAAGTGCCGGCACCTGTACCAGGCCCCCGCCACCGACCGCAGCGTCTATCAGGCCACCACAAAACGCGAAGAAACCCAATGCAAGAACAGCGTGTTCAACATCCATGCGATAGATCCCTGCGGAACGTCATTTGGCCGGAAGGTTCATGAGTCGCTCGTGGTTTGGTTTAAATATCGTCAAAACATGCCGATCATTCTCCAAGCTCACATTATGAGAGTTCATCGGCATGCTTCGTTAATCCATAGAGATCAACAGGTCATAATCCGATGCATGGCGGAGAATGCATTGCCGACTCTTTCATTGTAATTGAGCATGATGCCCTTCAGTCGCGCAGGCTTGAATTCCAGACCTACCGTCTGACCGTAAGCTTGCGCGGCCGCCAAGGCATGCAATCCGTGTTTGTTCTCAACTTCTCCGGAGTGCCCCATTACGTAGCCTTTGGCGTTACGCAGGTTTTGCGTGTTTGTCCTCAAGAACGGATTGGCCGCGAGGAGTTTTGCTTCAATATATTGAGCGATGAAATTGTATTCACGACCGTTCCACAGTTCAGATGAGATTGAAACCATCATCGCATCCATAATTGAAGATTTGTGTTCCTGCGAGTTTAGTGCCGTTTTATGCTTGGCGACCCCGGTGTTGTATAGGAAGTCCGCGAAGTCATTGCATTCAGCAATTTTGAATTGTTCTTCAACCCAGGCTGACGCACCAAAAGCTGCAGTCATGTAGTTGTACATTCCGTCATGGCCCTGATGTCCAAGACCGAAATCATCTTTCGCCACTTCATGCATATGCGCCATGACATTGTGGTAACCCTCACGTCTGTCGGCAGATACCGATATCGCATCCGCCGACAGGCGCATGATGATTTTTGCCGAGACAAGGCTGGTGGTTTTATGGGTTTCATTCCACCCATTGAAAAAGCTCAATACCGACGAGTCTATTACTGGCTTTTCGAGGAACGCCCTGAATGCGCTTTCAGCCGCCAGTTGCGCGTCTTGCGTGATGGAATGATTGAGTACCTCAAGCATGGCGTCCTGTATCTCAGCAACGTTGCCGACGCAGGCCAGCAACGGTTGACGCCGTTGGTTTTCTTCTAAGGTACGTCCGGGAATTTTCAAGTTGCGTATGTGCTTGGGCAGGGCCTGGATAAATGTCTCGCCAAATTCTTGCATGGATTTATGTTCAAGCGGTTCCAAACGACTCTGTGGCGATGCTGAGCTCATGATGTGTCCTTCTCCCTAAAGACCTATGAAATGTTTGGTTTTAACGCACTTTCTTGCCTTGCAGCGGCGAAATTAGCCCGATTTGTTGGCCTGCGACAAGTGACTTATACTGACCAAATCATTCATTTTTAATGAGCGTTTACATGGAGTTTTCGCAACTGGTCATGTTCAAGGCAGTAGCCGATCTGGGCAGTATCGTCCGTGCCTCGGAGCGATTGCACTGCGTGCCGTCCAACATCACCAACCGCATCAAGCTTCTGGAACGTGAGCTTGGAGTTGACCTGTTTATAAGGAAAGGCAGAGGATTGATCATCAGCCCTTCAGGTCGGCTTTTTCTCGGCTATACCAACAAAATCCTGTCTTTGTGCGAAGAATCGCAACGAGCGCTTGATCCGTCGTCAGCTCCTTCGGGAGAACTCAGGATTGGTGCCATAGAATCATCCGCTACCGGCCGGTTACCCAAAGTGCTATCCAGGTTTCATCAACTTTATCCGGCTGTACAAATGCAATTCAGCACTGGCGATTGGTCACAATTATCCGCAGAAGTGGTCAACTACACGTTGGACGGGGCAATAATTGCCGTCAGGCCAGAACATCCGGACATCGAGAGTCTGGAGATCTATGAAGAGGATCTAGTGGTGATTGCCTCGCCGTCCGCGGGGGTGATAAACCAGCCAGAGGACCTGCGCGGTGTGGATTTATTCATGTGGCCTGAAGGATGTCCCTACAGAAAGGCTTTGGTAACCTGGCTGGAACGGTACAAAGTTTTCAATCCGATAACAAGCATAGCCAGTTATGGCACCATCCTTGGCTGCGTAAGTTCAGGCGCCGGGATATCGTTGGTGCCCAGAGGCATGTTTGAACAGTTCCGCCAGCTCGGCGGTATTCAAGGATTCTTCTTCAATGACTTAAAGCCTGTGCAGAATTATTTTATCTGGAACAGGCACGTTGAATCTAATCGCGCAAAAGACAAGTTTGCCGATTTGCTTAAGGAAGAGTTCAAGGTTTGAGAAGTGGTCGGCAGTTGGCCCTATCCTGCAAAGTTCGCCTGCACTCGTCATTCAGCACAAGGGACCGAGCGCTTACAGAGATCACTGATAGGCTCTCGCAACCATGGTCATTGGATTGAAATAAATGAATCTGGAAGCGCAACTGCGGGATCTGATTGCTGAAGATCCCGTCCGCATGCACATCTTGCGCATCGTCAGGGTTCTCAACTTGCCGGACTGCTGGGTTGCCGCAGGTTTTGTGCGCAGCCTGGTTTGGGATCATCTGCATCAGCGCCAACCTTCGCCGTTGCCCGAGGACATTGATGTCATATGGTTTGACAGAACACGTCCCGGTGATCAAACGGATTTGGCCGTGGAGGTCGAGCTTGCAGCACTGTGCAGTGACTTGAAGTGGTCGGTGAAAAACCAGGCACGCATGCACCAGCGGAACGCCGATGCGCCTTATGGGGCGGCTGCGGATGCAATGACGTTCTGGCCGGAAACTGCTACGGCAGTAGGTGTCAGGCTTGATCGGCATGGTGCGATAGAGGTTTCGGCGCCGTTGGGGCTGGAGGATTTGTTTGCGCTGAAAGTGCGGCCAACCGCCCGATTTGAAAGTGATAAATACGTGGTGTTTCTGGAGCGCCTGCAGTCGAAGAGATGGCTCGAGATCTGGCCGAAATTGACGCTCGTAACGCAGGGTTGATGCCGCCCCGATTGATCGTTTAAACCGATAAGGAAATCTTTATGCATCCCGACCTTTCGTAGAGCGCTCGGGTTTTTGATTGAGGCTTTGAAGTACCAGGGACAACTAGCGGCACACGACCGAGGAGCAAAATGGAGATTGACCCGCTGCTTAAGAAGCGACAGTTGAATGTGCAGGAGCAGAATGCTGTGACTGCCCATCGCCTGATCCCCTTGTAGGAGTGAGCCTGTTCGCGATGACGCCAGCCCATTGACCGCCACATAAACAGAAAACCCTTAGCCCGTTTAAACAGTAAATCAAGCATTAAGCAAACGGCTACAACGCCTTGCGCCATTCCCTACGACTACGCCAGAATCCGCCGGCTTGTGCGTCTAGGTCGCGGGTTCTATCGTCTGTCGGTCGCTGAAAAACAGTGATCGGGTTTGGTAGCCCGCCATAACTAGTCGCATCGCGCACCGTTCGCAGACCGGCTTCAGGTCGCTGCTCAATGGTGGCCATGCGCAGGACACCTTCGGGTGTGCCGGTTCCTAGTTACCGGTCTACCAACCCGCGTATGGCCGCCACCTTCGTTTGGTAGCGAATGTGAAGGCTCCTTTTAGCTAACTAGGAGTTTCACCATGTTCAAAGTCACACCCAATCCCCCAACCACCGACCCCGCATCCCCCTACGAATCAAGTGCATCGAAAAAACTACACGAAGCCGCCGAACGCGCCCTCGATCACTACCTCGGCCCGGCAGACATCCTGGCCAGCACCAACACCCCGGAACAGATGTTCCTCGCCAACCCGAAATACGACACCGAATCCCTGCTGGCCAACGCCAGCGAATCCCTCGGCTCGGCCACCACCATGCTCTACGACTTCGCCGCGCTGCTCGACAACCCGCGCCGCAAAACCCTGCTAGGCATCGCCCAGGTCGTCATGCTCGGCGAAATCGCGGTCAATCAGGCTTTGGACAAAGTCGAAATAGCCAAATAACCCGCAATGCGACGAGCGCAAAACCTCGTCGCAACACCCGGGCGCACCACGGCTGGCACACGGCCACGGCTTGCACCACCCGGGCTCGACTGTCACCCTTCGGGCCGTTCTTCAAGGATCAGAACAAGGAATCAAGGATTGAGTGGTTACGTTCCAAACCCGCCGAAAAACTACCGCTACGAACAAGCCAAACCCGTCGACCTGCACGCCCAGCACTGGGCCGAATATGAGAAGCACGGGAAAGAGCCCGCGCGCGAGCCTGAGAAGATAGGCATTGCGTTGAGGATCGGGGTTTTCTTTGATGGCACTGGCAACAATGCGAACAACTCTGCTGCGGGGTTGTTGTGTGGTGCTCAGCATCCGATTGCGCCTGAGGATATTCCTCCCAGTTGTCAGCCCTATATGGGAGATCCGGACAGCAGTTATGGCTCTGGCGCGACGAATATCAAAAAACTTGCCGATCTGTATTACGAGGCTCCGATTGCTGATGGAGAAGGGCCTATAAAACAGGTGTCACGCCCGTTATATATCGAAGGCATCGGTACTCAATCCAACGAGAAAGACAGTATCGTCGGTCAAAGCACGGGACGTGGAGAGACGGGAGTAGCCGGTAGGGTGCAGACTTCGTTTACGTTCATCAAACAGGTTGTTGAAGACGCCCTGCAAGAAAATCCGAACAGTGAAATTGCCTCGCTAACTTTTGACACTTTTGGATTCAGTCGAGGTGCAGCGGCGGCACGTCATTTCTGCAATGAAATTGTACGAGGCAAGCAGGGGCCGTTAAGGGATCTGCTTAGCACTTACGCCCATAATTTCAGCCGCACCTTTCTAGATCAATATGGCAGCAGTATCCGAATGGGCTTCATCGGTCTATTCGACACCGTGCCGTCTATTGCCGGTTTCACTAATTTCGGTAGAGTGCAAAGCCCCATTGCTCCGGGCATTAAACTGTATCTCGACCCTCGCTTCTTCAAGGATGTTGTCCACTTGGTGGCGCGCGATGAATGTCGTGCCAATTTCGCCCTCAGCAATGTCAATCCCGATTATCCAGAATATGTTTTTCCGGGCGTGCATTCGGATATCGGTGGTAGCTATCTCGACGAAGTCGAGGAATGCGTATTGGTCAGTCCCATGCAGAGACTTGATGTATGGAGCAACACTGACGTTCAATCAACTTCGATCTATCAGGACGCCGCGATGGTGAAAAAACAATGGGTCGCCAAAGGATGGCCTGCAGATCTGTTGGAAATCGTAACGCCCCCCGCGCTTGCTTTGCCGCCCGATCCGCAAGATCGTTTCGGGCCTAAACACAAACGTGTATACGCTGGGCTTCAGCTCAAACGCCCGGTCAGTGGCAAACTCTCAAGGGTTTATTTGAGAGTCATGTATCAATTGGCCAAAGAAAAAGGTGTTCCTCTCCACGATATTCCCGAACGACCCGAGTACGCCGTTCCCCAGGAGCTGCAACCGCTTTGTGAAAGATTCATCGCCGGTGACTTCAGCACCACAGCTGAAGAGGAGAAATTGCTGCAATTGAAATACATCCACACATCTGCCAACTGGAATCACCCGCAAGGAAGGCGGGACGGCAGCGGCCTGAAAGCTGTTTATATCAATTCACCAACGGAAAATGGCATTCGCATGCAGCATCCTCATGTAGCTGACTGGAAGCTTTGGTAATGAGAATATTCTTGGCTCTACTGGGCGTTTTGGCCTTTACCGGCTGTCACGCGACAGGCTCCAATTCAGGTGAAAACGATCCCAAATATCCTTGGTGGGAACTGGCGTTTATCAAGCCCAATTTCATGAACGTTTGGGTCGAAGACAGCTCAGTGGAAGACATCAACGGTCGAACGTTTCTGCGAGCCGGGGGAGGAAACGCCAGCGGCGCTGAACCAAATGACGACAAAGAATCCGCGCGCGGTTGGGTAGGTGTGGGAGGTACGGGGAAACCGGTTATTGGCGCAGATCTGCCCAAGCGAATTTTCGTCCGTTGGCAGTCTATACCCGAGCAAAAAACCTACCGGGCTTGGGTGGATTTTCCTGAGGAAGCCAGACGAGTAATGGTGACATCTACCCATCAGCGCTGCGCCGAAACTCCCGACAGGACAGCGCGCTTCATGGCTTCTGTGTATTTGGGACTCGCACCAGGTGGCATAGTCCAGGTCTGGGTCAGAGATCAGTGTCGACGCCCGATCAAAGTCGCCCGCACCCAAGCAGAGTTGGAACCGCTGGGGCCGGAGTTGGGCAAGAACGGTGGTCAGTATGCCTATCCCGTGAGTGAAAAGGCCAAACGATACATTGATAAGTTCGGCATCCCGTACGGTAGCTGGTAAATGACGTGGATGGAGCAGCATCTACTTTTCAGGCGCCAGACCGTTTCAATTTCACTGGGTCGAATTAGCGGGGCGGCGTCTTGAGAATAGAAAAGGCCGACCGTTTCGATGATGTCGACTACGGCGCAGGCTATGAGTATCGAGGTTTCAATTACCTGATTCTGGATGGTGTCGATGAGTTTCTCGTCAGAATTTACGATGACCAACCCGGTGGCGCGACGGTTGTGCGCCCTGCCATGACCACAAGCACCAGACTCAGGAGGCTGGCGGAATTCTTACGAACGGAGCTGGAGGTAACTGCGATTTATCTCTACAAGGGTGAAATAGGAAGCTATGTCCAGGTAGACCTCGAGAGCCTGCAATTCTGCTGATCCGGTATCGAGCCGGGGGCGATAAGCAGGACTCGCCAACCAAGAGTCCCGCCACCACACCCCCTCAAACCTCAGCCTTCACCCCAACCTTCACCGGCGCTTTGCGATACGTCAGCAAAACAATCCCGCTCACCACAATCACGCCACCGATGATCTGTCCTCTGCTGAGCATCTGATCCAGCACAATCCAGCCCATCAACAACGTCGCCAATGGCTCAATGTTCATCACCGGGGCGTTGCGTGACATGTCCAGTCGGGGCACGGAAATGAACAACACAATGAAGCCGGTCCCATAGAGCACGACGAGCGTGGCAAGGGCCAGCCAGCCGGTTGAGGTGGCGGGGAGGTTGAGTCCGCCGGGGAGGGCGCCGGTCAGGCCGGCCAGGTTGACGCTGCTGAACACGATGAAGATGGTCAGCAGGCTGCGCACCGAGCCGCGCACTTGCGACAGTTTGTGGTCGGTGATCCACAGCGCGCAGGCGAAGACGCTGGCAGCACAGAAGGCGAGTGCGACGCCCAGTAGCCATTCCGGGCCGACGCTGGCGCTGTCTGATAGACGTCCGGGGACGTCCAGCACGAACACCAATCCCACGAGAATCAAGCCCATCAACATCGCGGTGCGCGCGCTTGGTCGTGGGCCGCCCAGCGCCCAGGTCAGCAAGGCGAGCAGGATCGGAAATACGTTGGCCACCAGCAGCGCCAGGGCGACCGGCACCCGTGCTACGGCGGAATACAGACACAGACTCTGCGCAGTGATCAGCAGGCCCAACAACAGTTGCCAACGCCACGCGCCCGTCGGCAGGCGCAGGCTTTGCCGCTGCCACAGGACGAGAATGGCCAGCACCAGCAAGGTCCCGCCCGAGCGCATCAGAATCGCCAGCAACACGCCCGCGCCATCATCAAAAGCGACCCGTGCCGCGACGTGGTTGCCGGCGAACGCACAGCCCATGCACAACAGAATGATCACGGCGAGATAACGAGGGAAGGGCGGGGGGACGGTTGGCGCAAACTCAGGACGGGACATGGCAGATCTCAAAAATGATAGCCACTCGGGGTGGCTCAGTTTTTTATTATGTTGTCGTACAACTGCCCGATTTGTACCGTAATCGAGCAGACGCGGCAAGCTCGAAAGGCCTGAAAATCCGCTTAGGCGTGATGCTGGTTGAGTTTCAGAGGTCGTATAACTTGCTTGCTAGGCACGAGCATCAAGTCGAGTTGCCCACCCATCCTCACGAGCCTGACCGACCAGAAAATCCACAAAAGCCCGGGTTTTTGCTGGCAATAGTTTTTGGCTGGAAAAGTACAAATAAATCTGCCCCGCATTGACATACCAATCGGGCAAAACCCTTTCCAGCGTACCGTCCTGCAGATAAGGCAAAACATCCGGAACTGCCAACAGCGCAACCCCCAACCCCAGTCGCGCGCACTGACACAGCGCTTGCGGATCGTTGACCAACAGGCGCGGCGCCAACTCCAGCGGTGCCCGTTGCCCGTCGGGGCCTTGCAGCATCCAGCTGCGCACCTTGCCGGTCTGTACCGAGCGCATGGCCAGATGATCCAGCGTCGCCAGCTCTTCGATGTGCCGGATGCGCTTGTGTGCCGAGAGGTATTCCTTCGATGCCACCAGAATCAGATGCGCCGGGGCGATGGCTCTGGCGACCACACCTTGCGCGAGTTCGATGCCGCCGCCGATAGCCGCATCAAATCCATCCGCGATGAGATCGACCTGGCGATTGTCGACGTGCCATTCAGGGGTCACGGCGGGGTATTGCTTGAGAAACTCGGGCATCAGCGGCAACAGAAAATCCCTGGCGAAACCGGGTGCTGCGCTCAGACGCAAAAGCCCTGAAGGCTCTCCGGCATTGCCGGCCACGTCGGCAATCGCCGCTTGAACACTTTCCAATCCCGAACCGACGTTGGCCAGAAAGCGTTCTCCCGCTTCGGTCAGCGTGAGTTTGCGCGTGCTGCGCTGAAACAAGCGTACGCCGAGGTTTGCCTCCAGCTGCGCGACATTGCGACTGACCGCCGCGGGTGTCAGGCCCAGGCGGCGCCCCGCCGCAGAGAAGCTTCCTGCCTCGGCGCTGCGCACGAATGAGAGCAAATTACCCAACGTTTCCATCCGCGCACCTTCAACTAATGATTGAAAGTGATTCTAGTTGTCTTCCACTACTGGTGGAAGATCAAAAAGCGTCTCATAGCCTCATCAACTTCAACCACCCAGAGGCTCGACCATGAACACATCCACGCTTCCACTGACCGGCAAAATCGCCATCGTTACCGGTGGCTCACGCAGCATCGGCGCAGCCATCGCCAAACGGCTCGCGGCAGATGGCGCAACCGTCGCTATCACCTACAACGCATCGCCAGATCGCGCCGCAGCGGTCGTGCAGGAAATCGTTGCGGCGGGCGGCCAGGCTGTGGCGCTGGCGGCCGATGCGGGCAACCCCGAGGCTGTACGTGCTGCGATTGCCGAGGTTGCACAGCGTTTTGGCAAGATCGACATTCTGGTCAACAACGCTGGTATCAGCCTGCTCGGTGCCCCCGAGGACATCGTCTTTGAGGACTTTCAACGCATCCTTGCGGTGAACGTGACCGGCGTCTTCGTCGCCACTCAGCAAGCGCTCAAACACATGGGGCAGGGCGGCCGCATCATTCACATCGGCAGCTCGATGGTGCAATACGCTGCGTTCGCTACCGCCTCCGTCTACACCCTGAGCAAAGGTGCGCTGACCGGTTTCAGTCGTGGACTGGTGCGCGATCTGGGGCCGCGCGGCATCACTGTGAACACCGTCCATCCCGGCCCGACCGACAGCGACATGAACCCGGCCGACGGGCCTATTGCGGACTTCCTACGCCCGAACATCGCCATGGGGCGGTACGGAGAGGGCAAGGATGTCGCCAGTGCGGTGGCGTACCTGGCCAGTGCAGAGGCAGGGTTTGTCACCGGCGCAGAATTAATCGTCGACGGCGGCTTCACAGCGTAAGGAGAGCATCATGATTATCAGCATCATTGGTACTGGCTCCATCGGCACCGCCATCGCTCGGTTGCTCGTCAACGCAGGCCTGCCGGTCAGCCTGGCCAACAGCCGCGGGCCGCAGAGCCTTGCCGGTTTGGTCGACGAATTGGGTCCACTCGCACAAGCGGTGACGGCTCAGCAAGCAAGCCAGGCGGACATCGTTTTTCTGGCGGTGAACTGGTCGAAAATCCCTGACGCGGTGCGCGATCTCGGGCCTTGGGATGGGCGCATCGTGATCGATGCCAACAACCCCATTGAAGCGCCGCTGTTCAAGCCTTTCGATCTGGGCGGCCAGCCGTCTTCGCAAGTGGTGGCGCAGATGCTGCCCGGTGCGCACGTGGTCAAGGCCTTCAACCACCTGCTCGCGGCTCTGCTGAGCGATCCCACCGCCGAGGGCGGCAAGCGTGTGCTGTTTTATTCCGGTGAAGATGCCGCGAGCAAAACCCAAGTTGCAGAGCTGATTGATCAATTGGGTTTTTACGGCATCGATCTCGGCGGTGTGCAGCAGGGAATGCTTGCGCAGTTTCCGGGCGGACCGCTGCCAGCCTTGAACCTGGTCAAACATGGTTAATCGCTGAGCCCGGGCAACCGGGCTTCACACACAAATCGAGGAATCAAAAATGGCTGGCTCAGATTCGCGAAATACTGATGAAGTTGAAAACTACGACGCCTTGCTACGGGCCAATCTGCAGCGGGTGTTCAACCAACGCGATGCACAAAGGCGCTTGGCGGCGGTGCAGGAGCTTTTTGCAGAAGCACCGACGATGTATGAACCGGCTGGCATCGTCACCGGGCAAGCGGCGATTTCGGCAGTGGCCGGTGCGTTGCTGGATCAGTTCGGGCCGGACTTCGCTTTTGTTGCGGAGGGAACTGCAGTTGGGCATCACGGCTTGGGTTATCTGCGCTGGCACGCCGGCCCGGGCGATGGGCCGGTCATCGTCAGCGGCGTCGATGTGGCAGAAATCAGCGAAGGGAAAATCGTGCGGTTGTGGGTGTTGCTGGATGCGCCCCAAGGCTGAGCTGTCCGGCAGGGCGGCAGATCGGGTTCCATTGCCGCCTGTCGCCGACTGTCAATCAGATCGATATCCCGCATTGACATATCGAAGAATCTCGATATCCTCGGCGAATGGAACTGATCGAAATCTTCAAAGCCCTCTCGAACCCGACGCGCCTCAAGATCCTTGAAGGCCTGAAGGATCCCGTGAAGAACTTCCCCCCGCAGGATGAGGGTGACGTTCTTGTTGAGGGTGTCTGCGTCAGCAGTATCCAGGAAGGTATCGGCCTGTCGCAGTCGACGGTGTCGAGTTATCTGGCCACGTTGCAGCGGGTGGGGCTGGTGGAAGTGCGGCGCATCGGTCAATGGACCTACTACAAACGCAATGAGGCAGCAATCAGCGCGCTTGCAGAGATCATAGGGAAAGAGCTGTAAATTTTTTTACTACAGGATATCGAGAATTCTCGATATCCCTCTTTATCGATACGAGGTTTTGCCATGAAAGCGATGATTCTGAAATCCTTCGGCGGTCCTGATTCGTTCGAACTCAGCGACGTGTCCAAACCGGTTCCGCAAGCGGGCCAAGTGCTGGTCCGAGTGCACGCCACTTCCATCAATCCGCTGGATTACCAGGTTCGGCGCGGTGACTATCCCGACCTGGTGCCGCTGCCAGCCATTACCGGTCACGACGTGTCGGGCGTGGTTGAATCCATCGGGCCGGGCGTCAGCGCTTTCGCGCCGGGCGACGAGGTCTGGTACACCCCGCAGATATTCGACGGGCAGGGCAGTTATGCCGAGTACCACGTCGCAGCCGAAAGCATCATCGCCAGGAAGCCTGCTTCTCTGAGCCACCTCGAGGCGGCCAGTCTGAGTCTGGTCGGCGGTACGGTTTGGGAAGCGCTGACCGTGCGCGCCGTGCTCCGCGTTGGCGAAAGCATTCTGATCCACGGCGGCGCCGGCGGGGTCGGCCATGTGGCGATTCAGGTGGCCAAAGCCATGGGCGCCAGGGTCTTTACGACCGTGCGCGAGGCCAACGCCGAGTTCGTCCGCAGCCTGGGTGCCGACGTGGTGATCGATTACACCCAAGAGGACTACGTCGAAGCGATCATGCGCGAAACCGCCGGGCATGGCGTTGATGTGGTGTTCGACACCATCGGCGGCGATACCCTGTCCCGCAGCGCCGACGTGCTCGCTCAGCTTGGCCGCGTGGTCTCGATCGTCGACATCGCGCAGCCACAAAACCTCGTCCAGGCCTGGGGCAAGAACGCCAGTTACCACTTCGTCTTCACCCGGCAGAATCGCGGCAAGCTCGATGAATTGAGCGCGTTGGTCGAGCGCGGCCAGTTGCGGCCACATGTGGGCGCCGTCTATTCGCTCGCCGACATCCCGCTCGCCCACGCTCGACTGGAGAGCGCCAACAACGGTCTGCTGGGAAAAATCGCCATCGCCGTCGAGCCTACGCTCATCGTCTGAATCCGCTCATTGATTTTGGAGAAGCATCATGGTTTATGAAATCGCAGTCCTGCCCGTTCACCCGCAACAGACTGAAGCCTTTCGACGGGCATTTGCCGAAGTCGAACCGTTGCTGACCCGCGCCAAGGGATACGGCGGCCACTTGCTGGCGCAAGGTATTGAAACCCCCGAGCAATTCAATTTGATCGTGCGCTGGCAGTCACTTGAGGACCACTCACCGGGGTTTGAGCAGAGTGAAGACCACCAGCGGTTCATGCTGGGGTTGGAGGATTATTTTTCGGCGGAACCGATGGTGTACCACATTGAGGGTGGTGCTTTTCCGGGTGGCGACTTTGGCGTATCGGACAGCGGAGCCAGCGTAGGCATCTGAGGGAGCGTGTGGCTGTTCGTCACAAGCGGCTGTGGCTGGTCGAGCACTGTTTGTGATGAATTGCCACTTTAATTCCGCTTTGGCCTGTTCGTGGGGCAGGGGTGGCAGGCAAAATGCGCCGTTTTCCATATGTCTCGTACTGCAACTCATCCAAGGAAGGCCACTTGAAAGTCACTCCCCACGCTTCCCTGCGCCCTGAAATCTGGCCAGCCGTTGTTTTATTGGTGCTGGCAAGCCTGATCACTACCGGCTGCACGCGCTCCCATACTCCAAAACCGGTGGAGCGCGATCCTTGTCTGGATGCCGGTCCAGCGCATACAACGGCCTACGCCAAATGCATGAGCGAGCGGGAAGAGCGCCAAGCTGAAGCGCTCAGAATACTGCTCAGTGATGATCCTGCTGACAATCCGCAACGGCAAGTGGCCGTGCCAGGCGACAGCGATTTCCAACCGTCTGATTTTCCTGACGACCCAATGCCAGCGAGTTTTCGCATGCCTTCCGACCTGAATCTCAAGGATACCCGGGCATTTCCTTACAAGGCTCGCATCAGCTGGAAATACGTGTCGGATCGCTTCCTGCCGAGTTCAAAGGAATCCGCGCGGATGATGCAGGTAGACCGCCTGATTAAGGCGGCCGTAACGGCGGATGGGTTCGCAAAGTGGGGGTGCACGGTCACCGGCGGAAAGCGTCAGGTGTGGGTTTTCTACACCCTGGACGACGCGGCCTTTGTCAGCCGTGTGCAGGCAGCTCTGGCGCAGACCGGGCCTTATCCGATCGAGTTCAGCAGCCGTAAACAGACGGATGTGAGTGCTGAGGTGCAGAATGCCGAGCAACCTCGACTCACGCCCAAACGATGCCTGGAGTGAAACAACCCTCGCTGCATAAGCTTCTGAAACGGATTTATCGCCATGCTTGAACGAAACAAACTGGTTCCTGAACTGATGGTCACCGAGCTGTCGAAGAGCTTGGCGTTCTGGGTGAACTGTCTGGGCTTCAAAGTCGCCTATCAACGCCTTGAAGACGGTTTCGCCTACCTCGATCTGAACGGCGCGCAAGTGATGCTGGAGCAATTCGATCCGCAGGCCGGCCAGTGG
Organism: Pseudomonas sp. H1_G08; assembly: GCF_054681355.1. Lineage (NCBI taxonomy): Bacteria > Pseudomonadati > Pseudomonadota > Gammaproteobacteria > Pseudomonadales > Pseudomonadaceae > Pseudomonas > Pseudomonas sp. H1_G08. The sequence goes on from NZ_CP162822.1 coordinate 1,321,759, forward strand.
CTCACCGCGCCTCTGAGCAAGCCTTTTGGGCGCGGCATCAACCTGCAAATAGATGTAGTCGCGGTCGCACCTGTCCTCGAACGACTCGAACAAGCTGGTTTTCCACTCTTTCGAAACTGCCAGGACACCTGGTATCGCGCAGAAAGTGTTGAAACAGGGCAGCGGGAATTCATTGTGCAGGATCCGGACGGTTATCTCGTCAGGCTGGTTGAGCGATTAGGTGAGCGGCCGGTCTGGGCCGCGGAGTAGGTGAGGTCCGCGACACTTCAGCCCTGGATTTTCCTTCCGCGTTAGCCCAGCGCTTTGATGGTAGGCTGCATAACGTCAGCCGTACCTTCTGTACTCCTGAGTTTGCTTTTTTAGCTGTCTGCGCCGGTTCGCCTCATAGCGTTGATGGATTGCCTTTAGGACCACAGCCATGCGCCTGCCAGATTTCATTCTCGAAAACCTAGAGCCGATCCTGCAGGCCTGGGAAGATTTCGCCCGCACCATCGAGACACCAGGTGCGGAACTCGATAACGTCGCACTGCGCGATCACGCCGAGCAGATGTTGCGCGCCATCGTTATCGATCTGCGTAGCAAGCAGACCATCAGCGAGCAAATCGCCAAGGCCCAGGGTCATGCGCCGCGCGACGATGAAGAAACGGCTGCGGAAACCCACGCGGTGACGCGGCTGATGGCCGGTTTCACCATCGATCAGATGGTTTCCGAATACCGCGCGCTGCGCACCAGTGTGCTGAGCCAGTGGCTGCGTCAGGTCAAGGATGGCAAATCGGTGAATGTCGACGACATGACGCGCTTCCACGAAGCCATCGATCAGGCGCTCGCCGAGTCGATTGCCAGCTACTCGCGCGCCGTCGAGGCGTCGCGCAACGTGTTTCTGGGGATTCTCGGCCATGACTTGCGCACGCCACTGGGGGCGATTCTGCTTGGTGCGGATATGTTGCGTCGTACCGAAGCCACCGACCCGCGCACCAGCAAAGTGGCCAGGCAGATCTACGCCAGCGTGCAGCGCGCCAGCCAGATCGTTGGCGACCTGCTGGATCTGACGCGCTGCCAGATGGGGCCGGGTATTCCGGTGAAAAAATCCCTGATCGATCTCAGCCCTGTGTGCGAACGGGTGATCGAGGAAATCCGCGCCTTTCATCCGCAGGCCAACGTGCGGTTCGATGCAAAGGAAGCGGTGATGGGAGCGTTCGATGGCGCGAGGATGGAACAGGTCTTTTCCAACATCATCAGCAATGCGGTGACCCACGGCGACAATAAGTTTCCGGTCTCGGTCGAGTTGCAGGTCCGCGAGGATTGCGCGGTGTTCACCGTACATAACGGCGGTGAACCGATCCCGGAGGATGTATTGCCGTTCATCTTCAACCCGATGGGGCGGTTCTCGCAGCGCTCCGTGGTTGATCACGGGCCGGTTGCCGGGCTCGGTCTGGGCCTGTTCATCGCCTCGGAAATCGTCGCCTCGCATGCCGGCTCGATCGAGGTCAGCTCTGACCTGGAAGGCGGAACCGTGTTTCGCGTAAAGCTTCCGGTTAATGCAGAAAGCCCCGTCACCATCTAGGCCAATCGATGGAGGGCCGGCCCCGGCCCTCCAGCCTGATCACTCCTCCATCACCTCAACCAAACCGCGATCCTCACCGAGGAACCCGCCGCTCTGGTGTTGCCACAGCCGCGCATAGGTGCCGTTCTTCTCGAGCAATTGCGCGTGGGTGCCTTGCTCGATGATGCGGCCTTCGTCCATGACGATCAGCCGGTCCATCGCCGCAATGGTCGACAAGCGGTGGGCGATGGCGATCACGGTTTTGCCCTGCATCATTTCATCGAGGCTTTCCTGGATCGCCACTTCGACTTCCGAGTCCAGTGCGCTGGTGGCTTCGTCGAGCAACAGGATCGGTGCGTTCTTCAGCATCACCCGGGCGATGGCGATGCGTTGGCGCTGGCCGCCGGAGAGCTTGATACCGCGTTCGCCGACCAGCGTGTCGTAGCCGCTGTGGCCCTGTTTGTCGCTCAACTGGCTGATGAAACCATCGGCTTGGGCGTTCACCGCAGCGCGGTGGATGTCTTCGTCGGTGGCGTCCGGGCGTCCGTAGGCGATGTTGTCGCGGATCGAGCGGTGCAGCAGTGACGTGTCCTGGGTGACCATGCCGATCACGCTGCGCAGACTGTCCTGAGTCACCTCGGCGATGTTCTGCCCATCGATGCGGATCTCGCCGCGATCAACGTCGTAGAAGCGCAGCAGTAGGTTGATCAGCGTCGATTTACCTGCACCGGAGCGGCCGACCAGGCCGATTTTTTCGCCGGGGCGAATGTGCAGGGTCAAGCCGTCGAGCACCTGGCGTTCGCCGTTGTAGTTGAAGCTGACATTGTCGAAAACCACTTCGCCGCCGGCCGGCTCCAGCACTTTGGCATCCGGCGCGTCCTGGACTTTCGGGCCGCTGGTCAGGGTGGCCATGCCGTCCTGCACGGTGCCGATGTTTTCGAACAGCGACGTCATCTGCCACATGATCCAGTGCGACATGCCGTTGATGCGCAACGCCATGGCGGTGATCGCCGCAACAGCGCCGGTGCCGACTTCGCCCTGATGCCACAGCCACAGCGCGTAACCGCCGGCACCGATAATCAACGCGACCACCAGCGCCTGATTGACGATCTCGAACTGGCTGACCAGACGCATCTGGCGGAACCCGGTGAGCTTGAAATCTTCCATCGCCGCACGGGCAAAATGCGCTTCACGCTTGGAGTGAGAGAACAGTTTGACCGTGGTGATGTTGGTGTAGGCGTCGGCAATCCGCCCGGTCATCGACGAGCGCGCATCGGCCTGTTCCTGGCCGACCTTGCCCAGACGCGGGACGAAATACACCATCGCCAGCCCGAACAAAACGATCCACGCCAGGAACGGCAGCATCAACTTCAATGCAAAGCCACCAGCCAGCGCAATGATCGCGATGAAGTACACGCCAATGCCGGGGAGAATTTCGATCAAGGTGAACAACACCTCGCGCACCGACAACGCAGTCTGCATGACCTTGGTCGTGACCCGGCCGGAGAACTCGTCGGAGAAGAACGACAGACTTTGCCGCAGCATCAACCGGTGAAAGTCCCAGCGCAGGCGCAGCGGCAGATTGATCGCGAGGATCTGGTGCTGGACCATCGTGCGCAGCGCCACCAGCCCGATGCTGACCACCAGCACAATGCCGATGCCCCACAACACGCGGCTTTCCTCATCACCAGCAGCGCCGCCGGATTGCCAGGTCGAGAGCAGATCCACCACTTGCCCGAGGAACGAAAACAGCCATGCCTCGTAGATCGACACGCTGGCGCTGAGCAGGGCGAAGGCCAGAATGTAACCGCGCGCGCCCCGGGTGCAGGCCCACAAGAAACGCATCAGGCCGACTGGCGGTGGCGGCGCCTCGTCGGGCGGGAAGGGGTCGAGCCTTTCTTCAAACAGGCGAAGCATTGCGGTCTCCGAAGTGATCAGGGTGTGGGGATTCTGCCATCTATCGGCGGCGTTGAGGGTTTCACTGCCATCATCTGGATGCACCCCCGTGCCTTGTCTTGACCGCAGACCGGCGCAGAAGCTCAACACAATCCTGCCAAGCGCAACCTTTCGTCACTGATCCAGACCTGATGCTGCACGCTCATCAACCTGTTTGAACTCTCGCGCAAGCTGCTCCGTCATCTCCTATGTGGGGGCTCGAGGCAATGTTGCCGTGTAGCTCCGTTTTTGCGTTTTCAGTGAGAAGGCGAGGGGCGACATGAATACTTCAGACAGCAGGTCAGGGTATGAATCAGGTGATCCCAACGGCAAGCCTGAGCAAAGTTTTGATCATTTGAAGGACAACGTCAGCGAAGCACTGGGCGGTGCGCGGCAGCAGGCCGATGCGCAATTCGGCCAGTATCGCGACACGGCGGCCGAGCAGATCGAAGCCTTGGCGCAAGGGGCGAAAAGCTTTGTCTCGGAGCTGCAGGACAAGGACACGCTGGGCATGTCCGACTACCTGACCGACATGGCGGACTCCATGACCGGGCTGGCAGGCAATCTGCGTGGCAAGAGTGCCGAACAGTTGCTGCACGATGCAGCGGATCTGGCGCGCAGCAATCCGGGATTGTTCATCGCCGGCAGCATTGCCATCGGTTTCGGCCTGTCGCGGTTTCTCAAAGCAGGCACCTCTGCAGCAGCGACGGTCAGTGCCGAACACGATCCAGCGGCGGGCTCCACCTCGACGCCACCGCCAGCCGATTACGGCGCGAAGCGGCCCTATGAATCGTCAGTGCCGCCATCGGCCCACGCCAATCCGGGACTGGCCACCGGCATCACCCCGACCTCGCCCAGTGACAGCGATCACCCCTCTGATTTTGCCGCGGCTTCCGTACCGCACGCACCCGACGCCAAAGGAGAACTGTGATGAACAGAGATGAATCTGATCTGAGCGGGGCAAGGCCCCTCGGCCAAACGGATGACGCCTCCGTGGTCGGCCTGTTGCGACAACTGTCGCGCGAAGTCCCGGCCTTGTTCACCAAGGAACTGGCACTGGCAAAAGCCGAACTGCACGACAGCCTCAGCACGCTGAAGGCGGGCATCGCTGCGGTGGCCGGCGGCGCGATCGTGTTCCTCGCCGGCTTCATCATTCTGTTGATGTCGGCGGTGTACGGCCTGAGCATGTTCATGGCGCCATGGCTGGCCGCGCTGATCGTCGGCGTGGTGGTGATGATCATCGGCTTCGCCATGCTGCAATCCGGGAAAAAGCAATTCGAGCCATCTCACTTCAAACCTGATCGCACCCTCGACGCCTTGAACAAGGATCAGGAAGCGCTGCGGAGGAAAGTCTCATGAAAAGCGAACTGGATATCGAAGCGGAAAAAAGCCCGGAGCAGATCGAGCGCGAAATCGATGCGCAGCGCGCGAGCATCGGCAACATCGTCGATCAACTGGAGAGCAAGTTCACCCCCGGGCAGATGATCGATCAGGCCTGGGGGATGATGCAGAGCAACGGCTCGACGTTCTTCACCAATCTCGGCACCAGCGTGCGCAATAATCCGGTGCCAGCGGTGCTGACTTCCGTGGGGCTGCTCTGGTTGATGATCAGCCAGAATCGCCCACCCGTGCCGCAGCCGACCTATCGCAGCGGGCCGGATCAGGACAAGGCCGGCGAGTGGGCCGACGGTCTGGCCGACGGCATCGACAGTGCGCGCGCGCATTTGCACTCGACTACTGACTCGCTGAAGGACGGCTACCAGTCGCTGAAAGGCAAGGCCAGCCACCTTGGTGAAAACGTCGGTGCGGCGAAGGAAAACCTGAGCCATGCGATGCATGACGCCGGTGACCGGTTGTCGCGCAATTCGCAGGTGCTTGGCCAGCAGTTCAGTCACCTGCTCAAGGAGCAACCGCTGATGGTGGCTGCCGCTGGGGTCGCTTTGGGTGCCTTGCTCGGCGCGGCGTTGCCGACCACCTCCACTGAACAGCGCTACATGGGCCGCACCAGCGCTGGCATGGTCGACAAAGCCAAGCAAAAAGCTCAGGAAGGGTATGAAACCGTGCGTGACACCGTGACCCGAACCACTGAACAAACCGAAGTCGAAACCAAACCGGAACCGGCGCGGCCGTCTTCTTCGGATCTGTCGCAGGGTCTGGGTACATCCTGACGGGGAGAAACGAGGGAGGTCTGCAATGGGCCTCCCTTCGTCGTTGTACGACGGTCATTCGGTGCGCCGCTGTGGTGAGCCAGCCTGTAAAAACGTAGCCTTGACCCGGATCATTGTGGGAGCGAGCCTGCTCGCGAAAGCGGTGTGTCATTCAATGTGGATGTATCTGATCTGGCGCCTTCGCGAGCAGGCTCGCTCCCACAGGGATTTTGGTTGCGCTGAAGATTTTGGCCTTGCCCCGGACCATTGTGGAAGCGAGCCTGCTCGCGAAAGCACTGGGTCAGGCGATGATGAGGTTGAATGTGCCGACGCCTTCGCGGGCAAGCCCGCTCCCACAGGGATTTGGCTTGGATTGAAGAGTTGCGTTTGTCAGCGGTTGTATTTCAGTGCTTCGACAAACGCTGCAAACGCTGCCGAGCCTTGGCGCCGGTTCGGGTAGTACAGGTGATAGCCCTGAAACGTCGGGCACCACTCTTCCAGCACTTCTACCAGTCGCCCGTCGGCCAGATACGGCGCGACCAATTGCTCGGGCACGTACGCCACGCCGATGCCATCCACGGCGGCATTGAGCACGTGCATGATGCTGTTGAACACCAACTGCCCGTCGACCTTCACGCTGAAATCCTGACCCTTGTGCGCAAACTCCCAGGCGTAAATCGCGCCGGCCGGTTGATGGCGGATGTTGATGCAGGTGTGTTCCGTCAACTGATGGGGCGTGGCGGGGGCCGGGTGGCGGGCGAAGTAATCGGGCGAGGCCACCACGGCCAGGCGCCAGTCCGGGCCGATGCGTACGGCGATCATGTCTTTGCTGATTGATTCACCGAGACGAATACCAGCGTCGAAGCGCTCCTTGACAACATTGGTGAAACCATAATCGACGTAAAACTCCAAGGTGATGTCCGGATAGTCCTGCAAAAACTTTGCAAGCATCGGCCGAATGCACAACTCAATCTGATCGTCCGTGCAGGAAATCCGGATCGTACCGCTGGGCTTGTCACGCAATTCGCCAAGGGCTTCGAGCTCGGCGCTGATCTGCTCGAACAGCGGCGCAATCGAACGCATCAAGCGTTCGCCAGCCTCGGTCGGCGAGACATTGCGCGTCGTGCGAGCCAGCAAGCGGATACCCAGACGCTGCTCCAGCGCGCGGACCGTATGACTCAACGCAGAAGGCGTGACGCCGAGGCGAGCAGCGGCTTTGGTGAAGCTTTGATCCTGCGCCACCGCCAGAAAGGCCTGCAGGTCATTGACTTTGGCGTTGCTCATTGCTGAATTTTTCTCAAAAGCACATGAAGATTACCGCTACTAATCAAGTTAAGCCCGATCCGTCAAGCTTTGCAGCCTGAGTAGCGGGGCAGAAGTGCCTCGACCATTTGTTCTTCCAAACAGGTTTTTGCATGACGGCCCAAGCAATCGACAACCCGACAAACCAGCCCATGGGCGTGTCCACTGCCGGCGAGCAACCGGCGTACTGGAGCGGCGTGTTCGCCATGACCCTGTGTGTCTTCGCGCTGATCGCCTCCGAGTTCATGCCGGTCAGTCTGCTCACGCCCATGGCCACGGACTTGCACATCAGCGAAGGCCTGGCCGGCTACGGCATCGCCATCTCCGGCGCGTTCGCGGTGCTGACCAGCCTGACGATCACCAGGCTTGCCGGTTCGATGGATCGCAAGCGCCTGTTGCTGCTGTTGACGGCGCTGATGTGTGCGTCCGGGCTGGTGGTGGGCCTGGCGCCAAACTACACGGTTTACATGATCGGTCGCGCATTGATCGGCGTGGTGATTGGCGGCTTCTGGTCGATGTCGGCAGCGTTGGCCATGCGTCTGGTGCCCTCCGCCAGCGTGCCCAAGGCATTGGCAATTTTTAACGGCGGCAATGCTTTGGCTACGGTGGTCGCGGCGCCGCTGGGCAGTTATCTCGGCAGTGTGATTGGCTGGCGCGGGGCGTTTTTCTGCCTGATACCGGTGGCGTTGATTGCGCTGCTCTGGCAATGGATCAGCTTGCCCGCGCTCCCCGCCGCGCCACGCAAAGCCAGCGCAGCCAACGGCTTTGCGTTGTTCAAAAGCCGCCGGGTGGCATTCGGCATGCTCGGCGCAGGTCTGTTCTTCATGGGCCAGTTTGTGCTGTTCACTTACCTGCGACCGTTTCTGGAAACCGTGACCCGGGTCGATGTTTCGGTGCTGTCGATGATTTTACTGGTCATTGGTGTGGCCGGCTTTATCGGCACCGTGGTCATCGGTTCCGTGTTGAAGAAGGGGCTGTATCGCGTGGTGATCGCCATCCCGCTGTTGATGGCGATGATCGCAGTGGCGCTCATTGGGATGGGCAGTTCAGTGGTCGCGACGTTCGTGTTGCTGGGCGTGTGGGGATTGATCGCGACCGCCGCGCCGGTGGGCTGGTGGTCGTGGCTGGCGCGCACGCTGCCTGACGATGCCGAAGCCGGCGGTGGGCTGATGGTGGCGGTGGTGCAGTTGTCGATCGCTTCGGGGTCGACCGTCGGTGGTCTGCTGTTCGACGGCAGTGGCTATCGGCTGACCTTCTTCGCCAGCGCGGCATTGCTGGTGCTGGCGGCGCTGATGACGTGGCTGACGTCGCGGCAGAAAGCCTGACTCAGCTCTCGGTATTTTCCACTGAAGCCTGCGCGGCTTCGGCTTCCAGCTTCAGGCGATCAGCCTTGCAGATGTATTTGGGCTTTTTCGGCGCCAGTTTGGCGTTGGCCTTTTTGGCTTTTTCCTTGAACAACTGCTGCAGCTTCTTTTGACGATTCATGTTTTTTCGATCGCGGGTGGAGAGGGTGGGAATCCTGACGCAAGGCCGAGTGGTCAGCAAGGAGAAATCCACTAAGCTGAGCACATTCCCCCCAACTCAAGCCCCCCCAAACCGAAGGAATCGCACATGAGAAAAGCTCGCAGATTGATTGTCGCGCTGTCTTGCCTCGCGCTTGTAGTCGGCAGCACGACGGCACTGGCCGACCCCGGCAATGGCAAGGGCCAGGGCGGCCAGGGCAACGGCAAGGGCAAACCGCAGAACATGCAGGATCATGGTAAACAGGGTGGGGGCGGTCAGGGCAATGGCAATAAAGGCCAGCAACACTCTGGCAATGGCGGCGGTGCTCCGAGCATTGATCGCGGCAATATTCTCGGCATCGTCGACGGCTATCGCGGCGAATACTGGAATCCGGGGCCAGCGCTGCCGCCTGGCGTTCAGAAGAATCTGGCGCGGGGCAAACCGCTGCCACCAGGCATCGCCAAGAAGCTGGACGGGCGTCTGCTCGGCCATTTGCCTCATTACGACGGCTACGAATGGCAACAGGTTGGCACCGACCTGATCCTCGTCGCGCTGGCTACCGGGCTGATCTACGAGGTGCTCAACGGCGCGTTCGATTGATTCTGCAAAGAGGAGTGGCAGCACCTGCCGCTCCTTTTTTATTCATGCATAGCTGCATCAGATGCAGCAATGAACTGCATTCAGGTTGGGTTGTTCGTTGACTACTGAGCTTTCAGACTGAGCTCAACGCTTAACAAATCAATGGAGATGACCATGGCCAACGCAATTCGCTTCACCGCAACCGGCGCACCGGACGTCCTGCAACTGCACACTGTCAGCGAACAGACCCCCGGGGCTGGCGAGGTCTGGCTGGAGCAAGCGGCGGTGGGCGTTAATTACCTCGATGTCAGCCAGCGCAAAGGTGCAGTGCCGGTGGCGTTGCCTTCGGGGTTGGGTCTGGAAGGCGCGGGTCGGGTGGCAGCGGTCGGTGCCGGTGTGAGCAATGTCCGCGTCGGCGATCGAGTTGCTTATGCCACTGGCCCCTTGGGTGGTTACGCCTCGGCGCGGCTGTTTCCGGCGGAGCGTCTGGTGAAGATCCCCAATGAGTTGTCGTTCGAAGATGCGGCGGCGGTGTTGTTCAAAGGCATCACCGCGCAGTATCTGCTGAAGGCGACTTATCCGGTCGGGCCGGGCACGACAATGCTGGTTTACGGCGTCGCGGGAGGTCTGGGGGAAATCATGGTGCCATGGGCCAAACACCTTGGCGCAACGGTGATCGGTGTGGTGTCGAAGCAGGCCAGTGTCGACAAGGCTCGCGCGTCCGGTTGTGACGAAGTGTTGGTGTTCGATGCCGAAACCCTCGCCGCCGATGTGTTGCGTATCACCGAGGGGCGCAAGGTCGACGTGGTGTATGACCCGATTGGTCGGGTGTCTTTTCAGGCCTCGCTGGACAGCTTGCGCCCACGCGGATTGATGGTCTCGTTCGGCGCGCAGACCGGCGCGCCGGCGGCGGTGGAAATGGCCACGCTGAACGCCAAGGGCTCGCTGTTCCTGACCCGTCCGTCGCTGGCCGCGCACACCACCACGACAGCCGAATATCAGGAGCGCGCGCAAGACGTGCTGGCTGCGGTGTCCGCCGGTATCATCACGCCGCAAATTCGCGCGCGGTATTCATTGGCCGACGCGGCACAAGCGCATGCCGATCTTGAATCGGGGCGATCATCAGGGGCGATCATTCTAAAACCATGAATCTGGATGTTCTGAGCAACCCGCACAGCGATGAAATCGCTGCTTTCCTGGCCGTCGCCGCGCAAGGCTCGTTTGTCGCGGCGGGGCGTTTGTTGCAGCGTCATCCGACCATCGTTTCCAAGCGCCTCGCGGCGATGGAGAAGCGACTGGGCGTGCGGTTGGTGGAACGCTCGACGCGACACGTGCGTATCACCGAGGCCGGCCTGCAACTTGAACAACGCTTGCGCGCGGCCGTCGAGTTGATGAACGAAGCGCAGCAACAAGCGGTGCAGGGCGCCAGCGAAGTGCGCGGCACGTTGCGTCTGGCTTTGCCGGCGGCGATGGGGCGCTTGTGGCTGGGACCGCTGCTGCCGGAGTTTCTCAAGGCTCATCCGCATGTTTCGGTAATCGCCGATTACAGCGAAGGCCTGGTCGACATCATCGAGCAGGGTTTCGACGCGGCTATCCGCATCGGCGAGCTTGAGGACAATCGGCTGATTGCAAAAAAGCTCAGTGACCATCGGCGGATTCTTTGCGCATCACCGACGTACATCGAGGCCCATGGCATGCCGCAGACACCACAGGATCTGCTGCAGCACAATTGCCTGCGCTTCAGTGGGCTGGCGTCGTTCCCGCTGTGGCGCCTGCATCGCGGCAACGAGGTGCAGACCATCACGCCCCACGGCAACCTGACTGCCAGCGACAGCGAATCCCTGCTCGCCGCCGCCCGCGCCGACGCCGGCATACTCGGTGCCGGCGACTGGCTGATGAGCCGCGATCTGGCGGCAGGTCGGTTGATTCACGTGCTGCCCGACTGGCATCTGGATTCGGCGGGCGGCGTTTATCTGGTCAGACCGTCATCGCGGTTTCCAGCGGCGGCGGTGGTGGCGTTCAAGGAGTGGATTGAATCCACATTCGATCCGGCGCCACCTTGGGCGGTTTGATCACAACCTGCATCAAGACCGACACTGACCCTGTGGGAGCGAGCCTGCTCGCGAAAGCGGAGTGTCAGTCATAGATGATGTGGCTGACCTGACGCCTTCGCGAGCAGGCTCGCTCCCACAGGTTTCGTGGCTTGTTCAGGAATTGCCGGACATACGTATATCCAATGTGGAAGCGAGGGCCAGTTTGGGCGCGCAAAAAAAGCCCGGCATTGCCGCCGGGCTTCGGTGTCTTCAACACTTCAAGCGGCGATTTTGTTGGCCGCCATTTCCTTTTTGTGGCTCGCCTTCATGGCTTCCATTTGCGCGCCCAGTTCCTCGAGCTTGGCCTTGCCCAGAAGCTTCTGCGCTTTCGGGAACATTTCCTCTTCTTCCTCCTCGATGTGGTGCTCCAGCAGTTCCTTGACCACTTTGACCCGACCGGCAAATTCCGGGCTGCCTGGATCGGTTTCTTTCAGATCAGGCAGTACCAGCGAATCCACGGTGCGGTGCTCTTCCTTGGCTTCGTAATACATGATGTCTTCTTCCTTGCTGCCGGCTTCCTTGAACGCAGGGTAGAGAATCTCTTCTTCGAGGCGGGTGTGGATGGTGATTTCCATTTCCAGTTTGCCCAGTAACTCGACGCGTTTTTTCAGCGCACGGTCGGTGGACTCACTCAGTTGGCTGAGGATGGCTTTGACTTTTTCATGGTCGGCTTTGAGAAGGTCGATGGCATTCATTTTTTGAGGCCTCTGCTTTTCACGGATTGAACACAGCGTTCTTTTTCGCGCTGCTGTGTATTCAGGAAGAGGCTATCGCAGGACTCATGCCAACTCGCCGATCAAGCGCAACCCTTCTAAATCAAGGGCTGGCATCGAAGCAGGCACAATGCTTTCGTGCAGCCTGCAAGAAATCCGCGCGGCGGGCATTGCATATAACAAGCCCGGCAAAAGCCGGGCTGTGGTGATACTTCAGACGGGCCTGCACCCGTGGGTCACCGGTTAGCCTGGGAAGGCGAAATGCGACCGACATGCTTGGGTCCCGCCAACGCCCAGGCGATCAGGCCGAACAGCGGCACGAACACGATCAGTACGATCCACACGCCTTTACTACTGGATTTCCCTTCGCTTTTACGCACCCGATTGATGGCCCAAAGCTCGATCAGCACAAGAATGACCGCCAATACGATCCACACGGTTTCGATTTGCATAGGCTTAGCTCCTGATGGTCTGTGCGTTAGGCGACGATAGGGGCGTTGGGTTCATTCTTTTTGCCTGGGACAAGCGGACGCGGTGATACCCGGTTGCAAAATAAATGTCTGGTCGCCGCTGCGCCCTATATCCTCTGCGCCACACGTTTAGGCTGGAACAGGGAAAGGGCAATGGCATTCAGGGTGATGGTCGTCGGTGGTTACGGCAATTTCGGCAGTATCGTTTGTCGGCATCTGGCGCTCATGCCAGAGATTGAACTGCTGTTGTCGGGCCGCGATGCGCGCAAGTTGCAGGGCAAGGTCGCTGAGTTGCAAGCGCAATCAGGCCGTCCGTGCGAAGGCTGGTGCGGCGATGCAATGGGCGCAGGTTTTCAAGCGGCGTTGCGAGAGTTGAATGTTCAGTTGGTGGTGCACACCGGCGGGCCGTTTCAGGGGCAATCCTACGCAGTTGCTGAAAGCTGCATCGGCGCCGGTGTGAATTATTGCGATCTGGCTGACTGCCGCATCTTCGTCAACGGCATTGATGTGCTCGACGCCCGCGCCAGGGAGGCTGGTGTGGCCGTGCTCAGCGGTTGCAGTTCGGTGCCGACCTTGTCTTCGGCAATCATCGATCAGCAGCGCCAGCGCTTTGCGCGAATCGATTCGATCGAGCATGGCATTTCCTCCTCGGCGAAGATGCCGGGGCTGTCCACGGTCGAGGGCGTGCTCGCCTATGCCGGTAAGCCGATCAAGCAATTGAAGCACGGCCAGGTACACGAAGTGCCGGGCTGGCTCGATCTGACCGTGCGCACGATGCCACAACTGGGCACCCGGGTGCTGGCCAATGTCGATGTACCTGACATGGATATATTTGCCCGCCGCTATGGTGCGCACACACTGCGCTTCAAGGCTGGCGCTGGCCTGAAGCTCGGCGGTGTCGCCAATGCCTTGCTGGCGCAAGCCTTGCGCTTCGGTCTGGTGCGCGATCATGTGCGCTGGGCGGCGCGCCTGCATCGCCTGGGTACGTGGTTCGAACGTTTCGGTGATGGCAAGAGCGCGATGTACATCGATGTTCAGGGCATCGGGGTTGACGACCAGCCGCTGAGCATGACCGCGCAACTCACCGCGCTGAATGACAAAGGCCCGGAAATCCCCAGCTGCGCCGCCGTCGCCCTGGCAATCAAAATGGCGCGGGGTTATGCACCGCAACCTGGCGCGCGGCCGTGTGTTGGCGAAATCAGCGTCGATGAATATCTGGCGGCCATCAACGATCCGGCCAACTTGAGCCTGTCGGTTCAATTCTCCGATGGGCAGCGTTGAGATGCTCTATCTCTGCCTGAAGTACCTGCATGTAATCGCGGCGATTTTCCTCTTCGGTTTCGGCATGGGTTCCTACCTCTACCTGATCGCCGCCAGCCGCAGCGGCAACCCGCAAGTGATCGCCCATGTCGCACGAATGGTGGTGTGCTTTGATACGTGGATCACCACGCCGGCCGGGTTTGTGCAGGTCATTACCGGCTATCTGCTGATGCGGCTTTCCGGGCTTTCGATGAGCACTGAATGGCTGCTGACTTCGCTGATCATTTTCTTCTGCGTAGGCGCACTGTGGCTGCCTGTACTTGTATTGCAAAAGCGTCTGCAGAAGATGGCGCTGAGCGCGGGCGAGAGTGGCCTGCCTCTGGATGATCGCTTTGCTAGCACTTACCGCTGGTGGTTCTGGATGGGCATTGCCGGGTTCGCCGGGATGTTTGTCATCGTGCTGATGATGGTGACGAAGATGACGCCGGTGCAACTGGTCGGGTTAACCGTGGGCTTTTAGAAAGCGGCTTTCATGATCCGCTGTTGGCAGCAGACAAGTGTCGTACCTGCCGAACAGCCGATAGCGGTTCAGCGCGATTCGATCGTAAGCCCAGTCACGCAGGCGGCGCGGGAAAATCCGCAGCAGTTTCAGCGGCTGCCAGCGCCCTGGCAGTTGCCCGACCACTTCGAGAAACGCATCCGAGCGTTCCCAGAACTGCCGGTCGCGGATCACCGCCATGGTGTCGAACTCATCCAGGGGCAAACCGGCCCACGCCAGCAAGGCCTGGCCTTCGGGCGATTGCACGGTCGCCAGACGCACATGGCGCTGATGGTCATGGCGAATCAGAAAGCGCGCCCAGCCTTTGCACAGTTTGCACACGCCGTCGAACAGCACCACGGTTTCGCCTGGCTTGAGCAATGGCGCGGGGGTGGGGCGGGTTTTCATGGCAGGTATCGGCGGATGTCCTTGGCGGCGGTTGTCGCGATCATAACCTCGATCATTGGCCTACAGGAGTGGATCGCGGCGGTATTGGCCCGGCGATATGCCGTGCACGCGGCGGAAGGCAGCGCCAAACGCCGCGTCGGACAGGTAGCCCAGTGACGCGGCGACAGTGGCCACATTGTCCCGACCATTGCGCAAGCGGAACGCGGCTACGCGCATCCGCCAGCGCGTGGCGTATTCGACCGGTGCCAGACCCATGCGTGTCTTGAACAGCGCGGCGAAACCGGAGCGCGACATGCAGGCAATCTCGGCCATTTGCGTCAGTCGCCAAGGCTTCTGCGGAGCAGCGTGAACGGCGCGCAAGACGCCGGCAATCGCCGGTTCCCGTAGCCCGCCCAGCCAAGACAATTGTTCGGCATCCGCGCTGTTGATGTGATGGCGCAGCGCATGGATGAAGATCAGCCGCAGCAGATCGTTGCACATCGCCTGCGAGCCGGCCTGGTGTGATGGCCACTCGCGCTCCAGTTCATCCAGCAGCCAACCAAACGACGAGGCACCTGTGGCCTCGGCGCGAATGATCAGCGAGGTCGGCAGCACGTCGAGCAGTTCGGTTGCGCCGGGTCCCGATAGCGACACGCTGCCGCCCAGCAGCTCGACTTCCTCGCCGACGCCAAACGTCGCCGAGGCGCCGTCATGGGCAAAAACATCCGCGGCATTCACCGCCTCGACGTCGGCGCCGCTGGCCAGAATGAACGGCGTGCGCGACACCACAAAACAGTCGCCGGCCCGCAGCAACTGCGCCGGCAAGCCCTGCATGCGCAACCAGCATTCGCCTCGTCGCACCACGTTGAATTTCAGTTCGATGGGGTGAAATCGCAGCGCCCAGACGCCTCCCGCTTGCAAGCGAACCGAGCAGGCTGCTTGCAACTCGGAGAGTGCCAATACGGCAGAAAGCGGATCGCCAGCAGGATTTTGGATGATCACGACAGAAACCTGGATTTATCAGACTGGTTCGTCCCGAGAGCTTAGCCAAGAATGAAGACCTTCGATAGCTCACTCAGGATTAACGCTCATGGCTACGCTCCAACAACCTGTGCAATCACCGTTCAACGCCGCGAGCACAGCGGCTGAAGTCATGGCCGGCATCGATCTGCGCGGGCAGCTCGCGGTGGTCACCGGCGGCTATTCCGGCCTGGGTCTGCTGACGGTGAAAAGCCTCGCGGCGGCAGGAGCGCAGGTCATTGTGCCGGCCAGAGATACGGAGCGGGCAGAGGTGGCATTGGCGGGTGTTGAAGGTGTCCGCGTGATGCCCATGGACCTGATGCAGGCTGAATCGGTGGCGGCGTTCAGCCAAAGCGTGGTCAGCGCGGGTCAGCCAGTGTCATTGCTGATCAACTGCGCCGGAGTCATGGCCGCGCCGTTGCTGCGCGATGCCGATGGCCATGAAAGCCAGTTCGCGACCAATCACTTGGGCCACTATCGCCTGACCTGCGGCCTTTGGCCGGCGCTGGTCAAAGCTGGACAGGCGCGGGTGCTGTCAGTGTCATCGCGCGGGCACCAGATTGCCGGGATCGACTTTGACGACATTGATTTCCTGCAACGGCCGTATGACAAATGGGTCGCGTATGGTCAGTCGAAAACGGCCAATGCCTTGTTCGCCATGGCGCTCGATCGTCGCGGGCGCAGTCATGGCGTTCGTGCGTTCTCATTGCATCCGGGGCAGATTCTGACGGATCTGGCACGGCACCTCAGCACAGCGGAACTTGCCGCATTCGATGCGCTGGATGAGCAGGGCCGGCCACGGCTGGATGCCCACAACGGTCTGAAAACGCTGGAGCAGGGCGCCGCGACGGGATTGTGGTGTGCGACCAGTGCATTGCTTGCGGATTTGGGTGGCGTGTATTGCGAAGACTGCAATGTTGCGCCGATCAATCAACCTGAAGCGGGCCGCAAGGGCGTTGCGCAATGGGCGGCGGATGCTGAGCTGGCTGAGCGACTTTGGGCGGTTTCGGAGCAATGGACGGGGCTCACGGTGGCATAAATCGAGTCAAAGGACAAAAGCCCCTCACCCTAACCCTCTCCCGAAGGGAGAGGGGACTGACCGAGGTGTTTGGTAGAAATTCGCCGACCTGAAATACCGGGTCGAACTCAGTTCTTGAACAGCACCCAAATCGGCTCCCTCTCCCTCGGGAGAGGGCTGGGGTGAGGGGCTGCTCGATAGAGTTACTCTCCCAGCTTCGCCCAGAATTCCTCCGCCGAAGGGCTGATCGGCGCGGTCGGGCGAGTCAGGTGTATTTCCAGCGGAATATCCCAACTTTCATCCAGCGCCCTGACCAGGCGCCCGTCGGCCATTTCCTGTTCGGTCAGGCTTTTCGGCAGCCAGGCGACGCCTTTGCTTTCCAGCGCCATCGACATCAGCACTGCCGCCAGATGGCTGCTGAACAGCGGTTTCAAATGCAGATAATCGGCCTTGCCATGCAACCTGTGGGCGACGATTCGGCCCAGGCCGGATTCGTGGGTGTAGGCCAGATAGGGCAGGGTTTCAGGCGATGTGTCGAACTGGGCTGAAGCACTCGCTAGCGGCACGAGCACGTCTTCGCCGACCTTCTTGCCAATGAACTGATCAGGCGCCAGCAACGGCGGAACGTCGGGGTGGCGATGGCACAACAGAAATTGCACCTGACCATGAATCAGCATCTGTTCGCACACGGCCATGCTGTCGGAATGCAGGCGAACCGCGTCGATCGGCGCGCCACTTTCGGCGCTGCGCAACCAGCGTGGGAAGAAGGTGAATGACAGCGAGTGAGTGGCAGCAAACTGCAAGGTTTTCGCGGCCATGCCGGCCACTTCCTGGGCCTCGGAGCGCATGCGGTAAAGGCGTCTGGCCGCTTCCTGAGCGCTGGGCAAAATCTGCCTGCCGGCCTCGGTCAGCGTCGCGCCCTGCGGAGTGCGCACGAATAATTCCACGCCCATCCAGTTCTCCAGTGAACGCACCCGACGGCTGAATGCCGGCTGCGTCACATGGCGCGCTTCAGCGGCCCGGACAAAGCTGCCGTATTCGGCCAGCGCTGAAAAATCCTCAAGCCAAACCAGTTCCAAGGGCAATGCCTCCTGTGCATAGGGCGCGGCATTAATAGCATTGGGCGGGTGTCGTCGCAACGCATAACGTTGGCCCACCACAACAAGAGGAACCCGTCATGCGTATCGTCGATATCCGTGAAAAAACCGTCTCCATCGCTTCCCCGATCGCCAATGCCTACATCGACTTTTCGAAGATGACCTGCTCGGTCGTCGCGGTCATTACCGACGTGATCCGCGACGGCAAACCGGTCATCGGTTACGGCTTCAACTCCAACGGTCGCTACGGCCAGGGCGCGTTGATGCGCGACCGTTTTCTGGCGCGGATCACCGAGGCCGACCCTGAAACCCTGATCGATCACGAGAACAATAACCTCGATCCGTTCGCCA
Organism: Pseudomonas sp. H1_G08; assembly: GCF_054681355.1. NCBI lineage: Bacteria > Pseudomonadati > Pseudomonadota > Gammaproteobacteria > Pseudomonadales > Pseudomonadaceae > Pseudomonas > Pseudomonas sp. H1_G08. Next base: position 1,339,715 of record NZ_CP162822.1, read on the forward strand.
TCTGGAAAACCCTGATGACCAACGAAAAACCGGGCGGGCATGGCGAGCGTTCAGTAGCGGTAGGCACCATCGATATGGCGGTGTGGGATGCGGTAGCGAAGATCGAAGGCAAGCCGCTGTATCGCCTGCTTGCCGATCGTTATCGCAACGGCGTCGCCGATGACAAGGTCTGGGTGTATGCGGCGGGTGGTTATTACTACCCGGGCAAGGACCAGACCAAGCTCAAGGCCGAAATGCAGAGCTATCTGGATCGTGGCTACGACGTGGTCAAGATGAAGATTGGCGCGGTGCCGCTGGACGAAGATATCCGCCGCATTGAGGCGGTGCTCGAAGTGGTGGGCGACGGCCAGCGCCTGGCGGTCGATGCCAACGGCCGCTTCGATCTGCAGACCGGTATCGCGTACGCCGAAGCGATCAAGAAGTACAACCTGTTCTGGTACGAAGAAGTCGGCGACCCGCTGGATTATGCGCTCCAGGCCGAGCTGGCCAATCATTACGAACTGCCGATGGCCACCGGCGAAAACCTGTTCTCTCACCAGGACGCCCGCAACCTGTTGCGCCACGGCGGCATGCGCCCTGACCGCGATTACCTGCAATTCGACTGCGCGCTGTCCTACGGTCTCGTCGAGTACATGCGCACCCTGAAAGTGATGGAAGAGCTGGGTTGGTCTTCGCGCCGCGTGGTGCCACATGGTGGTCACCAGATGTCGCTGAACATCGCCGCTGGTCTGCACCTGGGCGGCAACGAATCGTACCCGGACGTGTTCCAGCCATTCGGCGGGTTTGCCGATGGCATCCGCGTGGAGAACGGCTACGTCGGGCTGCCGGATATCCCGGGGGTAGGCTTCGAAGCCAAATCTGCGCTGTATGCCGTCATGCGCGAACTGGGCGAGGGCTGATTCGGTTTCATCTGCGGCCTCGTTTGCCGAGGCCGCACCCTCAGGCGTCATCCTCGACGCCAAAGCCACATGCCCACCACAACAATAAAATGAGGTGCTTCCGTGGAAACTTCAAAATCACGCTGGTACAGCCAGCTCTATGTGCAAGTGCTGATCGGCATCGTCATCGGTGCTGCCATCGGTTACTTCGTGCCCGACATCGGCGCCAAGCTGCAGCCGTTCGCCGACGGTTTCATCAAGCTGATCAAGATGCTCCTGGCGCCGATCATTTTCGGCACGGTGGTGGTCGGTATCGCCAAGATGGGCAGTATCAAGGAGGTCGGTCGCATCGGTGTGAAAGCGCTGATCTACTTCGAGATTCTTTCCACCATCGCTCTGGTGGTCGGCCTGATCGTAGTCAACGTGGTCAAGCCCGGTGCCGGCATGAACATCAACGCCGGTACCCTCGATGGCAGCGCTGTCAACAAATACAGCCAGGCGGCGAGCGAGCAGGGCGGTCTGGTCGAATTCTTCCTCAATATCATTCCGCACACCTTCCTCGGCGCTTTCTCCAATGGCGTCATGCTGCAAGTGATTCTGTTGTCGGTGCTGATGGGCGTCGCCTTGGTGCAAATGGGCGAAACCAGCAAACCGCTGATCAACACCATCGACCTGTTCCTGCAAGGCCTGTTCAAAATCGTGGCGATGGTCATGCGTCTGGCGCCGTTGGGCGCGGGGGCTGGCATGGCGTTCACTATCGGTAAGTACGGCATCGGCACCTTGCTGTCGCTGGGGCAGTTGCTGGTCGCGCTGTACATCACCACGCTGATTTTCATAGTCGTTGTATTGGGCGCGGTGGCGCGATGGTCGGGCATGCCGCTGATGCAGTTTCTGCGTTATTTCAAAGATGAAATCCTGATCACCCTGGGCACCTGTTCGACCGAAGCGGTGCTGCCGCGAATGATGGTCAAACTGGAAAAGCTCGGCTGCAAGAAATCCGTGGTCGGCATGGTCCTGCCCACGGGCTACACCTTCAACGCGGACGGCACCTGCATCTACCTGACCATGGCGGCGATCTTCATCGCCCAGGCGACCAACACGCCGCTGACCTTCATGGATCAGATGATTCTGCTCGGCGTATTTCTACTCACGTCCAAGGGCTCGGCCGGAGTGGCGGGAGCAGGTTTTGTGACACTCGCGGCCACCCTCACCACCATTCACTCGATACCTCTGGTGGGCCTGGTGTTGCTGCTGGGCATCGACCGCTTCCTCAACGAGGCGCGAGCCGTGACCAACCTGATCGGTAACGGCATCGGCACCATCGCCATCGCCAAATGGGACAAGTCGTTCGATGTCGAAGCGTGCGAGCGGGAAATCGCCGCCATGAAGCAGGACAAGGCAGCGCGCAAGTCGCTGCTTGTGCATAAGTGATTCGGGCAACGTGAGCGCTTGATTGGCCTGCCGACGCGTACAGGTTTCAAGTCAGTTCAAAGGTTATGGACTGGGGGCGGGACGATGAGAATTGGCGCACTGACGAAAACCAGTCGGTGCTGGCACGCCACCAATCCCCAGCCATGCCAAAAAACCTGTGGGAGCGAGCTTGCTCGCGAAGGGGCCAGAACGGTCAACACAGATGGCGACCGGCAGAGCGCTTTCGCGAGCAAGCCCGTTTCCACAGTAGGTTGCGCGATTGCTGTCACAACAGTTGGCGATGTTCTTTCGCACCGGACAGTACAAGCAGTGGATTGCAAAACGTTCGCTATGAACCGTCAGGCCGGACCTGAACCCTCTACGTACGTCTGGATGACCTCATCCCAAGGCGGCGTTGCAGGGAACAACTCAAGCAAAAACGCCGTGAACGCTTTGACATTCGGGCTACCGCGACGGCTCTCCGGCCACAACGCGGTAATGGCGAAGCGTTCGACGGTGAACTGTGGCAGCACCGGGACCAGTTCGCCCCGACGAACATACGCCGCCGCTACGTAGTGCGGCGAAATACCGATGCCGCCGCCGGCAGCCAGCACCGCCGCGACCGCATCGCTGGCATCAACGGTGAAGGCCGCGTCGGGTGCCAGTTCCAACTGTCTGTCACCGGCCAGATACGGCCAGCGCAAACTCTGCCCGGTGCTTTGATAGCGGAAATTCACGCACTCGTGCTCGGCGAGATCCTCGGCCGTAAGCGGAGTACCCTTGCGCTGCAAATAGTCCGGCGAGGCAAACGCACCGATTCGATGTGGTCCAAGCGGCCGAGAGATCAGACGTGAGTCGGCAAGATTGCCAACCCGAACCGCGACATCAATGCCTTGCTCGATGAGGTCGGCATACTGATCGCCGAGTCGTAGATCGATCGTCACCTTTGGATATTGCTCGCGAAATCTCGGCAGGGCCGGCGCGAGGATATTCAGTCCAATCGGCAACGGCGCGGTGACCTTCAATACGCCCGATGGCTCAGCGCGTGAAGCAACGGCGGCCTGATCGATGTCTTCGACTTCGCGCAGAATCCGCAGCGCCCGTTCGTATAGATCACGGCCCTCCGGGGTGAGTACCAGCGAGCGCGTGGTGCGAGTAAACAGCATCAGGCCGAAATGCTCTTCGAGCCGTTGCACGCTTTTGCTGATGGCCGACGGCGACACCGACAGTGCCCGAGCGGCAGCCGTGTAGCTGCCCAGCGAAGCCGCTCGTGCAAAGGCGATGAGCCCGGTTAAACGATCCAATCCAATTTGTGCCTTCATGGCACTAGTAAAGCGACTTCTGGCCCAATTATCAATGTGGCTTCCAAAACGTAGTCTTTGCCCATCGAACGCCATTCAGGTGTTCCAGACGGAGACTCAGCATGAACATCAGCCAAACCCTGCCTTCCACACTCACCGACAAAACCGTGGTCATTTTCGGCGGCACCTCCGGCATCGGCCTGGCCGCTGCGGTGCAAGCGAAAGCCGCTGGCGCCAAGGTCATCGTCATCGGCTCGAACGCTGCACGTGCCGAGCAGGCCGCCAGCGAGCACGGGCTCGATGGCTGGCGCGCGGCCGACGTGACCGATAGCCAGGCTCTCGATACTGCACTGGCCGATATCCTTCAGGTCGATCACCTCGTTCTGCTCGCCGGCACGTTTGTCGCTGGCACCGTGCGCGCGGCTGATCTCGATTATCTGCACCGCGCGTTCGACGAACGCATCTGGGCATCGATCAATGCGATTCGGGTCCTTGGCGACAGGCTGGCAAAAGACGGCTCGATCACGTTTATCTCCGGTTCTCTCGCTGATCGCCCGAATGCCTACGGCACCGCCGTACTCGCCGCCGCCTCGGCAGCCATGGAAGCACTGGCTCGCGGTCTGGCCCTTGAGTTGGCACCGGTGCGAGTCAACACGCTTTCGCCCGGCCCGATCAACACCCCGATTCTGGGCAAGGCACTGGGCGAGGGGCGGGATGCATTTGTCGCTTCTCTTGAGCAGGTGCTGCCCCTGCATCGCCTCGGCACAGCTGCAGAAGCGGGCGCGGCAGTGGTTTTCCTGATGAGCAACACCTTCATGAACGGCGCCGTGCTCAACATCGACGGCGGCGCACGCCTGGTTTGATCCTGCCCACCTTTTTGAGAGCCTGAACATGACATCGTTATTTGATTCCGTGCGCCTCGGCGCGCTCGATTTGCCCAACCGCATCCTGATGGCACCGATGACCCGCGCGCGCGGCACTCGCGAGCACGTCCCGACCGAGATGATGGTCGAGTATTACCGCCAGCGCGCCAGTGCCGGCCTGATCATTTCCGAAGCGATCGGCATCAGCCAGCAAGGTCTGGGCTGGCCGTATGCGACAGGCATTTGGTCGGCCGAACAGGTCGCCGGCTGGCGCAAGGTCACCGATGCCGTGCATGGCGCTGGCGGCCGGATCATCGCGCAGCTCTGGCACATGGGCCGGGTCGTGCACCCGAGTTTCCTTGGCGGCGGCCAGCCGGTTTCCGCATCGGTCACCACCGCGCCGGGACAGGCGCATACGTACGCCGGCAAGCAGCCGTATACACCGGCGCGTGCGTTGCCGCTGGAAGAAATTCCCGCACTGCTGGAAGACTTTCGTCAGGCCACTCGCAACGCAATCGAGGCGGGTTTCGATGGCGTGCAGATCCACGCCGCCAACGGCTATCTGCTCGACCAGTTCCTGCGCGACAGCGACAATTTTCGCACCGATGCGTACGGCGGCTCGATCAACAACCGTATCCGCTTGCTCAAGGAAGTGACCGAGGCGGTGGCCGAAGTCATCGGCGCCGACCGCACTGGCGTGCGCTTGACTCCAAGCAGCTACGAGCAGGGCATCCGCGACAGCGATCCCGAAGCGCTGTTCATCCGCGCCGCCGAAGTGCTGTCAGCGATTGGCATCGCTCATCTGGAAGTCCGCGAACCACCGCTGGACGGCACCTTCGGCAAGTCCGAACGCCCGCCACTGGCCGGGATGATTCGCGACGTGTTCAAAGGCGTGCTGATCCTCAATTCGGACTACGGTTTCGCCAGGGCACAAGCGCAACTGGATGCCGGGCTCGCCGATGCGATTGCGTTTGGACGGCCGTTTATAGCCAATCCGGATCTGCCGCTGAGATTCGCTCGGCAGTTGCCATTGGCGGAAAGCGAAATGAGCACTTGGTTCAGCCAGGGTTGGGAAGGGTATGGGGATTATCCGGCGGTGGATGGCGTTTGAATGTAGCGTCGGTGCCAGCCGCCGTGGCAGTGGATGCCCTGACGGGCTGGCCAGAACCCGGAAAAGCACGCTTAAGCCAGTCGCAAGAGACGGTTCACGCCGTTGATAGGAAAAAGTGAGGCCTGTGATCAGGCCTCATTTGCGTTTTACCAACTCACCTGCAACGTTTCAACGCCGCGCCGTGCGCGTACTCACATCCACCCAGACCGCCAACACCAGAATGCTGCCCTTGACGATCATCTGCCAGTAGCTATCCACGTCGAGCATCGACATGCCGTTATCCAGGCTGGTGATCACCAGTGCGCCGAGGAGGGCGCCGTAGACGGTGCCGGAGCCGCCGCGCATGGAGGTGCCGCCTATGAAGCAGGCGGCGATGGCGTCGAGTTCGCCCATGCTGCCGGCGGACGGTGAGCCGGCGGCGAGGCGTGCGGTGTTGACCACGCCGGCGAGGGCGCACATCACGCCCATGATGCCGAAGATCCACAGCTTGACCGCCTGCACATTGATGCCTGACAGGCGCGTCGCTTCCATGTTGCTGCCGACCGAATAGACCCGGCGGCCGAACACGGTCTGGCTGGTGACGTAGCTGAACACCCCGAGCAGAATTAGCAACAGCAGCACCGGCACGGGAATACCGTCATAACTGTTGAGGGTCTGAACAAAACCCGCCAGCACCGCGCCGATTACCAGCACGCGCACAACATCACGTACCAGCGAATGCGCCGCCAGGCCATGCAGGGCGCGATTGCGTCGTTGTTTCCAGGTCAGAAATACCGTCAGCACGAACAGCAGAATGCCCAGGCCGGTGCCGATCGCGTGGGGCAGATAACCCTGGCCGACATAGACCAGCTCCGGCGAAACCGGGGCGATGGTGGTGCCGCCGGTGATCCCCAGCAAAATCCCGCGAAACGCCAACATGCCGCCCAGGCCGACGATAAAGGACGGGATGCGCAAGTACGCCGCCATGTAGCCGTTGGCGAGGCCGATCATCAGGCCGCACAGGGCGACCAGACTCAGATTCGCCAGCAGCGGAATGTGATAGACCACGTCGAGTATCGCCGCGAGGCCGCCGAGCAGGCCGAGCAATGAACCCACCGACAAATCGATCTCGCCGCTGATGATCACCAGCACCATGCCGCAGGCCAGAATTCCGGTAATCGACATCTGCCGCAGCAGGTTGGAAAGGTTGCGCGGGGTGAGGAAGCCGCCCTCGGTCTGCCAGCTGAAGAACAGCCAGATCAGCACCACGGCAAATACCAGCGCGAGCATCTTGTAGCGGGTGAACAGTTGTTTGACCTGATTCATTTACGCGGTTTTCCGATCATTATTGTTATGGCTGCCCGGCTGGCTGAGGGCGGCGGCGAGTACCTGTTCCTGGGTCAGCTCATGGTTGACGAAGTCACCGCGCAACTGGCCTTCGCCGATCACCAATACGCGGTCGGACACGCCGAGCACTTCGGCCAGTTCCGATGAAACCATGATGATCGACACCCCCTCGGCGGCCAGCGCGCCCATCAACTTGTAGATCTCGTACTTGGCGCCGACATCCACGCCTCGGGTCGGCTCGTCGAGAATCAGTACGCGCGGTTTCGCCAGGAGCATCTTGGCAAGTACGGCTTTCTGCTGATTGCCGCCCGACAGGCTGGTGATCGGCAGGGACGGACTTGCGGTCTTCAGATGCAGACGGGAGATTTCCCGGTCGATGCAGCCCAGTTCGGCTTCGGCATCGATGCGGGTCATTTTCGAATAACTCTCGAGCACGGCGAGGGTGATGTTCTGGCCGACGCCGAGGTCAGGAATGATGCCTTGGCGCTTGCGATCTTCAGGCACCAGGCATAGGCCGGCGCGGATCGCTCTCAGCGGCGTGCGCGTGTCGATTGGCTGGCCGTCCAGCCAGACTTCGCCCTCGTGGCGGCCGGGGTAGGCGCCGAACAGTGCGGTGACCAGCTCGGTGCGGCCGGCCCCGACCAGCCCGGCAATGCCAAGAATCTCGCCGCGCTTGAGGCTGAAGGAGATGTCGTCGACCCGTTTGCGCTTGGGGTTGTCGACGTCGTAGCAGGTGATGTGGCGCGCCTCGAAAATCACCTCGCCAATCTCGTGCGGCTCGCTGGGGTAGAGGTTGCTCATTTCGCGGCCGACCATCTGCGTGATGATCTGTGGAATATCCATGTCAGCCATGGCGGTGGTGGCGATGTGTTTGCCGTCGCGGATCACCGAAATGGTGTCGCATACGGCGGCGACTTCATCGAGCTTGTGCGAGATGTAGACGCAGGCGACGCCCTTGGCTTTGAGGTCGCGGATGATGTCCAGCAGCACTTCGATTTCCGAGCGGCTCAGGGCCGAGGAGGGCTCGTCGAGAATCAGCAGGCGCGCCTGTTTGTTCAGGGCCTTGGCGATTTCCACCAGTTGCTGGTAGCCGCCGCCGTACTGCGAAACCGGCAGCGAAACATTCATGTTCGGCACCTTCAATTCACGCATCAAGGCTTCGGCGCGGTGAATCATCGCCGGGTAGTTCATGCGTCCGCCGGGCAGCGTCAGCTCATGGCCCATGAAGATGTTTTCGGCGACCGACAGGTCGGGAACCAACGTCAGTTCCTGATGGATGATGACGATGCCGGCGGCCTCGGTTTCGCTGATCGATTGCGCCCGGAGCGGTTGCCCGTCCCAGAGGATTTCACCGTCCCAGGTGCCATAGGGATAGACCGCCGAGAGGATCTTCATCAGCGTCGACTTGCCGGCGCCATTCTCGCCGCACAGGCCCACGCATTCACCGGGCCGGACCTTGATGTCGATGCCGTTGAGCGCTTTGACACCGCCGAAGGTTTTGACGATGCCGTTCATTTGCAGCAGATAGTCGGACATGGAAAAGGCTCGTATATCGAAGACTCACACACCACGAGACCTGTGGGAGCGAGCCTGCTCGCGAAAGCGTCAGTTCAAGCAATGCATCGCTGACTGATACACCGCTTTCGCGAGCAGGCTCGCTCCCACAGGTCTGATCAAGATTTACGACCGGATCACTGCCCGGCAATCTGCGCCTTGGTGTAGAAGCCGTCCTGTTCGAGCAAGTCGATGTTGTCCTTGGTCAACGGCGTTGGCGTGAGCAGGATGGTGTCGACCTTTTTGCTGCCGTTGTCGTACTGCGAGGTGTAGGCCGGTTTTTCGTTGCGTGCCAGTTGCACCGAGAGCTTCGCCGCTTCGGACGCAATGAGTTTCAGCGGTTTGTACACGGTCATGGTTTGCGTGCCGGCGATTACGCGTTTGACCGCTGCGAGGTCAGCGTCCTGGCCGGAAATCGGCACCTTGCCGGCCAGCTGCTGCGCGGCCAGTGCCTGGATGGCGCCGCCGGCGGTGGCGTCGTTGGAGGCGACGATGCCGTCGATTTTGTTGTTGTTACGGGTCAGGGCATTTTCGACAATGCTCAGCGCTTCGGTCGGGTTCCATTCCTTGACCCACTGCTGGCCGACGATCTTGATATCGCCCTTGTCGATGGCCGGTTGCAGCACCTTCATCTGGCCTTCACGGAGGATCTTGGCGTTGTTGTCGGTGGGCGCGCCACCGAGCAAGAAGTAATTGCCCTTGGGCGCCGCTTTCAGCACGCCGCCGGCCTGCATCTCGCCGACCTTTTCGTTATCGAAGGAGATATAGGCGTCGACATCGGCGTTGAGAATCAGCCGGTCGTAAGACACCACTTTGATCCCGGCTTTCTTCGCCTCGGCCACGGCGTTGGTCAGCACTGTCGCGTTGAACGGCACGATGACAATCACATCGACGCCGCGAGAGATAAGGTTTTCGATCTGCGAAATCTGCTTCTGCTCGTTGGCGTCCGCCGATTGCACGAAGACTTTGGCGTCCATTTTTTCCGCCGCCGCGACGAAGTAATCGCGGTCGCGCGACCAGCGTTCCAGACGCAGGTCATCAATGGAAAACCCGATTTTCGGGTGGGTAGCGTCAGCCATTACCGGCAGGGCCAACAACGCCAGGGCACTGGCCAACAGCGTACGTTTCAAGTTCTTCATGGTGGTGCGTCCTTTTATTTTTGTTGGAAAGACACGGCCTGACGATGAATCGGGCTGGTAGAACTGTAGAGAATCTGCCGACGCAGCAGGCACAGAATTGTCGTGCAATTGTCACAGCGTGGTTGCGTCGGCAGAGGGTCTCGGCGATCAGCGATAGAGATAGCGGTTGACGATGTTTTCGAGCATTTCCTGACGGCCACTGACGGCTTGCGGGTTCAGCTCGTTGGTGAACGCGTGCTCGGCCAGTGACTCAAGATTGAAGTCGCCCGCCATCACCGCTTGCCCGAACGGCTGACGCCAGCCGGCGTAGCGTTGGTCCTTGAGGGTTTGCAATTGATCGTTCTCAACCATCGCAGCGGCGTGTTCCAGCGACAAGGCCAGAACGTCCATGGCGCCGACGTGGCCGTGGAACAGGTCGATCTCGTCGAGGCTCTGCCGGCGCACCTTGGAGTCGAAATTGAAGCCGCCATTCTTGAATCCGCCGGCCTTGAGGATTTCATAGGTCGCCAGGGTCATTTCTTCGACGCTGTTGGGGAACTGGTCGGTGTCCCAGCCGTTCTGCGGATCGCCACGGTTGGCGTCGATGCTGCCGAAAATCCCCAGCGAGGCGGCAGTGGCAATTTCGTGATGAAAGCTGTGGCCGGCCAGGGTCGCGTGGTTGGCCTCGATGTTGACCTTGATTTCCTTCTCCAGGCCGTACTGCTGGAGGAAGCCGAACACCGTGGCGCTGTCGTAATCGTATTGGTGCTTGGTCGGCTCCTGCGGCTTAGGCTCGATCAGCAGGTCACCGGTGAAACCGATCTTGTGCTTGTGCTCGACCACCATGCGCATAAAGCGCCCGAGTTGTTCGCGCTCACGTTTCAGGTCGGTATTGAGCAGGGTTTCGTAGCCTTCGCGACCGCCCCATAACACGTAGTTGGAGCCCTTGAGGCGATGGGTTGCGTTCATCGCGCTGAACACTTGCGCGGCGGCGCAGGCGAACACTTCCGGATCGGGATTGCTCGCGGCACCGGCGGCAAAACGTGGATTGCTGAAGCAGTTGGCGGTGCCCCAGAGCAGCTTGATGCCGCTTTGTGCCTGATGCTGTTCGAGGCGATCGACCATTTGTGCGAAGTGTTCGCGGTACTCCTTCAGCGAATTGCCTTCGGGGGCGACGTCCGTGTCGTGAAAGCAGTAGTAATCGATGCCCAGTTTGCTGAAGAACTCGAAGGCGGCTTGAGCCTTGCCGATGGCCAGTTCCATCGGTTCGCCACTGCGTTGCCAGGGGCGCTTGAAGGTGCCGGCACCGAACACATCGGAGCCCGGCCAGACGAAGGTGTGCCAGTAGCAGGCGGCCATGCGCAGGTGTTCGCGCATGGGTTTGCCGAGGATCAGTTTGTCGGCATCGTAGTGACGAAAAGCGAGGGGCGAATCACTGTTCGGGCCTTCGTAGCGAACCGGCTCGATATTGGGGAAATACTGCATGGACCTTGTCCTTGTTGTTCTTGGCGGTGTCTCGATACTAGCAACGCCCCCGTGCCCGCTGATTATGAAAAGCCTCAACCGTGAGTGCGATTTTGCGTATTGAGCTTCAGCGCGCGCAGGCCTAGTCTGTGTCCATCGTCGCCGTGACATGGCGCCCGGAACAAAAACAATTTGAGGCCGCTTTCGCGAGCAGGCTCGCTCCCACATTTGATTCGTGTCGTGCACAAAACCGTGTGGGAGCGAGCCTGCTCGCGAATGGCTTTACGCAAAATCCGGATACTGAATGAAAAGCCTACCGCCCGTGCACCGCATCGCCCTGTTGTTCAACGGCAGCAAGATCTACGACCGTGGAATCATCAGCGGCATCGGCAACTACCTGAGCAGCACCCGCGCTTCCTGGGACCTGTTTCTGGAAGAGGACTTTCTTTGCCGCTTGAAGGGCATCGAGCGTTGGCAGGGTGACGGCATCATTGCCGACTTCGACGATCCGCTGATTGGCGAGGCGCTGGCCGACATTCATTTGCCGGTGGTGGCGGTCGGCGGTTCCTACGAGGATGCGCGCGCCTATCCGAAAGCGATCCCCTACGTTGCCACTGATAACAACGCACTGATCACTCTGGCTTATTCGCATCTGGTCGAGGCGGGGTTGCAGCGCTTCGCCTGTTTCAGTCTGCCGGAGGCGCAGGCCAATCGCTGGGCGCAGGAGCGGGAGAAAGCCTTTCGCAAACTGATGCAGCGCGACGGCCTGCACGCCGAGATCTATCGCGGCATGGGCACCAGCGCGCCGCTGTGGGACAGTGCCGTCGAGCAACTGATCGCCTGGCTGCACAGCCTGCCGAAACCGATCGGCATCATCGCCGTCAGCGACGCGCGCGCCCGGCAGTTGCTGCAAGCCTGCCTGACCGCCGGCATTGCCGTGCCCGAGCAGGTCGCGCTGATCGGCATCGACAACGACCCGCTGACCCGCAGCCTGACCCGCGTACCGCTGAGTTCGGTGATCCAGGGCACCGAAACCATGGGCCGCACCGCCGCGCAATTGCTGCACCAGATGCTCCACGGCATGCCGTCCACCGGTACGCAAATCCTGATTCCGCCTGATGCGGTCAATGTGCAGGTGTCGAGCCTGCACCAACCGCTGGGCAATCCGTACGTCATGCAAGCGCTGCTGTTCATCCGCCAATATGCCTGTCAGGGCATCAAGACCGCGCAAGTGGCGGCGTATGTCGGGGTGTCGCGCTCATCGCTGGAAGCGCATTTCCGCGCTGAGCGCGGTTGCAGCGTGCATGACGAGATTCTGCGTTTCAAACTGGCGGCGGCTACCAGCGGTTTGAAGAACACCGATGCGGCGATTGCCGACATTGCCCAGGCCTGCGGCTTCAAGTCTGCGCAATATCTGCACACGGTGTTCCGTCGCGAGTTCGGCTGCACGCCGCGTGAGTATCAGCAGGGCGGGGCGTAGCGCTGCGAAGACTTACGCCAGCGCAGCGGCACTGGCTCTGGAGCGCCAGGCGAACGTCAGCACCATCAGCAACCCCAGACCAGCCATCGCCGCGCCGGCCAGGGAAATCGCTGGATAACCCAGCCCGGCATTGATCACCGCGCCACCCAGCGCCGCGCCGATCGCGTTGCCGAAATTGAACGCACCGATGTTCACCGCCGAAGCCAGATTCGGCGCGTCCTTGGCCGCTTCCATCACGCGCATTTGCAGCGGTGGCACCAGGGCGAAACTGGCGATACCCCAGATCAGAATCGCCACGGCGGCCGGCAGCGGCCAGCGCATCAGCACAGTGAACGCCAGTAACACCACAATCAATGCGCTCAGCGACACGATCAGGGTGCGGTCGATAGAACGGTCGGCAGCCTTGCCACCCCACATGTTGCCCAGCGTCAAGCCGACGCCGAACAGCACCAGCATGGCAGTGATGAACGCGGCGGAGGCATGGGTCTCGCTGCTGAGGATCGGCGCGATGTAAGTGAATACGGTGAACATCGCACTTGAGCCGACCACGGTCAGGGCCAGCGCCGCCAACACCGGACCTCTGCCCAATACCCGTATTTCCGCCAGCGCACCCGCGCCTTGCTCTGCTTTCAGATTGGGCAGGGCGAACCACAAAGCGATCATGGTCAGCACACCGAGGCCAGTAATGCCCCAGAACGCCGTGCGCCAGCCAAACAGTTCACCAAACCAGGCTGCCAGCGGCACACCGCCGATAGTCGCCAACGTCAGGCCCATGAACATTGCCGCCACGGCGCCGGCACATTTTTCCGGCGCGACCACGCTGGCGGCGACCACAGAGCCCACTCCGAAGAATGCGCCGTGATTGAGCGAGGTGATCACTCGGGCGACCATCAGGCTGGAGTAATCGGTGGCCAGCGCCGACATCAGGTTACCCAGGGTGAAAATCGCCATCAGCCCGATCAGCAGATAGCGCCGGGGGATCTTGCCAGTGGTCAGGGTCATCAGCGGCGCGCCGAGCAGCACGCCCAAAGCGTAGGCACTGACCAGCAACCCCGCAGCGGGAATGGAAACGCCGAGATCGGCGGCAATGCCGGGCAACATGCCCATCGGCGCGAACTCGGTGACGCCGATGCCAAAGGCGCCGACAGCGAGTGCAACAAGTGGTGGATTGATACGCATGGAAAGTCTCCTCATCTATGCCGCCAATGCTACGATCCATGGTTTTCCGGCGGTAGATGGCGATTTTGGCAATCACCTTTGCGTAAGAGGCACGAATGGACTTCAACGGCAGGTCAGGGGAAATGAGCGTGTTCGTCACCGTGGCGCAGGAGGGCAGCCTCTCAGCAGCTGCGCGCGCGTTGGGGCTGACGCCTTCGGCGGTCAGTCGGATCATCGCCCGCGCCGAACAGCGACTCGGCACTCGTCTGTTGCTGCGCACCACCCGCGCGCTGACGTTTACCACCGAGGGCGAGGCCTTCCTGCGCGGTGCCCGGCGGATTCTGGCCGACATGGACGAAGTGGAAGGGGCCATCACCGATCAGGGCGTACCCAAGGGCCGCTTGCGTGTCAGTGCCGCCCTTGGCCATGGACGGCTGACCATTGTGCCGCTGGTCGCAGCCTTCACCGCCCGTTACCCGAACATCGTCGTCGACCTCAGCCTCGGCGACGAAGTCGTTGACATCCTCGCCGGCCAGGCGGACGTCGCCATACGCTTCGGCCATCTGCCCGACAGCCCGTTGACCGCACGCCGGCTCGGCCACACCGGCCAGGTCGTGGTCGCATCGTCCGATTACCTGAAACGCCACGGCACACCTCTCGAACCCGAAGACCTGCTCAAGCACAACTGCCTGCGCTTCAACTTCCGCCGCGCCGAAGCCAACTGGCCGTTCATCCGCGACGGCAAGGAGTTCTCGCTGAAAGTCAGCGGCAACATCGAATGCAGCAGCGGCGAAGCACTGGCTCAGTTCGCCAGACTCGGCGCCGGAATTGCGCGGATTGGCGAGTTCACCGTCAGGGAAGACTTGCAGCGCGGCGCGCTGATCCCGCTGCTGCAAGCGTTCAACCCGGGCGATGAGGAACCGATTCATGCGGTGTTCGTCGGCGGCGCGGCGATGCCGGTGCGGGTGCGCTTGTTTGTGGATTTTTTGCTGGAGCAGCATCGGATGTAGACGTGCTGTGCGGATTCTGCGGGTCGTCCATGACCCGCAGACTGGCGGCTAAATGGTCGGGATGGTGCCGCCGTCGATCACAAATTCACTCCCGGTGATCGACGCTGCTCGCGGCGATGCCAGGAACCCGATCAGCTCAGCCACTTCAACTGGCGTCGACGGGCGGCCGAGCGGGATACCGCCCAGGGCCTGCATGATGATGTCCTTGCCACCTTGATAGTCAGTGCCTGCCTCCTGCGCGAGTCGCTCGGCGAATGCCACCGACGCTTCGGTTTCAACCCAGCCCGGCGATACCCGCACGACGCGAACCCCCTTGGGTGACACTTCTTTCGACAGGCTTTTGCTGTAGGTTGACAGCGCAGCCTTGGCCGCCGCGTACGCCGTCGTTGATTCCGGCAGTGGCAGCCGACTCTGGATGGATGTGACATGGATCACCACGCCATTACGACGCTCGAGCATGTCCGGGAGCAGGGCGCGATCAAGGCGCACCGCCGGCAGCAGATTCAGGTTGAGCTCGCGTTGCCACTGTTCCTCGTCCAGCGCCGCAAAACCACCACCGGGGGCCGACGAGCCACCCAGGACATGGATCACTATGTCGACGCCGCCCAGTTGCTGTTCGACCGCAGCGATGAGTGCGTCACAACCTTCCCGTGTCGAAAGATCAGCCGCAACCAGCAGTGCGCCCGGCATTTCGACGTCCACTTGCCGAGCCGAGGTGATGACCTTTGCGTCCTCGGCCAGGAACCACTCGACCACTGCTTTGCCGATTCCCTTGGTACCGCCGGTGACGAGCACCCGCTTGCCAGTCAATCCTGAATTCAGCATGGCGAGATCTCCAGCGCGAGGAATTGATGGATTGCGTCGGAGATTTTTTTCTCGTCGGTGACCGTGAGATACGTTTGCACGACGTTGGAAAGTTGAAGGTTCATTGCCTGACTCCTGATTGATGGTCTGGAGTCATCTTGCTGCGCCACAGATAGTTTGTTCAACTGGGACAAACCTTAATGACCTATCCCGAAAATGAGGACAATCCATGGCCCAGGATCGCTTAGCCCTTAATGAACTGGATGCCGTTATAGCGGTGGCACGCAGGGGGTCGTTCCGCCAGGCTGCCATTGATCTCGACGTTTCGACCACCGCGCTGAGCAACACCATTGCGCAACTCGAAGCGCGCCTCGAATCGCGCCTGTTCAACCGCACCACCCGCAGCGTCGCCATCACCGAAGCGGGCAGGGTGTTTCTCGAGCAAGTGGGGCCAGCCTTGCACGACTTGCGCGCGGCACTGGATGCAGTGCGATCGCAGAATGCCGGACCCTCGGGAACGCTGCGCATCAATGCCTTCGCCAGCGCTGCGCGTTCGGCGCTGCTGCCACTGGTGATCGAGTTTTTGCAGCAGCATCCGAAAGTCCACATTGACCTTGTGACCGAAGGGCGCCTGGTGGATATCGTGGCTGACGGCTTCGATTTCGGCGTGCGCTCGGCAGGCCTGGTGCCCAGCGATGTGATTGTAGTGCCTGTCGGCCCGCCGCAACGGTACGCGGTGGTCGGTTCGCCGGGGTATTTTGCACAACACGGCAAACCGCGCTCGCCGTCCGATCTGCCCGGGCATCGATGCATCCGTGTGCGACTGCCGAACGGGGCGATTTTCCCTTGGTATTTCGAGCGCGACGGCGAAGTCATTCGTCTGGATGTGAACGGGCCGCTGACCCTGGATGAATCGAGCGTGGTCAAGGTGGCGGTGCAGGCGGATATGGGGCTGGGCTTTTTCATGGAGCAGGACGTTCGTGACGAAATCCGCAGCGGCGAGTTCGTGCAGGTACTCAAGGACTGGACCCCGCCCCGAGACAGGTTGTGCCTGTACTACCCGAACCGCCGCAATCCCTCTGCGGCCGCCAGGGCATTCATCGAACTTGCTCGCGCCAGGCAGGCTGATCAGGCTTGACCCGGCGCAGGGCTCAGGCGATCAAGCCCAGTGTCAGCCCCTTCAGAGTGGCGGCTGCACGGGTCGAGCATTGCAATTTGCGAAAGATGCTTTCCATGTGCGTGCGTACCGTGCTCGGACTGATAGCCAACAGTTGCGCGACTTGCTTGTTGCTGGCGCCACGGCTGATCTCCAGAAGAATGCGGCACTCACGGGCTGTCAGCAGCGAAGGCTTGGGTTGCCGCAGGCGGCGCTCGCCACTGGCGGCGGCAATGACCGCTTCGCAGACATCGTTATCGAACAGACCACGGCCAGCATCCTGTTTGAGTAGCGTGGCTGCTGCGGCTTCGTCGTGGGCTGCTCGCCATGGCCGGGCTTGCCTCAACGCTACCCAGGCGACCGAGGTGGCGAACAGCCGATGTTCGGCATTCAGTGCATCACCCGCCACGCCGCGAAAATAGCCGCTGCCATCGAGCCGTTCATACGCGTGGGTGGCTATCTCGGCGGCCGCGGTCAGTTCAGGAACCGGTCGGAGCGCCTGTTGCGTCCAGTAAGGCACCAGCCGCACTCGCTCTGCCGCACCGTAGGGCAGCGACCCTGGGCTATTCCATAGGTGATTGGAAACGGCTGCGCGGCCGAGACCGTAAATCAGCGCGGACTTGCCAATGTTTGCCAAAGTCGGCTCACTCAGCCCCCACAGGCGTGCCGCTTCCACGGCAACATGCGCGACCTGACGCGAATGCCCGGCCAGCCATGGCAACTTCAAGTCAATGACGTCTCCGACCAAAGTCAGCGAGACACGACGCTGCTCAGGCGCGGGTTCAACTTTTGTGCAAAGCGTTTCCAGATCCGCCAGCCAGGCCTTGGCATTGGCCACCAGCAACGACACCAGCGACGCTGGATAGCGCCGATCCGACTGCTCGTTGATCCAGCGCAACGCCGCGTCCAGGCCGTGAGCGCGAGTGAGAATATCCAGATCACCGGCCATGACCACCTGATAGGCCACCTCCGGGATATGTTCATGCGCCACGCCGAGCGGTCGGCCAGTGCCGTCGTAGGTTTCGAACACCCGACACAGGCCCGCTTCGACGGCGGTTCCGAGCTGGAGGGTTTTGGCGATTGCACCGGACACTTCACAGTGCACCACGGCCAGCGGGGTTGCCTGATGCACCGCGTTCATCTGCTCATTGCCCAAGGTCAGATCGAGCATTGCGCGGCGACCATCGACGTCGTCACCCAGCAGGTCGGCAAAGCCTTCGGCGTTGGCCGTGCACCCAGACCAGCGCAGCAAGGCAATCTGCTCTGCAACCTGCAGATGCTCACCGTCGCCGTGGCATGCCTGCGCGAGCATCCGCGCCAAAGCGGCAACGCGCCGGGAGTGACCGAGCGGTTGCCCCATGCTGAGGTCACCGACCTGGGCGATGGTTGCCAGTGCGCCGTCCAGTGAGATGTCCAGTTGCAAGCCACTATCCATGAAAAATGCCCCGGGGTCGGATAATTGACCGATGCCCACATCGCAGGCCGGCCAGCACACTCTGAACTCCCGAACAGGAGCTCATCCAATGAAAACAATCAAATCGAAATTCGCCACCGTCGCCTTTGCCCTGGTCAGTACCTTCATGGCCGGCGCCAGCCACGCGCAGGATACAACGCCTTCGGTGGTGATCGTACACGGCGCCTTCGCCGACGGTTCCGACTGGGCCAAAGTGGTGCCACTGCTGCAAGCCAAAGGCGTGGCCGTTACCGTTGTGCAAAATCCGCTCACCTCGCTGGCCGATGACGTTGCCGCCACGCGCCGCGCGCTGAACAACCAGCAGGGCAAGGTGGTGCTGGTCGGTCACTCCTGGGGCGGCACGGTGATCACCGAAGCCGGCAACGACCAGAAAGTCAGCGCGCTGGTGTATGTCGCCGCCTTCGCGCCAGACGCCGGGCAAACCAGTGGCGAACAGGGCAAAGGTGCGCCGACGCCGCCGGGCATCAGTCAGATCAAGGCCGACGGTAACGGCTTCCTCTATCTGACCGCTGAAGGCATGGCCAAGGATTTCGCTCAGGATCTGCCGGCCGCGCAGACCGCCGTCATGACCGCCACACAGGGGCCGATCAAGGCCTCGGCTTTCGAAGATAAAACCACCGTTTCGGCCTGGAAAACCAAGCCGTCCTGGTACCTGCTCGCTACCGAAGACCGGATGATTCATCCCGACGTCCAGCGGTCTGCCGCCAAGCGCATCAGTGCGACCCTCGCCGAGGTGAAGTCCAGCCATGTCCCGCAGCAGTCGCAGCCGGCGCAAGTCGCGGCGGTGATTCTCAAAGCCGTGCACGGCGTTGCTGAGCAGTGATCGCGGCATCGAAGGTGAGCGGGCATATGAACCCTCGAAGTGCTCACGACTATGATTTCATTGTCTGTGGTGCCGGCACGTCGGGCTGCGTGGTCGCTGCGCGGCTTGCCGATCAGTCAGGCGCACGGGTTCTGCTGATTGAAGCCGGCGAACGTTACTCAGGCCCCGAGGTGACCGAACCGGCGCAATGGCCGCTGAACCTCGGCTCCGCGCGCGACTGGGCATTCGAGGGGCAATCCGATCCACGCCTCAACGGTCGACGGCTCCCGCTGAGCATGGGCAAGGGGCTCGGTGGAGGTTCGAGCATCAACGTGATGGTCTGGTCGCGCGGCCATCGCGCCGATTGGGAGCATTTTGCTGCCGAGTCTGGCGACCCGGCCTGGGGCTACGCATCGGTTCTCGATTACTACCGCAGGATCGAAAACTGGCAAGGCAGCCCGGACGCCACTCGGCGTGGTTCAGGTGGGCCGGTACATGTCGAACAGCCGGCCACGCCTCAACCCCTTGCGTGGGCAACGCTGGAGGCGGCCAGCGATCTGGGCATCCCCCGATTCGACAGTCCCAATGGCGAGATGATGGAAGGCGCAGGAGGGATCGCTGTCACCGACCTGCGCATCAAACAGGGCAAGCGCGAATCGGTTTACGACGCCTACATCCAGCCACGGTTGCACTGTCCCGACCTGACGGTGCTGACCGGAGCCTTAGTGACTCGCGTGTTGCTGGTCGGCACCCGGGCCGTCGGTGTCGAAGTGTTGATCGCCGGCGAGCGGCGCTGCTTTCATGCCGCAGCTGAAGTCATCCTGTCCATGGGCGCGGTGCAATCACCGAAAGTGCTCATGCAGTCGGGCATCGGCCCGGCGGATGAGCTGCGAAAACACGGCATCGCACCGGTCGTTCATCTACCCGGTGTGGGCGAGAATTTGCAGGATCATCTGGCGTTCGCTTGCACGTGGGAGTATCGACAACCCCAGGCCGTCGCTGGCAGCGGATGCGAAACCACCTTGTACTGGAAAAGCGACAGCCGCCTGGAAGCCCCGGACCTGTTGCAGTGCCAGTTGGCATTCGCGGTACCGTCTCCGCCTGAGGTCGCCATCGAGCCGCCGGAGCATGGCTGGACCATGTTCGCCGGGCTGGCCAGACCGGCCAGTCGTGGGCGCTTGCGGTTGTCGGGTGCTGGGCCGCTGGATGCGCCGATCATTGAGCCGAACTCCCTGAGCGAGCCCGAGGACATGGCCGCAGCCCATGCGTCGATCGAACTGTGCCGCGCACTCGGCAACAGCCAGGCCTTCAATGCGCTGATCAAGCGCGAAGTCGTGCCCGGTCCCAGAGAGCGTCGCGCTATGGAGCAGTTCATCCGCAATTCGGCCGTGACCTACTGGCACCTGTCGTGCACGGCAAAAATGGGCCGCGATGCGCTGTCGGTGGTTGACCACCAATTACGCGTGTACGGGATCGACGGGCTGCGCGTTGCAGATGCCTCGATCATGCCGCGCATTACCGTTGGCAACACGATGGCGCCGTGTGTCGTTATTGGTGAGCGGGCGGCGGATATGCTTCTGGCTGCGTATGGGGTGACGATGGCGAACACAATGCCTTCAAGGTAATGACCGTGCGGGCGGGGCGGCAAATCCCGGCCTGCCGTCCAGATGTGACGATGAGTCGAGTCAGTCGATTCAATTCATCGGCACGGCGAACACGGCACTGGCGCGCGCAACCGTTCGCTCACCGACGTGCAGACTGACGCCAGCAAACGCCAGTTGGCGGCCCTTTCTGGAGTGCTCAAGGCGCACTTCGAGCCATTCGTTGATTTGCACTGCACCGAGATAATCCAGGGTCATGCTCGCGGTGATCAACGGCTGCGGTGGATCGCTGGAAAAGGCCATGGCGTAACCCATGCCCACGTCCGCCAGTGTCGCCAATACACCGCCATGCAAAGTGCCACGGCCGTTGGCGTGGCGGGAGTCGGTCAGTAAACCCAATTCCAAGTGCAGCCCCTGACCCCTGGCGTAGATCGGGCCGAGCAGATCCAGCAAAGGACTGCTGCGGGTGAACGGAGTAAAACCTTCGGGAATGGCTGTGGTGTTCATGTTCCCATCCTGATGCAGGCGACTGACCTGCATGATTGGGCGAGGAAACGCAGGAGGGGGCAAGCACTATGCGAACGGGGAATTTGCTGCAATAAGTGCGCGGAGCGTGGCACTGAAAATCAGTGCGACGACACAAACGGCGAAGCACTCGTCGGTGCCGGCAGCGCATAGGCCGTTTTCATCCACGCCACTTCCGCTAGCGGCGTGCGGCCGAAGAGGCGTTTGAAGTCGCGGCTGAATTGCGAGGCGCTTTCGTAACCGACCAGAAACGCAGATTTTGCCGCGGTCAGGTCGTTACGCAGCATCAGCAATCGCGCCTGGTGCAGCCGCGTCGACTTCAGATACTGCATCGGCGAGGAATCGGTAACCTTGCGAAAGTGCAGATGAAAATTCGGCACACTCATCTGCGCTTCTTCGGCCAGGGTTTCTACGTCGAGATGTTGGTGATAGCAACTGTGGATCTTGTGGATGGCGCGGGTCACTTTGCCGAACTGGCCTTGTTGGGCGATGGCGGCGCGCAGGGTGCCACCTTGTTCGCCGGTGAGGATACGGTAGTAGAGCTCGCGCAGCATCGCCGGGCCGAGGATTTGCGCGTCGGCATCGTTGCTCATCACTTCAAGAAAGCGCAGGGTCGATTGGCGTAGCGGTTCGTCGAGAGGCGAGGCGTACATGCCCATCGGTTGCGCTGTGGGAAATTCCCACCGCTCATCCACTTGCTGAATCAGCTCGCCGGCCAGGGCGAAATCCAGACGTACGTACACCGCGAGCATTGGCTCGGCTTCGCTGGCGTCGGTTTCCATGGTGAAAGGTACCGGCACTGACACCACCAGATAGTGCTGAGCGTCGTAGACGTAGATTTCATCGCCGAGATAGCCGCGTTTGCGCCCCTGACAGAGGATGACGATGCCCGGTTCATACAACACCGGCGTGCGAGTCAGCGGTCGGTTGGAACGCAGGAAACGCACATCGTCCAGCGGGCTCAGGTTGTAGCCCTCCAGCGGGGCGAGCTGGCTCATTAACTGGACCATGCGCGCTGTGATTGGGTCTTTGGGTTTCGGCATGGGCTGTGGGTTTCCTTGTGAAAAGGCGCGTTCGAACCTGTCTGGCTGATTGGCGGGGTGTCAGACAGAGCCCTCACCCTAGCCCTCTCCCAGAGGGAGAGGGGACTGACCGTGGTGCTTTCTGGTACTACGCCGACCTGTAATATTGTGCCGAACGCGGGGGTTGAATCCACCCGGATCGGCTCCCTCTCCCTCCGGGAGAGGGCTGGGGTGAGGGTGCTTTTGATCTTTCAGCCATCCGTCGAACGACTAAGCGCTGCCCATTGCTCAATACTCTCCGCCGTCTGCTGCAACTTGTCACGCACCAGCGCCAGCGCATCACTGCCCAATAGCAGGTGAGCCGGCGGATCTGGACTGTCGATGATGGTCAGCATGGCCCGTGCAGCTTTCAGCGGATCGCCCAGCTGCTGGCCGCTTTTCTCCTCCCGGGCCTTGCGCACCGGATCGAAGCTTGCGTCGTAGTCACTGATGCTACGCGGCGTGCGTTGCATCGAGCGGCCTGCCCAGTCGGTGCGAAATGACCCCGGCGCCACAGCGGTGACAAAAATATTGAAGGGTGCAAGCTCCTTGCTCAAGGTGTCGGAGATGCCCTCAAGCGCAAACTTGCTGCCGCAGTAATACGCGATCCCGGGCATGGTGATATGGCCCCCCATCGACGTGATATTAAGAACATGCCCCGCGCGGCGCTGGCGAAAATACGGGACGAACGCCTTGGCCACCGCCACCGCGCCGAACACGTTGACGTCGAACTGGCGGCGCATTTCCTGCAGCGACGACTCTTCAAAAATCCCCTCGTGGCCATAACCTGCGTTGTTGACCAGCACGTCCACCGGGCCGTGGCGATCCTCCACTGCCGCAACCACCCCATCGATGGCATCGAAATCGGTAACGTCCAGCACCACCCCATGAGCGCGTTCGGGCGACAGCGCTTCGAAGGCTGCCAGCGCTGATTCGCTGCGCACTGTGCCGATGATCTTATGGCCCTGGGCAAGTGCTTCCTTGGCCAGCGCTTGGCCAAAGCCGCTGCTGACACCGGTGATGAAAAGGGTCTTCATGGATCTGTACTCCAGCAGGCAATTGGAGAGGCCATGCTAGGGCGGATAACGCTGGCGGACGATGCCGAATCGGATCGAAGTATTGCCTGTTCCTATCAATTGAGTTTTCGATCAGGTCTTGCCTCAAAAGACGGAAAAGTCCTGCAGGTCTCAAACCCGCAGGACTTGTCCTGTCTCGGCAACACGCGCTTAAGCTGCGCGACGACCCGGTGTGCGGTCCGATCCATCAGCGGCCAGGGCCTCACCCAATGGGGTGCGGTCTGAACCGTCGGCAGCGATGGCCTGGCCTTGTGGGGTCTTGTCATAACCGTCCTCCGCCAGGCCTTTTTCCTCGAGGCGATTGCGGCCGTTTTCAGCCAGAGCCTGACCCTGCGGCGTACGTTCCGAGCCATCGGCAGCAACAGTCTGCTGTGGTTCGTTGACCTGGGTGAAGAAACGATCTTCCTGATTGCTCGGTACGGCGAATGCGCTGGCGCTGAGGGCGAAAGTGGCGACGGCGATCAGTTGGCTTACAGTTTTCATGGCGGTGACTCCGGTCAAGTTGAGATTGAGGTCCGGGTCGTTCAGATCCGTATCTGGTTAACCCGTTGCAGTGGTGTGTTCTGCATGGGTTCAGATTAGGGGGCAGGGCGGTGTCGGCGTTAGGCGGATACTGTTGGCGACTTGCCTGATTCTGCTCGCTGAAGATGATTTACAGGCTAGCGACCTTATGGCTTCACGGCGCCGCGAGCAATCAGGTTCCGCCAGTGAGATAGCTTTGCACTTGCCTGACTACATCCCGGGCGGTGCGGGTTACGCCGATCAATGTGGCAGAAGCGAGCCCCGTCCAGTCGCCATAACCCACCAGCCACAGTTCGGGCATCGCAACGCTTCGGCTTTCGTCCACAATCACTTTGCCATCCCGGCCTACAACGCCCAGGCTGTTCAGGTGGTCGAGCGCCGGAGCAAAACCCGTGCACCAGATGACAGCGTCCACCTTTGTCTCGATGCCCGATGACCACACAACCCCCGTCGAAGTAAAACGCGTGAACGGCCGTACTGCGTTCAGTACACCGCGTTCGCGAGCTTCCTTGACCGGCGGCACCATGACGATGTCGCCCAGCCCTCCAACGGGCTGTTGAGGCTCGACGCCATCCTGCTGCGCCTTCAGTCGAGCAGTAGCGCGTTCGAACAGGACGCGTCCATCCACCTCATCAGGTAAGAACGTTGGGGCCTGTTGCGTGACCCAGGTTGCCTGAGCCACTTTGGAGACCTCGGCGTAAATCTGGGCGCCGGAGTTGCCGCCACCGACGACAAGGACGGCTTTACCCGCAAACCCGTTCGGCCCGACGTAATGAGCGGAATGAAGCTGCCTGCCTGCAAACAACGCCTGGCCGGGATAGTCCGGTACGAACGGGCGGCTCCAGGTGCCTGTTGCACTGATAACCGCTTTGGCGTCCCAGTAATTGTCCTTTGAGATAACGCGCAACCCGCCTTCGATCTTCTCGACACCGGTCACCCGCGTGGAGCGGATGATGGGGAAGTCATACCGGCGCTCGTACTGAGTCAGGTATTCGACAACATCGTCCCGCCCGGGCGTCCCCTCGGATATGGCCGGCATCGGCCAGCCTGCAATCGAGCTCCATGCCGACGGCGAGAAGAGCCGCAGCGAATCCCAGCCATGCCGCCAGGCGCCTCCCGGTCCCGGCTCGGCATCGAGCAGCACGTAAGACAAGCCTGTGCGCTTCAAAAAATAAGCGACAGTCAGCGCGGATTGGCCACCACCAATGACCACAACATCAAGTGTCGAATTCTGACTCACCAGCATCCTCCCGGCGCAAAGGCCTCAACGAGTGAAAGATCGGGGTCGGGCCATACCGTTGCCCCGCACAGGCATCAAATGGAACGCTGGTTGACTCGTCTGGACAGCTCTTCGGCGGATTCCTTGCGCTCGGAATAACGGTCGACCAGGTAATCCTGACGATCGCGCAAGAGCAGCGTGAACTTCATCAATTCTTCCATCACGTCCACCAAGCGGTCGTAGTACGAAGAAGGCTTCATGCGACCCGCTTCATCGAACTCGGTGAACGCCTTGGCCACGGAAGACTGGTTCGGGATGGTGAACATCCGCATCCAGCGGCCAAGTACCCGCAACTGATTGACCACGTTGAAGGACTGCGAGCCGCCGCAGACCTGCATCACAGCAAGGGTTTTGCCTTGCGTAGGTCGTACAGCGCCCAGCGCCAGCGGAACCCAGTCGATCTGCGCTTTGAACACGGCACTCATGGAACCGTGACGCTCAGGAGAGCACCACACCTGACCCTCTGACCATTGCATCAGCTCGCGCAACTCCGCGACTTTGGGATGAGTGTCGGGGGCGTCATCAGGCAGCGGCAGACCCGCAGGGTCAAAAATCCTGGTTTCGGCGCCAAACTCATTCAGCAGGCGTGCCGCTTCTTGCGTGACCAGACGACTGAACGAGCGCTCTCGCGTCGATCCGTATAGCAGCAAAATGCGAGGTTTGTGGGGCGAAGGATTACGCGGAGACAGCTGCTCCAGCGTAGGAATGTCGATCAGGTCGGCGTGTACGTTTGGCAATGTGTCTTGCATATGAACTCCTGCGGCGGCACCTGGAGGGGGGGCGCCTCGGTTGATCTTCAAAGCGAACCGATGCGGTTCAGTTCAGCTTGCAGTTGGTCAGGGCTCATGGTCTTGAGCGGCAGTGCGAGAAACGCACTCACGCGTTCCTGGATTTTGGCCAGTGTGGTTGCGAACGCTGCGGTGATCTCGGCTTCCGACCCGCTAGCCTCAGACGGGTCGGCCAGACCCCAATGCGCCTTCAGGGCCGGGCCGAAAAAGATCGGGCATGCTTCTCCCGCAGCCCGATCACAGACGGTGATCACGATGTCCGGAGGCGAGCCCTCAAAAGCATCCGAAGCCTTGCTGCTCAAGCCCACTGTGGAAATACCCGCCGCCTCCAGCGTTTGCAGTGCCCGTTGATTCACCCGGCCACTGGGAAAGCTGCCTGAGCTGACAGCGTCTACGCCCTCGGGCGCCAAATGGTTGAAAAGCGCCTCGGACAGAATGCTGCGGCAGCTGTTGTGGGTGCACATGAACAAGATTTTCATCAGACGATTCCTTCATTCAGAAACTGAGGCGCAGTGCCAGGGTGGTTGATCCGGTGGGCATGAATCAGCTGCACATGGCCTGATTGATCGGTCGGTCGCTCATGCAGCACAGGCGCTTGGCCTCGGTTTCCAGCCATGGCTGATTGGCGTCTGCCACTGCCTTCAAAACTGCTGCCACCCACGCGGGCACATCAGGATTCAGTCGGTAGTACACCCATTGACCCTGGCGACGATCCAGCAGCAAACCGGCGGAGCGCAGCAGCGCCAAGTGGCGAGAAATCTTCGGCTGACTCAGGTCGAGCGCTGCCGTCAGCTCGCATACACACAACTCGCCTTCGCGCACGACAAGCAGGGAAATTTTGGCCCGGGTGTCATCGGCCAGACACTTGAACAAGGTGGTGGGGGTCATGGGTTCTGTCATACATCCTCCAGAAGCTTGTGTCTTGACCAAAACGAAGAGCCTGATGCGCTTGCGGATGTCGTGACGCGTAGGGTGAAAGGCGGCGGGATGATTGCCGAGCAATGGATACGGATAACCGAATATACGCATAGTCATATATCTGGTAAAGCGAATATAACAGGGGTTGAACCGTCGAGACTGATAGCGACGGACCGCGCGGATAGTGCCCGCGATTTGTCTGATTCCAACTGATTGAAAATAGCCATTGACTTAGAGCACGCTCAAACCTTTACGGTGATGACATGAATCCAGAACTGACAATTTCACAGTTGGCCAAGCGCCTTGATTTGAGCGCTCACACGATCCGCTATTACGAGCGCATCGGGCTGTTCGACCCGGTTGGGCGCGGTGGCAATGGCCACCGGGTGTACGCCGAGAAGGATGTGCTGTGGGCCGAGTTTCTGCTCCGGTTGAAGGCGACCGGAATGCCGATCCAGCAAATGCTGCGGTATGCCGAACTGCGCCGATCAGGCGACTCGACCCTGGCAGAACGCCGCGAGCTTCTCGAGCAGCATCGCCGGGACGTGCAAGCGCAGATCAGCCAGTTGAGCCAGTCCCTGGAGGTTCTGGATAACAAGATTCAGATCTATCACCAACTCGAGCAAAAGGAGCATCACCATGATCCGTAAACTTCCCGGTTTCAACCGCTTGCTGTCCGCCACATTGATTGGCGCAAGCGTGACCAGTGTGGCAGCGCCGGTGGAGATGACTGATCGTCGAGCGCGCGGAGAAGCCGCTCTGACGCAGATTACTGGCGGACCTGGTCAGGCAGTGGTTGATTCATTGAAGGATACTGCTCCAGAGCTTGCGGACTGGATTCTGAGTTTTGCCTACGGCGATGTCTTCGCCCGCCCCGGGCTCGATCACTGCACTCGTGAGCTGGCAACCGTTGCGGCACTGACCGCACTGGGCAATGCACAGCCACAACTGAAAGTGCATATCGGCGGCGCCCTGAACGTCGGGTGCACACCGGAGGCGGTGGTCGATGTGATCTTGCAAATGACCGTATACGCAGGATTTCCCAGCGCCTTGAACGGTATAACGGCTGCGCGTGAAGTCTTTGCTGCTCGCGGGATCAGTGTTAAATCCTAGGTGCGCACGCTGCAGAAACTGCGGGATAAAGCCAGATTCAACCTACCACCCACCCCCCATGCAACTGCACAAACCGCACCTGCAGCCATTCGATAAACACCTGCACCTGCGCCGGCAAATGCGTGCGGCTCGGGTACAAAAGCGTCACTGGCCGAGGCAGCGGGCGCAGCGGTTGCAGAATTTCCACCAGAGCACCGTTAGCCAGATGCTCTGCCACCGCGATACCCGGTGCCTGAATAATGCCGAAGCCCGACACGCCACACTGCACGTAGGCGTTCGACTCGGTGACGGTAATACCTTGGCGGCTGACGTAGGATTTCTGTTTGCCCTCAACTGAAAACTGCCAGGGCAAGGTGCGGTTGTTCTGGCCCGAGAGAAAGTTCACGCCTTGATGGTTCGCCAGATCTCCAAGCGTTTCCGGTGTGCCGTGCTCGCGCAGGTATTCGGGCGCGGCGCAGGTGACCATGGTCGCCAAGGCGATAGGGCGGGCGATCAGGGTTGAGTCGGGCAGCTCGCCGATGCGCAGCGCGCAGTCGATGCCTTCGCCGACCAGATCAACCGCACGATCGGTGACGCCCAGCACCATATCGATGCCGGGGTAGGTGTCGGTGAATTCGCGCAGGCTTTTGATGAATTCCAGCTGCGCGAACGCCGTGGGAATGTCGATGCGCAGGCGGCCGGACAGCGTGGCTCCGGTGCGATCGAACATTGTGGTGGCGGCGGTGATCTCGGCCAGAATTTCCTGGACCCGCTGATAGAAAAGTTCACCCTCGGCGGTGAGTGCGACTTTCCTCGTAGTGCGCTGGAAGAGGCGCACGCCCAGCGATGTTTCCAGTTCCTGAATATAGCGAGTGACCTGCGGCCGGCCGATGTCCAGCGACTCAGCGGCTTTGGTGAAACTGCCCAGCTCCGCCAGTCGGGCGAACAGGCGCATTGATTGCAGTAATTCCATGACTTTTCCGGTGAGCTTCAGTATCTGGATTTGTTGCCTGAGAATAGAACAATCATGTCTGTTTCCAGGCATTTATTGCGCTGATGTAAAAGCCAATCATGGCCCCAAGGCAAGCCCGCTGAGGGATTGCGGCCAATAATGCATTTGGAGACACATCATGAAAGCGTGGTTACTGAAAGATTTCGGGCTCGACAATCTGCAACTGGGCGAGACGCAAACCCCGCAGCCCAAGGCTGGCGAGCTGCTGGTCAAGGTCGGCGCGGTCTCGCTGAATTTTCGCGACAAGGCCATCGTTGACGGTATCTACGAGCCGCACCTGGTGCCGAAACCGCTGATTCCGGTGAGCGATGCCGCCGGTACCGTAGTTGCAATCGGCGCCGGTGTTACTCGTTTCAAGGTTGGCGACCGCGTCAATTCACATCTGTACTCGCGCTGGTTGGATGGCGAGCCGGGGCCGAGCGAGCCGGATTATTGCTTCGGTTCGCCGCTGCCCGGTGGCCTCGCCGAGTACATGATCATTCATCAGGACAGCGCCGTCGGCGCGCCGGCCAACATGAGCGATGAAGAGGCGGCGACACTGCCGATCGCCGCACTGACTGCGTGGTATGCGCTGGTGGATTTCGGCGCTATTCAACCGGGCCAGACTGTGTTGGTGCAGGGTACCGGCGGCGTATCGATTTTCGCCGTGCAGATCGCCACCGCGCTGGGCGCCAAAGTCATCGCTACCTCAAGCAGCGATGAAAACCTGCACGCGGTAAAACGTCTGGGCGCGGTCGCCGGTATCAACTACCGCAGCACGCCGAACTGGGCGGACGAGGTGCTGAAACTCACCGAGGGCAAGGGTGTGGACCTGCTGCTCGATGTGGCGGGAGGCAATGGCATCAATCAGTCGGTAGCAGCGACCAAGGCCTCGGGGCGGATAGCGCAGATTGGCTTTCTGACAGGGCAGACCGTCGAGCTGAACCTGATGCCGCTGATCTTCCGCCAGACCACCATTCGCGGCATTGCGGTGGCACCGCGTTCATCGTTCGACCGGATGAACGTGTTCCTCGCCGAGCACGACATTCGCCCGGTGATCGACCATGTCTATCCGTTCGAACAGGCGCGCGAGGCCTATGAGCATCTGGCGAAAGGGGCGTTTGGCAAGGTTGTGATCAAGGTGAGCTGATCAGCGAAAACGTCAGACAAACCAAGGCCAGTCAGCTCAACGGACTGGCCTTTTTTTATGTCTGTCCTAGCGCAAATCCTCCGGCTGCATCGTCAGAATAATCTTCCCGACATTCTGCGAAGACTCCATCCTCCGATGGGCATCGGCTGCGCGGGATAGCGGGAAGGTGCTGTCCACCACCGGTTCCAGACTCGCAGCGCCGGCGAAGCGTTCCAGCCAGTGGTCGCGAAAGCGCTGGATCATCGCGTGCTTCTCCGGCTGGGTGCGCGACTTCATCACCGTGCCGATGATTTGCAGATGTCGGTAGAGGATGTGCTCCAGCTCCACGTCGACCTTGCCGCCGCCGCCAAGAATGCCGACCTGCACCAGGCGCCCGCCGTGGACCAGCGAGGCGATGTTGCGGGCGAAGTAGGGTGCGCCAATGAAGTCGATGATCACGTCGACCCCGCGACCTTGGGTTTTGTCGGCGATGACTGCGGCGAAATCCTCGTTTTTGTAGTCGATGGCCACGTCGGCGCCCAGGTGTTCGACGCGCGACAGCTTGCTGCCTTCGGTGGTCGCGTACACCGTGGCGCCCGTGGCAAAGGCCAGTTGCACGGCAGCGGAACCGACGCCGCCGGCGGCGGCATGGATCAGCACCGAGTCACCTGACTGGAGTCGGGCCAGGTGCAGCATCGCTTCGTGGGCGGTGACGAACACTTCGGGAATCGCCGCGGCGTGCACATAGTCGAGCTGCGCCGGAATCGGCATGGCCATGCGGTAGTCGATGCGCGCCAGTTCGGCGTAGGCGCCGCCGCCGACGACGCCCATCACCCGGTCGCCGACGGCGAATCCACTCACCTCGCTGCCGGTCTCGATCACTTCCCCGGCAATCTCCAGACCGATGATCAGCGAGTCGCCGAAGTTCGCATGGCCGTAGCCGCCGGTTCGGTGGGTCAGGTCGGCACGGTTCACGCCGGCCGCATAGACACGCACCAGCAGGTCGGTCGCGCGCACTTCAGGGTTGGGCGCTTCACCGAGTTGCAGCACTTCTGCCGAACCGAATGCTTTCAGGTTGATGGCTTTCATCTCAGCGTTGCTCCGTGTCGGCAAGCGTGGCATTGGCGATGGCCGAGGCGGTGATGGCGCCCGGAAAACCGACGTAAAACGCCAGGTGCGTGATCGCCGCCGCCAACTCTTCATGGCTCACGCCATTGCCGACGGCACGGCGCAGATGCGCGGGTAATTCTTCGCAGTGGCCGCCGGCAATCAGCGCAGCGACAGTGATTAGGCTGCGCTCGCGGGGTGCCAATGCGGGGTCACTCCAGATTTGCGGGTACAGCGTTGAGTCCACGAATTGCGCCAGTTTCGGGGTGAAGGCGCGGGCGGCTTCGCGTGGGCTGCTGAAATCGATAGTCGACATGGAAATCCCCTTAAACCTGGCTGATGAATTTGTTAGTGAGGTAGTGCTCGATGCCTTCGATGCCGCCTTCGGAACCGTGGCCGCTTTCCTTCATGCCGCCGAAGGGCAGCTCGGTGGCGACGATGCGGTACTGGTTGATGCCGATCATTCCGGCTTCCAGGCCATCGGCGACGTCGATCGCGGTGCGCGCATTGGAAGTGAACGCGTAGGCCGAAAGGCCGTAGGGCAGGCGGTTGGCTTCTTGCAGGCCATTGCTCAACTCATCGAAAGGCATCAGTATCGCGATGGGGCCAAAGGGTTCTTCGTGCATGATTCGCGCACTCATCGGCACATCGGCCAATACGGTGGGCTGAAAGAAGAAGCCTGCGCCCGGCAACGCTTCACCGCCGGCCAGCACCCGTGCACCTTTCTCCACGGCGTCGGCGATCAGTTGCTCCATCTTCGCCAGTTGCCGTGGGTTCGCCAGAGGGCCGACCTGGGTTTGCGGATCCATGCCGTCGCCGATTTTCAACGCTTGGGTGGCCGCGACGAAGTGCTCGACAAACTCGGCGTAGGCCTCACGCTGGATAAGAAAACGAGTCGATGAAATGCACACCTGGCCGGTGCCGCGAAAGCGATTGGCGACGCCTTCCACAGCAGCCTCTTCGATGTCGGCGTCGGCAAACACCAGCACCGGGCCGTGGCCGCCCAGTTCCAGAGTGATCGGCTTGACGCCTTCGGCAGCGCGGGCCGAGAGCAGCCGACCGATCGGCACCGAACCGGTGAAGGTCACTTTGCGAACGATCGGTGAGGCAATCAAATGGCTGGACACTTGATCCGGCACACCGAACACCACTTGCAGCACGCCTTTGGGCAAGCCGGCATCGTCCAGCGCCCGGGCCAGGGCCAGCGCGGTGGAGGGGCTTTCCTCGCCAGGCTTGAGCACCACACTGCAACCGGCAGCCAGCGCTGCCGAGAGCTTGCGCGCCGGGGTGATGGCCGGGAAATTCCACGGTGTGAACGCTGCGACGGGGCCGATGGCTTGGCGTTTGACCAGTTGCAGTACACCCGGACGATTGGCCGGGACGACACGGCCGTCGATGCGTCGTGCGCTTTCGGCGAACCACTCGAAATATTCCGCCGCACGGGTCACTTCATCGAGGCTTTCGCGCAGTGGCTTGCCTTCTTCCAGTGTCATCTGCGCAGCGATGTGCGGGGCGCGTTCGAGGATCAGGTCGGCGGCGCGCTTGAGGATTTTTGCGCGCTGGTCCGGCACGGTCTGGCGCCATTGGTCGAAGCTCAGTCGGGCCACTTCGAGGGCGTGATCCAGGTCTTGGGCGGTGGCGAGTGGCACCTGGCCGATTTCCTCGCCGGTTGCCGGGTTGACCACGGCGGCGGTCGCGCGGTCCTGGGCGGTGAGCCATTGACCACCGATGAAGAGATAGAGCGGATCGTAAGGAGTGTTCATGGATGTCGCCTTCATGGTTGAGGATTCATTCGGCGCCTTGTACGCAGTGGTTCAGGCGTCCCGTGGAATCCAGTCTATGGAAGGCGTGCCGTTTGATTTAGCCGGCCACGAGGGAATCATTGTTGTCCCAGAAGGTAATATCGAGCGCAGGAGCGAGCGTGTAGCATCCGACGTTATCCGCAGTGAGTGGCAGGTCTACAGGACGATCAGGATGGACAAACTTTCAAACATGTCGGTGTACATCAAGGTAGTCGAGATGGGCAGTTTCACTGCCGTGGCCAACCATCTCGACTCCACCGTTGGTAACGTATCGCGTGCGGTTTCGGCGTTGGAAAACGTGCTCGACACCCGCCTGTTGCAACGCTCGACCCGGCGTCTCTCGGTGACCGACGCGGGCCGGCGGTTTTATGAACGCTGCGTGAAGATTCTCGCTGACCTGGAAAGCGCCGAAGCCGAGGCGAGCAATGCCGCCTTGCAACCACGAGGGACGTTACGCGTGCACTGCGTGCCCGGACTGGCGCGGCAACTGGTGACCGGCGCGGTGCTGGAATATCGCCAGGCGTTTCCCGAAGTGACCGTCGATTTGATGCTCTCCCAACGCATGCCCAATCTGCTTGAGGATCAGTTGGACGTGTCCATTCTGATCGCGCGAACGCTGCCGGATTCGGCGTATGTCAGCCAGAAGATCGGCGTCAGTCACTGCGTACTGGTGGCCTCTCCGCAATACCTGGCGCGGCATGGCGCCCCCGAAACGCCGGAGCAGCTTTGCGATCATCAATGCCTGCTGCTCGGTACCGTGGATTACGTGCGCGATGAATGGCAGCTCAAAAGCAAGGCGGGCGATGCGACGTTCATTCCGAGTGGGCCGAGTTTCAGCGTGAACGATATGGACGCAATGGCCGTTGCCATTCGCGAAGGGGCGGGGATTGGTCTGTTGGCAGGCTTCACGGCGATCGACGATTTGCGTGCCGGCAGGCTGGTGCGGGTGCTGCCCGATTACCACACCTACGAGCGCAATGTTTACGCGGTCTACACGTCTCGCCAGTTTGTCGATGCGAAGATCACGCGATTCATCGATACCTTGAAAACCCGGGTCGGCGCGCAGTTGGCGAGCACTGCTCAGGCGCTTATCGATTGAAGCGGTAAAGCATTTGCGTCTCAGCGAGCCAACTCTGAGACGCAATGGGTGTGCGAGATATTGGCCGGATCAGCCGTTGCTGCAACCGCTGCCCATGACCTCGTATTGCAGGATGTGCTGTTTGCCTTGGGAGTCCTGATAAGTCATGTGCACCGGCACTACGGCGCAGACATCCGGCACGGGATCTTCCGAGATGATTTTGGCGACGTCGAGGTGACTGGCGTAGGTGTATTGCTCGACGGGAGGCGTGGTAGTCGAGTCCTGAGCCATGACCACCGAGCTGAAGCCGAAGAGTGTGAGGACGAGCATTGAGACTTTCATGGGTATTTTCCTTTGCTGAAGTTGAGTGTGCTGCTGGAACAAACTCTATGCGGCGGCTGGCGGGGGAAACAGGCGCGGATTGGGTAAAGACTGTTTACGGTTTGAGCCACAATCGGCATGGGGTGAACGATCGCGCAGGGTTCAGCGCAAACAAAAAAAGGCGCCGGTGAAGGCGCCTTTTGTTTGTCTCGTTTCTTTATGGCTCGCCATGCAATCGGCAGCTACGAAAACGCCGGGCTGATTTCGGCGGTTTTCGCTGAGTAGCTTGCCACTCGCGCCGAAATCCACTTGCGGCTGTAAGCCAGCACATGGTCAGCAGTGGCGGTCGGGAAGTGAATGAAGCCATGCGGACACTCTGGCAGCACGTACATCTCCACCGGCGCCGCTTGCTGCCAGCGCTCAGCGATGAGTCGCGTGTCATCCAGCAGCGGATCGAGGTCGCCGACAAACAGCAGCGCTGGTGGCAGTCCGCTGAAATCGCCATACAGCGGCGACAGTGGTGGCTGGCGTCGTTGTTCGTCGCTGATATCAGGTGTGAGCAGGCGCAACGCTTCGACCATGCCGGGGCCGTCGAGCACCAAGGTATCGGCTGGCGCGGCGCGCACGCTGGGCGTGCCGGTCAGGTCGTAGACGCCGTAATACAGCAGCGCGCCGCAGATCCGTTGCAGCAGTTGCGGCGAAGATTTGAGCGCGAGCAGGGTGGCCGCCGCCAGATGTCCGCCGGCCGATTCACCGACGACGACCACGGGCAGTCCGGCAAATTCGCCATCGTTCAAGATGCCGCGAGTGGCGCGCAGACAGTCTTCCAGCAAGCCCTCGATTGGCGTCGACACGGCCAGCCGATAATCAACCGACAGCACCGCCACGTCGCAGGCGTTGACGATGGCGATGTTGAAGTTGTCGTTCATCTGCGCATTGCCGATCACCCAGCCGCCACCATGGAAATCCAGCACCACGCCTCTGGCTTTGCCCTTGGGACGGATGATGCGTACCGCCACCGTGTCGATGATCTTCCGTTCGGCGCTCAGCCCATGCTGGCGCAGCTTGCCAGCGCCGCCGAGCTGACCCGCCCGCAGCAACGCCTGAATCAGCCGTGGGGTGAGGCGATTGCGGATCTTGAAGCGTGGCAGCCAGGCGAGCTTTTTGTTGAATGCGCGAACCTGTGCCAGCTCAGGCTCGCCTTGCGGCCATGGAAATTCGCTCACAGGCGATTCTTCATCAGGATCGAGCAGTTCAGCGCCGCCGCAACGCACAGCCACGCCAGGTACGGGAACAGAATCAGCCCGGTGACCACGTCCAGTTGCAGTGCGAGCACGACCATCACCGCGACGACCACCCACAGCACCGCCAGAATCACCAGCGCCGCCAGCACCTGATGCGCGCCGAAGAACACCGGCGTCCACAGCGTGTTCAGGGCGATTTGCGCGGCCCACAAGGCCAGCACCGTTTGGCTGCCGGGGATCAGGCTCAGGCGATAGCCGGCCCAGGCCAGCAGCAGGTAGATGATCGTCCACGCTACCGGAAAGGCCCAGTTGGGCGGGGTGAAGGAGGGTTTGGTCAGCGATTCATACCACGGGCCGGGTTTGAACATTACGCCAGTGGTTGCCGCCGCCGCGCAGGCCAAGAGGAAGATGAAAAAGGTCATTGCCAGTCCTTAGCTGTGATCAGCTGTTGTGGAGAGTTAAGAAGAGGACGCTTCGCTGCGCAAAAAGTTTGTTCGCAAATGCAATTTGGCAGTCAGGTTGAACTAAAAGCTGACCGCTACGTCAGGATAAACAGTGCCTTTTCCCACCGACGCGGACGACAACATGTACACCTATCACATCGAATACCGTTTCAACGGCGAGCCTCGTACTTATCTGCTCGAACTCAAGGAAGCGCAACTGGCCGAGCACGACGCGGCGATGCATCTGCTCGAACTGCATCTGGGCGATGCCGAAAACAGCCTGGTCATGCCCACGGCGGATTCGACGCCAGAGCAGATTATCGAGCAGGCTGAGCGGGTAGGGATTACGCATATCCGGGTGGTCAGCCGGACCAATTGACGCCCGCATGCGGCGCAGGCATTAGCAGAATGTGCTCTGAATTCAGGCCATGCGCCGCAATACCAGCACCATCCCCGCGCCCACGAGGCCCATGCAGGCGATCAGCACGGGAAAGGACATCCACCATGGGACGCTGGACGTCATCATGCTGAACTCCGACATGCCACCGATGCCGGCGATCAGGTTCAAAGGAAGGAATACGACGTTGATCAGTGTCAGCTTGCGCAGGGCCCGGTTCATGCTGTTGTTGGCAAGGTTGCCATGGGATTCGATGAGGTTGGCGAACACCTTGGCGTGAATTCTGGCCTGCTGGAAGCTTTGTTCGTTTTCCACGATCAGATCGTTCAGCGCAGCCAGTTGACTGTCGCTGAAGCCCTGACGCTGGCCGTGGTTGCGCAGCAGCGTCAGCACTGCTCCGTTACTTTGAATCGCATTGACGTAGTACACGAGGCTTTCGCTCAGGTTGTACATCTGCGCCAATTGTTGATTGTCCATCGCCCGGGTGAATTGCTGTTGGATCTCCCGAGCGATCTGTTTGACCACGCGCAAATGCCCGAGATAGTGGTGAACGCTTTCTGCGAGTAACGCCATCAGCACGTCCAGCGGCCCGGTCATTTGCGCATCGTGCTCAAGACCCGAAAGCAGCGAGTTGCTCGCGCAAATGACCACCAGGCGTTTTTCGCTCAGCACCACTCCGAAGGACGAAACGTTGAATGCGCGCCCGTCGAAGCTTTCCGGACGCTTCCAGATCAGGAACAGGTGATCTGGCTTGACCTCGATGCGGGCGACTTCATCAGGGTCCAGCGACGACTCTATCGCTTGCGCGCCGATGCCCAGGCGTCTGTGCAAATCCAGTTGCTCGGCTGCGTCCGGGGCGACACACAGCCAGACAGTCGCCTGGTCCTGCGATGTCCTGTGCAGGGCGCCGCAATCAATGCAATAGCCTTCAATCATTGCTCACCACGCTTGGCCACGGTGTTTGAGCTCAAGCCTTTGGGTAAAAGCCTGTAATACGCGCCGGTACAATTCGTCGCCCAGCACCGCGTCTTCGATGCCCGCATCGAGGTTGGGATTGTCGTTCACTTCGATCACCAGCACCCGATCACCCGCTTGCTTGAGGTCGACGCCGTAGAGGCCGTCGCCGATCAGCCGCGCCGTCTGTACGGCGAGCTGCACGACTGCGGGCGGCGCTTGCTCGACCGGCACCGCCTCGCACATTCCGTTGATCTCGCCGGGCAGCGCCTTGTGGTTGTAAATCTGCCAATGCCCCTTGGACATGAAGTATCGGCAGGCATACAGCGCTTCGCCATTGAGCACCCCGACGCGCCAATCGTATTCGGTGTAGCAATACTCTTGCGCCAGCAGCAACACCGAGTGTTCGAATAACTCCTGCGCGGCCGTGGCCAGCGCTTGTGCATCGGCGACCTTGATCACACCCCGTGAAAAGCAGCCATCGGGGATTTTCAATACCAAGGGAAAACCGAGGCGACGCCCTGCGTTTTCGAGTTCCTGCGGACGATCCTTGTAGAGTATTTCCGTTGCCGGCATGCCCAGCCCGCGACGCTTCAGCAAATCGGCCAGATAAACCTTGTTGGTACAGCGCAGGATGGACGACGGATCGTCAATCACCACAAGGCCTTCGCTTTCAGCCTTTTTCGCGAATCGATAGGTGTGATCGTCCACTCGCGTGGTTTCGCGGATGAACAATGCGTCGAATTCAGCGAGACGCGCGTAGTCCTTTTTCTCGATCAGCTCGACATCGATACCCAGCTGTTCGCCCGCAGCGATGAAACGCTGCAATGCCTCGGGATTAGACGGCGGCAGGGCTTCGTCAGGATCATGGAGGATGGCCAGGTCGTAGCGGGCCACACGTTTGGAGGCGGGCTGACGCCACGTTCTGCGATTGAAGGCATCCAGCGCATCAGCGAAAACATGCTGCTGTTCATCGCGAAGTTTGTGCAGTGCACCGGCCTTGATGCCTGCGATCTGCCAGCTCTCACCACGGCGGAATTCCACCAGCAGGATAGGGCAGGGGAACGCCTCGAACAGCTGACGGCCGATCTCTTGCAGCGGCTCGATCGAGGCCTTGCCGAAGTACAACGACAGCGTGAAAGCCTCGGTTTCGCCGTACGGGTGGTTCGCCAGCGCCCGCTCCAGGGTGCGTTGCAGATCATTCAGCCCGACCCCGTAAAGCGCTTTGCGCGCCAGCTCGCTGACGGTGCGTACCGAGGGGAAAACCTTGTGTCCGCGCGCTTCGGCCAGCAATGAGCAGTAATAGCCCTGACCGAGGTATTTGTAATTGCGGCAGAGGTTTATGACCTGGGTGCGATGAGGAAAATCATCGCTGTGTTCAAGGTAATCCTGAGCCAGCATCAGGCTCTCGCTGGGCAGGTAATCAGCCCAGTCATCCTTGCGTTCGACCAGTATGAGCAATCGACTTCCCGAGGGCTTGATACTGGGAGGTTCCTCGCTGAGGGAGATTGTCGAATGCTCGGTTTTGTCTAATACTTCGTTCACGTTGGCTTGCACCGCTGACATGAGTAATGAATCCCTGTTGAAGAAGACGCCGCTTCAATAAATCACGGGCCTTTCGGTCTGTCCCGGTTCGTTACTCAAACTTTACGGTGCGGTCATGTCTTTTGATTTTCGCTTTGCATCCATGGACGATATCGACGATCTGGTCGAATTGGAGCGGGTGTGTTTTACCCTCGACCGGTTGAATCAGCGCAACTTCAGCTGGATGCTCAGTCGAGCCAATGCCGCGCTGATTGTCGTCACCTCGGGCGCAACACTTTGCGGTTACGCGTTGGTGCTTTTTCACCGAGGCACCTCACTTGGACGCCTGTATTCGATTGCGGTCAGCCCTGCGTGGCGCGGACATGAGCTTGGCCAGCGTCTGCTGGAACAGGCCCAGGCCTGCGCATTGGCGCGCAACTGCGCATGGCTGCGCCTGGAGGTGCGCGCTGACAATACCGCTGCCATCCGCCTCTACGAAGCCAATGGCTATCAGCGCTTTGCCAGCGTCGAGGACTACTACGAAGACCTCTGCGAGGCGTTGCGCTACGAGAAACGCATCCTGCGCGAAACACCAGCGCCCGCCCGGCAAGTGCCGTATTACCAGCAGACCACCGAGTTCACCTGCGGCGCCGCGTGCCTGCTGATGGCGATGTCTGCCATCGATCCGACCCGTGCCATGACCCGAGCGGAGGAAATCCAGTTGTGGCGCGAGGCAACCACCATTTTCATGACGGCGGGGCACGGTGGCTGCAGTCCTCAGGGCCTCGCACTGGCGGCCTGGCGGCGCGGTTTCGATGTGCGCCTGGAAGTCAGTCACGCGGGCTCGCTTTTTCTTCACGGCGTACGCAGCACGGAGAAGAAGTCGATCATGAAACTGGTCGAGGATGGGTTTGCCCAGGAACTGGCTGCCACGCAAGTCGAGCAGGTTCTGGGTGATTATCTGCAGATCGGCGCTGCGTTGGCGGCCGGATACAAACCGCTGGTGCTGATCAGCAGCTACCGATTCACCCGCTTGAAAGCGCCGCATTGGGTCATCATCACCGGGTGTGACGAGGACTTCGTCTACTTGCATGATCCTGATGTCGACCACAGCAAACTCAAGCGCGGCCTGGACTGCCAGCACTTGCCGGTCAGTCACCAGGAATTCCTGCGCATGACGGTGTTTGGCGTACAGCGGGTTCGCGCAGCCGTGATGCTGCGCTCCCGTTGAAGAGGGGTGGCTAGGCGCCGAGCACTTCCTCGCCGATACAGTAGCGATCCCTGCCTTTCTGCTTCGCGGCATAAAGCAGTTTGTCAGCCGACTCGATAAGAGTGGCGGGGCTCACTTCATGTTCGGCGGGTTTGCCAACCGCAATACCTGCACTGGCGGTGACGTGACCCAGCGGATGGGCTCTGTGCTCCATCCGCAAGGATCGAATGGCCTCAAGAATTTCCTCAGCCACAAGCGCCGCCCCGCGAATATCGGTGTTGGGCAGCAACACGGAAAACTCCTCGCCGCCATAGCGCACGGCGAGATCACCCGGCCGTTTTACCGCCTGCGCAATGGCCTGGCCGACGGCGCTCAGGCAATCATCACCTGCCGCGTGCCCATAGCTGTCGTTGTAGAGTTTGAAGTGATCGACGTCGATCATGATCAGTGAGATCGACGAACCCTGGCGTCTGGCCAGACGAATTTCGTCAATCAAGGCAGTGTCCAGTCGCCGACGGTTGGCC
Source organism: Pseudomonas sp. H1_G08 (assembly GCF_054681355.1). Lineage (NCBI taxonomy): Bacteria > Pseudomonadati > Pseudomonadota > Gammaproteobacteria > Pseudomonadales > Pseudomonadaceae > Pseudomonas > Pseudomonas sp. H1_G08. Next base: position 1,380,210 of record NZ_CP162822.1, read on the forward strand.
AGCCCGGTCAGGCTGTCGGTCAAGGCCATGTCCTTCATGGCCTGGTGTGCCTTGCGCAAATCCTTTTCCATCACCATCCGTTGGCGCAGTTGCCTCAAGACGATCAGTCCGAAGACCGTGAACGCGGTGATCACCGACATCAACACAAAGCCGGTTTTGATCAGGTCCCAGCGCCACGGCGCAATGATCGATTCGCGGGACAGGCCGGTTTCGACCACCAGCGGATAGGTGCTCAAAGCTCTGTAACCGTACAGACGCTGGGTGCCGTCGACGACGGCTCGGACCTCGGCGATCCCTTGATTGGAAAACGGCAGGTAGTTCTTGAACACCTCACTGTCGGCGAGGCTCTGACCGATTACCGATGCAATGAAAGGACGACGCACGAGAATGGTGCCGTTGCGCAGCGCCAGCACCAAGGCACCCTTGTCGTCGATCTTGAAATCGCCGTAATAATCGACGAAGTAACTGACTTTGATGGTGCCAAGCAGCACGCCGGCGAAGGAGCCGTCCGGGTTATTCAAGCGGCGGGAAATCGGAATGATCAGGTCGTCCGTGGATTTGCTTTTGACGACATCACCGATACGCACGTTTCGATCGGTGTTGGCGCGGTGATACTGGAAGTAGTCGCGATCGGCATTGTTCGCAGGGTCCGGAATCATTTCCTTGTCGGTGACGATCCATTTGCCGTCCGGGCCGTAGATAAACAGTCCATGCAACTGCGGCATCAATTTGGCCTGCTGCACCAGCAAGTTGTGGATGCGCGGTACGTCGATGTTCTGCAGACCGTCGCCTTCGACGCGCTCGCCCAGGGCGGCGGTCAACACATCGACCTGGCGGATGGCGTCTTCGGCATGTTGCGCGGTTGCCCGCGCGAGGTTGGTGACCGAATCACGCGCCGACGAGAAGGCTGCATGATAGTCACGCCAGGTTCGCCATCCCTCCACGCCGAGAAACGCCAGAATGACCGTCAGCATGAAGATGACTGTCAGGCGGAAAGCGGCTATCTCGCTGGCAGCTTTGATGGGAGCGGTTTCTGCGGCGTCATGCCCCTTGGTTTTGGGCATCTTACGACCGAGCATCTGAGGGTCCTTATGCTTGTCATCTCTCATCTCTTGAAAGATGACCATCCTTTTCCACCTGGAATTCAATTTACTGCCTTGGCCAGGCGGTCGCGAGTGGATCGTTCAAAGCCGTGCCGGGTCAACATCTGTAATTGAAGCGCGCCTTGAGGTGAGACTTGTGAGCGATATCATCACGGCCGATGACTTGAACATCGACCTGCGCAATGCCAACGAAACCGGCCTGTTCAAATGGTTGCTGGCGAGTTTTCTGATGGGCAAAAGGATTCAGGGCGCCATTGCCGCCAAGGCGTATCAAGTCATAGTAGAGCAGCATCACCAAGACACCCCGCAAAAGCTCGCGCAGTGTACGCACCGTCAACTGGTGTCGATGCTGGGGCAGGCGCGTTACGTGCGCTACGACGAAAGCACGGCGTCGCGACTACTCGCGCTGGCCAACAAGCTCAACAGCGAGTACGCCGGTAAGGTCAGTAACATCGTGGCCGCGAGCGCGGACCGTAAGGCGCTGGAGAAGCGCCTGTGCGAGTTCGAGGGGATAGGGCCGAAGACCGTCGAGATCTTCATGAGGGAAGCTGCGTCGGTACTTTTCTGAACGCCCGGTTCTGCATTGAAGACGGTGGCAACACTCGGCTCACAGAGCAGCAAGTCTTCCCGCCAGTTCGCGGTCAATGGATGGCTGCCACCTCCGATTGCTGGACTGTGGCTTGATCGGCAAAATTATTCGGGAGAAGGGTGCCCAAGCCGAATACATTCACCGCCATGCTGACTTTCAATCCTCGACAGGCCTGTTTGCAGTCCAGCTCAAAACCGGCGTATGCCTTCTCCATCAAACGTTGAAAATGTTCAGAGGTCAGTGCCAGGACTTTGCTGCTTTTCATGTGGTTTTCCTTGAGCAAGTGGCGACCCCGGTCCGGGGCCGCCGGACGGGTTCAGACATCTTTACCTTGTACATAACCGGAGCCCAGGTCAGCACCGGTCACCGGCTCGCTGAGTGGGTCAGAGGCTGTACGGGTCTTCATCGCTTCCAGCACCTGTTCGTCTTCGGCCGGAAGGCTGACGGTCGCCAGACCGTCGCCGCCGTCGACCGCAGGCTCTGGGTTTTCCACGTACTCCCACGCACCGCCCTCGTTCCAGGGGCCGCGCACATTAGGCTCGCCAGACATGTTGAAGTACTTGTTGGTGAACTCCGGCATGCCAGGCAATTTGCCCTGCGGGAAGTTCGGCTGGATCGAATGCAGGGCTTTTTCGAAGGACTGCTGATGGGCGATTTCCCGCGTCATCAAGAAGCCAAGCGCCTCTTTCACGCCCGGATCATCGGTGATGTTGATCAAGCGTTCGTAGAGGATTTTCGCCCGCGCTTCGGCTGCGATGTTCGAACGGAAGTCGGCAGTAGGTTCGGTGATCGAATCTACATACGCCGCTGTCCACGGTACGCCAGCGGAATTGACCAGAGGCGCGCCTGCGCCGTACAGCAGGCTGGTGATGTGCGAGTCATTACCGGCGCCATTCAGCGCACGGTACAGCTCACCTTCCTCTTGCACGCCCTCGGCGAGTTGACCCTTGGCACCTCTGTTGAGCATGACGATGATCGAGCCGACCACCTCCAGATGGCTCAATTCTTCGGTGGCAATGTCCAGCAGAAGGTCTTTGCGTCCCGGGTCTTCCTCGGCCAAGGCTTGGGTGAAATAGCGCGCTGCTGCGGCCAGTTCGCCATTGGCGCCCCCGAATTGTTCCAACAGCAGATTGGCCAGACCAGGGTTGGGCTCGGCCACTCGAACGGTGTACTGAAGTCGCTTGTTATGTATGAACATTCAAATTTTCCTCAGACCAGGCTATCGCGCTTTTGCCCTGATGGGCGTTAGCGCATGCATAGTTTGTGAGGAGTGGGTGGAGCGGAAATTTCGTTTATTGCAGGCCGGCTGGACGGACGGCAGAGGGCGGAAAGTTCCGGAAACAGGACGGTTGGCTTGACCCGGATCTACGACCAGTGTGGGAGCGAGCCTGCTCGCGAATGCGGTACGTCAGTCACCGATTAGGCAGCTGATCCAGCGCTTTCGCGAGCAGGCTCGCTCCCACCTTGGTTCGTTTGCAATCAAGCGATTTTAAGCGCCCTCAGCACAGGCAGCGTCTGCTCGGCGAATACCTGCGCCTGTGCGGTCAGCGCGGCGATATTGGCTTCGGCAGTGAGCAGCGGCTGGCCGTTCTCTACCAGCACTTCACCTTGTTCGCTGATCACACTCCACGCCAGTTGCGCCCACTCGGCTGGCTGCTGTTTGCCTTGCTTGATCGAAATCAGGAACAGCTGCTGGAAGCGGCTGACTGTCACGCCACCGCCAGTGACCGGGCTGGCCAGGGTCTGGATGTTGGCGCCGTACAGCGAGCGTTTGCACAGTTGCAGATTGAGCGCGGCGCAGCGACCGCTGACCTGCGACTCGGCGGCCTCGCTCTGGCACGGAGCGACCGCGCCCATACCGATCAGCACGGCCAGGGCTTGTTCGAGGTCGTCGTAAGCCAGCGCAGTCTCGGACAGCAATTGGCGCATCGATTTGGCCGCATAGTTTTGCGCCGCCAAGGCATCGAGCACCGGGCCGTAGATTTCCGCTTGCAGGGTCGCTTCGCCGGCAGGACCGGTGACCGAGCCCGCCACGGTTTCCCAGGGTTGCAGCAGCACGAAACGGCTGTGCAGCATCCTCGCGCGGCGTTCGGCAGCGGACAGGCGGGTCGCGCCACGTACGTACAGGTCGCGGCGGAAGTGCTGGTTGACGAAGTAGTCCCGCGCTTGCTCGCGCATGATCGGATGTTCGATGGTTTCCAGAAAGTCCATGCCTTCAGCGCTCAGGTTGAGCGGGGCGACCGAATCCAGCGGCACTGCCGTGGTGGCGTAGTCGAGCTTGGCCGGGGCCAGCGCGTCGACCATGTCGGCGAAGTACATGCAATTCCAGTCACGGTTGAAATACTCGTGGGCGACGTAGTGACGATCCTGACCCTTGATGCTCTGCAGCCGCGCGCCGAGACTCGGCGCCGCCGCGGCGTATTTCGGGTTGGCCGCGAGCAGTGCTTCGGAAAATTGCAGTGCGGCGTCGATGCGCTGATCGGAGCGCGACGAGGCATTGGCGAAACGATCGTGCAGGCTGAACAGATTGCGCAGCGGCGCTGACGGCGACCAGCCGGGGAAGCAGTTGTAGCTGACGTAGAGCATGCCGCCCGGTTTCAGGTGACGGCGGGCGAATTCGACGATCAATTTCTGATTGTCGCGACTGACCCAGGTCCAGATGCCATGCAGGCTGATGCTGTCGAACTGCGGCAGATCATTGCGCGCCAGCAGCTGCTCGAAGCTGTCGTCATACAGGCGGGCGCCATTGTTGGCGGCAGTCGCGAGTTCGATGGCATGGGCCGCCATACCCGGGTGAAAGTCCGTGCCGACAAACGAACCCGGGTTGGCGGTGGCGTGGATGTTGATCGACACGCCCTGACCGAAGCCCAGTTCGCAGTGCACGCCTTCGTTGCTTTCCAGCGTGGCGAACCCGCGCAACAACAGGCAGTAACGCAGGAACACCGGATTGATCTCCCGGCTATAGCTGTAGGTGTAGCCTTCGTCGGTGAAATAACCTTCGTTCCAGGCGTTGCTCATGGGTACAGCCTCTTGTTCTTGAAAGTGATGGCAGTCTTATAAGGGGTTGTGATTGCGCGCGACAAATTGAAAAAACGGATACGTCACCAAACCCTGTGGGAGCGAGCCTGCTCGCGAAAGCTTTTTTTCAGTTTGAATATAATCGGCTGACACGCCGCTTTCATGAGCAGGCTCGCTGCCACAGGGATCTTCAACACATCCAAGCAGGATTGATGGACCGATCACGCACTCCACGGCCCATTCGCGCAGGCATTTTGTAGCCAGCCGAAACTGTCATATTCCCTCCCACTCGTCTGCCCATAGTGACCAGCCCAACGCTGATTTCATGAGGCTGCACTGTGTTCCAACGTCTTCTGTGTTCGCTGTCCCTTCTGAGCCTGTCCATCGCCGCTGCCCACGCGGCCGAGCCTGTCAGCCTCGACACGCCGCGCTTGAGCGGCATCGACAACTTTCGCGACATCGCCGGCATCACCACCGCGTACTCCACCGCCCACGACGGCGTTATGCGCAGCGGCGTGTTCTACCGCTCCAACGCTTTGACGCCGTCGGCGGCGGATCTGGCGACGCTTAATGGTCTCGGCATCAAAGCCATTTACGACTTGCGCACGCCCAGCGAAATTGCCGCTACGCCCGACACGATGATCAGCGGCGCGGCCTATCGCAATATCGACATCATCGGTAGCACCACCTCTGGTGCGAACATCACCAATATCTCGTTCCACAGCGCCGCCGAGGCCGTGGCGATGATGGAGGAAACCAACCGCGCCTTCGTCAGCGATGCCGGCATGCGCGGGCAGTTCGGCCAGTTGTTCAATGAGCTGGCCAGTGTCGACGCCGCGCAGTTGTTTCACTGCACCGCCGGCAAGGACCGCACCGGCTGGACCGCCGCCGTGTTGCAGAGCATCGCTGGCGTTGATGAGGCGACGATCATGGCCAATTATCTGGCGACCAACGACTACACCGCCGCCCGTGTCGCCGCGACCTTGAAAGCGCTGCCGCCGAGCATGGCCGCTGTCTACGAGCCGCTGCTCGGGGTGCAGGCCAGTTACTTGCAGGCCGGTCTCGACCAGGTCGCCGCTGAGTACGGCAGCATGGACAACTACCTCAAGCAGGGCCTCGGTCTGTCCCAGGAAACCATTTACGTACTGCGCGGCAAACTGGTCGAGTACAACAGCTTGCCGGGGCAGACCGGGCTGATCGGCAATGCCGCCGCTGGTGCCGAGTTGCTGCGCCAGCTGCAGAACTCCGAGCTGTCCGGCACCTACAGCGCCTACAACTACTACCTGCAATCGGCGATCGACGCCGGCAGTCTGGGCGGTGTCGAATCTCAAGTCGGCGGTCAGGTCCACGCTGATGCGGCCAGCTACCTGCTGCGGCAGAACGCGATGATCGAACAAGCCGCCGCACCGTTCGCCAGCGGCAGCGATCTGAAGATCGGCCAATACCGCCTCTGGACCACCGCGCTTGCCGGCTACCTCGGCACGGACGGCTCGGCCCACGCCGACAGCAGCAACGAACACAGCCAGGGCCTGATGCTCGGCATTACCCAGCGCTTCAACGAACAACTCAGCGCGCGCGCCGGCTTTGGCTACAGCAAGGGCAGCGTGGGCGGCGCGGGTGGCGAGGCCAATACAGACTTCACCTTCCTCAACCTCGGTGCGCGTTACGGCCTCATCAGCCTTGAGCGCGGCTTGTTTGTCGATGCCAACGCCAGCGCCGGTTACGTCGACTACGACAGCAAACGCGAGCTCGGCGGTGGTCTCGGCACTGCCAAGGGCGACACTCACGGCAATCTCACTGGCGCGACCGTGGCGTTGGGTTATCGCCTGCCGCTGAGCAGCGTGATTGTCGAACCGAACCTGGGCTTTCGCGTCAGTCATCTCGACTTGCAAGGTTTCAAAGAGAAGGGCAGTGAACTGGCGCTCGACGTCGACGGCATCAAGCAAACCCGCCGCAGCGCGGTGGCTAATCTCGACGTGTCATTCGCGCCGGTGGCAATGGGTGCGTGGCAGTTGGTCCCGGGCGTTCGCGTGGGCTATGAACGTGCGCTCGGCGATCAGCAAGTCGACAGCGCAGGTCATCTGCTGGGGCTGGATATCGAGCAGCGCGCGGCGTTCGACAATCGCGACCAGTTCAGCGGCGGCATCAACTTGATGGCCAACCTCGGCGCCCTGAGTGTAGGCGCTGAGGTCGGCGCCAACGGTGGCGGTGACAGCCATGGTTTCAATGGCGGTCTAAAGGCCAGTTACGCCTTTTGAACACAGCGAGCCCGGCAAATTGCCGGGCTCTTGCGCTCAAGCATGCTGCGCACGCGAAGGTTGCTGTGTGCGTGCCGGTGGCGCGGTGGGTTCGGGCAGGGAGGCGACATGCACGGTGCGCGCCGGGAAGGCGAACGTCGCGTCCAGCTCGGCCACCGCTTCCATGATTGCCAGATTGATGCGTTGCTGCACGTCCATGTAGACGTTGTAGCTGGCGTCCAGAACGATATACACCGTCTCGAATTCCAGCGCGCTCTCACCAAAACTGCGGAAATGGCAGCGGTCGAAGCGCGCCTGTTTTTCGTTCTTGATGATGCTTTCAACGCGTTGGGTGATCTGGCGGATCTGTTCGCTGGTGCACTCGTAAGTCAGACGAAATTCGAACACCACTCGACGCTCCTGCAAGCGTTTGTAGTTCTGAATGGTGCTGCCGATCATGTCGGCGTTGGCCATGACAATCTGCTCACCGCCGAGACTGCGGATGCGCGTGGTCTTCAGGCCGACGTGCTCGACCGTACCGGCCAGCGTGCCGACGACGATGAAATCGCCCACCTCAAACGGCTTGTCGACGGCAATCGACAGCGAGGCGAACACGTCGCCGAGAATGTTCTGCACCGCCAGCGCCACCGCGATACCGCCGACACCCAGGCTGGCGACGAATGCAGTGATGTTGACGCCCAGGTTCGACAGCATCGCCAGCAGAATCACCGCCCACAGCAATACCTTGACGCCCCACAGGCTCAGGGTCGCCAAGGCGCTCGCCTGAAAAGTGCCGGTCGCGTTATGCCGCGAAAAATAGCGATGCAGCCCCAGCGCCAGCGCACGGTTGGCCCACAGGCCGACCTGCAACGCCGCCACCACGAACCACAAACTGCTGACCCGCCCGAGCCAGCGCTCCGGCAAATCCAGCAACCCGATGCCGACCAGAATCGATGCCAACAGCAGCAACGTGGTGCTGGTCGCCGCCAGCACTTCGCTGGCCATGTACGTCAGATGCCCATTGCCGGCAGTGGCCCGCGCCTGCACCTTGCGGAAAACGAAGCGGATCGCCGTGGTGGTCAGCAGATAACTGAGCGTTGCGGCGAGGAACGCCAGCACCCAGTTCGCCAGTGAAATTCCTAAAATCGTGTGCGTCGTGAAAAAGCCGATGAAATCCTCGGTCATGGAAACCCCCTTGCGAAGCCTGCACCGACGCGCGCAGAAACGCACCGTCGGTCGCAGCCAGGTAAACGCCGCTTGAATCGGCGGTGCCGTCAAACGACCTGTCTGGGTTAGTCGCCCTGAGATTCCTGCTGTTCAATCAAATGCAGGTTTCGCCGGACCGAATGGTCAACGCCTGGCCTTCAACTCCGCTGGGCTAACGCCATAAGCACTCTGAAAATACTGACAAAAGCGCCCGGCATTACTGAAGCCAAAGCTCAACGCCACCTCCGTCACAGAGCCTGCATGCCCGCGCACCAACGCCTCATAGGCGCGCTGCAAACGCACCTGCCGCTGATACGCCACGATCGACATCCCGACAAAACGTCGAAAACCTTCCTGCAAGGCGCGCTGGCTGACATGGCTCAACCGCGCCAGATCCACGCCACTGACCAACTGCTGCGGATGCGCCTGAATAAACTCCATCGCCACCTTCACATGTCGTGGCGCCACACACGGCGCCGGCCCCCGTAATGCCTCGGTGAAATTGTGCGGCCACGCCTCCAGCACCGCATCGATCAACATCTCGCGCAACCGTGACGGCATCAACGTGCCGCTGTTGATCAAGGCATCGAACTCAGTGCCCGTGGCCAGATCGATCAACGCCTTGAGGCCCTGAAATGCCGGGGCATTCAGATCCACGCTTGGCTCAAACACGATCTTCTGCACGACCGGTTTCTCCAGCAGCGCCGACAACCGCTCGGTGAGCTGCAGACGATTGATCGAAATGCCGTGATGCGCGTGATCGTCAACAAAACGCATCGAACGGATATCCGCCTTGTCGATCGCCAGACCGACATGCGCCATGCCGATGGACTCGGTGGCGTGGTTGAAAACGATCTTGCCGGCGGTGGGGATGACGAAAGTGATTTCGTTCTGCGGGTCGGGGAGGGTGACGCTGAAGTCGCCGTGGTAATGCATACGCCGAAAACTCACCCCGTCGTGCCGCCCGTAGACCCCGCCGATGATGATGTTGGAAGGTGGCGGCGGAGTATCGGCGTAGCGGTTGCCGAAGAGCCTGGAGAACAGGGCGCCGAAGTCGGAAGAGGTGAGGTTGTCGGAGCGCAGGATGATCTTTTGGCGGGGTGGGGAGGTGGCGGTGATGGGCGGCATTTTGGAATGCGGGCTCTTGGGGCGACGGGAGGGATGGGAAGATTAGTGAATTGGCGTGACTGTCTGGTGACAAGGCTTTGGAGCATCGTTTGCTTTCGACTTCAGCGGTCACTTCTGATGAATCGCCAATTCGGCGCCAGCACTACATGGTTAAGTTGAATGGTGTGAGTTCGCAAATTGAATGGCGGCGACGCTACCGAACTAAATCGAATTGTGTACGATTGCTTTACAGTTTGGGGATGGATAGGTGGGAGTGCTATTGGCTTTATAGTAATCGAATATATTGTCGATCCGTTCCGTGTCTAATATAAGTCCGGTACTTCTATAGCGCTTCAATAAGCGAAAAGGTGATAGTTATGAAAAAGCTCCTTTTTTGTGCGGTTGCCATGCTATTTATGATTGGCTGCGCTTCGTCCGGTAATCAAGCTGCGCTCGACGCCCATGCGGACGCGCCGGCGACCGCTAAGCAGCTAACGGGCAGCGAAATAAAAACTACGGTCATAGGCCGAAAATATTCCAGCGTAACGTCCACTGGTTATCCTTTCTCTCAAGTATTAAGCGCTGACGGAACTGCACAAATTCAGATCTCCAGTGAGTCCATGCAGTCAGGAAGTTGGGTGATTACGGGGGATGTGATCTGCGTTGCCTATGAAAAATACGGTAAGGAATGCAGCAAAGTGTTAACAGATGGGGGCTCGATTTGGTTCGTTGACAGTACGACGAATAAAACCAACAACAAATTTATCGCCAACTAGAGCGGACATCATTTTGAGAGCGGGTAGCGGCTGCTTCACGCCTGGTTCATATCAGGTATTGAAAGAACGACGCCACTGACTGGGCGTAACCTTTTCCACCTGCCGAAAGGCCCGATAGTAAGAGTTGACGTCGTCATAACCCAGAAGATACGCCACCTCTTTGAGCTCCAGGCTCGTATCAGCCAGCAGCTGCAACCCAACTTGACGCCTCGCCTCGTTGAGCAGTGCGTTGAAGGTCGTGCCCTCGGACGCCAAACGGCGCTGCAAGGTTCGCTCGCTCTGCAACAGTTCTCTGGCGAGGTGTTGCAAACTTGGCCGTCCGTTCGCCAGCGTGCGCTTGAATATTTCAATGACCTGCTCACAGAAGCCAACCGGCGCCTCGATTGCGCGTAATGCGGCATCGAGGCCGGGGCTCATCATGTGCAGCACCTGCGCATTGTGTTGCAGAAACGGCCGGTCAAGATCAGAGGCGCTCAAGATCATCTCGTCATGGCTGGCGCCGCAGTTGATGGGACAGGCGAAATAATCCGAGTGAGTTTCCAGCGGTGGCTTCGGCCGCCGCAAGCTCAATGACATTGGCGTGATGTGTTTTCCGGTGCCTCGTCGACCGAGCTCCAGTACCAAGGCAAAACACGCCTCCACTGAAAGATAGGGCGCAGGCCCCGTGCCGGATGGCCACTGAATCGTGAATGACACAGTGTTCTGGCGCTCGACCATGGATAATTTGTCGGGACTGCACAGGCGCTGCAAGCGCGCCAACCGCGCAAGTCCGTCGCGATAATCAGCAGCATATAACGCCGTGATGAACGCCATTTTGTGCTTCGCACTGGGCGTGTCGCGAACCATTTTTATCGCAAAAGCCGGATCCGCCGAAAGCGCCTCAATGGCGTTCCAGACAGCGAACAACTGCTGTGTGCTGACAAAGGTCGATTCGTTCAAATGAAGGTCAGGGGGCAGTTGAGCATGTTGCTCAATCAACGAGGGATCCAGTCCCAGCTGCGCTATTGATTCCCAGAACACCCTGGGCAATTTACACCGCTCGGTGCTGGTGTGAAGGTGCGGCATTTCCAGACTCCGAACTGCAGGATAGCGGTGATGCGTGATGCAATGCGCCGCCAATGGCGCGTTCTGCAAGTATTCTGGCGGAAGGCGCCCACAGGCTCATACCGCTTCGCTTTTACCATTGTCGTCAACACACTGAGCCAAAAGGAGCTCACGATGACAATGACTTTCTATACCAACCCTAATTCTCGCGGGCGCATGGTGCGCTGGATGCTCGAAGAAATCGGCTGCGCGTATGAGACGGTGATCATGGATTACCAGTTGAGCAGTCAGGCTGACCGTTGGGGCGGTGCTGCGCTGGCAGTGCCAACGATGGCCGATGCTGATGATCGGCGTGTCGGCTTTTTTCGCGACGTGAACCCGATGGGAAAGATCCCGGCCCTGGTGCATAACGGGCAAACCATAACAGAAACTGCCGCCATCTGTGCGTACCTGGCGGAGGCATTTCCCGAAGCCGGGCTGGTCCCGGTGGCAGCGGAGCGCGCCGCTTATTACCGGTGGATGTTTTTCGCTGCGGGGCCGCTGGAGCAGGCGGTCACCAACTACCGCGCCAGTTTCAACCCGACGCCGGATCAGGAGTTTTTCTTTGGCTACGGAAGCTATGAGCGCACGGTCGATCAGCTTGAGCGCGCGGTATTGGCGCATCCGTTTATCGCCGGGGAACGCTTCACCGCTGCAGACGTTTATGTTGGCTCCCACATTGGCTGGGGGTTAGGCTTGCAAACCTTGCCGCCCAGGCCTGCGTTTCTCGCCTATGCCCAGAAGTTGACCAGCCGCGACGCCTACAAACGTGCGGTGGCGAAGGATGAAGCGCTGTTGGGGGCCAGATGACTGATGTGCCTGCCATGATTTTTCGCAAAACTCAGGGAATTTGATAATGCCGCTCAACCGACTCGACTTCACCACACGCTTGCTGATCGATGCGGGCATTGGTGAAGGGATGCGAATCCTGGACGTAGGTTGCGGTTCGGGTGATGTTTCGTTTTTGCTGTGTGATCTCGTGGGAAGAGACGGGGAGATCATCGGCGTTGATCACGATGCCGCTGCCATTGCCGTTGCACGCCAGCGCACCGCAGGACATGCGCCGACCTTTCTTGAGGGAGACCTCTTGGAATTGCCAGACTCTATCGGCAGTTTTGACGCCATCGTCGGCAGGCGCGTTCTGATGTATCAACCGGATGCGGTGGCGACGATCCGAGCGCTGTCGAGATGTCTGCGTCCCGGCGGGATCATGATCTTCCAGGAACACGATACGACGATGGCGCCCGCCAGCGTCGAGCCTTTCCCTTTGCATGAAAAAGCGCAACGCTGGTTACAGCAAATGCTTGCTTGCGAAGGAGCGGATTTGCACATCGGGTTCAACCTGCACGGCATTTTCACCCGGGCAGGCTTGACCGTTGAAAGCGTGCGCGCTGAGTGCCTGGTGCAAACGCCTGATGCGCCCTACAGCCTTGGCGCCATCGTTCGAGCGTGCTTGCCGCGAATCATTGCGTTAGGGGTGGCCAGTGCAGAAGAGGTAGAGATTGAAACATTGCAGGCGCGTCTGGATCAGGAGCGTTCAGCTTCTTCGGGCATCTACGTCGGTGATGTGATGTTTGGGAGTTGGGCTCGGAAAAGTTGACGTTTTGAGAGGACGATATACCGCGGATGCGGTGGGAAAGTGTGACGCTTGGAACGACCCACTGTGCCCGCTAGTCGTACCTGTCTACGAACATTTTTACAGGTACGGCGCAATGGATAAGACAATCACCGTGGATCAACTGGCAACCACTGATCTTGGCTCAATCAACGAGATATGGCTCGGCGGGACCCATACCCAGTTATGCCTATGGCGTGCTGAACAAGTCTTCACCCACGAAATGCTCAGCGAGGGAACCCATGATCAGAATGTCCGACGCCTGTGCTTGCAGTTGGTTGACCCTGACGATCGAGATGCAGTGGCCCGTGTTGAGGCGGTAGCGCGCGAACGACTGGAAGAAATGGGCAAGCAGGGCGAGTTTTACCCGGCCGAGGAGGCGGACACTCGTCAATAGCCGCTCCGCAGCTGATGAAAAGCGCTGCTGCTAAAGCAGCGCCTCAAGCGGGCTCCTCAACCCTGCGCACATCCCCCAAGGAATCACGCTGCATCGACTGCAAGTTCTTTTCAATGGTTTCGCACAGCGCTTCCATCTGAATCTGGTGTTCGCTGTGGCGAAACGGGCTTTGCAGATCGGTGCCGATTCGTTCGATGGCCAGCAGCATGAACCCGACCACAGTCGACGCCAGCGGCGTGAACCAGCCGAGGGATTCGACCAGTCCTATTGGTACGATCAGGCAGAACAGCGAAATGAACAGCCGCGGAAAATACACATAAGGGTAGGGCAGCGGCGTATTGGCGATCCGCTCCATGCCGCCTTGGCTGTTGGACAGATCCACCAGGGTCGACTCGAGCCGCGCCAGGCGAATACTGTCCAGATGCCCGGCCTTGTATTCGCGAGCGAGCAGAGTCGCCGAGCCGGTGAGGATATCGTTGGCAAAGTTATTGGTTGTGCCACTGCGGGCGAATTCTTCGGCGGGAATAAACGCCCGTACCTCGTCGGGACATGGCTGGCCTTGCAGGTGCGCGGCGAGGCAATTTACGTAAGCGACGTGGCGGCGCAACAGCGTGGATTTGACCGGATTCACCTCGCCACCAGCGTCGTCCAGCAGCGTCAGCACCTGCCTGGCAAAGCTGCGGGAATTGTTGATCATCGACCCCCACAGCGTCCGCGCCTCCCACCAGCGGTTGTAAGCGCTGCTGTTGCGAAAACTGATCAACACGATCAACGCCGAACCGAGCAAGGTCAGCGGCATCAACGGCAGGTTCAGCTTGGCGTTGAGAAACAGCATGAAGTCGACGGTGACGGCGATGTCCCAGAGCAGCAACCAGAACAAAGACCAGCCCACGTAACCCAGGGTCTTGATGATCAGACGGTATTTTTTGACGATGGCAGCTTTCAAACGGAAACCTCGTGGCGAGCAGTTTGCTTAAACGCTTAAGCTCGGACGATGCCTGGCACCGGCAGTTCCCTGGTGGAGCGGTCAGCCGTCAGTCAGTCTGCAAAGCCTGGCCGTTGGAACGGCCAATGCTTTCAAGAAAAGTCCTCGTCTCTCGATTCGACCGCAGGTGAACCACCCGGCAAGCCGATGGCGCCGTTGACACGAATTGGCGCATTTTGGCTCGCGAGGTTTTTCTCGTCCGCCACATGAACTTTAGAAACTCCGGCAGATTCGCCAGCTGTTCGGGGCAGTTTTCCGGCAAGTCAGGCCGAGACTGACCGTGGTTGAGCAGCGTTCTACGCAGGACGCGCAAGAATCGAAGCGGTGGCGAACGATCGATCCAGATCAGCAGATCTGCACGGGCGATGCGATTTTCCCAAGTGGTCGAATGGCCACCTTCGAATATCCAGCGATCACGCGCCTCGACCTCCAGGCAGAGTCGGGTCTTCTCATCCGGGCTTCGCTCGATCCAGCCTGGCTGCCAGTGGATCGTGTCGATATGCACGACCGGCAAGCCCGTGCGCTTACCCAGCTTGCGCGCCAACGTACTTTTGCCAGACCCAGGCTGACCAACAATCATCACCCGTTGCATCGAAGCTCCTTCTCGCTCTGCAAGCTGTTTTTTGGGGCGGGCGATTCTACGGCAATGCCTGTCTCCGTCAATGACTCTTGAGCGCTACGCTGGGTTTTGCCGCGCTCCCGCCACACTGGCTCGGCGGTCCGCCCGTTCGCCGAGTCGCCATCCCAGCAGACCCCAGAGCAGTGCACACAGCGCGCCGACCAACGCTGCCATGCCTGCACCTTGGCTGAGGGCGTCCAGCGCGCTTTTCGCCCAGGCACTGATGGCGTCGCCGGCGCGGTAGACCACGGTGTCGATGAAGTTCTTTGCCTTGTACTTGCTTTCGGCATCGAGCGGGGCGAACAGCATCTCCCGGCCTGGGCGCACGAAGGCGTATTCACCGATGCGGCGCACGATCATCAGCGCGGCGATCAGGCCAAAACTGGGCGCGAAGATCAGCCCGATAAAACCCGCGCACATGACCAGCGGCACCATGGCCAACAGCACGCCGACGCCGAGCTTTTGGGCGAGGCGCCCTGTGATGAACAGCTGACAGAGCAGGGCGCCCGCCTGCACGACAAAGTCGATGATGCCGAACACGCGCACCTGCGCCTCGCGGTCCGGGAAGTGTTCGGCGACGACGCGTGCCTGCTCGAAGTAAAGGAAGGTGGAGACTGTTGCCAGCAGCACCACAAAACCGCAGATGCCGAGCAGATAAGGTGATTTCACAACGGCCGTCATACCGCTGAACGGATTGCCCGGCAACGGCCTGCGAGGGCTTTCGCTCGGCGCGGCATCGGGGCGTCCTGCGCCACCCCGTTCACGCCAGCGCATCAGCTGGCGCTTGAACCACATCGCAGCGGCCAGCAGAACAGCGGCCAGCAGCATCAGGCCGGACTCGCCCAGCGGACCGATCAGCAAGGCGCTCAGCGCAGGGCCACTCAGGCCGCCGACGCTGGCGCCCGCCGCGATGAACGCGAACAGACGTTTGGCCTGGGCACTGTCGAAGACATCGGCCATCAGGCTCCAGGCGACCGATACGACAAACAGGTTGTAGACCGATATCCACACGTAAAACACGCGCGCCAGCCACGGGCTTTCCTCGCCCAGGAACAAGGCGGCGAACAACAGCAGATTGGTGCAGAAGAATCCGTATACCCAGTCCACGAAATGCAGGCGCGGCACGCGTGCGCTGAGCCAGGCGAACAGCGGAACGGCCGCCAGCATGACCAGGAAGGTCGCGGTGAACAGCCACTGCAAGTTCTCGACGCCGGCAGTGATGCCCATCGATTCGCGGATCGGACGGAGCATGAAATAGCCGGCGAACAGGCAAACGAACAGCAGAAAGCCATTGAGCGCAGGGCGCAGCTCGTGAGCCTCGGCATTGATGATGGCGCCGGCGCGGTGGGCGAGAAGAGACGTATCCATGTTGCGCTCCTGTGGGAGTGGCGGGGCAATGGCACGGAGCCTGCCCGTGCCAGCGGGCTCAGCGGTAGGTGACGCCGGTCAGTCGCTCGGAGAGTTGCCACAGTGTGGCCGAATTCGAGCGATCGGCAGCGGCCGGCGGCATCTTGGCGAAGCCCAGCGGCCCGCGCTTCTCGTTATCACCGGTAGGCCCGTAGTAGGCACCGCCCACCGCCTCCAGCGCCGTCGCCGCATACAGCGTGGGCAGCGCGCCCTGCGCTGCGGAATGATACAGGTCCCGCTCTACTGCCCATTGTTTGCCGAATTCACTGTCCAGGCCAGGCCCACGGGCGATCAGTTCGGTCACGGCAACGCCGGGGTGAGCGGCGATGCTGCGTATTCCCCAACCGGCGGCATCGCTGCGCTGCTGCAGCTCAATGCTCCACTTCAGAACCGCCAGTTTCGATTGGCTGTAGCTGGCAAAAGGGTCGTAACTGCGCTCAGCCTGCAGGTCATCAAAATTAACGGTTGCGCGCCCGGCGGCAATGCTCGACAGGCTGACCACCCGACCATCGTCGCTTTTGCGTAGCAGCGGCATCAGCAGGCCGGTCAGGGCGAAATGCCCCAGATAATTGGTCGCCAATTGCATCTCGTAGCCATCGGCCGAAACGCCTCGAACAGGCGGCGACATGATCGCGGCATTGTTAATCAGCACGTCGAGCCTCGGCAGGCGCCCTTGCAGACGGTTGGCGAGGTCGCGCACCGATTGCAGATTGGCAAGGTCCAGCGTTTCGAATTGCACGCGCGCCTCGGGCACGGCTTGTTTGATTTTTGCGATCGCCTCGCGGCCGCGCTCGGCGTTGCGTGCGGCGATGATCACCTCGGCACCGGCGCGCGTCAGGGCCAGCGCGTCTTCATAGCCCATGCCGCTGGTTCCTCCGGTCACCAGCACGATGCGGCCTTTCTGGCTGGGCATATCGTGGGTTGACCAGTCCGGCTTCGGCTCCGTTCGGGGAGTCGCCTGTGCAGCCAGTGTGCCGGCCATCGCGGAAATGGCGAACAGCATTCGGGCGGCCTTGAGAAGGCGTTGGGTCGCGGTATTGCTCGGCGTAGCGGGTGAATGGCTCATCGGGGGATTCTCATTCGCGTGACAGGTTCCCGGTTGGCGGGGCGAGCGAGCAGTATCGGTGTACGAATGCGCGAGGATAAGTCGGTCATTTGTGGATGGCCCGTACGGTATGGCGTACAGTCAGCCGCTTGCGGAGGAAGAGTCCATGCGTAAACCAAACCTTACCGATGTGTCGATATTTGCTGCGGTGGTCGAGGCGGGGGGATTTCGTGCTGCCGCGCAAAAGCGCGGGCTGTCCGCCTCGTCGTTGAGCGACTGCATGCGCCGGCTGGAAAGCGACCTGGGCGTGCGCCTGCTCAATCGAACCACGCGCAGCGTCACGCCGACCGCCGCCGGCGAGCGATTACTCGAGCGCCTGCGCCCGGCCTTGCAGGAAATCGACGCCGCTTTCAACGATCTGGACGACGACGCTCAGCGCCCGGTCGGCACGCTCAAGCTCAATGTGCCAGTGCCGGTGGCACGTTTTCTGTTGCCCGACCTGCTGGCGCGTTTTCTGCGCCTTTATCCAGGGGTCAGTGTCGAAGTCGTCATGGACAACACCTTCGTCGACGTCAACGCTGGCGGGTATGACGCCGGCGTGCGCTATGAAGAGAGCCTGGCCAAGGACATGATCGCCGTGCCCATCGGCCCGCGTCGCCAGCGCTTCGTCGCGGCGGCCGCCCCGGGCTATCTGGCTGAACGTGGGACACCCACTCACCCCGAAGAACTGCCGGGCCATGACCTGCTTGGCCATCGCTTCGAGAGTGGCAAAGTCGGCGTGTTCGAGTTCCATCGAGACGGCCGTATCGTGCGTCTCCCGCCTCAGGGGCAACTGCTGACGTCGTCGCACGATCTGAAAATTCGCTCGGCCATCAACGGACTGGGCATCGTCTATACCTTCGAGGACTTCCTGCGCGAGCCACTCTCCGATGGTCGACTGGTGCCGATTCTCGAGGACTGGTGGCAGGCCTTCGACGGCCCGTTTCTCTACTACCACGGCCGCCGTCACATGCCTTCGCCGCTGAGGGCGTTTGTGGATTTTTTGCGGGGGGAAGGGCGGATTGCAGAGGGCTCAGGTGTCTGAAGCTCTGTTTCGTGAGGCTAATGCATGGGCTGCCAGCAGGGCGCGCATGGCGACGGGCAGCAATCGGCCAGATGCAGCCGTCGAAGCAAAGTGAGAAATTGTATGAGCTGGTTAGGCCGGATGAAGAACGTGTTCAAGACTAACCCTGAGGAGCAAATCATTGGTTATTCGTTCGTAGAGTTGAAATCTATATTTGGAATCAGGATCACTGAGACTGTAGGAGGACCTCGAAATTATCCTGTTTTCTCAGCGTTGACTCCTACGGGAATACAAGCCTATTACTCAAGCTTTGTCGTCGACAAAGCTGAGACAGCAGATCTTGAAAACCTCATCAACGAAAGGTTCTCACCTATCAATGAAAGACTGTTCAATGGATTGGTTGTAACGTGCTTTCAACATCGACTGAGTGATGAACGACTTATATTTTCTATTTCATACAAAGAATTCAATAGCGCTACGATTCGGCTGATCACCAACAGCTCCGAGCTATTAAGCATGTTGAGCGAAACAAATATTGCGGCTCCTCCTCCGTGGGTGGTCTTCGATGGATACGACGCGTCTTGGTGGGGAGGTGACATGCAGGGGGCACAAGGTTTTTACATCGACAATCATTTCTTTCCGTTTTTTTCATCGTTAAGTCCAGCAGAGAGAACCGCTTATTACGCAAGATATTCCGCATCTGAGGAGTGGATCAGGAGCCTAGAGTTGACTCTGGACCTTGAATAGCGATAGCCCAGCTTCGGCCGAAAGTGAGGCATAGTTGGATGGCTGCTTTCGGCCAAAAGCAGACTTTCGATCTCGATTTATAACTACCCAAGCGTTCGCTCCGAGTGGTCGCGGATCCGTGATGCGTAAACAGTTCGGCACTCTAGCGTTGTATAGGCGGAAGCGGCCCGACGAACATAACCTTTAGCCGATCCTTTCCAATTACACGCGCTAACTCTGCGATAACGCAATACATGAATATCAGCGTGATGAGCAATATCTGCACCGCCCAAAAACGAGGCCAGTTCATCGACGCCCATAGCAGGGAGTTCGCTTCCATGAGGTTCGGGACTTCTTTCCAGTAGTCGTAGAGCCGCTCCAGATAGTGGACGATCAGCGCCACCAGTGCATACATGAGTGTCTTCCAGATAATATTCCAGAGCAGCGGCTTATCGGGAAAACGGTTGATGAAGGGCAGCATATCCGCGACCAAGACAGACTTTCCGAGTATGAGGGCCGCAATCAGCACCGAGGCTGAAACCGGAAGATCCACTCCAGACCCTTTGATCATAAGTGAACGAATCAATGCGACTATATGCAAGATAACGAAAAAGAAGATGGTGGGTGGAAGCACTTTCAGGAATTCATGTTTGACCTTATTCATCACAGCGCTCATTTCGGCGTCCTTTGGAAGTCAATAAATCCGCTTTGCATCAACACTAATGGTGTTCAAACACTCAAGGCATGGTGATTTAATCGTCCTCAGAACCGCCACGTCGCACCACCACCGATGATGTGCAACGCGGCGTTCTTATAGGTGCCCGATAAGGTTGTGTCCGAACGTGACTTGGTCTGATCCACATCCATGTCGCCTAGCCACACAAGTGTGTAAGCCGCATGCAAGTCCAGTCCGTCGTCGATCTGGTAATTGATCCCGGTCGCCACGCGCCAAGCGTCGCCCATCGGGTTATCGACGGTTCGGTCTTTATCCTCCACGGCCGAACTGTCATAGCCCAGGCCCACGCTCCAACGCAGGCGCGGCGTGGCCTGATACTGGGTACCGATCGAGGCGTGCCAAGTGTCTTTGTACTGTCGGTTGGCAGTTCGACTGACGTCGGCGGCATTGGCGTCGACCTCCACGCCGATTTCGCCGAACTCACTCCAGTCCTGCCAACCGAGGCTGCCCAGAAGTTTCCATTGTGGATCAAGGTCGTGGGCAACACTGAGCAGCACGGTTTGCGGCACCGACATGTCCAGTTCCAGTGAATCGACATTCAAGCGCCGTAAAGCGGCATTGATGATCGGATTATCGACTTTGCGCACGCTGGGACTGTCCTGGAATTCCAAATCGATCTTGCTGGTGTAGGCCAGGCCAATCTGCGTGCGTTCGCTCAAGCGATAGAACAGGCCAAGATTGATGCCGGCACCAACGTCGGTATCCTTTTATTCGAGTTGACCGTCTGGACTGTCGCGCAGTCCGAGCAGATTATTGTTAATCGCCGTTTCATTGCGGTAATAGGCGTACATGATGCGTGGGCCGATGCCAATGGACAGATCATCTGTGAACTTGTGCGCTAATGTCGGCTGGAACGACACACCAATGATCGCCGCTTCCTGGTTGAAGTAGCGGCCAGCCCAATCGTCATCGTAATCCAGAGCTAGGCCGAAGTTGCCGTACATGCCAAAGCCGATGGCCGAACGATCATCGATCTGGTGGCTGACGAAGAAACTGGCGCCCGGCAAATACTTCAGGGCGTTGCCGCCTTCGTTGCCATTGAATTGGTTGTTGCTGTCACGGGAGAACCGCATGTCACCGAGGATCAACTGCCCATTGGCGCTGATCTGGGTGCCCTTTAGCTCTGTGAGGCCGGCGGGGTTGCTCATGAGCACGCTTGGTTCGGTGGCCAATGCGGCCGCCCCCGCATTGGCAAGACCATTACCTTCCTGGCCAGCCTCGTAAATCAGAATGCCCCCGGCCCAAGTATGACCGGTGAGCAAGCCCAGACTGAGAGCCAAGAAAGAACCCTGGAATCGGCGAGCGTAGCCGCTTGTGTGCATAGCGCATCCTCTGCGAAACCTTGACCCAAACGCTTTTCGTTAGAACGGCCACCCGCGTGACGCCAGTCTCGGCAGGTTCAGGTCAGGTGGCCGTGGTTAGCGCTATTTCTTCAACTGCTGATAAGACTTGACCATGTCCCGTGCCCAGACATCGAGCACCGCTTTGAAGTCATTGGCCTGCAGAACCTGCGCGGAGTTGTCGAGGTCAGCGCCGGCGCCCTTGCGCACCACTTCGGCGACCAGTTTGTTGTCACTTCCATCGAGAAACGCGGCTTCGGTCGCCAGACTGGTGTCCTGATCACGAATACCGGTGGCGGCACTGACACCAGCAGCCACCAAGGCAATCGGGATCACTTCATACGGACGCAACCCCTTGGTCTTGGCACTGGCTGCGGTGATAGCCGGGCGTACCACCAGCACGCCCGGACCTGGGCCGCTGGCGAGCGGTAATGCGCTGGAAAAGGCATTTTTCAACGTCTGATCGTAGTACTGAGTGATGCCATTGAGGGTCTTTTGCGGGATTTTCGCGGTAGGCTGCGGCTTGGGAAAGAGCTGACTGGGTTCGACGTAAACGCTGGTGAATTTGCTGACATCGACTTTCGGATCAATCCAGCGCATGACGGCTGCACCCGAAGGAGATTTCTCCTCCTTCAGGACGCTGTAATCGCCGAGAAATCCGGAGTACTGCTCGGGGTCGACGTACTTGCTGGCACAGCCGGAAAGGGCCAGAGACAGCACACACAACGGTACAGCGAGTGTCTTGAATTGCATGAGAACGCTCCATTGTCGAAATACTGGTGTGACGCTGGTCTGCGGCGGCGTTTTGAACCGCTACCGCAGACCGACATCAACTGACTCGGTCGTTACGGCGTGACGATGTTGAACCAGAAATCGAAGTTATCCATATAGGACACCAGCTCCTCCAGCTTGCCCTTGGTTCCTTCTTCCTTGATATCACCGGAAGCCAGAGCATCTTTTAGCGTTGTTTCCTTTAGCACGATCTTGTTCAGCGTATCGCGGGTCAAACTAATCGTCGCATCGGCGTCTTTCGCTGCCACGCCCTCCGTATGGTTGAGCACGCCATTGACCATCTCCACAGAATATTTTTGCTTGAGATCGGTGAAATCAAAATTGAGCGATAGATGTTTATCTTCCGCTTTCGGGCCATTCAGACGCATGGCTAAGAAGTCGAAGAACAGATCCAGATCCATCGCCCGTACCGTATCTGGGCTGGCGGTATCGGGAGTCGGTAGCTTCATCACACCGTCGCGCAACTCCTTGGCACCGGTGAGGTAGAAGTTACGCCACGGCCCGCTCTCGGCCTGGTAACCCAGCTGCTCCAGGGCATCCGCTTGCAGGTTCTTCGCCGCCTGGCTGCTCGGGTTGGCGAATACCGCATGGTTGACCACCTCGGCAACCCAGCGGAACTCGCCTTTGTCGTAATACTCCTTGGCTTTCTTCAGGAGCGCCTCCTCGCCGCCCATCATCTCCACGTAATGCTTGGCACCTTCTTCCGGGGGCAGTTCGTTCAGCGTGGCCGGGTTGCCGGTGAACCAACCCAGGTACAAGACATAGGTGGCTTTGACGTTGTGGTTCACCGATCCGTAATAACCACGGTTTGAAAATTTGTTCGCGATCCCTTTCGGCAGTTTGAACTGCTCTGCGATCTCGACCATGGTGTAACCCTTGTTGGCCAGGCGCAGGGTTTCGTCATTGATATAACGATACATGTCGCGCTGGGAAGACAGTTGCTCGCGCACCTCTTTATTGCCCCAGACCGGCCAATGGTGCATGGCATACATCACCTGCACGTCATCGCCCCAGAGCTTGAGTGTTTCGTTCAGGTACTTCGACCAGGCCAACGGGTCACGAATCTTGGCGCCCCGCAGGGAGTAGGTGTTGTGCAACGTATGGGTGGAGTCTTCGGCGGTATTGAGGGCTTTCTTTTCCTTGATGTAATAGAGCATCTCGGCCGGCGCTTCACTGCCAGGCGCATACAGGAATTGATAGGTCAGGCCGTCAATAACATGGGATTCACCCGTGGTCTTGATGATGTCGGTGGGCGGGATCAGCGTCACCGTACCGGCCGAAGTGGTGGTACCCAAACCTGCGCCCAACTGACCGGTCGGTGAAGGCGGCAGCAGGTTGCCATACTGGTAGCTGGCACGGCGGCTCATGGCGGTGCCAGCCATGACGTTTTCGGCCACGGCATGCTCAATGAAGCCTAGGGGCGCGTAGATCTTCACTTTGCCGGCTTTCACATCTTCTTCTTTGATCACGCCGCGTACACCACCGTAGTGGTCGATATGGCTGTGGGTATAGATCACAGCCACCACCGGTTTTTTCGGCCGATGCTGGTAGTAAAGATCGAGTGCGGCCTTGGCGGTTTCGGTGGAAATCAGCGGGTCGAAGACAGTGATGCCGTCCTTGCCTTCGACGATGGTCATGTTCGACAGGTCATAGTTGCGAACCTGGTAAATACCTTCAGTCACCTCGAATAAGCCAGAGATGTTGATCAGCTGCGACTGCCGCCAGAGACTGGGGTTGGTCGTGTCCGGTGCTACCTCGCCTTCCTTGATAAATCCGTATTTCGTTGGATCCCAGATTACATTCCCGGAAGCGCCTTTAATGACCGTCGACGGCAAGGGAGCAATGAATCCTTTATGCGCCAACTCAAAGGATGTCTTGTCGTTGAACGGCAACTCTTTGAGCAACGCATTGTTCGCCGCTTTGGTGGCTTCCGAGGCAGGCTTTGGCTTTTCCGCGTCAGCCGCGAGAGCTTGCGAAGCCAATGCTATGGCCGCTACCAACGATAAAGCGGCGCCAGCCAATTTCAAGGAACGCCATTCCCCTGCGGATTGACGTTGCACTCTCGAGTGAATTTCCAAGACCATCTTCTACGCTCCTTCATAGTAGGAATGCGCTAAGCCTAAAGCGCAAAGAACAAGCCCATTTGAAGGTAGTAAGAATTCGCAGTTGGCCAGGGAAAACTCGACCATTTTCAGAAATCAAGTGAAACAAATTTTATCGTAAGTAATGACAAACTTAAGGTTTCGGGAGATGAAAAGGTTTCGGATAAATCCCTGAAAAATCATGTAATCCTAGGAATATCAGTAGGTTGTAAATTTGTTGTACGGCCAGATGGAATTTGTCACACATTCAAATCATTCGATAACTGCATTCCCGAACATTACCATTTACACGCTGTTATAAGGCGACGAGCGGTCATTCCGATGCCAAAGGTAACCACCATCAAGACGGTTGCAAATGGCCATGCAAACGAGATTTTCCACATCAAAGCGCTCGGTGATGAATGTCCGCTTTTG
Source organism: Pseudomonas sp. H1_G08 (assembly GCF_054681355.1). NCBI lineage: Bacteria > Pseudomonadati > Pseudomonadota > Gammaproteobacteria > Pseudomonadales > Pseudomonadaceae > Pseudomonas > Pseudomonas sp. H1_G08. The sequence continues at coordinate 1,404,570 of NZ_CP162822.1, forward strand.
GCGGAAAGCAGACATTCGCTGACATGCCCACCTGCGTAATATCTCGCAGCTTCCTACAAGCAGATCCTTCAGCCGATTGTGGCGGGCTTATCTATTCAACATCGTCCGCTTTAAGCGAAATTCGCCTGATAACGTCGTCGTAAGGCACCAGGTCGAGAAAGGCAATGACCTCAACTGCCTGCATATTTCGCATGCGCATGATCCATACGTAGCTGTTGCGATAAGGCGCGCCGTCGGCTGCGGTGGCGGTGCCGTTCCAGTGCACAACGACGTCATCGCCTTCAGCCCAGATATCCGTCACCGTCGGGCGAACGGGCGAGGCGAGCCGTTTTGCGAAGGGTTGTACTGCGCGTTTCAGGAAGTCATCTCGGCCCCGATAAGTGCCTGCTGAGGGGCTCGTCCCCTTGATTGTCCAGATCACATCGGGAGCCAGGACATCTGTGAAGAACGTCCGGCCGCCTTGAGCCCACTGGTTGAACGCTTGCGCAATGAATTGGCGATTGCGTTCCGTAGTCGGTTCGCTGGCCACGGCGGGCGCCGGCCCTGCGATGAGTGTGGTGAGGACCAGTGCTAGCGCTGTAGAGAGGCGTTGAACAAGCGTCATTTCCTGTGCTCCTTAATCTGTCCGATGAGCCCCGTCGAGTTGGATGGGCCGTTGTTGTTATCTGTAAGCCGCTAGTTGCGTTTTCCCGCGCCGTTGCTCTATGTGGGGCTTTGGCAAAGAATCGGCGCGGGTTTGGCCGGCAGTACCTCTGGGCTTCATCTGAAGTGTGACTTATGAGCGGAGGAGGGCTGTTGCAGGATCGTCCTGATTTCTTGCTTGATCATCCGATACCAGATGTCTAACCGCCGCATCCCCACGTTATGGAGTTGTGTTTGAATTCCCTTTCAAAGCTTGTCGATATCGTTGGTCGTCACGTCCGGGATGACGGCATTCACAGCACCGCGATCCCGGGTGTCAGTCTGATTCGCTCGGCTACGCCCACGATGCCTATGCCGGTGGTGTACGAGCCGACACTCTGCCTTGTCGCTCAGGGACGTAAACAAGCGATGCTGGGTACTACCGTCTATGTTTACGATCCGGCCAAGTACCTGATTGCATCGGTAGACCTTCCGGTGATGGGCTCGGTCATCGAGGCGAGTGAGGGTGTCCCTTATCTGTGCCTGGCGCTGGATCTCGATACCGCTGTATTGAGTGAACTTGCGCTGCGCCATCCGCTAAGAGAAGAGAGCGTCAGTGCACCGCCGGCAGGCATTACGCTCAACGATACGACTCCAGAACTGCTGGATGCTGCGGTTCGGCTGGCCGGGCTGCTCGACAGGCCACGGGATATCGAAGCGCTCGCTCCGCTGGTGATCCGCGAAATGCTTTATCGCCTTCTAACCGAAAACGGCAACAGCATCATCAGGCAGATGGCACAAGCAGACAGCCGCTTGAACCAGATCGCCAAGGCTATTGCCTGGCTGCGCAGCCACTACAACGAAGCGTGTCGGATAGATGAGCTCGTCGAAATCGCCGGCATGAGCCGTTCTTCTTTTCATACGCATTTCAAGGCGATCACCTCGATGAGCCCGCTGGAGTTTCGCAACCAGTTGCGGCTACAGGAAGCACGCCGGCTGATGGTCATCGAAGCGGTCGATGCCGCAGAGGCGGGATATGCAGTCGGTTATGAAAGTCCCTCGCAGTTCAGCCGAGACTACGCCCGTCTGTTCGGCATGCCACCAGCGAAAGACGCCTGGCGGCTGCGCACGGACATTTGTGGAATTTGAATCCAGCACTTTTCTTCGCGCAGAAAAAACGAGGCCGCATTTGCGGCCTCGTTTTCCATGTGTTCCGGACTACTGTTTGACGCTCAGGTAATCGCCGGTCGTGGCTGGATGACGACTCTTCGCCGTGAGAATGATGGACGTCCTGAGCGATCTCCCAGGCTGGCTGCCCCGAGGTGACTGACAACGAATAGGTATGCCCGGCCCAGGCCATGAACATGGCGAGAGCAAGCGCGATTAATACCGTCGTTGTCAGTGTTTTGCTGAACATGGCGTTAAAGGTTTCAACTCGTTGACAGGGCGTTCAAGCGATTTGCCTAATCCCCCCTGGGGGGATACGATGCCAGCGTAATTCATCGAGCCCTGAGACTCAACTCATGAGTGAACACGAACACGACCACAGCCATCCCCACACCCACCAAAGTCATGAGGCGATCATCAAACGCCTCAAGCGGGCGGACGGGCATTTGCGCGGCATCATCACCATGATCGAAGAAGGGCGTCAGTGTGTGGATATCGCCCAGCAGCTTCATGCGGTAGAGAAAGCGATCTGCCAGGCCAAACGCACGCTCATCCAGGATCACATCGACCACTGCCTCGAAGATACCGTTTCGGCGCTAGGCAATGGCGAGCGCGCACCGCTGGAAGCCTTCAAACAAATCACCAAGTACCTTTAGGTCTGACATGCCCGATTTCGCTGAACTGTTGCAGCAAGGCGGGGCTCACGCCTGGCTGTATTTCCCGAGTGCGATTCTGCTCGGCGCCTTGCATGGCCTGGAGCCAGGTCATTCGAAAACCATGATGGCGGCCTTCATCGTGGCCATCCGTGGCTCGGTCAAACAGGCTGTTTTGTTGGGGTTGGCCGCAACGCTTTCGCACACCGCCGTGGTGTGGCTGGTCGCCATCGGCGGCATGTACCTGGGCAAAGGCCTGGATGCTCAAACCACTGAGCCGTATTTCCAGCTTGCTTCCTCTGCACTGATCATCGCGATTGCCCTGTGGATGCTGTGGCGTACCTGGCGCGGTGAGCAGATGTTCAAGTTCGAGCAAAGCGATGATCACCATCACGGCGAACACGACCATGGTCATCATGATGAAACGCACCGAATAGATACCGGCCATGGCCGTGTTGAACTGTCGATCTTCGAGGAAGGCATGCCACCGCACTGGCGCCTGAAGACCTTGAGCGGACACGCCTGGGCAGCCTCGGATGTTCGCCTGACCGCGACGCGTCCGGACGGCAGCAGCCAATCGTTCGCGTTCGTCGAGCGTGAAGGCTTTCTGCAGTCGACGGTGGATATTCCGGAACCGCACGAGTTCAGCGCCCGCTTGAGCCTTGGACACGCCGGGCATTCGCATGATTACGACCTGACGTTCCAGGAGCATGATCACGGGCATGCGCATTCCGAACTCGAAGGCCTGGAGCTGTCGATTGATGGCTATCAGGATGCGCACGAACGTGCTCATGCCAACGACATCCGTAAGCGCTTCACCAACCGCGAAGTGACCACGGGTCAGATCGTCATGTTCGGGCTGACTGGCGGCCTGATTCCCTGTCCGGCTGCCATCACTGTCCTGTTGCTGTGCCTGCAAGTCAAAGAGGTCGCGCTCGGCGGCATGCTCGTCCTGTGTTTCAGCATCGGCCTGGCGCTGACTTTGGTCACTGTCGGTGCCGCTGCGGCCATTGGTGCCAGACAGGCTTCCAATCGCTGGCCGTGGCTGGGAACCGTAGCGCGCCGCGCTCCTTACCTGTCCAGCGTGCTGATCATTGGCGTTGGCCTGTATGTCGGCTTTCATGGCTGGATTGGCCTGAGCGCATAAGGCCGTTTGCGCACAGCGGTGGCACTGATGCAAAGGGTTGCCATCGCAACCATAAAACCAACGACAACGACTACCACTGCCACTGACGAGCAAAAAGCCCAGCGCAAGGCTGGGCTATCGAGGAGCGCGCGATGGGGGCGAGGCATTAGCGAACGCCTGCATCCGCAGAATTACTCGACCGGCACGACGTTATCCAACGCCTGATTAACCGCGAGCTCGCCGAGCATCACTACCTGCGCGATACCTTGCAGTGTCTTGCGAGCAGATCCTTCAACCATCCCGATCACATCACTCAGCATTACCGAGGCGGAGCCTAGCGATTCGCTGGCGTTGACCAGCAATTCTTCAGTCGCGGTTTTCGGGTTGGCGAGGAACATGCTGCTGGTCTGGTAGGGCGTGGTTTTGATGGTGTCGGTGGGTTTGAGGTAGTGGTCGAGGGCGCGGTCGGCAGCTTCGTGGAGTTTTTTTGAGTCGAGGGATTCGTAGGGGGAGGTTGCGTCCGACTGTGGCGGGTTTGGCGTGACTTTGAACATGGTGAAGCTCCATATGTGACCAAGGGAGCCATCACTCTCGCTACCAAACGAAGGGTGGTGGCCATACGAAGGTTGGTAGACCGGCCCACATGGAAAAACCGGCGCGCTCGAAAACGCCCTGCGCATGGCCACCATAAAACCGATGCGAAAGCATCTGCATAGAATGACGTTATGCGCCATGTGGAAAGCGGGCTACCAAACCCGATCACTGTTTTCAGTGACCGGCCAACGATAGAACCACGGCCCGAGGCGCACAAGCCGGCGGATTCTGGCGTAGTCGTAGGCAATGGCGCAAGGCGTTGTAGCTTGCTGGAACAGTCTGGATGTCGGTTTTAAACGCGGCGTTTAGGGAATTGGTTTTGGCTGAGGTTTCGTGTTGATCGGGCTGGGGTCTTCGCGAGCAGGCTCGCTCCCACAGGTGTCGAGTTGGCAATGTTTATAGCGTCGCGCCCACAAGCCCCACCACACATTTTGAACTTTGCTTTCGGCGCCATTTCCATTGTTTGAGGTGACAACCCTCCAGCTCCTACCCACCTGAATCAAGGAATGACCGTGACGGCTCCCACTGATAAAACTTCTCTGCGCCGGGCTATCACTTTCCCGATGCTGTTTCTGTTTATTCTCGGCGATGTTCTGGGGGCGGGCGTTTACGCACTCGCCGGAACGATCGCGGGGGAGGTGGGCGGCGCGATTTGGGTGCCGCTGCTGATCGCATTGTTCTTCGCCATGTTGACGGCGGGTTCCTACGCAGAACTGGTGACCAAATATCCCCACGCCGGCGCGGCTTCGGTATTCGCGGAAAAGGCCTTCAAGTCACCGCTCATTTCCTTCCTGGTCGGTTTTTGCATGCTGGCGGCTGCGGTCACCAGCGCTGCGGGTTTGTCGCTGGCGTTTGCCGGTGATTACTTGAACGCCTTCGTCGAGGTATCGCCGCAGATTGCAGCGCTGGTGTTTCTTCTGGCTATCGGCCTGCTCAATGCGCGGGGGATCAAGGAGTCGCTTGGGGCAAACCTGGTGATGACCGTGATTGAACTGTCCGGACTGATTTTGGTGATCGTCGCCGCTGTCTGGTATTTCCGCACAGGCGATGCGGATCTGGGGCGGACGCTCACGTTCAAGCCGGGCGTCAGTCCCATGCTGGCGGTGTTGGGGGCGGCGTTGTTGGCTTTCTATTCCTTCGTAGGCTTCGAAACCTCGGCCAATCTCGCCGAGGAAATCAAGGACGTGCGCAAGGTCTACCCGCGCGCCTTGTTCGCGGCTTTGCTCACCGCTGGCGTGGTTTACATGGCGGTGGGCGTGGCGGCTTCTTCGGTGTTGCCTACCGAGAAGTTGGTGGCCACGTCGGCGCCTTTGCTCGAAGTTGTCCGCGCATCGACCCTCGCAATCCCGCCGGCGCTGTTCTCTTTTATTGCGCTGATCGCTGTGGCCAACGGTGCGCTGTTAACCATGATCATGGCCAGTCGATTGACTTATGGCATGGCCAACCTGGGGCTGTTGCCGGGTGTTATAGGTGCGGTTCTGCCTGAACGAAAAACTCCATGGGCTGCCATTGTTGCAACTACCGTGGTCGCTATTGCCCTGACACTCACAGGCACGCTGGCAACGTTGGCAGAGACGGTGGTTTTGCTGTTGCTGTTCGTTTTTCTGAGTACCAATGTGGCGGTGCTGGTTCTTCGTCGCGACAGGGTGGAGGAGGACCACTTTCGCGTGCCGACCTTCGTTCCGGTGCTTGCGATCGTTTCGTGTCTGGTGCTGCTCAGTCAGCAGGGGTGGGAAACGTGGTTGCGGGCGGGGGCGCTGATCATTGTCGGGATGTTGCTGCATGGCTGTTCTCGCATCAGATTTTCCGCGATCAGTAAGGCTGGTTAGGTTGTCAGGCTCGATCGGTGTGGTGCCGACGCTGCTGATCCATCACAACGAGCAGGAAGGGCTGGTGCCATTCCATGCCGTGGTCGAGTCGACAGTGCAACGGGCGCGGCCAGTGTTATTGACCGCGCTCGCAGCGATTCTGACGTTCATTGCGCTGACCCACCCGATGTTCTGGGCACGCTGACCTACACGCTGATAGATGCTCTGAGATAATGAGAGTGATAGCATAGTAGTATCACTTTTCGCCGGAGACGGCCGCTGTTGACGAAGCGGCCGTAGGTATCTCAACAAGGAAGAACAATGCGTTCGTCGTTTTTCAATTCACAACTCAAGCTATCCGCTGTTCTGCTGGCAGCCATTTTCACCACCGCCTGCTCCAACTATCACTACAAGGATTACCAGGGCGAATGGGCGCCGGAATCGATGACGCCTTATGATCTTTCCAATAACGCTCCCGACGCTGCGCTTGTGTACTTCGCGACCACTCAATTTCGCGCTATCGGTGTGCCTTTTCACCGACTGCTGCTGGCCACGCAAGTGGATGGCCAACCGTTGCCGGGCGCCGGTCGTGCGTCAATTCTCGATGTTTCCGGTAAGCAGGCGCTACGCCTTACGCCCGGGAAGCACTCATTGGGTTGGTGCTGGGTTTCGATGAACGGGCTGGGTACGGGCGGTGCCAAATGCGGCTTCGGTGCGCGCGATGTCGAGTTCCGCGCCGGTCAGCGTTACGTAGTGGATTTCTCAACCAGCAACTCCATCAGCGGACCTCCAGGACGTGAGATATCAACCATCACCATCGAATCCGAGATTCGCAATCTGGATTCCCGGCAAGTTATCTATCCGATGCCACAGGCGCAACAGGTGAAGGAATGACTGAAAACCCCGCGAGCAGGGTCTGTCGCGGCGTCAAACTCAGCAGTCCTGAGTCTGCGCAGCAAGCCATTCGCTGCGCGTGATCTCCCACACCTCCACCGGCATCGGCCCCGACACAAACTGGCCGTCCCGTGTTTCAGCCATCCGCATGCCTTCATCTTCGGAAATCTTGCGCGAAGCGCGGTTGGCGGCGGCCTTGGGCACCTGCATCAATGGGCGCATCAACGTATCGAACCAGTAGGCATTGATCACCTTGCAGGCCTCGCGCATGTAGCCGTTGCCCTGAAACTGTGGGGCGAGCCAGAAGCCTCGATGGTTACCCGGTTGATCAAACAGGCTAATACTGCCGATGCAGCTCTCGGGCTGAACGCGGGTGCGGATCATCCAGTGCCATTCCTTTGCGGCAGCCATCGCGGGCAGCGCGACATCGCGGACGTAAACAAGCGCGCCGTCGTCCGGATACGGCCACGGAACGCGGCTGTCGAGATAGCGCACGACCTCCCATTGCGGAAACAATTGTTGCACCGCCGCTGCATCACTCAGTTGCAGCGGCGTGAGGATCAAGCGGCGGGTGTAAAGCGTGGGGATGCAATCCATGGCAATCAATCCTTGCGAGCAGTGGCGGGCAGCACCGGTACTCTCTCAAACGAGCAGTTCAAGTGTCGAGTGACCTGTGCGCCGTCTCACTCAAGTAGTTCGATCAACTCCCCACCGTCCTCTCTCAACCGCTGCAAAAACACCTGTGCCTCCAGCAACTGATACGGGAAATACAGCCCCGGCCTTACCGGCGCTTGCCCATCCAGCCCAACCAGTCGCTCCAGCAGCATGGCCACGCTGAGCCCGGTCAACGCCGCTGCACCTGCGCGGTGAACCACGGCGTGGCGGGTGCGCAATGGCTGTCCATCGTGATCCGTGCCTTCAAGTTCGATGAGTATCTCCGTCGACATCGGCTGACCCTGACGCCGGGTCGAGCTGACGCCGCTGGCGAGGTTGAACTCGACGTTCGGGGCGTCGGTGGCGGCGGCGAGGCCTGTCACGTCGATGGAGGAGAAGCCGGCGCCCTGCAGGGTGGTGCCGTCGACGGCGCGGAAGCTGACCTTGGCATCGTCGCCTTCACGCCAGATGAATTCGCCGTCACGGCGGGTCAGCGCGGCGGGCAGCATTTTGTTCAGGTGCTCGAAATCGACGGCCACGGTCGGGCCGCCGCCGTCCTGTTCGTCGACCAGTGCATGGATGTGGATGTCGTGCACGCGGGCGAATGCATTGGCGAGGTGCAGCGTTGCCACGGTGGTGGCACCGACCATCCATTCGTAGCCGAGGACAATGGGCGCCGCGTCGGGCGAGTGGATGAAACTGGCGATCTGCGGGGCGATTTCGAACACGCCGGAAGAGATGCTCAGGTGCGGCACCTTGCGCTTTTGCGCAAAGCGCAACCCGGCGAGGGCATGGTCCATGTAGAACAAGGCGATGGCTCTGACCGGGCGATCACCCAGCCCCAGATCATCTGCGCGAGCATCGATGACCACACCCTGGGCATTGCCGATTTGCTCGGCGGTTTGCTCAGCCTTGGCGAGGTCGCGTCCGCCGATCAGCAAGGGGACGTCGGGATGCGCCGCGCGCAATGCGCGGGCCGTCTGATGGCCGATGGCGCCGGAGCCGCCCATGAACAGAATGGGATGAAGTGGCATGAATCCTCCTCATTTTTCCTGGATTGAAACGTGCTTGGGCTAGACACCCTAGCACGCACTTTCCAGTTCGCCGGTGCGCTTGGTCTGCGCACCGACGAACGACCACTTGAGGAATCAGCCCAGATGATGGCGCTCTGCAAGGCGATAAACATCGGTGTCGAGGCCTTCGAAACGGGCTTTCAACTGCAACGCCAGATACAGTGAATAGTGCCGTGACTGATGCAGGTTGCCGCCGTGGAACCAGAGGTTTTGCTGCTGGGTCGGCTTCCACATGTTGCGCAGTTCACCTTCATACGGGCCGGGGTCGTTGGTGGTGCCGGAACCCAGGCCCCAGCAGCGCCCGACCTTGTCGGCGACTTGCTGGGAAATCAGCTTCGCGGCCCAGCCGTTCATCGAGCCATAACCTGTCGCATAAACGATGAGATCGGCCGGCAAGCGGCTGCCATCGGTGAGCACCACCGCATCCGCTTCGATGCGTTCGACACCGAGGCCCGGCGCGCTCTTGAGCTTGATCGTGCCGTTGGCGATCAGTTCCGAGGCGCCGACGTCGATGTAGTAACCCGAGCCACGGCGTACGTATTTCATGAACAAACCCGATTCGTCATCGCCGAAATCGAGCATGAAACCCGCCCGGCTCAGGCGTTCATAGAAGTCCTTGTCGCGCTCCTTGATCGCGTCGAAGATCGGCCGATGAAACTGTGGCATGACCTTGTACGGAATCGAGGCGAACAGCAGGTCGGCCTTGTCCGTGGTCAGCCCCGACTCGAGCGCCTCTTCGGAATAAAGCCCGCCGAAAACCAGTTCCATCAGGCTGTCCGAACGCACGATGTGCGTGCTCGAACGTTGCACCATGGTCACCTCGGTGCCGTTTTCCACCAGATCGGCGCAGATGTCGTGGGCTGAATTGTTCGCGCCGATGACCACTGCGCGCTTGCCTTTCCACGCATCGCCGCCGGGGTGACGGCTGGAGTGATGTTGCTGGCCCTGGAAGTTTTCGGCGCCTGGATACACCGGCACATTCGGTACGCCAGACATGCCGGTGGCGAGGATCAGTTGCGTCGGTTGCAGGGTGACGGGCTCGCCGTTGCGCAGGACCTCCACGGTCCAGCGGCCAGTCTCTTCGTCAAACGTAGCCCCGAGGCACTCAGTGCGGGGCCAGTAGTTGAGTTCCATGACCTTGGTGTACATCTCCAGCCAGTCGCCGATCTGGTCTTTCGGGGTGAACACCGGCCAGTGGTCGGGGAAGGGCAGGTAGGGCATGTGGTCGTACCAGACCGGGTCGTGCAGGCACAGCGACTTGTAGCGGCCGCGCCATTGATCGCCGGGGCGTTCGGCTTTGTCGATGATCAGCGTCGGTACGCCCATGCGTTTGAGCCTTGCGCCGAGGCCGAGCCCGCCCTGACCGCCGCCGACGATCAGGCAGTACGGTTGCGTGGTGATGCCCAGCGCCGCTTCTTCATCGCGGCGGCGCTCCAGCCAGTTGCGCTTGTCAGCGTGGGCATGGCCGTGGCTCGCGCCCATCGGCCGGCGGCGGCCGCTGGGTTCTTCGAAGCCTTTGAGTTCGCGCATGGTGGTCAGCAGCGTCCAGCACAAACCTTCTTTCAGGCGCACATAGCCTTTGCCGCGCGCCGAGTCGGTTTCCAGGCTCATCCAGCCTTCAAGCACGCCATCGCTAAGCGTGGCTTCACCTTCGAGTTGCCAGCGTTCGGGCCGGGTCTGCTCAAGGCGTGTTTCGAGCATGTCGCGAATCGCCGGTTTGCCTTCCAGGGTGACGAGGTTCCAACTGAACAGCAGCAAGTCACGCCAGTGGCATTCTTCGGCAAACAGCTCCAGCGTGCCGTCCACATCTCGTTGCGCCAGACGTCCGCCGAGGCGTTCGACCCAAGCGGCGAGTTGCGCTGTTGGCGATTGCAAAGGGGTTTCAATAGCGATGTTCATGGGGCCACTCCCGATCTTGTTGTTTTGGTAAGCCATGGCATCAGAGCAAGGCTTGGGCCATCTCCTTGAAAGGCGCGGGCCAGAGCGTTTGATGCAAAGGCCGACAAGGCTTGGCACAGGCGACATGTCACAAATTCGAGAATCGCGGATGACACTGTGTCACTCGGCGCGAAATTCCCCCGCAACGAGCTTTTCATCTAAGCTGCGGACACACCCGTGTCTTCACCGAAGCGGAGAACAACAACAATGAAACCGGCCTCGATCAACGCCCACGCGCGCCAGGTACTGCAAGCCGTGCAGGGCTCTGTTGCCAGCCACAGCGCGGCGGCAGACCTGGCGATCACCCGTTCGTGGCGGCGTTGCCTGGATCAATACCAGCTCGATCCGGCCAGCCGCCGCGCGCCGGATGTGCTCGAACAGGCGCGTTTGCGCGAACACCGTGCGCCGCTGGAACACATCATTTCCGTTGCGCACTGGCAGATGAACAGCCTGCACCAGCAACTGGGACGTGACGGCCATGTCGTGCTGCTCACCGATGCGCGCGGCGTGGCGATCGACAGCGTGTTCAACGAAGCCGAACGCGGCGAGTTCCAGCGCTCCGGGCTGTGGCTCGGCTCGATCTGGAGCGAGGAGCACGAGGGCACCAACGGCGTCGGCACCTGCCTGGTCGAGCGCCAGCACGTGACCATTCGCCGCGACGAGCATTTCCGTGGCCAGCACGTCGGCCTGACCTGTTCGGCCAGCCCGATATTCGACGCCAGCGGTGAGTTGCTTGCCGTGCTCAACCTTTCCTCCGTGCGCGAGGAAAGCAGCCTTGAGCAACGCTTCAAGGCCATGGCCCTGACCAATCTGTCGGCCAGGTTGATCGAGAGCTGTTTTTTCCTTGGCCACGATCCGCAGCGCTATTTGCTGCGGTTTCATCCCGACGCCGGGTTTGTCGGGCTGCTGGGTGAAGGCCTGCTCAGCTTCGACGAGAGTGCGCGGATCTGTTCGGTGAATGCGGCGGCGCTGGATCTGTTGGGCCTGAGCCGCGAGCAGATGGTCGGGCAGTCGTTGACGATGCTGCTGGAAACGCCGATGGAGCAGTTGCTCGATCAGGCCAGTGCTCAGGCGCACGTCTGCTGGCCGATGCGCCTGGCCGACGGGCGCTTGTTCTACGGCCAGTTGCGCGAACCGATCCGCTCCGCGCCGTTGACCCTTGCGCCTGTCCCGCCAATCAAGGATGAGCGCGTGTGCCTGGAAGACCCGCGCCTGCAACGCGGATTCGCTCGCGCGTTGCGTGTACTGGAGCGTGACGTGCCGGTGTTTCTGCAGGGTGAAACCGGCACCGGCAAGGAGGCCTTTGCGGCAGCGCTGCATCGCGCCAGCTCGCGCGCCGGCCAGCCGTTTGTTGCGATCAACTGCGCGGCGATCCCCGAGACGCTGATTGAAAGCGAGCTGTTCGGCTATCGCGGCGGCAGCTTCACCGGCGCGCGCAAGGACGGCATGGTCGGCAAGCTTGAGCAGGCCCATGGCGGCATTCTGTTTCTCGACGAAATCGGCGACATGCCCCTCGCGCTACAGACCCGTCTGCTGCGCGTGCTCGAAGAGCGCCAGGTTGTGCCGCTGGGCAGCGCAACGCCGCGACCGCTTGATGTACGCCTGATCAGCGCCAGTCACCAGAATCTGCCAGCCTGCGTGGCCGACGGACGCCTGCGCGAGGACCTGTTCTATCGCATTGGCGGTTTCGCCGTGGAACTGCCGCCGCTGCGCGAGCGTTCCGACAAGGGCCGTCTGCTCGACCTCCTGCTGCGCGAAGAAGCGGCGGGCGCCACTGTGCGGCTGCAATCGGGAGTTCGAGAGCGCTTGCTGGCGCAGCCCTGGCCGGGCAACGTCCGGCAACTGCGCACCTGTTTGCGTACGTTGGTGGCGTTGGCAGTGGAAGGCCGGGTCACGCTGGAGGACGTGCATGAGTTACTGCCCGCAAGTGACGACCAACCTGTTGACGATCCACTGGGCGTATCCGAACGGCAAACTCTGCTGAGCTTGATTGAAGCTGAACACTGGCATATCGCGCGAGTTGCCCGTCGTCTGGGGATTAGCCGCAATACCCTGTACCGCAAGCTTCGTCAGCATGGGATCACTCGACCTGGTTGAAGACAATCGCGATCATTTGCGTTCATTCGCTGTTGATTGCGTGCATTGCCGGGAAATTGCTTGGATCCAATCATTAACTCACTATATCGCACGCCGACAAGCGGTAGGCTGAGCCTATTGCTAAAAGTGATGGCGCAATGACATATTGCAGCACCTTTCCTCACTTCAAGATGTACCGAAAATGCGCCCCCTCAAGTCACTTGTTGCAGCGTCGTTGCTGCTCAGCGGGTGCAATGGAATGCCAGTCGCTTATGTTCAGGATCCTGTTTTAGACCAAGCCTTTGTCGTCCACTCCGGCGCACCTTTGCCTTACGTGCTGATGGGGTCGGCTGTGCAATGGAACGAAGACTTCGCCGTGACGGTGAAGCACATTCCTTACTTGTCGGGCACGGTTTTCCAAGGGCAGGCAGACGTGCAGTTCTTCCGCCACAAGGCCAATAGCGTGCCGGCGTGGCGCGGCTACAAGCCGGGCGAGGAGCTGACTTCGGTGGGGTTCAATTCGCTGTACATGTCGGTCAAGGGCACCGGCCAGGCGCTGCCGGCCATGGTTCGCCTCGACGTCAAAGAGGGCAACGTGCTCTACGGCACCCATAATGGCGCGCTGGCCAAAGGCATGTCCGGAGGGCCGGTGTTTTCCGCCGATGGCAAAGTGGTTGGCATCAACGTGGCGTTTCTCACCCGCGATGATGTCAGCCGCCTCAAGCGCAAGGACTTGCTCGATCAACCGCGCGTAAGCATCTTTTTGCCGTACGCGGAGATCAATCGCGAGTGGTCGCGCTATCAGGCCAGCATCACCCCCATAGCGCCACCAGCGACCAAACTGGCCAGCCGCTGATCAGCGTTCGCGCAACGCTTCGCGGGCGCGGTTGAGTGGTTTGATCAGGTAGTCGAGCACGGTTTTCTCGCCGGTACGAATGTCCACCGTGGCGATCATCCCGGGGACGATGGCGAAGCGTTTGCCGGCCTTGTTGCGCAGTTCATCCGACGCGGTACGGATGAACACGCGGTAGTAGAAGATCTCCGGCTTGGCTTCGTCCTGGATGGTGTCCGGCGAGATCGTCACCACTTCGCCGTCGAGGCTGCCGTAGATCGAATAGTCATAGGCGGTGATTTTCACTTTCGCCGCCTGGCCCGGGTGAATGAAGGCGATGTCGCGCGGCGAGATGCGCGTCTCGATCAGCAGTTGTTCATCGAGCGGTACGATCTGCATGACCTGGCCGTTGGGCGCAATGACGCCGCCAATCGTGCTGACCTCGATGTCCTTGACGATGCCGCGCACCGGCGAGCGCAGGGTCAGGCGCGACAGTGAGTCGGTGCGCCCACGGATCACCGCTTCGAGCATCTGCGCCTCGGCGTTGGCTTTGGCCAGGTCTTCGCGGGCGCGGACCATGTAATCGGAGCGGGCTTCGGTGGCTTTCAATTCCAGCTCCGAACGCTGACGGGTCAGGCGCAGCACTTCAACTCGGCTCGAGGCACCGATTTTCGCCAGATTCTCGGTGATCGCCAGTTCGCTACGTACCAGTTTCAGCGAGCTCTGAATGCCGTCGAGGGTTTCCGCCAGACCTTTGCGCCGGGTCTGGTAAAGCTCGGATTCGGCGCGGATCAGATCGGGAAATTCCTGCAGCGATGCGTCGAAGGTCAGCGGCTTTTCGCTGACTTCGGCCTGCAAGCGGTTGACGCTGGCCAGCGCCGCGCGGTACTTGGCCGCGCTTTCGCCGACGTTGGACTGGTTCTTCACCGGGTCCAGTTGCGCGAGGATCTGCCCGCGCTCGACCAAAGCGCCTTCGCTGACATTGAGCTGCTCGAGAATGCCGCCCTCCATCGACTGAATGACTTGCTCGCGCGAGCTCGGCACCACTTTGCCGGTGCCGGTCGAGACTTCGACGATCTCGAACCAAGCCGCCCAGGCAATGAAGCAGGCGAGCATCAGCGCGCAACCCCAGATCACCTTTGCGCCACCGGCAAGTGCGCGCTCATCGCGGCCATCGAGGTAGGACATCGGATCCGGCACGTCGGTCATCATCGGCTTCATACCGCCACTCCTTTACCCGGTGCGCGCAGCCGCGCCAATGCCGCGTCGCGGTGGTCGTCGATGACGATGCGGCCGTTGTCGAGAACGATGATCCGCTCGACCAGTTGCAACACACTGACCCGATGCGTGGCAACCACCAGCGTTCGGCCCTGGGTCCAGGTCGCGAGTTTTTCCAGCAGCAGCCGCTCGGTGACGTCATCGAGCGCGGCGGTCGGTTCGTCGAGCAGCAGCACTTGTGGCTGGCGGATCAATAAGCGCGACAGCAACAGGCTTTGACGCTGACCGCCCGACAGGCCCAAGCCACCTTCAAGCACCAGATGATCCATGCCTTTGGGCAGCTGCCGAACGAAGTCCAGCGCACCGGTGACAGTCAACGCGGCGATGATTTCCTGATCGCTGGCCTGACCGGCGCCGAGGGTGATGTTGTCGCGCAAGGTGCCGTGAAACAGTCGCGCCTGTTGCGAGAGCAGGCCGACATCGCGGCGCAGGTCGGCCGGATCCAGATGTGCCAGGGCGATGCCGTCCAGAGTGGTTTCACCGCTGCTCAGATCCATCGCGCCGCCCAGTGCTTGCAGCAACGTCGACTTGCCAGCGCCGTTGCGGCCGAGCAGGGCGATGCGCTCGCCGGGGCGAATGCTCAGGTCGATGTTGTTGAGCGCCGGGGACGATTCTTCGCTGTAGCGGAAGCTGGCCTGACGCAGGCGGTAGTCGCCGCGAATCGCCGGCAAGTGCACGCGCTGGCTGCCTTCGGGATGATCCACCGGCATCTGCATGATCCGGTTCAAGCCTTCGAGCGCGACCTTGGCCTGCTGCCATCGGGTGAGCACGTGGGTCAGTTGCGCCATCGGCCCCATCATCCGCGACGACAGAATCGACGCCGCGACCAGACTGCCGGTGGTCAGGTCGCCGGCAATCACCATTGGCGCGCCGAACACGATCACCACCGCGAACACTCCGCCTTGTACGTTCTGCGTCCACGCCACCAGGCTGTTGGTCAAGGTGCGCAGGCGCAGGCTGCTGTCCGCCGAGGCGGCGTTGTACTGATTCCACTGTTGCTGGAAACGCTGCTCGGCCTGCAGCGCCTTGATGTCGTCGAGGCCCTGAATGCTTTCCACCAGCATGGCGTTGCGCAGCGCCGCTTCACGCATCGACGCATTGGCGAGTCGCGCCAGACGCGGTTGCGCGATGATCCCGGGGAGCAACATGAACACCAACGCCACCAGTGGAATCAACACAAGTGGCCCGCCGATCAAATAGAACACCAGCAGGAACAGCAGAAAAAACGGCATGTCCGCCAGCGCCGTGGCGGTGCTGGAGGTGATCAGGTCGCGGATCTGCTCCAGCTCGCGCAACTGTGAAATGAACGAGCCGGTGGATTTCGGCCGCGCGGAATTGCGCAGGCGCAGGGCGTGGCCGAAGACCAGATCGGAGACGCGCAAATCGGCGCGCTTGCCCAGCACATCGGTGATGCGCAGACGCAGAATGCGCATGACGAAATCGAACAGCAGCGCCAGCATCACCCCGCCGAACAACACGTACAGGGTCGGCAGCGACTCGGCCGGAATCACCCGGTCGTACACCTGCATGGAAAACAGCACCCCGGCCATGCCCAGCAGGTTGGCCACCAGTGAGGCGATCATCACTTGGCTGTAGGGCCGCAGATCGGTGAGGACGATGCGCCGGAACCAGTGCTCGTCGTAGGGCTTGATGTAATCGTTGGTGCGCACGTCCGCCACCGGTTGCGTCGGACGCAGAATCACCGTGCGCAGGGCTTGCTCGGCGAGCGCGGTGGCGTCCATGCGGCTCTGCAAACCCTGGTCGCCACTGAAGCAGATGCCCAGCTCGCCGGTCTCGCCGATGCTTTCGAGCACGCCGACCTGACCATCGCGCAGTTGCACCACCAGCGGCGTGCGCCAGCGGCTCAGGCTCTTGTTGTCGAATGCCGCGAATTTCACGCTTAAACCGGCCTGCCGCGCCATGTGCCGAACCACTTCTTCGACGCGGCCTTCGCTGTGCACCGAGGCCAGGCGCACGCTTTCCGGCGAGACGTCGAGGCGATAGTGGCGGGCGACCTTGAGCACCGCTTCCAGCCATGGCGAATAATCTTCGCGAGCTTCGGCAGCAGCGGGTTCGGGAACAGTAATGCTGGCATCGGTCATGGCAGGATCTCGACATTCTGGATGGCGCTGTGGTCGATGCCGAAGACCCGGCGAATCGCACCGCTGTTGTAGAAGCAGTCGATCTGCAGACGTTGCAGCTCGGCCTGGGTGTTGACCAGATCGAAGCGCGACTGATGGATTTCCTGCTCGGCGTTGAGCAAGTCCAGCAGCGGCCGCGTGCCCAGCTCCAGGTACTGGCGGCCATACAACATGCGTGCCTCGGTGATGCTGGTCTGGCGAAATTCCAGCGAGCGCAGCCGCCGGTTCAGACCCGAGGTTTGCGCCTGGGCTTCGGCCAGACCCTGGCGCGCTTGCAGACGGGCGAAGTCTTCGGCCGAGTCCGCTGCGGTCAGCGCATGCCCGGCGGCGCGGCTGCGCGCACTGATCGCACCGCCCTGATAGATCGGCACTTCGAGGTTGAGGAAGATCCCGACCTGGGTGCGATCGGCGCGCGAGTTCTGATCGTCGTAGTGGTCATCCAGATATTGGTTGACCGAGGGTTGCAGCGACAGGGTCGGGTAGGCCTCGGCTTTGGCCTGGGCCAGCTCGGCCTGGGCCTGGGTGCGTTGCGCAGCCGCCTGGAGAACGGCGGGCAGGGTGTCGGAAATCTGCGACGCGTCGCAGGCCTGGGTCAGCGTCGGCGCGGCGGCATCGCTGACTGCTGGCGGCGTGCGTCGTCCGAGCAGACTGGTCAGAGTCGCTTGCCACCGTGCGTATTGCGCCTTGAATTCCTGCAACGTCGCCGTCGCGCCTTCTGCGCGGGACTGCGCCTGGACCATATCGGAGCGGGTGCTGGCGCCCATGTCGCTGCGCTGTTTGGCCAGATCAACGATGCCGCCGATGCCCTGAATCTGTTCACGGGCAACCTCGAGCAGACGCTGATAACGCTGCACTTCGATGTAGGCTCTGGCGGTGTCGCGGGCGATATCGTCGATCGCCAGCAGAATCCCGGCCTGACTGCGCGCCACGCGGGCGCGGGCGGCGTCGACCGAACTGGAAACCTTGCCGAAGTCGTACAGCATCTGTTTCAGGGAAATGTTCACCGACTGGCTGCCGGCATCGCTGCCGTAACCGCTGGTGTAACCACCCTTGATGCCGCCGGTGACCTGCGGGTAATAACCGGATTCGGCGACGTTGACCCCTTCGCCTTGCTGGAACAGGGTGCCGATGGCCTCGCCGATGCGTGGGTGCCAGTCCACGGCCAGCCTGACCGCTTGTTCCAGCCCCAAAGTATCCGCGTTGGCGGCCGTTTTTGAAGCAGGGGCAGGGCGCTGACGATTGTCATTGCCTGCAGGTTGTTGCAGTTGCGACGGGCTGATGCTGCGCAAGCTGCTGTCGAGGTTGTCGTCGGCGCGAACGCCGACGGTGAAAGCGGGGTAGAGGCCGATGGTCAACAGGACCACCGGCCATTTCTGGCGAAAAACTGACTCCACAGACTTCCCTTACTGTTGAGAGACCGACGTTTGATGTCTTGTTTCAAACCACTTGAATGCCGTTCTGCACCCACAAGTGGTGGCTCGGATCCTCCTGTGCCGTGTATTGAACATAGTCGATGCCGTCGGCCTGTTGCGTGCCATCGGCGACCCAGCCATCGGTCATGTGCACGCTGTCCCTGTCGTCACCCTTGATCAGCAAAGTGTTGTTGTCCGAAGAGGTAATCGCCAGCAGATCGCCGAGATTCAATGTCAGCGCAACCGCACTGGAATGGTTGAGGTCGAGGATTTCGACGTTGTGGATCTTGCTCTGCAGATCGCCGAGGTTGATCGACACGTCGCCACCGGCCCAGAGCAGGGTGTCGGTGCCGCTGCCACCGTCCACCGAGGTGAACTGCTGATCGGCGATGATCAGCGTGTCGTCGCCACCGCCACCTTGCAGCGTGACGGCGCCACCGTGCGAGCCGTCGAGGGTGTCGTTGCCTTCGGTGCCCTGGATCAGTTCGCTACCAGCGACATGGGCCAGACCGAGGTCATCGCTGGCCAGTGCCGAGAACGCGGTGCTGGCGAATGCGCCGGCATTGTTCAGGTCGATGGTCAGCGTCGCGGTATCCACGGTGCCGTTGGGGTGGGTGAGTTGGTAGGTGAAGGTGTCTTCCTGGCCGATCACCGCATCGGTCAGCCCGGCCTTGAGCGTGTAGGTGTAGTTGCCGTTGGCCTGGACCACCAGGGTGCCGTAGTTGCCGACCAGCGAGACGCCGTTGTAACCCGGCGCGACGTAACTGCCAGCGACCAGCACGCTGAGCAAGGTATAGACCGAGCCCAGCACATCGGCGCCGCCGCCAGCGGTGTCGGTGAGCAGGTTGCCCGATACCGGTGTGTAGCTGCCGACCACGAACTGATTGTTGTAGGTCGCGACGTTGATCAGGCTGGTGTTGACGCTGGTCAGCAGGCCGAGGCCGCCTACTGCCACCCGCACCTGATAACTGCCGGCGGTCTGGTCGTCGAACTTGATCCCGTAGTTGCCGCCGCCGAGATTGACCAGCGCGTTGCCGCCGTAACTCTTGACCAGCACGTACTAGTTGGTCGCCGTGTTGAGTTTGTACAGGCCGACCGTCATCGAACCGAGCAGCGCCAGCAGGTTGCTCGAGTTGACCACCACGGTCAGGTCGCTGACGGTATCGGCCGCGACTACAGTGTTGTAGTTACCGCTGCCGCCGCCCAGCAGGACATTGAACGTGCCGAGGGCAGAGTTGGTGGTGACTTCGCGGTTGACCAGGGTGACGTCAGTAGAGGCGACGTCTGGCGTGGCATCCACCACCAGCGCCGGGCTGCCAAGGTTGGCGTCATTCCACACTTCGGTGGCTTGCGGGCTGTCGATGCGCACATACAGATTGGCGGTGTCGCTCAAACCGTTCGGGTGCACCAGTTGGTAGTTGAACACGTCGACTTTGCCGACGCTGCCAACACTGCCGTTCGGTTTGTAGCTGTAGTTGCCATTGGCGTCGATGGTCAGCGTGCCGTACAACCCTTGCACCGTGGTGCCGGCCCCAGCGCTGACCCAGGCGCCGTTCTTGAAGATCTGCAATTGCGCGCCGTTGTCCGGGCCGGTCTGATCGGCCGTGCCATCGACGCCGACGTTGGTGATGACGTTGCCGGTCACCGCTGGCCCGGCAATGCCGTTGAACTGGGTCAGGCTGCTGACATCCAGTTGCAGCTGGGTATTGACCGTGGTCAGCACGCCGATACCGGTGCTCGAAACCGTCAGTCGATAATCGCCTGACAGCAAATTACCGATGTCGACCCGTACGCCCTGGCCGGCGAGCGCGATCAGGTCAAGCAGGCCGCCGCTGCCGTTGACATCCAGAGTGACCCAGTTGCCGCTGGCATCTTTCACTTGCAGGGTGTAGACCACGCCATCGATCAGCGAAATCAGACTGTTGGTGGTCAGCGTCAGGGTCGGATCAAGACGCGTGCCGCCGGCGACGGTGAAGGTGAAGGTTTTCGAGAACCCGGCCAGCAGTGTGGTGAACGAGTCGTTAAAGGTCTGCGACGCGGTGACCGGAGCCAGGGTGACGGTGCCGACGGCGAGGTTATCGCTGGCGATCACTGGCGCGTTGACGTCGACGTCCGGCGCAATGACGTTGGCGGCCACCGAAACGTTGCCGCGAGCGTCGCTGAGATTGACGGTGAGGTTTTCGCCGTTGATCTGCGCACTGCTCAGGGTGACGGTAAACACGCCGAGGTTGTTGACCGTGGCGGTGCCCAGAACGGCGCCGCTGGCCGACTTGATGGTGGCGGTTGCACCGGCTTCACCGGTACCGGTGACGGTCAGGCCATCGGCACCGACCAGCAGCGCCGTTGCCGCAGCGGGCGGTGTCAGGTCTGGCGCCGTCGCGGTCGCCGCTGCCGATACGTTGCCACTCGGATCGGCCTGGGTGACGCTGAGTACCTGGCTGTTGATCTGCGCTGAGGCTAGTGCCACGGAGAAACTGCCGTTAGCGGCGACGGTCGCGGTGCCGAGCACCGCACCACCGACGCCGAGCACGCTGATGGTCGAACCGGGCACGCCGACGCCAGTGAGCACGGTGCCGCTGCCATTGACGCTGACGCCAGTCGGCGCGCCAGGGGCGGTAATGTCCGGCGCCGTCAGGCTGGCATTGGGCGACAGATTGCCGGCCGGGTCGACCAGACGCACGGTCAACAGCTGCCCGTCGAGTTGCGCGGTGTTCAGGTTGAAGCTGAACGTACCGCCACTGCCCACGGTGGTGGTGCCGATCAGCGCGCCGCCGGGGCCGTAGACGTTGACCGTCGCACCGGCTTCGCCCGTACCGCTCAGGGTCAGACCGTTGGCAGCGAGCGTCAGACCGCTGGCCGCGATCGGCGCCTGTACGTCAGGGGCCGTCAGGTTGAAGACCTGCGACAGATTGCCCGTCGGGTCGGCCTGTTGGACGTTGAGCTGTTGGCCATTCAGTTGCGCGCTGGACAGTTGCACGGTGAAGGTGCCGCCAGCATTGACCACAGCGGTGCCGAGCACGGTGCCCGCCGCGTTGGTCACGCTGACGGTCGCGCCGGCCTCACCCGTGCCGCTGACCGCCAGGCCGGTACCGTTCAGGCTGACATTGCTCAGCGGCGCTGGCGCGGTGGTATCGGCGACGCTGAGGTTGGTAACCGGCGAAACGTTGCCCGCCGCATCACTCTGCGTGACGCTGAGTTGCTGGCCGTTGAGTTGCGCGGAGGACAAGGTCACCGAGAACGAGCCATTGCCCGCCACCGTCGCAGTGCCCAGCACCGCGCCACCCGCACCGCGAACAGTGACGGTGGCGCCGGCTTCACCGAGCCCGCCGAGCACCAGACCGGCACCGCTGAGGACCAGCGCCGTCGGAGCGGCCGGGGGAGTGATGTCGGGCGCGGTTACGTTAAGGCCGGATGAGGTGTTGTTGGACGCATCGGTCTGAGTCGCATTGAGCACCTGGCCATTGACCTGCGGCGTATTGAGCTGTGCGCTGAAAGTGCCATTGGCGCCAACCGTCGCATTGCCCAGCACGACGCCGCCAGCGCCGGTGATGGTCACCGACGCGCCGACTTCGCCGCGACCGGTAACCAAAGTGCCGTTGGCGTTGACCGCCAGATCGCTGAGTGGCGCCGGCGCCGAGGTGTCACCTGCGGTGATTTCAGTCGGCAGCGAGGCACCCCCCAACGCAGTGTTGGCGGTGACTTCGAGGCTTTCGCCGTTGGTTTGCGCGGGCGTCAGCACGACGCTGAACGTGCCATCCCCGCCGGTGACGCCGGTGCCGATCAGGCTGTTGTCCGGCGCGTAGACATTGATGATGGTGCCGATCGCCGCCGTGCCGGTCAGCGTCACGCCGTCGGCTGTCAGCACAAGATTGTCCGGCGCAGCCGGGGCTGGCACTGCCGGAACAGTCAGGTCGGCGTCTGCGGACACGTTAGTCGCGACGTCTGTTTGATTCACTGTCAGCACCTGGCCGGCAGTGATGCCCGGATCCAGATCGATCAGGAATGTGCCGTTGGCCGCGACCGTGCCGGTGCCGACAACATTGCCCAGCGCATCGGTCACCTCGACACTGGCACCGGCTTCGCCACGACCGGCGAGCTGGCTCAGATCGCCGCTGATGGTCAGACCGGTGACGGCATCCGGAGCCGTGGTATCTGCCGCCGGGTAGAGCAGCACTGGCGATGCGTTTTGCGCTTCGTCCGTCGCGATCACCGACAACAACTGACCATTGGCCTGAGCCGGATTCAGCGTGACTGTATAGGTGCCGTCGCCCAATGCCACCGCTGTGCCGAGCACGGTGCCGGTGGCGGACAGCACAGTCACGGTGCTGCCGGCTTCGGCGGTCCCGGCGAGCAAGGTGCCGGCGCCGGTCAGCGATGTCACCGTTGGTGCGATCGGTGCAGTGCTGTCCGGCGCGTCGACCAGTACGGGCTCGGACTGGTTGTTTTGCGCGTCGGCTTGCACGACCGACAGTGCGCGGCCATCGATTTGCGCAGCCGACAACGTGACGCTGAAATTGCCATCTGCGGCCACGGTCGCCGTGCCGAGCACCACCGTGCCGTCGCGCACGGTGACGGTCGCTCCGGGCTCGCCGGTGCCGGTCACGGTCAAGCCGTCCTGGCTGACATTGAGGTCGGCCACCTCCAGGGGATCGGTGATATCGCCCGCTTGCACGGGCGCTGTCGGCGATGTGTTGGATGCCAGATCGGTCTGATTGACGCTCAACAGCTCGCCGTTCACTTGCGGCGGATTGAGGGTCACGCTGAACGAGCCATTGCCGGCCACGGTTGCCGAGCCCAGTACCGTGCCAGTCGCGCTGAGCACGCGCACCGTGGCGCCGGCTTCACCGCTGCCGGTCAATGTCACGCCGTCGGGCGTGAGAATGAGGCCGGTGGGCGCAGCGGGAAGGGTGATGTCCGGCGCAGTGATAGGCACGATCGGCGAAGGGTTGCCCGCCGCATCGCGCTGGATCACCGACAAGGCTTCACCATTGAGCAGCGGCTGGTCGAGCGTCACGCTGAAACTGCCGTCGGCCTGCACCGTGCCAGTGCCGACGATAGTGCCCAGCGCATTGGTGACGACCACCTGCGAGCCAGCCGCACCGGAGCCGGTGATCAGGCTGCCGCTGGCGTCGATATCGACATCGGTCAGCGCGGCAGGAGGCGTGCTGTCCGGCGCGGTCAGGGTGCCGGCAGGCGAGGCATTGCCGGCCGCATCCGCCAATACCACAAACAGCGCTTGGCCATTGGTCTGCACCGGGGTCACGGTGATCTGGAAACGACCATCGCTGCCCACCGTGCCTGTGCCCAGTTCGGTGCCATCGGCCGACGTCACACGGACAGTGGCGCCGACTTCGCCGGTACCGGTGAGCAGGCCGCCATCGGCATTCAGTTGCAGATCGGCCGGCGTCGCTGGCGGGGTCAGATCCGGGGCGGTGACCGTGACCGGCGCGCTGACGTTGCCGGGTGGATCGGCCTGCTGCACGCTGAGGATCTGTTCGTTGATCTGCGGCGGATTGAGGGTGACGCTGAAGGTGCCGTCGCCTAGTACCACGCTGGTGCCGAGCAAGGTGCCATTGGCATCGCGCACGGTCACGGTCGCGCCGGGTTCGCCAGTACCGATGACCAACGCGCCGGACGAGTTGATATCGACGTTGTCCAGTGGATCAGGCGGGGTGAAGTCCGGCGTGGTCAGGTTCACTGCCGGCGAGTCGTTGCCCGCTGCGTCGGCCTGAACCACGGTGATCACTTCGGCATTGGTCAACGCCGGGTTCAGTGGCAGGGTGAAGGTACCGGTCGCGCTGACCACGGCGGTGCCAAGCACGTTGCCGTCGCTGTCGATGACCCGGACTTGCGCGCCCGGTTCGCCGCGCCCGGTCAGGCTTGCGCCGTCGCCGCCGATGCTCAGTTGCGAAACGGCCGCTGGCGGTGTGCTGTCGACCGAAGTGAACGGCGTGGCTGCCGAGGTGTTGCCCGCTGCATCCGTCAGCGACACAGTCAGCGCCTGGCCGTTGGCTTGCGGTGTGGTCAGGGTGATCGCAAAGGTGCCGTCGATGCTCACGGTGCCGGTCCCGACCAGCGATCCGGCAGCGTTGTACACGTTGACCGTGGTGCCGGCCTCACCGGTGCCCGACAGCAAGGTGCCGTCAGCGCTCGCCACCAGCGCCGCCGGCGCATTGGGCGCGATCAGATCCGGGGCGATCAGGTTGACGCTGTTCGATTCGTTGCCGGCGGTGTCGGCCTGGCTCAGGCTCAAAGTCTGACCAGAGGTCTGTGCCGGGCTGAGAGTGACGCTGAAGGTGCCATTGGCCGCCACCACGGCGCTGCCGAGAACCACTCCACCCGTGCCGAGCACGGTCACCGTGGCGCCGGCTTCACCGCGCCCGGTCAGGGCCGTGCCGTTCGGTGCCACGCTCAGTTCGCTGAGCGGCGTTGGCGCGGCGATATCGGCAGCGGTGTAGTCGGTCGGGGATGAATTGATACCGGTGCTCGACGTCGCCACGGCAGACAGCTGTTCGCCGTTGAGTTGCGCGGCGTTGAGGGTGACGCTGAAAGTGCCATTGGCCGCCACCAGCGCGCTGCCGAGCAACACGCCCGAGGCATTGCGAATGCTCACGGTGCTGCCGGCGGTGGCCGAGCCGGTCAGGGTCAGGCCGTCAGCGCTGAGGGCCAGATTGGTCGGTGCACTTTCCGCCAGATTGCCCGGTGCAGTCACCGGCGCTGCCGGTCCGGTGTTGCCGGCAGCATCGATCTGCACCACGGAAAGATTCGATCCAGCCACCGCTGCCGGGGACAACGTGACGCTGAAATTGCCATTGCTGGCAACGGTCGCAGTACCCAGCAAAATACCGCCGGCATCGCGAACTTCCACGCTGGCGCCGACCTCGCCGATGCCGGTCAGGGTGGCACCATTGGCGCTGACCGCCAGATCGCTCGCCAACAACGGCGCCGTGCTATCGACCGCATTGAGGATTGCCGGGGCTGACGGATTGCCTGCCGCATCGGTGGCCGTCACGTTCAGCGACTGGCCGTTGGTCTGCGGGCTGTTGAGGGTAATCTGGAAAGTGCCGTTCGCGGCCGCCGTGGAGGTGCCGAGGAGGTTGCCCTGGCTGTCACGCACGGTCACCGTGCTGCCGGCCTCGGCGTTACCCGACAGTTGCACGCCGGCAGCGTTGAGGGTCAATGCGCTCGGAATCGCCGGCGCAGTCAAATCCACGGCGGTGACTTCAACCGCAGTCGACACATTGCCCGGCGGATCCTCCTGAGTGACGGTCAGCACCTCAGCATTCAGTTGTGCTGCGTTGAGGGTGACAGTGAACGCGCCGCCGCTGCCGACCTGTGCGGTGCCGAGCAAGGTGCCGTCGGCGCTGCGCACAGACACGGTGGCGCCGGGCTCGCCGTGGCCGGTGACGGTGACACCGTCAGCATTCACCGCAACCTGGGTCAGTGCCGCCGGCGGGCTGATGTCGGGGGCGTTGACACTGGTCGATGGCGAGACGTTGCCGGCAGGGTCGGTCTGGCTGATCGCGAGCGCTTCACCATTGGTCGGCGCTGGCGCCAGGGTCACGCTGAACGAGCCGTCCGCGCCAACTACGGCGCTGCCTAGCACGGTGCCGTTGGCGGTGGTGACATTGACGGTTGCGCCAGCCTCACCCGTGCCGCTGAGGGTGCTGCCATCGGCGCTGATCAGTGGATTCTGCACGGCGGCCGGCGGGGTGCCGTCGACGGTGACCACGCCAGTGGAAATCGAGGCGTTGCCGTTGGCGTCGGTCAGAGTGACCTGCAGGGTTTCGCCGGTGTTCTGCGCATTGGGCAAGGTGACCTGGAAATTGCCGCTCTGATCGACTACGCCGGTGGCCAGACCATTGCCGGCGGCATCGCGCACGGTCACGGTGCTGCCGGCTTCTCCCTGGCCTTTGACCACGGTGCCGACGTCATTGATCGTAACGCCAGTCGCTGCGGCTGGCGGTTGCAGATCGGTGGCGATGATGCCGGCGGGTTGCGACAGGTTGCCGGCGGCATCGCTCTGGATCGCGGTAAGCGCCTGGCCATTAAGTTGTGCCGGCGTCAGCGTCAGGCTGAACGTGCCGTTGCTGGCGACCAGTGCAGTGCCGATCACGGTGCCGGTAGCGTCGGTGACAGTGACCGTCGCTCCGGCCTCTCCGCGTCCAGTGAGTGTCGTGCCGTTGGCATTCAGCGCCAGATTGGTCACCGCGTCTGGCGCCGTGCCATCGATCGCCGTCACCGTGCCCGGAATCGACACGTCACCGTCGGGACTGGTGGCCGTCACTTGGAGAACTTGCGCGTTGATCTGTTTGCTGCTGAGCAACAGGGTGAACCGGCCGAAGCTGTTGATCAGCCCGGAGCCGAGCACAGCGCCGCTGCTGCTGGTCACCGTCACGGTGCAACCGGGCGTTCCGGCGCCGGTCAGGGTGAAACCGTCGGCACTCAAGGCCAGATCGGTCGGGGTCGCGACCTGGGTACCGTCCAGTCCTGCCAGCGGCACGACGGGCGAATCATTGCCGCCGCCATCCGTGCTGATGACTTCCAGATTGCCGCCAGGCTCGGCCGGTGGGCTGAGGGTCACGACGAAGCGGCCGTCCGCATCGGCCGTCGTGGTGCCCAGCACAGCGCCACCGCCGGCAATGCTGACGGTGACCGTGGTGCCCGGTTCGGCAAGGCCAGAGACCTGCGTGCCGGCCGGGTTGAGCGCGAGATCGCTGACTGGCGCCGGCGGGGTGCTGTCCGGCGCAGTGACGCTGCCGGGAAGCGAACTGTTGGCGCCGTCCGACGCCACGACTTGCAAGGCTTCGCCATTGGTCTGCGCAGTATCGAGGTTGACCGTGAAGGCGCCCGTTCCGTCAGCGGTCGCGGTGCCGATGACGTTGCCGTCTGCATCCAGCACCTGCACCGTGTTATTGGGCTGAGTGGTGCCGGTGACCGTGGCACCCGCCGGATCGATGAGCAGACCGCTCGGTGCAGGTGGGGCGGTGATGTCCGGTGCCGTAACCGGCGTGGCCGGCGAGGGCAGGGCACTCGCATCGGTCTGGATCACACTCAACACCTGACCGTCGAGCTGAGCCGGGCTCAGATTGACGCTGAAACTGCCGTCGCTGGCGACCACCGTAGTGCCAAGCACCGTGCCGTCCGCCGCGCTGACAGTTACGGTGCTGCCGGCTTGCCCGGTGCCGGTCAACGTCACGCCGTTGCTGGCCAGCACGAGATTGTCAGGCGCCAGCGGCGCGGTGGTGTCCGCTGCCGTCAGCGGCGTGCTGGGCGAAACGTTCACGCCATCCGATTGGCTCACTTGCAGTTGTTGGCCATCGATCTGCGGGCTGTTCAGCGGCACTGTGAAGGTGCCGGTGCCGTCGACGATCGCGGTGCCCAAGGTATTGCCGGCCGAATCCTTGACCGACACCGTGGCACCGGGTTCGCCTGTGCCGCTCAGTTCAGTGCCGCCTGCATTCAGCGCCAGATTGGAAGGGGCAGTGGGGGCCTGGATATCCGGCGCTTCAACTGGAACTGCCGGCGAGCCAGTGGGCGAGCCATCGGTCTGCACAACGCTGAGGTTCTGGCCGTTGGTTTGTGGCGAGGACAGGGTGACTTCGAACCGGCCGTTGCTGCCGACCAAAGCTGTTCCCAGCACGGTCCCGTTGGTGTCAGTGACAGTAACGGTGGCGCCGATCTGACCCGCGCCGGAGACTACGGCGCCATTGGCGGAAATGCTCACATCGGTCACGGCGACCGGCGTGGTCAGATCGGGTGCGGTGACGTTGACCGGCGCCGAAGGATTGCCTTCCGCGTCGGTCTGGATCACTTGCAGTTGTTGCGCATCGGTCTGTGGTGTGGAAAGTGGAACGGTAAAATTGCCATCGGCATCCACCGTGCCCGAGCCGATGATGTTGCCGGCCGGATCGCGCACAGTGACCGACGCACCCAACTCACCCTTACCGGTGAGCGTCTGCCCCTGAGCGTCGAGCGCAAGATCGGAGACGGCCGTCGGCCCTTGGGTGTCAGGCGTCACGTAGTTCAGTGGTGCGGAAGTGTTGCCAGCGGCGTCGCTGGCACTGATCTGCAGTGTTTCGCCATTGTTCTGCGGACTGCTCAGTTGCAGGCTGAACGTGCCGTCCGCCGCCACCACGGCCGTGCCGAGCACATTGCCGTTGGCGTCGCGCACCGTCACGGTCGAACCGACCTGGCCGCGTCCACTCAACTGCGTGCCATCGATGCTCACTGCGATGTCACTTGGTTGGGTCAGCCCGTCGAGGTCAACCGCGATGATAGTCACTGCTGGCGAAGGGTTGCCGGCGGCGTCGGTGACCAGCACGCTCAGCGCCTCACCATCGATTTGCGCGGCATTAAGTTGCACGGTGAACGAGCCATCGGCTGCCACCTGCGCTGTGCCGAGCAGCGTACCTTGCGCATTGGTGACGCTGACCGTGCTGCCGGGTTCGCTACGGCCGGTCACCGAAAGGCCATCGCTGCTCACGGCCAGATCCGTTGCAGCGGTGGGGCCGGTGATGTCTGGTGCATTGAAGGTGATGGCCGGCGATTGCGCTCCGGCGCTGTTGACCGCCACGATACTGAAGGTTTCACCGTTGGCCTGCGCACGAACCAGCGTCAGCAGGAAAGTGCCGTCAGCGGCCACCGCCGCACGCCCGAGCAATTCGCCGTTGGCGGCACGGACTTCGATCGTGGTGCCGGCCCGGGCGGTGCCGGTCAGTTGGCTGCCGTCGCTGCTCAAACCAAGATTGCCTGGCGTCGTCGGTTCGACGATCTCCGGCGCGCTGACCGTTGCGCCGGTCGAGATATTGCCAGCCGCATCGGTGGCATTCACGGTCAGCGGCTGACCGCCGGTTTGCGCGGGGCTGAGGGCGACGCTGAAAGTGCCATCCGCCGCCACCACAGCGCTACCGAGTAGCGTGCCATCGGCGGCGCGCACCTGGATGGTCGAGCCGGCTTCACCAGTGCCGCCGAGTTGCGTGCCATCAGGGCTCACGCTGAGATTGCCTGGTGCGGTCGGCGCGGTGGTATCCGGCGCAGTGACCGTACCCGGTGTCGAAACGTTGCCCGCAGGGTCGGTGAGCGTGACGTCGAGCGGCTGGCCATTGTTCTGTGGCGTACCCAGGTCGACCTGGAAACTGCCATCGGCGCCAACGGTTCCGGAACCCAAAAGGTTGCCGGCTGCATCGCGTACCTGAACGACACTGCCAGCTTCGCCAAAACCACTCAGCACCCGGCCATCGGCCGACAAGGTTAATCCGGTCGCAGGCGCAGGAGGCGTCGCGTCTCCACCGCCACCACCTCCGCCGCCGCCACCACTTCCCCCCGCAGCGGCCGCCGCACCACCCGCGCCCAACAGGCCAAGCCCGGCAATCGCCCAGGCCGGCGTCGCGCCATCCACCACACCGACGCCAGCGATCAGCTCATCCAGCGAATTGATTTCGTCAAAAGTAAAGCCGTTGAACGGCTCGGCGCTGTAGCGCGCCTGCCACAGCGTCGCGTCGTCGCCCTGAAAGACAATGTCATTGGGCACGCCGTCAGGGCTGGTGACAAAGAAATTGGAGATTTTGATTTGCTCGCCAGACTTCAGATTGACGATCAAATCCTGACCGCTGCGACTGGTCGACGCCAATTGATCGGGCCGAACCGGCATTTGTACAACTGAAGGCTGATTGAGCTGAACATTGCCCCAGTTCTGGGCAGTGAGCTGAGAATTGGCTTTGTCGGCAATGATGATGTTGTCCATTACTACTCCCTGTAAATGGGTGGGGCGGACGTCCACGGATGGTTTTAAAACCATAGATAGGGAGTGTCAGATCGGGCTGCCTGATTTTTGACGAGCGTATGAATGGGCCATTTGCCCACGTTTATCTCTTTGAAAATCTGTTCTATTCAGGTCGTTACCGTTTGTCGGGACGTTGGATCCAAGCGGTTTTTGGGTGCAACAAAATGTGTCGGTTTCGACATTATTCAAAGAGACGCTGGAAAATATCCGGGCGGAATAGAGGAGAGCGACGGCTAAGCGATATTGAATTTCTCAAAGCGCAGGCCAACCTCCGCAGCTGCCGGTCTGCGAAGGTATTAATCAATAAGCGTGGGAGGGGGGAAGGCTTTGTATAAGAAATCCAGTCGTACCGTTTCAGCTGTTCTTTCTATCCCTCAGCAGTTAATGCGCTAGCTATCGATCGCCGAAGTGATCGGACGATATCCAGCGCAGACTGATCGCTAACACTGCCGGGGCACTGATCAAACATATGTGGCGCCCCAGGGTAGACATGCAGTTCGACGGCAGCCCCGGCGCGCGACAGACGCATGGCAAATGCAACGTCCTCTTCCAGGAACAGATCCAGCGCCCCGACGGCCAGAAACGTCGGTGGCAAGTCACGCAGATCGTCTTGCAGGGCCGGCGAAAACCAGCCGATTGGCAGATCATCCAGCGCTTGGTCAGCGCGCAGGCAATCCCAACAGAACTGGTTGGCTTGCGCCGGCCAGCCAATCACTCCGGTCGTGCTGTTCTGGTGAGGCGAGGCCGGGCTGCCCGAACGGTAATCGAGCATCGGATACACCAGCACCTGGCTGGCGATGGAATATACGCCGCGATCCCGCGCCACAATTGCCAGCGCTGCTGCCAGACCTGCACCGGCACTGTGACCCATGACGATCACGTTGTCGGCGTCCATGTTGAGCGTTTGCCGGTGGGCGACAACCCAGCCGAGGGCGGTGTAGCAATCTTCCAGGGGAATAGGGAAGGGGTGCTCTGGCGCGAGACGGTAATCGACAGCGACGATGATCGCCTGAAGTGCTTCGGCGAGGTTAGCCAGATAGTCATCGGCCATTTCGGGGCAACCAAGGACGAAACCTCCACCGTGGATGTACAGGATCACCGCAAAATTACCGCCCGGTGCCCCGGCGGCAGGCCGGTAAAGACACAGGCGCAAATCCTCACCGTCGTGGGCCTTGGTCCATAGGCTTTCACCGCGCGCTTGTTCTCGGGATTTGAATGTCGCATGGACACGCTCCCTGATCGCGGGCAGCGTCTCCAACGTCCAGGCTTGTGCGCCGGGGGTTAAAAAGCTTTTGAAGTCGGGATCCAGCAGTTCATGTGCTTTCACGTTCTGCCTCCTGTTCTCGAATGAGCGAGCGCCTCTGATCGAAGCGCCGCCCACGGTGGAGTTACAGCCAGGCTTTGATCTGCGCGCAGACAGCCGGCGTCGAAATGCCGTAGCGATCATGCAGCGTCGGTAGGGCACCGGCGTCGAGGAAGGCGTCGGGCAACGCGATCTGTCTGAAGGTGGGCGTCACGCCATTGCGCAACAACAACCCGGCAACCGCCTCACCCAAACCGCCGATGATCGAGCTGTTCTCGGCTGTGACCACCAGACGCCCGGATTTACGCGCTTCGGCGAGAATGGTTTGTTCATCCAGCGGCTTGATGGTCGGCACGTGCAGCACGGCCACATCAATGCCGTCGGCCTGCAATTGCTTGGCAGCTTCCAGTGAGCGCATGGTCATCAGCCCGGTGGAGATGATCAGCACGTCGTTGCCCGTGCGCAGAGTCTTGGCCTTGCCGATTTCGAATTTATAACCGTACTCGTCCAGCACCAACGGCACATTGCCGCGCAGCAAACGCATGTAGACCGGGCCTTGGTGAGCGGCGATGGCCGGCACGGCCTGTTCGATTTCCAGTGCATCGCACGGGTCGACAATCATCAGATTGGGCATGGCGCGAAAAATAGCCAGATCATCGGTGGCCTGGTGGCTCGGCCCGTAACCCGTGGTGAGGCCGGGCAAACCGCAGACGATTTTGACGTTAAGGTTTTCCTCGGCGATGGCCATGCAGATGAAATCGTAAGCACGGCGCGAAGCGAACACCGCGTAGGTGGTGGCGAAGGGTACGAAACCCTCACGCGCCATGCCCGCCGCAGCGCTCATCAGCAACTGTTCGGCCATGCCCATTTGATAGAAACGCTCCGGATGCGCCTTGGCGAAAATGTGCAGGTCGGTGTACTTGGACAGGTCAGCCGAGAGACCGACGATGTCCGCGCGCTGGTCTGCCAGCGCTGCGAGCGCATGGCCGAACGGTGCCGAACGGGTCGCCTGGCCCTCGGAAGCAATCGAGGCAATCATCGCCGAGGTGGTCAGGCGCTTTTTCACCGGCGCGCCAGTAGCAGTCGAAGGCGCAGTGTTGGCGGCGTTGCTCATTGGTCTTTTCCTTCTTCAAGGTTGCTCAGTGCCAGGTCCCATTCGTGCTCTTCGACGCGAATGAAGTGGGTCTTTTCCCGGTTCTCCAGAAACGGCACGCCTTTGCCCATTTTCGTGTCGCAGATGATCACGCGCGGTTGCCCGCCGGGGTGATTGCGGGCGGCATCGAATGCAGCGACCAGGGCGT
Organism: Pseudomonas sp. H1_G08; assembly: GCF_054681355.1. Lineage (NCBI taxonomy): Bacteria > Pseudomonadati > Pseudomonadota > Gammaproteobacteria > Pseudomonadales > Pseudomonadaceae > Pseudomonas > Pseudomonas sp. H1_G08. The sequence continues at coordinate 1,437,226 of NZ_CP162822.1, forward strand.
CGAGGTCATTGCCGTCGACGCGCTGGGTGAACCAGCCGAAGGCTTGCCAGCGATCGACAATGGGTTCGAACGAAAGAATCTCGCTGGAGTAACCGTCGGCCTGCTGGTTGTTGACGTCGACGATGGCGATCAGGTTGTCGAGCTGCCAGTGCGACGCCGACATCACCGCTTCCCAGGTCGAGCCTTCATTGAGTTCGCCATCGGACAGCAGGTTGTAGACGAACGAGGCCGAGCCTTTGCGCTTGAGGCCCAGGCAGGCGCCGACTGCGATGCCCAGGCCCTGACCCAGCGAACCGCCGGTGATTTCCATCCCCGGGGTGTAGGCGGCCATGCCCGACATCGGCAGGCGGCTGTCATCCGAACCGTAGGTTTCCAGCTCGTCGAGGGGAATGATCTCGGCTTCGATCAGCGCTGCGTACAGCGCGATGGCGTAGTGGCCGATGGAGAGATAGAAGCGATCGCGCTGCTCCCATTCGGGATCTGCGGGGCGATGATTCATCGCATGAAAGTAAGACACCGCCAGCAGGTCAGCCGCGCCGAGGGCCTGGCCCACATAGCCCTGGCCCTGAACCTGGCCCATGCGCAGTGCATGGCGGCGAATGTTGTGCGCGCGCTGGGTGAGGCTCAGCGATGCAGCGTGTGCAAGATTAGTCGTCATGATGAAACTCCGTTGACTCAACGATTGACCAAAGCGGCGGGAATACGCAGGACCAGGCTGGCGCCGAGGAACAGCACCCCGGTGATGAGGTACATGCCGATGGCGCTGGAACCGGTCAGGGTAGTGATCCAGCCGATCAGATAGGGCGAGCAAAACCCGGCGAGGTTGGCGAAGCTGTTGACCGCCGCGATGCCGGCCGCCGCAGACACCCCGCCAAGCAGCGTTGTGGGCAGCATCCAGAACAACGAGGTGGCGGAGAGAATGCCGGAGGCGGCCAGGCACAGGCTGAGGATCGACAAGGTCGGATTGCCGCCCATCATCGCTGCCAGGCTCAAGCCGATCGCACCGGCGATCATCGGCACGATCAGGTGCCAGCGGCGCTCGCGATGTTTGTCGCCACTGCGGCCGACCAGGAGCATGGCGGCGATGGCGCACAGGTAAGGCAGGCTGGTCAGGAAACCGATGTGCAGCGGGTCGGAAACCCCTGCGTTACGCACCAGTGTCGGCAGCCAGAAGGTGATCGCATATTGGCCCATGACCACACAGAAGTAGATCGCCGCCAGCAGCCACAAGCGCCGGTCGCGGATGAACTCGCCGACCGAGGCATGGGTGACCTTTTGCTGGTCGTCTTCGGCCAGTTCGCGAGTGATGAGCGCTTTTTCCTCGTCATTGAGCCAGGTCGCCTGATGCACGCCGTCTTTCAGATAGCTCAGCACCAGCAGGCCGACGATGACGGTCGGCACCGCCTCGAGGACGAACATCCATTGCCAACCGGCCCAGCCATGCACGCCGGCAAAGTGGTTCATGATCCAGCCGGAGAGCGGGCCACCGACCATGCCTGACAGCGGAATGGCGATGAACCACAACACGGTCATGCGCGCCCGCCGATAGGACGGAAACCAGTAGGTGAGGTAGAGCAGCAGGCCCGGCGCCAGACCGGCTTCGGCAATCCCGAGGAGAAAGCGCAGGGCATAGAACTGCCAGGCGGTTTCGACGAAGGCGAACAGCGCCGAGACGATGCCCCAGGTGATCATGATCCGCGCAATCCACACTCGCGCGCCGACCTTGTGCAGGATGATGTTGCTGGGCACTTCGCAGAGGAAATAGCCGATGAAGAACACGCCAGCGCCGAGTCCGTAGACTGTTTCGCTGAGGGCCAGATCGTTCATCATTTGCAGCTTGGCGAAACCGACGTTGACCCGGTCCAGATAGGCGCACAGGTAGCACAGCATCAGGAACGGCATCAGCCGCCAGGCCGTTTTGCGATAGGCAGAAGAACGCACGGTCGAAACCGCTTCGAGCGACAGGGTAGTCATGATGGTCTGATCTCTTGTTTTTATTGACCGCCAGGCCATCAGGCCCGGCTGCGTCATCGATCCAGAACCGCACGGGCCACGCAGGCCCGCCCAGAGTTACTCAGTGAATCAGCATGCCGCCGTTCACATCGAGGGTGATGCCGGTCAGATAAGCGGACAGGTCGCTGGCCAGAAACAGCGCGGCGTTGGCGACGTCCTGCGCTTGACCCAGGCGCCCCAGCGGAATGCCTTCGATGATGGCGTGGCGGCGTTCATCCTGCATCAGGCCGCCGGTGATGTCGGTGTGAATCAGGCCCGGGGCGATGGAGTTGACGCGGATGTTGTCCGGCCCCAATTCCCGCGCCATGGCCTTGCCCAGCCCCAGCACACCGGCCTTGGCCGCGCTGTAATGCGGGCCACCGAAGATGCCGCCGCCGCGCTGGGCAGACACCGACGACATGCAGACGATGCTGCCGGAAGACTGTTGGCGCATCAGCGGAATCACCGCCTGGGACATGAGCAAAGTACCGCGCAGGCTGACGTCCAGCACTTTGTCGTAGTCCGAAGGACGAATATCCAGAGTCTTCAGTGGCTGGGTGATACCGGCGTTGTTGACGAGGATATCGATGCGCCCGAAGTGCTCGATGATGGCGGCGACAGCTTGCTGAACCTGCGCTTCGTCGGCCACGTTGGCCGCCAGGCCCAGGTGACCTTCGCCCAGTGCTGCGGCGGCGTCACGTGCTGCGGATGCATCCAGATCGAGGATGACCACGCGAGCGCCGTGTTGCGCAAATGTACTGGCGGTAGCGCGGCCAATGCCACGGGCAGATGCGGCACCGGTAATGATTGCGACTTTGCCTTGAAGAAGCATGGAGGATTCCCTCGAATTGTTTTTATTGGGTCGGTGTGTAAGTAACCGATGACTCAGCTTGTCCTCCGGGGCGAGTGTGAGCAATAACGCGGAAGTCACTCAATGCTGAAAAAAATTCAGCACTCGTCAGGCCGTTTCGCAAATGCTTGAATGAAACCGGTCCGTACATCACAAGAAATCACCACGGAGTCCCCATGCGCTCAGACACTGAGGCATCGATCATCCTGCCACCGCTGAAAGCAATTCAGGCCTTCGAACAAACCGCGCGCTTCGGCAACGTCGCCAGAGCGGCGGAAGTGCTGGACCTGACACCCTCGGCAGTCAGCCATCAACTGGCGAAACTGGAAGGGATGATCGGCCGGCAATTATTCGTCCGTGCTGCCCGTGGCGTCTCGCTGACGCCGGTCGGCGAGCAATACCTCAAGGAAGTTTCCGGGATTTTGCACAGTCTCGCCGTTGCCACCGAACGTGCTGCCAGCGATGTCAGCCTCGATTGCCTGCGCTTGCACTCGTCGCCAAGCTTCGGCCTGCTCTGGCTGATGCCGCGCCTGGAAGCGTTTCGCGCCAGTCACCCGGACATACAGATCAATCTGTCGTGCTCCTATGAATCGCTGCACTTCAGTCGCGACAAGATCGACGTCGATATCCGCCATGGTCTGCCGAACTGGCCAAGCTATGAGGTGCGCACGGTCAGGAACGAGACGTTCGCGGTGCTGACCTCACCGAAACTGCTCGCGCAACGCCCGATACGCGGCGCGGCGGATCTGCTGGAGTGCGATCTGATTCTGTCGGAAGCCACCCTGCTCAAATGGCCGCAATGGTTTGCCCAGCACGGCTTGGCGCGTCCGGAACGGCCTTATGCATTGAGCTTCGATCGTTCCTACATGTCGCTGGAAGCGGCGAGTCATGGCTTGGGTTTCGCGCTGGAAAGCACATTGCTGGCGCAGAAGTATCTGGCCGCGGGCACGCTGGTTGAAGTCGCGCCTGAATCACTGAGTGCTGCGGTGGCGGCGCACCATTTGGTATTCCCCAAGGCGCATTCGAGCTTTCCACGGGTCAGGCGTTTTCTGGCGTGGATGGAGAGCGAGTTGGGGCACGAGTTCGCGTATTGAGTGGGGATCAATTCTTTCAAACTCTCTGAACCGCTCAAGGTCAATCCATTATCGGTCTTGATCATTCACGCAAGAACGCACTTTACCGCGCGCTGCCGATCCGCGAAAAACCAAAGGCTGAGCAGGCTGTTGTTTTCTGTGTTCATCGTTTCTTTAGAAGGGGCTGATTTATGGTCATCACATGTCTGGGATGGGGATCACTGATCTGTAAGCCGGGGAAGCGATGAGCACCCGCAGCCAGGCGCAGATTGCCGCGATCTTTGATCAGCTGTTGGCACTGCGAGAAAGCGTGGACATTCTTCAGCACGTGGAGAGCGCTAGCGTCGAGTCGCTGCGTGGCCATCAGACCGTGGACGCTCCCGAGTCGCTGGATCTGGTGTTTCAAAAGCTGCATGAAGACATCGCCAGCATGGAGGAAACCTTGGCGACGATTGCCGAGGCTACCGGGGATGTGTCGAAGTTGTGAGGCGCGCGCGGGGTGGCATGCAGAGATGATTTGCCTGGTCTGGCGTCTTCGCGAGCAGGCTCGCTCCCACAATGGATTTGTGAATCGACTGATTTCCGGGATCTGACGCAAAACCCTGTGGGAGCGAGCCTGCTCGCGAAAGCGCTGGGTCAGGCACTTACTCTGTTGGATGTGCCGACGCTATCGCGAGCAGGCTCGCTCCTACAACGGGGCTGGATCTCTCACCACGCGCAACGCATCCACCACCAGTGAAAACGCCGGCGACGGTTGGCGACGGCTGGGGTAGTAGAGGTGGAAGCCACCGAACGGTTCGCACCAGTCTTCCAGCACTCTGACCAAACGCCCTTCAGCCAGATGCGTACCGAACTCGTCTTCAGGCAGGTAGGCAATCCCTAACCCGTTCACAGCCGCGTCGGCGATGTGCACGGTGGAGTTGAACACCAGTTGGCCGTCGACCCGTACTTTCAGCTTTTTGCCCTCGCGCTCGAATTCCCACGCATCGACACCGTCGTAGGTCGGAAAGCGGATGTCAATGCAACGGTGCGCCGCCAGATCGCGCGGATGTTGCGGGGCGGGGTGCTGGGCGAAGTAGCTGGGCGAAGCGACCACGGCCATGCGCAGTGGCGGGCCGATCGGTACGGCGATCATGTCTTGGGCGACGGTATCGCTGAAACGCACGCCGGCATCGAAGCGGTCGGCCACGATGTCGCGGAAACCGTAGTTGATATCGAACTCGAGCTTGATGTCCGGATATTGCAGCAATAGTGGCGTCAGCTTGGGCAGCAGGGTGGTCTTGATGATGTTGTCGCCGCAGGTGATGCGCACCGTGCCAGCGGGCTTGTCGCGCAACTCGGTCAGGGCGTCCAGCTCGGCTTCAATTTCATCGAAACGGTGCCCGACGGTGTGCAACAGGCGTTCGCCGGCCGCGGTCAGTGACACGCTGCGCGTAGTGCGGGTCAGCAAGCGAATTTTAAGACGTGCCTCCAGCGCCGAGACTACCTGGCTCACCGCTGATTGCGTCACGCCCAGTTGCACCGCCGCGCGGGTGAAGCTGCCGCTGCGGGCAACCGTGACGAAGGCGAGCAGGTCGTTGAAATTGGGTTTGGCCATGGGCGCGCGCTCGGGTTTGTTGATTAGCAGAGCTTATAACCGCATTAAGCACTCATTAGCTAATCAAAGTCTCGAGCGTGCGCAACAATACCTTCATCCCGGCCACGCCTGGCTTCTCGATCAAGGACGCCCCCATGAAACGACTGTTCATACTGCTCGGGTTTCTCCTGAGTTCATTCACTGCATTCGGAGCTGACATGTCCCACGGTGCCGACAATTTCTTCAAAAGCGACAAGGTGACCGCGCAGAAGGTCAGCTTCAAAAATCAATATCAACTCACCGTGGTCGGCAACCTGTTTGTCCCTAAAGGACTCGAGCCGGCAGCGCGTAGCGCGGCGATTATCGTTGGTCATCCGATGGGCGCGGTAAAGGAGCAGAGCGCCAATCTGTACGCACAGAAACTGGCGGAGCAGGGCTTTGTCACCTTGTCGCTGGATCTGTCGTTCTGGGGCGAAAGCGAGGGCGCGCCGCGCAATGCCGTGCTGCCGGACATGTATGCCGAAGACTTCAGCGCGGCCGTCGATTACCTCGGCACACGGCCATTCATCGACCGCGAGCGCATCGGCGTGTTGGGCATTTGCGGTAGTGGCAGCTTCGTGATCAGCGCGGCGAAAATCGACCCGCGCATGAAAGCCATCGCCACGGTCAGCATGTACGACATGGGCGCCGCCAACCGTGACGGCCTAAAGCATTCGCAAAGCCTTGAGCAGCGCAAGCAGATCATTGCGCAAGCGGCCGAGCAGCGTTACGCCGAGTTTACTGGCGGCAAGGTCGAATACACCGGCGGCACGGTGCTGGAACTGAAGGCCGACACCCATCCGATCCAGCGTGAATTCTTCGATTTCTACCGCACCCCGCGCGGCGAATTCACCCCGGCCAGCTCGACGCCGCAACAGACCACGCGCCCGACGCTGAGCAGCAACACCAAGTTCATGAACTTCTATCCATTCGTCGATATCGAGAGCATCTCGCCGCGCCCGATGTTGTTTATTGCCGGTGCCGATGCGCACTCCCGTGAGTTCAGCGAAGAGGCGTTCCGGTTGGCGGGGCAGCCGAAAGAACTGGTGATTGTGCCGAATGCCGGTCATGTCGATCTGTACGACCGGGCCGAGCTGATTCCTTTTGCCAAGCTGACGCAGTTCTTCAAGAGCAACCTGAAGTAACTTTCAACGCGACGGAGCAAAGCGATGCGGATTTTTGCCAACGGCTGGAAGGGATTCGTACTGATGGCATGGCTGCCCTTTGCTCAGTCTGCTGCTAACCCGGAGGAGACCACGATGTGGATGACCGTCGGAGAACACCGTTTTGCCATTGCTCTTGAGGACAACCCGAGCACTCGGCAATTGCTCACGCGATTGCCGCTGAGCCTGAACATGGTCGACCTGCACAGCAACGAAAAATACGCCACCGTGCAGCCGCCCTTGCCCACGCAGCCCTATCGGCCGGGCACGATCCACACCGGCGATTTCCTTTTGTATGGCGACGATACGTTGGTGGTCTTCTACAAAACCTTCGATTCGTCCTACCGCTATTCGCGTCTTGGTCGCATCGACCGGCCGCAGGACTTGGCCGAGACCTTGGGGCGTGGCGATGTGCGGGTGACGTTCACGCTGGATGAGTGAGGAGATTCATTGATGAAGCTGAAAAACCTGCATCAGCCGCGCCTTCTGCGCATTGTGGCTCTCGGCTGCGCGGTCCTCGCCAGCGCAGCCTGCGTGAATCCTCTGTGCGCCAATCCTTCCCGATCACCGGAGAAACCGATCATGCAAGAACAACCTCTGACGCTTAAGCAACTGGCGATCGCCCCGATTGCCGCCAACGCTGCAATCGGCGACATGCCGCGTTTGCACGACGCACTCAATCGCGGCCTCGATGCCGGGTTGAGCATCAGCGAAACCAAGGAAGTTCTGGTGCAGCTGTACGCCTACGCCGGGTTCCCACGCAGCCTCAACGCCTTGTCCTTGCTAATGAAGGTTGTGCAGGAACGCGCCGCGCGGGGCATTGAAGACGCGCCCGGACGAGAGCCCGGTCCGGTTCCGTCGGGGTATGCACTTACCGAACTCGGCACCGACAATCAGACCCGTCTGGTCGGCGCGCCAGTGTCCGGCCCACTGTTCGAATTCGCCCCGGCGATCGATCAGTTCCTGAAAGTGCACTTGTTCGGCGACATCTTCGCCCGCGACAACCTGGCATGGACGGATCGGGAACTGGCGACGGTTGGCGCGCTGGCGGCAATGGCTGGGGTGGAATCGCAGCTGGAGTCACATTTGAAGATCAGTCTGAATGTGGGATTGACGGTTGAGCAGTTGCGGCAAGTGGCGCAGGAGTTGGAGGCGCGCGGGGATTTGCAGGCTGCTGAGCGGGTGGGCGCGGGGCTGGGGAAAATCCAGCGGTGAGGGCGGCTCGGATTCATTGCCGCCCTGTTAACGCAATTTCTACAGTGCGCGCTGGCGCCGACTCGCTCCCGGTGAGCTTCCCGTTATCCGCTTGAACGCACGACTGAACGCCGCTTGGGAGGTGTAGCCCAAGCGCTGCGCCACTTCTTCGATCGGCAGTCTTTCCAGTGTCAGCCACTGACTGGCCAAGCGCATGCGCAGTTCGGTGGCGTAGCGCAGCGGCGGGGTGCCGAGGGTGGTCTGGAAGCGTTCGGCGAAGACCGAGCGTGAGGTGTTGCACAGCGTTGCCAGCTCGGCGACGCTCCAGTCGCGCCCCGGTTGTTGGTGCAGGGCCAGCAAAGCTTTCGACAGACGAGGGTCGCGCAGGGCGGCGACGAGACCGGAGGCATTGCCGCAAGCGCATTCGACCCAGCCACGAACAATCATTGCCGCCACTACGTCGGCAAGGCGAGCGAGAATGCCGGCGAAGCCGATGCGCGCTGCGCTGACTTCGCGTTCCATGGTCGCAAGAATTGGCATAAGCCCCGGATAACGCTGGCCGCCGGCGTCGATCAGCATCAGTCCCGGCATCAGCCGACCGAGGCCCTGCAGGCTGCCGAGCTCGAACTCCATACAGCCACTGAAGAGCAGGGCGCTATCGGGCGAAACGGCGCTGTGACCGACCTGCACCGCGCAGACCGTATCGCCGAGTGGCGCGGCGACGGCGCTGTCAATGTCCTGCACTTCGGCGTTTGGGTGTGACAGCAACTGGTGCGCTGCACCATGGGCAATGAATACCGCATTGCCCGCCGCCAACTCGTAAAGGCTGCCGTCCTCCAGTCGCAACACCGTCGATCCAGCGGCAACGAAGTGGAAATACGCATGGCCCGATTTGTCGCTGAAACCCAGACCATACGGCGGACCGGCGTGGATCCGCCGATACTGCACGCCACGCAGACGCATGCTGCGCAGCAATTCAGTGATCAGGTCTGATGACAGTGAAAAGGAATCAGTGCTGCTCATGTTCGGGGTTTCGATCAAAAGTTCAAGACTGCGCATCATAGATCATCCGGTTTGCCGCTAATAGACTGCTCTCTTGAAATGTCCGAGGGAGTCTTGAAATGAATGAATGTGTAGGTGATGGGCGAACTGAAGAGGAGCCGATGGCTCCTGCGTGGATGGCGGTTTTCTCACTGGCGATGGGGGTGTTCGGTTTACTCACTGCGGAATATCTGCCGGCCAGCCTGCTGACACCAATGGCGCTGGATCTCGGCGTCAGCGAAGCGCTGGCCGGGCAAGCAGTGACGGTGACCGCAGTGGTGGCGCTCTTTGCCGGATTGCTCGTACCTGGATTGACGCGCAGTCTTGATCGGCGGCTGGTCTTGCTCGGTTTCTCGGTACTGATGATCGCGTCGAATCTGCTGGTGGCGCTGTCGTCGAGCCTCGCAGTTTTGCTGATCATGCGCATCCTTTTGGGCATAGCTCTGGGCGGATTCTGGAGCATGGCGGCGGCCGTGGCGATGCGCCTGGTGCCGGCGGCGCTGCTGCCACGGGCGCTGTCGATTATCTTCAGCGGGATCGCCGTCGGGACCGTGGTCGCGGTGCCATTGGGCAGTTATCTCGGCGGCCAGTTTGGCTGGCGCAGTGCGTTTTTCGCAGCTGCGGCGGTTGGCGTGGTGACGCTGGTCTTTCAAATGTTCACGTTACCGAGTCTGGCGCCACATCGACCGTCACGCCTGCGTACGGTGCTTGAGGTGTTGCTGCGACCGGGCATTGCCATTGGCATGTTCGGCTGTGTATTGGTGCACACCGGCCACTTCGCGTTGTTCACCTATATCAGGCCATTTCTGGAAAGCACCACCGGAGTCGGCGCGCAGACGCTGGCGCTGATGCTGCTCGGTTTCGGCGTGGCGAACTTTGCCGGCACGCTGTTCGCCGGCTGGCTGTTGCAGCGCAATCCACGCGCAACACTGGTGCTGATGCCGGTGTTGGTGGGCGTTGCTGCTCTGGCGTTGGTCGGGTTACCGGCGTCGCTCACCGGGCAGGCGTTGCTTCTGGCTCTGTGGGGGATGGCCTTCGGTGGCGTGCCGGTGGCATGGTCGAACTGGGTGGCGCGATCGATACCCGATCAGGCCGAAAGCGCAGGCGGCATGGTCGTCGCATCGGTGCAGTCGGCGATTGCCGCAGGCGCCGCCGCCGGCGGTTCGGTGTTCAGTTTCAGCGGCATCAATGGCGTGTTTGTAGCAGCTGGAATTCTGATGTTGCTGGCCGCGCTGCTGATTGCCCTGAAGGTCAATGTCGATGTGCCGGAGCCGGGTTCGGCGCCGGTGGCACCGGTGCATTTGTGATTTGATCAATCCGCCTTACGCGTGGCGGCAATTTCCCAGATTTGCATGATCTGAGTGATAGCAGCATCAATGTTATCCAGCGCGGTGTTGTCTCTGGCGAGGATGGATATGCCCTGCAGGAAACTGTCGAATACCGTCGCCATCGCCGCCGCACTTGTGCCGCTGGCCAGCTCGTCGGCATTCACAGCGCGTTCGACGCAGGCTTGAATGCCGGCACGGGTGCGCTGCCTTGAGTGGGTCAGGGCTTGCGCCACATGGGCGGTTTCCGGGCTCGGTGCGCTCATGACGCCGAGGGTAACCATGCAGCCCTTGGGGTGTGTGTCGTCGCACTGCATGCGTGCCGACTGGCGCAAAGCGGTCTCGATCGCCTGGCGTGGTGGCAGGCTGTCGTCCCACAGGCACTCGGTGACTTGCGCATAGGTGGTTAAATAACGCTGCACGCATTCATCGAACAACGCTTCCTTGGAACCGAACGCGGCGTAGAAGCTAGGTGCAGAGATACCGCCACCCAGGCCTGCCTTCAATTGGGCCAGCGATGTCGCGTCGTAGCCGTGTTGCCAGAACAGTTGCAAAGCCTGATCGACGGCGTCGTCGCGATCAAACTGACGGGGGCGACCGGTTCTCGCCATGACCTGACTCCTCATTGATTTAATATAAAGACTAGTCGATACAGAAATTGTTGACAACGCTGCGCATGCACCCTCAGGATCTAGATCGATCGGTATTTAAATCTGAGTCGGTTTTTTCGAGGAGCTTCCAGTGACACCTTCAATCACGTTAACGGCTACGCCAAAAGGTCTGCCCATCGGCGCTTTGCTGGCGCTGGCCATGACTGGCTTCATCTGCATCGTCACCGAAACCCTGCCGGCGGGCCTGTTGCCGTTGATCAGTGAAGGCCTGGCGATTTCGCCGTCCATGGCCGGGCAAATGGTTACCGCGTACGCATTGGGTTCCGTACTGGCGGTGATCCCGATGACCATCGCCACCCGGGGCTGGCGGCGCCGCAACGTGCTGCTGCTGACGATTGTCGGTTTCCTGCTGTTCAATTCGATTACCGCGCTGTCGTCGCATTACGGCGTGACGCTGGTCGCGCGGTTCTTCGCCGGGGTTGCGGCGGGTCTGGCATGGAGTCTGCTGGCCGGCTATGCGCGACGCATGGTTGAGCCCGAACAGCAGGGCAAGGCGTTGGCGCTGGCGATGGTCGGCACACCGATTGCGCTGTCGCTGGGCGTGCCTCTGGGTACGTGGCTCGGTGGGCTGGTCGGTTGGCGCACTACATTCGGTCTGATGTCGGCGCTGACCTTGGTACTGATCGTCTGGGTACTGGTGAAAGTGCCCGACTACCCGCCGCAGCCGGCCCATCAACGCCTATCGCTGAGCAAAGTCCTGACTACCCCGGGCGTGCGTCCTGTGCTAGCAGTGGTGATCAGTTGGATGCTGGCGCACAACATTCTCTACACCTATATCGCTCCGTTCGTGGCGCCGGCGGGCATGGCCGAGCGGGTGGATGTGGTGTTGTTGAGCTTCGGCATCGCCGCTCTGGTCGGGATATGGCTGACGGCGAAGCTGGTCGAGCCGCTGCTGCGTTCGACGGTTCTGCTGAGTTTGGCGACCTTTGCCGCCGTCTGCGTGGCGCTGGGATTTGGCGGAGGCAGCCCAGAGGTGATTTATCTCGGCGTGGCGGCATGGGGTTTAACCTTTGGCGGCGCGGCGACGCTGTTGCAAACGGCGCTGGCTGATGCGGCGGGCGACGGAGCGGATGTCGCCTTGTCGTTGAACGTAGTGGCGTGGAACAGCGCGATCGCTGGCAGCGGTGTCGTCGGCGGCGTGCTGCTCGATCAGTGGGGCGTTACCTCATTTCCGTGGGCCATGCTGGCACTGGTCGCTATCGCCTTCGCCATTGCCTGGGGTGCCCGGGCCCACGGTTTCAAGTCGGGCCCGCGCTCTGTAGAAGCTTCGGTGGTGGCGGGGCATTGAACCCCGCCAGCAGTTTCTTCAACCGCGCTTCGGCAGTTTCCAGTTAGGCCGGATGAAATGGCAGGTGTAGCCGTTCGGAATCCGCTCCAGGTAATCCTGATGCTCGGGTTCCGCTTCCCAGAACGGGCCGGCCGGTTCTATTTCCGTAACCACTCGGCCCGGCCACAACTTCGATGCGTCTACATCGGCGGCGGTGTCTTCAGCGACGGCACGCTGCTCGTCGTTGAGGTAGTAGATCGCCGAGCGGTAGCTCGGGCCAAGATCGTTGCCCTGACGGTTAGGCGTGCTCGGGTCGTGGATCTGGAAGAAGAACTCAAGGATCTGCCGGTAGCTGATCACGGCCGGATCAAACTCGATTTCGATGGCTTCGGCGTGGTTGCCGTGGTTGCGATAGGTCGCATTCGGCACATCGCCGCCGGTATAGCCGACGCGGGTTTTCAGCACACCCGGATAGCGGCGCAACAGATCCTGCATGCCCCAGAAGCAGCCGCCGGCGAGAATGGCAGTTTCGGTTTGAGTGGTCATGGTGTGTGCTTCCTCTCGAGACGATGGGGGGATACCCACTGTTATGAGGGCGGGTTGAGAGAATCCAAGGTCACGCTCATGAGAATCGACCACTGGCCTGCTGATCAAGCGACATGCAGGCGACTGCGATGTTAGTCAGTACGTATTCAACCAAAGCCAAAGAACGAACGCAGCTTGCTCGGTGACTTGCGCTCGTAGAACGGTTTGGTCTCCCTGAGGAAGTAATCACTCAGCCCGGCTTGTCCCGTCAGCACGCGGCAAAAATCAACCGGCCCGCCATCAGGGGCTGTGTCCGCAGCGACATTGCCGGCTTCGCGCATGACCTGTTCGATATCGCCATCCGCTTCGATGCCGACGATCAAGTGCGGTTTTTCATCAACCGAGGGGTCGTGCATCAGCGCCAGGAACGCGCGTTTCACATTGGCGTGTTTGGCCAGCAGTTGCGAGAGCGAATGCACCATCGTCGTTGGATACTCGGAAGGCTGTCCGAGCAAAACATTGGTTTCTTTTTCAACGATGCGCTGCATGGCAGGCCGGCCTATTTCGCCCGAAAGCAGGCGTTGCACTTCCTCCGGAAAGAATTCCTTGCCGTACGGCGACTTCGGATTGAGAAAGAGCAGCGCGCCCAGCGTGATTTCGAACAATGATCGGGCAGGGATTTCTACATAGCTCTGCTCGCTGTCGATGGATTGTTGCAGCGTTGGCAGTGAGGAGAAGAACGGAATGACTGGCGTGCCATCGGGCTTCTGCCAATGAGCGATGCTGATATTGCTGCCGGCTTCGAGATTGACATGGCCTTGCGCCGCACCGGCGGTGCCGAGGATGTAGACGGTCGAGTCCAGCAGGGTGCGATAGAACTCAGGGCGATGCGCGGGTTCGTCCGCGGCCAGCCGGAGTGATGTTTCCAATGGGTTTTCTTGGGAAGTATCCATGAGGTCAGTCCGTTATTTTCAATGGAGAGCGATGGTTGTCTGATCAGTTCGAGGAGACCTGCTGTCACGATGATTCTCGAACAGAGATTTGAATCCTGCGCCCTTCTAACCAGCACCACAAAGCAAAATGTGGGAGCGAGCCTGCTCGCGAAGGCGTCGTGTCAGTCGAATAATTCACGACTGGTACACCGTTTTCGCGAGCAGGCTCGCTCCCACATTTGAATTTCGCGTTGGGTCTTATAGCAAACTCCACGAAACCCCAACATAAGCCCCCATCCCTTCACCCGGAGTCGACCGCGCAGCATCCAGACCTTTGTCGTCATACCCCGGCGTGACCGTTGCCGCGTAGCGTTTGCCGGTCAGGTTGCGCATGTCGACCCAACCTTGCCAGTCGCCCTTCGGGGCGTTGTAGCCCAGGGTGGCGCCGAACAGGGCGTAGGGATCGGCGTAGTAGCTGTTGGCGTAGTCCACGGCAACTTTGGAGACCAGTTGCGTGTTCACGGCGGCAAAGAAGCCCTGCGGCCAGTCGTAACGCAGTTCGCCCTGGTAATAATGCATCGGCAGGCCCGGCAAGCGGTTGTCGCCGAAGCGCTCATCGTCGCGGTAGTGGAAGTCGCTGAAGGTGTAGGCCTGGCGCAAGCTCAACTGGCGGCCGTCGGCGGCGGTCCAGAGTTTGTTGTTGAGGCTGGCCTCGATGCCCTGGTGCACGGTCGGGCTGGCGTTGAGTTCGTAGGGCGTGACGGCGTTGGCGTCCGGCAGTACCGAGAGCAGTTCGTGACGAACTTGCGCGTAGTACCAGGCCAGGCTCCATTCGCCCAAATGGCTGTCGCCACGGCCGCCGAGTTCCAGAGTGGTAGCGGTTTGGTTTTGCAGTTCGACCGGGTCGCGCTGGGTGCCGGTGGCGGCGCCGTTGCCGCCAGGGAAGCGCACGTTGGAGCTGTAGATCAGCGACCACGGGTGCGGTGCTTCGACGGAGCGGCTTAGGTTGCCGAACACTTGCACGTCCGGGGTGATCTGGTAGCGCAGGCCGATGCGCGGTGCATAGTCCCAGTCGCTGAGACTGGTCTTGCCGCCGCCCTGCGGATAGGTCACGGCGCTTTCGCGGCGGGTGTAGATCGCGGCGAGGCCGGTGGTCAGCCACAGGTCGTCGGCAATTTCCAGGTCATTGCCGAAATGCAGCACGGTATCTGAACCCTGATAAGTGAAATTACGCATCCGCGTGCCCGGGGCATAGCTGGCGGTGTTGCCACTCGGGATGCGCACGAACTCGCTGGCGCCATCGTTGGGCAGGTGCTTGGTCACGCGCAGGCCGACGTTGCTGCGGCTTTCCATCCCGAACAAAGTGTCGCGGCGTTTGTAGTCGAAGGTGCCGCTAACGTCGGTATAAGCCACCTTCAGCCGGTTCGGGCCTTCGCGCAAATCCATTGGGTAGTCGTGGTAGGCGAGGCCGGTCTGGATGCTCGAATCGTCATCGAGGTAGAACGTGGTCTTGTTGCCGATGAAGGTACTGCCGGGCTGCTTGCGGCTGTCATCGCGCGCCACATACGCCGGGTTGGCTGCCCGTGGGCTGTGTTCGATGGAATGCTTGGTCACGCGACCGGCGAGGTCGTTATCGGTTTCGCGATAGCGGAAGTAGAAGCGGGTTTCCAGATTCGGGTTGAAGCGATAGCCGAAGTTGGCGACCAGGCCTTTGCTCTCGCTGGCGGTGTGGTCCTGATAGCCGTCGGCGTTGGCATCGGTCAGGGACACGTAGTAATCGAAATCTCCCAGCACTTGCCCGGAGCTGACCTGGCGCTGCTGATAGCCATGGCTGCCGGTGGCGTAGCGCACGTGCAGCTTTGGCGCGGTGTAACCGGTGTGGCTGACGTAATCGATAGCGCCGCCCAGTGCCAGCGCGCCGCGATCGAAGCCGTTGGCGCCGCGCAGCACTTCGACATGGTCGACCCACAACGGCTCGAGCAATTCATAAGGTGTGCCGCCGGGGCCGGTCAGCGGCAAGCCATCCAGCATCGTGTAGAGCCCCGAGGCGTGGGCGCCGGGTGCGCGGTTGATGCCTGAACCACGGATGGAAATCTTCACGCCTTCGTTGCCCGCCGACTGTGCATACACTCCCGGCTGATAGGCCAGCACATCCTGATTGCTGGCAACGCGGCCCTGCAACGGCTGGCGCATGTCGACCACGTTGGTGCCGCCGGGAATCTGCTCAAGGCGTTCCCGCGCTTCTTCGACCGCTGCATCGCTGCCACTGCGCTCATCTGCCGAAATCAGCACTTGCCCCAGCTCCAGACCTTGGGTCTCGGCCATCGCCGGGCAGGCCAGGGCCAGACCGAGCAGGGCAGTGGGCAATGATTTGGACGACGGCATCGAAAAAACTCCAGCAAACAGGGGATCGGGCAATGAACAGTGCGACGTCGGAACAATCTCAGGAAACACATGGCGACAGGGCTTTTTTGCCCGGCAATGGCAAACAACCGGGCGTGAACTAACCTCACGGATCAGGCCCTTCGGGTCAATAAACAATTTCAGCGGGCTGTTGAAGCGCGAGGACAGGTTCATGGCGAAAGACAAGAAGAAACCTGCAAAGGCAATCGAACGTCCGCGCTTGAAAAACAAGGACTATCTCGAACAGCTGCGCAAGCTCCACGTTGAGCTGGTCAAGCTGCAGGAGTGGGTCATCGCTAAAGGTGTCAAGGTTTGTATTGTTTTCGAAGGGCGCGACGGTGCGGGCAAGGGCGGGGTGATCAAGGCGATCACGGAGCGCGTCAGCCCACGGGTGTTCCGCGTGATGGCATTACCGGCGCCAACCGATCGAGAAAAAAGTCAGATGCATGTACAGCGCTATCTGCCGCATCTGCCGGCGGGCGGCGAGGTGGTGATTTTCGACCGCAGTTGGTACAACCGCGCCGGTGTCGAACGGGTCATGGGTTTTTGTACGGAGGAGCAGGCCGACAAGTTTCTCAAGTCGATTCCTTGGGTGGAGAACGCCATCGTTGATTCGGGGGTGATCCTGCTCAAGTACTGGCTTGAGGTCAGTCCGGAGGAACAGACCCGCCGGCTCGAAGCGCGAATCAATGACGGGCGCAAGATCTGGAAACTGACACCCATGGATCTGAAGTCCTACAGCCGCTGGTATGACTACTCACGGGCGCGGGACGAGATGTTCAAGCACACCGACACCGATTGGGCGCCGTGGAGGGTTGCCGACTCGAATGACAAACGTCGTGCGCGGCTGAACATCATCACTGATCTGCTCAGTCGCATCCCCTATGAAGAGGTGAAGCGCGACAAGGTCGAGTTGCCGAAACGGCAGAAGCCGGGCAAGTATCGGGAGCCGGATTATGCGTACAAGCGGGTGGCGGAGCGGTTTTGACATTTGCGGTTTTTTTTGGGCGTGGCGGCCTTTGGGCCGACCAGGCTCTTGGGGTTTTGGGTGTATATCCGTTTTTTCGGGTGTTGCGGCTGGCGGTTCCGCTCTTACAGCGGGTCACTTTTGCAGACGCCCAAAAGTAACCAAAACGCTTTGCTCCTGCGTTCGGCCCTCGCAGGCTCGGGTTCCTTCGCTGCGGGATCGATCCTGGCGCAGCGGCTCCGGTTTGCTTCGCTGCACCTACACTCGCTGTGTACGACTGCGTCGTACGGTCGCTGCGCTCCCACGCCCGGATCAATCCCTCCACTCAGCCTTCCGACGTCGCTGGTGGATCAAGATCAAAAGCGGTACTCGAGCTTGCGCTCATTGTTGAGTGGTGCGGCTTCGCCGCGGGCAGCTGCGCTGCTTTGCGTTTGCTTTGTAGGCGAGCCTGCTCGCGAAGGCGGCCTGACAGCCGACCTGTTCTTGAGGTGGTACGCGATCCAACTGTAGGAGCTGCCGAAGGCTGCGATCTTTTGATTTTGCTTTTCTGTGGGAGTGAGCCTGCTCGCGAAGGCGGCCTGACAGCCGACCTGTTCTTGAGGTGGTACGCGATCCAACTGTAGGAGCTGCCGAAGGCTGCGATCTTTTGATTTTGCTTTTCTGTGGGCGTGAGCCTGCTCGCGATGACGGAGGAACATTCAAATTTAATTTGACAGATATACCGCTATCGCGAGCAGGCTCACTCCGAGAAGGTTTTGCGCATCAACCGTCCATCCGTCGTCTGCCCTGAACCTCTCTCGCGCTGTTTTTTCTACCGGGTAAGTCCCTCAGGAGATACCCGTATGTTCGATCAGCAAAAGAAGGCATCACTGGCGGCATGGCGCAAGATGGCGGAGCAGGCCGAGGGCGATCTGGATCCGGAACAGCAATATGACGAGCTGCTCAAGGCTGCGGATCAGATGGAGGAGCAAGGCCTGATCACCAGTGCCGAATGGCGCCAGTTGGTGCGTGACGCCGGCAACGTTTTCACCTTGAACCAAGAACAGCCACAGCGCTGACAGCTGTCATCGGAGGACGTCCCATGCTCAGTTATCTGTTTATCGGCGCCAACGACGTCGAGCGTTCGGCAGCTTTTTACAAGGCGATCCTGACGCCGCTCGGCTACCGGCATGATCGCGAAGAACACTACTGTTTTTACCTGCCCGATTGCATCGACAAGTCCAACGGCCCCGGCAGTGTGCACATCTCGCAACCGTTCAATGGTGAGCCGGCGACACCCGGCAACGGCATGATGCCGGCGTTTCGCGCCGACTCGCGGCATAAGGTCGATCAGGTGCACAAGGCCGGGCTCGACCATGGCGGCAGCGACGAAGGCGCGCCCGGCACTCGCGAGGCCTATACGCCGGACTTTTACGTGGCCTATCTGCGCGACCCCGAAGGCAACAAGCTGGCTGTGTTCTACAGCGGCTGATGGATGGAGCCTGTTGATTCGGCCCTGATGGCCGCCCGCGCCCAGTTCGCGATCACGATCAGCTTTCACATCGTGCTGGCGGCGTTCAGCATCGGTCTGGCGAATTTCCTCATGGTGCTGGAAGCGTTGTGGTTGAAAACCGGGCGCCAGGTTTATCTGGATGTTTATCGTTACTGGCTCAAGGTATTCGCCCTCAACGTTGCGGTGGGCACGGCGTCGGGATTGATTCTGGAGTATCAGTTCGGCCTCAACTGGTCGCGGCTGTCGGTGCAGGCCGGTGATGTCCTCGGTCCGCTGATGTTCTATGAAGTGATGGCGGCGTTTTTCATCGAAGCGGGTTTCCTTGGCATCATGCTGTTCGGCTTGAAGAAAGTCGGCCCGCGTCTGCACTTTTTTGCCACGTGCGCGGTGACGGTGGGCTCGCTGATCAGCGCGTTCTGGATTCTGTCTGCCAACTCCTGGATGCAAACCCCGGCCGGCTATTCGATTGGCGCGGACGGGCGTTTCCTTGCCGAGGACTGGTGGGCAATCATCTTCAATCCTTCGTTTCCCTATCGCCTGGCGCATATGCTGCTTGCCGTGCTCATCGGCAGCGCGACGCTGATTGCCGGGATCAGTGCCTGGCAATTGCGCAAGGCCCCGGAAAACCCGCGTGCTCGCCTGCAATTCTCCATGGGGCTATGGGTGATTGCGCTGCTGATGCCGGTGCAGATTGTCGTCGGGGACCTGCATGGCCGGCACAGTTTGCACGCCCAGCCGCAGAAAGTGGCGGCCATCGAAGGCTCATGGACGCGCCCGGCCCAAGGGGCAGGGGAGCCACTGCGGCTGTTCGCATGGCCGGATATGCAAGAGCGCCGCAACCACTGGGAGGTGGCGATTCCGCGCATTGGTTCCCTCTACCTGCAGCATGACCTGACCAGCACAATCGCTGCGCTTGATGAGTTCCCGGCTGAGGACATCCCGCCCGTGGCGCCGGTGTTTTTCGCATTTCGGCTGATGGTCGGGTTGGGGCTGTTGATGCTTGGGCAGGGTGTGGTCAGCCTGATCCTGCGCCGACGTAATCGCCTGTACACGGCGCGGCTCTGGCTGGGCGCGTGCGTGCTGCTGGCACCGGCCGGGTTTCTGGCGATGCTCAGCGGCTGGGTCGTCACCGAAGTGGGGCGACAGCCGTTCACCGTTTACGGATTGATGCGCACGGCGGACAGTCTGTCGTCGGTGTCCAGGGCTCAAGTCGTCGGGTCGACGTGGCTGATTCTGCTGTTTTATCTGCTGATCTTCGGCATCGGCCTGTGGGTGTTGCTGCGCCTGTTGCGCGAGCCGCCGCAGCAGGATCAACCCGGGCCGCAGCCCACCCTTGCCGACGAAACCGGGCACTGAGGAATCGCAGACATGGACACGGACTGGCTGACCCTGTTGTGCGCCGCCGCACTGGCGTTCTCGGTGATGAACTACGTGATGCTCGACGGCACCGATCTGGGCGTTGGCATGCTCATGGGGCTTGCGCGTTGCAGTCGGCAGCGGCGGACGATGGCGGTGACGATTCTGCCGGTATGGGACGCCAACGAAACCTGGCTGGTGCTCGGCGGCGGCGGGCTGCTGGCGTTGTTTCCGCTGGCGTACGCGATCTTGCTGCCGGCCTTGTACGTGCCTTTTATCGTGATGTTCCTCGCCTTGATCGCGCGGGCCATGGCGTTGGAGTTTCGCGATTACGCACCGAACGAGCGACGCAAGCGCATCGTCGACGGCGTGTTGGCCCTGGCTTCGCTGCTGACCGGATTGGTCCAGGGCATGGTGCTCGGTACCCTCGTGCAAGGCATCGCCCATCAGGGCGGTCAATACATTGGCGATGGCCGCGACTGGCTGAATCCGTTCCCGGTGTTTTGCGGTTTGGTGCTGGTGCTCGGTTACGTCTGGCTGGGGACGTGCTGGTTGTACTGGCGGACTCTGGATGAATTGCAGCAGCACTCGGCCCGCCAGGCCCGCGTCTTGGCGCTGGTCGTCGTGGCGTTATTGCTGGTGCTGATCGCATGGACGGCGACATTGCAGCCGCAATATGCCCGGCGGCTCGCTGATATTCGCCTGTGGTTGCCGGCAGGACTGATCGTCAGCGCTCTAGGATGGATATTCAGCAAAGGCTTTCACAGCCGCTTCGACTTCATCCCGCTGTTCGCCGCGCTGGGCGTTTTTGTGCTGGCTTTCGCGGTGATGCTGGTCGCGCTATTTCCCTTCATCATTCCGCCGGATCTGACCTTGAGCGACGCCGCATCCAGCCCGAACAGCCAGATCTTCATGCTGGTCGGATTCGCCGTGCTGATCCCCATCACGCTGGCCTACAACACGTTTGGTTTCCGCGTGTTCAGCGGCAAAGTGCGCGTTGCCAGCGATGGCTGATATTCACGTCACCCGACCTTTTTTGCTCACCAGCGACAGTCGCGAAGCCCGTAGCAGATCAGCAAAAGCCGCCTTGTCGATCGGTCGACTCATGAAATAACCCTGCACCTCGTTGCATTGATCCTTGCCGAGAATCGCCAGTTGCTCCTCGGTCTCGACGCCTTCGGCCGTCACCGTCAGCCCCATGGCTTTGCCCAGACCGATGATCGCTTGCACCACGGCACGGTCGTTGGTGCCGCTGCTGATTGAGGCGATGAAGCGTTTGTCGATCTTGATTCCGTCGAACGGATAGGCGCGCAGATAACCGAGCGACGAATAGCCGGTGCCGAAGTCGTCCATGTTCAGACGCACGCCCAGCTCCTTGAGCTGATTCATGGTGGTCAGCGCGCCGTCGGTGTCATTGAGCATCACGTTCTCGGTGATCTCCAGCTCCAGACGGCTGGCCGGGAAACGCGTTTCCACCAGCACTTCACGAACATCCTCGACGACATCGCTGAGGGCGAACTGCGCAGGCGAGAGGTTGACCGACAGCAGAATGTCATGGGGCCATTCCAGCGCGGTTTCACAGGCTTCGCGCAGCACCCAGCGGCCCAGCGGTACGATCAGGTCGGTCTGTTCGGCCAGCGGAATGAACACGTCCGGCCCGAGCAGGCCCTGGGTCGGATGCTGCCAGCGCACCAGCGCCTCCACCGAAACGATGTGCTTGCCATCAACCTTGTAGCGCGGCTGATAGTGCAGGACGAATTCGTTGTGCTTGAGCGCATGGCGCAAGTCATCTTCCATTTGCCGGCGCGTCTGGATCTGATCGCTCATGTGCGCTTCGAAATAGCACCAGGTGTTCTTGCCATCGGACTTGGCCTGATACAGCGCGATGTCGGCGTAGCGGATCAGATCGCTGGCGACGAAACCGTGCCGACGACTCAGGGCGATGCCGACACTGGCACCGATATGCAGCGGATGCTGTTCGTAGAGGATCGGCTGATGCAGGCTGCCGATCAGCCGTGTGCAGAATTTGTCGATCTCGTTATGGCTGTCCATGCCATTGAGCACCACGACGAATTCATCACCACCGAGGCGGGCGACGAGGTCGTGCTCGCGGGTGCATTCGCGCAGACGCGTGGCGACTTCCTGGAGTACCGCGTCACCGGCAGGATGGCCGAGGGAATCGTTGATCGGTTTGAAGTTGTCCAGATCGATCATCAGCAGCGACAGCGGTGGCGAGTGTTCTTTCAATATCAGCACTTCATCCAGATAACGCGCCAGTTTGTTGCGGTTGGGCAGACCGGTCAGGGCGTCATGCATCGACAGGTGCTGGATCTGCGCATGGGCGGCGACTTCGTCGGTGATATCGCTGGCAGTGCCGCGATAGCCGACGACGCTGTCCTTGTCGAAAATCGGCCGCGCCGAGAGCCGGCAGTGGCGTGGCTGCCCGGAGTGATCGCGATAAGTGCAGCGCAAATCGCCGGCGCTGTTTTCTTCGCTGAGTTTGCGCAGCCACAGCTCCAGTGGCGTGGTGTCGCAAGTCAGTAATTCGCCGATGTCCTGGCCCAGCCACAGGGCTTGCGGGTAGCCGGTGACTTCGCTGAAGCGCGCCGACAGATAGGTCAGCGCCAACTGATCATCAACTTCCCAGATCCAGTCCGACGCCGCTTCGGCCACGGCGCGAAAGCGTTCTTCACTGGCTTCGAGCGCATGATTGGCTTTCTCGAGTGCCTGATTCGAGGCCTGCATGGCATGAATGCTGTTGTCGACGTATTGCGATGAGCGCAATGCATGGCGGAAAAAATAGGCGGTGAGCAGCATCAGCACCAGAAACGTCGCGCCGAGCGGCGGCACCAGCGTCCACAGCAATTGCTGACCGGGTCGCTGCAGGTCGGCGACCAGACTGTAGCCGGTGCTGTCGAGGGGCACGCTTGGATGACCTTTCTCAATGGTTTCATCCGGGACCAGGGTCAGGTTCGTCAGGCCATAGCCGCTGCCGATTTTGCGCAGTTTGGTCGGGGTCAGCTTGTCGACGAACACCAGCACCGAGGTGTTTCTCAATTCATCCAGCGGGCGCTCGTCATTGGGAATGATCGCGGCAGCGGTGATCAGCGCCGGCCAGCCTTCGAACAATGAATAACTGCTGATCGGCTTGGTCAGATCAGGCTGACTCAGCACCTGCTCGACCAGCGCCGAGGCGGGCGCTTGCAGTACGCTGGATACGTCGGTTTCAACCATCTGCCCGCGAATCACCGCGTACTTGGTGCGATTGCGATCAAGGACGAACACGCCGTCGTAGCCGTCGCTGGTGAACAGGGTCTTGCCCATGTTCTGTTCGGTGTAGGCCCAGTTGACGTCGATCGGCCCGCTCAAGGCCTCATAGGCGCGGGTCCAGTAGGCATAACTGGTGATGTAGTTTTTCGACGCGGTGATGCGGTTTTCCACGGCGCGCACGGAATAGAACTGGTTCTGTTCCAGATCTTTCGCGTCAAGGGTATTGGCAATGCCAAGCAGGGTGCTGATCGCGGCAATAACGCCAGCGACGAACAGTGCGCCAACGGCGATGGCCAGGCGCCGGGTGACGGCGCGTTGCGGGGTGGGGATTGGCTGCGCAGGGAGAATAACGGCCATGTGCTCGTCCTTGATCCGGTGTCTTCTGAATCTAGAACAATGGCGAGCGCACAATGTTCAGATTGTTGTTATTGGTATCGCCTGGATTTTTTCAAAGTGTAGCGAATCCGTTGGAATTTCCAGCAGCGCCGGCCAGCGGCGAATCCCGAAAGGGCGAGACTTCCCGCACAAAAACCGGATAATGGCCGCCATTCGTTTAGCCGTATTCTGGTAATCCCGCATGGAAATCAAGGTCAACTTTCTCGACAACCTTCGACTTGAAGCCAAGTTCGACGACTTCACGGTGATCGCCGATCAGCCCATCCGCTACAAGGGCGACGGCTCGGCACCGGGGCCGTTCGACTACTTCCTGGCGTCGTCGGCCTTGTGCGCGGCTTACTTCGTGAAGCTGTACTGCGACACCCGCAATATTCCGACAGAGAACATTCGCCTGTCGCAGAACAACATCGTCGACCCGGAAAACCGCTACAACCAGATCTTCAAGATTCAGGTCGAATTGCCCGCCGACATCTCGGACAAGGATCGCCAGGGCATCCTCCGTTCCATCGACCGTTGCACCGTGAAGAAAGTGGTGCAGACCGGCCCCGAGTTCATCATCGAAGAAGTCGACAACCTCGACGCCGATGCCCAGGCCTTGTTGATGCCGCAGTCCGATTCCCAGGCGGGCACCTACATCGCCGGCAAGGACCTGCCGCTGGAACAGACCATTGCCAACATGTCGAAGATCCTCGCCGACCTCGGCATGAAGATCGAAATCGCCTCGTGGCGCAACATCGTGCCCAACGTCTGGTCGCTGCATATCCGCGATGCGCATTCGCCGATGTGCTTCACCAACGGTAAGGGCGCGACCAAGGAAGGCGCACTGGCGTCGGCGCTGGGCGAGTTCATCGAGCGCCTCAATTGCAACTTCTTCTATAACGACCAGTTCTGGGGCGAAGACATCGCCAACGCCGAATTCGTCCATTATCCGGACGAGAAGTGGTTCAAGCCGGGTCCGAAGGACGAATTGCCGAGCGAGATTCTCGACGACTACACCCTTGGCATTTATAACCGCGACGGCGAACTGCGTGGCTCGCACCTGTACGACACCAACTCCGGCAACACCCAGCGCGGCATCTGCTCGCTGCCGTTCGTACGCCAGTCGGACGGTGAGGTGGTGTACTTCCCGTCGAACCTGATCGAAAACCTCTACCTGAGCAACGGCATGAGCGCCGGCAACACCTTGGCCGAAGCGCAGGTGCAGTGCCTGTCGGAAATTTTCGAGCGCGCAGTCAAACGCGAAATTCTCGAAGGCGAAATGGCCCTGCCGGATGTACCGCAAGAGGTACTGGAAAAATACCCGAGCATCCTCGCCGGCATCAAAGGCCTTGAAGAGCAGGGCTTCCCTGTGCTGGTCAAGGACGCCTCGCTGGGCGGTGAATTCCCGGTGATGTGCGTGACCCTGATGAATCCGCGCACCGGCGGCGTCTTCGCCTCGTTCGGCGCGCACCCGAGCCTGGAAGTCGCGCTGGAACGCAGCCTGACTGAACTGCTTCAGGGCCGCAGCTTTGAAGGACTCAACGACTTGCCGCAGCCGACGTTCTCGGGGCAGGCAGTGACCGAACCGAACAACTTTGTCGAGCACTTCATCGATTCCAGCGGTGTGGTGTCGTGGCGCTTCTTCAGCGCCAAACCAGATTTCGAATTCGTCGAATGGGACTTCTCAGGCCAAGGCGAAAACTCCAACGCCGAAGAAGCCGCGGCCCTGTTCGGCATCCTCGAAGACATGGGCAAGGAAGTCTACATGGCGGTCTACGAGCACATCGGCGCCAAGGCCTGCCGAATCCTCGTGCCGGATTACTCGGAGATCTACCCGATCGAAGACCTGATCTGGGACAACACCAACAAAGCCCTGCAATTCCGTGCCGACATCCTCAATCTGCACAACCTCAGCAAGGTTGGCCTGCGCAATCTGGTCCAAGGCCTGGAACGCAGCGAGCAGGATGACTACACCGATATCACCACGCTGATCGGCATTGAGTTCGATGACAACACGCCGTGGGGCAAGCTGACGATTCTGGAACTGCGCCTGCTGATCTACCTCGCGCTGCAGAAGTTTGACGAGGCGAAGGATCTGGTTGAGGCGTTCCTGCAATACAACGACAACACCGTAGAGCGCGGCTTGTTCTATCAGGCTGTGAATGTGGTGCTGGAGATGGAGCTGGACGAGGATCTCGAGCTGGAAGACTACGAGGCCAACTTCCGTCGGATGTTTGGTGACGAGCGTATGGATGCGGCGATTGGGTCGGTGAATGGCAGTGTGCGTTTTTACGGTTTGACGCCGACAAGCATGAAGCTGGAAGGGCTGGATCGGCATTTGCGCTTGATCGAAAGCTATAAAAAGCTGCATACGGCGCGGGCTGGTGTGGCGGCTTTGTCGCGTTGAAGAGCTGGCTCAGAACGTTTCGCTTTCGGCTTGAGTGTGGCTGCGTGGCTTGAACCGCAGCCCCTCACCCCAGCCCTCTCCCGAGGGAGAGGGAGCCGATTTTCAAGCTTTTCAGAATTTGAGTTCGGCTCGGTTTCCCAGGTCGGCGTATTTCCACCAAGCACCTCGGTCAGTTCCCTCTCCCTCTGGGAGAGGGCTAGGGTGAGGGTTTTTTCAAGATTTGAGTTCGGCTCGGTTTCCCAGGTCGGCGTATCTGCACCAAGCACCTCGGTCAGTTCTCTCTCCCTCTGGGAGAGGGCTAGGGTGAGGGTTTTTTCAAGATTTGAGTTCGGCTCGGTTTCCCAGGTCGGCGTATCTGCACCAAGCACCTCGGTCAGTTCCCTCTCCCTTTGGGAGAGGGCTAGGGTGAGGGACTTTGGCTTTTGCGGCCATGCGCTGCATCCGCCAACTGCCCCGTATCCACCCGCACAAACACCGAATCACCCACCGCCGTGAGCACTTCCCCGGCATACACCTCGCAAATCACCCGGGTCTTGCGCCCGACTTCACCTTCGACTCGCGCGCGCAAGAGCAGCGGCACGCCCATCGGTGTGGGTTTGATGAATTTGATCCCGAGGTTGCCAGTCACGCAGTCGATGCGCGGCAGGCTGCCGGCTTCGCGGTTTTCCGCGCGGTAGTGCCAGGCCATGGCGGTCCAGTTCGAATGACAGTCGACAAGCATGGCAATCAGCCCGCCGTAAACCAGATCCGGCCAGCCGCAATATTGAGCTTCGGGCAGATGCTCGGCGATGACGTGTTTGCCGTCCTCATCCCAACGACTTTTCACGTGCAGGCCTTGCGGATTGCGGCCGCCGCAGCCGTAACAAACGCCGTCGGGGGCGGCGAGGTCTTGCAGCGGGGTGTCGTGGCTGGACATGGCGGGTTTCATCCTGGAGTGGCGAGGCCGGACAGGCGCAAGCGGTTGCGTCCGCCGCGTTTGGACTCGTAGAGCGCGGCGTCGCCAAGTTCGATCAGCGCCGCCAGACTGGCCGGCGGTTTGTCGAACAGGGTGGCGCCGATGCTCAAGGTCACCGCAGCGGACGTGGGATAGGTGTGCGACGCCAGGGCCAGAAACTGTTCGCGCAAGGCGTTGCCCAGTTCAAGGATAGCTTCGGCTGACGCGTTGTTGAGCAGCATCAAAAACTCATCGCCACCCAGCCGCGCCGTCAACGCATTGGCCGGAAGCTGGGCACGGATCATTTCGCTCAAGGCAATCAGCAAGCGGTCGCCGGCGATATGCCCGTACTGGTCGTTGACCAGTTTGAAGTTGTCGATATCGATCAACAGCAACGCACCCGGTCTTTGCGCGGATACGCCGGCCAGCAGGCGTGGCGTACGCTTTTCCAAGGCGCGGCGGTTGTAGAGGGCCGTGAGCGGATCGCGCTCGGCGAGGCGGGCGATCTGCTTTTCCCGGCGATAACGCTCGGTGCCGGTCATCGACAGGGCGATCAACATGATCGCCATCGCACCTTCGACCAGCGAGATCTGAATGATCTCGCCGCGAAACGCCGCCAGATCGATCAGCGTGCCGGGGATCACCACGGTCAGGGCCTTGGCCACATAAAAGATGCCATGGCCGAGCAGCACATAACGCAATTGCACCGCGCCCACGCTCAACGACTTGCCGTGCGGGCGCAGCAGCGAACTGGCCTTGAGGGTCGGGATCGCCACCAGCATTGAGTTGGCCACCAGCATGGCCTTGGACCACAGCGGGCCGTCCGGCAACGTCAACATGATCAGCCAGGTTGCGAAAATCAGGTACCACGCCGGCGACAGTCGGGTCTGGGTGAAGCGCGCCACGCCGAGCAGGAAAAAGAAATGCGCGGTCACCAGCAGGCCGTTGGCGAACCAGATGCCCAGCAGCAGAAAACCGCTGCTGCGCAGCAGCGCGAGGGTGGAACCGATGGTGATGGTGGCGAAACCGGCGCTCCAGAACAGTAGCGAAGGCTCACGGATGCTGCGCCACTCGACCGCCAGGTACAGCGCGGCAGCGGCTGCGAGGGCGATCGTGATGGTCAGCATCGTTGGCGGGTCGAGCGGCATTTCCGGGCAGGCCTGTCTGTATGGCAATAGGCCTGCGATTGTAAGCGTTTGGTCAGGTTTTTCGCAGGGGGCGTGTTGCCGGGCAGACCACTGGCGCTTCAGCGGTCACTCTTGCGGGCTTAGCCAGGTGTCTACCACGCGGCGATCGAGCTCTTCCCAATAAGCCATGCCCAGCACCCGCGTGGTATTGAGGCCGCGCAGATAACCGCGCAGTTGCTGGGCGGTATCGCGGATCAATTGCGCATCGCGGGTGTTTTTGTCCAGCAGGACGCTTTCGTACTGCACCAGGTATTCGGCTACGCGGTCGCGATATTCGGGCAGCACGGCGTCACGGATCAGATCAAACGTTCTCAAGGCGAGACCCTCATCATTTTTCTTGAATGTGCTCAGTGTGCATCAGTCTGCGCGACGCGCAACTATTGCTGGAAGTAATAGTGACCATCAAGAAACGCAAGTTCTGCTTTGGCGGCGATCGGCGGAAAATCGCCTCCATCGAAGACGCAGCTCAAGGAAATTGCGCGATGAACATTCTGACTCGACTGGCATTGATCGCCCTGCTGATGAGCGGGGTAGTTACCGCACCGGCTTACGCAGACGACGCCCGGTCGTGTCACCTGCAACCGATCGCCGCCAGCGCCTCGGCGCTGCAGCACACGCAGACCGTGGGTGTGTTGTTGAGCGAAAACACCTTGCAGAACCTGCAATACCTGGAGCGTTACCACGACATGGCGCTCAACGGCGCCAAAGACGCACTGGATTCGCGAATCCGCGACGCCTTTGTCGGCAGCTCCGACCCGGAACTGGCCCTCGACTGGCTGATGAGTTCGCTGCAACAGCAGTTCGTCTCGGTGACCGTCTACGACAACCTCGATGCGCTGGTTCAGGCCCATCCGGACGTGGTGGTCAAGCTCGATACCTTCAACCGCTTGCTGACTCAGCGCAACAGCCTGGTCGAGGCGCGCTTCTCTGCGCGGTTCTACGACGCCGATCTGCAGTACATCGGCAAGGCCGAGGGGGCGATTGAGCAAGAGTTGCCTTCGGTCTGGGTGCACAACCAAGCGGCGCCGCAAATCGCCGCGCAGATCAATCAGCAACGTGATCTGCAACTCAATGCGCTGAAGCAATTCGATGTGTCGCTCAAGGCCCTGGTGGCGTCGAGCTGATTCTCAAAACGTAAATGGCAACGGCGGCGCCGTGAAGTCGAACCGTTGCCGGTTGAACCGAACCTTTATTTTCAGGATTTACCCCATGCGTCCTTTATTCGTGCCAGCCATGGCTTTTGTTTCCCTGTTGCTCGCCGGTTGCGCTTCGGCGCCGAACGATCCGACCCTGACCTTGCAGACCAGCAAGACGCCGGCGCAGTACGCCGATTGCGTGGTGCCGAAGTTGCAGGACAGTGCGTTGAATCCGACGGTTTCGCAGAGTCAGCGCAGTTATCGGATTGTGGTGCCGAGCAAGGTATCCGCCGACAACGTGCTGGAGGCGTACAAGGCGGGGAAGGGCGGCAAGGTGTTCATTTATGAGCGGCATTTGCTGGCGTCGAATTTGTTGCCTTCAAGTTTTGAGCGGGCGGCTCAGGAGTGTATTTGATCTGAGTGCTTGACGGGTTTTGACAGAGCTCCTTTGGTTGGCCGCAACCAACCAATTTTTTCGCCCCACACTGGTTTTCGGTTGTGGGGCTTTTTTTTGGACTTGGCGGCCTTTGGGCCGACCATGCTTTGGGGGTTCTGGGTGAATATCCGTTTTTTTTGGTGTTGCGGCTGGCGGTTTCGCCCTTACGGCGAGTCCCTTTGGCAAACGCCCCAAAGGAACCAAAGGTCTGCGCCCTGACGTTCGGCCCGCTCGCTGGGGCTCGGGGTTCCTTCGCTGCGGAATCGATCCGGGCGCAGCGGCTCCGGTTTGCTTCGCTGCACCTCCTTCCGCTGTGTACGACTGCGTCGTACGGTCGCTGCGCTCCCACCCCCGGATCAATCCCTCCACTCAGCCTGCCGACGGGCTCCAGATCAAGAGCCACTCGAGCTTGCGCTCATTGTATTGAGTGGTGAAAAGCAGGAGGCGGATTGCTTTTGCTTTTTGCTTTTCTGTGGGAGCGAGCTTGCTCGCGAAGGCGGCCTGACAGCCGACCGTTTTCTCAGTGAATGCACGCAATCAAACTGTAAGAGCGAGCCTGCTCGCGATGGCTGTGTATCAGGCAACACGATGATGATTGGGGAGTGTTGTTTTGTCTTGCGATCCGGTTTCTCCAGGGACGGCCCTCACCCTAACCCTCTCCCAGAGGGAGAGGGGACTTGGTCGAGGTGTTTGTTGAAGATGCGCCGACCTGAGACTCTGCGTCGAGCTCGTTCTTGAATTCAACGAAGATCGGCTCCCTTCCCCCTCGCCCCCCGGGGTTGTATGTACCGGGGACTTGGTCGAGGTGTTTGTTGAAGATGCGCCGACCTGAGACTCTGCGTCGAGCTCGTTCTTGAATTCAACGAAGATCGGCTCCCTTTCCCCCTCGCCCCCCGGGGTTGTATGTACCGAGGACTTGGTCGAGGTGTTTGTCGAAGATGCGCCGACCTGAGACTCTGCGTCGAGCTCGTTCTTGAATTCAACGAAGATCGGCTCCCTTCCCCCTCGCCCCCCGGGGTTGTATGTACCGGGGACTTGGTCGAGGTGTTTGTCGAAGATGCGCCGACCTGAGACTCTGCGTCGAGCTCGTTCTTGAATTCAACGAAGATCGGCTCCCTTTCCCCCTCGCCCCCTGGGGGGAGAGGGCTGGGGTGAGGGGGCTGGGTTTCACTGACTCAACGCAATCTGCAGCCTATCCCAAACAACCATTCACCCCGTCACACACCCAACCGGCACTTTCCCCGCAAACGTATCTACCAGACTCGCCACAACCATTTCCCCCATCCGCGTGCGTGTCTGAAGCGTGGCGCTGGCCCGATGCGGTTGCAGCACCACCTGTTCATTACCAAACAACGCTTCCGGCACATTCGGTTCATCAACGAATACATCCAGCCCAGCCCCGGCAATCTCTCCCGCTGAAAGCGCGGCAACCAGAGCCGTCTCATTCACCAGTTTGCCCCGGGCGACGTTGATCAGATAACCGTCCTTGCCCAGCGCTTGCAGCACTTGCGCGTCGATGATCGCTTCGCCCTTGTCCGCCGCGGCGGCGAGGATCAGGGCGTCGCTGTCGCGGGCCAGTTGTTTGAGGTCGGCGACGAAGGTGTGGGGGACGTCGCTCATTGGTTGCAGGTCGGTGTAGCTGATCGGGCAGCCGAAGGCGGCGGCGCGGGTGGCGATGGCGCGGCCGACGCGGCCCATGCCGACGATGCCGATGCGCATGCCGGAGACTTGTCGGGCCAAGGGCAGCGGGGCGAGTGGGGTCGGGCTTTGTGGCCATTGGCCGGAGCGCACGTAGCGGTCGCTGGTGCACAGGCCACGACAGACCGAGATGAGCAGGCCGATGGCGAGGTCGGCGACGTCTTCGGTGAGGGCGCCGATGGTGGCGGTGACGCGGATGCCGCGGTCACGGGCGTAGGCCAGATCGACGGCGTCGGTGCCGACGCCGTTGACCGCGACGACTTCCAGGTTCGGCAGTTGCGCCATCAGCGCCTGGCTGATGCCGGTGTGGCCGCCGGTGATGACTCCACGGATGTTGGCGCCGTGTTCCTTTATGTAGGCGGGTTTGTCCGCTTGCTGGTAGTAGCGGCGTACGGTGAACAGTTCGTCCAGACGCGCGTTGATTGCCGGGATCAGGATCGGGCTCAGTTGCAGGATTTCTGGCTTCATGGCTACCTCGTTACGCAATAAAAAGGCCGGCTCAACCGCGGCCGGCAAACGGCATGGCGCTGGCCATGACGGTCATGTTCAGGACGTTGGCCGACAGCGGCAGGCCGGCGATGTAGCGCACTGCATCGGCGACGTGTTTGACGTCGACCATCGGCTCGACGGCGATGCTGCCATTGGCCTGGCGTACGCCTTTGGTCATGCGCACCGACATTTCGGTCAGGGCATTGCCGATGTCGATCTGGCTGCAGGCGATGTTGAATTCACGGCCATCCAGCGCCAGGGATTTGGTCAGGCCGAGCACGGCGTGTTTGCTCGCGGTGTAGGCGCTGCTGAACGGGCGCGGCGTGTGTGCGGAAATCGAGCCGTTGTTGATGATCCGCCCGCCCTGCGGCTGTTGTTTGCGCATCAGCCCAAACGCGCCGCGAGCGCACAGAAAGACTCCGTTGAGGTTGGTGTCGATCACGTTGCGCCACTGCTCGAAGGTCAGCTCGTCCAGCGGCACGGCGGGGGCGTTGACGCCGGCGTTGTTGAAGACCACATCGAGGCGCCCGTAGACCTCGGCAATGGTCGCGAACAGCACGTCGACACTGGCCGGATCACGCACGTCGGTGGGTACCGCCAGCGCTGGGTGACCCTGGCTCTGCGCCAGTTCGACCAGCGCTTGCAAGGGCTCGGGCCGGCGTCCGGCGAGCACAAGGGTAAAGCCGTCGGCCATCAGGCCGAGTGCCACGGCGCGGCCGATGCCACTGCCGGCGCCGGTGACCAGCGCAACTTTCAAAGAGGTCGTCATATTGTTGTTCTCCTTTTTCTCAATCCGCTGGAATCAGGGCCGTGGGCCGACGCGCATTTCCAGGTGGCCGATGCCGTCTATGCCAGCGCTGATCACGTCGCCCGGTTGCAGGCTGTCAACGCCGGCGGGGCTGCCAGTCATGATCAGGTCGCCGGCGCGCAGGGCCACGGATTGCGAGATGCGCGCGATTACTTCACTGACCGACCAGATCTGGCTGTCGAGGTTGTCGCGCTGGCGTTCTTCGCCGTTGACGTTAAGCCACAACTCGCCCTCGGGATGGCCGCAGCGGCTCACCGGGACAACGGCAGTCATCGGCGCGGCGCCGTCGAACACCTTGGCGCCTTCCCACGGCAAACCGTTGCTCTTGGCTGCGCGTTGTACATCGCGGCGGGTCAGGTCGAGGCCGGCGGCGTAGCCCCACACGTAGGCGAGCGCTTGATCCTCGGGGATATGGGCGCCGCCTTCACCGATGGCAACGACCAGTTCGATTTCGTGAACGAAGTCCTCGCACACTGAGGGGAAGGCGACGTCGCCGACGGCATCGACCACGCAGCTTGCCGGTTTCATGAAAAACACCGGCGGCTGGCGCGACTGGCCTTGAGAGTCCGGCCATGGGTAGTTGCGGCCGACACAGAACACCCGGCCGACGGGGAAGCGCTGCTCGGTGCCGAGGACCGGCAAGGTCACGGGCAGATCCGGGGTAAAGACGTATTCGGTCATGTTCATCCTGCGGGTCATCCTGTTTGAAAGGGCAGCGTACGGCGGCTGGCGTGGGCGAAGTTGGACGAAAGCCGCCTGCGTTTGGACAAATCCGGGCTTTTCGCCTCAGCGCACCTTCAGCTCGATGCGGTACAGACGTCCGAGCAACAACGAATAGGAGAGCGTGCCGATCAGCGCGACGCCGCCAATAAACCAGAAGGCATAGGCGAAGGTGCCGGTGGCGTGGACGATGGCGCCGATCACGATCGGCGTGACGATGCCGCCGATGTTCGCCGCCAGGCTGGTAATGCCGCCGGTGAGGCCGATCAGCTCTTTTGGCGCCACTTCCGATACCGCCGCCCACGATGAGGACGCGATGCCCTGGGCGAAGAAGGCGATGGTCAGCACGGCGATGCAGATCAGGTTGGAATCGGTGAAATTCACCAGCACGATCGACATGCCCAGCATCGAGCCAACCACCAGCGGCAACTTGCGCGCAAAGGACATCGAGTAGCCGCGACGGATCAGCAGGTCGGAAACGATGCCGGCCAGCAGAATCCCCACCGTGGCACCGACGAAGGGCAGCACGGCGAAGATCCCGGCCTTGATCATGGTCAGTTTGCGTTCTTCGATCAGGTAGGTCGGGAACCAGGTGAGGAAGAAGTACAGCGCCGAGGTGCTGGCGAATTTGCCGATGCAGATCGCCCAGATCTGCCGATAGCTGAACAGCTCGGCGATCTGCCGCCAGTTGAAACGCGTGCGCTCCTGGCTGCTCTTGACCAGGCCGCCGCCGGTTTCGATGTACTTCAATTCTTCCTGGCTGACTTTCTTGCAGTTCAGCGGATCGCGATACAGGTACAGCCACAGCACACCGAAGACGATGCCGAGTGCGCCGGTGCTGTAGAACACGTGGCGCCAGTCGAAGGTGGTCGCCAGCCATAACAGCGCGCCGGTGAACAGCGCGGTGCCGAGGTACTGGCCGCACACGTAAATGCTACTGGCCATCCCGCGTTCCCGCGCCGGGAACCACACCGTCACCGCGCGGCTGTTGGCCGGAAAGGCCGGGGCTTCCATGGCGCCGACCGCCAGGCGCAGGCCGAACAGCGAGGCAAATCCCGTGGCGAAACCTTGGCAAACGGTGACGGTCGACCAACTGATCAGCGATACGCCGTAGGTGAAGCGCGAGCCAAACCGGTCGGCAATGAAGCCGGCCGGCACCAGCGCCAAGGCATAGGTCCAGGCGAACGCGGAAAAGATCAGGCCCATCTCGATCTTGTCCAGGCCCAGGTCCTTGGCCATGAACGGCGCGGCGATCGAGATGTTCACCCGGTCGATGTAATTGATGATCGTCGCGATCAGCAGCAACGACAGCATGAACCAGCGCCGCCGCGTAGGCAGACGCTGCGCCGAACCGGCATCGCGTGCACCGGCGATCACCGGCGGCACCGTGGCACTGGAAGAATGGGAGTTGGACATGCGGAGACCTCGTTATTGTTAGAAGAGTCGAGATTTTTCGAGCAGCCGATGCCGTTGCCCGCAACGTGTGGGGCAAGGCAATCGAACGGGTTGCAGCGCGGTTTTCAGACGTTCAGGAACGTCTTTGTGCGATTGATTTCAAGGGGAGGTCGGGCGGGGCGGCGAGGGGAAATAGCAGGATCATGACGTGCGCACCTTTGATTGTTTTTGAAAGAGGTTGGGCTGCGTTGGTCATTACAGTGGTCGTACAACGGTTCTAAATCAACCGATGGGTTAGAACGTTTTTTCTTGAAAAAAGTGGGTTTGGCGAACGTGTCCAAAAAGATAAATACGATTTGTCTTGAAAATAAAGATCAGGTTCATATCCCAAGATACTGAAAAATAACGATTATCTTGATTTTTGTAGTAATGCGGTTTTTGGACAGGCTCATCGCGAGGCTTCTTTCAAAAAAGCCAATGTCATCGTATGACTCATTGCCGCCCACCGCCCAACCCTGCAAGATGACAGGCGCTACCTCACTGCCCGGAGGACCTTCTGCCCATGTCTTCACCCAGCCGTATCCCGACTTACGTCATGCAGCAACGCAGCGAATTGACCGATTTCTACATTCGCGACAAAAAGGGTCGTCGCGCCGAAACCGCGCCTCACCGGCACGAGTACTTCCAGATCCAGATCAACCTCGGTGGCGACACCGTGCAGCACATCGGCAGCGTCCAGCGGCCATTCCCGCGCAACACCCTGGCGTTCATCCTGCCGCACCGCGTGCATGTGATTCCGCATCCCGCAGACAGCAATTTCATCGTCATCAATTTTTCCCAGACGTTCCTCTTGCCGCATCTACAGTGCGACCCGATGGATCTGGAAGAGGTGTCAATCCTGCTCGCGCCTGAACTGTCGCCGTTCCGCTTTCAGGAGCATCTGGATTTCATTTTGGGCGATGAGGATTTCGCTCAGGTCTGCGGCCTGATCGAGCAGATGCGCAGCCTTGATGAGAACCGTCAGTTCGGCACACGGGAAATGCTCAAGGGCTTGTTGCTGCAGATGATCGGCAGCGTGTGTTTTCTTTACGCCGAGCCGCTCAAGCGCCTGGCGGAAGAGAATGCCGCCGAGAACAGCCGTCGCGACGCCTTGAGCCGAATGTTCGAGTACTTGCGGAAGAACATCGCCGATCCTGATCTCAACCTGATCAAAGTCGCCGCTGCGACCTATCTGTCACCGACTTACCTGACGCACTGGCTGCGCAAGGAGATCGGCAAGACGTTCACCGAGCTGGTGCTGGAGCGGCGCATGCACGCGGCGCGCAATTTCCTGCTCAACAGCACGCGCTCGGTGGGCGAGGTCGCGCGGCTGTGTGGATTTGCTGATGAGGCCTATTTCTCTCGACGTTTTCGCCAGATTCATGGCCAGCCACCGGGGCAGTTTCGTCGCCGCCAGCTCAATCCGGATACGCCGCAGACACCACTGAATACTTAGAACGGCGCTCAGACCCATTTGAAGCGGGCAGGGAAGCGCGCCACGAAACAGGTGCCTGCCTCGCTGTCGGACGTCACGGTCAAGGTGCCGTTGTGCGCATTGGCAATTTGCCCGGCAATGTACAAGCCCAGCCCCAGCCCTTCATTGCGCTGACCGGCTTCGGAACGTGAGAACGGTTCAAACAGCAGCGGCATCAGCGCGGGTGGAATCGGCGCGCCCTGGTTGGTCAGCGAAATCACCATCTCATCGCCCTCGGCAAACGCCTTGAGCACGATCGGTTCGGCCGTAGAACCGTGGGTCACCGCGTTGCCCAGCAGATTCGACAACAACTGGCTGATGCGCAACGGGTCGCAATAGACCCCGGTCGGTACCTCAAGCGAATCAATGAACTTCGCCTGCGGGTACGCCACCTGGATTTCTTCAAGGGTCTGGCGCAGCGTTTGCTGCAAGTCATCGACCAGTTTGCGTTGCACCGGAATCCCGCTGCCGAGCCGACCCCGGGCAAAGTCGAGGATGTTTTCGATCAGCACGCCCATGCGCACCGAACTGGTACGGATCGCCGATAGCAGCGTGCGCGAGCGCTTGTCTTCGGCTTTGCTTTGCAGCAGGTCGGCACTCATGCGAATGGCACTGAGTGGCGTGCGCAAGTCATGGCCCAGTACGGCGATGAACTGCTCGCGCAGACGGCCCAATTCGTTGGCATCGGCCAGTGCGGTTTTGGTCGCGTGCAAATGGCCCTGGGTATCCAGGCTCATTGCAATCAGCTGGGCGAAGAGGGTGAGGGTCTTTTCGATGGCCGGGTCGTCGAGGTTCGCCGGAACCGAATCAATGGCGCAGAGTGTGCCGAAAAACTCGCCATTGGCCTTGATGATCGGAATCGAAATGTAGCTTTCCAGACCATAGGTTTTCGGCGTGTGGTGCGTGGAGAAAACCGGGTGCTGGCTGGCATGGCCGAAGATCACCGGCTGATGGTGCTGACGGATCTCATGACAAATCGTCGATTCCAGTACCAGTTCGCCGCCGGGCAACAGGCCGAAGTCTATCGAGTCATCCACGGCGCAAGCGATCCACTTGCTCTCGGTGACCCGCGCTACAGCGGCGAAGCGCATGCCGGTCGTATGCTTGACCATGCTCAGGATCACCGGCACAGCGTCGATGCTGCCGATGGCCTGGAGGTCGGAGGAGAAATCTGTCTGGGGCATGGCCGGCGCTTCGCGAAAGTGTCGCCAGAGACTATCGGTAAACGCCGGACATGCCTAATGAACCTGCAAAAAAGGGCACCGGGAAAAGTCCCGGCGCCCTGTGCGGTGCTTGCTGAGCGCTATCGCCTCAGAACTTGTACTTCGCGGTCATCATGTAGCTGCGCGGGGTGCCGTAGTTATCGGTCGAGCCCCAGGTCACGTCAGTACCGATGGAGGAATAGTACTTGCGGTCGAAAATGTTGTTGGCATTGACCTGCAGGTCGAGGTGCTTGTTGACCTCATAACCGGCCATCAGGTCGGTGACCGCGTAGCCGCCCTGTTCGAGGCGATAGCTGCCGCCGTTGGCCAGAGCGATGTCGTTGTACATGCGGCTCTGCCAGTAGACGTTGCCGCCCACGCGCAGTTTTTCCAGCGGGCCTTTGAAGCGGTACACGGTGGAGACCTTGAACAGGTGCTCCGGCATGTCGGTGTCGAATTTCTGATTGTTGTTGGCCGGGTTTTCGTCCTTGATGTAGTGGGCGCGGGTGTAGGTGTAGCCGGCGCCGACTTGCCATTGCTCGGTCAGCGCACCTTGCAGTTCCATGTCCACGCCTTGGGCGCGAACCTTGCCGGAGGTTTCGTAGCAGGTCAGTTCCGGGCAGCCGAGCTGGGTCGCCGCCTGGGTGGCGCGGTTGGTCTGGTCCATCTGGAACACCGCCACGCTGCCGTTCAGCGCACCGTCGAAATATTCGCCTTTGATACCGACTTCGTAGTTTTCACCGACGATCGGCTCGAGCACTTTGCCGCCGAGATCTTTCTGGGTTTGCGGGGTAAAGATGTCGGTGTAGCTGGCGTAGACCGAATGATGGTCATCGAGTTTGTAGATCAGGCCGGCGTAACGGGTCAGGTTGCGCGTGACCTTGAAGTCGCCATCGGCACTGCGATCGTCGTAGTCATACCAGTCCAGGCGGCTGCCGAGAATCAACGTCAGCGGGTCGGCCAGGCTCAAGCGCGTGGTCAGGTAAACCGCGTCCTGGGTGGTGACGTTGCGCGACTTGCCACTGCGGACGAAGTCAGGCTTGGGCGCGGCGATCGGCAGGCCGGTGTCGTAGGGCGAGTATTCCTTGGTGGTGGCGTCGTACACGCGGTTGCTGGCGCCGACTACCAATTCGTGGGTACGGCCGAACGCTTCGAACGGGCCGCTGGCGAAACCATCGAAGGCGCGTTGCTTGTCGGTGTGGTGCGATTGGTAGGCGGTGGTTTCCAGCGGGCCGTCGTAGCGCGACAGGTACGTGCCGGAGAATTCGCCCTCGGTTGTCGAAGTCGAGCCGCCGAGGTGCAGTTTCCAGTCGTTGTCGAAACGGTGTTCGACTTCACCGAATACGGTGTCGACCTGCAACTTGCGGTTTTCCCAGTCGGTGCCCGGGTAAGTGGAGCGGGGCAGATCGAGGTGGTGGCCGTTTTCGCCGATCGGCAGGCCGCCCCAGAAATAGTTGGTCTGATCGTTCTGCCGGGAAAAACCGAGGGTCGCCGTGGTGCTGTCGCTAAGGTCGGCTTCACCGATGGCGTAGAACAGGCCGTGATCGTTTTCTTCCTTGTCGCGGAAACTGTCCGCGCCCTGATACGACGTCACTACCCGGCCACGCAGGGTGCCGCTTTCGTTCAGCGGGCTGGAGGCATCGACTTCGCCACGGTAGTCATCCCAGCTGCCGGCGGCGCCGGTGAGGGTTACGCGCTGATCAGCGGTTGGACGCTTGCGCACCATGTTGATCGCCGCCGACGGGTTGCCGGCACCGGTGACCAGGCCGGTCGCGCCACGAACGATTTCCACCCGGTCGAACATCGCCAGGTTCGGTTGCACCGCCAGGGTGTACGGCGAATACGAGCTGGGCAGGCCGTCGTACATGATGTTGTCGATGTCGAAACCGCGCGCCTTGTAAGTCTGCCGGCCCGGGCCGCTGGCCTCGCTGAGGAACAGCCCCGGCGTACCGCGCACCACGTCGTTGACGCTGGTCATGTTCTGGTCGTCCATGCGCTGGCGAGTGATCACCGTCACCGCCTGCGGCGTTTCGCGCATGGTCAGCGACAGCTTGGTCGCGGTCTGCATCGGGCCGGTGGTGTAGGACTGCGTGTCTTCGGTGGTGCTGCTCATCTGCGTAGCGCCGATTTCGGTCGCTTGCAGTTCCAGCGGGCCATTGGCTGGCGCAGTGGCTGCGGTTTCTTCAGCCAACGCAGGAGCGATGCTGGCCATGCCGATGGCGAGTGCGAGGAGGTTAGGTGAAAGGTTCGAGCGGCGGTGAATGGTGTGAAACGACATCTATCTGCTTCCCCAAGATTTACCCAAACGAAACTAATGCGAGTGAATGTAAGAATTATTCGCATTAGTATGTCGGAAGTTTCCGGGGGAATAAACCCGTACGAGTCAGTTAGTTAATGATTTTTTCACAATTGGGTTTGATCGCTTCCGCAAGCAAATGTGGGAGCGGCCTGCTCGCGAAGGCGGTGTGTCATTCAACAGATGCGTTGTCTGATACGACGCTTTCGCGAGCAGGCTCGCTCCCACAGGGTTATGCGGTTTTTTTGAAATCAGTCCAGATCCTTCGCCTCATGCCGCTCCGGTACCTGACTGTCTTCATCACCCCAGGTGCGATTCACTCGCTGCCCACGGATGACCGCTGGCCGCTTGGCGATTTCTTCCGCCCAGCGCTGCACATGGGTGTACTCGTGCGCGGCGAGAAATTCCGCCGCCGAGTAAACGTTGTTGCGTACCAGTTGCCCGTACCAGGGCCACACGGCAATGTCGGCGATGGTGTAATCGTCGCCGGCCAGATAGGCGTTGTCGGCGAGACGGCGGTTGAGCACATCCAGCTGCCGTTTGGCTTCCATGGTGAAGCGGTTGATCGGATATTCGAGCTTCTCCGGCGCATACGCGTAGAAGTGCCCGAAACCGCCGCCCAGGTACGGCGCCGAGCCCATTTGCCAGAACAGCCAGTTGAGGGTTTCGGTGCGACCGGCCGGATCCTTGGGCAGCAAGGCGCCGAACTTTTCCGCGAGATACAGCAGGATCGAACCGGACTCGAACACCCGGATCGGCGGCTCGACGCTGCGATCCAG
The DNA here is from genome assembly GCF_054681355.1 of Pseudomonas sp. H1_G08. NCBI lineage: Bacteria > Pseudomonadati > Pseudomonadota > Gammaproteobacteria > Pseudomonadales > Pseudomonadaceae > Pseudomonas > Pseudomonas sp. H1_G08. The sequence goes on from NZ_CP162822.1 coordinate 1,477,737, forward strand.
CAGCGCCGGGATTTTCGAGTTCGGGTTGACCTCGACAAAACCGCTGGAGAACTGATCGCCCTCGCCAATGCGGATCAGCCACGCATCGTATTCGGCCTCGCTGTGGCCAAGTGCGAGCAACTCTTCGAGCATGATGGTGACCTTGACGCCGTTGGGCGTGGCCAGCGAATACAGCTGCAACGGATGCTTGCCGACCGGCAGTTCCTTGTCGTGGGTCGGCCCGGCGATCGGCCGGTTGATGCTGGCGAAGTGGCCGCCGGAAGGGGCTTCGTGTTTCCAGACCTTGGGCGGAACGTAAGACGCATTGCTCATGAAACGGACCTCGTCGATGCTGGGAGAGAACAGGTAGACACCGTAGGGAAAATTTCCGGCGGGTGCCAGCGGTGAGTGCGGTTATTCATATTGAATGATGTAAACCGATCTGCCGCCTTCGCGAGCAGGCTCGCTCCCACAGGGTATGTATTGGACAGAGAAACAGGGTTCACCCGTATTCATTGTGGGAGCGAGCCTGCTCGCGAAAGCGTCGGCAGGGTCGCCGCGCCTAATGGCTCCAATACCGCCCAACCGCACCCCCGAGTCCCTGCACCGGATCTGTCTCAGGAAACGCCAGCCCCGCAATCCGCGCCAACTGCGCATCACTCGGCGCGGCCCGGCAAATATCCGCCTGCTGCCCCGGCGGATAAGCACCCACCACCAGAAAATCCTCACTCGATCCCAGATTGCAGTGCCCGGTTCCGGCAGGCAGCAACAGCACATCCCCGGCGCTGACGTCGACGGCTTGCCCGTCAGGCCCGCCCAACATCAACCGCGCCTGACCGGCCGCCACGCCAAGCACTTCGTGGCCTTCAGTGTGGTAGTGGTGATAGTCATAAATGCCGTAGCGCCACTGCGCCGGCCAGCCATTGGCGCCGAAGGTCTGCTCGAAGCGCGCCGCGGGATCGTCGCCTTCAACGGCAACCGCGCTGCGGTAGATCAGCACTGGCAGACGCGGATTGTTCGGCACCCAGTCATTGCGTTGAAGCAGCAGGGTTTGTACTTCAGTCATGACCCATCCTCCTTCGATCATTTCTCAATCGACCACAGAGCAGGGCGCACGCCTCAAAAAATCATTGCCGCGCAAACACGGCGCCGAAGTTGATGCCCGGAAAATCCAGCGAAACTTCATCGCGCAGCGGGCTGTCCAGACCCTTACATGTCCATGCAGCGGTAAATGGCGAGGGTCAAGATGACGATGACAGTTGGTGATTTTCTGGTTGAGCGGCTCAGCGAATGGGGCGTCACACGAATTTTTGGTTATCCGGGGGATGGCATCAATGGCGTGTTCGGCGCCATGAGCCGGGCCAAAGGCAAGATCGAATTCGTTCAGGCACGGCACGAGGAAATGGCCGCGTTCATGGCCTCGGCCCACGCCAAGTTCACCGGCGAGCTGGGCGTCTGCATCGCCACTTCCGGTCCCGGCGCTTCGCACCTGATCACCGGGCTCTACGATGCACGGATGGACCACATGCCGGTGCTGGCCATCGTCGGTCAGCAGGCGCGTACGGCGCTGGGCAGTCACTACCAGCAGGAGCTGGATCTGGTGTCGATGTTCAAAGACGTCGCCGGGGCTTTTGTGCAGCAGGCTTCGGCGCCTTCGCAAGTGCGCCATTTGCTTGATCGTGCGGTGCGCACTGCGGTCGGCGAGCGCCGCGTCACCGCGCTGATTCTGCCCAATGACTTGCAGGACCTGCCTTACGAACAACCGGCGCGCGCCCATGGCACCGCGCATTCCGGCGTCGGCTACAGCAAGCCGAAAGTCGTTCCTTATGCCGCCGATCTGCAACGCGCCGCCGAGGTACTGAACAGCGGCGAGAAAGTCGCGATTCTGGTCGGTGCCGGCGCGCTGGAGGCGACCGATCTGGTCATCGCCGTGGCGGAAAAACTTGGCGCCGGTGTCGCCAAGGCTCTGCTCGGCAAAGCGGCACTCCCCGATGACTTGCAGTGGGTGACCGGCAGCATCGGCCTGCTTGGCACCGAGCCCAGCTACAAGCTGATGAGCGAATGCGACACCTTGCTGATGATCGGTTCGGGCTTCCCGTATTCCGAGTTTCTGCCCAAGGAAGGCCAGGCGCGCGGCGTGCAGATCGACTTGCAGCCGGACATGCTCAGCCTGCGTTATCCGATGGAGGTCAATCTGGTCGGTGATTCAGCGGAAACCCTTGCCGCGTTGCTGCCCTTGCTGGAACAGAAAACCTCGAACAAATGGCGCAAGAAGATCGAAGGCTGGCGCAGCAGCTGGGAGAAAACCCTGGAAAAGCGCGCCATGGCCAAAGCCGATCCGGTCAACCCGCAACGAGTGGTCTACGAGTTGTCACCGCGTTTGCCCGAGCAGGCAATCATCACTAGCGACTCCGGCTCCTGCGCCAACTGGTTCGCCCGTGACCTGAAAATCCGTCGCGGCATGAAATGCTCGTTGTCCGGTGGTCTGGCCTCGATGGGCGCGGCGGTGCCGTATGCGATCGCGGCGAAGTTTGCCTACCCGGAACGCCCGGTCATTGCCCTGGTCGGCGATGGCGCGATGCAGATGAACAACATGGCCGAGCTGATCACCGTCGCCAAATACTGGCGACAATGGCAGAGCCCGAAATGGATCTGCGCGGTGTTCAACAATGAAGACCTCAATCAAGTCACCTGGGAGCAGCGGGTGATGGAGGGCGATCCGAAGTTCGAAGCGTCGCAGAGCATTCCCGATGTGCCGTATCACCTGTTCGCGATCTCCATTGGCCTCAAGGGCATTTTTGTTGATCGTGAAGAAGAGGTCGCCGCTGCGTGGGAGCAAGCGCTCGCCTCGGAAGTGCCCGTGCTGATCGAGTTCAAGACCGACCCGAACGTGCCGCCACTGCCGCCGCACATCAAGCTTGAGCAAGCGAAGAAATTCGCCACGACCCTGCTCAAGGGCGATCCGGATGAAGCCGGGGTGATTGTGCAGACCGCCAAGCAGGTGCTCGGCGCCGTGTTGCCCGGGAAAAAATGACGGTGGGCGCTTGAACGAGCCAGCGATCTTTATCGGTTGCGCCGGCTGGAGTCTCGGTCGCGAGCACTGGCCGGCATTCCCCGCCGAAGGCACGCACCTGCAACGCTACGCCGCGCGCTTCAACTGTGTGGAAATCAACAGCTCGTTCTACCGCCCGCATCGGCGTCAGACCTACGAGCGCTGGGCTGATTCGGTGGCGCCGGACTTTCGCTTCGCCGTGAAAGTGCCGAAGCTCATCACCCATGAACAGCGGCTGGCGGACAGCGCGGCCGCGCTCGATGAGTTTCTCGGACAGTGCCAGGGCTTGGGTGATCGACTCGGCTGCCTGCTGGTGCAACTGCCACCGAAACTTGCTTTCGATGCTCCGGTGGCCGAGGCGTTTTTTCGTGCCCTGCGCGAGCGGTACAAAGGCAGTGTGGTGCTTGAGCCACGACACGAATCGTGGACTGAGGCAGAGGCAATGCTGGTGGATTTGCAGATTGCCCAGGCAGTGGTCGATCCCTCGCGGATCAGCAGCGACACCGCGCCGGGTGGATGGCAAGGCCTGCAGTATTGGCGCCTGCACGGCTCGCCACGGATTTATCACAGCGCTTATGAAGCGGCTTATCTGCAACAGCTCGCTCAGAACCTGCGGCGCGCGAAGGCCGACGGCAGAGACATCTGGTGCATCTTCGACAACACCGCCAGCGGTGCCGCCACCGCCGATGCGCTGGCATTGAGGGCGTTGATCGAAGGCGGTGAACGCTGAACGACGACGCTCTCGTTACCCACACAAACGATCCGGCTACAGGTAAACTCCGCGCACTTTTTCAAGGAGTTCACATGAGTTACTACCAGCCGGGCATTCTCGCTACCCCTGTTCCTGCGCAAGCACGTCATCTGTTTTTCGCCCTGGCGTCGGTTGAAGCCTTGCCGCAGGCGATCGACAGCCTGCTGATGCTGGTGGATGGCAAGTCGGCGGTGGTTGGCTTTGGTGAGTCGTTGACCAAGGCGCTGAATGTCGAAATCGCTGGCCTGCGCAGCTTCCCGGCGCTGACCGGCGTTGGCGTGAATAACCCGTCGACCCAGCATGCCCTGTGGATCTGGCTGCACGGTGTTGACCGTGGTGAGCTGCTCAACCGCTGCAACGCTATCGAAGCCGCGCTGGCCCCGGCCTTGCGTCTGGTCGAGATGCAGGAAGCCTTCCGCCACATGGACGGCCACGACCTCACCGGTTACGAAGACGGCACGGAAAACCCCCACGATGACGCCGCTGTCGCCGCCGCACTGCTAAGCAGTGGTGCTGATGGACTGGTCGGTGGCAGCTTCGCCGCGATCCAGCAATGGCAGCACGACCTCAAGGGCTTTCATCGCCTGTCTGCCGGTGCCAAGGACGACATCATGGGGCGTCGCTTGAGCGATAACGAAGAAATCGACGACGCGCCGATCTCCGCCCACGTGAAACGCACCGCGCAGGAAAGCTTTGCGCCGGAAGCGTTCGTCGTGCGCCGTTCGATGCCGTGGATCGAAGGCGATCGTGCCGGTTTGATGTTCCTCGCCTTCGGCTTTTCGCTGGATGCCTTCGAAGCACAGCTGCGCCGTATGAGCGGTCTGGAGGACGGTATTGCCGATGGCTTGTATCAGATCAGCCGACCAATCACCGGCGGCTACTACTGGTGCCCGCCGCTCAAGGACGGACGCCTTGATCTGCGCGCGTTGCGCATCGGCTGAGGACTGAAGATGAACGTGGTGCGCTGGGGCATGATCGGTTGCGGTAGCGTCGCTGAACGCAAGAGCGGGCCGGCCTTCTACAAGGCGCCCGGTTCGGCGCTGATTGCGGTAATGGGCCGTCGCCTCGAAGCGGTGACCGACTACGCTGCGCGCCACGGCATTAGTCGCGTCTACACCGATGTCGATGCGCTGATCAACGATCCCGAGGTGGACGCGGTGTACATCGCCACGCCGCCCGACAGCCACCATGCCTACAGCCTGAAAGTCGCCGCCGCCGGCAAGCATTGCTGCGTGGAAAAGCCCATGGCACTCAACGCCGGGCAAAGCCGCGAGATGCAGCAAGCGTTTGCCGCTGCCGGTCTGCACTTGTTCGTCTCCTATTACCGCCGCTCGCTGCCGCGCTTTGCCCAGGTGCGGCATTGGCTGGAGGAGGGGCGCATCGGCGATGTCCGGCATATGAGCTGGACGCTGACCAAAGCGCCGTCGCCGGCTGATCTTGAGGGTCGCGATAATTGGCGCACCGACCCGGCGGTGGCTGGCGGCGGCTACTTTGCCGACCTGGCCAGCCATGGCCTGGACCTGTTCCAGTATCTGCTTGGCGACATCGTTGAAGTCGCCGGTTTCACTGCGCGTCAGGCAGGTTTGTACGCGGCTGAAGATGCGGTCAGCGCCACTTGGCGATTCGCCTCCGGGGCGTTGGGCATGGGCTGCTGGAACTTTGTTGCGGACCGCCGTGAAGATCGCGTCGAGATTATCGGCAGCAAAGGGCGGATCGGGTTTTCGGTGTTTGATGAACATCCGGTGCAGCTGTTTGCCGACGAGCAGATCAGCCTGGAAATTGCCCACCATGAGCATATCCAGTGGCATCACGTGCTGGGGATGAATGCGCATATTCGTGGTGATTCACAGCATCCCGCCGTGGCCGAGCAAGCCGTCAAGACCGACTGGGTCATGGACCGGATCCTCAAACGCTGAATAGCTCACGATCCCCTGTGGGAGCGAGCCTGCTCGCGAAAGCATCCTGTCAGTCAGTATTTTGGTGACTGACACACCGCCTTCGCGAGCAGGCTCGCTCCCACAGATGTCCCACAGGTCTTCCGGCGCAACACGCATCTAAGGTTATGCCCAAACAATATTTCTCAACCTCTTCATAACGTCTCTAAGATCACGTCATAACTCGTTATAACAAGTGATCCCGTGATGACCGATAACGTTCTCTCCCTCAGTAGCGTTCCGCTGCACACCCAACTGCGCGACGTCCTGCGCGCGCGGATTCTCGACGGTGAATACCCGCAAGACAGTCAGATGCCTTCCGAAAGCGAGCTGGGTGCGCTGTTCAAAGTCAGCCGCATCACCGTGCGCCAGGCCTTGGGCGATCTGCAGAAAGAAGGGCTGATCTTCAAAATCCATGGCAAGGGCACCTTCGTCGCCAAGCCGAAAACCTTTCAGAACGTCAGCAGCCTGCAAGGCCTCGCCGAGTCGATGACCGGGCGCGGTTATGAAGTGATCAACCGCCTGCGCAGTTTCAAATTCATTCCGGCCGACAAGCGTGTGGCCGAGCGGCTGCAGGTGGCCGAGGGTGAAATCGTCGCGCAGATCAAACGCGTGCGCCTGATCAACCGCGAGCCGATCTCGTTGGAAATCACCTACCTGCCCAAAGCCGTCGGCGAGCGGCTGGAGAAGGCGGATCTGGTCACCCGCGACATCTTTCTGATTCTGGAAAACGACTGCGGCATCGCCCTCGGCCACGCCGATCTGGCCATCGATGCGGTGCTGGCCGACAGCGACCTGACCCAGGCACTCAGCGTCGAAGCGGGCTCGCCGATCATGCGCATCGAGCGCCTGACCCACGATGCCCACGGCCAGCCGCTGGACTTCGAACACCTTTATTACCGTGGCGATGCGTTCCAGTACCGCCTGCGGATCGACCGGCAAAAAGGGGAGCAGGCATGACCCGCAACGTTCTAGAACAGGAATACGACATCGTCGTGATTGGCGGCGGCACGGCCGGGCCGATGGCGGCGATCAAGGCCAAAGAGAAGAACCGCGATTTGCGCGTTTTGCTGGTCGACAAGGCCAACGTCAAGCGCAGCGGCGCGATCAGCATGGGCATGGACGGCCTGAACAACGCGATCATTCCCGGCCACTCGACACCGGAGCAGTACACCAAGGAAATCACCATCGCCAATGACGGCATCGTCAATCAGGCGGCGGTCTACGCCTATGCGACGCACAGTTTTGAAACCATCGAACAACTCGACCGCTGGGGCGTGAAGTTCGAGAAGGACGAGACCGGCGACTACGCGGTGAAAAAGGTCCACCACATGGGCGCCTATGTGCTGCCGATGCCGGAAGGGCACGACATCAAGAAAGTCCTGTATCGGCAGTTGAAACGTGCGCGGGTGAGCATCACCAATCGCCTGGTCTGCACGCGTTTGTTGACCGACAAGGAGGGCGCGGTCAACGGTGTTATGGGCTTCGATTGCCGCACCGCCGACTTCCATGTGATCAAGGCCAAAGCAGTGATTCTCGCCTGCGGCGCGGCCGGACGCCTCGGCCTGCCATCGTCTGGCTACTTGATGGGCACCTACGAGAACCCGACCAATGCGGGCGACGGCTACGCGATGGCCTATCACGCCGGCGCCGAACTGGCCAATCTCGAGTGCTTTCAGATCAACCCGTTGATCAAGGACTACAACGGCCCGGCCTGCGCCTACGTCACCGGCCCGCTGGGGGGCTACACCGCCAACAACAAGGGCGAACGCTTCATCGAGTGCGACTACTGGAGCGGGCAGATGATGTGGGAGTTCCATCAGGAACTGGAGAGCGGCAACGGTCCGGTGTTCCTCAAACTCGATCACCTGGCCGAGGAAACCATCCAGAACATCGAGGAAATCCTGCACAGCAATGAGCGCCCGAGCCGTGGCCAGTTCCACGCCAACCGTGGCACCGACTACCGCACGCAGATGGTTGAAATGCACATTTCGGAAATCGGCTTTTGTAGCGGCCACTCGGCGTCCGGTGTGTGGGTCAATGAGCGTGCCGAGACTTCAGTGAAAGGCTTGTATTCGGCCGGCGACATGGCTGCGGTGCCGCACAATTACATGCTTGGCGCGTTCACTTACGGCTGGTTCGCCGGGCACAACGCCGCAGACTTTGTCGCCGGCCGCGAGTTTTCCGCACTGGACAGCGAGCAGATCGCCAAGGAAAAAGCCCGGGTCTACGCGCCGCTCGACCGCGAACACGGCCTGCCACCGGCGCAGGTGGAATACAAGCTGCGCCGCTTCGTCAACGACTACCTGCAACCGCCGAAAGTGACCAAGAAGATGCAGATCGGCCTGCAGCGTTTCAGCGACATCGAGCACGATCTCGAGCAGATGAAAGCCAACAACGCTCACGAACTGATGCGAGCGATGGAAACCAGCGTGATCCGCGATTGCGCCGAAATGGCCGCCCGCGCTTCGTTGTTCCGCGCCGAAAGCCGCTGGGGCCTTTACCACTCTCGCGTCGATCATCCGCAACGCAACGACGCCGATTGGTTCTGCCACTGCCATCTGAAAAAGGGCGAGGACGGCCAGATGACCAGTTTCAAGAAGGCCGTCGAGCCCTACATCATCCCGCTCGATGCCGAAGAAATGCAGGCCTATCACCGCCTGCGGGTCGGCGCCTTCGCCGCTTGATGCATCACTAGAAAGAGAGTCCGAACCATGGCTTATCAAGCTCAGGAAATCTTCTTCCGCTCCAACGCCCCGGTCACCGTGGACGAGGACAAATGCATCGCCGAAAAGGGCTGCACCGTGTGCGTCGACGTCTGCCCGATGGACCTGCTGGCGATCAACCCGGCCACGCAAAAGGCCTACATGGCGTTCGATGAATGCTGGTACTGCATGCCGTGCGAGAAGGATTGCCCGACTGGGGCGGTGAAGGTCGACATCCCCTATTTGTTGCGTTGACCCCAAATCCATTGTGGGAGCGAGCCTGCTCGCGAAAGCAATCGTTCGTTCAACAATGATGGTGACTGACCCGCCGCCTTCGCGAGCAGGCTCGCTCCCACATTGCAATTGTGATTATCCAATAGCCATCCGGTGAACCCCGGACGCTGAATGCAAAACACCCCTCGTTTCCCACCGCGCCCTGATCGCGGCGGAGACGAACTTCAAACAAATGATTCGAGGGGAAACACTCATGTTGCGTGCAGCACTTGCCGGTCTGGTACTGGCTTCATTCACCTTGTCGGCCTCGGCCGAAACCATTCGCATCGCCATCGGCACTCAGGACACCACCATCAACTGCGCCGCTGGCGGGTTGTTGATCAGGGAACTGGGTCTGCTGGAAAAATACCTGCCCCACGATGGCGCCTACAAAGACGCGAAGTATGACGTGCAGTGGAAGAATTTCACCAGTGGCGCGCCGCTGACCAATGAGATGGTCGCCGGCAAACTCGATTTCGGTGCCATGGCCGATTTCCCCGGTGCGTTCAACGGCGTGGCATTCGAAACGGCGGGCAAGCACAGCCTGTTCATCAGCGTGCTGTCAGGCAGCATCAAGGGCAGCGGCAACGGCATCGTCGTGCCGAGCGCTTCGTCGGTGCAAAGCCTGAGCGAACTCAAGGGCAAGACCATTTCGGTGCCGTTCGCCTCGACGGCTCACGGCATGTTGCTGCGCGCCGTGGCAGAGCAGGGCTGGGACCCGCTCAAGGATGTCAACATCATCGCCCAGCCACCGGAAGTCGCCGGCTCGGCATTGCAGGCCGGCAAGATCGACGCCCACGCCGATTTCGTGCCGTTCGCCGAGCTGTTCCCGAGCCGTGGTTTCGCCCGCAAGATCTACGACGGCGCCCAGGCCAACGCGCCGACTTTCCATGGCGCACTGGTGGATCAGGCCTACGCCAGGAAGTACCCGGAAATCGTCGTCGCCTATTTGCGCGCGAGCATCGAAGCCAACCAACTGCTTGCCGCCGAACCCGAGAAGTACAGCGAACTGATCGCCAAAGTCACCGGCGTCGATGCCGAGGTCAACTACCTGTTTCACGGCCCGCTCGGCGTACAGACCCGCGACCTGAGCTGGAAACCTGAATACCGTCAGGCTGTCGGTACCGCCATCGATACCTTGAAGCTGCTGAAGAAAGCCGATCGCGGGCTCGACCTGAACAACTTCATCGACGACCAGTACATCCGCGCCGCCTTCAAGGCTTCGAAGCTCGATTACACCGCGCAACTGGCCAACTACGCGCAGACGCCGTTGCCGGGTGTGGATGCGGCGACGGGCAAAGCCATCACCGACGTCAGCCATGTCGCGGAAATCTGGGTGCGCGGTGAGGAAAAAGTCCGCCGTTACGGCTCGGCTGAAGCGGCGTTCACCGCGCTGGCGGGGTTGAAGCAGGAGGGCAAGAACATTCGTGCGGTGTATGCGCAGGCCAGTGACAGCGGGATCAAGTTGCTCGCTGAACAGGCGTGGTTTGCCAGCGATGCCAAGGGTCGCCTCAGCGCATTTCTGCTCAAGGGCCAGGCCCAGCAATACGCTGCGGCGCAGGGTGGCAAGGTGTTCGACTTCAGCGATGCGACTGCGCAGGTTGTTGCTGCGCGCTGAGGATCAAAAGCCCCTCACCCTAACCCTCTCCCAAAGGGAGAGGGGACTGACCGAGTTGTTGGTGAGAGATACGCCGACGTGAAGTACCGAGTCGAACTGAGGTCTGCAAGCGCTGAAGATCAAAAGCCCCTCACCCTAACCCTCTCCCAAAGGGAGAGGGGGCTGACCGAGTTGTTGGTGAGATACGCCGACGTTTAGTACCGAGTCGAACTCAGGTCGTGAAAAGCACGCAAATCGGCTCCCTTTCCCCCTCGCCCCCCTGGGGGAGAGGGCTGGGGTGAGGGGGTAAATCTCAGCCATCACACAGAACCCGAACTGGAAACCGGACTATGAAAACACCGTTGCGCTGGACATCAAGAGCCGCCTCACTGCTGCTCTGCCTGCTCTTCTGGCAACTAGCCGCCAGCCATCACTGGAACCTCGGCCTGGTCACCTTTGCCAACGTGCCGACGCCACTGGCGGTGATCGAAGCCGCACTGGGCCTGGGCGACTCCGGCAAACTCTGGCAGCACTTGAGCAGCAGCCTCGGCCGGGTCTTCGCCGGTTACGTGGCGGCGCTGATCATCGGCATCGCCCTGGGCCTGGCCATCGGCCGGTCGAAATGGGCTGAAGACATTTTGCTGCCACCGCTGGAAGTCCTGCGCCCGATCCCCGCCGTGGCGTGGATTCCGCTGGCGATCCTGATGTTTCCGTCCTCGGAGTTGTCGATGGTTTTCATCACCTTCACTGGCGCGCTGTTCCCGATCCTGCTCAACACCGTGCACGGCGTCGAAGGCGTTGATCCACGCCTGATCGCCTCGGCAAAAAGCCTCGGGGCAGGGCGTCGGGCGATTCTGCTGGAAGTAATCCTGCCGGGCGCTGCGCCGAGCATCATCACTGGCCTGGCGATCGGCATGGGCACGTCGTGGTTCTGTCTGGTGACGGCAGAAATGATCTCCGGGCAGTTCGGCATCGGTTACTACACCTGGGAGTCCTACACCATTCAGAACTACGCCGACATTGTAGTCGGCATGCTCCTGATCGGCGTGTTGGGCATGGGCAGCAGTTGGCTGATCAAACGCCTGGGCGGCTTGTTCACGCCTTGGCATCGACCGCGAGGCAAAGCCTGATGAGCGTGATGCAAACCCCGGAAGGGCGGATCGACATCCGCCAGTTGTCCATCGTCCTCGGCCAGGGCCGCGAAGCCTTCGAAGCGGTGCAGGGCCTCGATTGCCAGATCGAACCCGGCCAGTTCGTGTGCATTCTCGGCCCGTCCGGTTGCGGCAAGTCGACCTTGCTCGGCGCCCTGGCCGGCCACTTGAATGCCAGTACCGGCAGCTTGAAAGTCGACGGCAGCGCGGTGACCGGCCCGTCGCCGCAGCGCGGCATGGTGTTTCAGCACCACACGCTGTTCCCGTGGCGCACGGTGCGCGACAACGTCGCCTTCGGCCTGAAGATGCGCGGCGTCGGCAAGGCTGAGCGCCATCGAGCCGCTGACGACATTCTCAAACTGGTCGGCCTCGAAGGCTTTGCCGAGCGCTGGCCCGATCAGCTCTCCGGGGGCATGCAGCAACGGGTCGAAATCGCCCGGGTGCTGGTCAATCGCCCGCGACTGTTGCTGATGGACGAACCGTTCGGCGCGCTGGATGCGCTGACCCGTCTGAGCATGCAGGAACTGCTGCTGGACATCTGGACGCGCATCCGCACCACGGTGGTTTTCGTCACTCACGACATCGACGAGGCGTTGTTTCTCGCCGACCGCTTGCTGGTAATGAGCGCGCGACCGGGGCGAATCATCGAAGACTTGCCTCTGGACTTTCCGCGTCCGCGCACCAGCGAACTGGTCACCAGCCCGGAATTCGCTCGCCTCAAGCGCCACTGCCTCGACCTGCTGCGCCACGACAACGACCGACCGCTGCCGCGCCTCAATCCGCTCGGCCTGCCTCCTGAAAACCCTTTGCCGCGATTTGCCTTATGACCTCTATTTTTGCTGTGACCGACAACGAAGACATCCTCGCCCTGCATCCGCGCCTGACGGCTGAAGACGCCGGCGTGCGGCGCATTGCCCTGATCGATCTGGCCGATCTCGAAGAACCGGATGGCTTGCTCTGGCTGGTTGATCGACTTCGTCAGGATCCTGCCAAGGATGTTCGCGCTGAAGCTGCGCGATTGCTTGAAGCGTGGGAGGACGATGCGGTCGTGCAAGCCTTGTGCGAAGCGCTGACGGATCCGTCGCCCGCTGTGCAATCGGCAGCGGCGCAAAGCCTGAGCCTGCTCAAGACTGCAGCGGCGGGGCGCGTGATTCTGCCGTGGACCGAACATGCCGATGTCAGTGTGCGCATCGCTGCATTTCGGGCGTTGCGAGAATTGCGCTTTGCCGAGGCCGCGCCGGCTGCCGTCGCGGCATTGGAGGATGCCGATGCTCATGTTCGGCGCGAAGCGGTTGGCGTGCTCGGCTGGCTCAAACAGCTCGACGCGCTGCCAGCCTTGGCGCGCCTGGCCAGCGACGACCCGGACACCGAAGTGCGCCGCGCCGCGACGGGTGCGCTGGGTCTGGCCAGTGGCGCCGAAGTGTTGCCGGCGCTGAGCCAGGCCTTGCACGACCCCGCCTGGCAAGTGCGCGAAGAAGCCGCGACGACACTGGGCAAGGTTGGCCACAGCGACGCCGGCCCGACCTTGGTCGAAGCGCTGAGCGATGACTATTGGCAAGTGCGGCTGCGCGCCGCTCGCAGCCTTGGCCGCTTGCGTTTCGTCCCGGCGCTGGACGCGCTGATCGACACTCTCGGCCACCGCATCAGCAACCTGCGCAAGGAGGCCGCGCTGGCGCTTGGAGAGTTGAACGATCGCGGCGCCGTGGCCGCGTTGCAGGCAGCGCAGGACGACGGCGACCCGGAAGTGCGCAAAGCCGTGCGCATCGCGTTGAGTCAGCTGCAATGAATCCGCTGTCGGTGGGCAACTCGCAGAGTGAGCGCACGTTACACCTGAGCTGGCCGGACGGGCGCGAATCGCTGCTCAAGCATGCCGATCTGCGCCGGCAATGCCCTTGCTCGCAATGCCGCGCATTTCGCCTGCGCGGTGTCACGCCGCTGGTTGATGATCGCGTGCGCCTGATCGAACTCAACCCGCAGGGTTATGGTGTGCAACTGGTGTTCAGCGACGGGCATCAACGCGGGATTTATCCGTGGGAGTACCTGGCGCAACTGGCTTCCTGACCTTATCCGATGATCGTTCCCATGCTCCGCGTGGGAATGCAGCCCGTGACGCTCCGCGTCACTGGACGCGGAGCGTCCCTTGAGGCATTCCCACGCAGAGCGTGGGAACGATCAGATCGCAGCCTTCGGCAGCTCCCTGCGTCGGCATGCGCCGACTGGCGGTTCTTGTCAGGCATTTCCCACAGGAGTACAAATGTACTCCATGACCAATCTGACTCCCCGCCGTACCGCCATTCTGACCTTTATCCGCGATCGCATCGCCGAGCACGGTCAGCCCCCAAGCCTCGCTGAAATCAGCGAGGCTTTTGGTTTTGCCTCGCGCAGCGTGGCGCGCAAGCATGTGCTGGCGCTCACGGAAGCCGGTTTCATCGAGGTCAACCCGCATCAGGCCAGGGGCATTCGTTTGCTCGGCCAGCCATCGCGTCCGGAGCTGCTGGAGATCCCCGTACTCGGTCGTGTGGCCGCCGGCGCGCCGATTGGCGCCGATGCCGATATCCATAACCGTTTGCTGCTCGACCCGGCGCTGTTCTCCCGCACCCCGGATTACATGCTGCGGGTGCAGGGCGACTCGATGATCGAAGACGGCATTCTCGATGGCGATCTGGTCGGTGTGCGGCGCAATCCCGAGGCGCTGAACGGCCAGATCGTCGTTGCGCGTCTGGACGGTGAAGTCACCATCAAACGCTTCGAACGGGTCGGGGATGAAGTGCGCCTGCTGCCGCGCAACCCGGCGTACAAGCCGATTGTCGTGCGTGATGATCAGGATCTGGCCATTGAAGGCGTGTTCTGTGGTCTGGTGAGGCAAGGCTGATGGGCGCCGTCGTTGCGTTGGATACGCTGTTCAATGGCGGCCAGGTCTGGCGCGGCAGGCCTGCGCCACCGGCGGCGAGTCCGCAGCCGACCGGGCATGCGGGACTGGACGCAGCTCTGCCCAGCGGCGGCTGGCCGGAAGCGGCGCTGAGCGAAATCCTTCTCGCCGGCCCTGGTGTCGGCGAGCTGCAACTGGTCTGGCCAACCCTGGCGCGATTGTCCGCGGCCGGTGAGCGCATCGTGCTGGTGGCGCCGCCGTTCGTGCCGTACCCGCAGGCCTGGGCCAATGCCGGGGTCGATTTGCGTCAGTTGTCGGTGATTCAGGCCAGCGAACGCGATGCCTTGTGGGCGGCGGAGCAGTGTCTGCGCTCGGGCAGTTGCGGCGCGGTGCTGTGCTGGCCGAACAAGGCCGACGACCGGGCTTTGCGGCGTTTGCAGGTAGCGGCGGAAACCGGCCAGACCCTGGCCTTTGCCTGGCGCCCGTTGAGCGAGGCGGTCAACCCGTCACCGGCAGCGTTGCGCATAGCCATCGATGCCAAACCGGCGCAACTCCGCGTACTCAAATGCCGTGGCGGGCTGGCGCGTGCGGCGCCGATTGCCTTTGCCGTGGGGCACTGATCGTCATGCGCTGGGTATGTATTCTCTTTCCGCAACTGGCCCTCGACGCTGTGCTGCGTCAGCGCCCCGACCCTGAAGAGCCGCTGGTGCTGCTCAGCGGTCCGGCCCAACGCCGAGTGCTGCAAGCGGTAAATCCGGCGGCGCGCAAACTCGGCCTGCGCCCCGGCATGTCGATGACCGCCGCGCAAGCAATGAGCAAAGGCTTTGCCACCGCCGATTACGAGGTGGCCGAGGTCGAGCGCTGGCAGCAGTTTCTCGCCGCGTGGGCCTATCGCTTCAGCGCGCAGGTCAGCGTGCATTACCCGCGTACCGTGGTGTTCGAGATCGAATCCAGCCTCGGCCTGTTCGGTACCTGGCCGCAATTTGAAGCTCGCCTGCGCCAGGAATTGAAAGATCTGGGCTTTCGCCATCGCATCGTCGCCGCGCCGAACCCGGTGGCGGCGCGAGTGCTGGCCAATGCCTACGATGGCCTGGTGGTGCCGGACAGCGAAGCCTTGCAGCATCATCTCGGGCAATTGCCTGTTGATCGTGTGGGGCTGGAGCCGAATGTCGCCACGGCGTTGTCGCGCATGGGCCTGCGCAATCTCAGTCAGGTGCAAAGCCTGCCACGCCAGGCACTGGCCCGGCGCTTCGAAGCGCAGATGCTCAAGCACCTCGACACGCTGTTCGGCGCACGCCCGCTGGCGCTGGCGTTCTATCTGCCGCCAGACCGTTTCGATATCCGCATCGAACTGAATTTCGACGTGCAATCCCATCAGGCATTGCTGTTCCCGTTACGGCGCTTGACCGGCGACCTGTCGGCGTTCCTCTGTGGGCGCGACAGTGGCGTGCAGCGTTTTGACCTGCATCTGGAACACGCAGGGCTGCCGGACACAGTGATCAAGGTCGGCCTGCTCAGCGCGGAGCGTGACGCGGCGATGCTGTTTGAACTGGCCCGTGGCCGGCTGGAGCAAGTCCAGGTCGAGGCGCCGGTGCGTGGTTTTCGCTTGCGCGCCGAAGACCTGCCGAGTTTCGTTCCGCAGTATCAGGAACTGTTCGACGACCGCCCGCAGCAGACCTTGCCCTGGGAGCAATTGCACGAACGTCTGCGCGCACGGCTGGGTGATGACGCGGTGCAGGGCTTGCGCTTTCAGGCCGATTATCGCCCCGAGTGCGCGTGGCAGAATGGCGTCGACAAACAGCCTTGCACAGGTTTGCCCAGCGTCCAGCGCCCGGGCTGGCTGCTCAACGAACCGCAGAGCGTGCCGGAAGGTTCGGCGCGGATTCTCATGGGGCCGGAGCGCATCGAATCCGGTTGGTGGGACGGTGGCGACGTGCGGCGTGATTACTACCTGATCCAGAACCGCGCCGGTCAGCAGGGCTGGGCCTGGCGCGCTGTGGGTGAGGGCGGCCCGCTGTGGCTGCAAGGCTGGTTCGCATGAGTGCCGATTACGCCGAACTGCATTGCCTGTCGAATTTCAGTTTCCAGCGCGGTGCCTCCAGCGCGCTGGAGCTGTTTCAGCGGGCGAAAAAGCACGGCTATCAGGCACTGGCGATCACCGACGAGTGCACCCTCGCCGGGATCGTTCGTGCATGGCAAGCGGCGAAGTCCGTGGAGTTGCCGCTGATCATCGGCAGCGAGGTGCGCATCGACAACGGCCCGAAACTGGTACTGCTGGTGGAAAACCTTGCTGGTTATCAGGCCCTGTGCGGCTTGATCACCCAGGCCCGGCGGCGTACGCAGAAAGGCCAGTATCAGCTGCTGCGCGAAGACTTCGACGAAGCACTGCCGGGTTTGCTGGTGTTGTGGGTGCCGGATTCAGTGGATGACCGGGAAGAAGGGCGCTGGCTGAAACAAACCTTCGGCGACCGCCTGTGGCTCACGGTGCAACTGCATCGCGGGCAGAACGATCAGCAGCGGCTCGCGGCATTGTTGGCTCTGGCGGCTGAGCTGCAGACTCCAGCCGTGGCCAGCGGCGATGTGCACATGCATGCCCGGGGGCGCCGTGCCTTGCAGGACACCATGACCGCGATCCGTCATCACGTCCCCGTGGCCGAAGCGGGTCTGCGCCTGCATCCCAATGGCGAGCGGCATTTGCGTTGCCTTGATGTGCTGCGCGAATTGTATCCGCCGGCCTTGCTCGAGGAATCGGTCAACCTGGCCCAGCGCTGCACCTTCGATCTGAGCGAGCTGCGCTATCAATATCCGAAAGAGCTGGTGCCCAAGGGCCACAATGCCAGTTCCTGGTTGCGTCATCTGACCGAGGAGGGCATTGCCTGGCGCTGGCCGAAAGGGCCTCAGGCCAAGGTGCTCAAGCAGATCGATGACGAGCTGCAATTGATCGCTGAACTCGGCTACGAAAGCTACTTCCTCACCGTGCACGACGTGGTGCGCTTTGCCCGCACGCAGAACATCCTCTGTCAGGGCCGTGGTTCGGCCGCCAACTCGGCGGTGTGTTTTGCCCTGGGCATCACCGAGATCGATCCGGATCGTACTACGCTGCTGTTCGAACGCTTCATGTCCAAAGAGCGCAACGAGCCGCCGGACATCGATGTCGATTTCGAGCACGAGCGCCGCGAGGAAGTCCTGCAATACGTGTTCAACCGTTATGGCCGGCGGCGTGCGGCGCTGACTGCGGTGGTCAGCACCTATCACGCCACCGGTGCCGTGCGTGATGTGGCCAAGGCCCTCGGCCTGCCACCGGATCAGATCAACGCGCTGGCCGATTGCTGCGGGCGCTGGAGCGATGAAACGCCGCCGCTGGAACGTTTGCGTGAAGGCGGCTTCGACCCGGACAGTCCGGTGCTGCGCCGGGTGCTGAGCCTGACCGGGCAACTGATCGGCTTCCCCCGGCACCTGTCGCAGCATCCCGGCGGTTTCGTGATTTCCGAGCAACCGCTGGACACCTTGGTGCCGGTAGAAAACGCGGCAATGGCCGACCGCACCATCATCCAATGGGACAAGGACGACCTCGATGCGGTCGGCCTGCTCAAGGTGGATATTCTCGCCTTGGGTATGCTCAGTGCGATTCGCCGCTGCTTCGATCTGCTGCGCCGGCATCGTGATCTGAACCTGACGCTCGCGACGATCCCCGCCGAAGACAAACCGACCTACGCAATGATCAGCCGCGCCGATACCGTCGGTGTGTTTCAGATCGAGTCGCGGGCGCAGATGTCGATGCTGCCGCGCCTGAAACCGCAGACGTTCTACGATCTGGTGATTGAAGTGGCGATCGTCCGCCCGGGGCCGATTCAGGGCGGCATGGTTCATCCCTATCTGCGCCGACGTAACAAGGAAGAGGCGGAAACCTATCCGTCGCCAGCGCTCGAGGTCGTACTCAAAAGAACCCTGGGCGTGCCGCTGTTTCAGGAGCAGGTCATGCAGATCGCCATCGTCGCTGCCGACTACAGCCCCGGCGAGGCCGATCAACTGCGTCGTTCCATGGCCGCGTGGAAGCGCCATGGCGGACTGGAGCCGCACAAGGAACGTCTCGCCGCCGGTATGAAAAAGAACGGCTACACCCCGGAATTCGCCGCGCAGATCTTCGAGCAGATCAAAGGCTTCGGCAGTTATGGCTTCCCCGAATCCCACGCCGCCAGTTTCGCCTTGCTGACCTACGCCAGTTGCTGGCTGAAATGCCACGAGCCGGCGGCGTTCGCCTGTGCATTGATCAACAGTTGGCCGATGGGCTTTTACAGTCCGGACCAGATTCTGCAGGACGCGCGGCGGCACCAATTGCAGATCCGTCCGGTTGACGTGCGCGCCAGCGACTGGGATTGCAGCCTCGAGCCGCTGAGTGCCGGGCAACCGGCGATTCGCATGGGCCTGCGCATGATCAAGGGTTTTCGCGAAGAGGACGCACGGCGCATCGAAGCCGCGCGCCGACACGGGGCGTTTGCCGATGTCGCTGACCTGGGTGAGCGCGCCGCCCTCGACAGTCGTGCGCAGGCCTTGCTGGCAGACTCCGGCGCTTTGCGCGGTCTGGCCGGGCACCGTCATCGTGCGCGTTGGGAAGTGGCCGGGGTGCAGAAACAGCTCGGCCTGTTCGCCGGCCTGCCCAACGAAGAAGAAGTCAAAATCGTCCTGCCCAAACCCAGCGTTGGCGAAGACCTGCATGCTGATTACGCCACGGTGGGGACGACGCTGGGGCCGCACCCGTTGGCATTGCTGCGTGGCGAGTTGCAGGCCCGGCGCTGCCGCAGCTCGCGGGAATTGATGGATATTGAACATGGCCGGCCGGTCAGCGTGGCCGGTCTGGTCACCGGCCGACAGCGCCCAGGTACGGCCAGTGGGGTAACGTTCGTGACCCTGGAAGACGAGTTCGGCAACGTCAACGTAGTGGTCTGGCGTGACCTGGCCGAGCGTCAGCGCCAAGTGCTGGTGGGTTCGCAATTGCTCAAGGTCGACGGCCGCTGGGAGCGCGAAGGCGATGTGCGCCACCTGATCGCCGGGCGCATGAGCGACCTTAGCCCGCTGCTCAACGGCATTCACGTGCAGAGCCGGGATTTCCACTGACCTTTGTGGGAACGAGCCTGCTCGCGAAAGCGCAGTCTGAGGCAATGACGATGTTGACTGTGCCGCCGCCTTCGCGAGCAGGCTCGCTCCCACAGGGAATTTGGTTGCGATGAAGATGGTGGATTTACCCCGTATGAGTGTGGGAACGAGCCTGCTCGCGAAAGCGCAGTCTGAGGCAATGACGATGTTGACTGTGCCGCCGCCTTCGCGAGCAAGCTCACTCCCACAGGGAATTTGGTTGCGATGAAGATGGTGGATTTACCCCGTATCAGTGTGGGAGCGAGCCTGCTCGCGAAAGCGGACTGTCAGGCAATGACGATGTCAAACGTGCCGCCGCCTTCGCGAGCAGGCTCGCTCCCACAGGTTTTGGCTGTTTATCCAAAATCGAGATAAATCAAAAGGCTGCACCTTTGGGCCGAAGGCAGATATTCTGCGCTTCACACCGGTACGGGAACCCGATCAACTCCATGGCCAGCCACTGCCAGGATGAATTGCCCGACGCCAAAGGAGTGTTCGAATGAGCGAAAAGAAACTGGAAACCACGGTCGACCGCGTCTACCAAGGGGTTTACGCGGCGATCAGCAAGCGTTCGTTGCGCCCAGGCATGAAGCTGGGTGAGGCCTCGCTGGCCGAGTTGTTCAATGTCAGCCGCACGTCGGTGCGTGCTGCGCTCAAGCAATTGGAAGCCGATGGTCTGGTCACCACTGAGCCCAACAAAGGTGCATCGGTGTCGCTGCCCAGTGACGCAGAGCTGCGTTCGCTGTTCGAAACCCGGCGGTTGATCGAAATCGGCATCGTCACCGAACTGTGCCGGCGCAAAGACACCGTTGCGATGCAGGATCTGCGTGAGCACTTGTTGCTGGAGGATGCCGCCCATGCGGCCGGCGACCATGAACGGCTGATCCATCTGCTCGGCGAATTCCACCTCAAACTGGCGCGCAGCCTGAACAATCCGGTGCTGCTCGACTGGTTCCAGAAGCTGATCTCGCGCGCTTCGCTGTATGCCGCCGCGCTCGATGACGACAGTCATCAAGCCTGCCGCGACGATGAACACCTGCGTTTGCTTGAGTACATCGAGGCCGGTAATCAGAGCGCCGCGATCGAGCTGACCTGCACGCACCTCAACGGAATCGAGAAGGCGATTCTCGACGTTGCTGCAAAAATGAAAACCGGCTATCACCCACTCAAACACTTGATTGGCGTCTGAATGGCCCTGTGTCGCATATCGGCTATACCTCCAATGAAACCAATGCGTTTTCAGGGCCTCGAAACACACGGGCGTCGCGTCGTTGTAGCGTTGCGATAGATCGGAAAACCGCAAAAAAGGACACTGAGTCAGGCGATGCAGTTTTTATCCGAAAGCCACGGCTGTGAGGGCTGGAAAGGCGAAATGGCCGGACGCATCCGTGCATTCGACTGGAGCCTCACCGAACTGGGTCCGCTCGCCGACTGGCCGGCCAGCCTGTGTAACACCGTGCAGCTGATGCTGGCTTCGCCGCTGCCGATGGTGATGCTCTGGGGCCATGCCGGCTACATGATCTACAACGACGCCTACTCCGAATTCGCCGGTGGCCGCCATCCCTATCTGCTTGGCGTGCCGGTAGAGCTGGGCTGGCCGGAAGTCGCCGAATTCAACCGCCACGTCGTTGACACTTGCCTGGCCGGCGGCACCTTGTCCTATCGCAACAAAGAGCTGGTATTGCTGCGCGACGGCGTGCCCGAAGACGTCTGGATGGACTTGTATTACAGCCCGGTGGCCAACGACGAAGGCGTGCCCGGCGGCGTCATGGCGATGGTGGTCGAAACCACCGAACTGGTGCATTCCGAGCGCCTGCGTCAGGCGGCCGAAGATGCCTATCGCGCCGACAACGAGCGCGTGCGTCTGGCGCTGAATGCCGGCGCACTGCTGGGCTCGTTTGTCTGGGACATCAAGAACAATCGCTTCTCTGCTGACGAACGTTTCGCCCGCACCTTTTCCTACCCGCCGGATCAGGACCTGAGCGATCTGCAACAAGACATCGCCGAATCGCGCATCCATCCCGAAGATCATCGGTGGGTGCAGGAGCGAGTTGCCCATAGCGTGCGCACTGGCGAGCCGTACAACGCTGAATACCGCGTGCAGCGGGCCGACGGCCAGTACCTGTGGGTGTTGGCCAGTGGTGCCTGCGAGTTCGATGAGCAAGGCAAGCCGTTTCGCTTTCCCGGTGTGCTGATCGACATCCATGAGCGCAAAAACGCCGAAGAATCACTGCTCAAATTCACCCGTAATCTCGAACAGCGCGTGGCCGCCGAAGTGAATGCGCGGCTGGCAGCCGAGGAACAACTTCGCCAATCGCAGAAGCTCGAAGCCATCGGCGGCCTGACCGGTGGCGTTGCCCACGACTTCAACAATCTGCTGCAAGTCATCGCTGGCAACCTGCATCTGCTCGCCCGGCATGAGCCCAACAATGCCAACGTACAACGCCGGGTCGTGGCTTCGCTGGCGGCGGTCGAACGCGGTGCCAAACTGTCTTCGCAACTGCTGGCCTTTGCCCGGCGGCAACCGCTGTCACCGGCCGTGTGCAATCCAGAGCAAATTTTCGAAGGCGTGGGCGAATTACTCCAACGTGCATTGGGCGAAACCATTCAGATCGACGTGCAACTGCCGCCGCAGCCCTGGCACATCAACGTCGATCGCAACCAACTGGAAAACGCGATTCTCAATCTGGCCATCAACGCCCGCGACGCGATGAAAGGCGAGGGCGTTATCGGCCTCAGCGCCGCCAATGTCTGTCTGGACAGCGAATACTGCGTCGGCAAGGGCATCGCGTCCGGTGAGTATGTGCGCGTGGCGGTCACCGACACCGGCGTGGGCATTGCCCCACAAATGCTGGAACAGGTTTTCGAACCGTTTTTCACCACCAAGGCCGACGGCCAGGGCACCGGGCTCGGTTTGAGCATGGTCTTTGGCTTCGTCAAACAGAGTGGCGGCCACGTCGAGATCGACAGCAAGCTCGGCGAAGGCACGCGGGTGCAGTTGTATTTCCCGCGCAGTCTGCGTCCGGTTCGTGAAGAGACCGCCAGTGTCGGCGAGCGCAAGAGCGGCGGCCACGAAACCATTCTGGTGGTGGAAGACAATGACGCGGTGCGCGCTTCGGCGGTGGAGTTGCTGCGCGAAGAAGGCTATCGGGTGATGACCGCGTGCAATGGCGACGTGGCCATGCAGATGTTGCTGGAAGGCATCGAGATCGATCTGATCTTCACCGACGTGGTCATGCCCGGCCTGATCAAGAGTTCCGATCTGGCCGCGTGGGCCAAGGTGCAGACACCGCCGGTGCCGGTGCTGTTCACCTCCGGTCACACCCGCGACATCATTTCCCGCGACCACCAGCTCAGCCCCGATACGCATCTGCTCGGCAAACCCTACAGCCCGCAAGCTTTACTGCAGATGATTTGCGAGGTGCTCGGCACCTGATGCCGAGCGCTGCCCAGTTTTTCAATCAAGGCAGGCCGATGATTTCCAAGCGCAATTCCAAAGCACCCGCCGGTATGGTTCGTGTGCGCGGCGCCCGCGAACATAACCTGAAGAATGTTGACGTCGATATTCCGCGTGATGCGCTGGTGGTGTTCACCGGCGTCTCGGGTTCGGGCAAGTCGTCGCTGGCGTTTTCCACGCTTTACGCCGAGGCCCAGCGGCGTTATTTCGAATCGGTGGCGCCCTACGCGCGGCGGCTGATCGATCAGGTCGGCGTGCCGGATGTCGATTCCATCGAAGGACTGCCGCCTGCCGTCGCTCTGCAACAACAGCGCGGCACGCCAAGCGCGCGTTCTTCGGTGGGCAGTGTGACGACGCTGTCGAGCCTGATACGTATGCTCTATTCCCGGGCCGGGAGTTACCCGCCGGGGCAGCCAATGCTGTATGCCGAGGATTTTTCACCGAACACGCCGCAGGGCGCCTGTCCGGAGTGTCATGGACTTGGTCGCGTCTATGAAGTCACCGAAGCGCTGATGGTGCCGGACCCGAACCTGACCATCCGCCAGCGTGCAGTGGCGTCCTGGCCGTTGGCCTGGCAAGGGCAGAACCTGCGCGACATCCTCGTGACCATGGGCATTGATGTCGATATTCCCTGGAAGAAACTGCCGAAAAAGCAGCGCGACTGGATTCTCTTCACTGAAGAAACGCCGACGGTGCCGGTGTACGCCGGGCTGACCCCGGAAGAAACCCGCGTCGCGCTCAAGCGCAAGATGGAACCGAGTTATCAGGGCACCTTCACCGGCGCCCGGCGCTACATCCTGCACACCTTCACTCACTCGCAAAGTGCGCTGATGAAGAAGCGTGTTTCACAGTTCATGCGCGGTAGCCCGTGCCCATTGTGCGAGGGCAAACGGCTCAAGCGCGAGGCGTTGTCGGTGACCTTTGCCGGCTACGACATTGGCGAGTTGTCGCAGATGCCGTTGCTGCAAGTGGCCGAAGTGCTGCGGCCTGTAGCAGCGGCAAATTATCTGGAACAGGCCGAGGAGAGCGGCGACACCCTCAGCCATGCGCAAACCCGCGAGGCGCGTCAGCAGCGGGTCGCCCATGGCGCCAGCGGTCATGCCAGCGCACCGGACGTGCGCCACACGCCGAATCTGTCGCTGGAGAAACGCTTGGCGGCGCAGCGCATCGCTGAGGATTTGCTGGAGCGGGTCAGCACCCTGACCGATCTCGGCCTGGGTTATCTGGCGCTGGAACGCAGTACGCCGACCTTGTCGTCGGGCGAGTTGCAGCGTTTGCGCCTGGCCACGCAATTGGGTTCGCAGCTGTTCGGGGTGATTTATGTCCTGGACGAGCCGTCTGCCGGTCTGCATCCGGCGGATGGCGAGGCGTTGTTCGAGGCATTGCAGCGCTTGAAGGCCGACGGCAACACGCTGTTTGTGGTCGAACACGATGTCGAAACCATGCGCCGTGCCGACTGGCTGATTGACGTCGGCCCGGCGGCGGGCGAAAAGGGCGGGCGCGTGCTGTACAGCGGTCCGCCTGCGGGACTCGCTGATGTTGCAGATTCGCAGACCCGCGCTTATCTGTTTGCCGAAAACCAACGCCCTGAGCGCGCCGCGCGCAAGCCGAGCGGCTGGCTGAAGCTCGACGGCGTGACGCGCAATAACCTGAATAATCTTAGCGCCGAATTCCCTTTGGGCTGTTTCACCTCGGTGACCGGTGTGTCTGGCTCCGGCAAATCGAGTCTGGTCAGTCAGGCCTTGCTGGAACTGGTCGGCGCGCAGTTGGGCCGGCCGATGGCCGAGGCCGAGTCGGAAGAACCGAGTCTGGAAGATGACACTCCGCCGCCCAGCACCGGGCAGATCAGCGCCGGCCTGGAGTCGATCAAACGGCTGGTGCAGGTTGATCAGAAACCCATCGGACGCACACCGCGCTCCAATCTGGCGACTTACACCGGGTTGTTCGACAACGTGCGCAAGCTGTTCGCCGCGACTCCCGAAGCGCAAGCGGCGGGCTATGACGCCGGGCAGTTTTCTTTCAACGTCGCCAAGGGCCGTTGCGCCACTTGTGAGGGTGAGGGGTTCGTCAGTGTGGAATTGCTGTTCATGCCCAGCGTGTATGCGCCGTGCCCGACCTGCCACGGAGCGCGGTATAACCCGCAGACATTGGCGATTCTCTGGCAGGGCTTGAGCATCGCCCAGGTGCTGCAACTGACCGTCGATGAGGCGGTGGCGGTGTTTGCCGAGCAGGCGGGGATTCGTCGTTCGCTGGAAGTGCTGCGCGATATCGGCCTGGGTTATCTGCGCCTGGGGCAACCGGCCACGGAACTGTCCGGTGGTGAAGCGCAGCGGATCAAACTGGCGACCGAGTTGCAGCGCAGCCAGCGTGGCGCGACCTTGTATGTACTGGATGAACCGACCACGGGATTGCACCCGAGAGATGTCGATCGCTTGCTGGAACAACTCGATACGCTGGTAACGGCGGGGCACACGGTGATTGTGGTCGAACACGAAATGCGTGTCGTCGCGCAGAGCGACTGGGTGATCGACATCGGCCCCGGGGCCGGCGATCAGGGCGGCAGGATCGTCACCGCCGGCACACCGCAGAAAGTCGCCACCAGCAAGAAGAGCAAGACTGCGCCGTTTCTGGCTCGGGCTTTGAGCCGATAACTGCAGCGCCTTGCTGGCCGCCATCGCTGGCAAGCCAGCTCCCACAGAAATTCAAGTTGTTGCCGAAAATCTGCGCACACTGATGCCCCCTGTGGGAGCTGGCTTGCCAGCGATGGCGCCAGTTCAGGCGCCATCCAGCGTACGGCGGACCTTGTCGAGCAGTTCGCTGATCTGGAACGGTTTGACCAGCATGTCCATGCCGGTGCCGAGGAAGACCTGGCGGTTGAGGGCGGTTTCGGCGTAGCCGGTCATGAACAGGATCGGCAGCCCCTCGTGCCAGCCACGGGCAACATCCGCCAGTTCACGGCCGCTCATGCGCGGCAAGCCGACGTCGGTCAGCAGCAGGTCGATGGACGGGTCGTTCTGCAAGCGCTCCAGCGCCGATTCGATATCCGCCGCTTGCGTGCAGCGATAGCCGGCGTCTTCCAGCACTTCGGTGACGAACAAGCGCACCGTGGCCATGTCCTCGACGATCAGCACATGCTCGCCACTGCCTTTGGCGTCAGGCACCGGCACAGGCGCGTCGGCCCCGGTCGGGTCGTTGGTGCCGGGCAGCATGATGGTCACTTCGGTGCCACGCCGGGCGACGCTACGAATGTGCGCGTCACCGCCGGACTGACGGGCAAAGCCGTAAATCGTCGACAGA
Source organism: Pseudomonas sp. H1_G08 (assembly GCF_054681355.1). Classification (NCBI taxonomy): domain Bacteria; kingdom Pseudomonadati; phylum Pseudomonadota; class Gammaproteobacteria; order Pseudomonadales; family Pseudomonadaceae; genus Pseudomonas; species Pseudomonas sp. H1_G08. Next base: position 1,503,935 of record NZ_CP162822.1, read on the forward strand.
CCAAGCCCGGTGCCCTGGCCCAAAGGCTTGGTGGTGAAAAACGGTTCGAACACCTTGTCGATCACGTTGTGTTCGATGCCGGTGCCGTCGTCGCGTACCGACAGCGCCACGTACGCGCCATCGGCCAGATTCGGATCGCCATGGGAATAAGCGGCGTAAGTATTGACCCAGATATTGCCGCCCGAGGGCAGGGCATCACGGGCGTTGATCACCAGGTTGAGCACCGCGCTTTCCAGCTGCACCGGGTCGACCAGCGCAATCGCCGGTTTGTTGGTCAGTTCCAGCTTGAGGGTGATGCGCTCGCCGATGGTGCGCACCAGCAATTCTTCCAGCGAGCGGACATGCTCGTTGATGTCCACCGGCCGTGTATCGAGCGGCTGCTGGCGGGCAAATGCCAGCAGACGATGGGTCAATGAGGCCGCGCTCATGGCTGAGTTCAGCGCTGCTTCGGTATAGAACTGCACCTTGTCCAGACGCTCATCGGCCACGCGTTTCTGGATTAGTTCCAGGCTGGTGATGATCCCGGTCAGCAGGTTGTTGAAGTCGTGGGCGATACCGCCGGTGAGCTTGCCCAGCGCATCCATTTTCTGCACTTGCAGCAATTGCGCTTCGGCGTGCACGCGCTCGGCGACTTCCTTGGCCAGTTGCGTGGTGGTGTCATCCAGCCGCGCCAGATGCGAGCGCTCGCGGTGGCGGTGTTCGGTGACGTCCTCGACGAACACCAGACTCAGTTCCGGGGTGCGATAAGGCGAAATCTGCCATTGCGTCTCGCGAATCTCGCCCTGCACACGCATGTTCAGCGTGCCTTTCCAGCGCTCGCCGTCGACCAGACGCAGACGCAGTTCATCGAGGATCGAGCATTGATCTTCGGCAAAGCATTCACGCAGCGCCTGCGCGTCGCGGTTGTCGACGATCAACTGGGCAAAGGCGTGGTTGCATTCATGCACTTTCAGATTGGCATCGAGCACGGCGATCGGTGCCGAGACGTTGGCAAAAATCTCGCGGAAACGCGCCTCGCTTTCGCGCAGGGCATTTTCCGTGTCGCGCACCCGCAGCAGGGTACGCAGGGTCGCCAAGAGCACATCGGGGTCGACCGGGTGAATCAGATAGGCATCGGCACCCGCGTTGAGACCAGTGATGATATCGCCGGTCTGGATCGACGCCGCTGACACATGAATCACTGGCAGCAGCGCGGTGCCCGGGTCGGCGCGCAGCAGGCGGACGATGTCGAAACCGCTCATGTCCGGCAGGTTGACGTCGAGGATCAACGCATCGAGGGCTTCGCCCTCGATCAGGGCCAGGCCGTCGCTGCCGGTGCCGGCTTCGAGCACCGTGTAGCCATGGCGCTCCAAGCGCCGGCGCAGGGCGTAACGGGTGGCGACGTTGTCATCGACGATCAACAGGCGGATGTCACGATTCATCGACGTTCTCCAGAGCGATCGCCAGCGGGATGATGACAAAGAACGTCGAGCCGACGCCCGGCGTACTGTCTACCCCGACTTCACCGCCGAGCAGGGCGGCGAAACGCTTGCACAGTGACAGACCCAGACCGGTGCCGCGCAGACGTTTCTGCAATGGCGAATCGACTTGGGAGAAGTCTTCGAACAGCGTGTCATGCAGTTCGGCCGCGATGCCGATGCCGGTGTCGCTGACGGCAAAGCGCACTTTGTCTTCACCTTCCATTCGCGCCGATACCCGCACTTCGCCACGGGTGGTGAATTTCAGTGAGTTGGAAATGAAGTTGCGCAGGATCTGCCCGAGCTTCTTGTCATCGGTATACAGGCGCGGCAGGCCCAGTGGCTCTTCGAAGATCAGATCCACCGCCGAGGCGTCGACGATTGGCCGGAACATCCCGCGCAGGGCGGAGAACAGGTCGAACATGTCGAACCAGGCCGGGGAAATGCTGATGCGCCCGGCTTCGATCTTCGCCAGATCGAGCAGGTCATCAACCATGTCGCTGAGCTCGCGGGCAGCGGTGCTGACGAAGGCTACCTGCTTGTGCTGTTCAGGGCTGAGCGGACCGTCGAGTTCGTCAGCGAGCAGACTGTTGATGCTCAGTATCGAGCCCAGCGGCGTGCGGAATTCATGGCTCATGTACGACAGGAAACGGCTCTTGAGATCCGATGCCTGACGCAGTTCTTCGGCCTGATTGTCGAGCTCGGCGTACAGCGCCAGAACACCCTGGTTGGTTTCATCGAGTTCTTCGCGCAGGGCAGTGGTTTCGCGCTGCAACTGAGCGATGAGCGCCGCCTGTTCAGCAGGGCTCAGGGTTGTCGATTCAGCCATGGGCGGCCTCCAGAGCCACGACCAGCACCGTCACGTCATCGCGGCCACGACAAAAGTCGCGGTGCAGGACGCTGGCTATCACGGCAGGATGGCGATGCACCAGGCCGGGGTAGTCTGCAAGATTCCAACGGGACTGTAGGCCGTCGCTGTACATGATCAATAAATGTCCGTTCACGTGAGCATAGTCAAAGGGTTTGGCTTTACGGTACTGGCCGCCAACGATACCGGGATGTGAGGCCAGACCGCGGGATTTGCCAGGCTCCAGCAGACTGGCGCCGATGTTACCGACACCGGCGAACGTCAGGCCGTCGCGCTGGCTGTCAAACTGCGCGAAAGCGACGGCGCCGCCACGGGTGCCGAGCATTTCCTGATGCAGGTCTTCCATCAATACCACTGGATCGGCAAACGGTGCCCGGGCGAATGCCTGCGCCCCGGCCAGGCCTGCGCGCTCGGCGTCTTCGCCATGACCGAGGCCATCGACCACCAGCGCGCTGATCCGCGAGCCTTCATACGCCAGATGCCAGACATCGCCGCAGGCTGGATCGGCATGCAGCGAATGCTGGCTGACGCCGAAGCGGATATCGGCCTGACGATCGCTGCGCGGAAAAATTCGCGCCAGCAACACCGCGCCACGGTGGTCGGCGTAGACATCGAAGACACTGGTCTGCCGCGATACGGCGCCGAGGCCGATGCCTTGTGTGCCGCCAGTGGAAAAGCCATCCGCCAGACAGGCATCCAGATCAAAGCCCTGCGCCCGATCCACGGTCTGCATTTCGATGCCGAAGCCGCTATCCGGCCGAGCCAGTACACGCAGGTGAAATTCACCACGCTGGGCATGCTTGAGCACGTTGCTGGCCAGTTCGGTCGCGACCAGCGCCACGCGGCCGGCATCGTTTTCGTCGAAGCCATGCTGCTCGGCGAGTTTCTGCGCGGTGCGCCGCGCGTGGCCGATCTGGCTGCTGTCCTCGATCGGCAGAACCTGGGTCAACGACCCGGTGATATTCATGTCCATCGTGTGATCGTAATGCGCGTGCCTTTGCCGGGCTCAGTGTCGAGTTCGAATTCATTGACCAGGCGCTTGGCGCCAGTCAGGCCAAGGCCCAACCCGCTGCCGGAGGTCCAGCCGTCGGTCATCGCCAGTTTGATGTCGGGGATGCCAGGGCCTTCGTCGCGGAAGGTGATGCGCAAACCGACCCGGCCGTTTTCCTCGAGAATCTGCCAGTCCATGTCGCCGCCGCCGCCATAGACCATGGTGTTACGCGCCAGCTCACTGACAGCGGTCACCAGTTTGGTCAGGTCGATCAGGCGCATGCCACATTCGGTGGCGAGTTTGCGCGTGGTCTGGCGGGCCAGCACTACGTCCTGTTCAATGAGAATGGGTTGCGTACCGCTACTGCGCACGGTCATTGTGCAAGTACTCGTTCCCGCAGCAGTTTCATCCCGCGTTCGACGTTCAGGGCGGTGCTCACGTCTGGCAAAGTCATGCCCAGCTCAACGAGCGTGATCGCCACTGCCGGCTGCATGCCGACCAGCACGGTTTTGGCGTCCATGATTTTCGACAGCCCGGAAATGTCGCCGATCATGCGCCCGATGAACGAATCGACCATGTCCAGCGCCGTGATGTCGATCAGCACGCCCCGGGCGGATGTCCGGCTGATGCGCTCGGACAGATCGTCCTGCAGGGTCAGGGCGAGTTGGTCATGCATGTCGACCTGAATGGTCACCAGCAAGATATCGCCCATTTGAAGAATCGGAATACGTTCCATGGTCAAGCCGTCTTGACGAGGCTGACACCCAAGCGGGTCAGGGCCAGTTTCAATGCGTCGGCCAGATTGGCCTTGGTCACTACGCCTTGCAGATCCAGACCCAGGTGAACGATGGTTTGCGCAATCTGTGGACGCACGCCGCTGATGATGCAGTCAGCGCCCATCAGGCGGATCGCGGTCACGGTTTTCAGCAAGTGCTGGGCGACCAGAGTGTCGACGGTTGGCACGCCGGTGATGTCGATGATGGCGATTTCCGAACCGGTGTCGACGATGCGTTGCAGCAGCGATTCCATGACTACTTGGGTGCGCTGCGAATCGAGGGTGCCGATCATTGGCAGGGCGAGGACGCCATCCCACAGCTTGACCACCGGAGTCGACAGTTCCAGCAGCTCTTCCTGTTGACGCTTGATCACCGCTTCACGGGATTTCTGGAAGGTGCCGATGGTGTGCATACCGACGGTGTCGAGCAATTCGGAGACTTCCAGCAATTGCTCGGCAAGCAGTGCTGGCTGGTCCTGATAATGGTTTTGCAGCAGGGCGAACAACGGGCCTTTCAGGGCAAAGATGAAATTGGCGGTTTGCTGGGAATCCTGGCCGAGCAGGGCGCGGCTCTGCGACAGCTTTTCAAGGAACTGACGGGTATCCTCCCAACCCGCAGCGGCAATCTTGCTGCCGTTGCCGTTTTCCAGACCCACCAGGAGCAGGCCCAGCAAGTCGCGGGTTTGCTGAGCGAGGTCGTGTTCCTTGAGGTTGCGTGTGGCGCCGCTGGCTTCGAGGCGTTTGGTCCACTCGCTCAACAGCTGAGTCTGGTTGTTCTTGATTGCTTCAACTGTGCTGTTCTGCAGTGCTGCCATGTGCGTGTCGCTCCGTTACGTATATGGGCCGGCTCGGCGAAATGACCGGCGCGATTTGACTGACATTTACCGCTTGAAATAGTTGTTCAGCTAGCGATGAATTTTTCTGCCTGCCGCGTCGAACGCCCCGGTAACTCTAGTCGGCGTGGCGGCAGGCAACGATCTTTTGAACGAATCTACGGCGTCAGGCTTCGAATCTGCATGCCCGACGTTTTCCAGTCGTGCTGGAAGAAGGATGCAGGACTATGAATGAGGTGGATATGAACGAGCAAGCGCCGCAACAGCAAAATCAGTCCTCAGAGTCAATTAACCGCAACGACCCGGCCATCGACCCGCAAACGCCGGGGCAAAATACTCCCGCGCCGGTTGAAGAAGGGCAGGCGGACAGCGCGGCTGCCGAGGTCGATCAGAAGCAGCATCACAACGACAACAGCAACGACTTCAGCCCCGGCTTCAAGCCTGACCCGGACCGTCCTGAACCGGGCGAAAGCACTGACGCCGATATCGACACCGATGGTGGTTGATCGCTGAGACGCAAAAAGGCCGCATCGAAGGATGCGGCCTTTTTATTGCCGGCCGGTTACTTGCTCGGATGTTTGGCTTGCAGCTCTTTGGCGTGGGCCAGGTGTTTTTCCAGCGCTGGCAGCATCTTCTGCGCGAACGCTTTCAGCTCAGTAGCGCCCTTGGCCTTGTCATCGGTCACGGTGTTCGCCTGCTTCTTGAACAGCTCGATGGTCTCTTCGTGAGCCTTGACCTGGTTGTTGGCGTAGGCCGCATCGAAGGATTCATCGCGCATGTCGAGAATCTTTTCCTTGGCCTGCTTGACCAGGGTGGTGTCGTCAGGGACTTCGATGTCATTGGTGGTCGCGATCTTCTTCAGCTCTTCATTGGCCTTGGTGTGATCAGCGATCATTTGGTTAGCGAAGGCTTTGATGTCGGCTGACTGGCTTTTTTCCAGTGCCAGCTTGCTGGTTTCGATTTCGGCGATGCCACCAGCGGCGGCATTGTCGACAAAGTCGTTGTCGGTCGCGGCAAAGGCGCTGCCCATGCCGGCAGACAGTGCAACAGCCAGAGCGAGATGACGCAGGTTGAATCCGTCCATTGGGTATCTCCACGCAGGTTTTTGTGAGCGTTATCCAATGGAGCGAGCGCAGACGCCAAAGGTTTTATCGCATTTACGACAGGGCGACGAACGGCAACCGCTGGTCTGACAGGGAGTCGACAGAAGTCATCGGGCAAGGCCATGCTGATAATGAGTCAGCGCATCGGTCGCGCTGGTTGTCGATCAAATTGATGGAGGTGTTTCATGCCGGTTTCACATGATCTGTATCAGGACCTGGGCTGCAAGAAGGAAGAGATCGAGCAAAAACGCTCCGAGGATCCGAAGCTGGATTCGCTGCTCAACAAGTACTTCGACGTGGATAAAGCCGTGGTCGAAGCCGAGAACGCCCAGTCAGACGCCCCCACTGACGACGAATTGAAAAAGCTCAAAGAGAAGCGCGTGATCGTCAAGGAACAGATCGTTGCTCAACTCGCCGGGCAGCCGCTGACGGGACAGTAGTCGCCCGACCCGTGGTCATTTTCTGAAGGGAACGGCTACGGCCAATGGCACCTCCAATGTGCAGAGTCTGCAAACCATCGACTCGTTGCGAGGTGCCATATGAACGACCCCAAATTCCCCAGTGAAGAGCAGGGTGGTTTCGACCCGATTCCTACCCGTCCTGAACCGAACAGCCCGGCGCATACCACAGCGCATCCGGAAAAAACCGTGAAAGAACTGCCGGAGGATGAAGATCCGGAGAAGTTCGACCGGTCCGGCAACTGACAGACCGCTATCGCTGGCAAGCCAGCTCCCACAGGTTCATCTGGTGAACACATATTTGGAGTTCACACGGACACTGTGGGAGCTGGCTTGCCAGCGATATCGTCGGTCCATACGGTGAAAATTTTTCTGTTTTACTTAAGCGCCGCATCCAACCCCATTCGCCCCATATGCATGGCCTTCAACGAGCCGAAATACAACCACTGCCCATACTCGCGCACCGTGGTAATCGGCGAATAATTGCCTTCGCTCGCGTCCTGCAGATTGGCAATCACCTTGCCGTCCAGGTCCAGTCCCAGCACAAACCCGCGCTTTTCGACAGGCTTGGGCAAAACCGTCAACGCCCGCACGATCATCTTGCGCACGAACGGGTGTTCAGCGGTGCCATCGAGCAAGGCATTGCGCGGCGCATACAGCGCTACCCAAAAGCGATTGCTGCCATTGAACGAGAGGTTGTCCGGAAGCCCCGGCAAGTTGTCGATGAACACATCATGGGTACCGGCCTTCGGCCCGCTCAGCCAGTAGCGGCTGATGCGATAAGCGCCGGTTTCATTGACCAGCACATAGGCCTCGTCCGGACCAAGAGTGACGCCATTGGCAAACTGCAACTTGTCGAGCAAGACGCTGGTCTTGCCGGTTTGAAAGTCGTAGCGCAGCAGACGTCCGTCGGCGCCGTGTTCAATGATCGCCTCGCCGTCATGACCATAGCCCCAACGGCTCGAGGCATCGCTGAAGTAGGCGTAGTGGCCTGACTTGTCGACCGCTACATCATCGGTAAATCCAAATGGCACGCCGTTGGCCTCGGTGGTCAACGGAATCACGCGGCCCTGCGCATCCAGCGACAGCAAGCCTTTGACCGCATCGGCAACTACCAGCATGCCATTCGGATGACGGGCCAGGCCCAGTGGACGGCCACCGGTGTCGGCCAGGACCTTGCGCTGCGTACCGTCGAGGCTGCTACGGATGAGCCTGCCGTCATGCAATCCGGTGATGAGGAATTCGTCTTCCAGTAGCAACGCCTCAGGCCCTTCGATGTCGCTCGGCCCGACCTTCGCCACAGCTTTGAGGCGCTGGTTGTCCGCGTAGATGCCGTCTTTCAATGACGGCGCCAGTGGCGGCGTCCAGGCGACCGGTTCGACCTTGGTCGGCAGCAACAACAAGAAGGCGATGACGAGAACGATCAGCAGGCACAGCACATAACGTAATTTCACGCGCTGGCCCTCGCCGCGCCGATAAATTGCGCAGCCATGTCGCGCAGGGCGAGCATGGACGCGGCAGATTCCCGCTCGATGCGCCGCTTGAGCAACAGGCGATTGGCAAGACGCATGAGCAAACCGTCAAAGCGATATTCCAGCGTGCGCGAGAAACGCGTGCCGCCAGCCTCCACTGAGCACTCGTAAGTCAACCGCAGGGACAAGCCCTGATCACTTTGCGCGCGTGCGCACCAGCGCCGGCCCGGCAGATATTCAGTAACCTCCCAGCGCAAGTGACCGGCACGTCCGCCGGCATGGATGTCCTCTTCGAAACGTGCACCGGCATGCAGTGGACCTTGCGGACCGTCAATCTTCAATGAGGAGGGATGCCAGTCCGGCCAGTGACTGACGCTGGCGGCATAAGCCAGCACGGCGACCGGTTCGCCGGCGATATCGATCTGGTGCTGCATGCGCGTCATGGGCATTTTTGAATAACTCAAAGGGGCGGGTTCCGGCTCGCGGTACAGCGTGCCGAACAGGTAGTCCATCAAGGGCAGAACGATGTTGAAATTGCGCTCCTGCATGCGCTCGCGGCGGTGATGCAGTTCGTGCAGACCGCGCATCTGGCGAATCCACGGCAAACGAGTCAACGGATTTTGCGGTGGCAGATGTTCACAGGCATGGAATACCTCATAGAGCAGATAACCGAACACCATGCACCCGGCAAACAGCCCGGCGACATTGGCGTTGACCTGCGCGAGCAGCCACCAGAGGGGCAGGGTGATCAATAGCGTATGAATGACGATCAGCCAGGCTGGAAACAGAATCACTCGCCAGTCCCGCGCGCTGTCGTAGGTCATATGGCCGGGGGTGAAAAAGCTGTGATGGTCCCCGGCATGTCGTGCGTAGAACATCTTTGCGAAAGCTTTTTTGTGATGGCCTAAATGACGATGGACCATGTACACGCCGAAGTTGAACAACAACAGGCTCAGCGGCACTGTCAGCCATTCCAGCCAGCTCACTGAATGCACCGTGCGCCAGAACGCAGCGACGGTGAAAATGCCGAACAGCAACACGAACGCGCCATGCAACCACGGATTGTATAAAGGATGAATGGCCGCACGGTAGCGGCTGCGGAATGCCTCGGTGGTCTGCCTCAACGCTTTCACCTGCGGGTATTGTTGTTATACCCGGCAGATTAGCCGATCCGCTGACTTGTGCAGGGCGAACCTTGCGGCCTTAAGCGCCATGCTCTGGACTGAAGCCGCCCGTCAGCTCAACGGGTTCCAGCGCTGCGACCAGTCATCATCGGTGCGGATCACCTCGCGCAACAGATCGAAGGCCTGTTGCAGCACTGCCGAGTCGCGATCGCGGGAATACACCAGATAGGTCGGATAACCGAATTCCGGGGCTTTGGTGACGGCTTCCAGCGCGCCGGTCTCCAGATAAGTGCGCACGACCCGGGTACGGAAATAACCGCTGCCACCATGTTCGAGGATGTATTGCAGGGCCAGTGGGCCAAGGTTGAAGCTCAGCGCGGCTTTGGCTTTTTCCGGCAGGGCGGCGTCGTGCTGACGACGAAAGTCCGGTCCCCAATCGATGTAGACGTAAGGCTCCGGACGCTCGGGCGCGCGCACCAGAATCAGTTTTTCCTCCAGCACTTGCTCGACCTGCAATCCCGGCCAGTATTCCGGTTGATAAACCAGCGCCGCATCGAGCACACCGAGTTCGAGCTGACGCAAAAGATTTTCGCCGTCGCGAATTTCCATGCGCAGTGCGTGGCCGGGGATTTTCTCCCGCAGTTCCGCCGCCCAACTGAGCATCAGCGGGTTGCACAGGCTGACCTCACCGCCAATGTGCAGAACGTTGTGATAACCCTCGGGCAGCGGCAAGTCGCGGCGCGCGGCTTCCCAGGTCTGCACCAGTTGATTGGCGTAGACCACGAACGCTTCGCCATTGGCCGTCAACTTCGCCCCGGCGCGATTGCGCACGAACAGCGTACTGCCCAGCTGGCCTTCGAGTTTCTGCACCCGTGCGGTGATCGCCGTTTGTGTGACGAACAGCTTCTGCGCGGCGGCGGCAAGACTGCCGTGGCGGACGATTTCGAGGAAAGTGCGGGCGAGGTCGATGTCCATGGGGCAGGGCCGGTGTCTGGAGGTGGAGCGCATTGTAAGTCAAAAGTCCCTCTCCCCAACTTGAAAGCCACAACGGATTAAACCGCTGAAAATTCCGTTTAAGTCCTACGGAAACAGGAGCGTTTTGATCAGATGAGGGGATATTTCTGACGACTTTTTCAGGTTGGTCGTCGGACGCCGGATCTATAGGATCAGTCCTGACATTGAAGTCATCGAGCGCACAGATCGCTCTGGACCTGGACAAAGGATGGACTATGCGAATCCCACTGATTGAAAGCCATACGCCTGCTTACTCGCCTCGCCATTACTGGCGCGACGACCGCGCGAGATGCCCCTCGGAGGACGTTGCCATGCCGAGCGCCAAAGTGCCCCGGCTCACGGGCTTGAAGAAGCTTGAGGGCAAACCTCTGGAATTGCTGTTGCGAGGGCAGGACACCGGCGACGATCCGATGCTCATTCTGCGCTGCACAGCCGAAGGATTTGCGCTGCTCGATGTGGTCAACATGATCGCAACCTCCGAACTGTACCAACAGGGAGAGATGGTCAAACGTATCACCGGCAAATCTGTGAGAACCGTGCGACGTCTGCTCAAGGAAGGCGCGTCGGTGCGCCTGGACACGCCGCAGAGCATCATCGCCTACCAATATGCGGCAGCGCTGGAACTGGCCATCGAGGTGTTCGGGCGACAGGCCAAGGCCGAATCATGGCTGGAGCAACGCGCCACTTACTTCTACGGTTATGTGCCGCTCGATCTGGTTGGAAATGCGTTGGGCTTCAGGATGGTGGAGGAGTATCTGAACCAGATCAAATACGGGGTTTATCAATGAATCCCTTGCCCTGGGATGATCGCTGGTACGCGTGGCGGCTGGATCGCGAGGTGTACAGCGAGACCTGGGACAGCGGCCTGGGGTCGAAACGGGACGGCGGTCGCTGGAATACGCCCGGCCGCAGAGTCGTTTATGCGTCGGTCGACCCCTCCACGGCGATACTGGAGGTGGCCGCCCATGGCAGCTTCGATGCACTTGATCAGGAGCCCTACGTATTGACCTGTTTTGAAATCACCCACGACGCCAGCATCAGAATCGTGCAACCGGAAGACGTGCCCAATCCGCATTGGCTCACCCCGATAAAAACCTCGCCCAACCAGCGAAAGTTTGCCGACGCACTGCTGGCTGAACATCCATTTATTCTGGTGCCTTCGGTGGCCACCCGACACTCGTGGAATTTGCTGGTGAGTTGCGATCTGGCGGAAGGTCAGTTCAGGATGGTTTCGCAAGAGCGGTTTGGGCTGGATACGCGGTTGTTGCAGGAGGGTTGATCGGATTTGTGTGGGCCTGCGAATCCGACACGACAATTTCCAGGTTCCGGGAGCGATCAAGGGCCGATGAGTCGCTGCCAGCTACATTCGCGGCGGCTCGCATTCTACGTCTGGATTGAAGCTTTCAACCAATATAAAGATCCGGTACATTTCGCGCCCACGCTTACTACAAGGAAGTTAAAGATGGCAAAGCCTGCCGCTCGACTCAGCGATCTTAATGCATGCCCGATCACAGGCCATGGCACCAATCCCAGTAACAGCGGTTCCGGTGATGTAAACATCAATGGAATGCCAGTTTTGCGTGTCGGAGACACCACAGCGTGCGGAGACACTGTCACCGAAGGCATCAGCAATATTTTGATCAATGGCAAGCCTATTGCTTTCTTGGGCAGTGCGACGGCCCACGGAGGCATGATAATCACGGGCTCTGGCGACGTTTTTGTCGGCACCCAGGTCGGTTCCGCACCTTTCTCCCCGATTATCACTGTTCCTAAACACAGCGAGCGCTTCCAACTGGTTGATGAGGCCACTGGCGAAGCTATTCCCGACATGCTCTATTGCATCGAAACGGGTGACGGGCAGCGTCTCGTAGGCCATACCGACAGTCATGGTAACGCCGCGCGAGTGTTTACGGCCAACCCGACTTCGATAGTTGTGCAGTGGGGTAAGGAAGCCGCCGCCCATCTCGATGCGCTCGGCCTAGATTACTAAGGGAGGTGGCAGGTGGCAGCCCCCAAAAAGAATCAAGCTCGAACAAGCGATCGACATACAACGACCCAAGTGAAAGGTACGCTGGCACAGGATTACGTAACGGTTGTGGGTGCGTCTTACATGTCCCTTTATGAAAAGGTTCGTGGCCAGAAGGGCAACAAGATGCGCTTTATCAATCAGGGTATCCGCCAACTCACAAAGTATCCAACCGGCACTCCAAACTTCACGATCCAGCGTGTATTTCTGATTTTCAAAAATGACTATCCGGAGAACTTGCTGACGGCTTTGAAGGACGTTGTCGAAAATCAGCACGGGGCCCAGTACCGAGAGATGGACTCGATATCCGGTCTTGTGGATTTCATCGCAGCTCGGCAACGCCGCGGGCGCGAGATCAAACAGCTCGACTTTTTTTCCCATGGTGTGGTGGGCAGTATCGAGTTGGGCTACGAGCTGGATAAAAACGATAGCTACCGTCTGCGTGATGCACAGGCGTATATGTTCAAACCCGAAGCGTTTGCCTATGGTGCGAAAATTCACTCCTACGCTTGTCGCACAGGTTTGGGTATCGATGCCGACTTCAAGGTCAATGAAACAGAAGATCCTCATTACGAGCGCAGCCTGGCGCAGATTCTTGCTAATGCTACCCGGACCACCGTGTGGGCATTTCCAAGACGCAGCAACTACGACACAACTTATGGTACTGCCGCGGAACGGGGATCTGTGCCGGGCATTCGTGAAAGAGAAGCAGCTGATGGGCAAGCGATGCGGAATTATTTGAGTCGAAAAACCGCTTATGAACGAAAGCTGATCGAACATCGCAAGACCCTCAAAGACCCAACGGCGCAATTACCTGATGAACAGGCGCCGCAGGCGCCGACGCCAACAGTCTCTGAAGAAGAGCGCAATTTGCTGGCGCACGATGACAGCCGAGCATTGTATGAACGAAAGATTGGATTTCCGCTGGATGCCTTAGGCGCACATCGTGACGTTCGATCAGGTGATACACCGGACGGCGTACCCAAACACCTGCTTGCCTATAAACCGCTATGACGCTCCTGAAGTTTATAGGCAAACGTCACGTCTTATGTGTCTTGTTGATTGCTGCCAGCTTTGCAGGACTATTTATTTACGCCAAGGAAGCCCAGATGCCAGCCAAAGCAATGATGTATTACGGCCCGTGGAGTCCGGAAGAAAACCGTTTCGATGCCAGCCGGTGGTTCAGTTCAGGTATGTATCGCCCGCGTCTCATGGGTACTCCGCCTGAAGAGAGCCCAGTGACCATGCTGCGCAATAAGCCTGAAAGTTTGCGACATATTGAGAATGATGTTCTCTTGACCGAAGCGTTATTCGCTGTGGGGCGACAGTTTCCGAAGTTGGACACCGAAGACCTCATTCTGAATACGCCGGACCTGCACCGCCAGATACGGTATGCCTATAGTTCATTTGCCGAGCCTGACAGGCCGGTGGATTCCTATTGGCTTTTCATCACGTTTGCAAACAAGACCGTGGTCGTTACGATCGATTGGGACGTGACAGAAAAGAAACTCCTGCCCCGCTCGATGGCTTCGAATCTGATCGAAAAAAGTGATGAAGAGGCGGCATACCTCCAGGTAAAAAAAGAGCTTGATGGGACGGCTTCAGCCAAGCGTTAACTCACGTTGCCATGTCTTCAATGGTTGAAACGACAAATCCCGCCAATAAGCGGGATTTGTGTTTTACCAAGAAGCTTCTTACGAAGGGAACAGCTCGGACAGCTTCATCGACAGCATCATGTCGCCTTCAACGCGCAGCTTGCCGCTCATGAAGGCCTGCATGCCGTCTGTCTCGCCACTGACGATACCTTTCAGGGTTTCGCTATCCAGCACCAGCGTGCAGTTGGCGTTCGGGTTTTCGCCTTCCTGAATGTTGCAGGTGCCGTCTTTGACGATCAGTGCGTATTGCTTGTCTTCGTCGGTGATGTTGAAACCGAAGACCAGGTCCAGACCGGCAGCGGCGGCTGGGTTGAACTTGGCTTGCATTGCTTTTACGGCATCAGCTACGGAGGTCATGGTTCGATCCTTTCTTGGTCATGGGAGCTGGGTGGTTACAGCCAGGGTCACAGTAAGCCGGACTCAGCGAAAAGTGATGAGTTCCGGGGCCTTCAGCAGTTGCAGGTGTGCGTGACTGTTGAAGGAAGCCAGGGCCACCTCGCGACCACGAAACTTCAATTGGTTGAGCGAGGTGTTGACGATTTGCCAGTTCAATTCAAAGGCCTGTCTGGCAGGCATTTGCGTAATCAGGTGGAGCAGGGCAGTGATGGTGCCGCCGGAGGTGAACACGGCAATTTTCTGGTTCTTTTCCGCCAGGTCGAGGATGCGGTGCAAACCGGCCTGAACCCTCTCGACGAAGCCCAGCCAGCTTTCCAGTCCGGGTGTGTCGTAGGTGCCAGCAAGCCAGCGCTCGACGATCAGGGCGAAGATGCGCTGGAATTCACCGCGGTTCTGCGCGGCGTTGCGCAGGATGTCGAGGGCTTCCGGCTCTTCCGGCAGCATGGCCGGGAGCAGGGCGCGGATCACCGCGTCGGCATCGAATTCGTTGAAAGCGGAATCGGTTTCAAGGACTGGAACCGGCAGGCCTCTGGCGCTGAATTGCTCCAGTGCACTGGTGGCCGTGTGCTGTTGGCGACGCAGGTCACCGGCAAGGCAACGATCGAAGCTTATATCAAGGTCGGCGAGGTGCTGGCCGAGAATTTCTGCCTGACGCACACCGGTCGGCGACAGGACATCGTAATCGTCTGCACCAAAGGAGGCCTGGCCATGTCGTATCAAGTAGATGCTGCCCACGTCCGCGTCGTCCCGGTACGTTGAAGGTCAGGCGAGGTTATGAGGATGGCGTAAGGCTGTCAATGAAAAAACATACGCTTGTTTGAAATGCCCGTTACAGGCGTGTTGCCAGAGGTTTCACGGCTGGCCGACGAGCCGACGGATGGGTATGCTGGAGCCATTCCGCGTGTAATACACCGTCACGCATTGCTTTGAGGAGTCTCTGTGGATTTTTTCACCGAATACGCCAGCTTCCTGGCCAAGACCGTCACACTGGTGATCGCCATTCTGGTGGTGCTCGCCAGTTTCGCCGCGTTGCGCAGCAAAGGCCGGCGCAAATCGGCAGGGCAGTTGCAGGTCAGCAAGCTCAACGATTTCTACAAGGGGCTGCGTGAACGCCTGGAGCAGACCTTGCTCGACAAGGATCAGCTCAAGGCATTGCGCAAGGGCGAGGCAAAAACGGAAAAAAGCGCGAAAAAACAGAAGAACAAGCCTGAGACCAAATCCCGGGTGTTCGTGCTCGACTTCGACGGCGATATCAAGGCTTCCGCCACCGAGAGCCTGCGCCACGAGATCACCGCACTGCTGACCCTGGCCACGCCGAAGGACGAAGTAGTCCTGCGTCTGGAAAGTGGCGGCGGCATGGTGCACAGCTACGGTCTGGCGTCGTCTCAACTTGCGCGAATCCGTGATGCGGGCGTGCCACTGACTGTGTGTATCGACAAGGTCGCAGCCAGTGGCGGTTACATGATGGCCTGCATCGGCGACAAGATCATCAGTGCACCGTTCGCCATCCTCGGTTCGATCGGCGTGGTCGCGCAATTGCCTAACGTCAATCGCCTGCTGAAAAAGCACGACATCGACTTTGAAGTGCTGACCGCAGGTGAATACAAACGCACACTGACCGTGTTTGGCGAAAACACCGAAAAGGGCCGCGAGAAGTTCCAGGAAGACCTCGACATCACCCATCGCTTGTTCAAAAACTTCGTAGCCCGTTATCGCCCGCAACTGGCGATCGATGAGGTGGCGACCGGTGAGGTGTGGCTTGGTATCGCTGCGCTGGAAAACCAACTGGTGGATGAGCTCAAGACCAGCGATGAATACCTGGCGCAGAAAGCCAAACAGGCTGAGGTTTATCACCTGCACTACGCCGAGCGTAAAAGCCTGCAGGAACGCATCGGCATGGCCGCCAGCGGTTCGGTAGACCGCGTGCTGTTGAGCTGGTGGAGTCGCCTCACTCAGCAACGTTTCTGGTAAACACCAGGCATAAAAAAACGCCGGTCAATGACCGGCGTTTTTGTGTCCGCAATAAACCCGCTGGCTTAGCGTCGACGGAACAGCGGCAGCGGTTCGTCACTGGCGGCCTGGTAGGTCACCGAGAAGTCCTTGAGACCTTCCAGTGCTTCGTACGGGTCTTTATCCGCGCGAATGGCAAAGGCGTCGAAGCCACAGCGGTGCATGTAGAACAGCTGGTCCCGCAGCACGTCGCCAATCGCGCGCAGCTCGCCTTTGAAACCATAACGGTCACGCAGCAGACGGGCATTGGAATAACTGCGGCCATCGGTGAACGCCGGGAAATTCAGCGCGATTACCTGGAACTCACCGACGTCTTCACCGATTTCTTCGGCTTCCTCGTCAGCATCCAGCCACACGCCCAGACCGCCGTCGCGGGCTTTGAGCATGCGGCTGTGCTCGCGCCACAACTGCAGAGGAACGATCAGATCGTCGCAGTTGCTGATCTCATCGATGTTGAAATCCTTCGGCAACAGGTGCCAGGTTTCGTCGACGACTTCGTTGTTCTTAATGATTCGCTGCATAGACGCGTTCCTTGAAGAGGTCGATGCCAATACGCTGATAAGTGTCGATGAAGCGCTCGTCTTCGGTACGTTGTTCAACGTAAACGTCGATCAGCTTCGAGATCACGTCAGGCATGGCTTCCTGTGCGAAGGACGGGCCGAGGATCTTGCCCAGGCTCGCATCACGGCTGGCGCTGCCGCCGAGGGAAACCTGGTAGAACTCTTCGCCTTTCTTGTCCACGCCGAGGATGCCGATGTGGCCAACGTGGTGGTGACCACAGGCGTTCATGCAGCCGGAGATGTTCAGGTCCAGTTCGCCGATATCGAACAGGTAATCCAGGTCATCGAAACGGCGCTGGATCGATTCGGCAATCGGGATCGATTTGGCGTTGGCCAGCGAGCAGAAGTCACCACCGGGGCAGCAGATGATGTCAGTCAGCAGGCCGATGTTCGGCGTGGCGAAACCGCTTTCACGCAACTCACCCCACAGGGTGAACAACTGGCTCTGCTCGACATCGGCGAGAATGATGTTCTGCTCGTGGGAGGTGCGCAGTTGACCGAAGCTGTAGCGCTCGGCCAGATCGGCGACGGCGTCGAGCTGCTTGTCGGTAATGTCGCCCGGGGCAACGCCGGTCGGCTTCAACGACAGCGTCACAGCGACATAGCCCGGTTTTTTGTGCGCCAGGGTGTTGCGGCTGCGCCAGCGGGCGAAACCCGGATGCTCTTTGTCCAGATCGGCCAGTTGCGCGGTCTGGTTGTCGAGGGTCTTGTAGTCCGGATCGACGAAGTGCTTGGCGACGCGATGCAGTTCGGCCTCGGTCAGCGTGGTCTGGCCACCGCGCAGGTGCTCCATTTCCGCGTCGACTTTCTGCGCGAACACCTCAGGCGTGAGCGCCTTGACGAGGATCTTGATCCGCGCCTTGTATTTGTTGTCGCGACGGCCGTAGCGGTTGTACACCCGCAGGATGGCGTCGAGATAGCTCAGCAGGTCTTGCCACGGCAGGAATTCATTGATGAATGCGCCAACCACCGGCGTACGACCGAGGCCACCGCCGACCAACACTCGGAAGCCCAGCTCGCCAGCAGCGTTATAGACAGGTTCCAGACCGATATCGTGGACTTCAATGGCAGCGCGGTCACTGGTCGAACCGTTGACGGCGATCTTGAATTTGCGCGGCAGGTAGGCGAACTCCGGGTGGAACGTGGTCCACTGACGGACGATTTCGCACCATGGACGCGGGTCGATCACTTCATCGGCGGCGACGCCGGCAAACTGGTCGGTGGTGACGTTGCGCAGGCAGTTGCCGCTGGTCTGAATGGCGTGCATCTGCACGGTCGCGAGTTCAGCGAGGATGTCCGGGATGTCTTCAACCGCCGGCCAGTTGAACTGCACGTTCTGCCGCGTACTGATGTGGGCATAGCCCTTGTCGTAGTCGCGGGCGATCTTCGCCATCATGCGCACCTGACGCGAAGTCAGCTGGCCGTAAGGCACGGCCACGCGCAACATCGGCGCGAAACGCTGGATATACAGGCCATTTTGCAGGCGCAGGGGGCGGAATTCTTCTTCGCTCAGCTCACCTGCCAGATAGCGTCGGGTCTGATCACGGAACTGCTTGACGCGGTCCTCGATGATCCGCTGATCGTACTCGTCGTATACGTACATATAAGTCCTGTTCTCAGGCTTGGGCTTCTCGGAAAACGCTGCGTTTTCGCTTGCTGGAGTCCGATGTTGCCTCTGCAATTCTGCGCGCACGGCCGCGCACTCCGTCACGGAGCCGGGGCAATATACCCGTTTGCAGTTATGCGCAAAAGTGATGTTTGAGTATATGTAAAGAACCAAATCGCCTAACGCGAATGCCGGTCATCTAATCCACATTTGTCGTGCGGACAATCATCGTCTTAAATGTGATCGAGTCTTTGTGCAATCACCGATAAAACCGACAAGAGGCGATGCAATGAGCAACCCGACCAAAGCCAGAAAAAGCGACAGCAGTGTCGACGCGTGGGCCATTTTGTTTCTGATCATTCTCGTAGTAGGAACAGCGGTCTTCTGGGTCAGTCACCAGTAACATCCGCGCTTCCGGGCCGTTCTCCCAAGGCCCGGATAACCTGTGGCAGATGCCTGTTCAGTGCCATCACACCCCGGCCAGATACAGCACCAGCTTGACGATGGCAAACAGCGTCAGGCCGAACACCGCCGTGAACAAAACTCCCAGAATCACAAAGTGACTGGGTTTGCCGTGGGTAAAATCCCTTTCCCGGTTCTTGCCGCTCTGCACCCCGAACGCCGCCGCCATGACGCTGTGCAGCATCTGCCAGAAACTCGGCGGTTTATTGTCGACTGGATCGTCCATAAATCCCTCTGCGAAAAGTCATCCTCCTGAAGCATAGCCAATCCGCTGGGTCCGGGATGCCATCGAAGCAGCCCGGACAAGTTTGAGCGATACCCGGATAACGCAGAAGCACTAACGCGACATGGTTTGCTGACCGCTCCATCAAAAAGGAGTGACCATGAACGTTATCCCGCCCAAACCAGTGTCGGCGCAGCCTGCGTCCACCGCTCAGCAGGCAGCCCCCAAACGGTCTGCAAAACTCATCGCAACACAAAGCCTGCACGGCGAGTTTCTCGAGACATCGATCCCGCAATGGTTGACCAGCGCTTTGCCGCATCGGCGCGAAGCGCTCAAGGCCGTCCCGACCGCGTTACCGGCCTGGTATCAGCATGCGACGCCGGCCCAACGTAAAACCCTCGACGAGACTTTCAAGGCCAGCGTTATCGCCCAGAACAGTCTCGACAAGAGCATGGCGAAATTCGTGGATGTCGAAACATTCGCCAGGCCGTTATTGATCAAAGCCTTGAAGGACCAATACGCGCTGGAAATCGATGTAGACAAAACCCTGTTATGTTTACGGCGCCCGGTCGAAATGGGTATTCAGAGAACCGTATTGGCCTCGTTCGAGGTTCTCAAGATCACGCTGCTGGAAGCCTCGCTGCACAACTTCGAAGCTGACGAATGCGAGGGGACCTATCATTCGAGCTCCGGTTTTGTTGTGGCGACGCCTGCTGCGGACACATTCAAGCACGTCGACACAGGCCTCACGGTCAGCCAGTTTTTGCGCCTTTGCCGCACTCTGGATATAGGTCAGCAATACCAGACGTACCTGCAGGAATTTTTCCATCCGCGGGACGCGGTGGCAGAGGCGGTGCTCAGCGAACGCTTCATCGCCAGCCAGAAGGCAGCGATGCGCGCTGCAGCCGAACAGGCGCTATTGCGCAATGACATCGAGGCGGCAGATCACGCGATGATCCTCTCGGTCATCGACGGCGAAATGCACCCGTGGATGGGGCGCAAGCAAGTCTGGTTCCAGGACCTCGGCCTGATGAAAAAAAGGCTGACCGGGTGCGTGGCTTTCGTCATCTGCGAAAAATACCGTTACACCGATGAACTGATCCTTTACATCCCCAACGACCCGGAACATCCGCTCAAGCGCTACACGTTCGAGCAAATGCGCGAAGAGCTCGAGCGCTTGCTCACCGCACGTGATGCGTCGCAACAGACCAGCGCAGAGCCCACCGCCTACCAGCGTTTTTTCAGTCAGTTCCTGCCCTATGATCAGCGCCCGTACTATTTCAGCCAGTTCAGGCAAAAGGCAGCCGACTCACCTGGCGATGCCTGGGACGTTCTGCGTTCCCCTTGGCTGGCCTTCGTACAGGGTTTTACCGGTGGTTCTACATTCACCACCATCGAACAGGTTCCGCCCGAACGCACAGTCAAGTGGGAGCCGGCGGTTGATCCGTACATCGCGCCTTCGACAGTCGAACGCAAGGGCAGGGGGCTTTGGGCGCCCAACGAGGACTTGTGGCAATACCTTTATGCGCAGAATCGCGCCAAGGTGTTGGCCGACGCGCGAAGCCACGCGGTACCCACTGCCGATGTCGATGCGAACGCACGAGATGCCAAACTGGCCCATCTGATGCAGATCGGCATGCTGGGCTTGAATCTGGTGTCGATGTTCGTGCCTGTGCTGGGCGAAACAATGATGATCGTGATGGCGGGACAACTGCTGTATGAAACCCTTGAAGGCGCTATCGAGTGGAGTGAAGGTGATCGCAGGGCCGCCAGGGATCACCTGGTCGACGTGGCCGAAAATCTCGCTCAGGTTGCCGTGATGGCGGGTGTTGGAGCAGGTGTAAGGAAGTTCTCGGCCGCCAGGGCTGTACCGGTCATCGAACAGTTGAGTCCGGTCACGTTACCCAATGGCGAAACCCGCCTGTGGAAACCTGATCTCAGCGGCTACGAGGCCGCTGTTGTCCTTGACGCACACCTGACCCCGAATCCTTCCGGGCAGTATGCGGTGGATGGCAAAACCTGGATCCGTCAGGACAACAAGGTGTATGAGCAGGTCTTCGACGACTCGATCAACCAGTGGCGCATCAAGCACCCGACCGATCCTGCAGCCTATCAACCTGTTCTGCAAAGTAATGGCCATGGAGCGTGGCGCCATACCCTGGAACGTCCTCTGGAATGGGATCGTCTGACGCTGTTGCGGCGCATGGGCCACATCTGCGAGCCGCTATCCGATACGGAGCTGCTCAAAGCGATGGATATCAGCGGCGTCAGCGACGATATGTTGCGCAAGATGCACCTCGACCATGGGGTGCCGCCACCGGAGCTGATTCAGGCCATGCGCTTGTTGAAAACCGATGCACAAGCCGCGCAAGTCATTGAGCAACTGGAGGGTGGGGCGCCGGTCGATGACAAGTATCTGTATGCCCTGCCACTGGTCACTGACATGCCGCGCTGGCCGGCCAATCGCGTACTGGAAGTCTTTGAGGGGACGCAACTGACCGGCAGATCCGTCAAGTATGGCGGCGGATATCGGGTGCGGGGTGTCGGGGGCAAGGCACCGATCCGGATTTCCCGGGCGGACGTCCTCAGCGGCGACCTGCCGCAGCTTGTTCTGGGCGGACTGGATGAATCGGAAATCGTCCACCTGCTCGGAGGTGAAGGTGCGCGGGTTCGAGAAGCGAGACCTGCAGAACTCGCCAAGCAAATTGCGGCCTATGCCCAAACCCGCCAATCGGCCATTTACGACAGTATTTATCAGGGCACCGAGCCTGTCGCCGATCAGGTCAGGCAATTGCAGAACGCCTGTCCGGGACTCAGTGAGTCAGCTGCACAGCAAGTGCTGGCGCAGGCGCGGCCGGATGAACTGCAACGGCTCGGCTCAACTCGTCCCATACCGCTGCGCATGCTGGAGGAAGCTCGCTGGTATGCGCGCCGCAGCCGGCAGGTGCGGGCATATGCGGGGCTGCGCAGCGAGAATATTGCCTCGGCGGACAGTCGACGCCTGGCGTTGCACACGCTTGAGCGGTTGCCCGGCTGGCCGGACAACTTGCGCCTTGAAATACGCGAGGGCAGCGACAGCGGTCCGTTGCTTGAGAGCATTGGCAGCCAGACGGCCTTCGAGAGAAAGTACCTGATCAAAAGCGGCCAGCAATTTCTGGCATTCAACGACCGAGGCGAAACGCTCAACAGCCTGCCACGCCACGGCGACAACTTTTATGCCTCTCTCATGCACGCTCTGCCGGATCACGCGCGGCACGCCCTGGGGGTGCCCGAGGTCAGTCAGTCGGCCGAACTGCAAAAGAAAATCATCGCCCACGCTGACCAGCACCACGGCATGGCGGCCGCATTGCTGGAACAGCTAGCGCAGTGGATGAGACCGCCTGTACGGGTAAACGAAGCGTTGATCGGCTATCTCGCCAGCGGAAGAGCGGGTTGGCTGGAGCGCAATCTGGTTGCCGACCTGCGCGACCTCTACCCGGGCCTCACCGATCAGCAGGCCAGTGGATTGATCCTTGAGCAGGTGCGTGCGGGCAGAAACAACCGGGAGATTTTTCGGTGGTTGCAGTCGCGACGCGAAGAGTGGCAACAACTTGAGGCAACACTGGACGAGTGGGCGGGGACCAACGCGATGGCTCCCTGGGAACCTTCCGGTACTGTTCAGAATCTGCTGGTCGCGCAAGCGCTTAAAACCAGTTGGCGCAATGCCCTTTTGGTCGATGAAGTGCCCAATGCGGATCAACTGCGCCTGGTGACTTACGATGCTTTGCCCGCGCTGACAGCAGACTTTTCCCACGTGCGTAAATTGTCCCTTCGCGGAGATGGCATTACTGATGGCAATGCCGACGCTTTTCTTGCCCTGTTTCCCGGCCTGGAAAAACTCTCGCTGGGTGAGCGCGAGAGTTATTTTGATTTGGGTATGCACCAGCAGTCGCTGTCCTCTCTGCCCGCAAGCTTAGCCAGGATGCCTGCATTGAAAACGCTCAAGCTGAGGACCTCGGCCCCGGCAATGGCCACAGATTTCCCTCAGCGGGTGAAAATGTTGACCTCGCTCGAAGCCCTTGAACTCGATTTTCAAGGATTCATTGACGAGAACCCGCCGGCACTGGAACTGGCCGCGCTCAAACACCTGAAACGACTCAAGATCGAAGCACCCGGCATGACGCAATGGCCAGCATCGGTACAAGCGCTTCCCGAGCTGCAGAGGCTGGATCTGTTTCGGACGTCAATCGCTTCCATTCCTCCAGCGCTCTATACCGGCCATGAAAAACTGTGGGCGGGCCTGTCACTGAATTGGTCGAACTTCTCCCATGAGGCATTCAAACCAGCATTCGAGTACGTCAAAAATTATTCGGGGTCCATGGGGCATCTGATGGACCTGAACTTGATGGTCCGCCAGTACTGCCTCGGTGAACTGAAATTCCTCACGGGTGAAGGCCGCTTTCTCGATCCGTTGCCTGAGCACATCATGACTGTCTGGAATACCCCGGAAACCCGGTTGAAAGCGATCGAACTGCTGCGCCTGGAACACGCCGGGATCTTCCGCCGGTTTTATCAACCGACGACGTCCGATGGCCTGCGTGGCGCTGCACGCGAGCCGCGCTGGCAGTCGCCGCCGAACAGCGCGGTGGTGCGTGAGCTTGAGGAAAACTGGCGCGCGAGCGTACGCAAACGCTATCGCCTGCTCGACCTGGGGGACGATTCTCTGGTATTCGAGCTGTCTGACACAGACGGTTTGAACCATGGCGCGGCCATCAGCGAGCTTGTGCCATTGCCGGCCGGTACATTTTCCCATGTGCAGACCTTACGTCTGGATCGGTTGAACGTGCCGGCTGGACAGATTCAGGCTTTTCTGCAAGCGTTCAGCGGCGTGCGGACACTGCAAATCACTGGCTGCGGATTGACCGAGTTGCCGGTGAAACCGGCGGATTTTGCGCAGCTGACGCGGCTGGACCTGTCCAGCAACCAGATCACCTCTACGGGGGAAATTCAAAGCCAGTTCGCCGAGCTCAAGGCGCTTGAGTTTCTGAACTTGCGGCGCAACCGTTTGACGGCGCTGGACGTGACGGCCATGCCGAAGCTCGAAGTGCTGGATTTGAGTGGCAATAGCCTTCAAACGTGGCCAGCGGGGGCGGAAAATCTGTCCGGGTTGAAGTGGCTGGATCTGCGAGACAACAGCCTCGATTCGCTGCCCGAGCGCGTTCTTGCCATCGACAGCGTATTGCTCAAGAGCCATCTGACCGGGAACCCGTTCAGCGCTGAGGCAGAGGCAGCTCTGACGACGGCGCGCGGGCGTATCGAGGCGAGCAACGGTTTGCCTCGAGGTGCATTGAAAAGCTATGAAAGTCAGCCGGCCGGCTACCTGGTCGCTGCGAACACCTCGGTGCCAGGCACCGCGTTTTCCCGGATCCACGAGTTTCTGTTACCGCTGCGTACTGCGTCATCTGCGGCTGAAGGTAGCGCAGGTCTGGTCAGGCGGTTGCGGGAATTGAATCCGGATCTTTCCCAGGAACAGGCCCAGCACTGTATGGCGCGGTTGGGCGGCGCAGGGTTGGATGAAGCGCAGATTGATGCCCGGATCAAGGACTGGCGAGAGAGTGACGAGGCGCTGACGCGTCAGTTGAACGGTTGGATCTTCAAGCCGGCGGCCGCGAGGGTTTCGACGCAAGACAGAGTCTTCACGGCGATGAGAATCCGTGATTGCTGGGTCGATGGACTGACCCGTCATACCGAAGAAGCGGGTCGCAAGCTCGACCTCAGCGGCTTGCACATTGTTGAGTTGCCGCCTCTGTCGAACGCGTTTACGCAAGTACGAACGCTCGACCTGACTTCGGTAGGGTTTTCCTTGCAGAGCCTGAATGATTTTTGCAGCGCTTTCCCTGAACTGACCACGCTGGTGCTTAACTCCAACAATCTGGAGGGGCTACCGGAGGCTGTCGGTACATTGCACAGGCTGGAGCATCTGGAGCTACGCATTAACTATTTTGCTGAAGCGCCTGGCGTTTTGCAGCAAATGGGCAATCGCCTGCGTTCGCTGGATCTGAGTCATAACCAACTGAGCCAATTCAACGCCAGCGCACTCACCCGGATCGAGCGCCTGAATCTGTCTCTCAATTCGATAAGCCACTGGCCTGATGGGGTACAGGCACTGGAGCATTTGCAAACTCTCAATCTTCTTGGCAACCGTATTTCCCTATTTCCCGACACGCTGCTGGATGGCAACCATGAGCGACTTGTGGCAGGCACCGACCTGCGCGAAAACCGACTGCCTCTCGAGAGTCTGGAACAGCTCAGGGACTACAGTGCGGCTAACGCGAACCGTGGCGTCATGGGGTATTCGTTTGCCTCTCTCGAGCGCGCAATTACCGAGTATGAAACGACGTCCGAAAGCGAGCCCGATACGCCTTTTGATTCCGACAGTAGCGATAGGGATGACAGTAATGCCGGCGGTGCCGGACGCGTGGACAGGCATGAAGCCGTGGAAGCAGACGAAATCATCGCCAATCCGCAGCAAGACGTAGATGAGCAGGCAATGAACACCTGGCTCAATTACACCCGGACCCAGACGCGCGAAACGCGGCAAGCGCTATGGCTGCAATTGGCGCGCGAACCCAACCATGAGGCGTTCTTTCACCTGCTGTCGATGTTGCACGACACTGCCGATTTCAGTGTGTCGGGCGCTGATCTGACGCAACGGGTATGGCGGGTGATAGAAGCGGCAAGCGAAAACACGGAGTTGCGCGAGTTGCTCTTCTTCAACTCCGCGACTCACGGCACCTGCCCCGATGGCCGAATACTGTCGTTCAGTGAGCTGGAAACGCGGGTCTATGAATACACCGCATTGCGCGACATCCCACGCCATTTGCCTGATCAGCGCGGCATAGCGTTGGTCGAGCTGACGCGGCGCCTGTTCCGACTGGAAAGGGTCGACAGGCTGGCGGAAGCAGCTGGCAGGTTCCAGGACCGGGCCGAAATCCGTCTGCAGTATCGAATCGGCATGACGCGCGGCTGGCCCGACGGGTTAGAGCTGCCTGCGCAACCGGATCACATGTTGTACAGGACACCGATCGAGGGACAACTGCTGAGCGAGGCACGCGCTTCTGTGCTGGCCGACGAAGCGTCAGGCCTGTTCCTTGAGGACCTGATTGCCCGCGATTACTGGATTCGCTACATGCGCGACCGACACGCCGCCATCTTCGATGAGCTTGAACGCAGCGCCACACATCGTCAGGAAGAAGTCGAGGATGCGCATCCAGACAAGTGGAACGACGAGGACTCGCGAAGACTGTACGTGGAAGCGATGAGCCAGTTGGAAATCGAGCTGGCGCAGGCACGCACCGACAAACTCAAGGAGCTGTCTCGCCAGGAACTGGAAAACCTTGCGCGGGTCGCTGCAGGGGATTCGCAGACACGCCCGGCGTCACCGCAACCGGGGCCGTCCTCGCGTCGGGACTGAGGAGCTGACCCGATCCGGGAATCGCAAACTCCCGGATCGGCTTTGCAACAATCCTCAGCTGTCGTAACCCAGATTCGGCGCCAGCCAACGCTCGGTCACGCTCAGATCCTGTCCCTTGCGTGCGGTGTAGCTTTGCACCTGATCCTTGTCGATCTTGCCCACCGCAAAGTATTGCGCTTGCGGATGGGCGAAGTACCAGCCGCTGACCGCTGCGGCGGGGAACATTGCGTAGTGTTCGGTGAGGAACACGCCACTGCGCCCGGCGCGCATTTCCGCAGCCTCTGGATCGAGCAGGGTGAACAGTGCCGCTTTCTCGGTGTGATCCGGGCAGGCCGGGTAGCCGGGAGCGGGGCGGATGCCACGGTATTGCTCTTTGATCAGTGCATCGTTGTCGAGGGTTTCATCCTTGGCGTAACCCCAGTGTTCTTTACGCACTTGCTGGTGCAGCCATTCGGCGCAGGCCTCGGCCAAGCGGTCGGCGAGGGCCTTGACCATGATCGAGTTGTAGTCGTCGCCAGCGTCCTGATAAGCCTTGGCCACTTCTTCGGCGCCGATGCCGGCGGTGGTAATGAAGCCGCCGACGTAGTCGGTGACTTCGCTGTCTTTGGGCGCAACGAAGTCGGCGAGGCAGAAGTTCGGCTTGCCGTCGGTCTTGATGATCTGCTGACGCAAGTGATGCAGCTTGGCCAATGGCTTGCCGTTATCGTCGTACAGCTCGATGTCGTCTTCGTTGACCTGATTGGCCGGCCAGAAACCGAACACCGCACGGGCGCTGATCAGCTTTTCGTCGATCAGCTTGGCGAGCATTTCCCGGGCGTCCTTGTACAGCGCAGTGGCGGCCTCACCGACCACTTCATCTTCAAGGATGCGCGGGAACTTGCCGGCCAGGTCCCAGGAAATGAAGAAAGGCGTCCAGTCGATGTACTCGGCAAGCACGTTCAAATCGATATTGTCGAGCACCTTGCTGCCGGTGAAGGTCGGTTTCACTGGCTGATAATTGGCCCAGTCGAATTGCGGCTTCTTGGCGATGGCGGCGGCATAGCTCAGGCGTTCGGTGCGGGCGCTGCGATTGGAAGTGCGCTCGCGCACGTCGATGTATTCCAGGCGTGTCTTCTCGACGAAACCGGCCTTGAGCTCCTTGGACAACAACTGTGTCGCCACGCCGACGGCGCGCGAGGCGTCGGTCACGTAGACCACGGCATCGTTGCTGTACTTCGGCTCGATCTTCACCGCAGTGTGCGCCTTGGAGGTGGTCGCGCCACCGATCATCAGTGGCAGATGGAAGTCCTGACGCTGCATTTCGCGGGCAACGTGGACCATCTCGTCCAGCGACGGCGTGATCAGGCCGGAAAGGCCGATGATGTCGCATTTTTCTTCTTTGGCGACCTGCAGGATCTTCTCGGCCGGGACCATCACGCCGAGGTCGACGATGTCATAGCCGTTGCAACCAAGCACCACGCCAACGATGTTCTTGCCGATGTCGTGCACGTCGCCCTTGACCGTGGCCATGAGGATCTTGCCCTTGGCTTCCGGCTTGTCGCCTTTCTCCAGTTCGATGAACGGGATCAAGTGCGCCACGGCCTGCTTCATCACGCGCGCGGATTTCACCACTTGCGGGAGGAACATTTTGCCGGCGCCGAACAGGTCGCCGACGATGTTCATGCCGGACATCAACGGGCCTTCGATCACTTCGATCGGCCGCGCAAACGACTGCCGGGATTCTTCGGTGTCTTCGACGATATGCGTGGTGATGCCCTTGACCAGCGCGTGTTCCAGACGTTTGTTGACGTCCCAGTTACGCCACTCTTCGGTCTCGGCTTCCTTGACGCTGCCGTCGCCCTTGTACTTGTCGGCGATGGCGAGGAGGGCGTCGGTGCCGTCCGGGGTGCGATTGAGGATCACGTCTTCGACCGCGTCGCGCAGCTCCACCGGGATCTGATCGTAGATCTCCAGTTGACCGGCGTTGACGATGCCCATGGTCAGCCCGGCGCGGATCGCGTAGAGCAGGAACACCGAGTGAATCGCCTCACGCACCGGGTTGTTGCCACGGAACGAGAACGACACGTTGGACACGCCGCCGGAGCTCAACGCATACGGCAGTTCGTCGCGGATGTAGGCGCAGGCGTTGATGAAATCGACTGCGTAGTTGTTGTGTTCTTCGATGCCGGTGGCGACGGCGAAGATGTTC
This sequence comes from Pseudomonas sp. H1_G08, assembly GCF_054681355.1. Taxonomy (NCBI): domain Bacteria; kingdom Pseudomonadati; phylum Pseudomonadota; class Gammaproteobacteria; order Pseudomonadales; family Pseudomonadaceae; genus Pseudomonas; species Pseudomonas sp. H1_G08. The sequence goes on from NZ_CP162822.1 coordinate 1,532,609, forward strand.
GGGTCGAAGATGATGTCTTCCGGCGGGAAGCCGACTTCGTTGACCAGAATGTCGTAGGAGCGTTTGCAGATCTCTTTCTTGCGCGCTTCGGTGTCGGCCTGGCCGGCTTCGTCGAAGGCCATCACCACCACTGCAGCACCGTAGCGCTTGCACAGTCGGGCGTGATGGATGAACTGCTCGACGCCTTCTTTCATGCTGATCGAGTTGACGATGCCCTTGCCCTGAATGCACTTGAGGCCGGCTTCGATGACTTCCCATTTCGACGAGTCGATCATGATCGGCACGCGTGAGATATCCGGTTCGCCGGCGATCAGATTGAGGAAGGTCACCATGGCCTTCTTCGAATCGAGCATGCCCTCGTCCATGTTGATGTCGATGATCTGCGCGCCGGCCTCGACCTGCTGCAGAGCGACTTCGAGGGCTTCGGTGTAGTTGTCTTCACGGATCAGGCGGGCGAATTTCGCCGAGCCGGTGATGTTGGTGCGCTCGCCGACGTTGACGAACAGCGAGCTGCGATCAATGGTGAACGGCTCCAGACCCGAAAGGCGGCAGGCCTTGGGAATGTCCGGAATCTGCCGCGGCGCATAACCGGCCACAGCTTTGGCAATCGCTTCGATGTGCCCCGGTGTGGTGCCGCAGCAGCCGCCGACGATGTTGAGGAAACCGCTCTGGGCGAACTCTTCGATGACTTTCGCGGTTTGCGAGGGCAGTTCGTCGTACTCGCCGAATTCGTTCGGCAGGCCGGCGTTCGGGTGCGCGGACACGTGGGTGCTGGCCTTGTTCGACAGCTCTTCCAGGTACGGGCGCAGTTCGCTGGCGCCGAGGGCGCAGTTCAGGCCTACGGAAATCGGCTTGGCGTGCGCTACCGAGTTCCAGAACGCTTCGGTGGTCTGGCCGGACAGGGTTCGACCGGAGGCGTCGGTGATGGTCCCGGAAATCATGATCGGCAATTCGAGGTGCAGCTCTTCGAACACACCTTGAACGGCGAAGATCGCCGCTTTGGCGTTGAGGGTGTCGAAAATGGTTTCGATCAGGATCAGATCGGCGCCGCCCTCGATCAGGCCTTTGGTGGCTTCGGTGTAGTTTTCCACCAGCTCATCGAAGGTGACGTTGCGGTAGCCGGGGTTGTTGACGTCGGGCGACAGTGAGCAGGTGCGGCTGGTCGGGCCGAGCACGCCGGCCACGAAGCGCGGCTTGGCCGGGTTTTCGGCGGTCTTGGCGTCGGCAATCTTGCGCGCCAGACGTGCGCCTTCTACGTTTAACTCGTACGCCAGCTCTTCCATACCGTAATCGGCCATGGAAATGCGCGTGGCGTTGAAGGTGTTGGTTTCGAGAATGTCGGCGCCGGCGTCCAGATAGGCTTTTTCGATACCGCCGATCACGTCCGGACGGGTGATCACCAGCAGGTCGTTGTTGCCCTTGACGTCACTCGGCCAGTCCGCGAAGCGCTTGCCGCGATAATCCTGTTCTTCGAGCTTGTAGCTCTGGATCATCGTGCCCATCCCGCCGTCGAGAATCAGGATGCGCTCTTTGAGGGCTTGCTTGAGAGCTTGAAGGCGGACGCTGCGATCGGACATGTGGACTACTCGGAAAGACCATTACGAAGGAGCGCGATCATAGCAAACCTGTGCGCTTTTGGAGCATGTGCAGCTTTTGCATGAATATCGCTCATGTTGGTACGAGCGTCATAACGGTAGAATCGCAGCCTTTTTTTATCATCGAGATCAGCAGCATGCCGCACCGCTTCATCAGTTTATGGTTGCTGGTCCTGAGCGGGAGCGTTGCGGCGCAAGATCCCGCCATTTCTTCTTCCATCTCCTACAGCCGAGACATCCAACCGATCTTCACCGAGAAGTGCGTAGCCTGCCATGCGTGCTATGACTCGGCCTGTCAGCTCAATCTCGGCAGCGGCGAAGGCGCCGCCCGTGGCGCGAGCAAGATGCCGGTATATGACGGCGAACGTACCCAGGCTGCACCGACCACGCGATTGTTTTACGACGCCTTCGGCAAGCGCGCCTGGCAGCAGAAAGACTTCTATTCGGTACTCGACGCCCAGGGCAGTCAGGCCGCGCTGATGGCGCGGATGCTTGAACTCGGCCACAAGACGCCGCTGACGCCGAACGCCAAGCTGCCAGAAGAGATTGTTCTTGGGCTCAATCGCAACAATCTATGCGCAATGCCTGCGGAGTTCGACGGATATGCCGGCGCGCACCCGAAAGAGGGTATGCCGCTGGCCGTCACCGGTCTGACCGACCAGCAATACCAGACCTTGCAGCGCTGGCTGGCGTCTGGCGCGCCGATTGATGAGCAGAGCCTGGCGCCGACTGCCAAAGAGGCCATGCAGATCCAGCAGTGGGAGAACCTGCTCAATGCTCCCGGTGCTCGGCAAAGTCTGGTCGGGCGCTGGCTGTTCGAGCACTGGTATCTGGCGCACATCTATTTCAAGGACGGCGAGCCGGGGCATTATTTCCAGTGGGTGCGTTCGCGCACGCCGAGCGGCCAGCCGATTGATCTGATCGCCACTCGCCGCCCCAACGACGACCCGGGCACGCAGGTGTATTACCGCTTGTGGCCGGTGCAAGGGGTGATCGTGCACAAGACGCACATCACTTATCCGCTGAGCGCGGCGAAAATGGCCCGGATCAAGAGCCTGTTCTACAGCGGCAACTGGCAGGTCAACGCGTTACCGGGTTACGGGCCGCAAAGCCGCGCCAATCCGTTTGCCACCTTCGAGGCGATTCCGGCGCAGGCGCGCTATCAATTCATGCTCGATAACGCTGAATACTTCGTCCGCACCTTCATTCGCGGCCCGGTGTGCCGTGGGCAGATCGCGACCGACGTGATCCGCGACAATTTCTGGGCGCTGTTCCAGGCGCCGGAACATGATCTCTATATCACCGACCCGAACTACCGCGGCCAGGCCACGCCGCTGCTGGCGATGCCGGGGCAGAACGACGATGTCGGCAGCGTGCTGAGTCTGTGGCGCAACTATCGCGACAAGCGCAACGAATACGAGGCACTGCGCCGTGACAGCTATGCCGATCTGCCGGCGCCGAGCTGGTCGACGCTGTGGGCCGGCAACGACAACGCCTTGCTGAGCATTTTCCGCCATTTCGACAGCGCCTCGGTAACCAAGGGGCTGATCGGGGAGGTGCCGCAAACCATGTGGCTGTTCGACTATCCGCTGCTGGAACGCACCTATTACCAGCTCGCGGTCAATTTCGACGTGTTCGGCAACGTTTCCCATCAGGCGCAGACCCGTCTGTATTTCGACCTGATCCGTAACGGCGCGGAGCAGAACTTCCTGCGCCTTATGCCCGCCGACTCGCGCGAGGACTACCTCAACGATTGGTACCAGGATGGCGGCCAGTTCAAGATGTGGCTCGATTACGAGGCCATCGATGACGACAAACCGACCGCATTGAAGCTCGACGAAAAAGACCCGAAACATGATTTCGCCATGCAGTTGCTGGCGCGCTACGGTGATCTGAACGCGCGGCCAGACCCGATCAATCGCTGCGACGGCGCTTATTGCTCGCGACCGAATATCGATCCGGCGTTGCAGAATGCCGAGCAGGCCCTGAGCCGTCTGGCCTCGCGCCCGGCCGCAGGGCTGAAAGTCATTGACCAGTTGCCCGAAGCGACCTTGCTGCGCGTTGAAACCGCCAGCGGCAAGCGCGAGGTCTACAGCCTGCTGCGCAACCGCGCCCACAGCAACGTGGCGTTTTTGCTCGGTGAGTCGCGGCGCTATCAGCCAGGGCTCGACACCCTGACGATCTATCCGGGCGTGCTCAGCAGTTACCCGAACTTCATGTTCAACGTACCGGCCGAGCAGGTGCCGGCGTTTGTCGATGCGATGGAAAACGCCAGGGATGCCAGTCGGTTCGAAAAGATCGTCGAACGCTGGGGCATTCGGCGCAGTCATCCGCAGTTCTGGCTGTATTTCCACGATCTGAGCCAATACATCCACGAAACCGACCCGGTGGAAGAGGGCGTGCTGGATATGAATCGGTACGAGAACCTTTGATGATTCGCAGGCGTGTTACGAGATTCTTTCCCGACAAAAATACTAGGACTTTGTCAGCCGCGCCGATTGGCGTAAACTGCGCCCACGCCTGCGAGGAGTTTTTATGACCGCTATTACCATTACTGACGCCGCCCATGATTACCTGGCCGATCTGCTCTCCAAGCAGAACACCCCGGGCATCGGCATCCGCGTTTTCATTACCCAGCCTGGTACCCAGTACGCCGAAACCTGCATTGCCTACTGCAAGCCGGGCGAAGAGAAGCCTGAAGACACCGCGCTGGGGCTGAAAAGCTTCACCGCCTACATCGATTCCTTCAGCGAAGCGTTTCTTGATGACGCGGTCGTTGATTACGCCACCGACCGCATGGGCGGCCAGCTGACCATCAAGGCGCCAAACGCCAAGGTGCCGATGGTCAACGCCGACAGCCCGGTCAACGAGCGCATCAACTATTACCTGCAAACCGAGATCAACCCGGGGCTGGCCAGTCACGGCGGTCAGGTCAGCCTGATCGATGTTGTCGAGGACGGCATTGCCGTGTTGCAGTTCGGCGGCGGTTGCCAGGGCTGCGGCCAGGCTGACGTAACCTTGAAAGAAGGCATTGAGCGCACCTTGCTCGAGCGCATTCCGGAGCTCAAGGGCGTTCGCGACGTGACCGACCACACGCAGAAAGAAAACGCCTACTACTAAGGTGTTCGCTGCGATCATGAAAAACGGCGCCCCGTGAGCGCCGTTTTTTTATGGGTAACTTTTGCCGCCCCCATTCGCGAGCAGGCTCGCTCTCACAATTAAATGCAATCACCTGTGGGAGCGAGCCTGCTCGCGAAGGCGTCTTCAAGGGCGATAAAGATGCGCATGCCCGGCCCGATACAACGAAGACTCGCTGAACACCTCGCTGCCCAGCACCCTGCCAACCAAGATCAGCGCCGTACGCCGAAAGCCTTTGGCCTCGACCTTTGCGGCAATGTCCGCCAATGTACCTACCACCCAGTCCTGATCCGGCCATGTCGCGCGGTGAATAACGGCAATCGGGCAGTCCGCGCCGTAATGCGGCAGCAGTTCAACCAGTATCTTTTCCAGATGATTGACCCCCAGATGAATGGCCATGGTCGCGCCGTGCTGCGCCAGGCTCGCCAGTTCTTCGCCGGCGGGCATCGCGGTCTTGTCGGCGTAACGGGTCAGGATCACGCTTTGCGAAATGTCCGGCAGGGTCAACTCGGCGCCCAGCAGCGCTGCGCATGCCGCCGTCGCGGTTACGCCCGGAATGATCTCGAAAGGAATGTTCAGCTCACGCAAGTAGCGGATCTGCTCACCAATCGCGCCGTACAGACTTGGGTCTCCGGAATGCACACGGGCCACATCCTGGCCTTGGGCATGGGCAGTCCTGATCAGATCGATGATCTGTTCCAGATGCAGTTCAGCGCTATTGGCCACGATTTCGGCCTGATGACCTTCCAGCACCGCTGCGGGTACCAGCGAACCGGCGTAGATAATCACCGGGCAGCTGCGAATCAGCCGTTGGCCTTTGACGGTGATGAGTTCCGGGTCGCCGGGGCCGGCGCCGATGAAGTAGACGGTCATCGTTGAATCCTTGTGAAGAGGCGCAGGCACACTGCAGATGAAGCGTGCTCATGATCGATGGCGGGGATTATCGGGATTTTATGCAGCGCCGGCCAATGCCAGCGTGGCCTGCGCATATTTCTGCCGGTGGATCAGCAGTTTCGCCGGCGCCTGAATCAGTTGCTCGGCGAGCGCCAGCGCGGCGCTTTCCGCCACGCCGTAGCAGCCGGTGCGCTCAAAGGCGATCTGCGATTGATGGCTGAGGCGCTGCTGATAGGGCGCCAGTTCGGCACTGTTGAAATACTGCAGCGGCAGGTTCAATTGTGTGGCCAGTTCCAGCAACCCCGGTTCGTCGCGCTTGAGGTCGATACTCGCCAAAGCCTTGACCGCTCGCAGCTCGATGCGGTGCGCCTGCAACGCTTGATCGAGTAACGCACGCAACGTACTGGCCGGGCAGCCCCGCTGGCAGCCGAGGCCGACCACGAGGGTCGGCGCTGCGCGGTCATCGGTCATGCCTGATATGGGCCTGCGCTTTTGCGGCGGAACAACCATGCACTGATCAGGCCCAAGGCCAGCCAGAACGCGACGTTGGTCAGCTGCGAAGCGATTTTGAACTGGGTTTCCAGTGCCTTTGGAGCGAGCATCGAATGCACCTGCGGTTGCGGCGCGCCGATCACATGCGGCACGGCGAGAATCGCTACACCAAGAAGCTTCATCAGCCAGTGACGGCTGAAAGCGATCAGTGCCAGGCCGACAGCGGTCGAAGCGGCAGTGCCGATCCACCAGATCTGCCGCGAAGCCAGATCGGCGGCGGCTGTGCCCGGCAACTCAGGTGGCAGGCCCAAGGTCGGCGCGAGAACGAACGTGGCGTAACCGGCCAGACCCCAGAGCAGCCCTTGCGAGGTCTTGGTCGGCGCGCGCAAGGTGTACAGGCCGGCGAGCATCAAGGCGAAACCCACTGCCACCACCAGATTACCGCCAGTGGTCGAGACCACACGCTGCCAGCCGTCTTCCGGCTCCCAGGCTTCGCCATCATGGCTGTGGGCGGCGGTGCCGGCGGCGTGTTCGTGGACTTGCGCGACCGGTTCGGATTTCTCGAAGGTTTCGGCCTGCAGAATCAGTGGCGATACCCAGAAACTCTGCAGCAGGGTCAGCAGCAGGGCGGCCAGCAAGCCGGTGAAGCCTGCGGTTTGCGCGATACGTTTGATCATTTCGGCAGGCCTCAGTGGCACGGGAACGCGGCGCTGTGGCGGGTATCGTGGGCGGCGTTGTGCACCGCTTCGATGTGCGAGAAACCGGCGAACCAGACCAGGCTGGCACCGAGGATCGAGGCGAAGAGGGCGGCGGCGACGCGTTGGCCGAGTGTGGTGCTGCTGGAGATGTGGTCAGTGTGGCTGACGGTGTTACTGATGATCGACATAGCGCTTCCCTCTGAAATGTCAGCGGGTAAACAGAGCGCATGAAAATCCCTGCGGGCCGGGCACGCAGGGATTTCGAACAGCGCCCGCCCACCGCGGGTTTGTTTGTGTTCAGCGGCGCTTGCGCGCGCTGGGTGTTGCGGGCCGGTCTCCGGGCTCGCGAGGGGTTGGCTGGTCGCCGACCTGCAAGCATCACCTTCCCATGCCGGGGCACAGTGGATCTGACGCTTCGCTCGCTTACCGTTGCGGGGGCAGCACCGGACTGACATGGCTTTGAGTAAAGCACATGATTCACCGGTTTCCCGTTTCACCCTGTGAAGGGCACCCGTAACAAGGTGTGCAGGAGAACATGGGTTTGGGTTTTTAGTCAATTTCCGGGGGCGGATCCGTTGCTGCGGGGGGGGCTTTTTTTCGGGTGTTTTTGTGTGTATATCCGTTGCTGCGGGTGTTGCTGATTACGGTTTCGCCTTTACGGCGAGGCACTTTTTCCAAACGCCGAAAAAGTACCCAAAAAGGCTTGCTCCTACGTTCGGCCCTCGCAGGCTCGGGTTCCTTCGCTCCGGGACTGATCCGGGCGCAGCGGCTCCGGTTTGCTTCGCTGCACCTCCTTCCGCTGTGTTCGACTTCGTCGAACGGTCGCTGCGCTCCCACGCCCGGATCAATCCCTCCACTCAGCCTTCCGACGTCGCCGGTGGATCAAGATCAAGAGCACTCGAGCTTGCGCTCATTGTTGAGTGGGGCGGCTGCGCCGCGGGCAGCTGCGCTGCTTTGCTTTTGCTTTTGCTTTTGTGGGAGCGAGCCTGCTCGCGAAGGCGGCCTGACATCCGACCTGTTCTTGAGCTGGTGCGCGATCCAACTGTAGGAGCTGCCGAAGGCTGCGATCTTTTGCTTTTGCCTTTGCTTTTGCTCTGGCTTTTGATCTTTCGCCCCTTCGGCAGGCTTCGTTACGGGATCGATCCGGGGGTGGGAGCGCAGCGACCGTACGACGCAGTCGTACACAGCGGAAGGAGGTGCAGCGAAGCAAACCGTAGCCGCTGCGCCCGGATCGGTCCCGTAACGAAGGTACCCCAGCTCCAGCGAGCGGGCCGTACGCCGGGGCAAAGCCTTTTGGTTCCTTTTTGCTGGGCCGGCACTCCGGCGTTTGAAAAAGGGACTCGCTGTAAGAGCGAAACCATAAGAAGCCGTTACCGCAGCAACGGATATACCCCCAGTTTCAGACTCACCGACCATTGACCCACGACGGACCCATGCGTAGCCTTGCGCTTTCGAGGTTCTTCGGCACTCGCCGAAGCTAAGAAGGGAACGCGGTCAAAGCCGCGGCTGCCCCCGCAACTGTGAACGGTGATGTTCGTTGCCACGCCACTGCCAGCTCAACCGATGAGCCAGCGGGAAGGCGCAATGGACGCCAGGCCCAACGCCTGAACGCCGTCAGCCAGGAGACCTGCCTCGTCACAGATTCTCACTACAACCGGGCGGGGTGATCCGGTGGCGAATGCTTCCGGCGTGCATGCGCGCTGCCGGTTCTCGTCCCGTATGCCCGCCGCTTGCCAAAGGGCATACCGATGAAAACACTGGCCAAACTCCCCGTCACCATCGTCACCGGTTTCCTCGGTTCGGGCAAAACCACGCTGCTGCGGCACATGCTCGACAACGCTCAGGGCCGGCGCATCGCGGTGATCGTCAACGAGTTTGGCGAGCTGGGCATCGACGGTGAAATCCTCAAGCAATGCACCATCGGCTGCACCGAAGAAGAGGCCAGCGGCCGCGTTTATGAGCTGGCCAACGGCTGCCTGTGCTGCACGGTGCAGGAAGAATTCTTCCCGGTGATGCGCGAGCTGGTTGCCCGTCGCGGCGATCTCGACCACATCCTTATTGAAACCTCGGGCCTAGCCCTGCCAAAACCGCTGGTGCAAGCCTTCCAGTGGCCGGAAATTCGCAGTGCCTGCACCGTCGACGCAGTCATCACCGTGGTCGATAGCCCGGCGGTCGCCGCAGGCACATTCGCTGCGTTCCCGGATCAGGTCGATGCCCAGCGCAAACTCGATCCGAACCTTGATCACGAGTCGCCGCTGCACGAATTGTTCGCCGATCAACTGGCCAGCGCTGACCTGGTCATCCTCAACAAAGCCGACCAGACCAGCCCGGAAGATCTGGCTCGCGTACGCGCTGAAGTCGCCGAAGAGCTGCCGCCAGCAGTGAAAATCATCGAAGCCAGCAACGGCCGCCTGCCGCTGGACGTGCTGATCGGTCTCGGTGCCGGCTCTGAAGAACATATCGACAGCCGCCACAGCCACCACGATCATCACCATGACGGTGATGACGACGACCACGATCACGACGCCTTCGATTCGATCTCCATCGAATTGCCGCAAGCCGACGAAAGCTTGCTGCTCGACGCGCTGACGCAACTGGTGGTGCAGCACGGCATCCTGCGCGTCAAAGGTTTCGCGGCCATCCCGAACAAACCAATGCGTCTGCTGATCCAGGGCGTGGGCACGCGTTTCGACAAGCATTTCGACCGCCAGTGGGGCGCCGACGAAGCGCGCGTCACGCGTCTGGTGCTCATCGGTCAGGAGCTTGATGCGGCACAACTCGAAGCGCAATTGCGCGCTGCGCTCAGCGTTTAGCCATGCACCTGCTCAGGACCCAGCCCGGCGGATTCGTCTCGGACGACAACATTGCCGATCTCGGACAAACCCCCGCCGAGCTGGTGATCCTGTGCAGCGGCGATTCCAGCCTGGCGCTGCTCGCGGAGGCTGCGCAGCAACTGCCCGATGACTATCCGAGCCTGCGTCTGGCCAACCCGATGCAGGTGCAGAATCATGCCTCGGTCGATCTGTATGTCGACGAAGTGCTGCGCCACGCCAAGGTCATTCTGATCTCACTGCACGGCGGCATCGCCTATTGGCGCTACGGTGTCGAGCGGCTGGTCGAGTTGTCCGAACGCGGCGTGCAACTGATCCTGGTGCCCGGCGATGACCGCCCGGACCCCGAACTCAGCGACTTGAGCACGGCCAGCGCCGAAGTGCGCGATCGATTCTGGCAATTCCTGCGTCAGGGCGGCATGGGTAACGCGCTGGATTTCTTCCGTTGCCTGGGCAACCAATGGTTCGCCCGCGATTACCCGTGGAACGAGCCGCAAACCCTGCCACGCACGGCGATTTATCACCCACAGAAAAACAGCGCTGCCCTGAGTGACTGGCAAGCCGAATGGCTGCCCGATCAACCGGTGGCGGCGTTGTTGTTTTATCGCTCGCATTTGCAGGCGGCGAACACGGCGTTCATCGATGTGTTCTGTCAGCGTTTGCAGGCAGCCGGGCTCAATCCGCTGCCGATCGCGGTGGCCAGTCTGAAAGAACCCGGTTGCTTGTCGGTGGTCGAGGACTGGCTGGATGAAGTCGAGGCGGGGGTGATTCTCAACACCACCGGTTTTGCCCAATCGAGTCCCGAGGCGCCGCATCTGCGCCCGTTTCGCCGCAACATCCCGGTGATTCAAGCGATCTGCGCCCAGGACAACGAGCCTGGCTGGCGCGACAGCGAGCAGGGCCTCGGGCCGCGCGATCTGGCGATGCACATTGCTTTGCCCGAACTTGACGGACGCATCATCAGCCGCCCGATCAGCTTCAAGGATCTGGCCTGGCGCAGCGAGCGCAGCCAGTCCGATGTGGTCTGTTATCGCGCCCAACCTGAACGCATGGATTTCGTCGCCGAACTGGCGCGGCGCTGGATTGCTCTGGGGCGGGTGCCCAATGGCGAAAAACGCATCGCGCTGATCCTCGCCAACTACCCGACCCGCGACGGCCGCATCGGCAACGGTGTCGGCCTCGATACGCCAGCGGCGGCGCTGAACATCCTCCGCGCTTTGCGCGAAGAGGGTTATCCGGTCACGGCCGAGTTGCCCGATAGCGGCACCGAGCTGATCCAGCAATTGCTCGGCGGTGTCAGCAACGACCTCGACAGTCTCGACCTGCGCCCGTGCCAGCAGAGCCTGACGATGGACGATTACCTGGCAATGTTCAATGCACTGCCGCAGGCGAATCGCGCCGAGGTACTCGAGCGTTGGGGATCGCCACACAACGATCCGATGTGTCGCGACGGCCGGCTGATGATCGCCGGTCTGCGTTTCGGTCTGACCTTTGTCGGCATTCAGCCGGCGCGGGGTTATCAGGTCGATCCGAGCGCGGTGTATCACGACCCGGATCTGGTCCCGCCGCACGGCTATCTGGCGTTCTATTTCTGGTTGCGCAACACCTACGGCGCCCACGGCGTGATTAACGTCGGCAAGCACGGTAATCTCGAATGGCTGCCGGGCAAAGGGGTGGGGCTGTCGGAAGGCTGCTGGCCCGACGCGCTGCTCGGGCCGTTGCCGAATATCTATCCGTTTATCGTCAACGATCCGGGCGAGGGCGCCCAGGCCAAACGGCGCACGCAAGCAGTGATCATCGACCACCTGATGCCACCGCTGACCCGCGCCGAAACCTACGGGCCGCTGCGCAATCTGGAGCTGCTGGCCGACGAATATTACGAGGCGCAACTGCTTGATCCGCGCCGTGCCCGCGAGTTGCAGCGCGACATTCTGCAATTGGTACGAGACACGCAAATCGACCGCGAATTGCAACTGGATGCCGCGCTGGACAGCGATGCCGATGCGGCGATCTGGTTGCCGCGTCTGGACACTTATCTGTGCGATCTGAAGGAATCGCAGATTCGCGATGGGTTGCACATTTTTGGTGAATCGCCGAGCGGGCGCTTGCGTATCGACACCTTGCTGGCGTTGCTGCGCATCCCGCGCGGTGACGGAAAGGGTGCGCAGTCGAGTGTGTTGCGAGCACTGGCCAAAGCGTTTGAACTGGGTTTTGATCCGCTGGATTGCGCATTGGCCGAGCCGTGGAGCGGCCCGCGCCCGACCGAGTTGCAGGCCATCAGCGAAGAAGTATGGCGCACCGCCGGCGACACCCGCGAACGCCTCGAATTGTTTGCCGCAGACCTGATCTTCCAAGCACTGAATGTCCCCTGTGGGAGCGAGCCTGCTCGCGAAAGCGGTGAGTCAGGTAAATCATTGTTGAATCACACACCGAGTTCGCGAGCAGGCTCGCTCCCACAAGGGGCGGGTTGGGCTGAGGTTGATTCGATACTCGACCATCTGCGCGAAGTCGTCGCCCCGCGCCTCGACGCTTGCGGCCCCGCCGAAATGCGCGGTCTGCTCGACGCCCTCAGCGGTCGTTTCGTTCCGGCCGGCCCCAGCGGTGCGCCCAGCCGTGGCCGCCTCGACGTGTTGCCCACCGGGCGTAATTTTTATTCAGTCGACGTGCGCAATCTGCCAACAACTACCGCGTGGCGCATCGGATTCCAGTCGGCAACGCTGATTCTCGAACGGCATCTGCAGGACCACGGCGATCACTTGCGCCACCTCGGCTTGTCCGTGTGGGGCACTGCAACCATGCGCACTGGCGGCGATGACATTGCTCAGGCCATGGCTTTGATGGGCGTGCGTCCGGTCTGGGCCACGGGCAGTCAGCGCGTGGATGATTTCGAGATTCTGCCGCTGAGCCTGCTCGATCGTCCGCGGGTCGACGTGACGCTGCGGGTTTCGGGGTTTTTCCGTGATGCGTTTGCCAATCTCATCCGCCTGTTCGACGCCGCCGTGCAAGCGGTGGCCGCACTGGACGAGCCGGATGACTTGAACCCACTCGCCGCCAAGGTGCGCGCCGAACGCGAGGCGCTGTTGCAGTCGGGCGTCGATGAAGATACCGCGCGGCGTCAAGCCGGGTGGCGCATCTTCGGCGCGAAACCGGGGGCGTATGGCGCCGGGGTGCAAGGCGCTATCGATGGACGTCTGTGGCAGTCGCGCGAAGACCTCGCCGAGGTCTACCTGAACTGGGGCGCCTATGCTTACGGCGGTGCCGACGAGGGCACGGCCGCCCGTGCGCAATTCAGCCAGCGCCTGAGCCAGGTGCAAGCGGTGCTGCAAAACCAGGACAACCGCGAGCATGACCTGCTCGATTCCAACGATTACTACCAGTTCCAGGGCGGCATGCTCGCTGCGGTGGAAACGCTGCGTGGCGAAGCGGCGGCCAGTTATCACGGCGATCACAGCCAGCCGGATCTGCCGAAGATTCGTACCTTAAAGGAAGAATTGAACCGCGTGGTGCGCTCGCGCGCGGCGAATCCGAAGTGGATCGACGGGGTCAAGCGTCACGGCTACAAAGGCGCGTTCGAACTGGCGGCGACGGTTGATAATCTGTTCGCCTTCGATGCGACTACGCAATTGATCGACGACCATCAATATGCGTTGCTGGCGGAGGCATATTTGCTCGATCCGGCGACCCGGGATTTTGTTCGTGAGCATAATCCCCATGCGCTGCGCGACATGACCGAACGCATGCTCGAAGCGCAGCAGCGCGGGATGTGGCAGGAGCCGGGGGCTTATAAAGAAGCGCTGGAGAATTTGCTGTTGGATATCGAGGAAGATATGTAGCCGCTAAAAAGCTACCCTCACCCCAGCCCTCTCCCGGAGGGAGAGGGGGCCGATCTTTAGCGCTGTCGAAGTTTGCGTCGACCCGATGCATCACGTCGACAGAACTCGAGAGGCCATCACGGTCTGTTCCCTCTCCCTCTGGGAGAGGGCTAGGGTGAGGGCAACAACTGACACACCACAACGTCACGACCATCCACGACCACGAAAGAGAAACCCATGACCGACACCCCGCATTTCCCGCTCTCCGCCGTGGTCGGCGCCGATGACTTGAAGCTCGCCCTGTGCCTGACCGCCATCGACCCGAAAATCGGCGGCGTACTCATCGAAGGCCCGCGCGGCATGGCCAAGTCGACGCTGGCGAGGGGCCTGGCGGATCTGCTCGCCAGCGGCCAGTTCGTCACCTTGCCGCTGGGCGCCACGGAAGAGCGCCTGGTCGGCACCCTCGATCTCGACGCTGCCCTGAGCGACGGTCGCGCGCAGTTTTCGCCCGGTGTCCTGGCCAAGGCTGACGGTGGCGTGCTGTACGTCGATGAAGTCAATCTGCTGCCCGATCATCTGGTCGACCTGCTGCTCGATGTCGCCGCCAGCGGTACCAACCTGATCGAGCGTGACGGCATTTCCCATCGGCATTCGGCGAAATTCGTCCTGATCGGCACCATGAACCCGGAAGAGGGCGAACTGCGGCCACAACTGCTTGACCGCTTCGGCTTGAACGTTGCCCTCAGCGGCCACACCGCGCCCGCCGAACGTGGACAGATCATTCGCCGGCGGCTGGATTTCGACAGCGATCCACAAGGGTTCTGCGCGCAGTGGGCGAGCGAGCAACACATCCTGCGTTCGCGCTGTGAAAGCGCCCGCGAGCGCCTGGCAGCCATTCCACTGGATGACGCGGCATTGGCGTTGATTACCGAGCGCTGTTTCGCTGCTGGCGTCGATGGCTTGCGCGCCGATCTGGTCTGGTTGCGCGCGGCCCGCGCCCATGCCGCGTGGCGTGGGGCGGATGCGATTGCTGAAGAGGACATCGACGCGGTGGCCGAATTTGCCCTGCGCCATCGCCGTCGCGAACAACCTTCATCCAGCGCCCAATCACAAGCGCAATCTCCGTCAGGCACAGACAGCAAATCCGGCGAAGGCCAGGGCCAGTGGGGCGAGATGCCGGCAACGGCGCAAGCCACCGGTGCCCGCCGCGAAGTTCCGAGCTGGCCGCCACAGGCAAAAAAGCCCTAGGCATTCGCCCCCGATCCGACGCGGGGGCGAATGCCAGACCCCGTGCCGGACAACTCGATAACGGTCGTCAGGGCCAACGCCAGAGCGCCAGCAGCGGTTCGGTGAACTGGCCGGGCACGCTGCTCAATGGCCTCCCTCAGCGTCGCGCTGATTTGCTGTTTCAACAGCGTACCCGTTCGCCCCATGAAGTCTGGCTGGTGATCGTCGACGCGTCGGCTTCGACCCGTCGCCATCAGGCCTTGAGCGATGCCAAGGGCCTGCTCGCGCAGTTGTTCGACGATGCTTACCGCCAGCGGGCGCGGCTGGCGTTGCTGACCGCCAGTGGTTCTGCGCCGAAATGGCAGGTGCAAGGCTTGAAGGCCTCAAGCGGCCTGAGCACCTGGCTCGCCGGCCTGGGCGCTGGTGGCGGCACGCCGTTGCTCGCGGCGCTGGAACAGGCGCAGCAATGGCTGACGGTTAGACGCAAGCGCTTTCCCGCCGAACAGCAACGCTGCCTGATCGTGACCGATGGTCGCTTGAAAGAGCTGTCGGGGTTGCCGGTGCTGGCGTGCCCGGGATTGCTGATCGACATCGAACGCGGGCCGATTCGACTGGGCCGGGCGAAGGATCTGGCGACCGCGCTGCAAGCGCAGTATCAGCATATCGATGAGCTGGGTCCACGCTGAAATCCGCCGCACCGCTCGCACCCTTTGGGAGCGAGCCTGCTCGCGAAGGCTTTTTCGGCAACGCTGAAAATCTTCGGTTACATTGATTTATACAGATCTTGAAATGATTTACCGCTGTGGAGCGGACCAGTCGACCCTGTACGCTCGAAGGCCATTTTTCATTCAGGATCTACATGAACACCCTCTCGGAGCCTCCCAGTCAGCACTCTCCAGCACGCCTTCGCGCGGTCTTGATCCATTCGCAGCATCCCGTCTTCCGACTCCCGACTATGGTTGATAACGCGGCCCTTGAGCCTTCGCGTTGCACTTCGCCGTGTCCGGCCGCCTGAATTCACTGAAGAGAGATCGAGACGTTTTATGGAATGGTTAGCGGATCCCACGGCCTGGTTAGGCCTGTTGACTCTGATCGTGCTGGAACTGGTGCTGGGTATCGACAACCTGGTGTTCATCGCAATTCTTGCCGACAAACTGCCGCCGCATCAGCGTGATCGTGCGCGGATCATCGGCTTGTCGCTGGCGTTGATCATGCGCCTGGGCCTGTTGGCGAGCATTTCCTGGCTGGTTACGCTCACGCAACCGTTGTTCGAGGTGTTCGACAAGAGCTTCTCCGGCCGCGACCTGATCATGCTGTTCGGTGGCGTGTTCCTGTTGTTCAAGGCGACGATGGAGTTGCATGAACGCCTCGAAGGCCATGTCGGCGAGCGCTCGGCCAACACGACCTACGCGCTGTTCTGGCCGATCGTGGCGCAGATCGTGGTGCTCGACGCCGTGTTCTCGCTCGACGCGGTGATTACCGCCGTGGGCATGGTCGATGAACTGGCGGTGATGATGATCGCCGTGATCATTTCCATCGGCCTGATGATCGTCGCCAGCAAGCCGCTGACCCGCTTTGTCAACGCGCACCCGACCGTGATCATGCTGTGCCTGGGCTTCCTGATGATGATCGGTTTTGCCCTGACCGCCGAAGGTCTGGGCTTCCATATCCCGAAAGGTTACCTGTACGCGGCCATCGGTTTCTCGATCCTGATTGAGGTGTTCAATCAGATCGCCCGGGCGCGGCGCAAACGTTCGATGCAGGGCGTGCGGCCAATGCGTGAGCGCACGGCCCATGCGGTGATGCGTCTGCTCGGCGGGCGCAAGCTGGCGGCGGAGGAGGTTGGCGAGGAAATCTCCGACTTGCTGGACAACGGTGAAGCGCCGGTGGCCGAGCTGTTCGACCGTCGTGAGCGGGTGATGATCAGCGGCGTGCTGCAATTGGCGGAGCGGCCGATTCGCAACCTGATGACGGTGCGCGCCGACGTTGACCTGATTGATCTTGCGGATGACGCCGAAACCATTCGCACGAATTTGATGCATTCGTCCTACTCGCGCTTGCCGTTGATTCGCGATGGCGCGGTGGACGAGCCGCTCGGCTTCGTACACAAGAAGGAATTGCTCAAGGAGTATCTGACCGGCAACGAGCCGAACCTTGAGCATCTGGCGCGCAAGACGATCAATCTGCTCGACAGTTATTCCATCCTCAATGCCCTGGAGCAGATGCGCGCGGCCTCGACCCACATCGCTTTCGTGGTCAACGAGTTTGGCGATTTCGTCGGCGTATTGACCATGACCGACATCCTCGAATCGATCGCTGGCGAACTACCCGATGCCAGCGAAATCGAAGGCCCGGACGTGGTCGAAGAGCGCGGCGGGTTTCTGGTCAGCGGCGCGCTGCCCTTGGCTCGCGTTCGCCAGCGTACCGGCTTCGATGCCGAGCCGACCGAGGATTATCAGACGATGGCCGGGTTGGTGATGAGTCTGCTGGATCGCTTGCCGATGACCGGCGATCAACTGGAATACGAGGGCTGGCAATTGACTGTCAAAGCGGTGGAAGAGCGGAGGGTGACGCGGGTGTTGCTGGAGCGCGCTGCCGCGTAATACTTGCGTTTTCTAAAAGCTGTGCCGGCCTTTTGTGCGAGCGGGCTCGCTGCCACATTGCAATGCGGTTCAATGTGGCAGCTAGCCTGCTCGCGAAGGCAATTTGGCAGGCACTCCATACCTCTGAGGAGGCTCGTTCAGTACATCCTCCGTAGGCGCCCATGTGGGACGGTACGCAAAGTACGAAGTGTCTGACGCAGCCAAGGCAGATCATGCTTCCGTTTACGCGCGGCAAAGGGGGCTTTGGTCTTGCCGATGTGCACGGCGAAATCCCGTGCGAGGGTTTCTTCAGTGCCGATACCTTTGAGCTTTTTCAGCAGCCTGCCGTTTTTATAGAACAGCACGGTTGGCGTGCCCGTGACATTCGGGTGCTTGGGCGATTGGCTGGTGTTGAGCATATAGATGGCGGCGCGCAGTCGGTAAGGCTCGGCAATCTGCCGAAAGATCGGCCCGGACCATTCGCAGGCGGGGCAATGTTCATTGGCGAAATAAAGAATGACCGGACGCCAGGTTTTCAGGGCTTTGCGGTAAACCGGGGCCAGCGCGGAAGTTGTGTTGGTGACGTTCATCGAAGGGTCCTTTTCAACGAGCGGATAGGTTGCTTGACGTTAAAGGAGTAGGCATGTCGGGGTCTACTGTCAGAAATTACAGGTGGACTGCGTAACCACGAGAAGTGCTGTCGTCACGGTGATAGCCGTCGCGAAACGGCAGGGTGGTGATGTCTACAGGCAGGCGCTAAAGCGCTGATACCGGGTTTTGCTCAACTGTCACCCTGATTCGCACCACAACGGCGCGATCTGACCCAAGTTGGGAACGCATTACCCCTTTCCTGGCTTTGTCAGGTGTTTCCTTCGCTCCTGGTCGGGCCAAACCCTTTGGTCCACGAAACATATCTTGTTGATTCCAAAAGCTTTCAACGCAGTTACAGATTTCGCGAGATTCCTGTGGCACACTTTCTGCTGTCTATTCCGTAGTAACAAACCGTGTTCCGGTATAGCGGAATAAACACAATTCTGGAGTGCTTGCCATGCGTCGCCATCCTTCGTTGTTCAAAGCGTGTGTTTTTGTCCTTGCGGCTTCTTCCTCGGTCATGGGTCTGGCCCAGGCGGCCGACAGCAAGCTCGACAGTGTTCTCGCCCGTGGCAAGTTGATCGTGGGCACCGGCAGCACCAATGCGCCGTGGCACTTTCAGGGCGCGGACGGCAAGTTGCAGGGTTTCGATATCGACATCGCCAGGATGGTGGCCGAGGGACTGTTCAACGACCCGAGTAAAGTCGAGTTCGTGGTGCAGTCGTCCGATGCGCGGATTCCCAATCTGCTGACCGACAAGGTCGACATGAGCTGCCAGTTCATCACCGTCACCGCCAGCCGTGCCCAGCAAGTGGCATTCACTCTGCCGTACTACCGCGAAGGCGTCGGCCTGCTGTTGCCGAACAACAGCAAGTACAAGGAAATCGAAGACCTGCAGGCAGCGGGCGATGACGTTACCGTTGCGGTGCTGCAAAACGTCTACGCCGAAGAATTGGTGCATCAGGCATTGCCCAAGGCCAAGGTCGATCAGTACGACAGCGTCGACCTGATGTATCAGGCAGTGAACTCTGGCCGTGCCGATGCCGCCGCAACCGATCAGTCGTCGGTCAAATACCTGATGGTGCAGAACCCGGGCCGCTACCGCAGCCCAAGCTACGCCTGGAGCCCGCAAACCTACGCGTGTGCGGTGAAACGCGGCGATCAGGACTGGCTGAACTTCGTCAACACCGCGCTGCATGAGGCCATGACCGGGGTTGAGTTCCCGACCTACGCCGCCTCCTTCAAGCAATGGTTCGGTGTCGATCTGCCGTCGCCCGCGATCGGTTTCCCAGTCGAATTCAAATGATCCCGTGAGAGTGGGGCGATTTCAGTCGCCCCGCTCAAGGTACTGCTGACCATGAATTATCAGTTGAACTTTGCCGCCGTGTGGCGCGATTTCGACACCTTGCTGGCAGGGCTCGGGCTGGGCTTGCAGCTGGCGCTGGTGTCGATCGCCATCGGCTGCGTGATCGGCCTGCTGATGGCGTTTGCATTGCTCTCCAAACATCGCGCCTTGCGGGTGCTGGCCTCGGTGTACGTCACGGTGGTGCGCAACACGCCAATCCTGGTGTTGATTCTGTTGATCTACTTCGCACTGCCCAGCCTTGGCATTCGTCTGGACAAGATTCCTTCGTTCATCATCACGCTGTCGCTGTATGCCGGCGCGTACCTGACCGAAGTCTTCCGTGGCGGCTTGTTGAGCATTCCCAAAGGTCAGCGCGAAGCCGGGCTGGCAATCGGTCTCGGTGAATGGCAGGTCAAGGCTTACGTCACCGTGCCGGTGATGCTGCGCAATGTGCTGCCGGCGCTGTCGAACAACTTCATTTCGCTGTTCAAGGACACCTCGCTGGCGGCTGCGATTGCGGTGCCGGAGCTGACCTATTACGCGCGCAAGATCAACGTCGAGAGCTACCGGGTGATCGAAACCTGGCTGGTGACCACGGCGTTGTATGTCGCGGCCTGTTACCTCATTGCCATGCTGCTGCGTTACCTCGAGCAGCGTCTGGCGATCCGCCGATAGGAGGCTGCGATGTACCAATCCCCCAGTTGGTTGCATGAATTGTGGCTCGCGCGCGAGCCGTTGTGGCAGGGCTTTCTGACCAGTGTGCAGGTCTCGGCGCTGGCCATTGTGCTGGGCACGCTGCTTGGTGTGGTCGCCGGCCTGGTCCTGACTTACGGCAGATTCTGGATGCGCGCGCCGTTTCGGCTGTACGTCGATCTGATTCGCGGCACGCCGGTGTTTGTATTGGTGCTGGCCTGCTTTTATATGGCGCCGGCGCTCGGTTGGCAGATCAGCGCGTTTCAGGCCGGAGCCTTGGGCCTGACGCTGTTCTGCGGCTCGCACGTCGCCGAAATCGTGCGCGGCGCCTTGCAAGCCCTGCCGCGCGGGCAGATGGAGGCGGGCAAAGCCATCGGCCTGACGTTCTACCAATCCCTCGGCTACGTGCTGTTGCCTCAGGCGCTGCGGCAGATCCTGCCGACCTGGGTCAATTCGTCGACCGAAATCGTCAAGGCTTCGACCTTGCTCTCGGTGATCGGCGTCGCCGAATTGCTGCTCAGCACGCAACAGATCATCGCCCGGAACTTCATGACCCTGGAGTTCTACCTGTTCGCCGGTTTTCTGTTCTTCGTCATCAACTACGGCATCGAATTACTCGGCCGGCACATTGAAAAGCGGGTGGCCTTGCCATGACTCAAGCTCAAGTTGCTTCACAGAATCAGGCGCTGCTGGATATTCGCGGCCTGCACAAACAGTACGGCGCGGTGGAAGTGCTCAAGGGTGTCGACCTGAGCATGCAGCGCGGCAACGTCGTTACGCTGATCGGCTCCAGTGGCTCGGGCAAAACCACGCTGCTGCGTTGCGTGAACATGCTCGAAGAGTTTCAGGGCGGGCAGATTCTGCTCGACGGCGAATCCATCGGCTATGACGAGGTCAACGGTAAACGCGTACGTCACCCGGAAAAGGTCATTGCCCGCCATCGCGCGATGACCGGCATGGCGTTCCAGCAATTCAACCTGTTTCCGCACCTGACCGCGTTGCAGAACGTCACCTTGGGCCTGCTCAAGGTGAAGAAGATGCACAAGGACGAAGCCGTGGTGCTTGCCGAAAAATGGTTGGAGCGTGTCGGCCTGCTGGAGCGGCGCAATCACTTTCCCGGTCAGTTGTCCGGCGGTCAGCAACAGCGCGTAGCGATTGCCCGGGCGATTGCGATGAACCCGAGCCTGATGCTCTTTGACGAAGTCACCTCGGCCCTCGACCCGGAACTGGTTGGCGAGGTGCTCAACGTGATCAAGGGGCTGGCCGAGGACGGCATGACCATGTTGCTGGTGACCCACGAAATGCGTTTCGCTTTCGAGGTCTCGGACAAAATCGTATTCATGAATCAGGGGCGAATCGAAGAGCAGGGGCCTCCCAAGGAGCTGTTCGAACGCCCGCAATCGCCGCGTCTGGCGGAATTTCTCAAAAGCACGCGGTTTTGAATCTGTACTTTTGCAATCAGGAGAAACACCCATGAGCATTACGCGTTACGGCACCGGCAGCACCGCCGCCGGCGGCCAGCCTCGTCCATTCGCCCGCGCAGTCGAAGCGGATGGCTGGCTGCATGTGTCCGGCCAGGTACCGGCGGTGGATGGCGAGATCATCGTCGGCGGCATCGTCGAACAGACCCACCAGACCATGAAGAACCTGATCGCCATTCTCGAGGAGGCTGGTTATGGCCTTGAAGATGTGGTCCGCGCTGGCGTCTGGCTGGACGATCCACGGGATTTCAGCAGTTTCAACAAGGTCTTCGCCGAGTATTTCAAACCCGAACACGCCCCGGCGCGGGCCTGTGTGCAGGCGAGCATGATGGTTGATTGCAAGGTTGAGATCGACTGCATTGCCTACAAGAAGAAGGCCTGAAACAAGTGCAGCCCTCTTCGCGAGCAGGCTCGCTCCCACATTTGGAATGCGTTTTCCTGTGGGAGCGAGCCTGCTCGCGAAAGCGATGTAACAGGCGACACTGGACTCTCGGTAAACTCCCGGCGACTTTGAATGGAAACCACTGACATGACCGAAGACACCATCAAGCGCCGGGCACGTGGTCTGGACCGGGCGTTCGATATCCTCGATTTTCTCAAGGAAATCGGCCAGCCCCTGCGCCCCAATGACATCGCCAACGGCATCGGCGGCCCGAAATCCACGGTCTACGAGCTGGTCGCATCCTTGCTGGAGCGGCGGATTCTCGAGCCGGTGGGCAAGGACGGCCACGTCTATCTCGGCCGCCAGTTGTACTTCCTCGGCCAAGCGCATCTGCGCCATTTCGACCTCAGCCGCGAGGCCGATCACGCCTTGCAGGAGATCGTCAGCCAGACCCGCGAAACTGCGCAGATGTGCCTGCTCAACGGGCGCAAATACACGGTGGCGTTGATGAAGGAGGGCGAGCGGCATTTCCGCATCTCATCGGATATCGGCGAAAACGCGCCGATCCCTTGGACCGCCTCCGGGCGCCTGCTGCTCGCGCATTTAAGCGATCAGCAGATCATCGACCTGATCGACGAGGACGACTACATCCTGCCCGACGGCGAACGCCTGCCGCTGGAACGCTTTCTGGCGGAGATTCGTCAGGCTGGCCTCGATGGCTTCTTCTCCTTCGACAGCGTCGCCGACACGTTCACCCATTGCTTCGCCGCGCCGGTGAAAGACCCGCAAGGCGTGGCCATTTGCACGTTGTGCATCGTCGCCCCACGCGCCGATGCAAAAAACAATTACAACGACTATCGCCGGGTGCTGATCGAGAGCGCCAACAGCCTCGCCCGGCGGATCAACGAATAACCGCGGCTGCCTGCGGCCGCGACTGTGAGGACTGGACCATGACCACTGCCATCAACTCTGCCGTAGAAAAAGGCGACGCCGCCATCGGCGCGCAACTGACCCGCGACGTCAGCCTGCCGGCGTTGGTGCTGCACCGCGAGGCGCTGGAGCACAACATTCGCTGGATGCAGAAATTTGTCAGCGACAGCGGCGCCGAACTCGCGCCCCACGGCAAAACCAGCATGACCCCGGCACTGTTCAAGCGACAGCTCGACGCCGGCGCCTGGGGCATCACCCTCGCCAGCGCCACCCAGACCCGCGCCGCTTATGCTCACGGCGTACGTCGGGTGTTGATGGCCAATCAATTGGTCGGCACGCCTAACATGGCGTTGATTGCCGATCTGCTCGCCGATCCGACGTTCGATTTCTATTGCATGGTCGATCACCCGGACAACGTCGCCGACCTCGGGGCTTACTTCGCTTCCCGTGGGGTCAAGCTCAACGTGATGATCGAATATGGCGTGGTCGGCGGGCGCTGCGGGTGCCGCAGCGAGCAGGAAGTCATCGAGCTGGCCAAGGCCATCGATGCGCAACCGGCGCTGGCACTGACCGGCATTGAAGGTTACGAAGGCGTGATTCATGGCGATCATGCGGTCAGTGGCATTCGCCAGTTCGCTGCGTCGCTGGTGCGCCTGGCGGTGCAGCTGCAGGACAGCGGCGCTTTCGCCATTGCCAAACCGATCATCACCGCATCGGGTTCAGCCTGGTATGACCTGATCGCCGAATCCTTCGAAACCCAGAACGCCGCTGGCCGCTTCCTCAGTGTGTTGCGCCCGGGCAGTTATGTCGCGCACGACCACGGCATCTACAAAGAGGCGCAGTGCTGCGTGCTCGACCGTCGCAGCGATCTGCACGAAGGCCTGCGCCCGGCGCTGGAAGTCTGGGCTCATGTGCAGTCGCTGCCGGAACCGGGTTTCGCGGTGATCGCTCTGGGCAAGCGCGACGTCGCATTCGACGCCGGTTTGCCGGTGCCGTTGTTGCGCTACAAGGCCGGTGTGGTGCCGGCGACAGGTGATGATATCGGTGCGTGCAAGGTCACGGCGGTGATGGATCAGCATGCGTTCATGACCGTGGCGCCGGGTGTAGAACTGCGGGTCGGCGACATCATTTCCTTTGGTACTTCGCATCCGTGCCTGACGTTTGACAAATGGCGTGTTGGGTTGCTGGTGGATGAGCAGTTGGCGGTTATCGAGACCATGGAGACTTGTTTCTAAGGCTTGAGACCGAGGCGCGGCCAATCGCTGGCAAGCCAGCTCCCACAGGGCCGGAGGTGATTACCCAATTTATGTTCACCTTGACTTTGTGGGAGCTGGCTTGCCAGCGATGACGCCCCAACAGCCACCACCGAACGACCAGAGACCTTACCAGATGACCACGCTCAGCCCTCTGGGGCCCTACACCCCACGCATCGCCCTGATCGGCGAATGCATGATCGAACTGCAACAACGTGCCGACGGCAGTCTGCAGCAAAGCTTCGGTGGCGATACCCTCAATACGGCCGTGTACCTGTCCCGCGCCCTGGGCGACAAGGCGCAAGTCGACTACGTCACCGCGCTGGGCGATGACAGTTTCAGTGATGCAATGTGCCAGATCTGGCGCAGCGAAGGCATCGGCCTCGATCTGGTGCAGCGCTTGCCTGGTCGGCTTCCCGGTTTGTACTGCATCCAGACCGATGCGAACGGCGAGCGACGTTTCCTGTACTGGCGCAACGAAGCGGCGGTACGCGATTGCTTCACTACCCCTGCGGCCGAGCCGATTCTCGCGGCCTTGCCGGACTACGACGTGCTGTATTTCAGCGGGATCACCCTCGCCGTACTTGGCATGCAAGGCCGTGCCCGCCTGATCAAGACGTTGAGCGAAGCCCGGCAGCGCGATGCGCGCATCGTGTTTGACAACAACTACCGCCCACGCTTGTGGGCTTCTGTGGAAGAGGCGCGGGCGGCGTATCGCAGCGTCTTGCCTTATGTCGATCTGGCGTTGCTCACCGTGGATGACGAACAGGCGTTGTTCGGGTTTGCCGATTGCGCTGAGGTGTTTGCGACGTATGCGCAGATTGGCACGCCAGAAGTGGTGCTCAAGCGTGGCGCGGAGGCGTGCCTGATTCGTTGTCAGGGGGAGGCGTTTGAGGTGCCGGCGCAAAAGGTCGACAAGGTTGTCGACACCACGGCGGCGGGGGATTCGTTCAGTGCGGCATATCTGGCCCGGCGCTTGCTCGGCGGCAGCCCGGCAGAGGCGGCCCAAGCGGGACATGAATTGGCCAGTCAGGTGATACAGGTGCCAGGGGCGCTGATCCCCAGGTAGTCAGAGAATGGCCGCTTGCTGCGCAATCGGTTCGCGAGCAGGCTCGCTCCCACAATGAAAATCCGGTCGAAATGTGGGAGCGAGCCTGCTCGCGAAGAAGCTCGACAGCCAGCCGATCAATCCCGATAAAACACCTGCACCAGGTGATAACCAAACTTGCTCTTGATCGGTCCATGCACGGTGCGCAGTGGTTTCTTGAAAATCACCGCATCAATCGCGCCGACCATCTGTCCTGGACGTACTTCGCCCAGATCACCGCCGCGTTTGCCGGACGGGCAGGTGGAAAACTTCTTCGCCAGCACATCGAATGCTTCGCCCTTGGCGATGCGCTGTTTGAGTTGTTCGGCCTCTTCGGCGGTTTTCACCAGAATGTGGCGGGCTTGGGCTTTCATCGTGCAATACCTGATAACGGGGTGACAGCGGGGCGCGCGATTATGCCTCAAGTCACGGGGTCGGGTTGCTCAACTTGCGAATCTTGCTCGCCAACACTTCCAGGACAAAAGGCTTGGCGACCATGTCCATGCCCTCTTCAAGAAAGCCCTGGCGCTCGGCAGCAATCTGCGCGTAACCGGTCATGAACAGCACTTTAAGGCCGGGACGATGCTGGCGCGCAATTTCCGCCAACTGGCGACCGTTCATGCCGGGCAGCCCGACATCGGTGACCAGTAGATCGACACGTTGCGCGGACTCGAACAAGGGCAGGGCGATTTTGGCGTTTGCCGCTTCGAAGGTTTTATAGCCCAGCTCCCTCAGCAGATCGAGCACCAGCATGCGCACCGCCGCGTCATCCTCGACCACGATTGCGGTTTCGCCAGAAGATGAAGCAGCAATCGGTTCGGCTTTCTTCACAGATGAGGTTTCCGGCGCCGGCTCAAGCAAGCGCGGCAAGTACAGGCGCACGCAAGTACCTTGCCCCGGTACGCTGTCGAGGCTGACGTGACCACCGGACTGCTGGGCGAAACCGTAGATCATCGACAGCCCGAGCCCGGTGCCCTGGCCGATCGGCTTGGTGGTGAAGAACGGATCGAACGCTTTGGAGCGAATTGACGGAGTCATGCCGGTGCCGTTATCGCTGACCGCGAGCATGACGTATTCCCCGGCCTTGACCGGTTCGAGAATGGTGATGTCGCTGCTGTCGAGGTAGACGTTGGCAGTCTGGATCAGCAACGTGCCGCCTTCGGGCATCGCGTCGCGGGCGTTGATCACCAGATTGAGCAAGGCATTTTCCAGCTGGCTGACGTCGGTGCTCACCGGCCAAACGTCTTCGGGCAGGCGCAGTTGCAGATCGATCGGATCTCCTTTGGTGCGACGGATCAGATCTTCCAGCGAGTGCACCAGCTCATTGACGTTCAGTTGCTTGCGGTCCAGCGACTGGCGCCGCGAGAACGCCAGCAAG
Organism: Pseudomonas sp. H1_G08; assembly: GCF_054681355.1. Lineage (NCBI taxonomy): Bacteria > Pseudomonadati > Pseudomonadota > Gammaproteobacteria > Pseudomonadales > Pseudomonadaceae > Pseudomonas > Pseudomonas sp. H1_G08. The sequence goes on from NZ_CP162822.1 coordinate 1,559,018, forward strand.
CGATGCGTGAGCGCCGCCGCGCGATTGGCCGATGACACGGCCGCTTCGGTAAAACGGCCGATCTCGTCGGCACGACCATTGGCGATGTAGCGCTGCATCAAGTCCAGACTGCCGATAATGCCGGTGAGCATGTTGTTGAAGTCGTGGGCGATGCCACCCGTGAGCTGGCCGACGGCTTCCATCTTCTGCGCATGGCGCAAGGCATCTTCGGCGCGCTCGCGTTCGAACATCTCGTTCTGCAAACGCTCGTTGGCCTGAGCCAGTTGCTCGGTGCGCGCGCTGACCCGCTCTTCGAGGGTTTCGTTGAGATTACGCAGGGCTTCTTCGGTTTTCTTGCGCTCGGTCTCGTCGATGACAAAGATGTAGAAGCCGTTCACTGCACCGTCCGCACCATGTCGCGGCAGATAATTCATGAGGGCATGACGGGTGCTGCCGTCGCGGTGGGGGGTATAGAAACTGAAGGAACAGGCGCGCCCGGCCAGCGCTTCGGCGATGTACGGTGCGCGCAGGAAATACGCCTCTTCGCCGATGACTTCGCGAATCTTGCGCCCGTACAACTCTTGCGGTGTGAGGCCGTACCAGTCGAGATACGCTGCGTTGTTCAAGCGAAAACGTTCTTCGGCGTCGACATAGCTGATCAGGATCGGCATGGCGTTGATGATCAACTGCAATTCGGTCTGGCTCTGACGCAGCGCTTGTTCGGTGTGTTTGCGTTCGGTCAGGTCCAGCGCCGCGCCGAGAAAGCGCATCGGCCGACCATGATGATCCTTGTAGCAACGCCCCCGCGCGAACACCCAGCGCAGCGTGCCATCGGCCTGCAACAAGCGATATTCCTCAGCGTACTCGGTGCCGTGGGTGATGCAGTGCTTGATGCCGCGCGCAACCATTGCGCGGTCTTCGGGGTGCACCCCGTGCATATATTCGCTGATCGGCAATTGCCCGGCCTTGCTCGGATCAACGCCATGCAGTTCGGCAAAATGCGCATCGGCAATGAATCGGTCTTCGCCAATGTCCCAGTCCCACGTTCCGACGGCGTCGGCGGCGGCGAGGGCCAGTTGCAGACGCTCTTCGGACTGGCGCTGAGCCTTGAGGCTTTCCTCGGAACGGCGCTGCAATTCCAGGGCAATGCGGCGGCGCTCGTTGGTCTCAATGGCAGTGATCAGAATTCCGGCGACCTGTGCGGTTTCATCGCGAATCGGACTGTAGGTCAGATCCAGCCAGAAATCGGTTTTTTTGCCGTCGCGCTGCACGCTGAAACGTTGCTCGCTGAAGCTGCGCACCTGGCCCTGCAGCACCGCTTGGTATATCGGCTCGGCAAAATCCCGTACTTCCGGCCAGATCTCATGCGTTGGCTGGCCGAAGGCTTCGGGATGCTTGCTGCCGGCGAGCAGGGCAAAGCCATTGTTGTAGATCTGCGTGAGTTGCGGCCCCCACAACAGCAGCATCGGCATCGGCGAATGAATCACGATGTCCACCGCTGTGCGCAGACTCTGCGGCCAGGTACCGGCGGCGCCCAGCGGACTGCGGCTCCAGTCGGTGCGGGCGATCAGGGCCTGGGCGTCATCGGTGGTGGGTACAGCATTCATGTTTCAATCCTGAGCGTGGTTCGGTGAGACGGGGTCTATCATTGTTGCAGGAGCCGCGCCAAGCGTAGGCCAAATCTGCTCATTCAATGCTTCGCGGGTGCTTTCAGCCATGGAAATCGATGCACTGTTGTCAACATTGTCGCAAAAAAACGGTTCGGATCTCTTCCTTTCCACCGGCGCACCACCGAGCGCTCGCATTGATGGTGTGCTGACGGCGCTGAGCGATCAGCCATTCAAACCTGGCGAAACCGCGGCCATCGCCACCTCCCTGATGGACGCCGAGCAGCGCCGGGAGTTCGACCGGGATCTTGAAATGAACCTGGCAATCTCCCGAACGGGCGTCGGCCGGTTCCGGGTGAACATTTTCAAGCAGCGCAATGACGTTTCGATCGTTATCCGCAACGTCAAGCTCGACATCCCACGGTTCGAAGACTTGAAACTGCCGCCGGTGTTGCTGGAAACGGTGATGCTCAAACGTGGCCTGATTCTTTTTGTCGGCGCTACCAGTTCGGGCAAGTCGACCTCCCTGGCGGCGCTCATCGATCATCGCAACCGTCACAGTGCCGGACACATTGTTACCATCGAAGACCCGATCGAATATATCCATCGGCACAAGCGCTCGATCATCAATCAGCGTGAGGTTGGCGTCGATACGCGCAGCTTTCATGCTGCACTGAAGAACACTTTACGCCAGGCACCGGACGTCGTCCTGATTGGTGAGATCCGTGACCGCGAAACCATGGAGCACGCGCTCTCGTTTGCCGATACAGGGCATCTGGTGTTGTCGACATTACATGCGACCAACGCCAATCAGGCGCTGGATCGCATCATCAATATGTTTCCCGAGGAGAAGCGCGAGCAGCTGTTGCAGACATTGGGCAACAACCTGAAAGCCTTTGTCTCGCAGCGCTTGGTACGCACTGTCGACGGCCAGCGCAGGGCGGCCGTGGAAGTGTTATTAGGTACGCCGACTGTCGCTGATGCGCTCCGTCGCAATGAGTTGGCTGAGTTGAAAAGTATCATGGAGAAATCCGAAGACTCAGGCATGCAGACATTCGATGCTGCACTGTTACAGTTAGTCCTTGCGCGTGTTATTACAGTAGAAGAAGCTTTGAAAAACGCGGATTCGACAAACAACTTACGGTTAGGCATCAAGCTTAAACTTGATTCTCCAATCAACGAAAAAGCATCGACAGGGGATTGGGGGTTGGTGGAGTAAGTTGTCGTGTCTGTAGGCGGCTGAGCGGTCAGGTGATAGATGTTTGAAATCTAGACTAATACTTGGTTAGTTGTGGTTTCGCCTGTTTTTATTAGATTTGCGATCTCGATAGCAAGTCCATGTAAATAAACAGGTCAATAAAATGAAAAATCGATGTGGTGCAGGTGCTCTTTCCAAATTGAGCGCTGCCGATAATGTGCGTTGTTCTGCCGCAGATGAATTAGAGCGAATGGCACTTCTAGGTCAGTTGAAAAGATTTCTTGTCGAAGCTCCGGAAGACGTTGCACGGGATATTTCAAACGATGACCAAAAGATCATCTGGCTCTCGCCTGAATCCTCTTTTGGACGTTTACAGAAACCGGCCAGCGAGATGCTTCAGGATCTGATGAGCTTACTCGGTTCCGGCACCTACAGTAGAGTTACGTCTTCGGGTGAAATTCACATATACGTTACTCATGAAGGGTGGATGGATGTATCGGATAACGTCAAGAGTAATCCCGGCGCGAATGAGAAGTTCGAGAAGTTAGTTGCTATTGCAGCAGGTCTTGGTGGATTCGTTCACCTTGATAACGCAGTGCTGTTGTCGCAGTGGTTGCGTTTTCACGGGTTCAACGTGCCGGATGACAGAGAAAAACTAGAAAGCTTGATTGGCTTTTTGGAGTGGAAGTGGCCTGAAGGAGATGATTTTGGTAATTACTGGGGGCAGATAACTGGGCTAAATGATACGTCGATCACCTTGACACCACAGCAGTGTGCAGAGATTCGCGCAGTGACGAGTAAACTTTTCCCTGCGAATGAGAATCTACTTAACACAATCTTCAGAAGCGTCAGACCGTATAACGTTACTACCGTTAATTGGGACAGCGCTAACGAGGTCGTTGCAATGCTGGTTCGTCATCCAGCGTCGCAGAAAATTGCCAAGGAATACGTCATTGCACTGGACTGGTGGGGGGCGAAGGATTCCGAGGAAATCAGTAGTGACGATCTAGCTCAGGTATTGCTCACCGCAATAATTTTGCAGTTGGATTCATCCATAGGCGTTACTGGCAAGCGCAACTGCATCGGAACCTTTGATATATACGATTCGAGCACCATGGCTGATAGGCCGTTATATGCCATACGTGAAAATTTTGAGGCTTACCTTGTAGCAAAGGGCCATTCGCACTCGATTATTCCTCTCGCTTCCCACCTGCTCCTGGCTCATGTAGCGCCTTGTCTCCTGGTTAAAAATCTGCCCCAAGAGCTTCACGCTGGCTCGATCGGCTGGGTGACGTTTTGCCAGGCGGTGAGCTTTATCGAGATCAATTGTCGAGGCGTCTCTCGCTTCATGACATATGAACAAGTCATGAAGTTTGCAAGCATGGAAACGGTCAGCCCGGTACTGGGGGAGCTGCAAGGTATTACTGCGATCGACCCTATCATTGACTGGGCATTGATGAATGAAGTCATCACTCATGAGCAACTGAGCACGTCTGCTCTTACAGCAGCTCAAGACGCTTTGAATGCGTATAAAACGCACGTGGATGATATTGTTTTGGGAATCAAGGCATTTGGGGCGGCTCCGCCCAATCGGAAACGACTGGCGATGACTGCATTGAAGCAGGCGGTTGCTGATTTTGATGTTATTGAACAACCTCTTTTGCGTCCTGAGACTTATTCTGCAATGAGAGTGTCGATGCTTGATCTTCATATCGAAGGGTTGCTGGCGTCCGGAACATGGGATTGGAATAAAGAGCCCGGCATTTTCGATAAGTATCCGCAGCTTTTGGCCTTGCCTGCCATCAAACCAGCATTCGAAGCTGAGCTCGTTAGCTATCACTGCAATATTCATAAGGCGATGGCTTCAAACATAAAGCTGGCGATAGCAGGAATGCCTCGAGCCGATCGAGATATCTTTGCCTCAAGCAAGATCACGTTTTTTACTGTACGTCCTTCGGTTGCAGAGATTTACTATCCGTCATCGGCTAATTATAACTTGGTCGGCGCGGGTAATCAGCCGCCCAAAAATATCGAAGTTCAGCTCAAGAAAGACCAGGCGGTGGGGCGGTTCGGCGTAATTATGATAGCTTCCTTCGGGAATAATCAGACTTTATGCTATGAAATGTTTACCTTGCTGGGGGAGTGCAGAAGAAACGATGAGCTAGGCAAATTGATTGTTTATACCCAAAAAATGAACATGCCTGGAAGGGTTGAATATACAGGGAAGCCCAATGATGCATTTTTCCCTTTGCCCCCCACGCATAACGTTCCAACTGATTTCGATAGCTACATTGTCGGAAAAAAACCGTCGCCGAATGCCTCTGGGATTATGGTTATAGAGAAACTTGGCACTGTTATGGCTCCGACTTCTGCGTCGCGGGTCGTTCGTAATCATTATCAATTTTTCGTAAATGAGCATATCGAAAATATTGCCCAATTTGTTGTGAAGAACAGACCTTTGGGCAGCCTCCAGGATTTCAGGGAAGTCTTCACCGAATACACTGATAAAGAGCGTGCGGAGAACACTTATAACGAGGTGCTGACGTATATCATTGACCTGTGTGTCCCGTTCAAGAAATGTATCGAAGACTTGGCTTCCGGAAATAGAAATCAGGTGGTTGACGGAATTTACGCGTGCACGATGGATGCTATCGGTATTTTCTTCACTGTACTGGGTGCCCCGGCTAAAATTCTGCATATCGCAGCCAAAACAGTTTCGTTAACGGCAAAAATCGGCAGCCTCGTCAGGTTTGGCATTTCTCTGACAGTCTCGACTTTCAATCCGATTGATGGATTGCCAACTGCTGGATACCAAGCGTCGAAAGCATTGTTCAAAAGCGTCATGCATTTGGGCGCGTCGGGCGCAAAAGTCGTGGAATCTGCCGTTGTCCAGATGAGCAGACTGACCGGTACGGCGCGGGAATTTCACAAGCTGGCGAATGCTACCGATGTTGGTTTCGGGAGGTGGCGCCCGCTTGGAAGCACCGCGTCTTCTTTCAATGTCTGTGCCATCAAGAAAAGCAGTGAGTGGTACGCGGCCAATCGGCTAGGTAAGCCGTGGGGAAAACGACTCGTCAATTTCGACCTGCAAGAGAAGTTTAGTCTGCCATTACTGCAGAAACCGGTTCCGGGTGTTTTTACAGCTCACATTCTCGAGCGCAGTCTGCCACTGGCCCGTTTCAAAATAGACAGCGCAATTGAAGTGCTGGGCGCGCCGGCGCTGAATTTCAAAACCGACCCCGCGATTGGATTGTTTTTTGGCAGTACCGCGGCGGCGCGTGACGAATTGTCCAATCTGCTAAGCGCCATCAGGCTGGATTTCGGCGGAACGTCCGCCAGTAATTTCCTGTTGGATAGCCTGAAACTAGATGATGGCGTCATTGAGGTAAATCCATTCGATTACAGCAAATGGAAGAGCGCAGGAGCTACAGATAAAAAGCGTGTTCAGTACATGACGGTCAATACACGTAACTTCAACCAGCGATTCAGCCTGACAGGTTACGGCGAAATCGCTGATGACCTCATCCACGAAATGATTCGGGTCAACCCCGCCAAGACCAGTCTGATCACTGCCGAGGGGGCGACCCGAGATGGTAAGGTCGGTTTGGATGTGGCGCCTTTACTAAACTTGGCAAAGGGACGCTTGCCCCGGTCTGAGCCTATCACTGGCAGTTTTCACGAAAGTGCTCAAGCGCTCCTCAATGCAGACTCGCTGATGCTCGTTATTGCCTTGCTCAGTTTGTTGAAAACAAACGAAGCGTTGTTTTCGCTGAATCTCAGCATCATGCGCGCAGCGATCGAAGCCAGTGGAGATCAGCCCCTCACCGGTGAAGTTGTAATACAGCTGAATTGAGGCTGCGCCAGACGAAATTCAGTGTTGAATAACTTCGTTCATGGCCAGTTCGCGCCGATCCCGAAACTGCTCCAGCGCTTCGGGATTGGCCAGTGCGTCGGTATTTTTCACTGGCCTCCCATGCACGACATCGCGCACCGCCAGCTCTACGACTTTGCCGCTGATGGTGCGCGGTATATCGGTTACTGCGACGATGCGTGCGGGAACATGCCTGGGTGTGGTATTGGCGCGGATCACTTCGCGGATTCGCTGTTCAAGCCCTTCATCCAGCTCGACGCCGTCGCGCAAACGCACGAACAACACGACGCGCACATCCTCCTGCCATTGCTGACCGATGGCGACGCAGTCCAGCACTTCACTGATTTTCTCGACCTGCCGATAAATCTCCGCCGTGCCGATGCGCACGCCGCCCGGATTCAACACCGCATCCGAACGGCCATGGATCATCATTGCGCCATCGGACAATTGCTCGGCGTAATCACCCTGCGCCCATACACCGGGGAACTGGCTGAAATAAGACTGGTGCAGTTTTGAGCCGTCGGGGTCATTCCACAAGCCGATCGGCATCGCCGGGAAGTGCCGCGTGCAGACCAGTTCACCTTTCTCACCGATCACCGGCTGGCCAGCGTCGTTCCACACCTCGACGGCCATGCCCAGGCTCTTGCCCATGATTTCTCCGCGACGTACCGCTGACAGCGGATTGCCATTGACGAAGCACGAAACGATGTCGGTGCCACCGGACATCGAGGCCAGACACACCTCGGTTTTGAAGTCGCGATAAACGAAATCGTAGCTTTGCGGTGACAAAGCCGAGCCTGTGCACAGCAGGGTTTTCAAACTGCTCAAATCATGGCTTTCCCGTGGCCTGGCGCCGCTGCTTTCCAGCGTCGCGAGGAATTTCGGACTGGTGCCAAACACGCTGATGCGTTCATCGTCGATCAGGTCGAGCAGGCGCTGGTGATTCGGGTGGAACGGCGAGCCGTCGTAGAGCACCACGGCGCTGCCCACTGCGAGTGCCGAGACCAGCCAGTTCCACATCATCCAGCCGCAGGTCGTGTAGTAGAACAAACGGTCACCGGGACTGAGATCGCAGTGCAGGCCGTGCTCTTTGACGTGTTGCAGCAGCACGCCGCCGGTGCTGTGGACGATGCATTTCGGCACGCCAGTGGTGCCGCTGGAGTACAGCACGTAGAGCGGATGATTGAACGGCACCGGGGTGAAATCCGGTTCACCGCCGGGTTGATAGAAGTCTTCCCAGAAGCAGACATCAGCGTGGGTTTGGTAATCCTCGATGCGCGCTTGCGGACGGGCGTACGGGACAATGATCAACTGCTGCAGCGACGGCAGCTGTGTCAGGATTTCGTTGAGCTTGGCGGTTTGATCCAAAGTTTTTCCAGCATATTGATAGCCGGCACAGGTGAGCAGCACTTTCGGTTCGATCTGGCCAAAGCGATCGATCACGCCGTGGGTGCCGAAGTCGGGCGACGAGCAGGACCAGATCGCACCGAGGCTGGTAGTGGCCAGCATCGCCACCAGGGTTTGCCAGGTGTTGGGCATGCACGCCGCCACGCGATCACCCCGGCCAACGCCCGCCGCGCGCAGGCTCGCCTGAAACCCGGCGACCTGTTCGGCCAGCTCGGCCCAGGTCAGTTGTTCGCGCTGACCATTCTCTGCAACTGCGATCACGGCCACGGCATCGTCGCGTCGGCGCAACAGGTGTTCGGCGAAGTTCAGGGTCGCGCCGGGGAACCACTCGGCGCTGGGCATTTCTGCACCTTCACGCAAGACGGCGTCGGGCTGAGTGTGGAAGCGGATGTCGAAGAAATCGACGATCGCCTGCCAGAACGCCGGGCGCTGATCGATGCTCCATTGGTGCAGGGCAGGGTAGCCGTCGAGCTTGAGCGAATGCCGCTGATTGATATCGCGCCGGAAGGCATCCATACGCGAACCGGCGATACGCTGGGTGTCGGGTTGCCAGAGAATGTCGGACATGGGCTTGCCTCTTCTTATCGGATTCGTACAGGCCAGGGAGATCATTCCCTGTGGGAGCGAGCCTGCTCGCGAAAGCGTTGTCTCAGTATCCCGAACTGTGTCTGATAAACCGCATTCGCGAGCAGGCTCGCTCCCACAATGGCCAGGTGTTTATTGCGCCAGCCAGCCACCATCAATGTTCCACGCCGCGCCGCGCACCTGGCTGCCGGCTTCGCTGCACAAGAACAGCACCAACTCACCCAGATGCTGCGGTGTGACGAACTCCAGCGAGGGCTGTTTTTCCGCCAGCAGATCATGCTGCGCCTGCTGCGGATCGACCCCCTTGGCCGCGCGATCGTCGATCTGCTTCTGCACCAGCGGCGTCAACACCCAGCCCGGACAGATCGCATTGCAAGTGACATTGCTGGTCGCGGTTTCCAGCCCGACCACTTTGGTCAGGCCGATCACGCCATGCTTGGCGGCGACGTACGCGGCTTTGCCGATGGAGCCGACCTGGCCGTGCACCGAGGCGATATTGATGATGCGCCCCCAGTTCTTGCGGCGCATGCCCGGCAGACTCAAACGGGTGCTGTGGAACACCGATGACAGGTTGATCGCAATGATCGAATTCCAGCGCTCAACCGGAAACTCTTCTACCGCCGCAACGTGCTGAATGCCAGCGTTGTTGACCAGAATGTCGACGCCGCCAAACTCGCGCTCGGCGTAGGCGACCATGTCGGCAATCTGCGCCGGGTCGCTGACATCGGCGGGATGATGGCCGACCTTGCCGCCGAACTGAGCGACTTCGGCGATCACCTTCGAAGCATCGCCGAAGCCATTGAGAATCAGGTTGGCGCCAGCTTTCGCGAGAGTCAGCGCGATGCCCAGGCCGATACCGCTGGTGGAGCCGGTCACCAAAGCTGTCTTGCCGGAAAGAGTGGTCATGAATACCTCACACAATACCAGTGGCGTAGAAAGTGCCGATCACCACGAAAACCGCCAGCGTCTTGATCAGCGTAATACAGAAAATGTCTTTATAGGCTTCGCGGTGGGTCAATCCGGTCACCGCCAGCAGGGTGATCACCGCGCCGTTGTGCGGCAGGGTGTCCATGCCGCCACTGGCCATCGCGGCCACGCGGTGCAGCACTTCCAGCGGGATATTCGCCGCGTGCGCCGCGCTGATGAACTGCTCGGACATCGCCGCCAGCGCAATGCTCATGCCGCCCGAGGCCGAACCGGTGATGCCGGCGAGCAGCGTCACGGTGATCGCTTCGTTGACCAACGGATTGGGAATCTGCTTGAGCCAGTCGGCCAGCACCAGAAAGCCCGGCAGCGAAGCGATTACCGCACCAAAGCCGTATTCAGACGCGGTGTTCATGGCCGCGAGCAACGCACCGCTGACCGCACTTTTGCTGCCTTCGGCGAGCTTGCTTTTAATCGCCTTAAAGCCGAACGCCAGCACCATGAGGATGCCGACCAGCAACGCCGCCTGCACCGCCCAGATCGCCGTGAGCTTGGCGATTTCGGTAGTGACCGGCGCGGCCATGCCCGGCAGTGCGAGGCTGTGGGTCTTGCCATACCACTGCGGAATCCATTGGGTGAACAGCAGGTTCATGATGCCCACGGCCAGCAATGGCGAAAGGGCAATCCACGGGTTGGGCAGTTTCAGGTCTTCGGCAGTTTCCGGTTCGTTGCGCAGTTCAGTGCCGTAGCCTTCGCCGGCACGTTGCGCCTTGTTGCGTTGGCGCTGCAGAAACAGCATGCCGGCGCAGAACACGAAGATCGTGCCGATCACACCCAGCCACGGCGCCGCCCATGCGGTGGTGTTGAAGAAGGTGCTGGGGATGATGTTCTGGATTTGCGGCGTGCCGGGCAGGGCGTCCATGGTGAACGAGAATGCACCGAGGGCAATGGTCGCCGGAATCAAACGCTTGGGGATATTGCTCTGGCGGAACATCTCCGCTGCAAACGGATAAACGGCGAAGACAACGACGAACAACGACACGCCGCCATAAGTGAGCAGGGCGCACACGAGCACGATCACCAGCATCGCTTGTTTGGTGCCAAGCAGGCGAATCGCAGCGGCGACGATCGAGCGCGAGAAACCGGACAGTTCGATGAGCTTGCCGAACACCGCGCCGAGCAGGAATACCGGGAAGTAGAGCTTGATGAAACCGACCATCTTGTCCATGAACACCCCGGTGAACGCGGGGGCAACGGCGGACGGATCGGTGAGCAGCACCGCGCCGAGGGCGGCGATCGGGGCGAAGAGGATGACGCTGTAGCCACGGTAAGCGGCGAGCATCAGCAGCGTCAGGGCTGCCAAGGCAATGATCACACTCATGGTGTGTCTCTCCAGATTGTTATTTTTGTGGGTGAAACGGGTGTGGAGAGGTGTTAGCGAGATTTGTGCCAATCTTCTAACTGTTTGAAATATAAGGAAATTAGATCTCGGTCGAGTTCTCGAAGCTGTTTTTGTCTCTTAGTTGAGATTTTCTTTGAATGGGCCGGAGCCTTCGCGAGCAGGCTCGCTCCCACATATGACATGCATTCCCCTGTGGGAGCGAGCCTGCTCGCGAAGCTTTTGTTTTGTCTTCATACAGAGATTCGATATCTCTTTATGTAGACTCGACAATCCCCAGCGCAGCCATTTTCTTGTACAGCGTCGACCGCCCCAGACCCAGCCGAACCGCAGCCTCCGGTACCTTCCCCGCGCATTGCGCCAGGGTCGATTCGATCAACTGCCGATCAAAGCGCGCCCGCGCCTGCGCGAATGTCTCCCGAGCCGATGCGTGCGTGCTCGGCTCGGACGTCCGCGCAACGGGAGTAAACGTGCCAATCGCCCCGCGAATATCCTGCTCGGTCAGCATGAGGTCATCACTGAGCAACGCCGCCCGCTCCAACACATTGCGCAACTCACGGATATTGCCCGGCCAGGCATGCTGGCCCAACAGCGCCAGCGCATCGCGGTGCAGTTCATGCTGGCTGCGCAGTTCTTCGAGAATCGCCTCGCTCAGCGCCGGCAGATCATCGAGACGTTCGCGCAGCGGCGGCACCAGGATCGGCAGGACATTGAGGCGGTAGTACAAATCGGCGCGAAATTCGCCGCGCTTGATCGCCGCCTGCAAATCCGTCGACGTCGCGGCGATTACCCGCACATCGCTCTGAATCACTTCATTGGAGCCGACCGGTTCGAACTCCTTTTCCTGCAACACGCGCAGCAGTTTGCTTTGCAGCGGTAGCGGCATATCGCCGATCTCGTCGAGAAACAGCGTGCCACCCTGAGCGATTTGTAATTTACCGGTGCGGCCCTTGCGGTCAGCGCCGGTGAAGGCGCCGGGTGCCGTGCCGAAAAATTCGGCTTCCAGCAGCGCCTCTGGAATTGCCGCGCTATTGATGCTGACGAAGGCTTTGTGTGCACGTGGCGAAGCGCTGTGAATGGCTTGTGCGAGTAACTCTTTGCCAGTGCCGGTTTCTCCCAGCAGCAACACGGGCGAATCAGCGCTGGCGCTTCGTCGCGCACGTCGTTTGACTTCGAGGCTGGCAGCGCTGGTACCGATGAAGTGGGCGAAGTTGTATTTGGTCTGCCGCGCACGCAGCAGCGAGCGGGTCGAGGCCAGTTCCTCCTGCATGCTCAGGTAACGCTTGAGCATCGGCGACAGCGTGCGCAACTCGTCGAACAGAGCGAAACCGATGGCGCCGATCACGCTGCCGGCGTCGTCGTGGATCGGCAGGCGCATCACCACCAGCGGCTCCTTTGGCGTGTCCTGCATGTCCAGCAGAATCGGCCGACCGGTGCGCACCACCTCGCGCAGCAGGCTGCCGGGGATCACGCTTTCGCAAGGCTTGCCGATAGCGCCTGCCGCCGATTCGAGACCAAAGCGCCGGGCATAGCGTTCGTTCATCCAGACGATGTTCGCATCGCGATCGACAATCACCGTGCCCTCACTGGATTGCTCGATGATCTCGAACAGCGAACGGATCGCCAGAGTGCGCACCCGTTGGTAGTCCTTGAGGCTTTCGGTGGTGTTCATTGAGGCTGATCCTGATTGTTTGTTGCTGGTACCGGTCCCTTCGCGAGCAGGCTCGCTCTCACAGGGGACTGCATTCCAATGTGGGAGCGAGCCTGCTCGCGAATGCCGCGCCGCGGATTTACAGAAAAAAACCTACCCCGGATGCGCCGCCGCCAACAGCTCTTTGGTGTAGGGATGTTGCGGGTTGTCAAACACGTCGTGACTGGCACCACGCTCTACCACCTGGCCGTCCTTGATCACGATCATGTCGTGTGCCAACGCGCGCACCACCGCCAGATCATGGCTGATAAACAGGTAGGTCAAACCGTATTTTTCCTGCAAATCACGGAGCAGGGCGACCACTTGTTTCTGTACGGTGCGATCGAGGGCCGAGGTCGGTTCATCGAGCAGGATCAGCGCCGGTTTCAGCACCAAGGCCCGGGCGATGGCAATGCGTTGGCGTTGGCCGCCGGAAAATTCATGCGGGTAGCGATGGCGGCTTTCCGGGTCGAGGCCGACTTCCTTGAGCACGCGAATCACTTGCTCATCGCACTCATTGGCCGTCGACTCGAAATGCACTTCGAGGCCTTCGCTGATGATCTGTGCCACCGACATGCGCGGGCTCAGGCTGCCAAACGGGTCCTGAAACACCACCTGCATCTGCCGCCGCCACGGCCGCAGCTGCTTTTGATTGAGGCCGTCCAGCGCTTCGCCCTGAAAGCGAATGCTGCCCTCGGAATCCAGCAAGCGCAGGATCGCCTGACCCAGCGTCGACTTGCCCGAACCGGATTCGCCAACAATGCCCAAGGTCTTGCCACGCTGAATATTCAGACTGATGCCATCGACTGCGCGCAGATACTGCTTGCGCCTGAACAGCCCGCCGCCGACCTGGAAATCGACGCGCAGGTCAGCGACTTCCAGTACATTTTCACGTTCGTCACGGGGCAGGGCTTCACCTTCCGGCTCAGCGTTCAACAGCACGCAGCTGTAAGAGTGTTTGGGTTCGGTGAACAGGGTTTCGCAGGGTGCCTGCTCGACGATCTCGCCAGCCTTCATCACACACACCCGCTGCGCGATGCTGCGCACCAGATTGAGATCGTGACTGATCAGCAGCAGCGACATGCCGAGCCGCTGTTGCAGGGACTTGAGCAGCAAGAGAATCTTGCGCTGCACGGTGACATCCAGTGCCGTTGTCGGCTCGTCGGCAATCAACAACTCCGGTTCGCAGGCCAGGGCCATGGCGATCATCACCCGTTGCCGTTGCCCGCCAGAGAGTTGATGCGGATAGGCTTTCAACCGTTCCTTGGGCTTTTGAATGCCGACCAGTCCGAGCAATTCGAGAATGCGCTGCTGCGCTTGCTTGCCGCCGAGGCCGCGGTGCAGCAACAGGGTCTCGCCGATCTGCTTTTCGATGGTGTGCAGCGGATTGAGCGAAGTCATCGGCTCCTGAAAGATCATCGCGATGCGATTGCCGCGCAGTTCTCGCAAGACCTTCGGATCAGCACCGAGCAACTCCTGCCCGCGATAGCGGATGCTGCCACGGGTTTGCGCCTCGCTCTCAGGCAGCAGTTGCAGGATCGAATGCGCGGTCACCGATTTCCCCGAGCCCGATTCGCCCACCAGAGCCAGGCACTCACCGGGGCGGATATCCAGGCACAGGTCACGCACCACAGTCTGACCATGGAAGGCGACATTGAGGTTGCGGATTTCAATCAGGTTTTCAGTCATGGTCACGCTTCAGGATCGAGGGTCAAAAGCGTCACGTAACGCTTCGCCGATGAATACCAACAAGGAGAGGATCAGCGCCAGGGTAAAGAACGCGGTCAACCCGAGCCACGGTGCTTGCAGGTTCTGCTTGCCCTGACCGATCAGTTCACCCAGCGAAGCGCTGCCGGCCGGCATGCCGAAGCCGAGGAAATCCAGCGCGGTCAGCGTCGAAATCGCTCCGGTCAGAATGAACGGCAGGTAACTCAGCGTCGCGTTCATTGCGTTGGGCAGAATGTGCCGGAAGATCACCTTGCGGTCAGTCAGGCCCAGGGCACGTGCGGCTTTGACGTATTCCAGATTGCGCCCGCGCAGGAACTCGGCGCGCACCACGTCCACCAGCGCCAACCAGGAAAACAGCGCCATGATCCCCAGCAGCCACCAGAAATTCGGCTCGACGAAACCGGAGAGGATGATCAGCAGATACAGCACCGGCAGCCCCGACCATACCTCCAGCACGCGTTGTCCGAGCAGGTCGACCCAGCCACCGTAATACCCCTGCAATGCGCCGGCGGCGATACCGATCAGCGCACTGACAAAAGTCAGCATCAGGGCAAACAGAATCGACACCCGAGCGCCAAAGATGACCCGCGCCAGCACATCGCGCGCCTGATCGTCGGTGCCCAGCCAGTTCACCGAAGTCGGCGGACTTGGCGCCGGTTTGTTCAGATCATAGTTGGGGGTGTCGTCGCTGAACGGAATCGGCGGGAACAGCAACCAGCCACCGTCCTTGCGTATCAGATTCTGCACGTACTCGCTGCGATAATCGGCCTGAAACGGCAGTTGCCCGCCGAACTCCTGTTCGGTATGGCGCTTGAACACCGGGAAGTACCACTGGCCCTGATAACTGACCATCAACGGTTTGTCGTTGGCGATCAACTCGCCACCCAGCGTCAGGATGAACAGGCCGATGAACAGCCACAGCGACCACCAGCCACGACGGTTTTTCTTGAAACGTTCGAAACGGCGACGACCCAAAGGCGAGAGCTTGAACATCAGGCATTCCTCGCGGCGAAGTCGATACGCGGGTCGACCAGGGTGTAGCACAGGTCGCCGATCAGTTTTATCAGCAGGCCGAACAGGGTGAAGATGAACAGTGAGCCGAACACCACCGGATAATCCCGCGATACCGCTGCTTCGTAACTCATGCGCCCAAGGCCATCGAGGGAGAAGATCACTTCGATCAGCAGTGAGCCGGCGAAGAACACACTGATGAACGCCTGAGGTATCCCCGAGACCACCAACAGCATGGCATTGCGAAACACGTGCCCGTACAGCACGCGGCGTTCGCTCAAGCCTTTGGCGCGGGCCGTTACTACGTACTGTCGGGTGATTTCATTGAGGAACGAGTTTTTTGTAAGGATCGTCAGCGTCGCGAATCCACCGATCACCAGCGCGGTGACCGGCAGCACCAGATGCCAGAAGTAATCGGCGATCTTGCCCAGTGTCGACAGCGATTCGAAGTTGTCCGACACCAGCCCGCGCACCGGAAACCAGTTCAGCGAAGTGCCGCCGGCGAATACGACGATCAGGAACATCGCGAACAGAAACGCCGGCATGGCGTAACCGATGATGATCGCCGTGCTGCTCCAGATATCGAAATGGCTGCCGTGGTGCACAGCCTTGCGGATGCCCAGCGGGATCGACACCAGATAGGTGATCAGCGTCGCCCACAGCCCGAGCGAAATGGTCACCGGCATCTTTTCCAGAATCAGGTCGGTGACTGTTGCACCACGGAAGAAGCTCTTGCCGAAGTCCAGTTGCGCGTAATTCTTCAGCATCAGCCACAGACGCTCGTGGGTCGGTTTGTCGAAACCGTACTGCTTTTCGATGTCCTTGATCAGTTGCGGGTCGAGGCCGCGGCTGGCGCGCGAAGCGTTGCTCGATGTCTCGCTGGCACCGCCGCCGACACTGGCGCCGCCAATGCCTTGCAGGTGGGCGATGGCTTGTTCGACCGGTCCGCCGGGCGCGGCCTGAACGATCACGAAATTGACCAGCAGGATGATCACCAGCGTCGGAATGATCAGCAGCAGGCGCCGCAGTATGTAACCCCACATCAGTGCGGCCCTCCGGGTCTGCTGCGACTGATTTTCTCGGCGGTCATTTGCTGATTGGTCAGCGGCGTGCGGCTGATTTCCCACCAGCTCTCGATGGCTTCGTCATTGCTCGCCTGCACCGTGGGAATGCCGAAGCGGTTCCACCAGACGGTCGAGGTGCCTGGCGGGTAGTAATTGGGAATCCAGTAGTAGTTCCATTGCAGCACCCGGTCCAGCGCATGGGCGTAATGCAGCATGTCTGATTGGGTCGAGGCGCGGATCAGGCCGTTGATCAAAGTGTCGACTGCCGGATTTTTCAGCACCATGTAGTTGTTTGCGCCCGGATCGTTGGCCGCTGCCGAGCCGAAGTAGTTGAGCAATTCCCCACCCGGAGAAGTGGTAACGGGATAGCCGGTGACGATCATGTCGTAGTCGCGGCTCATCAGGCGATTGACGTATTGCGAGGCGTCGATGCGGCGGATATTGAGCTCGATGCCGATCTGTTTCAGCGTGCGCTTGTAAGGCAACAGCAGGCGATCCATGCCATTCTGGCTGACCAGAAAAGTGAAGCTCAGCGGTTCGCCGGCGCTATTGACCAACTGGTCGCCATCCGGTTTCCAGCCGGCCTGCTCGAGCAGTTGCAGGGCTTGCAACTGCTTGTCACGGATGATGCCGCTGCCATCGGTCTTCGGCGCTTCGAAGACTTCAGTGAACACTTCTTCGGGAATCTGATCGCGCAGTGGTTCAAGGATTTTCAGTTCCTGTGCGTCGGGCAACTGTCGGGCGGCGAGGTCGGTGTTGGAGAAGTAACTCTGCTGGCGGATATAGACGTTACGCATCATCTGCCGGTTGCTCCATTCGAAATCCCAGAGCATCGCCAGTGCCTGGCGCACGCGGCGGTCCTGGAACATCGGCTTTTGCAGGTTGAACACGAAACCCTGGGCCGATTGCGGCGCTTCAGTGGCGAGGTGGGCCTTCTGCAAACGGCCATCGCTGAGGGCAGGGCTGTCGTAGCCGATCGAATAGCCGGTCGCGGAAAACTCGCGGTTGTAGTCATAGGCGCCACCACGCAGCACCTGGCGGGCGACATCGGTGTCGCCGAAGTACTCGATGCTGAAATGGTCGAAGTTGTACAGGCCGCGGCTGACCGGCAGGTCCTTGCCCCACCAGTCGCCATTGCGTTCGAACGTGATACTGCGCCCGGAGTCGACCTTGCCAATCCGGTACGGCCCGCTGCCCAGCGGCGGTTCATAACCACCGCCGCTGGCGAAATCGCGGCTCTTCCACCAGTGTTCGGGGAACACAGGCAGGGTCGCGATATCCAGGGGCAGGGTGCGGTTTTCGTTACTTTTGAAGTCGAAGCGCACGGTCAGCGGTGCCTCGATTTCGACGCCTTTGACGTCGGCAAACTGGGTGCGATAACGCAGGCTGCCTTGGGTCATCAGCAGGTTGTAGGTGTAGCGAACGTCTTCGGCAGTGATCGGTTTGCCATCGGCAAAGCGCGCCTTCGGGTTGATGAAGAAACGTAGCGAAAGACCGTCGTCCGAACGTTCCATCTTCTGCGCAACCAGACCATAGACGGTGTAAGGCTCGTCCAGCGAGCGTTGGGCCAGCGGCGAGTACAGCAGGCCGTCGATCTGCGTCACGCCGATGCCTTTGTCTATATAAGGCAGCAAATGGTCGAAGTGGCCGATCTCGATGGCCGAGCGCCGCATCGTCCCGCCCTTCGGCGCTTGCGGATTGGTGTAGTCGAAATGGCTGAAACCGGCGGGGTATTTGGCCGGTTCGCCGTAAACGGTCAGTGCGTGTTGCGGGGCAGCGTTCACGCCAGCGGCGCCAATGAGAAAGGCGAGGGCGGTGAGCATCAGTGTGGGAAAAACCAGTCGCATCGTCAGCCTTGGAACGCAAAATCGATAAGCGCAAGTTGTACGCGAGCCGCGCGCCACTCGCCAGCCGTATGTGTAACTGAAACACAACGGCCCACCAGAAGGCGGGCCGTTGTCAGCAATCGGACGACGAATCAGTCCTGACGGCTGGTGACTTCCAGCAGGTGATAACCGAACTGGGTTTTTACCGGGCCTTGCACGACGTTGATCGGCGCGCTGAATACCACGGTGTCGAATTCCTTGACCATCTGGCCTGGACCGAACGAGCCCAGATCGCCGCCCTGACGGCTGGACGGGCAGGTGGAGTTGGCTTTGGCGACTTCAGCGAAATCGGCGCCGGCTTCGATCTGAGCCTTGAGTTCGTTGCACTTGTCTTCGCTGGAAACCAGGATGTGGCGGGCAGTGGCTTTGGCCATGGGGAATTCTCCGAACTGTTTCAATAAAAGGTGGAGCGTACCGGAATCAGTCGGCGAATTCTCGGCAAAGTTCCATTCTGCGTTCCTTGCCCGATTCATAGATCCGCCGCTTGCAGACGCTGGGCATGTTCGACGTACAGGTCGATCGGATCCGGCGAGGGCGCTTTTGTGCCCGCGCTCCGCCGCAGGCTGGCCAAATGATCCATTGGGTAATCGGAACGGATCACTTGGCCGAGATGGCTACTGAAGCGTCCGACGAAACCATCATTCTGCTGGGGTTCGGTGGTGAAATATTGCGACAGGACCCGGCAGGTTGCTTGAACCGGATCCAGCACTGGCAACGTGGATTGCGCAACAACCCCGCTCCACGAGTAGTAGCGCACGCCGTTGACTTGCTCAGGACCATGCCCGCCCCAGGTTTGCGGCAGTCCCTGGGGAAATTTGTCATTGAATTGACCGACGCCGACCGTGGTCAATGCGTTGAGTGCGGCTAACGCATTCTGCGGCAATGTCGCGCTGCCGCTCAGTAGCGACAGTAAGTCGGCGAAGTGCGTTGCGACATTCTGTGCGACGGCTTCGGGAAGCTTGCCCGGAATCAGTGCCCTGCGCAGGAAGTCGGCGAGCTCCGAGCCATGGTTCGGGCCACTGACGGAGGTGACCGAAGCGACGACGTTTGGCGCAAGCGCCGCGGCATAGCGCGCAGCGAGTGCGCCCTGACTGTGTCCTATGAGGTTGACTTTCTTCGCGCCTGTGCCTCGCAGCACGCAAGCAATCTGTGACAGCAGTTGCTCGCCCCTCATTTCATTGTCGTGGGTGGCCGAAAGGTGTGGAACAAACAATCGACATCCGGCCGTTTTCAGCGCGGACTTGACGTCATGGAACAGCTCGAAATGACCGATATGCTCGAACCCGAACAGACCGTGGACCAACAGGATGGGATAACGAGTTGTAGCATTCCGTTGCATGTTCTTACCTTTTTCGTAGAAGTTCATCGGGAAATCACCGGGCCACTCTAAAACACTCATCCCGTTGAAGAAGTACGAAGAGGCTTCACATTGCGTTTGAAAATGGACTACGAGGCGTACGAAATTTCGGAGAGCTGTGAAATCCGAATCGGAAGTTCAGTGGGTCGTTTGTCGGCATAACCGCGTGACCTCTGCTGTTGCCTACTTTGCGAGTAGCGGTTACGCCGTTGTCGCGGTGGATTCGGCTGACATCCGGAACGTTCAAAGAGGTCCTCAATGTAGATGTCAGTGTCGTCATTCGGGGCGGCACGTTTTCCAGGGAGTGGAAGCGAAAATGAATAGCCATGAAATCGAGTTTTGCTGGCGGATGCGCCAGCCGATGGTTGCCGAAGTGTCTATCGAACCTCTGGTCGCGCCAACGATTGACGGGCTCCAAGGGAGCGTGTTGGATCCTTCGCTGGCCAAGGCCATCGTTCGCATTTCCCCTTATGCCAACATGAGCTGCGGCGATCAGATCGTGCTGTCTTGGGAGGGGCTGGATATCGAAGGCTTTGCCTATCAATACGAGAGTGTTCGATTCATCAGCCAGGTCCAGGTTGGCAAAGACGTCATCTTCGTCATCAAGGCGATGCATGTCGCTGCGCTGGACGGGGGCTCGCTGGAGGTTTACTGGACACTGCAAAGTGCGTCCGCGCCCAAGGCAGTGGAATCTGCTCGCCTGCAACTGTCTGTCGGGGACGTTGGACCGCATCTGTTGGCGCCGCAAATAGAAGGCTCGGTAAACGGAGCGCTGGAGCCGTCGCGAGTGGTCGAAGGCACCCTGGTGACCCTGCAGCCTTACGCTCGGATGTCAGCGGGCGACCGGATCATGCTGTCGTGGCATGGAGATGCTTCGCCTGAAATATTCACCGACTCGTTGAAGGTCGAGGCCTGCGCCGTCGCGCAAAGCCTGTCCTTCTGGGTGCCGGCCAGCTACGTCGAAGCGCATCGTGGTGGCGAGGTGGTAGTCGCCTACCGTGTTGAACAACGCTGTGGAGCCATCCGAACCTCGGAGCCTGCGACGGTTTTCATTGGGCCGGCAGTGCGTGCTGAACTGGCCGCGCCGGATATTGTTGGGACGATCGATGATGTGCTGTCGGTGAAGGACTCGATAGTGGGGGGTTTCCATTCTGATTGAAGACCCGCTGGTGCAGGAAGACGAGTTGGTCTATCTCAAGTGCGATGGTGATTTTTTCAGTCATCGCGATGATCTTGAAATCACTCGGGAGACGGCCGGGCAACCGGTGAGTTTCATTGTTCCCCATCGGTTCTGGCGCGAGCACCACGGCACGACGGTGGAGATTGCCTACACCATCGAACGTCTGGACGATACCAGTCAGCAATCTGCCGTGAGGCGGATCAGCATAGTGGCATAACCTGGGGAAGGTCAGCCCTCCGCGCTTCGTATGGAACGGGAGGGCGATCTGCGATCAGGCCCTGGCGTTAGCGAGGCGCCGTGCGGCGTCGGTCAGCAACTGTTCCGTTGCGTCAAAGCCGAGGCAGCCATCAGTTATCGATACGCCGTAGCGTAGAGCCGCGCTCAGCGGCTGGCAGCCTTCGAACAGATGAGATTCCAGCATCGCGCCGATTAGCGAGTGGTTGCCACGCAGGCGTTGTTCAAGCACCTCGTTGAAGACGGCTGGCTGGCGCAGGGGATCCTTGCCGCTGTTGGCATGGCTGCAATCGACCATGATCCGGCTGGGAATCTTCAGTCGGCTGAGTTCGGCGCTGATGTTGGCTACGCTGGTTGCGTCGTAGTTTGGCCCTTGATGGCCACCGCGCAGCACAATGTGGGTGTCAGCGTTGCCGGCTGTCTGCACGATCGCCGGATGCCCTTGGCTGTCGACGCCGAAGTGTCGATGCGGATGGCCTGCCGAGCGCATGGCGTCGACAGCAATGGCGGCGCCGCCGTCGGTGCCGTTCTTGAAGCCCACCGGCATGTTCAAGCCACTGGCCATTTCGCGGTGGATCTGCGACTCGGTGGTGCGGGCTCCAATGGCCACCCAGCTCAGCAGGTCATCAAAGTAGCTGGCGGCCATGGGTTGCAGGAGTTCGGTAGCGACCGGTAGTCCGAGCTGGATCATTTCCAGCATCAGTTCGCGCGACAGCGTCAGGCCGGTAGCCATGTCGTCAGTGCCGTTCAGATGCGGATCGTAGGCCAGACCTTTCCAGCCAACTGTCGTACGCGGCTTTTCGACGTAGGCGCGCATCACCAGCAGCATTTCACTGCTGACATCCTCGGCCAGGCGAGCGAGTTTGCTGGCGTATTCGATTGCTGATTGCGGATCATGGATAGAGCAGGGGCCAACGATGACCAGCAGGCGTGGGTCTTCACCGTCAAGGATGGCGCGCACCGCCTGGCGATGAGTGTTGACCTGTTGATGCAGGGAATGGCTGAGCGGCAATTGCTGTTTGAGCTGCAACGAGCTGGGCAGACGCAGGGTCAGCGCTTCGTTGGCAGAATCGATTGTGGACAGCGGCAAAGCGGAAACTAAAGAGTTCATGTTCGGTCTTCCTGGGCGGATGGCGGGTCTTTCCCGCGCAATCGGCCCTACTGGGGTGTTCGACAAATGGCCGTACTGGCTAGGCATGTGTGTTTGCCACCTGTGGGTGACCGATCGGAGGCGGCAGGCTGTCCCGAGCGGAGGCTGGTAAATCGCCAGGCGCTAAAGCTGTCGTAACGGTAATAAGTGGCGTAGTTCATGGTGTAATCCTCGAAATGTGGTGTGTCGCTGAAAGTGATGGGCCTGAAAAAACAAAACCCCCGGTCGGGAGGCCGACCGGGGGTTGAGAAATCTCTGGTAGGCGACCCGTTATCATGGGCGCCGTTTGGGTATCAGGCGCGCCAGTGGCTAAACCAATACCCAAAATAAAAATTGTCAGGAGCGCAAGTGTGATTCACCCGGGCAGCCGCAACCGAGCGCAGGGCGCTGGTGGTGCAAGACTGTGGAAGGGTGTTGAACATGTGCTGTCTCCGTTGAATGCGCCGAGCTTACTCGACGCTGATACGCATCAGCAATCAGAAAATGCTATTGCCCGCCGCTCAAAACGCTTATCACTGGCGAACCATGTGGGTGAAGGGCAACTTTGCAGTCATGGAGAAAGCTGAATGAGTTATCGAATCCGGCATGCCACCCGTGATGATCTTGCTTTTGCGCGGGATCTGACCTGTCGCAACATGCTGCGCTATTACATTGACCACGACCTGTTGTGGCAGGACGAGGCGTTCGACGCAGGCTGGCAGTATCGTGACAACTGGATGATCATCCAGGATGAACTGGCGATCGGTTTTTTCAGTCTGAGCGAGGATGCGCGGGCGCTGTACATACGCGAATTGCAGATTGATCATCCCTGGCAAGGGCAGGGCGCCGGTTCCTGGGCCATTGGTCAAGTTACCGAAATGGCTCGTCAGGCAAGACGACCGGCACTGCGACTGACAGTGTTTGACAATAACCGGGCGCAAGAACTGTATGCACGCAAAGGACTGCGCATCGTGGGCAGGGATGAGTGTTTCCTCAGGATGCAGCTCGATTTGAGTACAGCTGTGCTCTGAAACCCACAGCCGGCAAGCCCTGAATGATGAATTGAAACTTTTTAAATGCGGCTTTCCGCTAGGTCTGTCTGGCACTTTTTGCTAAGGTGTCCGGCATCCCAATAAGACCATATCGCGAGGTGTCTGCTTGATTAGGGTGCTAGTGGTCGACGACCATGATCTCGTTCGCACAGGCATTACACGGATGCTGGCCGATATCGATGGCCTGCAGGTGGTGGGTCAGGCCGAGTCAGGTGAAGAGTCCCTGATCAAGGCCCGTGAATTGAAGCCTGACGTAGTGCTCATGGACGTCAAGATGCCCGGCATTGGCGGCCTCGAAGCCACGCGGAAGCTGCTGCGCAGCCACCCGGACATCAAGGTGGTTGCCGTTACGGTGTGCGAGGAAGACCCTTTCCCGACGCGTTTGCTGCAGGCCGGGGCGGCTGGTTACCTGACCAAGGGCGCGGGTCTGCCGGAAATGGTTCAGGCCATTCGTCTGGTCTTCGCCGGGCAGCGTTACATCAGTCCGCAGATCGCTCAGCAGTTGGCAATCAAATCATTCCAGCCCACCAATGATTCGCCGTTCGATGCGTTGTCCGAGCGGGAAATCCAGATTGCGTTGATGATTGTCGGTTGCCAGAAGGTCCAGATCATTTCCGACAAGTTGTGCCTGTCGCCGAAAACCGTGAATACCTACCGCTATCGCATTTTCGAGAAGCTTTCGATCAGCAGCGACGTCGAGTTGACACTGCTCGCGGTGCGTCACGGCATGGTGGATGCCAGCGCCTGACCATGACCGAGAAATTTGATTCCAGTGCTTTCCTGTCGACCGTCAGCGGTCGGCCCGGCGTCTATCGCATGTTCGACAGCGAAGCGCGCCTGCTCTATGTCGGCAAAGCGAAAAACCTGAAGAAACGTCTGGCGAGCTACTTTCGCAAGACCGGGCTGGCGCCGAAGACGGCCGCACTGGTCGGCCGTATCGCTCAGGTCGAGACGACCATCACCGCCAACGAAACCGAAGCGCTGCTGCTGGAACAGACGCTGATCAAGGAGTGGCGCCCGCCGTACAACATCCTGCTGCGCGACGATAAATCCTATCCGTACGTGTTTCTCTCCGACGGGCAGTTTCCGCGCCTGAGTATCCATCGCGGGGCAAAAAAGGCCAAGGGCAAGTATTTCGGCCCATATCCGAGTGCCGGTGCCATACGCGAAAGCCTGAGCATCCTGCAAAAAACCTTTTTCGTCCGTCAGTGCGAAGACAGCTATTACAGGAACCGCACCCGTCCGTGCCTGCAATACCAGATCAAACGCTGCAAGGCGCCGTGCGTGGGGTTGGTCGAGCCTGACGTCTACGCCGAAGACGTACGCCACTCGGTGATGTTCCTCGAAGGTCGCAGCCATGCGCTGACCAACGAGCTGTCCATGGCGATGGAAGAGGCAGCGATCAATCTCGAGTTCGAGCGCGCGGCCGAATTGCGTGACCAGATCGGATTGCTGCGCCGGGTACAGGACCAGCAGAGCATGGAAGGCGGAACCGGCGATATCGACGTTATTGCCGCATTCGTCAACCCCGGCGGCGCCTGTGTCCACCTGATCAGCGTGCGCGGCGGCCGAGTGCTGGGTAGCAAGAATTTCTTCCCGCAGGTCGGCATCGAGGAAGATGTTTCCGAAGTCATGGCGGCGTTTCTCGGCCAGTACTACATCAGCAGCCCCGAGCGGGATTTGCCGAGCGAACTGATCGTCAACGTGGTTCATGAAGATTTCCCAGCGCTGATCGAAGGGATTCATACCTTGCGCGGCCGCGAATTGGCCATCAGTCACCGGGTGCGCGGTACCCGTGCGCGCTGGCAGCAACTGGCAGTGACCAACGCTGAGCAAGCCTTGGGCGCGCGTCTGGCCAACCGTCAGCACACCGCCGCGCGATTCGACGCGCTGGCCGAAGTGCTGAATCTGGATGAGCCGCCGCAACGTTTGGAATGCTACGACATCAGTCATTCCAGCGGCGAAGCGACGGTTGCCTCCTGCGTGGTGTTCGGGCCGGAAGGCGCGATCAAGTCGGATTATCGCCGCTACAACATCGAAGGCGTCACTGCCGGCGACGATTATGCGGCCATGCACCAGGCGCTGACCCGCCGGTTCAGCAAACTCAAGGACGGAGAGGGCAAGTTGCCGGACATCCTGCTGGTCGACGGTGGCAAGGGCCAATTGTCGATGGCCCGCGATGTGCTCAACGAACTGGCCGTACCGGATCTGATCCTGTTGGGTGTCGCCAAAGGCGCCACGCGCAAGGCCGGTTTCGAAACGTTGTATCTGAATGATGCAGCGCACGAGTTCACCTTGCGCGGCGATTCGCCCGCGTTGCACCTGATTCAGCAGATCCGCGATGAGGCACACCGCTTTGCAATTACGGGGCATCGCGCCCGTCGCGGCAAGACCCGCCGAACCTCGACGCTTGAGGGTGTCGCAGGGGTAGGGCCGACGCGCCGCCGTGACCTGTTGAAACATTTTGGTGGATTGCAGGAGCTGTCTCGTGCAAGCATCGAAGAGATCGCCAAAGCCCCGGGGATCAGTAAAAAGCTCGCTGAGTCGATTTATGCGAACCTGCATAGTGAGTAGAATGCCCCTTCACCTCGTAGCCAGTTGTGCCGATGAATATCCCTAATCTGATTACCGTTCTACGCGTCCTGCTCATCCCGATCTTCATATTGCTGTTCTATCTGCCTTACCAATGGAGTTACATGGCCTCCGCTTCGGTTTTTGCCTTTGCGGCTGCAACCGACTGGCTCGATGGTTATCTGGCGCGCCGACTGGAGCAAAGCACACCGTTCGGGGCGTTTCTCGATCCGGTCGCCGACAAGCTGATGGTCGCTGTTGCCCTGGTCTTGCTGGTGCAGGAACACGGCAATCTCTGGCTCACGCTGCCCGCAGCAGTCATCATCGGTCGCGAGATCGTGATTTCGGCGCTGCGCGAATGGATGGCCGAACTCGGCGCCCGAGCGCAGGTAGCGGTTTCCAATCTCGGCAAATGGAAAACCGCTGCGCAGATGCTCGCGCTGGTAATTCTGCTGGCTCATCCAAAGGCATTGAGCTTCTGGGTCGTGCTCGGTTATACGCTGCTGATTGTATCGGCAGGGCTGACCCTGTGGTCGATGGTTCAATACCTTCGCTCCGCCTGGCCGCACCTGAAGACTGATGTAGAAAAGAAATAAAAGTTTTTTGAATCAAGGGGTTGACGGGGCTTCTTAATTCTATAGAATGCGCCACACCAAGCGGGAATAGCTCAGTTGGTAGAGCACGACCTTGCCAAGGTCGGGGTCGCGAGTTCGAGTCTCGTTTCCCGCTCCAATTTGTACAGTGTTTGTTGTTGCGCTACTGACAGCAAATACTTTGAGGCCGAGTAGCAAAATGGTTATGCAGTGGATTGCAAATCCACCTACGCCGGTTCGATTCCGACCTCGGCCTCCACTATCAAAAACCCCGTAGATCAATGATCTACGGGGTTTTTTGTTGCTTGTGGGAAAAGTGTGGTGTTCCGCATCGTTTGAGTAGGGTCACTCAGTCAGACACGCCCCGGTCTTGATATGGCTGGCACCTTCCACCGTCAGATTCGAGAAAAAGATGCAGCCAATAAGGCGTGCGAATAACGTCAGTGTGTCCGCAAGATCCGGGTTATCAAACAGAACGGCCCTTGAATCCAAAGCACATAGGGCACCCCAGAGTCTTCCGTCCGGCAGGAAAACAGGCGCGCCTGCGTAGCTTTCAATTGAATACTGCTTCACCACAGGACGTGACGACAGTCGTCCATCCTTGCTGATTTGTGGAAGGAAGAGGGCTTGAGGATTTCGTCGAAACTCACTGCAGAGCGTAGTTTCCAGATCCAGCGTATCGCCTACGTTTATTCCCAGTTCAATCGGATCGTATGCCGAACAGACGATCCATTCCGTTTCCGTGAATTTTGCGATTCCGGCAAAGCGTGTACCGGTCAGGCGGGTGACAAGCTGCAGGATATTGGTGGTCGCTTCGATCTCGGCGATCGCCGAGCGCTCCTCTTGGCTTAAAGACGCTTTTAGAACGGTGTCACTCATTTGCATGGAATCAAATCTCCTGATTGCTTGTACATCCCTGAGCTCTGCTCTGGTGACGTTCTGTGAGGCGTGATCGTGGTTGAAGGGGGGCGTGCTGATACCCTTTGATTATTGATTTCGGCGCCAACCTTTAGCGTAGACATCCCGTCCAGACTTGGGTTGCCTGCTCATAATCTCAATCGATGAAACATCTGTCACCCGTGCAGCCAAGGTGATGGTGAGCATCTGAATCTTTTGAGTTTATCGCCACAATTTCCAGTCTGGTTGCTGCGATTTGCCAGTTACCTCGGCCTCTACTTCAAGCAAACTCCGTAGCTCCCTGATTTCTGAGGCTTTTTGATTTTCTGCGGTCAGCGATATTTAGTTCTCAAATCGCGCACTCCAAACTTGCTTCACCGGGACGTGATGTATATATTCCCCGCTCGGCTTTTCAAGCGGTCATCCTGTCAGGATCCAACCGCAAGGCTGAGCAGAGCAATACCGCGCTACCGCCCGAATGGCGAAACTGGTAGACGCATGGGACTTAAAATCCCCCGCTCGTAAGGGCGTGCCGGTTCGATTCCGGCTTCGGGCACCATCTTAAATCAAGGGTTTGCGGGCGAAAGCTCATGCAAACCCTTGTTTGTTTCTGGTCCGCTATTTTGGAGTTGGTCCGCAATTCACTTGGTAGGCATGACCTTTTTGCCTTTTCGATTGCGGATGTACTGCTCGGTCATAACCACCGTTGTATGCCCAAGTTGATCTCTGGCCTGCAGAATGTCACCGCTGGATTCTGCCTTGTCGGTACCCGCCTTGGCGCGCAAGTCACGCATCTGGAACTCAGCTTTCTGCACGCCGGCCGCCTCCCTGGCCAAGTCAAACCTCCTTCGCAACATCGCCACCGTCATCGGTGTGCCGTCCTCTGTAACGATCAGCCGCGTCGAGCGGACCTTGTGTTCTGACTTCCGGGACATGATACGATCAATCAAAACCTTCAGCTCTCCCGTTATCTCGATCCGACGCTTCGCCTTTGTCTTGCCCTGCAACACCCAAATCTGCCCGTCGCGCACGTCGCGCTCGTCCATCAGCCGGGTATCGGTCACCCGTTGCCCGGTCAGATAGGCGAGGTCCATTGCGTCTTGCAGGCCCACATCTGCCTTGTCGTGCACGCGTTTGAACAGCGCATCCTCGACATACGTATCCCGCCCGGTTTCCTTGTTTCCCTTGATGCCGGCGCATGGGTTGGCTAGGGAGGTGTAGCCTTTATCCCGGGCGTAGTTCCAGATGGCGCTGAGAAGCGCCTTCTCGCGGTTCGCGCGCACCGGCGCGGCCTTGCGCCATGTCAGATACTGGCGGACGTGCAACGGCTCGATCGTTTCCAGCGGCGCGGGCGGGTCGTCGAAGAAGGCGATCAGGTTTTTCAGCTCGCGCTTGTTGTCAGCCTGGGTGGCTGTGCCTTTGGTGGGGACGACGTCGACCATGTATTTTTCGGCGACGTAGCGGAACGTTATGACCCTGGCGACCAGATCGGTTGCGGTGCGATCGCGCTCAAGCTTCGCGTACTCCATGATCGCCAAGCCGTAGTCGCTGCCAAGAGGGATTTCCTTGCGGTCCTTGCCGCCCGTGTCGTAGTAGTAAAACACCCGGCCGCTGGCTTTCTTGCGTTCCCGCAGCCTGGCGATCGAGCCGGGTTTACTTGGTCGTCTTCCCATGTCAGCTGGCCTTACGTGATTTCCATACGGGCTTTTCAGATTCAAATGCGCCGACTGCGGTGACCGCCATCGCGGTGACGCTCGGCCAGCCGTTCACTTTAATCGTATGGCGAACGCCATTCTTTTTCAGGTTGAGGATCTGACCTGCCTTGGTCCGCGCGCCGGTGAGCTCGCAAACCTCCTCGTGAGATAGAAACTGGATGGTCATGTGATGCTCCCTGCCGCACGTGGCGGCAGAAGGTGGTTATTCGGTTTTGGTCGGGAACCACTCGGTGTCGTACTCGAACTGGGTCACGCGCTCGATCTCGATGCTGGGTAGTTCGCGCCGGAAGGTTTCGGTGCCGTAGGACTTCTTTATGTAGTCCGCCGCCTCTTCCATAAACTTGCTCTTGAAGATACGAAGCAGATGGTCGGCAGCTTTTTCGTATTGGTCTTCGCGATAGTTGGCTTCGCAAACACCGCCGCGGCACACACGCCAAACGATCCGCTTTGGCTGCGCCCCGGCCGCTTTGATCCTCTCGGCCATCTGGTCGCGGGCGTAGCGCATCTGGTCCAGTGTCAGCGTGGCTACCCATGCGTCTGTGCCGATGCTCTGCTTATGGCCATGCTCACAAGTAATTTCGGGCATACGAATTTCC
Organism: Pseudomonas sp. H1_G08; assembly: GCF_054681355.1. NCBI lineage: Bacteria > Pseudomonadati > Pseudomonadota > Gammaproteobacteria > Pseudomonadales > Pseudomonadaceae > Pseudomonas > Pseudomonas sp. H1_G08. Next base: position 1,588,691 of record NZ_CP162822.1, read on the forward strand.
TCGCCCGCCGTACACCGGCAGGTTGTTGAGTTGGGGAGGGTGGCAATTCGCTAGTCCAAGAGTTAGCTTCACCTGGAGCAGCGAGTAATCTCAGGAGGGGAGATGCACAAATTTCTTTATTTGACGCAGGTACAGTGGGCCGACGCATGGGTCAATGGCGGGGCCATTCCTCTATCTTTAGCCAGCACATACAAGCGGATGGATCGGGACGGGATCTTTACGCCCGATGAAAACCTGATCCATGAATCGAGTGTCGACTTAAGGGTTCTTAGCCCGGCGATCTCATTTGGCGAAACACCAAGCATCCGGGGATTCACCGGCACAGGAAATTACTACAATGGCGTCCGTTTGCCTGACGTTCATAACGCTAACTTCTATACTGAAGACGGCTTGATTCAGTCGTTCTGTAACGTCTTGGATCCTGAAATTGGGGAGCGATTCGGCAAGGCCGCATGCGTGCGCATCTACGACATCGACAGGTTGCGAAAGCACTTAGATAGGAAACTTGGCCGTAGATCTCAGTTTGGAGATTGCAAGTACACGCGTGATCACCAGCGCGGTCATTTTTTAAAATCTCAAGATGACGAATGGCAACAGGAGTACAGATTCTTTTGGCAAAGCAAAGAGGCGTGCTCTGTGATATTGCCCTCAGGGGTCGCCGAGGTTGTTTGGATAAAATGATTTCATTGAGCTAATCATTGCCACGGCCCCTTGTAGATGAGGTAGGCCATGTAGAGCGGGCGAAGATCATGGCGTCACCCGCTTGAACTCGACGACCCATACCCAGGGGTTGGCGTCCCAGTCACCGCCGGTGGTATTCCACAGATTGCCGAAAGCGTTCCGGGCGGAACCCAGGCACTGTTCGTGACTGGTCGTCTTGTCCCACATCCAGCCTTCGCGCTGCGGGTGATGTTCTGTAGGTGCTGGGCAGTCGCCGACCTCACTCCATCCATTGCCACCGTGGCCACACTTGCGACCGTAATCGGTGAAGAAACAGCCTTCAGCTTTCGCCTGATCGTCGCTGATATCCTGCAACCGCTCGACGCGGACGTCGGTGATCTCCAGCAGGATGCGGCTGGCCCAGCGCGGCATGTGGATGCTCGGTTTCCAAACTGGCTGATCGGTTTCATACGGGGTCAGCCCGTCGGCGGCGTACACCAGCGTGCCGTCGTCGCGTGCCTCGATCACATCCAAGTCATCCGGTTTGAGGTAGGGGCCGCGCATGACCTCGTTGTGATCGCAGTACCAGGTCTCGCGCACCCACAGCCGGTCGCCGGGGTTTCCGAAGGGGCATTCCGGATTGCGCTTCGTGACGTCTGGGTTACGGATGAAGGGCTGGCCTTTGCCGTAGCTGCCAATGTCGGCACGTGAACGCGGCTGAACTTTGACCGGCCGCCGCGTGACCGTCTTCCGGCCATCCAGAACGGCGCGCACCATCGGCGCCGAGAACAGGATCGGCCGTTCCTTTATTTGACTCATGGGTCGTCCTTGCCGCTATAGCGGCTAAAATATGTACAAGGGAATTGGAGCTGTAGAGGTATTGAAACCAGCCGTCCGTAACCGCTTCGGCGCCGTTGCGCTTCGTTCGATCAGGTCTATCTTTGGAGGAGTTTTAAGCCCCTATCAAGGAACAGGCAGGAGGGCGGTATGAGGCTTCGCGGCGACATTTTCTGGGCTTGGGCAGATCCCGAGATCCACAACCGAACACATGATGAAACTCTCAGTAATGGAACTCACATCGACGTGCAGGTCAGGCTATCTCGTACCGGCGAAACTCAAATGTTCATCGGTGTTTATGCTTCCGGTGGCATGGCGTTGCATGAAGAAACCGTTAACCCAAGTCCGGGTGAATCAATGACCAGAGCTATGGCTTGGGGCGTAAGCCGAGCTCGTCAGTTGGCTGCTGCTGGAAGTGCGAGTCCTAAGTCAGCGTCCTCGAAATAGCGGCTGACTTTGAAGGGGGAGGGAGTTACTGGTATTTCTTTCTGATGCGCGTGACGATGGCTTCGAGCTTTTCCGCCATGGCCCACATGTCGCTGTTGTCGCGGCGGGAGACGACCGGGGAGCGCTGAACGTTGCGGTCCATCAGGATCTTCGCTGCCAGCAGGATCAGCCAGGCTTCGAACTTGCGGCGGATGAAGCGCTTCATTCCTGCGGTGCCGGGTGGCTCGCGTTCCAGCGCTCGAAGGCTTCTTGCGTGGTGGCAGCTTCGACCTTCTCGTCGCACTGGTTGCACGCCGCCACACCGCCGGCCGCGCCGACATCGCGGTGACCTTGCTTGCACGGGTTCATATGCCAGTCGTCATCCTGTTCCTGTTCAGCGACCTTAACCACCAGGTGCTTGCCGCAGGAATGGCAGAAGTGCATGCCGTTTTCCTCCGGCCCATCCTCGTGGAATGACCAAGTCTCACCGCAGCCACTGTTCCAGATGCCGCTGTCGTCTTCGCAACTCCATTCGCATTCGCCGCCGGCGAAGTCATCAATCCGCTGATCCGCTGCGCTCAGGCGCTGCTGCAGGGCGTTACGCTCGGCGGTGACACGGTCGAAGTCAGCCGACTCGACGTACTGACCATCATCGGCAGGAACCATGTCCGCACACGATTCATCGGTTTCCCGGTCAAGGTCATAACGCATTACTTTGCACATGCTTGTGTCCTATGCCGGGGCATGCCCGGGCGGTAGTGTGAAGTGAATGGATCAGGTACAGTTCCGCGATTACCGGGAAAGGATCGCCATGAGCTGCTACATCTGCGGAAATAGCGTTGCACCAGTTGTGCTGCCAGACAGCGAGGAAATTCCGTGCCCAGAGTGCGGGCGGTACCGGATTACTGGAACCGCAACAGAACTGCTTAAACGAAACATCCTGAAGTTTGATATTTATCTGTCACGGCGGTGGCTGGCCGACCAGCAGGGCAGCGGGATCATCCCGCTGATCGATAGCAATATCACTGGACGGCTGATGCTGCATTAAGGTGCTGCCCTAGCTCATAAGATCGGTTGATTTCATGGCGCTGGTTCCCCTTGCCGCGGAGTTGGAGGCTGGGTTACGCGGCTTCGGCTTGTCGTTCGGCGGCGCGCCACGGGTCATTGGCCCGTGCCAGTGCCGCCATCGGCGGAGGGCTGACGCTGTTGCCGCACATGTGCACCTGCTGGGTCTTGGTGAATGGCTTGCCGTCGGCACCGTGGCTGATTATGTAGTCGGCGGGAAAGCCCTGAGCCTTGTACAGCTCTGCCGGTTGCAGCATCCGCAGGCAGATGTCGACGATCACATAGGGCGTGCCCTTGATGGTGACGGTCACCAGTCCAAGCCGATCCTTGGTGGTGATGGTTGGTGCTGGTGCGTCTGCAGCGCTCATGTTCTCGGTGCCGTAGTAGCTGATCAGGAATGCGGCCACCCGTAGCGCGCCGGCTTCAACCTCTGGCGAGAGCTGCAGCTCGACCAGCGAGCTCTTGCCGCCACCGCCTGCTGTGATGGTCGGCGCCGGTTCGTCCACGCCTTGGCCAACGCTGGCGCCGAACTGACGTTCCATGAAGGCAGTGACCAGCCCGTGGTGAGTGCCGCCGGCGCTGATGGTATGCAGCGGATCGGCGGTGTCCCGCGCATCGCAGTTGCCGCGCAGGTGCACCAGGTTCGCCGTCACCAGCTGCTGCTGGCTTCCGGTATTGGTCACCGTGGTCATCGGATCGTCGACGCTCTTGGCGTCGGTGGTGTTGAACCCGCCGTTCATCTGGGCCATGAACACGGTTGAGATACCCATGGCGTGAGCGGCACCGGCCGGGCGCTTGTAGTCGCCGCCGCTGGTGATGGTCGGCAGCGGCTCGTCGAGCGCCTTGCCTTCGTCCGCGAACCGGAACTTGACCAGGTGCGCGGCGGCGACTGAATGCCCGCCGCTCGCAGTAACTGTGCCCAGTGGGGCACCGGCAAACTTGCTGCCGTCGCCCCAGCGCTGAACGCCGCCCGGCTTCCCTTCGCCGTGCGCCGCCGTGACCATTACCGGACTGATCATCGTCAGCTCGCCGCGGTTCGCGCAGGTCACTGTCGGCAGCGGGGCGTGTGGATCGTTCACCCGGTCGCTGCCCTGATGGGTTGCTGGCGCAATTATTGGACTGGCCATGGCGAACGACCCACCGCGCGGCCAGGATGTAACCGTACGCAGTGGCTCATGGGCAGACTGAACACTTTCGCCCGACCAGTTCGCGATCGGCACGATGAATGGGTCGGCCGCATCGATGACGAACTTCTTCATGCCCTTGGCGATCCGGCGCAGGGTGGCGGGTGCCAGCGGCTTTGCCCGGTCGAAAATGCTTTTGCTCGGGATGGTCCAGTCGATGCACTCGGCGGCAGTGCGCCACTTCTTTTGGCCCTTGGCTGGGTTCTTCGCGTGGGTTGGCTCAGGCCACACAATCGGCTGGCCGTCGCAACGGGCGATCATGAACAGTCGCTCGCGGCTGGTCGGCGCGCCGAAGTCGCAGGCTTTGATTACTCGCCACTCAACGGCGTAGCCCAAGCGATTTAGTTCGGCGACGAACACGGCCCATGTTTGCCCGCGACGTTTCGGATCAGGCACCAGGAACTGCTGGTGAACCGGTACGACTTCGCCAGGCTCGGCAATGGCGCCGCCCAACTTCATGACGCGGCCGGTCGACTTGCATCGCTTGGCGATCAGCGGCCCCCACTGGAGGATCTGCTTCACGTTCTCCAAGCTGATGACGCGCGGCTTCTTCTTGCCGGCCCACTTTAGGCCGATCCACGACAGGTTGCGAATCTCGCGCTTGCGCGGCTGGCCGCCGGCAGCTTGGCTGTGGTGTGTGCAGTCGGGCGACATGTGAAACCAACCAACGGCCTTGCCGCCGCACTCGGTATCCGGATCACCGTCGAACACGTCGGTGGTGTAGTGCACTGCGCCCGGGTGATTCACGGTGTGCATGCTGATCGCCTGCGGGCTGTGATTCTTCGCTACATTCACCGCGCGGCCGAGCCCCATCTCCAGCCCGGTACCGGCTCCGCCGCCACCACAGAAGAAGTCGACAACGATCTCATCGTCCTGAGTGCTGAAGCCGAGTCCGTATTGAGTTTTGAAATCGAAGGAGTGTTTCTTCTGTTGTGCGGACATAGGGGTTCCTCGCAGGTATATTTCAACCTTCGTTAAAGGAGCTGGTTAATGACGGTTTGGGAGTGGATCAAGGAATACAACGGCACGATCGCGATCTTCGTGTCACTGATTACGGGTGGGTTCGCGCTCTATCACTACATCTCGATAAAAAAATCAGAAGAGGCAGCGAGGAGATTCACCACGTATCACAAAATGATTCAGGACTTGAACATTGGTGAAGATGGCGAGGCTCAATACATTGATCGGCAGATGGCAATCGTCTACGAAATGCGGAATTTTCCGGAGTATTTTCCTGCAACATTGCGACTGCTAAATCGTTCACTGCCACGATGGCGGCTTTTTGCAGTAGGAAGCAACCCACTTTCTCCGAACCTTTTAGCCGAGGAGGCGGTTCTTACCATAAGGTACATCAAGCGTCGTATGGCTGAACGCAGCTACCTCTGTGTACCAGAGGAAGATAGGCTTTAGCGCTGCGGCTGGCGTGATTCGTATAAGTGGGGTATTTATCTGCAATCTCACAATGGCAGGAGGCCGACATGAGGTTGCAGAGCGATGTGGATGCCCTAGCGGCTATCGAAGAGGACGCTAAAGCGATGCTGAAACGGATAGGGCTGCCGGATGACGCAGTGAAGCTGGAGGTGGTCGTGTTCCTTCGGGAGGTGATCGACCTGGCCAGCTACATGGAGTCGGCGCACCGAATCGTTGAAGCGCCGAGCAGCGCGTAATCCAGCCGACAGGTGACACGCTCGTTCAACACTTCTCAGTGAACCCTCGCCGTTTTGCCCGAATCTATCTGGGCATCAGGAGGCGAGTTATGAGATGTATGTGTTGGATCTGCTGGGGGGAAGCGTACCGCAAGGGCATCTACGGCGATTGGGACGATCTTGTGTGCTTCAACTGCGGACGTTACAAAATCAGCCGGCGCTTCTTGGGTGAGCACGTCGGCAAAAAATTCGATGTCGCCGCGATGCGTGAGCGCTTCCAACCTACGCACGATCGCTACCTGGTCCCGATTGTCGATAGCCACACCGCTGTATTTCAAAGCCGCGCCCAGCAGCCTCCTGTGAAGGGTGAGTTGATTGGGTGGCCTGCTCCGGCGATGAGATCGCAGCGGCTGGTTGATCAGTGACGCAAGCCGAGTGCTCGACCATTTCCGACCATCCTGCCGTTCGCAGTGGCGCAACCCTGATAAGTGGGGTATTTGTGTTTACAGCACTGGCTCAAACTCAGGGGCACGCAGCTATAAGCCCGCGAGCATATGTTAATATTGCTATTCAATAGCTCAATCTTTCCGCCCGGAACCGAGATAAAAATGGACGTAACCGCTTCGATTGATGGTCTAACGCTGATAGATAGTGGTACAGCGCTCCTTGCAAATTCCGAGCTTAAACTGGAGGTGGAGAGCCTTCCGATTTCGATATCTTTTAAGTCTGATTCGGGAACTACAAGATGGGAAACCCAAGGGAGTGAAGCGACGGGCGTGATTTTCACGCTTTTTAATATGGACAGTCCTCAGGGTGGCGGCATATTCACCCCGGTTTCAATTGCAAAGTCTCCAGAAGTGGAGTTTTTCCTTTCGCTGTATGTAACTACGCTCAATAAAGGCGCACAACGGATTGTAGTTTATAACTTGTTCGCGAAAGGGGATGATGTGTGATCGAACCTATTGTAGCGAAAGGCGAGCTTAATCATCATGAAGCTCCCACGCGAATTGCAAAGCCAGTCGAAGGTGCAGGAAGAATCGCTGCTAACATCGGTACTGGGGAAAACGCTCGTAACGCAATCGTCTGGATGACTATAACCTGGAGCTTCATAATCGCCTCCGGATTAAGTGTTCTTTTATTCTCGCTGGTTGTGGCGGACAAGGATTTTAAGTATCTAGAACAGATAAAATCAGTTTGGACGATTTTCATTCCGCTGATCACATTGGCTCTAGGGTACTCGTTTGGTAAGAGTCAATAGTTGTAGGCTGCAATCAAACTGACTACTCATCACTACTGATGCGAAGTGCTTCTCGGTCGAAGGCAAGCTTCAATTTCCGCGACACGTTTTCAGGTATCACGTATTCGTGTCGCGGTGGCGGCTCCAGCAAAGGAAGGGCACCTCCCGGGCCAAGTCCGTGCAGATGGTGAATCATCAGCGTGATTGCCTCGCCCTGTTCCTCAATGCCGCTCCAGGCCATCAGTTCAGCAAGGGCTTGGCGCGTGCCGGGCAGGCAGTGCAGCCTGATTTCCTCTTCGCCGCGCTCCTTCCTCTTCGCCGCGGCTTTCGCTGAGCGATCTGCATTGCTCTTGGCCATGGCCTACCTCTTCAATTCCGCTGGCCGGCAAGTCCAGCCAGGTCTGTCGTTTACGTTGTTGGGTGCGAAAACGTCTCACGCTGCGACCTTCACCTGATGCCAGGCGCCGGCGGCATAGAACAGCTTCGCGGCTTGGGCTTCTTCCATCGATATCTCGTCGGGGATGGCGATCCAGCCTGACGCGACCAGATGATTCGGGTTCGTGCTGTTGCGCAGCTCCAGGTAGTAATGCTCGATGGCATCCGTCAGGCGCTCGACCTTGTAGATGCCCTCCGGCGAGATCTCTAGGGACTTGATGTACTCGGCGCCGCGCTCGTCTCGACACATGGCGGCGATGTAGATCGTCCAGCGATACGAGAAATCGAAGATTGCGTTGGCGATCGCCAGACTGCGGATCTGCTTGCAGCTCTTCCAGTTCGCCATGATCTGGCTGCCGCTGGGATCGATGTTCACGACCGCGACGTGGTTGGTGCGCAGCAGCGCCCGGCAACTGCGCTCAGCCCGGGCCAAACCGTTGTTGGGTTTGCGTTTCGACTTCATAGCGAGTCCGCCATTTTGCGCAGAGCCTTGCGGTCAGCCGCCGATATCGGTTTCGGCCGACGCTTTAGGACCGTTTCAGGGTCTATTTTCTTCGAGCGGGGCGGTGGCAGCGGATTGCGCGGCGGGCTTTTCAGTTGGTCGATCCGTCCGCCGGCGGCCAGGTACTGCGCGATTCGCTCAGCGATCGACTCGGCATCCGGTCGGTGCTGCTCTACGAGGTTGAGGTGGTTGCTGATCATGCTCAGGCTCCTAATCGATGGGCTTGCGCCCGCGCTCTGTCCGCTACTTCGTCAACCATCCGGCCAAGCTCCAAATTGAACTGGACCAGCTCTTGATGAAGCATCGCGATGTACTCGTCATCGCGCTTGATGGTCTCGATGTACAGCCGGCAGTCTTCGTCTTGGCGCGGATCGAACGACAAGAAATCCCACCATTCCCGGCCCGTGACGAACATGCAGCCCTGAACCTGCGGCTTGTGTTCGTCGGGCATTCCTTCGAGCCAGGTACGGACGTGGACGGCTTCATTGAATGGACACTTCGACTCAATGCCGCCGTCCTCGCCAATCAAGCCGTCCGGCGAACAGCCCAACCAGTCGTATTTTGGATGAACCAAGAAGCCCGACTTGATGACGGTATTGCCGGTCAGGATTTCGTAAAAGTCGTGACTCGACTGCTCAACCTCAGTCCCCCAGGCCATCGACTTGCTGCTGACCGAATGTTTCGATCTGTTCGCCAGACGTTCAAAAGCTAGTTCGCGCATGTAAGTGGTGCGAGCCGCGAGCGGCTTGCGCTTCCCGTGCTTGTCGCGATCACCCCAAGCAATCACATCCTTGAACCTGCTTGCCGTTAGGCGCCCGCTGCGGTCCTGATGCCACTGCTCGGTGCGTTGAAGGTCTACTGAGGCGTTCATTGCTCGCCGCCTTGCACATCGTCGTTCGCACTGCCGTTTGAGCTTTCATTGAGGGTTGTGAACTCTGCCTCAATTGTCTGTGCAATCGACTTCAGCTCACCGTGACGTGTCACGCCAATAGCGCCGCGCTGCTGCGGCTTCAACGCCTTCCAGGCCTTTTCGTAGCCATCAATTCCTTGTTCTTGAGCGATCTTTTTCAGCTGCTCGAATAGGTCACTTGTTGCGTCAGTGGTGTCGCCCTGAGGAACCGACGAAGCTCCCACATCTGCTGGTTTTTCGTTGGTAGATCGTGGGGTAACATCCGTTTCCGGAAGCGCGTAGCCGTCGTCCAGCTCGTCACGGGTGTACACGCCCAGAATCACGTCGGGGCAATACAGACGAGCCCATTTTTTGAGCGCCAGATACGCGATCTGCTGCTTCGGATCGTCCGCCCATAGCGTAGAGTTCCGGGTTCGCGCCTGAGTCATCAAGGTGGTCAGTTCGCGGGGAGCGTCTTCGCCAACGAACGTCGCCCAAACGCGGACGCCGAGTCCCTTCTCGTCGTTGATATTCCAGTTTGGGACTCGGTATTTCTTCGGCTGCCCGTGATCATCCGTTTGCTTTTTGCTTTCGATTTCGCGGAAGTTGCCAATGATCTTGTCCCAGTCGCCGAACCACTCGTAATGGATTCGATCAAGGGTCGGCGCTCGCGTGGTAATCACCGCGTTGACGAGCTGTGCTTCATAGCTGAGCTGGCCGCCGTTGACGATGAATGTCTTCTGCGCCACCTGGAAGGGATTCATGCCCCATTGCATGGACTGCATGATCACTGCCATGCAGTCGGCAGTGTTGCCGTGGAAATGCTTTGGCAGGGTGGTTTTGCCGCCTGCCATGATGCCGGCGAGTTCAGTCATCGACTGCATGCTGTCGCGATTGAGGATCAGGCCCGTCGGGCTTGTGTCCATTGGTACGGTGGCAATCTGGGTTTGAGCGTTCATTCCTAACTCCATAGCCGACGACTTTGGCCGGCCTCCGGGGTGATTTCAGGGTTTGTTAGAACGACAGGGCGCGCAGCCAGGCCGATGCCTCGTCATTGGTGACGCAGAAGGCCATGGCCACGACCTCGACCACTTCGTTGGCGCTCGGCATGTTCGAGTCAGCGACTTCGTCAGCCACTGGAACCGGATCAACTCCCACTGCATCTGCTGGCGCTGTGTCGGTAACGGCTGGTGTCGTGATGACGCCTGCAACCGCACCGGGTGCTGCAGCCAGTGCGCGCAGGCGAGCCAACTCTTCTTGGTCGCGCTGATACTGCGCATCGCGTTCGCGCTGCTGGCGCTGCTGTTCTTCTTGCTGCTCACGTTGCTGGCGTTGTTGCGCTTCCATATCGCGGCGCTGCTGGTCGAGTTCATCCTGCTGCTGCTTCAAGCGCAGGCGATCTTCCTCGGCGCGCTGCTTGCGCAACTCCTCTGCTTCAGCATCGGCGATGCGTTGCTTCTCACGCAGTTCGTCCAGCTCTTTTTGTTGGGCCAGTAGCTTGGCTGCCGCCTCTTCGCGGTCAACAGCAGCCCGGTGCAGCGCTTCAAGCTGATCAATAGCGTTGTCGCGGGCGATGGTGGCTTCAGCTTCAAACTCGGCGTATTCGTCTGGCAGGATTACCGACTCTTTGACGCTTTGAATTACGGCTGCAACATCGGCAGCACTGCGGCTTGCGTACGCTGCTGCTACAGAGCTGAATCGGGTAATTTTTTTCCGGATGGCCTCGACACGTTCAGCCTCGACACGCTCGCGTTCGGCCTTGGCGTCAGCGGCGCGCTTTTCTTCGGCCTTGATTGCCTCGTCTACAGGCGCTTCGATCGCCAGCACGCGCTCCTTCAGTGCTTCACCAAATTCCTTCACTTGGTTGACGCGAGCCTGGGCGTCTTTAACCGCCTGCTGATAGGGAACCAGCGCCGTTTTCGTGGTATTGGCCAAGGCGTAGCGGACATCGCGAATATCCACGCGAACTTCCTTCGCATTCGCCAAGCCCTCACAGGTAGAGCAGTCGACAACCAGGTTCGCGTAGGTCGTTTCCAGACGGACGATCTGTTCTTCATGTGGCCGATATTCGGCGATGTCGGTGACAGCTACTTTTGGCGCTACAGAGGTCATTTCGATGGATTCCTGCAAAGGTGCGTGTTGGGCTTTTGCGGACATGACGGTTCCTTGCCGCGCACAGCGCAGCTTTTAGTGGTGTTGTTATTGAGTGATGCGGTCGGCGAGGGCGCTGAGCAGCATCAGGAAGGTGTAGATGGCGAGGATCGGGAACGAGCCGCGCCAGATGAGAATCCGGCGGGCCATCTGCCGGCTCGTCATCGGAACACGTTGTAGGTGGTGGTGCGGGGCACTTGGCACACGCCGGACGATTCACGTGCTGCGCTGTAAGCAGCAAGAACGACCAGCAGGCCAGCGGCAAGACACCAGAACATGGTTTTCATGGCCGAGCCCTCACCGCGATGCGTCCGCCCTTCATGGTCACCGACAGGCGCTGCGGGAGGTTGTCGACCAGATCCTCGCGCTTGCGGCCGATCACTTCATTGAAGGGCAGGCCGAAGCCGAGAATCGCAATGCGACGCTCGATATCCTCGAGCTGTTCATCGGCCAGCGTTTTCACCAGAGGGGTTGTCATGCTGCAGCTCCTTGCGAGGCGGAGGCGTTGTAGGTGGCGTAAATCTGGTCGATGCGTGCGCGGAAGTGACGGTGCTCGGCGTCGTCAATGGCGCGAAGCATGAAGGCCAGGGTGATGCAGGATGTCGCGGCGGCGCTGGCGTTGGGCTTGCCGAGGTCGCGGATCATGTTGCTGATCTCGCCCTCGATCCAGGTCACCGCCGTTTGATGGTCACGCTGCTGGATGTTCATTTGAGCCCCCAGAATTCGCCATAGGCGACCACCGCTGCCGCGACTCGCTTGGCCCGCGCCTTGCGGTCGACCAACTCTTGGGCTGCCATCAGCGCCTGACGCTGTGTGTGTTCTTGCGCTGCGGCTTCGTAGTCGTGAAAGTCTTCAACCTTCAGCGCTTTGGGGCGCCCCCATTCATCAAAGCGCCGATCCCACTCTCGGGCCTGCGCACTGTCTGCATAGCTGGTTGCCATGGTCGCCTCCGTGGTGGCGGGTTTTGATTCAACAAAACTCGGATGCACTCATCCGCTCCGCTGGTTGCCGTTGGGCGCGGAGGGGAGTGCATTCGGGTGGTGTCGAACGATTTGCAAAATGGCGAGTTGAATTTTTTGATTGCACTGCCGATAAAGCACAGAACTTCTAAGGATGAATTCCCATGCGTGTTATTTCGAAGGCCGTATGTCTAGTTGCTTTGGTCGCGCTCAGTAATTTGGGGCTGACCCAAGCGGCTACCGAGGATCACGATATCGCTATAACCATGGTGGCTATGGGGCGTATGTGTGCAGAACAAGAGCCTGGAATGAATTATTCGCTGCAGAACATCTTTTCCCTTCCAGACATAGCGGCAAACGCAGATCTAAAGAAGGAGATTCTTGCAGTAGATACCAATCCGGCATTTCAGGATGAAATCAAGGCAGTTCAAGTGCAGGCCGCAGGGGATCCGTCGGCAGCAAAACATTTCTGCCCGAGCTATGCGCCGAAAGCTAGCAAGTAATCTGTCCCAGGCCCGCGACTGGCGACGGCCTGGGTTTCTAGCATCAAATTGTCGACGTGCGTGGGGGTGGCCTACCTCATTCGGCCGATGCGCGGTGGACACCGACGGCCTACTGTCCGCTGCCTGTATAGGTGATGGGCGCAGGCCTTCAGGCTTGCCGCGCCGCGCAGGTGAATCAATCACTGTTACATGATGGTCATCCTCCTATTGCTCGCTCACTGGGCAGGCAGTGGCCACCTATTGAATGGGGTGATGCAGATGGCCGGAGCTGATCCCGGCATGACTATTAACGGCCTTAGTGACACCGGAGTTTCACCGGGGCGAAGGTTTCAGCCGCTTATTCCTGGACTCGCCGTGGCCATCTGGGCGCTTACTCACTCTACCGGCCACGATTCCCGCGATCCCTCAGGTCTTACACTTGCCCGTCAGCCCGGGCATTCATCTGCGTGTTGCGGTGATGCAGGTGGGCGGTTATAGGCCGCAGTTTCGTCCGCATCGGACTGCTCTCAGGCTTCCGGTGGAGGTTCTTGAACAATCTCAAGCCTGCCGTGAAAGGTGGAGAGCAGTCCGATGCGCTCTCATAGATAGGAGCGGGCAGCAGCCTTGCAGTCAGCCGCCGTCATTCGATGACCGTCTTCGCACTCAACAACACGCACGCCGCTGGTGAATCCGCGTTCAGCGTTGAGCCTGCTCGCCTCTCGGATGCAGGCGGTCAGGTCAGCATCAGCGAATACCTGCAGCTCACCGCGCAGGGTGATGTGGATGACCTTATTCATCGTCTTGCCCTCGGTTGTTTTCCCAATGCACCCGTCACCAGGTGCATCAGTGAAAAATTCCGTATTACTCCGCACCCGCTTACCAGGTCATTCACTCAGTTCGGTCAACACCTCGTCCGCCGTCGCAGTGGGCTGCGCGTGGGCAGGCTTTCGGGCCTGTCGGATCGCCGGTCGCCGGTAGAGGCAAGTGCGGTTTTGTTCATCGGTTTACTGACCTCCCACCGATGGAGCCGGGAGTGACCTAACCGGACTGGCCGGGTAGTCGTTCATGGCGCTGGTTGTTAAAGAGCGGCGGGTCTGTTGAGGCCCTTCGCAGTGGCTGTGTGTCGCTGCGATGGGTGCAATTTAGAAAACTTAACAAAATACGTCAACACTTATTTTAGAAAACTTAACAGGCGGAGCGAATAGGTAACGGATCGCGCTCATCGCAACAGGTCTTTTTGTTTAGGAACCTTCACGCTATGCTGTATTTATATACAGTAAAATATGGAGGGTTTTGGATGACTAAAAAGCAGGCTAAACCGGCAATGCGGCATGAGATGAGCGGGGTTGAGCGACTTGGTCTGAGGGTGTCATCAATGATCAACCACCCTATCGCGCAGGATCAGCGGTGGGTGACGATCCATCGCCTGGATACGGATGGAGATCGGGAGTGGGAGGAGGTGATGGGCGTGCTGTCCGAAACGGACGGTATAGAAATTACGTTCAACGACGACGATTCGGTGACACTGAAGTGGGAGGCATCATCAGAAAACGATCATGAGGTTGCGGTGCCTGACGAGTTCATGAAGGTGGAGGAGGTTGCGCCATTTTGATGGACACAAAAAAGCCCGGCGCTGGGCCGGGCTTTTGGTGCAGGGAATTCAGTGGGACTTTACTTCTCTCGATGCGTGCGATGCTGTGTGCGCGACGGAGGAGTATAGAGACGCTAGGGTAGGGATAGCTTTCATCCTGTTAGTCACCAGCCCAATGATGCTCAGTACTGCCACCGAAAACAGAAACACCGGCATGCACACCAGGGAGGTCAGCGGATTCTTAGTGACGTACATTTTCACAATGGAATCAATAATCTCAGAATGCTGCGCGCTCGGCTTGCGAGGCACATGTCCTGCTCCGCGGATAAGTATGCTCAAAGCGAGCCACACCGGCGCCACCAAGGTCATGGCAGGCATGAAGATCCATAGCCTTGCAAAACGGTATGTCCAGTAAGCGGAGTCCCTATCGTCCTCAGAGACTTTGTGGTCTTCGAAATATTTTTCGAGCAATTCCGCGACTTTTTCTTGGTGCTTGAGCGAGGCATTCCTGCAGCTCACCCAATATAGGATCACTGCGAAGGCACAGATCAGCGCGAGAATAATCGTGCTCATCATTTTTTTCCTCCGGGTTTAGCTTTTAGGCGTTTTTTGCTGGCCTTTCTCGATGATTCGATCCGTTTGTCAATCTTTCGTTCGGGTTTGTTAGCAACCATCCAAACGTAAGAAATCCAAAAAGGCAGAAAACACGTCATAACGATTACAAAATACCCTAGAAACTCTGACTTGTCCCAAACCACCAGAAACAGATTTGCAACCGAATCTATTATTTTCTCTAATCCCTCAAGAGAAAACGAACGTGAGCCTTCTTCGGCCATGCTTTGACATTCCCTTGATCGCTGATTTCATGAGATTTATTTTTTCTGCTTGAGCACTGAGCCTGTCTACGCCTACGCCTACGCTTTGCGACCGTTCCATATGAACAGAACCTTTGCGTGGATCGTCACGTCATCGATTCTGGCGGTCTGGTTTTCATAATGCTGGTTATCCGAGATGAGCCTGTAATTGTCTTCGTCCAAGCGCATTACCCGCTTGATGTACAGCTCCTGGTGCCAAGTTACGACGTAGATCCCTTCGCCAACGAACTCTTTCACGCCGCGATCAACGATCACCAGATCCTTGTCATTGATCGTGCCTTCCATCGATTGGCCCCAGCCGGTGATCATGGCTAGCGCACTGGCTGAGGTGTACGTCACTCCCTTCTCGCGCAAGATCGCCTCACGCACCACAAGGTTGCGGACCGCCTCGTTGTACTCAGGCGGAACCTGGCCGTGGCCCATTGCGGCACGGATGTCGTATTGAGGGATCAGGATCTCGTCGTTCGTTGGGCGCAGCACCGCGTAATTCTTCGGTAGGTATTGCTGCCCGTTTACAGCAGGGGTATCGGCTTCGGCTGCTGCCGCCAAAACCATTTCCCGCGCTTTCTCTGACAGGTTCTTCCCGGCTTTTGTCGCAAGCATGTGAGCCACCAGTTCCGCGCTGGTAGCGCCTGATTTCGGGCCATCTTGCGATGCGGCATCACCTGGCGATCCCGTTCCTTCAGACAGCCATTCAGGCGAGCACTCAAGAGCCTTCGCTAGCGCGAGAAGATTTTTACCCTTCGCCCCATTAGTGCCGGACACCCAAAAGCTGACGGTCGCTTTGGAAACGCCAGTCGCTTTGACTATGTCCGCAGGCGTCAGGCCTAAGGCCTTCATGCGCTCGGTGATGCGGTCTTTAAATTCCATATTTAGGATTCTAAACAAATCACTGTTTAGATAACTTGCCTTGTGTTGTTAAGAACTCTAAACTCGGCGTAGACACTGGAGACACAACCATGACCTACGACGAAGCACTGACACATTTCGGCACTGGCCGCGCTATCGGCGACGCCCTTGGCGTGACTGGCAGCCGGGTATCTCAGTGCCGGGCCACGGGCGGCTTCTCCTACCCAATGCAATGCGTTTTGGAGAAGGAGTCGAGCGGAGCGCTGATAGCGAAACGCGAAGACGATCCCGCCCAGGCGCTCAAGAAATCCGCCGCATAACCATTTTTCCATCACCAAGGAGCATCACCCGTATGGCCTTTGACAACCCGGCCCACAAACGTAGCGAAGTGATCAAGACCCGTCACAAGCCCGAGGAAGCTCGGAAGTTGCGCATGGAAGCCCGTTTGGCCGGCATGCAGTTGGCGACCTACGTCTACGAGCTGGCGAACCTGGCTCGCAGCCTGGGCGCCGCCGATCTTCTTCGAGAACACCACGGGGCCAGCAAGCAGGATAAATCGGCTTAAGACCCCTATGGAGGGCCTATGCCTGAAACAACATTCGAAATGCTGCCGCTGGAGGTGCAGGAAGAGGTTCGACAGCTGAGTGTCGATCTCGGATGGAGCCTTGAAAGAGCGGCAGATGAATACCTTGAGATGGGCAGGTCGCTAGCGCTTCAAGCCCAGCTCAAACAGGTACGGCGAAAAGCACCTGTGCTTTCGCTGGTAGGACACAAAAAGGGCCTCGATTAGGACTCTTTGTGAACACAGAAGGGGCAGTCACTTTCCTTCGGACGAAAAAAAGCCGGGATTGCAGCCCGGCTCTCTTAAATCGCTTGTGGAGCAAATCATGCACCAATCAATCCAAACGATCAATACCCCGGCCAGTGTCGCGACACAATTTGGCAACGGTGAAAACGTGTCGCGCATCATTTCAACAATCACCCTCCGCGACATGATCAACGAGGCGCGTCAGCAAGCCGGCGAGCCGAAGGTTCGCAACGACCATTTCCTTTCCCGGGTTGAAGACGAACTGGGCGATGATCTGGAGGGGGTGCAAAAATATTACACCCCCCTCCACGGTAACCAGGTTGCTACCTACGGCCTGACTCTCGACCAATGCATGCTGGTAGGGATGCGCGAATCGAAAGCAGTTCGCCGATCCGTGCTTCAAAAGCTTAAGGAGCTGGAAGGCCCCCGGGTTCTCGCCACGCTCCCAGACTTCTCCAATCCTGCCGCAGCCGCCCGCGCGTGGGCTGAGCAATTCGAACTTCAGCAGGCTGCCAATCAGGCCCTGATTGAGGCCGCGCCGAAGATTGCCTTCGTTGAGCGCTACGTGGAGTCAACTGGGCTGAAGGGTTTTCGCCAGGTGGCGAAGCTGCTCAAGGCCAACGAATCGCGCTTCCGCGAGTTCCTGCTCGACAAAAAGATCATGTATCGCATGGGCGGTGAATGGCAGGCCTACCAGCCTCATATCGACGCTGGCCGGTTTGAAGTCAAAGCCGGCACCAGCGACAGCGGCCACGCCTACAACCAGTCCAAATTCACCCCCAAGGGCGTCAACTGGATTGCCGGTCTGTGGGCTCAGCACAATCTCAAGGGGGTCGAATGATGGCCGCGCTTCCGTACATGCAGTTCTACGTCGCCGACTATTTGGCCGACACCACGCACCTGACTGCGGAAGAGCATGGGGCGTACATGCTCCTGCTGTTCAGCTACTGGCAGACAGGCAAGCCTTTGCGAATCGATCGCCTCGCAACCGTCGCACGGATTCCCAACGAACGTTGGCCGTCCGTTGCCGATACGTTGAGTGAGTTCTTCCACGTCACGGAAACGCACTGGGTTCAGTTCCGCGTCGAAGCAGATCTTGAGGCCGTAAACAGCAAAGTCGTCACTGCCTCCAACGCGGGCAAGGCGTCCGCGCGGGCAAAGGCCCTCAAAAAACAACAAGAACTCAACGACCGTTCAACGAACGTTGACGATCTGTTGCAACGGAATGGCAACCATAAAGATACAGATACAGATACAGATAAGAACAAAAACAACACTCCACCGATGGTGGATGACCTCTTCCCGAAGTTCTGGAAGATGTACCCGAACAAGAAGGGTAAGGCCGCAGCTGAAAAAGCCTGGAAGAAGCTCAAGGTCACCGCTGACCTGTTCGGCCAGATTGCCGAAGGCCTGGCTGCGCAAGTCGTTTGCGAGGCATGGGTCAAAGACGGCGGGCAGTTCATTCCGCACCCAGCGACATGGCTGAACGGCAAGCGCTGGGAGGACGAGGTGAAAGTCGCCAGCAACGTGCACCCATTCCCGCAATCCCGCCATACCGGCTTCGCAGACCGCGATTACACCTCCGGCCTGAAGATGCGGGAGGACGGCAGCTATGCGCTCTGAGCCAGTCCAAGCAACGCCAGAACTGCCACCAGGCACCCGCATTCAGCCAGCCGAGTGCGAAACCCACGGTGCCTACGAGCAGAAGGTCTATGCCGTGCTGGGCCGCGAGCTCAAAAGCAATTGCCCTGAGTGCAGCCGTATCGCTCGGGAGAAGTCCGAAGCTGCTGAGCTGGCCAACAAGGCGATGGAGCTGCGCATGTCTCTCGCTCGCAAGCTGGGCGACGCGCTGATCCCCAAACGCTTTACCACCCGCACCCTGGGCAACTACCAAGCCGAGAACGACGGCCAGCGCAAAGCCTTGCGGTTCTGCCAGCACTACGTGCAGATCTTCGACGAGATCCTGAAAACCGGTCGCTGCATGGTGCTGATCGGCAAGCCCGGTACCGGAAAAACGCACCTCGGCGCCGGCATGGCCAACGAGCTGCTGCACAACACTTCGCGCACGGCCGTGTACCGCACTGTCGGCGCAATCCTTCAGGCGATCCGCTCCACGTACGACAAGCACAGCGAACGCAGCGAGGCCGAGATTCTGTCGAGCCTCATCGACCCCGATCTGCTGGTGCTGGACGAGGTAGGCGTGAGCAAGGAGCAGCCGAGCGACTTCGAGCTGACGACTCTGTTCGCAATCATCAACGGCCGGTACGAGCAGGAGCGCCCCACGGTGGTGATCTCCAACCTGGAAGCCAGCCAGTTGCCGGCCGCCATGGGTGACCGCTGCGTCGATCGCCTACGCGAGGGCGGAATGATCGTTGTCCCGTTCGACTGGGAATCTCAGCGCGGCAAGGAAGGGTTTTGACATGACCATCGACAAACAAAAACTCCAGAAGCTGCTGTGGGCCGAAGCCGCGTCCTACCGTGCCGACTGCGCAGACTGGAAGCGCAACACCGAGGCGCTGCAAGAATTCCTCGGGGAGAAGACCGTGGAGGAGGTGGCGCTGGAGCTGCTGGAGGAGAACGAGGCACTTCGTGACGGCGCAAACTTCAGGGCGATTCAGTCACTGCGGCAGGATTGCGAGGAGCTGCGCGAACAGAACGACAAGCTCACACGCCGAAACGGGATGCTCGAGCAAAACGTTCAGGCCATGACCGAGACGCACGTTCTCTACACCTGGCTACGCAAGAAGTGCGATCAGCCGAGCAATGATTTTGTGGCTATGCAAATGAACATTGGCCACGACTGGGTGCCTGTCCACGACCTTGATCGCGACCTGCGATCCATGATCGAGCGGGAGGAGCCATGACCGACAAAATCAGCGTCAATTGTCAGGCCAAGCTCTCCGAGGCGATCACCAAGCTCAGCGCGATGTTCCGTGACAAGAAGTTCGTTGTGGTATCGCTGCGCCCGGGTAAAGACCGCACGCTGGATCAAAATCGGCTGTGGTTCGCGATGTACAAGCGCATCGCGGAAATGACCCAGATCGGCGATGAGGCTGAAGCCCGTCGCTACTGCAAGCTGCACATCGGCGTGCAGATCCTGCTGAACGAGGATGCCGGGTTCCAGGCTGAGTGGTACCGGCTGATGCGTCATCTGCCATACGAAACGAAGCTGGACATGATGGGGGGTTGCCATTTGTTCGGTCCGGATGGCTTCCCGGTGACCAGTCTGTTCAATCGTTCCCAAGGCATTGCCTACACCGATCGCATTGTCGCGCGCTTCGCACCGCAGGGCGTGGACTTCGATGATTTGCTGAGCCAGGAGGCCGCATGACGATTGAACGGAAGCTGCCCAAACCGAAGAAGTGCCGAGTCGCTACTTGCAGGGCCTCATTCGTCCCGTCGAGGATGGGGCAGGCGGTTTGCAGTCCGGCCTGCGCGGCCATCGATGCACCGCGCCACATGGAGAAAGCCCGCAAGGCGATTGCCCAGCGCGACCGCCGCGAGATCCAGGTACGCAAGGAGAAGCTGAAGTCGCGCGGCGACCACATGCGTGAGGCTCAGCAAGCGTTCAACGCCTACATCCGTGCGCGTGACCAGGCTGCCGGCCACCTGTGCATCTCCAGCGCCAAGCCGTTGGACTGGAGCGGTAACGCTGTAGACGCAGGGCATTACCGAAGCGTCGGTTCCGCCCCGCACTTGCGATTCGATGAGCGCAATTGCCATGCACAGAGCAAGCAGGACAACCGATTCCTATCGGGTAACGCCGTGGATTATCGGATAGGCCTGATCGCGCGCATCGGACAAGAAGCGGTCGACGCATTGGAATCTGACCAGAGCGTGCGCAAGTACACCACCGACGATCTGAAGGCCATCAAGGCCGAGTACCGGGCCAAGACCCGAGAACTGAAAAAGGGGCAGGCAGCATGAATTACCACAACGTGATTTCAGCAGTAGTCCGGGCCTTGGCCGCCGAGACGATCAACAGTTCCGGCGGATGTAATGTCGAGCCCCGGGTGCAGGCCAGCAAGCTCAAGGGCGAGATATCCGGGAAGGATGCCGCGCTGTTGGCTGACTGCATCGTGCACAAGCTCTTGCACGCCCAGCTTTCCCCAAGGCACTGGAACGCCTTGGTGGCAAAGTACAGCACGCACCGGGGCCGCAAGATCGATTCCATCGGCCGGCTGGTCGCCGTGGTGAAGACCCCAGCACCGCAGCGCTTCACGCAGCAGGCTGTCTTGGTGTGGGCGGTACCGCAGCAGGTGAAGGGCATTCAGCGAGCAGTAACCCAGATCAAGGCGCCGAAGCACCGGGAGAACAAGGAGCAGGGGCAGTGGGATTGGCGCAACGCGGCAGCCGATGCTGATGTTGCACGGGCCAACAAGCATGCGCGCGCGGTAGCAGAGGACAAGCCCGGCGAGATGATTGTCCTGGCCGACTCGAACTACGACATGACGAACTGGGATTCCCAAGGACTTACAGAGCGCACTTACCAGCGCTGGAACAAGGCCATCAAGGACGGGCTGGAGTCGCTTGTGAACGAGGCTCTTGTCGAGGCGCAACACATGCTTGAAGCAGTCGGAGTGCTGGAAGGCGAGGCGGCATAAAATAGTCCCTCAAAAGGGCTTGCAATGTCATGTCGCCATGTCGCATTATTAACCCATCCTGTCATTCCTGCGTGTGTAGGAGTGACAAACAAAACCCGGCCTATTAGCCGGGTTTTTGTTTTGCGAGACTACGGATTGTGGCAATGTGATGCCTCCAAACCATAGGAGGGTTTCCGATGTCTCGATTTTTGCAGTTAAGAGAGCTTAAGACGAAGCAAGATGACGCGATCTCTGAGTATTGGCGTGATCTGCAGGGCACTGTCGGAGTCATCCGCGAGGGGTTCTCAAACTTCTTGGAGCTTCCGGAAACGACGTACCTAGATAATGAGCGTAACGAAACCCCGTATGTGAGGATCGCCAAGGTTGTAAATGGTGATTACAAGTATGTAATGCTGCATGAGCTCCCAGGGAAGGATGGATTTCTTGAGTTCGCCATCGGCCTGACGCTAGATCGCGGCGTTAGCACTTACCCGAAGCAAACAATCTTTACGTCATTGAAATTGAAGAAAGAAGAAGGTGGATACTTGGTGACGTCCTCCGAAAACAATCTTACTCATAGATCGTCTGGTTCCGGCCTAGATGCGGATTTCTCAGGCCTGTATGAGTCGCTGTTCGATATCCTTCGAAAGCATTTGAGTTATCGCCCCTGATTTACAAATTGACCCGGCCGCCGAGCCGGGTTTTTTATTGTCTCGAATTCGACTCGCTGGGAGGTGCGCATGAAGCTGAAAGCCAAAAGCAATCTGCTGGAGCGCGCCAGAACGGCATGGGAGGCGGTCGCACGCCAAGTTGGCGAGACCGACTTCTCGCGCCATCCGCGCACCGGCGAGTATCTGCATCCCGGTGTCTCTATAGGTTGGCGCATTCACAAAAAGAATCTGTAGTTTTACCTGTAGCCAGGACAGCCCTCGGGAAGGCCTGGACGTCGATAGCCGGATAGTGCGACGCACGGATCAACGCCGGCAGCCCGCGCACTCTGACCTCACAATGCTTTCAGGGTGGCGCGAGACAGGAACAGCGAGATCGATGCAAAGGGGCGTCGACGCTGGGATGGTCTTTGGCCGACAGCTCGGAAACACGAGCGCACCTATTCAGGGCCTCTGCACTCGCAGGGGCTTTTTTCGTTTTCGGCTCCCCACACCCATTGCCCCGAGCTGGGAGTGCAGCGGACGCCGGATTTATCAATCTCCCCAAAGGGGAGGCAACCCGGATGCCAAACATGCCTGACAAGCCAGACACATGGGCCAAGCTCTGGCTGGCGTTGAGCAATCCGCTAATGGCGGGCGTCATTATGGCCATCACCGTTTGCTTGCTTCGCGTCATCTACGACGGAAAAGAAACCAGCGTGCGCCGGATCATTTTCGAGGCGCTGATTTGCGGATCGCTGAGTCTGGTCGCGTCCAGCATTATCGAGTGGATGGCCTGGCCTTCAAGCCTATCGATCGCCGCCGGAGGGACTATTGGGTTCCTCGGTGTGACCGCCATTCGCGAACTGGTGACCCGATTCCTCGGTCGCAAGGCGGATGCCGCATGAAGACCTTCGCTGCAGCAATCATCATCGCCCTGGTCGGTCTGCTCCTCATTGGGATTCAGCAGTCGCGTGTCGTCGCCCTTCGCGGAGAGGTGGCATTCGAGGCCAGCGAGAAGAAGAAGGCGGTCGACGCTAACCTCGAAAGCCAGGCCACGATCACCACACTGCGCGCCGAAGCCCAGCGCAACGCCGATTACCAGAAAGACCTGAACAAGCGATTACAGGCCAGTCAGGCCAAAGCCAGAAAGGCGGAGAAGAACTTTGAAGAACTCAAACGCAACAGCAAGCCTGTTCGTGATTGGGCTGCTCAGCCTCTGCCTGACGGCCTGCGCGGGAAAGCCGGTAGTGGTAACAAAGACAGCGGCAGTAAGAGTCGAGCCCCCTGAGTTGGTGCCATGTGAGCGGGTAGCTGATGAAGACCTCGCCGACAACGGCCAGCTGTGGGAGCTGAAGAACCAAGCCATCAACCTGCTCGACACCTGCGCAGATCAGGTAGACGCGCAGATCAAGCGCAGTCAGAGCAAGTAGGTCGCGACACGTTTCGCCAGAGTGCAAATTGTGTCGCGACACTGGAGAGTGTTACTTGAATTCTGGAATGGCATCCCAGTGGATGATGATTTCGGAGTAACCGTTCTTGGTCAGAATCGCGCGCTTTTCTTCGGTCGACTGCGCACCTCGATCGGCTGGAGGAAGCTTTTCTTCTTCGAAGAAGTAAACAACGTCTTCATCTGGCGCAAATTGAATAGGTCCCTGAGCTGTATGTAGCTTCCCTTGCAGTTTGAATGAGAGGTCTGCGAGCAAAGCCAGGCCCTTGTTCAAATCATTGCAAACCGCTTTGGCTGTCGGCTCATAGTCCCAGAACAGGCGGCGGATTGGCCCTGCATCGTTGTGTATTTGGTAAATCGGACCTGCGCCTTTGTACCAGTCAGGGCGTGATTCTTCGATTCGGTATTGAGTCATTTGAAGCGTTCCTTGCGTAGATGGACTGCAATCAATACCGGCATCCAGCCATCATTTCAAGCTCAAGGTGACTCATGAACAGGCCAATGCCTCCGGAGTCGCTGCTCGACCTTTCTGAGCTTTCCAGCTTCGGTATTCGTCTGATCCCCGCGCCTGAGGTGTGGGAATGGCTCCAAGCCGAGATCCTTGCCGACACAGGCAGCATCCACAACCCAGACCACGCCCATCTGATCGAAGCGGACGTGAGAGTCATGTGGGCGTCTGCTGCCTTCACGAAGAAGGGTCGGACGGTTGTCGGCCAGGCTGAACAGGTAGCGTTCCGTGCAGGTGGTTGGCAGAAGGCACGGATGGAACAGCAGATGCTGGATTGGTTCGGCGACGATCCGGCCTACATCATCACCTTGGCTGCCGACTACTGCGCGGATTGCTCCGACGCTGACTTCTGCGCCCTGGTCGAGCATGAGCTTTACCACATCGCCCAGGCTACCGATCAGTACGGCGCACCCAAGTTCACCCAGGAAGGATTGCCCAAGCTTGAGATGCGCGGACACGACGTTGAAGAGTTCGTCGGTGTGGTGCGTCGATATGGGGCGAGCCCTCAAGTGCAAGAGCTGGTGGACGCTGCAAACAATCCTGCTGAGGTGGGGAAATTGAACATATCGAGGGCCTGCGGAACCTGTCTGCTCAAGTCGGCCTGACTTTGACAGTACTTTGACGGATGCCCACTTATGGCCGCACTCAGAGACGAGGTGAAAGCCTTTGTCGTACAGGCTCTCGCCTGCTTTGACACGCCATCGCAAGTGGTGGCGTCCGTCAAAGAAAGATTCGGGCTCGAAGTTACCCGCCAGCAATGCGAGGCATACGACCCAACCAAGTACGTTGGACGCAACCTGCACGTGAAGTGGCAGACGCTGTTCAACGACACCCGCAAGAGGTTTCGCGAAGAGACGGCAGAGATCCCGATCGCCAACCGAGCGTATCGACTTCGCACCTTGGGACGCATGGCTGAGAAGGCCGAGAACATGAAGAACATGGCGCTGACTGCCCAGTTGCTGGAGCAGGCCGCGAAGGAAGTCGGCGATGTCTATGTGAACCGCCAGACCAAAAACGAAAACCCTCACGACAACCTCCCGCCCACCCGAGTGCAGGTAGACGTGGTGGACGCGAGGAAGCCTGATGCCGACGCTTAACGTCCCGCAGGCAAAATTCCTCCAGATGGAGAACAAGTTTCGCGGCTTTGTCGCTGGGTTTGGCTCGGGGAAAACGTGGGTAGGCTGTGCAGGCATCTGCAAGCACGTGTGGGAATGGCCTCGAATCAACTCGGGCTACTTCGCTCCGACATACCCGCAGATCCGCGACATCTTCTTCCCGACGATTGAAGAAGTGGCTTTCGACTGGGGCCTGAAGGTAAAGACCAAGGAAAGCGACAAAGAGGTCGAGTTCTACAGCGGCGGTCAGTATCGCAGCACGACCATCTGCCGTTCGATGGAGAAGCCGCAGACGATTGTTGGTTTCAAGATTGGCCACGCGTTGGTGGATGAGCTGGACGTCTTGCCCGCACTGAAGGCTGAGCATGCGTGGCGCAAGATCATTGCCCGTATGCGCTACAACGAGCCGGGGCTCAAGAACGGCGTAGACGTGACCACGACGCCGGAAGGCTTCAAGTTCGTCTACCAGCAGTTCGTGAAGCAGCTGCGCGAGAAGCCCTCGCTCCAAGGCATGTACGGCCTGGTGCAGGCCAGCACGTTCGACAACGAATTGAACCTGCCGCCCGATTACATCCCATCGTTGATGGAGTCTTACCCGCCACAGCTGATCCTGGCCTACCTCAACGGGCAGTTCGTCAACCTGAATGCCGGGTCGATCTATCACGCGTACGACCGGAAGCTGAATGGCTGCTTCGACGCTGTAGATCCCGGCGAACCGCTTTTCATCGGCATGGACTTCAACGTCGGCAAGATGGCGGCGATCACGCACGTCAAGCGCGCAGACGGGAAGCCTCGGGCAGTCGACGAGCTGATCGATGGCTTCGATACCCCAGACATGATCCGGCGCATCAAGGAACGCTACTGGCGCTACAACGGCAAGGACTACGAGAAAACTTGCGAGATTCGAATCTATCCTGATGCCTCGGGCGGTTCCCGCAAGTCGGTAAATGCCAGTGAGACGGACATTGCCATCCTGCGCCAAGCGGGATTCAGCGTCATCGCACCAGATGCGAACCCGCCGGTGAAAGACCGCATCAACGCCATGAACGCGATGTTCTGCAACGCCAATGGCGAGCGGCGCTACCTGGTCAACCCGCTGCGTTGCCCGACTTATGCCGATGGCCTGGAGCAGCAGGTGTGGGCGCCGAATGGCGAGCCAGACAAGAAGTCAGGCGTCGACCACGCGAACGACGCAGGCGGCTACTTCATCCACCACGACTACCCGATCATCCGGCCGGTCACGCACATTCCTGTCACATTCAGCTTCTGAGGCCATCCATGGCGAATTTCAGCACTCCCCGGGCAGAGTACGCACAAGCCCTGCCTGGCTGGCAGTTGGTGAAACGCTGCGTAGCCGGTGCGCGAGAGGTGCGCAAGCACGACGAATACTTGCCGATGCCAGACCCGGAAAACAAATCACCGGAGAACCTGGCTCGGTATAAGCAGTACAAGAAGCGGGCGATGTTCCTCAACATCACCGGTCGCACGCGCACCGGCTTGATGGGTGCGGTTTTTCGCAAAACTGCCGAACTCTCGCTGCCGACTGCGGTGGCGTACCTGAAGGAGAACGCCAGCGGAGACGGCACCAGCCTTGAGCAGTTGTCGAAAGAATCGGTTGGCGAATGCCTGGACAGCGGGCGAGGCGGCTTTCTGGTCGACTTCCCAACCGTGGCCACTGAAAGCGGTGTCAGCTCGATGGCCGATCTGGCAACCAAGCGCGCTCTGATCCACCACTACGACGCCATGTCGATCATCGATTGGGACGAGCAGGTGATCGATGGCGTGAAGCGTCTGGTGTACGTGAACCTGCGGGAATGTGTTTCTGAGTTCAACCCTACCGATCTGTCCCGCGAGACGTACAAGCAGAACCGGGTCTTGCTCTTGGTCGATGGGCGATACATTCAGCGCGTCTACAAGGAAGGCGAGGAAAGCGTCGAGGAGACGCAGCCTACCGATAAGGCCGGCCAGCCATTCGATCACATCCCGTTCAGCTTCTACGGCGCCCAGAACAACGACGCCAGCATCGACAAGTCTCCGCTGGAAGACTTGGCCGACGTCAACATCCTGCACTACGGCAATAGCGCCACGGTGGAGGAGAGCGGTTTCATCAGCAGCCAGCCGACGCTCTTCATCACCACCAGCATAGATGCCGACGAGTTCGCAAAGCTGAACCCGAATGGGATGCACATAGGTTCGCGGCGTGGTCACAACCTTGGCAAGTCCGGGTCTGCGGTCATGCTGCAGGCCACCGAAACCCAGCTCGCCCGAACCCTTATGAAGGACAAGGAAGAGCAGATGCTGATGATCGGCGCCCGTGTCGTCCAGAAGGGCAGCGGGGCGGAGACGGCAGAGGCTGTCCGAATCCGGTACAGCTCGGACAACAGCGTGCTGGGCACCATCGCCGGCAACGTATCGGAGGCGCTGAAGCGAGCCATCCTCGACGCCGAGCGTTTCATGATGGACGCGGCGGACGAGAAGGGCACGGTGTTCTGGCTCAACCAGTCGTTCTTCGACGAGACGATGACCGCGCAAGACATCCTTGCCCAGGTGCAACTGTGGCAGCAGGGCTTCATTGCGAAGTCGGATGTCCGGGTGAACCTGCGTCAGGGCGGTGTGCTTGAAGCGGATCGCACTGACGAGAAAATCGACGAAGAGCTGGCCAGCGCGCCACCTGTAGGCGGGAACGATGAGCAATGAAGGCTTTCTTGGGGACGCCGCCACGCGGCACCAGATTTACGTCCAGCGGTACGCCGGCGGAAACCTGAAGCGTGTGGCATCGTTCATCACCAAAGCAATCAAGACCGCCAAGCAGCGCGTGTCGGACGGCCTGAGCGCTTACGGTACGCGTCGGTACAACACTCAGATCGAAACGCTTCAGGGCGACTTGCGGGGCATCTACGACGATCTCAAAGGGCGCGCTCAGCTAGATCTCGGCGAGTTCGCCACCTACGAGGCCCAGTTCAACGCGACGATGCTGGGCAAGGTTGTCCGTGCGGTGGTTCAGCTCAATGTGCCATCGGCGGAGATGATCTCCGCCGCAGCCCTGGCTGATCCGCTGCAGCTCGAAGCGCGCAAGGGCATTCAGCGCATCAGCATCAGCGGGGCGCTCGACCAGTTTGGTACGAAGAAGGCGGCCGAGATCATCGGCGAGATTCAGATCGGTTCCAGCCTGGGCGAAACCAGCCAGCAGATCAGCCGGCGTCTGACCGGCATTCATCAGTTGCAGCAAGATCAGGCCGGCGCACTGGTTCGCACCATGACCAACCACATCGCCAGCACTGCGAGGGTGGAGACGCTGAAGGCGAACGACGACATCCTCGCAGGCATGCGCAGGGTGGCGACCCTGGACTCGAAGACCACGTTGTTCTGCATGAGCGTGGACCAGACGGTGATCCCGCTGGACGGGCCAAAGCCGCCGTATCACTGGGGCTGCCGCACCACGCTGATTCCGGTGCTGAAGGACGAGTTTGCACGCGAGATCAAAGGCTCGACGCGGCCCTCAATCGGCCCTGACGGAGTGACGCTGGTGCCGAGCAAGACCAGTTATCAGGAATGGCTAGCTCGGCAACCTGCGGCGTTTCAGCGCGACATTCTCGGGCCGAATCGGTATGCGTTGTTCAGTAAGGGGGAGCTGACCCTGGACAAGTTCATCGATGACGACGGCAAGACGTTAACCCTAAAAGAGCTGCGCGAACGTGAGCCGATGGCATTTGAGCTGGTCGGATTGTAGGTTCGCGCTGCCGACAGATCACTTCGTCTGGTTATTGAGAACCCGATTGACCTTAGTCTGGTTTGTTTCGTAGATCGTCGCCAGCTGATGGTCTGTGAGGTCATGTTCCTTTTTTAAATCGCGCATTCCTTGGGCTTCTGCATCAGTGAAAGGGGTATTGAGAGTTGAAGTCGAGCTGACTGAGTCGATCAGGGTGTCGAGAGTTACTTGAACCTTTTGAACCTGCATGATCTTTTCCAGCATCGCCTCTGGCTCTAGCCGTTGCGTAGACATGTCATGAATCATGCTGGCTTTCGCATCTGTCAGCTGAAGCTGAGTCAGATTTAGTTTGGCGACGGTGGTTTTGCTGAAGGTCGCCTCAGACGACGGTGCATTTATAACGGCTTGACTCTCGGGAACAATTGGATCTGCCATAGCTGCCTCTATTCGGTGAAATTTGACTTCGGATCAGACTATACAGGCATTTCGGAGTTGGTGAATAAATATATTATTCATGCGTAGGGCCTTAAATTGCTCTGTGAGCAGCAAAATTCATAATTAATTCGACCGCCATCTGGCGGTTTTTTTATTCCCGCAGGCAGGGCCTGCACTACGTCTCTGGGAGACAGCAATGACCTTGAAATTCCAACTAGACAGTCTCGAAGGCGTCGACGAATCCATTCAGGCCCTGTACGTCGAGAAGGACGGCAAGTTCGTTCTCGGCATTGAAGGGCTGCCACAGCCGGAAGATGTTTCCGGTCTGAAATCCAAAGTCCAAGAGCTCCTGGACGAGAAGAAGGCAGAAGCCGAGAAACGTAAAGCCGCTGAGGATCAGGCGCGACTGGATCGCGAAGAGGCGCTGCGCAAGTCCGGCAACGTCGAAGAGCTCGAAAAATCGTGGTCTGAGAAGTACGCACGCCGCGAAGCTGAGCTGACCGGCCAACTCGAAAGCACGAATAGCACACTGCAAGGCCAGATCCGGGATCTGACCGTGGGCCGTACTGCTACCGAGATCGCGACCACTCTGGCCATTCCCGGCAGCGCCAAGGCATTGCTTCCCCACATCGAACGCCGGCTCAGCGTTGAGCAGCGCGACGGCAAACCAACCGTCGTCGTGCTGGACGCGGCCGGCAAGCTCTCGGCGGCAACGCTGGACGAGCTGAAAGCAGAATTTACCAACGATCCGGCCTTTGGTCCGCTGATCGCTGGCAGCAAGGCATCGGGCGGCGGGGCCGGCGGTGCTGGGAAAGGCGGCGGGGCCGCAAAAGGAAACATCGGCGGCACCAAAGAGGAACGACAGGCCGCAATCGCGAGCCGGTTCCCAGACCTCCCTCAGAAATAAGGAAAATCACTCATGTCCCTGTCGCAAATGCAGGTCTTCAACGAATACGTAATGCCGGCGACCATCGAGACGCTGGACCAGTTGCTGGTGGCGTTCAACGCTGCCAGCCGTGGCGCCATCCTGCTGTCGCCTGACGGTTTCACTGGCGACTTCCTCCAGGAGTCATTCTTCCAGACCCTGGCCGCCGCTCAGCGCCGCGTCGATCGCTACGCCGCCAATGGCGCCGCACCAATCACCGACTTGACCGAGCTGAAAAACTCCTCGGTGAAAGTGGCCGGCGGTTTCGGCCCTATTCGCTACGAGCCATCGCAGATGACCTGGCTGGAGCGCCCAACCGCGCAGGGCATCGAAGTGGCATCGCGTGCGTTCGCCGAGATCCTGCTGAAGGATCAGTTGAACACCGCAATCGCTGCTCTGGTCGCCGCCATCACTGCTCAGGCAGCGGCCGTGAATGACGTCTCTGCAACCGCCGGCATCAGCCAAGCGGCACTGAACAACGCTCACGCGAAGTTCGGCGATGCAAGTCAGTCGCTGGTCACCCAGATCATGCAGGGCACCACCTACCATAAGCTGGTCGGCCAGGCGCTCACCAACAGCGAGCAGCTGTTCCAGGCCGGCAACGTCCGCGTGGTGGACATCCTCGGCAAGATCTCGGTTGTCACCGACGCCCCGGCGCTCATGCAGACCGGTACGCCGAACAAGGAAATCGTTCTGTCCCTGGTGCAGGGCGCGGCGATGGTGCACGACGGTCGGGACATCATCAGCAACGTCCAGACCACCAACGGCAAGGAGCGCATCGAGACCACGCTTCAGACCGATTACACCTTTGGTCTGGGCTTGAAGGGTTACACCTGGGATACCACCGCCGGCGGCAAGTCTCCGACTGACGCCGAGCTGGCGACCGGCACCAACTGGGACAAGACCGCCACCAGCATCAAGCACACCGCCGGTGTTGCTCTGATCGGTGACGCCTCCAAGTAACCCTGACTGCTGAGCCGGGCTTTGTGCCCGGCTCCGCGAGGACATGATCATGAGCAACAAAATCTGGTATCTGCCCGGTCCGTTCCACCAGTACCGCGAAAACGTAAAGGCGCTGGCCAAAGAGCGAGGCTTGCGAATTGTTGACGCGAACGTCACTGAAGACCGCGAGGGCGAAGCTGTCGATGTGCCTGAAGTGACACTGCGACAGGCTGCTCCGGTACTGGTGATCGGCGGCCAAGGCGGCGTTGATGGCGCAGCGCTGCAGGATCTGATCGACAAGTTGAGTGCGGAGCGCGACGGCATCGTGCCGCTGATCGACGCGGCCGAGGGGCTTGCTCCACTGGAACATCCTGGCGCCGGCGAACTGCCGATTCGCCTGTTCGATGCCTTGACTTCCATTCACGAAGGCATCGCCTCGCTGAAGAGCAAACGTGATGAACTGCTGGGTGAAGTTGAATCGCTTCGCGCAGAAGTAGCACGCCTGACTCCTGCAGCGCAGAACAACGGCTCAGCTCTCGAGGATCTTACCGTCGTGCAGATCAAGGAACAGCTCGACGCCAAGGGCCTTACCTACAAGGTTAACGACTCGAAGCCTGATCTGCTCGCTCTGCTGAAGGCAAGCCAGTAATACCCGGGGCTTCGGCCCCACTCATTCAAGCGGAGGCCTGATGGCTACCTACATCACCGTGGCGGACGTTGACGCCATGCTCGGGGCTTCGTGGGCTCCAGATGACAATAAAGCCCGGGCGGTGTTGCAGGCGAATGCCTATCTGACCTCGCTCAACCTGGTCGGTGTCGATAAGGACGCCATTCCCGAAGAAGTGAAGCAGGCCGGCGCAGAGCTGGCGGTTGTCGCCTCTGAGGGCAAGCTGTACCAGCAGCAGACCGAGGGATCGCTGGAGGCCAAGACGGTAAAGGCCGGATCGGTGACCACCAGCAAGACGTTCGCCTCGATCGACACCAGCAAATCCACTGCACTGCCCGATGGGGTCCAGTTCGCGCTGGGGCTGCTCGCGCCATGGCGTGTCAGCGGCTTCAGCTTCAACGTGTACAGGTGATCCATGGGCCTACGTGAAGAGATCCAGGCAGATCTGGCCGAGGCCTTCGACACTGATCTGGCGGACGCCGTGAAGCCATTCAGTGGCGGCGTGACGCTGCCGGGGACATGGGATCCGGTCAATGAGACGGCGGGCGATCCAGTGGTCATTGCCTACACCGGCCGGGGCGTGTTCGACGCCTTCAAGATTGCTCAGGTCGACAGTGTGAACATCCGCGCCACCGACCAACTGCTGATCGCGTTGACCAACGAAACCATCGGCGGGGTGCCGGACATCGGCCACAAGATCAACGATTACGACGTGGTCAACGTCCAGACTGACCCGGCCGGCGCCCATTACGAGATTCAGCTGAGGAAGGTCTGATGACGAACAAGGCGGGCTGGAGCCATAGCCTCACGGACTTCGCCGATCAGGCTGGCGAGGACATCACCCAGATGGCGCGCGCCATCGCGACTGCCATGCTTACGGAGGTGGTGAACCGTTCTCCGGTCGGGAGCCCTGACCTGTGGCATGCCAACGTGGCGCTGCGCACCAAGAACGTGGCGCTGGCAGATGCCTATGACGCGAACGTCGACGCACGCAACGCTGCGCGCACCGGTGGCCGAGCCTTCAAGAAGCTGACCAAGCGCGAGCGCGAAGAGAACTACTTCGTCAAAGCGCAGGCAGCGGGGAAGGGGTATATCGGCGGCACGTTCCGAGGCAGTCACCTGGTATCGATCGGCGCTCCCGACATGACCGTGACCGACAACATCGACCCGTCCGGCCGCGAAACGATCAGCAAGGGCAGCATGCTCATCAAAGCATCGGGCCAGTTTCCCGTCATCTACATCCAAACGAACAGCCCCTATGGCGAGATGCTGGAACTGGGGCATTCCACGCAGGCGCCCGGCGGGGTTTATGATCTCGCGTTCATCGGCGTATCCGAGGCCTACAAATGACCTTCGAGCAGATCAGAGCGCTGATCACCGCGCGCATGGTTGCCTTCACTGGCATTGACCAGGCGCGGATCGATTACCCGAACCAGCCGGAAGTGTTCACGCCGCCGGCGACCGGCCTCTGGTGCCGGCTAAATATCCAGTACGCCTCAGCCTTCATGGCCGGCATGGCCGACCGGCCGCACACGCGCAAGCCTGGGCAGATCAGCATCCAATGCTTTGCTCGGGAGCGAACCGGCACCAAGGCCATCAACGAGCTGGCCGACGCACTTGAATCGCACTTCGCCTACTGGATGTCCGGCCACCTGGAATGCATGGAAGCCAGCCAAGTGGTCGCCGGCGAGTTCGAGGGCTTCTACCAAATCAACGTAAACATCCGGTTTCGCGCCGGCTAAGGCAGTCCGCAATATTGGCGAAGCGCGAACCAGCGAGGAGATACTCCCAGTTTCTTCGCAGCGTCTGCGCTACCGCGATATTTATCCAGTGTGTCCGCTTTTCCTTCTGGCCACTCAGAGAAGGCATGAACGATTATTGCTGATGCCTTGTGGAGTTCGACCCCGTTCAAACCGTTGCTGTAATACTCCTGAGTCATTTGCCCAAGTGGTTCGAGCCGGAGGAAAAACTGGTGCCTCCAATGCTCCTCATGACTTTCACACTCTCTCAGAGTCAGCTTTTCTTTAATTAAGCATTTTGTTGATTTGTACTCCTCAATCAGTCGAGCGCATGTCAGCCAAGCAAGTCGATCAGGAGCCGGCGGCCTTCCAGCAGGTGTTCCCTCGCACAAGGCCGTAAATGCGCGTTCCAAGCTTGACTTCGCATGATTCAAAAGATGGGTGTTCTTGCGATCTTTCGAAGCCTTCCGTATTGCCCATCCTGCGAAGACTGCTGACAGTCCGCCAGCGATTGCTGCAGAGGCTTGTGAGATATCGACAACAAGCTTCCAGGTATCGGCATCCATCAGCGCTATCCCTTATTCCGTAAGTAAGGGCTCGATCCTAAGCGATGAAAGTTCATCTGTTCTACAGCCAGCCCCGCCATGAGCGGGTTTTTTTATGCCCGCGAATAGGAGGCTCCAATGAGCTCTGGCGCAAAAGTTGTAAGCCACATCATTGCGGAGGTGACGCCCGGCGTCACTCCCACCGGTACCTGGGACACGCTGCGCCTCACCGGCAACGCGCTGACCCCGACCGTCAACACCGAAGTCAGCGATGAAATCACCGACACCCGCCTGAGCCAAGGCTCGGTGGCCACCAGCATCGATATCGGCGGCGATTTGACGGCGGAGTTCTCGTTCGGCTCCTTCGATCAGTTGCTCGAAGCCGCCTTCTACGGCGTATGGACGGCTGACGTGCTGCGCGTAGGCGATACCCGCCACACCTTCAGCATCGCCAAGGGCTACAACGACGTCGGCGTCTATGGCGTGTTCAAGGGTGCGCACGTCTCGACCTTTGCACTCGACATCCCGTCGGAAGGCAAGGTGACCGCCACGTTCAACATGGCGTGCCTGGACTACACCGATGGCGACACGCCGATTGTCGTCTCGCCGAATGCGCCGACCACCACCCCGTTCCTGTCGAACAACAACGTCGGCACGATCCTGGTTAACGGCCAGTCGCTCGAAGGCGTGGCCTGCGTCTCGGCCATGACCGTGAATCTGGACAACAGCCTGCAGACTCAGCGCTGCCTTGGCTCCGATCGCCTTGGGCCGGGCGCGCACATCGCCACCGAGGCGGCGGTCACCGGCAGCATCACGCTGGCCTGGTCGAAGCGCGCGTGGGAGATCTGGAAGAACACCTTCACCCGGACGCCGATCGCAGTTGTCTTCCCGATCACCGACTCGCTGGGCAACAAGTACACGTTCAACTTCCCAGCCGTGGAAGTTGACGGCGAGCTGCCGAACGGTGGTAAGCGGGACCTGATTGAGGTCACGCTGAACTACACCGTCGCCAAGCTCAGCCCGACCATCACCCGCGAAGCGGCTGATCCAACCCCGTAAACCCTTTGGCTCCCTCGGTTCAAACGCCGGTCGGGGGAGCCCTTTTATTGGCGTGGCGTTGAGGAATTGAAATGGCTCTGCAACTGGGCAAGAAGAAGCCGGCGGCCGCCGGTGAGCGCTGGGCGAAGTTCGACGAAGACACCAAAATTCTGCTCGCCAGCATCGACAACCCTGAATACCAAGTCGCCCTTGAGCGCATGCGCCGCCGGATCCAGCGCAACGACGCACGGTTTGAAGAGGGCCAGGTGGGCGTGGTCGCCGGCGAAATGACCGAGCACCAGAACCACGCGATGCTGCTCAGCCATTTCATCGTGAAGAACTGGGAGGGCGTGCTGGATGCCGACGGCAAGCCGATCAAATATAGCCCGCCTGTAGCTGCAGAGCTGCTGGAAAACAACATCGAGTTCTTCATCTTTGTCCTGCGCGAAGGCGCGCTGGCTGCCAACGATGCCGCCGAGGAGCGAGCCGAGTCGGTGGGAAAGCAGTCGCCCGCTTCGAGTGGGAGCAAGAGTGGGGCGGGGAAAGCGAAAAGCGCCGGGCAGTCTACTCTCGGCTGAAAATGGCGATCCCCGGCGAGCCCGACAATGACCCGCTCACCGCCTACCTGCTCAACCTGTACCGGAACGTGTCTCGCGGCCGCCGCTACATTGCCGGCATGGCGGGAGCATTTCCGCTGCCGCTCTCAGCGCGGGAGATCTCCGACTGGCTGGAGTCGCATCCGTCACCGCTGCCGCGCGATGAGATCGACGATGTGATGTTTGCGCTGGATGCGGTGTGCTTGGCCGGTGCCGACGAGTGATTTTGTCGAGGGCCTCGACTTGGTGCTAGATTCCTCTTTCAAACAGGGAGGGGTGTCTTTGAAAAGACAAATAGCATTTGGGTTGGCGTTCTTACTTCTGGCGGGTTGCGAAACTACTCGCGTTTCGCCTGAGAAGGCCGCACAGGTCCCGGCAGACGATATCTTTGCCTTTGGGAAGCCAACTTCGGCCAGTGATGCTCGCATTGTTTTCACTCAGGACGCAGGCGCTCTGAGCTGCCTCGGAGCAGGTATGCAGGTTTTTCTCAACGAAAGACTGGCTGCTGAAACGAGCAGCGGGAAATCGGTGAAGCTGTACCACAACCCCGGCCCGGTTCAACTGAGCATCAAAAACAACGCTGCGTGCGCCGGGGGCGATCTGCGAGGAATGTTGCTCGATTTGAAGCCTGGATACTCTTATTCGGTTCGCGGATATCGCGGAATGTGGGACAAGGCTGAACCATTGTTGACATCACCAGAGCCCTATAAATACAAGTAGAGAGGCGGCATGAAACGATTAATTGCGGCATCGACGGCATCATTGTGCATTGCGCTTTCAGCCCATGCTGAAGACAGTTCGTGCAAGAAAATTTCGGCGCTGGCCGGGCAGGCTATGACGGCGCGCCAGAACGGTCAGTTGCTTGAGGATTCGCTCGATAAAATCGGCGACGGCAGCAAATTTGCGCGCTCAATGATCCTCAAAGCCTACGAGCGACCGGTAGCAATAGTCGACAGCATCAAGACTGAAGCAATCAATGAATTCAGGAACGATGCGTTTCGTCAGTGCCTGGATGCCAACGGATAGACCAAACGCTCACAAAGCCCGCTACGGCGGGTTTTTTTATGCCTGGAGAAAACAATGGCTCAGACATCCCGCCTGGTTCTGGAGATCGACAGCCGGGACGCCGAGCAGAAGGCTGCCGACACGCGCAAGGCACTTGAGGCACTCGAAGGTGCAGGCCTTCGAGCCAAGCCAGTCATGGACAAACTGGCCGACGGCATCGATAGCGTTGGTCAGTCCTCGGAGACCACAGGCAAAAAGGTCAAAACACAGAAAGAGCAACTGGAAGAGTTGCTGGGGAGTATTGACCCTGTCACCCGAAAGCTGGGCGAACTGGACAAGCAAGAAAAGGAACTGGCCAAAAACCGAAAGCTTGGCTTGATCGACGCTGATACTTTTTCCGAGTACCAAGCCAAAATCAACACCACCCGAGCTGATCTGGGGCGCTTCAACGCGGACCTTGGCAAAACCGGCATGACGGCCAAGGCAACAGCCGCCGCACTGCGGGGCGTTCCGGCGCAGTTCACGGATATCGCTGTTTCGCTGCAGGGCGGACAGGCGCCTCTCACTGTTTTCCTGCAGCAGGGTGGCCAGCTTAAGGATATGTTCGGCGGTGTTGGGCCGGCCGCGAAAGCGTTGGGCGGCTATATCCTTGGCCTGGTCAACCCGTTCACTGTGGCTGCCGCAGCGGTTGGCGTGCTCGGTCTGGCCTACTACCAAGGCTCGAAAGAGCAAGATGCTTACCGCCTTTCTCTCGTCACCACTGGCAATGCTGCCGGCACTACCACGCTGGCGCTGGCCGAGATGGCGAAGCGTGTCAGCGGCACCGTCGGCACCACTGCAGACGCCGCTGCGGCACTGGCCCAACTGGCCGGCACCGGGAAGATTGCAAGTTCAAGCTTTGAGCAAATCGCAACATCTGCAATCGCCTATGAAAAAGCCACGGGCAAAGCAGTGTCGGAGACGGTCGCTGAGTTTGCCCGGCTCGCCGACGACCCCGTGAAAGCGGTTGCGGAGCTAAACGACAAGTACAACTTTCTGACCGCGTCGGTGTACGAGCAAATCCGAGCCGCTCAGCAAATGGGTGAGAAGGAGGCAGCCGCAGCTATAGCGCAGGAAGCCTATGCCAGGGCGCTGGGCGAGCGCGCCGCAACGATGAAGGCGAACCTCGGCACGCTTGAAAAAGCGTGGAATGATCTTGCTGGCGCAGCGAAGAGCGGATGGGATGCCATTCTGAACATCGGGCGGGAGTCGAACGACGGTCCTGATGTTCAAGCCATCCAGCAAAAGATCAATTACCTGAAATCCACTCTCGATACGGGTTACGAGGACGGTAACGCAAGGGAGCGAATCGCCTCTCTTCAGGCTGAGCTGGATGCCTACAACAAAAAGTCCAAGGCCGAGCAGGACGCTGCTGATGCTGCCGCGCGAAACGCCCAAATTCAGCGCGACGGCCAAGCCGCATACGAGGCTTTCGAAAAAAACAAAGAGCAGTACTTCACGAAAGAGCAAAAGAGGAACAAGGCCCTTGAGGATGAGCTGAAGCGAATCAACGCAGCAAGGGCGGCAGGCTATACGATCACAGCTGAACAGGAGGCCGCAGCCCTGAAGGCTATCCGGGAAAGCGATAGCTTTAAGGAGGCTGCGGAGAAGAAGCCCAAGGCATACCGCGAAGACTCCGGCATGAAGGCGCTTGACCAAGCCCGCCAGCAATATGCTGTGCTGCAACAGCAGAATTCGCTGATCGGCGTGCAGAAAGGCGAGGTCGATAAGCTAGGCGCCGCCGGGCAGGCGCTGGTGAA
The DNA here is from genome assembly GCF_054681355.1 of Pseudomonas sp. H1_G08. Classification (NCBI taxonomy): domain Bacteria; kingdom Pseudomonadati; phylum Pseudomonadota; class Gammaproteobacteria; order Pseudomonadales; family Pseudomonadaceae; genus Pseudomonas; species Pseudomonas sp. H1_G08. The sequence goes on from NZ_CP162822.1 coordinate 1,626,990, forward strand.
ATGGGAGCAGGAACTCGCCGACATCAAGGGTAAGCAGATCCTGACGGCCGACCAGAAGGCTTTGGTCGCGAACCAGGAACTGATCACCGCCCAGCTGAAAAAGAACGCCGCGCTTGAGAAGGAAAACCAGCTCAAGAAGATCTCCATGGAGGAGACGCAGAAGCTCGCAGCATTCCAGGCCAATCTGGCCAGCCAATTGGCAAAGGCACAGACCGGGCTGGACAACAACCTCGCCGGCATGGGGCTGGGCGACCAGCAGCGTCAGCGCTTGCAGGAACAGTTCAGCATCGAGCAGCAGTACCAGTCGCAGATGGATGCTCTGCAGCAGCAGCGCAACGAGGGTCGCATCAGCGAAAAGCTGTACAGCGAGGAGACTGATGCGCTCCGCTCAGCGCTGCAAACCCGCCTCGCGATGCAGCAGCAGTACTACACGGACGTGGATAAGGCTCAATCGGACTGGGCGCTCGGTGCTTCGTCGGCGTTTCAGACCTACTCGGAGCAGGCGCGCGACGTCGCCGGGCAAACCCGCAACCTGTTCACCAACGCCTTCAGCAACATGGAAGACGGCATCATCCAGTTCGTGAAGACCGGCAAGCTGTCGTTCAAAGATCTGGCGGACGGCATCATCGCCGACTTGATCCGCATTCAAGTGCGCCAGGCGGCAGTAGGCATATTCGGAACTGTCTTCAGCGGATTGACCGCAGGCGCCTCAGCCGGCAATGGCCTCGCAGCCGGATCCGCTGGCGCGACGTCTTCCACGCTCGGCGCATCTGCCGCCGGATACGGCTCAAAGTTCGGATTCTCCGACGGCGGCTATACCGGTGACGGCGGCAAGTTCGAGCCGAAGGGCGTCGTGCACGGCGGCGAGTTCGTGGTCCGCAAGGAAGCGGTCAGTCAGCCAGGTGCTCGGGAATTCCTCGAGCGCATGAACGCGAACACCAAGGGCTATGCTGACGGCGGGTATGTGGGCGGCGCGTCCACGTCCAGGTCAACGACGACATCGGCATCGATGAGTCTGCCAGCTATAGAGCAGCACTTTCATTTTCAGGGAAATCCTGATGAAAACACTGCTCAATTGCTCAAACAGGCTGCAGATGACGGCGCGAATCGCGGCATGAGAGGCGGCTACGAGATGATGCTGCGCGACCTCAAACAGAATGGAACGGCAATGCAACTTATAAGGAGAAACAGGTGAAAATCTCTGATCTGGATACAGGAAAGCTCATTGATGTGATCAATCGCGCAATCTTTCCTGTGGTTTTTGAGGGCGTTAATGCTCAAACACCTCCCAGCGAGTTGCGCAGTCGAGCGAACCTGAATGCCGAGGTTATGGGCAGGATCATGGGTGTTCTTCTTTGCAAGGATGAGATCGGGCAGGAAATTTTCGAACTGATCGAATTGAGCGTGGCGCGCATGAAAGAAGGTCACGGCGAATCGTTCGACGAGCTGCTGGGGCCAGGCGGCTCACTAAGCAGCATTCACAAGCTTTAAACAAAGCTGATTCTTCAAGGAGTACTGCATGGCTCTCACGTGGCCGGCTTCGCTGCGCCCGTCAGAAATGACGTGGGGCATCGTCAACAACAGCAGGGCGTTCACCTCGACGCTCTCGAATGCCCAGCAGATCGTCGGCTACCCGGGCGCTTACTGGCAGTGCACCTTGACGTTCGGACTATTGACCAGAGCCCAAGAGCGCGAGCTTTCAGCGTTTCTCGGGCGACTGGATGGGATGTTCGGCACCTTCAACTTGCCGGCCTTCACCCGCCGGCGCACCAGCAGCGTCGGCGCACTCTCAGTGGTCACAGGCAACGCGCAAGCGCGGTCGATGGTCATCGGCGGCGCGCCGGCGAATGCTGCGGTGTTTGCTGCTGGCGACTACATCACCATCGCGGGCGAGATGTTCGAGATAACCGATGCAGCGTCGGCGAACGCGCAGGGCAGGGTTACGGTGTCGCTCAACAAGCGGATCCGCAGGACGCTCACGGCCGGTACCGCCGTCGAGTACCTCAACCCATATTCCGAAATGCGCATGACCACCGACACCTGGGCCATGTCCGTAAAGCCGGTGATCGCCAACGGCAGCTACCAATTCAGGGAGGCGTTCTGATGCCATCAGCATTCCCGTTCAGCCAGAACGTGGTGAACATCATCGCGACCGGCCGCTTCATGCCGGTGTATGCAGTGCAGCTCGACTTCGTCGACGGCATGGTCTTCGCGCACACCGGTACCGGTGATCTGGTGATCGACGGTATTACCTACCTCGGCGTGGGCAATTTCGGCCAGGTCAGCCAGTCACAGGAGAGCGATAACTCAGGCTCGCCCATGTCGGTAGAACTGACCCTGAGCGGGCTGGATGCCTACATTCTCTCCGAAACCAACGTCCGAGGCTGCCGTGGGCGAATGGCCAAAGTCATGTTCGTGGTGTTCGACGAGGCCGGCAATTACGCGGCGGACATCCTGTTCTCCGGCCGGATGGACGCGGCTAAGTTCTCCTTTGCCGGCAATGGCGAGGACGGCAACAGCATCACCGTCCCGGTTATTGACCGTATGGCCGAGTGGAGCCGTACCGGCACCGAACGATTCACCGACGAAAACCACCGCGCGCGCCATCAGGGCGACCGGTTCTTCTACGCCATCGCCCAGATGTCCGAGTGGCCCATTTACTGGGGCTCGAAGAAGGACGCGCCGACATTCACCTATGGAAGCTAGCCATGCGCTACCGAGACTGGACAACCCGTCTGAACGAAACGATCAAGGCCGCCCAAGAGCGGCCTTTTTCATGGGGTGAATTTGATTGCTGCCTGTTCGCCGCCGACTGCGCCGTCTCGGTGTGTGGCGTGGACCCGGCGGAGAACTACCGGGGCAAGTACACGACGGAAACCGGCGCCAAGCGGCAGCTGAAGAAGCAGCACGGCAGCCTTGAGGCGGCGTGGGATACCCACTTTGCCCGGGTGTCACTGCCCTTCATCCAGCGCGGTGACGTCGTGCTGTACGACGCGCCCGGCGGCCGAAGCATGGCCGTGTTCTGGGCAGGAGATTACTGGGCGGCGACCGATGACGGCGCCGCCCGGGTTGAGTGCGAGCCACTGGCCGCGTGGAGAATTGAATGAGCGGCGGCGTTAAAAAACTCGCATCGGTCGTCATTGGAGCGGTGGTTGGTTTTGCCCAGGGCGGCCCATGGGGTGCGGTTGCAGGCGCAGCGCTTGCCTTTTACGCCGCCGAGCAGCAGGAAAAGCTCAACACCAAGTCGCCCCTGCGCGACAACGAGCCGTCTGCCCAGACCGTGCGGTCCTCAAAAGCACCGGTGCGCTTCATCCTTGGTCGCGTCTCCACTGGCGGCGTCCTGGTGTGGGCGCAAGAGCAGTCCGGCGATCAGGGTGAGGGCGAATGGCTGCACCTGGTGTATGTGCTGTGCGAGGGTGCGATCGATGCGCTCGAAAACATCTACCTGGGCGAGGAAGATATCGGCGCATTCGGCCCGTTGGCCAGCTATGAGCTGGTCGTCAATCCAACTCAAGTCAACGCATTCCTGAAGGCAAATTGCCCCGACTGGAAAGACTCGCAGATCGGTCGCGGCTTGTCCTATGTGCGAGTTTCCCTGCGTTACAGCGCAGAGAAGTTTCCATCGGGCATCCCTGACACGCGTTTTGTGGTTCGTGGCCGGAATGATATCTACGATCCGCGCACCGGGGCGGCGGGTTACAGCGCAAACACGGCGCTCCACCTGCTCTGGTTCCTGCGTAACCGCTGCAACGTGCCGGACGATGAGATCGTTTTCGAGACCTTCGCCAGCGCTGCCAACGTCTGCGACGAAGGCGTAACCAACGCCGACGGCTCGACGAGCCAGCGGTATCGCACCGGCTGCGTAATCGGTGCGGACGAGCAGCGCACCGGCGTTCTCCAGAAGCTGGAAGCAGCGTCGGGTGGCCATCTGATTCGAGTTGGCGGCCGCTGGATGTTCCAGGCTGGCGCCTATTACGGACCGTACGACTTCGAGATCACCGAGGACATGGTGATCGGCACAGTCACCGGCAGCACTGAGCCAACCAATGACACCGCAATCAACACTGTACGCGGCACCTTCATTGATCCCGAGCAGTCGTGGACCGAGACGGATTACCCGGAAGTCAGCGTAGCCGAATGGATCGTTGAGGACGGCGGTGAGGCGGCGGAGACGCTGACCTACTCCTATGTCACCAACCCCTACCAAGCGCAGCGCCTGGCGAACATGGAGCTGCGCCGGCGCCGCGCCGGTGGCGCAATCAGCATCCCGATGAACTTCGCTGGCTACAACTGCCGGCCGGGCCGCGTGGTGCGGGTAAATCTCCCGTCGCTGAACATCCTTGGAGAGTTCATCGTCTCCGACTGGTCGATGGGCGATCGTGAGGGCTGCACGGTTCAGGTCAAGCAGTACGAGCCTGCCATCTTCGATGACGCTGTCGGCCAGCCATACAACCCGATTGGCTTCATCAATCTGCCATCCGGCGGGCTGGGCACGCCAACGAATCTTGCGTGGACGCAGGACACCACGGCCGAGGTGACGCAGGGCGTTCTGTCGTGGGCGCCTCCGGCTGGCGTGGTCAAGGAGTACATCGTTATCGTCCGGCAGGGTACGACTGCGATTCAGTCGCACAACGTTCCCGCGACATCGACGGAGTGCGCCATCAACGGTTTGCCGTCCGGCAACTACACAATGAGCGTGGCGGCCGCTGGCCCGATGGCGCGATCGGGAGAGGTGACTATCACCGTCAGCATCAACGGCCCACCCATTCCGGAAAGCTGTGTGGTGCAGTCCTCGATCGACAACATCGTGCTGATTCCGAGCAACGCGCAGAACGGGCTGAATGGCGGAACCTACGAGTATTTCTTCAGCACGTCGCCGACGGCTACCTCTGCGGATGCGGAATATTTGGGACAAGGCCTGACCTTTACCCATACAGGTCTTGGGTTTTGGACGAATTATTACTACTTCATTCGATCATCGAACGCGTACGGAAAGAGCTCGTTCCTCTATGTGCCTGCCCAGACTTCGAACGACGTGTCGGCGTACCTCGCTGCTCTGCTGGGCAAGATCACGCGCACCGAGCTGGGTGAGGATGTCCTTAGTGAAATCGACAAGATTCCCGGACTGCAAGATCAGATCAACGCGCTCGATGGGCTTAAGGGGTATGAGCCGGACCAGGTGTATCTGAAGGGGCAAATGATCGTCGAAAACGGCCAGATCTATTTGGCTTTGCAGCCGGTCCCGGTAAACACGCCGCCACCTGATCCGACCTATTGGGAGGATGTCGGTGACCTTCTGGAAACAGCCAACGGTCTGGCAGAGCAGGTTGCAACTCACGCCACAGAGATCACTGATCTCGACGGAGAGGTTACTGCTACCTCAACGGCGTTTAACGCTTTACGTGCTTCTTGGCGTGACGACGATGGGCAAGGTGATCTTGATGGGGCGCTGAAGGAGTGGAGCAGCACGTCCGCCATTGCCGGTGAGGACCGGGTTCGATCTTCGGAGAATCTCGCCAGCGCTCAAAAGCTCATCACTCTTGATTCAAAGGTTGGCGAGAACGAAGCGAACGTTACCGATCTTCGCAGCACCCTTGCCACCGACAAGGAGGCCACTGCTCAAGCGATCGTGCAGGTAAACGCGAAGGTCGGCGAGAACGCGGCCGCCATTCAGGAAACGGCCACCGCCTTTGCTGATGTTAACGGCAATCTGAAAACGATGTGGTCCGTGAAGATGCAGGTCAATGCGAACGGGCAGTACGTTGCCGCCGGCATTGGTCTCGGTATCGAGAACGTGAATGGGGTTTTCCAAAGCTAGTTCCTAGTGAGCGCTGACCGTTTCGCCATCGTCAACACCATTGCCGGCGGCGCCATTTCTGTGCCTTTCGCGGTTGAGGGCGGGCAGGTCTTCCTGAATACCCTGTTTGTGAAAGATGCCTCCATCGGAAACGCCAAGATCGGTTTCTTCATCCAGTCGGACAACTACATCGCCGGGGTTCAAGGCTGGCGCATCGACAAGGCTGGCAACTTCGAGTTGAACAGCCCGCTGGGCGGAGGGGCTCGCCAGGTCATTAACAACAACGGCGGCAAGGTGTTCGATGAGAACGGCGTGAAGCGCTACCAGTGGGGGAATCTGAACGCATGAACTTCGGCATAAGGATATGGGGCGCCGATGGGGCGCTCCAGCTGGACGAGAACTCATTCACGATTCGCGTTGTGCTTTCAGTGCAAGTGACCTTCGCGCTTGGAGCCAGCAAAGGAACGCAAGACTTCGCCGTTCCCGGTGTAGGCCCTGGCAACGGAACCGCAATCGTGATTCCGATCGGTACCTATTCGCAGAACCAAATGCAGTTCGAAACCGAGATGCTCGACGGAGTCGTCCGCGTCTACAACTACACCCGGACGTACGCGGCGAGTACCACGTCTTCTGGAACCATGCGCCTGATCGTGATGAGGTGGAGCTGATGAGTTATGGCGTTCAGTTCACGAACAACAACAACGTCGTGACTTTGGATTCAGAGTTCTCGCGGCTGATGGTAATTGCGTCAGGGCGGTATGCACCAACACAGGAGGCGGGGCTCGGCTCGGTCACTACCTTCGCTCGGCCGGTTACTTCTGAGGAGCCTCCACTTGTATTTGTCCGGCCCGATACGATCAACGGTATAGCCGGGCTTTGCCGAATGAGGGTTCTTGGCTCAGCAGGTAACTGGACTGGCTTTTATGTCAGGGCATACGACGTAAACGCTGCCGGGCTGAATGGACGCTATTTTGTAGCTGCGTTTGGTGCCCAGCCAGTCGCGCAGTACGGCATGCGATTGTGGGACGGCGCAGGTAAGTTGCTGTTTGACTCTGGTACCCCAAACGCAACATTCACCCGAGCATTTCAGAACTGGAACTACGTCCGCTACGACACCAGCCAGCAGGGGCTGACACGCATTTTCTACAGCGTCCCGTTCAACTTTCCAGAGAACGAATTCATGCTGTTGAACACTTTCGGCATGCCAATGACTTCGGGGAGTGGGATTCCGCGCGAGCTTTACTGCTGGTGGGATTTCCCCAACAGCACGCTCTACGCCATCACCGTTGCCGCATCGAACCCTTTCGCTTTCTTCCTGCCGGCAGTGTTCGCCAAACAAGCCGCATAACCCATTTATAGGATATCTCCATGCCCTGGTACAAAACGGGAACGGTTTCTGTCGTCCAAAATTCCAACGCGGTGATCGGCGCAGGCACCGCGTTTATTGCCAACAGCCGTGTTGGCGATGCTTTTCGCGGTCCGGACGGCGGCTGGTACGAGGTGACGAACATCGCGAGCGATACGGCGATGTCGATCTCGCCGAACTATCAAGGCTCGACCAACGTGTCTGGTGTTTACGCTCTGGCGCCGATGCAGGGTTACGTCAAGGATTCGGCAGACGCGCTTCGAGCGCTAGTCAATCAATTCGGCGGCGTATTGGCTGTGCTTGGCGAGACGCCCACGCAGACTGGAGTAAGGCAGGCGCTCAACCTCGCGACTGCCGATGGGCTGCCTGAAGGTCAAACCAATAAATATGCGACACCAGCTACTGTTCGCGGCATCACGCTGACCGGACTTGACCTGACAGTGAAAACACCGGTCGTTTCGACTGACACGATTCTGGCGGCGTTAGGAAAACTTCAAGCCGGGAAGGCTGCTGCCGGGGCGAACACTGATATCACAGAGCTGAACGGCCTGACGAAAGCTGTCACTGCCGCTCAGGGCGGTGTATCGGCTGGTTACATTGAGGGCTTGATCCCTCAGTGGAATTCGGCGACATCGATCACTGTTTCGCCCGGTACCGCTTACATCCCGGGCGCGCAAAAGCCTCTGGTCGCAGCATCGCCCTTGACGCTTTCGGGCCTGTCATTGACCGCTAACGCCTGGTACTACCTTTACCTATACGACAACGCCGGCGTAACGGCCGTTGAACTGGTGACCACAGCCCCTGCCGCACCGTATAGCGGGACAGCGCGCACAAAGACAGCAAACACCAGTCGGCGATTTATCTGCGCCTTGAAGACTGGATCTTCTGGTCTTTTTGCTTTCCTGTGGATGGGGGACACCATCCAATTTATGGAGACGTTCAGCGATCCGCCGTTTCGTGTTGTTTTACAAGCCCCGGCGAGCACTCCCACAACTTCTGACCTGTCGCCAGCCGTGCCGATTACAACTCAAATCGCCTTGACTATCGCCACGGCGAACGCCGGCGCATCTGCTTACGATATGTACTTCAGTACGCCCGAGCGTCAGCCCAAAGTGCTGCAGGTCGCATCAGGTGCAACATCCTCAACCCGGTCAGCCCTCCGGCTCGCAACCAGCCCAACGCAGCAAATCAGCAGATGGGTCTCTGGTGGTTCGCTGACCCTCGACGTTTACGGATACGGGAACGACAGATAATGCCCTATGTAATCAACGCTACAGGATGGAACTCAGTAAGTGATGACTTTCAGGAAAGCGAGCTTTCGGAAGGCGAAACACTGGTTAGCGAAATACCACAGTGGTTCTACGAAAGGCTCGCGGCCGCTGAAGAGCAGGCGCTATTGATGGTTGCCGAGAACGCATGGCGCGAACAGGAGATTGGATCGATAGCCAATCAGCTGATGGCCTTGGAAGAGAGCGAGGCTACAGGAGAGGCCGCCGGTGCGCTTCCGGGCACTCGATCGCAGTGGCTTTCGTATCGCACCAAAGTTCGCGCCTGGAAAGAGGGTGCTGAGGGCTTTCCCGACTCAGCCCAACGACCCGCCCGACCGGAATAGGCCAATGAAATCGGAAACCCGGCAGCACGCACATCGATGCGATGTTGCCTAGAAAGCAGGACTATTGCAGAAGGTTGATGTTGAAACGAGTCAGCGCCTATGTAGACTGTCGATCGAAGCCATCTAGGGAACACTGCAGTGCTAAGACGAACACTCATTAAAGTCCTGGCCATTATGGTCGCGATCTCATTGGCTGGCTGCGCCAGCCATCCCGATACTTCTCCGAAAGTGCTGATCATCGGTGACTCCATATCGCTTGGCTATACACCCTACGTAACGCAAGCCCTGTCATCTGATGCAGTCGTGATTCACAGCCAAGGAAACTCCGAGGACTCAAATAACGGGGTTCGGAATGTGGAGCGGTGGGTTGGTGCAAAAAAGTGGGACGTGATCAGCTTCAACTTCGGTCTATGGGATCTCTGCTACCGGCGTCCAGGACCGATCACCTTTCAAAATCGAGACAAGGTTAATGGTGCCGTCGCGGTCCCTCTTGCACAGTACGAGAAGAATCTTTCGTTGATTGCCAGCCGATTAAAGGCAACCGGCGCCAAGGTGATCTTCCAAACCACCACTTTCGTTCCGAACAATGAGCCTGGCAGGCATGCAGGTGATGTCGTCCGTTACAATCAAGTCGCCACTGAAGTCATGAAGCGCTTTGGCATATCTGTCAATGATTTATCTGCCGTGTCGGCTACATTGCCGGCCCAGATGTATGAGTCCGACACCGACGTGCATTACACCGAATCTGGATATTCCGAGCTGTCCAAGTCTGTATCCGATAGCATTCGCTCAGAGCTGTAGCCGCCCCTTCGTTTATAGATCCCCGCCGAGTGCGGGGTTTTTTTTGTCTGGAGAAAAGTGATGCCTGTAACCGAAAAAGACCGCGAAATTCTTGCCCTCACTCTTTGGGGAGAGGCGCGAGGGGAGGGGCCCGCCGGCCAGATCGCCGTGGCCTGGGCGATCCGCAACCGTGTGTTTGACGGAAAGGAAAAGTCGTGGTGGGGCGAGGGCTACGCCGGCGTCTGCCAAAAGCCCTGGCAGTTCAGCTGCTGGAACAAGATCGACCCGAACTACCAGTTCCTGATTGGCGTGAAGGAAATCCCGTTCCGCGAGCTGGCGCAGTGCCGGATCGCCGCTGACCAGGTGATCGACGGAAAGGTGCCGGACCCTACCGGCGGCGCGACGCACTATTACGCCACCAGCATCAAACCGCCGACGTGGTCCCTGAGGGCGAAGCAAACCCTCAGACTTGGTGGCCACTTATTCTTCAAGGATGTACTGTGATTACCATGTCTTGGACGAATGACAGCGTGCTAGATGTATGTCAGCAAGATATAGAGTTAACTATTCAAACTCGATAGGTTGGTCTATTTAGATCCTCCGTAGCACTGATAATAGTCAATGCTTGTCTCAAGGTAGGTGTTGAGCGTAGAGGTTGGCAGTTTAGAAAATGCTCCATTTCGTGTAGCCATGGGTTCTATTCCTATTTCATTTTTGATTCGCTGAGAAGTGACGTCTCCATAATCGCTAACTCCAATAATTCTGTCTCCGCATGTGCTCAAAAGGTCGGCCGCTCCGGTTAATGGCCACGTCCTATCGATTGCCATGCCAAACTTATTAATCTCCCATTCTGTGATTTGAGAGCCTCGGCTTGACGACAGCAAAGCGATGTTGATAGACCAGTATGTCATGACTATAAGTGACGCGGTGAGAATGAGGTTTGTTGAGCGCCAACGTGGAAGGCTAAATGCCACGATTATCGATGCCAATAGCGCTAAACTTATATTTCGCTCAAAAAAAACAGGTTTGGTTGCGAAGTATATATATATTACGGACGCCATAATTGAAAGGCCAATCATCCAATTCGGTGAACTACGCAAAGGTGTTCTAATGGCGATGCAAGCTGCGCCAGAAATACCTACGGCGAATAGAACTAAATGGCTCGCCCAATCAAGCATCCCGGTTCCAGGATTAGAGTGCGGGAGATGTTGTGTTGAATACTGCCTCATCAGCCTGCCGAGACCGTCGAAAAATACGTTTGGCTCGATGAATGTGTAGGGTGAGGTTGCCGCAAACCCAGCTAACATTGCCAACGCTGATATTGCCAGCAAGCGAATCGTTTTAGTGGGTTCGTTTCTTAATAATTTTAAGCCCTCAGGTAGAAATATTATTGCTGTGGCCGCGAATGTTAACTTGGAAGCTGTGCCGACTCCAATTATAAATGCTGCTAAACTCCATCTCAAAAGCACACTTCGATTTACAGAAGCCACAAAAATCACGGCTGCTGCTAAGAAATAAAGAAGGCTTTCCGCTCTTGCTAGATGAGCATCAAACGCCATCGTAGGGAGAACCGCTATAGCTGTCGATGTATAGAATCTACGCCAAAAAGCAATCCCTCCGTTCTTCATTGCGAACCAAATGAATGCAAGCGCTCCGAGCTGAAGGGCAATATTAGCCGAACGCAGAGCTGCGATAGTTTCGTTTTCTGTAGGCTTCAAAAAGGGGATTGCGAATAAGTTGTAACTATAAAAGTTGTGCATGTCGCGTTTGAAGTACGGCATTATGTTTTCGGCAAGTCGCCAGTTGCCGTTGAAATCGCCTCGCTCAACCATAGAGCGAGCTACGGAGGGTGCAATATTTTCATCTACATTTATCGGGCCGTCAGAAAACTCGATTCGAAGTATGATGAATAAAATTGCTACAAATGCCAGTGCTACGAATTTTCTCAGGCTTAAGTTGTTTGTATTCGAAGTTTTATCACATTTTGATAGTGACTGCTTTCGGGTTGTCTTATCTAATAGGTCAAGGCTCATCTTTAATCTGACTCAAAAAGTTCTACGGCGCGCATTGTATGGGAAACGTAATCGTGAAAATAGTGGTCGGTTTATGCGCCCGCCCCCTATCGGATATCGCTTCTCTAGGTAGAACCGCAAGACAATCGAGGCTACCCCGCGCTGTCATCGCGACAGCTGTCGATAGCTTTCAGTCTGGCGTCATCAAAACAGCCAAGGTCATTTTGATGAATTCTTCATTTCGATCGAGCGCGGCCAGAGAGCTGCGGACGTTTTCCGCGACGTCGGCGGATCCGCGCTGCTCGACCCAGAGGGTGAGCTCCATGATGGCGGCTTCAAGAGCGAGCTGGTTTTCGTTGATTTTGAAGAGTAGGGAAGGGAGCAGATCAGAGTTTGGCATTGGTTTCCTCCTTGGACGAAACCAGAGTAGCAGGGGGATTCAATGTCGGCAGAACGCCGGAGAAGGGCAAAGCGCTGGATTATGCAGAGTCGGTATAATGCCAGCTTCTCAGTGCCCGATAGGATTTCAATCTTTACGTGAAATTTAAGGTCTTTTTCGGGCCGCAATCATTCTGCGGTATGCGAAAACATTGGGCCGAATGGCAGTCTTTCGAGTCGAATTGCGGCCCAAAAAATCGCATCCAAGCCGCAGCCCGCTTGATTCTGGCGCGGGACTTAAAATCCCCCGCTCGTAAGGGCGTGCCGGTTCGATTCCGGCTTCGGGCACCATAAATATCAAGGGCTTGCATGACATATGTCATGCAAGCCCTTATTTTTTGTGCCGTGGAAATGTTTTCCACGCTCCTGACTGGCCATTCCGTCGCCGTCTGGTGCCTGAAGTTCGACTCCTTTCTTCAGCGTCGACTGCATCCATCAGCGAGTAAGTGTTTCCGGCGCTACCACCCATACGCTACAGGGCATTTTGTACAACAGATGCTCGACCGTGCTGCCAACCAGTCGGCCTATTCCTCGATGAGTGACGCGGCCCATTACGATCACATCGATGTCGTAAGCATCGGCATAGCTGGAAAGCACCTTGGCGGGATCGCCCACAATCATGTGCTGGTTTTCTGCCGGAATATTGTTGCGTGCAGCCAGCGCCTGGAAAGCTTCGCCTTGGGCATCGAACAGTTTCTTGGCTGCGCTGGAAGAAAAGATCGCGGACGCGTTATTGAAGCCGAATTCGGCAGCGCTGATCGATGACAGGTCATGGGCATAAATTACGTCCAGGCTGCCATTGCAGATACCGGCCAGTCTTGCTGCTTCGCGCAGGATCCGGTCGTTGAGGCCCTGGTATTGGCCATCACGATGGAAGGGGTCGACCGCCGCGACGATTCGGCGTGGCAGAGCGTTTTGAGCGTGGCTGACAAAATGCAGCGGCACCGGGCATTCGCGCAACAGGTGGATATCCAGCGGCGTGAACATCAGCCGCGACAGAAGTGATTCGTGCTCCAGAGCCTTTATAAGGGCGGCCATCGGCTGTTCCTTCAAATGAATGAGGATTTCCTTCAAAGGATTGTCCACCCAGACGACCTCGGTGGTGACGGTCACTCCGATCTTGCGCAGCGGCCGGGCCTGGTCTTCGAGCCATTGATGATGGCGTTCGACATAGCCCAGACGCATCTGCTCCAAGGCTTGCTCGTTGACCATTCCTGCGGTCGCCAGGCCCTCCAGATAATCAAACGCGACAATATGCAGTGCGGCATCCGACGCTTTGGCCAGTGCGGCGGCGCGGTCGAATGCGGGACTGTTTTTCATCAGCGGCGACACGACCAGCATGAAACGCGATTGCTCAGACATGACAGAACTCCCGAGGTAGTCACCCAAGCATTGCGCTGCATGCCAGGAGTGAGTAGTGGCGCATGCGCTTATCCTGGAGCGAGCCAGCAGGGCGGGGTTGATATTTATCAACCAGACATCAGCGCGTGGTCGTGAGCGGATGTACGGTGGAGCAAGACCACTGATCCTCGGATAGTTGACCATTATCAACTACGACCCTGTCGCCGCGGCTCAAGCTCTGCTCTGCACTCACCTGTCGGCGGAGGGAAAGTCATCATGGCCACCATGAAAGCCGCAATATTCGTTGAAAAAAACCGCATCGTGCTCGATGACAAGCCGATTCCCGAGGTCGGGCCGCTGGATGCGTTGATCCGCGTGACCACCACCACCATTTGCGGCACCGACGTACATATCCTGCGCGGCGAATATCCAGTGGCCAAAGGGCTGACCATCGGCCACGAACCGGTCGGCATCATTGAGCGATTGGGCTCGCAAGTACGCGGTTTTATCGAAGGGCAGCGAGTGATCGCCGGTGCCATCACCCCAAGCGGGCACAGTTACGCGTGCCTGTGTGGCTGCGGCTCGCAGGACGGCCCCGACACTCGGCACGGCTTCAAGGCCATTGGCGGCTGGAAGTTTGGCAACACGATCGACGGTTGCCAGGCCGAGTACGTATTGGTGCCGGATGCACAGGCCAACCTGTGCCCGATCCCCGATGAGTTGAGCGATGAACAGGTGCTGATGTGCCCGGACATCATGTCCACCGGGTTCTCGGGGGCGGAGCGGGGCGAGATCGCCATCGGCGACGCTGTCGCAGTATTTGCATTGGGTCCCATCGGCCTCTGCGCCGTGGCCGGAGCGCGCCTGAAGGGCGCCACCACGATTATCGGTGTCGACGCGGTGCCCGAACGCATGGCCATGGCGCGCCAACTGGGCGCGACCCATACCGTCAATTTCAAGGACGGCAATGTGGTGGAGCAGATCATGGCGTTGACCGATGGCCGTGGCGTGGATGTGTCCATCGAAGCGCTGGGCACCCAAGGCACGTTCGAGTCGGCATTGCGGGTGCTGCGCCCGGGTGGGCGCTTGTCCAGCCTCGGGGTGTATTCCAGCGACCTGCACATCCCGCTCGGCGCGTTTGCCGCCGGACTGGGCGATTACAGCATCGTTTCCACCCTGTGCCCCGGCGGCAAGGAGCGCATGCGGCGCCTGATGGCGGTGGTGCAGAGCGGCGCCGTCGATCTGTCACCGCTGGTGACTCACCGTTTCAAACTGGACGACATCGAGCAGGCGTATGAGTTGTTCGCTCATCAACGCGACGGGGTCATGAAAGTCGCAATCACTCCTTGAAAGCACCTTGGCGTGCCGCTGAAACCGGGGTTTCCATGAACATCAAGATCGCTGAAAAACACGCTCCCCATGGCTGGGTCGTGCACATGGATGACTGGGATGTGGGCTTCAGGAGCCTTAAGGCTGCGCAGGAATTTGTCGAGGTGCTTGAGGCCCGTATCAACGCCCCTCACGAGTGGCCGAATGCGTTTGCCCAGCCGTTGCCAGCGCGGCCGGCAACGGCGCGCCGAATGGCCGTGAGCGTTGAATGCTCGCCGTAAGCCGAATGCAGAGCAGGGTCGCAGACCCTGTGGGACGCTACCCATCATGAATGAGGTTTTTGATCTGTCCGGCGCCGCTGCGGCGTTGGGGATCGGCATGCTCATCGGTCTTGAGCGTGAACGGCACAAGGGCACCGGCGATGCGCGACACTGCGCCGGTTTGCGCACGTTCGCCATTACCGCGCTGTTGGGGTATGTCGCGCTACAGGTCGGCGGTGGCCTGCTGCTGGGGATTGTCGCCGGCTGTGTCACGTTGCTGACCAGCGTTGCGTACTGGCGTAGTCAAAGCGACGACCCTGGGCTGACCAGCGAGGTGGCGTTGATCGCGGTGCTGATCCTGGGCGCGTTGTGCGCAACCGCGCCGGCGCTGGCCATTGCCCTTGGCGTGGTGATCGCGGGTTTGTTGACTTATCGCCAGACGCTGCATCACTTTGCCAACAGCCAGTTGTCCGAAACTGAAATGCGTGATGGCCTGATCCTGCTGATCGCCGCGCTGGTCATACTGCCATTGGCACCGGACCGATATATCGGCCCGTACGCCGCGATCAATCTGCGCACCATTTGTACCGTGACGGTGTTGCTGATGCTGGTCGGCGCGTTCGGCCACGTTGCCGTGCGCGCTTTGGGCTCGCGTTATGGCTACGTCATCAGCGCGATTGCATCCGGCTTCGCCTCCAGTACCGTGACGATCGCGACCATGGGCCAACGCCTTGCCCATGAGCCGGACAACATCCGCATCCTCAGCGCCGCGGCGATTTTTTCCAATCTCGCGACGGTGATACAGATCGGCCTGATCCTGACGATGGTTGATGCGGATCTGCTGAACAGTGTATGGGCGCCACTGCTTTTCGGCTTGATCGCTACGTTGTTGTACGGCGCCTGCCTGATGTTCCCCGACCCCACGCGAGGGAGCCGCAGCAAGCCGGTCGACACGGCAGGAGCGTTCAATCTGAAACTCGCGGTCATCGTGACACTGACCCTTACCGGCATCACATTCGTCTCATCGGCCATGCTCAGCCACTTTGGTCAGGCAGGCTTGTGGCTGACCGCAATGCTTTCGGGCTTTGCCGATGCGCACTCTGCCACAGCGTCCATCGCCAGCCTGGCCAAGGCGGGCCAGGTGCCTTATGACTCGATAGCGGTGCCAGCGCTGATTGCCGTCAGCAGTAACTCGGTGAGCAAATGCGTGGTGGCGTGGGTCAGCGGCGGCAGGCGTTTCGCTGCCTGCGTGATCCCGGGGCAGTTGTTGCTGACCTTGGCCATGTGGGCGGGCACTGTGCTGTTTTGAGCGCAATCGGTGCTCTTGCTGACAAAGATCAAGCTGCCAGTGGCCACAGCATTCACCCTGAAGACTGTTTCTCCTGGCTGGCCGCATGCCGAGGTATCCCATGTCACAGATTCCGCGTTTACTGCTGATCGCTCCTTCAGCCATGGAGCGCACGCCGGCGTTCGAGCGCGCGGCTGCACTGGCCCAGGCCATGCAGTTGCCGTTGCACATCGTGGCCTTCGATTACTTGCAGGCGCTGGCCGTGGCAGGGCTGTTTGCCCCCGAGCAGATTCGCCTCGCCCGCGATGGTTATCTGCGCACTCACCGGCAGTGGCTCGCAGAGCAGGCTTCATTGCTGGCAAGGCATCAGATCATGGTCACCAGCGAGGTGGTGTGGGTTCAGGATCCCTTCGCCGAGATCCTGCAGTTCATCAACGAGATGCCGTTGCTATTGATCATCAAGGATGTGCAGCACGAATCCGTGCTGGAGCGTATTTTCTACACCCCGCTGGACTGGCAACTGTTACGCGATTGCCCGGTGCCGGTGCATTTGGTGACCGACGACACTCATCCGCGCCCACGCCGTGTGCTGGCCATCGTCGATGTCTTGCGCAGCGAAGAGCAGGACTGCCTGTTCAACGATCAAATCATCGATGCCTCCACCCAACTGGCCGCGCAGTGCGATGCCCGTCTTGATGTGGTGCATGTTTACGACTGGACGGCGGTTTACGCCACGGACATGGGGTTCGGCGCACTGCCATTGGCCACCGGGATCCATGAAACGCTGGGCACTGCGCAGCATGAGGCATTTACGGCCCTGGCCGAGCGTCACGGCGTACCGGCCTCATGCCGGCACTTCATCGAGGGCGCACCGGTGCGCAGTATCTGCGAGTTCGCCATCAACAAGCAGATCGACGTCATTGTCATGGGCACAGTGCAGCACCACGGCTTGAGCAAGTTGTTAGGCAGCACCGCCGAACAGCTGCTGCATCGGGCACCTTGCAGTGTGCTGGCGATCAAGCCGCAACCCACACTGCAATCCTGAAACACGAACGCCCCGAGGTGAATCGTTGGCCGACTCACCTCGGGGCGATTCATTTACAGGTCAAGACGATGAATGACCTGGCGTGCGTCGTCAGGATCATTGTGGGTCTCGAAGCCCAGGCTTTTGGCCAGATCGCGCATCGCCGAGTTACTGGCGGCATCGACCGAGTACATCTGGCGGAATCCGTTGTGGCGGGCGGCCTTGATCAAGTGTTCCATCAGCAACGTGCCCAAGCCCAAGTGCTGCCATTCATCGGCGACCGTCACCGCGCACTCGCATTGATGTCCGCCTGTGCCGGCATAGCGGCTGATGCCGATTTCGATCAACTTGCCGTTCTCGTGAACCAGTGCAATGAAGGCGGTGCGCTGTTTGTTATCGGTGTCCATCAACTGGTCGAGCAGAGCGGTGCCGGGTTCGCCGATCTGGGCGAGAAAACGCATGTGCCTGGATTCGGGGGACAGGCGCTTGATGAAGTCGTATTCGCGCATGCGATCCTTCTCCGTGAGCGGCCGGATCAATACATGGCGACCGTCCTTGAGCGCCTCAATCCAGTATTGACCGGAAACCGCTGCATAAGCGGCCACGGCCTGATCGTTGTGGTCTTTGACGGTGAGCATGGTCATTCTCCATCCGGTTCGAGAGGCTGGCGGGCGGTTGGAAAACCGTCCGCTTGCCTCCCTTCTACGCGGTTGCCCATGGCGACATCTGATCTACATCAGACAGCTGCCATGCGCCTCGTTGATTGACCCGGGTTTGATGTAAATCAACGCCCGGCCAGGGCGAGCGGGCGCAGTCTTGAAGCCTGCCGGCCCACCGCGCCGGTGCCGAGCGGAGGTGTGTGATGGGCCAATATGAACGTCTGTTGCTGGTCGCCGACCAGACGCTGCATCAATCGGCGGCGATGCTGCGTGCCATCGCGCTGGCCAAGGCGAGCGGGGCGGCACTGGATGTGCGGGCGTTCGTTGAGCCGGTGCCGATCACCCATCTGTGGGAGGAAAAAATCGATGACGTGGATGCTCAGCGCTATCAGCGGCGCTACCGTCGCTGGGTGGCCGATGAGCTCGAGCAGCTCAGCAACCAGGGGCTGGACGGCACCGTTGATGTGGTCTTCTCCAGCCATCCGCTGCTGGACATCCTCAAGACCGTCCATGTGCTCAAGTCCGACCTGTTGATCAAGGATGTGCGACTGGAACCGGCGCTCAAGCGCGTGTTCATCACGCCGCTCGATTGTCACCTGCTGCGTGAGTGTCCGATCCCCGTGCATCTGGTCAATCAGATTCGCTATGCGTTGCCGCATCGTGTCGTCGCGGCCGTTGACCCGTTTGATCCAGATACCCAAATCAATGGCTTGAACGACGTCATCATACGATCGGCGAACGCTTTGGCGTTGCACTGCGACGTGCCGTTGCACCTGCTATGCGCCTACGATTTGTCCGCCGCTTTCAACGGCGATGCACCAATGATCAACGGTGGCTGGAACGAAGATCTGGCGAACGAGCTGCGTCAGACACTGCATCAGGCTTTTATCGCCCTTGCCGATCGTCACGGTGTGCCACCTGAGCGTCGACACTTCGTCATGGGCCATCCAGTGCAGGTCATCAATGAGTTTGTCGAGCAGTACCTGGCCGACGTGGTGGTGATGGGCACGGTTCATCGCGTGGGCATCGAACGCGTGATCGGCAGCACCACCGAGCGCGCCTTGTATTCGGTGCCGGGGAGCATTCTGGCGGTGATGAAAGAGCCTGTGCGGTGAGCATGATCGCAGCGTAGCGAGCCAGCCTGTTCGCTGGCCCGCTACGGTATTGCATAGATCTTGAACAGCTTCCTGGCCGCATCGCCGGCGCCGCCCAGATGTTTGTCGAATGCCTGTTCAATTTCGCCGGATCGGTACATTTCACTCAGCGCCGTGTCGACCAGCAGACGGAAATCCTCATCCTCTCGATCCACTGCCATCGCCGTCGGTGCGTACTCGAAAATCCGCTCCAGCAGCACCAGGTTGCCCGATGGATAATTTCTGGTCAGCAGATGCTTGAGCATCATGCGTTCAGCGAAAAACGCATCGGCTTTGCCATTGGCAACCAGATTCAGACCGGCTTCTGCGTTCTCTACGGTGACCAGCGTGGCGACCACACCCAGCAATCGCATCTGCTGTTGTATCCACGTCTCGGTGACCCCGCCGGCGATGGCGGCATACGTCTGATTGGCCAGACCACGGTTCACCGTGGCTCGCCACGTTGGCCCGGTATGGGCCACTTTGCCGTTCAGCACATTGAGCAAGGTTTCGGAAGCATCCTGGCGCACCACGGCCGAGAGACCGGCGGTGTAAATCGGCACCGAGTAGCTGACGACCCTGCGCCGCGCCAGCGTGGGTGGGGTCGGCGTACAAAGAATGTCGATCTTGCCGGAACTGACGGCGCTCATCTCGTCGTTGAGCGAGACCGGTTGGTACTGGATTTTCAACGTCGGCACATTCAGATCGATCCTGACGTTCTCGGCTATTTTCAGGCAGAGATCAATGGCATAGCCGCTGGCTTTATCGGCGGCCTGATCACTGAAAGGCATGAAGTCAGGCACGTAGCCAAGGGTGATCGCTTGACTGGCACGGATGCGCTCCAGCGTATTGCCATGGGTCACTACCGGTAGCAGCGCAAGGACGCAGACGAGCAGCAGGTGGTGGGCTCTGATCAGTTTCACGTTCATGCGCGCGGTTCCTCGAATTCAGATATCTGTGCTGTACCGAAGACTTCGATCAAGGGTTATCAGGCCGGGGGCCGACAGACGCAGGGGCAGCGACAAAACGTTTGGCAAGGAAACCGTAAAGCAGGTAGCCGAACACCAGGACCAGGATGCCGCCGAATACCGCGTCCTTGCCGCAGGCATACAGCGCATACAAGGAATAGGCCACGGCAACCACTAACAGCAGGGTATTGCGCGTGTATACGGCGGCGCTGACTCTGGCTTTGTACATCATCACCAGCAGCCCGGTGGCTGCCGTCACATAGGGAATCAGGTTGGTCACCGCGGCGAGGCTGACGAGTTTTCCAAACTGCGCGCTCGCGTTCGGCGAAATGGTCGACAGCGCCATACAGGTCTGCAGGACGCCGCAGACCAGCATCCCGACGATGGGGGCGTTGCGTGCGCTGACCTTGCAGAAAAATTTTGGAAACATGCCCTGATCAGCGGTCACCTTGGCCGTTTGCGCCAACGTGAACTGCCAGCCCAGCAGCGAGCCAACACAGGCCATTACCGCGAGCGCCATGATGATGTTGCCGACCAGGGGATTGAACATGTGCGCATAAACGAGCGCGAAAGGCGCTGACGAGTTGGCCAGTTCGGCGTTGGGAATAATGCCCTGAATGACCGTCGTCGATAGCACATAGACCACCGCTGCCCCCAATGTCCCGAACAGACAGGCCAGCGGTACGGTGCGCTTGGGGTTTTCCACCGCATCTGAGGCCTGGGCTGCCGACTCCATGCCGAGAAACGCCCAGAGCGTGAGGGGAATCGCTTTGCTGATGGCCTCGGATATCGGCAGTTGGTTCGGGTTCCAGGCGGCGATGATCAGCTCGGGTTTGAACCAGAACCAACCGATGATGCTCAAGCCCGCTACAGGAATGATCACCCCCCACACCGTAACCGCGCCTATCCTGCCGGTGATGCCTGGGCCGCCGAAATTCGCCACGGTGGTCAGCCAGAGCAGGCCGACCGTTCCAATGAATAATGGAATGGCGCCGCTTCCCAGCCAGGGCATGAACGACGTCATGTAGCCCACTGCCGAAATGGCCACCGCCACGTTGGCGATGGCCAGCGACAGGAAGTACAGGTAAGAGCACAGAAAAAAGCCAGACTTTGCATGCGCCTCTTCGGTGTAGGCGGATAGCCCGCCTGAGCGCAGGCAGAAGATCCCGCATTGGGAAAAGCAGTACGCGATAGCCATCGAGCCGACAGCGGTGACGATCCATGACAGCAATGAAACAGCCCCGAGTTGGGCCATGCTCGTCGGCAACATGATGATGCCTGAGCCCATCATGTTCACCGTCACCAGTGTGGTGAGCCCCACGAGGCTCATTTTCTTGCTTGAGTCGGCCATCGGAGTTCCCTCGATTTGCGCAACGCGTCACCGCTCAGCCAACGCACAAGGTTTTGCCGGCATCGGCAGTACGCAGCTTTTCAAGCGACGTTCAACGGTTAGAAAGACAGGTGATTTCAAGTGCATCGAAACAGCGCGCCCATCGCTTCGATATGGCTTGCCCGAGGGATGGCGAAGGCATGGCAGGAACTCATGGACGGGCTCAATGCTGCTGGCGGTTGCAGCCCGACACCATCTGCTTGAGGCCGTCCATGTTGCGGATTTTTACGTCGCGTGCGGTGATTTCCACCAAACCCTGATCGCGCAAGTGGGCAATGCCGCGGCAAATGGTTTCGAGACGCAGCCCAAGGTAGGAGCCGATTTCTTCACGGCGCATTTTCAGCACGAACTCTTTCGAGGAATAGCCACGGGAGCTGAGGCGTTGTGAGAGGTTGAGCAGGAAAGCCGCGAGGCGCTCATCTGAGTTCATGTTGCCCATGAGCATCAACATGCTGTGATCGCGCACAATTTCCCGGCTCAGCAGTTTATTCAGATTGTGCTGCAGGGATGGCAGGCTTTGCGCGAGTTTTTCCAGCTGTGCGAAGTGAATCGGACAGACCTCGCTGTCCTCCAGCGCATACGCAGTACACGCGTGTTGATCGATACTGATGGCGTCGAGCCCGAGCATTTCGCCGGGAATATGAAAACCGGTCACTTGCTCGCGGCCGTCGACGGAGACCACGCTGGTCTTGAACGAGCCTATTCGCACGGCGTACAGCGAGCGTAGCGGGTCCCCCGTCCGGTAGAGAGCAGCGCCTTTCTTCACCTTGTATCGCTGCACGATCAGTGTGTCGAGTCGATCAACCTCCGGGCCAGTCAGACCGAGCGGCAGGCACAACTCAATCACGCTGCAGTTGGAACAGGCAGTTTTGAGAATCGGCGGGGGCGAGTGGGCTTCAAGCATGGATAAGCAGCCTCCAATGAGTGTGATAAGCATAGAAGTCTTCGCAGCGCACGTACTTTTCGTTTGGCGTGCCAGCGTGATTACGGACGAACGGCGGGGAGG
Organism: Pseudomonas sp. H1_G08; assembly: GCF_054681355.1. Classification (NCBI taxonomy): domain Bacteria; kingdom Pseudomonadati; phylum Pseudomonadota; class Gammaproteobacteria; order Pseudomonadales; family Pseudomonadaceae; genus Pseudomonas; species Pseudomonas sp. H1_G08. The sequence goes on from NZ_CP162822.1 coordinate 1,649,393, forward strand.
GAACTCACAGAGGCGTCGGGCTCTTCGCCGCTCTTGTATTGCAGGGTTAATGGGGAAACTTGATGCATATCAAGCGTGGCGGTTGGCAGAGTTGCAGAATCGTCCGATGGCGCTGACTGGAAACACTCGTGATGTTCAGGCTCAAACGAATTCTGTTGATCGCACCTGCCGAAATGACCCGCACCCCGGCGTTTGATCGCGCCCAGGCGCTGGCTCGGGCCACTGGCGCGTTGCTGCACATCGTGGCGTTCGATCATGTCCAGTCCCTGGCGTTGGCCGGTCTGTTCGACCACGACGCCATGGCGCAAGCGCGTGAAGGCTATTTGCAGATGCATCGCCAGTGGCTGGAGCAGCAGGCCCGGTTTCAACGTGGCGCTGGCGTGCAAATCAGCACCGAAGTGGTCTGGGCCAGGGCCACGCCGGCGCATGTACTTGAGTACATCAACGACTTTCATGTTGATCTGGTGATCAAGGATGCTCACCATGTTTCGGCGCTCAATCAAACGTTTCACCAGCCGTTGGACTGGCTATTAATACGAGATTGTCCCGCCTGCGTGCATCTGGTCACCGAGGCCGCACATCCGAAACCCTTGAAGATACTGGCGGCCATTGACCTGTCGCATCTCGAGGATCTGACCCAAGGGCTCAACGACCGGATACTCGGCGTTGCATCGACATTGGCAGCGAAATGCGATGCGTCGCTGCACTTGTTGAATGTGAGCAACTGGTCAGTGGTGGGTGATGCGGCGATGAGTGTGCCGAACTTGAGCCTGGACCACAGTTTGCGCGATGCGATCAACGATACTCAGCAGGAAGCCTTCGATACGCTGGCCGAGCGCTATGGTCTCGATGAAGAGCATAGCCACTTGCTCTCGGGTGTCCCGTTCCGGGTGATCGAAGACTTCGCCCGGCAGAACGCGTTCGACCTGCTGGTGCTCGGCATCTGTCACCATCAAACGCTGGACGGCTTCATCGGCGGCACGGCCGAATGCCTGATGAACCGGGCTCCTTGCAGCTTGTTGATGGTCAAGGCAATGCCTGCCACAGCCTGACCGGTCATCGCAGCAGTTGATGGTAATCGGTTGGGGGTAATCAATCAGTGACTGCGCCCGCCGTGTGCGTATTGCCATTGTTGCCAGGCGTGCCGATATTTCTCATCGGCGCGTTTCCTCGCTTCGCTGAACTTGTGCATGGTGTCTGGAGAAAACGGCTCTTCAAGGACGGCGTAGGCCTGTTCGCTGAGCCGATCGGCTTCGTGAAACAGTGCGCCACTGTCATCGATTGCGTCGCGGGCATTGGCGGTTGTCATGGCTGGATCATTGATGACCATATCGTGAACCTCGCAAAGCAAGAATGAGGGTGGGTTGCGGACCTGTCACCCTGTGGCCGCATCTATAACTTTCACGCGTTCGAGCAGCTTGTGACTGTCGCTGATCCGAAACGCGGGCGCCGCCGAATCATGACCCTATTTCGATCCAGTTTGTCGTCGCAGCGATTGATCCAGATCAATGCCGCTCGCCAGTTTCATCGCCGCTTTGTCGGTTTCCCAGGCGCTTGCGCAAGGGTGGTGGACAAGCCTCCATATTCAGGTTTCTCAGTGGGGGGGACGAGCACCATCCGCCTTGCATATGACATTTATCAAGGACGTCGCCGAGCTATGGCGCAACCTCGATTGACGTTGTTGTCTGATTCTTTCGGCCCGGGTCAGCTGCGAGTGACATGAGCGCAGATGTCCATCTCTCTGGGGACAAACATGAGCCAATATCAACACTTGTTGCTGATCATCAACCCGGCCCTGCGCCATTCTCCGGCGATAAGCCAGGCCGCCGCCCTGGCTAAATCCAGCGGCGCGTCGCTGCATATCGCAGCCTTGATCAAATGGTGGGATATCCTTTCGCTGCTGGAGGAAGGGGATCGGGCAAGGGCCCGTGCGGCCTATTTGCAGGACCATCACGAGTGGCTGGCAAGCCAGGCTGCCAGCCTGCGAGCCGAAGGTTTGCGGGTGACGACGGAGGTTGGCTGGTCCGAAGACATGAAACGGGAGATCCTCGATCACGTCACCGTGAACCAGCCCGATTTGCTGATCAAGGAAGTGCAGCACGAATCCTTACTCAAACGCGCTTTGTTTACCCCATTGGATTGGCAGCTGCTGCGTGACTGTCCGGTGCCGGTCTACTTGTTGGGCGCTGCTGGCCCGGGTCTGCCGCGCAAGGTCGTAGCGGCAGTGGATGTAGCTGCAAGCGAAGATGATGGGGGCGCTCTCAATGACCGGATCGTCGAACAGGCGACATCCTTCGCCACTCAGTTCGGTGCAGAGTTGCACCTGTTATATGCCTATGACGTCTCGCAAAATTATCTGGATGAAGTGGTGAACAACTGGACTGTTTCGGAATTGATGAATGCCCGGCGCAAGGAACTGCAAGCGCATTACAGCGCTTTGGCGAGGAAATTCGGTGTGACGGACGAGCACAGGCATAGCAGGGAGGGGCATCCCGTGGCGGTGATCAGTGAGTTTGCCGAAGAGCACGATGTGGATGTGATTGTGATGGGCAGGGTTCAACGTCACGGGCTGGAAAAACTGCTGGGAAGTACCACCGAACATATTCTGTACCAGGTTCCCTGCAGCGTACTGGCGGTCTAGCGAAAACGCTGGTGCACCTTACAAAGTCAGCGTTCCGGCCCACAACATCCGGCCAGCGTAAATCGCGGCGGCCCAGATGATGATCAACACACCCGTTTCCGGACCGCTGAGCGGCTGACCCTGACGTGTTTTCAGCGTGCCCAGGTAAATCAACGAGCCAAGCGCGTAGAGCAGAGCGCTGAGCAGCAGGTATTTGGGGCCGGCGGCATACAGCTGAATCAATCGGATGATTATTCCCCTGCCGGAATCGATAACGTCGCCCTCAAACCTCCCTCTGCGCGGTTTGTCAGTTCAATCCGTCCGTTCAGTCGCATCGCGATGGTGTTGACAATGGTCAACCCCAATCCGGCGCCATGCGCCGTGCCACGGCTGTAGAAACGCTCGAACAATCGCTCTCTGGCTGATTCATCGATTCCCGGCCCTTGATCGTCGACCGTCAAATGACAGAAGCCCTCGGACTTGCTCAGGTGCACGGTGATCGCACCGTGCTCGGGAGAGAAATTGGCCGCGTTGGTGATCAGGTTATTAAGCGCAATGTCGATGGCGGCGGGGTCGGCGAGGACGTGAAAAGGTTGGTCGCTGACTTCGAAGATCAATTCAAGGTGTTTGCTCAGCAACCACGGTGTCAATTGCACCAGGCTGTTGCGTACGGTTTCGCTGAGATCAATGCGTTGCAGTGGCGGCGGGTTGGGTTTGGGTTCAAGACGCGCCATGGTCAGCAGTTGGTTGACCAGCCGGCTGGTGCGGTCGACTCCGGAGATCAGAAACTCAAGTGACTCACGGCGCTCTTCTTCGGTACCGGCCTCCTGCAGATTTTGTGCATGCACCCGCAGCACCGCCAGCGGCGTGCGCATTTCGTGCGCGGCATCGGCGATAAAGCGACGCTCCCGGCCGAGCACTTCCTGAATCTGCGCGAGCATGCGATTGAGCGCTGCCTGCATGGGCTCCAGCTCACTGGGCAGGGGCGTCAGTTGCAGCGGCTCAAGTGAACCACTGTGACGGGCGCGCAGAGTCGCCGCCATGTCTGCCAGGGGCTTGAGTCCCCAGCCTATGGCCAGCCAGATCATCGCGGCGAGGATCAGGCTGCCAAGCATGTTCGGCCACAGCGTGTGGCGCACGATGCGGTCGACCAGGTCGGTGCGCACATCGTCGCGCTCGCCGACCCAGATGCGCAGGCCGTTCTGCTTGTCTTCCAGCATGAACGCTCGCCATTGCCGACCTTTCAGATCGACGACGTCGCTGAAGCCCGTTCTCGTCGGCGGCGCAGTGAAGGAGGGCGCACTGGCGGTGTGTACCAGCACCTCGCCTTGCGGGTTCCACACCTGGAAGGCGATTTTGCTTTCGTAAGGATGTCCGTCAACCCGGGGCTTGGCTTCCCCGAGAGCCTGATTGAAGGCCTGATACAACTGCGCGTGCTCGGTACTCGCCATCGGCATACGCATCACGCCCTGCAGCAGGCGTGCGTTCTGCGCCAATTGCGCGTCGTAGACCTCGGCGATTTCGTGGTTGCTGTCATGCACGTTGAAGAGGCTGAGTACCGCCAGACCGGCCAGTAACAGGCCGATGATCAGGGTCAGCGTGCGCCGGCGGATCGAGGTCATCGACGCTCCTCCACCAGATAACCCACGCCGCGGATGGTGCGGATCAGGTCGGTGGAGAACTTCTTGCGCAGGTGATGAATGTGCACTTCCAGGGTGTTGCTTTCCGCTTCTTCATTCCAGCCGTAAAGCAACTGGATCAATTGATCGCGAGTCATCACCCGCCCCGGCGGCGACAGCAGTTCGTGCAGCAGCTGATATTCCTTGGGGGTGAGCGCGACCGGTTGGCCTTGATAACTGACCTGCTGGGTGCCGGGGTTGAGGCTGATGCCGGCGTGTTCGATCAGCGCCTGAGCGCGCCCGGCACTGCGGCGCAATAAGGCGCGCAGGCGGGCTTTGAGTTCGGCGAGGTCGAACGGCTTGACCAGGTAATCGTCAGCACCGGCGTCGAGTCCGGCAATGCGGTCTTCGGTGGCATCGCGAGCGGTGAGAATCAATACCGGCAGGTTCGAACCGCTGTCACGCAGACGACGCAACACTTCAAGGCCATCCATGCGCGGCAGACCGAGGTCCAGCACGGCGACATCAAACGTTTCGCTGAGCAGTGCATGCAAGGCGCTGCTGCCGTCCTTGAGCCAGTCGACGGTGTATCCCTCGCGGCCCAGCGCCTGATAGATGCCTTCACCCAGCGCTACGTCATCCTCGATCAGTAATAAACGCACGCGCACTCCTTTCAGTCGAGTTTCTTGTTCACGTCCACCAGCAAGGTGTCGATCTCTTTGCGACGTCCGGCGTCGGCACTTTCGCGGCCCGCACGGGGTGCGGCTTGTCTGGCCTTGATCAGCGCTGCCTTGGCTTCAGCGTAGCGCTTCTGACGGTAGAGATGGTCGCCCCAGAAGTACAGACTGTCGATGCCATCAGGGTTGAGCTGCAGGGCTTGTTTGAGCAATTGCTCGGCCTTGTCGCTGTCGCCGAAGCCGATCGGCCAGCCCGGTACGCGGTCGTACAATGCAGCGAGGCTGGTGTATGCCGAGCCTTGCAGGGCTTTAGGGTCAAGCGTCAGGGATTTTTCCAGGTCCGCTTTGGCGTCCTTGGCTTTGCCCAGGGCACCGAGCCCGCCCTCGGCACCGGCCCAACTGCTGGTGACGATGCCTTTCCAGATCCAGGCTTCGGCCACATTCGGACGTTGCGTGGCGAACGCGTTGGCTTCGCTGGCCAATTGCTCGAACGCTGCGGCGCGCTGCTTTTCCGCGACCTCGTATTGAATGTGCGCCCAGTTCTGCTGGATGCCGGTGAGACGTTGCTGATCAGCCGGCTCAAGCGCCCAGACACTTTGACTGAGGGCGGCAAACAGCAGGCATGTGGAGAGTTTTTTCATGGCTTTGAAGCCTCGTTGTCAGGTTTTTCACTGAGACGGCGGATCAGTGGCAATTGCTTGCGCAGACCGCGATCCACCAGATGCGGAAGTAAGCTGTTCAAACGGACGAAAAATCGCTCCGGCCAGCCTAGGTACAGATCACGACGGTCGCCGGCAATCGCATGCATCACTGCCGACGCCACGGTCTGCGGATCGTCAACGCTGGCCTTGAGGGCATCGTTCAAGGCTTGCGCAGCGGCGCTGTTCATCGAGGTGCGGGTGGCCCGGGGCGCTACATACAACACGCTGACCCGCGTGTCGGCCAGCTCGCGGCGCAACGCCTCGGAGAATCCGCGCAGGGCGAATTTGCTCGCGCAATAACTGGCGTAACCTGGGTAGCCGATCGAGCCATAGGTCGAGCCGACGTTGACCACCATCGCGCTGTCAGCCTGCTTGAGCTGCGGCAAGAGCATTTTGGTCAGGCAGATTGGCGCGCTGATATTCACCGCCAGCATCGCGTTGATGTCACTGTCATCGAGCTGTTCGAGCATGGCGAAGTGATTGACCCCGGCGGCGTTGATCAGCAGGTTGATGCCGCCGATGGCGTCGGCGGCGGCCAACACTTTGCGCCGATCGCTGAGGAAGGTCAGGTCGGCGGCGACCCAGCACAGGTTCTGCGGATACCGCTCAAGCAGCGGCAACAGCGCCTCCTGATGCCGCGCCACGGCCAATACCCTGGCACCGGCGGCGCACAAGGCACTGGCGATGGCCAGGCCGATGCCGCCACTGGCACCTGTCAGGACCACGCGGGCTTCATGCAGCTGCATGTTGGGCCTCAGCGTCGCGGGGCAGATCACGGAACATGTCGGTGTAGAGCCGATAGACGACTTTCGAAGCATGAATGACCGCCGCTTGATCGTCAGGGTCTTCCAGCTGATTCATCAACCGCCGATAGGTCTGCATGTGCTCGATATCGAGCGCGCCGTGGGAGCTCAGATAGCTGAATGCCGTTTCCGGCAGCGCCAGGCGATCGCGAATGCTCCCCGCCGCGTGGGTCGCCAGGGCAATGCTGGTGCCTTCGAGCACGTTCACCATGCCGAACAGACCCACCGGATTGCCCCGGGCGATCAGGTCGTAGAGAAAACTGACCATCAGCTCGATTGACAATGACGGCTGGCCATCGCGCACGGTGTCGCGATCACCACCACAGGCGGCAATGTCGTTGAGTACCCACTGCTCGTGGCCGTATTCATCCTCAATGTACTCGCACACCGCTTTGCGCAGCCATTCCAGGCGCGTCGGCAGGCGTGCACCGCAAGCCATCATCAGCGGCACGGTGTGGCGCACGTGGTAGTAAGCCTGGGCAAGAAAGGCCCGATAGCTGTCGAGGCTGACCTTGCCTTGCAACGCATCGACGATGATCGGCAGGTTGAACAGCTCGTGGCGTTCGCGTTGTGTGGCTTCTTGCAGGGTGTCGAAAAAACTCATTATGCGGATTCCTCGGAAGTGGCGGATTCGGTCAGTTGCGTGCGGTACTGCGCGATGATGGCGTCGCGGCGCGGCCGGCCATTGGCGGTGAGCAGGCCGTTGGCGGCGGTGAAGGGCTGCGCCAGGCGCGTCCACTGATACACCTGGGCGTAATCGGGCAACGCCTCGTTCGCTTCGGCGACGGCGGCGGTCAGCTCGGCATCGGTGCAGTCCGGACGATGCGGCCAGAGCAGGGCGTGGTTGTGCGGCATCGCCTCGCCATAGACGAACGCTTGAGCGATGTGGCGGCGCTGGGTCAGTTCCGACTCGACCCATTCCGGGTTGACGTTTCGCCCGTAGCTGGTGACGAATTGGTGTTTTTTGCGGCCCTTGAGATAGAGAAAACCTTCCGGATCGAACTCGCCCAGGTCGCCACTCGGCCACCATTGATCGGTATACGCCGGCTCCCCCAGATAACCGAGCAACACCGAACCCTTGATCAGCACTTCCCCGTCCTCGGCCAACCGCACCTCTATATGAGGCAGAGGGCGCCCGACGCTGCCCGGACGGCGCGCGCCGGGGCGATTGAGGCATACGACCGAGGCGCACTCGGACAAGCCGTATCCCTCGTAAACCGCTAACCCGACCCGTTGCGCGCGGTGCAGCAGATCCGCTGACACCCGCGCGCCACCGACCGCGGCGAAGAGCAAGGTTTGCGGATCGAAAGCCTTCTGTTCAGCGGCGCTGACCAGAACTTGCAGCAGCTGTGGCACGAGTATCAGACTCTCCGGCGCACGCTTGCCCAGATAACCGAGCAGGCGCGCAACATCGATGCCGCTGGCACCTTGAATGCCGAGGGTTGTCTGGCTTGGCAGGCTCAACACCGCACCGGCGTATAGCGCGGTATAACAGCCCAGGTTCTCCAGCAGGATCGCCAAAGGCAACAGCGCCAGATGGTGCTCCGGTCCAGCGGTTGCGCTTGCCTGATCAAGCTCCCGGGCAACTCGCAGGAAGCTGTCGGCGCTCAGGCACACCCCTTTCGGCGTGCCGGTGGTCCCGGAGGTAAACGTGAGTTTCGCGGTGCCCGCCGGCATGCGACTCGGGCCATTGAACGAGCGACACCAGAATTCACCTCGTAATTCATAGCCCGCCGCCAGCAGCTCGGCTTGCAGTTCCGGCTCGGCGATCACCCGTTCGGCCTGGCTCTGCTCCAGACAATGGGCGCGCTGCGCGGCACTGAAAAACGGTGGCAGCGTTACGCAGGTCAAGCCTTCGAACAACACAGCCAGATCCCAAAGCATCGCGTCGACGCCGTTGTCCAGCGCCAGCGCAATCACCTGCACCTGCTCATCGCGCAGGCGCTCCTGGCGATACAACACCTCGGCATACAGCGTGGCGTAATCTATTCTCAGCGTGTCGCCCCACAGGGCTGAGGCGTTGTCATTGCGTCGGGCATGGTCGCGCAGGGTTTCCTGGAAGCGCTGCAATTCAAGCGACATGGCAGGCTCCTTCAACGGAAGTCGGCAAACCCAGGCGAGTGAACAGGCCAATATTGCGCAGATGAACAAATCCCGCGCGAATGTTGCCGACGTGCACCCAGGGTTTGCTTTCGTAATAACTGCCCCAGTGTTGACGCTCGTCACCCAGTCGCTGTGGATCAGCGGCGCACAATGTCACGGGCTTCAAACCGAGGCGATGGAAGCTGTTGACCAGTCCGATGTTGCCGGTGAAGGTCACCCATTCCAGGCCGCCCATGGCCAGCAGATAGGTGATGGCGATGATGCTCAGGCGCGCACTGCCGGTATCGCTGGCGGCGAGGTTGCCGACTTCGACAATGACCTTGCGATCCACTGCACGACCGGCGGCGGCGCTGATCAACGGCTCGATCGGTTCATCCAGATAGCGCTCGAGAAACAGTGCCTCCAGATGCGCTCGACGGACCCCGGCCACTGCGCACAACTGGCCATCGCTGTTGTGCATGCCGAACAGCTCGGGCATGAAATGGCGGATTTCGGCACCGTGAGCCGTGCGAAAACGCTGCTGGATAAAGGCTTCGAAGGGCGCGCGCAGCTCGTCCTCCGGCAACGCGTTTCTCAGCGTCATCGGCAACGATTCGGCCTGGCCGAAGTGCAAGGGCAGCGGGATGTTCCAGTCGAATTCGGGCATGGGCAGAACGCCTCCCTCAATGGGTTTGAGCGCAGTATCCAAGCCATTTCTTAACGAAGTCTGAAGATGAAAAACCGTTAACCGCAGCGCCGATCTTCAGACTCCCTTAAGGCTGGGCAAGCATGGTTAGCCTTGATTCAGGGCAACCGGATCGATAATTTCGAGCGAGATGATCGTCGCTCCACAACAATCACGAGGCGTTTCCTATGATTCGCGACACCGCTGTAACCCGTTATGGAAAACTCTCAATCATCCTGCATTGGCTGATGCTGGCGTTGTTCGTCGGTGTGTATGCGTGCGTCGAAATCAAAGGCTATATGCCCAAAGGCAGCGAAGCACGCGGCCTGCTGATGGGTATGCATGGGCTGTTTGGCGCAAGCATCTTCGCGTTAGTGTGGATCCGCCTGATCGGCCGCCTGACCCCGCGTCCACCGATCACCCCCAAACCACCGGCGTGGCAGACCGCAGTTGCGCACCTGACGCACCTGGCGCTGTATGGATTGATGATTGTCACGCCTGTCCTGGCCTGGCTGATGCTCGCGGCGGGCGATAAACCGTTTCCGTACTTCGGCTTCCATGTGCCGGCGCCGGTGGCTATTGATCCGGACCTGGCCAAACAACTCAAGTACTGGCACGAATGGATTGGCAGTGCCGGCTACTGGCTGATCGGCCTGCACGCGCTGGCGGGGCTGTTCCATCATTACTGGGTGAAGGACAACACGTTGCAGAGGATGCTGATTGAGCGTACCCGCTCTTGAGGCAAGCATCTGGCGCTGTTCGCTGAAGGTAATGCTCGCCGTAACTGAAGCGCATGGCTGCGGTGGAGCTGAAAATCCGGAACTGCCAGCCCTCGCCGATGCCGAAATAGCATCGACAACGAGGGCAAAGCCATGACTGAAGAAAATACCGAAGTGCCGCAAGAGGTACCGGATCAAACCACCCCGGCGCATTCCACCGAAGAAGAGCGCGAGCGCTTGAAGGACTTCAACAAGGACGGCATCCCGCCGGGCAGTTGCTGATCAGCGGTCACCGTGGCTGCGTCACCAGTTCCCCGCTGATCGCATCCATCATCGCCGGATGCTCCTCAGCGGCCACACGCAAATCCTCGGTGACGCGCAACTCCGCACCCGTCGGCGAGTAGGTTGCTGCCGCCGTGAAAGGTGCGGGGTTGGCCGGCACCGGGCGTTTGCCGCGGCGCCAGAAGAAAAAGCTGACCATGCTCAGGTTGACCACCGCAAATACCCAGAACAGGCCGTTGGCGCCGAACGAGTTCATCACCGGCGAGATCATCATCGGACTGATGGCCGAGCCCAGCGAGTTGATCAGCAGCAAACCCTGAATCATCGGCACCAACGCTTCGGCCGGCGCGCGGTCGGCCGCGTGGCTGACGGCAACCGGGTACAGCGCGAAGACGCCGCCACCGAGCAGAAACAGCATCGCCGCGAGCATTGTCGAAGACAGCGGCAGCAGCACAATCACCAGTGATAACGCGGTGCACGCCACCGTCAGAAGCGTCAGCACCTGCAAGCGATCCGTGCGGTCGGACCAGCGTCCGACCGGATACTGCAGCAGCATCGCGCCGAGAATCGTCCAGGCCATCATGCTGCCGACTTCTCCGACGTCCAGACCTCTGCGTTGCAGATACAGCGGCAACAAGGTGTAGATCGCCGCGATGGTCACCCCCGAGCCGAAACAGCCGACCAGCCCGGTCGGCGTCACGCCCAACAGTTGCCGGGGCTTGAGCGGCTCGACCTGGTCGAGCAGCGGCGACACACGCGGCAGGATCACGATCGGCAGCACCGACAGCGCAGCAAGCATGCCGGCGACCATGAACGGCGCGCTGTCGCTCATGCCAGTGATGGTGCCCAACGTCGCCTGGCCCAGAACGCCAGCGCCATAAAGGACGATCATGTACAGCGCGAGCAGGCGCCCGCGAATCTTCTCGTCACCGGCCAGCAGCAGCCAGCTTTCGATCACCAGAAATACACCCACCGTGGCCCAGCCATTGATCAGGCGCAGGACCAGCCAGCCCCAGGTGTCGTAGAACAGACCCTGCAACAGGATCGTGACGGCAATCAGCGAGGCGAAGCTGCCGTAGGCACGGATATGGCCGATGCGCAGAATCAGCCGGTCATTGAACACCGCGCCCAGCGTCAGGCCGATGAAATAGGCCGACGACACAACTCCGATCATCGTCGCCGAGGCACCGGCGGCGTCCAGGCGTAGGGTGGTCAGGGAAGACAGAAAACCGTTGCCCAGAGCAATAATGAACAGCCCGAGCAGGGGCGCCAGCGCCATGGCCAGCAAACGCGGAGACATAAAAAACCTCAAGAAATCGAACAGCGCAACGTGCGCCACTGCGCATGCGGTTGCCAGGCTGGAACAGGTGTTGTGCAAATGTCTGCCGATCGGGCAGGGTGGTGGCGTCGGACGACATGGCCAGCCCTGCAAGTTCGCGTCTGTGACCAGACGCGCGATGCGAGAGCGCGCGGGATTCTACGGCTTGCGCAGGTTTTGCCAATAGCTGAAGGCTGCGACGTTAGGACGCAGGCTGTTTTGAGGTTCGAGAGGAGAATGAAAACCGATCATCGGGCTGAGCTCCGACAAGGGCCATGCATGCAAAAGCTACGCAGGCCCTTGCTCGTTTCAGCGCCTAGGTATGCGAAATCAACAAGTCACTGATGATGCAGATCGAGCCATCCTCTGGTGGCGTGGCGTCGGTGTAGTCGATCTGGTTGTAGACCCCGCCGTGGAAATTGAACACCTGCGAATTCCACGTTGAGTCGAGCTGCAAATCACCTGATGTACCGACAACGCCGTTGTAGTCAACGGTGACTCGAGCCACGCCGGCTGAATTGGCGCGAATGGTGATCTTGAACTTCGCCCCCAGCGGCACGCCCTTGAGCACCGTGGTGTTGACCGGGGTGGGCTGGTTGAAGCTCTGGCGGAAGCCCATGGTGATGTTGCCTTTCTGCCAGAACACTTTGATTGCAGGGCTGTCGTCGTTTTTCACATGCATCTGCGAGATAACCACTTTCTGCGCAGAGTTGACCTTGGTCACGGTCATTTCCTGATAGTTGAGGTGGTCAGCGGCGCTGGCCAGCGACCAATAGAAGGATTCTTTCCATTCGCAGCGAGTGCGGTGAGTGCTCTTGCTCGAGGCGCCTTTGGTCGGCGCGGACAGTTGCAGGGATCCGTCGGGCAACACCGTGACGATGCTCGGGAACTGCGCAATGGCCTCGGCGCCGTTGAGCTCGAGCGCGACCGGGTTGGTTGCCGAAACGGCCACCGGGGTGGACAGGGTGAGATTGCTGATGTTTACGGCCATGGTTTGTACTCCTGACGATAAAAATCATTAGCGACCCAAGCCTTCGGTGGATTGGCACATCTGTCTGCGCGGACTTTCACCATCTCTTGGGCACAGCACCATGGCCGCGCAAGCGGCCGCCGCGAAAACACACAGGGCAAAGGTCACGCCCGTTGCCTCCAGCACTGCGCCGAAAACCGGCGTGCCAGCGGTCTGACCGAGCGCCAGAAGCAGAAACGGAATGCCCAGTCCCAGGTCCGGGCGGTCCGGCAACAAACGAATGCCTTGCAGCAGATAAACGCCTGAAGAAACGATGTAGGCCGCGCCAAACAGGCACATCGCGGCGAGGCCCGATCCGGCGGAAACTGATGCGCCAGTAAGGCCCAATGTCCCGAGGGCGATCCCGGCAAGCGCCAGATGCTGCATGCGTGCGACACCGAAGCGGCCGGTGAGCACACCGGTCATGCAGCCGCTGATTCCCGCAGCGCCCAATACCATCCACGCCCACGCAATGCCCTGATCGGAGAAACCAGCCTCACTGCGCAAAATATCGGCGCCGAATGTCCAGATCGCCGTGCTCGCCAGGCCCATCAGGAAAGCACTGGCGCACAAAGGCAGTACGCCGGGTCGACGCAGCATTGCCAGCGAGAAGCTCTGCGCGACGTCACGCTCGACCCGGCGCGGTACCGCAAACCAGAGCCAGATCGTGACGCCGATGCCGATCAAGGCAAACAGGGCATACAGCTGGCGCCATTGCCCGGCCGCCAATATCGCCGCAAAACCGGAAAAAACGATTCCCGCCGCTGTCCCGGCATTGATAAAACCATTGGCCCGCGGGCGATCCGCATCATCAAGACGCGCTGCCACCGCACTGGCCAATGGCGGCGAAGTCAGACCCGTGCTCAAGCCCGCCAGCGCCACGCCGCAACCCAATGCCAACCCCGACCAAGCGATAACCACCAGGCCCATCCCCAGCGTCGCCGCTGCACCGGCCATCACCGTCAACCCGCGCGGACTGACTTTGCCATTGCAGACAAACGTCGCAACGATGCCCACACAGTAAGCGGCGAACGCACTGCCACCGATCCAGCCGGCAGCGGTCACGCTGAGCGTCAGATCCTGACGAATCTGCGGCAGCAGCAGTCCATAGGCGAAGCGCGCCAGGCCATAGGACAACGCCGTCAGCGCGAACGCTGCCGCGACAAGATTGAGGCTGCGCCGGTCAAGACTCACGGTGAAATCGGATTGCTGGCAGGAAAGGTTGTCTCGACCGCATGCTCCGGTCTGGACCAGATGCGATCGGAGTTGGAGGGATCATTAGCCATGAGTGTCCTCGAGGATGTCTGTTGCTGGAGTGGTTATCGATTCTGATAACGGACTTGCACTTGGGTTTGATGATTTTCCAACACAGCCGATGGATGGTAGAGCAAAGGGCGAGGGCAGCCGCTCGGTTGGCTTGGCGCACGTCAACCTTTGCGAGCAGGATCGAGGGGTTTTTGCGGGTATCGAGGGGCGGGGGATGGCGCTTGAAGAGAGGCGAGTTAGTGCAGGACGGCACGCCGGAAGAACTGCGCGAGCGTCAGGGAGGTTTCCGCACGCTGTGGCGGATGCAAGCGAAGGTCCAAACCCATTGAACACCGCACTACTGCGGCGAGCGGGTCCAGACCCTGACGTAATCGATGCGAAACACCGACGGCAGATCAGCATCGTCGACCACCCCGAACCAGTCCCACATCGCTTCGCTGTCGAAAACGATTTGCATCGGGAAATGCCAGTAGCTGTTTTTTGCTTCCCGGACGAGTACGCCGTCGACATACCAGCGCAAGGTCTCGGGTTGCCAGTCGAAACCGTAGACATGAAAGGTACTGGCCAGCCGCCAAGGGGCATTCCACGTGCTGCCGGAACTCAGGTGTTGATCATTCTGCGGTCTGGCCCAGACATGGGCGTTCATGTTGTACCGACGATCGAAGGCTTCATTGCGGGTTTTGCCGCCGATTTCGAAGATGTCGATTTCCGTGGCGTTGTCCGGCAGCCCGGTCCACGCCAGCCAGAACGCACTGGAGCCGGCAGAATTCATCGGCTTCGCCCGGGCTTCGTAATAGCCGTACATGCCCCGTTCGTTGGTGCGCACCATCGCCGAGCTGTAGTCCTTGTAGCCCAGGGCGACGTATTTTTCCGGGAGGGTCTGTTTGCGGAAAGTGATGTTCAGATTGCCGTTGCCGACCTTGGCGTTCTCCGGCAAAAACAGCGCCGGTTTGCGCCCGAGGGAATCGGTACCGGTGGCGTTGTTGACGTGCCAGCGTTCGGCATCGAGGGCGCTGCCGTTGAATTCGTCTGACAGCCGCGTATCGCGTGTCCAACCGCCGGCATTGGCCTGGTCCGATAACGGCAGATCGGGCGTAACGTGCGTCGGCGTCGGTCCTAGCGGACCGACGCGGGTCCAGGCATCGGCCTGCTGCGGAATGGCGACCGCCCACTTTTGCGCCAGATACTCGAACACATTGCGGCGTTCGTCCTGGCTGTTGAATGGGCGGTCATAAACCAACACCTCGGCGATGTCGCCTCGCAGAATCTCCGAGGTGCCCACCGCATTGCGCGCCACCGCGAACGGGCCGATCGGCACGTCACTGGTTTCCAGCAAGGCCAGGGCTGGCTCGTAGGCGGTGGTCTGCTGCACACTGATGCCGAAATTCGGTGCGACGTTGTCGTTGTCCGCCAGTTGCGGCCGCGAGCTGAACAGGCGCTGCCAGGCCTTGCCGCCGGCCTGCTCGGGCAAGCGCCGCGAGACGACGAACACCGTCACCGGGCCTTTGCTCGTGCGAATCGCCTGGCCCATGAATGCCGCCGTGCCGCTGAAGCGCACCACGCCGTGGCCGTTGAGGGCGTTGTCGACGCGCGTAGGCAATGTCGTCGCCGCGCGATTGTCGACGGTGACGTCATTGCCCTTGCCGGATTTATCCAGCCAGCGCACGACCTGGTTTTGCCCCTCCAGAGTCATCGAGGCGGGATCATTGCCGTCCAGCCACAGCACCAGTCCGTCAGCCACCGGTTGGGGAATATTGGCGCGGGCGCCAGCGCTCAGCAGCAGCAAGACAAACAGCAAGCATCGTGATCTGTTCATGAGTCGTCCCTAACATGGATGTGCGCCGGTTCAGCTGCCCACCGCCAGCAGCGGCGCCGGTTGCGGGCGGTAGCCCCATGGGTTGCTGGTCTGCCAGCGCCAGCTGTCGATGAGCATCTGCGTCAGCTCGCGTTGCGCCCGCCAGCCCAGCTCGCGCCCGGCCTTGCTCGCGTCGGCGCGGCACTCGGCGATATCTCCGGCGCGGCGTGGGGCGAAGCGGTAGGGAATGCGCAGGCCGGTGACGTCTTCGAAGGCGCTGATGATCTGCAATACGCTGTAGCCGGTGCCGCTGCCGAGATTCCACACGTGCAGGCCATGCTCGTCGTCCTGCAAAACCTGTAGCGCCTTGAGATGACCTTCGGCCAGATCCAGCACATGGATGTAATCGCGAATACAGGTGCCGTCGACTGTTGGATAGTCGTTGCCGTAAACGGTCAACGCCGCGCGCTGGCCGCTGGCAACCTCGGTCAGGCACGGCAGCAGATTGTTCGGTCGACCGCTGGGTGCTTCGCCGATCAGCCCGCTCTGGTGCGCGCCGATCGGGTTGAAGTAACGCAGCACAGCGATGTTCCAGCGTGAATCGGCGAGGGCAAGGTCGCTGAGCAATTCTTCGATCATCAACTTCGAGCGCCCGTAGGGATTGGCCGGTTTGCCGGTGCCGTGCTCTTCGACGATGGGCATGCGGGCCGGCTCGCCGTACACCGTCGCCGAGGAACTGAACACCAGATTGAACACGTGGGCGCGGGCCATCGCCTGACACAGGTTCAGCGTGCCGAACACATTGTTGGCGTAGTAATCCATGGGGCGGCGCACGCTTTGCGCAACGGCTTTGAGGCCGGCGAAATGCAGCACTGCATCAATCGCGTAGGTGCTGAAAATCTCTTCCAGCAGCGCGGCGTCGCGGATATCGCCCTCGATGAAATCGACGTGCGAATGACTCAACAGCTCCAGCCGTGCGACTGCTTCGCGGCTGCTGTTGCACAGATTGTCGAGGATCAGCACCGAGTGTCCGGCTTCGATCAGTTGCAATGCCGTGTGCGAACCGATGTAGCCGGCACCGCCCGTGATCAACGTGGTTTTGCGCATGACGACGTACTCCATTGCGAGGAAATGCAGCTCAGCGGGCGGTGAACACCAACTTGAATTCTTGCGGCCAGCGCGGGTGCAGCAGGCTGTAGGCCAAGGCATAGGTCAGCGTGCCGATGGCAATGTCGCCGGCCAGGTGCGCATAACCGGACAGGCCGGTCTGCCGCGACAGCCACATCACCACGACGACCATCACGAAAGAGGCAAGCAGGCTGCGGTAACTGGACTGAAAGAAGCTGCGCCAGTCGTAACCGATCGCGGCGTGCAGGCCGCGTACCTGCAGCGGCGTGATCAGCAGCATGCGCAGCAGCAAAGCCAGCGCCGCCGCCATGCCGCCGTAGGTCGCGCCGAGCAGATACACCAGCGCCAGCGCGAGCAGGGTGGTGGCAACTTCGGCCTTGAGCGTCAGGTGCGTGCGATTGACCGCCACCAGCGCAGTAGTTGCATACAGCGCCAGATTGCCCAGCGCCGCCGTACAGGCGAGCACTTGCAGCAAGGGAATCGCGTCGGCCCA
This sequence comes from Pseudomonas sp. H1_G08, assembly GCF_054681355.1. Lineage (NCBI taxonomy): Bacteria > Pseudomonadati > Pseudomonadota > Gammaproteobacteria > Pseudomonadales > Pseudomonadaceae > Pseudomonas > Pseudomonas sp. H1_G08. The sequence continues at coordinate 1,666,590 of NZ_CP162822.1, forward strand.
TTTCGCGCCGAAGATCAGCAGGATGATGTCTTCGGCGGTCAGGGCGATGCCGAAGAACAGCGGCGTGAGCACGAAGCCGCTGATCGCCGTGGAATCGCCAATCATCCCGATCAGCCGCGCCGGTTCGGCACTGCGCCGGGCGAACACCGGCAAGGCGTAACTCATCAAGCCGTTGTAGATCGCCGAGCGCGGCAGATCGATGATGCGCATGGCCAGATTGAACATGCCCACCGCGTGCGCCCCGGCAGTCAGGCCAAGAATCAGATTGACGCCGCGTTGCAGGGTTTGCGAACTCATCACGTTGACGCAGACCGGCAGACCGGAGCGCAGCAGTTCGCCCAGCACCTGGCGGTCGATCAGCAAGGGAATGCGCCGACGTTCGCTGCGCATCAGCACCAGCGTGGAAACGCCGTCCATGATCAGCGCTTGGGCAACCACCGCCCACGGGCCGAAACCCAGCAGCGCAACAGCCACGCCGCCAACCCCGCCAGCCACTTTGCCGAGCAAGGTGCGCGAGGCCAGCAGCTTGAAATTGCCGCTGCGGCGCATCTGTGCCACATACACCCGCGCCATCAGGGTGAAAAGGATTTTCACCGAGGCCACAGCGGTCATCCAGCGCAGCGCGGTGGACGGCGTATAGAGCACGACCGCCAGAGAAATCAACGCAATCGATAGCAGGCTGACCAGCACGGCAAACCAGAACACGCTGCTGATGTGTTTGTGTTCCATCCGCTGCAGGCGCACCAGCGGGTCTTCCAGCATCGACGAGAACAGAATGCCGACCACTTCGACCACGGCGATGATCAACGTGCCGATGCCCAACTCCGTCGGCGTCAACAAATGCGCGTACACGACAAAGGTGATCATCGACAGGAAAATCAGGCCGAACTTCTCGGTGAAAATCCATGCGAGGGTCATCAGGCGACGGTTGGCCATGGCGCGATCCCTGAAATTCAGCGGCTGTTGCCCAGACTTTTCAAGCAGGCGTAGAGGTAGCGCAGGGTCGGTTTGCCCCGGGAGAACAACAGCGTCTGCCACGAATGCCCGAGCATCTGTCGGAACACCTCGATGACCCGGCGATGATCGCCGCGCCGGGAAAAGGCATTGAGAAATTCCGCGTGATTGGCGAGAACGAAATAGATCCGCTGCTGCTGGTTCAGCCGGGTGCCGTAACGCGCCAGGTACAGCTGGATGAAGCGCAGCTTGTGCGGGTAATACTTGTGCGGTTGCGCGGTGATGTTGGCGGCATTGACGGCGCGCCAGTGGAGGATCTGCGGCACGCTGTGGATCTCGCTGATTTCCGCGATGCGCGTCCACAACAGGCGATCTTCAGCGAAGCGCAGGCTTTGATCGAAGCCGCCAATGGCGACGATGATCTCGCGCAGGGCGAGTACGCCGGAGGTGCCGTTGATGATGTTCTCGCGCATGAAGTCGGCAAAGTGCTCGCCGTGTTTACAGCGATCCTCCAATTGGCGTTTGCCATCACTGAATTCGCTCATCTGAAAGCAATCGATCAAACCGACTTTGCGTCCCTGTCGGGTCAATTCCGCGTGCAGTGCCAGTTGTTTTTGCAGTTTTTCCGGATGCCAGCGGTCGTCGGCATCAAGGAAAGCGATAAAGGTTTCTTCGGCGCTGAACACGCCGCGATTGCGCGCACTGGCCGGGCCTTGGTTGGGCTGCTGCAACAGCACGATGGGGAAGGGCGCGGCGTAGTGCTTGACGATCTCTGGCCCGGCATCGCTGGAACCGTCATCGACGACAATCACTTTGTCCGGCAGGCGGGTCTGTGCGCACACCGAGTCCAGTGTGCGTTGAATGCTGGCGGCGGCGTTGAACAGCGGAATCACCACGCACACGGTGACGGCCGAGGGATCATTCAGCATGGGCGTTGCTCCCGAAAAGTGCCGCGCATTGGCCGAGCATTCGCCGCTGGCAGCGGCTGCGGACGGGCGACGAGGTGATGGCGGAAGGTCAGGCTGAGCACGCAGAAGATCAGGAACTCACCCGAGCGATAGTTGGGGATCACGTAGGCGACGTAATTGGTAACGACGAACAGGCCGATGATCACCAGCGCACAGGCCTGATAGCGCGCCGACTGATCCGCCGTGATTGCCCGATAGCGCTTGCTCAGGGTCTGGGCAAACATCAGCAGCAGAGCGACCAACTGAATCAGGCCGCCATTGAGCAGGGTTTCGACGTAGCCGCTGTGCGCATTGCCGATATAGCCCCAGCGCGTGATAAACGCATCGGCATCGGCACTGGCCCAGAACGCGCCGAAGCCATAGCCCTTGAGAAATTGCGCATCGATCAGCGGCTGCAACAGCTCCCAGATCAACGTGCGGTCAGTGAGTGACGGGTCGCGGCCGACCAGTTCCAGCAGCATGGCGTAATTGGCGTAAAGCACCCCACACAAGAGGAAGAACACCAGCGTGGCGGCGGTGAAGGCCAGCAGTGAGCGGTTGATGCGCAGCCGGATCAGCGTGATGAAGTAGGCGTAACTGGCGGTGCCGGCGACGATCAGCGCAATCGCCGTGGCTGACTGCGCCAGACCGATGGCGATCAGCGCGAACAGCCCATACAGCATGGCCAGCGGGTTGCGCTGGCGGATCATCGGCAGCAGCAACAGGATCGCAATCGCGTTCAGGCGTGCGCCAGCGTTCTTTTCCGCGAACACCCCGCGAAAGGCCCCGTCACGGATGCCGCCGGAAATAAAGGCGATGTCCGGGCGAATCACGGCGAAGATCAACCCGGCTAGCGCCGCTGCACCGATCACGCAGCCGAACAGAAAAGCGATCCGCTCGATGCTGTAGCGCCAAGCGATAAAACCGGCAAAAAACACCACGCTGAGCAGCGCAACGAAACGCTTGAAACTGAGCATCGGCTCGCTCGACCAACTGATCGACGCCGCCACGCAGCCGAGAAACAACAGCAAAAACAGGTTCTGCCGGTAGAAACTCTTGCTGAGGAACACTTTGTGGCGAATGAAGAAGAACAGCGGCACCAGCAACGTCAGCAAGCCGCAGACCTGATTGGCCAGATTGCCTTCCAGATCCTGCTGGGCATCGTCCAGCGTGCTCACATTCCCCAGGCGCAGAAAGAAGCCGATCACTTGCGTATAGAACAGCACGCCAAACAAGGTGAAGGCATCGGCCAGTGTCGAATAACGCACTTGCAGGCGGTTCATCTCAGCGCCTCCCGAGTAACGCCTTGAGGTAGGTCTGCACCGCGCGGCCGCTGACGAAGCGCGCGGCGGCATCAATCCGCCGCTGGCGATGCAGGGCTCGTGGTGCGGCCATTTGTGCGCTGATTGCGCTGGCGAGCGCGGCCGGATCGTCAACATCGACCAAGGGGGCGACGGCGCCATCGCCGAGGATTTCCTGCGGGCCGTACGGGCAGCGGGTCGCCACGACCGGCGTGCCGGTCGACAGGGCTTCGACCAACGCGTTGGGGCTGCCCTCGAAACGCGACGACAGGACGAAACAGTCCGCTCGGGCAATCTCGGCGATAGGGTCACTGGCGTATCCCGGTAGATCGCAACGCTCTGCGACGCCGAGCGCTGTCGCTTGGGCCAGCAGTTCGCCGCGCAGGGCGCCTTCGCCGAAGATGATCAGCCGCGCATCGCGTTGCGGCAGACGGGCGAAGGCGTCGATCAGAGTGTCGAAGCCCTTTTGTTGCGCCAGTCGACCCACGGCGACGATCACCGGGGTGGTTTTGTCCTTCAGCCAGGGATGGCTGGGCGCGGCGGCGGGTTTGTCACGAAAATCGTTGTCGAGCACCGGGTTGTCAGCGGTCGTCACATCGCGCGCGCGGGCGATGGTGGTGTCGACCAGATCCTCGGCGACGCCTTGTGACACGCAGATCACCGGGTTGGGAATCAGCCGGTACAACCACGGCGCCAGCCAGTAGGCGAGCTTGACCGACAATGCCGGGTTGACGTGTTTGTCCCGCGAAAAGGCATTGCGCTCGCTGACATGCAGCCGCGCCAGCGTCCCGGACAGCGCGGCGGCGGCAATCGCCACGACGTTGACGTGGGTGAGGGCGGCCAGTTGCGCGTCGTACTGATTGCTGCGTAAAAACCGTGTCAGTGCCGGCACAGCCGCCGCGCTGCGCGGACTGTCGAGCAGCACTTGTCTGACTCGTGGGTCGAGCGCCGGCTGATTGATGCCGGCACCGGTGAGCATCAGCAGCGTGACTTCGTTGCCGGCCTCAACCAAGGCACCGGCGAGGCGCACCATCATTTTCTCCGCGCCGCCGGCGCCGAGGTCCTGGAGGATGATCAGCAGCTTTTTCATCGGTTCCACACCTGGTAATAAGCCTGCGCGGCGTACTGGCTGGTATAGGGCAGGATCGCGTCGCTGACTGAATGTCGGGGCGGCGGCTCGGGTTCGCGGCTGGCCAGACTGTCGAGCAGCGCCTCAGCCAGGGCCGGCACATCATTGACCTTGACCAAACGCCCGAGGCGTCCATCGTCGAGCAACTCGCGCGGACCGCTGCCGCAATCGGTGGAGATCACCGGCGTACCCAGCGCCAGCGCCTCGACCAGTACCGTCGGCAAACCTTCGTGCAAAGAACTGAGCACCAACAGTTGCGCATGGCGGATCAGCGGATAGGGATTGCGCAGATGCCCGGTGAAATGCACCAGGCGTTCGATGCCCAGCCGTTGTGTCTGCGCTTCAAGCGCTGCGCGTAACGGGCCGTCGCCGGCAATCACCAGATACGGCAGCGGGCGTTGTTGCGCCGCCAGGGCGTAGGCGTCGAGCAGCAGCGCGAAGCCCTTGGTTTCCACTAGCCGGCCGACACCCAGCCAATAATGATGGGGCACGCCACCGGGCAACGGCGCCTGTGCCGCACGCAACAGTTGCTCGCTGATGACTGCGTTCGGGCAGTAACGGATGCGCGGCTGGCCCCACGGCATCAACCCGGCAAGCGACTGGCGCAGACCGTGGGACACCGCGACTACCTTGCCGCTGCCGCACAGGTACAGCGCGTACAACAGGCGCAGGCTGGCGCGCCCGGTGTTCTGCTCGGCGCAATCCAGCGCGGCGTGGCGGGTGTAGATGACTTTGCAGGCACTGCCCAGGGTGGCGAACCAGGTGCAGAGGTTGGCCTGCTCCTTGGCGCCAATCAGATGCGTCACGCCCTCACGGCGGATCAGCCGGCGCAGCAGCACGATCGATTTCAGCCAGCCCGCGAGCCCACTGCCGCCACCGGCCATGCTCGGCGCGCCGTCGACGTTGGGCGAGTCGCCGTTCATGACGAAAAAACTCACCCGCCGGCCGTCCGCCAGAAACTGCTCGGCGAGGCGTTGCTGCACGCACTCGACGCCGCCGCCAGTCTGGTAATCCTTGAGCGTGAACAGAATATGCATCGGCACAATCCTCATGGGGCAGTGACATTGATTGCCACTTGCTGGCGCAGAATCAGTTCGGTCAGGCGCAGGGCATTGCTCGGGTAGTCGAGCAGGTAACGCTTGATCGTGTGCGGCTCGCGGTACATGCGGTAAAAGGCGCGCAGGTGCAGGCGATTGATAGCGTCGGGGTAGTAACGCTCGCTGGCATTGGCCTCCTGACGAATGAAACCGCCGCAGGTGAACGCCACGCCGCTGAAACCACCGCGCAGTGCTTCGAGGATAAAGCGCTCCTGCAGACCGGCGCCAAGGCCGACCAGCAGCAGGTTGGTGCGCTGTCGGCGGATGTCAGCTTGAATTGCCGCACCTTGTTCGGCGTCGAAGTAACCGTTGTGCGCGCCGACCAGTTGCAGGCGCGGGTACTGCATACCGAGCTTGTCAACGAAACGATCAAGCTCGGCCTGCCGCGCACCGACCACATAGACGCGTTTGCCGCGCTGCTCGGATTCACGCAACACCGGATCGGCAATCGAGGTGAAATCGAAACTGACCCGCTGCACCGCGCGCCCGGTGATGCGCGACATGAACCCGGACATCAGCATGCCGTCGCAAAAATACGCCAGCGACGACGGCGGCTGGCGGATGAAACTGCCGATCGAGGCGAAGTTGAGAAAGGAGAAGGCCCGGTTGGATTCCAGCAGGGCCGGCGAATAACGGTCGAGCAATTCCAGGCGGATCATGACGCGAGATCCTGTGCTTGGGCGGTGCAGGTCGGCCGGCCGACACTGATGTAGGTGAAGCCGCGCGCGCTGAGGCGCTGCGGATCGAACAGGTTGCGCCCGTCGAAAATCAGCGGATTTTTCAACTGGCGGGCGAGCAGTTCGAAGTCCGGCGCGCGAAACGCTTGCCACTCGGTGACGATCACCAGCGCGTCGGCATTTTTCAGCGCCGCCTCTTTGGTGCCGGCCAGCGTCAGGTCATCGCGCGGGCCATAAAGCTGCTGCGCCTGTTCCATGGCTTTCGGGTCGAACGCCTGCACGCTGGCGCCGGCACGCCACAACGCCTCCATCAACACGCGGCTGGGGGCTTCGCGCATGTCATCGGTGTTGGGCTTGAAACTGAGGCCCCACAGCGCGAAGGTCTTGCCTTCCAGCGCACCGTTGAAGTGCTCGGCGATCTTGTGGAACAGCGTGCTTTTCTGCTCGTTGTTGCGCGACTCCACCGCCCGCAGCAGGCGTGCATCGACATCGACGCCGTGTGCAGCATGGATCAGTGCACGCACATCCTTGGGAAAACACGAACCGCCGTAACCGATGCCGGGATAAATGAACTGGTAGCCGATGCGCGGATCCGAGCCGATGCCATGGCGAACCATTTCGATGTCGGCGCCAAGCTTTTCGGCAAGCCCGGCCATCTCGTTCATGAAACTGATCTTGGTCGCCAGCATGCAGTTCGCGGCGTACTTGGTCAGTTCGGCGCTGCGCACATCCATGACGATGATTTTTTCGCGGTTGCGATTGAACGGTTCGTAGAGCTCGCGCATCAGCGCTTCGGCGCGCGGGCTGTCGGTGCCGATGATGATCCGGTCGGGGCGCATGCAGTCGTCGACCGCGCAGCCTTCCTTGAGGAATTCCGGGTTGGAAACCACATCGAAGGTCAGTGCACCACGCCCGCTTTCGCCGAGGATGGCGCTGATGCATTCGCGCACCCGGTCCGCCGTGCCCACCGGCACCGTGGATTTGTCGACGATGATCTGCTCGCCGCGCAGGTGTTCGCCGATGGTACGGGCGACGCTGAGGACATGTTTGAGATCCGCCGAGCCGTCCTCGTCCGGCGGCGTGCCGACCGCGATCAGCAACACATCGCCGTGCTTTACCGCAGCGGCCAGATCACTGCCGAATTGCAGACGGCCGCTGTGATGATTGTCCCGCACCAGGCTTTTCAGGCCAGGTTCGTAGAGGGGCAGAGTGCCGTCGTTCAAGGCCTGCACCTTGGCCGCGTCGACATCCACACACAGCACGTTGTGGCCAACCTCGGCCAGCGCGGCGCCCTGGACCAGTCCGACATAACCGATACCGAATACACTCACATTCATGGGAAAACCTCATGCGTGGCGGGGTGGGCCAGAGCGCTGGCCGCTGTCAGTAGATGTTTTTCGAGAACAGGGTGAAGGGCGTCTTCAGGAGGATCTTGATGTCCAGCCACAGCGACCATTGATTGATGTAATTGAGGTCTTGAGCGACCCGGCGCTGCATCTTTTCCACGGTCTCGGTTTCGCCGCGGTGCCCGGTGATCTGCGCCAGACCGGTGATGCCAGGCTTGAGCCGATGCCGTGCCATGTAGGCGCGCACCTTGCCGGTGTAATAGATGTTGTGGGTGACCGCGTGCGGACGCGGCCCGACCAGCGCCATGTGGCCGAACAGCACGTTGAACAGTTGCGGCAGCTCATCGATGGAGCTGCGCCGCAGAAAGCGTCCTAGCGGTGTGACGCGGTCGTCGTCGCGGGTGGCCTGACGCACTTGCTGATCGTTGTGCACGCGCATCGAACGAAACTTCCACACGCGGATCACTTCGCCGTCGCAGCCATGGCGGTTCTGCTTGAACAGCACCGGCCCCGGCGAGCTCAGCTTGACCGCGATGGCCACGCCGAGCAGCAGCGGGCTGAGCAGAATCAGCGCCACCGCAGCGACGCTGCGTTCAAACAGGTCCTTGCAGAACAGGCTGCCGGGGTGCGAGGTGAGCAGGCTTTCGTTGAGATAGATCGCCGGCATCCGCTCGATCTCGGAGATCGAATGATTGAGCAAGACCATGCTGCCCAGATCCGGAATCCACACCACGTCGACGTTCATGTCGAGGAGGTTGATATACAACGCTTCGATCGTCGCCGCCTCGGCCATCGGCAGCACGATGTACACCCGCCGCGCCTGCAAGCGGGTGATGATTTCGCGGATGTCCTCGACTTCACCGAGCAGCGGCAGAATGCTCGGCGCCGGGCCGCTGTCGGCTTTCGCCGCGACAAACCCGAGCAGTAACGCGCGATCCGGGTCGAGGAGTTTGCGCGCCAGTTCATGGGCGGTCGGGCAGGTGCCGATGATTACCGCGCGGCGCTCGTTGCAAATCATTTTGGTGTACATGCGCACGAACAGATGCAGCGGCAGAAACGTCGCCGCCTGGGCGAGAAAACCGACCACCGCCCAGACAATCACCACCTGCCGGGAGAACAACGCGCTGGTCTGGGTGACGAAGGCGATGCTCATCAGCAGTCCGAGCAGAATCAGCCAGCCGGCCAGCAAACGGCCGAGCCCGACCAGCAGGCCATGACGTTTGTGGTAGACCTGAACGAGGCTGTAGACCGGCATCGAGCCGAGCACCGTGAGGATGATCAGTAGCCGGTATTCACTGGGCAAGGCGCCGATGCGCCAGTGCACCAGAACAATCAGCAACAGATTGACCAGGGTCATTGCGCACAACCATTGCCCCCAGAAGGTGAGGCCGCGACGGTGTGCCATTTGCGCGGAATATTGCGAGGTCATCGGCGCGATCTCCGATTCGTCGTACAGGGAAGGACAGGCTGCGGCCGGGCGGCACGGCCCGAAGGATCAGCGCGGGGCGAAGTCGTAGTCGTAGAAGGAACGGGAATGGCCATGGCCGTACTTGCGCGCCTTGCGCAGATCGACCTGATTGAGCACCACGCCGAACACCGGCGCCTGGCTCTGCTGCAATACGGCGATGCTTTTGCGCACCTGGCCGACCGGCGTGCTCTGCGCCTTGACCACGTAGATCACCGCATCGGAATGCTGCGCCAGCAACAGCGCGTCACTGACGATTTCCGCTGGCGGCGAATCGATGATGATGTGCCGGTAGCGCGACTTGAGAATCTGCAACAGCCGACCGAGGCGCGGTGAGCTGAGCAAGTCCTGCGCGGGGGCCACGGCGTTGCTCGAACTGCTCGAGACTTTCAAGCGTGGTGCCTCGAACGGGTCCAGCGCTGCGGGCGTCAGGCAGCCGGCCGGGAGCATGTCCAGATTACCGACACTGCGAATGCAGTCTTCCAGCCGCGCGCTGCCGGCCATGAGGTTGGCGAGGCCGGGGCTCTGCGGCGGGAAATCGAAATTCAGCGACAGCGTCGGCTGCCGCATGTCGGCATCGATCAGCAGCACCCGTTCCAGTGGCGCCAGTGACGAGGCAAGGTTGTTGGCGATGGTACTTTTGCCTTCGCCGGACACCGAGGAAGTGACGAGCACCACCTGCGCCGGGCGTTCGTTGTTCTGCAGCATCAGCCAGGTGCGCAGGTTGCGGATGGTTTCGCAGAAGCGCGGGTGGTCGTTGTCTTCGAACAGCCGCGCCAACTGCCGTCGGCTCTTCTTCATCACCAGCGGCACGACGCTGAGCAACGGCACATTGAGCAGGCTCTCGACGGTGTCGTCAGTCTTGAAGGTGTTGCTCAGCGTGTCGAAGAGAAAGGCGAGGGCGACGCCGACGACCGCAGCCACCAGCGCGACAATGGCGAGGATCAGATTCTTGCGCGGTTTGCTCGCTTCCAGCGGTGCGATCGCCGGGTCGACGATGCGTGCCTTGGCCGAATCCATATCCGAAGTGGCGGCGGTTTCCTTGAGGCGGGTGACGAAGGTTTCGTAGAGCGCGCGGGTGCTGTCGACTTCACGCTGGAATTCGCGCAGCTGGAATTCCTTGCGCGAAATGTCCTGAATCTGCGCCTTGTTGCTGTTAAAGGATTTGCGCAGGGCGTCTTCGCTGGCCACCGCCAATTGGTATTGACGCTCGATGCCGGCGACCACTTGCTGCACTTGCAGGCGCAGACTGTTGGCGGCGGTGCGCTGTTCGGAGCGGGCGGATATCAGCGCCGGGTGCTTCGGCCCGTAGCGGCCCGACAACTCTTCGACTTTGGCCTGAGCCTTGGCCAGATCAGCCTGGAACTGCTGAATCAGCGGATTGCTCAGCACTGCCGGCACGCTGGACAAACGACTGATGTCGCCGTTGCTCAAGGCTTGCGCCTGACGGAACTGGCTCTCCGCTTCGGCACGATCGCGGCGCGCGTCGATCATGCGATTGCCGGTCATTTGCAGCTCGTTGGCACTGATGGTGGCAACGCCGTCGACATCGACCAGACCCTGTTCCTCGCGATAGGCCTGCAACTTGTTTTCGGCGACGCGCAGGTTGTCGCGCAACTCGACCAGGCGGGTGTTCATCCAGCTGGTGTTGTTTTGCGAAGACTTCAGGCTGGTGTCCTGCTGGCTGTCGATAAAGCCTTGGGCGAGGGCGTTGGCCACCGCCGCAGCGAGTGCCGGGTCGGGCAGTTCGACGTCGATCTCCAGCAATTGACTCTTGCCGACAAACTTGACGCTGGTGTGCAGCATCAGGTTTTGCGTGACGTCGTTGAATACCTGTTCTTCAGTCGCTGGCGGCTTCGGCGGCGGCAACAGGTCCAGCCATGGCAGCCATTGGTCGCGATTTAGCTCCGCCAGCCATTGGCGCGGGGTGAACCAACTCTGCGCCTGCTGGCGTGGATCGGTGATCGGGTTAGTAGTCAGGCCAAGTTTGCGCACGGCGCGCTCGGCCAGTTCCCTCGATTGCAGCAGGGCTTGCTGGGTCTGCAAGTAATCGGTGGTGGTCGCGCCACCGGCTTCGGCGGCTTGCTGGAAACTCATCACGGGCGGCGTCTTGTCCTTGATCAGCAACGTCGCACTGCCGACGTACTGCGGTGTGATGAACGACAGCGCCGCCACGGCCAGCGCGCAACTGAGCAGCACCAGCCAGGCGATGTTCCACTTCGCCGACCAGACCACGCGCCACAGGTGCAGCAGATCAAGGGTGTCCGACTCGTCGGCGGCTTGCGTTGGCAAGTGGCCCTGGAGCGGACGTTCGAGGTAGGTGCTTGGGCTGTTGTCCATGATCAGAAAAAGCCTTGTGCAATGGAAATGGTGTCGCCGGGGGCGATGACGGTGGTGCGCGAGATGTTCTCCGTGACCGGTGGGCCGCCACTGCCGCGCAAAATCGTCACGCGTTTCATTGAGGCGCGTTCGGTCAGGCCGCCACCCAGGGCGATGGCTTTTTCCAGGGTCAGCCCGGGCTGAAACGGATAGCTGCCGGGCTTCTGCACCTCGCCGTTGATGTAGAACGGGCGGTATTCGATCTGGCTGAGGCTGACTTTCGGATCGATCAGATAGCCTTGCTTGAGGCCGTCGACGATTTTTTGTTCGACCTGATTGGGCGTCAGGCCCTTGGCGACGATTTCGCCGAGAAACGGGTAGGAAAAGGTGCCGGCATCGTTGAGGCGGATCTTCTTGAAGCTCAGTTCCGGCTCGCCGAACACGATGATGCGCAAGACATCGCCGGCGGCCAGGCGGTAATCATTGGCGTTGTCCGCCGCCTCGACCGTGGGCACTGTCCAGAGCAGCAACAACAATAAAATCAGGCGCGTATGCATGGCCCAACCCTCCTACAGACTGACGTCGAACGTGATCTGGAAAACATTGCGGGTGAAGCTTTCGTTGTCGGCATCGGAGTCGTTGTCGCGGTGGCGGTAGGCGACTTCGACGTCCAGCCAGCGGCGCATTGCGTAATTCACGCCGAGTTTGTAATCCTGCAAATCGTCGCTGCGATCCTGGCCTTCGTAGACGTAATGGCCCATGCCGGCTTCAGCAATCGTGGTAATGCGCTCGGTCCAGCCGTGGCGCCAGCCGAACTGGGTGAAGGTGGCTTTCACCGCGTCGGAGCCGTCATCGCCTTCGGCCATGGCCTGGCGCGCGAGGAAGGTGAAGGTCGAGTAGGTGCGCGGTTTCCACGCCAGATCCACTTGCCAGGTGGGGTTGCTCAGGTCGTCGGAACCGCTCTGGTCGAAATTCTTTCGCTCGTAACCGACGCGCAGCTTGCCGGTGGTTTTCGCTGTCATGTCCCACTCGGCCCCAGCCAGCACTGCATCGGAGCGACTGCTGCGCGGGCTGTTCGATTGCAGGTAATCGAAGCGGGTGTGGTCGTATTCGAGCAGGCCACGGGTCTTGCTGCCGAGGCGGTGATACCAAGTGCTGGACAGATTGCTGGTGTTGCGCTCCTTGTCATCGTTGATGCCGTCGGAGTTGTCATAGCGCAGTTGTGCGTAACTGGCGCCGAGGTCGATCTGGTTCAGCGCACTGCGCGCGCCGAAGGTGTAGACGCCGCCGACGCGCTGGCTCTCGATCTTGTCGTTGATGCCGTCGACGGCGGTCGAGGTGGTGCGCTCGTACTTGCGTGCCTCGGCTTCGAGTTTCAGCCGATGCCGGTCGGTGAACTCCATGATGCTGTCGGCGCGCAGACGCTGGGCGGTGTTCGAAGCGTCCGAGGCGCTGTGATAGATGTAGCGGGTCGGCTCCCAGATCACCCGCGTGGCACTGTTGCGGTCCTCGGCTTTGAGCTCGAAGGCCGGCGCCAGGCGGGTGACCATGGTCGATTCGACATCGTGTTCGACTTCACGAAAGTTGTCGTCGTAGCTTTCCGACAAGGCAAAGGTCGGGGTGAAATCGAAGCCGTACACATTGATCGCTTGCGGCTCAACGCTCCAGGCAGCTTCGGGGGCACAGCAGGCGACGACTAAAACCAGGGAACAGCGAGGCTTCAGAGCCATGGATCACGCTCCTGATTAAGGGGGTCGGGGTCAGGGCAAAGCGGATCCGGACTATTGTCGCTGGCGTTCGAGGTAACTCAGCGGGACGCTGACGTGCTGTTGGCGGTTGAGGAAATTGAGCAGGATCATCACCCGTTCATCACCCTGCATGGAGAGGAACACGCCTTCGAGCGGGGACAGTGGACCCTGGACGATTTGCAGAGGTTCGCCGGGCTTGAGTGTCGGTTCCGCAGGAAAGCCGATCGACTCCTGACTGCGCTCACGCAATTGCGCGATCACGTCTTCATCGACCCGGGCGGGGACATGGTTGAATTCGACGATGCGGCTGACACCGCGGGTCGAGCGAATCGGTGCCCAGTTGTCGTCGCGGCTCAGTTGAATGAACACGTAGCCGGGGAACAGCGATTCCAGTGTTCGTTGGCGTTTGCCACGAATACTGCGCTCGCTCATCAGCTGCGGCCGGAAGGTCGAATAGTTCTGTTGCTGCAGATTGAGTTGTGCCCGTTCATCCTGGCGGGGCTTGCACTGCAATAAATACCAGTTAGAGCCGTTGCGGCAAACCGTTAGCATGCTGGAGTACTCCATACATAGCGATCGTTTAAGCAGGACGGCCGATAGCGTGGGACGAGCCGTCATGCTTGCTAGTAGGTAGTAGGCTGATCAAGGCAAAGTGCCGAGCCAGATGCATCAATGTTTATTGGCAGAAGAAGTGTTTCAAAAATGAATCAACTTGTTGGTTATTGTTATATCCGTGGCCGTCTTGGCTATAACGAATCGGCGCGCTTTCATTCAGGCAAAGCTACCGCACGGTTCGCAGTTGCGACCTTCAGGATCCAATTACATAAGTAGCCGGAGAGCAGAAAAGTGCGCGGCGGCGCGAGCTCTTCGGGCAGTGCTAAGTTATCGGCCAGTCTTTGCAAGCTGTCAATTAATAACAGTCAAAAAGACTGCCTTTCATCCGCTGATAATGGCCGTGTTTCGTAAGTCATTGTTTGTGAATGGTGAAATTTATTCGTCGGATTTTTTAAACTTTTCGAAGTTATTGAAGTCGCGGGTGTTAGATGGCGTCCGTGATAGCAAATTAGTTTCAATCTTACATCTTTCGATTCATCGGCAGTTCGACTTTTAAATACCTCGCGTCGGATGCTGCTGGCCAGGGTAACTAGGGTCGTCTATCAATAGTTGCCGTTGTTGGCCGGTAAATGTTCGGTGCTGTGTATCTCCTTAAAGTCCAACCGGTGAGCCGAGGTGATCATGAGTGTTCTGGTGACAGGTGCCGCAGGTTTTATTGGTTATCACACGGTCATGCGTTTGTGTCGCGAGGGGCTCGAGGTTGTGGGTATCGACAATCTCAACCCTTATTACGACGTCAAACTCAAAGAGGCGCGTTTGCAACGACTTGAGACGTTGGCCAATTTCACTTTCCATCGACTGGACATTGTTGATCAGGCGGCGTTGAACGCGCTGTTACAGCACGGACACTTCAAACAGGTCATTCACTTGGCCGCCCAGGCCGGTGTGCGCTACTCGCTGGACAATCCTGATGCATATGCGCAATCGAATCTGGTCGGGTTTCTCAACGTTCTGCAGGCATGCCGTCGTCATCCGCCGGAGCACTTTATCTACGCCTCGAGCAGCTCGGTGTATGGCGCCAATACCAAGATGCCGTTTGCAGAAGACGACCCGGTCGACCAACCGGTTTCGTTGTACGCCGCGACCAAGCGTGCCAACGAAGTGCTCGCGCACAGTTACTGCCATCTCTACGGTTTGCAAGCCACCGGCCTGCGCTTCTTTACCGTGTACGGCCCGTGGGGGCGGCCGGACATGGCGCTGTTCAAATTCACCGAAGCCATGCTGCACGGGCGCGCCATCGACCTCTACAACCAAGGCGAAATGGCGCGGGATTTCACCTACATCGATGACATCGTCGAAGGGATTTTGCGACTGCTCGACAAACCGCCCGCACTCAGCGCCGAGCGTGGTACTAACCGGCTGTTCAATATCGGTCGCGGCAGTCCAGTAGCGCTATTGAGCTTCGTCGAATGCCTAGAGCAGGCATTGGGCATGAAGGCCCAGCGCCGTTATCTACCGATGCAGGAGGGCGATGTATTGAAGACCTGGGCCGACGTGTCGGCGCTGGCACGCTGCATCGACTTCAGCCCGCAGGTGCCGATCGAGCAGGGCGTGCAAGCGTTCGTGCAGTGGTATCGCGAGTTCTATCAGGTCTGATTCAGTGCAGCGTAACGGCCCTGCGACTTTCCCCGATGCGGATCCGGTCGAGGGCGCGATTCAGCGCATCCAGTGCATCGAGCAGCGCCTTGGCCTCGGCCTCACGACCGTCACCCCATAGGCGTTCGGCCATTTTGTTCAAGGCCAGAATGGCGCGTTCGATGTCGGCTGCGCTGGCGGTGCTGTCAGGGGCTGGTGGTTTTTTCGGCATTCAGGGTTCCTCGGCGGTCGGCAAATCACCATACCGCCAAGGCGCCGAGCAATACAGCCAGAAGTGTCCCCGATCAGCAGCTAATGCTGTCTGGTCAGCGATTAGCCTCAGTCAATCCCGCCTCGATAAACCGCACCGAACTCTCCAGCGCCTGCTGCCCCTCGGCCAGCATGCCCGCGTAGAAATGCCAGGCGTGAAACATGCCGGGCCACACTTCAAGATTGACCCGGACGCGGTTGTCCGCCAGGTGATTGGCCAGACGCATGGCGTCACTGAGCATCAGTTCGTTTTCGCCGATCTGCACCAGAATCGGTGGCAGTCCGGTGACGTCGGCGAACACCGGCGAGGCTAGCGGATGGTTGGCCAAGGTGTCGCCGAGAAAGGCTCGCGCGAGGATGTCCAGCACGGGCTTGGAGTTCAGCGGATCAAGGCCTTCACGATTGCTCATGGAGGCGCCGGTGTGTTCGAGGTTGGCCCATGGCGAAATTGACGAGCCCACCGCAGGCAATGGCAAACCTTTGGATTTTGCCGCGACCATCACGCTGACCACCATCGCGCCACCCGCCGACTCGCCTGCGAAGGCAATCTTGCTGGCGACGATGCTCTGCTCAAGCAACCACTCATAGGCGCGCAAAGTGTCATTGATAGGGGTGGGGAACTGATGCTCGGGTGCGAGACGGTAATCCGGCATGTACACCCGCGCGCCAAGCATTTTTGCGTAGTTGCCGCCAATGCCGTGGTAGCCGTCAGGTCGACCGACGATGTAGGCGCCACCGTGGATGTACATCAGCACCGCGTCGGTCTTGAGCTCATCCGGAGTCACCAGCGTAGCGGGCACGCCGCCCATGTCGACTGTTTCAAACCTCACGCCAGCCGGCGGCTGATTCTGCCCGAGCATTTTTGCGTAGGCATCGCGGATGTCGCTCATCTTTGTGGTGGTATCGGTGCCCTTGAGCACGGGTACCAGATCGCTGAGGCTGTTGGCCCAGGTTTGCACGGCTGCTTTTACTTCAGTGTTCATATGACCTCAATCAGGCGTTGGTGATGGATTAACTAATCGAGATGTTATGCTCATGATTGGGGAATAGGGTTCCCCATAACCGGTGCCAAGCCGCTTGAATGCCAAACCCGGAGGCCACATGGAACTGCATAACCTGAACGACATCGCCGCCTTCGTCGCCTCGGTGGATACCGGAAGTTTTACGGCGGCGGCCAGGCAACTCGGGCTGACCCGCTCGGCCGTCGGTAAATCGATCGTGCGGCTCGAATCGCGTCTGCAGGTCCGCCTGCTGAACCGCACCACCCGCAGCCTGAGCCTGACCGACGATGGTCGGGTGCTGTATGAGCGATGTGTGGGCATCTTGCAGGATCTGGACGAGGTCGAAGAGGCTTTGGCGTTCCGCCGTTCGACGCCCAGCGGCCGCTTGCGCATGAGCCTGCCGGTAGCACTGGGCCGGCTGCACGTTGTGCAGCACATCGAGCGCTGCCTGAGAGACTGGCCGTCGCTCGCCATCGACGCGACGTTTTCCGATCGGCTGGTCGACCTGATCGACGAGGGTTTCGATCTGGCGATTCGCATCGGTCCGCCCAAGGAAGACTCCGGGCTACTCACGCGCACGGTGGCTAACCAGCAAATGATCACCTGTGCCTCGCCCAATTACCTGAATGAACATCCGGCACCGCAGAGACCTGAAGATCTGGCCGGGCATGCGTGCCTGCACTTCGTCAGCGGTGGCCGATTGCTGCCGTGGAATTTTCGCGTCAATGGTCAGCCTGTGTCGGTCATTCATGCCGGGCGGCTGCAGATGGACAGCGCTGAGGCCTTGCATCAGGCGACTGCCGCCGGCCTCGGTATCGCGACGTTGCCATCCTATGTAGTCAACGATGACTTGCGCAGTGGCAAGCTCGTGCAGTTGCTCGCAGATTACGCCGAGGCTGCCGAGCCGATCCGGGTGATTTATCCGAGCAAGCGACACCTGTCGCCGAAGATTCGGCTGTTCATCGACAGGCTGGTGGAAGCGTGGTCGCCGGCGCCTTGGGACTGATCAATCGGCGATAGAAGCTGTGCCGAAAATTCACAGCAGGTGTGCTTTTTCAGCTATATCCAGCCAATCTTGGCGAGCCGTACTCTTGCAAACAGTGGCGCAAAAACTTGCGTGTCATCGCCACTGTAATCCGACGATGTCTGTGCTCGGCACGGATCATTTGAAGGAACAATAAAAACAATATCTGCGGGAGATGAATCCAATGAGACTCGCTCAAGAGGAAGCCGTGGCCGTGGCGGCTACCGCGAAAAGCTGGGTGAAAGCTGCCGGCATCCTGCTTTGCCTGTCCACTCCGGTTGCCGCGCTCGCGGACATCAGGATCGGTGCGCTTTATCCCCTGAGTGGATCCCTGGCGTTGCTGGGCGACGAGAGCTTCCGTGGCCTCGAACTGGCCGTCGCCGAACGAAATGCCTCGGGCGGTTTGAAGGGCGAGCCGATCAAGTTGCTCAAGGCCGACGCAGTCGATGCGGGACAAGCGGTCGGTGCCGCGCGCCGGCTCACCTCTGTTGAAAACGTCACTGCTGTATTTGGCAGCTATTCCTCGGCGCTGTCATTTGCGGCCACGCAGGTGACGGAGATGGCGGGGGTGCCCTTTTTCGAATTGGGTGCGGTGTCCGACCACATCACTGAGCGTGATCTGAGCTACGTGATGCGCAGCAACCCGACCGCCAGGAATTTTGCCGAAGGCACCATCACCGCCATCACGGACATTGTCAGCCCATCGCTCAAGGTCGATCCGAAACAATTGAAGGTCGCGATCATCCACGAGGATGCGCTGTACGGTACGACCATCGCCGGGTTTCAGAAAAAAATCGCTCAGGAGCAAGGTCTGAACGTGGTCGAGGTACTACCGTATTCGGCCAAAGCGGTCGATCTCTCATCGCTGATCCTGCGTTTGAAAGGCGCCCAGGCGGATGTGGTATTGCAGACCAGTTATCAGAACGACACGACGCTGTTTTTCCGCCAGATCCGCGAAGCCGGTTTCAGGCCCAAAGCCGTTATCGGCGCCGGCGGCGGCTATTCCATGCAGGACACGGTCAAGGTCGTCGGCGCAGCCAATATGGAAGGCGTGCTCGATGTCGATTTCCCACAGTTCCAGACCAATGAAAACGGCGCTCCCGGTATCGGGGCGTTCGCCAAGGCATACAAGGATCGCTACGGCAGCGAACCGCGCTCGGGCCACAGCCTGATCAACTATGTCGGGGCGAAGATATTCCTCGATGCCATGGAAAACAGTACTTCGCTGGACGCCGATGCGATCCGTGCCTCGGTGGCAACCATCGATATTCCTCTCGGCGGCACGGCTGCCGGCATCGGTGCCAGGTTTGGCAAGAACGGCCAGAACCAGCGCGCCAATACGGCAATCATGCAGTGGCAGAACGGACTGCTGAAAACCGTTTACCCCCAGGCAGCCGCCGTTGCCCAAGCGCGTTTTTCCGACCAACCCTGATACCTGAACCCCGCAATCTGCTGAAGCTTGATCATTGAGCTTCACGGGTTCGTTCGCTCGCAAAGAGGGCGCCAACCGTGGAAATTTTCATCCAGCTCCTGTTGAACGGCTTATTGCTCGGTGGCACGTTGGCCATCATCAGCATCGGCCTGACTTTGATTTTCGGCATCGTGCGTGTGGTCAACTTCGCCCATGGCGAGTTTCTGATGATCGGCCTGTATGCCGTGTACTTGCTGAATTCGCACTTCGGCATCCACCCGTATATGGCGATCATTCCTGCGACGATCCTGTTGTTTGCCGCTGGTGCGGCAATGCAGCGTTTCATCATTCAGCCGTTGCTTGGCGCCGAGGGACATATCCAGATTTTCGCCACCGTCGGCGTCTCGATTGCCCTGATGAACGGCGCGTTGCTGATCTTCGGTGCCGACGTCATGACGGTGAAGAACATCAGCGTCGGTACCACGACCGTCAGCTTCGGCGCCTTTCGCGTCAGCAGCGGTCAGTTGATCACGTTTGTCGCGTCGCTCGCACTGGTCGCGGGGCTGCACTGGTTTTTGCAGAACACCTTTCTCGGCCGGGCTGTCCGCGCTACTGCACAGCATCGCAACGCGGCGCAACTGATGGGTGTCAACGTCAAAAACATCTATGTGTTTGCCTTCGGCCTGGGTTGCGCCTGCCTGGGCGTCGCCTCGGGACTGATCGCTCCACAATATCCGGTCTTTCCAACCGTTGGCACTTTCTTCGTGCTGACGGCGTTTGTGATTGTGGTGCTGGGCGGCCTGGGCAGCCTGTCCGGCGCACTGATCGGCTCAATGCTGATCGGCATCGTCGACAGTCTCGCCGGTTACTACATCGCGCCGGACCTCAAGGAGGTCGTCTACTTCACGATTTTCCTGGGCATCCTGGTGTTTCGTCCGACAGGTCTTTTCGGCGCCGGTCGCGGGTCTGAGTGAGGAAGATGTTCATGAATATTTTGCACCCGCGTGTCTATGTCAGTGCACTGGCCCTGGCGCTGTTACTGATCATTCCATTGAGCGTTGGCTCGCCGTTCGTTTATCACCTGTTCATCCTCATATGCAGTTATGCGGCACTGGCCAGTGCCTGGAACATCGTCGGCGGGTTTGCCGGCCAGCTGTCGTTGGGGCATGCCGTGTTCTATGGAGTGGGCGCTTACACGACGACGCTGTTGATGATGAAACTGGGCATCAGTCCATGGATCGGCATGTTCGCTGGCGCAATCCTGTCGTCGATTGTCGCGGTGCTGATCAGTTGGCCGTGCTTCAGATTGCGCGGGCCGTTTTTTGCCTTGGCGACCATTGCGGTGCTGGAGGTCGTGCGTCTGGTGGCGATCAATCAGCATGACGTGACCGGTGGTGCGGCAGGGCTGGGCGTACCGCTGAAGCTCGGTTTCGAGTGGATGTTGTTCCGCCCGCGCTGGCCATACCTGCTGATTGCCTTCGCCTTTCTGCTCATCACATTGGCAGTGTCGTGGAAGATCAAGAATTCCCGACTGGGTTATTACCTGATCGCCGTGCGTGAGCGTGAAGACGCCGCCCATGCGGTGGGCGTGAACTCGGTCAAGGTCAAGCTGATCGCCGTGGTGTTGTCCGCATTTATCACCAGCCTGGTCGGCAGCTTTCACGCGATGTACCTGACCTTCATCGAACCCGGCTCGATGTTTTCTCTCGAGATGTCGATTCAGATCGCCATGTTCGCGTTGATTGGTGGACTGGGCACGGTATCGGGACCGCTGATCGGCACTTTGCTGGTGCTGCCGCTGGCTGAACTGGCACGCGGCTGGCTTGGCGATCTGGGCAGCGGGGTGCACGGTCTGGTCTATGGCATCGTGCTGGTCGTGGTGGTGCTGACTATTCCGCAAGGCGTGGTGGGGCGTTTTGGGGCCCGGATATTTGCCTGGATCGACTCATTGCCCGGCGGCCGTCGTTCGATGGCAAATACAAAAGCACCGATCGGGCCGACCTTGGCGCAAGCCCACTCGGCCACCCACGGTGAGCCGGTTCTGGTCGCAGAAAACCTGCACAAGTTCTTTGGCGGACTGCACGCCACCAACGATGTTTCGCTGAGCTTGGCCGAAGGCGAAATCGTGGGTGTGATCGGCCCGAACGGCGCCGGCAAAACTACGGTGTTCAACCAGCTCTCCGGGTTTCTTCTGCCATCCAAAGGCCAAGTGAAAGTGCGCTTGCTCAATGGCGACTGGGTCACCCCGAACAGCCCGGCCGAGTTCGCCCGGGCAGGCATTGGCCGGACCTTTCAGATCGTGCAGCCATTCGCTGATTTGAGTGTCTGCGAGAACATCATGCTCGGTGCATTCATGCACACCGCCGACGCGAGGGAGGCGAGGGCGATCGCCGAGCAAGTCGCCGAGCTGACCGAACTCACCGCGCTGCTCGACACCCGGGCGCGCAACTTGACGGTCGGCGGCATGAAGCGCCTGGAAATGGCCCGCGCTCTGGCGACCCGCCCGCGCATCCTGTTGCTCGACGAAGTCATGGCCGGCCTCAACCCGACGGATGTTGCCAAGGCCATCGCAGTGATTCGCCGGGTGCGTGATTCGGGCGTCAGCGTGTTGATGATCGAGCACCTGATGCAAGCCACCATGAGCCTTTCTGACCGCATCGTCGTGATCAGTTCCGGCACGCTGCTGATGCAGGGCGCGCCTCATGATGTGATCAACGATCCTCAGGTTATCGAAGCCTACCTCGGTAAGGAGTACAGCCATGCTTAAACTCGACAACGTCCACAGCGGCTATGGCGGTACGGAGATCCTTCGTGGCGTGTCGTTCGAGGTCAATGCCGGTGAGGTGGTGACCATCGTCGGCGCCAACGGCGCCGGCAAAACCACGACCCTGCGCAGCTTGTGCGGCATCGTCACACCGTCCCAAGGCACGATCGAATTCGAAGGCCAGCGCATCGATGGCAATCGCCCCGATCAGATTGTCGACGCGGGCCTGACACTGATACCGGAGGGGCGCCAGTTGTTTCCCTTCATCAGCGTGCGCGACAACCTCTTGATGGGCGCCTACAAACGCAGCGCACGAGCGGGCTACAGGCAGCGTCTGGACAATATTCTCGATCTGTTTCCGAGGGTCCGCGAACGCCTTGATCAGAACGCCGGGACACTGTCGGGCGGCGAACAACAAATGGTTGCCATCGCCCGGGGCCTGATGGCCGAGCCGAAATTGTTGATGTTTGATGAGCCGTCGCTGGGCCTGTCGCCGCTGCTGGTGTCGCAGGTCTTCGAGATCATCAACAGGATTCTCCAGTTGGGCACCACCGTGTTGATCGTCGAGCAGAACATCGTTCATACGCTGCGCATTGCTCATCGAGGTTACGTGCTGGAGAACGGCGAAGTGGTGCTCAGCGGCACCGGCCAGGAGCTGCTGGAAAACCCGCACGTCAAGCGTGCTTATCTGGGGCTCTGACCCAGTCCATTCATCTGCAAGTGAGAACAGCTCATGACTCATTCCAGACACGCCGGGCGCACCGTATTGGTCACCGGTGCCGGTGGTGGCATCGGTGCGGCGATCGCGCGGTTGTATTGCGAAGAAGGTGCAGCCGTGGCGCTGCTCGACGCTGATGCCGACAAGGTGCAACAGCAGGGCGTGGCGTTGCTTGATGCGGGTTTTGCGGTCGCGTGGGCGCAGGCTGATGTCGCGAGTTTTCAAGACTGCGCTGCTGCCTGCGAGCGCTTGCAAGGTGAGCTCGGCCCCATCGATACCCTGATCAACAACGCCGGCATTTCGCCCAAACACCACGGCGCACCCGCGCCGATCTGGACCATGGCGCCGGAGGAGTGGCAGCGGGTGGTCGATATCAACCTCAATGGCTCCTTCAACCTGGTGCGAGTGCTCGCGCCCGGCATGGTCGAGCGCCGGTTCGGGCGCATCGTCAATATGTCTTCGGTGGCGGGCAGCGCGTTCTTGCCGATTGTCGCAGCGCACTACAGTGCGACCAAAGCCGCAATCATCGGCTTTACCCGCCACCTGGCCGGCGAACTCGGGCCGTTCGGTGTCACCGCCAATGCGCTGGCACCTGGACGAATCGAAACGCCATTGCTCAAGACCGTATCGGCCCAGGCCAATCAAACCGTGGTCGACGAGACACCGCTGCGCAGGCTGGGCACACCGCTTGAGGTGGCGAGAGCGGCGTGTTTTCTCACGTCAAGCGAAAGCGACTTCATTACCGGCCAGGTGGTTGATGTCGCGGGCGGCTGGTTGATGCGCTGATGACTTCTTGCGAGGACGTTTGTCATGGTTAAAACGATGGGATTTCCCGGGCGCTACGAGCAGGGTCCGAATGCATTGCAACAATTGGGCAGAGTGCTGAACGACATGGGCCGATCACGGCCGCTGGTGCTTTGCGATGAGTTTGTCGCCCGGCATCTATGGCCGCAGGTTGGCGCCACGTTGCAGGACCAGGGATTGGAGCCATTGCACATCGAGTTTCCCGGCGAGTGCACGCGCGCTGCGATTGCGCAGTTATCCGAGCAGGCATTGCTGCACGCCCCCGACACGATCATTGCGCTGGGCGGTGGCAAGACCATCGATACGGCGAAGGGGCTGGCGGCCAATCTCGACGTGCCGATCATTGTCTGCCCCACGATCGCTTCAAGTGACGCGCCAACGAGTCGGCTGATCGTGCTTTACGACGAAGAGCACAAAGTGGTGGGCGTGGAGTTTCTGAAGATGAATCCCGCTGCGGTGATTGTCGATACAGAGGTCATCGTTCAGGCGCCGGCACGGTTCTTCGCGGCCGGGATCGGCGATGCCATCAGCAAGAAATTCGAAGCCCGACAGTGCTACGCCGCCGGCGGCCACAACTCTTTCGGCACACCGCCGCTGCACACGGCATTGATGCTCACCAACCTGGTTTTCGACACGCTGATGCAGTACGGCGTCCCGGCATATCAGGCGGTGTGTCGACATGAACTCACCGATGATGTCGAGCGGGTCATCGAAGGCACCGTGCTGATTAGCGGTGTCGGTTTCGAGAGCGGTGGTTTGTCACTGTCCCATGCCCTGGTTCGGGGGCTGACCGCGATACCGGCGATGGCGTCGATGCTGCATGGCGAACTGGTGGCGTTCGGCACGCTGGTGCAGATGGCGGTGGAGGCGCGACCGGCCGAAGAGATTGAACAGGTCGCGCGTCTGCTGCACGCGGTGAAGCTGCCCGTGACGTTCGCTGAACTGGGTCAGCGCACGCCGTTGACGACGGCGCAGATCAATATTCTCGTGGACGCAACCTTATCGGCGGTTTACGCCAGAAACATGCAACCGCCCTTGAACTACCAGCGCCTGGTGGAAGGATTGGCGGCGGCTGACAGCCTTGGTTCACGGCTGGTCAGAGTCTGCGCGAACCCGCCCCGACACTGTGATCCTGCGTCACAACAGGTGTGACCAAGTAGCTGTTTTCTCCCGTACAGCGACGCCATAACCTTTCCCTCAAGCGAAATCCTGGCGCAATCAAGTGCTGTGAATTCGTCAAAAAAACCGAGAGGCCTGACTATGAATACTCCTGTTAAACCTGATGAACTCGCCATTGCGTATCAGTTGCCGCAAGTTCCATTCATGACGCCCGACATGGTGCATCCGGGCGTCATGACGCAGTGGCTCGAAGACGATGCGCTGTGGGTGCCGGTAACAAAATCTGTCTCCTTCAAGCCATTGCTGCTCAACACCAGCGGCGGCTATTACATCAACCTGTTGCGGGTGCGTCAGGCCGGCGTGCTGTCGCGTCACCGCCATACCGGCGGCGTGCATGCGATCGTGCTCAAGGGTCGCTGGTACTACCTGGAGCATGACTGGGTCGCGGAGGAGGGGTCTTTTGCCTATGAGCCGCCCGGTGAAACGCATACCCTGTTCGTCCCCGAGGATGTGAGTGAAATGATCACCTGGTTCCACGTGCAGGGTGGCTACACTTACGTCGATCCGCAGGGCGTTGCCGTGGGTTACGAAGATGTGTTCACCAAGCTTGAAGCCGCCCGAGCGCATTACAAGACGCTGGGTTTGCCGGACGACTACATCGAACAGTTCATTCGCTGACCCGGCCCCCAGGAAAAAGCGCGCTTCGGCGCGCTTTTTCATAAGCGTTGAGACAACATGCCTTCAAGCTTTTCGCCAGGACCGGCCATGGACAATTATTCGCAGCTGCTCGCTTTTATATGGTCTACCGAATGTGGAAGTTTTTCTGCTGCCGCGCGCGCCCATCACCTGACGCCATCAGCGGTCAGCAAACTGATCACCCGCCTGGAAGATCGCTTGCAGGTCCGGCTGTTCCAGCGCGGCTCACGCGTGCTGACGCTGACCGAGGAGGGCGCCGCTTACCTGCGCAGCGCCAAAGCCGTCGTTGAAGCCATGAACGAGGCGGACTCGCTGGCCGAGGCGTTGCCCTCCAGGGTCAGTGGCACCCTGCGCATCCACACCATGACCTCTTTCGCCAAACACCAGATCGTGCCGTGGCTACCGGAATTTCTGGATTTGTATCCCTCACTGGACGTTGAGATCCAACTCGGCGCGCAATTCGTCGATCACTTCGAGCAAGGGCTCGATATCGCCATCCACAGCGGCGTATTGCCCAGCTCATCACGCATTGCCAGACGCATCGGCGAATGTGAATGGCTGATCTGTGCCTCGCCGCAGTACCTGGCTGAACACGGCACACCAACCACACCCGCAGATTTGCTGAATCATCGTTGCTTCAATTTCAGCTTCGTCAGCCCGTGGAACAAATGGTCATTTTTGCAGGATGGAGACGGCGTCTCGGTACCGGTGACCGCCAGCGCGTCGTTTACTCAAGGCGATCTGTTGCGCGACATGGCGCTGTCAGGCGCTGGCGTGGTGAAGCTTGCGGACTTTCATATCGGGCTTGATGTAAAAGCGGGAACGCTAGTGCCGTTGCTTGAGGATTTCAAAACGGGTGTGGTCGAGCCGATCTACCTGCTTTATTCGGATCGCAAGCATTTGAGTCCACGGATACGAGTATTCATCGAGTTTTTTCAGAACAAGTGGCGTGAGCATCCGTGGAAGGTCTCCTGACGTTCAGCTCTGGGGGCAGCGTATTGATCAACGCGATGCTCAAACTGCGCATTAAAAAGCCCTGAATCATCAGGGCTGAGTTTTGGTTGAGGGGGCGTAGAGTGACAAGCTCGCGGTCGGTCTACTTCGCGCTCGAAGAGCAGGCCAACCGGTATTGCTCATAGTTCAAGCCTTCGACCTTTTCCGGCAGCTTGTACGGCACGGGGCAGCTTTTGCCCTGCCACTTGATGGTGATGACACCGTGATCTTTGGTCACCAGCGCCAGGGCCTTGCCCGTCGGATCTGACAATGCCAGTTGTTTGCCGTCGCTATCCAACAGCACCGCGCCGAATGGAATCGGCTGGCCGTTGGCATCGTACAGTTCAAACTGGACGCGTCTGCCTTTGCTGCCTTCGAAGCGTGCAAGAACTATCGAACCTCGTCTTGGCACCAGTTGCTGGGTGGCATTGTCCAGCTCGATCTCACCGCCCAGGTTACGCGTGTCCAGCGTTACCCAGTTCACGCGGTACGGTTGCGCGTTAGGCAGAACCGCATAGCCGTTCAGGCCGGTTTTCACACCCGAATAGCTGCTGACTTCGACGCCCGACATGCCGGGCACTTCCACCAGACCGAACGTTTCACCGACGGTCTGGCCCATATTGATGCCGCCTGCATGGGCCACCAGCGATCCGGCGGCACTCAGGTTCTGTGATTCATAACCGTTGCCTCGGTTGTAACCCAGGCTCAGGTCGCCCATCGATGTGCGGGTACTCAGGCTCAGCGAGCCAGATCGATCGCCTTGGACACTGCGCCCGGTCTGCACGGAATAGTAGGTGTCGCTGTCCTCGGTCAGATAACCGTTGATCCCGGCTTGGGTGCTGGTACCGGTGTTCTGATGGTTACTGGAAATGTAGGCGCGCGGTGCGCGGGGTGTCGAACCGAGCGGAAACGAAATCGAGACGCTCAGTTGTGTGTCGTTGCTGGTGTCACCGCGCGCGCCGAACTCCTGGGTTTTGCTCAGGCTGATGTTGTAGTTCAGGTCGCGCCAATTGTTGTTGTAGCCGGCGGAAAAGCTCCGCGAGCCACCGCGATCCCAATAGCGCTGGTCACTGGCGTTCAGGTACAGCGAGCCGAACTGGCGTGCTTCGCCTAAAGTCTGGTTGACCGTGAGGTCGGTGCGGGTTTTGGAATTACCCAGGCGCCGGGTGGCCCCGGAGCTGGTGTCCTGGACATGGTCGGTCAGCGTGCGGTAACCCTCGGTCGAATAACGATAAGCGGCGAGGGTGAAGCTGGTATCGGTGCCGGTGAAGGTCTTTGCATAGAGCGCGCGTATGCTGCTGCCCTGGGTGGTTTTGCCGAATGCCTTGCTGGACGATTGCGTCACGTCCAGGGACATTGCGCCAATCGAGGTGTTCTTCGCCGCACCGACTGAAATCGCCTTGAAACCATTGCTGGCCTGAAGGCCGGCAATGCCTGTCAGGTTGCTGGTCAAGCCGTAGGCGAACGTGCCGCTGAGGAAGGCGGGCTTGTCATAGCCCTCGCTGTTGTTATTGAATTTGCCGCTCGACAGGCTGTACTTCAACTGTCCCTCACGCACCATCGTCGGCAGGGCGGAGAATGCCTGTCGGGTGACCTTGCGCCGTCCATCCGCTTCAACAATGGTGATCTCCAGATCGCCGTTGGAGCCCGATGGATAGATGTCACTGATCTCGAACGGACCCGGCGGCACGTTGGTGGTGTAGAGAATGTAGTTATCCTGGCGGACCTCGATCGTGGCGTTGGTTTCAGCAACGCCACGTATGATCGGCGCATAGCCGCGCTCGCTGTCTGCGCGCATGCCCTCATCAGAGGCCACCTTGACGCCTTGATAGCGCACGCTGTCGAACAGATCCGAATCGGAAAAGATTTCACCCGCGCTCAGTTGCCCCTTGATCGCCGTGAGGTCGCGCTGGATGAAGGTGCGGTTGCTGACAAAACGATTGGGCCGGCCGGTGGAGCTGCTCAGATTGGACTCGTTGCGCAGACGCCAGGCGCCAAAGTTGATGCCGTTGCGCAGCCCCAGGTTATTGGAGATTTGCGTGGTGTAATCGGTTTTGCTGCGGGTGCTGCTCAGCTGGTAGTTGATGAAACCGGCGGCCACACCTTGGTCCCAAAGCTCTGGATCTACATAGCCGCGCATGCCACGCGCCATGGCGACCTGCGGCACGCTGATATTGAGGCGCAGGCGGTTGGCATCGAAGCTGAGACTGGCTTGCTCGATCATTGCAGGCAGGTCGTAGTGATCGGCAGGGTGTTGCTCGTCAACCAGACCCTGCTCACGCAGTTTGCGCATGTCCACACCCAGCTGCTGCAACAGTTCCAGAGTGATGCGTGGCTCGACTTTGCCGTTGACCGGGTTGGCCGCGAAATCGATATCGCGACGCCCGACCAGCGTGCCATTGCTGAACACGTCGACGCGGTATTGGCCTGGCAAGACGCTGTTGGCATTCAGCAACGGTTGCAGATCGACCGCTGATGAACCTTCAAGAAACAACGTATTGAAAGCTTCACCCGCTACCGCGGCCGGCGCGTCGGCACCTATGGCAAATCCACAGATAGCCATGTTGATTGCAAAGCACAATGGATGCAGGCAGCCCAACGCCGCTTTGTTTTTCTGGCGCGCAACATGATGCTTAACACAACTTTCAGATGTGTGGTGTTGGGAGGGAAACATGCAATTTGCCTTATCAGTCCGTGTTGCTTCAACCGGAGTCCGGAACTTGTGAATAGCTTGTAAGTTGGCAGGGTGGGGTGGGGGATTTACTGGGCGGAGGCATCTTTCACGCGCTCGGCATGGCTTTCGGCAACGCTTAGTGGTGCATCGAATCGTTGTTGTGCGCCGTAATCGTTAATTGCTGAAAAACTCAAATGCGAAGTACCAGCTGGCAGATCTTTCAGATTGAATGAGCGAACTTCCCCTGGAACGATCATTGTCGAATCAATTACCAATTCCGCTTTTTTTCCTGCAACGACTTTCAGATCCGCCAGCGACACGTGGTAGTTGCTTTGGTTTTTTACTTTCAGCACCGACTTGCCAGCCTGAGTGACCAATTGCCATGCAAGTTGCTCCGGTGCCTTTGCGGCATCACCGGTGAGTCCGTCCGGGCGGAAGAAGACCTTGATACGCTGACGTACCGCCAATTGCAGCGTGTTGACATCGGCAGCACTGGCCTGGGGGATTTCCTGCACGTTCAGCCATACCACCGACTCCTTGTCCGCAGGCATGCCGCGGCCTTCATAAAGAATCCTCAGTAATTGCTGTTGATTGGGCTCAAGTTTGGCCAGTGGTGGAGTAACAGCGAAAGGCGGTGCGCTGCCAGCCGTGTCGCCGGCATCGAGCCACGATTGTGCGAGGATGGTTTGCCCGCCGTTGCGCACCGTGACGTTCGCCTCTTTGTGCGCGCCATCGAAGATGATCCGGGTGGAGCTCAGAGAGATGCTGGCGAATGCCGAGTGCGTCATCAACACCCCGGCAAGCCCCAGGCAAAGCGGAAAATAGCGACTTAACATAGTTTTCACCGATTAATGGCCGGGGAAGGACGAGGCACAGCGGCCCCGTCCGGGTATTGCGCGTTGCTTATTCGTATTCGAGAACGAACGGCAGAGTGGCGTTACCGGTACCTGCAGTAGCAGCGGTCTTGTCGCCGGTGGTGACGTAAGCGGCTGCGAACGACAGGGTGCCGTCGCCGCCAGTGGTGCCGTCGCCAGTCAGGCTGGTCTGCACTTTGGCGGTGGCTTCGGAGCTCAGGTCGATCAATTGGCCATTGCTGTCCAGCAGCGCGATACCTACGCCTTTGGCCGCATCGGTACCTTGCAGCTTGAGAACTTTTTTGCCATCAACCAGGCCCGAACCGCCGTTTACGGTTGGTTTGAACAGCATCGAAACCTTGGTGCCAGCGTTGCAGTTCACTTTCAGGTTGAAATCGTTGGCGGCCACACGACCGGCGCCCGGAGCAGAGTCGGTGCCCATGTCTTTGATCGACACGCTGCCCATGTCCACGGCAATCATCTTGTCGTTACCCGAAGCGCCGTCTACCGAGCAGGCGTCGTTGTTGATAACGCCGGTGAAGCTGATTTGACCGCTGCCGCCCTTGACAGCTTTAGCGGCTTCTTCTTCAGCCACTGCACCAGTGGAGGCAGCCAGTACGGAAAGAGTGAGTACTGCGAAAGCGAACTTTTTCATGTTTATATCCGAAGTTATTGTGAAGTGCTGCATTGAAATGCCAGGCCATATTAGGTGTGCGGTGGTGGCGGGTCTTTGGGATTTGTCTTAAAGCGATAAAGGTGCGAGCCAGTCAGTAATATGGCAGTGGCGTATTCATATTTGCGGTAATGGTGCAGCGAACCAAATGAGACAATTCTCAAAGTCGTGCGGTTTTTGTCTGGCTAGTATTCGCGGATGCAGAAATTCTCAGTCAACGCAAAGTTTGTGAGCGGGCGTCCTGCTTGAAAGATTATTCAAACTTTCGCGATTAACGACTGATAGAAAGAGGTTCCAGGTTTGTGAACACGCTTCGTATATTGGTCTTGGAAGATCACGCCTTTCAGCGCACGGCGGCAGTCAGTGCGCTTAATAGTCTGGGGTACAAAAATATCTTTCAGGCGGCTGACGGCAAGGATGCGCTGGCTGTGATATCCCAGGCTGGAGGCGTGGACGTTGCATTGTGTGACTTGAGCATGGCCGGGATGGATGGTTTGACGTTCTTGCGCCTGGCGAGAGAGGCCGGTTTGATTCGTGCAGTGATCATCTGCAGTTCACTGCCTGAAGACTTGTTGCGCACGGTTGATCGAATCGTCACGTTGCAGGGGCTTGAGTTGCTTGGCAGTGTCGGAAAACCGTTGATGGTCGATGTGCTGGCGCCGTTGTTGGCTCGCTACCGGCCGCACAATCAGATCGATGCCAAAGTGGCAGAAAGTCAGCTTGATCAGCCCACAGAGGGTGAGGTACTCGAAGCCATTCGTCGGCAGGAGTTTCGCGCCTACTTCCAGCCCAAATTTCATCTGCGCAGTGGTGAGGTGGATGGCGCCGAGGTGCTGGTGCGATGGCAGAGCCCCAGTCGCGGCTTGCTCTCGCCAGGCATGTTCTTGCCGACGATCGAGCGCTGCGGGCTGCTCGATGAGATGTTTTTCAGCCTGCTCACGCAAGGCTTGAGTCTGCAGCGCTTCGTCCAGTCTCACGGCAAGCCGTTCAAGCTGGCGTTCAATCTCGACGTGACGCAGATGGCCAATCCGAATCTTGTCGACCGGATCAAGGCGCTGTTGCGCATCCATGGCGCCTCGCCAGCTGGGCTCATTTTCGAGCTCACGGAAACCGGCCTGCTGCAGATGCCCGAGATCAGCATGGAAAACATGGTGCGTCTGCGCATGCTCGGCTTCAGTCTGGCAATCGATGATTTCGGTGTCGGCTATTCTTCACTTGAGCGGCTGTGCCAGATGCCGTTCAACGAAATCAAACTCGACGCCGGCTTCGTGCAGAATTTCCATCAGGCGCGCTACAGCGCGGTCATCCACGGGGCGTTGGCCTTGGCGCGGGAATTGGACATGCGCGTGGTGGCAGAGGGTATTGAAACCGCAGATCAGGTTCAGCATCTGGCGCGGCTTGGTTGTCAGTGGGGGCAGGGCTTCTTCTATGCTCGCCCGATGAATTGGGCGCATTTGGTCGACTGGCGTTTCGAAGGCCAGAAGTCGTCCTGGCGCCGCGCAATAGGCACATCCGATCGTTGATGCAAGCGGCATTCTGACTTTTGGGACAAAGCCCTATTTCGTCACGCCTTCAAAACACTCATCATGTGCCGAGAAATCAATCAGATGCACCTGAATGCTTCGGTGATGCCCGGGATTTGCTGCGGTTGCCAAGTGCTGATGGTCCTCCAACACTCTTCATCATGGAGCTGTTCATGCATTGGTCAGTCGTGAATCCGTTACGCGTTGCCATCCTTGATGATCACTCGCTCATACGTCTGGCGATGAAGTCGCGGCTGACGCGCGAAGCCGAGTTCAGTGTCGTAGGTGTGTATGGCAGCAGCGCGCAGTTGCTCACCGGATTGCGCGAAATCGACATCGACCTGCTGATACTCGATTACAAACTGCACGATGGGGAGCTGGACGGGCTCAATCTGATCCGCCTGCTGCGCAAGCAATATCCGGGCATGCGCATCCTTGTCTCATCTTCCGAAGAGCGCCCGGCGGTAGTGAATATGGCGATCGGGGCGGGCGTCAGCGGATTCTTCGGCAAGTCGCAGTCGGTCGATGACCTGATCACCGCCATCCGCAGTGCTGCGTCCGGCCAGTTGTATCTTTCGCCGGAAATGGCCTTCGAACTCGATGTGCTGCCTGCGTCGGTCGACGAACCTGCTGGTGCCAATGACGATGGCGCGGCGCACGGCGACGACTTCCTCAGTAATCCTCTTCTGTCACCGAAAGAAAAAGAAGTATTGCGCTGCTGCCTCGAGGGGATGGGAGTGACGCAGATCGCTTTGAAGTTCTCGCGCAGTCGCAAAACCATCAGCGGGCAAAAACAGGCCGCTTTCAAAAAGCTTGGCATTCGTGGTGATGCGGAGCTGTTCAAGTTGCAGCACAGCCTGACGGCGGACAACCAGGGATAACTCGCTTATGTTTCATCTGTTGCGCGGTGTTTTGCTAGTCAGTGTGCTTGTCATGTTCGGTAGCGGGTCGTTGTGGGCAGCAGAGCCGCGCACTCTGCAGGTGTTCGGTCGGTCTGACTGCAAGGAGCTACAGGTCGATCTGGCCAATGAAGACTGGAGTTGGCTGCGGCAGAAGCGCAGTCTGGTGCTGGGCTCGGCGCTTCCGGATTTCCCGCCTTATGTCATGACCGCCAGCGGTACGCGGTACGAGGGAATAGCCGCCGACATCGCCTGCATTATCGGTCAGGCCTTGCATGTCGAAGTTACCGTCAAGGCTTATCCCGACCGTCGCGACGCCATGGCGGCGCTCGAGCGTGGCGACATCGACATGCTGGGCAGTTCCAACAGTTTCGAGTTGATCGACGGCCTCGTCACGCTCAGTAAGCCTTATGTCGAAGACGTGCCGGCAATGTTCATGCGCGGTGATGATCGGCGCCCGATGCCGGCCAATCTGGCCGGTTTGCGTATTGCGGTTGCCGACGATTACCTGCCTTCCAGTCAATTACACGCGTTATACCCCAACGCCGAATTCGTGCTTTTTCCATCGAACGAGTTGGCACTGGCTGCGCTGGCTTTTGGCAAGGTCGACCTGTTTCTCGGCGATACGGTGTCGAGCAATTACCTGATCAACCTCAACTACTTCAACTATGTGCGGCTGCACTCTTTCGTCAAAACCCAAACCAGCGGTTTCAGCTTTGCCTTGCGCCGGGGCAACGACCAATTGCTGCGTCTGATCGATTCGACCCTCGAGTCGCTGGGTGATGCGAAGATTGCCGAAATTACCAAGCGCTGGTCGGGCGGCGGCGGGGCGCTGACGCCCAAACGCATTGACCTGACACCCGGCGAAGCACGTTGGCTTGAGCTGCATCCGGTCGCGCGGTTCGTGATCAATGACGATCAGGCACCGTTTGCATTCTTTGATGGTGACGGCAACTTTGGCGGGATCGGCGCTGATCTGCTCGAGCTCATCCAGCGGCGTACCGGCTTGCAGATCAATGTCGAGCGCACCGACAGCTTTTCCAGTCTGAGCACGCGTCTGCTGGATGGCAGCGCGGATATTTCTCTGCTGACACCAACGGTCTCGCGGGAAGTCGGCATGCGTTTCACTCATCCGTTCCTTGCCAGCCCCTTTGTGATCGTCACCACCAAGGACGCAGGCGCGCCTTCAAGCCTGCAGGAGCTGCGCGGCAAGCGCGTCGCAGTGCCCGAAAGTTCGGCTGAGCGTGAGCTGCTCAAGGACTACCCCGACATCGAGATCGTTGATAACGAAACAGTTCTGGGCGCCTTGGCTGACGTGAAGGACGGTCGAGCGGACGCGATGATTACCACGTTGCACAGTGCGCGCTACTACATCGCCCACATCTACAGCGACAGCTTGCGTATCTCCAACATCGTCGGCATGAACAAAGGCTTCCTCGCTTTCGCCGCGCGGCGTGCCGATACCGAACTGGTCAGCATTCTGAACAAGGCGCTGCTGAGCATTCCGCCGGATGAGCTGGACGTAATCCTCAACAGGTGGCGTCCCATTGCAGCGTTTTCGGGGTTGTCGTGGCGCGATTACAAGGCGCTGATCTACCAGATCAGCGCTGGCGCGTTCCTGATTATCCTGGGATCGCTGGCGTGGAATTTCTACATCCGTCGGCAGATTCGCGAACGCAGTCGTGCAGAGCGCTTGCTCGGCGATCAGCTGAAGTTCATGGGGGCGCTGATCAACGGCACGCCGCATCCCATTTACGTACGTGACCGGGAAGGTCGGCTGGTGACCTGCAATAATAATTATCTGCAAACATTTGGCCTGTCAGAAAAGGACGTGATCGGCAAGACCGTGCTCGAAAGCGGCAAGCGCAATCGTCAGGAGGCGTTGCAATTTCACGACGACTACCTGCGCGTCATCGAGCAGGACGAACCTTACGAGGTGGATCGCACGCTGCATGTGGGTGATACGCGGCTGATCATTTACCACTGGATCCAGCCGTATCACGACACGGCGGGTGAAGTCAGAGGCGTGATCTGCGGCTGGATCGATATCAGCGAACGCCGTGAACTGATCGAGGAGTTGCGTTCGGCGAAAGAGCTGGCTGACGAGTCGAGCCGCGCCAAAACCACGTTCCTGGCGACCATGAGCCACGAAATCCGTACGCCGATGAGCGCCGTGATCGGCATGCTCGAACTTACCCTCAAGCGTGCCGAGCAAGGTCACTTCGATCGGCCGGCGATTGAAGTGGCATACGACTCGGCAAAAGGTCTGCTGGAACTGATCGGCGATATCCTCGATGTGGTACGCATCGAATCGGGCCATGTCAGCCTTTCGCCGAAACGTGCCAACCTGCGCGAATTGGTCGAATCCGTGGCGCGGGTGTTCGACGGCTTGGCCAGGCAGAAGAGTCTGGTGCTGAAGCTCGACATCGACGCCACTGTCGGCTGTGACGTATTGGTTGATCCGATGCGCTTCCAGCAGGTGCTCTCGAACCTGGTGGGCAACGCGATCAAGTTTACCGACACCGGTCATGTCAGCGTCTCGATTCGCGGCCAACGTCTCGCTGACGAACGCTTACAGGTCGACCTCAAGGTCGAGGACACCGGCATCGGCATTTCCAGCGCCGATCTGCAGAATCTGTTCCAGCCGTTTTCCCAAGCCAACCATGGTCCCTCCAGCAGAGGCGGCACCGGTCTGGGACTGGCGATCTCCCGTTCATTGTGCGAATTGATGGGCGGGAGGCTGAACATTACCAGTACGCTTGGCAAAGGCACCTGCCTGGAAGTGTCGCTGTTCTTCAATATTCTCAGCCCGCTTGGCGGCAAAGTGCTGCCTGTTTCGGTTGTTCAGGACAAACCGGTACCGACACTCAGG
The DNA here is from genome assembly GCF_054681355.1 of Pseudomonas sp. H1_G08. NCBI lineage: Bacteria > Pseudomonadati > Pseudomonadota > Gammaproteobacteria > Pseudomonadales > Pseudomonadaceae > Pseudomonas > Pseudomonas sp. H1_G08. The sequence goes on from NZ_CP162822.1 coordinate 1,702,058, forward strand.
ATTCTCGTAGTCGATGACCAGAGCGCCAACCGCCTGCTGTTGACGCAGCAGCTGAGTTTCCTTGGCCAGGCGGTGCGTGATGCCGCCGACGGTGCCCAGGCATTGGCGCTGTGGCGCTCGGAGCCGTTTGACATTGTGATCACGGACTGCAACATGCCGGTCATGAACGGCTATGAGCTGGCCCGCACCATTCGCCAGGACGAACGCGAAAGTGGTGGATCGCCGTGCATCGTACTGGGCTTCACGGCCAACGCGCAGCCGGAAGAAAAAGTGAAATGCCGGGAGGCCGGGATGGATGATTGTCTGTTCAAACCGATCAGTCTCGGCACCTTGTCGATCATGCTTGCAGGCTGGGAAAAAAATGTTGAAACCCAGCCATTTGAAAGCCCGCCTGCGGCGACTATCAAGGAGCTGGGTTCGATTCGCGAGCGTCTTGACGAGCTCACCGGAGGCGATCTCGACATGATGAAAGAACTTCTGCGCGAGGCGCTGTCGAGTTGCGAAAAGGATCTGGAGGAGTTGCATTCGCTAATACCCGAAAGCGATCCCGGGCTGTTGGCTGACCTGGCGCACCGCATCAAGGGGGCGGCGCGCATTGTTGCCGAGCATCAGGTCATTGAGGCGTGTAACGAGCTTGAAGCCGAGTGCGAGGCGCCTGTTATCGATCCGCTGGACCTCAATCGCAGTGCATTGAAGCTGGAGCATGCACAGGCTGATCTGATCAAGAAAATCAAACGGATCGAGCTGTAAACGTATCGGCTCATGACCATCCGACTGGCCTTGCATTAAAGCTGACGTTAAAGATCATTTTGCAGCGGGCGATACCTTGGTAATAACCATGGAGTTTCGCGATGATCATTCGACGTCCTTTATTGATTGCCTGCCTTTGCCTGCTCGGTTTTGACACCGTCAGCGCAGCCCAGTCTGCGCCGGTCAGCGGAGTGATTCGCTTCAGCGGTCGAATTGTCGAGGCAAGTTGCATTGCCAGTGGCGCCAGCCATTCTTCTGTCGAGTTGCTTGATTGCCCCCAGGCAAGCACCGGGCAGATTTTTACCGTGAACAACGTCAGTGCGGCAGGGCGAGGTGAGTCGCGCCAGCAGGTGTTTGTGAAGGTGATTGCCGATACTCATGAGCAGGACGATTATTACGACCAGCGCTTGCTGCTCACGGACAACAAGGGTCACCAGATAACGAGCGGTAATTACGTAGTGACGATGACGCTGCCTTGATGGCTTGGAAAGAATGAGTCTGCGCCCCTTGTTTCAAGGTTACTGACAAAAAGGGGCGTTAATAATGAGAATTGTCTGGTTCGCACAGAACCGTCCCGCGCTTCTGGCTTGTCGCCACTCCCCTGCGTTGCAAAATCCCTCCTTCAACACTTTCTGAGCCAGACCATGCGCCGATCGCTTGGGCTGTCGTCAAGGTGTGGCTTTTTATCATCTATCCCTGCGTTCATTTTTGAGACAAGTCTCATATCAGGCAGGTTGGCCCTTGGTTATTTTCTTGAAAGGAAGAATGGAGCTGCCAAAGGTGCCCGATGTTTCTTGAAAATAACCGCAGTCGATCCTTGCGGATCCTGATCGCCGATAGCGATGTGCGCAGAGGTCTGTCAATCGAACAGCAGTTCAACAAGCTGGGCTGTCTCAGCGTCTTGAACGTTTGCACTTATCGTGACCTGAAAATACTGACGTATTACTGCCCTCAACGGTTGAGCCTGGTCGTCGTCAATGCTGAGTTGCTCAGCGAAATGGCGATGGATCCGCTCGACTTTTTCGGGGAAAACCCGCTGATTCGTCATCTGCTGATTTTCAATCCCAACGATGATCACCAGTGGTCGAAGACCTTCTTCAACCCGCATCCGCAACGCTGGATGCGCCTGGTCTCGAAAATCAATCTGCCGCGCCTGGCAGATTTTCTGATGCTGGCCGACCCGGCGCTCAAGGAACTTGCGGAGCCGGCCTCGACCGACTCCACACTCTCTTCGTGCGCAAACCGCTAGCTGCTGCACCTTCCCGCGATGATCCACGTAGACGCTGAGGTGCTATTGCCCAGCGCCTGCTGTGCCGCCCACTCGTTTGCCCCATTGTCTTGAATACACTCTAAGGTAAGGCATCATGCTGCTTCGTAAACTCAATCTCGCGCCTCGTTCGGCGCTGTGTTTCGGCTTGTTCTGTCTCATGATTATCGCGATCGGATTGATCGCTCTGCAGCAAGTCGACTTGCTCAACAAGGCAGAAACGTACGTCGAGACGACGATCGTGCCGAGTATCAAGCTGCTCGGCCAACTCGATCGAGAGTTCGTCGAAATCAAGGGCAACAACGCTCGCTTGCGCAATCCCATCGAAACCCCTGAGCGCAAGGCGCAAGCCCTGATGGACATTCAGCAGTCGCGTCAGCTGATCAAAAAACATCAGCAAGCGCTCATTGATCTGCTGGCCACTGACGCTGGGCGCGAGGCGTTCGAGGAGTTTGCCAAAGCACAGAAGGTCAACGATCAGGCGCAAGATCAATACCTTGAAACAGTGGCGAACGGGCAGCTTGAAGCGGCCATTGCGCTGTCCAGGAATCAGATGCGTGCGGCGTCGGATGGCGTACAGGTCGCGCTCAAGAAGTTGATTGCTCTCAACGAGATAGAAGCTTATGAGGCGGGCAAGCAGGCCGACAATGTCTATGAGCACACGCTGTTGATCGTCAGTGTGTTCATTCTCATCGCGATCGGTGCTTCGTTGGCCCTGGCCGTGTTGTATACCCGCAGCCTGACGGTACCCATTGCAGGCTCGCTAAGGGTGGCCGAATGCATCGCCGCCAATGATCTGAGCGAAACCATTGCGCTGGATGGCTCCGATGAGGCGGCGCAAATGCTGTCGTCATTGGCGGCGATGCAAACCAGTCTGCGAGATGCCTTGATCATGATCCGTGATTCGTCCACGCAGTTGGCCGAGACCTCGGAGGTCATGCACGGCGTCACTGAAGATATCTCGCGTATCACTCAACGTCAGAGCCATGAAATCGAAATGGCCGCCACCGCCGTCACTGAAATGAGTGCAGCGGTGGAGCAGGTTGCAGACAACGCCGCATCGACCTCGCAGCTGACGTCGGAATCAAGCGCGGCAGCCATTGCCGGTCGAAGTCAGGTCAGCGACACGGTAGCCGCAATCAACCTGATGGTGTCCAGCGTGCACAGCACCTCGGCTGAGGTGCAGGCGCTATCGACCATGGCGAGCGATATCAGCAGCGTGCTGGACGTTATCCGAGAGGTTGCCGAACAAACCAATCTGCTTGCCTTGAACGCAGCGATCGAAGCGGCGCGGGCGGGGGAGGCGGGTCGCGGTTTTGCCGTGGTTGCCGATGAGGTGAGAGGGCTGGCGCAGCGTACTCAGAAGTCGACCGAGGACATCGAGTCCATGGTCAGCTCCATTCAGTCGGGCACCAGCCGCGCAGTTTCCTCCATGAGCCACACCCGCGCTCAGGCCGAGAGAACGCTCGAAATGGCCAATATCGCCGGCGAAGTGCTGACCGACATCACTGGCTCGCTGAATCTCATCAACGAGCGAAACCTGCTGATGGCAACCGCTGCAGAAGAGCAGGCTCAGGTTGCGCGTGAAGTGGATCGCAGCCTGATCAGCATTCGCGACCTTTCGTGTGAAACCGCAGAGGGATCGAAACAGACCGCAGTCGCATCGGCGGAGCTGTCGCAATTGGCGGCGTCGCTGAACAAATTGACCAAGGAATTCAAACTTTAATCAGTAAACGTAAAGCCCTGGCTACCAGGGCTTTTTGATCAGCGCTCGATCGGCGCAGCAAAGTCTTGCGCATGGGGTGCAGAGTCAGTTTGTGCTGGCGATGCGGTTTGTGCTGTCAACTGCTCAATGCAGCTGGCGAGTTGTTTTTCATAGCTTTCAAGTACCGCTTCGGCTTCAGCTTCGCGCTCATCACGCAGGCGGAAGAAATCGTCGCGATTGAGTTGGTCCGCAACAAGTCGGATGTTTTGCTCGATGATCGCGCACAGTGAATCTTCATCCTCTAACGCCGCGCTGGTCAGGGCTGCCTGTCGATTGTTTTCGAGTTCGGTTTTTGCGTGCTCAGCGGCCTTCGCCTGTTCCTTTGCGCTAAGCAGGTCGGCTTCCAAAACCTGTTTCTGTTCCGCCAGGCGCTTCAGTTCTGCGCTCATCGACTGGATTGCATCGGCGCGCTGGGTGAGTTGGACCTCCTGTTGTTGCACCACAGCCTTCAGTGGAAACAGTTCATTGAGTTGGTAGCCGGCGACCACAGTCATGGCGATCAGTGCCAGCGCAAGAATGGTCAGGCAGTAGATGGCGGCGTTGCTCTGGGGTTTTGAGCTATTGAGGGTATCGAGGGCTCTCACGGAATCGTTTCTCCTATCAAGAGTAGACAGTGTAATAACCTCGATTCGCTGGGCCTTTAAGACGAGTCTTAAATTGTGCTCTATTTGCGTATGTCGATAACGGCTAACATTTGTTAACGAATTCGCAGAAGGCTTCTTTTTTAAACCGACTATCTAAAGTTTCTTGTGGGTCCATGAGAATTGTCTTGTTTGCGAATAAATAAACTTTTTGCTCAAGCTCCTTTTTTTCATTATCGTCTGCTGCCGCTTTGGTGGCGTTTACTGCTGATAGTTCACGCAATCGTCCGCCATTCAAATGTTTGCAAACACGGCGAGTTCAGAGAGATTGCTATGAAGTTTTCCCATGTTTTAATTGTCGGTTTTTTGTATTTACTGCCATTTAACGCAATGGCTGCAGTTTGCGAATTTTATCCCGACCATTCCAAGGGCAGTGTCAGGGTGGTTCTTCCAGCCACGATCTCGGTGCCTCGTGACACGCCCAACGGCACGGTTATCTATGAAAGCCCGATCGTGACCCTGGGCGCCATACCCAGCTCATTCAGGTGCTCTGCGGTACACAACGAAGGTGTACGCAATACTGTCGGCGTTACTCAGCCGGGCGCGGAGATTTTTCCTATCGGAAATACCGGAATCGGCTGGCAATGGGTCCGACCGCCATCGGGGAAAGCGTGGAAAGGCTTTCCAGGAACTACCGACACTGCTGGCGGTTGGGGTTGGAATGGTTCTGAGCACATCTTGCGTTTTGTAAAGACGGGCACTATTTCCGGCAGTGCGACGATACCTTCAGGCCAACTGGGGACATTTGTCGCTGCTGAAATCGAGCCTTTGGCAATGAATACCAGCGGCACGCGGGTAGTCTCACAGTCTTGCGAAACACCCGATGTGAAAGTCGATATGGGCAGCTATAACTTGAGCGATTTCCCCGAGAACGGCGCATCTGCCAAGGAGCAATACTTTTCTCTCAATATGAAAAACTGTCCCACAGGAATTAACAACTTCCGATTTTCCTTCTCACCCACTGCGGGCAGCCCTGTGTGGGACGCTGGTACTGGCATGGTAAATCTGAACAGTAATTCCACTGCCAAAGGTCTGGCATTGCAGATGCGCTTCAGTGACAAGTCGACACTCAAGCTGAATCAGAACTACATAATGAAAGCGCCCACATCGCAAGGCGGCAATGCATATGTTTCCTTGCAAGCCCGCTTCGTGCGCATCGAGCCTTCCAATGCGCAAATGCGAGCGGGCGATGCCAATGCCGAAATTGCCTTTGTCGTCGAGTATCTATGAGCCCAACAGCCTCTTCACCTCAGCCACAATCACCGCAATATCAAACGGCTTGGGCACTACCACATCAAACAGATCCGAGCGCTGCATGCCGATGTGCGCTTGCGCGCCACTCATGAGAATGATCGGCAAGTGTTTGACGGACGGCTGGGCACGCACGGCTTCGGCGAATTCGAGGCCGTCCATGACCGGCATCATGAAGTCAGTGATGACCAGGGCTGGACGTTCTCTTTCCAGCACTTCGAGAGCCTTCTTTCCATTGCTCGCGGTCACAGTCATGAAGCCCTCATCCTCAAGCGCAAAGCCAAGAATGTCAGCAATCAGATACTCGTCGTCGACTACCAGGATGGTGGTCATGTTATTTCAACCCGCTTGCAGACTTACGAAATTGAACCAGGCAATGACTCAGCTGTGACTGAAGGTTCATTTTTCAAAGCCTTTTCCAGGAACACATCTTGATCACGGATAACCACCTCGAACCGCGACGGGTTGTAGGAGCTATCACGTATCTTGAGAATGGAAAGCGTCCTGTGAAGTTCAGCGTGATTCTCAAAGAAACGCATGAGCATCAGGTTGTCGACAATACTGGACAGGTCGGAGTTCGGTGCGCTGACCTCGGAGCCGAACAAATCGCGCATTTCCCATGAGGCGAACACCGTAACGCCTCTGGATCGCAGCTCATTCATCAGCGCGCTGAAAAAGTCGGTGATGCGTTCCGGTGTGGTTGAAACCCGAGTCATGCCGCTGAGGCTATCGATGAACAGGCGCTTGATGCCTTTTTCATCGACCAGGCTCAGCAGGCGTGCGCCGAGGCCGTCCAGCAAGCCTTCGGTAGTTGGCTGCCAGGCAATGCTCAGCGCACCGCTGTGTTCCATGTGTTCGATATCAATGCCCAGCGAACGGCCTTTCAGCCGCAGCCGCTGCGGGCTTTCATAGAAGCCGAAGTGCAGGCCCGGCGATTCGGCCGTCGACTGCGCGATGAACTTCAGACCCAGCGTGGTCTTGCCGATCCCGGAAGGCCCCATGACCAGCGTCACGCTGGAGCTGTGCAAGCCACCCCCGAGGATGTCATCCAGTGAAGCAATGCCGCTTGGAATGCGCGTCATGTCCGCGCTGTCAGGGGCGGAAGGGCGCTTGTACAGGCTTTCGAGGCGCGGGTAGACGACCAGGCCGTTATCGGTGATCTCGCACTCGTGAAGACCGGTCAACGCGCCGCTGCCGCGAGTCTTGCGCAAATGAATGCGCCGTACGGAACGGGTACCGAACAGCTCTTCGCCCATTTCGATGACGCCGTCGACCATCGTGTGCTCGGGGCTGCCGTCGTCCAGGCGCGAACTGGTCAGGAACAGCACGGTGCAACCGGCAAATGCGGCATGGCCTTGCAGTTCAGAGATGAATTTTTTCGTATCGATCGGCGAGTCGGCTTTGGAACGTGCGTTGAGCAGGCCGTCGACGACCATGACGGTCGCCTTCTGCCGGGTGATTTCGCGCCGAAGCAGCTTCACGACTTCATCAAGGCCTTCGTTTTCCAGCGTATCGAAGGCGCTGACAAACTGAATTTCGGCGCCGACTCGCGAAGCGTCGAAGAAACTCATGGTCGACAGGAACTGGAACAGCCGGTCGTGGGACTCGGCCAGCAACGTGGCGACCAGAACACGGCCGCCGTTGCGGGCATGGTGAAATCCGAGCTGATTGGCAAGGATGGTCTTGCCGGAGCCCGGACGCCCTTGAATGATGTACGAGGCGCCCGCGACAAAGCCCCCCTGAAGCAGCGCGTCGAGCCCTTCGATCCCGCTTTGAAGGCGTTTTAGCTTTTCCACAATGCAACCCTGATCTGAATAAACAGGCTTGTTCAGCCGAATGAGTGAAATGCTAACGCCATTTCCGGTCGAGGGCCATAAAGGCTGGGGAAAAGTAGCGTTTTTGCAATGTGAACCTGGCGCGTGACTGCTCGGGATCAGGGGGTAGTGACAAGCCCGGCACAGGAAGATTCGATTTTTCGAAACCCGGAGGCCGATTACATCCATAGGCGCTGCTGCGGACCATGAGGGTAACGCTTGCCACTTTGCTTTCATGAAATCGTCACAAAACTGCTGCAGAGTTCGGGAGCCCGTAATCACTAGGTGTCATTTAATGAAAAGTTTGATGAAGTCTGCTGCGCTCGCCATTGCGGTATCTCTTTGTGCCACCTCGGCCTCCTTTGCAGCAGAAAATGTTCGCCTGACGGGGTCCGGAGCAAGTTTCCCGGCGCCGATCTATCTGACCTGGTTCAAGGATTTCAGCAAGAAATCCGATGGCGTCACTGTCGATTACCAATCCAAGGGCAGCGGCGCGGGCGTACAGGACTTCTTGAACAAAACCGTGGATTTCGCTGCCAGTGACTCGGCAATGAAAGACGAAGATATCGCCAAGGTCGCCGAAGGCGTGCAGTTGCTGCCAATGACCGCCGGGGAAATCGTGCTGGCCTATAACCTGCCGGGCAATCCCAAGGGTCTGAAGCTGCCACGCGACGTCTATTCCAACATTTTCCTGGGCAAAATCACGCGCTGGAACGATCCGCAGATCGTCGCAGCCAACCCGGACCTGAAACTCTCCGATACGCCGATCACGGTTGTCGTGCGTGCAGATTCCAGCGGTACTACCGCCGTATTCACCAAGCACCTGGCAACCGTCAACGCCGAGTTCAAGCAGGCGTTGGGTGAGGGCAACACCGTCAACTGGCCGGCCAGTGACAAGTTCATCAAGTCGCCGAAAAACGATGGCGTAACCGCTACCGTGCGTCAGACCCCTGGTGCGATTGGTTACATCGAATATGGCTTCGCCAAGCTGGCCAAGGTCGACTTTGCCCAGTTGCAGAACAAGGCAGGCAATTACGTCGTGCCAAACGCCGAAAGCGGTGCCGAGGCCCTGGCGGCGGTGAAGATGCCGGAAAACCTGGTGGCCTGGCTGCCTGATCCGGACGGTGCCAAGTCCTATCCGATCACCTCTTATACCTGGATGATTTTCCGCAAGGATAATGGCAACCCGGCCAAGGCCAAAGCCATGCGTGAAATGGTCGAATACAGCCTGACCGAGGGGCAGAAGATTGCCGATTCGATGGGTTACATCCCGTTGCCGCAATCGGTCGTCGAACAGGTTCGCAAAGCGTCCGCCAACATTCAGTAACGCCGTGAGGTCTCTCTCGGCGTGTGCGTCTGCACCACGCCGGGAGAGTTTTCCCCCTGTTCCGGACTTAGCCCATGAACAAACCTTTTGTCGTACCGGTTAATCCCGACTCTGCCTGCCAGCCACCCTCGACGAAGGATTTCCTGGTTGATCGCACCTTCCGCGCGCTCGCGCGTATCGGTGTGGTACTGATTCTGGCGCTGGTATTTGCACTGGTATTCGAAGTCGGACGCAAGGCACTTCCCGGTATGGAGAAGCACGGCTTTGATGTGCTTCTGGGCAGTGTGTGGGACGTCAACCAGGGCAAATACGGCATCCTGCCGGCCATCTGGGGCACGCTTTACAGCGCCTCCATCGCTTTGCTGATCGCCGGTGTCTTTGGCGTGAGCATGGCGATTTTCCTGACCCAGGACTTCCTGCCGACCAAGCTCGCTGCGCTGTTTCGCACCATCGTCGAACTGCTCGCGGCCATTCCCAGCGTGGTCTATGGCCTGTGGGGGATCTATGTGGTGATCCCGGCGATTCGGCCGCTGACGACCTGGTTGAACAGCGAACTGGGCTGGATACCCTTTTTCGGCACGTCCCTGAGCGGTCCGGGCCTGCTGCCCGCAGCTCTGGTGCTCGCCATCATGATTCTGCCGACCATTGCCGCCGTTTCGCAGGACGCGCTGACGGCTGTGCCGATGAAAACCAAACAGGCCGCGTACGGCATGGGCACAACCCATTGGGAAGCGATTCTCAAAGTGATGGTGCCTTCGGCTGCCACCGGCATTTTCGGCTCTCTGGTGCTGGGCCTGGGGCGCGCGCTGGGTGAAACGATGGCGCTGGCCATGCTGGTCGGCAATGCCAACAACATTTCCCTCTCGTTGTTTGCACCGGCCAACACGCTTGCGGCTCTGCTGGCGCTGAACTTCCCCGAAGCCGGACCGAACGAGATCGAGGTGTTGATGTATGCCGCGCTCGTGCTGATGTTGATTACGCTGATCGTGAACATTTTCGGCTCGATGATCATGATGTACGCCCAACGGGGTAACAAGGGATGACTGATCTGACCGCAGCAACAGACCTGACGGCGCCAACCGGTGCGATGCCGAGTTTGCAACGCAGGTTCGAAGGCCGCGCGCTGCGCAGCCTGATCCTGACCACCCTGGTCTGGGCAGGTGCTTTGCTGGCCAGCGTGCCGCTGATTTCCGTGCTCTACATGCTGATCACTCGTGGTGGCGCGCGTCTGAACCTGGAAGTCTTCACTGAACTGCCGCCGACCGGCTTCGAGATGGGTGGCGGTTTCGGCAATGCGATGGCGGGTACTTTCGTGATGGTCGGTATCGCGGCAGCGATCGCGGTGCCGGTCGGGATCATGGCGGCCATTTTTCTGGCTGAACTGGGGCCGGATAGCAAGCTGGGGAACGCCGCGCGTTTTGCCGCCAAGATGCTTACGGGCCTGCCATCAATCCTGGCAGGTGTATTTGCCTACGCTTTGGTTGTAATGACGACTGGCACATATTCGGCACCGGCAGGTGGCGTGGCGCTCGCCGTCCTGATGCTGCCTATCGTGGTGCTGACCGCAGAAGAATCGATGCGGATGGTGCCCAAGATCATGAAAGATGCTGCTTATGGCATGGGCTGCACTCGCTCGCAGGTCATCTGGAAAATCATCTTGCCGACCGGCATGCCGGCGATCCTGACTGGCGTGATGCTCGCCGTGGCGCGTGCCGCAGGCGAGACGGCACCGCTGTTATTTACCGCGCTCTTCAGCAACTACTGGATCTACCACCAGGGCAATCTCGATGTCATGAATCCGACTGCCTCGCTGGCGGTGCTGATCTACAACTTCTCCGGCATGCCTTTCGATAACCAGCTCGAGCTCGCATGGGCGGCCTCGTTGGTGCTGGTGATGATCGTGCTGTTCGTGAACATCATCAGCCGGATTTTCGGCAAGCCCAAGTATTAAGAACGGGAGCATCTGATTTTGAACGTATCCACTGCGCAAATAGCCGCTCCGTTTGTCACCCAGGCGCCTGTAGTCATGGACTGCAAACTGGACAAGATTTTCTACGGCAACTTCATGGCAGTACGTGACAGCCACGTGCCCATCGAGAAAAACAAGATCACCGGATTCATCGGTCCCTCGGGCTGCGGCAAAAGCACCGTGCTGCGCAGTCTCAACCGGATGAACGATCTGGTGAAGGGCTTTCGTTTCGAGGGCCATGTGCATTTCCTCGGGCAGGACGTCTACGGCAAGGGTGTCGACCCGGTGGTCGTGCGCCGCTACATCGGCATGGTGTTTCAACAGCCTAACCCGTTCTCGATGAGCATCTTCGACAACGTCGCGTTTGGTCTTCGCCTCAATCGCTACAAGGGCGATATCGGCGACCGTGTCAAGCATGCGCTGCAAGGCGCCGCGCTGTGGGACGAAGTCAAGGACAAGCTCAAGGTCAGCGGCCTGTCGCTCTCCGGTGGCCAGCAACAACGTCTGTGTATCGCCCGGGCAATCGCCACCGAGCCGGAAGTCCTGCTGCTGGATGAGCCTTGTTCGGCACTGGACCCGATCGCCACCCGACGCGTCGAAGAATTGATGGTCGAGTTGAAGAAGGACTACACCATCGCACTGGTCACTCACAACATGCAGCAAGCCATCCGTGTTGCTGACACCACAGCGTTTTTCTCGGTGGATATTTCCCAGGGCACGCGCACCGGTTATCTGGTCGAGATGGGGCCGACGGCGCAGATCTTCGACAACCCGCGTGAACAGATGACCGGCGACTACATCAGCGGCAAGTTCAGCTAAGTCACAGCACCGGTCACGGCCGCCTACCTGCACAAGCCAAACGGATTTGGCGGGCATCGGTGGACATTTACCAAGCGTTTCCAAGGAGCTCCAATGCCTGCCACGCATCGCCTTGATTTGCCAGCGATTGAACGCGCACTGCGGAAAGTGCAGAGCCGTTTTGCCGAGCTCAGCCGGCACTTCACCGAGCCCCGAGACCCGTTCACTGACGAAGTCCTGAACAATGTGCTTGAAGGTTATGCGTTGGTTGACGAATATGTTGCCCGCGGCGTCGACCTGTTCGATCTGCAGCAACTGAACCTGATGTTGGAGATCAACGCCACGGTGCTGTGTGGCCGGGATCCGGCACGCCGGCTCGAATACGCCCAGCATCTGGCTGCGACTGAGGCGCACTTCTTCAACAATGTTGAGGGAGGCATCAAGGACTTGTACAACTGGTATTGCGCGTATCGCAGTGAATCGGTCTGGAAGCGTGCAGCCGGTGTCTATGTGCGCATTCTGAGCAAGCCGCAGCTGTTTATCGAAGGCAATAACCGTAGTGGCTCGCTCATTGTGAGCTACCTGCTCATGCGGGCGGGGCTGCCTCCATTCGTGTTGACGCTGGAAAACGCCGAGGGCTATTTCAACCCGTCTTCGGTCATCCGCAACTCCGCCAAGCATGGCGTCAAGGCGTTGTACGAATTGCCCAAGATCAAGAAAAAATATGCAGCATTCTTAGAAGAACAGGCGCCCGATCCAATGAAGTTCTTTCTCAAAGGCAAGCCTTTGCCTCTCTCTCAAGGTGGCCATTGATGAACTGGGCACCAGCATTTGCCAGATTGAAAACCTTCGGCAGCCGGGCAGGGCAGGCTATCCGCTGCGCTTTGCCGCAGTTGTTCGAACGTCAGCGCATACGAATTTCGTTCGATATCGATGACACGCTCGCTTGCCAGCTCCACCACTGCGCAGTGGAGAAGAGTCGACTACCGGCCTGTATTCATCGCTGGCTGGGTGAACCGTTGCGGATGGGCACACGATCGCTGATCCGAGAGCTGCGTCGCCAGGATTGCAGTGTCTGGGTCTACACCTCATCCGGGCGCACGCCGTCCTATATCAGGCGCTGGTTGGCGCTGTACGGTATCCGCGTCGATGGCGTGGTCAACAGCGTGCTGCACAACCGTGCGCTGACGGCGCACGGGATGTCGAATGCGCCTTCCAAGTATCCGCCAGCGTTCGATATCGACTTGCATGTCGATGATTCGGAGGGCGTGCAGATTGAAGGCAAGGATCATGGCTTCCGGGTGGTCGTGGTGCATCCCGAGGATGATCGCTGGGCGCAGAAAGTGCTGGATTCGGTGGCCAAGGTCCAGGCGCAGCTCGCCTGGCAGCAAATGCTCAGACCTCAGGCGCCGGTGCAACAGCGTGCGGAGGCTGTCTTTGAGTCGCTTGGCTGAGCGGGTACGCATTGGCTATTCGGGCAGCAGCGCCTCAGGTGTACGAGGCACTGCTGTGAAATGACTCAACAGATGCGCAAACGATGCTGCGCAAACATATCTCGCAGAAACGACAAAGCCCTGAATAATCAGGGCTTTGTCGTATCAAATATGGCGGAGGCGATGGGATTCGAACTCATGGACCTGTTACAGTCGACGGTTTTCAAGACCGTTGCCTTAAACCACTCGGCCACACCTCCGTTTGCGTTGCGGGCGCCATAATACCTGAATGAAACACACTGTCAAACTCTCTGCATGGCTTGTTACAGAGCGTCTGTTATGATCTTTGCGACTGAACGTTTCAAACCAACAGGAGTGTCGCCATGCGCGAACAGGATTACGCAGTTAATAACAGCGTGCAGGCTGAGCAGCTAGAGGTTAGCCGCGTCCTGCGCAACACTTATGGTCTCTTGGCTCTGACTCTCGCATTCAGCGGCGTGATGGCCTTCGTAGCCCAGCAGATGCGTGTCGGCTACCCGAACATTTTCGTGGTGCTGATCGGCTTCTACGGGCTGTTCTTCCTCACCAACAAACTCCGTGATTCCGCGTGGGGCCTGGTATCCGCCTTCGCGTTGACCGGTTTCATGGGTTTCCTGCTCGGCCCGATCCTGAACCGTTACCTGGGCATGCAGGGCGGCGCTGAAGTGGTCAGCTCGGCTTTCGCCATGACCGCACTGGTGTTCGGTGGTCTGTCGGCCTACGTGCTGATCACCCGCAAGGACATGAGCTTCCTCGGTGGCTTCATCACCGCCGGTTTCTTTGTCCTGCTGGGCGCTACACTGGCGAGCTTCTTCTTCCAGATCAGCGGCCTGCAACTGGCGATCAGCGCCGGCTTCGTGCTGTTCTCGTCGGTCTGCATTCTGTTCCAGACCAGCGCGATCATCCACGGCGGCGAGCGCAACTACATCATGGCGACCATCAGCCTGTATGTATCGATCTACAACCTGTTCGTCAGCCTGCTGCAACTGTTCGGCATCATGAGCCGCGACGACTGATCGTAATGGCTGCAATAAAAAACCCGCTTCGGCGGGTTTTTTATCGTCTGGACAAAAGTGTCTGCTCAGTTGATGACGATGCTGCCGTCCACTTGCTGACGGTAGATGGTGTAGGGCAGCAGCAAGGTATCTAGGGCGCCGGACACCACGGCGTCCACCAGCACCACCGGAATCGCCGCGTTGCGGTGATCATCGGGATCGATGCCTGAGGCCAGCGGAGCGTTCAGCGTGCAGAAGTCATAAGCGAGGCCGCTGTAGATTCTCGGTACCGCGCCGCAATAACTTTTCTGCTGCTTGAGTCCGTCAACGGCAGCCTGATCGTTGCGCGCCACCGTTTGAATCGTGCCACAACCGCCGAGCAGCAGGGCCGCCAGCAGCATTGCCTGAATTTTCATAGCGCCATTCCTTAGCCGCGAAAAACCCACAATCTACGCCGAACAACGGAAAAAAACACCTACGCCATCGGTGGCAGGCGTCGCTTGACCGGGGTCTTCTTGACGATCGCGGTGTTGGTTTCCGCCAACGTATTCAGTCGGTCGAGCAGGGTATCGAGCTGCTCCATCGAGCGCACGTGCAGGCGGGCAATAAAGCAGTCGTCGCCGGTGACCTTGTCGCACTCGGTGAACTCCGGGATCGACATGATCTGCCGCTCAACCTCCTGCAGTTGCCCTGGCAGCGGCCGCACACGGACGATCGCCTGCAACTGATAGCCGAAGCATTTCGGATCGATCTCTACCGTGTAGCCCTTGAGCACGCTGCGTTCTTCCAGACGCCGCAACCGCTCTGCCACGCTGGGCGATGACAGGCCGCTGATCTGCGCCAGCGCTTTTAGCGAGCGCCGCGAGTCTTCCATCAGCGCGCTGATAAGGATCTGATCGATATCGTCAGTCACATTCAAACTCCGGATTAGGCAAGGGGCGCAAATCACCCTCGATAAAAAAGGCGAAAACCAAGTTTAGCCTGCTTTATGCGCTGGAGCAGCCCGAGGTGCGCTTGGCATACTTTTGCCATGCTTCGCTCACAGCCTCAGGAGAACAATAATGGACAACGCAATCCGCCGCGGTTCGCTGGAAATGACCGCCGCCATGCTCATATCCGGAACGATCGGCTGGTTTGTGCTGGTGTCCGGGCAACCGGTGCTCGACGTGGTGTTCTGGCGCTGCGTGTTCGGCGCTGGCACCTTGCTGTTGGTCTGCGCCGCGTTCGGATTCCTGCGTCCGGGGATACTGACCCGCACAACGTTTCTGCTGGCGGTGCTCAGTGGAATGGCGATTGTCGGCAACTGGGTGCTGCTGTTCGCATCCTATTCCCGCGCCTCGATTGCGATCGGCACGGCTGTCTATAACGTACAGCCGTTCATGCTGGTCGGCCTGGCGGCGTTGTTCCTCGGCGAAAAAATCACCCTGCAGAAGCTGTTCTGGCTGGCGATTTCGTTCATGGGCATGCTGGCGATCGTCAGCGCCCATGGCACGCAAGGCGAGGAGGGTAACGATTACTTGATGGGAATCGCCCTGGCGTTGGGCGCGGCGTTTCTCTACGCGATTGCCGCACTGATCATCAAGCGCCTGACCGGCACGCCGCCGCACCTCATCGCGCTGGTTCAAGTGTGCACCGGTGTGTTGTTGCTCGCGCCGTTCGCGCATTTCGATGCGTTGCCACAAGGCGCCGATGCGTGGGCCAGTCTGGTGACGCTGGGCATTGTGCATACCGGTTTGATGTACGTCTTGCTGTACGGCGCGATTCAAAAGCTGCCGACGGCATTGACCGGCGCACTGTCGTTCATTTATCCGATCGCGGCGATTTTCGTTGACTGGTTCGCCTTCGGCCATCGCCTCGAATTGCTGCAATGGATAGGCGTCGCAGCGATCCTGCTGGCCGCCGCCGGCATGCAACAAGGTTGGGGCTGGAAAGCCCGGCGGCTGGCGGCGCAGTAAGGATCAGATGTTCCAGCGCGGTGCGGTGGCTGCCAAGCGTTGGCGCATCTCGCTGATATTGGCAGCGAGTTGTCGGGTCAGCATACGGTAGCCGTCGAGTGTATTGGCAACTGGCGCGTCGAGGTTCGCTTGCGGGAGTTCCATCGGCCGCTCCAGCCGTTGCGAGGCACCGGTCTTCAAGGCGCGAGCCATCCCGATCAGTTGCACGCGAATCTGCCGGTGCTCAGCCTTGAGTGCCGTTTGCAGATGTGCCGTGGCCTGCGGGTCGCTTGCGTTGGGGCGGATATTACCGAGGATCTCCAGCGTACTGATGCACATGCGCAGGTTGCGCTGAATCGCGTCGAGCTCGGTCATGGAGATTTTCACTTCCTTGGACACCGACGGCATCAGCGAACGTAATTGCACCATCACCGCGCCGAGCTTGCTCATCAGCCGCACGTGTTCGTCGGCGCTGACCGCTTCACCGTTGATGATGCGTCCGTACACCGTAGCGCAATCGCGCAAGGCATCGGCAAGGTTGTAACGCCACGAGTAGACCGCGTACAGCGGCAGGGCGAAGGAAAACGCCAGGGCGAGGGCGATGCCGATCAGGATGTCGACGCCGCGCCACAGTCCATCGGTGATCGGGTTGTCGCCATGCCCGGCGACGATGAACACGGTGATGGCGGAGAGCAGGGCGGTGTAGCCGCCCTTGCCAATCGCGTGATACGAGAAAAAGCCACAGACCACGGCCATGGAAAAGTAGGTCAGCCACGGCATGCCCAGCCAGGCGTGCTGCGCCACCAGTGCCAATCCGACTCCTGCACCGATCAAGGTACCGATGGCGCGCTCGGCGGCTTTTTTGCCGATGTTGCCGTGGTGCTGCAAACCGCCGATCACCACCAGCATGGTCACTGACGCCCATTCGCCGTGGGGCAGATTGATGCCAGTGGTCAGCAGAATCGTCGCCAGCAACCCCAACGCCACCCGCACGGAATGGATCAGTCGGGCGTGACGGTAGCGCCGATACGGGTCCAGTAACGGACGCAGGATACGGCGCAACAGCGGTGGCAGGCGGTGGGTGCTGTAAGTAGTCAGTGCGAACCTCGTACGTCAATCAAATCAATGGAAGGGGAAAATGTAATTCATCCAGGCGGACATGCGCAGCAGGATTTTGCGCATCGCGCCGATGTGTTGAAAGTGCTTGCTGTAAAGCGCCGCTTGTCCATACGCGCCGCCTGGCATGAGCGCGCTGTATTCGGCGAACGCCGGATCGGTTATCTCGATGATCACTGGCACCCGTCCGGCCGGTGGTGAGCCGGTGTAGCTGATCAGGGTGCCGGAAGGTTGCACCTGGCCCTCGGCTATCACCCCGATCACACTTTTCACCCGACCGGCGAAGACCTTGCCGGGAATGCCGTCGAAGGCGACTTCGGCCTCGTCGCCCACGGTCAGACGCAATAGGCTGTTCTGACGCATCCAGGCGGCGAAGTACTGACCTTCCTGCGGAATAAACACCATTGACGGGCGCAGCGGCAGCTTGCTCGCCATCATCCCCGGTCGCAGCGAAACGTGGGTGACGAAGCCTTTGCTCGGTGCCCGAACCACGGTGTTGTCCAGCTCGAACTGCGCATTGTCCAGTTGCGCCTGCAGATCGTCGGTGCGGGCGATGGCCGCGTCCAGTTCACGCTGGGTGCCGAAGTTGCGGCGAATCAGTTCGGTGATGCGGTAGCGGTCGCCCTTGGCTGCAACCAGTTGCGCCTTGAGCGATTTCAGGCGGTTCTGGAAAGGCGTTGGATCGATGCGAAACAGCACGTCGCCTTTTTCCAGGGGTTCGTTGCCCTTTACCGGTACGTCGATCACCTGGCCACTGATGATCGGAATAACCGGCACCGAGACGAAGTAGGAGCGCGCCACCTCAGAATAGGGATGGTTGTAGTTCATGGTGAAAATCAGCGCGCCGATGATCAGCACGCCACCCAGGACAGCGGTGGGCACCGTCCATTTGTTCAGCGGAATGCGGAAGATCTTGAAAATCGCGACGCAGAGCGCGGCATACGTGAGGATGAGCAACAGATCCATGCTCAGATCCCCCGGCTGTCAGAGTGAGGCGCAACCGGCGACTGCGCTTCCAGCCGCTCGATCCGGGCTTGCAGCTCGACGACCTGTTGCTCCAGTTGATCGACGTGATTCTGAATGGGTTTGCCATCGCCGAAACCCCAACCGCGATCCTCGCGATAGGCCATCGCCCAGATCCACAGAAATGGCCAGAGTGCATGCAAGGTGAACAGACTGACCCAGCCAGTGGCATGGATCGCGTCCTGGTGCGGGTGGTTGCGGTGGACAGCGATCTCGTACGGGATGTCATGCAGCACGATGATCCCGTAAAACAGCACGAGACCGACAAAAACCAACAGACCCAATGCGAAGTAATCGAGCATGGTCAGCCTCCCGGGCATCCAGCAATGCTGGGCTGAGTGTAGTCACTGAATCGCCGGGGGCTGACGGATCGGCAGGATCATTCAATCCTGCCGATCACCCGTCAAAAGATGTAATCGGTGGTCAGGAAGCTCGAATCACGCCCGCGAATGATCTCGCTGATCAGATCCTTGTTGCTCTCCTGGAACTTGGTCGCCACCAGGGTGCGGATCGAAAACACTCGCAATGCATCGTGAACCGACAGCGTGCCTTCGGCGGAGTTTTTGCGACCGTTGAACGGGTAAGTGTCCGGGCCGCGCTGGCACTGGGCGTTGAGGTTGATACGCCCGACCTGGTTGGCGAAAGTGTCGACCAGCCGGCCGACCGCCACCGGGTTGGTGCCGAAGATGCTCAACTGCTGGCCGAAATCGGATTCCAGCACATAGTCGATCACCGTATCGAGGTGGCGGTACGGCACGATGGGCACGACCGGACCGAACTGTTCTTCCTGATAGACGCGCATTTGCGGATTCACCGGATACAGCACTGCCGGGTAGAAGAACGAGGCGTGGGACTCGCCACCATTCGGGTTGACCACCTGGGCGCCTTTGCTTTGCGCATCCGCGACCAGACCGTGCAGATAATCGACCTTGCCCGCCTCCGGCAGCGGCGTCAGCGCCACGCCGCTGTCCCACGGCATGCCCGGTTTCAGCGTGGCCAGTCTGGCGTTGAATTTCTCGATGAAGCTGTCGACCACGTCTTCATGCACGAAAAGAATTTTCAGTGCGGTGCAGCGCTGACCGTTGAACGACAGCGAACCGGTGACCGCTTCGCTGACGGCGTTGTCGAGATCGACTTCGGGCAAAACGATTCCCGGGTTCTTTGCATCCAGACCGAGAGCGGCGCGCAAACGGTGTGGTTTCGGGTGCAGCTTCTTCAGGTCACTGGCAGCCTTGTTGGTGCCGATGAAGGCGAAGATGTCGATCTTGCCGCTGGCCATCAAAGCACTGACAGTCTCGCGGCCGCTGCCGTAGATGACGTTGATCACGCCGCTCGGGAAGCTGTCGCGGAAGGCTTCGAGCAACGGGCGAATCAGCAGCACGCCGAGCTTGGCCGGTTTGAACACCACGGTGTTACCCATGATCAGTGCCGGAATCAGCGTGGTGAAGGTTTCGTTCAGCGGGTAGTTGTAAGGTCCCATGCACAAGGCGACGCCGAGCGGCACGCGGCGGATCTGCCCGAGGGTGTCCTGCTCCAGCTCGAAGCGGCTGGAGCGGCGGTCGAGTTCTTTCAATGCGTTGATGGTGTCAACGATGTAATCGCAGGTGCGATCGAACTCTTTTTCCGAGTCCTTGAGGTTCTTGCCGATCTCCCACATCAGCAGCTTGACCACGGCTTCGCGCTGCTCGCGCATACGACCAAGGAATGCTTCGACGTGCTGGATGCGTTCGGCCACGCGCATGGTTGGCCACAGGCCTTGGCCGCGATCGTAAGCGCGAACGGCAGCGTCGAGAGCGGTGAGCGCGGTGTCGGCATCCAGCAGCGGCGTGCTGCCGAGGATCACCTGTTCTTCACCGTTTGCGCTTTTCAGATAAACCGGGCTGCGCACCTGCGCGAGTGGGCCGTCCCAGCGGCGCAATTGACCATCGACCAGATATTCACGCTGCTCGACCTGAGCGTCGAGGCGATATTTTTCCGGGATGTCGCTGACCGAAGGGAACAGGTTGCCAAGGATGTTTGCTGTGGTCATGTCACTACCCTGTGTTGAAGTCGGCGTGCCGATTGAAAGTCTTGTGAAGGTTATACGCCTGAACGGGCCGGGATTTAACCCTGTGAATGTCACGCGAATGTCACGCAACGGTGCAGGGCAGAAGGGCGGGTGCGTCGCCAAATCTTCATGCCACCCCGAATCCCTGTGGGAGCTGGCTTGCCAGCGATGGGGTCGGCACATCCACCCGCTTGATTGACTGACCCACCGCCATCGCTGGCAAGCCAGCTCCCACAGGGTCTGAGTGATTTCGCGGGCCATGTGCAGTTTCGTAATGAAGCTTTTATGACAAAAGTTCGGTAGCCCTTTGCCAGTCCGGTCATGCCTGTGTAACGCGCTTGAGGGGCCTTTCGGGGCGCACTTTGCAAGCCGAGGCGGGACGCCGGGAGTGAGGCAATGGGGACTATGGAACGCTATTCGAAAGTGGGCATGCAGGAGCTCGATCAACGCCTGTCGAAGATCGTCGAAGCCGCGCGCAAGAAGCCGGTTTCGGTGTATCGCTACGGCGCGCCGTGGGTCTGGATCGTCTCGCAGGATGACTGGCAGGGCGCTTTGAAAGAGGTCTCCAGCTACATTCCGCCGGGCCATTCGCTGGTGCTGCTGCGCCCGCAGATCGACGATCTGCTCGACGCCCACCAGGACCTGCTGCGCGACCTCAATGCCGCACCCGGCATGCTCATTCCCGCGCAGACGGTGATGCACATCCTGCTCCTGCAATTGCTGTATTCGGTGCCCAGCGAACAGCAGCTCTATGAACAGCTCAATTACAACCTGCTGTTCCGCTGGTTCGTCGGCCTTGGCCTGAACCAGAAGGTCTGGAGTTTCACCGCCCTCAGCCGTGACATCGCCACGCTGCTCAACGAGCCGCGTGCGGTGCTGCTGATTCAGAAAATCATCGGCGAAGTGTTCTGCGGTGCCTTGCTGCAAATGCCCGAGTTCTCGCTGAACTTTGCGCTGTTGCACACCTGGCTGGGCAAGCACGCCTGCGCCACAACGATCAGCAATTGACGCATCACACCGGGCGCTAACGCCTACAGGTCATCGCGAATTTCAGGGGGTAGTGTGGAACGGATTTTCACGTCACGGCTGGCGCTGTGGGGCTGGCTGCTGGTGACGGCGGGCACGCAGCCGGCGCTGGCCGAGGAGGGCACAGAAGCGCCCGCCGCGCAGCGACTGGTCGACGTCAACGAATACTTCGTGCGCGGCAACACCGTGCTTGATGCGCGGGCGATCGAAGAAGCGGTGTACCCGTTTCTCGGCCCGCAGAAAGCCTTGAGCGACATCGAAGGCGCCCGCGATGCGTTGCAGAAGGCCTATCAGGAGCGCGGCTATCAGTCGGTGTTTGTCGAGCTGCCCGAGCAGGCCGTGGCCGATGGCATCGTTTATTTGCAAGTCAGCGAAACCAAGGTCGGCCGGGTGCGCGTGGTCGGCGCCAAACACTATTCGCCGCTGGATATCCGCGACAACGTCCCGGCGCTGAAAGAAGGCGAGGTGCCGGACTTTGCCAAAGTCCAGGGCGAACTCGCGCAGCTCAACAAGACACCCGGTCGCCAGGTCATGCCGCTGGTGCGTGAAGGGCAGCGCCCCGGCACCATGGATGTCGACTTGCAGGTCGAAGACCAGAACCCGTGGACGGCCAGCGTCGGCCTCAATAACGACTACAGCGCCGATACCGAAAAGCTGCGCAGCGTCGCCAGCCTCGGTTACAACAACCTCTGGCAGCTCGGCCACAGCGTCAACCTGACGTTCTTCACCGCGCCGCAGGAAACCGACAACGCCAAGGTCTGGTCCGGGTCCTACACCGCGCCGCTGAGCGAGCGCTGGAGCGTGCACTTCTCCGGTTACCAGTCCGACAGCAACGTCGCCACCATCGGTGGCAGCAACGTGCTCGGCAAGGGTCACAGCTACGGCGTCGCGGCGATTTACACATTGCCCTCGAGCGGCAACTGGTCGAACTCGTTGTCGGCCGGGATCGACTTCAAGGACTTCGACGAGCGCCTGAGCCTGTCCGGCGAAAGCGACAAGGTGCCGCTCAAATACGCGCCGTTCACCTTCGCCTACAACGGTTATCGCTACAGCGAAAAGAGCCAGCTCGGTCTCGGTCTGAGTCTGGTTGCCGCCACGCGCAGCGTGTTCGGCTACGGCAGCGACGACGAAGACTTCGACTACAAACGCTATCGCGCCAAACCGGGTTTCGCCGTGCTCAAGGGCGACACCAACTACACCTGGACCTTCGACAGCGACTGGCAGAGCGCAAGCAAAGCCGCATTCCAACTCGCCTCGGGGCCGCTGGTTTCCAACGAACAATTCTCCGCCGGTGGCGCCACTTCGGTGCGCGGCTATCTCGCGGCTGAACGTACCGCCGATGACGGCTACCTGCTCAGCCAGGAATTGCGCACACCGTCGCTGGCGAAATTCGCCGGCACGTGGATGCAGGACTGGCGCTTCTATGCCTTCGCCGAAGGCGCGCAGCTGTACCTGCGCGACGAACTGCCGGATCAGGACGCCAATTACGCCCTGGCCAGCGTCGGCCTCGGCACCCGCGCCAGCCTCAGTAAATGGCTGTCCGGCAGCCTCGACTGGGGCTACCCGCTACTCGAAGGGCCGAACACCTCAAAGCAGGAATCGCGCCTGCACTTCAACCTTCAAGCCACTTTCTAACGGAGCACGTCCATGCAACGCCTTCTCCTTTCGTTGTTGATCTGCCTGGGCTTCGTGCTCCCGGCCACGGCTCAGGCCTGGTGGCAGGACGACTGGCATTACCGCAAACAGATCGCCGTCGACACCACACCGCAAGGCGCGGCGATCAATCAGGCCCTTGGCCGCACCGCGCTGCTGGTGCGCCTGCACACCGGCAACTTCACCTTCGACGGCGTGAAAGAGGACGGCTCCGATCTGCGCTTTGTCGCTGCCGATGACAAAACCGTGCTCAACCACCAGATCGAGAGTTTCGATGCGCTGATGGGCATGGCGCTGATCTGGGTCGATGTGCCGAATGTCGAGGGTGGCCAGCGTCAGGACATCTGGATGTATTACGGCAACCAGAAAGCCCCGGCTACCGGCAACGGCCAACTGACTTTCGATCCGAATTACACCGCGCTGTATCACTTCGACGGCGCCACCGGCACCCCGGCGAAAGACACCACGGCGTACGGCAACACCGCGCAAAGCGCGACCGGCACAGCGATCAATGGCGTCGTCGGCCGTGCGTTGCAGTTCAGCGGTCAACCGTTGCTGCTGCCGGCCAGTCCTTCACTGCAACACAACGCCGGCAGCGCGTTCACTTTCAGCGCCTGGCTGCGTCTGGATCAGGCGAGTGGCGAGCAACTGATTCTCGCTCGACGCGAAGGCTCGCAGAGCCTGCTGATCGGCGTTAGCCAAGGCCTGCCGTTCGTGGAAATCGACGGCCAGCGCGCCGCTGCCACCCAAGCGCTGGCGCCGGCGCAATGGCAACACCTCGCACTAACCGCCGAGGGCTCGAAAGTCACCCTGTACATCAACGGTCGCGAAAGTGCTGCGTTGGCCCAGGCGATGCCGGCATTCAACTCGGTCATGGCCATTGGCGCTGACCCGCAGGAAGGCGCGTTCCAGCCATTCACTGGCGCTATTGATGAGCTGCGCCTGTCGAAGGTCGCCCGTCCTGCTGCGCTGTTGCTGGCCGATGCCACCTCGCAAGGCGCCGAGTCGAAACTGGTCGCTTACGGCGTCGATGAAGAACAATCCGGCTTCGGTTTCGGCAGCCTCGGCTTCCTCCTCAACGCGGTGCCGATCGACGCTTGGGTGATCATCGCCGTGCTGGTGCTGATGATGTTCCAGTCGTGGATCATCATGCTGCGCAAGAACCGCAGCCTCAGCCGCGTGACTGCGGCGAACGAAGACTTTCGCGTGCAATTCGCCAAGGTCGGCACGCGTCTGGAGATGTTCGCCGACGACGCGCAACTGGCTCAGCGTCTGCAGCATTCGTCGCTGTGGCGCCTCTATCTGGTGGCGGTCAAAGAGATCCGCACCCGCCGCGAGCAGGGCGCCGATACCTCGTCGGTCTCTGCCGCGACCATCGAAGCCATCCGCTGCTCGATGGACGGTGTGCGCACCCGCGAGAACCAGCAACTGAGTTCGAAACTCTCGACCCTGTCCAACGCCATCGCCGGCGGTCCGTATATCGGCCTGCTCGGCACGGTGCTGGGGATCATGGTGGTGTTCCTCGGCACGGCGATGGCCGGCGACGTCAACATCAACGCCATCGCGCCGGGCATGGCCGCAGCACTGCTCGCCACAGCGATGGGCCTGTTCGTCGCGATCCCGGCGCTGTTTGGCTACAACCGCCTGATCACCCGCAACAAGGAAGTCAGCGCCGACATGCGTGTGTTCGTCGACGAGTTCATCACCCGTCTGGCGGAGATGCACGGCGAGAGCCAGTTCAGTGAGGCGTCGCACCAGCGCGGCCATCACGCCAACCACTCCGTACCGGCCTGAGGAGTACTGCCATGGCGTCCGTAAATGCCTCCCACGACGATGATGACGATGCCGCAGTCGACAGCATCAACATCACTCCGCTGGTCGATGTGCTGATGGTGGTGCTGGTGATGTTCATCCTCACCGCCACCGCGCAGGTCTCCGGGATCCAGATCAACCTGCCCAAGGCTAGCGCGTCGGTGTCGCTGTCGGAGGCCAAGACCAAGGCGATCTCGGTCAACGACGGCGGCCAGGTGTTTCTCGATGCCTATCCCGTGACGTTGGCGGAGCTGGAAGAACGCCTGCGCATCGAGAAAGCGCAGAGCCCGGATTTTCCGGTGATCGTGCGTGGCGATGCGACGGTGCAGTACCAGAAAGTCATCGAAGTGCTGGATCTGCTGCGCCGGCTCGAACTGTCCCAGGTCGGTCTCGTTACCGGCAAACCGAGTCAGGGCTGAGTCATGACCGCACAACTCCCGATCGAGCCGCCGCCCGTGAAAAAGTCGTCGTTGCGCTATGTGAAGTGGGGCGCCGGATTGCTGGTCGGCGCACTCGCCGCGTGGTTCCTCTGGCAGTGGGCCAACGACATGGCCGGCGTGCGTCGCGAAGCGCCGAAGGTGCCGACGATCATTCCGTTGCCGCCACCGCCACCACCGCCGCCGGAGAAACCGCCAGAGCCGGAAACGCCGGTGGAAGAAAAAGTCGTCGAGCCCGAGCCAACGCCTGAGCCGGAGGAGGTCAAGCCTGAAGAAGAAGCACCGCCATCGCCGGCGGACGACCTGGGCAACCCAATGCAAATGGACGGCGACGCGCAGGCCGGCAGCGACGCTTTCAACATCGGCGCGGGCAAGGGCGGCGGCATGGCCGGGGCCGGCGGCGGGCGTTTGGGTACGGGCACGTACAGCCAGTTTCTCGCGTTCACCTTCCAGCGTTTGCTGCGTGAGAACCCCGAGCTGCGCAACCTCGCGTTCTCGCTACAGGCCGATGTATGGCTGAGCAGCGTCGGCGAGATCACCCGTGTCGAGCTGATCAAGTCCAGCGGCAACCCGCAAATCGATACCCAGGTGCTGGCCGCTTTACGCGGTGCGCCAGCCCTCAGCGAACGGCCTCCGGCCTCCATTACTTTGCCCGTGCGCCTGTCCCTGCAAGGGCGGCGTCCGGGTTAATTCACTTATTCAAGCTTTGGCAAAAGGAGTTGTGTGCAGATGATTTCCAACGTGAATCGATTGTCCCTGGCGGTCGGCATGGTCATTGCGACCTTGGTCGGTCAGGCGGTGGCAGCGCCTGCGCCTTCGGAGAACGCCACGATCAATCTGATCCGCTTGCTGGTCGAGCAGGGCATTCTGAAACAGGACAAGGCCGACGCGCTGATCGCCCAGGCCCAGAACGAAGCGGCGCAGGCCAAACAGGCTGCCGCGTCCACTGCCGTAGCGGCTGGACCGGTCGCCGCGCCGGGGGATGTGCGCGTGCAGTACGTGCCGGCAGCGGTGCGTGACCAGATCCGCGATCAGGTCAAAGCCGAGGTGATGGCCACCGCCAAACAGGAAAACTGGGCCGCGCCCAATACCTTTCCGGACTGGGCCTCGCGCATCAGTTTCGATGGTGACATTCGTCTGCGTGACGAATCGCGTTACTACTCGGGCAACAACAGCAACGAAATCGTCGACTTCGCCAAGCTCAACAACAATGGCCCGTACGACGTGAATCCCAACAGCAGCACCAGCCTGCCGCCGTTGCTCAACACCCGCGAAGACCGCGAAAATCTCTTTCGCCTGCGCGCACGCCTGGGCATGAAAGCGCTGATCTCGGAGGAGTGGACCGCCGGCATTCGCATCGGCACCGGTTCGGACAACAACCCGGTATCGACCACGCAGAACCTCGGCGGCGGCTTCGCCAAGAAAGACATCTGGCTCGATCAGGGCTATCTGACCTGGAAGCCAATGGACGAATTGACCCTGACCGGCGGGCGCTTCGCCAATCCGTTCATGTCCACCGACATGCTCTATTCCAATGACCTGAATTTCGACGGTGTGGCAGCGATCTTCGACCACAAGCTCAACCGCGATTGGGGGGTGTTCGGCACCGTCGGCGCATTCCCGGTGGACTACACCAACGACACCTCCAGCAGCAACGGTTTCGACAAGGAAGAGAGCGACAACAAGTGGCTGTACGGCGCGCAGCTCGGCGCGAAATGGGCGATCAATAGCAACAACCGCCTCAAAGGCGCGCTGGCCTATTACCGCTTCGACGATATTCAGGGCCAGCGCTCCAGCCCTTGCGAACCGTGGGCCGGCGCACCGGGTTGCGACAGCGACGGCACCCGCGCGGCGTTCATGCAGAAGGGCAACAGCGTGTTCCTGCTGCGTGACATCACGCCAAACCCGCTCAACCCGAGCACTACGCCGCAGCCGCAATTCGTCGGCCTCGCGTCCGAGTTCAACCTGCTCGACCTCAACGTCGTGTGGGACGCCGACCTGCCGCAGGACTTCAAACTGCGTAGCCAGGGCAACTACATCCACAACCTCAGCTACGACGAAGGCGACATGCGCAAGCGCTCCGCCGGGCAGATCGTCAACAACCTCGACAGCAACGGCGAGATCGAAAGCGGCGCCAATGCATGGATGGTGCAGTTCACCCTCGGCAACGCACTGGACCTCAAACGCAAGGGCGACTGGAACCTGTTCGCCGGCTACAAGTACATCCAGCCGGACGCCTTGCCCGACGGCTTCAACGACTCCTCGTTCCACCTCGGCGGCACCAACGCCAAGGGCTATTTCATGGGCGGCAACTACGGCCTGGCGAAGAACGTTTCCGCCACGGGTCGCTGGATGAGCACCGAAGCGGTGTACGGCGCGCCGTTCGACATCGACGTCTTGCAGCTTGAGATCAACACGCGCTTCTAAGGCGCCGGGAGAGCTTTATGAACACGCGTTTTCTCGCGCTGGGCCTGGGTTTGTTGATTGCCACCGGGGCGAGCGCCGAAGGCATGGAAGAACGCTTGCGCACGCAACTGCGCAGCACCACCCAACAATTGCAGGCCCTGCAAAGCCAACAGGCCCAGGCCAGCGCCGCGCAACTGGCGGCGCAGAACGAAGCCAAGGCAGCGCAAGCGCAGATCAAGCAGCTGACCGCCGAACTGGCCAAAGCCAAAGGCCTCGCCGAGCAACTGGCCGGGCAGCAGCAGAGCCTGCACAGCCAGGCGCAGGCGCAAGTCGCGGCCAGTGCCGGTCAGACCGGCAAGTTCAAAAAAGCCTACGACGAGTTGCTGGTCCTCGCTCGCGGCAAGGAAGCCGAACGCTCGAAGCTGCAAGCGCAACTGGCGGAACGTGACACACAAGTGCAGCAATGTTCAGCCAAGAATCAGCAAATGTACGGCGTCGCCAAACAGATCCTCACGGCCTACGAAAACATCGACGTCGCCGAAGTGATGAAGATCCGCCAGCCCTTCGCCGGCAGCGCCCGGGTCAAGTTCGATGAACTGGCCCAGGGCTTCGGCGACGAGCTGTACAAAACCCAATTCGACGCGCCGCAAGCCGCGATCGCTCACTGATAACAAGGAAGAAAGACATGACTCAATTGATCACCCACGTTTCCCCGCAATCGCTGACCGACGTCCTGCAAGCAGCCGGTTATCGCGTCAACCAGAGTGAACAGAACGGCATCGTCCAGCTGCTCAGCGCCAGTCAGGGCATCGGCTACGCCGTGCGCTTCGGCAACCCGGCGGTGGAGCAGGGCAGCTTTGTTGATTTCACCTTCAGCTGCGCGCTGCGCGTGCAGGGTGATTTGCCCCAAGGCGTGGCCGAGCAGTGGAACGCGACGCGGCGGTTTGCACGGTTGTCGTTGCAGGGCGAGTTTCTGCTGATGGAAATGGACGTGGTCGTGGCCGCAGGGGTGAGCAACGAGCACCTGCGCGGCAACCTGGAGTTGTGGGATCGCCTGTTGCAGGAGTTCATCGTTTACCTGCGCGATTTCAGCCAGACCACTGCTGTGCAAGCCGCCAAGTCCGCTGTCGCCGAAGCAGAGGAAGCCGCGCTGTGAAGAAGCCTGCCATGGTGATCGGCGCCGGAGCGCTGGCGTTGTTGGTGGTGGCCGTGGCGCTGGTGCTGCGACCGGGCAGTGATCCGGTCGCCGCCCAGCAGCCGTCGCCGTTGCCGGCGGTTGCAGCCGGGCCAGCAGTCGCGCGGTTGGGCAATCAGCAGGTTTCGCCAGAGGAATTGCAGGCGCTGCTGGCCACCGTCCCGGCGCAAACCCGCGAGCAATTGCGCGGTAACCGTGAGGCGCTGGAGCGCTGGATTCGTGCGCGGCTGACCGAGAAAGCGGTGCTGGAACAGGCCGATGCGCAGGGTTGGGCGCAGCGTCCGGACGTCGCCCGGCAGACTCGCGCAGCGACTGAGCAAATCGTGTTTCGTGATTATTTGCGCTCGGTGAGTCAGGTGCCGGCGGAGTATCCAAGCGCAGCTGAATTGCAGCAGGCGTACGACGCCGGCAAGGCCAATTGGCAGACGCCGCCGATGTACCGGGTCAGTCAGATTTTCCTTGGCGTCAGTGACGCAGCGAATGTGGAAACGGTGCGCAAACAAGCCGCTGAATTGAGCAAGAAGGCGCAATCAGCACCGGCTGATTTTGCGGCGCTCGCTACGCAATATTCGCAGGATCGCGTCACGGCAGAGCGGGGCGGTGATACCGGCCTGCAACCGTTGCAACAACTGGTGCCGGAAGTGCGCAGCGCCGTGGCGCGGCTCAAGGTGGGCACCGTGTCAGATCCTGTGCAAAGCGCCGCCGGTTTTCATGTAATCAAACTCACCGAACAGCAACCGGCCCGCACCGCGACGCTGGAGGAACTGCGCGACCAACTGACCCAGGCCCTGCGCGCACAACGCCAGGAACAGATCGCCCAGGCTTATCTGGACGGCATGCTCAACACCGCCACCCTGAGCATCGACGGTGCCGAACTGAACAAAGTGATAGGTAACTGACACACAGTGTTTCTGTAGGAGCTGTCGAGTGAAACGAGGCTGCGATCTGTTGATTTTGCTTTTAAAGATCAAAAGATCGCAGCGTGCCGCAGCTCCTAAAAGATTTGCGTAACGACACCACATTAGATCGACAGGGAGTCATCAATGTCATTCACCGAACCCGCAGGACGCTCGGGCACTGCTGATTTCCAATCGCCCCCATCCCGCTCCGAACCCTGGCTAAACCAGGCCGCGACCATCGACAGCGAAGTCGCCCAATACTTCCTCGTCAGCGCCCGCTGCGGCTGCTTCATGCAAGCCGCGCGCAGCCTCAACGTGCGCTCAACTGTATTGCGCAAACAACTCGCGCAACTCGAACAGCAACTGCAACGCAGCCTGTTCAGCTTCCAGGGCAGCGCCCTCAGCCTGACCCGCGAAGGCCAACAGTTGCAGGCCCGACTCATCACCCTGGCCCACGAACGCAAACTCCCGGTCATCGAACAGCCACTGATCCGCCTCGCCGTCGCCGCATCCATCCTCCACGACATCCTTGGCCGCGACCTCATCGCACTGCTGCGGCGCAATGCCCGTCTGCGTCTGGAAATCATCGCGCTGGACAGTGAGCTGGCCCTGCGCGCGGTCAGTGCCGACATTGTCCTGTGGCTTGCTCCTGGCGAATGCCCAAATCCCGGCCCGACCTTTTCCACTAGCGAACCGCAACACCTCGCGCGGATCGAGTATCTGCCGCACATTGCCAAGCGCTATTCGCGGGTGACAGCTAGACCGGAAACGCCGGAAGATCTGGCTGATTTCATGTTGGTGCAATGGCAGCATGACCGACAGGTTGAGAGCTTTCGGCCGTGGAATGAGTTGGTGGAGGAGAGGTTGGCTGGGGTGGTGCAGATGCAGTCCTATGAATTGATGCTGGAGATGATTCGCTGCAGCGCGTGCATCGGGTTGCTGCCGGCATACATGAGCAGATTCGATCGTGGCCTCACCGCATTGCCCGGATTATTCGCCGAACCGATGCAGCTACACGCGTGGCTCGCCTTCAACACCGACTCGCAAAACTCCCCCGAAATCAAAACCCTCATCGACCTCATCCAGCAAACCTTCAACGAACGCCACGAATGGTTCCAGCCTTAACCCGCCCCCCTGTAGGAGTGAACCTGCTCGCGAAAGCAATCCGCCAGTCGAAGCCTCAGTGACTGACCCACCGCCTTCGCGTGCAGGCTCGCTCCCACAGGAATCTTCGTTGCTTACGCGTTGATCGTTCCCACGCTCCGCGTGGGAACGCAGCCCGGGACGCTCTGCGTCCCCACCAGAGCTGGAACGCGGAGCGTCCCTTGAGGCATTCCCACGCAGAGCGTGGGGACGATCATCAAATCGGCGGTGTAACCGCCGCCGTGTGAGCGACACAAATCTCCTGTGGGAGCGGGCTTGCCCGCGAAGGCGTCGGCACTGCCGGCGCCTGACTCAGAGCCCGTCGCGAGACCCGCTACTGCGGCAACTCCAGATTATCCAGCACCCGATTCACCGCCAGTTCCCCGAGCATGATCAACTGCGCAATCCCCATCAGCATTCGGCGCTGCGATGGTTTGACCAGCCCGGCGAATTCCTGGGCGATGGTTTTCGCGGAGGCGAGGGTTCGCAGACGTTGGTCAGGAGGTCTTCGTTTTTGGTGTCAGCGCTGACGGCGTACATGGCTCGGTTAAATAAATCCGTCCCCTTTGTGCCTTTGTGCCTTTGTGTAAGGGCAGCCTCTTTTATTGCTAACGAATGTTTTAGGCCTATGGGCAGGATCAGTTGCGGGGGCGGTATCCTATTGACGGCGCCAGAATGTTCGGAGTCGTTCCATAGCCCCCACTTGATAAGATTCCGGCGCGATTTATGGACGCTATGGTCGTAACATTGCCGCCATCCCACAACATTGTCGTGCACCAATAGTGATAGGTTGCGTCCCCTGGATCACTATAAAAGCTGACTGAAACAGTCTGCGCCAGAGGGTTCGGCTCATTTGGGTGTGGGGCCGCAGGGAAAAGGGTTGCTCCTATAGATCGCATCCATGCAAGCGATTGTGCATAGCTGATTTTTTGCCGATTACATACCAGTTCATATACGTTCGAGCAACTGACTGTGTAACTCACATGGTCATTGTGGGCATCATGGGCGGCAATTTCAGTTGTGCCATTTCTAATTGATATAACTTGGCCGGTTGTTGTGTCAACAGAGGCGACATTCGGATTGGAGGAACTATATCTATAAGGGGGTATCCCTCCCTGTGCTTTTCTTGTTTGATGGGCTTTCGGGTGTATATATGCTGTTTTATCGCAAGGTGCTGAGTAAGGAGAGGCCGCTAGATAGAACTGGAATCCATCAAGGGACATAGTGGTTGGATCGATCTCAAGCGTGGTCGTCACTGTCAGATTCCGCACCTCGGAATACACATCGCCGTCGTGATACAACGATCTCGCAAATAACCGGTGCTTCCCTTCAGCAACAGTTACTTCCCGTGTCCAGATCCCCGTCAGCGGGTCGGCCGTCGCTCGCCCTTTGGCAACAGTGCCCGAGCCATCATCATCGAACACCTCGATATCCAGTCCCTTACTGGCAGTTCCCGACAACATCAAGCTAGTGCTGACCGTCCATCCCCCTTCCAGCACTTCCTCACCGTTCGAGTCCAATACCCTGTCCAGTGTCGGCACAACCAGTTCCACAGACTTGATCGTGTAAACCCGATCCGGAAATTTCACTGCGTTCGTTTCGATATTGCTCTTGTCCAGCGCCACCAGGTATTTAAGCGTCAGTGTCGTGCCATGCCCCAATTGAACGAGATAACTGTTTGCCAGTGTCTGTGGCCAGAATCCCTGGTTGATCCAAGTGCTGTTGACTCTAGCTGGCAACCCAGCCCAGAGAGTCAAGTCATGTGCAGTGCCATCAGCCTTCTTACCCTCAAGCCGCAGCCAGCAGGGCTGTTCGGCTTCAATCAAGGTATGCAGCAGCGCATGAATGGTTGCGTTTTTGGTGCCAAGCGCCGTTATGTCGAGAAAATTGTTGGCATCGGCCTCGACAATTTTCGGGGAGTTCAAAGCGGTTGCCGGCAGCGGCAGAATGTCCAGCAGCAACACAGCCGACTCCACGGGTTTGTCGTCGCGGTCGATAAAATAACTGACTGCAACCCGTTGGCCCAGGCTGTAGGCGAGCACCGAGCGCGGTACCGCAATCTCCAGGCCGGCACTGACCAGCCGAGGCGGGCTTGGGTAGGAGCCTTCAGGGACAGCCGTCGCGCCTTGCCAGTTCACCCACAACGTGTCGGTGGGCAGTAACGAACCCTGCGGTACGAGGACTCTGATTTCCGGAGTGGTCGGACTGAACTGATTGCCGTTCATGCCACGGACGGTGGGTGCCAGCAGAGAAAGGCGACCGAGGTGAATGTCCACGCGCTTTTCACCTGACATGACGGCATTGCCCAATTGGTCAAATACTCTGAATTCCGCCACAGCATTCGGGTTGTCACCGGCACGCTGGAAGGTATCGGTGAGCAGGGTCAGGTTGATCGGGGCCGGCGCGTCGGGCACGTCGAAGCGCACGGTGGTATCGCCGAGCGCAAAAACGATGGAGTCGAAGTGGCGTCGGTTGGTGTAAGTAAACGCAAATGTCACACCTCGTGCGGCGAGCTCCGGCCCCACGCCTTCATGTTCTACATCCGGCGGAATGATCAGATCCAGAGATTCCGGCAGACGCAAATGGTAGAGGGCTAGCGTGTCCCGAGACGATTCATCGTTACCTCCTACGCGCGTGACCTTGTAATACAGGCGATTGACGCCCTGATTGAGCCAGCCGTGGGGCAAGTACAAGCGCACCCGCTGTTGTTCTTCACCCGGGGCAACGGTCTTGCCCGTTGCGGGAGTAGGGTTGTCGTTGACGTACAGATCGACGCGGTCATCAGCGGCCATGGTCCAGGAAGCGAGCTGCATTTCCGTCCACGGATCTATCAGACATTCCAGACCCTGCGTCTCGCCATCGTAAAGCACCTTGGGAATCCCGCCTTGGGCAATGCCCTGCGGCTTCACCGGTGTGACCCAGCCCCTGATGATGACCGGATACAAGACAAACAATTCGTTGAAAATCGAAGACTGGATATCCATGGAAGCGCTCCCTGAGAATTTTGCCGTGCCGTGCCGTGCCGTGCATTGAATGGGATCCATCTCACTCCAGTTTGAAAAAAAGCACACCTGTCAGATCTGACAGGTACAGGCGGTATTCAGACGAGCGGTCGAGCCGGCTCTTGTTTGCGCGGTTGTTGTGGGAGCGAGCCAGCCTGCGAATTTGTCGTAATGTTCGGTTGCAATGCTGACTGCTCCGACACTTTCGCGAGCAGGCTCGCTCCCACAGGAATCTTCACTGCTTACGCGTTGATCGTTCCCACGCTCTGCGTGGGAATGCAGCCCGGGACGCTCTGCGTCCCCACCAGAGCTGGAACGCGGAGCGTCCCTCGAGGCATTCCCACGCAGAGCGTGGGAACGATCATCAATCACTGGTTAATTAAATCTGTCCCTTTTGTGCACCCGATGACGTCAGCCCAACCACCATATCCATTACTTAATAAATCGCAGTCATCGCGGCAAATCTGCATGATGTGCCAACGATTACTTATACATTCGGACGCTGTCAATTTGAAAGGCACCTACCGTCCCCAGATAACTTCCATAAATTTCTACAAGGTCAATTCCTCCTTCTTCTGTAAGTTGGAGTGAGTCCGATGTGTTGCCGGCAAGGTAATGGGTTGGTATGGTTTTTATTAATGTATTGTCTCGATAAATGCGTATATGTCCAGGTGCTCTGATGCTGGAAGAGTGCATTAATAGTGTGATTCTTTTATAGCTCCTTTTAAGTTGCATGCGGCATGTTTGATTTTCGTAAATGAAGCTGCCTGATGTAAGTGCGTGACCTGTCGGGTAACCAGGTGCGAAGTGGTAATTCTTTTGGATGCTAACGGTTCCAGATATAAACATGGTCGGAGTTTCCGTTGCAGGCCCGGTAGGCAAGTCATCAAAGGTTTCTTCTACATAGTTAACGATTGTTAATTTGTGGAAATTTGATACATGGCCGTCGCTGTATTTGGATTTGGCGTGGAAGTTGTGAGCACCCAGTTGCTGGTCAAACAGTCGCAGCATCCACGTGCCATTTAACGCCTCGGCTGTGGCATCGCCTTTTGATTCAACGCTCGTACCATTATCATCAAATATTTCAACCTTCAAACCCTTGCTTGCCTTGCCCTTGAGTGTCAATGTCGTGCTTGCGGTAGTTTGGCCGCTGGGAATGTCCATACCCATATCGTCAATTATATTAGTTAGGGAGGGTATCACCAGCGCCGTTACCGTAAGCGTCCATGTGGCTGAGCTTTGTCCTGGGCCGTACTTCACCTCTGCCGTAAAACTATGTTTTTTTTCTGTCAGCCCTGTGATTTCCAGAACCCATTTGCCCGTATTGGTATCCGCTGAGGATTCTGCTACATACTCGCCATTGTCCAGAATCTGGACTTTCTCGCCCTTCGCCGCTGTGCCAGTGAGGTCCACAGCCGTTTCAACGATGACGCCTCCATGACTAATGTCATTGCCACTCGGAGAGCCTTTAACCGAATCAATCGTCGGCGCAACATCCGCTGTCACCGTAAAACTCCGCGCGTCAGAATCCACCTCACCACTGTGATACAACGATCTGGCAAATAACCGGTGCTTCCCTTCGGCAACAGTTACTTCCCGTGTCCAGATTCCCGTCAGCGGGTCGGCCGTCGCTCGGCCTTTGGCAACCGTGCTCGACCCATCATCATCGAACACCTCGATATCCAGTCCCTTACTGGCAGTTCCCGACAACGTTAAGCTAGTGCTGACCGTCCATCCCCCTTCCAGCACTTCCTCACCGTTCGAGTCCAATACCCTGTCCAGTGTCGGCACAACCAGTTCTACAGACTTGATCGTGTAAACCCGATCCGGAAATTTCACTGCGTTCGTTTCGATATTGCTCTTGTCCAGCGCCACCAGGTATTTAAGCGTCAGTGTCGTGCCATGCCCCAATTGAACGAGATAATTGTTCGCCAGCGTCTGTGGCCAGAATCCCTGGTTGATCCAAGTGCTGTTGACTCTAGCTGGCAACCCAGCCCAGAGAGTCAAGTCATGTGCAGTGCCATCAGCCTTCTTGCCCTCTAGCCGCAGCCAGCAGGGCTGTTCGGCTTCAATCAAGGTATGCAGCAGCGCATGAATGGTTGCGTTTTTGGTGCCAAGCGCCGTTATGTCGAGAAAATTGTTGGCATCGGCCTCGACAATTTTCGGGGAGTTCAAAGCGGTTGCCGGCAGCGGCAGAATGTCCAGCAGCAACACAGCCGACTCCACGGGTTTGTCGTCGCGGTCGATAAAATAACTGACTGCAACCCGTTGGCCCAGGCTGTAGGCGAGCACCGAGCGCGGTACCGCAATCTCCAGGCCGGCACTGACCAGCCGAGGCGGGCTTGGGTAGGAGCCTTCAGGGACAGCCGTCGCGCCTTGCCAGTTCACCCACAACGTGTCGGTGGGCAGTAACGAACCCTGCGGTACGAGGACTCTGATTTCCGGAGTGGTCGGACTGAACTGATTGCCGTTCATGCCACGGACGGTGGGTGCCAGCAGAGAAAGGCGACCGAGGTGAATGTCCACGCGCTTTTCACCTGACATGACGGCATTGCCCAATTGGTCAAATACTCTGAATTCCGCCACAGCATTCGGGTTGTCACCGGCACGCTGGAAGGTATCGGTGAGCAGGGTCAGGTTAATCGGGGCCGGCGCGTCGGGCACGTCGAAGCGCACGGTGGTATCGCCGAGCGCAAAAACGATGGAGTCGAAGTGGCGTCGGTTGGTGTAAGTAAACGCAAATGTCACACCTCGTGCGGCGAGCTCCGGCCCCACGCCTTCACGTACTACTTCCGGCGGAATGATCAGATCCAGAGATTCCGGCAGACGCAAATGGTAGAGGGCTAGCGTGTCCCGAGACGATTCATCGTTACCTCCTACGCGCGTGACCTTGTAATACAGGCGATTGACGCCCTGATTGAGCCAGCCGTGGGGCAAGTACAAGCGCACCCGCTGTTGTTCTTCGCCCGGGGCAACGGTCTTGCCCGTTGCGGGAGTAGGGTTGTCGTTGACGTACAGATCGACGCGGTCATCAGCGGCCATGGTCCAGGAAGCGAGCTGCATTTCCGTCCACGGATCTATCAGACATTCCAGACCCTGCGTCTCGCCATCGTAAAGCACCTTGGGAATCCCGCCTTGGGCAATGCCCTGCGGCTTCACCGGTGTGACCCAGCCCCTGATGATGACCGGATACAAGACAAACAATTCGTTGAAAATCGAAGACTGGATATCCATGGAAGCGCTCCCTGAGAATTTTGCCGTGCCGTGCCGTGCCGTGCCGTGCCGTGCCGTGCATTGAATGGGATCCATCTCACTCCAGTTTGAAAAAAAGCACACCTGTCAGATCTGACAGGTACAGGCGGTATTCAGACGAGCGGTCTTGCCGGATCTTGTCCGCGCGGCAGTTGCGGAAGCGAGCCTGCTTGCGAATTTGTCGTAATGTTCGGTTGCAATGCTGACTGCTCCGACGCTTTCGCGAGCAGGCTCGCTCCCACAGGAATCTTCATTGCTTACGCGTTGATCGTTCCCACGCTCCGCGTGGGAATGCAGCCCGGGACGCTCTGCGTCCCCACCAGAGCTGGAACGCGGAGCGTCCCTCGAGGCATTCCCACGCAGAGCGTGGAAACGATCATCAAAGGCCCGCTACTGCGGCAACTCCAGATTATCAAGCACCCGATTCACCGCCAGTTCGCCGAGCATGATCAACTGCGCAATCCCCATCAGCGTTCGGCGCTGGGATGGCTTGACCAATCCGGCGAATTCCTGGGCGATGGTTTTGGCCGAGGCGAGGGTTTCACAGGCGTTGGCCAGCAGGTCTTCGTTTTTTGTGTCGGCGGTGACGGCGTACATGGCGCGGGGGCTGAAGGGTGGTGGGGTCGAGCCGGGTGGGCAGAGGTAGTGGTCGAGGGCGCGATCGGCGGCTTCGTGGAGTTTTTTTGAATCGAGGGATTCGTAGGGGGAGGTGGGGTCGGTTTCGGGTGGGTTGGGTGTTGGTTTGATCATGGTGAAGCTCCTAGAGTCGACGGAGCTGCCACCTTTCGCTGCGATACGAAATGGTTGGTGGCAGCTGTACGCGGGTCGCAGACCGGGACTCTAGAACCGGCAGACCCGAAGGTCTCCCACGTACAGCCGCCATAAAAACAGCGGGTGTTGTGCGTCCAGAGATCGACGGGCTGCGAGACCCGATCGCTGATTCGTCAGCGACCGCACCACAATAGAACCCGCCCCCAAGGCGCACAAGCCGGCGGATTCTGGCTTGGCTGTAGGCAACGACGCAAGGATTTGTAGCCTGGAAGGCGTGTCAGCAGGTGTCCTTTAAACAGCGGCGTTTAAAAAACAAAAAATTGGCGACAGCACGGTAGACGTTTTTGCCGGGAAGCAGGTGTTGGCTATGAGGTCGCTTTCGCGAGCAGGCTCGCTCCCACAATTTCATCTCGCCAGATTCCAGATCAGCGGTTTAGAGTGACCAGCCACACGCTGATCACGGACCGATCCCATGTCAGACCCAACCTCCACGATCCATCTCGAACGCTCCAACGAATCCCACCTCGAAGGTATCACTGCGCTTTACAACGACCCCGTCGTTGCACGGCAAGTGCTGCAAATGCCGTTTCAATCCACCGAGGTCTGGCGCCAGCGACTTCAGGCTGATAACGAACGTGCGCTGAAACTGGTTGCCCTGGACCAAGGCGTGGTGATCGGCAATCTGGGCCTGGAAGCTTATTCCCGCATGCGCCGCGCCCACGCCGGCAGTTTCGGCATGGCAGTCGGGGCGGCTTGGCAGGGCAAGGGCGTGGGATCGATGTTGTTGGCGGCGGCGCTGGAGGTCGCCGATAACTGGATGAATCTGCACCGCGTCGAACTCACGGTCTACGCCGATAACGAGGCGGCGATCGGGCTTTATCGCAAGTTCGGTTTCGAGGCCGAAGGGCTGTTGCGTGATTATGCGGTGCGCGACGGGCAGTGGGTCGACACCCTGAGCATGGCCCGTCTACGCAATAGCCTGAAAGCCTGAGTCAGTCGCCCAGTGCGAACGCCACTGCTGACTGCGCATGCAACTCGGTGGTGTCGAGCAGGGGCAGGGCGCTGTGTTCGGGTTTGATCAGCAGACCGATTTCGGTGCAGCCGAGGATGATTGCCTGGGCGCCACGGGCGGTCAGGGACTGGATGACGCCTTGATAGATTTCTCGCGATTGTTCGCTGATCACACCCACGCAGAGTTCGTCGTAGATGATCCGGTGCACCTCTTTGCGCTCGGCTTCATCCGGCACCAGTACGGTCAGGCCTTGGGCAATCAGACGTTGCTTGAGAAAGTCCTGCTCCATGGTGAACGCGGTGCCGAGCAACCCGACGGTGCGCGCGTCGATTTCCAGTGCAGCCTGCGCGGCGGGTTCGGCAATGTGCAAAAACGGAATGCTGATCGCCGCCTGAATCTGCTCGGCGACCTTGTGCATGGTGTTGGTACACAGCACCACGCATTCTGCGCCGCCAGCTTCGAGCCTGCGCGCGGCATCCACCAGAATCGCCGCTGCATCGTCCCAGCGCCCGGCGTGCTGGGCCTGTTCGACCGGACCGAAATCGACGCTGTACATCAGCAACTGCGCCGAGCGCAACGGGCCGAGGCGCTCGCGAACCTGTTGGTTGATCAGGCGATAGTATTCGGCGCTGGACTCCCAGCTCATGCCGCCGATAAGGCCGATGGTGCGCATTGGATTTCCTCAAGCAAATGTCAGTGTCGAGCATTCAGGGCTGCCTGAAGTTTCCTTCTGTTCGAGACTCGACGCCAGTACCGACTGACTGTACCGCCGATCTTTCCCGCAACTGTGCATCTGCAAGAACTAAACGTACGCCGCGCCGGGGATCTGCCACTATCACCCTTCGCAGGTCCTTTCCGAGGAACACCGCAATGAACGACGTACAGCAACTGGGCGAGATGCTGCGCCAATATGCCGAAAGCGAAGCGCACAAGAAGCAACTGTTCACCACGCAATCGGCTGCTTGGGCGGCTCGGATTGGCGCGCTGTTCGACCAGATCGAACAATGGCTTGAACCGGTCAAGGCGCCCAATCTGCTGGAGGTCAGTCGCGAGGCGTATGTCGCATCCGGGCCGAGCGTGCCGGTGGAAACCTCGACGTTCAAGACGGAAAAATTGAGCATTGTGATTGCCGGCAAACCGGTGGAATTTGTGCCGGATGTGATGGGCAGCGGCGGGCAGATTTCCCTGGCAGTGATGGGGCTGACGGCGGCGCGGTACGGGAGTATTTCCCTGGTTGGCCTGGCGGATGGCGCATGGCAGTGGCGTAAGACCAATGGCTTGAAGGATCCGGATACGTTTGCCTTCGACGCCGATTTCCTTGCTCAGCAATTGCAGAGCCTGATACCTCGCGATCGCGGTTAAGATCAAAAGCTTACCCCCTCACCCCAGCCCTCTCCCCCAAGGGGGCGAGGGGGAAAGGGGGCAGACCGAGTGATGTTCAAAACTTGAGCTCGACGCGATATTTCAGGTCGACGTGAGTCCTACAAACACTTCGGTCAGTCCCCTCTCCCTCTGGGAGTGGGCTAGGGTGAGGGCAGCCCGCCGCCAGCCACAAAAACATCACGCCCAGCGCATCAAAAAGCATCTCCATCACCTGAGCCCTCAAGCAATCTGAGCATGACGCCGGGCCAGCGCCACATCCGCAGGAGGAGTGAGGCGTAGACCGGGGAAACCCTTAGGTTCGGTGCCAATCCGGCATTTTCCCTTGGGTCACTGATGGCCTTTTGGTAGAGTCGCCGTCGCCAGCGGGTTTTCGGCTGGACGATGGAACCGAAGAAGGGAGTCTGATCAGTGAGTCCGGGTAAAAAAATCCTCGGTCTCACGGCGTCGCTTTTGCTGCTGACGCTGTGGGCCAGTTACTTTTACGTATTCAAGGAAAACCGCGACGGCCAGCTCGGCGGTGTCGGCGAAAGCACCGCGTGGTGCGGCACGCCACCGACCAGTGAAGCGGCGTTGCTGGGCAAGGATCAACTGACCTTGCGCGTCACCAACAACCTGCGCGGCGAATTCATGGTTGGCGGCTCGCTGGTGGTTTCCGAACGAACCTTCAACCGCTACGACCTGGGCCGCAACGAACTGCGCCTGCGTCTGGAACCGCTGCAGTGGTCGTTCGGCGTGACGCCGATCTTCCTCGAGCAGGTCAAGGTGCAGCCGCTGAGCCGCAACCTCTCGTCGACCAACAAAAGCGCCTTCGCCGAACTTGAGCCTCGCGCAATCGGCGTGCACGCTCAGACTGCCGCGTTCCCCTTCGATACCTATCGCTACGGCTATAAACCGGTGCTGTATTACCTCAAGGGCAGCGAGCGCATCGACTTGCGCTTCAAGAACATCACCACGCTGATGGAGATGTCCAACACCTTCACGCCGATCCAGAAGTACAACCGCGCCGACTACATCAACGAGAAAAACTCGATGATCCGCGATGAGGACTACAAGCCGTACGGGGCGCATGAGTGCGCGTTCAGCGTCGAGCGCAAAGGCTCGTTCAAGGTCGTGGTGTTGCTGCTCTTGCTGGTGCTGTGCCTGCCGCTGATGCTGGTGTTTTACCGCGATGAGCCGGGGATCGACTTTCTCGCGACGCTGGTGGGAATTGCGGTGGTGCGCACATTGCTGATCGGTCCGGTGGAAGATTTCCAGCTATACAACATCGACTTCTTGTTTGGTGCGGCGATTCTGCTGGTGGGAACGGTGTCGCTGATCAAGGCGATGCGCGCCAATAGCCGGCGAGAGATGGCGTTGCGCAGTGGCGAAACATCCTCCTGGTAATACCGGTTGGCGAGGCACACGCGCTGTCGGATGTGAACTTTGCAATTGGCCATCGCATTTGCCGGGGTTTTGGCTATACCTGTATCTCCCCTATGCAAAATGTCTTGGCCTTCTCAAAGGAATTACAGCATGAAGCTAGCCGTCGTGATGGGCACGCTGTGCATTGCCACCCTTGGCGTGGTGGGTTGTTCCAGCAAAACCGTCGAGCCTGACCAGTATTCCGGCTTTCTCAAGGATTACAGCCAGCTGAAGGAGGCCAAGTCACCCTCTGGTGCCGAGGTGATGCGCTGGATGGACCCGAAACTCGACATCAATAAATTCACCAGCGTTTACGTAGAGCCAAGCCAGCTCTACCCGAAGCCGCAAGCCACCGAGAAAATCCCCCAGCAGACTCTCAACGGCATCACCAGTTATTACGATCAGGCGCTCAAGCGCGAACTCGGCAAATCGCTGCCGTTGGCCGCAGGTCCCGGGCCGGGCGTAATTGTGGTGCGTCCGGCGATTACCGCAGTCAGCAGCAAGACCGAAGGCCTGCAAGTCTATGAGGTGATCCCGATCGCACTGGTCGCCGCAGCGGTAAGTACGGCCTCTGGCATCCGCGACCAGGAAACCACGCTGGCCACCGAAGCGGTATTCATGGACGGCGCGACCAATCATGTCATCGCGCAGGTGGTGCGCAAAGGCACCGGCAAACCGCTGGAAAACTCTTCCCAGGTGATGAAAGCCGACGACATGAAAGCGGTGATCGATGGCTGGGCAAGCGATCTGCATCAGTCGTATCTGAAACTCAAATCTGAAGCCAAATGATGCAGTAAGGCTGGTTGCCTTTTCGCGAGCAGGCTCGCTCCCACACTGGACATGTATTCAGTGTGGGAGTGAGCCTGCTCGCATTTCGGTGTATCAGTTTCGAATATGCGGCCTGACACAACCCTTTCGCTAGCAGGCTCACCCCTACAGGGAAGCTGCGGTGGGTTGTATACAATGTCACCGTTCAGCACCCAACAATTTCAAACAGGGCATAGGTCGTCAGCCGATTTCGTGGTTAACTTCCGCCTCTTGCATGCTTTCCATTCAAAAAACAGAAGGACTCAAGTCATGGCTCAAGTCACCCTCAAAGGCAATCCGGTTCAAGTCAACGGCCAGTTGCCACAAGCCGGTTCCAAGGCGCCAGCCTTTTCCCTGGTAGCCGGCAATCTGTCCGACGTCACCCTGCAAGACTTCGCCGGCAAGCGCAAAGTCCTCAACATTTTCCCAAGCGTCGACACCCCGACCTGCGCCACCTCCGTGCGCAAGTTCAACGCCCAGGCCAACGACATCAGCAACACCGTGGTGCTGTGCATCTCCGCTGACCTGCCATTCGCCCAGGCACGCTTCTGCGGTGCTGAAGGCCTGGAAAACGTACAGAACCTGTCGACCCTGCGCGGCAGCGAGTTCATCGAAAACTATGGCGTGGCCATTGCTGACGGCCCGCTGAAAGGCCTGACCGCTCGCGCCGTTGTGGTGCTGGACGAAAACGACAACGTTCTGCACAGCGAACTGGTCAAGGAAATCGCCGAAGAGCCTAACTACGAAGCGGCACTGTCCGTTCTCAAGTAAGACTTTTACAATTGTTAACGGCCTGGCCCTGTCCAGGCCGTTTTCATTTGTGTATCAGGGTTTTGCCTCACACCTTGAAACGTAAGTGGAAGGTAAATTGCCGGTAAAGCTGCTTTGCTTAAATCGACTCAGTGCTTATCGTTCAGCCTCCCGTAATAGAAGCCCACGCGCCCAATGGTCAATAACTCCATGCAATCGTCCCCCCGCAAATCCCGTCGCTGGCTGATCAGCCTGCTGGTCCTGTTGGTCATCGCTGTCCTGTGCTGGAAATTCTGGCCCACCGGCTCTGCTGACAAGGCGGGCGGCGACAAAGCGGCCGCTGGGCATACCGGGCGCTCGGGAATGATGCGGCCTGGCTTCGGCGGCGGTACCGGGCCGATTCCGGTGCGTGTGGCGCCGGCGGTGAAGGGCGACTTCCCGCTGTATTACAAGGCGCTGGGCACGGTCACCGCGCTGAACACCATCAATGTTCGCAGCCGCGTGGGCGGCGAGCTGGTAAAGATTCATTTCGAAGAAGGGCAGATGGTCAAGGCGGGCGACCTGTTGGCCGAGATCGATCCGCGTCCTTACCAGAACGCTTTGCTCCAGGCCGAAGGCACGTTGCTGCAGAATC
Organism: Pseudomonas sp. H1_G08; assembly: GCF_054681355.1. Taxonomy (NCBI): domain Bacteria; kingdom Pseudomonadati; phylum Pseudomonadota; class Gammaproteobacteria; order Pseudomonadales; family Pseudomonadaceae; genus Pseudomonas; species Pseudomonas sp. H1_G08. Next base: position 1,745,810 of record NZ_CP162822.1, read on the forward strand.
AGGCGCAACTGAAAAACGCTCAGGTGGACGTCGAGCGTTACCGCGGCCTGTACAAAGAAGACAGCATCGCCAAACAGACCCTCGACACCGCCGAAGCGCTGGTTGGCCAGTACCTGGGCACGGTCAAGACCAATCAGGCGGCGGTCAACGACGCCAAGCTCAATCTCGAATTCACCAAGATCCGCGCGCCGATTGCCGGTCGCGTCGGTCTGCGTCAGGTCGACGTCGGCAACCTCGTCGCCGCCAATGACACGACGTTCCTCGCGGTGATCACCCAGACGCAACCGATCAGCGTGGCCTTCACCTTGCCGGAGAACAGCCTCGACACCGTGCTCGCGCGTTACCGCAGCGGAGCTAAACTGCCTGCCGAAGCGTGGGATCGGGGCGACACCAAGCTGCAGGCTACCGGTGTGCTGCAAAGCCTCGACAACCAGATCGACGTCACTACCGGCACCCTCAAGTTCAAGGCCCGTTACGATAACCGCGACCAGTCGCTGTTCCCCAATCAGTTCGTCAATGTTCATTTGCTGGCCGACACGCTCAAAGGTGTAGTGCTGGCACCGTCGGCAGCGATTCAGTTCGGCACCAATGGCACCTTTGTCTATGCGCTGGACGGCGACAAGAAAGTTACCATTCGCCAACTGAAAATCGGTGCCAGCGACGGTGACAACACCGTGGTCACCGAAGGCCTCGCCGCAGGTGATCGCGTGGTGCTTGAAGGCACCGATCGCCTGAAGGAGGGCAGCGAAGTCGAAGTGGTCAATGACAGCAGCGAAGTGCCGACCTCGCCGACCGAACACCTGCAAGGCAAATCCGCCGCCAATCCTGATGCGACCACAGCCGACGAGGCCAAGAAGGGCGCATGAACATTTCGCGGCTGTTCATCCTCCGTCCGGTAGCCACCACACTGAGCATGCTGGCCATTGTTCTGGCCGGCCTGATCGCTTATCGCCTGCTGCCGGTTTCGGCCTTGCCGCAGGTCGATTATCCGACCATCCGCGTCATGACCCTGTACCCCGGCGCCAGTCCGGACGTGATGACCAGCGCCGTCACCGCGCCGCTTGAACGCCAGTTCGGGCAGATGCCGGGCCTCACACAAATGGCTTCGACCAGCTCCGGCGGCGCTTCGGTGCTGACCCTGCGTTTCAGCCTCGACATCAACATGGACGTCGCCGAACAGCAGGTGCAAGCCGCGATCAACGCCGCGACCAACCTGCTGCCCACCGACCTGCCGGCACCGCCGGTGTACAACAAGGTCAACCCGGCGGACACCCCGGTGCTGACCCTGGCCATCACTTCGAAAACCATGCTGCTGCCCAAGCTCAATGACTTGGTCGATACGCGCATGGCGCAGAAAATCGCCCAGATCAGCGGCGTCGGCATGGTCAGCATTGCTGGTGGCCAGCGTCAGGCCGTGCGGATCAAGGTCAACCCCGAAGCGCTGGCGGCCAACAGCCTCAACCTGTCGGACGTACGCACGCTGATCGGCGCCTCCAACGTCAACCAGCCGAAAGGCAACTTCGACGGCCCGACCCGGGTGTCGATGCTCGATGCCAACGACCAACTGACCTCGCCCGAGGACTACGCCAACCTCATCCTGACCTACAAGAACGGCGCACCGTTGCGGCTCAAGGACGTCGCGGAAATCGTCGATGGCGCCGAGAACGAGCGTCTGGCCGCGTGGGCCAACCAGAATCAGGCGGTGTTGCTGAACATCCAGCGACAGCCCGGCGCCAACGTTATCGAAGTGGTCGACCGCATCAAGGCCTTGCTGCCAAGCATCACCGACAACCTGCCGGCCGGCCTCGACGTCACGGTGCTGACGGATCGCACCCAGACCATCCGTGCCTCGGTCACCGACGTGCAACACGAACTGCTGATCGCTATCGCGCTGGTGGTCATGGTCACGTTCCTGTTTCTGCGCCGCGCCAGTGCGACGATCATTCCCTCGGTCGCCGTGCCGCTGTCGCTGATCGGCACCTTTGGCGTGATGTACCTCGCCGGTTTCTCGGTGAACAACCTGACGTTGATGGCGCTGACCATTGCCACCGGTTTCGTCGTCGACGATGCCATCGTCATGCTCGAGAACATTTCGCGCTTCATCGAAGAAGGTGACAGCCCGATGCAGGCAGCGCTCAAGGGCGCGAAACAGATCGGCTTCACCCTGATTTCCCTGACCCTGTCGCTGATCGCCGTACTGATTCCGCTGCTGTTCATGGCCGATGTAGTGGGGCGCCTGTTCCGCGAGTTCGCCATCACCCTGGCGGTCGCAATCCTGATTTCCCTGGTGGTGTCGCTGACCCTGACGCCGATGATGTGCGCGCGCCTGCTCAAGCGTGAACCGCAGGAGCACGAGCAAGGCCGTTTCTACCGCGCCAGCGGTGCGTTCATCGACTGGATGATCAAGGAATACGGGCGGATGCTGCGCTGGGTGCTCAAGCATCAGCCGCTGACCTTACTGGTCGCCATCGGCACGCTGGCGTTGACCGTGTTCCTTTACGTCATCGTGCCGAAGGGTTTCTTTCCGGTGCAGGACACCGGCGTCATTCAGGGCATTTCCGAAGCGCCGCAGTCGATCTCCTTCGCGGCGATGGGCGAGCGCCAGCAGCAACTGGCCAAGATCATTCTTGAAGATCCGGCGGTGCAGAGCCTGTCGTCCTACATTGGCGTCGACGGCGACAACGCCACGCTCAACAGCGGCCGCTTGCTGATCAACCTCAAGCCCCACGGCGAGCGCGATCTGACGGCCAGTGAAGTGATTTCTCGCCTGCAACCGCAACTGGACAAACTGGTCGGCATTCGTCTGTTCATGCAGCCGGTGCAGGATCTGACCATCGAGGACCGGGTCAGCCGCACCCAGTACCAGTTCAGCATGTCCTCGCCGGACTCGGAATTGCTCAGCCAGTGGAGCGGCCGTCTGGTCGAAGCCCTGGCCCAGCGTCCGGAGTTGACCGACGTGGCCAGTGATCTGCAGGACAAAGGCTTGCAGGTCTATCTGGTGATCGACCGCGACGCCGCATCGCGCCTTGGCGTGTCGGTGGCGAATATCACCGATGCGCTGTACGACGCCTTCGGCCAGCGGCAGATTTCGACCATTTATACTCAGGCCAGCCAGTACCGCGTGGTGCTGCAAGCCCAGGCCGGGGAGAAGATCGGCCCGCAGGCACTGGATCAGATTCACGTCAAGACCACCGACGGCGCGCAGGTGCGCCTGTCGAGTCTGGCGCATGTCGAAGAGCGTCAGGCGCAATTGGCGATCACTCACATCGGCCAGTTCCCGGCGGTGATGATGTCGTTCAACCTCGCGCCGGGCGTGGCGTTGGGGCATGCCGTGGACATCATCGAGCAGGTGCAGCAGGACATCGGCATGCCGGTCGGCGTGCAGACTCAGTTCCAGGGCGCGGCGCAGGCGTTCCAGGCTTCGCTGTCGAGCACCTTGCTGCTGATTCTGGCGGCCGTGGTGACCATGTACATCGTCCTCGGTGTGCTCTACGAGAGCTACATCCACCCGATCACCATTCTTTCGACCTTGCCGTCCGCCGCAGTCGGTGCCTTGCTGGCGTTGCTGCTCAGCGGCAACGACCTGGGCATGATCGCGATCATCGGCATCATTCTGTTGATCGGTATCGTCAAGAAGAACGCGATCATGATGATCGACTTCGCCCTCGACGCAGAACGCACCCAGGGCATGGCCCCGGCAGAGGCGATCTATCAAGCGGCGCTGCTGCGCTTCCGGCCGATTTTGATGACCACGCTGGCGGCGTTGTTCGGCGCAGTGCCGCTGATGCTGGCCACTGGGTCTGGTGCTGAATTGCGACAGCCGTTGGGTCTGGTGATGGTCGGCGGCTTGTTGGTGAGCCAGGTGTTGACGCTGTTCACGACGCCGGTGATTTACCTGTACTTCGACCGCCTCGGAAGGCGCTTTGGCAAATCCAAAGCCGAAGGTGAAGAGGTCGCGGTATGACTGTCGGAATATATCTCCCCTGTGGGAGCGAGCCTGCTCGCGAAAGCGGGAGGTCAGTCACTGCCAAAGTTGAAGGTAAGGGCGCATTCGCGATCAGGCTCGCTCCCACAGAGGTATGCGGGGAGAACAAGAGTCGATGAACCTCTCCGGCCCTTTCATCAAACGCCCCGTGGCAACCATGCTGCTATCCCTGGCAATCATGTTGCTCGGTGGGGTCAGCTTCGGTCTGTTGCCGGTATCGCCATTGCCGCAGATGGATTTCCCGGTGATCGTGGTTCAGGCCAGTCTGCCGGGCGCCAGTCCCGAGGTGATGGCTTCGACGGTGGCGACGCCGCTGGAGCGGTCGTTCGGTGCGATTGCCGGCGTCAATACCATGAGCAGCCGTTCCAGTCAGGGTTCGACGCGGGTGATTCTGCAGTTTGACCTCGACCGCGACATCAACGGCGCGGCGCGGGAAGTGCAGGCGGCGATCAACGCCTCGCGCAATCTGCTGCCGAGCGGGATGCGCAGCATGCCGACCTATAAAAAGGTCAATCCGTCGCAGGCGCCGATCATGGTGCTGTCGCTGACTTCGGATGTGCTGGAGAAAGGCCAGCTCTACGACCTGGCTTCGACCATCCTCTCGCAAAGCCTGTCGCAGGTGCAGGGCGTTGGTGAAGTACAGATCGGTGGCAGTTCGCTGCCGGCGGTGCGCATCGAGCTCGAACCGCAGGCGCTGAACCAGTACGGCGTGGCCCTCGACGATGTGCGCAAGACCATTGCCGACGCTAACGTACGCCGGCCCAAGGGTTCGGTCGAGGACGGCGAGCGCTTGTGGCAAATCCAGGCCAACGACCAGTTGGAGAAAGCCAAGGATTATGAGTCGCTGATCATTCACTACGCTGACGGCGCCGCCTTGCGTCTCAAGGACGTGGCGAAAGTCAGCGATGGCGTCGAAGACCGTTACAACAGCGGTTTCTTCAACGACGACGCGGCGGTATTGCTGGTGATCAACCGTCAGGCCGGCGCCAACATCATCGAGACGGTCAACGAGATCAAAGCGCAGTTGCCCGCGCTGCAAGCGGTGCTGCCGGCCAGCGTCAAACTCAATCTGGCCATGGATCGCTCGCCAGTGATCAAGGCGACGCTGCATGAAGCCGAGATGACCTTGCTGATCGCCGTCGCCCTGGTGGTGCTGGTGGTGTACCTGTTTCTGGGTAACTTCCGCGCCTCGCTGATCCCGACCCTGGCGGTGCCGGTGTCGCTGGTCGGTACCTTTGCGGTGATGTACCTGTACGGGTTCTCGCTGAACAACCTGTCGCTGATGGCGCTGATTCTCGCCACCGGACTGGTGGTGGACGACGCCATCGTGGTGTTGGAGAACATTTCCCGGCATATCGACGAAGGCGTCAAGCCGATGCAGGCCGCGTACCTCGGCGCCAAGGAAGTCGGTTTTACCCTGCTGTCGATGAACGTCTCGCTGGTGGCGGTGTTCCTGTCGATCCTGTTCATGGGCGGGCTGGTCGAAAGCCTGTTTCGCGAGTTTTCCATCACCCTGGCGGCGGCAATCGTGGTGTCGCTGGTGGTGTCCCTGACGCTGACACCAATGCTCTGCGCGCGCTGGCTCAAGCCGCACACGCCGGGCCAGGAAAACCGCCTGCAACGCTGGAGCCACAAGACCAACGACTGGATGGTCGGCAAATACGCCACCAGCCTCGACTGGGTATTGCGTCATCGGCGTCTGACCTTATTCAGTCTGCTGCTCACCGTTGGCGTCAACATTGCGCTGTATGTGGTAGTGCCGAAAACCTTCCTGCCGCAGCAGGACACCGGCCAGTTGATCGGTTTCGTGCGTGGCGACGACGGTCTGTCCTTCAACGTCATGCAGCCGAAAATGGAAACCTTCCGCCGCGCCGTGCTCAAGGATGAAGCGGTGGAAAGCGTGGCCGGGTTCATCGGCGGCAACAACGGCACCAACAACGCGTTCATGATCGTGCGCCTGAAACCGATCAAGGAGCGCCAGCTGTCGGCACAGAAAGTCATCGAGCGTCTGCGCAAGGAAATGCCCAAGGTGCCCGGGGCGCAGTTGATGCTCATGGCCGACCAGGACCTGCAATTTGGCGGCGGCCGCGAGCAGACCAGTTCGCAATACACCTACATCCTGCAAAGCGGCGACCTCGCCGAATTGCGCAAGTGGTTCCCGAAAGTGGTCACCGCGTTGCGCGCCTTGCCCGAGCTGACCGCCATCGATGCCCGCGAAGGTGCCGGGGCGCAGCAGGTGACACTGATTGTCGACCGGGATCAGGCCAAGCGCCTGGGGGTCGACATGAACATGGTCACCGCCGTGCTCAACAACGCTTACAGCCAGCGGCAGATTTCGACGATCTACGACAGCCTCAACCAGTATCAGGTGGTGATGGAGGTCAATCCGAAATACGCCCAGGATCCGGTGACACTCAAGCAGGTCGAGGTGATTACCGCTGACGGTGCGCGCGTGCCGCTGTCGACGTTCGCCCATTACGAAAACAGCCTGGAAAACGACCGGGTCAGCCATGAAGGCCAGTTCGCATCCGAAAGCATTTCCTTTGATATGGCCGAAGGCGTGACCGTAGAGCAGGGCAGTGCCGCCATTGAACGGGCGATCGCCAAGGTCGGCCTGCCGGAGGATGTGATCGCAAAAATGGCCGGCACCGCTGACGCCTTCGCCGCGACGCAGAAGAGCCAGCCGTTCATGATCCTCGGTGCGTTGCTGGCCGTGTATCTGGTGCTCGGTGTGCTGTATGAAAGCTACATCCATCCGCTGACCATTCTTTCGACTTTGCCCTCGGCCGGGGTTGGCGCGTTGCTGTCGATCTATGCATTGGGGGGCGAGTTCAGCCTGATTTCCCTGCTGGGGATATTCCTGCTGATCGGCGTGGTGAAAAAGAACGCCATTCTGATGATCGATCTGGCGCTGCAATTGGAGCGTCATCAGGGCCTGTCGCCGCTGGAGTCGATCCGCAGCGCCTGCCTGCAACGCCTGCGACCGATTCTGATGACCACGTTGGCCGCGATCCTCGGCGCCTTGCCGTTGCTGCTCGGCCGTGCCGAGGGTGCGGAAATGCGCCAGCCGCTGGGCCTGACCATCATTGGCGGCCTGGTGTTCAGCCAGGTCCTGACCCTTTACACCACCCCGGTGGTTTACCTTTATCTCGACAAGCTGCGCCATCGCTTCAACAAATGGCGTGGCGTGCGTACTGATGCCGCTCTGGAAACTCCGCTATGACTGACCGTTCGCTTCTCCAATTGGCCACCGTCCGCGGCTCGCGCCTATTGAGCCTGTCGCTGTGCGTGGCGCTGCTCAGCGCTTGCGCAGTCGGCCCGGACTACCAGCGCCCGCAAACTGCCGAAATCGCTCAGTTCAAGGAAGCCGAAGGCTGGCGTCAGGCCAATCCCAGCGACTCGCTGGCCCGGGGCGCCTGGTGGGAGTTGTACGGCGATCGGCAGCTCAACGCCTTGGTGGAAAAACTCAACAGCTCCAACCAGACCGTCGCCCAGTCCGAAGCGCAGTTTCGTCAGGCGCAGGCTTTGGTGCGCAGTGCACGCGGGGCGTTTTACCCCAGTGTCGACCTGAGTCTGGGCAAGAACCGCTCGAGTCAGGGCACCGGCAGCAGCAGTTCGAGCCTGAGCAGTTCCTCAAGCGGTATTCGTGATACCTACACCGCGCAACTGGGCGTCAGTTGGGAAGCCGATGTCTGGGGCAAGCTGCGCCGTGGGCTGGAGGCGGATGAGGCCAACGCCCAGGCGAGTTTTGCCGATCTGGCGGCGATGCGTCTGAGTCAGCAGTCGGAGCTGGTGCAGAACTACCTGCAACTGCGCGTCATCGATCAGCAGAAGCGTTTGCTTGAAGCCACGGTTGCCGCTTACGAGCGATCACTGAAGATGACGCAGAACCAGTACCGCGCCGGGGTTTCCGGGCGCGATGCGGTGGCGCAGGCGCAAACTCAGTTGAAAAGCACTCAGGCCGATCTGGTCGACCTGATCTGGCAGCGCGCACAGTTTGAAAACGCCATTGCCGTGCTCACTGGCGAAGCCCCGGCCAACTTCAGCATTGCCGAAAGCCATAACATCCCGAATCTGCCGCAAGTGCCGTTGAGCCTGCCTTCGCAATTGCTCGAACGCCGTCCTGACATCGCTTCGGCAGAGCGCTCTGTGATCGCCGCCAACGCCAATGTCGGCGTGGCGAAAGCCGCGTATTACCCGGACCTGACCCTGAGCCTGAGCGGCGGCTACAGCAGCAGTACCTCGAAAAACCTGATCAGCCTGCCGAACCGTTTCTGGTCGGTCGGCCCGCAGCTGTCGTTACCTCTTTTCGATGGTGGCATTCGTTCGGCCGAGGTTGACCGCAGCGAGGCAGCCTATGACGAAACCGTCGCGCGCTACCGCCAGACTGTGCTCGACGGTTTCCGCGAAGTGGAAAACTACCTGGTCCAGCTCAAGGTGTATGAAGACGAAGCAGCAGTGCGCCAGGAAGCGCTGGATGCCGCCCGCGATTCCCTGCGCCTGACGGAAAACCAGTACAAGGCGGGCCTGATTGCCTATATCGACGTGGTCGTGGTGCAAGCCACAGCGCTGAGCAACGAACGCAGTGTGCTGAATATTCTGCAGAACCGACTGATCGCCAGCGTGCAACTGATCGCCGCGCTGGGCGGCGGCTGGGACGGCCAACTCGACGTCAGCGACAACCGCTGAACCTGTGGGAGCGAGCCTGCTCGCGAAAGTGGTGGGTCAGGCAACTACGATGGTGGCTGTGCCGACGCCTTCGCGAGCGGGCTCGCTCCCACAGGGATTTGTGTCTGGCGTGAGATCGCTTTCACAAGGTGTGCTTAAAGCCCGCCACAGAGCCTTGTAGGACGATCGAACAAGCGTTTCATCGGCTTGATGGCAATTTGGTTACTTTGTCAGTGCGTTCTTCCGCGCAATCAGTACAATCGCCGCATTTGCCCGACCGAGAATGGAAGCAGTACGGTTTCGGCTTGTCACGAGAACGTCCATGCTCATCGGCAGCTACTCCTTCACCCTGGTTTTCATTTCGTTGTGCGTGGCCATTCTGGCTTCCTACACGGCGCTCGATCTCACCGGGCGCATTGCCACGGCAAAAGGCCGGGCCGTGCATTTCTGGACGGCGGGCGGGGCGTTGGCGATGGGCGTTGGCGTCTGGTCGATGCATTTCATCGGCATGCTCGCCTTCAAATTGCCGATCGACCTGGGCTACGACTTCGCCCTCACTGCGCTGTCGCTGCTGATCGCGGTGCTGTCCTGCGGTTTCGCCTTGTGGCTGGTCAGCCAACCGAAACTGCCACTGGCGCAATTGGCTTTCGGTGCGCTGATCATGGGTTCGGGCATCAGCGCCATGCACTACACCGGCATGGCCGCGCTGCGCATGACACCGGGCATCGATTACGACCCGACCCTGTTCAGTGCCTCCCTGCTGATCGCCGTCGGCGCCTCGGCAGCGGCATTGTGGATTGCCTTTCGCCTGCGTCAGCAATCGCCCTATGTGCGGCTGATTCGTGCCGGCGCGGCGGTGATCATGGGGGTGGCGATTGTCGGCATGCACTACACCGGCATGGCTGCTGCGCAATTTCCTGACGGCAGTTTCTGCGGCGCGACGCTCAATGGCTTGAAAGGCAACGGCCTCGATAGCCTGGTCGTGGTCACTACGCTGGCGGTGTTGTCGATTGCCCTGTTGACCTCGATTCTCGACGCCCGCCTCGAAGCGCGCACGGCTGATCTGGCGCACTCGCTGACGGTGGCCAACCGCGAACTCACCCAACTGGCCCTGCACGATCCGCTGACCAGTCTGCCCAACCGCATGCTGCTCGACGACCGCATCAATCAGGCGATCAAAAAGGTGCAAGAGCAGGGTGGCTGCTTCGCCTTGATGTTCATCGACCTCGACGGCTTCAAACCGGTCAACGACGCATTCGGCCATCACATGGGCGACCAATTGCTGCGCGAGGTCGGCGCGCGTCTGCGTGAAGACTTGCGCAGCCAGGACACTCTTGCGCGGATCGGCGGCGATGAGTTCGTTCTGCTGGTGCGTTTGAGCGAGCCCAATGACGCCTTGAGCCTGGCTGCGCGTCAGGTCAGCCTGATCGGTCGCACGTTCCGCGTCGCTGAACATGATCTGCAGATTTCCGCCAGCGTCGGCATTGCCCTCTACCCGGGCAACGGTGACAACGCCCAGGAACTGCTGATGAACGCCGACGCCGCGATGTACCACGCCAAGGGCGGCGGCAAGAACGGCTACAGCTTCTTCGATGCGTCGATGAACACCAACGCGCGCAAACAGTTGCAACTGTTACAGGACCTGCGCGCGGCCATCGAGCACAACCAGTTCTGCCTGCATTACCAGCCCAAATTCGACGCCGCCAATGGCCGCCCGGTTGGTGCCGAAGCGCTGCTGCGCTGGAAGCATCCGCTGCATGGCATGCTGATGCCGGATAAATTCATCGATCTGGCGGAGAAAACCGGGCTGATCATTCCAATGGGCGAATGGGTGCTCAACGAAGCCTGCCGGCAGATGCGCGAATGGTACGTGCTCGGTTACACCGACTGGCGCATTGCCGTGAACCTCTCGGCCTTGCAGTTCTGCCATGCCGGGCTGGTGCAAAGCGTGGCCAAGGCGCTGGCGACCCACCATTTGCCGGCCAACAGCCTGACCCTGGAAATCACTGAAACGACAGCGATGAGCGACGCTGACGCGAGCATGACCGTGCTGCAAGAGTTGTCGGACATGGGCGTCGACCTGTCGATCGACGACTTCGGCACCGGTTATTCCAGCCTGATGTACCTCAAACGCTTGCCGGCCAATGAGCTGAAGATCGACCGCGGTTTCGTCCGCGATCTGGAGCATGACAGCGATGATGCTGCAATCGTCTCGGCGATCGTTGCGCTGGGGCAGGCCCTGGATCTGCGGATTGTCGCCGAAGGTGTCGAGACCGGCGCGCAACAGGATTTCCTGACCAAACTGGGCTGTGATTCGCTGCAGGGCTATCTGCTCGGCCATCCGATGCCGGCGGAGCGCTTCATGCAGGACATCGTGCGTGGGCAACGGCTGGCGGTGGTCTGAGAGACCGAGTCATCGTTCTTCGCGAGCAGGCTCGCTCCCACAGGGGATGGCGGCAACACCAGAACTCATGCAAAAGCCATGAATGGCAGTTATTCTTCCCTCGACTGTTACGTGTGCACGTGGGGGAAGGCCAGCATGGATAAAGTCATTGTCATCACCGGGGGCGGGCGCGGAATCGGCGCGGCTACGGCATTGCTGGCAGCCGAACAGGGCTACCGGATCTGCATCAACTACCAGTCGGATGAGCAGGCCGCACACAGCGTACTCGAACAGGTTCGAGCCTTGGGCGCGCAGGCCATCGCGGTTCGCGCCGATGTCAGCATCGAAGACGAAGTGATCGCGATGTTTCATCGCGTCGACACCGAACTGGGCCGTGTCACCGCGCTGGTCAATAACGCCGGCACCGTCGGGCAGAAATCGCGGGTCGATGAGATGTCCGAATTCCGGATCCTCAAAATCATGAAAACCAACGTGCTGGCGCCGATCCTCTGCGCCAAGCACGCGATCCTGCGCATGTCGCCCAAACACGGCGGGCAGGGGGGCAGCATCGTCAACGTCTCCTCGGTCGCGGCACGCCTCGGTTCGCCGAACGAGTACGTTGATTACGCCGCATCCAAGGGTGCGCTCGACACCTTCACTATCGGTCTGTCGAAAGAAGTCGCGGGTGAGGGCATTCGCGTCAATGCCGTGCGTCCGGGCTACATCTATACCGACTTCCATGCGCTGAGCGGCGACCCGGATCGGGTCAGCAAGCTCGAATCGGCGATTCCCATGGCCCGGGGCGGGCGGCCGGATGAAGTGGCGGAGGCGATTGTCTGGTTGCTGTCGGACAAGGCATCGTATGCGACCGGGACGTTTGTTGATTTGGGGGGCGGGCGGTAAACCGGTGGGTTTGCAGTGTTAAAAACCGGCCTCTTCGCGAGCAGGCTCGCTCCCACATTGGTTCTGTATTCACAAATCAACTGTGGGAGCGAGCCTGCTCGCGAAGGGGCCAGCCCAGACAACACCTATCCGTCAAAACGACCGCACAATCCGCCCCAACGTCTCCATGGCCTTTTCCGATTCCTCGGTCCAGGGGCTGCCATAGTTCAAGCGAATACAGTTCCTGAAACGCTGGGTCGGCGAGAAGATCGGCCCCGGCGCGATGCTGATGCCTTGTGCCAATGCCATTTGAAATAATTTCAGCGAATCCATCTGCTCCGGCAATTCCAGCCATAGAAAGTAGCCGCCCGCCGGTTGGCTGACCCGGGTCTGCGCCGGAAAGTAGCGGGCAATCGCCGCGAGCATCGCGCTCTGCTGTTCTTCCAGGGCATAACGCAGTTTGCGCAGATGCCGATCGTAGCCGCCGTGTTGCAGATAATCGGCAATCGCCGCTTGCGCCGGCATCGAAGCGCACAGTGAGGTCATCAGCTTGAGCCGTTCGATTTTCTGCGCGAAACGCCCGGCCGCCACCCAGCCAATGCGATAACCGGGGGCGAGACTTTTGGCGAACGAGCCGCAATGCATGACCAATCCTTCAGTATCAAAAGCCTTGGCCGGTTTTGGCGCCTGTTGCCCGTAATAAAGCTCGGCGTAGACGTCGTCTTCGATCAACGGCACCTGATGCTGACGCAGCAGTTCGACCAGTTCCTGTTTCTTCGCCTCGGGCACAGTCGCGCCCATCGGATTCTGGAAACTGGTCATGCACCAGCAGGCCTTGATCGGGTGACGTTCGAGGGTTTGCGCGAGCACACCGAGATCGATGCCGTCACGCGGATGCACGGGTATTTCCACGGCTTTTAGCTTCAAGCGTTCGAGCACCTGCAGGCTGGCGTAGAACGCCGGGGCCTCGATGGCCACCAGATCACCGGGCTCGGTCACCGCTTGCAGGCACAGGTTCAGCGCTTCGAGGGCACCGTTGGTGATGAGCAATTCTTCCATCGGCAACATCAGCCCGCCGACCATGTAGCGCAGGGCAATCTGCCGGCGCAGTTGCGGATTGCCCGGCGACATATCGGTGACGACCATGCGCGGATCCATCTCCCGCGCGGCGCTGGCCAGGGAGCGCGACAGGCGTTGCAGCGGGAACAGTGTCGGGCTGGGGAAGGCCGAGCCGAAGGGTACGGTGTTGGGGTCTTTGATCGAGTCGAGTACCGAGAACACCAGCTCGCTGACGTCGACTTCGGTGGATTCGTTGACTTGCGGGCTAATCACTGGCTCGGAGAACGGGCTCGGCGCGTGGGTGTTGACGAAGTAACCGGAGCGCGGCCGGGCGCGGATCAGGCCACGGCGTTCGAGCAGGTAATAGGCCTGGAACACCGTGGACGGGCTGACGCCGTAGGTCTGGCTGGCGTAGCGCACCGACGGCACCCGCTGGCCGGGGCCGAGGACGCCGGAGCGGATCAGTTCAGCGATGTCGTCGGCGAATTTTTCGTAGCGTTTCATCGGTGGGCCTTGGTGGACTTGATTTTGTGGGGTGTCAGGGAATGAGCCCTCACCCTAGCCCTCTCCCAGAGGGAGAGGGGACTGATTGGGGGATGCTGATGAAATATGCCGACCTGACAGTGCTTTGCCGAATCCATAATCGACTCGGTCTTTCAGGTCGATGCATAGCGACAGACACCTCGGTTGGCTCCCTCTCCCTCCGGGAGAGGGGACTGATTGGGGGATGCTGATGAAATATGCCGACCTGACAGTGCTTTGCCGAATCCATAATCGACTCGGTCTTTCAGGTCGATGCATAGCGACAGACACCTCGGTTGGCTCCCTCTCCCTCCGGGAGAGGGGACTGATTGGGGGATGCTGATGAAATACGCCGACCTGACAGTGCTTTGCCGAATCCATAATCGACTCGGTCTTTCAGGTCGATGCATAGCGACAGACACCTCGGTCGGCTCCCTCTCCCTCCGGGAGAGGGCTGGGGTGAGGGCAGCAATGCCAAATTCTCAACGATTTATCGGCGCCACAAACCGGCTCTTCGCCACGCTGTATACCTGCGGCTCGTCACTGTCTTCAATCCTGAAACTCAATGTCTGCGAACTGCTCGCCGGGCGCTCGGTGGTCATCGCCACCGACACCGGCACATCGACAATCTCTCCCGGCGCCAGGCTCAGGGCCGTTTTGCCCTGCAACTCAAACCCGTCGCCATCAACCAGACTCAACCGGTATTCCTGTCGCTGCTGAGTCTTGTTGATCACTTTCAGCGAATAAATATTCTCGATCTGCCCCTGAGCGTTCTCGCGGAACAACCCGCGATCCTTGGTCACGTCCAGCGACACCATCGGCCGCTCGATCAGTGCCAGCGCCAACGCTCCGATCATCACCAACAACACCGCCGTATAGCCAATCAAACGCGGACGCAGCAGATGGGTTTTGCCGCCCTGCAATTCGCGCTCGGAACTGTAGCGGATCAGGCCGCGCGGGTAATGCATTTTGTCCATGATCGAATCGCAGGCGTCGATGCACGCTGCGCAGCCAATACATTCCATTTGCAAGCCATCGCGGATGTCGATGCCGGTCGGGCAGACCTGCACGCACAACTGGCAGTCGATGCAATCACCCAGGCCGGCTTCGACCGGGCGCACATCACGCTTGCGTGGACCACGGTTTTCGCCACGGGCGGCATCATACGCAATGGTCAACGTGTCCTTGTCGAACATCACACTCTGGAACCGCGCATACGGGCACATGTGCATGCACACTGCCTCACGCAGCCAACCGGCGTTGATGTAGGTGGCGGCGGCGAAGAACAGCACCCAGAACAGACTGACGCCACCGATCTGCAGGGTCAGCAAATCCTCAGCCAGCGGCCGGATCGGGGTGAAGTAACCGACGAAGGTCAGGCCGGTCATCACGCTGATCGCCAGCCACAACGTGTGCTTGGCGGCGCGCCGCGCCAGTTTGTTCAGGCTCCACGGCGCCGCTTGCAGTTTGATCCGTTGGTTGCGTTCGCCTTCGGTGATCTTCTCGCACCACATGAAGATCCACGTCCACGAACTCTGCGGGCAGGTGTAACCACACCAGACGCGACCGGCAAACACGGTGATGGCGAAGAGTCCGAACGCAGCGATGATCAGCAGCGCCGAGAGCAAAATGAAATCCTGCGGCCAGAACGTCGCGCCAAAGATATGGAATTTGCTTTCCGCCAGATCCCACAGCACCGCCTGCCGACCGCCCCAGTTCAGCCACACGGTGCCGAAGAACAGCAGGAACAGAAACCCGGCACCGCTCATACGCAGGTTGCGGAACAGGCCGGTGAAACTGCGGGTGTGGATCTGCTTGTCGGTGGATCCGGCAGTCGCCTTCAGTGGGCGCGCGGGTACGCTTCTTATCGTCGGCGCTGCTTCTACGGTTCGGACGGGGATTTGCTCGCTCATGTTCGTTCGCTCATCAGCCTCCATCAGGCCGATGCACTATGAGCGCCGATCTGTTTGCAGAACAGACTCAGGTTTGGCAATAAAAAGCGGATCAGATGGGGTTTGGCGCAATGCCTGCGACAACTTGAAGCAACCTGCCAGGCAAGGCGCAAACGCCTATTGCAGGCGCCTGCGCCGGGTGTTGATCGAGATCAATCAAACCACCGAATCACTGTCATCGGCCTTCAGATGTTTGCGCCCGTCCTTGGCCCCGGCGACGGTCAAGACATCGGCTTCTGCTTCGGTGATGTAGGCGCGTTTGCCTTCGATTTCCACGAACGACATGGCTTTTTCGCTATCGGTCTCGACTGTCAACGTGTCGCAGATACGGATTTCCTCACCATGCTCGACGGTGAAAAAACACACTTTCTGCTCAGGGTTGGATTCATCGATTCGAACGGTCATGGCGGCAGTCCTTTCAAGTGAGGTCTGCACGTTAGGAAACGCAGCGCGCAGTTCGTTCTGCGCAACCGATTAATGGTCGCTGTTGTCCATCGCTTATCAATCCAATAACAAGGGAAGCACGATGGAAGACTGGTGGGATGAAGTGTGGGCCACGATGCAAGCCGAATTTGCCGACATCGGCGACGCCTCGCAAATGACCCGAATCACCGTACGCCTGCTGATGGCGGCGATTCTCGGCGGGATACTCGGATTTGAGCGCGAGCATAAAGGCAAGGCAGCGGGCGTGCGCACGCACATGCTGGTGGCGCTGGGCGCGGCGTTGTTTGTATTGGTGCCACAGACCTCGGGCGCAGAATCCGATGCGATGAGTCGGGTCTTGCAGGGCGTGATTGCCGGGATCGGCTTTCTCGGAGCCGGCACCATTCTGAAAAATCAGCAGGGCGACGAAGCCCATGTCAAAGGCCTGACCACGGCGGCGGGCTTATGGATGACGGCGGCGATCGGCGTGGCGGCGGGGCTGGGCAAGGAAGCGACGGCATTGCTCAGTACCATTCTGGCACTGGCGATCTTCAGCGTGATGCCTTACGTGGTGAGAGTGTTCGAGAAGGATGTCGACAAGAACGACCACCTCTGACTTCCCGCCGGCTGATGATCGTTGCCTGATCGTTCCCACGCTTCGCGTGGGAACGATCAGGGGGGCAGGGTCAGACGATCACTGGCGGCATCGTACTCGGTGGCTCTTCTTTCGGCGGTGGCGTGGTGCCGGGTGGCTCTTGCTCGGGCACCGGTGGCGGCTCGGTATCCGGCAGGGTGGGTTTGTCGATGTTCGGATCAGGCGTTTCCGCCGGGATCGGGATGTTCATCTGATGACCTCCGTATGGCACATGGCGTGGGACGTGCTTAAGTGAGTTGACCCGGCCACGGCAAATTCGATCCGCCGGTTTGTCTTGTTAATTTCATCTGAACTTTTCCCCGCGCCGGTTGCTCGGAACCTAAGTGAGTTCATGACAGGGCCGGCGCTTTGTCGCGAATACTGTTCCGGCACAAGAGCGTCCTTGGGGCGTTAAGGAGAGATGCTCAATGACTGCTGAAAGACCTTCAGAGCTGAGTTACAACCCGCACATGCCATTGTCGCAGGCGTTGCTGCTGCCTCGAATCGTCATCGAAAACACCATGCCGACCCTCGACGGCGGCCAGTTTGCCGTCAAGTCGGTTGCCGGACGCGAAGTGGTGGTGACCAGCAAAGTGTTTGCCGACGGCCATGACAAGCTCGCCGTACGCATCCGCTGGCGCGAAGAGGGCCAGGAAACCTGGCAGACCGAGGTCATGTCCGATCAGGGCAACAACACCTGGCAAGGCCAGTTCCGCCCCGAAGAGCAGGGGCGCTACCTGTATTGCATCGAAGCGTGGATCGACC
Organism: Pseudomonas sp. H1_G08; assembly: GCF_054681355.1. Lineage (NCBI taxonomy): Bacteria > Pseudomonadati > Pseudomonadota > Gammaproteobacteria > Pseudomonadales > Pseudomonadaceae > Pseudomonas > Pseudomonas sp. H1_G08. The sequence continues at coordinate 1,763,083 of NZ_CP162822.1, forward strand.
ATTTCGCCAGCTTCCAGTACGAACTGGAAAAGAAGCATAACGCTGCTGTGCCGGTTTCCCTGGAGCTGCAGGAAGGCCGGACCATGGTGCAACAGGCCGCCGAACGCAGCGAAGGTCAGCTCAGCGAGCAGCTTGCCGCGCTGCACCATGAATTGTCCGGCCTGCTCGAAACCGAGCAGGTTGCGCTGTTTCTGCACTCGCGCAGTGCAGAGCTGATGGCCCAGGCTGATCACCGCGCCTACCTCAGCATCAGCGCCGAATTCCCCATGGACGTCGAGCGCGAACTCGCCGAGTTCGCCAGTTGGTATGAGCTGTTTCCGCGCTCGATCACCGACGATCCTCAGCGTCACGGCACGTTCAACGACGTGCACTCGCGTCTGCCGATGATTCAGGACATGGGCTTCGACGTGTTGTACTTCACGCCGATTCACCCGATCGGCCGCGCCCACCGCAAGGGCCGCAACAATTCCCTGACTGCTGGCCCGGATGATCCCGGCAGCCCGTATGCGATTGGTAGCGAAGAGGGCGGCCACGAGGCGATTCACTCGCAGCTCGGCACCCGTGAAGATTTCCGCCGGCTGGTGGCTGCCGCCGCCGATCACGGCCTGGAAATCGCTCTCGATTTCGCCATCCAGTGCTCCCAGGACCATCCGTGGCTCAAGGAGCATCCGGGCTGGTTCAACTGGCGCCCGGACGGCACGATCAGATACGCCGAAAACCCGCCGAAGAAATACCAGGACATCGTCAACGTCGACTTCTATGCGCCGGATGCGATTCCGAGCCTTTGGGTCGAGTTGCGCGACATCGTCGTCGGCTGGGTCAAGGAAGGTGTGAAGATCTTCCGCGTCGACAACCCGCACACCAAACCGCTGCCGTTCTGGCAATGGCTGATCGCCGACGTTCGCACCCTGTATCCGGAAGTGATCTTCCTCGCCGAGGCTTTCACCACGCCGGCGATGATGGCGCGTCTGGGCAAGGTCGGTTATTCGCAGAGCTACACCTATTTCACCTGGCGCAATACCAAGGCCGAGCTGGCGGAATATTTCACCGAGCTGAATCAGTCGCCGTGGCGCGAATGCTACCGGCCGAATTTCTTCGTCAATACCCCGGACATCAACCCGGCGTTTTTGCATGAGTCGGGGCGTCCCGGTTTCCTCATCCGCGCTGCCTTGGCAACGATGGGCTCGGGCCTGTGGGGTATGTATTCCGGCTTCGAGTTATGCGAATCGGCGCCGGTGCCGGGCAAAGAGGAATACCTGGATTCGGAGAAATACGAAATCCGCGTCCGCGACTTCACCGCGCCGGGCAACATCATTGCCGAAATCGCCCAGCTCAACCGCATCCGCCGGCAGAACCCGGCGCTGCATACGCATCTGGGCCTGAAAATCTATAACGCCTGGAACGACAATATTCTGTTCTTCGGCAAGCGCAGCGCCGATGGCAGCAATTTCATTCTGGTCGCGGTCAGCCTCGATCCGCATAACGTGCAGGAAGCGAATTTCGAACTGCCGCTGTGGGAAATGGGCCTGCCGGACGATGCCACCACCCATGGCGAAGACTTGATGAACGGCCATCGCTGGGACTGGCACGGCAAATATCAGTTCATGCGCATCGATCCGGCGTATCAGCCGTTCGGGATTTGGCGGATCAGCGCTTCGTAACATTTGCACCGCCTCCGTGGCGAGGGGATTTATCCCCGTTGGGGCGCGCAGCGGCCCCTGTTTTCAAGCTGCACCGCGTTAACAATTTGCGACTGCTGCGCAGCCGAACGGGGATAAATCCCCTCGCGACAGGGGCTCACCAATGCGAGCCCCTCGGTGTATCAGAGAATTTTTCAGGAGTTCCACATGGCGAAGAAACCCAAGGCAGCCGCCTTCATCAAAGACCCGCTCTGGTACAAGGACGCGGTGATCTATCAGGTTCACGTCAAATCGTTTTTCGACTCCAACAATGACGGGATCGGTGACTTTCCCGGGCTTATCGCCAAACTCGATTACATTGCCGACCTCGGCGTCAACACCATCTGGCTATTGCCGTTCTATCCCTCGCCACGCCGCGACGACGGTTACGACATCGCCGAATACCGTGGCGTGCACAGCGACTACGGGACCATGGCCGACGCCAAGCGCTTCATTGCCGAAGCGCACAAGCGCGGGCTGCGGGTGATCACCGAGCTGGTCATCAACCACACCTCCGACCAGCACCCGTGGTTCCAGCGTGCGCGTAAAGCCAAGCCGGGTTCAGCGGCGCGGGATTTCTACGTGTGGTCCGATGACGATCAGAAATACGACGGCACGCGAATCATCTTTCTCGACACCGAAAAGTCCAACTGGACCTGGGATCCGGTCGCTGGCCAGTACTTCTGGCACCGCTTCTATTCGCACCAGCCGGATCTGAACTTCGACAACCCGCAAGTGATGAAAGCCGTGTTGTCGGTAATGCGTTACTGGCTCGACATGGGCATCGACGGCCTGCGCCTCGACGCGATTCCGTACCTGATCGAGCGCGACGGCACCAACAACGAAAACCTGCCCGAGACCCACGACGTCCTCAAGCAGATCCGTGCCGAGATCGACGCCAACTACCCCGATCGCATGCTGCTGGCCGAGGCCAATCAGTGGCCGGAAGACACCCAGCTGTATTTCGGTGACACCGACGCTGCTGGCGTCAATGGTGACGAATGCCACATGGCCTTCCACTTCCCGCTGATGCCGCGCATGTACATGGCGCTGGCGCAGGAAGATCGCTTCCCGATCACCGATATTCTGCGGCAAACTCCGGAAATTCCGGCGAATTGCCAGTGGGCAATTTTCCTGCGCAACCACGATGAACTGACCCTGGAAATGGTCACCGACCGCGAGCGCGATTACCTGTGGAACTACTACGCGGCTGACCGTCGCGCGCGGATCAACCTCGGTATTCGCCGTCGTCTCGCACCGTTGATGGAACGCGACCGTCGCCGCATCGAACTGCTCAACAGCCTGCTGCTGTCGATGCCCGGCACGCCGACGTTGTATTACGGCGACGAAATCGGCATGGGCGACAACATCTACCTCGGCGATCGCGATGGCGTGCGTACACCGATGCAGTGGTCAATCGACCGCAACGGCGGTTTCTCCCGCGCCGATCCGGCCAGTCTGGTACTGCCGCCGATCATGGACCCGCAGTATGGCTATCAGTCGGTCAACGTCGAAACCCAGTCCGGCGATCCGCATTCGCTGTTGAACTGGACGCGGCGCCTGCTGGCCGTGCGCAAGCAATCGAAAGCGTTCGGCCGTGGCACCTTGAAAATGCTCTCGCCGGCCAACCGTCGCGTGCTGGCTTATACCCGCGAATACACCGATGCCGACGGCAAGCACGAGATCATTCTGTGCGTGGCCAACGTCTCGCGAAGTGCGCAAGCAGTGGAGCTGGACCTGTCGGCGTACGTCGGCATGGTGCCGGTGGAAATGCTCGGCGGTAACGCGTTCCCGCCGATCGGTCAGTTGAATTTCCTCCTGACCCTGGCGCCGTACGGTTTCTATTGGTTTGCACTGGCGGCAGAAAACCAGATGCCGAGCTGGCACGTCGAGCCGGCGCAGAGCCTGCCGGACTTCACCACGCTGGTGCTGAAAAAGCGCATGGAAGAACTGCTCGAAGCGCCGTCACGTACGACGCTGGAGCAAAGCATCCTGCCGAGCTGGCTGCAGAATCGTCGCTGGTTTGCCGGCAAGGATGCGGCGATCGAGAAGGTCAATCTGGCTTACGGCGTGCGCTTCGGTGACGCCCAGCACCCAGTGCTGCTCAGCGAAATCGAAGTCACCAGTGGCGGCCAGACCAACCGTTATCAGCTGCCGTTCGGCTTCATTGGCGAAGACCATGTCGGCCCGCCGTTGCCGCAGCAATTGGCGCTGTCGCGTGTACGCCGTGTGCGTCAGGTTGGCCTGATCACCGATGCGTTCACCCTGGAAACCTTCGTCCGCGCCGTTCTGCAAGGCATGCAGAACAACACCGTACTGGAGTCGATCGAAGGCGAAATCCGCTTCGAACAGACAGATCATCTGGAAAAACTCGGCCTCGGCGCCGAGTCGGATGTGCGCTACCTGTCGGCCGAGCAATCGAACAGTTCAGTGGTAATCGGCAACAGTCTGGTGCTTAAGCTGATACGCAAAGTCGCTTCTGGCGTACACCCGGAACTGGAGATGAGCGCTTACCTGACCGAGGCCGGGTTTGCCAATATCTCTCCACTGCTCGGTTCGGTGATTCGCCGCGACGCGCAAGGCGAAGACAACTTGCTGATGATCGCCCAAGGCTATCTGAGCAATCAGGGCGACGCATGGGAATGGACGCAGAACAACCTGGAACGGGCGCTGCGCGATGAACTGGCCGACGCCATGTCCGAGCAGGAGCAGCATTACAACGCCCTCGGCGAGCTGAAGGACTTCGCCGGCATGCTTGGTCAGCGTCTGGGCGAGATGCATCAGGTGCTCGCTGCGCCAACCGATAACGCCGACTTTGCGCCGCAAGTGTCGTCGAGCAAGGACATGGCCGCGACGGGCAAGGACGTCACCGCCCAGGTCGAACACGCCCTGAAACTGCTCAAACAGCATCAAGGCGAGTTGAATGCGGCGGATCAGAAACTGGTCAAGCGTCTGCTCGACGAGAAGAAAACCATTCTTGCCCATGTGCAGGATCTGGCGAAGAAAGCCACCGGCGGCTTGCGCATTCGGGTGCATGGCGACTTGCATTTGGGCCAGGTGCTGGTGATCAAGGGCGACGCCTACTTGATCGACTTCGAGGGCGAACCGGCGCGGCCATTGAGCGAGCGTCGCGGTAAACACAGCCCGTACAAGGACGTCAGCGGCGTACTGCGTTCGTTCGATTACGCAGCGGCGATGACCATCAATGTGCATAACGTTGATAACAGCGTCGAAGCCGAAGCGGCGCGCAAACGGGTCGCCGAGCGTTATCTGCGTGAGGCACGCGAGGTATTTGTCCAGGCATACCGCGAGGCAGCAGCTAGTCTTGAGCATGCCTGGCAGGATCCCGAGGGTGCCGACGCCGCGCTGGCGTTGTTCGGCCTGGAAAAAGCCGCTTATGAAGTGGCTTACGAGGCAGAAAACCGCCCAACGTGGCTGCCCGTGCCTTTGCACGGCTTGTATGGATTATTGACAGGGCTTAAACCCTTTTCCGATCTTGGTGGAGAGTAGTCATGAGTTTCTCGAACAAGGAACAGGGTGTGGTCAAGGAAGCATTGTTACCCTCGGCGCGCGACATCGATGCTTTGGTGCGCGCCGAACATCAGGATCCGTTTTCCATTCTCGGCCCGCACGGCGATGGCGCCGGCGGGCAGTTCATCCGCGCCTATCTGCCCGGTGCGCTGAGTGTGGCAGTGCTGGACAAGGACAGCGGCGAAGAGCTTGGCCCGCTGGAGATGACCGAAACGCCGGGGCTGTTTGTCGGCCATTTCGACCAGGCGCGACCGTATCTGTTGCGCACACGTTGGGCCGGTGGCGAGCAGGTTGCCGAAGACCCGTACAGCTTCGGCCAGTTGCTCGGCGAGATGGATTTGTATCTGTTCGCCGAGGGTAACCACCGCGACCTCAGCGCCTGCCTCGGTGCGCAGCTGAAGACCGTTGATGGCGTGGACGGTGTGCGCTTTGCCGTGTGGGCACCGAATGCCCGCCGTGTATCGGTGGTCGGCGATTTCAACGTCTGGGACGGCCGTCGCCACCCGATGCGGCTGCGTCATCCGTCCGGTGTCTGGGAACTGTTCATCCCGCGTCTGCAAGCGGGGGAGTTGTATAAGTACGAAATCCTCGGCGCCCACGGCATTCTGCCGCTCAAGGCCGACCCGATGGCACTGGCCACCAGCCTGCCGCCGGACACCGCTTCGAAAGTTGCCTCGCCCCTGCAGATCGACTGGCAGGATCACGACTGGATGAATTCCCGTCAGGATCGCCAGCAGCGCTCCAAACCTCTGTCGATCTACGAGTTGCACGCCGGTTCCTGGCAGTGCGAGCTGGATGATCTCGGCGAGGTCGCGCGCCAGTACACCTGGCCGGAACTGGCCGAGCGCCTGATTCCTTATGTCAAAGAGCTGGGATTCACCCACATCGAACTGATGCCGATCATGGAGCACCCCTTCGGCGGTTCCTGGGGCTATCAGTTGCTTTCGCAATTCGCCCCGAGTGCGCGTTATGGCACGCCGGATCAGTTCGCCGAGTTCGTCAACGCCTGTCACCAGGCCGACATCGGGGTGATTCTCGACTGGGTACCGGCGCATTTCCCCACCGATACCCATGGTCTGGCGCAGTTCGACGGCACCGCGCTCTACGAATACGGCAACCCGCTGGAAGGCTTCCATCAGGATTGGGACACGCTGATCTACAACCTTGGTCGCACCGAAGTGCACGGTTACATGCTGGCCTCGGCGCTGCACTGGCTGAAACACTTCCATATCGACGGCCTGCGTGTCGATGCGGTGGCTTCGATGCTGTACCGCGACTATTCGCGCAAGGCTGGCGAATGGGTGCCGAACCGCCACGGCGGTCGGGAGAACCTGGAGGCCATCGACTTCCTGCGGCATTTGAACGACGTGGTTGAGCTGGAAGCGCCGGGTGCGCTGGTGATTGCCGAAGAGTCCACCGCATGGCCGGGCGTCAGCCAGAGCACCCAGCAGGGCGGTCTCGGGTTTGCCTACAAATGGAACATGGGCTGGATGCACGATTCGCTGCACTACATCCAGCAAGATCCGGTGTACCGCGCACATCACCACAACGAGTTGAGCTTTGGTCTGGTCTACGCTTGGTCGGAACGATTCATCCTGCCGATTTCCCACGACGAAGTGGTGCACGGCAAGCACTCGTTGATCGACAAGATGCCCGGCGATCGCTGGCAGAAGTTTGCCAATCTGCGCGCCTATCTGAGCTTCATGTGGACTCATCCGGGCAAAAAGCTTTTGTTCATGGGCTGCGAGTTCGGCCAATGGCGCGAGTGGAACCACGATCAGCAGCTGGACTGGTATCTGCTGCAGTATTCCGAGCACAAAGGCGTGCAGAAACTGGTTGGCGATCTCAACCGGCTGTATCGCGAAGAGCCGGCGCTGCACGATCAGGACGATGCGCCGCAGGGCTTCCAGTGGTTGATTGGCGACGATGCGATCAACAGCGTTTACGCGTGGTTGCGCTGGAGCAAGGATGGCTCGCCAGTGCTGGTGGTTGCCAACTTCACCCCGGTACCGCGCCAGGCGTATCGGGTCGGCGTGCCGTTTGCCGGGCGCTGGACCGAGCTGTTCAACAGTGACGCCGACATTTATGCCGGCTCCAACTATGGCAATGGCGGCGGAGCGTTGACCGAAGAAGTGCCAAGCCATGGTCAGTCGTTGTCGCTGGAACTGAATCTTCCGCCGTTGGCGGTGTTGATTCTCAAGCCGCAGGGCTGATCCAGGTACAGTAAAACTGTGGGAGCGGGCTTGCCCGCGATGAGGCCGTCACATTCAGCATCTTTGTTGACTGACACTCCGCCATCGCTGGCAAGCCAGCTCCCACAGGGTTTTTCACTGATCAACAGATCACCAACGCATCCGCACTCCTAGGCTGCCGATGATCCCGTTCAGATCATTGTCATCCACATCGCTGCTGTAATCGGCGCTCATGTACAGGCTTACCGCCGGTGTGACCCGCGCCACCAGTCCCAAGCCCAATTCCACTGTTGAAGACTTGCGGCTGCTGCTGATCTTGTCGACCTGATCGAGGGTCACCGTGCTGCCGGTGTACACCGTGTGCCAAAGGTTGGTGCGCACGTAGGGTTCAACAGGCAACCCGTTCAAGTCATAACTGCCTTTCAATCGCGCACCGACACGGCCACTCCACGCGGTCAGGTCGGTCGACGAGGCGTTGCCCGAGCCTGCATAAGGCGCGTCGAGGCTGATGCGCTGGTTGATCAGTTGCGCCTGTGGTTCGACCACCCAGTTGTCACTCAAGCCGATCGGGTAACCGCCTTCGACGGAAAAGGTCATTGCATTGCCTTCGGTGGCTTGCCGGTTACCTTGCGCGGTCCGACTGAAACCGCTGACCCGACCGCCACTGGCCGACAGGTCGACGTGCCAGCCCTGCGCGCCGACCAGGCTGTAATAGGCGCCAAGGCTCTGGCCTTGCAGGTTGAGGCTGTCAGTGTTGCGGTCGGCGAGGGCACGTCGGGTCAGCGAACCATCGGCATTCAGCTGGACCTGATTGTCGCCACCTATGAGACCAAGGGTCTGGGTAGTCCCGTTAGCGCTTTTCAACGTGACCACGGCCGGACCTTTGAACTCGCCACCGGCCATCGCATAGCCGGAAGACAGTGCGTCGGTCTGTGCTTGTCGAGCGCTTTTGCCGTACAGCTCGTCCCAGGCAGACGGGGCAAGATCTTCGGTGATCAGGCGCGAACTCTGCTGACTCAATGGCAGCGGTCCGGGCGTTATCACGGTCACTGGCAAGGTCATCACAGGGACATCGGCGCGATACCACGCGCGTTCATCCGCCGAAAATTCCGCATGCGCCTCCATGGACGAGCACAGCAACAGCGAACCTGACACTGTGCAAAAGGTGATTTTCAATTCATGTGGGGTCAGTGAAGTTTTCATGGAGGTCTACCTTGCAAGCGCATGCGTCATCTCGAGTTTGGCGTCTCTCCTACCCCGAACGAGGGGCGACCGAATAGAGCGGGGCGAACCGCGGCTGCTCGATTTCGCGAGTGCCGGAAGGTCAGCCCCAGTAGTGATTCCGGGGGTAGTAAGGTAGAGATAAGAAGAGCGATGCTCGCGCGTCAAGAAAATGCACGATGAATGGCGCGCTTAAATCAGCAACCGCAAGCGTTTGTTTTTCTGCACATAACTAAGTGCTTGTTTGCATGGAAAAACGCTTGCGAAGGGTGCATCGGACGGTTTTTTGCCGCCGACGAAAGGTCCTTCCGAGCGGTAATTGCCGGAACGACCTGTCATTAGATGGCTGTCAAAAATGCAGCTAGAGGTGCACCTCAACCGCCAAGGGAAGATGATCCGACAAATGCGTCCACGGCTTGTTGCCGAGAATCCTTGGATCGTGGCTGCTGGCATTGCGTAGGTAAATCCGGTCCAGGCGCAACAGCGGAAAACGCGCCGGATAGGTTTTCGCCGGGCGCCCATGATGACGTTCAAAAGCTTCGTGCAAATAGTCGCGACGGGCGAGGGCGGCGTTGCCCTGCAACTGCCAGTCATTGAAATCACCGGCAATGATCACCGGCGCATCGTCGGGCAGTGATTCAAGCAACTGGCAAAGCAGCTGCAACTGCAATTGCCGATGGCTTTCCAGCAGACTCAAATGCACACAGATCGCGTGCACCTCGGCATGCCCGGGCACATCAAGAATGCAGTGCAACAGGCCGCGCCGTTCAGGCCCGGTGATCGACACGTCGAGGTTGCGGTATTCGCGGATCGGGTATTTCGACAGCAGCGCGTTGCCGTGGTGGCCGTCGGGGTAAACGGCGTTGCGGCCGTAGGCAAAATCGCTCCACATACTGTCGGCGAGGAATTCGTATTGCGAGGTCTGCGGCCAGTCGTTGTAGCGACTCGAATGGCGTTCGTGTTCACCCACCACTTCCTGCAGAAACACCAGATCGGCCGAGGTACTGCGCATCGCTTCGCGCAGCTCCGGGAGAACGAACCGCCGATTCAGCGCGGTGAAGCCCTTGTGGGTGTTGACCGTGAGTACCCGCAGGCGATGAATGACTGGCGCGTCGACCACTTGACGCTTGGGATCGCTGGACACGTTCACTCCTCTGATTTGGGCCATGCCTGTTCATGCGACTGGTTTGAGGGGGTGGCAGTTCCTTCCGATGATTCACTGCTGGGCCAATGTGGGAGCGAGCCTGCTCGCGAAGACTTCATCACGTTCAATACATCTGACACATGACACACCGCTTTCGCGAGCAGGCTCGCTCCCACAGGTATTGTGAGCTTCCGCCGTTCAGAAGAAGACGATTTCATACGGCAAGCGCATCCGCTCCAGCAGCACCGGGGGCAGCAGCGGGGCGATGCCGATGGCCGGTTCGCCCTTGAGCTGGCTGGCGTAAGCGTGGGTGGCGTGGCTCTTGCGCGCTACGGTCCAGGTGTCGAGACGCAGCTTGCGCGCGCGTTCCCAGGGAATCATGCGCTGCTCGCGCTCCGGCCAGTGCCAGGCCCACACCGGCACATCGTGATAGGTCGCCCCGGCCTTTTGCGCCGCGTCGAAACTGGCGCGGCCGACCACTTCATGATCCGGCGGGCCATCCTTGCGCCAGGTACTGAACACTACGTCGCCCGGTCGCAGGTAGCGGCCGATGAACTCGGTGAGCTGGCTTTGCTGATCACTCAGTGCGTTGTCGGTAAAGCCGCCGCGCACCCACTTCAGGCTGTGCATGGGCAGGCCGAGGCGGCGCAGGGCTTCGACGCTTTCCTGCGGGCGGAATACACTCAGGCGTTGTTCCGACCATTGCCGCGAGCCGGGGTGGCTGGCGCTGCCGTCGGTAATCGAGAGCAATTGCAGGGGATGGCCAAGGCTGGAGAGCAATTGCAGCAAACCGCCGCAAGTGACCACTTCATCGCCCGGATGCGGGGCGATGACCACGGCGCGGGCGCCGGCGGGAACCAGGCTGTGGGTGTTGATGACGGGAATATTGTCGAGTTGCGGCGCGCTGTTCCAGATCTGTGCTGGCAGGCCGTGTTCGTTGAGCAATGACGATTTCATGAGTGCGACGTCCTTGTGGTAGCTCGCCCTCAGTCGTGAGCAGCCAACGCTGATCGCGGCCCGTGAAGGCAAATGAATAGCAACGGTGCAGTGCTCCAACCCTTGGATTACTGCGAGGCAGAGTATTGCTCAAGACAGCCGATTCGTCGCGTCACAGATCAATCTGATCCGTATTTTTTTATTCCAGCTGTGCCAGATTGCGCAGAAAGTCACCGAATCCGCCCTTGGCCCGACTGTCGAGACGGGCGCTGGTGTGCACTTGCGGGCGATGACTCCAGGCGATATTCGCACCGCTGCGCTCCAGCGCACGCACCAGTTGCACGTCCTCGTCACAGGTCAGCGGTTTGAAACCGCCGGCCAGGCGATAAGCCTCGGCGCTGACACCGAGGTTGGCGCCGTGAATGTGTCGATGGCCATCGCGGGCCTGATAATGGCGGTGATAGCGAATCTGCGCCGCTTCATCGATCGATTCGTGCCAGTGCTCGACGGTCACCGTGCCGCACACTGCGTCCGCCTCCAGTCCCAGTTGCGCCGCCAGCCAGTCATCGGCGACGCGGCTGTCGGCGTCAGTGCAGGCGATCCAGCGAGCACCGCGCTCGAGCAGCAGTCGCGCACCGGCGGCTCGGGCTTCGCCGACGTTGCGTGCGTCGATCTGCAGGCTCAGCACCGGATAAGCGCTGACAATCTGCGCCGAGGCGTCGCTGCAACTGTCGAGCACCACCAGTATTTCCACCGGCTCGCCGGCCAGTTGCCCATGCTGGCTGGCCCGCAGGGCGGCGCGCAGGCATTCATCAAGCAGCGCCTCTTCGTTGTGCGCCGGAATCACGATACCGATCAACGCAAGCCCTCCAGTGCCGCCACCGAGCGTGGCTCGCGGCTCCACAGTTCGAGAATGAAATCCGCTTCCTGATGCAGCACCAGACGCGGAAAAGCCAATTGATCGTGGATCTGATCGTGGACCTGACGTGCATTCAACGGGCAGCCCTCGATCGGCGGGCGCCAGTGGCAGGCCAGCAATTGTCCGTCGGCCGTCAATGACTCACTGATCCGGCGGATCATTTCTGTCAGATCTTTTTCGTCGAGGTAGTAGCCGATTTCGCTGAATACAATCAGGTCGAATTTTTCCTCCGGCCAGTCAGCCGGAAGGCGGCCCTGACGGACTTCGGCATGCTCGAACACACTCAAGCGAGTACGCGCCAGCTTCACTGCCGCGCTCGCCGTGTCGCAGCACAACAGGCGGTCGCAGCGCGGAGCCAGTTCTGCACTCAGTTCGCCGTTGGCGCAGCCCGGTTCGAACACCGACCTGTAGCGCGGACGGGGCAGGGCGGCGAGGGTGATCGCGCGTTTGCGCTGCTCGTACCAGCGCTGGCGGAACGCCCATGGATCGTCGTTGCCCGCGAACAAGCCGTCGAAATAGCGGTCATCGACGCTCACAGGAACACCACTTCAAAAGGTTGCAGCAAACGATCAAGCACATAGGGCGCAAGCACCGGCCCGAGCCCGACGTCGCGGTCGCCTTCCAACTGGCTGGCGAACGCGTGGGCCGCGTGGCGTTTGCGCGCGATGTGCGTGGGTGACAGAAGAATCTTGCGCGCGCGTTCCCATGGCACCGAGGCGTCTTCCGGGGTTGCCCAGTGCCAGGTCCAGACCGGAAGTTCATGGCAGGTCGCACCGACGCGTCGCGCCGCCTCGACACTGGCGCGGCCGACGGCCTCATGATCGCTGTGGCCGTCCTGGCGCCAGGTAGTGAAAACCACATCATTGGCGTGCAGATAACCGGCGATGAATTCGCTCAACCCGGTTTCCTGAGCCGCCACTTGGGTGTCGGTAAACCCGCCGCGCAGCCATTTCAGGCTGTGCATCGGCAAGCCGAGGCGGCGCAGAGCTTCGGCGGATTCCTGCGGTCGCACCACGCTCAAGCGTTCGACCGTCCAGCGTTGCGAGCCGGGGTGACTGGCGCTGCCATCGGTAACCGAGATCAATTGCAACGGCCGTCCGGCTGCCGCCAGCAACTGCATGATGCCGCCGCAACCGAGCACTTCGTCATCCGGATGCGGCGCGATGATCACCGCCCGCGAACCCAGCGGTACCAGGTCAAGAACGTCGATGGCGGGCAGTTCGGCCAGACGCCGCGAACCCTGCCATTGCTGCAGTGAAGTGCCCTGGCCGACGATCGGGTTGTCCTTCATAACGCCCAGACCTCGCAGGATTGACCGGCAATCCGCTGGCCCAGCGCAGCAAGGTCGCGCTCGGCGTGACTCTGGCGCAGAAACACCGGCAAGTCGGCACTCAGTCGCGCAAAATGCCGATCCTGACAAAACGGCCCGGCACCCAGCGCCCGCCCGACCTCACGCATGACCTGTTCGGCAGACTGTTCGACCACCGCGCGGGCGCGACGGGCCAGCAGTTCAGCGTCAGCCTCAGGCTGCGCATCGATTTGCAACGCGCTGAAGCGCAACACGTCGGCCGCCGCTTGCAGTGCTGTGTCAGTCGCACCGAGATGGGCGAGGGCGTGCGGTTCATCGCGTTGCGCGCAATGCTGACGCAGCCCTTCGGCAATCCGCCGTGAAGCGCCGTACCAGCAAGCCGCGATACCGATCCCGCCCTGCCAGAACCCCGGCCGTTGCAGGTAATCACCGGGGTTGCCAATGGCCTGCGCTTCGGCGTTTTCAAACAGCACTTCGACGCTGCCGGTGGCCGCCATGCCCACGGCTTGCCAGCCCTGATCGGTGATGGTCACACCGGGTTGATCGAGTGCGACTGCAACCAATTGCTGCTGATCATCAGCGTCCCACGCAGTGAGCAAGGCGTGGCTGAGCACCGCAGCGCCAGAACACCAGGCCTTGCGCCCGTTCAGCGTCACCATATGCCCGGCCGGCGTAACTTTTACCCGCGCCTGCGGCGGCTCGGCAGCCCACATGCCCCACGTGCTGCCTGGGGTTGGCGTACCGCCCAATTGCTCGATGATCGCCAGCGCATCCGTGTGGCCTTCATAGAGTTTGCACAGGCCTAAATCATGTCCGCCGACTTCCGAAAGACGCTGAAAGCGCTCCAGCGTGTGACCGCTGCCGGGCAACGGCAAGCGGTCGAGGCCGGCCTCGACCATCGCCCGCAGGCAACGGCCGAGGGCGTTGGTGTCGGCGTAATCTGGCGGACGGCGGGCCAGATAATGTTGAAAGTCCATATCAATCTTCTTCGTCACGTTGCAGTTCGAACAACAGCAATGAACGCCCGGTCACCGAATACTCGTGGCCGAATTCGAAGCGTTCCTGGCCGCGAATCGACGGCTGATTGGTGTCGATCATGCAGGTCCAGAAGCCACCATCCGGTACTTCCGGCAGGGTGAAGTTGACGATGTCATGGTGTGCGTTGACCACCAGCAGCAGCGTCGCGTCGGCGCCTTTGCGACGGATGCCGGTTTCCTGCGCGCGACCGTCGAGCAGCATGCCGAGGCAGCGATTGTGCGCATCGTGCCAGTGCTCGGTGGTCATTTCGGTGGCGTCTGGTGCCAGCCAGGTCACGTCCTTGACGCCGATATCTTCGTTGTACTCGCCGACCAGGAAGCGTCCACGACGCAGGATCGGATAAGTCAGGCGCAGCTTGATCAGGCGTTTGACGAACTTGAGCAGGGCCTTGCCGTCCTCGCTCAGGTCCCAGTTGACCCAGCCAATCTCGCTGTCCTGGCAATAGGCATTGTTGTTGCCGTCCTGCGTGCGCGCGAACTCGTCACCGGCGACGATCATCGGCGTACCTTGGGCCAGCAGCAGAGTGGCGAAGAAATTGCGCATCTGCCGGTGGCGCAGAGCGTTGATTTCCGGATCGTCGGTCGGGCCTTCGACGCCGTGGTTCCACGACAGGTTGTTGTTGCTGCCGTCCTGATTGTTCTCGTCGTTGGCTTCGTTGTGCTTGTCGTTGTAGGACACCAGATCGTTGAGGGTGAAACCGTCGTGGGCGGTGATGAAGTTCACCGACGAATACGGCCGGCGCCCACGCTGGTTGAACATCTCCCCGGAAGCGGTCATGCGGCTGGCGAAATCGGCGAGCTGGGCGTCGTCACCTTTCCAGAACGCACGCACGGTGTCGCGGAACTTGTCGTTCCACTCAACCCAGCCCGGCGGAAAGTTGCCGACCTGATAACCGCCGGGACCGCAGTCCCAGGGTTCGGCGATCATCTTCACCTGACGCAGCACCGGGTCCTGACGGCAAGCGACGAGGAAGCTGTGGCGCTCGTCAAAACCATCGTGATAACGGCCAAGAATGGTTGCCAGGTCGAAGCGGAAACCATCGACGTGCATCTCGCTGGCCCAATAGCGCAGGGAGTCAGTGACCATTTGCAGCACGCATGGGTGACTCAAGTCCAGGGTGTTACCGGTGCCGGAGTCGTTGATGTAGTAGCGCTTGTCGTCGGGCATCAAGCGGTAGTAGGAGGCGTTGTCGATACCGCGCATCGACAGAGTCGGGCCTTGCTCGTTGCCTTCGGCGGTGTGGTTGTAGACCACGTCGAGAATGACTTCGAGATTGGCATCGTGCAGGTGCGCGACCATTTCCTTGAATTCGGCAATCTTGCCGCTGGCCAGATAACGCGGGTCCGGGGCGAAGAACGCGATGCTGTTATAGCCCCAATAGTTGGTCATGCCCTTTTGCAGCAGATGCTGATCGTTGACGAAAGCATGGATCGGCAGCAGTTCGACAGACGAAACACCGAGCTTGCGAATGTGCTCAAGCACGTCGTCGACCATCAAGCCGCCAAAGGTGCCGCGCAGGTTTTCCGGCACCGAAGGATGACGCATGCTGATGCCGCGCACGTGGGTTTCGTAAATGATGGTCTTGTCCCACGGCACGCTGACACGATGGTCGTTGCCCCAGGTGTGGGCCGGGTCGATAACCTTGCACTTGGGCACGAACGGCGCACTGTCACGCTCGTCGAAACTGAGGTCAGCGTCGGGGTGGCCGATGGTGTAGCCAAACAGCGCTTCCGACCATTTCAGCTCGCCGACCAATTGTTTGGCGTAAGGGTCGATCAGCAGTTTGTTGTGGTTGAAACGGTGACCATTGGCCGGGTCATAAGGACCATAAACGCGGTAGCCGTAGATCAAGCCAGGATGCGCATCCGGCAGGTAGCCGTGGTAGATCTCATCGGTGTATTCCGGCAGCTCGATGCGTTCGAGTTCGACTTCGCCGGCATCGTCGAAAATGCACAGCTCAACCTTAGTGGCGTTGGCGGAAAACAGAGCAAAGTTCACCCCCAGACCATCCCAGGTCGCACCGAGCGGGAAGGGCAGGCCTTCACGGATTCTCGACGGCTCGGCGTGCGCAGCGGGTTCGGCTTTCTTTGGACGGGTCATGATTGCTCCTGCAAAAAAACGGGACAGTTCAGGCAATGAGATTTCCTGGTGGGAGCGAGCCTGCTCGCGAAAGCGTCGGTACATTCGACGTTTTCACCAACTGACCTAGCGCTTTCGCGAGCAGGCTCGCTCCCACAGGGTGGTGTGTTTTGCCCCAAGAAGGGCTTTCTTCGGGGCGCAAGAACCCCCTTGTGGCGAGCACGCTCGCCACACAGTCATTCAGTTCAAAAATGGATCGGGTCAGTTCGCCGGAGGCTTCTTCGCGGCTCGCGGCTTTTTTCTCGGCAGCCTTTTCGCCCGGCGGGACTACTTTGGCCGTGGCCGCAGGCTTGGCTTTCGCCGCTGGTTTGGCTTTGGCGGCTGCCGGTGTCTTGCCGTCGGTGCTTTTCGCTGTTGCCGCTGTAGTCTTGCCAGCCACTTTGCTGCCAGCCGCCTTGGGTGGCTTCTTGGGTGCCAGCGCTTCGGCCTCGGCCAACTTGCGCGCCATTTCCCAATGACGTTCTTCGTGGCCTTCAGGTTTCCCTTCCGACTCCCAGATCTGATAGGCGAATTCGCGAATGCGTTTATCGTCGGTGCTCATCGCAATGCTCCTGAACTGAACTCATGCTTGTGTTAAGTGTTGGATAAAGAGATTGACCGGGACATCCCCCAGCGCTTCGCTGACATTCAGCTCCCTGTTTTGTGTGACTACGCTGCTAGCAAAAAGTCCCTTCAGGTTTGCATCCGAAGCGGCAGACGGTAAAACCACCCGCGTATCGCCCCAGCGCAGCGCATCGACCTGCGGGATGGCACTGTTTTCCAGCAACGTTGCGCAACGCACCGGCACTACGACAATGGCCCGCGCGCCTTCGTGTTCACGCGCGAATGCCAAGACGTTGTGCGCCTGACTGCCCAGCACTTGCAGTGGCTGGTAATCGCCAAGGCGAAACAGCTCGCTGTGCTCCTTGCGCAGGTTCAGCACCTCACTGATCAGCGCCTGTTTGATGCGCCCGTCACGCCAGTCCTTAAGCAGCTCGGTACCCGGCACGGATGCCTGCAACGCTTGCTCGCGTGCGGCGTAATCCACCGGGCGGCGGTTGTCCGGGTCTACCAGACTGAAGTCCCAGTACTCGTTGCCCTGGTACAGATCCGGCACACCCGGCACGGTCATGCGCAGCAAGGTTTGCGCCAGCCCGTTGAGCGCGCCGGCAGCGGCGATGCTGTTGACGGTCTTGCTCAGCGCCGCGCGCAGCAATTCGCCTTCTTCGCCGGTCAGCAGTTTTTCCGTGAAGGCTTGCGCTGCGTTTTCATAGGCTTCATTCGGCGCGCTCCAGCTGCTTTGCAGCTTGGCTTCGCGCAGGGCTTTCTGTTGCCACTGCCAGATGCGCTTGGCGTAATCGGCGAAACCGGCCTCGTCGTCGTCCCGCAGATCCAGCGGCCAACTGCCGAGCAACGCCTGATACAGGATCAGTTCGTCGCCAGCGGAAGGCGCGTCATCTTCGATGCGCACGGGGCGGGCGAGGGCGCGCCACAGTTCGACCTGGTCGGCGTACCAATGGCTGCGCTCACTGAGTACGGCCAGCCGGGCGCGGGTGTCTTCACCGCGCTTGTGGTCATGGGTGGCGGTCGCGAGCAGGTTGTCAGGAAACTCGGCCATGCGCTGTTGATTGACTTCGTGGAACTCGCTGACCGGCGCACTGAACTGCTCGGTGTTGTAACCGACATCATTGCGCGACAGCAGCACCGCCGAGCGATACAGCGCGGTATCTTCCACGGCTTTGGCAGCTGCGGGCGAGGTCAGTTGCTGGAACCGCACGCAGGCATGCTTGAGGATCTTGCGCGAGCGCCCCCGTGGCTTGCGGCGCCATGGCGTGCCGCCAAGCCAGCTGGCGACCGAGTCGAGCACTGGCCAGTCAGCTTCGCTGAGGGTCTGCCGCGCACCGTCCATGGCGTGCAGGAAAATCGCTTCGTCCTGCTCGGAACGGCCCATCGCGCTGATGTAGGTGCGATAAACCGGGAAGTGCACGATCAACGCATGCAGCACGCGGCGAATCGCGCCCAGGGTCAGGTCGCGGGTCATCAAGTCATCACGTGCTACCTGATGCAGCGCCTGGGCAACACTTTCGAAGTCACTGGCCAGCGAACCATTGAGGATTTGCTGACGGGCCAGTTGCGCTTCTTCCATGAACGCTGCCGGGCGCTCGGTGCGGCGCTGCCAGAGTTCGCCGAGGACATGTTCGCCGTCCGGGTCGTGTTGCAGCAGCGACAGCTGATTCATGAACTCGTAACCGGTGGTGCCGTCGACGCTCCAGTCGCGGCGCAGGGTTTCGCCCTCGCCGAGGATCTTCTCGACATAGATCGGCAGATGACGTCCCGGTGCCAAGTGATCCAGACGCCGACGCAACTTGCGGCAGTAGCCACGCGGGTCGGCGAGGCCGTCGATGTGGTCGATGCGCAG
Source organism: Pseudomonas sp. H1_G08 (assembly GCF_054681355.1). NCBI lineage: Bacteria > Pseudomonadati > Pseudomonadota > Gammaproteobacteria > Pseudomonadales > Pseudomonadaceae > Pseudomonas > Pseudomonas sp. H1_G08. Next base: position 1,781,589 of record NZ_CP162822.1, read on the forward strand.
GCCGTCGACCAGACCTTCTTCAACCAATTGGAAGATCTTGCCGTGGGTTGCTTCGAACACTGCCGGGCGCTCCACGCGCAGACCGCCAAGCTCATTGATGTCGAAGAAGCGCCGCCAGTTGATGTCGTCCGCCGCCGTGCGCCAACTGGCCAGGCGATAGCTTTGCCGCTCGAGCAACTCGTGGAGCTTGTGGAAGCCCTCGTCAGTGGTGGAATCGTATTGGGCGACATTGCTTTCGATGGTGGCCAGAACACGCGGATCGCTTGCCAGCTCTCGCAACTCCTGCTTCAGCGGGATCGCCAGCGAGTGAGCATCGGTCTGGTAACTGAGCGTACTGAAGCGATCTGCCAGCGATTTCAGCGTGTCGTCGGACTTGAGCAGCTCGCCATAGTTGTTCGGGCAGATCGGGAAGTGGTGGTCGTAATGCTCGACGTAAAAAGTCCCGGTCTGCGCGTTGAATTTGAGCTTGAGTGTGCCTTCCTGCAACGCCACCCCGTAGTCACTGCCAAGAAACGGCAGCAGCAATTGGCCTTCCATCAACGGGTCCGGCGAGTGCCACTGAATGTCGAAGAATTCGCCGTACGGACTCAGGCGTCCCCATTCCAGCAGGTCGAGCCACCACGGGTTGTCATTGCCGCCCACGGCCATGTGGTTGGACACGATGTCGAGAATCAGCCCCATGTTGTGTTCACGCAGGGTGCTGACCAGTTGGCGCAATGCCGGCTCGCCGCCCAGCTCAGGGTTGACCTGGGTCGGGTCGACCACGTCGTAGCCATGCATGGAACCGGCGCGCGCCGCCAGCAGGGGCGAGGCGTAGATATGGCTGATGCCGAGCCGGGCAAAGTACGGCACCAGTGGCACCGCTTGTTCGAGGGTAAAACCTTTATGAAATTGCAGGCGCAACGTGGCGCGCAGTGGCTGGATTTGCTGTTGATTCATTGGTCACGCTCAGAGGCTTGAAGGCGCGCGCAGGCCAGCAGTTCCAGGCGGCGGGCGGCATCGGGGCCGTCCAGCAACGCTTCGCTGGGACCGGGCAAACGTCGCGACCAGTTCGGATGTGAATCGGTGGTGCCAGGCAGATTCGGCTGTTCATCGATACCCAGGGCATCTTCCAGCGGCAGCAGCACCAGCGGCGCGCGGGTGTGGCCGAGGAAACGCACACTAGCATCGACCACTTGATCGGCTTCGTGGGACTCTTCGCGGAAGTTCTGTGGATCCTGACGCAGCGCATCGCGCAGGCCTTCGCGTTCACGCTCGCGATGCCGGCGCCAGTCGATTTCGCCGTTGGCATCGACCAGACCGAGGCGCGCGTTCCAGTCGATATCGCGGCCATGCCACCAGCCATTGAGTGTCGGCAGGTCATGGGTGCTGGTGGTGGCCAAGGCATCATCCGGCCAGTCGAGAATCGGTTTGAAGCGGGTATTGTCCTGTTCGAACAACAGCACGCGCATGCCCAGAATCGAGCGCGCGGCGAGCTTTTCCCGCAGGCCTTCCGGCACGGTGCCGAGGTCTTCGCCGAGCACGATGGCTTGATGCCGATGCGACTCGAGGGCCAGCAGACGCAGCATGTCGTCGAACGGATAATACAGATAGGCGCCATCGGCCGGGGCGGCGCCGTTGGGAATCACCCACAGGCGTTGCAGGCCCATGACATGGTCAATGCGCAGGCCTCCGGCGTGGGCGAAGTTGGCGCGCAGCATCTCGATGAAGGCACGGAAACCGTTGCGGATCAGCCCTTCCGGCGAGAACGCGGAAATGCCCCAACCCTGGCCGCTGCGATTGAGGATGTCCGGTGGCGCGCCGACGGTCAGCGAGGCGAGCAATTCATCCTGGAAACTCCAGGCCTGACTGCCGGCACCGTCAGCACCGACGGCGAGGTCGGCGATCAGGCCAATGCCCATGCCGGCGCTGCGCGCGGCAGATTGCACGCGCTCGAGGCAGCGATGGATCAGCCATTGGCAGAAGGCGAAATAACCGATGCGCTCGGCATATTCTTCGGCAAAAGCGCCCAGCGCCGCGCCGCGCGGGTCGTGCCAGTGCTCCGGCCATTCGCGCCAGTCGAGGCTTTCGCCACGGGCGGCGCGCATTTCCTGAATGGCTTCGAAGCGGCAATGGTTCTCCAGCGCTTCGCCACCGGCATGCCGGAAGCTGGCGAAGTCGGCGTGCAGCGGATGCTCGCCAGCGACGAAACCGTCATATAAGGCTTGCAGCAGTTTCTGCTTGGCTTGTGCGGCGGCAGGCCAGTCGATCAGCTTGAGATTTTCCAACTGGTCGAACTGCGCGGCCAGGCCACTGGCATCGATTGCGTCACGCAATGCGCGCTCGCCGAGAATGCTGCCCGGCGCTGCGTACAGTGAATTGAGAAACAAGCGGCTGGACGGCGAATAGGGGCTATAGCGGCCATTGTCTGAGCTGAACATCGCGTGCATCGGGCTGATCGCCAGTGCATCGGCGCCACGTTCACCCGCTACACGAACCAATTCCTCCAGCGCCTGGGTGTCGCCAAAACCACCGTCACCCGGACGGCGCAGCGAATACAATTGGGCGCTCAGACCCCAGGCGCGCGGGATCGGGCTATCGACCGCATCGCCAACGCTGAAACAACGCTCAGGCGCCACAGCGAGAGTGAAATACTGATCGCCGATGTGCACTTGCTGGTAACCGACCGGAATCAAGCCGGGCAACATGGCTTCGTTGTCCAGCTTGAGGTTCATCTGCGAGCCGTCTTCAAGATGAATCTCGCAGGGCGTCTCCGGTGTGAAGTAGCGACTCAGGTCGAGGGCAACGCCAACGTCGCAGGTCAGCAGGGGCGGCAGATGGCGGTCTTGCTGGACTTCTTGCAGTTGCAACAGGCTGGCATCGATTTCTTGCGCGGTGCTGGCGGGGTGGCCGAGTCCGACCAGGACATTGCGCAACACAGCGGGAGCGACTTTTTGCTGACGCCCGTTGGCGTCGATCCAGTCGACGGCAAGGCCGGCTCGACTGGCGAGTATTTCCAGTTGCGCATCGCTCATAGGCGCTCTCCATCCAGGGGGTGCAAAAGGGGTGCGGCCGTGAGGCTGACGAGCGCGGTGTACGCCGGCAGTTGGTTCGGGTCCGACAGTTCGATCGCCGCTGGCTGTTGAAACAGCCACTCGGTATCGGTCTGTGCAGGGTTGACCACTGGCGTGTCACTGAGGTTCAGGTCAATTCGCAGCTCACTGCCGTTGCCCAGCCGCCAGCGCGCACTGACCGCTCCATAGCCGAGCATTTGCGCGCCCAGAGCCTGGGTCCCGGAGAGATGGGGAATGATGTACTGATGGCGCAACTTCAGCAGTTGCCGGTAGAGCTCATGGGTCTGCTGTTGCAATGGCGTGCCGCTCCCGGACAGTCGCGGCTGCGAAGCGTGGAAGGTGCTTTCGGCATTTGGATCAGGGATCTGTTCGCGCTTGTGCGGATCGGTAAAGGCACTGAATGCGGCGAACTCGTTGCGCCGACCTTCACGCACCAGTTCCGCCAGTTCACCGTGATGGCTGGTGAAAAACAGGAACGGTTGCTCGGCGGCAAACTCGTCGCCCATGAACATCAGCGGAATCATCGGCGACAGCAGCAACAACACTGTAGCCGCCTGCACCGCACGCGGGTCGGCAAGCTGATGCAGACGTTCGCCAAACGCGCGGTTGCCGATCTGGTCATGGTTCTGCAGGAACAACACGAAAGCGGTGGAGGGCAGATGTTCGCTCGGCTCGCCCCGAGGTTCGCCATGGCGCGTGATGTGGCCCTGGAATACGAAGCCCTGACTCAGGCAGCGCACCAGTTGCTCGGTGGGCTGCGCGGCATAGTCGGCGTAATAGGCGTCAGTTTCGCCGGTCAGCAGCACATGCAACGCGTTATGACCGTCATCGTTCCATTGCGCGTCGTAATCGTTTTCCAGCAGGCTCGACTGGTTCAGCTCGTTTTCGACGGTCAGCCAGACGTGGCGGGTCGGGTCGATCTGCTGGCGAATGCGCCGGGCCAGATCGCTGAGGAAATCCGGGTCTTCAATCGCGTGCACCGCATCCAGACGCAGGCCGTCGAAACGGTATTCGAGCAGCCACATCAGTGCATTCTCAATGAAGAACTCGCGCACTTCCGGGCGGCGGAAATCGATCGCTGCGCCCCATGGCGTGTGCTTGTCCTCGCGGAAAAAGCCTTTGGCGTAACGATGCAGATAGTTGCCGTCGGGGCCGAAGTGGTTGTAGACCACGTCGAGAATCACCGCCAGGCCATGGCCGTGGGCGGTGTCGATCAGGTGTTTGAGTTGTTCGGGGGTGCCGTAGGAGGCTTGAGGTGCATAGGGCAACACCCCGTCGTAACCCCAGTTGCGATCACCGGGAAATTGCGCCAGCGGCATCAGTTCGATCGCGGTGATGCCCAGCGCCACCAGCCGCGCCATATGCTGTTCGACTTCGGCAAATCCACCGAGCGCACCGACGTGCATCTCGTAAATCACCGCTTCGCTCCACGGCCGACCATTCCAGGTCGTGTGCCGCCATTGATAGGCATGGGGGTCGACCACCACGCTGTGGCGGTCAAGGTCACCATCCTGCGCTCTGGAGGCCGGGTCCGGCACCTCCAGTTCGCCATCGATGCAGTAACGGTAGCGACTGCCCGCCGGGCAATTGGCCTTGATTACAAACCAACCGTCGCCCTGGGGCAGCATGGGCAACGATTTTCCATCTTCCAGTTCCACACTGACGTAGAACGCGTCAGGCGCCCACAACGCAAATTGCGTGTGCTCGGCATCCAGCATGATCGCGCCGTGGGGCCAGGTTTCTTGGGTCCTTGACGGCATTTTCTGCAACTCCCTGGTTATTTGTGGCTGGCTTTACCCAACGCCTTGGCGACCAGTTGTTCGTAAAGTTCGGCGTACGGTTCAACCGCTTTGCTCCAGTTGAACGGTGCAGCCATGGCACGGCAGCGCATGGCGTTGAGCAGTTCCGGAAAGGCGAACACCTTGAACGCGCGGCTCAGGGCTTCCTTGTAGCTATCAACGGTGGACTCATCGAAGAGGAAACCGGTGACGCCGTTTTCAATGGTGTCGGCCAGGCCGCCGGTGTTGCGCGCGACCGGCAGCGAGCCGAAACGCTGGGCGTACATCTGGCTCAGGCCGCAAGGCTCGTAGCGCGACGGCATCAAGAGGAAATCGCTGCCGGCGAACATACGTCGGGCATCGGTTTCGTTGAAGCCGATCCGCACGCCGATCTGGCCAGGAAAGCGCAGGGCCAGTTCACGCATGGCTTGCTCTTCTTCCGGCTCGCCGCGACCGATGATCGCGATCTGACCACCGTTCTGCACGATGAACTCGGACACCGCTTCGGTGAGGTCGAGACCTTTCTGATAGACCAGGCGCGATACCACGGCGAACAGCGGGCCGGTAGAGTCATTCAGGCCGAACAGCTCACGGACGTGGGCGGCGTTGACCGCTTTGCCTTCCCAGTCGCCGATGGCGAACGGGGCGAACAGGTGCGGGTCGGTCGCCGAATCCCAGCTCTCGTCGATGCCGTTCGGGATGCCGCTGAGCAGGCCTTGCTGGGTCTTGGCGGCAAGGAAACCGTCGAGGCCGCAACCGAAATCAGGCGTGGTGATTTCCTGCGCATACGTCGCGCTGACCGTGGTGATATGGCTCGAATAGGCCATGCCGGCCTTGAGGAACGACATCTTGCCGTAGAACTCCATGCCTTCCTGTTGCAGGGCATGGGTGGGAATCCCCAGCTCCGGGCAGGAACCAAGGCTGGTCACGCCCTGGTAGGCAAGGTTGTGAATGGTGAACAGCGTTGGCGTGCGCTGCCCGCGCCAGTGCATGTAAGCGGGCGCGAGGCCAGCCGGCCAGTCATGGGCGTGCACCAGATCCGGGCGCCAGTGGATTTGCGCAAGATTGGCGGCGATGTCGGCAGCGGCCAGGCCGAGACGGGCGAAGCGGATATGGTTGTCCGGCCAGTCGCGACCGTTGTTGGCGCCGTAAGGGCCACCCTCACGCTCATAGAGTTCAGGGCAGATCAGTACGTAGATCACCAGACCATCGGGCATGTCCATACGCCCGATCTTGCAAGGTGGCAGCGCGGCGTGGCCACCCAGCTCGCCGATGATGTGAATCGGGTTTTCGCTGTGCACCACTTGCGGATACCCGGGAATCAACACCCGCACGTCATGCAGGTGGGCCATCGCCCGGGGCAGGGCGGCGGACACGTCACCGAGGCCGCCGGTCTTGACCAGATCGGCGATCTCAGAGGTCACGAACAACACTTTTTTCTTGTTGGGATTCTGGCTTGCTACCGGAGCAAGCGTCTTGGTGCCGGGTACGTTGATCTGTCGGCTGCCGGGAACACTGATGGTGCTCGATTCTCCAAGCGACTGGTGAGCACGCTCTCCCTGAATATCCAATGCCGCACTGATCATATGTCTCTCCCGTGTGTGATCTGATTCTTGTCTCGAACAAGCTGTTTCGTGGCCAAGTCCTGTGGCCGGGCGCAAAGGCGCCACGCATCGGTGAGCAAATGCTGACCCAACACGCGCAAGCAGAATGGGTGGTGAGGCCGTTGCAAGGATTACACCAGTCGCTTTCGCCCAGTTGTTCTGATGACCTGTGGCGTGAAGCAAAAGTTTCGACTTTTTTTCGTCGGTATGACCGAGTGGTTTGGCCACTGAAAAATCAGTCTAGGCCAGATCCTAGAGCGGGTCGGGGCAAATGGGTAAATTGTTCGACAATCGGTTGTGTCGGGATGTAAGCGAGGGTTCAGGAGGGAAAACGCTCCGACGAAGGGCATGTTTTTCGGTCGGAGTGGGCCAAAACAGTGACTGGGCAGTCACGGTTTTGTGCTAGGGGATGGGCGAGTTGCACCGTTGTGGTGCGAGCGTATTGCAGAGTGGTATCTGAGATGACCTCTTCGCGAGCAGGCTCGCTCCCACATTGGACCGCGTACAACCTGTGGGAGCGAGCCTGCTCGCGAAGAGGGCGGTTGAAGCAACTCAACTTTAAAGTGATGGACTCAGTTCAACAGACGCACCGGCTCCCCAGCTGCCCAACCCTGAATATCCTCGATCATCTGCCGGAAGAACTGCTCGTAATTCTGCCGACTGACATACCCCACATGCGGCGTGGCGAGGACATTGTCCAGCGTGCGAAACGGGTGCAGGGCCGGCAACGGCTCTTGCTCGAATACGTCCAGCGCTGCTCCGGCAATGCGCCGTTTCTGTAGCGCCTTGATCAACGCGGTTTCATCGACGATCGGTCCGCGTGCGGTGTTGACCAGCAATGCGGTCGGTTTCATCCAGTCCAGCGCCTGGGCATCAACCAGACCGCGACTGCGTTCACTGAGCACCAGATGCACCGACAGTACGTCGGCCTGCTCGAACAGTTGTTGCTTGCTGACGTACGTCACGCCGGCCTGTTCAGCGCGTTCGGCGGTGAGGTTTTCGCTCCAGGCGATCACCCGCATGCCGAACACCTGACCGAATTGCGCGACGCGCTGGCCGATGCTGCCCAAACCCAGGATTCCCAGGGTCTTGCCATGCAGATCGCCGCCGAGGCCCTGCTGCCACTGGCCGGCCCGCAGCGCATTGGCTTCCTTCACCAGATCACGGGTGGCCGCCATGATCAGCGCCCAGGTGAGTTCCGGCGCGGCGTGTTTGTAGCTATCGGTGCCGCAGACCTTGATGCCCAGAGCTGCTGCGGCCGGTATGTCCAGCGCGGCATTGCGCATGCCGCCGGTGGCCAGCAACTTCAGATTGGGCAAGCGCCCGAGCAAATCGGCGTCGAAGCGCGTGCGTTCGCGCATGACGCAGATCACCTCGTACTTGCCAAGGCGCTCGGCCAGTGTGGCGTTGTCGGCCGGGTAATCATGCACAAAGGTCACTTCACCGATGCTCTCCAGCACGGACCAGTCGACCACGTCGCGGGCCACGTCTTGCCAGTCATCGATCACTGCAATCTGCACCGTCATCGGCTTGCCTCATCAAGGAGCGGAAGGAGTCTTGCCCAGCCAGCCAAGCAGCGCCTGATGGAATTTCTCCGGTTCTTCCATTTGCGGCGCATGACCCATGCCCGGGAATTCAATCAGCGTTGACTGCGGAATCAGCTTGGCGACCTGCTTGCCAAGCACCTCGTAATGACCGATTTTGGCTTTCACTTCCGGCGGCGCGAGGTCCTTGCCGATGGCGGTGGTGTCGGAGGTGCCGATCAGCAACAGGGTCGGCATCTTCAGATCCTTGAACTCGTAGTACACCGGCTGGGTGAAGATCATGTCGTAGATCAGCGCCGAGTTCCACGCGACCTGGGTCTTGCCCGGACCGTTGCTCAGGCCGGCGAGCATGTCGACCCAACGATCGAATTCCGGCTTCCAGCGGCCGTCGTAATAGGTGGTGCGCTCATAATCGCGAATGCCCTTGGCCGTGACCTTCAATTCACGCTGATACCACTGATCGACGGTGCGATACGGAACGCCGAGGGCTTTCCAGTCTTCCAGACCGATCGGGTTGACCATCGCCAGTTGATCAACCTGCTCAGGGAACAGCAGCGCATAACGGGTGGCGAGCATGCCGCCGGTGGAGTGGCCGAGCACAGTGGCTTTCTGAATGCCCAAAGCCTTGAGCAATTGCTGGGTGTTGGTGGCCAGTTGCTGGAAGCTGTACTGATAATGCTCAGGTTTGCTGGATGTACAGAAACCGATCTGATCCGGCGCAATCACGCGGTAGCCGGCGTCGCTCAGGGCTTTGATCGAACTGTCCCAGGTCGCTGCGCAGAAATTCTTGCCGTGCATCAGCACCACGGTGCGGCCGTTGGCCTTGCCATTGGCGGCGACGTCCATGTAGCCCATTTGCAGCTTCTGGCCTTGGGATTCGAAGGCGAAATGTTTAAGCGTGTAGGGGTATTGGAAACCTTGCAACTCCGGGCCATAGGCAGGCCCTTCGGCGGGGGCGGTTTCAGTGGCCGCGTGCGCCATTAATGGCAGGGCAGCGCTGAGGACGAGGCCGGGCAGCCAGCGGGAAAGCGTGACGGACATAAGCACAAACTCCTTGAAAATTGGCCGACTCTGGAAGGTCGGGATTACGCCGACGTTAAACAAAGGCAATCACACTGAGGGTTGGTTCAAACTAGCCAGCCAAGTGTCAGCAAGGCCAGCACGCCATAGCGCGCGCCTTTGGCCAGCGTCACGATCAACAGAAAGCGCCCGAGCGGTTCGCGCATGACGCCTGCTATCAAGGTCAGCGGATCGCCGATCACCGGCAGCCAACTGAGCAGCAGCGACCAATGCCCATAGCGCTCATAGTGCTTGCGTGCCTTGGCCATATGCCCAGGGCTGACCGGAAACCAGCGTCGATCCTGAAAGCGCTCGATGCCACGGCCCAGCCACCAGTTGACCAGCGAGCCGAGTACGTTGCCCAGCGTCGCTACCGCGAGCAAACCCCACAGCCAGTAACGCTCGCTGACGATCAGGCCGACCAGCAGCGCCTCGGATTGCAATGGCAACAACGTCGCCGCACCAAACGCAGCAAAGAACAGGCCGAAGTAAGCCGCACCCATCAACGGGCCGGGTAGTCCGCCACTACCACGTCAGCGCCGTCCTTCTTCAGGCCGATCACTTGGTACGCATCGCTCATGCCGTCCATTTCCATGCCCGGCGAGCCCATTGGCATGCCCGGTGCAGCCACACCCAGCAGATCGTCGCGCTTGCTCAACGCAAGCACCTGATCGGCCGGCACATGACCTTCAACGAATTTGCCATTGATGATCGCCGTGTGGCAGGACGCCAGACGCGGTGGTACGCCGTGCTGCTGTTTAAAGCTGCTCATGTCGCTTTCGACGTGGTCTTCGACTTTGAAGCCATTGGCTTCGAGATGGCTGATCCACTTTTTGCAGCAGCCGCAATTGGCATCGCGGTGCACTTCGATCGGGATCAGTTCGGCGGCTTGCGCCAGGGAGGAGGTGAACAGGGCGCTCAGGGCGAGCAGACGCAGTTGGCTTCGCATGGGAATGGGCTCTCGACTCGGTGAAGGTCAGCAAGAACGCATTTTGACCGGTTTTTCCATCCCGGCATCAACTGAGTGTTTCCAGTTGCTACAAGACAGCCGAACCAATGTGGGAGCGAGCCTGCACGCGAATGCGGTTGACCAGCCGCAGATACAGTGACTGAAAAATCGCTTTCGCGAGCAGGCTCGCTGCCACAGGGGATTGGCGTAAAGGCCAAAATCCCCGTGGTCGCGGTTGGCTTAACTGACCTTGAACCGCCCCATGATCGCGCTCACGCGGCTATTGGCTTCGAGCAACTGGCGGGTATTCAGCTCGCTGGCCTGGCCGCTCTGCACCAGTTCATCGACCATGTGGCGAATCTGCACCATGCTGCGGTTGATCTCTTCGGTCACTGCGCTTTGCTGTTCGGCGGCGGTGGCGATCTGGGTGCTGAGGCTGTTGATGTGGCTGACCGAACCGGCCATTTCGTCCAGCCCCGAGTTGACTCGGGCGGTGGCGTCAGCAGCGGACTGGCAACTGGCCTGGGTGTTTTCCATGGCGCTGACCGACGAACTCACGCCTTGGGTCAGACGGGTCAACATTTCGTTGATTTCCGAGGTGCTGGCCTGAGTGCGGGCGGCGAGGGCGCGGACTTCATCCGCCACCACCGCAAAGCCGCGACCCTGTTCACCGGCCCGGGCCGCTTCAATCGCGGCGTTGAGGGCGAGCAGGTTGGTCTGCCCGGCAATCGCGCCGATGACGCCGAGGATTTCGGTGATGCGCTGGGCGTCCTGCTGCATGTTTTCAACTTTGTGTGTAGCGCTGGCCACTTCGTCGATCAGCGCGACCACGCTGTTGGTCGCTTCACCCACCACGACGCGCGAGCGGTCTGCGTTCTCATTGGCACGCTGGGTGAATGCAGCGGTTTCAGCGGCGTTTTGCGCGACGCTTTCAGCAGTCGAGCTCATTTCGTTGATGGCGGTGACGGTCTGATCGGTTTCCGAAGCGTGACGCAGCAGAATCTGGCCGGTATGTGCCGAGGTGCGCTGCAGGTTGTCGAGGCTGGAAGCCATGGCGCCGGTGGCCTGGGTGACTTCGCCGATCATGTTCTGCAGATAGGCGATGAAGGTGTTGACCGAGTGACCGATGGCGCCCAGTTCGTCTTCGGCGCGAATGGTGATTCGGCGGGTCAGGTCGGCGTCACCGCTGGACAGCGAATCAATGTTGGCCTTCAGCGCTTTCATGCGCAGCACCAGTTTGCGAATCGCGTAAACCTGCAACAGCACCAGCAGGATCACCAGCGGAATCTGGATCAGGCTGAGGCTATGGAGCACGTCGTCGCGCTGGGCAGTGAGCATCTTGGTCGGCAGGGCGGTGGCGAGGAACCACGGTGTGCCCTCGATAGGGCGCATGAAGAATGTGGCGTCTTCACCGTTGTTATCGAACTCGACGCGTTGTGCTGTATCGCGATTCTGCAGGCCGGTCTTGATCTGATTGACGAAGGTCGAGCTGGCTGCCAGTTCGCTGATGTTCTTCAGCACGATCGGGCCGCTGATGCGCGAGCTGTTGCTGATGATCTTGCCGTCCGCCTCGACGATGAGCATTTCGGCGTTGAGGTCTTTTTCCTTGCGCGCCACCAGGTCGTTGAAGAAGCCCAGGGTCACGTCGATGGTCGAAACACCCCAGGCGCTGCCGTTCTTGTAGATCGCCATGGCGCAGTTGGTGCGCGGCTCGGCACTGGCGTCGTCTTTATAGGCAGCGGCCCACGCGCACTGGCCGCGCGGAGTGGCCATGCCGCCCTTGTGCCAGCTCTGGTCGTAATAGTTTGGCGCCGCATCGCTGTTCCAGAACGTGTTGACCTTGAGTTGGCCAGAGGCGTCACGGTGCCAGAAAGTGCTGAATTTGTTACGCCCGGCTTCGCGCTGGCCCGGCAACGGCCAGATACCGCCGCCAAAGACTTTCAGTTCGCCATACTGATCCACCAGCCCTGGCAGCACCACGTCGATGGCGGCGCTGTCGAGCAGCGGGATGGTCTGGGTGATGCTGCGTTGCTGCGCCTGTACCTTGTTCAGTTCGCCCTGGATCTGCACGGCGACTTCGGCGATGCGGTTGAGCACGACCTTCTCTTCGGTATCGCGCAGGGTCGGTGCCACCAGTTGGCTGATGCCGACCACGGTCAGCACGGACAACAGCAGGATGAACAGAATCAGAAACAGCGTGTAGCGAGCCTGAATAGTGCGCAGTGCGGGCATGGAACTGATCCTCGAGCGGCATTTTTGTTGGAGGGCAGGAATAAAAACAGGGCGGGTATCACAGCGTATCGTCGTTGCGGGCCGAAGCTTTAGGTGCTCGCGCGCCGAAACAACGCTGGGCGATGACCGGTTGGTATCGGGATGGGTACAAATCCCCGAATCGCCACGTTTGTTACATCAGGATGACGGCTCTGAACCAATGTTTACGGGATGCAGGCTTGTGTCGCGAATGTACGAGATTTGTAAAAAAGCGCACAAAAGACTTGGTGCGATCAGGCGCATCGGCCGATACTCGCGCCCATTCAATTGGTTGGAACAAGGACATTTCATGCTCATCGCACAAGGAATCCTCGCATGACGATCGGTTATACCGGCGCCTGGGAAAGCAAGGCGGGCGTTATGGTCCGTGATACCGGCGCGAAAAAGCAGGTTTCGCAGAGCGTCAAAGTGCAGCAGATGCTGACGCTGGTCGGCAACGATCCGAATGCGCTGAATGTGGCGGAGATGGATAAGCAGGGTTTGCGCAAGCAGATCAAGGGCTTCGACCCGGCCAACGTTTCCGTCAAGCAGTTGGGCAACCTCAGCGAATTCCTGCGCGGGCGCGGCCTGATTTCCGAGATCACCTCGATCACTTTGCTCAATGCCGGCGACAAATTCGACCGCTTCGGCGTGCAGAAAGACCCGGAGGCGAAGTTCAACGCGCTGGAATATTTCGCCACTCAGCTCGATGCCATCCAGACCAACAGTCTCAATGGCAATTACTACGGCAAGAGCCTGATCCCCGAATTCAAGAAAGCCATTTACGTCCTGCAGAATCTCAAGACCTATGGCGAAGGCAATGCGGCAGTTCCGTCCGACAAAGGCCTGAAGGCAAAGGCGTAACGTCTGCTGATGATGCCCGCTCATCCGTGTGCGGGCTCATGCTTGTTTACACCGCAGGCGCGGCTCGCCCAGTAATGTGACGTTGTGCCTGGTCATGCAACTGCTGCATGTAAGGACAATGCAATGTCAGCCGGCGCGTGCGGTAGCCCCGATGAAACAACGCCAGCCATCCCCCTCGATTGTCCTGTGCAGGCGCCAGGCCGGTGAAAGCAAAACCGATGGCCTTCAGACTGTGCAGATCCAAGGCAAACTGTCGCGAAAGCTGTAGACGAATCGAAACCAGCCAATGCCCGGGCAGTGATCGCAACTGGTCGAGCAGTTCCGGATTGAGTTTTTCCAGCCACATTTCATGGCGGCTGCCGTGCTGCTGGACCTGAACCGAAGCTCCGCGCCAGCGTCCTGCATCAGCTCCGACGCCGAACACAGCGCTCAGACGCTCCATCAAGGGGCGGCAACTGGCTGGCCATGCCTGTTCTGGCAATGGCCGTTGATAGCCATCGATAGCACGTATACCCAACACGATCGACTCGGGTTTTTTACAACCAAAGGGTGAGCGGACATAGTCCGGCAACAATCCAGTGTTGTGAAAACCGAGGTTGATAGCCATGCGTTGGGTGTAAGGGTGATGGGTGACCTGTTTGATCGAGACGCTGCGACAACCCAACGCCTGCGCATGAGTCAGCAGTTGTCCGCCCAGCCGCGTGGCAATGTTCTTTCCACGGGTATCGGGATGTACGACGCTCAAGGCCAGTTCGGCATCGTGCGAGCTTTCGCTCTGCCGATACAAAGTGGCATGGCCAAGAACCCGCTCACCCTCCACTGCAACCAGTGAATGCCAGCGTTTGTCGGCGTGGTTCTGATTGATCAGGCAGGGCATGTAAACGTCGGTTTGCACGTAATGATCACCGTAGACCTCGCGAAACAGCTGGCTGACGGCCTTGGCGTCGGTGTCACGGTAATTGCGCAGAATCAACGACTCCATCACGCACCTCCCTCTCGTCCGGGCCATAGCAGCGCAAGTCGACGATCCGCAGGCTTTTCCCTGCGCGAGGATGGCGCGCCAAATCCTCGAACCGGCAACTCTGGATGCGCAGCTCCAATAACCGCTCAGCCCGCAGTTGCGCGATCGGCGGGTACAGTTCGATCAAGCGGGCCTCAAGTTTCTCGTCGATGAGCGCCGATCGTTCGATGACTGCGTATTTCAACGTCAACACATCTGCGCTGTTGGCTTGTTCGATCAGCAATTGCCAATCGTCGCTGCCAGTAATGCTCCGTACGCTTTCGCTGATTTCATCGGTCATCAGCGACAGAATGCCGACCCGCACCCGCTGGCTATTGCCGCTGCGTCCTCTCAGGGCGAATTTGCGTCGTGCAGTGCCCGGCGGTTCGCGCCAGCACGCTAGATCTCCGACGGGATAGCGGATCAGCGGCATCAAGCGGCGATGCAGATTGGTCAATACGAGCAGACCGGTTTGATCGCAGGCCTCGATCGTTGCGCCGCTGTGCTGATCGATAATCTCCAACAGGACGTGGCCGTCGGGTGTGCGATGTTCTCCTTCGACGCAGTCAGGATGACTGGCGCCAATGAATCCGCCGTCGACGCTGGCGTAGCCGATCGAGGCAATGCGCGCGTTGGGCAGCACTTGCTCAAGGAGCTGGCGCTGTGAGGCAAACAGGCTCTCCCCGCCGTAAAGCACGCTATCAACCAGTGGCAACGTCAGTCCGCGTTGTTTGAGCCAACTGGCGAAAGTCAGTAATTGCGCGGGCACGCCAGCCAGTACATTGATTCGATGCTGTTCGATGGCATCGGCCAACTTCGGCGGATCGACCTCACCGGTAAACGGAAACTCGCTGACAGCTGTTTGAACATGGGCGAGTGAGTCATGAATAAACAGAAAACTGGCGTAGAGGTCGCCAGCGAAAAACAGGTTGGCGACACGGTCGCCGGAGCTGAATTGTTCACTCAGGCTGCGGCCGAAATCTTCCACCGTGCGCTGCCATTCCGTGCGGGCATACACGGACAGCCTGCCACCGCCGGTTGATCCACCGGTCTTGAACACCAAGGCGTGGGCAATGGGGGCCGTCAGAACCGGCCATTGCATCAGATCCGCGCTGTCTTTCCAGAAGTCTGCCGGATCAAGCAGTGGCAATTCGCACAGTGAACTTATCGCCTCGGGGATGTTGGCGAGACTGTTCTTGTAGTAGGGCGAATGCTCACGGGCGAAACCCGTTAATTCGCTAATCGAGTCGGTTGTTTTCACGGTGTGTTCTTCTTGATTCGAATGAGCCAGCTCACGGCAAGCGTCAGCGGCGGGAGTCAATGACCAGCGGCGTCTTGCCGCTGTGTTTGTTTCGAGCGAAGTGTTCGGGCGAGCATTGCTCGATCTGCAGCACCAGCAATCCGCTGTCGATGATGGTCGTCAGGGTCAGGTAATCGGCGAGACGTGTTTCAACGGTGGCGGCTGTAAGTTCGCAATGCAGTTGCATGCGCTCGACGCCCTCGGCGCTGTGGTCCAGATGCAACTGAAACGGCACTTGCAGCCGTGACGCCAATTCGCTCAGGGAAATGAAGTCGGTGCCGATACGCAACAACTTGCCGTGGCGTTGCAACAGTTCAAAGCGGGGCGACTTCAGCCCGCAGGCGCAGACGCCCGGGAGCCAGCGTCCGCTGTCGCCAATCTCATAACGCTGCACGCGCTGACCACCCTCGCGGGCGAGCGAGGTGACCAGCAGCCGGCCCACCTGATCGTCGATCACCGGCACATCCTCATCGAACGCGACAATCTCCAACTGCTGGATTTCGCTCATCAGATGGAAAACCCCATCCGCCGAATCCTCGCAGGCATGCCCAAGCGGACCGGCGTCGACGCTGCCGTAAATCGCCGAGCGAATGGTCGAGACGCCACAACTGCGCAGCAATTCACGGTTCTGATCGCTCAGGTGCTCGCCACCGAGAAAGACCTTTTCGACTCCGGCATAAGCACGCAGACGCTCCTGTTCATTGAGGAACAGACGATGCAGGGTACCGGGCATACCGACCAGCACGTTGACCCGTTGATCGATGATCAGTTGGGCAATCTCCCGGTAGTCGTCATCGGTAGGCGCGGCCATGGGCAGGTGCGTCACCTCAAGCAGTTCCAGCGCTTTGCTGAAGCTGAGAAAGCCGCCGTACAGCCCGCCACAGAAGAACAGGTTCATGACTCGGTCTTGTGCTGGATCCAGACCGGCGGCGAACAGGCCATCAGCGGTCGCGCGCATCTGCCGATCAAAGTCGCGATAGCTGTAGCCGGCCAGAGCAGGGGTGCCGCTGCTGCCTCCAGAGCGGAAATACAACTGCGCCTGATCGTTGATGGGCTGGGCAACGAAGGCTTCTTTGTCCATGATCGCAGCGCACGGCGTCGCCGCTGATGGTGCTGGATCGAGACTGGCCTGATTCGGCAGTTGCGTGGCTGCAAGACTCACCGATACCCGTCGACTCAAACGTTGCAGCGCATAGACGCCATCATGGGGTTCGCCCTCGTACCCGTCGTGAATGTTGCCGATCGGTGCGATCCGCGTGACTCCGGCAGCGATCAACGCATGGGTAAGCTCGACAATTTGCGGTTGTGCGCATACCAGCGCACAGCTTTGCAGGACGTTGCGCCACGGCAGCAGGGTGGCCGTCAATAGTGCCTGCGGCAGCGGGTGCAGCAATACGCTGCGAAACAGCGGTGAAGGAGCGAGTTGCCGATCATGGGTCCAGATCACCCGCCAGCCTGGGCCGTTCCACACTTGCCCGGTGTGACCGGCGAAACTCTGGCCGAGGCGGGCCATCTGCGTGTGCGTGGTAATTTGCGCAGCTTCCTGGCGTGTCGGCACCAGTGCCGGCCACTGTGTGGCGCGTCGTTGCAGGGCCTGCGCCAGGCGTTCACCGATATCGCGCAAGACTTGCGTGTCGTCGCTGTCCACCAACAGCCATTGCGGGCTGGAGCAGGCCTGCTGATCCAGTCGGCAAACTTCGTCGGCGACGGCATCCAGCGCCTCTGGCGTAGCCGATGCAGGAGTGAGATAGACGAAGCTGATGCGATGCCCCCAGTCGATCCAGCGACAACCCGGCACCAGCTGTTGCCGAATGGCTTGCAAGGCCGCTTCGCCACCCCACGCCGCGACACCATTGGCAGATTTGCATAATCGGCCGATCTGCTCGGTGCTCGCTGGAACCACCGCCACGTGACCGGCCAGTTGTCCGCTCGCATCGCAGTTCACCAACGCGCGCAACAGTCGCGCCGTCAGGCCTTGATCGCTGCGGCTGGGGCGCAACCAGTTGACGTTGCCGGCGAGCAGACTTTCCACCACCGCGCAAAAGGCCAGCAGCGGCGCGTTGGCCGGGGTGATGTGCACCACCAGCCCGAGCGGGCGCCAGGCTTCGAAGCGTGGCAGGCGATAATCGATACGGCGCAGGGAGTCGGCAGCGACGCCGAGTTCGCGCTGGCGTTTGGTCGTCAAGGCTTCAGGTTGGCAGAAATCGATCAAGGCCTGCCGTTGTTCGCTGTCGAGGGGCAGATCCGTGCGCGAGTCACGCAGCAGCTGGGCAAAAACAGTGATCGCCTTGATGACCGTGCTGCTGTCTAGCGACGTCGCCAAACGCTGGGGCAACTTGTATTGCAGGTCTTGCAGCGCTTGGTCGAGGCTGTAAATGTCGTGCAGTTGTCCATCGATCAAAAACATTTCAGTGACTTCCCAATAATTCGGCGGCGGCCATTGCGCAGCTTCTGCCCGCTGTGGTGCCGGCGCGGCCGTGCAGTTCGAACCAGTCGCTGGTCAATCCACAGCCGCAACTTGCGCCCGGGTGCAGCGTGGCAAGGTCGCTCATGACCACGGCGTGGGCCGGGCTGGATGAGATGTAAGGCGAGACGAAGCCGAGCAGGCCTTGTTGGCCATAGGGCAGCAGAGAAAAATCCGCCGCATCGCGAATCAGCACCCGCGAATACACCGGCACATGAAAGCGGTGACGGGCGCATTCGATATAAGGCACCGCATGCTCGACAGCGCCGTAACCGTCGCGGCAGCGGGCGGTTTCGATGCCCAATTGCCGATGGATATGGGCATAAAACTGTTGTTTAGGAATTTCCTGCGCAGCCAGGGTTTTCCAGCCGCCGCCAAAAAAGGCCAGCGAACCGGCGGGCAATTGCACATCCTGTACAGCGGTAGCCTGCATGCGTTGCAGGGTCTGCCAGAGAAACGCCGGGAAGCCGAAAATCCGTACCGGCAAACCCTCTTCAGCGAATGACTGCAATGCGGCGATGACACCGAATACGTCGAACTGATGGCCGCTACCGGTGTTGCGCAAGGCGTAAACCAAGCGATTGACCGGGGCGAACCGACAGAGAAACTGGTCGGTAAACGAAGTGCCGAGCGTAATGTGACCCTCGGGTTCGTAGCTCAGCAGCAGGTAATTGCACGGCGTATCCGGAGTGTCCCAACCGTAATGGCGAAAGATCTGCGCAACCATGAACTGCGCCCGCGCCAGGCTGCGTTCGTCGTAACGCATCCGGCTTTTCTGCCCGCTGGTGCCCGACGAAGTCAGTTCGAGGGCGTCTGCGCCGGTGCTGCTGAGCAGCAGGTGTTGCTTGAAGAAACTGGCAAAGATCGGCGGCAGACGTGACCAGTCATCAAGACTGTCGAGGTCTTGCGGTGCCAGCCCATGGGCGTTGAGCCAATGGGCGTAACCCGGGGTGTGATCGCAGTGAAAGCGGCTGATTTCCTTCATCGCCCGATCAAACAGACCGGGCGCGGCTGAATCCGCGCAATAGGGGTGCTTCAACGCGCACAGCGCGTCGGCATAGGGTAGGTGAGTCATCAGTGTTCCTTACTGAGGCGAGGCCACATCAGCTGTGGTGGTTTGCAGGAGCCGGTAAACCATGGGCAGGCACATTAGCCCGCCGAATGCGGCCCAGAGAGCGAAGTATTCAAGACGGCCGCCGCCACCGATGGCCGCAATCAGCGAACCGCCAAGGCCCATGACGGCGATCGAAATCATGCCGGTCAGCGCCGACACCAGACCTTTGCTGTCGTCGCTGGCAAACAGCGCCAGGCGATACACCGCGGCGTTGCTCATGCCCAGCCCGACGGCGTACAGCGACAGACTCGCCACCACCGGACCAAGCCCCGCGCCGAACAATGCGCACGCGGCCAGAAACAGAAGGCCCAGACAGAACGGCCAGAGCGCCAGTTGAATCAATTGCGTCAGCGAATGAGTCTGCAGCAAGCGGTCGAGAATCAGATTGCCGGCAATCACCGCTGAGAAAACCGGAATCTGCCACAGGCCATATTCCAGCGGCGGCAGTTCCAGCACCCGCACCAGCAGCAACGGTGCCAGGCCTATCCATGTGATCAGGGGCAGACTCATCAGGCCCAGCGCCAGACTGGCGCAGAGAAAACGCGGGTTGCCTAACAACGCGCCATAGCGCCGTGAAGTGCAACGCCAGGAGAAGGGCACACGGGGTGTTCGATGACCATCGCGGCGCTCGACGCCTACGGTTTCCGGCATCCACAGCAACAGACCGAGCCAGACCAGCGCTGCCGTGAATCCCAGCAGCAGAAAGATTTCCCGCCAGCTCAGCCATTCCAGCAACAGGATCCCCAGTAGCGGCCCGAGCAGCGGCGATAACAACGCAACATTGCCGAGCAACGCCATCAGCCTGACGGCGTCCGCTTCACAGAACACCTCCTGTAGCGCCGGATAGCTGACTGCGACGACAAACCCCAGACCCATGCCTTGCAACAGCCGCAACAGGTTGAACGCTCCAATACTGTCGGTGAAAAAAGCTGCCGCGCACGACAATCCGAACAGCGCGCTGCCCGATAACAACAGTGGTCGTCGGCCGTATTGATCGGACAACGGGCCGAGTAACCATTGCAGGCACACGCCACCCAACAGAAACAGGTTGAAGGCATGGGGAACATGCCGTACGTCCGCGTCGAGGTCGGTGGTGACATCCAGCATCGCTGGCATGATCACATCGCTGGCCATGTAAGTGAGCAGTTCGAAAGCGGTCAGCGCCAGACATAAACCCGCAACCTGTCTGGGGCCGATATTGATAAGTGTTCTCTGCATGAACATCCCTGTTTTATGAGTGGTAGGAAGTTCGCAGAGCCTAGGCGCAGGCGCGCAGCCGACCTAGCCGTTTGCTGCGTCAGCAGATTTCAAAAACTTACGGCATGTTTAAAGGATTGGCGCGGCGTGAAACCTGTTTACCTGGCTGCCATTGCGGCGCAAACAACGATGCCCGCGTCAGTGCGGGCATTGTTTGCGCTGGATCAGGGAGGGCGGGCATGTCTCAGGGTTGGGTGCCCATGCAGCCAAAAAACCTCAGGGGCGGTAACATGAGCACCCGTTTGCCCCGGCGCATCCCCCTCATCCGGGAAACGCTCGGCGCGCAACCGGCTACATTTCAATGTTTCAGGAAACCGCAATGACCCAGAAGCAACGCTTGATTTATTCGATTCTGATCGCTCTGTCGGTACTGGCGATCATGCTGGGCCTGTCCTGGCTGCAGAATGCCGGCATGATCACCGAGAAGACTTTCCAGTACGTGGCAATCGGCGTAGCGGTCGTGGTGGTCATCATCAACGGCGTGATGCGCCGCAAGGTCAAGCCCTGAAGGCGAGCCTCATTCGTGGTTGAGGACCGCTGCAGCCTGCGGGTGCAGGCTGTAACTCTTGTCGGCGTTGAAGGTGATCACGCCTTCGGCGCACAAGCGTTTAAGCACTTCTCGCACGCTGAGAAACGACAGCGGCACGTCCAGATCGAGCAACTGGCTATGTACGCCACGTACGCCCAGGCGACGATTGCTCTGTGCCGCCACGAGCAGCGCGTCGATGACTTTCAGGCGAATCAGGCTGGTGCGCAGGCCGAAACTCTTCAGTAGCACGCGAATACGCTCGTTGCCCGGGCGCTCGCCGCGCTGGGTGAAATTGCCAGAGTGCGAACTCATGGAAACGCCCTGTGGCGTCTGGCTACCGTCCGTTGGTAGTTGCGAGTTGTACATGCGATTACTCCTTTTCAGAGCCAGATCGGGAAAGGTTTTGTTGCGGTCTCTAAACAAGACGTTTCAGCGCGACAAATCATGAAAGAAAAGATGTAGAAATTTCGTCGCTAATTCGTCTCAGCCTTGTGATGACGGCATTGCCTCAATGGGCTACCCGCTAAATTTTTTCCCTCAGGTTCGTTTCTTCGACAGGCTCATTGCGCGTGGACGCAGGGGCAATCGACCTTTCGATCAGGAGCGAGCGTGATTATTTCCAGGCAACTTACCGGGCTGGCCCTCGCCAGCACCTTGTTCGGGCTGAGCCTGTCGGCCCATGCGCTGAGTCCATCGGCACAGACCAGCGCTGACATTCGCCGCACCAGTTTCGGCGTGCCGCACATTCGCGCCGACAACGAACGCGGTCTGGGTTTCGGCATCGGTTACGCCTACGCCCAGGACAATCTGTGCCTGCTGGCTAACGAGATCGTTACGGTCAATGGTCAGCGCTCCCAATATTTCGGCCCGGAGCAGTTGACTGTTGAACAACGGCAAAACCGCGTCAGTGATGTGTTCTTCACCTGGCTCAATACCCCTGAAGCGGTCGAAACCTTCTGGCAGGCGCAACCGACGCAGGTCCGCGACCTGGTCGAGGGATATGCCGCCGGTTACAACCGCTATCTGGCTGAACGCCGTCAGCAAGGGTTGCCGCAGCAATGCCAGGGCGAGTGGGTACGTGATATCAGTGCCGAGGATCTGGTCAAACTGACGCGGCGCCTGCTGGTTGAAGGCGGGGTGGGGCAGTTCGCCGAAGCCGTTGCTGGCGCGACACCGCCGCAAGCGACCGCGCAGGTGAAGCACGACACCGTGGCGTTCCAGTTGGCCGACGCGCGCCAGCAACGTTTCGCCCTGGATCGCGGCAGCAACGCCGTGGCGGTCGGCAGCGAGCGCTCGTTCAATGGCCGTGGCATGTTGCTGGCCAACCCGCATTTCCCATGGGTCGGGGGGATGCGCTTTTATCAGATGCACCTGACCATCCCCGGCAAGCTTGATGTGATGGGCGCCGCTTTGCCGGGATTGCCGATGATCAATATCGGTTTCAACCAGCATCTGGCCTGGACCCACACCGTCGATTCGTCGAAACACTTCACCTTGTATCGCCTGCAACTTGATCCAAAGGATCCGACTCGATATTTGTTCGATGGCAAGTCGCTGCCACTGAACAAACAGACGGTTACCGTGCAGGTCAAGCAGGCTGACGGACAGGTCGTAGCGGTTGCGCGCGACATCTACAGCTCGCAGTTCGGCCCGATCGTGCAATGGCCGGGCAAGCTCGACTGGGACAGGCAATATGCCTACAGCTTGCGCGATGCCAACCTCGACAACGACCGCGTGCTCGAACAGTGGTATGCGATGAACCAGGCCAGCAATCTAAAGGACCTGCAAGACGCAGTGCACAAGATCCAGGGCATCCCGTGGGTCAACACCCTGGCGGTGGATGACAAGGGCCAGACGCTGTACATGAACCTGTCGGTGGTACCGAACGTCAGCGCGGAAAAACTGGCCAAGTGCAGCGACCCACGCCTCGGTCTGCGCATGATCGTACTGGACGGTTCCAACAGCGGCTGTGCCTGGGATGTCGATCCGCAAGCCGCGCAGCAGGGCATCTTCGCCTCCAGCCAGTTGCCGCAATTGCTGCGCAGGGATTTCGTTCAGCACTCCAATGATTCGGCATGGCTGGCCAACCCGGCTCAACCGCTCACCGGCTATTCACCGCTGATCAGTCAGGAAGGACAACCGCTGGGCCTGCGCTCACGATTCGCGCTTGATCGTTTGGCTGAACTGAGCAAGAAAGGCCCGCTGGCAGTCAAGGATCTGCAGCACATGGTCATGGACGATCAGGTCTATCTGGCCGCGCAGGTCATGCCCGATCTGCGGAAGTTCTGCGGCGCCGATCTGGGCAGCGATGCCGCGACACTCAAGTCTGCGTGCGCCAGCCTCAAAGCCTGGGACGGCCGCGCAAATCTGGATTCCGGGCTCGGTCTGGTGCATTTTCAGAACATCATGCAGGCGCTGCTTGAATCAGCGGATATCTGGCGTGTTGCATTCAATCCGGCAGATGCGCAACACACTCCTCGCGGCCTGGCAGTCGAACAACCTGCCGTCGCCAAAGCACTGCGTGAAGCGATGCTGGCGTCGGTCGAGCGGGTCGCAAAAATGGGCCTGAAACCTGACACCCGCTGGGGTGATGTCCAGGTGGTCAGCAGCGGCGGGCAGCAAACGCCGATTCATGGCGGGCCGGGGACGCTGGGCATCTACAACGCGATGCAAAGCGTGCCCCGCGAAGACGGCAAACTTGAAGTGGTCAGCGGCACCAGCTATCTGCAAGTTGTGAGCTTCGATGAAAAAGGCCCGCACGCCCAAGGGCTGCTGGCGTTCTCGTTATCCAGTGATCCGATGTCGAAATACTCGCGGGATCAGACTGCTGCATTTTCGAAGAAGCAGTGGAGTGTTCTGCCGTTCACCGAACAGCAGATCCAGGCGGATCCGCAATATCAGGTGCAGACGATCAAGCAGGATCAGGCAGGGAAGGTGGCAGCGCAGTAAAACAGTCACAGCTCGAAACAAACGAAGGCCGCCTCCCGCAAGGGACGCGGCCTTCAGCTTTTCGGCGGGCGTTGCGGCATCGAATTGATTACCGGGTTGCCTTCCTTGTTTCGCGTCAAATAGACCGGCAGCACTTTCGGCAGGCTGTTGGCGAGGTGGTTCATCTCTTTGATGTTGTAGACGCCGCCCACGCGGATCGCGCCGGTATTGGTGTCGGCCAGCATCAACGGCTTGTCGAGGTAACGGTTGATCAGCGGCAGGGCGTCGTGCAGCGCAAGGTTGTCGAGCACCAATCGGCCGCTGCGCCACGCCAGCGAAGTATCGCCAGGGTAGGTCTGACTGATTTGCGGCGCGTAATCGCCATGCCGGTAGCGCGCCTGCATCGAGGGACTGAGGCGCAGACCGTCGCCAGGCAAGTCGCGATTGCTGCTGACCAGCACCGAACCTTCGATCAGATTGACCCGCACCTGATCTTCGTACATCCACACATTGAACCGCGTACCGGTCACGCGGATCTTGCCGTCGCCGGCGCGAACCACGAGTGGATGAGACGCGTCATGGCTGACATTAAAAAACGCCTCGCCCTTGTTCAGGGTGACGCGACGTTCATGTTTGTAATTGCTGAAGCTCAGGTCGGTGTGCAGGTTGAGTTCTAGCTGGCTGCCGTCACTCAGGGTGATCTGACGCACACTGTCGGTGGCGGCGTAATGCTGATAACTGTCAGGCACCCAGCCCAGACTCCAGCCGCTGTAGGCCGCGAGTGGCAAGGCGAGGGCGCAGGCGCCAGCAATGACCGCGAACTTGCGCCACGAACGCGAAGGCTTGCGCTGCGCCGCGAGTGCCTCGGGCTCGGTTCGAGGCAGATCTCCGGCGACTTCCCAGATTTCTTGCATGGCTTCGTATTCGAAGGCATGCAAAGGATGTGCAGCGTGCCAGGTCTCAAATGCGCGACGCTCCTCGTCCGTGCAGTCAGCGGCGTGCAGACGCATGCACCAGTGCGCGGCGGCATCGGTGATCGCATCGTATTCGGCTTCCGAGAGAGTGTCTTGGGTCATTGACTCGTCCTGATTTCGCTCATTCTAACCTCGCCGGCAGGCTGCCGAGAACATCCGTCATGGCATTTACCCATCAACGCGGAACTTATTTTTCCCTGTGGCGCCCAAAAAAACAGGAAGCAACTGACTACTATCCATAAATGGAGTGAAAAAATGATCAAAAAGACATTCGCAGCCCTGATCGCCACTGCTGGTTTGCTCGGTGCCGGTGCCGCTCTGGCGGACAAGCCCGGCGCAGGCTGGATCACCATCGAAAAAGCCATCGAGGTCGCCAAGACCAAGGCCGGCTATGTCGAAGTCTATGAGATCGGCGCCGACAATGACGGCTACTGGGAAGGCGAAGGGCGCAAGGCTGACGGCATTGTCTACGAGTTCCGCATCGACGGCGCCTCGGGCAATGTACTGCGCGATCAGAAGGATTAACGCACCGTCTCACTCGTTGATTCTTGGTATGAGCAATGCGCTGGCGTTACGCCGGCGCATTTTTTTTGTCGTCACGCCAGCGCTTGCGAGGATCCCGCCTGATCTGCAACCGGCGCCGATAGCGGTATGGGCGCGGGAAGCGGGTCGAGCTGGCGCCCCAGTTCGCTGATGAGCAGGGCGATCGAGTCGGCGTTGGCGAGCATCACGTCGACCCGCGCATCTGCTGAAACAGGACTGCGAAACGCTCGGCGCGCGTCTGCAAGGTTTGTGGTTTTGGTAAGGCTGAGGATTTTCAGGTAATCCGCGGCATGCGTCGGCATTTTGTCCAGATCGGTCCAGACGTGGTTATCGGATTTCACCGCAAACAGGTGCGAGAGATTGCCGTAGCGCGACAATAACCTGCGATAACGTTCAAGCGAGCCCTTGGCCGCTTGCCCCTCTGCCGTCGTCGTGTCGATAAGGTCGAGATAAGGCCCCATGGCCTGGATCGTCACCAGATCTTCGCTGTCGCAAACCAGATGCGAGAGTTCATGGATAATCGTTACCGCGCGTGCGTGTGAATCAACATTGAATCGAGGAGGCAGATGGGCGGTGTATTTGTCCATTCTGGGATTGAAAAAAACCTCGGTGAGATGAATTATTTTCTGTTTGTCCTGTTTGAAAACGAAAGCAACGGTATTGGCGCTGCCAGGCCCATTCAGACCAGTAAAGAAGCGCTCGGTGTAGAGCAAATCATCTTTTGGGTTCGTCAATTCCTGGCACACAGGAATTATCACTTTCTCGAGTTTTGTGAGCAGCAAGGGCGTTACCTCTTGCACCTCGAAGAACTCCTTTAAAACCGTCTCCAGCCGTGTGCCCGCAGGATGGCTGCGCTGTGTAACGTAGTTATGCAGGCAATTGACTGCATATTCTCTTGCACGGTTTACGGCTTGCTGTATCACGAACGCCCTGGCCGGATAGCGACGGTGGATCTGGGCCATGCCTCTGGCCTGGATATACATTTCTATTGAGCGGTTTTCCTCGACTTCATGTTGAGCAGGGTCACGACGTTTTGATCGGCAGCGATGAACCGGCTGGCTGGCGCTTGCAACAACCAGACGGGCATTTTTCTCTTCGAGTGCCGGCCCCTGACTGCCGTCTTTTTTGCGCAAATACCAGTTTTTTTCGAGCTGGACTGCCGGATACACCTTGCCGGCAATGGCGGCGTATTTCTGCGTCGTTGACGAATCCCCATAGACCAGCTTATTGGCATCAAGCTTGAGGGATTCCAGCGCCGTACTGCTTTCAAAGGGCTGCAAATCAATCCGAGCGGGCGTGACGGGCGACACCTTTGCCCAGCGAGAGGAGACTTGCACCGTTGTGGCTGTACCCGCAGGTGCTTGCGCCTCTGCGGCGAATTCGGAGCCGGCCGTGTCTGCCTCGCTTTCCCATGACAGACGTCCCAGGCTGAAGAGGGTAATCGCCCCTGCGATGAAGCTTTTCAGGGCATTTGCCCAGTGGTGATCCTGAAGGCCTTCGGCGGACGCCTTGAAGTCCTGGTAGCTTCGCCAAAGAAAAAAACCGGACGCGAGTTTGCCCGGTAGCAAATGTGGCACCAGGCGCACGCCGTGACTGAACAGAAACTTCACCGCTTCCCAATCCGCTTGGCCATTGATCTGTGGCTGGCTGCGCAACAGTTGCGGCAGAAGACGCAGAGTGTCTTGGTGAAACCGCTCGAGCACGTTGCCATTGATGGGCGCGCCATGAAGAGTGATTTCACTGTCTTTGCCGATCGTTGTTTTCAACAGGCTCTTGAATATCGCCTGCTGAGCTTCAGGCAGACGCCGGATGATCAAATCCTGGAAGTGCCCGGGGGTATTCAGTGCCTCGATCAGCTGCGCTTCGTTTTCGAATTCGCGAAACACATACCTGGAGTAAGGCGCATAGAGGATCCGGGGGCCTGTTTGCCCTGCGCCCGGACCGAAGACATACAAACCGAGTGTGTCGACGCAATCAGCGCCTGGGGTCTTGATCAACGATAGCGGACAAGCGATGGCATGAGCGCCCTCGACCGCAGCGCGCGCTATCGCGTCCGGCATGTCGAGGACCTGGCAAATGTAGTCATAGCCGGTATCCGAGAGCTGTTGCTGCAATTTCATCGAGTGGGCGTGTTGCATCAATTGCCAGGGCAACTGGCGCAAGAACCGTTCTTTGCTGGTGCGAGCAGACGGGCTGTCGGCTGACAGCGCTTCGGTGACTTTCGCGGTGTAGGTGGTAGCAACATCAAGAGATTGCAGTAATTGCCGTACCGCGGTCTGGGCAAACTCTTTTGGTAAGGCTGTGGCCGTTGTCGAGGCGACTTTGAAACCGCTGCCCTGCACGACGTTGTAGTGATGCAAGGCAAATTCCAGCAAGTTGCAGGCAGGGCCGGCCAATATCAGATTGGGGGTGATCCGGATGTCCTGTGGCTTGAGCCCGTTGCCTGGAAAGCGGGCATCGAGCAGGGTTTTGAGGGTCTGCTCGATATGAGTGGCCAGCGCCGGGACCTCATCGAGGAAATCCTTGCCATCAATGAACGCATGCCGCAGTTCATCCAGCAGCGCGAGTTGCGTGCGTTGCTCCGTCGCCGAGGCCATACGCAACCAGTCGGGGTAATCCAGATGACGCGAAAGGGTTCGTGCAAGATCGATCGCGCGTCGCAGGTTGGTATCGATGACAGCATTCTTCATTTCATCAAGGAAGCTCGCCAATGTCTTTGGCTCCTTGATGCAAACTCGCAGCAGTTCACATTCTGCCAGGAACTGTTCAATGGCAGATTGCATGCGGTCTCGGGAGACACTGCCATTAATCAATTGAAACTCGCCCAGTGTGTATTGCTGGTCCAGTCTGTGTTGCGCCTTTGGCAGATTTTCCAGCAGCGTGTGACTCTGGTTATTGTCGTCCAGCCGTTGTTGCAATTGCTTTTGCGCATTGGCGATGTCGTCAAACAGCTCCAGGCCCAGGGCCGGTGTCCAGAGGATGGCGCGCCCGGAATGTTTCACGTCCATGCCGCCGCGCTCGGTCAGCAGCACACAGTGAGCGAGCGGCAGCGCAGCGTTGGGCTCGGTTCCGATGAGGGTCAGTGACCAGGCATCGGGGCGAAAACCATTGAGTGACTGGCGGTCCCTGCGTGTCGGGTGCCTGGAATCGAACACGGTGTCGACGATCTTTCGTTCCGCCTCCAGCCATGACCCGCTGAGGCTGCGCAGGTACGCCTCACCACGCAGGCCGTCTTCGAATGCCTGGGCCAGTTTCCACAGAATGCCTTCCAAAAAGACGCGCTGTTCTGCGCCGTGCGCGGTCGGCTGGTCTTTGAAGTGGCTGGTCAGATTATCCAGCGTCCGTCCCAGAAGTGTCGCCTGCTGCGCAGCCTTGTCTGCCTGCACGAGTGACGATGGCGGTGTACTGGTAAACAACGGCCGGGTACTCCAGCGCTGATTGACGTCGAGCTTGAGCAGCCGTTCATGAATCATTGAGCGGATATCCAACGCCTTGTCGAAGAGCGCATGGATGTCAGTGGTGCGCTCGCTCTGACGAAAACGCTGCAGAACGAATTCAACGTTCTGACGTTGCTTGGTGATGATGGCCTCGAACAGCGTGGTCATGATCTCACCGCCAATGTTTTCCCCGGATACCTGCGCGTTAGCGAAGCCAAGGTAACGATTGCGCTCTTGCAGATTCATCAGCCCGTAGAGTTCGTCTTCGTGTCCGGCAGCCCGCATTTTCGCGGTCAGTGTCTGTTTGAGATCCGCGTAGTCGGCGAGTACCTGCAGGCCCTGGCTGGGCGTATAGAGATAAGCCTTGTCGTGATTGATCATCAGCGAACCGGCCAGCTCGACACAGGCTGTTTCTTCGCTCAGGCACACGGTTTCGAACGTTGGCCGCCGTACCGCAACGGTTGGCTCACGTACCAGGCTGTGCAGGGCGTAGAACTCGCTGGCGGTGAGGATCTGCGTTTCGCGCTTGATCATCAGATCCGCGCGCGCCTGATCCTGCACCGTCTGGCTGAAGAAAGTACGTCTGGGCGAGCCTTCGAATGAGGCGCCGTTCCAAAACACCTCAAGCTGTCGAAACAACAGCATGGTCAGTTTTCCCGATGCCGACTTGATCGCATTGGTCCAGGCCGACTGATCGTCTTCGCGTACCGAACGGGCGGGATGGGTAAACTCTACGAGCTGACCGTGGGGCCAGCCCTGACGGTGAAAGTGCACCAACAGCGCTTCAGTCAGCGACAGCGAGTCGACCCACTGTTTCCCATCCGAAGAAGTCACCGAATAGAAACCGACGCGAGTAAGCGATTGTTGCACCGCGCCAAAATGCGCTTCGAGCAGTTCGTCGAGAATCTTTTCCAGCAGCGTTGCAAGGGATGGCAGGCGTTTGAGCTCGTCCAGCAGGTCACGGGCGCACCTCTCCAGAGAGTCGCCGATTGCCAATTGCTGGTCCTCGAACACATCACCTTCGATGGTTTCGCAAGTCAGGGTGATACTGCGTTTTTCCACCAGTTCCTTGCGCAATGAAACCGAGAGGAAAGCCAGCAGATCATCAGCTTCCCCGGCATTGTCGAGGCGTGTCTGCAGGGCGTCCGTCAGTGCCTGGCGGTCAGCGAATTTTTTCAGGCCATCGTAGGGCGTATAGAGAAACACGCCGTTGTCATCCGGCCCTGCGCTGAGTATGAAGCTGCCTGCCAGCGGCACGGCCAGTTGCTTGTCGGCGTTGAGCAGGATGCGTTCGGCCAGCATTGGCGGGGTTTGCTTGTTGCGCAGCGATTGCGTAGCGAGTTGCGCGTGTGCAAGCCAGTCGAAGTCTTTGCTGTTGAGACCGTGTGCCGGAGCGAGGTCAGCGTGCAGGCCGGGTGAATCGAATATCACTGGAAACAACAGCGGGGCAGTCGGGGTGGACATCATTGCAACTCTGAACAGGGCGCCATTGGGCTGGAACTCAACAGTAAATGCGCAGAGTGGAGCACTTGCGGTAGACAGTTACCGCACGTGCCGAGATCAAAATGTGCATCAGGGCGCGCCAACCGATGGCAATGAATCGAAGGGTTGACAGCTGGCAGCTCGGACAGGGTTAATCGGTGGGCAAAATCGACCGTACGCTGTTGTTCCCTCCAATAATCATTCTGGAGCTTCAGATGTCTGCGCCACACGATCATGGCTCGTCCACAGTGTCCCTCGAAGCACTGACGCAACTGCTTGAAACGATTTTTCTGCGCCACGGCACCTCCAGCGAAGTCGCACGGGTACTCGCCGTCAACTGCGCCAACGCCGAACGCGACGGCGCTCACAGTCATGGCGTGTTTCGCATCCCCGGTTATGTCTCGACGCTGAAAAGCGGCTGGGTCAATGGCCATGCCGTGCCACAGGTTGAAGATGTCGCGCCGGGGTTTGTCCGGGTTGACGCTGGCAACGGTTTTGCCCAGCCAGCGTTGGCAGCGGCCCGACCCTTGCTGATCGAGAAGGCGCGTCATGCCGGCATCGCGGTGCTGGCGATTCGCAACTCGCATCATTTCGCCGCTTTGTGGCCGGATGTCGAGCCCTTCGCCGACGAAGGTCTGGTGGCGCTGAGCGTGGTCAACAGCATGACCTGCGTGGTGCCCCATGGCGCTGATCGGCCATTGTTCGGTACCAATCCGATTGCCTTCGCCGCGCCAAGGGCCAACGCCGCGCCGATTGTGTTCGACCTTGCCACCAGCGCCATCGCCCATGGCGATGTGCAAATTGCAGCCCGTAAAGGTGAAAAACTCCCGGCCGGCATGGGTGTCGACAGCCTCGGCCAGCCGACCCAGGACCCCAAGGCGATTCTGGAAGGTGGAGCGCTGTTGCCGTTCGGCGGGCACAAAGGCTCGGCGCTGTCGATGATGGTCGAGTTGCTGGCGGCGGCATTGACCGGCGGCAATTTCTCATTCGAGTTTGACTGGTCCAACCATCCCGGCGCGAAAACCCCGTGGACCGGCCAGCTGTTGATCGTCATCGATCCGAGCAAAGCGGCGGGGCAGAGCTTTGCCCAGCGCAGCGAGGAACTGGTGCGGCAGATGCACGGAGTCGGGCTCAAGCGCCTGCCGGGGGATCGCCGGCATTTGCAGCGCAGTCGATCAATGGCGCAAGGGATCGTACTGGATGAGCAGACGCTGGGGCAGTTGCGGGAGTTGGCGGGGGAGTGAGTCTTTTGTTGTTCTGACGATTGCAGTGACAAGGTCAAAAGCCCCTCACCCTAGCCCTCTCCCGGGGGGAGAGGGGACTGACCGCGTGGTTTGGGCGAGGTACGCCGACTTGGGATACCGAGGTGAATTCAGTAATGGAAAAGCAAAGCGGTGGGCATAAAAAAAGCGAACCCTGAGGTTCGCCTTTTTCTGTGCGCCTGACTCAGCGACGGCCGAGCAGCAGGCCCACCACCAGGCCGAAACCGGCGGAGATCGCCACGGTTTGCCAAGGGTGACCACCGATGTAGTTTTCGGTGGCTTCGACGGCGGGTTTGGTGCGATCGCGCACGCTGGACACCGAATCCAGTGCCAGCTGCAGTTTCTGGGCGATTTGTGCACGCAGCGTTTCTGCTTCTTCGCCGACCAGTGAAGCGCTGCTCTTGAGCAGTTTGTCCGATTCTTCGATCAGAGCCTGAAGCTCGCTGAAAGCTTGATCCTTGATTTGCTCTTCGGCAGCTTGCGAGGCGGTTTTACGGGCCATTGGGTGACTCCTTGCAGGTGAATGGACAGTGACCAATGGAGTGTAGCGGCAGGCGAAAAGTTGCATGTCATTCGTGGAGAAGGGAAAAACCTGCACCGGAGATTTCCATCGAGCGTGTAAGATGTCGCCATTTTACGCAGCAGGATAAATCCCCATGAGTTTCAATCTGGCCGACAAATCCCTCGCAGAGCGCGCAGCGCTGGAAGATGAGAAATCCCGTCTGTTCGAACTCTGGCAGAACAATCTGGGCAAAGCCAAAGGCGAAGCCGCGCGCTTGTTTGGGGAGCGCTCCAAGCGCAAGGGCAAATGGGCGGAGTGGGTCCGCGCCGAACTGGACGGCATGTCGCCGCCGGAGTTCGCCAACATGGTGCGCAGTGAAGTCAATCGCCTGATGGCGGCGAACAAATAATCCGCTTCACGCCTGGCTGAACGTGGTGGCAATCGCCTCGCGAACCTTGACCAGCACCGGATCGATCTGCGTGCTGGTGCGCCAGCCCAGTTCCACCGGATAGCGCGGTAAAGCCAGAGGGCAGGGCAGCAACGCCAGCCCGCTCAGCGTCGCGATGCTTGCGGCGGCATGGGCCGGGATGGTCGCCACCGCCTGACTGCCCTTGAGCAGAAAGGGCAGCGCGGCGAAATGCGTGGTCGACGCGCAGACTCGCCGGCTCAAACCCACTGCCGCCAATCCCTCATCGGTAATGCCGATAAAGCCGCCCGACGACACCAGAATGTGCTCGCGTTCAACGAACTCTTGCAACGCGATCTGCTGTTGGCCTGGCGCGAGACTGGCCGGGTCGACCAAACACGCATAGCCGCCTTCCCCCAACACCTGACGACTGAGCAGGCGCTCGGAAAAGCCGCCGGCAGTGATCGCCAGGTCGATGCTGCGTTCCATCAGCGCGCGGGCAACGATCTGGCTGTGGGTCTGGCGAAATATCAACCGCAGCTTCGGCGCACGGCGGGCGATTTCCTCGATCAAGTGGCGCCCGTAGGCAATTTCAAAATCATCTGACAGACCGATCGCCACCGAACGTCCTTCGTATTGATTGGCCGCCGGATCGAGCATGGCCAGACTTTGCCGGCATTTGTTGAGCGCATCGCTGATCACCGGTTTCAGCTGATTGGCTTGCAGGGTCGGCGCCAGTCCGCGGCCGGTGCGCACGAACAACTGATCGCCATACACCTCACGCAAGCGGCGCAATGCCGCGCTGACTGCCGATTGCGTTACGCCCAGGCGCAGGGCGGCGCGACTGGCACTGGATTCATCGTGCAGTGCTTCGAAGACTTTCAGCAGGTTGAGGTCAATGTCGGCGATATTCATTTGGCTCATATCATTCAGCAGTCGGCAGGGCTTTATTCATGATCGCGTGACGCTGGAGAATCGGCAACACCTGAACCTGAAGGAGTAAACACGATGGCCAAATCCATAGTGGCGGCGTTGCAGATCGGTGCATTGCCCGGCGGCAAAGGCGAAACCCTTGAACAGATCCTTGCTTGGGAAGACGCAATCCGCGAATCCGGCGCCGCGTTGGTGGTGATGCCGGAAGCCTTGCTCGGTGGCTACCCGAAAGGCGAGGGCTTCGGCACCCAATTAGGCTACCGACTGCCCGAGGGGCGTGAGGCGTTCGCGCGGTATTTTGCCAACGCCATCGATGTGCCCGGCGCCGAAACCGACGCGCTGGCCGGATTGTCAGCGCGCACCGGGGCCAATCTGGTGATCGGCGTGATCGAGCGCGCTGGCAGCACGTTGTATTGCACGGTGCTGTATTTCGATCCGCAGGCCGGGCTGCTCGGCAAACACCGCAAGCTCATGCCCACCGGCACCGAGCGACTGATCTGGGGCAAGGGTGATGGCTCGACGCTGCCGGTGTTCGACACCCAGGTCGGCAAGCTTGGCGCCGTGGTCTGCTGGGAAAACATGATGCCGCTGCTGCGCACGGCGATGTATGCCAAAGGCGTTGAGGTCTGGTGCGCGCCGACCGTGGACGAGCGCGAAATGTGGCAGGTCAGCATGCGCCACATCGCCCATGAAGGCCGCTGCTTTGTGGTCAGCGCCTGTCAGGTGCAGGCCTCGCCGGATGATTTGGGGGTGGAGATTGCCAATTGGCCGGGTGATCGCCCGTTGATCGCCGGTAGCAGCGTGATCGTCGGTCCGATGGGCGATGTGCTGGCGGGGCCGTTGCGCGGGGAAGCGGGCTTGCTCACGGCGCAGATCGACACTGATGAACTGATCCGCGCGCGGTATGACTACGATGTGGTCGGCCACTACGCGCGGCCGGATGTCTTCGAGTTGACCGTTGATGAGCGTGCGAAGCCGGGGGTGCGGTTCAACTCCTGACCTTGAAACTTGTTTTGAACCTGTGGGAGCTGGCTTGCCAGCGATGGGGCCATGTCAGTCGACATCTTTTTGGCAGATGCACCGCTATCGCTGGCAAGCCAGCTCCCACAGGGATCGGTGCCCGATCAGAAAACTTTTTACCAAGTCGCCGCACTCACCTTGGGCAGGCTCAACTTGCCGCTGTCGGTAAAGCGCATCGTGCCAAACAACCCGCCCGCCAGTTTGCCGCGCAGCACGTAGGGCAGATTATCGAGGCTTTGCGTCTGGCTCAGCCCCAATGTCTGGCGCAGCACCGAGAACGCCGAGACGCTGACCGGCACCGTGACAATGGCTTCAGAGAAACGCGGGATCGAGCCGCTCTGATCGCTCACACCGGACGCCAGCGAATGACCATTGACCTCCAGATCCAGCGCGATGCCGTTGTAATCGATCGCCGTTTCATTGGGGTTCTGTACGCGCAGCTTGATCGCGAAGCGTACTTCCAGTTCCTGGCTGGGTAACGGTTCGAGGCCAACCACGTTGATGTTCACCGGATCGCGGTTGGGAAACAGCGCGCAGGCGCTGAGCGACAACAGCACAAGCGACAGGATGACGGCGTGGACGCGGCGCATAAAAATCTCTCGACAAAAAAAGGGCTGAACCGTCGCCGGTGCAGCCCTTTTTTTCGAGGCGTGACGTCAGCGGTTCAACTGTGCGACAGCCGCCGCTTGGCCGGGTTCACCTTTGGCGGCGACGTCGGGGTTTTCCATGACCTGCAGAATCGAAGCTTCCGGGTCGAAATCATCTTCTTCCAGCTCGATGAATTCTTCCGGCAGGAAGATGTTCAGCACGATAGCGCACAACGCACCGACAGTGATTGGCGATTCGAAGATGTTGCGCAGCGCTTGCGGCAGTTCGCGCAGGACTTCCGGCACCGCCGCGATGCCCAGGCCCATGCCCAGCGAGATCGCCACGATCAGCATGTTGCGTCGATGCAGGCCGGCCTCGGCGAGGATCTTGATCCCGGCCACGGCGACGGTACCGAACATCACCAGCTCAGCGCCGCCCAGCACCGGTTTCGGCATCAGTTGCAGCACTGCGCCGATCATCGGGAACAAACCGAGCAACACCAGCAGCCCGGCGATGAAAAACGCCACGTACCGGCTGGCCACGCCGGTTAACTGGATCACACCGTTGTTCTGCGCAAACGTCACCATCGGCATGCTGTTGAACACTGCCGCCATGGCCGAGTTGAGACCATCGGCGAGCAGGCCGGATTTGATCCGGCGGATGTACAACGGGCCTTTCACCGGTTGCCGGGAGATCATCGAGTTGGCGGTCAGGTCACCGGCCGCTTCCAGCGGCGACACGAGGAAAATCACCGCCACCGGCACGAATGCCACCCAATCGAAGTTGAAGCCGTACTTGAACGGCACCGGCACGCTGACCAGCGGCACTTCGGGCATCGAAGCGAAATCCACCGTGCCCATCAGCCAGGCCACCACGTAGCCAAGGGTCAGGCCGATGACGATCGCGCCCAGGCGCAGAAACGGCACGTCGACACGGTTCAGCACTACGATGGTACCGATCACCAGCGCCGCCAGAAATACGTGACTGGCTGCGCCCAAGTCAGGCGCGCCGAAGCCGCCGGCGATGTCGGTCATCGCCACTTTGATCAGCGACAGACCCATCAGCGTGATGATCGTGCCGGTGACTACCGGGGTGATCAGCATGCGCAGCTTGCCGATGAACTGGCTGAGCACCACTTCAATGAACGCAGCGAAGAAGCACACGCCGAAGATCGTCGAGAGGATTTCGTCAGTGCCACCGCCGCGCGCCTTGACCATGAATCCGGCGCTGAGAATCACGCTGATAAAGGAAAAACTGGTGCCTTGCAGACACAGCAGACCGGAACCCACCGGGCCGAAGCGCTTGGCCTGGACAAAGGTGCCAAGGCCGGAGACGAACAGCGCCATGCTGATCAGGTAGGGGATTTCACTGTGCAGACCGAGGGCGCCGCCCATGATCAGGGTCGGGGTAATGATGCCGACGAAACTCGCCAGCACGTGCTGCAACGCGGCGAACACCGTGGCGGTCAGGTGCGGACGGTCGTTGAGGCCGTAGATCAGGTCGTTGTTGCGCGGGGTTTTGTCAGAGGCGGTCATGGTGATGTGCGCGCCGCAAGGCGGGGCCGGGTCAGAAAATGGGTGCGCAGAATGCCGGAAGAGGGCGGCGAGGGCAACGAGCAATAACTGCCTGAAAGGTCAGGTTTTACTGCCTCTCCCTTGTTCTGATCGTTCCCATGCTCCGCGTGGGAATGCAGCCCGGGACGCTCCGCGTCCCTTCCAGAGCTGGAACGCGGAGCGTCCCTTGAGGCATTCCCACGCAGAGCGCGGGAACGATCAAACGTGCCTCGACCAGCAATGGCCAATCGCCCGTGGCATACTCCCGCGCATGACTTTCGACTCTCCCCTCAGTGCCTGGCAATACGCGGTCGACCACAAGGGTTTCATCCAGGATGAAGCCCAGGAACACGCAGTCTGGGCCTTGCAAAAATGCCATGAAGCCTTGCACGCCGGTGAGCCTTCGATCCGAGGCGTGTACCTGTGGGGGCCGGTCGGGCGCGGCAAGACCTGGCTGATGGATCAGTTCTATCAGACTCTGCGGGTGCCGGCGCGGCGTCAGCACTTTCATCACTTCATGGGCTGGGTACATCAGCGTTCGTTTCAACTCAGTGGCATCGCCGATCCGTTGCGCGCTTTGGCCAAAGAGCTGGCCGGCGAAGTGCGGGTGCTGTGTTTCGATGAACTGTTCGTCAATGACATCGGCGACGCGATCATTCTCGGCCGGCTGTTTCAGGTGATGTTCGAGGAAGGCGTAGTGGTGGTCTGCACGTCCAACCTGCCGCCTGATGACCTGTACGCGGACGGCTTCAATCGCGACCGTTTCACGCCGGCGATTGCGGCGATCAAGGCACACATGACAGTGGTCGCGGTGAATGGCGCCGAGGATCATCGCTTGCATCCCGGAGCGATCGAGCAGCGCTATTTTGTCAACAAGGCCGATTCGCCCTGCGCACTGAGTGCCGTGTTCAAGTCGCTGGCTGCAGATGAGACTGTCAGCGATGAGCCAGTCGCCGTGGGCCACCGCACACTCAACGTCGTGCAAGCCAGCGAATCGGTGCTGTGGTGCCGCTACAGCGATCTGTGCGAACAACCTTTCGCCGCCATGGACTTCATTGCCCTGTGTGATCGCTACCGGGCTATTCTGTTGAGCGAAGTGCCGAACCTCAGCGCACAAAAACGCGAAGGGCGCATTGCGCGGGGCACCGAAGATGGCGCTGAGCGCGTGGTCGCCGGTGACCGGGAATTGCCGCAGTTATCGGTGCATGACGACGGCGTTCGCCGCTTTATCGCGCTGGTCGACGAATGCTACGACCGCAAGGTGCCGCTGTACGTCGAGGCAAGCGTACCGATGGACGCGCTATACACCGAGGGCTACCTGGAATTCCCGTTCCGCCGCACCCTCAGCCGTTTGCAGGAGATGCAATTGCAGCGCTTCGCTGAAGCCTGAAAGAAGAGGGCGCCGACATGAGTCAACCGCTGTCCCATCATTTGCTGACCATGGCCTATCAGAATGCCTGGGCCAATCACCGCCTGGCAAAGGCCTGGAGCCAGCTCGACACCACTGAACTGGCGGCGCCACGGGTGAGCTTCTTCCCCAGCATCCGCCTCACGCTCAACCACATCCTCACTTGCGACTGGTTCTACGTCGACGCGCTGGAGCGGGAATTGCGCGGTGACGAGCCACACCCTGATTGCTATGTTTTCTTCAATGCAGACGAGCCGTTTACCGAGGCTGCGGCGCTGCGTGCAGAACAGGCCCGCGTTGATCGCCGCCTGATCGCCTATTGCGAGCAACTGCGCGATGCCGACCTGTCGAGAATCGTCACCATCGCCCGTGACATGCCGCAACATGACAGCCGCCTGCGCATGCTCTCGCACCTGTTCGAGCACCAGCTCCATCATCGTGGCCAGGTGCACGCCATGCTCAGCGGCACGGCGGTCAAGCCACCGCAACTGGATGAATTTTTCTGTGTCGGCGAAAGCGCATTGCGTGCCGAAGATTTCGCCGAACTGGGCTGGACCGAAGAGC
This sequence comes from Pseudomonas sp. H1_G08, assembly GCF_054681355.1. Taxonomy (NCBI): domain Bacteria; kingdom Pseudomonadati; phylum Pseudomonadota; class Gammaproteobacteria; order Pseudomonadales; family Pseudomonadaceae; genus Pseudomonas; species Pseudomonas sp. H1_G08. The sequence continues at coordinate 1,819,954 of NZ_CP162822.1, forward strand.
TGATCTGGGGCCACTGACCGCAAAAGATCGCAGCTTTTCAAGTTGCCCTCTCCGGCGCACCCAAGCTAAGGTCCCCCCCAGGCCTTTCAGCTAGCACCTTGCGCGCCGGGGCTTTTTGCTTATCGGGGATGGAAATGGATTCCGCAGAAATACTCGTACTTCAGGCCAGCTACAGCAACCCGGTGCACGCCGAAGCCATCGGCATCGTGCTCAACCACTACGCCGAAGATCCCATGGGCGGTGGTCATCCGATCGCGCCCGAACTGCTGCAACGCCTGCCCGAAGAACTCGCCCGCCGCCCGCATGCCTTCAGCGTGCTGGCCTTCGTCGGCGGCGAACCGGCCGGGCTGGTCAACTGCTTTGAAGGCTTCTCGACTTTCGCCTGTAAACCGCTGGTCAACGTTCACGACGTCGCCGTGGTCGGCAAATTTCGTGGCCTTGGGCTCAGTCAGAAAATGCTGCAGAAAGTTGAAGAAATCGCTCGTCAGCGTGGCTGCTGCAAGATCACCCTGGAAGTGTTGGAAGGCAATGCGGTGGCGCAGGGTTCATATCGCAAATTCGGCTTTGCACCGGGGATGTTCAATCCAGATCACGGGCGGATGCTGTTCTGGATAAAGGATTTGCAGGCCTGAAGGCTCCTCACCGCCAATCACCAACATAAAAAAAGGCGCCCCGATCAGGGCGCCTGAACTGTCATCTCCCGGGCCAGAGCGGAGCCACGGAAGGTCCATCGGTTGCTCGGTAAAGCTCAGTCGCGATAGGACTCGGTCACCTGCGCCGTCTGGTCAGCAGGGACGCGGATTTCTTTCGCGCTGGCGTCGGTCTTCTGCTCGCTTTGCGCGTGCTGGACCGGGAAATTGTCGTAGTAATAACGCATACGTTCGGCACCGCCTTCAGCGAAGGCGCTGGTGGAGCCGAGGGCTAGCAGGGTGGTGAAGATGATAGTGGTGGTTTTCATGGTGCCTCCTACTGAACAAGTGGGAGTCGGTTCGTCCGTGAAGCAGACCGCGAAAGAAGTCTGCGTCGCGGCCATTAACAATGGGTTAACGCTGGTTCAGCACAAATATTGCGGCGTATTACAGAAACAACGCGGTCGATAGGCACAAAAAAGGGCCTTCTCGGCCCTTTGTCGTTTTACTTCTGCGCGACTTCCGCCGGATCAGGGTGTTTGGGCTTCATCAAACTGAAGTCAATCAACGCTCGCCTCGGCGCCTGGTACGGGTCGCCAATCAACAGCTTGCGCGGTACAAAGCTGTCGCTGACCAGGCTCTTGCTGCGATCCAGTTCATCGGAACTCAACCCGGCCAGATCCGCCCAGGTGTGAATGAGTTGCGAGCTGCTGTACGGGCGGCTGAGGTCGCCGGCGAAGTTCCAGTCGTGGTTTTCCTTCCACTTCGGCGAGGCCCAGGCCATGAACGGGATGGTGTACATCGGCGCGGTCGGTTTGTTTTCGTTGCGCCCCAGCGTGCCGTGACCGGCGGAGTCGAAGACATCTTCACCGTGGTCGGAGAGGTACAGCAGGAAGCCATTCGGGTCGGTCTTGGCGTAGTCCTTGATCAGGCTTGAGACCACGAAGTCGTTGTACAGCACCGCGTTGTCGTAGCTGTTGTAGGTCGGTACCTGATCGTCACGCACGCCAGCCGGAACGCCCTGGCGATCCTTGAACTTGTCGAACGTCGGCGGATATCGGTACTGGTAGCTCATGTGCGTGCCGAGCAGATGCACGACGATCAGCTTGCGCGGCGCCGCATCGGCCAGCGCCTTGTTGAACGGCTCGATGACGTCGCCATCGTACTGCGCCGAGTTCTGGTTGCGGTTGTTGTTCAGGTACACCTGCTCGTCGGCCTGTTCGGAGAAGGTCGTGAGCATGGTGTTGCGCTTGGTCATGGTCTGCTGGTTGGTGATCCAGAACGTCTTGTAACCGGCCTGTTTCATCACGCTGACCAGCGATGGCGTCGACAGGTACAGGTCGGGGTTCTGCTCGTCAGCGAAGGTCAACACTTGCTGCAGCGCTTCGATGGTGTACGGGCGCGGAGTGATGACGTTGTCGAAGATCGCCAGTTGATCCTTGAGTTTGTCCAGTTCCGGCGTGGTGTTGCGCGGATAACCGTAGAGGCTCATGCGCTGGCGGTTGGTCGATTCACCGATGACCAGCACCAGCGTCGCCGGTTGCCCGGGCGAGGCGTCCTTGAGGTTTTTCAGCGGCGGGATCTTGCTGGCACTGTCGAGCATGCCTTGCATGTCCCCCAGCGTTTCCAGATAGCGGTGATACGCCACGGCCATCTGCCACGGCACGGCGGGCTCGATGCGGGTTTCGAATTTCTCGAAGCCTTCGGCGAAATTGCCCATGCGCATGGTTTGTTTGATCAGCGGGTAGCCGGCGACGGCGATCACGATTGCGGTGGCTGCAACCAGTGCGCGACCACGGGGCATGTACACCGGGCGCAGCCGCGTCCACAGAAAGTAGGCGAACGCGGTATGGGCGAGGAACGCCGGGATCATCCACCAGGCGAAATACTGCGTCATGTACTCGCCCGCTTCCGACACGTTCGACTCGAACATGATGAAGATGACGCTCTGCGAGAATTCCTGCTGATAAATGAAGAAGTAACCCAGGCTGGCCATCGAGCAAGCCCACAGCACCACACCGATGATTGCCGCAAGCAGACGCGTCTGTTTGGGGAACAGCAGCATCGGCGCCAGCCACAGCGCGCTCATCACGAATGCCTGACGAAATCCCGTGAAACCAGACGTGCCGGTCAGCTGGATCAGCAGTTGAGTGATGCCCGAGAAGTACCAGAAGAAGACGAACAACCAGATGAATCCGGCCCAGTCGAAACCGGTCGCAGTCGTTTTGCTGCGTTTGAACAATGCCATTCAGCGCTCCAGCTCAATCATCAGACCCACGCCGGAAACGCTTCCATGACACCGACGAACAGAGGCCGTACACGCAGGCACGGCCAGAATGGGGCGAAGTATCCCCAAGGGCTTGTGAAAGATTTGTTAAGCGCCGCTGTTGGTGTGTATCAAGCGGTCAGAGGTGCAACGTGTCGGGAACGACGAGGGCCGTTCCCGAAGCAGGCGGGGATCAGGCGTGGGGTGCGCGCTGCACAACCGGACGCGGTTGCGGCTGCGAGCCCTGGGTCAATGCGCGCAATTGCGCCAATTCGTGCTTCAACTGGTCGCGCTCGTCTTTCAACTGGCGCAATTCATCGCGACGGATCGTAACGTAGAGGGTTTGTGGCGGCATTGCTGTATGTACTGTGCCCATTGCTCACCTCGCAAATGGCGTGCATCAACTGTAAGTCACTCCTCGTTTTGAGGCGCTTGACTTACTATCGGCGCCAATTTTGATTTCTTTTGCCCTGGAAGGGAACTTTTTTATTTTTCATGGTCGGTGTGTCTTCGGCAGGATTCGGGGCGTTATCACTCTGGATCGGGCACAATGCCCGGAAACTTCATCGCAACGCTCTGGACTAACCTCCATCAGTCGCGTTGGGCTATAACCAATGACACACATTTATTTGTAGTAAGGAGCATCAGCACATGCAACTCGGGATTATTGGACTGGGCCGCATGGGCGGCAATATTGCGCGACGTCTGATGCTCAACGGGCACACCACCGTTGTTTACGACCGCAATACCGCTTTCATCGATAACCTGGTCGCCGAGGGCTCCACCGGCGTCGCCGACTTGCCAGCACTGGTTGCCGGCCTCGACAAGCCGCGTGCTGTCTGGGTCATGCTGCCGGCTGGCGCGCCGACCGAAGACACCATCAACACCCTGAGCGAACTGCTCGAACCCGGCGATACCATCATCGACGGCGGCAACACCAACTATAAGGACGACATTCGCCGGGCCAAAACGCTGAACGACAAGGGCCTGCACTACATCGACGTCGGCACCTCCGGCGGCGTCTGGGGCCTGGAACGCGGTTATTGCATGATGATCGGTGGCGATGCCGAAACCGTGCAGCGTCTCGATCCGCTGTTCGCCGCACTGGCGCCGGGCATGGGCGACATTCCGCGCACCAAGGATCGCAAGTCCGATGACCACCGCGCCGAGCATGGCTACATCCACGCCGGTCCCGCCGGCGCCGGGCACTTCGTGAAGATGATTCACAACGGCATCGAGTACGGCATGATGGCCGCGTTCGCCGAGGGCTTCGATATTCTCAAGACCAAATCCAGCGAACGTTTGCCGGAAGATCAGCGATTTGATCTGAACGTGGCCGATATCGCTGAAGTCTGGCGTCGTGGCAGCGTGGTGTCGTCGTGGTTGCTCGACCTGACTGCCGACGCACTGGCCAGTGATCCGAAGCTCGACGGTTTCTCCGGTTCCGTGGCTGACAGCGGCGAAGGGCAATGGACCATCGAAGCGGCCATGGAGCAAGCGGTGCCGGTACCGGTGCTGTCCAACTCGCTGTTCTCCCGTTACCGCTCGCGCGGGCAGGGCACCTTCGGTGACAAGATCCTGTCGGCACAACGCTTCGGCTTCGGCGGCCACGTGGAGACCGCGAAAAAATGACCCGTACGATCCGCAGAAAATCCAAGGCAGAACCCGCACCACCGACCACGCTGTTCCTGTTCGGTGCCCACGGCGACCTGGTCAAGCGCCTGCTCATGCCGGCGCTGTACAACCTCAGTCGCGACGGTCTGCTCGACGAAAACCTGCGGATCGTCGGCGTTGATCACAACGCCATTACCGATGAAGCCTTTGCGCAGAAGCTCGAAGACTTCATCCGTACCGAAGTGGCGGCGAAGGTCGGCAAGGGCGATCAGATGCTTGATCCGGTCTTGTGGGCCAAGCTCGCCAAAGGCATCAGCTACGTCCAGGGCGACTTCCTCGACGACAGCACCTATTCAGCCCTGGCGGCGAAAATCGCCGACAGCGGCACCGGCAATGCGGTGTTCTACCTGGCCACCGCGCCACGTTTTTTCAGTGAAGTGGTGCGCCGCCTCGGCAGCGCCGGTTTGCTGGAAGAAACCCCCGAAGCGTTCAGAAGAGTGGTGATCGAGAAGCCGTTCGGCTCCGATCTGCACACCGCCGAAGCCTTGAACGCGTGCCTGCTCAAGATCATGAGCGAGAAGCAGATCTACCGCATCGACCATTACCTGGGCAAGGAAACCGTGCAGAACATCCTGGTCAGCCGGTTCTCCAACAGCCTGTTCGAAGCGTTCTGGAACAATCATTACATCGACCACGTGCAGATCACTGCGGCGGAAACTGTCGGTGTGGAAACCCGTGGCAGCTTTTACGAACACACCGGCGCACTGCGCGACATGGTGCCCAATCACCTGTTCCAGCTGTTGGCCATGGTGGCCATGGAACCGCCGGCTGCTTTCGGCGCTGACGCGGTGCGTGGCGAGAAGGCCAAAGTGGTCGGGGCGATTCGTCCCTGGTCGACAGAGGAGGCCCGGGCCAACTCGGTGCGCGGCCAGTACAGCGCCGGCGAGCGCGATGGCCAGCCATTGAAGGGTTATCGCGAAGAAGCCAACGTGTCGCCCGACAGCACCACGGAAACCTACGTGGCGCTCAAGGTGATGATCGATAACTGGCGCTGGGTCGGCGTGCCGTTCTATCTGCGCACCGGCAAGCGCATGAGCGTGCGCGACACCGAAATCGTCATCTGCTTCAAACCGGCGCCGTACGCGCAGTTCCGCGACACCGAAGTCGACGAGTTGCAGCCGACTTATCTGCGTATCCAGATCCAGCCAAACGAAGGCATGTGGTTCGACTTGCTGGCCAAGCGGCCCGGGCCGGCGCTGAACATGGCCAACATCGAGTTGGGCTTTGCCTACAAGGACTTTTTCGAGATGCAGCCTTCCACCGGCTACGAAACCTTGATCTACGACTGCCTGACCGGTGATCAGACGCTGTTCCAGCGTGCCGACAACATCGAGAACGGTTGGCGAGCCGTGCAGCCTTTCCTTGATGCCTGGCAGCAGGATGCGAGCGTCGAGACGTATGCGGCTGGCGAAGATGGCCCGCAAGCAGCCGAAGATCTCCTGACTCGCGATGGTCGCGTCTGGCACGGCCTGGGATGAGTGATTTGCCGAAACAACCCATACGTTTTCTGCTCAGCGACATGGACGGCACGCTGTTGCTGCCGGATCACACGCTGAACCAACGCACCATCGAAGCCGTGCGCTCGCTGCGCGATGCCGGCGTGCTGTTCAGCCTCGCCAGCGGCCGTCCGCCGAAAGCCATGTTGCAGCAGATCGAGGCGCTAGGCGTTGATCTGCCGACGGCGGCGTTCAATGGCGGCACCATCGTCAAACCGGACGGCACGCTGTTGGCCGCGCATTATTTGCCGGCGACCACAGCGCTGATCGCACTGGCACTGCTTGCCGATCAACCGGAGGTGGAAATCTGGGTGTTCAGCGGCGGCGACTGGCTGCTCAAGGACCCGCACGGGCCGATGGTGCCGCGTGAACAGAGTGGCCTCGGCTATCCGCCGGTGGTGGTCGAGAGTTTTGAACCGTATCTGGAGCGCATCGACAAGATCGTCGCTACCAGCAACAACACTGAGTTGCTGATTGAGCTGGAGGCGCAGCTCCTGCCCAAGGTCAACGGCATGGCGCAAGTGTCGCGCTCGCAGCCGGTGTATCTCGACGTTACGGCGCTTGAGGCCAACAAAGGCACGGCATTGACGACCATCGCCGAATACCTCGGCGTGCCGCTGGAGCAAACCGCTGTCATCGGCGACGGCGGCAACGACCCGGCGATGTTCAAATGCGCTGGCTTTTCGATTGCCATGGGCCAGGCGGAAGAGGCGGTGAAGCACCAGGCTGATGTCGTTACAGCGCCAAACACTGAAGACGGCGTGGTCCTGGCGATCGAGAAATACATCCTCACGCACTGACCCAACACCAAAACCAATGTGGGAGCGAGCCTGCTCGCGAAGGCGGTGTGTCATTCAACAGATTCGTTGCCTGACACGACCTCTTCGCGAGCAGGCTCGCTCCCACAGGTTTTCGCGGCGCGTGCAAACCCCGGTAACCCACAGGTTTATTCAGTGTTGCTTAGAGCCAATAGCTCACCGCATACCAGCCCAGCAGTCCCATCACCACGGTATACGGCACCGCCATCCACACCATGCGCCCGTATGACAACCGCACCAGCGGTGCAATCGCCGAGGTCAGCAGGAACAGAAACGCTGCCTGACCATTCGGTGTCGCCACACTCGGCAGGTTGGTGCCGGTGTTGATCGCAATCGCCAACGTTTCGAAGTGCTCGCGAGTCATGTGCCCGGCGAGAAAAGCCTGTTTCACCTCAGTGATGTAAATGGTCGCGACAAACACGTTGTCGCTGATCGCCGAGAGCAAGCCGTTGGCGATGAACAACATGCCCGGCTGTTGATCCATCGGCAGCGCCAAGACCCACTCGATCAGTGGGACGAACAGATGCTGATCGTGAATGACCGCCACCACGGCAAAAAACACCACCAGCAGTGCAGTAAACGGCATGGCGTCCTTGAACGCGCTGCCCAGGCGATGCTCGTCGGTGATCCCGGTAAACGCGGTGATCAACACGATTACCATCAATCCGATCAGGCCGACTTCAGCCAAGTGAAACGCCAGGCAACCAATCAGAATCAGTGCCGCCGCACCTTGCACCAGCAGCGCCGCCGTCTGACGAGGCGTGCGTTTGGCGTTGTCCTCGGCAGCGTAGTTGGCCAACACAGCGCGGACGTTGTCCGGCAGCAGCGTGCCGTATCCGAACCAGCGCAGCTTCTCCAGCAGCACGCAAGTAACCAGACCCGCCACCAGTACCGGCAGCGACACCGGGGCAACTTTCTGGAAGAACTCGCCGAAATGCCAGCCCATCTCATGGCCGATCAACAGGTTCTGCGGCTCACCGACCAAAGTGCAAACCCCGCCGAGCGCTGTTCCCACTGCGCCATGCATCAACAGGCTGCGCAGGAATGCGCGGAATTGATTCAAGTCGTCATGGTGTTGCGACGGTAAATGCTGATCGTCAGCGAATTCACTGTCCTTGCGCGGATCATTGCCCGACGCGACGCGGTGATACACCGAGTAAAAGCCGACAGCCGCACTGATGATCACCGCCGTCACGGTCAGCGCATCCAGAAACGCAGAGAGGAACGCTGACAAGAAGCAGAACATCAGCGCCAGAATGGCTTTCGAGCGCACGCCCAGCAGCAGGCGCGAGAAGAGAAACAGCAGCAGATCTTTCATGAAGTAGATGCCGGCGACCATGAACATCAGCAGCAGGATCACCGGAAAGTTGTGCAGCAACTCATCGTAAAGCGCTTGCGGCGTGGTCATCTTCAACAGCAACGCTTCAATCAACAGCAGGCCGCCAGGCATCAACGGATAACACTTGAGGGCCATGGCCAGGGTGAAGATGAATTCGATCACCAGCAACCAGCCTGCGGCGACCGGCCCGACGGTGAACAGCACCACGGCGTTGAGAATGAGAAAACCGACGATGGTCGCCTTGTACCAGCGTGGCGATTGCCCGAGGAAGTTGTGCGCGAACGCCTGGGCGATTGAACCGGACATCGGCTGCTCCTTTTATTTAGAAGCGCGAAAGTTGCCGGATGTTTCAAGGAAGATCAAGTCGCCGATAACCTCGATCCTGTTGAATGCTCTATGGATTCAGATAACGCGCAACCATTGCCCGGTAGTTGCCATCCAGCGAATAGCCACCTACCACAATCGCCCCGTCAGTATGTACGGTCAGTGAATTGGCGGTATCGAGACTTCGCCCCAGTCGCGTGCGCAACCAGCCATGGCCCTCACCGAACGCTGGATCAAGGCTGCCATCGAGTTGATAGCGCGCCACCATGAAGTCAGCTTCGACTCCGCCGATGGTCGCGCCCACGGCGACGATGCGGCCGTCGCTCATTTGCTGGGCGGCGTTCCATTGGCATCCGCTGGGGCCGATGTCCAACACCTGTGGCTGGCCATGATGACAGTGCAGGTCCGGTCGACCGTTGGCGTGCAGGACAAACGTCAAACAGCGGATTGGATCGCGGCTGCTGCCGAAGCAATAAAGCCTGTCGTCGGACTCAATAATCTGGCTGACCTGAGCGCTGTTGCCGTGAGCCTTGAAGGCCATGAAGCCATCGACGGCGAAGCGCTCGTCCAGGCTGCCATCGGGCCGATACACCGCCAACAGGCCTTGCTGAGGAAAGTCGATGGAACCTGCGACGACGATGCGCCCATCTTCCTTCAACAACAGCGTGCTCAGCCAGGTATTGAGCAGCAGGTGGCGGACCACGACGAATCCGCGTCCGTTGAATGATTCGTCGAGGCTTCCATCAGGGCAGAGGCGAATCAGCATCCCGGCGTGGTCGGCAAGGCTGAAATGATGGTTGGCGATCAGCAGAATACGGCCGTCTTCCTCCACCACAAAGTCACAGGCTTCGACGCCAGGCACGCCCGGCGGCAACCAGTTGTCGCGGGTGCCCATGGACAGCTCGCCGGGCAGTCGCACCACCTGGAAACCGTCATCGCCGAAGAATCGGTCTGGCTGGCCGTTGGCATCGAACAGGGCGAGGGCGGGCAGGGTGCGTTGGGTGTCTTCATAATGCAGGCCGGCCAGCAGAATCTTGCCGTCGGCTAACACCTGAACCTTGCCGGCCTTGGCTTCGAAACCCTCGACGAAACTGCCGATCACGCTGCCCTGAAAGCCGAACGACAAATCCGCCGAACCATCGGCCAGCAGCCGCGCGAGGCCAAAACGACTCCCCTTGGATGTACCGACCTTGGCGGCGACCAGAATCCGACCCTGTGCATCGAGCGTGACATGTTGGGTCTGGCTGGACAAACTGCCGGCAAAGTACACCTGCGCAACACCGCCAATGGCGAATGTCGGGTCGAGCGAACCGGGGGCGGTCCATGCAGTAGGCAGCGCGTAAGGGCTCAGGGTGGACATGCACGCGTCTCCTTGTGCCTGAGCCGATACCCAGTGGTTGGGAGGCTGACTGCACGAGCGAAACATTCAATCCCTGAACCGCGAGAAGTACAACTGGACGAATAAACAGACGACGGTCGCACTGTGCCAGAACAGTGTCTTGTTGAACCAGTCGCAAGCGAGCCAAGTACTTTGGATGAAACTGCGCTGCAAGTACGTTGCTTATTTGACTACGCATACAACAAGGGCGGATGACTTTAACGTCATCCGCCCTTGTTCGGTTATCAATGTGGCATCGACCACGATTGCAACTTGTGGCCGTCTTCGCTCAGCTCGGCGCGGGCCTGCTGCAGCAGTTGTTCGAGTTGCGCCGGGTCAGAGTAGGCGCTGCTCGGGATCTGTTTGCGACCGATGTGGGAGTTGGTGCGGTCGACGACGGTCAGGCTCAGTTCGCCATTGCCGTCTTGCGGCGCCCAGGCCACGCATTGAAAAGGCTTGAACGCGTGGTTGGCAATCAAAAGAGCTTCGTTGATACGCAGCGGGGCAGTCATGGGGTCTTCTCTCTATTGGCGCCCAATCAAATGATGTGCCGTCGGTTGGGCTTACCGTGCGGCGGGTTACTTGTACTGATGCACGCAACCGGGGGGCGGGTCACACGTGAAACAAAGAAATTTCAGATTCTTTACATAACGTAAGTTCGTTTCGTTAAACCTGCACATGTCCGAACACTGCGCTGAATTCACCCCTCACCCCAGCCCTCTCCTCGAGGAGAGGGCGCCGAGTTGTGGGCTTTTCAAACTCGAGTTCGGCTCGGTCTTTCAGATCGGCTGACCTCGCGTAAACACCTCGGTCAGTTCCCTCTCCCTCGGGAGAGGGCTAGGGTGAGGGGCCGCTCTTGGATTCACCGCAAATAGTCGATAGCTAACTAACAACCAACTTTCTTATAACTCTTTTAATACCCAGCCTATAAGCAATCGGTACAAGCCCCCGTCAAAATCTTGCTAGTGTTACAACCGGGTCTGCCAAATGACTGTTTTTACGATCATTTATCAAATTTGGCGCCAAGGAACAGTCATGAGCGAAGCGCCTTCATCGAGACGTTTACTGGTGGTCGATCCCTGCGACGACTGTTATCGCCTGTTGCCCGGATTGCGCGCTGTGGGTTGGGATGTCGACAGTTGTAATCTGGAAAACGCCGCATCCCGGGCCTGCGATGTCGGCCTGCTGCGTTTGCAGCCGTTTCACCTGGAACGACCCGAAGCCGTCAAAGAACTGATCAGCCGCAGCGGCACCGAATGGATCGCTGTGCTCAATCAGGAAGTCCTGCGCTTGCAGAACGTCGGCGATTTCGTTTGTGAATGGTTTTTCGATTTCCACACCTTGCCCTTCGACGTTTCCCGCGTACAGGTCACCCTCGGCCGCGCCTTCGGCATGGCACGCCTGCGCGGGCAGGGTACGATTCATGTCGATCAGCCGGAGCACGAACTGCTCGGCGACAGCAAGCCGATCCGCGAACTGCGCAAACTGCTGAGCAAACTGGCCCCGACCGAATCGCCCGTGCTGATTCGCGGCGAAAGCGGCACCGGCAAGGAACTCGTCGCGCGCACCTTGCACCGCCAATCCCAGCGCCACAACAAACCGTTTGTAGCTATCAACTGCGGGGCGATACCAGAGCATTTGATTCAGTCCGAATTGTTTGGCCACGAAAAAGGCGCGTTCACCGGCGCACACCAGCGCAAGGTCGGACGCATCGAAGCGGCCAATGGCGGCACATTGTTCCTGGACGAAATCGGCGACCTGCCGCTGGAATTGCAGGCCAATCTCCTGCGCTTTCTGCAGGAAAAGCATATTGAACGGGTAGGGGGCAGTCAGCCGATACCGGTGGATGTGCGCGTGTTGGCCGCAACCCACGTTGACCTGGAAGCGGCGATTGAGAAGAAGCGCTTTCGTGAAGACCTTTATTACCGGCTGAACGTCCTGCAAGTGGTGACCGCGCCATTGCGCGAGCGCCACGGCGATCTATCGATGCTGGCCAACCACTTTTCGCACTTCTACAGCCATGAAACCGGGCGTCGACCAAGAAGCTTCAGCGAAGACGCGCTGATTGCCATGGGCAAGCACGACTGGCCGGGCAATGTGCGCGAGCTGGCTAACCGGGTCAGGCGTGGGTTGGTGTTGGCGGAGGGGAGGCAAATCGAGGCGCGGGATTTGGGATTGATCAGTCAGCATTCCATCGCCACGCCGATGGGCACGCTGGAAGACTACAAGACCCGGGCGGAACGGCAGGCGTTGTGTGATGTGTTGAACCGGCACAGTGATAATTTAAGTGTGGCCGCGAAAGTTTTAGGGGTTTCGCGGCCTACTTTTTATCGGTTGTTGCATAAGCATCAGATTAGGTGAGTGCAAGAATCAGAATATAAATGCAATTGTTTTTGTTAGGGTGTCACACAAAACATCCAATATAGTGCGTTTGATCTTGCTTCATAATAGGATTGGATTTTAAAATTTCCGCAACCTTATATTTTTGATACGTGTTTGCGCCACAACTCCCCCCACATAAAGGTATAACATTAATGTTTTTGGCGTCTCGTATTTTGCGGCATTAAAACGAAAGTTTTGAGACTGCCAAAGCATAGAGCTGGGTACGTTGAGCTGCGTTTTTTCATTATTCTGCTTGAATATTACAACGCACAGTTCTGTGTTTTTATAATCAAAACTCAACTCATATTGGTCGCCCTCTTCAACTTCTTGGAAACTCTTGACGATCTGAATGGCACTGCGCACCTGTGGGCCAGGTACTGATTCAAGAAAATACTCATTTTCAATAAAGGAAATTCTTGGATGGGAGCCCTCTCCATATTGGACTGCCCAATGGTTCCAATGATAGTTATCAAACGTAGTCAAATCATCCAACCCAGCCTTGACCCCATAACTCCTCACCCGACACGCCACGGCCTCACCCTCAACCGCCCCCGCATGCAATCCCACCTTAAATACAACAGCCAACTTCGAATCAGCCTTACACCCGCGCAACCACTCCACCTCAGCCAAATAATCAAGCCCCCCTCCCTGATCATGCGCCGCCCCGACAAACTGCTCCTTGACGCGCTCTCCACCACTCGTGAACGTCTCCACATACCTTAACCAGATCGGTAATCCCGCCCGCTGAAACGGCCAGGCACTACACAAAACCTTCGTATCATCCTTGAGCATTCCAACATCCAGCACCTCACCATCAAAACCCTCAAGTTTCGGCATCGGCATGCTCGATTGCAGCAACTCGCCAATCACCAACGTCACGCTCTGCACAGGCGTCGGCTGGCCATTGACGATCAAGTTGTATTTCAATTCCACACTGCGCTGCAGATTTGCCCCGGTGATAGAAGAATCGATATCGAATTGCACTTTCGACTGTCCCGCCACCGGCTTGTGCTGGGGAGGCACTGAGCCGGCGCCGGGTCTGCCGGCGATTTCCAGTTGCACTTCGTGATTGGCGCCAAACGTCGAAGTGTCAAACACCACGGTAAATCCGCTTTGATGCAGATTCGGGTTCAGCCTGTAATCGGGCGCCTGCACAACCGTTGGCGGTTTCAACTGACTGACTTCGCCGGTGACCGCAATCACAATGTCACTGGACGGGCGCGCAGGTGCGCCGGCGCGCAGCAGCTGAAAGCCGACCTTGGCCGAACCGTTGACGATCGCTGTGATCTTGTCGTTCGGGATCGGGAAGTCGTGATGGCCGGGCACGCTGTCGACAGTTTTTTCCAGCGGGCCGACGATCACGGGCTGTCCTCCAGACGTCGTACCGGCCCAGGTCAGGACGACCTTGTCACCAGCCTGGTAGTCGGCGCCTGTGAAGTAAACCCGGGCGGCGGCGTCGCTCGTGCCCAGTACCTTCAGGTCGATGGTGGTGACGTTCTGGCCGTTGACCCAGATCGTCGGCGCCGGCAAGCGATTGTTCAGATCCACCGAGACGTAAGTGATTTTCGCCCACCGCGCCTTCGGATCCGGCAGATTACCCACCCGGTCGACGACCTGATAGCTCACTTCGATATTGTTGCCGTTGCCTTGCGCCCTGATGACGTCCTCGGTGAAGGTGGCGAAGATCGGATGGTTGACCGGATCGTCGATCTGCTCTCTGGTGACCGGGTAGTACGTCACCACCTGATCACCCCAACGGCACCGAATGGTGTCGAAGATGGCGATGTTCTCATAGGGTACGATGTTCATGCGGATTCCCCGCCGGGCCAAATCCTCATTCACGCCATTGGACGGATCCGGGCTAAGCGTATAGATCAGGCCGGAGTTGCCTTCTTCGCTGTCGCTATCGGTGCCACCTGGTTGTGTGAGTTGGACCCACACACGCCGTACCGGCTCGGAGCTGACCGGGTCCTGACCCAAGCGCTGTACGGTGTAAACGATCAGTGCTTCGCCATTGGTGACTTGACCCTTGGGGACTTTGAATTCGAGCCGCTTATTCAAGTTGCTTCCATCGACCGGAATTGTCCCAACCTCGACGCCATCAAAATACATTTTGCAGTTGTCATACATCGCCATCCCTACCCACGGATCTACGATGATCAGCAAATCGTTTTCGACGGTCTCGAGCGAAATGCCACCGTCGTAGCCCCCATCCTTCAAAACGGCCTGTTTCAAAACAAAGGGTGGATTCAGGGCGAGAATGCGGTTTTCATCCGGCGTCTGGTTCATGTCGATGCTCCATTACGGCCTGTTGCAAGGTGCCAGGCGCTGGAGTCATGTAAGCGGATTCAGCGGTAGGGCGCACCTGTCAGATCTGACAGGTGCGGACGTATTTCCGATAAGTGGTCGCGAGTTGCACCAGCAGCGAAAAGCCGACAGATCAATCGATCGCAGCCTTCGGCAGCGCCTACACGAACTGTAGGAGCTGCCGAAGGCTGCGATCTTTTGCTTTTAGAAGTAATACGGGAATTTCAGGCTGAACGAAAAGTCCGGCGCATCATCGGTCATGCCGATCGACAAGTTCGGCACGATCGTCAGGTTGTCGGTGGCTGCGATGGTCATGCCGACGTTGAAGTAACCGGCGTTGGCATCACTGGACACCACCGATTCCCAGTCGCCGCCGTCCTGTTTCAGCTTGCTCTTGCGTTGCACCAGGTCGGAGACCGAGAACGACATACTCATCTTCTCGTTGAGCGCGAAGGCGATACCGGCACCGATCTGGAAGCTGTCGCCGATGCGCACTTTGCCCGGGTTTTTCTGATTGACCGTAGAGCTGATGTCGTCGAACGACTCCTCGAGGTTGTGGGTGTAGGAAAGGCTGCCGAACAGCACCGCCGGGTCAAACGTCTTGACCAGCGAGATACCCGGCGTGATCGACCAGACGCCGTTGCCGGTGGGCAGGGTGTCGGGGACGAACAGGTTGGAGTTGGCGTCGGTCTGGCGCAGTTTGATGCCGAACGGGTCTTTGCCGGTCGGCGCCTTGACGCGCAAGGTGACGACGGCGTCCGGGGTGTTGACCGATTCGTCGAGGAACTTGTAGGCGATACCGAAGTTGACGTCGCCAATGGTTGGATCCTTGGTGACGGTTTCTTCTGTTGTTACGCCAGCCGCGCCCTCGTTGCCGCCGCCGGATTGATACGTCGACTCGCGATAGATCACCGGCACGTTCAGGTCGAACTGCCAGCGGTTATCGAAGTTGTAGCGGCCGGTGAGGTCCAGGGTCCAGGTGTCGGCCTTGATCCGGTCGAGGTTGATGTTGCCCAAAAAGATCGAATCCAGCGCAAGGAACCCGTTCAGGATCAACTGGCGGGTGTCGTAGCGCGAATAGGTCAGGCCGGTTTCCACGCTGAACTTGCCGCCGCCAAAGAAACCGCTGGCTTCGTCATACAGGTTGGAAACGCTCTGCGCCGGTTGTGAATCATCGGCCAGCGATTGACCGTAGGAAGCGCCGCTGCCCCCGGCGGCGCCTCCCGATGCAGCGGCCGCACCCGTGCCTGTGGCGGCTCCGGCGGCGACGCGATTGCCTTTCATGTCGGACGGCGATTTCGCCAGCCGTTTTGGCGGTGGGGCAGAGGGTGTCTCTTCTACCTGGCGGACCCGTTGTTCAAGTACCGCCAGCGCTTGTTGTTGTTGTTCGTATCGTTGTCTCAGTTCCAGAAGTTCCCGTTTCAGGGCTTCTACATCGGCGTCGGGTGCTGCTTGCAGCATTGCCGCCGGGAGAAGGGTACTCAAACACACTGCGGCACGCAGTGATACTGATCGATACATGAATAAGCCGTCCCTTTAAGCCCAATGATCGAGACTCAGCGTAGTTCAATATCCGATATTGCGTAGGGCCCCGAGTTGGGTCAGGTTGCAATCCAGTGCACCGGCGCTTCTGCCGTTATTGTTCAGTACGACGTTGAGTTGCGTAAGGTTGTTGACCACGTTGGCGCTGCCCAGCAATCGGGTGTTCTGCAGCAGCCCGCCCTGGGCGACTTGTTGCAGTGCCGTGCCTTGATTGCCGCTGGCCTGAATGGCCATTTGCACGCCACCACCATTGGCCGAAACCGCGACACTGCCGGCGCCGTTGCTGCCAGTAATGGTTTGTCCGGCGATAAGGGCCTGGCCTTGCGATGGCACCAGTGCCGGCGCCTGACTGGCTTCGCTGACGTTGATCGCGACGTTGTTGTTGGCGGTGTTGCCATCGCCGGCGGCGCGTACGCTTTGCGTCACACCCTGGCTGCTGTTGAGGCCGGCGCCACCGATTACGCTGCCGGTGCCTGCGGTGAGGGCGCTGCCGTTGCCCGACTCCTTGATGGTCGAGACGTAGAATTCCGGTTTGACGGTTGCGGCCTGGATCTGCATCGAGGTCGCGGCCCCGATCAAGTCGCCGCTGGCGTTGCGCCAGGTGCTGCTCATGACAATGCCGAAGCTGATGATCCGCCCCGGCATGACGTAACGACCGCGCAGCTCGGCGAGCTCCTGGTCCTTGATTTCGATGGGTTTGAATCCGGCATGGGCTAAACCTGACGCACTCGCTGCCAGGCAGGCGGCGGCCAGCCAGTATGAGCTTTTCATCTGCTGCTCCCGGGACATCCAGTCCCATTCTCTAACTCGGCGATTAAAAGAAGTCGCTCTGAATGAACCCGAAATCCATCAATTCCGCATCTTTGACCGGGTTGAAACTGTCCAGCGAGTTCTTCGCCGTCAGCGGCACGGGAGGGCTGCGCAAGGCGTTGGCCTTGTCGTAACCAGGGCCGACGATGGCAAAGACAATGCCGTTCCAACCTTTGACAAAGTCGTCTTGTTTGTAGCGCTTGTGGCCGAGAACCGGGTCACCGATGTAGACCCAATCCTTGTCCGAGCGCTGCAGGACGACGAAATGCTTGTAGCCACGAATGTCCATCAGAACCACCACCGGAATGGTCACCGCTTCGAGTTTCTCGGGCGGGATCCGGTAGCCACGGGCACGCATGCCGATGCTTTCTACGTAGCGCTTCATGTCGAGCATGGAGAAACCCTGGGTTCGCACCAGGTCCTGGTCAGCGTTGACCAGCATGCCTTTGATGATGTGCTCCTCATCGACGTCGAGCCAATAGGCCTGGCGCAGGACCGTCGCCAGTGCAGCAGCGCCGCAGCTGAAGTCGGTTTTCTGTTCGACGATGTCGGCAAACTTGCGCTCACGAATGCTTTGCACATCCTTGTAGACCAGCACGCCACCCGGCAGGGCAGCGACGGGCATCTGGGCCGCCTGAGTCAGGCCGCACAGACAAAGCAGAGCGAGGAGGGCAGGAGTCCGCATGATCGAATACGCCTTGTGGAACCGAGGAAAAGCCCCGTTGCCGGGGCTTTCGTTTCGATCGCGATTACATGCAGGCTTTGCAACCTGCGGCGATGGACAGCGAGTTGCTTTGTTGGTTGCCCACACCCGCCGAGACGTTGGCTCCGCCGTTGCCGGAGAAGTTGTTCATCGAGTTGGTCATGTTGGCGTTGTTGACGACAGGAGTTTTCCAGCCATCTTTGGTCAACACTTGTTGGGTGGTGACGCCAGCGAGGCCAAAAGTACCCACGGCTTCGAACTTGGCTTTCTGATCATCGTTGCCGCCATGGCCGCCGCCACGGTTACCCCAACCACCATGGTCGTTGTCGTCTTCGATGGTCGCAGTGCCTTTGGCTTTGAACACGCCAGCGGCTGCATAAGTACCGGTAAGGGTGTCGGTTTTGTAAGCCTGCACGCCTTTGTTTTCCACGACCAGGCCAGTCGAGGACTGGTTGGCAGAGGCGGCAGCCTGCGCTACACGACCACCGGAAACGGCGATGGCGAGGTTGTTTTTCTGTTGGTTGAAGTTGCCGGCGGTCACGTTGATGCCGATGTTGCCGGAACCGTTGTTGCCAGTATTGGTGAGGTTGGCGTTGTTGAAGGTGGAAGAGTTTTTCACGTAGTTGTTGTTGTTCACCTGAGTCGCGCTCGAGGCGGCAACAGCATTGCCGAAGATGAAGCTTTCGTCAGCGGTAGCCAGCGCAGCAGCGTTGTCCTGCTGGTTGCCGTCGCCGCCCGCCACGTTGGCACCCATGTTGCCGTTGGAGCCGTTGAGCGAGTCGCTGGCATTGGCGTTGTTCAGGGTGCCCTGGTTTTTCACCACGTTGCCGTCGCTGTTTTGTGCGTCAAGTACAGCGGCGCCGGCGCCTGCGGTGATCTGCAGCAGTTGTTCAAGATTCGGACCTTGTGGCTGGCCGTGACCATTGCCGTGCCCGTTACCATGACCGTCGTTGTCACCACGGCCGCCAGCCTGTGCTGCCATTGCCATCACTGCTGCGAGTGCGAAAACCAGTGGTTTGAGAGCCATTGTAGGTTTCATGGTTGTTTCTCCGTCGTGCTTATTAGTTGGTTAAGTGTTGGGACTTTTCTAATTGCACTGCTTTTTGTTTGGGTCAGTCTGCGACCCGGATGCTCAGGGTGTTAGCCATGCGGTTCCCCACCCCGGCACTCTGGTTCACCTGGATTACCCCGCGGCTGCCGGTGAAGGCCTGATCACTGGTCGTGACCTGGCGACTGCCGATTGAGGTACCAGTTGCTCCTGAGCTCGGTATAAACGCCACGTTCTGTTGTGAAAGGGCGCTGTCGTCAACGCTCTGCGGGCCGGCACTGATGCTGACGCGCGTAACGTTGGCCATTTGGTTGTTGGCACCGGCGCCCTGGTTAACACCGAGGATGCCGTTGCCATTGCTGAAAGAGTTGCCGCCGATGTTGGCGCTCGCGTCGATGGCGCGGCTGGCGGGCGTGTCGATGGTTTGCCTGACGCTGGTGGTGGCATGGGCTTCGGTGCCGATGGCAATCGCCTTGGTGTTGGCTTGTTGCATCTGGTCACCGGCAGCCTGGTTGACATTGAAGTTGCCGCGATACTGAGCGCCGGAATCCTGAATGTTTGCCTTGTTGACTGAAGCCGAATCGGCCATGGCGCTGGTGCAGCCGAGCAGGGCAAGAAGCAGCAGGGTGCGATTCATGTCATTGGCCTCCGGCCATGCGAGTCAGAGGCGCCAGCCCGGTACTCATCGCCCGGTTGACCGTGTTGGAGATCGAGGCGCCAGAACCACCGCCGCTGCCAGTACGCATGCCGGGCAGGCCGTTCTGATTGGTCAGGGTGTTCATGCCGGGCAGGTTGGAACTGGGCGTGGTCATGTTGCCGCGAATCGATGAGCCGCTGGCGACACTGGCGAAATCACCGTCAGTGAGTTCGGTACTGCTGAGGGTCTGGTTGATCCGCGCCGAAGGGTTGGCGTTGACCGTGGTCGGATAGGGGTCTTTGCCGCCATTGCGCCCGATCGCGATGGGTTGAACGTCGCGGTTGAGGACGATCACGCCGTTGCCTTCAGCCTGGGCGCTGACGCTGATCAAAGCGCTGGCGGCTGATCCGATCAGCAGGAGGCAGGTCAGGCCTTTATTGAAATTCCCCACGGCTGCAATTCCTTCTTCAGTGGGCTGGGTTATTCAGCGTTGTGAAGAAGAGAGCGAAAGCTGTGCCGGTTTTGAATTATCTTTTTATTTCAACGGCTTACATGCTTTGGGAAATTCCCTGTTGCGGGCACTGTTTCAGCGCTGAGACACAGGGCGGATCGCTTGCGGGGCAATGGGCGCCGGAAAGCTCTGGAACAGGGGTTTGCGCCGAGGTGTTTCATCGGCGTAACAGATCACGTGACGCAATGATGAATGACGCTTGGGCGGGGCCTTTGCGCGGTCGGGAGTGTTTCAAAAACGGACAGTTTTGCGTTAAAAGCCGCCGGGCGGCTTATCTGGACAGCAAACGCTCGACCGCCGAAAAGGCTTGTGTCTGGCGCTCGGCCCAATTTCCTTCGATCACTTGCAACGGCTGTTGGTGCTGGATCAGCCAAACGCGGGTGGCTTCGTAGAACGCCAAGCGATCCGCAAGATCCGGTTGGCAGCGCTGGCCGTCTTCGGTCCAGTCGATCTGTTGCGGGGACAACAGCAGGTGCAGGTCGTAATGGCGCGCCAGTAACTCGGTTTCCAGCCAGGCCGGGCAGTCGCCAAACAGAGTCTGGCTCCAAAGGATATTACTCAGCAGGTGGGTGTCGAGAATCAGCAGTGGGGGCTGTTTCGCGCGCGCCTGATCTTCCCATTGCAACTGGCCCCGGGCGATATCAGGGATATCCGCAAGGCAAGTGTCGCGTGGGTTGTCTTCGATGAACCGACGAACATATTCATCAACACGCACGCCGCCGAAACGCTGCTCCAACCCTGCCGCCAGCCAACTCTTGCCGGTGGATTCCGGGCCGGTCAGAACGACGACTTTCATGCGCGCAACGCCGGATCGGCACGCCATTCCCGCCAGCCTTGCACCGCGAGCAAGGTAAACAGCGCGTAGAGCGCGGCGGTCAGGTACAGGCCTTTGTAGATGAAAAAGCCGACAAAGATCACATCGAGGACGAACCACAGCGGCCAGCATTGCAGACGTTTTTGCGCCATCCACAGTTGCGCGACCAGACTGAAACCGGTGAGCGCGGCATCGAGCCACGGCTGTGCGGCGTCGGTCCAGTGCGCCATCGCCGCGCCCAGCGACAGGCTGCCGATCGCCCCAACGCCGAGGCCGAGCACCATTGAGCGTGGGTCGAGGCGGGTAACCTGGCGACCGTCATGCATCGTCCCGGCGCGGGTCCATTGCCACCAGCCGTAGATCTGCAGCGCGGCGTAGATCACTTGCAGCAACATGTCCGAATACAGCTTCACCTCAAAGAAGATCCAGCTGTAGAGCAACACCATGACCAGCCCGATCGGCCAGCACCACGGATTCTGCTTGACCGTCAGCCACACGGCGATGACACCGAGGGCAGCGGCAAACAGTTCAAGCCCGGACATGAGTGATCCTTGGGGGAGTTGAGAAGGGGGCGGATTGTACTGCATTAGTCAGGTCAAAAGCCCCTCACCCTAACCCTCTCCCGGAGGGAGAGGGAACTGATCGCGTTGTTTGGTCGAGGTACGCCGACCTGGAATAACGCGTCGAACGCAGATCATGAAAAGCCCAGTGATCTGCGATCAAAAGCCCCTCACCCTAACCCTCTCCCGGAGGGAGAGGGAACTGACCGCGTTGTTTGGTCGAGGTACGCTGACCTGGAATAACGCGTCGAACGCAGATCATGAAAAGCCCAGTGATCTGCGATCAAAAGCCCCTCACTCTGACCCTCTCCCGGAGGGAGAGGGAACTGACCGCGTTGTTTGGTCGAGGTACGCTGACCTGGAATAACGCGTCGAACGCAGAACATTAAACGCCCAGTGATCTGCGATCAAAAGCCCGACCCTAACCCTCTCCCGGAGGGAGAGGGAACTGATCGCGTTGTTTGGTCGAGGTACGCCGACCTGGAATAACGCGTCGAACGCAGATCATGAAACGCCCAGTGATCTGCGATCAAAAGCCCCTCACCCTAACCCTCTCCCGGAGGGAGAGGGAACTGACCGCGTTGTTTGGTCGAAGTACGCTGACCTGGAATATCGCGTCGAACGCAGATCATGAAACGCCCAGTGATCTGCGATCAAAAGCCCCTCACCCTAACCCTCTCCCGGAGGGGAGAGGGAACTGATCGCGTTGTTTGGTCGAGGTACGCCGACCTGGAATAACGCGTCGAACGCAGATCATGAAAAGCCCAGTGATCTGCTCCCTCTCCTCGGGGAGAGGGCTGGGGTGAGGGGTGGGCTCACCTCGGTGACCGGTCAGACCCGGAACTGGCGCAGCAACCCGTTGAGCTGTTCGCTCAGTTGCCCAAGCCGCAGGCTGGCTGCACTGGACTGCTCAGCCGCCAACGCGGTGCTATGGGAAAGCCCGGCCGCCTGGGTGACGTTCTGGTTGATGTCCTCAACCACCTGCGCCTGTTGCAGCGTAGCGCTGGCAATCGACGCATTGAGACCGTTGAGATTACGTAACGCCTGGCCAATCGCATTAAGGCTCGCTCCGGCCAGTCCCGCCTGTTCAATGGTCAGTTGCGAGGCCTTGCTGCTGTCGCCGATCACCTTCACCGCAGCCTCCGAATGATTCTGCAAACGCTCGATCATCGACTGAATCTCCGCCGTCGATTTCTGCGTACGCTGGGCCAGCAAGCGCACCTCATCGGCGACTACGGCGAACCCGCGACCCTGTTCTCCCGCGCGCGCCGCTTCAATCGCCGCGTTCAAGGCCAGCAGGTTGGTCTGTTCGGCAATCGAACGAATCACCTCCAGCACGCTGCCAATCTGCGTACTCTCCGCCGCCAGGGTGCGGATCACTTCCACCGCCTGATCGATCGTGCCCGAGAGCTTGTCGATCTGTTGCAGGCTGCCGTCAATATTGATCTGCCCCTGTTGCGCCTGCGCTTCGGCATCGCGCATTTCTGCGGCGGCGTGTTCGGCGTTTTTCGCCACGTCCTGCACGCCGTAGGTGACTTCGTTGATCGCTGTGGCCACCAGTTCCATCTGCTGCGACTGCTGCTGGCTGCGCTGCTGCGCCTGCGAGGCATCGTTACCCAGCTCGCTGGAAGACTGGCCCAAAGCGCTGGCCGAGACCTGCAGATCACCAATCACTCGGCGCAGCTTGGCCGTGAACGCATTGAAATGATGGGCCAGTTCGGTGACTTCATCCTTGCCATGGGTATCGAGGCTGCGGGTCAGGTCGCTTTCGCCGCTGGCGATGTTGGCCATCGCATTCACGGTTTCCTGCAACGGACGGACGATGCTGCGTGCGATCAGAATCACCAGCAGCGCCATGATCAGCGCAATCGCCAGGCCGATGGCCGACGCCTTGATCATCTGCCCCTGGAATTCGGCTTGCACATCGTCGACATACACGCCGGAGCCGATCACCCAGCCCCACGGCTCAAACAGCTTCACATAAGAGGTCTTGGCAACGGGATCAGTCGCTCCCGGCTTCGGCCAGCGATAATTGACCATGCCCGCGCCTTTGGCCTTGGCGATGGCGACCATTTCGTTGAACACCGCAAAGCCGTCCGGGTCGCGGATCGCCGAAAGGTTCTGGCCTTCGAGTTTGGGGTTGGTCGGGTGCATGACCATCACGGGCGTGAGGTCGTTGATCCAGAAGTAGTCGCTCTGGTCGTAGCGCAGGCCACGGATCGCGGTCAGTGCCTGCTTTTGCGCGGCATCCCTGGTCAGGGTGCCAGCGGTCTCAAGACCTTGGTAATAGGTGAGCAGGCCACTGGCGGTCTGCACCACGTGCTGGGTTTTCTGCGCCTTGGCGTGGTAGAGGTCGTCATGGATCTGCTTGAGCATCAGCACGCCCAAGGTCAGCAACATGACCACCGCCACGATCAAGATGAGCCACAAGCGTCGGCTGATCGACACACTGCGCAAGCTGTTCATAACGCTGTCACTCCGGATTCTTGTTCTTGTAATAAACGATCGCCAGCATCCAGCCACCGCTGTGGGCTCGCGATTGCGCGACTTGAGCCGCCTAACGCGGGGAGCGCTATTAAGGCTTGTCTGTTAGGATTTCGGCCCCGCGCGCGAAAACCTGAATCCGGTTTTGATATTTCACGGAATTTTTACCGTTTCGTGTGGATCCTGTGCGCGCGCAATCGCTACAGCTTTTACCGGCTACGCTGGACGCAGTGAACGAAAAAATACTATCGGGGCATGCCCGCGCGCATCGCTCTCTGGGGGATTGATGGATCTTTGGACCGCCTTGCAGGCACTGATTCTAGGAGTTGTAGAAGGGCTGACGGAGTTTTTGCCCATTTCGAGTACCGGACACCAGATCATCGTCGCCGACTTGCTGAACTTCGGCGGCGAGCGGGCCATGGCGTTCAACATCATCATCCAGCTCGGCGCGATTCTCGCCGTGGTCTGGGAATTTCGCCGCAAGATCCTCGACGTGGTGATCGGCCTGCCGACCCAGCCGAGCGCCAGGCGTTTCGCCGCCAACCTGCTGATCGCCTTTCTCCCGGCGGTGGTACTGGGGGTGATCTTTGCCGATCTGATTCACGAATACCTGTTCAACCCGATCACCGTGGCGGCGGCGCTGGTCATCGGCGGGATCATCATGTTGTGGGCCGAACAGCGCCAGCATGAGGTGCATGCCGAAACCGTCGACGAGATCCGCTGGACCGACGCGTTGAAAATCGGCTTCGCGCAATGCCTGGCGATGATTCCCGGCACCTCGCGTTCTGGCTCGACGATTATTGGCGGCTTGCTGTTCGGTCTGTCGCGTAAGACGGCCACCGAGTTTTCTTTCTTCCTCGCCATGCCAACCATGGTCGGTGCGGCGGTGTATTCGGGTTACAAATACCGCGACCTGTTCGTGCCGGCGGATTTCCCGGTATTCGCCATTGGTTTTGTCACGGCGTTCATCTTCGCCATGATTGCTGTGCGCGGCCTGCTCAAGTTCATTGGCAGCCACAGCTACGCAGCCTTTGCCTGGTACCGGATTGCCTTCGGCCTGTTCATTCTGGCGACCTGGCAGTTCGGCTGGGTGGACTGGTCGGCGGCCAAGGCATGAACGATTCCCGCACGCGCCGCCCTGAGGGGCGACCTTCAGGCGGGCGCGTTCAGCATCTGAAATTGAAGCTTGTTGTGTTGCTGATCGTCTGCGCGCTGCCGCTGTTCGGCTCGCTGTCGATGTGGCTCAGCGGCATCTCGCGGGTGCCGTTGGCGGCGTACGGGATTGTGAGTGTGCTGGCGTTCTTTCTGTACTGGGCCGACAAACGCAAAGCCCGCGCCGACGCCTGGCGCACGCCGGAAAACATCCTGCATGCGGTTGAACTGGCGGGTGGCTGGCCGGGAGCGTTGATTGCGCAACAGGTGTTTCGGCACAAGACGCGCAAGGTGTCGTTTCAGATTCTGTTCTGGGCGATCGTGTTGTTGCATCAGGTGTTCTGGATTGACCAGATTTTTCTCGGTTCCAACCTGTTGTCTTTGATCTAAAGAACACACTTACCCCTGGAGCTGCCGAAGGCTGCGATCTTTTGGGACGCAGAGCGTCCCCGGCTGCATTCCTTTGCTGCGCGTGGGAACGATCAAAGCACAATCAAAAGATCGCAGCCTTCGGCAGCTCCTACACGGGCCGGGTTTACAGCAACAGGCCGATTTGAGTCTTCTTGGGCAACTTGCTCACTACCAGTTGATGGGATCGCTGCAACAAAGCCCGCAATTCCTCGGCACCCAGCGGGTAGGGCGGGTGCATGATGATCCACTGCGCCCGCGCCAGGTACGGCGCCGGATGAATGCCGGGGCGGTCGCAATGGCCGAGAAACAGGTCCTTGTCGACCTTGAACGCCAGCGAATCCCCACGTAATCCCTGCAAGGCAAACATCTTGTTGCCGGCAATCGAGAACACCCGCACGCCGCCCCATTTGTAATCTTCCCGCGCGCCGGGCAGGGCAAGACAAAACTCGGCAACCTCGGCTTCGCTCATTCTTCCTTGTTTCATAGAAATCTATCCCCGCAGGCATTGAACGATTCGACCAAGTGATCGATCCATGCGCGCACCGCCGGCATTACCCCGCGCCGGTGCGGATACACCGCTTGCAACCAGCCGCCGGGCAATGACCATTGCGGCAGCACTTGCACCAGTGTGCCGTTACGCAATTCAGTTTCGCAGAACATCATCGGCAGCACGGTAAAACCCTGACCGGCCAGGACGCAGGCCTTGCGCACCACGAAATCATCAATGCCCAGCCGCGCTTCCATACTCAGATCGACGCTCTTGCCTTGTTGATCGAGCAGACGCACATGAACCATGCGATCGGCTTCCAGCGCGCCCAGTACCGGCAGGGTTTTCAGGTCCTGCGGATGATTGATGGTCTTGCCTTGCATGAACGCCGGGCTGGCGATCACCACCGCTTGGGCCTGACGCAAGCGCCGCGTGACCAGCAACGGGTCTTCATCGCCGTGATCGCGCACGCGCAAAGCGACATCGATGCCTTCGGTGACCAGATCGACCCGGCGGTTGAGCAGTACGACCTCCAGCTGCACCTGCGGAAACTTGCCGAGAAAGTCACTGATCACCGTCGGCAGCATTTCATGGGCAAGGCCGGTAGGGCACGACACCCGCAAGCGTCCACGCGGTTCGCTGGACATGCTCGCCACCGCTTCGTCAGCCATCTCCGCTTCCAGCAACATCGCCTGACAGTGGCGCAAATAGCGTTCACCGACGGCAGTGAGATTGAGTTGGCGGGTGGTGCGTTGCAGCAGACGTGCGCCGAGTCGTTCCTCCAGTTCGGCGATCCTTCTTGAGAGCCGTGACTTGGGAATGCCGAGCAGGCGCCCGGCGGCGGCGAATCCGCCGGCTTCGACCACTTTGGCGAAATAGTAGAGATCGTTAAGGTCCTGCATGCGCGCTTCCAGTCGTTCTATCAATGGGACGAACTATCGCATTGTCGGCGACTAATCAGCTATTGGTTTGTTGCGTAGGATTGTCTCCATTCCGTCGCCGCCGGCGATTCTTTCAGGAGAACCCACATGAAACTGTTGCACATCGATTCGAGCATTCTCGGCGACAACTCGGCTTCCCGTCAGTTGAGCCGTCAAGTCGTCGACGCCTGGCAAGCTGCCGAGCCGAGCGCCGTAGTCACCTACCGCGACCTGGCGGCCGACGCGATCAGCCACTTCTCGTCGACCACGCTGGTTGCCGCCGGCACCACCGCCGAACTGCGCGACGCTGCGCAACAGCACGAAGCCGAGCTGAGCGCTTCGACCCTGGCCGAATTCATCGCTGCCGACGCCGTGGTGATTGCCGCGCCGATGTACAACTTCACCGTTCCAACCCAACTGAAAGCGTGGATCGACCGCGTTGCCGTCGCCGGCCAGACGTTCCGCTACACCGAAGCCGGCCCTGAAGGCCTGTGCGGTGGCAAGAAAGTGGTGATCGTGTCGACTTCCGGTGGCATTCATGCCGGTCAGGCCAGCGGCATCGCTCATGAAGAATATCTGAAGCTGGTACTGGGCTTCCTCGGAATCACCGATATCGAAATCGTCCGCGCTGAAGGTCTGGCCTATGGCGAAGAAGTGCGCAACAACGCCATGAGCGCTGCGCAAGCGAAGATCAGCGAGCAACTGTTCGCCGCGGCGTAAGGCTTGCGTAAAGAACAGCTGATGTTCAGGTAATCCCCCAAAAACTCTGTATTCTGGTTCCGCAAGGGCCGAATACGGAGTTTTTTGTTTCTGGCTGTTACATAATCTGGCCCGGGTTATGCAGTTTCAGCACATCCGACGATGTGGTCCGACAGGGTAGGGCATTCATGAGGCATCTTTGTGCACTGTTGCTGATTTGCCTGCTGGCCAGCCTGAATTCAGTGCAGGCCGCACCGGGGCGCCACCCTGTCTGGAGCGTCGGTTATCACGAGATGACCTTTCTCGACCCGCTCGATCTGCAACCGATGCGCGCCATCGCTTTTTACCCGTCCAGTGACCGCGAGCACATGAGTTTGCTTGAGGGTTACTCGGTCGAGGCAGGAGAAGACACCAAAGTCGCCATCGGCCGCTTTCCCATGTTGATGCTGTCCCACGGCAATACCGGCACGCCGCTGGCCCTGCATGATCTGGCCACTTCACTGGCGCGCAAAGGCTTTGTCGTGGTGGCGGTGATTCATCCCGGCGACAACTGGCGCGACCACAGCCGACTCGGCACGTTGAGCAATCTCTACGGCCGGCCAATCCAGATTTCCCAAGCGATCACCGCGACCCTCGGCGACAGCATGCTGGCGCCGTACGTCAACGCTGAACAGGTCGGTGTGATCGGTTATTCGGCCGGTGGCGAGACCGCATTGATTCTTTCCGGGGCGCAACCGGATCTGGATCGTCTGCGCCGCTATTGCCAGGAACGCCCGGACGATCACGATGCCTGTAACACCCAGGGTGAACTGATTGTTGATCGCGATGACTTGCAGCCAGTGGCCGATCCACGGGTTCACGCGTTATTGCTGATGGCACCGCTGAGCCTGAAGTTCGGCCGCCACACCCTTGCCGATGTGCACGTACCGGTGCTGCTCTACAGCGGCGACGGCGACAAACTGGTGGCCTTCGATAAAAACGCCGCCGCCCTGGCGCGCAAACTGCCCACCGCGCCGGACTTCAAACTGCTCGCCGGAGCAGGGCACTTCGTGTTCATGGCGCCGTGCACCGAAGAGCAGATCCGCGCCATGCCGGCGTTGTGTACCGATGCCGACGGGGTGGATCGCGAGGATATACACCGCAACCTGATCTCCGAGGCCGGACGGTTTTTTGCCCAGGCACTGGGTAAATCGAGCAGGGCGGGGATGCAGACGGCGGATCAATAACTCAAACACCGCATTCCCCTGTGGGAGCGAGCCTGCTCGCGAAAGCGGTGAGTCAGCCAGCGCATCTTTCTCTGACACGACGCCTTCGCGAGCAGGCTCGCTCCCACGGAGATTGAATTGTCTGTTTTCAGGGAAGTGCACGACGCTTGAGCAACAAGGTCAGGCCCAGCCCGGTCACCGACAACAACGCCGCGCTGAAGAAAATCCACGAATAGCCCAGATTCAACGCCACCGCGCCCATCAACGGTCCCGCGATCGCCAGTGCCAGATCGAAGAACACTGCATAAGCCCCCAACCCTGAACCACGGCTGGAACTCGGCACCTGTTTGATCGCTTCCACCCCGAGCGCCGGGTACACCAACGACAGCCCAAATCCCGCCAGTCCTGCGCCAATCAACGCATACGCAGTGGAGGGCGCCAGCCACAACATCACCAGCCCGACAGTTTCAACCGACATGCAAACGATGGCTGAGGCAAACCCGCCAAAGCGGGCGATGGCCGAGATAAACAGCAACCGCGAGAGAATGAAGCACACGCCAAACACGGTCAGGCAGTACGCCGCGCCGGTCCAGCCTCGGTTGAGGTAATAAAGAGTGATGAAGGTGGTCAGGGTGCCGTAGCCGATCGAGGCCAGCGTCAGGCTGGTGCCGTACGGCGCAATCTTGCCGAACACGGCCCAGAACGAAAGGCGCTCGCCACGAATCACCGGCACCGAAGGTTTGTTGCGGATCAACCACAGCGCACCTGCCGCCAACGCCGATAGCGCGAGGCCAAGGCTGACAAAACCATATTCGGCAACCATAACCACGCCCAGAGGCGCACCAATGGCGATCGCGCCGTAAGAGGCGATGCCGTTCCAGCCGATGGATTTTGCCGTGTGCTCGACACCGACCTGGCCCATGCACCAACTGATGGTGCCGACACCGATCAGGCCTTGGGCAATGCCAAGCAGCAGGCGCCCGGCGATCAGGATCAACAGGCTGGTCAGCGGAAAACTTTGCAGCAAGGTCGACAGCAACGTCAGCGCGCCACTGAGAACAATCCCCCACAAGCCATAAATGATCGCCCGCTTGGTGCCGAGGGTGTCCGACATGCGCCCGGCCATTGGCCGGCTGAGCAGGGTGGCCAGATACTGCGAACCGATCACCAGGCCGGCAATGATCGCGCTGAAACCCAGTTGCTCATGGACGTAACCTGGCAATACCGCAATCGGCAGCCCGATACAGAGAAAGGCAATGAAGGTATAGAAAACGATGGAGACGATCTGCAGGGTGATCGCCAGGGAGCTTTGCGGTGGCAGTGGCTGCGCAGACATGAGCACTCGTTCGCGGGCGGCGGTGGGAGAGTTGCCGACATCATGGCGCGGGGCTGGGATAAAAGAAAGCAGGCTAACTACTTTCCCTTGGGATTGATGGGGCTGCTGACGGCCCCTTCGCGAGCAGGCTCGCTCCCACATTTGAAATGCATTCCCCTGTGGGAGCGAGCCTGCTCGCGGATATCTGCGCACCCACAATTCCCAAACGCCGAATGCAAAAAGCCCCGTCACACGGACAGGGCTTTTAACTTGCAGCTTGAAACTAAAAGCTGCTCTTAAAAAACGACACCCTGGCTACGCAGGTAGTCGTCATAGGTGCCGCTGAAGTCGGTCACGCCGTTCGGGCTCAGCTCGATGATGCGCGTGGCCAGGGAGGATACAAACTCACGGTCGTGGCTGACGAAGATCAGCGTGCCCGGGTAGTTTTCCAGCGCCAGGTTCAGTGCTTCGATCGATTCCATGTCCAAGTGGTTGGTCGGTTCGTCCATGATCAGCACGTTGGGCTTTTGCAGGATCAGCTTGCCGAACAGCATGCGACCTTGCTCACCACCGGAGATGACCTTGACCGACTTGAGGATCTCGTCGTTGGAGAACAGCATCCGGCCCAAAGTACCGCGAATCATCTGCTCGCCCTGGGTCCACTGACCCATCCAGTCGAACAGGGTGACGTCGTCTTCGAAGTCGTGAGCGTGGTCCTGAGCGTAGTAGCCCAGTTCAGCGGCGTCAGTCCATTTCACGCTACCGGCATCCGGGGTCAGTTCGTTGACCAGGGTGCGCAGCAGGGTGGTCTTGCCGATACCGTTCGGGCCGATGATCGCAACGCGCTCGCCGGCTTCAACCTGGAAGCTGAAGTCCTTGAACAATGGCTTGCCATCGAAACCCTTGGCCATTTTCTCGACCATGACCGCCTGACGGTGCAGCTTCTTGTTCTGCTCGAAACGAATGAACGGGCTGACGCGGCTGGAAGGCTTGACCTCGGCCAGCTGGATCTTGTCGATCGCCTTGGCGCGGGAGGTGGCCTGCTTGGCTTTCGAGGCGTTGGCCGAGAAGCGGCTGACGAACGATTGCAGCTCGGAGATCTGCGCTTTCTTCTTGGCGTTGTCCGACAGCAGTTGCTCGCGGGACTGGGTCGCCACGGTCATGTATTCGTCGTAGTTGCCCGGGAACAGGCGCAGCTCGCCGTAATCCAGGTCAGCCATGTGCGTGCACACGCTGTTCAGGAAGTGACGGTCGTGGGAGATGATGATCATCAGGCTGTTGCGCTGGGTGAGGATGTTTTCCAGCCAGCGAATGGTGTTGATGTCCAGATGGTTGGTCGGTTCGTCGAGCAACAGCACTTCCGGATCGGAGAACAGTGCCTGCGCCAGCAACACGCGCAGTTTCCAGCCTGGCGAGACTTCGCTCATCGGGCCGAAATGCTGTTCCAGCGGAATGCCCAGACCCAGCAACAATTCGCCGGCACGGGATTCGGCGGTGTAGCCGTCCATCTCGGCGAACTCGGTTTCCAGCTCGGCAACGGCCATGCCGTCTTCTTCGGACATTTCAGCCAGCGAGTAGATGCGATCGCGCTCGGCCTTGACCTTCCACAGCTCTTCGTGACCCATGATCACGGTGTCGATCACGGTGAATTCTTCGTAGGCGAACTGATCCTGGCGCAGCTTACCCAGACGCACGTTCGGCTCGAGCATGACCTGGCCACCGGACGGATCGAGATCGCCGCCGAGGATTTTCATGAAGGTCGACTTGCCGCAACCGTTGGCACCGATCAGACCGTAGCGATTGCCTGCGCCGAATTTGACCGAAACGTTTTCGAACAGCGGCTTGGCGCCAAACTGCATCGTGATGTTAGCTGTGGAGATCAATTACCTTACCTATCAATGGGTTAGAGCTGGTCTGTGGTGCCTGGTACAAACCTGAGTACCAATCTGGAGCTTTTCCAGCTCCCCCCAGTCTGTGCTTGAGTTGAGCCAACGCGCATAAGCCGTCCGCAACTGGGGCCGTTGAAGGCAAGCTGCTGAGCGACGAGTACGGGGTTCTTGTTGGACATTGGCGCGCATTGTCGCATAACTCAGACGGCAGTTATATGGCAGGCAAACGGGCGTACGCATCGGCTCGTCCGAGAAGTCCCCGATATCCGCTGATCAAAATCTCGAAAACCCGAATGAACTCACTCGGCCATTTTCACTTCGGAAAGTGGAGCAGCAGCCATTTTCGTTCAAACGAGTGAGGACCAAGCCATGCGAGCAATGACCTATCACGGCGCCCATGACGTGCGCGTCGAAACCGTACCGGACCCGAAACTTGAAGCCGCCGACGACATCATCCTGCGCGTCACCGCTACCGCCATCTGCGGGTCGGACCTGCACCTGTACCGAGGCAAGATACCCACCGTCGAGCACGGCGATATCTTCGGTCATGAGTTCATGGGGATCGTCGAAGAAAGCGGGCCAGCCGTCACGGCCGTGCAGCGCGGCGACCGCGTGGTGATTCCGTTCGTGATCGCCTGTGGCGATTGCTTCTTCTGCCAGCAAGAGCTTTACGCCGCTTGCGAGACCACCAACGAAGGCCCCGGCGCGGCGCTGAACAAGAAAATGATTCCGCCGCCAGCAGCGCTGTTCGGCTACAGCCGTATGTATGGCGGAATTCCCGGTGGCCAGGCGGAACTGGTGCGCGTGCCGAAAGCCAATACCGGCCCGTTCAAGGTACCGGGCACGCTGTCGGACGAGAAAGTGCTGTTTCTCTCTGACATCCTGCCGACTGCCTGGCAAGCGGTGATCAACGCCGGCGTTAAACAGGGTTCGAGTCTGGCGATCTACGGCGCCGGGCCGGTCGGTTTGCTCACCGCAGCCTGCGCGAGAATGCTCGGTGCTGAGCTGATTTTCATGGTCGACCATCACCAGTACCGCCTCGATTATGCCCAGCGCACCTACGGCGTGATTCCGATCAACTTCGATGAAGACGATGACCCGGCCGACACTATTACCAGCCAGACTCCCGGCCATCGCGGCGTCGATGCCGTGATCGATGCCGTCGGCCTTGAAGCCAAGGGCAGCACCACCGAAACGGTCATGGCTACACTCAAGCTTGAAGGCAGCAGCGGCAAGGCTTTGCGCCAGTGCATCGCCGCCGTCCGCCGTGGCGGTGTGGTCAGCGTTCCGGGGGTGTATGCCGGGTTTATCCATGGCTTCATGTTCGGCGATGCTTTTGACAAGGGCCTGACCTTCAAAATGGGCCAGACTCACGTACAGCGTTTTCTCCCGGAGCTGCTTGGCTATATCGAAACCGGCAAGTTGCAGCCTGAAGCGATCATCACTCACAGGCTGTCGCTGGAGCAGGCGGCCGAGGGTTACAAGATCTTCAATAAAAAGCAGGAAGAATGCCGCAAGGTGATTCTGACCCCGGGTGGCAGCGATGTTCCGCTGGCGCAGCTGGATGAAACCACGCCGTTCGTACCGGCCACCTGAAACCGAGGACTTTTCATGGCGCTACCGTCATCTTCGTTCGCCGCCCCCGTGCGCGCATGGTTCGTCAGCCTGACGCGTACGGGCTGGGGAGGGCGGATTTTCTGGCTGACCCTGGTCGGTGTAACCGTGTTGCTGTTGATCAGTGGCTACACCGGTTTGGTCAGTACGGGCCGCGACACCTTGCGCCTCGCCACACTTGGCGGACTGTCGGGTTTTGCCGCTACGGCAGTCGGTGCGTTATTGGCCCTGGCGCTGCGGGCGATTACTTCGCGAACTCAAGACACCATGCTCGGGTTTGCGGCAGGGATGATGTTGGCTGCCAGTTCCTTTTCACTGATCCTGCCGGGGATTGCGGCGGCGAAGGAAGCGGTGAGCAGTCCCATGCTCGCCGCTGCCGTCGTAGTTGCCGGCATGGCTTTGGGCGTAGCGTTGATGGTCGGCCTCGACCGCTTCGTCCCCCACGAACACGAAAAGAGCGGCCGGCGCGGCCCCGAAGCCAAGCGCTTCAATCGAGTCTGGCTGTTCGTGCTGGCGATCACCCTGCACAACCTGCCGGAAGGCATGGCGATCGGCGTCAGCTTCGCCACCGGCGACATGAAAATCGGCTTGCCGCTAACCACCGCCATTGCCATTCAGGACATCCCCGAAGGTCTGGCTGTGGCGTTGGCGCTGCGGGTGACCGGCATTTCCGCAGGACGTGCAGCGTTGATTGCCGCCGCTTCAGGATTGATGGAACCGTTGGGCGCGATCATCGGGTTGGGCATCACCAATAGTTTTGCGTTGGGTTTTCCGGTGGCGATGGGCCTGGCGGCGGGCGCGATGATCTTTGTGGTGTCGCATGAAGTGATTCCGGAAACTCACCGCAACGGCCACGAGACGCCTGCCACGCTCGGGCTGATGCTTGGGTTCGGCGTGATGATGTTTCTCGATACCGCTTTGGGTTAAAAAACCGACGTGCACCACTGAGCGTATCGTCTCGCACAAAAAGGGAATTTTTTTCAGCGCCAATCACTCTTTCGTTTATAGGCAATGCCAATAATGCAGGGGAATGAGTCATGTCGCTGATCGAAATCCCGACCAGGAAGTCTTCGGGTAAAACATCCACGCCGGCGGATACCGAGCGCCGGCTCTATGACCGATTGCTGGCGGAAGACTCCACGGTTGATCGTGCGGCACTGGACTTCCTGCGCCGGCAGCTGAGCAAGGCGGCTGCGCTGTCTGACGATTTGCCGGCCAGCGCCGAAGAGCTGCTGCAATGGTCGGAAACCCGCTGCGCCAGCGTGGCGGCCGAGTACGCCGATTACCTCGAACAACGTCAGCAGGGCGCGCCGCGCCGCTATTTCCGCAACAAATCCCACGCGTTGTATTTCATCTTGCATGTGGCACCGACCAAAGAGGTCGATGGCGCTTGGCTGGCTGGGCTGTTGCCGCAGTGGCAGGACCCGCGTTTCGACGATTTGCTCGATACCTATCTGGAAGAGCTGGGCGAGGGCGTGCCACGGCAGAATCATGTGGTGATCTATCGCAAGCTGCTCGCTGAGCATGACTGCTCCGATCTGAGCGGTCTTGCCGACGAGTATTTTCTGCAAGGCGCGGTGCAGTTGGCACTGGGACGTTTCGGCGGGCAGTTTTTGCCTGAAGTTATCGGTTTCAATCTCGGCTACGAACAACTACCTCTGCATCTGCTGATCAGTGCTTATGAATTGGCAGAGCTGGGCATCGATCCGCACTATTTCCGCCTGCATGTGACCATCGACAACGCCAGTACCGGGCACGCGCGCAAGGCTGTGCAATCGATGCTCGAACTGATGCCGCTGGGTGAAGAGCGCGATGAGTTCTACCGGCGCATGGCTGTTGGTTATCGCCTCAATGATGTCGGCAAGGGCACAACCGCGGTGATCACAGAGTTCGATCTGGACCACGAAGTCATCGCCATGCTTGAGCGCAAGGCGGTCTTTGGCCGGCACATGCATTCCGACTACTGCCGTATCGAAAACCGCACCATCAATCAGTGGCTGGCCACGCCGGGACAGATGGGCGAGTTTCTTTCGGCGCTGGAGCGCAAAAGCTGGATCAAACGCGGTGAGGCGGTGGAAGAAAGTCGTTTCTGGCGTTTGATCGACGGCAGCGATGCGGCGATGTTCGGGGTGTTCAATGGCTATGAGAAACAGCTGTTGCGCGACTGGATCACTCAGGATTGCCCGGCCTCCCGGCCTCGGCCTTACGTACGCCGCGAAGCTGCCGTCGAAGAAACCTTTGACGATGACGCCGATCTGCTCAACCTGGAAGCGGCACTGGCCGACAAGCCTGCCGCCGAACAGATGTCATTGTTGATGCCATGGCTGCAACCTCAGCGGCACTGGCGTCCGGCCGGACTTTTCGCGACGCGTCGCTTCATGCAACTGCGCGCCCGCTTGCGTTGAAACAAGGAGGCTTCATGTCGGCACAAGAAACATCCGATAGAGCCCTGTTCGAGCTGGGCAAGCGCCTGCTCGACAGTGGTTATCACTTCATTACTCCAACGCCATTGACCCACGAACGTTATCTCCAACGCTTTGCCACGCCGCTGGCCAAGGATCTGCGCGATGTGTTTGGTTGGTCGATGCCGTTTCCTTCAGAGCTATTTCGCGCAGAGGAACTGGCCACGCTGGAGCAAGCCGGCGCAGTCGAACGCGATGGCGCGGTTTGGCGCAGCCATGTGCGCTGGTCGACGCTGAATGACCGGCTGTTCGCCCACTCGGCGTTTCCGACGACGGCGAGCGATGCGGTGTTCTTCGGCCCCGACACTTATCGCTTTGCCCAAGCCATCGAAGCGCAATTGCAGCAACGCTTTTCGCCGATCAGACGCGCGGTGGACATCGGCTGCGGAAGCGGCGCCGGCGCGGTCGTCATGGCCAAGGCACGTCCCGATGCCGACGTGCTGGCGGTCGACATCAATCCGCGGGCGCTGCGCATGAGTGCGGTCAACGCCGAGCTGGCGGGCGCAAACAATGTGTCGGTGTATCACAGCGATCTGCTCGCCAGTGTCGAAGGGCAGTTCGATTTGATCATCGCCAATCCGCCGTACATGAACGACGAACAACAGCGCGCCTATCGCCACGGCGGCGGGGCGCTGGGTGAGGGTTTGTCGGTGCGTATCGTGCGTGAGGCGTTGCCACGACTGGAGGTAGGCGGCACGTTGCTGGTGTACACCGGCGTGGCGATCGTCGCCGGGCAGGATCCGTTCCGCGAGGCCGTGGCGCCTTTGCTCAAGGGCGAGCGTTTTGGCTGGACTTATCGTGAGCTTGATCCGGACGTTTTCAGCGAGGAACTGCTCAAGCCTGAATACGAGCGCGCCGAGCGCATCGCCGTGGTCGCACTGACGGTAACCCGCGAGCAGTGACCGATAGTTGGGCCACTGCTCGCGCGGTGGCCTTCAGCGATTTCTGATGCGCGAGATCGTCAGCAGGCAAACCCCTACCAACATCGCAGCCCCGGCTACCAATAGCGGCGAAGGGCGTATCGGCTGCCGCGAAATACGCTCGATGCGCCCGGCGACGGAAGCGCGCACTGGCGCAGCTGGTTCCGCCAGATAAGGCGCTTCTTCGATCTCCAGGCGTAAGCCGTCCGGCATTACCAGCGTCAGCCCTTCGATCGTGCCGGCAATTCTGCCCGGATACACCGGCTCACCGGTCGGGTCGAGCTGGTCGTAGAAGAATATTTGCCCTTCAAGCCAGCCGATGGCCGTCTGCAACTCAGGTCCCAGGTAATACTTCCCATCGAGAAAAAAGCCAGAGAATTGCGGCGCGCGCTCGACGCTTTCAATTCGATAGCGCTGACCTGGTTTCATACCGGTTTCTGGGACGATCATGGGGGTTCCTCCGTTATTGGTAAGCGATAGAGGAGCGCGTGCCAAGCGTGGTTCCATCGAAATGAGCAACGGGCATTTGTATGGATTCAAGTGGGCTAGAGCTTTACACGCAAACGCGCAAGACAGTTTTTCACAGTTGAGGGTTCACTATCGGTTACAAACTGTGGCTAAAATGCCACCCTTTCACCGAGCGCCCGGAAACGGCGCGGGCCATGGACGCGCCCTGTGCATCAAGACCGCTGCATAAGACGCTGGGCCTCAGGTCGCCACGCGCGCAGTTTGTTCACTTTTGACGTGTGACCCTTTTCCGTGAAACTCATCATTGCCGCTGTTTATGTCATCTCCATTGCTTACGTTCACTTGCGTGGACGCGTGCGCCACAAGCTGGGGCGGCAATTGAGTGACCACTCGACGTTCCTCGCGCCGATCAACTGCTTCCTCTATCTGTTTTCCAGGATGCCGAACAAGCCGTATCTGAACCCGGCAGACTTTCCCGATCTGAGCCCGTTGCAGGTGCACTGGGAAGAGATTCGCGAGGAAGGCCAGAATCTGCTGCGTGCCGGCGAGATCAAGCGCTCGAATCAGTATGACGATGTCGGCTTCAATTCTTTCTTCAAGACCGGCTGGAAGCGCTTCTACCTCAAGTGGTACGGCGACAGCCATCCATCGGCGATGAAGCTGTGCCCACGCACCACCGAACTGGTGCAGAGCATCGGCTCGATCAAAGCGGCGATGTTTGCCGAGCTGCCACCGGGCTCGAAACTGGTGCGCCATCGCGATCCGTACGCGGGTTCCTACCGTTATCACCTGGGCCTGGATACGCCGAACGATCCTGGCTGCTACATCAACGTCGACGGCGAGAACTATCACTGGCGCGATGGCGAAGCGGTGATGTTCGACGAGACGTTTATTCACTACGCCGAAAACACCACGGATCAGAATCGCATCATTCTGTTCTGTGATATTGAGCGGCCGTTGAAGTACCGCTGGGCGGCGGCGTTCAACCGCTGGTTCAGCCGCACGGTGATGTCAGCGGCGGGCGCGCCGAATGATGCGGGGGACAAGACCGGTGGTATCAACCGCTTGTTTACCAAGATCTACAAGATCCGTTTGCGCGGCAAAGAGTTGAAGAAACGCAACCGTACGCGGTATTACTTGGAGAAGTGGGCGATTTTTGCGGCGTTGTTGGCGATCTTTATTCTGATCTGAGACTTGCGGTGTCAGTACCGGCCTCTTCGCGAGCAGGCTCGCTCCCACATTTTGAAATGCGTTTCCCTGTGGGAGCGAGCCTGCTCGCGAAGGCGGCTTCACTTCAAACATACCTCTAGCTGGCCCAACGCTTACTCCCCGGACGCCTTCCGGGTCTTCTTCGCCGGCGCCGCCTTACTGGTTGATTTCGCCTTGGGCTTGGCCGGTGCCTTGCCGCCGAGGCTGCGTTTAAGCAGCTCGGTCAAATCGATAACGTCGGCAGTCTTGCGCTCTTCCTCGCCAGTGGCGGTCTCGACGTCCTCGATCTTGCCTTCGTGGGCTTTCTTCTCGACCAGCGCCATGATCTTGTCTTCAAACTCGTCCTTGTATTCCTCAGGCGACCACTCCGAGGTCATGTCCTCAACCAGACGTTTGGCCATGTCCAGCTCGCCCTTGGCCAGTTGCGGCTTGGTCACTTCGCTGCCCAGCGCCAGCTCATCGAGGCTGCGCACTTCCTGGGGCCAGCGCAGTTTCACCAGAACCAGCGCCGACTCCAGCGGCATCAACGCGGCCAGGTATTGACGGGTATGCAGGACAACGCGGGCGAGGGCGACCTTGTTGGTTTTGCTCAGGGTTTCGCGCAGCAACGCGTAGACCTTGCCGCCGCGCTTGTCTGGCGCCAGGTAATAGGGCGTGTCGATGTTCTGCAGCGGAATCTGCTCGGCGTCGACGAACGAGAAAATGTCGATGGTCTGTGTCGAGACGGGGTGCGCCGAGCGGATTTCTTCCTCGCTGAGCACCACGTAGCGGCCCTTTTCGTAGGCCACGCCTTTGACGATGTTCTCTTTGGTGACTTCCTTGCCGGTGACCTTGTTGATGCGTTTGTAGCCCACCGGGTCCATGCTGCGGCTGTCGAGCCAATCGAAGTCCACGCCTTGGGACGACGTCGCTGAAACCAGCGCCACGGGGATGTGTACCAGTCCAAAACTGATTGCGCCTTTCCAGATTGCCCGAGCCATGACTTGTCCTCCGAGTGATGATCAGGTGACCCGTGGCGCGGCGAGAAAGTTTCCAGTGATTGCGCGGCTTCCAGCGGTACGGTCAAGCCGTGTTACATGTTGTTTAAGGCACGAGGGTTAACAAATCCGAACCCACGGCGTAGCGTGGGCTCCAAGGCTCTAGTCCACGCACATCGAGAGGTATTCCCATGAACCGGTTTCTGATTGGCATCGCCGTCCTCGTCTTAAGTGGTGGCCTGGTTCATGCCGATGTCGTGCTCGCACAAAGCCCCACCGGGAACAGCAACAATCCCTACAACAGCCCGATCCGCCGGGCCAATCCCAACAGCATGCAGGGCACCCAGCCCAGCGCTCCGCCGCTTCGCGGGCCGAACACCGTTCCCGTGCCACGTCAGCCGACCGTTGAAAATCGCGGCATCGGCAATGGTCAACCGATTCGTTCGGTGCCGAGCAATCCGCCAACCTTCATTCCCAACCCGCCCTCACGGGGCACCGGCAGCAACCGTTGAACGGCAGGACTGATGTTCTGTCAGCCTTTCACACGAACAAAAGGAATCGTGCATGTTGCGTAAAACCCTCCTAGCCACCTGCTGCGCCGCCGCGCTGATCAGTGCCCCGGCGTTCGCCGCCGCGCCCAAAGAGCTGAAAAGCGAACAGGGCATTCTTGAAGTCACCACCATTGCCCAAGGCCTGGAACATCCCTGGGCACTGGCGTTTCTGCCTGATCAGAAGGGCATGCTGGTGACCGAACGTCCGGGTCATCTGCGCGTTGTGAGCAAGGACGGCAAACTGTCGGAGCCGATCAGTGGCGTGCCGCAAGTCTGGGCCAAAGGGCAGGGCGGTTTGCTTGATGTGGCGCTGTCGCCAGACTTCAAGCAGGACCGCATGGTCTATCTGTCGTATGCCGAAGGCGGTGGTGAGGGCGGCAAGGCTGGTACGGCGGTAGGGCGCGGACGGCTTTCCGATGACCTGAAGACGCTGAAGGACTTCAATGTGATCTTCCGTCAGGAACCGAAGCTGTCGGTGAGCAACCACTTCGGTTCACGGCTGGTGTTCGATCGCGACGGGTATCTGTTCATCACCCTCGGCGAAAACAACGATCGGCCGACTGCGCAGGACCTCGACAAGTTGCAAGGCAAAGTCGTACGCATCTTCCCGGATGGCAAGGTGCCGGACGATAACCCTTTTGTTGGCCAATCCGGTGTCCGGCCTGAAATCTGGTCCTATGGCCTGCGCAACCCGCAAGGCGCGGCGCTCAATCCGTGGACCGGCACGCTGTGGGAGAACGAGCACGGGCCACGTGGCGGCGATGAAGTGAACATCATCGAACGTGGCAAGAATTATGGCTGGCCGTTGGCGACCCATGGCATCAACTATTCGATGCAACCGATTCCTGAGGCGAAGGGCAAAACCGCTGAAGGCACCGTGGCGCCGCATCATGTCTGGGAAAAATCCCCCGGGGTTACCGGCATGGCCTTCTATGACGCGGATCGCTTCACGCCGTGGCAGCACAACGCGTTTATCGGCGCACTGGTGTCCCAGGAACTCATTCGCCTGCAATTCGATGGTGACAAGGTAGTCCATGAGGAGCGTTTGCTGGGTGAGTTGAATCAGCGTATCCGTGACGTGCGTCAAGGGCCGGATGGCTATCTGTATGTGCTGACAGATGAAGAGAATGGCTCGCTTTACAGGCTGGGGCTGAAATAAGCCAATCGATCGTTCCCACGCTCTGCGTGGGAATGCAGCCCGGGACGCTCTGCGTCCCAAAAGATCGCAGCCTTCGGCTGCTCCCCAAATGAGCCGCGCCAGTCAGTCCCGCATTTGGCCGAACCGCCGCCCCGTTGCCTTGTTATAGTTCGGGGCTTATTTCCCAGCCCGGTAAAGGATCACTGCCATGACTCAATACTCCGCCTTCAGCGTCGAACTGGCCGACAACATCGCCCATGTGAAGATAAATCGCCCGGAAAAGATCAACGCAATGAACGCGGCGTTCTGGAGCGAAATCGTCGAAATCTTTCAATGGGTTGACGATACCGACGAAGTCCGCGTGGTGGTGCTAAGCGGTAACGGCAAGCATTTTTCATCGGGCATCGACCTGATGATGCTCGCCGGTGTCGCCAATGAACTGGGCAAGGACGTGGGCCGCAATGCGCGCCTGCTGCGGCGCAAGATCCTCAATCTGCAAGCCTCGTTCAACGCCGTCGACAATTGCCGCAAACCGGTGCTTGCTGCCATTCAGGGCTATTGCCTGGGCGGGGCAATCGATCTGATCTCGGCTTGTGACATGCGTTATGCCGCCGAGGACGCGCAATTTTCCATCAAGGAAATTGACATCGGCATGGCCGCTGACGTCGGTACGCTGCAACGGTTGCCGCGAATCATCGGAGACGGCATGCTGCGTGAACTGGCTTACACCGGTCGCACCTTTGGCGCCGAGGAAGCACGCAGCATGGGCCTGGTCAATCGCGTCTACGGCGATAAGGACACGCTGCTCGAAGGCGTGTTCGACATTGCCCGTGACATCGCTGCGAAGTCGCCGATCGCCGTGACCGGTACCAAGGAAATGATCAGCTACATGCGCGACCATCGCATCGACGATGGTCTTGAATACGTTGCCA
Organism: Pseudomonas sp. H1_G08; assembly: GCF_054681355.1. NCBI lineage: Bacteria > Pseudomonadati > Pseudomonadota > Gammaproteobacteria > Pseudomonadales > Pseudomonadaceae > Pseudomonas > Pseudomonas sp. H1_G08. Next base: position 1,862,025 of record NZ_CP162822.1, read on the forward strand.
CCTGGAACGCCGCCATGTTGCAATCCACCGATCTGCGCGTGGCCATGGCCGCCCACATGAGCAAACAGAAACCCGAATTTCTGGATTGAGTTAACCATGATCTCTCGCTGGACCACTGCAGTACTCGACACCGATCAACCCGGCGGCTGGGCCGTAGCGCGCAGCCCCGAAGGCTTCCTGTTCGATGGCAACGGCGCACTGTTCCCGCGCGAGTGGCTCAAGCGCCAGGACCTTTCAGTCCTCGCTGAGCACGGGATTGGTCATCTCGACGGCGAACCGGTCTATCTGCTTGAGTTGCACAGCGCCAGCGATGTGCCCGGTTGCGGCTGGAAGGGGCTGCGAGCGTTCATGCTCGAAGGCGATCACACGCTGTACAAAGTGCTCGGTTATGCCGCTCAGATCGGCACTTGGGCACGAGAGCATCGCTTCTGCGGCAACTGCGGCCAGCCAATGACGCAAGTCCCGCGCGAACGAGCGATGTATTGCCAGCCGTGCGATCTGCGCAGTTATCCGCGCATTTCACCAAGCATGATCGTGCTGATCACCCGTGGCGACGAAATCCTCCTGGCGCGCTCGCCGCGTTTCGTCACCGGGGTTTACAGCACACTGGCCGGTTTCGCCGAGCCGGGGGAATCGGCCGAGGATTGCCTGATTCGCGAAGTGCGTGAAGAAGTGCAGATCGAAGTGAAGAACATCCAGTACATCGGCAGCCAGTGCTGGCCGTTCCCGCACTCGATGATGCTCGGCTTCCATGCCGAATATGCCGGTGGCGAAATTGTCTGTCAGGAAGACGAGATCGAGGACGCCCAGTGGTTCAACGTGCATGACTTGCCGCCGTTGCCGGCGTCGCGTTCAATTGCCCGTTACCTGATCGACGTCTACGTCGCGCGGCGCTTAGGCCACGCTGAACCAGTGCTGCCAGGCTAGGCGCACAGTCAGGCCAAGCACTACGGTGATGAACACTGGACGAATGAATTTGGCCCCGCCGCTGATTGCGGTGCGCGCGCCAAAGAAAGCCCCGACCATCACCGACAGGCCCATGCATAGGCCAATGATCCAGTCGACCTGTCCGGAGAAGATGAACACCGACAGCGCCGCGATGTTGCTGACAAAGTTCATGCTGCGCGCCACGCCGCTGGCCTTGACCAGGTCGATCGGGTACAGCAGCAGACTGCTCACGGTCCAGAATGCGCCCGTGCCGGGACCGGCCACGCCATCGTAGAAGCCGAGGCTGAAGCCTTGGGTCGATTGCCATTTCTTTTTGATCGGCGCGTCGCTGTCCAGCGGCGCTTTCGGCGTGCCGCCAAACAGCAAATACAGGCCACAGGCGAAAACGATCACCGGCAGCATCTTGTTCAGCCACTCGGCCGGCAGGTAATGCGCAACCACCGCGCCAGTGAGCGCGCCGACCAGGGTGCCGACAATCGCGTGGGTCCACTGGCGTGGATGAAACAGTTTGCGTTTGTAGAAGGTGAAGCTGGCGGTCGCCGAACCGAAGGTCGAGCTCAGCTTGTTGGTGCCCAGCACCAGATGCGGCGGCAGGCCCGCCGTCAGCAGCGCCGGCGTGGTCAACAGACCGCCACCGCCAGCGATGGCATCGATGAAACCGGCAAGGAAAGCAACAGCAGCCAGAATGGCCAGGGTGGTGAGGTCAACGCTGAGTTCGAAAGGCATGGAGTCGGCTTATTCGGCAAGGCGCAGAACGTGGGCTGCGGGGAGGGCGGTTATGTTACCTGTATCGAACTGTTGCGGCGAGCCAGAGCATGCCGTCGTCAATTACAGTCTGGAATACATTCCTGTGTAGGAGCTGCCGAAGGCTGCGATCTTCTCGGGCGCGGAGCGCCCCGGCTGCTGCGCGTGGGAACGATCAAATCAAGATCAAAAGATCGCAGCCTTCGGCAGCTCCTACACATGGGTGGGTTGGCTTTAGAGACCGAGTTCACTCAGCCCCGGATGATCATCCGGCCGGCGGCCCAGCGGCCAATGGAATTTGCGCTCGCTTTCCTTGATCGGCATGTCGTTGATGCAGGCATAGCGCTGGAACATCAGGCCGTTGTCATCGAACTCCCAGTTCTCGTTGCCGTACGAGCGGAACCAGTTGCCGGAATCGTCGTGCCATTCATAGGCATAACGTACCGCGATACGCGTATCGGAGTAGGCCCAGAGTTCTTTGATCAAGCGATAATCCAGTTCCTTCGCCCATTTGCGCGTCAGAAACGCCTTGGCCTCTTCGCGGTTGTTGGCAAACTCGGCGCGATTGCGCCATTTGGTGTCGAGGGTGTAAGCGAGCGAAACCTTTTCCGGATCGCGGCTGTTCCAGCCATCCTCGGCCAGACGCACCTTCTCGATGGCTGACGCATGGTTGAACGGGGGCAATGGCGGACGTACCTGGGCTGCAGTCGACATGTTCAATCTCCTGTTTCATTTAATGTATGAACAACAAGTCCGGCTTATTAAGAGTTACAGGCCCAATAACTTTCGCGCCATGCATTGCGCATTATCGGCGGCACTGTGATCACCCATCACAAGCGCTATGGTAATGGCGCCTTCAATCAGGATCAGCAACTGTCTGGCCAATAGTTGCGGATCCTCGGCACCATATTCGGTACATAGCTCGCACACGTAGTCGAGCAGCTTCTGTTTGTGTTCTTTGGCCACCAGCCGCACTGGATCCTGTGGATCGCCGGTTTCGCCGCTAGTGTTGATAAAGGCGCAGCCGCGAAAGCCTTCCGAGTCGAACCAGCCCTTGAGCACAGTAAACAGGTTGAGCAGACGATCGGCCGGGGTTTCGACCTGATCGACGGCACTTGTGAACCAGTGCATCCAGCGAATATCCCGCCGTTGCAGGGCTGCGACCACCAAGGCGTCCTTATCGGCAAAGTAACGGTAAATGCTTTTTCTGGAGACGCCGGCGGTCTTCACCAGCAGATCCATGCTGGTGGCAGCGATGCCACTTTTGTAGATCAACTTTTCGGTGACATCCAGAATGATGTCGCGTGTGTCATTGCTGATTGATTCGTTCATGTGACGAACAGTAGAACGACTGTTCTCCTTGGTCAAGCGAATTTCTTCGGCGTGTGTGAAAACGCTTTCGCGAGCAGGCTCGCTCCCACAGGGGAATGCATTTTAACGGTGGGAGCGAGCCTGCTCGCGAAGGGGCCATTACTGACACTGACAAGACCCGGCGCAGACGATGGTGTAAGCTCTCAAACTCTTCGGAATCGAACCTTGCGAGCCTTATGCCGTTGCTTTTCAAACGTTCTCTGCTGCCCAAACTGCGCAGCTTCGCGCTGACCGCCGAGGCGGTGAGCATTCTGTCCAGTGCTGCCGAATTCCGACGCTGCCTGCTCGAGCAAATCGCCGCAGCGACGCAGCGCATCTACATCGTCGCGCTGTATCTGCAGCAGGACGAAGCCGGTCAGGAAATCCTCGATGCCCTGCACGCAGCCAAGCTCAAGCGTCCCGAGCTGGAAATCGCCGTGGTGGTCGACTGGTTGCGTGCCCAGCGCGGTCTGATCGGCGCGGGCAAGCAGCCGGGCAACGCCGCCTGGTATCAGGACATGACCCGCACGCACCAGAGCGAAGTGCCGATCTACGGCGTGCCGGTGCAGACCCGCGAGCTGTTCGGCGTGCTGCACCTCAAAGGTTTCGTGATCGACGACAAGGTGGTCTACAGCGGCGCGAGTCTGAACAACGTCTACCTGCACAAACTCGACAAGTACCGCTTCGACCGCTACCACGTGCTGCACAGTCGCGAGCTCGCGGATTCGATGCATCATCTGGTCAAGCACGGACTGATCGAATCGAAAGCCGTGCATCGCCTCGACCTGCCGAACCTGCCGAGCACGCGCAGCCTGCGCAACGACATCGGCGACCTGCGCAGTCGCCTCAAGTATGCGACCTACGACACCGGCGCCGGCAGCACCAGCAGAGATGGGCTGTCGGTCACGCCACTGCTCGGCGTCGGCAAGAACAACCCGCTGAACCGGGCGATTCTCGAACTGATCGCCAGCGCGCAAAAGCAGCTGACCATCTGCACGCCGTACTTCAACCTGCCCCTGGGCGTGATCCGTGAGATCAACCGCGCGCTGGCCCGTGGCGTGAAGATCGACATCGTGGTTGGCGACAAGACCGCCAACGATTTCTACATTCCGCCGAGCGAGCCGTTCAAGGTGATCGCCGCGCTGCCGTATCTATACGAAATCAGCCTGCGCCGCTTCGCCAAACGCCATCAGCACAGCATCGACAGCGGCCAGTTGAACCTGCACTTGTGGCGCGACGGTGACAACACCTATCACCTCAAGGGCATGTGGATCGATCAGCGCTACACCTTGCTGACTGGCAACAACCTCAATCCGCGCGCGTTTCGCCTCGATCTGGAAAACGCGCTGCTGATTGAAGACCCGAAAGGCGAGTGGCTGGAGCCACGGGCGAAAGAGCTGGAAAACATCTTCCGCCATACCACGCGGATCGATAACTTCCAGTCGCTTGAAACGCTGCCGGATTACCCGGCAGGTGTGGCGAAGTTTCTCAAGCGGGTGAGTCGAGTGAGGATTGAGCGGTTGCTCTACAGGATTCTCTAGCGCGTCCGGAATTGCTTTCGCGAGCAGGCTCGCTCCCACAGGGAAATGCATTCCAACTGTGGGAGCGAGCCTGCTCGCGAAGGGGCCAGACCAGAGGCTAAAAAATCAGTTCAGACCCAACTTCCCGCGCATCATCGAAAGATCCTCCGCCAGCGTATTCACCGGCCCGACCAGCGCTTTGCGGTCGTTGTCCTTCACTTTGTCATAGGTCTCAAAGCCGCCATCCGCCGTTTTGTACTTGGCGAGTATCTTGTCGACCGTGGCGAAGTTCTTGTCGACCTTGGCAACAAACGCCTTGTCCTGCTGTTCGATCTGCGGACGGAACAGATCAACGATCTTCTTCGCCCCGTCGATGTTGCCCTGGAAGTCGTACAGGTCGGTGTGGCTGTAGCGGTCTTCCTCGCCGGAAATCTTCGTCGCCGCGACTTCTTCCAACAGCGCAGCAGCGCCGCCGACGACCTTCTCTGGCGGGAAGGTCAGACCGGCCACACGGGTTTGCAGGTCCTGCACGTCTTTGTTCAAACCGTCGGCCAATGCATCCAGACCCTTGGTGGTTTTTTCCGCGAACAACGAATATTCGATGCGATGGAAGCCGGTGAAGTCTTCAGCCTGTACGCCTTTTTCGTGGTCATCGACGCGCGAGTCGATGGACGCATCGAGATCGCTGAACAGCTCGGCGATCGGCTCGATCGACTCGTAATACACCCGCGTCGGCGCGTAGAGCTTCTGCGCGGTGGCGAGATCGCCTTTCTTCACCGCGTCGGTGAACTGCTGGGTGTGGCTGGCCAGCTCATCGAGTTTCTCGGTGACGTAAATCTTGTAGTCCGACACCGGCCCCACCAGATCCAGCGGCGCGGTCGCGGCGAACGCCGCCAGCGGGGTGTTGAGCAAACCAAGGGTCAGCAATAACGCGAGTGGCGTCTTTTTCATGGGGCGGCTCCAGTGTCGGTTGGGTGTCATGCGGTTTTGTTTTGGGAGGTGGCAGCGAGTAACGAGCGACCGATGAAATCGTCATCGCCGGTAGCGCCGGGCAGGGTGAAGAAGTAACCGCCGCCGACCGGTTTGAGGTATTCCTCGAGCGGTTCACCGTTGAGGCGGGTCTGCACGGTGATGAAGCCTTGTTCCAGGTCAGCCTGGTAACAGATGAACAGCAGGCCCATGTCGAGCTGGCCGTTCTTGTTGACGCCGTTGGAGTAGTTGAACGGCCGCCGCAGGATCAGATTGGCCTGGGTCGCGGCGGTGCGCGGGTTGGCCAGACGAATGTGCGCATCGAGCCTGGTCAGCTTGCCGGCGGGGTCTTTGCTGTAATCCGGCACTTCGCTTTCAGTGTGGCCACCGATGGGCGCGCCGCTGCTCTTGACCCGGCCGAGAATGCTTTCCTGCTCCTGCAACGGCGTGCGATCCCAGCGTTCGACGAAGTTGCGGATGATGCGCACCGCTTGATAACTGCCGTGGGCAGCCCAGTCCGGTTCGTCACTGTCCGGTTGTACCCAGACAATCCGCTCCATGGCCTTGGCGTCGTTGGAATCAGGGTTGGCCGAGCCATCGCGAAAACCGAGAAAGTTGCGCGCCGACTGCGCCGGCACACCGGGTTTGGCCGGGGCTTGCGGCGGGACGCTGCCTTCCTGTTTCCAGCGCACCAGCAGCAGGTCGGGCAGGTTTTTGACGATGTCGCGCAGGGCGTGGATGTTGGTGTCGGCGGTGTTGGCGCAGAACTGCAGGCTCAGATCGCCATGGCAGCAATCGGCGTCCAAGGCATCGTTGGGGAAGCCAACCATGCGTTGCAGACGCTTGGGCTTTGCCGCCGCCAGACCGAAGCGCTCGTCGAACAGCGAATCGCCGACGGAAACGGTGATGGTCAGGTTGTCCGGGGTGACCACCGGGCCGAGGATGCCGGAGTCCAGCGGCGGCAGTTTCGGGTCGATCTGCGCGACCGGGCCGCCCTTCATCAAAAACGCGATGCGTTCGTTGAGGGTGCGAAACAGCCGCTCAAGGTCTTCGCGATCACTGGCCAGCACATCGAACGCCACCAGCATCCCGGAGGCCGGGCGCGGGGTGACGATGCCGGCCTGGTGCACACCGTGAAAATCGTGGCGGTCTTCGGTCTTGTCGCTGCTCGGCGCTTCGGTAACTTGCGCAGGCAGCGCGGCCATGGCCGGGCAACTCAGCGCCGATCCGGCAAGGGCGACACCGGCGGCGCCCATGCCCATCAGCACGCGGCGCCGTTGCAGGTTGAGAGGTTCTGAATCGTTCATCTGTCGTGGTCTTCTGCTTACAGGCCGGAAAGGCCGAGGGCGGGGTCGATGCCATCCAGTGCCGTGGCCAGAGCCTTGGCTTTGGCGGCGATCTGCTGGCGTTGCGCGGCGGTCACGGCGTCGTAACTGACGTAGCCATCGGCGGATTTGAAGGCGTTGAGCTGGCTGTCGAAATCGTCCAGCGCCTGGTCGATCTCCGGCAACAGCTCCGCAGCGGATTTGCTCAGCATCGGGCGCAACAGGTCGACGACCTTGCGCGCAGTCTGCGCGTTGGCGGCGAAACCGTTGAGGTCGCTCTGGCTGTAGCGTTCTTCTTCGCCGCTGCCGGCGCGCACATCGGCGAGGCTGTTGAGGTTGCGCACGACGATACTCACCAGTTGCTCCGGCGGCAGCGACTGCGCGAGCAACTGTTGCTTGAGAGTGGTGACATCTGCGAGCAAGCGCTGGGCAATCGGCGCGACATGGTCGAGATTGCGCTGCTGGAACAGCGCGTATTCGAGGCGATGGAAACCGACGAACGCCGGATCCTGCTCGCGCTTTTCGAAATAATCGGCGCGGGCATTGATCTGATTGTCCAGCTCGGCCAGGCGCTGCGCCGCCGGCGCCAGACGCTGATAAGCGGCACGCGCCGGCAGGTACAACGCTTGCGCCTGCGCCAGATCACCACTGGCGATCGCCTGATTCAGCGCCGTCGCCGCTTTGATCAACGCGCTGCCCTGAACGGCCAGATACACGCGAAATTCCGACAGCGGCCCGACGAACGCGACCATCGACGGCTTGGCCTTGGCGGCGGCATCCGAGGCTGCCGTCGCCGTCACGTGCAAGGTGCCGCGCGGGTTGCTGAGCAAGCCGCAGGTGATCGCATAGTCGCCCGGTTGCAGGTTGGCGTTAATCAACTGGCTCAGGCCCGGCGCGATGTTTTCCCGCTCTTCGACCACCAGCACGCCGTCGAGAATTTCCCACTCGACCGCACGCTCGGAGCGGTTGACGATGCGAAAACTGGCGCGGCCGGCGGGCACCGTCAGGGCATTTGGCTCGCAACTGTGCGGATGGATGTTTACGACGATTTCATCGTGGTTGTGCTGACGCTTGGCGGCGGCCATGTTCGAGGCGTACCAGAACAGCCCGCCGGCGGCGACCATCAGCAGCACCGAGCCGGCCAGCGCCCAACGCAGGGCCGGAGGGGTTTGGGTAGTAGACATGAAGGGCCTTACTGGCTGGAAACGGAAGTGGTTGACGGCGCCTGGCGCGGCGGGGGCATGAAGAACATCACCAGCGCCAGCAGCAGATAAATCAGGTACGCGCCAAGAGTGCTGACGGTCGGCGCATCCTGATAGCCGAACATGCCGGCCAGCACCGACCCCAGCGGGCCGTCCATCGGCAGCGTCGCGCTGAAGTCGAACAGCACCGTTTGCAGGTGATTCCACAGCCCGGCTTCATGCAGCGCCTGCACCGAATTGGCGAGGATCCCGGCGGCGACCACGAGGATGAACAATCCGGTCCACTTGAAGAACGCCGAGAGATTGAGGCGCATGCTGCCGCTGTAGATCAGGAAACCGACGATCACCGCCAGGATCAGGCCGATCAGGGCACCGATCGGCGCGCCCGGGCCTTCGCTTTGCTGGAACACGGCGAGCAGGAAGAATACGGTTTCCAGGCCTTCGCGAGCGACGGCGAAGAAAACCATGGCGATCAATGCAATCACTTGATGCCTGGATTGCGTCAGCGCTTGATCCAGCGAGGCTTGCAGCGAGTGCTTGATCGACCGCGCGACCTTGCGCATCCAGAACACCATCGAACTGAGAATGCCCACGGCGACCAGACCGACCACGCCCTCGAACAACTCCTGCTGCTTCTGTGGGAATTCAGCGCTCACCAACTCCAGGCCACCGCCGACCAGCAGCGCAAGGGCGGCAGCGAGGAAAACGCCGATCCACACCGCCGGCATCCATTGACCGCGGCCGGTCTGTTGCAAATAACTGGCGATGATGCCGACGATAAGCGCGGCCTCGATGCCTTCGCGCAACATGATCAAAAAGGGAACGAGCATTGGCGAGCCACAGCGATTTAGATAGGAGGCTAAGTTGTAACATAATGACACTCATTCCCAAATGGCATTCATTGACATTTAGCTGAACCTTAGCTGAACGACTGTGATTCCTGTGGGAGCGAGCCTGCTCGCGAATGCGGTATGCCTGTGACATTTGTTTATCTGACACACCGCGTTCGCGAGCAGGCTCGCTCCCACATTGGCCCTGCGGTGACTTCAGCAGCTGGGTTAAGATGCCCACCACCCAAAAAACAACAAGGTTCACCTCGCTCCATGGCAGAAAAAGACACCATTGCCATTCAACTGGTGCGCGAAGCGTTGCTGCAAAGCTGTGCCCCGGGCGCGGCGACGGATGAGGCGTTGAGCAAGGTCGGCATCGATCCGGCTTTGTTAGCGGCCGATGAGGGCAGGGTGCCGGCCTCGCAATACGCCAGACTCTGGCGCCTGCTGGCGCGACGCGGTGATGACGAGTTCTTCGGCATGGACCCGCGCCCGCTCAAATCCGGCAGCCTGGCGTTTTTGTGTCGCAGCGCCATGGCGCAACCGACGCTGGCGGCGGCGCTGGATACCGGTCTGACGTTCCTGTCGCTGATGCTCGAAAAACTGCCGGCGCAACTGGTGCATCAGCAGAGCCTGGCGGAAATCGTCCTGCTCGAAGACGACGCCGAACCGCGCCGCGCCTTCACCTATTTCACTTACTGGATGATCGTGCACGGCGTCGCGTGCTGGCTGGCCGGGCGGCGGATTCCGATTCTGGCGATTGAACTGCGCTGCGCGGAACCGGACTTCATCGACGATTATCGGGTGATGTTTTCGGAAAACCTGCGCTTCGAACGGCCACGTACGCGGATGATCTTTTCCGCCGATTGCCTCGATCTGCCGATCAAGCGCAGCGCCGAAGAACTCAAGCGCTTTCTCGCCCAGGCGCCGGCCAACATTCTGGTCAAGTACCGCGACCCCGACAGCCTGGCCAGCCGGATCAAACAGGATCTGCGACAGCTGCCCGCCGAGCAATGGCCGGAAACCGAGGCGCTGGCTCAGCAATTTTGTATGTCCGCGTCGACATTACGCCGGCGTCTGGCCGAGGAAGGGCAGACCTATCAGGGCCTCAAGGACAGCGTGCGCAAGGAGCTGGCAATCACTTGGCTGGCGGAGCCTTCGATCAGTTTTGTCGAGATTGCTGCACGGCTGGGCTTTGCTGATGCCAGTTCGTTCTACAAAGCGTTTCGCAAGTGGTCGGGGTCGAACCCAGGGCATTACCGGACGCTGATCCTCAATGAGGTGGTCTGACCCGACGCCTTCGCGAGCAGGCTCGCTCCCACATTTTTGAAATGCGTTCCCCTGTAGGCGCTGCCGAAGGCTGCGATCTTTTGATCTTGTACTTGATGGTAAAAATCAAGATCAAAAGATCGCAGCCTCGTTGCACTCGTCAGCTCCTACAGGGCATGCGGCCGCAACCTCTTGGCCAAACCAGTCAACCACGTTGATAGCTTTGACCATTGCCCCAAGGCCCGCGCGGCGCGACTATCCCTGTGTTGTTTACGGTTCCCAGCCTAATAAAAACACCGAGGGATTCTGGCAATGCGCGATTACTTGTCTGCCACCGAACAGTTCAACTATCAGCACACCGTCGATGCGTCGCTCAGCGGCACGCTGGCGGCACTCAACGCCTGCGTTGAATGTTGCGACCGCCATGCCTTGCCCGGGCGCATTGCGTTGTTCTGGGAAGGTCGCGACGGCTCAAGTGCGACTTACACCTTCACTGATCTGCAAGACAAAGCCGCGCGTTTCGCCAATTTCCTCCTCGCCCAGGGCGTGCAGAAGGGCGATAAAGTCGCTGGCCTGCTGCCACGCAACGTCGAATTGCTCATCACCGTGCTCGCCACCTGGCGCATCGGCGCGGTGTATCAGCCGCTGTTTACCGCATTCGGGCCGAAAGCTCTTGAACATCGCCTGAACAGCTCCGGGGCGAAGGTCGTGGTGACCGATGCGGTCAATCGGCCCAAGCTCAATGAAGTCAGCGCATGCCCGTCCATCGTCACCGTGGCCGGCGCCAAAGGTCAGGGCATTGTTCGCGGTGATTTCAGTTTCTGGGCTGAGCTGGCCAACTATTCCAATGTCTGCGAGCCGGTATTGCTGACCGGCGAAGACCCGTTCCTGCTGATGTTCACCTCGGGCACGACGGGGCCGGCGAAAGCGCTGTCAGTGCCGCTCAAAGCCATCGTCGCTTTCCAGAGCTACACCCGCGATGCGGTGGACCTGCGTCCCGAAGACGCGTTCTGGAACGTCGCCGATCCGGGCTGGGCCTATGGCATCTATTTCGGCGTCACCGGGCCATTGGCGCTGGGGCACCCGATTACCTTCTATGATGGCCCGTTCACCCTCGAAAGCACCTGCCGGGTGATCAACAAATACGGCATTACCAATCTCACCGGCTCGCCCACTGCCTATCGTTTGCTGATTGCCGGTGGCGAGGAGTTCGCCAGATCGATCAAGGGCAAACTGCGCATCGTCAGCAGCGCCGGTGAGCCGCTGAACCCGGAAGTGATCCGCTGGTTCGCCGATAACCTCGGCGTGGTCATCCACGACCACTACGGCCAGACCGAACTGGGCATGGTGCTGTGCAACCACCACGGCCTTGAGCACCCGGTGCATGTCGGCGCCGCTGGTTTCGCGTCGCCGGGCCATCGCATCGTCGTGCTCGATGAGCAGTACAACGAACTCGGCGTCGGTCAACCGGGCATTCTCGCCATCGACCGCCCGCAGTCGCCGATGTGCTGGTTCGGTGGCTACGAAGGCGCGCCGACCAAGGCCTTTGTCGGCAACTACTATCTAAGCGGCGACACCGTGGAGTGGAACCCGGACGGCAGCATCAGCTTCGTCGGCCGCAGTGATGATGTGATCACCACTTCGGGCTACCGCGTCGGCCCGTTCGACGTGGAAAGTGCCCTGATCGAACACCCGGCCGTGGTCGAGGCGGCGGTCGTCGGCAAACCCGACCCGGAACGCACCGAACTGGTCAAAGCCTTTGTCGTGCTGAGCGCGCAGTACCGTGCCGCGCCGGAGTTGGCCGAGGAGCTGCGCCAACACGTGCGCAAGCGTCTGGCCGCGCATTCGTACCCGCGTGAAATCGAATTTGTCAGCGAATTGCCCAAAACCCCGAGTGGCAAATTGCAGCGCTTTATCTTGCGCAACCAGGAAATCGCCAAGGCTCAAGAGGCCGCGGCGCACAGAGTTTCAGCTTGAATCCAAGGGAACACCGTCATGCAGATCGAGAACAAGGTTTTTATCGTCACCGGCGGCGCGTCAGGCCTCGGTGCCGCCAGCGCTGAATTGCTGGTCAGTGCCGGCGCCAAAGTCATGCTGGTCGACATGAACGCCGAAGCCGTCGCCGCTCAGGCGCAGCGCCTGGGTGCGCAAAGCGTGGTTGCCGACATCAGCAATGAAGCCGCCGCCGAAGCCGCTGTGCAGGCGACCGTTGCCGCATTTGGCAGCCTCAATGGCTTGGTCAACTGCGCCGGCATCGTTCGCGGCGAGAAAATTCTCGGCAAGAACGGCCCGCACGCCCTGAGCAGTTTTGCTCAAGTGATCAACGTCAACCTGATCGGCAGTTTCAACATGCTGCGCCTGGCTGCGGCGGCGATCGCCGAGAGCGAAGCCAATGCTGACGGCGAGCGTGGAGTGATCATCAACACCGCCTCGGTCGCAGCGTTCGACGGCCAGATTGGCCAGGCCGCGTACTCGGCCTCGAAAGGTGCGATCGCCAGCCTGACTCTGCCGGCCGCCCGCGAACTGGCGCGCTTCGGCATCCGCGTGATGACCATCGCACCGGGCATTTTCGAAACGCCGATGATGGCCGGCATGACCCCGGAAGTGCGCGATTCGCTGGCCGCGGGTGTGCCATTCCCGCCGCGTCTGGGCAAGCCTGCCGAATACGCCGCGCTCGTGCGCCACATCATCGAAAACAGCATGCTCAACGGCGAGGTGATCCGTCTCGACGGCGCCTTGCGCATGGCCGCCAAGTAAGGAGGATTAGTCATGACTATGTCCAATGATCCGATTGTTATCGTCAGCGCTGTCCGCACACCGATGGGCGGTTTTCAAGGTGAACTGAAAAGCCTCACCGCACCGCAACTCGGCGCGGCGGCGATCAAGGCTGCGGTCGAACGCGCCGGTGTCGCCAGCGACGCGGTTGATGAAGTGCTGTTCGGCTGCGTACTGCCCGCCGGCCTCGGTCAGGCGCCGGCACGTCAGGCTGCGCTGGGCGCCGGGCTGGATAAATCGACGCGCTGCACCACGGTGAACAAGATGTGCGGCTCGGGCATGCAGACCACCATCATGGCTCACGACATGCTGCTTGCCGGCAGTGCCGACGTGGTGATCGCCGGCGGCATGGAAAGCATGTCCAACTCGCCGTACCTGCTCGATCGTGCCCGCGCCGGCTATCGCATGGGCCATGGCCGCGTGCTCGATTCGATGTTCCTCGACGGCCTCGAAGATGCCTACGACAAGGGCCGCCTGATGGGCACCTTCGCCGAGGATTGCGCCGAGGCCAACAGCTTCAGCCGCGAAGCGCAGGATGCCTTCGCCATTACCTCGACTACCCGCGCGCAACAGGCGATCAAGGATGGCAGCTTCACCGACGAAATCGTTCCACTGACGGTGACCGTCGGTAAAGAGCAGGTGGTGATCAGCAACGATGAACAGCCGCCAAAAGCCAAACTCGACAAGGTTGCCTCGCTGAAACCGGCGTTCCGCGAGGGCGGCACGGTCACCGCAGCCAACTCCAGCTCGATTTCCGACGGCGCGGCGGCGCTCGTGCTGATGCGGCAGTCCCATGCGCAGCAACTGGGCCTCAAGCCGCTGGCGGTGATTCATGGGCATGCTGCGTTCGCTGATACCCCTGGGCTGTTTCCCACCGCACCGATTGGCGCGATCAAGAAACTGGTGAAGAAGACCGGTTGGGCGCTGGATCAGGTGGATCTGTTTGAAGTGAACGAAGCGTTTGCCGTGGTCGGCATGGCGGCGATGACGCACCTGGAGATTCCCCACGACAAGCTCAATGTGCATGGCGGCGCCTGCGCGCTGGGCCATCCGATCGGCGCCTCGGGAGCGAGGATTCTGGTGACGTTGCTCGCGGCACTGCGGCAGAAACAACTCAAGCGCGGCATTGCAGCGATCTGCATTGGCGGCGGCGAAGCCACGGCCATGGCTGTGGAATGCGTTTACTGAAGGCATCGCCGATCAACTGTGGGAGCGAGCCTGCTCGCGAAGACGTCGTTTCAGCCGGCACATGCGTGACTGATACACCGCTTTCGCGAGCAGGCTCGCTCCCACAGGGTTCAATGTCGTACTCAGATTTCAAGGAATCACCATGATCCCCAACGAAGACCAGACCCAGATCCGCGACATGGCCCGGCAGTTTGCCGAGGAACGGCTCAAGCCGTTCGCCGCCGAGTGGGATCGCGAGCACCGTTTCCCCAAGGAAGCCATCGCCGAGATGGCCGGGCTGGGCTTCTTCGGCATGCTCGTGCCGGAGCAGTGGGGCGGCTGTGACACCGGCTACCTCGCGTACGCCATGGCTTTGGAAGAAATCGCCGCCGGCGACGGTGCCTGCTCGACGATCATGAGCGTGCACAACTCGGTCGGCTGCGTGCCGATTCTCAAGTTCGGCAATGACGATCAGCGCGAGCGCTTCCTCAAACCGCTGGCCAGCGGCGCGATGCTCGGCGCCTTCGCGCTGACCGAACCGCAGGCCGGTTCCGATGCCAGCAGCCTGAAAACCCGCGCGCGGCTGGACGGCGATCACTACGTGCTCAACGGCTGCAAACAGTTCATCACCTCCGGGCAGAACGCCGGCATCGTTATCGTGTTTGCCGTGACTGACCCGAGCGCCGGCAAGCGCGGGATCAGCGCGTTTATCGTGCCGACCGACTCGCCCGGCTACAAGGTCGCGCGGGTCGAAGACAAACTCGGCCAGCACGCGTCCGACACCTGCCAGATTCTTTTTGAAGATGTGAAAGTGCCGGTGGCCAATCGGCTGGGCGAGGAGGGCGAGGGCTACAAGATTGCCTTGGCCAACCTTGAAGGCGGCCGCGTCGGTATCGCCTCGCAAGCCGTCGGCATGGCCCGCGCCGCGTTCGAAGCCGCTCGTGATTACGCCCGCGAGCGTGACACCTTCGGCAAGCCGATCATCGAGCATCAGGCCGTGGCGTTCCGCCTGGCGGACATGGCCACGCAAATTGCCGTCGCCCGGCAAATGGTGCATTACGCCGCGGCCTTGCGTGACAGCGGCCAACCGGCGCTGGTCGAAGCGTCGATGGCCAAGCTGTTCGCCTCGGAAATGTCCGAGAAGGTCTGTTCCATGGCCTTGCAAACCCTCGGCGGTTACGGTTACCTCAACGACTTCCCGCTGGAACGCATCTACCGCGACGTGCGCGTCTGCCAAATCTACGAAGGCACCAGCGACATTCAGCGCATGGTCATTTCGCGCAATCTCTGACAAGGAATTTTATTCATGACTTACGAAACGATTCTGCTGGAAACCCGCGACCGCGTCGGCCTGATCACCCTCAACCGGCCGCAGGCACTGAACGCGCTGAACGCGCAACTGGTCAGCGAAGTGAACCACGCGCTCGATACGCTGGAAGCCGATGCGCATATTGGCTGCATCGTCCTCACCGGTTCGAAAAAAGCTTTTGCCGCCGGCGCCGACATCAAGGAAATGGCTGAGCTGACCTATCCGCAGATCTACATGGACGATCTGTTCAGCGACAGCGATCGCGTGGCCAACCGGCGCAAGCCGATTATCGCCGCGGTCAATGGTTTTGCCCTCGGCGGCGGTTGTGAACTGGCGCTGATGTGCGACTTCATCCTGGCGGGCGACAACGCCAGATTCGGCCAGCCGGAAATCAACCTCGGCGTGCTGCCGGGCATGGGCGGCACCCAGCGCCTGACCCGCGCGGTGGGCAAAGCCAAGGCCATGGAAATGTGCCTGAGCGGGCGCATGATCGACGCGGTGGAAGCCGAGCGCTGCGGCATCGTCGCGCGGATCGTGCCAAGCGATGAGCTGCTTGATGAAGCGCTGAAAGTCGCCGCGGTGATTGCCAGCAAGTCACTGCCGATTGCGATGATGATCAAGGAGAGCGTCAACCGCGCGTTCGAGGTCAACCTGACCGAGGGCGTGCGTTTCGAGCGGCGGGTGTTTCATGCCGCGTTTGCGACGCAGGATCAGAAGGAAGGGATGGCGGCGTTTATTGCCAAGCGTGAGGCTGCATTCCAAGGCAAATAGTGTGTGAGCTTCAAAAGCCCCTCACCCTAGCCCTCTCCCCAGGGAGAGGGGACTGACCGCGTGATATGGGCGAATTACGCCGACCTGAAATGTTGCCGCTGAATCCGTAACCGACCCGGTCGGCTCCCTCTCCCTGGGGAGAGGGGACTGACCGCGTGATATGGGCGAATTACGCCGACCTGAAAGGTTGCCGCTGAATCCGTAACCGACTCGGTCGGCTCCCTCTCCCTGGGGAGAGGGCTGGGGTGAGGGGAAGGGCCAACGCCATTACAGCTGATAGTTCTTCAAATCCCGCGCAATCACCATCCGCTGTATCTCGCTCGACCCTTCATAGATCTGGGTAATCCGCGCGTCGCGGTAGTACTTCTCGACCGGGTAATCTTCCAGATAGCCATAGCCGCCATGAATCTGGATCGCCGACGAACAGACCTTCTCGGCCATTTCCGAAGCGAACAGCTTGGCCTGCGAAGCCTCGGACAAGCATGGTTTACCCGCCGTCCTCAGCCGCGCTGCATGGAGGATCAGCAACCGTGCGGCGTTGATCTGCATGTGCATGTCAGCCAGCAGATTGGCGATGCTCTGGTGCTCGATGATCGGCTTGTCGAATTGCACCCGGTCTTTCGAGTAGGCCAGCGCCGCTTCAAACGCTGCCCGGGCAATGCCCAATGCCTGCGCGGCGATGCCGATGCGTCCGCCCTCAAGGTTGGACAGGGCAATCGCCAGGCCCTTGCCACGCTCGCCGAGCAGATTGGCCTCGGGGATGCTGCAGTTGTTCAGCGTCACCGCGCAAGTGTCGGAAGCACGGATGCCCATCTTGTGTTCGGTGCGATCGACGATGAAACCCGGCGTGTCGGTCGGCACCAGAAACGCTGACAGGCCTTTCTTGCCCAAGTCCGGATCGGTTACCGCGAAGACGATCGCCAGTTTCGCCCGCTTGCCATTGCTGACAAATTGCTTGGCACCGTTGATCACCCATTGGCCGTCGCGCAGTTCGGCGCGGGTGCGCAGGTTGTGTGCTTCGGAGCCGGCCTGGGGTTCGGTCAGACAGAAGCAACCGATGGTCTGCCCACTGGCCAGGTCGGCCAGCCAGGTCTGTTTCTGTTCGTCGCTGCCGTAGTTGAGCACCGGGCCGCAGCCCACCGAGTTGTGAATGCTCATGAACGCGCCGGTCGCGCCGTCACCGGCAGAGATTTCCTCAACCGCCAGCGCATAGGCGACGTAATCGACGTAGGTGCCACCCCATTCCTCGGGCACGACCATGCCGAGCAGGCCCAGCTCGCCCATCTTAGCCACCAGGGCGTCGTCGATCCAGCCGGCCTTTTCCCAGGCCTGGGCGTGGGGTGCGATTTCGCCACGGGCAAAATCCCGGGCCATGTCGCGGATCATCACTTGTTCTTCAGTCAGTTCGAGATCGTGCATGACTCAGCTCCCGCTCTCATCAAAACCATGGAAGAAGCCCGCAACCTGCGCAGCGTCCAGCTCAGCGACGGTCGGCGGGTTCCAGCGCGGTGACTTGTCCTTGTCGATCAGCAGGGCGCGCACGCCTTCGATCAGGTCGCCACGGGCAAACCACTGGCGGTCCAGATGCAGCTCCAGAGCAAAGCAATTCTCCAGACTCAAATGTCTGCCGCGACGGAGCATTTCCAGGGTCACGGCCATGGCCAGCGGTGAGCGGGTTTCCAGCAGATCCGCCGTGGTGACCGCCCATTCATGGCTGTCAGCGACAGTGACGGCGCGCAATTGCTCGATCATGCTCGGCACGTCGGGCAGGGCAAAGAAATGGTCGATGGCCGGGCGCAACGCTTGGAGGGGCGCATCGGGCAGGGTTTGCACAGCGTGCTTGGCCAGCAGGTTCTGCAGCGACTTGAGCGGCGTGTCCTGCCACTCCATCTGGTCGAGCTTGTCGTCGAGCAGCGCCAGTTTGCTGCTGTCCAGGTACCAGTCGGCGAGGCCGCAGTACAGCGCATCGGCGGCGCGAATCTGCACGCCGCTGACGCCCAGATAAATCCCCAGCTCACCGGGGATGCGCGGCAGGAAGTAACTGCCGCCGACATCAGGGAAATAACCGATGGCCACTTCCGGCATCGCCAAACGGCTCTTTTCGGTGACCACACGCAGATCGGCGCCTTGCACCAGGCCCATGCCGCCGCCGAGGACAAAACCGTCCATCAGGGCCAGCACCGGTTTGCGGTAGTGATGAATGGTCAGGTCGAGGGCGTATTCCTCGACGAAGAAATCTTCGTGCAGCGTGTCGCCGCTTTTGTAGCTGTCGTACAGCGAACGAATATCGCCACCGGCGCAGAAGGCCTTTTCACCAGCGCCGCGCAATACCACGGCGTGAACATCGGCGTCAGACGCCCAGGCATCGAGCTGCTGTTGCAGCAGACGCACCATCTCGAGGGTGATGGCATTGAGGCCCGCAGGGCGGTTGAGGGTCAGGTGGCCGATATGATTGCGCACCTCGGCCAGCACGTCGTTTTGCATGGCATCCATGGACGGGGTCCGCCGGGATGAAGCCTGAGCTGTCATCAGTAACTCCCTGCTTTTATTGTCTTTATTCGAAAAGCCCGCGCGCGGGCGTTAGCGGATCGTAACAGTGCAAATTTGTCGTGTACAACGGGGATATGTGCAGGGGGAATCTGCGTTTTTCTCTTAGCGCCGCTGTCCGTGTAGGAGCTGACGAGTGCAAAGGGATCATCTGAACGTTTCGGTAATGCTGCGGCGCTTGGCGTGCAGTTCGCTGGCGTGAATCAGGCGTTCGAGGTCTTCGGGGGTGACGTCGATGAAGGCTTCCATGTCGGCCAGCGCCAGTTTCAGGTCTTCGGCGGTAATTGCCTGGCGGTCGATCGGGACCACTGGCGGAGCCGGGTCGGCAGCGCGTTTCGGATAGCGGATGCGGGTCAGGTTGTTATAGGCCAGCGCACTAATGAGCATGCACAGGGCGCCGAGCATTACCGGCTCCATGGCTTTCCAGTCCATGGCGATGGTCGCAGGGTCGGCTAGCACCAGCGTCAACGCCAAGGCGCCGGCCGGTGGGTGCAGGCAACGCAGCCAGCACATCAGAATCACCGCCATGCCGGCAGCAAGGCAGGCGCTGCCCAGCGTACGGCCAAGAACATGGGCGACCAGCAAGGCGACCACGCCAGCACACAGGTAGCCGCCAAGAATCGACCATGGCTGGGCGAGGGCGCCCGAGGACACCGCGAACAGCAGCACCGCCGAAGCGCCGAGCGGGCCGACCAGGTGAAACGCAACGTCATGGCCGAACACCTGCGCGCACATCCACACGCTGAACAGCGTGCCCAGGGCCATGCCGATCGCGGCACGGCTCCATTCAGTAGGGCGGGTGTTGATGGCAGCGGGCAACCAGCGAGCGAGCATGTAGAACTGATCCTTTACAAAATCCGGGGCAAAAAAAGGACTTGTCCGGCATATCCGGAAAGCCCTAGAAGCGTTCCAACATTGGGGGAGGAACGCGCGTAGTTTGCCGATCAAAATCGATGCTGACAAATTCATATAAATGCAGTTTTAGTGCACTATTTTTGCATTGAAGCGGTGCGCCGAGCGCTGACGAAGCACAGATAACCGCCCAGCGCCGCCAAGCCGCTCAAGGCGTAGAACATGCTTGGCGCAGGCGTGTGCATCAATAGAAAACCGCACATTACCGGGCTGGCAGCCCCGCCAAGCGCTGACAGGTTCTGCGCGCCGTAGTAGCTGCCGCGCAGTGCCTCCGGGGCGAGGGTGTCAACGAACAGGAAGTCGGCGGGGTAGATGATCATCTCGCCCAGGGTGAAGATGAACATCGCCACGCACCAGCCGAGCAGGCTGTCCGCCAGACTGAAACCGATCAACCCGACGATGAACAGCGCGGTGCCGCCGGCAATCCAGTGACGCAGGTGTTCGCGACTGAGCCAGCGACCCACCTGGTACTGCAGCAGGATCACCGTGATTGCGTTGCAGGCGAGCAGGGCGGCCATGGTGTCGAGCGTTTGTTGCTGGGTGTGGGTGACCAGCAGGTATTGCGACAGGTACAGCGTAAAGCGCCCGTGCACCAATGTGCTGAGCAGGCAACCGAGGGTGAACAGCACCATGGTACGGTCGTTTTTCAGGATCATCAGCGTGTCGAGGAAACTTTGCGGCGCACTGCCGGAACTTATCGGACTGGCATCCCTGGTCGCGCCGAGCAGCAGAAAAATACTGCCAATGGCGATCGCACCGGCAACGATGAACGGCGCGGACGGCTGCACCCCGGCAATCACCGCGCCAATCATCGGGCCGACGGCGTAGCCGATATTGGTCAGCGTGTAATTGAGGGAAAACGCCTTGACCCGCTGGCCCACCGGCAGCTGTTCACTGAGGGTCGCCTTGCTGCCGATCAAGAACAGCGCCGACGCGGTTTCGCTGATGATCAGCACCAGGGTGACCACATACAGATTCTGCGCGAAGGTCAGCAGGATCAGGCCGATACCGCTGGAGAGCATGGCCAGGATCAGCAACTGGCGCTTGTCCAGCTTGTCGATGATGTAACCGCCGTACAGCGACAGCAATGTTGCGCTGAACACGGCGATACCCAGCAGCAAGCCGACATCCTGCGAATTGAGGCCAAGCTTGTTGCTGAGGAACAGCGTCAGCAGCGGGCTGATCAGGGCGCGGCTGATGACCACGGTCAGCGAGCTGAGCATCAGCCGGCGGATGAAAGGCGAATAGATGGCCAAGGGAGGGGAATGTCCTTATTCGGGAAGCCTGGGCGAACGCCATCCTCTCTGGGCAGCCGCCACCGGTCAACCCCCATCGCCCCATGCACATTGTCCCTGTGGGAGCTGGCTTGCCAGCGATTGCGGTGTGTCAGGCAACATTTGAATCGGCTGATATTCCGTCATCGCTGGCAAGCCAGTTCCCACAGGGTCTGTGTGCAGTCCACTGCCATCACTGGCCACCAGCGAGCCAGTTCAGGCTACATCAGACGCTGCCGGCCACTGCCGCAAGGTGATCGGCAACTTGCAAGACTCACCGCGCCCCATCGGGAAATACTGAAAGCCATTGCGCGCCAGGCGCTCGGCGTCGTACAGGTTGCGGCCGTCAAAGATCACCGGGCTGTTGAGGCGCTGTTTGATCAGCTCGAAATCCGGGGCCTTGAACTGTTGCCATTCGGTGCAGATGATCAACGCATCGGCGCCGGCCAGTACCGATTCCGGCGTGCCCATCAGCATCAGTTTTGATTCGTTTGGATAGAGATTCTGGGTTTCCACCATGGCTTCTGGATCAAACGCGCGCACGCTGGCCCCGGCAGCCCATAAATCTTCTAGCAGAACCCGGCTCGGCGCGTCGCGCATGTCGTCGGTGTTGGGTTTGAACGCCAGGCCCCACAGGGCAAAGGTCTTGCCGCGCAAATCGCCCCGGTAGAACGCGTTGATGCGCTCGAACAGCTTGTGCTTCTGGCGCTGGTTGATCGCCTCCACCGCTTGCAGCAAGTCGCTGGAACAGTGCGCTTGTTCGGCACTGTGAATCAACGCGCGCATGTCTTTGGGAAAACACGAACCGCCGTAGCCGCAACCCGGGTAGATAAAGTGATAGCCAATCCGCGTATCGGCACCGATGCCCTGGCGCACTGATTCGATGTCCGCGCCGAGGTGCTCGGCGAGTTCGGCGATCTGGTTGATGAAGCTGATCTTGGTCGCCAGCATGCAGTTGGCGGCGTATTTGGTCAGCTCGGCACTGCGCAAGTCCATGAACAGGATGCGGTCATGGTTGCGGTTGAACGGCGCGTACAGATCGCGCATCACATCGCGCACTTCAGTGCCTTCGCAACCAATGACGATGCGATCCGGTCGCCGGCAATCAGCAACCGCTGAACCTTCCTTCAGAAATTCCGGGTTGGAGACAATATCGAATTGCAGCAGGCGGCCAATCCTGATCAGGGCCTTTTCGATGTGGCTGCGCAAAGCGTCGCCCGTGCCCACCGGCACCGTGGACTTTTCCACCACGATCAATGGCTGCTCGCGATGCCGGGCAATCGCGTCGCCAACCGACAGGACGTAGCGCAGATCCGCCGAACCATCCTCGCGTGACGGCGTGCCCACCGCGATGAACGCCACACGCCCATGCAACACCGCGAGTCGCTCATCAGTGGTGAATTGCAGGCGTTTCGAATCCAGGCCTTCACGCACCAGACTGGCCAGCCCCGGCTCGTAAATACTGACGTGCCCCTGGCCCAACTGCTCGATCTTCTGCGCGTCGACATCCATGCACACGACCTCGTGACCGACCTCGGCCAGCACCGCCGTCTGCACCAGACCGACATAACCACTGCCAAACACCGTGATCTTCATGCCGCACTCCTGCTCGCAGTTCCCTGCACTGAACATAAGAGCGCGATGTTTCAGTTCGCCTACTGCTGAAGAACCAGCAAACAGACCGTTCGGGGAATGCCCGATTGACTTTTACCGCCTCGAACGGCAGGTTGTCGGCCTTTCGCGGTAACCCTTGTCATCGAGTCATGCCGTTTTTTGCGTTTCATTTCATGCATTTATTGTTTTTGTTGAATCGTTTTTTATTTCAAGGCCGTTTCGTTTGAGTGATTTGTCGAGTACCCAACCTGCACCGTCCAACAACAATCCGCTGACCGTTTACCTGGCGCGACTGGCACCTTCCAGCCAGTTGACCATGCGTTATGTGCTGCAAGACGCCGCTGACCGCCTCGGTTTCGAGGACGTCGATATCGAAGAAATCCCCTGGCACGGCCTGCAACCGGAAGACGTGGTGGCGCTGGTCGCCGCTTTGCGTGCCGATGGTTATGCACCGAACACCTCGTCGCTGTACGTGAACGCCGTACGCGGGGTGATGAACGAGGCGTGGCGCATGAGCCTGATCAGCCAGGATCACCTGTTGAAGATGCGGTCGGTCAAGGGTATAGCCGGCACACGGCTGTCCCAGGGGCGCAACCTCAAGCGCACGCTGATTCATGAACTGATGGAAGTCTGCGCTGCCGACCCGCGCCCGCAGGGCCTGCGTGATGCGGCGGTGATTGCGCTGCTGTACGGCACCGGCATGCGCAAGTCGGAATCGGTGGATCTGGATCTGAGCCAGGTCGACTTTCACGAACGCAGCCTGACGGTGACCGGCAAGGGCAACAAACAGTTGATCAAGTACGCGCCGGCCTGGGCCTTTGCCAAGCTCGACGCCTGGCTGGAACTGCGTCGTTCACAGCTCAAGGAAGGCGAGAGCGACGATGCGTTTCTGTTCAACCGTATTCGCCGGGGCAGCCACATCACCCGCGAGCGCATCACCAAACACGCGATTTACTACATTGCCCGCCAGCGCGGTACGCAGGTCGGGGTGAAAATCATGCCCCATGACTTCCGTCGTTCATTCATCACCCGGGTGATCGAAGAGCACGACCTGTCGATCGCACAGAAACTGGCGCATCACAGCAATATCCAGACGACTGCCAACTACGATGTGCGCGATGACAACGAGCGGCGGCGGGCGGTGGATCGCTTCGATTTGTAAACGGTGTCAGGTCTGCGGCGGGCAGCGCGAGCCGCTGGCACCCTGCGCGATGTGCGCAGCGAGGCGTTTGATGTTGTTCTGTTGCGCGGTTACCAGTTCGTCGATGCTCGGCCCTGAAGGCGTCTGCAACACCGAGCGACAGCTCAGCAGGGCCGCGTCCGCCGCACCTAATGGGCGCACTCGCCATTTCACGTCGATCAAGGCGTACTGACCGGGAATCGAATCGAAGCGCTGCACGTCGATTCGCACGGAAGCGCGCTGCTGGCCGACGCCGCCGCTCAATTGATCGACCAGCGCACCGCGCAACTCATCGGCAAGGGTGGCGCTCCACCAATCGGTATCCAGGATGGCCACGCCGCTGTTGCCTTGGCGAATCACGATCTGCGCGCGATCGACCTGCGGCGGCACACTGATGCTTTCGATGGCGATGTCGGCGCCGTTGCGGCTGGCACCCGGTTGCGCCGGGGTCAGCGTATGGAAGCTGATCGGGTCGCTACGGCACGCGGCCAGCAGCACGAGCGCAGCGAGCAGGGAGATCTTCAACGGTAAAACCATGGATGCAGCTCCTGTGCTCAATTGCGTGGCGGTCCTTTGAGGTCCAGCGGCGCGGCGTTGTCGGGGCGTCCGCGAATCAGCGACTCAGGGTGGCGACCGAGGTAATCCGACAGCTCTCGCAACGAGCGCGACATGCGCCCGAGTTCGTCGAGGGTTTCGGTCAACTGCTCACGTTGCGGTGAATCCTCGGCCAGGGTCGAATTGGCGGACTGCAAGGTCTTGCTGACGTCGGCGAGGGTGCTCTGTACACCCGGCAGAGTCCTGGCGTTGAACTGCTTCAGGCCCTTGCGCAGCTCGACCAGATTGCCGTCGAGGTTGCTGGCGATGCGTTCAACCGGCAATGCGTTGATCTTGTTGACCATCGCCTCGAGTTTTTCCTGCAATTGCTCGAGGCTGCCAGGGACGGTCGGAATGGTCACCGGCCGTGCCGTAGGGTCAAAAGCGACTTTCGGCGCTTTGGGGTAGAAATCCAGGGAGATATACAACTGACCGGTGAGCAGGTTGCCGTTGCGGGCCTGGGCGCGAAGGCCGTTTTCGATGAACGTGCCGATCAGGCGCGCGCCGGTGGCCTCATCGTTTTCGTCGCCATGGTAAGCCTTGAGCATTTTCGTGTGAGCGCGGCCCAGACGCTGCGGATAGATGACGATGCCGACATTCACCGGGAAGGTGCGCTTGACCTCGTCGAAGTCGAGATTGACTGCCACCACCCGGCCGATTTCAACTCCGAGGAACTCCACCGGCGCGTCAACCTTGAGCCCGCGCAAGGCTTGATCGAAGCGCAGCGCCAGATATTGTGCCTTGCCGTTTGGCGGGGCGAGGGCGGTGGCCTGGTCGGCGAACAGTTCGAAACCCTTGTCTTCACTGGCTGGCGAATCGTTGGGACTGTAATCCGGAGCGCGGAAAGCGATGCCGCCCACCAGCAGGGTCGACAGCGACTCGGTTTTCACCGCAAAGCCGTTGGCACCGACATTGATGTCGATGCCGCTGGCGTTCCAGAAACGGGTGTTTTCGGTGACGTAGGCGTCATTTGGCGAATGCACGAAGACTTCGATGTTGACCCCTTTGCCGTCCTGGTCCAAGGCATAGGACACCACTTGGCCAACCGGGATCTTGCGGTAATAGACGGGGGAGCCGATGTCCAGCGAGCCGAGGTCGGCGGTGTGCAGGGTGAAGCGCTTGCCCGGTTCGCCGTAGGTGATCGGCGGCGGGTTCTCCAGACCCTTGAAGTTTTTTGAGCGGGTATTGGCCTGGCCAATGTCGGCACCGATGTAGTCGCCCGACAGCAATGTGTCGATGCCCGATACCCCGCCGGCGCCGATGCGCGGACGTACCACCCAGAATTGCGAGTCCTCGCGGGTGAAGGCTTCGGCCTGCTTGGCGAGTTTGATCGTGGCGTTGACGTGTTTATGGTCGTTGGCCAGTTCAACATCGGAGACATGGCCGATGACTACGTTGCGGTACCTGACTTCGGTCTTGTTGGCGGTCAGGCCATCGCCGGTCTTGAAGGTGACGGTGATCGTCGGGCCTTCCTGGAGGATGTTGTGAATCACCAGCGAAATGCCCACCAGCACCGCCACGATCGGCACGATCCATACCAGCGAGATACCGAATCGGCGGGTTTTGATCGGCGCCTGACCGGGTGCTCGCGGCTCGTCGCTGGCTGACGACTTCATCCATGTCCTCCTCAATTAATCGGGCACTGAGCGTCAGGAACGCAAAAGCACTTCATCAATATAGAAGTGCTTGGCGATAGAGCAAATGTGTATAGCTGGCGTGGGACGCGATTGCAGTCCAGGAGCTGCCGAAGGTTGCGACCTGATCGTTCCCATGCTCTGCGTGGGAATGCAGCCCGGGACGCTCTGCGTCCCAAGATCGCAGCCTTCGGCAGCTCCTACAGGGGCCAGAGTCGTGGCGGGCTCAGCCGAGCATTTCGCGCAGGCGATACCAGAACATGCCCAGCGCCAACAACGGCGAACGCAACGCCGGGCCGCCGGGGAAGGTCATGTGCGGCACGCTGCTGAACACGTCCATGCCCTGGCTATGCCCGGCGTGAATGGCTTCGCCCAGCAATTTCGCGCACCAATGGGTGACGTTGAGGCCATGGCCGGAATAGCCCTGCGCGTAAAACACGTTCGGGTGCTGTTTGAGCCGGCCAACCTGGGGGAAACGATTGGCGGTAATACCGATCTTCCCGCCCCATTGGTAGTCGATGCGCACGTCGGCCAGTTGCGGGAACACCTTGAGCATTTTCGGTCGCATGTAGGCGGCGATATCCGCCGGATCGCGCCCGGAGTAATGACAAGCACCGCCGAACAGCAGACGTCGATCCGCCGAGAGACGGTAATAATCGAGCCCGACTTTCTGATCGCACAGCGCCAGGTTCTGCGGGATCAACTGCGCGGCGCGAGTTTCGCCCAGCGGCTCGGTGGCGATGATGTAACTGCCGGCGGGCAGCACTTTGCCGCTGAGTTTCGGCTCGAGGTCATCCAGATGCGCGTTGCAGCCAAGCACCAGGCTGCCGGCGCGTACTGAACCGGTGGCGCAGCGCACCTCGACGGTCGGGCCATGGAGGATTTCCAGGACCGGACTCTGCTCGAAGATCCGCACGCCCAGCGACGCGGCGAGACGCGCTTCGCCCTGAACCAGATCAAGCGGATGCAAATGGCCCGAACCCATGTCGATCAATCCGCCGGCGTACACACCGGCGTCGACCACTTGCTGCCGGATCTGTTCCGGCCCGACCAGCCTGGTTTCGTGGGCATAGTCGAGTTCGGCGAGGCTGTCCTGTTCCTGCTTGAACGCGGCGAATTGCGCGGCGGTGTTGGCCAGTTCGCAAAAGCCCCAGCGCAGATCACAGGCGATGGCGTTTTCAGTGATGCGCTGGCGCACCAGCTCCACCGAATCGATGCCGGCGCGCTGCAGATAGCGCACGCCGTCCTGGCCAACGTAGCGAGCGAACCCCTCGACTTCATGGCCGATACCGCGAATCAGCTGACCGCCATTGCGCCCGCTGGCGCCCCAGCCGATACGTCGCGCCTCGAGCAACACCACCGACAGACCGCGCTGCGCGAGCTCAATCGCGGTATTGACGCCAGTGAAGCCGCCACCGATTACGCAGACATCAGCAAGCAAATCACCATCCAGCGCAGGGTAGGGCGTGCTCGCCCGCGCAGAAGCGGCGTAATAAGAGCCGGTGTGTTGTGCGCTGTGCTGATTCATTTGTTCGACTTCACTTTGCTCCACGACCGGGTCATCAGACGCATGATCGCCTGGGGCGGGGTCGAGGAAATGTAGAGTTTGTCGAGCACCGACTGCGGCGGGTAAACCTCAGGATTGTTGACCAAGTCCTGATCCATGAACGGCTTGGCCGCAGGGTTCGGGTTGGCGTAGCCGACGGTGGCGCTGACCTTGGCGATTACTTGCGGATCGAGCAGGTAATTGATGAAGGCGTGCGCCTCTTTGGCGTTGCTCGCGTCGGCCGGAATCGCCAGCAGATCAAACCACAGGTTGGCGCCTTCCTTGGGGATGGCGTAAGCGATATTCACACCGTTCTTGGCTTCCTTGGCGCGGTTGGCCGCCTGGAAGACATCGCCGGAGTAACCGAACGCGACGCAGATGTCGCCATTGGCCAGGTCCGACACGTACTTGGAAGAATGGAAATAGGTGATGTACGGGCGGATGCTCAGGAGCTTGGCTTCAGCCTTTTTGTAGTCTTCAGGGTTTTCACTGCGCGGGTCCATGCCCATGTAGTTGAGGATGGCGGGGAAGACTTCGTCGGCGGAATCCATCATCGACACACCGCACTGGCTCAGCTTCTTCAGATTCTCCGGTTCAAACAACACGGCCCAGGAATCGATGTGGTCGATGCCGAGCACTTGCTTGACCTTGTCGACGTTGTAACCGATGCCGTTGGTGCCCCACAGGTAAGGCACCGAGTGCGCATTTCCGGGATCATTTTTCTCTAGCAATTCAAGCAGTTTCGGGTCCAAGTTCTTCCAGTTTGGTAACTGTGAACGGTCGAGCTTCATAAACGCGCCGGCCTTTACCTGACGGGCGAGGAAGTGGTTGGACGGCACCACCACGTCGTATCCGGTGCGACCGGCGAGGAGTTTGCCTTCAAGGGTTTCGTTGGAGTCGAAGACGTCGTAGATCACCTTGATCCCGGTCTTGCTCTGGAAGTCGGCGAGGGTGGTTTCGCCGATGTAGTCGGTCCAGTTGTAGACACTGACTTGGGGCTCGGCGTGGGCTGCTGCACTGAACAGCACGCTCAGTGCGACCGGGAATACGGATTTCAATAGACGCATATCGACACCTCTTCTTGTAATGATCGTTCCCACGATCTGCGTGGGGATGCCGCAACGGACGCTCCGCGTTCGGCTTTGGATGGGACGCAGAGCGTCCCGGGATGCATTCCCACGCGGGAGCGTGGGAACGATCAAATTCTCAGGCGCTGCACAACTCCCACAGGGACAGCTGCGCGTTCAGACGCTGAGCAGCAGGAACTCACGCTCCCAGGAGCTGATCACGCGCTTGAAGTTTTCATGCTCGGCGCGTTTGACCGCGACATAACCGCGGACGAACTTGCTGCCCAGGTACTCGGCGACCTTCGGGCACTCTTCCATCTGCGTCAGGGCTTCTTCGATGGTGATGGGCAGGCGCAGATTGCGCCGTTCGTAGGCCCGGCCTTCGACCGCCGCGCTCGGCTCGATCTTCTCGACCATGCCGATGTAGCCGCACAGCAGGCTTGCGGCAATCGCCAGATACGGGTTGGCGTCGGCGCCGGGCAAGCGGTTTTCCACGCGCATCGATTCCGGCCCCGATGTCGGCACTCGCAGGCCGACCGTGCGGTTCTCTTCGCCCCATTCGACGTTGACCGGCGCCGAGGTGTCCGGCAGGAAGCGGCGGAACGAATTGACGTTCGGTGCGAACATCGGCAGGACTTTCGGGATGTATTTCTGCAAGCCACCGATGTGATGACGGAACAGCTCGCTCATGTTGCCCTCGGCATCGGCGAAGATCGGCTGGCCCGTCGCGATCTCGACCACGCTCTGGTGCAGGTGCATGGCGCTGCCAGGCTCGTCGCCGATCGGCTTGGCCATGAACGTCGCAGTGACATTGTGCTTGAGCGCCGCCTCGCGCAGGGTGCGCTTGAACACGGTGATCTGGTCGGCCAGATCCAGCGCATCGCCATGACGGAAGTTGATTTCCATCTGCGCCGGGCCGTCTTCGTGGATAAGCGTGTCGAGATCCAGGCCTTGCAGTTCGCACCAGTCGTAGACGTCTTCGAACAACGGATCGAATTCGTTGGCGGCATCGATCGAGAATGACTGGCGACCGCTTTCCGCACGGCCCGACCGGCCAAGCGGTGCCTTGAGCGGCAGGTCCGGATCTTCACAACGCTGGGTCAGGTAGAACTCCATTTCCGGCGCGACAATCGGCTTCCAGCCCTTGTCGGTGTAGAGCTGCAGGACTTTCTTCAGCACGTTGCGCGGCGACAGTTCGATCGGATTGCCAAACTTGTCGAAGGTGTCGTGGATGACGATGGCGGTCGGCTCGATGGCCCACGGAATGACATACACGGCATCGGAAACCGGCTTGCAGACCATGTCGATGTCGGCCGGATCGAGCAGGTCGTAGTAGATGTCGTCGTCGACAAAATCCCCGGTTACCGTTTGCAGCAGCACGCTCTCCGGCAGGCGCATGCCGCGCTCATGCAGGAACTTGTTGGTCGGTGCAATCTTGCCGCGGGCGATGCCGGTCAGGTCGCTGACCACGCATTCGACTTCGGTAATCTTGTGATCTTTCAGCCAGGTGAACAGCTGATCGAAAGGGGCGTTCATAAAGACCTCGTTATTGGTTTTGTAGACGCCGGGGAGGGCGGGTTTCATCTTCCGCCCCTTCCCCTGTGGCGCGTTGGGGACTATCTTGGGCGCGGCTTGCGATTCCATCTATCCACTTTCAGCAGCACCAAAGCGCACCAAAAGAGTGCGCAGGGTCACCCCATGACAACGTGCAATCCGCTTCAGGTTCAAGCGTTCAATACCGCCGATGTGGCCGAGCAAATCCGCGCTACACCGGGCTGGGTCCAGCATTACCAGCAGATGTCGCCGGGGCATTTCGCCGGGCAGATTCGCTATCTGGATCTGCAGGGCGTCGAGGTTTACGAAGAACAGATGAACACCCGGGTCGAGCAGAATTTCAGTGCGCCATCCGGGGCTCTGGCGTTCTGTTTCGATCGCAGCGACAACGCGCTGTATCTGCTCAACGAAGAGAGCCGCAACATCTGGATCACCCCGGAGAACTACCGGGAAATCGCTGTGGTGTTCGGTCCGGATTTTGTCCGCGAGCACGGTTTGCAAGTGGCAAAGCTCGAAGGTTTGTTCATGGCGCCGCTGAACTGCGGACAGAACGCTTTGTTCAGCGGCTGGCTAAGCTCGATTCTCACGAAGTTGTCGCAAGCTGCTGATCCACTTGATAAAGATCGCCTGACTCGGCAACTGCTCGAGGACTGCCTGTTCATCCTCGACAACGCTCAAACCCGTCTTGATCGTGGAGGATTGCAACAGCGCAACAACGAACGCCAAATCATGAAGCGAGTAGGGGAGTGGGCGGCTGATTCGCCGGAAGACACGGTCAATCTGCTCGAACTTTCCCACGTTGCCGGCGTACCCCTGCGCCAGTTGCAGCAAGCTTTCAAGGCCTACACCGGGATGACCCCGAGCCACTGGTTACGCCTGAGGCGGCTGAACAGTGCGCACCGTGAATTGCTCAAGCGCAGGCCCACGGAAACCACCGTTGCCGAAGTGGCGATGCGCTGGTCGTTCTGGCATCTGGGGCGGTTTTCCAGCAGTTACCGCGCGCTTTTCAAGGAGCTGCCGAGCGAAACGCTCAAGCGCTGAGCAGAAAAAGGCTTTGTGTCCTCGCAGAAGTTAAATAGAATCAGTCTCATTTGAATCTACCTTCGCGCAGGGTCTCTTGAGATGATTGAAGCCACGTCACCGTCGGAGCAAAGCCTGCAGCAGTTGTACCGCGAGCATCGCGGCTGGCTGGAAACATGGCTGCGCCGGCGCATGGGCAATGCGTGGGATGCGGCGGACCTCAGTCAAGACACCTTTGTCCGCGTCCTGTGCAACGCGCCGCCACTGGCTGAATTGCGCGAGCCGCGCGCTTATCTGCTCACCGTCGGCAAACGGCTACTGAGCAATTTCTACACGCGGCGCCATCTGGAAAAAGCCTACCTCGATGCCCTGGCGCAATTGCCGGAAGCGTGCGCACCGTCGCCGGAGCAGCGCTGGTTGCTGCTGGAAACCTTGCAGGCGCTGGATGAATTGCTCGATGGCTTGCCGCGCCCCGTGCGCCGGGCATTTCTTTGGAGTCAACTCGAGGGCCTCGGCTACCGCGAGATTGCCGAGCGCTTGCAGGTTTCCGAGCGCACGGTGAAACGTTACATGGCCCAGGCGTACGAGCATTGTTTGCTGGTGGATCTCTGATGCGCGTTGCACCCAATGATGAAATGCGGGAAGTGGCGCGGGCAGCGGCGCACTGGCTGGCACTGCTCGAGTCCGGTGGTGCCAGCGAGGAAGATCACGCCCGATTGCAGCATTGGCGCGCCAGTGACAGTCGCCACGAGAACGCGTGGCAGAAAATCCAGCAGCTTCGCCAGCGTTTCGCAGGTTTGCCGCCGACGCTGGCCATGGCCACGCTGGATCGGCCGGATCCGGCGCGGCGCGCTGCTCTCAAGCGTGCCTTGGGCGTGGCGGCGCTGGTGCCGGCGGCGTGGTTGATCAGTCGGGAGCTGCCGCTGGAGGTCTGGCGCGCCGACCTGCACACCAGCACTGGCGAGCGGCGCAAAGTGCAGTTGGCCCAGGATTATTCATTGCAACTCAACACCGACAGCGCGGTTAATGTCGATCTGGCGGCACGTCAGTTGACGCTGATTCGTGGCGAGATGGCGCTCAACGTCGCGGGCGATTCAGCCTTTATCGTCAACGCGCCTTATGGGCGGATGATCGTCAATCACAGCGACATCTCGGTGCGCCTCAATGCCCGCGATTGCCAGGTCTGCGTGCTCCGTGGTTCGGTGCAATTGCAGCCGCTGCACGGCCCGGCGCTGGTATTGCAGCAGGGCCAGCAAGTCAGCCTGCAAGCTTCGGGCGCCGGGGCGGTGACGGCGTTCGATGCGTTGATGCCCGGGTGGCGCGACGGTGTGGTGATGGCGCAAAACCAGCCGCTGGGTGATTTCCTCCGCGAGCTGAGTCGCTACCGCTCGGGTGTTCTGCGCTGGGATCCGGCGCTGGAATCGCTGCGCGTCACTGGCAGCTTTCGCCTCGACGATACCGATCAAGTGCTGGCACTGCTGGCAGCCAGTTTGCCCGTCGATGTGCATACGCGAACGCGATTTTGGGTGTCACTGGTACCGCGTGCAGAAAAAACTGGCTGAAGCCTGTCCCTTTTTTTCGCCTCACTGGTCATTCCAGGCAAGTGAACAAAATCGAGAGCTTCTTCCAATGCCCGCAGTATTTCCAGGTCGTTTGCGTCCGTTGTTGCAGTTGAGCCTTTTGCTGAGCCTGAGTGCCAGCCCCATGTTGATCCAATCGAGCTGGGCCGACGATGGCAGTCGCCGCAGTTATCAGGTGCCGGCCGGTAGTCTGAGTACAGCGCTGACGCGCTTCGCCGGTCTCGCCGGCGTCAATCTTTCGGTGGATCCGGCACTGGTCAGCGGCCGCAACAGCAATGGTTTGTCCGGTGAATATGGCGTGGAGGAGGGGTTCAGCCGGTTGTTGCTGGGTTCCGGTTTGCAGCTGCAACCGGTCGGCGATCAGGCTTATACGCTGGTGCCCGCAGCGCAAGGCAGCACCTTGCAACTTGCGCCGACATCGATTCTCGGCGCGAGCGGTTCAGCCGATGCCGACGTGTTTGCTGGCGGTCAGGTCGCGCGGCGTGGCTCGCAAGGGTTGTTGGGTTCCAGGGATTTCATGGAAACCCCGTTCAGCATGACCACCTACACCAGCGAAACGGTGAAAAACCAACAGGCGCGCACGCTCGGCGATCTGATCAGTACCGACCCTTCGGTACGCGCCACCAACCCTGCCGGTGGCCGCTATGAGCAATTCACCATTCGTGGTTTCAGCCTGTTCAACAGTGATGTTGCCTACAACGGCCTCTACGGAATCTTGCCGACTTACACGATTGATATGGAAATGGCCGATCGCGTCGACATCCTCAAAGGCCCGAGCCAATTGATCAACGGGATTTCGCCACGGGGCAGTGTAGGAGGGGGGATCAACGTCGTGCCGAAACGCGCGACCGACAAGCCGATCACCTCGCTGACAGCCAATTACGCCTCGAACAATCAAGTCGGCGGCGCGGTGGATGTCGGACGGCGTTTTGGCGAAGACAATCAATTCGGGGTGCGCTTCAACGGGGTCAAACAGTCCGGCGATACCGAATGGGATCATCAGAGCGTCGATCGCGACATGGCAGTACTCGGTCTGGATTTCCGTGGTGAACGCTTGCGACTTTCCACCGATATCGGCCACACCGAACGCGACACCGACGCACCGCAGGAACGCGTGCAAGTCGCGACCAACGCCAAGGTGCCGAACGCCAATGATGTGCGCGACAACTATGCGCAACCCTGGAGCCGGGCGCGAACCAAAGACACTTTCGGCACGCTCAACGGCGAGTTCGATGTCAGCGATTCGGTCATGCTGTATGGCGGCGTCGGCGCACGCAAAAGCAATCACGACTTCTTGCGCCACGCGGTTTCGGTGACCAATGACGCCGGCGACTTCAGCGTCCAGCCGCGCGACTTCACTCGCGACGAAAACGTTCGCACGGCTACCGCTGGGGTGCGTAACTGGTTCCAGACCGGACCTGTCAGCCATGAAGTGAACCTGGCGGCCAACTACTTTTATATGGACTTCGAAAACGGCGGCGCCCGTTACGCGGCCGGGCGCAGCAATCTCTACGACCCGGTGGAAATAGCCAGACCCGGCACGCCGACCCGCAATGACGCCAAGGTCTACACCGAAAATCGCTTCAGCGGCGTGGCCTTGTCCGACACGCTCGGTTTCTTCGATGATCGACTGCTGCTGACTCTGGGTGCGCGCTGGCAGCGGGTCAAAGTCGATGACTGGAGCGACGGCATCAAGGGCGACACAGCTTACGATGAAGAAAAGGTCTCGCCGTCGGGCGGGATTCTGTTCAAGGCAACCGACAAACTTTCGCTGTACGCCAACTATATGGAAGGCCTCAGCCAAGGCAAAGTCGCGCCATCGACGTCGATCAACGAAGACGAAATCTTCCCTCCATTCATCAGCCGCCAGGTCGAAGTCGGCGCCAAGTACGACGCGGGTGCATACGCGCTGACGGCAGCGGTGTTCCGCATCAAACAACCTGCCTACGAAACCAATGCGACCACACGAGTCTTCGGCCCGAACGGCAAACGCGAAAACAACGGCGTAGAACTGAGCGTGTTTGGCGAACCGCTGAAGGGCTTCCGATTGCTCGGCGGGGTGATGTACATCGATAGCGAACTGACCGATACCACCAACGGTACATTCGACGGCAACCGCGCACCGGCAACACCGAAATACAACGTCAACCTTGGTGCAGAGTGGGACGTGCCGACTGTGCAAGGTTTGGCACTGACCAGTCGTGGAATCTATTCGAGTTCGCAGTATCTGGACCAGGCAAACGGCAAGGAAATCGACTCTTGGGAACGGTTCGATGTAGGCACACGCTATGCTTTCAGGCTGGACGAGAAGACGATCACCTTGCGCGCAAATGTCGAAAACGTGCTGGATAAACGCTATTGGAGCTCGGCGGGTGCATCGGATGATAGTGAGCCGGGGTTGACGCTTTCGACGCCGCGAACGTATCTGCTGTCGGCGACGGTAG
Source organism: Pseudomonas sp. H1_G08 (assembly GCF_054681355.1). NCBI lineage: Bacteria > Pseudomonadati > Pseudomonadota > Gammaproteobacteria > Pseudomonadales > Pseudomonadaceae > Pseudomonas > Pseudomonas sp. H1_G08. Next base: position 1,897,170 of record NZ_CP162822.1, read on the forward strand.
ACTTCTAATGGAGCAGGGCAAATGCATCGATCGTCGTCGAAAATACGTTAACTACACTAAATGACCGTTTAGTTGAGCTAACAAAAAACCGTACCTGCAACGGAGAAGGCCATGATTCAGCGCAAGCTGAATGCTACAGATGTGATTGCTGCGCTGAATCTACAGCCTCATGTCGAGGGCGGTTATTACCGCAGAACCTATCAAGCCGATCATCGTGACTACCTCGAAACGCAGCGAGGCCCGCGATATCTGCTGACCTCGATCTACTATCTGCTTACTGAGCAATCGCCAGTGGGCCAGTTTCATTTCAACCAGTCCGACATCCTGCATTATTTCCAGTTGGGCGACGCCATCGAATACAACCTGATCCACGCCGACGGCTCATTGCAAACGGTGGTAATGGGCAGCGATGTTTTGGCTGGTCAGCAACTGCAGTTGCACGTACCGGGTGGAATTTGGAAAGCCTCTCGATTACTGGAAGGCTCAAATGGCTTTGGCTTGATCAGCGAAGCGGTTTCGCCAGGATTTGATTTTGCCGATATGGAAATAGGTGATCGAGCAAAATTGACCGCACAGTATCCGCAGCATGGAGCGCTGATTGAAATGCTTACGCGCGGTGAAGATTGAGAGTTGTAGATTGGGACAAATGCAGTTTGCAGGGAAAGCTGGTTTTGAAGCGACCGCGCAGATTCAGATCTCTCGGGCAACCACGCTAACCCTGTAACATCTTGTTACGTGTAATGTATATTATGTTAAATCATGTATGCGAATGGCCTCAGGCTTTAGATATCAGATCTCACCACTCCCAACCTCTCAGTCTAAGCAACGCCATTCGTTTGCTGCTTCAACAACCAATGTCTCTCGGTAGTCCATCCGATAAAAACCTGAGCACCTTCGCTTGCTTGGCGAGCCTCGGTCAACGGTGCGCCAGAAGCCGCTACTCGCAATCCTCTAATCGCCGGCAGAAACCTTTCACGAAATGCACTAGGCTGAATCGCGAAATGAGCTTCGATACGTTCAATCGCGAAACGCATTTCTGCCTCATCTAGCATCGCTAGATAAAAGACCATTTGCCGCCAGGCATAAGCCGTATTTTTGATCACCACCAGGCTGGAGTGATAAAACCGCAACTTCATCTGCTGGCGTACGCATATCCATCTGAAGCATTCCTCGGCCATCGAAGCCAGGCGATACTGCAACAGCGCCTTCAACCCGAGCTCACCAAACAACAGCGCAACGTTTTGCGTCGTCAGGATCTGTTGTTGCTCGATGATTTTCCCGTTAGTCGCCGGTCGCCATGTCCCCAGGCCCGCATCAGCCCGCTGGGAGCACAATCTGGCCAATGCGTCCCTGGAACTAGCGTCAGGTCTGGAGAACCTTTTCCGCCTGGATTTCGGTTGATCAGGAAGCATCGCCAATTGGCTTGCATCAATGTCGTAGTAATTGGCGTATAGCGTGCCACCTGTCAAAGATGCCGCCTGCCTGGCAGCTCTTATGTACTTGTTCGAGAAAGCGCCCATGAAAATGTCCGAGGCGACTTCTTCAACAAAAGGCAGATCCAGCTTGGCCATCGCACCAAGCGCAGCAAATTCCTGAATGAGTTTGTTGGGCAGGATCGCTTGAGGAAAAGCGCAAAGAGTCATCGCTGCGCATTCGATCAGGACCTGTCTGGCTGCGTCAGCGACCACCGCGTCCGTTTCTCGCTGGTCCTCAACAGCCGCCACCCACGGCAATTCATTCATCCTGACCTGACTTTGCAGATCCAACAGCAACAATGAGCGGCGTTGTCGAAAGGCGCGATAGGTTGCTACAGAGAGCATCCGCAGCGACATATCGCGAAATCCTGCACTGCAGATCTCAGCCGTTATCGCTGGCAGCAGCCGCGCTACGGTATCCCCGGATGTAATCAATCCCTTATCGATCAGCTCGGCAATTGTGCCCGTTCGACACCGCTCGACGCGTCGACGAATATCAGTAGGAATGCCGATACCTGTTAACAGCGAATATGCGGTCGCTTCTTCGCAGGTAACGGGTTGCAGCAGAGATGAAAAGTCGGAAACTCCGTCCGAACCGGGATACCTGCTCAGACGTGCGGCAACCGCTTTAGCAAATAGATGGTGCCCGGGTGAGGACACGTGACTGCGTTGAGACTCTCTGTGCTTTTGATGAGATTCGGATTCGGGATGACCATGCTTGCGTACGAAATCGTCGACGATCCTGCGAATTCGTCCGACTTGCCGTCCCGTAAGCGACGCCGCATCGCTAGCGCAACTCCCCAGCAATGCAAACAACTCCCCTGCCCGATCCCTTGAGCTTTCAGCTTCACCTGAAGCGCTGGGGCAAGAAGCATCGAACTGCCGCTTCAGAATATTCGCCTGCTCAAACCAGCCCTCGGGGTACCGGCGACAAGGCCAATCATCCTGATACGTCAAAAGGAAAAGCGACACCGCCGCATCGTAGAGCGGCAAGCGAGTCTCGACGACATGTTTTTGCGCTGCCAGACGCGTCTGTGCTGGGCGGTTTGAAAGCACGGTTCTGACATCACCGACAGTAAAAACCTGCACTTGCCCTGCTGAAAGCGGCGAACCGTCAGAAGCCATCGGAAAGAATCGCAGCTGTTCAAAGAAAGGCGCTATCGCTTCAACCAGGTCCCATGCGTTCTCTGTACGTTGTTGGCCCAGCAACCAGGCCACCGTCAGCAGTGCAGCTTCTTCTGGCACCTCGATTCGATAATCCCCGCTCGCCAGCTTCGTTTGCAGTACCTCAATCCCCTCCTCCGTAAGGTGCCAAGTGTTGAGATCGAGTCGCTCGAAGCCAGGACGGATACCAGGAATCGAAGCAGCCAAATGTCGCTCGTACTCGGTCAGTGCGCCACCGGCCATGTACTGCCCAGTGGCGAAACCTCCCGTGACGACTTCCAGCGTGACCCACTCAGGCACATCCGCGAATGGAGTTCGTGAGCCATACGACGCAGATCCCTGCAATATGTGCTCGATTACATTGCGCCAGCGCTCGATGCGCTTGCTCGTCTGTCCGTTATCGTCGAGGCCCGATGCAGCGAGTGCCCGAGACAGTTGAAAGGCTGCATAGCCGGCACCTATGCCGGCATTCGCATTCGATTCCCTATCGTCCCTGAGCATGAGTCCTTCCGAGCCTGCGATGTTGTGGGTCCGGGGGCTGGATTCGAACCAGCGCCCACCCGGTTAAGAGCCGAGTGTTCTACCGCTGAACTACCCCGGAACAGAGCGCGGATTGTCCACCAGCGCTGAACGATTGTGAAGATCGAAAACATTGCCGCTTGTGAACCTGAACGTAATCAGGTGATCTCGGGAAGAGTCGTCAAGACCAGCGCAGTTCGATCGAGTCCTTTGCACCGGCGTCGCGAACCAATACGCCTGGAGCCCGACGCCTTTATTTCGGGTTGCGGGATTGTCAGCGAGTTTAGCGCTACTGTGCGTAATCGATTACTTCGCCGTTCCAATAGCAATTGTACGGGCTGGAGCGGCCGCGATTGGTATTGCACTCAGAATTCGTTTGAGTTCGATCCCCAGTGCCTCCCCTTCTGATTCTGCACTGATTTGCCAGGCTCCGACCCCATAGTCCGCATGATAGGTCGGGCTGATAAGCGCCGTTACTTTGTCTGCCCTAGGTATCAGCAGCAATGAAACGTCAGGCTTGATGCCCTTCCACTGGAGACTGTCGTGATAAATGTGCGCTGACTCCATTGCATCCAGGAGGCTGGCGCGGGCGCTGCGATACTTCGCATCGAAAACCAAGAAGCGCTTCGTCGAAGGCGAGTCCAACGTCACGACGATGTCCGGATATCGCTCTCGCGATAAGCTTTGAAAACCGCGATGCGCAGGTTGATCAATCGCTGGGCATCGGACTTGGTAACATGCCTCAACGGTCACATCAGCCGCTATTCCCCGCCACACGATTTCTTTTAAACCCATCGATCGATATTCACGACTCCAGACGAGTTCAGGAAACTGACGTTGCAGCTGTGAGACTACAGTTACAAAGCACCACCGCTCATAAACCTCCCATGTTGGGCTGACCCACAGCGTCTCATCAGGATCCTTTCCCAACCAACCTGAACGCAACGCGTACCAACCAAACCGATAAGCTCGCGCGTATGCAGACGGATGCGGAGTCCAACCGCTTGACCGTGTGCGCACTCACCGACGTGCGATCACTCTTCAAGGTTGTTAACGGCCGCTGAGATATCTGTTTGAGCGCGCGGTGAAACCGATCCCCATAGCGCCTCAGCCTCGCAAACCAAGTCGTTGGCTGGCGCTCAGGCCATAATCGCTCGAACCAGACAATCACCTTGGCCGGACACCTACCTGAGCTCTCAGTCGGCAAAGTTCATATCACTGCACATGAGTTCGTCTTTAGCATGGCCGAGAGCAATCGTTGGCGCGCTGCCATGTGCCTCTCACCACACTCGATTCGCTCTTGGGGGCTTCACCCGCCTTAAACCCGGAGAGGCTGCGGACTTCTGAAGCTTTCGATGCCTCTCCGAGTAAAGGACGAAGAAAGATATGGAAATGCATGGCATCAAAAGCTACGGCGAGAGACTTCAGTTCGCATATACCCTTCGTGGGTTTCCAAAACTCTACGCGCTGTCACACCGAATCGGTGTGACGGACAGCGCTCTTAGTCGGTGGTTTCGTTCAGAGCCAATCAGTATGGAGAACTTCGCCAAGCTGTGCGTCGAGTTGAACGTCAATGCCGATTGGCTTCTGCTCGGCCGTGGACAGCATACGCTCGGCGCCATGCATGACGCGCCGCATCGCAAAGCGCTCGCGGACGTGATTGAAAGAATGGCCGACAACGACGTTCGTAACCTTGCCAAGTTTCTTGATGAAGTGACCACTCCAGCACCTTGAGCGCCGCGCAATATTTTCAGGGCGATTCGTGAGCCCTGCTCAACCGACTGAGCTTCACGAAGGGTCCGATATTGATAACTTCTAGATGCCCGAGCAATGACGCCTGGGTATGAGCTGGAGATCATCATGTGCACTAAGGAATCTGCAAAAGCTGATGTAGAAGTGAAGTTCGAGTCCCAGAAAACGTTCAGCCTTTTCGGTCGGAACATCTCAACTTGCCAAGCGGCCCTGGGGGCTGGTGCTCACGTGCAAGTCACCAACACAGAAGGCCTGAACTACCATCTGAATGTTTTCGCGAAATGCGAGTGCGACGGGCTTCTGAAGAGGCTCAACGTGGCAATCGATAAGTCCATAGGTAACCCTCCCGAAGGCTTGCGTGACGTCCCTTTCACTATCGACCGCACTTCCCATCCCGACTGGCGCTCTCGTCAAGCCTATCTTCGCGATGGTGTGGGATTTACGAGCAGGATCATCACCTGCGCATGGCCTGCCCTTGCGCCGCCTAAGCTGGGCAGCGTGGTAACCGGTGGAACTACGACGACAATCGACGCCACAGCCATCGACTCGCAGTTGGTTTATGCCATGACCGATGCTACCCCGGAGCAGGTCAGCGCATACTCTCACCTGAACCTCTACGCACAGGGGGCTGCGCGTGCTGTCCTGAAAAGCAAGGGCGTGGACATCACCAATACGGACTATCTGCAGACGAAGCAATGGTTCGATGCTGTGGTTTACCAACTGACCGATCTGGGCTTCACCGTGAAGGCAGCGAGCGGCGGCCAGGTCAGGCAGGATGTCTCTTCTGGTGACGTGGACATCGGTAGTTTGCTGACCACCATCGTTGGCACGTATCTGGGAGCGACGGAACTCGAGAGTTTCAAGCAGCTCGCGACGCTCTTGGCCAAGGATCCCAACGATTCGGGCACCCACGACTTCATGACCTTCTGGTGGAACAAGGCCAGCACTAAGGACGGCCGCACGACTGTCGCCTTTGGCCCCATCAAGAACGACCAGGGCATGGCTTCGGTGACGGTGGTTTACCTCGTGTTGGATGTGGAATTCACAGACTGGCACTCATTGTTTGTCAGCTACCACCATGAAGGTGTAATGATCCGCAGCGCTGCCATTACCCTGGATCTCGACATGGAGGTCTACAGCAACAATGAAAAAGCAATCTTCGACGCCATCTCTGGCGCAGTGGCCAATCACATCAAGACTCAGGAACTGAGTTTCGACTGATAGCCCATAAATACGGGGCTCCAGCACATATTCGCAACGCTGGAGCCCCGTTTTTTTGTGCAATGGCACTTTCCGCGCTGCCTGTCTTAGTCGACCGTGATCTGCCTTGAGGGACTGGCGCTAAGGAACGCGCAGGCGGCTCATCACCCGATTAATCTCCCCTACCACCCGCCCCGTCGCCTCCTCGATCGTTCCCTCATTGCGGCAAATAAACCAACCCTGATCGGCAGCGACTTGTTCAAAAGCCTGGGTACAGTCGACATGCTCCTCCAGACCGCGAAGCACAGTACTGCTCAAGCCACGCCGTCGCGCCCCCGCCCTCGCCCACGAAATCTCCGCCGCCGTGACCACGCCAACATGCAGGTCGGGCACCTGAACGTTGCGATCACGGTTTAATTGCAGGATTTCAGCAAACGGGACTATCCGGCGAAACGCCGCATCGGATGGATACCAGCGATCGATCAGGATGATGCTGTCGGTGGGTTGTCTGGTCAGCACGTTTCGGGAAATCCAGCTGCGGCTATCAGCGAGGCGTTGGCAGACTTCCAGTTCCAGATCCCGGTCAGGATGACGGACGAGTCGGTTCACCAGATGCATTGTCTCGCCCCTGAACGGGTCGCTTTTTTTCTCGCACAGTCGGATCACTTTCTGGTTGTCTGCCCTCAGGACTTCAGTGATGGCCTCCAACAGCGAGGTTTTGCCGACGCCTTTGGGGCCATCCAGAGCGACAAACAGCGGACGAGTCATTTTTCTCACAGGCTTTAACGGGGAGTAGCGCGCACTCTAACGGATTTTCAGGTTGAACCTCTTCTGCTCAGGCGGACTCCCAAACCTGAATTCAGGAGAAACCTATGACCCAGACAGCTCTAGTCGTGGGCGCCAGCGGCATTGTCGGCAGCGCCATCACCCAGTTACTCATCGACAACCAGTGGCAAGTCGCCGCGCTGTCGAGGCATCCGTCGCAAGCGCCAGGCGTGATCCCTGTCGCGGCGGACCTTCAGGATCCTGCTTCTCTGGAACAGGCGCTGAAAGATTTGAAACCCACGCATGTGTTCATTACCACATGGTCGCGGCAAGCCACGGAGGCCGAGAACATTCGCGTCAATGCCGCCATGGTGCGCAACGTGCTCTCGGCCATTCGCCCAGCCAAAAGCGTCAAACACGTAGCACTGGTTACCGGCCTGAAGCACTACCTCGGCCCGTTCGAAGCCTATGGTAAAGGCAGCCTGCCGCAGACACCGTTTCGCGAAGAGCAGGGTCGTCTGGATGTCGAGAATTTCTATTACGCTCAGGAAGACGAACTCTTCGCCGCGGCGGAAAAGGACGGTTTCACTTGGAGCGTTCATCGCCCGCATACCGTCACTGGGGTGGCCGTGGGCAACGCGATGAACATGGCAACCACCCTCGCCGTCTATGCCTCGATTTGCAAACACATCAATCGCCCCTTTGTGTTTCCCGGTTCCAGGGTGCAATGGGACAGTCTCACTGACATGACCGATGCGCGGCAGTTGGCGAAACAACAACTGTGGGCGGCCACCACCCCGGCTGCGGCCAACCAGGCGTTCAACGTCACTAATGGCGATGTATTCCGGTGGAAATGGATGTGGAGCCGAATTGCCGAATACTTCGACCTGCCTGCTGCTGACTATCCCGCGTCACCTTCTCCTCTAGAGAAGCAGATGGCGGACGATCAAGCCGTATGGGCGCAAATAGTCGCCAAGCACGGTTTGAAAGAGTCCGACATTGGACGTCTGATTTCCCCATGGCATACCGATGCCGACCTTGGTCGCCCTATCGAAGTGGTCACGGATATGTCGAAAAGCCGCCTGATGGGCTTCACTGCCTACCAGGCGAGCGATCAGGCATTTTTCGACGTGTTCGACAAACTGCGGGAGATGCGCTTGATCCCTTAGGCGGTTCCAGACAGATAAGGTGGGCACCTGGCGTGCCCCCTCATTCAACAGTCATTTCCACGCCCTCGCCCCCCACATCTGCGACTTTCATTCGCCCTGTGAAATCCTCCTGCCAGTCACCGGCAGAACGCAGCCAATCGTATAGCCCAACTCCAAAATAGCGCCTTCGACAGGCACTGCTCTGTATCCAAGTGTGTACGGACGCAAACACGTTACACAACATTGATCTTCCCGCCCCCTCAGACACAAGCGAGATACACCAACAGGATGAACTGCGCCCACGGCCAGCGCAGTGCTGCTGTGCCTGACACCTGTCATTGGGAGCACCTGAAGGGCTTCCACTTTCTTGACGACAAGTCGGAGGATTAAACCCATGCAAACAAACGCGTTATCGGTCTTGAATCGGCTGCACCTTAATCTCGATCGTGCTGGAGACTGGATCGCACCGTTAAGCCTGCGCGTGTTTCTGGCCTGGGAATTTTTTGAAGCGGGATGGGAAAAGTGGAACGGTGAGAACTGGTTCCCGAGCATTCAAGGGGCCTTTCCTTTTCCCTTCAATCAGCTGCCGGCTACGTTCAATTGGCAGTTATCCATGTGGGCAGAACTGCTCTGTTCCATTGCTTTGCTTGTAGGCCTGGGAACTCGGCTATCGGCGCTCATCCTCATAGTGGTGACCGTCGTGGCAACTGCCGCAGTTCACTGGCCAGCACACTGGTCGACGTTGAGCGAACTGGCTATGGGCTACTCCATCAGCAACAAAGGCTACGGCAATTTCAAGCTGCCGTTGATCTATCTCGTCGCACTTCTGCCACTGGTATTCACAGGCGCCGGCAAGCTAAGCCTGGATGCATTCATCGGTCGGTATCTCAAGCGTTTGAATGCACGCTGAGTGTTATCGCGTCACCGAGGTTATCGCTCTCAACCCCCGCTAGTTAATCAGGAGTTTCACCATGACCCATATTGATAAAGTGCTGTACACCGGCAAAGTCCATACCTCTTCGGGTGGACGCAATGGCACTGCCCTCAGTGACGATGGCCGACTGGATATAAAGCTGTCATCGCCTGGCACCTCTGGCGCCGGTACCAACCCAGAGCAGTTGTTCGCCGCAGGTTGGTCGGCCTGTTTTATCGGCGCGATGGGGCTTGCGGCGAGCAAGCTGAAAGTCACCCTCCCGGTTGACCTTGCCGTTTACGCCGAAGTGGATCTAGGCACAACCGATGGTGCTTATTTCCTCCAGGCTCGCCTCAACGTCTTCCTTCCCGGGCTGGATCGCAACGTCGCTCAAGACCTGATCGATACCGCACACCAGACATGCCCGTACTCCAAAGCGACGCGGAACAACATCAACGTGGTGATCAACCTCGTTTGAGCAGAACCGTGGCGGGTTTCAATCGCCCGATTCACACCCTCGGCTGCCAACGGTGACCGTGGAGGTGCTGTGGATCGGGGGTTTCAGACGTCGAATCGGAGTATTTAGCTCATGCAAACGAACACTTCATCATCAACGCATTTAGATCCACAGCTTCCCCCTGCGGCGACCGTCGGGCTCGGGTTGCGCCGTGCGCTGCTCAACACGCTTCGTGACGCTCCAGTCGGGGATTTCGATTTTCTAGAGGTTGCTCCAGAGAACTGGATCGGCATCGGCGGCGCGCATGGAGCGGCCCTGCAGATGCTAGCTGAACGTTATCCGCTGTCATGCCATGGTCTGTCACTTTCGCTGGGTGGCAGTGCGCCGCTGGACGAGTCTTTTCTTGAGCAAGTCCGCGGGTTTCTCGATCGCTTCAACGTGCCGTTCTATAGCGAACACCTGAGTTACTGCAGTGACGATGGCCATCTCTACGACCTGCTGCCGTTGCCATTCACTGAGGAGGCAGTTCATCACGTTGCGGCGCGCATCCGTCGTGCACAGGACATTCTCGGTCGTCGTCTTGCTGTAGAAAACGTCTCCTACTACGCCGCTGCTCATCAGGACATGGACGAACTTGCTTTTACCAATGCAGTGCTCCGCGAGGCCGATTGCGACCTGTTGCTCGACGTTAACAATGTGTACGTCAACTCAGTCAACCACCGCTTTGATCCAGCGGTTTTCCTCGCCGGCCTGGAACCCGAACGCGTAGTCGCCATGCACGTGGCTGGGCATTACGACGAAGCCGAGGACCTGATCATCGACACCCATGGTGCGTCGGTCAAACCGGTAGTCTGGTCATTGCTGCGGCAGGCTTATGGCCTTTTCGGCGTGAAGCCAACCCTGCTGGAGCGCGATTTCAACTTTCCGTCCTACGACGAACTGGTGGCTGAGTTGAACACCATCAAGCGCTTGCAACGCGACGCGGGTGCTTTGGCGCGGGTGACTGTCGATGGCTGACTCCACTTCAAGTCTGCACAGTCAGCAGCTCGCGCTGACCCGTTACCTGCGTGACCCGGACAGTTATGCGCCGCCTGCGCAGATGAATCCCGCGAGAGCGCAGGTCTACCTCAACCTGGTGTTGAACAATCTGTTGGGGTTGCTGGGTGGAACGTTTCCGGTGCTGATTGCCGTGCTGGGTGATGCCGGTTGGCGTGCGCTGGTACGACGTTTTTTGCGTGACTACCGCGCGCAAACACCACGCTTCGGAGAAATTGCTCGTGAGTTTGTAGACTTCGTAGCAAGCCTGGAAGACTCGCCTGGCTTTGAGCATCCCTGGTACCCGTTCTTGCCTGAATTGGCGCATTACGAGTGGGTGGAGATGGCGCTGCAACAGTTGGACGCTGCGCCTTTAAAGCCCAGTGATGCGGCGCATTTACTCGATCGTCCCCTCAGGCTTTCCCCGCTCGTCTGGCCGTTGGCTTACACCTGGGCCGTACATCGTCTCGGCCCAGGCCACTTGCCTTCTGAACCGCCAGAACAACCGACGTTGCTGCTGATCAGCCGTGTGCCGAGTGGCCAGGTGCAATTCTCCCAGGTCAGCCCTCTCGCGTTCCGTTTGTTGCAGCGGATCGAGCACTTCCCTGACATGGATGGACGAGCGCAGTTGCACGCTTTGGCTGCGGAGGCTGGTGCATCAGACGTGACCAGCTTCGTTGCTGACGCACTGGCTCTGCTGCGCAAGCTGCATGAGCAAGCTGTCGTCGGGGTAGCAGCGACACCCGTTTTAAAGCTGTTGTCCTGACTGACGCGCAAAGGCTGAGGTCAGTTTTTGTATCTCTATGTACCCAAACGCGAAGTCTTGGGATTGGCTTACAAATGCTCCTCTCGCCGATACATCGCCGATACATGACTCCCGCTAAATAGGCCTGCCCGAATAAGGTCGCTCTGTCGAAGTGGAAGACGCTTGCGCCCTTTGCCTTGAGCTTCCTTGAGGGTCTATCCGCCCTGTGGCATGAACCGCGGCCTCGCCGCGCAAAGCATCTGGAGAAGCACTATGTACCGTAAACCAATGTCGAACAAAACCAGTCTCGGCCTGGCCGCAATTGCTTTAGCCGGTGGCATGAGCCTGGCATCGTCTGCCGCTTTTGCTGTTGAGCCATTGCCCCAAGGCTACCAACTGGCATCGGCCGATAAAACCGGCGAAGGCAAGTGTGGCGAAGGCAAATGCGGCGCCAGCGAAGCCAGCGACAAGTCCGCTACTGCCGAAGGCAAGTGCGGTGAAGGCAAATGTGGGGACGACTCTTTCGCCCGCACAGATACCGACCATGATGGCCTCGTCTCTCTTAAAGAGCTGCTGGCTGTGGCACCTCAGGGCGGTGAAGAATTCAAAGCGATGGACACCAACCACGATGGTTTTCTTTCGGAAGGTGAGGTCTACAAGTTCAGAACCAACCAGTACATCTCCAATGGCAAAAAAGTCCCAACCGAGCTATTTACCCGCATGAGCAAAGCGCAGAACTGATTCCTCCCGCCGTAGCATTCGCCCTCCCCGCGCCTGCAGCCAGGGAGGGCGATCTACTTTCTGCAAAGCGCTCAATGTTAAATGCGGATTGATTACACAGCGTTATAAGTGATGTTCTCCGCCCCTGATTTATCCCCTGAACGCAACACTCTAAAGTCGATCCCACTGCTCCCCTTCATATCGATGGGGTGCCTACAGGAGACTTATCCCATGCCTTTCATCAGCGTTCGTATCACTCGCGACGGCGTTACCAAAGAACAGAAATCCCAAGTCATCGCCGAGATCACCAAAACCATGCAAACCGTCCTCAACAAGGACCCGCACCTCACCCATATCGTCATTGAAGAGGTCGACACCGATAACTGGGGCTATGCCGGAATTACCACCACCGAGTACCGCCAACAGCTGGCGGAGTCGAAGAAATGACTTTCCCCGTCCGTATCGACTTTGTGTCGGATGTGGTGTGCCCCTGGTGCGCACTCGGCGCCACAGCGCTGGAACAAGCCATCGCGAACGTTGCCGGCGAGGTTGCCGTAGAACTGACCTTCAAGCCGTTCGAACTGAACCCGGACATGCCGGCCGAGGGCGAGCACGCCATCAAGCACATGATGCGCAAATACGGGCGCAGCGCCGAAGAAGTCGCCTCGCGCAATGAAATGATCGTCGCGCGTGGCAATGCCATCGGTTTTCAGTTCGACCTGGACAAGCGCAGCCATTTCTACAACACCTTCGATGCCCATCGCCTTCTGCTCTGGGCCGTGCAGGAAGGCCGCCAGGTCGCGCTGAAGAAAATCCTGATCGAGGCTTATTTCACCAATGGCGAGAACCCCAGCGACCACGAAACACTGGTGCGCCTGGCCGGTGAAGCTGGACTTTCAACCACCCGCGCCCGCGAGATTTTGACTAGCGAGGCATTCGCTCTCGAGGTCCGTGAACTTGAAGGCTTTTATCTTGAGCGCGGGATTAACTCGGTCCCGGCCATGGTGCTGAACGGTCGTCAGTTGGTGTCCGGATCGCTATCAGTCAAGGAATACGAACAAATCCTCAGGCAAGTCGCACGAGAGTCCGCCACAGCCTGACAAAGCGACTTAACTGCAATCTCAGTTATTAAGCATTTCGCCGGGGCTTGTTGAAGTGACCGCCCCACTTCCTTCCATCAACGTCAAGTGAACCGTCATGCCTCACGACTTGAATCAACTGGAAACTGCGCTGGCTGCTTACCCCCGAGTGGCGCTGCTGGAAGGCCCGACACCGATGCAGAAACTGTCCCGCCTGAGCCGGGCAGCCGAACTGCATGGCTGCAACCTGTACGTCAAACGCGATGATCTGATGGGCCTCGGCGGTGGTGGTAACAAACTACGCAAACTCGAATTCCTGCTTGGCGAAGCATTGGCCGAAGGCGCGGACACACTGGTTACCTGGGGCGGTTTTCAATCCAATCACGCCCGGCTGACCGCCGCCGTCGCCGCCCGCCAAGGTTTGGCCTGCGAGCTGATCCTGACCGCGTCGGCGGTGCGCAGTGATGATGATTTTTGCCATAACGGCAACGTATTGCTCGATGATCTGTTTGGCGCAAAGGTTCATCGACTGCCGCGGGGTTTGACGCCGGACAGCTACGCTGGCGAATTGCTCAAAGCGCTCAAAAGCCAAGGCAAAAAACCCTTCCTCATACCATTGGGCGGCTCCAGCCCCAGGGGCAGTCTGGGCTACGCCGCTTGTGCGGGAGAGATTCTCCGTCAGGCGGACGCGCTCGGCTTTCACTTCGAGCGGATCATCATCCCCAACGGCAGCGCAGGGACCCATTCAGGACTGCAGGCCGGTCTGGCACTGGCTCGATCATCAACCGAAGTGATCGGCTACTCGGTGTTGGCAACTGAGGAGCAGGCCACGGCCGCGACCCTGGAAAAAACTCGGGAAACCTTGCAGCTCCTGGACCCGTCCGCAACCCTTGTGGAAAGCGCAATCACTGTGGATGGCAGTCAACGTGGCGACGCCTATGGCGCCCCCACCGAATCGATGCTCGAAGCGGTCCGGCTGCTGGCCTCCGTTGAGGGCTTGCTGACGGATCCGGTCTACGGTGGCAAGGCCTTCGCCGGGTTGCTCGCTGCCGTGCGCCGGGGTGACTACCCGCCAGGAAGCAATCTACTGTTTGTGATGACCGGCGGCTTGCCTGGCCTCTTTGCCTACCGCAGCGCCTTCAACTGACTTGAGCTTTTTCGTCGTCATAAAAAACTGATGCCCGGGCGAGCCCACGGCATCGGTCACTCAACTTGCGTGGAGTACATCGTCATGTCGAACGCCTCTTACCCGCTGAACCGCACCGCTTATCTGCTGGTCGATCCGTACAACGATTTTCTCTCGGAAAACGGCAAGGTCTTCCCCTTGATCAAGCCGATTGCCGAGCAGGTCGGGCTGCTCGACAACCTGCGAGCCCTCGATCGCGCCGTACGGGCGCAGAACATTCCGGTGGTCATCGTGCCGCACCACCGCTGGGAACATGGCGACTACGACGGCTGGGATCATCCAACACCGACCCAATGCAAAATCATGCACATGCACCACTTCGCACGCGGTGAATGGGGCGGCGAATGGCATCCCGATTTCGCACCGAAGGACGGCGACATTGTCGTGCAGGAGCACTGGGGCTCCAGCGGCTTTGCCAATACCGACCTTGATTTTCGTTTGAAGCAGAAAGGTATCACCCACGTCATCATCGTCGGCCTGCTCGCCAACACCTGCATCGAAGCGACCGCCCGCTACGCCTCGGAACTGGGCTACCACGTCACGCTGGTGCGCGATGCGACCGCCGCTTTCCGTACGGAAATGATGCACGCCGCCCATGAGTTGAACGGGCCGACTTTCGCTCACTCAATCGTCACCACCCAGGAATTGATTGAGGCGCTGGCAGCGCAGGTGTAATGGCGAGGAACCTCACCGATTTCGCCAGTTGGCCGAGGTGGTGCGTCAAGGCCGCTTTCTGCAATGGGCGATCGGCCCCCGTCAAAAATGCACCTTGAGCAAGAGACTCAACGCGTTCTGGTCGGTAGGGAATCCGCTCGTGTCTTCAATCCCGTATTTATTCGACCAGTAATCCCACTCAAGTCCCGCATAAAAACGTTTTTGCTGTTGCCCCAGCGCCTTGCCCACGTCGTATTTGACTTGTGGGTTGAAGTGAAAGCTCCTGGCCACATAGTTGGAGGTGCCTTTGTTGCCGACGTCGTTGACGTACCACTCCAGATAGCCGTCGAAAAGAATGTCGGAGCGACCCACCGGGAGGGTCATGGACCAGGTCGGGTTGATCTGCCATTGACCTGAGGCCTTACCGGTGATGCCGTCGGGTTTGCGGTAGTAGGTATTCAGGGAAAAGCGATCGAAGCCTGGAAGCATGAGGTCGACAGCAGGACCCAGCAGGTATTTGCGATTGCGGTTTTCACCGCGCTCGTAGGTGGCGGCGATGAGGACGTCCTTGACGATGCCATAGCTCAGGGAGCGGTCACTGATTTTGCCCAGCGACAGCCGTGGGGAGAATTCACCGTAGTAGGAATGGCCGTCGGCACCCGAGAGTCCGCTGGACCATTTGTTGTCGACGAACATGAAGATATCGCCCCACGTCCAGCCGCTGGCGTGCTCGAAGCTCAGCGTTTGCTGAGTATCGTCGCCTGTGCCGTCGACTTTGAAATGCTGGCCGTAGAGGTAGCTCAAGCTGTTGTCGTTCCACAACAGAGGGCCAGCTTCGGCGCCGGCGCTGGCCAGCGCAAACAGCGGAGGCAGGCTGCGACGCAGCAGCGAAGGTGCAAGTAATGGAATACGCGATGCTTTCATGGGCTGCCCTTTTCAGGTGATTGGCGGATATCACCGGCAAGGCATGGCCGAGCTGCGGATCAAGCAGC
The DNA here is from genome assembly GCF_054681355.1 of Pseudomonas sp. H1_G08. Lineage (NCBI taxonomy): Bacteria > Pseudomonadati > Pseudomonadota > Gammaproteobacteria > Pseudomonadales > Pseudomonadaceae > Pseudomonas > Pseudomonas sp. H1_G08. Next base: position 1,912,974 of record NZ_CP162822.1, read on the forward strand.
TGCTCTGGCCCTCAAATTAACGAGGGGCGACCCTTGCCGGGTACGCGGCGTAATGCCGCCAGAGCAATGCCCTGCACCTCGGGTCCTGTTGAGAGCCCACTGTGCTGACCGCTTCTACTCGATTCCGGACTAAGCAGAGGTTGTGCCAACTGAGCGAATACAATCTTCAACCCTCATTCAGCACAATCGATGCGTAAAACTGAATACTTTGCAGCCATCGGTTGTGCACCAGATTGAGGCGCGCCCACTTGAATTCGCACCGTTGCGATTCGCCTACCCACCTCCTGCTGATTGCCTCGCCCGCCGGATCCCGTGAGGGCGGGCCTGCGACGGCTTGGCACACTTTTGGCTATTACCACTTTCGAGTAGAAGCGGTCAGTGCCAGCAATGGCACCGGGCATTGCTCTTGCGCCCTTCCCTGTGGGCGTACGTCCGATTGGATGCTTGAACGCGGCGCCAGCGCCCCGGGCAAGAGAGAAGTGTCAGCCGTGTAACTACGCATACGCGCCCTCTCTCCTCCCCTTGTTCTCTCCAATCGGTCCCGCGCTGGCGTGCCGATTGGCGCGCGGCGGTTTTCGAATCGTTGTGGAGAACACATCATGAAAATTCGCTTTGCCTTGGGTCAACCGCTTCGCTCGCTACTGGCCACGGCGCTTGTGCCCGCCGCCCTGATCGCGTCTCCACTGGCTTCGGCCAATGACAAGGTGGTGCTGCTCACTTCCTGGTATGCCCAAGCCGAACAGGGTGGTTTCTACCAGGCCCTGGCGGATGGACTGTATGAAAAAGAAGGCCTGGACGTGACCATCCGCATGGGTGGCCCGCAGGTCAATGGCATGCAGCTGCTGCTCAACAAGCAGGCCGATTTCATCGTCAACTACGACTTGCAGATTCTCAAAAGTGTGGAGCAAGGCATGCCGGTGGTGGCCGTGGCCGCGCCCTTTCAAGGTGACCCTCAGGGTCTGCTGACCCATGCCGATGTGAGCGGCCTGGATGCCTTGCAGAACAAGCAGGTGCTGGTTTCCACCTCCGGCCAGCAAACCTGGTGGCCGTGGCTCAAGGGCAAATATCAGCTCAAGGACAGCCAGGCCCGTCCCTACACCTTCAACCTGCAACCCTTCCTCGCGGACGCCAACACCACGCAGCAGGCCTATGCCAGCTCCGAGTTGTTCCAGGCGTTGAAGGCCGGGGAGAAAGCCAACTTCTTCCTGTTTGCCGACGCCGGTTACCCGCCCTACGGCTCGACCCTGGCCACTCGCCAGGACGTGATCGATCAGCATCCTGAGCGAGTCCAGCGCTTTGTTCGCGCCTCGATGGAGGGCTGGAAGCGCTACCTCGACAACCCGAGCGCCAACCACCTGATCAAGGCCGACAACCCGAACATGAGCGATGAATTGCTCGCCTGGGGCTTGTCGACGCTCAAGCAATATCGCCTGGTCACCGGCGGTGATGCAGCCACCCAAGGCATCGGCGTGATGAGCGATGCGCGCTGGCAGGCCACGCGCAATTTCATGGTCGAAGCCGGCCTGCTCGGTGCCGATGCGCCTTGGCAGAAGGCCTACACCACGCGCTTCGTCGAGGACTTGAAGGTACTGCCTGGCGCCGAACAGTCCGCCAGCCGCTGAGCCTGATTGCAAGACTGTTGAACCCAGAGCCCGAGCCCAAGAGCCGGCTGAACGAATACCGTGAGGACACTTGTTATGTTGGTCACCAAACAACCTGTATTGCGCCGTTTCTGGTATGCCCTGCTGCCCATGACCGCGCTGGATGCCGGCCCGCAGCCCTTCACTTTACTCGGTGAGGCGCTGGTGCTGTGGAAGCGCCCCGACGGCACCCCGGTGGCCATGCGCGACCGTTGCTGCCACCGCACCGCCAGGCTATCGAAAGGTTTTGTCAGCGAGGACGGTAACATCGCCTGCGGCTATCACGGCTGGGAATATGATTGCACCGGCACCTGCGTGAAGATCCCGCAAAACCCCGCTGGCATGATTCCGCCGGGCGCCTCCGTCCAGGCCTTTCACTGCCAGGAAAAATACGGCTACGCCTGGGTCGCCCTCGACGATCCTCTGCAACCAATCCCTGAGTTTCCCGAGGATGGCGCCCCGGGCTACCGGCGCATCTTCCAGTTTTATGAAGAGTGGAAAACCAGCCCGCTGCGGGTCATGGAAAACTCCTTTGACAACTCGCATTTTTCCTTCGTCCACAAAGCCAATTTCGGCCTTTTCGACCAGCCCGCGCCGGCCGGCTACGAGTTTCGCGAAACCGACTATGGCTTCGAGGCGGAGACGCGGGTGCCGATCCGCAATCCTGAGGAAAGCTATCGCATCACCGGGACCCGCGAGCCGATCACCCAGCGCCACCTGATCAATCGCTATTACCTGCCCTTCTCCCGGCGCTTTGGCTGCATGTACCCGGACAGCGGCATACACCACATCATCTACAACTGCGCGACACCCATGGAAGACGGGCGCCTGATGCTGGTCCAGTGGTTGTATCGCAATGACAGCGAAGAGCAATGCTCGACCCAGGAACTGATCGACTGGGACGCAGCGATCACCGCCGAAGACCGCGACATCCTCGAAGCCACCGATTACGACGCCTGTGTCGATACTCGCCGGCGAGTGGAACTGCACATGCCGTCGGACAAGCCTGGCCTGGTGATTCGCCGGCAATTGCTGGGCCTGCTCGAAGCCCACGGTGAAAGTGAAGTGTTCCTCAGCCATTGAAGTCAGCGCCCCGGTGTGCCGGGGCTTTACCGGACGCTCATGACCCAAGGGGAGAGCGCTATGTTGATGCAAACCATAACTGGGGCCAACGCCCTGCCACAGGCGTTGCCACGGGGCGACAGCGTCGGCGTGCAAACGCCACTGTTCGCCAATCAGGTGGAAAAAACCTACAGCAACGGCACCCAGGCCTTGAGCCGGGTGAAGCTGGCCATTCAGCGCGGCGAGTTCGTTTCATTGCTCGGCCCGTCGGGCTGCGGCAAGAGCACCCTGCTGAAAATGTTCGCCGGCCTCGAAAAGCCCTCCGCCGGCCACGTGCGCTGGTGGGGCAAAGACAGCCCGGCCAGCCCGACCCAAGGGCAAAGCCTGGCGATGGTTTTCCAGGAGGCGACCCTGATGCCTTGGGCGAAGGTCAGCGACAACGTGCGCCTGCCGCTGGATCTGGCCAATGTGCCCAAAACCCAGAGCCAGCCAAAAGTCGACGCTGCCCTTGCTCTTGTCGGCTTGGACCGCTTCAGCCAGGTGTACCCGCGAGAACTGTCCGGCGGCATGCAAATGCGCGCGTCCATTGCCCGGGCCTTGGCCACCGAGCCCAATCTGCTGTTGATGGACGAGCCCTTCGGCGCCCTGGATGAGTTCACCCGCAACAAGCTCGACAGCGACCTGCGTCAGCTGTGGGCTAGCCGCGACCTGACCGTGGTGTTCGTCACCCACAGCATTTTCGAGGCCGTCTACCTGTCATCGCGGGTGGTGGTGATGGGTGCGCGCCCGGGCCGAGTAATCGCCGACATCGAAATCGACGGCCCGTTGGAACGAGACGAGGCCTACCGCACCTCTGCGGCCTTTATCGCGCAGTGCGCACGTCTGTCCCAGCTCCTGGCCCAGGCCAATGGCGATCCTTGCTGACTTTATTGAGAGCCCGCTCATGAACCCGTCCTTTACTCCCTGGTTACGTCATCCCGCGGTGTTGCGCATCGTCTCGCCGCTGCTGCTCGGCGCGGTATTGCTGGGTCTGTGGCAATTGGCATGTGTGGCCTGGAAGGTGCCGGTGTATCTGGTGCCCTCCCCGGTCGATATCGGCCGAACGCTGATCAGCGATGGCCCGATGCTGTTCGGTGCATTGTGGATGACCTTGAAGATCACTTTTTTCTCGTTTGCCCTGGCGGTGCTTATCGGCACCCTGGCGGCGTTTGTGTTTGTGCAGAGCCGCGTGCTGGAAGCCAGCCTGTTTCCCTACGCCATCCTGTTGCAGGTGACGCCGGTGGTGGCCGTGGCACCGCTGATCATCATCTGGTGCAGCAACACCACGCTGGCGTTGATTATTTGCGCGACCCTGGTGGCGATTTTCCCGATCATCGCCAACACCGTACTCGGCTTGCGCAGCGTCAACCCCGGCCTGCTCAATCTGTTCCGCCTGAACCGCGCCAGCCGCTGGCAGGTGCTGTTGCGCCTGCGCATTCCCAGCGCCCTGCCGTGTTTTTTTGCCGGGCTGCGCATTGCCAGCGGGCTGGCGTTGATCGGCGCGGTGGTGGCGGAGTTCGTCGCCGGCACCGGGGGCACCGGTGCAGGGCTGGCGTATCAGATCCTCCAGGCCGGCTTTCAACTGAATATTCCAAGGCTGTTCGCTGCCCTGCTGCTGATCGCCTTGACCGGTGTCGCGTTATTCAGCCTGATGGCCGTGCTGGCCCGGTTGAGCCTGCGCAACTGGCACGAAAGCGAACTCGGCTGAACCTTTTAATCCGCCGCAGGCGCGGCGCATGGAGCCTCACATGAAGCTTGAAAATAGCTGGCTGGTACGTAACGCCAGCGCCATCCTCACCGGTTTGTCCGGTGCGGCGGCGCGCCATGCCGGGCCTGATATCCGTATCGTCGACGGCCGCATCAGCGCCATCGGCGCCCTGCAACCCCAGCCCGGCGAGCGAGTGCTGGATGCCACCGATTGCGTGGTCTACCCGGCGTGGGTCAATACCCACCATCACCTGTTTCAATCGCTGCTCAAAGGCATTCCCGCAGGTATCGACCAGAGTCTGGGAGCCTGGCTGGGTGCCGTGCCCTATCGCTATCGCGGCGCGTTTGACGAGCAAAGCTTTCGCCTCGCCGCGCGCATTGGCCTGGTCGAATTGGCACGATCCGGCTGCGCCACCGTCGCAGACCATCATTACCTGTACTTGCCGGGCATGGACTTTGACAGTGCCGAGGTGCTGTTCGAGGAAGCCGAACGGCTGGGGCTGCGGTTTGTTCTCTGCCGTGGCGGAGCCACGCAAGCACGACAAGCCGAAGGCAAGTCCGTGGCCGGGCCGGAGACCCTGGAGCAATACCTGGACGACGTCGAGCGTCTGGTGCGGCGCTACCACGACCCGGCCGCTGATGCCTGGCGGCGGGTGGTGATGGCGCCCACCAGCCCGCCCTACTCCATGCCTGCCGAACACCTGCGCGAAACCGCCCGGGTCGCCCGGCGACTGGGCATTCGCCTGCACAGCCATCTGAGCGAAACCGTCGAATATCAAAATGAGGTGCAGCAACGCCACGGCATGTCGCCAGTGGCGTTCTGTGCCGAACACGAGTGGCTCGGCCCGGACGTGTGGTTCGCGCATTTAGTGAAACTCGACGCCGAGGAAATCCGCATGCTCGGGGCCAGCGGTACGGGCATTGCGCATTGCCCGCAAAGCAATGGCCGCCTGGGCAGTGGCATTGCCGATGTGGTGGCCATGGAGGCTGCGGGAATGCCGGTGTCGATTGGCGTGGATGGCGCCGCCTCCAACGAGGCCTGCGACATGATCAGCGAAACCCACGCCGCCTGGCTGATGCAACGGGCCAGACTTGGCGATCGGGCCCGCCCGCGTTATGCCGGCGGTGACGAGGAAGGCGGTGCCAGCGCGGCCACGGTGGAAGACGTGGTGCGCTGGGGTACGTCTGGCGGGGCTCGGGTGCTGGGGCTGGACGCCGTGGGCAGCGTGCAAGTGGGCATGGCGGCCGACCTGGCGATCTACCGCCTGGACCAGCCGCGATACTTCGGCCTGCATGACCCGGCGATCGGGCCGGTGGTGGGCGGAGGACGCCCGACGTTGCGCGCCTTGCTGGTCGCTGGGCGGTTGACCGTACACGACGACCAGTTGCCTGACTTCGACCTGGCCGAACTCGGCGCCCAGGCCCGGGACGCGGTGCGGCGGTTGCAGCAGGCCGCAGGCGTACGCTCATGAGCTGGTCTCCCCGGCACGTGCTGCCGTGCCAATACTCGGCCGCATCAAATGTCTGGTAGATGGAAAAATACGGCAGTAATCGACTTGGGACTGTCATCAGATAGTTTGATGGTCCCGGAGAAGAAAGCAGCGGACGGCGTATGACAAGGCGCTGCTACAACAATTGCTCGCGTAGAAAATCGATGAACGCCATTGTCCGCGCTGAACGTCGTCGCTCGCGGCTGAGTACGGCGCTGACCGGCAGCGCGCTGGTCTGATAGTTGTCGAGTACGGTACTCACCCTGCCCTGCTCAACGTCAGCTGTGAACAGCCATTGCGGTGAGAGGGAAATGCCCAGGCCGGAGAGCACCATTTCGCGGATGGCCTCGCTGCTGTTGCTGGTGACGTTGCCCTGGATACCTACATCGAACGCTTGGCCGAGGTGCGTAAAGGTCCAACGGTCGTAATGCTCCAGCAACGTGAAGGCGATGCAGTTGTGACCTGACAGTTCGCTGGGCTCACGTGGCACGCCGTGCAGAGCCAGGTAACCGGGCGCGGCATAGACACGCCGTGGGCTATCGCCCAGTGGCAGTGCCACCAATCCCTCGCTCTTCACCGCGCCAATGCGGATAGCCAGATCGATGTTTTCCTTGAGCAGGTCTTCATTATGGTCACTCAGCCGCAGGTCAATCCGCACACCTGGATGGCGTTGCAGGAAAATCCCTATGAGCGGTGCGATGCATAACCTTCCATAACTGACCGGGGCGGCGACTCGTAAAGGGCCGGCGATCTGCTCCTGGCCACTGGTGAAGCTTCGCGTGGCAGTTTCGACGTGGCCGAGAATTTCCTGGCAGTGGTCGTAGAAGCGTTGACCTTGGTCGGTCAGGGCCAGGTGCCGAGTGCTGCGTGCGAACAATGGCCCACCCAGGTACTGCTCCAGCGCGCGCACTTGCTTACTCACTGCTGGCTGCCCCATGTTCAGTTCACGGGCGACCGCCGAGAAAGACCCGCGCTCCACGACGCGAACAAAGACATGCATGCTGTCGAACAGATCCATCGACGATTGGTTCTCTTTGGGGAATAAGTCATATGCAAATTGGGTTTCTTATCGGAATGATTAAAGCGCGGCAATCTGTAAGCGTCCATCCCAACACAGGTTCCCGTCATGAAACATTCCATGCTTGCCGCCATCGCCGAGTCCGCTCAATCCCCTCTGGCCATCCGTCACATCGACCGCCCTGTTCCCGGTAAGGGGCAAGTACTGGTCAAGGTTCACGCCGCAGGGGTCAATCCGCTCGATACCAAAATTGCCGCCGGCGCAGGGGCCCACGCCCGCCAAACGCTGCCGGCGGTGCTCGGCCTTGATCTTGCCGGTACGGTGGTCGAAGTGGGCGAAGCGGTCGAGGGGTTCACCCCGGGCCAGGAAGTCTTCGGCATGCCCGGCGGGATCGGCGGTGCCCAAGGCACCATGGCCGAGTATATTGCCGTGGATGCCCGCCTGATCGCGGTCAAGCCACACACCCTCAGCATGCGTGAGGCGGCTGCATTGCCTTTGGTATTCATCACCGCGTGGGAAGGTCTGGTCGATCACGCCAATGTCCGCTCTGGTCAGCGTGTCCTGATTCATGGGGGCGCGGGTGGGGTCGGCCAAGTGGCTGTGCAACTGGCCAAGGCACGCGGTGCCGATGTCTACGCCACCGGCTCGGCGGGCAGTCTCGACTTCATACGCTCGCTGGGGGCCACGGCGATCGACTATCAGGCTCAGAGCGTTGAGGATTATGTCGAGCACTACACCGCCGGCGAAGGGTTCGACATTGTCTACGACACCGTCGGCGGCAGCACGCTGGATGCATCATTCAAAGCCGTGAAAGCCTATACCGGGCACGTGCTGAGCTGCCTGGGTTGGGGCCAGCACAGCCTGGCACCGTTATCGTTCAAAAGTGCCTCCTACTCGGGCGTCTTCACCCTGGCACCACTGCTCACCGGCAAAGGACGCGAACACCACGGCGCTATCCTGCGCGAGGCTGCTGCGCTGGCCAATGCGAGTCAACTGACGATCCGCGTGGATCAACAGCACTTTGCGCCGCAGGACGTCAACGAGGCATTTCGCCAAGTCGCCGAAGGCCGCGGCAAGGGCAAGACGGTGATCGAGTTTGTGGCTGCCTAGTTCCTTGTAATCTCTTTAGAGCGCACTCGGCCAAACGCGTGCGCAATGGTCCGCAACGTCCTCGCCGCCATTCTCCCAGCCAAAAGCGTCAAACACGTAGCACCCCACGAGTTGAACGGGCCGACCTTCGCTCATTCAATCGTGACCACCCAAGAATTGATTGACGCGCTGGCAGTGCAGGAGTAATGGCCGATGACCCTCATAGGATAGCTGATCGATCACCGGCCCATTTCTACACGGCCCAACAGGAGCAGCCCAAGGCACCAAAAAAACTTCGGGGGTCCGATACTGGAGCATTGGATCCCCATGCACCGGCATGATCGTGACCGTGCAGGCCGCAAAAGCTTGCGCAGCCGCACGAGGCCGCGACTTGGGCGCGCAGCGGAGCCAGCGAGTTTCTGCCTGCTCCGTCTGGGTCTCCCCAGGCGCCATAACCTTTAAAGGTACGCGTCGGCGACCAGTCAGGCATGGCGGGCGGTAGCGGGTTGTCGTCAAACCTGGCGAATTGGCCGGCCCCGTAAACCACGCGCCCGCCAACCACGGTCATATCGGCGGTAAGAAATGAAATCTCCTCTTCAGGCACAGAGAAGTAGTCCTTACTTGGCACAATCAGGTCAGCAAAGTGACCGGTCTGGATGCGACCACGTTTGCCCTCTTCGTTAGAAAACCAGGCGACATTCTCTGTCCACATCCGCAACGCCGCTTCGCGATCAAGCAGGTTTCGTTGAGGGTACAGATTCAGACCGCCCACCGTTTTACCGGTTACCATCCAGGATAGCGAAACCCAGGGGTTGTAGGAGGCAACCCGGGTGGCATCGGTGCCTGCAGACACTTTCACCCCTTTTTCCAGTATGCGCGCTACGGGCGGGGTCGCTTGCGCCGCACGGGCGCCGTAGCGCTCGACGAAGTACTCCCCCTGATAAGCCATACGATGTTGTACAGCGATGCCACCGCCGAGCGCGGCGATACGGTCGATTGATTTGTCCGAGATGGTTTCGGCATGATCAAAGAACCAATTGATGCCAGCGAGGGGGATGTCCTCGTTGACCTTCTCAAATACATCCAGCGCTCGGGTAATGGTTTCGTCGTAGGTGGCATGCAACCGCCACGGCCATCGGTTCTCTGCGAGGATGCGCACAACTTCCTCCAGTTCTCCCTCCATCTCGGGCTGCAGGTCCGGTCGCGGCTGGCGAAAATCTTCGAAGTCGGCAGCGGAAAACACCAACATTTCGCCCGCGCCGTTGTGACGGAAGTAGTCGTTTCCTTGCTTGTACTTAACGCTGGAGGTCCACTTGAGGAAATCCTCCTTCTCTTCCTTGGGTTTCTGAGTGAACAGGTTGTAAGCCAACCTGACCGTCATTTGCCCATCGTTGTCCAACTTCTGGATCACTGCGTAATCGTCGGGATAGTTTTGGAAACCGCCGCCCGCATCAATAACCCCTGTCACACCCAAGCGATTGAGCTCGCGCATGAAATGGCGAGTGGAGTTGACCTGATAGTCGAAGGGCAACTTCGGTCCCTTGGCCAACGTGGCGTAAAGGATCGTCGCGTTGGGCGTGGCCAACAGCAGGCCCGTAGGCGCACCATTGGCATCGCGGTAAATTTTCCCGCCTGGTGGCTCGGGGGTATCTCGGGTGTAGCCGACCGCGCGCAAGGCCGCACCATTGAGCAAGGCCCGGTCATAGAGATGCAGAAGAAATACAGGTGTATCGGGCGCGATCGCATTGATCTCGGCTATGGTTGGCAAACGCTTTTCAGCGAACTGGTGTTCAGTGAAGCCACCTACCACGCGAACCCACTGCGGTGCTGGTGTGTTAGCCACTTGGCGCTTGAGCATGTCCATGGCGTCAGCCAGTGAACGCACACCGTCCCAGCGCAATTCCAGATTGTAGTTAAGGCCGCCGCGGACCATGTGGGTATGGTTATCGACTAAGCCAGGGAGCACACAACGGCGCTTGAGGTCGACAACTTTTGTGGCTGAGCCAGCCAGCGCCAGGACTTCCTGGTCTGACCCTACAGCCAGAAACTTGCCGTCTTTGATTGCAACGGCGTGGGCGACTGGGTTGGCGCGATCCAGTGTAGTGATCTCGCCATTGTGGAAAATGATGTCCGGAATGGAATCGGTCATATTCGGCCCTTCCCTACTTAGAGTTTCGGAAAAAGCGCTGCGTCCAAAGACACCCCCTAACGCTAAGGTGGAGGCGGCCTGGAGAAGTTTTCGGCGCGATGTCATAGGTAGAGGCCTCACAGATATAAAGCCCGTTTCCAGGGCCTTCAGGGAATAGCGAACCTCGAGAACCGGTTACTCACGTCTGACTGGACGTTTTAGACTGCATACATCCTCATGCTCCACCTCGTGTTTTGGACAATAACGCCGATGGGTGGAGCTATCGCGTCAGCGCTGCGCGACAGCTCTTGCATAACGGATTTATTTAGCAGGGTTTGGACCGATGTGCTCGCCGTGTTGCACCCGCTCAGGCGCCTTATGCACCATGGTGTAGGCATAATCCACACCCATCCCGTAGGCGCCGGAATGTTCCTGCACGATCCCCATGACGGCTTCATAGGTCTCCTTGCGCGCCCAATCCCGCTGCCATTCGAGCAGCACCTGCTGCCAGGTAACCGGTACGATACCGGCCTGAATCATGCGGTCCATGGCGTAGTTGTGCGCGTCGATCGAGGTGCCACCCGAGGCGTCGGCAACCATATAGATTTCATAGTCTGTATCGCGCAGGCAGGACAGTGCGAAGGTCGTGTTGCAGACCTCGGTCCACAGGCCGGATACGACGATCTTCTTACGGCCGGCAATGGCGGACTCTGCCAGGGCATCACGAACGTTTTGGTCATCCCAGGAGTTCATTGAAGTACGTTCGAGGATTTTGTTCTGCGGATATACCGCTAGCAACTCAGGGTATGTATTGCCAGAGAAACCCTCGGTTTCCACAGTCGTGATGGTGGTAGGTATGCCGAACGCTTTGGCAGCCTTGGCCAACCCCACGACATTATTTTTCAGCACCTGCCGATCTATCGACTGCACACCAAAGGCCATTTGGGGCTGGTGGTCGATGAAAATCACTTGGCTGTTTTGCGGGGTCAGTATTTCTAAGTACTTGTTGGACATGGCGGATTTCCTTTGGTAAGTAGAGCAATACGAAAGCGGCGTTATGCGTGGCTGCGCAAGCAGAACGCTACCCGTCCTGGTAGGGCTAAAAGCCACTTTCCGGACGAGTTCAGGGGTGCCGAAAAGCCCCTTGAATTTACGAATGCAGCATTGTTCAGCCGCGTTCGCGGGGTTCAGTTAAATGCCCGAAAAACGCTTGCCAAGCTGCTTTTGCAAGTGCACATCATCTGCGGCTAATTCGCTCCCACCTTGAAGGGAAGTGCATCTTTGGATGTCTTCACGGTCCATGAACCGGACTGCCGGAACGAACTGGCAGACGCGTAGGTATCTTCCATGAACTGGAAATAGGTCATCTTTCCATCCTGAACTTTCGCATGGATGGAAAACGGTGATGTGAACAGATGTCCGACCGCCACGGAGCGGTAGGTGAACTTACCGAAAATCGCGACATCTTCGCCGGAAGCGATTTTGGTAGTAATCGTAAAGTCTTCGATTTTCCAGTAGTTTGAGACCTGCAAAAACAAAGTGCTAAAGGCTTTGGGACCTTTGTTTGTGCCGGTCCACGGCATGATTTTTCTGAGTTCTGGATTGTCAAAGTTTAGAGAAACATAGGTGGCGTCTGGAGCTGCCAACCTCATTGCCGCGGCTTCGACTTTATCGGGTGCGGTATTGGCCAGGAATTCCACGACAACCGCTAGTGAAGCAGCAGATTGCGCTTCAGTAGCTGACTGCGCCGACGCTGGAGTGATTGTTACTAACCATGAGGCGAGCGCCATTGCTGCAGTGATCAATTTGATGCTTCGAGTATTCATGAACTCTCCATTTATGAGTACGATTTTGCGATTCGCGGTCATCCAACCCATGTTGCAAATTGCTACGCGTCGAAAAGCGACAATTGGTACTGGAGCAAGGGCTATGCCAATTTTATAAAACTTATATAAATCGATATTTATCAATGACATATAACTTAATGTGATGTCGCGAGTATCGGGCTCGGAGTTTATCGAAGGGCTTGTTTGATCATTTGATGAAGTCTCGGCGAGGTTTTGTTGATTTGATCAATCCAGCTCAAGCGTGGTCCACGGTGAACCGCCAGGCGGCCACGCAAAGTCACTCAAGACTCTCGTCATGCAACAAGCCGCTTTTCTTCAGGCGATAGGCCAGTGCCGGCCGGGTCAAGCCGAGCATGCGAGCGGCTTGCGAGACGTTTTGGTGTGAAAGCTCCATGGCGCGGCGCATCAGCCGTTCTTCCACAGCATCCAGGCTGATGTTTTTATCAAAGATCTGCGTAACCCAATCGGGACAAGGTTCTTCACCGCCAGCCTGAACTAACGCGCCATCAGAGTTGAGACGATCACCGTGCGAATCGTCTGTTTTTGGGAAGACTGCAAAGAGTGCATCCTGGCCTATGGTCTCGTTGCTGTCGGTCAGGATGACGCCACGCTCAATCGTATTTTCCAATTCGCGAATATTCCCCGGCCAGGCGTAGCGGCGACACAATTCAAGAGCTTTGTCTGATAAACCCAGCGTTCGCTTGTGATATTGCAAGTGAAATTTGCTTATAAAGTGCTCGGCCAGCAGTGGCAGATCTTCAAGTCGCTCGCGCAGTGGGGGAATCTGCACCGGAAACACATTCAAGCGGTAATAAAGATCGGCGCGAAACCGGCCCGCTTCGACGGCGTCGGCGAGGCTTTCATTGGTAGCAGCGATGACTCGCACGTTGATCTTGCGGGTTCGGGAATCGCCTACCCGTTCCAGTTCACCCTCTTGCAGTACCCGAAGTAATGTCGCCTGCGCTCTGGGCGTCAGCTCCACCACCTCGTCTAGAAAAATCGTCCCTCCGTTGGCCCGTTCAAAGCGTCCTGGGCGGGTTTGATTGGCGCCGGTAAAAGCGCCTTTCTCAACACCAAACAATTCGGCTTCAATCAGGTCCTGAGGAATGGCAGCGCAGTTCACTGCGACAAACGCTTGCTCGGCGCGATCACTGCGCAGATGCACGCTCCGTGCGATGACCTCCTTGCCGACGCCAGTTTCTCCGAGCAGTAGGACGGAAATTTTTCCTTTGGCAGCCTTGTCGATCATCTTGCATACCTTCAAATAGGCAGGCGAGCGCCCTACTCCATAGAATTGAGCTTCCTGCTTCTCCAGGCTTCTACGCAGAGAGCTGATCTGTGATTGCAGTTCATACAGCTCCTCGATGATTGGGTCGGCTTGAAAGTACTGTCTGAATTCTGCGGCGTTCTCCCATTCCTCGGCAGGTTTACCAATAATGATGCAGCGCTCATCCCCGCATCCGCGACAGGTCGTTTCTTGGATGATGATTTCGCGTTTCATGAATGAAGAACTGTACGCACAGGCGTAGCCCAACAAAGACCAACAGACTGGTTCCTCCATCAGGCCGACTTCAGTCAGGCAAGTCTCGACCTCAAAGGAGTCAATCCATTCGAGCTCGCAATAAAAATGGCCGCTCTCCTGATCCAGCTCTAACTGAATGGGTTTCGCATTGACCATACCTTTGAGGGAATGCAGTTGCGGGCCGACCAGAAACATCTGCAACTGCGGACTGTCTGGTCTGAGCTTGCGGGCCATTTCCGCATCCTTGAGTCCAGACTGGTAGCCAAGGCGCAAGAAGAACCCCTTGGCGCGGTCGACGCCGAGGCTATTGATGAGTTCACGGCGAAAATTAGCCATCGCCGATACCTGCATCAACAACATGCGCTGCTCGCCAAACCAGATCTTGCCTTCCGTGCTTTGAAAACGAACCTGGTCGCTCAGGTCGTGAAAGCCGGAATAGTGGAGCTCAGGGTTGTAACTGACAGCCATTGAGAGAGACCTCGATTATTGTTTTGAGCGGTCTTGATCAAGCTGTGGCGCCGAGTGAAAGCACCGAAACAATCGATCGCGATATGAAGGGATTTTAGTGCATTGCTACGCAGAGCCAGCGGGCCTCCCGATGCAAAGACATGACGGTGCACGGGCTTCGCGGGCAGATGAAGGCAGTTACCAAGCGCCAAAGTCAGCCAGGCTTAATGTTGGTGATCTGGCCCGAGCCGGCCATGTGCTGTGTTGGACTAGGTATTGGTCATTCGCAATATCCCAGCAGATTGCGAATGCACGCCTTCAGTATCGGCCGTCGATGAACGCGGGAATGGGGCGCCTCCCTGGCAAAGCGGTACTTCACTGGCCCCTCACTCCCGTGCTGATCAACCTTCAGCGGGTACCGGCGTGTCGAGCAATTGCTGCTCCCACAGATAAGCAATGCCGCTACCTGCAGCATGCTGGAGAAGCACATCGGTTACAGCGCCTGCCGTATCGAGGCGTGCCCAGTCGCGTTGCCATTCAGCCATGACTGCCAACCAGGTCATGACATTTGCCCCGGCGCCGACCATGCGTTGGATGGCGACTTGATGGGCTTCGACCGAAACGCCACCGCACGCGTCGGTGACCACGGTAACGTCCCAGCCCTCGCCTAGTGCTTGAATCGCTGGCATGGCGACGCAGACCTCAGTCCACAGGCCAGCCAGGACCAATTGCTTGCGGCCTGTTGCCTTGACCGCGTCCACTACTTTCTTGTCTTCCCAAGTATTGATGAGCGTTCGGTCAATCACCTTTTGACCGGGGAAAACGTCGGTGATTTGCGGAAAGATCCAACCGCCACGCTCGGCAATCACACTGGTCAGAATGGTCGGGACGTTAAACGCCTTCGCAGCCTTCGCCAATGCTGTCGCACAGTTGACCGCTGCGTGCGGATCGTGGCTATTGAGATTGGTGAGTTGAAAAGGCTGGTGGTCGATCAACACAAGTACGGAGTCTTCTGGACGAAGAAGCGAAGCAAGACCGTTACGAAAAGCCATTAATCCATCCTCTTGTTGCCGTGGGTTGGCACGTTTATTTGCGGGATCAGTTTCCGTGCAGCGCGCCTTATGAGCGGCGATGCCTCATGCACTGTGCAGCGCCCTCAAACCTTCGGGTAGTAGCAGCGAATGACTAACTGTGTCGCGGAATGAGGAACGCCACGGTTTTTGCTGCCATTCTCTGGCGATGGCTTCACGGCTTCATGACGACGCGCCCCAGCGGTTTGCTTCGCTCCGCGAAGTCATGCGCAGCAGCCTGCGATAGGGTAAAGGCCCGTTCAACGACAACCCGTATACGCCCCCGCAATACATCCTGTAGCAGCTTGTCGACACTCGCACGCACTGCCGGCCGCTCGAAAAGTGGCCCCATGTACGCACAGATCAGGACGTCCCCGGGAACCGCTATTGGCGCCAAGGCGCGAACTCCGTAATGTGCAGTTCAGATGTACGTTCTGGTAGTCGCATTCCGTGCGTAGCTGCGTGACAAAAAAAGGAACGTGGAAATGGATATAGAAGAGCTTGAAACCTTTGTAGAAGTGGCCGATGCCGGCGGCATTTCCCGTGCGGCAACGCGCCTGGGCACGTCGAAATCTATCGTCAGTCGCCGGCTTGCCCGCCTGGAAGCAGAGCTGGGCGTGCAACTGATGGCGCGTACCACCCGCGGTGCGGCCCTTACCGAAGCTGGGGCGACCTTCCGCGACTACGCCGCCAGAATATGCGCTGAGGCCGAGTCGGCACGCGATGCGATCTTGCCTTCCGGCGAGCTTTGTGGCCGCCTGCGGATCGCCGCGCCCCTGACTTTGGGGCCAATACATTTCGCGCCGATCCTCGCGGAAATGGCCAGGCGTCACCCACAGCTTCATGTGCAAACGAACTACACCGATCGTTTCGTTGACCTCATCGCCGAGGGGTATGACTGCGCGATACGGGTGGGCTACCTGCCCGATTCCAACATGATCGCCCGGTGTATCGGACCGATCTTTGGCCAATTGGTGGCAAGCCCCGTCTATATCAAGGCGCATGGAGCGCCCGAAACACCCGACGAAGTCGTCAGCCACCAAGCACTGATGCAAGGCAATGAATCGTGGTCATTCATGGATGGTGACACGATGGTTACGGTGCGCCCGCAGGGAACGTTCAAAGCCGACAATGGCACCGCATTGCTGGCCGCAGCTTTGGCCGGCATCGGCATTGCCTGGTTACCTGACTGGGTCACGCATGAGCATTTGGCGAGCGGCGCACTTGTAGCGATCATGACGGATTATCCGCCGCCTCCAGCAGGCGCTTATGTAGTTCGACCGCCAGGCCAGCACCCTGCGCGAAAGATAAGGGTGCTCACCGAATTGCTGCTTGAATACTGCGACCAGGCGGCACATATTCCTGAGTCGCCACAGAGCTGAAAGACCCGATTGCAAGCTCCCTTAGAGTGAGTCCTGAAAGCAAAGTATGGATACCAGGCTTACTTATTGATCCATCAGAGCTATCGCGGCTAATACGTCCAGTCCTGATCAGCGCACCCGAATATTTCTCCAAAGTTTCATTCCTCACTCGCGAATAACGCCAACACCCGGTTGGATGTTCCGATTTGTGCGACACAGTAATACAACCCACGAGACTACAAACCAAGGAACTGGATCCCTAATATCCGCCCCCGTATCGGCACGCTTGCACCATCCTTGGTGAATGCGCGCGGCCAAATAACTGCATGCCAGACAGGTGAGTAATGATCGATTTGGAAGGAAAACGTGCGTTGGTGACGGGAGGAGCTCGCGGGATCGGCGCCGCTATCGCAGTGGCACTGGCAGAGAATGGCGCCGATGTTGCGTTCACCTACCAGCAGTCGACGGAAAAAGCTGAGGCAGTGGCCAAATTCATCGCTGATAAAGGGCGTCGTGCTATCGCGATTCAAGCCGACAGTGCCAACCCGCAAGCCATTGAATGCGCAGTCGCGCAGGCCATCTCGACGCTGGGCGGCCTCGATATTCTCGTCAATAGCGCGGCTATCGGCTTGAGCGGAATGATCGCCGACATTGATGTAGACGACTATCAAGCACTGATGGATATCAACGTGCGAGGCCCCGTCCTGTTCGCAAAGGCGGTCATCCCGCATCTGCCCGCTGGCGGAAGAATCATCACAATTGGCTCGGGACTGGCAGAGCGGGTGCCCTTTGCGGGTGTAACAGCCTATGCAATGTCCAAGTCGGCGTTGCTCGCATTCACCCGGGGTTTGTCACGTGAACTCGGCCCCACCGGCATAACCGTTAATCTTGTTCAGCCGGGATCGGTCGACACCGACGCAAATCCAGCCTTCGGCCCCGCCGGCGACTTTCAGCGGAGCCTGTCGTCCTTGGGACGTTTTGGCGAGCCTCGCGAGGTTGCGAGTGCGGTGGTCTATCTGGCCAGTCCTGCCGCGAGCCTGATCACTGGCGCCATCCTGACCGTGGACGGCGGTGCGATCGCTTGACTAACGCTCAGGCAGCTGTCCGCAGTGGACGGCAGCCATGGACTGTTGGTCAGGGGTTGAAACGCACTAATGGCCATTTGCAGAGGCAGGAAGCATTGGATATTGATGATCTTCGAACCTTCGTCGAGGTAGCCGACGCGGGCGGTGTTTCGTCGGCGGCCCGGCGACTGGGTGTTGCGAAATCGATAATAAGCCGCAGGCTTCTGAAGCTGGAAACCCAACTGGGTGTGCAGCTATTGGCCAGGACAACCCGTGGTGCTGCTGTCACCGAAGCGGGAGCCGCCTTGCGAGAGTATGCGGCGCGGATCGTCGCTGAGTTTGACGCGGCCAGGGACGCCATTGTTCCAGATGGAGACCTTCGAGGTCGCTTCCGGATCGCAGCACCGATCTCGTACGGCCCGACACATATTGCCCCCGTGCTTGCTGAAATGGGGCGACGCCACCCTCTCCTGCACATTCATGCAAGTTACAGCGATCGTATCGTCGATCTGATTGGCGAGGGCTTCGATTGTGCTATTCGGGTCGGCCATTTACAGAGCTCCAATTTCATCGCAAAGCGTGTGGGCAGCATTCACGGCAAACTCGTGGCAAGCCCAGGCTATGTGAGTACACATGGAGCGCCAGAGGCTCCCCACGAGATTCTTGCGCATGAATCTCTTATGCAAGGTGCGGAAACCTGGCGGTTTATGGATGGCCAAAAGTCCATCATGGTTAATCCCCAAGGGCGCTTCAAGGCTGACAATCCTGTCGCGCTCGCCGCGGCAGCCGTTGCAGGTCTGGGTCTAGGGTACCTTTCTGACAGCGTCATCGACGAGCACATCAAATCTGGCGCATTGGTGTCCGTCATGCACAGATATCCCCCTGTTCCGGCGGGTATTTACATTGTTCGCCCCCAAAGCCAGCACCCTGCGCGAAAGATACGGGTGCTGACGGACATGCTGGTCGATTGGTTCGCAGATGTGAGCCCGGGCAACGTCCTCTCCCTTTAGAAGGCAAGCCACTCGGGTAGAAGGCAAGCCACTCGGGACGGCGAGCGTTCAATCTATCCAATTGCCGGACGCATCTTCCACTCGTAGTTCCTGCACAACCATGCCATTCGCCTGCATGCAGGCGCTGAGCTGCGCATGTTTGCCTAAGATCAATCGCCTGAGTAGAATGCGATTCATTATCAATCATGTATGTCCCGGGATGCCGATGCGTAGCGACGAAACACTAGGTACTGCAGATCCAGGGCTGCTCTATCGCACCCACTTCTCGTGGTTACAGGGCTGGCTGATTCGGCGCATCGGCTGTCGCGACAACGCCGCAGATCTGGCGCAGGACACCTTTGTGCGAGTGCTCAAGCACCGCCATCAGTCCGGCGCCCTGCGCGAGCCACGCGCCTATTTGAGCAGCATTGCCCGCGGGTTGATGATTGATCAGTATCGTCGTCGCGAACTGGAACGTGCCTACCTGGAAAGCATCACCTTGCTGCCGCAACACGAGGTTCCCTCGGAAGAAAGCCGGTTGATGATTCTTGATGCCCTCGAGCGCATAGACCGTCTGCTCGACTCGCTTAAACCAAGAGTTCGCCAGGCGTTTTTATTTGCCCGACTCGACGGTCTGACCTGCGCACAAATCGCCGAAAAGCTCGGTGTTTCCCGCGCGACGGTGGAGCGCGACCTGGCCACGGCCCTGCAACACTGCTATCGCTTGCGTTATGTCGAGGCCTGAGCCCGAGGCGCTGGATCCGGCCATTGTCGAGCAGGCAATCCAATGGCTGGTGCGCCTTCGCTTCAATCAAGCCGATGAACAGACACAGCGCACGTTCGAGCAATGGCTGCAGCAGCGCCCGGAGCATGGATTGGCGTGGCAGCGTGTGGAAACGCTTGGCGATGAATTTGAAGGCGTGCCAGCTCAGCTGGCTCGACAAACCCTTAAGGGCGCCCAACATGGAATGCGCCGGCGGGAAAGCCTGAAGCTGCTGGGCGTATTGGCGACGGTCGGCACGGCAGCCTGGCTCGGCCGTGACTACACCCCCCTGCCCTCCATGCTTGCACAACAGCGCAGCAGCACCGGCGAGCAACGACGTTTCCAACTCGATGATGGCAGCCTAATCCAGCTCAATAGCGACAGCGCCGTCGACAGCGATTTCGACGCCCAGCGACGCCTGATCATCCTGCGCCGTGGTGAAATCATCGTGAATGTCGGTGCGGATCAACACTCGCCGCAAGCGCGGCCGTTGTGGGTGCAATCACGCGACGGGATCATGCGAGCCCACAGCTCGCGCTTTCTGGTCCGCGAGCGTGACGACGGCACACTGGTCGCAGCTCAGGAAGGATCAGTCACGGTTTTCCCCGGTTCCGGCCAAGCGTCTGCGAGCCACAACGTCCTGGCAGGAAACCAACTGCTGTTCACCTCAAGTGACGCCCGAACGTTCAGGGACAACGGCCTTGATCTATGGGGTTGGGGTGACGGAGTGATCAGTGCGAACCATATGCGCCTTGGAGACTTCATCGCAGAGTTGTCGCGTTATCGCCCAGGAGTCCTGCGCTGCGCCGAAGAGGTCGCTGATCGTCGCGTTTCCGGCACTTTCCAGCTCGCCGACAACGATCGGGTCCTGGCATTGATCGCGCAGTCACTGCGCCTGCACATTGA
Source organism: Pseudomonas sp. H1_G08 (assembly GCF_054681355.1). NCBI lineage: Bacteria > Pseudomonadati > Pseudomonadota > Gammaproteobacteria > Pseudomonadales > Pseudomonadaceae > Pseudomonas > Pseudomonas sp. H1_G08. The sequence goes on from NZ_CP162822.1 coordinate 1,933,116, forward strand.
TTACCGAACCCGTTATTGGGTCACCGTAACCGCTGCCACCTGACTCCACCCGAATATTTTTTCGCTACCTGAAAAATAATGAGGTGGTTTCTCATTCTCGTTCGACCTGTAAGGAAGGCCGGAATACAGGCCAGTCTGCCGATGTCCTTTCTTGGAGCGAGAAAATGAGTTCGTCCCCGGTTTCACAGCGCCATCCATTAAGTCGTGCCATGCACGGTGCGATCCTGGGTTTGATCGTGAGCAGCTACGCATTGCCATCGCTGGCGCAAACCTCGGGCGCTGATCACAGCAATCAAGTCAAACAGTGGAATATCGCCCCCGGCCCACTGGCGCCAGCGCTTGACCGTTTTGCGCGCGAAGCTGGCATCAGCCTCTCTTTCGACGCGTCGAGTGTGGCGAACCGCACCACGGCTGGCGTGAATGGCACGCTCGATACATCGGCAGCGCTGTCATCCTTGCTCCAGGGCAGCGAATTGCAGATCGAACAGCAAGGTCCAAATGCTTACCTGCTGACCCCTCAAGCAAAAACCGCCGGCCCGCTGGAGCTCGACGCAACGGCCGTCGAGGATTACCGCCTCGCCCCGCTCATCATCAATGCCAAGGTTCGGGTCAGTGCCGACGACGACGCCAACTCGGTGGTTGCCAAGGAACTCTGGGTGGGCGGCAAGGTGGCAACCAGCATTCTCAATACACCGGCATCGGTGTCGGTGGTGACCAACAAGGAAATGCAGCAGCGCAGCGTCAGCACCACGGAAGAAGCGCTGCAATATACGCCGGGCGTGGTCAGTGACTTTTATGGTACGGATGATCGCAACGACTATTTCCAGATCCGCGGCTTCCAGGCCACCACCTACCGTGACGGCTTGACCCTCAGCTCAATGCGCGGCGTACGCGAAGACCCATTCGCCTATGAGCGCATCGAGATTCTGCGGGGCGCCAACTCCACCCTGTTTGGCCCTGCGGACCCGGGCGGTTCGGTAAATTTCGTGACCAAACAGCCGCGCTTCGAGAAGTTTGGCCAAGGCTATGTGACCTACGGTTCGTTTGACCATGTCGAGACCGGCATCGATGTCGGCGATGCGCTGAACGACGAAAAAACCCTGGCCGGCCGCTTTACTGCCAAAGGCCAGAACAGCGACCGCGAGTACGATCATTCGCAGGACGACAACCAGTTGTTTATGGGTGGCCTCACCTGGGCACCGACGGATTACACGTCGGCTACGATGATTCTGGATTACCTGAAAACCGAAAGTTCGCCCAACAGCGGCGGCTATCCGCTGGATCGGGAATACGACCGCAGCAAGTTTTATGGCGAGCCCAGCTACAACTTCCACGATGTCGAGCGCACCAGCCTCAGCGGTAACGTCACCCATGATTTCGACAACGGTTTCGTGCTGCGCAGCAATCTGCGTTACAGCAAGTTGACCGATGATTTCGGCTACGTGTACCTCAGCGACAGCGCCGCGCGTGTCGGTACCACCGTTGATCGATACCTGTTTGGCACCGACACCGAAGCTGACCAGTTCAACGGCAATCTGATGCTGCAATACGATGCCCGCTTCGAGAACATCGACAGCAGCAGCCTGGTGGGCGTGGAGTATCTCGATTCGACCACCAAGGAAAGCTCGGTCTACGCCCTGACAACCCCGATCGATATTGCCAACCCTGTGTTTACTGGCGTTCCACGCTCAATCGCGCCGTATGCCGTCAACAAGCGAGAGGCGACCACCAAGGCCGTCTTCCTTCAGCAGAACCTGTCGTTCTACGAGCGTTTCATCGTCACCGGAGGCGTGCGCAACGACTCGATGGACCTGACCAGCAAAGGCTTGCAATCCACTGAAAAAGACAACTTCTCCGAAACCTCCTACCGAGGTGCGTTGACCTATATCGTCAACGATGAGGTGTCCACCTACGTGAGCATGGTCGAATCCGTCTCGCCGCCGCAGGTTGGCGTGACACCGCAGACAGGCAGGCAGTACGAAGTGGGCGTGAAGTATGCGCCGATGGGAATGGATGCACTGTTCTCCGCCGCCGTGTATGACCTGACCCAGGAAAACGTCACCATCGCCGTGGTGCTGCCGAGCGGCATCATCGAGCAGCAGACAGTGGGCGAATCGCGGGCGCGTGGCCTCGACCTGGAGGCCAAGGCGCAGGTGACGCAAAACCTGAGCCTGATCGGTGGTTATTCCTACATGGAGTCCGAGGTACTGCGCGGTTCGTTGTACGACGGCAGCTCGCTGAAGGGTAACGAATTCGCCACGGCACCCAAGCATTCAGCTTCGCTGTGGAGTTACTACGACGTACCCGCCACTGATGTCAGCGTGGGCCTGGGTGCGCGCTACGTCGGCGCTTATTACTTCGATGCAGCCAACTCCGGCAAAAGCGATGGCACTACCCTGTTCGACGCCGCCTTCAACTACAAGATCGCCAAGGGCACCGACCTGGCGGTGAACGTCAGCAACCTGCTGGATGAGCAGCACGTGGTCGGCTCCGGCACCGCGAACTTCTACAACCCGGGCCGCGAGATTACCGCCAAGCTGAGCTACAACTGGTAAGCAGACGGGTCAGCGTTTTCCCCACACAGAAAACGGTGCCCGCGTTACCGCGGGCACCTTCGACTTGGTTGTTAGCCGCCGACCTCACGCAAAATTCTCTCAAGCTCAGGACGGGTCCACCTCTCCCAAGGGAATACCTCCCGGTCATCGCCGCTGTGCCAATACTCGCCCGCATCAAATGCCTGATAGATCGAAAATGCCGGCTCGGGCATCTCTGCGTACAAGGACAGATCGACGATATCGCTGATGACAATATTCATCACCTCATCACAGTAGTGAAAATCGCGGCCGCCGGTGATAAACAGTCTTGCCACTGAGATCGCCAACTGATTGAGAAGATCGCGGCTGTCGATCTGCAGGTGCTCACACATAACATTTAATTCGGTGTTTGGGGCTTTCTCAATCATCCCCAGTACGTAATCAAGCTCGGCATCACTAAGACCTGTGGCCATATGATCAAAGTACTCGTGAGTTCGGTTTTGCGATGGATTCAGGACAAGCCTGTTAGAAAACATGTTGGCAGATTTGCTGTTAAGCGACAGCTATGGTTCGAAAGCAGCTTCTGATTGGGTGGTCCCGTTTTCCCCCGGGGCTTATTCGGCAGAGGTCGACTTGGACTGTCATCAGATAAACGTGACAAAGCGGGTATCGAGACCCGCGCTCACTGGCGCTAGCGAATTGAGATAGTACACAAACACAAGGGTGGCCGCTTTTGGGTATTTGGCGATCCGTGACACGGAGATCGGCCAGAAGCGGCCAGTCAGTATCGATGAGATACGTTGGATGATTCCATTTTCAAATGAGCCGCGGGCAATACCCAGGTTGATCTACGCTTGAATGAAATCACGCGGAGAAACCGATCATGTCCCTCGCTCCCGGAAGTCTATTGGCCCTGGCTTTGGGTGTCTGCTTTTGCCCATCCGTGCTCGGACAAGGGGCAGCAGACAGCGATTCTCCGCTGGCGATACTGCCCTTGGCATCCGAGAGTGCGCCGAGACTCATTGCCTACCCGCCGCTTGCCGAGCCGCTCGCCCGTGGAGTGGTCATCATCCAGTTTCGAACAGAGCACGCCAGGATCATGCCGGTATTTGGCAAGGTGGCTGCGCAGGTATCACCACGCTTAGGTCACCTTCACGTGACCGTCGATGACTGGAAAGGTACGTGGGCGCACACCAGTGAAGACCCGATTATCCTGGTCGGGCTAACGCCCGGTCCTCACAAGGTTCTCTTGGAAGTGGCCGACCCGACGCACCAGATCATCACCAGTACGACAGTGAGTTTTACAGTACCGGAGAATAAACCGACGGACGCTCCCCGTACTGACGATCATCACGCGGTAAAACCATGACCGCCGTGCTATCACCGTAACAGGCAACAATCGGCGTCTCTGCCAGCGATTGACTGGCTCAATATCTCCAGAAGACCGGGGTCACGAGCACCAACACCGTCAGGATTTCCAACCTGCCTAGCAGCATGCCAACGGTGAGTAGCCATTTGGCCGCATCCGGCAGTGACGAGAAATTACCTGCCGGCCCGATGATTGTGCCCAGGCCGGGGCCGACGTTACACACCGCCGTAGCGGCACCGCTCAGAGCGGTAATCCAATCAAGCCCGATCAGTGCCAGGCCCAAAGCGATGGCGGCAATCGTGATGGTGAAAAAAAACGAGAAGGTCAGCAGCGAACGGACGATCTCCTCGTCGATGGGATGGCCGTTGTATTTTTTCTGAATCACGGCCCGAGGGTGAATCAACTGCTTCAAGCTGCTGACCAGAAGCGCGGCAGCCACCTGAAAACGGAAGATTTTCAGCCCGCCTGCCGTTGAGCCGGAGCAGCCACCGACGAAGGTCAGATAGAAAAACAGCAACACAGCGAAGCTGCCCCACAAGGTGTAGTCGCCAACCGCAATTCCGGTGGTCGTGACGACCGAGGTCACATTGACCGCCACGATACGAAACGCGTCCCACCATCCGTAGTCGCTGTGAAAATACAGCCAGGTACCTACTGCCAACGATGTGACGAGCAGGAATCCAATAAACCCGCGTACCTGGTGGTCCCTGATCAGCGCACGCCGATTGCCCCGACAGGTTGCGACGTACAAGGTGAATGGCAGGCTGCCCAGGATCATGATGACTACCGCCACCCAGTGGATTGCTGGCTGCTCCCAGTGCCCGAGGGAGGAGTCCGACGTCGAGAACCCGCCGGTAGAGATCAACGACATTGCGTGGTTGATCGCTTCGAATGGGGTCATTCCTGCGAGCCAGAGCGCCAAAGTGCCGATACCCGTCAGGCCCAGATAGAGCAAAAGAATGTACTTGGCTGCGACATGAGAACGTGGTGTCACTTTCTCCGACCAGTCCGAGGACTCTGTCTGAAAAAGACGCATGCCGCCGACTCGCAAGAGCGGAAGAATCGCGACAGCCATTCCGATAAAACCGATGCCGCCTAACCAGTGCAGCATGGAACGCCAGATCAACAAGCCGGGAGAGGCGATATCCAGACCGGTGAGTACCGTCGAGCCAGTGGTGGTGATGCCCGACATCGTTTCAAAGAACGCATCGGTGTAGCTGATATCACTGATGAAAACCATGGGTAACGCTGCGAAGGCGCACACAACAACCCAGCTAGCGGTAGTCAACAGGTACATGTCCCTGGGCCGAAGATTGCCAGTCTCCGGACGCCCTCGCACGATCAACAGCAGACCACAGATGAAGGTAATCAGACTCGACCAGAGAAAGGCCGACAGTTCGTCGCTATGCTCATAGATCACCAGCGTCATCATGGGTATAGCCATGCTTACCGCCAGGGTGATCAAAAAAATACCCAAAATGAAGCCGATAAGCCGAATTGCTGCGAGGGACATCACGATACCGTTCCAAATTAGCGCCGCGCAGTATCGGATGCCCTCAATAAAGACTGCGTAAATTCTCCGTAAAATTTTGACCTGCAATCAGTCAGGCTGCGGGAGTCAAAGCGTGGCTATGAGTCAATTACAGGCCTTCGCAACAGGCCGGAAACGGCAGAAGCCGCCAGTGCCAGCCCTCTTCGCATCAAACGAGTCCCGGCCTGACGCTGCATGTTGCGCGTAAAATCTGGCTGCAGCATGCAGCGCCGTGCAAACGGGAGTTGATCTGCGCTGATCGCTCATCAGGAGGAAACGAGTTTCTCGTAATCAGAGAAGGGCTTGAGCGCGCAGTACTGCACGTGTAGCAGATTCCCTTTGACGTAAGGCAGCGCCTCGATGTAATCACGCGCCTCTTCGAAGGTGACGGACTCCAGTTCAAACGCGGCACCGGGACCATCGGCCAGCCCATGAACTGCGCGCACGATACCGCCAGCGAAGCCTTGCCAAACGTGCACTACCTCCGGTTTCGCCAGCCGCTTGAAGTCTTCTGCCGCTCCATCAGCACGGCGAGTCAGAATCACGAAGGTTTTCATGTCACCTCCTCCGTTTTCAGCTGCTTGCGCTGGATTGTTTCACCATAAGCAACGTGCGCCATTATGCCGCTCTGGCCCACGGCCACATTCGGTTTAAGCTCATTGCGGGGAGTGTAGTCCCCACCGTTTTGGGGCCGGAAGGGTATTGGCGCATCTGTGAACAAATCCTCGAGTCGGGTGCGCCAAGCCTCTTTAGCTGCGACGGCATCTGCGGCGGTCAAGTTGCCAGTGCCGTATATGGCGAACGTCGGCAGCACATCGAACCCAGGAAAGTAGAGCGAGCCGTGCGTGATCGGAAACAGCAATTGCTCGAGTGGTCCGTTGATGCCGCGCGGCGAGTAGTCTTCTGCGGGGCCGCCGACAGCGACTGACAACATGGCCCGCTTGCCTTTGAAAGCGCCGTCACCATAGCGGTAGGCGTTGCCAGCGTCCTTGTAGCCGTGGGCGAGTCCGGCTGCCCAGACGCGATCTATCCATCCCTTCATGATGGCAGGCATGCCGTACCACCAGAGCGGAAACTGGAAGATGACTACGTCTGCCGCTAGAACCTTGTCTTGCTCCGCCGCCACGTCAGGGCTTTGGCTGCGATGACGATAGGCGTGGGCGGACTCTGCTCCGAACGAGAGCCGCTGAGGGTTGGCCCGCTGAGGAAAGTCGTGCTCGTCGAATATCGCTTTCCAGCCCATGGCGTATAGATCGGATTGCAGGACCTCGTGTCCTTGCGCAGTCAAGCATTCAACAGACACATCCACCAGTTGCCGCGTTAGCGACGAAGGCTCGGGATGGGCATAGATGATCAGTACTTTTTTCGACATGAAGGACGGCTCCGCTGTGATTTCGAAGGAGTGTCGCGGGGCTCGGGCCATCTGTGAAATCGCAAAATTTTGCTGCTAACATAAGATCGATGGATACCAGACGCCTTGATCTAAATCTGCTTGTGACGTTGGAGGCCCTTCTCATTGAGCAGAACGTGACCCGGGCTGCCGCTCGTCTGCATTTGAGCCAGCCAGCAGTCAGCGCTCAGTTGAGCCGTCTGCGCGACGTCTTCAACGACCCTCTTCTGATCCCCGCGCAGCGTGGAATGACGCCCACCGTCAAAGCCTTGGAGCTGCTCGTGCCGCTTCGCCAGGCACTTGACCAGGTAAGGGCGACCGTCACTACTCATCTGAATTTCGAGCCCGCGACGGCGAGCCTGACGGTATCAATCGCCTGCACGGATTACGTGCAGGCGGTTTTGATCAAACATCTCGTTGTCGCCATGCGACGCGAAGCGCCGGGTGTCCGCATCGCACTGCGCGTCCTGGACGTACCACAGCTGGAGCTGCAGATGACCCGCGGCGAGGTGGATCTGGCCGTGATAAACATGAACGGGGTTCCGCCCGCACTGCACTCGCAACACCTCTATGATGAGAGTTACGTGCTGATCGGGCGTCGTGGGCATCCAAGCCTGCGCGCGGGCCTGACCGTGGATGAGTTCGCGCAGCTGGAACATGTCGTGGTGTCACTGCGCGGCGGAGGCTTCTCTACCTCGGTGGATCACGCCTTGGTAGCGCACGGGCTGCGGCGTAACGTCGTTCATTCAGCGTCGTCATTTCTTCCAGTACCGGAGTTGGTCGCGCAGTCGGATTGTGTGGCCCTGGTTCCAAGTCGTCTTGTAGACGGTCGCAGCGAGCAACTGCTGTGCGTAGCCCCTCCCTTGCCGGTGGAAGGTTTTGCGATTGGCTTGTTCTGGCATGAGCGGTCGGATGGGCACGCCGGCTTCAAATGGGTACGTGAGTTCATCACTCGCGTGGCCGATTCTCGTGCATCCGATTATGGCAACCCAAGAACTCTGACAACCTTAAAACCCGTCCAGACAAGCTAGCGTGTCGAGTACTCGATAGGTCAAAGGCTCGCTGGTTGGCTCGCTCTTGCAAGCTCGCTGAGGCAATAAATTTCCATCCATCTACGTATGGCCGATTATGGTTTTATCGGCATACCTGAATGACTGTTTTTGGCCGGAAGCTGCCTCCCAGGCAGCGAACCGTGAATGGTCACTCGTCAAACAAGGTCCAGCCATGGCAAATGCCGGCAAAGTCTTTTGCCGTAAAAAATAATGTCAGTTCCTTTGGGTCAAATTCTTTGTAGAGCCAATGCCCAGGAATGGGGCCTCTCGTTATCGCGTATTCCAAGCGGTATTTTTGAACAGGTCCAAAACCGATGGAGCGTGAGTTCAACTCAAACCTGTCACCTCTGTTGAGCGCCCATAGCTTTTCAACAAGGCAGTCATCAAGCACCACCTCTCCCGCTACCTCAATGAGATACTTTGAATGAAGTTTCTGTTGAAGCCTAATGCTTCTGGCCATGCATCAACCTACCTATGAATAGTCCGAGCATCGACGCAATAATACTTGAACATGATGACGAGCGCTTTGGGTTGAAAAAAGTTCGCTGGGCGTACGCTCTGGCCGATAGCTGCCATCCGCCACCGGCAGCTATGAGCTGAGACGCCCGTACATCGGCGCCACGCAAGCCGCTCACCAAACCTGACCCCAGGTTTGTCCTGCCTGAAATCCCAAACCCGCACAAAAAAATCACCGATTCATTGTCAGTTGATTTTTTTCGGCCTATCTTGAATAAAACCTATACAGCCAACCTGTATGCGTACAACCTTTTCACCCGACTGTGTCCTTAACCCGCACCGCCACGAGTAACCCGAATGAGCCCACTACTAGCCAGCCATTACCGTGAAATCCTCGTTGGCGTCGGTGAGAACCCGGAACGCGAGGGTTTGCTGGACACGCCCCAGCGCGCCGCCAAGGCGATGCAATACCTGTGCAACGGTTACGCGATGAGCCTGGAAGACGTCACCAACGGTGCGCTGTTCGAGTCGCAGGGCGATGAGATGGTGATCGTCAGCGACATCGAGCTCTATTCGCTGTGTGAGCACCATATGCTGCCGTTTATCGGCAAGGCGCATGTGGCGTATATCCCCACTGGCCGGGTGTTGGGGCTTTCGAAGGTGGCGCGGGTGGTCGACATGTTCGCGCGGCGCCTGCAGATCCAGGAAAACCTTACTCGGCAGATTGCTCAGGCGATCCAGCAGATCACCGATGCTGCCGGTGTCGCGGTGGTTATTGAAGCCAGGCACATGTGCATGATGATGCGCGGTGTCGAGAAGCAGAATTCGATCATGACCTCCTCGGTCATGCTCGGTGCCTTTCGCGACAGCTCGACGACGCAGCAGGAATTTCTCCAGCTCATCGGCCGGCGCTAGGCCTATACACGGCCTGTTAACTGTACAAGCACAAGGAGTAGGAAGATGACCCGATTTCTGCTGCTGTTAGGACTGGCGCTCAGCATTGCAAGCTGCGGCAGTGTCGATGTTGCTCGTTATGCGGATCAGCAACCGGCATTGAGTCTGGAGCAGTTCTTCAGCCAGCCCGTCAAAGCCTGGGGGATGTTTCAGAAACGCAACGGCGAAGTGGTCAAGCGTTTCGAGGTTGATATCGCCAGCCGTCGTGAAGGTGAAAACCTGATCCTCGACGAGCGCTTCCGTTACAGCGACGGCACCCGTGAACGCCGAGTCTGGACCCTCACTCCCGGGGGCAATGGTCAGTGGAGCGGTCGCGCGCATGATGTGGTCGGAGTTGCTCAGGGCCAGATCGCAGGCAACACCTTCCACTGGCGTTATCGCCTGAACCTGCCAGTTGATGATTCGACCTACGAGATGAGCATGGACGACTGGATGTACCTGGTCGACGAAGACACGTTGATCAACCGCACCCGTATGTCCAAGTGGGGTTTCGAAGTCGGTCAGGTGACGGTGTTCTTCCGGCGCCAGAACGCTGGAGCGAACCCATGAGCAGTGGGTTGACCCTGGCCTCGTTCGGCGACGGTTATCGCGCCTTGGTGATCGGCGCCAGTGGCGCCCTCGGCACGGCGTTTTGCCAACATTTGAAGCAGGATCCACGCTGCGCCAGCGTCCGTACGCTGGGACGCAAAACTGTGCCGAAGCTCGACCTCGAGCAGCCCGAAACGATCGCCAGCGCCGCCGCCGAACTGGCAGGCGAAGCGCCCTTTCACCTGATCATTCACGCGGCCGGCCTCCTCCATCGTGACCGGATCAAGCCGGAAAAAAGCTACAGCGCAATCGAAGCCGAGTCGCTGCAGGCCGTGTTTCAAGTCAACACGCTGGGGCCTGCATTGCTGCTGCGCGACTTTCTGCCATTGCTTGCACCTCAAGGCGCGATGGCGATGCTTTCGGCAAAAGTCGGCAGCATCGGCGACAACCGTTTGGGCGGCTGGTACGCCTATCGCGCCTCCAAGGCTGCGCTGAACATGCTGATCAAGACCGCCGCCATCGAGCTTTCGCGCACGCGACCGCAGAGTCGCTTGCTCAGCCTGCACCCGGGCACGGTGGTCTCGCCGTTGTCGCAACCTTTTCGCGGAGCCGCAAGCGCCCGCCCGGCAGACATTGCCGCTGCGCAATTACTGAGTCTGATTGACACGCTGACGCCGGCCGATAGCGGCCATTTCTTCGCCTACGATGGAGAACGCCTGCCCTGGTAGGCAAGGAGTGAAGCATGAATCTGCAAACCCTCACCGAACGTGCGGCCAACAGTGAAGTTCGCGAACTGGAGCTGCTGTCACTCGAAGGTGGATTTTATCTGGCGAGAATTCGCGTAGATCAGGGCCAGTTCACCTTGCTCGATGACGCGGCCAAGCCAATGCACCTGCGTTCAATCACCCACCTTCGCGACTTGCTGCAAACCGTGCCGGCGTTTCCCTGCGTGCTGGTGCAGCAATGCGTGCACGACGAAATGTGCGGCCGGGATTCAGGGCCGGTCGAAGAGCTGCGCATTCCGTTTTCGCTGACCACGCCGTTATGACGCCGAAGCAAGGCGAGCGCTGAATGGCAGGCTGATAAAGCGCGCGTCGCCCACCGGCGACGCATTTATCGAACCCCTGCTCCGTCCACGGGTCTGCTTCACATCGATTCCCTGGAAGTAAATCCCATGTCCACTCAACACACACTTGTCCTGCTTGCCCGAGGCGGATACGCCGCGCGCGGCGTTCTGTATCTGATCATCGGCATCTTCGCGCTGCTGGCGGCGCACGACTCCACCAAACCGAAAGACAGTCACAAAAGCCTCGAAGCGTTGCTCAGCCAGCCCTTCGGCTACGTGCTGATCGGTGTTGTGGTCGCCGGCCTGCTGGCCTTCGCCGCCTGGCGTGCGCTGCAAGCGATCCGCGATGTCGACCACCACGGCAGCGAGTTCAAAGGCCTGGTCATTCGCGCAGGTTTGCTCGCCGGCGGTCTGGTCAACGCGGCGCTGGCCTTCTTTGCCTTGGGTCTGTTGGTGAGTGGCCTCAGGAGTTCCGGCGGTTCCGGCGATGGCAAGACCAAGGATCTGCTCGCGCAGCTGCTGTCATTCGAGCATTCGAACCTGTTGATCTACCTGATCGCGCTGATCCCGCTCGGTGTCGGTATCGCCCACATCATCAAAGGCTGGAAGGCCTCGTTCGAGAAGTACTTCGAAGCGGATGACGAAGTGATGCGTTACGTGCGCCCGGTGTCGCGCTTTGGCTTGATCGCCCGAGGCGTGGTGTTTATCGAGATTGCAGTGTTGATGGCGGTCAGTGGCTCGGTTTACCAGGCAACCAATCCACCCGGCATGAAGGAAGCGCTGGATGCTTTGCAGAATCTGCCGGCAGGCGGCGTGCTGTTGATGCTGATGGCGTTAGGGCTGATCGCGTTTTCGGTGTACAGCTTTTCCGAAGCGGCCTGGCGCCGGATCGAAATGGATGTGCCGCTGTAAGCGGCGATTCGAGGGGGCGTGTGCCCCCTCGACTGCTTCCCGTCAAGTAAACAGATCAACGCCCAACTGGAACGCTACCCATAGCGCCAGACCTGTAGCAAACATCAGCGCGATGTTTTCAAACAGGTTGTTGCGATATTGCTTGTCCAGCAGCGATTTCTGGTTGGACATGATCAGCAAGCCCAGGGAAATCACCGGCAAACCAATGATGTTCAATGCGCTGACACCAATGGTCAGTGTGACGAAATCCGGCATGCCCGGCATCGACCAGATCAGCGGCGTGACCAGGATGAACAGCATGAACCACTTGTGCATCGGGTCGTGATGGAACTCTTTACCGTACTTCTCGCGACGCTCAGGACGAACATGCTGGAAGGCATCGGTGATCAGCATCGGAAACGCCGTGGTCTTGCCTGAAATACTGGCGAACAGCGTCGCGAACACGCCGATGAAGAACACGTACCAGCCGATCGGGCCGAAGAAGATTTCCAGCGCCTTGCCCAGATCGCCCAAGGTTTTCACCTCGATGCCGTTGGGCCGCAGGATTTCCGCACCGACGATCCAGATCGCCAGGTTGATGATGATCCCGACGAACACCGCAAACAGCAGATCGTTACGCTGAATGCGCTTGTGCTGCGGCCCGGTCCAGCCTTTCTGGCGCATGACATAGGGGTGCACGAAGTTGGCGATCGAGCCGGCAACCGCGCCGATCACTGAAACCGCCACCAGCAACGCGCCATGCACGCCTTCGTCCGGTGGAATGCTGAAGCCGATGGTGCCTTTGATGATGCCGCTGACATCCGGACCGGACATCACCGCCAAAGCGATGAACGCCAGGGTCATGATCGCCAGCAGCAGCTTCATCACGCCTTCGATCATCGTGTAGATGTTGCGCCCGACCAGCATCCAGACCGCCAGCACCACCGCCACCGAGCACAGCAATGGCTGATCGATCTTGAACAGCATCGCCAGCGACTCCCCTGCCCCCTTGATCATGTAGGCGTTCATCAAGTGCCCCATCAACAAGGCATAAACCAACATGAACCAGGCAAACACCGGGTTGAGCTGGGCGTAGCCCTGCAGGATGGTCATGCCCTGGTTATTACACAGCTGGAACCGGGCAATGATGTTGACGATCAGGTACCTGAGCAACAGCGAGACCGCCAGCACCCACATCATTGCGTAGCCGTAATTCGCACCGGCCACTGACGACGTGATGAGATCGCCCGCACCGAGCCACGACAGCACGGCGATAATGCCAGGGCCGAGCAGTTTCAGCGTACGCAGGAACAGGTTTTGCGGTTTTGCAGCGGCCTGATGATCGAGTGGAGCCATGCTCGTCATAGGGGTATCTCCGTTATTGTTTTTGTGAGAATTGATGCAGTGCGCACATTAGGTAGGATGTCGTACAACAACGCTAACAGGAGAGTATGTAAAAATGTTTCACAACTCGCTGATTACCGTGCTGCTCGATCATTTCTGCTGATCAACATCCTCTAATACGCGTCTATAAAACCAGGCTAGGCGACGTTCCAGCTCCATGAAATAGACATTGAAGCCTTCGCCAATCACTCATAGGATGACTGATCACAACAACAATAAGGCTAAAATGATGAACAGAACGCTCTTGATTGCTGCGCTCGCCTCCACGTTGAGCGTGACGGCCAATGCCGCCACCTATGCCTACATCTCAAGCCCCGGTGACGGTCTGATCTCGCAGTATCGCCTTGATCAGAGCAATGGCGCGCTCACCCTCGTTGAGCAGATTCAGGCCGGTGATCAGGTCAATCCCATGGCTCTCTCCCCGGATGGCAAGGTGCTGTTTGCAGCCTTGCGCGTCAAACCCTTTCAGGTGCTGGGTTACCGGATCGATCGCCAAAGCGGTCGCCTGACAAAATTCACCCAAGCGCCCCTGGCAGAGAGCATGGCCTACCTGTCGACCGATCGAAAAGGTCGGTACCTGCTCGCCGCGTCCTACGGCGCCGATGCGCTCAGCGTTCAAAAGATCGGCGAGGATCAGCAACCTTCCGCCAACATCCTGCGCTACCCGACCGGCCTGCACGCGCATTCGATTCGCACCGAGCCGAGCAATCGCTTTGCCTACGCTGGCAACCTGGGCACCGACAAGGTGCTGCAATATCGCCTGGATGCCGAGACTGGCGAGCTCAGCGCGATCGGCAGCGGCGCGGTCAGTGTTCCGGAGAAAACCGGGCCTCGGCACCTGGCGTTCTCGCCCGACGGCAAATTCCTTTACGTCGTCGGTGAAATGAGCGGCACCGTGACGGCGTTTTCGATCGACGAGGCCAGCGGCGCGTTGACCCGAATCGCTGAAGCCAACGGCATTCCCGAGCGATTGAAACTGGCCCACGGCGAAGTCCGTGATGCGCGCAACAACGACTTGAAAGACGATCCGACCCCGCGCATCTGGGCTGCCGACCTGCGCATGTCGCCGGATGGAAAACTGCTGCTGATGAGTGAGCGCACCAGCAGCAGCGTTTCGGCATTTGCCGTGGATCCGGCATCAGGAGCACTCAAGTTCCTCGATAACTACCCGGTGCAAGAACAGCAACCGCGAAATATCGCCTTCTCCCCCGATGGCCACTGGCTGCTGGTGACGGGCGAGAAAAGCGCCAAGGTCGGTACGTACGCGGTGAGCAAGGATGGCGCGCTGAAGCGTGTCGGTGAAGCGGCCTCCGGCAAAGGCGCATTATGGATAGAAATACTGCAAACGCCTGATGCATGAATATCTGCGGAGCAGCAACTGCTCCGCCGTTCTGCAACTAATCCCCCGCCGCTTCGGTCATTAGGTTTGCCGAGGTTGATACATTTACGCAGACCTCACTTTCAAGAGACTGCCCACCGTGATCAGCCATCTCGATCGCCGCAACAACCGCTCGCTGGACAGTCTGAATTTCTTCCTCGCCGATGTTCGCGACGGCCTCGGGCCGTACCTCGCCATCTACTTGCTCGCCGTGCACCACTGGGACCCGGCCAGTATCGGCGTGGTCATGACCATTGCCGGTATCGCCGCACTGATCACGCAGACGCCCGCTGGTGCGCTGGTTGACAGCAGCCGGGCGAAACGGGCGCTGGTCATCATCGCCGCGCTATTGGTCACGGTGAGTTGTCTGCTCCTGCCGTTCATTTCGTCATTCAGTCTGGTGGCATTGACTCAAGCCTTGAGCGCGGCGGCAGCATCTATTTTTGCCCCGGCCATCTCCGCGATCACCCTGGGCATCACCGGCCCGCGAGCATTCACCCGGCGTACCGGTCGCAACGAGACGTTCAACCACGCCGGCAACGCGTGCGCAGCGTTATTAGCCGGTTTGTTTGCCTATCTGTTTGGTCCGGTGGCGGTGTTTTATCTGATGGCGGTCATGGCGCTGGCCAGCGTGATTGCCGTGCTGTTCGTCTCGGCCGAGGCGATTGATCACGACGTCGCGCGCGGTTTGCAGCCTGGCGATCAAAGCCATCAGCCGTCCGGGTTCAAGGTACTGCTGAGCAATCGCCCGTTGCTGATGTTTGCCCTGTGCTGCGCGCTGTTCCACTTGGCCAACGCGGCGATGCTGCCGCTGGTGAGCCAGAAACTCGCGCAAGCCAACTTGCACATGGCCACACCGCTGACGTCGGCGTGCATCGTCGCCGCGCAACTGGTGATGGTGCCGATGGCGCTGCTGGCCGGCGCGAAAGCCGATGTATGGGGGCGCAAACCGTTATTGCTGGCGGGTTTTCTGATCCTGCCGCTGCGTGGCTTGCTCTACACCTTCTCGGATGATCCGTACTGGCTGGTCGCCGTGCAGTTGCTCGACGGCGTCGGCGCTGGTTTGTTCGGTGCGCTGTTTCCAGTGATGGTCAAGGATCTGACCCTCGGCTCCGGGCATTTCAATGTCAGCCTCGGCGCGCTGACCACAGCGTTTGGCCTGGGCGCGGCGCTGAGCAACGGGCTAGCCGGTTTTGTCGTCGAAGCCGCCGGTTACAGCGCCGCATTCCTAACCCTTGCCGCAATTGCAGGAGCAGCGTTTCTGCTGCTGTTGATCGCTGTTCCGGAAACGCTGCAGCGGACTGAGAAAATCGAGTCCGCTGCGGTTATGGGCCAAACCTGAGCTAATCGCCACCGCAGCCATCGCCTAAAACGCTGTACGTGGCGACATGCCGCTGGCCGTGGCTGTCTTCATAGACGACCTCCACCGGAACAATTCCGCAGGCGGCGCTGGTGTCGGTGATGCTGATGATTTTGGCGATATCCAGTGGCACGCCGGTTTGTGCAGGTTCGGTGGCGGCGAACACGTTGCCGGCGAGGATGGTGAGGGTCAAAGCAATAAACGTTTTCATGGTGTGATCTCTCTATAAAGGGGAAGGAATTCAGGCCTGACGTTCAGTCAGCAATTGGCGCGCGGAATCGGCCATGACCGGCAGCGCTCCGGCGAGCATCAGGACGTCTTTGAGCACCAGGCGTCCGGCACCGGACAGATAGGGAAAGCCATGCTGACCATCGCCCAGCGCAGCGACCCAGGCTTCAGGCGTGGTAACCAGAAAGCTCAGGGTCACCAGCGGCGTAGCGAACGCCAGCGCGCCACCGAGCAGGCCGGTGCGGCGGGAAAGTGGGTTGGACAGGACCAGCAGACCGATGACGATTTCCACCACGCCAAGCCCGGTGGAAAAACCGTAGGTGTTGTTCGCGGTCTGCCAGGCGCGCTTGTCGGCGTTCAGCTCGCCCTCATGGGTCAGGTGCGCCTTGTAGTCCTGCGGGTGTTCGTAGAAGAACGACATCACCGGGCTGTTGGCGACGAAGGGCGTGATGCTGTCGGCTTCGTACGGGACGAATTTCAGCGCGCCGATCCACAGGAAGACGATGGCGATGGCCGCGCGCATCAGCGGGATACCGAGGCGATCGAGTTTGCCGAGCTGTTGTAGTCCGGCGTTGATTGAGGTGAACATGCGACGTCTCCAGATCAATGAAAGTGGAGTCAGTCTGCGGTGCTACCGAATCGCGCTTTTGTCGGTCATGCTCAACGTCTTGCTCAATCGTCTCAACTTTGCGGATTCCTTCATGATGGGTGCCAATGAACTCGCTCGATAAGCTCATCAGCCTGGCCAACGTGCGCGGCAGCCTCGATCTGCGTTGCCAGTTTCAAGGCGACTGGGCGCGCGATCATCAACAGGAAGCCTTGGGCAAGGCGCCCTATCACATCGTGCTCAAAGGTGAATGCCGGGTGGAACTGGCCAGCGGGCAACGCCTGGCGATGCGCGCTGGCGATATTCTGCTGTTGCCACGGGGCACGCCGCATGTGCTGCACAGCGGCGGTAAAGATGTAGCGCCAATGCTGCCAACGCTGATTCCCGGCGGGGTGTTGCCGATCTATCGGCTGGGTGGCGCGAGCGCCGATCTGGACATGCTCTGCGGTGGCTTTCATTACAACCGCGCATCGATGCTGTTCGCCGCCCTCCCCGATTACCTGTTGATTGCCAACGATGGTTTGCCGGTGGATGCGCCGCTGACAGCCCTGGTCGCGCTATTGCGCAGCGAAGCCGACAGCGAACAGCCGGGTGCACGGTTCCTCCTCGACTCACTGTCCCAAGCGTTGTTCACCTTGATCCTGCGTGCGCACCTGGCGCGTGCCGATCACGACAAAAGCACCCTGGCGCTGCTCGGCGACCAGCGCCTCGGCCGCACCTGTCAGGCGATATTGGCCGACCCGGCGCACGAATGGACCATCGAGGCCATGGCCGACACCGCGAACATGTCCCGTGCAACGTTCATGCGCACCTTTGCCCGGGTCGCTGGCGTATCGCCGTGGGTGCTGCTGACCCAGTTGCGCATGGAGCTGGCATTCAGTCTGCTCAGCCATTCGCATCTGGGCCTGAATGACATTGCCGTGCAGGTCGGCTATCAGTCGCAGGCTGCCTTCAGCAAGAAATTCAAGGAAATCTACGGCGAGGCCCCGGGCAAAGTCCGCCGCGCGATCTGATTGAATGGATCGCTTTGTATCAGCGTGTAGCTTTCGCCGACACAGATACACACGCATGCGAAGTCCGGCCGTGCGCACACAGAACTGACACATTTAGCGCGCTAAATACCCCTGTCGCTTCAATTCCTACCCCAACCAATCGACAGGACATCACCATGAACAAAGTCTTCGCAACCCTCGCCCTTACCGCCGCCATGTTCGGCGCCACCGCTGCGTTCGCCGCGCCGGTCAAACCTACCGTGGTGCTGGTGCACGGTGCCTTTGCCGATTCGAGCAGCTGGAACGGCGTGGTCAAGATTCTCGAGAAGGATGGCTATCCGGTGATCGCCGCCGCGAACCCGCTGCGCTCGGTCAAGGGTGATGCGCAATCGGTGGCGGATGTGCTGGCCAGCGTGAAAACTCCGGTGGTGTTGGTCGGCCACTCCTACGGTGGCCCAGTGATCAGCGAAGCCGCTTACGGCAATGCCAATGTCAAAGCGCTGGTGTACGTCGCAGCTTTTGCACCGGAAAAGGGTGAAACCGCCGCTGAGCTGTCCGGGCGTTTCCCTGGCAGCACCCTCGGCCCGACCCTGTCGGCCCCGGTTGAGCTGAGCGATGGTGGCAAGGATTTGTACATCCAGCAGGACAAATTCCATGAGCAGTTCGCAGCCGATGTTTCCCCGGCAGATGCGAAGTTGATGGCTGCCACCCAGCGCCCGGTGACCGTCGCCGCGCTCAACGAAGCCGCCACCGAGCCTGCATGGAAAACCGTGCCGTCGTACTTCGTCTACGGTGACCAGGACAAGAACATCCCGGCGCAAGCCTTGGCGTTCATGGCCGAGCGCGCGCACTCCAAGCAGACCGTCGTGGTCAAAGGCGCTTCGCACGTGGTGATGGTGTCCAACCCGAAAGCCGTTGCCAGCCTGATCGAAACGGCTGCGGCCGCGAAGTGATCCAGCGCTGAGTTGAACCTTGAAGCCTTAGCCGTGAACCCTGTTCACGGCTTTCAGCGCTGGGTGGTGTTGCAGCCGCTCGCTGAGAAAATCCACAAACGTGCGCACCTTCGCCGGTACGCGCGGATGTTTCAGATAGACCAGTTGCACAGGTAACGGCGGCGGCTCAAAGGCCTCCAGCACCAATTCCAGTTCACCGGCCGCGACCTGGCTGGCGACTTGATAGGACAGCACCCGGGTAATGCCCCAACCGGAACTGGCGATGTTGATCGCCGCCTGATTCGCGGTGACCACCAGACGCGGTTCGAAGCGAAAACTCAACGGGCCATCGGCATGGGCGAATTGCCAATCGCTGAGCAAATGACTGGCGGACGACATGACGATATTGGCGCGGCTCAGCTCGTTCGGATGTTGCGGTCGGCCATAGCGGGCGAAGTAATCGGGGGTGCCGCAGATGACCTGACGGACCTCGCCGACCTTGATTGCATGCTGATTGTTCTCGTGCAAATGGCCGATGCGCACGGCGACATCGATACCCTCTTCCGCCATGTTCACCACGCGATCAACCAGCAAAGCCTTCAGATGCACCGAAGGAAACGCATCGACGTATTGCGCCAGCAACGGCGCGATGAACAACTCGCCAAACAATACCGACGCGGTCACGCTCAAGTGCCCGCACGGCACCCGGTAACTGCCGGCGGCCGCCTCTTCGGCTTCGTCGACGTCGCACAGAATTCTTCGGCAATCGTCCAGATAACGATGCCCGGCTTCGGTCAGGTGCAGGCTGCGTGTGGTGCGCGACAACAGGCGCGTGCCGATGCGTTGTTCCAGCGCGGCAATGGCGCGGGTGACGCTGGGGGGCGAGGTGTTCAAACGCCGGGCCGCCGCCGCAAAGCCGCCCTCCTCGGCCACGGCCAGGAACATGCGCATTTCCTGAAAACGATCCATAGCTGGGGACCTGTCGAAGACTTTGAAAACCCACCGACCCTGTGGGAGCGGGCTTGCCCGCGATGGCGTCCTGTCAGTCAACAACGATGCTGAATGACCCACCGCTATCGCGGGCAAGCCCGCTCCCACAAGTTTTTTTGGCGTGTGCTGATATCAAGCGCTTTGCAGGCCCACCGCTGTGCGCTGCATGCCAACGAATTTCGGCAGCGCCTCGACCCGCCCGAGCCACGCCCGCACATTCGGGTAATCCTCAAGCGAGACATTGCCTTCCGGTGCGTGGGCTACGTAAGTGTAGGCGGCCACATCGGCAACGGTTGCCTTGTCGCCGGCAAGGAATGCGCTGTTGGCCAACTCGTCTTCCATCACTTGCAATAAAGCGTGGGAACGCTTGATCGCATCAGCCGCGTCGTAACCGGCGCCGAACACCGTGATCAAGCGCGCCGTGGCCGGGCCGGAGCTGATCTGCCCGGCAGCTACCGATAACCAGCGTTGCACCTTGGCTTGTTCGACCGGATCGCTCGGCAGCCACTGGCCGTTGCCGTATTTGCTCGCCAGATAAACAAGAATACCGTTGGAATCAGCGAGCACCGTACCGTTGTCGTCAATCACCGGCACTTGGCCGAAACGGTTTAGGGCGAGGAATTCAGGGGTTTTGTGTGCGCCCTTCATCAGGTCGACGAATACCAGTTCGGTCGGAACATCAAGCAGGGACAGCATCAACTCGACGCGATGCGAGTGGCCGGACAACGGATGGCGGTACAGTTTGACGGCTGACTGGGACATGACGTGCTCCTGGATTATTTGAGGTCGACCCGCTGATCGTGTCGATGGGCTCATCCTGCTCCCCTGCCGCAAATCGCGGAATCCTCAGCAAATACAATCGAGCATTTCAGCCAGTGAAATAATCATCCTCGTCCTTAGGCGCGCGTAGGGATCATTTCACCGCGTGAAACAGTGGATTGCAGTTTCTGGCCATTCCCTCGCAACCGGCCGAGGGCGAACATGAGCCCACTTGAGCTTCAGCCCCTGGCGGCTCACCGGCCCGTTTGCACCCGAGGAGAATCGAAATGGACACAGCGTCGAAACCGCAGCCCTCGCCCTGGCATGAAGGTGAGCTGACCCTGCAACGTGCCGTCGGCGCGGTGGAAATGATGGTCGGTGTCGGCCAGCGGCAACTGGCCCGCGACTGGATGCCGGATCAGCACCGCGAGTTCTATGCGCAACTGCCCTTCGTCGTGCTCGGCGCCGTTGATGGCCAGGGCGACCCGT
The DNA here is from genome assembly GCF_054681355.1 of Pseudomonas sp. H1_G08. Classification (NCBI taxonomy): domain Bacteria; kingdom Pseudomonadati; phylum Pseudomonadota; class Gammaproteobacteria; order Pseudomonadales; family Pseudomonadaceae; genus Pseudomonas; species Pseudomonas sp. H1_G08. The sequence goes on from NZ_CP162822.1 coordinate 1,954,026, forward strand.
GGGCGACGCTGCGCACCGGTCAACCGGGGTTCATGGATTCGCCGTCACCACAGGTTCTGAAGATCAAACTTGACGCCCAGCCCAATGACCCGGCCAATCAAGGCCTGCAGCCCGGCGACGCGATCGGCATGCTCGGCATCGAGCTGCACACCCGTCGGCGCAATCGCATGAACGGCAACATCAGCCGCCGCGATGACAACATTCTTGAGATCGGCGTGACCCAGGCTTACGGCAACTGCCCGCGCTACATCAATCTGCGCCATTACGCGTTCGTCGACGAAACCACCGACACCGCGCTCGACCTGCCTGTCAGCGAACCCTTGGTGCGCGACATGATCACCGCCGCCGATTCGTTCTACGTGGCCACTTATGTGGTGCGCGACGGTGAGCGCCAGGTCGATGTGTCCCATCGCGGCGGCAAATCCGGTTTCGTCCATATGGACGAGGACGGCACCCTGACCATCCCGGATTTCTCCGGCAATCTGTTCTTCAACACCCTGGGCAACATCCTGCTCAACCCGCGCGCCGGGCTGACCTTCATCGATTTTGAAAGCGGCGATCTGTTGCAGATGACCGGCAGCGCAGAAGTGCTGCTCGACGATCCGCAAATCGCCGCGTTCCAGGGCGCCGAGCGCCTGTGGCGCTTCAAGCCGCAGCGCATCGTTTACCGTCAGGCCGCATTGCCACTACGCTGGGCCGAGCAGCCGCAAGGCGATTCGCCCAATTCGCAAATGACCGGCAGCTGGGAGCAGACCCGCGAGCGTTTGCAGGCCGAGGCGCTGCGCAATCAATGGCGCGCGCTGCACGTCACGCGGGTGGTCGATGAGAGTCCGCAGATCCGTTCGTTTTACCTGCAAGCCAACGACGGCTTCGGCCTGCCGCGCTTCGAACCGGGCCAGCACTTGCCGATCAAGGTCTTGCTCGACGGCCAGGATGCCGCGTCGATCCGCACCTACAGCGTGTCCAGCGCGCCGTCGGACGAGTTTCTGCGTATCAGCGTTAAACGCGATGGCTCGGTCTCCTCGCATCTGCATGATCGCGTTCAGGCATTGGACTTGATCGAAGCCCGCGCGCCGCAAGGCGACTTCACCGTCGACGCCACCGAACGCCGGCCACTGGTGCTGTTGGCCGCCGGGGTTGGGGTGACGCCGTTGCTGTCGATGCTGCGCGAGGTGGTCTATCAGGGCAAACGCATCAGCCGCATGCGCCCGACCTGGGTGGTGCAAAGCAGTCGCACCGTCGAGGATCTGGCCTTTCGCGAAGAAATCGACGCCTTGGCTGCACGCGCCGGTGACAAGGTCAAGGTGCTGCGCGTGGTCAGCCAGCCGCCGCTGGAAGCAACAGCGCAGGGTTACGATCATGCCGGGCGCATCGACATCGCCTTGCTGAAGAGCCTGCTGCCGCTGGATGACTACGATTTCTACCTGTGCGGCCCGGGCAGTTTTACCCAGGCGCTGTACGACGGCCTGCGCAAAATGCGCATCCCGGACGATCGCATCCACGCCGAAACCTTCGGCCCGTCGACGCTGATCCGCGATGTCGAAATCAGCACCCCGGCGCCGCCGCAAGTACCGGTCGCCGAAGAGCCGGTCAAGGTGTTGTTTGCCACGTCCGGCAAGGAAGCACGCTGGGAACCGGGCAGCGGCACCTTGCTCGAACTGGCCGAGGCGCGTGGCTTGAATCCGGAGTTCAGCTGTCGCGGCGGGTCCTGCGGCACCTGCAAAACCCGCCTTACCAGCGGCCAGGTGCATTACCTCACCCCGCCGGCCATGCGCCTGGCGGACGACGAAGTGCTGATCTGCTGCGCCGCCCCGGCGCAGGGCAGCGACACCCTGGTGCTGGATGTTTGAATTTTGAGGAGGTGTGCCATGAAGCCGTTTGCCGAAACCAGCGTCGTTTGGCCGCAAGAGAAAACCGGACTGTCCGCCAGCGAATGCGAACGCAGTTTTTTGCTGCCGCAACTGATGGGCTCGCTCGCCGGTGAAACCTGCGCGTTGACGGGCTCATTCAATCAACGTGAGCATCTGCCTTCGAGCCCGAACGGCTGGTTTTCCCGTGGGCTCAAGGCGTTGTTTGCTTAGGCTTTGCTAACAGCCGCCACCCTGCCCGCCGGCCCGTGCTGGCGGCTGGTGACCAGGCCAATGAACGAGATCAGCAGCGCCAGGCCAATGGTCGAGGTCACTTCCAGGCGATGTTCAGGGGTGATCATCATCACCGCCAAAGCCGCGCAGATGAAGGCGATGACCAGCCAGGTGAGCCAGGGAAACAGCCACATGCGCAGGGTCATTTCGACCTTTTCCCGTTCCAGTCGGCGGCGCATGCGCAACTGCGAAATGGCGATCACCAGATACACCAGCAAGGCAATAGCCCCGGAGCTGGCGAGCAGGAACTGGAACAGCCCGGCCGGCATGAAATAGCTGAGCAAGGTAACGCCCGCACCAATCACCGTGCTGGCGATCACCGCCGCGCGTGGCACGCCGGCCGCCGAAGTCACCTTCAATGCCGGCGGCGCATCGCCGCGTCGGCCCAGCGAATAGAGCATGCGCGAGGAAATGTAGATCGAGGAGTTCATGCAACTGGCCACCGCGATCAACACGACCACGTCGACGAGGAATTTGGCGTTGGGGATGTTCATCAGTTCCAGTGCGCGCTGGTAGGAACCGACCGAGGCAAGTTGCGGGTCATTCCACGGCACCACGGAAATCACCACGAAGATCGACAGCAGATAGAAAATGCCGATACGCCAGATCACCGAACGGGTGGCCTTGGCGATGTTCTGCGCCGGATTGTTCGATTCCGCAGCGGCAATGGTCACCGCTTCGGTGCCGATGAAACTGAACATGATGGTGATGAACGCGCCGACCACCGCCGACATGCCGTTCGGCGCAAAGCCGCCGTGCTCGGCCATCAGCGTGCTCAAGCCACTGGCTTCACGCTCGGGAATCCAGCCCATCAGCACCGCAAAACCCAGGCCGATGAAACCGATGATTGCGATGACCTTGGCCATGGCGAACCAGAATTCGAACTCGCCGTATTTCGACACGCTGAACAGGTTGGTGATCACCAGCAGCACGATCGACAGCAAGGCGAACAACCAGGCATCGACCTGGGGAAACCACTGATTGAGCACGTGACCGGCGGCCAGTGCTTCGATGGGAATCACCAGCACCCAGAACCACCAATACAGCCAGCCGATGGTGAACCCGGCCCAGCGGCCAATGGCTTGATCGGCGTAGGTGGAAAACGAGCCGGTGTCGGGGTGCGCCACGGCCATTTCGCCGAGCATGCGCATCACCAGCACGACCAGCAGACCGGAGAACAGATAAGCGAGCAGCACCGCAGGTCCTGCAGCGGCGATGGCGTGGCCTGAGCCAACGAAAAGTCCTGCGCCGATGATGCCGGCAATGGAAAGCATGGTGACGTGACGCGGTTTGAAACCTTGCGCCAACTGACCGTTGGAGTCCTTGGGGTTCAGGCTAGTCATGGGTTCTTATTGTTCTCATGATCGACGTTTGGGCCACTGACTGAGCGTCAGGCGATCATCATTTCCGGTGTCGGCATCAGGCGAAAGCAGCGACGCAGACGCTTTGCCGACGAAATGATGCTTCACCTTACGTGGCCCGACCGCCGCGCAACTAGCCTGAGTGCGGCATGCCGATGTCTGATTTCGACATGCCACTTCAGGCCAGCATGGGGCGGCGGCAACCGCTGCGGCGAGTTACAGCGTGTAGGAAATCCCCACCTGCACGGTTCGCGGCGCGCCCGGGTAGGCGTAAACGTTGCCGAAGGCGCCTTCTTCGTAGTCGCGATCGAAGATGTTTTTCACATCGAGGTTGAGCCGCACCTTGTCGTTGACCTTGTAGAAGCTCAGCAGGTCGACCACGGTGTAACTGCCCATGGAAAACGCGGTGTTGGCGGTCTGCCCGGCTCGCTCGTCGACGTATTTCAGGCCGGTGCCAAGGCCAAGACCTTTGAGCGCGCCGTCCTGGAACTCGTACATGTTGAGCAGGCTGAAGCTGTTCTTCGGGATGTTCAGCAGTCGGGTGCCGGAGCGCAGCGTGTTGTCCTTGGTCACCTCGGCGTCGACGTAGGCGTAACCGCCGACCACTCGCCACTCCGGGGTGAGGTTGCCGGTAACGTTGACGTCGAAACCACGGCTGCGTACTTCACCAGCGGCGACGCTGAAGGTCGAATCCACCGGGTCGGTGGTCAGCACGTTGCGTTTTTCGATCTGGTAGATCGCCGCGTCGACGCTCAACTGCTGATCCAGCGCTTCCCACTTCACGCCCATCTCGTAGGACTTGCCTTTCTCCGGGGCGAAACCGCCGCCTTCGCGGCTGGCGCCGGTGTTGGGCTTGAACGAGCGCGCGGTGTTGGCGTACACCGCCAGGGTTTCGGTCAAATCGTAGGTCACGCCGATACGCGGGGTGACGGCATTGTCGCTGGCTTGCCAGCTCTTGCCGCCGGGCACGTAGGTTTCGTAATCGTGCTCGAAGCGCTCGAAACGTGCGCCGGCCAGCACCTTCAGTTTGTCGGTCAGCGCGACCTGATCCTGCACGAACGCCGCATAGGTCTTGAGGTTTTCCTTGTCGTGAGTCGGTGTGCGGGTCAGCGCCGGACGTGGCTGGCCGTAAACCGGATTGAAGATGTCGATCGGGTAGGCACTGACCGCGCCGCTGGAGCGCTGGATGATCGACTTGTAATCGTAATCTTCATACTCGATGCCGGTGAGCAAGGTGTGCTGCAGACCGCCAGTGTCGAAATGCCCGGTGAGGTTGAGCTGGGTGTCCTTGTCGGTCCATTCCAGCTTGCGGTAGTTGAAGTTGCGCCCCAGCGTGCGGCCGTCAGCGGCGATGCCGTTGGCCTCGATCGCATTACCCTTGAGCGAGCCGTCGAGCCACTGGAAACCTCCGCCCAAGGTCCAGTCGTCGTTGAGCATGTGTTCGAAACGCAACTGCGCCATGTTGTTGTCGTTGTGCAGCTTGCCGACGTCCTTCTCGCCAAAGAAGGTATCGCGCGAGGCAGTGCCGATCTGCGCCGGGTAGCGCGTGACGCCGCGATCGAGCGGCGCGTTGTTGCGCATGAAGTCGCCTTCGAAAATCAGCTTGGTCGCATCGGTGGCCTGCCAGGTCAGCACCGGCGTGATGCCGTAGCGCTCGTTCTCGACATGATCGCGGAAGGTGTCACCGCCCTCGCCCACCACATTCAAGCGATAGGCCAGACGCCCTTCTTCGTCGAGTGGCCCGGAAGCGTCGAGGGTGCCGCGCTTCATGCCTTGGTCGTTCAACTGGCTGCCTAACGTAACGGTGCGCTCGGGCAACGGCTGTTTCGACACCACGTTGAAGGTACCGCCTGGGTCGCCACGGCCATAGAGCATGGTCGCCGGGCCGCGCAGCACTTCCAGACGCTCGATGGTGTTGGCGTCGGGCATGTTCGGGTAGCCACGGTTAATCGGGAAACCGTTGCGGTAGAACTCACCGGTGGTGAAACCGCGCACGGTGAAGGTGGTCAGGCCCTGCCCGCCGAAATTGTTCGCCCGACCGACGCCACCGGCGTAATCCAGCGCATCCTGCAAACGCGTGGCGCCGAGGTCTTCGACGGCATCCTTCGTCACCACGCTGATCGATTGCGCGGTTTCATGAATCGAGGTGTCGGTGCGCGTGGCGCTGGCCGAACGGGTCGCGCGGTAGCCTTGCACCGGGCCGTCTGCCCGTTCGTAATCCGCTGTGCCGACTACGTCGGTAGCTTCCAGCTCAAGCGTTGAAGAAGTCGGTTCGGCTGACTCAGCCCACGAGGAAGAAGACAACGCCTGCAGCACACAAATGGAAAGCAGAGTTCGACGCATGAGGTGAAAACCTTTACGAATAGGCCAGAACGAAGGGCAAAACCGCCAGTGAAAACGTCGCGCATGGTATACGGTCGCATTAGTAATTGAAACGTATTCCTATTTGTCATATTGATCAGGATTGGTGAGCGAGATTCATCACTCCATCCTGAATCCGCGCATTATCAGTGGCGCGTCGATGGCCTAGGCTCGTAGAGATCCGACGTCAACCGATGGCTGCGCCGCGCTACGTGTGCGTCGCCAGCCTGTCTGGAAGGAATTTGCAGATGAAATTCGACACCCCGGCCGGCTCCAATCCGATCGACCAGCTGAAGGTGATCGGCCAACCTGCCGACCGCATCGACGGCAAGCTGAAAACCACCGGCACCGCCCCCTACGCCTACGAGCAAAACGCAGCGGTGCCGGACGCCGCCTATGGCTATATCGTCGGCGCCGGGATCGGCAAGGGGCGCATTGCCTCGATCGATTCGACGCAAGCGCGGGAAGCGTCCGGGGTGATTGCCATCGTCACTTACGAAAACGCCGGGGCATTGGCCAAAGGCGAGTTTTACGTAGCCAGGGCCTTGGCCGGGCCGCAGGTCGATCATTATCACCAGGCCGTGGCGATTGTCGTCGCGGACACCTTTGAACAGGCGCGCGCGGCCGCCGGCTTGCTCGACATCCGCTACGTGGCCGAACCAGGTTCATTCGATCTGGCGGCTGCGAAAGACTCCGCAACCCCACCGCCACCGGCCGGTTTCGGCCCGCCGCCGCAGACCAGCGTCGGTGACTTCGAAGGCGCCTTCAACGCTGCGCCAGTGCAAATCGATCAGCACTACAGCACACCTGACCAGGCCCACGCGATGATGGAACCGCACGCAACCATTGCCCGTTGGAGTGGCACGCAGTTGACCTTGTGGACATCGATCCAACAGATCAACTGGGGCGTGCGCGATCTGGCGAAAACCCTCGGCATCGCCAAGGAAGATGTGCGCCTGATCTCGCCATATATCGGCGGTGGTTTCGGCGGTAAGGGCACGATTCTTTGCGACGCAGTGTTGGCATCCCTGGCCGCTCGACATGCCGGGCGACCGGTGAAAGTCGCGCTGCCGCGGCCGCTGATGTTCAACAACCTGACCCATCGTCCAGCGACGCTTCAGCGCCTGCGCATCGGTGCCAACCGTGACGGCGTGATCACGGCGATCGGCCACGAGAGCTGGTCGGGCAATTTGCGCGGCGGACGCGCCGAAGCGGCTACCGCGTCAACCCGATTGCTTTACGCCGGGGCCAATCGCATGACCCGTTTGAATCTCGCCGTGCTCGATCTCGCCGAGGGTTCGGCGATGCGCGCGCCGGGCGAGGCACCGGGGATGATGGCGCTGGAAATCGCCATGGATGAACTGGCCGAAAAGCTGCAGATGGATCCGCTGCAACTGCGCATCCTCAACGACTCGCAGGTCGATCCGGAGCAACCGGCGCGGCCGTTCTCCAAACGGCAGTTGGTGGAATGCCTGAACACTGGCGCCGAACACTTTGGCTGGCGTCAGCGCAACCCTCAACCCGCTCAGCGCCGTGAGGATGGCTGGCTGATCGGCATCGGGCTGGCCTCGGCGATTCGCGGCGCACCGACCACCGCTTCGGCGGCGCGGGTGCGTCTCGATCGTCAAGGCGTCATCACCGTGGAAACCGACATGACCGACATCGGCACCGGCAGTTACACCATCATCGCCCAGACCGCCGCCGAAATGATGGGCGTGCCGCTGGACCGTGTCGTGGTGCACTTGGGCGATTCGCGGTTTCCGGAATCGTCGGGCTCCGGCGGCCAGTGGGGAGCCGCCTCCTCCACTGCCGGCGTGTATGCCGCGTGCATGAAACTGCGTGAAGCCGCCGCTCGCGCCGTCGGGATTGACCCGCAGCAAGCCGAGTTTGTCGATGCACAGATTCGCGCAGGCTCGCAGCAGGTTGCCTTGGCTCAGGCCGCAGCCAATGGCGAGCTGACGGGCGAGGACCGCATGGAATACGGTGACCTTGCCCAGCGCTTCGCCCAGCAGACTTTCGGCGCGCATTTCGCCGAAGTCGCGGTCAATGCGGCGACCGGCGAAATTCGCCTGCGCCGGCAACTGGCCGTGTGCGCCGCCGGGCGCATCCTCAACCCGAAAACCGCGCGCAGCCAGATCATCGGCGGCATGACCATGGGCGCTGGTGCGGCATTGATGGAAGAGCTGGCGGTGGATCATCGAATCGGCTTTTTCGTCAATCACGATCTGGCCGGATACGAGGTGCCGGTGCACGCCGACATTCCCCATCAGGAAGTGATCTTTCTCGATGAAGTCGACCCGTATGCCACCCCGCTGAAGGCCAAAGGCGTCGGTGAGCTGGGTATCAGCGGCGCGGCGGCGGCGATCGCCAACGCGATCTATAACGCGTGTGGCGTACGGGTGCGCGATTATCCGATTACGCTGGATAAACTCATCGGCGAGTTGTCCTACCCGGTCTGAGACTGGATCACGCAGGATATCGCCCATGTACCCCACCACCCCCGATGGCCGCTATTTTGTGGTCAAGCAACAGCTGTGGCGTTGCAGCAATCCATCACTGCCAGCCGCCGAACGTGAGACGTTTGTAGCCGAACTCATGTCAGCGCGGCGTGCGGTCAAAGAGGCGAAGCGTGCGGAGGATGCACAGGCGTTGAAGTCGGCGAGAGCTCGCGTCAACGACGCCAAAGTCGCGCTGGGTGAACGCGGGCCGGTGTGGTGGGATGACGGCAGCCCGGATTACAACCGTTTCAAGGTGAGCAATACGCCGTATGCGCAGTGGTTTGCCCAACTGCCTGAAGAGGAAAAGTCCCCTGACTGAATGTTGAGTGGCCTGATCCGGTACTCCCTGGACATAACTGCGACAACCACCGCTAATCCCTGTGGGAGCTGGCTTGCCAGCGATGAGGTCAGCACATCCAGCATTGATGTAGCAGATATACCGCCATCGCTGGCAAGCCAGCTCCCACAGGGATTGGGGATTGAATCAAGATCGGTGGTTCACTCATACAGGGACCTGCACGAGGCTCAGACTCGCAAAAGCTGCCGGGTCATCGCCATTGAGGTTTCCAGCGACTGTCCGGTGCGCTGGAGTTTGTTCAGCAGACTCGCGCCGAGCCAGAGCTGATACAGCGTCTCTGCCAACTTCCGCGCATCGCCCTCGGGCAAGCTTTTGTCATTTTGGCCTTGTTCGATGCATTCGGTGATGCGCGCGACGATGCGTTCGGCGCCGTCGCGCAAGGTCAAGCGCATTGATTCGGAGAGGTCGGCGACTTCGGCGCTGAGTTTCACCACCAGGCATTCATCGCCGTGGCCTTCCACGGTGCAGCGGTTCTGCCAGCCTTGCCAGTAATCCATCAAACGCTCGAACGCAGTCAGCCCAGGCAATGTCAGGCGGCGCTCCATGTCGGCGAGGTAGTCGACGAAGTAATCCTCGAGCAGCGCCTGGCCATACAACTCCTTGGATTTGAAGTAGTGATAGAACGAGCCCTTGGGCACGCCAGCGGTCTGCAGGATCTCGTTGAGGCCGACGCTGGTGAAGCCCTTCTCGGCCATCATCCGGTGGCCGGTGTCGAGCAAGTGTTGGCGGGTGTCGTCAAAGGTCGGCTTCATGGTGCGCAAAATTCCAGACAATAGACCAGTCGTATACTTCTCAAGGCCGGGAGTTTGCCATAACCGACGGGCAAAAACATTTTCTGAAAAAATTACTAGACGACTGGTCTAATTGGAACCTATGCTGCGCCCCGAGACACAAATTCATGCGGTGCCGACGCTGAGCGAATTCCTCGCCCTGTGCCGATGCCTGACCAAACCAAGGGTGCTCTATGAAAATCTTGATGGTTCTGACTTCCCACGATCAACTCGGCAACACCGGCAAGAAAACCGGCTTCTGGCTGGAAGAGTTCGCCGCGCCCTACTACGCCTTCAAGGACGCCGGCGCCGACGTCACGCTGGTATCGCCTGCCGGCGGCCAGCCACCGCTCGATCCGAAAAGCGATGAGCCAAGCGCGCAGACTGCCGAAACCGATCGCTTCCGCGCTGATTCGGCCGCGCAACAGGCGTTGGCCAACACGGGTCGCCTGGCTGATGTGAAGGCTGAGGATTTCGACGCAGTGTTCTACCCAGGCGGCCATGGCCCGCTGTGGGATCTGGCCGAAGACAAGGCCTCGATCGCGCTGATCGAAGCCTTCGACCGCGCCAACAAACCTCACGGTTTTGTCTGCCACGCACCCGGCGTGTTGCGTCATGTGGTGCGCGCTGACGGCCAGCCGATCGTCAAAGATCGCGACGTCACCGGTTTCACCAACGCCGAAGAAGCTGCTGTTGGTCTGACTGACGTGGTGCCGTTCCTCATCGAAGACGAATTCCAGCGTCTGGGCGGGCGCTATTCGAAAGTCGCCGATTGGCAGGTGCATGTGGTGGCTGACGGTCAACTGGTCACCGGCCAGAACCCGGCCAGCTCCGCCGCCGTTGCCGAAAAGCTGTTGAAGATGCTCGGCTGAATCCCTCGCTCTACCCCGATCAACGCCGCGTGCGTACCGCCCGGCGTTGTTTTTTTGCCCAGTCACTAGTCGACTGGTCTAATCAGATTCAAGGCTTACTCCATGAATAACGCTTTCTTCACGCCTGCCAAATTGGGCGCACACACCCTGAAAAACCGCATCGTCCTGCCACCTCTCACCCGCCAGCGCAGCACGCAACCGGGCAATGTCGCCAACGAATTGATGGCCGAGTATTACCAGCAGCGCGCCGGTGCCGGTTTGCTGGTCACCGAGGGCACCCAGATCGAACCGCGCGGCCAGGGTTATGCGTGGACGCCGGGCATTCACACGCCGGAGCAGATCGCCGGTTGGCGCAAAGTCACAGAGGCGGTGCACGCGGTGGATGGCGTGATCTTCGCCCAGCTCTGGCACGTCGGTCGGGTTTCACACACAGCGTTGCAGCCCAATGGTGATGCGCCGGTGTCGGCCTCTGCGGTGGCGACGGACCGCGTCAGCGTGTTCATCGAAACCGCGCCTGGTGTCGGTGAACTGGTGCCGCCGTCCGCTCCGCGCGCGCTGAGCACCGATGAAGTGCAGGAACTGATTCAGCTGTACATCCAGGCCGCGCGCAACGCGATGGATGCAGGTTTCGACGGCATCGAACTGCATTGCGCCAACGGTTATCTGGTCAACCAGTTCATCTCCGCCCACAGCAACCTGCGCACCGATCAGTACGGCGGCTCACTGGACAATCGCTTGCGCTTCTTGCGCGAAGTGGTGGCCGGTGTTGCCGAATGCATCGGCAAGGACAAGGTCGGTGTGCGTTTCGCACCGTTGTTCACTACCACCGATGAAGCGCGGACGTATCTGGGCCTGGTCGAGGAAGATCCGCACAGCACTTACATTGCCGCGATCAAGATTCTCCAAGACGTCGGCATCGCCTACCTGTCGATCGCCGAAGCCGACTGGGACAACGCGCCAGCGATGCCGCAGACCTTTCGCCAGGCCGTGCGCGACACGTTCAGCGGCGCGATCATTTATGCCGGTCGCTACACCGCCGAAACCGGCGCGCAATTGCTTGAGTCGGGCCTGGCCGATCTCGTCGCGTTTGGCCGACCGTTCATGGCCAACCCGGATCTGCCGGCGCGGATTGCCAATGATTGGCCGTTGAACCAATTGAATCCGGCGACGGTGTATGGCGGCGGTGCCGAGGGCTACATCGACTATCCGACCTACCCCGCATAAGGACACAACACAAATCCCTGTGGGAGCTGGCTTGCCAGCGATGGCGTCAGATCAGTCGATGCATGTGTGCCTGACAAAACGCTATCGCTGGCAAGCCAGCTCCCACACGGGACACTGCGCGCACAATACCTATACATAACAAACAATCTGTATAACTATTGGAGTTCGAATCGTTCACCGGACTTCGCTCCATGCCCCCAGCCCACCGCTTGCTCCTGATCCTCGGCGACCAGCTGTCTTTCGACCTGGCCTCCCTGCAGCCACTCGATCCCCAGCAAGACCTGCTGCTGATGGTCGAGGTCATGGAGGAAGCGACCCACGTCGCCCATCATCCGCAAAAGATCGCTCTGATCTTCAGCGCCATGCGCCACTTTGCCGAGGCGTTGCGCGATAAAGGCTACCGCGTCCAATACGTCCGCCTCGACGACCCGGATAACAGCGGCTCCATCCCCGGCGAACTGCAGCGCTGGCAAACCCTCACTGGTGCCGACGAAATCCACATCACCGAATGCGGCGACTGGCGCCTTGAGCAGTCAATCAAAGATTCGGGCTTGCCCGTGCACTGGCATTCAGACCGCCGTTTCCTCTGCTCCCGCGAAGAGTTCTCCAATTGGGCCAGCGGCAAGAAACAGCTGCGCATGGAGTTTTTCTACCGCGAGATGCGGCGCAAGAGTCGGCTGCTGCTCAATGGCGACGGTACGCCGGTCGGCGGTGCGTGGAATTTCGATGCGGAGAATCGCAAGGCGCTGCCCAAACACGCCAAACCGCCCTACCCGGCACGTTTCGCCAATGACGCAATCACCCAAGAGGTGCTGGCGTTGGTCGGCGAGCGCTTTGCCACGCATTACGGCACGCTGGATGACTTCAACTACCCGGTGACCCACGCCGATGCCCTGGCCTTGTGGCAATACTTTCTCGACTATGCGCTGGGCGGCTTCGGTGATTACCAGGACGCCATGGCCAGCGACGAACCGTTCCTGTTTCACGCGCGGATCAGTGCCGCGCTGAACATCGGCCTACTCGATTTGCGCCAGCTGTGCAGCGATGTCGAGGCGGCCTACTGGTCGGGGAGCATCGGCCTCAACGCGGCCGAAGGCTTCATTCGGCAGTTGATCGGCTGGCGCGAATACGTGCGCGGTGTGTACTGGCTGAAGATGCCGGATTACGCCGAGGGCAATGTGTTCGGCAACACGCGTGCGCTGCCGGAGTTCTACTGGACGGGTGAAACGCAGATGAACTGCATGCGCCAGGCCATCGGCCAAAGCCTGCAACATGCCTACGCCCACCACATCCAGCGGCTGATGGTCACCGGCAACTTTGCCTTGCTGGCCGGGATTGCGCCGAAGGAAATCTGTGAATGGTATCTGGCGATCTACATGGACGCCTTCGACTGGGTCGAACTGCCCAACACCCTGGGCATGGTCATGCATGCCGACGGCGGTTATCTCGGCTCCAAGCCTTACTGTGCCAGCGGCCAGTACATCAATCGGATGTCGGATTACTGCGGCGACTGCGCCTACAAGGTCAAGGAAAGCAGCGCGGACGATGCCTGCCCGTTCAACGCGCTGTACTGGCATTTCCTCATGCGCCACGGCGATATCCTGCGCGGCAATCAGCGCATGGGCATGATGTACAAGAACCTCGACCGCATGCCGCTGGCCAAGCAGGATGCGCTGTGGCAACGCGGGCAGATGCTGTTGGCGAAACTGGATAGCGGCGAAGCTTTCTAGTGCGCCTCAGGCCTGCCCGGCCATCCCGTTGCGCCCCGCCGCTTTGGCGCGGTACAGCGCCTGATCCGCGTTCTGGATCAACGCCGGGAGCGAATCCAGCTGGGCGCCCGTCCCTACCGCCATACCGATACTCACCGTGATCCGAGCAAACGGACTGCCCGGGTGGGCGATGTTCGCCTGCTGCAAACGCTCGAGCATCAGTTGCGCCACCACCGTCGCACCGGCGCTGTCTGTGGCCGGCATGATCACCGCCATTTCCTCGCCACCGTAGCGCGCGACCAGATCCGAGGGGCGTCGCACGCAGCCTTCAAGAATCTTGCTGACCGCTTGCAGGCAGGCATCGCCGGCGACGTGGCCCAAGGCATCGTTGAACAATTTGAAGTGGTCGATATCGATCATCAGCAAGGCCAGCGAAGTCCCGTCACGCTGCGCGCGCCGCGCTTCCACCGTCAGGGTTTCATCGAAACAGCGGCGGTTGGCCAGGCCGGTCAGCGCGTCCTTCAGCGCCAGTAATTCCAGCTGCCGATTGGACGCGAGCAATTGCTGCTGGGCATCGCGCAAGGCTTCTTCGGCCTCGGTGCGGCGGCGGATATCAAGGATCAGGAACCAGCCGATCAACCCGGTCAGCCCCAGCAGCCCGATCACCACCACCGCCGACAGCGCCGCTTCGATGCGCCACGCCGCCAGCGCTTCGTCCTTGCCCAGAGCCACGGTGGTGATCAGCGGCAGCGTTTCGCTTTTGCGGAACGCGTACAACCGCTCCACGCCGTCGAGGCTGGAGGTGTACGAGGCAGTGCCGACTGAACGGTCAACGAGGTATTTGGCGTAAATCGGCGATTTGGAGAAGTTGCGGCCCATGTCCTGCTCGCGGAACGGATAGCGGACCAGCAGCGTGCCATCGGTGTACGACAGGCCTATCGCGCCGTCCTGGCCAACGTCGAGTTTGCCGAACACCCGCAGAAAGTTTTCCACCCCCAGCGTCACTGCTACAACGCCAGCGAACTGGCCACCGGCGTCATTGAAGCGCCGACTGATGGTCACCACCCATTCGTGATTGGCACGGCTCTGGATCGGCGGGCCAATGAACGGCTCGCGGCTCCGGTTTTCACGGTGGTGAATGAAATAGGCGCGGTCGCTGCTGTTGGCGCCTTCCGGAATCGGCCGATTGGAGGACATCAGCCAATGCCCGTTCCGGTCATAGATGATGATGCCGCTGAGCTGTGGCATCAGCGGCTGCTGGCGGTCGATCAGGCTCTGGATGCGCTGAATCTGCGCCGGGCCGTTGCCCTCGGTTTCCAGACGTTCGACCAGTCCGAGCAAGAGCAGCGAGCTTTGCCGGACAATGCCTTCGGTGTAGGTGTTGAGCGCCTGGGTCAGGTTCAGGCCATGCACATCGACCTCGGCCAGCGCGCGCTCACGCGAAGACCAGACTTTCCAGATCGTCAGCGAAGTCAGGGAACAGCCAATCACCAGCAGCAGGAGCATTACAAGGCGAGTATCACGCTTCACGTCAGTACCTTAAGGAAGTCCGGTATCCATTCCAGCCATCATTCGAACGTCGGCACTCACGGCGGCCACGTGTTCCGGGGCGCAAGCATACAAGCAGTGTGCAGCGGCTGCAGCAACAGAGTGTGCAGCGCTAAGCGGCAGGTGCGGCGGGTTTGAGGATTTCCACGAGAAAATCGATGAACACGTTGATCCGGCTCGATCCACGGTGATTGGGCAGGTACAGCGCGTTGATGCAACTGCTGGCACTGCCGGGATTGACCTCGTAGTGCTCAAGCAAGCGCGTCAGGCGCCCGGCGGCGACGTCGTCGCGCACCAGCCAATCGGCCAGCAGCGCCACCCCGCCATCGCCAATCGCCGCTTCGCGCAGAATGTCGGCGTTATTGCTTTGCAGGCGGCCCGCAACGTTGAGCTGAATCGGCTCTTCGTCGCCCTGAAAGGTCCAGTGGTGATGGCTGCCGCCGTAATCGAAACGCAGGCATTGGTGCTCTAGCAGATCCCGCGGATGTTCGAGCACGGCGCTGCGCGCCAGATAATCCGGGCTGGCGACAATCCAACGCTGAAACTGCCCGACGCGTTTGCTGACGATGT
Organism: Pseudomonas sp. H1_G08; assembly: GCF_054681355.1. NCBI lineage: Bacteria > Pseudomonadati > Pseudomonadota > Gammaproteobacteria > Pseudomonadales > Pseudomonadaceae > Pseudomonas > Pseudomonas sp. H1_G08. The sequence continues at coordinate 1,969,438 of NZ_CP162822.1, forward strand.
CTTCGCTGACCACCGTCGAGCCGAGCCGCACTGAAACGTCGATCTGCTCGCTGAGCAAATCGCTGACCTGATCGCTCAGTGACAGGCTGATCTCCAGCCCCGGATGGCGTTCGAGCAAGCGGCTCAGGTGCGGCGCGATCAGCCGGCGGCCAAACTCCACCGGCACGCTGATGCGCAAGCGGCCTTGGGCATCACTGCCACGATCGGCGACCACCGCATCGGCTTCGTCGATAGCATCGAGAATGGCCACGGCCTTCTCGAAATAGGTTTGACCGGCGACGGTCACGCTGGTGTTGCGCGTGGTGCGATTGAGCAGACTGGCGCCCAACTCGTTTTCCAGCCCCGCCACTTGCCGTGTCACCGAAGACGTCGAAATCCCAAGCTTGCGCGCCGCCGAGGAATAGCCCCCGCAGCGCACGGTTTCAACAAACATCTTCAATGCCAGCAACTTGTCCATAAGCGGGATCCGGTGGTGAGGGAACGCCGCTGATTGTGCATCAGTGCTCGCCACACGTCTTGTATCGTCGTGCTTGCCGGGCCTCATCGCGACCTCAGCCATCAGCCTTGCGGCTCAGGAACAACGCCAGCGCCAGCGCCGGCAACACCGCTACGCCGACGGCCGAGAGATTCCAGCCGAAGTGTTCGTACAGCGGGCTGGCGACCAGTGAGCCGAGGGCGCCGCCGACGAAGATGCTCGTCATGTACACCGCATTCAGGCGGGCGCGGCTGTGCGGGTCGAGGGCGTAGACCTCGCGCTGGCCGAGCACCATGTTCAACTGCACGGCAAAATCCAGCAGCACCGCACACACCACCAGCCACACATAACCACTGCCCGGCAACGCGGCGATCAACAGCGACAGCGGCGCCAGCAGCAACGCCACCAAGGTACCGCGACGACCGTGCCCGGCATCGGCCAGACGCCCGGCAATCGGCGCAGCAATCGCACCCACCGCGCCGACCAACGCAAAGATCGCCACCTGCGCCTGGCTGAAACTGTGGTGACGCATCAGCTCAATCGGCGCGAGAGTCCAGAACAGGCTGAAACTGGCGAACAGTAAACCCTGATACAGCGAACGCTGGCGCAACACAGGAAAGCGTCGGGCCAAGGCAAACACCGAACCGATCAACGCGACATAGGTGGCTTTGTGCGTCGGCACCCGGCGCGGCAATGCCACAGCGGTAATCAGCGCGATCACCGCCATCAGTGCCGCCGCGCTGTAAAACACCCCGCGCCAGCCGAACACTTCGACCAACAGGCTCGACAGCGGCCGCGACAGCAGAATCCCCAACAGCAGGCCGCTCATGATGTTGCCGACCACGCGGCCCCGGCTGGCTTCCGGTGCCAGATGCGCGGCCAGCGGCACAAGGATCTGCACCGCAACCGACGTCAGGCCGATCAGCAAAGAGAGCAGCAGAAACAGCGACGGCGAATGAGTCAGGCCAGCGCACAACAGCGTCACGCTGGCGGCGAGGGTGAAGCCGACCACCAGACGGCGGTTTTCCATCAGGTCGGCCAGCGGCACCAGCAGCAACAAGCCCACCGCGTATCCGAACTGCGTCAGCGAGACGATCAGGCTGGCATTGGCGCTGGAGAGGCCGATCTGCGGCGCGATCAGTTCGACGATGGGTTGTGCGTAATACAGGTTGGCGACGACCGCGCCGCAGCAAAATGCCAGAAACGCGACCATCAGGCCGGAGAGTGAAGCAGGCTGTTCGGCCGGGGCCGCAACGGCAGGGTTGCCCGTAAGCATGGTGACACCTCGTTGAGTTCGGGAAAGTTGTGCCAAGGCTACGGTCAGCCGGCGGGGGCGAGAATGCGTGCCACTGGCAACGCACTGATGCGCGGCGCGCAACGTTGCTTGTGGCGCAACGCGCTGTTGCGCGGGCCGGTGATTCTCCGCTGCAAGGGTCTTCTCTACGCTTTGGCCCTGGCGCAGACGTCCGCATCGGCGCCCTTCCCCCGGCTGCTACAAGGAGCGTTTCCATGACCCGCACTGCACTCGTCCTGCCACTGTCCGCCGCGTTTTCCTGCCGATCATGAACAGCCCTCTACTCAAATCCAGAACCCTGTGGATCAGCGTGGCCGTGCTCGCGCTGATCGGCCTGATCGTCGCCGTCGCGCTGATGTGGCGCCCGGCGATCGCGCCAATCAAACGGCTGACGTCATTCGATACTGCGCAATTGCAACGCGGCGCACGGGTGGTCGAGGCCGGCGACTGCGCGGTGTGCCATACCCGCCCCGGCGGCGAATACCTGGCCGGCGGGCTGCCGCTGGTGACGCCGTTCGGCACGCTGTACAGCACCAACATCACTCCAGATGCGCAGACCGGGATCGGCGAGTGGTCATTGCCGGCCTTCGAGCGGGCGATGCGCGAAGGCATTGCCCGCGACGGCCACTTTCTCTACCCGGCCTTTCCTTACGTGCACTACCGGCGCATGAGCTCCGAAGACATCGCCGACGCCTATGCCTACTTGATGAGCGGCCCCGCCGTACACGCGCCCGCCATGCAGAATCAGATGAACTTCCCGATGAACATCCGCCCGCTGGTGTCGTTCTGGAACCTGCTGTTTCTGCACGGCGAGCCACTGACGCCGCTGGCCGAACACAGCGCGGCATGGAATCGCGGACGTTATCTGGCCGACGGCCCGGGCCACTGCGCCGGCTGCCATTCGCCGCTGAACCTGATCGGCGCGGAGAAATCCTCGGAGTATCTGCAGGGCGGCAGCGTTGATGGCTGGGAAGCGCCGGCACTGGTCGGCCTCCAGCAACGCGCCAATCCATGGAATCGCGAGCAATTGGTCGGCTACCTGCGCGCTGACGTGGTCGATGGTCACGGCACACCCGCCGGCCCGATGCGCCCGGTCAGCCTGAGTCTGGCGCGCTTGCCGGCCAGTGAAGCCGAGGCGATTGCCGACTACCTGCTGAGCCTGCAAAGCCCGCACGCGGTGACCGAAATCACCCCGAAAAAGCAGCCGAGCAGTCCAGCGGATCACAGCAGCGGCGCCCTGCTCTTCAGCAGCGCCTGTGCCGGATGTCACGCACCCGCCGCGCCGATGCGGGAAATCGACGGCCGCCCCGGCCTGCAAAGCACTTCGGCGCTGCAAGCGGCCAGCCCGCGCAACTTTCTCAAGACCGTGCTTGAAGGCGTGCCCGCCATTCCCGGCGCGCCCGGCCCGGTGATGCCGCCGTTCGCCGCCAGCCTCGACAACGCCCAGCTCGGCGCACTGGCGGCGTATCTGCGCGAGCAAGCCAGACCCGAGCAGCCATGGACTGACCTTTCTTCCACTATTGAAGCGTTACGTCAGGAGACGAAATGAGCCAGATCACTCTCACCGTCAATGGAGCCACCCAAGCGCTGGAGCTGGAAGCGGACATGCCGCTGCTGTATGCGCTGCGCAATCACCTGAACCTCAACGGCGCCAAGTACGGCTGCGGCCTGGGCCAGTGCGGCGCGTGCACGGTGATCGTCGACGACCAGCCGGTGTTCGCCTGCCTGACGCCTTGCGCAGGCCTTGAAGGAAAAAAGATCCGCACCGTGGAAAGCCTCGGCAGCGCAGAGAAACCCGGCCCTTTGCAAGCGGCGTTCATCGACAAGCAGGCCGCGCAATGCGGTTACTGCATCGCCGGCATGCTGATGCGCGCGCAGGCGTTGCTCGAACGTGATCCGCACCCGGACGAACAAACCATCCGCGAGCACATGGCCGGCAATCTGTGCCGTTGCGGCACGCACTTGCGCATCATCGAGGCGATCAAACAGGTGGCCGGGCATAACGGGAGCCTGACATGAGCGAAGCAAACGGCTTGAACCCCAGCCGCCGGGCCTTCCTGCGCGGCGGCGCGTTGCTCATGGCTTTTACCCTGATGCCAATGGCGCGGCGGGCCTTGGCCGACACCGAAGTCGACACCCTCGGCACCGTAGTGCTGGCCCCCGATCTGCCCGGCAGCCTGCGCACCAACCCTTACTTGGACGCGTGGATTCGCATCGGCGCCGACGGCATCACCGTGTACACCGGCAAAGTCGAATTGGGCACTGGAGTAAAAACCGCGTTGCTGCAAATCGCTGCCGAGCGCTTGCAGGTGCCGGCCAGCGCGATCAACTTGCTAACCGCCGACACCGCACTGACGCCCAACGAAGGCTACACCGCCGGCAGCCACAGCATTTTCGACAGCGGCACCGCGCTGTACAACGCTGCCGCGCAGGTGCGGGAAATGCTCGTCGATGCCGCTGCGCGCAGTTGGCAAGTCGATGCTGCGCAACTGAGCACTCGCGACGGCATTATCGAAGGGCCAGCCGCTCAGCGCATGGCTTATGCCGAAGCAGTCCAGCATGTCGATGTGCACCAATACGCCAAGGCGCAATCACCGGCGATGGCAGCGGCCGACTTCAAGCTGATCGGGCACAACCTGCCGCGTCTGGACATTCCGGCCAAGGTCAGCGGCGGCGCGGCGTTCGTGCAAGACATGCGCCTGCCGGGCATGCTGCATGCGCGGGTGATTCGCCCGCCGCGTCCCGGCTGCACGCTGCAGGCATTCGATACGGCATCGATTGAAGCGCTCAGCGGCGTGGTCAAAGTGATCCGCGACGGCAACTATCTGGCGGTGGTCGCCCGTGATGAGTGGCAAGCGATCAAAGCCATGCGCAGCGGCATCGAGAGTGCCAAGTGGAGCGGCGGCGAGGCGATTCCCGAAGCCGCCGGGATTCACCATTTGCTCAAGCAGCTGCCCTCCAAGCGCTATCCGATCAGCAACAACGGCAATCCCGGCGGCGCGACCGAAACGCGCTTCAAGGCGCGGGTCACCAAGCAGTATCTGATGCACGGCTCGATCGGCCCGTCCTGTGCGGTGGCCTGGTTCAACGACGGCGTGCTCACGGTGTGGACGCACACCCAGGGTGTCTATCCATTGCGCGCTGGTATCGCCGAGATGCTGCGTCTGCCGCCGGAGCGTGTGCGCTGCATTCATACCGAAGGCTCGGGTTGCTACGGCCACAACGGCGCCGATGATGCCGCCGCCGATGCCGCGCTGATCGCGATGCGCCTGCCGGGCACGCCGGTGCGCGTGCAATGGATGCGCGAGCAGGAAAATCTCTGGGAGCCGTACAGTTCGGCGATGGTCACCGAAGTCGATGCCGGCCTCAGCCACGGTCGTTTGCAGGACTGGAACTACGAGCTGTGGACCACGCCGCACAACGAACGCATCGTCAATGCCGGGCGCTTGCTGCCGGCACGTCTATTGGCGAAACCCTTCGCCTCGGCGCCGTCGGTGCCAATCGCCCAGCCCGAAGGTGACGGCGATCGCAACGCGGTGCCGCTGTACGAACTGGGCGCGACGCGGATCAACATGAACTTCGTCACCACCATGCCGTTCCGCACTTCGGCCATGCGCTCGCTCGGTGCGCACATCAACATCTTCGCCATCGAGGCGGGTATCGATGAGTTGGCGATCAAGGCTGGCCTTGATCCGGTGGCGTTGCGCCTGGCCCATCTGAGCGATCCGCGTGCCCGCGCCGTGATCGAGCGCGTGCGTGATGAAATCGGCTGGCCCCACAAGAGCAACGAGCCCGGCGCGGGGATCGGTTTTGCCTTCGCCCGCTACAAGAACATCATGGGTTACTGCGCCCTCGCGGTGAAACTGCGGGTGCATCCGCAGACCGGCGAAATTCGCGTCGATCATGTGGTGACAGCGGTCGACGTCGGCCAGATCGTCAGCCCCGATGGCCTGCGCAATCAGGTCGAGGGCGGCATCGTCCAGTCGGCGAGCTGGACGCTCTACGAACAAGTCGCCTACGACGCGGGCGGCATTCGCAGCTACGACTGGAGCGGTTATCCGATTCTGCGTTTCACCCAATTGCCGAAAAAAGTCGACGTGCATTTGCTTGATCAACCGGGCGAACCCTTCCTCGGTGCTGCCGAAATCGTCCAAGGGCCAATGGCTGCTGCCCTCGGCAACGCGGTCAGCAATGCCACCGGCCGGCGCTGGCTGAATCTGCCGCTGACTCGCTCGACCCAACCCGCCTGAACCACGCCCGCGTTCATCAGCGATGAGCGCGGGTGCCGTTGCGTTGCGCGCAAAACTGCGTAGCGCCGGCCACGGATTATCAGCCCCGCCACCCCCGGTTAAGTTACCTGCACAGCACGCGGCACCTGGCTGCCGCGCTTGTACCCTACTCATCGACATCCGGAGCTACCCATGACCCGTCGCCTGTTCCAACCCATTGCCCTCGGCCCTTACACCCTTGCCCATCGTGTGGCGATGGCGCCCCTGACCCGCTCGCGCGCTGGCCAGCCGGGCGACGTTCCGACCACGATGAACGCCGAGTACTACCGCCAACGCGCCAGTGCTGCGCTGATCATTACCGAGGCCACGCAGATTTCTCAGCAAGGCCAAGGTTATGCGTGGACGCCGGGGATCTACACCGATGCGCAAGTCCAGGCGTGGCGCGAAGTCAGCACGGCGGTGCACGCAGCGAACGGTCTGATCTTCATGCAGCTGTGGCACGTCGGCCGGGTCTCGCACCCCAGCTTTCAGCCGGACGCCGGCTTGCCGGTGGCGCCAAGCGCCCTGCCAGTGCCGGGCAAGACCTTTATCGTCGATGAACAAGGCAACGGCGTGTGGGGTGATGTGCCGGTACCGCGCGCCCTCGAAACAGCGGAAATTGCCGACATCGTCGAAGACTATCGCCGCGCTGCGCGTAACGCGTTGAACGCTGGCATGGACGGCGTGGAAATCCATGCCGGCAACGGTTATCTGCTCGACCAGTTCCTCAACAGCAACAGCAACCAGCGCGACGACGCCTATGGCGGCAGCGTAGAAAACCGCGCGCGCTTCCTGCTCGAAGTGGTCGCCGCCGTGGCTGATGAAGTCGGTGCCGAGCGCGTCGGCGTACGACTGACGCCGATGGGTCGCTTCATGGGCATGGGCGATGACACGCCCGAAGCGACCTTCGGTTATCTGGTCGAAGCGCTCAACCAGTGGAATCTGGCCTACCTGCACCTGGTCGAGCCGGCCATGGTCGGCACGGTCAAGGACGAAAACTTTGATCCGCGCTGGGACGCGATCATCGCCCAGTTGCGCCAGACCTGGAACGGCGTGCTGATCCTCGCTGGCGGTTACGACGCCGAGTCCGCTGAACAGGCGCTGAACGCCGATCGCGCCGACATCATTGCCTTTGGCCGGCCATTTTTGGCCAACCCGGACCTGCCGCGTCGGCTGCACGACGGGCTTGAACTGAACACGCCGGATCCGAGCAGTTTCTTCGGCGGCGATCAGCGTGGTTATGTCGATTATCCGTTTCACGCCTGAGGCTTGGGCTTCATAACTTTTAAGGTTTGTTTAAGGACTTTAAATAAAGCCTGCGGCCAGACTTTGCCCATCGATCAGGAGAGCCGCCATGAACCCGCAATCGGTGAAGTCAGACCCTTCCTGCCACCTGGCGCGCCCACTGGGCGCACTGTCCGGCTGGCAGGAACGCCGCGCCAAGGCCTACATGCTGCACGATCTGAGCCGCAGCCTGCGCGTCAGCGAGATTGCCGAACATTGCAATCTTTCACGCAGCCACTTTTCCCGGGCGTTCAAGATCGTCACCGGCTGCTCACCTCAGGAATGGATGCTGAAGATGAAGATCGACAAAGCCAAAGGGCTGTTGCTGACCTCGATGGCGATTACCGAGATTGTTTATGAATGCGGATTTTCCGATCACTCGCACTTCACCCGCACGTTCGGGCGCATGGTGGGGATGCCGCCGAAGGTCTGGCGCCAACTGATGTGCGGAGCGCGGGTGGCGCTGGTGGATGCGGATGTCTGGCGGCTCAGCGATGGGTTGCTGAATTCGACGATGGGCCAGCGCTTGACGGAACTGCGGCCCTGAGTCGGATTTCAAAGGGTTTTGTTCACTCCTCCCTTTTGGCCGCGATTTTTCGCGGCTTTTTTTTTGCGGTAGAGCGCTGGTGGTCGGCGTTGGTACGGCGGTGAACTCCCCCCTCACCCCAGCCCTCTCCCCGAGGAGAGGGAGCTGATTTGGTGTTTTTCCAGTCCTGAGTTCAACTCGGACTTTCACGTCGGCGTATCTCCCCCAAACACCCCGGTCAGTCCCCTCTCCCTCCGGGAGAGGGTTAGGGTGAGGGGCTTTTGATCCTGGCGTCCGGCGCAAGCGGCAGCCTGAAACAGATCCGCGCGCCCTCTTCGCTGTCTTCCACGCGCAACGTCCCGCCATGGGCGCCTATCACCGTTCGGCAAATCGCCAGGCCCATGCCCATGCCGCTGCCCTTGGTGGTGAAGAACGCATCGAAAATTTCTTCACGCTGATGCTCGGCGATCCCCGGCCCATTGTCTTGAAAAGCCACGCAGACCTGCCCATCGGACAGCGTCGACTCAATCACCAGGCGCCCGTCAGTCACGCCCTGCCCAGCCATCGCTTCCAGCGCGTTGACGATCAGGTTGTAGATCACCTGCTGGATCTGCACCCGATCCCCCAGCACCGGGTCAGCAGCGTTGAGTTGCGTGTGCAAGCTCACCCCGCGATTGTGCACATCGCTGGCCGTCAGTTGCACGACCTCACCGATCAACGCGTCAATCGACACCGGCAATCGTTGCAACGGCGCCTGCCTGGCCAATGCGCGCAAGGCCTGGACGATCTCGGTGGCACGGGCGCTGTCGGAGCGGATGTCTTCCAGTCCCTGAATAGCCTCGTCGAGATCAGGCGTGTCGCGCTTGAGCCAGCGCAGACTGGCCGAGGCGTTCGATGAAATGCCCAGCAGCGGCTGGCTGATTTCGTGGGCGATCGAGGCCGACAGTTCGCCCATCATTTTCAGGTGCGAGTTGCGCGCCAGTTCCGCCCGCGAGCTGCGCAAGTCGGCTTCCATCTGCGCGCGCAAGCGGTTGTCTTCGACCAGTTGCGCGTAGAGCCGTGCGGTCTGCAGCGACACCGCTGCCTGCGAGGCGAGGATTTCCAGCATGGTCAGGCGTTCGGCGCTGAACAGCTTCGGTACCAGGCTGTTTTCCAGATACACCAGACCGATCAGCGCGCCCTGCTTGAGCAACGGCAGGCACATCAGCGAGCGCGTCTGCCGCTCGCGCAAGTCGGCGCTGTAAGCTTGCGGGCAGTCGGCGCGGGCATCGTCGAGCACCAGCGGCGTGCGCGTGCGCATGGTCGAATTGAGTACTGAAACCGGCGCGATCTGCTCCAGCGAGCGATCGTTGTCCTGACTGACCCGCACGTTGCCCGCCTCGACATGCGCGGCAGCGGCCAATTGCAACTCACCCTCGGCGACCAACAGCAGCGCGCCGCGGTCGGCACCGGCCTGAATCATCAAGTGATTCATCAAGGTCTCCACCAGCCGATCGAGCAACACCTCTTGCGAGACCGCGCGTGCCGCTTCAATGCCGACTTCCAGATCAAGGCGCACCCGCGTCACCGGCGTTCCCGCTTGAAGGGTATGCTCGTGGGCGAGAAACGGATGCTGCGCTTCGAGCTGGCGCGCCTTGGCTTCAGCGCCCCACAGCACATAGCAGTCGCGCGCAACACGCAGGTGATGATGCGTGCCGGAGACCAGGCCGTTGGCCAGGCAGACCTCGGCCAGTTGTTCATGTGCCAGTGCTTGCTCATGGATAAATCCGGCAGCGGCCGCCGCGATTTGCGCTTGGTCGAAGCAGCGAATGGCGGCCAGCCCTTCGCCGCGCACGCGGGCCATCGCGCCTTCGATCAGCAGCAGTTTGTTGCTGAAGGTTGAAGGATTGAGCTCGACCCATGGCAGAAAACGCTGCCGTTGCTGCTCCAGCTTCTGCAGTTTTTCGGCAACAGAGCCCGGCGCCTCGGGACTGGCCAGTGCCAGGCTGTAGAACAGGTAGTAATGCGCCAGATCAATGTGCGCCGGCAGCGACCAGGTCAACGCCTCGGCGTCTTCGAAACGGCGCAACGCGTAACGCACTTCACCGAAATAGAACGCCGACATGCCCGAATACAACCACATCCACAACAGCGTCGGCTGTGAAACGCGGTCGCGATGCAGCGGGCCAAAACGGTCATGTTCCAAAGCATCCAGCATTGCGATCGAACGAGGCTCAGGCCCATTGCGCAAATCGCTGGCGAACGCCTGTTGCGCCAGCAGAATGCGCTCGATGTCGATGTAGTGAAACTGCCGCACCCAACTCAGGCCGACGTCCAGCTCGTTCAACACGTTTGGCAGCGGCTCGCCCATGAACAGCAGATCGGAGCCGATGTGGTTGCAGGCGTAACACGACATGCCCAGATCGCCGCCGGCCTGACCGCACTCAAACGCGGCGAAAGCCTTCTGCCGCGCGTAAGCCATCGGCCGGGTCCACGCGCTGACCTGATCCAGCGCCACCAGCGTGCCGGTGCGCCCCGCCTCATAGCCGTGCAGATCAGTCAGATCGAGCGCCAGTTCGGCGAAAGCAACACCGTCCAGATATTCGCCATAACGGTCGGCGATCATCACGCCGTACCAGGCGAAACCGTAGCCGCTGCTCGGCGTGGTGCCATGGAGCAAAGTCAGTTCGACCATCTTCGCCAGGTGCAGAAAAGCAATGTCGTCCTGCACGAAGAACGAGGCGATCAGCGTGCTCAGCAGTTCCATGGCCACTTCGATTCGCGGCTCGATGGCTTTGGGCAACGCCGTCAACTCAGCGATCCGTCGCGCACCGACCAATTGCCGAACCCGTTCGAACGCTTCGCCCAGTTGCGCCTTCGATGGGTGTCGCTGCAGGTCGATGTCGAGCAACGCAAGACCGGCCAGCGCTTCGCCGATCGCGCCGTGGTAATCGGAATGCAAGGTGCGCAGGCTGGCGCGCAGGCGGTAGGTTTTCGCCCGGTCCAGCACGGTGGCAGCGTGTTCCAGACAGTCGTCGAGACGCTGTTGCGCGCCGGGCAGATCCGCCAGCAACATCGCGCAGTCGGCTGCCAGCCAGCGCGCCGCGAAGGCTTGCGGGTAGAGCTGCGTCCAGCCGTTGTCGCCGAGTAACACCTCGGCGCTGCGCAGATAATCCACGGCCTGCTCGACAGCGGCGCTATCGCGGGCGCGCTCGGCAGCTTCGAGCAATAACTGGATGAATTCAGCGCGTCGAGGCGCTTGCAGCGCATTGCCGGCGCTGCGCTGAATCTGACTGGCGATGTCGAAGACCCGCGCCTGCCGCTGCTCGCCGCATTGATCGAGCATGGCGGCAGCGATGCGCGCATGCTCAGCCGAGCGCCCGGCCGGTGCGGTCAGCGCAGCGGCGGCTTCCAACACCCGATCGTGGGGAAACACCAGTTGGCCAGGCTCGCGCAGGAGAAATCCGGCGCTGACCAGATAATCCACGTCACGCAGCAATTGCGCCGGATCGTCCCCCAGCAAATCGCCCAACAGCGTTTCGTCACAGCGGCCACCAACGTAACCCGCGGTGCGCAACACTTCACGGGCACTGACCGGCAGACGCTGCAAGCGTTGCACCATCAATTCGGCCACGTTGTCGGCGTAGCGATAGCCGTTCACTTCGGCCTGATTCCACACCCAGCGCCGCGTCGTCGCGTCGAAACGCAGCAGACGCTCGTCCACCAGCGCGCGCGCCACCTGGCTGACGAACAACGGATTGCCGGCGGTTTTGAAGTGCACGACGCGGGCCAGCGCCTCGAGGTTGTCGACGTCAGCATCGAGTTCGACCGCCATCAGTTGCGCAACGGCCTGCACCGACAGCGGCCCTAGTCGAAGGTCACTGACTGGCAGCGCGGGTGCTCTGCGCATCTCATCGAGCCAGCCGCCCGGATGCTCCGTCAACTCGCCCTCGCGATACGCCAGAACCAGCAGCAGATGCCGCGTCGGTCGGCCGATAAAGGCTTTGAGAAACGCCTGCGTCGAGTCGTCAGCCCACTGCAAGTCGTCGATAAACAGCAGCAGCGGATGCCCCGGTTGCGCAAAGACTTCGAGCACATCGAGCAGCGCCCGATTGACCCGATCCAGGGCGTGGCGCGCCGGCATGTTCGGCAGTTCGGCGGTGGCGCCAATCAGCAGTTCGGCTTCCGGCGCCAGGTCCAGCAGCAAGCGGCCACGGCCCTTTAGGGTTTCGCGCAGTTGCTCGGCCAAGGCCTGCAAGGCCAGCGTGGGCTTGGTCAACACTTGGCTGATCAGAGACTGAAAAATCTGCGCCACCGGCGCGAAGGGCCGGTCATTGTTCAGCAGTTCGATCTTGCCGCTGGCCCAATAACCGGGTGCCTGGCTACGCAGGACTTGCTGGATCAGCGTCGACTTCCCCGCTCCCGGTGCGCCGGCAACCAGCAGCACGCGAGCGATGCCGTCGCTGCGCACGCGCTGGATCTGTTCAAGCAGTTGCTGACGTTCGTCATCACGACCAAACAGCACATCGCCGCGCGTGGCCGTTGCGCGAGCATCGAATGCACCGAGGCGGAACGCTTCGATCTGGCCTTTTTTCTGCCATTGCCGCAGGCACCAGGTCAGATCGGCGGCCAGCGATTCGATGCTTTGATAGCGCGCGTCCGACTCCTTGGCCAGGCCCTTGAGCAGCACGTGACAAATGCCTTGCGGCAGGTCGGGTTGGTATTGCGCTGGCGACAAAGGCTCGACGGCGGCGTGCACATGCAGCCATTGCGAGGCGTCGCGAGCGATCAGCGGCGGGCGCCCGGTCAGCGCCTCATAAATGATTGCCGACAGCGCATAGACGTCGCTGCGCTCATCGGAATCGACGCCGTCGCGCTGCAGCTGTTCCGGCGCCAGATAAGGCCAGTGTTCCAAGCTCGGCAGTTCGGTCGCCGGCGTTTCCTGCGCGTGGGTGTGAAAGCCCATCAGCCTGACGCTGTCGTCAGCATCGACCAGCAGATGCCAAGGCAATAAAGAACCCTGTGGGAGCGAGCCTGCTCGCGAAAGCGGTGGGTCAGTCAAGGGTGATGTCGGCTGGAATGACGCTTTCGCGAGCAGGCTCGCTCCCACAGGGTTTTGCGGTGTTTCCGGATGGCGAGAGTGGACCAGCGCATTCGCGGCGGCGACGGCGATATTCAGCACCCGTCCGAGTGGTAAGCCGGCGGCGTCGATCAGTCCAGCCAGCGGCGCGCCCCATTGCGGGTAGACCAACACCGGCCCGTCCGCCGAGCGAATCAGCGCGAGCGGGTTGAGCGCCCACTGCGAAGGCAACTGCAAATGGAAATCGCGCTCCAGCCGCTGGCACAGCGCCGGACGCTGGATCGGCGCACGCACAGCGAACCAGCTCTGGCCCGAGTGGCTGTCTTCGAGGCTGAACCAGGTCAGTTCATGGTCACGGCGCAGCAGACTGAACCGACAGCTCTCCAGCCATGCTTCATCGAGCATCGGCGCATCGGCCACGCGGGAAATTGCAGAGGAGGATGGCTGGCCGGGCATACGCATTCACCGCTGGAAATGGGATTCAGGCTGGTGGCGAAGTATACCCAGCGTTTTTTTGCCAGAGGGCCAGCCGCTGCGCTGATGTCCGTCCGCAGCCTCAAGATGGCCGTCCAGAGCCTTGCGCGGCTGTTTCTTGCGCTATACAAGCGCACGTCTTATCCCTCGGGATAATTGCTTTATGCCAGGCCGTCCCCTAGCGTACGAACCTGATAACCCGGCGCCCGCGCCCTCTCCTTCTCACCGCAACGCAGAGGCCCGCATGATCCGACTCGGCCAAGCCACGATTTCTTTGGAACGGCGCGAAGCCTTTCTCGATGGCCGGCCCTTGCGCATGGGCGGGCGGGCGTTCGAAATACTTTCCGTACTGATGCAGGCCGATGGGCGCATCGTCAGCAAGGACGAGCTGATCAATCAGGTGTGGCCGGACATCGTCGTCGAAGAGAACAATCTGCAAGTGCAGATTTCCTCGCTGCGCAAACTGCTCGGGGAAAAAGAAATCATCCAGACGGTTGCCCGTCGAGGTTACCGATTATTGAAAGACCGCGAACCCAAACTGCCCGTGTTCAACGCGCTGGCCTCGGCGCCGATGGTGGCGCAGCCGCCGTTGGTCGATACGCAATCGGTGCCGGTGTTCATCGTTGACGATGAGGCCTGCGTGCGTACCGCGCTCAGCCGCTTGTTGCGCGCCGAAGGCATCGAGCACCGGATTTTCCAGTCCGCCGAAGAACTGCTAGAGGGCGACATCGCCAATGGCCCGGCGTGCCTGTTGCTCGACGTCAGCCTGCCCGAAACCACAGGCCTGCAATTGCAGGCGGCGCTGAACGAGCGCGGCTTGCCGTGGCCGGTGATCTTCATGACCGGCCACGGCACGATTCCGATGTCGGTGCAGGCGATGAAGGCCGGCGCGGTGGAGTTCCTGACCAAGCCATTCAATGACGATGAACTGCTCGGCATTCTGCGCAGCACCCGTCAACACGCCGCGACGGCGTTCAATCAATGGCAACGGGTTCAGCACGTGCGGCAGCTGGCGGCGCAACTGACACCGCGTGAGCGCGAGGTGCTGCCACTGATCGTTGGCGGTCTGTCGAACAAGCAGATCGCCAACCAATTGGGCACCAGTGAAGTGACCGCCAAGGTTCATCGCAAACACATCATGGCGAAGATGCAGACCCGCTCGCTGGTCAACCTCGTCGAACTCTACGGACTGATCAGCGCTGCGCCTTCGCCTGGCCCATCGAGCCTGTCGTGAGCGCCCCGGCGGGTCGCCCGACGGCGATCGAGAACACCCGACCGACGATTGTCTGCATCGTCGATGACGACGCGTCGGTGCGCAAAAGCCTGTCGAATCTGCTGCGCTCGGTCGGTTATCGCGCGCAGGTTTATGCCAGTGGCGAAGCGTTTCTCGCCGAAGCAGACTTCGCCGAAATCGCCTGCCTGCTGCTGGATCTGCGCATGCCCGGCCTGTCCGGCATCGACGTGATGCGCCAACTGCCGCGACAGTTTCCGGTGATCTGCATGTCCGCCCATTGGGACGAGGCGGCGCTGGCTGAGTCCGGGCATTACCAGGCGTTTGAATGCCTGTGCAAACCCTTCGAAGAAGAGGTTTTGCTGGCGGCACTCGACAAGGCCCTGCACCGCCAGCACTGATCGCTTCAGCTGTCCTGCGTGGCTTCTTGCGCAGTTTCGATCGCGGGCAGCGACTCAGTCATCGAAGCGTGACACACCGTCAGAATCTCATCGGCCAGCGCCGAGTCATCCGGGCAGGCCCGCGACAGCATGATCGCCCCGACCGCGCGGGCCAGCAGGTCGATCATCCGGGTTCGGCCCTCACCTTGCGGTGCATCCGCTGCCGTCGGGTATTTCTCGCCGAGCGTCTGTAACGTGCGCTCGATGCCTTCAGCGAACGCCGCTTTGACATCCCCGGACTGCCGCGCCGCATCGCCGCACAACGCCGCCATGGTGCAACCGGTGGAGCGGCCATCGCGATGGTCGCGGGACACGTACACGTCGATGAAATCCTGCACGCTCATGCTTTCGGCGGCGGCCGTGGACTGCGCCAGGCTATTGGCCGAGGCTTCGGCCATCAGGTCGGCCTTAGAGCCGAAGTGTTTGTAGAAACCGCCGTGAGTAAAACCGGCGGCCGCCATCAGGTCAGCCACGCCGACCCCGTCATAACCGCGTTCGCGGAACATCACTGATGCCGTTTCGACAATGTGCTCGCGATTGGCCTGAGCCTGAGCTTTGGATACGCGCATGTTGAATCCTCCAGCGCTGAAAAATCATGGCTCGATGATACATAGATGTTGGCCATAATCAAAACCGTTGACATCTTAGATTTCGGTCATCATCCTAAAAGCCCGAAATCAGTCTTCACCTGAAAAAGAGCCAACACCATGACTACTCGCCCTACTGTTCTGATCACTGGCGCCTCCACCGGCATAGGCGCCGTCTACGCCGCACGTTTCGCCCAGCGCGGGCACGATCTGGTGCTGGTCGCCCGTGACCAGTCGCGCCTGGACAGCCTTGCCGCCGGTTTGCGCGCTGAGCACAACGTCCATGTCGAAGTGCTACAGGCCGACCTGACGCAACTGAGCGATCTGCAAACCGTCGAGGCGCGTCTGCGTGACGACGCGCGCATCGGTATCCTCGTCAACAATGCCGGCGCGGCGCAGTCCGGTACCTTCATCGAGCAGAGCACCGACAGCGTGGCGCAACTGGTCGCGCTTAACACCACCGCGTTGGTGCGGCTGGCTAGCGCCATCGCCCCGCGCTTGGCCAAGGCCGGCGACGGCGCGATCATCAATATCGGCTCGGTGGTGGGCCTGGCGCCGGAGTTCGGCATGTCGGTGTATGGCGCGACCAAGGCGTTCGTGCTGTTTCTCTCCCAGGGCCTGAGCCTGGAACTGTCGCCACAGGGCGTGTATGTGCAAGCGGTGCTGCCCGCCGCCACCCGCACGGAAATCTGGGACCGCGCCGGAATCGACATCAACACCCTCACCGACATCATGGAAGTCGGCGATATGGTCGACGCCGCGCTGGTCGGCTTCGACCGTCGCGAAGTCGTGACCATCCCGCCGCTGCACGAGGGCGAGCGCTGGGATGCCCTGCAAACCGCGCGGCAGGGCCTGTTGGGGCAGATCCGCCAGTCGGCTGTTGCGCAACGTTATCTGACTCAGGCCTGACCTCATTCAAACCCGCCGCTATGCCGGCGGGTTTCTACCGACAAGAGCATCCGCAATGAAGGCATTTTTCATCGAGCGCTACGGCAAGCAGAACGGCCGGATTGGCGACCTGCCCGAACCGCTGGTTGGCGCTCACGACGTGCTGATCGAAGTGCGCGCGAGTAGCGTCAACCCGCTGGATCTGAAGATTCGCAGCGGCGAATTCAAGATGATCCTGCCCTATCAAATGCCTTTGATATTGGGCAACGATGTCGCCGGTGTGGTGCTCAGCACCGGTGCGGCGGTCAAGCGTTTCAAACCGGGCGATGAGGTTTATGCGCGGGCGCCTGAAAACAGGATTGGCACGTTTGCCGAACGCATCGTTGTCGACGAACAAGCGGTCGCGTTGAAACCCGCCAATCTCGCCATGACCGAGGCGGCTTGCATGCCGCTGGTGGCGTTGACGGCGTGGCAGGCACTGGTCGAAGCCGCCAACGTGCAAAAAGGCCAGAAGGTACTGATTCACGCCGGCTCCGGTGGCGTTGGCACGGTCGCCATTCAACTGGCCAAACACCTCGGTGCTTTTGTTGCGACCACCACGAGCACGGCGAATGTCGCGTGGGTCAAGGCGCTGGGCGCTGATCTGGTGATCGATTACAAGCAGCAGGATTTCGCCATTGAGCTGCGCGACTACGACGTGGTGCTCAACAGCCTCGGCGGCGATGTGCTGGAAAAATCGTTGAGGGTGTTGAAACCGGGCGGGCAACTGATTTCCCTGTCAGGGCCGCCGACTGCGCAGTTCGCTCAGCAGCAGGGTTTGTCGTGGCTGCTCGGGCTGGTCATGCGTCTGCTCAGCAGTGGTATTCGGCGCAAGGCGCGCAAGCGTGGGGTGGGTTATTCGTTTCTGTTCATGCGTGCCGACGGCATCCAGTTGCAGAAAATCACTGCGTTGATTGAGGCCGGGGTGATCAAACCGGTGATCGATCGTACTTTTCCGTTCGATCAGATAGCTGACGCCTTGCACTACGTTGAACAAGGCCGGGCCAAGGGCAAGGTTGCCATCGTGATCGATCCTGATAGCCCCTCACCCTAACCCTCTCCCAGAGGGAGAGGGAACTGACCGAGCTGAATGCGCGAGTAACGCCGACCTGAAATACCGAGGCGAACACAGGTCTCAAAAAGCCCATAAATCAGCTCCCTCTCCTCGGGGAGAGGGCTGGGGTGAGGGGTGAATCCAGCGCGGTGTCCAAGCATGTGCATTGCAATACCACGCTCAATCCGCCCCTCCTGCTGAAACCTCGAGAAACCCCTCTCAACTTGCGTTTTGCTAATCCTGCACCACGCTTGATTCACAGAAGTGCACGTTTTCATGGCAAAACTGCGGTTAACTGAATGGTTAGTTACCGCTATAATCCCGCGCTTCATTCAAACGGGACTTTCAATGTGAACCACAGTCAACGCGTCTCAGGCGTTTCAACGTTCATCCTGGTCGGCCTTGGCGTGATCATCGCCCTGCTCGGTCTGGCGCTCGCGGCCGGCGGTGTGAAGCTGGTCAGCCTGGGCGGTTCCTGGTACTTCCTGGTCGGCGGTCTGGCGATGACCGTTTCCGGTGTGCTGATCGCACTGAAGAAAACCGCAGGCGCCTGGTTGTTCGCCGCGTTTCTCGTGGCCACCGCGATCTGGGCCGTGGCTGACGCCGGGCTGGTGTTCTGGCCGGTGTTCTCGCGGCTGTTCATGTTCAGCGCCATCGGCATGGTCGTCGCGCTGGTCTACCCGCTGCTCGCGCGCGCCAATGGCCGCGTGGCCGGTCGTGGTGCGTATGCCGTGGCCGCTGTGCTGGCGGTCGGTGTGGCCATTGCGGCGGGCAACATGTTCGTCGCCCACCCAACCGTTGCCGCCACTGGCACTGGCCCGGGCCTGACTCCGGTCGAGCCGGCCAAGGCGCAGAAAGACTGGGCGCACTACGGCAACACCGAAGGTGGCAGCCGCTTCGCCGCGCTCGACCAGATCAACCGCAACAACGTCGACAAGTTGAAAGTCGCGTGGACCTACCACACCGGGGACGTCGCCGAGAGCGATGGCAACGGCGCCGAAGACCAGCTCACCCCGCTGCAGGTCGGCAACAAAGTATTCATCTGCACCCCACACAACAACCTGATCGCCCTTGATGCCGACACCGGCAAAGAGCTTTGGAAGAATGCGATCAACGCGCAATCGAAAGTCTGGCAGCGCTGCCGTGGCATGGCCTATTTCGACGCCACCGCGACCATCGCTCAGCCGAGCAACTCTTCGATCATCGAAGCCAAACCGGCGCCGGCTGCCAACTGCCAGCGTCGTTTGCTGACCAATACCATCGATGCCCGCCTCATCGCGGTCGATGCTGACACTGGTGAGTTCTGCCAGGGTTTCGGCAACAACGGCCAGGTCGATCTGAAGGCCGGTCTGGGTGATGTTCCGGACAGCTACTATCAGTTGTCGTCCGCACCATTGATGGCTGGCACCACCGTGGTGGTTGGCGGTCGTGTTGCCGATAACGTGCAGAGCGACATGCCGGGCGGTGTGATTCGTGGTTTTGACGTGATCACCGGCGCCATGCGCTGGGCGTTCGACCCGGGCAACCCGCAGGATCGCAACGCGCCGGCCGACGGCAAAACCTACGTGCGCAGCACGCCGAACAGCTGGGCGCCGATGTCCTACGACGCGGCGACCAACACCGTATTCCTGCCGATGGGCAGCTCGTCCACCGACATCTATGGTGTCGAGCGCAGCGAACTGGACCACAAGTACGGCGCCTCGATCCTCGCGCTGGACGCCAGCACCGGTGAAGAACGCTGGGTGTTCCAGACCGTGCACAACGATCTGTGGGACTTCGACCTGCCGATGCAGCCGAGCCTGATCGACTTCGACAAGGACGGCCAAAGCGTTCCGGCGCTGGTCATCGGCACCAAGGCCGGGCAGATCTATGTGCTCGACCGCGCCACTGGCAAGCCGCTGACCGAGGTCAAGGAAGTACCGGTGAAAGCCGCGAACATCCCTAACGAGCCGTACTCGCCGACCCAGCCGAAATCCGTGGGCATGCCGCAGATCGGCGCGCAGCACCTGACCGAATCGGACATGTGGGGCGCCACGCCGTACGACCAGTTGCTCTGCCGTATCGACTTCAAGAGCATGCGCTACGACGGTCTGTACACCGCGCCGGGTACCGACAAATCGCTGAGCTTCCCGGGTTCGCTGGGTGGCATGAACTGGGGCAGCATCTCCACTGACCCGGTGCACGGTTTCATCTTCGTCAACGACATGCGCCTGGGTCTGTGGATCCAGATGATCCCGTCGCAGAACAAAGGCCAGGCCGCAGGCGGTGGCGAAGCGCTGAACACCGGCATGGGCGCTGTTCCGCTCAAAGGCACGCCGTACGCGGTGAACAAGAACCGCTTCCTGTCGGTGGCCGGCATTCCGTGCCAGGCGCCGCCGTTTGGCACTTTGACCGCGATCGACATGAAGACCCAGAAAGTCGCATGGCAGGTTCCGGTCGGCACCGTTGAAGACACCGGTCCCCTGGGCATTCGCATGCACCTGCCGATCAAGATCGGTCTGCCAACCCTCGGCGGCACCCTGTCGACCCAGGGCGGCCTGATCTTCATTGCCGGCACCCAGGACTTCTACCTGCGCGCCTTCAACAGCGGCAATGGCGAGGAAATCTGGAAAGCCCGTCTGCCGGTCGGCAGCCAGGGCGGCCCGATGACGTACGTTTCGCCGAAAACCGGCAAGCAGTACATCGTCGTCACCGCTGGCGGCGCACGCCAGTCGACCGATCGTGGCGATTACGTGATGGCCTACGCCCTGCCGTAACTCATTGCCGCACAACCAACCTCCTCCAAGCGCGCGGTGCCCCAAAGCACCGCGTCGCCGTTTTATTGCGTTAAAGATTTCAGCAGGAAGGATTCACATGTCATCGGCTGTTCGCTTTTCTCGTACCAAGCTTCCCACTGGCCTGTTGCTGGGCCTGAGCTGCGCTACTGCCCTACCCGCGCTGGCCGCCAGCGATTCCGGTCTGCTGACCCGCAGCACCCTGACCGGTGACTGGGGCGGCTTGCGTCATCAACTCGATGAAGACGGCATCAAGTTCACTGGCGATTACAGCGGCGAAACCGCTTACAACGCCGACGGCGGCCTGCACCGTTCGGCGCGCTACTCGCAGAACATCAAGCTCGGCGTGCAGTTTGATCTGAGCAAACTCTACGGCGTCGACAACGCCGGCAAAGTGCAACTGACCATCAACGACCGGCGCGGCAACAGCGCGTCGGAAGATCTGGTCGGCAACCGCTTGCCGATTCAGGAAAACTACGGCGGCCTGTACACGCGCCTGACTGAACTGAGTTACGAGCGCAGCCTGTTCACCCCGGCGCTGAACGTGAAGCTCGGCTACATGGCCATGGGCAACGACCTCGGCGGTCTGGATAGCGGCATTCTGTGCAACTTCATGAACGCCGGTTTCTGCGGTCACCCGCTGAACATGTCCGGCGGCAGCGGCTGGACCAACTACCCCAACGCGCGTCTGGGCGTGCGGGTCAAATACGACCTGTCGCCGTCCTGGCAACTGCGTGTGGCTGCGTTCAACGTCGACCCCGAGAGCAACGGCAATTCCAGCCGCGCCTGGCATCTGGGGCCGAAGCACACCACCGGCACCGTCGTGCCGATCGAGTTGGTGTACAAGCACGCCGGCGAGCTGCCGGGTGAGTACAAGCTCGGCTATTACTACGACAGCTCTGACGTCAAACGCATTGGCAGCGACGATGAAGTGTCCGGTCGTGGCGGACATTATTTGTTGATCGATCAGGCCGTATGGCGTTCGCCGACCTCCGAGGGCCGCAGCCTGCATGCGTTCGGTCAGTATTCGGCGGCCAGTGAAGCCGCCTCGCCGTTCAGCAAGTGGTACGGCACCGGCGTGGTTTTGTACAAACCGTTCGAAGGCCGCCCGCGTGACACCGTGGCCCTGGGCTATGGCCGCGCCGTGCCGAACCCGCGCAGCCGCGATGTGCAACAGGATGCCGCGCAGGCCAGCGGTGCTGCGTTCCCGAATCTGGACAGTGCCGAGCAGTTGATCGAGTTGGGCTACGGCTACCAGGCCACCCCATGGCTGACCCTGCGCCCGAACCTGCAATACATCATCGAACCGGGCGCGTTTTCCGGGCAGGACATCGACAATGCGCTGGTGGTGGGCTTGCAGGTGAAGGCTGCGCTTTAAGCCTTGTAATGGATGTCATGGCGTCATCGCTGGCAAGCCAGCTCCCACAGGGTTTGACGGCGGACACAAAATCCCGGCAACACCCAAAACCCTTGTGGGAGCTGGCTTGCCAGCGATAGCGGTGGGTCAGGCAATACAGCTCCAACAAGGCTCGGAGTTGCACCTCCCCCACCTGTCGAAATTAATTCCAGCCCACCGGTGAATTATTTCGTGTCCGCATGTATCTGAGCCAGAAGAGCCGGCGCCATCATGGAGATGGCATCGCAGCGGTAATCTGGATCAGCGAGCGGGAACAGCGCAATGAAATCACGCAAGAACACCGTCAAACCGATCGGTTTGAAAGACATCACCATTGTCGACGACGCCAAGATGCGCAAGGCGATCACCGCCGCCGCACTGGGCAACGCCATGGAATGGTTCGACTTTGGCGTCTACGGCTTTGTCGCCTATGTGCTCGGCAAGGTCTTCTTCCCCGGCGCCGATCCCGGCGTGCAAATGATCGCCGCGCTGGCGACCTTCTCCGTGCCGTTCCTGATCCGTCCACTGGGCGGTTTGTTCTTCGGTGCGCTCGGCGACAAGTACGGACGACAGAAAGTCCTCGCCGCGACCATCGTCATCATGTCCCTGAGCACCTTCGCCATCGGCCTGATTCCGTCCTATGCCTCGATCGGCATCTGGGCGCCGATCCTGCTGTTGCTGGCGAAAATGGCGCAGGGTTTCTCGGTCGGTGGCGAATACACCGGCGCCTCGATCTTCGTTGCTGAATACGCGCCGGACCGCAAACGCGGCTTCCTCGGCAGCTGGCTGGATTTCGGCTCGATCGCCGGTTTCGTCTTCGGCGCCGGTGTCGTGGTGCTGATCTCGACGATTCTCGGTGAACAGCGCTTCGAAGAATGGGGCTGGCGGATTCCGTTCTTCCTCGCCCTGCCGCTGGGCATGATCGGCCTGTATCTGCGCCACGCCCTCGAAGAAACCCCGGCGTTCCAGCAGCACGTGGAAAAACTCGAACAAGGAGACCGCGAAGGCCTTGCCGGTGGCCCGAAAGTGTCGTTCAAGGAAGTCGCGACCAAACACTGGCGCAGCCTGATGACCTGCATCGGCGTGGTGGCGGCGACCAACGTCACCTATTACATGCTGCTCACCTACATGCCGAGTTACCTGACGCACAACCTTCACTACAGCGAAAACCACGGCGTGCTGATCATCATCGCGATCATGGTCGGCATGCTCTTCGTGCAGCCGCTGATCGGTTTCATCAGCGACAAGATCGGCCGCAAGCCCTTCATCGTCGTCGGCAGCATTGGCCTGTTCATCTTCGCCATTCCCGCGTTCATGCTGATCAACAGCGGCAGCATCGCCCTGATCTTCTCCGGCCTGCTGATCCTCGCGGTGCTGCTCAATTTCTTTATCGGTGTGATGGCCTCGACCCTGCCGGCGATGTTCCCCACGCACATCCGCTACAGCGCGCTGGCCAGTGCCTTTAACGTCTCGGTGCTGATCGCCGGTTTGACCCCGACTGCCGTGGCCTGGCTGGTGGAAAGCACCAACGATCTGTACATGCCTGCGTATTACCTGATGGTCATCGCCGTGGTCGGTCTGGTCACTGGCGTGACCATGAAGGAAACCGCCAACAAGCCCCTGCGCGGCGCGGCCCCGGCGGCTTCCGATCTCGAAGAGGCCAAGGAACTGTTGCAGGAACACCACGACAACATCGAGCAGAAAATCGAAGACATTGATGCCGAGATCGCCGAGTTGGAGGCCAAGCGCAAAGTGCTGGTCCAGCAGCATCCGCGCATCAATGAATGATCCGCTGGACGCAGAAAAATCGGTGGGGCCATCACCCCGCCGATTACTCGAAGCGCGGCTTGGTGTTAAATAGGCGCCAGTCTTGACCTTGTCGCTTAAAGCCGTGCAACGAGAACCGCTATGAATACCCCTGCCCCAAACAACCACGCTCAACAGGTGACCCCATGATCGAAGTCACCGAAGTCTCCATCGCCCAACTGCGCACCGCCCTTGAATCCGGCCAGACCACTGCCGTGGAGCTGGTGCAGGCCTATCTGGCACGCATTGATGCCTACGATGGCGCCGACACCCCGACGGCACTCAACGCCGTCGTCGTGCGCAACCCCGAAGCACTGAACGAAGCCCGCGCCTCCGATGCCCGCCGTGCCAAAGGTGAGACCCTCGGCCCGCTCGATGGCATCCCCTACACCGCCAAAGACAGTTATCTGGTCAAGGGCCTGACCGCCGCCTCCGGCAGTCCGGCATTTGCCGATCTGGTCGCCCATCGCGACGCCTTCACCATCGAACGCCTGCGCGCTGCCGGGGCGATCTGCCTGGGCAAGACCAACATGCCGCCGATGGCCAATGGCGGCATGCAACGCGGCGTCTATGGCCGCGCTGAAAGCCCGTACAACGCCGCTTACCTCACCGCACCTTTCGCCTCCGGCTCGTCCAATGGCGCCGGTACCGCCACCGCAGCGAGTTTTGCTGCGTTCGGTCTGGCCGAGGAAACCTGGTCGAGCGGTCGCGGCCCTGCGTCGAACAACGGCCTGTGCGCCTATACCCCGTCGCGCGGGGTGATTTCGGTGCGCGGCAACTGGCCGTTGACCCCGACCATGGACGTCGTCGTGCCGTTCGCGCGGACCATGGCCGACCTGCTCGAAGTGCTCGACGTGGTCGTCGCCGAAGACCCGGACACCCGTGGCGACCTCTGGCGCCTGCAACCGTGGGTGCCGATCCCGCGTGTCAGCGAAGTGCGCCCGGCTGCGTACAGTGAACTGGCCGTCGATGCCAAAGCCCTGGCCGGCAAACGCTTCGCCATCCCGCGCATGTACATCAACGCCGACCCCGACGCCGGCACCAGCGAAGCCCCAGGCATAGGCGGCCCGACCGGCCAGCGCATCAACACCCGCGCGTCCGTGATTGATTTGTGGAAGCAGGCGCGCCAAGCCCTCGAAGCCGCCGGCGCCGAAGTCGTCGAAACCGACTTCCCGCTGGTCTCCAACTGCGAAGGCGACCGCCCTGGCGCGCCAACCGTGTTCACCCGTGGGCTGGTGTCGAAAGAGTTTCTCCATCATGAATTGTGGGATCTGACTGCCTGGGCATTCGACGACTTCCTGCAGGCCAACGGCGACCCGAAGCTTAATCGTCTGGTTGACGTCGACGGGCCGAAGATCTTCCCGCACGACCCCGGCACCCTGCCCAACCGCGAAGGTGATCTGGCCGCCGGCATGGACGAATACGTGCGCATGGCCGAGCGCGGCATCACGCCGTGGAATGAAATCCCTACCGTGCCCGATGGCTTGCGCGCTCTGGAGCGAACCCGACGCATCGACCTCGAAGACTGGATGGACAACCTCGGCCTTGACGCCGTGCTGTTCCCGACCGTCGCTGACGTCGGCCCGGCCGATGCGGATGTCAATCCTGCTTCGGCCGACATCGCCTGGAGCAACGGCGTCTGGGTGGCCAACGGCAACCTCGCGATCCGCCACCTCGGCGTCCCGACCGTCACCGTGCCCATGGGCGTGATGGCCGACATCGGTATGCCGGTCGGCCTGACCTTCGCCGGCCGCGCCTACGACGACTCGAACCTGCTGCGCTTCGCCGCCGCCTTCGAATCCACCGGCAGCAAACGCCAGATCCCACCGCGCACACCGCCGCTGGCTTAATGCACTGTGTCAGCTCCCACAAACCCTGTGGGAGCTGGCTTGCCAGCGATGGAGGCCTGACGGCCGCCAAAGTTCTAATTGACTACCCCCGACTCAAACTGTGGGAGCGAGCCTGCTCGCGAAAGCGCTGTGTCAGTCAGCATTTTCGTTAACTGACACTCCGCATTCGCGAGCAGGCTCGCTCCCACAGGTTTTGTGGTGAAAGCTGCCAACTCAGCACATCAACCCAATCCTCTTTGTTCCCGATCTTCGATCATCAGCGCCATCCTGATTACCACCGGCCCTGACCATGATCAACCGCGCGCCCTCCCGCCTCACCCTGCTTGCCATGCTCTGCGGTCTGACCGGCACCGCCCATGCCAGCGGCTTTTTCGACGACGCCAAAAGCGATGTTCTGCTGCGCAACTTCTACCTCAGCAACGACTACCGCTCGCCCACGCCCTCCGGAAAAAACTACAAACAGGAATGGGCACAGGGCTTTATCGGCAACTTCTCATCCGGTTTCACCGAGGGCACAGTCGGTTTCGGCATCGACGCCCACGCTTTCGCCGGCCTGAAACTCGACGGCGGCAAGGGCCACTCCGGTACTGGTCTGCTGCCCGTCGACAGCGATGGTCGCAGTGAAAACAACTATTCCAGCGCTGGCGGTGCGTTCAAGCTCAAGGTCTCGCGCACCACTTTGGCCTTCGGCGAAATGACCGTGGAAACCCCGGTCTTCGACACTTCCGACAAACGCCTGCAACCGGAATACGCCACAGGCTTTTTGCTCAACAGCGCCGAGTTCGACAGCGCCGAGTTCGACAACGTCAATCTGGTCGCCGGGCATTTCACCGCGTTCAAGAATCAGGACAGCTCCTCCGGCCAAGGCGACTTCTACGGTTACGGCGCCAACACCGAAGCAGGCGGCATCAGTTTCGTCGGCGCCGATCTGTTCGGCAGCAGCCCGGTCGGCGGCGCACTCTACGCCTCAGAACTGAGCGACACCTGGCATCAGTATTACGGCAACCTGCATTTCAAACAGTCCGGCGTGCTGCTCGACGCCAACCTCTACCACACCCGCGACACCGGCCGCGCAGTGGCCGGCGAGATCGACAACACCGCCTTCAGCCTCTCCGGCAAATACAGCTTCGGCCCGCATGCGGTGATGCTCGGCTGGCAGCGGATCAATGGCGACACGCCGTTCGATTTCGTCGGCGGCGACTCGATCTACCTCGCCAACTCGATCAAATACGCCGACTTCAACGGCGCCAACGAACGGTCCTGGCAAGCCCGCTACGACCTCGACCTCGGCGCCTTCGGCATCCCCGGCCTGAACTTCATGACCCGCTACGTCAGCGGCAGCCACATCGACGGAACGCACGCGCCGAGGGGCGGCGCCTACAACCCGTTCGACGCCGACAGCGGCGACTATCAACCGCAACAAGGCAGCGGCGGCAAACACTGGGAACGCGATATCGACCTGAAGTATGTAGTGCAGTCCGGCACCGCGAAGGATCTGTCGGTGCAACTATCCCACGTCACCCACCGCGCCAACGAAGCACAGGCCGGGGATGACATTGACCGGATTTACGTGGTCGTTCAGTACCCGCTGGGTTTTTGAGGTAACACGATCAACCCGCCCACAGGTTCCTGCGTCGGCCACAAACCATGAGTTTGCTCCTTGAGATCAAAATCAAATGATTTCAGCGTACCGCAGCGCCTACAGCAGCTAGCCAAGTGCCATCACCTCGTTTATTCTGCGCCCCCGCATAAAAAGCCAAGCCAGGAAGGCATTGATTGACCTTCCTGTTTGTAGTCAATCAACGCAAGCAGATTCAGGGATGTACATGTTTCAGCTATTCAAACTCGGAGCGGCCGTCGTGCTCGCCGCGACGCTCAGCGGCTGCATTACCGAAAGCGCTTCCTGGGTCAGCGAACCCTTGCAACCCAAGGCAAGCGAGCCAGTCAGTTATCTCGTTGGCTCAATCGGGCCGCAATCACTCAAGCAATCAGCCGCTGACAACCAGCGAATCTTTTTCCGCAAACGCGGTTCCGAATACGGTGCGGCCGGCGTCTGGAAAATGGCCGGCGCTTACTCCACGCCGCAGGATGTTCAGGACGGTGTCGGCGCAGCGAGCGTATTCGTGCTTCCCCTGAAGCCGGGCGATTACGAGTTCTATGATTTCCAGTTCTTTTCCGCACGTTATCAACCTGGGCTAGGCACTGTTTTCACCTCGAGAGAGGCGCGGGAGAAATTCAACCTGCCGATGCGCCTGGAACCCGGCAAGGCCTATTACATCGGCGAGTTCCGTTCGTTCTGCCTGACCGCCGGTTTCTGCGCGTTCCGCTGGAGTGATCAGAACGCCCGCGATGCGCTGATTGCGCTACGTCTGGCGCCAGGATTGCCAACGCTGCAACCGCTGAAACTCGACCTGAACAGTGCTCAGCCCTACATCTTCACCGGCCCCATTCCGGGTATTGCCGTGGACGCCAAACCATGAAAAAAATCATCGCCCTCACTGCCGCCGCTCTGTTGACCGGTTGCGCGGCGACCAACACCTTGCCCGAGCGCACGCTTACGGACGCTCAGGATTATCTGCAGCCGATTCACGTTATGGTCGATGATCCGGAAAACGGCTCCAGCCTGCGCAACCACCTGCGTCAGACCGGTGTGTTCCGCACCATCGAAACCGGCAGCGGTAAAGCTGACGAGTACAACGTGCAGGTCAAACTTGATGTGGAACGTCACCTACCGCCGTTTCCGGTGATTCTGCTGAGCACCGCGACGTTGTTCTTGCTGCCGCTGTCGAACGAATTCGACACGCAAACCGAATTCACCGTGTTCCAGGGTGACAAGCGACTGAAGCAATACACCTATCGCAACATCACTCAAAAATACACTTGGCTACTGGATCAGGGCGGCGAGATGCGCGAACAGAACCTCGGCCGCATCGCCCGCGCCTTCGCGCAGGATGTGCAGCAGGACCGGCTGATCCCGGCAGTCGCGCAATGAACCGCGCGATGATAAAAGTCGCCGGCCTGCTCTGTGCCTCACTGATGCTGGGCGGCTGCGCCAACACCTTGCAACCGCTCGATTACCATGCCGATCAGGCCTACGTGCCGGTCACGCTCGGCATGGGGCCGGCGTATACGCGCATCGACGAGCAGCATCAGCGCGAAACCGTCAGCGTCCTGAAAAAGACCGGCGCGTTCTCGATGCTCGACGGCGGTTACACTCGCAACGGCTACAGCCTGTTGATCACCGAACCCAGCGACGGCAAGGTCAACTGGCTGGCGCTGGTCAACGTTTTCACCCTGTTCACCTTCCCGATGCCCTACCACTACCAGGACAACCTGCGCGGCTCGGTCTTCAAGGATGGCCAACTGCTCAAAACCTACAACTACTCCCGCGAAGGCTGGAGCGTGATGACATGGTATGTGCCGATTCCCGGGGTCGAGAACAAACGGCAGATGCTCGACCAGTTGTTGGTGGAAATGGACCGGGACAAGGTGATTCCGTATCAGCCGTGAGGTTGGGTGATGGGGGCTGGTGCGGTGGACTGCGGCGCAACGCATTGCAATGTGTGAGCGAGCCTGCTCGCGAAGAGGCCATCAGGTACGGCGCAATTCTTTGATTTAAACGAAGCTGTTTAAAAGACACCTGCGGATACGGTCTCAAGGCTACAAATCCTTGCGCCATTGCCTACAGCCAAGCCAGAATCCGCTGGCTTGTGCGCCTTGGGGGCGGGTTCTATTGTGGTGCGGTCGCTGACGAATCAGCGATCGGGTTTAGCGACCCGGATCTTGAATAGGTGCATCAGCGTTCCATGCTTTGTCGCGGGTTCAATGTCTGCGACTACGCCATGGTGGCTGTATGTGGGAGACCTTCGGGTCTGCCGGGTGCCTATAACCGGTTCGCTAACCTGCGTACAGCCGCCACCTTACTGTTTAGCGACAGTGCCTGACGGCTCCACTTAATAGGAGCTTCACCATGATCAAACCCACACCCAACCCACCCGAAACCGATCCCACCTCCCCCTACGAATCCCTCGACTCCAAAAAACTCCACGAAGCCGCCGACCGCGCCCTCGACCACTACCTCTGCCCACCCGGCTCTACCCCGCCACCCTTCAGCCCCCGCGCCATGTATGCCGTCACCGCCGACACCAAAAACGAAGACCTGCTGGCCAACGCCTGCGAAACCCTCGCCTCGGCCAAAACCATCGCCCAGGAATTCGCCGGGCTGGTCAAGCCATCCCAGCGCCGGACGCTGATGGGGATTGCGCAACTGATCATGCTCGGGGAACTGGCGGTGAATCGGGTGCTGGATAATCTGGAATTGCCGGGGTAATGCGGGCCGGCTGAGTTATGCGATGCCCGTGCCGGCCTCTTCGCGAGCAGGCTCGCTCCCACATTGATCCTGGTCGGACGCAAACTTTGCGACCACTGAAGGAACCTGTGGTAGCGAGCCTGCAAGCGATCACAAAGGGGAAGGATTATTTAACCCGATGGATGTGCTCGGGCAGCAGATTCGGTTGCGGGTCTGAAAATGCAGCCTGCGGCAGTTCGAGTGATATACGCATGAGCTGCCGAAGGCTGTGATTCGTTCTTATAACGGCTAGGCTCATACTCGTTAGCGCACCATTAGTATGATAATTTGCGCAAAGTTCGCCATCCGCAAAGGGCCCGATCATGGCTACCGTACGCAAAACCATAACCGTGACTGACCAGCAAGACCATTGGATCAAAGCTCAAATAGAAGCGGGACATTACACCAACGACAGCGAATATATCCGCGATTTGATCCGTCGAGAGCAAGAGCGAAACGCTGAACTGGAAACCGTCCGCGCAGCCCTTCGAGAAGGAGAATCCAGTGGTGCCCCCCGGCCTTTCGATGCTGATGCTTTCAAAAAGAGAATGTTGAGGGCGCATGGCTGAATACCGACTTACCCCCGCCGCCGAAGCGGATCTTGAGGCTATCTGGACCTATACAGCTCAACAATGGGGGTTGGATCAGGCCAATCGCTACATCGACATCCTGACTGAGTCTTTCGAGCAGTTGGCTGATCGTCCCAAAACAGCACCCGCATGCGACGCTATCCGCCCCGGTTACCGACGCTGCAGCGTGGAGAGTCACATGATTTATTTTCGAATCACCGCCTATGGGATCGCGATAATCAGAATCTTGCATGACCGGATGGAGGCGCAGCGTAATCTCTAACCTCTCGTATCACCGAAAATCAAAAGATCGCAGCCTTCGTCAGCCCCTACAAATCGATGTAGGAGCTGCCGAAGGCTGCGATCTTTGCTTTTGGGAGACTGGCGGAAGACAGCCGGAGTCGAACCTGCCCGGGAACGGATGCCGTCCCCAACCGGGTTTGAAGCCCGGCCGCGCCACCGGGCGCGATTGTCTTCCTGAACTCAGGGTGCGCAAGCGTCAGCCAGCGCGTTGTCGGGGCGGATCTGGCGGGATTCGCCGAGCCGGCGGGTCAGGCCGAGTCGGTCGAAATATTCCAGATACTGAATACAGCGTTTGCGTCCCAAGCCTAGCGCATCACGGAAAGTTGTCACCTCAATCGCTGGATTTTCTTCGGCGAGTTTCAGCAGTAGCGCCGCCATTTGCCGCAGGACGATGTCGCTGATAAACAGGTCGCGCACCACCTGGTGCATCAGGCCCAGCCGTGCGAGTTTGCGCAGCAGCAGGCGGACACTGGCGTCGTCTTCGCCGAGAATTTTCGCCGCGTCGCGCACCCACGGTGGGTCGAAACCGGCCTCTTCGAACAACGGCTGTAATTGCTGCCAGAGGATTTCGTCGTCGGCATTCAGGCGCACCTGATGTTCGGGCAGGTGCAGCCAGGGGCCGCTGGCGAGAATGGTGCCGGCGTTGAGCAGTTCGTCGAGCAGGCTGATGAACGTCGAGCGTTCCAGTGCCAGCGCGCTGAAGCGGCGCAGGCGATCACGGTCCGGCCCCATCTGGTCGGGTTCCTGTTCGTGGAATCGCGCCAGTTGCTCGAGCAAGGTGAATTTCAACTGGCCCCAGCGCTGCACGTTGAACAGCAGCGGACCTTGGCGGGTGTCGATCAGACGGATGTTGTCCGCCAGCGTCCACTGCGCGCGCGGGCGGTTGAACTGGCGCTCGAGGCGTTGCGGGTCGAGGCCGCCGGGGCTGTGGTTGAGCAGTGCCGGCAGGGCCTGTTCGAGGCTGACGCTAAGGGCAAGGGTTTGCAGTTGCGCGAGGCGTTCCAGGCTGCGGCGTTGGCGTGCCGGAGCGAATGGGTCGAGCACAACAGCGCCGCCCAATGTGCGCTGGGCGCTGGCGTCGCGCAGGATCAATCGATCGCCTTTCACTGCGTGCACCGGCGCGTTGATCAGCAGTTGCGCGAACATGCGCTCGCCGGGGCTCAGGCGCGGGCCTTGCAGCAAGGCGACGCGGGCGATGACATCCTGGGTGCCAAGGTGCAGATGCACCGGGTGAAAATGCTCAAAGGTGCGCTCGCCGGGCAACAGCTGAAAGTCGATGTCGACGCGCTGGGTCGGGGCGTGCAGCCAGTCCGCCAGCAGCCATTGGCCACGGTGGATCTGCGTCAGTTCCAGACGTTCGCCGCTGAGGTTCAGCGCCACGCGCTGGCCGGCGAAGGCCTGTTCGGCGGCCTGGTTTTGCGCGTGCAGGCCCCGGATGCGAACCGATTTGCCGGCAGGCGCCAGAACCAGTTTGTCGCCCACTGCAACCGTGCCCGATAGCGCCGTGCCCGTGACCACAATCCCCGCACCCGCGACGCTGAAAGCCCGATCAATCGCCAGACGAAAGCCGCCGTCGCAACCGCGCGCCTGCACCTCGCTCCGCACCTGCAACAACGCCGCGCGCAATCCATCGACGCCCTGCCCGCTCACACTCGACACGGTAAAAATCGGCGCATCAGCAAATGGTCCGGGCGCGAGCAGGTCCAGGACCTGGCGCTGCACCTCTTCCACCCTGCCCGCTCCCGCCCGGTCGCATTTAGTGATCGCCACCAGCGCGCGGGGAATGCCGAGCAGTTCGATGATCGCCAGATGCTCTCGCGTCTGTGGCATCACGCCGTCGTCGGCCGCTACCACCAGCAACACCAGATCGATGCCCTGCGCACCAGCGAGCATGTTGTGGGTGAATTTTTCGTGGCCGGGCACGTCGATGAAGCCGGTCAGCCCGGAGCCCGCTGCGAGTTCGGCGTAGAGATAACCGAGATCGATGGTCATGCCGCGTTCGCGCTCCTGCGGGCGGCGGTCGCCGGTTTGCCCGGTCAGCGCCTGCAACAGCGAAGTCTTGCCGTGGTCGATGTGCCCCGCCGTGCCGACGATCACGGATCGACCTGCAATTGCGGCAACTGCGCCAGCCACGCTGGCTCATCGTCGAGCTGGCGTAGATCCAGCCACAGCGCATCGTCGCCGATTCGCCCGAGCACCGGGATCGGCAAACCGAGCAACGCTGCTTCGAGATTGAGCAGATAACGCCCGCGCCAGCGCTTGGACACTTGCGGGCGGCAACACAGCGCTGCACTCGGCAAGCGCGCCACCGGTTGGCTGCCGCTGCCGATCATGCCCAACGCCTCGACCGCGCTGACCTGCCAGACCTCGCCCAACACATCGGCGAGCAACGGTTGCAAACGCAGAGCCTGAGCATGAATGTCGGCCTGGGGCCGGGTCAGCAGGCGCAGGCTCGGCAGACGCTCGGCGAGGCGATCCGGATCGCGGTACAGACCGAGCACCGCTTCCAGCGCGGCCAAGGTCAATTTATCGACCCGCAGTGCGCGCTTCAGTGGATTCTTCTTGATCTTCGCGATCAGTTCTTTGCGTCCGACGATCAACCCGGCCTGCGGCCCGCCGAGCAATTTGTCGCCGCTGAAGGTGACGATGTCGGCGCCATCGAGCAATGCCTGACGCACCGTCGGTTCCGCCGGCAGGCCCCAGCGCGTCAGGTCGAGCAGACTGCCGCTGCCCAGATCTTCCAGCAACGGCAAGCCATGAGCGTGTGCCAACTCGGCCAGTTCCGCAGTCGCCACCCGCGCGGTGAAGCCTTCGATGCTGTAGTTGCTGGCATGCACGCGCATGATCAACCCGCTGCGCGGACCGATTGCCGCTTCGTAATCCCGGGCATGGGTGCGGTTGGTGGTGCCGACTTCGTGCAGGCGCACGCCGGCCCGGGCCATGATGTCGGGGATGCGGAAAGCGCCGCCGATTTCGATCAGCTCGCCACGGGAAATGATGCCTTCCTTGCGCGCGCCGAGGCTGTTGAGGGTCAGCAGCACGGCGGCGGCATTGTTGTTGACCACGGTGACGGCTTCGGCGCCGGTCAGTTCGCGGATCAGCCCTTCGATCAGGTCGTCACGATCACCGCGCTTGCCGCTCGCCAGATCGAATTCGAGATTGAGCGGATAACGTGCGGCCATTTGCACCGCTTCGATGGCTTCTTCGGGCAGCAAGGCGCGGCCGAGATTGGTGTGCAGCACCGTGCCGGTCAGGTTGAACACCCGGCGCACCTGGCTGCGCTGCTGTTGCGCCAGGCGTTCGCCGACGCGGCCGGCGAGCACTTCGGGGCCAATTTCCACGGCCGCCAATTGCCCGCTTAACACGTCAGGCCTTAGCTCATCGAGCAACTGACGCAGGCCAGTCAGCAACGAATCCCGGCCGTAACGTTCGGCCAACGGCGCGCACGCCGGATGACGCAACAACCCATCAATGGACGGCAACCGCAGGGCAACGCTGGAAGACATCAGCCACTCCTGATTTCACTGAAACAATCCCTTTTGGGAGCAAGCTTGCTCCCAAAAGGGTTTCAGAAGTGTAGACGCACTGCCGGAGCTAGCCTGCTCGCGAATGTGGTGTGTCAGTCAGTGTGGATGTGGCTGACCTGACGCCTTCGCGAGCAGGCTCGCTCCCACAGGGAAATCCGGGGCTGACCGGGCTTTGTGATTCGGCACAGAAGTCTGTGGGAGCGAGCCTGCTCGCGAATGTGGTGTGTCAGTCAGTGTGGATGTGGCTGACCTGACGCCTTCGCGAGCAGGCTCGCTCCCACAGAGAAATCCGGGGCTGACCGGGCTTTGTGATTCGGCACATAGACTTGTGGGAGCTGGCTTGCCAGCGATTGCGGTGGGTCAGTCAAAGAAGGCGGTGGATGTGCCGACCAATCGCTGGCAAGCCAGCTCCCACAGGGATTCGGGGTGGAATGAACATTGTTGGTCACCACAAAAACCTGTGGGAGCGAACCTGCTCGCGAAAGCGGTGTGTCAGTCAATGTGGATGTGGCTGACCTGACGCCTTCGCGAGCAGGCTCGCTCCCACAGAGAAACCCGGGGCTGACCGGGCTTTGTGATTCGGCACACAAATCTGTGGGAGCTGGCTTGCCAGCGATTGCGGTGGGTCAGTCAAAGAAGGCGGTGGATGTGCCGACCGAATCGCTGGCAAGCCAGCTCCCACAGGGATTCGGGGCGGAATGAACATTGTTGGTCACCACAAAAACCTGTGGGAGCGAGCCTGCTCGCGAATGCGGTAAGTCAGTCAAAGATGATGTGTCTGAAACGACGCCTTCGCGAGCAGGCTCGCTCCCACAGGGAAATCCGGGGCTGACCGGGCTTTGTGATTCGGCACATAGACTTGTGGGAGCTGGCTTGCCAGCGATTGCGGTGGGTCCGTCAAAGAAGGTGGTGGATGTGCCGACCAATCGCTGGCAAGGCAGCTCCCACAGGGATTCGGGGTGGAATGGACATTGTTGGTCACCACAAAAACCTGTGGGAGCACACCCCCTTCCACAGTTTCGCTCTGGTCATTCGTCCCCCGGCGCCAGCAACAGATTGGGCGCCAGACGCTGATAGCCGTCCTGGGCCAAACGCATGTCCAACAGCAAACTGCCGAGATCCGCCGACAACGCCTCGGCTTCGGCGTCGTTCTCCAGATAGAGCAATTTCAGGTAGCTGTTGCAGCTCGGGCAGACTTCGGCGCGCAGCGGCGCCTGTTCGGCGCTGTGCCGGTCGTCTTCCTGGCTCAGATACTCAAGGCCCTTGCTCTGCTCGCAATACACGCACTTGACCCGCACCACATGCCATTCGCAGGCACATAGCGAGCAGACCAGATAGCGCAAACCGTTGTGCTTGCCGCGATGGCGAATCACCCCGGCCATGGCCGGCGAACCACAGGCCGGGCATTGGCTAAGGCTGTCGCCAGGCTTGAGTTGCAGATTTGGCACACTGAGCAGCCAGTGGCTCCAGGCGGTTTGCAGCGCGGCGCCGAGAAACGGCACCAGCGCCGCCGGCACCAGCGAATACTGCCCACTGACCAGCGCCACCGCCCACGCGCGCAGCTGGCCGGAACTGGCCCCGCGCAGAGTGTCCAGCGCGTCGATCACTGCAGGTTGATCCGCTGGCGCATAGCGCTGCAGCAAGGCGTCCAGCCACGGCTGCCAGGCATCTTCGCGCACCAAGGTATCTGCCGCGAATGGTGGCAGACCGTGTTGCTGACAGGCTTCGAAACGCTGCGCATCAAACGGCGCGGTGAGCGGCGGATCGTCGAAGACCTGCTGCTGCGCCCGGCACAACCCGGCCATCAGCCGCAGGTAATCCGCCAACCCATTGCCCTCGGCCAGACGCTCGAGGCGCTCAGCGCGCAGGGCAAACAGGTTACGTGGCGGCAGATACAGAAACGGCGGCGAACTGGCCGCCGCCTCGATTTCCCCAGGTTCAAGAATGCTTGGCAAAAGTCAGCCCTTTTTTGTCAGCGGTCGCTCGGGCACGTCCCGAGGCTGTTCGTCGCGGGTCACCTCGCGGTACCACAGTTCATGGTGTTTTCTCGCCCACGGCCGGCTGACCCAGCCATGCAACATGGCGTCGACCGAACCTTTGATCCACAAGCCGGCGTAGATGTGCACGATGATGCTCAGCACCAGCACGAATCCAGCCAGCGCATGCAGCAGCATGGCCCAGCGGATCGTGGTGATGCCGAAGTACGCGCTGAACCACGCGCGCCAGATCACCAGCCCGGTGAACAGCAACGCGAGCATGCACAGCAGTAAAGTCCAGAACAGCAACTTCTGCCCGGCGTTGTATTTGCCCACCGGCGGCACGCTTTCTTCGTCGTTGACCATCACCCGGTTGATCCGCCGCAGCCACTGGCGGTCATTGGCGATGAAGAAATTGGTACGCCAGAAGCTGAACACCAGGCCGAGAAACAGCACGAACATGGCGATGCCCATGTACGGGTGCAGGATCCGCGTCCAGGTGCCGCCGCCGAACAGGTTACTGAGCCAGAACAGCGACGGATGAAACAACGCCAGCCCGGACAACCCGGCCATGAAAAACAGAATCGCCACCAGCCAGTGATTGGTGCGCTGGTTGGCGCTGTAACGCAAGATCGTCTTGTTGCTCATGGCCGCTCCTCCCCGCGTGGATCGAAGGTGTGCACCGCCGGGTCGACCACGTGCACCGACGTATCGGGTGGCGTCGGGTGTTCATCCTCTTCGACACGATTCGGCCCGATGCGCACATAGTGGAAGAACCCGGCCAGCACCGCCGCGCCCATCGCCAGCAGCCCGAGGGGTTTGCTGATGCCTTTCCACAAGCCCACCAGCGGACTGATCGCCGGATGGTCCGGCAAACCTGCATAGATTTTTGGCGTGTCGGCGTGATGCAGCACGTACATCACGTGGGTGCCGCCGACGCCTGCCGGGTCGTACAGACCGGCGTTTTCAAAACCACGGCTTTTCAGATCGACGATGCGTTCGGCGGCGTGTTCTTTCATGTCTTCCTTGGTGCCGAAGACGATCGCGCCGGTCGGGCAGGTTTTCACGCAGGCCGGCTCCAGCCCCACCGCCACCCGGTCGGAACACAGTGTGCATTTGTAGGCCTTGTGATCCTTCTGCGAAATGCGCGGAATGTTGAACGGGCAACCGGTGATGCAATAGCCACAACCGATGCAGTGGTCCTGATCGAAATCGACGATGCCGTTGGCATGCTGAATGATCGCCCCGGGGCTCGGGCACGCGGCCAGACAACCGGGCTCGGCGCAGTGCATGCAGCCGTCCTTGCGGATCAGCCACTCAAGGTTACCGGCGTCGGTTTCGTGCTCGGTGAAGCGCATCAGCGTCCACGAATCCGCCGTCAAATCCTGCGGATTGTCGTAGGTGCCGTGGTTGTGGCCGACCTCGTCGCGCAGCTCGTTCCATTCCGAGCAGGCGACCTGGCAGGCCTTGCAGCCGATGCACTTGGTCGTGTCGATCAGCTTGGCAACGCCTTGCTGAGTCCTCACCGACGGCGGCACGGTGGTGGTGGCCGAGCGGGCAATGATGTCTTGGCTGGCCATTTACAGTTTCTCCACGTTGACCAGGAATGACTTGGATTCCGGGGTCTGAGTGTTGCCATCGCCGAGGAACGGCACCAGGGTGTTGGTCAGGTAACCGTGGCGCGTCAGGCCGGTGAAACCCCAGTGCAGCGGGATGCCGATCTGATGCACGACCTGGCCGTTGACCTGCAGCGGCCGGATCCGTTTCGTCACCACCGCCACCGCTTCGATAAACCCGCGCTTGCAGCTGACACGCACGCGATCACCGGCAGCGATGCCCTTCTCGTTCGCCAGCACCTCACCGATTTCCACGAACTGCTCGGGCTGAGCAATCGCATTCAACTTGCAGTGCTTGCTCCAGAAATGGAAATGCTCGGTAAGCCGGTAACTGGTGCCGGCGTACGGGAAGTCCTTGGCTTCGCCGAGGGTTTCCCAGACCGAATCGAAGATCCGCGCCGCCGGGTTGCTGGTGGCCTTCTTGTTTTGCGGGTGCAGCGGGTTGATGCCGATCGGCGTTTCGAAGGGCTCGTAGTGCTCAGGGAATGGCCCTTCGTTCATCTTGTCCACGGCGAAGAACCGGGCCACGCCTTCGGGGTTCATGATGAACGGATTCATCCCGGCTTCCGGCGGCACGTCGGCCTTGTAGTCCGGCACATCGGTGCCGGTCCAGGCCTTGCCGTTCCACCACACCAGTCGTTTTTTCGGGTCCCACGGTTTGCCCGCCGGGTCCGACGAGGCGCGGTTGTAGAGAATCCGCCGATTGGCCGGCCAGGCCCACGCCCAGCCCTGATGCTGGTGCATGCCGAATGGGTCGGCGTTATCGCGCCGGGCCATCTGGTTACCGGCCTCGGTCCAGCTGCCGGCGAAAATCCAGCAACCGGACGCGGTGCTGCCGTCATCCTTGAGCAAGCCGAAACCGGCCAGTTGCGTACCAGCCTTCACAGTGACACCGCTGGCATCGGTGAAATCGCTGACAGCGGTGCCGTTGATTTCCCGCGCCAGTTCTTCCGGCGAAGGCTCGTCGGGGATCTTGTATGGCCACGACAGCTTGAGCAGCGGATCGGGAAACTTGCCGCCCTCGCTCTGATAGCGCAGGCGCAGGCGCAGGAACAGTTCGCTCATGATGCGAATGTCGGTCTGCGCTTCGCCGGGGCCGTCGGCGCCTTTCCAATGCCATTGCAGCCAGCGGCTGCTGTTGACCAGCGAGCCGTCCTCTTCGGCAAAACAGGTGGTCGGCAAGCGAATGACTTCGGTCTGGATTTCGGCGGTTTTCACATCGTTGTACGGCCCGACGTTCTGCCAGAACTCCGAAGTCTCAGTGGCCAGCGGGTCCATCACCACCAGCCACTTGAGCTTGGCCAAAGCGCCCATCACGCGGTTCTTGTCCGGTAACGCAGCGATCGGATTAAAGCCTTGGCAGAAGTAGCCGTTGACCTTGCCCTGGCTCATCAGATCGAACATTTTCAGCACGTCGTAGTTGGGGATGTCGAGCTTCGGCAAATGGTCGAACAGCCAGTTGTTCTCGGCGGTGGCGTTGGCGCCGTACCAGGATTTCATCAGGCTGACGTGGAACTTGCTGTAGTTCTGCCAGTACGAAAGCTGCCCCGGTCTGAGCGGAACCTGCGTGCGTTTGAAGATGAACTGACCGTAGTCATGCTCGCTGTCGCTGGGCAGCGTGAGGTAGCCGGGCAAGGCGTTGGACAGCAGGCCGAGATCGGTCAGACCCTGGATGTTCGAGTGCCCGCGCAAAGCGTTGACGCCACCGCCGGGCATGCCGACGTTGCCCAACAACAACTGCACCATCGCCGCGCTGCGGATGATCTGCGCGCCGATCGAGTGCTGCGTCCAGCCGAGCGCGTAGAGAATCGTCATGGTCTTGCCCGGTGTCGAGCAGGTGGCGATCTCTTCCCAGATTTTCTGCATGGCGTCGACGGGCATGCCGCAGATCTGGCTGGCCAGGTCGATGTTGTAGCGGCTGTAATGCTGCTTCATCAGTTGATAAACGCAGCGCGGGTCTTGCAGGGTCGGGTCGACGCGGACGAAACCGTCCTCGGCGAATTCGTAACCCCAGCCGGACTTGTCGGTATAGCTGCGTTTTTCCGCGTCATAGCCGCTGAACAGGCCGTCTTCGAAGCCATAGCCGGCTTTGACGATGAACGACACGTCGGTGTAATTGCGCACGTATTCGTGCTGGATCTTGTCCTCGGTCAGCAGGTAATTGATCAATCCGCCCATGAAGGCGATGTCGGTACCGGTGCGGATCGGCGCGTAATAGTCGGCCACCGAAGCGGTCCGGGTAAAACGCGGGTCAACCACGATCAGCCGCGCGGCGTTGTGCGCCTTGGCCTCGGTCACCCATTTGAAGCCGCACGGATGCGCTTCTGCTGCGTTGCCACCCATCACCAGGATCAGATTCGCGTTGGCGATATCGGTCCAGGTGTTGGTCATGGCACCACGGCCGTACGTCGGGGCAAGACTTGCCACCGTCGGGCCGTGTCAGACACGCGCCTGGTTATCGAACCCCAGCAGACCGAGGCTGCGAATCACCTTCTGAGTGATGTAGCCGGCTTCGTTGGATGCCGCCGATGCCGCGAGAAAACCGGTGGTCAGCCAGCGATTCACCGTTTGCCCGTTGGCATTTTTCTCGATGAAGTTGGCGTCGCGGTCGGCCTTCATCAGGTCGGCGATGCGATCGAGGGCTTCGTCCCAGCCGATGCGCGTCCATTCATTGCTGCCGGGCTTGCGCACTTGCGGGTACTGCAAGCGGCCGGGGCTGTGAATGAAGTCGAGCAGGCCCGCGCCTTTCGGGCACAGCGTGCCGCGATTGACCGGGTGGTCGGCATCGCCTTCGATGTGAATGATGTTTTGCGCCACGTTCTTGCCGGCATCGCCCTGGCTGTACATGATCAAACCGCAACCGACCGAGCAATACGGGCAGGTGTTGCGGGTTTCACGGGTGTGGGCGAGCTTGAAGTGACGCACCTGCTCGGCGAAGGCCGCCGTCGGGGCCATGCCCAACGCGCCCAGGCTTGAGCCTGCAAGGCCGATACCGGCGACCTTGAAGAACTGACGACGGCTGAGATCCATCGTGCACTCCTGATCAGGTGGAACCCGGTACTTGCGCCGGGCTTTATCTGGACAATCACGGTTGCGACGCCTTGACGCCGACTTTTTCACTGTAGACAAAGACCTTGCCGATTGTGTGAAAACCGACCGTCGGGTGTCTGGGCGCAGAATTTGCTCTGCACCCCAATCCCTGTGGGAGCTGGCTTGCCAGCGATTGCGGTGGGTCAGCAACACCTATGCCGACTGTGCCGGCGCCATCGCTGGCAAGCCAGCTCCCACAGGGTTATGAGGTTGCCGTCAGGATTTATGTGCCCCGCCCGGGCCACGAGTTATCATGGCGCCCACGAACCACCCGCCGCCCCGAGACCGCGCATGACTTTCGATTTTGATCAGCTGTTCGACCGCCACCACACTGGCAGCACCAAGTGGAGCCGTTACCCGACGGATGTGTTGCCGATGTGGGTCGCTGACATGGATTTCGCCGCGCCGCCGGTCATCGTCGAAGCCTTGCAACAGCGCCTGCTGCACCCGCTGCTCGGTTACAGCGTGGCCCAGGACAACCTGCGCGACGCCATCGTCGCCGACCTGTGGAACAAGTACGCATGGCAGGTCAAACCGCAGGAGCTGATTTTCCTGCCGGGCGTGGAATCGGGTTTCAACATGGCCCTCAAGGCCTTGGTCCAGGCGCAGCAGAATGTTGTCGTGCAAGTGCCGAACTATCCGCCGCTGCGCCATGCGCCGGGCCACTGGGGCCTGAACAAGGTCGAGCTGCAATTCGAAGCCCAGGCCGATGGCACTTACGCCACGCCATTGGACGCACTGCGCGAGTCACTGAAAGGCGGCGGCGCCCTGCTGTTGAGCAACCCGCACAACCCGATCGGCAAGGTCTTCGATCGCGAAGAGTTGCAGGCAGTGGCGGATATCTGCGCAGCGCAGGACGCGTGGATCATTTCCGACGAGATCCACGCCGAACTGTGCTTCGACGGCCGCGTGCACATTCCCACCGCCTCGCTGAGTCCGGAAATTTCCAAACGCACGATCACCCTGATGTCGGCGAGCAAGGCCTACAACATCGCCGGTCTGAAGACCTCGTTCATGATCATCCAGGACGCCGCGCTGCGTGAACGCGTCAACCACGCCCGCTGCGGCATGGTCGACAGCGTCAACCCGCTGGGCATGGAAGCCACCCGCGTCGCCTACAGCGAAGCCGGGCCTTGGCTCGCGGAATTGAAAATCTACCTGCAGGCCAACCGCGACTGGCTGGTGAACGCCGTACGCACGCGGCTGCCGGGCGTGACCATCAATGTGCCGCAGGGCACGTATCTGGCGTGGCTCGATTGCACCGCGCTGGACCTGCCGGATCCGCAGCGGTTCTTCCTCGAACAGGGCAAGGTCGGGCTGAGTGCCGGGCTCGATTTTGGTGACCGGCATCAGCAGTTCGTGCGCTTGAACTTCGGTTGCCCGAGGGCGTTGCTCGAAGAAGGGATTGCGCGGATGGAGCGGGCTTTGGCAAACCGCAATCTCTGATCCTGCCCCGAGATTCCCTTGTGTAAATGATCCCTGTGGGAGCGAGCCTGCTCGCGAAAGCGCAGTGTCAGTCGACACATCTATCGTCTGACAGACCGCTTTCGCGAGCAGGCTCGCTCCCACATTGGTTTTGCATAGCCAACTAAATCCAGCGCAAATCCGATCGAACTCAAGGCAAAGCCACCGGGTCAACCCGGAACACTGGACTTGAAATCAGGAGACCCTGCGATGACTGACTATCCAAAACCACCCTTCCCGAAACAAGCCCAACCGGTGCCCGGCTCGCAACGCAAGATGGAACCGTATCCAGACTGCGGCGAGCAAAGTTACGTCGGTTCCGGCCGCCTCGCCGGCAAGATTGCGTTGATCACCGGTGCCGACAGCGGCATCGGTCGC
Source organism: Pseudomonas sp. H1_G08 (assembly GCF_054681355.1). Lineage (NCBI taxonomy): Bacteria > Pseudomonadati > Pseudomonadota > Gammaproteobacteria > Pseudomonadales > Pseudomonadaceae > Pseudomonas > Pseudomonas sp. H1_G08. The sequence continues at coordinate 2,012,154 of NZ_CP162822.1, forward strand.
GCGGTGGCGATTGCCTTCGCCCGTGAAGGCGCCGACGTCGCCGTGGCTTACCTGAATGAACACGAAGACGCCAAGGAAACCGCACGCTGGGTCGAACAGGCCGGGCGTCAGTGCATCCTGCTGCCGGGCGATATCGCCGAAAAGGCTCAGTGCCAGTCGCTGGTCGACAAGACTGTCGAGCGCTTTGGCCGCATCGACATTCTGGTCAACAACGCTGCGTTCCAGATGACACATGAAAACTTCGAGGAAATCCCCGATGACGAATGGGTGATGACCTTCGACGTGAACATCACCGCCATGTTCAGGATCTGCCAGGCGGCGATCAAGCACATGCGCCCCGGTTCGTCGATTATCAACACCAGCTCGGTCAACTCGGACATGCCCAAGCCGACTCTGCTGGCGTACGCCACCACCAAAGGCGCAATCGCCAATTTCACCGGTGGCCTGGCGCAGATGCTCGGGCCGAAGGAAATTCGCGTCAACAGCGTCGCCCCTGGCCCGATCTGGACGCCGCTGATCGTCTCGACCATGCCCGACGAAGAAGTACAGAACTTCGGCGGCAGCACCCCGCTCGGCCGTCCGGGCCAACCGGTGGAAGTCGCACCGATTTACGTGCTGCTGGCCTCCGACGAAGCCAGCTATATCACCGGCCAGCGCTACGGCGTGACCGGCGGCAAACCGATGCTGTAACCGTGCAGCAGAAAAACTGAACCCGAGCGGCATGGCATCTCTCCATACCTTTAAGCGCCTACGGGCCAACTGGAACAGGAGGTTGTCATGTCCGCCCCCCTCGTCAGACTCTTCACCCAACCCAACTTCGCCTGGACCGATATCCGCCGCGAAGAAGAAACCCATCCCCGCCACTACCTCGCGCATTTGCTGCTGCTCGCGTTGATTCCGGCCGTGTGCCTGTTCATCGGCACCACTCAAGTCGGTTGGAGCCTCGCCGCGGGTGAGAACGTGCGCCTGAGCACGGCCAGCGCCCTGCAGTTGAGCGTGCTGCTGTACGTGACGATTGTCGCCGGTGTGGCGGTTATCGGCGGATTCATTCGCTGGATGTCGCGATCGTTCGATGCGCGGCCAACGCTGAATCAATGCATCGGGTTTGCCGCTTACACGGTGACGCCGTTTTTCCTCGCCGGGATCGCCGGGCTGTACCCGAGCCGCTGGCTGGCGATTCTGGTGCTCGGCGCGGCGTCGATCTATTCGACGTTCTTGCTGTTCGTCGGCCTGCCGACCTTCATGCATGAGCGCAAGGAGCAAGGCCTGCTGTATTCGGCGTGCGTGTGGGGCGTCGGCCTGCTGGTGCTGGTGACCATGCTGGTGTCGATGATTCTGCTGTGGTTCAACGTGCTCATCCCCGAGTACCTGCGCACGACCGTGAGCTGACCCGGTGCGCCTGTCCTCGAAAGTTCGCTGCAGTGAGCGGTCATGAGTTTCGGCGTATGGGTCGCGGTGCTCGGCGCCGTGCTGCTGACGCTGGCCCTGACGTCGTCTTGGTTGCGCTGGATGCCGGTCACCACCTCGGCGGTGTGCCTGCTGCTCGGCATCGCCATCGGCCCCAGCGGCCTCGAACTTCTAAAACTGTCGCTGGAAGAATCATCATTGTGGATGGAGCACCTGACTGAAGTCGCGGTGCTGTTTTCCTTGTTCGTCTGCGGTCTGAAGCTGCGGTTGCCGTTGGCCCACAAGACCTGGCGTATCGCTTTTGGTCTGGCCGGGCCGGTAATGATTCTGACGATTATCGGCGTGTGCCTGCTATTGCATTGGGGCCTGCAATTGCCGTGGGGACCGTCGTTGCTGATCGGCGCGATTCTGGCCCCGACCGACCCGGTGCTCGCTGCACTGGTGCAGGTCAATGATGCGCAGGACGTCGACAGCGTGCGCTTCGGCCTCTCCGGTGAAGCCGGGCTCAATGATGGCGTGGCTTTCCCTTTCGTGATTCTCGGTCTGCTGTTGCTGCACGGTGACGGCAGCGCTGGCGAATGGCAGCACTGGGTGCTTCGCAGTCTGTTGTGGGCGGTGCCGGCGGGTTTGCTCACCGGTTACTGGATGGGGCGCGGCATTGGCCGCATCGCTCTGTTGCTGCGCATTCACAACGAGGACAGCACCCTCGGCCCGAACGATTACCTGACCCTCGCGCTGATCGCACTGTCCTACGTGGTGGCCGACGCCATTGGCGGCTACGGCTTTCTCGCGGTCTTCGCTGCTGGCCTGGGTCTGCGTCAGGAGGAAGTGAAATCCACGGGCATCACCCAAGCGCCTGCCGAGCATCTGGTGCAGCCGGTGGTCGGTCATCAGAACGTCGAACCACAGAACGCCGTGCATGGCGACACGGAGCAGTTGGAAGACAGCCAGGTCGCGGCGGGAATCATGATGGGCGACATGCTCGCATTCGGCAGTCTGGTCGAGCGGGCGATGGAAGTGTTTCTGGTGACCCTGCTCGGTGTCGTGCTGATTGCGCATTGGGACTGGCGGGCGTTGTGGATCGGCGCCGTGCTGTTCTGTCTGATTCGTCCACTGAGCGTGGCGCTGATGCCGTGGGGCAATCTGCTCAGCGGACCGCAGCGTTTGTTGATCGGCTGGTTTGGCATTCGTGGCATCGGCAGCCTTTTCTATCTGTTCTTCGCCCTGAACCATGGCCTCGATTCCGACGTGGCCAAGGTCTGTACCGACATCACGTTGTCGGTGGTGGCCCTGAGTATCCTGCTGCATGGCATCAGCACACAGCCGATGCTGGCGCGCTATGAAAGTCTGAAGCAACGAAAAAGCTGATTCTTCAACCGCTGCGCTTTGCCGAAAATCATCGAAGATTTTTCTACAAAAAAATGGATCGCCGGGCGCGACCCAAGGGTCACACCTTTAACCGCGCCAACCATCCAGCGCGACCCGGCAGGTTCGGTTCCCCTGCGGTGAACAGCCTATCAAACGGAACCCCGACACAAACAAGGTCACAGTCATGAACGAATGCTCGACTCCTGCGCAAATCAAGGCTTGCAGAGCACTGGCTCTGGAACGCAATCGTCAACTGTTCGAAGAAGCCCACGGACTGAACCGAGCGGCCAACGCGCTGCTGGAACAGACCCCGACCGACTTCGAACGCTTTGAGCAATACCGGGCACTGCGCAAGAAAGCCGATGCGAAATTTGAAGATGCAATTGATCATCTGTGTGTGCTGAATGAGGATTTCCCGCCTATTCCGGCAGCGGTGCAGAATGCTGTTACACCGCGGCGTGAGCTGGAAACCGCGTGATAAAAGTCAAAAGCCCCTCACCCTAGCCCTCTCCCCGAGGGAGAGGGGACTGACCGAGGTGTTCTCACGTGCTACACCGACCTGGCATACCGCGCCGAATGTAGATTTTGAAAAGCATGAAGATCTGCTCCCTTTCCCCCTCGCCCCCTTGGGGGAGAGGGCTGGGGTGAGGGGGTAAGATCTCACAGACACCACAAAATCCAGCACCTGTCCCCTGCCCCCGACCAATCCACCTCAAGGATTGGTCACCTGAATAAACACCGCATACACCCCCAACATCACCCAGAACGTCGCAAAAATCCAAGGCGTGCGCACTGAGAACAGCAGCGACTTGCGATAGCCCTTGTGGCTCGATTCCATTTCGCTGAACAGTGGAGACTCGTCATACGCCGCGCCCATCACCGGTTCGCTGTGCAGCAACTGGCTTTGTTTAAAGTGCCAGTGATCGATGATGTCGTAAGCCGCACGAATCCCCGGCCAGGCATTCAGCGAACTGAGCACACCAAGCAGCGCCAGAAACGGCGGCACGACAAGGGTGAACATCTTGCCCCACTCGGGATTTAGGTTGGCCATGCACGAGGCGAAAGCAATGACCAGAAACGACTGCGCCGCCAGATAGGCGTCGGTGCGGTTGGCGAGGATGCTGGTTTCGTACTGGATTTCCCGGCGATAGAAATCCAGCCGCTCCTTGGGTGAGCCAAACATCTTGGCGTCGTGCTCGGCCAAGGCTTCTTCAACAGCGCTTGGCTGGGTCAATATGCGAGACAAGAGACGTGCCCTCCAAAAGTGAACAAGACTTTTGGAAAGGCACGCGTCAGCACTAGTTCAGCCGGATCGACCAGCGCATCACTTCATCGACTGGGCGATGATCTGGACCAGATTCAACTGAGTGAACGGTTTCGGCAGACGCGGCAGATCGGCGGCGAAGCCTTCCAAACGTTCGGCGTATCCAGTGGCGAGAATGATCGGCAAATCCGGCTTGAGCATACGCAAGGCGTGAGCCAGTTGCGCGCCGCTCATTTTTGGCATGGCCATGTCGGTGATCACCAGATCGATGACTTCGCCCTGATCGAACAGCGCCAGCGCCTGGGCGCCGGAGGTCGCGCCGATGACGCGGTGGCCGAGGTCTTCGAGCAGCAGGCTGGTGCTGGTCAGCACCAGCGAATCGTCATCGACCACCAACACGCTGAGCCTTGGGACCGCAATGGGCGCGGCGTTGCTGTACGCCAGGCGACTGGCCGTTTGCTCTAGCGCCACCGGAATCCACAGTTCGGCCGCCGTGCCGTGGCCCTTCTCGCTTTTGAGAGTAAAGCGCCCGCCCAACTGCTCGATGAAGCCATGCACCATCGACAAACCGAGCCCGGTGCCTTTGCCCAGTCCCTTGGTGGTGAAGAACGGGTCGCGGGCGCAGGCCAGCGTGGCTTCGTCCATGCCTTCGCCGCTGTCGATCAGGCTCAGGCAGACGTAACGCCCCGCCGCCAGGGTCGAATGAGTTTGTTCCAGCACCACTTCGGCTTGCGCCTGAATGATCACCGTGCCGCCCTCGGGCATGGCATCGCGGGCGTTGGTCGCCAGATTGAGGATCGCCAGTTCCAGCTGATTGCTATCGGCCAGCACTGGCTGCAGATCGTCGGGAAAGCGCGTTTCGATACGAATCCCCGGCCCGAGCGAACTGCGCAGCAGCCCGGTGATGCCTTGCACCAGTTGCGGGATATCCACCGATTCGGTCTTGAGTTCCTGACGCCGGGCGAAGGCCAGCATGCGCTGGGTCAGCGAGACACCGCGCAAGGCCCCTTGGGTGGCGTTCTCCAGCAGTCGAGCGATTTTCGGCGCGTCGCCGATGCGTTTCTGCACGATCTCAAGGTTGCCGAGAATCACCGTCAGCAGGTTGTTGAAGTCATGGGCGATGCCGCCGCTGAGTTGGCCGATCGCCTGCATCTTCTGCGCCTGGAACAACGCCTCGCGGGTCTTTTCCAGGGCCTGCTGCGCCTCGTGCGCCTCGGTCACATCACGGGTGATCTTGGCAAAGCCGAGCAGCGTGCCGGTGTCGCCGCGAATTGCATCGACGACCACATGGGCAAGAAACCGCGTGCCGTCCTTGCGCATCCGCCAACTGCGGCTCTCGAACCGGCCTTCGCGGGTGGCAATCTCCAGCGAGCGCTGCGGCTCGCCGAGTTCGCGGTCTTCGGGGGTGTAGAAAATCGAAAAATGCTGGCCGATGATTTCTTCCGGCAGGTAACCCTTGATGCGCTGCGCGCCCTGGTTCCAGTTGCTGACGCAACCTTCGGGGCTGAGCATGTAGATCGCGTAGTCGGTGACGCCCTGCACCAGCAGGCGGAACTGCTGTTCGCTTTGCTTGAGGGTTTCCTCGGCCATTTTGCGGTCGGTGAGGTCGCGGGTGATCTTGGCGAACCCCAGCAGTTCGCCGTTGGGGTCGATGATCGGGTCGATCACCACGTGCGACCAGAAGTGCGTGCCGTCCTTGCGCACGCGCCAGCCCTCGCCTTCGAAGCGACCTTCACGGATCGCAGTGTCCAGCGCCCGTTGCGGCATGCCGTTGGCGCGGTCTTCCGGGGTATAGAAGCGCGAGAAATGCTCGCCGATGATTTCCGCTTCTTCGTAGCCCTTGAAGCGTTTGGCGCCGGAGTTCCAACTGGTGATGGTACCGTCGGGGTCGATCATGTAGATCGCGTAGTCGACAACCGCGTCGATCAGCAGCCGGAAACGGCTGTCTTCGATCGCTGCGGTACTGTTGTTTTCACTCATCACACTCACCAGCCACTGTCATGGGCTGAAGTATGCGTGAATCCACTGATTTGGAAAGTGCCGGTTCGCTTTTGATCGCCCACCAGCGCGGCAGCAGTTGCTGGATGCGGCTTGCGGCAAAGCGGTCATCAATGAGCATGACCGTGCCGCGATCCTCACGGGTGCGAATCACCCGCCCGGCGGCTTGTACGACTTTTTGCATCCCCGGGTACAGATAGGTGTAATCGTAGCCGGCGCCAAAAATGGCGGCCATGCGCCGCTTCATCTGCTCGTTGACCGGGTTGAGCTGCGCCAGCCCCAGCGTGGCGATGAACGCACCGATCAGCCGCGCGCCGGGCAAATCGATGCCCTCGCCAAACGCCCCGCCCAGCACCGCAAACCCGACGCCCTGGCTGTCGGCGCTGAACTGGTCGAGAAACGCCTGCCGCGCGCCCTCGGCCATGCCCCGCGATTGCAGCCACTGGGTGATGTGCGGATGGCGCTCGGCCAATAACGTCGCGACCTGTTGCAGGTAATCGAAACTGCTGAAGAACGCCAGATAGTTGCCCGGGCGCTCGCTGAACTGGCGCGCGATCAGCTCGACGATAGGCTCCAGCGAGGCCTGGCGATGGTTAAAACGCGTGGAGATCTGGCTGACGATGTGCACCTGCAACTGCTCGGCGCTGAACGGCGATTCGACGTCGATGCACACCGTGTCGGCGGGCGTGCCGAGCAGGTCGGCGTAATAATTGCGCGGGCTCAGCGTGGCCGAGAACAGCACGCTACTGCGCGCCGCTGTCAGGCGCGGGCCGATGAACGAAGCCGGCACCACGTTGCGCAGGCACAGTTGCGACAACGGACGTTTGCGGTCGAGATCGCGTTTGCTGATATCGAACAGGTAATGCTCGTCGTACAGCTCGGCGACCCGGGCGAATTGCAGCAAGTCGAAATAGAAATTCTGCAGGCCGCTGTCGAGGCCTTGTGGATGCTCGTTGAGGTAATCGCCAATGGCCGCGCAACACAGCGAGATGGCGTGCAGGAGCTTGTCCGGCGCCTTGTCGTACGCCTGATACGCCGCCAGTTGCGGCGCATGCAGCGCGTTCCATTCACGGTTGACCCGTTGCAGGGAATTCTTCAGCGCTGCCGGCGCGGTTTTGCGCACGCTGGCGAGGGTGAACTGGTCGAGACTGGCGCTGTACATTTGCCGGCCGCGTTCGACCAGGTTGTGCGCCTCGTCGGCCAGCACCGCGACTTTCCATTGATTGAGCTGGGCCAGGCCGAACAGCAGCGCGCTGAAGTCGAAGTAATAGTTGTAGTCGGCAACCACCACATCCGCCCAACGGGCCATTTCCTGACTCAGGTAATACGGGCATACGCTGTGCTGCGCGGCAACTTCACGCATTGCCGCCTGATCCAGCAGATTGATATGGCTGGCAGATTCGCGGGCAGCCGGCAGGCGATCATAAAACCCCTGGGCCAACGGACAGGATTCACCGTGGCAGGCTTTGTCCGGATGTTCGCAGGCCTTGTCGCGAGCAACCATTTCCATCACCCGCAGCGGCAACTCAGGCGTCTGCTTGAACAACACCTGACTGGCATCCAGCGCCAGTTTGCGTCCGGGAGTCTTGGCGGTGAGAAAGAACACCTTGTCCAGCTGCTGCGGCGCCAGGGCCTTGAGCATCGGAAACAGCGTGCCAAGGGTTTTGCCAATCCCGGTCGGTGCCTGGGCCATCAGACAGCGGCCGGTGCTGACGGCTTTGAACACTGATTCGGCCAGATGCCGTTGGCCGGGACGAAAATCCGCATGCGGGAACGCCAGTTGCTGCGCGGCCAGATTGCGCGCTTCGCGATGGGCCATTTCCTGCTCGGCCCATTGCAGGAACAAGCCGCACTGCTGCGTGAAAAACGTCTGGAGTGACTCGGCGCTGTGGGATTCGACCAGGCAGGTTTCCTTTTCGCTGACGACGTCGAAATACACCAGCGCCAGATTGATCTGCTGCAATTGCAGTTTCTGGCACATCAACCAGCCGTAGATTTTCGCCTGCGCCCAGTGCAACTGGCGGTGATTGGCCGGTTGCCTGCTCAGGTCGCCGCGATAGGTTTTGACTTCTTCCAGGCAGTTTTGCGCCGGGTCGTAGCCATCCGCCCTGCCCTTGACCTTCAGCTCGCCGAATTCGCCTTGCAGAGCCACTTCGCTCTGGTACTGCTCGCTGCGCCGCGACGCCACGGTGCGATGGCCGACGATGCCTTCGAGCGCCGTTGGTGACGGGGTGAAGCGCAGGTCGAGATCACCGGTCTTGGCGGTGAACTCGCACAGTGCACGCACGGCAACGCTGTAACTCAAGCGCTCTGCTCCGCCCATTGCACGTAACACACCGCCACCGGCATCCGGTGCTCGTGGCAGAACTCCAGCCAGCGAAGTTGATTGTCCTGCAAGCGGTCGCCGGGGCCTTTGACTTCGATCATCCGGTAGGTCTTGTGCTGCGGCCAGAACTGGATCAGGTCCGGCATGCCGGCGCGGTTGGCCTTGATGTCGAGCAACAGGCGATTGAACCAGTGTTTCAGGTGTTCGGCGGGCAGACAGGCCAGCGCCTGTTCCAGCAAGTCTTCGTTGAGCGCGCCCCAGAACACGAACGGCGACTGGATGCCCCACTTGTCGACGAAGCGCTGGCGGATGGTCTCGGCGTAGCGGCCGTCATCGAGTTCGCCCAGGCAGGCCTGGAACAGCTCGGCGCGGCGCTCGAGGAAGTCTTCGCTGAGCAGATCCACCGGGCCGCGCTGGAACGGGTGAAAGAACGCGCCCGGCAACGGCGCGAAGATCGCCGGCCAGCACAACAGGCCGAACAGTGAATTGATCAGGCTGTTCTCGACGTAATGCACCGGGCCGTCATCGGCGTGCAAGTGCGCTTGCACATGGAATTCCACCGATCGCGTCGGATCGACGCGTGGCAAGTGCAAGTCGAGGCGCTCGACCTCTCTGGCCTTGGCACGCTTGAGCGGCGGGCCACCGAGTTTACGCCGCAGACGCGGGACGATGCGTTGCAAACCTTGTTGCTCGGCCGCGCTTTGCGGTGCCTGTTCGGCCAGCGTGCCGAGCTCCAGCGCCAGCGCGTATTCGCCGCAGCGTTCGAGCACACGGATCATGCGCAGCCGTGCGCCCGGATACGCGCAGTCGCGGTAAACACTCAGGGCCAGCGCAAAGTCGCCGATACGCTCGGCATACTGGCCGATCTGGAACAACGCCTTGGCTTGCCGGCGGCGTAGCCACGGGTTGTCGAACTGCACGGCGTTGATCTGTTCGACGATTTCCGCCAGCGGCTCACCGGCCTCGAAACGCAGTTGGCATTGATGCAGGAACAGGCAGGCGTCGACGTCTTCACGACTGCGCAGGCCTCGGGAGTCGGCGCAGAACTCGACTTTCTCATAAGTGAAGATGCCCAGGTCGGCCAGCACGAACTCCGACCAGTCCTGATAAAGATTGCCGAAGAACATCAGGCGCAGGCGATCGCACAAATCCATCAGGGTCAGGCTGAACAGCCGATCGGCCAGTTGCGGTGCCCAGACGCGCAGGGTTTGCGCCTCGCTGAACTGTTCGGCCAGCACGGGCAGCCATTCGTCCTTGCGCCCTTTCGGTTGATCGATAAAGGTGCCGAACGCTTGCAGCAGCTCGGCCTTGAGCAGGACATCAAACAGCTCTGCCAGGGTCAGCGCAGCGTGTTCATCGAGCCAGCCGCGATCAAGCAACGGCTGCGCCGCCTCAGCGATGTCGCCGATTTCCAGATAATTGAGTTTGCTCGCGCGAAAGTGAATGCCCTTGCGCATGACCATGCGCACCAGCAATCCCTGCGAGGCTTGCGGCAGCGTGTTGAAGTCGCGGATGAAGCCGTGCTCGCTCGTGCTCATCACATCGGCATAACGAAGCCCAAGCCAATCAAGCACTTGCCGGAAGTTGTTGAGGTAATAGAACGGATCGTCGAGAGGGTTGGAGGTCACGGGAATTCAAAGCCACGGCAAGCGAACACTGGTTATGCGTACAGATAACAGCTCAGCGCCGCCCGGCGCAAACGGAAAAAGATCAATGGCATTTTTTCGTGCCGCCATCGAACTTTTCCGCCGCTGCTGGCACCAACCGCGTTACAGGGCCGACAATGCCCGCAATCACATTCAAGCAAGGAGTCAGAGGTGGGTATGAAAATCAAGATGCTGGGTATTCCTGTAGCAGTCGCAGCCCTGTTGGCGCTGGGCGGCTGTTCGACCCAGACCGTGGTGACGCTGCAGAACGGCACCCAGTACCTGACTGAGGACATGCCGAAGACCGAGACCGAAGATGGTTTCTATGAGTTCGAGGACATTTCCGGCGCCAAGGTCAAGGTTCGCGCCGATGAAGTCGCGACCGTGCGTAAGGAAGACTGATCCGATAATTACCGCGTTATCCTTCAATCGCGGGCAAGCCCGCTCCCACAGGTCTTATGTCGTTCACAGCGTGGATGTACGACTCGGACTCTGTGGGAGCTGGCTTGCCAGCGATGGCGCCATTACTGGCGCCGCATAACCATCAGGCAATCACGATCCCGTCGCTGTTGAGGCTCCCCAGCGCCACCCCCACCAACGTCACCGAATCCCCGCCAAATGTCAGCACGGTATCCTGCCCGACCGCCGAGGCATGGGCGCGCAAATCATCCCCCGGCAACACACCCTGTACGCCGAGAAACACCAGTTTGTCATCGGCCGTATAGCCAACGACCCGATCCTGGCCGAACGCGCCGTGGAACAGAAACGTATCCGCCCCGCCGCCCGATTCCAGCAGGTCATTGCCAGCGCCGCCGACAAACACATCATTGCCCGCGCCGCCGAGCAAATGATCATTGCCCTCAAGGCCAAACAGCCAATCACCGCCCGCATGCGCCTTGAGCGTGTCATTGGCAGCCGTGCCTTTCATGCTCGACTCATAAGCGGTGAGGTTGCTGCCGACTTTCAGCCCCGTGGCCGTGACGCTGTGCAACACGTCGTCCTTGAACACGCCCCAGAGAAAACCCGGCTCTTTGCTGACAATGCTGCCGATGTCGCGGGTAATGCTGATCCCGCCGTTGGCATCGCGGATGTACAGGTTGCCGGCACCGTCGTTGGCGAAATCAAAGTTCTTCACTGTTTGCTGCAAGTCGAGCGTGTTGTTGCCCTGCCCGCCCAGAATGACGTTGTAGCCGCCGTTGTCGCGGAAGCTGTCGTTGCCGGCGCCGCCCTCCAGATAGTCATTGCCGCTGCCCCCCTGGATCAGGTCATTGCCGTCACTGCCGATGATGAAGGTGCTGCCCTTGTGGGTTTCGGCGTTGCGGTTGAGGTCCTGCACCCAAGTGTTGGCCCGCGCCGGGTCGGAGAGGTTGGCGACGATGATCGTCGAGTCGCGGCTGGTCAGGTCGTAGAACTTCGACTTCAGCACGCGGGTCATGCCGTCGCCGTAGCCAGTGGGCAGGTGCGAAATCCAGGTCGGGACATTCAGTATCGAATACGGCAGCACGTTCCAGGCGTTCGAGGCGTAGTGATCGTTGAAGCTGACGATGTTGTCGGTGGTGGATGTGTGCGGCGCATCGTGCACACCCACCGAGGCACTGCTGAAGGTCGAACCGTCGAGGGCACGAAACACCGGGTCGTTTTCGTAGCCGATATTCAGCACCTTGTCGCCGCTGCTCTGGGTCGGCGAGGCGTAGGCGATGTAGTTGGAATCGGCGAAAAATCCGCCCCACTTGCCACCGCTCAGGTCGGCCATGCTGTTCACCGCCAGACCGCCCAGGCTGTGGCCGCTGACCAGTACGTCCTTGCCGCTGAGGCCGTTGGCCCGGGCGAATGCGACGACATCGTTGAGCAGTTTGCCGAAAGCTTCGCCGACGTAGTTTTTTGCGTAATCGGCCGGGCCGAACGCCGCGAGCAGATCGTTGATCACGTCGCCAATCGAATCACCAATGAGAATTTCGCGCGGACCGCTGGTGCCGCGAAAGGCGATACCCAGTTCGGTGAGATGCCCCTGGGCGTCGTATTTGCCGAGGATTTCCACTTGCGCGCTGGTGTAGCCAGCCTTCTCGCCGAAGAACGTCCCGCGTGCATCGGTCTTGCCGTCGTAGCCCAATTGCGCAGCGGTGATGGGCGTCCAGCCGGCCTTCTGTACGGCCTGGAGGGCGAGTTTTTCCGAATCGGGATTCCACGGGATACCGGGGATCACCCCTTGCGAATCGGTGCCGCCAATCAGCGCGGTGACCAGCGTCGCCGGCAGGCCCAGGCCGAAGCCGTTGTGCTGATAACCGGCGGCGAAGCCGTTATCGAGGTTGTGATAGGAATACAGCGTGATCGCCATGGCATCGCTGAACAGCGCCGCGGAATCGGCTGTGCCGAAGTTCTTGTAGTCGTATACACCCATTGCCATTGCCTCTCTTGTTGTTGGAATTGTCAGAGATAGCTCACAGCCAGAGCGCGGGGCTCTGGAGCATTCGTTACATCTTGCACATCCTCTGTAGGAGCTGCCGAAGGCTGCGTTCTTTTGGGACGCAGAGCGCCCCCGGCTGCATTCCCACACAGAGCGTGGGAACGTTCATGTGTACGCCGCACCTGTGGGAGCGAGCCTGCTCGCGAAGGCGGCAGCACATTCAACATCACAATCGCCTGACCCACCGTTTTCGCGAGCAAGCTCGCTCCCACAATGAGATCTCCTGCACCTTCGGAATCAGGCAAAGACGAAACTCGAATCCGTCAGGTTAGCCACGCCGACGCCAATCAGCGTCACGGCAAAATCGCCGACTTTCAGCACGGTATCAGCGCCGGACTGCGCGGCATGCTGCTTGTAGTCATAACCCTGTCCCGCGCCCGCGACGCCCATGAACAGCAGTTTGTCGCTGCCTTGATAACCATTGATCGCATCGAAACCGAACGCGCCGCTGAACAGGAAGGTGTTGCCGCCACCCACCGCCGTCATCACGTCGTTGCCGGCGCCACCCACGAAAGTCACCTGCGACTTGTCACTGATCAGTTGATCATCGCCGCCGAGGCCGAACAGCCAGTCGCCGTCGGCCGTGGCATGCAAGGCATTGCCGTAGCCATCACCGCTGAGCGAATGGTTGTACTGGGTCAGTTCGCTGCCGTTGCTCAGGCCCTTGGCGGTGACGCCCCAGGTGATCTCCTTGCTGCCCCACCACGAACCGGCCTCTTTACTGACCAGCGCGCCGATGTCGCGGGTCAGGCTGACGCCGCCGTAGGCGTCGCGCACGTACAGCGTGCCGTCGCCGTCGTTGGCGAAGCTGAAGTTCTGTAACGGCTTTTGCAGTTCGAAGGTGTTATGGCCCTGCCCGCCAAAAATGACGTTGTAGCCGCCGTCATCACGGAAACGATCGTCGCCGCCCAGCCCTTCAAGAAAGTCGTTACCCGCCCCGCCCTTGAGCCAGTCGCTGCTCTGCGTGCCGATGATGAAGGTGCTGCCGCTGTGCGGCTCGCCGCTGCGGCCCAGGTCCTCGACCCAGGTCTTGCTCCGCGATGCCTCTTCGAGATTGGCAACGATGATTGTCGAGTCGCGCTCGGTCAGGTTGTAGAACGCCGAATCGATCACCCGATTCAAGCCATCGGCGTAGCCTAGCGAACTGTGCGCCGACCAGTTCAGCGGGTTGGCGATGCTGAACGGCACCAGGTTCTGCGCCGTGGAAGCGTAGTTATCGGTGAAGTTGACGAGGTTGTCGGTGGTCGATTCGTGCGGCTTGTCGTGCTTGCCCATCGACGCCGTGCTGAACGTGGTGCCGTCGAGCACGCGAAATACCGGATCGTTTTCGAAACCGATGTTGAGCACCTGGGGGCCGGTGCTGCTCTGGGTCGGCGAGGCGAAGGCGATGTAATTGGCATCCTTGTAGAAGCCGCCCCAGTTGTCCGCGCTCAATTCAGCAACGCTATTAACCCCAAGCCCGCCGAGGCTGTGGCCGCTGATTAGCACATCGTTGGCGGCAATGCCGTTGGCGATCGCGAAATCGGCGACGGCGTTGAGCAGATTGTCGAACGCGTTTTTCGCGTAGTTGCTCGCGTAATCCGACGGCCCGACCGCGGCGAGCAGATTGTTTTTCAGATCACCGAAAGTGTCGCTGTAACCCAGCCCGCCGGTGCCGCGAAAGGCAATGCCAAGGCCGATCAACTTGCCAGCGGCGTCGTACTTGCCGAGCACTTCGGCCTCGGCGCTGGTGAAGCCATCCTGTTCCCCGAAGAACGTGCCTTGCACGCCGACCTTGCCCTGATAGCCCAGCGCCGTCGCCGTGACCGGTGCCCACGCCGTGGCCGGCAATGGTTTGCCGGTGGGCGTGTAGGCATACAGCGTCAGTGCGATGGCGTCGCTGTACACCCCTTTGCCGTCGGCATTTTTGTAATCGAACAATCCCATGTGCAGCGCTCCTTTTCCTTGAAAAACCGGCAGCCCAGAAGCGCTGCCGGTTACGCCTCAGAACTGCCAGTCGAGGGTCAGACCGACGCCGTGATCCTTCTCGTTCGAGCCGATCAGGCCGTTGTAGTCGAGGTTGACCCGCACGTCGCGATTGAGCGCCAGCCCGGCGCGCACTCCGACCACGGCAGCGTCACGATCCATCGACACGCTCTGCACGGTGAACGCGCTATTGCCGTTGGCGAAGGCCAGATGGCTGTCGGCATCGACGCTGCTCAGGTTGTGCTGCCAGCCGAGACTGGCGCCCAGTTCCAACTGATGCTTGTCCGACACAGCGAAGCTGCGCTTGGCGCGCACGCCGAGGGTCGACAGCACCACGTCGCGGTTGTCTTCACCACCCTTGAGCGCGGCAGCGTCACCCTTCTCGGTGAAGCTGTCGGTGTTGAGGTGCACGTAGGACAGATTGGCGAACGGCTCCAGGTTCATCGGTTGCAGGCCCAGATCGTATGCGGCCTCGGTGAACACTTGCGCGGTGGTCGCGTCACGCTTGGTTTTCTGTTTGCCGCTGACGTCGCCGAACTGCAGATCACGTTTGACGTCGATGCGATGCCAGCTGTAGGCGCCGCCGACGGTCAGGCGCAACGCGTCGATTTCATGGCCCAGATACGCACCCAAGTGGTAGCTGTCGACCGACGCCGACGAATGCGTGCCGCTGCCCATGCTCAACGAACTGTCGCTGTAACCTGTGACGAAACCGAGACGGGTATCTTCAGCAATCAGACCGTCGACACCGGCCAGCAGCCCACCGATGGAGCTGTTGGAATCGGCATTGTCGTGTCCGCCGTCACTCTCGCCCCACGAGCCGAGGACCTTGACCCAGACGTTGCTGCGCTCATCAGTCGGCGCATCGGCGTTGAACAGATCACGCTCACGCAGGCGCTCGCCGACGGCTTCGCGCAGGTAGCGGCTGTCGTTGATCAGCAGCGTGCCGATGGCCGGGTGAATCTCGCCGGACAACTGTTGAAAGGCCTGCTGCGCCGACGCCGCGTTGGGCGACAGCAACAGGGTTTCGAACAGCGCATTGCCCGCCCCCAGACGTTCGGCAGCCGCACCAACGGCGCGCTGGTTCGGCGTCAGACCGACGCTGGCGAACGATGCCTCATTGCGCCCCACCGCCAGCTGAATGCCGCCCGCCGAATAATCCAGAGTGCCGCCAAGGAAGGCGTAATTCGGCAAGACCTGACCGAAGCGCCCTTCAATGCCGCCCGCCGCTTGCAGGATGTTGTAGCGAGTGCCGAGCAGGCTTTGCACTTCGCCGGTACTGAGCAAGGTCGGGCTGTTTTCCAGCGACAGGCTCACCGTGGCACCGTCGATGATGGCTTTGCCGCCCGCAACGATCTGATCGCTGCTGGTTGGCGACAGCTCTACGGCGTAGGTCGAACCCGGCGCGAAGGTCACGTCACCGGCGACGTTCAGGGTGCCGATGGAGTTGCCCGGCGCCACTGTACCGCCGCTGTTCACTGCCAGCGCGCCGATGCGGCCATTGCCGCCGAGGATGCCGCCATTGTTGACGGTGACCGCCGATTGCAGCGAACCGTTGATGGCCAGTCGACCCTGATTGACCAGGGTCGGCCCGCTGTAAGTGTTATTGCCGGTCAGCACCAGGGTGCCGATGCCTTGCTTGGTCAGACCGCCATGGCCGCCGATGTCGTTGCGCCAGGTGTCGAGGCCGCACGTGATATCGCTGCACACCCGCTCGGTAGGTTTGCCCTGATCGATGATCGCACCGATGCCCGGCAGATCAGCGACAAACTGGCCGGAACCGTAAGCGCCCTGCACGCGGAATTCCTCGGGAATGTCCTGCTCGGTCACGAACATCGCCGGGCCATCGATGGCCTTGCGCAGGTTGATCATGCCCCAACCGTACAAGGCGTCGATGCCCGGTGCGCCGAGGTCGGTCGCAGTGGTGCGCAATACGCTGGCGACCTGATCGCCGGACATATACGGGAAGCGCTCCATCAGCACGGCGATGGAACCAGCGACATGCGGCGCCGCCATCGAGGTGCCGTTGTAGTTGGCGTAGCTGGTGGTCAGGTTGCCGGCGTTGGTGCCTTCGATGATCGAGCTGTAGATCTTGGTGCCCGGCGCCGAGACGCAGTAACTCGCCGTATAGCCGCAGCGCGAGGAGAACGTGCTGATCACGTACGGATTGGCGCTGGCGGTGTCCGGGTTCTGCTGCAACGCGGCGACGGTGATCCAGTTCGGCGCGATGTCCGGGACGAAATAACCCAGGCCGGCAATGGCGTCGGGATTGTTCAGGTTGTAATCGTTGCCGGCGGCAAAAATGGTGACGATGCCGCTGCGTGCGGCGGCAATGGCGCCGTCGTAAGCGCCGCCGGGTTTGGTGCCGAGCAGCGTGCGGATTTCGTTGAACTGCAATTGCGCGTCGTTGACGGTGAAATGCGGATACGCCGGATCGCGGCCGCCGAGGTCGAAGCGGTCGGTGATGCCGATGCCCCAGCTGTTGTTGATGATCCGCGCCCCGCTGGCGATCAGCGCATCCCAACCGGCCTTGTACACCGCGCCGTCGTTGCCGCGCACGATGCCGTCTTCCGGGCCTGGGTCGCCGTTATCGGCACTGATGATCTGCGCACCGAATGCAACACCGTGCATCACCCCGCCGTCGCGACTGCCCGCCGCGATGCCGCCGACGTGCGTGCCATGGGCGCCGAGCTTGCCGTTGGAGCCGACCGAGGGTGAACCGTCATAGAGGAACGCATCGCCGGCCTTTACCGGGATGTAAGGGTCGGTGTATTCGCGAATGCCGCTGGTGACCAGGGTGACGACTTTGTTGCTGCCGGAGAACTCCGGATGTGCGGCGTAGACCGGCTGATCGAAGATGCCCAGCTTCACGCCTTTGCCGGTGTAGCCGGCGGCGTAGGCGTAATCCGCGCCGATCGCGCCCAAGCCCCAGTCAGCCTTGAATTCATTGCTGCGCCAGCTCGACGGATCGCCGCTGCGGCCGTTTTCAACGTAAGGCGCTGCCTGTGCCATCGCACTGGCACAGAGCATGGCGACTGTCAGGGTTTTCAGGGCAAAGCGGCCACCCGATTGCGCGGGGGTATTGTTGTTATCCATCCACGACCTTCCTTAGTGATGTTGCGAAAAATCCGGTTGCCTTGATCGTTCCCACGCTCCGCGTGGGAATGCAGCCCGGGACGCTCCGCGTCCCATTGGAACGCGGAGCGTCCCTGGAGGCGTTCCCACGCAGAGCGTGGGGACGATCAATTCCCTTGCTGCACGTGGGAACGATCAGGTTTTGCGACTGCTGCGCAGTCGAGCGGGGATAAATCCCCTCGCCACGGTGACTCAAACACATGCAATCAGAACTGCCAGTTCAGACTCAGGCCAACGCCGTGCAGCTTCTCGCGGCTGGCCAGTTGGCCGTTGTAATCGAGGTTGACCCGCACGTCCTTGCTCAAGGCCAGACTGGCCTGCACGCCGACCAGTGCGGCATCGCGTACCAGCGCTGAGCTCTCCACGGAATACGGCGTGCCGCCGCTGGCAAAACGCAAATGCTGCTCCGATTCGATATCGCTGAGGCTGTGCTGCCAGCCGAGACGGGCGCTGACGTCCAGCGCTTGCTGGCTGGAAAGGTTGAAGGTTTTGCTCGCCCGTACGCCCAGAGTGCTCAGCACCACATCGCGCTGATCGCCCGAGCTTTTCAGCGCAGCGGCATCGCCCTTTTCGGTGAAGCCTTCGGTGTCCAGATGCAGGTAGGTCAGGTTGGCGAACGGTTCCAGCGCCAAACGTTGCAGCTGCAAGCGATAAGCCGCTTCGCCGAAGACTTGGGTGGTGGTCGCGTCAACTTTGGCTTTCTGCTTGGCGCTGACCTCGTCGTATTGCAGATCGCGCTTCACATCGCCGCGATGCCAGCTGTAGGCCGCGCCAGTGCTCAAGCGCCAGGCGCCGAGATCGTGTGCGGCGTAAGTGCCGAGGTGATAGCTGTCGACTTTCGCCGAAGAATGGGTGCCCGAGCCCATGTTCAACGAGCTGTCGCTATAACCGGTGACCAGACCGATGCGGGTCTGCTCGTCCAGCGCGCCGTCGACCCCCGCCAGCAGGCCGCCGATCGAGGTGTTGTAGCCCGCCGTGTCGTGGCCCGAATCGGTACTGCCCCAGGCGCCGAGTGCTTTGATCCAGCCATTGCTGCGTGTCGCCGATTCATCGTGCAGCCGCTCGCCAACCGCATCACGCAACTGGCGGCTGTCGTTGATCAGCATTGTCCCCAGCGCGGGATAAATCTCGCCGCTCAGTTGCTGGAAGGCCTGCTGGGCCGAGGCCTGAGTCGGTGCACGAAGCACGCTTTCGTAAACCGAATTGCCGGCGCCCAGACCTTCAACTGCAGCGGCCACCGAGCGCTGGTTCGGCGTTTGCCCGACGCTGGCGAAGCTGGTGGCATTGCGCTGGATATTCAGCTGGATGCCGCTTGCGGCGTAGTCGAGGGCGCCGCCGATGAACAGGTAGTTCGGCACCACCGCAGCGAACTGCCCCTGCACGCCGCCGGCCGCTTGCAGGATGTTGTACTGGCGACCGAGCAGGCTTTGCGCTTCGGCGCTGCTGAGCAAGGTCGGGCTGTTTTCCAGCGCCAGGCTGACGCTGGCGCCGCTGACGGTTGCCGTGCCGCCGGCAACGATGCGGTCGCTGCTGGTGGGCGATAGCTCGACGGCGTAAGTCGAGCCCGGGGCGAGTGTCACATCACCAGCGACGTTCAAGGTGCCGATGGAATTGCCCGGTGCAACCCGGCCGCCGCTGTTGGCGGTCAACGCGCCGATGCGTCCGGAGCCGCCGAGGGTGCCGCTGTCGTTGACGGTGACCGCTGAGGTCAGCGAACCGTTGACGGTCAGCAGACCGCCGTTGACGGTAGTCGGACCGCGATAGGTGTTTGCGCCACTGAGCAGCAATTGCCCGGCTCCAGACTTGATCAGGCTGCCCTCATACACCCGGTTTGCCGCTGCCGCATCACGCAGCATGCCAACGGCGTAATCGGTCTGGTCCTGTTGACTGGCGCCGGCCGGGACACCGCTCTGCCAGCCTTTGTCCTGTAGGGTTTGCTGCCAGGTGCTGCGCTCGGCGAGGTCTTCTTTTTGACGCTGGAGCAGCGCGTTGTCGGAGATGTCGTTGCTCCAGACATCGCGCTGCCCTGCCCCCAGATTCGCGTCGAACGCACCGAGCAATTGCCCCGGCCCGCGCATCGCCCGATTGAGATTGGCGACGCCCCAGCCGACCCGCTCGTTCGGTGCGTCCGTGACCGAGCCATCGAGCTGGGTGGCGGTGGTCAGCAGCACCTCAAGCGCCTGCTGGTTGGTCATGTACGGATAACGTTCCATCACCAGCGCCAGGGCGCCGGTCGCGTGCGGCGCCGCCATCGAGGTACCGGACTTGATCGCATAACCGCCACCGGGAATGGTGCTGTCGATCTTCGCCCCCGGTGTGGTGATGCACCAGTATTTGGCGATGCCGCACTGGTTGTATTTCTGCTGATTGCTCTGATCGAGCCCGGACACCGCCAGCCAGTGACCTTCCAGATCCGGCTGAAAGTACGGCAGAGCCGAACGTACACTGGCATTCGGGTAGCCGCTGTTGCCGGCGCTGAAGACATTGATCACGCCGCGCCGGGAAACATCGGCAGCGGCGTCGAGCCAGGTGCCCTTGTTCCAGTGTTGCGCGTAGGCGGCGTGCAGATCCGCGAGAGTGCGGTAACTGACATCCGGCGGCTGACTGCCCCAACTGTTGTTGATCGCTCGAACCCCGGCATTGGCGAGGCTGTCGTAGACCGCTTTGAAATAACGCGGATCAGGGCTGGGGCCGAAGAGGAAACTGTCGTTCTTGTTGGTGTTGCCGACGTAGATTTGCGCGTTGTACGCCACCCCGTGCATGCCGCGGCCATCACGGGCGGCGCCCATGGTGCCGACCACGTGGGTGCCGTGGGAATCGTTGTTGGGGTTGAGCGTGCCGTCGACGTTGAACGCTGAGCCATCGACGTAGCTGCCGCTGGCGGTTACCGGGTGATAACGGTCGGCGGAGAATTCGGGGTGGGCGGCATCGAAACCGGAATCGAGCGCGCCGATTTTCACGCCCTTGCCGGTGATGCCGGCTGCGTAGGCCTGATCGGCCTGCATGCGTTCCAGGCCCCAGTCGCGCAAGAACTCGGCGCTGCGCCAACTGGCCGGATTGCCGGGCTGGCCGGGTTCCAGGTATTGCGCCTGCGTTGCCGAGGTCACCAGCAATAGCGTGCCGAGCGAAATCGGCTTGATGCGTACGTCCATGGTCATCATTCTCGTTTTTGTTGTTTTGTTCAGGGCTGATAGCGATGTCGCCTGTTCCCCTCACCCCAGCCCTCTCCCCGAGGAGAGGGAGCCGATTTGTGTTGATATCAAAACCTGCGGCCTGCTCGGTCGCTCAAGTCGATGCAGCTATCGCAGGCCACTCGGTCAGTCCCCTCTCCCTCTGGGAGGGTCAGGGTGAGGGCTGTTGCGCGACCACAAATGCTTCGTCCACCCGCACCAGATCCTGCTCATTAACGTCTCGGTGCAAAGCCTCAGATCCTGCGGTGTCGCCCGTTCCCTTCACCCCAGCCCTCTCCCAAAGGGAGAGGGAGCCGACCGTGTTGTGTTCAGTTATTCAGCGACCTGGAAAACCAGTCGATTACGGATTCAGCACAGCTCGTTCAAGTCGGTGCATCTCGCCAATCTCCCCGGATCGGTCCCCTCTCCCCCTGGGAGAGGGTTAGGGTGAGGGCTGTTGCGCGACCATAAATGCTTCGTCCACCCGCGCCAGATCCTGCTCATTCAGCGTCCCGGCGTAGTAATGCAATTTGGTCCAGGCCATCAGGTAGTCGTAGCGTGCCTGGGCCAAATCCCGGCGGGTGGTGAACAGTTGCTGCTCGGCGTTCAACGCATCGAGATTGGTGCGTTCGCCGCCCAGAATGCTTTGTCGGGTCGAGACCACCAGTGCTTCCGCCGACTTCAAAGCCTTCTGATAAGCACGCAATTTGCTCACTCCGGACAGGCACGCGCTGAACTGTCGGCGCAGTTCGATCAGGGTTTCGCGGGTTTTGCCATCCAGTTCGTATTCGGCCTGTTCCATGGTGCGGCTGGCCTGACGTGTGGAGGCCGACACCCCGCCGCCGGCGTACAGCGGCACGCTGACTTCCAGGCCGATGGTGTTGGTTTCGTAGCGCTGGTTATAGGTGTTGCCGCTTTCGGACTCGTTGTCGCGCATCGAGGCATAGGCGCTTACTTTCGGCAGATGTCCGGCGCGGTTGCGTTCGACTTCATAGCGCGCCACTTCCACGGCCTGACGCTGCGAAGCGAGGTTCGGGTTGTTGCTGATCGCCAGTTCATGCCAGGTGTCGAAGTTGGCCGGTTGCAGGGTGAAGGTCTGGAATTGCTGACCAAGCGGCGCCAGATCACCGATATCCACCGCCGGCACGCCCACCAGCGCACCCAGCTCACGCAAGGCGGCATCCTGCTCGTTGCGCGCTTCGATTTCCTCGGCAGTCGCCAGCTCATAGCGTGACTCGGCTTCAAGAATATCGGTGCGCGTGCCCTCGCCCTGCTTGAACATGTGTTCGTTCTGCTGGAACTGCTGCTCGTAGGCCTTTTTCTTCGCCTGGGCGATGTCGATCTGGTCCTGGGCGAACAAGGCTTTGGTGTAGTTATCCAGCACGCGCACCAACAGTTCCTGACTCTTGCCGCGAAACGCTTCGTCGGCAAACAACGACTGCGCCACACCTTTGCGATACGCCGCATAAGCCTCGTAATCGAGCAGCGGTTGCTGCACCGTGAGCGCCGAGCCGTAACTGTTGTAGTTGCGCTCATCGGTGCGGTTGCGCGCGCGATCATCCAGAGACGTCGCCTTGGACGAGTTGCGGCCCTTGTTGTAGGTGTAACCGATGCGTGGCAGCAGGCCGGCGCGGCCAATCACGCGGTTTTCCAGGCCAGCATCGCGCTCCTTGATTGCACCGAGAAACACCGGATCGTTGCGCAATGCCTGTTCGTAAATCTCGAATGGCCCCATGGCCGCGACTGCCGAGTGACTCGCGAGCAGCGTCATTGCGGCCCCCAGCATGCAAAGCTTTTTCATACAGCCGAACATCCTTATTCCTCGGTCAACGCGGAACCGGCGCGATCGAGCAGCGGTTTGAACAAATAGTTGAGGAGTGAACGCTCACCGGTGCGCACGAACATTTCCGCCGGCATACCGGGCTTGATCACCAGGCCGTTGAGCTTTTCCATGGCCTGATCGCTGACGCTGCTGCGCAACACGTAATACGGCACGCCGGTTTTCTCATCGACCATCTGGTCGGCGGAGATCAGGCTGACTTCGCCGGGCACGCGCGGGGTTTTGCTCTGGTTGAACGCGGTAAACAGGATGTCCACCGGCAAATGCGTGCCGACCTTGTCGATCAGGTTGATCGGCAAGTGCCCCTCTACTTCCAAGGTGGTGCCTTGCGGAACGATCTCCAGCAGGGTTTCGCCCTGACGCACCACAGCGCCTTCGGTGTGCACGCCGAGGTTGACTGCCACGCCATCGGCGGTGGCGAGGATCTCGCTGTGTTGCAGGTCGAAACCGGCGGAGGTCAGCTGTTCGGACAGCGTCACGCTTTTGAGCTGCGCATCGGCCAGTTGCGTGCGAACCTCCTTCTGGTATTCCTCGCCGTGCTGCTGCAACTTCAGGCGTGACTCAAGGATGCCCTGCTCCACACGCCCGCTTTCACCGGTGTTTTCCGCCAGTTGCTGCTGCACTTGCGACAGTTGCCGCTGGTAGTCCATCAAGCGGTTGCGCGGGATGTAGCCGTTGTCGGCCAGCGGTTGCAGGTTGCTCAGTTGTTGTTGCAAAGAGCTGGCCTGGGCATTGAGGTCGCTGCGCGCGCGGCGCATGCCGGCCAGTTGTGCAGTGGCGCCTTCGATATTGGCGCGCAGTGCCGCTTGTTCCCGGGAGAACGCTTCGCGGCGGCTGCTGAACAGTTGCCGCTGGCCTTCCAGCACCAGCGCCAGGCGCGGGTCCGGGTCGTTGCTCAGCTCGGCCGGAAAGCTGACTTGCTTGAGGTTGTCGCGCTCAGCTTGCCAACGCGCGAGGCTGGCCCAAGCCATGCGGTACTGCGCCTGCAGCGATTGCACATCGGCGGCAACCTGCGTCTGATCGAGGCGGAACAGCGGCTGGCCCTGCTTCACGATCTCGCCTTCGCGCACCAGAATCCGGCTGACCACGCCGCTGCTCATCGACTGCACGGCCTTGCGCTTGCCCGAGACCACCACCGTGCCCTGCACCGGAATGCCCTGATCCAGCGGCGCCAGTGCCGCCCAGGTGAAGAAACTGCCAGCGCCGACGATGGCCAGAATCCAGCCCATGCGCGCGAAGAATTTCGCATCGCGCTCCGGGCGCTCGGTGAGGTAGGCGTGTTCCATGTTCGCTTCGTTTTCAGTGTTCATGCTGGCGCTGCTCATACACCCGAATTCCTTGTCGAGGGCTGATACTGCCGGCTCATGCTGAGCCCGCCCGGTGTTTGTGCGGCTTTTTCGCGTTGCTGTTCGTGCTGGCCGGACAGTGCCTTGAGCACATCCTGACTCGGGCCGAACGCCTGCAAGCGGCCATCGTTGAGCACGAGCAATTTGTCAGCCTGAGCCAGCACCGAAGAACGGTGCGTGACCAGAATCACCGTGGTGCCTTGCGCCTTGAGTTGCGCGATGGCGCTGGCCAGTGCGGCTTCGCCGACGGTGTCGAGGTTGGAATTGGGTTCATCGAGCACCACCAGACTCGGCGTGCCATATAGCGCGCGGGCCAGGGCCACGCGCTGTTTCTGGCCACCGGACAAGCCGCTGCCGTCCTCGCCCAGTTGCGTGTCGTAACCTTGCGGCAGGCGCAGGATCATCTCGTGGACACCGGCCTGTTGCGCGGCGGTGACGACTTTTTGCGGGTCGGCTTCGCTGAAGCGCGCGATGTTCTCCGCGATGCTGCCGCTGAACAATTCGATGTCTTGCGGCAGGTAACCGATGTAGGGACCAAGCTGGTCGCGGTTCCAGCGGTGAATATCGGCACCGTCGAGGCGCACCGTGCCGCCCAGAACCGGCCACACGCCGACCAGCACTCGAGCCAGCGTCGACTTGCCGGAACCAGACGCGCCGAGCACGCCGAGCACTTCGCCAGCACTCAGATTGAAATTGACCATGTGCAAAGTGGCCGCACGCTGCCCCGGCGGGCCGGCGCTGACTTGTTCGAAGCTGATCTGGCCTTTCGGTGCCGGCAGTGCCATCGCCTCGTCGCTAGGCGGAAACGCCTGCAACAACGCATCAAGGCGCCGGTAAGCCAGCTTCGCCCCACTCCACTGCTTCCAAACGGCGATCAACTGATCGATCGGGCTCAGTACGCGCCCCATCAGGATCGAACCGGCGATCATCATCCCCGCAGTCATGTCGCCCTTGATCACCAGCAACGCGCCCAGGCCCAGCACCAGGGATTGCAGGCATAGACGCAAGGTCTTGCTCAGCGAACTGATCACCGCGCCGGTGTCGCTGGCCTGGTTCTGCAAGCCGAGAAAGCGCGAATGCACCCCGAACCAGCGCTTGCGCAGCGAGCCGAGCATACCCATCGCCTGAATGGTTTCGGCGTTGTGCAAGTGACTGGTAGCCAACTGACTGGACTGCTGGGAAAAACCGGCGGCTTCGCCCAGCGGTTTTTTGGTCATGTATTCGTTGAGGCAGGCCAGTGCGATCAGCAGCAACGCGCCTGCCGTGGCCAGCACGCCAAGCCAGACGTTGAACAGGTAAATGACAAACAGATAGACCGGGAACCACGGCGCATCGAAGAAGGCGAACAGCGCCGGGCCGGTGACGAACTGGCGGATGTGGGTCAGGTCGCCCAGCGACTGCCCGGCGTTACCCTCACCCTTGAACAGGTTGCGCTCGAACGCGGCCTGATAGACGCGCAGATTGAAGCGCCGCTCCAATTGGCTGCCGATGCGGATGACGATAAAGCTGCGGATCACTTCCAGCAGGCCGATGAAGGCGAAGAACCCGACCACCATCAACGACAGCATCGCCAGAGTGGTTTCGTTCTGTGACGACAGCACCCGGTCGTAAACTTGCAGCATGTAGATCGACGGCACCAGCATCAGCACGTTGATCAACGCAGTGAAACAACCGACGCTGATCAGAATGCTTTTATAGTCGCCCAATGCCTTGATTAACGGAGCGGCCGGAGACTTCGCCATCTTCATTGATTCTTCCTGAGTTCATAGTCTCGTCGGTGCGGACGAGCATTCCATTGATATTTCGCGTACCTGCCAAAGATCATTTGCAAGTAGTGCTTACAATTTCATAACAAGTTGATCGGCTTCGCGGTTATAACGCTCAGTTATTGCAGTACATCAACTTCGCGCAACTACCCAGCCACCGCTTAGTGCCCGACGCGTTCGAGCAAGATAAGCAATTGCGAACTCAACCTGCTTGTGTAAGAGCCATCCCCCCGGCGGCTGAAAAAGGCGATTTTCGAACCATCCTTGCCAGTGATGGCAATGCCATCGGGTTCTGGAAACCAACCAATCGGGGCTTCGCTCAACCACGCGCCCAGACAATCGGCGCCCTCGCCCAAGGTCTTGTCTGGCGCAAGATCGACAACGCATGTGTTCGACGGCTTGTCTTGCAACGACCGCGTTTCGGGTGTGTCGTTGTGACCGGTCAATGTGGCCTGCCAGCGCCCGGCGAATGCCGAGGGTTCTTCGAGTCTGAGGCTGCTTGCCATGCTTGTCGCTCCGGTCATCATCAGCGTGACTGCCATCAGCCATGCCATCGTCGTGTCAGTTAAAACGTATCGAGTCATAGGAAATTTCACTTCCGCTCGTAGCCTTGCTCGGGGATCAGGCCGATGCAAGCGAAGAAAGCGACGCACGAGGCGCCGCTTTCCTTTCACATCACGCCACGATGTCGCTGGTCGCTGCCTGGCCAACGGTGCTGACGATGAAGTCAGCCACGCCATGCCCGGAGAAATCCACCGACAACAGGCTATTGCCGCCCGACGAGGTCAACACTGCGTCGCCGGCCGAACCGGTGAAGCTGTTGACGAAGTGCAGGCCCGCACCGTTGGTGATGCCGGTCAGGTCGATTTTGTCCAGACCGCTGACGAAATCGAGGATCTGATCGATCGCACCTGGCTTGGAGTCCGAGCTGGCGGCGAACACGAAAGTGTCCGAACCGGCGCCGCCCCACAGCTTGTCGGCACCGCCAGCGCCGTACAGGATGTCGTTACCGGCACCGCCCTTGAGCTCGTTGGCCACGCTGTTGCCGATCAACAGATCGCTGCCCGAACCGCCAATCGCGTTCTCGATGACCGCGCCCTTGGCGATCGACACGTTACCGACCATGCCGCCAACGTCGGAGAACGAAGCGCTGTTGAGGTTGATCTTCTGGTTCTGGGTGAAACCGGAGAAATCCAGGGTGTCCTTGCCGCCGGCATCCCACACCGAGAACACCACTTTGTCGCTCGACGACGACGCGCTGAGGAAATCGCGGCCGGTATTGGAGTTGAAGCCGTAGGTGGTGTCGCCGGTGCGGGTGGTGGTGTTGGCGCCGTAGAGTTTCTGGATGGCTGCGATGTCGTCCATCAGCGGGCCGGACGAATAGGCTTCGACGCCGCCCTTGCTGAAGTTCTGGTTGGTGTTGCTCTCGCTCCAGTAACTCATGACGCTGTAGCCACGGGTGTCCTGGCCGTAGGTCGCGTCGTTGTAGGTCGGGTTGCCGTTGCCGGCGTTGTAGTCGCCAGGGTGAGCAAGGCCCAGGGTATGGCCGATTTCGTGGGTCAGGGTCTGACGACCGTAGTTGTTCAGATCCGGGTTCTTGTTCTGCGTGTAACCGCTGTTGATCAAGTACCACGAGGTGCCGTCATAACCGGCGCCGGTCCCCGGCAGATAGGCAAACGCCGCAGCGCCATCCTGGCCACCGCTGTAGTTACCGAAGGTCATGTGCCCGTCGCCGCCCGAGGCTCTCTCGGTGAAGGTGACATTGGCCACATCGGCCCAGGACTGCATGGCGAGCTTGGCCTGCGCCTGTTGCTGCGCGCTGAACTGACTGAACCCGGTGATCCCGTGCTTGTTCATCGTGCTGTTCGAGGCCGAGGTCAGGAACGTATAGGTGAGTTCGATCTTGCCGCTGCTGTCCTTGTCCTGATAGGCAGCGCCGTCACGCAGCAATTGCGTAGCCGCCTGATCGACGGTGTACGAGGGTTTGCCATTGACCGTGAGGTTGCCGCCACGGTCATACTGATGGCTGAAGCTATTGATCTGGTTGTACGCCGAGCTGAAGGCAGCCAGCTGGAAAGCCTGTTCGGCGGAATCAACAGCATTGGTTTTAACTTTCGACATAAACACACTTCCTTGTTTAGCAATGGAACAGTTTTTGTCCGACAGGACGATCTTTGGCGAGATCGTCCTATCACTCGCCCAATGAAGGCGTAACGAACCTGACACAATTGGAAATCTGTCGTAAAGGATTTTTTTGCGATCCAATTTGGTGGTATCAGGAAACTGCCGTAAACAAAGCGTGCGGGGAGGAAAGATTGTTTTTAGTTGTAGCGAGGGCGGAAATTGTCTGACGATTTTCTATTTAAATATTAAATATCGCTAAGTTTGAATTTGTTGGGCAAGTCACACTTTCAGTCAGCGGTGCCAGTGCTTTGATATCAACTATGCTGATTCATTGAATAACAAATGTGGGAGCGAGCCTGCTCGCGAAGGCGCCAAGCCAGTCAACATAAGAGTCGAATGACAAACCGCTTCGCGAGCAGGCTCGCTCCCACAGGGGTCTTGTACGTTGCCTGAAAAAACTCAGCTGCCGGTACGAATCTTGTTCCAAACCCGCGTCCGGATCCGGTCGATATTCAGCGGCATCGCTTCCAGCGCGAACAGCTTGCCCATCATTTCCGGGCTCGGGTACACCTTGGTGTCGTTCTTGATCGCTGGATCGATGAGCGTGTCCGCCTGTTCATTGCCATTGGCGTAGTGCACGTAGTTGGTGATGCCCGCCATGACGTCCGGGCGCAGCAGGTAGTTCATGAAGGCGTAGCCGGCCTTTTCGTCCGGTGCGTCGGCGGGCATGGCGACCATGTCGAACCAGATGGCCGCGCCTTCCTTGGGAATCGCATAACCGATCTCAACGCCGTTCTTGGCTTCCTTGGCGCGGTTCTCCGCTTGCAGGATGTCACCGGAAAAGCCGACTGCTACGCAAATGTCGCCGTTGGCCAGGTCACTGGTGTACTTGGAGGAATGGAAGTAGCTGACATAGGGCCGCACTTTCATCAGCAAAGCTTCGGCTTTTTTGTAGTCTTCGGGATTCTTGCTGTGGTGCGGCAGGCCGAGGTAGTTAAGTGCCGCCGGGAGCAGTTCCGGGCCGTTGTCGAGGATCGCCACGCCGCACTTTTGCAGTTTTTCCATGTATTCGGGTTTGAAGATCAGATCCCAGGAATCCACCGGCGCGTTGTCGCCCAGCACCGCTTTGACCTTGGCGATGTTGTAGCCGATGCCAGTGCTGCCCCACAGGTACGGAAAGCCGTGCTCGTTGTTCGGGTCGTTGGTCTGCAGGGCCTTGAGCAGCGCTGGATTGAGGTTCTTCCAGTTCGGCAACTGACTCTTGTCGAGTTTCTTCAGCGCCCCACCCTGAATCTGCCGCGCCATGAAGTGGTTCGACGGGAACACCACGTCATAACCGGATTTGCCGGTCATCAACTTGCCGTCGAGGGTTTCGTTGCTGTCGTAGACGTCGTAGGTGACGCCTATGCCCGTGTCTTTCTGGAAATTCTTCGTGGTGTCCGGGGCGATGTAGTCGGACCAGTTGTAGACCTTGACCGTCTCGGCCGCGTGACTGACGGAAGCGGCCAGCAGCAGCGGCGCCAATGCGAGGGTTTTCTGGATCATGGGGCGATTCCTGTATGGGCTTTTTTTGTTGGCAGGCAATCAAAGGATCGAACAATCAGAAAATCAGCACGTAGCTCTTGCGCACGGTTTCCTGGATATCCCAGATCCCGAGCGTGTTGGCTGGCAACATCAGTGCGTCGCCGCCTTGTATGTGCAGGGTTTCGCCGCCACCGTCGGGGGTGAAGGTGCAGCGCCCGGAAATGAAATGGCAGAACTCCTGCGCGGTGATCTGCCGCCGCCAGCGGCCCGGGGTGCATTCCCAGACGCCGGTTTCAACGCCGTCATCGCGCTCGACGCTGGTGGTCGAGGCAATTGCGACAGGTTCGCCGAGGGGCACAGCGACCGGGTTGGACTCCTCGAGTTCGAGCGCGGCGGTGTTCTTGAATTGGGTGATGCTCATGGCGTGACCTGTTTGTTGAGGGAAACGGCGGTTAGTGCATGAAACCTTCCATGAACCCGGCGACTTGGCTGGCGAGCTTGCGCCGCCAGGGCGCGGTCGCCGGATTGGCCAGCGTCTGGTCTTCATGCACGAAACTTTTGATGATCGCGTTGTAGCCGAGCCAGCGGCATGGCTCTGGCTCCCAGGCACGCAGCGCGTGAATGCCACCGTCGGGCAGGACCCACGGTTGTTGGGTCAGCTCGCTATCGCGCTCGAGAATCAGATCGGCCAGGGTGCGCCCGCCAAGGTTGCTGGCGCCGACGCCCTCGCCGCCGTAACCGCCCGATAGCGCGATGCCGTTGGCGCGGTCGCAGAGCATGTGCGGTTTGAAATGCCGCGACATGCCGAGGTTGCCGCCCCAAGCGTGGGTGATCTGCACATTTTTCAGCTGCGGGAACAGTTCGCCGAACAGATAGCGGCGCAACTCGACTTCATCGCGAGTGAGGTTGAAGTCATGGCGCAGCTTGCCGGCGAACTGATAGCCGCCACGGGCGCCGAAAATCAGGCGGTTGTCGGCACTGCGCTGGCCATAGGTGACTTGACGGCTGAACTCACTGAAGGCCTGGCCGCGATTCAGGCCGATTTCGTCCCAGGTCGCGGCGGACAGCGGCTCGGTGGCGACGATCAGGCTTTGCACCGGCAACTGATAGCGACCAAGCGGCGGCAACGTCACCGAATAGCCTTCCACGGCCGGGACGATCCAGCGGCTGCGTACGCTGGCCTTGGCCGTGCGCAAACTGCCGGATTGCCAGTGGGTAACCGGGCTGTTTTCGTAGATTTTCACGCCCATGTTCTGCACGGTACGCGCCAGGCCACGGACCAGTTTCGCTGGGTGAATGGTCGCGACATGGGGGGCGAAGATGCCGCCGTAGGGCTTGGCCACGCGGATCTGCTGGGCCAGTTGCTCGGGACTCAGCCAGCGGTAATCGTCGTCAGTCAGGCCTTGGGCATGCAGCTTGTTCAGGTAATCGCGCAGAACGGTTTCCTGCTCTGGGTAGCGCGCAGCACAATAAAGCACCCCGCCCTTGCGGTAATCGCAGTCGATGCCTTCGCGTTCAACGACGATCTCTACTTCATCAGGAATGCTGTGCAGCAGATCAAACGACGCCCGCCGTTGCTGCGGCGATAAGCCTGCGAGCAAGCGATCCTCACCCAGCAAGTTACCCATCAGCCAGCCGCCATTGCGTCCGGACGCACCGAACCCGGCGGTTTGCGCCTCGATGATGGCGATATCCAGGCCGGGCGCCTGTTTTTTCAGGTAGTACGCCGTCCACAGTCCGGTGTAACCGGCGCCGATGATCGCCACGTCGACATCTAGATCCCGCTCAAGCGCAGGGCGCGCCAGCAGCGGTTCATCGAGCTGATCCATCCACAAACTGATCGTGCGCCACGCCGACATGCCAGACTCCGCCACTGAAAACCTTCGATGGCGTCGATCCTAGTGGCTGCCTTCAGTGGATGTCTTGCGCGCGTGCCCGCAGAGAAATTTGTTTGGCGTAGGCCTTGGGCGACTGGCCGGTGTGCTCGCGAAAGCATTTGTAAAACGCCGACAGCGAATTGAAACCGGCGGCAAACGCCAACTCGTCGACGCGCAATGGCGGTGCGGCGCTGTCCAGTGCACGCAGCAAATGCTGCAGGCGCGCCTGGTTGACGTAGCGATAAAAGCTTTGCCCGAGTACCTGATTGAGCAGATAGGAAATCTGATTGCGGCTGTACCCGCACTCCTTCGCCACCCGTTGCAGGTCAAGCTCAGGGTCCAGATAAGGCTGCTGCTTCTCGAAATACTGCTGCAGGTCTTCGGCCATGAAGCTCAATTGGCGCGGTGACAGACCGAGACGACTGACCGCCGGACGGCTCGGTGCCGAACTGCCGTCGGTTTGGGTACGCACCAGCGAGGCGTATTCATTGACGCGCCATATCAGGCCGTCCTTGACCGTGATCGCTTCGCTGGAACGAAACGACACCAGGCCATCGCCGCCACGCAAGGTCACCTCGTACTGAATGAACGCGGTGTTGCCATCCACCCGGATGCGGTCGCAATGCTCGAGCAGTTCGTCGGATTCTCGCGGCATGCTCACGCGCACGTACTCGCGTAACTCATCCAGTCTGAGTACGCGATTCTGAAAGAAATC
Organism: Pseudomonas sp. H1_G08; assembly: GCF_054681355.1. NCBI lineage: Bacteria > Pseudomonadati > Pseudomonadota > Gammaproteobacteria > Pseudomonadales > Pseudomonadaceae > Pseudomonas > Pseudomonas sp. H1_G08. The sequence goes on from NZ_CP162822.1 coordinate 2,044,089, forward strand.
GCTGTACTGGATATCGGCGTGATAAAGCGCCATGACGCTGTCCAGATCCCGGTGTTTCCAGCTCAGGTGATAGCGCATGACCGTGGCGGCCGTGGCCTGGGTCTGTTCTGGGCCGTCGTCATCGGCGTGCATAAGCGGCTCGGCGAAAAAGAACCGAGCTTGCCCAACTTCCTCTGCCGCTTCAATGAAAAATCCATGGTGGCGTTTTGGCGATAATCGATGAGCCAGTGACTTACATCAAAAAATGCGAATCAATCGCTAAACGGACTGAAAAAACTCACAGTTTTTTCACACACGGATGCTACTTTTAAAGCTCAAGCACTGGTTGAGCCAATGAAGGCTCTTCCCACCTAACATGAGCAAAAGGAAGCGCTCGATGAAGCAGGCGGGCAACACCATGAATAAAGGGTTCAGCAAAGTCACCTTTCCAAACGCTTGCCAGCTGATGCGCTGGCATTTTCATCCCATGGGTTTCGAGGCGACGATGGATGCGCCGGGCAGCCTGATCGCCCGTCTGTTTGATCGTGCCAGCGGCGAAACCATGATCGCCATTGCCGGCATTCCCTGCGCAACGGTGATGAACGCGGCAGACGTCGAGCGCATCATCGAAGCCATCGAAGATGAGCTGGAAGCTTTCACTCCTCCGGAATCTCTCAAGAACTACGCATAAGCGCCTGATTTAAAACAAAAAGCCCGCAGCGATTCGGGCTTTTTTATTGATCAGGCGCTGGCCTTCTCGGTTCGATGATCGACGAAGAACGGCTTGCCCTTGGCAACTCGATCCGATGCCCTCGGCATGTTTACCGCTTGGGTTTCCTGCGGTTCGACGTACCAGTAGCAATGGCTGACGGCGCGCGTGATACCAACGTAGGCAAGGCGCAGGATTTCGTCTTTTTGCGCATTGTCGTACGGCTCGCTATCGCCACTTTTGCCCAATCCCGCCATGCGATACACCTGGTTCTTGTACGGAGAACTGGTCAGATGCTGGCAATCACCCAGCAGGAATACCGCATCAGCCTGCAAGCCTTTGGCGCTGTGATAGGTCAGCTGTTTCAGCCGCCGCGCATCATAGGGCAAGCTCGAATCCACATTAATTACAGGCTGAATATGCTGCTCAATCAATAACCTATCGCTGCTTTTTCGATAAAGCATCAGGATTGAATCACCCCGCCGGTAATGCTCGGCCAGACGCTGCCCCAACGCTTCATCGTCACGCTCAAGCACGTTGACCGGGTGAAGCGGCTTGGGCTCACCACTGGCCTTGGCCTTCTTGCCTGCGATCGCCGGCGCTGCACGGACAATGTGTTCAGCGGCGTCGATGATGTGCTGGTGGCTGCGGTAGTTGTCACTGAGCATGACCCGCGTGGTGCTCGGCGACGGAAATTCCTTGTTGAACTCCATGAAGTAACTCGGAGAACTGCCGCGCCAGCCGTAAATCGACTGCCAGTCATCACCGACGCACAATAGCGACGACCGCTGCGCCCCTCGCCCAACGTGCATGGCCGGGCCACGGCTGCGGATTTCATTGAGGCTGGCGCGAATCCACGAAACGATCTGCGGCGATACGTCCTGGAATTCGTCGATCATCAGATGCGCCATCGGCCGCAGCAGCTCGTCGCTGAGGAGCTTGAGGTTTTCCGGCGAGTGTTCGCTGAACAGCGCGAACATGCGGTTGTAGGTCATCACTGGCGGTTTCTGATCCAGCAGGTGATCTTCAAATGCGCGCCAGAACAGGCTCAGGGCTTCGAAGAAAAAGCGGTCGGGATCATCCTTGGCGAAGCTCATTCGACTGACCGCGTCCGGCACATCCAGGCCGAGGTTTTCGATGAAGCCTGCCGCGGCGACAAAACAGTCCAGCAATGGCGAGGATGCCAGCTCGCCCTTGACCTTGTAATCAAATCCGGGACCGGCGCTAGCATCTCCGGCCAACGTCGCAAGAACGCGCCTGGATGACTCGTAACTATCCATCCATATCAATGGCTTACGGCAGAAAGCTTGAAACAGGGTGCGCTTGACCGCCCACTCTGCACGGACACTCAGCTTGGCGTTGGGTCGGGTCAGCTGGGCGTTTTCCTTGGGATCAAAGCCGAGCACCACCCAGGCATCGAGGCTGGGAATATAGCCGTGAGCGTGGAACTTCGAGCCATTGATTTCGAAGGCCTGCCGATTCGGCTCGATGCCTTTAATGGGCCACGCACCGGCGCGAAACCACAGATCCTCGATGACATCGCAGAGCTCTTCATCGCGCTTGGCCGCCAGTTCGGTGACCGCCATGCGTTTCTGCACATCGGGGTGATCCCGTTCCAGTTCCTTTAATTGCAAACCCGCGCGGGACAGCGGCTGGATCAACTGGCGGAAACGCTCATCGTCGTTGAACAGCCGGTGATAACAAGCGTTCAGTTGCTGCCGCTGCGCGTCGTTGATCCGCAGGTCAAACGGATTGCTGTCGACCTCCTCTGCGCCACTTTGCGGGCGATCGCTGAGGTTCTCGAAGGCCTGCAAGCGCTCGAAACCCGGCAGGCTGCGCACCATCGGCAGGATGCGCGAGTGGAAGGTTCGCACCAGTTCGCGCGCCTGCTTGAGGTTCAGCGGCTGCCCCCACAACGTGAATATTTCGATGAGCTTGTTAATGAAGTCCTTGCGCGATTCACGGGTGAAGGTCACCACAGTCATCGAATCCAGCTCAAAACCCAGATAATGGCTGAGCAACAGTATGCGCAGCACCAGCGTGGTCGACTTGCCGGCGCCCGCACCGGCGACCACCGAGGTGGACGGCGTATCGCTGAAGATCATTTTCCATTGCGCGGCGCTGGGCTGGGCGTGGGCCGGGAGCAAACGAGCGACGTCAGCCTTGATGCGTTTTTTCAATTCGGCGGTGAGCGGCAGGCGCCAGTCATCGAACAGGTTGTTATCGACGCTGGGCGGCCGATGCTCGGTGTTGCGGCTGTCGCGAATCAGCAGAACCTGGCGGCCTTCCTCCAGACCCTCAAGCTTGCCCTCCTTGAAACCATATTCGACGCCGGCTGTGTGGCCACTGCGAAATCCGTCAGCTTGCCCGTGCAGCCACGATGCCCGGTGCTGCGCGCGCAGCTTGGTCAGACCGTGACCAAAGAATCGCGCGGCCAGACGCTTGAACCAGGGCATCTCGGCCAGTGGACGAAGTTCAGGGGGAAGATCGGGGGTGTGTTGCGCCACGCTGACGGACTCCAGGGTGTGAGGCTGTGGCGGCTATGGTGTCTGGATTTGCTGATGAGTTCTAGCGAAATGCTTACAGGTCATCGGTTTAGGCGACGAATTGAAAGTCGGATGAGACGATTTTGAGGCAAATTCCTATCGAATAACCTGATCATGACGCGGCAGTTTTTGCGCTTTTTATCGATGATTGCCTGATAGATGATCGTCGTCATCAACCACGGGGCCCGCCCCCCTGACGAACCTAATTTTAGGAGACGATCATGCTTGAACTCAGACCCTTCAGCTCGCTGGGCGGCGCCCATCATGGCTGGCTGGACGCGCATCACCACTTTTCGTTTGCCGAGTACTACGACCCGCAGCGGATGAGCTGGGGCAATCTGCGCGTGTGGAACGACGACATCATCGCTGCAGGCACAGGTTTTCCGCAGCATCCGCACCGCGACATGGAAATCATCACTTACGTGCGAGAAGGTGCCATCACGCACCAGGACAATTTGGGCAACAAGGGCCGCACCGAAGCTGGTGATGTACAAGTGATGAGTGCCGGCACCGGCATCGCCCACAGCGAGTACAACCTCGAAGACAAGGAAACCAAGATCTTCCAGATCTGGATTCTGCCGACCGAAACCGGTGCGCCGCCGTCGTGGGGAGCCAAGCCGTTTCCCAAAGGCGAGCGCGAAGGTTTTGTCACCTTGGCCAGCGGCAAAGACGGCGACGATGAGAGCCTGCACATTCGCGCCAATGCGCGCCTGGTGGCGGCGAACATCAAGGCCGGTGAAACCGCAGAATATCGACTGGATGAAGGACGGCGCGCCTATCTGGTTCCGGCCACTGGCGTGATCGAGGTCAATGGCTTGCGTGCCCAAGCGCGTGACGGTGTGGCGGTAGCCCATGAGCAAGTGCTGACGGTCACGGCGATCGAGGACAGCGAGATCGTACTGGTCGACCTGGCTTGATCGGCAAGGCAATAAAAAAGGGCAACCATTACGGTTGCCCTTTTTCATGTGCGCATCATTTGCTGGAAATGGCGCCATCTACCAAAGTTTGCGCCTCGGCCACCAGTTGCTTGAGGTGGTCGTCGCCGAGGAAGCTTTCGGCGTAGATCTTGTAGATGTCTTCAGTGCCCGAAGGACGCGCGGCGAACCAGCCGTTTTCGGTCATGACTTTCAGACCGCCAATGGCTTGATCGTTGCCCGGTGCATGGCTGAGGATGCTCTGGATCTTCTCGCCTGCCAGCTCGGTCGAGGTGACCTGTTCCGGCGCCAGCTTGCTCAGCAGTGCCTTCTGCTCAGGGTTGGCCTTGGCGTCGACGCGTACCGAGAACGGCTCGCCCAGTTCGTCGGTCAGCGCTCGGTAGGCCTGACTTGGATCGCGCCCGGTGCGCGCCGTCATTTCGGCGGCGAGCAAGGCTGGAATCAGACCGTCCTTGTCGGTGCTCCATACACCGCCATCCTTGCGCAGGAACGAGGCGCCAGCGCTCTCTTCACCGCCAAAACCCAGCGAACCATCGAACAGACCGTCGGCGAACCACTTGAACCCGACCGGCACTTCGTACAGTCGACGGCCCAGGCGCTTGGCCACGCGGTCGATCAGACCGCTGCTGACCACGGTTTTGCCCACGGCGGCATCAGCGCGCCATTGCGGACGATTCTGGAACAGGTAGTCGATGGATACCGCCAGATAGTTGTTCGGCGCGAGCAAACCACCGGACGGCGTGACGATGCCGTGGCGGTCGTGGTCCGGGTCGCAGGCAAACGCCACGTCGAAGCGCTCTTTGAGGCCGATCAGGCCCTGCATCGCGTGGCTGGACGACGGATCCATACGGATTTGGCCGTCCCAGTCGACGGTCATGAAACGGAACGTTGAATCGACCTGTTTATTCACCACTTCCAGGTCGAGACGGTAGTGTTCGGCAATGGCCGACCAATAGCGCACCCCTGCTCCGCCCAGCGGATCGACACCGAGACGCAGCTTGGCGTCGCGGATGGCATCGAAGTCGATGACGTTGATCAGGTCGGCGACATAGGTGTTCAGGTAATCGTGGCGATGGGTCGTGCTGGCCTTGAGCGCCTGCTCGTAGCTGATGCGTTTGACCCCGGCCAGTTTGTTCGCCAGCAGTTCGTTAGCCTTGGCTTCGATCCACTTGGTGATGTGGGTATCGGCCGGGCCACCGTTGGTTGGGTTGTATTTGTAGCCACCGCTCTGTGGCGGGTTATGCGACGGCGTGATGACGATACCGTCAGCCAGGCCGGAGGTACGGCCGCGGTTGTAGCAGAGAATGGCGTGGGAAACTGCCGGGGTCGGCGTGTACTCATCGCCTTCGGCGATCATCACGGTGACGCCATTGGCGGCGAGGACTTCCAGTGCGCTGGCGCCGGCCGGGGTCGACAATGCATGGGTGTCGATGCCGACGAACAGCGGGCCGGTAATGCCTTGGGCTTCGCGATACAGGCAGATCGCCTGGCTGATGGCCAGAACGTGCCATTCGTTGAAACTCAAATCGAACGAACTGCCGCGGTGGCCGGACGTGCCGAACGCCACTCGCTGGGTAGAAATCGATGCATCAGGCTGGCCGGTGTAATAGGCCGTAACCAGTCGCGGGATGTCGACCAACAGTTCTGCCGGTGCCGGTTTGCCCGCAAAAGGACTGAGTGTCATGCAAAAACCTCTGAAATCGGAGTGGTTCAGGAAATGCAGCGCAGTTTACTGGCAGTTTGACCACTGTGCGACGGGATGTATCCGAAACTCGCCCGATGTTTTTTAACGTTATTGGCCGGGCGACAGGCGCAAGGCATCGCCGAGCAAGCCGATGACACTCGGCAAATCCCGCTCGCCATGGTTCAGCGCGCTCAAACGCAGATGATCCGCATGCAAGCCCTGCAGACTGAACAGCTCGCCCGGTGCGACGATGATCTGTTGCTTGAGCAGGCGATGAAACACGCTTGCCATGTCGACCGGGCGTAACGAACGTACCCACACCGTCGCCCCGCCCGGCGGCTCGCCAATCTGCAGGGTATCGCCCAGGCGTTCGCGCAGTGTCTGGATCAACACGGCTCGCCGCTCACCCAGCATCCGCCGCAACACGGATAAATGCTGATCAAGCCGTCCGCCATTCAACAGCCGCGCAATCGCCTTTTGGCGAATGGGCGACAAGCGAAACGCCCGCAGCAGAAAATGGCGCTGCAATTCCTCGCGCCAGTGACGCGACAAGACAAAGCCGAATGGTGCTTCGGCGCCGATGAATTTCTCGAAAGTGGAAAACACCAGCAGACGATCAGGATCGAGCCAACTGCGCAAACGCTGCGAATCATTGCGCTCGTCAAGCTCGCTGTAGCAGTCGTTTTCCAGTACCCAGACGCCATGATGATTGAGCAACTCCGCCGTGGCCCGCTGACATTCGCGAGTGAAACCGTTGCCTTGGGGCATGCTCAGCACGGAAGACAGCAGGATCAAACGAACCGGCTCGTTCTTCAGCAGTGATTCGAGTGACGACAGATCGAGCACGCCTCGGGCAAGCAATGGCCACTCGATCACGCGTACTCCGCACGACTCGAGCAGGCGCAGGATGACCCAGTCGCACGGTGATTCGACAATCACGGTGGCCTGACGCAATCCAAGCACCGAAATCAGAATCTCCAGGACCCCGCGCAGATCAGCACCGATATAAATGTCATCGGCGTGCCAGAAGTGCTCTGTCGAGCTGGTATACCGCGCCGCCAGCGCAACCCGCAATTCCAGTTCACCGCAAGGCTGCACGAATGTCTGCAACTGACGCGGGTATTGACGCAAAAGCTCACGTTCCGAGGTCAGCAACGGACTGTCCAACGGTTGCAGCGAGGCCGGTTCGTCAGCACTCAACACACACATCCCGGGACGCCTGGCGTTGACGTACACGGTCTCCAGCAGGTCATTGCCGTTGCCGGGTGCATCCATGCTGAACTGCGCTTGCGCGTAATACCCTGACTTGGCGATCGAATAGACCCGGCCTTCCTTTTCCAGAAGCGAATAGGCGTATTGCACCGTTGAGATGGAGACATTCAGCCGGTCCGCCAGTTGTCGCAAGGAAGGCATGCGTACCGCCCCACCACCTCCGGCAGCATCAATCAGCGTTGTCAGATATCGATAAACTGCCTGATAAACAAAGTCGTTGTCCCGCGCGCCCTTCACACCCTCATTTCCGTAGATATTGGTTCACAATCCAGGCTCTGGCTCACCGTCAGCGTTCCGTCGACCGCTCGAACGGCGCAGCCGAACGCGCCTCGTCCGAACCCGAACTCTCCGAGGAGAATTGCGCAGGTGCATCAATCTGCACAGGGCCCATTGCATACAGGCGGTTCAACAGCCTGACTGGCAAGCCGCTGACTTCCGTCAGCCACTTCATCACCTGCTCGGGTGCGTGCAGACCCTGCATGGCGCGGTGCAGGTCCGGCATGGCGACCAGCATGCCGGGATGACAGTTGCGCAGGAAGCGTTCGAGACCTTTGCCGTTGTCGATGAACGGCGCAAACAGCAGGCACGCCAACTGCGTTTCGGTCAATCCGAAACCATTACTGAGGTAATCCTCGGCAAGCATCCGCAGTTGTTCTGGCCCGCCGGCGTTGTCGTAGCTGGCCAGCAAGTGCTCGCAGACGGTTTCGGCAACCTGCTTTCGCCGCATGTCGGCCAGCGTGTGCCGGACGTAATCGTCGATGCCCGCCTCATAGGCGCGCCCCTCGATGAACCGTGCGTACAAACCTCGCACATGTGCCGAGATCAAAGGATCAGCAAACACCGCTTCGCCTTGGTATAGCGCGAGATCATCAGGTTCATAACCGAGAAACTCGCCCAACAGCGGCCAGCGGTCCTCGAGCTTGCCGACCATCATGTCGTTGATGTCGATAAAACTGGTGCGCCGGCAGGCTTCGAACTCACCTTCCGGCCGCCACACGGTCCGGTCATCATCGGCACGCAGTTCCCGGTAAAAGTCATCACCGAGCTCGTCGAGCAGAGGAAAAAGCGTTTCGAATCCGGCATTGACCAGGCCTGGAGCCGGTATTGCCACTCGCTGCATCGCGCGGTTCAGGCCTTCGAGGAAATGCTGCTGACTGCCTTTGGTTTCGGTGCTGATCATGGCGTCGACGCCGTTGTTCCAGCGCGCGATCTGGCTGTAGTACTCGGCCGTCGCCAGGTAGGCGTCATCCCATAATTCAGGTGTTTCCAGCCAGGTGCGACAGTGCCCCACCAGCAGCAGATTGACCCGGCTGGCCTCGCGCCCTTCATTGCTGACAGGCGTGCGATGGTCGAACGGCAGGACCTCGCGGTTATCCACCATCAGCACCTCGACCCGCGGATCGTCATAAAGGAATAGCGCACTGTAGCTGCGATGCAGGTTTTGCAGGGCGAGCGGGCTGTCGCCATTCCAGCGCAGGGAAGCCACGCGCAGCTGAAAGGTCGCCGGAGCACGGCCGGCAATGGTCAACTGAGCGGCCCGGAGCAAGGCCAGGGTATAGCAGCCGTCCCGCAGGCCGGACTGAGGCACCAGCACCTTGAATTGCCCGATGTTTTCCATGCCGCCTGCGGCCACCACCAGGCGCTGTATCAGCAATTGCAATGCCGTGCGCTCGGCTCGGGAAAAGAAACTCAGCAAACGCTGCAATACTTGCTGATAGACATAGTTCATTGCCTGATCATGGATCGTGCTCATCGGTATTTACCCGGTATCAAAAGTTTCATGCCGCGCAGACATGACAGTAGGCGCGCGGCAATTGGATCAATAAGTAATAGACGCTGAAATGCTAACACTTACAAAGTTGTAGTTATTTGAAACACTTCACCTGAACAAAGCCTTCCAGATGCCAGGCTTGACGCTCAACCACCCGTATTCATTGGCCTTTCGCCACTCAACAATGTTCTGAGGAAACTTCCCACAACGTCCCACGCCAAATCATTACAAGAAAAAGAGAAGCAACTTCCGAATCGCCCTACAGCAATTAAACAGAAATTGACGAAGCCAGCTGAGCCAGCCATTTGATATTGCCTCGGACAAATTGAATGCACAGCCATAGCTCATTCCTTGAGATGAAAGTAATCATTCAATTATCAGTGCTTATAGTGTGATTAGAAGATACAGATGAACGGCAAAAACCAGTTCAGTTGCTGAAAAGGCCAATGCTTCGATATTGGGGAGGGTTTACTGACAGCGAGGGTATAAACAGAAAAGAGTCCGTGGCGGCCACGGACTCTGATGAGCGGATTTACGCGGTTTCCACTTGCAGGGCCACTCGCTCGCGGCATGGGCATTCGTCCATGTAGCGATGCGCTTCGACGAACTCGTTGAACGGGAATACACGAGTCTTGAGCGGCAAAAGCACGCGGTCAGCGGTCAACTGGTTGATGTCACGCAAAGCACGCTGCAGAGCGACGTGGTCCTGGACAATGCCCAGCTCCGGCTTGCCGGTGAAGTTGCCGATGCAGTGCACAAAGAACTGAATGTTTTTCTGGAACGCTGCACACGCCGGGAACGGGGTCTGGTTACCACCTTGCAGCCCGTACAGCACCAGACTGCCGCGTGGCGCCAGCACATCGCCGAGCAACGACATCTGCGGGCCGCCAAGACCATCGAACACCACATCGACGCCGCGGTTGTCGGTGATCTTGTTGATACGCATCAACAGATCTTCCTCTTCGGTGACGATGACCTTCTCCGCACCGAGGGACAGCAGGTACTCCCGCTCCTCCGCCGATTTGGTCGCGGCGATCACTCGCACACCCAGCGCCTTGCCCAATTGCACAAACGACGGGCCGGCGCAGTGGCTGGCGTCAGTCACCAGCGCAAATTGACCCGGTTTGACCCGCGCCAGATCGGCATAAGCGAAGTAGGCGATCAGCAGCGGCGTGTAATGCACGCTCGCTTCGATCGGGCTGAGCACATCGGGATAACGGGTCAGCGCGGTGCGCGGCAGGACGATCGACTCGCCGTAAACCGGATAGTCGTTCGGGCTTTCCGCAGGAAAACTGGCCACTTTGTCGCCGACGGACAGGTCTTCGACATCAGCGCCCACCGCAGTGACCACGCCAGCCATTTCATGACCGAGGCCCGAAGGCAGACGTGCCTGGGACGACGCCAGATTCTGGCGCCACAGGGTGTCGTACCAACTGATGCCGATTGCCTCGACACGCACCTGCACTTCGCCAGGACCTGGCTGAGCAGCCGCATGCTCTTCGCATTTGAGCACCTCGGCCGGACCAAACTTGTGAAAACGGATCGTGCGGGACATCGCAAACCTCGTCAAAGTAACCTCTAATGCCATGAACTCTATCTGGGCTTTCGACCCAAGACCATCAGTGGCTATTAATAGTCGACATGCCTGTCATTGATTCCGCATCAAGGGCGGCATTGGCAAAATCCATGAAAAAAGGCCTGCCACCGTCGCAGTAAAGCTGAATTTTCCGGTGCAGAGTACCAGCCTTTCCCCGTAAGATTCATGCCGGCCATTGTTCTCATATGGCCGCCCTCGTCAAGTTTGATGACTCTGCCAGGACTCCAGATGAATCGTAATGACCTGCGTCGTGTCGACCTGAACCTGCTGATCGTGTTCGAAACATTGATGCACGAACGCAGTGTGACTCGGGCCGCGGAAAAATTGTTCCTCGGCCAACCGGCTATCAGTGCGGCCTTGTCGCGCCTGCGCAGCCTGTTTGACGATCCCTTGTTTGTCCGCACCGGTCGCAGCATGGAACCTTCCGCGCGCGCGGTGGAAATCTTCGCCCTGCTCTCGCCTGCCCTTGATTCGATCTCGACCGCCGTCAGTCGTGCCGCCGATTTTGATCCGGCGACCAGCACCTCGGTGTTTCGCATCGGTTTGTCCGACGACGTCGAATTCGCGCTGCTGCCCATGCTGCTCAAGCGTCTGCGCGCCGAAGCACCGGGCATTGTCCTCGTGGTACGGCGGGTCAATTACATCCTGATGCCGGGCCTGCTGGCCTCCGGCGAGATTTCGATCGGCGTCAGCTACACCACCGACCTACCGGCCAACGCCAAGCGCAAGGTCCTGCGCCGCAGCGCACCGAAGCTACTGCGCGCCGACACCGTGCCGGGGCCGCTGAGCCTGGACGACTACTGCGCCCGACCGCATGCACTGGTGTCGTTCGCTGGCGACCTCAGTGGTTTCGTCGATGAAGAACTGGAAAAACTCGGACGCAAACGGCACGTAGTGCTGGCGGTACCGCAGTTCAACGGATTGGGCACGCTGCTGGCAGGCACCGATATCGTCGCGACCGTGCCGGATTACACGGCTGAGGCACTGACGGCAGCTGGCGGTCTGCGTGCTGAGGATCCGCCACTGCCGACGCGGACCTTTGAATTGCACATGGCATGGCGTGGGTCGCAGGATAACGACCCGGGAGAGCGGTGGTTGAGGTCGCGGATTCAGATGTTTTTTGGCGATCCGGATAGTCTGTAGCCGGACCTACTTGCCACCCGTCACATCCAGAAAAGTCCCGGTGACAAACGAAGCATCCGCGCTGGCCAGCCACAAGATGGCCCGCGCCACCTCTTCCGGCTGACCGCCCCGGCCCATCGGGATCGACTCCTTCACGCGATCCACCCGCCCCGGTTCGCCGCCGCTGGCGTGCATATCGGTATAGATGTGCCCCGGGCGAATGCAGTTGACCCGAATTCCCTCGCGCGCAACTTCCTTGGCAAAGCCGATGGTGAAAGTTTCCAGCGCGCCTTTCGATGCTGCGTAGTCGACGTATTCATTCGGGCTACCCAGGCGCGCCGAGGCAGAAGAAACGTTGATCACTGCGCCACCTGTGCCGCCGTGCCGGTAAGCCATGCGCTTCACCGCCTGCTGCGCGCACAGGATCGGCCCAAGCGCATTGACTGCGAAGATGCGCTGCATGCGTTCGAATCTCAGGTCCTCCATGCGTGACTGCTTCGCCAGCACGCCAGCGTTATTGACCAGAACGTCGATACGCCCGAATGTACGATCAATGGCCGAGAACAGCTCAGCGACCTGCTCAGGGTCAGCGCTGTCAGCACGCACCGCCAGCGCCTTTCGCCCCAACGCTTCGATATCCGCCACCACCGCCATCGCGGCAGACTCGTTGGCAACGTAGCTGATGGCAACGTCATAGCCTTGCGCGGCGGCGAGTCGGGCGGTGGCGGCGCCGACTCCGCGACTGCCGCCGGTGATCAGAATCAGCGGTGCTTGCGAGACTTTATCCATGCGACGTTCTCCTGAGCAGTTGGCCTATGTCAGCCGATGATGATGGCGCCGCTGGCGATGACCACGCATGCCAGCATCCTGCGGACGGTGAGCTTTTCACCGAGGAACAAATAGCCGAGCAATGCCGCGAACAGCACGCTGGTTTCGCGCAGGGCCGACACCGCGCCCAGTGGCGCTTCGTTCATCGCGTAGATAACAATTGCGTAAGCCAGTAAGGAAACCAGCCCGCCTACCACTGCGGCGAGCATGCCGGGCCGCACGGAAAACAGACTGCGAGCATCGCGCAGGCCGATATACACCAATGGCATCAACACACCCCACAGGGCGCTCATCCACACCGTGTACGCGAGCGGCGCACCGGAATGCCTGGCGCCAATGCCATCGACGACGCTGTAGGCGGCGATGAAACAACCGGTACCCAGCGCATATGGCAGGCTCGGCACCGACAGGCTGCGCCCTCGGAACGCCAACGAGATGATCCCCCCGGACACCAGACCAATGCCAAGCAGTTCGCCGGGGGTTATGGTTTCGCCGGCAAACAGCGCGGCGCCGAGGGTGATCAGCGCTGGCGACGACCCACGGGAAATCGGATAGATCTGCCCTAGATCGCCGACCCGATAGCTGCGTACCAGAAACAGGTTGTAGCCGACATGCAGCAGTGCCGAGAGCAGCGCGTAACCCCAGCTCTCAGGTGCAGGCGGGGCCATGAAAGAGGCGGCGATGGCGCAGACGATGGCGATGGCCACGCACATCATCGTCATCGACCAGAGCCGATCGGCGCCACCGCGCAGCAGCGCGTTCCAGCTGGCGTGCAGGAGCGCGGCGAACAGAACGAGGAGTACGAGATGGATTGGCATGCAGCATTCTAGGCATCCCTGGCATCGGCATTACAGTGAAGTCTCCTCATTACACCGTGAGCAATTGCTCATACTTCAGCGCTGTGCGCTCTGCACCTTCAACGCTTCACTGAGCAACCACTCGCGAAATTTGAGGATATGCGGCTGGGCTTCGATGCCTTTGGGACAGACGAAATAATAAGCAAGCGGCGAAGTGAACGGCACATCGAACAGCCTCACCAGACGGCCGTCGGCAATTTCATTTTCGACATGGCCGCTGCGCACCAACGCCACTCCCTGGCCGAGCAACGCAGCTTCCACCGTCATGTTGGTGTCGCCAAACCTGACGCCTTCGCGCAGCGGTAAAAACTCCAGCCCGACGGACTGAAACCACACCTCCCATTTCGGCGCCAACTCGGCGCCGTCGCGAATGAGTAACGGCATCTGCAGCAACTCGGCGGGACTGCCCGGCCTGCCGACGCGCTGCAGCAGTTCGGGGCTGGCCACGGGAAACACCTGTTCGCCAAACAGGAACTCTGAATACAGGCCGGGGTAATTGCCCTTGCCCAAGCGGATTGCGACATCGGCTTCGCCATTGGCGAAGTGGATGATCTTGTCCGTGGTATCCAGCGACACCAACAGCTCCGGGTGCAGGCGCGACAGAGTCGGCAAGCGTGGTAGCAGCCACTTCAAGGCAAACGAATAAGTGGTGCTGACAGTCAGGCGAACCCTGTCCTTTTGCTCGCGCAGATCCTCCAGCGTTGCTTCAAGGCTGATGAAAAACTCGCGCACGATCGGCGCCAGCGTCGCCCCCGCTGTTGTAAGGCGCAACGCCTTGCCGCGCTCGAACAATTGCAAGCCCCAAAGTTCTTCGAGGTGCCGGAGCTGGTGACTGACGGCGCTTTGGGTCACGTGCAACTCTTGAGCGGCAGCGGTGAACGTCGGGTGTCGGGTGGCCACTTCAAAAGCACGCAGGGTCGCGGTCGGGGGCAGGTCGCGCATAAAAATGATCCGGGGACGATAAATGTCAGAGCATGAGGTTGCGCTCATGTTAGAGCGAAACTCCCTTGGTTGCCCGTTCCGCGATATTGGCGTATTGCTCCGGCAAGTGGGCGAGGTGCTGGTAACAGCGAGGTATTTAATCGCCGGATAATCCTCCGCGCGCAGCGTCGGTCGCAATCATTGCAGATCAAGCAACACAGAATTGCCTTCAGGCCGATTGTTAGCCCCCTAACGAAAGGTGCATGCTAGAGGGCTGCCTCTGCGCTTATATCATTCCGAATGATAGTTACCTTTGCTTCATTCGATTCGTGCCATCACACCCGCGCCGAGCATCATCCGCCCATCTTCAATACTTCGGCGGATTGCATCCATGGAACAATCACTCAAACATTTGCGCTTCCCGTTGGCCATGCTGGCCGTACTGGTGATGAGCGCCTGCGGCAAAACTCCGGAGACTGCCGGCGCCCCGCCCGCTGCCAAAGTCAGCGTAGCCAAGGTGCTGGAACAACCGGTCAACGAGTGGGACGAATTTACCGGGCGCCTCGAAGCGCCGGAAACCGTTGAAATCCGCCCACGGGTTTCGGGCCAGATCGATCAGGTCGCGTTCACCGAAGGCGCGCTGGTCAAGAAAGGCGACCTGCTGTTCCAGATCGATCCGCGTCCGTTCCAGGCCGAGGTACGCCGCCTCGAAGCTCTGGTTGCTCAAGCCCGCGCCACCGCCACTCGCAGCGAAAACGAAGCCGCTCGCGGTGAACGTCTGCGTACCAGCAACGCCATTTCCGCTGAACTGGCCGACTCGCGCACCAGCGCTGCCCAAGAGGCCCGCGCCGCCGTCGGTGCTCTGCAGGCACAATTGGACCTGGCCAAACTGAATCTGAGCTTCACCCGCGTGACCGCACCGATCAGCGGCCGCGTCAGCCGCGCCGAAATCACTGCCGGCAACCTGGTGACCGCCGATACCACCGCACTGACCAGCGTCGTCTCCACCGACAAGGTCTACGCCTATTTCGACGCCGACGAACGCGTGTTCCTCAAATACACCCAACTGGCCCGCAACGGCCAGCGTGGCGCCACTACGCCGGTATACATGGGCCTGTCCAACGAAGACGGCAACCCGCACCTCGGCCAGATGAACTTCGTCGACAACCAGGTCAATCCGAAAACCGGCACCATCCGTGGTCGCGCAGTCTTCGACAACGCTGACGGCACCTACACCCCGGGCTTGTACGCACGGCTGAAACTGGTCGGCAGCGGCACCTACAACGCCATGCTGATCAATGACGAAGCCGTGGGCACTGACCTGGGCAAGAAGTTCGTGCTGGTGATGGATGGCGACAACAAGACCGCCTACCGCGCCGTAGAACTCGGTCCGAAGATTGAAGGCCTGCGCATCGTCCGCAACGGTCTGAACAAGGACGACACCATCATCGTCAAGGGCTTGCAACGGGTTCGTCCTGGCTCACCGGTCACCCCTGAGGTGATTCCGATGGCCAGCGAGCAGACCCTCGCTGCCCTCGCTCAACAACGTCAAGCGCTGGAAGCCAGCAACCTGCCCAAAGTTGCCCCTGCCAAGGGTGCATCGGGTTCGGCTGCGAAGCTGGCTGCTACGACCCCACGCGGTTAAGGGACGACAACTCCGATGAATTTTTCCCAATTCTTCATTTCCCGGCCGATCTTCGCAGCGGTGCTGTCGCTGTTGATCCTGATCGCCGGCGCGATCTCGCTGTTCCAGTTGCCGATCAGCGAATACCCGGAAGTCGTGCCGCCTACCGTGGTCGTGCGCGCCAACTTCCCGGGCGCCAACCCCAAAGTCATCGGTGAAACCGTGGCTGCTCCGCTGGAGCAAGCCATCACCGGCGTCGAGAACATGCTGTATATGTCCTCGCAATCGACCGCCGACGGCAAGATCACCCTGACCATCACCTTCGCCCTGGGCACTGACCTGGACAACGCGCAGGTGCAGGTGCAGAACCGGGTAACCCGGACCGAGCCGAAGCTTCCCGAGGAAGTAACGCGCATCGGTATCACCGTCGACAAGGCATCGCCCGACCTGACCATGGTTGTGCACTTGACCTCACCGGACAAGCGCTACGACATGCTGTACCTGTCCAACTACGCGATCCTCAACATCAAGGATGAGCTTGCTCGCCTCGGTGGTGTCGGTGACGTGCAGTTGTTCGGTATGGGCGACTACTCGCTGCGCGTCTGGCTTGACCCGAACAAGACCGCTTCGCGCAATCTGACCGCGACCGATGTGGTGACCGCGATTCGCGAGCAGAACCGTCAGGTCGCCGCCGGTCAACTGGGCGCGCCCCCTGCCCCGACCGCGCAAAGTTTCCAGCTGTCGGTCAACACTCAAGGCCGTCTGGTTTCCGAAGAAGAGTTCGAGAACATCGTCATTCGCGCAGGCGACGACGGTGAGATCACTCGCCTGAAGGACATCGCACGCATTGAACTGGGTTCCAGCCAATACGCCTTGCGTTCGCTGCTGAACAATCAGCCGGCTGTGGCGATCCCGATCTTCCAGCGTCCCGGTTCCAACGCCATCGACATTTCCAACGAAGTGCGCGGCAAGATGGAAGAGCTGAAGAAAGGCTTCCCGCAGGGCATGGACTACAGCATCGTGTATGACCCGACGATCTTCGTTCGTGGCTCGATCGAGGCGGTGGTGCACACCCTGTTCGAAGCGCTGATCCTCGTGGTGCTGGTGGTGATTCTGTTCCTGCAGACCTGGCGCGCCTCGATCATCCCGTTGGTGGCGGTGCCGGTATCGTTGATCGGTACGTTTGCGGTCATGCACCTGTTCGGTTTCTCGCTCAACGCCCTGTCGCTGTTTGGCCTGGTACTGGCCATCGGTATCGTGGTGGATGACGCCATCGTCGTGGTGGAAAACGTCGAACGGAACATCGAACTCGGCCTGACGCCGGTCGAAGCGACCAAGCGCGCCATGCGGGAAGTGACCGGGCCGATCGTGGCCACCGCACTGGTGCTGTGTGCGGTGTTCATTCCAGCGGCGTTCATTTCCGGCCTCACCGGGCAGTTCTACAAACAGTTCGCACTGACCATCGCTATCTCGACAGTGATCTCGGCGTTCAACTCGCTGACCCTGTCGCCAGCATTGGCCGCTGTGTTGCTGAAAAGCCACGACGCGCCGAAAGACCGCTTCTCGAAAGTGCTCGACAAGATCTTCGGCGGCTGGCTGTTCCGTCCGTTCAACCGCTTCTTCGATCGCGCCAGCCATGGCTACGTCGGCACCGTGCGCCGGGTCATCCGTAGCAGCGGCATCGCCCTGCTCGTATATGCAGGCCTGATGGTACTGACCTTCTTCGGTTTCTCCAGCACGCCGACCGGTTTCGTACCTGGCCAGGACAAACAATACCTGGTGGCGTTCGCGCAATTGCCGGATGCCGCGAGCCTGGATCGCACCGAAGACGTGATCAAGCGCATGTCTGACCTCGCGCTGAAACAGCCGGGCGTGGAAAGCGCCGTAGCGTTCCCGGGCCTGTCGATCAACGGCTTCACCAACAGCCCGAACGCCGGCATCGTCTTCGTGACGCTGAAACCGTTCGACGAGCGTAAAGACCCGAGCATGTCCGCCGGCGCGATTGCCGGCGCCTTGAACGGCCAGTACGCGAACATTCAGGAAGCGTACATGGCGATCTTCCCGCCACCGCCGGTACAAGGTCTGGGCACCATTGGTGGTTTCCGCCTGCAAATCGAAGACCGGGGCAACCTGGGCTACGACGAGCTGTACAAAGAAACCATGAACATCATCAACAAAAGCCACAACGTGCCGGAACTGGCCGGCCTGTTCACCAGCTACACGGTGAACGTGCCGCAGGTCGATGCCGCCATCGACCGTGAAAAAGCCAAGACCCACGGCGTGGCCGTCAGCGATATCTTCGACACCCTGCAGATCTATTTGGGTTCGCTGTATGCCAACGACTTCAACCGCTTCGGGCGCACCTATCAGGTCAACGTTCAGGCTGAACAGCAGTTCCGTCTTGAGTCCGACCAGATCGGTCAGCTGAAAGTACGCAACAACAAAGGCGAAATGATCCCGCTGGCGACCTTCATCAAGGTCAGCGACACCTCGGGGCCGGATCGCGTGATGCACTACAACGGCTTCATCACCGCTGAAATCAACGGTGCCGCAGCCCCGGGCTACAGCTCTGGCCAGGCGGAAAAAGCCATCGAGAAACTGCTCAAGGAAGAACTTCCGAACGGCATGACCTATGAGTGGACCGACCTGACCTACCAGCAGATTCTGTCCGGCAACACCGCGCTGTTCGTGTTCCCGCTCTGCGTACTGCTGGCGTTCCTGGTGCTCGCCGCCCAATACGAAAGCTGGAGCCTGCCACTGGCGGTGATCCTGATCGTACCGATGACCCTGCTGTCGGCCATCACCGGTGTGATCATTTCCGGCGGTGACAACAACATCTTCACCCAGATCGGCTTGATCGTACTGGTGGGACTTGCCTGTAAAAACGCGATTCTGATCGTCGAATTCGCCAAGGACAAACAGGAAGAAGGCCTCGATCCGCTAGCTGCGGTGCTGGAAGCCTGCCGCCTGCGTCTGCGGCCGATTCTGATGACCTCCTTCGCGTTCATCATGGGTGTGGTGCCACTGGTGTTCTCCAGCGGTGCCGGTGCCGAAATGCGTCACGCCATGGGTGTGGCGGTGTTCTCCGGGATGCTCGGGGTGACCTTCTTCGGTCTGCTGCTGACGCCAGTGTTCTATGTACTGATCCGTAACTTTGTCGAACGCGGCGAGCAGCGCAAAGCAGCCAAGGCGCACACTCTTCAAAAGCCACTGGAGGCGCAACAATGAGTCTGAAAGTCTTCCTGCCGAGTCTGCTGGTGCTGGCCCTCAGCGCCTGCGCCGTCGGCCCCGACTACAAGACCCCAGCTACGGAGGCGGCCAACATCACGACCGCCACCGACGGCGCCGCCGGGCAAAAGAACTTCGACCGTTCGAAATTCGAAGGCATCTGGTGGCAGCAATTCGATGATCCGACACTCAACCAGTTGGTGACGCAATCGCTGCAAGGCAACCGTGAACTGCGCGTGGCGTTCGCCCGCTGGAAAGCCGCCCGGGCGATCCGCGACGACGCCAGCAATGACGCGATGCCGACCATCACCAGCCGCGCCAGCAGCGACTTGGGCAAGGGCCAGATTCCCGGCCAGACCACCGACCGGGTCAATAGCGAGCGCTATGACCTCGGTCTGGACATGGCCTGGGAGCTCGACCTGTTCGGCCGCATCCAGCGCAATCTGGAAGCCAGTGACGCCGACCAGCAGGCCGCCGAAGCCGATCTTTACCAGTTGCAAGTCACCATGATTGCCGAACTGGTCGACGCTTACGGTCAACTGCGCGGCGCCCAGCTGCGGGAAAAGATCGCCGTGGCCAACCTGAACAACCAGCAGGAGTCGCGCAAGATCACCATCAGCCTGCGTGACGCCGGTGTCGGTGATCAGCTCGATGTCGAACGCGCCGATGCGCGTCTGGCCAACGTCGAAGCCACGGTGCCGCAGTTGCAGGCGGAACAGGTTCGGCAGAAAAACCGTATCGCTACCCTGCTCGGTGAGCGCCCGGACAAACTGACCGTCGACCTGAGCCCGAAGGATCTGCCGGCCATCGCCAAGGCGCTGCCGATCGGTGATCCGGGTGAACTGCTGCAACGTCGTCCGGACATTCTCAGCGCCGAACGGCAATTGGCTTCGGCCACTGCGCGCATCGGCGTGGCCAAGGCCGACCTGTTCCCGCGGGTCAGCCTCAGCGGCTTCCTCGGCTGGACCGCCGGACGTGGCTCGCAGATCGGTTCCTCGGCAGCCAACGCCTGGGCACTCGGCCCGAGCATCACCTGGGCTGCGTTTGACCTCGGCAGCGTCCGCGCCCGTTTGCGCGGTGCCGATGCTGACGCCGAAGGCGCGCTGGCCAACTACGAGCAACAGGTGCTGCTGGCGCTGGAAGAATCGGAAAATGCCTTCAGCGATTACGGCAAGCGTCAGCAACGTTTGATCTCGCTGATCCGTCAGAGCGAATCGAGTCGCAAGGCCGCTGATCTGGCGGAAATCCGCTACCGCGAAGGCACCACCGATTTCCTCGTCCTGCTCGACGCCCAACGTGAGCGCCTGAACGCCGAAGACAGTCAGGCACAGGCCGAAGTCGAGCTGTATCGCGGCATCGTCGCGATATACAAGGCCCTCGGCGGTGGCTGGCAACCGGAGACGGTCGCCAGCAAGTAAAGGTTGTTAAAGAGCTCCTTTGGTTGGCCGCAACCAACCAAATTTTTTGCCCCGCGTATCATTCGGTCGCGGGGTTTTTTTATGCCTGTTTGCAGCACTGGGATTTTTTGTGGGAGCGAGCCTGCTCGCGAAAGCGTCAGGTCAGACATATCAGCGGTGGCTGATACTCTGCCTTCGCGAGCAGGCTCGCTCCCACAATGGATCAGCGGTGATCCTCCAGGACGGTGACAGTGGCGGTGGTACCGGCGCGCAGGCGATGCTTGCCGGCAAAGTCACCATCAATCCCAATGCGCACCGGCACCCGTTGCGCGAGCTTCACCCAGGTGTAACTCGGGTTGATGTTTGCCAGCAATCGGCTGCCGGGCGCGTTTTCGCGGTCGGCAATGGCGAAGGCGATGCTTTCCACTGTGCCGCCGAAGCGCTCACCACTCATCAATTGAATGCGTACCCGATCACCCTCCGCGATTCGCGGCAGCTTGGTTTCTTCGAAATAGCCGCTGACGTAGAACGAATCGCTGTCGACCAACGCCAGCAGTGCCCCGCCCGCCTGTGCGTAATCACCTTGGCGGGTAAGCAGGTTGGTGACATAACCGCTGACCGGCGATTCGACACGGGTGCGCTGCAAATCCAGTTCAGCCTGGGTCAGCGCGGCAATTGCCAGTTGCACATTGGCTTCGGCCAAGCCGAGGTTGGCCTGATTGCGCAGCAGATCCGCCTGGGCAACCGCCACGTCGGTACTGGCCTTCTCCCATTCCTCACCGGAAATGGCGAAGCCCTGCTTCAGCGTGCGGCGCCGGCGCTCCTCGCTCTGGCGTTGCTTGAGCAACGCTTCACTGGCGACGATTGCCGCTTGCGATTGCCCCAGCGAAGCCTTGGACACTTCCACCGAGCGTCGGGCATGCACGACCGCCAGTTGATAGCGCGCCGGATCGATCTCCAGCAACAACTGGCCCTTGTCGACATGCTGGTTGTCCTGCACCGCCAGTTTGACGATACGCCCCGAAACATCCGCCGACAGCGTTACCACATCCGCCCTCACCCGAGCATCCCGTGTCCACGGCGCGCGGGTGTAATACTCCCAGGCAAACCAGCCGAGGACGATCGCCAGGATCACCACTGCCACGGTCATCATTCGTGCAACTAGTGCTTTCAAGACATCAGGCTCCCATCAACAGAATCAGCGTGGCGCAGACACAGGCGTACAGGGCGCCTTCGAACAGCGCTTCATGCCAGACCAGGCGCAGTAGGCCCAGGCGGCGCAAGCACCAGTCCAGCAACATGAAAATCGGGATCGCCAGTAACAGAGCCTGGGCAATCGGCGGCAGATAAACCCCGCCAATTTCGAAATCAATGGGCAAGTTGCGGTTCTCCTTCCAGACCTTGAGGTTGCAAATATTCGCCGTGGCGCTCGAGGAACGACACCACAATTAGCAGCGCCACACGCATGCGAAAAACCGACCATAAATGTTCATGACTGGCGGCGTGCAGCTCGTCCAGCTGATCTCCGAGTTGGTGCAACGTCGCCAGCAGCGCCGGGAGCTGCACATCCGCGCGTCCGGCGACCAGGCGACCGGTCTTGCGTAACGCTGATGCCAGGCGTTGGCCGAACGCATCGGTAAGTAGCGCGTTGTTCTGCGCCTGCTGCCTCAGCTGATGCATGGCCACGCCCAGGGCTACGCAAGCCAGGCTGATTTCATACAAGCGTTGCATGGCGCGATCGTTTGCCGCTGGCAGCAGGCCGAGCATGCTGGTCAGGCGATCGGTCATCCGACTCTCGAAGGCGAATTGTTGTTCATCGGTGGCCG
Source organism: Pseudomonas sp. H1_G08 (assembly GCF_054681355.1). Classification (NCBI taxonomy): domain Bacteria; kingdom Pseudomonadati; phylum Pseudomonadota; class Gammaproteobacteria; order Pseudomonadales; family Pseudomonadaceae; genus Pseudomonas; species Pseudomonas sp. H1_G08. The sequence continues at coordinate 2,066,385 of NZ_CP162822.1, forward strand.
GCATTTTGCTCAGTTGGTACACCTGCTCCCGCGCTTCGCCGTACAGGCGCCGGATGCGCAAGGCCGGGCGGAACGGGAAGATCAGCGCATAAACGATCAGGGCCAGCATCGCTGCACTGACGTAGGCGCCGGCGAATTCGAACCATTGGATCGCCGTGTTCTGCCCAGTGCCGGTATTTTGCGGCCCGAGCATGAGAAAACTCGACAGCCCAAGGCCCATGCCGATGCCGGCGGTGGCCGGACTGGAGATGCCCACGGCAATGGCATAAAGCAGCGGCGCCAGCAGCAAGGCCAGCAGCTCGAAATCACTGATCGCGGGCACCAGCATGAATTGATAGAACGCCGACACTACCAGCGCCAGACCCAAGCCTCGCGCATAGCTTTGCGCAGCCATCAGCGGACGCGGAAAAGTCGCCATCAGCGAGCAGAGAATTCCCACCAGAATCATTCCGCCGCGCGCACCATCCCACGCCGTTTCGATCCAGATCAATCCGCTGACCAACAGCGCGGTAAAGGCGCGAATGGCGTTCATCGAGGCCAGAGTGAAATCCAGATGCAACGGACTGCTCTGGCCGCGATAGAGGCAACTGGCCGGGCGCCCTTCCTGAATGGCGTCGCTCAGTTCGAGAATCTGCTCCAGTTGCTGCAGCAGGCGCGCCTGCTCCCAACGCAGCGCCCAGGCCAGTGAACGCAGGGCCGCACTCATGTTCTCGGTCTGCTGCTCGGCCTTGTACGCCAACGCTTCGAACTGTTGCTGCAAGGTCACGAAACGTTGCCGATCGGCGCCAGACAGCGCGCGGCCCTGTTTCGCCAGTTGCTCAAGCAACGCCAGTTCCTCGGCCCGCAGCTGCTGCACCTCCAGCGGCAGGTCGCCCTCCCAGCGTTCGATGAGCAATTCGCGCTGATGACGTAGCGCGGTCAGTCGCGACGTCAGCAGCATCAGTTGATTGCCGAGCAGCAACACCAGATTGTCGGCATCGCGCAAACGTGGGGCATCGAAATACAAATGGCGCCGCAACCCCTCCAATGCGCTGATCTCGCCGAGCAGTTGCATCTGCCGACGCTGAAAATCGGCTTCGCTTTCTTCCGTGCGAAGCACTTCGGCGGCGTGGCTGGCGGCCAGTTTGATCACCTGATCGATTTTGGCGAAATAACCTTTGGCCACTGCTTCAGGCCGGGCTGTGAGCAGGCTCACCACGCACACGCAGGCAACGGCCAGCAGGGTTTCGGTGACGCGGGTGACCGCTAGCAAAAACGTGCCTTCCTGATCCGGGATTGCCAGCAAGGCCACCACCACTGCGGTGTAGCCACTGAGCACGAACGCCTGGGAACTGGTGTAGCGCAGCAAGGTGCCGCCCGCGGTGCACAGCGCCAGCCACAACGCCAATGTCGTGATGAACGGCAGCGGCGCCTGAGGGAAAATCGCCATGATCAGCACCGCCACCGCGGCACCCACGGTGGTGCCGACCACTTGGCCGAAACTGCGCGCCAGTGCCATCCCTGCCAATGGCTGACTGACAATCACCACAGCCATGATCGACCACTTCGGTTGTTCCAGATCGAAAATGAACGCCAGATATAGGGTCAACAGCCCGGCGGCGATGGTCCGCAGGGCAAACAGCAGAACAGCCTGACCGGGATGGATCAAAGCCTTGAAATAAGCGAACAGCGCTGGCATGGGCACACTCTTTAAAACGACTTCTGCAAGCGTAGACATTCCAGCAAAAGCCTGACGGATTTCACAGTCGACACGTGTTGTAGGACGATTCGCCGGCAACGGTTTGACTCACGCGCCAAGCTGAACGAAGCTTGCCGCTCTGCTCAAGTTCGAAGCTTTCGGAAACCCCGCATGACTCAGTCCCGCCGCAACCTGCTGATCGGCCTAGGCCTCGTACTGATCCTCGGCGTCGTCTGGCTGTCATGGCGCAGCAGCACACCGACCATCCCCGATGCTATCAAACATGGCTACAGCGAAGCGCTGAACGCCGCGCGCACTGGTGAACCCGGAGCGGCGCGCCAGTTGTACCAGCAATTGGGCCGCCCGGACATCTCGGTCAAACGCCGGGTCTGGCTGCACGGCGAGCTGCCCAACTACCCCAGCCCGCAGGCCTTGAAACTGGCTGACATCGACCTGCATCACGAAGCGCCGCAAGTGCGCGTCGCCGCGATCAAAAGCATCGTCGGTCTGGTGCCCGGCGGGCAACGCAGTCTGCTGCTCGGACCGTTGCTCGACGACGCAGAACAAACCGTGCGGTTCGCCGCGATCAATGCCCTGCTCGGCCTGAGCCCGGATGAATTGGGTTTGTACTTCGCACCGCTGCAGCAGGCTATTGATGGCTGGCAGCAGACACTGGAAAGCCAGCCGGAAAGCGCTGCCAACTACGCACAATTGGCACGTCTTTATATCCATAACGCCGAATACAAACAGGCCCAACAGGCGTTGGACAATACCTTGCGTCTGGAACCCGGCAACCTGCCGGCGCTGGTCATGCAGATCGATGTGCTTGACCGCCAGGGCCAGAGCGATGCCGCTCGCCAGTTGCTTGCCCGCCAGCTCAAGGCGCAGCCAGATTCGGCCTATCTGCAACATGCCCTCGGCCTGTGGCTGCTGCACCACGGCCAGCGCGAATATGCCCTGCTCGGCCTGTCCAAAGCCGTCGAGCTGGAGCCGGACAACAAGGATTATCGCTACGACCTCGCCACTACTCTGCACAGCGCGGAAGAACTGGAAGCGGCGCAAAAACAGCTGCAGGAAATCGTCCAGCGCCACCCCGCCGACCGCAAGGCGCGGGTGTTGCTGATCAACTACTGGAAGGAAAGCGGCCAACTGCAGAATGTGCAGATCCTGTTGGCGCAACTGGAGCAGCTGAATCCGGACGACCCGGCCTTGCAACAAGGTCTTTAATCCAGTCAGGGCGGACTCAATTGGCCGCCCGTCCAAGAAAAAGCGGAACCGTGAACACGCCGTGAGGTCAAGTTACTCAGGCGGCTCACTCTAGCCAGCCGCCGGATTACCCTAGTCATAAGAGGGCGTTTTTTGACTACATCAAACGAGTTGATCAGTGCAAAGGCCGCCGTCGGCATTGTAGGCCTGGATGACATCCTTGCCGGTGGCTTGTCTCGCGGCCATGTGTTTTTGCTCGAGGGGGAACCCGGGACCGGCAAAACCACCGTGGCGTTGCATTTCCTGCGCGCCGGTGCGCTGGCCGGGGAACGCTGCCTGTACATCACTCTCTCGGAAACCGAGAAAGAACTGCGTCAAGGTGCGCTCTCCCACGGTTGGGAGCTGAACGAAAACATCAAGATCTTCGAGCTGACACCGCCGGAAAGCCTGCTCAATGCCGAGCACCAGCAAAGTCTGCTGTATTCCTCGGACCTTGAACTGGGTGAGGCGACCAGGCAGATTTTCGAAGTGGTCGAACGCTTCAAACCGACCCGCGTAGTGCTCGACAGTCTCTCGGAGATCCGTCTGCTGGCGCAGAGCTCGTTGCGCTATCGTCGGCAGATTCTGGCGATCAAGCATTACTTCGTGCGCTACGACGCCACCGTCCTGCTGCTCGACGACCTGACCACCGAGTCCCTCGACAAGACCGTGCACAGTGTCGCCCACGGCGTGATTCGTCTTGAAGAGCTGACGCCAAGCTACGGCGCTGAGCGTCGGCGCGTTCGAGTGGTCAAGTATCGCGGGCAGAAATACCGTGGCGGTTTCCACGACTTCACCATCATGGGCGACGGCGTCCATGTTTTTCCACGCTTGGTAGCGGCGGAGCATCGCGGCGACTACCCACGTCTGCAGCTGTCCAGCGGCATCCCGCAAATGGACGCCCTGCTCGGCGGCGGCATCGAAACCGGCTCCAGCACGCTGATTCTCGGCCCGGCCGGTACCGGTAAATCGCTGATCTCAATGATCTTCGCCGCCGCAGCGGTGGCTCGAGGCGAAAAAGCCGCGCTGTTCATTTTCGATGAAGAGCTGGGCCTGCTGTTCGAACGCATGCGTCATCTCGGTATCGACCTCAAAGCCTTGCAGGCCACCGGTAATCTGCTGATCGAACAAGTAGACGCCGCCGAATTGTCTCCCGGTGAGTTGTCCCATCGCGTGCGGCGTTGCGTCGATGAGCTGGGTATCAAAACCGTGGTAATCGACAGCATCAACGGCTATCAAGCGGCGATGCCGGAAGAAAACGCGCTGGTGCTGCACATGCACGAGCTGTTGCTGTACCTGAACCGCAAAGGCGCGGCGACTTTCATGACGGTCGCCCAGCACGGTCTGGTGGGCGATATGCAGGCGCCGGTCGATATCACTTACCTGGCCGACACGGTGATTCTGTTGCGCTACTTCGAAGCCCTCGGCAAAGTCCGCCGGGCGATCTCGATTATCAAGAAACGTACCGGCAACCACGAGTCGACCATCCGTGAATACCGGATCTCCTCGCATGGCATGACCATCGGCCAACCGCTGGAATCCTTCCAGGGCGTGCTGCGTGGCGTGCCGACCTACATGGGAGCGAGCAATCCATTGCTTGAGGATGAAAGCTTGTGACGGTCAACACGCCGTTGGCCGAGCGGGTGCTGGTGCTGGCGCCCATGGGTCGCGACAGCCAGATCGCGTTGATGATCCTCAACGAAGCCGGCTACGGCGGCATGGTGGCGCCGAATCTCGGCGCTTTATGCACCGAGCTGGAGGTCGGTGCCGGACTGCTGGTGATTGCTGCTGAAGCGCTGCGCGGACCTGAACTGGAAGGGCTAATCGCCTACCTTGACCAGCAGCCCGCGTGGTCGGACATGCCCATCGTACTGCTGACTCATCATGGCGGTGATGAACAAGGGCCGCCGTCGCGCCTCAGCACCCTGCTGGGCAACGTGACGTTTCTCGAGCGCCCCTTCCATCCCGCGACGCTGGTCAGCCTGGTCTCCGCCGCCCTGCGTGGGCGACGACGACAATATGAAGCGCGCGATCGGCTGATCGACCTGAGTGAAAGCGAACGACGCCTGCAATCGACCCTGGAAACCCTCGAGCAGCAAGTCGAAGAACGCACCGCACAACTTCGCCACAACGAAGAAGCCCTGCGCCAATCGCAGAAAATGGAAGCGGTCGGCCAACTCACTGGCGGCATCGCTCACGACTTCAACAACATGCTCACTGGCATCATCGGCAGTCTCGAATTGCTGCGTCGACGTCTGGCCCGAGGCCGCACGGAAGACCTCGACAGCCTGATCGATCTAGGTGTGACGTCAGCGAACCGCGCCGCCGGCCTGACTCACCGTCTGCTGGCGTTCTCGCGCCGTCAGTCACTCGACCCGAAAGCCGTGCAAATGAACACGCTGGTGCTGTCCATGGGCGAGCTGCTGCAACGCAGCCTCAATGAAAGCATTCATCTGGAAATGCGCCTGGACGACAATCTCTGGGTTGCCGAGGCCGATCCCAATCAACTGGAAAGCGCCCTGCTCAACCTGGTGATCAATGCCCGTGATGCGATGCCCGAGGGTGGCAAGCTGGTGGTGGAAACCAGCAATCAGGTGCTGCATCGCGAATTCACGGCTGCGTACAGCAATCTGGAGCCAGGCGATTACGTGATGCTCAGCGTCACTGACAATGGCAGCGGCATGCCGCAGAGCGTGGTCAGCCGTGCGTTCGATCCGTTTTTCACCACCAAGCCGATCGGCCAGGGCACCGGCCTCGGACTGTCGATGATCTATGGTTTCAGCAAGCAGTCGCGCGGGCATGTGTCGATCGACAGTGAAATCGATGAAGGCACCACGGTAAAACTCTATCTGCCGCGTTTCCGGGGTGAGGAAGTAGAAATTCCCGTATCGGATTCGCAGCAGGCTCCGTATGCGATGGATGGCGAAACCGTACTCATCGTTGAAGACGACCCGGCGGTGCGCGTATTGGTCAGCGCCGTGCTCAGTGAGCTGGGTTACGCGTTCGTAGAGGCCGGTGATGCCGACGGCGCCATGCCGATTCTAAATTCGACGCAACGTATTGATTTGCTCATCAGTGACGTTGGTCTGCCGGGGATGAACGGTCGTCAACTGGCGGAGGTTGGTCGGCAATATCGCCCAGGTCTGAAAGTGTTGTTCATCACCGGTTATGCCGAGCACGCGGCGGTGCGCGGTGGCTTCCTCGACTCGGGAATGCAGATGATCACCAAGCCATTCACCTTTGATCTGCTCACCGCCAAGGTGCGGGAGATGATCAATAGCTGAATCGATAGGAGCTGCCGACGGCAGCTCCTACATATCAGGCCAGCAATTCCTGAATCTTTTCCTGCAACACATCCAGATCAAACGGTTTTTCCAGAATCGGTGCGCTGTTGGTAATCGGGCTGCCGGTCTCGCGGATTTCCTGCGGATAGCCGCTGATGAAAATCACTTTGAGGTCCGGTCGCAATTTCACCGCCGGATCGGCAATCTGCACGCCGGAGATCCCGCCCGGCAGGCGGAAATCGGTAATCAGTATGTCGAGATGAGGTTTGCTGGCGAGGATCTCGAAAGCCTGCTCGCCATTTTCCGCTTGCAACACGCGATAGCCCTGCCCCGACAGGTAATCCGTCAGGACCATCAAGATAACCGGTTCGTCTTCGACGACGAGTACTACATCTTGCGCATCTACGCTCATGGGAAGCCTTTGTTCGGTCAATAGCTGCTGATACGACCGTGTGGTCACTCAGAGGTTGCGTCGGATATGCCGTTTTCCTGGATCGGCAGACAAACGCGAAACAGGGCGCCCTCGTTGATTTCACTCTCGACGACGATGGAGCCGCCATGGGCGGCGACGATCTGCTCGGAAATGAACAGACCCAGCCCGAGCCCGGCCACCACCGTCTTGGCGGACACCCGTTCGAACTGCTGAAAAATACGCTTCTGGTTCTCGGCGCTGATGCCGATGCCGTGGTCTTGTACCTCGACCCGGGCCTCGTCATCTTCGCGATAGACGCGCACCTGAATCGGGCTGCGACCACCGTAACGCAAGGCATTGGTCAGCAGATTGGACACCACTTGCTCGATGCGGAACTCGTCCCAGCAACCTTCTACCGGCGCCGATGCCTCGAAGGAAACGCTGGTTTCTGCCGCTTCCATTTGCGAGGCAAAATTCTGCAGGAGATTGCTGACCAGTTGCACCAGATCGAAACGACTCGGTCGGATCGATAGTTTGCCGGTGCGGATTCGCGAGACATCGAGCATGTCTTCGATCAGGCGAATCAGGCTTTTGATCTGCCGCTCATCGCGGTCGACCATCGCCTGCATCTTGTCGAGGGTGAACGCTGAGGCGTTGTCTCGCGCCAGATGCATTTTACGCAACTGGGTTTCGAGAATCAGGCCATTGAGCGGCGTACGCACCTCGTGGGCGACGATGGACATGAAGTCATCACGCATGCGCACCGCTTGCTCCAGCTCCAGCTGGGTGCTTTGCAGCTGTTGCAGCAGCGCTTCCTGCTCACGCCGGGCCTGCTCCAACGCCTCGACCTGCTGCTTCATGGCCTTGCTCTGGCGATACAGATCGACGAAAACGTTGACCTTGCTCTTCACCGCATGGATATCCAGCGGCTTGTGCAGGAAGTCCACCGCACCGCTTTCATAGCCTTTGAACGCGTAGTTGAGTTCTCGGCCGGCAGCGCTGACAAAGATGATCGGAATGTTCTTGGTCTTCTCTGTACCGCGCATCAGCTCGGCGAGTTCGAAGCCGTTCATGCCGGGCATCTGCACGTCGAGAATGGCCATGGCGAATTCGTGCTGCAGCAACAGCGATAGTGCTTCGTCCGCCGACAGAGCCTTATAGACCGTGCGATCCTCGCGCTTGATCAGCGCTTCCAGCGCCAGCAGGTTTTCTGGCAGATCGTCAACGATCAACAGTTTGGCTTGGATATTACTCAGCATGCGATTCGTTCCAGCTCGACTAGCAGACGGCCGATGCCGTGAATGGGTAGGACATGATCCGGCTGCAGAACGTTCAGTGCAGCCTGGGGCATGGTGGCGACTTGTGCATCCTCGGGGTCTTGAACAATGGTCAGGCCGGCGCAACGCTTGACGTAAGCGAGCCCGCGCGCGCCATCGTGATTGGCGCCGGTCAGCAGGACAGCGGCGAGTGTCTCGCCGTAAACGTCAGCGGCGGATTCAAACAGGTAATCGATTGAAGGCCGCGAATGATGTACGCGGTCCTCCAGGCTCAGTGACAAGCTGCGATCCGCTTCGACCGACAAGTGATAACCGGGCGTGGCGAAATACACCGTGCCGGCTTCAATGTCCTGCTTGTCTTCAGCTTCCTTGACCGGCATCGCAACACGGCGGGAGAACACTTCGGCCAGATGACTGCGGCGTTCTTCCGGCAGATGCAGAACGATGATGATCGGCAGCACATAGCCTTTGCGCAACGGCCCGAGCAGGGTCAACAACGCCTCGACACCGCCCGCAGAGGCGCCGATCACGACAGCCTCGATACGAGGCAGGCTCGGGGTGTCGTTCATGATTTGCGGTAGATCCGTTCTTGTTTGACCAACGCCTCGAACTGGTTCGAATAGTTGGAAAAATCCAGGGTTTCCTTGCTGCCCAACACCAGAAAGCCGCGATGCGACAACGATTCATGGAACAGCCCGAACGCCCGGTCCTGCAGCTTCTTGTTGAAGTAGATCAGCACATTGCGGCAGGAAATCAACTGGGTTTCGGAGAACACGCTATCGGTGGCCAGACTGTGGTCGGCGAATGTCACGTTCTCGCACAGGCTCTTGTCGAAAATCGCGTAGCCATAGGCTGCGGTATAGTAATCGGCAAACGAACGCTGGCCGCCGGCCTGCTGGTAATTGGCGGTGTAGGCGCGGACGTTTTCCATGGAGAAAATCCCTTGCTTGGCCTTCTCCAGCGAGCGCGGGTTGATGTCGGTGGCGTAGATGATCGTGCGGTCGAGCAGGCCTTCTTCGCGCAGCAGAATCGCCATCGAATAGACCTCCTCGCCCGTGCTGCAGCCGGCAATCCAGATCTTCAGCGACGGATAGGTGCGCAGCAGCGGCACCACTTCGTTGCGGATCGCCAGGAAGTGCGACGGATCGCGGAACATCTCGCTGACCGGGATCGTCAGCAGTTGCAGCAGCTGCATGAACGCCGTCGGGTCGTGCAGGACTTTCTCTTGCAGGGCCGAGATGGTCGCGCACTCGAACTGACTCAGCGCGTGCTGCACCCGGCGCTTGATCGAAGCGCCGGAGTAGTCGCGAAAGTCATAGCTGTATTTCAGGTAAATCGCCTCGATCAACAAGCGTAATTCGATTTCGCTGTTGCGCTCGGCCGGACTGCTGCGTTCCACTAGATGCGTTCCATTTTCGGTAGCCACACACGTATCAGCGAGAACAGACGATCAAGGTCGATGGGCTTGGCCAGGTAATCGTTGGCGCCCGCTTGCAGGCAGCGCTCCTGATCGTCCTTCATGGCCTTGGCCGTTACCGCGATGATCGGCAGCTTGCGCCAGCGCGGATCCTTGCGGATTTCCATGGTGGCTTCGAAGCCATCCATCTCCGGCATCATCACGTCCATCAGCACCAGGTCGATGTCCTCGACTTCATGAAGTTTCTCAATCGCTTCGCGACCATTACGGCCGATCACCACGACAGCGCCTTTGTGTTCCAGTGCACTGGTCAGGGCGAAGATGTTGCGCACATCGTCGTCCACCAGCAGCACTTTACGACCTTCAAAGACCTTGTCGCGGCTGCGCGCGGTCTTGAGCATCTTCTGTCGTTCATGGGACAGCTGCGATTCGACTTTGTGCAGAAAGAGTGTGACCTCGTCGAGCAACCGCTCCGGGGAGCGTGCGCCCTTGATGATGATCGAGCGTGAATACTTGCGCAGCTCGGCCTCTTCATCGCGGGTCAGGTTGCGGCCGGTGTAGACAATGACCGGCGGGAACGAGCAAATGTCCTCGGTGGACATGCGCTTGAGCAGATCGTTGCCGAGCATGTCCGGCAGCTTGAGGTCGATGACCATGCAGTCGTAGATGGTCGTGCGCAGCAATTCCAGAGCGTCCTGGGCCAGGCCGACGGCAGTGATTTCAATGTCTTCATCGCCAATCAGCCGCGCGATGCTTTCGCGCTGCAGATCGTCGTCTTCGACCAGCAGCACGCGTTTGACCTTCTGCGTCAGCTTGGCTTCCAGACGAGCGAAGACGTCCTTGAGCTCTTCGCGGGTGGTCGGCTTCACGGCGTAGCCGATGGCGCCCATGTGCATAGCGGCTTCGACGCGGTCTTCCACGGAAATCACGTGCACCGGAATGTGCCGGGTTTCGGCGCGTTCTTTCAGACGTTGCAGCACAGTCAGACCGGAATGATCCGGCAGGCGCATGTCGAGCAGGATCGCATCCGGCACGAATTCGCGGGCCAGGTCGTAACCTTCATCGGCACCGTGGGCGACCAGACACTGATAACCCAACTCATGTGCCAGGTCATACAGGATGTGCGCGAAGTTCGGCTCGTCCTCCACCACCAGAATGCAGCGGGTGGCGAACGGCGCCTTGTCGCGATCGTCGGCGAAGCGCGGGATGACAGCCGGAATCGCTGACGCCACCGGTGCCGCAACGGCCGTTGGTGTAGCCACAGCAGGCGCTGCATGAAAGGTCAGCGGCGCGGCCGGCGTATCACCGAATTCGTGATACTGACGCGGCAACAGCAGCGTGAACGTGCTGCCCTGCCCCGGTACGCTGTCGACGCTGATCGAGCCGCCCAGCAACGTTGCCAGATCCCGCGAGATTGAAAGGCCCAGGCCGGTACCGCCGTACTTGCGGTTGGTGGTGCCATCCGCCTGACGGAACGCTTCGAAAATACTTTCCTGCTGATCGGCTGCGATACCAATCCCGGAATCCTTGACGCTGAAAGCGATGTGATCATTCGGCTGCGCGGTGATGCTCAGGCTGACGGCGCCGTGCTCGGTGAACTTGATCGCGTTGGACAGAAGATTTTTGATCACCTGCTCCAGACGCTGCCGGTCGGTGAACAGTAAGCCGGGAGCGTCCGGCTGGACCTCGACAGTGAAAGCAAGGTGCTTGTCGGCAGCAAGCGGTTCGAACATCGAGCGCAAGCCATCGACCAGACGATCGACGCGGGTGTTTTCGGCAATCACTTCAAGCTTGCCGGCCTCGACCTTGGAAATGTCGAGGATGTCGTTGATCAGGTTGAGCAGATCGTTGCCGGCCGAATAGATCGATTCGGCAAACTTGACCTGTTCCGCCGACAGATTCTGCTGCGGGTTTTCCGCCAGCAGCTTGGCCAGAATCAGCGAACTGTTGAGCGGCGTGCGCAGTTCGTGGGACATGTTGGCGAGGAATTCGGACTTGTACTTGCTCGAGCGTTGCAGCTCTTCGGCACGCTCTTCGAGTTGAATCTGCGCCTGATTCAACTCGGTGTTTTTCTTGTCCATCGCATCGCGCTGTTCGGCGAGCTGCTCGTTGGTCTGCTCCAGCTCCACTTGCTGGGTTTCCAGATGCGCCTGGGATTCCTTGAGAATCCGCGACTGTTCTTCCAGCTCTTCGTTGGCGGTCTTCAGCTCTTCCTGCTGCACTTGCAGTTCTTCGTTGAGCTGCTGGGTTTCGGCGAGCACTTCCTGCAAGCGTTGACGGTAACGCGCCGCTTCGATCGAGGTGCCGATGTTGCCGGCAATCAGCTCCAGCAGCTCGATGTCGCGCTCGGACAGCGGACGCAGGAAACCCAGTTCGATCACGCCATTGACGCGGTCATCATCACTGGTAGGCACCACCAGCACACTGTGCGGCAGGCCTGCGCCGAGGCCGGAGCTGACTTTGAAATAGTCGCCAGGGACCGCGTCGAGACGGATCAGGCGTGCTTGTTCTGCGACTTGGCCAACGATGCCTTCGCCGCTGTAAATCGTTTGATTCAGTTCTTCCTGCTCGCGGGAGAAGCCATAAGTCGCCACACGCTTGAGGCCGCCATGTTCTTCGCGCACATAAAGCGCAGCGACGGCAGTGCCAAGGTATTGCGCGCAGAATTGCAGAATGTTGCGCCCCAGCAGGTTCAGCGTCAGTTGCCCCAGCACCTGCTCGGCCAATTGTGTCTGGCCGTTGCGCAGCCACGCCTGCTTCTCCAGGCGTTCAGCGCTGGCCAGCTGCGCGGCGAGGTTGGCGCTGTAATTGGTCGACAGATTGACCAGGTCACGGCGGCCGATGTAGGCCAGCAAACCGCTGATACCAACGATGAAAATCAGATAAAGGGTGATGCTCCAGATGGTGGTGCGACGCACATCCTCGTTGCGCGTGGCGCGCAGCACTTGCTCGGTTTCGATGACGTCTTCGAACTGCTTGCGAATTTCGTCGGTCAGTCGCTTGCCCCGCCCGGCCTTGACCGCACCGCGATAATCGCCGCTGCTGCGCTGCAGGTCGATCATCGATTGCGCGTAGTTGGCCCATTCCACCTGCAACGCTTGCAGGCGACGCAAGCGGTCGGTCTGCACCGGATTATCGGCGGTCAGCTCCAGCAACGTATTGAGAGCGACGTCGATACGCGGCTTGGCAACTTCGTACGGGTCGAGAAAGTGCTCGTCACCGCTAAGCAGATAGCCGCGCATGCCGGTTTCGAGATCGACAGTGAGTTTCACCGCCTCATTGGCGTTATTGATCACCCGGTCGGTATGCTCGACCCACTGGATGACGGACAGCAAATAGGTGATCAGTGAGACGAAAAACACCGCACTGAGCACGCCGACGCCCAGCGGCAAGCTGACGTTGCGACTCAGAAGTTTGCGGAACCGTTGTTCATCAACCGAGGACGGAGAGGACATGGGGCAGCCTTGTCGAACTGTTGAAAACCCGAGAGTTTGCCCCAAAACCCCGCCATGGATCCATTTTTCTCACACAAATGATGGCATTTTCCTACGCACACCTGCGCATTGGACGACGCCAACGGTTATCCTTGCCTCACCGCACTGACCTGTTCTTTTTTGTTTCAGCTCGGGAACTTGTGGCTATGCGCCACTTACTCATGCAAGAGTCCGGCAAATTCGCTTGCCCGGTATCCCCCGATTTCATTTTTCTGAGAGTCCTGCCATGTCTGCCACTCCATCCACTATCCTGGTCGTAGAAGACGACTCCATCGTGCGCATGCTTATCGTCGATGTGCTGGAGGAGCTGGAATACACGGTATTGGAGGCTGATGACGGCAACGCGGCACTCGAAATCCTTGCGGATCCTGGCAAAGCCATCGATTTGATGATGACCGACTACGGCCTGCCTGGCATGAATGGCCGCGAACTCTCTCAAAAGGCCCGTCAGCTGCGCCCTGCTCTGCCCATCCTGTTCGCCAGCGGTTATGCCGAGAGTCTCGAAGTACCCGATGGCATGCATGTCATCGGCAAGCCCTTCTCCATCGATCAATTGCGCGACAAAGTTAAAGGCATTCTGAAATAAACCTGATAAATGTCCGTCGCAGATGCAACTTGTCACATCCGAAAATAATCAGCAACTAACTAACACTGCCATTGCTTAACCTGCCAGCTCTATCCTGAATAATCTTTGGCCGCGTTAATAAATAACGAAATACAGCCAGGGAACTTTCGATACTCATTCAGGATAGAGCCCATGCAGTTCATTTCTTCCGACGTGCCTGCCGCCGTCGATTGCTCCGCTTCCGACAAACAGGAACGCGCGCTTATTGTTCAGTCACTTGCCGAAGCCCTTAAGGCAACTGAGTTTGAAGTCTCGGCCGACAGTTACTCGGCAAGCGCCTCGCTGCCGGTCGCCACTGTATTCAATGTGCAAGATCGCTTCATACCCCGGGTCATCGGCAGCAGTTTTGACGAACACTGTGAACCAGCACGCAATGCCTTGAAAAATTTAATTGCAACCCCGGAGTTTGCGCAACTGTTACGCAACCATTCTTTTTCAGCTGATATTAACCTAGCAGTGGATACCAACGCCGGAGTTCTCGTTGTTTATGACTCAGAGTTCGAATCCCATCGTTTCAGCATTGCACTGGACAATGCTGAAGTTTCGGTGTTTTCCGAAGAACTCGATATGCTCGCCGATTTGGCGAAGAACATCGGCGGCGTCGTTTATTCCGGCCAAGTGATTGGCATAGTGCAATGGTTGAAGTTCAACGGTTATGACTTGCCGACGAACATTGCCGAAACCCGGGCACTGATTGAATGGCTGGCCTTCGAACTGCCTGAGCCGCCTTCCTTGGGCGACTACCACGAATTGCTCCACGCCGATGAGTCGTCACCGTTTCATCTATCGATAGCGGACCGCAAAGTCATAACCCAGACAGTGCATGAGCTGACCCAAGGTGCGACAAGCCTGTTGCAGGCACTGGCGTTCGCCAACTTCAACCTGATTCCGGCACAGGACATACGCGACAACGCGGACAAGTTCCTGCACAACTTCCTGAGGCGAAAAACCGCTCGCACCCTGGGAGAAACCCTGCATGCACGGCTTGGCTGGCATCTGGAAGCCAATAACCCGGACGTGCGCGAACGCCAGCTCAACGAGTTGGTCATCGCTGCGCTGATCATCGACATGCAATTGCGTTCCGATCAGCCTCTTGTCGCCGGCTATGACTTCTATCAACCGGCGAATGCCGCACTCGGCGCGGCCGAAGTACGCGTCCTGTTCGAACAGCATCTGGTTGATCAGGGCCTGAGCGAAGCGCACAACGCGCCACTGGCAGCGCATCTGTTGATGGCAGGTGCAGCGCCGGAGTTGCTCATCGACCAGATCCCGCCCGGGCTCACGCTGGACAAGCCAGGCTGGGTAACTGCACGCCAGAGCGCTGCCGTGGTCGAGCACGCCGCACCTGGCAGCTCGCGTGCAATGACGTTTGCACAACTCAAGGCGTTTTCCGAGCTGACCCCGGTTTCCGGTGAGCTCGACAAGTTGTACGAAGCGGCGGCGATCCCGGCGGTGGTGGACTGGGCGGTACTCAACGGAGTCATCCCTTACCGCAGCGACAAAGACTACGACAAGACCACGGTGATCAAGGCCAGCGCGTATTTCTCGCGTTACATGGAGGCTCTGGCCCAGTCTGAAACAGGCTTGTCCACCGCGCCACCGGACCGGCGCAAAATCGCTTTGCGTGCGCTGGAGCAAGTGATGCCCGCCGGCGCCTATCTCGAACAGCCGGCCTTCGAAATAAAGTACCTGGACAGTTTCGGCGAACGGAGCTGGCTCGAAGGGTTGAAGGCTGCGCATCCGGCGGGAATTCTCACCGAGTTCTGGAATTTCCTCGCCAGCGCCACTGACAACAACCAATACGCGATCAACGGCCTGTTGCGCCTACGCCTGTCGATTCTCGATCTGTATCTTTCCGGCGATCTGGTTGAAGACGGGCAACTTTCGGACAAATTCAAGACCCGCGACAACTTCCACCCCCCGGCCGATGCCTTCACCCGCCTGGCCGAACTGCAATCGCCGTCGCAACTGTTTGATCAGGCGTTTGATCGTTACTACCGGAACGTGCGCGAGGGTCTATCGTCCCTGATCAAAATGGCGATCACGCAGATGCCAGAGCATGATCGTCAGGCTTTGACCAGCGGCCAAATGACCTTCTACACCGTCAGGAAGGAAGTCAATCCACTGAATACGCAGCAAGAAACGCAAATCCAGCGAGATGAGGCCAATGGGCGTTACGGGATTATTCTTTGCTGCGACAACGGTGATCGGCTGCGCGCTTACGAACTGTTCACGCTGCGCGGCGTTTGCTACGAGCGTCCGGATCTGGCGCTCAAGCTGCAAGACACCGGCCTCATTCATCAACGGCCGACCCTTTCATACACTGGCAGCAAGTACGATTTTCAGGACAAGAACAAAGCCAGCGAGTGGCCCCTCGATTACGCCGCCTACCGCGAAGGCAGCGAACCACGCCAGGGCATGACTTCCAAAGTAGTGGTGGAGAAGCTCTGGCAGTTGCAACTGCAAGAGACTGATGTGCGCGCGGTTCCGCTGTTCTTTTCTGCGCAACTGGATGAGATCGCCCAATGCGTACTGGACAACCATCCTGTCGCCCGCCGCGAAGAGTTGTATGCCGCACTGGATGTGCGCAACGGCCTGGAAGAATGGCGTGACACCAGGGAGATCGTCGAGAACCTGGCAATCAACGTCATCGTGCCGTTCAAACAGTGCATTGAAGACATTCGTTCCGGACGCACCGACCGTGTCGCCGAAGGCATTGGTGGCTGCATTCTGGATGGCCTGTCGGTCATCGGCCTGCTGGTCGGTCTTGGCGCGTCGGCAGCGAGCATCATCGCCAAGACCGGGTCGACCACGCTCAAACTGCTGAAAGTCGCCAAAGCCGTGGCCCGAGCGGCCGTGTCGCTGATCAACCCGCTCGACGGTTTGCCCGCCCTCGCCCGCAAAGGTTTTCGTCTGGTCAAACGCGGCGTGGTCTTTGCCGGCGAAACCGCGCTCGACGCCGCGCACACCGCCAGCGTGCAATTGAAAAGGTTGATCCATGGTGTCGAGAGTCGGGACTGGCTCAGGCTCTCCCACACCGGCGATGTGCGTCAGGCGACCTGGCGAGGCGCCGACGCGCTTGGCGAGGCGATCGACATCGCAGTGCTGGAACGCAACCAGGACTGGCACGCGCTGAGCATCCGCACCGGCGGTGCCTGGGGCCCGCGCCTGAAACTGCTCGACCTGGGTAACTTCGCCCCGTTGAAGCGCCTGTTCGGCCGCTTCAAGCCATTCAGTTACACCCGCGGTTATCTGAAAAAAGCCATTCCCCGCGCCCGGACCAAGCTGGACAACTCCATCAACGCGCTGTCGCAACTGTCTTCCAACGACGACATTCGCGCGGTGCTCAAGCATGTGTTCGGTAACGATTCCGATGAAGTGGCACAGCACGTGTCGAAACATCTCAGCGCGATGCGCAAGGATCTCGAGTCGATCAGCTTCAGCAATGTGACGTTCCGCCCGCATCAACCCGGCGTGATCGCCTCGCTTTCGCCACCGGCCTATAAGCGTTGGCAGACAGCGCTGCGCACCGGCGAAAAAATCGATGAGTCCGCAGGCCGGTTTCTGTCGATCTACCCGGACAATCTCGATGAGTTTTACAAGTTGTCGCGTTACGACGACGGCAGCGTCGCCGACGTGCTGATTCACGAGATGTCCCACGGTGGCCCGGACACCCTCGACCTGTACTACGGCAAGGTCTACCCGGAGTTGCATCAGGCGGAGTTCGATGCAGTCGGACTGCTGGAGCTGGCTCGGGACGCGCGCAAGGCGCATCCGGACAACCTGATCAATCCACATCACGCTCTGGCGCACCGACCGGGATTCATCGAGTTCAACCAGGTAAAAACCAGTCTGCCGAAACTGGTCCAGGACCATCCGGCCCTGGCCAACGCTGAGTCGTACATGCTTGCGGTGTCCCTGCTCGATCAAGCGCAAACGCGTCCGGCCATATTGAGCTTCAATGTGAAGACTATCGACAATGCCGTGCGCAACACCGCTGCCGGCAAGTTTCTGCAAGGGCCGCTGCTGCTCAATCTCGCCAAACCGGTCAGTTAAGCGCTGAAACGGCTGATCGGTGGACAGGGTGCATTTCAATCACTTCGCTGTGGTTTAATTGCGCCCTTTTTTCTTCCATGGGTCAGAGGATCAGTCGTGAGCCATTCGCGTACCACCAAAGTTCTGGTCATCGGCTACGTCTGGCCAGAACCGCGCTCATCGGCGGCCAGCGGGCATGTCATGCAGATCCTCGAGACATTTCTCGATCAAGGCTGGGACATCACGTTCAGCAGCCCGGCCGGCCCGGGTGAACACAAGGCTGATCTGACGGCGCTGGGCATTCGCGAAGTATCGATCGAGCTCAACAACAGCAGTTTCGACACGTTCATCAGCGAGTTGGCGCCGGATATCGTGCTGTTCGATCAGTTCATGATGGAAGAACAGTTCGGCTGGCGGGTGGAGAAACACTGCCCGGACGCCCTGCGCATTCTGGAAACTTCCGACCTGCAAAGTCTGCGTCATGCGCGTCATCAGCGCCTGAAGGACCGGCTGAAAAGCAACGACGAGCAGACTGATTTCACCGGGCTGTTTGCACCGGCATTGCACGAAGAATTCCAGCTGATGGCCAGCACCGATCTGGCCAAACGGGAAATCGCTGCGCTGTATCGCTGCGACTTGAACCTGATGATTTCCGAAGTCGAGATCGACCTGCTGGTGGAGCAATTCGGCCTGCCTCGGCAAATCCTGCATTGGTGTCCGTTGATGATTGATCTTCCGGACACCGCCCCGCCAGGTTTCGAAGAGCGCGCGCATTTCCTCAGCATTGGCAACTTCCGTCACGCGCCGAACTGGGATGCCGTGCTCTGGATGAAGACCACCCTCTGGCCGCTGATCCGCGCGCGCTTGCCTCGCGCGCAACTGCATATCTATGGCGCCTATACACCGCCCAAAGCCACCGCACTGCACAACCCGGCCCAAGGCTTTCACATCATGGACTGGGCCGAAGATGCACTTGAAGTGATGTCGGCAGCACGAGTCTGCCTTGCGCCATTGCGCTTCGGCGCGGGAATCAAGGGCAAACTGCTCGATGCCATGCTCTGTGGCACGCCGAGTGTGACCACACCGATCGGCGCCGAAGCCATGCACGGCGAAGCTCCGTGGCCGGGAGCCGTCGCCCTCGACGCAAACACCTTTGCCGAACAGGCGGTGCAACTGTACGAAAATCCGGCGCGCTGGCAGCAGGCGCAGATTCAGGCTTCGGCACTTTTGCAGCAGCGTTATCAGCGCAGCGTACATGGCCCGCGTCTGATCAACCGGATAGATGATTGCCGACAACACTTGGCACAACTTAGAAACGACAACTTCACCGGCGCCATGTTGCGACATCACACACTCAAAAGCACTCAGTACATGGCTCAATGGATCGAAGCCAAAAACCAGTTGAGCCCAACAGAGCGCTGATTACATCAATTACATGACTTGCATTAAAAGCCAACTTTCGCAATAACACGAACATGCTTATAAACATCCTGCGCGCAACTTACTAACCACTTCGCAGGATGTGCAACATGGAAAACTTCGACGATATACCAACCCATCAATGGATGGCTTATTCACCACAAATCGATAATCTTTCGTTATTTGAAATGACCCTGCCCGGCGCGCATAACGCCGGTTGTGACTGGGAAGCGTCTTACGCCCTTATTCCCGGGAAAAACTGGCTTGCCTGCCAGGACGTTTCCTTTTATTCGCAGTTGAATCGCGGCGCTCGCGCACTTGATGTTCGCCTTGTATACAATAGCAAGGCGAAACAACTGGCGAGATTCCGTTTCCACCACAATGGATTCAACTCTTCGCGAACGCTTGAAGACCTGATCAGGGACGTTAAGGGGTTTTATGAAAGAAGCCCGAATGAGTTTATCATTCTGGACTTTCATGAACTTTCCAGCGCTACAGATCCATTCAACCATGAGGAATTCAAAACAGCTTTGCTGGAACACCTTGGGGAACGGATCATTCCCACCGACAATCTGCATCTGACAATTGGCCAACTCAAAGCCATCAATCCATTGCAACGCATTATGGTGGCCGCGCCGATGACCTGGGAAAGCGAAGACTTTCGTTTCTACAGACCAATCAATCACAAGTGGATCGGCAAATCACAGGTCAGCACCTCGGATCTTTATGGCTATATAGACAACGTACTGAGCACACCTGTCAGTACGCTCCGCCCATGGTCGCTGTCGGCAACCAGTTACACACTCGGCGGCCCACAGCGGATCCTCGACAGTCTTGACGAGTGGTTCGACCCGGAAAAATCCGATTGGGCGCGCAAGTGCAACATCATCAATTTCGACTTCATCAAAAATTCCAACATCGTGCGTTTCTGCCAAATGGCCAACCTGCAAAAGGCGCGCGACAAGCTCAGCTGAGCGGTCACCACGGACGGCCGGTCGTAAGTGGCACAAATGGCAAAAAACGAGGCATGATCGCGCAGCGATAATAAAAAAGTGCCCCGTCATGACCCGAACCGCTCGCGTGACCGACCCTTCCTACGAATTGATGGACGACCATAACGGTTTGTCCATCATCTACCGCCAGCACGGCTTCCCCTGCCCGCTGGTGCGCTGGCATTTCCACAAGGAATACGAACTGCACCTGATCGTGGCCAGTTCCGGCAAGGTGTTCATCGGCGATTACATCGGCAACTTCTATCCAGAGACTTTGTTTTTGACCGGTCCCAACCTGCCGCACAACTGGATCAGCCAGGTCGCCGAGGATGAAGTGGTGGAGAAGCGCGACATGCTGGTCAACTTCACCGACGAATTGTTCGAGAGCGGGCACCAGGTGTTCGCTGAGCTGAAATCCCTGGCGCCACTGCTTGAGCGTGCGCAGTACGGCATCGAATTTCGTTGCAAGCGCACGATCCGTCAGGCCATGACACTGATGCAGCGGATCGCCGACAGCACCGGCATCACTCGCCTCGGGCATTTTTTCATCCTGATGGAATTGCTCGCGGCCAGTGATGACTTCCAGTTGTTGTCCGGCGCTACCACGCCGCAACTGGCCGACGAACACAACATCGACCGCACCAACCGCGCGGTCGATTACATCTTCAGCCACTACGCGCGGGACATCTCACTGGAAGAAGTGGCCGAGCACCTGGGCATGACACCGACCTATTTCAGCCGGGTATTCAAACAGGCCACCGGGCGCAACTTCATCGAATTCGTCAATCGCCTGCGCATCAGCAAATCCTGTGAGCTGCTGGCCGATGGTGACAAACCGGTGACCGAGGTGTGCTTCGAGTCGGGCTTCAACAATATTTCCAACTTCAATCGACGCTTCCAGCAACTCAAGGGCATGACGCCGTCGCACTATCGACGGCTGGCGGTGCAACGGCTGACAGAACAGAACCATCTCTGACGACACGCCACCTGTGGGAGCGAGCCTGCTCGCGAAAGCGGTCTGTCTGTGAAAAATCCTGTGGCTGACACACCATCTTCGCGAGCAGGCTCGCTCCCACAAAAAACCGTGCCCCGGCTGGCGAAATCTGTACGCATTCGCTAACGGTCCCTCGCGCAAAACCCCTTCCCTGCGTTCACCCGCTCAAACCCCAGTGCAAAAAAGTATCGACAAAAGTGCTAGGGATGATTTGTCAGCTCCGCCGTGGAAGGCTGTAATCAGCGCAGATTCTTCCTGCATTCGGAAGACACAAAAACAATAACTGTCCTTCTGCCCCG
The DNA here is from genome assembly GCF_054681355.1 of Pseudomonas sp. H1_G08. Classification (NCBI taxonomy): domain Bacteria; kingdom Pseudomonadati; phylum Pseudomonadota; class Gammaproteobacteria; order Pseudomonadales; family Pseudomonadaceae; genus Pseudomonas; species Pseudomonas sp. H1_G08. Next base: position 2,087,556 of record NZ_CP162822.1, read on the forward strand.
TCGGGTGTCAGAAAAGGAGTGCACGATGCAACCCACTGCAAAAGCTCTGCTCGCTCTCACCTGCATGACCCTCAGCAGCGTCAGCCTTGGCGCCCAGACCCTGACCATCGCCACCGTCAACAACAGCGACATGATCCGCATGCAGAAACTCTCGAAAACCTTCGAGAGCGAGCATCCGGACATCAAGCTCAATTGGGTGGTGCTGGAAGAAAACGTCCTGCGTCAGCGCCTGACCACCGACATCGCCACTCAGGGCGGCCAGTTCGACGTGTTGACCATCGGCATGTACGAAGCCGCACTCTGGGGCGGCAAGGGTTGGCTGGAGCCGATGAAGGACCTGCCGGCCAGTTACGCCCTCGACGATGTCTTTCCGTCGGTGCGCGAAGGCCTGTCGGTGAAGGGTTCGCTGTATGCGCTGCCGTTTTACGCGGAGAGTTCGATCACCTATTACCGCACCGACCTGTTCAAGGAAGCCGGGCTGACAATGCCGGAGCGGCCGACCTGGGAAGAGATCGCCGGGTTTGCCGAAAAGCTCACCCACAAAGACAAAGAGCAATACGGCATCTGCCTGCGCGGCAAGGCCGGCTGGGGCGAGAATATGGCGCTGGTCACCACGGTCGCCAATGCTTATGGCGCGCGCTGGTTCGATGAGCAATGGAAACCGGAATTCAGCGGCCCGGAGTGGAAAAACGCGCTGAATTTCTACGTCAACACCATGAAGAAATCCGGCCCGCCGGGCGCATCCAGCAACGGTTTCAATGAAAACCTCGCCCTGTTCAACAGCGGCAAATGTGCGATCTGGGTCGACGCCAGCGTCGCCGGCTCGTTTGTCACCGACAAGACCCAGAGCAAGGTCGCCGATCACGTCGGTTTCACCTTCGCTCCGCATCAGGTCACCGACAAAGGTTCGGCGTGGCTATATTCGTGGGCGCTGGCGATTCCGACCAGCTCCAAGGCCAAGGACGCAGCAAAAACCTTCAGCGCCTGGGCCACGTCCAAAGAGTACGGCGAACTGGTTGCCAAGACCGATGGCATCGCCAACGTGCCGCCGGGCACCCGCGCTTCGACCTACAGCGACGCGTACATGAACGCCGCGCCGTTTGCCAAAGTGACGCTGGAATCGCTGAAAGCCGCTGACCCGAGCAAACCGACGCTGAAACCGGTGCCGTACATCGGCATTCAACTGGTGACCATTCCTGAATTCCAGGCAGTCGGCACCCAGGTCGGCAAGCTGTTCTCGGCAGCGCTGATCGGCCAGACCACGGTGGATCAGGCGCTGGCGGCGGCGCAGCAGACCACGGAACGCGAGATGAAGCGCGCGGGTTATCCCAAGTAACCGCTGAATGCCTTGCTCCTGCCTCTTGTGGGAGCGAGCCTGCTCGCGAAGGCGTCGTGTCAGCCAACACACATGACACTGACCCAGCGCTTTCGCGAGCAGGCTCGCTCCCACATGGGGATCTCCATAGGTCTGTATGACTCGGTTGTGAATGCCATGAATACTTCAACTGCCAAAGCCCACATCGACCTGTCGCCACCGCAGCGCAAGCTGCGGGTGCGCAATCCCGGCTGGTTTCTGGTCAGTCCTTCGGTGGCGCTGTTGCTGCTGTGGATGATCGTGCCGCTGGGCATGACCCTGTACTTTTCGATGATCCGCTACAACTTGCTCTATCCCGGCGAAAACGAATTCGTCGGGCTGGAGAACTTCACCTATTTCCTCACTGATTCGGGTTTCATGCCCGGCGCGACCAATACGTTGTTGCTCGTTGGCAGTGTGCTGCTGATCAGCGTGGTCTTCGGCGTGCTGATCAGCGCGTTGCTCGAGGCCAGCGAATTCCTTGGGCGCGGCCTGGTGCGGGTGATGCTGATCTCGCCGTTTTTCATCATGCCCACCGTCGGCGCGTTGATCTGGAAAAACCTGATTTTCCACCCGGTCTCGGGGATCCTCGCCTACATCTGGAAGCTGTTCGGTGCGCAACCGGTGGACTGGCTGGCGCACTACCCGCTGCTGTCGATCATCATCATTGTTTCGTGGCAATGGCTGCCCTTCGCGATCCTGATTCTGATGACCGCCATGCAGTCACTGGATCAGGAACAGAAAGAAGCCGCGCGCCTGGATGGTGCCGGCCCGATCGCGATTTTCTGGCACTTGACCCTGCCGCATCTGGCGCGGCCGATTGCTGTGGTGGTGATGATCGAAACAATCTTCCTGCTCTCGGTGTTCGCCGAAATCTTCACCACCACCAACGGTGGCCCCGGCTACGCCTCGACCAACCTCGCCTACCTGATCTACAACCAGGCGCTGGTGCAGTTCGACGTCGGCATGGCCTCGGCGGGCGGCTTGATTGCCGTGGTCATCGCCAACATCGCCGCGATCATTCTGGTGCGGATGATCGGCAAAAACCTGACTGACAAAGCGTGAGGCCTGCCATGACCCTCCAACAATCCCGCCGCCTGCAAAGCCTGCTGCTTGGTACCCTGGCCTGGGCCATCGCGATCGTGATTTTCTTCCCGATCTTCTGGATGGTGACGACCAGTTTCAAGAGCGAAATCGACGCCTTCGCCACGCCGCCGCAGTTCATCTTCACGCCAACGCTGGAGAACTACCTGCACATCAACGAGCGCAGCGATTACTTCAGCTTCGCCTGGAACTCGGTGGTGATCTCGTTCAGCGCAACCGCCCTGTGCCTGTTGATCGCGGTGCCGGCGGCCTACTCGATGGCGTTTTACGAAACCCAGCGCACCAAAAGCACATTGCTGTGGATGCTCTCGACCAAAATGCTGCCGCCGGTGGGCGTGCTGATGCCGATCTACCTGCTGGCCAAGAGTTTCGGCCTGCTCGATACGCGCATCGCGCTGATCGTGATCTACACGCTGATCAACCTGCCGATCGTGGTCTGGATGGTTTACACCTACTTCAAGGACATTCCCAAAGACATCCTCGAAGCCGCCCGCCTCGACGGTGCGACGCTGTGGCAGGAGATGGTTCGCGTGCTGCTGCCGATCGCCAAGGGCGGCCTCGCCTCGACCGTGCTGCTGTCGCTGATCCTGTGCTGGAACGAGGCGTTCTGGTCGCTGAACCTGACCTCTTCGAATGCCGCACCACTGACCGCGCTGATCGCCTCGTATTCAAGTCCCGAAGGGCTGTTCTGGGCCAAGTTGTCGGCCGTATCGACCTTGGCCTGTGCGCCGATCCTGATCTTTGGCTGGATCAGCCAGAAGCAACTGGTGCGCGGCCTCTCGTTCGGCGCCGTGAAATGAACATCCCGAATCCAACCCTATCCCCTGTGGGAGCGAGCCTGCTCGCGAAAGCGGAGTGTCATTCAACCCTGATGTCGACTGACACGGCCCCTTCGCGAGCAGGCTCGCTCCCACAGAAAAGCCGATCTGGTTTAACCCAATAATAAATTGCGGAGGCCCATCTCATGGCCAACCTGAAAATCAAGAATCTGCAAAAAGGCTTCGAAGGCTTTTCCATCATCAAGGGCATCGACCTTGAAGTGAACGACAAGGAATTCGTAGTCTTCGTCGGCCCGTCGGGCTGCGGCAAATCCACCCTGCTGCGCTTGATCGCCGGGCTGGAAGAGGTCAGCGGCGGCACTATCGAACTCGATGGCCGCGATATCACCGAAGTCAGCCCGGCCAAGCGCGATCTGGCGATGGTGTTCCAGACCTACGCGCTGTACCCGCACATGACGGTGAAAAAGAACATGTCGTTCGCCCTCGATCTGGCCGGCGTGCCGAAAGCCGAAGTCGAGCGCAAGGTCGGCGAAGCGGCACGTATTCTTGAACTCGGGCCGATGCTCGAGCGCAAACCCAAACAGCTGTCCGGCGGTCAGCGTCAGCGCGTGGCGATCGGCCGCGCCATCGTGCGCAACCCGAAGATTTTCCTCTTCGATGAGCCGCTGTCCAACCTCGACGCGGCGTTGCGCGTGCAGATGCGTCTGGAACTGCTGCGCCTGCATAAAGACCTGCAAGCGACGATGATTTATGTGACCCACGATCAGGTCGAAGCGATGACCATGGCCGATAAAGTCGTGGTGCTCAATGGCGGTAGAATCGAACAGGTCGGCTCGCCGCTGGACCTCTATCACAACCCGGCCAATCTGTTTGTCGCAGGCTTCCTCGGTACGCCGAAAATGGGTTTCCTCAAAGGCAAGATTGCCCGCATCGACGGCCCGAGCTGTGAAGTTTCGCTGGACGCAGGCACGCGCATCACCCTGCCGTTCAACGCCGCCAACCTCAGTGTCGGCAGCGCTGTCACGCTGGGCATTCGCCCGGAACATCTTGAGCTGGCGCAACCCGGCGACTGCACGCTGCAAGTGACTGCCGACGTCAGCGAACGCCTTGGCAGCGACACCTTCTGCCACGTCACCACCAGCGCCGACGAAGCCCTGACCATGCGCGTGCGCGGCGATCTGGCCAGCCGTTACGGCGAGCAATTGAGCCTGCGCCTGGACCCGACTCACTGCCATCTGTTCGATGCCGAAGGTGTGGCGCTGACCCGTCCGCTGCGTGCTGCGGCCTGATTTCGAGACTATCCGATGAAACTCAACCAACAGAACCTCAATCGCCTCGCCGCCCAGGTGCAACTGCCAGGCTACGACCTCGGCGACACACTCCAGGGCATCGCCCACATTGGCGTCGGTGGTTTCCATCGTGCGCATCAGGCGTATTACACCGATGCCTTGATGAACACTGGCGAAGCGCTGGACTGGGCAATCTGCGGCGTCGGGCTACGCCCGGAAGATCGCCGCGCCCGCGATGATCTGCGCGAGCAGGATTACCTGTTCACCCTGTTTGAGCTGGGCGACAGCGATGACACCGAAGTGCGCGTGATTGGCGCGATCCGCGACATGCTGCTGGCCGAAGATGACGCCCAGACGCTGATCGACAAACTCGCCGGACCACAGATCCGCATCGTCTCGCTGACCATCACCGAGGGCGGCTACTGCATCGACGACAGCAACGGCGAGTTCATGGCGCATCTGCCGCAGATTCAACACGACTTGGCCCATCCCGAGGCGCCGGGCACCGTGTTCGGTTTCCTCTGCGCCGCGTTGGCCAAACGGCGTGCGGCGGGCGTTCCGGCATTTACTGTGATGTCCTGCGATAACCTGCCCCACAACGGCGCCGTCGCCCGTAAGGCGCTGCTGGCTTTCGCCGCCCTGCGTGATCCGGATCTGCGCGACTGGATCGACCAGAACGTCAGTTTCCCCAACGCCATGGTCGATCGAATCACACCGATGACCAGCACCGCGCATCGCCTGCAACTGGCCGACAAACACGGTGTCGACGATGCCTGGCCGGTGGTCTGCGAACCGTTTGTGCAGTGGGTGCTGGAGGACAAATTCGTCAACGGCCGCCCGGCGTGGGAAAAGGTCGGCGTGCAGTTCACCGACGATGTGTCGCCGTACGAAGAGATGAAGATCAAACTGCTCAACGGCAGTCACCTGGCGCTCACTTATCTGGGCTTTCTCAAGGGTTATCGCTTCGTCCACGAGACCATGAACGATCCGCTGTTCGTGCGTTACATGCGCGCTTATATGGATCTGGATGTCACGCCGCAGCTGGCCCCGGTGCCGGGCATTGATTTGAGCGAATACAAGGACACGCTGGTCGCGCGATTCTCCAATCAGGCGATTGCCGATCAGCTGGAGCGCGTGTGTTCGGATGGCTCATCGAAGTTTCCCAAGTTCACCGTGCCGACGATCAATCGGCTGATCGCCGATGGCCGCGAGACCAAACGTGCAGCGCTGGTCGTGGCGGCGTGGGCGTTGTATTTGAAGGGCGTGGATGAGAATGGCGATACGTATTCGATTCCGGATCCGCGAGCGGCTTTCTGCCAGGGATTGGTGGCGGACGATGAGTTGATCACCGAGCGCCTGTTGGGCGTGGAGGAGATTTTCGGCACGGCGATACCGAAGTCGGCGGAGTTTGTTGCGGCATTCGAGTGGTGCTGCCAGAGTTTGCGCGAGGTTGGGGTTTCGCGGACTCTGGAACGGGTGCTCGGCTGAAAAGCCCCTCACCCTAGCCCTCTCCCGGAGGGAGAGGGAACCGACCGCGTGGTTCTTCCGTTATTCATCGACCTGAAATTCCGAGTCGAATACAGAGTGTGAAAGGCATGAAAATCTGCTCCCTTTCCCCCTCGCCCCCGTGGGGGAGAGGGCTGGGGTGAGGGGGTAGCTCTTGATCTTCAGCGCAATCTGACAGGCCCATACATGACAACAACAAAGCTCTTCCTGGGTATCGACTGCGGCACCCAAGGCACCAAAGCGATCATCCTCGATGCCGACAGCGGTCAGGTGCTCGGTCTGGGCGCGGCGCCGCACACGATGATCAGCGGCGCCAACGGCCGCCGCGAACAAGACGTTCAGCAATGGCTCGATGCATTCGTTAGCGCCACCCGCCAGGCCTTGCAAGCGGCAAACGTCGACGGCCAAGCGATCCTCGGCGTTGGCGTCTCCGGCCAGCAACACGGCCTGGTGCTGCTCGATGAGCAAGGCGCAGTGCTGCGCCCGGCCAAGCTCTGGTGCGACACCGAAACCACGCCGGAAAACGACCGCTTGCTCGCGCAACTGGGCGGCGAGCAAGGTTCGCTGGAACGCCTCGGCGTGGTCATTGCGCCGGGCTACACGGTGTCGAAACTGCTCTGGACCAAAGAGCAGCATCCCGACGTGTTCTCACGCATTGCACGCATTCTGTTGCCCCACGACTACCTCAATTACTGGCTCACTGGCCGCGCCTGCAGCGAATACGGCGACGCCTCCGGCACCGGCTATTTCGACGTGCGCACGCGGCAATGGGATGTGCAGATCCTGCGCGACATCGACGCCAGCGGCCGTTTGCAAGCCGCGCTGCCGGAGCTGATCGACGCGCACGCCGCCGTCGGCACCCTCCTCCCGGCAATCGCCGAGCAACTCGGCATCAACCCCAACACGGTGGTCTCGAGCGGCGGTGGCGACAACATGATGGGCGCCATTGGTACCGGCAATATTCAGCCCGGCGCGATCACCATGAGCCTCGGTTCGTCCGGCACGGTCTACGCGTTCTCCGACGCACCGAACGTCAGCGCCGACGCCTCGGTTGCCACGTTCTGTTCCTCCAGCGGCGGCTGGCTGCCGCTGATCTGCACAATGAATTTGACCAACGCCACCGGTGCGATTCGCGAACTGTTCAAGCTCGATCTGCCGACCTTCAACGAACTGGTCGCGCAATCGCCGATCGGCGCCGAAGGCGTGAGCATGCTGCCGTTCCTCAACGGTGAGCGCGTCCCCGCCCTGCCCAACGCCACCGGCAGCTTGCACGGCCTGACCATGGACAACCTGACCCAAGCCAACCTGTGCCGCGCCGCTGTCGAAGGCACCACCTTCGGTTTGCGCTACGGGCTGGATTTGCTCCGCCAGAATGGTTTACAAAGCCTGCGCATTTGCCTGATCGGCGGCGGCTCGAAGAGCGCGGTGTGGCGGCAGATCGTCGCCGACATCATGAACGCTCCGGTGATCTGCACCGAACAAAGCGAAGCCGCCGCACTGGGCGCGGCGATTCAGGCAGCGTGGTGCGCGTCGCGCTCGAACGGCGATGATGTGTCCCTGGCCGATCTGTGCGAACGCTGCGTCAAACTCGACGCGCGCAGTGAAACCCTGCCGATCGCCGCCAATGTCGCGGCGTTCCAGCAGGCCTACGAACGCTATCAACAGCATGTCGCAACCCTATAACGAGCAAACAACTATGTACCTGGTGTGTGGCGAAGCCCTGTTTGATTTTTTCAGCGAAAACGACGCCAGCGGTCTGGCCTCGAAAGTCAATTTCAAGGCGATTGCCGGCGGCTCGCCGTTCAACGTTGCCGTAGGTTTGCGGCGTTTGGGCGTGGACTCGGCGCTGTTCGGCGGGTTGTCCACCGACTACCTCGGCCGACGTTTGCAGCAAGTGCTGCAGGACGAAGGCGTGCGCCCGGATTATCTGGTGGATTTCGCCGCGCCGACCACCCTGGCGATGGTCGCGGTAGGCGCCAATGGCTCACCGCACTACAGCTTCCGTGGCGAAGGCTGTGCCGACCGGCAACTGAGCGAGGCGCATCTGCCGACACTTGGCGACGAGGTGCGCGGCCTGCACATCGGCTCGTTTTCGCTGGTGGTACAGCCGATTGGCGACACGTTGCTGAAATTGGTCCAGCGCGAAAGCGGTAAACGCCTGATCAGCCTCGACCCCAACGTGCGCCTCAATCCCGAGCCGAACATCGAGCTATGGCGCGAGCGCATCGCCACGCTGGTGCGCCTGGCCGATCTGATCAAAGTCAGCGACGAGGATCTGAGCCTGCTCTATCCCGAGCAGGATCCGCAGCATGTTATTGAAAGCTGGCTCGAACATCGCTGCCAGATCGTCTTCCTGACACGCGGTGGCGACGGCGCAACAGTGTTCAGTCGCGCCCATGGCTCGTGGTCGGTGCCGGCCAACCCGGTTCAGATCGCCGATACGGTAGGCGCCGGCGACACCTTCCAGGCCGCGCTGATCACCTGGCTGACCGAACATTCGCTGGACTCGGTCGAAGGCGTCCAGCAGCTCAGTCGAGAGCAAATCGACGGCATGCTCAGGTTCGCCGTACAAGCCGCCGCGCTGACCTGCAGCAAAACCGGTCCGGATCTGCCCTATCGTCATCAATTGAGCTGAGCGCGTAGACTGTCGGCCTTTTTGCGCACGACGGAAAACAGCTCTTGAATCACAGGCACATCCTCGCCCTCCTGACCATGGCCACCCTGCTGAGCGGTTGCGGCACCTCGCCGCCCCGCTCCCCGGAAGACATCTGCGCAATCTTCCGCGAGAAAAGCGATTGGTACGACGCTGCGCAAGTCACGCAGAAACGCTGGGGCGTGCCGATCCAGGTGCCGTTCGCGATCATGTATCAGGAATCCGGCTACCGCTACGACGCCAAGACGCCGCGCAAATACCTGCTCTGGGTGATTCCTTGGGGCCGCGTCTCGACCGCGTCCGGCTACGCGCAAGCCAAGGACGAAGTCTGGGCCGACTACCAGAAAAGCACCGGCCGCAACTGGGCCGATCGCGAAGACTTCGACGACGCCATCGACTTCGTCGGCTGGTACATGGACAAGACCACCTCGATCAACGGCGTGTACAAATACGACGCCTATAACCAATACCTGAACTACCACGAAGGCTGGGGCGGCTTCCGCAACAAGACCTACGCGAGCAAAGCCTGGCTACCGCCGACCGCGCGCAAGGTGCAGAACCGTTCGGATCTGTATGCGCAGCAATATGCCGGCTGCAAGGAAGACCTCAATCGCGGGTTCTGGAGCCGGTTCTGGCATTGGTTGTAGAAGCCCTTCGCGAGCAGGCTCGCTCCCACAAGACCTTAGTGAACGCCGATTTTGTGTACACCCGAGAAACCTGTGGGAGCGGGCTTGCCCGCGATGGCAATCTCTCAAACACCATCAAAGTCTATGAAAGGCCCGATTTCACTGACCCAAACCGCCCTCCTAAGGGTTTTCCCTATGGCACTGACGCCCCACACCTACGCCATTTGCGCCTTGAATGAGGCCGTCTAATCCTGCAACATCCATCACCTGCTTATTCAACGGACGGAATTCAAGGCATGCTGGACGCCAATGCAACCCACATCACCCTCTCGATCGAAGACGCCAACGCCGACCTGCAAGTCCTCAGCTTCACCGGTCGCGAAGCCCTCAACGAACCGTTCCGTTTCGACCTCGAACTGGTCAGCGCCCGCCCCGACCTGAAGCTCGAAGAGCTGCTGCACAAGCGCGCGTGCCTGACGTTCGGCGCCACCGGAGAAGGCAAGATTCACGGCCAGGTCTATCGCATCGAGCAGGGCGACTCCGGCAAGACCCTGACCCGCTACAGCATCAGCCTGATGCCGCAACTGGCCTATCTGCAGCACAACCATGATCAGCAGATCTTCCAGCAACTGACGGTGCCGAAAATCATCGCCCAGGTGTTGGAAGATCGCGGCATTCTCTCTGACGCCTACAGCTTCCAGCTCGGCGCCGAGTACCCGGAGCGTGAGTATTGCGTGCAATACGACGAGTCCGACCTGCATTTCATCCAGCGCCTGTGCGAAGAAGAAGGCATTCACTTCCACTTCCAGCACAGCAGCAGCGGCCACAAACTGGTGTTCGGCGACGACCAGACCGTATTCCGCAAACTGAAGCCGGTCAGCTACCAGCAGGACTCCGGCATGGCCGCCGAGAAACCGGTGATCAAGCGCTTCAACCTGCGCCTGGAAACCCGCACCACCCGCGTCAGCCGTCGCGACTACGATTTCGAAAAACCCAAGCTGCTGCCCGAAGGCGCGGTCAAATCCGAATTTGCCCCGGACCTGGAAGACTACGATTACCCCGGCCGTTTCACCACCCGCGAGCGCGGCAAGTTCCTCTCGACCCGCGCCCTCGAACGCCATCGCAGCGACTACAAACTCGCCGAAGGCAAAGGTGATGAACCGACGCTGACCAGCGGCCATTTCCTCACGCTCGCCGAACACCCGCGCGCCGAGTGGAACGACCTGTGGCTGCTGCTGGAAGTCTTCCACGAAGGCAAACAGCCGCAAGTGCTCGGCGAAAACGTCACCAGCGACATCACCGATAACAAGAGCGATTTCCACCAGGGCTACCGCAACAGCTTCCTCGCCACCCCGTGGGACGCGCACTACCGCCCTGCCCTCGAACACCCGAAACCGAAAGTCCTCGGCAGCCAGACCGCCGTCGTCACCGGCCCGCCCGGCGAAGAAATCCACTGCGACCAATACGGCCGCATCAAAGTGCAATTCCACTGGGACCGCGACGGCCAGTCCGACGATAAAACCACCTGCTGGATGCGCGTCGCCAGCGGCTGGGCCGGCGCAGCTTACGGCGGCATTGCCGTGCCGCGCATCGGCATGGAAGTCCTCGTCACTTTCCTCGAAGGCGACCCCGACCAGCCCCTCGTCACTGGCTGCCTGTATCACAAGGAAAACGTCGTCCCCTACGACCTGCCCGCCAACAAGACCCGCAGCACCTTCAAAACCCTCAGCTCCCCGGGCGGCAAGGGCTACAACGAATTCCGCATCGAAGACAAAAAAGGCGCCGAACAGATCTACATCCACGCCCAGCGCGACTGGGACGAAAACATCGAACACGACCAGAAAATCCGCGTCGGCAACGAACGGCATGACACCGTTGAAGCTAACGTGTTGAGCGAGTTCAAGGTCGAAGAACACCGGATCACCCATCTGGACCGAATCAGCGAAATGCGCGCGGATGATCACCTGACAGTGGGTGTGACGCAGCATGTGAAGGTTGGGACTGGGCAGTTTGTTGAGGCTGGGACGGAGATTCACTATCACGCTGGTGACAAGGTGGTGGTTGAGGGTGGCATGGAACTCACCGCCAAGGCTGGTGGGAGTTTTGTGAAGGTTGATGCGGGTGGTGTCACGATTAGCGGCGCTGAGGTGAAGGTGAATTCGGGTGGTGGTCCGGGAGCCGGCACCGGCATTCAGATCCTCGCCCCATTCATTCCAGGACTCGCAGCCATTGATAACGCCGGACGCCTGATGCAAACGCGCGCTAACCAGATGATGCAGGCGGAATCCCTCGCCGTGACGCCGAAACTCAAAGCACCTACCGGCATCTGCGTCGAATGCCTGAAAAAAGCCATGCGTGAAAAACTCGCCCTGCAATCGGGGGCCAATTGATGACAAAGAGTGACGCAGCGAAAGCCTGGAGCGAAGCGCAAAAGAACGCTCAGTCGATATTCGCGATCGTTGAGATCGGCCTGTTGCCGGAACCCGCTCGATTGCAGTTCGTCAGAGTTGACCCGTCACGACGGCCGTTGATGGTGCAACCGGAATTCGCCGAACTGCGCAACTACGGCCCGTGGCTGGTCGACGTTAGCCACATGGAATTCGAGGCCTTTCTCGCTCACGAACACTTCACCGGCTGCACCGCGATGGCCAGTTGGATTCGTACCGACTGCCCAGCCGACAAGCTCGCCGCTCACCTGAGTGATGCGTTGCTGGCAAAAAATGAAGCTGGCGAAGTCCTGATGATCCGTAGCTACGCGCCAGAAGTCGTGCCGATGCTGCACGCACGCGATGATCTGCCTTGGCATGCGTGGCTGTTTGGCCCAGTGCAGGAGTGGTGGGTGCCAGCAGAAGAAGATCAATGGCACTGTCTGAAGGGACTCAACCTTGAAAAGCCCGGAAGATACGAGCCTATCTTTCTTGACGGAAAGCTGTGGACGGACATGGAGATCGATCCTCTACCCTACAGCCTCACCACTGAACTGGAAAAAGAAGCGCCTGAGGTCTTCACCAGCAGTTGTCACGGTGCCCGTTTGAAACAAGTGAAAGAAGCGCTGGACGCTGGCCGCGATGAAGGCTTGACCGAACCGGAAGACGTCACCCTATTTGCCAGCCTGCAATTGATGGACCGCGAATTTCCGTCGAACTGGCCGATGTGGGAGAAGGCGAAAGAACGGGCAATTGGAGAGAAGTTGCCGCTTGGTGTGGTGATGCGAGAGTTGTCGGCGTGAGTTTCATGATGAACATACTGATCAGAACTTTCTGTCTTATAGCTTTCTGGATATTCAAGATACATTGCTGGATAAGGAATTTAGGTAAATGTTCATAAGCATGAATACTCAACGGCAAAAAACCTGGCGTCGCCGCAACCTTGTCATCGGGGTATTCGTTTTACTGCTGCCTTTCATTGGATCGTATCTTTATAACCAGTTTCGTACGCCGGGTGCGATGTTGACTTCTGAAAACTATATGAAAAGACCAATTTTCAGTTTTTGGGTGAACGATTTTTGGGGCGGCAACTTAAGTGCGATGGGTAGCGGCGGGATCACATGCTGCCAAGCGATAAAGGGACCTACTGTAAAGATAACTTGGATACTAAGCACGACAGAAGAGCAAGAAAAGAGGGGCTTGAAACAAGAAACTCACGAAACGACTTTGACTCTTCCGGAGCAGCGTCGAACTGATCGATATCTCCATGTACGTTTTCTGGAAAATAACTCTGTTCAAATAATGTGGAGCCCGAACCTCGACAGTCCTTTTGATACCAATCCATCAGCAGCCAATTGAAAAACAAGGAGGTTTATGATGAACGCGACAAACCTTGATCGTGCTCAATCAATTTCTGCAAAAACTTGTCTTAATGCAACCGAGAGAAAATCTGTTCTGCCTTGCGAAGCTACGCTATACATTGGGTTCTTTTTTGACGGCTTTGGACGCAACCTAGTCGAAGATCTTAAAGAAAATCGCCTTACAAATGTCGCCCGTTTGTTTTTAGCTTATCCAGGTGATACTAAAAACTTAGAAGCTCAGCCGGAGGCACACTATCGAAGATTTTACATTTCCGGCTTAGGGAAAACTTTTGATGAATCCTTGGGCGGTAGTGCGCAGCTTAGCAATACTGGGCTAGACGGAGCATTAAACAGGGCCAAAGACAGCGCTATCAAAACTCCCGAAGACACGATAAAAAATAGCCCGCTTGACGCGATAAAAGACGTCGTTACGGGAAAAAAATGGTGGGAGAGCGCATACAGTAATCTAAAACCCGGGAGTCTTTTGTCCAGTTTGGCTAAAGCCGCAGCCCCAGCAACCCTGGATGTGTTTTCAGTCACGCGCGACAACGAAATTACGGCAACCTTTTTCAAAACGGGAGTTGATACGAGGCTAGAAGCCGCATTCAGTGTTTTGGAAGACGTGCTCACTAAAATCAAAGGCGAATCCGGAGCGCTTGTAAAAAAAATCTCGGTTTCTGTTTATGGCTTTGACTATGGGGCCACACTAGCTCGCGCTTTCGCTCATAAATTATTCGAGGAATGTGATCCAGCGACGACCATTTTTAAAGGTGCGAAGCTCGAAGTAAGTTTCGTTGGCCTTTTCGACTCTGTCGACCGTAGTGGCGAAAACTCCATTGTTATGGAGTATTTGATCCCGTTCGTAAACGTCGTCGACGACGGAGAGTGCCTTCCAGGCCCAGTTAAGTCAGCTTTACACCTCGTTGCAGCACATGAGTGCCAAGATGCTCGCCGATCCAGATTGATCGGTACGGGACCACTAACCCCTAGGTGGGAGGAGCGCTTGGTTCCTGGAACATCTTATGACGTAGGGGGTGGCTTGGGTAAACAAGATGTGCCACATAGTACTGAACTGCACTTAGCATGCCTCCACGAGATGTATGAAGCTGCAATCCGTGCGGGTGTACCGTTCCCAACTCTTGACGAAATAAAACGCACCGACACTAGCGTCGCCAAGCTTTTCACTTTGAATGACCATATAAATGGTATCAGCGCCATCGGTGCAAGCGCTAACTACATGAATAAAGCAGGAAATAAGAAACTGTCTACTGAAGGATTCCTTGCTCATCGACGCTTATATATCCAACGCTTGCGCAACTTATGGGAACTATATCGGGGACAGCATAAAGCTTATGATGATGAGGAAGAGCGCCTCCAACGCCCTATGTTGAACAAGGATGGTCCAATTGCACGCGCACTAGGAATTAGCAGCGAGAGCGAAGTAGAGGTAGCCAAACGCGAGCGAGCCATTAAACAAACGCAAAAAAACAAGGCAGCCCTTCGCGCCGAACTGAGTTGGCTTGAAGATATTGATCGAGAAGCGCAAAGGTTAAAAGTCAGCTTCCCCAGTGCTTCTGTTAAAGCTCTTTTGGATGAATGGTTCGTCACATCACCGAAGGGACTCAGCCCCGATGTTGAAGACTTACTTGAGTATTACATAAATGATCAATTCATGATTCAACAAATTCCTATAGGCACGGGCGCACCAATACCAAAATATTTCCGCATCCGAGAGTTCGACATCCCTAGTCTAAATAAAACAAAAGGTTTGGCACCTGACTATATGGACCAAATGAAGTATAAATCCTAGCCCAACAAGTTTGTCCGACGACTCAAGATCCGTTATGCCTGAAAATCGGATGGATAAAATAATGGCATTGAGCAAAAATCTAGCTAGGGACGGTCAAATCCGAATTCGCCACGGACCTGGAAGACTACGATTACCCCGGCCGTTTCACGACTCGCGAGCGCGGCAAGTTGCTCTCGACGCGCGCTGGAACGCCATCGCAGCGACTACAAGCTCGCCGAAGGCAAAGGTGATGAACCGACCCTCACCAGGGGCCATTTCCGTTTGGTATAAAGGAGTAAGCGGGAGAACAAGAGTATTGCAAAAATCGCATGTCACTGGATAGTTTCATGCCGGAAAGCGTTCAAAGCCTCTTTGACGATACAATTTTTGAAGTACGTAAAAACTATAAATCGCACGCAAAATTACTTGGCGCAAATCTGGCTGATTATTGTCAACAAAATTATGTCCCATCACCAACCTACTCGCTGAGTGGGGCGACACCCGATTTAAAAGGCTACCAATGAACAGACTTATAAAAATCAAATTAAATCAGATTATTCTAATGTTCAGCTTAGGTTTGATTTCAGTGTCGCCGTATAGCGCCAATTTTACCAATGCATCCGCAGTCCCTCAGCAAAGTGGACCAAGCGGAATCATTCTTTACAACCAGATGAAAATAGATGCGGCCATTCCACAGCTAGAGCGAGAGGCAAAAGACGGCGTAATAGAATCACAGTATTATCTTGCCGAAGCTCTTCGAAAGAAAAATGGATACATGACTCCCGAAGCCCAATTTTGGTATGAATCGGCAGCAGAGAAAAAAACATATACGCAATGATTCAGTTGGGTCGAGCAAAAAAAGATCTTTGCGCAACGATGGGAAATTGCCCGTCGTCAAAAAAAACTCAAGCAGAATGGTTCGTAGAGGCAAAAAAAATAACGTTACCTAAGGCAAATGATGGCGATCCTGAATCTTTATACTTGATGTACGAAATCACGCTGGATCACCATTGGTTAGAAAAATCTGCTAATGCAGGCTATCCGCTCGCGCAATATTGGATGGCGATCAGCGAAAGGCAGGGAGAGGGTTACTTCTTTACTCCTGGAGGACGTGAAGCGTCGGTCAAAAAATGGCTGCTACTCTCTGCGGAAGGTGGCAACCCTAAAGCTATGATGCAATATCTAGAGACGCTTTATAAGCAAGGAGACATGGCGAGCATTCGACATTGGCTCGAGAAGGCTGCCGCAACAGGCGAACAAGCTGCAATGAGTAACTATGGTGCGTACATTTCACATACGCCAGATAAAGTAGGTTACTCTTTGGATTTAGTCAAAGGCTACGCTATTTTCTCTTTGTTAAAAGAACTCGGTGACGCCGGTGGCGTGCAAGATTATGTCGACCGTAAGATCGAAAAAATTTCTGAAAAGATGACACCAGAACAAATTGAAGAATCAAAAATCGTCGCTGAAGAATGGAAAACCAATCACCCACCGCTGTCTTTCTTCCCCGACAAGCTGAGTAATTGAGTATATTTTTAGGTTGTCCGCACCCAAATTCCATCTAGATAAATTATCGCCACTGCCCTTGATGAACGACTGAATAGGCAAAGACTTCAATGAAACTGCTGGCCACTGCGTTAACATTTTTAAGCCTAGTATCAGCCCAGTCAAACGCGCTTACGAACGAACAATCTCAGGCAAAAATCAAGGGCATTGAACTATACAATCAACACAAAGCCATCTCCGCAATTGAAACATTACAAATAGCAGCCGAAGGCGGTGATGATGAAGCACTTTACTATTTGGGAGAATCTATAAGAAAAAACAACAGATACATGACTCAAGAAGCGCGAAAGGCTTACGAGGAATCAGCAAAAAAAGGCAATATTTACTCTATGATTCGGCTCGGTGGCGCGGATCAAGATTTGTGCGTAACTATGAACAATTGTTCTTCCTCTGAGCAATCCCCTAAAGATTGGATGAACAAAGCCAAAAACCTTGCTACAGATCAGGCATCTCATGGTGACGCTGAGTCGATGTACCTACTATGGGAGATAACAGGAAACGATGAATGGCTTGAAATGTCCGCAGAAAAAGGTTTTGCATTAGCTCAATTTCGTTTAGCGACCAAGTATCAAGAGGGGGGAGGCATGTTCCTACTACCCTCTAGCAGATCAGATGAAATCGAAAAATGGATGAAAGCCGCTGCAGAGAATGGTTATCCACCAGCCATGATGGGATTTGCCGCTACCAGGATTGAAAAAGCCGATTTGTCATCATTTAGAAAATGGAATGAAAAAGCTGCAGCCTCAGGCTATGCATCTGCAGTTTTTGGTTACGCGTCATATATTGGCGAAGCTGAACCAAAATACGGGTTCGAATCAGACCCGGTAAAGTCATACGCACTATTGTCGAATCTACTGGAGCTTGATGGTGGTGGAAACGTAATAAACAACGTTAACGACGTATTGCCGGAAGTAGAAAAAAAGCTGTCAAAAGAGCAATTAGAAAAAGCAAAAGAACTCGCAAAAACGTGGAAGGCCACTCACCCACCGCTCTCGTTTTTTCCAGATAAGTTAGGGTACTGAAATTTAGCAGTACAGCCTTATCATTAATTTTTTTCAAGCACGTCAAAGCCCGTACCCTAATGATTCATATCGCAAACGACAAAATGCCCGAGACAAGGGAAAAGCAACCGTAAATAACTCAGCTCATGTTCACATCGGTTAACTCGGCCTTAACGCCACAGTCAGAGACTCCATATCACCGCACACCCTCAGCTCTCCCCCGCTGACGCCCAGTGCGGCAGGCTCGCCCGGATTCGTGCCGGGCGCCTATCCGTTACGCTGGAGTCCTCTCATGAACATTCGTCCCTTCCTGCTCACTGCCACCCTCGCCTGCAGCTCATACGCCGCACTGGCCCAAGCCAACGTCACCTCCGCCACATCGAATCAAACACCCTACCAATACGGCATGCCACTACACGTGGCGAAGGTGCTTTCGCTAACCGAGCCGCCGACCTCGGAATGCAAAGTCATCACCGCCGACATGAAATACATCGACAACACCGGCAAGCCCGCACAAATCAGTTACAGGAAATTATCTGACGCATGCAGTCAACAGAACTGACAGACGCTTCTGATTTTCCGCTTGGCCATAGGCGTGCGGTGGTTTCGGCGGGTATGCTCGGGGCCTTCCCTACTGCCGCAAGGATTGGCCATGCAGTTGTCGTTCCGCACGTTGTCGAGCTTCACTTCAATCCTGTGTTTTCTGCTGGCGCTGGTCTGGGGATTTTTTCCGGAGGTGTTGCTGGCGATCTGGAGTATTGGCTATTCGGAAGGCACTGGCGTAGTCGCAAGGCGCAGCGCGGTGCTGTTTGCGGCGTTGGGGGTGATGTTTTATTTGCAGCGCAATGCTCCGCCGTCAGTGGCACGCAGTGCGCTGAGCAATGGTTTTATCGTCGGCTGTTTCGGTTTGGCGGCGTTGGGTTTTGGCGAATGGCTCAATGGCCATGCCGGCCCCGGGATTTTGCTCGCGGTGCTGGTCGAGTTCGCGCTGGGCCTAGGTTTCGTGCAGGCCCGGCGCGTGACGGTCGAACTGGGTGAAACGGTGGGTTAAACGGCTCGAGAGCGAGCGCTGGTTTGATGGGTCGTGGTTTGTTGCGCGAGGTCGGAACGCAGGCCAGCGACCAGGTTGTTGATTTCACGGCAGCTGTTCAGGCGGCTGGCGTCGATTCCACTGACGTAGAGATCGGCTTGGTCGGTTCGATGGTCGCCAAATACTTTGACGGACATCGACAAGTCTGGTGTCAACGTGCACTGGCAGCGTTTCGGCAGGAAGCTGCTTTCAATGATATTGCGTAATTCCAAGGCAGATAAAAACATGGCGAACCCTCTCCTTTCTGTGCGATTGCCAATCAAGTATTCACGCTGACCCTCTGCTGCGCCTTCACGGGTGTGCCCCCGCTGTTTCCCTGGTGCGGCAAGTGGTGGTACTGCGAAATGCCCATTGGATTGTAGGCGCCCAAATCCTGTGCGCCTCACCAAAAGAACGCATAAAACGTGCCTTTGATCGGTTCGTTTTGCTCCCTTCAAAATCAAGCACTTGGAAATGTGGCCAGTATCCTGCTATTTGCAAATTGCATGAATCGACCACCCGTCCACTGCAATCTGCAATCTCCGGGCAAATTTGCTTTCGCAGACTATGACGGCAAGAATGTCTCCCATTGCAATTCAACCCGCACGGAGGCCTCCATGAATTCTTTAAGCGTTTGCGCGATCACCGGCCTGTTGATCGCCAACCTTTCCACTCTAGCCCACGCCGCCAAGCTCGAAGACGTCGCGCCGTACCCCAAAGCCGAAGCCGGGTTTACCCGACAAGTCATCCATCTGCCCAAGCAAGAGCAGGAAGAGAATTTCCAGGTTGAAATTCTCGCCGGCAAAACCCTCGAAGTGGATTGCAATCGCCAGCGTCTGGGCGGTGTGCTCGATGAAAAGAATCTGCAAGGCTGGGGCTATCCGTTCTATCGCCTGGAAAAGGTCATCGGCCCGATGAGCACGATGATGGCCTGCCCGCCCGGCAGCCAGAAAAAGCGCGCTTTCGTTCCGGTCGTCGGCGATGGCTTCATGTTGCGCTACAACAGCAAGCTGCCAGTCGTGGTGTACGCCCCTTCGGACGTCGAAGTGCGCTATCGCATCTGGTCGGCGTCGGACAAAGTCGGCACCGCCCTGCAGGAATAACCCGAGCGCTTGTTACGCCGGCACGCCGCAAGCAGCGGCGCGTTCGGCGACATGGCGCAGGCTGTCGAAGTTGATGTTGGCCCCGGAGTCGATGGCGACGAATGTCTGATCGCGAACCCCACTGCGCGCCACGTACTGCTTGATCCCCGCAACGGCCAGCGCCCCCGACGGTTCAGTGATCGAACGGGTATCGTCGTAGATATTCTTGATCGCGGCGCAGAGTTCGTCATTGCTGACCGTGATCACTTCATCTACGCAGAAGCGGCAAACCTCAAAGCCATACGCGCCAATCTGCGCAACCGCTACGCCGTCGGCGAAGGTGCCGACGCTAGGTAGAACCACCCGCTCGTCCGCATTTAAAGCCGCTTGCAGGCACGCCGAATGTTCGGATTCGACGCCGATGATCCGCACTTCCGGGCGCAGGTATTTGACGTAGGCCGCGATACCGGCGATCAAACCTCCGCCCCCGACCGGGATGAAGATGGCGTCCAGCGCGCCTTGATGCTGGCGCAGGATTTCCATTGCCACGGTGCCTTGTCCGGCGATCACGTCAGGATCATCGAACGGTGAAACAAACGTGCATCCGGTCTGTTCGGCCAAGTGCAACGCATGGGCCAGAGCAAAGGGGAAACTATCACCGTGCAGCAATGCGTCGGCACCGCGACTGCGCACGCCGAGCACTTTGAGCTCAGGGGTGGTAGACGGCATGACGATCGTCGCGGCAATGCCCAATTCCCGTGCCGCCAGCGCTACACCCTGCGCGTGATTACCCGCCGATGCCGTGATCACTCCCCGCGCTCGCTGCTCATCGCTCAGTTGCACGAGTTTGTTGTAAGCACCACGGATCTTGAAAGAGAACGTCGGTTGCAGATCTTCGCGCTTGAGCAGGACCCGATTGCCCAATGCTTCCGACAACGCTGGCGCAAGCTGCAACGGCGTACGCACCGCAATGTCGTACACCGGCGCGGCCAGGATCTTTTTCACGTAATGCTCAAGCAGGGCTTGCTGGTCGGGGGTGTGCGGCATGGTCGTCTCCTGACATTTTTCAGAACCCCGGAGACAGAAAGTAAAAACCCGCCTCTAGGGCGGGTTGGGTGCTGCAGCCGTGAGCTAGCCCGCCAAATGAGGAATGGCGGTAATAATGCTTGGCTGGCAGCGCGATACGGTGAAAGTCATGGGCTGGAAATTAGCCTGCCAGCGGATGACAAGTCAATGGCCCGCTGTAGAACTTTGAATCTTCCGCAGAACTGAACAGTCACTGCAAAGGAGAACAACAACTTCTGCTCCAAGCCGATGAAAGTGGAGATCGACCATGAATATCCGCCAAATGCTGTTCGCCGTCCCGCTGCTGGTCGCCGCCCTGTCCAGCCCTGCTGCTTTCGCCGTCAATGAAAGCGACGCCGTGAAAAAGCCCGAATGTCCGAAAGGCCAGGTGTGGGACAGTAAAACCCAGCAATGCGTACTGCAGACCAGCGGCTGACAAAAGCCCTGCTAAACTGGCCGAGGTTTTATTTCCAGGAAGATTTCCCCGTGCCCATTTCGTCCCGCGCTGCATTGCTGGTCATCGACGTTCAAAACGACTTCATTCCCGGCGGCCAATTGCCGGTGCCTGAAGGTGACCGGATTGTGCCGCTGATCAACCGTCTCGCGCGGCATTTCAGGCAAGTCGTGATTGCGCAGGACTGGCACCCGAGCGGGCATATATCGTTTGCATCCAGCCACCCCGGGCGCCAGCCCTACGACGTCATCGAATTACCGTACGGCGCACAAACGTTGTGGCCCGATCACTGTGTGCAAGCCAGTGTAGGCGCCGAATTTCATCCGGAACTGGATCTACCACACGCGCAATTGATCATCCGCAAGGGCTGCAATCCCGATATTGACAGCTACTCGGCTTTTCTCGAAGCGGATCGAAGCACCACCACCGGGCTCGCCGGCTATTTGAAAGAGCGCAGCATCGACACCGTTTACATGGTTGGCCTGGCGCTGGATTTCTGTGTGATGTTTTCGGCGCTGGATGCGCGCGCGGCGGGTTTTAATGTCTGTGTGGTGCTGGATGGCTGTCGCGCGATTGATCTGGACGGTTCGCTGGCAGCCGCCATAGCGCGGATGCAAGAGGCCGGCGTCAGCCTGATTCAATCATCAGATGTCCGTTAGAATATTCAGGCCATGGCCGGCAACCACAGTCTGAATCGCGCCCCACCCAACGGCGAACTCTCAACGGTCAGCGTGCCGCCCTGCGCTTCCAGCGCGCGGCGGCAGATCGCCAGACCGAGGCCGAAACCACCCGTCGCGCGATCACGGCTGCGGTCGAGCCTGTAGAACGGTTCGAAAATCCGCTCGCGCTCATCGTCGGGAATGCCGATACCATCATCGTCGACCCATATCTCACACCCTCCGGCAATGACCTGCACACCGATCTGAATGCGCTTTTCGCAATAGCGCATGGCATTGCGCAACAGGTTCTGGATAGCCCGGGCGGTCAGGCGCGGATCCAGCGCGAAGCGTTCGAGTTGACCGTGCAGCAGAACGTCAATCACGATGTCTGGCGACTCCAGTTCCTCATCGACGCTGCCGAGAATGCTGTCGATGAACTCGTCCAGCGACACCTCGATGCGCTCGGGCAATTGCGCCGGATTCTGCAAGCGGCTGTAGGAAAGCAACTCCAGCACCAGTTCATCCAGTTCACGAATATGCGCAACCAGGCTCTGCAAACGCTCGCGACTGGCGGCTGGCAAGTCTTCGGACAACGCCAGCGCCAGGCCGAAATCCAGACGCGTCAACGGCGTACGCAGCTCATGGGAAACAGCGTTAAGCAGATCGCGCTGCTGGTTGAGCAGGTTTTCAATATCGCCGGCCATAGTGTCGAACACATTGGCGAGACTGCCGATGTTCGAACTAGGGGCAATTCTGGTTCGCTCGCTCAAGTGGCCTTTGCCGAAGCGTTCGGCGGTGCCTTTCAGACGTTCAAGATCGCGCCAGTGCGGGCGCAACCAGAGCAGCAGGCAGCCGAGCAACATGGCGCCGATCAGCACGTTGATGCTCCAGTACAACAGATCGACGTCGACAGGATCCGGCGGTACGACCATACGCACGGCCATGTCCGCATTCAGCGGAGTCACCGCCAGCGTTCGCCAGCCCCAATCGCCGATGCGCACCACGTTCTCACCACGGTGCAAACGTTCCTGCTCGATGGGCGTGAACACCGGGTCGTCGATTGGCGTCAGGACGATGTGCAGCGGCTGGAATTCCTTGTCCATCGCCGCCGCAATCGCCGGCCATTGCTCTTGCGGCGCAGCATGAAACTGCTTGGTGATCAGCGATTGCAGACCTCGGGAGAACTCCAGGTTGTAGGTGACGAAGCGGTCCCGAAAGGCCATGACCACCAGATCCGGCACCAGATAGATCGCCGCACTATAGGAGACGATTGTCACCAGATACAGGCGAAACAGAATGCGAAACATCAGCTCAGCATTCCCACTCGGAGCGGCTGAACAGATAGCCCTTGCCCCACACGGTCTTGATCTTGCGCGCCTCGCCGGCGTGATCATCGAATTTGCGCCGCAGCTTGGAAATCGCCACGTCCACCGAGCGGTCAGTGCCATTGAATTCAATACCGCGCAGCCGCTGAAGAATCTGATCGCGACTCAGCACTTCGCCGGCATGCCGGGCCAGCACCACCAGCAAATTGTATTCGCCGCTGGACAGTTCAACCGCTTGATCACGCCAGGTCACGGTGCGCTCGGACAGATCGATGCACAGATTGCCCATGACGATCCGATCGTTGACCGCCAGCGGTTCGCCGAGGCTGCTGCGCCGCAACAACGTGCGCACTCGCGCCAGCAGCACTCGTGGCTCGCAGGGTTTGGTGACGTAGTCGTCAGCGCCCATTTCCAGGCCCAGTACCTGATCATGACTGTCATCGCGGGCCGTGAGCATGAGGATCGGCAGTGTCGCCGAATCGGCACGCAGCAAACGGCACACCTGCAAGCCGTCGAGGCCCGGCAGCATGAGGTCGAGGATCACCAGATCCGGCGGACTGATCCGCGCCCGCTCGCGCACATGGTCGCCACGGCCGATGACGCTGACGGAATAACCGTTGCGCTCCAGGTAGCTGGAAATCAGTTCGGCGAGGGCGGTGTCGTCTTCGACCAGGAGAATGTTGGGCATGGGGTGTTCCAGAGAATGCTGTGGCGACAGTCGGGACTCATTCGCTCGCACATTGAAATGCGATCTCCTGTGGGAGCGAGCCTGCTCGCGAAAGCGATCGAACTGTCGCAATAAATTTCAAGGCCTGCAGGATATACGCCCTCGCGCACCACCGAGCAAAACCCTTACACAATTTCACACAGCAGCTACAAAGCTTCACCGCTAACCTCCCCGTCTGGCCGTAGGATGCGGCCTTCAATATTGGGGGTTGTACATGTCTGGAAAACTGCTGGCCGGGCTCGGCCTGATCGCATTGGCGCTGACGCTGAGCGCCTGTGACTCATCCTCGAACGCCGAAGAGCAGACGCCGCCGGCTACGGTGCGCATCGAGACCATCAAAACCCAGCCATTGTCGATCAGCAGCGAACTGAGCGGCCGCATCGCCGCGCCACGGATTGCCGAAGTGCGTGCGCGAGTGGCCGGCGTAGTGTTGCAACGCACCTACCGCGAAGGCAGTGACGTGAAAAAAGGCGATGTGCTGTTCCGCATCGACCCGGCACCCTTCAAGGCGGATCTGGACAGTGCCGAAGCCGCGCTGCGCAAAGCCGAGGCCAACGCCTTTCAGGCCAGATTGCAAGAACAACGCTATGCGCAGTTGATCGAGGATCAGGCCATCAGCGGTCAGGACTACGACAACGCCCGCGCCGCTGCCCGGCAGACCGCCGCTGATGTCGCGGCCAGCAAAGCGGCGCTTGAACGGGCGAAACTGAACCTCGGCTATGCCACCGTCACCGCGCCGATTTCCGGCCGTATCGGTCGCGCCTTGGTCACCGAGGGTGCGCTGGTCGGGCAGAACGAAACCACGCCGCTGGCGTTGATTCAGCAACTCAACCCGATCCATGCCGACCTCACCCAGTCGACCCGCGAGCTCAATGAACTGCGCCGGGCATTGCGCTCCGGGCAGTTGCAGGAAGTCGGTCAGGATCAGGCGAAGGCCACGCTGATTCAGGATGACGGTAGCGTGTATCCATTGCCCGGCAAGCTGCTGTTCAGCGACATCACTGTCGATCCCGGCACCGGGCAGATCATTGTGCGCAGCGAGTTTCCCAATCCGGATCTCGACTTGCTGCCGGGCAGCTTCATCCGCGTACGCCTTGAGCAGGCAACCATCCAGAACGGCATCACCGTACCGCAACGCGCGGTGCAGCGTGACAGTGCCGGCATTGCCCAGGTGCTGACTGTCGATGAACAGATGCGCGTGGCGCAGCAACCGGTGCAACTGGGTGCGGTGCAGAACAATCGCTGGATCGTCACCGGCGGCCTGAAGCCCGGCGACCGTGTTGTCATCGAAGGCCTGCAACACGCCCGTCCCGGGGAAAAGGTGCAGATCGACGAAACCCCACTTCCACTTGCCCAGACCACTGGTCAGTAAGCAGGACGCTTCTATATGCCGCAGTTCTTTATCGACCGCCCGGTGTTTGCCTGGGTGGTCGCCCTGTTCATTCTGTTGGCCGGTGCGCTGGCCATTCCGCAGTTGCCGGTGGCGCAATACCCCGACGTCGCCCCGCCGCAAATCGAGATTTACGCCGTCTACCCTGGCGCCTCGGCGCAAACCGTCGATGAAAGCGTGGTCAGCCTGATCGAGGAAGAGCTCAACGGCGCCGATCACTTGCTCTATTTCGAATCGCAGAGCAGCCTGGGCAGCGCGACGATCAAGGCAACCTTTCAGCCGGGCACCAATCCCGAGCTGGCGCAGGTCGATGTGCAAAACCGCCTCAAGGTGGTCGAGTCGCGCCTGCCGCAAGCGGTCAATCAGCAGGGATTGCAGGTGGAGAAGGTCTCTTCCGGTTTCCTCTTGCTGATCACTTTGACCTCCAGCGACGGCAAGCTCGATGACGTGGCGCTCAGCGATTATCTGGCGCGCAACGTGATGAACGAGATAAAGCGTCTGGACGGTGTCGGCAAGGCGCAGTTGTATGGTGCCGAGCGGGCTATGCGCATCTGGATCGATCCGCAGAAGCTCATCGCGTTCAACCTGACGCCGGCCGATGTCAACGACGCCATTGTTGCGCAGAACGCCCAGGTTTCGGCAGGTAGCATCGGTGATCTGCCGTCACCTTCGACGCAGGAAATCACCGCGACAATTCTGGTCAAAGGCCAATTGTTGACTCCGCAGGAATTCGCCGACATCGTGCTCAAGGCCAATCGCGATGGCTCCACGGTGCGCATCGGTGATGTCGCGCGAGTGGAGATCGGCAGTCAGGAATATCAGTTCGGTACACGCCTGAACGGCAAGCCGTCCACCGCCGTTGGCGTGCAGCTTTCTCCAGGCGCCAACGCGCTGAACACCGCGACACTGGTGCGGGCGAAAATGGACGAACTGGCGCGCTACTTCCCGGCTGGCGTGGAATACAAGATTCCTTACGACACTTCGCCATTCGTCAAAGTCTCGATTACCAAAGTGATCTACACCCTCGGCGAAGCGATGCTGCTGGTATTTGCAGTGATGTTCCTGTTCCTGCAAAACGTGCGCTACACGCTGATCCCGACACTGGTGGTGCCGGTGGCGTTGATGGGCACTTTCGCGACCATGCTGGCGCTGGGGTTCTCGATCAACGTGCTGACCATGTTCGGCATGGTGCTGGCCATCGGCATTCTGGTGGATGACGCCATCGTCGTGGTGGAGAACGTCGAGCGCATCATGGCCAGCGAGGGCCTGTCGCCCAAGGAAGCCACGCGCAAGGCGATGACGCAGATCACCGGGGCGATCATCGGCATTACTCTGGTGCTGGTCGCGGTGTTTATTCCGATGGCGTTCATGCAGGGTTCGGTAGGGGTGATCTATCAACAGTTCTCGCTGTCCATGGCCACCTCGATTCTATTCTCGGCGTTCCTTGCTCTGACGTTGACCCCGGCATTGTGCGCGACCTTGCTCAAGCCTGTTGCCAAGGGCGAGCATCACGAGAAGTCCGGATTTTTCGGTTGGTTCAATCGCCGATTTGAGCAATTGACCGATCGCTATCAGGGTTGGGTCGGCTATGCGCTCAAGCGTACGGGTCGCTACCTGATGATCTACGTGGTCCTGCTGATTGGACTCGGAATCTGTTTTGCGCGCCTGCCCTCCTCGTTTCTGCCGACCGAGGATCAGGGCTACACCATCACCGATATTCAATTGCCACCCGGCGCAACCAAGAACCGTACTGTACAAGTGGCCGAACAGCTCGAAGCGCACAACGCCGGTGAGCCGGGAATCAGTGACAGTGTGGTGATCCTGGGTTTCAGTTTCTCCGGTAGCGGGCAGAACGCAGCGCTGGCGTTTTCGACGCTCAAGGATTGGTCGGAACGTGGCAGTGACGATACTGCCAGCTCAATCGCCGACCGCGCCAACGCGGCGCTGAGCCAGATCAAGGACGCCATGGCCTTCTCGGTGCTGCCGCCGCCGGTGGATGGCCTTGGCACGTCCAGCGGTTTCGAGTTCCGCTTGCAGGATCGCGGTGGTCTGGGCCATGCGACGTTGATGCAGGCGCGTACGGAACTGCTCGCCGCCGCCGAGAAAAGTCCGGTATTGATAAACGTCCGTGAAAGCGCGCTGGCCGAAGCACCGCAAGTGCAACTGATCGTAGACCGCAAGCAGGCGAATGCCTTGGGCGTTTCGTTCGCCGACATCGGCAACGTGCTGTCCACTGCCGTGGGTTCGAGCTACATCAATGACTTCCCCAATCAGGGCCGCATGCAGCGGGTGGTCGTGCAAGCCGAAGGTGATCAGCGCAGTCAGGTGGATGATTTGCTGAAAATGCATGTGCGCAACAACGCCGGGAACATGGTGCCGATGTCGGCCTTCGTTCAGGCCAACTGGATTCAAGGCCCGGCGCAGTTGACCCGGTACAACGGCTATCCGGCGATCGCGATATCTGGTGAACCGTCACCCGGGCACAGTACCGGCGAGGCCATGGCGGAAATCGAACGACTGGTTGCGCTGGGGCCGAAAGGTCTGGGTCAAGAGTGGACCGGTTTGTCGTTGCAGGAACGCCTGTCCGGCAATCAGGCGCCGATTCTGCTGGGCCTGTCGCTACTGGTGGTATTCCTGTGTCTGGCGGCGCTGTACGAGAGCTGGTCGATTCCGACCTCTGTATTGCTCGTTGTCCCGCTTGGTGTGCTCGGCGCGGTACTCGCCGTGACACTGCGCGGCATGCCCAACGACGTGTTCTTCAAGGTCGGACTGATCACCATCATTGGTCTGTCGGCGAAAAACGCGATCCTGATCATCGAGTTCGCCAAGAGCTTGTATGACGAAGGTCACGATCTGATCGATGCGACGTTGCAGGCCGCGCGTTTGCGTCTGCGGCCGATCGTGATGACATCGCTGGCATTCATTCTCGGCGTAGTGCCGCTCGCGATTGCAACTGGCGCGAGCTCGGCAAGTCAGCAAGCAATCGGCACAGGTGTGATTGGCGGGATGATCACTGCGACACTGGCGGTAATCTTCGTGCCGGTGTTTTTCGTCGTGGTCATGAAGCTCGTACAACGATTCACCAAACAACGCTGATCAAACTGTGGGAGCGAGCCTGCTCGCGAATGCGTCCGGTCTGCCAACATTAATGTTGAATCTGCTGACGTCTTCGCGAGCAGGCTCGCTCCCACAAGGATTGGCCAACATCATGCGCAGTGGCCACATCTGTCAACGCTGGGCTAAGGTGGTGAAACCTCCCTCGCCTACCGAGCTTTCATGCGCTTCCTCGCCCGCACCCACCCTCGCCTTTCCGCTGCCGCCTCGCTCGGCCTCGCCACCGGCCTGTTGGTCCCGGCCGATTCCATCGTCAGCAAAATTCTCATTGGCTGGAACGTCGGTGTCTGGACATACCTGATCCTGATGTTCTGGCTGACCATACGCGCCAAGGCCCCGGACGTGCGACGCATCGCCGAAGTCGAAGACGAGAACGCCGGGCTGGTGCTGTTTGTGGTGTGCATTGCCGCGTTGGCCAGTCTCGCCACCATCACCCTTGAACTGGCCGGCAGCAAAGACCTGGAAACCTCACGCAAACTCATGCACTACGGGTTCACAGCGCTGACAGTGACCGGCTCATGGCTGCTGATAGGTGTGATCTTCTGTGTGCACTACGCCAGATTGTTTTACACCTGGGACGGCAAAGAGCCGGCGCTGCGTTTTGCTGAAGGACTGACCACCCCCAATTACTGGGATTTTCTGTACTTCTCGTTCACCATCGGCGTGGCTGTGCAGACTTCGGATGTGGGTGTTGCAACGCGGGATATTCGAAAAATTGTGCTCGCGCAGTCGCTGATCGGTTTTGTGTTCAATACGGCGATCCTCGGGTTCTCGATCAACATTGCAGCAGGATTGTTCGGCTGAAAAACACGGCTTGTTCTGGCAGTTCAAAGCTCACAAAAACGTACGCCTGTAAACTGTCAACACTGACAGTTTACAGGCGTACTGTATTCACGCTTCCATACAACATCCAGAAGTAGGACGGGTCAGTCTTTGGATGTCCCCAACCATATTGTATGGAGATAAAACTCATGAGCTATGCAGCCCGAGCCTACACGACGATCTCTCCGGTTTTAGCGCCGACCTATTTGTCAGCCACTATCAACGGCGATGCCAACCCAAACTACAGGTTTGTCAAAATCCCTCAATTCATGGAGTTTCGATCTACCTCTGTACCTTCCTTCGGGCCGAAGCCCTACCCGGAAGGCCTGCGTTACGTCCTGACAGCTGGACACACTAAGGATGGTGTGACGCGTACGCTTGAGTTTGTGTTCCCTTTTAAACCCCAATCGTCGACCTATGACCTCTCCAAAGATAGCGATGATGTCAGAAGTACCTACTATTCCAATCCTGCGACGGGTGATCTGCACGTCTCTGTGAGCGGGAGCCTGACATTGAAATATGACGACATTAAAAAAACCCTGAGTGGCACTTGGTCCGGCACATATGACCATGGAGGAGAGAGCGGCAACGAAGAGTTTCCGATCACTGGGGAGTTTGTCGCTAACGCAGACCTGAGCAAGAGAAAAAACGCTTACTGACTACGACAAAAAGGAAGCTGCGAGGCTTCCTTTTTTAATGCTGATGCAATCAGAAACTGAAGCTCAGCCCGACACTCCCTCCTAGCTCCTGGTCAGCTTTGCTGCCCCTGCTGGTCCCTATCTCGCCATACAGTTGCCATTTGTTATTGGCCGGCACCCAATTGAGGCCCCCGGTAAGCTCGAGGCTGGTGCTGGACAAATCGTTGTTGAATCCAGTGTCATTCACGCTGACACGATTATTGTTGACGAATTCATGACTCAACGCCGCGTGCAGCCTGGGTTGCAATTTTCCGCCATTGTTCAGCACCACCTCGCGGCCAACGGTCATTCCTACCTTGCCGAGCAATGAGCGGGTCTCGTTGCTGTCTACCTGCAGTCCGTTGTCCAACTTGTAGTCCTTGCCTTTTACCGTCGCAACACCAACCTGAGCAGAGGGCTCGATGAAGTAACCTCGGTTAAAGACTATATGCTTACCTACTTCGACGGTTCCACTGATGCCGAGATTATCGAAGTCACCCTTTGTTCGAGTGTCATCGCTCAAGGTGACTTTGACGTCATTACTGAAACGGTTGATTTTGCCAACGGTATCCACGTAATACCCGGTCGTTTCGTCATACCAGGACAGATACATCCCGCCATAGGTGCTGTTGATCGTGCCGGCGCTGCCGCGGGCCAGGTTAAGGCGAGTGGTGCTGTAGCCACCAAAAACCCCGATCAACCATTGGCCATCACCTATCGGTAGTGGCGTGTCCACCCCCAATGAGACGCCAGTCTGATTTTGTTTATAACCATCACCGTAGGCATTCTTGACGTTGTACTGATTGGCATGAGTGCGTATCCACAGGCCGCTGGTCGCGTTTTGATTATCTGAGTCCAGTGCCGCAATCGATCGCGATCGCGGCTGAGTGCCGGCCATGCGACGGTCGCCGAGGCGAGTATTGAGAGTGGTCATTTCCGAATAGATGACCGTAGGAGCGGTACCGGCAATAGCCAATGCTGTTTGTGAACCTGTGCTCGGCGTTGTCCCATCAGGCCGCAGGAAAATACCTTCGCCCTCTCGCACCAGTTTGTACGCCAAAGCACCACGATCAACCTGACCGTTTCTCAGATCGAACTCAGCATCCCCGCCAGCGATGTTAGCCACTTGAAGCGGTGCACCGGTGACAGGTTCGCTGGCGCTTGCACCAACTACCAGCTCGTGACGGCCACTGGCTGATTCCGTGACATTGAGAAAGTCCGTTTCACCGGTGGACACGTCAGCATCCAAAAAAAACCGGCCGTTGCCTGACAGGTTGGCAACATCCAGACGGACGAACTCGGCGGGCGTGCCGAATCTCACATTCCCGCCCTGCATTTCGAGATTCGATAACGAATTGCTGCCAACCAGGTTCCATTCAGCGCCACGCCCGATGGATATAGCGCTGACGCCAGTAACCGAACCGTGCAGGATCGAGTCGTTATCCAGCATCACGACCCCAGCCCCAGAGCCCTGAATGTTACCGGTGAGTATGCTTCGGGTATCGAGCGAAACAGAATCGACGTTGGTCAAATCGCCGTCAAGGCTGGCATTGTTTTGCAAGAAAACCGCGGCGGTCCCGCCGTCAGCAACCGCTACATTGCCGGTCAACTGGCTGTCGTCGATTTGAAAGCGCGCTGCTGCTCCATCGATGACCTCCAGGATATTACCGTTGCCGCCGATCAGATTCGAACGGTTAGCTATTTCGATCAATACCGGTTGATCGTCCGGCGTCGCAAAATCGACTTTGATCGCTGCGCCGGTGCGACCCTGCACGGTTGACGCATCAACCTTCAACACGCTCTGTGCGGTGACATCGCTCGGGTTCAGGACGGTATCCTTGCCAAAGATGATCCCATTCAGTTCTCCGATGACCTCGCTGGCTGCACTGATGTTGGCGTTGCCGCCGTAAAGTTCGAGGCCAACACCGTCTGCGTCGGTCCCTTCAACCCGGCTGTCCACCAGATTCAACGTACTGAGGGATGTCACCGCTGCACCCGAAAAACCGCCTGTCAACGTACTGCCAGTGACGGTCGCTGTTGAGCCAACGGGTATATTCAGGTCGCGCGCAAGCGACATTGCTCTGCCATCGCTGGACAGCGTACTGCCGGATACCACTGCCGAGCTGTCGGTCAAGCTCAGCGCAGTGTCGAAATTGCTAGCCGTCACCGTTGCCGCGTCCAGAGACACTCGGGCGTCTGCTGAGGCTTCAATCTGTGAAGTGCTGGCGGAAATCGCGTTTAACGTCCCACCGCCGACAACGATGTTCAGCGTATCACCGCCATTGACGTTGAGCGTGGCGGTGACAGGGATGAACCAGGCTTCTGGCGTAGCACCGCCGGATACGGTTTCGACTTCACCAGGATTGAGATTTCGGGAAAAGGCCGTCTCGGATATTGCGATCAGTAATGCTGCACAAGAGAGCGTGCCAGTGAGTTTCAAAACTGTCGGTCCCAAGCTATTTTCAAACGTCATATACACTTCTCGTTGAGGTTTATCGGGACGGAAGAAGGACGGTTCAGGCGTACATATTCCATCAGACGACCTTTGTAGGCGACGCCGGAGAATACCTGCTAGTCTGGACTTTCTCTGTAGGACTAATCCTCTTAGTAGGTGGGCTTAATCGCCCACTCGCGACATTTCGAGATATTTCTTGCTTCCCCAATTAAATTGCATTGCCTGAAGAGGTTGGCTCTCCGGCAATGCAATGATCGCGAATGCCGTTTATGGAGCAGGCGCAGGATCCCAGCCCGGTTCCGATTCGCAGTACAAGAAGTCAGCATTGAGCAGGTAGACAATCATTTCCTGAACTTCTGACGTGGTTACAATTGGCGTCGAATACCAGATTTTTACATAACCTGCGTAAAAGTCGGTCGGATCAGGCGTGGTAGCAGGTGGACGAGGAAGATTACGAATAAAAGGTGCGTATGGCACTTCCCAAAGCATCCCCTCCGTTAACTCGAGCGAAGTGATCGCACGAGTATCGGAAAAAACCGTATCCGGCGGTGCGTCTATGGTGTATTTATCGTCATGCCAGCCTTGCCAATTGAATGTGATATTCATCCCATCGGTGAAATGATCATTAGGTTTGATCTTGAACGTCGCAACGTGATCATCCCCCGTCAAGCTCTCGCAAATAATGTATGGGTCTTCGGTGCCATCTGTAGGTGGGCGTTGGAATTCCGGCTTATCGAGAACGATGACTACAGTATTGACAGTAACCGTCTCTTTTGCTGAATCCTGAGTATTATTCCGAGCAGGGTTTTCATATGTCCACCAAGCCTCTTTAAGCCCGATACCACCCGGACCGACAACGGTATATGGCAAATCTATCTGAACGACATTATTGATATTCGACTGAGTCATTTGAATGGAATTAACGATAATTTCGCCTTGATCCCCAAGATACTTCAGGGTAACCAGATCGCCCGGTTCGGGATCGGGAAACGACGTCCCGGCGGTGACAGGCGAGACATCGATGTGAGCCTTGGCTGTCTGATCGACATCCTGAGGGCCCAGTAAGTTATCCGTGACAGGTGGCTGTCCGCGGACGATCAGTTTCCGGAATTCGGGATTAACCTCAGGGGGCGGGGTCGTCGGGTCGACGGTATAAGGCGGATGCGTCGAGAAATCTGTTTTTACAGTTGTTGTTCCATCGTCGATGGATAAGCCGCCACGCATCAAGTCAGCTTTGACGACCACGTCCAATTCGAAATTCGTACCCGTCTGGTTATCAAAGTATTGTTTGCTCAGACTCGACCAAGGAATGGTGAACTCCAGCTCCGTGAGTGCGTTGAATGGCAGATCCTGGGCTGGTTGAGCGCCGTATGTCAGGCTCACTACGTCGGTGCCGATTGTATCTACCAACCGGCTGACTTTTACCTTCACACCTGCACGCGCATCTTTTAAATCGATCAGACCATCTTCGTTTGCCGGGACGGTAATGACGCCCAGTTTGGGCAGTGGCAGAAAACGCACGTTTTTGAAATACACGCCCCATGCGCTCTGGTTGCCAGCAGCGTCAGTAATGATGAACCAGATGAAGGCCCGGCCGCTCGTTACCTTGCGTAGCTCTGCGGTCGGGATGGACAGCTTGCCATCGGTGGGCATCGGTCCGTTGAAAAAAGGGGGCACCTGCGGAGGGTTGGTACGTGTACCTGCCACGTACAGGGTCAACGTGTCATCCGGCTGAACGTTGGCGTAGCCTGTATCAATTTGTACCTGCAATCCCCCTTCGTTACCTGGCTGACCCGCCCATGTGTCATCCAGATCCCCGGGGGCATTTGGAAACGTGGCTGGCGGAATTGTTCTGGCGCCTGGAACCTGTCCTGGATTTGTACCTGTTTGTGCAGGTTTCGCTTGCCAGGCACCAGTACGGTCGATAAAAAACTTCATCACAGGACCGGTCAGCGGGTTGAGCCCCCGCTCATACAGCACGCTACGCACCCAGATCGGCGTCGGCCCCACCGGGGTTGCATCCTCACCCAGAAATTCGGTAGGCACTGTGATCGGAAAATCTACAGGACGGCTGGCCACGTCGCCGAGGTTTACCCTGTTTAACCGCGTGAAGTCTGTCGGCAGCGGATTGGCAGGAGGCTGGGTTCGCGTAACGTCAAGGGCGATCTGATCTCTGCTGTTAGGATTCGACCACACATTGGTCTTGACCATAAGTGTCAGCGCGGCGCCCACAGGTATCGCAGCTATCGGAATGATGTCCTTGTTCGTGCCGCGCCCGTCTGGCAATTCGGGGGTAGGTGCGACCAGAACGCCCAAGGGTGTGCCTGACTCCGCAGTTTGAATACTTGTCATGTGCCTTCTCCATTGCGTAGAAAATGTTTTTTGATCCATGCATCTTCGACAATGGCGAATGTCGCCAACTGCAGTCGTAATATCGCTGCTACTGTTGCGGCCTGATCACTTCATCCAACTTGCATCCGAGCAATACTTGCTTTCTCCCGGAATTTTCCTGTCTACCTTCACCAGCCCGGTAAACGAGCGAAAGATAGGTACACCGTCGCGCAATAGTTGGTAATTAACTAAGGCCGAATCGTTTTCCTCCATGGGTTCTATATGTGAAGCAAAGGGCTTGATTACAATCTTCACTGGCTCCTTGGTCACAACATCTGTCACAACCTCAGTAAAGTTAAACACCTGTGTCAAAGGGTTTCCCGACCCGTTTAAAGAATCCCATGCCTGCCAATCCAGGCTGAGGACATCCGCAAGCTGAAACAAGTCATCGAAAGGAATTTCGATACGTACCCCTTCCCAGATAAACAAGGCTTCCGGATCGCCGGGATGGTTCTTGTAACATCCGATATATCCCCAAGCATCCGCATCGGGAAAAGTAACCTCCTTCAAAAGTTGCGGCGGCTTAACTATCGCAAAAGTCAGGCGTCGTGAAGGTGACGTAGTAGGGTTGATCGAACGTACTGTGTAGAAAAGCTCAAACGTAGCCACATCCGGAAGTTTCTCGGGAGCTACTGGAATACGAAACTCCGGCGCATCGTCCGCGGCCCCATACTCGCCAAAGGCGACGAAATCAGGGTTACCAACAATGAAAATTTCAACACGATCTTTATTCACGCCTGAAACAGGAAAGTTCGGCCAGCGGTCAATAATACAAACGATGCCCACCTGTTTTGCGTCCGGCGGCAATGTTCCGGCCGGGTCAAGCGGATCGACGCCTTCCACTCGTGGCAGGCTCAGAAGCACGCCGGGATTCAATGGATCGCTGGAGGTAATCGGCGTTTCGATCGGCATGGAATTTCTCACTGGCTGGTCATCTAGGCCTGAAAGAAATTAAGCGCTGGTATTGGAAAGATGCCTACTGTCAGATCTGACAGGTAAAGCAACCGTTTGTCGGAAATCCATTTTGCCGTGACTGCTTCCGCTGCATTTGAAGGTTGACGGCTCAAGGTCAGATAGTGTCTTCTGAAACCGGTTTCAGCGGTATCCATGCCGTTAAAACGCTACATTTCAAAAATAAGGTCTGACCCATTGAACGACTTCTCCGCCGCCCAGCGCAGCCGCGTGACCATGCTTGATGTTGCCGAACGCGCTGGTGTATCCAAGGCCAGCGTCTCGCGCTTCATTGGCGACGACCGCGCGCTGCTCTCCGATGCCATTGCCCGGCGCATCGAGCAGGCGATTGATGAACTCGGTTACCGCCCCAACCAAATGGCCCGCGGCCTGAAACGCGGACGCACTCGGCTGATCGGCATGCTCGTCGCCGATATCCGTAACCCCTATTCGATTGCCGTGATGCACGGGGTGGAAACTGCCTGCCGTGCACACGGCTACAGCCTGGTGGTGTGCAACACCGACCGCGATGACGAGCAGGAACGCCAGCATCTGGCGCTGTTGCGCTCGTACAACATCGAAGGGCTGATCGTGAACACGCTGGGCCATCACCGTGACGAATTGCACGAGCTGCGCCGCGAGATGCCTATGGTGTTGGTGGATCGCAAGGTCGACGGGCTCGACAGCGACATGGTCGGGTTGAACAACTCGCAAGCAGTAGAGATGGCGCTCGCGCACCTTGAGCAGCGCGGATATCGGGATTTATTGCTGGTAACCGAACCGTTTGATGGCACCAGTTCGCGGATCGAACGGGTCAGCAGTTTTCAAGCGCAGATTGCCCAACGCTCGGCCCTGACCGGGGCGGTGCTGGAAACCGGCGATGATCTGAAGGCGCAACTTCAAACTTTTTTAAACACCCACGTTGACGGTCCGAAAGCACTGTTTTGCGCCAATGGCGTGGCGGCGCTGGCGGCGACTCACGCGTTGCGCGCACTCGGTGTGCGCTTGTTCGAGGATGTCGGGCTGATTGCTCTGGATGATCTGGATTGGTATCCGCTGGTGGGCAGCGGGATTACCGCGCTGGCACAGCCGACGCAAGAGATAGGCGCGCGGGCGTTTGAGTGTCTGCTCAAGCGCTTGCGCGGGGATGATGAGGTGGCGCGAATTGTGGATTTTGCGCCGGTGCTGATTGAGCGGGGTTCGACCCGAGGGATTGGCGGCGTCTGATCTGGCGCTTTCGCGAGCGGGCTCGCTCCCACAGGTGACCGTGTTGCAAATGTGCGGGCGAGCCTGCTCGCCAAAGGGCCTGCAAAAACACTACAGAATCACCTGATTTTTTTTGAACAAAAATGAAACCGGTTTCAGAGGTCAATAACAATGAATAAACCCGCCGTTTCCATCAGTCTGTCCAGCTACGGTGCCGAGCTCGTGCGCCAGCGTGGGCAGGATTGTTTTATCGACATCCTCGCGGCAGCCGGGGCGAATCGCATCGAGTGGCGTGAAGAGCTGCTGACCCGTGAAGACCCGGCGCAACTGGCTCAGGCTACCCAGGCGCAGGGCCTGCAAAGCATTTACTCCTCACCCACCGAACTCTGGCTCGCAGGGCAAGCGCAGCCAAATCCCGAACTGATTACCGCGCTGCAGCAGGCCCAGGCATTTGGCTCGAAATGGCTGAAAGTGTCCCTCGGTTATTTCACCGACAACTCTGACTTGCAGGCACTGGCCGAGCGACTCAAGCAAAGCCCGGTGCAACTGCTGGTGGAGAACGACCAGACCTTGCACGGCGGACGTATCGAACCGTTCCAGCGTTTCTTTACCGCCGTCGAGCAACACAACCTGCCGATCAAGATGACCTTCGACATTGGCAACTGGCACTGGCAGGACCAGTCCGCCGCCAGCGCCGCACGCGCGCTCGGCCGTCACGTCGGTTATGTGCATTGCAAAGCCGTTGCGCGCCGCGCCGACGGCAAACTGGTTGCCGTACCACCCGCCATCAGCGACCTGCATCTGTGGGAACAACTGCTGCGACACATGGACCAAGGCGTTATGCGCGCCGCCGAGTACCCGCTGCAAGGCGATGATCTGGTGCAACTGACCCGCGAACACGTCGCCGCCCTCGCCCGCCTCGGTCAATCGCGCCTGGAGCCAGCTCATGTCTGAGATCGATATTCTTTCTTTCGGTGAAACCATGGCAATGCTCGTCGCCGAGCAGACCGGCGATCTGGCCAAGGTCGAGCAGTTTCACAAACGGATTGCCGGGGCCGACAGCAACGTCGCGATCGGCTTGTCGCGCCTGGGTTTCAACGTCGTGTGGCTGAGCCGGGTCGGTAACGATTCGCTCGGACGCTTTGTGGTCGAGACGCTGATCAAGGAAGGTCTGGATTGCAGCCACGTCGAAGTCGATAAAAACCAGCCAACGGGTTTCCAGTTCAAATCGCGCAACGACGATGGCAGCGACCCGCAGGTCGAATATTTCCGGCGCGGTTCGGCGGCCAGTCATTTGTCGCCGCACTCCATCAGCGACAACCTGCTGAGCGCCCGTCACTTGCACGCCACCGGTATTCCGCCGGCGCTGTCAGGTACCAGCCGGGAAATGTCCTTCGAGCTGATGACCCGGATGCGCAACGCCGGGCGCAGCGTGTCATTCGACCCGAATCTGCGCCCGAGCCTGTGGGCCAGCGAGGGCGAGATGATCCGCCAGATCAACCGCCTCGCCGCCCTTGCCCACTGGGTCCTGCCGGGGTTGAGTGAAGGTCGCTTGCTCACCGGTTTCGACGACCCGGCCGACATTGCTGCGTTCTATCTGGATCAGGGCGCCGAGGCCGTGGCGATCAAGCTCGGGCCTGCGGGTGCTTATTACCGCACGCAGCTGGATCAGGGTTTCGTTGCCGGCGTGCCGGTGAGCAACGTGGTCGATACCGTGGGTGCCGGAGATGGCTTTGCGGTCGGCATGATCAGCGCCCTGCTCGAGCACCAGAGTTTTGCCGAGGCCGTGCAGCGGGCGAACTGGATTGGCAGTCGCGCGGTGCAGAGTCGCGGGGATATGGAGGGGTTGCCTTCTCGCTTGGAGTTGACCGCTGAATTCGCGAGCAGGCTCGCTCCCACAGGGGAACGCATTTCACATGTAGGAGCGAGCCTGCTCGCGAAGAGGCCCGCCTGATTACCGCAAATCAATGAACCTGCTGCGACAAAAACAACAAGCTCAGGAGTCACACCGATGAAAACCGCTACCCTCGCCACCCGCCGCTGGTGGTACATCATGCCGATTGTGTTCATCACATACAGCCTGGCCTATCTTGATCGCGCCAACTACGGTTTTGCCGCCGCGTCGGGCATGGCCGAAGACCTGATGATTACACCGGGTCTGTCCTCGCTGCTTGGTGCGCTGTTCTTTCTCGGTTACTTTTTCTTCCAGGTTCCCGGCGCGATCTACGCGCAAAAGCACAGCGTCAAGAAGCTGATTTTCGTCAGCCTGATCCTCTGGGGTGGTCTGGCCACGTTGACCGGCGTGGTGTCCAACGCCTATTGGCTGATCGTCATTCGCTTCATGCTCGGCGTGGTCGAAGCGGCGGTGATGCCGGCGATGCTGGTGTATCTGTGCCATTGGTTCACCCGTGCCGAACGTTCGCGGGCCAACACCTTTCTGATCCTCGGTAACCCGGTGACGATGCTGTGGATGTCGGTGGTGTCGGGCTATCTGGTGCAGCATTTCAGCTGGCGCTGGATGTTCATCATTGAAGGTCTGCCGGCGGTGCTGTGGGCGTTTATCTGGTGGCGTCTGGCCGACGACCGCCCGGCCCAGGCCAAGTGGCTCAATGAGCAGGAAAAGCACGATCTGGAAAGCGCCCTCGCTGCTGAGCAGGTCGGGATCAAGGCGGTGAAGAACTACGCCGAGGCGTTCCGTTCGCCGAAGGTGATCATCCTGGCGCTGCAGTTTTTCTGCTGGAGCATCGGCGTCTACGGTTTCGTTTTGTGGCTGCCATCGATCCTCAAGGCCGGCGCGCAGATGGACATGATCGAGGCTGGCTGGCTGTCGGCGCTGCCGTATCTGGCGGCGGTGATCGGCATGCTCGCGGTGTCGTGGGGTTCGGACAAATTGCAGAAGCGCAAACGCTTCGTCTGGCCGCCGCTGCTGATCGCCTCCATCGCGTTCTACGGCTCTTATGCCTTGGGCGCCGAACACTTCTGGTGGTCGTACACGCTGCTGGTCATTGCCGGCGCCTGCATGTACGCGCCATACGGGCCGTTCTTCGCCATCGTCCCGGAGATCCTGCCGGCGAACGTCGCTGGCGGCGCCATGGCGCTGATCAACAGCATGGGCGCGCTCGGTTCTTTTGGCGGCTCATATCTGGTCGGTTATCTGAACAGCTCGACCGGTTCGCCCGGCGCTTCCTATCTGCTGATGAGCGGCGCGCTGTTGCTGTCGGTGGTACTGACGATTTTCCTCAAGCCCGGCGCCAGTGATCGCGTCGTCGCCAAAGCCGTCGCCACGCCGCGTGTGCCGGCGCATTCCTGAAAGGACTTTTGCCATGAAAAAACAGGTCGTGCTGTACAAGAAACTTTCGCCCGCGCTGATGGCGCGCCTGCAAGAGCAATTTGACGTAACGCTGATCGAAAGCCTCGACGCCGACGGCCTCATGCAGATGCGCGATGCCCTGCCCCGCGCCCACGGCTTGCTCGGCGCCAGCCTGAAACTGGATGCGGCGTTGCTGGATCTGGCGCCGCAGCTGGAGGCGATTGCCAGCGTCTCGGTGGGTGTCGACAACTACGACATCGAGTATCTGAATCGGCGCAAGATTCTGCTGACCAACACCCCCGACGTGCTCACCGAAACCACCGCCGACACCGGTTTCGCCCTGATCCTCGCTGCCGCGCGGCGTGTGGTTGAACTGGCGAACATGGTCCGTGGCGGGCAGTGGAGCCGCAACATCGGCCCGGCGCATTTCGGCACCGATGTGCATGGCAAAACGCTGGGCATCATCGGCATGGGCCGCATCGGCGAGGCCCTGGCCCAGCGCGGGCATTTCGGTTTCGGCATGCCGGTGATCTATCACAGCCAGTCGCGCAAACCGGCGGTCGAGGAGCGTTTCGACGCACAGTATCGCAGCCTGGAAGAGTTGCTCCAGCAGGCCGATTTCATTTGCCTGACTTTGCCTCTGACGGCGCAGACCGAACGTTTGATCGGCGCCGAGCAATTTGCGTTGATGCGGCCGGAGAGCATCTTCATCAATATCTCGCGGGGCAAGGTGGTCGATGAGGCGGCGATGATCGAGGCGTTGCGCAACCAGCGCATTCGCGCGGCGGGACTGGATGTGTTCGAGCGCGAGCCGTTGAATCATGACTCGCCGTTGTTGCAGTTGAGCAACGTGGTGGCGACGCCGCACATGGGCTCGGCGACCCATGAAACCCGGGAAGCAATGGCGCGCTGTGCGGTGGAGAATCTGTTGGCGGCGTTGAATGGACAGCGGCCGGCGAATCTGGTGAATCCTTGATGCTGATCGTTCCCACGCTCAGCGTGGGAATGCAGCCCGGGACGCTCCGCGTCCCTTCCGAAAGTTGGAACGCGGAGCGTCCCTAGAGGCATTCCCACGCGGAGCGTGGGAACGATCAGCAAGGCGCCGGTTCAGGCAATGCAAGACCCTCAGGCACTGCGCGCCTGCAACAGCTGCACCGCACACAACGCAATCCGCGCGCAGGCATCCGCCAGTTTGACCCGATCCACCACCAGCCCGATGCGAATATGCCCCGCCGCGCTCGGCCCGAACGCTTCACCGGCCAACACTGATACCCCGTAACCTTCCAGCAAGCGCTCGGCAAATGCCTGGGCGCCGAGGCCAGTCTGGCGCACATCGACCATCACGAACATGCCGCCATCCGGGCGAATCGGCTGCAACCCAGGGCAACCGTGCAAACGCTCGCACACCAGATCGCGCCGCAAGCGGTATTCCTCGCGCATCTGAGAGACTTCCGGCAGATCACTTTGCAGCGCTACTTGCGCGGCCTTCTGTACAAAATCCGGCAGACCGAAGAGCATGCTCAGCGACAGATTCACCAGATGCTCGGCCAAGGCATTCGGGCCGATCATCCAGCCGATACGCCAACCGGTCATCGCATGGGATTTCGACAGACTGTTGATCGTCGCGGTGCGCTCGGCCATGCCCGGCAGGCTCGCCGGGCTGATGTGCTCGCCTTCATATAACAGCTCGCTGTACACCTCATCGCTGATCAACCACAGATCATGACGAATGCACAGCGCTGCCAGCTCCTGCCAGATCAGCAAGGGCAAACTCGCGCCGCTGGGATTGTTCGGACTGTTGAGCAGCATGGCGCGCGTTCGCGGGGTAATGCGCTCGGCAACATCGGCCGGGTCGACACGGAAACCGTTCTCCGGGCGCACCGGCACCGCAATCACCTTGGCACCGCAGGCGCCAAACACACCTTCGTAAGTGACGTACATCGGCTCGGCGACGATCACTTCATCGCCCGGATCGAGCAGGCACTGCGCCACCGAGTACACCGCGCATTGTGCGCCGGGCAGGACAATCACCTGATCAGGATCAACCCGTTGACCACTGCGCTGGCGATGACGCTCGGCAATCAGCCTGCGCAGCTCGAATCGACCACGCACGTCGGCGTAATGGGTATCGCCGGCCAACAGGCTATCGATCGCGCCATGGACGATCGGCAACGGCGTATCGAAATCCGGATCGCCGACGCTCAACAACAAAACATCAACGCCCTCGGCGCGCAGTTCCAGCGCTCGGTCGTGAATCTGCCAGGCAGCGGCACCCTCCCCGGCGATTCGTTGGGTCAAGGCTGAATAGCGCATGTACGTCTCCTGTTAGCGCGGTTTCCAGCCTTCACCGTATCTCAAATCACGAAACGCGCCACCATGGCGTTCAAATCCACTGCCAGTCGCGACAGTTCGTGGGTCGCGGCACTGGTCTGATTGGCGCCGGCGGCCGATTGCGTGGCGAGGTCGCGGATGTTGACCAGGTTGCGATCGACCTCACGGGAGACTTGCGCCTGCTCTTCCGACGCGCTGGCGATGACCAGGTTGCGTTCGTTGATCTGGTGAATCGATTGCGTGATCTGCTCCAGTGCCACGCCAGCCGCGCGGGCCATTTCCAGAGTGGACTGGGTACGCTGGTTGCTTTGCTGCATCGAGGAGACCGCTTCACCGGTGCCGTTCTGGATGCCGGCAACCATTTTCTCGATTTCCTGGGTCGACTGCGCGGTGCGATGGGCCAAGGCGCGCACTTCGTCAGCCACCACGGCAAAGCCACGGCCAGCCTCGCCGGCACGCGCGGCTTCAATCGCAGCGTTGAGCGCCAGCAAGTTGGTCTGCTCGGCGATGGCGCGAATCACGTCCAGCACTTTGCCGATGTCGCGCCCTTGCGCGGCGAGGCCTTCGATCATCTGCGCAGTGTTCTGCACGTCGTGGGTCATGGTCTGGATCGCGTCGACGGTTTTCACCACCTGATCACGACCTTCGCGGGCGGCGTGGGTCGACTGGTTTGACGCTTCGGAAGTCGACACGGCGTTGCGCGCCACCTCTTCCACCGCAGCGGTCATCTCGTTGACGGCCGTGGCGGCCTGTTCGATTTCATTGTTCTGCTGCTGCAGCCCGCGCGACGCTTCTTCAGTGACGGCGCTGAGTTCTTCGGCAGCGGCGCCCAGTTGCGTCGCGGAACCGGCGATCTGCTCGATGGTCTTGCGCAGGTTGGACTGCATCGCCGCCAGGGCTTCGAGCAGGCGCGCCGGTTCATCCTTGCCGTCGACTTCGATGGCTTTGCTGAGGTCACCGCCAGCAATGGTTTGCGCAGCGAGCACGGCGCGGTTGAGCGGCGTGACGATGCTGCGGGTCAGCAACCAGGCGAGCAACACGGTGGCCAGCGCCGCAATCACGGCGACGATAATGATCCCGGTGATGGCGCTGTCATAGTTTTCACCGGCCTTAATGGCCGCCGCTCTGGCCCCGGCGGTATTCATGCCGATCA
Source organism: Pseudomonas sp. H1_G08 (assembly GCF_054681355.1). Classification (NCBI taxonomy): domain Bacteria; kingdom Pseudomonadati; phylum Pseudomonadota; class Gammaproteobacteria; order Pseudomonadales; family Pseudomonadaceae; genus Pseudomonas; species Pseudomonas sp. H1_G08. The sequence goes on from NZ_CP162822.1 coordinate 2,131,191, forward strand.
GCTTGTTTAGCTGCTCGCCCATCTGATCGGTGCCTTCCTTGATGCGCGTGTTGATCAACGCGCGCATCGCTTCCAGATCGCCTTGGCGCGACAGCTCAAGCATCCGGTTCTGGGCTTGCAGGTAGTTATCGAGGGTGGTCGAAAACGTCTGGAAAACTGCGTGCTCTTCAGGACCTGCCGGCAACGCAGCGTAGCTGGCCTGAGCTTTGCGCACCTTGTCGACCAGCACCGCGATGCGGGTTTCTGCCTCTTGCAGGCTGGCCGGTTCGCGATTGACCAGCACACGGAACGAGAGAATGCGCATGCGCAGGACGTTTTCCGTGACCACGCTGAGGTGGGTCACGCTTGGCAATTGGTTGGTGTCCATGTCGACCGACGCCTGACGAATGACCGTCATGCGGCTGACCGCGAACACGCCGAGGACAATCACCAACAAGGCGATAAAGGCAAAACCGAGGAAAGCACGTGGCGCGATATTCAGGTTACGCAGGGACATGGTCGGACTCTCGAAAGAAAGAAACTACGAGCGTCCATGCCGTGAGCACTGGCCCATAGCGGGCGACAGTCCGGCGGCACTGAATTGTGGTTTTGTGTGCGCCTGACCGTTGTATCGGCCAGGCTTAAGGAAGGTTTCGGGTCTGCGGTAAATATTTTTCAGGACGTGGCAACAATCAAAAACTGCTCCGCTGCCCTTGGTAGGAGCTGTCGAGTGCAACGAGGCTGCGATCTTTTGATCCTGCTTTTAAAAGTCAAAAGATCGCAGCCTCGTTGCACTCGACAGCTCCTACATAGGCAAGCCGATCAGCGTTGGGCGGCGAGTTGCCAGACCCGAGCAATATCGGTGGCGCGTTCACGCAGCAGGCGCGGAGCTTCGGCGCAGGCTTGTTCGAGCGTCATCGGTCCGCTGGTCACGGCGAAAGCGGCGTCGATGCCGTGTTGATAGAGCTCCTGATAGCCCTCGCCCAAGGTCCCGGCAATCACGATCACCGGCACAGCGTGTCGTTTGGCAACTCGCGCAACACCGAACGGCGTTTTGCCGCGAAGGGTTTGCGCATCGAAGCGGCCTTCTCCGGTAATCACCAGATCCGCACCCTTGACCGCGTCAGCGAGCCCGACCAGTTCCGCTACCACCTCGACGCCCGCCTGAAACTGCGCACCGAGAAAAGCCTTGGCGGCAAACCCCAGACCACCCGCCGCGCCGCTGCCCGGTTCATCGCGCACGTCCCTGCCCAATGCTTGCGCGCAAAGCTCGGCGAAGTGCCCCAGCGCCTGATCGAGCTGCTCAACCTGCGCAGGCGATGCGCCCTTCTGCGGGCCGAAAATGGCCGAGGCGCCGTGGGGGCCGCAGAGCGGATTGTTGACATCAGCGGCGATGTCGAAACGCACATCGGCCAGACGTCGATCAAGCCCACTCAGGTCCAATCGCGCCAGTTGCGCCAAGGCCAGGCCGCCGGGCACCAGCGACTGATTCTGCGCATCCAGCAACTTCACCCCCAGCGCCTGCATCGCCCCGGCGCCGGCGTCATTGGTCGCGCTGCCGCCAATCGCCAGAATCACCCGTTGCGCGCCGGCATCCAGCGCTGCACGAATCAATTCACCTGTGCCAAAGGTGCTGCTGATGCAGGCATCGCGCTGTCCCGGCGGGACCAGTTGCAGACCGCTGGCCTCGGCCATTTCGATGATCGCGGTGTGGTTGTGCGGCAGCCAGCCCCATGCGGCTTCGACCGGCGCGCCCAGTGGACCGCGCACGCGGGTGCGGCGTAACTCACCTTCGCAGGCTGCGAGAATCGACTCGACCGTACCTTCGCCGCCATCGGCCATCGGGCATTTGATCAGCGTCGCCTGCGGCCAGACCTGGGCCAGTCCGAGGGCAATGGCTTCGGCAACGCCTTGGGCACTCAGGCTGTCCTTGAACGAGTCGGGGGCGATGACGATTTTCATGGGAATTCTCCGGTTGCAGTGGCGTTCATGCTGCCAGCGGTCGTGAGCGTTGACGCCAGTCGGGTGCACAAGTGGCGTCGACGTTTATTGTTCATTTCCACAAAAGATATGTGTTGGTCGTACCGGCCTCATCGCTGGCAAGCCAGCTCCCACAGGGTTCTGCGGTGGCTATGGAAGTTATGAACGCCTTCTGACCTGTGGGAGCTGGCTTGCCAGCGATGGCGGCCTCAAGGACAACTCATGGCAATGGATCAGTCTGCGGCAGCAGCTGCACCCCAAGATACAACGCCAGCATCCCGTCCAGCTTCAACGGATCAACCCCGCTCAACTCGGCAATCCGCTCCATGCGATAACGCAGACTATTGCGATGAATGCCCAACGCCTCAGCGCAGGCCTGACTCTGCCCGTCGTGCTCGCACCAACTGCGCAGGGTCGCCAGCAACTGGCCGTTGCTGTCCTTGGCGATGACCTGGCGCAGCGGCTTGAGCAGTTCGTCCAGCGCATCATCGTTGCGATGACGCCACAGCATGACCGGCAAGCGATAACGATTGAGCGTCAGCAGTCTCGAATTCGGCAGCACGTCACGACCATAAGCGAGCAAATCGCCGACTCGTCGGTAACAGCGACGCAACCCTGCCAGACCATCCGCCTGCCCGCCGACGGCGATGCGCAAAATCTTCCAGCCGAGGCCATCGAGTTTTTCCAGCAGGCGATCATGCTCGACGTTCTGGCTCGCCGGGCGACACCACAACAACGAAGACTTCGCCGAACTCACGCACCAACTGTCCGGATAACGCGAGGTCAGCCACGCACTCAGTGCCTCGACGGTTTGCCCTGGGCCGTGCTCGAGCCCCAGTTCAAACAGATACGGCACCCGGGTCAATTGCGGCTTGAGCCCAAGCTGCTGCGCCTCATCGATCAGACGCGGCGAATCCCCCGCTTCGCTCAGCAGCAACGCCAGCAGATCATCGCAACGCTGCCGTCGCCATTGTTGCTCGGCCTGCTGGTTGCGCTGGCCGACCAGCATTTCAGCGGTCATGCGCACCAGCTCGGCGTAGGTGCGCAATTGCTCCGGCTCGCCGGTGATGCCGAGCACGCCGATCAAGCGCTGATCGAGCAGCAGCGGCAGATTGATCCCCGGTTGCACACCTTTGAGATGCACCGCCGTCTGCGCGTCGATTTCCACCACACGCCCGTTGGCCAGCACCAGTTGCGCGCCTTCATGACGGGTGTTGATGCGCTCCGGTTCGCCGCTGCCGAGGATCAGGCCCTGACTGTCCATGACGTTGACGTTGTACGGCAAAATGGCCATGGCCCGGTCGACGATGTCCTGGGCAAGGTCGTGATCGAGTTCGAACATAGCGGCGGCAATCCTTCAGTTCAGGCACGAACGGTTGTTCAGCCGCACAGGGTCTGGCGGCAAACCCTGTGCTCAGGCACAAAGACAATCCGGCCAAAGGTGGCCGAGACTCTCAGGGCGATCAACGTTACCCTTTGCATCGCAAAAAATCATAATAAAGAGAGAGCCGCTATGTCGCAGAGCGCCGCAGCTACCCAGACCATCGACGACGGTAAAAACGCCGTCTACAAACGCATCACCCTGCGTTTGATTCCCTTCATTTTCATCTGCTATCTGTTCAACTACCTCGACCGGGTCAACGTCGGCTTCGCCAAACTGCAGATGCTCGACGCACTGAAATTCAGCGAAACGGTGTACGGCCTCGGCGCCGGCATCTTCTTCATCGGTTATGTGCTGTGCGGCGTGCCGAGCAACCTGGCACTGACCCGCTTCGGTCCTCGGCGCTGGATTGCCTTGATGATGATCACCTGGGGCACGCTGTCGACCTGCCTGTTGTTCGTCACCACCCCGACCGAGTTCTACACCCTGCGCTTTTTCACCGGTGCCGCTGAAGCCGGTTTCTTCCCGGGCGTCGTGCTGTATCTCTCGCAGTGGTTCCCGACCTTCCGCCGTGGCCGGATCATGGCGTTGTTCATGTCGGCAATCCCGGTCTCCGGTTTGCTCGGCAGCCCGTTTTCCGGCTGGATTCTCAACCACTTCGCCGCCGGCCAGGGTGGCCTGGCCGGCTGGCAGTGGATGTTCCTCCTGCAAGGCATTCCGACGGTGATCCTCGGTGCGCTGGCGTATTTCCTGTTGAGCGACAGCTTCGCCAATGCCAAATGGCTGACCGCCCATGAACGTTCCGTGCTCGAAGCCGACCACGCCGAAGACCTCGCCAACAAACCGAAAACCGCCACCGACTCGCTGCTTGCGGTGTTCAAGAACCCAGCGATCTGGGCCTTCGGCCTGATCTATTTCTGCATCCAGAGCGGCGTGTATGCGATCAACTTCTGGCTGCCGTCGATCATCAAGAACCTCGGCTTCAGCGATAACCTGGTGATCGGCTGGCTGAGTGCGATTCCGTATCTGCTCGCAGCGGTGTTCATGCTGGTCGTCGGGCGTTCGGCGGACTTGCGCAAGGAGCGCCGCTGGCACTTGGTGGTGCCGATGCTGATGGGCGCTGTCGGGCTGGTGATCGCAGTGAATTTCGCGGCCAATCCGGCGATTGCGATTCTCGGCCTGACCATCGCGACCATGGGCGCACTGACCGGCCTGCCGATGTTCTGGCCGGTGCCGACCGCCATGCTGAGCGCGGGCGCAGCGGCTGGTGGGCTGGCGCTGATCAACTCGATGGGGCAGATGGCCGGGTTCCTCAGCCCGTACCTGGTGGGTTGGGTCAAGGACAGCACGGGTTCGACGGATGCAGCGTTGTACGTGCTGGCGGCGGTGATCGTCGGCGGGAGTCTGCTGGCGTTGCGGATGACTCGGACGTTGCGGGCCTAATCAGACGCGCAGATCAAAAGATCGCAGCCTTCGGCAGCTCCTACTCTGGAATGCGTTCCCTGTAGGAGCTGCCGAAGGCTGCGATCTTTTGCGTTTAAGCGATGCAATCATGCATAGCGCCAGCCGACGCAACATCTATGCTGAATCTGCCGGCCTCTTCGCGAGCAGGCTCGCTTCCACAGGATTTGTGGCTCCTGGATGTGGGAAATAATGAGCATCCGCTCAATATTCAGCACAAAAACCACGTATCCTGCGCGCCCCGTTCAACCATCACGTCGCGAGGACAGTTTGTCTAAAGGTATCGCTCTATCGGTTTCAGCCTCCGTGCTGTTTGCCGTCATGTATTACTACACGTCGCTGCTGACCCCTCTGAGCGGCGTGGAAATCTTCGGCTGGCGCATGCTTCTGACCGTGCCGTGCATGACGGTGTTCATGCTTGTTTCCGGGGAATGGCGGCGGGTGCTGGAGCTGTTCCGATTGATGGCCGCCAGGCCGAAGCTGATCGCCGGGCTGCTGGTTTCTTCCGCCCTGCTCGGGGTTCAGCTGTGGCTGTTCATGTGGGCACCGCTCAATGATTACAGCCTGGATGTATCACTGGGCTATTTCCTGTTGCCACTGGCGATGGTGCTGACCGGGCGGATTGCCTATGGCGAGAGCCTTTCTTACCTGCAGAAAATCGCGGTATTTTTCGCCAGTCTTGGCGTGTTGAACGAGCTGTATCAGGTTGGCGGATTTTCCTGGGCGACGCTGGTGGTCGTGGTCGGTTATCCGCTGTATTTCGTGCTACGCAAATACCTGCAAACCGACAACCTCGGTGGCCTGTGGGTCGACATGACCCTGATGCTGCCGGTCGCCTACTGGTTTGTGCAGGGCGGCGAACAGGGTCTGGCCGTGTTCGATCAATATCCGGGACTGATGTGGCTGATTCCACTGCTCGGCCTGATCAGTGCGTCCGCGCTGGTGGTGTATATCATCGCCAGCCGCTTGCTGCCGTTCAGTCTGTTTGGGTTGTTGAGTTATGTCGAACCGGTGCTGTTGCTCGCGGTGGCATTGTTGCTGGGAGAGAGCATCAAGTCAGGCGAGTGGCTGACTTACATCCCGATCTGGCTGGCGGTTGTGGTGCTGGTGTTCGAGGGCTTCAAACACTTGACGCGCCAACGCCGCTCTTGAATGCAACACAAGACAAATGTGGGAGCGAGCCTGCTCGCGAAGTCGTCAGACCAGTCAACATGACTGTTGAATGAAAGTCCGCATTCGCGAGCAGGCTCGCTCCCTCAGGTTTTGTATGAAGCAAAAAAATCCCGGCCCTGCATTTCTGCAGGCCGGGATTTTTTCATTTCAGATTACTCGGTGGTCAACACACCACGACGCACCTGGTCACGCTCGATCGATTCGAACAGGGCCTTGAAGTTGCCCTCGCCGAAGCCATCGTCGCCCTTGCGCTGGATGAATTCGAAGAACACCGGCCCCATCAGGGTCTCCGAGAAAATCTGCAGCAGCAGACGCTTGTCGCCCTGCTCCGATGCGCCATCGAGCAGGATGCCGCGCGATTGCAGCTGATCGACCGGCTCGCCGTGATTCGGCAGGCGACCTTCGAGCATTTCGTAGTAGGTATCCGGCGGCGCGGTCATGAAGCGCATGCCGATTTTCTTCAGTTGATCCCAGGTCTTGATCAGGTCGTCGGTGAGGAACGCGACGTGCTGGATACCCTCACCGTTGAACTGCATCAGGAACTCTTCGATCTGCCCGGCGCCCTTGGACGACTCTTCGTTGAGCGGAATGCGGATCATGCCATCCGGTGCGGTCATGGCCTTCGAGGTCAGGCCGGTGTACTCGCCTTTGATGTCGAAGTAACGGATTTCACGGAAGTTGAACAGCTTCTCGTAGAAGTTCGCCCAATAGGCCATGCGACCGCGATAAACGTTGTGGGTCAGGTGGTCGATGATCTTCAGGCCAGCGCCAACCGGGTTGCGATCAACACCTTCGATGAACACGAAGTCGATGTCGTAGATCGAGCTGCCTTCACCGAAACGGTCGATCAGGTACAGCGGCGCGCCGCCAATGCCTTTGATTGCCGGCAGGTTCAGTTCCATCGGACCGGTCTCGATGTGAATCGGCTGAGCGCCGAGTTCGAGTGCGCGGGAATAGGCCTTCTGCGAATCCTTCACGCGAAACGCCATGCCGCAAACGGACGGGCCGTGTTCGGCGGCGAAGTACGAGGCGACGCTGTTGGGTTCGTTATTGAGGATCAGGTTGATCGCGCCCTGACGGTAGAGGTGCACGTTCTTGGAACGGTGGGTCGCGACTTTGGTGAAGCCCATAATCTCGAAGATCGGCTCCAGTGTGCCAGGGGTCGGCGCTGCGAACTCGATGAATTCAAAGCCCATCAGGCCCATTGGGTTTTCGTATAAATCTGCCATGGTGACGCCTCATCATTTCTTATCAATTAACCAGGGTTATTTGTCAGGAAAGTGATGTGGAGGGCGGCGCGCAGGAGATGCCACGCACGCTGCGCGCGAGGAAGTCTCCGTAGATCAGTTGAAACCCGAATATCTTCATTGTCGACCCAAGGCTCTTGCGGGCGAGGCTTCTGCTGCCAGAAGACGATTATTATTGTATGCGTAACCCGATTCTACACAGCGTAACCAGGCCTGTCTGCCCTCTGTATAAAATCCGCTTTTTTACCTACGGCGCAAGCGCCATCTGCCATCTATTCTCCTCTCTGGCTCAATTGTTTATCGGGTCAGATTTCTAAACCACAGGATGTGTCCATGCCACTGACCCACCGATCCCGCCGCAAACGCAGCACCCGAATCGCCGTGACTTTGCTCAGCGGTCTGCTGCCAATCGTGCTGGGCAGTGGGATTCTTTATATGCAGGCAAAACGAACGCTGGAGCAAAGTGCCGGGGAAACGGCCGAACAAGCGTTGCAACAGTTCGATCTGATGCTCGACAACACGGGAGAAGCCGCTCGGGTTCTGCTGCCTCTGGCCGGGAAAAATTGCGAAGACGTGAAACTGGCCCTGCGCGAACAAGTGACCCGCCGCCCCTTCGTGCGCTCGACCAATCTGGTCTGGGACAACACGCTCTACTGCAGCTCACTGTTCGGGCAGTTCAAGGAAGCGGTCAATGCCGGGGACTATCATCAAGGCAAACTGTGGTTGATGAACGGCAATCCCGTCACCCCCGACACGGCATTGTTGATCTACCGCCTCAGCGACGGTCGTGGCGGCGCGCTGACCACGCTTGATGGTTATCACCTGAGCAACATCCTGCGCCTGATCGGCCGCCAGACATTACTGATGTTGCAGGTGGGCGATAACTGGCTGTCCGCCGACGGCAGAGTGCATCAAGGGCCCCTGCCCGCTTTGCCGGTCGCGCATAGCATGCTCGAATCCGAACGATACGGTTTCAACGTGTCGGCGGGTTTTCCCGAAGGAGAAACCTGGCGTTACATGGCGGCCAATTATCCGCCGTTGTTCAGCCTGCTGATATTTTTCGGCGTGATCTCGGGCGCCATCGGCCATGTCGTGCAGAAACGCTCGAACTCGCCCAGTCACGAAATGCTTCGCGCACTCGAGGCCGGGGAATTCATTCCTTACTTCCAGCCGGTGGTTCACGGTGACAGCAAGCAGTGGTCCGGCGCTGAAGTGCTGATGCGCTGGAATCACCCGAAAGAGGGCCTCGTACGCCCGGATCTGTTCATTCCATTTGCCGAGCATTCAGGCTTGATCGTGCCGATGACCCGCGCGCTGATGCAACAGACTGCCGCCCTGCTGGGACCGCATTCTGCGGTCTTCGCCAAACCTTTCCATATCGGCATCAACATCACTGCCAGCCATTGCAAGGATCTGGAACTGGTCGAAGACTGTCGCGACCTCCTGGCGGCGTTTGCGCCCGGCAGCGTCGAGCTGGTGCTGGAATTGACGGAGCGCGAGCTGATCGAACCGAACGACATGACCCTGCAACTGTTTGAGCAATTGCACGCACTTGGAGTGAAAATCGCGATCGACGATTTTGGTACAGGCCACTCAAGCCTCGGCTACTTGCGCGCCTTCAAGGTCGACTTTCTCAAGATCGATCAGAGCTTTGTCGCCATGATCGGCATCGATGCGCTATCACGGCATATTCTCGACTCCATCATTGAACTGTCGGCAAAGCTGGATCTGGCCATTGTTGCCGAAGGTGTCGAGACACAGGCCCAAGCCGATTACCTGACGGAGCATCAGGTGGATTTCATGCAAGGTTATTTGTTTGCCAAACCGATGCCGGCAGCAGATTTCATCAGCGCATTAAGTGATCGTTAACTCATTAGCATAGCCCGTCCAACAACCGCACCAAATTGATACAAAAAGTCATTGTTGTTACATGGCGACAACATCAGGATTTACTCTTGTCGCATTAACTACTACAATTTTTTCAACCTGAGCCAGACTGACAGGTGAGCCAATTATCACCGAGTCGCTTCCAGGCTCTTGGCTTATAGCTTTGTTTGCGGTTGGTATCAGCCAAACACACTATTGGAGTAAAGATATTGTCCAGACTCGCTGAATTTCGCGCAGCTGAAAAGGCCCTTCAGGAACAGCTCAAACAGCTGGAGTCACTGAAGAATGACGCCGGGCTCAAGAAAGAAATCGAATTCGAAGAAAAGCTCCAGGGACTGATGAAAACCTATGGCAAAGGCCTGAAAGACATCATCGCCATCCTCGACCCGAACCCGGCGAAGTCCGGTCTGCAGGCTGCCCCAGCGCCGAAGACCCGCCGCGCCCGCGTCGTCAAGGTTTACCAGAACCCGCACACTGGCGAGCTGATCGAAACCAAGGGCGGCAACCATCGCGGCCTGAAAGCCTGGAAAGAACAGTACGGTGCGGCCACCGTGGATTCATGGTTGCGCGGTTAATCTGACGCCAACAAAAAGCCCTGCGCGATGCAGGGCTTTTTTATTGACAATATCTAACAAATGAAATGATTTTCATCGAACAAGTTAGAAAAATGTGTAACGTTACTGAGTCATCACGCTAAACATTTTGCTGCGCGATGTTGCTGCAAACGATGAATCAAACTTTGTGCTTAATCCTTTCCGGCATTCAAAACACCGCGAGTTAGTACGGACGTTTATAATTTCAGGCTGTTACGTGCCGCCTCTATGTCGTCGGCGCTCGCCTTATAAACCTCAGCCTGACCGGCATATGAAAGTACATAAGCCTTGTCTGTTTCCACGGCAGCCACCAGCGTTTGTGATAATACGTGCCGGCCGTTCTCGGTGATCGTGCAGGTCGTCTCCAACCCGGTCAATGATCCGAGCGCAGCCGGATGGATTCGGTTGCAGACGCTCTGATAACCACTGCGGAAGAAATCCTTCTGGATGGACTTGCGCATCTCCAGCAACACGCCTTGCAAATTGACCTGATGCCCCGCCTCCACTTGCGTCATGGTCAACTCCATCACCATCACCTGATTGCCGTCGGCATCGAGCTTCACCGCCCTTTGCCGCGAGACTGGCGGCGCGGTATCCGGCAACATTTCAACCTTCCAGCCCGCCGGCCAGGTGATGCTCGGTTCGGCCATGGCCGGGAAAACCACGGCCAATGACAAAGCAAAAAAAACAAACACGGATTTGAACAGTCGGATCATTGCCGGACGCACTCGAAGGTAGAGAGCAAAGTCTGAGCCCCGCCCTCGCGCAGGGCAAGCCCGCCTTGCATTTGGCGATGCCGGCCGGCATGCGTATCATTGCGCCCATTCACTCGCCCATTGTTATTGGAGGGCCCATGAGCCTCAACGAACTGAACACTTTCCCCGGCGTGACCGCCACGCCAGACAGCGCAACCCGCAACTTCGTGTTCAACCACACCATGCTGCGCGTGAAGGACATCACCAAGTCGCTGGATTTCTACACCCGCGTCCTGGGTTTCTCGCTGGTCGAGAAGCGTGATTTTCCGGAAGCCGAATTCAGCCTGTACTTCCTTGCGCTGGTCGATAAAGCGCAGATCCCGGCCGATGCTGCTGCGCGTACCGAATGGATGAAATCGATCCCGGGCATTCTCGAATTGACCCACAACCACGGCACCGAAAACGATGCCGACTTCGCCTATCACAATGGCAACACCGATCCGCGTGGCTTTGGTCACATCTGCATTTCGGTGCCGGACATCGTCGCAGCGTGTGCACGCTTTGAAGAGCTGGGTTGCGATTTCCAGAAGCGCCTGACCGACGGCCGGATGAAGAGCCTGGCGTTCATCAAGGACCCGGATGGCTACTGGGTCGAGATCATTCAGCCTGCGCCGCTGTAAAAGCTGAAAGCCCCTCACCCTAGCCCTCTCCCAGAGGGAGAGGGGACTGATTGCGGGATGTTGGAGAATTACGCCGACTTGAACGATTGGCGGTGAATCCATAATCGACCGGCTCTCTCAGGTCGATGGATGACTTCAGACACCTCACCCCAGCCCTCTCCCTCGGGAGAGGGCTGGGGTGAGGGGTGGCTTTCCACGCGCAATAAAAAACCCATGATCGCTCATGGGTTTTTTCGTTTTCGACCTGGCAGTTACGCCGGGGCCGAAGTCCGGATCAGGTGATCGAACGCACTCAGCGAAGCCTTGGCGCCCTCGCCCACTGCAATCACGATCTGCTTGTACGGCACAGTCGTCACGTCACCCGCTGCAAAGATCCCCGCAATGGAAGTCTCGCCACGATTATCGACAATGATCTCGCCACGCGGCGACAGCTCGATGGTGCCCTTCAGCCAATCGGTGTTCGGCAGCAGACCGATTTGCACGAAAATGCCTTCCAGCTCAACCGTGCGCAGTACATCGGTAGTGCGGTCCTTGTAGCGCAGGCCGTTGACCTTCTCGCCATTGCCGGTGACTTCAGTGGTTTGCGCACTGGTGATCACGGTAACGTTCGGCAGGCTGTGCAGCTTGCGTTGCAGCACGGCGTCGGCGCGCAGTTGCACGTCGAATTCCAGCAGCGTTACGTGCGCCACGATACCGGCCAGATCGATCGCCGCTTCAACGCCGGAGTTACCGCCGCCGATCACCGCTACGCGCTTGCCCTTGAACAGCGGGCCGTCGCAGTGCGGGCAGTACGCCACGCCTTTGTTGCGGTATTCCTGCTCGCCCGGAACGTTCATTTCGCGCCAGCGTGCGCCGGTCGCGAGAATCACGCTCCTGGCTTTCAGGGTTGCACCGCTGGCGAAGTGGACTTCATGCAGCTCGCCATTCTTGCCCGGGATCAGCTTGTCAGCGCGTTGCAGATTCATGATGTCGACGTCGTACTGCTTGACGTGTTCTTCCAGCGCCGTGGCCAGTTTCGGCCCTTCGGTTTCCTGCACGGAAATGAAGTTCTCGATGGCCATGGTATCCAGCACCTGACCGCCGAAGCGCTCAGCCGCGACACCGGTGCGGATGCCTTTACGTGCGGCGTAGATAGCGGCCGAAGCACCCGCCGGGCCACCGCCGACGACCAGCACGTCAAAGGCTTCTTTGGCGCTGATCTTCTCGGCCTGACGCTCAATCGCGCCGGTGTCGAGTTTGGCAAGGATTTCCTCCAGGCCCATGCGGCCCTGGCCGAAGTTTTCGCCATTGAGGTAGATGCTCGGCACAGCCATGATCTTGCGATCGTTGACTTCGTCCTGGAACAGCGCGCCGTCGATGGCGACGTGGCGGATGTTCGGGTTGAGCACGGCCATCAGGTTCAGCGCCTGAACGACGTCCGGGCAATTCTGGCAAGACAGCGAGAAGTAAGTCTCGAAGCTGAACTCGCCTTTGAGCGAGCGGATCTGCTCGATCACTTCAACGCTGGCCTTCGACGGGTGGCCACCGACTTGCAGCAGAGCCAACACCAGCGAGGTGAATTCGTGGCCCATTGGAATGCCGGCGAAACGCAGACTGATGTCGGCTCCAGGGCGATTGATCGAGAACGATGGCTTGCGGGCATCGTCACCGCTGTCGATCAGGGTAATTAGGCTCGAAAGACTGGCAACGTCTTTCAGCAGGTCCAGCATTTCACGGGATTTCGCACCGTCGTCGAGGGATGCAACGATCTCGATCGGTTGGGTGACCCGTTCCAGGTACGATTTCAACTGGGCTTTAAGATTGGCGTCCAACATACGGGCGATTTCCTTTATTTGAGGCGAAAAAAAGCCCGAGCGAATCTCGCCCGGGCATTTTTATTGGGCGGTGCAGCTAACTTAAGAAGGTGCGGCGTGCCGCCCTGCGTTGCATGTCACAGACTTAGATCTTGCCGACCAGGTCCAGCGACGGAGCCAGAGTGGCCTCGCCTTCTTTCCACTTGGCCGGGCAAACTTCGCCTGGGTGTGCAGCGACGTACTGAGCAGCCTTGATCTTGCGCAGCAGCTCGGAAGCGTCACGGCCAACGCCGCCATCGTTCAGTTCAACGATTTTGATCTGGCCTTCAGGGTTGATCACGAAGGTGCCACGGTCAGCCAGACCAGCTTCTTCGATCAGCACGTCGAAGTTGCGGGAGATGACGTGGGTAGGGTCGCCGATCATGGTGTATTCGATTTTGCCGATGGCTGGCGAAGTGTTGTGCCAGGCAGCGTGAGCAAAGTGGGTGTCGGTCGAAACGCTGTAGATTTCCACGCCCAGCTTCTTGAACTCAGCGTAGTTGTCAGCCAGGTCTTCCAGCTCGGTTGGGCACACGAAGGTGAAGTCGGCTGGGTAGAAGAACACTACGGACCACTTGCCTTTCAAGTCAGCATCCGAGACTTGAACGAAGTCGCCGTTTTTGAACGCGGTAGCTTTGAACGGTTTTACTTGGCTGTTGATGATAGGCATCGATGACTCTCCGTCAGGGGTTATGAAGTTGATGGGTGAATCCTACCCACTCACTCGACGGAAGGCTCATTGGCAAACCTGATACTGCTGATTTGTTTTCGCTATTAGCTGACTGTATTAATAGAAGAAAACGATCTCTACGGCTGATCCGGCTTATCCATAATCCGAGCCATTCCCTGGAATGGGCTGACCTCAACATAGCGCATGGCGGATTTCATGTCCTTCCAGCCAACGTAGCTCATCAGCGATTTCAGGTCCCAGCCGCTTTGATGCGCCCATGTGGCAAAACCACGCCGCAGTGAATGGCTGGTGTAGTTGGCGGCGGCAATCCCGGCGCGCTGCAACGCCTGGCGGAGCAGCGGAATGATGCTGTTGGCGTGCAGGCCCTCTTCGCTCAGATTGCCCCAGCGATCAATGCTGCGGAACACCGCGCCGCGTACCAGCGCAGCCTCTGTAATCCAATCGATATAGGCCTGCACCGGGCACAGCTTCAGCAGCGCCGGGGCCTGGTAGGTCTGCCCGAGGTTCTCCCGGTCGCCCTTGCTGCGCGGCAGATACAGAGTGATGCCCTTGCCAGCGCTCGCCTGCACATGCTCGATTTGCAAACGGCACAATTCGTCGCTGCGAAAGCCGCGCCAGAAGCCCAACAGAATCAGCGCGCGATCCCGATACGCCTTGAGCAAGGTCGGGCGGTCCTGTTCTTCCCGGGCCGTCTGCGCCTCCTGTTCAAGCCAATCGATCACGCGCTGCAGATCCTGCAATTGCAGCGGCTCAGCCTGTTTTTCCTGCGCCGGGTGCAAAGCGCGAATGCCCTTGAACACCTTGCGCACCACTGGCGCCTTGGTCGGATCGGCAAAACCCTGACTGTTGTGCCACTGCGCCAGCGCCGACAGACGCAGCTTCAGCGTGTTGATCGATAGCACGCCAGCGTGCGCCACCAGATAGCGCGCAACGCTGTCGGCAGTAGCCGGCAGAAATCCGCCCCACGTCACCTCGAAGTGCTCGATCGCCATGCGATAGCTGCGGCGAGTGTTGTCCCGGGTGGCGGCTTGCAGATATCGATCAATGTCGCTCATGGGCAGTTTTCTCGCTGGCGTACGGGTTCAGGCATGCAGATGCGCATTTTGCCCCCTGACATTGGGTAATACCAGTATATCCCGCCTGTTTTATCTCAAAGATTTACCCATATTTTCAGCATGGTACACTGCTTACTTTAGTGGCATGTACCACAGTACGTAAACGTAGGAGTTCACATGGCCCGTGGCGGCATTACCAAAGCACTGGTGCAAATCGCACGCACAGCGATCCTCGCTCGCGGCGAACACCCAAGCATCGATGCAGTACGCATTGAAATGGGCAACACCGGCTCGAAAACCACGATCCATCGCTATCTGAAAGAACTGGACGACGGCGCCCAGCCGAATGAGGCGTCAGCAGAACCGATCGATGATGAGCTCACCGCCCTCGTCTCTCGCCTCGCCCAGCGCCTGAAAGAACAAGCACAGGAACCCATCGAGCAAGCCCGCGAACAGTTCGAGGAGCAACGCGAAGCACTGGAAACCGAGCTGAAACAGGTTCGCCAGGCGCTGGAAAAACTCGAGCACGACCACGACATTCAAGGCGCCGCACTGCAACGCGAATCCGAAGCGCTGAGCAACACCCGCTCGATGCTGCAAACCGAACAGACGCGCAACGCCGGCCTCAACCAGGCATTGGCCGACTTTGAATTGCGCTTGCAGGACAAGGACGAGCAGATCCGCTCACTGGAAGAAAAGCACCTGCACGCCCGCGATGCGCTGGAGCATTACCGTAACGCCACCAAGGAACAGCGCGAGCAGGAGCAGGCCCGCCACGAAGGGCAACTTCAGCAGATACAGGCAGAATTGCGTCAAGCCCAGCAGAGCGCATTGGTGCGTCAGGATGAGATCACACAATTGCACCGCGATAACGAACGCCTGCTCACCGAAAACCGTGGCACTCAGCGCGAGCTGAACCTGGTGCAGGATCAGCTCAAGCACAGCAATCAGCGTCAGGATCAGTTGCTCGAGCAGGCCACGCGCATGGACAGCGAGCGCACCCTTCTCCAGGAACGTCTGCGCGTGGCGACACTGGAAAGCCGAGCCCTCAAGCAGAGCGTCGACGAGCAGACGCAGCTCAATCAGTCACTGGAAAAGGAATTGCTCAAGGTTCAGGCAAGCCTTGAAGACAGCCAGCGTCTGGCGGCTACCGTTGCGGCAGCACCAGACTCAGCCAAAGCGAAGGATGCTTAAGCGCTGACCGGCGTACGCATGGTGACGAACTCTTCGGCGGCCGTCGGGTGCACCCCGATGGTGTCGTCGAAGTCGCGCTTGGTCGCGCCGGCCTTCAAGGCGATCGCCAGACCTTGCACGATCTCGCCAGCGTCCGGCCCGACCATGTGGCAGCCAAGTACCTTGTCGGTTTTGGCGTCGACCACCAGCTTCATCAGGGTTTTCTCCTGACAGTCAGTCAGGGTCAGCTTCATCGGCCGGAAGCGACTTTCGAAAATCACCACTTCGTGGCCACATTCGCGCGCTTCCTCTTCGCTCAAACCGACTGTGCCGATGTTCGGCAGGCTGAACACGGCGGTCGGAATCATCTTGTAGTCCACCGGACGGTATTGCTCCGGCTTGAACAGACGCCGCGCCACGGCCATACCTTCGGCCAGAGCGACCGGGGTCAGTTGCACGCGACCAATGACGTCGCCCAGCGCCAGAATCGACGGCTCGGTGGTTTGATACTGGTCGTCGACTTTGATAAAGCCCTTGTCGTCGAGCTGAACATCGGTGTTTTCCAGGCCGAGATTGTCCAGCATCGGACGCCGGCCGGTGGCGTAGAACACGCAGTCGGCTTCGAGCACGCGACCATCCTTGAGCGTCGCCTTCAGGCTGCCGTCGGCCTGTTTGTCGATGCGCGCGATGTCGGCATTGAATTGCAGATCGAGGCCGCGCTTGGTCAATTCTTCTTGCAGGTGCTTGCGCACCGACCCATCGAAACCACGCAGGAACAGATCGCCGCGATACAGCAGCGTGGTGTTGGCACCGAGGCCATGGAAAATCCCGGCGAACTCGACCGCGATATAACCGCCACCCACCACCAGCACACGCTTGGGCAACTCTTTCAGGAAGAACGCTTCGTTCGAACCGATCGCATGCTCATGCCCCGGAATTTCAGGGATCTGCGGCCAGCCGCCGGTGGCGATCAGAATGTTTTTCGCGGTGAAGCGCTCGCCATTAACCTCGACCTCGTGCGGCCCAACGATTTTCGCGTGCGCCTCGTGCAGGGTCACGCCGCTGTTGACCAGCAGATTGCGATAAATGCCGTTAAGGCGATTGATTTCACGGTCCTTGTTGGCGATCAGCGTGGCCCAGTCGAAGTTGGCTTCGCCCAGGTTCCAGCCGAAACCGGACGCCTGCTCGAAGTCCTCGGCAAAGTGCGCGCCGTAGACCAACAGCTTTTTCGGCACGCAGCCGACGTTGACGCACGTGCCGCCCAGGTAACGGCTTTCTGCCACCGCCACTTTCGCCCCGAAGCCTGCGGCAAACCGCGCAGCCCGCACACCGCCGGAACCGGCACCAATCACATAAAGGTCAAAATCGTAGGCCATTTCTATCTCCTCGGCAGGCCATCAGCATACCCGCAGCCATTCATTGGGCAAGCACTGCCATCCATATAAGGGCGGAAAATGAAAAAGCCACCCGAAGGTGGCTTTCTTTTGCAGACGAGGCAGATGCTATTAGTAAGCCTTGCCAGTCTTGTAGAAGTTTTCGAAGCAGAAGTTGGTCGCGTCGATGTAGCCTTCAGCACCACCGCAGTCGAAACGCTTGCCCTTGAACTTGTAGGCCATGACGCAGCCGTTCTGGGCCTGCTTCATCAGGGCGTCGGTGATCTGGATTTCGCCACCCTTGCCTGGTTCGGTCTGCTCGATCAGATCGAAGATGTCCGGGGTCAGGATGTAACGACCGATGATCGCCAGGTTCGACGGCGCGTCTTCCGGCTTTGGCTTCTCGACCATGCTGTGCACGCGGTAGATGTCGTCGCGGATCATTTCGCCGGCGATGACACCGTACTTGTTGGTTTCCTGCGGATCGACTTCCTGGATCGCGACGATCGAGCAGCGGAACTGCTTGTACAGCTTGACCATCTGGGTCAGTACGCCGTCGCCGTCGATGTTGACACACAGGTCATCCGCCAGGACCACGGCGAACGGTTCGTCACCGATCAGTGGGCGGCCAGTCAGGATTGCGTGGCCCAAACCTTTCATTTCGGTCTGACGGGTGTAGGAGAACGAGCACTCGTCCAACAGCTTGCGGATACCGACCAGGTACTTTTCCTTGTCGGTGCCCTTGATCTGGTTTTCCAGCTCGTAACTGATGTCGAAGTGGTCTTCCAGAGCACGCTTGCCACGGCCGGTGACGATGGAGATTTCCGTCAGGCCCGCGTCCAGTGCTTCTTCAACGCCGTACTGGATCAGTGGCTTGTTTACCACCGGCAGCATTTCTTTAGGCATGGCTTTGGTCGCTGGGAGGAAGCGAGTGCCGTAACCGGCTGCTGGAAACAAGCATTTCTTGATCATATAAGTCCTTGAAAAGGCTGTGTGTACGAGTTTCGGGGCAGTCTAATCAGGCGGCGTGCGCCTTACAATGCCCCGCGCTGGCTAACCGATGCCAACATAGAGAAATATTCGCGCGGATAGTTCCATCCGGGTATTTCAGCGGCGGCGTCAGCGTAGCTCAAGATCCGGGCAAACAGGATCACCATACGCTTATCAGCCCCCATTGCGAGCATTTGCCGCTATCATGGGGCCTTTGAACCAGCGAATGAGACAGACTAGATGGCTGCGGTAAAAATCATCAACGGGTATGTGATCGACAAGAAAGACGGCAAGTGGACGCTGACCACTACCAATGGCGAACATATCGCCGGGCCTTTCGACAGCGAGCAGATGGCAACAGATGTGGCCTCGGTGTTCACTGATACGCCTGCTTCTTCCAAGCGCCGAGGCAAAGATCAGGACTGATCCTTTTAGCACTTGCGCCAAGCCCTGCCAGCATGCAGGGCTTTTTTGTGCTTTGTTGGCAAACAAGTGGCCAATCGCTATAACCTTTTCATCGCGGCGCTGTCAGAGCAACCAGTCCCCCACTTGAAGACCTCGCAACCATGAACCTGAACAAACTGCAGCCGCTTTTCGCGGTATTGGTACTGAGCGGCTGTGCCACTTCGCAGCCCACCTATCTGAACAATGGCGAACAGGGTCTGAGCATCGACTGTTCCGGCGAAGCCAACTCATGGGCCATGTGCTACGAAAAGGCCGATGCATCCTGCGCCGGCACCGGCTATCGCATCGTCGGTACTGATGGCACACCGGCGCCCAAGGAAGATGACAAAACCCTGGGCGTTGACGTTGGCAATTACAAGACCCGTAACGTCGTGGTCGTCTGCAAGTAAGCCTTACATGTGGATTTCGGCGAATTTGATCCCGAGGCCACGGACGACCTCGATCAGGTCGTCGAGCCGATTGAAGGACTCGACCTCGTCATTGTCATCCACCAAAAAGTAGCTGCGCCCTGCACTCTTCTTGAAAAACACGATCCATTCACCCGGATTCGCCGGGTTCTGGATGACATGAGTGGCAGAGATAAGGCCCTCTGCGTGGCGCTCCCGCACGTGCTCTCGCTTCATTGCGACTCCATAAATGACAATGCCGCCACAGCAGGACTGTGACGGCATCGGGTGCTGATGTTCGCTAGTCTATCAGCCGGAAATACAGGCGTTCGCAGCTTTCTGTACATCGCGAGGGCGAACCGGCACGTTGGACATGCGCTCATGCAGCTTGATGCTGCTGCCGCCGGCGCGATCCTCGATATCAAACACGGCTGCCGGGCCTGACGAAAGTTTGCCGGGAACGATGACTCGTACACCGTCCTTCTGCGGCTGGACTTGCAACGCACCACGACTGTCAGCGAGCTTGTCGGTCAGACACTGCGCATACTCCTGGGGCTTTTTGCCGGAGATCACGCTCATGGTTGGCAGCGTTTCATTGATTTCGGAAACATTTGCACAACCGGCCATCGCCAGAATCAACGGCACACACACCACACCCCACTTCATAGAAATCCTCCGTTAAAGACCGTCCGACAGCACAAATGCCGCTTTTCTCCGGGGCCTTGTGCATTTAACCCGCCCGCCATGGCGAAGTTCTGTTCAAAATTTGTCAAAGCAACGCCCGACGGCCAGATAATAACCCGTGCGGGCTGATAAACTGCGCCCATCGACAAGCTATCGTTTTGATTTAGTAGAAAAAGCCCTTCTGGAGGCGCCCATGAAATTCATTCACCAGCGCGAGCACCTCAACGAAGACGACATCGTCGTCATTCAATGCTCGCAGATGTGCAACATCCGTTTGATGAACGACGCCAACTTCCGCAGCTTCAAAAACGGCGGCCGTCACACCTACCACGGCGGCGCGTTCGACACGTTCCCGGCACGCATCACCGCACCGAGCACCGGCTTCTGGAACATCACCATCGACACCGTCAACCGCCGCGCAATCAGCGTGACGCGCAAGCCGACGCTGACCCACTCGATCAAGATCATCCGTCGCTCCAGCACTAAACTGAGCTGAGACGCGCAGCCTATTCTGAAAGGGAAACATGACCGTGGCGCAAAAAACCAAATACGTGATCAAGTACAAACTGGACGGTGAACAGCGTTTCGAATTCGCTGAACTGGAAACCGGCACTGACGAGGAAGCGAAGGCGGCGCTGAAGAAAATGCACGCTGACGAAGAGCTCAGTGAGATCAAGGTCAGCAAAGCGCTGTAACCAACCTATGCACCCGACCACGTTTGACCTGTTCGCCGACAACGAACCCGTACAGCAGCCCCGCGCCGAGCAGATCGGCGAACAATCGTGGGTGCTGCGCGGGTTCGCCTTGCCGCAGGTCGAGCAACTGCTGACCGGGCTCGACGCCATTCTTGCCGCCGCCCCGCTACGCCACATGGTCACGCCCGGCGGTTTCAGCATGTCGGTCGGCACCAGCAGTTGCGGACAGCTGGGCTGGATCACCGATCGCAGCGGTTACCGTTATTCCAGCGTCGATCCACTCAGCGGCTTGCCGTGGCCGTCGATGCCGGCGGTGTTTGCCGATCTGGCGCACGAGGCGGCGGAACGCGCCGGGTTTACGGGTTTTCAAGCCGACTCCTGCCTGATCAACCAATACGTCCCCGGCGCCAAGATGTCGCTGCATCAGGACAAAGACGAAAAAGGTTATGCCGCGCCCATCGTTTCGCTGTCGCTGGGTTTGCCGGCGATATTTCTGTTCGGCGGCTTCGAACGCAGCGTTAAAACCCAGCGCATTCCGCTGTTGCATGGCGACATGGTGGTCTGGGGCGGCGTGGACCGCCTGCGCTATCACGGCGTGCTGCCAATCAAACCTGGCCGTCACCCGCTCTTGGGCGAGCGGCGCATCAACATCACCTTCCGCGTAGCGGGCGCTCAATAAAAGTTTGACCGCAAGGCGCGGAGTGTTGCGGGTTACGATGCTGGTTAACCTGACTCAAACAGGTCAACGGATCCCCTCTCATGGACAAGCTTTCGAAGACAATCAGCATTGAACACGATCCCCGCTGGGCCGCTGTGGTGGCGCGCGATCCGCGTGCCGACGGGCAATTTGTCTATGCGGTCAAAACCACTGGCATCTATTGCCGGCCGAGCAGTCTGGCGCGCCTGCCGAAACCGCAGAACGTCGAGTTTTTCGACACCGCCGAACTCGCCGAAGCTGCCGGATATCGGCCGAGCAAACGCGCCAGCAAGGACCAGAATGACGCGCAACATGCGGCGATCATCGCAGCAGCCTGCCGGCAGATCGAAGCGTGCGAGACATTGCCCGCGCTCGACAGCCTCGCCGCCAGCGCCGGCCTTAGCCCTTTCCATTTTCATCGAGTATTCAAAGCCGCGACCGGCCTGACGCCCAAGGCTTACGCCACGGCGCATCGCTCACGCAAACTGCGTGCGCGCCTGGCGGACGGCGGCTCGGTGACCGACGCGCTGTATGACGCTGGCTTCAATTCCAACAGCCGCTTTTACGAATCAGCCGATCAACTGCTGGGCATGAAGCCCACCGACTATCGCGCTGCCGGGCAGAACAACGACATTCGCTTTGCCGTTGGCCAATGCTCGCTGGGGGCGATTCTGGTGGCGCAAAGCGAACGTGGGATCTGCGCGATTCTGCTCGGCGACGATCCGCATCAGCTGGTCTGCAACCTGCAGGATCAGTTTCGCAAGGCCAACCTGATCGGCGCCGACCGCGAATTTGAACAGTTGATCGCCAGCGTCGTCGGCTTTGTCGAAGCGCCCGCGACGGGCCTGAACTTGCCGCTGGATATACGCGGCACAGCGTTTCAGGAGCGCGTCTGGCAGGCGCTGCGTGAGATCCCCGCAGGCAGCACCGCAAGTTACGCCGAAATCGCGCAACGCATCGGCGCGCCGACTTCGATGCGCGCCGTGGCCCAGGCTTGCGGGGCCAACCGTTTGGCGGTGGCGATTCCCTGCCACCGCGTGGTGCGCAGTGACGGCAATCTTTCCGGCTACCGCTGGGGCGTCGAGCGCAAACGCCAACTGCTTGAGCGCGAACTCAACGATTGACGTCGACCACCACCCTGCCCCGCAGTTGCCCGGCGAGTAATCTGGGCGCGGCCTCAAGGGCTTCGCTCAAGCTGATTTCGTGACTGATCAATTGCAATAACGAGAAATCCAGATCCTTGGCCAGTCGGCCCCAGGCCTCGATACGGCGCGCCTTGGGCTGGGTCACGCTGTTGATCCCGGCCAGCGTTACGCCGCGCAGAATGAACGGTGCTACCGAGGCCGGGAAATCCATGCCTTGCGCCAACCCGCATGCCGCGACCACGCCTTCCGAGCGTGTGCTGGCGCAAGCATTCGCCAGCGTATGACTACCGACCGAATCGACCACCGCCGCCCAGCGCTCTTTCGCCAACGGCTTGCCCGGTTCGGACAAGGTGGCTCGATCGATGATTTCGGCAGCACCCAATTGCTGCAGGTATTCATGCTCGGACACCCGCCCCGTGGACGCCACCACCCGATAGCCCAAATTGCTGAGCAAGGCGATGGCAAAGCTGCCGACCCCGCCATTGGCGCCGGTGACCAGCACTTCGCCGTGATCCGGTGTCAGGCCATGGCGCTCCAGCGCCAGAATGCACAGCATTGCCGTGTAGCCTGCGGTGCCGATGGCCATGGCTTGCGCCGGCGTGAAAGCTTCGGGCAACGGAATAAGCCAGTCACCATTAAGCCGAGCCTTTTGCGCCAGCCCGCCCCAGTGGCTCTCACCGACGCCCCAGCCGTTGAGCAACACTCGGTCGCCCGCCTTGAAATCGGCATGCGAACTGGACTCGACAGTCCCCGCCAGATCGATCCCCGGAACCATGGGGAACTTGCGCACCACCGGGCTGCTGCCGGTGATCGCCAGGCCATCTTTGAAATTCAGGGTGCTGTACGCGACGTTCACGCTGACGTTGCCTTCGGGCAGTTGCTGCTCATCGATTTGCTGCAGATTGGCGCGATAACCGCTGTCATCTTTGTCGATCAGAATGGCATTGAACATGACGGCCTCTCGAAAATAATGGGAAGAAAGCGTGCCCTGAAATAACACATCGCAACACATTGCCACACTCGACTTTCGCTAAGCCACCCACACCGACGCTGAAAAACTGCACGTAATGTTCAGAATTTCAGACTGGCCCCGCAGCCGGTTTTGCTGCTAAAACCGCTTGCCGTCCCTGCCCGTTTCATCGTTCGGAGAATTGCTTTATGAGCCAGTGGCCAGACACCCGTATCCTTGATCTTCTCGGTATCGAACTGCCGATCATCCAAGGCCCGATGGCCGGTGCGACCAATTCTTCGATGGTGATTGCCGTGTGCAATGCCGGCGGCCTCGGTTCAATGCCCGCAGCGATGCTGAGCATCGAGCAACTGCGCGAAGAACTGAAGACGATTCGCCAGCACACCACCAAGCCGTTCAACGTCAATTTCTTCTGCCATCAGCCACCGGCGCCTGATGAGCAGCGAGCCCGGGACTGGAAAAATCTGCTCGAACCTTACTACCGCGAACTCGGTGCCGATTTCGAGGCGCCGACGCCGGTGTCCAACCGTGCTCCTTTCGACGAGACTGCGTGTGCCGTGCTCGAAGAATTCCGCCCCGAAGTGGTGAGTTTTCATTTCGGGTTGCCGGAGAAAAATCTGCTTGATCGGGTCAAGGCAACCGGGGCGAAAATCCTTTCATCTGCCACCACGGTCGAAGAAGCGATCTGGCTGGAGCAACACGGCTGCGATGCGATCATCGCCATGGGTTATGAGGCGGGCGGGCATCGCGGGATGTTTCTCAGCGATGATCTGAGCAGCCAGGTCGGCACCTTTGCACTGGTGCCGCAGGTGGTCGACGCGGTGAAGGTGCCGGTGATTGCGGCGGGTGCGATTAGCGATGCCCGAGGCGTAGCAGCCGCGTTGATGCTCGGCGCCTCGGCGGTGCAAGTCGGCACGGCGTTTCTGTTTACCCCGGAGGCGAAGGTCAGCGCCTCGCACCACAAGGCCCTGCGCACCGCCAAGGAAAGCGAGACCGCCATCACCAACATTTTCACCGGACGTCCGGCGCGGGGTATTGTCAATCGGGCGATGCGCGAACTCGGCCCGATGTCAGCGCAAGCGCCAGCCTTCCCGTTGGCCGGCGGCGCGCTGATGCCGCTGCGAGCCAAGGATGACGCCGATTTTGCCAATCTGTGGGCCGGTCAGGCGCTGACGTTGGGCAAGGATATCGGCAGCGCTGAACTGACCCGGCAACTCGCCGAGGGCGCATTGGCGAAACTCAACCGTCATTGAATCTACGCGGCGAGCGGATTTATTCCCTCGCCACTTGGCGGCATATCGCTATATATTTCCGTATACAGCGATTGCGCCCGTGTATCGGCGTTATCCAAAGCAAAGCATTCAATGCCGATCACGGAGCCTTTACATGACACCTGCTGCCACACGCCTCGCCCCTGCCTGTCTCGCCTCATTCCTCACATTTTTCAGCATCAGTGCCGCGCAAGCTGACGAAGTGCAAGTGGCGGTCGCCGCCAATTTCACCGCGCCAATCCAGGCCATCGCTGCCGATTTCGAAAAAGACACCGGGCACAAATTGGTTGCTGCTTACGGCGCAACCGGCCAGTTCTACACCCAGATCAAAAACGGCGCGCCCTTCCAAGTGTTTTTCGCAGCTGACGACAGCACCCCGGCAAAACTCGAACAGGAAGGCGAAACCGTCAAAGGCTCGCGCTTCACCTACGCCATTGGCACCCTGGCGCTGTGGTCGGCAAAAGAAGGTTATGTGGATGCACAGGGTGACGTGCTGAAAACCAACCAATACCAGCACTTGTCCATCGCCAACCCGAAAGCCGCGCCATACGGTCTCGCCGCCACCCAGGTGCTGGAAAAACTCCAGTTGAGCGAAGCCACGAAAAGCAAAATCGTCGAAGGCCAGAACATTACTCAGGCCTACCAGTTCGTCTCCACCGGCAACGCCGAACTAGGCTTTGTGGCGCTGTCGCAAATCTTCAAGAACGGCAAAATCAGCAGCGGCTCGGCATGGATTGTTCCGGCCACCCTGCATGATCCGATCAAACAGGACGCGGTGATCTTGAACAAAGGCAAAGACAGCGCTGCTGCCAAGTCCCTGATCGATTATCTCAAAGGCCCGAAAGCCGCTGCGGTGATCAAATCCTTCGGATATGAACTGTAAATGTCGCTGACCAGTGCCGACTTCGCCGCGATCTGGCTGACCCTGAAACTGGCGTCGCTGACCACCGTGATTCTGCTGGTGATCGGCACGCCGATCGCGTTATGGCTGTCGCGCACCTCGTCGTGGTTGCGCGGCCCGATTGGCGCCATCGTCGCCCTGCCGCTGGTGCTGCCGCCGACGGTGATCGGCTTTTATCTGTTGCTGGCGCTGGGGCCGCACGGTTTTCTCGGCCAGTTCACTCAATGGCTGGGGCTGGGCACGCTGACGTTCAGTTTCACCGGGCTGGTCATCGGCTCGGTAATCTACTCCATGCCTTTCGTGGTGCAACCGCTGCAAAACGCATTCTCGGCGATCGGCACCCGCCCGCTGGAAGTCGCCGCGACGTTGCGCGCCAATCCCTGGGACACGTTCTTCAGCGTGATCCTGCCGCTGGCGCGCCCCGGTTTCATCACCGCAGCGATCCTCGGTTTTGCCCACACCGTCGGTGAGTTCGGCGTGGTGCTGATGATCGGCGGCAACATTCCCGACAAGACCCGCGTGGTCTCGGTGCAGATTTACGACCATGTCGAAGCGCTGGAATATGCCCAGGCGCACTGGCTGTCCGCGGCGATGCTGGTGTTCTCGTTTCTGGTGTTGCTGGCGCTGTATTCCAGCCGCAAAACCCGCGCAGGCTGGAGCTGATCGATGATTGATGTACGCCTGAAACGCACTTATCCGGGGTTCGAACTGGATGTTGATCTGCAAGTGCCGGGCCGGGGCGTCACCGCGCTGTTTGGCGATTCCGGCTCCGGCAAAACCACCTGCCTGCGCTGCATCGCCGGGCTGGAGCGCGCCGAGCAGGGTTTTGTGCAGATCAACGCCGAGGTCTGGCAGGACAGTGCCAAGGGCATCTTCGTCCAGCCGCATAAACGTGCGCTTGGCTACGTGTTTCAGGAAGCCAGTCTGTTCCCGCATCTGTCGGTGCTGGCCAATCTGGAGTTTGGTCTCAAACGCATCGCCAAGTCGCAACGCCGGGTCGATATCAACCAAGCGACCGAACTGCTCGGCATCGGCCATTTGCTCGAGCGCCATCCGCAGCATCTGTCCGGCGGCGAGCGGCAGCGCGTCGGCATCGCCCGCGCCCTGCTGACCAGCCCGAAACTGCTGCTGATGGACGAACCACTGGCGGCTCTCGACAGCCGGCGCAAAAGCGAAATCTTGCCGTACCTGCAACGCCTGCACGACGAACTGGATATTCCGCTGCTGTACGTCAGCCATGCCCAGGATGAAGTCGCGCGTCTGGCCGATCATCTGGTGTTGCTGAGCGATGGCAAAACCCTCGCCAGCGGTCCGATCGGCGAGACCCTGGCGCGTCTGGATCTGCCTTTGGCGCTGGGCGATGACGCCGGGGTGATCATCGAAGGTCAGGTCAGCGCCTACGACGCCACCTATCAATTGCTTAGCCTGCAACTGCCGGCCACGGACATGAATATTCGCGTCACCCATGCGCCCATGGCCGTGGGTCAGGCCCTGCGCTGCAAGGTGCACGCCCGCGACATCAGCCTGGCGCTGAACAATGATGCGGCCAGCAGCATTCTCAATCGTCTGCCCGTTACCGTCATCAGCGAACAGGCCGCTGACAACAGCGCCCACGTGCTGATCCGCTTGGATGCCGGCGGCACGCCGCTGCTGGCGCGGATCACCCGCTTCTCGCGTGACCAATTGGGCGTGCACCCGGGCCAGCGGCTGTGGGCGCAGATCAAGGCGGTGGCGGTGCTCGCGTAAATCATTCGGCACGACGGCCAGCGCCTGCGGTCAATCAGTTACAGACTGCCGTATGACCGAAGGAAACCGCCATGCCCGATACCGTGCTGACAGATGCCCTGCCCGCCGATCTGCATTACGTCGATGACACTCAGCCTGGTATCACCCGGAAAAAACTGCGCGGCAAGTTCGTCTATTTCGAACCGTCGGGCCAGCGCATCACCGACCCGGACGAAATCAAACGCATCAACGCCCTCGCGGTGCCGCCGGCTTACACCGATGTGTGGATCTGCGCCGACCCGCGCGGTCATCTGCAAGCCACCGGCCGCGATGCGCGCGGGCGCAAGCAGTACCGTTATCACGCGCGCTGGCGCGAAGTGCGCGACGCCGACAAATACTCGCGCCTTCGCGAATTCGGCCTGGCCCTGCCCAAACTGCGGCGCCAGCTTGAGGCGCTGCTCGACGCCCCGGGCTTCAGCCGCGACAAGGTCATGGCCACGGTCATCACCCTGCTCGACGCCACGCTGATCCGCGTCGGCAATACCCAATATGCGCGGGACAATCGCTCTTATGGCCTGACCACGTTGCGCAGTCGGCATGTCGAGGTCAACGGCAGCGCGATCCTGTTCCAGTTCCGTGGCAAGAGCGGCATCGAGCACCAGATCACCGTCAAGGATCGGCGTCTGGCGCGAATCATCAAGCGCTGCCTGGAGATTCCCGGGCAAAACCTGTTTCAGTACCTTGATGAACACGGCGAACGGCACACTGTCACCTCCTCCGACGTAAACGCCTATCTGCAAAAGCTCACCGGCGCTGAATTCACCGCCAAGGACTACCGCACCTGGGCGGGCAGCGCATTGGCTTTGGCAGTGCTGCGCGAGCTGCAGCATGAGTCGGAAACCGAGGCCAAGCGCCATGTGGTCGAAGCCGTGAAGAACGTCGCCAAACAGCTGGGCAACACGCCAGCGGTGTGCCGCAAATGCTACATCCACCCTGCGGTGCTCGAACATTTCATGCTCGGCGCGCTCGCCGAACTGCCCCGCCCGAGAGTGCGCAAAGGCCTGCGCGCTGAGGAAGTAGCCTTGGCGATGTTTCTCGAGCGGATGTGTGAGGTGAGCGAGGCGTCCTGAGTCGCACAAACCCCCTGCAGGCTCACTCCTACAAGATTTGCCGATGAGCTGAGCCGGGTATTTTTTGCACGATCGCGCAGGGCTTCTATAGTTGATCTGAAGGTTCGCGCCATGCGGGCTTTTTGTTGCAACTCAGCCGTTTCAGCGAACGGAGGTGTTTCATGTCCGAGAAAGAGTCCATCACCACCCTCCTCACCCTGCTCGACGCCCGCCAGGCGCGCCTGGCAGCCGCCTGCAAAGAGATCGCCGACTGGGTTGATCATCAAGGCGGGCATCCGACAGCACTGCGCATCCGCGATCGACTGCACGACATCGAGAAAGATACGCCGCTGATTCGCGATACGCTTTCGACGCTCAAGCCAATTGATCGGCCGTTGCCACGATTCAGATAGTCGAGGTTCAATTAACTTCAACAACCGGCTCGGCATCGGTGTAAGTGTTTTTCTTTATTATCCAATGCGATTGAGCGTAGCCCTTTTAGTTATATATGCACTACTGGCCGATACAAGTTGAAAGTGCAGGCACCGCTCATCGGATCAATTAAAAAAAATCAAAACACCGTGAACCGATATGTAATCGAAGTAGGTGTCCATGACGAAAACGGACATCACTAGCGAAACGTTAATAGATATCGGAGAGCTATCATGACCACCGGAAATAAAAATACAGGTAACGCCGGCAACGATCGTGACAAGATGCAAGAGTCCGGAAAAAAAGGCGGACAGTCTGGCGGCAACTTCGCCAACGATCGTGAAAAAGCATCCGAGGCTGGTCGCAAAGGCGGACAATCCAGCCACAGTGGAGGTCGCAAGTCGTAAATGAGCGGTACAAGGGCAGCCTCGCTGCCCTTGTAATATTCGACGGAGCGCATAGATGACCACCTCCATACATACTCCTCCAAGCCAGTTACACCAACACGAAGGCGCTGAAGTTGTTCCAGAAGCGACGCGCAGCTCCCCGGAGAAACTGCCGGACAACGCTGTGTCTCCGTGCATTGAAAGAAAACCTGGCCACCCGCAGCACAGCGATCGTGCCCAACATGAATGTTACGAGCGCAGGCAGTTGCTCGTTGACTCTGAAAACTCTCGAGAAACGCAAACGACGCCAACGTACGAACGCAGCTCCTGACTGACGAGCACCAGTCCTTGCGCAAAGAGCCCGTTTGCAGAGCCCCGGCCCGTCGAGGAAATTGCCATGCCTGTTCACGTGATTAACTTTACCGGCCCGATCAATGCTTCAACCTGCGGTCAGCTGATTGACAGAGCCTCGCGTGCGGTAAAGGAAGATGCACCCAGGTTGATTCTGAACATCGCTACCATGGGTGGCGAATGCAGTTACGGTTTCACGATGTACAACTTTCTGATGGCGCTGCCCGTCCCGGTACACACGCATAACCTGGGAACGGTCGAGTCGATGGGCAATATCGTTTTCCTCGCCGGCCAGCGCCGCACTGCGTGCACTCATAGCAAGTTTCTGTTTCACCCTTTTCATTGGCACTTGCAGGGAGCGGTTGATCATTCGCGCATGTCGGAATATGCCATGAGCCTGGATTACGACTTGCATCTGTACGCGCAGATTGTCGCCGAGCGTACCAGTAACGGGAAAAATGCGTTGGAGACAGAAAAATACCTGACAGCGGCTCCGCGCATTATCAATCCTGAAGAAGCTTTGCATGCAGGTCTGATCACAGCGGTTGAAGACACCGAGATTCACGCAGACTTTGTCTGCTCATGCATTTACTCCTGAAGCCCCTCCTGAATAACGCGCCGTTTTAGATGCGTTTCATTCTAGTGAGATCGCCACTCTCAGCAGCGACATTACAAGATCATGTAGTGCATTGGCGCATCAACTTGTACACGCCCCAACGGGCGGTATAACGCAAAACAAGCGGCGTATGCCGGTCATCCCAGCCAAAAGAATTTTCTCTGAATTATTTATTTCGCCAGACATCCCTCTTTTTAACAGCCGGAGGAAATGTATGAGCGCAGTGGACTTGTACGTGATCGAGTACCTGTTACATGGAAAGCCCAGGTCATTCGTCATTCGCACAAAAAACATGAACAACGCCGAAGCGTGGCAGTGGGCAAGTTGCGACGCAGGAATCGCGCCCATCCCCCGCCCCGGTCGGCCTCCGTTGAAACGTTTTTCCAAACCAATGGCGGAACGCTTCGGCGTAACCGAGGTGCAATGGCGCGAGTCGGTGCCTCTGGTGTGGGAGGAGGATCACGCAAAATGAATGAGCGCACGTTGAAATTCGGTTTCGGCCGATCGTGGGATGACGAGATGGCAGAAAACGCCGCGATGTTCCGCGAGGCCGACCTGCTGGAAGAGGCGGCCTACAGAATCATTGAGCATGACGCCGACAGCCCTGAGTCTTGGGCTCGCTTCAGCGAAGCAAAAGCCTTGGCCGACGCCAAGCGAACGGCGGCCTATCAGGATTGGATGCGCATCAAGCGCGCAATGAGCAAGCCGCGCTCGAAATAGCAGCCTGGCAGGTCATGGTTTGAGGATCAGCAGCGGCTCGCCTTTCGGCACGACGTAAGTGGCCAGTTCCACGCCCTTTTCGCTGCCAATGTTTTTCGCCACATGCGCCACGCCCGCCGGAATGAACAACGAATCACCGGCCTTGAGTATTACCGGCGCCCGCCCTTCGAGCTGATACTCGAACGTGCCGCTGATGACATAGGCCACTTCCACGCCGGGATGAGCATGCCGAGGCGAGGTGACGCCAGCGTCGAAATCGATACGCGCCTGAATCACCTCGCGATTGTCAGCGCCGAGATCCTGGCGAACCAGATCAGTACGGCTCAGACCTTTCTGCCAGCTCGTCGCCGGCGCATCTGCCGCATGGGCGAAACCGGCAAGGGAGGCGAAGACAACGGCAGAAGCCAGAAACAGTGGACGGTACATGGTGGTGCCCTCTTGAACGTAGTGTTGGTGTGAGGGCTACTTTGGGCTCGGCATGTAAGGCGGATGTGTCTCGAAAGCGCAGTTTGGTGTTGCCGTGTGTATCCGCTGAGGGCTGATACACGCTTATACAAACGTGTCGCGGTCCCCGTCCGGGCCATGGTGGGAAAGAATCTGTAAACTGCCGCAATCTTCATTCACCCAAACAAGAGATGCCCATGGCCAATCAAGACATCATCTTCACGCCTGATCCGGACACCGATTCGATTTCTTCCGACGTCGCCACCTTTGGCGGGATCATGGTCTCGACGCAAATCCCGACCCGCGCCGATGGCAGCCTGGAACTCGGCGGCATCACCGAGCAAAGCGAGTGCACGCTGCAAGCGCTGAAAGTCGCCTTGGAACGTGCTGGCAGTTCGATGGACCGGGTGCTGCACCTGACCATTTACCTCACCGACATGGGCGATCGCGGGGCTTTCAATGAAGTGTACAAACGCTATTTCGCCAAGCCTTGGCCAGTGCGGGCAGCGGTGGGCGTCGCCTCGCTGGCGGTTGAAGGGATGCGTGTGGAGGTGACGGCGATGGCGGCCAAGGGCTGATTTGCGGAAATACTGCGTAGGCTGCCGCCACGATTCCGGTTGCGGCGTACGCAGTGAAATACTCAAGGGCGCGCGCCAAACACAGCAGCCACCAGGATGCGGCCGTTTGGCATGCGCTGGCTCGCTCGTTGAGCGAATTGGCGTCAACGGTCTATTCACAAAACTTAAAGGGGACCACTAGCTATAACAAACAGTTTACCTTCTGATACCCGGTATGTTTGCCCGCGGTGCTCGATTTCAAAATTGAATGTTGCCGTAATCGAATCGATGCCTTCTTCGTGTTTGCGAGCAAACTCTATTGTTCCTGTTTTCGCATATAAGATTTCATGCGACATAGTCATCAATCCCGCGACAGGGCTTCCGAACCCGCCAATTTCATGCGTACCGTCCGTAAGGGAGCGATCTATCACAAATGAAATGATCTCACCCACCTCGTCCGTAAAATATTGACCAATAACGCTAAACGTCTCTTTTGTGCCGAAATAAAGATGCCGAGTAGCGGAGAATATTGGCTTGCCTATGCCCGGATGATCGGGTGACACGACCGCTTTGTAATACACTTCGGCCGTCTTGCGAGGACGCGGTTTAAACGACGCGAAATCCGAGATACCAATCGTCGCGAAGGCGTTATTACCTTTCATGATATTAATCTCCAATGTCTTGCGTGATATAGGCCAGAGCGACTTTCCCGCTCCCACCTGATGTTCACGCTTTGGACGCGGGCGGACAACTGACAGTCTTTACAGTTATGCATTGCCTCGTATTGTGCTAGGTCCTTCGTACCTGATATCGGCACGCTGATGCCGCCCAAGTGTTTCACAGGTACAATGCGCCCCTTGCCCGTGACCGCCTGACTAAAAAAACTATGTCCTTGCCCAAGCATCACCTGGAATTGCTCAGCCCTGCCCGCGATGTCGCCATTGCCCGCGAGGCCATCCTGCATGGCGCTGACGCCGTGTACATCGGCGGCCCGAGCTTCGGCGCACGCCACAACGCCTGCAACGAAGTCAGCGAAATCGCCGAACTGGTCGAGTTCGCCCGCCGTTACCACGCACGCATCTTCACCACCATCAACACCATCCTGCACGACAACGAGCTGGAGCCGGCGCGCAAGCTGATCCATCAGTTGTACGACGCCGGCGTCGATGCGCTGATCGTTCAGGATCTGGGCGTAATGGAGCTGGACATTCCGCCGATCGAGCTGCACGCCTCGACCCAGACCGACATCCGCACCCTCGAGCGAGCGAAGTTCCTCGATCAGGCCGGTTTCTCGCAGTTGGTGTTGGCCCGTGAGCTGAACCTGCAGGAAATCCGCGCCATCGCCGATGAAACCGACGCGGCCATCGAATTCTTCATCCACGGCGCGCTGTGCGTGGCCTTCTCCGGCCAGTGCAATATTTCCCACGCGCAGACCGGCCGCAGCGCCAACCGGGGCGACTGCTCCCAGGCTTGCCGCTTGCCGTACACCTTGAAAGACGAAAAGGGTGGCGTGATCGCTTACGAAAAGCACCTGCTGTCGATGAAAGACAACAACCAGAGCGCCAACATCCGCGCGCTGGTCGAAGCAGGCGTGCGTTCGTTCAAGATCGAAGGTCGCTACAAGGACATGGGCTATGTGAAGAACATCACCGCCTATTACCGCCAGCGTCTGGACGACGTGCTCGAAGACCGCCCTGACCTGGCCCGCGCCTCCAGCGGCCGGACGGTGCATTTCTTCCTGCCCGACCCGGAAAAGACCTTCCACCGTGGCAGCACCGATTACTTCGTGACCGATCGCAAGATCGACATCGGCG
Source organism: Pseudomonas sp. H1_G08 (assembly GCF_054681355.1). NCBI lineage: Bacteria > Pseudomonadati > Pseudomonadota > Gammaproteobacteria > Pseudomonadales > Pseudomonadaceae > Pseudomonas > Pseudomonas sp. H1_G08. The sequence goes on from NZ_CP162822.1 coordinate 2,164,749, forward strand.
CCTTCGATTCGCCAACCTTCACCGGGCTGCCGGTCGGCACGGTGGAAAAAGTCGGCAAGCGTGACATGCAGGTTGTCACTCACGAGCCGCTGTCCAACGGCGACGGCCTGAACGTGCTGGTCAAGCGCGAAGTGGTCGGTTTCCGCGCCAACATCGCCGAGGCCAAAGGCGAGTTCGAAGAAGACGGCGAGAAGCGCTACCGCTACCGCGTCGAGCCGAACGAAATGCCCGAGGGCCTGTTCAAGCTGCGTCCGAGCCACCCGCTCAATCGCAACCTCGATCACAACTGGCAGCAGGCGTTGCAGAAAACTTCTTCGGAACGTCGCGTGGCCCTGAGCTGGTTCGCTCGTCTGCGTGAAGAACAGCTGGAAGTGACCGCGACCAGCGAAGAAGGCATCAGCGCCAGCGTCACCCTCAACGGGCCGTTCGGCGTTGCCAACAAGCCGGAGCAGGCGCTGGAGCAACTGCGCGACCTGCTTGGTCAGCTCGGCACCACGCAGTACCACGCCACCGACGTCAAGCTGGATGCGCCGCAAGCGTTCTTCATTCCCAACTCGCAGCTCAAGTCGCTGCGTCGCGAAGTGATCGAAGCGCTGACTGCGGCGCGTGTCGCCGCGCATCCGCGTGGCAGCCGCAAGGCCGAAACCACGCCGCCGCCGGTGTACCCGGATTCGCACCTGACCTTCCTCGCCAACGTCTACAATCAGAAGGCCCGCGACTTCTACCACCGTCACGGCGTCAAGCTGATCGACGCGGCGTACGAAGCTCACGAAGAGCCAGGCGAGGTGCCGGTGATGATCACCAAGCACTGCCTGCGTTTCTCCTTCAACCTGTGCCCGAAACAGGCCAAAGGCGTGACCGGCGTGCGCACCAAGGTCGCGCCGATGCAGTTGATCCACGGCGATGAAGTGCTGACGTTGAAGTTCGATTGCAAGCCGTGCGAGATGCACATCATCGGCAAGATGAAAGGCCACATTCTGAACCTGCCGCAGCCGGGCAGCGTGGTCGGCCACATCAGCCCTGAAGACCTGATGAAAACCATCCCGCGCGCACCGCACTGAGTGACCGGCGTGCGCGGTGCTTCGGCATCGCGCACGCATGCCTGGCTCGAGCGCGGTAAATCGCAGGCATAAAAAAACGCCAACTTCTTGCGAAGTTGGCGTTTTTTCGTAGATGGCAGGGGCGGCTGGATTCGAACCAACGCATGGCAGGATCAAAACCTGCTGCCTTACCGCTTGGCGACGCCCCTGTAGCTCTGATCAGCGGCTCCGTTAGGATCGCTGTGAGAACGGGCCGCAATTTAACAACATTCATTTCATTTGGGAAGCCCGAAATAAAATTTTTTTTGTTTTAAAACAGCGACTTATTATTTTCGCGCGAAAACTCACCGTTTCATCGCCATGTATCACACTGTGTACGCGCCCCGCTGCTACACAACCCAATGCAAAAACGCTCTCTGGCGACACAGAGCAGATACCTCGCCACGCTTCAATGCACCCAGGGTTTCAAGGGTTCATCCAGCCCCTTGGCCACAGGCTCGCAAAGGAGACGTCAGCATGAAACAGGCTCTGCACACCTCTAAAATCACCGCCGCGCTCGGCTTGTCAGTCCTGGCGCTGTCACTGTTCGGCGCCGTCGGCAGCGCTCAGGCGCAAACCACAGAACCGGCCGCCGTCAGCTATTCCGCGCCCTCGCCCTTCGGCCCGCTGAAGCACATCAAGGCTGGCTTGCTCGACGTGGCCTACGCCGAAACCGGCCCCGCTGATGGCCCAGTGGTGATTCTGCTGCACGGCTGGCCCTACGACATTCACAGCTACGACGATGTCGCACCACTGCTGGCGGCCAAGGGTTATCGCGTGTTGATGCCGTATGCGCGGGGTTATGGCGACACGCAGTTCCTGTCCAAAAACACCCTGCGCAACGGCCAACCGGCGGCGCTGGCCAGCGACGTGATCGACTTCATGGATGCGCTGAAGATCAAGCAAGCAGTGCTGGGCGGCTACGACTGGGGCGCGCGTTCGGCGGACATCGTCGCAGCATTGTGGCCGGAGCGCGTCAAGGCGTTGGTGGCGGTCAGCGGCTACCTGATCGGCAACCAGGCCGCCGGGCAAAACCCGCTGCCGCCGAAAGCCGAATTGCAGTGGTGGTACCAGTTCTACTTCGCCACCGAACGCGGCCGTGCCGGCTATGAAAAAAACACCCACGACTTCGCCAAACTGATCTGGCAGCTGGCTTCGCCACAGTGGAAGTTCGACGACGCCACTTTCGACCGCAGCGCACAAGCGTTGCAGAACCCCGATCACGTCGAAATCACCGTGTTCAACTACCGCTGGCGGCTGGGCCTGGTGCAGGGCGAGGCGAAATATGCCGCGCTGGAAGAAAAATTGGCTACTGCGCCTTCGATCAGCGTGCCGACGATTACCCTGGAAGGCGACGCCAATGGTGCGCCACATCCCAAGCCTGAGGACTATGCCAAGCGTTTTACCGGGAAATATCAGTTCCGGTTGATTGAGGGTGGGGTTGGGCACAATTTGCCCCAGGAAAGCCCGGCGGCGTTTGCGCAAGCTGTAATCGATGCTGATCGTCTCTGACAGACCCGCCCTCAATACCCCTCACCCTAGCCATCTCCGGAGGGAGAGGGAACTGATTGGGGGATATTCGAGATTTACGCCGACCTGAAAGCGCTGTATTGAATCCAAAGTCGACGTCCATCTTTCAGGTCGATGTACAGCGCAAGATACCTCGGTCGGCTCCCTCTCCCTCTGGGAGAGGGGTGGGGTGAGGGTTTTTGGGGATTGCACCGGTCGATCTATTTAACCAGCCGTTTTTCCTTCGAAGGCCGATAACCAAAGTACGAGCTATAGCACTTGCTGAAATGGCTCGGCGAGACAAAACCACACGCCACCAGCACTTCCACCTGCGACAGCTCGGTATGTTGCAGCAGGCGCCGTGCTTCGGTGATGCGCAGTTCCAAATAGTAGCGCTGCGGCGTGGTGCCCAGTTGCTCCTTGAACAAGCGCTCGAGCTGGCGCCGCGAGCGGCCGGCGTAGACCGCCAATTGTTCCAGCTCCAACGGTTCTTCGAGGTTGGCGTCCATCAGCTTGATCACTTCCCGCAACGGCGCGCTGACGCAGATGTTTTCATCCGGTTTGATCCGCCGGTAGCGCGATTCCTCAAACGCCAGAATGTCCTCGACACCCTCGACCAGCGCCTTGCCGTGCAGGCTTTTGATCCAGTCCAGCGCCATGTGGAAAGCCCCCGATGGGCTCGACGCGGTGAGACGGTCGCGGTCGATCACATAAGGCTCGCTGCTGACGTGCGTAGCCTTGGCAATTTCCGTCAACGCGGGGCGATGTTCCGGGTGAATCGCGCAACGGTAGCCGTCGAGCAACCCGGCACGCCCGAGAAACCACGAACCGTTCCACAACCCGGCCAGACTGACGCCCCGCTCCGCCGCCATTTTGAGCAAGTGCACAAACCCATCGCTCGCTCGCAGTTCAGTGCGATAACCGCCGCAGACCACCAGCAGATCCAATTCCTCGAGCGCTGCTGAGTCCAGACGCGCATCGGGGCGGATCACCAGCCCCAGGTCGCTGATGACCTCGCCCTCACCCAGCCCGAAGGTGCGCGAGGTAAACAGCCCCGGGCGCAACAGATTGGTAGTCACCACGGCGTCCAGCGTCTGCGTAAAGGCCGGTAGCGAAAAGTGTTCGAGCAGCAGAAAACCGGTGCGCGTCAACTGCGCGTTATCGCTTTGCTCATTCAGATAGCGGAGGTTTTTCCCCTTCATGCCTCCGCTGAATTGGCGTCGTTCGGTCAAGTTTCAATCCATCGGTCACATTGTTGTGCGCCGATAGTTGGCCGGAACCGGTAAAGAGTCAATCACGTCATCAGGCCACACCTTCAAACAACCCATGGCCGTCGCCCCGGGTATCTCAAACGATCGTATTCAACCCCGCCCCGAGCCGACCTTCGAGGCGCCCAAACAGGACGTAGTGTTGATAGCCACTGGAGAAGGCGCCTGTGGCGATTGCAGTCTTTACGTCGGCATTGAGGCGCAAATATTGCTCCTCATCGAAGTGCTCGGCGCTGACTTCACCTGTACGGCCCAGACGTTCGCTATCGATCGGCTGTTCGAGAATCGTGCGTCGTTGAAAGTCGATGATGCGATTGACCGCATGACTTTCCAGCGGCCCCTTGTTGGGCGATGCGGAGTAGATGTGCAGACCGTTCTTCGCGCAGCGGTTGCACAAGTCCACGCAGTTCTTTTGCGTGGATTTGCGACTCATCAATTCCTGTACCGGCATGTCCAGATACTTGCCGACGCTGTATTCCGCCTGATTGAAAATCGTGCAGCACAGCACGGTATTGCCATTGCAATCGAGTACCAGCCAATCATCTTTCAGGGTGCACGCCTGTTTGGGGTATTGCTTGACCAGATTGACCAGGTCTGCATACGGTGGCAACGCCAGGCGCTTGAGGGTTTCCCGGTCCGTGTCGGTGACCGAGGCATCGTCTTCGACGATAGCGAAGGTTTTTTCCAGCGGCATCATCACCGAGTAGCCGGTGGAGAAATTGAAACCCAGGCGCTCGCTGAACTGGCGCATCAGCCCCTCTTCTTCGAGGTTATCCAGATAGCGATGGTAATAGACCTCGATAAGCGTATTCAGGCCGTGACGCTGCTTGAGGTCATGCAGCTTGATCATGTTCTGCTTGACCACTTCGATGTCGCCGCCGACATGCCCTTGGCGGTAGGTATCCTGGTGGAACCCGGACAGGGAGACACGGAAGAACCAGGGATTGGCGAGCATCGCGCTTTCAATGTTCTTGGCCAGGTTAAGGTTGGAGCTGATGCCGCTTTGCAAGCCAGCTGCGTTGATGATTTCGACGAACTCACCAATGCGCGGGTGAATCAACGGCTCGGTCCAGTTGTACAAGAAGATCGCCTTGACCCCTTCACGACGTGCCTTATCGACAATCTGCGTGAACATATCGAGCTGCATGGCTTTCTTGAAATTGGCATTTTCCGAATTACCCATCGGGCATGACGGGCAGCTCAGATTGCAGGCGCCGACGATATCGATGTACATATTCATTACGCGCATAGCTCCTTGGGTCGAACGTGCGCCTCTCATCACGAGCACGTTCGGGTCGCCGGGTTGGTTGTTTTTCTGACGACCTGCCTTCACGTAAAGCAATAAGCGCACCAGAGCCCTACGCCATTAACGCCACAATCCAGTCGATAAATACCCGCAATTTCAAGCTGACATGCCGGTTCGGCGGATACGCGACGTAAAGCGGCATGCTTTCCAGGCGCCAGCCCTCAAACAACGGCACGAGCTCGCCGCGCGCGACATGCGCATCGGCCATATACGTCGGCAACCACAACACCCCCATGCCCGCCAATCCCGCCGCTAGATAGGCATTGCCGTCATCTACCGCAAGCACATGCCGGCCCTTGATCTGCAAGCGCTCGGTGCCGTTGTGCAACGTGTACGGAAGAGGTTTACCAGTGCGAGCCCAAAGAAACGCGACCACCCGATGATGGGAGTCTTCCAGTTCGCGTGGATGGTCGGGCGTACCTTCGCGAGCCAGATAAGCCGGCGCGGCAAATACCCCCAAGGGCAGATCGGCGAGCTTGCGCGCCCTCAGCGATTGATCGAGCAGCTCGCCGCCGCGCACCACGCAATCGACGTTCTCATCGATGATGTCGACGATGCGGTCGCTGACGCCCATATCGATCTGAATGTCCGGATAGCGCGCATGAAACTCCGGCAAGGCTGGCACCAGAATGTGTCGCGCGAACGGGCTCGGCACGTCGATGCGCAAGCGCCCCCGTGGCCGTGCGGCGGCACCGGGCAGGCTGGTTTCGGCGTCGTCCATGTCGGCCAGCAACTTGATCACCCGCTCGTAATACGCCGCACCATCGGCGGTGACGTTGACCTTGCGCGTAGTGCGATTGAGCAGCTTGACCCGCAGCCGCGCCTCCAGCTGCTGCACCAGTTGCGTCACCGTGGTCTTGCTCATGTGCAGGGTTTCGGCAGCTTTGGTGAAACTGCCCGCCTCGACCACCCGGGCAAAGGCCTGCATCGCATCGAACCGGTCCATCCGCGCCCCTCGATTGTTTGGAATTTGCAAACAGTGAACGCCAAGCTTGCGCGTTTATCCAGCAGCTGCAAATACCTAAAGTCACTCCATCAACCACTGATGGAGTCAGCCCCATGTCCAAGCGCGATGTAGTGTTCCCACCCGCCCGCCACGCCCTGTATGAACGTCACCGTTACTCGCCGGCGATTCGCTCCAACGGTTTCCTGTTTGTCTCCGGACAAGTCGGCAGCCGTGAGGATGGCTCGCCCGAGGCCGATCTGCGCGATCAGGTGCGCACCGCCTTCCACAACCTCAACGCGATCCTCGCTGCGGCCGGTTGCAGCTTCGATGATGCGGTGGATGTCACCGTGTTCATGGTCGATCCGCACTCGACGTTCGAAACGATCTGGACTGTGGTGCCGGAGTTCTGGGGCGAAGCGCCGTTTCCGACCATCACCGCTGTCGGCGTGACCTGGCTGGCGGGTTTCGATTTTGAAATCAAGGTGATTGCCAAACTGCCGGAAGCGGCTTGACCGCAACCGTACACAAACAGACACACCGCGCCGGCACGGAGGCTGGCCAATCTCCTCGCGAATGCGTATAACCTCGCCGTTTCGTCTACCCTGACGTGGCGCGCCGCCCGGTAGCGGCTGCCCTTCGAATGTTGACGCTTACGAAACGGAGAATTCTATGTTCAAGCGTACCCTCGCCCTCACCGCCGGTCTGGCGCTGTCCTTTTCTGCCCTGATGACGCAAGCCGCTGATGTCCTGCGCGTCAGCGCGATTCCCGACGAAGCCCCGACCGAGCTGCTGCGCAAGTTCGAACCGCTGGGTGCCTATCTTGAGCAGCAGTTGGGCATGAAGGTGCAGTTTGTGCCTGTCGCCGACTACCCGGCGGTGGTTGAAGCGCTGGCCACCGATCGCCTCGACATGGCCTGGCTCGGCGGTTTCACTTTTGTGCAGGCACGTTTGAAGACCGACGCCACTACACCGGTGATCCCGCTGGTGCAGCGCGAACAGGATGCGCAGTTCACCAGCAAATTCATCACCGCCGACCCGAACGTGAAAAGCCTCGCCGATCTGAAGGGCAAAACCTTCGCCTTCGGTTCGGTGTCGTCCACCTCGGGCAGCCTGATGCCGCGTTACTTCATGCTGAAAAACGACGGCATCAAGCCTGAAGGCTATTTCAGCCGTGTCGCCTACTCCGGCGCGCATGACGCCACCGTTGCCTGGGTGCAGGCCGGCAAGGTCGACGCTGGTGTATTGAACGCCAGCGTCTGGCAGAAACTGGTCGACGCCGGCAAGGTCGACACCAACAAGGTCAAAGTCTTCGCCACCACCCCGACCTACTTCGATTACAACTGGACCGTGCGCGGCACTCTTGATCCGAAGCTGGCCGCGAAGATCAAGCAAGCCTTCCTCGACCTCGACCCAGCCAATCCTGAGCAGAAGAAGATCCTCGATCTGCAGGCCGCCAGTCGCTTCATCGAGACCAAGCCCGAGAACTACAAGGGCATCGAGGAAGCCGCCCGCGCCGCCGAACTGCTGAAATGACCCTACGCCTCACCCAGGGCAGCCTGCGCCATGCCAATGGCGTCGATGCCCTTCGTAACATCGACGTGCAGATTGGCGCTGGCGAACAGGTCGCAATCATCGGCCCGTCCGGCGCTGGCAAGTCGAGCCTGCTCAATCTGCTGGCCACCGCGCTCAAGCCCAGCAGTGGCGACATCGAAGTGCTTGGCGAACGCGCCTGGCACTTGTCGGCGCACCAGCGGCAGCGCCTGCGTGCGCGCATCGGCCTGGTGCATCAGGCGCCGCCGATTCCGCCGCGTCAGCGGGTCATTACGGCGGTGCTGGCCGGCAAGCTCGGTCAGTGGAGTCTGGGCAAAAGTCTGCTGAACCTGCTGCATCCACTGGATGTGGCGGGCGCTCGCGCGGCGTTGGCGCGGCTGGATCTGGGCGACAAACTGTTCGCCCATTGCCAGCAGTTGTCCGGCGGGCAATTGCAGCGCGTCGGCATTGCGCGGGTGCTGTATCAGGCGCCGGAAATATTGCTCACCGACGAACCTGTCTCGGCCATGGACCCGGTGCTTGCCGGCCATACGCTGTCGATCCTTTCGCGCCATGCCCGCGAGCACAACGTCACGCTGGTGGCGAGCCTGCACGCGGTGGATCTGGCGCTGGAACACTTTCCACGGATCATCGGTTTGCGCGACGGGCAGATTCTTTTTGATTGCCCATCCGATCAAGTTAGCCGCGACAAGCTCGATGCGCTGTACGCCAATGAACAACTGCAATCGCCAGCGCCGGCGGTCGCGCCTTTGATTGTGCAGATTCCGCGATGCTGAAAGCCGATTCACGGGACCCGGCGGCGTGGCCGCGATTGTTGCTGACGCTGCTGGCGCTGGCCCTGCTGTGGCCGGGCATTCAGCTCAGCGAGCTGGACCTGGGCGTGCTGTTTCAGGCCGATAGCCAGAACGAAATGGGCCGTTTCGTTTCGGCATTCTGGCCACCCGCGCATGATCAAGCGTTCCTGCAACTGTTGCTCAAAGCCACCCTGCAAACCCTGGCGATTGCCACAGCGGGAATGGCCCTGGCGTTGCTGCTGGCAGTGCCGGCAAGCCTGATCGCCAGTCGCGCGTTGTCGCTCTCGGCGGCGTCACGGGGCGGCGTGCCGAGCCTGCCCGGGCGCTTGCTGCGCTGGCCGGTACGCGGCTTGCTGATCTTTTTGCGCAGCGTGCCGGAGATCGTCTGGGCGCTGTTGTTTGTGCGTGCCGTTGGCCTCGGCCCGGCGGCGGGCGTGTTGGCCATCGCCATCACCTACAGCGGTATGCTCGGCAAGGTTTACGCGGAGATATTCGAGTCCACCGACCAGCGCCCGGCGCACGCATTGTTGCAGGCCGGCAGCGGTCGACTGGCGGCGTTTGCCTACGGCACGTTGCCGAATGTCGCCGCCGAACTGCTCTCGTACACGGTGTATCGCTGGGAGTGCGCGATCCGTGCCTCGGTGGTGATGGGCTTTGTCGGTGCCGGTGGGCTGGGGCAACAGATCGATCTGTCGATCCGCATGTTTGCCGGCGGTGAAGTCGCCAGCATGTTGCTGACGTTCCTGCTCCTGGTGCTGTGCGCTGATCAACTCAGCCGCTTGCTGCGCTGGAGGCTGACATGAGGCGCCTGATCAACCTGCTGCTGATCGTCGTGATCGCATTTGCGGTGTTCGCTTCCTTCGCTTATCTGGAACTGGATCTCGCCGAACTCGGCAGCGCCAATAGCCTCAAGCAGATGGGCAGTTACGTGCAGCGCTTTCTAAGTCCCGACTTGAGCGCCGGTTACCTGAAAGCCATTGCCCACGGTTCGCTGGAAACACTGGCCATGTCCGCGTTGGGCACCCTGCTTGCGGCACTGTTCGGCATCGTTCTCGCGCTGCCCGCTGCCGGGCGTTTCGGCTGGCCGCTGCAAAGTGCGGCGCGCCTGCTGCTCAACGGCTTGCGGGCGATTCCAGAGCTGGTTTGGGCGGCGCTGATGGTGCTTGCCGCCGGTCTCGGACCGAACGCCGGCACCCTCGCCCTTGCCCTGCACACCACTGGGGTGCTCGGTCGGCTATTTGCCGAAGCATTGGAAAACACTCCGCCACAACCGGCCGAGGCGATCCGTTTGCAGGGCGGCAATCCGATCCTCGCGTTCTGCTACGGCACCCTGCCTAACCTTGCCCCGCAACTGCTCGCCTACTGCCTGTATCGCTGGGAAAACAACATCCGCATGGCCAGCGTGCTGGGCTTTGTCGGTGCTGGCGGCCTGGGCCAGATGCTGTATGTCAGCTTGAGTCTGTTCCAGGAAGCCCAGGCCAGTACGGTGATTCTGGCGATGCTGTTGCTGGTGTTTCTGGTCGATTGGTTGAGCGCCTGGAGCCGGCAGCGTTGGGTCAAAGCGTAGGCCGAGTGGATATCTGGCAAAAGCTGATTATGCTTCAGGAAACCTTGCAGCCCTGCGAGGCGGTCAGACTGTGCAAGCTTCACGCTAGAGCAACGGCGGCAGATGCCAACGGGCCAGAGTGCGACAGGCAGTAACGGGGGACTCCGGCCTACAACAATAAGCACGACGGAGAACACCCATGGCCACAATCGACACAGCATCCACCGGCACGCCACCGCGCAGCGGCGGTATCACGAAGGAGGAGCGCAAGGTCATCTTCGCTTCCTCGCTGGGCACGGTTTTCGAGTGGTACGACTTTTACCTCTACGGCTCGCTGGCGGCGATCATCGCCAAACACTTCTTCGCCGGCGTCAACGAAACCACCGCATTCATCTTTGCCCTGCTGGCCTTCGCCGCCGGGTTTGCGGTGCGGCCGTTCGGCGCCATCGTCTTCGGGCGTCTGGGTGACATGATCGGGCGCAAGCACACGTTTCTGATCACCATCGTGATCATGGGCGTGTCCACAGCAATCGTCGGCTTGCTGCCCGGCTACGCCACCATTGGCGTGGCTGCCCCGGTGATTCTGATCACCCTGCGTCTGCTGCAAGGCCTGGCGCTGGGTGGCGAATACGGTGGCGCAGCGACCTACGTGGCCGAGCACGCGCCACGCAACCGTCGTGGCTTTTTCACTTCGTGGATTCAAACCACCGCCACCCTCGGTCTGTTCATGTCGCTGCTGGTGATTCTCGCCTGCCGCACGGCGCTGGGTAACGAGGCGTTCGAGGCTTGGGGCTGGCGGATTCCGTTTCTGCTGTCGATCATTCTGCTGGCCGTGTCGGTGTACATCCGCCTGCAACTGAGCGAGTCGCCGGTATTCCAGAAAATGAAGGACGAAGGCAAGGCCTCGAAAGCGCCGCTGACCGAATCCTTTGCGCGCTGGGACAATCTCAAAGTGGTGATCATGTCGCTGCTCGGAGGCACCGCCGGGCAAGCAGTGGTCTGGTACACCGGGCAGTTCTATGCGCTGTTCTTCCTGTTGCAAACATTGAAGATCGACGCGCAGACCGCCAACCTGCTGATCGCCGGATCGCTACTGATCGGCACACCGTTCTTCGTGATTTTCGGCAGCCTGTCCGATCGCATCGGGCGCAAACCGATCATCATGGCCGGGTGCATTCTGGCTGCTTTGACCTACTTTCCGATCTTTACTGCGCTGACCCAGTACGGCAACCCGGACGTGTTCGTTGCTCAGGAAAAAAATCCGGTCAAGGTGATCGCCAATCCTGATCAGTGTTCGTTCCAGTTCGATCCGGTGGGCAAGGCCAGATTCACCAGTTCCTGTGACTTGGCGAAAACCTTGCTGGCGAAACGCGCGATCCCGTACGAGAACGTCGCCGCCGAACCGAACACCGTCGCGCAGGTGCGCATCGGTGACCGCGTTGTCGAGAGCTTCGAAGGCAGCGCCCTCACCGCCGCCGACTTCAAGGCCCGCAACGACGCCTTCACCGCCAACCTCGGCGCCGCGTTGAAAGACGCCGGTTACCCGGAAAAAGCCGACCCGGCGAAAATCAATTACCCGATGATGCTACTCCTGCTCACCGTGCTGGTGATCTACGTGACCATGGTTTATGGCCCGATCGCCGCGTGGCTGGTCGAACTGTTCCCGACGCGCATCCGCTACACCTCGATGTCGCTGCCCTACCACATCGGCAACGGCTGGTTCGGCGGCTTCCTGCCGACCGTGGCGTTCGCCATGGTCGCCGCCACCGGTGACATCTACTACGGGCTGTGGTACCCGATCGTGATTGCAGTGGCGACGGCAATACTCGGCACGTTCTTCCTGCCGGAAACCAAGGATCGCGACATTCTCAAGGACTGAAAAAAGCCACAGTGCCCTCTCCTGCCGGAGAGGGCCTCGCAGCTGAAAAATTTCGAACCTCTGCCGCCGCGCTGTCTCCAATGTGTACACCCACAGGAGGCCAGCGCCATGAACCCCAACGACGACAAAACTCCCAACGCCCCACCCACCGATGCCAGCGGCAAACCGGTGAACGTGGTCGAGCGCGATCTGCAGGACCGCGACAACAACACCGAGGGCGTAGACAAAGTCATCACGCCGTCTTCCACTCGGGTCAAAGAGCAGGAAGCTGAAGAGCTACAGCGCAAAGTCGATGAGATCGAGCGTAAGGTTGCAGACGGTAACTGAGTGCAGCGTGGCTGTGGCCGCAGCTTTGAGCGGCGGCTGTCAGCCCGATGACCAAAAGCTGATTTCCTACAGAATTGAACTACACAGCTGATCGACTTCACGTGCATCACAAGCGAAGCGTCTGACAGATTTGCATCGTCTGTTTGCGGATGATGTCTCCCTCGTCCCGCCAGTGACGACAACGAGCCCACATCCCCTTAGACTGCTTCACATTGATCATGGAGGTCATGATGAGCGCTGAACTTTCACTTATCGTTTCAGACTTCGAAACCGAAGAAGAGGCTGCGGATTACGATCTTTGGTATCGCGCCAAGGTACAAGCCGCACTTGATGATCCACGTCCGCCTATCCCCCACGATGAGGCAATGGTGCTGCTAGGTCAGATGCTGGAAGAGAGACGCAAGAATCGACGCGCTGCCGGTTAGCTGGAGTAAACCGGCTCTTGGAGACCTGGCTGACATCATCGAATACGTAGAACAACGCAACACTGTCGCTTCAGTTGCACTGCACCAAAAGCTCAGCGCCGCAGCGCGAAGGCTTTCCTGGATACCGCATGGTTTCCGCTCCGGCCGAATACCGGGCACTCGCGAAATGGTCATCAACTCGAATTATTTACTGGTCTATCAGGTGACAGACCACATCAAAATTCTGACCGTGTTGCACGCCCGTAAAAAATATCCATAACCATTCATAAAAAAAGGCGGCCAACCGGCCGCCCAAACGTACTGCACGAGAGCCTTTTACAACGTCAGCTGCCCACGCTCCTCCTCGGTCAGCTGCTGCTTAGCCTGTTCATCCAATGCCCCGGCGCCCAGCACCTGCACCGGGCTGTCCGGGTTATAACCCGTCGCTGGCGCGCGACTGGCACCATCGCGCGTTGGTGCCAGTTGCTCGTTGCCGAAGCTGAGCACCTGCACAGTGAACACCGAGGCTTGGTTCTGCCGCGCCGCTGCCTGTTGCTGCCGGGCGACGTCTTCCGCCGCTTGTGTAGCGGAGGATGCCGCCGAACTGGCCGAGGTGATTGCGCCGGTATTCACCGCCGACACCACCGGCACGCCGGTCGCTTTGCCCTGCACCGAAATGTTCGCGGCGTTGACCACCGTCAGCGCGGCGATGTTGACGTTGCCCGACACGCGAATCCCCGCCTCGCCGGCATCGATGGTGCCCAATGGCGCGATCAGGTCGATGTTGCCCGGTGCCACTTCGGCGATCGGATTGAGCGTGGCGATACCGGCGCCGGTACTCGGCACCGACGGCGACAGCGTGACGTTGCCCCAATTGTCGTAGACACGTTTTGGCGGCGTGTAGACCACGGTGGTTTTCGAGCCGCGACCGGCGTTGATATCGCCCTCGGCGGACCAGCCGAGAATCGAGCCGCCGAAGGTGGTCATGATCCGGCTCTGGCCGAGCAGGATGCTGCCTTGCGAATACAGCTGAATGTCGCCCGAACCCTGAGTAATGATCCCCGCCGTCGACGGCGGCGCCGCGCCTTCGATGCCGAACACCTGACCACCGCCCGGCGTGAGCATCTGGATATCGCCGCCAAACAGCGTCTTCACCCCGGCGCCGCCGTACATCGTGATATCGCCGTCGTAGCGAATCGGATTGCCGGCGACATCAGTGGTCGGGAACAGTGCCGCAATGGCGTTGCGACCGCGCAGGTAACTGCCTGTGCGCGGACCACTGGCATCGGTGTATTCCAGGCCACCGGCACGCAATTCGGCGAAGTACACCTGGCGGGCGAAGATCGCCTGTTCGGTACTCGGCAGTGCGGCGAAGAACGCTTGCGCCTGTTCGTCGCCACCCTTGAAGCCATAACCGAGGCTCAGCCAGCTCTGCAGTTCTTCGACGTAGGTCTTGACCACTTTGCCCGGCTGCGCGCTGAGGGCCACCGCTGAATCCGCGACGTTTTGCGGGTTCAGATAACGCGCAATGAACCGTGAGTAATCCGGCCCCTGCGCGCCCGCACCCGCTTGCATTACGATGCTCGCACCGGGGCGCTGATCACCTGCCACGACAGGGCCGAGGCTGGTGATGCTGGCGCGATCTTCCATCAGGATATTGCGCCCGGCATTGACGTCCAGAACACCCGGGCCGGCAATGTCGAAGCTGCTGTAGAGAATGTCTCGCCCGGCCGAAATCCGCGAAATGTCGCGCGCATCGTTATGCACGAACAGATTGCCGGTAGACGCGATCTGTTCGTTATTGCGACCCATGCCCCCAACGGGCGCAAACGTGGGTTGCCCCAAATTGGTACCGGACGCCACGATGTCACGCCCCGCCACCATCCACACCGGGCCTGCCGATTCATACCAGGTGCGCTTCGTGGTCGCGAACGCCAGCGTTTCGCCCGTGCGAATTCCTACCAGGTCACCGGTCAGTGCATAGAAGCGCGCCGGCCCCTGAACACTGCTCAACCCCGAGTAGCTATCGGGACCAAAGGCAAACAGTGGATAGCGCGAATTGGTTTGCGCCAGCACACCATCGCTGCCGGCGTTGGTCGTGATCGGCCGAGCGGACTGGTTGTTGCCGTAGCCATTGAACGCGGGTGCAAACGGTGTGGCGAGCGCCGCCGGGCTGGCCCCTGACTGGTTGATGGCGTAGCCGCCGGCATAGATCGAATCCCCAGCGATCAGTTCAAGCTGCCCCGCGCTGGAAGGTGCCAACAGCAATGACCAGGCCAGAGCCGGCGCCGGGTTGCCTATGCCGTAGGCCGCTGATGGTCCCGCATAAATCGAGCCCTGGCCGGCCACGGCACGCAATATCGAAGGAAAGACGAAGCGGTCATCGGTCGGTGACCCGTTAAGCCCGGCGACGGGGTCCTGCCCGGTGGTTTCCATCAACTGGGTGCTGGGCGTCAGGTTGCCGCCGGCCGAGAACAAATCGATGGCCGTGTGATCGGTCCACAGCGAGAAACCACTCAAACCGCCACCGGCATGGTAAATGCCATCCGCCGTGGTAAACGGTGTGGAGTTCTGCAACCTCACGCGGCCCGGATCGGCGGCGCCACCCAACACCAGATCGCCGCGGGTGTTGAGGCGCATGCCGGAGTCACCGGGAATCAGCATCAGCCCACCACTGGCATTACTGGCCGTCGAGTTGAACGGGTCGAAGGCGCGCGTTTCCCGTGGGTCATGAAACAGCGCCGAGGCGCCGTACTGCAGATTGATACCGCCCAACGCGGCGCCCGTCAGTTGCGCCGCACCGCGCAGGTTGATGAGCGCGCCCTGCAAGTCGTGCGTCGGCGTGCCGGTACCCGCCAGGCCGGCACGTGCCTGCAGAGACGGATTAAGGACACCGCCCAGACGAATATCCAGATCTCCGCCACCAGTCAGTTGCAATTTCCCGTCACTGTCCACGCGGCCCGTACTGCCGACAGCAACGATCAACCCCTGACTGCGAGGGTACGACGCATACCTGTCGTCGCCCATGGCCTTGAGCATGCCAGCATCCCCGCCGGCGCTCAGACTGATGTTGCCGCCGCCCAGCGTACCGAACCCGGTAAAGCCCACCAGATAAGGTCTGGTTTCCTCGCCCAGCGCTGGTAATGGCTGCGCAGCGTAGCTGCCGAAATTGATCCACCAGGCAGTCGGTACATCGTTATTGCCGGTGCCCTGGCGCCAGAGCCAATTGCCCACCGCCACACTCGGCACCTGCTCCCGCGTACCGTCGCCCGTGGCGACCGAGCGACCGCCAAGCACGTCACCCGACACAGACCCGCCGGCATTGATCGTCAGGTTACCGCCCATCTGCGGATACCAGGCCTGATAGAGGCTGGCACTGCCGCCATCGACCCATTTTTCGTAATCGCTGCCAGCGCTGCCCAATACCGAGCCATCAGCCGACAGCCTTCCGCGGGGCTGGTTATAACGCGCGTCGACGTCTGCCGATTGGGTGCCGGCGGTGTAGACGCCGAAAGGTGAAGCCATGCTCAGGTTACCGGCCGCCATCAAGTCCAGGTCGCCGGTGCCAGTACGCAAAACGCTGAACATCTGCGTGTGGGCCTGGGCGCTCTTGCTCGGATTGTTTTCAATGCACAGTGCCGGGTCGATGGAGCACCAGAACAATTCGTCATCGTTCATCGGTGTGTAATCCGGCATGCCCATCCAGTTGCCAGGCGCCCACACACTGCGCGCCATGGGCGCGCAAGAACCGGGAGCGATATCACAGAGCACAAGGTATTCCTCGGGAACCGGTTCGTACGGTGTAAAGCCATACTCGTTATCCACCGCCCAGACCAGCTTGCCCGCCACCTCGATCATGCTCACACCATAGTGAGTGTCGGCCATCTGCAAGTTGCCAACGCTGGCCTGAGGTTTCACGCTACGGCTGTCGGCCGCGGTCAGATCGGCCCCTGCCACCATGCGCATCGACCACGACGCACTGCCCGCCGGCAGCATGCTGGCGATCGCCCAGTTTCGACCTTGCTGGTTTCCATTGGCAGGACGCAGGTCGAGGAATACCGTGCCATCGGCGAGCTTCACGTTGGTCATAGAGGGGATCAGCGAACCCCGCAACAGCGCCAACGTTCCGTTCAACACAACACCCACCGTTTTATTGTCGGCATCAACCGCACCCGGCAGCGGCACGCCTTTGGGCCAGAGCAGGGCCTGCAGTGCGGTGGCGTTGTTCAAGCGAATACCTGCACCCAAACGACTGCCGGCCGGCAGGGTCACAGCGTTGTCGAGCAACGTACCGGCGGCATACATCAGGTTACCCGCCGCGTCATGCACATCACCGGCCAGCACCGTTCCACCCTGTAACACGTAAGGTGCGGCCAAAGTGCCCTGAACCGGCAACACCGTGCCCGCAGCCAGTGTGGCGGCTTGAATCGGCAGGTCGTAATTCAAGGTGGCGCCAGCCGGAAAGAGCGTCCCTTCGGCAAGGCTGACACCACTGCCCGGTACGATCAGGTCACCGCCGAAAGGCTGTATCCCCGGCAACAGTTTCCAGCCAGCGTCGTCCACGGTTTCCGGCGGCGGTGCGAAACCGTCGTTGATGCTGCCGTAGATATCGAGGTTGCCACCGGCACGGATCAACAGGCTGCCCGCTTCCCCGCTGCCATACACCGAGGTCCGGCGAGTGTGTGGGTTGAGGCTGGCGTAACGGTAGCCGGACAAGTCGAGATCGCCCTGCACCACCAGATCGCCGTCAGCGGTTTTGCTGACGATTTCCACCCCCGGGCGCAGATGAAACGCATCGGCATAGGTCGCATTGTTGAGGCCGGCCAGTTTGCGTTGTAGCAGATCACTGTTACCCAGCGCCGCATCGATAAAGCCGCTGCTGTCTGAGTGAATGCGATCCAGGTAGGCTTGATCGATCACTTGATACGGGCGACCGCTGGCCGCCGGATCGGTGCCATCGGCAGCATCACTGTAACTTCGCACGGCATTCAGCCCGATGGAGCGGGCACCTTGAATACTCAACGTACCGCTGGCATCCACCGCAATGTCACCGCCGCCCAGGCGCGGTGCATTCAGCTCCAGCGTCCCACGCAACACGTCATCGCGTTGTCCCGCCTGGTTTCCAGGCACTGCATCGGTGCCGTGACGCAGATCAATCCGTGCACCAGCGGCCAGCGTCAGCACGCCGTCACCTGAATTGAGTTCAACCATGGCGCGGTTCGGTGCGTCGATGATTTTGCCGTAGCTGTCGACGCGCAGTACGCGGCCATGGGCATCGAGCAGCGCGTTGCCCGTCAGGTTCAAACCGTTTTTGCCGGCAAGGCGAATGCTGCCGACCCGTTCACCACTGGCATCGATCACCCCGTCCACGGTCAGGTTGCCGTTGTCCACCGAGACATTGACTTCGCCCGCTTTGAGTTCGTTACCGATACGCAGATCGCCCTGCTTGAACTGGAAGCTTCGACTGCCCACTACCCCGCCGGCATTCAAGCGCAGGTTAAGGCTGGCAAAGGCCTGGCTCAAATCACCCGCCAGGCGCTGGGCGCGAATGTCCACGCCACCGGCCTTGTACGGCACCCACGTACCGCCCGCGTCGTAATAGCCACCGCTGCTGCCGACAATCTGCCCTTGCAGATCAACCTGTCCAGCGTCAGTGGCCAGGGCCACAACGTTCAATTGCCCGGCCTGATTGTTGACGGCGGACAGATCGATTCGCGAGCCCGCCGACTGACGAATATTGCCGTTGTTGCTCTGCAACGACACGTCGCCGCCCCAGCTGTATTTCTGCACATCATTGAACGGCAGAACCCGGCCCGCCATGTCCACCTGCGCGCCGCTGCCAAGCAGCAGATCATCCTCGGCATTGACCAGCAGCTTGCCGCTGGCGAGGACGATGCGACTGTCGAGCACAACACTGCGTGCCGTCAGGCTCAGTTGCGCACCGAGGGCATCCGCGGCAGCCGTTGTGGCGCTACCACTCAGCGTCAGGTTGTTGCCCGCCTTGAGTTCACTGACCGAGGCGGCCTCGCCGGTCAGCAATGGCGTGCGCAGATTGAGATTGCCGCCGCTGTAGCTGAACCCCTTGACCGCGTCATAAGCTCCTTGGGATTCGTACACCGCCAGACTGCCCTTGTGGTTGGCGGTGATGCGCTCGCTGGCGTTGAAGTTGACGTTGGCAAATCCCAGGGCCAGTCGGTTATTGCGATCCAGGCCATTGGGCTGCGGGTTCGGGCCATAACCCAATTCGATCCGCTGCGCCTGAATATCCAGCGTGCCGTGCCCGTTGCCGGCGCCGTCGTTGACAACCGTACCCGGGGCCTGAGTCGCCCCGTTCCAGATCAGATTGCGGGTGCGGATCGTCGCGACATCGGTGGCAGCGCCCGAGCCGTAGATAGCCGGGCTACCCAACACCAGATTCTGCAAACGGCTCTGGCCGGTCTGCGGATCAATGGTGTCGAGGGTCACGCTGCCGAAAAAGTTGAACGCATCGCGGGCCACCAGACTCAGGGTTTCCAGCGCGGGGGCGCCAGATTGCGTGTCGCCCTGCAACAGACGATCCAGCACGTTCTGGTTAAGCGTCAGGCCCGCGGGTGTGCGGCCGCTGGCTGCGGCCAGTGCTTGCGGACTGCCGGCATTGACCACACCGACCGAAAGCCCGAGTTGACGAGTGCCAAAGCGCACGCTTTCGCCCAGTTCGAAGTCTTTGTCAGTGGCGGCGATGATGCTGCCGTTGGAGTACAGCAACGCCGCAGCGGTGCAATCGGCCGTCGGACAGTTGCCGATACGAATGCTCCCGCCCCCGCCTTCGGTGGGCGCAAGCACCGGCGTCCAGCCATTGGACACCACCAGCAGGCTGGAGCGCCCCGGTTCGTAGACGAAACCGGCTGCGGCATCATACGGGACGTTACCTCGCCCCAAGGTATTGACGCCCGCTCCCGCATCGATGGTGATGCCGCCATTGGCGCTGTTACTGCTCAGGACAACCTCTGGCGCCGAGAGGATCGCGCCCTCGCGCAGACGAATCGCCGAGGTATTGCCGATCACCTTGATCGAGCCGCCCTCCGAACCGTAATACACGGTTGGGGTGCCACCGATGGTCAAACGTCCGGCATTCAAGCGGTTGAGGGTGTCGGCGTACAGCGATACACCGTCGAACCCTGGCGTTCGCGTATGCCCGGCACCGAGAATTTCAAACTCTGCGCCGGTATAACCGCCCTGAACGACCGCCGTACCAATGACCCCGCCGCTGGCAGGTTTGAACAGCACCTGCCCGTTGAAATCCAGGGCTGAGTCGTGCTCGCCGCCACTGACCATGCGCAGGTGCAGCGTGTTGCCGTCCAGCGGTGTGCGGGCGCGCGGCAGACCCCGGCGGGCAGCATCGTTGAGCACAAATTGGCTGAACCCGGTTTCGTTGTACTGTGAATAGCGCCGCAGCACATCGGCAGACGTCACGATGACCTGGCTGGGCAAACTGTCGCGAATACCGGTGTTGGCAATCGACAGCTGTCCGGCCGTGGTCCACGAGCCATTGCGCAACTTCAACGCGCTGTCCATCGGCCCCGCAATCGCTTGACCATTGATTTCGACCCGCAAGGCGCCCGGTAACAAGGCAAAGGTCGATGGCAACAAGGTGTAGGTGCCGGGTGCCAGTCCGGCAACGCCGGTCCCGAGGGTGATCTGCTGGCCGATACGCGGGTCGACCGCGCCGGCCTCGGCCAGCATCGGCGCATAGCGGCTCTGGTCACCGGCCACGATTGCATACACGGGGTTGTTGGCCAGCCCCGGCAAACTGAAGGTGCCATCGGTGGCATTGCGTACCAGCGGATTGAAACGCGCGTCGGTGGAGCCACCTCGTCCGGAGACAAAACCGGCACCGCGCAAATCCCCGCCGCCCGAAAGGTCGATCACCGCCCCGGCCTGCACATTGGTGTATTGCGCATCAAGGATGACCCCGGAGGTCGCTCCGGCAATGCCATTCAACGTCACCGACTTACCGTTGTACCGATAGTCGATACCGTCGGTGCTTCCTCCATAGGGCATGACCAGTCCGGCGGCGCTGACTGAAGTCACGCTGCCCGGCAGAAGGTGAAGTTCACGGGTTTTGACAATGACGTCATCACCCAGGGATATCAGCCCCAAAGGCGCACGAATGACGCCGCCCTGCTCGATCTGTCCCGCACTGAGTGTCAGGCTGCCGAACACCGAGTAAGGCAAAGCGGTCGGCGCCGCCCCGTGATTGCCGATACGCAGCGTATGCTCCGGCACCGATCCGGCCATACTCTGATAGCCCACTCGCACCTCAGCCGAGACGCCACTGGCCGGGTAGATCTGCGCAGCCCGCATGTGCATGTCACCTGCAGTCCACAGACGGCTGCGCTGCTGTTCATCGGTTGGCGCGAGGAAGCGCAGGTCGCCCTGGCTGTCGAGCGTGACCAGACCAAAGCCACGGCGGCTGACCGCCAGCGCCGGTGCGGCCGATTGCACAAGAGTCCCTTCGGTGCCGAATGAAAGCGAGTTGCCCACGTCCAGCAGGTTCGCGCTGGCGGTGAATTGCGCGCCGGACAACTGCGCTGTCGGATTGCTCATCACCCGCGGACGCACTTTGACTTCCGAGCTCAAATAGGTGCCCAGCCCTGACAGGCGCAGGTAAGGTGCGCTGAGGTTGACCCGGGCGCTGTCACTCGCCGACTCGGCCAATGAAAGAGAACCGGCGAACAGGCTCAGGCCCTGTCCCATGTGCAGGTCGACATCGCCGTCGAACGTCATCAGACCGTTGCTCAGCAGACTCACGCTGCCGAAGCCACCGCTCATCAGCTGATCGGCACTCAAGCGTGTACGCCCGTAGCGTAAAAGTGGCGAAGCCTCACCCGCTCGCAGCGGCTGCGGCAGTGCCGGCGCTGGCCCTTGGGCAATGATCATTTCACGCGGCACGCGCACCGCATTGCTCAAGTTCGCGGGACCGTACGCCGGTGTATCCAGAGCGATCTCCAGACGCCCGCCCGCCGCACCTGCACCGCCAGCACTGGCCTGCAGACTGCCCTCGATGAACAGACCATTGTAGGAACTCAGGGTGATCCGTCCGCCATCGGTGGCCACACGAGCGGGGCCTTGCCCACCGCTATCGAGCACGGCTTGCGCACCGGACGCTTCCAGTCGCGCACCTTGGCGGATGATGACGTAAGCATCGGCAGCGGTCGCCGTGATTTTCTTCACATCAATCTCGCCACCGACAATGATCGAGCCACCCTTGCCGACCTGGCCGTAGACGCGGCCCAGCGCATCGACAGCGGTCGCTGCCCGACCGGCGACATCGATCAAGGCATGTTCACCGATCCAGATCGAACGGTTGTGCGGGGTCGGATCGGCCTCTTGCAAGGACGTCGCCACATCAATCGCGCCGAACTGCTGTTGACGGATATCGACAATACCGCCCCAGGCGTTGAGTTCACCATCAAGCGTGATCTGGCCTGCCCCGCGCAAACCGATGCGCTGGCCGGGATCGACACTGATCCGTGAGCCTTCGCCAATCGACAACGGACTGCTGGCGGGATCAATCAAGCCAGCAAGCGTCGCGCCGGCCTGCAATGCGACAGAAGCGCCGGCCCTTTGCGTCAAGACGCCCTTGAGCGGGTCTTCCTGAAATAACGCGGGCGTCCATAGCTCCAGCGCAGCGCGCGGCGACATACCGGACACAATGGTCGAGGCGGATTCGCCAAATCGATAGACCGGCATCTGCACATCGATCGCGCTTTGCGCGGCGACCTCCAGCCCCTTCACACCGATGATGTTGTAGGCGCTGAACCCCGTGCGGAACAGCTCCGGCGTCAGGCGCAGGGTCTGTTCTTCGGACACTTCGCCGGAAGCGCCGATCCGCACCTTGCTGGCCTGCACGGTCAAGGTGCCGCCGCCGTTCACGCCATAGCCCCGCACCTCGCCATCGAGCACCATGCGCGACAGGCCTGGCGCACTGTTGGCGCTGGATTCAAGCGTCACGTCGCCACCCTTGCCGCCACGCGTCTTGCCGTTGGCCAATACCGCACCGCCCGACGAAACATCGACCAGACTGCCACTGGCCAGCAGAATGTCGCCGGTACTGCGGATCGACACCGTCCCGCCATTGAGGTACGCCAGGCCGCCCGCGTCGTCCGGGTTACTCGACAGGTTGCTCCACAGACCGCGTGTCTGCAGCTGCACACCCTGCGCAACCGTCACTCGCGCTTGCTTGCCTGCTGAAACCTGGAGAATGGTGTCATCACGCCGATCGGTGGCGAGCTGGTTCAAAACGTTGCCCAATTGCAGGCTGCCGCCTTGCGCAATCAGATCGGCATTGACCTGCACGTCAGGGCTGAACAGGGTGATGTTGCCACCGTGATCCACCGTCACGCCTTCATTGACTTCAATCGTGTTTTTCGCCGAGATCTTCAGCGCGCCCAGCGCGAAACCATTGAGCAGCCCGGCATCGAGGAACAGTTTGCCTGCGCGTTCTGCCGCGACCGCATCGGTCAGCCCTGCGTTCGCTACGCTGGCATGCGCGCCCCCCACTTGCACCTGATCGAGCAACGGGTCGAGTTGATAGAGCAGGCCTGCACTGGCAGCGACATAAGCAGCATCGTAACTGCCAACCACCAACTGCCCTCGCCGCGCCCGGGCGGTCTGGGTCTGGGCATAGCCGTCCAGACCTGCCCGCGGTGCCTGGATTTGCCGTTCGCCCTGAAACACCTCACCCAACAGCTGGCCTTCCAGCACGGCGTTGCCCGTGGCGATCACCAACTGGCCGGCATCCCGGCCAACGGTGTACCCCGCTTCCTGGCGACGCGTCGGCGCGATCAGCGGGCTATAGAAATAATCCGTCTGACCCCAGCGCTCGCTGTGACTTTCGTAACCTTTGTAAAGGCCGTTGTAGAGAATATCGCCCGGCGCACGCGACACTTCGTATAACCGCCCGTCCGCACCGCGCAGCCAGCTCTGGCGAATCTCGCCGCCCTGCACATCAAGCGTGCCGCCGGACACATTGATCAGCGAACCTTTTTCGCTGATCACGTCCTTTCCGGAAAACCGCACCTCACCGCCCTGCGCCATCCATTCACCAACGCCATGGCCCTGAGTGCCGAGGTATCCGCCGACCTCCAACAACCCACCGGCGGTGTACCAGCGGTCGGTGGCGTAACCGTTGGTGCCCGCCGGCACGAATACCAGCTCACGGACATCGACCCAGATGTCGTTACTGTTGAGCGCGCCGCTCTCGCGATTGACCGGCGCATCACGCTGCTCGTTGCCCTGGACGTTGATCTTGATGTTGTTGTTTGCCATCGCCACTTTGACGCCGAGGGCGCCGGACACGTCGATCACCGCCCCCTCGCGCAATAGACTGCGCTGTCCGGCGGCAACTGCCACCTGCCCACCGGTGGCAAGGGTGATCGAGCCGCTTTTGAATTCGACGGTGCCGCCGCTGCCGATGTCGATGCGAGACTGATCGCTGCGGATCCGGTTGTTGGCATTGACGCCGGTCAGCGACGCATCGCGCTGGCTGTCCAGGGCCGTGAGATCACTGCTGTCGAGCAGAATCGCAGTGACACCATTTTCGCCCAGGGTCACACGGCCTTGGGCATCGCTGGCCGGATTGAGCAAATGCACGGTGCCGCGCGTCGCCACCGAAGTGCTCGCCAGCAGCACACCGTTTTGCACAACGTCGCGGCCGGTCAGAGTGATGTCGCCGGTGGATGCCTGGATCAGGCCGGTGTTGCTGACTTTGCCCGAGCTGTCAGCCTTGAAACCGGGAATGACCTCACTGCCGAAAGTGGTTGAATAACCATTACCGTCGGTGCCCGAACCCTTGCGGATATAGAAACGGTCCCCCGCACCCAGCACCGTCTGACCCTTGGCCGTACTGATCGAGCCGTCGTTCTGCACGTCCTGGCCAAGCAGCAAGGTATAGCCGCCGGCGTCGGTGGAGAGCGCAGGTTGATGCGTTTGTATGGCTGCGCC
This sequence comes from Pseudomonas sp. H1_G08, assembly GCF_054681355.1. Lineage (NCBI taxonomy): Bacteria > Pseudomonadati > Pseudomonadota > Gammaproteobacteria > Pseudomonadales > Pseudomonadaceae > Pseudomonas > Pseudomonas sp. H1_G08. The sequence goes on from NZ_CP162822.1 coordinate 2,189,343, forward strand.
ACGCTCCACCAGGACTTTGCCAGCAGCGTCGGTAAAGGTTGGCTGACTGCCGGTGCTGTCGAAATACAGACCCCGATCGCGAAATTGTGCATCGGTCATGTTCGCGGCTGCCGCTACCAGATTTCGCACATTGACCTGGCTGCCACCGCTGAAGACGATGCCGTTGCGGTTGATCAGCATCACCGTGCCGTCCGCTTTGATCTGCCCCTGAATCTGGCTGGCCCGTGCGCTCGGATCGTTGACGCGATTGAGCACCGCCCAGTTGGCCTGCTGGGCAAATTCCACTGTGGTATTGCGGCCGACGTTGAACGTTTCCCAATTGAGAATCGCCTTGTCGGCGGTCTGCTCGATCTTCACCGTGGTCTTGCCGTCGGCCTGGGTTTGTTGCGGGCCTTTGGCGTTCATCCAGCCCTGGCTCAGGCTGTTATCGACCTTCAGGCCGCCCTCGCCCAATCCGTCCGGAACCACTTGCACACTGCCCAATGCGGCGGCACGTCCAGCGGCTTGTGCGGCCTGCTGAGCGGCAATCGCTGCCACGGTGTTATTGAGTGTCTGCAAAGAACGCTGCAACTGCTGGCTGGCCCGTTGCTGCTGTGCCAGCGGTGGGGTCATCCCCGGCAGACCGCTCCCACCCGGACGCGACGCCGAAGCCTGCTGCGCCGCGCCCTTCGCGGCAAACCAGGTGGAACTGAACGCGGTCGCCGCCTCGGCACTGCCCGCCACCAGACACAAGGCGACGGCTTGCGCCAATGGCTTGAGCAGCCACTGTGCGGGATCGCCCGCGCCACGTTTGATCGGCCGGATACGGTTACTGTGACGGGAGGTGCGAGCAAGCATCACTACAGGTCCTTTTGGGTGGCAGGTCGGATCAGCCCTGCTGTTACGACATAGGCAGTTGGCGAGCCTCACGACCGAACGGATGTCACACAAACTTCATGTTCGAGGAGTAAATCGGCAAAAAAAACAGCAGCCCGAAGGCTGCTGCCGTTTCATTGCAGTTGAGACAAGGCTTACAAAGGACGACCAATGCCGTTGCAGGCGTTGGCGTTGTTGATGTCCAGGTTATTGCCCGAGGTGTTGGTGATGAAGTTGGCGGTCACAGCGGTTTTCCAGTTGTTGGGAACCGGCGTGAAGCTGTGGGCGACGGTGGCGACGTTGTTGCCCGGGTTGCTGTAGTGGGTGGTCAGGAAGTTGCGCACGGCGGTGGCCACGGCTGCATCTTTGTAGCACTGGCCGAAGATGAAGTTGGTGTAAGCCACAATCGGGTAACCGCTTGCCGGGTTAGGCACGACCGGGGCCCAGCCAGCCGGGTTGGCAGGTGCGCTTGGCACCGGTGCAGTGCTCAGCGCCAGCGTCACGTTAGCGTTGGTTGGCTGGACGCCATTGACGCGGGCAACCACAGCGTTGCTGGTGGCGTTCACGCCGTCCGGACCCACATAGCCGATCGAACCGTCCACGGCGTTCACCGCAGTGGCCACATCAGCGGTGTTGGCTACGCCGACCCAAGTCGATGGCAGCGCGGAACCGGCCGGCAGACGAGCGTTGGTGAAGGTGGAGTTGACGGCGAATTTGGTCGGGCAGATCGAGTTCAGGTGACGGCTGAGGATTTCGGTGGTGCCACTGGACACGCTGCGGTAAACCACACGGATCGGTGTGCTGTCGGCGTTACCCAGCAGAGCGCCCCAAGTGGTGGCGGTGCCCGACAGCGCATCGCACAGTTGAGCGCTGGTCAGGTTAAGCGCGGTCTGACCGGATTTTTTGTACGGAATGGCAACCGAAGTGGCCACCGATGGCAGCTGGATCAGCGGGCCGTACGAAGCACCGAAGTTGGTGGTGTAGGTGCTCAGTTCCGCAGCGCTGAGGATCGAGTCGCTGGCGGCGAAATGCACGGTGCCGGTAGTGCTGAACTGGGCAGCGTTGTTGGTCAGGAAAGCGCTTTTGCCGACGCCGCTACCGGTCACGGCGTAGCTGAAGTTGGCTGGCAGGATGCTGTTGGCAGAACCTTTGTACAGCGCGGCAGGCAGGGAAGCACCACCACCGGTAACGGCCATGGCCTGGGCGGAAGCCAGAGCGGCGACGGTCAGTGAGGCGGCGATCAGAGTGCGCTTGAACATGAAGAATCTCCTTTTCAACTTGGTTTGGAACACAGGTTTCGGAAGGCTTGCATGACACCGGGAGGGTCCACCGCAGTGGAGCCGCAGAGAGAAATTCGCAGCTTCCGGTGACAGATAAAGGAAAAAACCTCGGGAGCTGCGCGGGGATTTTTGTGGGGATTTCTCGGGTGTTTGCGGGATGTGGCGGCATGTCTGGATCGGGGGTTTGGCTGAATCGGGCTAGAGCCGTTGGCGGGTGGTTGCAGATGACAGAATGGAGAACCCGAGGATGATGGGATCGGGACTCGGGTGAGGGTCAGGCCGGTGCAAAATATTTGAGTTTTGTGTTGTCGGGACTGGCGCTTTCGCGAGCAGGCTCGCTCCCACGGTTGAAATGCGTTCCCCTGTGGGAGCGAGCCTGCTCGCGAAGAGGCCGGCCCGGCCAACATCAAATTTGGCTACTGCACCAACTGGTTGATCTCAATAATCGGCAACAACACCGCCATCACAATCACCAGCACCACCCCGCCCATCACCACAATCATCAGCGGCTCCAGCAACGCGGTCATGCCCATCGCCCGTCGTTCAATGTCCCGGGAAAGCGTCTGCGCCGCACGCTCGAGCATCGGTGGCAGTGAGCCGGTTTTCTCGCCGCTGGCGATCAGGTGAATCAGCACCGGCGGGAAGACATTCTCCACCCGCAACGCGGCGGCGAGGTTGACGCCTTCGCGCACCTTTGCCGTGGCCTCGCTGACGCTCAGGCTCAAGCGGTCGTTGGACAGTGTCTGCCGCGCCGCTTCCAATGCACGCAACAACGGCACGCCGGCACCGCCGAGGATCGCCAGGGTGGAGGCGAATCGCGCGGTGTTCAAACCCAAGATAAAACGCCCGAACAGCGGCAACTTCAGCACCCGGTTATGCCAGCTCAAGCGCGCCGCCGGATTGCGCAAATACAGACGCCAACTCCAGAACGTCCCGGCCATGAGCGCAGCACACAACCAGCCCCACGCGCGAATGAAATCACTGGCGGTGAGCATCGCCAGCGTCAGCCCCGGCAAATCCTGCCGCGCTTGAGAGAACGCGCTGACCACCTGCGGCACCACGTAGCTGAGCAGGAAAATCACAATGCCGATCGACACCAGCCCGACCACGCCCGGATAGATGAACGCAGTGAGAATCTTGCCGCGCAGGTTGTTGCGTTCCTCGATGTAATCGGCCAGCCGTTCCATCACTTGGGCCAGATCGCCGGACTCTTCGCCAGCGGCAATCAGCGCGCGGTAAATCTCCGGAAAATCCCGTGGCCGCGACGCCAGCGATTCTGCCAGACGCATGCCGCTGCGCACATCGGCGCGCACGGCGCTGAGGGTCTGGGCGATGTGCTTTTTCTCGGCCTGCTCGACTGTGGCGCTCAGTGCTGCTTCCAATGGCAGGCTGGCGCCGAGCAGGCTCGCCAGTTGCCGCGTGGCCCAGGCGAGGTCGTTGTCGGAGAGTCTGGCGCTGAACAAACCGCCGCCACCGTGTCGGGCGACGTTGCTTTCCTCGTGCACAGACAGCGCCGTCAGGCCACGTCCGCGCAAGGCACTGAACGCTGCGCTCTGGCTGTCCGCCTCAAGGTGGCCGGACTCGATTTTCCCGGTGGCATCCGCCGCTTCAAAGCGATAGCGATTCATCAGGCGTCCCGTGTCACGCGAAGGATTTCTTCCGGCGCGGTGGCACCGCTGCGAATCCAGCGCTCACCGTCCTCACGCAGGCTGAACATCCCCGCTTTCGACGCCGCCGCGCGCAAGGCCTGCTCCCCTGCCCCTTGGTGGATCAGCGTGCGGATATCGTCGTCGATGCAGAACAATTCGTGGATGCCGGTGCGGCCGCTGTAACCGGTGTGATTGCACGCCGCGCAACCGACCGGGCGCCAGGTGCCGGGCGTGGCCGGGTCTTCCTGTTTGCATTGATTGCACAGGCGCCGCACCAGACGTTGCGCGAGGACGCCGAGCATGGATGACGCGAGCAAGAACGGCTCAACGCCCATATCGATCAGGCGATTGACCGCCGACACCGCGTCGTTGGTGTGCAGCGTCGCCAGCACCAGATGCCCGGTGAGCGAGGCCTGCACGGCGATTTGCGCGGTCTCGAGATCGCGGATCTCACCGATCATGATGATGTCCGGGTCCTGCCGCAGAATCGCCCGCAGTGCGAGGGCAAAGGTCATGTCGATCTTGGCGTTGACCTGAATCTGGCTGATCCCCGGCAAATCGTATTCCACCGGATCTTCCACGGTGAGGATGTTGCTGGTGCTCGCATCCAGCCGCGCCAGCGCCGCGTAGAGGCTGGTGGTCTTGCCGCTGCCGGTCGGCCCGGTCACCAGCACGATGCCGTGGGGCTGGCGGATCAGGTGGTCGAGCTTTGCCAATACCTGCGCATCCATGCCCAAGGTTTCCAGATGCAAGCGCCCGGCCTGTTTGTCGAGCAGGCGCATCACCACGCGCTCGCCGTGGCCGGTCGGCACCGTCGACACACGAATATCGATCGGCCGCCCCGCTACGCGCAAAGCGATTCGGCCATCCTGCGGCAAGCGTTTTTCGGCGATGTCGAGCTGGGCCATGATCTTGATCCGCGATACCAGCGCACCGTGCAATGCCTTGCGCGGCGAGACCACATCGCGCAGGGTGCCGTCGACGCGGTAGCGCACCACCGAATGGGTTTCGAACGGTTCGATATGAATGTCGCTGGCCTCATCGCGCGCGGCCTGGGTGAGCAAGGCGTTGATCATGCGAATCACCGGCGCGCCGTCCTGGGTGTCGAGCAGGTCGGTGATTTCCGGCATGTCCTGCATCAGCCGATCGAGATCGACCTCGTTTTCCGCAGCACCCACCACCGCCGCCGCACTGCCGGTATCGGCGTAAGCACTGGCGAGCAGCCCGTCGAGCTCGTCATCACGCACCCGCTCAACCTGCGTCGCACCGAACTGCCGACGCACTTCGCTGATCGACCAGCCGGGCGTCGATGGGCACACCGTCAACACGCCATCGCGCAAAAGAATCCGCTGCGCCTTGGCCCAGGCGTACGGCAATACACTCATCGCCCACCCTCCCCAGAATCCACCGTGGTAATGGGATCCCTTGTGGCAATGAGATCCTCAGTGGCAATGAGATCCCCTGTGGCAATGGGAACCCCTGTGGCAATGGGAACCTCTGTGGCGAGGGGATTTATCCCCGTTGGGCTGCGCAGCAGACCCAAACCTTGAGAACCGGTTTCTCCAGGCAAATCGCGTGTACCGGTTTTACGACTGCTGCGCAGCCGAGCGGGGATGAATCCCCTCGCCACAATCATCATCTCAGTCAAAACCGGGTGCTCCCTTCGATCGGTACCGTGGCAATGGGATCCTCAGTGACAATGCGATCTTCTGTGGCAATTAGATTCTCTGGGGCAATGCGATTCCCTGTGGCGAGGGGATTTATCCCCGTTGGGCTGCGAAGCAGGCCCAAAACTTGAAAACCAGTTTCTACAGGCAAATCGCGTGTACCGGTTTTACGACTGCTGCGCAGCCGAGCGGGGATGAATCCCCTCGCCACAATCATCATCTCAGTCAAAACCGGGTGCTCCCTTCAATCGGTACGGCTTTGATCGTGGCCCGTGGGCCTGATGTCGGCCCCGGCGCTGGCACGCCTTGCGCAGCGCTCGGCAATTGCGGCGCCTGCATGTCGGGCATCGCCCAGCTGCGTTCCGGTTGCAAGCCGCCCTGGGCGCGGCGCATGAAGTCGTAGCGGTTGAGGGTGATGCTGCGCCCCGCTTCGCTGTCGCGGATGATGTACGGGCGCAGGAACACCATCAGGTTAGTCTTGGTGATCGCCCGGCGTTCGTTGCGAAACAGCGCGCCGATGCCCGGCAAGCTGCCCAGCCACGGCACCGCATCATTGCTCTGGCTGTAACCGTCCTGAAGCAACCCGCCGAGAACCATGATCTGCCCATCGTCGAGCAGAATGCTGGTGTCGATCGCCCGTTTGTTGGTGACGATGCCCGCCGCGGTCACGCTGTTGGACGCGCGCTCATCGATGCTGCTGACTTCCTGATAGATATCCAGCTTCACCGTGCCGCCCTCGGAAATCTGCGGGCGCACGTTGAGCTTGAGGCCGACCTCTTCGCGGGTCACGGTCTGGAACGGGTTGTTGCTGGTGCCCCCGCCGCCGGTGACGTAGCTGCCGCTGACAAACGGGATGGTCTGGCCGACAAAAATGCTCGCCGCTTCGTTGTCCAGGGTCAGCAGGTTCGGCGTCGACAGCACGTTGGTACCGCCCTTGCTCTTCAGCGCCCGCGCCAGCACTTTCAGGTCGAGAATCTTGCCGATGCCGGGGATGTCGACCGTGCCGTTGACGTAGCCGAGGTTCAAACCCTGCGGCAGTACGTCGATGCTGTTCTTAGCTCCCGTATTGAGACCCGCGCCACCCAGATTGGCGCCACCGATCACGCCCTTGCCGCCGAGGTTACCGGTCTGCCATTGCACACCGAATTCGCTGGCGTCGTCCTCGCCGACCTCGACGATCAGGCTTTCGATCACCACTTGCGCACGGCGCTGGTCGAGCAGATCGATAACCTCACGCAAGTTGCGATACAGCGGTTCCGGCGCGGAAATCAGCAGCGTGTTGGTGGTGGCGTCAGCCTGAATCGTCACCCCGCCAGCGCTGAACGCAACGTTCTGTTCGCTGCTCTGCGTACCGCCACTGCTGCTGCCGCCACCACTACCCTGCGCATAACTGCCGCCGGTTGCGCCGCTGCCAGTCGTCATTGAAGTCCCAGTGCTCGGCGTACTGCTCTGGCCGTTCTGCCCGGCATTGCCGCCGGTGCTGCTGCCCATCGCGCTGAGCACCGACCGCGCCGCGTCGCTGCTGCCGCTGTCACTCTCGCCGGTGAGCAAACCGCGCAAGGCCTGCGCCAGTTTCGCCGCTTGGGCGTTGCGCAGATAAACCACGTGCAGATTGCTCGGATTGCTCTGCGCGTTGTCGAGTTTGTAGATCAGGTTGCGCGCCAGCTCGGTACGCTCGGGGCTGCCGGCGCGGATGATGATGGTGTTGGAACGTGGGTCGCCAATCACCGCGATTTTCTGCGTCGGATCATTGCCCGGCGCGTCGAGCAAGTCGGCGACCATCGGCGCGATATCGGCAGCGATGCCGTTCTGGATCTGCACCACATCGGTGTCGATCGCGCTCGGCGTGTCGATGCTCTCGATCAACTGCGCGACGCGGGTGAGGTTCTCGGCGTAATCGGTGATGACCACGGTGTTATTGCCGGGGTAGGCATTGATCGGATTGTTCGGCGAAACGATCGGGCGCAGCACCGGGATCAGGTTCACCGCGTTCTCGTATTGCAGGCGAAACGTGCGCGTGAGCATGCCGTTGCCGGCCGGTTTGTCCGCGCTGTAGATCGGCCCGCCGAGCAGTTTCGCGTCGGCCTCGGGAACCACCTGCGCCACGCCGCCGACATCGACCACGCTGAAGCCTTGCATGCGCAACGCCGCGAGCAGCATGTCGTAAGCCTGCCGGGCCGGTACCTGACCTTCCGAGACCAACGTCAGATTGCCCTTGACCCGTGGATCGACGAGAAACTGCTGCCCAGTGGCCCGCGACAGCGCACGCACCACCGCCTGAATATCGGCCTCGACGAAATTCAGCGTCACCGGTTGCTCACCCAACGGATTGCGCGCAACCGTGTTGCTCGGCACAGCACCACCACTGCGCCCGCGCTGACTGATGTTGTGCAACTGCTTGGGCACCGGCCGCGCCTGAGCCTGCGCCCGTTCGCGATCGGCGACCGCATCGCCGCTGCGCTGGGTATTGGCCAGCGGCCGCCCGAGTTCGCTGTCGACCAACAGCGGCGGCTGATTCTGCGGGGCCGTGGTGCTGTTGCACGCGCTCAATGCCATCAGCAACAACGGCAGCGCCAGACGTGCCGGTTTGCAGCGTGACTCCTTCATGAAGCTTCCTTAGCGCCCTGCGCCTGATCCATGCGAACGGTGCCTGACAAAGTGCCGGCGGTGACATCGGTCGAGGCCGCGCTTGCGCGTTGCAACTGCGCCTCGACCACCTGCAGAGAAAGTTGTGACGGCTGGCTGAGCAGCCAGTCGAGCAGCGTATCGGCCGGCGCGGCGTCGACATTCAACTGCCACGCGCCACCCTCCGCCGCTTGTAATTGGTAGTGCCCGGCGAGCCCCGCCGCTTGCAGACTTTGCTCCAGCGACTGGCCAACGCTTTGCCCCTGCGGCCGCACGTTGACGCTGCGCAACAGCACTTCCAGCGCCTCGGTTTGCGCGCGCAACTTGGGCGTCTCGCTCTGCCAGAAAGTGATCCTGGCCAGCGGCGGCTTGACCAGCGTCAGCCAGATCAGCAGACCGACAAGCACCAGCGCCATGCCAGCGACCATGCGTTTCTCACGCAGCGCCAACGGCTGCCAACGCGCCTGCAACTGGCTGCTGAAGCGCTGCCAGCGTCCACGGTAAATCGCCAGCGTCGCCCTACTCATCGTCTGCTCCGCTGTCGTCGTCTGCGTTGGTGTTGGCGCTGGATTCATCGCTCGGGCGCAGCGTCCAGCCTTCGTCATCGGCAGTGACGCTGATGCCGGCCTGGGCCAACGTGCTTTGCCAGTCCTTATCGTTGCCGCCACGGTTTGCATCGCTCAGCAAGGCCAGTTGCAAGGCGCCGTCGCGATAGGTCAGGCGCTCGACACTGCCGGCCATGAACGGCATGCCGGTGCCGGCCTGCAACACCAGTCGATTGAAGTTCTGCGCCGGGTCATCGACCGCGCCTTTTTGCCGCTGCTCGATTTGCTGACGCGCCTGTTGCAGCGGGTTGAGAATCACCGGCAATTCGGGGAACGCCTGCTTCACCCGCTGGCTCATCTGCGCCTTGAGCTGCTGGCCCTGCCGCGCCTCGCGAGCGGCGTAAAGATTCAGGCCAATCACCCAAACCGCCACGGCCAAAGCCACACACCCGACAGCGCGACCCCAACCGCGTTGTTCGCCGCCGGTTTGCTGCAGACCACCGTGCAAACCCCAACCGGGCAAGGGGCCGATCCAGCGTTGTGCTGATCCGGCTTCAAACGATGCCTCATCAACTTCGTCACCGAGCAACGGCTCAACCTGCGCACTGTTCAAACTCTCGCGATGGAGCAAATGCCCGTCCGCCACACAAGCGACAACCCCCGGCAGCACTGGCAGGCTATACGGCGCCGGATACAAACCGCGCAGACTCAAACCCGCCTGCTTGAGCAACGCAGCCAGACGCTGCAAATGCTGCCGCGCCACCCAGGCGATTCGCACCTGCCCACTCGCATCACGAGGGCTGTGGCCGATATGCATTTGGCTGCTGTCACCGAGCATCAGCGCCTGCGCCGCACACTGCACAGCAGCCGCCGTTTTGTTCGCGGGCAGCGGCGGTAGATCAATGCTGGCGAGCAGGCTGTCGGCCGGATGCAGAAAACACAGCAGCGGTGGTTGCTTCGGCCGTTGCCCCAACTGACTCAAAGTCAGCCGCTCCTCACGACTGACCTGCCCCTGACGATCCAGCCAGGCGCAGCTCACTTCGCTGTGCAACTCCAGCTCCGCCAGCGGCGGCAACGCAACGCGCAACTGGCTCATGCGCCCACCCGCGACCAGATCACCTGCGGCAGCCGATCCTCGCTGCGGTGCAGCAAAGCATCGAGGCTGACCCGGCGCTGATCACGCCGCGCCTCACCGCGTAAACGAAACCAGTCACTGGTGATGCCGACTTTGACGCTGCTCATTTCCAACTGCGGCATGCGCAAGCGGTTCACAAAATCGCCGCGATTGATAAACCAGCGCCCGGCGTCACGCTCGGCAATCAACGCCGTCGCCCGCTCCAGCGAAAGCCCCGGCACATACGCCGCCAGCACCTGCGCCGTGGCGGTGTTGCCGTTGATCCACGTCGTCGCCGGAATCACCGTCACGTACGGCGCCAGTTGGCCGATCAGCGCATCCGTCACGCCTTCGACGCTGCGCAAATCATCGAGTGTGCGCAGCATCGGCGCCTTCGGCGGTGGCGGTTTGTAATCGGCATCGGGCGAAGTGGCGCGGCCACTGTCGAAACCGGCTTTGCCAGTCGCACCAATCTGCGCATTGAGCAAATGCGGATACCCGGCAATCACCCGCTGGCGGATGCGCTGGCTGACAACGGCACTCACACCGATCAGTTCACACAAGCGCTCGAACGCCTGCACTTGCGCCTCATCGATGCGCTCGTTGACGACGAGATTGCGCAGGTTGAACTTGCCCTGCTCATCCTCCAGCCGCCCGGCAAAACCCGCCGCCAACAACGGCTGCGCCCAAGGCTGATCGCGCCGGGTCAACGGATCACGCAGGCGCGCGTCCCAGAGCAACTGCCGGCTGATCTCCAGACCACCCTGCGCGACCCAACGCCCCTGCACCCGCTGCTGATCGGCCTCCAGCGCCCGGGTCGCCACGCTCTGGCGCGTCAACATCCCCGCCGCAATCACCGCCACCACCGCCGCGATCAACAACGCGCTGATAATCGCCATGCCCCGTTGCTTCGCCCCGTTGAGCGAACCTGTGTTCACGGCCGGCCTTACAACTGCCAGGAACCGATATCGGCATTCACGCCATCGCCGTCCGGCTGGCCATCGGCGCCGAGGGAAAAGATATCGACCTCACCGTTCGCGCCCGGGTTGAGGTACTGATAAGGCCGGCCCCATGGGTCATTCGGCAAACGCTCCAGATACGAACGCCAGTTGCTGTTCTTCGCATCCGCCGGCCGCTCGACCAACACCTTCAGCCCCTGATTCATGCTCGGATACGTGCCGTGATCGAGGCGATACAACTTCAACGCCTGCATCAACCCACCAATATCCTGCTTCGCCGCCGTCGCCCGCGCCTGATCCGGCCGGTCGAGCACCTTGGGCACCACCATCGCCGCCAGAATCCCCAGAATCACCACCACCACCATGATCTCGATCAAGGTAAAACCCTGCTGCCCACGCGGCATGCGCGGCGACTGACTGAGCGTGTTCAAAGGTGCGATATCCATCTCGACATTCCCTGGCTTGATCCGAATTCGACGCGCAGTGTTGCAAGAAGATATGTCAGGGATGTTGAAAATCCTCGGGTGTTTCCGTCGTCAAGCCGTCAAGGACGGGGGTTAGCGTCGAGGGCTGGGTTTTGCTTTTGGGCCATGTATGCGCGCGCGTTCGCGAGAGGAAGGCTTCACCTTGATTGAAGTGCTGGTGGCACTGGCGATCATCGCCGTCGCCATGTCAGCCGCTGTGCGGGTGGCGGGGTTGATGACGCAGAGTAGTGGGGTGTTGCGCGATAGATCGATTGCGCTGATCGCCGCGCAGAGCCGGATGGCTGAGCTGCGCCTGGAGGGGCGATTACCGAATGGGATGAAGGCTGTTGAATGTGATCAAGGGCGACTTATGTTGCGCTGCGAACAGGTGATCGCCAGTGCAGAGAATGGGCGACTGCTCAAGGTTGGAATTCAAGTATTCGACCGCAACCAGGATGCGCCGCCATTGGCCAGACTGGAGACCCTGTTGTCACGGCCAGGAAGCCCCTCACCCTAGCCCTCTCCCGAGGGAGAGGGAACCGATTCGGGGAAATTCGTGACACACGCCGACCTGAACGTATCGCTCTGAATCCAGCACCGCTGAAGCCCAGCAAAGCCATAGCCGCTAAGGTCTTCCAGGTCGATGTATAACGCAAAACACCTCGGTCGGCCCCCTCTCCCTCCGGGAGAGGGCTGGGGTGAGGGGCTCTTCTGCCGCAGTGCATAAGCATCAAAAATCCATAATCAACACGCTCGTCCAGGTCGATGCACAACGCAAGACACCTCGGTCGGCTCCCTCTCCCTCCGGGAGAGGGCTGGGGTGAGGGGCTCTTCTGCCGCACCTAAAATCCCAAGGCCCAGCGCCGGATCAAGGCCAACGACATCACCCCGCCACCTCCAAATTATCCATCACCCGATTCACCGCCAGCTCCCCCAGCATGATCAGTTGAGCAACCCCCAACAACGCCCGCCGCTGCGGCGCCGGCAGCAAACTGGAAATGTCCTGAGCAATCGTCTTCGCCGAAGCAAGCGTTTCACTCGCATCCGCCAGCAGTTCTTCATTCTTGGTATCCGCCGTCACCGCATACATCCCCCGCGCCTTACGCGGCGGAGGCAGGAGATTGCTTGGCGACAGGTAATGATCGAGCGCGCGGTCAGCGGCTTCGTGGAGTTTGTTGGAATCGAGGGATTCGTAGGGAGACGTGGGATCGGTCTCGGGCGGGTTGGGTGTTGGTTTTGATCACGAGTGAACCATGGCACTTCGACAATCCGAAATTAGTTCATCCAGATAAGGGGATATTTTCTCCGCGTCTACGAAAGCTAGAGCCTGATTAGCGGCTTCCCGTAGAGGCTGCCATTCACATTGATCAAATATCGACCGATCATCGCAATGGATAGCCGACTCAAGCAAGGAACTGCACAAGTCCCAGACATGCTGCAGTCCACTCCGAACATCCTTTTGCATCGCGGCCCCACACACTGTTAGTGCTTCATGCAAAGGCAGCATTGTTTTCGACCAAACCTCACAGGCTGGGCAATCAGGAATCGTTTGTCGCTGCTCATCAGCATTCATAGCCAAGAAGGTAAGCCCCCGAATTGCCAAGCAAACAGCAAGAACTCGTCGGTACTCGCTCTGCCCGTACCAGTTCCAAATCGTAGTTGAAAACTCCATCACCAACTCCGCGAGGTCGGTTGACCATTCAAATATGAGTCCATCGAGTGAATTCCTTTAACGTTCTAAAGACAGCAACCGACCCACTATCATGAACTTCAGCGCCGGCCACAGAACCAGCGATCCACACCAACCCCCGCGGGAGCGAGCCTGCTCGCGAAGGCGCCAAAGCTTACTCCAAATCAAGCCTTGGCCCCGTCTTCTAAATCACCCCGCCACCTCCAAATTATCCATCACCCGATTCACCGCCAGCTCCCCCAGCATGATCAACTGCGCAACCCCCAACAATGCCCGCCGCTGCGGCGGCGGCAGCAAACTGGAAATGTCCTGAGCAATCGTCTTGGCCGAAGCAAGCGTTTCACTCGCATCAGCCAGCAGTTCTTCGTTTTTGGTATCAGCCGTAACCGCGTACATCCCACGCGCCTTACGTGGCGGAGGCAGGAGATTGTTTGGCGACAGGTAATGATCGAGCGCGCGATCAGCGGCTTCGTGGAGTTTGTTGGAGTCGAGGGATTCGTAGGGAGATGTGGGATCGGTTTCGGGCGGGTTGGGTGTTGGTTTGATCATGGTGAAGCTCCTTGATGACTGGAGCCGCCACCGTTCGCGGTCAAACAAACAGGGTGGCAGCTGTACGCGGGTTGACCGACCGGACATCAAGGAATCCGGCACACCCGAAGGTGTCCCACGCACAGCCACCGCAACATAATTTCAGACAATGCCTGAACAAGTGCAGAACGCTGGCGCGCCTTGATATTAGGCGGACGGTCAAATCCGATCGCTGATTCGTCAGCGACCCGACCACAATAGAACCCGGTCCCAAGGCGCACAAGCCGGCGGATTCTGGCGTAGCTGTAGGCAAAGGCGCAAGGATATGTAGCTTGGGAGCGTGACTGGAGATGTATTTTTAAACGTTGGCGTTTATCCGAAACCCTGAGTGCGTCTCGGATACCACGGCAGATCCGCCCCCTTGCCCCAACAGACGTAAGCGTCCGGCGAACACATCCTCCTGAAGCTGATGCCATCGCCTCCATTGAAGCGAGACAGCAGTGGTGATGCGGATTCTGTTTTCTATAATGACTGACCGGCCATGTTTAGGGTGCTTGAAATGCCAGCCTCCGCTGATCAAAACTCCGCTGTCGTTTTATGCGCAGCTTCCAATAACGACCTGGAAGATCTGGTCGCCATCAGGATTGAGGCCATGCGCGAGAGCCTTGAACGGCTTGGACGATTTGACCCGGATCGTGCGCGCGAACGATTTCTTGCTGGCTTCGACGCTAACAGCACCCGCCGCATAGAAGTATCAGGTGATCTGGTCGGTTTTGTCGTAATCAAAGACCACCAGAGCGAGCTTCTACTTGACCACTTGTATGTGATACCCAGTGCTCAAGGAGCAGGAATCGGCTCTGAAGTTCTTACTCGGATTTTCAGAGAGGCTGATGAGATCGGGCGTCCCATCAAGGTTGGAGCTCTCAAAGAAAGCGCCTCAAATCGTTTTTACACTCGCCATGGCTTTGTGTTCGTCGAAAGCGCTGAATTCGATAACTATTATGTTCGGGCTAACGGTAATGCCGTTGATTTGGGCGACCAGGCAAATGTTGATACGGTGCCCCGTCAGCGGTTGCACCGTTAGATGGGCAACCATCTGTGCGGCGATAGGTCGGTAATTTCATTCGCCCGCTGAACATTCAAAAGGGCCGGATCTATTGTTCAAAAATAAATCCGGCCCGTTTTCCCAACGCCCCCAAGATCTCAGCCACCAAACCAAATCTCGCGACCAACACACAATCTTGTGGGAGCGAGCCTGCTCGCGAAAGCGCCAGCCTTAATAACAAACCACCTTTCTGGCGCCCAAGTACATTTACCTCACCCCGCCACCTCCAAATTATCCATCAACCGATTCACCGCCAGCTCCCCCAACATGATCAGTTGAGCAACCCCCAACAACGCCCGCCGCTGCGGCGCCGGCAACAGACTGGAAATGTCCTGGGCAATCGTCTTCGCCGAAGCAAGCGTTTCACTCGCATCAGCCAGCAGTTCTTCATTCTTGGTATCCGCCGTCACCGCATACATCCCACGCGCCTTGCGCGGCGGAGGCAGGAGATTGTTTGGCGACAGGTAATGATCGAGCGCGCGGTCGGCGGCTTCGTGGAGTTTGTTGGAATCGAGGGATTCGTAGGGAGAGGTGGGATCGGTTTCGGGCGGGTTGGGTGTTGGTTTGATCATGAGTGAATCTCCAAATCATAGAAAAGGAGCCATCATCTTTTCGCTACCAAACGAAGGGGTGGTGGCCATACGAAGGTTGGTAGACCGGTGACTTGGAAAACCGGCGCGCCCGAAGACGCCCTGCGCATGACCACCATAAAGACACAGCCCCAAAAAAGACTGAATCGGGTGACGCTATGCGCCAAGTCTAAGCCGGGCTACCAAACCCGATCGCTGATTCGTCAGCGACCCGACCACAATAGAACCCGGCCCCAAAGCGCACAAGCCGGCGGATTCTGGCGTAGCTGTAGGCAAAGGCGCAAGGATATGTAGCCCAAGAGCGTGACTGTAGATGTCTTTTTAAACATTTGTGTTTATCAGACGCAATTGCGCCACGTTGGGCGGGACAGATGCGTTCCGTTTCGGCCTTTTGAGCTGACTTTTACTCGTGCAAAAGGCTGCTTTCGGCCAATAGCGGCCATTCATGACTTTTACTTTTTGACGGCCGCAGGCCCTTCTCGGCTAACGGCAACAGGTTGTGAAGTGCCATCCATCGCCACCAACCGTCAGTCCTGGAAGCCTATTGTTTGAGCAACAACATTTATCGCCTGCTCCTAGCCGGATTAAACCGATAGCCACATGCGGGGTCTCGCCATTGATGTTTACTCAGGACTGAGCGCTAACAGAAGCAGACCGCAATTAAGGCCTGCTTCTGTTGATCGCTGATGAATCTCAAGGCACTAGCCAATCTCTATCAGGTCGCGCTACCTGCCTCGCATTGTTGTATGCCATGTCAAGTGTCAAACATGTAGCTGCTCTATAAAACCCAGAAAATCTTTATGCAACTAAAGCTAAATCTGCTTTTGCTGGATCTGTCAACGTAAGCGGAGGCAAAAGCTGTATCGTACCTTGATAATACTGAGGTATCGCGGTTTTGTAGTTTCTTCGAACGCGCTCTACTGCTGAATCGATTGCTCCTTTCACGAGATTTTGCAGTCCATAAGGATTCATCGACTGCAACTCTGTAGGAAAGCGCTCAAGGTTATCAGCAATAATGTGTTCTACTTTTACTCTGAGTTCTTTTCTGGAATCGTATACCAAGCTAGAGGGATCGTCATAATAATGAGCCATGTCCGGTAGTGCTGGAAACCTATTAAGATCCCACTCTCCCTTTCTACAAAACTTCCAAAAATGCCAATATGAGTCTCGGGTCGGCAACTTATTTTTTTGAAAAAGGAAAACACAGGCTCCTGCCTTTCGGTAATAAGCCCCAAATTGAAACACGCATACTCCTCATCCGGAGTGATTGCCACCTTTTTTCCTCAGCAACTCTGCGATATGTATAAGTTAAGTAGTTTCGCAAAACTGGATGATACGCAGATGAGGCAGTTGATCGATGCTCCCAATCTTCTTTTTCAACGACACTAGCCAGCTCTTCAATATTCTCATCGAATTTTGGCATAAATACAAAATCGCGAAAATGCTCGGGGAAATCATATGGTGCATTCTTTGGCATTTTTTCTCTCCTTGATTCTAAACAACCAAAAACCTTGATATGGTTGCATTAAGCTATCGAAAGTTACACTGACCCCAGTTGAGTCTTCATGAATTTAATTTTCAACAAGATTAATTTACTCGAAGACAGTGTAAATAAGGGGGCGTACAAAAATCACAATCTCCTCAAAGCCATAAAAAAAATCATTTCGAAAGATGCAGAAGTGGAGCGCTGTGGCAACAATTGCAGGAAACCATGAGAGTATTCTCAATACCATTAAAGAGCCCTTGAGCTTTCTCTCGTTAGCAGTTAGCGCCTCTACAGAATCTTTTATATAGCTTCGTAAATCCTCTGGATATTGATGTGCTTTCTGCTGGTGAGTTGCAAACATTATAATACGAGAATGTTTGATCCGCTCATATTGCAATTTTTGTGCTGCTAAGGTTTCGGCTAACAAAGCAGAGGTTATTAAAATACTCAAAACCAAAAGTGAGCTTTCTAAAACGTTTTCGGCTTTTGATATTGCAATAACGACAGCTAACGAGATCGGTATGCCCAGAATTTTTCCACTGATATCGCTTACAACCTTTGACATTTGATCAGCTATTGTTAACTGCGCATTTGCCACTTCTTGCTTTGCTTTATGAAAAGAAAAGCCACTAAGATAAGTTGATAGATTATTTCCATACAAAATCAAAAACTGCGACCAGGTAGAAATTAGGAACTTGAAGCGCTCTTTTCCTCCAAGCTGGGCAGCCAAATACTCAATCAAGGTTGCGCGAAAAATAGATCGCTCTTTGAAGAGCTGTGGACTTTCATTCAAGTTACTCATCTGAAGGCTGTCGATTAGCTCGGTGCTTATCTCAAAATCTAGCAATTCGCGATCCAGATATGGATAAAGCGTTATGGCGCGCTCGCCTTTAGCTAGATCTTCTGCAACGAATACAAGTTTATACTCATCACTTGATTCCTTTTCATCGTGAAAATGTGCCAAATCAGCTAAATAAACGATAAGGTGACATAATGCATGAAGCGTTTTTATCCGATGATCGATAGGTTCCTCAGAAGACAGGATATTTTCTTCGATTATGTAAAACCTAGTCGGAACTTGCGTGCGAACTAAGCTCTTAGATCGAGCCATAAGCTGATCAAAACTTTTGAAAACGGGCACCGCGCCCGAAGTATCAAGTATGAATGCAACTTCGATCGTTGACCATGATGAAGAAGAATTGAAGGCAGATGGATCTATATCCACACCATCAACCAGTAACTCGTCAAACCGGCCAGCTTTCGAAATTATGAGTGCTTCAATTGCATTGTTGATTTCTGGGTTAAAAGCAGAAGCTCTGAAATCAAATGCGTTAGCCGTCGCAAGAGCAGGACGACCAAGCAACCGATATGCCTCGGCAAACTTACTTACATCTACCATAGCAATTACTCTGGCTCGGCAGCATCTCGTTTATCCGCAATGGCTTGACGAATGACTTCAATAGCGCCTTCAGAAAGATTATTGATGATTAATTTTCGTTCTTGTTCAAAAAAACGAATTTCAGCATCCACCCCCTCACCTAAGGAATTGCGATCAAACTTCAGCTGCCAGTTGTCAGCCTTGTATATCACATGAGTATACTTATCAAGTGTTACTTTGCTGATTGGAAACTCAACGGGAACTCCGACGGCTTCGCTATTTAGGTGCCCTGTAAACTCATTCGCTAAATCATCAGCTTGGCCTTCCATCTCTGCCGGAAAAAATTGACGAGCAATTGCCTCAACTTCCGAGAGCTTGACAGATTGTCCAGAATCTCGCTGACGCTCTAGATATCTCAAAACCTCATCTTTAAACTGAATTCTCTTGTCACGGAGATTTGGACGATCCCTGAAAAACTTAACGCTCTCAATGATAAGATTTTTCGTAGCCGCCGCTGAAGCGGTTCCTACTGCGCATCCAAGTGCTGTTACAAAATACCCCGCAGCAGATCGCCCTGCGCTTTGGCTCAAAAAGCTAAGATAATTTAGCTCTTGCTTCGCTTCATCATCCGCTGTGGCATGCTCTTGATATTTATTGAAATTAATACGAGCTGCGTGATACAGGCTACTAAGATCCAGCTCAATCAACTCTTCAGGCTCGAGATTTTCGTTAAGCCTCAGACCATCACGCTTTTTAAGCATTGCAATCAGCAAGAATCGCCCCTGACTGCTCTCATAGTCTACGAATAAGATATACCCCCCCGAAGAAGCAGTGGTTTTTTTCGCTGCGATATAGAGCTCCGCCATAGCTGACTCAGTAACTTCGAGAAAGGATTTTTCCGAAATAGCAATTTTTGAGTAGGCATCAAAGTCTTTCGGAAATTCACTCGCAGTTTTTTTTGCGAAAATCCCATAGTGAGTAGCGTTGTTTTTTTTGCCGTAAATTGATGTTGCGCCGATTATCAATTTGCTAACGGCTGGTTTGTCTTTATTAAGCACAACCTTGCGAATGTCGGAAGCTTGAATATCCTTAAATTGCTCTTTTACAAGCTCATGAACAACCGCGAAATTCACTTTTACGTCCATGATACTTCCTTGTCTGCAAATATAGTTTGAGGCCCTGAATCTACATCATGATATCAATGTGCCTCAAGGGATTTTTTTGACCTCACTGCTTCCACCCATAAACTGTATGCATATACAGCCAAAAAACAATACTTCACGCTCCGATTCGATAGGTGGTGCTCGACTGCATTGCGGCTGCACACGTTCAGGCATGCGATCTGCGTCGATGTGGCTATTGTGGTTGGTGGGGTGCGTCCACTATCTGAATTCACAGCCGAACACGCCCATTTTCCAGTGGTTGTTCTGGCCGTAAGCGACCTCTCAGCAACGACCGCTCTCGGCCCAGGCTGTGTAAAAACATTTTCGAGCGCGACAGGCTCTCAAAACTAGACTGGAAATCGCGCATCTGCGCGAAATCCACATCTGCTGACGTGCCGATAAATTTCAGATTTAACGTAGACGCGCGCACTTCAATTTTGACAAAGCGTTTTTACATACTCTGGGCCACAAGCAGACGTTCAAATAGTGTACGACTCACTCCAAGAGTGTATTGATGTCGGAAGAAAACACAAAAAATAGGGGGAGACTCATGGACAAGAACGATTCACCACGTGGTGCAGAACTCGCGAAAGTAATACGTTCCGGCTCTATAGGAGACGCAGCCAAGGAATATGTCGAGCTCGGGATAGATGCCTTGCTCGCCTCTGATGCTGCCAAATCAATCCCGGTCGTCAGCAGCATAGCGGGTATCTTCAGCGCGACATTGTCTATCAGGGATCACGTTTTTGGTGGCAAGCTTCTTCGTTTTCTTAGCCAGCTTTCCGAGATTTCAGAAATCAAGCGAAACGAGATGCTGAGCAAACTTGGAGAAAACGACAAATTCGCTGGGAGAGTAGGTGAGACGATAATCGAAATCCTAGAAAGGATGGAGAGCGCGAAAAAGCCGGAGCTGGCAGCAAAATGTTTTGCGGCTTATGCCAGTGAAGACATTTCGTTTGAAGAGCTTAGCCGCATCTTATTTGCTCTTGAGCGCATTCCGTCCTTTGACATCGACAAAATAGGAAAATTTTCCAGGGCGAAAATCGAAGATGCTGTCGAAATGGATGAATCTGTTCTGCTTGCATTTGTGAACGCCGGTCTAGGAATGAACAATGGCGGCTTTGATGGTGGTGCCATTCTCCCGACCAAACTCTGCCAGCTTTTTCTGAAGGCCGGCTTGGTGGCATAGTCACGTAGCCGAAAGCAGTCGCTTATGAGTTACCGCTTTCGGCCAGAAGCGGTCAGTCACGGTCGCCCACTTTTGTCGAGCCGAGGCTATCTTGCCAGCGCCAGCGCTCGGCCTGAACCACAATCGCCGAGAAAATAATAAAATTTAGAAGAGGTTTGAGAGTACAGCCAGAGTTAATACAATATGATATTGGCTATGCGTGAAGCGATACGGCGAGCCCAACACTCGCGAACATGTCTGCTAGTTATAGCTAATCGCGAATTCAGATCAGAAAATAATTCCACTTAGAAATAAAAAATAAATTTATTGTGGATGTCTCTATAACCTTTGATAACTCACCTTTACACATTGCCCGAGAAATTGAAAAGCCTAGCTTTTAATTTCACTGCGCCTTGCCCTATTTAATTCCATCGTCTAGGCTACCCGGTGGTGTTCTTTTTAAGAGCCCGAAGATAATAAAAAGCATCACAAACGTAGTTAACATGAATAGCACTCACAGGAGACGTAATCTCATGAAGCTACTCACGCATGCCTTATTCCACTTCCAAGCAAATAAAATCATAGAAGTAAAGACGCCAGAAGAGCTTGCTCGCTGGGAGCAGTATATGCTTGAAGAGGTTGGAGTAAGACCGGAGCCAGAAGTATTATCAGGTGCAAAAATCTTAAGCTGTTGCGGAAAATACGGCGAAGATGATTGCGGTTACTCACCGATTTAATATTCAATCACTGCCCCTCCTGGGGCAGTTCTCATCGAGAAAAAAATGAAGCCAATCGTAATTTTAACAACGAAAGACGATCTTCATGCACTCGTTGTACAAAAAAGACTTCTTGATAAATATAGCTCTCCTTGCTCGGTAATAGATACTGATGATCTTTGTGGAGTAATCAAAGTTTCAATCGATGTAAATAAATCGAAATTCTCACATGCGCCAGATTCAACTTTAGATATCTCGAAAGTAGGAGCGGTTTGGTTTCGAAGAATCGCCCATAAACAAAGAGCATCTTTTGAAAATCCTGCACAATCCGATACCGCTTCTAACGATTGGAGATTAACAATACTAGGGGCGTTTCTCAGAGATTTTGAAGGGGCATGGGTCAGCCATCCGATTAGCACTTTCCTTGCGGAGAATAAAATAACTCAACTTTGCAAAGCTAAAGAAGCTGGCTTAACCATCCCAGACACACTAATCTCAAACTCCCCAGAAGAAATACGACGTTTTTTTAATATTAACCACGGAGGTGTGATTGCAAAACCTCTAGGCGGAACAAAGCTTGAGCAAATAGAAACGATAAAAATTTCAGACGCCAATCTACTTAATGAGAAATCGATTCTGGCGGCCCCGATAATTTACCAGCAGTTAATTGAAGGAACAAAACATCTACGCATCAACATTTTTGGTAGTAGATTTTTCACGTTCATACTTGAATCGCAAGATCTCGACTGGCGCTCTAACTATGACCTAAAATACAAACTCTACGACCTGCCAGACAGTATCGCTCAAAAATTAACAGGCCTTCTTCATAGCTTAAACTTAAAAATGGGTATCGTTGACTGCAAAGTCGACAAGGATGGAAATATTTATTTCCTAGAAGTAAACCCTCAAGGCCAATTTCTTTTTTTGGAACCTCTCGCTGGTATCCCCTTGTCCGAACACTTTGCAGATTTTTTGTTTCATCAAGCAAACATATAACAACTTACACCACTCAAATTGCACTGGGCGGCATAATGGCATACAGCATCATGGATGCAACTTGCCGAAATTAATAATCTGGTGGGGTGAGATGCTCCCTCAATACCAGATGATTAGCGCTGGTTAGCATATGTTAGATACTTTGCATTCTGCTGCCGGATTTTCTCCAGCCCGTCCTGCAAACTGCCAGAATCTCTTGTTGCGAACGACGGCTTTGGGTTGATAACTGCCTATCGTGAAGGGCTGCAATAGACCCAAAGCGGCAGTTCGTAATGCCTAGGATAGCGGATGTTACTCAATCAATCCGGTATTTCCATGGCGACCGGCTCGTCATCAGATGCCCTAGACTGATCTCTCATGTTCGCTTTTTCGATTTGGGCTGAGGCACCGGCCGTGTTACCACTGCACCAAGTCGAGTTAAGAGTGTCCGGATCAACTACAGAGTTGATTGTGGCGCGCTCGTACTCCAGAAGTGGACGGCCAGAAATAAACAGCCGGCCACTAGCTGCGGTTGGCCAGAAAACACCCACATCGGTCGAGTTTACGTACTGATACACCTTCACAGCTTGCGGAGCCCCGCCGATGCTATCGCCGACGTTGGATTCTCGGAGCAGATCCCGAATAATACCAAATGGCTCCATGTTAAATCGTGCACTTTCCGGCTGTCGCATGTCTCGACCATATCGCTCCTGCGCCAACGCCTTCAGACGCACTCTTACTTCGGATATCCACTCAGGGTCGCCAGCAATTTCTATCTTTCCTAATCCACCAAATCGGTTACTATCCTTACGCTCGTGAGCGATGAATTCGCTCGTAGAAGACTCGAACTGTATGCGCCAAATCCGAAAAGTTTTATCAAACCAATCATAGCCGCCAATAATGAAGGTTACTTCTGGGATGTTCTCACCTTTCACATAACTGTGAACCTCTCGTTGCATCTGATTAAGGATGTCAACTAAATGGCTTTTAAACTTGGTGAGGCCTAGCGCTCTTGTTTGAGACGGTATGTGGAGGTTCGCGGCCTTGATAGCTGCGATAATCATCGGGTATGCCCAATCGGTTCTTCCTGCAAAGCATATAGCCGCATCAGTTCGTGAGAAACAAAAAGTTTTCTGGCAATGATCAAATCGTTTACCATTACTTAGCCTGCTGTCCGAGCAGAAGATTAGCTCCTCCGCTCCATTATCAAGTGTACGGACCCATACGGCAGCAATCGTCATGATGTCTCCATGGCAGTGAGGTTAAGTCTGTTAAACGTCCGAGGTTTTGATGTGAATGTTCACAGCAACGGTAAATCTGCATGACCCCACTCGACGCAGTAGATAAGCAACCTGGTTGAATGTGGGCTAGCAGGGAGCTACGCGGCATGTGTCAGGTTCAATTGGGGCATGGTTTTTATAAGAGTCCCGAGAGTAACGCCAGTGAAAATTGGCATCAATTTACCACTACGGCACGGGCGGGGTTACCGCTTCCTGCTCATGGTGTCCCTCAATAACAACAGTCGGTGACTTTTGCTGGTTCTATCAGGCCGCAGTCGGGCTTACCTAGATAGCCCATTAGAGCATTCCTGCGCTCACGCAAAGGACATTACAATCACTGAATCGCCCATAGTGTCTGTAGACACAGCTGATCGTCCGGTTTTGGCCGGTAGCGGACAAACACAGCTGTTGGTTTTTGTGTAAAAGCAAACCCCAAGACCTCGGGGTTGCCCCTATTTCCCACTCTACAATTCCGGCCGGATCAGCCTCGGCATCTCCACCCCCTCCCCCAACCTCTCAACCCCCAACCTCACCCTCTCCCCACCCCGCTCAATCACCACCCCATCCCCCTCAACCCCCACCAACCGCACCCCAACCCCAACCTTCTCCCCCACCAAAAAACTCCTCGGCGCGCCATCATTCAAACTCAATATCGCCACCGTTCCACTCCCGCCCGCGATCACCCCACTCACCTTGATATCCACCGGTGCGGTCTCATTGGAGAACCACTGCAACGCCGGGCTATCGCTCCTCGCCGCGAGCACTTGCGGGGCGGCTGCGGGTGTGTGCGATTCCGCCGTGGTCAGCAGCAGCGACGACCACGTCGCGACGCCCACCAGGGCGGTAAGTAGGGCCAGGGCCTGGACGGTTTTTGCCGGGGTAATCCGTGCGGTGAATTTCATGGGTTGTCGCTCCTTGTTGTCCCTGTTGCCAGCCTACGCGGCAATTCTCTCCGTTTTATTTCACATGCCTTACATGTTCGCCGGGCACGATGGGGTGGGACGCCAAGGAGCGCGTGGGTGATGAGCAGGCAGCAAGGTTTTACGTTGATCGAGTTGATGGTGGTGCTGGTGATCATCGGGATTGCCAGTGCGGCGATCAGTTTGAGTATCAGGCCCGATCCGTTGCAGTTGTTGCGCAAGGATGCCGAGCGGGTTGCGCAGTTGTTGCAGGTGGCGCAGGCCGAGGCTCGCGCCGATGGGCGGCCGATTGTGTGGATGGCGGATGCCAAGGGGTTTCGGTTTGGGCGGCGTGGGGATGATGGCGTGGGGTTTGAGTCGTTCATGGAGGATGCGCAGTTGCGCCCGCGTGCGTGGCAGAGCCCGAAGATCGAGGTGCGTGTGGAGCCTCGGCAGACGGTGGTGCTGAATGCCGAGTGGATCAATCCGCCGTTGCGGCTGATTTTGTCGGATGGGGCCAATCGGCTGAGTGTGCTGCGCGATGGCAGTGGGCGGATCAGTATTCAATGAAGACTCAGCAAGGGTTCACTCTGATTGAGGTGATGGTCGCGATTCTGCTGATGGCGGTGGTGAGTCTGATTGCCTGGCGCGGGCTGGACAGTGTGACGCGGGCGGACAGTCATTTGCAGGCCAGCAGTGAGCAGAGCGATGGGTTGATGCGGGTGTTGAATCAGTTGCAGCGCGATGTCGACATGCGCGCGGGGGTGGAGTTGAGCGAGCCGCGCAAGGTCGGGGCTGAGGATGAGGCGCCGACCGCGCCGCCGGCGGTGACGGTGCGCAGCAGTGACAGCAAGGGGTTTCGGCTGGACATTATTCGTAGCGCGGCGGATCAGCCGGGAGCGTTGCAGCAGGTTCGGTGGTGGGTCAAGGGGGATACGTTGTATCGGGCGGTGGCTGAGGCGCGCAGTCGCTATCCGTTGCCGGCGCCTGGGAATGGGGTTGCGGTGTTGAGTGAGGTGAGTGATGTGCAGGTGCGGGTTTGGGAGATCGATAAAGGCTGGCGGCAGTTGAGTGGGAATCGTCAGGAAGATCCGGCCGGACTGGAAATCAGCCTGACTCGTCAGACGCCACAAGGCCTGGAAAAATACCGACAGGTGATCGGCCCACTCAACTGAGCAGCCCCCTTCCTCAGCACGTTTGGCGCTTATGGCAGGTTAACTCTCCCGTGCTGCCTCTCTGAGTTTTTGCACATCGAGAAGGGTGACGGCGCCGTATCGAACAGCCAACAGGCATTCGGCTTCCCAGATTTTCAGCTGACGGTTGACGCTCTGGCGAGACACGCCCAGTTGTTGGGCGATATGTTCCTGGTTGACCTTCAGGCATGGCGCTTCTTCGATACCTGGGCCTTTGATCAAGGAAACGAGTCGGCGGGCCAACCTGACAGGCAGAGGATTGCGGATCGTATTCCCGGCCCAATCGAGCGCCATTCGATATCGGCCACAGACCAGCCGGGTAATGGCTAGCAGAACGTCGGGTCGGCGCTCGATGATTTGCCAGAATGCGCTGGCAGGCAGCACTGCAATACGCGCAGGCGAGACGGCTGTAACGTCATACTTTCTTGGTAAGCCATCGAGAAGTGGTACTTCGCCGAACCAGTCCCCAGCGACCAATTGAGTAAGCAGCAGTTGGTGTCCACGGGCGCCCAGGCTATCGACGCGCAAGGTGCCTTGAATCACACGAAACATGCCCAGGGGTTTAGAGCCTTGAGGGAACAGCGCCTCTGACTTTACCAATGTCCTGATCCGCGAGGCCTCGAGCAAAATCGCGTCCACTTCTGGTGGCAGGGAAAATGATGGAGGTATCGCTTCAGCCGACAATTCGGACATTGCCAAAACCCGACAATCTTGGTGTGAGGGCTCGGATAGTATCAGACGCCTCTGGCCTGTAGACGACAGGCCTGTCTGAAGCAGGAACGCAGAATGTACGTCGGTCACTTCGCCATCGGCCTGGCAATCAAGGCCCGCTATCCCACGATTCCCGCGCTACCCATCATGATGGGCGTCGGTTTTCTGGATCTGCTCGATGGGATTTTCATCATTCTTGGCTTCAACACCGTCACCGCAAATTTGAACAGCGGGCCGTACCTGTTTTTTGATCTGACCTTTATCGACTGGGATCACTCATTGCTGGCTGCGGTGTTCTGGTCTGCGATTTGGGGACTGCTGTTCATCAAGCATCGACCGGTAGCCATCGTGGCAGCGTTGGCCGCCTTCTCTCACTTCATCGCCGACTGGCCGATGCACAACAGCGATTTGGCACAGTATCCGCACTCGGTCGAGCATTACGGTTATGGGCTTTGGGGCAAGCTGGGGACTGTCTCCTGGGTGCTCGAAGGTGTTTTCTCAGCAGTGTTGGCGGTTTATGCATGGCGGCTCAGCGTCCGACGCGGCGTGAACTTGATCTGGCCTTGTGTGGTGCTGGTGGTTTTGTTCTTGCAGCTATCGCCAGTGGCTTCACCCATGAAGTTGGTTGCCACACTCGATGAACCTCTGGCGCACGTGCTCCATGGGGTTTTGGTTTCGTTGGGCTTTTTGGTTCCAGGGCTGCTGTTGTCGTGGCTTTTGGATAGAAGTGAGGGAGTGAGTATCAAGCGAGGGTGAGGTCAGTTGGGGATTGGTGGGCTGTGAGGCCGTCATCGCGAGCAGGCTCACTCCTACAATGGGATTGGGTGTAGGCAGTTGGGGAATTGGTGACTGAAGAACCGCTTTCGCGAGCGGGCTCGCTCCCACAGAAAGCAAAAGCAAGATCAAAAGATCGCGGCCTTCGGCGGCTCCTACATTTGGATTGGGTGTAGGCAGTTGGGGATTGGGTGGCTGTGAGGCCGTCATCGCTGGCAAGCCAGCTCCCACAGGGATTGAGTGCGATCGTTGGATATTGGTCTGCCGGGAAACTGCTTTCGCGAGCGGGCTCGCTCCCACAGAAGGCACCGGGGGGAAGGGGCAATAGATCAAAAGCCACATCAAGACCCCCTCACCCTAGCCCTCTCCCGGAGGGAGAGGGGACTGACCGAGTTGTACAGGCGAAGTACGCCGACTTGAGATACCGAGCCGAATGCAGATTCTGAAAAGCTCCCAATCGACCCCCTCTCCCTCGGGAGAGGGCTGGGGTGAGGGGTAGCGACAACGCAAATCAAAAGCCGAACACCCCACGCTTTCACCATCCGATAGGCCGAGTGTCAGCTCGCCTGCTTTTGATCTTGATCCACGGGCGACATCGGAACGAAGGAACCCCGAGCTTTAGCGAGTGGGCCGGACGTTGGAGCAAGCCTTTTTGGCGCTAGCTGAGGACGACCACGCCGCCCGGCAGTTCGGTGCATTTGACGCCGTAGGCGTCGCGGATCAGCAAGGCGACGCCGGCGAGTTGGTCGAGGTTGAAGCGGGCCTGGACGCGGCGTTGGCCGAGTTCGCGGTTGAGCAGCAGGAGCATGCCGGGGCGGTAGCGGTTGATTTCGTCGATCATCTGGCTGAGGGTCGCGCCGTTGAACACCAGCACTTGTTGGCGCCAGTTCATCACGGCGGCGGTGTCGACGGTTTGCACGTTGCCGATTTGCCGTGCGTCGTAGGTAACTTGCTGGCCCGCTTCGAGGCGCAGGTTGCGGCCTTCGAGGGCGACGTCGACCGCGCCGTCGAGGCAGGTCACGCAGACTTGATGGTCGGTGTTGCGCAGGTTGAAGCGGGCCTGACTGGCGCGTAACCACCCTGCTCCGGCCTGCATTGCCAGTGGCAGGCGTGCGGTTTGCACTTCGACTTCGCCGCTGAGCAGTTCAAAGCCCTGCACGCCGTTTTCGACGCTGCGCTGGTTGATGCGGGTCTGGGTGTTGAGTTCGAGGCTGACGCCTTGTGCCGGTTCGACCCGGCGTTGCTGGCCGACTTCAGTGATGTAGTCAGCGCCCAGCCCTTCGAAGCCACCGGGAATGGTGCCGCGCACCAGCAGGAATGCGGTGGATGCGGCAATCGCGCCGCCGAGAAATGCCCGTCGGCCGAAGCTGCTGCGGCCCTGCACGGCTTCGGCGGCCGGTTGCAGGTGATGCCACAACCGCTTGGCTTCTTCGAAGGCCCGGGCATGTTCGCCGCTCTGCGCGCACCATTCGCGCAGGGCGCGGGCGTCGGCGACGGTGGCGCGGCCCGAGGTCAGCAGGATCAGCCAGTCGCGGGCTTCGCTGTGCAGCAACTCGGTGGCCGAAGGCTCGGCGGGTTTCAGTCGAAAGATGTTCAAACGCGCAAATTCTCAACGGATTAATCGGGTCACTATTCGCTAGACGGTTTTCCGGCCCCGCGACCGAACCGCTGAAACACTTTTCTTTCCAGTTTCGCTGCGCAGAAGCCCAACGCGGCTTTGATTTCCTTCTCGACCATGCGCGTGGAAATGCCGAAACGCTGGGAGATTTCCAGGTGTGGCGCCTCTTCCAGCCGCGCGGCGATGAAGATCCGTCGACGCCGTGCGGGCAGTTCGTACAAGGCGCTGAGCAGGGCCTGCATCTCCTTTTGCCCGCCGACCACCCGCGCCGGGTCGAGGGCTTCGTCGCCCAGTTGCAGCAGCTCTTCGACCTCAGTACCGGTGAGCAGCCGCGCATCGGCCTGACGGCGGTCGGCGGCGATGTTGAGGGCCATGCGATACAGGTAGGCGTTGGGCTTGAGCAGGTTCGGCGGGGTTTCCATGCGATCGACCCGCAGCCAGGTCTCGTGCAGCACGTCATTGGCCAGATCCTCGGAGCCTAGGCGGCGGCGCAGGCGCACGCGAAAGTCCTCGTAGGAGCTGAGGAACAGCTGGCCCATCGCGCTTTGTCCGGCGTCTTTCATCCCCCGGAAACTCCTTCCCATCTCGTGCATTCCATGCGCTTCCCTGACGACTCCGGTAACAACAGCAACGTGACCGGCTGGCGCAAGGCGCTGGGCGTCGGCCGATCGATTGTGAGGTTGCGAAAACTTTCCACCAGCGCGTTATCGCGCCGTACATCGCCGGTCGAAGTGACCAACCGGTTGTGCTGCACCACGCTGTCGCGCCCGACCCACACCTGCAACACCGCGCGATAACTGCCCGGCCGTGTCAGCGGCGAGCGGCACAGCTTGCGCTCGATCGCCGCTTGCACCGCCGTCGCATAACTGCGGTTGACCGCGACAGCGGCCGGCGTGGGTTTGTCCGTCGGCACCGGCAGATCTTCCACCTGCGCCGCTTGTAGAGTGAACGCGTCGGCGCGGGCATAGCGCGCCATCAACCCGGTGCCGCCGAGCAAATGACGCAAGGCGTCGGCGGCGGTGAATTCGCCATCCACGGCGAGGGAGCGACGGCCCCGGCTCAACTGGCTGTCGACCAGCACCGCAACGCCCGTGGCGCGGCTGTATTGATCCAACGCCCGGGCCAGCTCCTGAGCCGGGATGTGCAAGGTCAGGCGCATATCCGCCGCTGCTGGATCTGCATTGGCCGCGTTGGCCAGCAGACCGAGCAGCCACCCCAGACCCGCGCGGCGCACAAGCGTCGCCGAGCGCTGAAGACTGATCCGCGAACTGCCTCGCTGCACGACTGGCGCACCCCTGAAAATCGCTATCCTGCGGGGCATTTATGACTCTGGTATGACGGGCGGTGCAAAAAAACCATCACGGGTTTTGCGCCGCGCTTGCACTAGACTCAAACCCCAGAGCGGCCCATTCGGGCGGGCCAGGAGGCGGACATGAAAACGCGGTGGATGTGGGTCTTGCTGATGACGGTGGGCGCAGCGCAGGCGGAGGAGCCGCTGGGTTGTGTCGAGGTCACGGTCGGCGGTTACAAGGCGCCGAATTACGATTGCCTGAGCCAACAGATGGGCAACAATCCCGACGGCGCGGCGGCGGCGCAGAAGAACATGGAAGCGTTGAATGTGCCGGTGCACAAGCGCGCGCCGAATCAGGTCGGACTGGCGACCCCGGCGGCGACGAGTACGCGGATGGGCAACACCTTTGGCACATCGGTGAAACCGCAGCGGCCGGCGAATTGAATCGCACTGTGGGTGCTGAGGGATTTAGCACCTGTGGTGAGGGGATTCATCCCCGTTGGGTTGCGCAGCAGCCCCGAAGTCGCCTGACTCTGATCTGTCAGATAAACCGATTTCACCGTTTTGGCGTCTGCTGCGCAGCCGAACGGGGATAAATCCCCTCGCCACAGGGAGGGGGGCTTTTCAGTCACTCGGGGTCTGACGGAAGCTGACAGCCAAACGATTCCAGCTGTTGATGGTGCTGACTGCAACCGTCAGGTCCACCAGTTCGCCTTCATCGAACTGCTCGCGCGCCTGCTGGTAGACGTCATCCGGCACGTGGCTTTCGGCCAACAGCGTCACCGCCTCGGCCCAGGCCAGCGCCGCCCGTTCGCGGGGATTGAAGAAGTTGCTGTCGCGCCACACCGCGATCGCGTAAAGGCGCCGATCGCTCTCCCCGGCCCGCCGCGCGTCCACCGAATGCATGTCAGTGCAGAAGGCGCAGCCGTTGAGTTGCGAAGCGCGGATCCGGATCAATTGCAGAAGCGGCGCTTCGATGCTCAGGTTGCTGGTCAGCGCCTCCGTGGCAAGCATCGCTTTCATCGCCTTGGGCGAAGCGTTGTAGTAATCCAGACGCAGGGACATGGCGCGGCTCTCGGCAGGCGGAATGATGAGTTTCACGGTAAGGGCTGTGAGGGCTGTGTTACAGCCCCAATTCCATGAATTCCGGCTACACCAATGAACCTCGGCCAAACGCAATACCTGTGGGAGCGAGCCTGCTCGCGAAAGCGGTTTCCCAGACAAATATTCATCCACTGCACCACCGCCATCGCTGGCAAGCCAGCTCCCACAAGGTTTAACGTCGTTCACAAGATTTGTGCACGCCGCAAAAACTGTGGGAGCTGGCTTGCCAGCGATAGCGGAGTGTCAGACAACGAATCTGTTCAATGACACACCGCCTTCGCGAGCAGGCTCGCTCCCACAGGGACTTGCGCCAATTTGCGGTTTTTACTCCACGCAACTACTGCCAAAAGCCCAACAACGCTAATCTGACCGACACTTCACTCAACACCCGGGAGCCTCGTCGGTATGGAACTTCATGTCGTGATCAACGGCCGCAAGGATCTTGCCGGTCAGTTGTATCAGCAGCTGCGCGCGGCGATTGAATCCGGGCGGTTGGCGGCGGGTACGCAGTTACCGCCGAGCCGCTTGCTGGCCGAGCAATTGGGCATTTCGCGCAAGACCATTTCCGACACTTATGCGCAGCTGACCTACGAAAACTTCCTCACCGGCGTGATCGGCAAAGGCACCTACGTCAACGCCCGCCCGGCACAGGTGCAGCGCAAGCAGAGCCACACCGAGCTGGCCAGTGCCGAGGTGATCGAGAGCTGGCGCAATCTGCCGGTGTTCCTCCGTCACCCGACGCTGCAAGGTTCGCTGCGCTACGACTTCATCGGCGGCGCCACCAGCAAAGGCCAGTTCCCCCACGACGACTGGCGCCGCTGCGTCGCCCACGCGATGCGGCAGATGGCGCAGTCGAAAGGTTTCTACAGCGTCGCCGAAGGCTTGCCGGCGCTGCGCAATGCGATCGCTCGGCACATCGCGTTTTCCCGTGGCATCAACTGTCAGGACGAGGACATCGTCGTATGCAACGGCGCGCAGCAGGCGCTGGACCTGATTGCCCGCGTATTGACCCGTCCCGGCAGTCTGGTGGCCATGGAAGACCCCGGCTATCCGCCCGCGCGCTTGTTGTTCGGCACGCATGGCGCGGAGGTGGTCGGGGTGCCGGTGGATGCCGAGGGCATTCAGGTCGAGCACATTCCCGATGGCACGCGGCTCATTTACGTCACCCCGTCGCACCAGTTTCCGCTGGGCATGGCGATGAGTCAGGCGCGCCGCGAGGCCCTGCTCGCCCGTGCCCACGAGCTCGGCGCGATCATCATCGAAGACGATTACGACAGCGAATTCCGCTACGAAGGCCGGCCTACGGATTCGCTGTACAACCTCGATCAGCGCGGCATCGTCGCCTACGTCGGCACCTTCTCGAAAACCCTGCTGCCGGAGTTGCGCCTGGGCTACGCGATCTTGCCGCCG
The DNA here is from genome assembly GCF_054681355.1 of Pseudomonas sp. H1_G08. Lineage (NCBI taxonomy): Bacteria > Pseudomonadati > Pseudomonadota > Gammaproteobacteria > Pseudomonadales > Pseudomonadaceae > Pseudomonas > Pseudomonas sp. H1_G08. The sequence continues at coordinate 2,221,580 of NZ_CP162822.1, forward strand.
TCGATCATCGAGGCAGTGATCCGCGCCAAACAGCTCACCGATCTGCACGCCTCGACCCTGCCGCAATGGGCGCTGGCCAAGTTCATCGCCGAGGGTTGCCTGCTCAAGCACATCCGCCGCTGCCACACGATCTACGCGCAACGCCGCGAACGCATCCTGGAGCGCATGGCGACGGATCTGGCGCCATGGCTGCAAGCCGTGCCGGCCAGCGCCGGGTTTCACATGGCGGTGTTCTGCAAGGTGCCTATCGATTTGCCGTTGGTCATCGAGCTGGCAAAAAAGGTCGAGGTCGGCCTGTATGCGATCAGTGGTTTCTACTACCAGCAGCCGGCGAAAGAAGGCCTTTACTTCGGTTTCGGCGCCATCGAAACCCTCGACATCGACATTGCCCTCGATCGCTTGCGCGACATCCTCGAACAGCTGTCATGAGCCGTTGGTATAAGGCTTTTACCGCCGATTGGTTATTGGTGATTCATGGCGACAGGCCTATTCTGCACAGGCGTTATCCCTCAGTGAGCAGGATTCGTCCGGCCTGATTCAGGAGTGTGAGCAATGTCCAACGAAGTGATCAACACGGTTGAAGTGAAGGCGGTTGCGGGCCGCTCGGAAGAGCTCGGCAAGCAATTGCAGAAGATCGTCGACACCCTGCGCGAAACCCCGGGCTGCGATTCCTACCTGGTCGACCGCTGCCCCGAGGACAGCCACCGCTGGACGGTCAGCGCGCGCTGGCAGTCGGAAGCGGCGATGCAGGCGCATTTCAACCGGCCCGAGGCACAGGGGTTTATCGACCTGATCGATAGCCGCCTGGCCAATAGCGTCGATTTCAACAGCTTCCCTATCGTCTAAAAGCAAGATCAAAAGATCGCAGCCTTCGGCAGCTCCTACTCTGGAATGCGTTCCCCTGTAGGAGCTGCCGAAGGCTGCGATCTTTGCTTTTGAACCAGAATTGGTCACCTGATCTTCGCGAATATTGGCCGTTTGAACCGGCCACATTGCGGCCTACTGTGAGCACACCCCCACCATCACAGGTAACCCGCCATGAAAGCCCTGCACCTCGTCGCTGCCGCCCTCGCCTTCACCCTCTCCGCCTCGGCAATGGCTCACGACCCATCCGAAAAAATCACCGTCCTGCAGGACCAACTGCTGAAAAACGCCCCCGGCAAGAAAGCCATGATGATCGAAGTCGACTACCAGCCCGGGCAATCCTCGATCGCCCATAAACACGAAGGTACGGCGATGGCTTACGTGCTCGACGGCGAAGTGATTTCCCAAGTCAAAGGCGAACAGGCGATCACTTACAAAAAGGGCCAGTTCTGGTACGAGCCGGCCGGCTCCGAGCATCTGGTGTCGAAAAACGCCAGCTCAACCAAGCCTGCCAGGTTGCTGGTGTTCATGGTGATGGCCCCGAACGAGCAGGTGCTGATCCCGCTGGAAAACTGATGGCTGCCTGATCACATTTGGAATGCGATCAACCGTGGGAGCGAGCCTGCTCGCGAAGGCGCCAGACCGGACACCACAAAATCCCTCAGACATTAAATCCCCGGCAAGACAGGCCATCCCGTCTTCCAAATCCACAATCATCCGCCGCTGTCCACTGTCAGGTCTGACAGTGGACAGCGCGACCGAAAGCTCCCCAAATACCAGCACTGCGTTGATTTGCCGGTCCCTATCGACTGATCGCTTTACGCAAAAACAGCGTATTCGAGGAGCAGACCATGACTGAAGTAAAAGACACCGCTGTGCATAACCTGGACCCCACTTTCGGCCCCGACAAAAATGGCCTCACCTGGTTTAAATATCCCGATCAGGAAAACGGCTTCGCCAACGCAGTTGCCGTCGCGGCGGACGGCAAGCTGCTGATCGCCGCAAGTCCGGGCAACAAGTTCGCCATTGTGCGATTGAAGACTGATGGCACACAGGACACTTCGTTTGCCCGGGATGGCGTGGCCAGCGGGGTTTTCGCTCCGGGCTATAAATCCACGGGTGGCAGCATCAGCATCCTCAAGAACGGAAATCTGTTGCTTCAGGGTGCCTTTTATCTACACGAATACGCACAGCCACAACGCTGCCTGGCAATGTTTCGCAATGACGGAACGCCCGAGACCGCATTTGGCGTCAACGGCGTAGTCTTCGTTGATCCGATTCCGGTGCCCGCGCTCACGTCGTCCGAGATCGAACTTGGGCAAAAACGCACTACGGCATCCGATTACAGTGGCCATGCCATTGAACTGGACGACGGAAAACTGATGGTATTGAGCAACCATCGATATTCCCCCAATGACCAATGCGGTCTTTTGATCAGGCTGCAAAGCAACGGGGCTCTGGACACTGCGTTTGGCCAGGGAAAGGGTTACGTCGTGATTCGATACCTGGCCAACTTCACGTGGGCTGGCTCACTGATCCGGCTCCAGGACGGCAAATTCGCCATCGCAGGTTACGTTTCACGTGAAAACCGCTACCGCGCAATGATCGCCCTCTTCGACGCCACAGGTAAGCCTGTCAGCAGCTTTGGCGATAACGGTTTTGCCCTGTTCGACCGCCTGGACAAGCTCAGTCAGATCAACCAACTGGTCGAAATGCCTGGTGGCAACATCCTTGGCATCGGTAGCGCCACCTCGAAGGATTTTGTTCACCAGGGCGTCCTGGTTTGTGTCGACAGGAACGGGAAATACGCCATCGACTTCAATGAAGGGAGGCCTGTCCTGACGTCCTATCCAAAAGCCCTTTTCGGCATCCAATGGACTGCTGGCACGCTGAGGGACGGACACATCGTCGTGCTTTCCAGCACCCACGGCGAACAAGACTCGGAAATCGTCATTGCCCAGTTCAAATCGGAAGGCTATCCAGATCGCGATTTTGCCGACGACGGTGTGCTGGTCATCAATCTGACCGCCGTGCTCGACATGGCGGGAGGCCTTGCCATTCAGAACAATCAGCTTGTCGTAGCCGGAACATCCCTGCCCCGTACGGACGGCGTCGGTAGCTTCGCCTTTCGCTGCGCCGATACGTTCTGAATGACAGACAAGAAAAAGCCCCGCCTCTTTCGAGAGCGGGGCTTCTTCATTCAGCCACTACTTACGCCAGTTCAAGCTCGGCATTCGCAGTGATCGCAGGCACGATCGCTTGCCCGCTCAACGCCAGATCCAGCAGTTCACGGTTGGCCACCGCGTACATGGCGTAGTCCGTACCGCTCGCAGCACGGATTTCCACCAACATGGCGCGCCAGCGTTCGATCATGCTTTCGTGCTGGGCCATCCACAGCGCCAGGCGTGCTTCCACGTCCTGCGAGCCGTCGCCCTGTTGCAGGACGGAGATGGTGATCGCCCGTTGCTGCCAGTCGACGTCATCACGGAACGCTTCACGGGCCAGAGCCTGCCAGTTGTTTTCAACCGGCAGAGCGCTGATCTGTTGCAGGTACCAGGTGATGTCCAGCGCAGAGCCGACGGCGAAGTAGGCCTTGGCCACTTCGGCCGGGTTCTGCCCGGTGACGTCTGCGGCTTCGATGATCGGCAGCAGCGTGTACAGGTGCGAAGTACCCGCAACCATACGCGCCAGCAATTCCGGCACACCGGCTTCGACGTACGCCTGATAGCGCGACTGCCAGTTCTCGCGGATTTCGCCGCTGAGCAGTTCGTCGAGTTTCAGACCCAGTTCTTTCAGGTGCGGACCGAAATGCGCGACGTCACGGGCAGCGTTCTGCTCGTTGCGGCGGGCACGCAGGAACCAGCGCGTGGCGCGACGGCCCAGACGCATCAGCTCGTCCATCAGCTCCAGCTGCACGTCAGCGGAAACCTGGTAGTCCAGCGCTTCGATCTGACGGAACCAGTGCGGGAGGTGGAAGATGTCGCGCACGATCACGTAAGCGCCAGCCACGTTCGCCGGGCTCATGCCGGTCGACTCTTTGAGTCGCTGCACGAAGGTGATGCCCATGTGGTTGACCAGATCGTTGGCGATCTGCGTGCTGACGATCTCGCGCTTCAGACGGTGGCGACGCATGGCTTCGGAGAACTTGCTGACCAGGGTCGGCGGGAACGCCGTTTCCATGTCGCGTGTCAGGTAGTCGTCGTCCGGCACCAGCGAGCCCAGCAGCTGCTCTTTGAGGTCGATCTTGCTGTAGGAAATCAGCACCGACAGCTCAGGACGGGTCAGGCCGTGGCCCTCAGCGACGCGCTCGGTCAGTTGCTCTTCGGTCGGCAGGAACTCGATGGCACGGTCCAGCTTGCCACGGCCTTCCAGATCGCTCATCAGACGCTTGTACTCAGCGATGCGCGCGTAAGCACGGCGCGCCGCCAGGGACAGGGCCTGAGTCTGCTTGTAGTTGTTGCCCAACACCAGATTGCCGACTTCGTCGGTCATGCTCGCCAGCAACTGGTTGCGTTGCTTGTCGGTCATGTCACCGGCCTGAACCACTTCGTTCAGCAGGATCTTGATGTTCACTTCGTGGTCGGAGCAGTCCACGCCACCGGCGTTGTCGATGAAGTCGGTGTTGGAACCGCCGCCATTCAAGCCGAATTCCACGCGACCCAGTTGGGTCATGCCGAGGTTACCGCCCTCGCCCACGACTTTGCAGCGCAACTCGTTACCGTTGACGCGCAGTGCATCGTTGGCCTTGTCGCCGACATCGGCGTGGCTTTCGGTGCTGGCCTTGACGTAGGTGCCGATGCCGCCGTTCCACAACAGATCCACCGGCGCCTTGAGCAAGGCATTGAGCAGTTCGGTCGGGGTCAGCTTGTCAGCCTGGATGTCGAAGCGTTCTTTCATCTGCGGCGAGATCGCGATGCTCTTCGCGCTGCGCGAGAAGATACCGCCACCTTCGGACATGATGCTGGTGTCGTAGTCGGTCCATGCCGAACGCGGCAGGTCGAACAGACGCTGACGCTCGACGAAACTGGTCGCCGGGTTCGGGTTAGGGTCGATGAAGATGTGCATGTGGTTGAATGCCGCGACCAGTTGCAGCTTGTCGGACATCAACAGGCCGTTACCGAACACGTCGCCAGCCATGTCGCCGACGCCAACCACGGTGATGCTGTCTTCCTGAACATTGATGCCGCGTTCGCGGAAGTGGCGCTGTACGCCGACCCACGCGCCCTTGGCGGTGATGCCCATTTTCTTGTGGTCGTAACCGGCCGAACCACCGGAGGCGAACGCGTCACCCAGCCAGAAGCCGTAGTCGATGGCGATGCCGTTGGCGATGTCGGAGAAGGTTGCAGTGCCCTTGTCCGCCGCGACCACCAGGTACGGGTCATCGTCGTCATGACGCACGACATTGACCGGCGGCACCAGGGCGCCGTCCTTCAGGTTGTCGGTGATGTCCAACAGACCGGAAATGAAGATGCGGTAGCAGGCGATGCCCTCCGCCGCGATCTCGTCCCGGCTGCCGCCCAGTGGCAGACGACGCGGCAGGAAGCCGCCCTTCGCACCCACCGGCACGATGACCGAGTTTTTCACTTGCTGGGCTTTTACCAGGCCGAGCACTTCGGTACGGAAGTCTTCTTCACGGTCGGACCAGCGCAGGCCACCACGAGCAACGTTGCCGAAGCGCAGGTGCACGCCTTCGACGCGTGGCGAGTAAACGAAGATTTCAAACTTCGGCACTGGCTTTGGCAGCTCAGGGATCGCATGCGGGTTGAACTTGAAGCTGAAGTACGACTTGTTCTGGCCGTTGGCATCCGTCTGATAGAAGTTGGTGCGCAGGGTGGCTTTGATCAGGTCGAGGTAACGACGCAGGATGCGGTCTTCGTTGAGCACCTGAACATCGTCCAGTGCAGTCAGAATCGCTTGTTCCAGACGCAGTTGCTTGTCTTCCAGATCGTCGCTGCCGAGCTTGCGCGCCAGGTAGAAACGGGTCTTGAACAACCGGGTCAGTTCGCGAGCGATGTCGGTGTGGTTGTTCAGGGTGCTGGCGATGTAACCCAGGTCGAAGCCCAGACGAATCTGCTTCAGGTAACGGGCGTAGGCACGCAGCAGCGCGACGTCGCGCCATGGCAGACCAGCGGTCAGCACCAGACGGTTGAACGCATCGTTCTCGGCATCGCCGCGCACGATGTGCACGAACGCGTCCTGCAGGGTGTCGTTGAGTTGCTGGATGTCGAGGTCCAGACCTTCAGCGGCGGTGAAGGCGAAATCGTGAATCCAGAATTCGCGGCCATTGGTGTGACGCAGGCGGTACGGGAATTCACCCAGCACGCGCAGACCGAGGTTTTCCAGAATCGGCAGGACGTCGGACAGCGCCAGCGGCGTGTCGGCGTGATACAGCTTGCAATGCAGCTCGCGCTGGCCGGAGACCTGACCGAGCGGCTGATAGAAGCTCATCACCAGCGGATTTTTTTCGTTGAGGCTCAGCAGGTGCTGCATGTCGACCACGGCCGAATGCGCAGCAAAACGCTCGCGGTAGCCGGCCGGGAAGCCTTTCGGGAAGTCGGCCAGCACGTTGGTGCCGTGGGCTTCGCCGAAGCTCTCGACGGTCAGTGCGGCGTAGTCGTCCTGCCAGCTGCGGCACGCTTGTACGACTTCTTTTTCCAGCAGCAGCGGGTCGATGTCGAGGCGGTTCTTCGGATCGACGCGCAGAATCAGCTGCACGCGGGCCAGCACGGATTCCGAGAAGAAAGTCCAGAATTCGCAATCGGAAGCCTTCAGGCGCTCCATCAGCACTTGCTGGATCTTCTGGCGCACTTCAGTGGAATAGATATCGCGCGGCACGTAGGCCAGGCAGTAGCAGAAGCGACCGTACGGGTCTTTGCGCAGGAACACGCGGATCTTGTTGCGTTCCTGGATCTGCACGATCGACATCACAGTGGTGAACAGTTCGTCGACCGGGGTCTGGAACAGGTCGTCACGCGGCAGCACTTCGAGGACCTGTGCCAGTTCCTTGCCCAAGTGAGCCTTGGACTGGAAGCCGGAGCGGCGCTCGATTTCTTCGACCTTGCGGCGGATGAACGGGATGACCCGCACGCTCTCGCCGTACACCGACGAGGTGTACAGGCCCATGAAGCGGTGTTCCTTGATGACTTTGCCGTCGGCGTCGATTTCACGGATCGACACGTAGTCCGGGTAAGCCGGACGGTGCACACGGCTCGGGTGCGCAGCCTTGGCGAACGACAGCAGGGTCGGTTCGCGCAGATAGGACACGGCGTAGTCTTCGATGCGCAGGTCTTCGTAGGTCAGGCCGGTGCGCAGCAGTTTCGTCAGGCCGAGGAAGGAGTTCCGGTCGTACTCGATGTGGCCGCCATCGGCTTGATCGGTAACCACGAACTCTTCGTAGCCGAGGAAGGTGAAGTGGTTGCCCACCAGCCATTCCAGGAAGCTCTTGATTTCGTTCTTTTCGTCGGCATCGACCGGATAGGCGCTGTTGTCGAGCTGGGTGAGGATGTCCTGCACCTTGGCTTTCATCGGCTCGAAGTCAGCAACGGCGACGCGCACTTCACCTAGCACCTGCTCAAGCTCTTTGCTCAGCACGTTCAGCTCGGCCGCGTTGGCGCAACGGTCGATTTCCAGGTACATCAGCGATTCGTGCAGCACGCCTTCGCCGGTGCTGCCTTTTGGCAGGATTTCCAGCAATTCGCCCTTGCTGCCACGACGCACGCTGAGCACGGTGGTCTGCAGGGTATGAATGCTGTAGCCGCGACGGTTCAGCTCGGTACGCACCGAGTCGACCAGAAATGGCAGGTCGTGGTGCAGCACTTCGACCGCGGTGTGGGTCGACTGCCAGCCGTGGCGTTCGTAATCGGGGTTGTAGACACGCACTTGCGGTTGCGCGTGATCGAAGCGCTCAAGCAGGCGCCACGCAGAGAGAGTACAGCCAGCGAGGTCGGAGAGACGACGTTGAGTCAGCTCGTCCAGGGAAATGATGCCGAAGAATTGTTCAGCGAACAGCGCCACTTGTGGCAGTGCCTGTTCACTGATGTGCTGCGCCAGTGCCGCTTGCAGTTGGTGCTGGAAGTCGGCTTTGCTGGCTGCGGTGAAGAACGCCATCTGTGGTACTCCGCTTAAGCTTGTTATTGATGGAAAGCGTCGCGTGCAACACCCCTTTCGGGGCTGGTGTCGCCCTGTTCCTGATTCTCGGGCAGAGGAAACAGGGAGACAGGTGGGTGAAGCTGGACGGGACACTCAGGTCACATTCACCTTCCATGAATGAGCATCTGCAAAAGCGACTGCCAGCACTGCCGACAATGCCTTTACGGGTGCTCATCCGTTGCGCAGCTTAATGGGTGCGACAATGTGTCTGCTTGCGGTGCTGCGACATATTCGGTCATTGGCACGTAAATGCAGGGTTTGGCCTGCATCAACACTAGCAGGCGTGAGCTGAAATGCAGGCTCGATACCCCGGTTTCACGGGACTTTCGTGCCAGGACAATCCTTGGGAACGTTACATATCCGGAAACGAAAACGCCCAAGGCCCTGTTATCGACCCTGAGCGTGGCATCCGGTTCAGCGCTGGCGGTTGACGCGGATCAGTCCGGCAGTTCCTCAAAGGCTCTGAATTTGCTCACCGTGGCGCAGTCGTAGCACATCGTCTGCAGGATCTGCTTGTCCATGCTGGCGTCAATGTTGCTCGAATCGCATTCGCGGCAGAACAGGCGCAGATTGCCCAGCAAGTCGCTGTCGAACGCTACGGCGCTGAAGAATTGCGGAACCAGTTCGTCGCGCCAGTACATGCCCGGCGACTTTGAGAATCCGGCGCCGCTGTCCTTCAGCACTACGTCGTAAAGCAGTCGCTGCAAGGCTGTCTGCGGCACCCGCGCATCACGATGGCCGTTCTTGCGCCAGTTACGGACGAGCGCGTCCTGCGCCGTGCCCAGCATGTTGCGCGGAATGGTGTTGGAGGCGTGACTGCGCCCTTTGGAATTGCCGGTGGCATAAAAGTGCGCGGCGTTTCGTACCGCCAAGCGGGCGAAGTAATACAACTGACTCACCGAGAAGTCCTGCAACAACTGCCCGACCACCTCATCGGCACGGGCTTCGGCCGTGAAGGCGAAATCCACCTCACTGGCCAGCACACGAATGTATTGAAGCGACTCTTCGCGGGCGAGACTGAAGACCAGCGAATAGATTTCGCTCTTCCAGGCAGCCTTTACGCTGCCCGACAATTCCTGATACAGCGCCAGATACAGATTCTCTCGGTTACTGCGCGCCGCGCCATCCAGCGTGACGTTGGGCAGCCAGCGCACGGCGCTGTACTCGCGAATACTGCAACCCTCGCTGCGATCGAAGGCGTTGATATCGGATTCGGTGGAAACCGCCAGCACCCCGGCTTCGTGCAGGTCTTTGAGCAACTCTTCCCGCGCCTCGAAGGTCAGGGCGAGCAGCTCCTCTCGGGATGGCGCGTTCAACGGCGCAATCCATTCAACGTTTGCGCCGTAGCCATCATCGAGCAAGGCAAGCAACGTCAACTTCTGCACAAAGCCCAGATTGGCGTAAGGCACTGCAGGGAGTTGCGCGCCATATCTGGCCTGCAACTCCAGACGGTCCCGCGCTGCCCGGGCGGCCAGTTGCTGCTGGCGAACCTTGAAACATTCTGTGCAGTTGCACGCTGCGTGGCGGCCATTGGCGCCGGGGACACTGTGCTGGTGCTCACAGCGTACGCATTTGAATGTACTGCGCAGCGAAAGCGGAGTACCCCTGGCGTAGCGGCGCATCCACATCGGCAGTTCACAGTAAGGACAGGTGAGGTCAGTGCTGACGAACGGTGGCAGAACCTTGAGCAGACTGCGCACCGTGGAAGGAATCTGGAATTGCGCCATCAGCTGCGCGGTTTTCTCACCTTCCAGATAGCGCTTGTAGATCTCCTCGATCTGTTCGTCAGACAGGTGGCGAATTTCTTCGGCGCGTTCGAAATATTGAGTCATGGCAAAGTTCCCTTTTTTGGGGTTGTCGTAACGCACTCCATTGCGCAAGAGCGGCGAAACTAACGGTAAAAAGGCTGCGATCACAAGGGAAAAATCGCAATTTCGGGTGGATTTTGCGCATCCGGTAATTGCCTTACGCTGGCGTCGGATTTTCCCTTCTCGCTACTCGGAACCGGGCGACGGAAATGTCCTGCTTTGCCACTTTTTACCGATGCAGGCAGCGCAAACCGGTTGAGACTGGCAAAATCGCGCCTTCGAACAGATTCACCGCCGCCACTGCCCAGGATTTCCCCCAATGCAAATGACCACCGCCCTACTGATCGTCAACCCGTGCGACGACGAAGAAGACAACATGGCCATGCTCTGCTGCCACAGCGACAAGGGCGAGATGTTCCTGATGAGTCGTTATCCGGATGAGGATGAGCTGGAGATCACCCTGGATGGCGAGCCTTCGACGCTTGACGGCGTGAAGGTCACGCTGACGTCGGAACTGCTGAAGATCGAGATTGCTGCGGCGGATGCCGATGCGTTGAATGGGGATGATGTGCTGGAGATCGCTTTCAACCCGGATATGGTGGATATGGAAGAGGTTGTTGAGACCTTGAAGAATATTCTCGATGGGACAGGAACTTTTGTAATTAATCTGGAATAACCAGGTCGGCTCGCATGACAAGATAAATGACGACGGCATTTGATCGCCCCTTATGCCATCGTCATTAATTCCACGCTGATCGATACCTCTACAAGCTCTAAACACCTGAAAACCATAATTCGCGCTAATTTTCCGCATAGAACGCCGCTGTGTTTAACAGCACGAAGCTCGATCCTACTACTCCTCAAGAAGTGCCCTACGCAATCATCGGAAGCCGTCTGATTGCGGGCCCACCCCTCCCTTGTTATTACTCGTTGCGCTTGCAAAAAAACATGCAAGCTCGGCGCACAAAAAAGTGCCGACAACGTGATATTCAATGGAGTCATATGTAATGGGTAGAAAACGTTCTGAAATAAACACCTTCGAGGATTTGCCTTATGGCTCGGGCCACTTTGAAGGTTTCCTGGCGACGGAACTGGACTTCTTCGCCTCACTGACCCGCTGACTCGGCCTCCCGATCAGCCAATCCTGAAAATGCCGAAAGTCGATCTTTCGGCATTCAAGCCTACGAGGCTCACCATGTCAGAGCGTGAGATTTCATCCAGCGAAGCGTTTGTCCGAATAAACAATATTATCCAGACACTGGGTTTGAAAGCGCGAGTGCGCTATGTCGATGACGGTAATCTGGTCGCTACTGCCGAACTCTATAACGAATACGACACGCTGATTGAATCAGGCGCAGGCAAAGGTCCCGACGCGCTTGTAGGTGCACTTGCTGAAAGCCTTGAGCACTACGCGATGTTTCACGCCGAGCCGCCATTTTGCACAACGCTTGGTTGCAGTGACATCGCTTCGCAGAACGGGGTCGAGTCGGACGGCATTTTCACAAGTCTGCGAAAAAACATCGAGCCTCTACAGTGTCTGCAGCTTGCAGCACTCGACGGCTGCGCCGGGCTTTTTGTGCCATGCGCCCTGCTGTATCCGGTCAAAGATGAACGTAAAACAACGAGTCAACCGACGCGCTTTTTAAATCGCTACGCCTCTAACTCAGGAACTGCTTTCGGCTGCACGAAATCAGAAGCACTGCTGCACGGTACCCTGGAACTGATTGAGCGACACCTGTTGTCCCGGTTTTTCATGGCCGTCTGCAGACTGATACCTGCGATAGATCTCTACTCACCGTCGGCGCCCCTGCTTGCGCAAGCCCTGTTCAACAACTCATACGCGCTACGGGCTGCCGAAGCTTTGCAGATCATCATTATCAAAGACGAGTCAGAAGTTTATCTGGCGGTTGCATTCCCACGAACCGGCCCCGGCGACCGACATATATCCGCAATCGGCTCCGGCTGTTCTTTGGACATATTTATCGCCATCCAAAGAGCGGTAACGGAGCAATTCCAATCAAACGCCTTATACGACGCCAACGATGAAATCGCGGACCGAAAGGTACTTGATGTGCTTTGTCAATCCGAGAAACTGAAACAGCTGATAGACTTTGCACCCGTTAAAAACTTGAAACTCAATACCCTGGCGCCGCCAAAAAGCCTGCTTGCACTCTCTGTTCCTGAACAACTTGCCTTGCTCCGAAAAAACCTGAGCGGTATGAACAAAGTCCTATTTTTCAGAACAGTCATGGAGTACCCGGGGACCAACGTAGTTACCCAGACTTATATCCCGGGTCTCGACCGATTCAACATAATCAGAAATGGCCAACCCGTAGCTCCTCAGCACATTTTGCTCGGCACCAGGAGCACGCCAACGGCGTGATCCAAAACGACCACAGGCCCATACTCATGCAGACATTTATAAGAACAGCCTGCGAGAAACATCGACTCCTGCTGGTGATGACAATAGGCGCGACCATCACCCTGAAAATCCTGGCCCTGGCCCCTCCTTTGTTATTGGGCAAGATCGTCGATTCACTAAACGATGCCGATCACACAACGCTGCGTACGCTGCTTTTTTTCACCGCAGCTTTTACGCTGGCCGGTTGCATTCAGTCGATGACCACCCCCCTGCAAACGCTGCTGCTCTCAAAGCTCGTCCAGCGAATTGTCATGGATGCTTCCATCAATTGGATGGCGCGGTTGATGGGCAAGGATTTTTCCCAGTTTGGCACGTGGCGAGTAGGACACTTCATCAAGTCGGTCGAGCGCGGAATCACTGCCCACGAACAGTTGCTGATGTTCTTCGTCACTACGGGTTTTCCCCTGTGCCTGGAATTTCTTATTGTGGCCGGCGCATTCTGGTATATGGGCGGAGCCTGGGTTTTCTGCGCGCTAGCTGGCCTCGGTGGCTGTTATCTCTATGCAACTCACCGGATCATTCGATGGCGCAGAAAACACATCGATGCTGTTAATGACCAGGAGGATGAGCTGAGTGCAACCTTGGTCAATACTTTGAGGGCTGGTAAATCGATAAAACTGGAACGCGCCGAACGCACGGCCCTGCAACCCTTGAACCGAGCGTTTGAGCGCTACGCCAATGCTGCGGTGACCGTAGCAGGCTCGGGCGGACTGTTGAGCGCGGCGAAGATTTTGTTTATCAGCCTGTCCACCGGCGGTTTGTTGGCTTGGGGAGTCATGGATCAGACGTCCGGACAAGCAAGTATCAGCGTCGGTCAGTTGGTGGCCATTTCCTCTATTGCTGGTACGTTCCTGTTGAATGTATCGGCGCTGACCGAAGGCTATCGGGTGCTGGATCAATTTTCGGCTGATCAACGGCGACTCAAAGAATTACTTGCAACTGCTGACTTCGATAACGATCGCTGCAATGACTCTGATGCGTTGCATAACCTATCAACATTACGGCTCGAGCCCTGCGAGATCACCCATAACGGTGTTGCGCAGCTATCAATTGCCAGCCAGATCAGCTTCCGACAGGGCCAATCCGTTGCGATCATCGGGCCCAGCGGCGCTGGCAAATCGACGTTACTCGAAGCGCTGGCAGGACTGGATTTTTCGGTGCGGCCCCGGCTGTTCATCGACGAGCTGTGCATAGATCGCTTAAATGCTCGCGTTCATCTGGAAACGGTGCGTTACAGCCCCCAGTCTCCGCAGTTCCTGGAAGGAAGTTTTGAACAGTCCGTACTTTTCGGTGTTGAGCAGTCGAAAGCATTGAACGAGGCAATTCAATGCCTCCAGCTTGATGAAATCATTGGCCGAGGTCACATCGCTGAAAACGCCACCAATATCTCCGGAGGTGAAGCGAAGCGGCTTTCGTTGCTGCGACTTCTGAATCGACCGGGCAAATTCAATCTGTTTGATGAGCCGAGTGCTTCGATTGAACCGAAACTCGCTACACCAGTGTGGGATTTGCTATTCAAGACATTCGCTGGACAGGGCCTTATATGTGTCACCCATGATGTTGAACATCTCCATCGTTTTGACCGCGTGCTCGTCATGCAGCAAGGCGCCATCGTTGATGAAGGCAAATGGTTCGAACTGCTTGAGCGCCCCGCCATCAAGGTCATATTGCACAGCTTGCACACGCAGACCTGAATCGCAAAAACGTCCAGAAACGGCCCCACGCAGTGCAAACGAGGGCCGATACTGACAAATCGCGCAAATGCCGTTAGTCGCCGCCCCCCACGATGGATTAAAGTAACGCCCCCAGCCCCGGCGTTATCCGAACGCCCCGGCCACCCCCTTTCCAGGAACAGTCACCGATGGAACATCGTGAAGCGCTGCTGGCGCTGCGAACCTTTCTTTCAACGCAGATTCTCGGCCAGGAAAAACTCATCGAGCGTTTGCTCATCGCCCTGCTCGCCGACGGCCACATGCTGGTTGAAGGCGCTCCCGGTCTGGCCAAGACCAAAGCGATCAAAGAACTCGCCGAGGGCATCGAAGCCCAGTTCCATCGTATTCAGTTCACCCCCGACCTGCTGCCGGCCGACATCACCGGCACCGAAATCTACCGTCCGGAAACCGGCAGCTTCGTCTTCCAGCAAGGGCCGATCTTTCACAACCTTGTGCTGGCGGACGAAATCAACCGTGCGCCGGCCAAGGTGCAATCGGCCTTGCTCGAAGCGATGGCCGAGCGCCAGGTCAGTGTCGGGCGCAGCACCTATGAGCTGTCGCCGCTGTTTCTGGTGATGGCCACGCAGAACCCGATCGAACAGGAAGGCACCTATCCGCTGCCGGAAGCTCAGCTCGACCGTTTCCTCATGCACGTCAAGATCGGCTTCCCTGACGCCGCCGTCGAACGGCGCATCCTGCAACAGGCGCGTGGCGAGGCGTTGAACGGCGAGACCAAGCCCGAGCGCCGGGTCAGCCAGCAGGCGATTTTCGCCGCGCGCAAGGAAATCCTCGGTTTGTACATGGCCGACGCCGTGGAGGAATATCTGGTGCAACTGGTCATGGCCACGCGCAACCCGGCCAAGTTCGACCCGGAAATGGCCGAGTGGATCGCCTATGGCGCCAGTCCGCGCGGTTCGATTGCCCTCGACCGCTGCGCCCGCGCCCACGCCTGGCTGGCCGGTCGCGACTTCGTCAGCCCGGAAGACATTCAGGCCGTGCTGTTCGACGTGTTGCGCCATCGCATCATTCTGTCGTTCGAAGCCGAAGCCGCTGGCATCGATCAGGACCGCGTGGTGCAGCGGATTCTCGACGTCGTCGCCGTCGCTTGACCCCCATGAACGCCGCCCTGCCCTCCGAACCCGGTATCCGCATCAGCCTAGCCGAGCTGATCGAGATGCGTCACCGCGTGCGCGAGGTGCAACTGTTTTCTACGCCGAGTCAGCGCAGCCCGCTGATCGGCCTGCATCATTCGAAATTCCGTGGCCGTGGCGTCGACTTCGATCAGGTGCGGGTCTATCAGGCCGGTGACGACGTGCGCACCATCGACTGGCGCGTCACCGCGCGCACGCAGGAGCCGCATACCAAGCTGTTCCACGAAGAGCGCGAGCGACCGATTTTCATCATGGTCGAGCAAAGCACGCGGTTGTTTTTCGGCTCGGGGCTGATGTTCAAGTCGGTGCTGGCGGCGCAGGTCGCGGCGTTGATCGGCTGGGCCGCGCTGGGGCACAACGACCGCGTCGGCGGATTGGTGTTCGGCGACAACGAGCACTACGAAATCAAGCCTCGCCGCAGCAAGCAGAGCCTGCTGCAATTGCTCAACCGGCTGGTCAAGGTCAATCAATCGCTGCACAGCGAGCGCGAGCCGGATCGCGATGCCTTCGGCGTGGCCCTGCGCCGCGCACGGGAAGTGCTGCGGCCGGGCAGTCTGGCCATCGTCATTTGCGACGAACGCGCGTTGTCCGACAGCGCCGAGCAGCAATTGAGTCTGCTGGCGCGGCATTGCGATCTGCTGATGTTGCCGCTGTCCGACCCACTCGATCACGCCCTGCCCGCTGCCGGCCTGCTGCGCTTTGCCGAGCGTGGCGCGCAGCTGGAAATCGACACGCTGAACTTCGACCTGCGCCAGACCTACCGCGCCCAGGCCGAAGCGCGCATCGCTCGCTGGGAATTGCTCGCGCAGAAGCTGCGGGTGTTGCTGATGCCCTTGAGCACGCAGAGCGAAATGGTCGAGCAGATGCGCGAGTTCCTGAACCCGCAGCGTCCGGGGAAAGGTCGATGAACGGCCTCGAACAACTGCAACCGCTGATCTCACCGCCGCCGATCGCGTTCTGGCCGCCGGCGCCGGGCTGGTGGCTGCTGCTTCTGCTGTTGCCGCTGCTGGGTTTCGCCGTGTGGAAGCTACGGCGTTTCATTCCGATGAAGAAACGCCCGCTGGTGCGCGCCGAGCAACCGCTGGACCCGGTACGCATCGCCGCGCTCGCCGAACTGGCGCAAATGCCCAAACCCTACGACGGTGCACCAGCCGGCGCTTGGCTGCAACAACTCAACGGCCTGCTCAAACGCCTGTGCCGCAACCACTATCCGTACAGCCAGAGCCACACCCTCAACGGGCGCAAATGGCTGGCCTTCCTCGATAACCGCTGCCCGGCTGCCGGCCTGACGCGCTGGATGGTGCTGGTTGAAGGCGCGTACAAACCGGAATGCAAACTCGACGACAAAGCCATCGTCGGCCTGACCCAAGCGGTCGACACGTGGATTCGCAAACATGTTTGAGTTCGCCTGGCCTTGGATCTTTGTGCTGCTGCCGCTGCCGTGGCTGATGCGTCTGATCCTGCCGGTGGCCGACAGCGGCGAGCCGGCATTGAAAGTCAGTTTCCTCGCCGACCTCGAAGGCCTCGCCCGCCGCCGCGCCCGCGCCAACTTGCCGGCGTGGCGGCAGCAGGCGCCGTTTATCTTGCTGTGGCTGATCTTGCTGATCGCCGCCGCGCGCCCGCAATGGCTCGGCGAACCGCTGCCGATTGCTGCCAGTGGCCGTGATCTGCTGGTGGCGGTGGACGTGTCCGGTTCGATGGATTTTCCCGACATGCAGTGGCAGGACGAAGAAGTCAGTCGCCTGTCGCTGGTGCAGCACTTGCTCGGCGATTTCCTTGAAAGCCGCGACGGCGACCGCGTCGGTTTGATCCTGTTTGGCAGTCAGGCCTACCTGCAAGCACCACTGACCTTTGACCGGCGCACCGTTCGCATCTGGCTCGACGAAGCGCGGATCGGTATCGCTGGCAAAAACACCGCGATCGGCGATGCCATCGGTCTGGCCCTGAAACGCCTGCGTCTGCGCCCGGCGCAAAGTCGCGTGCTGATTCTGGTCACCGACGGCGCCAACAACGGCGGCGAAATCAATCCGCTGACCGCCGCAAAACTGGCCGCCAGCGAAGGCGTCAGAATCTATCCGATCGGCATCGGCGCCAATCCCGAGGACAGCGGCTCGACCGGCCTGCTCGGGGTCAATCCGAGCCTCGATCTGGATGAGCCGGCACTCAAGGCCATCGCCGAAATCACCGGCGGCCAGTACTTCCGCGCCCATGACGGCAAAGAGCTGCAAGCGATCAAGGACACCCTCGATCAGCTCGAACCGGTGACTCAGCAACCGACTCAGGCACGCCCGGCGCAAGCCTTGTATCACTGGCCGCTGGCGTTGGCGCTGTGGTTGAGCCTGTTGCTGGTCGTCCGCGAACTGTGGCCGGACAATCCGCTGCAACGCCTGTTTACCAAACAACTGTATTTACAAAGTCCGCTGCCGGACTGGCGTGAGCGCTTGCAGCGTTTGCGCCTGCGGAGGCGCCGATGATCGCGCTCTGGCCGCACTGGTTCCGCCCTTGGTGGCTGCTGCTGTTGCCGCTGCTCGGCTGGCTGCTCTGGCAACTCTGGCACAGACAGAAACGCGCCGGGCGCTGGCAGATGATTCTGCCGCCGGCATTTCACGCTGCGCTGCTCAGTGGCGGCAGCGGTCGCCAGAGCAAACTGCCGTGGATCGCCCTAGGCGTGGCGTGGTTGCTGACCATTCTGGCCTTGCTCGGGCCGAGCTGGGAGCGCGTCGAACAGACCAGCCAGAAACCCGCCGACCCGCTGGTAGTCGTGCTCGAACTGACCCCGGAAATGCTCGCCACCGACTCACCGCCAACACGCCTCGAACAAGCGCGGCGCAAGCTGTTCGACCTGTTGCAGGCGCGCAGCGATGCGCAGACCGCCATCGTCGTTTATGCCGGCAGCGCGCACACGCTGGTGCCGCTGTCGGATGATCTGGCCACCAGTCGCAACCTGCTCGACGCGCTGAAGCCGTCGCTGATGCCGGAAGCCGGCCACCGCGCCGATCTGGCCGTGGGCAAAGCATTGGCCTTGCTCAAGCAAGGTGCGCTGGGACAGGGACGGATTCTGCTGATTGGTTCGTCGCTCAATGAAGAGGAACGGCGCGGCATTCGCCGTGCGCTCAATGGCGAGTCCACGCAACTGCTGATGCTCGGCATCGGCACCGCTGAAGGTGCGCCGATTGCCCAGGAAGACGGCAGTTTCCTCAAGGACGAGCAAGGCGCGATCCGCGTGCCGCAACTCGACAGTCCCGGCCTGGCGACTTTCCTCAACAGCGTGGGCGGTGAGTATCACCCTGCGCGTCTCGACGAGGCCGATCTTGGCGCACTTGGCCTGCTCAACGGCCCGCGCAGCCTGCGCGACGACGGCCAGACCGTGCGCCTCGACACGTGGGCCGATCAGGGTTACTGGCTGCTGTTGCCGCTGCTGTTGCTGGCTGCGTGTGCCGGGCGCCGTGGCTGGCTGTTCTGCCTGCCGCTGCTGTGGTGCCTGCCGCAACCGAGCTACGCTTTCGACTTCGAAGACTTGTGGCTGCGCCCCGACCAGCAAGGTTTGCACCTGCTCAAGCAGAAACGCCCGGCCGAAGCCGCGCAGCATTTCGATGATCATCAATGGCAAGGGGTGGCGTTGTACGAGGCCGGCGACTACAGTGGCGCCGCTCAGCGCTTTGCCGAGGGCAGCGATGCCCGCGCCCACTACAATCGTGGCAACGCTTTGGCAAAGAGTGGCGAGCTGGAAGCAGCAATCGACGCCTACGAACAGGCGCTGGAACTGCAACCGGATCTGCGTCCGGCGCAGACCAACAAGGCGCTGGTGGAAAACCTGCTGAAGCAGAAAAACGCTCCGCCGCCGCCCGAGCCGGACAACCAGCCGAACGAACAAAGTCTGCCCGGCGATGAGCCTTCGCCCACCACCGCGCCCCCTCCGGCGGTGAGCAGCGAAACCCAGAGCGAGGCGCAACCGGCCGAGTCGGCCAGCGAACCGCCGCCGACCGCCCCGCCGCTGCCCGGCCCCAATGAAATCCCCGGCAGCAACGAGGAAGAGGAAACCGACACGGTGCCGACCCTACGCCCGAGTGAGAACAACCTCGAAGGCGAGCAGCGTCAGGCGCTCGAGCAATGGCTGGGCAAGATCCCGGACGACCCGGGCGAACTGCTCAGGCGCAAATTCTGGTACGAACAGCAACAACATCAGGATCAGGAAAACAATCGATGACCCGCTTCACCGCTCTCTTGCTGCCCCTGCTGATCTGCACGGCCACCGCTCAGGCGGCCGAGCTGACCGCCAGCGTGGATCGCAGTCGCCTGAACTCCGGCGAGACGGTCGAGCTCACCCTCGAAACTGACGACGTCACCCAGTTCGGCAAGCCCGATCTGTCGGCGCTGGAAGCGCTGTTCGAAGTGCGCGGCACGCGCCAGGTCAACCAGCTCAACACCCTCAACGGCGACAACCGCGCGACCACACGCTGGATCATCACCCTGCTGCCAAAAGAAAATGGCAGCGTAGTGATTCCGCCGCTGCAACTGGGCGAAGCACAGAGCCAGCCGATCACCGTGCAGGTGATCGCCAGCGACAACCGCGAAGACAACAACAGCCTTGATCCGGTGTTCATCGAAGCCAGCCTCGACCAGACCAGCGTCTACGTGCAGGCCCAGGCCATCCTGACCTTGCGCATCTACCACTCGGTTTCGCTGTACGACGACAGCAGCCTGAGCCCGCTGCAAATCGCCGATGCGCGCATCGAACAACTTGGCGACACGCGCACCTACGAAAAAGACATCAACGGTCTGCGCCACGGCGTGATCGAGATGCGCTACGCGATCTATCCGCAACACAGCGGCCTGCTGACGATCGCCCCGCAGACGTTCAGCGCCACGCTGGTGGATACCGCGCCATCAGCAGACCCCTCGGGGCCGAAGCCCGGCAAACTGATGCGCGTCAGCTCGGCGTCGATTCCGCTGACGGTCAAACCGAAACCGCTGACCTACCCGGTCGATGCACCATGGCTGCCGGCGCGCAACCTCAGCCTCAGCGAAAGCTGGAGCCCGGAACCGGATCACACTCAGGTCGGCGATTCCCTGACCCGCAGCCTGACCCTGAAAGTCGAAGGCCTCGCCAGCTCGCAACTGCCAGCCCTGCCCGCCACCGACGTCAACGGCCTGCGCCGCTACCCCGACCAACCGGTGCTGAGCAACCAGAGCAGCGACCGCGGGATCATCGGCAGCCGCGAAGAACGCGAAGCCCTGGTGCCAAGCCGCAGCGGCGCGATCGACCTGCCAACCGTCGACGTGGTCTGGTGGAACACCTTCGAAGACCACCTCGAACACAGCAGCCTGCCCGCGCGCACCCTGCAAGTGGCGAACAACCCCAGCCTGCAGATCGACACCCCGGCCGGCACCCTGCAACCGAGTACGCCCGACAACGACACCCTGTGGTGGTGGAAACTCAGCACCCTGATCCTCGCCTGCACCACCCTGCTCGGCTTCGGCCTCTGGTGGCGCGCCCGCTGGCAACCGGCAATCCACCGCGCCGCCCAGACCGGCCCTAGCCCACGCACCCTGCTAGACGACATCAAACGCGCCAGCCAAGCCAACGACCCCCACGCCACCCGCCAGGCACTGGACGCCTGGGCGCGGCAGCAGCCGGAGACACTGGCAGACATGGCCGCGCGGTTTGTGCCGTTGTCGGACGCGTTGGATGGGCTGAACGGCGCGCTGTACAGCGAGACCGGGCAGCATTGGCAGGGTGAGGATTTGTGGCGGGCGATTCGAACGATTCCAGCCGCCGAGCGCGTGCAGGATCCGGTGGGTGAGAGTGGGTTGCCGCCGCTTTATCCGAAGTGAAAAGCAAAAGATCGCAGCCTTCGGTGCTCCTACAGAGTGGGTACGTATCCCCTGTAGGAGCTGCCGAAGGCTGCGATCTTTTGATCTGAAAGTCCGGAATCAATATGCGAATTTCGTTTTGACTTGTTCGCCTTCTCGATAGGAGAGGACGAATGACTTCCATGGCTCGCCACGCTTGACTGCGTTTTCCTGAAGCTGGTCGACCAAACGAAGGATAATCGCCCCGTTAATATCAGTTTCAGCGTTCCAGTCCTCGACGCCATCTTTCTCAACGCACAGCTCCGTCTCGATGTAGCCCTCCCCCAACTCCACGCCATAACGGAACGCGTCATAGCCATGGACGATGCCGGCTTCGACCACCTGAAAAATCTCTTGGATGATCTTTATGTCTTCGGTAATCACTGTAAAACCTCCGGAGTGCGGTGGAAGTGGAGTTTCCTCAGAGCCATGAAAATGGAGGATTACCTATCGGTACGCAGGTTGATGTACAGGGATTTGATCAATGCGTCCTCACCGTCCTCGATGTCCGGTACATAAAAGCTCATACCAAATTCGCTAACGTCAAACCCGTCATCGTCAATGACAGGTTGAATGCCGTTACTGCGGAACAGGCTCAGTATGCGAGACAATTTTTGTCCCACAAGTTTGTGCCCCATCCAGGTGACGCCGCTTCTTTCGAAAAACTCCGCACCTTTCACAACATCTCGAGGGTCATAAAAGACATGTAAGTCGTATCTTACAAACGCATCCGTCGTATTCAACGAGGCAGCCGTTTTCTTAAACTCCTCAAAATCACCACCCAAAATGCTACGCACCTGCGTTCTGGACAAGGTGCCATTCAGAGGTCCTACCGTTCCAAATACCTGGAATGAAAAATCCACCGTCATTACCTCCTGAAATCGTTCGGATCTAGTTTGGAGGCGTACTCCAACATTTGTCTGATTCCTTCATCGTACTTGTTGCCAAACTGACTTCTGATGTCATTGATATCCATCTGAATAGCATCCATCAGGCGCCCCTCCTCGAGCAGCTCTTGTTGCTTGTCTCGATAAGCCTTGGCCTCTTCGGAACGACCAAAACTCGCGGTCTTTTTGTGATCCTCTGGATCCATCTTGATGGCAGGACCATCACGACTGCTGATTGGCGCACCTTTGTAGCATTTCTGAGCAGGGCAATGGTGTGAATCCAATCCATCATTCACCGGTTTGCTGGTTTCCTTGTGCGGACCGCCCAGTACATCGGCCGGATCTTTTTTTACAACCGCGACGGTTCTGGTGACAGCCTTGATTCCGAGGGACTTGAATTCCCCAAGTACCGCATCGATCAGGAAACGCGTAGCAACTACATACCCATCGCCGTCGTATTTGTACTCCTCATTACCGCCGTTGTGCTCCTGCTTGGCGGTCTCGTGAAGCTTCGTCAGCTCTTCTTCTGACTCACCGAGCAATTTCGCCGCCAGCTTGATCGCGGCCAGATCTTTCAGCTCATCGATTTTGTCGCCATACGCAGCGTTGAGTAGTCCATTGGCGGCCATGCTCAACAGGAACTTCATCGGGCCCATCACCGCTTGTACAGCGATAACGGTGGCCTGAATTTTCTCTGTCGGCATATCCTTGGTCAGATCAATCAAGTCCAGTACTTGATTCAATGCCAGCTGGCCATGAGTAACCAGGCTTGCAGGAACCGGAATAGGCGGCAGCGTCATTGTTCCCGGTTTATCCGGGCCGCTTGATGGGTCAGCCGTCATCTGCGGGCAGGTATTATTTGCGGTACAACTCTCCACCAGCTTTTCGTAATCAGCCGCTTGTTTCGCAAACTCGGACAGCCCTTTCAGGACTGCCTCAGGCAATGATTTTATCTGGGCGGGGTCCAGTCCCTGTCTAACGAAGTTTTTGGTGACTGCCAGTGCACGCTCTTTACCCAGTTCATCGATAAGTGTCGGGGAAACATCATCAATATCGACAAGCTGAGCATTGATCGCCTGGTTCAGGTTCTGCAGGAAACTCGCCCCGGCTTTAGCCTGATCAAGCATGTTCTTTTTGAAATCAACGACGTTATCGCTCCAGCCCTCGACAGTTTTTACCGGATGGGTAACAGCGTCGATTGAGGAACTGCTGGCGTACAACGTCGTTCGATGTTCGTCATCCTTAGTGATCTCATACGCCCTGTTGACGTCGCGATTGAGTCCGGATGTCGAGTCCTGCCCCGTGGCCTTGTCGTTACGCACAACGATCTGACCTTCACCCACGGTGGCGTTCAGCGTCTGCTGACGATCCTTGTCGTACTTGTAACCCTCTACCGCCCAGCTATTTTTATTCTCTCCTTCCATGCCTTTATTCGGCTTGTCAGCCTGGGCGCCGCCGTTATGGTTATAGCTGCCGCTGACATTGAGGTAATAACCATGCTCGTTATCCTTGCCGGTGATGTTGCGATGGCCGAGGGTGTCGGTATCGAGTTTCAGGTTGCGGTTGTCAGCGCTAATGACCGAGCCGTCGAGTTGTGTGTGCTTCTCGGTGTGGATATCGACTTTGCTCTTGCCACTGATCACCGTCTGGTTTTCGACCCAGTTGGTTTTGCCGCTGGTCTCCCCATACCCCAGTGAACCGCTGGCTGTTACACCGATGCTGACTGCAACCGTGAGGCTGGCGTCGAACTCTTTACCTTCGACCTTGCCGGTGTTCGGCACAGACGTCACGGTGAGATTGCGGCCGACATCGCCGATGACCTCGTCACCTCGAAGAGTGGCGCCGGCGATCGTTGTGTCACGCCCGCTTTCGAAGCCCAGCTTATTGCCGGCATACAGGTAGGCTTCCTGTTGCTTCACACCTTCGCGGTTGAGATCGCCGATGCCCACGTTCCCCGAACCGTAGATACCAAAACCGTCCTGGCCGGCGATGATTCCGCCTTCTGCGCCCCAGCTACGCCGATCATGGGAACTCTCATAGGCATTTTGTGCGGAAAGGATATTCAGATCGTTGGCGGCTTTGAGGGAAATATCCCGCTCCGCGGTGGCACGGGTACCAATCAGCGTCAGGTCGTTTTTCGCATCCAGATTGATACTGCCGCCAGCATTCAGCTGAGTTGCCGTCGAAGTGCCTTGATTCGATTTGTCTTCAGTCCCGGCGTTACTGACACCCACGCCAAGTTTGAAGCCACCGGTGGTGCCACCTTTGACTCCGCCCTTGCTCTGGGTTGAATGCCCATCGCTGCTTTCGGAACCGTGCGCCACATCGAACGTGATGTCTTTGCCTTTGACGTTGATGTCACGCCCGGCATTGAACTGGCTGCCGCTGACGTTGACGTTGTTCCCGGCGTCGAGCGAGACGTCGCCACCCGCTGAAAGCGTCGATGGACGTTGTGTCACCGAGCTCTGCGTGCTGCTGGAGCTGACACTGGAGGCGCCAATGTGGCCGTCGAACTTTGGTCCGCTGAAGAACTGGTCCAGTGTATCGACCGCTTTCAGTACGCTGGATCCTTTGCTGACCCCATCCTCGCCCTTGCCAGTGCCTTTGAGGCCATCAATGGTGTTGCCGATGTTGTAGGCCGTGGTCACGGTGAGGCCGTTACGCTTGATGATGTCACGGATGGTGACTTCGCTTGCCTCCTCCTTGGCATCGATGTTGATGTCGCGATCAGCTTTGAGGTTAATGTTGTTCGCGGCTGACAAATCCGAGCCTTGCTGATTGATGTCGCGACCGGCGTTTACCTTAAGATTCATCCCCGCATCGATGGAGCTGCCCGCTGCGGTGTAGCCCGTGCTGTTAACGCCATGTTGAATGGTTTCACTGCCGGCGAAGGTGGTGAAAGCATTGCTGTCTATGGTCTGTTTTATACCGACGGTCTTATCTGTATCCCAACTAGTGCTGCGGTGATTGTCGATCGACGCGACCACATTGACATCGCGACCGGCATTGAGAGACGCATTGTGGTCCGCGCTGATCCCACTGCCGATGATATTGATGTCTCGGGAAGCATTCAGAATTGCATCGTTGCCTGCGTTGACCTGGCTTCCGATGCTCTCGGAACTGACGACCTCCCGCACACCCTTGTGCGAAGTAGCGAATGTCATATCGGCGCCGAAACCCGGCGTACCGACGGCCCAACCGATAGCATCCTTCAGCGAAAGCCCGACTTTCTTCTTATATTCCTCAGCCCGGCTATACGCTTGGTCATCAGCTGACGACAGAGTGATATCGCCGGCCTTGTCCACAAGGCCGGCATTCAGTTCTGCGTTATTATCCGCGTTGACTTCACTGGCATTCAGCCGAACATCACGCCCGGCTATCACTACCGCA
Organism: Pseudomonas sp. H1_G08; assembly: GCF_054681355.1. Lineage (NCBI taxonomy): Bacteria > Pseudomonadati > Pseudomonadota > Gammaproteobacteria > Pseudomonadales > Pseudomonadaceae > Pseudomonas > Pseudomonas sp. H1_G08. Next base: position 2,246,816 of record NZ_CP162822.1, read on the forward strand.
TCGTGACCGGCGTTCAACTCACTGCCAACCTGAGTCACCGAGGTTTGCAGATGGCTGCTGCCACTTTTAGACATACCAAACAGGCCAGTCTTGGTTTTTTTGCTGTAACTGCCTGACTCTTCGGTGCCAGAAAGTACCGCGACATCATTGGTCGCACCGATTAGCAAATCGTTGCCGGCGCTCAATTGACTGCCGATGATCGTGACGTTGCGCCCGCCATCGAGGCTGACGCCATCATCTTTACGCTTCGAGACGTTCATCGTCAGGTCACGACCCGCCTCGATTACCGAAGCGACGTTTTCGCTTTCATAGCTTTCCGACTGTGTGGTTTTGCTTCGTCCGAACGAACCCTTCTTTTTTCTGTAATAGTACGAAGAGGTTTCGTCTTTCGCCGATGCTACCGTGATGTCCTGTACCGCATCGAGGCTGACATCGTCCTGCGCCTTTATACGACTGGCAATAACGCCCAAATCATTGCCCGCGTTCAGCGCGATATCGCGTCCGGCGTTCAATACCGACGACTGTTGCGTGATGCTGTGGGTTTCGTTCGCGCGCTTCTTGCTGCGCGAGAAGTAGTCACTCTCGTCGGCGGCCGAAGTAATGACAATGTCATGGCCTGAATCGACGCTGAGATCGCGCTTGGCATCCAGTCGACTGGCAACAATTGCCACGTCGCGATCGGCACTGATCGACAGATCCCGTCCGGACGTCACTTCAGCGCCGTGCTGGGTGATGGTCTGGTTGAGGAAGTTGCTGCCGCGCGAGTCGGTGCGGCGATCCTGGACCGAGGTGATGTTGACGTCGCGTCCGGCATCGAGCGCCATGTCCTGTCCGCTGCTCAGGACACCACCGATGTTGCTGATGTCGCGACCTGCGCCAATGTTGAGATCATTGGCGGCTTCGATCCGCGCGGCGTTGTTCAGTACGTCGCGATGCTGCAGCGTGCCGCCGTAACTGGAATCGTAGCCATACACGTCGCGCTGGTTGATCACATCGCCGCGAGTGGCGGTCAGGCTGACATCGCGCCCGGAAATAATGCCGCCACCGCTGTTGACGATGTTGTTGCCGGCCTTGAGCGTCAGTCGCTCGCCCGCCTCGATCAATCCTGTATTGGAGAGGTTGTTGCCGGCTTCGGCCGACAGGTTATTGGAGGCGCGAAGCGTGCCGGCGTTGGTCAGGTCCGTACCGGCAATCAGTGTTACGTCGCCGCCCTGGATCAGCGCACCGTTGGGTGCCAGGCGGTTATTGGCCTGGGCCAGATACAGCACCGGCACCAGCACTTTCTCGCCATTCACTTCGTGCTCTTCGAGCCAGACGATGTCGTGGGTCAGGGCTGCCACTTGCTGAGCAGTCAGAGTTACGCCGACTGACAGGTTCAGTTCATTCTTGCTGGCGACGGCGTTATTCATGAGGTACTTGAACATAGCCTCGTCGGAGGTCTGCCCATCGATGAAACGCTGGCCGGTACGGGCGACAACGGCTTGCTGCACCAGGCGCTGTTCGAACAAGCCGTCGCCCAGACGCTTGGCGCTGTTGTCGGGGTCATAGCCGAGTTTATCGAGCAGGTAGTCCGAGCTCATGAACTGCTTGAGCTCAGTGAGCGCCGGGTTGGTCTCGATCAGGTATTTGTGTGGATTGGAACGCACGCTGGTGTCGGGCAGGCCCTGTACCCGCGGCACGTCGAACGAAACGTTGCCACGATTGGGCAGCAACACGCCGACCGGGCCATCCCCGGCGGCCGCGCTGACATTGATCAGCGTCGCCTGATCGTTGAGATTGAGCGATGGCCGGGCCGCCAATGCCAGTTCGCGGTTCTTGATCGATACAGGATCGCTACCGTCGAACTGAATATCCGTGGCCTTCCTCACTGGCATGCCGCCCGCATGACTTAAGGGCGCAACGTCGATGGAGCCGATTGTCCTCGACGGGCCAGATGCTAGTGTCGGATCGCTGCCGCCTTTACCGCTGAGTCGGAACAGACCGTTGTCGCCGGTTGGCAGCGTGAAGCCAGGCAGTGCCAGCGGGTTGACTTGTTGTTGAGCCAGATCTGGTGGCAACTGCGGGTTCAGAAAAACCACGGTAGGTTTGGCGGAGTTTTTCACCCCGGTGTCCGCGGTGCCTTTGACGGTACCGCCGAAGTTTGTGTACGGGTTCAGATTGCCGTTGTTGATCGTGGTTTTAGCGTTGATCTCTACGGCCTGGCCGGCCTGGACGATAGAGGAAACGCTTGAGCCGCCGTTGGTGAAAACGCGGTCGTCTCGTTGCTTTGTACCGGCAAGGATGGGTGACGGCACTGCCACTTCGGCGCCGATACCGAATTTTGTGTTTACGTCAGAGAGCGCCTGTTTATTCAGCGGTTGGTATTCCCAAAAAGATCCTCCTTTGTCGGGCTCGTGCCAACCGTGAATGTAGCTGTATTTGGTTTTTGAATTGCGCTCCGCATATTTTTGCAGATCCTCGGTTATCCAACTTGGTCGCTTGCTGGGCAAACCGCCGAGTTGATAAACACGCATCCGCGTGAAATTACCCGACTGCAGACCAAAGTTATCGAACGTATCGACATCGAGCTTTATGTTCTTGCCGGCCGAGATCAGCGACGCGGTATTGGTGAAAGCTCCAACATTGGCGGTCAGATTACCTGCTACTGAAAGCGACGCTTGCGGCCCGGTAATTGTCGATGTCGATTCAAAATTTTCATTAACGTAGAAAGTCGTACCGCTGAAGGTGATGTCCCCGGAAATAAATTTCTCCTCGCCAATCACCCCTTCTGTCTTGTTATTGAAACTATTGGCCGACAACGAAAAATCACCGTCGACATTGATCGAAGCCGCGAGGTTATTCACGCTGTTCGCACGGCCACCGCTCATGCCGGCAATTGTCAGATTGCCGATGCTGTAAACATCGCCCGTCTGGTTGGTGAAGTCATTAACCAGCAGGTTCATGTTGCCGCCGCTGAACAACAAGCCGTGATCGTTCACCAGACTTGCCGTCTTGACTGTCAGATCCTGAGCGGCTCCCAGCGTACCGGTGTTGCTGACGCTGCCCGCGTTGATCGTCATGCCGTAATTGGAAGTCAGTCTTCCGCCAGCGTTGTTCAGCAACCCGCCAATGTTGAACGTACCCAGGCCGCCACTGCCGATGCTGGCGAGACTGGTCAGGCCCAGTTGCGCAGCATTGAAGGTCATATCCCCCAGACTGCTCACCCGCCCATTACCGCCGTAAGTCCCACTCAACTGAATATCAAGCCCGCCATCACTGGCAATCAACCCCTCGTTCGTCCAGTTCCCGCCACGCCCCACCAACTGATTCGAAGCCAGCAATTGCCCACTGGCCGTCTGCACGAAATTGCCGACATTCACCGTCAACCGCCCCGCCTGAATCACGCTGCTGTTGGTCCAGCTGTCCGCGTTCAGGGTCAGGCCGCCACGGGTCACCAGTGAGCCGCCGGCGTTCATTACGTTGGTGGTGGAGATGCCGAATTCACCGAGGCCGACATGCGTCACCGAACCGCCAGCGTTGAGCAAGCTCGGTGCGGCGAGGGTGAAGTCGGTGTTGGCGGTTTCCACCAGGCCGTTGCGGTTGTCGAACTGGCTGCCGATCTGGAAATCGGTTTTGCCGCTGCTGCCGAGGGCGCGCAGTTTGCCGCTCTGGTTGTTGAGGTTGGCGGCGCGAATCGCCAGGGTGCTGGCGCTTTCAATCAGGCCGCCGTTGTTGGCGAGATTACCGCCGAGGCCAATGTCGATGAGGCTGCCGCTGACCTGGCCGGCCGTGTTGTTCATCGAGCCGGCGATGACGTTCACCTGGCCGCGGGCATAGATGCCGCCGCCGCTGTTGTCGAGGGCGTTGCCGCCGGCGTTGAGCAGGATGTCGCCGCTGTTGGCGGCAATGCGCCCGCCGTCGCTGTAGATGCCGCCCAGCGCACGCAGGTCGAGGCGGCTGCCTTCGATCTTGCCTGACTGGCCGTTGCGCAGGACACCGGTCAGACGGGTTTGCAGCAGACCTTTGAGGCTCGACAGCACGCCGCCTCGGCTGTCGAGGCTGGCGGCAGTGAGGTTCAGGTCGCCGTTCTGCGCAATGATCTTGCCGCCCTGGTTGTCGATTGCGCCGTTGCCCGTGTTGATGGTCAGCGCGGTCATGCTTTGCACCGCGCCGCCGGCGTTGTTCAGTGCGGCTGCGGTGAGGATGGCGTCGGCGGCGCTGCTGGAAATCAGGCCATCGCCGTCGTTGCGCAACAGGCCGCCGGCGGTGAGGTTCAGTTGGCTGCTGGCGGCGATGGTGCCGCGCTGGCTGTTGTTCAGATCGCCGCTGGTGAGCAGGCTCAGCAGGCTCTGGCTGATCATCTGGCCGCCACGGTTGTCGATGCTGGTCGAACGCGTCAGCACCAGCGGCCCGGTGCTGCCGAGCGCGCCGTTGACGTTGGTCAGCGCGCCGAGCAGGTCGAGTGTGACGCGGTCGTCGCCGATCAGACTGCCGCCGCTGTTATTCAACGCACCGCCGGTGAAGGTCAGGGCGTTTTTCGCATTCAGGTTACCCGAGGCATTGTTCAGGCTCGCCGCCCGGATATCGAGGGCGTCGGTGCTTTTGATCAAACCACCGGAGGTGTTGTTGAGTTCGCCGCCGAGCACAGTCAAGGTCTGCTTGCCGTCGCTGGTCAGCGTGCCGGCGCTGTTGTTGAGGCTGGCGGCCTTGATGTAAAGCTCGCCCTTGCTGCCCACGCCACCCTGGCTGTGGTTGATCAGTGCGCCGCTGAGGTCGATGCTGACATTGCCGAGCTGGCTGGAGATCGCGCCTGCGAGGCTGTTATCGACGTTCCCGCCGGACAGGGTCACGCCAGTCCAGCCGGAGATGAGACCGCCGTTGTTTTTCAGCTCGGCCGCGGTGAAGGTCAGTTGCTGATTGCTGATCAGATTGCCGCCGCGATTGTCCAGACTGTTGGCGCTAAGGCTGAAGCTGTTGACGCTGGAAACCTCACCTTTCTGGTTATTCAGGTCACGCAGGGTGGCGATGCTCAGCACGCCTTTGCTGTTGATCACGCCGTTCTGGTTATTGAGGTCACGCAGATGCGCAATGCTCAGCGCGCCTTTGCTGCTGATCACCCCGCCCTGGTTGTTGAGGTCCTGCGCGGTGACGCCGAGGTCGATGGCAAGGCCAGCGGCACCCACCAGCGTGCCCTCCTCATTGTTCAGGCCGGTGCTGTTGAGGGTCAGCTGCTGCGCGGCGCGGATGCTGCCTTTGTTGTGATTGTCGAGCAGACCATAGACGGTCACCGAGATATCGCTGTCACTGAGCAATACGCCGCCATCGCTGTTGTCGAGACTGGCCGCGCGAACCTGCAATGCTGCTGCCGCGATCGTGCCTTTGATCGAGGTCAGGACCTTGTCGAGGGTCAGGCTCAGTTTCTGATTGCTCAGCACTTGGCCGCCGCTGTTGTCCAGCGATTTGGCGATCAGTTCAAAGGCCTGCTCGCTGGAAATCTCGCCACCACGGTTGTTCACCTCAGCGAGATTCTTCAGCAGCAACTGCCCTGGCGCATTGATCACCCCACCCTGGTTGTTCAGCGCACCACCGTGCAGGTCGACGCTGACGCTGGCGTGGCTGCTGAACAGTTTACCGCCCTGCTGATCGAGGCCCTGAATATCGGCAGTCAACGCATTGCCAGCGCCGAGGCTGCCAGCCGTATTGGTCACTTTGCCGGCGCTCAACTCAAGCTGATCGGCGGCGTAAATGTTCGCCTGACTGTTATTGAGTTCGCCGGTAGTGATGTGCAGATTGCTTTTGCTGCTGATCACGCCTTTCTGCTGGTTGTCCAGCGCGCTGCTGGTGAGCGTCAACGCTGCATCGGTCAACAACTGGCCGCCCCGGTTGCTGACCGCACCGCGTGTGTCGACGCTGAGCGCTTTGGCGCTGGACAGCGTACCGCCATCGTTATTGAAGCTTTGCGCATCGATCGCCAGCGCACCTTCGCTGAACAGACTGCCCTGCGCGTTGTTCAGCTCGCCAGAGAGGGTAATCGCGAGGTCTTGTTGCGTGGTCAGGCGAGCGCTGTTTTCCAGACTTTTGCCGACCAGCGTCAGGCCGGTAGCGCCGGACAGCACGCCGTTGTTGCGGTTGATCACCTCGTTGACGGTCAACGCCAGATTGCCGCCCGCCAGCATGTAGCCGCTGTCGCTGTTGTCGAGCCAGGCACCGATCAGGCTCACGCCGGCCTTGCTCGACAGTTCACCGCTGCGGTTGTCGACACGGTCGACGACCAGTTGCAGCGCTTGGGTCGAACCGACCAGGCCCTCGCGACGGTTATCCAGACGCGCCGCCGTGAGCGTCAGGCCCTCGTCGGCGATGACCACGCCAGCCTGGTTGTCGAACAGATCAGTGACGGTGAAATCGACCGCGCCACGCCCACGAATCTCACCGCCGCTGTTGTCGAGGCTGGCGCTGCGCGCTTGGAGGCCAGCAGAGGCGATCAGGCCTTTCACGTTGCTCAGCGCACGGTCGATGACCAGGGTGAGTTTTTCATTGCTGAGCAGCTTGCCACCGTCGTTGTTCAGGCTTTGTGCGTTGAGGTTCCAGGCTTTGGCAGCGGAGATTTCCCCAGCGCTGTTGTTCACATCCTTGAGGTTTTTCAGCAGCAGTTGGCCCGCCGTATGAATGTTGCCGCGCTGGTTATCGAGCAGGCCATTGTTGAGGTCCAGGGTCAGGTCGCCGTTGCTGAACAGCTCGCCGCCGTCCTGCTTAAGCGAGGTGACGGAAGCCTGCAGGGTTTTCTGGCTGCCGATGATGCCGCCGGAGTTATCCAGGTGCGCGGTGGTCAGCAGCAGCGTGCCGTCCGTGGCGAGGCTGCCGCCCTGACGGTTCTTGAACTCACCGGTGGTCAAGGTCGAATCGGCCTTGGCACTGAGGATACCGTTGTCGCTGTTATCGAGACTGCCGCTGGTGAAGGTCAGGCCCTTTTGCGAGGCGATGAGCCCGCCCTGATTCTGCACCCCGGCGACGCTGGTCAGTGCCATCGCTTCCAGGCTCGACAGCTTGCCCAGGCGATTGTCGAGGCTGCCGAGATTCAGGGTCATCTGCCCTTCACTGCTGATCAGGCCTTGCTGGTTGTCGAGGGTATTGTCGAACGTCAGGTCCAGTGTGTTCTGGCTGACGATCCGCCCGCCCACATTGCTCAAGCCGATGCCGCTGAGCGTCGCCGCGCCTTTGCTGAAAATCAGGCCATTGGTGGCGTTGATGATCTGCGCGACTTTCAGGCCCAGCGTGGTGTCGGACAGCACCTTGCCGCCCTCGCTGTTGTCCAGGCGTGCGCCATTGATATGCAGGTCGAGTTGACTGGAAAGCGTACTGGCGCGGTTGTCGATCTGGTCGACATTGACGGTCAGGGTCTTGAGCGACCCGACCAGGCTGTCCTGGCGGCTGTTGAGGGTTTTGCCGGTGAGTTTCAGATTGCCTTCGGCAACCAGTTCGCCGGTTTGCTGAGTCAGGTTGTCGATGCTGGCGTCGATATCGCCCTTGCCGGAAATCCGTCCGGCATCGTTGGTGACATCCCGGGCTTTGAGGCTCAACAGTCCGGTCGAGGTCAGCAAGCCGCCGTTGCTGTTGTTCAGCGTGCTGCCTTCGAAGGTCAGCGCTGCCTTGCTCTCGGCGCGGCCCTTGTCGCGGTTATCCAGATTATCGATCAGCAGCGTCGTCGCTTTGTCGGCGCGCAAAACACCCGCACGGTTGTCGGTGGTCGCGCTGCTGACGGTCAGGGTGTCGAGACCGGAAATCTTGCCGGCGCGGTTATCCAGGCGCGTGGCCTGCACGTCCATCGCACCGTTGGCCTGGATCAGGCCCTTGTTCTGGTTGTTCAACTGGTCGCTGATGCGCGTGGTCAGCGTGCCTTCGCTGGTCAGCTGGCCTTGCTGGCTGTTGTCCAGTTGTTGCGCTTTGATCGCTACGGCCTGTTTCGCGCCGATCCGTCCGGTGCGATTGTTGATGGCGCCGAGGGCGGTGATGTCGAGCAAACGGCCAGCGGTGATCAGGCCGGCGACGTTGTCCAGCGAGGTTACAGTGAGCACTACGTCGCTCTGGCTGCCAAGCTCACCGTTGCTGTTGATCAACTGACCGATGTTGCCGGTGAGTTTGCCATTGCTGGTGAGCGTGCCTTGATTGTTCAGCACCTGATTGGCAGTGAGGGTCAGGCTGTTGTTGCCCAGCACTTTGCCGGCGTTGCGGTTGTCCAGCGTGCCGGCGGTGATGCTCGTGGTCTGGCCACTGAGCAGGCCATTCTGGTTGTTGAGGGTTTGCGCGGCGTTGACGGTCAGGTTGCGGCTGGCGCTGAGGCTCTTGCCACTGTTGTTCAGATTCTGTGCGCGAAGGCTCAAATCACCGTTGTTGTTACGGCTGCCGTCAGCATTGACGCCGGCTTCGATGGCGCCGGCATTGGTCAGTTGCCCACCGGCGCTGAGCACCACGCTGTCGCGGGCGGCCAAGGTCTGGCGGTTGGTCAGGTTGCCTTGGGTTTGCACGTTGAGCGACGTGCCGGCGTAAACCGGAGCTTGCGCGTCGAGGCTAGCGGCTTTGACGTTGACCGCGCCGGTGGCCGAAGTGTCGACCAGGCTCAATTGACCATTGGCATCGAGCTGAATATCGCCGCCGCTGGCGATCAGTTTGCCGTCGAGTTTCACCCCCACGCCGGCCTCGGTGCCGACCAGTTTGATCGCCCCGGCGTACATGCCGCCGAGGGCCGAGGAGTCGATGGCCAGTTGCGGTTCGGCGCTGCCATCGTCGGCGCGGGCAGTGGCGTTGAGGGTGTCGGCGTTGACGTCGTTGCGACCGGCGACGATGGTCAGGTTCTGCGCTTGAATCTGCGCATTGATCTTGGCGCTGCGGGTGATGATTTCGAAACGGTCGATATTGGTCGCGTTGATGCCCGCGCCTTCGATAGCCACGCTGCCCTGATCGACCTGAAATCGATCCAGCCGACCGTTTTCCAGCACTGGTTTACCGGTAGTCAGCGTCACCCGAGGTGCGTTGATGAAACCGCAGCCATTGCAGGTGATGCCATAGGGGTTGGCGACGATGACCCGCGCCGACTGCCCGGCCACTTCGGTGTAACCGCGCAACTGACTCGGGTTGCCGCTGATGACTTCGTTCAGAATCGCCTGCGCCGAACCGCTGTTCTTCAGATTCGGGTTGCCAATGACGTGGCCGCCCAGTTGCGTGTTCGAAGTTTGAGTCGCGCCGTTGTTGAGGATGACGCCTTGTGCGCCGACGTTGTAATCGTGGAACTGGTTGTGCGACAGGCCACTGGCGTTGGGCGTGGCGATGTTGACGATCGGCACGCCGTTGCCGGCACGGTCCAGCGTGGTATTCGGGTTGGCCACGACGATGCCGTCGGCCTGCGCCCACAGCGGTTGCCAGAACATGACGTTGGCCAGCAGGAACGCCAGTCCGCGCTTGGGCATGCCGAGGAACTCCTCGCGTTTGGCCACGACGGCAGAAGGCTGGCGAGCGAGGAATGCGTACTGGCGAACGTCCATGTGAAGATCCTGCAACGGGCAATAATCGGTCTGATCAGGTGCCATGCTCCGCAGGTAAGCGGCGCGGATGAGCGCAAAGAGTCGCTGGCATCCCTGCAATAGCGCACTAGTATCAAAATAGTGGCGCGATATTAGATGGCCACTATTTTGGCGTCAATTAATGGATGCGTTGAAAAATCGATTTCGATGAGCGGTACGGCTCAAATCCGTAGGCAATGAGCTTGTTAACGTATCTATTTATCAGCGTCGGTTTGCGAGCGCGGGTACGCCTTCAGGGTTACTCACGATTCATCTGAAGCAACTTCTGTAAGATTTCAGTCGATCCCTCGTAAGTTTCATCCCGAGTGTTCGATTCCTACGCAAAACACAGAAAGATCTGACTGCTGTCGTTTTCCAGATACACGCACATTTCTCTGTCACAAACAGACACAGGGAAATGTGCTCAATGATGCACCCCGCCAACCTCGCGGCAGCCGCAGCGTCCAAAGCCCCGATCATCGGCCCCGCCGCCTGCCCCTTGCGCAACACCCACGTGCAACTGCTGCCCCTCGCGTACGGCCTTGTCGAAAAACCCTTCGACCCCAGCACCGAACTCACGCTGCCGTACACCCTGACCACGCGCCCCATGGGCGTCCGCCGCCTGCGCGATGGTTGGCTGTACATCGTCGACAGTCTCAGCGGTGAGCTGTACGAATACCGCGTGCTCGACGGCGTCATCAGCGCATTGCTGCATCGCGGCAAAAGCGTCAGCGAGGATCAGCGCAGCGCCATCGAAGAACGTCCGGCGTTGATCTTTTCGCGCAAAAGCACCCTTTACGTGACCTTTGCCGACGTGCAGTTGAGCGCGGCGAAATGCCGACAGGTGCTGGACAGCGCGCAGGAACGCGAGCACTTCATGCAGGCGGTCGATCTCGGGCCGGTGCATTGTCTGATCGGCGGCGAGCATTTGCTCACCGTGGCTCAGGCGAAACAGTGGCTGGCGGAAGTGGCCTGCACAGCGAAACCGCTGGCCGAGGCCGACGCCACGCGGATGCCGGCGGTGCAGGTCAGCGATGCGCCCGAGCACGAACGCGAACCTTATTTGTGGGAAAACCCGCGACGTTTTCGCGAGGCGCATATCGGCGAATTTCTTGGTCGGGTGCGCGGACCTTATCAGGACGACACGCTGTTTCTGCTGGTCAACGACGACCTTGGGGTGATGCGCGATCTGGCTGATTATCAGGATCTGGTGGTCGGCTGGATCGAGCAGTGGAGCAACACTGACAACAACGAGCGCGACTATCTGCTGGCCAGCTACATCGAGTCGCTGAGCCAGTTGGGCGCTCAGGATTTCGACACCCTGGCCAAGGCCAGCGACGATCCGCGCGCCCAGGCATTGTTCGCTGAACTGGAGCAATTGCCCGAACCGGATCGGGAAAATACCCGGCAGGCGCTGCTTGAGTATTTGAACAAGGGTGGTGAGGTCGAGCCAGCTGCAGTCGAAGCCACGCCTGAGTTGCAACAGCTTCGCGAAAAGGCACTGGATGAGTCATTGGCGCTGAACCGTTTCGACGGCGTCGCCCCGGATTTTACCGCGCACGCTCGCGTCACCGCCGAGGCGGATCGGCGCTTTTACACCCGCGAATATTTTGTTGAAGTCGCCCCGGCCGATTTCGTCGAGCGTCATCTGAACACACTGGTCGAGCTCGGCAAGGACCAGAGCCGGCGCATGAAAGACGTGCTCGACGGCCCATTGCTCAGCGGTAAGCGCGGCATCAACGACCTGATCGACCGCCCGGCGATGGACGAGGTGCTGAACAATCATCGCGACAACCTCGGACGCTGGAATCGCCTGCTCGAACGCATCACCGCCGATCGCGCGCAACTGCTGTGCGCCGGGCGTTTCCATCGCTCGGCGTGGTATTTCGACGGGCAAGTGCAGATCGATCAGGCGCTCGCCAGCGAATACGCCTGCCTCAAGGACATCGGCCGTAGCGACGCGGCCAATGAGCAAATGCTCGGTTACCTCGAGCAGCACCCGCAACTGACCCGCCCGCTGTTCTACACCTTGCCGCTGCGCTTGCAGACCGAACAGGCCGGGCAATATTCAACGCTGTTCAACGCCGGCATGGCGATGTTCAACAACCTGCCGGACTGGCTGGCCAAATTGCAGAGCATCGAGCAGCCGCAGTTGCCGGCCCTCGACGATCTGCCGGCACACAGCCGCGTCCTCGCCGATGCGGTGCAAGACACCTACAGCCCGGCGCTGAACCTGGGCCTGAGCCGGGCACTGGAAGGTTTTGATCTTGCCGGCGAGAAAATCCCCGACCTCGACGAACTGTTCCAGCGCCTGCCCAAAGCCCTGCGCCTGCGCGTCTTCGACGCCGCGCGAACCAGCGGCGTGACCTTCACCGTATCCACCCCGGCGGAACAAGCGGCGCTGCAAGCCACGATCAAGGAAGTGCTGCGCGAGCGCGACTACCTGAAAACCCTCAACCGCGAACGCAACCAGCTCACCCACAACAAAAACCGCCAAGGCCACAAAACCGCCCGGGCGGTGGAATTGCAGCAGGAAATCGTCCGCGTGCGCACGCAATTGGCGCTGTTCGAAGGCCGCCTCGCGGCGGCGTTAAGCCCGATCGACGAACTGCCGGATCGCTCGGCACGGCTGTATGGCGCCACCCCGGCGAAAGCGGGATTGACGGTGGTGTTTCCGCCGGCGCAGCAAGGGGAATTGCGAGGATTGCTGGAGAACATTCGCGCGGGAGTGGCGGGAGTTTCGAAGGCGAGCCTGGTGCGGACGGAGGGGATGGGGTTGTTGGTGGTGTTGGTGCAGGTGGTGAATTTGGTGGGGGCTTATCGAGAGGTGATGAAGCAGACGAGGGACAGGAAGAAACGGGCGGATTTTTTTGCGGCTCTTGCCGCGACAGGCGCGGCGGGTTTTACCGCTGCGCAGGGGCTTGCTGATACAGCTTTGAAGGCTCGCAGCACGAGTCTAGTTGGGAGTTTGCAGCTTGAAGCGTTGCAACAGGTTCGTGTGCAAATGGGTAAGTTGCACGTGGGATTGGGGGCGTTTACATATGTTCTGGGTTTCAGTACTTCAGTTACTAGCTTGGGCAAACAAAATCGAAGGCGGCAGGATGCGATTCGTAGTGGCACGCAATCTGAGCAGACAGCGGCTACGATGGCGGCGTTGGGCGCCGCCGGAATGGTTGCGATAAACGCTTATGGCGCGGGTAGTACTGCTTACGCTTCCTTTAAAGTGTTCACTGCGCCGAATGGCTCGGCACGCACGGCAGCTTGGGCTGCCGCTGGTACACGTCTTTCTTTAGTGTTCTTTCGCTTCAATTTAGCCGGAGCGTTGTTCACCGTGCTGGAGTTCGTCGGTACTTGGCTGTTCAATCGTTACAACCTCTCTGCCCACGATAAGTGGTTGAAAATCACGCCTTGGAGCCGTGATGACGAGATGCGCGGAGACCACTCTCTGGATGACTATCAAAATTATCTGGCATTTTTGATACACGCTCCCTACGCCCAATCAGGACCTGATCCCAGTGACACCTGGCTGAAGACTTTATTATTTGGCGCCAAACCCAGTGATATTCATTTGGTTCTGCCGAGGCTGGCGCTAAATGATCTTCTGCCGCCGTTAAGCGGTAAACCGAGTCAACGCTTGGGAATCGGTGCCCATCGACTTGTTGCACCGCTGCATGGTCGCGGTGTGCCGCAAGTGCGCAAGGAAGTCATCAGTGAGGAGATATTGAGCAGTCTGCGAATCGTGAAGTCATCGCTAGATGGTTTGGTGCTTTGTCTTCACTACCCCATCCGTCCTGATTCTGACTACACGCCTGCAAAGGAAACGCTCGAACTTGCCATATGTATACAGACCGTCAATGGCAAAGGCGGGGCGGAGTCAAGAACGCGCGTGATTCATATTGACCCTCGGGATAGCGGTCATTTTGCTGTAGTAACTCCCGGCTCGGTTAAAGAAAACCCTCCGGTTTTGCTGGTAGAAACTCAATACCTCGAATGGGCCGACCATGCTGAATAATCACAATGAGCCTATTGTTGATGCGCAATGTGAGGTGATTAGAAGAACGGGCGATGTAGAGCCGTTCCCAAGCGGAAAAATTACCTATGTCGCACCGTTGCCATTACCTACAGCAATGCCGCCTTATGGGCCTCACATTGGGGAGTTAAACGAAGCATACATGGACTTTGGGCTTGGACTGCCAGAGGTATTTTCGTGGCAGGTAATTCTCGGCGCGCCAACCGCAGGCGCCTTTATGATCATTGTTTTATTTCCTTTATTTACCGGCTTGCTAGGTATTATTTTTGGCTATGGAAACGGGGCCATTTGGGAATCAATGATTGGTGTATTCGAAGAGGCTTACAAGAACCAATTAATCTGCGGCCCCTCGATCCTTCTTATTGGCCTCGGCGTCTGGCACCACGTCCACAAAAAACGCCTCTCCCTCATCCCAACCCGCTTCAACCGTCAACGCCGCGAAGTGTGCTTCATGCCCGAAGGCGCCACCGAACCTGTCTTTGTCCCGTGGGAATCGCTCAGCGCCTGGATCATCGAAGCCAAGGGCGCCACCCAGTTCGGCATCCATCGCCAATACGGTATGGGCATCGGTTTCTACCAAGGTGAAACCCTCATAAGCCAGGAATTCCAATGCGCCGGCCTGGAGCTCGCGATCAGCCATTGGGAAGCGATTCGCGGTTACATGGAGTACGAAGTCAACGACCTCAAATCGATTCAGGACCTGAAAGACCTGCAAGGCCCGGACGACCCACCCCACGAAGGCCTGCACACTTTTCGTAACGCCCGCGCGCGGATGCATCAGCAGATCCGTGAAGGCCGGCGCTCGCGGCTGTCGGGGTTCTTTTGGTACCTGTATCACGTCATGACTTTATGGACGATTCCCAACCGTTTGGTCGAATGGGAAGTGCGCCGTCTGGAAAGAATCGGCAAACAGGCGTTGCCGGAAGTCATGCGCGCATGGTCCGAGCCGCTGCCGAAAGAGCAATGGGCCAAGCCCAGTGAAGAGTTGCTGCGGCTGAGCGAACAAGTGCGGCGGATGCACAAGCGCCAGCCGCATCGGCCGATTACGCAGATTTTCGCTGAGGTTTGCAGGCGAGCTGAGTGCTGATGTTGAGCAGTTTTGTGGCCAGAGGGTGGGAGGTTTTTGCCTGTTTGAGCGCCTTCGCGAGCAGGCTCGCTCCCACAGAGGACCGCGTTGGACGCGGATGTTTCGGTTGATCTTGGACAAAGTGGGAGACCCTCGGGGTGGCGGCCATTTCTCAGTGGTTGCTACCGGGTCGGCCAAGGAAAACCCGATGGTTCTGCTGGTTGAAAATCAATACCTCGGAAGGGCTGACCATGCTGAATAATCACAATGAGCCTCTTGTTGATGCGCAATGTGAGGTGATCAGAAAAGCGGGCGATGTAGAGCCGTTTCCAAGCGGAAAGATCACCTATCTCGCACCGTTGCCACTGCCCACACCGATGCCCCCTTATGGCCCACATATCGGTGAGCTCAATGATGTTTACATGGAATTCGGGATAGGACCGCCACAAGTGTTCATGTGGCAGGTAACAGTAGGGTTGCCCTTTAGTGCAACCTTCATGATCACGTGCCTTTTTCCCGCAATTGCTGGTTTTATGTTTTTTCTGGCAGGTTCGGGGTGGAATGACATATGCGGCGCCATCGAAGGAGTTTTCGATGCTTTGATTGGTACGGGCTCTTTGACCATTTTTTGTTCTTTGTGTATTAACCTGGGCGTCTGGCAGCACGTCCACAAAAAACGCCTCTCCCTCATCCCAACCCGCTTCAACCGTCAACGCCGCGAAGTCTGCTTCATGCCCCGGGGCGCGACCGAACCGGTATTTGTCCCGTGGGAGTCGCTCAGCGCCTGGATCATCGAAGCCCAAGGTGCCAGCCAGTTCGGCGTCCATCGCCAATACGGCATGGGCATCGGTTTTCGCCACGGCGAAACCCTCACCAGCCTCGAATTCCAATGCGCCGGCCTGGAGCTCGCGATCAGCCATTGGGAAGCGATTCGCGGTTACATGGAGTACGAGGTCAACGACCTCAAATCGATTCAGGATTTGCAGGATCTGCAAGGCCCGGACGACCCACCCCACGAAGGCCTGCATACATTCCACAATGCCCGCGCGCGGATGCATCAGGAGATCCATGAAGGCCGCCGCTCGCGGTTGTCGGGGTTCTTCTGGTACCTGTATCACGTCATGACCCTATGGACGATTCCCAACCGTCTGCTCGAATGGGAAATTCGTCGGCTGGAAAGAATCGGCAAGCAGGCGCTGCCGGATGTTATGCGTGCCTGGTCCGAGCCATTGCCGAAAGAGCAATGGGCCAAGCCCAGTGAAGAGTTGTTGCGACTGAGTGAACAAGTGCGGCGGATGCACAAGCGCCACCCGCATCGGCCGATTACCGAAATATTCGCCGCTGCCGGTGCAAGCAGACACGCGACAAGGCAAGGGGCGTGATTTGCCAGTAAACTCCCCTCCTTTCGCCGCCCGTTCTTCTTCGCGGCCACCCTCTTGATCAAAATGCGGAGTCCACCTTGCGTCTGTTCCACACCTCCGACTGGCACCTTGGGCAAAACCTGCACGGCCAGGAGCGCGATTTCGAGCACGCGTGTTTTCTCGAATGGCTGCTGCGCCAGTTGCACTTGGCGCAGCCGGATGTGCTGCTGATTGCCGGCGATATCTTCGATACGGTCAATCCGCCGGTCAAAGCTCAGGAACGCCTTTACGACTTCATCGTCAGCGCTCACGAACAGCAGCCGTTGCTGACCATCGTGATGATCGCCGGCAACCATGATTCCGGCTCGCGGATCGAGCTGCCGGCGCCGTTGATGCGGCGTTTGCGCACTCACGCGTTGGGTCGGGTCTTGTGGCTGGATGACGGGCAACTCGATGCCGAGCGCCTGCTGCTGCCGCTGCCGAATGCCCAAGGAGAAATCGCCGCGTGGTGTCTGGCGCTGCCGTTTTTGCGCCCGGCGGAAGTCACTGGCGCGCATCTGGGTGACAACTATCTGCGCGGCATCGGTCAGGTGCATGAATGGCTGATCGCGGCGGCGAATGCCAAGCGTCAACCCGGGCAGGCGTTGATCGCTATCAGCCACGCGCACATGGCCGGGGGCTCGGTGTCGGAGGATTCCGAGCGCAGCCTGATCATCGGCAATGCCGAAGCGCTGCCCGCCAGCCTGTTCGGCGAAAGCATCAGTTACGTCGCCCTCGGCCATTTGCACAAGCCGCAGAAGGTCAACGGCGAGGAGCGCATCCGCTACAGCGGCTCGCCGATTCCGCTGTCGTTCTCCGAAATCGGTTATCAACATCAGGTTCTCGATGTGGTCCTCGACGGTGAAACCCTGGTCAGCGTCGAGCCGAAACTGATCCCGCGCTCGGTCAATCTGCAGCGCATCGGCCCGGCACCGCTGGCCGAGATTCTGCTGCAACTGGCCGACCTGCCGAACATCGATCTGCTCGCCGAAACCCAGCGCCAGCCCTGGCTCGAAGTGCGCGTGCGTCTGGATGAGCCGCAGCCGGATCTGCGCCATCAAGTGGAAACCGCACTGCAAGGCAAAGCCGTGCGACTGGTGCGCATCGCCGCTGAATACGCCGGCAATCGTGGCGCCGATGGCAGCGATGACGGCAGCACGTTGATCGAACTCGACCAGCTCACCCCGCAGGAATTGTTCAGCCGCGCTTGGCTCGACAATTACGGCAGCGAGGTCGACGAGCAGACGCTCAAGGACTTCGCCGAACTGCTGCAGGACGTGCAACTGGAGGGCGAGCAGCCATGAAAATTCTCGCCATTCGCTTGAAAAACCTCGCCTCGCTGGCCGGTCCGTTCGAGATCGATTTCACCGCCGAACCGCTGGCCAGCGCTGGTCTGTTTGCGATCACCGGCCCCACAGGCGCTGGTAAGAGCACGTTGCTTGATGCGTTGTGTCTGGCGCTGTTCGGCGCCGTGCCGCGCCTGAACAACACCGGTCGCGATGCCAAAGTCCCCGACGCTGACGGTGAAATCGCCACTGGTGACCCGCGCACCTTGCTGCGGCGTGGCACGGGTGAAGGCTATGCCGAAGTGGATTTCGTCGGCGTCGATGGCCGCCGCTATCGCGCGCGCTGGGAAGCCAATCGTGCTCGCGAGAAGGCTGGTGGCAAACTCCAGGCCAGTCGGCAGAGCCTGCGCGACATCGATCAGGATCAACTGCTCGCCAGCCAGAAAGGCGAATACAAAACCCAGCTGGAAGCCGCGCTGGGCCTGAACTTTGAACAGTTCACTCGCGCTGTGCTGCTGGCGCAGAGTGAGTTCAGCGCGTTCCTCAAGGCTGACGACAACGACCGCAGTGAACTGCTGGAAAAACTCACAGACACCGCGCTCTACACCCGCCTCGGCCGCCGCGCTTTCGACAAGACCAAAGAAGCCCGCGAAGCGCACAAGCAGTTGCAGGATCAGGCCACCGGTGTGACGCCTTTGGCGCCGGAAGCGCGCGCCGAACTCGACGAGCGTTTCAACACCGCTCAGCAACAGATGAAGGCGCAACAGGCGCAGCTCAAACAGCTTGAGCAACAGCATGCCTGGCTGAAGGATTTGCGTCTGTTGCAGGAAGCGCAGCAAGCGGCCAGCGAACAACTGCAAACCGCGCAACAGCAATGGCAGGCACTGGCCGGCGAGCGGGTGAAGCTGACGCGTCTGGAACAGCTTGGCCCGCAACGCCATCAGTTCGCGCGCAAGGCCGAGCTTGATGCGCTGCTGACGCCACTGACGACGCAGATTGCCGCGCACACCCAACAACACGCCGCGTTGGGCGAACGCCAGACGCAACTGGCGCAAAACCTCGACGCAGCAAAAGTCGCCCTGAGCGAAGCACAACAACGCCAGAGCGAAAACGCGCCGTTGCTGCGTCAGGCATTCGAAGAGCAAAGCACCCTCGCCCGTCTGATCAAGGACACTGCCAGCAGCGCCGAAGCCCGACAAACCGCCGAGCAAGCGTTCAAGGATGGCCAGAGCGCGATTCAGGCCTTGCAGGAAAAACAGGCTGAGGTCGCCGAGCGTTTGCAACGCATCGCCACCGAGCTTGAGCAGAGTGCGCATCTGGCGCCGTTGAGCGATGCCTGGAGCGCCTATCGCGACCGTCTGCAACAGCTGATGCTGATCGGCAACCGCATGAACAAGGGCCAGAGCGAACTGGCGTCCCTCGAACAGAACGCCGCGCGCAGTGCTGAGCAACTGGCCTCGCACAAGCAGCAACTGGAAGTGCTGTTCAAAGAGGCCGGCGCCGAGCCCGACGCGGTTGCGGAACAGATCGGCCTGCTCGGCACTTTGCTGCAGGACAACCGCAAACAGCTGCGCGCAGTTGAAGACCTGTCGCGCCTGTGGGCGTCTCAGCAGGATCTCGACAAGCGCAGCGCCGAGTTGCAACAACGTCAGCTCGACGCGCAGCAGCAACGCGAACGCTTGACCCAGGACGGTGTGAAAACCAAGGCCGAACTGACCGTCGCCGAGCAGACCCTCAATGTCACTCGCGAACTGCTCGAGCGTCAGCGGCTGGCGCGCAGTGCCAGTGTCGAAGAGTTGCGCGCGCAGTTGCAGGACGATCAGCCCTGCCAGGTCTGCGGCAGCAACGAGCATCCCTATCACCAGCCCGAAGCGCTGTTGCAGAGCCTTGGCCGTCACGATGAAAGCGAACAGGCCAACGCCCAGCAAGTGGTCGATCAGCTCAAGGAAAAACTGATCGAGCTGCGCGGCGAAGTCGGTGGCGTGATCGCGCAACAGAAAGAATTGCTCCAGCAACAGGAACAACTGGCGGCGCAACAACAAGCCCTGGCCCCGAGCCTCGACGCGCATCCGCTGGCCGCGCAACTGTTCAATCAGAACGCCGACAAACGCGACGCCTGGCTCAGCCGCCAGACCGAGCAGTTGAACCAGAGCATCACTCAAGACGAACAACGGCAAAGCGCCCTGCTCACCTTGCAACAGGACGCGGCGCGCTTGTCGCAACAATTGCGTCAGGCCGAGGTGGCGCATCAGCAAGCGGCGCAACAGCTGAGCCATCAGCAGCATGAACTCAACAGCGACCGTCAGCGTCTTGAAGAAGAACTCGCCGCGTTTGGCCCGCTGCTGCCCGCCGACACGCTTGAGGCCTTGCGCCTTGAGCCGGCGGCAACGTTCATGCAGCTGGATCGGCAGATCGCCGAGCGTCTGGCCCAGCTTGAGCAGCAAAAGGAAGAGCTGAGCGAACAGCAGCAACGCCAGCAGACGTTGGAGAAAGAACAGGATCGCCAACAGCTGCGCACTCAGCAACTGCACAGCGCCGAGCAACAATTCACCGCGCTGACCGAGCAGCAGCAAAGCTGTCAGGAAAAACTCGCGCAGTTACTTGGCGAGCACAGCAGCGCCGAGCATTGGCAGCAGCAGCTGGAACACGCGGTGGAACAGGCGCGCGTCGCCGAAACCAGCACCGCTGAGGAGCTGCAAAGCGTGCGCACGCAGCTGGTGCAGATCGCAGCCGAACTCAAGTCACAGCAGGATCGCCTGAAAGCATTGGAGGCTGAAGAACAGGCACTCGCCGGCAAGATCGCCGATTGGCGCGCCAGCCACCCGGAACTGGATGACAGCGGCCTGGAAGACTTACTGCGCTTCGACGACGCGCAAGTCGCCGACCTGCGTCAGACCCTTCAGCACAACGAAAAAGCCATCGAACAGGCCCAGGTCTTGTTGCAAGAGCGCGATCAGCGCCTGCTCGATCACCAGGCCCGGCAGGACGGCAATCTTCACGCCGAACAGCTGGACAGCGCCCTCGCCGAGCTGCAAAACCAGTTCGCCGTCAGCGAACAGCAGTGCGCCGAACTGCGCGCCGAACAGGCGGAAGACCAGCGCCGACAGAACGCCAATCAGGCGTTGGCCCGGCAGATCGCTGACGCCTACGCCGAGTATCAACGCTGGGCGCGACTCAGTGCCTTGATCGGCTCAGCCACCGGCGACACCTTCCGCAAGATCGCCCAGGCCTACAACCTCGACCTGCTGGTGCACCACGCTAACGCGCAGCTGCGCCAACTGGTCAAACGCTATCGCCTCAAACGTGGCGGCAGCATGCTCGGCCTGCTGGTGATGGACACGGAAATGGGCGACGAACTGCGCTCGGTGCATTCGTTGTCGGGCGGCGAGACGTTCCTCGTATCACTCGCCCTTGCGCTGGGTCTGGCTTCGATGGCGTCGAGCACGCTGAAAATCGAATCGCTGTTTATCGACGAAGGTTTCGGCAGCCTAGATCCGGAATCCTTGCAACTGGCCATGGACGCGCTCGATGGCTTGCAGGCACAGGGACGCAAGGTGGCGGTGATTTCCCATGTGCAGGAAATGCACGAACGGATTCCTGTGCAGATTCAGGTGCGGCGCCAAGGCAATGGTTTGAGCACGCTGGAGGTGAAATGAACACGCTGTATTCCTTCCGCCGCTGCCCTTACGCCATGCGTGCGCGAATGGCGTTGCGTTATGCGGGCGTGCCGGTGGAGATTGTCGAAGTCAGTCTCAAGGACAAACCGGCGCAGATGCTGGCGCTCTCGCCCAAGGGCACCGTGCCGGTGCTGAATGCCGATGGCGTGGTGATCGATGAGAGTCTGCAGATCATGCGCTGGGCGTTGGCGCAGAATGATCCGGATGATTGGTTGCTGGGCGGTGATTCGTTCGCGGCACTGTGGATGGAGAAACTGATTGAAGGCAATGATCAGATTTTCAAATCGGCTTTGAATCGCTACAAGTACGCCGAGCGTTACCCTGAGCAGCCGATGGAAGCTTATCGGGCTGAAGGTGCGTTATTTCTGCAGAAACTGGATGAGCTGCTTGAAGGACGTGAGTACTTGCTGGCCGATCATCCGAGCCTCGCCGACATCGCCCTGCTGCCCTTCGTCCGGCAGTTCGCTCACGTTGATCGAGAGTGGTTCGCGCAGACGCCTTATGTTCGCTTGCAAGCCTGGTTGCAGCGCTTGCTCGAATCCGAGCTGTTCACCTCGATCATGAAGAAGTAACCCTCTCTCCCTCTTGATCGTTCCCACGCAGAGCGTGGGAACGATCATTAGGCCAGTGCTTGGCACATGCCCAGCGCCATGCAATCCACTTCAAACGGCCCGAGAAAATCCAGCGCAACCTTGACCGGTGGATTGCCGGCCATCAGCCCCAGCGTGTTGGCTCGTTCAATGTTGTGCGCGATGTTGTGGTTGGCCTCTATGGCCCGGGCCAAGCCGCCCACCGAGCCCTGGCCAAATCCCAACAGTGAGGCGCCGTTGGTCATCAGCGCGAGGCTGGCGATGACCCAGAGTCTGTAGCCTTTCATGCGCCGCCGACTCCTGCGAGTTCGGCCCTGTCGACCATTGCGCTTTGCGAGCGCAGTTCGAACTGGATGCCGGGGTGGGCGACGTCGATCGGGGCGTCGAAGCTGTGTTCCATTTGCGCGCCGATGCTGACAAACAGCACCACGGCCATGTACAGACCGATGGCCAGGTAGGCGCCGCGTTTGGCGGAAGTGAGGATTGCGCTGGCCATGGTGTTCTCCGTGGGCAAAGGTTTCGATGGCCACAGAATCAATCAAAAAAGCCGAAGCAACCACTCAGGGTTTGCAATGGTGAATATCAGCTTCGTTGATTATTTAGCGGCTCTATTTGCCGGCGAGAGAAAACCTATGAGTGGAGAACGCGTACGCGCGTAGGAGCTGCCGAAGGCTGCGATCTTCTGATTGATCGTTCCCACGCTCCGCGTGGGAATGCCTCAAGGGACGCTCCGCGTTCCAATGGGACGCAGAGCGTCCCGGGCTGCGTTCCCACGCAGAGCGTGGGAACGATCAGGTTACGCGCACGCGTAGGAGCTGCCGAAGGCTGCGATCTCTTGTTTGATCGTTCCCACGCAGAGCATGGGAACGATCAAGATCGCAGCCTTCGGCAGCTCCTACAGGAGAACGGTGCGCTCAGGCTTGGGTTTTGTGATCCAGTGCGGCGTAGAAGTTGGCGCTTTGTTGCAGGTATTTCTGGGTGTAGCTCTGGGTGTGGGATTTTTTGCTGGCGATTTCGACGTTGGCACCGGCTGGCAATACCACGGTGGCAGAAATGGCGGAAGCGGCGATGACGGAGAAGAGATTGAAATTCATGGCGGTAACCCTCGTGTTCGTTTGCTTGGTTTGCCCGGTCGGGCTGTGAAACAAACGTAACGCTCGAGGGTTGCTCGCTTGAAATCTTTTGTAGCATTAGCCGATATCAGTGCAATTAATACAACGATGCAGGCCCCGCAGACCGGGGCCTGTGGCTTATTGTCGCACTACAAACTTCAGATCGCTTGGCGCGTCCATCGGCAGTTTTTGCACGGTTTTGCCGAGCAGACCGGTCTTGGTATCGCGCTCGACGACGACAATCTGGTTACTCTTCTGGTTGGCGATCAAGACGAATTTACCGCTCGGATCGAGAGCAAACTCGCGCGGGTGATCCCCCTCGACCGAGCGCTTTTGCAGCTCTTTGAGCTGACCGGTCGCAGGATCAATGCCGAACACTACGAGTTGATTGGCCGTGCCGCGATTGCTCACGTAGAGAAACTTGCCGTCAGCCGAAGCATGCAGCGCCGCGCCGGCCTTGTCCGAGGTTGGCTGGCCCGCCGCCAGATCGACCAGTTGCGTCTGGGTCAGTACGCCGTCCTTGTAGTCGAACACCGCGACCTGTGCACTCATCTCCATGGTCAGCCAGGCGTGTTTGCCGTCAGCGCTGAACAGCAGATGACGCGGGCCACTGCCGGCCGGCAAGGCTACCGAGGCGGTTTTTGCCGGGGTCAGCGGCAGGTGTGGATTGGCCTTCGGGTCGTACTGATAGATGAAAACCTTGTCCGCGCCCAAATCATTGGAGAACACATAGCGCCCGTCCGGCGACGACACCGTCGAGTGCACATGATTGGAAGCCTGACGCTCAGGGTTGACCCGACTGGCCGGGTGGCCGCTCATCTGCACCACCGGTTTCAACTGGCCGTCGGCATCGACCGGCAATACCGCCAGGGTGCCGCCCGGATCTTGCATCACTGAGTAGTTGCTGACGAACAGGTGTTTGGCATCGGCGCTGAGGCTGGAATGGGTCGGCTCGTTGCCCAGGCTCTGCACCTGATTGATCAGGCTCAGCGCATGGGTCTTCGGGTCAATGGCGAAGCTGCTGACGCGGCCGACCGGATCGGTCTGGCCCGGGCCGTTTTCGTTGACCACGAACAAACGCTTCTGGTCTTTCGAGAGTGTCAGCCAGGACGGGTTTTCGGTCTTGACCACTTGCAGCGGCTTGGCGTCGATCTGGCCGGTGGCGCTGTCGAACTGCATGCGGTAGATGCCCTGGCTGGAACCGGCGGTGTACGAGCCGACCAGCAACTGCAAGGTGTCGGCGCTGGCGCTGGAAAGCCCCATCGCGCCGACGCTGCCGGCCATCAGCAAAGGCCAGAAATTACGCATCTTCATTATTGTCATCCTCATCGTCGCTGCTGCTGACTACGTCGGCGAGGCACACCAGACGATGCTCGCCCGTGGTCTTGGTGTCGCTGGCGTAACCGACGATCAGCCAGCTCTGCAGCGTCTCATCGAACGTCGCTTGCGCGACCTGCGCCGGGGTGAATTCCCAGTGCTTGGCTGCACGGCCATCAATGCATTCGATGTGCAGGTTATCGTCCTCGTCGAGGGCGAATTCGAAGGCGTGCAGGCCATCGATTTCGACCATACCGCAGTGTTCGAGGGCGTTGAGAAGGGTTTGGGCAGTCATGGCAAACAGTCTTTCTAGGGGGGAAAGGGCCAATGATAGCCCAATGTGATCCAGAGGCCCCTGCTGGAACCTCTGTCTGATCGTTCCCACGCTCCGCGTGGGAACGCCTCAAGGGACGCTCCGCGTTCCAGTGGGACGCAGAGCGTCCCGGGCTGCATTCCCACGCAGAGCGTGGGAACGATCAACACAAAAAATCGCGGTGTTGGCTAGATCGCCTCTCGCGATGGCTTGCCATCCACCAAACGCTGAATCCGCAGCGGGTTGGCGTTTTTCAGTGGTTCGGGCAGCAAGCTGTCCGGGTAGTTCTGGAAGCACACCGGGCGCAGGAAGCGATCGATCGCCAGCGTGCCCACTGACGTGCCGCGCGCATCGGACGTCGCCGGGTACGGGCCGCCATGCACCATCGAATCGCACACTTCGACACCAGTCGGATAACCATTGAGCAGGATGCGCCCGACTTTCTGTTCCAGCAGCGGCGTCAGCTCGGCGAATTGCTCGAAGTCAGACGGCTCACCAATGATCGTCGCGGTCAGTTGACCGTGCAGGCCGTGCAGCGCTGCGCTCAGTTGTGCCTGATCGGCCACTTCGACGATTACTGTGGTCGGACCGAACACTTCTTCCTGTAGCACTTCGTCGCCGTTGATCAACAGGCTGACATCGGCCTTGAACAACTGCGGCTGCGCTTGGTTGCCCTGCTGCGGATTGCCGGCCAGATGCTCGATGCCGCTGTGCGCCAGGAGCTTTTCCAGGCCTTTGCCATAGCTGCCGAGGGTGCCGGCGTTGAGCATGGTTTGCGCCGGTTGATCGCCGATTGCAGCGGCGACTTGCTCTACAAACGCGCTGAACTGCGGTGAGCGAATACCGATCACCAGACCCGGGTTGGTGCAGAACTGACCGCAACCCTGCACCACCGAAGCGGTGAGGTCGCGCGCAACGGTTTCCGAACGCGTGGCCAGTGCCTGCGGCAAGACGATCACCGGGTTGATGCTCGACATCTCGGCGAACACCGGGATCGGTTGCGGACGTGCAGCGGCCATGTCGCACAAAGCGCGACCGCCCTTCAGCGAGCCAGTGAAACCTACTGCCTGAATTGCCGGATGCTTGACCAGCCATTCGCCGACGCCGCCACCGTAAATCATGTTGAACACGCCAGCGGGCATACCGGTTTTTTCTGCGGCACGAATGATCGCGTCGGCGACCAGTTCAGCGGTGGCCATGTGGCCGCTGTGGGCCTTGAATACCACCGGGCAACCGGCTGCCAGTGCTGCTGCGGTATCGCCACCGGCAGTGGAGAATGCCAGCGGGAAGTTGCTGGCACCAAACACCGCAACCGGGCCGAGGCCGATGCGGTACTGGCGCAGATCCGGACGTGGCAGCGGCTGACGATCCGGCAGTGCCAGATCGATGCGCGCGCCGTAGAAATCACCGCGACGCAGGACTTTGGCGAACAGACGCATCTGCCCGCTGGTGCGACCGCGCTCGCCCTGAATGCGTCCGGCCGGCAGCGCGGTTTCGCGGCAGACCACGGCGACGAAATCGTCGCCAAGCGCATCCAGCTCATCCGCGACTGCGTCGAGGAACTGCGCGCGACGTTCGGCGCTGAGGCTGCGATAGGTCGGATAAGCCGCAGCGGCGGCCTTGGCGGCGGCATCGACCTCTTCGGCCGTGGCCTGGATGAAATCATGCGGCAAGGCCTCGCCAGTGCTGGCGTCGACCGAGTGCAGTTTGACGCTGCCGGCGGCGCTGCGCTGACCGCCGATGTAGTTGTGACCGAGAATCTGAGTCATGGGATCTCCTTAAAGGGTGCCGATGCTGTCCGGTTCAAAAGCCGCCTGAACCGGTGCGATACCGTTGACCAGCGGTGCGCCGAAGTCGGCCTGGCTGATCTCGAACGTGTCGCCCGGCTGGGTGCTGATGCCGTCGGCAAACGACAGGGTCGCAGTGCCGAAAAAGTGAATATGCACGTCGCCCGGACGCAGGAACTGACTGTATTTGAAGTGGTGGTACTCGAGGTTCGCCAGGCTGTGGCACATGTTGGCCTCGCCACTGAGGAACTCGTTCTGCCAGAGCACTTCGCCGTCACGCAGGATTCGGCTGGTGCCGGCAAGGTGTTGAGGCAATTCACCGGTGCGAAGTTCCGGGCCATAACTGCAACTGCGCAATTTCGAGTGCGCCAGGTACAGGTAATTCTTGCGTTCCATGACGTGATCGGAGAACTCGTTACCGACGGCGAAACCGAGGCGATACGGCTTGCCATCGTTGCCGATGACGTACAGGCCGGCCATCTCTGGCTCTTCACCGGCGTCTTCGGCGAACGGCGGCAGCGGGAACGCCTGCCCCGGACGCACGACAATGCTGCCGTCGCCCTTGTAGAACCACTCCGGTTGCACACCGGCCTGCCCCGCCGCAGGTTTACCGCCCTCCACGCCCCATTTGAAAATGCGCATGGTGTCGGTCATCGCCGCTTCATCGCCGGCCTGCTGGTGCATCTTGTCCCGGGCCGAAGCGCTGCCCAGATGGGTCAGGCCGGTACCGCTGACCAGCATGTGTGCCGGGTCCGGGTGATCGAGTGGCGGCAGGATGCGCAGGTCTTTGAGCAACTGCGCGTAGTCGTGGCTGGCACCGAGGCCGAGGCTTTGCACTTGCTGCTCAAGCGAGCCGCCGGCCTCGATTGCGGCCAAGGCCAGATCACGGACACTGCGGGCGTCCTCGACTTCGCGGACCTGACCGTTGTCGACCACGCCGACACGGCGCTCGCCGTTGGGTAATTCGAATTGAACCAGATGCATATGTCCTCTCCTTTATCCAAAATTCCGAAACACCGCAAATCCCTGTGGGAGCTGGCTTGCCAGCGATAGCAACCTGTCTGACACGTCAATGTTGGATGTGCCGCCATCATCGCTGGCAAGCCAGCTCCCACAGGGGTGGTAATTGATCCATAGGTGTCAAGTTCGGGTCGCGCCACGGGCGCTGGCTGCGAACTGGTCGACGGGCAGCACGTGCTTGCGCTCCAGCACGCGATAAACAATGCCGGTCAGAATCAGCCCGAACACCATCACGCCCGAGAGGAAGTACAACCCCGAAGCCAGATTGCCGGTGTATTCCTTCAACGCGCCGATCACGAACGGCCCGATATACCCGCCCAAATTGCCCACCGAGTTGATCAAGGCAATCCCCGCCGCGGCACTCGCGCCGGCAAAGAAGCGCCCGGGCAAGGTCCAGAACACCGCGGTGCATGAGAACAAGGCAAACGCCACCAGACACAGCGCCGCCAGTTGCGCCACCGGCAGCGACAGCCAGGCACTGAGAAACAGGCCCAGCGCACCGAGCACATAGAGCACCGCCAAGTGGCCGTAGCGATCATTCAAGCGGTCGGAGCTGCGCGGAATGATCAGCAGGCCGATGATCCCGAAAATGTATGGCACCGACGAGACGAACCCGGTGACCAGATCGCTGCCGCCGAACTGTTTGATCAGCGTCGGCAGCCACAGGCCGAGGCCATAAATGCTCAGGGTCACCGGCAGATAGAACAGCGCCAGCAGCAACACGCGTTTGTCTTTCAGCGCATGCAGCGGATTGCCGTGACGGGTCTGGCCGTATTCCTGCAAATCCTTTTTCAGTTCGCCGGTCAGCCAGTCTTTTTCCGCCTGATCCATCCACTTCACTTGCTGCGGGCCGTCCGGCAGCCAGCGCAGGACCGGCCAAGTCAGCAGGATCGCCGGGGTGCCGATGACGATGAACAGCCACTGCCAGCCATGCAGACCAAGGATGCCGTCCATGCCCAGCAAGCCACCGGACACGGGACCGGTGATCATCATCGCGATCGGTTGCGAGAGGATGAACAGGCCGAGGATCTTGCCGCGATGGCGCACCGGGAACCATTGGGTGATGTAGTACAGCACGCCAGGGAAGAAGCCCGCCTCCGCCGCGCCGAGCAGAAAGCGCATCACATAGAAGCTGTGCGGCCCTTGCACAAAAGCCATGCCGATGGTGATCGCGCCCCAGGTGATCATGATCCGCGCGAACCAGCGCCGCGCGCCGAAGCGTTCGAGCATCAGGTTGCTGGGAATCTCTAGAAGAAAGTAGCCGATGAAAAACAGCCCGGCACCGAGGCCATAGGCGGCGTCGCCGATGCCGATGTCGGCGCCCATGTGCAGCTTGGCAAAGCCGACGGCGGAGCGATCCACATAGGCGATCAGGTACAGCAGGATCAGGAAGGGAATCAGTTTCAGTGTGATGCGCCGGACAAGCCGCAATTCCTGGCTCATGAGATCGGTCTCCGATTGTTGTTTTTATAGAACCTCGGGGGACGCCTCTCGCCAAAACAGCCAGGGCCATCCCTCCGTCGAAAACGACTATATAGTAATACTAATTACCCAACAACTCTTCCAAAGAGCGGATTTTGAGCTTAGATTAAGCGTCAGCTCGCAAACAAAAGTCTTACAATAAGAGAATCGATCATGTCTGATAAGAAACCCTCCCTGCGCTCCGCCCAATGGTTTGGCACGGCCGACAAGAACGGCTTCATGTACCGCAGCTGGATGAAGAATCAGGGCATCGCCGACCATCAGTTCCACGGCAAGCCGATCATCGGCATCTGCAATACCTGGTCGGAACTGACCCCATGCAACGCGCACTTCCGCCAGATCGCGGAGCACGTCAAACGCGGGGTGATCGAGGCCGGTGGTTTTCCGGTGGAATTCCCGGTGTTCTCCAACGGCGAATCGAACCTGCGCCCGACCGCCATGCTCACCCGCAACCTGGCGAGCATGGACGTTGAAGAAGCGATTCGCGGCAACCCGATCGACGGCGTAGTGCTGCTCACCGGTTGCGACAAAACCACTCCAGCACTGTTGATGGGTGCGGCCAGTTGCGACGTGCCGGCCATCGTCGTCACCGGCGGGCCGATGCTCAACGGCAAGCACAAAGGCAAGGACATCGGTTCCGGCACCGTGGTCTGGCAGCTCAGCGAACAGGTCAAGGCCGGCACCATCACCATCGATGACTTCCTCGCAGCCGAGGGCGGCATGTCGCGTTCGGCGGGCACCTGCAACACCATGGGCACCGCGTCGACCATGGCGTGCATGGCGGAAGCGCTGGGCACTTCGCTGCCGCACAACGCCGCGATTCCGGCTGTGGATGCACGCCGTTATGTGCTGGCGCACATGTCCGGCATGCGTGCGGTGGAGATGGTGCGTGAAGACCTGAAACTGTCGAAGATCCTTACCAAGGAAGCCTTTGAAAACGCCATTCGCGTCAACGCCGCCATTGGTGGTTCGACCAACGCCGTGATCCACTTGAAAGCTATCGCCGGGCGCATCGGCGTCGAGCTGGACCTGGACGACTGGACGCGCATCGGTCGCGGCATGCCGACCATCGTCGACCTGCAACCGTCCGGGCGTTTCCTGATGGAAGAGTTCTACTACGCCGGTGGTTTGCCAGCGGTGCTGCGTCGCCTCGGCGAAGCCAATCTGATCCCCAACCCGAACGCACTGACGGTCAACGGCAAGTCCATCGGCGAGAACACTAAGGACGCGCCGATCTACGGCGAAGACCAAGTGATCCGCACCCTCGACAATCCGATTCGCGCTGACGGCGGCATCTGTGTGTTGCGCGGCAATCTGGCGCCGTTGGGCGCGGTGCTCAAGCCGTCCGCCGCTAGCGCTGAACTGATGCAGCATCGCGGTCGCGCCGTGGTGTTCGAGAACTTCGACATGTACAAGGCGCGGATCAACGATCCGGAGCTGGACGTCGATAAGGATTCGATTCTGGTGATGAAGAACTGCGGGCCGAAGGGTTATCCGGGCATGGCTGAAGTCGGCAACATGGGCTTGCCGGCCAAGCTGTTGGCGCAAGGCGTGACGGACATGGTGCGCATTTCCGATGCACGCATGAGCGGCACCGCTTACGGCACGGTGGTTCTGCACGTCGCCCCGGAAGCGGCAGCGGGCGGGCCTTTGGCGGCAGTAAAGGAAGGCGACTGGATCGAACTCGATTGCGCCAGCGGCCGTCTGCATCTGGACATTCCGGATGCTGAACTGGCCGCGCGCATGGCCGATCTGCAAGCACCGCAGCAGTTGCTGGTGGGCGGTTATCGTCAACTGTACATCGATCACGTGCTGCAGGCGGATCAGGGTTGCGACTTTGACTTCCTGGTTGGTTGCCGAGGTGCCGAGGTTCCGCGCCACTCTCACTAACAGCGCAATTCCCCTGTGGGAGCGAGCCTGCTCGCGAAGAGGGAGTGTCAGTCGACATCTATTTGACTGATATGCCGCCTTCGCGAGCAGGCTCGCTCCCACAGTTGCTTTTGCGTATCGCCTCAAATCTGTGCCGTGCCTGCTATGATGCGCGGCATCTCCATCGCTCAGGATCGCGCCACTCCCCATGGATTACCGCAAACCTTCCGACCGTAAAAGCATGCACTCGCGCATCGTCCAGGAACTGGGCATGCAGATCGTCTCCGGACGCTTTTTGCCCGACGACAAACTGCCCGCCGAAGCCCTGCTTTGCGAGGAGTACGCGGTCAGTCGCCCGGTATTGCGCGAAGCCACGCGGGTGCTGGTGGCCAAGGGTCTGGTGTATTCCAAACCCCGCGTCGGCACCGTGGTCAAGGCGCGCCGCGAATGGCACATGCTCGACCCGGACGTGCTGCACTGGTTGATGCAGAGCAGCCCGCAGAATGAATTCTTCAACGTGCTGACCAGCGTGCGCAGCATCATCGAACCGGCAGCCGCCGCCCTCGCCGCCCAGCATGCAACCGATGCCGACATCGCCGCGATCAACGAAGCCTACCAACGCATGGAAGCCGCGCCGACCCCGGAAGCGCTGTTGCAGCCGGACCTGGACTTCCACAGCCGCATCGCCGACGCGACGCACAACGACCTGCTGGCGAACCTGTGCAATATGTTGGCGGTAGCGATTGCCGAGGCGTTGAAGCATTCCAATCAACGGCCGAATCTGCATGAACTGGCGTTGCCAAGACACAAGGCGATCCTGACCGCCATCGAGAACCGCGATGCCCTGGGTGCCCGGCATGCCACGTTGGTGCAGCTGGATGATGCGCGTAGTGCGTTGAGTGTGGTGCTTGGCGCTGAGCTTTCTTAGGGCTTGAGACCGCTTGCCCTCACCCTAGCCCTCTCCCAGAGGTAGAGGGGACCGATTGGGGAATATTTGAGATTTACGCCGACTTGAACGTTCTGCTGTGAATCCATAACCGACTCGGTATTTCAGGTCGATATATCTAGCCGCACCCCTCGGTCAGTCCCCTCTCCCTCCGGGAGAGGGCTAGGGTGAGGGGCTCTTGATCTTGATTCACAAAAAAAGCCGCAACCCCTCAAGGTTGCGGCTTTGTCGTTTCAGGCCTTCAGATCAGTGGGCAAACAGCGAATTGCCCTTCTGCCCCGCCAGCTTCTCAGGCTTGATCAGGAACTTGGCCAGCGCCGGCAGCAGCCACAGCGCGCCGAACATGTTCCACAGCAGCATGAAGGTCAGCATCAGGCCCATGTCGGCCTGGAACTTGATCGCCGAGAAGATCCAGGTGCACACGCCGATCGCCAGGCACAGGCCGGTGAACAGCACCGCTTTACCGGTCGACTTCAGGGTCTGGTAATAGGCTTCCTGCAACGGCAGCCCGGCACGCAGGAAACTTTCCAGGCGGCTGTAGATGTAGATGCCGTAATCCACGCCAATCCCCACGCCCAACGCCACCACCGGCAGCGTCGCAACTTTCACGCCGATGCCCATGAACGCCATCAGCGCGTTGCCGAGCACCGAGGTGAGCACCAGCGGCAAGACGATGCACAGGGTTGCCGCCCATGAGCGGAAGGTGATCATGCACATCACTGCCACGCAGATGTACACCAGAATCAGAATGGTCAGCTCAGCCTGTTTGATGACTTCGTTGGTGGCCGCTTCGATCCCGGCGTTACCGGCAGCAAGGATGAATTCCAGACCGTCCTTGTTGTTTTCCTTGGCAAACTCCTGCACCGCTTGCACCGCACGATCGAGGGTCTCAGCTTTGTGATCGTTGAGGAACACCAGCACTGGCGCCAGCGAGCAGCTGTTGTTGTACAGGCCATCGGCGCGGGCGATCGAGTTGTTCAGTACGTCCGGGTTGCGCGACAGGGTTTCCCATTTCAGGTTGCCCTCGTTCATGCCCTTGATCATCTGCTTGGACACGGTCACCAGCGAGATCGCCGACTGCACGCCCTCGGTGTTCTGCATCTTCCACATCAGCTGATCGATCGGCGCCATGGCTTCGTAGCGCGAGCAGCCTTCAGCTTTGGTCTTGACCATCACCACCAGCACGTCGGAGCTGGTCGAGTAGTTGCTGATGATGAAGTTGTTGTCCTTGTTGTAGCGCGAGTCCGGACGCAGTTCCGGCGCGCCCTGGTCGAGGTCGCCGATCTTCAGGTTCTGGCTGTACCAGAGGCCGCCGCCGAAGGCGATCAGCGCCAGCGCTACCGAAATCGGCGCGACTTTCGGGCTGGCGAAGTTCGACAGCAGGCGCCAGAAGGGGTGCTCGCGGTTGGCGTCCTTCTTGCTCTTGGCAATCGCGCGCTTGCTGATGCCGACATAGGAAATCGCCACCGGCAGCAGGATCAGGTTGGTGAACACGATCACCGCCACGCCGATAGACGCGCCGATCGCCAGTTCACGGATCACGCCGATGTCGATGATCAGCAGCGTGATGAAGCCCACCGCATCGGCCAGAATCGCGATCATCCCCGGCAGGAACAACTGGCGGAAGGTGCGCCGCGCAGCGGTCAGGGCGTTATCGGCCTCGCTGGATTGCAGGGCGATACCGTTGATTTTCTGCACGCCGTGGGAAATGCCGATGGCGAAAATCAGGAACGGCACCAGCATCGAATACGGGTCGAGGCCGAAGCCGAAGAAGTGCATCAACCCGAGCTGCCAGACCACCGCCACCAGCGTCGTACTCAACACAGCGATGGTGCTGCGCAGGCAGTTGGTGAACCACAGCAGCAGAATCAGGGTGATGACGAAGGCGACACCGAAGAACAGCACCACCATCACCAGACCGTCGATCAGGTCACCGACCTTCTTGGCGAAACCGACGATGTGGATCTTGATGTTGGGGTTCTGCGCTTCGAACTTGTTGCGGATCTTGTCTTCGAGCTCATGGGAGAACTGGCGATAGTCCAGCGCCAGCAACTTGCCCTGGTCCTGCGGGTCCGGATAGGCCTCCAGCAGTGGGATGTCGACGATGCTCGACTTGAAATCGTTGGCCACCAGACGCCCGACCTGGCCGGACTTGAGCACGTTGTTGCGCAGCAGATCGAGGCTGTCCTGGGAGCCGTTGTAGCTCTGCGGAATCACTTCACCGCCGGCGAAACCTTCTTCGGTCACTTCGGTCCAGCGTACGCTCGGGCTCCACAGCGATTTGAGGCCGGAACGATCGACGCCGGAAATGTAGAACACTTCGTCGTTGATCTGACGCAGGGTCTCCATGTACTCCTTGGAGAAGATGTCACCGTCGGTGGCTTCCACCGAAATACGTACGGTGTTGCCCAGGTTCGCCAGATCGTTGCGGTGTTCCATCATCTTTTCGATGAAGGGATGCTGCAGCGGGATCATTTTTTCAAAACTGGTCGACGGCCGGATCAGCGTGGCCTGCCAGAACAAGAAAATGCTCACCACCAGGCAGATCAGGATCACGGCCGGACGGTTGTTGAAGATCAGGCGCTCGAGAACCGTCGCCTTTTCCTGCTGAGGAGTGATCAAGGAAGTCATAGCCCCGCCTTCTTGTTATTGGTCTCGGCACCGTTTGGCTGGGTGATGTGCAAACCACCCTGCCCGGTCAGAATCAGGTTGCCGTTGCCAGCGGCGGTGACCGACGACAGCGAAATGCGATCCGGGCGGTTGAACACGCTGAAGGTTTCGCCGTTGTCACTGCTGCTGATCACCGAACCACCGTTACCGACGATGACGATCGAGCCATCTTCCAGCAGCGTGCCGCCAGACAGACCGAACTCCAGCGCACCGCGAGCGGCTTTGAGTTCGACCTGCTCCCAGTTGCTGCCGAAATCAGTGGAGCGATAAAGGTTGCCGCGCAAGCCGTACGCCAGCAGGGTCTGCGGCTGCGCCGTGCCGATCACGCCGAACAGTGAACCTTCGTACGGGCCTTCAAGCTTTTCCCAGGTCTGGCCGTCATCGGCGGAGCGGAACATGCTGCCGGACTCGCCGACGATGAACAGCCCGGCGTCTTTCACGGCGGCGATGGCGTTGAGGTGGAACTGGTCTTCGTTGTCGAGGCGGTCGCTGACGTCTTCCCAGTTTTTGCCGCCGTCGGTGGTTTCCAGCAGCGTGCCGTAGGCGCCCACGGCAAAGCCGCTGCTGGCGTCCTTGAACCAGACGTCGAGCAGCGGCGATTCGCGTGCGAGGTCTTCGAATTGTTTGGTCCAGGTCAGACCGCCGTCTGCGCTGGCGAGAATCTGCGCGTCGTGGCCCACGGCCCAGCCGTTTTTGTCGTCGACGAAATACACGGCAGTGAGCAGTTGCCGCGTCGGCACCTTGGCCTGTGTCCAGGTTTTGCCCTGGTCATCGGAATAAACGATGTGCCCGCGATCGCCGACCGCGACAAGACGCGCGCCAGCGTGGACGACATCAAGAATCAGGCTTTTTGCGGCCTTGGCCGATTCGGTGGCATAGACCACGTCAGCCGGGGCCTCGGCGGCAATCACAGGTGCCGATAACGTGGCAAAGCCCAGCAGCGAGAGTGCTGTGGCCAGCAACGCGGTGTTGCGTAACGCCGGCGGGCGGCAACGACTCATAGACCTTCCCCTATTTATTATTGTTGGGCCATCGGGCCTTCAAGGGCGCCGCAAGGGTGCTCGGCTAGTGGCAGATCAGAAGCATAGTCCTGAAACCCGCAATCCAGAGCCCCTTCGGAAGCTGGCTCATCCTATCGGGCTTTGCAAATGTCTGACAATCGGCGCCGCGTTATCTTTTGTTAACCGAAAGCGGCTCTCTGTAACCCATCATTTTCCCTGTGGGAGCGAGCCTGCTCGCGAATGCGGTGTATCAGTCACCCTGTTTATTGGCTGACCCACCGCTTTCGCGAGCAGGCTCGCTCCCACAGGGTTTGTAGTGATGGTTGGTTTTGCGACAAAGGGTGAATGCGCAGCCATTCGTAGGATGGATGACGCAATTGTTGCGGAGGGGACTTGCAGGATCGGTATTATGGTATACCATCAGACGCACAGACACTCTCAATCCCCCAACGGAGCAGCTCATGAGTTTCGAAATTCGCAAGATCGTCAGCTATGTCGAAGAAACCTTCATTGAAGGCGGCAAGGCTACTGACAAGCCGGTGACCATGGTCGGCCTCGCCGTGGTGATGAAGAACCCGTGGGTGGGCAATGGTTTTGTCGAAGACCTCAAGCCGCAGATCCGCGCCAACTGCTCCGACCTCGGCGCCATGATGGTCGAGCGCCTGGTGGGCATCATTGGTGGCGCCGAGAAGATCGAGGCTTACGGCAAAGCCGCCGTGGTCGGCGCTGACGGCGAGATCGAACACGCCTCCGCCGTGATCCATACGCTGCGCTTCGGCAACCACTATCGCGAAGCGGTGAAAGCCAAGAGCTACCTGAGCTTTACCAACAAGCGCGGCGGTCCGGGCACGTCGATTCAGATCCCGATGATGCACAAGGACGACGAAGGCCTGCGTTCGCACTACATCACCCTGGAAATGCAGATCGAAGACGCGCCGCGTGCCGACGAAATCGTCGTCGTGCTGGGTTGCGCCGACGGTGGCCGCCTGCACCCGCGTATCGGCAACCGCTACATCGATCTGGAAGAACTGGCCGCCGAAAAAGCCCAGTAATCACAACAAGAAAGGCATTGCAGGAGCGCTCCATGATTCGGCTCACCGCTGAACTCACCCCGGCTGGCACCAGTTACCTGGCGACCGGCCAAGGCCAGCCCGTGGTCTTGATCCACGGCGTGGGCCTGAACAAAGAAATGTGGGGCGGGCAGATTGTCGGCCTCGCCAGCCAGTACCAGGTGATCGCCTACGACATGCTCGGCCACGGCGCCAGCCCGCGCCCGGCCAGCGGCACCGACCTGCTCGGTTACGCCGATCAGTTGCTCGAGCTGCTTGATCACCTGAATCTGCCCCAGGCAGCGGTGATCGGTTTCTCCATGGGCGGTCTGGTCGCGCGGGCCTTCGCCCTGCACTACCCGGAGCGCCTGCAAAGCCTGGTGGTGCTGAACAGCGTGTTCAACCGCAGCGAAGAACAGCGTGCCGGCGTCATCGCACGCACTGCGCAGGCTGCCGAGCATGGCCCGGACGCCAACGCCGAAGCCGCTCTGTCACGCTGGTTCAGCCGTGAATATCAGGCGGCCAACCCGGCGCAGATCGCCGCGTTGCGCCAGACCCTGGCCAACAACGATCCGCAGGGTTACCTGACCACCTACGAATTGTTCGCCACCCAGGACATGTACCGCGCCGACGACCTGAGCAGCATTCAGGCGCCGACACTGATCGCCACTGGCGAGCTCGACCCTGGCTCGACGCCGGAAATGGCCGAGCAACTGGCCCGGCGCATCCCCGCTGCGAAGGTTGCCGTGCTGCCCGAGCAACGGCATATGATGCCGGTAGAGTCGCCGCGTCTGGTCAATCAGATGCTGCTGGAATTTCTCCAATTCGCACACGCCCGACAAAACCATATAAAGGGGATCGTTGCATGACACTCGCACGCTTCCAGATGTGCATCGGCGGAGACTGGGTCGACGCCCTCTCCGGCAAGACCTTCGAAAGCCTCAACCCGGCCTCCGCGCAAGCCTGGGCGCATTTGCCCGACGCCGATGAAGCGGACGTCGAACGCGCCGTGCAAGCAGCGCAAACTGCTTTTGACAGCCCGGCGTGGCGCGGCCTCACCGCCACTGCGCGCGGCAAACTGCTGCGCCGCCTCGGTGATCTGATCGCAGAAAACAAGGAACACCTGGCGCAGCTGGAAAGCCGCGACAACGGCAAGCTGATCCGCGAAACCCGTGGCCAGGTCAGCTATCTGCCGGAGTTCTTCCACTACACCGCAGGCCTCGCCGACAAGCTTGAAGGCGGCACCCTGCCGCTGGACAAGCCTGACCTGTTTGCCTACACCGTGCACGAAGCCATGGGTGTGGTTGCCGCGATCATTCCATGGAACAGCCCGCTGTACCTGACCGCGATCAAACTGGCCCCGGCCCTGGCCGCCGGCAACACGATTGTGATCAAGCCGTCCGAGCACGCCTCGGCGACCATTCTCGAGCTGGCGCGTCTGGCCCTTGAAGCCGGGATTCCGCCGGGCGTGGTCAACGTCGTCACCGGTTACGGCCCGAGCACTGGCGCCGCCCTCACCCGCCATCCGCTGATCCGCAAGATCGCCTTCACCGGCGGCGCGGCGACGGCACGGCATGTGGTGCGCAGCAGCGCCGAAAACTTCGCCAAGCTGTCGCTGGAACTGGGCGGCAAGTCGCCGAATATCATTTTCGCCGACGCCGATCTGGACAGTGCAATTAACGGTGCGATTGCCGGGATCTACGCGGCGTCCGGGCAGAGTTGCGTGTCCGGTTCGCGCTTGCTGGTGCAGGACGAAATCTACGACGAATTCGTCAATCGTCTGGTCGAGCGCGCCCAGCGCATCCGCATCGGCAACCCACAGGAAGACAACAGTGAAATGGGGCCGATGGCCACCGCGCAGCAACTGGCGGTGGTCGAAGGTCTGGTCGCCGATGCGATCGCCGAAGGCGCGCGTTTGCGCACCGGTGGCAAGCGTCCGGCGGATCTCGGTGAAGGCTGGTTCTACGAGCCGACGCTGTTCGAGTGCGACCGCAATTCGATGAAGATCATGCAGGAAGAAGTCTTCGGCCCGGTGGCTTCGGTGATTCGCTTCAAAGACGAAGCCGAAGCACTGGCGATCGCCAACGACTCGCAGTTCGGCCTCGCCGCCGGCATCTGGACCCGTGACCTCGGCCGCGCCCATCGTCTGGCGCGTGATGTGCGCTCGGGGATTATCTGGGTCAACACTTACCGCGCAGTGTCGGCGATGGCGCCGATCGGCGGCTTCAAGAACAGTGGCTATGGACGCGAAAGCGGCATCGACTCGGTGCTGGCCTACACCGAACTGAAAACGGTGTGGATCAACCTCTCCCAGGCGCCAATGCCTGATCCGTTTGTGATGCGCTAGGAGTCCTGCGAAATGATCGAACCCGGCATTTACAAAGACGTCATGAGCTCGTTCCCGTCCGGCGTCACGGTGGTCACCACCCTCGACCCGGACGGCGGCATCGTCGGCATCACCGCCAGCGCGTTCAGCGCGCTGTCGATCGACCCGGCGTTGGTGCTGTTCTGCCCCAACTACGCGTCCGACACCTACCCGGTGCTGCGCGACAGCAAGAAATTCGCCATCCATTTGCTCTCCGCCGAGCAGACCGCCGAAGCCTATGCATTCGCCGGCAAGGGCAAGGAAAAGGCCAAGGGCATCGAGTGGCACCTGAGCGACCTGGGCAACCCGATCCTGGCCAAGGCCACGGCGATCATCGAGTGTGAGTTGTGGCGTGAATACGACGGCGGCGATCACGCGATCATTGTCGGCGCAGTGAAGAACCTGATCCTGCCCGAGCAACCGGTGACGCCGATGATTTATCACAAAGGCAAGCTCGGCCCGTTGCCGACTCTGGCCTGAAGCGACAATGCAAAACCCTGTGGGAGCTGGCTTGCCAGCGATGAGGGCTTAACATTCAACATTGATGTTGGCTGATAGTCCGCTATCGCTGGCAAGCCAGCTCCCACAGGGATTGAGGTGAGGCAAAGAATATGAGTAACGAAAAGTACGAAAAGGGTCTGAAAATCCGCACTCAGGTGCTCGGCGAAGCCTACGTGCAACGCTCGATAGACAACGCCGACGATTTCACCCGTCCGCTGCAGGAAATGGTCACCGAATACTGCTGGGGCCATGTCTGGGGGCGTGAGGGTCTGTCGCTCAAGGAGCGCAGCATGATCAACCTGGCGATGATCTCGGCGCTCAACCGCCCGCATGAACTCAAGCTGCATGTGCGTGGCGCCTTGCGTAACGGCCTGAGTCGTGAGCAAATACGCGAAATTCTGCTTCAGGTCGGCATTTATTGCGGCGTTCCGGCGGCCGTGGACAGTTTCCGGCTGGCCCGTGAAGCCTTTGCCGAAGCCGACGCCGAGGCCTCCAGTTAACCCTCGGCTGTTTTGATGCCCGTCTGGCATGGACAGCCAAGCTCAAGAGCGGACCCCATGAAACGCCAGCCACTCGACGACAGCTTCAAGGTCAATCGCAACCCCGTTACCCTGCGCGAAATCGTGCTGGACAAACTGCGTAGCGCGATCATGAATTTCCAGCTCATGCCAGGCGATCGCCTGGTCGAACGCGACCTCTGTGATCGCCTCGGTGTCAGCCGCACTTCGGTGCGCGAAGCCTTGCGTCACCTTGAGTCCGAAGGCCTGGTGGAATTCGCCGACGCCAAAGGCCCGCGCGTGGCCATCATCACCCTCGCCGATGCCGTCGATATCTACGAATTGCGTTGTGTGCTCGAAGGCCTGATCGTCCAGCTGTTCACCCTGCGCGCCAAAGCCAAGGACATCAAAGCCCTGGAAAAAGCCCTTGATGACAACCGCAAAGCGTTGAAGGACGGCGAGCTGCAACAGGTGATCGACTCGGTGCAGGGCTTCTACGACGTGCTGCTCGAAGGCTCGGGCAACCATGTCGCCGCCACGCAATTGCGCCAGTTGCAGGCGCGCATCAGCTATCTGCGCGCGACCTCGGTCTCCCAGGAAAACCGACGCGGCGCGAGTAATCACGAGATGGAAAAAATGGTCGAGGCGATCAAGAGCGGCGATCCGCTGGCGGCGCATCAGGCGTGTGTCGATCACGTCCGCGCGGCGGCTGCCGTCGCTCTCGATTACCTCAAGCGCAAGCAGGAAGAAACCGGCGTCGCCGTCAAAGGCACTCCGGCGATCACCCTGCCGATCGCGCTGAAAGAACCCCGCATAGGTCAATGACATGTTCAGCCCGAGCTTTTGCCCGAAATGCGGTGGCCCTGACCTCGGTCAGCAGACGCCGCCGGGTGATACGCACGAGCGCCTGATGTGCCGCGGCTGCGGTTATATCCACTACGTCAATCCGAAGATCATTGCCGGCTGCATCATTGAGCAGGACGGCAAATACCTCCTGTGCCAACGGGCGATCCCCCCGCGCCCGGGCACCTGGACGCTGCCGGCCGGTTTCATGGAAAGCGGCGAAACCACCGAGCAGGCGGCGCTGCGCGAAGTCTGGGAAGAAAGCGGCGTGCGCGCGGAAATCGTCTCGCCGTATTCGATCTTCAGCGTGCCGAAGATCAGCGAGGTGTACATCATCTTCCGCGCCATCGCCCTGGAGATCACCGGGCAGTACGGACCGGAGACCATGGATTACAAGTTCTTCGCCCCTGAAGACATTCCTTGGGAGCAGATCTATTACCCGGCGATCCGGCAGATTCTCGAGCGCTATATCGAAGAGCGCCAGGCTGGGGTTTACGGGATTTACATGGGTAATGATGACAGCGGCAAGATCCATTTCATGCGCTGATCACCACCTATACCCCTGTGGGAGCGAGCCTGCTCGCGAAGGCGTCGTGTCAGTCGATACAAATGTTGAATGATCGAACGCATTCGCGAGCAGGCTCGCTCCCACATAGTTTGGTGGTGTGGCTCAGTTCGGGGCGATGCCTTCTACGATGATGATCTCCGCCCTCGCCCATTCTTCGCGGTAACTTTTCGCCTCCTGATACGCCGCCGAGCGATAGCACGCCACGGCCTGTTCGTAGCTCGCGAACTCGATGATCACGGTGCGCTGTGGCGTCTGCCGCCCTTCCAGCGCTTCACTGCGCCCGCCTCTGGCGAGAAACTTGCCGCCGAATGCGGCAATCGCCTGCGGGGTGCGCTGGGTGTATTGGCTGTAGTGCTCGGCATCGGCTATATCCACATGTGCAATCCAGTACGCCTTCATAGTGACCTCTTTGTTGATTTTGTATTATGGTATACCAATATATTTCCAACGAACCCTGAGAGTCCAGCATGGCCTTCAACAGCATCGAAGAAATCATCGAAGATTATCGACTCGGCAAAATGGTCCTGCTGGTCGATGACGAAGACCGCGAGAACGAAGGCGACCTGCTGCTGGCCGCCGACCGTTGCACGCCGGAGGCTATCAGCTTCATGGCCCGCGAAGCACGCGGGCTGATCTGCCTGACCCTCACCGACGAACATTGCCAGCGTCTGGGCCTGGAGCAAATGGTACCCGCCAATGGCAGCGTGTTCAGCACTGCATTTACCGTGTCGATCGAAGCGGCGGTCGGCGTGACCACCGGCATCTCCGCGGCGGATCGTGCCTGCACCGTGGCCGCCGCCGTCGCGCCGAATGCCCGTGCCGAAGACCTGGTGCAGCCCGGTCACATCTTCCCGTTGCGCGCCAAGGAAGGTGGCGTGCTGACCCGCGCCGGGCATACCGAGGCCGGTTGTGATCTGGCGCGTCTGGCCGGTTTCACCCCCGCCTCGGTGATTGTCGAAGTGATGAACGACGACGGCACCATGGCCCGCCGCCCGGATCTGGAGCAGTTCGCGCGCAAGCACGGGATCAAGATCGGCACCATCGCCGACCTGATCCACTATCGCCTGAGCACCGAGCACACCATCGAACGCATCGGCGAACGTGAGCTGCCGACGGTGCATGGCACGTTCCGTTTGATCACCTTCGAGGATCGCATCGAAGGCGGTGTGCACATGGCGATGGTCATGGGCGACCTGCGCCGTGAAGAACCGACGCTGGTGCGCGTGCATGTGATCGATCCGCTGCGCGATCTGGTCGGCGCCGAGTACAGCGGGCCGACGAACTGGACCCTCTGGGCAGCGTTGCAACGGGTCGCGGCGGAAGGTCATGGAGTTGTGGTGGTGCTGGCCAATCATGAATCGTCGCAGGCGTTGCTGGAGCGCGTGCCGCAGTTGACCCAGCCGCCACGGCAGTTCAGCCGTTCGCAATCGCGGATTTATTCCGAGGTCGGGACGGGGGCGCAGATTCTGCAGAATCTCGGGGTTGGCAAGCTGCGGCACCTCGGGCCACCGCTGAAGTATGCGGGGTTGACCGGGTATGACCTTGAGGTGGTTGAGAGCATCCCGTTCACTGAATGACGCCGCCCTCACCCCAGCCCTCTCTCAGAGGGAGAGGGAGCCGACCGCGTTGACCGGTCGCTATACATCGACCTGGGATACCGAGTCGAACTCAGCTTTGAGCAGCATACGGATCCACTCCTTTCCCATTACCGAATCGGGCTGGGTTTTGAACAGCATGAAGATCGGCTCCCTTTCCCCCTCTCCCCTTGGGAGAGGGCTGGGGTGAGGGGCTGGATCTCACATTCACAAAATATCTCAGGCCGAACGGCTCAAAAAAACCAACCGGCCAGATAACCGGTAAGGCAAAGTGCTTGCACAAAGTTTGGAATACCATAATATGATATTCCATAGACCGGACGACGTGAAAAAGCGTCCAGCTACTGCTCCCGACAGGCGGGCAACAACGCAAGGCCCGCTCAAAAACACAACAATGAGGGCGTGAACATGGTGTTGAACAAAGCTGCAACCGCGATCTTTTTCGCGGGACTGCTCAGCGTTACCGGCCAGGCTGCAATGGCTGCCGAAAGCGTGAATTTTGTCAGCTGGGGCGGTAGCACCCAGGATGCGCAGAAACAGGCCTGGGCCGATCCGTTCAGCAAGGCCAGCGGCATCACCGTCGTCCAGGACGGCCCCACCGACTACGGCAAACTCAAAGCCATGGTCGAAAGCAGCAACGTGCAGTGGGACGTGGTCGATGTCGAAGCCGATTTCGCCCTGCGCGCCGCTGCCGAAGGCCTGCTCGAACCCCTCGACTTCAAAGTGATCCAGCGCGACAGGATCGACCCGCGCTTCGTCAGCGATCACGGCGTCGGTTCGTTCTTCTTCTCCTTTGTCCTCGGCTACAACGAAGGCAAGCTCGGCGCCAACAAGCCGCAGGACTGGAGCGCGCTGTTCGACACCAAGACCTACCCGGGCAAGCGCGCCCTGTACAAATGGCCAAGCCCCGGCGTGCTCGAACTGGCGCTACTGGCCGACGGCGTTGCGGCTGACAAGCTCTACCCGCTGGATCTGGATCGCGCCTTCAAGAAACTCGACACCATCAAGAAAGACATCGTCTGGTGGGGCGGCGGCGCGCAGTCGCAGCAACTGCTGGCGTCCGGCGAAGCGAGCATGGGCCAGTTCTGGAACGGTCGGGTGCACGCCCTGCAGGAAGACGGCGCACCGGTCGGCGTGAGCTGGAAGCAGAACCTGGTCATGGCCGACATTCTGGTCATTCCCAAAGGCTCGAAAAACAAAGATGCGGCGATGAAGTTCCTCGCCAATGCCAGCAGCGCCAAAGGTCAGGCCGACTTCTCCAACCTGACCGCCTACGCGCCGGTCAACCTCGACAGTGTGGAGCGTCTGGATTCGACGCTGGCCCCCAACCTGCCGACGGCTTACGCCAAGGATCAGATCACCCTTGATTTCGCTTACTGGGCCAAGAACGGTCCGGCTATCGCGACACGGTGGAACGAATGGCTGGTCAAATGAAAATCGCGGCCACTGCGCCCCGTCCTTCCACTGCCACCGGGAGCGCCGCCGGCGCTGCCGGTTCGGCTTTCAAGCAACGCTGGCGCGGCGCCGGCAACCTCGTACCGGCGCTGCTGTTCCTCGGCCTGTTCTTTCTCGCGCCGTTGATTGGCCTGCTGTTGCGCGGTGTGCTGGAACCTGTGCCTGGTCTCGGCAACTACGAACAGTTGTTCGCCAACTCGGCCTATGCGCGAGTGCTGCTCAACACCTTTTCGGTGGCCGGGCTGGTGACGCTGTTCAGCCTGCTCTTGGGCTTTCCGCTGGCCTGGGCGATCACCCTGGTGCCGCGCGGCTGGGGGCGCTGGATCCTCAACATCGTGCTGCTGTCGATGTGGACCAGCCTGCTCGCCCGCACCTATTCGTGGCTGGTGTTGCTGCAAGCCTCGGGCGTAATCAACAAGACCTTGATGGCCATGGGCATCATCGATCAACCGCTGGAGATGGTGCACAACCTCACCGGCGTGGTGATCGGCATGAGCTACATCATGATCCCGTTCATCGTGCTGCCGTTGCAGGCGACCATGCAGGCCATCGACCCGATGATCCTGCAGGCCGGCTCGATCTGTGGCGCCAGTCCGTGGACCAACTTCTTCCGGGTGTTCCTGCCGCTGTGCCGGCCGGGTCTGGCGTCCGGCGGTTTGATGGTGTTCGTAATGTCGCTCGGTTACTACGTCACCCCGGCGCTGCTCGGCGGGGCGCAGAACATGATGCTGCCGGAGTTCATCATTCAGCAGGTGCAATCGTTCCTCAACTGGGGCCTGGCCAGTGCCGGCGCCGCGTTGCTGATCGCAATTACCCTGGTGCTGTTCTACTTCTACCTGAAGCTTCAACCGGAATCCCCGGTTGGCGCCAGTAACGCGAGGTAAGCCGAC
This sequence comes from Pseudomonas sp. H1_G08, assembly GCF_054681355.1. Taxonomy (NCBI): domain Bacteria; kingdom Pseudomonadati; phylum Pseudomonadota; class Gammaproteobacteria; order Pseudomonadales; family Pseudomonadaceae; genus Pseudomonas; species Pseudomonas sp. H1_G08. Next base: position 2,291,678 of record NZ_CP162822.1, read on the forward strand.
ATGCTCCTGACCCCCAATGCCATGAGCCGGCGCATGCGTTTCGGCCTCTACGCTACGACTGGGCTGATCGGCCTGTTCCTGCTGTTGCCGATCGTGTTCATCGTGCTGCTGTCGTTCGGCTCCTCGCAGTGGCTGGTGTTCCCGCCACCGGGCTGGACGCTGAAATGGTACGGCCAGTTCTTCTCCAATCCCGACTGGGTGAACGCCGCCGCCGCCAGCCTAAAAGTTGCCGTGCTGACCACCATCTGCGCTGTGGCGCTCGGTTTGCCGACCGCGTTTGCGCTGGTGCGCGGACGCTTCCCCGGCCGCGAGATGCTCTACGGCCTGTTCACCCTGCCGATGATCGTGCCGCTGGTGATCATTGCCGTGGCGGTGTACGCGCTGTTTCTCAAGCTCGGCTACACCGGGACCATGTTGGCCTTCGTCGTCAGCCATGTGATCGTCGCGCTGCCATTCACCATCATCTCAATCATCAACTCGCTGAAGCTGTTCGATCAGTCGATTGAAGACGCGGCGGTGATCTGCGGTGCCTCGCGCTTGCAAGCGGTGTTCAAGGTGACGTTCCCGGCGATTCGTCCGGGCATGGTCGCCGGCGCCCTCTTCGCCTTCCTCGTTTCGTGGGACGAAGTGGTGCTCAGCGTGATGATGGCAAGCCCGACTCTGCAAACCCTTCCCGTGAAAATGTGGACCACCCTGCGCCAGGACCTGACCCCGGTGATCGCCGTCGCTTCGACGCTGCTGATCGGCCTGTCGGTATTGGTCATGGTGATCGCCGCCGCCCTGCGCCGGCGCAACGAAATCAGCGCCTGAGCGCCCAGGAGTACGACATGAGTGCCGTGATCAAAGACGCATCCCAGCAGAGCGACAAACCCCTGGTCAGCCTGCGCAACCTGAACAAGCACTACGGCGATTTCGCTGCCGTCGACAATATCTCGCTGGACATCAAGGACGGCGAATTCCTCACCTTCCTCGGCTCCAGCGGCTCGGGCAAAAGCACCACGCTGTCGATGCTCGCCGGTTTTGAAACACCGAGCAGCGGCGAGATCCTCGTCAACGGCCAGTCGCTGGTCAACGTGCCGCCGCACAAGCGCGACATCGGCATGGTCTTTCAGCGTTACTCGCTGTTCCCGCATCTGTCGGTACGCGACAACATCGCCTTCCCTCTGGCCATTCGCAAACTGGCTGCGGCCGAGCGCGAAAAGCGCGTCGATGCGATGCTCAAACTGGTGCAGCTCGAACAGTTCGCCCATCGCCGCCCTTCGCAACTGTCTGGCGGCCAGCAACAACGGGTTGCCATCGCCCGGGCGCTGGTTTACGAGCCGCGCATCCTGCTGATGGACGAACCATTGGGCGCGCTGGACAAGAAGCTGCGCGAGGACTTGCAGGATGAACTGCGCCAGCTGCACCGACGCCTGGGTATCACCATCGTGTACGTGACCCACGACCAGGAAGAAGCCATGCGTCTGTCGCAACGCATCGCGATTTTCAGCCACGGCAAAATCGTTGGTCTGGGCAGTGGTTACGACCTTTACCAGAATCCGCCGAATGCGTTTGTCGCGTCGTTCCTGGGTAATTCGAACTTCCTCAAGCTCAAGGCGCAAGGCAATGCAGCGGCGAGTTTCGAGGGCCAGTCGTTGTCGATTCGGCTGACGTCCGGGTTGCACACTGATCAGGATGTGCTGCTGATGGTGCGTCCGGAAAAGGCCTTGGCGCTGAGCACGCAGCAGGCGCTGGATGAGCCGCTGGCGGCGGGCTGGAATGAGGTGTCGGCGAACGTTGTGGAGGTGCTGTTTCTCGGTGAGAGCCAGACCTGCAGCGTGGTGACTGCGGGCGGGACGTCGATGACGGTGAAAGCGCTGTCGGCAGCGGGCATGCCACTCAAGGCCGGCGATCCGGTACGGGTGCGCTGGGCGACGGCGGATGCTTGTGTTTATACCGAGTGGACCGAGAGCGACTTGAACAAGGCTGCCGGTGCTCACTGATTGCGCTGAGTCAGTTGGATCTACCCCCTCACCCCAGCCCTCTCCCCCACGGGGGGCGAGGGGGAAAGGGAGCCGATCTTCATGCTGTTCAAAATGTAAGTTCGACTCGGTATCGCACGTCGGCGTATCTCGCAACAACACCTCGGTCAGTCCCCTCTCCCATTGGGAGAGGGCTAGGGTGAGGGCAAGCAGGCGACACGGTATTAGCCAATGGCCCGGTACCCTTCAATCTCATCCGGCCACGCCGTCAGCACTTCAAACCCGCTCTCCGTCACCGCGACCATATGCTCCCACTGCGCCGACAACGAGCCATCCTTGGTCAATACGGTCCAGCCATCCGGCATGTTCTTCACATGGCGTTTGCCGGCATTGAGCATCGGTTCCACGGTGAAAATCATCCCGGCCTTGAGCTTCAGCCCTTGATTGGGAAAGCCGTAATGCAGGATCTGCGGTTCGTCGTGATAGACCTTGCCGATACCGTGGCCGCAGTATTCGCGCACCACGCTGAAGCCCTCCGCCTCCGCCAGGCTCTGGATCGCATGACCGATATCGCCCAGCGTTGCGCCCGGCTTCACTGCACGGATGCCTGCGCACATCGCATCGTAAGTGGTCTTGATCAGGTGCTGCGCCTCGGGGCTTGCCTCACCCACGACATACATGCGACTGGTATCGCCGAACCAGCCATCCTTGATCACGGCGATGTCGAGATTGACGATGTCGCCATCCTTCAATGGCGTACCCGATGGAATGCCGTGACACACCACGTCGTTGACCGACGCGCAGACGGTTTTCGGAAAGCCGTGATAACCGACGTTGGCTGGCACCGCCTTCTGCACATTGACGATGTAATCGTTGCACAGTCGATCCAGCTCATCGGTGGTCACGCCAGCCTTCACATGCGGCACCAGCATTGCCAGCACTTCAGCGGCGAGTTTGCCGGCGGCGCGGGATTTTTCGATGTCGGCCGGGGTGTTGATCTTGATCTGGTTTCTCATGCGCTGACGGCTTCCTGAGTCAGTTGTTGCAGATCCAGCCCACCATTCTGTTCGGCGCGGATCAGCAGGCGGCAAATGGCGCTGTGGTCGAGATTGGGATGCAGCTCGGCGAGCATGCCGATGCGCATCCAGTGCTCAGCCTGCGCGTTGATCGAGCGGCTGAGGGCGTTGCTGGAGATACGCAGGTTCTCGTGCATGTCCTCTGAAATCTTTACGATGCCCATGTCTATATCCGATACGAAATGTATATGGATCGTATACTAGCCAAGCTTACCCTCGGATTGCAAACGCTCCGCCACGCAAACACGCACCCGTGCAGGAGCTGCCGAAGCAGATTCGGCTCCCCATCAGCGGCCTGATCGACTACCATGCCCGCGCCGGTTTCCACACGGAATTAATAGGGAATCCGAGGTGCTCCACGCATCAATCGGAACTGCCCCCGCAACTGTAGGTGCCGAGCCTGCTCCTCGACTGCCACTGGGTGAACCCCGGGAAGGCCGGAGCGTGGCGATGACGCATCAGTCAGGAGACCTGCCGGCACAGTGACTGACCAACCGGCGGGGTGTCCGGGAAGGACATCGTGCCGTGCGCATTTTCCCCGTGCCGGCCTTGCGTAGTTTCCACGACCGCGCCCGAGGTGTGTTTCCAAACCGTACCCGCCCGCTCCCGTACGGTTCCCCTGGAGACTGCCCCATGCTGCTGCCCCGCGTTGCCACCCTGCTCACCGCTCTGAGCCTTTGCCCCCTGGCGCAAGCGGCGCCGACTGCGTATCCGCTGACCGTCGAAAACTGTGGCAGCAGCCTGACCTTTCAACACGCGCCTGCGCGCACGGTGACCATTGGCCAGGCCGGCACGGAAATGCTCTACGCCTTGGGCCTGGGCGACAAAGTCGTCGGCACTTCGCTGTGGTTCAACGACGTGCTGGGCACATACAAAGCGCAGAACGACACGATCGAGCGCCTCGCCGACAACGAGCCGAGTTTCGAAGCGGTGATCGCTAAACGCCCGGAGCTGGTTGCCGTCGAGCTGGAATGGATGGTCGGCCCGCAAGGCGCGGTCGGCACTCGCGAGCAGTTCCATGAACTGAAGATTCCCACCTACCTGCTGCCCTCCGATTGCGAAGCCAAGGACAACCTCGTCGGTTCGGACGGGACGCGGCTGGCACCGTTTCGCATCGACAGCATCTACAAAAGCGTGAGCCAACTGGCGGCGATTTTTGACGTGCAGGCGCGTGGCGAACAGCTCAATGAGCAGCTCAAAGCCAGCCTCGCGCAGTCGATCGCCACCGCGAAAAAGCAGCAGCGCAAAGACGTCAGCGCCCTGGTGTGGTTCTCCAGCGCCGAGATGGACATCGAGCCTTTCGTGGCCGGGCACAAAGGCGTTCCCGATTTCATGCTCAGCACCCTCGGCGTGCGCAACGTCGTCGAGTCGGATGAAGAATGGCCAACGGTCGGCTGGGAAACCATCGCCAAGGCCAACCCGACGTTTCTGGTGATCGCGCGCATGGATCGTCGACGTTTCCCGGCGGACGACTATCAGAAGAAACTCGCCTTCCTGCGCAGTGATCCGGTGACGCGCAACATGGACGCGGTCAAGCACAACCGCATCATCATCCTTGACGCCATGGCCATGCAGGCCAGCCTGCGCACCTTCGACGGCCTCGCACAACTGGCCAGCGCGATCAACGGCTACGACCTGTCGCCATGAGCAGACGCCTGATCCGTTTGCTGCTGGTGCTGTTGACGCTGTCGGTCGCGCTGATCGGCGGCGTGGCGATTGGTGAGACTTCAATCGAGCCGAGCGTGGTGTTGCAGGCGCTGGCCAACAAGCTGTGGGGCGCCGGTTATGTGCTCGACCCGATCGACGAAGGTATCGTCTGGAACTATCGCCTGACCCGCGCGCTGGTCGCGGCGGCCTGCGGCGCCGGCCTGGCGACGTGCGGGGTGATCCTGCAATCGCTGCTGCGCAATCCGTTGGCCGATCCGTATCTGCTGGGTATTTCTGCTGGCGCCTCGACTGGCGCGGTGATGGTCGCCCTGCTTGGCGTCGGCGCCGGGGCGATTTCATTGTCGGTCGGTGCCTTTGCCGGCGCGGTGACGGCGTTCGTGCTGGTGATCCTGTTGGCGCGGGTCAGCGGCTCGGCCAGCGGCACCGGGCAGATCATTCTGGCCGGGATCGCCGGTTCGCAATTGTTCAATGCCCTCACCGCGTTTCTGATCACCCGCTCGGCAAGCTCCGAACAAGCGCGCGGGACCATGTTCTGGCTGCTCGGCAATCTCGGCGGCGTGCGCTGGCCGTCGGTGTGGCTGGCGGTGCCGGTGGCGGTGTTGGGGTTGGTTGTTTGTCTGTGGCATCGGCGGGCGCTGGATGCGTTCACCTTTGGTGCGGACTCGGCGGCGTCTCTCGGCATTCCAGTGCGACGTGTGCAGATTCTGTTGATTGGCTGCGCCGCGCTGGTGACGGCGGTGATGGTGTCGATTGTCGGCTCGATCGGCTTTGTCGGTCTGGTGATTCCCCATGCCGCGCGGTTGTTGCTCGGCACCGGCCATGCGCGTCTGTTGCCCGCCAGTGCGCTGGGCGGCGCGGTGTTTCTGATCGCCGCCGATGTGCTGTCGCGCACCCTGATCAAGGGTCAGGTGATCCCGGTCGGCGTGATCACTGCGCTGGTCGGCGCGCCAGTGTTCGCGCTGATTCTGGTGGGCCGGAGATCGGCGCGATGAACACGGTTCTGAGCTGTGCTGGGTTGAGCTTCAAGGTGCGCGGTGCCGAGTTGCTCAACGGTGTCAGCATCGACGTTCAGCGCGGCGAGACCCTGGGCATTGTCGGGCCGAACGGTTCGGGTAAATCCACGCTGCTCAAATTGCTGGCCGGCCTGCGCGAACCGAGCGCGGGCCATGTGCAGCTCGGCGGTCAGGCGCTGGGCAAAATGTCGCGGCGCAGCATCGCGCAGACGCTCGCGGTGGTTGAGCAACAGGCCGATACCGACGATGGCATTCGCGTGTTCGACGCGGTGGCGCTGGGGCGCACGCCGTGGTTGTCGGCGCTGCAACCGTGGTCGCCCGCCGATGACGCCATCGTCGAGCAAGCGCTGATTGACGTCGACGCCGTGCACCTGCGCAACCGCCTCTGGCGCAGCCTCTCCGGCGGGGAACGCCAACGCGTGCACATCGCCCGCGCACTGGCGCAGCGCCCGCAGATCCTGCTGCTCGACGAGCCGGCCAACCACCTCGACATCCAGCATCAGTTGAGCATTCTGCAAGTGGTGCGCGCACTGCCGGTGACCACGCTGATCGCTTTGCACGATCTCAATCAGGCGCTCAAATGTGATCGCCTGGCGGTGCTGGAGCGCGGGCGTCTGGTGGCACTGGGCGAGCCGCTGCAAGTGCTGACGCCGGAGCGGTTACAGACGACTTTCGGGGTCAGGGCGCACTATCTGACAGACCCGTTCGATGGTGCGCCGATATTGCGCTTCCTTGCCTGATGCATGGGTGGCTGACACACCGCTTTCGCGAGCAGGCTCGCTCCCACAAAGGATTTGTGTGTTGCCGTGAATGACGGGGAGAACGCGAATTCTGTGGGAGCGAGCCTGCTCGCGAAGGCGTCAGGTCATCCAACATTGATGTCGATTGACACACCGCTTTCGCGAGCAGGCTCGCTCCCACAGGGTTATGTATTCCCGGGCGGTAAAGGGTCAGGCCCACTCTTTGCGCAGTTGCCGCGCGGCGCTGACCATGTGCACCAGCGCCGCTTCGGTCTCTGGCCAGCCTCGGGTTTTCAACCCGCAATCGGGATTGACCCACAGGCGCTCCACCGGAATACGCTGCGCCGCTTTGCGCAGTAAGCCGACCATTTCCGTCACATCGGGAATCCGTGGCGAGTGAATGTCGTACACGCCGGGGCCGATGTCGTTCGGGTAGGCAAACGCTTCAAACGCTTCGAGCAGTTCCATGTCCGAACGCGAGGTTTCGATGGTGATGACATCGGCGTCCATCGCCGCGATCGACTCGATCACATCGTTGAACTCGCTGTAGCACATGTGCGTGTGGATCTGCGTTTCGTCGCGCACGCCGGAGGCGCACAGGCGGAACGCTTCGCTCGCCCAGTGCAGATACGCCGGCCACTGCGCCCGGCGTAACGGCAAGCCTTCACGGAACGCCGCTTCGTCGATCTGCACGATTTTGATTCCCGCCGCCTCCAGATCATTCACCTCGTCACGAATGGCCAGCGCCAGTTGTTGAGCCTGCACCTCGCGGCTGACGTCTTCGCGCGGGAACGACCACATCAGCATGGTCACCGGGCCGGTCAGCATGCCTTTCAAGACCTTGTCGGTGAGGCCTTGGGCGTAACGGATCCACTCGACCGTCATCGCCTGCGGGCGGCTGAGGTCGCCGAAAATCACCGCTGGCTTGACGCAGCGCGAACCATAGCTCTGCACCCAGCCAAAGCGGGTGAAGGCATAGCCGTCGAGCTGTTCGGCGAAGTATTCGACCATGTCGTTGCGCTCGGCCTCGCCGTGCACCAGCACATCCAGGCCGAGGCGCTCTTGAATTTCCACCGCGTGGCGAATCTCCGTGTGCATCGCATCGGTGTAATCGGCCGCGCTGAGCTTGCCTTGCTTGTAGGCCTGACGCGCCAGACGGATCGCCGCCGTTTGCGGAAACGAACCAATGGTGGTGGTCGGGAATAACGGCAGGTCGAGCTTGCCGCGCTGTTTGGCGATACGCTGGGCAAACGGCGATTGGCGTTGCGCATCCTTGGCAGTGATCGCCGCGACCCGCGCTTGTACCGCCGGTTTGTGAATACGCGGCGAGGCAGCGCGGCTGGTCTGCACCGAACGGCTTTGCGCGAGGGCACGCAGTACCTTCGGCGCTTCCGGTTCGCTGACCGCTTGAGCGAGCACGGCGACCTCTTCGCACTTCTGCACGGCGAACGCCAGCCAGCTTTTCAGTTCGGCATCGAGCTGGTCTTCGCGGCCCAGATCAACCGGGCTGTGCAGCAATGAACAGGACGGTGCTACCCACAAACGATCACCCAGACGCTCATGAGCATGGCGCAGCGTCGCCAGCGCGTTTTGCAGATCGCAGCGCCAGACGTTCCGACCGTTGACCACACCCAGCGACAGCACCTTATAAGCCGGCAGGCGATCCAGAATGGTCGGGTACTGATCCGGCGCGCGCACCAGATCGATGTGCAAGCCATCGACCGGCAGGTTCGCCGCCAGACCGAGATTTTCTTCCAGGCCACCGAAGTACGTGGCGAGCAGTTTTTTCAGCGGATCGCGCTGGATCTGGTTGTAGGCGCGCTCGAAGGCATTCTTCCAGTCCTGCGGCAGATCGAGCACCAGAATCGGCTCGTCGATCTGCACCCACTCCACACCCAACGCCGCCAGCCGCGCGAAGATCTGGCCGTACAGCGGCAGCAGGCGGTCAAGCAAATCGAGCTTGTCGAAGTCGACGCCTTTGGTTTTACCCAGCCACAGATAGGTCAGCGGACCGATGATCACCGGTTTGACGTTGTGCCCCAGCACACGGGCCTCTTCGGTTTCCTCAAACAACTGCTCCCAACCGAGCTGGAATTGCTGATCGGCGCTGAATTCCGGTACCAGGTAGTGATAGTTGGTGTCGAACCACTTGGTCATTTCCTGAGCGTGGCCTTCGCTGCAGCAACTATTGCTGACGCCTCGGGCCATGCTGAACAAGGTTTGCAGCGTAGCTTTGCCGTCATGCGGACGGAAACGTTCGGGGATCACGCCGAACATCAGCGAGTGGGTCAGCACTTGGTCGTACCAGGCGAAATCGCCAACCGGCAGCAAGTCGATGCCGGCGTTTTTCTGCAAGTCCCAATGGACCTTGCGCAGCTCACGCCCGACGTCACGCAGGCCCGCCTCGTTCAGTTCTCCTTTCCAGAACGCCTCTTGCGCTTTCTTCAGTTCGCGGTCGCGACCGATGCGCGGAAATCCCAGGGAATGGGCCAGTGCCATGACAAACAACTCCAGATGCTTATTCGATGGCAGGTATTGTCGGGAACCGGACTTGATGAAACAAACTCAATAAATTCTAGATCATCACAAGTTCTACTCATGCACAGGCACCCCGTAGAAGCTGTCGAAGGCTGGGATCTTCTGGCCGTAGGGACGCAGAGCGTCCAAGGCTGCATTCCCACGCGGAGCGTGGGAACGATCAGAACACGTCAGGGCAACATGCAAGTTTTCGTTCTATCGTTAGATCCAAATGGCTGGATTTTCCAAGGATTAGAGGTTGCGATAGGGGATGTCTGCGCCTAAGTTGCACGCGAGTCTTTTCCCCGCGATTGGAACGCGGTCAACACCATAAAGAGGTGAAGAAATGTCAAAGGAATCACGCCCTGCCGTGCTTGGGCTGATAGGCAATACTCCGCTGGTGCAGGTCACCCGCTTCGATACCGGACCGTGCACGCTGTTTCTCAAACTCGAATCGCAGAACCCTGGCGGCTCAATCAAGGACCGTATCGGTCTGGCGATGATCGACGCTGCGGAACGTGACGGTCGCCTGCAACCGGGCGGCACGATTGTCGAGGCCACTGCCGGCAATACCGGTCTGGGTCTGGCGCTGGTCGGTCGCGCCAAAGGCTATCGCGTAGTGCTGGTGGTACCGGACAAGATGTCCACCGAGAAAGTCCTGCACTTGAAGGCCATGGGCGCCGAAGTGCACATCACTCGTTCTGACGTCGGCAAGGGCCATCCCGAGTATTACCAGGACGTCGCCGCCCGCTTGGCCAAGGACATTCCCGGCGCGTTTTTCGCCGACCAATTCAACAATCCCGCCAACCCGCTGGCCCATGAATGCAGCACCGCGCCGGAAATCTGGGCGCAGACCGAACATGATCTGGACGCCATCGTCGTCGGCGTCGGTTCGGCCGGCACGTTGACCGGGTTGAGTCGCTTCTTCAAGCGCGTGCAGCCGGATCTGGAAATGGTCCTCGCCGATCCGATCGGCTCGGTGATGGCGCAATACAGCCGCGACGGCACCTTGCCGACGCCCGGTTCGTGGGCGGTCGAGGGTATCGGCGAAGACTTCATTCCGTCGATCACCGACCTCTCCAGCGTGCGTCACGCCTACTCGATCAGCGACGCGGAAAGCTTCGATCACGCGCGCCAGTTGCTCAAGGCCGAGGGCATTCTCGGCGGCTCATCGACCGGCACCCTGTTCGCTGCCGCGCTGCGTTATTGCCGCGAACAGACCGAGCCGAAACGCGTGGTCAGCTTCGTCTGCGACACCGGCACGCGGTACCTGTCGAAGGTCTACAACGACCAGTGGATGACCGATCAAGGCCTGTTGCAGCGCAAGGGCTACGGCGATCTGCGCGATTTGATTGCACGGCGTTTCGAAGACGGCCGGGTGATCAGCGTCGGCCCGGACGACACCCTGCTCACTGCGTTTCAGCGCATGCGTCTGGCGGATGTTTCGCAACTGCCGGTGCTGGTCGAAGGCAAGCAACTGGTGGGCGTGATCGACGAGTCCGACATCCTCCTCGGCGTCCACGAAGATGCCGCGCGCTTCAGCCAGTCGGTGTCCAGCGTGATGACCGACAAACTGCAAACCCTCGCCCCGGCTGCGACCCTGGCCGAGCTGGAAGCGGTGCTCAGCCGTGGCCTCGTCGCGATCATCGCCGACGCCTCCGGCTTCCACGGCCTGATCACCCGCACCGACATGCTCAACCAATTACGGAGATCCCTTGCATGAGTCAGCACGACGATAAATCCCAAGGCTTCGCCACCCGGGTGATCCACGCCGGGCAGGAGCCTGACCCGACCACCGGCGCGCTGATGCCGCCGATCTACGCCAACTCCACCTACCTGCAAGACAGCCCCGGCGTGCACAAGGGGTTCGACTACGGCCGCTCGCACAACCCGACGCGTTTCGCGCTGGAGCGCTGCGTTGCGGACCTCGAAGGCGGCACCCGAGCGTTTGCCTTCGCCTCAGGGCTGGCGGCGATTTCCACAGTATTGGAACTGCTCGACGCCGGCTCGCACATCGTCTCAGGCAATGACTTGTACGGCGGCACCTTCCGCCTGTTCGACAAGGTTCGCCAGCGCAGCGCCGGGCACCGTTTCAGCTTCGTCGACCTGACCGATCTGTCGGCGTTCGAAGCCTCGCTGCAGGACGACACGCGCATGGTCATGGTCGAAACCCCGACCAACCCGTTGCTGAGCCTGTCGGACCTGGCCGCCATTGCGCGCATCTGCCGCGCGCGCGGGATCATCTGCGTCGCCGACAACACCTTCGCCAGCCCGTACATCCAGCGCCCGCTGGAGCTGGGCTTCGACATCGTCCTGCACTCGACCACCAAATACCTCAACGGCCACTCCGACGTGATCGGCGGCATTGCCGTGGTCGGACAGAACGCCGAGCTGGCGGAAAAACTCGGTTTCCTGCAAAACGCCGTCGGCGCGATTTCCGGGCCGTTCGATGCATTCCTCACCCTGCGCGGGGTGAAGACTTTGGCGCTGCGCATGGAACGTCATTGCAGCAACGCCCTGGATCTGGCGCAGTGGCTGGAACAGCAACCGCAGGTCAAGCGCGTCTACTATCCGGGCCTTGAGTCGCACCCGCAGCACGAACTGGCCAAGCGGCAGATGCGCGGTTTTGGCGGGATGATTTCTGTTGATCTGAACAGCGACCTGGCCGGTGCGCGGCGCTTTCTGGAAAACGTGAAGATCTTTGCGTTGGCCGAAAGCCTCGGTGGCGTGGAAAGCTTGATCGAGCATCCGGCGATCATGACCCACGCGACGATTCCACCGGAGACGCGCGCCAAGCTTGGTATTGGCGATGGCTTGGTGCGGTTGTCGGTCGGAGTTGAAGACGTTGAAGACCTGCGCGCCGATCTGGCTCAGGCACTGGCAAGAATGTAAACAGCTCCACCCAAAGAAGCCCGCGCAATGCGGGCTTCGTCTTTTTTTGTCCGTCGATCTCCCCGCCGTGGCAGTTCCCGAGGCCGATCCTATACTCAATCGGCTCGATCAAAATTATCTCGACACCCGCACGCCGTTCGGTGTGCCCGTGCCTTTCGCCAACCAGGTAGAACCCAAGCCAGTGAGTCGTGGCGTCTGTATGCATCGCGCGCGATTGATCGCTGTTTGGCAACGGGTCGTGGAGAAAACCATGAAATACAAGTTGTTGTCAGGCGTGCTTCTTGCGGTAGCGGCCAGCGTTGTGGTGCCGAATGTCTTGGCGGCGCAACCGCAGGCGTTGGCTTCGGATGGGGCTGATCATGTTGGCGCCGGCGCAGTGGCTGCCGATGGCGCCGATCGTGTCGGTGCAGGCGCGGTGGCTGCCGATGGCGCTGATCGTGTCGGTGCCGGCGCGGTGGCTGCCGATGGCGCTGATCGTGTCGGTGCCGGCGCGGTGGCCGCCGATGGCGCTGATCGTGTCGGTGCCGGCGCGGTGGCTGCCGATGGCGCTGATCGTGTCGGCGCGGGCGCAGTGGCTGCCGATGGCGCTGATCGTGTCGGTGCCGGCGCGGTGGCTGCCGATGGTGCTGATCGCGTCGGCGCCGGCGCGGTGGCTGCCGATGGTGCTGATCGCGTCGGTGCCGGCGCGGTGGCCGCCGATGGCGCTGATCGTGTCGGTGCCGGCGCGGTGGCTGCCGATGGCGCTGATCGTGTCGGCGCAGGCGCGGTGGCTGCCGATGGCGCTGATCGTGTCGGTGCCGGAGCATTGGCAGCGGATGGGGCCGACCGCACCGGCGTCAACCGAGTGGCCTACTCCCGGGTCGGAGTCGGTTCTGATCGCGTGGCATCGGCGCTGATGACCGGCAGCTATTCCGACCAGTTCAACAGCCCACAATAATCGCCGCGAAATAACGGGCGAGCTCCTGAGCCGCCCGTTTACATTGGCCTTTACAGCATCTGTTCAACCGCTGCGCCTTGTCGATCACGCAGGGCGCGCAACGTCGCGCGTAACTCGGCCGGGCGCACAGGTTTCGACAGAATCGCAATCTGCCGGTCATGCAAGGCTGCCTGAATCTTCTCGACGTCGTGCCCGGTGATGATCATCGCCGGCACGGCCCAGCCGCGCTGCCTGCGCACTTCATCGATGCATTCGATACCCGTGGCATGGGTGCCGAGGTCATAGTCGGCAACGATGATGTCGCAGTCGGTGACCAGGCCTTCAGCCGACCACTCGCCCTGCACCACACAGCCCCAGCGTTCGAGCAACGCCGAAGTAGCCAGCAGCACGTTGCGGTCATCCTCGACCAGACACACCTTCAGCCCGGTCAACAAACCCACCTGCCGCGCTTCACTGCGAACCACCGGTGACTGCGGCGCCGCCACGATCGGCAACCCCGCAAGCGTCACAGCGGTGCCGCGTCCCAACCGTGAACGCAGAGCAACGTGCACATCGATCAGTTCACCCAGACGCTTGATGATCGACAGGCCCAGCCCCACGCCCTCGACATCTTTGTCGCGCACTTGCCGTACCCGATAAAACTCCTCGAAGACCTTGTGCAGATGCTCTTCAGCAATGCCGTTGCCACGGTCATGGATGACGATGGCCAGCCCTGCCCCACGTTTACGCACGCCGATCAGCACGGGACGTTGCGCGCCGTATTTGAAGCAGTTGGAGAGCACGTTCTGCACCATGGTCGCGAGCAGCGCCGGGTCGGTTCTGACCCAGTGGTTGCACGGTCGCAGCCGCAGCTCGACGCCTGCCCAACGGGCCGCTTCCTGGTGTTGGCGTATCAGATCCGCAAGCCATTCACCGAGATTCAGCGTTTGCATTTTCGCTTCGATCCGACCGTTATCGAGGGTGTAGAGGTCGAGAATCGAGCGGAACAATTGCGAGACGTTGAGCAGTGAGCGGTCGATGTTATCGACCAGCCGCCGCTCGTCATCGCCCAGGCGCGACTCTCGCAGACACGCGGTAAACAGTCCGATGGAATGAATTGGCTGACGCAAGTCATGACTGGCCTGCGCCAGAAACCGCGACTTTTCCAGATTAGCCGCCAGCGCTTCTTCCGACGCCTTGCGCGTGCGCTCAAGCAGCAAGTGCGCATAAAACGGAATCACCGTGCTGGTGATCAGCAGCATCAGCACCATGAACGGCTGCGCCTGCCAATACGGCGTCAGGCGATAGACCACCAGCAGCGCCACCAATGCAAGGCCGGTGGCGATTGCCAGATAGCGCGAGCCGTAGCGCATGCCGTTGCCGAGATTGACCCAGACCATCACCGCATACAACGGCAGCGCCGCTTCGCCGCCGATCACCAGTCCAAAACAGGTGCCGGTGTAATCGTGGACCATGGCAAAAATCCGCCGCGCCAGATAATGCCCGGGCCAACGCGCAATGGCTTGGCGGAACGTGATCGAAGCCAGCAGAAACAAGACAATGTAAGTGATGACCGGCAGGTAGGTATCGAAGCGATGGCCCGGCAGAAAACCCAGCACGACCATGTAAACCACCGCAATGGCAGCGATGATAATGCGCAGGTTGGCCTGGTCGAGTTCGGTATTTTTTTCGAACTTCATGGTAAACGTCCTTGTGCAGCAATCGTCAGTTTCGGAAGCAGCCTACAGGCAGCCTTCGCGTCCAGTGCTAAGGTGCAGGCCTTGAATCACGCCTGACCCAGGGAGGGTCGCGTCATGACGTGCCGGATCATCATAGCCGACGATCACCCGCTGTTTCGCGAGGCGATGCTGCGCACCGTGCAGCGCTTGCTGCCCGATGCCGATACCTGCGAGGCCGGCGACTTCGACGCGGTGCTCAAGCTGCTGCCACAGGGCGACGAGCCGGACACGCTGATGCTCGATCTGCGTTTTCCCGGGCTGACCTGCATCACCCAGCTCGCCGACTTGCGAAGACGATTGCCGCGCACCACGCTGATCGTGGTGTCGATGGTTGACGATCAGACGCTGATCAGTGAAGTCATGGCGGCGGGCATTGACGGTTTTATCGGCAAGAACATTGCGCCGGATGAAATTGGCCAGGCGATTCTGGCGATCCGTGAAGGTGAGGTGCTGGTGAAGTCGGCGCCGTCCGGCTTGTTGCCGCTGGAAACCGCGACGACGCTGACGCCGCGTCAGCAGGACGTGCTGCGGTTGATTGCGCAAGGCAAGACCAACAAGGAAATCGCCCGTGAACTGGATATTTCGCCGTTCACGGTGAGGATCCATGTGTCTTCGTTGTTGCGCACGCTGGACGTGCCGACGCGAGCGGCAGCGGCGGTCAAGTATTCGGGGCTGTGAACCCTTTTACGGATCAACCTGCGCCATCAGATCCGGCACCGACTCCGGCCGCTTGGCATAGCGCTGCGCCAGCACCGCGCAGACCATCAGTTGAATCTGATGGAACAGCATCAGCGGTAGAATCAGCACGCCGATGGTGCTGCCGGCAAAGAGTACCTGCGCCATCGGCACGCCGGTGGCCAGGCTCTTTTTCGAGCCGCAGAACAGGATGGTGATGCGGTCTTCCTGATTGAAGCCGAAGGCTTTGCTCAACAGAATTGATGCCACCAGAACCAACGTCAGCAGGATGCAGCAGACCACCACCAGGCCGAGCAACTCGAACAACGGAATCTGCTGCCAGATGCCTTCGTTGACCGCCTCGCTGAATGCGCCGTACACCACCAGCAGAATCGAGCCCTGATCAACGAATTTCAGCCAGTTCTTGTTGCGCCCTACCCACGCGCCGATCCAGCGGCGGGCGATCTGCCCGGCAATGAACGGCAGGAGCAATTGCACGCTGATCTTCACGATCGCATCGAGGGTCGAGCCGCCGTCGCCGTGGACGTTGAGCAGCAAAGTCACCAGCAGCGGCGTAAGAAAAATCCCGAACAGGCTGGACGCCGCCGCGCTGCAGATCGCCGCCGGAATATTGCCTCGCGCCAGCGAAGTGAACGCGATGGCCGACTGCACCGTAGCTGGCAACGCGCAAAGGTAGAGCATGCCCATGTACAGCTGATCGCCGATCAGCGGTGACAACAGCGGTTTCAGCGCCAGACCGAGAATCGGGAAGAGCACGAAGGTCAGGCCGAACACCAACAGATGCAGACGCCAGTGGCCAGCGCCGGCGATGATCGATTCGCGCGACAGCTTGGCGCCATGCAGGAAAAACAGCAGGGCGATGGCGATGTTGGTCAGCCAGCCGAAGCCGACCGCGACCTGGCCGCTGGCGGGCAGGAAGCTGGCCAGCAGAACCACGCCGATCAAAGTCAGGGTGAAGTTATCGGGCAGAAAACGTGGGCGCGTCATGAGATTCATCCGGGGGTTGCCAGTGCGTGCCGACGACTCTAACGTGACTGGCAATTACCGACTAACGCCGAAGAGCCGCAAGATGCCGCCTAAAGGACATAGCAAAAGCGTGCGCCGCAGTGTTCCCGGGTTGCCCAGCCTGCCGCGCCCCGTGTACGGACGCACCGAATCGCTGCCCAATCGCGCCCTCACCCGCCGCCACAGTCATCCGTGGGTGCAGTTGTCCTATGCGATTCAGGGCGTGCTCGAAGTGCAGACCAGCGCTGGCCGTTTCGTCGCGCCGCCGGAGCGTGCTGTATGGATTCCGGCGGGCGTGCCGCACCGGGTATTCAGCGCACCGCATACGGAAATGCGCAGCCTGTACATCGACAGCAGCGTCACCGGTTGGGCGGCCGAGCATTGCCATGTGCTCGGCGTCAGCGCGCTGCTCAGGGAATTGATTCGCGCCTTCAGTCAGGTCCCGGTGGAATACGACGAGAGCGGCCCTGACGGACGCTTGGCCCAGGTGATCCTTGATCAATTGGCCGACGCGCCGACCATCGATTTGATGCTGCCGCTGCCGCAAGACCCGCGCCTGAAGCAGATCTATCAGAGCCTGGAGCAACATCCGGAGCAGCAGACCACGCTGAGCCACTGGAGCGAAAAATTCGGTGTCACCGAAAAGACTCTGACACGGCTGTTTTTGCGCGACACCGGCCTGACCTTCCGCGCCTGGCGCCAGCGCCTGCGCTTGCTTGGTGCCCTGACCCCGCTGGAAAAAGGCGAGCGTGTGACCGACGTTGCACTGGCTTGTGGATACGACTCGACATCGGCGTTTATCGCCGCGTTTCGTCAGCAGTTCGGCGAAACGCCGGGAGAGTTTTTCCGCTGATACTTCGTTTTTGCCGAACTGTCAGTCAGAAATAAACGATTTTTCTTTGCTCCAGATCCGTCGCTAGCATGGCCCCGTCTGACTTTGATCGAGAAGAGAAGATGATCCCTGTGGGAGCGAGCCTGCTCGCGAACGCGGTGGGTCAGCAACCTCAACTTCACTGTTCCATCGTATTCGCGAGCAGGCTCGCTCCCACAGGGGATGTGCTTGCTGCAAATAAAAAGACAGGGAGCGTGCCATGCCTGCCACGAACATCAACATCGGCGAACCCTGGATGTGGGGCGCCTTCATCGTCTTCGTTCTGGCCATGCTGGCCCTGGACTTGTTTGTCTTCGGCGGGCGCAAGGCGCACCGGGTGTCGGTGCGGGAAGCGTCGGCCTGGGTGGTTGCCTGGTGCCTGTTGGCGCTGAGCTTCGCCGGATTGCTCTGGTGGTATCTGCATGGCGAATTCGGCGGTGAGATCGCCAGACAGAAAACCTTGGAATTTTTAACCGGTTATCTGATCGAGCAGTCGCTGTCGATCGACAACATGTTCATCTTCGTGATGATCTTCAGCTACTTCGCGGTGCCACCGGAATTGCAACGACGAGTGCTGCTGTACGGCGTGCTCGGCGCGATTGTCATGCGCGCGATAATGATTTTCGCTGGTGTGTGGCTGGTGTCGCAGTTCGAATGGCTGCTGTATGCCTTCGGTGTGTTCCTGATCATCACCGGGATCAAGATGCTGGTGTTCGCTGATCATCAACCGGATCTGGAAAAGAATCCGATATTGCGCTGGGTTCGCGGGCATATGCGCATCACCAGTGGCTTTCACGGCGAGAAGTTTTTCATCCTGCAGAACGGCGTGCGCTGGGCAACACCGATGTTCCTGGTGCTGGTGCTGATCGAGGCCAGCGACTTGATGTTCGCGGTCGACAGCATCCCGGCGATCTTCGCCGTCACCACCGACCCGTTCATTGTCTTCACTTCAAACATCTTCGCAATCATGGGCCTGCGCGCGCTGTACTTCCTGCTGGCGGACATGGCTGACCGTTTTCACCTGCTCAAGTATGGCTTGGCGATCGTGCTGGTGTTCATCGGCGGCAAGATGGTGCTGATGCCGTGGTTCCATATGCCGGTGGAATGGTCGCTGGCAATCGTCGGGTCGGTGATTCTGGGGTCGGTGCTGTTGAGTCTGGCGACCAGCCGCGAGGCAGAACGCCGCACCGAATGACACAACACAACCCACCTGTGGGAGCGAGCCTGCTCGCGAATACGCCGGATCATTCAACATAGGAGTTGAATGACACACCGCTTTCGCGAGCAGGCTCGCTCCCACATTTGAAGTGCGATGCTCTTATTTATCGGATTTGATACTGGTCCACACCCGCGTGCGCACCCGTTCCATTTTCTGCGGCAACGGTTGCACCACATACAGGGTTTTCAGCGCTTCGCTGGTCGGGGTCAGATTGGGGTTGTCGGTGATGTCCTTGTTGACCAGCGGCATCGAGTCCTTGTTGGCATTCGGGTAACCGAGGAAATCGCTGATCGGTGCGATCACTTTCGGGTCGAGCAAGTGGTTGAGGAATTCGTGGGCCTCGGCGACGTTCTTCGCGCTCTTCGGAATGGCGAACGTGTCGAACCAGATCGGCGCGCCCTCCTTCGGCAAACGCCAGTCGACCACCACGCCATTGCCCGCCTCTTTGGCGCGATTGCCGAATTGGTAGAAGCTGCCGGAATAACCGATCGCCACACAGATGTCGCCGTTGGCGATGTCGGTCATGTACTTGGCCGAGTTGAAGTAGGTCACGTACGGGCGAATCTTCATCATCAAGGCCTTGGCCTTTTCATAGTCCGCCGGGTTCTGGCTGTTCGGATCAAGGCCGAGGTAATGCAGGGCCAGCGGCAGGATCTCCGACGGCGAATCGAGCATCGCCACGCCACAGGCCTTGAGCTTTTCCATGTTCTCGGGCTTGAACACCAGATCCCAACTGTCCACCGGCGCGTTGTCGCCCAGGGCGGCCTTGACCTTCGCCGGGTTGAAGCCGATCAGCACGGTGCCGTACATGTATGGCACGCCGTACTGGTTGCCGGGGTCGTTGGCGTCGAGCAATTTGAGCAGGGCCGGATCCTGGTGCTGCCAGTTCGGCAGTTTCGACTTGTCGAGTTTCTGGAACACGCCGGCCTTGATCTGGGTTTCGATGAACTGATTGGACGGCACCACCAGGTCGTAACCGGAGTTGCCGGTGAGCAGTTTCGCTTCCAGGGATTCGTTGGTGTCGAAGGTGTCCCAGGTCACTTTGATCTTGCTTTGCTCGGCGAAGTCCTTGGGCACTGACGGCAGGATGTAATCCGCCCAGTTGTACACCCGCAGTTCGCGCTGCTCGGCCTGGACGGCGCTGGCCAGCAGCGTCAAGCCACACACGGTGGCGCCCAGAATGCGTTTGATCGTGACCATGGTTGTTTCCCCGAATGCGACGTGAGATCGATGGTTTTTATGTTCTGTACACGGCAGTGGCTGTAACGATAGCCAAGGGCAAAAAAGGTCGAGCCTGTTGTTATGGTTTCGATTCTTGCTGACAGCGTAGCGCGATGACAGTAGGCGGCAGGCCAAAAGGGGATCGATATGGCCAATTTGCTTGACCGCCGAGATACGCACACAAAAATGCCCGGCACTGGGCCGGGCATTGCTGTGTTGCCGTTGGGATCAGTCGGTATAGCCGAGCCTGGCCGCCCTGCTCTGCTGCGCCTGACCACGGGTTGCGAGGCAGTAATACAGCGGCACCGTTACCACCAGACCGACCAGCCAGGACAGGTCGGCACCTTCCACCAGATTGGCGTACGGCCCCACGTACAGCGATGTGTTGGCAAACGGCAGCTGCACGATGATGCCGATGAAATAGGCAATGATCGCGTGCAGGTTGAAGCGCCCGTAAATCCCGCCGTCAGCGCGGAAGATCGAGGCGATGTCGTAGTTACCGCGCTTGATCAGATAGAAATCGATCAGGTTGATCGACGCCCACGGCACCAGCACCAGCAACAACGCGAGAATCAGTCCGATGAATTCGGAAATGAAATCCGCCGAGGCACCGAGGGCGACCACGCAGCATCCGGCCAGGATCACGCTCGAGAGCACCACGCGCACCTTGATGCTCGGCGTCCACTGGCTGGCGAAGGTCTGAATCGAGGTGATGATCGACAACACCGCGCCATACAGATTCAGCGCGTTGTGGCTGATGATGTTGAGCAGAAACAGCACCATCAGAATCGGCCCCAGCCAGCCGGTGGACTGCTTGACCGCTGCCATCGCTTCAGTGCCTTCCGGCGTCGCCAGTACCGCCACCGCGCCAAAACTGAACGACAGAATCGTGCCCAGCGTCGCGCCCAAGTAAGTCGCCCAAAACGGTTTGGCGATACCGATGTCTGCTGGCAGATATCGCGAATAGTCGGAGACGTACGGCGAGAAGCTGATCTGCCAGATGATCCCCAGCGACACCGTCGCCAGCCAGCCGGAGAGATTGAAACTGCCGCGCGTCAGGAAGTCCGCCGGCAAGTCATGGGCGAAAATGTAGATGAATCCGGCGAGCAACGCGCCGCCCATCACCCAGGTGCCGATGCGGTTGAGGGTGTGGATGAAGTTGTAGCCGATCACACCGATCGCCGTAGCAGCCAGCGCGCCGATCAGAATGCTCAGCGGCGCCGGTACTGACGGCGCAATGCCGACAATGGATTTACCGGCCAGCACGATGTTGGAAATGAAGAAACCGATGTAGATGAGCGCCGCGAAGAACACGATCAGCAGTGCGCCGTAACGACCGAACTGACCGCGACTCTGGACCATTTGCGGAATGCCCATGCGCGGACCCTGCGCCGAGGCCAGCGCAATCACCACGCCGCCGATCATATGCCCCAGCGCAATCGCCAGCAGCCCCCAGAACAGATTCAGATGGAACACCTGAACCACCATGGCGCCGGTGACGATGGGCAGTGGCGCAATGTTGGTGCTGAACCAAAGAGTGAACAGATCGCGGGCCTTCCCGTGACGTTCCGCGAGTGGGACGTAATCGACCGTATGATTCTCGATCAACGGATCTTGCCGGGACATCTGGGACATATGCATGAACTCGAGTTTGTCTGTTTTTATCTTTGTATGAAGCCAAACCGGGAGGACTCTTGGGTCGCCCCTCAGATGCAGACCATATTATGGTATTCCAAACTTTGCACAAGCCTGATCCGCTGATTCTGTCGCTGTCTGATCCGCTATCCTCGCTGATCCCACCCCTGACCGGCTAGCTGAAAGCCCCGTAAACACTGAGTTTCCGACGAAAGCGGCACGTTTATCGGTTCACCAGAAAAGCTCTTGCAAGATATGTATTACGGTATACCATCAGACCTACAAACGATAATAACCGCGTCACACCACCCGAGGACCTCCCAATGATCGATGCTGCCATTTACAAACAAGTCATGGGCTCGTTCCCGTCCGGCGTCACCGTCATCACCACGCTGGACGACGACGGCCAGATCGTCGGCCTGACGGCCAGCGCGTTCAGCTCGTTGTCGATGGACCCGGCGCTGGTGCTGTTCTGCCCCAACTACAGCTCCGATTCCTATCCCGTGCTGATCAAGAACAAACGCTTTGCGATTCACCTGTTGTCCAGCGTGCAGCAAAGCGAGGCCTATGCCTTCGCGCGCAAAGGCAAGGACAAGGCGCAGGGCATCGAGTGGACTTTGAGCGAACTGGGCAACCCGATCCTCGCCAATGCGACGGCGGTGATCGAGTGCGAGTTGTGGCGTGAATACGAAGGTGGCGACCACGCGATCATGGTCGGCGCAGTGAAGAACCTGATCGTCCCCGAGCAGGTCGCCGGACCGCTGGTGTATTGCCACGGCAAGATGGGCGCGTTGCCGGTTGTGGCGTGATTTCACCAGATCTCGGATATCCCATGTGGGAGCGAGCCTGCTCGCGAATGCGATGTGTCAGTTGTTACATTTTTGACTGACCCGACGCCTTCGCGAGCAGGCTCGCTCCCACCGGTTTTGGTGTTGCCTGGGCGACCGTGTCAGGTCCTAAACCGGCTCACCAACTGATTCAACGTCTGCGACAACGCCGTCAGGTTCTGCGCATCCTGGCGAGTTGAATCCGCCAGGCTCGCCACCAACTGCGCATCGCCATGAATCTGGCTGATGTGCCGATTGATGTCTTCCGCCACTTGATGCTGTTCCTCCGCCGCTGTGGCGATCTGCGTGTTCATGTCGCGGATCACGTCGACCGATTCACGAATCAATTCAAAACTCGCCCGCGCCTCGTTGATCGACACCACGGTTTCCTGTGACACCTCGAGGCTGGCGTGCATCTGCTTGCCCATCTGGTGGGTGCGCCGCGCCAGATTGCCGAGCAGTGCGTCAATCTCACCGGTGGAGTCGGAAGTGCGTTTGGCCAGCGCGCGGACTTCATCGGCGACCACAGCAAAGCCCCTGCCCTGTTCACCGGCGCGCGCGGCTTCGATGGCGGCGTTGAGCGCGAGCAGATTGGTCTGCTCGGCAATCGAACGGATCGTGCCGAGGATGGACTGGATGTCGTTGCTGTCCTGTTCCAGTTGCTGCATCGACTCGGCACTGTGGCCGATCTCCTGGCTCAAGCGCCCGACGTTGCTCACCGCCGCATCGATCTGCTGCTGCCCGGTGTGTGCCTGACGCTGACCGTTGTCTGCCGAGTCGGCCGCCTGACTGCACGAGCGCGCAACCTCGTTGGAAGTGGCGACCATTTCGTGAAACGCCGTAGAAACCATGTCCACCGCCTCACGCTGACGCGAAGCGACGTCGGCCATTTCCGCCGAGACCTCGGTGGCGCTGCCGGAGCTGCTGTGAATCTGCCCGGCTGCCTGGCCGATACGCTGAATCAACGTACGAATCGCTTCGAGAAACTGGTTGAACCAGCCCGCCAGTTGCGCGGTTTCGTCCTGCCCACGGACTTCCAGTCGCGCAGTCAGATCGCCCTCGCCTTGCGCGATGCCTTCGAGACCACTGGCGACACCACGAATCGGCTTGACCATCAGTCCGGCAAACCACGCACCGGCCATCGCAAACAGCAACGCGCAAACTACAGCGATAGCGCCGATCAGCCAGGTCAAACGTGTCGCCCCGGCCATCACTTCGCTCGCCTTGACCAGCCCGACAAACCGCCAGCCCAACGCCTGCGACGGCCAGACCAGCGCCATGTAATCCTCGCCGGCCAATTGCACCTCGACCAGGCCTTTGCCCGCCTCGGCCAGTTGCTGATAACCGTCGCCGAGATCGCTGAGTTTCTTGAAGTTGTGCGCCGGATCACTCGGGTCGACCAGCACGGTGTTGTTGGCTTCCATCAGCATCAGATAACCGCTCTCACCGAGGCGGATCTGCTTGACCAGGTCGGTCAATTGCTTGAGCGACACATCGATGTTGACCACGCCGGCATTGCTGCCCAACTGGTTGTTGAAGCTGCGCACAGTGCTCACCAGCACCACGTCATCCGCCGCCCAGTAATAGGCCTCGGTGCGCAGGGTTTTGCCGGGATTGGCCATCGCGGTTTTGTACCAGGGCCGGGGGCGCGGATCGTAGTTGGCCAGTTGCGCATCGCCCGGCCAGAACAGGTAACCGCCCTGCTCGGTGCCGACAGATAGATAGGTGTAAGCCGGGTGCGCCTTGGCCAGACCGTCGAACAGCTTGAACAGCTGTTGATCCTGCGGCCCCAGCGGCACTTGCGCGGCGTCGCTGCTCAGGTAGCGTTTGAGGCTGGTATCGATACTCTGCAGTTGCGGATGCTCGGCGAGGTAAGCAACGTTCTGGCTGATGCCCTCGAAAAACAGCTGCATCGCGTTTTCCACCTGACGCACTTCGCGCCCGGTGCTGTCGGTAAAGGTGTCGCGCGCGCCCTCGCGGACATTGAGGATGATCAGCGCTGCCACCAGTAACACCGGCAGGCTGGCGATTACCGCAAACGCCAGAGTCAGTTTTTGTTTTATGTTCATTGCTTGCGCCTTCCTTGTTCGAAGTGTCGGTCAGAAATATTTTGCGGATACTCCGTATTATGGTATACCAATAATCAATCAACCGAACAGCCGTCCTCGAAGGCGTGCTTGAATGGTGAGAAGACTCGCGAGCGCGCAGCGTTCACGTCAGTTCGACAGGCCCGCACACGACCGGCCAATTACAAAAGACTCGAGGTAGCGTCATGAAATTTTCCCTGTTCGTACACATGGAACGCTGGGACGAAAGCGTCAGCCACCGCCAACTGTTCGAAGACCTGACCGAACTGACCCTGATGGCCGAGGCCGGCGGTTTCAGCACCGTGTGGATCGGCGAACACCACGCCATGGAATACACCATCTCCCCAAGCCCGATGCCGCTGCTGGCCTACCTCGCAGCGAAAACCACCACCATCCACCTCGGCGCCGGCACCATCATCGCGCCGTTCTGGCACCCGCTGCGCGTCGCCGGCGAATGCGCCCTGCTCGACGTGATCAGCAACGGCCGCATGGAAGTCGGTCTGGCGCGCGGCGCCTATCAAGTCGAATTCGACCGCATGGCCGGCGGCATGCCCGCCTCCAGCGGCGGCCAGGCCCTGCGCGAAATGGTCCCGGTGGTCCGCGCCCTGTGGCAAGGCGACTACGCCCACGACGGCGACATCTGGAAATTCCCCACCTCCACCAGCGTGCCGAAACCGATCCAGAAGCCCAACCCACCCATGTGGATCGCCGCCCGCGACCCCGACTCGCACAACTTCGCCGTCGCCAACGGCTGCAACGTGATGGTCACGCCATTGATGAAAGGCGACGAAGAAGTCCTCGACCTGAAGAACAAATTCCAGACTGCACTGGACAACAACCCAGACGTACCGCGCCCACAATTGATGGTGCTGCGCCACACCCACGTGCACACCGCCGACGACCCGGACGGCTGGCAAGTTGGCGCCAAAGCCATCTCACGTTTCTACCGCACGTTCGATGCCTGGTTCGGCAACAAGCAAACCCCGGTCAATGGCTTCCTCGCGCCGAGTCCGGAAGAGAAGTTTGCCGGACGTCCGGAGTTTGAACTGGAGAGCCTGCACAAGACCGCGATGATCGGCACGCCGGAAGAGATCATTCCGCGGATCAAGTATTACCAGGAACTGGGGGTGGATGAGTTCAGTTTCTGGTGTGACAACAGCTTGCCGCATGAAGAGAAGAAGAAATCGCTGGAGTTGTTTATCAAGCATGTGGTGCCGGCGTTTCGTTGATTACTCGGCGGACGGTCTCTGACCCACTAAAAGGCCCCGGACTTGTCCGGGGCTTTAGTTTTTAGAGATCACGGGAATGCGCTGGCCCGGCTGGGTGACATCGTAAACACGCTGCTCGCAACCCCGCCCAACAAACTGAAACTCCACCAGGTAGACCTTGCTTCGCTCCGGCGTAAAGGTACTGCTCAGCGGCCCGCAGCTATAAGTGTTGCCGGTGCCCATGCCGTTGGAACGCCCCGACACTTCGAAGGGTTCGTCGGCATTGGCTTGCGCTTCCAACTGAGGGAAGTGCTTGAACGTGGCGCTATTGGCCGCTTCGTTAAGCTTGGCGATCCAGCCGAATACCTTACCCCGCTCGGAATCGACCACAGTACCCATCACTTCCATTCGCCGATCAGGATCTGTAGCACGGCGAACCGAGCACTCGACAGGATATGTGTAGCCTGTCGATTTCATGATGACTTTGGCGTGTTGTGCATCTGGCGTTGCCGTTCTTTGCTGAAGTTGGACACCATCCTTCAATAGACTGGGGGAAGAGTCTCTGACGTTGGAATGGCAGCCTGCCATCAGGACAATAAAAAGCAGCAAAAGTCCGGCTTTAATCAACTCTTTCTTACCTTTTCAAAGAGTAGCGGCCAGATTCTTCGAGTTCAACAAACCTGCATCGCTACAACTACCACAAAACATCTACAACTCTTCAATACTTTCAATTACGCCAACCACTGCCCCCCGAGGCAGCAACGCCTCATGGACAAGGTTGCCAAAGTCCTTACTCCAGACCAGTCTGTCTGCATGCGCTGTTTTTTGAAAAAAATAAACAGACCGGCGTCTCCCAAAAAGGTGCACGTTATATCTTGCACGCCTTCTAAAATGGCGGACTCTCCTTTGAAGAAATAACGATGCGCGGAAGCAAATAATTCTTTTGCAGAAATCGCCGAATCGCCCTCCTCTACATTTTCGAACTCCATTTTTGCGTAGAAGTTCACGGCAGTTTTAAGCTCGACTACATCCACCACATCAAGGAGCCTTTCCCCACAAACAAACAACGAAAACAAGCCATTTGCCCAGAAACAACTTGAATCATTCCAATCCCTCACGACATCAAACTGAATTGAGAATATAAAAGGCTCACCGTAAATCACTTCAATCTTACTCCTAGCGTTTTTTGCACCGCCGCCGGTATATAACTAGCCGACAATTGGTTGCCGGCGTCACCCGTACTACCGTTCCAGTGAAACCCACCATTCGTCCCTTCAAATCGGTGGACGTTGCCATTTTGAAAACGGGGGACAGACCACGTTTTACTCCTCCATGTCGCATAGGGTATGGTCCTTGTTCTGCGCGGCCAGCAGGTTCAGGTCATTGCCGGTGTAGACGTCGTTGCCTGCGCAGATCTTACCCGCGATCAAAGTGATGTCACGGCCCGAGCTGGGTTTTACGTCGCCGCCAGCGATTAATTCAACAGCTTTTTAAACGGTGTGGTTGTACTGCTCATGGAGGCGTTTCTTGCCGTCCTCGCTATGGGTTTCGACGTTGTGCTTATCACCGGCCGAGGACATGTTGATGTCGCGCTTGGCCTCGGCGGTAAGGTTGCCGGTAGCTTCGGCGATGGCGACGACGCTGATGTCGCGACCGGCATCGAGCTTCAGGTCACCATCGCGTTATACGCTCGACGCGAATTGAAAGGTGATCTGTCCCCGTTTATCTCCAGGACAATGTTGCCTTTGGCAATCATCTGGGTCTGTCGCAGGGTTTCGTCGGTGTTGGCCCCGACCTTTGGCCGAGACCCACGCGGCGTTGTTATTGGTTTTGGTGTGACTCTCGTCATGCAGATCCTCCACCCCTTCGAAGGTGATGGCGCCGCCGCTGTCGAGGACGAAGCCCTTGTCGCTGTCGAGTTTGGCCACCGGTAATGCTGGTCGCCTTGGCTGATCAGCGACAGGTTGCCGCCGGTCTCGATTTCGCTGCCGACCATTCCCGAAAGAAGCCACACACCGCACTTCTAGATACGCTGAGCTTTCGACTGCCGAACCTGCCAACTCTTTAGTCAGAGGTAGATTCCAGCTCTTTCAAGCTCGCAGAAAAAAAACCTCATACCTTCTCGTATATTATCTGTGTCCTTTCTTAGAACCACGTTACTTTGCGAAGAGGCATTTAGAACAAAAGTATAAATATCGGACTTCCTTTCACCGTCGATTTTAAATATAAAGAATCCTTCGCATTTTTTTGCCACCAGCTCCATAATCTGAATGAAATCATCCAGATGCACACTATTCATATCTAAAAACCCAAAACGAGCAGCATATTTATCAGAAGGATCACAAGACATCAATCCAGACCTCTCAATGCGTTAGAAATATCTTTAACATCTGTTAATTTCCCTGTAGCAACCTTATCTACGACATTCCATATCACCTGCTTTGGCGGACCATCGACACCGTTTCTTATAATTAGCCGCTCCACAACCTCAACAGCCGTTCGTTTATTCCCATTATCAAACAGATGCCCCCCCTGCGATATCTCTTATAATTGCTGGCGTTTGCAATAGCCGTATCCACGCTTCGAAACGATATTGAACCATCAAATTTTGAATTGATGGCGTTTATTTCACCCGCGCTTAGTCCAAATTTGAAACCACCAAGTCCTGCTCCCGATGGAATGCTAGGTGACGAGAGTAGGCCTGGTGTCGAACCTAAGCCGGGAAGAGCTACGTCGTCTAAGGCTCCGATATCCGCCGCACCTTTTGCACCAACCAGAACCTCCTCGGTTTTGCCAACCAATTTGCTCCCAGCCCCGATCCCTCCAGTCAGAATCGTCCCAGCGATTTCCGCATGATCACCCAGCATCGTTTTATGGTGAGAGTTCAGCTCGTCCGTGTGGTTCGAGTCTTGGAAATCCTGAACAATCGCTCGCTCTTCAGCACTTAACCCGCCATTTGCATCGTAGTTTTCAAGCGCCAGCGTTCCCCCTTCAGCGGCGTTCGTCTGACCATTACACTGATCGAAACCCTCGCACTTGAACAGTTCGGATCCACTGGTTTTCGCGCTCAGTTTCGCATAGGTATCCTTCACTTTCTCTCGACAGGCTGCTGGATTTTCGCTCGCTCTACAGCCCTTCAACTCTGTGACGAGATCGTCTACTTGCTGGTGATTCAGGAAGTTGTACTGTGTCGCATTGTTGGCAACCCAAGAGGCGTTTTCCAATGACTCTTGATCAGTATTGCCCAGCGCAGTTGCGGAGAGCACCCCAACAATCTGCGACCCCATGAGCAACAACTCAGGATTGCCCTTGAACCATTTGTTCATCTCACCAACAAGCGCTTCATTCGCACCAGCCGCCAACGCGCCTGTCGCAAAATCCCCGCCGGTCATCTCCGACAACAGCCCACCCACCGCCGCATGAATGATGATTTTGCCCGCTGAGCCATCATCCAGAACGCCCTGCGTGAGATCGCCCACCATGTTGAAGCTGAACGCTGCGACGGTATTGAACAGAGCCGTCTTCAGAACGTCACCGGCACTTGCATCGCCGCCGACTGCCTTGGTGATCAGCGCGGAAGTGCCACCCTGGATGATTTGGCTTCCAGCGAATCTACCGACGCCCTCCCACGTGGCTAACGACGGGCCGAGCAACTTTCCGGTATTCGGATCGTATTTCATACCCGTCAGCTGGTTCAGGTATTCGGCCATCAATCCGGCTGTCACTCCGGAAATCACATAGCCCTTCAGTGCATCGGATGAAGTAACGTCCGCGAAAACCGCTCCAAGGTTTCTGCCGTTATTGATAAAACTGGTCGTGGCATTTGTGGCTGCACCTGTTGCCACAGCGGCGAGGCCTGCGGCCCAGGCTGTGCCCATGCTCGCGCTTAGCGAAGCGAACGCAGCAGGCCCGACAAAGGCAGCCATCACGATCGCAATAATCATCTGCGAAGCCGGGCCAAGCCCCGAGTTGCTGTATTTAAACGACTCGTGAATCTCCTTCACGCGCCGCCAATCAACATCTCCCCGAGCCTCCGCATCCTTCAACCACGCCAGTTGCGGATCAGCCTTGACCATCGCATCAATGGTCTGGCTGACGGACTCCTGACTCACATCCTTGATATCAATCTTCAGCCCATCGACCGCTTTCAGGACGATGTTGCCCTTGGCGATCATCTGCGTCTGGCGCAGGGTTTCGTCGGTGTTGCCGCGACCCTTGGCCGAGACCCATGCGGCGTTGTTGTTGGTTTTGGTATGGCTCTCGTCATGCAGATCCTTCACCCCTTCGAAGGTGATGGTGCCGCCGCTGTCGAGGAGGATGTCCTTGCCGCTGTCGAGTTTGGCCACCTGGTAATGCTGGTCGCCCAGGCTGACCAGAGACAGGTTGCCGCCGGTCTTGATTTCGCTGCCGACGTGGGTGACCTGGGTGACTTCGTCGCGCTGGAGTTTCAGGTTGCCGAAACCGCCCTTCTCCTTCATGTCATAGAGCGTGTGGTCCCTATTCTGCGCGGCCAGCAGATTGAGGTCGTTACCGGCGTAGACGTAGGCTTCATTGCCTGCGCTGATTTTGCTCGCGACCAGTGTGGTGTCACGGCCGGAACTGGTTTTTACGTCGCCGCCGGCGATGAACTCGGCGGCTTTCTGAACAGTGTGGTCGTCCTGTTCATGGACACGTTTCTTGCCGTCCTTGCTATGGGTTTCGACGTTGTATTCATCTCCGGCCGAGGACAAATAGATGTTGCGACGGCATCGAGCTGCAGGTCACCGCCGCTTTTACGCTCGACGCGAATTTGAAGGTGGCCTGTCCCCGTTTGTCTCTCGAAAGGTGGTCTTTCCCCATTTATCCGGTCCCCATTTATCCGCTTTTCTTTCAATCGTCGGGAATCTCGATATGAAACGAATCTGCATCAATTTTCAAAGACATCCATCCTGGCCCAGGCAAAACGCTTATTTCACCCTCAAGAAAATACTCACTTGCAGACTTATCGACTTTAGGCCCACTAATAAACTCCTCGACAAACTCATTACCTGAGGAACTCTTTCGATCGAGAGAATATTCATAGATAACTTTTCTCAACACACTCACACCCGAAAAGACCAGCCAGCAGTCACCCACATATTCATGCATTGCGTGCAAACCTTCACTCTTGCTCTCGTATTTGACCCATTCACCACCCTCGCTTCGAGCGTGTAACAAACCATTTACAAGACTCCATTCAACATACTCCACATCTCTAGCGGGATCGTAAATATAATGAACAGGAAAAATACTTTCGCCCTTAGGACACTCATCTTCATCACACTGTACGATCCGAGCGCCATCCGCCGCTGTTACCAACTTCGTCTTTTTCAAGGCTAGGCCTCTTTCGACATAAAGGCGAACTACTCCATTTTCGAGCTCAAAGCCTCCATATACGCAGTCAAATGTGACGAGGGAATCAAACATCGCTGAAACTATCATTTGTCTCCTGTCAGTCCAGACTGAATTAAACCTGAGTACCGTCTGGTAAATTTTTAATCTTATCGGCTATATCGGCTCTGAGCCGCATGCCTTCTACAGCATCGGCAACATATAAATTATCCAAGGAAAAATCACCACCCATTACAAAAGGCACTTTGGGCAGCAAACGCATCCCAGCACGAACTGGACCATTGCGCTTTTGCCACTGATGAGCCAACGGATAGCCTGTCAATACTTCATAGTCGTGCAGAACTACTTCAGCCCAGCTTTCAACATCCGCAGCCAAGTACTCTAACGAGCCAGTTTCCGGATCAAAAATGTAGATACTGCCATCCTTGATACAGAACTGCCCACCAAAGATATCTTCAGCAAAAAAGACACCATTATCGGCTAGACCTTTGTAGCTAGTGCGCCACAGGTCAGCATGATTCCAATCAGATATGCCCATTTCACTTTGGCTGGAGTTGCTTGGAAAAATATGCAGCGCGCCTTCAAAAGCATAGAAGCCATTGCGCTGACGCAGCACATTAAAAAGTTGTTCCGCCGAAGTCCCTGCCATGTTGCGTATTGGCCCAGACAGTTCTGGTTCACGCTCACTCAAGGACGAACTTGCAATCGATAACAACTTATCCAAATTATTCACAATCTAATCTATCACCTCTATTCTAACCTTCGTCCCGCTAGGCAACTCTCTGCATTGAGCGCCAATACAAGCGCCTGGTCAACGTGTCAGGCTTTCCTGCCCCGATGGCATCTTCAATATGTTGCGCCGACTCGGGGAAACGGGGACAGATCACGTTTTGGAATGCGTTTTAAACATGGTCTGTCCCCGTTTATCTGGGTGCTAGGCCGGTGTCAGATCACATCTAGTCCTCTACAATTAACAAGAGACATTCAAACCACAAGCAGAGATAAAATCACGTATCGGTATATCAAGAACGCTACTTTCTCCAGCGGAGAGTACATCTTGCAATGTGACGATGCCTTTTTCAAAGTCTAAAGAAACGTCAAAGCAATTAAACTCGAACGCCCTGAACAGAATGCTCTCTGAGCAAACCCGCTCATCAAAGGCGTTTTTCAAAATAGAGCGAACGCTGTCGTCCAACTCTTGGGCCACAAATCGTTCTATTATCGTGCCGCCACTGCTCATAACCATTCCTAACCAGTACGAGAACGCAGTCTGGATCACACCATCCCGAACATTTATTTTGATTGTCGAGATCGGAGCGCATCAGACGTTTGTTCCAATCACCTTACTTGGGAAAACGGCGGACAGACACGTTTTACTCCTTCATGTCGTAGAGGGTGCGGCCCTTGTTTTGCGCGGCCAGCAGGTTCAGATCATTACCGGCGTAGACGTAGGCTTCGTTGCCTGTGCAGATCTTCCCCGCGACCAGTGTGGTGTCGAGGTCCGGGCTGGTATTTGCGTCGCCGCTGGCGATGAATCAGCAGCTTCCTGAAAAGAGTGGTCGTCCTCTTCATGGACGCGTTTCTTGCCGTGCCTGCTGTGGATTTCGACGTTGTGTTCATCACCGGCCGAGACAGGGAGATATCGCGCTTGGCCTCGGCGGTAAGGTTGCCGGTAGCTTCGGCGATGGCGACAACGTTGATGTCGCGACCGGCATTGAGCTTCAGGTCGCCACCGCTTTTACGCTGGACGAGAATTGAAAGGTGGTCTGTCCCCGTTTATCTCCTCCATTTGTTGTGAATAACGCTTTTCTAATCTTTCAGCAGACCTTTGAACTCCATCGCGTTCATCTGGAAAGTAAGCAGAATAAACATCAGCTGCAATTTTCATCAGAGAAACGTAGTCAGCCACAGGTATGCTAGAAGTTAACGCTTCCCCCAAGAAGAAACTTACCTCATTGAATTCTTCTGGATCGTCCCAATCCTGATCAAGCGAGTAAAAAAAACCTTCAGCCACTGAGAACCCATGTCCCTGCGAAGCGTCGTAGATAAACGCAGGAAAATTAGTCCTCCCTCTTACGATAGAAGCCTCAATTAACTCGTAAAGACCCTCATAATCTGCGTCAGTTGAAGAAAATGATTCCTTGAGAACCTCTAACCAAACCAAATCAGCCATTATTTCGTCCTCGGCGGCATAGTAATAAATGAGTTTGTTATATCTCCAGTTTTGCTATCACGCGTCACTTGAAAGTAATAACCATCAACTTTGATACTGGCCTCCCTCATGGCTGGATTAGCTCTGAACAAAGAGCCAGCTTCGACTGCCGCCCTGCTCGACATATCAGCCACCTTGATATCTGACAGAATTTTCGAATCATAAGTTGTTTTGGTGGATTTGGACTTGTATCCACCGACCAACTCGCCCCGAGTGTTAGTTTTAGGCAACTGATAACTATACTCCACAAGGCCAGGATAACGGACATCCGTAGTTTTATTGGAGATTTTTGCCCCAGTTTTTTCAACCGACTCCAAGAAGGCATCGCTGTTATGAGCACCAGAAATCGTCCCCGCCTTACTATTACGCACGCCAATCTGGGTGTTATGACTAAGAACTTTCTCGCCAAAATCTTTCAAAAATGTAGAGGTTGCCTGACCTCCAACGGTGGCTGCCCCCTCTGAACCTATCGCTGCCGGCCTAACGACTGCCGCAATCTGCTCAGCCGTTAGCTTAGCCCCAGTTTTCGCTTCGATCTCCATCAAACCGCGGAGATCACTCAGTTCCTTGGCTGCGGCCCCACCTGCTGTGGCCCCTAACCCCACGGGAAGTGCCTCCGACATTCCTGCCTCAGCGGTCCAGATCGCGACTTCGTTCGCGCACAGCACTGGGTTTGCTGCACAAGTAGCTGCACCTCTCGTGGCCAACTGTCCAAGCAAACCAATCGCTTCCGGCGCAAGAGCAATAATTCCCGCTGCAGCCAACAATTTCACCGCAT
Organism: Pseudomonas sp. H1_G08; assembly: GCF_054681355.1. NCBI lineage: Bacteria > Pseudomonadati > Pseudomonadota > Gammaproteobacteria > Pseudomonadales > Pseudomonadaceae > Pseudomonas > Pseudomonas sp. H1_G08. The sequence goes on from NZ_CP162822.1 coordinate 2,325,329, forward strand.
TAGCCGGATCCCCTTTCGGAAGGTGGTCGAGGACCGCTCGCGTCCTAGCGTTGGTCGAGTCGGCGATATTGCTATGAAGGAATTGATCTGTGATCCCCGAATCGTCATTTTCCCAAAGTTTATTTAATGCAAGAGAGCCTTCATCAATCTCAGCCTTGATCTGCGCGCAATCGCCGGTCGCCCAACAGTTATTGAGCCGCGCGGTGTTATCCGCATCACGCTTGGCAAACTCAGCTCGAACAGCATCACAGTTGTCTTTACACTCCTTAAGCGCTTTCTCGAGGTCTTTTACATCCTGGTGATTCAGGAAGTTGTACTGTGTCGCATTGTTGGCAACCCAAGAGGCGTTTTCCAATGACTCTTGATCAGTATTGCCCAGCGCAGTTGCGGAGAGCACCCCCACTATCTGCGACCCCATGAGCAACAACTCGGGATTGCCCTTGAACCATTTGTTCATCTCACCAACAAGCGCTTCATTCGCACCAGCCGCCAACGCGCCTGTCGCAAAATCCCCGCCGGTCATCTCCGACAACAGCCCACCCACCGCCGCATGAATGATGATTTTGCCCGCTGAGCCATCATCCAGAACGCCCTGCGTGAGATCGCCCACCATGTTGAAGCTGAACGCTGCGACGGTATTGAACAGAGCCGTCTTCAGAACGTCACCGGCGCTTGCATCGCCGCCGACTGCCTTGGTGATCAGCGCGGAAGTGCCACCCTGGATGATTTGGCTTCCAGCGAATCTACCGACGCCCTCCCACGTGGCTAACGACGGGCCGAGCAGCTTTCCGGTATTCGGATCGTATTTCATACCCGTCAGCTGGTTCAGGTATTCGGCCATCAATCCGGCTGTCACTCCGGAAATCACATAGCCCTTCAGTGCATCGGATGAAGTAACGTCCGCGAAAACCGCTCCAAGGTTTCCGCCGTTATTGATAAAACTGGTCGTGGCATTCGTGGCTGCACCTGTTGCCACAGCGGCGAGGCCTGCGGCCCAGGCTGTGCCCATGCTCGCGCTTAGCGAAGCGAACGCAGCAGGCCCGACAAAGGCAGCCATCACGATCGCAATAATCATCTGCGAAGCCGGGCCAAGCCCCGAGTTGCTGTATTTAAACGACTCGTGAATCTCCTTCACGCGCCGCCAATCAACATCTCCCCGAGCCTCCGCATCCTTCAACCACGCCAGTTGCGGATCAGCCTTGACCATCGCATCAATGGTCTGGCTGACGGACTCCTGACTCACATCCTTGATATCAATCTTCAGCCCATCGACCGCTTTCAGGACGATGTTGCCCTTGGCGATCATCTGCGTCTGGCGCAGGGTTTCGTCGGTGTTGCCGCGACCTTTCGCCGAGACCCACGCCGCGTTGTTGTTGGTTTTGGTATGGCTCTCGTCATGCAGATCCTTCACCCCTTCGAAGGTGATGGCGCCGCCGCTGTCGAGGAGGATGTCCTTGCCGCTGTCGAGTTTGGCCACCTGGTAATGCTGGTCGCCCAGGCTGACCAGAGACAGGTTGCCGCCGGTCTTGATTTCGCTGCCGACGTGGGTGACCTGGGTGACTTCGTCGCGCTGGAGTTTCAGGTTGCCGAAACCGCCCTTCTCCTTCATGTCGTAAAGGGTGTGGTCCTTGTTCTGCGCGGCCAGCAGATTGAGGTCGTTACCGGCGTAGACGTAGGCTTCATTGCCTGCGCTGATTTTGCTCGCGACCAGTGTGGTGTCACGCCCGGAACTGGTTTTTACGTCGCCGCCGGCAATGAACTCAGCTGCTTTCTGAACAGTGTGGTCATCCTGTTCATGGACACGTTTCTTGCCGTCCTTGCTATGGGTTTCGACGTTGTGTTCATCTCCGGCCGAGGACATGTTGATGTCGCGCTTGGCCTCGGCGGTGAGGTTGCCGGTGGCTTCGGCTGTGCTGGCGACGACGTTGATGTCGCGACCGGCATCGAGCTTCAGGTCGCCGCCGGTTTTCACTGTCGACGCGAGGTTTTCCACCGTGGTGGTAATGACTGAGCGATGGCCGCCATCGAACGATTCGTGGAGTTCGTCTTCGTCGCGTGTCGCCAACAGGTTGATGTCGCGCGCTGCACTCAGGCTGGCGTCACCGCCGCTGCTGATGGCAGACGCGTTGGTCAGATCCTGTCCGGACTTGATGGTCAGGCTGTCGCGGGCGCTGATGATGCTGCCGTCGTCGACGAGGGTGCGCATGCCGTTGCCATCACGCACCGCGATGGCGGTGCGATCGTTGACGATATCGCCCTTGAGTGTCGTCAGTTCGACCTGATTGCCACGGATTTCGCCGGCCAGTGCGTTGCGAATGCTGTCGGTGGCCATGAGTTTGATGCGCTCATCGGCTTCCACCAGACCGCCCTGATAGAGGCTGCCCTTGACGTCGACGGACACGTCGTTGCTGGCCTTCAATGTGCCGACGTTGACCAGATCGCTACCGGCCAGCATTTCCAGATCTCGGCCCTGAATCAGGCTGCCACCGCGCACGTTGCGCGACTCGGCCTGCGCCAGATACAACACCGGCACCAGCACTTTCTGGCCGTCGACGATGCGCTCTTCCATCCAGACAATGTCGTGGGTCAGCGCAGCGACCTGCGCCGAGGTCAGGCTGACGCCGACAGAGAGGTTCAGTTGGTTTTTGCTGGCGAGAGCGTTATCCATCAGATAACGAAATTGCTCGTAGTCGTTCTCCAGTCCACCGGCGAGAAAACGCTGGCCGGTCTGGGCCATGACGGCGTCGCTGATCAGCCGCGATTCATAGCGACCGTCACCGAGGCGACGCGCCGCTTCGTCGGCGCTGAAGTCGAGCTTGCCGAGCAGGTAGTCGGAGCTCATGAAGGCCGTCGTCTGGGTCAGCTCCGGATTGGTTTCGATCAGATAACGGCTCTGCGGATTCGTGCTTTGCACGAACATGCCGTACGGGCCTTTCGGCAACCGGAAGGTCGAGGAAGCCGTCGGGTCGACTGCGGCGAACGGCACACCTTTGAAGTCCACCGGTGTGAAGCTGATCTGCTTCACGCCATCGGCGTCGACATGCTCGATACGGGTAACGGATCTGGAGGTTTGGGCGACAGCGTCGGTGCTATGTTTGCCCAGGTTGATGTTGATGCCGCCGACCGCGTCAGTCTGGTCGCTGGCCAGAGAACCTGTCAGTTGACCATAAGTGTTGTCGTATAGCGTGCCGTTCTGGATGCTGTTGGTGACGTCGAGCTTGACCTTGCCGCCGGCCTGCATCACCGCAGCGTAAACGGCGTTGCCGTTTGCATTCCAGGTGGTGACGTCACTCATCAAAGAGAATCGCGAATCACTGGAGCGACTGATCAGTTCATCGAACCGCGCCTGATCGAAGTTGCCGGCCGCGGTAGCCGCGTTGAACGCCGGAACATCGACGAACTCCATCTTGTCCCAGAGGCTGTTGTCGATACGCCCTGGGGTGCCCCTTTTCACCACGCGCGTCCCCGAACGCGACTCCCCGCCCTGGTTCAGCAGGCTGTCAGCCGTCACGGTCAGGTCGCCGTTGGCGGCCAGCAGGCTGTAACGGTTTTCAACCTGGTTGGCGTGGATGGTGAAGTTCTTGCCTGCCACGAATCGCGCCGCGCGCGAGTCCTTGAGCACCTCGTCGTTGAATTGGGTAGTGATGGTGATGGTGCCGCGCTTCCAGCCATCACCACCATCGCAGTGCTGACCGCACACCCAGCTCAAACTGCCGGACGACTGACCGGAAGTCAGCTCGAACTCGGCTTTGGCATTTTCGAAGGAAACCGCGTTGATGTCGACGTCACCCTCGCCTTCGATGGTGCCCGACAAATTGCTGAACAACGCCGCGCGCGCGCCATCGACAGCGTCGAAGCTCATGTTGCCGCGGCTGTAAATATCGCCGTAATAGTTATTCAGGCTGTTGCCGTGCAGCTTCATCGTGCCGCCGCTGAACAGCAGCGTGTCGGCATCGTTGTAGAGACCGTTGGCGGCGGTGAATTCGAGATCGCCTTGGGCGCCGAGGGTACCTTTGTTATTGATCCGTGCCGCCGTCACCGTGAGGTTCTGGTTGGCGATCAGGCGACCGAGATTGTCCAGTGTGCCGCGCAAGGTCATCACGGTGTCGCCGCCGCTAACCAGTCGCCCGTCCTGCTGGATCACGTCGTTGGCGCTGATCGTGAGTTTCTGCTGCGCGGAGACTTTGCCGCTGTTGAGCAGATTGCCGCCGAGGGTCAGCGCCAGATCGCCGCCGCTGAGCAATTGTCCGGCATTGTTCAGGTTGGCCACGTTAAGGCTGAGCGCCGAAGCACTGGCGATCCGTTCGCCAGCATTGAGCGTCAGGTTCTGCGCACTGGTGTAGGTCAGCCCGCCGTTCAGTTGCCAGGTACCAACACCGTTGACCGAGCCGACATCCCATACACCATTGCCCAGCCCGGTGAGACTGCCCTGGTTGTTGGCCAGTTGGCTCACATCCAGGTCGAAAAGGCCCTGTGCCGCGTGGCGCACATTGCCGCTGAAGTTATTGATTTCGGCACCGGATAGCAGCAGGTCCTGACTGCCGATTTCGATCACGCCGCTCTGGTTGTTCAGATTTCCGGTCAGCTTGATCTGACTCGCAGCGCCACCGAGGGCGCGGAGCTGGCCGCCGGCGCTGTTATCCAAGCCGCTGGCAGTCAGCTTGAGGCTGTTCGCCGATTCGATCAGGCCGCCCTGATTGAGAACCTGCCCGACGGCTTCGAGCCCCAGCTGATTACCGCTGATCTCGCCGCTGGTGTTGTCCAGGCTGGTACCAGTGAAGATCACCTGATCCTTGCCGAACATTTTGCCGGCGCGGTTGGTCAGGCGCGTTACCGTCAACGTCAGGTCATCGATCAGGCTGGAAATCAGCCCGGCCTTGCCGCTGGCTGCACTGTTGTCGAGGTCGGCACTGGTGATGCTCACCGAGTCGGCTTGCAGCGTGCCGCCCTGGTTTTGCAAATTGCCGTTGTTCAGCGCCAGTTCGGCATGGCTGCCGTTGGCCAGAATCACACCTTGCTGGTTGAGCAGTGTTTTGCCAGTAATCTTCAGGCCGTCGCTGCCAGCGATGATCTGCCCGGCAGCGTTGTTGTTGATCCAGGCGCTATTGATGTCCAGGCGCTTGCCTTGCAGGGTGCCGCCCCGGTTATCCAGCGTGGTCAGTTGATCAAGGAGCAGGCGCTGTGCGCCAGCATCGACCAGACCGGTGACGTTGCTGAAAACTCCGGCAATGTTGAGGACGACATCGCCGCCATTACCGACGATGCCGCCCTTGTCGTTGTTGCCAAGTTGTTTGGCACTGATGTCGATAGCGTTGCCGAGCAGGACACCGGCGCTGTTGTCGATCTCGTCACCGTCGATGTGCAACTGACCTTCGCTCTGAATCCGGCCCTGTTGATTCAGCAGTTGCGACTGGCTTGGTGCAGTTTGCTTGAGGATCAACCGCGCGCCATCGGCACCTGCAGCCAACAACCCGTTGGCACGGTTATCAAGGCTGGCCGCGTGCAACTCCAGGCCGTCGGCGATCATCCGCCCGCCACGGTTGTCGACGTATCCGTCCTTGGCCACCACCAGCAATTGCCGGGCGGCGACTACACCGCCACGGTTATCGATAGAGCTGGCACGCAGTTCCACATCGCCTTTGATGGATTGCAGACGGCCCAATGCGTTGTTCAAGTGCTGCTGGACGAGGAGCGTCAGTTGCCCGGTTTCGGCGCTGAGCGTGCCGTCGTTGTTGCCGATCAGATTGCGCAGGTTTGCGTCGACGATGCCGCCCAAAAGTTGGCCGCTGGCGTTTTGCAGATCTTGCGCGGTCAGGCTCAGGCGATCGGTCCCCTGGATCAGGCCAAGGCTGTTATCCAGGTCTGCACTGGAAACCACGCTGTCATCGGACGAAATCGTGCCTTGCGTATTATCCAGCGTGCCGCGACTGGCCACCTCGAGGGTTTTGCCCGTCAGACTTGCGTTGCGGTTGTTGATGCTCTGCGCAGTGACGGTCAAGCGATCCGAAGTCTGGACCTTGCCGTCGTGGTTATCGAAATCCTGCATCAGCGTCAGATCAGCAGCACCGTTTTCCGCGCTGATCACACCCTTGGCGCTGTTATCAAGGCGAGTGGCCGTGACGTGAATGTCGTCGGCAGCCAGCGTCCCAGCCTGATTGAGCAACTCCCCTCCCGACAGTGCCAGTGTGGTTTTCGCCTGGATCTTGCCCGCGCCGTTATTCAGACGTTCGCGGGCGACAACCTTGGCCTCACCGTCGCTGGCGCCGATCAGGCCGCCGCTGTTGTCCAGTTGACGGGCGTCCACGTCGAGGCGACCGGCGATCACTTTGCCGCCGGTGTTTTTTACCTCCTGAGCATTGAGCTTGAGGCTGCCGCCGGCGATTTCGATACGACCCTGACGGTTGTCGATACTGTCGACCACCAGTGTTGCCGCTTGCCCATCGGCAAAGCGAATCAGGCCGCTGAGGTTGACGATGGCCGGCGCGCTCACGACCAGACGGGTTTCACCATAAACGCGTGCATTCACACCTTGGTTGACCAGGCGCGCCGCGTTCAGAGCGAGGTCTTGAGCCTGCACGGTACCGTTCTGGTTCTCGAACGTGTCGGCTGCGCTGGCGTGCAATGTGCGGCTGGCCAGAACGCTGCCACTGTTACTTACCGAAGCACTGTTGATCGACAGATGACCATTGGTGTTGCGGCTGTTGTCTGCGTTTACCCCGGCTTCAATCACACCGGTATTGGTCAGCCTGCCGCCGCTGCTCAGGCTGACGCTGTCACGGGCAGCGAGGCTTTGGCGATTGATCAGGTCTTCGGCGGTTTGTACGGTGACCTGCGTACCGGCATAAACCGCGCCCTGGGCATCGAGACTTTTGGCCTTTACATCGACGGCATTACCCGCCGTGACTTTAGCCAGGGTCAGCTGGCCATTGGCGTCGATCCGGATGTCACCGGCGCTGGCGGCAAGATCCCCCGCCAGCTTCACACCAACGCCCTGCTCGGTGCCGACCAGTTTGATTGCACCGGCATACATGCCGCCGAGCGCCGAGGAGTCGATGGCCAGTTGTGGTCTGGCGCTGCCGTCATCGGCACGGGCGGTGGCGCTGAGCGTGTCGGCGTTGACGTCGTTGCGGCCGGTGGTGATGTTCAGGTTTTTTGCGTGGATCTGTGCATTGATCTGCGCACTGCGGGTAATGATTTCGAAACTGTCGACGTTGCTCGCATCAAGACCGACGCCGTCAATCGAAACGCTTCCCTGATCGACCTGAAAGCGCTCCAGGCGACCGTTGTCGAGCACCGGTTTACCGGTGGTCAGCGTGACACGTGGCGTGTTGATGAAACCGCAACCGTTGCAACTGATGCCGTAAGGATTGGAAACGATCACCCGTGCCGATTGCCCTGCGACTTCGGTGTAGCCGCGCAACTGGCTCGGGCTGCCGCCATTGACTTCGTTGAGGATGGTTTGTGCCGCTGCGCCACGCAGGTTCGGGTTGCCGAGAATGATCCCGCCCAGTTGCGTCTGTTGCATGCGGTCGGTGGCGTTGTTGAGGATGACGCCTTGCGCACCGACGTTGTAATCGTGGAACTGGTTATGCGACAGGCCACTGCCATTGGGCGCTGCGATGTTGACGATTGGCACGCCATTGCCGGCGCGATCCAGACTGGTGCCGGGGGCACTGACAACGATGCCGTCCGCCTGCGCCCACACCGGTTGCCAGAACATGACGTTCGCCAGCAAAAAGGCCAGACCACGCTTGGGCATGCCGCAGAATTGCTCGCGCTTTTTTACGGCCGCAGAAGGTTGGCTGGCCAGGAAGGCCAGGTGGCGAATGTCCATATCAGAATCTCGAAGCGGGCAAAAATTAAATGAAGAAATCCAGGCGGAAATAGATCGGCGCTTCACGCTCGGTCAGCGCGTCGGGTCGTTCCAGGGAATGCGCGAAAGTCACGCTGGCGGCCACATGCTGACCACGGGCGAACAGCTCCAGCGAGTTGCTCGACATGCGCCCGTGCTGATCGCCGTTGTAGCGATCGCCGCGAATTACGCCCTGGTCGTATCCGAGGCTGGTGCCGTACTCGGCGAACACCGGTTGCAGCCATTCGGCAGTCACCGGGCGGCTCCAGCGCAGGTCGTTGCGCCAGTAACCACCGCTGTCGCCAGACAGCGATTGATCCTTGTAGCCACGGATCGACGCCGAGCCGCCGAGGCTCGTGCGTTGTGGGCTGAACAGCACATCTTCGCTGCGCTGGCCGGTCATCAGGCTGCTGAAGCTGAAGGATTCACCGAGCAATTTGAACGGCTGCAAATAGCTCAGCGTTGCGGTGTATTTGCGGTAGCGTGCGTCCGGCTCGCCAGGACCGGGATCGTGACTGCCCTGCGCATCGAAAGCGCCGATGCCCTCCTGCACGCCAGCATCGAAGTTGACGAACGCGCTGCCGACACGACGGCCGTGGTTGAAGCCGAATTGCGCTTCGCTGATGCGATTGCTGCTCAGTTTGAGCTTGCTGTCTTCGATGAAGTTGTTGGTGCGCAGGTACGAAAGTCCCGCACTGAGGGAGGTCTTGCTGACCGAGTCGCGATGGATCACGCGCTCGGCGCGCAACTGATGGTTTTCGCTGTCGCCGGTCTGCTTGAAGTTGTAACCGTTGGCGGCGATCTGCGAGCGGTACTCGCTCTGGCTGTAGGTGTAACTGAACGTCCACCAGCCCCACGGCAGACTGTAATTGAGCATGGCGTTGTTGGAGGTGTGCTGGTGATCGGTCATCGCATCGTGACCGCCGCGCAGGCTCAGTTGGTCGGCCAGACCCAGCGGGCTGTCCCAGTCGAACGACGTGCCCCACTGCTGCTCGCCGGTGCTGCGTTGGCCATCGTTGCTGCGCGACAGGCCGGCGCGCCAAGGTTTCTGCGGCGTGTTGGTGACGCGCACTTCACTGCCGCCGACATTCTGCCCCGGCGCCAGCTCCATTTTGGCCTGGTTGGCCGGCAGGCGATTGAGCTGGTCGACCATTTGCTCGATCTCGCGCAGGTTGACCAGTTCACCGCTTTTGCCGGGAAAGGCCATGGCCAGTTCGCGATCCGAGAGCCGGCTGTTTTCTGCGCCTTTCATGCCTTCGAGTTTGCCTTCGACCACCAATACTTTCAGGTGCCCGGCGGACAGATCCTGTTGCGGCAGATACGCACGACTGGTGACCAGACCTTTTTCGATGTAGTGATCGGTGATGACTTTGAGCAGCTCGTTGAGCTGCGGCACGCCGAGGCATTCGCCGATATAAGGCTTGAGCAGCCGCGTCTTCTCACGCTCCGAGAGGCTGTCGGCGCCCTTGAGCTCGATGTCCTTGATGGTGAAGCAGCGCGTATCGACGGGGGTTGTCGGTTGCGCCGGTTTGGCGTCTTTGCCGGGCAGATCCTTGAGTTCTTCGAGGCGCCGCTGCTGCTCTTCGAGCAAGCGGCTCTGACGTTCGCGGATCAGGTCGGTTTCACCAGGAGTGGGCGCGGCCCAGGCAGATTCAAGCGGAGAAAAGCAAAGCAGCGCCAGGCACAACCGCGCCGTGAAGGCGGGTGAAAACATGTTCGATCCCTCGACATAAAAAGTGACATCAAAATAGTGGCGCGATATTAGAGGGCCATCATTTTGACGTCAAACTTAAGTTTGTTCCGCTCATCGGGATTTGCCGCGCTTTCATATGGGTGAAACCAGCACCTGCGTACAAGTGGCGGGCGCTTTTTGCGCGGATAGTGGCCGTTGCCCATTCGGCATCTATTCTTGCCACACACGATCACAAGGAGTTTGCATGAGCACCTTCAAGACCCAAGACGGCACCGAGATCTATTACAAGGACTGGGGCAGCGGCAAGCCCGTGCTGTTCAGCCACGGCTGGCCGCTGGATGCCGACATGTGGGAATACCAGATGGAATACCTGAGCAGTCGCGGCTATCGCACGATCGCCTTCGACCGCCGTGGTTTCGGGCGCTCCGATCAACCATGGACCGGCTACGACTACGACACCTTCGCCGATGACATCGCTGGCCTGATCAACCATTTGGACCTGCGCGACGTGACCCTGGTCGGCTTCTCCATGGGTGGCGGCGACGTCAGCCGCTACATCGCCCGCCACGGCAGCGAGCGCGTTGCCGGCCTGGTATTGCTCGGTGCGGTCACGCCGCTGTTCGGCAAGAAAGGCGACTTCGCCGAGGGCGTCGACAAATCGGTATTCGACGGCATCAAGGCTGGCCTGCTGAAAGATCGCGCGCAGTTCATCGCTGATTTCAACGCGCCGTTCTACGGCACCAATCAGGGCCAGAAAGTCTCCGACGGCGTGCTCACGCAAACCCTGAACATCGCGCTGATGGCATCGCTCAAGGGCACCGTCGACTGCGTGACCGCGTTCTCGGAAACCGACTTCCGCCCGGACATGGCCAAGATCGACGTGCCGACCCTGGTGATCCATGGCGACGGCGACCAGATCGTGCCATTCGAAACCACCGGCAAGCAGGCCGCCGCACAAATCAAGGGCGCTGAGTTGAAGGTCTACGCGGGCGCGCCGCACGGGTTTGCCGTGACCCATGCGCAGGCGTTGAACGAGGATCTGCTGGCGTTCCTCAACCGGTAATTTCCGCTTGGCCCAAGCGGCCGGTAAATGCTGATCGACCAAGGCCCGCGCGATGCGGGCCTTGTGTTTTGCGCTATGGTATTTTCCTGCGTCCACCACTCGGAGACGGAAATCCCATGCTGCGAATACTCGGCAAAGCCTCATCGATCAACGTGCGCAAAGTGCTGTGGACCTGTGCCGAACTGGACATCCCGTTCGAGCGCGAAGACTGGGGTTCGGGCTTCCAGTCGCCGAACACGCCGGAGTTTCTCGCGCTCAACCCCTGCGCCATGGTGCCGGTGATCCAGGACGGCGATTTCACTCTCTGGGAATCCAACACAATCATTCGTTATCTGGCGACGCGTTACGGCGGTGCGCATTTGTATCCCGCTGAGCCTATTGCCCGGGCGCGGGTCGATCAGTGGATCGACTGGCAGGCCTCGGAGCTGAATCGCTCGTGGTCGTATCCGCTGATGGCGCTGGTGCGCAAGTCGCCGGATTATCAGGACGGCGATGCCCTGGCCGCCGGCTGCCGGGACTGGATGCGCAATATGGAAATCCTCGATCGCCAACTGGAGAAGACTGGCGCTTACGTCAGTGGCGAGCAGTTTTCCCTGGCGGATATCCCGATCGGGCTGTCAGTGAATCGCTGGTTCGAAACGCCGCTCGATCACGGTGACCTGGCTGCGGTGCGCGCCTATTACGATCGCTTGAATCAGCGCGACGGTTATCGTTTGTACGGGCGCAATGGCACGCCGTAAAGATGCGCTCGATCAGGCTTGCTCACGCACCACGCCCCGCTCTTCAAGCAAGCGCACGAACATGCTCAGACTGCGCGACACCGTGCCCCGGCGCCACACCAGCCAAGTGGTCAGATAGCGGAAGTCCGCCGTCAGCGGCCAGACGCTGACCGTCGCGCTGCCGGGCATGCTTTGCAGCATTTTGCGCGGCATCAGTGCCAGGCCGGCACCGGCGCTGACGCAGGCGAGCATGCCGTGGTAGGACTCCATTTCGAAGATCTTGCCCGGTACGGCAGCGTCAGTGCTGAACCATTTTTCGAAATGATGACGGTAGGAGCAGTTTGAGCGGAAGGCATAGATATTCTCGCCATTCACGTCCGCCGCACGTTCGACCGGTGAATGATTAAGCGGCGCGATGATGACCATTTCCTCCTCAAACGCTGGCACACCTTCCAGGGCCGGATGCAGCACTGGGCCGTCGACGAATGCCGCAGCCAGACGCCCGGACAGCACACCGTCGATCATCGTCCCCGATGGCCCGGTTGAAAGATCAAGGTCGACCTTCGGGTGCTGCTGGTTGTACGCCGCCAGCAGTTCGGGAATGCGCACCGCTGCGGTACTTTCCAGCGAGCCCAAGGGGAACGCGCCCTGGGGTTCTTCGCCTGCCACCGTAGCGCGGGCTTCCTGCACCAGATCGAGAATGCGCCGCGTGTATTCGAGAAAACTCCACCCGGCCGGTGACAGGCGCAATCGGCTTTTCTCACGGATGAACAGATCGACGCCGAGATCCTGCTCAAGCTGTTTGATCCGTGTGGTCAGGTTCGACGGCACGCGGTGGATCTGCGTGGCGGCGGCGCTGATGCTGCCGTGCTCGGCCACGGCCTTGAAGATTTCCAGTTGCACCAGATCCACAGTCATTCTCCAATCGTGAAGGAAACGCTCTGTATTATTCAGTTTCCAGAAAACTAACACCACCCTACTCTAGGCCCATCCGACGAACCTACAGGAAGACGTCAATGAGCCAGATTTCCGGCCAGACCCACGCCATCTCGATCAACCCTGCCACCGGCGAGCAGATCGGGCATTACGCGTTTGAATCCGCCGCTGCCCTTGATGCGGCACTGACTCGCGCTGCCTTTGCTTTTGGCAAGTGGAAGCGCAAGCCGCTGCAGGATCGTTCGCGTCTTTTGACCGCCCTCGCCGGCGCGCTGCGTGAAACCTCAGAAGCGATGGCAACCATGATCACCCGGGAAATGGGCAAGCCGATCGCCCAGGCCCGTGGCGAAATCGAGAAATGCGCCAAGCTCTGCGAGTGGTACGCGGAACACGGCCCGGCCATGCTCGACGCTGAGGCGACCCAGGTTGAAGGCGGCAAGGCGCGTATCGAGTACCGTCCGCTGGGGCCGATTCTGGCGGTGATGCCGTGGAATTTCCCGATCTGGCAAGTGCTGCGCGGCGCGGTGCCGACGCTGATCGCTGGCAACACTTACGTGCTCAAGCATGCGCCGAACGTGATGGGCAGCGCTTACCTGCTGCGCGATGCGTTTGTTCGCGCCGGTTTCCCCGAGGGCGTGTTTGAAGTGATCAACGTCACCCCGGAAGGCGTTTCCAGCGCCATCGCCGATTCGCGCATCGCCGCTGTGACGCTGACCGGCAGCGTACGCGCCGGCATGGCCATCGGCGCTCAGGCCGGTGCGGCGCTGAAGAAGTGTGTGCTGGAACTGGGGGGCTCCGATCCGTTCATCGTGCTCAACGATGCTGATCTGGATGAGGCGGTGCACGCGGCGGTGGTCGGTCGCTATCAGAATTCCGGCCAGGTCTGCGCGGCTGCCAAACGCCTGATCATCGAACAAGGCGTGGTCGAGGAATTCACCCGCAAGTTCGTCGAAGCTACACGCCAGTTGAAGATGGGCGATCCGCTCAACGCTGACACTTACATCGGGCCGATGGCGCGCTTCGATCTGCGTGATGAATTGGATCAGCAAGTGCGTGACACCCTTGAAGAAGGCGCGACGCTGCTGCTCGGCGGCAGCAAGGTTGAGGGTTCGGGCAACTACTATGAGCCGACGGTACTGGCCGATGTCACCGACCGCATGACTTCGTTCAAACAAGAACTGTTCGGCCCGGTCGCCTCGATCATCACCGCCCGCGATTGCGCACACGCCGTGGCCCTGGCCAACGACAGCGATTTCGGCCTGACCGCGACTATCTACACCGCGAACGTGGCGCTGGCTGAGCAACTGACCAGTGAACTGGAAACCGGCGGCGTGTTCATCAACGGCTACTCCGCCAGCGATCCGCGTGTGACCTTCGGCGGCGTGAAAAAAAGCGGCTTCGGTCGTGAGCTGTCGCACTTTGGCGTACGGGAATTCTGCAACGCGCAGACCGTGTGGCTGGATCGTAAATAAGCCTGGTGCTGTAAAACCTGTGGGAGCGAGCCTGCTCGCGAAAGCGGTGTATCAAGCGATGAAGATGCCGAATCCACCGGCGCCATCGCTGGCAAGCCAGCTCCCACAAATACTGCGGTGGAAACTGATACAGCAAACACCATAGAACCCTGTGGGAGCTGGCTTGCCAGCGATGGCGGTGCATCAGCCAGCATTTATACCGGCTGATTCACCGCTTTCGTGAGCAAGCTCACTCCCACAAGTCCACGCAATTTACAGATATTTCAACCAGCTGATGTCCCGCCGCCGCGCTTTCAATACAGAGAACCAGCGCACTGCCGGGAACAGCACCACGGCAAGAATCACTGCCGCCAGCCACACCGCCGTCACCGTCGAAAAGCCGAAATAGCTGCCCTGATTCAGGCCGAACAGCGCCACGCCGATCAGGTACAACACCTTCAACACATACAAGTGCAGCAGATAGAAAAACATCGGTGCCGAGCCGAACACCGTCAGCCAGCCAATCCAGCGGCGACTCTGCACGCGCTCAAAGGCGAGCAACAGCAACAGCCCCACGCTCACAGTCAGCGCGATGAACAGCAGCGACGGCGGATATTTGGTGATATTGAAAAAGCTCATCTGCGTCTGCACCAGCGAATCGTTGATCGCCCACGGTTTTTCGCCGTAGCCGTTAATCAAGCGCAGCACCATAAATCCCAGCAATCCAGCGACCCCGGCAATCAGCAAACGACGCTGACGCACCGCCGCGTCCATGCCCCGAGCAAACCACGGCCCCAGCGCATAGCCCAGGCCGATTACACCAATCCACGGCAGCAGCGGGTACGAGGTGCGCAGGCGCAGGGTGTCGCTGATCTCGATCCAGCCTCGATCATGCAGAATCGCCCAAGGCGCATGCAGCGCCGACTCGACCGGGAAATGCAGCGTATCAAGCAAGTTGTGCCCGGCGATGATCGCCAGGCTCAGCGTCAGCAGCACCGCACGTGGCAACCAGACCAGCAGCGCCAGCGCGATCATGCTCAGGCCGATCGCCCAGATCACTTGCAGGTAGATCACGCTGGGCGGCAACTGGAAGGTCCAGGCGAAGTTGACCAAGGTGAACTCCAGCGCCACGAGGAACAATCCGCGCTTGAACAGAAACGCGCTGACATCGGCTTTGCCGGCGTATTTTTCGCCGTAGAGCCATGCCGACAAACCGGTCAGCAAGACGAACACTGGCGCACACAGATGCGCCAGAGTGCGGCTGAAAAACAGCGCCGGCTCGGTGCTGGCGATGTCCATCGGATCGGAGACCTGGCGATGCAGCAGGAAGGTTTCGCGCAGGTGATCGAGCAGCATGAACAGGATCACCAGGCCTCGGAGCGCATCAATGGACAGCAGCCGGCCAGTCGTCAAGGGGGCAGAACGGGGAAGCACAGGGGTCATGGATCTTTCGCAATCGAGAGGGATAACACCGGACGGCCGCAACGCCGCCCGCAAATTCTCGTTACATTATAACATCTAAAAAGCAAAACCCAAACAAGTCAGGATCAAGGTTGCCCATCGGCCCCGGCCTTCTATAGTGAACAGGTCTGCCCTGCCGTCGCGGCCCTCCTCGAGCGTTGTCCATGGTCAACACCGAACACCTGATCATTTGCGAGCACTGTGATTGTGTGTACGAGAAAGTCGTGCTCGCCCAACACCAGAAAACCCTGTGCGTGCGCTGCGGTGGCGTGCTGCAGCGCTTCAACGGCCTGACCATCGAGCAGCGTCTGGCGCTGACGTTCACGGCGGCGATGCTGTGGCTGTTCGCCAATTTCTACCCGGTGATGAGCATCAGCCTCAAAGGCATGAAAAACAGCGCAACCCTTTGGGATTCGGTGCTTGCTCTGAGTCAGGGGCCGATTACGTTCATTGCAATGGTCGCGGCGATTGCGATCATCATCGCCCCGGCATTTCAGCTGGTGTTGCTGGTCTGGGTGTTGAGTTTTGCCCTCGGCCTGCGTCGGGCACCGGGATTCAACCTGTGCATGCGCTGGCTGGAAACCCTGCGCCCGTGGAGCATGCTCGAAGTGTGTCTGCTGGGGGCGATGGTCGCGGTGTTCAAACTCGCCGGACTGCTCGATGTACTGCCCGGGATCGGCCTGTTCGCCCTGGCGGTGCTGAGCCTGATGATGATCCGCATTGCCGGCCGGGACATTCGCGAACTGTGGGACATTTTATGAAGCGTCCACCGACCGCCAGCGAACTCAACCTGTGCCTGTGCCACAGCTGTGGCCTGGCCTGTGACATGACCGACGAGCCACACCAGTGCCCGCGCTGTGATGCGCCGTTGCACCGGCGCAAGACCAATTCGCTGGCGCGCACTTGGGCGTACATGCTCGCCGCGCTGGCGTTTTATGTTCCCGCCAATCTGCTGCCGGTGATGAATACGGTGATGCTTGGCAACGGTGCCGACAGCACGATCATGAGCGGCGTGCTGGAGTTCTGGGAAGCCGGGGCGTGGGATATTGCGCTGATCATTTTCATCGCCAGCATCGCGGTGCCGGGGGTCAAATTCGTCGCCCTGACCTTGCTGCTCGTCACCGTGCAGCGCAACAGCGACTGGGCGCGCAAGGAGCGTTCCAAGCTGTATCGCTTCGTCGAGCTGATCGGTTACTGGTCGATGCTCGATGTGCTGGTGGTCGCGCTGGTCGCAGCGCTGGTGAAATTCCAGGCGCTGGGCGATATCGAGCCACGACCGGGCATCCTGTTCTTCGGCCTGGTCGTGGTCTTCACCATGCTCGCGGCGATGAGTTTCGACCCGCGCCTGATTTGGGACAAGGACACCAGCGACACGGTCAGGGACGCAGCGTCTGGAGCAGCACCTGCAACGGATGGCGCAGCGCCTGATCCGACTGGCGCTTGACCTGGCTGCGGCAGGAATAGCCGGTCGCCAACGCCTCGCCCTGCTCCGCCGAAGCCTGCACCTGACGCGCCCACGATTGCTCATAAATGACTGCCGAGGTCTGGCGATTACGTGCTTCGTGGCCGTAAGTACCGGACATGCCGCAGCAACCGATGGCTTGTGTGGCCAGCTTCAGTCCGGCACGTTCGAAGACCTGTTCCCACTGGCGGGTCGCGGCCGGCGCGTTGGTTTTCTCCGTGCAATGGGCGAGCAGACGGAACGCTTTCGGCTGAGCATCAGGCGTCCGTTCTGGCATGACCTTGAGCAACCATTCCTGCACCAGCGCCACTTCAGGACATTCATTCAGGCCCGGTACTTTCAGGTATTCCTGGCGATAGACCAGAGTCATCGCCGGATCCAGCCCCAGCAAAAGCACCCCGGTCTGCGCCAGCGCCTGCAACTGCTCAGCATTACGCAAAGCCGCGCGATTGAACGCCGAGAGAAAGCCCTGCACATGCAGCGGTTTGCCATTGGCGCTGAACGGCGCCAGATACACCTGATAACCCAACCGCGAAATCAGCTCGACCAGATCAGCCAGCAGCGGCGCTTCGAAGTAGCGGGTGAAGGCGTCCTGCACGATAACCACGCTGCGTTCGCGTTGCTCTGGGGTCAGCGCCGACAGCGTTGCAACCGTTGCTGGCTGCACCTGCCAACGGCGCATCGCTGCGTGGAAATCGAAACGGCTGAGCAACGGCACATCGACCATGCCACCGATCCGCGCCAGTGCGCCACGCACCCAGCCAGCGCCCATCAGACCGTTGTACAGCGCCGGAATCCGCGCCATATAGGGAATGGTGTATTCCAGCGAGGCAATCAGGTAATCCCGTGCCGGCCGCAGATAACGACTGTGATACAGCTCGAGAAAACGCGAGCGGAATTCCGGCACGTTGACCTTGACCGGGCACTGCCCCGCGCAGGATTTGCAGGCCAGGCAACCGGCCATGGCGTCATACACTTCATGGGAGAAGTCCGCCGACGGATCGCGGCTGTTGCGCCAGCGCTGCCACAGCGAGCGGAAAAAAGCCGGTTTGCGAATCGCATCCGAGAGCACGTCGACGCCCGCCTCGCCCTGCAACCGCAGCCATTCACGAATCAGCGAAGCGCGGCCCTTGGGCGACTGCGCGCGTTCGCGGGTGGCTTTCCACGACGGGCACATGGCGTCATCGGGATCGAAGTTGTAGCAGGCGCCGTTGCCATTGCAGTGCATGGCCGCGCCGTAGCTTTGCCAGACTTTCTCGTCGATCTGCCGATCCAGCTCGCCGCGCAGGGTCACTTCGTCGATCTTCAGCAATGCCGCGCCGCCGTTGGCCGGCGTGGCGATTTTGCCAGGGTTGAACTGATTGAGCGGGTCGAACGCGGCTTTCAAGGCTTGCAGCGCCGGGTACAACTCGCCGAAGAATGCCGGCGCGTACTCCGAACGCAGGCCCTTTCCATGCTCGCCCCAGAGCAGGCCGCCGTAGCGCTGGGTCAACGCGGCGACGCCATCAGACACCGGGCGTACCAGCGCCGCTTGCTGCGGGTCTTTCATGTCGAGAATCGGCCGCACGTGCAGTACGCCGGCGTCAACATGGCCGAACATACCGTACTGCAAACCGTGGCTGTCGAGCAGCTCGCGCAGCTCGGCGATGTATTCGGCCAAATGCTGCGGCGGCACTGCGGTGTCTTCGACGAAAGGCTGCGGGCGGGCTTCGCCGGCGACGTTGCCGAGCAGGCCCACCGCCCGTTTGCGCATGCCATAGACCTTGTTCACCGCTGCCTGACCGATCGCCAGTGTATGTCCGAGGCGCTCCACGGTGCGGTCGCTTTGCAGATGTTCGAGGAACGCTTCGACGCGGCGCTGCAGGTCTTCGGGATCGTCACCGCAGAACTCGACCAGGTTGATGCCCAGAGTCGGTCGCTCAGGGTTTTCGGGAAAATATTCGGCAACGCCGTGCCAGACGATGTCCTGCATCGCCAGCAGCAAGACTTTCGAATCGACGGTTTCAATCGACAACGGCTTGAGCGCCATCAACGCCCGCGCATCGCGCAAGGCATCCATGAACCCGGCGTAGCGGATGTTGACCAGCATGGTGTGCTTGGGAATCGGCAGCACGTTGAGTCGCGCTTCGACAACGAAGCCCAGCGAGCCTTCAGCGCCACAGAGCACGCTGTTGAGGTTGAAGCGCTGATCGGCCTCGCGCAGATGCGCCAGGTCATAACCGGTCAGGCAGCGGTTGAGATCGGGAAAGCGTGCTTTGATCAGCTCGCCCTGTTCATCAATGATCTGCCGCGCACAACGATAGACTTCGCCGACGCGATCGTCGCGTGCGCACTGCGCTGCAAGCTCATCCTCCGCCAGCGGCAGACCGCGCAAACGCTCGCCGCCGCGCAGGATCATCTCCAGTTCCAGCACATGGTCGCGGGTTTTGCCGTAGGTGCAACTGCCCTGGCCACTGGCGTCGGTGTTGATCATGCCGCCGACCGTGGCGCGGTTCGAGGTCGACAGTTCCGGGGCGAAGAACAGCCCGGCGGATTTCAACGCGGCGTTGAGCTGATCCTTGACCACCCCGGCCTGCACCCGCACCCAGCGCTGTTCGACGTTGATCTCCAGAATGCGGTTCATGTGCCGCGACAGATCGACGACGATGCCATCCGTCAGCGATTGGCCGTTGGTGCCGGTGCCACCGCCACGCGGGGTGATCACCACTTTCTCGTACGCCGGTTCGGCAATCAGCCGTGCGACACGTGCCACATCGTCCGCATCCAGCGGAAACACAGCGGCTTGCGGCAGGCGCTGATAGATCGAGTTGTCGGTCGCGAGCACCACACGGCTGGCGTAATCGGCGCTGATTTCCCCGCGAAAACCGCTGATTTTCAGGGCGGCGAGGAATTGTTGGTAATCGCCGGTCAAGGCTTTGGCGGGCGACAGCTGGGCAATCATTGGTCGGGTTATCTCGGTCAAATCGGGCTGTGTGGCGGTGAACAGTTGTGCGCAAGGAATGATTGCGTCAGGCTCCGCCATCTGATTGCGCCCATGTTCATTGCTGGCCAGCCATGGAACAAGCGTAATTTCGACCCGCTATCGATGAGTTTTACGAATGAATCCGCGCACCCTCACACCGTCCATGTCGCTGCTGCTGGCTTTCGAGGCCGCCGCTCGTCATGAGAGTTACACCCGCGCCGCCCATGAACTGTCACTGACGCAGAGCGCGGTCAGCCGCCAGGTACAGATTCTCGAGAAGATGCTGGGCATGCGCTTGTTCAGCCGCGAAGGCCGGCAGGTGGTGCTGACCGATGTCGGTCGCATGTATCAGCGCGAACTCAGCGAAGCCCTCGGGCAGATTCGCAGCGCAACCTTGCAGGCAATGGCGTTTGGTTCGGGCATCCACAGCCTGCGCCTGGCGACGCTGCCGACCTTCGGCTCGAAATGGCTGCTTCCACGGCTTAAGGATTTCTACACGGCGCACCCGGGCATGACCGTGCACCTGCACTCGCGGATCGAAACCATCGACTTCGATACCAGCGAAATCGACGCCGCCATCTGCGTCGGCGGCGGAGAATGGCCAGGCCTGACCGCCCTGCCCCTGCACACCGAAGAACTGGTGGCCATTGCCAGCGCGCAGTTGTCGGCACCTGAACGCGACAAAGCTGAGCAGCACATTGCCGGGCAGTTATTGCTCAACGTCAGCAGCAATGCCCAGGCGTGGGCGGAATGGTTCAGCCATCATCAACTGCCGCATCGCAGCATGCGGATCGGACCGAGCTTTGAAATGACCTCGCACTTGATCCAGGCGGTACGCGCCAATATCGGTGTTGGCCTGGTGCCGCGAATTCTGGTCGAAGACGAATTGCTCAAGGGCGAATTGCTGCAACTGGGCGAGCCGATTACCAGCCGACGCAGCTATTACCTGGTGTACCCGCCGCGTAATGAGAATTTGCCTTCGTTGAAGGCGTTCAGGGATTGGCTGATTGATACCCTCTGAAGGATCGAGTCGCGGCCATTCGCGAGCAGGCTCGCTCCCACAGGGAAACGTATGTCAAGTGTGGGAGCGAGCCTGCTCGCGAAGAAGCCAGTCGCAACGAACTTAAAACCTCGGCTTGACCGCCCGCCAATCCGCCTTGTACCGCTGCATCTGCCGCACATCATCCCTCTGGCGAATCCCGCACGTCAGGTACTGGTCATGCAGCTTGGCCAGTTGCTCATGGTCCAGTTCCAGCCCCAACCCCGGCGCACGGCTGATCTTCACACAGCCATCGACAATCGGCAGCTTGCCGCCCTTGATCACTTCCTCGTCCGGCTCCTGCCACGGGTAGTGGGTGTCGCAGGCGTAATCCAGATTCGGCACCGCCGCCGCGACGTGCGCCATGGCCATCAGGCTGATGCCCAGGTGCGAGTTGGAATGCATCGACACGCCGAGGCCAAACACATCGCACATTTTCGCCAGCGTCTGCGTATCCCGCAGGCCACCCCAGTAATGGTGGTCGGCGAGGACGATTTGCACGCTGTTCTGCGCAACGCTGCGGCGGAACTCGTCGAAATCGGTGACGACCATATTGGTCGCCAAGGGCAGACCGGTGCGCTTGTGCAGTTCGGCCATGCCATCAAGGCCCGGGGTCGGGTCTTCGTAATACTGCAGATCATCGCCGAGCAGTTCGGCCATGCGAATCGCCGTCTCCAGCGACCAGTTGCCGTTCGGATCGATGCGAAGCGGAAATCCCGGAAAGGCTTTCTTCAGTGCCTTGATGCATGCCACCTCATGCTCCGGCGGCAAGGTGCCGGCCTTGAGCTTGATGCTCTTGAAACCGTACGCCTCGATCATCCGCGCTGCCTGCGCGACGATCTGTTGCTCGCTCAGCGCCTCGCCCCAGTTGTCCGGCTTGTAGGGGGACTCGATATGTTCGGCGTATTTGAAAAACAGGTAGGCGCTGAACGGCACTTCATCGCGGATCGCGCCGCCGAGCAGGTCCACCAGCGGCACGTTCAGGTAGTGCGCCTGCAAATCGAGAAACGCCACTTCGAATGCCGAGTAGGCATTGCTCACCGCTTTGCTGGCGTGGGAACCGGGGGCCAGTTCGGCACCAGCGACGCCGGCGGGTTTATTCGCCGCCACGGTGGCCTGCACGATCGCGCGCAATTGATTGAGGCTGAACGGATCGAGGCCGATCAACTGGCTCTGCAATTGTTGCTGGATCGCCAGCGCCGGGGCATCGCCGTAGCTTTCGCCGAGGCCGATGTAGCCGTTGTCACTTTCAATCTCGATGATCGAGCGCAGAGCAAAGGGTTCGTGGATGCCGCTGGCGTTGAGCAGTGGCGGATCGCGAAAGGCAATCGGGGTGACGCTGACACGGGTGATTTTCAAGATAACGCTCCTGACAGATCAACAATCGATTCAGTGGCTCGCAGCCGGACGAGCCGGCGCCACAGCGGCGGCTTCGTCACTTGGCTTTGCCGGGGTTTTACCTTTGGCGCCAGGCGCCGTGCGGGCGAAGAAGATCACCACGGCGGCGATCAGCGATGTCGCCGCCAGGCCATAGAGGCCGCCCTCGATGGAGCCGGTGGTTTGTTCGAGAATGCCGAACGCAGTCGGCGCGACGAAGCCGCCAAGGTTGCCGATGGAGTTGATCAGCGCGATCACCGCCGCAGCAATGCGCGCATCCAGATAGCTCTGCGGAATCGGCCAGAACAGCGCCGACGCCGCTTTGAAACCGATGGCGGCGAAGCAGATCGCGACAAAGGCAAACACCGGCCCGCCGGTGGTCGACATGAACATACCGATGGCGGCGATTACCAGGGTCAGCGCGACCCAGGCCTGCTGGAATTTCCACTTGCCGGCCAGCGCCGCGAAGCCGTACATGGCGACAATCGAAATGATCCACGGAATGGAGTTGAGCAGCCCGACCTGGAAATCACCGAGGTTGCCCATCTTCTTGATCATGCTCGGTAGCCAGAAGGTTGCGCCGTAGATGGTCAGGGCAATGGAAAAGTAGATGAAGCAGAACAGCGCGATCTGCCGGTCGGCCAACAGCTTGAACATCGACGGCTTGGCGACTTGTACCGCTTCGCGAGCGCGCTGCTCCTCGGCAATCGCCGCGACCAGCGCTTCACGCTCCTCCTCGCTCAGCCACTTGGCTTGGCGCGGGTGCGATTGCAGCCAGAACCAAACGAAAGCACACAGCACCACCGACGCTGCGCCTTCGATCAGAAACATCCACTGCCAGCCGTGCATGCCCAATCCGCTGATATGCAACAGCGCACCGGACACCGGGCCGGAAATGACCGAGGCAATCGCCGAGCCGCTAAGGAACACCGCCATGGTTTTGCCGCGCTCGGACGCTGGCAGCCATTGGGTGAAGTAGTAAATGATTCCCGGGAAGAACCCGGCCTCAGCCGCGCCAAGAATAAAGCGCAGTACGTAGAAACTGGTTTCGCCCTGAACAAAGGCCATGGCCATGGCCGCAGCGCCCCAGGTGAACATGATCCGGGTCAGCCAGACCCGCGCGCCGTAGCGCTGCAACAGCATGTTCGACGGCACTTCGAACAGCGCATAACCGATGAAAAACAGTCCGGCGCCAAGTCCATAAGCTGCTGCGCCAATACCCAGATCGGTCTCCAGATGACTGCGCACGAAACCGATATTGACCCGGTCGATGTAGTTGACGATGAACATCACAACGAACAGCGGCAGCACATGGCGTTTGACCTTGGCGGCGGCGCGGGCGAGCACCGTGATGTCCGGCGGACTCTGGAGGGTTTTCAAGGGGCGACTCCCGATCTTGTTTTTTTAGGGATGACTTGAAGCAATGAGCCGATCATGGACGTCGTGCATTGATCCCGTCTAATCTAAACAGGCATTCGATTGATACCTGGATTAGATCAATGTTCGAACTAACCCAACTGCGCTGCTTTACCACGGTCGCCACCGAACTCAACTTCCGCCGCGCCGCCGAGCGTCTGAACATGACGCAGCCGCCGCTGAGTCGGCAGATCCAGTTGCTGGAGCATCACCTTGGCGTCGAGCTGTTCACCCGCAGCACACGCAGCGTTGCGCTGACGGCGGCAGGCCGGGCATTTTTCGTTGAAGCGCAGAATCTGCTGGAGCGCGCCCAGCAAGCAGCGATCACCGCACGCCGGTTTGCCGAGGGCGATATTGGTTCGGTAAACATCGCGTTTGTCGGCAGCGCGGTGTATGAGTTTTTGCCCAAGGTGATCGCCGAAGCGCGACTTAAACAGCCCCAGGTGAAAATCGATCTGGCAGAGATGAACACCTATCAACAGCACGAGGCGTTGCGAGCTCGCCGTATCGACCTGGGCATCGCACGGGCGCCATTGCAGGAACCGGGCTATGCCACCGAATGCCTGGTGCGCGAACCATTTGTGCTGGCAGTGCCCAGCGGGCACAAGTTGGCAAACGCGACTGAAGTGTCTGTCGCCGATCTGGATAAACAACCGTTCCTGATGTACTCCCATGAAGCCTATCCGCCGTTCAACGAACTGTTGACCGGCACGCTACGCTCAGCGCGGGTGGCGCCGGATTACGTGCAGTGGCTGGGCTCGTCGCTGACGATTCTGGCGCTGGTCAACGCTGGCATGGGTCTGGCGCTGGTACCGCGTTGCGCTACCAGCGTGGTGTTCAGGAATGTGGTGTTTCGCGAGATCGATCTGGGCGAAGGGGTGCAAAGCGAACTGCATCTGATCTGGCGGGAGAACAATGACAACCCGGCGTTCGCGATGTTGCTGGAGGCGATTCGCCGGGCGGTGGTGCAGGGTTGGGGCTGAAAATTATTGTGGCAACCTGTATTTGAGCGGAGGCGGAGCGCTCGGGGCTTTGATCAACGGCTCCTCCAGCGGCTTGCCGTCAGGCCCTGTGAACAGGCGTTCGTATTGCTTTGGCATTGGTCGCGGTGCTCTTGCAGTCGTCATGATGAACCCTCTGATACCGGGCTGAATTCAACCCACTTAACTTGCGCGGAATCTATCAGCAAAATTTCGGCACCAAAAGGAGTCGACTTGCCATCGTCATTGACCCAACGTGGATTCTGCATCACGAACTGGCCGCAACTGGATTCGGACGGCCACTCGACAGGCCAGCCAAACACGCGCCTCTCGTCATGTAAATGCAGGGTTATGAACCGGTCGAATTGGGCAAAGGCGCAGAACCATTCACTGGGGAAAGAAGATTGTTTCGTGACGTTTCGCTTACGTAACCAGCCGTGCAATTTGTCACTCGTAGCCAGGTAACAGGCAAACAATCCCAGCATCAGCGAAAACACAAATGCCCAGAGCGTTTGCGCCCGATCATCCCAGTTTCCTAATGAAAAACCCTTCGAGCCAATCCACAAACAGAGGTTGCCCACCGCCAACACCGCGCCCTGAATCACAAAAGTAAATATCAGCGCCTGCACGATCTGGCCGAACGTATCCGGTCGCTTGAATGCCGTAAGTGAATAGAAGATCCAGGTCGATAGAAACCCGGGGATGAGGTACTGCAACAGCGGAATGATGTCCTTGACCAGATCATCCATGATCCGAGGCTCCTTTCAGTCATGCCGAACCCGTCACGGGCCGACATTCAAAGCCTAGTCCAGGATTCGGCAGCGCCTCTCGGCAACTGTCACAGACCATTGCGGCGCTTGCCCAGTGCCTCACCCCATGAAAAAAGGCAGACACCGAACTTCGGTGTCTGCCTTTTTTGAGATCCGGGCGCCCGGTTACAGGCAGTCACGCACCGATTGGCGCAGCGACCCGGACTTGGCCCACGGCGGCCCCTGGTAGAGAGACACTTTGCTGCCGTCCTTGTATTTGACGATATCGAGAATCTCATCCGCCGTGATAATGCTCGGCGCGGTAATCCGGTAGCCGTTGGAAATCGACGTCTGCGAAGTCTTGGCCACGTCTTTCTGCCACAACGGTAACAAACACGCAGCATATTCCTTGGGTGGCTTGTCACTGGTCTTGCTGAGGTTTGGCTCGCCCGGCACCAGCGACGCCGGTAACGAGCACCCCGTCAACAGAGCCAGTGCCAGACTGCCGATCCATACGCGCATGTTGTTTACCTGTGCGGAAAAAAGCTGAATGTACCGTTTAACTGCTTGCACATCCATCGTGGCAACCCGCCGTTACCGGCGTTTGGACAATTTTTCACATCGGTTCAGCCGGGCGTCAGATGACTTGGCCGCATCCGGGAAAATGCGACTACTCTTTTCTACCGAGAACGTTCAGGAGGTGATCATGCGGCTCAATGAATACGAACACGAACTTCAACGGGATTTGCAAAGCGTGGCGTCGGACCTGAGATGGTCGGCGGTCGATCTCAAGCGCATCGCTGAACAACTGCGTAAATCCGGCAACGAGGCAGACGCCCAGACCGTGTTGCGGTCGTGCGAAATCCTGCAAAGCGACGAAGAGAGATTGCAGATCTATGCCAAGGAGGTAAAAGCCCGGACCATCAGCCGAATCAAGGTGCACTGACAAGCGTTCCAAAGCCACAAATAAGAAGCCCCGGTCGAAACCGGGGCTCTTTCGTTATAACGCATCAACTGACGTTCTGGCTTTGCACCCGTTTGGGGCGTTGCTTGTAACCAGGAAGCGCCGCCGCATAGGCCATCGCTTCCTCCCTGCTGGTGAATGACGCCAACCGGTCGCCCTGGGTGCAGACCCGCCACGGGCCGCTGTTCACACTGAGCACATCGTAACCATTCATGTGCAGCTTGTTCAGCATTGGAATGCTCATAAGCACCTCCCTTTTGCCAACGGTGTTTTCGGTGTACGGGCTTACCTTACACCCGCTCCCCGCTGCGGTGTGAACCGGATTCACCCTGGCACCTGTCAATTCACTGGCACTTTTTGCTATGTAAATGGCTCCGAATCAAGAAGGAACCTTTAAAACCGCCTGCGGCTCGAATGTTGCAGTTTGATTACCGATTTATGACAAGCATCAACAGGGCAATCATGAAAGTACGCGCCACCGTCATTTGCGAACAGGATCGCCATATCCTCCTGGTCCGCAAACCCCGCCATCACTGGTCATTGCCCGGCGGCAAAGTCGAACCCGGGGAAACCCGTGCGGCGGCAGCCGTGCGCGAGTTGCAGGAGGAAACCGGGCTCAATGCTGATGAAGTCCTGTACTTGATGGATCTGCAGGCAGGCAGTACGCGACATCATGTTTATGAGGCTTCGGTGATCAATATCGACGAGGTGCGCCCTCAGAACGAAATCGTCGATTGCATCTGGCATCCACTTGATGCCGTGCACAATCTTGAAACCAATGACGCGACACGGCGCATCGTGCAGGCCTTTCAACGGCGTTTATAACGATCAGCCGGCGAACGCCCGGCGACCGGCGCTGATTTCCGTGCGCAACTCACCGATGAAATTGGAAATATCGCGAATCGTCACCAGATGTTCGGGAGAAACGCCGTCAAGCAACAACTCGACACGCCCACTGCCCGGCTCATACACCTTGATCCGCAACAGACCTTGTCCGGTCGGTGTGCAATCACACTTGAACGTGGGGAAGCCTGACTCGACGATCCGGCAAATATCGGCAATGGCAAGCATGGGCGGGCGCCTCGCAGGCGGAGAATCGATCCATCGATCATAGACCCACGGTCTGTTAATTGCCCGCTCGGGAATGCCAAGCCGATCACAACTCACTCACGTCATTCAATGCGCATCATGATCCCAGATCCAGTTCCACATACCGGGCAGATTCACCGGCTCAGCGCTTTGCTGAACCGTACGCGCCAACGCGGCTTTTTCCATTGCGGCCTGATTGTCGTAGAACGGCTTGTCGGCGAGTCTGACCCCGGTCGCCGCCGCACTTTCGAGCAGAATCTGCAGGTATTCGCGGGTGTGGCGCGCGGTGTAGCGATTGAGGTCATGGAACGTCACCACGACCGGAATCACCCCATCCACGGTCGGCAATTGACCCACCGCGATGCGCTCGCGCACTTCCGATAACTGCCGCAGCATGTTCGCCCGACGCCGAGGGCTGGCGTTGAAGCCCCAGATCTTGCCGTCGTTGGCACTCAGGTCCGTGAGCAAGACGTGCAAGCCGTGTTTTTGATAGGCCGCAAATGTGCGTTTGTCGTAATTCCAGAACGGTGGGCGCAACAGCCTGGGCGGCGCCCCGGTGATAGCGGCAATGTCAGCACTGCCATCGGTCAGCGACTGCTCCAGTTCTTGTGGATCAAGTGAGCGATGGTTGGTGTGCCAGTGGGTTGCAGTGTGAAAGGCGAGAATATGCCCCTCGGCGTGTTCACGACGCATCAGGCTGCGACCGATCTCGCTGTCGCCTGCCCTGGGTGCTCGGGTCTGCACGAAAAACACGGCTTTGATGTCTGCCTGCAGCGGATTGCTTTTGAGGCTGTCGAGCACCGTCGCCGTGGGATTCCACCATCCTGAAGCGCTGGGGCCATCGTCAAACGTCAGCAGAAAACGTACGGGGGCCTGAGCCTTCAGGCGCGTTTCGGTTTGCGTGGTCATTTCAATCGGCGCGGCGATGCAACCGGCCAGACCGAGCGCGATGAGCGCAACACAAAGAAGTTTGCATCCGGATGTCATGTCTTGCCCCGAGGCCGCGGCCGTGGTGTTGTCGAATGGCAAACCTCCCTCGCCTTTGTCCATCCCTGCGCGGCTATCCGCGAGCGCAGGTTGGATAAGGTACACAGGGTTTGGTTCCGGTGCTGGTTCCAGTGCGTCATCGGCCAGGCACGTCGGCATGTCCGACTAGACTCAAATTTCCTCAAGGAGATTTCAGCCATGTGCGGAAGACTCACGCAGTACCGTGGGATTCACGATTTCGTCGCGGTGCTCAGCATCCCCGATGCGTTGATCAATCACGTTGGCGATGCGCAGCTCAATCGCTACAACGCAGCGCCCACCACTGCGCTGGCGGTTCTGCACCAGCACGAACAGGCCATTCATGCCAACAATCTGCGCTGGGGCTGGCGGCCGCATTGGGCCAAGGATCGTGCCGCGCCCATCAACGCACGGGTGGAAAAAGTCGCCCACGGCGCGTTCTTCCGGGCGATCTGGCGGCAGCGGCTGATTGTGCCGGTCGACAACTGGTTTGAATGGGTTGATACCGGGGAAAAATCCCGCCAGCCCTGGTTGATTCGTCGGGCGAATCAGGCTCCGGTTTTCTGTGCTGGTATCGGCCAGTTTCCGGCACCGGGGGTTGCGCCGAGGGAGGACGACGGGTTCGTCATCATCACCGCTGACAGCCTGGGCGGCCTGCTCGATATTCACGACCGCCGCCCAGTGGTCTTCGATTCGGCACGAGCTATGGAATGGCTTGATCCGGCTACGCCGCTGGAACGCGCCGAGCAGATGCTGCTGTTTGAAGGCGAGCCCAGTGATGCCTTCGAATGGTACAAAGTCGGCAAAGCGGTCGGTAATACGCGTAATCAAGGTGCGCAATTGATAGAACGAGTCGACTAAATAATTACTTCACTGCTGCGTTAATCAAGCGAGCCCGTCACTGAATCCCGCGCGTTACAAAAAGTGATTCAACCGCGATACAACCCCCATAAAACAGCCGTTTGAGCGAATCAACCGCCTGTCAGACATTTCGACAGTCATACATACATTTCCCCGCGCTGCGGATAGCATGCGCGCCGCCTTTCCGATTGGTATACCAGTTGACCAAAGAGTCAAAGAAATCAGGAATCCATCAACAACTTTCAAGCCTTGCAGAGAAATAAGTGAGCGACGATTTTGCAATCAAACAGGTCAGCGGCCTGAAGTGTGTCCATCTGTCCAAGACAGAACGCCTGGAACTCGACTGTTTTATCGGCCATTACATCAAGACCCGAAACCTGCACAGCGTGCCCGATATCGAACGCACCCTGCGCAGCACCCTCGAGGGTTATCCCGGCCATCCGCCGGTGATGGTCAATGAGCTCAATGCGTGGATCGATCGAACGTTGGGGTACCGGGCGACCTACCCGGATTTCACGCAGCTGGCAGACCTCTGAAACGCGAAGAGCCCCGCTGCTGCGGGGCTCTTCGTATGCGTTGTTCAAGGTTTCAGCGGACGCTCCTGATCGCGGTCCGACAGCTCGCGGCTGTCATCATGCTTCCAGGTTTTTTCCTGCCTCTTCTGCTGCTCGATTTCTTCTTCCGTTGGCTCATCATCTTCCGCACGCGTTTGCTCAGTTGCCATGTGCACCTCACCTCAGAACAGTTGATGATCGTTAAAGGGTAGAACACTTTTGCGCGCCCAGATTCACCAACGCATTTTGTCCCGCGCGGCGTACCATAGCGTCATCTCCCCTTACGTCAGGAAGACGCCATGCTGTACCGAATCGCCGCCGACGGGCTGGTGCTGTTTCACTTGTGTTTCATCTTGTTCGTACTGTTCGGCGGGCTGCTGGTGCTGCGCTGGCCACGATTGATGTGGCTGCACCTGCCGGCGGCTGCCTGGGGCGTGGCGGTCGAGGTGCTGCACCTGACCTGTCCGTTGACCTACTGGGAAAACCTGATGCGCCACGCGGCCGGGCAGACCGAATACGCCGGCGGTTTCATTGAGCATTACATCTGGCCGATCATCTACCCGGCCGGTCTGACGCCACAGATTCAACTGGCACTTGGCAGCGTGGTGCTGGCGGTCAACCTGTTGGTGTACGCACGACTCCTGCGCTCGTGGAAACTGCGCCGCGCCCGGCGCATTCCGTTTTAACGCGAGGCCGGTTTCAACGTTTCCAGCCACTGCGGATCGAAGCGTGGCTGGTCAGGATCAAGGCCCAGCGCCTGCATCCGCGCCTTGTGCTGTGCGACTTCGTCACGCAGTTGTCCATGATCGCTGGAGTTGCCGTCCAGCTCATGCATCTGCAGCAGTCCCAAGTGGTAGAAACGCAACACCTTCATCGCCGTCGGATCGTTGTTCTGCGCCGCCGCTGTTACCTGATGCATCACATTGGTGATGCTCATCAGATTGCGCTTGAGGCGCCAGCTGTACACCGCCGGGGCCATCCAGGTCTGATGCCAGAAACGTCCGCGCAACAGCGCCGCCGTCAGCAGAAACGCCACAAATACCCCGCCCACGTTGAATCGCAGATTATCCCCATCGGGCTCGCCAAATACCGCCACCGCGACAGACGAAAACAGCATGGCCAGCAGCAGAAACAGCACGGCGATGATGATCGTGCTGCGGCGGGTCTGCTGACGAAAGGTAGCGGGGTCCATCGGCTGAATCTCGAACATCGAAAATGACTTCCTTGAGTGACAAAACGCGCAACGGAAAAAACTCGCCGGCGCATTATCGCATCGCACCGGGTTTTAGCTATGCTGGGGCTCCTTTTCATCTTTTCAGCGTCCAACGGGGACATGGCGGTATAGCGCAGATCGTGCCATCTTCATTCATGGATACACACTATTCGGATGCCATCCGCTGCGTTGTGGATGACATCGTTTTAAGGATCACTGCATGACCCAACGACACGTAATCAATGCCTCGGTCAGCCCGAAAGGCAGCTTGGAAACCCTTTCTCAACGTGAAGTCCAGCAACTGAGCGAAGCCGGATCCGGCAGCACTTATACCCTCTTCCGCCAGTGCGCCCTGGCCATCCTCAACACCGGCGCGCATGTCGACAATGCCAAGACCATCCTCGAAGCCTACAAGGACTTCGAAATCCGTATTCACCAGCAGGATCGCGGCGTACGCCTGGAGCTGCTGAACGCGCCGGCCGACGCGTTCGTCGACGGCGAGATGATCGCCAGCACCCGCGAAATGCTCTTCAGCGCCCTGCGCGACATCGTCTACACCGAGAACGAACTCGACAGCCAGCGCATCGACCTGAGCAATTCCCAAGGCATCAGCGATTACGTGTTCCACCTGCTGCGCAACGCGCGCACCCTGCGCCCGGGCGTCGAGCCGAAGATCGTGGTGTGCTGGGGCGGCCACTCGATCAATACCGAAGAATACAAATACACCAAGAAAGTCGGCCACGAACTGGGCCTGCGCAGCCTCGACATCTGCACTGGTTGCGGCCCTGGCGTGATGAAAGGTCCGATGAAGGGCGCGACCATTGCCCATGCCAAACAACGCATTCACGGCGGTCGCTACCTCGGCCTGACCGAGCCAGGCATCATCGCCGCCGAAGCGCCGAACCCGATCGTCAATGAGCTGGTGATCCTGCCGGACATCGAAAAACGTCTGGAAGCCTTCGTCCGTGTTGGCCACGGCATCATCATTTTCCCGGGCGGCGCCGGTACGGCCGAAGAGTTCCTGTACCTGCTCGGCATCCTGATGCACCCGGACAATGAAGGTCTGCCGTTCCCGGTGATCCTCACCGGGCCGAAGCATGCCGCGCCGTATCTGGAACAGCTGGATGCGTTTGTCATCGCGACCCTCGGCGAAGAAGCCAAACAGCATTACGAGATCATCATCGATGATCCGGCCGAAGTGGCGCGGCAGATGACTCAAGGCTTGAAAGCGGTGAAGCAGTTCCGCCGCGAGCGTAACGATGCGTTTCATTTCAACTGGCTGTTGAAGATCGATGAGGGCTTCCAGCGTCCGTTCGATCCGACCCACGAAAACATGGCCAACCTGAAACTGCACCGCGACCAGCCACCGCATGAACTGGCGGCCAATCTGCGTCGGGCGTTTTCCGGAATCGTCGCCGGTAACGTCAAGGACAAGGGCATTCGTCTGATCGAAGAGCACGGGCCGTATCAGATCCGTGGCGATGCGGCGATCATGCAGCCGCTTGATGCACTGCTCAAAGCCTTCGTCGCCCAGCACCGGATGAAACTTCCGGGTGGCGCGGCGTATGTGCCTTGCTACCGGGTCGTCGCATAATCTCAAGCCGTCACAAAAGCCCAATGTGGGAGCTGGCTTGCCAGCGATAGCGGTCTTTCATTCAACAGAGACGTTGAATCAGATGACGCTTTCGCGAGCAAGCTCGCTCCCACAGGATTTATGGTGTGCCGCAAATTGTAGTAACAACCTGAATCCCATTGTGGGAGCGAGCCTGCTCGCGAAGAGGCCCAAGAAAAACACATCAGTCTCTCAGGCTATCCACCAACCGCCGAGCCAACGCTTTAGCCTGCGCAGCGACGTCCGTCACTGCCGTACTCTCCCACCACATCCCGCGCAACGGCGGGCCCATGGCAAACAGCTGACTACTCACCCGCCCTTCGGCACCCACCACTGCGCCGTCCTTTGCCGAGATCCCCAGCGCCAACGGCCCCGGCCGCACCAGCCCCCGCGCCAGCAACTGCTGTGGCAACGGTCGTGCGACTCGCCGCCAGTCGTATTCAATACCGCTGGAGTTGATCAGCGCCGCACCACTTACAGTAGATGTTTCAGCCTCACCCCGAGGACGGATGCGAATGGTCACAGCATCGCCAGCGCCGGGCTCAATGCCCTTGAATGACGCGGCGTGAATGCGCAAGCGTCCTTCCTTGTGCAGCCGTTCGATTAACTCGGCACTCAGTGGCGGCGAACGATGGTGGTGACTCTCCCACCATGGCCGTACATGCCGTACGAATTGTCGACGCTGCACGTCAGTCGCCTGACTCCACAACCGCGCGATATGCGCGCGAACCGTATCCAGCGGCGCCTGCCAGTCGATGCCTTGGGCGATTGCGTCGCGACAATGTCGGCGCAATTCGCGCACCAACTGGCGTGGCGTGCGGATGCTGTGATCTGCTGCCAGAAAATCCACCCAGGCCGGCGGTTGACGGCGCACGTGCGGCAGCAGGCCATGCCGGGAGAATACCTCGATCGGCCCACGGTGCCCGGCCTGCTCCAGCGACACCACGGCATCGACCATGGTCAGACCGGAGCCGATGATCACCACGGTGGACTGCGGGTCGAGTTCGCGCATGGCCGCCACATCCCAGGGATCAAGCGCTGCGGCGTTAAGGCCACTGGATTGCGTCTGCGGCGTGCGAGCGGCGGGAAACATGCCGGTGGCCAGCACCGCCTGCGACCCACGCAAAATCCGGCCATCACTCAAGGTGAGCTGCGTTGAGCCGGAATCGCTTTGCAGGTCGACGGCTTCAGCACAAATATGTTCAACGGTCGAACCTTGCAGCGCGCCCACCGCCCGGGCCTCAGCCAGACGCTGTTGCACATAGACCCCGAACAGGCCGCGCGGCGGAAACAGCTCACTGACCGGCACATCCTGCTCGGCAGATTCCGGCCAGCCGCCGCCGGCAATATGCGCGGTCAGCCACTGCGTCAGATCATCAGGATTATCCGGATCGACGCTCATCCGCGCCGCGTTGCCGTTCAGCGTATGTCCCAACTCGACTGCGCTGTAAGCCTCACCACGTCCCAGTTCAGCGCGAGGCTCGATGATGAGAATCTTTCGTTGCCCCGGCAACCGGAGCAATTGCACTGCCAGCATCGTGCCGCTAAGGCCGCCGCCGATGATCAGAATGTCCGCAGGCTGCTCCATTCAGATCACCACATTACGCACGAACCGCGCAGCCACATCGCCATCGTTGCGGTAGGCATGCGGTTGATTGCTGGCGAACATGAAAAACTCTCCTTTGTTGATGTACTGCGGCTGATCCCCGAGCATCAGCGTCAGGCAACCCTCAAATACGTAGATCTGCTCGCTCCAGCCATCGGCGTCCGGTTGTGACGGATAAACTTCGCCCGGTTGCAGGCACCACTCCCATTGCTCGACTTCGCGGCTCGCGGTGGCTTTGGACAGTAGCACGGCCCTGCTGCCCGCAATCGTGCCAGCCCAGGCAACCTCGTTGATACGGCTCGGATCGCGCGCATCGTGCGCCTGGATCAGATCACTGAACGCAACGTCGAGCGCTTCGGCGACGCGATCAAGCGTGGTCAGGCTGACATTCTTTTCCCCCGCCTCGATCGCCACCAGCATCCGTCGGCTGACCCCGGACTTTTCCGCCAGTGCGGTCTGGCTCATATCCGCCGCATGCCGCAGGCGTCGAACGTTCTGGCTGACGTGTTGCAGGACGGAGGCTCGCTGAGTCGAATCTTTGTGCACTATATTGCTCACTCGGTGGGGTTGGGCAGTATACTGCGCAACGTTGGCGGCATTGTGCGGCCTCCCTTTTAATGTGCGCAAGGTCATGATGTCGCCAAACAATTCTGCGTCCCGAATCCGCTTTTCCCGCTTCAGCAAAGCCGAGTGCGTGCTGGTGCTGATCACCATGATCTGGGGCGGCACGTTTCTGATTGTGCAACATGCCATGACGGTCAGCGGCCCGATGTTTTTTGTCGGCCTGCGCTTTGCCGCCGCGGCGGCGATCGTGGCGATGTTCTCCTGGCGTCATCTGCGCGAACTGACCTTGTTCGAAGTCAAGGCAGGGTCGTTCATCGGTGTAGCGATCATGCTCGGTTACGGCCTGCAGACGGTCGGATTGCAAAGTATTCCGAGCAGTCAGTCGGCGTTCATTACCGCGCTGTATGTGCCGTTTGTGCCGCTGCTGCAATGGCTGGTACTTGGCCGTCGCCCAGGATTGATGCCGAGCATCGGTATCATGTTGGCGTTTACCGGGTTGATGCTGTTGTCGGGTCCTTCGGGGGCGGCGTTGAATTTCAGTCCGGGAGAAATTTCGACCTTGATCAGCGCCGTTGCGATTGCTGCTGAAATCATTTTGATCAGCACTTTCGCCGGGCAGGTTGATGTGCGGCGGGTGACGGTGGTGCAACTGGCGGTGACGGCGGTGTTGTCGTTCTTGCTGGTGGTCCCGACCGGTGAAGTGATTCCGGAATTTTCCTGGTTGTTGCTGGTGACCGCTTTGGGTCTGGGCGCAGCAAGTGCGGCGATTCAGGTGGCGATGAACTGGGCGCAGAAGAGTGTTTCGCCGACTCGGGCGACGTTGATCTATGCCGGTGAACCGGTGTGGGCCGGGATTGTCGGACGGATTGCCGGAGAGCGCTTGCCGGCGATTGCACTGGTGGGCGCCGGGCTGATTGTGGCGGCGGTGATTGTCAGTGAGTTGAAGACCAAGGGAAGGTCCACCGAGGCAGAAGCTGAGCTGGAGCGGGAAACGCAGGCGTGACCCGCAATCTTTTCTGGCTGCTCGCGAAAGCGCCGCACCATTGTTGCCCCTGAAACAACGCCAAACACAAAATTCCGGACTACTTTGTAGGATTCTGAGACATCCTCGCGTTTGGTGATCAGGGAGCTGGCACGTATGATGCTTCACAAACTTCCGCAGATTAGAAGCCTATGTCCCTGATAGTTCTACTGCTTCTGCCGTTCATCGGCAGCTGTCTGGCAGCGGTGCTGCCGCACAATGCGCGCAATGCCGAATCGCTGCTGGCGGGTCTGGTCGCTTTGATCGGCACCGTTCAGGTCGCGATGCTGTACCCGCAAATCGCCCACGGTGGCGTGATCCGCGAAGAATTCATGTGGTTGCCCAGCCTCGGGCTGAACTTCATTTTGCGCATGGACGGCTTCGCCTGGCTGTTCTCGATGCTGGTGCTCGGCATCGGCACACTTGTCTCCTTATATGCCCGTTATTACATGTCGCCGGACGATCCGGTGCCGCGCTTTTTCGCATTTTTTCTGGCGTTCATGGGCGCCATGCTCGGGCTGGTGATCTCCGGCAACCTGATTCAGATCGTGTTCTTCTGGGAGCTGACCAGCCTCTTCTCGTTCCTGCTGATCGGCTACTGGCACCACCGCGCCGATGCGCGGCGCGGGGCTTATATGGCGCTGATGGTCACCGGTGCCGGCGGGTTATGTCTGCTGGCGGGGGTCATGATTCTCGGCCATGTCGTCGGCAGCTATGACCTGGACAAGGTCCTGGCCGCCGGCGATCTGATTCGTGCACATGCCCTCTACCCTGTTCTTTTGCCACTCATCCTGATCGGCGCGCTGAGCAAAAGCGCGCAATTCCCGTTTCACTTCTGGCTGCCCCACGCGATGGCGGCACCGACGCCCGTCTCGGCCTATCTGCACTCGGCGACCATGGTCAAGGCCGGGGTTTTCCTTTTGGCACGTCTGTGGCCGTCGCTGTCCGGCAGTGAGGAATGGTTCTACATCGTCAGCGGAGCGGGCGCCTGTACACTGTTGCTTGGCGCGTACTGCGCGATGTTCCAGAACGATCTCAAAGGTTTGCTGGCCTATTCGACCATCAGCCATCTCGGTCTGATCACTTTGCTCCTGGGCCTCAATAGTTCACTGGCCGCAGTGGCAGCAGTTTTTCACATTCTCAACCACGCGACGTTCAAAGCTTCGCTGTTCATGGCCGCCGGCATCATCGACCACGAAAGCGGCACCCGTGATATCCGCAAGCTCAGCGGTCTGATCAAACTGATTCCCTATACGGCGACGCTGGCCATGGTCGCCAGTGCCTCAATGGCCGGCGTGCCGCTGCTCAACGGTTTCCTGTCGAAAGAAATGTTCTTCGCCGAAACCGTGTTCATCAACGCCACCGCGTGGGTCGAGACCAGTCTGCCAATCGTCGCGACCATCGCCGGCATGTTCAGCGTCGCCTACTCCCTGCGATTCACCGTCGACGTGTTCTTCGGCCCCACCGCCACTGACCTGCCACACACGCCGCACGAGCCGCCGCGCTGGATGCGCGCCCCGGTCGAGTTGCTGGTCTTCACCTGTCTGCTGGTGGGGATTTTCCCGGCGCAGATCGTCGGGCCATTACTCGCCGCTGCGGCACTGCCGGTGGTCGGTGGTGAGTTGCCGGAATACAGCCTGGCCATTTGGCACGGTTTGAACGCACCGATGATCATGAGCCTGATCGCCATGTCCGGCGGCATCATCCTCTATCTGCTGCTGCGCAAGCAGTTCAGGCTCGGCCATTTCAAGTATCCGCCGCTGGTGGGGCGCTTCAACGGCAAGCGTTTGTTCGAGCGCAGTCTGGTCGTGATGATGCGCATCGCCCGGCGCGTCGAGCGGCGCCTCGGCACCAAGCGTTTGCAGATGCAGCTGTTCCTGATGGTTTCGGCCGCCGTGCTCGCCGGTCTGATCCCGATGCTGCACAGCACGCTGACCTGGGGCGACCGGCCGAAAATTCCCGGTTCCATCGTCTTCGTGACCCTGTGGCTGCTGGCGATCACCTGTGCGCTTGGCGCCGCATGGCAGGCCAAATATCACCGTCTCGCTGCACTGACCATGGTCAGCGTCTGTGGCCTGATGACCTGCGTGACCTTTGTCTGGTTCTCGGCGCCGGATCTGGCGCTGACACAACTGGCGGTCGAAGTGGTGACCACGGTGTTGATCCTGCTTGGTCTGCGCTGGTTGCCGAGACGCATCGAAGAAGTCTCACCACTGCCAGGCAGCCTGCGCAAGGCGCGTATCCGTCGTCTGCGCGACTTGCTGCTGTCGATTGCGGTCGGTGCGGGGATGGCGCTGTTGTCCTACGCCATGCTCACCCGGCAGACGCCGAACCATATTTCCTCTTTCTACCTCAGTCGCGCCCTGCCCGAGGGCGGCGGCAGCAACGTCGTCAACGTGATGCTGGTGGACTTCCGTGGCTTCGACACCCTCGGTGAAATCACCGTGCTGGTCGCCGTGGCGCTCACCGTGTTCGCCCTGCTGCGCCGCTTCCGCCCGCCGAAGGAAAGCCTGCAATTGCCGGCGCAGCAACGTCTGCTGGCACCGGACGTGGTCACCGATCTGGTCAACCCGCGTTCGGCCAGCGACACCGCGCTCGGCTTCATGATGGTGCCGGCAGTGCTGGTGCGCCTGCTGCTGCCTGTCGCGCTGGTGGTGTCGTTTTACCTGTTCATGCGCGGGCACAATCAGCCGGGCGGCGGTTTTGTCGCCGGGCTGGTGATGTCGGTGGCCTTTATCCTGCAATACATGGTTGCCGGCACGCAGTGGGTCGAGGCGCAAATGAGCCTGCGTCCATTGCGCTGGATGGGCACCGGTCTGCTGTTCGCCACCGCCACCGGTCTCGGTGCGATGCTGGTCGGCTATCCGTTCCTCACCACTCACACCTGGCACATCAGCGTGCCGGTGCTGGGCGACATCCATATCGCCA
The DNA here is from genome assembly GCF_054681355.1 of Pseudomonas sp. H1_G08. Taxonomy (NCBI): domain Bacteria; kingdom Pseudomonadati; phylum Pseudomonadota; class Gammaproteobacteria; order Pseudomonadales; family Pseudomonadaceae; genus Pseudomonas; species Pseudomonas sp. H1_G08. The sequence goes on from NZ_CP162822.1 coordinate 2,363,906, forward strand.
GTGCGCTGTTCTTCGACATTGGCGTGTACGCCGTGGTGGTCGGGTCGACGCTGCTGATTCTCACCGCCCTCGCCCACCAATCGGTGCGCGGCCACAAGACGGCCTCGCTGCCCAAGTCAGTCGCCAGCAAAGGAGCCGTCTGATGGAAGAAGTCATCGCAATCGCCATCGGCATTCTCGCCGCGTCCGGGGTCTGGCTGGTCCTGCGCCCGCGTACCTTTCAGGTGGTCATGGGCCTGTGTCTGTTGTCGTATGCGGTCAACCTGTTCATTTTCAGCATGGGCAGCCTGTTCATCGGCAAGGAGCCGGTGATCAAGGACGGCGTGACCCAGGACTTGCTGCATTACACCGACCCGCTGCCCCAGGCGCTGGTGCTGACGGCGATCGTCATCAGCTTCGCCATGACCGCACTGTTCCTCGTCGTATTGCTCGCCTCGCGCGGCTTGACCGGCACCGACCATGTCGACGGCCGGGAGCCTAAAGAATGATGGCGATGACTCACCTGATCGCTGCACCGATCCTGCTGCCGCTGCTGACCGCCGCAATCATGCTGATGCTCGGCGAGAAACACCGGCCGCTGAAGGCGAAAATCAACCTGTTCTCCAGCCTCCTCGGCTTGTTCATTTCAGTGATGCTACTGCAATGGACGCAGACCACCGGGGTGCCCGGCTCCATCGGTGTGTACCTGCCGGGCAACTGGCAGGCACCGTTCGGCATCGTCCTGGTGGTTGATCGCCTGTCGGCACTGATGCTGGTGCTGACCGGCGTTATCGGCGTCAGTGCGTTGCTGTTTGCCATGGCCCGCTGGGACGGCGCCGGCTCAAGCTTTCACGCTCTGTTCCAGATCCAGCTGATGGGCCTGTATGGCGCGTTCCTGACGGCTGATCTGTTCAACCTGTTCGTATTCTTCGAAGTGTTGCTCGCCGCATCCTACGGCTTGTTGCTCCACGGCTCGGGCCGGGCGCGGGTGTCGTCGGGGTTGCATTACATTTCGATCAACCTGTTGGCATCGTCACTGTTTTTGATCGGCGCTGCATTGATCTACGGGGTGACCGGCACGCTGAACATGGCTGATCTGGCGATGAAGATTCCGCTGGTGCCGGAAGCCGATCGTGGCCTGCTGCATGCTGGCGCGGGGATTCTTGCGGTAGCGTTTCTGGCCAAGGCCGGGATGTGGCCGCTGAACTTCTGGCTGGTGCCGGCCTATTCCTCGGCCAGCGCGCCAGTGGCGGCGATGTTTGCGATCATGACCAAGGTCGGCGTCTACACCCTGCTGCGCCTGTGGACGCTGCTGTTTTCCGGTCAGGCCGGCGCCTCGGCATTCTTCGGCGGCGACTGGCTCATCTACGGCGGCATGGCGACCATGGCTTGCGCAGGGCTGGCGATTATCGCCGCGCAACGCCTGGAGCGCATGGCCAGCCTGAGCATTCTGGTGTCGGCGGGGATCCTGCTCTCGGCGATCGGCTTCGCCCAGCCGAACCTGATCGGCGCTGCGCTGTTCTATCTGGTCAGCTCGACCCTGGCGCTGAGCGCGCTGTTCCTCTTGGCCGAACTGATCGAGCGCTCGCGCTCGGCCAACGAAATTCCGCTGGAGGACGAAAGCGAACTGCTTCCGCGCCCGCAGGAATCGCTGCAACCGCCCAAGGGCATCAACCTCGACGACGAACAGAAAGCCGTGGTCGGTCAGGTCATCCCGTGGACCATGGCCTTTCTCGGTTTGAGCTTCATTGCCTGCGCGCTGTTGATTATCGGCATGCCACCGCTCTCCGGATTTATCGGCAAGCTCAGCCTGATCGGGGCATTGCTCAACCCGTCGGGACTTGGCACTGCGGCGCCGCTGCCTCCCGGCGCATGGGGATTGCTGGCCCTGTTGATCCTGACCGGTCTGGCCTCCCTCATGGCCTTCTCTCGCCTGGGTATCCAGCGCTTCTGGACGCCGGAGGAGCGCCCGTCACCACTGCTGCGCAAACTCGAATGCGCGCCGATTTTTCTGCTGCTCGGGCTGAGCATTGTTCTGACGTTCAAGGCTGAACCGCTGTTGCGCTACACCCAGGCTACGGCCGATGCGCTGAACAATCCGCAGCAATATGTGCTCGCAGTTCTCGGTACACGTGCGGTGCCGAGTCCGCAAGCCAGAGCTGACATGCTCGAGGTGCAGCCATGAATCGACTGTTTCCGGCTCCGTGGTTATCGCTGGCGCTGTGGGTCTTGTGGCTGACCCTGAACCTGTCCGTCAGCCCGGGCAATCTGCTGCTCGGTGCCGCGCTGGGCTTCGCCGCGCCGCTGATGATGCGCAAATTGCGGCCGAAACGTGCGCGCATTCGCAATCCGATGGCCGTGCTGCGCCTGTTTCTCCTGGTCGGTCGTGACGTGATCATGTCCAACCTGATCGTCGCCTGGGGCGTACTCAACGCCGGACGGCGCCCGCCCAGCTCATGCTTTATCAAGGTGCCGCTCGATCTGCGCGATGCTCATGGTCTGGCGGCACTGGCGATGATCTGCACCGTGGTGCCCGGCACCGTATGGTCGGAGCTGGCGCTGGACCGCAGCGTTCTGTTGCTGCACGTCTGGGACCTGCACGACGAGGCGCAGTTTATCGAGCACTTCAAAAGCACCTACGAGCGACCGTTGATGGAGATTTTCGAATGAGCCCGTTGCTGTCGAATGCGATTCTGCTCACGCTTTTTCTGTACTGCGTGGCGATGACGCTGACGCTGGTGCGTCTGTTCAAAGGTCCGTCAGCTCAGGATCGGGTACTGGCGCTGGATTACCTGTATATCGTCGCCATGCTGATGATGCTGACCCTGGGCATTCGCTACGCCAGTGATACCTACTTTGAAGCCGCGCTGCTGATCGCGCTGTTCGGCTTCGTCGGCTCGTTTGCCCTGGCGAAATTCCTGCTGCGTGGCGAGGTGATCGAATGAATGCCGAATTGTCTTTGTGGGTCGAGATTCCGGTGGCGGTCCTGCTGGTGCTCAGCGGCGTGTTTACCCTGCTGGGCGCAACCGGATTGCTGCGCATGAAGGATTACTTCCAGCGTATGCATCCGCCAGCGCTGGCGTCGACAATCGGTGCCTGGTGTGTGGCACTGGCGTCGATCATCTGCTTTTCAGCGCTGAAGTCCGGGCCAGTGGTGCATGCCTGGCTGATTCCGGTTCTGTTGGCCATCACCGTGCCAGTGACCACCCTGCTGCTGGCGCGGGCGGCGTTGTTCCGCAAGCGGATGGCCGGGGATGATGTGCCGGCTGAGGTGAGCAGTCGTCAGACTGAAAGTGGTAACTGATGATCATGTGGCGCCTGTGATGGCGCCATCGCTACACCAGAAATCCGCTCTCCCATGTGTGGGAGCGAGCCTGCTCGCGAAGCGGCCAGTCGGGGCGTCGCAAATTCCGGATCAGCTCAAACCCAAGCCACCGCCAACAACCCCGCCCCCAGCAGCGCACACAACGGCGAATACACCCAGGTATCGAGGCGCGCGAATCGCGAATCCTTCACTTCCTTGAAAAATCCGACCAGGTTCGAATCACCGATCGCTCGGGCGAACATCAACAACGCAATCGCGCTGATCACCCATTGCAGTGCCTTGTGCTGCACCGCCGGCACGCCCCAACCGACCCGCATGCAAACCAGCGCGGCAATTATCAGCAACGCAGCGGCGACTGCCAGCGTCAGCCAGCCTGAGGGCTTGAAGGCCGGGCGTACCGAGGCCACGAAGCCCGACACCGGCACCTGCGGCACCACCACCGCAGCCGCCCATTGCCCACCCAACGCCCAATACACGTGCATCAGGCCGATTGCCGCGAACACAGTCACCAGCCATTGAGCCAACACAAAGGTCATGGTTGAAATCCTTCAAAGGGATTTGAACAAACCATCCTAGTCGGATTTTTTGCCCCTGCACGACCGGTCGGCGGTGCGCTGCGTTGACCGCGTTATTTCAGATCAGCCGTCACCTTGTCAGCCACATCCTTGGGTAACCAGGCCTGCCACACGTCCGGATGCGCTTTCATGAACGCGACCGCCGCCTCACGAGGTGCGGTGTGCTTGTCACTCATATCCGCCAGTGCCTTGTTCAGCGGCTCGATGGGAAAATCGACCTTGCTGAAGAACTCGGCGATTTGCGGGTTCTGCTTTTGAAACGGCGTAGACACGCCAATCGACAGCTTCGATGCCAGCGAGCGGGTTGGTTTGGGATTGGGATTATCGGCGTCTGTCAGCGTCTTCCACGCCTCGGCATCGAACGGCGGCTCTTCCAGTTGCACCAGTTTGAATTTGCCAAGCAGTGGCGTCGGCGACCAGTAATAGAACAACACCGGTTTGCCGCGACGAATCGAAGAGCTGATCTCGGCATCCAGCGCAGCGCCGGAACCGCTGCGGAAGTTGGTGTAGTCGTCCTGCAAGCCATACGCCGTGAGCTTCTGCTTGTTGACCACTTCCGAAGTCCAGCCGATCGGGCTGTTGAGGAAACGCCCTTTGCCCGGGCTTTCCGGGTCTTTGAACACGTCCTTGTATTTCTTCAGATCAGTGACACTGCGCAGATCCGGCGCCAGCGGCTTGATGCCTTTGGCCGGATCGCCCTTGATCACGTACTCCGGCACCCACCAGCCTTCAGTGGCGCCTTTTACCGTATCGCCCAGGCCGACCACTTTGCCCTCGGCTTCGGCCTTGACCCAGACCGGACTGCGCCCGGCCCACTCCTCGCCAATCACCTGGATGTCATTGTTGGCCAGCGCGGTCTCAAGCGTGATGGTGGTCCCGGGCAAAGTGTCGGTCGGCAGGCCATAGCCTTTCTCGACGATAACCCGCAGCACCTCGGTAATCAGGCTGCCGCTTTCCCAGTTCAGGTCGGCAAAGTGCACCGGCGCCTGTGCCGCCTGCAGCGATTGCGCTGACGTCAGCAAACTAAAGGTGGCCACGCTGGCGGCCAATAACCGTCGAAATCCGTTCATGCATCGCACCTCGTGCTGTTCACAGCAATGGCAGTTGGCCTGACAGAAACGCAAGCCTCTGAATGACTCAGTCAACTGACTTTAGCCGAGGTTCCTGCTTTTTCCGGGGTCTGCTGCGCGCGGTGTTACGTTTCAGACTTTTCCTGCAGGCTTTGCAGCTCACGTCTGACCATGCTGGCGTATGCCGCCGGTTGCAATGCATAGAGCTGCGACGCTACCCAACTCAGCCAGGCACCTTGCAGTTCGGCCTTGCGGGCGAACAAGCGCTGAGCTTCTTCGCGTGCGCTGTCGAGATTTTGCGCATGGAAATCCGCGCGCTTCACTCGCTGGCCTTGAAGGTCACCAGCTCGCCCTTGCGCCATTTGGCGGCTTTGGCAGTGACGGCTTTGAGGGTTTTGGTCAAACCTTCCTGCAGCTGCTCATTGGCGGCGAACACGGTGACGACGCTATGGCCTTCCTTGAACAGGATCGCGTGACCGTCGGCCGTGCTGACAAAGGCGTAATCGCCCAGGCCGTAGACCGTCAGTTTGATGTCGCGAAAACGAATGTCCATCTTGCCGCCTTCACGGCTGGGCAAAACTGACGCGATGAAATGGTCGCCAACCTTGAGTTTGAGTCCCGGTTTGTCATCGACTACCAATGCACTTTCGGTGTCGATTTCGGCGATGTAAATGCCTTCGGCGTTTTGCTCGGTGATGTAAACAAAACGTGATTGGAATTGCTTGACCAGCTTTGCACGCAAATCACCCAGCACGAACAAAGCATGCATATCGAGGTTACTGACTGCCAAAGAAACATCCCCACATTTGAAAAACCGCGCAGCGAAAAACGCCCACGGCAAAGAAACGGCCAGGCCGATGAAAACTGCAAAAACATTCAAACACCCGAAGCGAGCAAAGCACTCTTGAATCGCGAGGTTCGTAGACTACTGGATTGTCATTAGTGAAACCTGCTCTGAAATCGCCAAAGCTTGAAGGAAAACGCCTCAAGTGCGACTAGAGCAATTCTGACTACGAACTTCAGGGAAATTTCTCACGAAAAAAAGCACTTTTCCGACATATCGCTGGCGAAAAATTGCTTTAGATAAGCCCGGTCGTCAACAGGTACTGGCGATTCTAGAGCAGCGATGCTCATTACGACTACCCGCAACGGCCGTTAAATCCCGGCCGACTGATGAAAAGGACTTCATATGTGCACTTTGACTCATTTTGCCACGTCGGCTGACGCGCGAATCACCCCATCTCTGACGATGAAGGTTGCCGACCTCGACAACCTTCCGACATCTTCTAACGATCATCGAACCCCGCACTTTCAAGTGGTGCCGGCAGGTATTGCGTTCTTTCACATCAAGGAGATATCCACGGGACGTGTCAGAGGTTTCCGCGGCAATCACAACGAAGCCTGCGCCCTTGCCCGCTCGCTTGAATCAAAAATCGAACTCCGCGCCAGCGCCTGCCTCTGATAAGGGAGTGAACGAACAAGCCGTACCGGCACCAATTCAGGAGTAGATGATGGAACTGCCAACCGAGCATAACCTGACCACCCTTTTCGAACAGCTGGGCCTACCGGCCGATGAAGCGTCGATCAATAATTTTGTCGAAGCCCACCCTTTGAAATCTGATATCAAATTGATCGATGCCGATTTCTGGACGCCCCAACAGGCGCAATTACTCAAAGAGTGGCTGCGTGCTGACGGTGAGGAAGCGATAACTGTCGATGAGCTGAACGTGCGCCTGCATCGCGGTAAATAAGGGCGATCAGTGCAGGCTGTCGCCGGGCTCGATGTTCAGTTGTTCGAGCCAGGCAGCCTTGCACTCCTCCGCTTCATCGCGACTGGCGAAGGCTGTGCCGCGTCGCTCCCCGTTGAGCAAAACCACCCAGCACACACTGCGCCCCATCGCGCGTAAACCGGCCGGAACGCCGCTGCCGATCATCACTGCCACATCCACCCTGCACTGCATGTGCCCTCCGAAATAATTAGCTACCTAACTAAGTCGCCAGATTAAAGCTTTCCTTCGAGAGGAAACAGCAACCGCCGTGCACAGACTCATTGCGTCAACGGTAATAATCTCAGTGTGGGTTCTCAGGTTTATAGCCCAGACGCAACCCGCCCCAGTGTCGGCCCTTGATCATGATCGGCACCGAAAGATCATGCATCAGCTCACCCGTATCGCGCGTGTAAGTCTGCAGCAAAACTGGTTGTTGATGGCTGCCGCAACGGATGCCCGTGCGGTCAGCGAATTTGCGTTTGGTGCGGTTATTTACCGTGTCGACCTGCACATCACCGGTCAACGGCTGGCTGAATGCCTGGTTATGCGTCGGCACATAACCCTGCTGCGTGCAGGCGATCGCGAAAACCAAACCTTCATGACGCGCTAACAGAGGCTCTTGAATCGCGGGCAAGACCTGATCTGTGTACTGATCAAACCTGGTCTGAAATTTGGCTGGTTCGGTACCCGGAATCGGCTGGTAGCTGCGATCGAACAAATCATCCAGGCTGATCCGCCCCTGCTCGACATCCGCCTCGAAGCGGGCTGCGATCAGGCTCGCACCTTCGCGCGCCAGGTCATAAATGCGCTGGTGATAGTCGTCCAGACCGACTTCGGCCAAGCGTTCGCTGATGGTTTCCGCCTGCCCTTCCATCTGCACCGCTGCCTCGGCGAGGCGGCGGGTCTGCTGATCGCTGATCGCCAGATCGCTACGCATTTGCTCAATCGCGCTGAACAGCGCATCAAGCTGCTCGCGATTGGTTTGCGCGCCACGGGCGATTTCGCTGACCTGGGTTTCCACTCCGGCGGCAAGTCGCGCGATATTCTCCAGATGCTGACCGGTGTGCTCGACCTGTTCGACGCCAGTATGCAGATCACTCGACAACTCGCGAATCTGCGCCACCACTTGCGCGGTGCGCTGCTGAATGTCTGCAACCATCTCACCGACTTCGCCCGTGGCCGCCGCCGTCCGTGCCGCCAATCCGCGTACTTCATCGGCGACCACGGCGAAACCGCGACCATGTTCGCCCGCCCTGGCCGCTTCAATAGCTGCGTTCAAGGCCAGCAGATTGGTCTGGCTGGCGATCGACTGAATCACCAGCGTCACCCGCTGAATGTCGTCGCTGCGCACACTCAGGGCCTCGATCAGCTCGCGACTGGCGTTGGCGCGTTGACTGAGTTGCTGCATGCGCGAAATCGAGTCGAGCAGTTCGCTGCGCCCCGCCGCGCTGCTGTGATGCGCTTCGCTGGCGGCGTCCAGCGCGTCGCGACTGAGCTGTGAAGTCGCCTGTTCGGTGGCGATCATCACTTCGGCGTTGCTGACGATCTGCGCCGCCGCGTCGAGTTGCGATTCAAGTTTGCTGGCTAGCGCTTTGACCGAAAACGCCACGCCGGCGGCAGACAGTGCGTTGTGACTGGTGGTGTAGGAGAGATCGCGAGTCAGTGCGGACAATGCGCTCGCACTATCGACCGGGACAGCAGCTGGAACGTTGCGCGAACGCAGGCGCGGCAGCCAGACAATCAGCACCGCCAGCGGCATGCCGAGGTAAAGCGACCATTCGGCCAGAGCCATGCCGGCCAGCAACAGCATCAGAGCGATGCTTTGCAGGGTCGGCGCGATCCAGCGGTTTTTCGGCAAAAGCACTGGTGCAGGCAGCGCCGCAACCAGAGATCCATCTCTCGTCATCTTGATCACCCCACGTTTGTTCTCATTGTTGTGACTGCATTAAACGCCACTACAACGCCATTATCCATGGTCCGTTAGTCGTGAGGTCTGTGGCAGGTCAAGGGAACGACGGGGAAATATCGCAGACGAGCAAAAACAAAGATCGCAGCCTCGCGCAACTCCGTGTAGAGCTGCCGAAGGCTGCGATCTTTTCAAGGCGCCCCTGTTGAAAGGGTCACCCCACAGAATCAGGCCTGACGCTGGTGCTTGTCGATCTGCTCGTGACGCTCTTGAGCTTCGATGCAGTACTTGGTGGTCGGGCTGATCAGCAGACGCTTCAGGCCAATGGCCTCGCCGCTGTCGTCGCACCAGCCAAAGCTGTCGTCCTTGATGCGCTCAAGAGCTTGTTCCAACTGCGGCAGCATGCGCTGGTCGCGATCGATCGCGTTGACCAGCCAGGTGCGCTCTTCTTCAACCGAAGCCGCGTCCGCCGGGTCAGCCGGGGTGTCCAGGCTTTCGATGGCGATACGGTTTTGCTCAATGCGCTCGTGGGTTTCGACTTTCATGTTCTGCAACAGCTCAGTGAAGAAAGCGTGTTGCTCTGCATTCATGTAGTCATCTGCCGGCATAGCCAGCAACTTGTCCTTTGTCATTGATATCTCTATAAAAAAACGTGCATTAAGGCGAATAAGGGAGCGTTTCGGCGAACCGTGTCGGCCGTCGAAAAGGCATCGTTTTATTGCAAACGCCACCCGGCACTCAATTTACGAGGGGCGGCAGTCTAAGGCCCGATCAAGGCCTCAGCAACTGTAAATACAGGGAATTTGTCCGACAGGACCAGGAAACTGCTCTGACACAGGCTTCACACGGCCATCGGAGTGCGTTTATAGCAAGAAATTCACTCCAGCGGCTGTATATAGAAGACAAACGGCTAACCATGCCGCCATCGACAGCGGAAATTATTCTCGCAAGGTGCATCGTTTCAGCCCGGCAGAGCCCGCGCAGCCCTTCTATGATCAGGCTTACCGCGTGATCAACCCGCCCGAAGGATGTCCTATGCCCCGCCCCGATCTGCCGGCCGCCGACGAACTTTCGCTCGCCAGCCCCCCGATCACTGCCGAGCGTCTGCTGCAAACGATTAGCGACGAATATGACGCCCTTCCGCGTCAGCTTAAACGCATCGCCAGTTACATTAGCCAGCAGAGCGAGCGAATCATGGTCGACCGCATCAGCGACATCGCTCGTGAATGCGAGGTGCATCCGTCCGCCATCGTGCGTTTTTCGCAGCGCTTCGGGTTCAGCGGCTTCAGCGAAATGCAGGCGCTGTTCCGCCAGGCCTGGACGCACAAGGCCACGCCGGCGCAGAACTATCAAAAACGCATCCGCAGCCTGATCGCCAACAAATCGCAGACCGCCAACAGCGGCGAGCTTGTCCGCGAGTGCATCGACGCAACGCTATCGGGCATCGAACGTTTGGGCCGCGAACTGGATGGGGCTGCGTTCGACAAAGCTGTCGATCTCATCGTCAATGCCGACGACATCTATGTGGTCGGGGTCCGCCGTTCGTTCGCCGTCGCCGATTATCTGGTTTACAACCTGCAGCACACCCAGAAGCGCATTCATCTCGTCTCCGGCATCGGCGGCAGCTATCGCGAGCAAATGCGCAGCGTGCGCGCCAACGACCTGGTCATCGCCATCAGTTTTGTGCCCTACGCCAAGGAAACCCAGCACTGCCTGCGATTCGCACAACAGCAAGACGCCAATACCCTGATCATCACCGACAGCCCTCTGTCGCCACTGGCGAAACTTGCCAATAGCGTGTTGCTGGTCAATGAAGGCAGTGCGCTGGCCTTTCGTTCGCTAAGCGCGACACTGTGTTTATGTCAGGCGCTGTTTGTGGCGGTGGCCTATCGGCTGGAACTGAATGTCGATGAGATTCACGAACAACCCGGATTCGACGACTGACAATTGTCTCAGGCTCGGCTAGGTTATGCGTTCCCACCGGTTCGACTTGAAGGAACGCGTCATGAAACTGATCGGCATGCTCGACTCCCCTTACGTACGCCGCGTAGCAATCTCCGCCAAATGCCTGGGGATTGACCTCGAACACGAGTCGGTCTCGGTGTTCCGCCACTTCGAGCAATTCCAGCAGATCAACCCGGTGGTCAAGGCGCCCACGCTGATCCTCGACGACGGCGTGGTCCTGATGGACTCGACCCTCATCCTCGACTACCTCGAAGCCAGTTCCGGCAAGAGCCTGCTGCCCAGCGATCTCACACAACGCGCCCACGCCCTGCGTCTGATCGGCCTCAGCCTCGCCGCTTGCGAAAAAGCCGTGCAGCTGTATTACGAACGCAACTTGCGCCCGGCCGACATTCAGTATCAACCTTGGGTTGAACGCGTTGAAGGCCAACTCGCCGCCGCGTTTACCGCCCTGGAAAAAGAACTTGAGCAAATTGACTTGCCGGTCGACGGCTCCCTCTCCCAGACCGGCATAAGCCTGGCGGTTGCCTGGAGCTTCACCAACCTCGTCGTGCCCGATCAGGTCGACTCCGCGCGCTATGCACGCATCGCCGAATACACCGCCTACGCAGAAGGCACCGACGCGTTCATCAGCACACCGATGACCTGACCATGAGCACGACCGACACCGCCGCCCCGGCGTTAAAGGAAATCTTCAACGCCGAGCGCTTGCAGCACATCGCTGACGAAATGAGCGCGGTGTACCCGGCATTCAAGGCCAAGGCGTTTCTCAAACACGCCCAGGACGGACTCGCTGAATTATCAGTGATGCAACGCATGGCGCGTGTCAGCGAAAGCCTGCACGCCGTGCTGCCGCTGGACTACGAAGATTCCCTCGAAGTGCTGTTCGAACTCGCGCCGCGTCTGAACAGCGGTTTCGTCAGCATGTGCCTGCCGCACTACGTCGCGAGCTATGGCGGGCACGCCTTCGATACCTCCATGGAAGCCCTGAAATACTTCACCACTTTCGGCTCCTCCGAATTCGCCATCCGTTACTTTCTGCGCAGCGACCTCGAGCGCTCGCTGGAACGAATGCATGACTGGACCCGCGAAGAAAACCATCACGTCCGCCGACTAGCCAGCGAAGGCAGCCGCCCTCGCCTGCCGTGGTCCTTTCGGTTGGAAGCGGTACAAGCGGATCCGCTGCTGGCCGCCGGGATACTGAATCGGTTGAAGGCGGATGAGAGCTTGTACGTGCGCAAGTCCGTGGCGAATCATTTGAATGATGTGACGAAAGTGCATCCGGAGTGGGTGTTGGACACGATTGAAGGTTGGTCGCTGGATAACAAGCACACCGCCTGGATTGCCAAGCATGCGCTGCGCAGCTTGATCAAACAGGGCAACGTGCGCGCGCTGACGGTGATTGGCGCGGGGGCGAAGGCTGAGGTTGAGTTGTCGGATGCCCGGGTTGAGCCGGCGGTGGTGAGGTTGGGGGAAGCGATTACGTTGTCGTTTGTGGTGAAGTCGACGGTGGCGCATGAACAGCGGCTGGTGATCGACTATGCGATTGAGTATGTGAAGGCGAATGGCGGGGTTTCGAGGAAGGTATTCAAGTTGAAGACGGTGGAATTGCCGGGGTTTGGGGTGGCGCTTGTGCAGCGCAGACAGGTCATCAAGGATTTCACGACACGCAAGCATTTTGCCGGCCGGCATGGAGTGCAGGTGATGATTAACGGAAAGGTGGTGGGTAGTGCAGGGTTTGAGGTTTTGATTTGAGAAATGAGTCATTGATTGGTCTTGAAGACCGGTCGCGAATCAGTGCACTGGCAGCCGTGCATCGATAATGAGCGCGGCAGCACAATGGACGAACTCCCGCCTCAGTAGTTACCAACTTCCGTATGGGACGCCGAATTAAGCCCTGAGGGAGCACCTGTTGTCACAAGCACTTTCAACAGCGTATGGCGACTCCACGGGCCGCAGTACTCAGGCACGTGCGCGATCAATCGGTATCCGCAGCGGGTGTACCAACGGGCGACGTCGTCATCCAGTGTTTCGATCAACGCATCTACGCATGCTCTTTCAACCGCTAATGCCTCAAGCTTGTGCAACACCTGAGTACCCAGCCTGGTTCCACGCCATTGCGCGTTGATCCACAGGTAATTGACAAACAGACGCCTGAATTCGGTTCTACCGGAAGCGCCGCCGATTAGTGCCCCGTTCTCCATCAGCGAACAGGCGATGGCCTCAGCTTGTCGGCCGCGAGCCTCGGACAAGGCTCGGCCATGCTGTAAGACGCCGTCACTGATGGCCTTCATGGTGTCCGGGTTGATGTCGCGAACGGTAAGCCATTCCCTCATTGCTGCTCTCCATTGCTAAAAGTCCTTGGCGCTTTCAAGCAAAAGAGGAGCCAACCTGAGATCTTCCCAGCAACAACCCCTGCTCTGCCTCACACAACCCCACCACATAATCCCAGACCACCCGCAGCCGCACCGATTTGTGCAACTCCCGCCGCGTGCTGATCCAGTAGCTGCGTTCGATGCTTTCATCCGGCAGCAGCGCCACCAGATCCGGGTCGGACGCGGCCATGTAACACGGCAGCACGGCGATGCCCAACCCCGAGCGCGCCGCTTCCTGCTGGGCGATGACGCTGGTGCTGTGAAACACCACGCGCGGGCTGCGGCAGAAGCTGTTGAGGAACATCAGTTCCTGACTGAACAGCAGATCGTCGACGTAACCGATCCACGCATGTCGGCCCAGGTCCTCGCGGCTATGCAGCGGTGGCGCTTTGTCGAGGTAGGTTTGGCTGGCGTACAACGCGAGTCGATAGTCAGTGAGCTTGCGCGTGACCAGCATGTCGGCGGATGGCCGTTCGAGGTGGATGCTGATCTCCGCTTCACGGTTGAGGATGCTGACGAAGCGCGGCACGGCGACCAGTTCCACTTCCAGCCCGGGATAGCGCTCGAACAGACCGATCATGCGACTGGCGAGGAATTTGATGCCAAGGCCTTCGGTGACGCCGACGCGGATCTTGCCCAGCGGCGCGGTGGACTGGGTGATTTCTTCCTGCGCCAGCAGCGCGACGTTTTCCATCGCTTCGGCGTGCTTGAGCAGCGCTTCCCCCGCCGGGGTCATTTCATAGCCCTGGGCGTGCTGGACGAACAGCGCAGTGCCGAGGCTTTTCTCGATCGATTCAATATGCCGCGCCACTGTCGCGTGGGTGGTGTTGAGCCGGCGCGCGGCAGTGAGCAGGCGGCCGCTGCGTTGCAGCTCGAGAAAAAAGCGCAGGTCGTTCCAGTCGAACATGGCGGGTCCTTGTCGGCTATCGTCGTTGCACGCTGTTTGAAAACGCACAGCGGCTGCGCAAAAACTAACATTCTTTTAACGAAAGCTAACAACTAGAGTGTCCGACAATAAAAACAAAAAGCGAGGTCAGGGCATGCAGACGTCCCTGGATGAATTCGACTACATCGTGGTCGGCGCCGGCCCCGCCGGTTGCTTGCTGGCCAACCGGCTCTCTGCGGATCCACAGCAGCGGGTGTTGCTGCTCGAAGCCGGCGGACGCGACAACTACGCCTGGATTCACATTCCTGTGGGTTACCTGTTCTGCATCGGTAATCCGCGCACCGACTGGTGCTTCAAAACCGAACAACAACCCGGCCTCAACGGCCGCGCGCTGAGTTATCCGCGCGGCAAGGTGCTGGGCGGCTGTTCGTCGATCAACGGCATGATCTACATGCGCGGCCAGGCCGGCGATTATGACGGATGGGCGGCCGCAGGCAATCCAGGCTGGGCCTGGAAGGATGTGCTGCCGCTGTTCAAACAGAGCGAAAACCACTTTGCCGGCGGCGCCGAGTTTCATGGCGATCAGGGTGAATGGCGGGTCGAACAGCAGCGCCTGTCGTGGCCGATTCTGGATGCCTTTCGCAGCGCCGCCGAGCAAAGCGGCATCGCCAGCATCAATGACTTCAACCAGGGCGACAACGAGGGCTGCGGTTACTTTCAGGTCAACCAGAAAGCCGGGGTACGCTGGAACGCGGCCAAGGCCTTTTTGAAACCACTGCGCAGTCGGGCGAACCTGACTGTGCTGACCGGCGTCGAGGTTGATCGTGTGTTGCTGGAGAACGGCCGCGCGGCGAAAGTCAGCGCGCAGCATGAAGGTCAGATCAAACAGTTCAAGGCGCGCAAGGAGATTGTTTTGTGCGCCGGTTCAGTCGGCTCGCCGAGCATTCTGCAGCGCTCCGGCATCGGTCCGCGGCCGCTGCTCGAACGCGTAGGGATAGGCGTGATTCATGAGCTGCCGGGGGTCGGCGGCAACCTGCAGGATCACCTGCAACTGCGGCTGATCTACAAGCTGGAAAACGCCCGTACGCTGAACCAGATCGCCGGCAGCGTGTGGGGCAAGATGGGCATGGGCCTGCGTTATCTGTATGACCGTAGCGGGCCGTTGTCGATGGCGCCGAGTCAGTTGGGCGCATTCGCCCGCTCCGGTCCCGAGCAAACCTCGGCGAACCTGCAATATCACGTGCAACCGCTGTCGCTGGAGCGCTTTGGTGAGCCGCTGCACAGCTTCCCGGCGTTCACCGCCTCGGTGTGCGACCTGCGCCCACAGAGCCGTGGACGCATCGAGATTCGCTCGGCCGATCCGCAAGCAGCGCCGCTGATCCAGCCCGATTACCTCAGCCATCCAGAAGATCTGCGCGTCGCCGCCGATGCGATTCGCCTGACCCGGCGCATCGTCAGCGCCCCTGCCCTGCAAGCGTTCAAACCGGTCGAATACCTGCCCGGCGACAGCTTGCAAAGCGAAGAACAATTGCATGAAGCGGCGGCGAAGATCGGCACGACGATTTTCCATCCTGTCGGCACCTGCCGCATGGGCAATGACGGTGACGCGGTGGTCGATGCGCAATTGCGCGTGCATGGTGTGCCGGGTCTGCGCGTTGCCGATGCGTCGATCATGCCGCGCATCACCTCGGGCAACACCTGTTCGCCTACGCTGATGATTGCCGAGAAGGCGGCACAACTGATTTTGTCCAGACCTGTAGATATTTCCCCTGTGGGAGCGAGCCTGCTCGCGAATGCGGTAGCTCACTCAGCCTAGGAGTTGACTGGCAAAAAGCTTTCGCGAGCAGGCTCGCTCCCACAGCAATCATCACCAGACTCAGGCATCGCGCATTACCGGACACGCAACACCAGTGGAACAACAAAAACAATCACTGTGAGGGATACCGATATGTCAGAACACGTTCAGCCGCTGGACGCTGCGGGCAGCGCCGAGACCAGCAACGCCACGCAGAAAGTCATCTTCGCTTCATCACTCGGGACGGTGTTCGAGTGGTATGACTTCTTCCTCTACGGCGCCCTCGCGGCGGTGATCAGCAAGCAGTTTTTTGCCGGGGTCAATGACACCACGGCGTTCATCTTCGCGCTCATGGCGTTCGCCGCCGGCTTCATCGTACGGCCGTTCGGTGCGTTGGTATTCGGCCGTCTGGGTGACATGATCGGGCGCAAATACACCTTTCTGGCGACGATCATTCTGATGGGCGTGGCGACGTTCTGCGTCGGCCTGCTGCCGACCTACGCCAGCATCGGCATCGCCGCGCCGATCATTCTGGTGGTGCTGCGCATGCTTCAGGGCCTGGCGCTCGGTGGCGAATACGGCGGTGCGGCCACCTACGTGGCCGAACATGCGCCTATCGGCAAACGCGGCTTTCACACCAGCTGGATTCAATCCACCGCTACCCTCGGCCTGTTGCTCTCGCTGCTGGTAGTGCTCGGTTGCCGCTACTTCACCGGCGACCAGTTTGAAGTCTGGGGCTGGCGCATTCCGTTCCTGCTGTCGATCGTCCTGCTGGGTATTTCCACCTGGATTCGCCTGAGCCTGCACGAGTCGCCGGCCTACCTGAAAATGAAGGAAGAAGGCAAAACCTCGAAGGCGCCGATCCGCGAATCCTTCGGCAAATGGGAAAACCTCAAAGTCGTGCTGATCGCGCTGTTCAGCATCAACGCCGGGCAAGCGGTGACCTTTTACGCTGCGCAGTTCTATGTGCTGTTCTTCCTCACCCAGTTCCTGAAAATGGACCCGGCGGTGGCCAACAGCCTGTTGATCATCAGCGTGGTGATCGGCGCGCCATTCTTCATCTTTTTCGGCTGGCTGTCGGACAAGGTCGGGCGCAAACCGGTGCTGATGCTCGGTCTGTTGCTGGCGACCGCGCTGTACTTCCCGATCTTCAAATCCCTGGCCCACTACGCCAACCCGGCGATCGATCAGGCCAGCCGTCAGGCACCGATCACCGTCCTCGCCGATCCCGCCACTTGCACGTTCCAGTTCGATCCGGTGGGTAAGGCCAAATTCGACAGCCCGTGCGACAAGGTCAAGACCTTCCTGGTCAAGCAAGGCCTGCCCTACTCCAGCGTCGCTGCACCTGCGGGCAGCGCTGTGCAAGTGAGTGTCGGCGACGTGAAGCTGGATGGTTTCGATGAGGCGGCACTGCGCGGCGCGATCACCCTCGCCGGCTACCCGCAACAAGCCGATATGCAGCAGATCAACAAACCGATGATCGTCGCCCTGATCGTCGCGCTGATCATCATCTCGGCCATGTGCTACGGCCCGCTGGCCGCGTTGATGGTCGAACTGTTCCCGACCCGCATTCGCTACACCTCTATGTCGCTGCCCTATCACATCGGCAACGGCTGGTTCGGCGGATTCCTGCCCACCGTGTCGTTTGCGCTGGTGGTGTACACCGGGGATATTTTCTACGGGCTGTGGTATCCGGTGCTGATCACCGGGGTGAGCCTGGTGGTGGGGATGATCTGTCTGCGTGAGACGAAGAATATCGATCTCGATAAAAACTGAAAAACCCGCTGACAACAATGGCGAGGGAAGCGATTCTCTCGCCATTTTTTGCTTCAGGCGTCCGCTTTGATCACTTCGAATTTCACCTGGTCCGGATAAAACGCCACATAGTTGCGGATCGGTTCAACCGAGATCTTGGGTTTTTCGTAAGTCCACACCGCATTGGCGCCCTCATGCCCCGGCACTTGCAGGCTGAAGTAATTGGCGTCGCCCTTGTACGGGCAATAGCTGGTGTGGTCGGTGCGGGCGAAGTATTTTTCGTCGATGTCTTCGCGCGGGATGTAGTACACCGGCGGATAGTTGGCTTCGTTGAGGATCATCGCGTGAGAGGACGCGGCGACCTGGATGCCGTGGAACTTCACCAGCAGACAGCCGGCAAGTTGTTCCAGGCTGATCACGGGACTGGGGCTTTTCATGAGGTTCTCCTGAGCACAGCGAAGAGACCGGTTCAGGTATAGCTGATGGTTGCGCAGCTCGACTGGATTACGGCCGAACGGCTAAACCTCCTGCAACGCTTTTATCTGTATATCCATACAGATAAAAGTTGCTCCCGCCGCGAACTCCCGCCATCCTGTGCCCTCTCCACACACTAACCAGCGATGGTAGCTATGCGGCTGTACCTCTGTGAAAAACCTTCCCAGGCCAAAGACATTGCGGCCGTACTCGGCGCCAAGCGTCGCGGCGACGGCTGCTGGTTGGGGACGGACGTCACAGTGACCTGGTGCATCGGCCATTTGCTTGAAACCGCGCCGCCGGACGCCTACGACGCGCGCTACAAACGCTGGGTGCTGGCCGATCTGCCGATCATTCCGGACAAGTGGAAAATGACCGTCAAGCCGCGCACTGCCAGCCAGTACAAAGCGGTAAAGCGCCTGCTCGGCGATGCCAGCGAACTGATCATCGCCACCGATGCCGACCGTGAGGGCGAGATGATCGCCCGGGAACTGGTCGAGCACTGCCGCTATCGCGGGCCGATCCGCCGCTTGTGGCTGTCGGCACTGGACGAGGCATCGATTCGCAAGGCGCTGGCAGCGCTGAAACCGGGCGCAGAGACGTTCAGCCTGTATCACTCGGCGCTGGGCCGTTCGCGGGCGGACTGGTTGATCGGCATGAACATGAGTCGACTGTTCACCTTGCTGGGCCGGCAGTCGGGTTATCAGGGCGTGTTGCCGGTAGGACGAGTACAAACGCCCACCCTGCGACTGGTGGTCGACCGCGACCGCAGCATCGCCGATTTCGTCCCCGTACCGTTCTGGGCAATCGACGTGGATTTGCTGCACAACGGAACGGCGTTTACCGCGCAATGGCGCGCGCCGTCGGACATTTGTGATGATCAGGATCGCTGCCTTAATCAGCCGTTGGCGCAACAAGCGGCGGCGGCGATCAGCAGTGCTGACAGCGCACGGGTGATCAAGCTGAAGACCGAGCGCATGCGCGAAGTGGCGCCGCTGCCCTTCGATCTTGGCACCTTGCAGGAAGTCTGCTCGAAAAAGCTTGGCCTTGGCGCGCAGGAAACCCTCGACATCGCCCAGGCCCTTTACGAAACCTACAAAGTCATCACCTATCCGCGCAGTGATTGCGGCTTTCTGCCGTTGAGCCAACACAGTGAGGCGCCATCGATCCTCACAGCGTTGCGCCAGGCCGATCCGAGCCTTGAAGCCTTGCAGGGTTATCTCGAACCGCAAAGGCGCTCGCGGGCGTGGAATGACGCCAAGGTCAGCGCTCACCACGGCATCATTCCCACCATCGCCGCGAAGAATCTTGAACGCCTGAGCGGCAAGCATCGTGCGGTGTACACACTGATTCGCGCGCGCTACCTGGCGCAGTTCCTGCCCAATCACGAATACGATCGCACCCAGGCCGATTTCGATTGCAACGGGCAGGCCCTGCGCGCGGTGGGCAAGCAGATCATCGAAGCGGGCTGGAAGCGCGCATTGCCCGAAGCACTGGCACCGGCCAGGGGCCGCGAAGCACCAGCACCGCAAACCTTGCCGACCCTCAGCCAAGGCGTCGAATGCGCTGTATCGAAAGTGAATCTCAAGCATCTGTGGACGCAGCCACCAAAACCCTACACCGAAGGCGATCTGATCAAGGCGATGAAAAACGTCGCCAAACTGGTCGAGGATCCGCTGCTCAAACAGAAACTCAAGGACACCACCGGCATCGGCACCGAAGCTACCCGTGCATCGATCATCCAAGGGCTGCTGGATCGCGGTTATCTGGTCAAGAACGGCAAGGCGCTGGCGGCGACACCTGCCGCGTTCAGCCTGATCGACGCAGTGCCTCGCGCGATCGCCGACCCTGGCACCACGGCGATCTGGGAACAGGCCCTGGACATGGTGCAGAGCGGCGAGATGAGTCTGGAAGAATTCGTGACCAAACAGGCCGCGTGGATGAGCAAGCAGGTCACCCGCTGCTCCGCCCTCAGCCTGACCATCAGCGGCCCGCCGCCTGCCGGCAAAGCCGCAGCGCCGTGGAAAAAAAAGCGCAAGTCGACTGCCAGCAAAACCGCCGGTACGCGCAAACGCACGGCGCGTCCGACGACTCGCTGAATCCCTCGCGGTTCCCTTCTCGACGTTGTCGAAACGGATCTTTTCTCATTCCAAAACAGCTTTGTCCGACAATATGTAGTGCTTGAAAATAATCACTACAAAACCGTTGACGGCGTCGTTTTGCTTTTGCATGATGAAGACGTTCCCCGATCGGGAGCACTGGTAACACGCTTGAGCAAACTCGTCTGACCGCCGAGTTGTTTTTTCCGGATACACGCTGCCCACAAGGCAGATTGAAGAAGCTGACCTGGCCTGAACGTCCAGTACAAGGACGAGAAGCGCTGGCGAAAATTCTCAAGACGCTTGTGGCCGACACTGGATTGTCGTCAAGGAGCCTCCCGGTTTTCGCTGCTTCTCCTCGTTGTGACGCTATTGCGTAGCAGTTATTCAACACGACTACATGCAACAGATGCACGACCCCGTACTTCACACGGGCGAACGCTGACGTCCTGGTTTCGGTGCCAGGGATCAACTAACCGATGGGCTACCTGTATTAGCGAATCAACTTTGAAAGATCACCAGACTGGTCAAGGGGCATAACAATGAATCTGAACAATCAACCCACCATCGAAGAACTGGCTCGTATGTTCGCGGCGCAGAAAGACAACCACGACAGCCATATTCTCTGGATCAGCAAGTCGGGGCAGGTGCACATCGACTGCCTGTCGCCCCACGCTGGCGAAGAAGAATTCGACCGCAACCACCAGAACCTGCTGGCCCGCCTGAAGATGTACCGCCGCGGCCACGGTTATGTCGGCAAGAAGGCTGCGGCCGACAAGGACTTCATTGGGAACGTGCTGCAAACGCTGAAACAGGCGTGGGATTCGATGCAGAACAAAAATGAAGTTCGGGTGATTGATCGGTTTTATTGAGTTGTAGATTATTTGACTAAGGGCCTGCTTCCGATTGGGAGCAGGCCCTTTGTTGTTCTTTTGAGTTATGCGGCGTGAGTGCCCCCGTCGCCCCTCACCCCAGCCCTCTCCCGAGGGAGAGGGAGCCGACCGAGTTGCCTCAGCTCAACCGTAGACCTGAATGACCGTGGCGATTATGAGTCAACGAAGCTCGTTCAGGTCGGCGTAACTTGACCAAACACCTCGGTCAGTCCCCTCTCCCGCTGGGAGAGGGTTAGGGTGAGGGGCTTTTCATGCCGAGCACCAGTTCCACAAACGCCAACGCCGCCGCGCTGTGATAATTATTCCTGCGCCGCAACAACGCCGCTCCCCGCTGCGGCGCCTCCCCTTCAACACGCAAGCGGCGCAACGCGCGGTCTTCGCTGGCAATCGCCTCGGGCAGCATGGTCGCCAGCGGCGCATGCCGCACCACTTCCAGCAGCGTACTCACCGAATTCACTTCAATCCGCACCTGCGGCGTAATCCCCTGCTCACGGAAATACTCATCCACCAATAACCGCGTAATGAAGCCCGGCGCCAGCAAGGCGAAATCCAGTGAAGCCAATTCCGTCGGCGTCAACACCGAAGGGCTGTCATAGAGCGGATGCCCAGGCCCGACCATGATCCCCAGCGTCTCGGTAAACGCCGGTAAGCATTCGATATCGGCATTGCGCACCGGCGTAAACGCGATCGCGACATCCAGCGAATCATCCGCCAGCCCTGCCTCGATGTCGTCCATCGACAGTTCGAATATTTCCAGATGAATCCCGGGAAACCGCGCCCTGTAATCACGCACCAACGGCCCGACCAGATACGCCATGAACGTCGGTGTCATCGCCAGGCGTAGCGTGCCGCGGGACAAGTCCTTCACGTCGTGCAAGGCGCGCTGCCCGGCCTCCAGCTCCACCAGCACGCGCCGTGCGCATTCAATGTAAGCCGCGCCTGCATCCGTCGGCTTCACCGTGCGTGAGGCGCGATCGAACAGGCTCACGCCGAGGGTCTCTTCCAGTTGCCGGATCTGTTGCGACAGGGTCGGCTGCGACACGTGCAGCGCTTCGGCGGCGCGGGTGAAGCCACCGTGATCGGCAACGGCGAGCAAATAACGCAAATGTCGCAACAGCATGAGGACACCATCTATAGGCAGGGCTTATGCGAAGCATTGTATATCGGTCTTGGACGCTATGAATCGACCGGCGCAACATTGTCTCCACACAAGCAAGCCAACCCCTGAAAGGAGTGACACCATGCAACAGTCCCACGCCTACAACGACAACAGCCTGGCTCTGACCACCCGCGTTGTCGACGCCAAGGCGAAAAAAGATCTGTCGTGGCAGGATCTCGCTGACGGCACCGGCCTCAGCCTGGCTTATGTCACCGCCGCCCTGCTCGGCCAGCATCCTCTGCCGGAAAATGCTGCTCAAGTGGTCGGCGACAAGCTTGATCTGAGCGCCGATGACGTCGCCGCTCTGCAGATCATTCCTTTGCGCGGCAGCCTCAGCGGCGTGCCGACCGATCCGACCATCTACCGTTTTTACGAAATGATCCAGATCTACGGCACCACGCTGAAAGCGCTGGTTCATGAACAGTTCGGTGACGGCATCATCAGTGCGATCAACTTCAAACTGGACATCAAGAAAGTCGAAGACCCGGAAGGCGGCTCCCGCGCCGTGGTGACGCTCGACGGCAAGTTCCTGCCGCTGCGCCCGTTCTAATGCGCCCGGCCCGCATCCTGCGTGCGGGCCATCTCATTTCTGCCACGAGGACACGCCCATGAAAGCCCTGATCGACGGCTTCCTGAAATTCCAGAACGAAGCCTTCCCGCAACGCAGCGAGCTGTTCAAACATCTGGCCACGACTCAGCAACCCGGCACGCTGTTCATCACCTGCTCCGACAGCCGCGTGGTGCCTGAGCTACTGACCCAGCAAGAGCCCGGCGAACTGTTCGTAATCCGTAACGCCGGCAATATCGTGCCCTCCTACAGCCCGCATCCGGGCGGGGTCTCGGCGACGGTGGAGTATGCAGTGGCGGTACTGGGGGTGACCGATATCGTGATTTGCGGCCACTCCGATTGCGGCGCAATGACGGCAATTGCCCAGTGCAAATGCATGGATCACCTGCCCGCCGTCAGCGGCTGGCTGCAGCATGCCGAGTCGGCGAAGGTAATGAACGAAGCGCGCGTGCATGGCAGCGACGCGGCGAAATTGAGCTCGATGGTGCGCGAGAACGTGATCGCGCAACTGGCGAATATCCAGACCCACCCGAGCGTTCGCCTGGCCCAGGAGCAAGGGCGGCTGAATCTGCATGGCTGGGTGTATGACATCGAGACCGGTTCGATCGACGCACTCTCTTCCGATCGTCGCACCTTTGTGCCGCTGGCCGAGCAACCTGAGACTTGCGCGATCAGCGCGCAAGCCAGCCACGCTGCCTGACTCCCCACAGTGATCGTTCCCACGCTCTGCGTGGGAACGATCAACAGATCAGCGTTTCACCCTGAGATCAACCTGAGTCATCCGGCTACGCACGGTAAACACGCCATCCCCGGAAAGAATCGCACTGCGCGCAAACAGGCGCCCGCTCTCCCAGTTCGAAAGACCCAGCTCAGGCTTGTTCAACGCGTACTGACCATCGACCCAACGGGTGATGCCGTTGCCTACGAACGGCGCATTCACTGCGTTGTAGAAACGTTCCTGAACCGCCGCCGCCTCGCTGATCAACGACACGGTGAATTGCGGGCTGTAGCGGTTGAAGAGCGCAATCGCCTGATCCAGATCGTCGACAATCATCAGGCTGACTTCCGGGGTTTCTTCCCATTCCCACTCGCGGCCCAGCTCCGACTCGGGCAAAGACTCGGCCAGCGCTTCGGTCTGGTAACCCTCGGCGCGATAAACCTCGACTGTTGCGTTCTGCCATTCGCTTGGCAGGCAACTTTCACTGCCCGCGACGATGTGCAATTTGCAGCCTTGGCCGCGCGCAGTACCGGCGTCTTTCAAGGCATCGAGGAACAGCGGCACCAGCTCATCGGCGCGTTCGCGCTGAATCAGGCAGACGTTCAGGGTATTGCAGACCTTGCGGTCCAGCGAGTTGCGCACCACTGCCGCGAAGCGAGTGGCGTCGGCGTCACGGTCGGCGATCAGCCACGCGCCGCCGGTGCCGTGCAGGCTGACGGCAGTGCCGGCCTGCTGAGCAATGCTGCCCAACTGACTGACCGCACGGCCCGAGCCGCGCGCCACCGCCAGCGACAGACGCCGATCGGCGAACATCGCCCAACCGGCAGCATGATTGACACTTTCGACCAACGACACTGCGCCAACCGGCAAGCCGGCTTCGGCCAGTGCTGGATTCAGCGCGTGAGTGACGATGGCTTGCGCAGTGCCCAACGCATCGCTGCCGATGCGCAGCACAGCCGTATTACCGGTGCGCAACACCCCGGCGGCGTCGGCAAATACGTTGGGCCGGCCTTCGAAGACAAACGCGACGATGCCCAGCGGCGAGACCACTTGCTCAACCTTCCAGCCATCGTGCTCGACACTGCTGATCACTTTGCCCCGGGTCGGTGACGCATCACGCCAGGCGCGCAGCCCGGCGATCATGTCGCGGCGCATGCGTTCATCAGCGAGCAAGCGTGTGGTCGAGCGACCGCGCGCCTTCGCCCGCTCGATGTCGGCGCGGTTGGCGGCTTCGATCTGCGTCCAGCATTCAGGACTTTCCAGGCGCTGAGCAAACAGATCGAAGAACCGGCTGATGGCTTCATCGGACACCGCCGACAACGCGGTGAATGCCGCAGCCGCACGCTCGATTGCCACCGAGGCGGCCTGTTGATCGGCCACGGGGATCAGCAACAACTCGCCACTGACCTGCTCGACCAGCAAATGGTCACCGGGCTGAAACCGCGCGGCCAGCTCGGGGCTGACCACGGTGACGCGGTTACCAGCGAAAGGGATCGGCGTGCCAGCGACTAGACGTTCGAGCGCAAGAGACATGAAGCGGATTCACCATGCAGAGGGCGGCCGGAAAATGTATAGAACACGATCCTGCAAAGCAACACTGCACCCTGTGGGAGCGAGCCTGCTCGCGAAAGCGTCCGATCAGACGACATCGATGCTGAATGTGCCGACCTCTTCGCGAGCAGGCTCGCTCCCACAATGGAAATACTGGTGTGTCTTCAGAACACCGACCAGCCAATCCTTGAGCTCAGCAACTCCAGCGCCGCCATCCCCGCCAGCGAGTTGCCGGCCGCATTCAACTCCGGCGACCACACGCACACGCTGAACTGCCCCGGCACCACCGCAACGATACCGCCGCCGACCCCGCTCTTGCCCGGCAGGCCGACGCGATAAGCGAAGTTGCCCGCCTCGTCATACAGACCGCTGGTGGCCATGATCGAGTTGACCTGCTGGGTCTGGCGGCGCGTCAGGATCTGCTCGCCGCTGTGCTTGCAGAACCCGTCATTGGCCAGAAAGCAGAACGCCCGGGCCAGATCGATGCAGTTCATGCGCAGCGCGCAGTGGCTGAAATAGCTGCGCAACACCGCTTCGACATCGTTGTGAAAGTTGCCGAACGACTGCATCAGATAGGCCATCGCGGCATTGCGCGCGCGGTGCTGGTATTCGGAGTCGGCGACCTTGCCGTCGATCATGATTTGCGGGTTGCCCGACAGACGCCGGACGAAGTCGCGCATCGACAGTGTCGGCGCGGCGAAGCGCGACTGGTTGATGTCGCAGATCACCAGCGCACCGGCATTGATGAACGGATTGCGCGGGCGGCCGCGCTCGAATTCCAGTTGCACCAGCGAGTTGAACGGCTGGCCGGACGGCTCGTGGCCGAGCCGTTCCCAGATCGCTTCGCCGGA
The DNA here is from genome assembly GCF_054681355.1 of Pseudomonas sp. H1_G08. Taxonomy (NCBI): domain Bacteria; kingdom Pseudomonadati; phylum Pseudomonadota; class Gammaproteobacteria; order Pseudomonadales; family Pseudomonadaceae; genus Pseudomonas; species Pseudomonas sp. H1_G08. Next base: position 2,389,615 of record NZ_CP162822.1, read on the forward strand.
ATGATCGATGGCCTGCACCAGGCTGAACACCTTGGAAATACTCTGCACCGAGAACGGCGTTTCAGCGTCGCCGGCGCAATACATTTCGCCATCGTTACTGTACACGGCGATGCCCAACTGGTTGGCCGGCACCGTGCCGAGGGCGGGAATATAGTCAGCAACTTTGCCCTGCCCGATCAGGGGCCGGACGGCGTCAAGGATCTCGTTCAACAGCGCTTGCATGCCGGGTTCCGAAAGTCTCGCCCCATGGGATCGCGGGGACACTGGGGCTAGACGCTGCGCCCGCCGGTCGCATCACACCGGCAAGCATCCAGCAGAATGTTCTAGGCTGAACCGGACCATTCAGACACAGGAGAGCACCATGCACCTCGAAGGCTCCTGCCATTGCGGCGAAGTCACGTTCAGCCTCGACAGCGCCCATCCTTATCCCTATCAACGCTGCTACTGCTCAATCTGCCGCAAGACCCAGGGCGGCGGCGGTTATGCGATCAACCTTGGCGGCGACGCGACCACTCTCAAGGTTCGCGGACGCAAAAACATCAGCGTCTACCACGCCAAAATGAAAGCCGACGGCGACAAGCGCGCCCATCGCAGCAGCGCCGAACGCCACTTCTGCTCGCTGTGCGGCAGCGGCCTGTGGCTGTTCAGCCCGGAGTGGCCAGAGCTGATTCACCCATTCGCCTCGGCGATCGACACGCCACTGCCGGTGCCGCCGGAACACACGCACCTGATGCTTGGCTCGAAAGCGCCGTGGGTCGAGGTGGAGGCGAAGCCGAAGGATCAGCAGTTTGATGAATATCCTGAAGAATCGATCGCCCAGTGGCATGAGCGACTCGGTGTAACTCGCTGAACACCGCGCCCTTCGCGAGCAGGCTCGCTCCCACATTTGGAATGCGATCCCCTGTGGGAGCGAGCCTGCTCGCGAAGGGACCGGGTCACGCAATATCAATCAATCCAGATGCGCCCAGGTCATCCTGAACAACGCCCCGCCCCACACCGATTCGCCAACCTCAACCTGCCCGCCATGGGACTGCGACACCCGCCGCACCAGCGCCAGGCCCAGTCCGAAACCACCGGTGCGCCGATCACGGCTGGCATCCAGTCGGGAAAACGGTTCGAAGATTTTTTCCCGTCCCTCCAGCGGCACACCCGGCCCGTCATCGCTGACCCGCACTTCATAGTCATTGCCGTTGCGCAGCAGCGACACCTCGACGCGCTGCTCGGCGTAGCGAATGGCATTGCGTAAAAGGTTGATCACCGCCCGCGCCATGAAGCGCGGTTCGATGCTTACAGTGTCGACCTGGCAATCGGTGATCGACAGCTGCACGCCCACTGCTTCGGCCTCAAGCGCCACACTGCCGACGACGCTGTCGAGCCAGTCGGCCGCATGAATATTCTCCCGTTTGATCACTGTCGCGCCGTGCTCGAGGCTGGCGTAGGTCAGCAATTCCGAGACCATCTCCTCCAGCTCACCGAGGTCGGCGTACATGTCGGCGATCAGCTCGCGATTCTGGCTCGCGTCGGGTTGCTGTTTGAGCTGATCAAGTTCGAACGAAAGCCGCGCGATTGGTGTGCGCAGTTCGTGAGACACGGCGTTGGTCAGCTCGCGCTGATTGGCAATCAGCCCCTCGATGCGCGCCGCCATCAGATTGAAGTGCTCGGCCAGATCGCGGATGTTCGAGCGCCGCGACAACTGGATGCGCACCGACAGATCGTTGTCGCCGAAACGCTCGGCCGCCAGCCGCAGCTTTTCCAGGTCGCGCCAGTGCGGGCGCACCCAGAAAAACAGAACGATGCCGATCAACACCGCGAGCATCATGTACGCCGCGGTGATGTAGAACGGCATCAGGCTCGGCTCTGGCGGCAGCTTGATGCTGAGCAACTGCGAGCCACCATCGATGTTGCTGATGAACTGCGTGTAATCGTCGCGGATCACCAACAGGTTCCGCGCGAGCTCGGCTTTTTCCTGCGGTGTGAGGGCCAGTTGATCGGCCTCGACCAGACTCAGCGACAGACCGTAATGCGCACGCAATGAATCGAGTTTCTGTTCACGCTCGGCGCCCTGGCGGCCTTGCAGATGATCGACCAGCGACCACGCCTGACCGCGCACGGCTTCACGGTTGTAATCCTGCGTCTGGCTGTCGAGCAACGCGTTGAAGGTGTGTTCGACCGTCTGCAACGCCAGCACCAGACCCACTGTCATCACCAGAAACAGCCCGAGGAACAAACGCAGCATCTACAACTCCCACGCGAACGGATTGAACAGATAGCCCTTGCCCCACACGGTCTTGATGCACACCGGCTCGCGAGGGTTGTCCTTGAGCTTGTTGCGCAACTTGCTGATGTAGACGTCGACGCTGCGATTGAGGCCGTCGAAAGCGATGCCGCGCATGCGATTGAGAATGTCATCGCGGGAAAGAATCTTGCCCGCCGCGCTGGCGAGCAACCAGAGCAATTCGAACTCCATGGTGGTCAGCTCGATCAGCTCACCGGTCAGGCGCACTTCCCGGCAACTGCGGTCGATGCTCAATTGCCCGAACTCAAGGAAACTGACGACGCTGGTGTCCGGCGTCTGCCGCCGTTGCAGCGCCCGCAGCCGCGCGAGCAATACCGGCGGCTTGATCGGTTTGATCACGTAATCGTCAGCGCCGGACTCCAGACCGAGGATGTGATCGAGGTCGTCTTCCTTGGCGGTGAGGATCACGATCGGCGTGTCCGAGACACTGCGAATTTCCCGACAGACCTGCAAACCGCTCTGCCCCGGCAACATCAGGTCGAGCACCAGCACTTTCGGCTTGAATTCCAGGAATGCAGCCATGGCGAGATCGCCGCGAGGCACCGTGCGCACCTCGTAGCCGTGTTGTTCAAGAAAGTGTGCGATCAGTGCGGCGAGACGCTCATCGTCTTCGACCAGCAGGACTTTGCCAAAACCCAGGTTATCCATAACGATCGTTGCCAAGCCAAACGTGGAAGGGCCGATATTATGCTGGCATTCATCAAACAGGCGATGACGGCAGACAGCAAAAACCGGCCACTTGGGCCGGTTTTCGGTGATGTTTCATACTTTTAAGATTTTTTTACAATCCGACAATGATGTCCGATTGAATTGCGGACCTCTGTAGGAGCTGCCGAAGGCTGCGAACTTTTGATTTTCGATTTGTAAAAACAAGATCAAAAGATCGCAGCCTGCGGCAGCTCCTACCCGATCATGCGGCGACCGGCACGCCGCTGTGGAAGCGGAACTCCTCGTCCGGCGATTCGATCAGTTCCTGCTCGGCCACACGGACGCGCTCGATCACCTGCGCGACATCCTTGGCATCACCATACTGATAGGCCAGTTTCAGATAACCCTGAAAATGCCGCGCCTCGCTTTTCAGCAAACCGAAATAGAACTTGCCCAGTTCTTCGTCCAGATGCGGCACCAGTGCTTCGAAGCGTTCACAGCTGCGCGCTTCGATGAAGGCACCAACCACCAGCGTATCCACCAGTTTCACCGGTTCGTGGCTGCGCACCACTTTGCGCAGGCCCGAGGCGTAACGGCCGGCGTGCAGCTGACGCAGCTCGATCTTGCGCCGTTTCATGATGCGCATGACCTGCTCGTGGTGCACCAGTTCTTCCCGGGCCAGGCGTGACATCATGTTGATCAGGTCGACATGGGCGTGGTACTTGGCAATCAGGCTCAGCGCCGTGCTGGCGGCCTTGAACTCACAGTTCTTGTGATCGATCAGCAGGGTTTCCTGATCGGCCAGTGCCGCCTGGACCCAGGCGTCGGGCGTGCGGCAGCCAAGGAATTCGTGGATTTCGGGAAGGATCATGGGGCTCACGGTAAAAAGGTGTTCGAGCGAAGGGCGCCGATTATACCGGCCTGCCCGCAGACCACCAGCGGCGGCTGTTGATATGCATCAAGTCGCAGACGTTCGGGTAGCAACTATAGTTGTGCAACGCCGTGCCTTTTCTTTGCTGGAGACTCCGCTCATGCAAGCCATTCGCAGCATTCTGGTGGTCATCGAACCTGAACATGCAGAAAGCCTGGCGCTCAAACGCGCCAAGCTGATCGCCGGTGTTACCCAGGCCCATCTGCATTTACTGGTGTGCGACAAGAAGCATGACCATGCCGGCCTGCTCAGCGTGCTCAAGGCTGCATTGCTCGCCGAAGGGTACAGCGTGACCACCGAACAGGCGTGGAACGAGAGCCTGCACGAAACCATCATCGATGTGCAGCAGGCCGAGGGTTGCGGCCTGGTGATCAAACAGCACTTCCCCGACAGCTCGCTGAAAAAAGCCCTGCTGACCCCGGCCGACTGGAAGCTGCTGCGCCACTGCCCTACCCCGGTGCTGCTGGTGAAAACCGCCGGTTCGTGGAAGGACAAAGTGATTCTGGCTGCGGTCGATGTAGGCAATGCCGACGGTGAGCACCGGCATTTGCACAGCACCATCATCGATCATGGCTACGACATCGCCAGTCTGGCCAAGGCGCATCTGCACGTGATCACCGCGCATCCGTCGCCGATGCTCTCGGCGGCAGACCCGACGTTTCAGCTCAAATCGACCATAGAAGCCAAATACCGCGAGCAGTGCCGGGCGTTTCAGGCGGAGTTCGATGTCGATGACGAGCACCTGCACATTGAGGAAGGCCCGGCGGATGTGTTGATCCCGTTCATGGCGCACAAGCTCCAGGCGGCAGTAACGGTAATTGGCACGGTGGCGCGCAGTGGTTTGTCAGGTGCGTTGATCGGCAATACGGCGGAAGCGGTGCTGGATACGCTCGAAAGCGATGTGCTGGTGCTCAAGCCGCAGGAGGTTGAGGATCATCTGGTGGAACTGGCCGTGAAACATTAAGAGCAAAAGATCGCAGCCTTCGGCAGCTCCTACAGGTAGAACGCATTCCCATGTAGGAGCTGCCGAAGGCTGCGATCTTTTGCTTTTCAGGCGCCAAAGGCGTCTTTGAGAAAGCCGGGGGCGATGTAGCGCTGATAATGCGCTTCCGACAGCAGGAAGAATTCCCGATCAATGGCATCGCGCAGTTCCGGCAGGTTCCAGTCGCGGAATTCCGGCAGCAACACCATCCCGTACGCCTCGAGATTAATGATCACCCGCGCCCCCCGGGCGATCAGCTGATAGGCCCAGCAATATTCCGACTGATGCGGTACGAAGCGGATCTTGCGCTGTTCGAGCTGCTCGCGCAGGCGCGCCGGATCGAAGATCTCGACTTTGCTCGCCATCACTTGTGACAGCAATTGCTCCAGACGCAGCCACACCGCGCGCTTTTCCTCCTCGTTGTATCCGTTCCAATGGATCACTTCGTGATGGAAACGCTTGCAGCCACGGCACACCAGGTCACCGTAAACGGTGGAGCAGAGGCCGACGCAGGGGGTCTTGATGGTCTGATTGGGCATAAATGGGCAGAACACTGAAACGCGGAACAGGCCGGCATGTTAGCCCTTTGTCGGGCATTGATCACCCCTCAAACAGCAAGGTCTCGCCGGCGTCGCAGGTTTGCTCCGGCCACGCTGATTGCCACGAAAGTCCAATAGAGCGCGACTTACCTTTAAATTTTTTTTGCCGTAGAATCAGCCAGCCTTTTAAGGCGCCAATGTCCGTTAGAAGCTGTTTTCAAAGCGTCACGAGCACAGTCGTTCCTTCAGAGCGGTGTTGGCGAAGGGTTTTTCCAGCGGGGAAAAGCCCAACGCCAACCCTCATCAGCTCCCCGTTCTGCAGGCGTAAAACTTTGAAAGCAGCTTCTGTAAGGAATTGCCGGTAATTCTGGCCGAACGACCCACAACGTCGTGAGGCGCATGAGTACGGCAATTTCGGGATGAGCGTCCCGGACACCCATTTGGGACCACTGATGAGGGTAATAACTGTGCTTGAAGCCTACCGCAAACATATCGAAGAGCGTGCAGCCCTGGGTATCGTTCCCCAGCCGCTTAACGCCGAACAAACAGCAGGCCTGATCGAGCTGCTGAAGAACCCTCCGGCTGGCGAAGAAGCTTTCCTCGTTGACCTGATCACCAATCGCGTACCGCCTGGAGTGGACGAAGCCGCCTACGTCAAGGCCGGTTTCCTGTCTGCCCTGGCCAAAGGCGAAGCCACCTCCCCTCTGCTGGACAAGAAACGCGCTGTAGAACTGCTCGGCACCATGCAGGGCGGCTACAACATCGTCACCCTCGTTGAACTGCTGGACGACGCCGAGCTGGCGCCAGTCGCCGCCGAAGAACTCAAGCACACCCTGCTGATGTTCGACGCCTTCCACGACGTCGCCGAAAAAGCCAAGAACGGCAACGCTCACGCCAAGGCCGTGCTGCAATCCTGGGCTGACGGCGAGTGGTTCAAGAAGCGCCCGGTGCTGGCCGACAAGATCAGCCTGCGCGTATTCAAGGTCACCGGCGAAACCAACACCGACGACCTCTCCCCTGCGCCAGACGCCTGGTCGCGTCCTGATATCCCGCTGCACGCCCTGGCCATGCTGAAAATGGCCCGTGACGGCATCGTTCCGGACGAGCAAGGCAAGACCGGCCCGATGAAGCAGATCGAAGAAATGCGCGGCCAGGGCTTCCCGATCGCCTACGTCGGTGACGTGGTCGGTACCGGTTCCTCGCGTAAATCGGCCACCAACTCGGTGCTGTGGTTCTTCGGCGACGACATCCCGTACGTGCCGAACAAGCGCGCTGGCGGTTTCTGCTTCGGCAGCAAGATCGCTCCGATCTTCTACAACACCATGGAAGATGCCGGCGCCCTGCCGATCGAGTTCGACGTGTCGAACATGAACATGGGCGACGTGATCGATCTGTACCCGCACGCTGGCAAAGTCTGCAAGCACGGTACCGACGAAGTCATCACCACTTTCGAAATGAAAACCCCGGTGCTGCTGGACGAAGTCCGTGCCGGCGGTCGTATCCCGCTGATCATCGGCCGTGGCCTGACCGAGAAGGCTCGCGCCGAATTGGGTCTGCCGCCGTTCGACCTGTTCAAGAAGCCGGAAGCTCCGGCTGAAAGCACCAAGGGTTTCACCCTGGCGCAGAAAATGGTCGGCAAGGCTTGCGGTCTGGCAGAAGGCCAAGGCGTGCGTCCTGGCACCTACTGCGAACCGAAGATGACCACCGTGGGTTCTCAGGACACCACCGGTCCCATGACCCGTGACGAACTGAAAGACCTGGCGTGCCTGGGCTTCTCCGCTGATCTGGTGATGCAGTCGTTCTGCCACACCGCGGCTTATCCAAAGCCGATCGACGTGACCACCCACCACACCCTGCCTGACTTCATCATGACCCGCGGCGGCGTTTCCCTGCGTCCGGGCGACGGCATCATCCACTCGTGGCTGAACCGCATGCTGCTGCCGGACACCGTCGGTACCGGTGGTGACTCGCACACCCGTTTCCCGATGGGCATCTCGTTCCCGGCCGGTTCCGGTCTGGTCGCGTTCGCCGCTGCCACTGGCGTCATGCCGCTGGACATGCCGGAATCGATCCTGGTGCGCTTCAAAGGCAAGATGAAACCTGGCATCACCCTGCGTGACCTGGTTCATGCCATTCCGTACTTCGCTATCCAGAACGGTCTGCTGACCGTCGAGAAGAAAGGCAAGAAAAACGCCTTCTCCGGCCGCATCCTGGAAATCGAAGGTCTGGAAGGTCTGACCCTGGAGCAGGCGTTCGAACTGTCCGACGCCTCGGCCGAACGTTCGGCTGCCGGTTGCACCATCAAGCTGTCGAAAGAGTCGATCACCGAGTACCTGCAGTCCAACATCACTCTGCTGCGCTGGATGATCGGCGAAGGCTACGGCGATGCGCGTACCCTGGAACGTCGTGCTCAAGCGATGGAAGCCTGGATCGCCAATCCTGAGCTGATGGAAGCCGATGCCGACGCCGAATACGCCGAAGTCATCGAAATCGATCTGGCCGAGATCAACGAGCCTGTGCTCTGCGCGCCGAACGATCCGGACGACGCCCGTCTGCTGTCCAGCGTTGCTGGCGAGAAGATCGACGAAGTGTTCATCGGTTCGTGCATGACCAACATCGGTCACTTCCGCGCTGCCGGTAAACTGCTGGATCAGGTCAAGGGTCAGCTGCCAACCCGTCTGTGGCTGTCGCCGCCGACCAAGATGGACGCTCACCAACTGACCGAAGAAGGCTACTACGGCATCTACGGCAAGGCTGGCGCTCGCATGGAAATGCCAGGCTGCTCGCTGTGCATGGGTAACCAGGCACGCGTTGAGCCGAACAGCACCGTGGTCTCGACGTCGACCCGTAACTTCCCGAACCGTCTGGGCGACGGCGCGAACGTCTACCTGGCCTCGGCCGAGCTGGCGTCCGTTGCTTCGATCCTGGGTCGCCTGCCGACCGTCGAGGAGTACATGGAATACGCTGGCAAGATCGACAGCATGGCGGCCGATGTCTACCGCTACCTGTCCTTCGACCAGATCGCCGAGTTCCGTGAAGCTGCTGCGAACGCCAAGATCCCGGTCGTTCAAGCCTAACGCTGCAAGGCCATAAAAAACGCCGCCCATCGTGAGATGAGCGGCGTTTTTTTATGCCTGCCGGGCAAGCATTATGATCGTTCCCACGCTCCGCGTTGGAACGCAGCCCCGGACGCTCTGCGTCCCCAAGCGTGACGCAGAGCGTCACAAGAGGCATTCCCACGCAGAGCGTGGGAACGATCATTCATCAGTGACAGGTCAGACAGCCAGCTTGTAAACCAGCGCCGAAATCGCCACCAGTCCCACCGCGGTAACAAACACGTTCGACGCCTGACCGCGATAGCGCGCCATCGCTGGCACCTTGCGAATCGCGTACATCGGCATCAGGAACAGAATCGCCGCAATCACCGGCCCACCGACGGTTTCGATCATGCCCAGGATGCTCGGATCAAGCGTTGCGACGATCCAGCAGATCACCAGCATGAACGCCGCCACGATGCGATCCAGCGCTTTGGCGCCCGGACGCCTGCCGCTCTTGACGATCAGGCCCTTGAGGCCTTCGCTGGCCCCGATGTAATGACCGAGGAACGACTTGGAGATCGCCACAAACGCAATCAACGGCGCCGCAAACTCGATGGTCGGGTTGCTGAAGTGGTTGGCCAGGTACGACAGGATCGACAGATTCTGCTCTTTTGCCTCAGCCAGTTGCTCTGGCGACAGGGTCAGCACGCAACTGAATACGAAGAACAGCACCAAAATGACCATCAATGCATGAGCGCGCGCGAGGATCTGCGAGCTGCGCTCGTCGGCGTGCACACCGTAACGACGCTTCTGGTCCATCGCGAACGCCGAGATGATCGGCGAATGGTTGAACGAGAACACCATCACCGTAATCGCCAGCCATAGCGTGTGCAGCAGCGCTGACGGCGCCGGCACTTGCGAGGCGGTGGCGAGGATGCCGCCGTTCCAGTGCGGAATCAGGTACACGGCAAGGAACAGCAGCGCAACGATGAACGGATAGACCATCAGGCTCATAGCCTTGACGATCGCCTGCTCACCGCAACGAACCACGGCCAGCAGGCCGAGAATCAGCACGAACGAGAGCAGCGCGCGCGGTGGCGGCGTGATGTGCAGTTGGTGTTCGAGGAAACTGGCGACCGTGTTGGTCAGGCCGACGCTGTAGATCAGCAGGATCGGGAAGATGGCCAAAAAGTACAGCAGCGTGATCAAGGCACCGGCCTTGATACCGAAATGCTGCTCGACCACTTCGGTAATATCGGCACCTTCGCGACCGGACAGGACAAAACGGGTCAGGCCACGGTGAGCGTAAAACGTCATCGGGAATGCCAAAAGCGCGAGGATCACCAGCGGCCAGAAGCCACCCAATCCTGCGTTGATCGGCAAAAACAGGGTGCCGGCGCCAATGGCCGTCCCAAACAGTCCCAGCATCCAGGTGGTGTCCTGGCGATTCCAGCTCGAAAGTTCAGCGGGTGCTGCTGCGTCGAAGCGCTTTTCGAGGCTATTGGCCTGATCATTCATCCGGTCGGATCTCCGCATTCCGGTCACTTGCCACTCGGTCAGGACGCGTCGGAAAAAACCGACAGACATGCTCCGGCCGAAACAGGGGCGCGATTCTCCGTGATAAATCAATGCAAGCAAAGACTTAGCTGAGGAATGGTTGTGCGGAGCAGATCCAAGGATGGTCGTTTATAGAAAAAACAAGGTCGTTTATGGATACGTCGGATGCCGCAAACGGATACGTTTTGCACCCACCCATGCGTCATCGAATGCGCCTAGAGCGATATGCCGAGCATGAAACCCAATAAAACGCAGTACAGCCCGAAGCCGAAAAGCAACCAGAGCTTGCCATTTTCGCGCTTGTCTCTATTGCGCACCGCTTCGTCATATTCTGCGAACTCTCGCTCAATTTGCTCCAGTCGTGCCTTACGGTCATATGTGCTCATACTGATTAACCTTTGAATAATGCGCCTGACGGTCGTGAAGCATGAAGACTCACAACTTGAAGAAAAACCCTGCCACTGCGGTGATTGCAGTCAAGACTCCACCAAACACTGCAATTGGATAGAGCTTCGTCTCCCTTGATAACTTTTTCTCTTCAGCCTGAAGCTTTTTCCATTCACCCACGAGTTTCCTTGATTCGTTTTCCAGCCTGTCTAGCTCCAGATTTTCGCGATCGTTATGGAACATTTGCCCTCCTTGGCTGCTGGCGGATCGGTGTCAGCATTTGCATGCACATCGACGGCTATCGTCATGCCCTTATCATCAAACTGTTCCATTCACGCTGACCAGCAGACGCATCTGCCATCCCCGTAGGCAAAATCCGCGATTCACGTAAGCCTCCTCATACGAGTGGTCCGCAATATTCCAGACCAATTACCTGCCAGAACCCTGCCCTTGATCTAGCGTGTGAGAAGCCATAACCCAAGGAGCCTCCCATGCCACTGGTCCGCGTCGACATCCAGCAAAACCCAGACCCCACTTTCGCCAGGCGCATCGGCGAACAGATCTACGCCGCCCTGCGCACCTGTATCGATGTGCCCGAGCACGACAACTTCCAGATTCTCAACGAGCACGACGGCCAGCACTTCGTGTACAACCCGCAATACCTCGGCATCCAGCGCAGCGACGACGTGGTGTTCATCCAGATCACCATCAGCGAAGGGCGCAGCGTGGAAAAGAAACAATTGCTGTTCAAAACCATTGCCGAGAGCCTGCATGCGCAACTGGGTATTCGCCTGGAGGATGTGTTCATCAATCTGCTGGAGGTAAAGAAAGAGAACTGGTCGTTTGGCAACGGCATTGCGCAATACGTCAGCTGATTCGCAGCGTCCATGCCTGCGTGCTTGCTTGTTCCACGAACCCGTCCAGAATCAAAGCACCACTGCGCGAATGCAACGATTGCCAAGCCGCTGCGGATTCAGCACTCTGAGTCGACTTTCGCGACCCACCCGCCGCCAATCACAGGAGCCGCGCAATGCCCGCAACCGTTCTGGTACTGGTTGAAACGATCAATGACTATCTGCCGATTCTTGAGCATCAGGGATTCCACCTGATCCTCGCACCAACGCCAGCCGAACGTGCGCAAGCCATCGCCACCCATGGCAGCCGCATTGATGCCGTGCTCACTCGCGGCCCACTGGGCCTGACTGCGCAAGAGATCAGCGCCCTGCCCGCCCTGAAAATCATCACGGTGATCGGCGCCGGTTACGAACAGGTCGATCTGCAAGCGGCCAGTGACCGTGGGATCACCGTCACCAATGGCGCCGGAGTCAACGCCTCGTCAGTGGCCGATCATGCGATGGCGTTGCTGCTGGCATTGGTCCGCGACATCCCGCGCTGCGATGCAGCCGTGCGCCGCGGTGAATGGCCGAAAATCATGCGCCCGTCGCTGGCCGGCAAGCGTCTGGGCATCCTCGGGCTGGGCGCCGTGGGCATGGCAATTGCCAAACGTGCGGAGCTGGGTTTCGACATGCAGATCAGCTACCACAACCGCCAGGTGCGCAGCGAAGTCGCTTATGCGTTCTGCTCGACACCCACCGATCTTGCGCGAGCCTCGGACTTCCTGGTCGTTGCCACGCCCGGCGGCATTGGTACGCAACATCTGGTGACGCGAGCAGTGCTCGATGCGCTCGGCCCCAAGGGTTTTATCGTCAACATCGCCCGCGCCAGCGTTATCGCAACGGCAGACCTGATCACCGCACTTGAGCAACGTCGTATCGCCGGCGCTGCACTGGACGTGTTCGATCACGAACCGGAAGTGCCTGATGCCCTGAAACACCTCAGCAACGTTGTGCTAACCCCACACGTCGCCGGGTTGTCCCCTGAAGCCACCCAAGGCACCGTTGAACTGGTGGGGAAAAACCTGATGGCGTTTTTCTCCGGGCAACCGGTGCTGACTCCCGTCGCCTTGCCGCCCAAGTTGAACAACCAGCGCGTGCATTAACGCGCGTGGCATCGTCGAACCGCGCCGATCTTTGCCCCATTCTCAAAGTTGATTATCCAGCAACACGCTAACCTATAAGACCGACCCGCGCTTGTGAGCACCCGAGCGCGCCATTAGATTAGCCAATGATGTCTGGCCTCCAAAATAAGCAGAAGGGATAAGCATGGCGCTTACTGACCAGTCCACCCGGATCCGCGCGGGCGAAGAACTCGATGCCAGCCTGATCGATCCGTACCTCAAGGCGCACATTCCCGGCCTGACCGGCACGCCGCAGATCAGCCAGTTTCCTGGCGGCGCGTCGAACCTGACCTACCTGCTGGAATACCCCGAGCAAGAATTCGTTCTGCGCCGTCCGCCGTTTGGCCACAAAGCCAAATCCGCCCACGACATGGGCCGTGAGTTCCGCATTCTCAACCAACTGCGCGAGGGCTTTCCGTATTGCCCGAAGGCCTACGTGCATTGCACCGACGAAGCCGTTATCGGCGCCGAGTTCTATGTGATGGAACGGGTCAAGGGCATCATCCTGCGCGCTGAGTTGCCGCCGGAGTTGGGCCTCGATTCGGCGAAAACCGAAGCGCTGTGCAAAAGCTTCATCGACCGATTCGTCGAACTGCATCGGGTCGATTACAACGCCTGCGGCCTCGGCGATCTGGGCAAGCCTGAAGGCTACGTCGCCCGGCAGATCAAGGGCTGGAGCGAGCGTTACGAAAAAGCCCTGACCCCGGACGCGCCGCACTGGGAAGCGGTCAAAGCCTGGCTCAACGACAAGATGCCGGCCGACCACCCGACGTCGAGCATCGTCCACAACGACTACCGCTTCGACAACGTCATTCTCGACCCGGCCAATCCGATGCAAATTATCGGCGTGCTCGACTGGGAACTGACCACCCTCGGCGACCCGCTGATGGATCTGGGCAACACCCTCGCCTACTGGATCGAAGCCGGCGACCCGGCACCGGTGCAACTGATGCGCCGCCAGCCAAGCCACGCGCCGGGCATGCTGACCCGCCGCGAATTCGTCGACTACTACGCCGAGCGCTCGGGCATCCGCATCGACAATTTCGATTTCTACTACACCTACGGCCTGTTCCGCCTGGCCGGCATCGTGCAGCAGATCTACTACCGCTTCTACCATGGCCAGACACAGGACAAACGCTTCGCGCAGTTCATTCACATGAACAAACTGCTGGAGCAGATGAGCCTGCAGGTCATTCAGAAATCCAGCCTCTGATCCGGGCCAATAACAAGACTTTCAACAAGGGAAACCCATGTCCAAGACTCAGTTGTTCGACCTCGACGGCAAAATCGCTTTCGTCTCCGGCGCCAGCCGTGGCATCGGTGAAGCCATCGCCAAACTGCTGGCCCAGCAAGGCGCCCACGTGATCGTCTCGAGCCGCAAGCTCGAAGGCTGCCAACACGTCGCCGACGCCATCATCGCCGCCGGCGGCAAGGCGACAGCCGTGGCCTGCCACATCGGTGAGATGGAGCAGATCAGCCAGGTCTTCGCCGGGATCAAGGAACAATTCGGCCGCCTCGACATCCTGGTCAACAACGCCGCGACCAACCCGCAATTCTGCAACGTGCTCGACACCGATCTGGGGGCGTTCCAGAAGACTGTCGATGTGAACATTCGCGGCTACTTCTTCATGTCGGTCGAAGCCGGCAAGCTCATGCGCGAAAACGGTGGCGGCAGCATCATCAACGTCGCGTCGATCAACGGCATCTCGCCGGGAATCTTCCAAGGCATCTATTCGGTAACCAAAGCGGCGGTCATCAACATGACCAAAGTCTTCGCCAAGGAATGCGCGCAATTCGGCATCCGCTGCAACGCCCTGCTCCCCGGCCTGACCGACACCAAATTCGCCTCGGCGCTGGTCAAGAACGACGCGATTCTGAAACAGGCACTGACCCAGATCCCGCTCAAACGCGTAGCCGATCCAAGCGAAATGGCCGGCACGGTGCTGTACCTGGCCAGCGATGCGTCGAGCTACACCACTGGCGTGGCGCTGAATGTGGATGGCGGATTCCTGTCCTGATATCCAAGGCAAATTGCTAACCCGTGTGGGAGCGAGCAGGCTCGCTCCCACAGGGGCGGTGCCGAAATCCAGAACTCCTGCATCCGCGGGATTGCCCGGCTTATTGGGTTATGCAACGCGTAGTGGTGATGTGACGCGTCACCTGCCCATCCACATACACATCCCCGGCAACCTCAGTATTTTCCAGCACCTCACACCGACGTTCCGGCGGTGGCGGCGGCGCGACAGGCGCAGGGGGTGGAGGACTGGCACAACCGGCCAACAAAACTGCAAGAAAAACCAACGGCAATACGCGTTTCCCAGGATTATTCATAGGACGACCCGCGGTAAAGAGAGACAAACTCCCGCAACCCAACCGGCCACGGAAGACCTGACCACTCATTCTTTATAGCTGAGCGCCTTGTTAGCGCCAGTGGATTGGGGTGATTGGGTGGGATTGGCTGTCGGTTTTGCGGGGATTGTCCGGCAGAGGGCTGGATTGGGATGATGGTTGTCGGCGAGGGCCTCATCGCGAGCAGGCTCACTCCCACAGGTTTGATCGAGTGAGTTCAGTAACAACCAGGTCGGCTGTCAGGCCGCCTTCGCGAGCAGGCTCGCTCCCACAGAAAATCAAAATCAAAAGATCGCAGCCTTCGGCAGCTCCTACACACGATGAGCGTTAGCTCGAGTACCGCTTTTGATCTTGGAGCCCGTCGGCAGGCTGAGTGGAGGGATTGATCCGGGCGTGGGAGCGCAGCGACCGTACGACGCAGTCGTACACAGCGAGTGTAGGTGCAGCGAAGCAAACCGGAGCCGCTGCGCCAGGATCGATCCCGCAGCGAAGGAACCCCGAGCCTAAGCGAGCGGGCCGAACGTCAGGGCGAAGACCTTTTGGTTCCTTTTGGGGCGTTTGCCAAAAGGGACTCGCCGTAAGGGCGAAACCGCCAGCCGCAACACCCAAAAAAACGGATATACACCCAAAATCCCCAGAGCATGGCCGGCCCAAAGGCCGCCAAGACCAAAGCGCGCTTAAGCCAAATCCGGATCCCGCGAAGAACGCAAGGAATTGCTCTCAAGCTCATACCTCAACTCATCCACCAACGCCTCAACCGCCCCGGGCGTACGCAGCGCAGCCAAATCCAGCCCACTGATCACCAGATCTACCTGCCCTGAATCCCGGTGATACAACTTGACCGTCAGCGAATGATCACCATCCACCGAACACTCACAAGCCAGCGGCGCAAAACTGTGCTCGAGCCGAGCGCGCAACTGCGCAAGATTCATCATTGACGTTGTTCCTATGACTGTTTCAAAAGGGGCACGATCGCAGGCCCGAAATGGCCCACACCGCACCCCACCAGCCTAAGAACACAACGCCTTGGCCAATACATGAATTTGCACCCTTGTAATTAGTGCATTTGCACCCCTCAGCGCTGGCCCTTGGTGCCCCACTCTCCCGAAAACAAACCGCGCTCGCGAGCCCAGACGATCGCCTCGCTGCGGCTATGCACATCAATTTTCGAGTACACGGTGGCCACATGATTGCGCACGGTATTGGGCGCCAGCTTCAACCGCGCAGCGATCTCCTTGTCTGCCAGACCTTCACAGATCAAGCCCAGGACATCGCGCTCACGGGCCGTCAGGTCAGTGAATGAGGCACTGGGCAGCTGCGGCGAGTTGATCTTCTTCACGTTGGCCAGCTTCTCGATCAGCGTTCGGCTGAACCACGACGCATCCTTCATCACCTCTTCAATCGCCGCGACCAGCTCAAGCTCAGTGCGCTTGCGCTCGGTCATGTCCATCAACACCAGCAGATAGCAGGACGTATCATGGATATTGACCGTGTCAGCCGAGACCGCACACTCCAGCAACTCCTCGTCCTTCTTGCGCACGGGCACGTCGACCCGATCGACCCGACCGTTCTTCGCCAGCGCCGACAGCAGGCGCGTGCGCGCGCTGTCATCGTGGATGAAGCTCAGCTGCGTCACGGTTTTGCCGAGTACGTCATCGCTGTCATAGGCCAGGGTATCGAGGAACGCCTGATTGACGTCGATGACCTCCTGCTTGTCAGCGGTGCAGATCAAAATTGGTACCGGAGTCAGACGAAAAGCCTTGGCAAAGCGCTCCTCGCTCTGACGCAAGGCCACTTCGACCCGGCGCCGAGGCTCCATGTCGACGAAGGAGAACAGCATGCAATTCTCGTCATTGAGCAGCAGCGGCTGACCGGCAACGATCACCTGTTTACTGCCACCGTCCGGGAGGCGCAGTTCTGCCTGCATCTGCGGAATGGTCGCGACATCGCGCAAGCGCTGGACAGCCAGATCGCGCTGATCCGCCTGCTCGAAGATATCGATTTCGTAAGCCGAAGTGCCGATCACCTGATCGCGGGTATAGCCGGTCATTTCTAGAAAGCCCGGGTTGACCTTGATGTAGCGCAAATCGCTGAGACGACAGATCACTGCCGGTGCAGGGTTGGCATTGAAGGTTTTTTCGAAACGCAGCTCAGCGTTGGCCCAATCGGTGACGTCGCTCATGATCAGCACCAGCGACTCGGGCTGGCCGACGCGGTCGGTCAGGACCATGCTGCGCACGCTGTGCACCCAGACCCGCTCCGGGTCGTCCACGGACGAAACTTCGATCAGCACATCATTGAACGCCTCGCAGCGGGCGACGCGGCTGATCGGGTAGTTGTCCGGCGGCAAGACATGATTATTGCGATAGCGCAGCGTGAAGCGTCTGGCGTACTCGTCGGCGTTACTGCCCAGATCACCGATGGTGCTGACACCGTGCATGGTCAGCGCCGCTTCGTTGGCCCAGAGAATGCTTTTGTCGAGTTCCAGCAGAATCACCCCGTCCGACAGCCCGGCAATGATCTGCTGCAACTGGCGACGGTTGGTTTCGGTGGTCAGGACTTCCTGGCTCATTGGATCTCCACACTGTGATGCGGCTAGGTGAAGAGTACGACCGCGGCGGCTCGGGATCGTGCCACAACCCCAAAATCGCCAAAAAACCCCTGTGGGAGCGAGCCTGCTCGCGAATGCGCTGGGTCAGACAGACCATTCGGTGACTGACCCGGCGCATTCGCGAGCACGCTCGCTCCCACAGGTTTACTGGGTGTGTTTACCTTAGGCGGCACGCTCGCTGGCCGCCACCATCGCCGACGCCGCGAGCATTGCCCTTAGCAACACCGCACACCCCGCCGCGAGATCATCCGGTGCGGCATTCTCGATTTCGTTGTGACTGATCCCGCCCTCGCATGGCACAAAAATCATTCCCGCCGGGCCGAGCTCGGCGAGGAAAATCGCGTCATGCCCGGCGCCACTGACGATATCCATGTGCGACAGACCCAGCCCTTTCGCTGCGCCGCGCACCGCTTCCACGCAGCCTTTTTCGAAGTACAGCGGCGGGAAGTCGGCGGTCGGGGTCAATTCGTAAGTAAGGCCGTGCGCTTCGCAGGTCGCCTCGATCACTTGTTTCACTTCGGCAATCATCGAATCCAGCCGCGCCGGCTCCAGGTGGCGAAAATCCAGAGTCATGCGCACTTCGCCGGGAATCACGTTGCGCGAGCCGGGATAGGCTTGCAGGCAGCCGACCGTGCCACAGGCGTGGGGCTGATGGCCGAGGGCGGCGCGGTTGACGGCGCCGACGATCACCGAGGCACCGACCAAGGCGTCCTTGCGCAGGTGCATCGGCGTCGGGCCGGCGTGGGCTTCGACGCCGCGCAATTTCAGGTCGAACCACTTCTGCCCGAGCGCGCCGAGTACCACGCCGATGGTTTTCTCTTCATCTTCAAGGATCGGGCCTTGCTCGATGTGCGCTTCGAAATACGCGCCAACCGCGTGCCCGCTAACCTTGCGCGGGCCGGCGTAGCCGATCGCATTCAGTGCTTCGCCGACGGTGACGCCGTCGGCATCGACCTTGGCGAGGGTTTCTTCGAGGGTGAATTTCTCGGCGAAGACCCCTGAGCCCATCATGCACGGGGCAAAGCGTGAGCCCTCTTCGTTGGTCCAGACCACCACTTCCAGCGGCGCTTCGGTTTCCACGCCGAGGTCGTTGAGGGTGCGCAGCACTTCGACGCCGGCGAGCACGCCGAAGCAGCCGTCGAACTTGCCGCCGGTGGGCTGGGTGTCGATGTGGCTGCCGGTCATGACCGGCGGCAGGTTCGGGTTGCGCCCGGCACGCCGGGCGAAAATGTTGCCGACGGCATCGACCGTGACGTTGCAACCGGCGTCCTTGCACCACTGCACGAACAGGTCGCGCGCCTGGCGGTCGAGGTCGGTCAGGGCCAGGCGACAGACGCCGCCCTTGACCGTGGCGCCGAGTTTCGCCAGTTCCATGAGCGAGGCCCAGAGGCGATCACGGTTGATGTGCTGATGGGTGGATTGCAGAACGTCGACGGCTGCGTTCATGGGGATCTCCTCAATGCTGATGCCGATAGTGCCCATGCTCTGCGTGGGCATTCATCCATGGACGCTCTGCGTCCGCTGTTGGGACGCGGAGCGTCCCGGGCTGCGTTCCCACGCAGAGCGTGGGAACGATCAGTTTCGGCGGTGTATGGAGCATCGCCTTCGCGAGCAGGCTCGCTCCCACAGTGAGAATGCATTTCCAATGTGGGAGCGAGCCTGCTCGCGAAAAGGCCCTTGCTCACACCGCTGTTTTCACGGCAGAAGGCTGCGCCCGCATCACGCACAACCCGTAATAAATAATTCCGCCCAACGCCGAGCCGGTGAACCAGCCATAGCTGTAGAACCAGCTGAACGCGTCGCTGCCCAGCGACAGCAGAGTCAGCGCCACCGGCACGCCAAAGGCGAGAAAACCGGCCCAGTTCCACGCCGGATACACGTCATCGCGGTACAGCCCGGCGAGGTCCAGTCGCTGTTTCTTGATCAGGAAATAATCCACCACCATGATCCCGGCGATCGGCCCGAGCAGGCTCGAGTAGCCCAGCAGCCAGTTTGAGTACACGGTTTCCAGGCTGATGTCGGAAACGATCAGGCCAAGCTTTTTCAGCAGTTCATGGCCCATCAGCACCAGCCCGACCAGACCGGTGAGCAACACCGCTTTGGTGCGGTTGATCACCTTCGGCGCGATGTTCTGAAAGTCATTGGTCGGCGAGACGATATTGGCGGCGGTGTTGGTCGACAGTGTGGCAACGATGATCAGCGCCATGGCCACAGCGACCCACACCGGGCTCTGGATATGCCCGATCAGCGTGACCGGATCGGACACGGTGACGCCGACCAGTTTCACCGATGCGGCGGTCATCACCACCCCTAGCGCGGCGAACAGGAACATGGTCAGCGGCAGGCCGAAAATCTGCCCGAGGATCTGATCCTTCTGGCTCTTGGCGTAGCGACTGAAGTCGGGAATGTTCAGCGACAGCGTGGCCCAGAACCCGACCATTGCCGTCAGCCCTGCCGCGAAATAACTGACCACGCTGGCGCCTTCCGGACGCTTGGGCGGGATCGCCAGCAACTCAGTCATCGACACATTGGGCATCGCCCACACCAGCAGGCCGATGCCCACTGCAACCAGCAGCGGCGCGGACAGGGTCTCCAGCCATTTGATCGACTCGGCGCCGCGAATCACCACCCACAGATTCAGCGCCCAGAACACCATGAAACCGATCACCTCGCCGGTGCCGCCGAGGGATTTCCAGCCCTCGAACACCGATCCGAGAAACAGGTGAATCGCCAGTCCGCCGAACATGGTCTGGATACCGAACCAGCCACACGCCACCAGCGCGCGGATCAGGCACGGCACGTTGGAGCCGAGAATGCCGAACGACGAGCGCAGCAGCACCGGAAACGGAATGCCGTACTTGGTGCCCGGGAAGGCGTTGAGGGTCAGTGGAATCAACACAATGACGTTGGCAAACAGAATCGCCAGCAGCGCTTCGCCGACGCTCAAGCCGAAATACGCGGTGAGCACGCCGCCGAGGGTGTAGGTCGGCACGCAAATCGACATCCCGACCCACAGCGCGGTGATGTGCCATTTGTTCCAGGTGCGTTCGCGCACCTTGGTCGGTGCCATGTCGTGGTTGTAACGGGGGCTGTCGAGGACGTCGTTGCCGGCTTCGAGCTCGAACAAGCCGTCGCGCTCGGTCACTTGTGATCTGGTCTGTTGCATGGCCGCTCCACTGTTCTTCTGATTATTTTTTGCTCATCAGGCGGCGAGCGCATACGGCGCCAGCCGGACGATGGCCGGAGGAACTGACAACTTTCACGCACCGGCCATGGTGTCAGCGGCGGCATCAATAAACGTGCCGGGTCTGGCGCTGAACGCTTGGGCGGTGCACTGCACGCTTTGCAACTTTCTGATATTCATCAGTTTTAATTGAATATTCGCTGAGTCCGGGAAAACTTGTCTGAACGCTCAGGCTAAACGTCGGGCAAGTTGTCCGAAGTGTCAGGACTCAAACTGGTGCACTGCATTTATTTTTGTCGGTGAACCCGCAACCGCAGCACAACTTCAAGCGGCTGATTTCACATAGGAAATCTTGCTCATATTTCCATCCTGTCAAGTGCGTCAAAATGGTGAGCGCCCTACCCATTTTGGTGATTTCTCGTTTTTATCTTTATTTATCAATAGCTTGAAACAGCTATAAGCTTATAAAAAATATTCTTGATCATTCTTGAAATCGCGACTAGTTTCTATTCCTGACAGCGATGACAGGAATACGAACTGCGCCGCTGTACTTCAATAAAACATTTAGAACCGGCACAAGTCGGTCATGCCTGCGAGGAATCCGGAATGTCTCTGTTGATCCGTGGCGCCACCGTTGTTACCCATGATGAAAGTTACCGCGCCGACGTCTATTGCGCTGACGGCGTGATCAAAGCCATTGGTGAAAACCTCGACATTCCCGCCGGCGCCGAAGTGCTCGACGGCAGTGGCCAATACCTGATGCCCGGCGGCATCGATCCGCATACGCATATGCAACTGCCGTTCATGGGCACCGTTGCCAGCGAAGATTTCTACAGCGGCACCGCTGCCGGTCTGGCCGGCGGCACTACCTCGATCATTGACTTCGTCATTCCCAATCCGCAGCAATCGCTGATGGAAGCGTTTCATCAGTGGCGCGGCTGGGCGCAAAAGTCTGCGTCGGACTATGGCTTCCACGTCGCGATCACTTGGTGGAGCGAGCAGGTGCGCGAGGAAATGGCCGAGCTGGTCAGCCACCACGGCATCAACAGCTTCAAGCACTTCATGGCCTACAAGAACGCGATCATGGCCGCCGACGATACCTTGGTGGCGAGTTTCGAGCGCTGTCTGGAACTTGGTGCGGTGCCGACCGTGCACGCGGAAAATGGCGAGCTTGTCTATCACCTGCAACGCAAGTTGATGGCTCAGGGCATTACCGGGCCGGAAGCGCATCCGCTGTCGCGACCTTCGCAGGTCGAAGGTGAAGCCGCGAGCCGGGCGATCCGTATCGCCGAAACCATCGGCACGCCGTTGTATCTGGTGCACGTTTCCACCAAGGAAGCCCTCGACGAAATCACCTACGCACGCAGCAAGGGCCAGCCGGTTTACGGCGAGGTGCTGGCCGGGCACTTGCTGCTCGACGACAGCGTCTATCAACACCCGGACTGGCAGACCGCTGCCGGCTACGTGATGAGCCCGCCGTTTCGTCCGCGCGGCCATCAGGAGGCGCTGTGGCACGGGCTGCAGAACGGCAATCTGCACACCACCGCCACCGACCACTGCTGTTTCTGCGCCGAGCAGAAAGCTGCCGGGCGCGACGACTTCAGCAAGATTCCCAACGGCACCGCCGGTATCGAAGACCGCATGGCAGTGTTGTGGGATGAAGGCGTCAACTCCGGGCGATTGTCGATGCAGGATTTCGTCGCGCTGACCTCCACCAACACTGCGAAGATTTTCAATCTTTATCCGCGCAAAGGTGCGATCCGCATTGGCGCCGATGCCGATCTGGTGCTGTGGGATCCGCAAGGCACACGGACCATTTCCGCCAAGACCCACCATCAGCAGGTGGACTTCAACATCTTCGAAGGCAAGACCGTGCGCGGTGTGCCGAGCCACACCGTCAGCCAGGGCCGCGTGGTCTGGGCCGACGGCGACCTGCGCGCCGAACGCGGCGCCGGACGCTACATCGAACGGCCGGCCTACCCGGCGGTGTTTGATTTGTTGAGCAAGCGGGCGGAGTTGCACAAGCCGACTGCCGTTAAACGCTGACAGCCAGGCCTTCGGCCTTCGCGAGCAGGCTCGCTCCCACAGGTGAGCGCATAGCAAATGTGGGAGCGAGCCTGCTCGCGAAGAGGCCCTCCCTGACGCCATAAAACCACTGCCCACCAGAGGCAGCACCTCAATTAGCCATGAGGCCATGAACCGTGATCGAGACCCTGAACCACCTCCCCCACCCGCACGAAAGCGCGGCCGCCCTCGCCGGTCATTTCACTGATCTGGCGCCGCCGCTCAATGCCCGTCAGGCGCATCTGGAAGCCTCGCGCTGCCTGTATTGCTACGACGCGCCTTGCGTCAATGCGTGCCCCAGCGAAATCGATATCCCGTCGTTCATCCGCAACATCCATCAAGACAACGTCCAAGGCGCGGCGCAGAAAATCCTGTCGGCAAACATCCTCGGCGGCAGTTGCGCGCGGGTCTGTCCGACGGAAATCCTCTGCCAGCAAGCCTGCGTGCGCAACAACGCGCAGGAATGCGCGCCGGTGCTGATTGGTCTGCTGCAACGTTACGCCGTGGACAATGCGCATTTCGCTGAACACCCGTTCCAGCGCGCCCCGGCCACGGGCAAACGTATCGCCGTGGTCGGCGCCGGGCCGGCCGGGTTGTCCTGCGCCCATCGCAGCGCGATGCACGGGCATGATGTGGTGATTTTCGAAGCACGGGAAAAGGCCGGCGGGCTCAACGAGTACGGCATCGCCAAGTACAAACTGGTCGATGACTACGCGCAGAAGGAGCTGGATTTCCTTCTGCAGATTGGCGGGATAGAAATCCGCCACGGCCAGAAACTCGGTGCAAACCTGACCCTGAGCGATCTGCATCAGCAGTTTGACGCGGTATTCCTCGGCCTCGGCCTGAATGCCAGCAGGCAACTCGGTCTGGCCCACGAAGACGCGCCGGGCCTGCTCGCCGCCACCGATTACATCCGCGAACTGCGCCAGGCCGATGACCTCACGCAGTTGCCCTTGGCCGAACGCTGCATCGTTCTCGGCGCCGGCAACACCGCGATCGACATGGCCGTACAGATGGCCCGCCTCGGCGCGCGCGACGTCAATCTGGTGTATCGCCGTGGTGCGGCAGACATGGGCGCAACCCACCATGAGCAGGACATCGCCAAAGCCAACCAGGTGCGGTTGATGACGTGGGCGCAGCCGGAGCAAGTGTTGCTCGATGATCAGGGCCGCGTGCGCGGCATGCGTTTCGCCCGCACCGATCTGGTTGAAGGGCGTCTGCAAACCACCGGAGAAACCTTTGAGCTGGCTGCCGATGCGATCTTCAAAGCGATCGGCCAGAGCTTCGATGACAGCGTTCTCAGCGATCCGTTGGCGCGCGAACTCAAGCGTCAGGGCGAACGCATCGAGGTCGATGAACACCTGCGCACCAGCGTCCCCGGCGTGTATGCCGGCGGCGACTGCACCAGCCTCGATCAGGACCTCACCGTGCAAGCAGTGCAGCACGGCAAACGCGCCGCCGAGGCGATCAACGCTCAACTGATGCTCAACGTGGAGGCTGCGTAAATGGCCGATCTCTCGATAGTCTTCGCCGGTATCAAAGCGCCCAACCCGTTCTGGCTGGCCTCCGCGCCGCCCACCGACAAGGCCTACAACGTGGTCCGCGCCTTCGAAGCGGGCTGGGGTGGCGTGGTCTGGAAAACCCTGGGTGAGGATCCGGCGGCGGTCAACGTTTCCTCGCGTTATTCGGCGCATTACGGTGCCAATCGCGAAGTGCTGGGCATCAACAACATTGAACTGATCACCGACCGCTCGCTGGAAATCAACCTGCGCGAAATCACCCAGGTGAAGAAGGACTGGCCGGATCGCGCGCTGATCGTGTCGCTGATGGTGCCGTGTGTCGAGGAGTCGTGGAAACACATCTTGCCGCTGGTCGAAGCCACCGGCGCCGACGGCATCGAACTCAACTTCGGCTGCCCCCACGGCATGCCCGAACGCGGCATGGGCGCGGCGGTCGGCCAGGTGCCGGAGTACGTCGAGCAGGTGACACGCTGGTGCAAGACGTACTGCTCGCTGCCGGTGATCGTCAAACTCACCCCGAACATCACCGACATCCGCGTCGCTGCCCGGGCGGCGCATCGTGGAGGCGCGGATGCGGTGTCGCTGATCAACACGATCAACTCGATCACCAGCGTCGACCTGGACCACATGGTCGCCCTGCCCACCGTCGGCAGCAAAAGCACCCACGGCGGTTATTGCGGTTCGGCGGTCAAGCCGATTGCGCTGAACATGGTCGCGGAAATCGCCCGTGATCCGCAGACCCAGGGCTTGCCGATCTGCGGCATCGGCGGCATCGGCAGCTGGCGCGACGCGGCGGAGTTCATGGCGCTGGGCAGCGGCGCGGTGCAGGTGTGCACGGCGGCGATGCTGCATGGTTTCCGCATTGTCGAAGAGATGAAGGACGGCTTGTCGCGGTGGATGGACAGCCAGGGTTACGCCAATATCGCCGAGTTTTCCGGGCGCGCCGTGGGCAACACCACGGATTGGAAGTACCTCGATATCAACTACCAGGTGATCGCGAAGATCGACCAAGAGGCGTGCATCGGTTGCGGGCGTTGCCACATTGCTTGCGAAGACACGTCACACCAGGCGATCGGCAGTTCGAAACAGGCCGACGGTACGCATAAATATGAAGTGATCGATGAGGAATGTGTGGGCTGCAATCTGTGCCAGATCACCTGCCCCGTGGCCGACTGCATCGAGATGGTGCCGATGGACACGGGCAAGCCGTTTCTGGACTGGAATCATGATCCGCGCAATCCCTATCACGTCGCGGTTTAATTGATCGTTCCCACGCTCCTGCGTGGGAATGCAGCCCGGGACGCTCTGCGTCCCATTGGAACGCGGAGCGTCCCTGGAAGCATTCCCACGCGGAGCGTGGGACCGATCAAATCCATAATCGACACGGTCTTTCAGGTCGATGTACCTCTCAATACACCTCGGTCGGCCCCCTCTCCCTCTGGGAGAGGGCTGGGGTGAGGGTAAGCCCTTGATGGTGCTCTTCAAGGCTCCAGCCCGATCCCGCGCAAAATCACAGCTGTCACGGTCTGCACCGCACGCTCGAACTGCATATCCGACAACGGCTGGTGATCATTGAGAATATTCACCTGATGATCAAAGTCGGCGTAGTGCTGGGTCGACGCCCAGATCATGTACAGCAAACCCGACGGCTCCACCGGCAGGATCCGCTTGTCCTCGACCCACTGGCGAATCTTCGCCTCCTTCATCTTCGCCCAGTCATACAGGCTCGCATCCAGCGCTTCGCCCAGGGTCGGCGCGCCGTGGATGATCTCGTTGGCCCAGACTTTCGAGCCATAGGGCCGGCTGCGCGAATGATTCATCTTGGCGCGGATGTAACTGCTCAGCACCACGCGCGGGTCGTCGAACATCTCGAAGCACAGCGCGTCCTGCTTCCACACTTCCAGCAGATCGAACAGCACTGCGCTGTACAGCTCGCTCTTGGTGCTGAAGTAGTAATGCAGATTGGAACGCGGCAACTGCACTTCGGCAGCGATGTCCGCCATGGCGGTGCTGCCGAAGCCTTTTTCGGCGAAAACCTTTTCCGCCGCCAGCAGGATTTTCTCGACGTTACTGCGGCGAATCTCGATCTTGTGATTGCCCATGTGGGCTCCCTGACAACAGCGTTGCGCAAGACTAGCATCCGCTCTGATCCGGGCGCGACCGCCGCCAACAAAACTTCACAGGTGCAGGCGCTATGGCACAGCGCTCACACCGATAGGCGTTGGTTCACTCACGCCCAAATTGCCTTCGACCTGCCCGGCCATGTGCAACGTGCCGGCCATTACCCCCGTGGTCGGATTTTGCAGCAGCTTCTGCCAGGCCTTGTCGAAGGTGTTGCCCAGGCTGCTGCGAATCAGCGCTTCACTGTCGGGGCGGTCGTTGGCCTGGATGATTGCGCGTATGCCGGCCACGCCGACCGAAATCATCGCCCCGGCCAGTTTCCCGGCTGCTGCCGCCACCGCACTGGCGGCGCCGCGCGGGGCCATTTCGGCTTCGATGCGCTGGCTGGCGCGCTTGGCCACCGGGGCCATGGCTGCTTCGGTGGAAGAGATGCCCTTGGCGCCGCCGTCGGTGTGGATCTTATCGATCAGCGCGGCGTACGCCGGGAGGGTGTTCAGCGGCTCGGTGCTGATGACTTTGAACAGCGAAGCATCCCGCGCCGGCGGCGGGCCGAGGGCGATGGCCGGGATCTTCTGCAAACGCCCGTTGAGCTGCGCCATCGGCACACCGTGACGCTGGGCGATGAGCGGCATCTGCTGCGCCATCAACTGCGCGTAGAACGCCGTGGCCTGCGCCAGGATCGCATCCGGATCGATCTCCACTGCTACCGGCGCGAGGACTTTTTCCTGATATTGCTCAAGCAGATACGCCGCCAGCCGTTTCGCCGAAGCATCCTGCTCACCGCCGGCGCTGATCGTGTACCAACTGACCTTCATCGACAGCCATTCCTGGGTCCAGTAGCTGCTGAACCAAGGGATGAAATTTTCTTCAGTTTGCTGATAGACCCGAGTGCGCCAATGTTCCATCGAGCCACGGGCGAACAGCTTGACCTGCTCGGTGGCCTGTTGCGATGCGCTGAGGATCTCGCGGTCGATCTGCTGCCAGGTTTGCGCCGACACCACCACCGCCTGCGGCGCGCTCACCGGCGCCCGAGCCGAGGAGGCGCAGCCGGCCAGCAGAAACAGTGCGGCGACGACCAGCGCGCGTGGGTTCACGGTGGTGGTGTCCTTTGGCTTGGGGAGGTGCAGGTTTGAGTATAGGCAGGTCAGTCGATTCCGATGCTGAAGGTTCCGGCCTCTTCGCGAGCAGGCTCGCTCCCACATTTGAAATGTGTTGCACCTGTGGGAGCGAGCCTGCTCGCGAAGGCGCCATCAGCAGCACCGCAAACCTCAACCATCACCACCATCGATATCCACCATCGCCACGATTGCCTTCCGCCCTCCCATGATGAAAGGCACGATTGACTCATCCGAAACACAACGAGGCGTTCACATCATGATCCACACCCAAGTCACCCTCTCCGTGAGTTTCCCGGTGTTCGGCAGCAACTACTACCAACAGCACGTCGTGCCGCGCAAGGCGCAGACACTGGTGTTCAACGAAGATTTCGACGATCTGCTGATGCCCGCCGCCAGCAATCATTTCAGCAATGAAGTGGTCGGCCTCAACGATCAGTTCCGTTTTCTGAGCGACATACTCGCCACCCATCTGCTCGATCACGAGGCCCCGGTGCCTGCGCGATCCCGCGTCCAGGCGAACGCTCGTTTTTTCAACTGAAGGCTGATGCACAGAGGGAGTTCCTTTAACGGGAACGCCCTCTGCTTTCAATCAGTCATCATCGCGATCACGGTGATAACGACGGCCATCGCGGCGGTCGTCATCGCGGTCGTCCCAACGCCGGTCATGGTCGTAATAGCGGCCGTGGTCGCGGTCGTAGTGCCGGCCATGCCGGTGGTCATCATCAAAATCCGCAATACAGCCGCTCAGCAATACGGCGGCGGTCACAGTGAGCAGCATCGTTGTCGCTTGCTTCATTCAACACTTCCCTAAAACCCAAGGTCTTGACGACGGAAATCGCCACGCTGCCCGCGTCTTCGGGACGCAGTGCGCGCAGCCGCAGATACGACCGGGCAAAAGCACGTTGATTCAGTGGCCACTATCGACCGTTGGTCGGCCCGTTCGCCATGCCCGAACGGCGGCGGAATGCCACCTATACTGCTTGCAACCAACCCCCATGCAATGGATCTGCGCCCTCAATAACAATAAGCAGAGGTGGACCATGGTCTGGCAGCAAATCTACGACCCGTTCGGCAACCCGGTGCTCTCCACGCTGATGGCCGCGGTGCCGGTGGTGGTGATGCTCGCGGCGCTGGCGTTCTTTCACGTCAAGGCACATCTGGCAGCCTTGCTGGCGCTCGCGTCCGCCCTGCTGATCTCGATCTTCGCCTTCGACATGCCAGCGGGCATGGCCGGCTCGGCCGCGCTGTTCGGCGCGGCGAATGGCTTGCTGCCGATCGGCTGGATCGTCCTCAACATCATCTTTCTGCATCGCCTGACCACCGAAAACGGTTCGTTCAAAGTGCTGCAGGATTCCCTCGCGCGCATCACCGATGACCGACGTTTGCAGTTGCTGCTGATCGCCTTCTGTTTCGGTGCGTTCTTCGAAGGCGCGGCAGGCTTTGGCACGCCGGTGGCGGTGACCGGTGCGATTCTGATCGGCCTGGGTTTTTCGCCATTGGCCGCATCCGGCCTAGCGCTGATCGCCAACACTGCACCCGTTGCTTTCGGTGCGCTGGGCACACCGATCATCACCTTGGCCAAAGTCACCGGGCTGGATGAGATGGAGCTGTCGATGATGGTCGGGCGGCAGTTGCCGTTCTTCTCGGTGCTGGTGCCGTTCTGGTTGATCTGGGCGTTTGCCGGGTGGCGCAAGATGCTCGAGGTGTGGCCGGCGATTCTGGTGGCCGGGGTGAGTTTCGCCATCCCGCAATTTCTCGTGTCCAACTACCACGGGCCGATGCTGGTGGACGTCATCGCTGCGCTGATTTCCATGGCCTGTCTGACGCTGTTCCTCAAGGTGTGGAAACCGGCGACGATCCATACCTCGGCGGCGCTGTCCGGGCGCGTCGACAACTCCAAGGTCGACGAAGAAACAGTCACCGCCAGCGCCGCGTTCAGCGATCAGGCGCGCCCGGCAGTGATGCGTGCGTGGATGCCGTGGATCATTCTCACGGTGTTCGTGTTTGCCTGGGGCACGCAGGGTTTCAAGAACATGTTCGATACGCGCCCGGTGATCGACCCGGTCACGCAGTCGGTCAAGCTCGACCCGCAAGGCAAACCGGTACGCGAGGCCAATCCGATCTTCGCCCCGGCGGTGACCTTCACCGGTCTGCATCTGCAAATAGAAAAAGTACCGCCGGTTGTCGCAGCGCCGAAAGCCGAGGAAGCGATTTACAAGTTCACCTGGCTGACCGCGACCGGCAGCGGGATCTTGCTGGCGGCGATCGTTGGCGGCTTGCTGATGGGTTATTCGATCCCGCAATTGATCAAGCAGTACCTGCGCACATTGTGGGTGGTGCGGTTTTCGCTGATCACGATTGCGGCGATGCTCGCGCTGGGCTTCCTCACCCGCTATTCGGGACTGGATGCGACCATGGGCCTGGCGTTTGCGGCGACGGGGATTTTCTACCCGATGTTCGGCACGCTGCTCGGCTGGCTGGGGGTGGCGCTGACTGGTTCCGATACCGCGTCAAACGTGCTGTTTGGCGGATTGCAACGGGTAACGTCGGAACAGCTGGGTATCAGCCCGGTGCTGATGGCGGCAGCGAACAGTTCCGGTGGGGTGATGGGCAAAATGGTCGACGCGCAGTCGATCGTCGTCGCCTCCACCGCGACCCGTTGGTATGGGCATGAGGGCGAGATCCTGCGTTACGTGTTCTTCCACTCGATCGTGCTGGCGATCCTGGTCGGCGGGCTGGTGACGTTGCAGGCGTATGTCGCACCGTTTACCTCGATGGTGGTGGGTGGGCCATAACTGCAAAACACAACTCCACTGTGGGAGCGAGCCTGCTCGCGAAGAGGTCGGCACATCCAGCAGCGGCTGGGTCTGACCCGACGCTTTCGCGAGCAGGCTCGCTCCCACAGGCCAATTGATGAGTTCAGCACATAACTCTTTAGCGCAAATCCGACAAAACCTTTTCCCTCCCGCTGCGGTCACTCCTTTTACGAGACTGGCATGCATGCCGGCGCGCCCGTTTGGGCCTTTTGCAATCCTGCCGCCCGATGAGAGACAAGGAATCGAACCATGCCGATTTCCCGACGCAACTTCATGATCCTCGGCGCCGTAACCGCGACGGCGTTCGCTATGCCCCCCTTTATCAGCCTCAAGGCCTACGCGGCCAGTCTGGAGCAACCGGCCATGAGTCAAGTTACCCTGCAAGTCAACGGTAAACCGCAAACCCTCGAAGTCGACACCCGCACTACCCTGCTCGACGCCCTGCGCGAACACCTGCACCTGACCGGCACCAAGAAAGGCTGCGATCACGGCCAGTGCGGCGCCTGCACGGTGATCGCCGACGGTCGGCGGATCAACTCCTGCCTGACCCTGGCGGTGATGCACGACGGCAGTGAGGTGACCACCATCGAAGGCCTCGGCATGCCGGACAAGCTGCACCCGATGCAGGCCGCCTTCATCAAGCACGACGGTTACCAGTGCGGCTATTGCACCCCTGGGCAGATCTGCTCGGCGGTCGCTGTGCTCAAAGAAATCCGCGACGGCATTCCCAGCCACGTCAGCCCGAGCCTGACCGAGCCGCCGAAGCTGATCGCCGCCGAACTGCAAGAGCGAATGAGCGGCAATATCTGCCGCTGTGGCGCTTACTCGAACATCATCGAAGCCATCACTGAAGTCGCGGAGGTGCCGGCATGAGAGCCTTCAATTACAGCCGCGCCGACTCACCTGCCGCAGCCGCTTCCCAGGCTGCGCAAGTCGAGGGCGCCAAGTTCATCGCCGGCGGCACCAACCTGCTTGACCTGATGAAACTCGACATCGAAACCCCGGTGCACCTGATCGATATCAACCACCTCGGCCTGGACCAGATCGAAGCAACACCCGAAGGCGGACTGCGCATCGGCGCGCTGGTGCGCAACACCGATTTGGCCGCCGACGCGCGCGTGCGCAAGGACTACGCCCTGCTCTCCCGCGCCTTGCTCGCCGGGGCTTCCGGGCAGTTGCGCAACATGGCGACCACCGCCGGCAACCTGCTGCAACGCACCCGCTGCCCGTACTTCTACGACACCCACCAGGCGTGCAACAAACGCAATCCGGGCAGCGGCTGCGCGGCGATCGGCGGGGTCACCCGGCAGTTGGGGATCATCGGCGTCAGCGACGCTTGCATCGCCACCCACCCGAGCGACATGGCCATCGCCATGCGCGCGCTGGATGCGCAGATCGAAACGGTCAAGCCTGACGGCAGCACGCGCAGCATTGCCATGGCCGATTTCCATCAGTTGCCGGGCAGCACGCCGCACATCGAAACCAGCCTCACGCCCGGCGAATTCATTACCGCCGTGACCCTGCCGGCGCCGGTTGGCGGCACGCACATTTATCACAAGGTGCGGGATCGCTCGTCTTACGCGTTTGCCCTGGTCTCGGTCGGTCTGATCCTGCAAAAGGACGGCACCGGCCGCGTCGCCGTCGGCGGCATTGCGCCGAAACCGTGGCGGGTCGAAGCCGCTGAAGCGTTGCTGCCCAAGGGTGCCAAAGCAGTCAGCGAACGCCTGCTTGAAGGCGCGACGCCCACCGATGACAACCAATTCAAACTGACACTGGTCGAGCGCACGCTGGCTTCGGTGTTGGCGCAAGCGAGGGAAACCGCATGAAATTCGACACGCCCGCCACCACCAATCCCATCGACCGCCTGAAGGTCGTCGGCCAGCCCACTGAGCGCGTCGAAGGCCCGCTGAAAACCAGCGGCCAGGCCACTTACGCCTACGAACAACATGAAGCGGCGGCCAATCAGGCCTACGGCTTCATGGTCGATTCGGCGATCGCCAAAGGCCGGATCAAAGCCATTCATCTGGGCGAGGCCAAAGCGGCGCCCGGCGTGCTGGCGATCGTTACTGCCGAGAACGCCGGCAAGCTCGACAAGGGTGATTACAACGCTGCGCATCTGCTCGCTGGTCCCGAAGTGCAGCATTACCAGCAAGCCGTTGCATTGGTGGTTGCCGAGACCTTCGAACAGGCGCGCGCCGCCGCGCAATTGGTCAGGGTCGATTACGAGACCAGCGAAGGCAAGTTCGATCTGGCCAGCGTCAAAGACCTCGGCGTCGAGCCGAAAGACGAGTTGCCCGACGTCAATCACGGCGACTTCGACAAGGCCTTCACCGCCGCGCCGGTGCAGTTCGATCAGACCTACACCACGCCAGACCAGTCCCACGCGATGATGGAACCGCACGCCACACTGGCCGCGTGGAAAGGCGATCAACTGACCGTGTGGACGTCGAACCAGATGGTCGCCTGGAGTGTCGGTGACATTGCGAAAACCCTCGGCCTGCCGAAGGAAAAAGTCCGCTTGATCTCGCCGTACATCGGCGGTGGTTTCGGCGGCAAGCTGTTTATTCGCGCCGACGTAATCCTCGCCGCTCTCGGCGCGCGCATGGCGGGGCGGCCGGTGAAAGTCGCCCTCGCCCGCCCGCAGATGGCCAACAACACTACCCATCGCCCGGCTACGATTCAGCGCATCCGCATGGGCGCAACGGCGGACGGCAAGCTGACCGCCATCGCCCATGAAGGCTGGTCAGGCAACCTTGCTGACGGCAAGGTCGAACTGGCCGCGCAACCGAGCCAGTTGCTCTATGCCGCAGAAAACCGCCGCGTCAGCATGCGCCTCGCCCCGCTCGACCTGCCTGAAGGCAACGCCATGCGCGCGCCGGGTGAAGCGCCGGGGCTGATGGTGCTGGAAATTGCCATGGACGAAATGGCCGAACAGCTGAAGATGGACCCGGTGCTGTTCCGCATCGCTAACGACACTCAAGTCGACCCGGTGAAAACCGAGCGGCCGTTCTCCCAGCGTCAACTGGTCAAATGCCTGCAGATCGGCGCGGAGAAATTCGGCTGGGATCAGCGCAAGGCGCAACCGGGCAGCCGTCGTGAAGGCCGTTGGCTGATCGGCATGGGCGTGGCGGCGGCGTTTCGCAACAACCTGCTGGTCAAGTCCGGAGCCCGTGTGCGCCTGGAGCGTGGCGGCAAAGTCGTTGTCGAAACCGACATGACCGATATCGGCACCGGCAGCTACACGATCATCGCGCAGACCGCTGCCGAGATGATGGGCGTTGGTCTCGATGATGTAGTCGTGCGTCTGGGTGATTCGGACTTCCCGGTTTCGGCTGGTTCTGGCGGTCAGTTTGGTGGGAACTGCTCGACCTCCGGCGTCTATGCCGCCTGTGTGAAACTGCGTGAAGCGGTGGCGCAGAAGCTGGGACTGGCGGCGGATCAGGCGGAGTTCGCCGATGGTCAGGTGCGCGTCGGCGGCAAAAGCCTGCCGCTGCGCAACGCGGCTGAAGGCGGCGCACTGGTCGGCGAGGACAGCATCGAGTTCGGTGATCTGGCCGAGAAGTATCAGCAATCGACCTTCGGCGCGCATTTCGTCGAAGTCGCCGTCGATGCTGCCACTGGCGAAGTTCGCGTACGGCGCATGTTGGCGGTGTGCGCTGCGGGGCGGATCCTCAACCCGACGTCGGCGCGCAGTCAGGTCATCGGCGCGATGACCATGGGCGTCGGCGCGGCATTGATGGAAGAACTGGCGGTGGACAAGCGCCTGGGCTTTTTCGTCAACCATGACCTCGCCGGGTATGAGGTGCCGGTGCACGCCGACATACCGCATCAGGAAGTGATCTTCCTCGAAGAAACCGACCCGATTTCATCGCCGATGAAGGCCAAAGGCGTGGGTGAACTGGGGATTTGCGGCGTGAGTGCGGCGGTGGCGAATGCGATCTACAACGCCACTGGCGCGAGGGTGCGGGAGTATCCGATTACGCTGGACAAGATTCTTGATTCGTTGCCGGAGATGATCTGAAGCGAAAAGCCCCTCACCCTAGCCCTCTCCCAAAGGGAGAGGGGACCGATCCGGGTATATTCAGGATGTGCAGCGACGTGAAAGTCTTTCTGTGTATCCATAATCGCAACGGCAAGTTCAGGTCGATGCACATCGCAAGACACCTCGGTCGGCTCCCACTCCCCCGGGAGACGCCTGGGGTGAGTCGCATGCTGTTAGCGCACCTGCATGGGGTGCTAGGGGTCGAGTGGATTCACCACCACGTTTGCAGAATGCCGAACGTCTCGAGCATCCCCCAATCGGCTCCCTCTCCCTCGGGAGAGGGCTGGGGTGAGGGGAACGGTTTCACTCGGTCTTCGGATATTGCTCATCACCGACCTGCTCCATCCAGTCCACCACCTTGCCATCCAGCACTTCGGCAATCGCGATATGACTCATCGCCGTCGTCGGTGCTGCGCCGTGCCAATGCTTGGCGCCCGGAGCAATCCACACGGTATCGCCCGGCCGGATTTCCCGCACTGGCTGCCCCCACTCCTGCACAAACCCTGCCCCCGAGGTGACGATCAATGTCTGCCCCAGCGGATGGGTATGCCACGCCGTTCGCGCGCCAGGCTCAAACGTTACGGTCGCGCCACTGACCCGCGCCTCGTCGGTACCTTTGAACGGCGCATCCACCCGCACCGTGCCGGTAAACCAGTCAGCCGGGCCTTTGGCCGACGGTTGCGAGCCATTCGGTGTGACCGTGACACGGGGATTTTCGGTGGCCTGCACCTCGCCAGCCAGCAGCGAGAGCGTCAGTGCAGAAGCAGCAATCGGGTTCATGGCATTTCCTCCAATAGATGATGCAACCACTGTAGCGATCCGCACTCTTTGGATAATCGACTAGAATCCGAAAAAACTTATGCAGGACGATCATCAATGCTCCGGGAAAACGCCACCGACCTGCTCGCCTTTCTCGCCGTCGCCCGTGAGCGCAGTTTCACCAAGGCCGCAGCCAAACTCGGCGTGTCGCAATCGGCGCTCAGCCACACCATTCGCAGTCTCGAGGCGCGACTCGGCCTGCGCCTGCTGACCCGCACCACGCGCAGCGTGTCGCCGACCGAGGCCGGCGAACACTTGCTGCAAACCATCGGCCCGCGCTTCGACGAAATCGAAGTGGAACTGGCCGCCCTGAGCAACCTGCGCGAAACCCCGGCGGGAAAGATCCGCATCAGCGCCACCGACCATTCGCTGAACTGGATCCTGCGTCCGGTGTTGCAGGATTTCCTGCCGCAGTACCCGGATGTGTCCGTCGAGGTTTGCTGTGACTATGGCTTCGTCGACATCGCCGGCCAAGGCTTCGATGCCGGTGTGCGCCTGGGCGAAGACGTCGCCCAAGGCATGATCGCCACCCGTATCGGTCCGGACATGCGCATGGCGGTGGTCGGCTCACCCGCCTACTTCGCCCGGCGCCCTGCGCCGCAAACCCCGCGCGACCTGACCGACCACGCCTGTAACAACCTGCGCCTGCCAACCAATGGCGGACTGTATTCGTGGGAGTTCGAAAAGGATGGTGAAAGCCTCAAAGTGCGCGTCTCCGGCCAGGTCACCCTGAATGGCGTGTACCCATTGCTCGACGCCGCGCTGGACGGTTTCGGTTTGAGCTACATCCCGGAAAACGTCGTTGCGCCGTTTCTGGCGGACGGTCGCCTGGTCCAGGTGCTGGGAGACTGGTGCCCGGCATTTTCCGGTTATCACCTGTACTACCCGAGCCGACGCCAGGCAGCGCCGGCGTTTGCGTTGTTGCTGGAGGCGTTGCGCTATCGCGGTTGACCCGGCTCAGCCCAGCAACGCAATCAACTGATGCCGCTGCGCATCGGTCAGCATCGGCCCAAAACCGGCTCCGGCGTTGTCAGCCATGTAGCGCGGATTGCTGGTCCCCGGAATCACACAGGTCACCGCCGGGTGCGCCAGGAGAAATTTCAGTGCCAGTTTCGGCCAGCTGTTGACCTGTACATCCGAGACCCAGGCCGGCAGCGGCTTGCCTTTGAGCCGGGCGAGCAGATCACCGCCGCCAAACGGCCGATTACAAATCACTGCCACGCCACGCTCGCGGCACAGCGGCAGGATGCGTTTCTCGACCGCGCGATCATCGAGGGCGTAGTTGATCTGCAGAAAATCCAGCCTTTCGGCTTTCAGCACGGCCTCGACCTCGTCATAGGCCGACGAGGTGTAATGGGTGATGCCGATGTAGCGAATCCGCCCCTGCTCCTGCCATTCGCGCAGGGTCGGCAAGTGGGTTTGCCAGTCGAGCAGGTTGTGAATCTGCATCAGGTCGATGCGCTCGGTTTGCAGCAGACTGAAGGACTGCTCCATCTGCGCGATGCCCTCCTTGCGCCCGCGCGTCCACACCTTGGTGGCGAGAAACGCCGGTGAGCGCGGTTCGTGGATCGACAGCAGTTCACCGGTGGTCTGCTCGGCGCGGCCATACATGGGCGAGCTGTCGATCAGCGTGCCGCCCTTTCTGAACAGCGCTTCGAGGACGGCGGGCAACTGCCGGTAAACCGGATCGCCCGGCGCGACGTCGAAACCGCGATAGGTGCCCAACCCGACCATGGGCAGTGCCTCGGAGCTGGAAGGGATGGCGCGGGTCTGCATGGTCTGGTCTCCTGCCGTGTGCGGCGCAGTGGCGGTCGGCGCTACGCTGCTGGCCAACGCCCGATCAATGGTGAACAGCGCCGCAGCCTGGGCAGCCAGGGTGAGCAAGCGGCGGCGGGAATAACCCTCAGTGTGGCGCATGCGTGTCCTCCTGCTGCGCGGATCTGTTGCATGGTGTGTGCGCAGGCTGTCAGGCGCAGGCGCTGAACTACACTGCCACAGCCAACCTCTCACCCCGTTAAAAGTAGCCGAATGTCCCGAACCCTGATGTCACTCGTCGTTTTCATCGTTGCCGTGTACCTGGTGCTGTGCGCCGCGCTGTTCGTGTTTCAGCGCTCGCTGATCTGGTTTCCCCAGCCTGCCGCCGTGGTTGCAGCGGATTCGCGATTGAAACTGTCGATGCCGGATGCCGAGGTCTGGGTGACTGACCGAGAGCGCAGCGGAACGCGGGCGCTGATCTATTTCGGCGGCAATGCCGAGGACGTCTCGCGAAATCTGCCGGAATTCGCCGAGGCGTTTCCCGACTACGCGCTGTATTTCCTGCATTACCGGGGCTTTGGTGGCAGCACCGGCTCGCCATCGGAAGCCGCGATTGCCGAAGATGCGCTGGCGCTGTTCGATCAGGTCTATGCCAGCCACCCGCAGATTGCAGTCATCGGACGCAGCCTCGGTTCGGGGGTGGCGGTGCGCCTGGCCAGTCAGCGGCCGGTGCAGAATCTGATCCTGGTGACGCCGTTCAACAGCCTCGAGGAAATCGCCGAACGGCAATACCCGTGGATGCCGGTGAAGTGGTTGCTCAAGGATCGTTTCGAATCAGGCAAATACGCGGCGCATATTCGCGCACCGACGTTGCTCTTGGCGGCCAGTGATGACGAAGTGATTGGGCGCAGCAGTACGCAGCGGCTGTTCGAGCGTTTTCCTGCGGGCGTGGCGACGCTGAAGGTGGTGCCGGACTCGGGGCATAACTCGATTTCCGAGCGCGAGCAATATTTGCAGTGGATTGTGGATGTGTTGAATCGCTGAAGGATGTAGCGATCAGACGGACGCCATCGCGAGCAGGCTCACTCCTACAGGGGGAACGCATTTCAAATGTAGGAGTGAGCCTGCTCGCGATGACGCCGGTACAGACAACACCATTTCCAGCTACTGTCCAAAGCTAAGGCTGACTGCCGCTCCGGGCATTTTCATCGCCAGAGGTAGCCGGGCGCGGCATGACGTGTTGATGGCCGGTCGGATCGTTGAGCTGGATGACATTACCCTTCTGCCACGCATCAGCCCCCGTTGCGACAGGCGCCGGTTTGATCCCGGCGCGAGCGGTCTTCTTCTCGGCACTGTCGATGCCCAGGCGCTGATCGCGCTGGCGGACCATTTGTGCATCGGCCTGACCGTCAGCGGTAAAGCCCATCATCAACTGTGGCACGCCCAGCGGCAGTTGCTTGTCCTGATCGGTGTGCCAAGTGTGCCAAGTCTTGCCATAAGTATTGGCGAGTTTTTCCATCAGTCGCTTTTCCGCCACTTGCGGGATGCCCGGCGCGACCAACTGGCCGGAAGTCACTTCGTGGGCATGGCTGTGCCACAAGGCTTTTTCTTTTGCCGGCAATTGCGTAAACAGACGCTGACTGATGATGTATTCCACGCCCATCAACTTCGCTTCAGCCGTGTTGCCGTCGTAGATCACGCACTGGAACACTTCCTCATTGAGCGCCGAGCAGTAATGGTGCGCTTCCATCTGCGCGCCGGGATGACCGTTGTAAAAATGAAAGCCATCAAGGTACATGTTCAACGCGCGGATCGGCGGTTTGTCCTGCAACCACTGCGCGCCGACTTCGAGCATTTCAGTATCGGAGGCCTTGGCCTGACCCGGTGTCTGCACCGGTGACTCGGTGTTGCTCATCGCGCAGCCAGTCAGCGCGGCGACCATCAAACCAATGGGAACCCAACGTCCCTGCGAGGTTGTCGTACGCATGTTTCACTCCTCGAACTTCAGTAACGGGCGCATGCTGGCCCTGTTCTGCAACTGAAAGCAGGAGAACGGCGGAGTTCGAAAAAATGCGCGCGGATCAGACTGGGGAGATCGTCGCCAGCACGCCGATCAGAATGGTCAAGGTCAGAAAACCGCCGAGAAAAATTGCCATCTTGTACATGTCGCGCTCCTTGATGCGGGGTGTGCGGTGCACCGGACGCTTCGGAATGAGGTCGGAGGGTGATTGGCCGCACTGCCGGGGCATTCTGAGCCTGTGGCTGTACTGAATACAGAGGCAGATGAAACAGAAAAATACGGATCAGATGCGCATCTGATCCGCTTCGGGCATGAAGCGGTATTCAGGCTGAGACTTGGGGATTCACTTTCGGCGCGGTTGATCTACAGTCATTGCCGACCGACAACAATAAAAAACCGGAGTGACCATGCCCGACCTCGCCTTGCAGCCCAACGTCGCCGCGTCCCTTGAGCGCTGGCACGAGATGATCCGCAGCGGCAATCTCAAAGCCCTGCCTGAACTGCTCGATCCGCAAGCTGTGTTCCGCTCGCCCATGGCGCACACGCCCTACCCCGGCGCGCCGGTGGTGGCGATGATCCTCAACACCGTGTTTGAAGTCTTCGAAGATTTCGCCTATCACCGCGAATTGGCGACGGCGGATGGCCTGAATGTGATTCTCGAATTCAGCGCCAGGGTCGGCAGCAAGGAACTCAAAGGCATCGACATGATTCGCTTCGATGAACACGGCATGATCGTCGAATTCGAAGTGATGGTGCGGCCGCTGAGCGGGTTGCAAGCACTGGGCGAAGAAATGGGTCGGCGCCTGGGGGCCTACCTGGCGAACGCGAAAGCCTGACCCTACCGAATGCACTCGTCAGCTCCTACAGGTCCGGCGTATAAAAAAACCCACTGACCGTCGCCGGTTCAGTGGGTTTTGTGTGTCAGGGTTCTGGTTACAGAGCCATGTCACGTGCAGCGTTTTCCTTCGGCGCTACGGCTTTGTCAGCCGCAGGTGCCGCCGGAGCAGCTACCTGACCGATCGCTGGAGGCGTCGGCAGTTCGAGGATTTTCGCGGTGTAAGCCCACTCAGCAGCCACTTTGGCCGGATCGCTGTTCAGCTGGGTGCCGTAGCTCGGCACGATCTGGTGCAGCTTGGTCTGCCACTCAGGGGTTGCGACTTTGTCTTTGAAGACTTTCTGCAGCACGCTCAGCATGATCGGTGCAGCAGTCGACGCGCCTGGCGATGCGCCCAGCAGGCCAGCGATCGAGCCGTCTTGCGAAGCAACGATCTCGGTGCCCAGTTTCAGCACGCCGCCAGCGGCTTCATCACGCTTGATGATTTGCACGCGCTGGCCGGCTTGCCACAGGCGCCAGTCTTCGGCTTTGGCGTTCGGGAAGTATTCCTTCAGCGCGTTCAGACGGTCTTCATCCGACAGCATCAACTGACCGGCAAGGTACTCGACCAGCGGGTATTCCTTGATGCCGACCTTGGTCATTGGCCAGATGTTGTGGGTGGTGGTACTGGTCAGCAGGTCGAAGTACGAACCTTCCTTGAGGAACTTGGTGCTGAAGGTCGCGAACGGGCCAAACAGAATGACGCGCTTGCCGTCCAGGACACGGGTGTCCAGGTGCGGAACGGACATCGGTGGCGCGCCAACCGAAGCCTTGCCGTAGGCCTTGGCCAGGTGCTGCTCGGCAATCGTCGGGTTCTCGGTCACCAGGAACGAGCCGCCAACCGGGAAGCCTGCGTATTCCTTGGCTTCAGGAATGCCCGACTTCTGCAGCAGGTGCAGAGCACCGCCGCCAGCGCCGATGAACACGAACTTGGCGTCGGTTTCGGTCTTGGTACCGTCCTTGAGGTTTTTGTAGCTCACACGCCAGGTGCCATCGGCGTTCTTGGTGATGTCTTCAACTTCGCTCGACAGTTTCAGATCGAAGTTGGGTTTGGTTTGCAGGTGAGCGGCGAACTGGCGGGTGATTTCGCCGAAGTTCATGTCCGTACCCAGCGGGCTCCAGGTGGCCGCGATTTTCTGGTTCGGGTCACGCCCTTCCATCATCAGCGGTACCCACTTCTTGATCACAGCCGGATCTTCGGAATACTGCATGCCAGCGAACAGCGGGCTCGCCTGCAGCGCTTCGTAGCGCTTTTTCAGGAACTTGATGTTGTCATCGCCCCACACGAAGCTCATGTGCGGAGTGGTGTTGATGAACGAACGAGGGTTCTTCAGCACGCCCTGCTGAACCTGCCACGCCCAGAACTGACGGGAAACCTGAAACGCTTCGTTGATCTCGACAGCTTTCGGGATCGTCACGTTGCCCTTGTCGTCTTCCGGGGTGTAGTTCAGCTCGGCGAGGGCGGAGTGACCGGTACCGGCGTTGTTCCAGCCGTTGGAGCTTTCCAGGGCGACGCCATCGAGGCGCTCGACCATTTCCATCGACCAGGTCGGTTCCAGCTCATTGATCCACACACCCAGGGTGGTGCTCATGATGCCGCCGCCGATCAGCAGGACATCAACTTTCTTGGCTTCGGCAGCATTGGCAGACGACATCCCCATCGCCAAAGCCAGACCGAGCAAGGCTGTGTTCACTTTCTTAAACATCTGTTGCACCTATGATAAAACGCCTTCCGCCCGTCGTTGTTATCAGTCTGCGTTGCGCTTTGCTGACGCTCAGGCTGGCGTCGCGCAATCCGGCACACTTCAATATTGACGGGTGGGCACACAAGGCCGACATGTGGCATCGACCTCAGTTAATGTCCCTTCTGAACTGACTTCTTATCGTTATTGGCTTCAGCTGCTTGAGCGACAGGGATCCCGTCGGCCCGCCCGAAAGGCCAGCCAACCGAATTAAGTCAAAGCAAATTTGGCGCGGAGAATATCACGTCAGGGCGAACCCGCGCGTCTGTTCCCGACTTGAAAGTCTTTTTCCGCTCAGAGACTTATCGGCCATCGGCAACCAAACATGACTGCGATTAGGCATTGGCCTGCAAAGTTTTTTGCGCGATACGCATCGCAACTTGATAAATCAGCGCCAACGGCTCGTTGTTCATGCAGAAAATAACCTGCTAAGTTGTATGATGACTGACGAACAAAGCCAGTCATCCCAACCCAATAACAACAAGGAAACAACATGACCAAATCCCGCCTACTCATCGGTTTCTTCTGCGCCTTCAGCGCCTGCGCCATGGCCGCCCCTGCCCCGGCGGAAAGAGAAGTCGCCCAAGCAGTTGATCACCTGACTCAGGCGATGCTGCATAAAGACATCGCCGAGTTGAACGCTCTGACCGCGCCGAACCTGACCTACGGCCACTCCAGCGGCAAGATTCAGGACAAGCAGGAATTCATCGCCGACATCGAAACCGGCCGCAGCGCATTCAAGACCCTGGAGATGCAGAAGCAGACCATCACGATGTCCGGCGATACCGCATTGGTGCGCCACCACTTCTCCGCCCAGGCGTTGAAGGGGACTGAGGTGATTCCGACCGAGATCGAAAATTTCCAGATCTGGCAGAAACAGGGTGGGAAATGGTTGTTGGTGGGACGACAGGCGTTCAGGTTTTGATTAAGGGCACATAGGCCTGATTCAGTGTTGCCCGAGCTGGCCTCATCGCGGGCAAGCCCGCTCCCACAGTGGATGATGGTGTACACACCGTTGCATTCACAACATCAGACCCTGTGGGAGCTGGCTTGCCAGCGATAAGGCCGTGATAGACACCAGTCCTACCGCTATCACAACCGAAACCGATCCACCGACTGCGCCAACTGTCCCGCCAGATTCGATAATTCATCGGTAGTCGTCGCCGTCTGCCCGATCACCCGGCTATTGCCCTCGCTCATCCCCGCAATCATTTCCACCTGATGGGCGATTTCGTTGCTGGCCATACTCTGTTCGCCAATCGTGCGGGTGATGTCGTTGACCAGTTGCGTGGTGTTCAGCGTGGCGTCGAGGATTTCCCGAATTGCCCGCTCAACCTCCGCTGTTACCGCCATGCCTTTGTCGACCTGCGCCACACCGGCCTCCATGCTGTTGACCGCCTCGCGCGTGCTGCTCTGGATGCGCGCGACCATTGCGGCAATTTCCTGGGTCGAGGCGCTGGTGCGTGCGGCCAGACTGCGCACTTCATCGGCGACCACGGCAAAGCCACGGCCCTGCTCACCAGCCCGCGCCGCCTCGATCGCGGCGTTGAGGGCCAGCAGGTTGGTCTGGTCGGCGATGCTCTTGATCACCTGAATGATGTTGAAGATCGCCTCGGATTCCTGATCCAGCGTGCGAATCACCTGCGCCGACTGCTGTGCCGAGCGGGCGATGTCGTCCATGTCGCTGACCACTTGATGAATCACCCCGCCGCCCTCCTTCGCTAGAGTTTCCGCCTGATTGGCCATGCTCAGGGCACGTTCGGCGTGGCGGGTGATTTCCTCGATGCTGGCGGTCATCTGGCTGGCGGCGGCCGCCATGGTCCCGGCGGCAACGCTTTGCTGCTGGCTGCTGTCGGCGACCTGATGGCAGCCCTGACTGAGCTGCTCGCTCATGCCGCTGACACCGTGGGCGTTGCGCCGGACCACGTCGATCATGTTGCGCAAGTCACGTTGCATGGTCGCCAATGTGCGGATCAGCACACTGGCTTCGTCCTTGCCGGCGGGTTCGACAATCGGTTCGCTGAGATTGCCATGGGCAAT
Source organism: Pseudomonas sp. H1_G08 (assembly GCF_054681355.1). Classification (NCBI taxonomy): domain Bacteria; kingdom Pseudomonadati; phylum Pseudomonadota; class Gammaproteobacteria; order Pseudomonadales; family Pseudomonadaceae; genus Pseudomonas; species Pseudomonas sp. H1_G08. The sequence goes on from NZ_CP162822.1 coordinate 2,433,085, forward strand.
GCTTTCAGCGATGCGGCTGGCGGATTTGAGCGGCCCCATGATACTCAGGATCACCCAGCGCCCCTGAATCAGCAGCAGCAACAGACTGGCGATCAGCACCACACCAAGGGCCAGATTGGCATTGCTAATGGCCGCTTCGGTGCCTTCGCTGGTTTGCCGAGTGTTGCTTTCAATCAATTCGCTGAGCGTCGCCATTTGCTCTTCGAGCTGGCTGAACGCGGCATTGAACGTGCCGAGCTGCTGCTGGGCGGCATTCGGCTTGTCCAGCGCCACGCCGACGATCTGCTCGGCGGATTTGATGTAGGTGTCGAGGCTCGGCTTGATCTGCTCCAGCGCCGTGCGCAACTGCGGGTTGATCGGCAGCTTCAGGTTGTCATCCAGCACTTCACGAAAATGCCCTGCGTGCTCGGCCAGCGAATCGCGCACTTCTGTGGCGGTGGCGGTGCTCTTGCCCAGGCCGACCAGCATCGCCGAATAGACATCGGCGCGCAGGGCGTCGTGCATCATGTCCGCTTCCATGTGATTGCGCAGCGCGCTCATGCTCACCGTGTTATCGCCGACCGCCGTGGCCATCCGCAGGTTGCCGACGTAACTGACCAGGCTCACGATCAGCGCCGTCAGCAGGCTGGTCGCAATCAGCAACACCAAACGCAGTTTGATCGACACCGTGGAATCTCCCGTGGGCACGCTGGATTGCGCTTGTCGGATTTCAGTTAAGCCTATGTGCAGGGAACTGCCGACACAGAGCGTATCGGCTGATGTCAGGGGCGACTTGAATCCGGCAAAACTTTTCAAGCGTGAACCCGGTCACACCTTGCAGCGCCGATGGATAACGCCTTCATCGCTGGTTAACAACGACAGGCTATGAATCCATCGCTTCGAACACTCATGCAGCTGAAGGAAACGCTTATGAAACGCGCACTGTGGTTTGGTCTGCTCGGCACGTTGGCAATCGGCACCGCACAGGCAGCAACGGAGAAAGTCGCAATCAATCTGGTCAGCGCCGACGGCGCGCCGCAGGCGATCGGCTCTGTCACTGTCAGCGAAACGCCGTACGGCCTGCTGTTCACACCCGAGCTGAAATCATTGCCGGCCGGCATCCACGGTTTTCATGTCCATGAAAACGGCAGCTGCGAAGCGGGCACGAAGGATGGCGTGAAAGGCGCGGCACTGGCCGCTGGCGGACACTTCGATCCGGCGAAAACCGGCAAGCATCTCGGCCCTTACGCCGACGGGCATCTGGGTGATCTGCCAGCGGTGTATGTGACGGCTGACGGGGTCGCCAACTATCCGGTGCTGGCACCGCGCCTTAAGAAGATTTCCGAGATCAAGGGCCACGCCCTGATGATTCACGCCGGCGGCGATAACCATTCCGACATGCCCAAGCCACTGGGCGGTGGCGGCGATCGCATGGCCTGTGGGGTTATCTGAACCGACTGAGCGGTGAAAACGCTGACTCACGGCTTTTCACCGCTCACGGAACTCCCGCGCGCCGTTCACCTCTGACGTTATGTAGTCCCTTCCCTTTTTGCTTAGCGCTTGTGGAGGAACACGTCATGCGCAAGTTAGTCCTGATTTCTTCTTTAATGCTTTGCCTGCCGGTCGGTTCGGCGCTGGCCCGCGTTGACGCAGGTGACGTCGCCACCTCGGCAGGTGTCTCCGCGTCGCTGTACTCGACCTTCAAGGACGACAAAATGGTGATTCCGGCCCGTGACGACGTGTCTGCGTTCGTTGCAAGCGGCGGGGCCATTCGTGGGGTTTATCTTGAGTCGGTACTGCAACAGGTGCGCCAGGCAAACCCTGGCTTGAACGCCAGTGATGAAGACCTGGCAAACGCCATTCTGGTGCACTACGAAGGCGTGCAGCAGTAGTCACGAGGGACGCAGCGGCCGATGGACGGCCGCTGAGTGCGCATAGGCAAACATGTCCGACGGCCTCTATGATGGAGGCCATGACGACGACCGTGCCCTTGCGCTCACCCTGCCCTCCCGGCGCCTGCATCTGCGGGCGCGATCCGTTGCTGGAAACCCCCGGCGCCGATCTGCGCATCCTGCGCCTGACTCGCGCTGAGGAAAAAATTCTTCTGGCGCGCCTGGAACAACTCAAAGACCTCGCCGACCTCAAACGCCTGCAACAGCGTATGTACGAGCAACTCGGCATCCGTGTCGACGTCGCCCCCGGCTTCAATGAAGTGCGCACCATGCGCGGCATTGCCATTCAGATCGACGAGCTGCCAGGCTTGTGTCGCAAGACTCGCGCGGCAATCCCGGCGGCGATTCGCAAGGGCCTGGAAAACCACCCGCAAATCGCCTTCGAACTGCTCAACGCCCACGACTTGCTGCGCGACACCTGATCACGATTTCATGCCGACGCGTTTGCGCATCTCGGCGGTGATGGTCTGACGGGTTTTCTTCATGTCCGCCCAAGGTTCATCGCCGACTTCGGTCAGACGCTCGTGAACGTTGTAGATGTTCCAGTGATTACCACCCTTGATTTCAGCGACCTCCTCTCGGTACAGCGGCACCGACACCGGCATGCCTTCCCGCGCCCGGGCGGCGTAGGCGCAAATGGTGGTGGCACCGAGGCCGTTGCGCAGGTAATCGATGAAGATCCGCCCGACGCGGTTTTTCGGCCCGGACACCGCTGAAATCCGGTCCGGCAGCAACTTGGCCATGTGGCTGACGATGGCGTGGCTGAAGTCCTTCACTTCGTCCCAGCCATGCTTGCGCGTCAACGGCACCACCAGGTGAATACCTTTGCCGCCGCTGGTTTTCAGGAAGGCTTTGAGGCCCAGCTCATCGAGCACAGTCAGGGTCAGCGCGGTGGCTTCAACCATGCTTTTCCATGGCAGCGCAGGATCCGGGTCGAGGTCGAGAACGAAGCGATCGGGCTTGTCCAGATCCACCTTCGTCGCGTTCCAAGTGTGCAGTTCGACGGTGCTCATCTGCACCGCACCGACCAGCGCTTCGGGATTGTTGATCATCATCACTGGCTGGCCGGTGACGTCCTTGTCCAGAGCAGTGATACCGGGAATGGCCAGGCGTTCGGCGTTCTTCTGGAAAAACAGTTCGCCGGCGATGCCGTCCGGTGCACGCACTAAGGCCACGGGACGATCCTTAAGTTGCGGCAGGATGTGTTCGGCAACGCTGGCGTAATACTGCGCCAGTTGCATCTTGGTTGTGCCGCTGACCGCATCGATCACTCGATCGGGGTGAGTGATGCGTACCTTGCCGCCGGCCAGACCTGCTTGCGAAGGGGCGGTTTCGTCTTTTTTGCTGGCGGCGGTTTTCTTTGCCGGCTGCTTGTCGGCGGTTTTGGTCTTTTCGGTTTTTTCGGACTTGGCAGCTTTCACAGGCTTCGCTCGCTCCTCGGTAATGTCCTTGGCCGGTTTGTCATCGCGCAAACCATGGAACACGGCATGACGCACCGAGCCGTCCTTGGTCATCTCGGCGAACGCCACCTCCGCCAGCAGTTTGGGTTTGAGCCAGTGCACGCCTTTGGCCTCGAAACCGCTGGGCGGATTGACCACTGCGGCGGCTTTGGTCTGCAACGGCTTAAGTTGGGCGAGGATGCTTTTCAACGTGGTTTCGTTGAACCCGGTGCCGACCTTGCCGGCGTAGCGCAACTCGCCACTGTCAGCGTCGTGCAGGCCGAGCAGCAAGGCACCGAAGGCACTGCGCGCGCCTTTCGGATCGGTGTAGCCGACGATGACGAATTCCTGGCGATGCTTGCATTTGAGCTTGATCCAGTCACCGCTGCGCCGCGATACATAAGGCGAGCCGAGCCGCTTGCCGATCAGACCTTCCATCTGCATCTGGCAGGCGCTGTTGAGCAGCGCATCCGGGGTTTCTTCGAAGGCTTCGGAGAAGCGCAGCGTTGACGATTCTTTCTGCGCGCCGAGGATGGTGCTCAGCGCGGCGCGGCGTTCTTCGACCGGCACGTCGCGCAGGTCGACGCCATTCAGATACGGCACGTCGAACAGGTAATAAACAATGTTGCCGCTGCGCCCGGCATCGAAGGCATTCTGCAGCGCCTGAAAATCCGGCACGCCTTGCTCGTTGGCCACGACCATTTCGCCATCGAGCCAGGCCGATTCCAGACCCAGCGCCGCCAGCGCTTTGGCCTGCTGCGGCAGTTTGTGCGTCCAGTCATGGCCGTTGCGGGTGAACAGCTGCACCTCATCGTGATCGATCCGCGCCATGATCCGGTAGCCGTCAAACTTGATCTCGTAGCTCCACTGCCCTTCGGGCGCGCTGTCGACCAGCGTCGCCAGTTCCGGCTTGATCAGCGCTGGGAGCTTGCCCTTGCGCGCGCCGGTAAGCTGCCCGGACGCCTGCTTGCGCGGCTTGGCCGGGGCCTTTTTCACCGGTTTGGCTTTATCGGCAGCAGCCGCCGATTTGCCGACAATCGTGCGCTCGCTGAGCACGCTGTCGGGCTCGGCGACCAATACGTCGAAATCATCCTGCGGGCGCGCGGCGTTGTCCTGATGCTTGATCAGGAACCATTGTTCTTTCTTGCCCGGCATGTGCGTGCGCACCAGATTCCACACGCCGCCGAGCTTCTCGCCTTGCAACTCAAACTTGAGCCGGCCCTTGGCATAGGCCTTGTGCGGATCTTCCAGCGGAATCCACACGCCGCGATCCCAGACGATCACATCACCGGCACCGTAATGCCCCTCGGGAATGCTGCCTTCGAACGTCGCGTAATCGAGCGGATGATCCTCAACATGAATCGCCAGACGCTTGACCGACGGGTCCAGCGACGGCCCCTTCGGCACCGCCCAGCTTTTCAGCGCGCCATCGAGTTCCAGGCGAAAGTCGTAATGCAGGTGCGAAGCATCGTGCTTCTGGATGCAGAACTGCAAAGCATGATCCTTGGCCGACTTACGACCCGAGCGCTTGACTGCGGCCGGTTCCGACGTCGCGGAAAAATCACGCATGCGGTTGTAATCGTCGAGGTTCCTGTTCATGAGCACACCGATGGCAGACGGGTTCTGTTATGCAGAAGAGCGACACGGCGGCGGAAAAATTCAATCGAGGTAAAAAAGCCTCGGACGGATGGAACGGCCGGGGCTGGCAGTGTCAGGGATTTTTACAGCGGGTCAGGCTTGCCCTTTCGCCTGCTGTTCCAGATGCACCTGCAAGTCGGGATCGATGTTCAAGGCGGCGGCCAGCTCATCGAGATAGCTGCGTTCGGCGTCCTGTTGATCGTCTACCAGCATGACGCTGGCCAGGTACATTTCGGCGGCTACGGCCGGATCGCCGTTAGCGGATTGCGCCACTTCGCGGGCATCCAGCGGCTTGGCGACTTCGGCGTCGAACCATTGCTGCAACTGCGGGTCGGCGGTGTGTTTGCCGATTTCGCTGCTGATGAGATGCTTTTCTGCGTCGTCGATGCGGCCGTCAGCCTTGGCGGCGGCGATAAGGGCGCGCAGTACCGCGTGGCTGTGGGTTTCGATTTGCGGGCCGGCGAGCAGGTCGGCGGTTTGTGGCAGCTCCTGCGGCGCGGTGCTGGCCTGGCTGCGTTGCCAGGCTTGATACGCTTGGTAAGCCATCATGCCCAGCGATGCGAGCGCCGCGTAACTGGTCCCGCCGGTACGGCTTCTGCTACCGCCACCGAGGGCGCTTCCCAAGCCACCGCCGCCGAGCAAGCCACCGAGCAAACCACCCAGGCCGCCGAGGCCACCCGAAGCAGCCGCGCCACCCGCTCCGGACTGACTGCCGCCGCCCAACAGTCCACCAAGTAAACCGCCCAGGCCGTCAACGGCCGAAGCTCCGCGTTGTTGTCCCGCCGAGGCCTGGCCTCGCAGCAGTTGTTCAAGCAAATCGCTGGTGTTCATGACGTTATCCTCCGAGGCCACGGCCCGATCGCGTCAGGCAACGATAGACCGACGCAGCCATAGCGCCAGCACCGTTGGGCTGACGCCCGATCACCATCGAATCGCCACGCGAGAAAATTTTCGCCAGCCAGCTAAGATTCAGGGGTGGTGAACCTTATCCCGGCTAAACCGGTCGATAGCTGCAACCCGACCCGGTTTGCCGACGCCCTTTCTGATGATGGGCGATAACCGGCTTGCTTCACTTTCTGGAGAACACCCCCGTGATATCCACCGTACACATCGCCAGGCTGAAAGCATGGGGCGCCCATGGTTTTACCGCGACCGGCGTGGTCACCGCCTTCCTCGCCACACTCGCCCTGCTGGAAAACCAGCCGATCCATTGCCTGATGTGGCTGGGCGTTGCGCTGATCGTCGACGGCCTGGACGGCGCACTGGCGCGCAAGGTCAATGTGCAATCGGTGCTGCCGAGTTTCGACGGTTCGATCCTCGATCTGGTCATCGATTACCTGACTTATGTATTCATCCCGGCACTGTTTATCTACCGCTACATTCCCCTGCCCGATTACACCCTGTTGCTGACGGTGTCGGTGATTCTGGTGTCGTCGCTGTTCTGCTTCTGCAACGTCAACATGAAGAGCAAGGACAACTATTTTGTCGGCTTCCCGGCGGCCTGGAACGTGGTAGCGCTGTGCCTGTACATCATTGGCCCGGGGCCGTGGATTACCTTTCTCACCGTGATCGGGCTGGCGCTGCTGACGGTGACGCGGATGAAGTTCCTGCACCCGTTTCGCGTGCGTCGTTTCATGCCAATCAATATTGCGGTGACGGCGATCTGGCTGTTGTGCAGCCTGTCACTGGTGCTCAATCACCCGGTGATCAACCCGCTGGTGATGGGCTTGTGGTTGCTGATGTCGGCTTATTTCCTGGGGATCTGCATCTGGCGCACGGCGCTGGAGTGGTTTGATCGCGGCCATTTGAAATAAGCACATTCCCTGTGGGAGCGAGCCTGCTCGCGAATGCGGTCGTTCCATCAACATCAAGGTTGGCTGGCACACCGCTTTCGCGAGCAGGCTCGCTCCCACAGAGATCTTCATCGATCAGGAGATCCGATGGGGACTAGCGCTTGGTAATCACCACCTCCAGATACTCACTCGGCACCACCAGCGACGCCTCCCCCGCCCGATTCGAGCGATTGAGCAACTCGGTCAGATCATCCTCCAACGCCTGTCCGGCCTCCGCCGACAACACTGCAAAAGCCTTGTGCACCGGCCCATACCAGTGCCGAAAGATATCAATGAAATGCGCCGCCGAGCGGTAGCGGAAATTGAAATGGCTGCGGGTCACGCGCACGACAAAATCGCGGTCATCGAAATGCTTGTGCAGCCACGCATCCGAGCCCCAGTTCGATGGAGGCTGTGCAACCGCTGGCGGTGGCAGATGCTGGCCGAGAGTCTTGAACATCTGGCCGACGAAGCCCTCCGGCGTCCAGTTCGCCATACCGATCCGTCCGCCGCGACGACAGACCCGCCCCAGTTCAGCAGCGGCGGTGACCTGGTCAGGCGCGAACATCACGCCGAACGTCGACAACACGGCGTCGTAGCTTTCATCGGGAAAAGGCAAAGCCTCGGCATCGGCCACCTGAAAAATCACCTCCAGATGTTCGGCCCGGGCGCGATCCTGACCACGCTCCAGCAGTGCCGCCACATAATCGGTCGAGGTCACCACACAACCGCGCCGCGCCGCTGCCAGGGTTGCATTGCCGTTGCCGGCAGCGACATCCAACACCTGTTCATCACAGCGCAGATCGCAAGCCTCGGCGAGGTTTTCCCCAACGATTTGCAAGGTGGTGCCGATCACGGCGTAGTCGCCACTGGCCCAAGCGACTTTCTGACGTTCCTTCAGGGCAGTGAGATCAAGCGGGGTACTCATGACAGCGAGCTCCGTGGCAGAGAGAATGCACAGTCGGCGGCGCAGACTGTGCTTGGTTACTATCGCGCCGAGGCTGCACGGCGTCCCTGTCAATCGTCCGCCAGCCCCATAAACCCGGCACTTTGCCGATGAGTGGCGCAAATCTGTCAAGCACCTGATACACCTTGCGCATTGTCAGCGTCGCGGGATTGGTTTCTGATGCGGGCTCGCCCACGCAAAGGACTCGACCGATGTCACTGCACCTCGACTGGCTCGCCGCGCACATGCAACACAGCGATCGCTACGCGGCGTGGATTCACCAACAATTCCACTACGAATACGCCGACCAGCCCCTGGCTCAATGGCAGCGCGAATTTGCCGAGGGCCAAAGCAATGGCGAATGGTCGTGCCTGATTGCCATGGACGGTGAACGCCTGCTCGGTGGTGCCGCACTGGCCCGCAACGACTTGACCGATCGCGCCGATCTCGGCCCATGGCTCGCCTGCGTATTCGTTGACCCCGAGGCGCGCGGGCGAGGCTTGGCGGAGCAGCTGATTGAAGGGATTTGCGAGGCAGCAAAGCAGCGTGGGGTGTCGCGGTTGTACTTGCACACGCAAGACAAACACGACTACTACGGTAAACGCGGCTGGCAGCTATTGGAGGGTTTCCAGGCGTGGGAAAAACAACAATGGCTCATGGTCCGCGACCTGTGAGCCATTGGTTTTTTTGATCAGGCTGCCGGAGCTTTCGCCTCTTCCAGCAACTGCTTGATCATCTGCTCCTGCTCCGCATAGCGACCTTCGCCAAAGTGGCTGTAACGCATCTGGCCCTTGGCGTCGATCAGGTAATGCGCCGGCCAGTACTGATTGTCGAAGTTGCGCCAGATTGCGTAGTCGTTGTCGATCGCCACCGGGTAGGTGATACCGAGTTTTTTCACCTGATCCTTGACGTTGTTGATGATGCGCTCGTAGCCATACTCGGGTGTGTGCACGCCGATCACCACCAAGCCGTCCTTCTCGTATTTCTTCGCCCAGTCTTTGACGTACGGCAGGGTGTGCTGGCAGTTGATGCAGTCGTAGGTCCAGAAGTCCACCAGCACCACTTTGCCGCGCAGGGATTCGGCGCTGAGCTGCGGTGAATTGAGCCACTGCACAGCGCCCGACAGCGACGGCATCGCGCCCCGCGCCTCGTCCATCATCGAATCGGCGCGGACCTTGCTGACAAAGTAGTCGACCACTTTCGGCACGTTTTCCAGGACGTTTTTCTCGACGCTGGCCACGCCTTCGGAAGAGGTATTGGCGAGCAGAGCCTTGTCGGCGCCCGTGGAAATCACCGCAACTGTAGCAAGCACCGCAACCCCGGCACCACGACGCAACCAGCCGCTGAACGGGATCGACGGTTTCAGCCGATTGACCAGACCGCGCCCGGCGAAGATCAACGTGCCCAGCGACAAGGCACTGCCGACGCCGTAAGCCAGCAGCAACAGGCTGGTCTGGGCATTGGCGCCTTGCAACATTGCGCCGGTCAGAATCACCCCAAGGATCGGCCCGGCACAGGGCGCCCACAACAGGCCGGTGGCGACGCCGAGCATGATCGAACCCATCGGTCCGGCTCTTTTACGGGTGTCCTGATCGAGACGATTGCCCAGGGCGACGAAGGGCCTGGTCAGCCAGTCACCGACGCGGGCCGAGATCAGCGACAAGGCGAACAGCGCCATGACCAACAAGGCAACGTGGCGGCCGGTGTTGCTGGCCTGAATCACCCACTCGCTGCTGACCACGGCAAGGCTGGAGATCAGCGCAAAGGTCAGCGCCATGCCAGCGAGAGTCAGGAGGATCGAGGAGCGGGTACGGTTGGCGCCAGCGAACAGAAACGGCACCACCGGCAGGATGCACGGACTGAGAACGGTCAGCAGACCGCCGAGAAATGCGATGAGGTACATAACGGGGTCACCTTGAATGTGGGGGGCTGGGCACGCAACCGGGCAGCGAGGGAAACGCCCCTCGCTAGCCTGCTTTATCTACGCCGTGGCTCATGCGGTCTGGCCGTCCAGCAGCTGCCCTTGAGGCGTGCGACTGGCACCGTTTTCCGCGACCAGTTGGCCTTGCGGCGTGCGGCTGGAACCATCAGCAGCAACCATCTGGCCTTGCGGTGTACGGCTGGAACCATCAGCGGCGATCAGTGCATCGCTGCCCTCCTTCGCGACCGTGGTCAGCTGGAAGCAGGTGCTGCTGGCGCAGCTGCTCTGCTCCAAGGCACTGTTGGCGTGGGCGGCGGCACCGGTGAAGGCGAAGGCTGCTGCGGTCAAAAAGCGCGAGACGTTGTTCATGGCAAAACTCCTTGCAGAAAAAGTAGGGATGACTCAGTTCTGGTTGTTGCAGCCGTCAGCGAATTTGCTGTAATCCAGCTCGCGGGTTTTGCCGGCGGAATCGAGGTAGGTCATGCGCGCCTCGGTGATGCCGCAGGTCACGGAAGTGTCTTCAGTCATCGACAGCACTTTCTGGATATCCAGATGGGTGCCGTAGGTGTAGGTTTGCCGGCTGACGTCAGCTTCGGCGTGGGCCGACAGGGTGCAGATGTTCAGAGCGGCGAACAGGCAGGCGGCGAATACGGATTTATTGTTCATGGTGTAGTCCTCAAGGCTTCAGTGGGTTTGAGCCGAGGCGGTCTGTGTGTGCCTCGATGGAGCCTATTTGAGGCCTTCGAGGTATCGCGTCTGTGTCAGGAAAGGACGAGAATCACTCGTTGTGTATCCATGCAGTGTGTAGATACAGAGCGATACAAAACCCCGAAAAAATCGTGATTTTGCGTCGGTGTGTATCCGCCGCTGCGGCAGATACACTGCAATACAAAGGCAGGCAGGCGTGCGGTCTACGGCGCTATAGACTGCACGGCATTCCCCCTTTGACAGAGGCTTGAACCGATGGAACATGTCGATCACATTCTCATCGTCGACGACGACCGCGAGATCCGTGAACTGGTAGGCAACTACCTGAAGAAGAACGGCCTGCGCACGACAGTGGTCGCCGATGGCCGACAGATGCGCAGCTTTCTTGATGCCAACACTGTCGACCTGATCGTGCTCGACATCATGATGCCCGGCGACGATGGCCTGCAGTTGTGCCGCGAATTGCGTGTAGGCAAACACAAGGCCACGCCGGTGCTGATGCTCACCGCGCGCAACGATGAGACCGACCGCATCATCGGTCTGGAAATGGGCGCCGACGATTACCTGAGCAAACCTTTCGCCGCCCGCGAGCTGCTGGCGCGGATCAACGCCGTGTTGCGCCGCACGCGCATGTTGCCGCCGAACCTGGTGGTCACCGAAGCCGGTCGCCTGCTGGCCTTCGGTCGTTGGCAGCTGGACACCTCGGCCCGGCACCTGCTCGACAGCGACGGCACCATGGTTGCCCTCAGCGGTGCCGAATACCGCTTGCTGCGGGTGTTCCTCGACCACCCGCAACGGGTGCTCAGCCGCGATCAACTGCTCAACCTGACCCAGGGCCGCGAGGCCGATCTGTTCGACCGTTCCATTGATCTGCTGGTCAGTCGCCTGCGTCAACGCCTGCTGGACGATGCTCGCGAGCCGGCTTATATCAAGACCGTGCGCAGTGAAGGTTATGTGTTCTCGCTGCCGGTCGAACTGCTTGGGGCTTCGGCATGAAACTCAAGCTGCAATGGCCGCGCACTCTCGCCTCGCGCCTGTCGCTGATTTTCCTGATCGGACTGATTCTGGCGCAGGGCCTGTCGTTCGGCGCGCAGTATTACGAGCGTTACCAGAGCGCGAAAAGCACCATGCTCGGCAACCTCGAAACCGACGTCTCGACTTCGATGGCGATCCTCGATCGCCTGCCCGCCGCCGAACGCGAGGCCTGGCTGCCGCGACTGGCCCGGCGCAATTACGGCTACCTGCTCAACGAGGGCGAACCGGGCATGCCGGTGACCTCGGCTGAAAAGTCCGTCGCGATCGCCTCGATTACGGCGGCCATCGGCGACACTTATCCCATCGTGTTTACCGAAGTTCCCGGCGGTCCGAGACAACACTTCCAGGGCCACCTGCGCCTGAGCGACGGCAGCCCGGTGACCATCGATATCCGTCCGGCGATGGTGCCGCTGTCACCGTGGTTGCCGGTGGTGCTGCTGGGCCAACTGGCATTGCTGATCCTCTGCACCTGGCTCGCCGTGCGCATCGCCATTCGCCCCCTCACCCGCCTCGCCAATGCGGTGGAAACCCTCGACCCCAACGCCCATCCGATCAAACTCGACGAGCAAGGGCCGACCGAAGTGGTCCACGCCGCGCGGGCGTTCAACGCCATGCAAACGCGCATCGCCGCCTACCTGAAAGAACGCATGCAACTGCTCGCGGCGATTTCCCACGACCTGCAAACGCCGATCACCCGGATGAAATTGCGCGCAGAGTTCATGGACGACTCGGTCGAAAAAGACAAACTGAGCAGCGATCTCGGCGAAATCGAGCATCTGGTGCGCGAAGGCGTGGCCTACGCCCGCAGCGTTCACGGCGCCACCGAAGAGAGCCGGCGTACTGATCTCGACTCGTTCCTCGACAGCCTGGTCTTCGACTATCAGGACATGGGCAAGGACGTGCAGCTCGGCGGCAAGAGCAAGGCGGTAATCGAAACCCGCCCGCAGGCCCTGCGCCGGGTCCTGGTGAACCTGACCGACAACGCCCTGAAATTCGCCGGCGCCGCGCAATTGCAGGTCGAAGCGCAGGGCAACAGCCTGTCGGTGAAAGTCCTCGATCGCGGCCCGGGCATCGCCGAGGCCGAACTGGCGCAAGTAATGGAACCGTTCTATCGCGTGGAAAATTCGCGCAACCGCGACACCGGCGGCACCGGTCTCGGGCTGGCGATCGCCCAGCAATTGGCGATGGCGCTGGGAGGCTCGCTGCTGTTGAGCAATCGTGAAGGTGGCGGGTTGTGCGCTGAACTGAAGTTGCCGCTGCCACGCTGAGAAAAACACCGGCTAGACTCATTCATTACCCAGTCGAGGGGGCCGCAGGACGTCTGCTGTGCCCTGCCCCAATCCGTGACCACCGCCCGGTGGCGCCTGCCTCGACATTCAACGCCGCCGGACGGTGATCCTGTTTCAGGAGCACACGTGATGAATGAGGCGAAGCTCAACGAATTCATGGGCAAACTGGTCAACGACATGGGCGGCGCGGCGATGCTGGCCAATGTCATCGTCGGCGAAGAACTCGGCCTGTACCGGGCAATGGCCGACAGCCAACCGATCAGCCCCGAAGCCCTAGCTGCGGAAACCACCTGCAATCCGCGCCTGGTACGCGAATGGCTCAGCGCCCATGCCGCGTCCGGTTACATGGAACACTCTGACGGTCAGTTTCGTTTGCCCGAAGAGCAGGCCTTGGCGCTGGCGGTGGAGGAATCCCCCGTGTACGTCGCCGGCGGTCTCGGCGTGGTGGCGTCGTTTTTCCATGACAAGGACAAACTGGTCAAGGCCATGCGCGGCAATGGCGCCTTGTCTTGGGGCGATCACCATCCTTGCATGTTCAGCGGCACTGAACGCTTCTTCCGCCCCGGGTACAAAGGTCACCTGATTGCCGAATGGCTTCCGGCCCTGGACGGTGTGGTGGCCAAACTCGAACGCGGCGCCAAGGTTGCCGACATCGGCTGCGGTCACGGCGCCTCGACGGTGATCATGGCCCAGGCGTTTCCCAAATCGCAATTTGTCGGCTTCGACTTCCACGCGCCGTCAGTCACCGTGGCCACGCAACGGGCCGAAGAAGGCGGCGTGGGCAATCGCGCCAGATTCTTCGAGGGCACGGCGAAAAACTATCCCGGCGGCGACTACGATCTGATCTGCTTTTTCGACTGCCTGCACGACATGGGCGACCCGGTCGGCGCCGCTCGCCACGCTTATGAGTCGCTGAAAGACGATGGCACGGTGTTGCTGGTCGAACCGTTCGCCAACGACAAACTGGACGATAATCTCAACGCGGTCGGGCGCCTGTTCTACGCCGCCTCGACGTTTATCTGCACGCCCAATTCGCTGTCCCAGGAAGTCGGCCTGGGGCTCGGTGCGCAGGCTGGGGAAATGCGCCTGCGCAAAGTTTTTGTCGAGGCCGGGTTCAAGCAGTTCCGTCGCGCCACGCAGACACCGTTCAACCTGATACTGGAGGCGCGCAAGTAACCCGAGCGGATCGCATGCTAACCTGCGGGCACTGCCCATTCTGGAGTGCTGAGCATGCTCGATAGCCCGATCCGCGAACATCTCGATACGCTGTTGCAGGCCATGGCCGACGATAAATTCCTGATATTGACCGGCGCCGGCATCAGCACGCCGTCGGGCATTCCGGACTATCGCGACAGTGACGGCGTGCGTCGCGGGCGGCAGCCGATGATGTATCAGGAATTTCTCGCCGCCCCAGAATCACGCCGGCGCTACTGGGCGCGGGCCATGCTCGGCTGGCCGCGCGTCCGTCAGGCCCGACCGAACGCGGCGCATGAGGCGCTGGCGACGTTGCAGCAGCGCGGCCGGATCAGCGATTTGATCACGCAGAATGTCGATACCTTGCACGATCAGGCCGGCAGCCAGGATGTGATCGAGCTGCATGGCAGTCTGCATCGGGTGCTGTGCCTGGATTGCGGGCAACGCAGCGAGCGCGATGCGATCCAGCAGCAGATGGAGGCACAGAATCCCTACCTGAGTGGTGTTGATGCGGTGCAGGCGCCGGATGGCGATACCTTGCTCGACCCGGCATTTGAAGCGCGCTTCCGGGTACCGCAGTGCCCGCATTGCGCGGGTGAGCGGATGAAACCCGATGTGGTGTTCTTCGGCGAGAACGTGGCGCCGACGACAGCGGCACGCGCGCTGGCCGCCGCCGAGAATGCGGCGGGGTTGCTGGTGGTGGGATCGTCGCTGATGGCGTATTCGGCGTTTCGCTTGTGTCGGGTGATTGCCGAGCATGGCAAGCCGTTGATGGCGATCAATCTGGGCAAGACCCGGGCGGATGATCTGCTCGATTTGAAGATTGAAGGCTCGTGTGAGGAGCTTTTGCCGTGGTTGGTGGAGGAGCTGGGGCGGTGAGATTTTGAGTAATGGGTTCGGCTTGAAATCGGCCCCTCACCCTAGCCCTCTCCCGAGGGAGAGGGGACTGACCGAGGTGTTTGTACGGGATTCGTCGACCCGAAATCACTCATCGAACTCAGATCTTTGACTGCCGTGCTGGTGCCGGACTCAATGCGCCCGATCCAGCCCCGCCAGCAATGCGCTGTCGTGGCTGTAGATATCCGGCGCATAACGCACCTGGCCGCTGCTGTCGACTTGCGCCGTCCAGTAAGTCATCAGGATCGGCACTGGCGCCGACAGGCGAAATTCATGGGTGCTACCGCTTGCCAGCAAAGTCTCGGTGCGAGCTTTTTCCGCCGGGGACAGCAGCAGATCGCGCAGTTGCAGCGGGTGCTCGACGCGCACGCAACCGGAGCTGAACGCCCGTGGGCCTTTTTCAAACAGCGCCTTGCTCGGCGTGTCGTGCAGGTACACCGAGAACGGGTTGGGGAAACGGATGACCATTTGCCCCAGCGGATTGCGCGGGCCGGCGTCCTGGCGCAGGAGGATGTTGCCGGGGTTGTCCCAGTCGATATCCGCCGCCGCCAGAGGCTGGCCGTTGGCGTCGAGCACTTGCAGATTCTGGCGGCTGAGGAAGGTCTGGTCCTTGCGGATTTCCGGCAGCTTGTCTTCCTTCCAGATGGTCGGCGGCACCGTCCAGGTCGGGTTCAGCGTCAGGCGGGTGACGCGGGATTTGAGCAGCGGTGTCTGTCGTTCGGCGCGGCCGACCTGGGTGCGGGTCTGCCACACCGGTTGACCGCCCTGATACAGCGTCAGCTCAGCGGCCGCGACATTGACCACCAGACCACTGGGCTCCATGTCCTGGGCCATCCAGCGGAAACGTTCGAGATTGACGCGCAGCTGATCGCGGCGGGTCAGCGGGCTGATGTTCAGCTCGGCAATGGTGCCCGGCCCGACCACGCCGTCAGCCTGCAACGAATGGCTGGCCTGAAAGTGCTTCACTGCCTCCACCAGCACGTCATCGTAGGCGTTGTCCGGCGGCACCAGTGCGTGTGGCAGATAGCCTTCGCTGTACAGACGACGGGCCAGTTCCGGCACGCGCGGGTCTTCCATCGCCGGGCGCAGCAACGGGCCGCTGCCGACCGGCTGCCATTGCGGCAAGGCTTGCAAGCGTTGCGCGGCATACAGCTGACGCAGGCTCTGATATTGCGGCAGATGCGGACGCGCCAGGTTGAACGCCGCAGCAATATCGTTCATGCCCGGCACGGCAATGCTGAGCAATTGCGCCTGACGATCGGTCGGCGGGCCGTCGACACGCCACAGCGGTTCGAAATGCGACTGCAACAGACGGCCGTAATGCAGATCCTGCAAGGCCTGCAGATAGTTGCGGCTGATGTCGATGTCGGCACACAACTCGCCATCCTGCGGCGGTGTCGTCGCGACCGCATAGCGATTCGGATTTAGCCCGTCGTCGGCCAGCAGCTGCAATTGCGCGCGCAATGCCGGCAAGCGTGCGGACTCACTTGCCCACACCGGCATCCAGTCCTGCTGCTCATAAAACGCCTGCAACTGGCTCAGCGCCGGGCCATTGAGCCGCGGTGCAATGGCCGGGCACGACTGCGCCAGGCTGATCAAAACTGCCTGCAACGGGCTGCGCGGCTCGACCGGCAATTGCGTTTCAGGCGTCGGCAGGGTTTCGAGCGGGGGCAGCGGCTCATCGGCGCAAGCGACAAACGGCGCAGCGAGCAAACAAATGCTCAAGTAGCATGCGTACTTTTTGAACAACTGCTTTACTCCAATCCATGGCCGTCCAGATGACGGTCAACCTTACATCAGGTGCGCTGAACAGTCAGGCTCGAACCGCGAGCCTGCGGGTATTGACTGGGAGTCAGGAGCCAAAGTGCCGTTTATGTAGCAAGTTGAGGACACTTTATAAAATGTTGACGTTTTTGCGCCGACTTCTGTTGAGCACCGCGACCCTTGTCGCTGTGACCAGCCCAGTATTTGCCGCCGGCAAGCCATCGCCGGTTCTCTACAACAGCCTCGCCCACGCCGCGCCGGAACTCAATCCCCAAGCGCTCAAAGGTGCATTGAACGCCATGCAATGCGCGGTCAACAACGGCGCGAAACCCTCGCGACATCTGGCGATCATCGATTATTCGCAACCGTCCACCGAACGCCGCCTGTGGATCTTCGACCTGAGCAAAAAGAAGCTGGTGCTGCGTGATCTGGTTGCCCACGGTTCCAACTCCGGGGAAAACTTCGCCACGCAGTTTTCCAATCGCGAAGGCAGTTATCAGTCCAGCCTCGGCCTGTTCCGCACTCAGGAAAGCTACGAAGGTACTCACGGCTACTCGCTGCGCATGGACGGTCTGGAGCCCGGTTTCAATGATCTGGCCCGTGATCGCGCGATCGTGATTCATGCTGCCAGTTACGTGAACCCGCTGTGGAGCAAGCGTCAGGGGCGTATCGGCCGCAGTCAGGGTTGCCCCGCCGTGCGGCCGCAGATCGCCAAACAGGTGATCGATCGCCTGAAGAACGGCCAGTTCATGTTTTCCTGGTATCCGGATCAACGCTGGTTGCAGAAGTCACCGTATCTGAACTGCCAGCCGCAACAGGTGGCGAGCATTCTCAACACCCACGCCAGTTAACGCGCGTCGCCGCCGGCGGGTTTGTAGAAGAGGAACCTGCCGGTCTGCGCCGTGTTGCGATAGGCCTTGGCCCAACTCGGGTGCACGCCGCGATCATGAAAATACAGGGCACCGCGCGTGCGGTCCTTGAGCTGACGGTTCAACGCCTTGCCGGCGATTTCCTTGGCCAGCGCGTATTCGGCGTCTTCCTTGACCTGATCGGGCCTGCCATCGCACCACCAGGAAAACTGGCAATTGCCGCTTTCCGAACCTTGCTTGACCACCGCGCATACCGTGTCGGGAAAGCCGTCATGGCCGAGGCGATTCATCACCACACTGGCGACGGCTTCCATTTCCGGGGTGTCCTTGCCCTTGGCTTCCCAGTAAATGCTGCGCGCCAGACAGGTCAGCGGATCGTCCAGCGGCGCGGCACCGGCCGGGTCTACCGCCTGAGCTTCGGTCGGGGTGATCGCCTCGGATTTCGGCGCCGGAGCAGCGCTGACTTTATCCGCCGCTTTCTCCTCCAGCACCTCGGCTTTCTGTTCGGCCTTGGCCTCGATCGGCGCCTGCGCCCCGGCCCATGCCGCGCCGGTCAAAAAGATCCACAACAAACCGCCCGCCAAGCATTTCGATCCCATGTCGATTCTTCCGTCAGCGCCCGCCCGGGGCAAGATGTTACGTCGGTGAGACGCCCGGTTTGCGGGGTCTTCGCAGAGTGTAGCGAGCAAATGCGCGGCCACACCAGCGCAGAAAAAATCCGCCGCAAAGAAAAACACATTCACTCACCGGGGGCCTTTCGCGCATCATGGGCGCATTCAGCTCAAGGGGGATTTCCATGCGCTTCATGCCGTCCGTTTTGCGTAGTGCCGCATTGTCGCTGGGCGTGGTGTTCGCCACCTCGGCGCTGGCCGCCGATGAACTGCAATTGATCGAGTCGATCAACAGCTATCGCAGCCAGCCCCAGCGTTGCGGCACGCAGGCGTCAAAC
This sequence comes from Pseudomonas sp. H1_G08, assembly GCF_054681355.1. NCBI lineage: Bacteria > Pseudomonadati > Pseudomonadota > Gammaproteobacteria > Pseudomonadales > Pseudomonadaceae > Pseudomonas > Pseudomonas sp. H1_G08. The sequence goes on from NZ_CP162822.1 coordinate 2,451,497, forward strand.
GAGTTGCCACCGCTGTCGGCCGATCCACGGCTGCGCCTGCCGGCCAGTGGCGCGGTCGATCTGCAGCAGGCCATGACCAGCGCCCACTACCCGATGGTCAACGTGCAGGCGATTACCCTCAACGGCCCGCGCGATGCGGCGTCAGCAATGAAGGCGATTCAGGAAAGCTTCTGTCAGGTGGTGCTTGATCCGCAGTTTGTCGATATCGGTGTCAACCGCGTTGACCGCGACTGGCGCATCGTTCTCGCGCGGCCGCTGCTGACAGCGAAGCTCGGCGATGCACAAAGCGAAGGGCAAAAGCTGCTGGCGCAACTCAATACCGCGCGCAGCCAGGCGCGCCAGTGCGGCGGCCAGTCCTTCGCGGCGGCAGCACCGCTGGCGTGGAACGCCACGCTGGGCACGGTCGCTCAGGACCACAGCCGCGACATGGCCAACAACAATTACCTCGACCACAAGGACCGCGACGGCCGCACGCCGGGCGACCGCGCCGAACTGTCCGGTTACAGCGGACAACTGGTCGGTGAAAACATCGCCGCCGGGCAAGACACCGTCGGCAAGGTCGTTGACGGCTGGCTCGCCAGCCCAGGCCATTGCGCCAATCTGATGAATCCGCAATATCAGGAACTGGGCGCCGCTTACGCGACCGATCCGAAAAGCAACGCCGGCATTTACTGGACGGCAATGTTTGGCGCACCGTAAGGCATCATCGACGCCGTCAATCACTCGGTCAGCCAGAGTGATTGGACGGCGTGGCGAGCGCAGCCTACCCTGCGCGATCTGCGCCCGCTGACGGCGCTCCACATCCACGAGGCGAGCCCATGACACAGCGTGAATTGATCGATGGTCACAACCGCCGCGTGGATTATCTGCGTCTGTCGGTGACCGACCGCTGCGATTTTCGCTGCGTCTATTGCATGGCCGAGGACATGCAGTTCCTGCCGCGCCAGCAGATCCTCACCCTCGAAGAGCTGTTCCAGGTGGCGCAAAGTTTCGTCGCCCTCGGCACGCGCAAGATCCGCCTCACGGGTGGCGAGCCGCTGATCCGCCCCGGCGTCGTGCAACTCTGCGAACAGATCGCCGCCCTGCCCGGCCTGCGCGAGCTGTGCCTGACCACCAACGGCTCGCAATTGGGCCGACTGGCCAGGCCGCTGTTCGACGCCGGGGTCAAGCGCCTCAACATCAGCCTCGACAGCCTCGATCCGCAGCGCTTCAAAGAGCTGACCCGTACCGGCGATCTGGCGCAGGTCATCGACGGCATCGATGCCGCCCGTGCCGCCGGTTTCACCCGCACCAAACTCAATTGCGTGGTGATGCAGGGCCGCAACGATCACGAGATCAACGATCTGGTCAGTTTCGCCATCGAGCGTGATCTGGATATTTCCTTCATCGAAGAGATGCCGCTGGGCGCGATCGCCGAACACAGCCGCGCCGAGTCCTTCTACTCCAGCGCGCAAGTGCGCGAACGCATTGCCGAACGCTTCACCCTGATCGACTCGACCGAATCGACGCAAGGGCCGTCGCGCTACTGGCGCGTGGCCGAGGCGCCGAACATTCGCCTGGGCTTCATTTCGCCGCACAGCCACAACTTCTGCGGTACCTGCAACCGCGTGCGCCTGACCGTCGAAGGTCGCTTGCTGCTGTGTCTGGGCAACGAGCATTCGATGGACCTCAAAGCCGTCTTGCGCGCCCATCCCGGCCACCCGGAACGCCTGGAAAACGCGATCATCGAGGCGATGAAACTCAAGCCGTATCGACACAATTTCGAAGTCAACGACGACGTACAAGTGGTGCGTTTCATGAACATGACCGGCGGTTGAAACGCCGCGCAACCGGGACCGCGAGATGATCGTCAGACCGAGACCCAATCAGTTCGCCGTGCTGTTCACCCTCCGAGGCTCGATCGCCAAACGCATCGCCGTGCGCACCTTGATGCTGACACTGCTGGCGGCGGCGATTGTGCTGATCGAACTACTGGTGCCGAGCTACTTCGCCCAGATCAATTCGACACCGTTCACCCTGCTCGGCCTGTCGCTGTCGATTTTCCTGAGCTTTCGCAACAACGCTTGTTACGACCGATGGTACGAGGGGCGCAAGGCCTGGGGCGAGGTGCTGTTGCGGGTGCGCGCGGTGATGCGCGAAACCCAAGGCATCGATGACACGCGCCTGCGTGGACAACTGTTGCGCAACCTGTGCGGTTTCGCCCACGCGCTGAATGCAAGGCTGCGTGGAGACAGCGAGGAGCAGGCCAGTGCCGACTGGGTCAGCCCACCGATCGATGGGGCTGCGCCGGATCACTGCGGACAGATCCTTCATCAGCTCGGGCGCCAGTGCTCAGCGCTGGAAACGGCCGGTGTGCTGTCGCCATGGCGTTATCAATTGCTGGCCAATCACCTGACCTGTCTGAGCCAGGCCCAGGCCGTGTGCGACCGGATCAAGAACACGCCACTGCCCTTCCCTTACACCCTGCTGCTGCACCGCACCATCTACCTGTTTTGCTTGCTGCTGCCCTTCGCCATGGCGCAATCGCTGGGATGGTTGACGCCGCTGTTCACGGCAATTGTCAGCTACACCTTTTTCGGCTTTGACGCGATTGCCGATGAACTCGAAGATCCGTTCGGGCGCGATGAAAACGATCTGCCGACCGATGCACTGGTGCGCACCCTGGAGCGCGATGTGTTGTACGAACTGGGCGTCTCGCCATTGCCCCCCGCGCCGGAGCCGGACGACTACGTGCTGCGCTGAATGGCTCAGCGGCAAACAACGAGATGGCCCGGCGCGTCCGCTCGGGACCGAGGTGCGGCCATTCGCGAGCAGGCTCGCTCCCACAGTTGAAATGCATTCTCCTGTGGGAGCGAGCCTGCTCGCGAAAAAGGCAACTCGGTCAATCAGACCAAACGCCGGAAAGCCCCACCGACGAATCTTCCGTTTACACGCGCGTAAATTCCCCCTTACTATCCGGGCACACCGGTCGCCGGGCCTGCCCAGCCGCCGACGCTTTCCGCCAACGGAAACACGCGTTATGAGTACGTCACCACAACAACCCCAAAGGTTGCACGTCTCTGCTGTACGCGCCCTCTGCAACAGGGGCCGCGTATGAACCGCATCGTCAATCTGCCCATGGCCCTGCGCCGCTCCAAGCTGCGTCACTCCGCACGCCCGCCGGATATCGCCGCTCCCGTCTGATCGCGTGAGCTGAAACCGCGACAGTCAATTTCCCGATTTTCCTGATATCCCTGCCGGGACACTTACGCCTTTTTGTCGCGTCGTGTCCGGCCGAATCTGCGCGCCTGTGCGGCGCCATCGTGAGTGATTTGCCATGAAATTCGCAGCCATCGAAGACGCACGCCTGTTCCTCGAACAGAACCCCGATATCGACATGATCGAATTGTTCATCCTCGACGCCAACGGCGTGCCGCGCGGCAAGCTGTTGCATCGCGAAGAACTGCTCGCCGTGTACGAAAGCGGCCGACCGCTACCGAGCACCATCCTTGGCCTGACCGTACAAGGCGAGGACGTCGAGAACTCCGGACTGGTCTGGGATGTGGGCGACATCGACTGCCGCGCCTATCCGCTGCAAGGCAGTCTGGTGCGCCTGCCGTGGCGACAGATTCCGACCGCCGCCGTACAGGTCAGCATGCACCCGAGCGAGGGCCTGCCGGCGAGCATCGCTGACCCTCGGCACCTGCTGATCAAGGTGATCGACGGACTGAAGGCCGAGGGTTTCCACCCGATCATGGCCTGCGAGCTGGAGTTCTATCTGCTCGATGCCAAACGCGACCACAACGGCCGCCCGCAACCGGCGCTGGACGCCGACGGCGGGCGACCGCGACACACGCAAGTCTACGGTTTGCGCGAGCTGGAACAGATCGAGCCGTTCCTCGCCGACCTCTACAGCGCGTGCAAACTGCACGGCATTCCGGCGCGCACGGCGATCTCCGAATACGCGCCGGGTCAGGTCGAAATCACCCTCGAACATGGCGACGCACTGGAGGCGATGGATCAGGCGGTACGCTACAAACGTCTGGTCAAAGGCGTAGCGCACAAGCACGGCATGCAGGCGACGTTCATGGCCAAGCCGTTCGATGATCTGGCCGGCACCGGCATGCACATGCACGTCAGCCTCGCCGATGCCGAGGGGCGTAATCTGTTCGCCTCTGAAGACCCGGCCGGCACGCCGCTGTTGCGCACGGCGATCGGCGGCATGCTCGCCTCGCTGCTTGATTCGCTGCTGCTGTTCTGCCCCAACGCCAACTCTTACCGGCGTTTCCAGGCCAACAGCTATGCGCCACTGGCGCCGACCTGGGGCGTCGACAACCGCACGGTCAGCCTGCGCGTACCCGGTGGCCCGGCCCCTACGCGACACATCGAACACCGCATCTGCGGCGCCGACGCCAACCCGTATCTGGCAGCGGCGGCGATCCTCGCCGGCATTCATCGTGGCATTCGTGAAGAGCTGGATCCGGGGGCACCGGTCGAGGGCAATGGTTATGCCCAGGCGAAAGAACTGCTGCCGACCGATTGGCTGACGTCGTTGCAGGCGCTGGAAAATTCCACGTGGGCACGAGAGGCATTGGGGCAGGAATTTCTTGGTGTGTATCTGGCGGTGAAGCGTGCCGAGTATCGGCAGTTCATGGCTGAAGTGGGTGAGCAGGATTGGCGGTGGTACCTGACCGAAGCCTGATTCCTTACCACCAAACCCTGTGGGAGCTGGCTTGCCAGCGATGAGGCCGGCACATTCACCATCGACGGTGACTGACAGTTCGCTATCGCTGGCAAGCCAGCTCCCACAGGAATTGCACTTCGATTTCAAAATTTGTGTGGACCCTGACATGACCATTCGCTGCAATTCCTACTACACCGCCACCCTCAACCACGACACCGATTACCCGACCCTGCAAGGCCGGCACAAAGTCGATGTGGTGATCATCGGCGGCGGTTTCACTGGCGTCGCCACTGCCGTCGAGCTGGCGGAAAAAGGCCTGAAAGTCGCCATCGTCGAAAGCCACAAGATCGGCTGGGGCGCCACCGGGCGCAATGGCGGGCAAGTCACCGGCAGCCTGTCCGGCGACGGTGCGATGCGCAAACAGATGCGCGCGAAACTGGGCGATGACGTGGACGATTTCATCTGGCACCTGCGCTGGCGCGGGCATGAAATCATCCGCGAGCGCGTCGAGAAATATGCGATCCAGTGCGACCTCAAACACGGCCATTTGCACGCGGCGTACAAGCCGAGCCACATGGTCGATCTGCGCAAGGATTACGACGAAGCCGTGCGCCGAGGTCTGGGCGATGAGGTGAGCCTGCTCGACCGCAGCCAGGTTCGCGACCTGCTGCAAAGCGAGCTCTACCACGGCGCAATCAAGAACACCCGCAACATGCATCTGCACCCGCTTAACCTGTGCATTGGCGAAGCACGCGCAGCCGAAAGCCTGGGCGCGCTGATCTTCGAAAACAGTGAAGTGCTGGAGATCATTCACGGCGACACACCTGGCGTGCGCACCGCTCACGGTCAGATCGACGCCAATCAGGTGATGCTCGCCGGTGACGTCTATCACAAGCTCGAACCGGGCCAGCTCAAGGGCAAGATCTTCCCGGCCATGGGCGGCATCGTCACCACTGCGCCGCTCGGTGATCTGGCGCAACAGATCAACCCCGAAGACCTCGCCGTGTACGACTGCCGCTTCGTCCTCGATTACTACCGGCTCACCGCCGACGGCCGTTTGCTGTTCGGCGGCGGCGCCAACTACAGCGGCAAGGATTCGCGCGACATCGCTGCGGAACTGCGCCCGTGTATCGAACGCACGTTCCCGGCGCTAAAAGGTGTGGCGATTGATTACCAGTGGAGCTGCGCGATGGGCATCGTCATCAACCGCATCCCGCAACTGGGCAAGCTCTCTGACAACGTCTGGTATTGCCAGGGCTACTCGGGACACGGCATCGCCACCACGCACATCATGGGCGAGATCATGAGCCGGGCGATCACCGGGCAGATGGAACAGTTCGACACCTTCGCCGCGTGCCAGCACATCCGCGTGCCAATGGGCGACCTGCTAGGCAATCCGTTGCTGGCGGCGGGGATGTGGTATTACCAGATGCTCGAGCGGTTGCGCTGAATTCACTGGCCCTATCGCGAGCAGGCTCGCTCCCACATTGGATTTGTGCACGACACAACACCCTGTGGGAGCGAGCCTGCTCGCGAAGAGGCCCTCAAACCCCACACAAAATTCAATCCGGCAACTGCTCCACCACAATCCCCAACCGCCGATAATCCTCGACATTCCCCGACCCGGGATGCCGCTCGGTAATCAACCTATGCAGGCGCGTGCACGGCGCGACCACAAACGGCTCCACCGCACCCAGCTTGTCTGCCGTAGTCACTGCAATCACCCGCGCTGCACTGTCTAGCATCGCCTGTTTGATCGGCACTTCATCGAAATGCAGCGAGGTAATCCCGACCTCGGGATGAATCGCACACACCCCGGTAATCGCCAGATCCGCCTTGATTCCGGCCAACAGTCGCAGCGCTTCCTGACCACTGGCCGACATCGAATGCGGATTCAATTCACCACCCGCCAGAATCACTTTCACACCTTTATATTCGGACAAGGCAATCGCCGTCAGTGGGGAAGCGGTCACGGCGGTGATGCGGATGTTGGCGGGTAGCGCGCGCGCCACCTGCAAGGTGGTCGAGCCGGAATCGAACAGCACAATCTGCCCGTCCTCGATGTGCTGCGCCGCCAATTGCGCCAGGCGCACCTTGACCTCGTCGGTCTCATCCAGACGCGTGAAGTAATCCTTGCCCGAGTCCTTCGGTCGCGGCAACGCCCCGCCATGCACGCGCTGCACCAGCCCGGCGTTGTCCAGTTCGGCAAGGTCGCGGCGGATAGTATCTTCGGACACCGCGAAATGCTGGCTCAGCTCGGAAGCCATGACCTTGCCGTCACGTTCGAGAAGCAAAAGGATTTTCTGCCGACGCAGGGACGGCAATTCAGCGATGGAGTGATCGTGCATGGTTGTGCCTGTTTGTGCTTGTAGTTGCAGGTTTCAGCGACACTAGCGAAAGTCTCGGGCAAATACAAACGCAGCGGCTATCAATGCTTTCGATCATTGGAATCAACACGGCGAATTTTTTCTTTGCGTTGCGCCTGTTCACAATGGCCCCACTCTCAAAAGCTCAGGATGAACAGCCCATGAATCTCAATTTCGCCTTCGCCTGCATGATCGTCGTGTCGTTCGCGATTGCCTTGGGCCACGCCTGACCTGCACCAACAACGCCGGGGCAAAATGCAGCAGCACCATCCGGCTCAGATGATGCGTCAGGATAAACACCACATTCAGCCCGCCGCCAAACGCGACAATCGCAATCGTCTCGATCGCGCCCGGCATGTACGCCAGCCAAAGGGACAGCGGATCACCGCCCAGCCAGCGCGCAGCCACCTCGGCAAACACCGCTGCAACGACGATCATCAAACCCACCGAGACCAACGCCGTGCGCCCATGCCGCGCCAGCTCTGCGATGCCGAGTCCCTGAAAACGTGAGCCGATGCGCACGCCGAGAATCAGTGCGGCCAGGTTCAGGCTCCACTCCGGCATGTGAAAACCGTGCAGCCATCCCGACTTCACAAATACAGCGGTTATGAGAATCGCGGTAAGCATGAATGGTGCCGGGACGCCGACCAGCAACAACAGGCGGCCGAGCAATACGCTCAAAGCGATGACTGAGCACGCGGTCAGCGCCATGCCTGTGGTCAACGGATCGCTGGCCACTTCAGCCACCGCTGCTTGCCCGGGAATGAGCAAACTCACCAGTACGGTGATCAACAGCAGCCGCATCAGATGCACGATGATGACTTTGCTCGAAGCCTTTTCCGACTCAAGCAAATCGAACACTGCGGCCAATGCGCCGGGATACACCGCCAGCAGTGCATTGGTGCGATTCCATCCGGCACCGCGTGTCAGCCACCATCCGGCGAGTGCAATTTGTACGGTCAGGCAGATCAGCAACACGCCAAGGCTGGGCAGCATCGTCGTCGCCGTTTCGCTGTCCCATGCTTCGAACATCAGCCCGGTGGCGATGCCCAGCGTGACCTGGATGTAGCCCAAGCCATAAGGAGTTGCCGGGGCGATGCCGGTTTTGCTGGCAAACAACGCGGTAACGACAATCGAGCCCAGCAGCAAGCCGTGGGGTACGCCTTCAAACTGCAACAACGCGCCAAAACCAGCCGCAATCAACAAGCACACAATGGATTTCATGGTTCGCCTTCCTGGCTATTTATCTGACACACCACCATTCCACTTGTGGGAGCGAGCCTGCTCGCGAAAGCGTCCTGCCAGTCACAGATAAATAACTGATCTATCGCCTTCGCGAGCAGGCTCGCTCCCACAAGAATCCAATACGTCTTACATACGCAAGCGTGCAATCGCCCGCCGATATTTCTCGATCCGCTCCAGATCCTCCCAACTCGGCGAGGCGATCCGCGAGATATCGCTGTTCTCTTCCAGATCCGCCAGCTTCACCACCCGGCCGATCGGGTTTTGCGCGGCGCGGTCGACAAAATCCTCGTAGGACTCACCGGACACTTTGGTCACCGCCGCAATCGCCGCCAGCACCTCTTCGCTGAATCCTTCCCCGCGCAAATCATCCAGACTCACCCCACAATCCTCGACCACATCGTGCAGCACAGCGACGATGCGTTCTTCCAGCGTATTCATGCGCAACATGACTTTCAGCGGATGCAGAATGTACGGCGCCCCGCCCTTGTCCACCTGCCCGGTGTGGGCCGTGGCGGCAATGGCGATAGCGCGTTCGAGGGTTTGGGCCATGGGAATCGAATCCTGCGCTGTATGTTTCTGATTGTTGCGCAGTGTACGCGAAGATCGCTCAGCGCAAACCGATTGAACCTTGCCCGCCCTCGCCACCTCGAAACCAGACAAGCGCCAAATCACCGATCAGACGCGGCGCCATTGGAGAGGAATTGCCGATGAAAACCCGACTGCTGCTCCTGATCGCCACGTTTGCCATCATCCCCACCTGTGTCATGGCCGAAGGCTGCGACGTGCAGACCCGCTCCTCCAGCGCCTCGGTGCCAGCGGTGGAAACCCACAGCTGCTACGAGTACGAAGGCATGCCCGTGGACTCCATCAACTGGTCCTGCAGCAACGAAAGCAAGGACACCCTCAACGCCACCAAGAAAAAAGTCGATCGCTGCGATGACCACTACCAGGCCACCTGCACCGCCCGCCTCACCCAGGAATCCCTCGCCAACCCGCACTCGACCAGCAAAGACAAAAGCGCCAAACCGCTGAACATGCCCGACAACGCCAAAGTCACCACGTATTACTACAACGGTGAGCACTTGGCGCAGGCGAAGATTGATTGCGAAAACAGTGGCGGGAACTGGAAGGCTAAATAGTCTCGGTTATCGAGGATTGCCTGACAGAGAGCCCGGCTTGATGCCGGGCTTGCTGCATCTGCAAACAGCTTCAACCTTCACCTGCACCGCTGCTCGTGCCGCTGTCGTTCGATTGCTTCGAACCACTGGGCTTGGAACCCGAAGGTGTAGAGCCGTCATTGTTGGTGGTGTTGCCCTGCGTGCCTTTGGGCACGGTGGCGCCATTGGAATGAATGTCTTCCGGCGCACTCGGATTGGTTTGGCTATTGCCGTCGTTAGCGGTGGGTGCCGGGGTATCGCTGGCGGCTGTTGCATAGAGCGAAGTGGCGGATAACAGCGTGGCCAAGGTGAATGCTGCGAGACTGGATTTATGCATGTCGGCGGTTCCTCTGCGGGGGTGAGTTATGCATTGGAAGCGCGTGCGCGGGGAAAATGCGGAAGGGGTGACGAATGGCAGGAACAAACAACCCGACACCCCCTAAAAGATGCCGGGTCAACAAACAATATGCGTTATCCGATCAGAAATTCGCCGGCGTATTCGCACTGATAATCTCAGCCTCATCCGCGCCGATATTGCGAAACTTATGCGGCAACGTCGTCGGAAAGTAATAACCATCCCCCGCACTCAACACACTCACCTGCCCGTCCACGGTCAGTTCTACCGTGCCGCGCGTGACCAGTCCGCACTCTTCGCCTTCGGCATGCACGATCGGTTCTTCGCCGGAGCTGGCGCCGGGGGCATATTGTTCGCGGAGCAGGCGCATCTGCCGGCTAGGGACGGAGGCGCCGATGAGCAGCAGGCGCAGGCCGTGGCGGCCGAGGTCGGGTTGTTCGTTGGCGCGGAACACGTATTGGTGTTCGCGCGGGGGCTGGTCGAAGGTGAAGAAGTCGGCCAGGGACATCGGTATGCCTTCGAGCAGCTTTTTCAGCGAGCTGACGGAGGGGCTGACGCGGTTCTGTTCGATCAGCGAGATGGTCGCGTTGGTCACGCCGCTACGCCGGGCGAGCTCGCGCTGGGAGAGTTTGTAGCTTTCGCGTACTAGTTTGAGTCGAGAACCCGTATCCATGACAGCCTTATGTTGAGGTACTTAAGGGTAATGGGGGTGGGTGGCGGGTGACGCGCAGGTCGCGCGGATCACGTTGCTCCCGTGTCCCGGAACCGTGAAAGGCGGCTATTAAATCACGTTTGCCGGCGTTGCTCAGCAGGTTCGATGGATGGTGATCGAAATGAGCTGGCTGGCGATTATTGCGGACAAATAAAAAACTTGTGGGAGCTGGCTTGCCAGCGATTGGATGGCACATTCAACATCCCTTTTGCTGAAAGACCGCAATCGCTGGCAAGCCAGCTCCCACAGGTTTTGTGTGCTGTGTAGGGAAAAACCGGCGGGGTCTTTCGGACCGCCGCCGGGAGGTAAGTCAGACGCCGAAACGGTCGCGCAGGGAGTAGTAGACGGCGCCAAGCGCGGTAAGCGGTGCGGAGAACGTGCGACCGCCGAGCATCGGCATGTGCGGCAAGGAGGCAAAGGCGTTGAAGCGTTCGGCGTCGCCGCGGATCATTTCCGAGATCAGTTTGCCGGCCAGGTGCGAGCAGGTGACGCCGTGGCCGCTGTAGCCCTGCATGTAGTAGGCATTCTTTTCGATGCGGCCGAATTGCGGCATGCGCGACATGGTCAGCAGGAAGTTGCCGGTCCAGCGGTAGTCGATCTTCACGTCCTTGAGCTGCGGGAAGGTCTTGAGGATCTTCGGCCGGATCAGTTGTTCGATATCGTCCGGCTCCCGCGCGCCATACACCACACCACCACCGTAAAGCAGGCGGTTGTCAGCGGTGAGGCGGTAGTAATCCAGCAGGTAGTTGCAGTCTTCGACGCAATAGTTGCTGGTGATCAGGCTGCGCGCCTGCTGCTCGGTCAGCGGTTCGGTGACGACGATCTGCGAACCACACGGCATGCTTTTCGCGGTGACGCGATTGTCGAGGCCTTGCGGCAGATAAGCGTTGCCGGCGATTAGCAAATATTTGGCGCGGACCAGACCTTTGGCGGTGCGCACGCTGATCGGCTCGCCGTAGGTGATTTCCACCGCCGCCGATTGCTCGTAGATTTTGCCGCCCAAACGCACGATGGCGGCGGCCTCCCCTAGCGCCAGATTCAATGGATGAACGTGGCCACCCTGCATGTCCAGCAAGCCGCCAACGTAAGCGTCGGAGCCGACTTCGCGACGAATGTCCGCTGCATCCAGCATCTTCAGATTGCGGTTGCCGTAGCGTTCCCAATTGCGTTTCTGCTCTGCCAGGCCATTGAGTTGTTTCTTGTTCATCGCCGCGAAAATACCGCCCGGGCGGTAGTCGCACTTGATGTCGTAATCCTTGATGCGCGAACGGATGATGTCGGCGCCTTCGAAGATCATGCTGCCAAGGATTTCTGCGGTCTTGTCACCGTAACGCTCTTCGATGACATCGACGTCGCGGCTATAGGAATTGACCAGTTGCCCGCCGTTGCGCCCGCTGGCGCCGTAGCCGACTTTCGCCGCTTCCAGCACCGTGACTTTGTAGCCGGCCTCGCTGAGGAACAGTGCCGAGGACAGGCCCGTGTAGCCGGCGCCGATGATGCAGACGTCGCAGTCCAGCGCTTCTTCGAGAACCGGGAAGTCGATGACTTCGTTGCGGGTGGCGGCGTAGTAGCTGTTTACGTGTTGCTGTTTCATAGGTTTCTCCGAGGGCCGCCAATCAGGGGCGGCCGCCGCTGTAAAAGAGTCAGAGCTTGATCCAGGTCGCTTTCAGTTCGGTGTACTTGTCGAACGCGTGCAGCGATTTGTCGCGACCGTTGCCCGATTGTTTGAAGCCACCGAATGGCGCAGTCATGTCGCCGCCGTCGTACTGGTTGACCCAGACGCTGCCGGCGCGCAGGCCGCGGGCGAAGGTGTGCGCCTTGCTCAGGTTGCTGGTCCACACCCCGGCGGCGAGGCCGAAGATGCTGTCGTTGGCGATCTGCAGGGCTTCTTCGGCAGTGTCGAAGGTGATCAGCGACAGCACCGGGCCGAAGATTTCTTCTTGGGCGATAGTCATCGCATTGGTCACGCCGTCGAAAATCGCTGGCTGCACGTAGAGGCCGCCGGTTTCTTCGAGGGTGCGTTGGCCGCCGGCAATCAACTCGGCGCCCTGCTCGCGGCCGATGCTGATGTAGCGCAGCACGTTGTCCAGTTGACGCTGGTCGACCACGGCGCCGACGGTGGTCGCCGGATCAAGCGCGTGCCCCGGTTTCCACGCTTGCAGCGCTTCCACCAGCAGCGGAATGAACTGCTCGCGAATCGAGCGCTCGACCAGCAGACGCGAGCCGGCAGTGCAGACTTCGCCCTGGTTGAAGGCGATGGCACTGGCTGCTGCCTGGGCTGCCGCGCGCAGGTCCGGTGCGTCGGCGAACACCACGTTCGGGCTCTTGCCGCCGGCCTCGAGCCAGACGCGTTTCATGTTGCTCTGGCCGGCATAGATCATCAGCTGCTTGGCGATCGCCGTGGAGCCGGTGAAGGCCAGCACGTCGACGTCCATGTGCAACGCCAGCGCCTTGCCGACGGTGTGGCCGTAGCCCGGCAGCACGTTGAACACGCCCTTCGGAATACCCGCCTCCAGCGCCAGTTGCGCGATGCGGATAGCGGTCAGCGGTGATTTTTCCGAAGGCTTGAGGATGAACGAATTACCCGCCGCCAGCGCCGGGGCGAACTTCCAGCTGGCCATGATCAGCGGAAAATTCCATGGCACGATGGCGGCGACCACACCCGAGGGCTCACGGGTGACGAGGCCAAGTTGGTCGTGCGGCGTGGCGGCGACTTCGTCGTAGATCTTGTCGATGGCCTCGGCGCTCCAGCGGATCGCGTTGGCGGTCGCCGGGATGTCGATGCTCATCGAATCGCTGATCGGTTTGCCCATGTCGAGGGTTTCCAGCAGTGCCAGTTCTTCCTGGTGTTGCAGGATCAGATCGGCGAAGCGGATCAGGACGCGCTTGCGCTCGGCCGGGGCTTTTTTCGCCCAGATGCCGGAGTTGAACGACTGGCGCGCGGCTTCGACGGCCAGGTTGGCGTCGGCTTCATCGGTGCTGGCGACGGCGGCAAGAAAGCGGCCGTCGACCGGGCTCAGGCATTCGAAGGTGTCGCCACTGATTGCCGGGCGATATTCACCGTTAATGAAGGCGCGGGATTCGATGGACAGAGACTGGAAGCGTTGTTCCCAGTCGTTGCGGGTTGTGGTCATTGTTTTGAGCTCGACAAGGGGGAATTTGGGGGTTGGTCTGGTTGCTTTGTCTGGCCGGGAATCGCTGCCCTCACCCTAGCCCTCTCCCAGAGGGAGAGGGGACCGATCGGGGGATGCCTGGTAACTGCGCCGACCTGAAAAATCTTTGCCGAATCCATCATCGACTGGATCGTTCAGGTCGCCGGATATCTCCAGACGACGCGGTCAGTCCCCTCTCCCTCCGGGAGAGGGTTAGGGTGAGGGGCTTTTGATCTTCAGACCGTATGCAGATACCAGTTGTACTCAAGGTCAGAAATCGAGTTCTCGAACTCGGCCAGCTCGCTTTCCTTGCACGCGACGAATACGTCGATGTACATCGGGTCGATGTAGCGCGCCATGACTTCGCTGTCGTCGAGTTCGCGCAAGGCGTCGCGCAGGTTGTTCGGCAGGCTCTGCTCGTTCTGCTCGTAGCTATTACCTTCGACCGGCGCGCCGGGCTCGATCTGGTTGGTCAGGCCGTGGTGGATGCCGGCCAGCACCGACGCCATCAGCAGGTACGGGTTGGCATCGGCACCGGCGACGCGGTGTTCGATGCGCACGGCGTCCGCTGAACCGGTCGGCACGCGCACGGCCACGGTGCGGTTGTCGATGCCCCAGCTCGGCGAGTTCGGCACATAGAACTGTGCGCCGAAACGGCGATACGAGTTGACGTTCGGGCAGAGGAACGCCATTTGCGCCGGCAGGGTCTCGAGCACACCGCCGATCGCGTGACGCAGTGCGGCGTTCTGCTCGGGATCCTCGCTGGCGAAGATGTTGTTGCCTTCTTTGTCCAGAATCGAAATGTGCACGTGCAAACCATTGCCGGCCTGGCCCGGATAAGGCTTGGCCATGAAAGTCGTGTCCATCTCGTGGTCGTAGGCGATGTTCTTCACCAGACGCTTGAGCAGGACCGCGTAATCGCACGCCTTGATCGGGTCGGAGACGTGATGCAGGTTGACTTCGAACTGCGCCGGGGCGCTTTCCTTGACGATCGCATCAGCGGGAATGCCCTGCTCTTTCGCGCCTTCAAGGATGTCTTGCAGGCAATCGACGTATTCGTCGAGATCGTCGATCAGGTAAACCTGGGTCGACACCGGACGCTTACCGGATACCGGTGAACGTGGCGATTGCGGACGGCCATTCACGTTGTCCTGGTCGATCAGGTAGAACTCGAGTTCGAACGCCGCGCAGATGGTCAGGCCGAGGTCGTCGAATTTGCGCACAACGTTGGCCAGTACTTCACGCGGGTCGGCGAAGAACGGCTGACCTTCGATCTCGTGCATGGTCATCAGCAGTTGAGCGGTCGGGCGTTTTTGCCACGGCTCGATGCTCAGGGTGCCGGGGATCGGGTAGCAGATGCGATCGGCATCGCCGATATCCAGGCCCAGGCCGGTGCTTTCCACCGTCGAGCCGTTGATGTCCAGCGCAAAGAGCGACGCCGGCAGGTTGATGCCTTTTTCGTACACCTTATGAAGACTGGTGCGTTCGATGCGCTTGCCGCGCACCACACCGTTCATATCCGCAATCAGAAGGTCGACGTACAAAACCTCAGGATATTTCTTAAGGAATGCGTTGGCTTCGTTGAGTTGAACGGTACGCAGAGGGACCGACATGATGCACCTATTTAGCTGTTAATTATTATGTTCACCACCGTGTTGCGCAGCCAGTCAATCCGAAAGGCAAAGTGAAGTCAATAGCGAACACCCTGCCCTGCAGCCTTTATTTTTCGGGCTTTTCTTAACACTCTCGTGCCATATCCGCCGGAAAACCCCGGTAAACCTGAGCGATTTGATGAACGGCGTTTAGAATTTTTTACATGGCAGTTGTTAATTAAAATCAACGAGGCTAAGCTCCGGAAAAGCTCGTTCAAGTGACAGACTTCGAGGTGAATAAAAATGGCATTCAAGCCATTGATCGGCGTTACTGCGTGCGTCAAACAGATTGGCCTGCACCCCTATCACATCAGCGGCGACAAGTACCTACGTGCTGTCAGCGTTGGCGCTCAAGGGTTGCCAGTGGTCATCCCTTCCCTCGGCAATCTGACTGAGATCGAAGACCTGCTCGGTCAACTCGACGGTCTGTTGCTCACCGGCTCACCCTCGAACGTGGAGCCCTTCCACTATCAAGGCGCGGCCAGTGCGCCCGGCACGGATCACGATCCGGCCCGTGACGCCACCACCCTTCCTTTATTGCGTGCAGCCATCGCGGCGGGCGTTCCGGTGCTCGGCATCTGCCGTGGCTTCCAGGAAATGAACGTGGCCTTCGGCGGCAGCCTGCATCAGAAGGTGCACGAGTTGCCCGGCATGCTCGACCACCGTGAAGCCGACAGCCCGGATGTGGCCGTGCAATACGCACCGGCCCATGCGGTCAGTTTGATCGCTGGCGGTGTGTTCGAAGCGCTGGAGCTGCCCGACGAATTTCAGGTCAATTCGATTCACAGCCAAGGCATCGACCGCCTCGCCCCCGGTCTGCGTGCTGAAGCCGTGGCACCGGACGGTTTGATCGAAGCGATCTCGGTCGAGCACAGCCCGACTTTCGCCCTCGGCGTGCAATGGCACCCGGAATGGCAAGTGCTGGACAACCCGAACTACCTGAAGATTTTCCAGGCGTTCGGCGCAGCGTGCCGGCAACGGGCGGCGAAGCGCAACCAACGCTGACTCAACCCAAGAATCCATAACGATTTACTGCCCCCACGGACGTCGGGTGTGCCTGCGCACATCCGTCATTCGTGAACAGCGACACCCGTAATAACAACAAGTACGACCCAGGCAGCCAGGACGGCGGCGCCGAACAAGCCGGATCGGTACGGACAAAGGCTACTCAGGTCAACGCATATCCCCTGTGGGAGCGAGCCTGCTCGCGAAAGCGGTGTATCAGCAAACGATGATGTCGACTGACACTCCGTATTCGCGAGCAGGCTCGCTCCCACAGGTTCTGCGCCAGCTGACGGGCATTCCGGACCGCTCCGCAATCCACTTAAGCCCGGCCACATTGGCCAGGCACACGACACCTGTTGGGAGTTTCACATGGCAAACGCCTCCAGCACTTACCGCAAGGCACTCGAAGGTCATCAGCAACCGAAAAAGGTGTTGGTGAAAGTCGATCGTGTCACCAAGAAGTTCGACGAAACCGTGGCCGTGGACGATGTGTCCCTGGAGATCCATCAGGGCGAAATCTTCGCGCTGCTGGGCGGTTCCGGTTCGGGCAAATCGACTCTGCTGCGCATGCTCGCCGGTTTCGAGCGGCCGACCGAGGGGCGGATTCTGCTCGATGGCGTGGACATCACCGACATGCCGCCGTACGAGCGGCCGATCAACATGATGTTCCAGTCCTACGCGCTGTTCCCGCACATGACCGTGGCGCAGAACATCGCCTTCGGCCTCAAGCAGGACCGTTTGCCTGCCAGCGAAATCGATGCCCGCGTCGAAGAAATGCTGCGTCTGGTGCACATGACCCAATACGCCAAGCGCCGCCCGCACCAGTTGTCCGGCGGCCAGCGTCAGCGCGTGGCCCTCGCCCGCTCGTTGGCCAAACGGCCGAAACTGTTGCTGCTCGACGAGCCGATGGGCGCGCTGGATAAAAAGCTGCGCTCGCAGATGCAACTGGAGCTGGTGGAGATCATCGAGCGCGTCGGCGTGACCTGCGTCATGGTCACCCACGACCAGGAAGAAGCCATGACCATGGCCCAGCGCATCGCGATCATGCACCTGGGCTGGATCGCGCAGATCGGCAGCCCGGTGGACATTTACGAAGCGCCGGTCAGCCGCATGGTCTGCGAATTCATCGGCAACGTGAACGCCTTCGACGGCACTGTGGTGGAAGATCTCGAAGGCCACGCCATCATTCACAGCCCCGACTTGCAGCAGAAGATCTATGTCGGTCACGGCGTCAGCACGTCGGTGCAGGACAAATCGATCACCTACGCCATCCGCCCGGAGAAAATGCTCGTCAGCACCTCCCAACCGGAGTTCCGCTACAACTGGTCCGAAGGCAAGGTCCACGACATCGCCTACCTCGGCGGCCATTCGGTGTTCTACGTCGAGCTGCCCGGCGGCAAGATCGTCCAGTCGTTCATGGCCAATGCCGAGCGGCGTGGCGCGCGGCCGACCTGGGACGACAAAGTCTACGTCTGGTGGGAAGACGACAGCGGCGTGGTGCTGCGCTCATGAGAACTTTCAATCAGCAATTCTTGCGCCTGGTGCCCAGCGGACGAAAACTGGTGATCGGCATTCCGTTCATCTGGCTGTTCCTGTTCTTCATGCTGCCGTTCTTTCTGGTGATGAAGATCAGCTTCTCGGAAGCCGCGCTGTCGATCCCGCCGTACTCGGAGATCTACACCTTCGCCGAACAGAAATTCCAGCTGCTGCTGAACATCGGCAACTACACCCTGCTCGGCGAAGACGAGCTGTACCTGTCGGCGTACCTCGGCTCGCTGAAGGTCGCGGCACTGAGCACGCTGATGTGCCTGGTGATCGGTTTCCCGATGGCTTACGCGATCACCAAGACCGGCAAGGAAACGCAAAACGTCCTGCTGCTGTTGATCATGATGCCGACCTGGACGGCGATCCTGATCCGCGTGTATGCGTGGATGGGCATCCTCAGCAACAACGGGTTGCTCAACGGATTTCTGATGTGGACCGGACTCACTGACCACCCGATCGAGATCCTCAACACCAACACTGCCGTCTATATCGGTGTGGTTTACGCCTATCTGCCGTTCATGGTTCTGCCGCTCTACGCCAACCTCGTCAAGCACGACAACAGCCTGCTGGAAGCCGCGCAGGATCTGGGCTCGAGTAACTTCAACAACTTCTGGAAGATCACCGTGCCGCTGGCCAAGAACGGCATCATCGCGGGCTGCATGTTGGTGTTCATTCCAGTGGTCGGCGAGTTCGTGATTCCGGAACTACTGGGTGGCCCGGAGACGCTGATGATCGGTCGCGTGCTGTGGCAGGAGTTCTTCAATAACCGCGACTGGCCGGTGGCTTCCGCGCTGGCGGTGGTGATGCTGTTGATCCTGATTGTGCCGATTCTGCTGTTCAACCGCAGCCAGGCCAAAGAGATGGAGGCACGGGGATGAAACGCTTCAACTTTTCCAAGTTCATGCTGATCTTCGGCTTGATGTTCATTTATCTGCCGATGCTGATTCTGGTGATCTACTCGTTCAACGCCTCGAAACTGGTGACGGTGTGGGGTGGCTGGTCAGTGAAGTGGTATGTCGGCCTGCTCGACAACACGCAACTGATGGGCTCGGTGCTGCGCTCGCTGGAGATCGCCTGCTACACCGCGATTGCCGCTGTGGCACTGGGGACGCTGGCGGCGTTCGTGCTGACGCGGGTGACGCGCTTCAAGGGCCGCACGCTGTTCGGCGGCCTGGTGACCGCGCCGTTGGTGATGCCGGAAGTGATCACCGGTCTGTCGCTGTTGCTGCTGTTCGTGGCGATGGCGCAACTGATCGGCTGGCCGCAGGAGCGCGGCATCGTCACCATCTGGATCGCCCACACCACGTTTTGTGCAGCCTATGTCGCGGTGGTAGTCTCCGCGCGCCTTCGCGAGCTGGATCTGTCGATCGAAGAAGCGGCGATGGACCTCGGCGCCAAACCATTCAAAGTGTTTTTCCTCATCACCATTCCCATGATCGCGCCGTCGCTGGCGGCGGGCGGGATGATGTCGTTTGCCTTGTCGCTGGACGATCTGGTGCTGGCGAGTTTCGTTTCCGGGCCGGGCTCGACGACGCTGCCGATGGAAGTGTTCTCGGCGGTGCGTCTGGGTGTGAAACCCGAGATCAACGCCGTGGCCAGCCTGATTCTGCTGGCGGTGTCGCTGGTGACTTTCCTGGTCTGGTATTTCGGCCGCAAGGCAGAGGCCAACCGCAAACGGGCGATTCAGGAAGCGATGGATCAGACCGCGAACGAGTCGTGGCAGCAACCGGCAACGGCGACTGCCTGAGCAACACCGATTAACAACTGTGGCGAGGGGATTTATCCCCGTTGGGCTGCGAAGCGGCCCCTGCAGTTCTACCTGAAGACTCCGTATTCAGGTTTTGCGACTGCTACGCAGCCGAGCGGGGATAAATCCCCTCGCCACAAGGTTCAAGTGCACCGAGCTTTTGTGTTTTTGAATAAGAAGAAGGGAGTTGTACCGATGAAAATGTTTGGCAGGACTCTGCTGACACTGTCCTTAATGGGCGCAATGGTCATGGGCGCCCAGGCCAACGACAAGGTGCTGCGTGTTTACAACTGGTCCGATTACATCGCGCCGGACACCGTGAAAAAGTTCGAAGACGAGACCGGCATTCGCGTGACCTACGACGTCTTCGACAGCAACGAAACTCTGGAAGCGCGCCTGCTCGCGGGCAAATCCGGCTATGACATCGTCGTGCCGTCGAACAGTTTTCTGGCCAAGCAGATCAAAGCCGGCGTCTACCAGCCGCTGGACAAATCGAAGCTGCCGAACTGGAAGAATCTCAACCCGGTGCTGCTGAAAAACGCCGCCGCCAGTGATCCGGACAATGCCCATGCCTTTCCGTACATGTGGGGCTCGATCGGCATCGGTTTCAACCCGGCGAAGGTCAAGGAAGTGCTCGGCGCCAACGCCCCGACCAACTCCTGGGACTTGCTGTTCAAACCGGAGAACGCGGAAAAACTCAAAGCCTGTGGCATCAGTTTCCTCGATTCGCCAACCGAAATGCTCCCGGCCGCCCTGCACTACCTGGGCTATCCGGTGAACGACAAGGACAAGGCGCACATCGCCGAAGCCGAAGCGCTGTTCATGAAAATCCGCCCTTACGTGGCGTACTTCCATTCCTCGAAGTACATCTCCGATCTGGCTAACGGCAACATCTGCGTGGCGGTCGGTTACTCCGGCGACGTCCTGCAGGCCAAGGCCCGCGCGGTGGAATCGGGCAACAACGTGGTGATCGACTACAGCATTCCCAAGGAAGGCGCCGGCAGCTTCTACGACATGGTCGCCATCCCCCGTGATGCGGCGAACGTCGACAATGCCTACCTGTTCATGGACTTCCTGATGCGCCCGGACATCATCGCCGAAGTCACCAACAGCATCGGCTACAGCAACGCCAACGCAGCGGCCACGCCATTGGTGGACGAAGCGATCCGCAACGAACCGGGCTCGTATCCGTCGCAAGCGGTGATGGCGACATTGTATGCAGTGCCGGATCAGCCAATTGCCACGCAGCGGATCATGACGCGCGGCTGGACGCGGGTGAAGCTCGGTAAATAAAAACACCAGTCAACACTGATAAACCCTGTGGGAGCTGGCTTGCCAGCGATGGCGGTGGGTCAGACAACGATGACGCTAGACGCGCTGGCCCCATCGCTGGCAAGCCAGCTCCCACAGGTTTTCGATCGAATTCGGACATTGCCAGATTTCCGTTCACGCAGCGCCTTACCACCGCTGCACCCTGCTCTGAACGGCCTCACCCGGCTCCCTCGGCTCGGGTGAATTTGCAGGCGCCTTCGGGCGCCTTTTTTTGTCCGTTCAGATCAGCGGCCAGTCCTGCAAAACCCGATAGCGACCCTTGTGCGATTCGAACAGAGCGAAGCGTTCAGCACGCAGAAAGAACTCCGGCGGCGTGCGCGATTCCGGCTCCGGCGCGCGGTACTCCCGCGCCAGTGTCAGGTGCGGGCGGAACTCGTGGGTGGGCTCGTCAAAACCGAACGGCAGCATCGCCTGCTCCAGCGCGTAGACCAGGCGCAACAACGCGGGCGGCGCCTGTTCCGGTGCCAGCGATAGCACACCGGGGCGATGCCAGACCTGCAAGCGATCCAGCGCAATACGCAACGTTTCGCCGGGAATACGCACACTGCCCGCTGCTTCACAGACGCCATGAATCTGCGCCAGCGGCACCGCTCCAAGAAACAGCAGAGTCAGATGAAAGTTATCCGCCGGCACCGGTTTGCCGCTGCGCAGGCCCAGCTCCGCGCGCCACTGGGCGATTGCCTTGCGCTGCGCCGGCGGGCAATCCAGGGCGAAGAACAGCCGCTTTGCAGGTTCATCCTTGCGCACCCCATCAATCATTGCCCTGCCCCCTTGTTCGTCATGATCACGCCGATTCTACACAGCCTGTGCTGACGACTCGCGACAGGAAGCTATAGTTCAGGGATTGCCATCAACCGGAGGCTGCCATGCGCGAGATCCTCAGCAAAGAACCCTGGTGGGCCCGGCCACCACATCCCGGACAGGACGAAAGTGAACTGGAATGGGGCTGGCTGGTGCATTACAGCGAAGGCGAACCGCGCTTCGAATTCGTCCGCGAACGGCCCAGCGACGAGCAGATTCGCAACCGCAAAAGTTGCCGGGTCACCCCCTCGCCCGAATGAATAGAGCCCCGTGAGCACTAATCCTGTGGGAGCGAGCCTGCTCGCGAAAGCGGTGTGTCAGATAAAGAAATGTTACTGATACGACGCTTTCGCGAGCAGGCTCGCTCCCACAGGGTTATGCATTGATCAGTGGGGTTGGGTGTCGCCGGCGGCGGTGTCGATGCTGACAACAACTGACATCCCCGGCCGCAAGCGTTCTGCTTCCTGCTGATCGGGATCGATAGTGATGCGCACCGGCACCCGCTGGGCGATCTTGACGAAGTTGCCGGTGGCGTTGTCGGCCTGCAGCAAGGCAAATTCCGAGCCGGTGCCCGGCGAAATATGCTGCACATGGCCGGTGAATCTGCGGTGGTTCAAGGCGTCGACGGTGAAGCGCACCGGTTGCCCGACACGTACGTTGGCCATCTGGGTTTCCTTCATGTTGGCGATCACCCACTTCTGGTCCGGGACCAACGCCATCAGCTGCGCGCCGGAGTTGACGTAGGCCCCCAAGCGCACGCCGATCTGCCCGAGCTGGCCGTCGCGCGGGGCGACAATTCGCGTGTTCGACAGATCGATGCGCGCCAGTTGCACCGCTGCTTCGGCACTGGCCACGGCGGCTTCCAGCGAGCCGCGATTGACGATCACCGTTTGCAGATCCTGCCGGGCGATTTCCAGATTGGCCTTGGCCTGCGCCACAGAAGCCGTGCTCTGCGCGTTGGCAGCAAGGGTCACGTCGAACTCGCGTTTGGACACCGAGCCGTCGCGCACCAGTTCCTGATTACGCCGCAGATCGGCCTCGCTCTTGCGCAACTGCGCCTGGCTGTCGGCCAACACTGCCTGGCGCAATTTGATCGTCGCTTCAGCGCTGTTGCGTTGCTGCACGACGTTGGCCAGCCCGGCCTTCTGCACCGCCAGTTGTGCCAGGGACTGGTCGAGGCGTTGCTGATAAATGCGGTCGTCCAGACGCACCAGCAGGTCCCCGGCCTTGACGTACTGGAAGTCCTGCACCGGCACCTCGAACACATAGCCGCTGAGCTGCGGGCCGATGATCGTCACCTGCCCGCGCACCAAGGCGTTTTCGGTGGTTTCGACCGCACTGCTGAACGGCGGCAGTTGCCACGCATACAGCACGATCAGGACACCGACGATGGCGATTGCGGCAAAGCCCAGCGAAGAAATGATCCGCACCCGCAGCGAACGCGGCGCGGTATTGGGTGACGATGGCGGCGCCTCACCTTCAGGCGTGGCGGCAATGGCATTGGTGGTTGTGGTGGTCGGTTCGGTCATGAAGAAGTGGCACCGCTGGGTGGTACGGAAGGTGTCGGCTCAATGGCTTTGGTGGTGCTCATCAGCCACAACGCGCGAATCGAAAGCCAGATCATGGTCAGGACGGCAATGACCGCGATCAGCATGAAGACATCGTTATAGGCCAGCACGTTCGCTTCGCGTGTCGCCGCATTGGCGAGACTGCGCATGCCGGCCAGATTGCGCAGGCTCGGGTCGGCGAGCAAACCGCCGTAGGCCGAACCGCCGCTCTGCACGCGCGCCGCCACCAACGGATCGGACATCACCAGATGATCGACGATGTGGCTGGAGTGGTACTTCTCCCGCACGATCTGAAAGGTGCCAAGCAACGCCGCGCCGAGCAGCCCGCCGAGGTTGTTGCAGATCCCGAACAGCACGGAAAAACTCACCAGGTTGCGCGGATTGGTCAGCACGTTGCGCGTGCCGAAGACCATGGTCGGGCCGAGAAAAAACGTACTGCCGAATGCCAGCAGGAACTGGCTGAAGTAGAGATTTTGCGGGCGGGTCAGGTTGTTGGAAAAACTGTCCATCACCGAACCGGTGGCCATCAGCGCCAGCGAGATGATCAACGGCATCAGCAAGTGTTTGGGGTCGATGGTCAACGCGCTGGTGGCAAGCCCGGCGATACTGCCGATCAGCATCACCACGTACAGACTGTGCAACTGCTCATAGCCCATGTTGAGGTTCTGCATGAAACCGACCGCGCCGGTGGATTGCTCCGAGGTGACCATGCGAATCAGGGTCACCGCCAGCGCCAGGCGAATCATCGTTCCGCTGCCCAGCCAGCGGGTCATCAACATCGGGTTGCTGCGATTGTGCTCAATGGCCAGGCCCATAATGATCAGCGCGATCGAACAGGCCAGCGCCACGCCGATCCAGTCCGCCTCCAGCCACCAGTCGATGCGCCCCAGCGACAGCACCGCGCACAACAACGCCACACCGGTGGCGAGAATGGCGAAGGTCAGGAAGTCGAGTTTTTCGAAGGTCTTGAAGCGGTCACCGGGCGGCAGCTTCAGCAGCAACACACAGCCGAGTGACAGCAGGGCCATGCCCAATTCGAACAGGTACAGACCGCGCCATTCGGCGATCTGCAACAGGTCTTCGGAAAACAGCCGCGCCAGCGGTAACGCCAGTTGCGACGTGCCGAGGCCGAGTACCAACGCTTTGAGCCGCCACTTCGCCGGGAACGCCTGCACCATGTAATACAGACCCAGCGAGCTCAGCGCCGCACCGACCATGCCGTGGGCAGCCCGCACCGCCACTGCCGAGTTGAGATCGTTGACGAACAAATGGCCGAAGGTCACCAGCGCATACAGCACCAGAAACACTTCGGTGAACGCGCGCAAGCCGAATTGCTGGCGAAACTTCACCAGCAGCAGGTTCATCGACACGTTGGTCATCACATACGCCGCCGGCAACCAGGCCATTTCCGCCGTGGTCGCGCCGAGCGAGCCTTGCAGGTAAGGCAGGTTGGCAACCACCAGCGAGTTGCCTAATCCACCGGTCACCGCCACCAGCACGCCAACCGCCGCGTACGCCAGGCGCTTGGGCGTGGAGTGCAGCGGTGTCGACGGAGAACCGGGCAGGCTGGGCTTTTCGTGGGGTTGCCAGTTGCGCGGGGCGTATTTATCCATGGAGCGGCCTGGTGCTGGGGGTGAGGGAAGTTTGCCGCAATTTCACGGGCAACACACGACTCGACAGACACCAAGGAACCCTGTGGGAGCGAGCCTGCTCGCGAAAGCGCTGTGTCAGTCGACAACTTCATTGATTGAAAGTCCGCATTCGCGAGCAGGCTCGCTCCCACATGGGTTCGGCGTCGCACGGGAGGTCATCGTATAACTTCCAGTTGACAATCCCTGAAAATCTGGGAAATATCCGCATCGATGTTGTACGACGACGTATGACAAATAATAAAAACAACAAACGATTCAGGGAGCGTCACAGTGAGCCCACTCGCCCGCAATTCCGTCCGCCCTTCACGTTTTGCCCATTTCAAACCGCGTTCGACCCTGAGCCTGATCGGTTGCAGCAGCCTCGCTCTGGCCTTGCCGATGAGCGCTGATGCCGAAGGCTTTCTCGACGACAGCAAAGCCACGCTGAACCTGCGCAACGCCTACTTCAACCGCAACTTCGTCAACCCGGCCTATCCGCAGGGCAAGGCTGAAGAGTGGACACAGAGCTTCATTCTCGACGCCAAATCCGGCTTCACCCAAGGCACCGTCGGCTTCGGCCTCGATGTGCTCGGGCTGTACTCGCAAAAGCTCGATGGCGGCAAAGGCACTGGCGGCACGCAACTGTTGCCGATTCATGATGACGGTCGCCCGGCCGACAATTTCGGTCGCCTCGGCGTGGCGCTGAAAGCCAAAGTCTCGAAGACCGAATTGAAAGTCGGTGAATGGATGCCGGTGCTGCCGATCCTGCGCTCCGACGACGGCCGCTCCCTGCCGCAGACCTTTCGCGGTGGCCAAATCACGTCCACTGAAATCAACGGCCTGACCGTGTACGGCGGCCAGTTCCGTGGCAACAGCCCGCGCAACGACGCGAGCATGGAAGACATGTCGATGAACGGCCGCGGTGCATTCACCTCCGATCGCTTCAACTTCGGCGGCGGCGAATACACCTTCAACGAAAAACGCACCATGGTCGGCGTGTGGTACGCCGAGCTCACCGACATCTATCAGCAGCAGTATTTCAACCTCAGCCACAGCCAGCCGATGGGCGACTGGACGCTGGGCGCCAACCTCGGTTTCTTCACCGGCAAGGAAGACGGCAGCGCTCAGGCCGGCGACCTCGACAACAAGACCGCGTTCGCCCTGCTCTCGGCGAAATATGGTGGCAACACCTTCTACGTCGGCCTGCAGAAACTCACCGGCGACGATGCCTGGATGCGCGTCAACGGCACCAGCGGCGGCACCCTGGCCAACGACAGTTACAACGCCAGTTATGACAACGCCAAAGAGCGCTCCTGGCAGGTGCGTCACGACTACAACTTCGTTGCGCTGGGCGTGCCTGGCCTGACCCTGATGAACCGCTATATCAGCGGCGATAACGTACACACCGCCACCACCAACGACGGCAAGGAATGGGGCCGCGAATCGGAACTGGCCTACACCGTGCAGAGCGGCCCGCTGAAGAACCTCAACGTGAAATGGCGCAACGCGACCATTCGCCGGGACTTCAGCACCAACGAATTTGACGAGAACCGGATTTTTATCAGCTATCCGATTTCGTTGTTGTAAGGGTTGGCGGTTTGCCCTGTGGGAGCGAGCGTGCTCGCGAAAACGCCGGACCAGTCGACTTGTTCTGACTGGCACAACGCCTTCGCGAGCAGGCTCGCTCCCACAAGGGGATTGCATTGCAAGTCGGGTATAGGGTGTTGAGAAAATGAATCGCCCCTTCCGTCATCTACACCAAAAGTCGCGTTGACAAGATCCCGAAACCCTACCGATACTTCAGCGCAGTCATACGACAACCTACAACAAACCTAATAACAATGTGTTCAGGGATTGCCATGACGTCTACCTCTACCCCCCGCGCTCCTTTCAACCGCCTGCTGCTGACCGGTGCCGCCGGAGGCCTGGGCAAAGTCCTGCGCGAACGCCTGCGCCCTTACGCCAAGGTGCTGCGCCTGTCCGACATTGCAGCACTCGCCCCGGCCGTCGATGACCACGAAGAAGTCGTGCTCTGCGACCTCGCCGACAAGCAAGCCGTGCATCAACTGGTCGAAGGGGTCGATGCGATCCTGCATTTCGGCGGCGTCTCGGTCGAGCGCCCGTTCGAAGAAATCCTCGGCGCCAACATCTGTGGCGTTTTCCACATTTACGAAGCGGCACGCAAGCACGGTGTGAAGCGGGTGATCTTCGCCAGCTCCAACCACGTCATCGGTTTCTACAAACAGGACGAGAAACTCGACGCCATATCTCCACGCCGCCCCGACGGTTACTACGGCTTGTCCAAGTCCTACGGCGAAGACATGGCCAGTTTCTACTTCGATCGCTACGGTATCGAAACCGTCAGCATCCGCATCGGCTCCTCGTTCCCCGAACCGCAGAACCGCCGGATGATGCACACCTGGCTGAGCTTCGACGATCTCACGCAACTGCTCGAACGCTCGCTGTACACCCCAAATGTCGGCCACACCGTGGTCTACGGCATGTCCGCCAACAAAGACGTCTGGTGGGACAACCGCTACGCCAGCCACCTCGGTTTCGAAGCCAAGGACACCTCGGAAGTGTTCCGCGACAAGGTCGAAGCGCAACCGATGCCAGCCGACGATGATCCGGCGCGGATCTATCAGGGCGGCGCCTTCGTCGCAGCAGGCCCGTTCGGCGACTGACCGTTCGACTTGATCCCCTCCAATAAAAACCATGGGAATGAGTATGCAAGCCGAATTGATCGTCGACGCCCGCAACGCGGTCGGTGAAAGCCCGGTCTGGGTGCCGCAGGAAAACGCCCTGTACTGGGTCGATATTCCCAACGGCGGGCTGCAACGCTGGAGTGCTGACACCGGGCACGTCGCCTCGTGGAAAGCCCCGCAAATGCTCGCCTGCATCAGCCGCCACCGCAGTGGCGGCTGGGTCGCCGGCATGGAAAGCGGTTTCTATCGCCTGCACCCGCACAGCGACGGCAGCCTCGACAGCGAATTGCTCGCCACCGTCGGGCACAGCCGCGCGGACATGCGCCTCAACGACGGTCGCTGTGATCGTCAAGGGCGTTTCTGGGCGGGCAGCATGGTGCTGAACATGGGCCTGAACGCGCCTGAAGGCCGGCTCTATCGCTACAGCGCCGGGCAGACGGGCGTGATCGAAGCGCAACTGGATGGCTTCATCGTACCCAACGGCCTCGCTTTCAGCCCTGACGGCAAGACCATGTACCTGTCGGATTCGCACCCCGATGTGCAACTGATCTGGGCCTTCGATTACGACACCGAGACCGGCACGCCATCGAATCGCCGAATCTTCGTCGACATGAATCACTTCCCCGGCCGCCCCGATGGCGCTGCCGTGGATGCCGAAGGCTGCTACTGGATCTGCGCCAACGACGCCGGCCTGATTCACCGCTTCGCCCCGGACGGTCGTCTGGATTTTTCACTGGAAGTACCGGTGAAGAAACCGACCATGTGTGCCTTCGGCGGCAGCAACCTGGACACCTTGTTTGTCGCCTCGATTCGCCCCGGCGATGACCACGACCCGCAATCCCTGGCCGGCGGCGTGTTCGCCCTGAAGCCAGGCGTCAAGGGCCTCGCCGAACCGCAATTCAACGATTTGCTTTAAACCCTCTGCTGCACCGCTGCGCCTTGAACACAAAAATAACAAGACTGGAGACTCACCCCCCATGAACTTCAAACGCACCTTGCTCGCCGCTGCACTCCCGCTGATGTTCACCTTTGCTGGTGGCGCTCAGGCAGATATGAAACTCAAATTCGCTGATATTCATCCAGACGGTTACCCAACTGTGGTGGCCGAAAAGAGCATGGGCAAAACGCTTGAAAAGGAAACCAACGGCGAGCTGACCTTCCAGTACTTCCCGGGCGGAGTGCTCGGTTCCGAGAAGGAAGTCATCGAGCAGATGCAAGTCGGCGCGATACAGATGTCCCGGGTCAGCCTGGGTATCGTCGGCCCCGTGGTGCCGGATGTGAACGTGTTCAACATGCCGTTCATTTTCCGCGACCAGCAACACATGCGTAACGTCATCGATGGCCCGGTGGGCGATGAGATTCTCGACAAGATCACCAACTCCGAATTCAAATTGGTGGCCCTGGCGTGGATGGACGGCGGCACGCGCAACATCTACACCAAGAAACCGGTGCGCAAGCTCGAAGACCTCAAGGGCATGAAAATCCGCGTACAAGGCAACCCGATGTTCATCGACATGATGAACGCCATGGGCGGTAACGGCATCGCCATGGACACCGGCGAAATCTTCAGCGCCCTGCAAACCGGCGTGATCGACGGCGCGGAAAACAACCCGCCGACCCTGCTCGAACACAACCACTTCCAGAACGCCAAGTTCTACAGCCTGACCGGTCACCTGATCCTGCCAGAGCCGATCGTGATGTCGAAAATCACCTGGGAAAGACTCACTCCGGATCAACAGAAGATGGTGAAAACGGCGGCCAAAGCTGCCCAGGCTGAAGAACGCGTGTTGTGGGACAAGAAGTCCGCCGCCAGTGAAGAAAAACTCAAGGCAGCCGGCGTCGAGTTCATCACCGTTGACAAGAAACCCTTCTACGACGCCACCGCTCCGGTACGTGAAAAGTACGGTGCGAAGTACGCAGATCTGATCAAAAAGATCGAAGCCGTTCAGTAACACCTCCCGCTCCGTACTCATGAAAAAGGCCCGGCGCGCCAGCGGTTCAGGCGCGCCCGGTTACGGTGGAACCCGATGAAGAATCTGCTGCTGCGTATCAACGACAAGATCTACATGACGTGCATCTGGGTCGCCGGCCTTTCCGTCCTGGCGATTTCCCTGATGATTCCCTGGGGCGTCTTCGCCCGCTACGTGCTCGGCACCGGTTCGAGCTGGCCAGAGCCGACGGCGATCCTGCTGATGATGGTGTTCACCTTCATCGGCGCCGCCGCCAGTTACCGCGCCGGTGCGCACATGGCCGTGGCCATGCTCACCGACCGCATGCCACCGCAGCTGAAATCCGCAGCAGCGATTTTTTCGCAACTGCTGATGGCGGCAATCTGCATCTTCATGACCATCTGGGGCACCAAGCTGTGCATCTCCACCTGGAACCAGTTCATGGCCGCCCTGCCCGATCTGCGCGTTGGCGTAACGTATTTGCCGATCCCCGTGGGCGGCCTGCTGACGCTGATTTTTGTTCTGGAAAAACTCTTGCTCGGTGACCAGAGCAAACGGCGGGTCGTGCAGTTCGACCTGGTTGAAGAAAGTGAAGGTGCCGCTTAATGGACGCTCTGATTCTGCTGGGCAGTTTTATCGTATTGATCCTGATCGGCATGCCGGTCGCCTACGCGTTGGGCGCCGCTGCGCTGATCGGCGCATGGTGGATCGACATCCCGTTCCAGGCGGTGATGATCCAGGTCGCCTCGGGGGTGAACAAATTCTCGCTGCTGGCCATTCCGTTCTTCGTCCTCGCCGGTGCGATCATGGCCGAGGGCGGCATGTCACGGCGGTTGGTGGCGTGTGCCGGGGTACTGGTGGGATTCGTCCGCGGTGGCCTGTCGCTGGTCAACATCGTTGCCTCGACGTTCTTCGGCGCGATCTCCGGTTCTTCGGTGGCCGACACCGCGTCGGTAGGCTCGGTGCTGATCCCGGAAATGGAACGCAAGGGTTATCCGCGCGACTTCTCCACCGCTGTGACCGTCAGCGGTTCGGTGCAAGCCCTGCTGACGCCGCCAAGCCATAACTCGGTGCTCTACTCGCTGGCCGCTGGCGGTACGGTGTCGATCGCTTCGCTGTTCATGGCCGGCATCGTCCCGGGCCTGCTGATGAGCGCCTGCCTGATGGTGCTGTGCCTGATCTTCGCGAAAAAGCGCAACTACCCCAAGGGCGAAGTGATTCCGATGCGCCAGGCGCTGAAGATCGTCGGCGAAGCCCTGTGGGGCATGATGGCGATGGTGATCATCCTCGGCGGCATTCTCTCGGGTATTTTCACCGCCACTGAATCGGCGGCCATCGCGGTGCTGTGGTCATTCTTCGTGACCATGTTCATCTACCGCGACTACAAATGGAGCGAACTGCCCAAGCTGATGCACCGCACGGTGCGCACCATCTCCATTGTGATGATCCTGATCGGTTTCGCCGCCAGCTTCGGCTACATCATGACCCTGATGCAGATCCCGGCGAAGATCACCACGCTGTTCCTGACCCTGTCGGACAACCGCTACGTGATCCTGATGTGCATCAACGTGATGTTGCTGCTGTTGGGCACGGTGATGGACATGGCGCCGCTGATCCTGATCCTCACGCCGATCCTGATGCCAGTGATCATGGGCATCGGTGTCGATCCGGTGCAGTTCGGCATGATCATGCTGGTCAACCTGGGGATCGGATTGATAACACCGCCGGTGGGCGCTGTGCTCTTCGTCGGCTCGGCGGTGGGCAAGGTCAGTATCGAAAGCACCGTAAAAGCGCTGCTGCCGTTCTATGGCGTGCTGTTCCTGGTGCTGCTGCTGGTGACCTACGTTCCAGCGATTTCGCTGTGGCTGCCGCACCTGGTGTTGTAACCCGCTGAAAAGATCGCAGCTCCTGCAGGAATCGCATTCCCCTGTAGGAGCTGTCGAGTGCAACGAGGCTGCGATCTGTTGATCTTCACGCCCGCACCAACATGTACCCCGCCACCACCAGACAGACACTGGCAAACCCCACCTGCAACGCCCGCGCCGGCACCTGCGCGCACAGCCTGCGACCGACGATCATGCCAACGATGCTGGCGACAATGAACGCCGCACCCTGGCTGTCAATGCGCACACCCGCATGAAACGCGCCGATCACCCCGATCGCGGAAATCAGACTGATCACCATCAACGACGTCGCAACGATGCCGCGCATCTGCACATCGGTCAGTTGCTTGAACGCCGGCACGATCAGAAAGCCGCCGCCGACGCCGAGTAAACCCGAAACCACGCCGGTAATCGCGCCCAGTGCAGCCAGAGTGGCGGTGCATTTGGCGGTCCAGTCGAAGCGCCCGGTCTGCTCGTTGAGCATGCAGTTTTTCTGGCCCCAACTGGCGTGGCCGTGATCGCTCGGCCCCGCTTGCTGACGGTCCTTTCTGAACATTCGCCAGGCGACCAGGACCATCAGTAGGCTGAACAGAATCATCAGAATCTTTTCCGGCAACTGATGCGCGAAGTAGATCCCCAGCGGCGAAAACACTGCGCCCAACGCGGCGATCAACAGCGCCGCGCGGTAACGCACCAGGCCATGGCGCAAACCATCGATCGCCCCGACCGCTGCCGCGCTGCCGACCGCAAACAAGGCCACCGGCGCCGCTTGCGTCATCGTCCAGCCGAGCCCGAGCACCAGCGCCGGCACCGCGAGAATCCCGCCGCCCGCGCCGGTCAGGCCGAGGACCAAACCCATCACCACGCCAAACAGACTTGCCAGCAACATAGGAGTTTTCTCAGTCGACCCTGGACAGACGCGTCAGCCACTCGCGGCCCTTGAGCATGCCGTGCCAGTAGAACCACGGCAGCAGCGTCGCCTTCAGCCACCATGCCGAACGGCGGGCCACGGTCGGGTCCAGCGGGAAGGTCGGCAGCAGTTTGCCGCCATAGCCGAACTCGGCGAGGATCACCTTGCCCTTCTCGACCGTCAGCGGGCAGGAACCGTAGCCGTCGTACTTGAGCGGCAGCAGCTGTTGTTTGCGCGCGGCCAGCAGGTTTTGCGCAACGACGACAACCTGCTTGCGCACCGCTGCGGCAGTTTTCGCATTGCTGGTGCCGCAGATATCGCCCAGTGCGAACACGTCGGGATAACGCGGATGCTGCAGGCTGTGCGGATCGACCTCGCACCAACCGCCGGCATCGGCCAGCGCACTTTGTGCGATGAAATCCGGCGCGACTTGTGGCGGCACGACGTGCAGCAGATCGAAGGTTTTCGCGACCCGGCTGACATTGCCATCGGCGTCCTTGACGTCAAACCAGGCGGTTTTCGCCGGGCCGTCGACTTTGACCAGATTCGAGTTGAACGCCAGTTGCGCGTCGTACTGTTCGATGTACTTCATCAACGGCCGCACGAAGGTCGGCACGCCAAACAGCGCAGCGCCAGCGAGATTGAATTCAACGTTAATGTCTTTCAGCACGGCGGATTTGCGCCAGTGATCGCAAGACAGGTACAGGGCTTTTTGCGGCGCGCCGGCGCATTTGATCGGCATCGCCGGCTGGGTGAACAGCGCCCGGCCATCGCGCAGTTTCTGCACTTGATCCCAGGTGTACTGGGCGTGTTGATAGCTGTAGTTGGAGGTGACGCCGTGCTGGCCGAGGCTTTCCTGCAAGCCTTCGATTTTCTCCCAGGCCAGGCGCAGACCGGGGCAGACGATCAGGTTTTGATAGCTGACGGTGCGCTGGTCGTCGAGGGTGAGTTGGCGGCTTTGCGGGTCGATGGCACTGACACTGGCCTGAATCCACGTCGCCTGACGCGGCATGACTTTGCTCATCGGCCTGACCGTGTCCTTCACGTCAAACGCGCCACCGCCGACCAGCGTCCACGCCGGTTGATAGTAGTGCTGTGAACTCGGTTCGATCACGGTGACTTTAAGCTGCGGGTCACGCTTGAGCAGGCTGGCGACAAAACCGATGCCGGCCGTGCCACCGCCGATGACCACGATGTCCGCACTGATGGATAGGCCCCAGTGTTGATCGTTCATTGCTTGTTCCTTTTGCTGCACGCAAGGATTTGTTCGGGTCAAACCAAAGAACCTGTGGGAGCTGGCTTGCCAGCGATAGCGGTGTGTCAGTCACATAAATGTTCGCTGATAAGTCCTCATCGCTGGCAAGCCAGCTCCCACAGGGTAAGTAAGTGTTAGGGCTGGCATTTATGGCTGTTCCCAGCTCTTGAGTACCGCTCCGCAATACAGCCCCGAGAGGGTTTTCATCACCTGGATCACTTCGTGACTGGCCAGGCCATAGAAAATGTATTTGCCTTCGCGGCGGGTCGCGACCAGGCCTTCATCGCGCAAGATGCCCAGTTGTTGGGACAGCGTCGGCTGGCGTACGCCGGTCATTTTTTCCAGTTCGCCGACGTTGCGTTCGCCCTGGGTCAGTTGACAGAGGATCAACAGGCGATCCTCATTGGCCAGGGCTTTGAGCAACGCGCAGGCTTTGGACGCCGAGGCGCGCAGCTGGGCGACTTCACATTCGGTCAGACTGGATTGCATTTGCACGAGGCCTTGAAGGTCACTTAAGCTGCGAACATTATGTTTTTACATAAAGTGTTGCAACCCGAAATTACCCAGCACAGGTTTTCGCCATGCCCGCTCTGATTGAAGCGTTCCTCGACCCCGCCTCCTCGACCTACAGCTACGTGGTCTACGAAGCCGACGGCGGCCAGTGCGCGATCGTCGACCCGGTGCTCGATTACGACGGCGCTGCCGGGCGCACCGGCACCGCGCAAGCGGACAAGATCATCGCCTTCGTCCGAGCGCATCGCTTGCAGGTGCAATGGCTGCTGGAAACCCACGCCCACGCCGATCACCTCTCCGCCGCGCCGTACCTGCGTCGAGAACTGGGCGGCAAGATCGCCATCGGTGAATCGATCAGCAAAGTGCAGAATGTGTTCAAGGCGCTGTTCAATCTGGAGCCGGAATTTTGCGTCGATGGCTCGCAGTTCGAACACCTGTTCGCGCCGAACGAGTCATTCATGATCGGCAACCTCAAGGCCACCGCCCTGCACGTCCCCGGCCATACGCCAGCGGACATGGCCTACCTGGTCGACGGCGAGCAGATCCTCGTCGGCGACACGCTGTTCATGCCCGACGTTGGCACCGCGCGCTGTGATTTCCCCGGTGGCAATGCGCAGCACTTGTTCAAGTCGATCCAGAAGCTGTTGGCGTTTCCGGCCAGCGTGAAGCTTTACGTTTGCCACGATTACCCGCCCGAGGGCCGCGCCTCGCAGTGCCAGACCACTGTCGGCGAACAGCGCAAAAGCAATATTCATGTGCATGACGGGATCGATGAAGCGGCGTTCGTCGAGATGCGCACGACACGTGACGCTGGGTTAGGCATGCCGACGTTGCTGCTGCCGGCGATTCAGGTGAACGTGCGGGCGGGGAATCTGCCGGCGCCTGAGGACAATGGCGTGGTGTACCTGAAGATTCCGCTCAACAAACTCTGACCCCTAGTCAGGCGCCCTAAGTCTGATCGTTCCCACGCTCTGCGTGGGAATGCATCCCGTGACGCTCTGCGTCACTTCTTAAGGCGGAACGCGGAGCGTCCCTGGCGGCATTCCCACGCGGAGCGTGGGAACGATCGGCGTCGGCGGGTCGGGTCGGGTCGGGTCGGGTCGGGTCGGGTGCATCAGGTCAGGTTATGCGCCCAGGGTCAAACCGTTCGCAGGCAACGGCAACGCGGTCTTATAACGCACCTGCTTCAGCGCAAAGCTCGATCGGATGTTCGCCACCCCCGGCACCTTGGTCAGAAAATCCATCATGAAGCGTTCCAGCGACTGAATGCTCGGCACCAGCACACGGATCAGATAATCCGGGTCGCCGGCCATCAGATAGCACTCCATCACCTCCGGCCGATCAGAAATCGCCTCCTCGAAGTGCTGCAGCGCTTCCTCCACCTGCTTTTCCAGGCTGACGTGAATGAACACATTCACATGCAGCCCCAGCAGATCGGCATCCAGCAGCGTGACCTGCTCGCGAATCAGACCCAATTCTTCCATGGCCTTGACCCGGTTGAAGCATGGCGTCGGCGACAGGTTCACCGAACGGGCGAGGTCGGCGTTGGTGATCCGCGCATTCTCCTGAAGGCTGTTGAGAATGCCGATGTCGGTACGGTCCAGTTTGCGCATGAGACAAAACCACCTGTTTTTTATGTTTATGGAGAATTTCTATCTGCAAATGGTCGCCAGCGCAACGAAACACAGAGAAATATTCTTCATGGCCACGCCTATGATTGTTGTAGGACAAGATTTCCCCCACCCGGGAATGACTGCCAGCTCACTACAAGAAATTCACAAGATCGAGCGTAGAAGCCATGACTCAAGCGTATGAACCGCTGCGCCTGCACGTCCCTGAACCCTCGGGCCGTCCCGGCTGCAAAACCGATTTTTCCTACCTGCATCTGACCGATGCCGGTACGGTGCGCAAACCTCCTGTCGATGTAGAACCTGCCGATACCGCCGACCTCGCCCGTGGCCTGATTCGCGTGCTCGACGATCAGGGCAACGCCCTCGGCCCGTGGGCCGAAAACGTGCCGGTCGAGATCCTGCGCAAAGGCATGCGCGCGATGCTCAAGACGCGCATCTACGACAACCGCATGGTCGTCGCCCAGCGGCAGAAAAAGATGTCGTTCTACATGCAGAGCCTTGGCGAAGAAGCCATCGGCAGCGCCCAGGCATTGGCGCTGAACATCGATGACATGTGCTTCCCGACCTATCGCCAGCAAAGCATCCTCATGGCCCGCGATGTACCGCTGGTCGACCTGATCTGCCAGTTGCTGTCCAACGAGCGCGATCCGCTCAAGGGCCGCCAGTTGCCGATCATGTACTCGGTCAAGGACGCTGGCTTCTTCACCATTTCCGGCAACCTCGCCACCCAATTCATTCAGGGCGTCGGCTGGGGCATGGCCTCGGCGATCAAGGGCGATACGAAAATCGCCTCGGCGTGGATCGGTGACGGCGCCACCGCCGAATCGGACTTCCACACCGCCCTCACCTTCGCCCACGTTTATCGCGCGCCGGTGATCCTCAACGTGGTCAACAACCAGTGGGCGATTTCCACCTTCCAGGCCATCGCCGGCGGTGAAGCCACGACTTTCGCCGGACGCGGCGTCGGTTGCGGCATCGCCTCGCTGCGTGTCGACGGCAACGATTTCTATGCGGTCTACGCCGCTTCCGCCTGGGCTGCCGAACGCGCCCGCCGCAACCTCGGCCCGACCATGATCGAATGGGTCACTTACCGCGCCGGCCCGCACTCGACCTCCGACGACCCATCGAAATACCGCCCTGCCGATGACTGGAGCCACTTCCCGCTCGGCGATCCGATCGCGCGTCTGAAACAGCACCTGATCAAGGTCGGTCACTGGTCGGAGGAAGAGCACACCGCCGTCAGCGCTGAACTCGAGGCCGAAGTGATTGCTGCGCAGAAACAGGCCGAACAGTACGGCACCCTCGCCGGCGGTCAGATTCCAAGCGCCGCGACCATGTTCGAAGACGTCTACAAAGAGATGCCGGAGCACTTGAAGCGCCAGCGTCAGCAGTTGGGGATCTGACATGAACGATCACAACAACAATATTCAGTTGGAAACCGCCATGACCACGACCACCATGACCATGATCCAGGCCCTGCGCTCGGCCATGGATGTGATGCTTGAGCGTGATGACAACGTCGTCGTCTTCGGTCAGGACGTCGGCTACTTCGGCGGCGTGTTCCGCTGCACCGAAGGCCTGCAGACCAAGTACGGCACCTCGCGGGTGTTCGACGCACCGATCTCGGAAAGCGGCATTGTCGGCGTCGCCGTCGGCATGGGCGCCTACGGTTTGCGTCCGGTCGCCGAAATCCAGTTCGCCGACTACGTCTACCCCGCCTCCGACCAGATCATTTCCGAAGCGGCGCGTCTGCGTTATCGCTCGGCCGGCGAGTTCACCGCACCGATGACCCTGCGCATGCCTTGCGGCGGCGGCATCTACGGCGGCCAGACGCACAGCCAGAGTATCGAGGCGATGTTCACTCAGGTCTGCGGTCTGCGTACGGTGATGCCGTCCAACCCGTACGACGCCAAAGGTTTGCTGATCGCCTCCATCGAAAACGATGACCCGGTGATCTTCCTTGAACCGAAACGCCTGTACAACGGCCCGTTCGATGGCCATCACGACCGCCCGGTAACCCCGTGGTCGAAACACCCGCAAGCCCAGGTGCCGGACGGTTACTACACCGTGCCGCTGGACGTTGCCGCGATCACTCGCCCGGGCAAGGACGTGACCGTGCTGACCTACGGCACCACCGTCTACGTCTCGCAAGTCGCTGCCGAAGAATCCGGCGTCGATGCCGAAGTCATCGACCTGCGCAGCCTGTGGCCGCTGGACCTGGAAACCATCGTCAAGTCGGTGAAGAAAACCGGCCGCTGCGTGGTGGTACACGAAGCCACCCGCACCTGCGGTTTCGGCGCCGAGCTGGTATCGCTGGTGCAAGAGCACTGCTTCCATCACCTGGAAGCGCCGATCGAACGCGTCACCGGTTGGGACACTCCCTACCCGCACGCGCAGGAGTGGGCGTATTTCCCAGGGCCGTCCCGCGTGGGCGCGGCGTTGAAACGGGTCATGGAGGTCTGAATGGGCACGCACGTTATCAAGATGCCGGACATCGGCGAAGGCATCGCAGAAGTAGAACTGTCGCAGTGGCACGTCAAGGTTGGCGATCTGGTGGTTGAAGACCAGGTGCTGGCGGATGTCATGACCGACAAGGCGATGGTCGATATTCCGTCGCCGGTACACGGGAAAGTGATTGCGCTCGGTGGTCAGCCGGGTGAAGTGATGGCGGTCGGCAGTGTGCTGATCAGCATCGAGGTTGAAGGTGCCGGCAACCTTAAAGAGTCCGCCGCACCCGCGCCGGTCAAAGAAGCACCGGTTGCGCCGAAAGTTGAGACCGCTGTTGAAAGCAAGCCCGCCGCAGCCGCCGCACCACGTCCGGCTGCCGTTTGCCAGGGTCCGATGGTCGCTCGCGAAGCGGATGAACGCCCGCTAGCCTCGCCAGCCGTGCGCAAACATGCGCTGGATCTGGGCATTCAATTGCGCTTGGTGCGCGGTTCCGGCCCGGCCGGTCGCGTGTTGCACGAAGACCTTGAAGCCTATCTGGCGCAAGGTCAGTCGAATGCTTCGGCGCCGGCCGCTGCCGCTTATGCCCAGCGCCACGACGAAGAACAGATTCAAGTGATCGGCATGCGCCGCAAGATCGCCCAGCGCATGCAGGATGCCACTCAGCGTGCCGCGCACTTCAGTTATGTCGAGGAAATCGACGTCACCGCAATCGAAGAACTGCGCGCGCATCTGAATGAAAAACATGGCGCCAGCCGTGGCAAGTTGACCTTGTTGCCGTTCCTCGTTCGCGCGCTGGTTGTCGCCCTGCGCGACTTCCCGCAGATGAACGCCCGTTACGATGACGAAGCGCAAGTCATCACCCGCCTCGGTGCGGTGCATGTCGGCGTCGCCACGCAAAGCGATGTCGGCCTGATGGTGCCCGTGGTGCGTCACGCCGAAGCGCGCAGCCTGTGGGACAGCGCCGCGGAAATTTCGCGTTTGGCCAACGCCGCGCGCAATGGCAAGGCCAGCCGTGATGAGCTGTCCGGTTCGACCATTACTCTGACCAGCCTCGGCGCATTGGGCGGCATTGTCAGCACGCCGGTGCTGAACCTGCCGGAAGTGGCCATTGTCGGCGTGAACAAAATTGTCGAGCGGCCAATGGTGGTCAAAGGCCAAGTGGTGATCCGCAAGATGATGAACCTCTCCAGCTCCTTCGATCACCGCGTGGTCGACGGCATGGACGCGGCGCTCTTCATTCAGGCCATTCGTGGCTTGCTCGAACAACCCGCTACCTTGTTTGTGGAGTAAGCCCGAATGCAATCTCTGAACACCACGCTGCTGATTATCGGCGGCGGCCCCGGCGGTTACGTGACCGCGATCCGCGCCGGGCAATTGGGTATTCCGACCATTTTGGTCGAAGGCCAGTCGTTGGGCGGCACCTGCCTGAATATCGGCTGCATTCCGTCGAAAGCGCTGATTCATGTGGCTGAGCAGTTTCACCAGACGCAACATCACAGCCAGCATTCGGCGCTGGGCATCAACGTTGCCGCGCCGACTCTGGATATCAGCAAAAGCGTCGAGTGGAAGGACGGCATCGTTGATCGCCTGACCACTGGCGTCGCCGCGCTGCTGAAGAAAAACAAGGTTCAGGTCATCAATGGCTGGGCGAAAGTCATCGACGGCAAAACCGTGGAAGTCGGCGATACCCGCATCCAGTGCGAGCACTTGGTACTGGCCACCGGTTCGACCAGCGTCAACCTGCCGATCCTGCCGATTGGCGGGCCGATCACCTCCTCCACCGAAGCGCTGGCGCCAACGGCTGTGCCGAAGCGTCTGGTGGTGGTCGGCGGTGGTTACATCGGCCTGGAGCTGGGCATCGCTTATCGCAAGCTCGGCGCCGAGGTCAGCGTGGTCGAAGCACAGGACCGCATCCTGCCGGCCTATGACGCGGAGCTGACACAACCGGTCCACGACGCGCTGAAGCAGCTGGGCGTGAAACTGTACCTCAAGCACAGCGTGCTCGGTTTCGACGGCACGTTGCAGGTGCGCGATCCCGAAGGCGAAACCCTCAATCTGGAAACCGATCAGGTACTGGTTGCCGTCGGCCGCAAACCCAATACGCAGGGATTTAATCTCGAAGCGCTGAATCTGGACATGAACGGTTCGGCGATCAGGATCGACAGCCGTTGCCAGACCAGCATGCGCAACGTCTACGCCATTGGCGATGTGAGCGGCGAACCGATGCTGGCCCACCGCGCCATGGCCCAGGGCGAGATGGTTGCCGAGCTGATCAGTGGCAAGAGCCGTGAGTTCAACCCGACCGCCATCGCCGCCGTGTGCTTTACCGACCCGGAACTGGTGGTGGTCGGCACAACCCCGGACGAGGCCAAGGCTGCGGGGCTGGACTGCATAGTTTCCAGCTTCCCGTTCGCCGCCAACGGCCGGGCGATGACCCTGGAATCGAAAAGCGGCTTCGTGCGCGTGGTCGCACGTCGCGACAATCATCTGATTGTCGGTTGGCAAGCGGTGGGCGTTGGGGTTTCCGAACTGTCGACGGCTTTTGCGCAGAGCCTGGAAATGGGCGCGCGACTGGAAGACATCGGCGGCACCATTCATGCGCACCCAACCTTGGGCGAAGCGGTGCAGGAAGCGGCGTTGCGGGCGCTGGGGCATGCGCTGCATCTGTAGGCCCCTTCGCGAGCAGGCTCGCTCCCACACTTGAAATGCATTCCCCCTGTGGGAGCGAGCCTGCTCGCGAATTCTTGAGGGCAACACTATTTATCTGAGTGTCATCCGATAGTCCGGGCTGCGAAACCGCTCAAGAATGAAGTATTGTTGTGCCCATCCAAAAAAACGTCAGAAGCCTTGAACCGTTTCGGCGGTTGTTCAGTGATAGAGGGTGTCATGGGTAACGAAAGCATCAATTGGGACAAGCTGGGTTTTGACTACATCAAGACCGACAAGCGCTATCTGTCGTACTTTCGCGATGGCGAGTGGGACAAAGGCACCCTGACCGAAGATAACGTCCTGCACATCAGCGAAGGCTCCACCGCCCTTCACTATGGTCAGCAGTGCTTCGAAGGCATGAAGGCCTATCGCTGCAAGGACGGCTCGATCAACCTGTTCCGCCCGGACCAGAACGCCCTGCGCATGCAACGCAGCTGCGCGCGTCTGCTGATGCCGACGGTCGATACCGAGCAGTTCATCGAAGCCTGCAAAGCCGTGGTTCGCGCCAACGAGCGTTTCATCCCGCCGTACGGCACTGGCGGCGCGCTGTACCTGCGCCCGTTCGTGATCGGTGTCGGTGACAACATCGGCGTACGCACCGCGCCCGAATTCATTTTCTCGATCTTCTGCATCCCGGTCGGCGCCTACTTCAAGGGTGGCCTGACCCCGCACAACTTCCAGATCTCCAGCTACGACCGCGCGGCCCCGCAAGGCACCGGTGCGGCCAAGGTCGGTGGCAACTACGCCGCCAGCCTGATGCCGGGCTCGAAAGCCAAGAAAGCCAACTTCGCCGACGCGATCTACCTCGATCCGATGACCCACACCAAGATCGAGGAAGTCGGTTCGGCCAACTTCTTCGGGATCACCCACGACAACAAGTTCGTCACCCCGAACTCGCCATCGGTCCTGCCAGGCATCACCCGCCTGTCGCTGATCGAACTGGCCAAATCGCGTCTGGGCCTGGAAGTGGTTGAAGGCGACGTGCTGATCGACAAGCTGTCGGACTTCAAGGAAGCCGGTGCCTGCGGTACCGCTGCGGTGATCACGCCGATTGGCGGCATCAGCTACAACGACCACCTGCATGTGTTCCATAGCGAAACCGAGGTAGGCCCGGTAACCCAGCAGCTCTACAAAGAGCTGACTGGCGTGCAGACCGGCGACATCGAAGCGCCAGCGGGCTGGATCGTCAAGGTTTGATCTGACGACTGCTGATGCTCAAAAGCCCTCCACCGAGTGATTGGTGGGGGGCTTTTTTGTAGGGCTGGGCTCTGGTGTCGTATTGAAGAACGTCACCCCCTCACCCCAGCCCTCTCCCCCAAGGGGGCGAGGGGGAAAGGGAGCCGACTTGTGTGCTTTTCAAAAATCGCGTTCACCTCGGCCATTCAGGTCGATGGAGTTCGCAAGAACACCTCGGTCGGCTCCCTCTCCCTCCGGGAGAGGGCTGGGGTGAGGGTTTGCTTTTGATTTTTGGAGGCAATGCGCTTGCCCGTCCGATCCGAAATCCCGCTCGCCTGCCCATTCTGTTGCTTGCCCATCCGCGCCTGGGTGATCAATCCCGGTATCAACTCACCCTCCGGCAGATTCTTCCAGAACCGCACCGGCAGATGTCCTTGCATGACCTTCGGGTTCAACCGCGCCGGGTTGAAGATGTGGCTGTAGTAGGTCAACCACAAATCGCCGTGGGGATCGTCGACGTTCTGCGCCAGTTGCTGCCACTCAATCGGGCACTGCCGCTCGTGAATCAATTGCTCACCGTCGTAATAAACGCCGTCACGCGGAGTGGCGATCAACCAGCGATGCTGGCCCATGCGCCCGATAAAGTGCTCGCTGGCGCTGTGCAGAATGTCATGGGCCGGCTCGTGCCACGCCACGTATTGTGGACCGGGCAGATCCTTCGACCGCTCGATGAAACGCACGAATGCATGCAGATGATGGGCCTCGCGGCTGACCTGCTTGATGCGCCGCTGCAATTCGCTGCCGAGCTTGTCGCCCGCCATCATCGCCGTGCGGTCGCCGTGACTGACGCGCCAGAGCACTTCATACAACAGGCTCCAGCGTTGCTCGCCGC
Organism: Pseudomonas sp. H1_G08; assembly: GCF_054681355.1. NCBI lineage: Bacteria > Pseudomonadati > Pseudomonadota > Gammaproteobacteria > Pseudomonadales > Pseudomonadaceae > Pseudomonas > Pseudomonas sp. H1_G08. The sequence goes on from NZ_CP162822.1 coordinate 2,494,499, forward strand.
GATAGCGCGCCGCTTGTTCGAGGGTGTCGAGCAGCGCTCGGGGAATACGCGCCTGAAACGGCCCCTGCCCTTCGGGCACGTGCTCATCACTGGCAAACAGATCGCCCACCCCTTCCGCCGCCCAGCTCACCAGACTCGGATCGATTTCATGGCTGAGCAACCAGCGCGCCTGCTGACGCCATGTGTCGAACAGGTCATCGCAATCAAGACTGATCATCCCCACAACCCCATCTGCTGCGGCATCGGTCGGTCGCGCAATTGCTGATAGAGCATGTGGCTGGTGACTTCCGCCTGTTGCGGGTGGTAATCGCTGGTGATGATGAAAGGCTTCGCCTTGGCCAGCACGCAGCGCATCCGCGCCACGTCTTCGTAACGGATGCGGCGCTGGCGACGCAACTCGACCAGGCGCTCGGTGGTGCGCAAGCCGATGCCGGGGATGCGCGCGATCAACGTCGCGTCGGCACGGTTCAGGTCCAGCGGAAACACTTCGCGATTTTCCAGCGCCCAGGCCAGCTTCGGGTCGATATCGAGCGCCAGATTACCCGGGCCTTTGAGCAGTTCGTCAGCGCTGTAGCCGTAGCTGCGCAGGAGGAAATCAGCCTGATACAAACGGTGCTCGCGCATCAGCGGCGGCGCGGCGAGCGGTACGCTTTTCGGGCTGTCGGGGATCGGGCTGAACGCCGAGTAATAGACCCGGCGCAAACGGAAGTTGCCGTACAGCGACTGGGCGCTGTGGAGGATGGTGCTGTCGTCGGTGTCATCGGCACCGACGATCAACTGCGTGCTTTGCCCGGCCGGGGCGAATTTCGCCGAGCGCGGCTCGTTCAACACTGTTTGCACGCCGGTGTAGATGGTGTTCATCGCTTGCTTGATCGAGGTGATGTCCTTCTCCGGCGCCAGCGTCTGCAGACTGGCATCGGTGGGCAGTTCGATGTTGACGCTGAGGCGGTCGGCATAACGCCCGGCCTCCTCGATCAAGGCCGGATCGGCTTCCGGAATGGTCTTCAAATGGATGTAGCCGCGAAATTCGTGCTCTTCACGGAGCAACTTCGCCACCCGCACCAGTTGCTCCATGGTGTAGTCCGCCGAGCGAATGATCCCGGAGCTGAGAAACAGGCCGCTGACGCAGTTGCGCCGGTAGAAATCCATGGTCAGCGTCACGACTTCTTCCGGGGTGAAGCGCGCACGCGGCACATCGCTGGAACGGCGGTTGACGCAGTACTGGCAATCGTAAAGGCAGAAATTGGTCAGCAGGATTTTCAGCAACGACACACAGCGCCCGTCCGGCGTGTAGCTGTGACAGATGCCCATGCCATCCGTCGAACCGAGCCCGCTCTTGCCCTCGGAGCTGCGCTTGGGCGCACCACTGCTGGCGCAGGAGGCGTCGTACTTGGCGGCGTCGGCGAGGATGCTGAGCTTGTCGATGATTTGCATGGCGCGGGCTCTTTACTGTGTGCATATACAGTATAGGCTCGCCCGCCGCGAAACAAGTTGATGGATGACCCCTCGTCGGCTGAATCACCTGAATTGCCATCACCCGCGCAACCAGTGGGAGCGAGCCTGCTCGCGAAGAGGCCCTGCCAGTCACCGCAACTCAGTGATCAAAACGCCCACTGCAATATCAACCAGCTGTTCGCCCCGCTGATCAACACAAACAGCCCCCAGGCCAGCACCCGCGTGGGCCAGCGATTCACAAACGGCCCCATCAGCCGTTTGTCGTTGGTCATGCGAATCAGCGGGTACAAGGCAAACGGCAGTTGCAGGCTGAGCACGACCTGGCTCAACACCAGCAACTTGCCGATCGCGTTATCGCCCATGAGCCAGACGCCGATGAACGCCGGAATCAGCGCCAGCCCGCGGGTGATCAAACGCCGCTGCCAGCACGGGATGCGCAGGTTCAGATAGCCTTCCATGATGACCTGCCCGGCGATGGTCCCGGTGAAGGTCGAACTCTGCCCCGACGCGAGCAGCGCCACGCCGAACAACACACTGGCCAGCGCACCGCCCACCAGCGGATCGAGCAGATGATAAGCGTCCTGAATGTCGACCACATCGGTGTGTCCGGACTGGTGAAACGCCGCCGCCGCGAGAATCAGGATCGCAGCGTTGACCAGCAGCGCCAGGGCCAGCGAACCAATGGTGTCGATACGCGCCAGTTTCACCGCGTCCTGCTTGCTCGCCAGGTCCTTGCCGATCATCCGCGTCTGCACGATCGAGGTGTGCAGGTAAAGGTTATGCGGCATTACTGTGGCGCCGAGGATGCCAATGGCCAGATACAGCGGCGCGGCATCGCCGATGGCCGCCAGCGAAGGTTTGAAGCCCAGCGCCACGTCTGGCCAGTACGGTTTGATCAACAACAACTCGACGAAGAAACACACGCCGATGGTCGCGACCAGCACCAGCATGATCGCTTCGAGACGACGGAATCCCCGGTTCTGCAGGGCCAGCACCAGCAGCGTGTCGAAAGCCGTCAGAGCGATGCCGAAGGTCAGCGAGCAACCGAGCAGCAAGTGAAATGCGAGAGCGCAGCCAAGCACTTCGGCGAGGTCGGTGGCGATGATCGAGATCTCCGCCAGTATCCATTGCAGGCGCGCGGTCGGCGTGCTGTAGCGCTCGCGGGACAGCTGCGCCAGATCGCGCCCGGTGGCGATGCCCAACCGCGAGCACAGGCACTGCACCACCATACCGGCCAGACTGGCCAGCAACACGACGAACAACAGGTTGTAGCCAAAACGCGAACCGGCCTCGATCGCGGTCGCCCAGTTGCCCGGGTCCATGTAGCCGATCGACACCAGCAAACCGGGACCGGCGAAACGCAGCACACGTTTGAAGAACGAGGCAGTCGGATCAACCGCAACACTGCCAGCCACTTCCGGCGGGCAAAACGGCGCGGTGGCGATTTTGGGCAGACTGAATTTCACGCACACATCCAGAAACAAAAACGGGAGCCCGGCAGCTTAGTCGTTTCGCCTGATGCCTTGAAGCGCAAAGATCACTGAACCTATGGGTTCACCCCCAACAACTGCTCGCGCAACTCGGGACTGCGTGTTCGCGGATCCAGCCAGATATCGAAAAACGCCTTGGCAAACTGTGGGTCCTCAATCTCATGCTGCAGCTTCTGGCCGACAAAAAACCGCGCGCCCTGCCCCGGCAGATACACGCCGGTAATCCGCGTGCCGGCCTGAACGTCGACAAACGATTGCTGCATCTGCTTCTGCCAGCCGGCCAATTGCGCTGAAGTGACCCGGGGACCGGCCAGGCGTTTGATCTCATCGACGCTGGTGCTGACCAGATCGTCTCGCGAGATGTTGCGCCGGTAGATCAGCTCCAGGGCAAACGGCTGGCCGTCCGCCAGAGGCCGCGCGGCACTCCACAAGCGCGCGCTGTAAACATCGAAGCCGAACACGCTGAAATCGCCACTGCCGATGATTTGCGCCCCTGGCACTGCGTCCTGCCAATTGGCCCACGTCGGCGTCAGCAACAGTGCCCATAAACCGATGCCACAACAGCCACGTACGAGCTTGGGTGTTCTGTTCATCGCCGTATCGTCTCCGCTGCATTCTGATGATCAAAGCATAGCCGGATTCGCGCCTGAATTTTTGTATACAAAAATTGCGAACATAGGCAGCAATCTTCAATCGGCAGTGCTAACGTGGCTCATCCTGACCCGATTGAGACACCCGCGTGCTGATCCTGAAATTGCTGCTGATTCCCGGTTTTCTCCTGCTGATTTCCCTGGCGGGCAAACGTTGGGGGCCGAGCGTGGCCGGGTGGCTGTCGGGATTGCCGGTGGTGGTCGGGCCGATTCTGTTTTTTCTGGCGATCGAACAAGGGCCGCAGTTTGCCGCGCAATCAGCGGTCGCGGCGCTGTCGGCAATGTTCGCGATGATCGCTTTCTGCATCACCTATGCGCAGGTGGCGCAGCGGGCGAACTGGCCGTGGGCGTTGACCATTTCACTGGCGGTGTGGGCCGCGCTGGCGGCAGTCTTGTCGGTGATCCCGGCGTCCTTGCCGTTCTCGGTGATTGCGGCAGCGGTGGCACTGCTCGCTTCGCCTTATCTGTTCCCTGAGGTGCATCCAGTATTGAACGGGCCAGCACCGAAGTCGGACAAACTGATCTGGCGGATGATCGCCGGTGCGGCGCTGACGCTGGTGGTGACGATGCTCGCCAGCACCGTCGGCGAACGCTGGAGCGGCCTTCTCGCGGTGTTCCCGGTGCTTGGCAGCGTCATGGCGGTGTTCTCGCAACAAACCCGCGGCCCTGCGTTTACCGCTGCGTTATTGCGCGCAACGGCAACCGGCATGTATTCGTTCTCGGCGTTCTGCCTGGTGTCGGCCTTGACGCTGCCGACCATGGGCCTCAGCGGCTTCGCAGTGGGAGTGGCAGTGTCGGTGGCCATGCTCGGGGTGACCCGGCGGCTGCTGGCTCGGCCAAGGGCCAAGGCGCAAGCACAATAACCGCCTGGACGAATCGCGCTGGAACGCCCGGCACGCTCCGTGGGATGATCGCCCGCCTCGCGCGACCATTCACCGGAGATTCACATGTCATTGTTGAGCAAAAAAGCCGTCGTCCTGATGCTGGCGGCCATCGCTGGTTTCGCCGCGATCAACGCGCAGGCCGCCAAGGAAAAAGTCAAAACCGAGAAGGTCTCGCTGCTCGACGGCAAGTTTGCCTTTGTCCTGCCCAAAGGCTTTGTCGCCGACCCGCTGCCCGCCAGCCCGAGCGGTGCCAAGGGCACGATGTACACCAACCAGACCACCAAGACCGTGGTCATCGCCGCCGAAAACCAGATTCCCGCAGGGCAGAACGTCAAGGACAACGACGGTGAGTTTCTCGACGGCAGCGTGTCGAGTTTCATCGACGATCAGCGCAAGGCCCTGCCGGACTTCAACAAGCTCAGCGAGAAAAGCCTGACCCAGAAAGGCACCGGCCTGGGGCTGCGTCAGGTTGACAGCACCGCCACTCAGGGCGGTGGCCAAACCCTGAACACGACGCTGCTGGCCGGCTCGGGGACGAAGATGGCGCTGGTGCAGGTGATTTCCCGCGCCAGCGACAAGAAAGCTCACGATGCCTTGATCAAAGCCATCGTCAAGGATTGAGCCGCTGCAACCAGCCATTCAGATCGCTCAATTCGGCCGCACTGATGCTGTGGCCGACGCCCGGATAAGCGTGAAACTCGGGCTTGTAATCGAGTTTCTGCAATAGCGCGTTGGCCTCGGTGCCGTGACGGTAAGGCACCGGATCATCAGCGGTGCCGTGGCCGATAAAAATGCTCAGCGGCAGCGGCGCTTGCCCAGGCTTGAGTTCGGCTTTGAGCACCGGCAACAAGCGCCCGCTCAACGCGGCAAACCCGCCCACGACCGCTGGCGCGCGCAGGCCCACTTCGTAGCTCATCATCGCGCCCTGGCTGAAGCCGATCAGGTACACCTTGTCCGGCGCGGCGTGATATTTCTTCGCCGCCTGGGCGATAAAGTCGCGCAGCTTCTGGCCGCTGACCTTCAGATCATCGGTCTCGCCGTTGTAGGCGCCTTCACCTTTCTTGCGAAACCACTGGAAACGTCCTTCACCCAACGTCATCGGCGCGCGCACGGAAAGGTAGTTGTACTGCGCCGGCAGCTGAAATTTCATGCCGATCAGATCGGCCTCGTTACTGCCGTAACCGTGCAGGAAAATCACCAGCGGACGTGGTTCAGCGTCGGCGTGGACCTGTTCGAGGTATTTGAGCGGCAAGTCGGATTGCAGGGTGGTTTGCGCGTGGACGGCGGTGGATGCGAGCAGGGTCAGCAGGGCGAACAATTTCAGCATTGCAGCGTTCCTTCACAGAGTGTCGGGTTCGCGGGGAGCCTAACATTCTCGGCTGAGGATCCAAATTTTGTGGAGTGGCTGATGCCGCTATCGCTGGCAAGCCAGCTCCCACAAGAATTACGGCGTCTACAAAATCTGGGATCAACCGCAACCCTGTGGGAGCTGGCTTGCCAGCGATGGGGTCAGCAAATTCAGCGAAGAGCCATCAGTCGTTGGTGAGCTTCCCGGTTCTAAAAGGCACCCGCCCCGCCACTTTCGCCTGCCAGATCCCCGGCTCGGTATAACGCCCGCGATCAATCGCGAACAGCACCCCGCTGGTGCCGGCGCGCACGGTGGTCACGCGATCCTGCAACGGGTCAACAACCTCGAACAGCGCATCGCCCTGCTCTACCCACTCGCCGGCATTGCGCAAGAAACTGACCACGCCATGGTGCGGGGCGAACAGGTATTCGGTGCCTTCAAACGGCAGACCTTCACAACATTCGCTCGGCGCCGCCGGCCATTCCCCGCTGATGAAACCCTGCTCGGCGAGAAAGCCCAGAATCGCTTCGCAGTTGGCCTGAGCCTGATCGACGCGGGTGTCGCCCATGCTGCCCAGCTCAAGCGTCGTCGCCAGATTCGCCGCCGGAATCGCCGCGTCCGGGAATGCTTTGGCCAGACGCAACCATGGCGTCGAGCAGGACTCATCGAACGAGCTGCCACCGGAGTCCTCGCAGAGCAATGCCACGCCCGCCTTCAGCCGCGCCGCCAGCGATTGCCACTGCGGCCAGTGTTGCGGCAGCGCATAGAGGTGAATCGCAGCGTCGAAGTCGCAGTGCAAGTCGAGGGTGATGTCGGCGTCGCAGGCGTGGCGCAGCAACAAGCGGTGCAAGGCTTCCAGTTGCGATGCCGGCGCCGGCAATTCTTCGAAGACCTGAGCCATGGCCTGGCGGATCAGCGCGACGTTGGCCTCGGCATCCGCGCCCAGACGCTCGCCCACCAGCGCAGCGACCGGGGCGCTGAGTTCGACGAATGCGCGGTTGAAATTCTTGCCGCTGCCCAATTCGAAGCGGCCCATGTGATTGCCTTGCAGATGCTGATCCAGGCCGATCGGATTGGCCACCGGCACCAGTTCGATAACGCCCTGCAAACGGCCCTGCCGCTCCAGTTCGTTCAAGCGCAGCTTGAGTTCCCACGCGGTACGCATGCCCGGCAGTTCATCGGCGTGCAGGCTGGCCTGGATATACACCTTGCGGCTGCCGGCGCCGTAGCGGAACACGCTGAGGGAGCGCTCGCTGCCCAAATGGCTCCAGGGCAGAACGTGGTCGATGCGTTGCATGAAAAACTCCTGATTAGCTGGATTACGCAAATCCCTGTGGGAGCGAGCCTGCTCGCGAATGCGTTAGGTCAGACGATGACGATGTCGAATGTCAGACCGCTTTCGCGAGCAGGCTCGCTCCCACAGAGAATTTCCATCAATAAAAAAACATAAAAAAAGTGGCCACCGCGCAAACGGGGCCACTTTTTTTCACGGCGTATTAATGGCCGTACACGTCAAAGTCGAAGTACTTGTCCTGGACTTTCTTGTACTCGCCATTGGCGCGGATTTCGGTGATGGCTTTGTTGAATTGCTCAGCCAGTGCGGTATCGCCCTTGCGCACGGCAATGCCAGCGCCGCCGCCGAAGTATTTGGCGTCTTCGTAGGTCGGGCCGACGAATTCGAAGCCTTTGCCGGCGTCGGTTTTCAGGAAACCATCGCTGAGGTTGACCGAGTCAGCGAGCATCGCGTCGATACGCCCGGAAACCATGTCGAGGTTGGCTTCCTGCTGCGAGCCGTAGCGCACCAGTTCGATCCCGGCCGGAACCAGCACTTCGGTCGCATAGCGGTCATGGGTACTGGCACGCAGCACGCCGACTTTCTTGCCCTTGAGTTCGGTCAGCGGGTCTTTGACGCCCGAGCCTTCCTTCATCACGAAGCGTGCCGGGGTGTGGTAGTACTTGATGGTGAAGTCGACGTTCTTCTTGCGATCGTCAGTGATGGTCATCGACGACAGGATCGCGTCGATCTTCTTCACTTTCAGCGCCGGGATAAGGCCATCGAACTCTTGCTCGACCCACGTGCATTTAACTTTCATCTGCGTGCACAGTGCGTCACCGATGTCCACGTCAAAACCAGTGAGTTTGCCGTCAGCGGTTTTCATCGAGAATGGCGGGTACCCGGCTTCGATACCGATGCGGATCGGCTTGGCGTCTTCGGCCACAGCGGTCAGGGACAACATCGACAGTGCCAGGGCACCGAACATCACTAGCTTTTTCATTTATTACTCCCGTGCGGAGGCTTTTATTGGCAGCTTTCGAGTCAGCGTTCGGTCATGGCGTTCTAACGGCAAAAACCGAAGTGGCCGGCAGTCTATGGCGGCGCGCACGGAGGCAATTGTTTTTAAGCGACAAATACTTACAGAACATCGGCGATCACTTTGACGAGAGTAAACGCGTGCGCCGTGTTGGTGCGAAGGATGTAGGACAAGACTGTTTTCAGAGCAAGAAACGCCGATCCTCCCGTAGAGCTGCCGGAGGCTGCGATCTTTTGATCTTGTTTTTTGAGATCAAGATCAAAGGATCGCAGCCTCCGGCAGCTCCTACAGAACGTCAGCATTCGCAGGCGACAGGTGTATTGGCGACTGAGGCCGCGCTCAGTTCGAAACCTTCATCGAGCCATCCGGTGACGCCGCCGATCATCTCTTTCACCGGATAACCCAACGCCGCGAGCTTCACCGCAGCCTTGTTCGCCCCATTGCAATGCGGCCCGGCGCAATAGACCACGAACAACGTGCTTTTCGGGTAATCGGCCAAGCGATCCGCCGTGAGCAAGCGTGTCGGAATATTGATCGCGCTGGGTACATGGCCGCGCTCGAACGCCAATGGGCCGCGCACATCCACCAGAACGAAGTCGACCTCACCGGCCTCTTGGCTACTGAACACGTCGGAACAATCGGTTTCGAAGGTCAGACGATTGCTGAAATGCATCAGGGCAATCGCCGAAGGTGCGGCGGGGATTTCGCGAACCAGGCTGGTCATGTTGTGTTGCTCCTTTGTCTGTGGGGGATGAACAGACTTTATCGAGACGGCGCTTGCCGCTACAGTGGCGCGCAAGACACCGACCGGGAGTTTTCCGCCAAATGCTCACTCAGCCCAATCTGGTTGCCATTCTGGCCTACGATGGCCTCTGCACATTCGAGTTCGGCATTGCCGTGGAGATCTTCGGCCTGGCCCGACCAGAGTTCGATTTCCCTTGGTACGAGCATGCGATTGCCGCAGTCGATCCAGGCCCGATGCGCGCCATGGGTGGCATTCAGGTGCTGGCCGATGGTGGCCTGGAATTGCTCGCCGAAGCGCGCACTATCGTCATTCCGGGCTGGCGCGACCGCAACGCCTCGGTACCGCCTGCGCTGATCGACGCGTTGCGTCAGGCCCATGACCGAGGCGCGCGGTTGCTGTCGATCTGCTCCGGGGTGTTCGTCCTTGCAGCCAGCGGCCTGCTCGACGGCCACCGCGCCACCACTCACTGGCGCTATACCAGCGAACTGGCGCAACGCTTCCCGGCCATCGAGGTCGATCCGGACGTGCTCTACGTCGACGCGGGCCAACTGATCACCTCCGCCGGAAGCGCCGCCGGCATCGACGCCTGCCTGCATCTGGTGACACGTGACTTCGGCACGCAGGTCGCCAACGCCGTCGCGCGGCGACTGGTCATGTCGCCACAACGCACCGGCGGCCAGGCCCAGTTCATCCCCACCCCGGTCAGCCCGACGCCCCGCAGCGACCTGTCGCGCGTCATGCAATGGGCCCGCGAACGCCTGCACGAACCACTGGAAGTGCGCGACCTGGCCAGTGAAGCGGCAATGAGCGAGCGCACGTTTCTGCGGCGCTTCACCGAAGCCAGCGGGCAAACGCCCAAGGCGTGGCTGCAACATGAACGCTTGGCGCGAGCGCGGGAGCTGCTCGAGAGCACCCATCAACACACCGAGCAGATCGCGCAGCGCTGCGGCTATCGCTCGGTGGAGAGTTTTCGTGTGGCGTTCCGCAGCGTGGTGGGCGTACCGCCGTCGGTTTATAGGGAGCGGTTTGGGCGAAGCAACAAGCTTTCGCTCCATCCCGCAGCGTTTTAAGCGCTGACGTTGACGGCGAGGCCGGCAGAAACGCTCACGGTGAAAATTGTGAAACGGAAAATGCGGCTTGCTTTATATTGATTCTGATATAGCCTGAAAATCAAACGGGCACTGGCATTTCTTGCAATAAAACTCACCGTCGCCGCTTACGTTCAGCTATTACGCTTTTCCTTTTGACACAGGACAAGCCGATGCCGAAACACAAGGATGTGGTGTTCGTGGGAAGCGCGTTGAAAGATCTCAAAGCGTTCCCGGTTGATGCCCGAAGAGCGGCGGGGTTTCAGCTGGACCTGTTGCAACAGGGTGATGCCCCACTCGATTGGCGCCCTATGAAAACCGTAGGACGCGGTGTTAACGAAATCAGGATCACCGAGGACTCAGGGGCGTTTCGCGTGTTTTATGTAGTCAATCGACCTGAAGCAATCTATGTGCTTCACGCCATGCACAAAACCACACGTAAAACGGAAATTAGAGACATCGAACTGGCCCGGGCCAGATATCAGGAAATAGGTTAAGCCATGAAGGAACATCAAGACTCATCCCAACGATTTTCCAGTGTATGGGATGCATTGGAGGACACGCCTCAGGAAGCTGCCAACATGCGTCTGCGAGCCAAGCTCATGCGTTCGCTTTGCGAGACCATTCGAGCGTGGGAGCTCCCTCAAAAGGACGCGGCACAGAGATTGGGAATCTCGCAGCCACGCCTCAATGATGTACTCAACGGGAAAATCGACAAATTCTCGCTCGATGCATTGGTCAACCTGTCAGCTGCTGCAAGGCTGGAGGTGGACATTTGCTTTCCGTCAGGCCCGTTGCAATGGGCCTGACGCTGGCTTTGCCTGACAATGTCCACCCTGCATCCGAGTGGGGGAAATCGAGGGAGTTGAATAGCATTCAACTTCGCAGCTAACCATCGACATCATCCAGCTGCACAGACACTCCGCTGGATGATTCCCCCCTTCAATCCTCCCGCGTCAAAACCTCCAGCAACTCAATCTCAAACACCAGATTCGAATTCGGCGGGATCTTGCCCATGGTCCGCTCGCCGTACCCCAGATGCGCCGGCACCAGCAACTTGCGTTTGCCGCCGACTTGCATGCCCATCAGGCCCTGATCCCAGCCTTTGATTACGCGGCCAGTGCCGATCACGCACTGAAACGGTTTGCCTCGGCTCCAGGACGAGTCGAATTCAGTGCCGTCTTCCAGCCAGCCGGTGTATTGGGTGGTGATCAGCGCGCCTTTCACCGCGGCTTTGCCGTCGCCCGGTTGCAGGTCGATGATTTGCAGTTCGTCTGTCATGTCGTTGGCTCTTGAGATGTTCGCAGGCGGCGTTTTTCGCAGAATCCGGCGTCGATGGCAATCCATGGAACCGAAAACACGCCTAGCCGCTCACATGTGTATCGACATCGTATGACGACAAGGATGCTTAGATGACCGACTCTCGATTGCTGCGCAGTTTCATCCCGCCCTACATCCTCAACCGCATCATCGCCCACGGTTCCGAGCCGCAGCGCAACGCCGCGATGCAGACGCTCAATCATGTGCGCAGCCTGCTGCCCAACCCCGGCCGTCCTTCGCAGCCGCCGGCGCGGGCGATTCTGCCGGAGGCGAGCAAGCCTGGTCTGGCACGGCGCAGCGTGCATGATGCGCAGAACAAAATGCTCTTGCCGGGCATGCCGGTGCGTCTCGAGGGCCAGCCGGCGTCCGGGGATCCGGCGGTCGATGAGGCGTACGATGCGCTGGGCGCCAGCTATGATTTCTTCTGGAAAGTGCTCGGTCGCGACTCGATCGACAATCAGGGATTCGCGCTGATCGGCAGCGTGCATTATGGCCAGGGCTACGAAAACGCATTCTGGAACGGCGCGCAGATGGTCTTCGGTGACGGCGATGGCGAAATCTTCCAGCGCTTCACCCGCTCGCTAGACGTCATCGGCCATGAACTGGCCCACGGCGTCACCGAAAGCGAAGCCGGGCTGATTTATGCCAACCAGTCCGGCGCGTTGAACGAGTCGCTGTCAGACGTGTTCGGCGTATTGACCAAGCAGTACACCCTCGGCGAGACCGCCGAGCAGGCAGACTGGTTGATCGGCGCCGACCTGCTGATGCCACAGATCCAAGGCAAGGGCCTGCGCTCGATGTCGCACCCCGGCACGGCATACGATGACCCGATGCTGGGCAAGGATCCGCAACCGGATCACATGCGCAAGTTCGTCATCACCAGCGAAGACAATGGCGGCGTGCACATCAACTCCGGCATTCCCAACCGCGCGTTTTACTTGGCAGCGCGAGCGTTTGGCGGCTTCGCTTGGGAAAAGGCCGGACACATCTGGTACGACACGCTGTGTGATGACCGTTTGAAACAGGACGCAACGTTCGACGCGTTCGCGAAACTGACGATCGACCATGCTGGCCAGCGCTTCGGCGCCGAAGCAGCCGACACGGTGCAGCAAGCCTGGGCACAGGTCGGTATCGAATAATCTGAGGAGACCGTATGAAAACGCTACCCGAGCTGGATAAAGATTCCGTTTTGCGCGTATCTCGCCAGGGTGGCGTTGCAGCGATTCACAGCCTGAGCCGCCCACGGGAAATCGAATTCGCGCAATGCGACATCAGTCAGCGTTCGAGAATATGCTCGGTGCTTGAGGGTTGCCTGCCACTGGACAGCAGCGAATCCGGCCGTGGGGATCAGCGCTTCTATCAGATTGAGGTGCGCTACCCGTCAGGAGAAATGGTGTTGAAGGTGCCAGAGGATCGGGCGCCTGGGGAGCTGGTGCAGCTTTGGGACAAGGGGGAGCTTCTGTAAACGCTCCCCCCGATGTTCAGGCTATTTCTCGACGGGATGCATCTCGACAATCGTGCCATTGGTGATCATCACCATCACGTACTTGTCATTGATCTGCACCCACTGCGCCTGCTCGATCGGTGCTTTCAGACCTTTGGCTTTCCAGTTCTTCAGCGCCTTGTCTTCGCGCTGGTACATTTCCGGTGCGCGGTCGTTGACCTTCAGTTGGCGATCGCTGGTCGGCGATTGCACGGCGGGTTCGCTGGAGGTTTGCGCCGCTTGAACAACGGGCGTGATCCCGGCAATACCGGCAACAAGGGCCAGGCTGGCGATTAGGGTTTTGCTGTTCATCGGTGAACCTCTTTCAGATGGGTAGTACCTGAACTCCGACTGCGTGGCGCGGGAAACATTCCTTGTTTTTTGCCGGATGCGGCCGTTAGAAGGCTTTGTCCATCAGACCGCCATCGCTGGCAAGCCAGCTCCCACAGGGATTGGTATTACAGCGCAATTATTGTCCAGAGCTCCGGTCCTCTCCTACAAAACCAAGCAAAGCAAAGCAAGATCAAAAGATCGCAGCCTTCGGCAGCTCCTACAGTTGGATCGCGTGAATTCGATGGAGACGGGTTCACCTGCAGGCCGTCGTCGCGATCAGGCTCGCCCCCACCAGAAAAGCAAAGCAGCGCAGCTGCCCGCGGCGAAGCCGCCCCACTCAACAATGAGCGCAAGCTCGAGTGCTTTTGATCCTGCTTTTGATCCACCGGCGACGTCGGAAGGCTGAGTGGAGGGATTGATCCGGGGGTGGGAGCGCAGCGACCGTCTGGCGCAGCCAGACACAGCGGAAGGAGGTGCAGCGAAGCAAACCGTAGCCGCTGCGCCCGGATCGATCCCGCAGCGAAGGAACCCCGAGCCCGCGAGGGGCCGAACGTGGGAGCAAGCCTTTTGGGTTACCTTTTCGGCGTTTGGAAAAGGTGACTCGCCGTAAGGGCGAAACCTTAAGCAGCCGTTACCGCAGCAACGGATATGTACCCGGTCGACCGAAACAAATCATCACTTGACCAGGCGCCTTCGCGAGCAGGCTTGCTCCCACAAATGCGCCAAACACCGAAACCATTGATCCGCCCCACGCATCAATCCATGCCAACAATGCAATTAACAGATTGTTACATCTGCGCCACCATCCACCTCAATAAAAACCGTGCGCCGCCTCTCCGTAGCGCACGTCATAAAAGCGGTGGAGTACTTTTCAATGACAGCCTCAATCCCAACCAACGGCTCGCGGGCCGGTGCCATCTTCCGGGTGACCTCGGGCAACTTCCTCGAACAGTTCGACTTCTTTCTGTTCGGCTTCTACGCCACGCAGATCGCGGCGGTGTTCTTCCCGGCGAGCAGCGAGTTCGCCTCCCTGATGATGACGTTCGCGGTATTCGGCGCCGGTTTCCTGATGCGGCCGCTGGGCGCCATCGTGCTCGGCGCGTACATCGATGACGTCGGCCGGCGCAAAGGTCTGATCGTCACCCTGTCGATCATGGCCAGCGGCACGATATTGATCGTGCTGGTGCCCGGCTACGAAACCATTGGCCTGTTCGCCCCGGCGCTGGTGTTGATCGGGCGGCTGCTGCAAGGCTTCTCGGCCGGTGCGGAATTGGGCGGTGTCTCGGTGTATCTGTCCGAAATCGCTACGCCGGGCCGCAAAGGGTTTTTCACCGCTTGGCAGTCGGCCAGCCAGCAAGTGGCGATCATCGTAGCGGCTGCGCTGGGCTACGGTCTGAACCAGTGGATGGAGCCGCAAGCCGTGGCCGCCTGGGGCTGGCGCATTCCGTTTTTCGTCGGCTGCATGATCGTCCCGTTCATCTTCTTCCTGCGCCGCAACCTGGCGGAAACCGAAGAGTTCGCCGCGCGCAAACACCGTCCAAGCATGCGCGAAGTGTTCCGCACCCTCGGCCAGAACTGGGGCGTGGTACTCGGCGGAATGTTGATGGTCGCGCTGACCACCACCGCGTTCTACCTGATCACCGTCTACGCGCCAACTTTCGGCAAAACCGTGCTGCACCTGAGCACTTCCGACGCGTTGCTGGTAACGCTGCTGGTGGGCGTGTCGAACTTCTTCTGGCTGCCGATTGGCGGCGCGTTGTCCGACCGTATCGGCCGTCGCCCAGTGCTGATAGGCATGGCCCTGCTGGCGCTGGCCACGACTTATCCGGCGCTGTCGTTCCTGGTGCAGGCGCCGAGCTTCACCAACATGCTGCTGTCGCTGCTGTGGTTGTCCTTCATTTACGGCTTGTACAACGGCGCGATGATTCCGGCGCTGACCGAAATCATGCCGGTTGAAGTGCGCGTCGCCGGTTTCTCCCTGGCTTACAGCCTGGCCACCGCGATCTTCGGCGGTTTCACCCCGGCGATGTCGACTTTCCTGATCCAGTACACCGGCGACAAAGCCGCGCCAGGTTACTGGATGAGCATCGGTGCCCTGTGCGCGCTGTGCGCCACGCTTTATCTGTACCGCCGTGCCGGTGGTCGTCTGCAACCTGTCGCGGCCTGAGGAAAACTCGCCATGAAAAAACTCTTTACTGTCACCGCCCTGCTCGCCGGTCTCGCCCTCAACTTCGCGGCCCAGGCCGAAGAACTGAGCGTGATGACCTCCGGTGGTTTCACTGCCGCCTACAAGATCCTCGGGCCGAAATTCGCCGCCGCAACGGGCAACACGCTCACCACCAGCCTCGGCCCGTCGATGGGCAAGGCGCCGGAAGCGATTCCCAATCGTCTGGCACGCGGTGAGCACGCCGACGTGGTGATCATGGTCGGTTACGCCCTCGATGAGCTGATCAAACAAGGCAAGGTCGACCCGGCCTCCCGCGTTGAACTGGCGGATTCGCGGATCGGTATGGTAGTGCGTGAAGGCGCGGCGAAACCGGACATCAGCAGCGTCGATGGCCTGAAGAAAACCCTGCTCGACGCACAGTCAGTGGCCTACTCCGACAGCGCCAGCGGCGTGTACATCGAGCAGCAGTTGTTCAAGAAACTAGGCATCGAAGACCAGTTGAAACCGAAGGCGAAAATGATTGCCAGGATCCCGGTCGGCTCGGTGGTTGCCACTGGCGACTATCAGTTGGGCTTCCAGCAGGTCAGCGAATTGCTGCCCGTGCCGGGCGTAAGCTTCGTCGCGAAGATTCCGGAATCGGTGCAGTCGGTGACGCGTTTTGCCGCTGGCATTCCGGTCAAGGCCGAGCATCCGCAAGAGGCCAAAGCCCTGCTCGCCTACCTCGCTGCACCGGCCGCTCAGGCTGACGTACAGGCCACCGGGCTGGATTCGGTCAAGCGTTGATCGTTGGCGGCTGGACGCGCATCTCCACGACCAGCCGCTCCAGTTCCAGTGCCGCCGGGGTCAACGTGCGATCCCGGCGCTTGATGATGCCGACACTGCGCATCACCTGCGGCTCAATCAGCGGCACCCGCGTCAGGATCGGATGATCCGGCCCGGGCATCGCCATCAACGGCACCGCTGCCACGCCCAGACCCGCCTCTACCAGACCGATCATCGTCGTCACATGCCGCGTCTCGCAGATGCTCTGACGCTGCGGCACCACCCCGCCCAAGGCCTGATCGAGCAGAAAGCGATTACCCGAGGTCTTGTCCAGCGCGATGTAATCCTGCTGATAGAACTCGTCCCAACTGACGCTGCTGCGCCCGGCCAGCGGATGATCGCGACGACAGGCGACAACGTAGCACTCCTGCACAAGCGGTTCGAACTCGACTTTGGCATCCTGCGTGCCGAGAAAACTCAAACCGAAATCCGCCTCGCCATTGACCACCGCACTCAACACATCGTGAGCGCTGGAATCGAGGACTTTGACCTTGATCCGCGGAAACTGCTGGTGATAGCGCGCGACCACGCGGGGCATGAAGTAGTAGGCCGCCGAGGGCACGCAGGCGACGGTGACATGGCCCAGACGGGTCGAGGCGACTTCGCTGATGCCGAGCAAGGCAATGTCGAGATCATCCAGCAAGCGTTCGACGCTGGGCATGAAGCCGCGCCCGGCCTGGGTCAGGCTGACCTTGCGCGTGGTGCGCTCGAACAGTTTCACGCCGAGGGCGTCTTCGAGCTTTTCGATGCGCCGACTCAGCGCCGGTTGCGACAGGCGCACGGTGTCGGCAGCCTTGCGAAAACTGCCCTGCTCGACCACCGCGCGAAAGGCTTGCAGGTCGTTGAGGTCGAAGTTGATGGCCATGGCGTTTCCGGAAATTGATGCGCAGGGGTTATAAATGTAACCAGTTGATGCAAATTATTACAGACCTGATGGAAGCTGCCCTTGTGGGAGCGAGCCTGCTCGCGAACGCGGGGCATCAGTCAATGGATAGATGGCTGACCCAGCGCATTCGCGAGCAGGCTCGCTCCCACATTGGTTCTCGAATGGTCTGGAGACCGCGTAACCCTTATCCTTGTCACCCTCGCCGTAGCCGTAGTCAGGAGTCGTTCCAATGCCCCATGAAGGCAATCTGTTGCAAGCCGCCGTCGTGTTTCTGTTCGCGGCCGTGCTCACCGTGCCTTTGGCCAAACGTCTGCAACTGGGCGCGGTGCTCGGTTATCTGTTTGCCGGGGTGATCATCGGCCCGTCGGTGCTCGGTCTGATCGGCAACCCGCAAAGCGTTGCGCATATTTCCGAGCTGGGCGTGGTGTTGCTGCTGTTCATCATCGGCCTCGAATTGTCGCCGCGGCGCTTGTGGGTGATGCGCAAATCGGTGTTCGGCGTCGGTCTGGCGCAGGTGCTGCTGACCGCGTCGGTGATCGGCGTGCTGGCACTGGCGGTGTTCGGCCAGCCGCTGAACAGCGCGATTGTGCTGGGCCTCGGTCTGGCGCTCTCCTCCACGGCGTTCGGCCTGCAAAGCCTCGCCGAACGCAAGGAACTGACCAGCCCCCACGGGCGTCTCGCGTTTGCGATTCTGCTGTTCCAGGACATCGCCGCGATTCCATTGATCGCCCTGGTGCCGATGCTCGCCGGTGTCGATCATCACACCAGCACCGCCGACGATATTCGTCACAGCTTGCAGGTGCTCGGCGGCATTGCCGTGGTGGTGATCGGCGGACGGTATCTGCTGCGTCCGGTGTTCCGCGTGGTGGCAAAAACCGGTCTGCCGGAAGTGTCCACCGCCACCGCGTTGCTGGTGGTGATCGGCACAGCATGGCTGATGGATCTGGTCGGTGTGTCGATGGCGCTGGGTGCGTTTCTCGCTGGTCTGCTGCTAGCGGATTCGGAATACCGGCATGAGCTGGAAGCGCAGATCGAACCGTTCAAGGGCCTGCTGCTCGGGCTGTTTTTCATCAGCGTCGGCATGGGCGCCAATCTCAGCCTGTTGTTGAGCGCGCCGATCACCGTATTGGGCCTGACCTTGATGCTGATCGGTCTGAAATTGCCGCTGCTGTTCGTGGTTGGGCGCTTGGCAGGAGGATTGAACAAGATCAGCGCAATCCGCCTCGGCATCGTCCTTGCCGCCGGCGGTGAGTTTGCGTTCGTGGTGTTCAAGATCGGTCGCGATCAGGGCCTGTTCGAGCCGCGTCTGTACGACCTGCTGGTGCTGACCATCACTCTGTCGATGGCGCTGACGCCGTTGTTGCTGTTGATCTGCGCGCGTCTGGTCAGCCCGAAAGTGCAGCCGGTGGAAGTGCCGGAGAAATTCCGCGAAATCGACACCGAAGCGCCGCGCGTGGTGATTGCCGGCATGGGCCGGATGGGCCAAATCGTGGCGCGGATTCTGCGTGCGCAGAACATCAAGTTCGTTGCGCTGGACACCTCGGTGGAAACCATCGAACTGTCACGCAGCTTCGGCGGCGTACCGGTGTTCTACGGCGACCCGATGCGCCCGGAAATCCTTCACGCGGCGAAGGTCGGCGAGGCGGAATATTTCGTCATCGCCACGGACGATCCGGAGACCAACATCAAGACTGCCGAAGTGGTGCACAAGCTATATCCGCACATGAAAATCATCGCCCGCGCGCGTAACCGTCAGCACGTGCATCGCCTGGTGGATGTCGGCGCGGAAGCGATTCGTGAGACCTATTACTCGAGCCTGGAAATGAGCCGGCGCACGCTGGTCGGCCTCGGTCTGACGCAAGCCCAGGCCGATGCGCGGATCAAGCGTTTCAAGCATCACGACGAACAGGTGCTGGAGGCGCAACACGCCGTCTACGACGATGCCGCCAAAGTCCTGCAGACCGCCCAGGAAGCCCGGGCGGAACTGGCCAAATTGTTTGAATCGGATCAGCTCGAAGAGGAAGCGCGCAAGTCCTGATCGTGCCTTGGCCAGAACCAACTGTGGGAGCGAGCCTGCTCGCGAAAGCGTGGTGTCAGTCACCCAATACTTCACTGACAGATTGCATTCGCGAGCAGGCTCGCTCCCACAGGGGATTGGGTCAGGCCAGTTCCAGCGCGGGCGCAGGCTCGACGGCTGTGACTGCAAACCGATCCGCCAGAAACGGCGTGATATCCAGCGGCAAGGGCTCGTCATTCACCAGTTTATCCAGCAGCACACCGGTAATCGCCGAGGTCAGAATCCCGGTGCGGAAGTGCCCGCAAGCATTCAGATAACCCTCGACCCCACGCATCGGCCCGAGGATCGGCAACTCATCCGGCGAGCCCGGGCGCAATCCCGCCCAGGTGCGCTTGAGGTTGACGTCCGCCAGCTCCGGCAGACAGCGCACCGCGCCCTGCACCAGCCCGGCGATTTCCGGGTAGGTGGTGGTGACGTCGAAGCCTTTGTCTTCGGTGGTGCTGCCGATAAGGATTTCGCCGTTGTCCTTTTGCGCCACGTAGCAATCGCTGGTGGTCAGGCAGCCGTTGAGGATTTTCGGCATGCGCTCGGTCAGCAGGATTTGCCCTTTCACCGGTTTCACCGGAATACGAATTCCAGTCGCCCACTCGCTCAAATCCGCCGCCCAAGCACCGGCGGCGTTGATCAGCGTCTTGCAGTGGAACACCCCCGCCTCCGCCGTCTGCACGCCGGTCACGCGAGTGCCGTGATGCAGCACGCCGGTGACGTTGGTGTTGACGAAGATATCGACGCCGTTCTGCCGCGCGCCTTCCATGTAGGCATCCGCGAGGCGGAACGGGCTGACCTGATGATCGCAGAGAAACTCCAGCGCCCCGCGCGCCTCATGGCTGACACTCGGTTCCGCCGCGCGCAACGCCGCCTGATCGAGCCAGCGCACTTGATCAGCCAGATGCGGAATGCAGCCGACGATGTGCTCGGCGTAGAGCCGGTCTTCGTCGTCATAGATCACGAATTTCAATCCGGTCTTCTCGAACTTGCAATCCATGCCGTGGTTGTCTTTCAGCTCGCGGTGCAGCGCCGGGTACAGCGCGTTGGACTGCAAGGCAAAATCGAAAAACGACGCCGGCAAGATATGCGGCGTACTGGCGTCCACCGCCACCGCTGCGCCCTGGGTTTCGCGCTTGCGGTTGGCCGACATCATGCGAAAGAAAATCACCCCGCAGCCGAGGCCGACCGACTCGCCGATCGCCCACAAACCGCCAGCCGAAGCGCGAGTCGCGTTGCCGGGGCGCTTGGCGTCGATCAGCGCAACTTTCAGATTTTTGCGCTTGGACAATTGGTAGGCGCAGGAGGCGCCGATCACTCCGCCACCGGCAATGACCACGTCGTAGAACTTACTCATGGCAAGCGCCCTCCTTGCCAAGGGACTGGAACGCGGAAAACGGCACCGGATCAATCGGGAAGCGCGGGCGCAACCAGCCGACATCCTGACGTCCGGTGGCCTGGCGCAGGCGATCGCTGCAATAGCCGACGCACATCCGCCCCTGGCAATCGCCCATGCTCACGCGGGTGCGCATTTTCAGGCTGGCGATGTCTTGCACACCCTGCTCCAGCGCCAGATCGATGTCGGCGCGGGTCGCATGTTCGCAGCGGCAGATCACCGTGTCGGCTGCGGGCAAAGCGATCTGACCAACGCCGCGCTCGGTGTAGCGATCCACCGCCGCACGAAAGCGCACGATGGCTCTGAGCTTGCTCGCGTAACGATCGCGGCGCACCCGGGCCAGCTCGGCGTCGAGCACACCGCGTTGCAGCAGGATCGAAGTGGCGGCGATCTTGCCCGCCAGCATCGCCGCTTCACCGCCGCGGATCCCGCCCATGTCGCCGGCCAGATGCACATGCGCCACGCTGCTTTGCTGCCAGACATTGGCGTGCGCACGCAGGTAGCCATCGTCGCTGAAGCCGTGATCAAGGCCCATCTGCTGGCTCAATTGCGTGCGCGGAATAAAACCGTAACCGACCGCCAGCGTCTGCGCTTCGAAACGCTCGACCCGCGACAGATCTGCCTCCCACGTCGACGAATACGGCGCGACGCTCACGCTTTTCAACTCGCCCTCGCCGTGGGCCTCCACCACGCCCCAGCCATAGTTCATGGGGATGCCGTGCAGCTTCAGATAAGCGAGCATGCTCAAGCCGTCGAGGAACAGCTGCGGTTTGTTCAGCAGCGCCAGACTCTCGCGGGCGATCTTGCCGAACGCACACGCCTCGTAGACGCCAGCGACACGCACGCCGGAGGCATGCAACTGGGTCGCAACCAGCGGCAGCAACGGCCCGGTGCCGGCGATGACCACCGGCCCCCGCGGCTTGACCACGCCACTCTTGATCTGCAATTGAAGACCACCGAGCAGAATCACTCCCGGCAACGTCCAGCCGGGAAACGGCACGCTGCGTTCGTGACATCCAGCGGCCAACAGCAGTTGCGGATAAGCGATCTCGTGCAGTTGCTCATCACCGTCGAGCACCACCACTGCGCGGGTGCCTTCGGCGCCGACCACGCGATGGTTGAGGCGCACGTCAATCAGCCCTGACTGCTGCTGAAATTCACCGTGCAGTTTGTCCAGTACTTCCGAGTAACGCGGCCCGAGATAATCCAGTTGCACACCATCACGCAACGGCCCGCGATAGACCACGCCGCCGAGGCGCGAAGCCTCTTCGAGCAAGGTGCAGCGCACGCCGTGGCGCGCCAGTTCGATGGCCGCCGCCATTCCCGCCGGCCCGCCGCCGACAATCAACGGTTGCAGGCTCATACGACCTCCTGCCCGACGACGCGGTTGACTCGGGTTTCAATCAGCATGCCGTCGCGCACTACGGTCTGGCAGGCGCGGCGCTTGTGCCGACCGTTGATTTTCACCAGACAGCACTGGCACACGCCCATGCCGCAATAGGCGCCGCTGATCTGATCGTGGTCATTGCGTGCGATCTGGCGCACGCCGAGGGACTGGATGACGCTGAGAACGGTTTCGCCGATGGCGGCGCTGACCGCTTGGCCATTGATGTGCACGGTCATGTCCGCCTGCACCAAGGGCTGGATATCGAAGGTTCTTTCTAGGCAGTTCATTACGGTGTTCGTCCGTGAAGATTCAGTTGAGGTTGTGTCAGCTCCTTGCTGCACTACGCCTCGTCGACGCTTTTTATTGCTGTGTTTTCAACGTCGACGCGGATACTTCGTCAGCGCAACAAGGTGCGCGACAAGCACTGTAGCTCATACCTCAGCGAAGGCCTGGATCATTTACGGTAGGCGATATCGCCAGACGAAATATTGATCCAGGCCAGTGAAAATGGCGGGATGGAAACGGTTAGTTGGAGAAGACGAACTGGCCTTTGATCTTCTTTGCGCCGATCAACGCAAGGTCCGGGAACAGCAGGTTTTTCAGCCAAGCGACGTAGAAGATCATCGCCAGCGTGATCGCCACGCCGACCACCGTACCGATCGGGTCATCCGCATATTCCTTGAACATGCGCGGCATCTGGCTGATCGAGAGCATCACGTACACCGTATAGGCATGGGCCGCGTTGCGATAAAAACCCCAGGCAAAAAGCAAAGGCACGCCACCGGCGAACAAACCAAGTCCGATGGCGAAACCGCTGCTGATGGTCAGCCCGAGGAGATAGCCGCCCACCAGACCGATCAGCGCCTGAACGTAAGTCAGTCCGAGAAGGATCTTGATCTTGCCGGCGTGTCGTTCAATCAGATTCGGATCGGGGCGTGAGCCGATCAGGTACGCCAGCGCCTTGTCTTTCAGCGCACCACCGGAGAATGCCTTGAAAGTCTCGGTTTTCGAGCGCCCCCCATCGAGCATTTCGCTGACCTGGCGTTTGGTTTCCTTCTTGTCCAACGTGTTCTTCCTTAATTGAAAAATCGGGGGAGTGAAGCTAGGGCACTTCGGGAACCGATTGTCGCTTTGTTGAGTTGCCGAAAGCAAAAGGCTCAGGCATGCCGGCCCTTACGCGGTGGATAAACGCAATTTTTCGATCATGTTTAAATCACACGCGCTGTTACGGCATCGGACCTACAACGCCTTGCGTCGCTGCCTACGGGTGCATCAGAATCCGCCGGCTTACACGGCTATCGGTAGGGCTATATCGTTTCCCTGTCACTGCAAAACAGTGATCGGGTTTGGTAGCCCGTTTCTTGATAGTTGTATGGCGTCCCTTTAAGCGGCCCCTCCTTTGAGGGTCAGCTCTTCATGGTGACCATGCGTGGGGCTCATTCGTGAGCGCCGGGGTTAACTATCTTGACCGGTCTACCAACCTGCGCGTGGCCGCCACCCTTCGTTTGGTAGCGATAGTGACGGCTCTTCATTCCTTCAAGATAGAGAGTCATCCATGTTCAAAGTAACGCCAAACCCGCCAGAAGCCGATTCGATCCCGTACGACCCCGCTCTGGAGCCTCAGCGCATAAAAAACGCCGCCGCTCGCGCCATCAACTTTTATCTCGATCCGCAAACCCTCAAGACTACGATTCCCAATCGCCAACCGGGCCGGATCTTTCTCGTCGACCCAACGGTGGACGAGGAAACCTTGCTCCTCGAAGCCTGTGAATCGCTGGCTGCGGCGAACGACATGGCCCGCGAGATAAGCAACGTCATCGAGCCTGCACAGCGCCGTTCGCTGCTGATGTTGCAGCAAGTGATCATGCTGAGTGAGCTGGTCGTCAATCGCGTGCTCGACAGCCGACGCGTGTCGAACTAGCCGCAACCGAGGTATGAGGGGGCGTGCTCCCTCACTGCCAGCGTGCACGTCACCCCGTGGCGCTCTCTCTCACACCAAGCGGCTCTCATCGGAGTTAAAGCTGATGTCACACACACCGTCCAATCCGCCGGCCAGGATCAACGCCACGCCGTACAGCCCCAATACTCTGTTCATGGTCAACCCGCAATCCGACACCGAATCCTTGCTGGTCAACGCGTGCGAATCCCTGGCGTCCGCCACGGTGATGCTCGGTGACTTTGCCGGGATGCTCGAAGGCTCACGGCGCAATACCCTATTGGGCATTGCGCAAGTGGTCATGTTGGGAGAACTGGCCGTGAACAAAGCGCTGGATAATGTCGTGCCGACCGAGTAATTCGCCAAGCTTGCGTTTGCAGTTCCCAAACGCAAAAAAGCCGCTTTCACCCGAAGATGAAAGCGGCAGAGGCATCCTGCCTCAGAGGGATCAGTGTACGAACAGGGCGATCAGGATGATGATCGGGATCGGTACGCCGAGGAAAAACAGCAGTAATGAGCGCATGGTGACTCTCCTTTTTAACGGACCGGAGTGGTAGTGGTGTAGGTGTCGACTTCAACGTACTCGACTGCATCGCGACGACGACCGCCGAAGGTGGCTGCCAGGCTGGCGAAGAACGCACCGGCCAGCAGCGCGACGAACATCCACAGCGAGGTGTAGGCCGCGACTTTGGCGGCGGTATCGGCCGCTTGCTGAGCTTTCAGTTTGGCGTCAGCGATGGCTTTCTGGGTGTTGGCGTAAATTTCGTCGACACGACGTTCAGCATCGGCCTGGCTCAGATTGGTACGTTGCGATACCAGTTGTGCGAGGTAGGTACGGTCTTCGGCGCTGAGCTGACCGTTGGCCAGGCTTTGCGTGAAGATGCGGGTCACAGTGCCGCGTGCAGCGTCATCGCTGACGGCAGCAGGACGATCATCGCGGAACAGGCTGTCGACGAAGTAGCCGTACTGATCGCTGTCAGTATTGGCTGCGGCAGAGCCGGCGGCCTGGCTCATCGCACCGGCAGCACCGCCGACTACGTTGGCACCCGCCTGCACACCGCCACTGACGACGCTGCTGACCGAACCGACCACCAGCACAGCGGTCACCAAAGTAGCGACGCACCAGGCGAGGAAACCATGTGCGGTGTCGCGGAAGTAGACTTCGTCACCGTGCATGTTGGCCCACTTAACGCGCAGACGGCCGGCAATGTAGCCGCCCATGCCGGAAGCGATGATCTGCGTCACCGCCAGCCAGACGATCGTTGAAATGCCCAGGCCCTTGGCGCTGACGCCTTCTCCGGCCCACGGTGATACAGCCGAAAAGCCCAGGCCAAACCCGAGCAGCACCAGAATCATCGACAGCGCGGCGGCAGCCGCAGCACCGGCGAAGATCGCGCCCCAGGACACGCCTGACACGCTGCTCGACTCTTCCAAGGCAGGATAATAGCCATCAGGGGATCTATTCATTGTTGTAGTGCTCCAGGCATGAAAAATGGTGTTACAAGTCGTCGTGTGAGGAATTGCAGTGACCGTGCCAGTCAAACACTTTTAATAACTTCTTTTCTTTCAATGAGTTACAAAACTTGAACTTCCTCGGACCGTGCAACTTGCAATAAAGCGCATCCGATTGCGGGTTTTCTGCATTAACCAAAGCGTGGCAAATCCGATCAGTCCTGATTCACCAGGCGACGAAGATGAAAGTTAATTTAAAGCGCCACGGCAAATTCTTGGCAAAATGCTGCCATTCCGTTTGAACCGATCAGCAGGCCTGCCTATGACTCGTATCTTGACCATCGAAGACGACGCCGTGACCGCGCGGGAAATCGTTGCCGAACTGAGCAGCCACGGGCTGGACGTCGACTGGGTCGACAATGGCCGCGAAGGCCTCGACCGCGCCGTGAGCGGCAACTACGACCTGATTACCCTCGACCGCATGCTGCCCGAGCTTGATGGTCTGGCCATCGTCACCACCCTGCGCACCATGGGCGTGGCGACGCCGATTCTGATGATCAGCGCCCTCTCCGACGTCGATGAGCGCGTGCGCGGCTTGCGCGCGGGTGGCGATGACTACCTGACCAAGCCGTTCGCCACCGATGAAATGGCCGCGCGGGTCGAAGTGTTGCTGCGCCGGCAGAACAGCGTCGCCACCCAGGCCACCACGCTGAAAGTCGCCGACCTCGAGCTCGACCTGATCAGCCACGAAGCCCGCCGCGCCGAGCAGGTGCTGACGCTGTTGCCCACCGAATACAAACTGCTCGAGTTTCTGATGCGCAACAGCGGCCAGATTCTCTCGCGGATGATGATTTTCGAAGAGGTCTGGGGTTATCACTTCGACCCGGGCACCAACCTGATCGACGTGCATATCGGCCGGCTGCGCAAAAAGATCGACGCGGCCGGCAACGTTCCGCTGATCCGCACGGTACGGGGCTCGGGCTATGTCATTGCCGAACCCGTCTGACGGCTGGCGCTCCTCCAGCAGCCGCTTGCTGGCGCTCTACAGCTCGCTGTTCGTGGCCTGGAGCGCGATCCTCATGGGGGTCATGTATTACGAGGTGTCCGGCTACCTCGACAAGCTCGCCAAACATTCGTTGATGCAACGTCAGCACCTGTTCTCGCATTTTCGCGGCGAGCAACTCGAAGACGCGCTCGCGGCCAGCATGACCTTCGATATTCGCGGTATCGACGCCTATGGTCTGTTCAGCGCTGACGGTGTTTACCTGGGCGGCGCACTCCAGCAAATTCCCGAAGGACTGCCGCTCGACGGCAAGATCCATATGCTCGCCGAGTGCGCCGATTCTGATGACCCGACCCTGCCGAGCGACAGCTGCGATGCCGTGGCCACGCAAACCCGTGACGGGCGCTGGCTGGTGCTGCTGCGTGACAACGGTTCGCTGTTCGCGGTGACGCGGATCATTTTGCACGCGCTGTTCTGGGGGGTGTCGCTGACGATTATTCCCGGGGTCGCCGGTTGGCATCTGCTGCGGCGTCGACCGTTGCAGCGCATCCGCGCGATCCAGAACAGCGCGCAGGCCATCGTAGCCGGTGACCTGACGCACCGCTTGCCGCTGTCCAATCGCCGCGATGAACTGGACATGCTCGCCGCCATCGTCAACGCCATGCTCGAGCGCATCGAGCGCTTGATGAACGAGGTCAAGGGCGTCTGCGACAACATCGCCCACGATTTGCGCACGCCGCTGACTCGCCTGCGCGCGCAGTTGTATCGCATGCAGCAACAGGCCGGCGAAGGTTCGCAAGAAGCGGCGCAACTGGACTTGGTACTGGCTGAAGCGGATACGCTGATGGCGCGCTTTCGCGGTTTGTTGCGGATTTCCGAGCTGGAGGATCGCCAGCGCCGTTCAGGTTTCGTCGAACTTGATCCGGTGCGTTTGCTGGAGGAGTTGCACGAGTTCTATCTGCCGCTGGCCGAGGAAGGCGATCTGCGTTTCCAGTTGAACATGCCGGAGACGCTGCCGCCGCTCAATGGCGACCGCGCGTTGCTGTTCGAAGCGTTGGCGAACCTGCTGAGCAACTCGATCAAATTCACCCCGCCCGGCGGCACGGTGATGTTGCGTGGGGTCAATGCCAATGGACAGACGCGGATCGAGGTGCACGATTCAGGCCCGGGGATTCCCGAGGCGGAACGTGAAGCGGTGTTCCAGCGGTTTTACCGCACCGAGGGTGGCCAGCCGCAGAGTGGCTTTGGTCTGGGGCTGTCGATTGTCGCGGCGATTGTCAGCTTGCACGGCTTCAGTCTTGAAGTCGGCAGCAGTGATCTGGGTGGGGCGAAACTGGTGCTGGATTGTCGGCAGAGTTTGATTAGTCAGGCCTGACGTCTCGCGCCGATCGTTCCCACGCTCCCCGTGGAATTGCCTCAAGGGACGCTCCGCGTTCCGGCTTTCGAAATGGGACGCAGAGCGTCCCGGGCTGCATTCCCACGCAGAGCGTGGGAACGATCTGCGTCTCAGGTTGGGTAATTGGCCCGCAAGGCTTCAAGACCGCCCTG
Organism: Pseudomonas sp. H1_G08; assembly: GCF_054681355.1. Classification (NCBI taxonomy): domain Bacteria; kingdom Pseudomonadati; phylum Pseudomonadota; class Gammaproteobacteria; order Pseudomonadales; family Pseudomonadaceae; genus Pseudomonas; species Pseudomonas sp. H1_G08. Next base: position 2,522,266 of record NZ_CP162822.1, read on the forward strand.
GTAGATGCCGTTGAACAGCGCCACCACTTCTTCATCGCTCACGCCGACCGCATTGAAGCGCCCCGACCACGTCACCCGCGCGCCCTGCCCCTGGGCTTCAACCTTGATCGTCGCCAGGTAATCGCTGGCCGGAAACGGTGCCTGTTCGATCGAATAGCTGTACGTTCGGGCAGCGTTGTCGAAAGTCTGCAGACGTTCGACCACTACGCCGCCGTCAGCGGTGTGCAGGGTGCGCACTCGCCCGCCTTCGCTCAGTTCACTGTTGGTGATCAACGGCAGCCAGTCCGGCAGCGTGTTGAAGCCGCCGATCAACTGCCAGACCTGATCGGCCGAGGCCGGGATGTCGATGGTTGCAGATGCAGTTGGCATAAAACCTCTCTTTTGGAAAATTCAGATAGTCAGGCTGTCGACCACGCCGCCATCAACGCGCAAGGCTGCGCCCGTGGTGGCCGAGGACAGTGGTGAAGCAATGTACGTGACCAGATGCGCCACTTCCGAAACATCCGCCACGCGCTGGATGATCGAGGTCGGACGGGCCTTGCGCACAAAGGCGTCGGCTTCGTCGCGCAGCTCGCGCCCGGACTCGGCGGCCGCGTCTCTGAGCATGTCCTGCAGACCATCCGTGAAAGTCGGCCCCGGCAGGATTGCATTGACCGTGACACCGGTACCAGCCAGACGTTTGGCCAGGCCGTGGGACACCGCCAGGTTGGCGCTTTTGGTCACGCCGTAATTGAGCATGTCCGCCGGCGTCGCCACGCCGGATTCCGATGACAGAAAGATCACCCGGCCCCAGCCCTGCTCAACCATCGCCGGCACATAATGCCGCGCCAGGCGCACGCCGGAAATCACGTTGACCTCGTAGAAGCGCGTCCACTCGCTGTCGGGAGTCTCGAAGAAATCGACGTCGTTGAAGATGCCGAGGTTGTTCACCAGAATGTCCGCGCGCGGTTCGGCGGCGAACAGCTTTTCCGCCCCCTCGGCCGTGCCCAGATCAGCGGTCAGACCGCGCAACTGTGCGCTGGACACGGCTTGGCGAATGCTCGCCAGTGCCTGCTCGACCTTGGCCGTGTCGCGACCGATGACCACCACCGTGGCGCCGGCTTCGGCCAGCGACTGGCTGATGCCCAGACCGATGCCGCCGGTACTGCCGCTGACGATGGCCAGTTTTCCACTCAGATCGATCTTCATGCGTTTACCTCATTAGCAAGGAGTTCCACCGCGCTCGACTTTAGCGACGATTTCACAAGCATGGATCAGCGTAGTTGCGATATTGCCGGCATGGTTGAGCTGCCGACCGGTGACGGGGATGTTGTTTGATCGACGATCCCCTGTGTCTGGCAGACCGTAGCCCCTCACCCTAGCCCTCTCCCGGGGGAGAGGGAACCGATCGAGTTGTGCTGAGTTTGCCCTCGACCTGAAAGACCATAGCGATTATGGATTCAGAGAAGACCTTTCACGTCGGCGTATTACCTGAATATCCCCCGGTCAGTCCCCTCACCCTTCGGGAGAGGGCTAGGGTGAGGGGCATTTCAGAACAGATCAGATTTCCGTCAGACGAAGCAGACCATCGGCGCCGACCCTGACGCCGATGGCATCGTAACTGGCCAACGTCGCATGCAACGTTTTGATCGGGTGCTGGTGCGTGGTGGTGATGATCATCAACGCGGCGCCCGCCGCTTCCGCAGCCTGAATACCAACCGTGGCGTCTTCAAAAATGAGGCAATCCGCCGGCTCGACACCGAGCTTTTTCGCCGCCAGCAGATACCCCGCAGGATCAGGTTTGCCAGCCTTTACATCTTCCGCCGTGATCATGACCGCCGGCTCGGGGATACCCGCCGCCGCCATCCGCCGCAACGCCAGATCGCGAGGCGCAGACGTCACCATTGCCCAGCGATCTTTCGGCAGAGCGTTGAGAAAGGCTGCCGCCGCAGGAATCTCGACAATGCCTTCAACGTCATTGATTTCCGCTGCGGTGATGAACGCCGCTTGTTCCTCGGCATCCACTCCCGGCAGATTCAGTCGGGTGATGGTGTCGATCGCCCGTGCGCCATGGATGGTCGGCAAAAACGTCTCGACCTCCACGCCATGGCGCACCGCCCACGCTGACCAGATGCGCTCGGCGGCGGCGATGGAATTGAGGACGGTGCCGTCCATGTCGAACAGAAACGCGCCGAATGCGCGATCAAAAACCGATGCTTGTGCAGACAAAAGAACAAATCCTCTGACAGTTGGCCGGGCAGCCTGGCCCGGCAATGTAGCACTAGTCAGTGCAGCTGCGGGGCCTTGGATTTGAACGCACTTTCCACACAGTCGAGCAATTGACCGATCGCCCACGGCTTCTTGATGAACGCCACCGAATGCTTGACCCCGGAGGTCTCGGGCGTCTCGTAGCCGGACATGACCATCACCGGTTTTTCCGGCCAGCGATCGCCGACCAGATTCGCCAGGTCGGCGCCGTTAAGCGTGCCGGGCATGGTGATGTCGGTCAGCAATAGCGCGACGTTCGCCGCGTGTTCTTCCAGATACAGTGAGGCGGCGTCGGCGCTGGTTTGCGGTTCGACCTTGAACCCTTCCTCCTGGAGAATTTCGCAAAGAAACTCCAGAATCAACGGATCGTCCTCGACAACCAGAATCAACCCGCCAGGAAGGTGCGCGCTCGACGTAGGTGTAGGGCACATGAACAGCACTCCCCCGAATTACATTTTTGATAAGCGGTTTTGAATCCGCTGCTTATCTGGTATGAGCAGCGCGCCCTGTAGAAATTCATTTTTGATACAGAGGATTTCGCCAAGGTGTTGTTTTTCGAAGCGCAGCGCCCATCGAATCCCCTCATTTGTGGTTAAAATGCCGGCCCTTTGCCTGGCCGATCCTGATCCATGAACCCTGAAGCCCTCGCTACCCTCCACGCTCATTTGCTGCCCGCACTGGCGGCGGCGCCCAGCGAAACCCGTCGTTTTTTTCACGGGCGCGGGCGCTGCTGGCCGGGGTTGGAGCAGTTGACCGTGGACTGGTTGCAGGGCGTGGTGCTGGTGTCGCTGTTCAAAGAACCGGCGCCTGAGCAACTGCAGGATCTGCGGGATTCGCTGCTGCAACTCGCCGCCTCGCCCCAATGGCAGCAATCCGGCGCGCACACTTTGCTGATCCAGCATCGTTATCTGCCGCAGAGCACGGCCGAATGGCTTATCGGCGAGGAAATCGAAGAAATGACCATTGTCGAGGGCGGCTTGCAGTACCGCGTCGACCTGGGACGCAAGCAGAACACCGGACTGTTTCTCGACATGCGTTACGGCCGCAACTGGGTGCGCGAACAGGCAGCGGGCAAGCGGGTGTTGAACCTGTTCGCTTACACCTGCGGCTTTTCCGTAGCGGCAATCGAGGGTGGCGCCAGCCATGTGGTGAATCTCGACATGTCCCGTGCGGCCCTGAGCCGAGGGCGTGACAATCACCGCCTGAACGGCCACGACCTGAGCAAGGTCAGTTTTCTCGGCCACGACCTGTTCAAATCCTGGGGCAAAGTGATCAACAGCGGCCCGTACGATCTGGTGATCATCGACCCGCCGTCGTTTCAGAAAGGCAGCTTTTTGCTGACCAAGGACTATCAACGCGTATTGCGCCGCTTGCCGGAACTGCTCACCGCGCAAGGCACGGTGCTGGCGTGCATGAACGATCCGTCGTTCGGTTCCGACTTTCTCATTGATGGCGTGACCCAGGAAGCGCCGAGCCTGCGCTTCGATCATCGGCTGGACAATCCGCCGGAGTTTCCCGATATCGATCCAGAGAGCGGCCTGAAAACCCTGATCTTCCAGCGCAGCCACTAACACAGCGTAAGTTCACCTGTGGGAGCGAGCCTGCTCGCGAAAGCGCAGTGTCAGATAACAATTTTGTTGACTGGTACACCGCTTTCGCGAGCAGGCTCACTCCCACACAAATTCTGCGTTGGTCACAAAGACGTCGGCCGCAGCACCAGCGCAAACAACTCACCATGCCCGGTGACGTTGAGCTTGTGATAGAGATTGCGTCGATGCACTTTCACGGTCTCCGGCGAAATCCCCATCTGCTGGGCCATCGCCTTGCTGGAAAAGCCCTGCAGGATCAGACGCGCCGTGTCGATCTCGCGCGCGGTCAGCCGGGCATCGAAACGGTCCAGCAGCGTCGCCAGATCGCCTACCACCGCGTCAGCCACCGGCCCTTGCGGCGGCAGCAACTGCATGTGGCGATGCATCGCCGCCAATACCCAGTCACGAATGCACAACAGTCGGCCCTGCTCGGCCATGCCAAACGCGGTCGAGCGGCCCAGGGACAAGCCGAGTACCGCGCCTTCGACGTTGATCAGAAACTGCAATTCATCCTCGCCCACCACGGCACGAAAGTAGCTCTGGTAATACTCGCTGTGCAGAAACTGATCCGGCGCAACGGACGTCAGGCTGTGCAGGCCGTCGCTGATCCCGCTGACGGCGGCTTGATAGAACGGATCGAGCAGGTACATGCCGGCGGTATAACCGGCCAGCTCCTGCTGGTCGTCCACGCCACCCTTGCTGTCGAAGTCGATCAGCAAACGCGGCGGCTGGCCGGGCTGCATCAGGGCGACGAGGGCATTGTCCAGCGGCACCAGCAGGCGCAGGGTGTCGACCAGCGCGCGCCAGAAACCCTCCTGCCCGAGGTGGGAAAATACCCGCGCCAGACTCTGATGCACCGGCAGTTCCTGCAACAACGCGTCCACGCACTACCCCTTTCGAGTAACCCATGATGGGAATGGGGCTGGTGTGACCGGCCCGTTAGCCTGACCACTCCAGTTCATCACCGGCCTGCGACAGGCCAGGAGTGCCGCATCATGCGTCGTCACCGTGGATCTATCAACCCGGGCCTGCTGGCCTGTTTTTGTCTCTCCTCGGTCGCCATGGCGGCAGACGTACCGAGCGTGCATGTCTACAACTGGTACGACTACATCGGGCCGAACACGCTGCACGATTTCCAGCGCGACAGCGGCATCCGGCCGGTGTACGACACCTTCGACAGCGCCGAAGTGCTCGAAGGCAAACTGATGACCAGCCGCAGCGGCTACGACGTTGTCGTGGCGAGCAACTTCAGCCTGCCGACCCTGATCAAGGCCGGCGCCCTCGCCCCCTTGCCTCGCGATCAACTGCCAGGCTGGCAAAACCTCGACCCCGATCTGCTGAAAAAACTCGCGGTCAACGATCCGGGCAATCAGTACGCTGTGCCTTACCTGTGGGGCACCAACGGCATCGGCTACAACGTCGACAAAGTCCGCGCCGTGTTGGGTGACAAAGCGCCGGTGGACTCCTGGGAGTTGCTGTTCAACGAAGCCAATCTGGCCAAACTGGCCGAGTGCGGCGTGGCGATGCTCGATTCGCCGTCGGAAATGCTGCCGGTCGCCCTGCATTACCTGGGCTTGCCGCCCAACAGCACCGATCCCGAGGACTACAAAAAAGCCGAAGCACTGCTGCTCAAGCTGCGCCCGCACATCGCCTACTTCAACTCCTCGAAGTTCATCAGCGATTTGTCCAACGGCAATATCTGCGTGGCGGGTGGCTGGTCCGGGGCGATGCTCGAAGCCAAAACCAACGCCGAGCAGGCCAGCAACGGCGTAAAGATCGCCTACAGCCTGCCAAAGGAAGGCGCGCCGGTGTGGTTCGACACTCTGGTACTGCTCAAGGACGCGCCCAATCGCGCCCAGGGCCTGGCGTTTATCGATTACCTGCTGCGGCCGGAGGTGATCGCGCCGGTCAGTGATCACTTGTCATACCCGAATGGCAATCGCGCCGCGACAACGCTGGTGGCAGCAGCAACTCGCGACAACCCGGCGGTCTACCCGTCCCCTGCCGCCATGGCCACCCTCTACACCCTCGAACCCTTGCCCAAAGCCGCCGAACGCGTGCGTACGCGGGTGTGGAGCAAGGTCAAGAACGGCCAGTAACCCGCGCAAGAAATCTGCCTGCCTCATCCGAGCGGTAAGCCGCCCGACCTTTTGAATGAAGAGACTGAATCTTATGAATCCGCGTGCCCGTGATCTCGATATCCTGATTGGCCAGATGCAACCCGGCCCGCTCAATGCCATCACCGATGTGCCGGGCGTGCGCGTCGGTCAGAGCAATGTACGCGGTCGCAGCAGCAGCGGCCGTGACATCTGCACCGGCGTCACGCTGATCGAGCCGCGCCCCGGCTCGACCTGCCAGCAACCGTGCTTTGCCGGCGTGCATGTACTCAATGGCAACGGCGATGCGACCGGGCTGGAATGGATTCGCGAGGCCGGTCTGCTGACCAGTCCGATTGCCTTTACCAACACCCACAGCCTCGGTGTGGTGCGGGATGCGCTGATTGTGCTGGACCGTGAGCAACAGCCGGATGACGGGCGGCTTTACTGGAATATGCCGGTGGTGCTGGAAACCTTCGATGGACTGCTCAATGACATCAACGGCTTTCACGTCAAGCCCGAGCATGTCGCCGAGGCACTGAACGGCGCCGTGGACGGCCCGGTGCTCGAAGGTGCGGTGGGTGGTGGCAGCGGCATGATCTGCCATGAGTTCAAGGGCGGTATCGGCACCGCATCGCGCCGTTTGAGTGCTGCCCAGGGAGGCTGGACCGTTGGCGCGATCGTGCAGGCCAACCACGGCATTCGCAGTGAACTACGCGTCGATGGCTACCCGGTCGGACGCTATATGGAACAGAAGGATTCACCGTTCCTGCGGGCAGCGCTGCCGCACCCGGGCATGGGCTCGATCGTCGTTTGCCTGGCGACTGATGCGCCGCTGCTGCCCCATCAATGCACGCGCCTGGCACAGCGTGCCAGCCTGGGCCTGGCGCGTACCGGCGGAGGTAACGAAGACCACAGCGGCGACATCTTCATTGCCTTCGCCACCGGCAATGATCACGTCCCGCCCGCCGCTTATGAGGCTAAACGCGCAGCCACCTGCGACGGCTTGCGCATGGTCAACAACGACCACATCAGCGAGCTGTTTCTGGCCGCGACCGAAGCCGTTGAAGAAGCGATCATCAATGCCCTGCTCGCCAGCGACAGCAGCGAGGGCAACGGCCATTCGGTGCCGGGCCTGGATGCGCAGACGCTTCTGGCGGCGCTGAAAAAATCCGGTTGGCCGGGGTCGCTCCCGGCATAATCCGGCATTGTGCAAGGACGACTGGCGGTACTTGAGTCGTCCATTGCACGCTCCCAGGATGAAGCTACGCGGTGCCTGGATTGATCCGGCGCTGCGTAGGCGTGGGTGTACTGACTCCCAATCAAGCCCAAGTTCTGCTTCACACGCCTCTTGAGCCTCACGGGCTCTACTTCCTCCCCATCAAAGAGCTTTGAGGCTCTTTTTTTGTCTGCGTATTTCAGTCCTCGGCGAGACCTTCGGCGCGAATCGACCGCCATGCCGCCTGCGCAAGCACTTCGCGATAAGCCATCGGACTGCCCTTAACTCGCCCTGCCAGCCAGGCCCGGCAGTAACTGTCCGCCTGGCCGATGATCAGCGATGGCAGCAACTCCGCAGGCAAATCCTTAAGCTCAGCGGCGCGACCCGATTCGGCCAACCACTGGCCCAAGCGCAGGTTGCGCGTCTTGTTGCGCTCGGCCAGCTCTTCCTTGAACGGGCCTTTGGTCACTGCGAATCGTGCGTGGTACTGAAAACGCGCCCACTGCGGCTGCTGCTCGACCCAGTCGACATAGCTGAAGACCAGCGCCTGCACTCCTTCCTCCGTGGTATTGGCCGCGTCCAGATACGCATCACGCAGACACGCCTGATCCTCCAGCGCGGTGAAAAACAGCGCCGCGACCAGCCCTTCCTTGTTGCCGAAATGGTGGTAGATCGCGCCAACGCTGGTGTCGCACTCGGCACGGATCATTTCGATGGTGGTGGCTTCGATCCCCTGTTCATTGAACAGGCTCAGGGCCTTGCGAAAGATATCGCGTTTGAGTTCGGCGCGGCGGCCGGGGTAGCTGCGTTCCAGTAGATCGGCGGTGTCCATGCTGCTCGGGTCCAAAAACGGAGGTTGATAAAGGCGTCACGTGCCCGTGAACAAATCGCGCCTAGGTTGACAGATTTGCCGCGAACAGAATACCGTTCCGTTACAGAACATTATTCTGTGACGGAACATAATTCTGCAAACCACCCAGTGAGGCTTCCATGAGTCAATCTCTCAGCATGTTCAACAGCGTCGGCGCGGATGCATTCAGCAAAATGGCCTGTCAGTTCGCCCCGTACTTCAGCACCATCAATCCGCTGATCAGCGAATTGCGCCCGAACGCCGCCACCGTACAAGTGCCGTTTCGCAAGGAAATTACCAATCACCTTGGCACGGTGCATGCGATCGCCCTGTGCAACGCGGCGGAACTGGCCGGCGGAATGATGACCGACGTCTCGATCCCGCCCGGCGCGCGCTGGATTCCAAAGGGCATGACCGTGGAATACCTGGCCAAGGCGAAAACCGACGTCACCGCCGTGGCCAGCGCCGAAGGTGTGGATTGGCAAAGCGATGGCGACAAGGTGGTCAACGTCGACATTCACGATACCGAGGGCAAAAAAGTCTTCACCGCGCGCATCACCATGAACGTCAAGATCGGTTGAGATTGCAGGCACAAAAAAGCCCTCGTTGCGCAATGCGCAGCAAGGGCTTTTTACTGGCCGGGTCAGTGCAGAGTCAGGCGCTGACGGACAAACTCTTCTACGTGGCGGCTGGTCTGGTCCAGATGGCGGTCGCGTTGTTTTTCCGCATCGAGCATCGCGCGCTTGCCGTTTTTCTGCAGCAAGTAAGTATGAATCTGCTGCACTTCCAGCGAGCGGTAGATCGGCGTGGTGTCGATGAACCCGCGCAAGCCGTTGCTGCGGTAATGCCGCGTGCTCATCAGCACCTGAGTCTCGCGCTGGCCGATCACTTCAAAACCCAGCGCCTCGAAATACGGCACCTTGCCAATGCTGCAGGCCAGTTCCGCATGCGGATAGCGCCCGACCATGTCCGCGAGCATCGCCCGCGCCACACCTTGGCGCCGATGGCCTTCACGCACCGCCATGTACGCGACGCTGCACGCCTCCCAATCGCCCTGCACCGGCAGACAGATGAGAAATCCGATGACTTGCTCTGGATCCTCATCGTCAGTGGCCACCAGCAATTCCACCTCGGTGCCCTTCTGGCCGTTCAACGCCTCGAGGTACAGATGCACCTCATAACCCACCGCGTACTGATAAACGTTGTACAGCAGATTGCTCGGGCCGAGGCCGACAGCACTGATGTCGGTCAGGTAATCGACGACCATTTGCAGGATCTGGCTGTTGACGCTTTCCGGGCATGGGGAGGTGTAGTGGGTGATGCGTGGCATGGGCAAACTCCGGCGATAAAAAACGTTGCCGATGATCAGAGCCGTCGACGAACCGCGACATCATACCGCGCCGAATCTATCGAACCGTCACTGTTGTGGCGCCACCACCCTGAATTTGATGTAGATGTCCTTCGACACCACGCTGTCCGCCCACTCCCCTGCGCCGAGGCCGAACTCCTCACGGTTGAGCACCAGCTCGCCGTCGAAAATGCCAATGGCGTTGTCCGGTTTCAGCTCCACCGGCACCTCGACATCGCGAGTGACGCCCTTGAGCGTGAGCTGACCGGCGACCTGGTAACGATGCTCGGCCACCTGGGTGAAGCGGCGGGACTCGAATACCGCGAGCGGGAATTTTTCAGTATCGAACCAGGCGGGTTTCACCAGCTCGGTATTGGCGTCTTCGCTGCCGGCGTCAATGCTGCTCAGGTCGATATGCAAGGTGGTGCGGGCGTTGGCAAGGTTTTCGGTATCTAAATCCAGAGCCGCCTCGAACTTGCCAAAGGTGCCGTACATTCGCGAGCCCATCTGGTTGTAGGTGAAACTGATCTGGCTGGCGCTGGTGTTGACCCGGTTATATTCAGCGGCCTGCGCACAGGCCATGACAAAGGATGTAAACGCGGCAACCAGCAGCAATCGCGACGTCATGGAATTCTCCGGGCGGCGTGTGTCGTCGAGGGCCTTGGTTGACTTAAGCAAACAGCCGAGCGTTATGCCAGTTCACGCTCACCCAAAGGGGATACAATTTTCTCGGCGCTCCCCGGTTGAACCGGCCTTTCCTTCGCCCTGCCGCGCAGGTGGTGACGCAACTTCAGCGCCGGTCGCTCGACGCAGTAATACGTCAGGCCACTGCAGAAAAATGACAACGCCAGCACCGCTCCGACAACGTAGGCGTCATACGCGACGGGCCAAAAACCCCGCAGTAGATACATCACCACAAAGTGGTTAAGAAACACGCCATAACTGATATTGCCCAGGAACTCGTCCATCCGGTGGAACTTGAGTTTGGTCAACAGGTAGACCAAGGGAATGCCCACGGCGATACCCAGAGTGACTTCGGCATTGAACGGACGACGCTCAATCCATCCGACCATGATCGCTACAAACAGCAGTCCCGCCGCAGCGGCTGTGCCGGTGACAACGACCATTGCTCTGATATTGCGTTGGTATAGATAACAGCCGCACAGGAAGATGAACAACACACCCGGCAACAGACGATATCCATAGACATCGGTATTGATGAAGCCCAGGCAGGCCAGCAGAAAAACCCCGACCGAGACAGCAAAGGCGACACCCTGCGCCTTGCAAATCAGCAGAAATGGAATCAGCAGGTAGAAACTCATTTCCAGCCCCAGCGACCAGCCCGGTGGCAGGATCTCGGTCCCGCCGACGCCGAACATGTAATAGCCAAGCGGTAGCATGAGCAAACTGGTGGACAGGGTCTTCCATGTCAGCTCAGCCGCTTGGGGCGTACCGGGCAACAGAAAATGAATAACCAGACACGAGGCGACGAAGTAGACCAGAAATTGCGGATACAACCTCAGAGCCCTGTCGATATAGAACAGACCGATCTTCCTCGGCTCACGGTAGTTTCGCTCGATGAGCGAAGCCATGACGAATCCACTGATGATCAGGAACGAGATGACGGCGATCACACCAGGATTCAGTCCGGCGAACTTTTTGCCCATATGAGATACAGCGACCAACACCGCCAACAGCAGTCGAAAAGCTCCCACTTGAACCCTCGTCATTCCCTTATTGTTGTGGGCGCATACGCTACGATGCTTTCGTCTCGGGGGACAGAGAAATGTTTGTCCGCCGTGCCTAAATCAACCGCTCGATCTTCTGGTGTTTCCAGACCAGTTTGTAATAGAGCGTCTGCAGTATCAGCATCCCCAGATAGGCAACCGGAAAAGCCATCCACACACCCTGCAAACCGAACTGCCCATCGAGCCAGTACGCCGCCGGCAACTGCACGCCGACCACGCAGACAATCGAAATGACCACCGGCACCAGGACGGTGCCGCTGGCGCGCATGATCCCGCCGATGATGGCCTGGAAGCCGAACACCAACAGGCTCCAGAGCATGATGTGCAGCAGATGCTCGGCCATCGCCCGGGTCGAGTCCTCGGTCAGGAACAGGCCCAGCAACCAGTGCGATAGCAGATAACCCAGCACAATCAGGCCACCGGTCAGGCACACGTTGATCAACAGCCCGGTGCGCAGGATCGGCCCCATGCGTTGCAAATGCCCGGCGCCGATCGCCTGGGCACCGAGGATCGATGCGGTGATCGCAATCGACAGCGCCGGAAACTGCACATAGTTGACGATCTGCGTTACTGCGCCATAGGCCGCCGTCGCTTGCGAGCCGTGCTGGTTGACCAGTGCCAGGATCACCAGCTCCGATAACGACAGCACGATCATCTGTACGCCGGTGGGCAGGCCGATGCGCAGGACCTTGCCGAGAATGGCCCGATCCAGTCGCAGCGCGGCAAAGAACTCTCGATCCGGCGCCAGCGGATGGCCCTTGCGGATCAGCCGCCAGGCCAGCCACGCCATTGCTGAGAGATTCCCCGCCAGCCCGGCATACGCCGCGCTCTGAATGCCCAACGGTGGCAAGCCCAGCCAGCCGCGAATCAACGCCGGCGTCAGCGCCAGCCCCACGGTGGTGGAGACGATCAGCGCGAGTAGTGGCGACAGCGTATCGCTGACACCACGCAGCAATTGGGTGAACAGCACGAATACCAGTAGCGATGGCAGAATCCACAACATGACGTGGGCATAGTCCACCGCGTCGTCGAGCACATCCGCCGGCGTGCCCAACCCCGTCAGTGCCTGTCGCGCAAACACCGTGCCCAGCACTGCCGCGACCAAACCGATCAACACACCCAGTAGCAACGTCGCTCCGGCAATCGCCTTGACCATGTGCGTTTCGCGCGCGCCCCACGCCTGACCGATCAACACGCCCGCGCCAGCTCCAAGGCCGATGACCAGGGCGATGAAAAAGAACACGACGGGAAACATGCCGGATACCGCCGCCAGCGCCTGGGTGCCGAGCATCTGGCCGATGTAGATGCTGTTGACCGTCCCGGACATCGATTGCAGGAAGTTCGACAGGACCATCGGCGCGAGAAACAGCAGATAGGTTTGCCAGAGCGGCTTGGCGAAGGTGGCGCTTTGCATTGAATGGAGGTCCATCTCGACGGCGGCAGGCCTGATTGACGATAGCTTCGGTGAGTTGCGTGCAGCGTGCAATCAACATTTCCCATCGGCGTTGATTGCCTGTTTTGCATTTGTGTAAATGCCAGGCATCGCTTTGTGTCAGTGTGCGGCTGTGGTAAATCAGCGATTCTGTCGACACGTAATATTGAGGCTCGGTTCATGCGTAACGTTGCAAATTTTCTGCTTGGTTCCCTCCTCGCTCTGTCGGCCGCCTACGCTCAAGCGGCCGCACCCGCAGCGGCGCCTGCTTCATTGAAACCGCTACTGGCCACTTTGAATGAACGCCTGAGCATCGGCGATCTGGTTGCGTTGACCAAGTGGGACAGCGGCAAGCCGATCCAGGACAGCCCGAGAGAGGCGCAGGTCATCGCCAATGCCCGAACTCTGGCCGCCGAACATCAACTCGACGCAGACGATGTCGCGCAACTGATCGCCGCACAGATGGAAGCGAACAAACTGGTGCAATACGGCCTGCTCGCGCAATGGCAAGCGGCAGGTGCTGCACCGGACACACCGCGTCCGGATCTGGGCAAACAGATCCGCCCGCGCCTGGATGAACTGCAAAAGCGCTTGTTGCAGCAGTACGCCGCCTTCGCGCCCTATCGCCAGGATCCGAATTGCCCGGCATGGCTGGCCAATGTCCGCAACGGTCTGGCCGCTGATTCGCTGCATGACATGGCGCTGATTCGTGCCAGCGGCGAGTTGTGCATTCGGGCAAAAGCCCTCTGAATCGCCGCTCATGGCAAACATCATCGGCGTCGATGTTCACCATCACGTCAATGAAGTTCTCATAAAAACTGCGCGGCGTAACATCGGCTCCAGACAAACAAACAACTTCCTGGAGCACACGATCATGAAACGCCAAACCCTTCTCGGCATCGCTTTCTCGGTTTTCGCAGTTAACGCTTTTGCAGCAACACCTGCTCACACCCTGGTCGCTGAAGGCGGCTCGGACAAGTTGATCGAAAGCCGCGTCGCTGAGGGTGGCTCTGATCGTCTGATCGAACGCCGCGTCGCTGAGGGTGGTTCGGATCGTCTGATCGAACGCCGTGTTGCCGAGGGTGGCTCTGATCGTCTGATCGAACGCCGCGTTGCCGAGGGTGGCTCTGATCGTCTGATCGAACGCCGTGTTGCCGAGGGTGGCTCTGATCGTCTGATCGAACGCCGTGTTGCCGAGGGTGGCTCTGATCGTCTGATCGAACGCCGTGTTGCCGAGGGTGGTTCTGATCGTCTGCTCGAACGCCGCGTTGCTGAAGGTGGCTCTGATCGTCTGCTCGAACGCCGTGTTGCCGAGGGTGGTTCTGATCGTCTGATCGAGCGCCGCGTTGCATGAATCTACTGCATGACCGCAACACCCATGAAAAAGCCCGGCCTGATCAGCCGGGCTTTTTTGCATTCAACCGTCGCTTACTGCGCGGTTTTCAGCTTGACCACATCACCGGAGATGGTGGTGGTGTAACCGGTCAGGACCCAGGCCCAGAACCAGTTTTCCTGAACCTGCGTGTTGATCATTGCATCGCCGCCCTTGGCTTGGATGGCCGCGTTTTGCGCGCGCACAAATCGGCTGTTCTGGCGGATAGGGATGATGCCAAACAGCAGCAGGCCGGTGGCCGATGCTTCGCTGTGGCCAACCACGGTGTATTGGTTGCTGTCGTAATGGGCGGTTTTCATCGGGGCGCCGGTGCAACCTGCCAGAACCACACCGAACAGTGCGGCGGCGACTACTTTGCTGAGGTATTTCACGGTAAAACTCCATGGGAAAACGCCCGGGATCCGTCTCTCGGGCGGCGCGCATTCTAACCAAAATGATGGCTCATTAACATCAATCTTCTTTATATTTACATGAACCCGTTCGCTGGCCGCCCATCGGCGATGTCGCATACCATGGCGCCACTTCAATAAAGACAGACACCCGCCTCCATGTTCAAAGCCAGTCTGCGTAGCCATCTCACCCTGTGGTTCGGCGGTTTGTCCCTGCTGACGTTATTGAGCGTCGGCTTTTATGTCGGTCATATCGCCACCGAACAAATGAAGCAGGCCAGCGGCAACGCCTTGCTGAACACCGCGCGTGCAGCGGCGACGCTGTTGGGCGAACAACTGCGCGAACGGCAACTGGAGGTCTACCTGCTCAGTCGCGCACCGCATCTGGAGCGCGGAGATCTGGACAACCCAGCCATCCTCAAGTCGATGCAGTTGCGCACCCAGGCGCGCGCCGAATATGCGTGGATGGGCGTCACCGACGCCGAGGGCAACGTCCGCCAGGCCGTCAATGATCTGCTGGTCGGTCAATCGGTGCAGAAACGCCCGTGGTTCCAGATCGGCTTGCGCCGGCAATACACCGGCGATCCCCACGAAGCAGTGTTGCTGGCCAAGTTGTTGCCGGGCCTGCCCAATGGCGAGCCGTTGCGCTTCATCGATTTTGCCGCGCCAATCCACAATGCCGAAGGGCAGGTGATTGGCGTGCTGGGCGCACATGCACACTGGAGTTGGGTGACGCGCATCGTCGAGTCGGCGGCGTTTTCCCACAAAAACTCGGCGCCGGATATCCAGGCGCTGATCGTCGACCACGATGGCAAGGTGCTCTACCCCGAAGCGCTGATGGGCCAACAACTGGCGACCAACGATCCGGTATTGTCGGGCTGGACGGCGGCCAACGGGTACCTGACCAGCATGGTCACCGTGCCGACGCCATCGGGCACGGCGCTGTCGTGGTCGATTGCCATCCGCCAGCCACTGGAGACTGCGCTGCAACCGGCGCGGACGCTGCAATACGAACTGTTGATACTCGGCGTTTTCGCCGCCATCGTTTTCGGTCTAGTGGCTTATTACCTGGCGCTGTACCTGAGCCGGCCGATCGAACAACTCGCGCACTCGGCCAAACAGGTGCAGAACAACCAGTCCGGCGCGCAGTTCCAGCTGCAGCATCCGGTACTGGAAATCGCCCAGCTCGGCCAGTCCATCGACGCAATGACGCAGTCGCTACTAGGCAAGGAGCGCGAACTGCAAGAAGCCAACGCCTCGCTGGAAGCCACCGTGGCGCAACGCACTGCCGCACTCACCGAGGCCAACGCCGAACTGCTGAGTCTGGCCACACACGACGGCTTGACCGGCGTTTACAACCGTCGCCGTTTTGACGAAAAAATCACTGAATACTCGCTGCTGTCCCGACGCACCGGGCGCCCTTTTGCCCTGCTGCTGATCGATGCCGACCACTTCAAACGCATCAATGACAGCCACGGCCACGCGGTCGGTGACGAGGTCCTGCAACAACTGGCGACCTTGATCCAGAACAGCGTACGCAGCACCGATTTCGTCGCCCGCTACGGCGGCGAAGAGTTCGCCGTACTGCTGCCGGAAGTCGCGCAACCCGACACCCCGGAAGTCGTTGCCGAAAAAATTCGCGCAGCGGTCGCCGAAGCGCAGTTTCCGGGCGCCGGCAACGTCACGGTGAGTATTGGCCTTGGCCTGACAGATCCGGCAGACAAAAACCACACGGCCCTGATCAAACGCGCCGATCAGCAGCTGTACCAGGCCAAGGCTGCGGGGCGCAATCAGGTGGCGTTCCATGCTCACTGACACCGGCGTATAGCAACCAGAGACAGGCTGCCATCGCTGGCAAGCCAGCTCCCACAGGGATGGGGTAAAGCCGGCGATATTGGTCGTTTGGAGAACCGCTTTCGCGAGCAGGCTCGCTCCCACAGAAAAGCAAAGCAGCGCAGCTGCCCGCGGCGAAGCCGCCCCACTCAACAATGAGCGTTAGCTCGAGTGCTTTTGATCTTGATCTACCGGCGACGTCGGAAGGCTGAGCGGAGGGATTGATCCGGGCGTGGGAGCGCAGCGACCGTCTGGCGCAGCCAGACACAGCGGAAGGAGGTGCAGCGAAGCAAACCGTAGCCGCTGCGCCCGGATCGATCCCGCAGCGAAGGGACCCGAGCCTGCGAGGGCCGAACGCAGGAGCAAGCCTTTTGGGTTACCTTTTTGGCGTTTGAAAAAGGTGACCCGCCGTAAGGGCGGAACCCTAAGCAGCCGTTACCGCAGCAATGGATATGTACTCAATCAGCCAGGAAACCATCGCCCGACTAGGGCTCAGCACTGAACCTCTGCAGATAAGCCAACAAATTATTCAACTTCTCCTCATCACTCAGCCCCCAGAAAATCATCCGCGTCCCCGGCACCACCCCTTTCGGATCCTTGAGATAAGCCTTCAACGTCGCCCGATCCCAAGTAATCCCCGAGTTCTTCATCGCATCGGAATAAACATAATTTGCCGAAGTCCCCGCAGCCCGGCCAACGATGCCGTTCAACTGCGGACCAAACCCCGAACGAGCCGACTCGCCAACCTGATGGCAACCGCCGCACAGACGCGGAAAGATTTTCGCCCCGGCTTCAGGATCGCCCTCAGCCTGAGCGCTGGTGCTGAAGATCAAGGCGAGAAGCAGTGCTGTGGTGAATTTCATTAAACAGTCCAAACCTGGCTTTTCATGGCGTGAACGCAGTTTACAGATAAGCGCCGACAATCGTTCTGACAGTGATCAACGCCTGACGCAACACGTGCATGTCCACCGACCCGAGAGCCAGACGAATCGCATGGGGCGTATTGGCCGACAGCGAAAACGGCTCGGCGGTGGTGACCGAAATCTGCTGCTGCATCAACTCGACCACGATCTGATCGGCACGCACATCTTCGGGCAACGGCAACCACAGAAAATACGAGGCCGGATGAGCAATGTAGCGCAGCCCTTTCAGCACCTCGGCCGCCAACGTCTGCCGGGCCATGGCATCACTACGCTTCTGCTCCTCAAGCACGGTGACGGTGCCGTCGTCGAGCCAACCGCACGCAATGGCGGTCATCACCCCGGGCGTGTTCCACGTTGTCGCGCGAATGATTCGTTCCAGTGCGGGCACTTGAGGCAGCGGCGCCGCGATGAAGCCGACGCGCAAACCGGTGGCGATGTTTTTCGACAGGCCCGATACGTAAAACGTCCGTTCCGGTGCCAGATCGATCAAGGTTCGCGGCGGATTTTCCACCAGAAACGCGTAGGCCGCATCTTCGATAAGTGTCAGATCATAGCGCCGGGCAATCGCCACCAATTGCTCGCGCTGTTCCAGTGGCATGACCCAGCCCAGCGGATTGTGCAGCGTCGGCATGCTGTACACGGCGCGCACCGCACGCTGGCGGCAGAGCCTGTCCAGTGCCGGCAAATCCGGGCCGTGCTCTGTCATCGGGATCGCTAGCACTTCCAGATGCAACGCGTCGGCCAGCACCTTGAACCCGGAATAGGTCAGCGTATCGGCGGCGATCACATCACCGGGCTTGAGCAGGGTCATCAGCGTCACCGCCAAACCTTGCTGAGCGCCATTGACGATCAGCACTTGGTCGGCTTCAACGGTCACGCCGCGTGTCGACAAATGTCGCGCCACCGAGGCGCGTTCGTGGGCACGTCCGGCGTGGGGTTGATAACGCAGCAACGCTTCGAGATCGCCGGACAACGCCAGTTGCCGCAACGCCGTGCGCAACAGCTCAGCCTGACCGGGCAACGACGGATAGTTGAAATTCAGGTCGATCATGCCGACCGCTACGTCTTTCTGATCGATGCCCTGCCCCGGCGCCAGCGACGTTTCCCGCACAAAAGTGCCGCGCCCGGCTTCGCCACTGACCAGGCCCATCGCCTCAAGCTCGGCATAAACCCGTGAAGCGGTAACCAGCGCCAGTCCTTCCTGCGCCGCCAGTTGCCGATGCGTAGGCAATCGCGTGCCCGGCGGCAGTCGTCCGCCACGAATATCCGCCGCATAACGGTCAACCAAGGTCTTGTAACGGGATCGGGGCATGCAGGCTGTATCCATGACAATTTTTTGATTGTGCTGATTCTCAGCCCTAGGATCGCCGCAATACAACCCACTATTTGAGCGCAACCGACATGCACACAACATCGACTGCGGCCCACCCGGCGCTGGAAAAAACCAGTGGCTGGATCAACGGTTTTATCGGCGTGCTGATTTTCAGCGGTTCGCTGCCGGCCACACGTTTGGCGGTGCTGGAATTCGATCCGGTGTTTCTGACCGTGGTGCGAGCAGCGATTGCCGGCGCACTGGCGGTCGGACTTCTGCTGTTGTTCAAGCAACCGCGACCGTCGCGCCATCAGTGGCTGTCGCTGGTGATTGTGGCGCTGGGCGTGGTGTTGGGTTTTCCGCTGCTGACCGCGTTGGCATTGCAGCACGTAACGTCAGCGCATTCGATCGTGTTTGTAGGATTGCTGCCGCTGGCCACGGCAATGTTTGGTGTCTTGCGTGGCGGTGAGCGGCCACGGCCGGTGTTCTGGATCTTTTCGGTGCTGGGCAGCGCATTGGTGGTGGGCTTCGCCCTGTCCCAGGGACTGAGCGCCTCGCCGACTGGGGATCTACTGATGCTCGCGGCGATTCTCGCCTGCGGCCTCGGTTACGCCGAAGGCGCGAAACTGTCACGCAGCCTCGGCGGCTGGCAGGTGATCTGCTGGGCGCTGGTAATGTCGTTACCGCTGATGGCAGTGCTGAGCCTGTGGCTGGCGCCCGCCTCGTTCGGCAACATCAGCTTGCCTGCGTGGATGTGCCTGGGCTACGTGTCGCTGTTCAGCATGCTGATCGGCTTTGTGTTCTGGTATCGCGGCCTCGCCCAGGGCGGGATTGCGGCGGTCGGGCAGTTGCAGTTGCTGCAGCCGTTTTTCGGTCTGGCGCTGGCGGCGACGTTGCTGCACGAGCAGGTCAGCGTCGGCATGCTCGGCGTAACGCTTGGGGTGATTCTCTGCGTGGCCGGGGCGAAGAAATTTGCCAAATAGTATTCAGTGTCCGGCTTTCCATCGCCGAGGACTCAGCCCGGTCTTGCGCCGAAAGGCCCGGGCCAGCGCGGACGGACTTTCGTAACCGACCTCTTCGGCAATCAGCGCAATCGGCCGGCCTTCGCGCAGGCGTTTCTGCGCAAGACTGACGCGCCAGCTCAGCAGATAATCGGCCGGTGTCTGCCCGACCACGCGGCGAAACTGCTCGGCAAAACCGGCGCGGGACTGGTTCGCCGCCGCCGCGAGATCGGCCACCGTCCAAGGCTTGTGCGGCTGCTCATGGATCAGGTTCAAAGCGCGAGACAAGCGCGGGTCAGCCAGCCCGGCCATCATGCCCGGTTGCTGATCTCGACTGCCGATGAGATGGCGCAGCAACAGAATCACCAGCAATTCGAACAGGCGATCCATCACCGCCACGCGCCCGCAATGCCCTTCAAAGGCTTCATTGAACAGCCAGTCAAGGGTGCTGCGCAGTTCCGGGATGTCGGTGAGTTTCAATACCAGATAGTCGGGTAGCGCGGCGGCCAGGGCATTGCCCGAGCCGCCGTCGAAGGTCAGCGATGCACAGACAATCTGACTGGCCATGGCTTCGTCGGCAAAAATTCGATGGGTAAACGGCCGGGGAAAGAAAATCAGTGACGGTTCGTCCAGACGGATCTCCCGCTCGTTGCCCGGTTTGAGCAGCAACGCCCCGGCTTGCAGAACATGCACGTGCCCGACCGGCTCGCCTTCGTGAACGCTCACGCCGCAAAACGCGCCGCTATGAAAGGTGCCGGCGTTCACGCCGAAATGACTGAGTAATGTGGAAAGGCGATCCATGGCTGACTCCCGAAGGCATATCTGGACGATCTGCCGCATATCCTCGACGATTTGCCGCCAAAGCGCCATTGGCAGCCCCTAAGATCTCTCCATCGCCGCTGCACTTCGCTGCGGAATTTCGGAGAATCACCATGAGCCGCATCCCCGCTATCAGCCTCGACACCGCCACCGATGCCACCCGTCCTGCACTGGAAGGCGTGAAGAAAAAAATCGGCTTCCTGCCCAACGTCTTCACTACCCTCGCCCAAGCGCCAGTTGCATTCGACACTTACCTGCAAGCTTCGGCGATCCTCGGCAAGACCTCGCTCAGCGCCCAGGAAAAAGAAGCCGTCTACCTCGCCACTTCGCAAGTAAACGGCTGCGACTACTGCCTGTCCGCACACACAATGTTCGCCGGCAAGGCCGGGCTCTCGCCACAGGACATCGTCGCGGCCCGTCAAGGCGAACTGAATGCCTACGCAGCCCTCGCCCGCCAACTGACCGAAACCCGTGGCCACTTGAGCGATGAACAGTTGGCCGCTGCTCGCGCTGCCGGTATCGATGACCGCAAGATTATCGAAGTGATTGCCCTGGTGGCCATGCAGACATTGACCAACTACCTGAACAACACGGCGTTGACCGACATTGATTTCCCGGCCGTCGAGGCCTGAGCAGTCGCTCACGAACTGAAGAAAAATCCGCTGGCGAAAAGATGCTCTTTTCGCCAGCGCTGTTTTTTGCTGCCATGATGTAGGTCAGAATAATTCGCAGCGCAAACAGTGTCTGGTGCGCTGAAACCAAACACCCTGCGCGCAGGTCTTTGTTCTCAGACAAATGCCCGGAAAGATACGAACCCCATGACAGACTGGTTGCAAGACAACGGCGAGATGGCCGGGCAGATCCGCCGTCACGACTGGGCGAATTCGCCCCTCGGCCCGTTGGAAAACTGGCCCGATGTACTCAAGACCACTGTCTCGCTCAGTCTCGCCTCGCATTTCCCTCAGGCGATCGTCTGGGGCCCGCAATTGATCACTCTCTATAACGACGCCTTCGTGCCGATTCTCGGCGACAAGCCGCATGCGCTGGGACGTCCTTTCAGCGACATCTGGAAAGAAGCCTGGCATGAGATCAGCCCGATAGCCGAGGCGGCCTATGCCGGCCAAGCCACCTACATCGAAAACTTTGCCCTGAAGATCGAACGCGGCAACGGTCCGGAGCAGGCGTTCTTCACTTTCTGTTACAGCCCGATTCGTGACTCCCACGGCAATGTCGTCGGCATGCTCGACACGGTCACCGAGACCACCCAGACCGTTTATCTCAACCAACGCCTGGCCGTCCTCGATGCCATCGGCGAAGCGGTGACCAATGCCACCGATGCGCAAGCAATCCTGGCGGCGAGCACCCGGCTGATGGTCGAGCAGTTGCAATTGTCCAACTGCGCGTACGCCGACATGGATGCCGACGAGGACGGCTTCACCATTCGCGGCGACTATGCGGCACCGGGTTCGCCAAGCATCGTCGGCCACTACCGCCTGCGCGATTTCGGTGAGAAGGCAGTGCGTCTGCTGCGCGCCGGGGAACCGCTGGTCATCCATGACAACCGCAGCGAGCTACCACCGGAAGAGTCGGCGACCTTTCAGGCCATCGGTATTACCGCGACCATTTGTGTACCACTGATCAAGCAGGGCCGTCTGACCGCATTGATGGCCGTCCACGACAAAGTGCCGCGGGTCTGGTCGCAATTTGAGCAGGCATTGATGAGCGAAGTGACCGAACGGTGCTGGGCGCACATCGAGCGGGTGCGCGCCGATGCCAATGTGCGTGAAGGCCTGCTGGCGCTGGCTGAGCTCAACGCCACGCTGGAGCAACGGGTCGAAGAGCGCAGCTTGCGCCTGGCCCAGGCCGAGTCGGCGTTGCGCCAGTCGCAGAAGCTCGAAGCCATCGGCCAATTGACCGGCGGCGTCGCCCACGACTTCAACAATCTGCTGACGATCATTCGTTCGTCGGTGGATTTTCTGCGCCAGCCCAACCTGCCGGAAGAACGCCGTCAGCGCTACATGCGCGCGGTGTCCGACACCGTCGAGCGCGCCTCCAAGCTGACCAGCCAGTTGCTCGCCTTCGCCCGCCGCCAGCCGCTCAATCCGCAGGTAGTCGACGCCGGCGAACGTTTGGCAAACATCGGCGAGATGCTCGAATCGGTCACCGGCGCGCAGATTCACGTGTGCGTCGAACGCCCGGATCACCCCTGCTACATCCGTGTCGACCTCAGTCAGTTCGAAACCGCGTTGATCAACATTGCGCTTAACGCCCGCGACGCCATGAACGGTCAGGGTGAGCTGAAATTGCGCCTGGAATGCCACAAAGCGCTGCCGCCGATTCGCGGTCACGCCGGGTCCAGCAGCCATTTCGTGTCGATTGCCCTGGCCGACACCGGTGCCGGCATCGACGCACACACCCTTGAACACATCTTCGAACCGTTCTTTACCACCAAGGCTGTCGGCAAAGGCACGGGGCTGGGGCTGTCGCAGGTGTTCGGCTTCGCCAAGCAATCGGGCGGCAACGTCGACGTCTCCAGCGTCCTTGGACAAGGCACCGAGTTCACCTTGTATTTGCCGCAAGTGCCGGCGGACGAGGCTGAACAGGACAGCACCGAGGACGATGGCGAGGTACAGCCGGCCTGCGAAAAACGCCGGGTACTGGTGGTCGAGGACAATCTCGACGTCGGCCGTTTCGCCAACCAGATCCTCCAGGATCTGGGCTATGAAACCGCATGGGCAACCAACGCTGAAGAAGCCCTGCAGTTGGCGGGCAGCGATGCCAGCGCGTTCGATGCGGTGTTTTCCGACGTGGTCATGCCGGGCATCACCGGCGTCGCGCTGGCCAGGGAGCTGCGCCAGCGCCGCCCCGATCTACCGGTGATTCTGACTTCCGGCTACAGCGAAGAACTGGCCCGCAGCGGTTACGAAGGTTTCGAGTTTCTCGCCAAGCCCTACTCCGCCGAACAGGTCTCGCGGATTCTCGGCAAGACCTGGCTCAAGGACGCAAAACCAGCGGCGTCAGTCGTGATCGACGCCGGCGCGCTTGAGTAATTTCTTGCAGCGTTCCGACAGATGAAACACCTGTAAGTGCTTGCCAGCCTTGGCGTAGCGTTCACGCAGGGTTTTCAACGCGGCAATCGCCGAGTAATCGACAAAGCTCAGGTGTCGGCAGTCGAGAGTGACTTTCGCCGGATCGTTGGCCGGATCGAACTGATTGAGAAACGGCGTGGTCGAGGCAAAGAACAGCGTGCCGTGCAGGCGATAGAGCTTGCTGCCGTCGGCCTCCAGGTGTTCATCGGCGTACAGTTCGCGCGCCTGCTGCCAGGCGAAATTGAGCGCGGCGATGATGATCCCGCACAGCACGGCCGTGGCCAGATCGGTGAACACGGTGATGGTGGTTACGGCGATGATCACCAGCACATCGTGCAGCGGCACCTTGTTGATCACCCGCAACGACGCCCAGGCGAACGTCTGCTGCGATACCACAAACATCACCCCCACCAGTGCGGCCAGCGGGATACGCTCGATCAGCGGCGACAGAAACAGAATGAACAACAGAATCAGCACACCGGCAACAACACCGGACAAGCGCCCGCGCCCGCCGGAGCTGAGGTTGATCACGGTCTGGCCGATCATCGCGCAACCGCCCATGCCGCCGAACGCACCGGACACCATGTTGGCCGCGCCGAGCGCCACGCACTCACGATCCGGATAGCCACGGGTTTCGGTGATTTCGTCGGTCAGGTTCAGTGTCAGCAAGGTTTCCAGCAGTCCGACCATCGCCATCAGGATTGCGTACGGGGCGATGATGCGCAGCGTTTCCAGGCTCCATGGAATGTCTGGCATGGCGAAAGTCGGCAGACCGCCGGCAATGTGCGCCATGTCGCCGAGGGTGCGGGTCGGCAGGCCGAAGAGGTAAACCAGCAGGCCGACACCAAGGATCGCCACCAGCGCCGGCGGTACCGCTTTGGTCAGGCGCGGCAGAATGTAAACGATGGCCATGGTCAGCAGCACCAGCCCGGTCATCAGATACAGCGGCGTACCGCTGAGCCAGTGCTCGCCGCTTTTGAAGTGCTCCAGTTGCGCCAGGGCAATGATGATCGCCAGGCCGTTGACGAAACCGAGCATCACCGGATGCGGCACCATGCGCACCAGTTTGCCCAAGCGCAACAGCCCGAACGCCATCATGATCAGACCGCCGAGCAGCACCGTTGCCAGCAGATATTGCACGCCGTGTTGCACCACCAGCGCGACGATCACCACCGCCATCGAGCCCGCCGCGCCGGAAACCATGCCCGGCCGGCCGCCAAACAACGCTGTCAGCGTGCAAATGATGAACGCGCCGTACAGGCCCATCAGCGGATTGAGATGCGCGACCAGGGCGAAAGCAATGCATTCGGGCAACAGGGCGAACGAGGTGGTGAGTCCGGCGAGGACGTCGGCGCGCAGACGAATCGGTTTCATGGCTTACCTGACTGAGCGGCCGCTGGGCACGGCTGCTGTTTTCGCGAAAAAAGAGGGAGGCGAATGTTACGGAATTGTTCGGCCTCGGGCCAGTGAAACGCTGACATGGAGTGGCGCGGGCCTTATCCTTGCAGGCTTGTCCATCGAATCGAGTCGCAGCATGTCAGCGTTTTTGTCCGCCCGGGATGTGTGTCAGCGTCTGCGAAGCTGCGCTGGGCGTGCTTGCGTTCGAAGTCTGCGAGGTAATGTCCCAGTCCGGGCTGATTGCCGTTTACATCGAGGGCTGGCATCTGCTGTTGGACTTCGCCGAGGGACACTTGCATCACTGTGAATACGCGCGCAACTGCGCCGGGGATGAAGCGACGCTGGACACTTGGCAGCGTTATGGCACGGACCCGGTGAGTCTGCTCAGCACATGGGAACTGGCGCAGATCGAGCGGTTGCTGCGTGATGCGAATCGCGTCCAAACCTAGTGCATCGTTTCCGACTGCGGTGCTCTCTGATGTTGAGACCGACCAAATGCCTGTGGGAGCGAGCCTGCTCGCGAAGGCGGTATATCAGTCGGTTTGATGTTGGCTGTCATAGCGCTTTCGCGAGCAGGCTCGCTCCCACAGGGGGTTTGTGTGAGTTCAGAAGGTGATTTGGGCTGCCGGTTTGACGTCGATCCGTGCCACGGAACTGGTCAGGGCGGCGAAGTCCTTGTTGTGTTGGGCAATGATGTCTTCGGCGCTCATGTTGCCGTTATCGACCGTCGAATGTGCATCTTGCGCGACTACGACGTCGTAGCCCAGCTTATGCGCGCTGCGCACCGTGGCGTTGACGCAGTAATCGGTTTGCAGGCCGCAGATGATCAGGCGTTCGAAGTCCTCGCTGGGCAGCAGCTTGCCGAGATCGGTCTGGTAGAAAGAATCCCCGGTAGTCTTGCCTACACGCAGGTCTTTCGTCGAAGTCAGCAAACCTTCGGCCAGTTGCCAACCGTCCGCCCCATGCACGAACGGACCGTCCTTTTCTTCGTGCTGAATCAACACCACCGGAACGCCAGCTGTGCGGGCGCGTTGGCTGAGATCATTGATCGTGGCGATCACGCGGTCGATTTCAAAACACTGATATTCACCAGCACACAGTGCTTGCTGGACGTCGATGATCAGTAATGCGGTGGTCATGTCGAGCCTTCCTTGATCAGTCCTTGAGATGGGGCGGACCTGAGCCCGCCCCTTTTTACTCCGCTCAGTAACCCAGTGACAAGCCGGTATTACGCCGTGGATCATTGGCGCCGTAGAAGCGATTCTTGCCAACCGGTTTGCCGTCCAGTGACGGCGCGCCGACCAGAATCGCGGCGATGTGGTTGGGATCCTGCGGGCCGGCAAACTTGTGGCCCCAGCTCTCGAGGAGCTTTTTCGTATCCGGGCTGGCGGCGAAGTCTTCGAGGTTGGTTTCCTCCGGCATCCACTGCTGATGGAAGCGCGGCGCGTCGACCGCTTCCTGCAGGCCCATGCCGTAATCGATCACATTGAGCATGGTCAGCAAGGTCGCGGTGATGATCCGGCTACCACCCGGCGTGCCGACCACCATCACCACTTTGCCATCCTTGGTGACGATGGTCGGACTCATTGACGACAGCGGCGCCTTGCCCGGTGCGATGGCATTGGCCTCACCCTGGACCAGCCCGTACATGTTCGGCACGCCGACCTTGGAGGTGAAGTCGTCCATTTCATCGTTGAGAATCACCCCGGTCTTGCTCGCCATCACGCCTGCGCCGAACCAGTCGTTGAGGGTGTAGGTGACCGAGACCGCATTGCCCCACTTGTCGACGATCGAATAGTGCGTGGTGTTGCTGCCTTCATGCGGCGCTACACCGGGTTTGAGCTCAGCCGACACGCCGGCCTTTTGCGGCTGGATGGCGTTGCGCAGTTTGGTCGCATAGTTCTTGTCCAGCAGGTGCTCGATCGGATTCTTCACGAAATCCGGATCGCCGAGGTAGCTGTTGCGATCAACGTACGCGTGGCGCATCGCTTCGATCTGGTAGTGCATGCTCTGAGCGGAATGGTAGCCCAGGTCCTTCATCGGATAGCCTTCGAGGATATTCATGATCTGGCAGATCACCACCCCACCGGAGCTGGGCGGTGGCGCCGAGACTACGTGATAGCCGCGATAATCGCATTCCACCGGGGCCAGTTCGCGAGTCTTGTATTTGTCCAGGTCGGCCTGGCTGATGATGCCTTTGTTGGCTTGGCTGGACGTGACAATGGCATCGGCGACCCAACCTTTGTAGAAGCCGTCGGCGCCCTTCTCGGAAATCGTCCGCAGGGTTTTCGCCAGATCCTTCTGCACCAGTTTCTGCCCGACCTGCATCGGCTCGCCGTTGCTGAGGAAGATCGAGCCGGAATCGCGCATGTCCTTCTTGAACACATCCGTCGCGTATTCGAGCAGCTCGACATCGCCCTGCTGCAGCTCGAAACCGTCTTCGGCCAGTTTGATCGCCGGGGCAATCATGTCCTTGCGCTGTTTGGTGCCATATTTGCTCAGCGCCAGCTCCATGCCGGACACAGTGCCCGGCACCCCGACGGCCAGATGGCCGCGCGTGCTCAGTTCCGGAATGACGTTACCGTCCTTGTCCAGATACATGTTGGCGGTCGCTGCCAGCGGGGCTTTCTCGCGGAAGTCGAGAAAGGTCTTACGTCCGTCCGCCAGTTGAATGGTCATGAACCCGCCACCGCCAAGATTGCCCGCAGCCGGATAGACCACCGCCAGCGCATAGCCCACGGCCACTGCCGCATCCACGGCATTGCCGCCGTTTTTCAACACATCGACGCCGACATGGGTCGCCAGATGTTGCGCGGTGACCACCATGCCGTTTTCCGCCGCCACCGGCGCCACTGATGCCGCGTGAGCCATGAGACAGCTGAGCGCCAGGGAGGTCGCAATGAGCGATCTGGCCAAAGGTTCGTACTTCATGAGTCGATCTCTTTTTGTTTTTGGGGACTGCGCAAAACGCAGGGCAACGCTTCAGAAGCAACAAGCAGTATGGTCGGCTTTGCGTATTGCGCCTCCCCGTTCAGCCAGTGTGCTGAGCCATCGCAGCCGTTGGCAGCTCCTGCCCGAATCAAGCGAAGAGGTTATTCATCGCTGCGTATTGCAACAGCATGATGGTCTTGGCGTCACAGATCTCGCCGCGTTGAAATGCTGCCAGTGCCTTATCGAAGCCCCATTCGAGCACTTCCAGTTCTTCGGTTTCCTCTTCCAGCCCACCACCGTCGCTGACTTTGGACGCGGCGTCGTATTCGGCGATAAAAAAGTGCAGCTTCTCCGTCACCGAGCCGGGGCTCATATACGCCTCGAATACTTTCTTCACGTCATGCACGCGATAACCGGTTTCCTCCTCGGCTTCGTCACGAATGCGTTGCTCCGGCGCGGCACCTTCCAGCAACCCCGCCGCCACCTCGATCAACAATCCATCGTGGCCGTTGACGAACACCGGCAAACGAAACTGGCGGGTCAGCACAACCGTGCGCTTTTCGCGGTTGAACAGCAGAATCGCCGCGCCGTTGCCCCGGTCGTAGACCTCGCGGGTCTGGCGCTGCCATTCACCGTTGTTGCGGTGGTAGTCGAAAGTGATTTTCTTCAGCAGATACCAGTCGTGGGACAACACCTGTGTGTCGACGATGTTGACCCGTTCGGCTGTGTTGGACATCGCGTCTGATCCTGTTTTCATGGGGGACTGCCATGGTCGGACAATTGCGCCGACAAAAAAAGCCCGGCAGCGCTACCGGGCTCGTTCAGCTTGGGTTGTTACTGGAAGTCGACGTCGAAGGCCTGGTAGAAGGCGTTGCCGGTGTTGGCGACGATCCACATCAGCACAATGACGTGATGACCCTTCTTGTTCGTCGGCAGTTGCACTTGGTGATCAACCTTGGCCTTCAATTCGCCGGCATGGCTGTAATACGGCACTTGCGGGTAGAAGTCTTCGAAGAACGGCTGGGTTTCGAGCTGCGCACGGCTGATGCGTTGCTGTGGATCCCAGCCGTCTTTGGTGATCAGCCAGCGATAACCACGGGTGGTGTGCGGCGCGGTGTACGCCCAGCTGACCTCGAGAATCTGCCCCGGATCGACATTAAGCAGCGGCCAGTTGAATGAACGGCCGAGCTTCTTGCTCATCTCGTCGTCGGTGTAATTGACGCAATCGCGGGCATCGGTCTTGCCGCCGCTGAGAATGTAGCCATCGGCCGGCGGCGCGACGCTGTCCGAGTCGGTCTCGAAGGGTTGCGGGAACGGCCCGGCATTCACGGCCGGAAAGTTTTTGCCGCCCTCCATTTCATTGACTTGCCAAGCGCCGAGCAAGCCGAGGTCAATGGCCACTGCGCCGCGACTTGCTGGCGTGATGACACGACCGTGTTTGAGTTGGGTTTGTGGGATTGCCTGATTCATCATGTTCACTCCGTTGATTTGAGAACTCTCCTTCCCGAGGAGAGGCCTTCAAGCTAACGGAGGTGAATTTTTTGTCCATCGGCGCTTTTGTCACAGTCCCACCGTGCAAGACGTAAAACGCCCGGAAATACTGGATGCATAACCAGTGCCCGACGACGCATCGCACTCAACGTGTAGCTGAACACCTACACGCCGAGTCGCCTTTGGTCATTCAGACAGTTGCGCCTGATACTCCTTTTCGTACTGCCCGGCGAGTTGCGTTTTCTGTTTATCGTCGAGCAGCTTGCCGGCCATCTGGAAGAATTTGTGCTCTTCTTCCTCGAGGTGATGATGAACCTTGTCGGAGAGCTTCTTGGCCGTGGCCAGCCACGCCGGACTGGACATCTCGGTCTCGTCGAGTTCTTCCATCATCTCGTCCATTTCGTGGTGCTCGGCGATGGCGTGGCGGCTCAGGTCAACGCCTTCGTCGATTTCCATCAACGGGATGTAGAAGTGCCGCTCTTCAGCGGTTTCATGCGCTTGCAGTTCTGCTTTGAGCTGCTTGTAGGCCTCGACCCGCTCAGGGCTGTCGCCGCTGGTCGCGATCAGAGCCTTGGCGTAAGTGCGCTGGCGCTCGTGGCTTTCGCGCAGGGCTTCAAAAATATTCACGGGATTTCCTCATCAATCGCGCTCAGGGAAAGACGCGATAAAAGCCTAGACCGCAACGCTGGTTTGACGGTTCCGCTTGTTCGATCGAAGGGCTTGGAGGCGTTTGCCCGGACGGGTTAGGCTGGGCGTTCAATTACACAAGGAAGTCATGCATGAATTTGCGTATCGAGTTGACAGAAAATCCTACCGAGGAACAGCGCCAGGCCATTCTCCAACCGTTGATTGAATACAACGATGCGAAGACCGGCATATCGAAAACCGAGCCGTTCGCCTTGATGGTAAAAGATGAGTATGGCGCGATACTGGGCGGGTTGTACGGGCGAGTGACTTTGCGCTGGATGTTCATCGATTTGCTGTCAGTACCGGAACAAAGTCGCGGACTGGGGATTGGTTCCCGGTTAATGGCACAGGCAGAAGCGTTGGCCGAAGATAGAAACTGCTACGGAATCTGGCTCGACACCTTCGATTTTCAGGCGCCGGAGTTCTACAAGAAGCTGGGCTTCAGCCAGTTCGGTGAGATCGTTGACTATCCACCGGGGCACAAGCGGCATTTTTTCCAGAAGCGGCTGATCGACTGACTGTATCGCCCTTTGCGCGAGCAGGCTCGCTCCCACACTGGAAAGCATTCAACCTGTGGGAGCGAGCCTGCTCGCGACAGCGCCAGCCGCCTCGACACACAATCAGAGGCAGGTCGCCATCGCCGCCATGCGCCGCATCGCGACAAAATCACTCTGCTGTGCGTAGTAATTCAAAGTCGTACCCGAGGCTTCGGTAATCACATCGACAAACGACTCCGCTGAACGCGTGTAGACCGTCGTGCCGCCAGACTCGCGCGGCTCCAGATAGGCCGCCGCGTCGACGCCGAAAACCGCTTCATCCTGCCAGGCGAATTGCACGCACCGGGCGACGTCTTTCTCCGGCTTGTCCGAGGTCAGGACCTTGTCCGGGCTCTTGCTGCGAGCATCGTTCATCACCGAACCGGCGCACCCGGCCAACAGGGCCGCCGCCAGCACTACCATCAGCATTCGCATTGCATTTGCTCATCGAGAAAAAAGCGGACTGTAGCACTGCAACGCGGCAAATCGTTCTGCTTTACTGTTTTTATGCGCGACACGCGTGAGCAGCTGCGGCACTCTGAGATCTTCAGCCACACAAGGACATTACATGGCGCCTAGCGACCAACGACATGAACACGCCCTGAAACTGTTTCTCGATGCGCGACCCGAACTGCGCGAGACCCTCGACCATCTCAACCCGCTGCTGGCTCAGGCCAAGGGTGAAACCCAGGCGCAGTACCGCGAAGAACGCTTGCATGAAGCATTCGAGGCTGAGGCAGAAAGCCAGGGGTTGTTTGCCTGGGAGCTGACGTTGCAGCTGACCGCTGATTCACCGGAGGACTATCAGGCGCAACGCCTGGAAGTGCATCGGGAAGTGGCGGAAATGGCGGGGATGGACTGGATCGAGTATTGCGATCTTTACGGCATCACCCCGTAATCGATGTAGGAGCTGCCGAAGGCTGCGATCTTTTGATTTTGCTCTTCAAGATCAAAAGATCGCAGCCTTCGGCAGCTCCTACAAAGGTATCTGCGTAAAACTCGGGTTTCGCGGCACGAGCGATAAAGCTTTATCATGGCCGCAGTTTCGCTGATCGAGTCCATCATGAAGTTCGCCATCGCGCTGTTTTCCGCCGCCCATGCGCCCTCCTCGCGCCGTGCCCTGCTGTTTGCCCAGGCCGCGCTGGCCGGCGGCCATGAGATTGTCCGGCTGTTCTTCTATCAGGACGGCGTGTTCAACGCCTCCGATGCAGTGGTGACGCCGCAGGATGAACAGGATTTGCCCAAGCAATGGCGCGCCTTCATCAACGAAAAGCAACTGGATGGGGTGGTCTGCATCGCCGCCGCTCTGCGCCGTGGTGTGTTGAACGAAGAAGAAGCCAAGCGTTACCAGCGTGAAGCGATTTCGCTCAGCGCGCCGTGGGAATTGTCCGGTCTGGGTCAATTGCACGATGCCGTGCAGGACGCTGACCGTCTCATCTGTTTCGGAGGCGCTTGAACATGGCCAAATCGCTGTTGATCATCAGCCGCCAATCGCCATGGTCCGGCCCCGGTGCGCGGGAAGCGCTGGATATCGTGCTCGCCGGTGGCGCCTTTGATCTGCCGATCGGTTTGCTGTTTCTCGATGACGGCGTGCTGCAACTGGCCGCCGGGCAGAACGCCAAGGCCTTGCAGCAGAAAGACCTCAGCGCCAATCTGCAGGCGCTGCCGATGTTTGGTGTCGAAGAGCTGTTCTATTGCGCCGAAAGCGCCAATGCTCGCGGTCTTGGCAAACTGTCGCTGGACGAAGCGCAGCCGCTTGCTGCTGAACACATCACCGCCCTTATTGACCGTTACGATCAGGTGATCACCCTCTGATGTCGACTTTGCATGTGTTGTCTCATTCCCCGTTCGGCGACGATCGTCTGAGCAGTTGCCTGCGCCTGCTCGGCAGCGCCGATGCGGTATTGTTGTCCGGCGATGCGGTGTATGCGCTGCAACCGGACACTGTGCCGTTCTCAACCCTTCAAGAGCGAGCAATCAGACTGTTTGTATTGATTGAGGACGCACAGGCGCGTGCGATCGAGATTCCAGACTGGGCCGAGGCCATCGACTACCCGGCGTTTGTCGAACTGTCGATCCATCACGCCAAGGTCAACAGCTGGCTATGAATTCAATGACCGTCGGCGCCCGCGCCATCGAACTGGACAAGGACGGCTTTCTCGTTGACCTCAGCGACTGGTCGGCTGAAGTCGCCAGCGCCCTCGCCGCCGCTGAAGACATCGAGTTGACGCCCGAACACTGGGAAGTCCTTGAGCTTCTGCGTAGCTTCTACGCCGAATTCCAGCTATCGCCGGCCACGCGGCCGCTGATCAAGTACACCGCGTTGAAACTCGGCGCGGACAAAGGCAACAGCCTGCACCTGAACCGACTGTTCAAAGGCACCCCTGCCAAACTCGCCGCGAAACTGGCGGGCCTGCCCAAACCGACGAATTGCCTATGAACGACTTTCCAGCTTTGACCCTCGAAACGCCTGCCGAGCATCCGTTCGCGCAATTCGTGCGCATTCTCGGCAAGGGCAAGCGCGGCGCCCGCGACCTGACGCGCGAGGAAGCCCGCGAGGCCATGGGCATGGTGCTCGATGACAAGGTCGAAGATACGCAACTGGGTGCCTTCCTGATGTTGCTGCGGCACAAGGAAGAAAGCGCAGAGGAAATGGCCGGTTTCACCGAAGCCCTGCGCGCACGCTTGCAGGCACCGGCACTGAATGTCGACCTGGACTGGCCGACCTACGCCGGCAAAAAACGCCACCTGCCGTGGTATCTGCTGGCGGCCAAGTGCCTGGCGCAAAACGGCGTGCGCATCTTCATGCATGGCGGCGGTGCACACACGGCCGGGCGCCTGTATAGCGAACAACTGCTGGGCGAACTGAACATTCCCCTGTGCCGCAATTGGCAGCAGGTCGGCGCGGCACTGGACAACGGCGGCCTGGCGTTTATGCCGCTCGTGGACTGGGCGCCGCAGTTGCAAAAGATGATCGACCTGCGCAATACCTTGGGCCTGCGGTCGCCGATCCACTCGCTGGCGCGGATTCTCAATCCGTTGGGCGCACGCTGCGGCCTGCAAAGCATTTTTCACCCGGGTTACCAGGCGGTGCATCGCGATGCCAGCGGCTTGCTCGGCGACGCGGCAATTGTGGTCAAGGGTGATGGCGGTGAAATCGAGATCAACCCCGACGCCACCAGCCACCTTTACGGCACCAGCGGCGGTCAGAGCTGGGACGAAGAATGGCCGCAGCTGTCAGCGCAGCGCCACGTCAAACCCGCTTCGCTGGAAATCGAGCACTTGAAAGCCGTGTGGCGTGGCGATGTGGTCGACAGTTACCCGCAAATGGCCTTGATTGCGACCATGGCCCTCGCCCTGCGCGGTCTCGGTCAGAATCGCGAACAGGCCTTTGCGACCGCAGAGCAATATTGGGCGGCACGCAACACATCGATCTAACCGATCATTAGCGCCCGATCTTTGCGCTTTTTGTTCGAACTCATCGGAATAGACTCGACTCCAACGAATATTGGTTTTGGGAGTCTTGATCATGGGTTTACTCGTCGACGGCCACTGGCAGGACAAGTGGTACGAAAGCAGCAAGGACGGCGCGTTCCAGCGCGAACAGGCGCAACGCCGCAACTGGGTGACCGCCGACGGTCAACCAGGCCCCAGCGGTGAAGGCGGTTTCACTGCTGAAGCCGGGCGCTATCACCTCTATGTTTCCCTCGCCTGCCCTTGGGCGCATCGCACGCTGATTCTGCGCAAACTCAAAGGGCTGGAAGGTCTGATCGACGTGTCGGTGGTCAGCTGGCTCATGCTGGAGAACGGCTGGACCTTCGACAAGGCGCTGGGTTCGACAGGCGACAAACTCGATGGCTTCGATTTCATGCATCAGCGATACACCGCCGACACGCCTGATTACACCGGGCGCGTGACGGTGCCAGTGCTGTGGGACAAGAAACTCAAGCGCATCGTCAGCAATGAATCGGCGGAAATCATCCGCATGTTCAACAGCGCCTTCGACGGGATCACTGGTAACGATCTGGACTTTTATCCGGCGCCGCTACGCAACGAGATCGATGCGCTGAACGAGCGGATCTACCCGGCGGTGAACAACGGTGTCTATCGTGCCGGGTTCGCCACCTCGCAACAGGCATACGAACAGGCGTTCGATGAAGTATTCGCCGAACTGGATCATCTGGAGCAACTGCTGGGTGCCAATCGCTACCTGAGCGGGGAATACCTGACCGAGGCCGACGTGCGCCTGTTTACCACGATGATTCGCTTTGACGCGGTGTATCACGGGCACTTCAAGTGCAACCTGCGGCGGATTGCCGATTACCCGAATCTGTCGAACTGGCTGCGCGAGATGTATCAATGGCCGGGTATTGCCGAGACGGTGGATTTCCAGCACATCAAGCATCACTACTATGGCAGCCACAAGACCATCAACCCGACCGGCGTGGTGCCGAAGGGGCCGCAGCAGGATTTCAGCGTAGCGCATGACCGGTCGCGGTTGATCGGGAAAGGGGTTTGGTTAAAGGGCTAACAGCAGAAGCAAAAGATCGCAGCCTTCGGCAACTCCTACATGAGAAAGCGTTCCTCTGTAGGAGCTGCCGAAGGCTGCGATCTTTTGATCTGACTCAGACCTGCGCTTGAGCCCCTTCAAACCACGCCAGCTTCTCGCGCAGCTGCACCACTTCGCCGACGATCACCAGAGTCGGCGCATGCACTTCATGCTCCGCCACCATTCGCGGCAGATCCGCCAGCGTGCCGGTGAAAACCCGCTGATTGACTGTAGTGCCCTGCTGAATCAGCGCCGCCGGGGTATCCGCCGCGCGACCATGCTTGATCAACTGCTCGCAGATAATCGGCAGGCCCACCAGGCCCATGTAGAACACCAGCGTCTGCGCCGGAGCCACCAGGTCAGCCCATGGCAGATCGGTGGAACCATCCTTCAAGTGGCCAGTGACAAACCGCACGGACTGCGCATGGTCACGGTGGGTCAGCGGGATCCCCGCATAAGCGGCGCAACCGCTGGCCGCCGTGATGCCTGGCACCACCTGGAATGGAATACCGTGGGCCGCCAGTTCTTCGATCTCTTCGCCACCGCGGCCGAAGATAAACGGATCGCCGCCCTTCAACCGCACCACACGCTTGCCAGCCTTGGCCAGATCGACCAGTTGCTGGTTGATCTGATCCTGCGGCACGGCGTGTTCGGAGCGCCGCTTGCCGACATACACCCGCTCGGCATCGCGACGGCACAACTCGAGAATCGCCGGCGCCACCAAGCGGTCATAGAGCACCACATCGGCTTGCTGCATCAGACGCAGTGCGCGGAAGGTCAACAGATCCGGATCACCCGGACCGGCACCGACCAGATAAACCTCGCCAGTGGTGACCATTGGCTCGCCATCGACCTTGGCCTGCAACAGGCGCTCGGCTTCAGCGCCCTGCCCGGCCAGTTGACGATCGGCGATCGGGCCCTGGAAAACGTCTTCCCAGAAGCCGCGACGCTGCTGAACATCCGGAAACAGGTTTTTCACCTGATTGCGGAAACGCGCAGCTAATCCAGCCAACTGGCCGTAAGTCGAAGGAATCCAGGTTTCGATTTTCGCGCGGATCAGACGCGCCAGTACCGGCGCATCGCCGCCGCTGGACACGGCGATGATCAACGGCGAGCGATCGACGATCGCCGGGAAGATCACGCTGCACAAGGCCGGCGCATCGACCACGTTGACCGGCACGCAACGGCGGTGGGCGTCGGTGGAGACTTGCGCGTTGAGCGTTTCGTCGTCGGTAGCGGCAATGATCAGCCCGCAACCGTCCAGATCCGTTTCGGCGTAACCGCGCAACAGGCATTCACCGCCGCTGGCAGCGACCAGTTCGGCCAGTTGCGTTTCGATTTCAGGTGCGACCACCCGCAGTAGCGCACCGGCATCGGCCAGCAGGCGGGATTTGCGCAAGGCAATTTCCCCCCCACCGACAACCAACACACGACTGCCGCGCAGGTTGTGAAACAGCGGCAGATATTTCATTTAGCCGATGACCTCAAGGCCACCCATGTAAGGCTTCAGCACGTCCGGCACACGGATCGAACCGTCGGCCTGCTGGTAGTTTTCCAGTACCGCAACCAGAGTACGACCGACCGCCAGACCAGAGCCGTTCAAGGTGTGCACCAGCTCAGGCTTGCCGGTTTCCGGGTTACGGAAACGCGCCTGCATGCGCCGCGCCTGGAAGTCGCCGCAATTGGAGCACGAGGAGATTTCGCGGTATTTGTCCTGGCTCGGAATCCACACTTCGAGGTCGTAGGTCTTGACGGCGCTGAAGCCCATGTCGCCGGTGCACAGCGCCAGGGTGCGGTAAGGCAGGCCGAGCAGCTGCAGGACTTTTTCGGCGTTGGCAGTCAGGCTTTCCAGCGCTTCCATCGATTGCGACGGCTCGACGACCTGGACCATTTCGACTTTGTCGAACTGGTGCTGGCGGATCATGCCACGCGTGTCGCGACCCGACGCACCGGCTTCGCTGCGGAAGCACGGGGTGTGGGCGACAAACTTGATCGGCAGCAGTTTCGAATCGACGATTTCGCCGGCAACGATGTTGGTCAGTGACACTTCGGCGGTTGGAATCAGGTACAAATCGGCTTCGCCTTCGCGGGCAATCTTGAACAGATCTTCTTCGAACTTCGGCAGCTGGCCGGTACCTTGCAGCGCCGGAGCCTGAACCAGATAAGGCGTGTAAGCCTCTTCGTAGCCATGTTCGGTGACATGCAGGTTGATCATGAACTGCGCCAGTGCGCGATGCAGACGCGCGATCGGGCCACGCAACAAGGCGAAACGAGCACCGGACAGCTTGGCGGCGGTTTCGAAGTCCAGCCAGCCGAACTTCTCGCCGAGGGCGACGTGGTCTTTCACTTCGAAATCGAACTGGGTCGGGGTGCCCCAACGGCGCACTTCGACGTTGTCGTCTTCGTCCTTGCCGACCGGAACCGATTCGTGCGGCAGGTTGGGGATACCGAGCAGGATCGAATCGAGTTCGGTCTGGATCGCGTCCAGCTCGACCTTGCCAGCGCTCAGCTCGCCTGCCATGCGCTCGACGTCCGCCATCAGCGGCGCGATGTCTTCGCCGCGCTGCTTGGCCTGCCCGATGGATTTGGAACGCGCGTTACGCTCAGCCTGCAGTGCTTCGGTGCGGGTCTGGACGGTCTTGCGCTGTTCTTCCAGCGCTTCGATGCGCGCGGTGTCCAGGGCAAAGCCACGGGAAGCCAGGCGATCCGCTACGTCCTGAAGGTTGCTACGTAACAGTTTGGAATCGAGCATGTCGGTTTCTCGTTATCAAAGTTTGGTCAGGGACAGGCCGGCCCACGTCGCGAGCAGCCCGCCGAATACGCTGAGTGCCGCGTAGCCCAGGGCCAGCAATACTTGCCCGCTTTCCAGCAGGCGCACCGTATCCAGTGAAAAGGATGAAAAAGTCGTCAGCCCCCCGAGGAAGCCGACCATCAACCCGGCGCGCACCTCGATCGGCACCTCCGGGCGTATCAGAAACAGGCCGTACAACACGCCAATCAGCAGGCAGCCCACGATATTAACGGCCAGCGTCGCGGTATAGAAGTGCCGCGGCCAATTGGCGCTGACCCAATTACCGGTAGCAAAGCGCAATAAAGTGCCGGCAACACCGCCGACCGACACTGCAAGGATCAATGGAACCACTATTTTCTCCGCTGCCGAGGGCTCAGACGATCGAGTTGAGCGAGGTGATTGAGTTTTTCGCCGATCTTCAACTCCAGGCCGCGGGGTACGGGCTGATAGAACGGAATCGGCTCGAGTTCTTCCGGAAAATAGTCTTCACCGGCAGCATAAGCGTCCGGCTCGTCGTGGGCGTAACGGTATTCGTCGCCATAACCCAATTGCTTCATCAGCTTGGTCGGTGCATTGCGCAAATGCAGCGGCACTTCCAGCGAGCCGTTTTCGGCAGCCGCGCGCAGTGCAGTTTTGAAGCCCATGTACACCGCGTTGCTTTTCGGTGCACAGGCCAGATAAGTGATGGCCTGGGCGACCGCCAATTCGCCCTCGGGGCTGCCGAGACGCTCCTGCACTTCCCACGCCGCCAGGCACAGGCTCAGCGCACGCGGGTCGGCGTTGCCAATGTCTTCGCTGGCCATGCGCACCACGCGCCGGGCCAGATACAGCGGATCGCAGCCGCCGTCGATCATCCGCGCAAACCAGTACAGCGCGCCGTCGGGATTGGAGCCGCGCACGGATTTGTGCAGCGCCGAGATCTGGTCGTAGAACGCTTCACCGCCCTTGTCGAACCGCCGGCGCGTATCGCCGAGCAGACTTTGCAGCAGCTCGATGCCGATTTCGCTGTTGTCTTCTGCCAGATCAGAGGCGTTTTCCAGCAAATTGAGCAGACGCCGGCCATCGCCATCCGCGGCCGACAGCAACATCTGGAAGCCTTCATCGCTCAGGGTCAGGTTGCGCTTGCCCAGGCCGCGCTCTTCGGTGAGTGCGCGGTGGACCAGTTTGCGCAAGGCCGCTTCGTCGAGGCTTTTCAGCACGTAGACGCGGGCCCGAGACAATAAGGCGTTGTTCAGTTCGAACGAAGGGTTTTCGGTGGTGGCGCCGATGAAGATCAGCGTGCCGTCTTCAACGTAAGGCAGAAACGCGTCCTGCTGCGACTTGTTGAAACGGTGTACTTCGTCGACAAACAGGATCGTGCGCTTGCCGTACTGGCCGGCCTGCTGCTTGGCAATTTCAACGGCCTGACGGATTTCCTTGACCCCGGCGAGCACCGCCGAGACCGTTTCGAAGTGCGCATCCGAGACTTCTGCGAGCAAGCGCGCCAGGGTGGTCTTGCCCACGCCCGGCGGTCCCCAGAAGATCATCGAATGCAGCGCGCCCTGCTCCAGCGCCTCACGCAAAGGCTTGCCGCGAGCGAGCACGTGTTCCTGACCGACGTACTCATCCAGATTGGCCGCACGCAGACGGGCGGCCAAGGGTTGGGCAATCGGTGCACTGCGAAACAGATCCATCACGTAGCGTTGAAACCTCTGATTTTCTGAAATCTGCTGAAGTACCTGTGGTGAGGGGACTTATCCCCGTTGGGCTGCGAAGCGGCCCCAAAAGCGACGACTGCTGCGCAGCCGGACGGGGATAAATCCCCTCGCCACAATAGCCCCTCAATAGCAGGCCCTCACCACAAAGGCCCTGACACAAAGTGCCGGTGTTTATTCCTGGATAACGTCGGCACCTTTGGGAATGTCGAATTTGAACTTGGACGCAGGCACCGCTTCGTTGGCCTTGACCCCGGTAAACAGGATATTGGTGCGCTGGCCGACGCTGTCAATCAGTTGCATGTCATTGAGCAGGCCGTTGCGGAACGACAGGCGCAGATTGTCGAACAGGGTGTCCTTGGTTTTCGGCTTCAGGGTGAAGTCGATCACGCCGCCCGCCTCTTTCGCGCTGATATCGAAGCTCTGGCTGATCTTCGAGACATCGCCGGACAACAGCAAGGCCGGCGTCTGGGTCAGACGCTCATCGAGCTTCTTGATGGTTGCCTGCTCCAGATCCGGGTCCCACAGGGTGACTTTCTTGCCATCGGAGACCATGGTCTGCTCGGCCGGCGCATTGGTGTGCCAGTAGAACAGGCCCGGACGCTGCAGGGTCATGTTGCCGGTGGTTTCCTGCAACTGGGTGCCGGTGCCATCGAGGGTCAACTGCGAAAAGTTCGCCGACAGGGTTTTCGATGTTTCGAGCAATTGGGTCAGACGCGCCACGTCCTTTTCATCGGCGTGGGCCGTGAGTGTGGTCAGCGCCAGTACTGGCAACAGCATGCGGATAAGGCGCATGAGAGTCCTCTTGAATACTCGTGGGAGAGCGAGTGGCGCGTCATTGCGCCACTCGAGTCGTTGCGTTTCAGTCGCGTACCGGGCCCGGGGCCAGGACTTCACGCGAACCGTTGGTGTTCATTGAGGTAACGACGCCAGCCATTTCCATCGCCTCGATCATCCGCGCGGCACGGTTGTAGCCGATCTTCAGCTTGCGCTGCACAGCGGAAATCGACGCACGACGACTTTCGAGGACGAACTGCACCGCTTCGTCATACAGCGCGTCGGCTTCCGGATCATCACCGTCGCCACCACCGCTGCTGCCTTCAAAGCCGCTGCCCGCCTCTTCGACACCGTTGAGAATGTCGTCGTTGTACTCAGGCGCACCGCGCAATTTCCAGGCCTCGACCACGCGGTGAACCTCATCGTCGGAGACGAACGCGCCGTGAACCCGGATCGGCAAACTGGTGCCCGGCGGCATGTAGAGCATGTCACCGTGCCCGAGCAGTTGCTCGGCGCCACCCTGGTCGATGATGGTTCGCGAATCGATCTTGCTCGATACCTGAAACGCCATACGTGTCGGGATGTTGGCTTTGATCAGACCAGTGATCACGTCCACCGACGGGCGCTGGGTGGCAAGAATCAAGTGAATCCCCGCCGCACGCGCCTTTTGCGCAATACGCGCGATCAGTTCTTCAACCTTCTTGCCGACGATCATCATCATGTCGGCGAATTCGTCCACCACTACGACGATGGTCGGCAGTTTCTGCAGCAGCGGCGCTTCGTCGTGAATGCTTTCGCGCTTGTACAGCGGATCGCTCAACGGCTCGCCGGCATCCTGGGCTTCCTTGACCTTGGCGTTGAAGCCGGACAGGTTACGCACGCCCATTTTCGCCATCAGCTTGTAGCGACGCTCCATCTCGGCAACGCTCCAGCGCAAGGCGTTGGCGGCGTCCTTCATGTCAGTCACAACCGGGCAGAGCAGGTGCGGAATGCCTTCGTAGATCGACAGCTCAAGCATCTTCGGGTCGATCATGATCAGCTTGGCATCGTCCGGGCCGGACTTGAACAGGATCGACAGGATCATCGCGTTCACGCCCACGGACTTACCGGAACCGGTGGTACCGGCCACCAGCAAGTGCGGCATCTTCGCCAGGTCGGTGATGACCGGCTTGCCGCCGATATCGTGACCGAGCGCCAGGGTGACCGGGGATTTGAAGTTGTCGTACTCGGGGGTCGACAGCACCTCGGAGAAACGTACGATCTGGCGGTCTTCGTTGGGAATCTCGATACCGACAGTGGTCTTGCCCGGAATCACCTCGACCACCCGCACACTGGTCACCGCCAGCGAACGCGCCAGGTCTTTGGCCAGGTTGGCGATGCGGCTGACTTTTACCCCGGCGGCAGGCTGGATTTCGTATCGGGTAATCACTGGACCCGGATGGATCGAATCAACGGTGACTTCGACGCCGAATTCCTTGAGCTTGATTTCCAGCAAGTGGCCGACCGCTGCCAAGGACTCAGGCGAATAGTTGAGCTGTTTCTTTTCCGCAGGATCAAGAATGGAGATCGGCGGCAAGGTGCCTTCGACCGCGCTGTCGACGAACAACGGCGCCTGCTTCTCTTTCTGCACGCGCTTGCTCGGCTCCGGCGCCTTGGCCGGTGCCGGCGCGATCACCGGTGGCACCTGCTTCTCGCGGTCGGACATGTGCTTGCTCAACGCTTGCTCGCGCTCGATCAGGCGTTCCTTGACCTTGGCCTGTTCGCGTTTGTCGGTGACAGTCGGTGCGACCACATCGTGGACGCGGTCATCGACCTCACGCAGTTGCGCAACCAGTTGCTTGCGTTCTGTGCGCGCCGACCACCAGCGGTTGAGCGCGCCCTGGAACAGTTCGAACAGATCGAGGGTGATCTTGCCGGTGACATCCATCACCTTGAACCACGACAGGTCGGTGAATACGGTCAGGCCGAACAGGAACAGAGCGATGAACAACAGCGTGCTGCCCTGGATGTTCAGCGCATTCTTCGCCAGATCGCCAAGGCTTTCGCCCAGGGCACCGCCAGCGCCGGCCGGCAGACCGGTCGCGGCATGGAAATGAATGTGCGCCAGCGCAGCACCGGAGAGCACGAGGAATACCAGGCCGATCAGACGCCAGGAAAACAGCCAGCCGCTCCACTGCCATGGTTCGTGGCGTTGACGGAAGATCTGGTACGCCTTGACCGCCAGCAGCAACGGAAAGATATAGGCGAAGTAACCGAGCACCATGAACAGGATATCGGCGCTGTATGAGCCGGCCGGGCCGCCGAAGTTCTGCACATCGTCGATCTTGCTGTTATGGCTCCACCCCGGATCGTCCTTGCCGTAGGTCAGCAAAGCCATCATCAGGAACAGGCACAAAGCGCCAATGGCGATCAATGCACCTTCCTTGAGCCGGTAGTGCAGTTGCTGGCGCCAGAGCGGAACGACTGTTTTGGGTGCTTCGGTGGTCTTCTTCAAAACGCTTCTTTTCCTGCGCCCGAGGCGCGTCCATCTATTGAATGACGATAAAAAACTGCCCAATCCAGGCAGGTAAAAAAGGTGAAAAGCTCAACTGGGACTACTTTTAACACTGTGCCACTGGTTTTATAAACACAGCCATAAACACTGTGCGCAGCGTATAGCCTGTCACAACCCGGCATTGTACGGGTTTGTGCGCCCGATGCCATGTTTCAGACCCCAGCCTTGAGCATAGCCAAACGTACATGCACTGCGTTGCAATTGGAGCATGCATTGTCTTTTGTGACAAAGGCTTATGAGCTGTATTTGATGAACGTAGCGAACCTGGCCGGATCAGGCTCACAGGAATGCTCGACAGCATCGGTACGGTGACGCTTACGACCACGGGCGACACATCAAGTTGCAGCTCAATGCTCACTGCAGCAGACATCCGTGCAGGACAGCGGCGCCGTTTCGCGGCAAACTCTTTCGCGGGGCCTGCACGCCCCTGACTGCCCTCCCCTTCTGCAAGCCTGGATGCCATGCTGACTTGGTTACAACGTAACTCCCTGACCTTTCCGCCACTGGAAAAAGCCATGCGCGAGCCGAACGGATTGCTCGCCGCCGGCGGCGATCTTTCCGCCGATCGACTGATCCAGGCCTATCGCCATGGCTGCTTCCCCTGGTTTTCCGAGGGCCAGCCGATTCTCTGGTGGTCGCCAGACCCTCGCACCGTGCTGTTTCCCGACGAACTGCACGTCTCGCGCAGTCTCGGCAAGCTGCTGCGCAAGCAACGCTATCAAGTGACCTTCGATCAGGATTTCGACGCCGTCATCCGCGCCTGCGCTGCACCGCGTGATTACGCCGACGGCACCTGGATCACCGAGGCCATGCAGGATGCTTACGTAGAATTGCATCGGCGCGGTTTCGCGCATTCGGTTGAGGTCTGGGACGAGGGACAGCTGGTCGGCGGCCTGTACGGCCTGGCGATGGGCCAACTGTTTTTTGGCGAGTCGATGTTCAGCCGCGCTGACAACGCGTCCAAATATGGCTTTGCCACGCTGGT
This sequence comes from Pseudomonas sp. H1_G08, assembly GCF_054681355.1. Lineage (NCBI taxonomy): Bacteria > Pseudomonadati > Pseudomonadota > Gammaproteobacteria > Pseudomonadales > Pseudomonadaceae > Pseudomonas > Pseudomonas sp. H1_G08. The sequence continues at coordinate 2,565,947 of NZ_CP162822.1, forward strand.
CCAGCATTTGAAAGCCGCCGGTTTTGTGCTGATCGACTGCCAGATGCCGACCGATCACCTGCACAGCCTCGGTGCGCGGTCGATTCCGCGCGGCGAATTCGCCGACTATCTGCGGCGCCATCTAGATCAACCGAATTCAGCGACCTGGGTTTGCTGAGCGACTTTTGCGCAGGTGGCTTACACTTAATCCACCAGCTTATCCCGAGGGTTGATTCATGACCGAGTTGGCGCGTTTGAAGTTTTATGCCACTCAGCCCCACTCTTGCAGTTATCTGCCCGAGGAGCAGGCCACGACGCTGTTTCTCGACCCGAGTCAGCCCATGGATGTGCATGTCTACGCAGACCTGTCGGAAATGGGCTTTCGTCGCAGCGGCGATCATTTGTACCGGCCGCATTGCCAGAATTGCAATGCGTGCGTGCCTGCGCGCATTCCCTCCGCACAATTCATCACTAATCGCCAGCAAAAGCGCATCTACAAACGCAACGCGGATTTGCAGGTGCAGCCGGTCAAACCGCACTTCAGCGAAGAATATTTCGACCTGTACCAGCGCTACATAGAACAGCGCCATGCCGACGGCGACATGTACCCGCCAAGCCGCGATCAGTTCTCGACGTTCCTGGTGCGTGACCTGCCCTTCTCGCGCTTCTACGAGTTTCGACTCGACGGACGGTTGCTCGCGGTGGCGGTGACCGATCTGCTGCCCAACGGTTTGTCAGCGGTGTACACCTTCTACGAACCGAACGAAGAACGCCGCAGCCTCGGCCGTTACGCAATCCTCTGGCAAATCGCCGAGAGCCAGCGTCTGGGCCTTGAGGCCGTGTACTTGGGTTACTGGATCAAGAACTGCAAAAAGATGAACTACAAGACGCAATATCGGCCCATCGAATTGCTGATCAATCAGCGCTGGGTCATCCTGAACTGAAGCTGCGGCCTAAACCCCTTGGCGTAAACACCATTTTTCGGGCACAATGCACGCCGCTTTTGCCTGGCGCAGTTGCACCGGGCCATTCATTGGATACCGAGGGCTTTACTGCATGTCGAAAGAAGACAGCTTCGAAATGGAAGGCACTGTCGTCGACACCCTGCCCAACACCATGTTTCGTGTGGAGTTGGAAAATGGGCACGTCGTAACCGCGCATATTTCCGGCAAGATGCGCAAGAACTACATTCGTATTCTTACCGGTGACAAAGTGCGCGTCGAGCTGACGCCCTATGACTTGAGCAAAGGGCGGATCACTTACCGCGCTCGTTAATCAAGTCAATACAGAACGCCCGGGTTATGCCGGGCGTTTTTGTTTGTCTGGGAATTGGGTTTTGTGGGCATATCCGTTGCTGCGGGCGCTGCCGCTGGCGGCTTCGCTCTTACAGCGAGTCACCTTTTCCAAACGCCGGAGTGCCGGCCCAGCAAAAAGGTAACCCAAAGGCTTTGCCCCGGCGTACGGCCCGCTCGCTGGGGCTCGGGGTACCTTCGTTACGGGATCGATCCCGTAACGAAGCCTGCCGAAGGGGCAAAAGATCAAGAGCCAGAGCAAAAGCAGAAGCCAGATCAAAAGATCGCAGCCTTCGGCAGCTCCTACAGTTGGATCGCGCCACTGCTCAAGAACAGATCGGCTGTCAGGCCGCCTTCGCGAGCAGGCTCGCTCCCACAGAAAAGCAAAGCAGCGCAGCTGCCCCACTCAACAATGAGCGTTAGCTCGAGTGCTTTTGATCCACCGGCGACGTCGGAAGGCTGAGTGGAGGGATTGATCCGGGCGTGGGAGCGCAGCGACCGTCTGGCGCAGCCAGACACAGCGGAAGGAGGTGCAGCGAAGCAAACCGGAGCCGCTGCGCCCGGATCAGTCCCGGAGCGAAGGAACCCGAGCCTGCGAGGGCCGAACGCAGGAGCAAGCCTTTTGGGTTACCTTTTCGGCGTTTGGAAAAGGTGACCCGCCGTAAGGGCGGAACCGTAATCAGCAACACCCGCAGCAACGGATATTCACCTCAAAACCCGCAACGCCAAACAGCAAAAAGGCGCCCGAAGGCGCCTTTCCAATCTACATCAAGCCATCAGGCCATCTCAGCCGTGGTTTCGAAGTCGAACGTCAACTCCCCATCCTTGATGTCGATGTGCACCACACCGCCATGCTCGGCCAGCTCGCCAAACAGAATCTCCTCCGCCAGCGGACGCTTGATCTTGTCCTGGATCAGACGCGCCATCGGACGTGCGCCCATCGCCGAGTCATAACCACCCGCCGCCAGCCAACTACGCGCAGCATCAGTAACCTCAAGCAACACACGCTTGTCTTCCAGCTGCGCCTGAAGCTCGGTGAGGAACTTGTCCACCACACTTTTGATGACATCATGACTGAGGCGACCAAACTGGATAATGGTGTCCAGACGGTTACGGAATTCCGGCGTGAAGCTCTTCTTGATCACTTCCATCGCATCGGACGAGTGGTCCTGATGGGTGAAACCGATCGAAGCCCGCGCGGCCGTCTCGGCACCGGCGTTGGTGGTCATGATCACGATCACATTGCGGAAGTCCGCCTTGCGCCCGTTGTTGTCGGTCAGCGTGCCGTGGTCCATGACCTGCAACAACAGGTTGAAGACTTCCGGATGCGCCTTCTCGATTTCATCGAGCAGCAATACGCAATGTGGCTGCTTGGTGATCGCTTCGGTCAGCAGACCGCCCTGATCGAAACCGACATAGCCTGGAGGCGCACCGATCAGACGCGATACGGTGTGACGCTCCATGTACTCGGACATGTCGAAGCGCACCAGCTCGATGCCCAGCGCCTTGGCCAGTTGTCGCGCGGCCTCGGTTTTACCGACACCGGTAGGCCCGGCAAACAGGAACGAACCGACCGGCTTGTCCGGCGATTTGAGCCCGGCACGGGACAATTTGATCGCAGTGGACAGCGAATCGATCGCCGCGTCCTGACCAAACACCGTCAGCTTCAGGTCACGCTCCAGGTTACGCAGCAGCTCTTTGTCGGAACTGGTGACATGCTTCGGCGGAATCCGCGCGATTTTCGCGACGATGTCCTCGACCTGCGGCACTTCGATACGCTTAACGCGCATCTCCACCGGTTGCAGACGCTGGTAGGCGCCCGCCTCATCGATCACGTCGATGGCCTTGTCTGGCATGTGCCGGTCATTGATGTAGCGCGACGCCAGTTCGGCAGCGGCACGCAACGACTCATCGCTGTATTCGATATTGTGATGCTGCTCGAAACGCCCTTTCAGGCCACGCAGGATACCGATGGTGTCTTCCACCGACGGCTCGACGACATCGACCTTCTGGAATCGACGTGCCAAGGCACGGTCCTTCTCGAAGATGCCGCGAAACTCCTGGAATGTGGTCGAACCGATGCACCGAATGTCGCCAGACGACAGCAGCGGCTTGAGCAGATTGGACGCATCCATCACGCCACCGGACGCAGCACCCGCACCGATGATGGTGTGGATCTCGTCGATGAACAGGATCGCCTGCGGACGTTTCTTCAGTTCATTGAGCAGCGCCTTGAAGCGCTTCTCGAAATCACCGCGATACTTGGTACCCGCGAGCAGAGCGCCGAGGTCGAGCGAATAAACAACCGCATTGGCCAGCAGATCCGGCACCTGATTGTCGACGATGCGCTTGGCCAGGCCCTCGGCAATCGCGGTTTTACCCACGCCTGCCTCACCCACCAGCAGCGGATTGTTCTTGCGCCGGCGCGCAAGAATCTGCGCGACACGCTCGACTTCCGACTCACGACCAACCAACGGATCAATGCGACCCTGGCGCGCGAGTTCGTTGAGGTTGCTGGCATAAGCATCCAGAGGATTGCCTGAAGAAGAAGACTCACCGCCCTCGTCGTCCTGCATATCTTGTTCACCTTCAGAGTGATCGCCGTGCCCCGGTACTTTCGAAATGCCGTGGGCGATGTAGTTGACGACATCGATGCGCGCCACGCTCTGCTGTTTCAGCAGGAACACGGCCTGACTCTCTTGCTCACTGAAGATGGCGACCAGCACGTTGGCGCCGGTCACTTCGCGCTTGCCCGAGCTCTGTACGTGAAAAACAGCACGCTGCAGGACACGCTGGAAGCCCAGGGTTGGCTGGGTTTCGCGATCCTCGTCATGGACGGGGATCAATGGCGTGGTGGAGTCGATGAACTCCTGCAGATCATGCTTGAGTTTGTCGAGGTTTGCGCCGCAGGCACGCAAAACGGTGGCGGCAGCCTCATTATCCAATAGGGCCAGCAGGAGATGTTCGACGGTCATGAACTCATGACGCTTCGAACGAGCCTCCTTGAAGGCAAGATTGAGGGTGACTTCGAGCTCGCGGTTTAACATAGCTTCACCTCATACCCAAGTGGTCGGCGATTAACCGTCCTTCTCGATTTCACAGAGTAGCGGATGCTGGCTTTCCCTGGCGTACTGGTTGACCTGCATGGCCTTTGTCTCGGCGATGTCGCGGGTAAACACTCCACATACTGCCCGTCCTTCTGTATGGACGGCCAGCATGACCTTGGTCGCCAGCTCGCGATTCAGGTTAAAAAACACCTCGAGCACTTCGACGACGAAATCCATCGGTGTGTAGTCATCGTTGAACAAAACCACCTTGTACATCGGCGGCGCCTGTAACGCGGGCTTTGCTTCCTGAACAGCAACGCCTGCCGAATCGTCGTCGTGCTCCTGTGGAAGATCCTTTTGGAGAAGCGGGCGATCCTGATTGAATGTTAGTCGAATCTGGCTGATTGCATGCATGGAAAAAAAGGTTCGTCAGTTGTGCGAATACAGTGGTGGGGGCGGTTGCACACGTTTTCAACTACGACTGCCCGGTCACCTTGACTATCGGGAAAACGGTGTTACAACCAATAGAGCCCACAGTGGGTAAAAAAGATCCGCGGAGTCAATTCTTTTATCGAATTCGATTGCGGATGTCGTGGATGATACTCCAGCGATGGAGTCTGTTGCAGAGGGATTTGAGCATGGCTGTCGGCAAGGTGAAATGGTTCAACAATGCCAAGGGATTCGGCTTTATCAATACCGACGCCCGGGAAGGTCGCGATGAGGATGGCAAGGACATTGATTTCTTTGCCCACTACTCGGCCATTGAAATGGATGGGTACAAGACCCTGAAAGCAGGTCAGGCGGTGAACTTCGAGATCGTTCAAGGCCCTAAAGGCTTGCATGCCGTGAAGATAACTTCGGTCGAAGTCGCTTCGGCGCCGAGCTCGATTGCCACGGAAAAACAAACGGCAACCAGTTGAAGCCTCAAAACATTCGGTCATAAAAAAACCGCCTGACTCAACCCATCGAGTCAGGCGGTTTTTGCGTGCCTGCAACTTTTACATATGCGAAATCAGCGCATCTCCGAACCCGGAGGACGAAACCAGCTTCGCGCCATCCATCAAACGCTCGAAATCATAAGTAACAGTCTTCGCGCCGATCGCACCGTTGGTGCCCTTGATGATCAGGTCCGCCGCTTCAGTCCAGCCCATGTGACGCAACATCATCTCGGCCGAGAGAATCAGCGAGCCCGGGTTGACCTGATCCTTGCCGGCGTATTTCGGTGCGGTACCGTGGGTCGCCTCGAACATCGCTACGGTGTCGGACAGGTTGGCACCCGGCGCGATACCGATACCGCCCACTTCCGCCGCCAGGGCGTCAGACAGGTAGTCACCGTTGAGGTTAAGCGTAGCGATGACATCGTATTCGGCCGGGCGCAGCAGGATCTGCTGGAGCATGGCGTCGGCGATGGCGTCCTTGACCACAACGTTCTTGCCGGTTTTCGGGTTCTTGAACTGCATCCACGGACCGCCATCGAGCAGCGTCGCACCGAATTCTTCGGCCGCCACTTCGTAGGCCCATTCCTTGAAGGCACCTTCGGTGAACTTCATGATGTTGCCTTTGTGCACGATGGTCAGCGAGTCGCGGTCATTGTCGACCACGTATTGCAGAGCCTTGCGCGCCAGACGCCTGGTGCCTTCGCGGGAGACCGGCTTGACGCCGATGCCGCAGTTTTCGTCGAAACGGATCTTGGTGACGCCCATTTCTTCTTTAAGGAATTTGATGACCTTGGTTGCTTCCGGCGAACCGGCCTTCCATTCGATACCGGCGTAAATGTCTTCGGAGTTCTCGCGGAAGATGGTCATGTCGACATCGCCGGGCTTTTTCACCGGGCTCGGCACGCCTTCGAACCAGCGCACCGGGCGCAGGCAGACGTACAGGTCGAGTTGCTGACGCAGGGCCACGTTCAGCGAGCGGATACCGCCACCGACCGGAGTGGTCAGCGGGCCTTTGATGGAGACCACGTAATCCTTGACCGCGTCGAGGGTTTCCTGCGGCAGCCAGGTGTCCTGGTCATAAACCTGAGTGGCTTTCTCGCCGGCATAGACTTCCATCCAGGAAATCTTGCGCTTGCCGCCGTAGGCCTTTTCAACAGCAGCATCGACAACCTTGATCATCACCGGACTGATGTCGACACCAATACCGTCACCTTCGATGAAGGGGATGATCGGGTTATCAGGAACATTGAGAGAATGGTCTGCATTGACGGTGATTTTGTCGCCGACGGCTGGAACCTGAATCTTCTTGTAACCCATGCTGAACTCCATTGTTTGGATTGAACACCTGGCTTGCTTCGAGCGTAACCCAGTTGAATCAACACGCAAACCCTATGTTCCTGCGCCGCGCACATCTCGTTTCCTACAAGCCTGAAAGCAAAGGGAAAAGCGCCAAACTCCAGCATTCGTAACGAGTCTTTGCCCGGTCGCGCCCTGCGACCTTTAGACCAATGGATGAGAATCGTTGCATATGAACCATCGGCAGATTGCCAGCTACCTATGTATAATGCCGCCCGCTGACCACAGGGTCACGACGGCTGGCCTCTCTAGCACGAGACTTTCCGCCTGATTGGTCGGGTTGTTACCGCAGCCTGACTGCTTGACGCTCTACTGATGCACCCAACATCACCGCGAAGAATCTCGACATTCGGTTCATGGATGACTTTGAACGAACGCGCTTACCCGGCGCCCCTCGAGTTTCTGCGCACGCTTTAGCAAAGAAGAGAGAGTTAATCCGAATATGCCCACCCGCTCGAAGATCATCTATACCTTCACCGACGAAGCTCCTGCCCTCGCCACCTATTCCCTGCTGCCGATCATCGAGGCTTACACCGCCTCGGCCGATATCGCCGTGGAAACCCGCGATATCTCTCTTGCAGCGCGCATCCTGGCAAGCTTCCCCGAGCAACTGGGCGACAAAGCCGTAGCCGATCACCTCGCCGAACTGGGCGACCTGGCCGTTACGCCTGAAGCCAACATAATCAAGCTGCCGAACATCAGTGCTTCGGTGCCACAGCTGCAAGCCGCGATCAAAGAGCTGCAGGCGCAGGGCTACAACCTGCCGGACTACCCGGAAACCGTGACCAGCGACGCCGACAAAGACGCCAAGGCGCGTTACGACAAGGTCAAGGGCAGCGCCGTGAACCCGGTTCTGCGTGAAGGCAACTCCGACCGCCGCGCTCCGCTGTCGGTGAAGAACTACGCGCGCAAGCACCCGCACAAGATGGGCGCCTGGGCCAAGGACTCCAAGTCTCACGTCGCGCACATGAGCACCGGCGATTTCTACGGCAGCGAAAAAGCTGTCCTGATCGACGCCGCTGACGCCGTGAAGATCGAACTGATCGCCAAGGACGGTGCTGCCACCGTTCTGAAAGAAAAAACCACCGTTCAGGCTGGCGAGATCCTCGACTGCGCCGTGATGAGCAAAAACGCCTTGCGTGCGTTCATCGCTGCCGAGATCGAAAGCGCCAAGGCCCAGGGCGTGCTGCTCTCGGTTCACCTGAAAGCGACCATGATGAAGGTCTCCGACCCGATCATGTTCGGCCAGATCGTTGCCGAGTTCTATAAAGACGCACTGACCAAGCACGCTGACGTGCTGAACCAGATCGGCTTCAATCTGAACAACGGCATCGGCGATCTGTACGCGCGCATCAAGGCCCTGCCGGCCGAGCAACAAGCGCAGATCGAAGCCGATATCGCAGCGGTCTATGCCGTTCGTCCTTCGCTGGCGATGGTCAACTCCGACAAAGGCATCACCAACCTGCACGTGCCGAGCGACGTCATCGTTGACGCCTCGATGCCAGCGATGATCCGTGACTCCGGCAAGATGTGGGGCACCGACGGTCAGCTGCACGACACCAAGGCTGTGATCCCGGATCGTTGCTACGCGACCATCTACCAGGCTGTGATCGAAGACTGCAAAGCCAACGGCGCTTTCGACCCGACCACCATGGGCAGCGTGCCGAACGTCGGTCTGATGGCGAAGAAAGCCGAAGAGTACGGCTCCCACGACAAGACTTTCCAGATCAAGGCTGACGGCGTTGTTCGCGTCACCGACAGCAAGGGCAAGCTGCTGATGGAACAGGCTGTCGAAGCCGGCGACATCTTCCGCATGTGCCAGACCAAAGACGCGCCGATCCAGGACTGGGTCAAACTGGCCGTCAACCGTGCTCGCGCGAGCAGCACGCCGGCGATCTTCTGGCTCGACCCGATGCGCGCTCACGATGGCGTGGTGATCGAGAAGGTTCAGGCCTACCTGAAGGACCACGACACCAGCGGTCTGGACATCCAGATCATGGCGCCGGTCGACGCGATGAAGTACACCCTGCAGCGCACCCGCGAAGGCAAGGACACCATTTCGGTGACCGGCAACGTACTGCGCGACTACCTGACCGACCTGTTCCCGATCATGGAACTGGGCACCAGCGCCAAGATGCTGTCGATCGTGCCGCTGATGAACGGCGGCGGCCTGTTCGAAACCGGCGCCGGCGGTTCGGCGCCGAAGCACGTGCAGCAACTGGTTGAAGAAAACTTCCTGCGCTGGGATTCGCTGGGTGAGTTCCTTGCCCTCGCCGCTTCCCTTGAGCACCTGGGCGTGAACTACAACAACCCGAAAGCACTGGTGCTGTCGAAAACCCTGGACCAGGCCACCGGCCAGTTCCTCGACAACAACAAGTCGCCATCGCGCAAGGTCGGCAACATCGACAACCGCGGCAGCCACTTCTATCTGGCGATGTACTGGGCTCAGGCCCTGGCTGCCCAGACCGAAGACGCTGCACTGCAAGCGCAGTTCGCGACTCTGGCCAAAACCCTGACCGAGAACGAGGCAACCATCGTTGCCGAGCTCAACGCCGTTCAGGGCAAGCCAGTCGACATCGGCGGTTACTACCACGCCGACGCCGAGCTGATCAGCAAGGCCATGCGTCCAAGCGCAACCTTCAACGCGGCGATTGCTGCGCTGGTTTAAGGTTGTAATGCGGTGAACAGACCCCGGCCTTGTGCCGGGGTTTGTGTTTCCGGGTTTTGTGATCACCACAAAACTTTGTGGGAGCTGGCTTGCCAGCGATGGCGGTTTATCATCCAGCATGGATGGTGACTGAACCACCACTATCGCTGGCAAGCCAGCTCCCACAGGGATTGGGATTTAACCAATAGATTGAGGAAGGTTTTATGGAATGGCTCCCCCACATCACCGTCGCCACCATCGTCGAGGACAACGGTCGCTTCCTGATGGTCGAAGAGCACAAAGGTGGGCGTAATGTGCTCAACCAGCCCGCCGGCCATCTCGATCCGGATGAAACCCTGATCGATGCGGCCATTCGCGAAACCCTCGAAGAAACCGGCTGGGACGTCGAGCCGACAGGCGTGATTGGCATTTATCTGTACACCGCACCGAGCAACGGCGTGACTTACCAGCGCATATGCTTCAGCGCCAAAGCCGTGCAGCATCACCCGGATTACCAGCTTGACGACGGCATCGTCGGCGCCAAGTGGCTGACCCGCGACGAATTAATCGCCCAGCGCGATAACTGGCGCAGTGAACTGATCATCCGTTGCATCGACGATTATCTGGCCGGTCATCACTTCAGCCTCGAACTGATCCGCCCTTCTCTTTAGCCTTGCGGCCGCGAGCCTGATAGAATCGCGCCCTTTTCCAAGACACTCATTGAATCCCTATGCGTGATCCAGCCCCTTCTGACACATCCAAGAAGCGCGTCATTGTCGGCATGTCCGGCGGCGTGGACTCTTCCGTTTCCGCCCTTCTCCTGATCGAGCAGGGTTACGAAGTGGAAGGCCTGTTCATGAAGAACTGGGAAGAAGACGACGGAACGGAATACTGCACCGCGATGGACGACCTGGCGGATGCTCAGGCTGTCTGCGACAAGATCGGCATCAAGCTGCACACCGCCAACTTTGCCGCCGAGTACTGGGACAACGTGTTCGAGCACTTCCTCGCCGAATACAAGGCCGGGCGCACGCCGAACCCGGACATCCTGTGCAACCGCGAGATCAAGTTCAAAGCGTTCCTCGACTACGCGATGATGCTCGGCGCCGACCTGATCGCCACCGGCCACTACGTGCGCCGCCGTGATATCGATGATCGCACCGAACTGCTCAAGGGCCTCGATCCGAACAAGGATCAGAGCTATTTCCTGCACGCCGTCGGCGGCGAACAGATCGCCAAGACCCTGTTCCCGGTCGGCGAACTGGAAAAGCCGCGAGTGCGCGAGATTGCCGAGAAGTACGAACTGGCCACCGCCAAGAAGAAGGATTCCACCGGAATCTGCTTCATCGGCGAGCGCCGTTTCAGCGATTTCCTCAAGCAATACCTGCCGGCACAACCGGGCGAGATCAAGACCACCGAAGGCGAAGTCATCGGCCGTCACCACGGCTTGATGTACCACACCATCGGCCAGCGTCAGGGCCTCGGCATCGGCGGCTTGAAAGATGCCGGTGACGAGCCGTGGTACGTGCTGCGCAAGGATCTGCAGACCAACGAGCTGATCGTCGGCCAGGGCAACAACCATCCGTGGCTGTTCTCCAGCGCCCTGCTCGCCTCGGAAATCTACTGGGTCAACCCGATCGACCTGAGCCAGCCGCTGCGCCTGACGGCGAAAGTGCGCTATCGCCAGAGCGATCAGGCCTGCACCCTGGAAAAAACCGCCAGCGGTTATCGCGCCGTGTTCGACGAACCGCAACGCGCGGTGACGCCGGGCCAATCGGTGGTGTTCTATGACGGTGAAATCTGCTTGGGTGGCGGCGTGATCGAAGTGGCCGAGCCGTGGAGCGGCCAGGCATGAGCCCGACTCAGGAGCAACTGACAGCGCTGGGCGGTGTGTTTCTCGCCGCCGTGCTGGTCGATCGCATCGCCAAGACCGGCCAGACCAACGAGGCCGGCCTGAGTTGCATGCTCGGCAGCCTGCTGGTCCGCGACCCGAAAGATACGCTGGACGTGTACGGCGGCGACGACATCAATCTGCGCGAGGGTTATCGCGCGCTGATTGGCGCCCTTGAGCGCGATCCGAGCACCTTGCAGCGCGAGCCGTTGCGCTACGCCCTGTCGATGCTCGGTCTGGAGCGGCAACTGGCCAAGCGTGACGACATGCTTGAGACGATTGCCAAACGCCTGCCGCAGATCCAGTCGCAGGTGGAGCATTTTGGCCCGGCCCACGAAAACGTCGTGGCCGCTTGCGGTGCGTTGTACCAGGACACTTTGAGCACTCTGCGCCAGCGCATTCAGGTGCACGGCGACATGCGCAACCTGCAACAGCCGAGCAATGCCTCGAAGATCCGCGCCCTGCTCCTCGCCGGTATCCGCTCGGCGCGCCTGTGGCGGCAGCTCGGTGGTCATCGCTGGCAGTTGGTGATCAGCCGCCGCAAGTTGCTTAAAGAGCTTTATCCGTTGATGCGCAGCGAGTAAACGCCGCGTCATGAAGGCTTTGTAGTCTGTAACGCGTAATACGCCGGTCAGTTGGCGACGGACCGGCGGATTTTTTCATGTATGATACGCGCCCCATTTCGTTGCCCGACTGTCCGAGAACACCCCATGCAGCTCTCTTCGCTCACTGCGGTTTCCCCTGTTGACGGCCGCTACGCCGGCAAAACCCAGGCCCTGCGCCCGATTTTCAGCGAGTACGGCCTGATCCGTGCCCGCGTTCTGGTTGAAGTGCGCTGGCTCCAGCGCCTGGCCGCCCATGCTGGCATCCCTGAAGTGCCAGCCTTCTCCGCCGAGGCCAACGCCGTTCTCAATGAACTGGCTGAAAACTTCTCGCTGGAGCACGCCGAGCGCGTCAAAGAGATCGAGCGCACCACCAACCACGACGTCAAAGCCATCGAATACCTGCTCAAAGAGCAGGCGGCCAAGCTGCCGGAGCTGGCCAAGGTCAGCGAATTCATCCACTTTGCCTGCACCAGCGAAGACATCAACAACCTGTCCCACGCCCTGATGCTGCGCGAAGGTCGTGACGACGTGATGCTGCCGCTGATGCGCCAGACCGCCAACGCCATCCGCGAACTGGCCATCCGTTTCGCCGACGTGCCGATGCTGTCGCGCACCCACGGCCAGCCGGCTTCGCCGACTACTCTGGGTAAAGAACTGGCCAACGTGGTTTACCGTCTCGAGCGTCAGATCGCTCAAGTCGCTGCCGTGCCGCTGCTGGGCAAGATCAACGGCGCTGTCGGCAACTACAACGCACACCTCTCGGCCTACCCGCAGATCGACTGGGAAGCCAACGCCCGCGCCTTCATCGAAGACGAGCTGGGCCTGGGCTTCAACCCGTACACCACGCAGATCGAACCGCACGACTACATCGCCGAGCTGTTCGACGCTATCGCACGCTTCAACACCATCCTGATCGACTTCGACCGCGACATCTGGGGCTATATCTCCTTGGGTTATTTCAAGCAGCGCACCATCGCTGGTGAAATCGGTTCGTCGACCATGCCGCACAAGGTCAACCCGATCGACTTCGAAAACTCCGAAGGCAACCTGGGTATCGCCAACGCATTGTTCCAGCACCTGGCGAGCAAGCTGCCGATCTCCCGCTGGCAGCGCGACCTGACCGACTCCACCGTCCTGCGCAACCTCGGTGTCGGCTTCGCCCACAGCGTGATCGCTTACGAAGCCAGCCTCAAAGGCATCAGCAAACTCGAGCTCAACGAGCAGAAGATTGCCGCTGACCTCGATGCTTGCTGGGAAGTATTGGCCGAGCCGATCCAGACCGTGATGCGTCGCTACAACATCGAAAACCCGTACGAAAAGCTGAAAGAACTGACCCGTGGCAAGGGCATCAGCCCTGAAGCGTTGCAGACTTTCATCGATGGCCTGGACATGCCAGCCGAAGCCAAAGCCGAGCTCAAGCAACTGACGCCGGCCAACTACATCGGCAACGCAGTGGCACAAGCCAAACGCATCTGATCGACCGTTTGCTCCGTTTGAGACGCCCGGCCGCGCCGGGCGTTTTTATTCCCGTCTGAAAAGTGCTTTTTTTCAATAGGTTACATATGAATTCCGATATTCCTCTTCAACTTCTGGGCGGCCTCACAGCACGCGAATTCCTGCGTGACTACTGGCAGAAAAAACCGCTGCTGATCCGTCAGGCGATTCCTGACTTCGAAAGCCCGATCGACGCCGACGAACTGGCCGGCCTGGCCCTGGAAGAAGAAGTCGAATCGCGCCTGGTGATCGAACATGGCGAGCGTCCATGGGAACTGCGTCGCGGCCCGTTCGCCGAAGACGAGTTCAGCAAATTGCCAGAAAAAGAGTGGACCCTGCTGGTGCAAGCGGTTGATCAGTTCGTGCCGGAAGTCAGCGAACTGCTGGAAAACTTCCGCTTCCTGCCGAGCTGGCGCGTCGATGACGTGATGATCAGCTTTGCCGCACCGGGTGGCAGCGTCGGCCCGCATTTCGACAACTACGATGTGTTCCTGCTGCAGGGCCATGGCAAGCGCAACTGGAAAATCGGCCAGATGTGCGATTCCGAGAGCCCGCTCCTGCAGCACGCTGACCTGCGCATCCTCGCTGAATTCCACGAGACCGAAGAATGGGTGCTGGAGCCAGGCGACATGCTCTACCTGCCGCCGCGTCTGGCCCATTGCGGCGTCGCGGTCGACAACTGCATGACCTATTCGGTCGGTTTCCGCGCGCCGAGCGCCGCTGAAGTGCTGACCCACTTCACCGACTTCCTCAGCCAGTTCCTGACTGACGAAGAGCGCTACACCGATGCCGACGCCAAGCCGGCGGTCGATCCGCACCAGATTCAACACGATGCACTGGATCGTCTGAAAAGCCTGCTCGCCGAACACATGAGCGACGAGCGTCTGCTGCTGACTTGGTTCGGCCAGTACATGACCGAGCCGCGCTACCCCGAATTGGTGGTCGGCCCGGAAGACGTCGAAGAAGAAGACTTCCTCGCCGCCCTGCAGGACGGCGCCGTGCTGATCCGCAACCCGAGCGCGCGCCTGGCCTGGTCGGAAGTCGATGACGATCTGCTGCTGTTCGCCAGCGGACAGAGCCGTTACCTGCCGGGCAAGCTGCGCGAACTGTTGAAGCTGATCTGCGCCGCTGACGCGCTGCACGCCGACAACCTCGGCGAATGGCTGAGCGATGAAGACGGCCGCAGCCTGCTCTGCGAACTGGTCAAGCAAGGAAGCCTGGGGTTCGCCGATGAATAAAATTCGCGTTCGTGTCGCAGACTGGCAGAAGGATATCGCCGAGATCCGGCGCATTCGTGAAACGGTGTTCATCGCCGAACAATCGGTGCCACCCGAGCTTGAGTGGGACGCCGATGACGCGACCGCCGTGCATTTTCTGGCGTTCGAAGGCGACTTCCCGATCGGCACGGCGCGGCTGTTGCCCGACGGCCACATCGGCCGGGTTTCGGTACTCAAAGACTGGCGCGGAATGAAGGTCGGTGACGCGTTGATGCAAGCGGTCATCGCCGAAGCCGAAGCGCGCGGCTTGAAGCAACAGAAGCTCAGCGCTCAGGTGCAAGCCACGGCGTTCTATGAGCGCCTGGGCTTCAGCCTGGTCAGCGAGGAGTTTCTCGAGGCCGGCATTCCGCATGTCGACATGGTTCGGCATTCGGCCTGATTCCGAGACCTCTAGATCCCTGTGGCGAGGGGATTTATCCCCGCTGGGCTGCGAAGCAGCCCCAAATCCAGAAAACTCGGTGAGTCAGTTAAATCGAGCGCGCTGGGTCGGCGACTGCTGTGCAGCCGAGCGGGGATAAATCCCCTCGCCACAATGGCCGCAAGCACACCACAAAACGCCCCGCCATTTTCGGATGCCGGGGCGTTTTGCTGTCTACGATTCAACTTGCCCCACCCCGGGCCGACAAACTGGCAATATCAAGCCTTTCGAACGCGGAGATAACGGACATGTCCCTACGCACCCTGCTCACCACCCTGCTGCTCGGCTGCAGTTTTTCGGTGCTGGCAGCCACAGAAATCGTCCCCCTCAAATACCACACCAGCGCCGACATGCTGCCGGTGGCGCAGGACTTCATCGGCCAGGACGGTCAGGTCAGCGCTTACGGCAACCAACTGATCGTCAAGGCCGAGCCGGGCAAGATACAGGAACTGAAAGATCTGCTGGCGCAACTCGATACCGCACCGAAGCGCTTGCTGATCACCGTCGACACCAACGAAAACAATGGCCGCGGCGACGAAGGTTATTCGGTCAACGGCGCCCAGCCGAACCAGACCCGGATCATCAGCCGCAGCACCACCAGCCGCAACGGCGGCGTTCAGCAAGTGCGGACCAGTGAAGGCACTCCGGCGCTGATTCAGGTTGGCCAAAGCGTGCCGATCACCAACACCCAGAGCGACTCCTACGGCGGTTACAGCAGCGAGACCCAATACCGCAACGTCACCCAGGGTTTCTACGTCACCGCCAGCGTCACCGGCGAGACCGTTCATCTGGCGATCAGTACCAACCGTGACCGCATGAGCCAGGAACGTCCCGATGTAGTGAACGTGCAAAGCACCGACACAACCGTCACCGGACGCCTCGGCGAATGGATCACCCTGGCGGGCGTCAACAGCCAGACTCAGGCCGACAAACAGGGGCTGACCCGCAGCTACTCGACTCAAGGCCGGGATGACATGACCTTGCGGGTGAAAGTCGACACACTGGACTAAAGCACCGAAAACTGACTGATTAGTCGTATTAGACGAAACATGTAGTGCCTTAAAAAAAGCACTACAAAACGTTTGACGAGGCCAAAAAGCGAAGGCATGATGGCCTCGCTCCCGCTAATCAGAGGCCCTGGCAAGGGCCTTCGAAGCGCCGTTCGCACCTATCCCGCGAACCGTTTCGTGTCTGTACCGCCCACAAGGTGTGTTTGACGAGGTTGCCGACTGGAACGAAGTTGTCCCGAGGGACGGAAGCGTATTTAGGTAACCCGGCTTCACGCTGCTGACCGTATAAAGGCCCACGACGCCGGAATGCGCCCGCACCGCGCCACTACCTGCTCACTTCCCCTCGAGCCCATCGTTCATCCCGTCGCCTACCCCGCCGAATCCGACTTGACCACCTAAGCTTCTGGTCAGCGAGCGCAGGAATTTTCCACCGCAGAACAACTTTTCATAAAAGACGCGACGAGGTTTATCTCCATGGCACTGACACGCGAACAGCAAATTGCAGCCCTCGAAAAAGACTGGGCCGAGAACCCGCGCTGGAAAGGCGTGACTCGCACTTACTCCGCTGCCGACGTGGTCCGCCTGCGTGGCTCGGTTCAGCCTGAGCACACCTTCGCGAAGATGGGCGCCGAGAAGCTGTGGAACCTGGTTACCCAAGGTGCCAAGCCGTCCTTCCGTCCAGAGAAAGATTTCGTCAACTGCATGGGCGCCCTGACCGGCGGCCAGGCTGTTCAGCAGGTCAAGGCCGGTATCCAGGCGATCTACCTGTCCGGCTGGCAGGTGGCTGCGGACAACAACTCCGCCGAATCGATGTACCCGGATCAGTCGCTGTACCCGGTTGACTCGGTACCGACCGTGGTCAAGCGCATCAACAACTCGTTCCGTCGTGCTGACCAGATCCAGTGGAAAGCCGGCAAGAATCCGGGCGATGAAGGCTACATCGACTACTTCGCGCCAATCGTGGCCGACGCTGAAGCCGGCTTCGGCGGCGTACTCAACGCCTACGAGCTGATGAAGAGCATGATCGAAGCAGGCGCCGCCGGCGTTCACTTCGAAGACCAACTGGCTTCGGTGAAGAAATGCGGCCACATGGGCGGCAAGGTTCTGGTGCCAACCCAGGAAGCCGTACAGAAGCTGACCGCTGCCCGTCTGGCAGCTGACGTTGCCGGCACGCCGACCATCATTCTGGCCCGCACCGACGCCAACGCGGCTGACCTGCTGACTTCCGACTGCGACCCGTACGATCAGCCATTCGTGACCGGCGAGCGTACTCAGGAAGGTTTCTACAAGGTACGTGCCGGCCTGGATCAAGCGATCGCCCGTGGCCTGGCTTACGCTCCGTACGCCGACCTGATCTGGTGCGAAACCGCCAAGCCGGATCTGGAAGAAGCCCGTCGCTTCGCTGAAGCAATCAAGAAGGAATACCCGGACCAGCTGCTGTCGTACAACTGCTCGCCTTCCTTCAACTGGAAGAAGAACCTGGACGACGCGACCATCGCCAAGTTCCAGCGCGAACTGTCCGCCATGGGCTACAAGCACCAGTTCATCACCCTGGCCGGCATTCACAACATGTGGCACAGCATGTTCAACCTGGCGCACGACTACGCCCGCAACGACATGACCGCCTACGTGAAGCTGCAAGAGCAGGAATTCGCTGACGCCGCCAAGGGTTACACCTTCGTTGCGCACCAGCAGGAAGTGGGTACTGGCTACTTCGACGACATGACCACCGTGATCCAGGGCGGCTCGTCCTCGGTGACCGCGCTGACCGGTTCGACCGAAGAAGAACAGTTCCACTGATTCGGCTAACCTGAGCAAACGGCCTTTGCGGATCGAATAAAAAGCTAACCGCAGAGCCGCAAGACTGACGCCCCGACTGGATCGGGGCGTTTTTTTGCCTGTTGGAATCTCAAAGACACTACAAATCCCCTGTGGGAGCGAGCCTGCTCGCGAAGGCGATAAGTCAGCTTGCACATCTGGAGGCTGATCCACCGCTTTCGCGAGCAGGCTCGCTCCCACAGGGCTACCGTCAGCCGAGAGATGGAACATTGATCTGAACCGGTACAAGCGTCAGAAATTTCCGCTAAAACGGTAGGCTTCGCTACTTGCAGTAACGCGCAAGTAAGACAACTTCCCAGCCACTCACTCGTTAAACAGTTACAAAACCACGCCAAACGATATCAATTATCATTTAGCAGCAACTATGTTCGTTACAAAGCCTACAAAACATAATTGACGGAAACCCGGCTAATGCCCGCAACGCATGGGCCGCAGCGCCTTCAGGAGACGCTACGTCCTTAATCCGGTAAATAATTTCGCCTTTGGAATTTTACTTGCCGGGTGTTTAGCCATAAAATCAGCCCGATTGATTGCTGCGACATATCGTCACTGCCTTATTTCTTTATCAAGCTCAGAGACCTTTGCTCTCTGTTAAGGATTACCAGCATGCCCGAAGCGACAGGACTCATGGCCCACAACTGGGGCTTTGCCATTTTCCTTCTGGGTGTCGTCGGCCTGTGTGCCTTCATGCTTGGCGTCTCCAGCCTCCTCGGGTCAAAAGCCTGGGGTCGCAGCAAAAACGAACCGTTCGAGTCGGGCATGCTACCTACCGGTGGCGCCCGCTTGCGGCTCTCAGCCAAATTCTATCTGGTCGCGATGCTCTTCGTGATCTTCGATATCGAAGCCCTCTTTCTCTTTGCATGGTCTGTGTCCGTCCGCGAAAGCGGCTGGACCGGATTCGTCGAAGCTCTCGTTTTCATAGCAATTCTGTTGGCAGGTCTTGTCTACCTGTTCCGAGTGGGCGCCCTTGACTGGGCTCCGGAAGCTCGTCGCAAGCGGCAGGCGAAGCTGAAACAATGAGGCTTTGGCAATGCAATACAATCTCACCAGGATCGACCCCGATGCTCCTAACGAGCAGTATCCGATTGGCCAGCGGGAAACCGTTGCCGATCCGTTAGAAGATCAAGTCCACAAAAACATTTTCATGGGCAAGCTGGAAGACGTGCTGAGCGGCGCGGTCAACTGGGGACGTAAGAACTCCCTGTGGCCGTACAACTTCGGCCTGTCGTGCTGCTACGTGGAAATGACCACCGCCTTCACGGCGCCCCACGACATCGCGCGCTTTGGCGCCGAAGTCATCCGGGCCTCGCCGCGTCAGGCCGACTTCATGGTTATCGCCGGTACCTGCTTCATCAAGATGGCGCCGATCATTCAGCGTCTCTACGAGCAAATGCTCGAACCGAAATGGGTTATCTCCATGGGTTCGTGCGCCAACTCCGGCGGCATGTACGACATCTACTCCGTGGTTCAAGGGGTGGACAAGTTCTTGCCCGTGGACGTCTACGTACCTGGCTGCCCGCCCCGTCCGGAAGCATTTCTGCAAGGCTTGATGCTGTTGCAGGAATCGATTGGACAGGAGCGTCGTCCGCTTTCCTGGGTCGTTGGTGATCAAGGCGTGTATCGCGCCGACATGCCATCGCAGAAGGAACAGCGCCGCGAACAGCGAATCGCAGTCACCAATCTGCGCAGCCCTGACGAAGTCTGATCCAGTTCTGTTCCAAGTAACGAGAAGCTGGCTTCATTCTTTACGTTGACCGAAAGCGAAAAAATAACCATGACTACAGGCAGTGCTCTGTACATCCCGCCTTACAAGGCAGACGACCAGGATGTGGTCGTCGAACTGAACAACCGTTTTGGCGCCGAAGCGTTCACCGCGCAGGCAACCCGCACCGGCATGCCGGTGCTGTGGGTGACCCGTGCCAAACTGGTTGAAGTCCTGACTTTCCTGCGCAACCTGCCCAAGCCGTACGTCATGCTCTATGACCTGCACGGCGTGGACGAGCGTCTGCGCACCAAGCGTCAAGGGCTGCCGACCGGCGCCGATTTCACCGTGTTCTATCACCTCATGTCGCTGGAGCGTAATAGTGACGTGATGATCAAGGTGGCCTTGTCCGAAGGCGACCTCAGCATGCCTTCCGTCACCAGCATCTGGCCCAACGCCAACTGGTACGAGCGCGAAGTCTGGGACATGTTCGGCATCGACTTCAAAGGCCACCCGCACCTGTCGCGCATCATGATGCCGCCGACCTGGGAAGGTCACCCGCTGCGCAAGGACTTCCCGGCGCGCGCCACCGAATTCGATCCGTTCAGCCTCAACCTCGCCAAGCAGCAGCTTGAGGAAGAAGCCGCGCGTTTCCGTCCGGAAGACTGGGGCATGAAGCGTTCCGGAGCCAACGAGGACTACATGTTCCTCAACCTCGGCCCGAACCACCCTTCGGCGCACGGTGCGTTCCGCATCATCCTGCAGCTGGACGGTGAAGAGATCGTCGACTGCGTCCCGGACATCGGATACCACCACCGTGGCGCCGAGAAGATGGGCGAGCGTCAGTCCTGGCACAGCTACATTCCGTACACCGACCGTATCGACTACCTCGGCGGCGTGATGAACAACCTGCCGTACGTGCTTTCGGTCGAGAAGCTCGCCGGCATCAAAGTGCCGCAGAAGGTCGATGTCATCCGCATCATGATGGCCGAATTCTTCCGGATCACCAGCCACCTGCTGTTCCTCGGTACCTACATCCAGGACGTCGGCGCCATGACCCCGGTGTTCTTCACTTTCACCGACCGCCAGAAGGCGTACACGGTGATCGAGGCGATCACCGGTTTCCGTCTGCACCCGGCCTGGTACCGCATCGGTGGCGTCGCCCACGACCTGCCGCGCGGCTGGGAAAAACTGGTCAAGGATTTCGTCGAGTGGATGCCCAAGCGTCTGGACGAATACACCAAGGCCGCCCTGCAGAACAGCATCCTCAAGGGGCGTACTGTCGGCGTCGCTGCCTACAACACCAAAGAGGCCCTGGAATGGGGCGTCACCGGTGCCGGCCTGCGTTCGACCGGTTGCGATTTCGACCTGCGCAAAGCGCGTCCGTACTCGGGCTACGAGAACTTCGAATTCGAAGTGCCACTGGCCGTCAACGGCGATGCCTATGACCGCTGCATGGTCCGCGTCGAAGAGATGCGCCAGAGCATCAAGATCATCGATCAATGCATGCGCAACATGCCGGAAGGCCCGTACAAGGCGGATCACCCGCTGACCACGCCGCCGCCGAAAGAGCGCACGCTGCAGCACATCGAAACCCTGATCACGCACTTCCTGCAGGTTTCGTGGGGCCCGGTCATGCCGGCCAACGAATCCTTCCAGATGATCGAAGCGACCAAGGGCATCAACAGTTATTACCTGACGAGCGACGGCGGCACCATGAGCTACCGTACCCGGATCCGTACTCCGAGCTTCCCGCACCTGCAACAGATCCCTTCGGTGATCAAAGGCAGCATGGTCGCGGACTTGATTGCGTACCTGGGTAGTATCGACTTCGTTATGGCCGACGTGGACCGCTAAGCATGAACAGCACGCTTATCCAGACAGACCGTTTCACCTTGAGTGAAACCGAGCGCTCGGCCATCGAGCACGAGCTGCATCACTACGAAGACCCGCGCGCGGCGTCGATCGAAGCCCTGAAGATCGTCCAGAAAGAACGCGGCTGGGTGCCGGATGGCGCCCTCTACGCGATCGGCGAGATCCTCGGCATCCCGGCCAGCGACGTTGAAGGCGTGGCGACGTTCTACAGCCAGATCTTCCGTCAGCCGGTCGGCCGTCACATCATTCGCGTCTGCGACAGCATGGTCTGCTACATCGGCGGCCACGAGTCGGTGGTCAGCGAAATCCAGAACAATCTGGGCATCGGCCTGGGTCAGACCACCGCCGACGGTCGTTTCACCCTGCTGCCTGTCTGCTGCCTCGGCAACTGCGACAAGGCACCGGCGCTGATGATCGACGACGACACCTTTGGCGACGTGCAGCCTGCTGGCGTGGCCAAACTGCTCGAGGGCTACGTATGACCCTGACATCTTTTGGTCCAGCCAACCGCATCCAGCGCTCGGCCGAGACGCACCCGCTGACCTGGCGTCTGCGCGATGACGGCGAAGCCGTGTGGCTCGACGAGTACCAGGCCAAGAACGGTTACGCCGCTGCGCGCAAAGCCTTCGCCGAGATGGATCAGGACGCGATCGTCCAGACCGTCAAAGACGCTGGCCTCAAGGGTCGCGGCGGTGCCGGCTTCCCCACTGGCGTGAAGTGGGGCCTGATGCCCAAGGACGAATCCATCAACATCCGCTACCTGCTGTGCAACGCGGATGAAATGGAGCCGAACACCTGGAAAGACCGCATGCTGATGGAGCAACTGCCCCATCTGCTGATCGAAGGCATGCTGATCAGTGCCCGCGCGCTGAAAACCTACCGTGGCTACATCTTCCTGCGCGGCGAATACACTACCGCCGCCAAGCACCTCAACCGTGCCGTGGAAGAAGCCAAGGCGGCCGGCCTGCTGGGCAAGAACATTCTCGGTTCGGGTTTCGATTTCGAGCTGTTCGTCCACACCGGCGCCGGGCGTTACATCTGCGGTGAAGAAACCGCACTGATCAACTCCCTCGAAGGCCGCCGCGCCAACCCGCGATCCAAGCCGCCCTTCCCTGCCGCCGTCGGCGTGTGGGGCAAGCCGACCTGTGTGAACAACGTCGAAACCCTGTGCAACGTGCCGGCGATCATTGCCGACGGCGTTGACTGGTACAAATCGTTGGCCCGCGAAGGTTCCGAAGACATGGGCACCAAGCTCATGGGCTTCTCCGGCAAGGTCAAGAACCCGGGCCTGTGGGAACTGCCATTCGGCGTCACCGGTCGTGAACTGTTCGAAGATTACGCCGGCGGCATGCGCGACGGCTTCAAGCTCAAGGCCTGGCAGCCAGGTGGCGCCGGTACCGGTTTCCTCCTGCCCGAGCACCTCGACGCACAAATGTATGCCGGCGGTATCGCCAAGGTCGGCACCCGGATGGGTACCGGTCTGGCGATGGCGGTGGATGACAGCGTCAACATGGTCTCGCTGCTGCGCAACATGGAGCAGTTCTTCGCTCGCGAATCCTGCGGTTTCTGCACCCCGTGCCGCGATGGTCTGCCATGGAGCGTCAAGCTCCTGATGGCCATCGAACAGGGCAAGGGCCAGCCGGGCGACATCGAGACCCTGCTGGGCCTGGTCGGTTTCCTCGGCCCGGGCAAGACCTTCTGTGCTCACGCACCGGGAGCCGTGGAGCCGCTGGGCAGCGCGATCAAATACTTCCGTCCAGAGTTCGAAGCCGGTATCGCGCCTGTCAGCGCCGCCGTCCCGCCTCTGGCAAGGCCGATCGTAGTCGGCGCTTAAACGCTTAAAAAGGCGAAGGGTCCGTGCCCTTCGCCTTTCGTCCGATGACGCCCTCCGGGGCTGTTTGGATTCGGACGCATAACAAGATTCCATTAGCCACGCCCGCTGACACCGGGCCAACGAAGACCTTTGAACCATGGCCACTATCCACGTAGACGGCAAAGCGCTCGAAGTCGACGGGGCAGACAACCTGTTACAGGCATGTCTGTCGCTGGGCCTCGACATTCCATATTTCTGCTGGCATCCCGCGCTCGGTAGCGTCGGGGCCTGCCGCCAGTGCGCGGTCAAGCAGTACACCGACGAGAACGACACCCGTGGTCGCATCGTCATGTCCTGCATGACCCCTGCCACCGACAACACCTGGATCTCCATCGACGATGAAGAATCCAAGGCGTTCCGCGCCAGCGTTGTCGAATGGCTGATGACCAACCACCCGCACGACTGCCCGGTGTGCGAGGAAGGCGGTCACTGCCACCTGCAAGACATGACAGTGATGACCGGCCACAACGAGCGCCGTTATCGCTTCAGCAAACGCACCCACCAGAACCAGCAACTCGGCCCGTTCATTTCCCACGAAATGAACCGCTGCATCGCTTGCTACCGCTGCGTGCGTTTCTACAAGGACTACGCCGGCGGTACCGACCTCGGTGTATTCGGCGCCCACGACAACGTGTACTTCGGTCGCGTTGAAGACGGCACCCTCGAAAGCGAGTTCTCCGGCAACCTCACCGAGGTCTGCCCGACCGGCGTGTTCACCGACAAGACTCACTCCGAGCGCTACAACCGCAAGTGGGACATGCAGTTCGCCCCGAGCATCTGCCATGGCTGCTCGAGCGGTTGCAACATCTCCCCGGGCGAGCGTTACGGTGAACTGCGTCGCATCGAAAACCGTTTCAACGGTTCGGTGAACCAGTACTTCCTCTGCGACCGTGGCCGTTTCGGTTATGGCTACGTCAACCGCACCGACCGTCCACGTCAGCCGCTGCTGGCCGACGGCACCAAGCTCGGCCTCGACGCTGCGCTGGACAAAGCCGCCGACCTGCTGCGCGGACGCAACATCGTTGGTATCGGTTCGCCGCGTGCCAGCCTTGAGAGCAACTACGCGTTGCGCGAACTGGTCGGTGCCGAGCACTTCTATTCGGGTATCGAAGCCTCCGAACTGGAGCGCATTCGTCTGGTCCTGCAGGTGCTGAACGACAGCCCGCTGCCAGTGCCGAACATGCGCGACATCGAAGACCACGACGCGATCTTCGTCCTCGGCGAAGACCTGACCCAGACCGCCGCGCGTATGGCGCTGGCTCTGCGTCAGTCGGTCAAGGGCAAGGCTGAAGACATGGCCGAAGCCATGCGCGTACAGCCTTGGCTCGACGCGGCGGTGAAGAACATCGGCCAGCACGCGCTGAACCCGCTGTTTATCGCCAGCCTCGCCGAAACCAAACTCGACGACGTTGCCGAAGAATGCGTACACGCAGCTCCGGATGATCTGGCGCGCATCGGTTTCGCCGTGGCTCACGCGCTGGATGCCAGCGCGCCGGCCGTTGAAGGTCTGGACACCGAAGCCCTGGAACTGGCGCAGCGCATCGCCGATGCCCTGCTCGCCGCCAAGCGTCCGCTGATCATCGCCGGTACTTCGCTGGGCTCCAAAGCCTTGATCGAAGCCGCCGCGAACATCGCCAAAGCCCTGAAGCTGCGCGAGAAGAACGGTTCGATCAGCCTGATCGTGCCGGAGGCCAACAGCCTCGGCCTGGCCATGCTCGGTGGCGAGTCGGTCGACGACGCGCTGCAAGCGGTCATCGATGGCAAGGCCGACGCGATCGTCGTGCTGGAAAACGATCTGTACACCCGCACTGCCAACGCCAAGGTCGATGCCGCATTGAACGCCGCGAAAGTGGTGATCGTCGCCGACCATCAGAAAACCGCCACCACCGATCGCGCGCACCTGGTTCTGCCAGCGGCGAGCTTCGCCGAGGGCGACGGTACGCTGGTCAGCCAGGAAGGCCGCGCCCAGCGCTTCTTCCAGGTTTTCGATCCGCAATACATGGACGCGAGCATTCTGGTGCACGAAGGCTGGCGCTGGCTGCACGCCCTGCGCGCGACCCTGCTGAACCAGCCGATCGACTGGACGCAACTCGACCACGTCACCGCTGCCGTTGCCTCGAGCACCGCGCAACTGGCGCGCATCGTTGATGCTGCACCGTCGGCTGCTTTCCGCATCAAGGGTCTGAAACTGGCCCGTGAGCCGCTGCGTTACTCCGGTCGCACCGCAATGCGCGCCGACATCAGCGTTCACGAACCACGCACTCCGCAAGACCAGGACACCGCGTTCGCTTTCTCCATGGAAGGTTACTCGGGCTCCGCCGAACCGCGTCAACAAGTGCCATTCGCATGGTCGCCGGGCTGGAACTCGCCACAAGCCTGGAACAAGTTCCAGGACGAAGTCGGTGGTCATCTGCGCGCTGGCGACCCGGGCACACGCCTGATCGAAAGCACTGGCGACTCGCTGAACTGGTTCGCTGCTGCGCCGCGCGCATTCAATCCGGCGCCGGGCACTTGGCAGGCCGTGCCGTTCTACCACCTGTTCGGCAGCGAAGAAAATTCTTCGAAAGCCGCGCCGGTGCAAGAGCGCATTCCGGCTCCGTACGTGGCGCTGGCGAAATCCGAAGCGGATCGCCTCGGCGTCAACGACGGTGCCCTGCTGAGCCTGAACGTTGCCGGCCAGACCCTGCGTCTGCCGCTGCGCATCAATGAAGAACTGGGCGCCGGTCTGGTGGCATTGCCTGCGGGCATCGCCGGCATTCCACCGGCATTCGCCGGCGTATCCGTCGACGGTCTGCAGGAGGCAGCGCAATGACCTGGTTCACCCCTGAAGTGATCGATGTGATCCTGACGGTCATCAAAGCCATCGTGATCCTGCTGGCCGTGGTGGTCGCGGGCGCCTTGCTCAGCTTTGTCGAACGTCGCCTGCTGGGCTGGTGGCAGGACCGTTACGGTCCGAACCGCGTTGGCCCGTTCGGCATGTTCCAGATCGCCGCCGACATGCTGAAGATGTTCTTCAAGGAAGACTGGACCCCGCCGTTTGCCGACAAGGTGATCTTCACTTTGGCGCCGGTGGTGGCCATGTCCGCCCTGCTGATCGCCTTCGCGATCATCCCGATCACCCCGACCTGGGGCGTGGCGGATCTGAACATCGGCCTGCTGTTCTTCTTCGCCATGGCCGGTCTGTCGGTGTACGCGGTGCTGTTCGCCGGCTGGTCGAGCAACAACAAGTTCGCCCTGCTCGGCAGCTTGCGTGCCTCGGCGCAGACCGTGTCCTACGAAGTGTTCATGGGCCTGGCCCTGATGGGCATCGTGGTGCAGGTCGGCTCGTTCAACATGCGCGACATCGTCGAGTACCAGGCGCAGAACCTGTGGTTCATCATTCCGCAGTTCTTCGGCTTCTGTACCTTCTTCATCGCTGGCGTCGCCGTGACTCACCGTCACCCGTTCGACCAGCCGGAAGCGGAACAGGAACTGGCCGACGGTTACCACATTGAATACGCCGGTATGAAATGGGGCATGTTCTTCGTCGGTGAATACATCGGCATCATTCTGATCTCGGCGCTGCTGGTCACCCTGTTCTTCGGTGGCTGGCACGGTCCGTTCGGCATCCTGCCGCAACTGTCCTTCGTCTGGTTCGCACTGAAGACCGCGTTCTTCATCATGCTGTTCATCCTGCTGCGCGCTTCCATCCCGCGTCCGCGTTATGACCAGGTGATGGATTTCAGCTGGAAATTCTGCCTGCCACTGACCCTGATCAATTTGCTGGTGACCGCTGCGATTGTGTTGATGAACACGCCTGCGGTTGCGGTTCAGTGAGGATTTGACCCATGTTCAAATATATTGGCGACATCGTTAAGGGTACCGGTACCCAGTTGCGCAGCCTGGTCATGGTTTTCGGCCACGGCTTTCGCAAGCGCGACACCCTGCAATACCCCGAGGAGCAGGTCTACCTGCCGCCGCGCTACCGTGGCCGCATCGTCCTGACCCGCGACCCCGATGGCGAAGAACGCTGCGTAGCCTGCAACCTGTGTGCCGTGGCCTGCCCGGTGGGTTGCATCTCGCTGCAGAAAGCTGAAACCGAAGACGGTCGCTGGTACCCGGACTTCTTCCGGATCAACTTCTCGCGCTGCATTTTCTGCGGTCTCTGCGAGGAAGCCTGCCCGACCACCGCGATCCAGCTGACCCCGGATTTCGAGATGGCCGAGTTCAAACGTCAGGACCTGGTGTACGAGAAAGAAGATCTTTTGATCTCCGGCCCCGGCAAAAACCCTGATTACAACTTCTATCGTGTTGCAGGTATGGCAATCGCTGGCAAGCCGAAAGGCGCTGCGCAGAACGAAGCCGAACCGATCAACGTGAAGAGCTTGCTGCCTTAAGGAAGAACGATGGAATTCGCTTTCTATTTCGCATCGGGTATTGCTGTGGTGTCCACGCTGCGTGTGGTCACCAACACCAACCCCGTGCACGCCCTGCTCTACCTGATCATCTCGTTGATCGCCGTGGCCATGACCTTCTTCGCCCTCGGCGCGCCGTTCGCCGGTGTGCTGGAAGTGATCGCCTACGCCGGCGCCATCATGGTGCTGTTCGTGTTCGTGGTGATGATGCTCAACCTCGGTCCCGCCTCGGTGCAGCAGGAACGCACCTGGCTCAAGCCCGGCATCTGGGCAGGACCGGTGATTCTTGCCGCGCTGCTGCTGGCCGAACTGCTGTATGTGCTGTTCGCTCACCAGAGCGGCCAGGCCATCGGCCACACCACCGTAGACGCGAAAGCCGTGGGCATCAGCCTGTTCGGCCCGTACCTGCTGGTGGTCGAACTCGCCTCGATGCTGCTGCTCGCCGCAGCCGTCACGGCGTTCCATTTGGGCCGTAACGAGGCGAAGGAGTAAGACATGCCTGCTATCCCTCTCGAACATGGTTTAGCCGTTGCCGGCATCCTGTTCTGCCTTGGTCTGGTCGGCCTGATGGTCCGCCGCAACATTTTGTTCGTGTTGATGAGTCTGGAAGTGATGATGAACGCCTCTGCCCTGGCCTTCATCGTTGCGGGCGCCCGCTGGGCGCAGCCGGATGGACAGATCATGTTCATCCTGGTGATCAGCCTTGCCGCAGCCGAGGCCAGTATTGGCCTGGCGATCCTGCTGCAACTGTATCGCCGCTTCCACACGCTCGATATCGACGCTGCCAGTGAGATGCGCGGATGAACCTACTCTTTCTGACTTTCGTATTCCCTCTGATCGGGTTCCTGTTGCTGTCGTTCTCGCGCGGCCGCTTCTCGGAAAACCTCTCGGCGCTGATCGGTGTCGGTTCGATCGGCCTGTCGGCCATCGTCACCGCTTACGTGATCTGGCAATTCAACGTCGCGCCGCCGGAAGGTGGCGTGTACACCCAGGTGCTGTGGCGCTGGATGTCGGTGGAAGGTTTCCAGCCGAACTTCGCGCTGTACCTGGATGGCCTGTCGGTGACCATGCTCGGCGTGGTCGTCGGCGTCGGCTTCCTGATCCACCTGTTCGCGTCCTGGTACATGCGTGGTGAAGACGGTTACTCGCGCTTCTTCTCGTACACCAACCTGTTCATCGCCAGCATGCTGTTCCTGATCCTCGGCGATAACCTGCTGTTTATCTACTTCGGCTGGGAAGGCGTGGGCCTGTGCTCGTACCTGTTGATCGGTTTCTACTACAGCAACCGCAACAACGGTAACGCGGCACTCAAGGCATTCATCGTCACCCGCATCGGCGACGTGTTCATGGCCATCGGCCTGTTCATCCTGTTCCAGCAACTGGGCACGTTGAACGTCCAGGAACTGCTGGTGCGTGCGCCTGAGCACTTCAAGGTCGGCGATTTCTGGATCGTTCTGGCAACCCTGATGCTGCTCGGCGGTGCTGTCGGCAAATCGGCTCAGCTGCCGCTGCAAACCTGGCTCGCGGATGCGATGGCCGGCCCTACCCCGGTTTCGGCACTGATCCACGCCGCGACCATGGTGACCGCCGGTGTCTACCTGATTGCCCGTACCCACGGTCTGTTTGCGCTGGCGCCGGACATCCTGCACCTCGTCGGCATCGTCGGTGGCGTGACCCTGGTACTGGCCGGTTTCGCCGCGCTGGTGCAGACCGACATCAAACGTATCCTCGCCTACTCGACCATGAGCCAGATCGGCTACATGTTCCTCGCGCTGGGCGTTGGCGCCTGGGAAGGCGCGATCTTCCACCTGATGACCCACGCCTTCTTCAAGGCCCTGCTGTTCCTTGCTTCCGGTGCGGTGATCGTCGCCTGCCACCACGAGCAGAACATCTTCAAGATGGGCGGTCTGTGGAAGAAACTGCCACTGGCCTACGCCAGCTTCATCGTCGGTGGTGCCGCGCTGGCCGCTCTGCCACTGGTTACCGCAGGCTTCTACTCCAAGGACGAAATCCTCTGGGAAGCGTTCGCCAGCGGCAACCAGGGTCTGCTTTACGCAGGTCTGGTCGGTGCGTTCATGACGTCGCTGTATACCTTCCGCCTGATCTTCATCGCGTTCCACGGTGAAGCCAAGACCGAAGCCCACGCCGGCCACGGCATTGCCCACTGGCTGCCGCTGTCGGTACTGATCGTGCTGTCGACTTTCGTCGGCGCGATGATCGTGCCACCGCTGCACGGCGTACTGCCGCAAAGCGTCGGGCATGCCGGTGGCGAAGCCAAACACAGTCTGGAAATCGCCTCGGGCGCCATCGCCCTGGCCGGTATCCTGCTGGCAGCGCTGCTGTTCCTCGGCAAGCGTCGCTTCGTCACGGCGATCGCCAACAGCGGCATCGGCCGTTTCCTTTCGGCCTGGTGGTTCGCTGCCTGGGGCTTCGACTGGATCTACGACAAACTGTTCGTCAAGCCGTACCTTGCGATCAGCCATGTACTGCGCAAAGACCCGCTCGACCAGACCATCGGTCTGATCCCGCGTATGGCCAAGGGTGGTCACACTGCCCTGAGCCGCACCGAGACCGGTCAACTGCGTTGGTACGCCGCCTCGATGGCTGCTGGTGCCGTGCTGGTGATCGGCGCCATCGTGCTGGTAGCGGTCTGATATGAACCTTGCGAATTTGCGAAAGGAAACGAGCCCGTCATGATTCTGCCTTGGCTAATCCTGATCCCCTTCATCGGCGGCCTGCTGTGCTGGATGGGTGAGCGCTTCGGCGCTACCCTCCCGCGCTGGATTGCGCTGTTGACCATGACCCTGGAACTCGCGCTCGGCCTCTGGCTGTGGGCCCACGGTGACTATTCATTCGCACCGGCGCCGGGCGCCGATCCGACCTGGGCGCTTGAGTTCAAGCATGTCTGGATCCAGCGTTTCGGCATCAACGTGCACCTGGCCCTCGACGGCCTGTCGCTGTTGATGATCCTGCTGACCGGTCTGCTGGGTATCCTCTCGGTACTCTGCTCGTGGAAAGAGATTCAACGTCACGTTGGCTTCTTCCACCTGAACCTGATGTGGATCCTGGGCGGTGTGGTCGGCGTGTTCCTCGCCCTCGACCTGTTCATGTTCTTCTTCTTCTGGGAAATGATGCTGGTGCCGATGTACTTCCTCATCGCGCTCTGGGGTCACAGTTCTTCGGACGGCAAGAAAACCCGGATCTACGCAGCGACCAAGTTCTTCATCTTCACTCAGGCGTCCGGCCTGATCATGCTGGTGGCGATCCTCGGTCTGGTGCTGGTCAACTTCAACAACACCGGCGTGATCACCTTCAACTACGCCGACCTGTTGAAAACCAAGATGTCGATGACCACCGAGTACATTCTGATGCTCGGTTTCTTCATCGCTTTCGCGGTCAAGCTGCCCGTCGTACCGTTCCACTCCTGGCTGCCTGATGCTCACGCCCAGGCACCGACTGCCGGTTCCGTCGACCTCGCCGGTATCCTGCTGAAAACCGCGGCCTACGGTCTGCTGCGTTTCGCCCTGCCGCTGTTCCCGAACGCTTCGGCGGAGTTCGCGCCGATCGCCATGACCCTCGGTCTGATCGGGATCTTCTACGGCGCGTTCCTGGCGTTCGCACAAACCGACATCAAGCGTCTGATTGCCTTCTCTTCCGTTTCCCACATGGGCTTCGTGTTGATCGGCATCTACTCCGGCAGCCAACTGGCGCTGCAAGGCGCAGTGATCCAGATGCTGGCGCACGGTCTGTCGGCAGCGGCGCTGTTTATCCTCAGCGGTCAGTTGTACGAGCGTCTGCATACGCGTGACATGCGTGAGATGGGCGGTCTGTGGTCGCGTATCGCTTACCTGCCGGCGATCAGCCTGTTCTTCGCGGCGGCGTCGCTGGGCTTGCCGGGCACCGGTAACTTTGTCGGCGAGTTCCTGATCCTGATCGGCTCCTTCGCCAGCGCTCCATGGGTCACGGCGATTGCCACTTCGGGTCTGGTGTTCGGTTCGGTCTACTCGCTGATCATGATTCACCGTGCCTACTTCGGCCCGTCGAAATCCGACGCGGTGCTGCACGGCATGGACGCGCGCGAACTGATCATGGTGCTCGGTCTGGCGGTGTTGCTGATTTACCTCGGCGTCTACCCGCAACCGTTCCTCGACACCTCTGCCGCCACCATGCATGGCGTGCAGCAGTGGCTCGGCACCGCCTTCTCTCAACTCGCTTCGGCCCGGTAAGAGCGCTATGGAATTCACGATTCAACACTTTATTGCGCTTGCGCCACTGTTGATCACCAGCCTCACCATTATCGTGGTGATGCTGGCAATCGCCTGGCGCCGCAACCACTCGCAGACCTTCCTGATTTCGGTGGCGGGTCTGAACCTGGCCCTGCTGTCGATCCTGCCTGCGTTGAAAGTCGCGCCTCTGGCCGTCACCCCGTTGCTGCAGATCGACGCGTTTGCCTGTCTGTACATGGCGATGATCCTGGTCGCCACGCTCGCCTGCGTCACCCTCGCCCACGCTTATCTGGGTGATGGCGGTTCGGGCTACCCGGGCAACCGCGAAGAACTGTACCTGCTGATCCTGATGGCCGCCGCCGGTGGTCTGGTTTTGGTCAGCGCGCAGCACCTGGCCGGGTTGTTCATCGGTCTGGAACTGCTCTCGGTACCGGTCTACGGTCTGGTCGCTTACGCCTTTTTCAACAAGCGTTCGCTGGAAGCCGGCATCAAGTACATGGTGCTGTCGGCCGCCGGTTCCGCGTTCCTGCTGTTCGGTATGGCGCTGCTCTACGCCGACGCCGGTTCGCTGAGCTTCGTCGGCATCGGTCAGGCCCTGGCCGCGACCGGCCTGCCAAGCCCGCTGGCGCAACTGGGCCTGGGCATGATGCTGATCGGTCTGGCGTTCAAGCTGTCGCTGGTACCGTTCCACCTGTGGACGCCGGACGTCTACGAAGGTGCTCCGGCACCGGTGGCGGCGTTCCTCGCCACCGCTTCGAAGGTCGCGGTGTTTGCGGTGATGGTGCGTCTGTTCCAGCTCTCCCCTGCTGCCAGCAGTGGTGTGCTGAGCGATGTGCTCAGCGTTATCGCGGTCGCCTCGATCCTGTTCGGTAACCTGCTGGCCCTGACCCAGAGCAACCTCAAGCGTCTGCTCGGTTACTCGTCCATCGCGCACTTCGGCTATCTGCTGATCGCGCTGGTGGCGAGCAAGGGTCTGGCGGTGGAAGCCATCGGCGTCTATCTGGTGACTTATGTCATCACCAGCCTCGGCGCGTTCGGCGTGATCACCCTGATGTCCTCGCCGTACAACGGCCGCGACGCCGACGCCCTGTACGAGTACCGCGGCCTGTTCTGGCGCCGTCCGTACCTGACCGCCGTGCTCACCGTGATGATGCTGTCCCTGGCCGGCATTCCGCTGACCGCTGGCTTCATCGGCAAGTTCTACATCATCGCCAGCGGCGTCGAAACGCGTCAGTGGTGGCTGGTCGGCGCACTGGTACTGGGCAGCGCCATCGGCGTGTTCTACTACCTGCGCGTGATGGTCACCCTGTACCTGATCGAGCCAAACCTGCGTCGCCACGACGCCCAGCTGCACTGGGAACAGAAAGCAGGCGGCGTGATGCTGCTGGCCATCGCCCTGGTCGCATTCTTCCTGGGTGTGTACCCGCAGCCGTTGCTGGTGCTGGTACAACAGGCGGGTCTGGCGGGCTGATTGCTCGGCTGATCTGGCTGGAAATGGAAACGGCACCTTCGGGTGCCGTTTTTTGTGGGATTTAAGGCTGCGATCTTTTTGACGTTAAACGCTCTCTCCTTTTCAGGAATTTGCCTTCAAAGGAGTGAGCAATGGCTGATATAGCGCAGAAGGTAATTGCGGTTAAATTTGAGAATCACCTATCAAATGGAGATCCACGAACCATGAAGCGCAATATCATTTCAGAGTTGTCGGATGATTCAGGCACATTGACTGAGCAACGCCAAAGCGAAATAACCGAGGAGAAACCGCCGGTAAAACGTATTGGTTTAATGAAGGGCAGATACAAAACTTCCGATGACTTTGATGCACCACTGCCTGACGCCTTGCTGGACTCCTTCGAAAGCTAAAGCTACCGGTGGTTCCTTAATCCGTCATTTCTACAGATATCCCGCTTGGAGGTGAACCTGCCCGCAATGACGTCATGTCAGTTAAAAATGCGTCGGCTGACCCACCGCTTTCGCGAGCAGGCTCGCTCCCACAGGGACCTAAGGTGTCATCGGATGTTTTTGAGCAGACCTATCCATTGTGAGAGCGAGCCTGCTCGCGAAAGCGGCAGATCAGGCAGCAAAAAAAACGGCACCTTCCGGTGCCGTTCGCTTCTTACATTTCCAACATCATTTACGCGCATCCGCCCAGGATTTCAGCAGTTCGCTATAGCTCACCGTTTCACCCTTCGGCTTCTCGTTGGCCAGTTTCGGCTTCGGTGCGCCCGGTTGATCGAACCAGTATTGCGCATCGCGTTCCGGGTTCATCTTCGGCGCGCAAGTGGCCTGGGCCTTGGAGCGTTCGAGGCGTTCCATGATGCGGTCCTGATCCTTGGCCAGGCCATCGAGCGCCTGTTGTGGGGTCTTCTCGCCGCTGGCGGCTTCGGCGATATGGCTCCACCACAGTTGCGCCAGACGCGGGTAGTCCGGCACGTTGGTGCCGGTCGGCGACCATTGCACGCGGGCCGGGCTGCGATAGAACTCGACCAGACCACCGAGTTTCGGCGCCAGATCGGTCATCGCCTGCGAGTTGATGTCCGACTCGCGAATAGGTGTCAGACCGACGATGGTTTTCTTCAGCGAAACAGTTTTCGAGGTCACGAACTGCGCGTACAGCCACGCCGCGAGTTTCTGTTTCTCAGGCGTGGATTTCATGAATGTCCACGACCCCACATCCTGATAGCCGAGCTTCATGCCCTCTTCCCAATACGGGCCTTTAGGCGACGGCGCCATGCGCCATTTCGGCGTGCCGTCGGCGTTAACCACCGGCAGGCCGGGTTTGGTCATGTCGGCGGTGAACGCGGTGTACCAGAAAATCTGCTGGGCGATGTTGCCCTGCGAGGGCACCGGGCCGGACTCGGAGAAGGTCATGCCGGCCGCTTCCGGTGGCGCATATTTCTTCAGCCAGTCGACGTATTTGGTGGTGGCAAACACGGCCGCCGGGCCGTTGGTGTCGCCGCCACGGGTCACGCTGGAGCCGACCGGGTGGCAGTCCTCGACGCGGATCCCCCACTCGTCCACCGGCAAGCCGTTCGGCAGTCCCTTGTCGCCGCCACCGGCCATGGAGAACCAGGCATCGGTGAAACGCCAGCCCAGCGACGGGTCTTTCTTGCCGTAGTCCATGTGGCCGTAGACGCGTTTGCCGTCGATTTCCTTGACGTCTTCGCTGAAGAATTTGGCGATGTCTTCATAGGCCGACCAGTTCACCGGCACGCCTAATTCGTAGCCGTACTTTTCCTTGAACTTGGCTTTCAGATCGGCGCGCTCGAACCAGTCGGCGCGGAACCAGTACAGGTTGGCGAACTGCTGGTCGGGCAGTTGATAGATCTTGCCGTCCGGCGCGGTGGTGAAGGAGATGCCGATGAAGTCCTTGATGTCGAGGGTCGGCGAAGTGAAGTTTTTGCCCTCGTTGGCCATCAGGTCGGTGATCGATTCGGTCTTGCCGTAGCGAAAGTGCGTGCCGATCAGGTCGGAGTCGTTGACCCAGCCGTCGTAGATGTTCTTGTCCGACTGCATCACCGTCTGCATTTTCTCGACCACGTCGCCTTCCTGCAGCAGGTCGTGGGTGAGTTTGATCCCGGTGATTTCGCTGAAGGCCTTGGCCAGCACCTTGGACTCGTATTCGTGAGTGGTCAGGGTTTCGGAAACGACCTTGATGTCCATGCCACGAAACGGCTCGGCGGCCTTGATGAACCACTTCAGTTCTTCAAGCTGCTGTTCGGCCGTCAGGGTCGAGGGCTTGAACTCGCTGCCGATCCATTTTTTCGCAGCATCTTCGTAGGCGTCGGCCCAGGCAGATGCGCTCAAACCGCTGAGTGCCAGCATGGCTGCCAATGAAATGCTATGTCGCAGCTTATTGTTTTTATCGAACATAGAGACCTCCTGTTTAAGTTGTGGAGCCGCGTTGCCGAACGATTCGACTAGCCCCAACGCATCACAGCCAACAGCCACACCAGGGACAACGCGGACGCCACCCAGATGCTCCAGTCGGTGACGCCGATTACCAGCAAATGCAGGTAGGCGCTGCCGAGAAGACCGATAAACAAGCGATCGCCACGGGTGGTGGCAATCGGCAGAAACCCGCGCCGCAGAATGCTCGGCGAGCGCAATTCCCAGGTGGTCATGCCCACCAGAATCAGACCGATGCCGATGAAGAACGCGGCGGTCGGTGTCGTCCAGCTCATCCATTCCATCATCAGCTCCTCAGACTCGACCGAGGGCAAAGCCCTTGGCCACGTGGTTGCGCACAAACCAGATCACCAGCATGCCCGGCAGGATGGTCAATACCCCCGCCGCTGCCAGCACGCCCCAATCGATCCCCGATGCCGACACCGTGCGCGTCATCACTGCCGCAATCGGCTTGGCGTTAACCGAGGTCAGCGTGCGCGCCAGCAACAGTTCGACCCAGGAAAACATGAAGCAGAAAAACGCCGTGACGCCGATACCGGAGCCGATTAACGGGATGAAAATCTTCACGAAGAACTTAGGGAAACTGTAGCCGTCGATGTAGGCCGTTTCGTCGATCTCCTTGGGCACGCCAGACATGAAACCTTCCAGAATCCACACCGCCAGGGGCACGTTGAACAAGCAGTGCGCCAAGGCTACGGCGATGTGCGTGTCGAACAGGCCGATCGACGAATACAACTGAAAGAACGGCAGCAAAAACACCGCCGGCGGCGCCATGCGGTTGGTCAGCAGCCAGAAGAACAGGTGTTTGTCGCCGAGGAAACGATAGCGTGAAAACGCGTAAGCCGCCGGTAACGCCACGCTCAGGGAAATCACCGTGTTGAGGCTGACGTAATACAGCGAGTTCAGATAGCCGGTGTACCAGCTCGGATCGGTGAAGATCACCTTGTAGTTCGCCAGCGTGAATTCCTGTGGGAAAAGCGTCAGGCCGCCGAGGATTTCGGTGTTGCTCTTGAACGACATGTTCAACAGCCAGTAGATCGGCACCAGCAGGAACAGGATGTACACCAGCAACGGAATAAGCTTTCTCTTGCTCATGGCCGGGCCTCAGCGGTTGGCGTCGGAGTGCGTCATGGCGGTATAGAACAGCCACGACACCAACAGGATGATCAGGAAGTACACCAGCGAAAACGCCGCTGCCGGACCGAGGTCGAATTGCCCTACAGCCATCTGCGTCAACGTCTGACTCAAAAAGGTCGTGGCATTGCCCGGCCCGCCGCCGGTGAGCACGAACGGCTCGGTGTAGATCATGAAACTGTCCATGAAGCGCAGCATCACCGCGATCAGCAGCACGCTCTTCAGCTTGGGCAACTGAATGTGGCGGAACACCGCCCAGGCCGAGGCGCGGTCGATCCGCGCCGCCTGGTAATAGACGTCGGGAATCGCCCGCAGGCCGGAGAAACACAACAGCGCGACCAGCGAAGTCCAGTGCCAGACGTCCATCACCAGCACCGTCACCCAGGCGTCCATGGTGTTGGCCGCGTAGTTGTAGCTGATGCCCATCGCATTGAGGCTGGAACCGAGCAGGCCGATGTCCGCGCGGCCGAAAATCTGCCAGATGGTGCCGACCACGTTCCACGGAATCAGCAGCGGTATCGCCAGAATGATCAGCACCACCGAGGACCAGCGACCCTTGGTCGGCATGGTCAGCGCGACGGCGATGCCCAGCGGGATTTCGATCAGCAGCACGCAGGCGGAATAGATGAACTGGCGCAGCAGCGAGTCGTGCAGACGCGGATCAAGCAGCACTTGCTTGTACCAGTCAGCGCCAACGAAGTAGCGGCTGGACTGGTCGAAGATGTCCTGCACCGAATAGTTGACCACGGTCATCATCGGGATCACCGCACTGAATGCCACCAGCAGGAACACCGGCAACACCAGCCACCAGGCCTTGTTGTTCTGCACTTTGTTCATGGCTGCGCCTCCTCGTCGCTGACTTCCAGGAGAAATTCATCGGCATAGACCATCAGCCATTGCGCCGGGAAACTGATGTACGCGGTGCCCTGGGGCACCGGTTTGTCTTCGGCCAGACGCACCTTCAACGGCGCGCCGTCGAGGTTGAGAGTCATGATCTTGTAGGTGCCGAGGTCTTCGACGTGTACGACTTTGGCCTGCATCGCGTCGTCAAACGGCTCGTCCCACACATGAATGAACTCCGGGCGGATGCCGACCCTGAGGTTTTTCCACTGGCCGTGCTCGATATGGCGCTGCAAGGCATCGGACAACGGCAGGTGCGTCGAGGCGAAACCGACGCCCCCGGGCTGCGGCTGCACCTCAATCAGATTCATCCCCGGGCTGCCGATGAAATAGCCGACAAAGGTGTGGCTCGGCCGCTCGAACAATTCCCGTGGCGTACCGAACTGGACGATCTGGCCGCCGTACATCACTGCGATCTTGTCGGCGAACGTCGAGGCTTCAAGTTGGTCGTGGGTGACGTAGACCATGGTGATGTTGAACTGCTCGTGGATCTGCTTGAGCTTGCGCCGCAGCTTCCACTTCAGGTGCGGGTCGATCACCGTCAGCGGCTCATCGAAGAGGATTGCCGAGACGTCATCGCGCACCAGTCCACGGCCCATGGAGACTTTCTGCTTTTCGTCGGCGGTGAGATTGCGCGCCTTCTTGCTCAGCAGATTCTGCAGGTCGAGCACCTCGGCAATTTCCTGCACCTTGCTGTGCACTTTCGCCTCGGCCATGCCCTGGTTTCGCAGCGGGAAAGCGAGGTTGTCGAACACGGTCATGGTGTCGTAGACCACCGGAAACTGGAAAACCTGGGCGATGTTGCGCTTCTCCGGCGTGAGGTCGTTGACCGCTTTGCCGTCAAACAACACGTGGCCCTGGGACGGGCTGAGCAGGCCGGAAATGATGTTGAGCAAGGTCGACTTGCCGCAACCGGACGGGCCGAGCAAAGCATAGGCGCCACCCTGCTCCCAGACGTGATCCATCTCGCGGATCGCATAATCCTCCGCGCCGCTCGGGGTTTTGCTGTAGCTGTGGGCGAGGTGCTGCAAACGGATTTCGGCCATCAGGCAACCCTCGCGACACGCCGGCCCGGTGCTTGCACCAGACGGCCCTGCGCATCGAAAACGAACAGTTTGTGGGTCGGGATATAGATGCGGATCGGCGCATCGACGTCGTATTCATGAACACCCGGCAAGTGCAGCACCAGCAGGAAATGCTCGTTGCGCACATGCAGGAAGGTTTCCGAGCCGCTGATTTCGGCGACCTCGACGGTCACGGCCAATTCGAGATCGTCATCGTTGCTCGGCACCAGCGAGATATGACTCGGGCGTACGCCGAAGCGGAACTCACCCTCGCCCACCGGGCGCAGATCGACGTTCAACGGAAAGTGGACGAAGTTGGCGAAGCTGACTTCGTTGCCGGCAATGCGTCCCGGCATCAGGTTGATCGGCGGTTCGGAGAACAATTCAGCGGCGAGCACCGACTGCGGCTGGTGATAGACCTCGGTCGACGGCCCGCTCTGGATCACCCGGCCTTCGTGCAGGATGGTCGTGGTGCCGCCGAGGGCCAGCGCTTCGT
Source organism: Pseudomonas sp. H1_G08 (assembly GCF_054681355.1). Lineage (NCBI taxonomy): Bacteria > Pseudomonadati > Pseudomonadota > Gammaproteobacteria > Pseudomonadales > Pseudomonadaceae > Pseudomonas > Pseudomonas sp. H1_G08. Next base: position 2,605,310 of record NZ_CP162822.1, read on the forward strand.
TGGGTTCGGTGGTGGCGTAGATGGCGATGGTGTGGCGCGCCTTGAACAGCTCGCGCATTTCCTGACGCAGCTCTTCGCGCAGCTTGTAGTCGAGGTTGACCAACGGCTCGTCGAAGAGGATCAGTTCAGCATCCTTGACCAGGGCGCGGGCCATGGCCGTGCGCTGTTGCTGCCCACCGGAGAGCTCCAGCGGATAGCGCTGCAAGAACTTCTCGATGCGCAGCATGCGTGCGGTTTCCTGCACCTTGCTGTGGATGATCTCTTTCGAAATACCGGCCTGACGCAGTGGCGAGGCGATGTTCTCGAACACCGTCATGGTCGGGTAATTGATGAACTGCTGATAGACCATCGACACGTTGCGCAGCCGCACCGGGCGCTGGGTGACGTCGACACCGTTCATCAGCACGCGGCCGCTGTCGGGCTTGTCGAGGCCGGCCATCAGGCGCATGAGGCTGGTCTTGCCGGACAGGGTGCGCCCGAGCAGTACGTTGAAGGATCCGGGTTCGAATTTCAGGCACGCATCGTCGATCCAGATCTGGCCCTCGACGGTACGGCTGACGTGCTCCAGGGTGAGTGACATGGCTCGGCCTTTTTTATTTTTGGAGTCAAGCGACCGGAGCAACAGAGCGACATTCGTGCCAGAAATGGCAAGTGGTTGATTTGCCGTGAAAATCGTTGATTACGCGAGGAAATGGCGTTCACAGCTGAACACTTTTGAACAGTCGGGGTGATTGACAATGAACAATAGTGAACAACACTCTATGCACGCTTTTGCCCAATCCTGAATGCAAAATGGATCCCCTGTGGGAGCGAGCCTGCTCGCGAAAGCGGTGTGTCATTCAATGAATCCATTGACTGAACCGACGCTTTCGCGAGCAGGCTCGCTCCCACATGGGGATTTGTGTAGTTTTGAAGATCGGGCTCATAACAATAATAAAATCGCTGCACTCAGAGGCTCGCCCCATGGCCGCACCTGCTTCGCCGCTGTCCCACGACGCGATCGTCCAGACCTCCTGGCAACGTTGCCGCGCGTTCGGCCTCGACCACCAGAACGCGCCGGCCTTCGATCAATTACCCGCCGCCGGCATTGCACGATTGCTCGACAGCCATCATTCGCTGGTGCAGACCACGCATCAGGAAGTCCTGCCCTACTACGAAAACATCCTCAGCAACTCCAATTGCCTGATCATGCTTGCCGACAATCAGGGCCAGGTGCTGACCTCATGGGGCACGCAGCGCTTTATCGAACCGAATCTGGCCCGGGGCTTTCAGGCCGGGGCGAGCTGGATGGAGCGCAGCAGCGGCACCAACGCGATCGGCACCGCCCTGGCCTGTGAGCAGGCGGTGCACATCGAACACGACGAACACTTCCTCAAGGCCAACCGCTTCATGACCGGCTCCGCCGCGCCGATTTTCGACGCCGAGCGCAAGGTCATCGCCGTGCTCGATGTCTCCAGCGACAGCTACCTGCCGCCCTCGCACACCCTCGGCATGGTCAAGATGATGAGCCAGACCGTGGAAAACCGGCTGATCCTCAACCTGTTCCATGGCCAGCATTTTCAACTGACCTTCAACACCGGGTTGAACAACCTCGACAGCCAGTGGGCCGGGTTGTTGATTTTCGATGAGAGCGGACAGGTGCTGTCGGCCAATCGCCGCGCCGACAATTTGCTCGGTGTGCGTTTGTCGCGCGTCAGCGTTGAAAGCCTGTTCAAGGTGTCGCTGCTGGAGTTGATCAATCAGCCCGAGGGTTTGCCGTTTGCTTTGCAGACCTCCGGGCGCAACCGTTTCCAGTGCTTGCTGAAACGGCCGAAACAGGCGCCGGTGCAAGCGCGGGTGTTTGTCGCCGAGGACAAGCCTGCGCCAGCCAGCGTGATCAGCCTCAACACGCTGCATTTCGGCGACAGCCGTGTGGAAAAAGCCGTGCGCCAGGCCGAGCGTTTGCTGGAGAAAGACATTCCGCTACTGATTCACGGTGAAACCGGCGTCGGCAAGGAAGTGTTCGTCAAAGCCTTGCACCAAGCCAGCTACCGGCAAAAACAGGCATTCATCGCGGTGAACTGTGCAGCGATCCCCGCTGAACTGGTCGAGTCTGAGTTGTTCGGTTACGAGAAAGGCGCGTTCACCGGGGCCAACCAGAAAGGCAGCATCGGCCTGATCCGCAAGGCCGACAAAGGCACGCTGTTTCTCGATGAGATCGGTGACATGCCGCTGCCGACCCAGGCGCGTTTGTTGCGAGTGTTGCAAGAGCGTTGCGTGCAGCCGGTGGGCAGCAGCGAGTTGTTCCCGGTTGATCTGCGGATCATTTCCGCGACCAACCGTTCGTTGCGCGAGCAGGTGCAACTGGGCCGATTCCGCGAAGACTTGTACTACCGCATCGGCGGCCTGACCCTGGAGCTGCCACCGTTACGCGAACGCAGTGACAAGCAGGCGCTGTTCAAACGGCTGTGGGAGCAACATCGCGAGCCAACGCAATGGGCGGGGCTGAGCCCGGAGGTGTTGGAGCTGTTTGAAAAGCATCCGTGGCCGGGGAATTTGCGTCAGGTCAGCAGCGTGATGCAGGTGGCGCTGGCCATGGCCGAGGAACAACCAGTGCGGCCTGAGCATTTGCCGGATGATTTTTTTGTCGATCTGGAGATGGAGCCGGTGGAAACAGCGGCGCCGCTGGGGCTGGATTTGAATGATGTTGAGGCGTTGAATCGCGAGTTGAAGGCGGCCGGGGGAAATATTTCGCATCTGGCGCGGCGGTTGGGGGTTAGCCGGAATACGCTTTACAAGCGGTTGCGGCAGGCTGAATGACAAGTTGTCTGGACGGGCCTCTTCGCGAGCAGGCTCGCTCCCACAGGGGATCGATCGTTCCCACGCTCCGCGTGGGAATGCAGCCCGGGACGCTCCGCGTCCCTACAGAGCCGAACGCGGAGCGTCCGTTGAGGCATTCCCACGCAGAGCGTGGGAACGATCATGGTAGGGGCTTTGGGCCTCAGTCAGCCAGACGCCAGGTAGTCCCACCCTTGCCGTCTTCCAGCACGACACCCATCGCCGTGAGCTGATCGCGAATCCGGTCCGACTCGGCCCAGTCTTTCGCCGCCCGAGCCGCCAGACGCGCCGCGATCAGTACATCGACTTCAGCCGCATCGATACGCCCTTCAGCGCCCGCCTGCAGGAAGTCATCGGCCTCAAGTTGCAACACGCCCAGCACACTCGCCAGTTCCTTCAGACGTGCCGCCAGCCCCGCCGCTGCATCAAGATCGCTCTCGCGCAGACGGTTGATCTCGCGCACCATCTCGAACAGCACAGCGCACGCTTCAGGGGTGCCGAAGTCGTCGTTCATCACCGTGGTGAAACGCTCGACGAACGCCTCGCCACCGGCCGGCGCCACGCTCGGCAGGCCTTTCAGCGCATGGTAGAAACGCTCCAGTGCGCCCTTGGCGTCCTTGAGGTTGTCTTCCGAATAGTTGATCGCGCTGCGGTAGTGGCTCGAGACCAACAGGTAACGCACCACTTCCGGGTGGTACTTGTCGAGCACGTCGCGGATGGTGAAGAAGTTGTTCAAGGACTTGGACATCTTCTCGCCATTGATGCGGATCATGCCGCAATGCATCCACGCGTTGGCGTAGGTCTTGCCGGTGGCCGCTTCGCTCTGGGCGATTTCGTTTTCGTGGTGCGGGAACTCCAGGTCGCTGCCGCCGCCATGAATGTCGAAAGTCTCACCGAGGCAGCAGGTCGACATCACCGAGCACTCGATGTGCCAGCCCGGACGCCCGGCGCCCCATGGCGATTCCCAGCTCGGCTCGCCCGGCTTGGCGGCTTTCCACAGGACGAAGTCGAGCGGGTCTTGTTTCGACTCGTCGACCTCGATGCGCGCACCGATGCGCAAATCTTCGATCTTCTTGCGCGACAGCTTGCCGTAGCCCATGAACTTGGCGACGCGGTAGTACACGTCGCCATTGCCCGGTGCGTAGGCGTAGCCCTTGTCGATCAGGGTCTGGATCATCGCGTGCATGCCAGCGATGTGATCGGTGGCGCGCGGTTCCATGTCCGGCTTCTGGATGTTCAGGCGCGCTTCGTCTTCGTGCATCGCGGCGATCATGCGCTCGGTCAGCGCTTCGAACGACTCACCGTTCTCGCGGGCGCGATTGATGATCTTGTCGTCGATGTCGGTGATGTTGCGCACGTAGGTCAGGTCATAACCGCTGAAGCGCAGCCAGCGCGTCACCAGGTCGAACGCAACCATGCTGCGGCCGTGGCCGAGGTGGCAGTAGTCGTACACGGTCATCCCGCAGACGTACATGCGCACCTTGTTGCCATCCAGCGGCTTGAAGACTTCTTTGCTCTTGGTGAGCGTGTTGTAGATCGTTAGCACGTTAGTTCCTTGACTCACTCACTGGCCCCACGAATCACGCAGGGTCACGGTACGGTTGAATACCGGCTGACCGGGTTTCGAGTCCTTCAGATCCGCGACGAAGTAGCCTTCGCGCTCGAACTGGAAACGGTCTTCCGGCTGTGCGTTGCCGAGCGATGGCTCGGCGCGACAACCGGTCAGCACTTGCAGCGAGTCAGGGTTGATGTTGTCGAGGAAGCTGGCGCTGTCTTCGGCCTTCTCCGGGTTCGGCGAACGGAACAGGCGATCGTACAGACGTACTTCGCACTCGACGCTGGCGGCGGCCGGTACCCAGTGGATCACGCCTTTGACCTTGCGCCCTTCCGGGTTCTTGCCCAGGGTATCCGGGTCGTACGAGCAACGCAGTTCGACGATGTTGCCGTCGGCGTCCTTGATCGCTTCGTCGGCGCGGATCACGTAGCTGCCACGCAGACGCACTTCACCGGCCGGTTCCAGGCGCTTGTAGCCCTTCGGCGGCTCTTCCATGAAGTCTTCACGGTCGATGTAGATTTCCCGGGCGAACGGCAGCGCGCGCACGCCCATGTCTTCTTTCGGATGGCGTGGCAGTTCGAGGTTTTCGACCTGGCCTTCCGGGTAGTTGGTGATGACCACTTTCAGCGGACGCAGCACGCACATGGCGCGCGGGGCGCTGTGGTCGAGGTCGTCACGGATGCTGAATTCGAGCATGCCGAAATCAACCACACCGTCGGAACGGTTGGTGCCGATCATTTCGCAGAAGTTGCGGATCGATTTCGGCGTGTAGCCACGGCGACGGAAGCCCGACAGCGTGGACATGCGCGGATCGTCCCAGCCATTGACGTGCTTCTCGTCAACCAGTTGCTTGAGCTTGCGCTTGCTGGTGATCGTGTAGTTCAGGTTCAGACGGCTGAACTCGTACTGGCGCGGGTTCGCCGGCACCGGCAGGTTCTCCAGGAACCATTCGTACAGCGGGCGATGGCTTTCGAACTCGAGGGTGCAGATCGAATGGGTGATGCCTTCGATGGCGTCCGACTGACCGTGGGTGAAGTCGTAGTTCGGGTAGATGCACCACTTGTCGCCGGTCTGGTGGTGATGCGCGTGGCGGATGCGATACATGATCGGGTCGCGCAGGTTCATGTTCGGCGAGGCCATGTCGATCTTCGCCCGCAGCACGCGGGCGCCGTCCGGGAATTCACCGGCCTTCATGCGCGCGAACAGGTCGAGGTTTTCCTCAACCGAACGGTCACGGAACGGGCTGTTCTTGCCCGGCTCGGTCAGGCTGCCACGGTATTCCTTGGCCTGTTCCGGGGTCAGGTCGTCGACGTAGGCCTTGCCGGCCTTGATCAGCTCGACGGCCCAGTCGTGCAACTGGTCGAAATACTGCGAGGCGTAGCGCACTTCACCGGACCATTCGAAGCCCAGCCATTTGACGTCGCTTTCGATGGCGTCGATGTATTCCTGATCTTCCTTGGCCGGGTTGGTGTCGTCGAAACGCAGGTGCGTGACGCCACCGAACTCCTGGGCCAGGCCGAAGTTGACGCAGATCGACTTGGCGTGGCCGATGTGCAGGTAGCCGTTGGGCTCCGGCGGAAAGCGAGTCACGATCTGGGTGTGCTTGCCCGAGTCCAGGTCTGCCTGGATGATCGGCCGCAGGAAGTTGACCGGCACGGCAGGGCCGGACTTGGCATTCGAGGTAGGGTCGACAGTGGGCTTGCTCATAGGATCCTTGACGTACAGGTGCGCGGCCGCAAAGAGGGGCCAGACAAAACAAAGCCGCTATCATAGCCGATGCTGTCAAGGGCCTGACAGAGCAGCTCTTATAAAGGCACGCATTTAATCGCCGGGAAATGAAAAACCGCCTCGAAATTCGCGCCTGTCACGCTAAACTGCGCACCTTGGCCGAAGCAGGCTGAACCGGTTGTGGGGCTAAAGGTCCCAGAACCACGAATTCCCTATGAAGAGTAATGACCATGACTCAAGTCAAACTGACCACCAACCATGGCGACATCGTCATCGAACTGAACGCTGAAAAGGCGCCGATCACCGTTGCCAACTTCATCGAGTACGTCAACGCCGGTCACTACACCAACACCGTATTCCACCGCGTCATCGGTAACTTCATGATCCAGGGCGGCGGTTTCGAGCCTGGCATGAAAGAAAAGAAAGACAAGCGCCCAAGCATCCAGAACGAAGCGGACAACGGTCTTTCCAACGAAAAGTACACCGTCGCCATGGCCCGCACCATGGAGCCGCATTCGGCTTCGGCGCAGTTCTTCATCAACGTCGCCGACAACACCTTCCTCAACCACAGCGGCAAGACCACTCAGGGCTGGGGCTACGCGGTATTCGGTAAAGTGACCGCCGGCACCGACGTTGTCGACAAGATCAAAGGCGTGTCGACCACTTCCAAGTCCGGCCACCAGGACGTACCCGCAGACGACGTGATCATCGAGAAAGCCGAGATCATCGAAGCGTGATATTGCTGATTTCAGACTTGCATCTGGAAGAGGAGCGCCCGGACATTACCCGGGCGTTTCTGGATTTGCTCGCCGGACGCGCCCGCTCGGCGAGTGCGTTGTACATCCTCGGCGACTTCTTCGAGGCGTGGATTGGCGACGACGCCATGACGCCCTTTCAGCGCTCCATCTGCCAGGCCCTGCGCGATTTGAGCGACAGCGGCACGGCCATATTCCTGATGCACGGCAATCGCGACTTCATGCTCGGCAAGGCCTTCTGCAAACAGGCCGGCTGCACCTTGCTGAAGGACCCGAGTGTCGTGCAGTTCTACGGCGAGCCGGTGCTGCTGATGCACGGCGACAGCCTGTGTACCCGCGACGTTGGCTACATGAAGCTGCGCCGCTACCTGCGCAACCCGATCACCCTGTTCATTCTCCGTCATCTGCCGCTGAGCAGCCGCCACAAACTGGCGCGCAAGCTACGCAGCGAAAGCCGTGCACAGACGCGGATGAAAGCCAATGACATTGTCGATGTCACCCCGGAAGAGATTCCGCGAGTGATGCAGGCATTCGGCGTGAAGACTCTGATCCACGGCCACACCCACCGCCCGGCAATTCACAAGCTGCAGCTTGGTGAACAAGCGGCGAAGCGGATTGTGCTGGGAGATTGGGATCGTCAGGGTTGGGCGTTGCAGGTGGATGAGAGCGGGTATGCCTTGGCGCCGTTCGATTTCGCCCCGCCGCTGGCATTGCCGCACGGCTGAAGAGCTTTACCCCCTCACCCCAGCCCTCTCCCCCAGGGGGGCGAGGGGGAAAGGGAGCTGATCGCATGCAGTTCAAAACCTGAGTTCGACTCGGTATCGCAAGTCGATGTACCTCGAACATGCACCGCGGTCAGTCCCCTCTCCCTCCGGGAGAGGGTTAGGGTGAGGGGCTCTTGATTCTAGTGCCCCGAAGCTGCCGGCCCGGCCTTGGCGGCAAACGGCGGTTTCGCCAGCCATACAATCAAAATCAGCCCCATGAACCCCCAGCCCAGCAACGTGAAGTAATCCACGGTCGAAAGCATGTACGCCTGGCTCGTGAGGATCTGGTCCATCTGCGCATACGCCGACTGACTCGCCCCACCCAACTGATTCAAGGTCTCGCGCGTTGCCGGCTCAAACGTGCTGATGCTTTCGCTCATATACGCATGATGCTGATCGGCCCGGCGAATCCAGATCCAGGTGGTCAACGACGCCGCAAAGCTGCCGCCCAGTGTCCGCAGGAAAGTCGCCAGGCCTGCGCCATCAGCGATCTGGCTTGGCGGCAAGTCCGACATCAGAATACTCAGGGTCGGCATGAAGAACAGCGCCACACCGATACCCATGAACAACTGCACCAGCGCGATGTGCTGGAAGTCGACCTCGTTGGTGAACTCGGCACGCATGAAGCAGCTCAGGCCAATCGCCAGAAACGCAATCCCGGCGAGCAGACGCAGGTCGAACTTGTGCGCGTACTTGCCGACGAATGGCGACAGCAACACCGGCAGAATCCCGATCGGCGCCACGGCAAGTCCCGCCCAGGTCGCGGTGTAGCCCATTTGCGTTTGCAGCCACTGCGGCAGGATCAGGTTGATGCCGAAGAACCCGGCGTAACCCAAGACCAGCACCAGCGTGCCGATGCGGAAGTTGCGATAGGCGAACAGGCGCAGGTTGACCACCGGATGGCGGTCGGTCATTTCCCAGATCACGAACACCGCCAGGGCGACCACGGAAATCGCCGCGCCGATGATGATGAAGTTCGATTCGAACCAGTCCAGATCATTGCCCTTGTCGAGGATCACCTGCAACGCGCCGACGCCAATGATCAGGGTGATCAGGCCGACGTAATCCATCGGCTGGCGACTGGTCACCACCGGCCGTTTCGCCAGTTGCGAACGCACCACCATCACCGCAAAGATGCCGATCGGCACGTTGATAAAGAAGATCCACGGCCAGCTGTAACTGTCGGTGATCCAGCCGCCGAGAATCGGCCCGGCAATCGGCGCGACCACCGTGACCATCGCCAGCAATGCCAGGGCCATCCCGCGTTTCGCCGGCGGATACACCGCGATCAACAGGGTCTGCGTCATCGGGTACAGCGGCCCGGCCACCAGGCCTTGCAGCACACGAAAGCCGATCAGCTCAGGCATCGAAGTGGAGATACCGCAGAGAAACGACGCCAGCACAAACAGCATCGTCGCCCACAGAAACAGCTTCACCTCGCCGAAGCGGCGGCTGAGCCAACCGGTCAGCGGCAGCGCAATCGCGTTGCTCACGGCGAACGAAGTGATGACCCAGGTGCCCTGCTCCGAACTCACCCCGAGGTTGCCGGAAATCGTCGGCAGCGCCACGTTGGCGATGGTCGTGTCGAGCACTTGCATGAACGTCGCCAGCGACAGGCCGATGGTGCTGAGCAACAGGCTGGGCGGCGTGAAAGAAGCGTTATTGCTCATTGTGAATCCTATGAAACCTGATGGTCGCTGCGGTCTGATGAACACAGCCGGCCCTGTGGTAACAGGCCCTTGTGGCGAGGGGATTTATCCCCGCTGGGTCGCGAAGCGGCCCCTCTTTTGGCTCAGGAAAAACGGGCCTGCTGCGCAGTCCGGCGGGGATAAATCCCCTCGCCACAGATAAATCCCCTCACCACAGATAACCGCTCACCACAGAGCCTGCTTCTGATCCGGTGTGCTCTCAGCGCTGTGCGGTCTTGCCTGCTGCTGCGCTGTTGTCGTGAATCAACTGGGCAATCATCGCGTCCGCTTCGGCCAGTTGGCGGTCATACACATTGGTGCTGAACGAGGCCTTTTGCGGCGGTTGCTGGGCCAGCACCGGGCCGCTCTGGTCGTGCAGATTGACCTCGACATTGGTCGACAGACCGACACGCAGCGGGTGCTTGGCCAGCTCTTCGGCGTTGATGTGGATACGCACCGGCACACGCTGAACAATCTTGATCCAGTTACCGGTGGCGTTCTGTGCCGGCAGCAGAGCAAACGCGCTACCCGTACCGGCACCGAGGCTGTCGACGGTGCCGCTGTATTTCACGTCGCTGCCATAAATATCGGCCTCGATATCGACAGGCTGGCCGATGCGCATGTCGCGCAGTTGGGTTTCCTTGAAGTTGGCATCGATCCACAGCTGATCCAGCGGAATCACCGCCATCAACGCGGTGCCCGGCTGCACGCGCTGACCGAGTTGCACGGTGCGCTTGGCGACGTAACCGGTGACCGGCGCGATCAAGGTGCTGCGCGCATTGGTCAGATAGGCCTGACGCAGATCGGCAGCCGCCGACATCACGTCTGGATGCGACGAGACCACGGTGTCGTCGACCAGTGCGCTAGTGGTTTTCAGTTGCTGTTTGGCGTTGGCCAGTGCGTTCTGCGCCGAGGTCAGGTCGTCGCGGGCGTGGGACAGTTCTTCCTGGGAAATCGCCCCGCCTTGGGCGAGATTTTTGCGGCGGTTGTAGTTGTCCTGGGCTTTCTGCACTTCGGCCTGCTGCGCGTTGACCTGGGCTTTCATGCCGTCGACGTTGCTGTACAAACCGCGCACCTGACGCACGGTGCGGGCCAGTTTGGCCTTGGCACTTTGCAGGCCGACTTCGGCATCGTTGGGGTCGAAGTTGACCAGCACCTGGCCTTCCTGGACCAGATCACCGTCGTCAGCGCCGATGCTGACCACGGTGCCGGTGACCAGCGGTGTGATTTCCACGACGTTGCCATTGACGTAGGCATCGTCGGTGCTTTCGTTAAAGCGCCCGATGAACTCGTGATAGGCCCAGACGCCGGCAATGGCGAGCAGGACGACCACGGCGAGGGCCAGCAGCATCACCTTGCGTTTGCGCGGGTTGCCGGTGTCCGGGGTGTTGTCTTGAGCTTGGGTGTTTTCGGCAGTGGCCATGACAAATACCTTGAATTAATGGTGCGACGAGGCGGGGCTGGCGTTGGCTGCGTTCAGGTTTTCACCTTGAAAGCCGCCGCCCAGCGCTTGCATCAGTTGAATCGACAGGTCGATCTGCTCGGCATTGAGGGTCGCCAGCTGACGCTGGGCCTGGAGCAATTGCTGCTCGATGCTGAGCACGTCCAGGTAGTTGCCGATGCCGGAACCGTAACGCTGGACGACGGTGTTGTAAGAATCCTGAGCGATGTCGGTGGCATGTTGCTGCGCGCCGATCTGCCGGCCGATATCGCGTAACTGATTGATCGTATCGCCGACATCGCCCAGGGCTTTGACCAGACTCTTGTTGTACTGCGCCACCGCCAGATCGTAATCGGCGTCGCGGGCATCAAGGTTGGCGCGCAGGCGGCCGCCATCGAAAATCGGCAGCGATACGGTCGGCGCGATGTTGAAGAAACGGCTGGCCGAACCGAACATCGCATCACCCAGCAACGACTCGGCGCCGGCCGAGGCCGACAGGTTGAGGTTGGGATAGAAGCGGGTTTTCGCCGCATCGATGCCTTTGCTCGCCGCCTCGACCCGCCAGCGCGCCGCGACCAGATCCGGGCGGCGGCCGAGCAGTTCCGCCGGCAACACCGACGGCACCGCCACGGCGCTGGCTTGCAGAACTTTCGGTCGAGCGATTTCGTTGCCACGATCCGGGCCTTTGCCGAGCAATACCGCCAAGGCAATCTTCGCGCTGTTCAGGCGTTTTTCCGCGTCGATCAGGCTGGCCTGAGAACTGGCTTCCAGACTCTGGGTTTGCTGGAACTGGTACTGGCTGTCGATCCCCGAACTCAAGCGGCGCTGACTGAGGTCGAGCATTTGCCGGGTGCGCTTGAGGTCTTCGCTGGCAAGGTCGTAAACGATGTGCGCCTGACCGAGATCGCTGTACGCACGGGCGACGTCAGCGGCAAGTGTCAACTGCGCCGCCTGACGGTCGACTTCAGCAGCGCGCGCCTCGCCGAGTGCGGCTTCCCAGGCATCGCGCTGGCCGCCCCACAAATCGAAGTTGTAATTGAAGCCGGCGCTGACATTGCGCACCGTCGCGTAAGCCCCGCCCTGCCCGCGCGGATCCTGGTCACGAGCCAGCCGCGAACGGCTGATGCCGGCGCTGGCGTCGAGGGTCGGATAACGTTCGGCATCGGCGGCATAGGCGGCGGCACTGGCCTGATGGGCGCGGGCTGCGGCGATCTGCATGTCCGGGCTGTCGTGCAGGGCTTCGCGGATCAGGCCGTCGAGTTGCGGATCGCCGAGGCTGCTCCACCAATCGCTTTTCGGCCACGCCGCTGGCGACAGGGTGACGCCGTCGAGAGACTGCGATGTCTTCAGGCTCTTCGCGTCGAGGCGCTGGCCTTCGGTGTCGAGGCCGCTGTAATTGGCGCAACCGGCGAGGATCATCGCCGACAACAGCAGCGTCAGACTGCTGCGCAAAGTGTTAGCGCTCATTGTGATCACCTAGACGCTGGATGGTGATCGGGTCACCGGCGGCCAGCAGGATTTTCTTGAGGATGTATTCCAGGGTTTTCAGCTCTTCGCGGGAGATCGCGCCGGCCAGTTCATTCATCGCATCGGCACCGATGTGCGGCAGGCGATCAGCCAGTTGCTGGCCCTGCTCGGTCAGTTTCAACTGCACCTGACGCCGGTCGCCTTCGCTGCGCTGGCGAAGCAGAAAAGCCTTCTGCTCGAGGCGATCGAGCATGCGCGTCATCGACCCGCTGTCCAGCGACAGATGGCGGCACAGCTCGGCCGGGGTGTCGACGCCGAACTGGGCCATGATGATCAACACCTTGAACTGCGCGGCGGTGATGCCGTGGGGTTCCATGTGGGTATCGATGATCCGGTCCTTGAGCAACGCGGCACGACCGAGCAACAGGCCGAGGTGGCAATGTTTGAATTCTTCCGGAGTGAAATGCTTCATGGGTCGACCTGATAACTGCCTAGGCAGTGAATGTATGTCGAGATGTTACTGCTTAGGCAGCGAATGTCAACGCAATAGTTAGGGGGCTTTGTAATTAATCACTGACCGGCCACGCGGGATCGTTCCCACGCTCCGCGTGGGAATGCAGCCGGGGACGCTCTGCGTCCGTTTTTTTTGAGAGCCGGGACGCAGAGCGTCCCTTGAGGCATTCCCACGCAGAGCGTGGGAACGATCATTGGAGAGAACGCGCTCTAGAAATCCCGCTTGTAGAAAATATCCAGCGAACTCGCCACGCCGCTCGCCGCTTCGACGTAGACCTTCTTGCTCAGTTTGTAGCGCAAGGCGATGGTGCTGGCCGGTTCGAAGACGCCGACGCCGTAGCGCAGGCTGAGTTTTTCGGAGATGTTGCCGCTGGCGACGACGCTGGTGTCGTTGCCGCTGCCCTGGGTGTCGAGCTGGAAATCCTCGATGCCCAGATCCTTGGCCAGACCACTGGTGACCCCGGCGCTGCCCATCAGGCCCAGGCCCAGCGCGGCTTGCGCGAGCATGTTGTTGTCTTCGCCATTGGTGCTCAGCGGGCGGCCCAGCACCAGGTACGACAGCGCCTGTTCCTGACTCATCGCCGGTTCGGAGAAGATCTGCGTGGTCGGCTGTTCGGCGCTGCCGCTCAGGCGAATACCGGCGATGACGTCGTCGGTCTGGCGGATCGCTTCGATGTCCAGATATGGCTGGTCGATGGGACCGGCGAACAACAGACGCGCGCGACGCACGGTCAGGCGCTGGCCATAGGCGCGATAGCGGCCGTCGTTGAGCCAGAGCTCGCCACGGGTGTCCATGTTGTCGCCGATGTGCACCTGACCTTGCAGATTGGCGGTCAGGCCGAAACCGGCAAAGCTCAGCTTGTCCTGGCCGACGATCACGTCGATGTCCATTTTCATCGCGATCGGTGGTTTGCCCTCTTCGGTCTGCGCACCAACGATGATCGTGTCGTCGGAGACTTTTACCGTCGATGGCGGCAGCTCGCGCACGGTGATTTCGCCTTTCGGCACCAGCACCTTGCCAGCAACTTTCAGCTCATCGCCGGCCATGGAAATCTTCAGATCCGGGGCCATTTCCAGTTTGGCGTAGGGCTCGACGCTGACCGGCAATTGCGTGCCCTTGAGCGCCAGATCGACCACCAGCGCCTGCCCCCAGGCGACGTTGCCGTTGAGGCTGCCCTGACCGGTCTTGCCGCTTTGCCAGCCGCCGTCCAGGCGTACCGATTCACCGGCAATCGCCGCAGTCAGTTGCAGGTTCTGCAGCTCCATCGGCAGTTCGGCGCCGGACACTTCGCCATCGCTGAGCTGCACAGTGCCGTTGACCAGCGGCGCGAGCAAACCACCGGAGATCGTGCCACTGCCGTTGAGGCGGCCGGTGAGTTTCTCGACCATCGGTACAAACGGCCGCGCCACCGACAGGTCGAGGCCAGAGAGGCGGAACGAGCCGCTCAGCGGTTTGTTCTTCGGCAGCGGATTGAGCTGCGCCTGGACCATCAATTCGCCGAGTTTGCCGCCGACAAAATTGAGCTCGGTGTCGACGCGCTTGGGCGTGAGCTTGCTGCTGAGTTTGAGGGTCTGGTAGGGGAAATCCAGCCAGCGATCCTTGTCGCGCACGCGCAGGGTGCCGCCGCTGGCGTCGACACTGACCACGCCGTTCGGGCCGCTGGCCGGAAGGTCCAGTTGCAGATCGGCGTTGAGCCGGCCCTGCCAGGCGAAGTCCTTGGGCAACCATTGCGCAAGGCTTTCGATCGGGAATTGCTTGAGGTGATAACGCAGCTTAGGCTCGGGCATCAGGCGCTGATCTTCGCCACACAGGCTGGCATTGCCGGACAGCCAGCAATGCGCGCCGAAATTGATCTGGCCGTCCGCCAGGCGCTCCAGTCTGGCCGGGCTTTGCAGCTTCCAGTCCTGGCCACCGGCCTGAATGTCGCCACTGGCCAAGCGTCCGCGCCAGTTGCCCTTGTCGAGATTGCCGTCCAGACCCAGCGCCAGTTTCAGCTTCGGTCCGATCAGGTCGAGGTTGAGTTTCTGGCTTTTGATATCGCCCTGAGCACTGGCGGTCAGGGTGCCCAGCGAGGTGTCGCCGGTCTGAATGCCGCTGCCTTTGAGATTGATCTTCGCTCGTTGCGCGCTGTCGAGCGTGGCGTCGAGGTTGAGGCTTTGCAGGCGATTGTCCTGGAAGGCCAGTTGCGAACCTTGCAGATCAAGCTTGCCCTGTGGCGCCTTCAGCGTACCGGCGACGTTGATCTGGCCGTTGATCTGCCCGCGCAATTGCGGCCACAACTGGGCCAGACGCGGCAGCTTGATGTCGATCTGTCCGCCGAGTTTGTCCTGCAGGCTGCCCTTGCCGTTGATGCTGTTGTCGCCGAGGCGGATCTGCAGGGCATTGAGGTTCCAGCGCTCACCCGCGCCGTCAGCCTTGGCCTGCAGAATCGCCGGTTGGCCGCGCAATTTGCCTTTGAGGTCGAGGTCGGCGCTGAGGCTGAGCTGATCATTCTTCATTTCGCCCTTACTCTTCAACGGCCCGGCCAGAGTACCCGGCAGTTCGGCGACCCAGTACGCCGGGTTGAGCGCCGACAGATCCAGCGCAGTATCCCAGGCGATGCCATCGGCGAAGCGCACATTCACGTGTCCTTCGGCCTTGCCCTGCCCGGCCTGCATGACCAGTTGCGGCAAGGCGATCTGTTCCAGACTGCCACTGAACGGACTGCTCAAGGTGAACGCCCCGGCCGGGCCATCCAACGCAGCGTCGAAGTTGCCGAGGTACTGACCGTCGGTGTAGGACACTTCGCCAGTGAAAGTACGCAATGCGACTTGTGGCTCGTCGATCTCCGGATAGAGCCGGTGCCACGGGAAGTCTTGCCAGTTGATATTGGCCTGGGCGCTGAGACCCTTGCTCCAGTCGACATTGCCGGTGAGCTTGAGGCTTTGCGTGTCGTTGGCGTTGAGGTCGAGGCCGGCGATCTGCGCGCCGTTGGCGTCAACCTTGCCCTTGAGCAGCAGCGCCACCGGTGATTTCTCGGCGGGCAACGATGCGTTGCCGAGCAGTTGATAACCGTTTTTCAGGTCGCCTTCGCCCGTGAGCACAAGCTGATTGAATTGCAGGGTGTCCGGCAGATCGGCGCTCGGCTTGAACGCGTCGCTGGTGATGCGCACCCTGGCCGGCAGGTTTTCCGCCAGCGCTTGCAGCTCGCCGTTCAACTGGCCGTCGAGGTAGCCACGGCTGTCGGCGTGCAGGTTGAGGGTTTTCAGCAGGTCGCCGTCGACTTTCAGCGCCAGCGTCCACGGCTCGCTGCCGGGAGACGGCAAAGTCAAATCGCCCTGAATCGTCAGCGGCCAGTTGCCGCTCGGTTGCAGCAGGCCGGACAGGTTCAGGCTGAGCTCGTCGCGCTGCAATTTCACGCTGTCGATCTGCAGGCCCTGAGCAGTCCAGTGCGCCGCCAGTTGCAAGCCCTTGAGCTGTTCGCTGCCGTTGAACAACAGGCTGCCCACCTCGACGTCGCCCAATTCGATGGCCAACGGCAATTGCAGGTCCGACAGTTTGATCGGGCCGCTCTCGGTGGTTTCTTCGCTCGGCGGGAATTGCAGGATCACCTGATCGGCCTTGAGCTGATCAATGCACAAGGTCATGCGCGTCAGGCACAGCGGCGACCAGGCGAAGATTGCCTTGTTCAGCTCGACGCGGCTTGTGTCCTGCTGCCACACCAGGTGATCGGCACTCCACTGCCCAGCGAGGCGACCGTGGAAATTCTCCACGGTCAAGCCGGGCACAAGGCCCAGCGCCCAACGACTGCCGGCCTGCGTGCCAAGCAGTGCGGCCAGGCTCAAGACGATCAACAAGACCAGCGCCAACAAAGTCAGCGCCGTTATTTTCACACCACGCTTCACAGCTCAGGCCCCATGGAAAAGTGCAGCCGGATGCCGCCGTCGTCGTCCAGCGCATGGGCCAGGTCAAGGCGGATCGGCCCGACCGGCGAGACCCAGCGCACACCTACACCGACCCCGGTCTTGAGGTCGGGCAGTTCGAGTTTGTTGAAAGAGTTGCCTTGGTCGACGAAGGTCGCGACCCGCCATTTCTCGGCGATCGAATACTGATACTCGACGCTGCCGGCAATCATGTAACGGCCACCGATGCGGTCGCCGTCAGAGTTTTTCGGCGACAGGCTCTGATAGTCGTAACCGCGCACGCTCTGATCGCCACCGGCAAAGAAGCGCAGCGACGGCGGAATCGAGTTGTAGCCGTTGGTGGCGCTGCCGCCGACCTGCATGCGACCGAGCAAGCGGTGCTTGTCGAACACCGTGGTCAGGCCCTTGACCAGCGCGGTGCCGTATAGAAGGTTGTTGTCCGAACCGAGGCCTTCCTTGGCCACTTTGCTTTCGAAGCTCAGGCGATAGCCGTTACGCGGGTCGATGCGGTTGTCGCTTTTCAGATAGGAATAACTGATGCCGGGCATGAGCAACGTGCTCAGGCCGGAGTCGTCGCCGAGTTCGTATTCTTCACGTTGCCATTTCAGCGAGATCACCCGCTGCCAGCCGCTGGGCAACTTGCTGTGCCATTCCGGGCCGAAAGTCAGCAGTTTGCTGAGGGTGTCGGAGCCTTCGATGTCTTCGAACTGATAGCCGCCGGCCCAGCGCAGTTTGTCGGTCAATGGCGGGTCGAGCGGGATGTCGTAGAACAGCCCGACGTTCTGCCGGGGCGCCGAGAGCTCGGCCTCCCAGCCATAGCTGTCGCCCTGCGGGTTGACCCAGTGACGCGTCCAGTTGGCCTTGATCCGTGGGCCGACGTCGGTCGAATAACCGAGGCCCAGACCCATGGTGCGCGGCTTGCGCGTGTCGAGTTTGACGGCGACCGGAATCACATCGTTCTGCGCTGCCGTCGGTGCCGCGTCGACGCGCACGCCTTCGAAATAGCCGCTCGATTGCAGATCGCGATTGAGTTCGGCGATCAGTTCCGAATCGTAAGGCTCGCCTGCCTTGAACGGCACCATGCGTTGCAGCAGGTCTTCGTCGAACGGCGTGTGGCCCTCGAAACTGACTTTGCCCAGCGCATAGCGCGGGCCGCTGTCGTAGATCAATTCGATGTCGGCGACACCTGCGCGCGGGTCGACCATGAGTTTCTGGCTGGTGAAATGACCGCTGAAGTAACCGAAGCGCGAGGCCTGGTTCTGGATCACCCGTTTGGCGTCTTCGTAACGGCCATGGTTGAGCACGGCGCCGGACTTGAGCAGGTCGCTTTTCGGTACGCGAAAGGATTTCAGCGATGCCGCCGGGCCATCGACACGCACGGTGACGTTGCGCAGGCGAATCGGTTCGCCGGGATCGATGTTCAGCACCAGACGCGGTTTTTCCCCGCCCTTGACGTCACTGTCGATCTGCGGCTGGTAGTAGCCCAGCGCCTGAGCCGCTTTGCGCGCCTGCTCTTCGGCGCCGCGACTGAAACGCAGCAAGGCTTCTTCGTCGCGATCGCCGAGGCTGCCGATATAGCCTTCTATATTGGCCTTGAGTTCATCGTTGGACGGCTTGATCCGTACATCCAATTCACTTTGCGCCAGCGCCGCGCAGCTGGATAACAGCATCAGCACGCCGCTGGTAAATCTTCGTGGAAACTTCATAGGCGCGGATGCTATCACGGGCTCGGGAGCCTGATAGAACAGGTAATTTGTGAAGAAGTTCGATCATTATCCCGTTGCTGTTTGTAACACCTGCGGATTGGCGTGGAAAAATACGTGTTCGCGCACCGGCCCGACGGCAACCTCGCCGATCTCCTGATAACCCTGCCTTTTATAGAATTCCAGGTAGCGCGGGTTGCCGGTGTCGAGCACCACGCCTTGCGATGTTTCATCGACGGCGCACCAGTTGTGCACGGCAGTGAGCAATTGTTCGCCGTAATGCTTGCCCTGAAACTGCGGGTGAACGCCGAGCAACGGCAGCATGTGCACCGAATCACCCGGCACGCATGCAGCAACGGCATCGTGGTATTCCAGATAACGCCGGGTGCAGCGAAAACCGGTGCTGAGCACCATGCGCAGGCGCCATGCCCAGCTTTCGGTAACGCCCAGGCGCCGTTGCGGCGGTGCGATCAGGGCGATGCCGATCAAGCGATCGTTGACCAACAGGCCGATTGCCGGCAGGTCCTGGAGAAAATGCTGTTTGACCAGCTCGCGCACCGTGGCGCGCACCCGTTGTTCATAGCCGGGACGTTCGGCTTCGAACAGGTAGCCGAAGGTCGGCTCGTGGCGATAGGCCTGATACAGCAACGAGCGGGCTTCGCGCGAATAGCCGCGGTCGAGCATGTGGATGTCGGCAACGGCGGTCTGGGTTTCAGGCATTGCAGTGATTCTCCCCGGGGGCGCGCTCGGAGGCTGGCGCGCTTGTTGGTACGAACCTTGGGCGGATGTGGTGGTTCCCCTGACAGGTATAGACCAAGTCGGGATCTTCATCGATCTCGCCGGCCTCTTCGCGAGCAGGCTCGCTCCCACAGAGGCGCTGCATAGGGCATCACAAATCCCACAGGTGAAATTGATTTCTCCCACACTGGCCCATCTCCCCCATGTCAGCTAGCATCGCCCTTTTGCCAGGACTGCCGACCATGAAGATTGTTTCCTTCAACATCAACGGACTGCGTGCCCGTCCGCATCAGCTGGCAGCGCTGATCGAAAAACATCAGCCCGACGTGATCGGCCTGCAGGAAACCAAGGTCCACGACGACCAGTTCCCCCACGATGACATCCGCGCCCTCGGCTATCACGTGCATTTCCATGGCCAGAAGGGTCATTACGGTGTCGCCCTGCTCTCGCGCAACGAGCCGATCGCCATCCACAAAGGCTTTGCCACCGATGAAGAAGACGCGCAACGGCGCTTTATCTGGGGCACTTTCGCTGATGCCAATGGCGTGCCGGTGACGATCATGAACGGCTATTTCCCACAAGGTGAAAGCCGTGACCATCCAACCAAATTCCCCGCCAAGGAGCGTTTCTACAGCGATCTGCAAGCGCTGCTGGAAAGCCAGTTCCACAACGAACAGCCACTGGTGGTGATGGGCGATGTGAACATTTCCCCGGAAGACTGCGACATCGGCATCGGCCCGGACAACATGAAGCGCTGGCTGAAAACCGGCAAATGCAGCTTCCTGCCGGAAGAACGCGAGTGGATGGCGCGCCTGAAAAACTGGGGCCTGACCGACAGCTACCGTCACCTCAATCCCGACGTGAGCGACATGTTCAGCTGGTTCGACTACCGCAGCCAGTGGCTTTGAAGATGAGCCCAAACGCGGCCTGCGCATCGATGTAATTCTGGCTTCCCATGGCCTGCTGCCACGGGTCAAGGATGCCGGCGTGGACTACGAACTGCGCGGCATGGAAAAGCCATCGGACCATGCGCCGATCTGGCTTGAGCTGGCCTGATCCAGACTGAGGGAATTTTCATTGTGGGAGCGAGCCTGCTCGCGAATGCGGTGGATCAGCGACAAATTTTTCGACTGACACGCCGCCTTCGCGAGCAGGCTCGCTCCCACAGGTAATCCCCTGTCATATTTCGGTCACGCGCCTGACTTAATCTCCCCGGCAATCCCCTTGGCTTGATTCGGTGCCGGCATGACCCTGCGTGTTCTCTGCGTTTTCCTGTTGAGTGGCTGGCTGTCGATCTACGCCGCCGCCCTGCCGATCCCCGAAAACGGCCCGGCTTTACGCATTCAGGGTTCCAACACCATCGGTGCCGATCTGGGTCCGGCGCTGGTCGAAGGTCTTTTGCAGCAACAAGGCCTGCTGAAAATCCACCGCGAAACCCCGGACACCGCCAACGAACAACGCATCGTCGGCCAGACCGCACAAGGGCAACGCGTGATCATCGAAGTTGCCGCTCACGGTTCCAGCACCGGTTTCGCTGCGTTGAAAAACGCCAGCGCCGATCTGGCCGCCTCTTCCCGTGAGATCAAGGACAGCGAACTGCTTGCCCTGCAAACCCTCGGCGATCTGAAAAGTCCGGCGGCCGAGCAAGTCATTGCCATCGACGGCCTGGCGATCATCCTCAACCCGGCCAACCCGCTTGAGCAGTTGAACACCGAGCAACTGGCGCGGATTTTTGCCGGCGAAGTGAAAACCTGGGAAGAACTCGGTGGCCGTGGCGGCGCCATTCATTTATATGCGCGGGATGATCAGTCGGGAACATACGACACCTTCAAGGAACTGGTCCTGAGCCGGCGTGGGAAAAGTCTGAGCAGCGCGGCGAAACGTTTCGAATCCAGCGAGCAATTGTCCGACGCCGTCAGCGCCGATCCGCAAGGTATCGGCTTCATCGGCTTGCCCTATGTGCGTCAAGCCAAAGCCGTAGCGATTGCCGATGGCGCCTCGCAAGCGATGCTGCCGCTGAACAGTCTGATCGCCACCGAAGACTATCCGCTGTCGCGGCGCTTGTTCTTTTATCTGCCGCCGGACAGCCGCAATCCGTGGGCGCAGGCGTTGGCCAGCTTTGCCCAGAGCCCAGAGGGTCAGGCGATCGTCGCGGCCAGCGGTTTTGTCAGCCAGACCGTACAAGCCATGAGCGTGGCGCCGAATGCGCTGATGCCCGAGGGTTACCAATCCCTCAGCCGGCATGCCCAGCGTCTGACAGTGAATTTCCGTTTTGCCGAGGGCAGCGCCAGTCTGGACAACAAGGCGCGGCAGGATCTGGCGCGGGTGCTCGACTATATAAAGCGCCATGGCAAGACCGAACGGGCGGTGACGCTGGTGGGGTTTGGTGATTTGAAGGATGACCCGGCGCGGGCCGATCTGCTGTCGAAGCTGCGAGCGATGGCGGTGCGGCGCGAGCTGGTCAAAAACGGTGTGGTCATGCGCGAAGTCCGTGGCTTCGGCGCACTGATGCCGGTGGCGACCAACAGCGCGGATGAAGGGCGGATCAAGAACCGGCGGGTTGAGGTTTGGGTGTATTGATCCTGATGTCGATGTGCTGAGTGTACAGGCCCTTTCGCGAGCAGGCTCGCTCCCACATTGGATCTGTGGCGTGCACAAATCTTGTGGGAGCGAGCCTGCTCGCGAATGAGGCGACGCGGTATTACTGGCCGCTACGCATCATCTCCTTCGGCACATACTTGCCGATCTCGAACTTGCCAATCGCCGCGCGGTGCACTTCGTCCGGGCCGTCGGCCAGACGCAGGGTGCGTTGCATCGCATACATATAAGCCAGCGGGAAATCGTTCGACACCCCTGCCCCACCGTGCATCTGGATAGCGCGGTCGATCACCCGCAGGGCCACGTTCGGTGCGACGACTTTGATCTGCGCAATCTCGCTTTTCGCCACTTTGTTGCCGACGGTGTCCATCATGTACGCCGCTTTCAACGTCAGCAGACGCGCCATGTCGATCTCCATCCGCGAGTCGGCGATCTTGTCGATGTTGCCACCCAGACGCGCCAGCGGTTTGCCGAACGCGGTGCGGCTCACCGAACGTTTGCACATCAGTTCCAGCGCACGCTCGGCCATGCCGATCGAACGCATGCAGTGGTGAATGCGGCCTGGGCCAAGGCGACCCTGGGCGATTTCGAAGCCGCGTCCTTCACCGAGCAGGACGTTTTCGTACGGCACGCGAACGTTGTCGAACAGCACTTCGGCGTGACCGTGCGGTGCGTCGTCGTAGCCGAACACCGGCAGCGGACGGACGATTTTCACCCCGGGGGTGTCGACCGGCACGAGAATCATCGAGTGCTGGGCGTGACGCGGCGCGTCGGGGTTGCTCAGGCCCATGAAAATCAGGATCTTGCAGCGCGGATCGCAGGCGCCGGAAGTCCACCATTTCTTACCGTTGATCACCCACTGATCGCCATCGCGCACGGCCCGAGCGGCCATGTTGGTCGCGTCGGAAGATGCCACGTCGGGCTCGGTCATGGCGAACGCCGAACGGATCTCGCCGCGCAGCAGCGGCTCGAGCCAGCGCTGTTTCTGCTCTTCGTTGGCGTAGCGCACCAATACTTCCATGTTGCCGGTGTCCGGCGCCGAGCAGTTGAACGGCTCCGGCCCCAGCAGGGAACGGCCCATAATTTCCGCCAACGGCGCGTATTCAAGATTGCTCAGGCCGGCGCCCAGCTCGGACTCAGGCAGAAACAAATTCCACAGACCCTCAGCCTTGGCCTTGGCCTTGAGCTCTTCCATGATTGCGGTCGGCTGCCAGCGATCGCCCTCGGCGACCTGGCGTTCGAACACCGCTTCGGCCGGGTAAACGTAAGTGTCCATGAACGCAGTCACGCGCTCACGCAGTTCCTGAACCTTGGGCGAATAAGCGAAATCCATGGGTAGTTACCTTCTCGGGCAGAGGTTGTTCAAGTCATGCAATCGATGCTAGAACAGCGCTGATCATTTACCTAGCCTATTCTCGGCGTGTATAAACATTCATCACCAATATATGATCCGCTGATCGTCAGCCCCAAAACACTTGCACTTAATAACAAGAGAAGCCGCGTTATGAATCTGAGCAAGGTCGACCTGAACCTTTTCATCGTCTTCGACGCGATCTACACGGAAGCCAACCTGACCCGCGCCGGGCAGATTGTCGGCATCACCCAGCCGGCGGTGTCCAATGCCCTGGCGCGGTTGCGCGAAACCTTCAACGACCCGCTCTTCGTGCGTACCGCTCAGGGCATGGTGCCCACGCCGATGGCGCAGAACATCATCGGCCCGGTGCGCAACGCCCTGTCGCTGCTGCGCGTGTCGGTGCAGGAAAGCCGCATCTTCAACCCGGCGCAGGCGGCCAAGACTTACCGCATCAGCATGACCGATTTGACGGAGGCAATCATTCTGCCGCCCTTGTTCCAGCGTCTGCGCCGCCTGGCGCCGACGGTGATCATCGAAAGCTTTCTGTCCAAGCGCCGGGAAACCACCAAGGAACTGGCCGCCGGGCGTCTGGATTTCGCCGTGGATGCGCCGCTCAACACCGACCCGCAGGTACGCCACGTCAAGCTGATGGACGACCGTTACGTCTGCGCCATGCGCAAGGGCCATCCAATGGCGAGCAAGGAAAAACTCAGTCTCGATGACTATTTGTCGCTGACTCACATCCATATTTCCAGCCGCCGCAGTGGTCTGGGCTATGTCGATCTGGCGCTGGGCAAAATGGGCATCCAGCGCAAGATCGCCCTGCGCTCGCAGCACTATCTGATGGCCTCGCAAGTGATGCAGCAGACCGACATGGTCATGACCGTGCCGGAACGCTTCGCCCGCCGCCATGATCTGCAATCGTTCAATTTGCCGGTGAATGATGTGCCCTCGGTGGAAACGCATTTGTACTGGCACGAAAGCACCGACCAAGACCCGGCCAACCGCTGGATGCGCGAGCAGATGATCGAGTTGTGCCAACAGGTGACGGCGCAGGAGAAGAAGCTGGAGAAGGTGTAGGGCTTTTTTACCGCGTTATCGTTCTTCGCGAGCAGGCTCGCTCCCACAATGAATTGCATTTCATCTGAAGGAACGCGGTCGAATGTGGGAGCGAGCCTGCTCGCGAAGAGGCCTGTACAGACACCCCAAAACCATCCCGCTTGACGTAAACGTAAACCACCGATTAGCTTAGCGCCATGCCCCTTTTCCGAGCGCTTTCATGAGCAGTCAGACCTACAGCATTTCCGACCTCGCCCGCGAGCTGGACATCACCACCCGGGCGATCCGCTTTTATGAAGAGCAAGGCCTGCTCAGCCCCGAGCGTCGTGGCCAGGAACGTATCTATTCGCCGCGCGACAAGGTCACTCTGAAGCTGATCCTGCGCGGCAAGCGCATCGGTTTTTCCCTGGCCGAATGCCGCGAGCTGATCGAGCTCTATGATCCGTCCGGCGGTAACACCAAACAGCTCAACAGCATGCTGGCAAAAATCAGCGAACGCCGCGAACAGCTCGAACAGCAGTTGCTGGATATCGAACAGATGAAGCTTGAGCTGGATACAGCAGAAGAGCGCTGCGTGCAGGCGTTGGAGCAGACGCTCAAGAGCCAGCAGGCGGTCTAGCCAACACTGGCGCCCCTGTGGGAGCGAGCCTGCTCGCGAATGCATTCTGTCATCCAACATTAACGGTGACTGATCCACCGCTTTCGCGAGCAGGCTCGCTCCCACAGGGTTCTTCGTGAACTAAAAAAACAGGCAGGTCCCACCCATGTCCCTCCCCTCCCAAGTACGCCTGATCGAAGTCGGCCCGCGCGATGGCCTGCAGAACGAAGCCCAACCGATCAGCGTCGCTGACAAGGTGCAACTGGTCGATGCCCTGAGCGCCGCCGGGCTCGGCTACATCGAAGTCGGCAGTTTCGTCTCGCCGAAATGGGTGCCGCAGATGGCCGGCTCCGCCGAGGTGTTTGCGCAGATCCAGCGCAAACCCGGCGTGACCTACGGCGCGCTGGCGCCGAACCTGCGCGGCTTTGAAGACGCGCTAGCCGCCGGGGTCAAGGAAGTCGCGGTGTTCGCCGCCGCCTCCGAGGCGTTCTCGCAGCGCAACATCAATTGCTCGATCAGCGAGAGCCTGGCGCGGTTTGCGCCGATCATGGAAGCCGCGAAACAACACGGCGTTACCGTGCGCGGTTATGTTTCCTGTGTGCTGGGCTGCCCGTATGAAGGCACGGTTGCGCCGGAGCAAGTGGCGATGGTCGCGCGCGAGCTGTACGCGATGGGCTGCTACGAAGTGTCGCTGGGCGACACCATCGGCACCGGCACGGCGGGCGCGACCCGGCGCCTGTTCGAGGTGGTCTCGGCGCAGGTACCACGGGACAAGCTTGCCGGGCATTTCCACGACACCTATGGCCAAGCCATGGCCAATATCTATGCCAGCCTGCTCGAAGGCATTGCGGTGTTCGACAGCTCTATCGCCGGCCTCGGCGGCTGCCCGTACGCCAAAGGCGCGAGCGGTAACGTTGCGACCGAAGACGTGGTGTACCTGCTCAATGGCTTGGGCATCGAGACCGGTATCGACCTGGACGCCTTGATTGCCGCGGGCCAGCAGATCAGTGCAGTGCTCGGCCGTCCAAGCGGTTCGCGAGTGGCCAAGGCACGCAGCGCGCAGTGAGGTGTTACCGCTGGATCAGTGAAGTGGGCAAAAGCGAGTAACACGGAAACAAATTGTCTGGCTTTGCCCTGGGGTGAAAAAGCCCGAAAAACTTAAATCACTGATTTATAAGACTTTTTAAAAGTTGGCACGACACCTGCTATCTCTATGGCATAACAAGAATAAAAAGCCGCAAACCAATAAAAACAAGACGAAACGACTCTGACATAACAAGAACAACACGGCAGAGACGCAGCTAACAGATTTTTTTGGAGAAGGTGTGCTTTTCAGGGTGCTCTCAGGAGTGACCCGCAACCGGGCAGAGAACAATAAAACTACCTTCAGGTAGCTCCCGAATCGGTTGGATCGTTAACGAGAAAGCAGATCAGCGCTCAAAAAAATACGTTTGCTCTTGATCCCGGATGGGGGTCGCCAAAAAGCTGTACAGGGCCACGGTTGCCAAAAACAACAACAGACCGACCCTCAATAATAAAAAGAGCACGCAACGACAAATTAAAGGGGAGCTTCGGCTCCCCTTTGTGCTTTCTGTGATTCCTGAATCCCCCGATCCCTGTGGGAGCTGGCTTGCCAGCGATTGCGGTAGAACATTCAACATTGATGCTGGCTGACCTGACGCCATCGCTGGCAAGCCAGCTCCCACAGGGTTTAGGTTACCGCTCGGTTATTTTCAGCTCCTCGATACTGATCTCACGCATCCTGAATTTCTGGATCTTGCCCGTCACCGTCATCGGAAACGCGTCGACGAATTTGAAGTAACGCGGTGTCTTGAAATGGGCGATGCGTTCCTTGCACCAGGTTTGCAGCTCCAGCTCCGAGGCGCTGTGGCCGGGGTGGAATTTGATCCAGGCGACGATTTCCTCACCGTAGCGCGAGCACGGAATACCGATCACCTGCACGTCCGCCACCGCCGGATGGGTGAAGAAGAATTCCTCCAGCTCACGGGGATAAACGTTCTCCCCGCCACGAATGATCATGTCTTTGTTACGCCCGGCGATGTTGACGTAACCCTCCTCGTTCATGCTCGCCAGGTCGCCGGTGTGCATCCACCCCGCCTCATCGATGGCTTCGGCAGTAGCCTGCGGGTTGTTCCAGTAGCCGAGCATCACGCTGTAACCGCGCGTGCACAATTCGCCGATGGTGTTGCGGGGCACCACGTTGCCAGCGGTGTCGATGATCTTGCTTTCCAGTTGCGGTTGGGTGCGGCCGACCGTGGTGACACGCAACTCCAGCTCATCCGCTGGCCCGGTCTGCAGCGACACCGGACTGGTTTCGGTCATGCCGTAGGCGATCTGCACTTCGCTCATGTGCATTTCGTTGATGACCCGGCGCATGACCTCGATCGGACAGGTCGCGCCGGCCATGATCCCGGTGCGCAGGCTCGACAGGTCGAAGGTCTGCCGCTGCGGCTGATCGAGCATGGCGATGAACATGGTCGGCACACCGTACAGCGCCGTGGCTTTTTCCTCGGCCACCGCTTGCAGGGTCAGCGCCGGATCGAAAGCATCGTTGGGGTAAATCATCGTGCTGCCATGGGTGACGCAACCGAGGTTGCCCATGACCATGCCGAAGCAATGATACAGCGGCACCGGAATCACCAGCCGATCGGCAGCCGTCAGGCCGAGGCTTTCGCCGACCATGTAGCCGTTGTTGAGAATGTTGTAGTGACTGAGGGTCGCGCCCTTGGGGAAACCGGTAGTGCCGGAGGTGTACTGGATGTTCACCGGTTGATCGAAATGCAGACTGGTGCTGCGTTCGCGCAGCTGTTCGGACGAGACGCTGGCGGCCAGATCGCTGAGCTGCGACCACGGCAGAAAACCGGGCGGCGGATTGGCATCGAGGCTGATCACGCCGCGCAGCTCCGGCAGACGCTCGCTGCGCAGCTGACCGATGGCGTGCTCGGTCAATTCTGGCGCCAGGCTCTGGAGCATTGCGTGGTAATTCGAGGTCTTGAACGCTCCGGCGCAGACCAGCCACTGGCAGCCGGATTGCTTGAGCACGTACTCGAGTTCGGAGCTGCGGTAGGCCGGATTGATGTTGACCAGGATCACGCCGATCTTCGCCGTGGCGAACTGGGTAATGCACCACTGCGCGCAATTCGGCGCCCAGATGCCGAGGCGATCGCCGGTCTGCAAGCCCAGCGCGAGCAAGGCCCTGGCCTGCTCATCCACCGCCTCGGCCAGTTGCCGCCACGAATACCGCAGCCGTTGATGGCGCACCACCAACGCCTCGCCGTCCGGGTGTTGCGCGACAGTCTGATCGAAGCGCTGACCGATGGTCATCGCCAGCAGGGCTTGGTCCTGAGAGCCACGGCTGTAGCTGCGCTGCGGGTTTGCACTGGGTTGATCCATGACGACCCCTATTGTCTTTATTAGTGGGTTTTCCCGGTTTTGAATCCCTGTGGGAGCGAGCCTGCTCGTGAATACGCTGCGTCATTCACCCTTTAGGGCGACTGATACAGCGCTTTCGCGAGCAGGCTCGCTCCCACCAGAAACAAACCGATATCTGATCCTGAACTGCCCTTACTCTCGCCCAAGTTGACGCTTACGTAAAGCCGATTGACAGTCGATCTCTGGAAGCTTTACGTTAACGTAAAGCTGAACGCCGATTCGTCGTGCGCTCCACCCGATAAAAAAGCCAAAAGGTGCCACATGAGCTATCCATCCCTGAATTTCGCCCTCGGTGAAACCATCGACATGCTGCGCGATCAGGTGCAGTCCTTCGTCGCCGATCAGATCGCCCCGCGTGCCGCGCAGATCGATCACGACAACCTGTTCCCCGCCGACATGTGGCGCAAATTCGGTGACATGGGCCTGCTCGGCATCACCGTGCCGGAAGAGTACGGCGGCGCGGGTCTGGGTTATCTGGCGCACGTAGTGGCGATGGAAGAAATCAGCCGTGGCTCGGCGTCGGTGGCGTTGTCCTATGGCGCGCACTCCAACCTTTGCGTCAACCAGATCAACCGCAACGGCAACCACGAACAGAAAAGCAAATACCTGCCAAAACTGATCAGCGGCGAGCACGTCGGCGCGCTGGCGATGAGCGAGCCCAACGCCGGTTCCGACGTGGTATCGATGAAACTGCGCGCCGACAAACGCGGCGACCGCTTCGTCCTCAACGGCAGCAAAACCTGGATCACCAACGGTCCGGACGCCAATACCTACGTGATCTACGCCAAGACCGACCTGGAAAAAGGCCCGCACGGCATCACCGCGTTCATCGTCGAGCGCGACTGGAAAGGCTTCAGCCGCAGCAACAAGTTCGACAAGCTCGGCATGCGTGGCTCCAACACCTGCGAGCTGTTTTTCGATGACGTCGAAGTACCCGAAGAGAACATCCTCGGCGTGCTCAACGGTGGCGTGAAAGTGCTGATGAGCGGCCTCGATTACGAACGCGTGGTGCTCTCCGGTGGCCCGACCGGGATCATGCAGTCGTGCATGGACCTGATCGTGCCGTACATCCACGACCGCAAGCAGTTCGGCCAGAGCATCGGCGAATTCCAGCTGATCCAGGGCAAAGTCGCCGACATGTACACCCAGCTCAACGCCAGCCGCGCTTATCTGTACGCGGTGGCCCAGGCCTGCGAGCGCGGCGAGACCACCCGTAAGGACGCTGCCGGGGTGATCCTCTACACCGCCGAACGCGCCACGCAAATGGCCCTCGACGCGATCCAGATTCTCGGCGGCAACGGCTACATCAACGAATTCCCCGCCGGCCGCCTGCTGCGCGACGCCAAGCTCTACGAAATCGGCGCCGGCACCAGCGAGATCCGCCGCATGCTGATCGGCCGCGAACTGTTCAACGAGACGAAATGAATTTCGTCAGCTGCAAGCCGCAAGCTACACGCTGCAAGAGATCCACGCTCTTGCCCCGACTTGCAGCTTGCCGCTTGTAGCTAGAAGCTGCTTACGGAGTAAGCCCCATGATTCTGCACACTCAGCTCAACCCGCGCTCGGCGGAGTTCGCCGCCAACAGTGCGGCGATGCTCAAACAGGTCGACGCGCTGCACACCTTGCTCGCTCAAGTGGCGCAGGGTGGCGGTGTCAAAGCTCAGGAACGCCACACCTCGCGGGGTAAATTGCTGCCGCGCGAGCGCATCAATCGCTTGCTCGACCCCGGCTCGCCGTTTCTCGAAATCAGCCAACTTGCCGCCCATGCGGTTTACGGCGAAGACGTGCCGGCTGCCGGGGTGATCGCCGGCATCGGTCGCGTTGAAGGCGTTGAATGCATGATCGTCGCCAACGATGCGACGGTAAAAGGTGGCTCGTATTACCCGCTCACCGTGAAAAAACACCTGCGCGCGCAGACCATCGCCCAGCAGAATCGCCTGCCGTGCATTTATCTGGTGGATTCCGGTGGCGCCAACCTGCCGCGTCAGGACGAAGTGTTTCCGGATCGCGAGCACTTCGGGCGGATCTTTTTCAATCAGGCCAACATGAGCGCCATGGGCATCCCGCAGATCGCCGTGGTCATGGGCTCGTGCACCGCCGGCGGCGCGTATGTGCCGGCGATGGCGGACGAAGCGATCATGGTGCGCAACCAGGCGACGATTTTCCTCGCCGGCCCGCCGCTGGTGAAAGCCGCGACCGGTGAAGTGGTCAGCGCCGAAGACCTCGGCGGCGCCGATGTGCACTGCAAGACTTCTGGTGTGGCCGACCATTACGCCGAGAATGATGAACACGCCCTCGCCCTCGCCCGCCGCAGCGTTGCCAACCTCAACTGGCGCAAGCTCGGCGAGGTGCAGCAGCGCACGCCGATTGCGCCGCTGTACGCCAGCGACGAGTTGTACGGCGTGGTTCCGGCTGACGCCAAGCAGCCATTCGATGTGCGCGAAGTGATCGCGCGGCTGGTCGACGGTTCGGTGTTCGATGAATTCAAAGCGCTGTTCGGCACCACGCTGGTCTGCGGTTTCGCGCACTTGCACGGCTACCCGATCGCGATTCTGGCAAACAACGGCATCCTCTTCGCCGAAGCTGCGCAGAAAGGTGCGCACTTCATCGAACTGGCCTGCCAGCGCGGCATTCCGCTGCTGTTTCTGCAGAACATCACCGGTTTCATGGTCGGCCAGAAATACGAGGCCGGCGGCATCGCCAAGCACGGCGCGAAACTGGTGACCGCGGTGGCCTGTGCCAAGGTGCCGAAATTCACCGTGATCATCGGCGGCAGCTTCGGTGCCGGCAACTACGGTATGTGCGGGCGCGCTTACGATCCGCGTTTCTTGTGGATGTGGCCGAACGCGCGGATTGGCGTGATGGGCGCCGAACAGGCCGCCGGTGTGCTGGTGCAGGTCAAGCGCGAACAGGCCGAACGCAGCGGTCAGGCGTTCAGCGCCGAGCAGGAGACCGAGATCAAGCAGCCGATTCTCGATCAGTACGAAGAACAGGGTCACCCTTATTACTCCAGCGCTCGGCTGTGGGACGACGGCGTCATCGACCCGGCGCAGACCCGCGATGTACTGGCCCTGGCCTTGTCCGCGTCGCTGAACGCGCCAATCGAACCGAGCCGCTTCGGCGTGTTCCGGATGTGATGTTTTTTTGTGGGAGCGAGCCTGCTCGCGAATGCGCTCTGTCAGGCAGCGGATAGATCGACTGATACCCCGCTTTCGCGAGTAGGCTCGCTCCCACAAGAACCGTGGAGACGGATGAATATGAGCGACTTCAATACCCTCGAACTGCAAAACGACCCACGCGGTTTCGCGACGCTGTGGCTAAATCGCGCGGAGAAAAACAACGCGTTCAACGCCGAGATGATCCGCGAACTGATCCTCGCCCTCGACAAGGTCGCCAGCGATTCGAACCTGCGTTTCCTGCTGCTGCGCGGGCGTGGCAAGCATTTCAGTGCCGGTGCCGACCTGGCCTGGATGCAGCAATCGGCGGAACTCGATTACCACACCAATCTTGACGATGCCCGCGAACTGGCCGAGCTGATGTACAACCTCGCCAAGCTGAAAATCCCCACTCTGGCTGTGGTTCAGGGCGCGGCGTTTGGTGGCGCGCTGGGCTTGATCAGTTGCTGTGACATGGCGATCGGCGCCGATGACGCGCAGTTCTGCCTGTCGGAAGTACGCATCGGCCTGGCACCGGCCGTGATCAGCCCGTTCGTGGTGCAGGCGATCGGTGAGCGTGCGGCGCGGCGCTATGCGCTGACTGCCGAGCGCTTCAGCGGGCAGCGGGCGCGGGAGATCGGCTTGCTCGCCGAAAGCTATCCTGCGGCTGAACTGGAGCAACAGGTCGAACAGTGGATCGACAACCTGCTGCTCAACAGCCCCGCGGCCATGCGCGCCAGCAAGGACTTGCTGCGCGAAGTCGGCAACGGCGCGCTGACCCCGGCCCTGCGCCGCTACACCGAAAATGCCATCGCGCGGATTCGCGTCAGCCCTGAAGGCCAGGAAGGCTTGCGCGCCTTCCTGCAAAAGCGCCCGCCGAGCTGGCAAGCCGCATCCACCAAGGAGTCGCGTTGATGAGCGCACCTGTGATTACCACCCTATTGGTGGCCAACCGCGGCGAAATCGCCTGCCGAGTGATGCGCACCGCCAAGGCCCTGGGCCTGACTACCGTCGCTGTGCACAGCACCACCGACCGCGATGCGCGGCACAGCCGTGAAGCCGATATCCGCGTGGATCTGGGCGGCAGCAAGGCTGCCGAGAGTTATCTGCAAATCGATAAATTGATCGCCGCCGCCAAGGCCAGCGGTGCCCAGGCGATTCATCCCGGCTATGGCTTTCTCTCGGAAAACGCTGGATTCGCCCGCGCCATCGAAGCCGCCGGGCTGATCTTCCTCGGCCCGCCCGCCTCGGCCATCGACGCGATGGGCAGCAAATCCGCCGCCAAGGCGCTGATGGAAAAGGCCGGTGTGCCTTTGGTGCCGGGCTATCACGGCGAAGCGCAGGACCTCGACACCTTCCGCGAAGCTTGCGAACGCATTGGTTATCCGGTGCTGCTCAAGGCCACCGCCGGTGGTGGCGGCAAGGGTATGAAGGTGGTTGAGGATGTCAGCCAACTGGCTGAAGCCCTCGCCTCGGCGCAGCGCGAAGCGCAATCGTCGTTTGGCGACTCGCGGATGCTGGTGGAAAAGTATTTGCTCAAGCCACGTCACGTGGAGATTCAGGTGTTCGCCGATCAGCACGGCAACTGCCTGTATCTCAACGAGCGCGACTGCTCGATCCAGCGCCGTCACCAGAAAGTCGTCGAAGAAGCCCCGGCGCCGGGCCTGTCGCCCGAGTTGCGCCGAGCAATGGGCGAAGCGGCCGTGCGTTCGGCGCAGGCGATCGGTTATGTCGGCGCCGGCACCGTGGAGTTTTTGCTGGATGCGCGCGGCGAGTTTTTCTTTATGGAGATGAACACGCGGCTGCAGGTCGAGCACCCGGTGACCGAAGCAATCACCGGGCTCGATCTGGTCGCCTGGCAGATTCGCGTCGCCCGTGGGGAAGCGCTGCCGATCACTCAGGCGCAGGTGCCGCTCAATGGTCATGCGATTGAAGTGCGCTTGTATGCCGAAGATCCGGCGAATGACTTCCTGCCGGCCACCGGGCGTCTGGACTTGTATCGCGAATCGGCGCAGGGACCGGGGCGGCGGGTGGACAGCGGCGTTGAGGAAGGTGACGAGATATCGCCCTTCTACGACCCGATGCTCGGCAAGCTGATTGCCTGGGGTGAAGATCGCGAACAGGCACGCTTGCGTCTGTTGAGCATGCTCGACGAGTTTGCGATTGGCGGGCTGAAGACCAACATCAATTTCCTGCGCAGGATCATCGCGCATCCGGCGTTTGCGGCGGCAGAGCTGGATACCGGGTTCATTCCGCGCTATCAGGAGCAATTGCTGCCCGCACCAGGAACGTTGAGCGATGAGTTCTGGCAGTCGGCGGCGCAGGCGTTTGCGCAGAGTCTGCCGCAGCGTGCGCGGGCGGATGATCCCGCCTCGCCCTGGTCTTGCGGTAGTGGTTTGCGCCCAGGTTTGCCGGCGCAAATCACCTTGCATTTGAGTTGCGAGGGACAGGATCGCGCGCTGACTTTGGGCTCTGCGGCCTCTGCGACACTGCTGGGCGAAGCGCTGGTCGTCGAGCATGACGGCGTGCGCCGCACGTTACGGGCGATTCGTCAGGGTGGCGTGTTGTATCTGGAATGGGACGGCGAGTTGCGGCGCATCGAGGCGTTCGATCCGATCAGCGCCGTCGAGGCCAGCCACAGCCATCAGGGCGGGCTGACCGCGCCAATGAACGGAAGCATCGTACGCGTGCTGGTCGAAACGGGACAGTCGGTTGAGGCCGGGGCGCAACTGGTGGTGCTTGAAGCCATGAAGATGGAACACAGCATCCGCGCGCCGCAGGCCGGTGTGATCAAAGCGCTGTACTGCCAGGAAGGCGATATGGTCAGTGAAGGCAGCGCTTTGGTTGAACTGGAAGAGGGATGAAATAAAAGGGTCGATCCTGGCCTTGCGCGAGGATCGATCCGTTCAGTAACGCGCCGTTGCCTGAACCACCACGCCGATGATCCGGCA
The DNA here is from genome assembly GCF_054681355.1 of Pseudomonas sp. H1_G08. NCBI lineage: Bacteria > Pseudomonadati > Pseudomonadota > Gammaproteobacteria > Pseudomonadales > Pseudomonadaceae > Pseudomonas > Pseudomonas sp. H1_G08. Next base: position 2,639,550 of record NZ_CP162822.1, read on the forward strand.
TTCATCGGTGAGCAGGGTTTTCGGCCAGGTCGGATTGAGCGGCACCAGGTAACGCTGGCCGGCCTGTTCGTCGAGCTTGCGGAAAATCGCTTCTTCGCTGTCCGGCCACTGGGCGATCACCAGTTTGCCAGGCACCGCCTCCAACTCCGGATCGACCAGAATCAGCATGCCCTCGGCAACGCTCTGCCCGCTCGGCGCGGTCATCGAATCCCCCGTCACCGTCAGCCAGAACGCCGCACCGCCGCGAGCGTGGTAATCCGTCAGTTCGAAGCGCTGCTTCGCTGATGCTCCGGGATAGCTCGCCGCAGTGTCACGCACTTCGCACGGTGCACGCCAATCGCAGACCGGATAACGGAAGTACGGGTTGTACTTCTGCGCCAGCGGCATCTCGTCTTCCGGCGTCGGCTGCGGTTCGCGAATCACCAGAACGACTTCGAGGAAGTCCATTCCCAGCGCCTTGAGCACGCGGTTCATTTCGGTAACACCGGGTTCGCGACGCTTGTTCAGCCAATGACCGATCCCGCCCTGGGACATGCCGACGCGCTCTCCGAGCTCTGTTTGAGTGACTTTGAGTTCACTCATCTTGGCCTTGACCAACTCAATCCATTTATCCATGTGCCGCACCTTACGCGGACGTCTTCGACCGGCAAAACACATATTGTAGTATTTAAATCCTAGTCACAAATACAGGCGGTACTATCCTAGAGGAACGGACTTTCAATCGAACATGGAGTGACGTTTCATGATGAATATCAGCAGCAAAGACTTGCCCGATCTGCAAATCGACACCAGCTTCACCTCCCCTCAAGGCAATGCCGCCGCACAGCGCGCGCTCGACTACTACTTGAAACCGGCTGTTTCAGAACCCGAGACGGACGAACGTTTTTTCAATGTCAAAGGCCATCTCAGCGGCGAAGAAGCGCTGGTGCATGCCTCGGACTTGTTGCGATGTGCAGCCGCCACCGCGTTCAAGGCCGCAGAAAACCTGCAAGGCACCAGTCGCGATCTGGCCTTTTCGGTGGTGCACATGGTGGATATGGCGCGGGCGATGGTCGATCATTCGATCGACAACGACGAAGTCACGGCGGACAAGGTACGGGCGGACAGGAAAGAATTTTCCCATCGCGCAGATAAAAACATTTGACTTGCAAATGATAATGATTATTATTGCAAGCAGCTGGTCGCGAGATCAGTCGATGGACCAGAGACCTTAGGTCGGTCTTCTGGACTATCTCCTCATCAGGCTAATCACGGTTTTTGACCCGGCTTTTTGCCGGGTCTTTTTTTGCCCGTTTTTCGGGCTTGTGTCTTCAGGCTAATGAAGTCTTTGGGTGCTGCAAATACGATGGCGCGGATAATATCAAAAGAATATTGATTGGCAAGCCGAGCCCAGCCACATTGGGCGAAACTAATGGCAATCAGCACTTGAGAATCAATCGCATAGCCTCTAAGCTGCTGGCGCGTCACGGAAGACGCCCCCCGCTACACCCGCGATTCCCCTCGGTTTCAGCCCTGCCTGCGTGTAAAGTACCGGTCATAAAAATCCTGATCAGGAACCGACCATGACCGTGGCCAAATCTTCGTTCGACATCAGCGCCAATTTCGACAGCGGCAATATCCAAGTCATCGATATCAGCAACCCGCTCAGTCCCGTCCTGGCCATCCGCCCGGACACCCGCAGCGCTCATTTTCAGTGGTTCCACTTCAAGGCCAGCGGCCTGCATGTGCACCAGGAACACTGGTTTCGCCTGGTCAACGCCAGCCAATCGACCTACAGCAAAGGCTGGCCGGGCTATCAAGCGGTGGCGTCGTATGATCACGTCAACTGGTTCCGCATCCCCACCAGCTTCGAAGGCGACAGCCTGCGCTTCTGCCTCGAAGCGGAACAGACCCACGCCTGGTTCGCCTACTTCGAACCCTACAGCCGCGGCCGCCACGACTGGTTGATCGAGCAAGCGCTAAGCAAGGCTGGCACCGAATTGCTGGCGACCGGCAAAAGTGTCGAGGGCCGCGACATTCAGCTGCTGCGCAAAGGCACCGGTGCCGAAGGCCAGCGCAAAATCTGGATCATCGCCCAGCAGCATCCGGGCGAGCACATGGCTGAATGGTTCATGGAAGGTGTGATCGAGCGTCTGGAGCGCCAGGATGATCCGGTATTGAACAAACTGTTGGCCAGCGCCGATCTGTATCTGGTGCCGAACATGAACCCGGACGGCGCGTTCCACGGCCACCTGCGCACCAATGCCATGGGGCAGGACTTGAACCGGGCCTGGCAGAACGCCAGCCAGGACATCAGCCCGGAAGTGCTATTCGTTCAGCAGCAGATGCAAAAGTATGGCGTCGATGCGTTTATCGACGTACACGGCGACGAAACCATACCTCACGTTTTCACCGCCGGCTGTGAAGGCAATCCTGGTTTTACGCCGCGCATCGAAAAGCTTGAAGAGCATTTCCGCAGCCACTTGAAGCACACCACCAAAGACTTCCAGACCACCTATGGCTACACCCGCGACGAACCGGGACAGGCCAACATGACCCTGGCCTGCAACAGCGTCGGACAGAAATACGACTGCCTGTCGCTGACCCTGGAGATGCCGTTCAAGGACCACGACGACCACCCGGACAAGATCACCGGCTGGTCGGGCAAACGTTCCAAGCAACTGGGTAAAGACGTGTTGACCACCCTCGCCGACATGGTCGACACCCTGCGCTGATCCCCTTCCCTGCAACAACAAAAGATCGCAGCCGGCCTGCGATCTTTTGCGTTATAGGGTCAGCCGCGATCGCGCCCGCGCAACATGCTGTCGAGCACTTCGTCACGACGCACCCAGCCATGGAACAGCGCCGCCGCCAGGTGCAGCAGCACTGTCAGAAACAGCAGATACGCCAAATAGCCATGGGACTTGCGCAGCAACGCAAACAGTTGCGCGTCGGCCGGCACAATTGGCGGCAGATGCAGCGACGCCGAGAGCATCACCGGCTCGCCCGAGGCACTGATCATCGCCCAGCCGAGCAACGGCAACACCAGCATCAACGCATACAACAAGACGTGGGAAGCCTTGGCTGCGAGCACCTGCCAGCCCGGCAGATCATCCGGCAGCGGCGGTTGGCGCGTGGTGAAGCGCACCAGCAGGCGCACGATCACCAGCGCCAGAATCGCGATGCCCAGGGGCTTGTGCAGATGAATCAGCCATTCATGGCGAGACGACACCGAAGTGACCATGCCCGCGCCGATAAACAGCATGGCGATGATCATCAGCGCCATCAGCCAGTGCAGCAGGCGCGCCAGCAAAACGAAATGCGTCGGTTGCTTGTTCATGGACGAGCCTCCTGTTTGGCGGCGGGCAACTGGCTGACTTCGCTGGTGCGACGCAGGTAGGAATCGGCATAGCCGGCAGAACGCGCGGCCAGCAGTGGATCTTCCGAGCCTTGAATCCCGGCCGGCAGCACCAGCGGGTCGTAGTTGATGTCACGGCACTCGCCACTGAGTTGCGGCTGGGTCTTCTCCAGCACCAGGGTTCCGGCGTTCAACACTTTGCGATCTGCGGGCCAGGTCTTGCTGGCATCGTTCACCGGGTCACCGGCGTTGGCCAGGGTGATGTTCAACTGAAAGCGCAAGGGTGCGGCGGCCAGGCGTTGCACCAGATCCTTCTCGAGAAAGTCCGCGCCTTCAGGAGCCGTGGCACCCGCCGCGTCCTGCGCCAGCGGCGTCATGCTCCAGCGTACGGCCTGTTTTTTACCGTTGCCATCGACCAGATAGAACGCATTGATGCTGTTATAGGTTTCGGTGGCGTAGCTGGCCGAAGGCTTGGCGGTCTTCACCCACGTCAGAAACGGCACGGCTTCCGGATGTGCGGCAAAAAACGCCGGCACCTTCGTCGGGTCTGGCTTGCCGGTGGCTGGATCCGGCGACTGCGCCTGCTGCAATTGGTAGAACGCTTCGGGCGTGCCCACCGGAAACACCGGCATGCTGTTCATCCCGGTGCGCCATTGCTGACCGTTCGCCTGGGTGAAGCGCAGCGCCAGGCTGCGGATCGGTACGGCGCTGTCCGGCGCATAGGGATTGCCCGCCGGCAAGGCAAAACGACCCACCACCGGTGTCTGCGGCAGGTTGAACACTTGTGCTGTAGAGAATGCCCGCGCCTCGCCACTGCTTTCGAAATGGCCGATCACGCACACGCCCTTGGCGTGATTGCGACGAAAGCCGGGATGCACGCCGTTGTTCTTTTCCAGCACATCGACCAACGCTTTTGGCGTCAATCGTTGTGGGTCAAAGTTGCCATGCACGTAGGCAAACGCCCCGGCCACGGCGGCGACTATCACGGCAATGCCGCCCAGACGTAGAACCAGGCTCGCGGCGCTCAGTGGCTCGCGCGGCGGCCTGCCGGGCGGTGCAGCGTTGGGGGACGAGCGATCAACCATGAATATCTCCAGGCCATCGGCCACAAGTGGAAAGAGTCAGCAAGACGCACCCCGTCCGGGTTTATTCCACGGCGCGGTATTTATTTTTGCGCACGGGGAATAACCTGCGCTGACGGGCGTCTTCCTAGTCCACAGCGTAGCGACCAGCAGACATTCATGAGCGAATTCGACGAACAGTTGAGAGAAATCATTCCCAGATTGCGCCGCTTCGCCGTGTCGTTGACGCGCAACAGCAGCAGCGCTGACGATCTGGTCCAGGCCAGCCTCGAGCGGGCGCTGTCGGCGTGGGGCGAAAAACGCGCCGATGGCGACTTGCGCGCCTGGCTGTTTGCAATCCTCTATCGGCAATTTCTCGATGCGCACCGTCGTTCGCGGCGCTATGCGCGAATGCTCGAGTTTTTCACCGGTCGCGACGATGCCGAGCCCTCGGTGGAACGCGCGGTGATTGCCCAGTCGACCCTGCAAGCCTTCGAACGCCTGCCCACCGAACAGCGCGCCTTGCTGCTGATGGTCTCGGTGGAAGGCCTGTCCTATAAAGAGGTCGCCGAGATCCTCGGCGCCCCGATCGGCACCGTGATGTCGCGCCTGTCCCGCGCCCGCCAGGCCTTGCGCCAACTCAGCGACGGCGAAATCAGCAGCCCTTCCTTGCGGATACTCAAATGATCAGCCTGCCTCCCAGCGAACGTGATTTGCACGCCTACGTCGACCACCAGCTCAGCGACGCCGATCGGCGCGTACTCGAGACCTGGCTGGCCAGCCACCCTGAAGAAGCGGCTCAGGTGCGCGCCTGGCAACGCGATGCTCAACAGTTGCGCGCAGCGCTGAGTGGCGCCTTGCAGCAACCGGCCAATCCGGCGCTCGACCCGATGATGATTCGCCAGCGCCGCCGCCAGCAGTCTCGTCGGCATCTGGCCAGCGCGGCGGTTTTGCTGATCGCCGTCAGCGTCGGCGGTTTCAGTGGCTGGCAGGCCCGGGAAATGACCCTGGCGCGCCCTGCGCAATTGCCGATGACTGACGCGTTGCAAGCCTATCGTCTGATCGCCCAGCAAGGCGTACTGCCCGCCGATTACAAGGTCGACAGCGATGGCGACATGCAGCGTTGGCTCGACCGCTACTTCAGCGGTGCCGGGCGATTGCCGGACTTGAAAGCTGCCGGATTCGAGCCGGTCAGCGGGCGCTTGCTCAGCACCGATGAAGGCGCGGCGGCGATGGTGATGTATGAGGATGGCAGCGGTCACAAAGTGAGCTTTTACCTGCGTCCACCGGGGCCGAAAAACACCCTGCTGCCGCGTGGCTCGCGCAGCGATGGCGATCTGCAGGCCGATTACTGGTCAGGGCCGGGCTACAACTATGCGGTGGTCAGCCCGACCGACTCGCCGGCAGCGCAGTTGCTCAAGCAATCGCCACCGTTCTGAAATCCGCCCCTTGTAGGAGCTGACGAGTGCAACGAGGCTGCGATCTGTTCGCGGCAACCCAGGATCAAAAGATCGCAGCCTCGTTGCACTCGTCAGCTCCTACAGGGGAATCATGCATATTTCATGGAGCCTATGTCCGAGGTCTGGTTAAACTTTAGCGCCGAGCTCCGGTGGAGCCGGCCCAATCAACCAGGAGCCTGTCCCGCGTGCCCGCCCGAACGCCGAAACGATCACGACTGAGCCAACGCTGGCCGTTGTTGCGCCGCCTGTTCGGCAAAAGCCTGCCCGTCAGCGCCGGGCACGATGCTCATGCCGCGACCATCCGCGATTATTTCCGCGACAAGGCCAAAAGCCAGGGCTACACCCTCAGCCGCAGTCAGCAGCACGTCATCGACTGCATGGCGCAGCAGGCCAGCGTACTGCTGGGCGACAGCGGCCACACGCCGCCGAGTCTGTACCTGTACGGAGCCGTCGGGCGAGGCAAGAGCTGGTTGCTCGACGGTTTTTTCCAGGCACTGCCGATCCCGCGCAAACGTCGCCTGCACTTCCATCAGTTTTTTGCCCGGCTGCACGACGGCATGTTCCGTCACCGCCAGGAGGAAGATGCGCTGGAAATCACCCTGGATGAGTTGCTGGAAGATTGCCAGGTGCTGTGTTTCGACGAATTTCATGTGCACGACATCGGCGACGCGATGCTGATCACGCGTTTGTTCAAGGCCCTGTTCAAACGGCGGATCATGTTGCTGGTAACCTCCAACTATGCACCCGAGGGCCTGCTGCCCAACCCGCTGTATCACGCACGCTTCAAACCGGTGATCGAGCTGATCAACACGCGCATGCAGGTGATGGAAGTCGGCGGCGACCACGACTACCGCACGCTGAACCGCCAGCATTCGCATCAAGTGTTTACCCAAGGGCATTACGTCTGGCCGGCTTCAACAGCGCAGCGCCAGGCTCTGGACCTGCCACCAGCCGACGCGCCTGCCCTTGCCCTCGAGGTTGGCAAGCGCCAGCTTCAGGCCCGTTTTTGCCAAGGCCGGCGAGTCGCGTTCACCTTCAACGATCTGTGCGAACAGCCAACGGCAGTGATGGATTATCTGCAACTGTGCCAGCGCTTCGACCAGTGGATCATCGATGACCTGCCGCAGCTCGGCGAGTGCCCGATCGCCGTGCAGCAGCGCTTCATCAATCTGATCGACGTGCTCTACGATCAGGACAAACACCTGACCCTGCTCGGCCGGTTGCCGCTGGGCCAGAGCCTGGAAGGTCACGCCATTGACCTGGCGCGCACGCGCAGCCGGTTGGGGCAATTGCAGGCAATCCACGCTCCCAACTGACTCCCACCAGGTCCCGGGACAACTCAAAATCCGTTCAGCATCCGCTTTACCGCTATCATGTCGCCCATTCCAGCGCCCCCACGTCGCTCCACCGATCAATAGCGAAACCAGACATGCACACCCTTGCTCAACTGCGCGCCGGCGAACTGTCAGGCATCACCCGCCTCGACCTGTCCTGCGGGCTGACCGAATTCCCCAACGAAATTTTCCAACTGGCCGAGACGCTGGAAGTGCTTAACCTCAGCGGCAACGCGTTATCCAGCCTGCCCGCTGACCTGCACCGCCTGGCCCGCCTGCGCGTGCTGTTCTGCTCCGACAACCAGTTCAGCGAACTGCCGGCGTGCCTCGGCCAATGCACCGCGCTGACCATGGTCGGCTTCAAGGCCAACCGTATCGTCAATGTGCCCGGTGCCGCCCTGCCGCCGCAGCTGCGCTGGCTGATCCTCACCGATAACCGCATCGAAAGTCTGCCCAGCGAACTCGGTGAACGCCCCGCTTTGCAGAAGCTCATGCTCGCCGGCAATCGCCTGCAATCGCTGCCAGACTCCCTGCGCCACTGCCATCGGCTGGAATTGCTGCGCATCGCTGCCAACCAACTCAGCGAACTGCCGCAGTGGTTGCTGACCTTGCCGAGCCTGACCTGGCTGGCCTACGCCGGCAATCCGCTGGAGACCGAAGCCGATGCCGCTGCCCTTGAGGCCACGCCGCTGATCGACTGGTCGGCGCTGCGCCTGGAGCAGCAACTGGGCGAAGGCGCTTCCGGGGTGATTTCCCGGGCGGTCTGGCAGCGTGACGATGGCACGGCGCAAGCGGTTGCGGTGAAGCTGTACAAAGGCGAGATGACCAGCGACGGCTCGCCATTGCATGAGATGAACGCCTGCATCACCGCAGGCCTGCACCCGAACCTGATCCGCGTCGAAGGGCGCATCAGCGGCCATCCCGATCAACAGCAGGGGCTGGTGATGCAACTGATTGATCCGAGCTTCGGCAATCTCGCCGGTTTGCCCAGCCTGGACTCGTGCTCGCGGGATGTTTATGCCGAAGGTTGCCGGTTCCCCGCCGAGGTCGCCCTGCACGTCGCCAAAGGCATCGCCTCAGCGGCCGAGCACCTGCACCGCCAAGGCATCACCCACGGCGATCTGTATGGCCACAACATTCTGTTGAACGATCGCGGCGATTGTCTGCTGGGGGATTTCGGCGCGGCGTCGTTTCATGCCACCGGCGATGATGTGCAGACGCGCGCATTGCAGCGCCTGGAAGTCCGTGCGTTCGGTGTGTTGTTGGGGGAATTGCTGGGGCGTGTCGACTCAGGATTGAGTACGGAGCGGCGCGCGCAACTGCAGGCGCTGGAACGACGTTGCTGTCAGGCCGATGTGCTGGGGCGGCCGGGTTTCAGTGAAGTCATCGAGGTGCTGGAAAATCTTTGACCGCTGCGCAGTCATTCGCGAGCAGGCTCGCTCCCACAATGGAATGTATTTCAAATGTGGGAGCGAGCCTGCTCGCGAAGAGGTCATTACTGGCGCGACAGATCAGCCAGCCAGACCGACGAACATGTCCTGCACGTCATCATGGTTGTCGAGGCCTTCGAGGAACGCTTCGACTTCAGCCATCTGCTCGTCGCTCAAGCCGCTGACCGGGTTCTTCGGCTGGTAGCCGAGCTTGGCCGAGAGCACGGTGAAACCTTGTTCGGGCAGGGCTTTCTGCACAGCGTCGAGGTCGGTCGGGTCGGTGAGGAACAACGTCGCGCCCTCTTCACCCGGCTCGAAATCCTGGGCACCAGCTTCGATCGCAGCCATTTCCGGATCGGCATCCGGGCTGTCCGGCGCGGCTTCGATCATGCCGACGTGGTTGAACATCCACGCCACCGAACCGGAAGCGCCCAACTGGCCCTTGCGGAATGCCACGCGGATTTCCGCAACGGTGCGGTTGATGTTGTCGGTGACGCATTCAACGATCAGCGGCACCTGATGCGGGGCGAAGCCTTCGTAGGTCACGCGATGGTATTGCACGGTTTCACCCAGCAGACCGGCGCCTTTCTTGATCGCGCGATCGAGGGTTTCTTTTGGCATCGAGGCTTTCTTCGCCTGTTCGACCACCAGACGCAGGTGTGCGTTGGTGGCGGTATCGGCACCGTTGCGTGCAGCAATGGTGATTTCCTTCACCAGTTTGCCGAAGATCTTCCCTTTGGCGTTGGCTGCCGCTTCTTTGTGTTTAACCTTCCACTGTGCGCCCATTACTCACTCTCTTGATCTGTGGCGCCGAGACATCTATTGGCCGACGCGTGGCGGCAAGTTTATACGGCCTAAAGTCGGCAATCGACCAAAAAAACAGCCGACGGAATCGACATCTTCACCAAAGCATGTAGGGGGATTCTGAAAAGCGCCTTTGACATGACCATTCAGCCCGACGGTTTCGTACCCTTGAAACCCCGTATCGCCTGACAGGGCCTGCTCGAATGCTCAATGACAAGGAAAGTCCCTTCACCCTTACGCTGACCGACAGCGGATTGCGCCTGCCGGTGGTGCGTTTTCGCGGCGAGGAAGCGCTGAACCAGCCTTACCGTTTCGATATCGAACTGCTCGGCCTGGCCCCGGCCATCGTCCCGGGATCCTTCCTGCACAGGCCAGCCTTTTTGCGGCTCAGTGAGCAGCACGGGTTCCACGGCGTCATTTCCAGCGCCAGCTGCGAACATCGCGGCACCCATCGGGTCGGCTATCGACTGATTCTGGTGCCGCATCTGCAGCAACTGGCGCAAACGCACAAGCGCCGCGTGTTTACTCACCTGAGTGTGCCGCAGATCATCCAGCAACTGCTCGAAGAACATGCCCTGCCAGCGCACAGCTACCGCATTGAAATGAGCGTCGGTCACTACCCGGCAAGGGCGTTTTGCATTCAGTACGAAGAAAGCGATCTGGCATTGCTGCAGCGGCTATGCGAAGAAGAAGGCATCCACTATCACTTCGAACACGGGCCGCACGGACACGTCGTGGTGTTCGCCGACGACAGCCTGAGTCTGCCGCAGGAACCGGTTGAAATCCCTTTCAATGCTGATGAGCAACCACCATCGCCCTGCGTCAGCGCACTCTATCAACAGCATCGCGCGGCGCCCGTGCCGATGCTGCATGCGGTGCGCAATCGTGGCCAGCCAACCGGCAACGCTGAAGCCGCCAACGAAGTCTCCACCGAGTTGCCGATGCCCGCGCGATCGCCGGAACGTCTGTACGCCGAACAGCGCAGCCGACGTCATCTGCAACGCCAGCGCTGCCAGTTGCGTTCCATTCACGGGCGCAGTGATTGCAGCGATTTGCTCAGTGGCCGACTGCTGCTTGTGGCCGACCATCCGATTCATCATTTCAACGAACAATGGCTGATATGCGCCGTGCGCCACCAAGGGCAGCACCCTTCGATCCTTGATCCGGCGCCAAGCGTTGAGCGTTATCACAACGACTTCACTGCACAGCCCTGGTCGACCGACTTCCGTCCGCCACTCAAACAAGCTCGCCCGAATATTGCCGGTTATCACTTGGCGAAAGTCGCGGGTGCGCCTGGGCAACCTGCGCAAGTGGACGAAAACGGCTGCCTCGCTGTAAGCCTGTGGCCGTCTGCGGATAAATGCGCCAGCGACGCCCTGTGGCTGCCGATCGCCATGAGCCGGCTCAGCGGCCCCGTCGCCATCGATCAATTACCGCGTGCCGGCAGTGAAGTGTGGGTGAGTTTCCTCGACAGCGATCCAGACCGACCGATCCTGTGCCTCAGCCACGCACGCCAGCCACCGGAGCGCGAATCAGAACCCGCGCGCGACAGCCTGTTGCTCGACTGGCTGAGCCACCGCGCCGAGCATTGATTGGCGCCTCAGCCTTTGTCCGCCTTGCCCGCCGCCGCCGCGAACTTGGCCAGGCGCACGTCCAGATGCCGAGGCCGGCGTCCGTGATCTTCGGCGCGCTCCTTGCGGCGGATGGCGTTGCGCACCATCAGCGAGCCGAGGTAGCGAATCGGTTCCGGCGGGAAATAACCCAGCGGCCCGTTGACCAGCGGCGAACGGGTCCACGGGTTATCCAGGCCCTGCACCAGCGCGGCGAGAATCTGCCCGCCCATGTGACACGGGCCGACGCCGCTGCCGGAATAACCGAAGCCGTAAAACACGTTGCCCGCCGAGCTCATCTGGCCGAAGAACGGCAAACCGGTCACCGAACGATCCGATGGGCCGTTCCACGTCGCGTCGATTTTGACCTCGGCGAAGGCCGGGAAAAAATCCGCGAGACTGCGCTTGAGCAATCCGGCATAAGGCGTCGGCTGATCGAACACCGGCAGCATCCGCCCGCCATAGGCGAAGGTGTTGCCGCCCTTGCCGAGCATGATCCGGCCGTCCGGGGTGTTGTGGTAGTAATGCACGAAAATCCGCGAATCGAGGACGCTGACGCCGCTGGTCAAACCGATTTGCTGCAGCAGGTCCGGGCGCGGTTCGGTGATCAGCATGTCACTGGAAACGATCGCCACACTGCGCTCGAACTGAGGAAACGCGCGGGCCATCCACGCATTCATCGCCAGCACCACGCGGTCGGCGATGACCTTGCCGCCGGGTGTGTGGATGCGTGCCGGGCGGCCCTCTTCCAGACCGGTCATCGCCGTGCCTTCATGTATCTTCACGCCCAATTGCAGCGCCACCCGGCGCAGACCGCGTACCAGTTTGCCCGGTTGCACGCTGGCAGCCGCCGGGGAAAACCAGCCCTCCAGGTGTTTTGCTGAGCCAGCCATGCGCTGCACATCGGCGAGCGGCCGCTGGCTGAACGAGTTGATGCCATTACGCTCCAGCGCCGCGATCACCGCATCAGTTGCGCCGACCTGGGCGCGATTGGTCGCGGTGTACAGCGTGCCGTCGAGGCGGTAGTCGGCATCGAGGCCGTACTGCTCGCAGAACTCGCCGATCGCATGGATGCTGCGCTCCGATTCCCTGACCAGACGCACCGCTTCTTCAACGCCGAACAAGCGCTCCAGGGTGAAATACTTGGCCGACCATGACAGTGCGCAACCACCATTACGGCCACTGGCGCCGGCACCGCAGATGTCTGCTTCGATCAGCAGCACCTCCAGCTCGGGGTTTTGCTGCTTGAGCATGATCGCCGTCCACAATCCGGTGTAGCCGCCGCCCACAATGCATACATCGGTGCGCACCTCGCCTTGCAGCGGTGGACACTGCTCGGATGGGTCGGCCTGCAAGGCTTGCTCGAGCCAGAACGGTCGCATGGGAAATCTCCAGTCAGAAAGCCACGACGCAGCCTGCCGCGCACCGCGCAGCAGGCCACGGGGCGAAGGGTTTCAGGAACGCAGCGGTTTGACGCTCAGCGGGCAGTTGGGGATCGCCGCGCGCGGCTCCATCACGCCGACCGGCCGACTGTTCCAGTGCGGAATCAGCACCAGCGCCGAGAACAGCGCGCATCCGGCGAAGACGATGAACACCGTCACCGAGTCGAAGTAGCCCGGCAGCAAACCGCCGAGCACTGCGCCAACGGAGCCGCAGCCGTTGACGAAACCGGCGGCGGTGGCACCGGCCTTGGCCTTGCCGAAATCGATGGCGGCCGCACCGCTGATCATCGAGTCCGGGCCGTACAACGTCAGGCCCATGACGAACAGCAACGCGACGACCAACAACACGCTGCCGGTGTTCAGCGCAGCCATGAACAGCGCCAGCGTTACGGTCAGCGCCAACAGACTCAGCACGCAGGCCGGCATGCGTCGGGCGCCGAAGAGTTTGTCCGAGGCCAGGCCGATCATGATCGGCCCGAGCAATCCGGCCAGTTCAAACGCGGTGGGAATGATCGCCGCGCCAACCTTGCCGACACTGGGCATCTGCTCGAAAACAATCACTGGCCCCCACAACAGAATCGCGTAGCGCGCCGGTTTCAGCAGGAAATACGCCAGGCCCAGCACCAGCACCGTGCGGTTGCGCAGGATTTCCTTTAACGGCTCCCACACGCTGAGTTTGCTGTTGGCTGCGGTTTCCTCGGCGGTCAGTTCCGGCTCGGGCTCCACCGCCGGCAAGCCGACGTCTTCCGGTTTGTTGCGCTGGAAGATAAAGAACAGCACGGCCACCACCGCGACCACCGCCGCGCTGGAAATGAATGCCGCGTGCCAGGTGCCGACCAGCGTGTAGGCCCACCAGCCGGCGAACGGCGAGGCGACCAGACCACCAAACGCGTAACAGGAACTCCACAAGCCGAGCACGCGCCCGCGCTGCTCTGACGGGAAGAAGCTGCCAAGGTTTTTACACAGCCCCGACCAGCCAGTGGACTGCGCCAGACCTTGAATCAACATGCACGTGGCGAAGATCGGCAATGTAGCGAAACTGCCCATCACCAGCGCCGCAGCGGCGGATATCAGCAAACCGCCAAGCACTACGACTCGCGGGCCAAAGCGATCGGCGAGCATGCCCCAGGTGAACTGTCCGAGGGCATACGCCGCCAGATAGATCGCGTCGAGGTTGGCCATGGCCATTTTGTCGAGGGTGAAATCGGGGTCTTCGGCGATGCCCAGTTTGGCCACCGAAAACGCTTTGCGGGTGAAGTAGAACGCGGCGTACGCGAGCCAGGTAATAGCGAAGATCTGCACGCGCCAACGCGCCAGGGTGCCGATGTGCTTGTTCATGGTGGTTCTGACCTCAGGGTGTGAGTGTGCCGGCAGAATCGTTAAGAAAAACGCCTGTGTTTTTTATTGTTGAGCACTGCGATACCGCCCCTTCCCTTCGGCGATAACGGTCAGATGAGTCTGCTGTTGCACGCACAGGCTCATGGGCCGGCGCCGCTGCTCGACCGAGCAGTCAGCGATGGCGTGAGCCGATCAAAGCAATTACTGTTTAATAAATAAAATCGATTTATCGTATTTCACAAATAAGCCGAGCTTGTTACTGGAGCCACCATGTCTGTCTCTCACGCCCAACTCAAAGCGTTCCACGCGGTGGCCGTCCATGGCAGCTTCACCCGCGCCGCCGAGCGGCTTTATCTGACGCAACCGGCGATTTCCGACCAGGTGCGCAAACTCGAAGAACGCTTCGGCGTGCTGCTGTTTCACCGCAATAAACGTTCCGTACGCCTGACCGATCTCGGCGAGCGCCTGCTGGCGATCACCCAGCGCCTGTTCGTGATCGAAGCCGAAGCGCAGGAATTGCTGCAGGAATCCCAGGCCCTGCAGACCGGCAGCCTGATTCTCGCGGTGGACGCGCCGATCCACGTGTTGCCGCAGATCGCACGGTTCTGCGAGCGCTACCCGGGCATCAGCGTGAAAATCGAAACCGGCAATACCGATGAATCGCTGTTTCGCCTGTTCAACTATCAGGCCGATCTGGCGCTGCTCGGCCGCGACGTAAACGATGAACGCTTGCTGTGTGTGCCGTTGCGCAACGATCCGATGGTGGCGTTCGTTTCGCGCAATCATCCGTGGGCCGAGCGCGAATCGATCTGTCTGGCCGATCTGGATGACACGCCACTGGTGCTGCGTGAGACCGGTTCGGTGACCCGGCAGACCCTGGAAGAGGAAATGGCCCGCGCAGGTTTGCGCATCCGCCCGGCGATTCAGGTTGAAGGTCGGGAAGCGGCGCGCGAAGCCGTGGTGGTGGGGATCGGGGTTGGTGTGGTTTCAGCGGCGGAGTTCGGCGCCGACTCACGGGTCTGCGCGTTGCCGATCACCGACTGCACGAGGCGCCTGACCGAAACCCTGGTGTGCTTGCGCGAACAGAGTACGCGGCGGGTGGTGGCGACGTTTCTCGATATGGTTCGCGAGAGCCTGACCTGACTCACTCCCTGTCCTGATCGTTCCCACGCTCTGCGTGGGAATGCCTCAACGGACGCTCCGCGTTCGGCTTTGGATGGGACGCAGAGCGTCCCGGGCTGCGTTCCCACGCAGAGCGTGGGAACGATCACGGTGCGGCTAGCGCCAGATCAAAAAACGCCTGAATCAAGCGCAACTCGCGCCGGCGCTCCATGCAGCCAATCATGTGCCGGTTCATCAGCCCTTCCCCGGCAATCGGGATCGCCACCACGCGCGGGTCATGACTGACCTCCACCGATGACACCACACCGACACCCAACTCGGCCGCGACCGCTTCGGTCACCGCCTCGCGACTGTCCAGCTCCAGCAACACCCGCGGCTGAATCGAGGCCTGCGCACACGCTTGATCAAAAGTGCGCCGGGTAATCGAACTCGGCTCGCGCAGGACCATGATCACTTGGTCCAGCTCCTTGAGTTTCACGTCAGCGGAGCGATTCGCCCAGCGATGCCCCGCCGGCACCAACGCGCAGATCCGCGATTCGCTCAGCGCTTGCAGATGCAGGCCCTTGCGCGGCTCGACCTCGGTCAGCACCGCGACATCGGCGTGTTCCGACAACAGCGCCGCCAGGGTTTCCTGGGCATTGCCCAGACGCAGGTTGACGGTGATCCCCGGATAGCGCGCGCGCAAACTTGCCAACATCGGCATGACCATGTGCGGCCCATCCGCCGCCACCTCCAGACGCCCGGTCAACAATTGCCGATTGGCCTCGAGCAGCGTCTGCGCTTCTTCCGCCAGACCGAACATGGCGCGGGTGATCGCCGCCAGTTTGGTGCCCTCCTCGGTCAGTTCCACCCGTCGCGCGGTGCGCCGCAGCAAGGTGATCTGGTAGTGCTCTTCCAGTGCCTTGATGTGTCCGGTGACCGCCGGCTGGCTGATGAACAACCGCGCAGCCGCGCGGGTGAAGCTGCCTTCGCGGGCCACGGCATCGAAGGCGCGCAGCTGAAACAGATTCATGGATAACCCTCACTGATGGCTGGCATAACAACAAACAATTTGATTGATGAAGCGGCGAATTGCAACGTAGGCGCCGTAGCTTCATCCCACAGCGTTTTCGCGAGGACACCCGAATGAGTACCGCCGCACCGATTCTGCTCACTCCCGGCCCGTTGACCACTTCGGCCCGCACCCGTCAGGCCATGATGGTCGATTGGGGTTCGTGGGATGACCGCTTCAACCAGCTGACCGCCAGCCTGTGCGAGCAATTGCTGGCCATCCTCAACGGCGCCGCCAGCCACCATTGCGTACCGTTACAGGGCAGCGGCACCTTCGCCGTCGAAGCGGCGATCGGCACGCTGGTACCGCGTGATGGCAAAATCCTCGTGCTGATCAACGGCGCTTACGGCAAACGGCTGGCGAAGATCTGCGATGTGCTTGGGCGCTCGTTCAGCACCTTCGAAACCGCCGAAGACGAACCGACCACCGCCGCCGACGTCGACCGCTTGCTGCGCGCCGACGCTGACATCACCCACGTGGCGCTGATCCACTGCGAAACCAGCACCGGCATTCTCAATCCGCTGGCAGAAATCGCCGAGGTCGTCGCGCAACACGGCAAACGTCTGATCATCGACGCCATGAGCTCATTCGGCGCGTTGCCGGTGGATGCGCAAAAAGTACCGTTCGACGCGCTGATCGCCGCCTCCGGCAAATGCCTGGAAGGCGTACCGGGTATGGGTTTTGTCTTCGCCCGCAAGGAATCGCTGGCCGCCGCGGCTGGCAACTCGCACTCGCTGGCGATGGACCTGTACGACCAGCACGCCTACATGATGAAAACCGGGCAATGGCGCTTCACCCCGCCCACCCATGTGGTCGCGGCGCTGCACGAAGCGTTGCTGCAATACCGCGAAGAAGGCGGTCTGCCGGCGCGGCATGCGCGTTATGCCGCCAACTGTCAGGCGCTGATGGAAGAGATGAACAAGCTCGGCTTGCGCAGCTTCCTGCCGGCGGCGATTCAGGCGCCGATCATCGCCACTTTCCATGCCCCGCAGGATCCGCGCTACCAGTTCAAGGACTTCTATGAGCGGGTCAAGGCCAAGGGTTACATCCTCTACCCCGGCAAGCTGACCCAGGTCGAAACTTTCCGCGTCGGCTGCATCGGCCACGTCACCCCGGACGAAATGCGCCAGGCCGTAGCAGCAGTAGGTGAAGTGCTGCGCGAGATGGAAGTGCTCGATATCTGAGCCTCACCAAAAATCCCCTGTGGGAGCGAGCCTGCTCGCGAAAGCGTCGTCCCAGGCGACACATACGCTGATGTCAGACCGCTTTCGCGAGCAGGCTCGCTCCCACATTTTGATCTCATTTTCAAATCAGGAATTGATTACCATGAACTACACCAATCCAAGCAAGCTGCAAGCCGCGATCCTCGACTGGGCCGGTACCGTGGTCGATTTCGGCTCGTTCGCGCCGACGCAGATCTTCGTCGAAGCCTTCGCCGAGTTCGATGTGCAGGTGTCGATTGAAGAGGCCCGTGGGCCGATGGGCATGGGCAAGTGGGATCACATCCGCACCCTCTGTGATCAGCCGCAAGTGGCGGAGCGTTATCGCAAGGTATTCGGTCGCACGCCGACCGACGATGACGTCACCGCTATCTACAACCGCTTCATGCCGTTGCAGATCGAGAAAATCGCCGAGCACTCGGCACTGATTCCCGGCGCGCTGGACGCCATCGCCCAACTGCGCGCACAAGGCATCAAGATCGGTTCCTGCTCCGGTTACCCGAAAGCGGTCATGGACAAAGTCGTCGAACTCGCCGCCAGCAACGGCTACGTCGCCGACCACGTGGTCGCCACCGACGAAGTGCCAAACGGTCGTCCATGGCCGGCGCAAGCGTTGGCCAACGTGATCGCTCTGGGCATCGACGATGTTGCAGCGTGCGTGAAGATCGACGACACCGTGCCGGGCATTCTCGAAGGTCGCCGGGCCGGCATGTGGACGGTTGCGCTGATTTGCTCGGGCAACGCGCTGGGTCTGGATTATGAGGGTTTCCGCGCGCTGGGCAGCGATGAACTGGCCAGCGAGCGCCAGCGCATCCACGCGCTGTTCGCAAGTTCGCGGCCGCATTACATGATCGACACCATCAGCGATCTGCCGGAAGTGATCGCCGACATCAACAAGCGTCTGGCCAACGGTGAGATGCCGCAAAACGCCTGAGGCCGATAACCGGAACACCGCTGATCCATGACAATCAGCGGTGTTTTTTTGCACTGTCTTAAATAAATATATTGCCCGGTTATTACTTACTCTGAAACAAGGTTGCCCTCTGCGTCGTACGCACTACCATCGGGATGTTTAACGCTTCCGTCAGGCAATTGTTCAGTACCATCTTCCCAGACAATACGGCCATCCGGATATTCAACGGTATTATCAGACCATACGATTCGCCCGTCCGGATACTCTACCCGGCCGTCGTCATATTGAATGATGCCGTCGGGACGCTTGATCGAAGTCTTATCAACGTCAACCACGCTACCGTCAGGCAGTGTGGTCGAACCATCGACATTGACGGTCGCACCGAGTGTTTGAATCAGCGTAATCAAGGCCACCGGATCGATGTTGATGTTAAGGGTCGGCCATGGCATTGGCGGACGCTTGGTATCGACCGGCGCTACTGGTGCGGTCGGCGCAACTGGTTTGGTTGGGGCTACCGGTTTGGTTGGCGCCACTGGTTTGGTCGGTGCTACTGGCTTGGTTGGCGCCACTGGCTTGGTCGGCGCTACCGGTTTGGTTGGTGCCACTGGCTTGGTCGGCGCTACCGGTTTGGTTGGTGCTACTGGCTTGGTTGGCGCTACCGGCTTGGTCGGCGCTACCGGTTTGGTTGGTGCTACTGGCTTGGTTGGTGCCACTGGTTTGGTCGGTGCCACTGGTTTGGTCGGTGCTACGGGTTTGGTTGGCGCCACTGGCTTTGGTGTAGTGGTAGTGGTAGTGGGGCGAGGCTTGGAGATCGGACTTTTCATATTCACACTCAAATTTACAAATATAATTATGATCTTTAATAACAAACTAAAGAGCCGAACCAACAATAATCACGCACAACAAACTATTCAAATCAAAAGAACCTACAAGATATAAGCAACATAGAGTTACGCCCACAGATCAACGCACACCAACAACTTTAAATAAGCAGAAATAATAAACCGTACAAACAAGACTTTTGTGTGTTGCAAATATCATTAAGCCGAAACGCATGTACTGATCGCGTCCATCGGCTATGTCAATGCAAATCCGCGTCGCCCCTGCAAGCCCCCCGTGTGGATAAAGATCAGACGCGTGCCGATGGCAAATTCGCCTGCTTCGACATGCTGCTTGAGCGCCAGCAAGGCCTTGCCGGTGTACAGCGGTTCCAAAGGGATGCCGCTGGTTTGCTCGGTCTGATCGATGAAGGTCAGCAACGCCTCGTCAACTATGGCGAAACCACCACGGCTGGCGTCGATCAGTTGATAGTCCGCCGCAGGCTCGGTGGCGGGCGCGAGGATCGACTCGATGTTCGGCGCTACGCCGTGATCATCCGGTACCGCCAGAGCACCGTACACCGCGCGCTTGCCTTGCTCGGCGAGCGCCAGCCCGGCCAGTGTCGTGCCGGTGCCACAGGCCAGCCACCAGGCGTCGAAATCATCCCAGCCCAGCTTGGCCAATTGCTCTTCGGCTTGCTGCCTGATCGCTGCGCAACCCAGTGCGCCGGCCAGTCCACCACCGCCCTCGGGCACTGCACGCAGCGTCGGATATTGCGCTTGCCATGGCGTCCAGAATCCCGCTTCGTGCCGCGCGCGATAGCCGGCGTAACCCAGCCAATGCAACTGCATGCCGAACGCTTGCAGATCCCGCACTGTCGGCGTGTCCTGCGGGTGCCCGCGCAGCAGTCCCACGGTTTTGAAACCCAGCCGTTTGCCCGCCGCCGCCAGCGCATGCAGGTGATTGGAATGCGCACCGCCGAGGCTGATGATGCCCTCGGCACCGGCACGCTCGGCGGCTTTGAGGTGTTCGACGAGTTTGAACCACTTGTTGCCGCTGATCAGCGGGTCGATGCGGTCCAGGCGCAGGATCGCAACCTCGATGCCGGCAGCTGCAAGCCAGTCCAGATGGAGCGGTTCGAGAGGGGCCGGGGGTAGCCAGTTGGGGGGAGGCAAAAGCATGGGCACTGCACAATCTGGAAAAGACCACATACTAGTAGGAGCTGCCGCAGGCTGCGATCTTTTGATCTTGCTTTTGAAATCAGGATCAACAGATCGCAGCCTTCGGCAGCTCCTACAGAATGTGTTTACAACTCAGCCGCCAGCCGCGAACCCTGATTGATCGCGCGCTTGGCGTCCAGCTCCGCCGCCACATCCGCGCCGCCGATCAAGTGTACGTTCTGCCCGGCTTCAACCAGACCATCGTGCAACTCACGCAACGGATCCTGCCCCGCGCAGATCACGATGTTGTCCACTGCCAGCAGTTGCGGCTCGCCGGATTCGCCGATGCGAATGTGCAAGCCTTGGTCATCGATGCTCAGGTATTCGACGCTGTTGAGCATCTGCACCTGTTTGTTCTTCAGACCGGTGCGATGAATCCAGCCGGTGGTTTTGCCCAGACCGTCGCCGACCTTGGTTTTCTTGCGCTGCAACAGGAACACCTCACGGGCCGGCGCATGCGGTGCCGCTTTGATTCCCGCCACACCACCACGGGCCTCCAGTTGCGTGTCGATGCCCCACTCTTTCCAGAACGCCGCGCGATCCAGACTGGTGGCTACGCCTTGATGAACGAGAAATTCCGAGACATCGAAACCGATCCCGCCAGCACCGATTACCGCGACACGCTTGCCGACCGGTTTGCGCTCGAGGATCACATCCAGATAACTCAGCACCTTGGCATTTTCGATGCCCGGAATCGCCGGCACGCGCGGGGCGATACCGGTGGCGAGAATGATTTCGTCGTAGCCGCCCTCAACCAACTTGGCCACGTCGACGCGGGTGTTCAGGCACACCTCGACATTGGTGGTTTGCAGCTTGCGGTTGAAGTAGCGCAGGGTTTCGAAAAATTCCTCCTTGCCCGGCACGCGCTTGGCAATGTTGAACTGGCCACCGATCTCACTGGCCGAATCGAACAACGTCACCTGATGACCGCGCTCGGCGGCCACGGTGGCGGCAGACAAGCCGGCAGGGCCGGCACCGACCACGGCGATTTTCTTGATCTGCTGCACCGGCAGGTAATTGAGTTCGGTCTCGTGGCAGGCACGCGGGTTGACCAGACAACTGGTGAGCTTGCCGCCAAAGGTGTGGTCGAGGCACGCCTGGTTGCAGCCGATGCAGGTGTTGATTTCGTCGGCGCGGCCTTCGGCGGCTTTGTTGACGAAGTCCGGATCGGCGAGGAATGGTCGGGCCATGGAGACCATGTCGGCATCGCCCTCGGCAAGAATCTGCTCGGCAATTTCCGGGGTATTGATGCGGTTGGTGGTGATCAGCGGGATGCTCACCGAGCCGCGCAACTTGGCCGTAACCTTGCTGAACGCTGCACGCGGAACCTTGGTGGCGATGGTCGGAATCCGCGCTTCGTGCCAGCCGATACCAGTGTTGATGATGGTCGCACCGGCCTGCTCGATGGCTTTGGCCAGCATGACGATTTCATCCCAGGTGCTGCCACCTTCGACCAGATCGAGCATCGACAGGCGGAAGATGATGATGAAATTCGGCCCGACCGCTTCGCGCACACGACGGACAATTTCTACCGGCAGGCGCATGCGGTTTTCGTAGCTGCCACCCCAGCGGTCAGTGCGGTGGTTGGTGTGCGCGGCGAGGAACTGGTTAATGAAGTAACCTTCCGAGCCCATGATCTCGACGCCGTCGTATTCGGCGGTTTGCGCCAATACCGAGCAGGTGACGAAATCGCTGATCTGTTTTTCGATGCCCTCTTCGTCCAGCTCTTTGGGCTTGAACGGGTTGATCGGCGCCTGAATCGCGCTCGGTGCTACTTGTTTCGGGCTGTAGGCGTAACGCCCGGCGTGAAGAATCTGCATGCAGATCTTGCCGCCCGCCTCGTGCACCGCGCGAGTGACGATGCGGTGCTTGAGCGCCTCTTCCTCGGTAGTGAGCTTGGCCGCGCCGGAATACACGCCGCCCTCGTCATTCGGGCCGATGCCGCCGGTGACCATCAGGCCGACACCGCCACGGGCACGTTCGGCGAAGTACGCCGCCATGCGTTCGAAGCCACCCGGCTTTTCTTCAAGGCCAGTGTGCATCGAGCCCATCAGGGTGCGGTTGCGCAGCGTGGTGAATCCCAGGTCCAGCGGGGCCAGCAGATGCGGGTAATGAGCGGCGGTCATCGGTAACTCCACAACGAGCGATCACGGAAAAGTTGCGGGAGCTCTGCGTCCCCCGTCAGTCATGTTCGACAGACTAAGAGTCGCACCGCTGTCACTCAATGACCGTAACTGACAAGTTATTGATCCAAATGCGCAGCGCCCCTTGGCAACCCGGGCCATGGGCCCTACCCTAGTCGGCACATCCTGTACCCGGTTGTTGTTGGTTTTCATGCGCAAACTTCTGTATCTGTTTTTCTCCATGGCCCTCGTTGCCGCCCTGACCACCTACGCCATGTGGGCGGCAGACCGGCCGGCGGGACATTACCTGTCGGACCTGCGCATCAAGCTCGCCGTCAATCAGGGCACGCCCGGCGATCGTGGCAATCTGCTCGGCATCCAGCCCGAACTGTTCCCCACCGATTACCAAAGCTCCGCACGCCTGCACCGCAAACTCGCGGCGTATCTGCAGCAGGCCCGTGATCAAGGCTTGCTCAACGAAAAAACCGTGGTGGTGTTGCCCGAGCACGTCGGCACCTGGCTGATGATCAGCGGCGAGAAAGACGAGTTGTATCAGGCGCCAACGCTGGCGGAGGCAATGAACTGGCTGGCGGCGAGCAATCCACTCCTGTTTGCCCGAGCGTGGCTGCGGGCCAAGGGCGAGCAACGCCTGGATGACGCTTATCTGCGGATGAAAGCGAAGGCCATGGCCAAGGATTACCAGGCGCTGTTCGGCGGTCTGGCCAAGGAGTTCCAGGTCACCCTGGTGGCCGGCTCCATCGTGCTGCCGGAGCCAAGCATCCGCGACGGCCGGCTCAAGCCCGGCAGCGGCGCCCTGTTCAACAGCAGCGTGGTGTTTGGTCGCAACGGCGTACCGTTGGGCCAGCCGCAGCGGCAGATGCATCCGATCTTTGATCAGCAAGGTGTGATTCAGGCCGAAGACAAACACGCCATCCAGGTCGTCGACACACCGGCCGGACGCTTAGGCATCCTGATCGGCAGTGACAGCTGGTATCCCGCCAACTACCGCACCCTCGATGAGCAAGGCGCGCAACTGGTGGCGGTGCCGGCGCAGGTTATTGGCCAAGGCGCCTGGGACAAGCCATGGCGTGGCTACAAGGGCTCGAGCACGCCGGGCTCGGTCAGCCTCAAGCCCGGCGACCTCAGTGAAGGTCAGGCCTGGCACCGACTGACCCTCACCGCACAACCACCGAGCAGCCGCGCGATTGCCGGCGTCAGTGTGTTCATGCGCGGGCAGTTCTGGGATAAGTCGAGTACCGGCACAAGCTTCCTCAGCAGCAACGGCCAGCAGTTCGCCGATGGCGAGGCCCGTGGTGCGCGCTTGCTGAACGTCTGGCTGTAAACCATGAAGCCACAGCCGATGCGCCTCGGGGATCTGTCAGTGGGCGTCGTCCATAGTCTGGCCGATGCCGTGCGCAGCCACGACGTCGATCCGCTGCCTCTGCTTGAACAATATGGCCTTGATGCCGCGCGACTGGCCGAGGCCGGGGCGCGCTTGTCGATCCCGCGTTACATGCGCCTCGGCCATGCGGCGATTCAACTCACCGGCGACCCGGCTCTGGGCCTGCGCATGGGCCGGATGATCCGCTTGAATCAGGCCGGTCTGGCCGGCATCACTGCGGCGCAAGCACCCACCGTGCGTGAAGCGGCCCGCTGCCTGACGCGCTTCGAGCCGCTTTACGGCTCGAACTATCGCGGGCAGTCCAGTTTCCACGAAGACGCCAACGGTGCGTGGCTGCGCTTCTACTCGATCAGCCCGTACAACACCTATAACCGCTTCGTGGTCGACTCGATCCTCGCTGGCTGGCTGCATCAGTTGTCGAGCCTGTGCGGCGAAACGTTACGCGCCGAGCGAATCGAAATCGAATTCGAAGCGCCGGATTACCGCGACGCCTACACAATGCTCGGTGAATGCCCGATCCAGTTCAGCGCCGAGCGCAACCAACTGCGCCTGAGCCTGAGCAGCCTCGCCCTGCGCAACCCTGAACACTGCCCGAGCACCTGGCGACATCTGCTGCAATTGTGCGAGCGGGAGCTGGAACAACTGACCCGCACCCGCAGTTTGCGCGAGCGCATCACCCAATTGCTCGGCCCGCTGCTCAATGGCGGCCGCGAGCCGGATCTTGAAGAAGTCGCGGCACGCCTGAAACTGCCGACCTGGACCTTGCGCC
This sequence comes from Pseudomonas sp. H1_G08, assembly GCF_054681355.1. Lineage (NCBI taxonomy): Bacteria > Pseudomonadati > Pseudomonadota > Gammaproteobacteria > Pseudomonadales > Pseudomonadaceae > Pseudomonas > Pseudomonas sp. H1_G08. The sequence continues at coordinate 2,664,005 of NZ_CP162822.1, forward strand.
GCAAGCTCACTGAGGAAGGCACGCAATTTCGCGCGATCCTCAATGACACACGCCGCGATTTGGCGATGACCTACATCCGCGACACCGAACTGGCGTTCGGCGAAATCGCCTACCTGCTGGGCTTCGCCTCAGCTGAAGCCTTCCAACGCGCATTCAAGCGCTGGAGCGGGCAGACGCCCGGCGAATCCCGACGAAATTACCGCTCGGGAGCCTGAAGCTCAGAGTTCCGTCGCGTCGTCAGCCGGTTCTGGTTGATCCAGTTCAAAGGCCTGGTATTCAAGCAATTCTTCCTGATACTCATCCATCGTATAAATCCCCCAAACCGCTCGCTGTGAAAATGGCCTGATCAATCGACCTGTGCCCCGAGCATAAAGTGCCCGTGTGAAGGAAAAGTGAAACGCTGCCTTCATGAATAAAACGTAGCAGGTGGTTGGGGATTTATCGCGGCGATGATGCCGCAGGTGTGTAACCAGATTTTAAGCCAACCCGAAAACCACTGTGGGAGCGAGCCTGCTCGCGAAGCGGTGTGTCAGTCTAATCATCTGTCGACTGATACACCGCTTCGCGAGCAGGCTCGCTCCCACAGGGTTTCGCTTGGTTTCTTATTGGCCCGACGCAGGCATCGCCGGAATCGGCTCGGATGGTGGCGGAATATCCGGGTTGGTCGGCGGGGTGATGGTTTCGCTGGCCGGCGCTGGCTCTTCCTCTGGCGCTGGCGCAGGCGTAATCGGCGTCGACTCCGCTGGCGGTACCACCGGCTCGGAACTCACTGGCGCGGCTTCAACCGGGGCCGGTGCAGGTTCCGCAGCCGGCGCGGGGGCCGGTTCCGCTGCAGGTGTCGGCGCCAGAGGCGCAGGTGCAGGTGCCGCTTTTGGTTCTGGCACACCAAGATCGGTTTTCGGCTTTTCTTCGATGTGTGCAGCTTTCTTCGCATCGGCGGGCAGGAACTGCTCCACCAGTGTGAAGAAACGCTCGTAGAACTTCTGCGCAATGACCGTCTCACTGGCGACCTTGACCATCGAGTCGTCCGAGGAGCCGATCGGCATCGACACCGAGCCCAACACACCAACCCCGAGGCTGGCCGAGTTGTTGGTCTTCTTCAGCGCATAACGGTCCTGCAAGGCGTTGGCGAACACCGTCGCATGATGCCCGGCGCTGCCATCTTCGGCGCAGACCACATTGAAGCTGATCTCGAGGTGCGTCTCGCCGGTCTGCTGGAAGCTCTTGTGCCCGCTGACCAGCTTCGGATCACTGCTGGTAATGATGTAGCCCTGACTGAGCAACGCGCGCCGGGCCGCTTCGCAACTGGCGGTGTCGGTTACCGGGTAATTGCGCGAAAAGGTGCCGGAGTCATCGAAGTTCTCATGCTCATAGATCGGCTTGTCCTTCGAACAACCGGCCACCGCAGTCAACAAAAGCGCCAGCCCGACAACACGCATGGGAGTGGAAATCAACATTGAACATCCTGAGGGAAAACAGTCCGGGGCGTATTGTGCAACAGATCGTTGCCCCATGGCGCATGGAATAGTGTCAAGAATCGGTTACAACTTTACCGGTCATGGCCGTCAGGAAAAAGCCGCGTGGACAAATGATCGATCAACGCGCGCAATTTCGCCATGGCTTGTCGGCTCGACGGCCATAACACCCCAGAACCGACCGGCGTGTTCTAAAGCAAAAGAAAGGTAAAAACTCAAGATCAGGTCGGCTGCCAAGCCGCCTTCGCGAGCAGGCTCGCTCCCACAAAAGCAAAAGCAAAGCAGCGCAGCTGCCCGCGGCAAAGCCGCCCCACTCAACAATGAGCGCAAGCTCGAGTGCTTCTGATCTTGCTTTTGATCCACCGGCGACGTCGGAAGGCTGAGTGGAGGGATTGATCCGGGCGTGGGAGCGCAGCGACCGTCTGGCGCAGCCAGACACAGCGGAAGGAGGTGCAGCGAAGCAAACCGGAGCCGCTGCGCCCGGATCGATCCCGCAGCGAAGGAACCCGAGCCTGCGAGGGCCGAACGTAGGAGCAAGCCTTTTTGGGTACTTTTTCGGCGTCTGGAAAAAGTGCCTCGCCGTAAGGGCGAAACCGCCAGCCGCCGCACCCGAAGAAACGGATATTCACCCAAACCACCCAGAGCATGGCCGGCCCAAAGGCCGCCACGCCCAAAAAACAAAAAAGCCCCGACCAACCAGGCCGGGGCTCCTTCAAACGTCAGTCAAAAGATCAGAACCGCTCGATCTTCGCCTCAGCTTCCAACTGCTTGCGATACGCCGCAAAGTCCTGCTGCCCTTCACGGGAAGCCAGGAAGCGACGATATTGCGCCTTCTCTTCATCAGTAGGCGCAGCAGCTTCGTTAACACCGTTGAGGCGCACCACCATCAGGCTGCCATCCGGCAAGGTAACGCTGGAGAACGTCGGCTTGTCCTTGGCAGCCGGCTTCGGCATACGGAACAGTGCCTGCAGCACAGCCGGATCAACCCCTTCCTGACCACGGGTGGCCGCTTCGGTGATCTTCCAGTTCTGACCGTCAATGGCCTTGTCCAGCGGCGCCTTGCCGTCGCGCAGATCAGCGATCAGCTTCTCGGCGCGTGTCTTGGCCTCGGCACTGGCGTGCTCCTTGGTCAACTGAGTGCGGATCGCCGCGCTCACGCTTTCCAGTGGCAATTGCGCAGGCTTGAGATGCTCCTTGGCGCGCAGCACGATCACGGTTTCCGGGTCCAGCTCGATGGCGGTGCTGTTGGCACCTTCATCAATCACTTCCGGACTGAACGCGGCAGTGACCACGGCACGGTTGGCTGCAACACCTTCGCCACCTTCACGGCCGAACGGCTTGGAAGTGTGCACGGTCAGTTTCAGATCTGCTGCTGGCTGCGCCAGGTCAGAGGCTTCGAACGCCGAGTCTTCCAGTTGTTTGGTCGCCTCGACAAAACGCTGCTCGACCTGCGCGGCTTTCAGCTCGCGGGTCAGCTTGTCTTTCAGGCTGGCCAGGGTCGGCACTTCAGGCGCTTCCACGCCCAACAGCTTGATCAGGTGATAACCGAAGTCGGTACGAATCGGCTCGGACACCTGGTCTTTCGACAAGGAGTACAGCGCTTTTTCGAAAGCCGGGTCGTAAACGCCAGGACCGGCATAACCAAGGTCACCACCATTGTTGGCGGAACCCGGATCCTGCGAGAATTCCTTGGCCAACGCTTCGAACTTCTCGCCCTTGGCCAGACGCGCCTGGACTTCGTCGATCTTCGCCTTTGCCTGCGCTTCAGTAGTCTTGTCGTTCACTTCGATGAGGATGTGCGCGGCACGACGCTGTTCCGACAGGTTGGCGATCTCTTTCTGGTAAGCCGCCTCAAGATCTTCATCCTTGACCGCAACCTGATCGAAGAACGACGATTTCTTCAGCTCGACGTAATCGATGATCACCTGATCCGGCGTCATGAATTCCTTGGCGTGCTCGTCGTAGTAAGCCTTGACCTCGTCATCGGTCAGCTTGACCGCAGCCGGGTCGGCCTTGACGTTAAGAGTGGCGAAATCACGGGTCTGTTTTTCCAGACGGGCAAAAGCCAGCACTTCGGCGTCGGTGACGAAACCGCTGCCGGCAACACCAGCGCGCAACTGGCCGATAAGCATTTCCTGAGCCAGCATCTGACGGAACTGCATGCGGCTGTAGCCCAGTTGACGGATCACCTGGTCGAAGCGCTCGGAGCTGAACTTGCCGTCGACCTGGAATTCAGGCGTCTGCAGGATCACTTGATCCAGCGCGGCTTCGGAGAACGAGAACTTCGCCTGTTCGGCGCCTTGCAGCAGCAACTTGCGGTCGATCAGGCCTTTGAGCGCCGATTCGCGGAGCATTTTTTCGTCGAGCAAGGACGCATCGAAGTCCTTGCCCAGTTGTTGCATCAGCTGACGGCGTTGCATATCAACGGCCTGGCTCAGCTCGTTCTGGCTGATTTCGTCACCGTTGACCTTGGCCGCCTCGTTCTTGTGAGTCGTGGCCTGGAAAATGGCATCGAAACCGGTCAGGGCCATCAGTGCAACGATGACCCCGATAATGGTCTTGGCAATCCAGCCTTGTGAATTGTCCCTGATATTTTGCAGCATGCGTCCCCCAGAAACGGTTGAACTTCAATTTAGGCAACCGTGGAGCGTGGGTAGAATCCGGATAGAAGAAAGGCGCATCCGAGGATGCGCCTTCTCGTAACTGGCGGAGCGGACAGGGCTCGAACCCTCGATCCCGGCGTTACAGGTGCCTGTTCCAGCCACCTGCTCTACCGCTCCGCTGCCAAGTCAGGCTTGACCCCGACCCGGATGGGTAAAAACCTGGAAACTCAGTTAACAGCTTCTTTCAGCGCTTTACCGGCTTTGAAACCTGGCTTCTTGGCAGCCGGGATTTCCAGAGACTTGCCAGTTTGCGGGTTGCGACCGGTACGAGCCGGACGGTCAGTCACGGAGAAAGTACCGAAACCAACCAGAACAACGGAGTCGCCAGCCTTCAGAGCGCCAGTGACGGATTCGATTACAGCGTCCAGCGCACGGCCAGCAGCAGCTTTCGGGATATCAGCGGATGCAGCGATAGCATCAATCAGTTCCGACTTGTTCACTCTAAGTCCCCTTATATCTATTTTGAGATGTTTCTAAGTTTTTTGGTGAAAGCAAAAACGAGTGCTGAATGGCCTACAGACACTTAAGAGCCGCTTTATAACAAGGGCTCTAAAATGCTGTCAAGGAAAGCCCCCCAGGCTAAAACGTATTAATGCGTGCTAATTCTTTCCTTGGCATCAGACTCGCGTTTTTCGTCCTTGGCAACTATCTCCGGAGCCACATCCGGCAAGGGCTCCGGCGCGTATTGCAGCGCAATTTGCAGGACCTCGTCAATCCATTTAACCGGCTTGATCTGCAGATCCTGCTTGATATTGTCAGGAATCTCCTTCAGATCGCGGACGTTTTCTTCCGGAATAATCACAATCTTGATTCCGCCGCGGTGAGCCGCCAGCAGTTTTTCTTTCAAACCGCCAATTGCCAGCACTTGCCCACGCAGAGTGATCTCACCGGTCATGGCGACATCGGCGCGCACCGGAATACCGGTCAATGCCGAAACCAGCGCCGTGCACATACCGACGCCAGCACTTGGGCCGTCTTTCGGCGTAGCACCTTCCGGCATGTGAATGTGCGTGTCGCGCTTCTCGTGGAAGTCCAGCGGGATGCCCAGACTCTTGGCGCGGCTGCGCACAACGGTCTGTGCGGCAGTGATCGATTCGACCATCACATCACCCAGCGAACCGGTCTTGATCAGTTGACCTTTACCCGGAATCACTGCGGCTTCGATAGTCAGCAATTCACCGCCAACCTGAGTCCACGCCAGGCCAGTCACCTGCCCCACCTGATCCTGCTGCTCGGCCAGGCCGTAGCGGAACTTGCGCACGCCGAGGAAATGCTCGAGCAGGTCAGCTGTCACTTTTACCGAGAAGCGTTTTTCCAGCGCATGCTCTTTGACTGCCTTGCGGCAGACCTTGGCGATCTGTCGCTCGAGCCCCCGCACGCCCGCTTCACGGGTGTAATAACGGATGATGTCGCGGATCGCTTCCTCATCGAACTCCAGCTCGCCCTTCTTCAGACCATTGGCGGCGATCTGTTTCGGCGAGAGGTATTTCACAGCGATGTTGATCTTCTCGTCTTCGGTGTAACCCGGCAGACGGATGACTTCCATCCGGTCCAGCAGCGCTGGCGGGATATTCATCGAGTTCGAGGTGCACAGGAACATCACATCAGAGAGGTCGTAATCGACTTCCAGATAGTGATCGTTGAAGTTGTGATTTTGCTCGGGATCAAGCACTTCCAGCAACGCCGAAGCCGGATCGCCACGCATATCGCTGCCCATTTTGTCGATTTCATCGAGCAGGAACAGCGGGTTGCGTACGCCCACTTTTGTCATCTTTTGAATCAATCTACCCGGCATCGAACCGATGTAAGTCCGGCGGTGACCACGAATTTCCGCTTCGTCACGCACGCCGCCCAAGGCCATACGTACGAATTTGCGATTGGTGGCGTGGGCAATCGATTCCGCCAGCGAGGTTTTACCCACACCTGGAGGACCAACCAGGCACAACACCGGGCCACGGATTTTCTTCACGCGCTTCTGCACGGCGAGGTATTCAAGGATGCGCTCCTTGACCTCTTCGAGGCCGTAGTGATCGGCGTCGAGAATGTCTTCTGCACGGGCCAGGTCGAGGCGTACTTTGCTCTGCGCCTTCCACGGCACCTGCACCAGCCAGTCGATGTAGGAGCGCACCACGGTGGCTTCAGCCGACATCGGCGACATCTGCTTGAGCTTGTTCAGCTCAGCGGTGGCCTTGGCCAGCGCATCTTTCGGCAGGCCGGCAGCATCGATGCGCTTTTTCAGCTCTTCGATTTCATTGTGGCCTTCGTCGCCGTCACCGAGTTCTTTCTGAATGGCCTTCATCTGCTCATTCAGGTAGTACTCGCGCTGGCTGCGCTCCATTTGCTTTTTGACGCGGCCGCGAATGCGTTTTTCAACCTGGAGCAGGTCGATTTCGGCATCCAGCAGTGCCAGCACGTGCTCGACACGGGCCGACAGATCGATGATCTCGAGGATTTCCTGCTTCTGCTCGATTTTCAGCGCCATGTGCGCGGCCATGGTGTCGACCAGACGACCGGGCTCATCGATGCTGTTGAGCGACGACAGGACTTCAGCCGGAACCTTCTTGCCCAGCTGGACGTATTGTTCGAACTGCGACAGCAGCGTGCGCACGAAGACTTCCGACTCGCGCTCGGCGGCGTCGACTTCTTCGATCAGAGAAACTTCGGCGCGGCAGTGGCCATCGACTTCGCTGAAGCGCTCGACAGTACCACGCTGCTCGCCTTCGACCAGAACCTTGACGGTGCCGTCAGGCAGCTTCAGCAGTTGCAGAACCGTGGCAATTGTACCTACGCGATAGAGAGCGTCTTCACCGGGATCATCGTCAGCCGGGTTTCTCTGGGCCAGCAGCAGAATCTGCTTGTCACCCGTCATCGCGGCCTCGAGGGCTTCGATGGATTTCTCGCGCCCCACGAACAGCGGGATAACCATGTGCGGATAAACCACGACATCACGCAATGGCAGGAGAGGCAATTCGATGGTTGTCTTCATGATTTCGCCTCTACGGCGGCCGTATGGCCGTAATCAGATGGAATTAAGCTTGAAACCAAGATGGGGGCTGCCTCGAAAAAAAACAAGCGCAAAGCGGAGGTAAAAAACGACTTAAAAAAAAAGAGGCCCGAAGGCCCCTTCTTTGTTGCGGCGCTGTGAACGCTTACGCGTCCGGCGCTGCCTTGGCCGTCGGCTCACTGTTTTCGTAGATATACAGTGGCTTGGACTTGCCTTCGATCACGCTTTCATCGATCACGACTTTGCTCACCTCGGACTGCGAGGGGATCTCATACATCGTGTCGAGCAGCACACCTTCGAGAATCGAACGCAGGCCACGGGCACCGGTTTTACGTTCCAGGGCACGCTTGGCGACCGATTTCAGCGCGTCGGAACGAAATTCCAGATCCACGCCTTCCATCTCGAACAGCTTGGCATACTGTTTGGTCAGAGCATTTTTCGGCTCGGTGAGGATTTGCATCAGCGCAGCCTCGTCGAGCTCGTCCAGTGTCGCCAGGACCGGCAGACGACCGACGAATTCCGGGATCAGACCGAACTTGACCAGATCGTCAGGCTCGACTTCACGCAGGGATTCACCGACCTTCTTGCCTTCTTCCTTGCTGCGCACTTCGGCGTTGAAGCCGATGCCGCCTTTGGTGGAACGGTTCTGAATGACCTTTTCCAGGCCGGAGAACGCACCACCGCAGATGAACAGGATGTTACGGGTGTCGACCTGCAGGAATTCCTGCTGCGGATGCTTGCGGCCACCTTGCGGCGGTACCGAAGCGACCGTGCCTTCGATCAACTTGAGCAAGGCCTGCTGCACGCCTTCACCGGAAACATCGCGGGTGATCGACGGGTTGTCGGACTTGCGGGAAATCTTGTCGATTTCATCGATGTAGACAATGCCCATCTGGGCTTTCTCTACGTCGTAATCGCACTTCTGCAGCAGCTTCTGAATGATGTTCTCGACATCTTCACCCACGTAACCGGCCTCAGTGAGGGTGGTTGCGTCGGCAATGGTGAACGGAACGTTCAGCAAGCGGGCCAGTGTTTCGGCCAGCAGGGTTTTACCGGAGCCTGTCGGGCCGATCAGCAGAATGTTGCTCTTGCCGAGTTCGACGTCGTCAGCCTTTTTGTCACGCTGGTTCAGGCGCTTGTAGTGGTTGTACACCGCTACGGCCAAAACCTTTTTCGCACGCTCCTGACCAATGACGTACTGGTCAAGGATGCCGCTGATTTCTTTAGGCGAAGGCAATTTATGCGCGCTGCTTTCGGCCTGTGCTTCCTGCACCTCCTCGCGGATGATGTCATTGCACAGGTCGACGCACTCGTCGCAGATAAAGACCGAGGGGCCGGCAATCAATTTGCGCACTTCATGCTGGCTTTTGCCACAGAAGGAGCAATAGAGCAGCTTGCCGTTGTCCTCGCCGTTGCGGGTGTCAGTCATTCGTTCGATCCAAATCCGATAGGCTTGCAACACAAGATGAAGGCTATTGCGGGCTTTTTCAAGCCCGCCGCTGATCGGACATGCCGATCAGGCCTGTTTTGCGCTGCTTATATTAAGCTGGACGCTGGTTGATCACTTCGTCGATCAGGCCGTATTCCTTCGCAGCTTCAGCACTCATGAAGTTGTCGCGATTGGTATCGCGCTCGATTTCTTCCAGAGTACGGCCGCTGTGCTTGGCCATCAGCATGTTCAGACGCTCGCGGATGAAGAGGATTTCCTTGGCGTGGATTTCGATGTCCGACGCCTGGCCCTGGAAACCGCCCAGTGGCTGGTGAATCATCACGCGCGAGTTCGGCAGGCAGAAACGCTTGCCCGGTGCACCTGCGGTAAGCAGGAATGCGCCCATGCTGCACGCCTGACCGATGCAGGTGGTCGACACGTTCGGCTTGATGAACTGCATGGTGTCGTAGATCGACATGCCGGCAGTCACCGAACCGCCCGGCGAGTTGATGTACAGATGGATGTCCTTGTCCGGGTTTTCCGCTTCAAGGAACAGCAGTTGCGCACAGATCAGGTTGGCCATGTAGTCCTCTACCGGGCCCACCAGAAAGATCACTCGCTCCTTGAGCAGGCGCGAGTAGATGTCGTAGGCGCGTTCGCCACGAGCGGACTGCTCGACAACCATCGGGACCAGGCCGCCGGCGGCCTGGATATCAGAGTTCTGCTGAATATAAGAATTACGGAACATGCTCTGCAGTCGCTCCCAAATAGTTATGTCTTGAATACGCATAAGCCAGCTCGAGAGCTGGCTTATGGTGTGCACTTCTAACGCAAAATCAATCAGTCGGCTGCTGGAGCTTCTACCGGCTTGACTGCTTCTTCGTAGGAGACCGATTTGTCGGTCACACTAGCTTTCTGCAGAACAGTATCCACAACTTGTTCTTCCAGCACAACCGAACGCACTTCGTTCAGTTGCTGCTCGTTTTTGTAGTACCACGACACGACCTGCTCTGGCTCCTGGTAAGCGGAAGCCATTTCCTGAATCATTTCGCGAACGCGAGCTTCATCAGGCTTGAGGTCGAACTGCTTGACTACTTCAGCAACGATCAGGCCCAGCACGACGCGGCGCTTGGCTTGCTCTTCGAACAGCTCGGCCGGCAGTTGGTCTGGCTTGATGTTGCCGCCGAACTGCTGAACAGCCTGCACGCGCAGACGGTCAACTTCGTTGGATAGCAGAGCCTTTGGCACTTCGATCGGGTTGGTGGCCAGCAGACCGTCCATTACCTGATTCTTGACCTTGGATTTGATTGCCTGACGCAGTTCACGCTCCATGTTCTTGCGAACTTCGGTGCGGAAGCCGTCGATGCCGCTTTCCTTGATGCCGAATTGAGCGAAGAACTCTTCGTTCAGCTCAGGCAGCTTAGGCTCGGACACAGTGTTGACGGTCACGGTGAACTCGGCGGTTTTGCCAGCCAGATCCAGGTTCTGATAATCCTCAGGGAAGGTCAGGTTCAGAACGCGTTCTTCGCCGGCTTTAGCGCCAACCAGGCCTTCTTCGAAGCCCGGGATCATACGGCCGGAACCCAGTACCAGCTGAGTGCCCTTGGCGGAGCCGCCAGCGAACACTTCGCCGTCAACCTTGCCAACGAAATCGATGTTCAGCTGGTCTTCGTTCTGAGCAGCGCGGTCGGCCACTTCGAAACGGGTGTTCTGCTTGCGCAGGATGTCGAGCATCTTGTCCAGATCAGCGTCAGCCACTTCAGCGCTCAGACGCTCAACGGTGATGCCTTCGAAGCCAGCAACGGTGAACTCAGGGAAGACTTCGAATACAGCAACGTATTCCAGATCCTTGCCCGCTTCGAGCGACTTTGGCTCGATCGAAGGCGAACCGGCAGGGTTGAGCTTCTGCTCGACCACAGCTTCGTAGAAGGAAGACTGGATGACGTCGCCTACCGCTTCCTGACGCGCATCAGCACCGAAACGGCGCTTGATTTCGCTCATTGGCACTTTGCCTGGACGGAAGCCAGCAATTTTGGCCTTTTGGGCAGTCTGCTGCAGACGCTTGTTGACCTGAGTCTCGATGCGCTCTGCCGGCACGGTGACGCTCATGCGGCGCTCGAGAGCAGTAGTATTTTCAACAGAAACTTGCATGGATATTCCTCGTTGCACAGACGTTAGCCGGCCGTTTCCGACCCCAGAATCAAGGGCATGCATTCTAGTGGGTCAAACTCAAGAAGTCACCCTACTGGAAACGGGTAAAAAAACAGCAGGCAATTTATAGGGAGCGCCGCACGAATGCCGTGCACTCCACTGGCGAATACAAGCGATCACGTCAGGGCTCTGCAGCAACGCTTCTATATATAGAAGCAACTATCAGATACGCCTCGACAGGTGTTCCAGCAAAACCGGAACGACGAGCAGTTCAGCGTCATCCGATCCTTTAAAAGCGATGAAGTGCCCTGCCCTGCGCCTCGAAATCGGCCATGGCCGGATTTCGAAACCGCTAAAACAAAAAAGGCGCCAGACTGTTAAATCTGGCGCCTTTCGAAATATGGGGTGGACGATGGGGATCGAACCCACGACAACGGGAGTCACAATCCCGTGCTCTACCAACTGAGCTACGCCCACCATATTGCGTAACAAAAAAGCCAAACAACTTCTTTGTCGAAACTTCATCAGGCCCTAGGCACAGATGAAGCTTTATTTGGTGCGGATGAAGAGACTCGAACTCTTACGCCTCGCGGCGCTGGAACCTAAATCCAGTGTGTCTACCAATTCCACCACATCCGCGGATGAAGCTTTTAAAGCAAAGGCGCCAGACCGTTAAATCTGGCGCCTTTCGAAATATGGGGTGGACGATGGGGATCGAACCCACGACAACGGGAGTCACAATCCCGTGCTCTACCAACTGAGCTACGCCCACCATATCGCGTTACTTGTGCCAAAGCTGCCTAATGGCGCACCCGGCAGGACTCGAACCTGCGACCATCCGCTTAGAAGGCGGATGCTCTATCCAGCTGAGCTACGGGCGCCTTGTTAATCTGTACTCTTAAAGGACTACAAACTAAGTGCTTTCCAGTGTCGCAGAACCTTGATTCCGCCTCACCTTCTTAACCAGTGCTAGGCTGTGCCCGACAAGTGCGACGAATAGTATAGAGGGCTCCAAAGGTCGTCAAATCCTTTTTGAAAAAAATTCATTTAATTAAAGGAGTTAGAGGAATTTGCTGACCAAGCGCCTTTGCCCTCACCGCTCGACATGCGAGAATGCGTTCTCATTTTTTCCCCTCTCGATGGTTAATCACGCGCAATGACTGCACAACTAATCGACGGCAAATCGATCGCCGCCAGCCTGCGCCAGCAGATCGCCCAACGAGTTGCCGAGCGTCGCCAGCAAGGCCTGCGCACCCCCGGCCTCGCGGTGATCCTGGTCGGCAGCGATCCTGCCTCTCAGGTTTATGTCTCGCACAAGCGTAAAGACTGTGAAGAGGTTGGCTTCCTCTCTCAAGCCTACGACCTGCCCTCCGACACCACTCAGGACGCCCTGACCGATCTGATCGATCGCCTCAACGACGATCCGGCTATCGACGGCGTTCTCCTGCAGTTGCCTCTGCCCGAACACCTCGACGCGTCCAAGCTGCTGGAACGCATCCGCCCGGACAAAGACGTCGACGGTTTCCATCCCTACAACGTCGGCCGCCTGGCCCAGCGTATTCCGCTGCTGCGCCCCTGCACCCCGAAAGGCATCATGACCTTGCTGGAAAGCACTGGCGCTGATCTTTACGGGATGGACGCGGTAGTCGTGGGCGCCTCCAATATCGTCGGTCGCCCGATGGCCATGGAATTGCTGCTGGCCGGCTGCACCGTCACCGTGACTCACCGCTTCACCAAGGATCTGGCGGGCCACGTCGGCCGCGCTGATCTGGTGGTCGTTGCCGCCGGCAAGCCGGGCCTGGTCAAGGGCGAGTGGATCAAGGAAGGCGCGATCGTGATCGACGTCGGCATCAACCGTCAGGACGACGGCAAACTGGTCGGTGATGTCGTTTACGAAACCGCCCTGCCCCGCGCCGGCTGGATCACCCCGGTACCGGGCGGCGTTGGCCCGATGACCCGCGCCTGCCTGCTGGAAAACACGCTCTACGCCGCAGAAACCCTGCACGTCTGATCGAATTTTTCCGCTGCACCAGAACCCCGCCTCGTGCGGGGTTTTTAGTGCCTGAGAAAAAACTTCAACCGTTCGCCGGAAACCGCTCTTTTTACAGGCCTTTTCACGAGATTTTCAGGTCTTACAAACAACCATCGACAGTTCTTCAGCCATACTCCTAAAATGCGCCGGTTTTGAGAAATAACCCGTTACAAACTAACGGTATATCCAACCTTTTAGAGTTCGCCCGCGTGAAAATTCGTCTCTCGATTCTGAGCCTGTTGTTTGCTGTTACAGGCACATTCATCACGCCAACGATCAACGCTGCGGAAACCACCGCTGCTCCACGTGACGCTTCGACATTGAAGATCGCGTCTGGCAGCGCCCTGCTCATGGATATGCAGACCAACAAAGTCATTTATTCCAGCAACCCTGACGTGATCGTACCGATCGCTTCCGTCAGCAAGCTGATGACTGGCCTTGTCGTGGTGGAAGCTCGACAGAACATGGACGAATGGATCGATGTCGATATCAGGAACACCCCGGAAATGAAGGGTGTGTTCTCCCGCGTCAAACTCAAGAGTGAGCTGCCTCGCCGCGAGATGCTGCTGATCGCCTTGATGTCTTCGGAAAACCGTGCCGCCGCCAGCCTCGCGCACCACTATCCAGGTGGCTACGCTGCTTTTATCGCGGCAATGAACGCCAAGGCCAAGGCGCTGGGCATGACCAGCACGCACTTTGTCGAGCCGACCGGGCTGTCAGAGCGCAACGTTTCCACCGCGCGCGACCTGAGCAAATTGCTGGTGGCCGCGCACAAGCAACCGCTTCTGGTGCAACTGACCACCACCAAGGAAAAGACCGTGGCGTTCCGCAAGCCCAACTACACCTTGGGCTTCCGCAATACCGACCACTTGGTCAATAAGGCCGATTGGGACATCAAGATTACCAAGACCGGTTTTACCAACCCGGCCGGCCATTGCCTGGTGCTGGTGACGAAGATGGGCAACCGTCCGGTCGCTTTGGTGATTCTCGATGCGTTTGGCAAATACACGCATTTTGCCGACGCCAGCCGTATCCGCAGCTGGGTGGAAACCGGGCGCAGCGCCAGTGTTCCAGCGGTGGCACAGCAGTACAAAGCCGACAAGAACCTCAAGAGCCGTCAGAGCGGCGTGGTCGAAGCGGCAAAGTAGATCCGGCAATCATGAAGAAGCCCCGAATGTTCGGGGCTTTTTTTCGTCTGCGCGTCAGTCGTTGGGCAGTGGCATCTTGTCGTCATCAGGAATGCCATCGCCCGAGCTCGGCTCTGGCGAAACGTCCGGCGTCAGCACATTTGGCCGCGCCATCGGGTCGCGCATCGGGCTGTCCGGGTCCAGCACCGGATCAACCTCCGGCTCCGGCGTGGTCGGTACCCTGTCAGGTTTGTGGTCATCGAAGCTTGAATCGGTACTCATACGCACCTCACATCAAGGTTTCAGATCGGCTAACGGATCATAGGGCTTGGCCGGTTTCTTCGGATCTTCACCGGGCTCGACATCCTGCGGGGCCTTAGCCGGACCGACCGGATCAACTTGCGGATCCTCGAGGTCCGGCGAATCCGGATCGAAGCCCAGATCATCGCCCGAGGAATGTTCGGACGAGTGTGGGCCTTTCGGGGTTTGGGAATCTGCCATGTTGCCTCCTTGATTCACCCGCGAAGCACGGGCATTAATCTTCAGAGGCCGGCCCGGCGCAGTCGTGCCCGGCAGATGACGAACGGAGGTTTATTGCGCCGCCAGAGCCTTTCGCGCCTGCGCCGCAGCGTTTTCTTCACCGGCCTGGGCCAGTTCATCGGCGGCTTTCAGCCAAAGGGAGCGGTCGACGGCAGCCGGGATCTGCGACGGTTTCTGAATCAGGATCGCCCAGCCACCGGCCTTTTCGAGCGCTGCTTGAAAGCTGCCGAAATCCATCAACTGCCGACGATTCATGCCGGCGCGCAGCAGGACCTTCTGTTTTTTGCGGTCGTAGCCGGACAGGATCGCGTAACGCGGCTCGGCCCAGAATGCCGAACCTTCACTGAAACGCACCATGACCGGGTAGCCCGCCGCGACCTGGGTCAGCAAGGCTGGCAGCTGGCTGTCGAGCGGATAAACCACCAGGCCATATTCGCGGGCGAGGTTCTGCATGTTCTGCTGCAGCTTGTCCTCAGCCCCCGGCAAGTGCAGCGGTTTTTCCAGAAGGCCCGGGGTGATGACGATGCCTTGTTGCGACAGCAGACTGGCCAGCACCTGTGGCCCACTCTGGTTGGCTTCGCCACGATAGAAGGTGCCGCTGAGTTCAACTCGCTCTGGCAAGCGTTTGACTTCTGGCGCTACGTTGCCCGCACATCCGCTCAGCACCACCGCGCAAGCGCCGGCAAGCAACGCTCCGCGCACTCGAGAAAATACCTGCACCATCAATCACTCTCTTCCAGACGCCGGTCATCGTGTTCCGGCAACGCCAGCGATCATAGAGCCGCACCCGCCAGAGGTATAGCCTTAAACGGCAGAGCGGGCGATTGCATAGAGCAAACTGATTGGTCACTAACGACCTTTGGTCAATAGCTTGAAACACCCCATTGACTAGACTGTCACTGAAATAGAGCGAATTGCGAAAAGCGAGCGCCCGACGCAGGGCGAAGAGGAGGCACCAATGAGCCTGACCATGACCATCGTAATGTTGATAGCCGGCTGGCTGGCCGTGGCGACTGCCATGTTGTGGGGTGTGCTGCGGATTTCGCGGCGGCATCATCCGGTGCAGACGATGCCGGTTGAGGAAACAGAGAAGCATCCAGTGCGGCACGCTGCTGCGCATTGAAGATCAAGAGCCCCTCACCCTAGCCCTCTCCCGGAGGGAGAGGGAACTGACCGGCCCCCTCTCCCTCGGGAGAGGGCTGGGCGGGCGGCGTTCCGATGAGGGGCAAGCTCTAAACCACACCCCCCAACACCAAAGCGAAAAAAAACCGCCTGAGCTCAACCAGCCCAGGCGGTTTTTTGTGTTCTCAGCAATTACGCCTGCTGAGCAACCTTCTTCTGCTTCGCCCGGCGCGACAGCATGTTCAACACTTCGATACCGGCCGAGAACGCCATGGCCGCGTACACATAACCTTTCGGTACGTGGGCGCCGAAGCCCTCAGCGATCAGCGTCATGCCGATCATGATCAGGAAGCCCAGCGCCAGCATGACCACCGTCGGGTTATCGTTGATGAACTTGGCCAGCGGATCAGCCGCGAGCAGCATCACCAGCACCGACACCACCACCGCGATGATCATGATCGGCAAGTGTTCGGTCATGCCGACAGCGGTAATGATGCTGTCGATCGAGAACACCATGTCGAGCATCAGGATCTGACCGATGGCCGCGGCAAAACCCAGGGTTACGGTCGAAGTCGCGGTCTTCGGGTCTTCCGGCGACGGGTCCATGCTGTGATGGATCTCGGTCGTGGCCTTCCACACCAGGAACAGGCCACCGGCGATCAGGATCATGTCCTTCCAGGAGAACGCCTGGCCAAGGATTTCGATCACAGGCTCGGTCAACTGCACGATGAACGCGATGGTGCTCAACAGGGCCAGACGCAGAATCAGGGCCATGCCGATACCGATACGACGCGCCTTCTGCCGATGCTGTTCGGGCAATTTGTTGGTCAGGATCGAAATAAAGATCAGGTTATCGATGCCGAGCACGATTTCCATTACCACCAGTGTGGCCAAAGCAACCCAAGCGGTGGGGCTGGCGGCGAGTTCTAACAGATATTCCATGGGTCAGTCCTGACTCTGTGTAAGACGGTTTAGATGGTCTTGGAGGAAGATTCGGATTCTTCCGCTTGTTTTTCCGGTGTTTCTTTTTTCTCGATCAAACCACCAGTGGCATCGCTGAGCGCTTGCTCAGCGGCTTTATGGGTGTCGTCGATTGCTTGTTTGGCGGTTTCAGCCGCCGCGCCCATCAGTTGTTGGGCGCTTTTTTCCGCCTGATCACAACCGGCCAGAACCAGTAAAGACGCAAACATCACTGCGGGAAATGTGTATTTCATAAGGTTTCCTTCGAATGAACAGACAGGCGCACACACCGGCCGTCGATGGCTGGGCATTCTAGGGAGATGAACACTTCAGGAAAATTCGTATTTTTAGCGGCTATACTTCGGTTTTCACGAAGTGGCCATCACTATGCTCAATTACCGACAACTGCATTACTTCTGGGTTGTAGCCAAAACCGGCAGCATCGTCCGGGCGTGCGAGCAGCTGAACCTGACGCCACAGACGATCAGCGGACAGATTTCACTGCTCGAACAAACCTATGGCGTGGAATTGTTTCGCCGGGTTGGCCGACAGCTGGAGCTCACGGAAGCCGGGCGCCAGGCCCTGCCCTACGCCGAGCAGATGTTTCAACTGGGCGGCGAGCTGGAGCTGATGCTGCGAGCGCAGCCCAACGAGCAGCAGATCCTCTTTCGCGTCGGCGTGGCCGACGTGGTGCCCAAATCCATTGTTTATCGCCTGATCGCGCCGACCATGGAATTGAGCGAGCCGCTGCGCATCACCTGTCGCGAAGACAAACTCGAACGTCTGCTCGCTGATCTGGCCATCCAGCGTCTGGATCTGGTGATTTCCGACAGCCCGATGCCTTCGCATCTGGACATCAAAGGCTACAGCCAGAAGCTCGGTGAGTGCGGGATCAGCTTCTTCGCCACCGCCGAACTTGCCGCGCAGTATGGCCAGGATTTCCCGCGCAGCCTGCACGGCGCACCGTTGCTGATTCCCGGCGCGGAAACCGTGGTGCGCAGCCGTTTGCAGCGCTGGTTCGCCGAACAGCAGATCCAGCCGCAGATTGTCGGCGAGTTCGATGACAGTGCTTTGATGCAGGCCTTCGGCCAATCCGGCAGCGGGATCTTTATTGGCCCGAGCGTGATTGCCGAGGAAGTGAAGCGCCAGTACGGCGTCGAGTTGATCGGCCAGACCGACGCCGTGAGCGAGTCGTTCTATGCCATCTCGGTGGAGCGCAAGGTCAAGCACCCTGGCATCGTAGCGATTACCGAGGGCGCCCGACGCGAGCTGTTTACCGGGTTATGAAGCGCAGACTTCACGCGGCTTCAGCGTCATCAGCACCATGGCGAGGAACACCGACAGCAAAATGAAGCCGGCAGCGGCAAAGCCGAGAAAGCCCAGCCCGGCACTGTCGATCACCCGGCCGCCGACCATCGCGCCCAAGCCGATGCCGAGATTGGCCCCGGCGATGTTCAGCGACGCGGCGAAGGCCGGCGCTTCCGGCGCGGCTTTCATCAGGCGCACATGGCTGACCAGGAACAACGCCGCCTGGGTCACGCCCCAAATGCCCATCGCCACCGCCAGGCCGACTGGCGAATGAATGTTCGGCACCAGCGAGACCATGCCCGCGATCATGAACGCACAGAACAACACCGACGCCCCCAGCGGATGCCGATCCACCGCACGCCCGCCAAGCGAGTTGCCGATCAGCCCGACTGCGCCAAACGCCATCAGGCACCAGCCGACCACGGTGCCGTTGAATCCGGCAAGTCGTTCGAGGATGTCGGCAAGGTAGGTGTAAGCGGTGAACATGCCGCTGAACACCAGAATCGACAACAAGATATGGCCGAGCATCAGCGGGCTGCGCAGGATCTTGAACTGCGAACGGAAGCTGACCTGATGCTGGTGCAGACTGGTTTTCGGCAGATAGACAAACAGCAGCAAGGCTTTGGCAAACGCGATCAACGCCAGAATGCCGAATGCGCTGCGCCAGCCGAACGCATCGGAAATCAGCGTGCCGACCGGAATGCCAAACACCGTGGCGCAGACAATACCGAAGCCGATCTTGGCGATGGCGCGGCCGGCGAAATCCGGGCCGACGATGTCCACCGCCGTCTCACTGGCCAAGGCCCAGAACACCGGCAAACCCAACGCCGGAATCAGACGCGCGATGGCCATCACCCAGATATTCGGCGCCAACGCTGCAACGGTATTGGCCAGACCGAACATGATCAGAATGCTGATGAACAGTTTGCGCCGTTCGAAACGGGCGAAATACGCGGTCAGGAATGGGCCGAACAGCGCCACGGTAAAGGCAAACAAGGTCACCAGCAGCCCGGCTTGCGGGATGCTGACTTCGAGGTCTCGGGCGATCGCCGGCAACAGGCCGACAATGACGAATTCCGTGGTCAGCACCGTGAACCCGGCGGCGGACAACAGAAGAATAGGCAACAGCATGCGCAACTCCAGCAAAACGACGACACCAGCGATGACCCGGAGGCCCGCTGGCAGAACTTGAAAATGAGGATGGCGAAGCTTAACAGACTGCGTCCGCACTGAGTTGCCCAAAACTGCCGATCTGCCGGGCCGATCCGGTGGCAGATCGTCACAGGCCTGAAGGTTCACGCCTACGCTGTGATAAAGTCCGCGCCCTGAAAATCGTACAGCTGTTCAACGTGCCGTTTGGCGGCGTTGATGTCACTTCGACAGGCGTTTCGTGACTGCCCACGACGCTTCGCACCCTATAAAAAACAGAGATGCCGCTATGACCGCTTCATCCCCTTCGTTACTGCAACGCCTGAAACGCCTGAGTCTGGTGACCCAGATCGTCATTGGTCTGATCGCCGGTATCGCCCTGGCCCTGATTGCACCGGAGCTGGCGAAGTCCACCGCGTTCATCGGCAAGGTGTTTGTCTCGGCGTTGAAAGCCGTGGCGCCGATTCTGGTGTTCGTGCTGGTGATGGCCTCGATCGCCAACCACAAGCACGGTCAGGAAACCCACATCCGCCCGATCCTGTTCCTCTACCTGCTGGGTACATTCAGCGCTGCGGTGGTGGCCGTGGTCGCCAGCATGGCGCTCCCGTCAAATCTGGTGTTGTCCACCGAGAACGTTGCCGTGACTGCGCCCGGCGGCATCGGCGAAGTCCTGCAAAGCCTGTTGCTGAGCGTCGTCGACAACCCGGTCAGCGCGCTGATGAATGCCAACTTCATCGGCATTCTGGCCTGGGCGATCGGCATGGGCATTGCCATCCGCCACGCTGGCGACACCACTCGCGAGGTACTGGGTGACTTGTCCAATGGCGTCACCGTGATCGTCCGCGTGGTCATTCGCTTCGCGCCGCTGGGCATTTTCGGCCTGGTCGCTTCGACACTGGCCACCTCCGGTTTCGGCGCGCTGCTCGGCTATGCGCACCTGCTGGCAGTGCTGCTGGGCTGCATGCTGTTCGTCGCGCTGGTGATGAACCCGCTGATCGTGCTCTGGAAGCTGCGCCGCAATCCGTACCCGCTGACCCTGATGTGCCTGCGCGAAAGCGGCATTACCGCGTTCTTCACCCGCAGCTCGGCGGCGAACATTCCGGTCAACCTGGAATTGAGCAAGCGCCTGGGCCTGCACGAAGACACCTACTCGGTATCGATCCCGCTGGGTGCGACCATCAACATGGCCGGTGCGGCGATCACCATTACCGTGCTGACCCTGGCGGCGGTGCACACTTTGGGCATCGCAGTGGACATTCCGACCGCAATCCTGCTCAGCGTCGTCGCAGCCATTTGCGCCTGTGGCGCGTCCGGTGTGGCCGGTGGTTCGCTGCTGCTGATTCCGCTGGCGTGCAGCCTGTTCGGCATCCCGAGCGAGATCGCCATGCAGGTCGTGGCGGTGGGCTTCATTATTGGCGTGCTGCAGGATTCGGCGGAGACCGCGCTGAACTCGTCGACTGACGTGCTGTTTACCGCGGCGGCTTGCCTGGGCGAGGAAGAGAAGGCTCAGCGTACGGCGTAACCGCCTTACCTTGTGGGAGCGAGCCTGCTCGCGAAAGGGGCGAGACATTCAGTATTAATATCGCCTGATACGCCGCATTCGCGAGCAGGCTCGCTCCCACAGAAAAACAAAAGCCCGCCAAGGCGCGAACCTTGGCGGGCTTTTTCGTATCCGGGCGTTTAGAACGCGCCCATGTAATCGCGCTTGCCCACTTCAACGCCGTTATGACGCAGCAGCGCGTAGGTGGTGGTGACGTGGAAGAAGAACTGCGGCAGGCCGTAAGTCAGCAGATACGCCTGACCACTGAAGCGCTTCTCTTTCGGCGTGCCCGGACGGGTCACGATTTCGATGCCTTCCTTGCCGTCGATCTGCTCTGGCTTGATCTCGCCAATGAAGGCCAGAACCTTGGTGATCAGCGCTTGCAGTTCGGCAAAGGTAGTTTCAGTGTCGTCGTACTTCGGCAGTTCGACTTCGGCCAGACGCGCCGACACGCCTTTGGCGAAATCCACGGCGATCTGCACCTGACGCACCAGCGGGAACATGTCCGGGTACAGACGCGCTTGCAGGAAGACGCTCTGGTCGATGTTTTTCGCGCTGGCGTGGGCTTCGGCCTTTTTCAGCACATCGCTCAGGGCGTTGAGCATTTGTTGAAAAACCGGGACGGATGCGGCGTACAGTGAAATGGTCATGGCAGTCTCATGTGATGGCTGGGTAATACGTGGTGGCGATTATAGCCATGCTTGATGAGCACACGGCTTGCCTTTTGTTTGGCAAGGATTAGGCTAGGCGGCTTCGACTGCAGAGGGAACGCGCGATGAGCAACGAACAAGAATCCACCTCCGAACAGCCACGGTTAAATGCCACGGAAATCCGCATTCTCGGTGCGCTGATCGAAAAACAGGCCACCAGCCCCGAAACCTATCCGCTGACCCTCAACGCACTGGTGCTGGCCTGCAATCAGAAAACCAGTCGCGAGCCGGTGATGAACCTCAATCAGGGTCAGGTCGGGCAGAGCCTGCGGGCGCTGGAAGGTCGAGGTTTCACCCGGCTGGTGATGGGCAGCCGCGCCGACCGCTGGGAGCACAAGGTCGACAAGGCGCTGGAACTGGTGCCAGCACAGGTGATTCTGACGGGTTTGATGTTTCTGCGCGGTCCGCAGACCGTCAACGAACTGCTGACTCGCAGCGGGCGCATGCACGAGTTCGAGGACGCCGAGCAGGTGGTTCATCAGCTTGAACGGCTGATCGCACGCGGTCTGGCGGTATTGATTCCGCGTCAGGCCGGGCAGCGTGAGGATCGTTATACCCATGCCCTGGGCGACCCGGCGGATGTCGAGGCAATATTGGCGGCGCGGCAAAATCCTGGGGAGCGCTCGAGCGCTGGCGTTTCCCTGGAGCGTATCGAAGAACTGGAAGCGCGGATCGCCGCACTGGAAGAACGCCTGGCCCGCCTCGAATAATCGCAACAGAACCTCTGTGGGAGCGAGCCTGCTCGCGAAAGCGTAGTGTCAGTCACCACGATCTTGGATGACCCGCCGCCTTCGCGAGCAGGCTCGCTCCCACAGGGTCTGCGCGATATTCAGCAGCCCGCATCACTCCCCATCCCAATAATCCACCCCATCCACCTGCCGCGCGACAGCGACAAAGCCCGAGGCCTTGCCCTCGGCATCCACCGTGAAATTATCCATCACCGCATACTTGTTCGAATCCGGATACTCGCAGATCTCCGGCTGCTGCTGAGTGCTGATCGCCAGATAACGCAGCTCATCCGCGCTGGTATTGATGATCTGGTGAGCCTTTTCCGGTCCTCCCGGTGGGCAGGCGATCACATCACCGGCGCGGATCGGAAAACGCTCACCTCCCAACCGCACCTCGCCCTCCCCGGCCACCATGTAGAACATCTCCTCATTGACCCGATGGCTGTGGAATGGACTACCGCGCATGCCTGCTGGCAGCGCGTACAGACGGTAACCGAGTTTCTGCGCACCGAGTTGCTGGCCGATCCGCGCGAAACGCTGCAGATAACGACCGGCGGTGTCGCCTTCAGGGGCCAGGGCTTCGGGAAGGGCTTCGAGTTCGACCTCGTTGAGATTGAGGATGGGCGGATGCATGGGCGGCCTCGGTTATGGTTTTTGTGGTGGGCACGTCTGTGCGTGCTGGCGAGGATTATAGATAGTGATCCAGAACCGCAGCGCGGCCTTCGCGAGCAGGCTCGCTCCCACATTCAATCGCATTCCAGCTCAACCTGTGGGAGCGAGCCTGCTCGCGAAGAGGCCAGCCCAGCCACTAAAAGATCAATCAGCCACGCGCAAAATCCACCGCCGCCGCAAACTGAGCCTCATTCGGCCGCACCCCGGTGTACAGGACAAACTGCTCCAGCGCCTGAATCGCAATCACCTCAAGCCCGGTGATCACTCGCTTGCCCTCGGCCCGCGCCCGCACAATCAGCGGCGTCTCCGAAGGGATCGCCACCACGTCGAATACAGTCTCAGCCGCCTTGATCACTTCAGGCTCGAACGCCAGTTGCCCCGCCTCCGGCCCGCCGTCCATGCCTACCGGGGTGACATTGATCAGCATCTGCGGGCGCTCGTCACCCAGCTCGGCCTGCCAGCGATAACCCAGCGAATCCGCCAGGGCGCGGCCGGCCCGCTCGTTACGGGCGACAATCAAACCGTTCTTGTAGCCACCATCGCGCAGGGCGCTGGCCACCGCTTTGGCCATGCCGCCGCTGCCGCGCAGGGCGAAGGTGGAATCCTTCGGCACCGCGTTGCTTTCCAGCAATTGCGCGACGGCGATGTAATCGGTGTTGTAGGCCTTGAGGTGGCCACCAGTGTTGACGATGGTGTTGATCGACTGGATCGCCGCCGCCGACGCATCCAGCTCATCGACCAGCGCAATGCAGGCTTCCTTGAACGGCATGGACACGCCGCAGCCACGAATGCCCAGTGCCCGGATGCCACCGACCGCGCCGGTCAGGTCCTGGCTGCTGAACGCCTTGTAGTAGAAGTTCAGGCCCAGCTGTTCATACAAATGGTTGTGAAAACGCAGACCGAAATTCCCCGGCCGCCCGGACAGGGACATGCACAATTGGGTGTCTTTGTTCGGGTTCATCTGCATGAAACTTCTCCTTCAAACGCACTTTCGGATGGACGGGATTGGCCAGCCCACCGGGTTCTGAATCATCATTGCGGCTTGTCTGTGGCGCTGCGCAGCCGGGTAAAGAAGCCGCTACAGACCTTACACAAAATTTACCCAGCGGCTGTGCTGAATTTCGCAAATTTGCTGTCTTAGCTGTATCCCCGCGACAACTGTGGGCCTGATTCAGGCCGCGGCGCCGGGTCGAAGAACCGAGGACTTATCATGATTCGTAAACTTCCCATCATGGCTTTGTTGATTGGCGCACTTGCCGTCACCGGCCAGGCTGAAGCGGGTGGTGGCCATGGCTGGCAGGGCGCTGCAGTGTTTGGCGCGATCGTCGGCTCGGCCATCATCGGCTCGGCACTGATCAACCAGGATCGGCCGGTGTACGTGCAGCAGCAGCCGGTTTATGTACAGCCGCAACCGGTCTACGTGCAGCAACCGCCACCGCCGGTCTATTACCAGCCGGCGCCGGTGTATGTGCAGCAACCGGTTTACGTGCAGCCGGCCCCCGTCTATTACGGTCCGCCTCGTGGTTATTACGGTCGGCCCCACGGCTACTACGGCGGCCCGCATGGCTACTACGGCGGTCCACGCTGGTAAGCGCAACACAGAGCCCCGTTTTCAAGCGGGGCTTTTTTATGACCGCTGGTCGGCCAACGTCTGAAAAAATCTCGCCAGGGTCGCTGTGAGAACAGTTTGAGCAGCTAAAGTCGGCATGATGGAATCGACCGTAGTGATTTTTTTCATCAAACGGTCACCGCTTTGTCATGACGGAACCGCAATCTGAATCCGTCCGTAAACAACAGATCGATAACAACAAGGACGACTGTATGCCCACACAAAACCCGCACCGCATCGTCGGTCTGTGCACCTCGAACAAGGTGTACAGCGCGCTCACCGAGCTCAAGCACCTGGAAGGCCATCGCTGCGCCAAGCTGCTGTCCCTGCTCGCCGAAAACCTCGTGCACAAGGGCCTGCTCAATGAGCGCGAAGTCATGCACATGCTCGATCAAGTGGTCGAATGACGCCAGACCTCACTGGCATCAATGACCACTATCGAAAGCGTTGATTGTCCGTCGTGCCGGCAAATCCCTAAGGTAGCCCCATCAGTTTGATGGAGGTTTTCCCATGGCACAGGTTCAAATCATGTCGGTGATCGGCAGCGCAGTTCCCGCTTCGCTGCGTGCATCCGGTTTGCTCGCTTGCTGGTATCTGGTGCGCGATGGCGAGCCGATCAGCGGCCCGCTCACCTCGTTACCAGCGGCGCAGGCCTTGTCGCAACAGGTCGCCAGCAGCACGTTTCATGCTTAAGGCAGTTGCACCTTGGGCTTGGTCTCGACGAACAGCGCCCAGCTCGACAGGAACAATGCGGCAATCAGCGGCCCGATCACAAAGCCATTGAGGCCGAAGACCGCGAGGCCGCCGAGGGTCGAGACCAGAATCAGGTAATCGGGCATTTTCGTATCTTTGCCCACCAGAATCGGGCGCAGCACGTTGTCGACCAGGCCGATCACGAATACGCCGAACAAGCCCAGCACCACGCCCTGCCAGATCATGCCGCTGAGCAGGAAGTACACCGCCACCGGCGCCCAGACAATCCCCGCGCCCACCGCTGGCAACAGCGACAGAAACGCCATCAGCACCGCCCAGAGCAATGCGCTGGGAATGTCGAGAAACCAGAAAATCAGCCCGCCCAGCGCGCCCTGGGTCACGGCCACGACCACGTTGCCCTTGACCGTGGCACGCACCACGCGGTTGAACTTCAGTTGCAGGCGGCGCTTGTGGTTTTCTTCCAGCGGCACAGCAGTGCGCATCTTGCGCGCCAGCTCGGGGCCGTCACGCAGAAAGAAAAACAGCAGATAGAGCATGATGAAAAAGCTCACCACGAATTCGAACGTGCCCTGACCGAAACTGAACGCCTGAGTCGCCAGCGCCTGGCTGCCCTGCATCGCCGCTTTGACGATCTTCTCGCGCAGGCTGTCGAGTTCGCCCATGCCAAAGCGGTCGAGCAAGTGCTGAAAGTAAGGCGGCAGGCTGTGCTTGAACTGCGCCAGATACGCAGCGATGTCCAGCTCGCCACTTTCGATGTTCTTGTAGACAGTCGCGCCTTCCTGCACCAGCAGGATGCTGACGATGATCACCGGCAGAATCGCGACCACCAGGCACAGGCTCAAGGTGCACAGCGACGTCACGTTGCGTTGCCAGCCGAACTTCTGCTGCAACCTGCGCTGTACCGGTGCAAACAGAATGCCGAGGATGACAGCCCAGAATACCGCGCCGTAGAACGGCAGCAGAATCCAGATAAAGGCCACCGTGACCAGCACCAGTAGCACTGTCAGGGATTTGAATTGCAGACTCTTTTCGTTCATATCCGGTCCATGTCAGTCAGGCGTCACGCACGCCCGCCCCACTTAGTCAGCCGCCGAGCGCGCGAGTGCCATGTTTATTCATGGAGCATAGATCCAGATCAATGAACCCTCGCAACAGCTGCCCTACCCTGCGCGGCTTTTGCGACCGACATCCAAATGCAGACTCTCATCGCCCCCGAGCTTCTCGCCCCCGCCGGCACCCTGAAAAACATGCGCTACGCCTTCGCCTACGGCGCCGATGCGGTCTACGCTGGCCAGCCGCGCTACAGCCTGCGGGTGCGCAACAACGAGTTCGATCATGCCAACCTGGCGCTGGGCATCCGTGAGGCGCAGGCGCAGGGCAAGCGTTTCTACGTCGTGGTCAACATCGCCCCGCACAACGCCAAGCTGAAGACGTTTCTCAAGGATCTGGCGCCGGTGATCGAGATGGCCCCGGATGCGCTGATCATGTCCGACCCCGGCCTGATCATGCTGGTGCGCCGGCATTTTCCGCAGATGCCGATTCACCTGTCGGTGCAGGCCAACACGGTGAATTGGGCGAGCGTCGAGTTCTGGCAGCAACAGGGGCTGAGCCGGATCATTCTGTCGCGCGAACTGTCCCTCGAAGAAATCGGTGAAATCCGCGAGCAGGTGCCGGGCATGGAGCTGGAGGTGTTCGTGCACGGCGCGCTGTGCATGGCCTATTCCGGGCGCTGCCTGCTTTCCGGTTACATGAACAAGCGCGATGCCAATCAGGGCACCTGCACCAACGCCTGCCGCTGGAAGTACACGGCGCAAGAAGCGACGGAAAACCAGCTCGGCGAGATCGTCCAGACCTTTGAACCCGAGCCGACGCTGGGTCTCGGCGCACCGACCGATCAAGTCTTCCTGCTCCAGGAAGCCAACCGCCCCGACGAATTGATGCCGGCTTTCGAAGACGAACACGGCACCTACATCATGAACGCCAAGGACCTGCGCGCGGTGCAGCATGTCGAACGGCTGACGCGCATGGGCGTGCACTCCTTGAAAATCGAAGGCCGGACCAAATCGCATTTCTACTGCGCACGCACCACCCAGGTATATCGCCGGGCGATCGATGATGCCGTGGCCGGGCGCGAGTTCGATCGCAGCCTGATGCTGGATCTGGAATCGCTGGCCCAGCGCGGCTACACCGAAGGTTTTCTGCGCCGACATGTGCACGACGAATATCAGAATTATCAACACGGCAGTTCGGTGTCGGAGCGGCAGCAGTTCGTTGGCGAGCTGACCGGCGAGCGCCGGGATCGCCTGGCCGAAGTGAAAGTGAAGAATCGTTTTGCCGTGGGCGATCATCTGGAACTGATGACGCCCAAGGGCAATTTCCATTTTGATCTGCATGAATTGCAGAGTGTCAGCGGCCAAGCGATCGAAGTGGCGCCGGGGGACGGGCATACGGTGTACGTGCCGATTCCGGACGCGGTGGATTTGCGCTTTGGGTTGTTGATGCGGGATTTGCGTGTTGGTTGACTGGCGATCTTGTCTGGCACTCGCAGCATGGCCGTAATTTGCTGCGAAGCCGATGCCGTCTTCGCGAGCAGGCTCGCTCCCACAGGGAGTTTGTGTCATCCACTGTGGGAGCGAGCCTGCTCGCGAAGAGGCCGGCCCACTCAATGAATAATCCAGACCTCAGCGCAAATCATCCGACAACGGCGTCGGCTCGTCTGCCGACGGTACATTGTCGTCATCCGGCGGATCCTTCCAGTCATCCGGCCGGTCGGCATCGCTCAATGGGTCGCGGCCAGGGTCCATGCCCGGCGGGGCGTCGTGATCGCTCAGGGTCGGCTCGTCAGTGCCGGATACGGGGCGGGTCTGCTCGGTGGGCGCCATGCCACCGGGAACAAGCGAGTCATCAGCCATGCTGCACCTCACAATACTGGCCCGGATTATCCGGGGCGTATTGTTTGGAAGCGCGACCGTTGACGGCGTGCGATAGATCAGACCAGCGGCATCAGCCTTGGGCGATAAAGCGATCACGACTGTTGGTCAGGTGCAGCCACATCGCGGCACGGGCGGCATCGGCGTCCTGACGTTTGATCGCGTTCAGAATCGCCTCGTGTTCCAGATTGGCCAAGTGGCCGAGCTTGCTCAGATCCGCCGCGCCACGCTCGGCAGCATTCAGGCGATTGCGCGGGATCATCGCACTGCCCAGGTGCTGCATGATTTCGCTAAAACAAGCATTACCGGTGGCCTCGGCGATCAGCAGATGGAAACGCCGATCGGCCTCCACGCAGCTGTCGTTGTTGGCCAGCAGCCGTTGATAGTCATCCAGCGCCTGACGCATCTGCTGGACCTGCTGCTCACTGCGCCGCTGCGCCGCCAGCGCCGCCGCTTGCGTCTCCAGGCCCATGCGCAATTCGAGAATGCTGCGCACGCCGAGCGCCGTATCGACGTTCAGGCGCAGGCCCTGCTCCGCTGCACGCTCGATCACGAAAGTGCCGATGCCATGGCGCGTCTCCACCAGCCCCGAGGCCTGCAACTTGGAAATCGCCTCGCGCACCACCGTGCGGCTGACGCCGTGCTCCTGAACGATGGAGTTCTCCGAAGGCAGCTTGTCACCGGGCGACAGTTGTCCGAGCAGGATGCTCTGGGTGAGCTTTTCCACCAGGTCATGAGCGAGGTTGTGCGTGCGTTTGCGCGCGGGCGCGTCGAGGTCTTCTTGCATGATCGGTTCCGGTGATCGGGGCTTGCCGATCGTAGCACTGCGGGATGACGGTTGAGATGGATTTTAGCGGTCGATAGGCCATCTACTTGTATGACAACACTCAATTACGTCGAATATTTTCAATAGCCAGCCATCACGCATCACCATTCATATCTCAAAAAGGCGCTCCGCTCGACTGGCGCAACAATCAATAAATACGAGCTTAAATCCTGTTTTCGCATAAAAAACCGAACAATCAGAAGAATTTGATCGCCCTCCCCACTTGTAGGACAAAAAATTACAGTTGTATGATGTCTAGCAACAACGCAGCACCCAGCCCTACCCGCATAAAAATAATCAGTGGGAGAAACATCAGTGAAAACCTCCATCTCCGGGATGCAGGACAGCGTCGACCCGACGCTCGCCTCAGCCATCTCCAAAGTCAAACGCCACGTCCTGCCGCTCTTCGTGATCATGTTCATCGTCAATTACATTGACCGGGTGAACATCGGCTTCGTCCGCACCCACATGGAAACCGATCTGGGCATTGGTGCTGCCGCCTATGGCTTCGGCGCCGGGCTGTTTTTCATCGGCTACGCGCTGTTCGAAGTGCCGTCCAACATGCTTTTGCAGAAAGTCGGCGCACGCATCTGGCTGACCCGCATCATGTTCACTTGGGGCATAGTCGCGGCCTGCATGGCCTTCATCCAGAACGAAACCCACTTCTATATTCTGCGTTTCCTGCTCGGTGTCGCCGAGGCCGGGTTCTTTCCCGGGGTGATTTATTACTTCACCCGTTGGCTGCCCGGCGTCGAGCGCGGCAAGGCGATCGCGATCTTCCTCAGCGGCTCTGCCGTGGCCTCGCTGATCTCCGGCCCGCTGTCCGGTCTGCTCCTGCAGATCAATGGGTTGGGCATGCACGGCTGGCAGTGGATGTACTTCATCGAGGGGATGTTCTCGGTGTGCCTGTGCGTGTTTGTCTGGTTCTGGCTGGATGCCAAACCCCACGACGCCAAATGGCTGAGCCGCGCCGAACAGGATGCGCTGGTCAGCGCCATCGACGACGAGCAAAAGGCCCGTGAAGCCGCGACGCCGATCCGGCCTTCGCTGGGCAAACTGCTCAAGGACCGGCAGATCATTCTGTTCTGCCTGATCTACTTCTTCATTCAGTTGACCATTTACGCGGCGACTTTCTGGCTGCCGAGCATCATCAAGAAGATGGGCGAACTCAGCGACGTGCAGGTCGGCCTGTTCAACTCGATTCCATGGTTGCTGTCGATCGTCGGCATGTACGCCTTCGCCTCGCTGTCGGCGAAGTGGAAACATCAGCAAGCGTGGGTCGCCACTGCCCTGTTGATCGCCGCAGCGGGGATGTTCATGTCCACCACTGGCGGGCCGATCTTTGCCTTCGTCGCGATCTGCTTTGCGGCGCTGGGTTTCAAATCCGCCTCGTCGCTGTTCTGGCCGATTCCCCAGGCTTATCTGGATGCACGCATCGCGGCGGCAGTGATCGCGCTGATCAACTCGGTGGGCAACCTCGGCGGCTTCGTCGCGCCAACCACCTTCGGCCTGCTGGAACAGCACACCGGCTCGATTCAGGGCGGCCTCTATGGTCTGGCCGCGACCTCGATCATCGCCGCAATCATCGTCTTCGCCGCGCGCACCACGCCGAAACCCGCTGCTGAAAAGGCTGTGGCCGACGCCGCGCCGAAACACGCCTGACTTCGTCTCGACAAGGAAAACAATAATGACTACTCACGACACCGCCAAAGCTCCGATCATCACCGACATGCAAGTGATTCCGGTGGCCGGTCACGACGGCATGCTGCTCAACCTGAGCGGCGCCCACGGGCCGTTTTTCACCCGCAACATCGTCATCCTCAAGGACAACGCCGGCCACACCGGCGTCGGCGAAGTGCCCGGTGGCGAGCGCATTCGCCAGACCCTGGAGGACGCGCGCAATCTGGTGGTCGGCAGCCCCATCGGCACCTACCAGAAGATCCTCAACCAGGTGCGCCAGACCTTCGCAGACCGCGATGCCGGCGGCCGTGGTCTGCAGACGTTCGACCTGCGCATCACCATTCACGCGGTCACCGGCCTGGAAGCCGCCCTCCTCGACCTGCTCGGCCAACATCTGGACGTGCCGGTGGCGGCGCTGCTCGGTGAAGGTCAGCAACGCGACGAAGTGAAGATGCTCGGTTATCTGTTCTACGTTGGCGATCAACACGAAACCGATCTCGCCTACCGCAGCGAACCGGACGCCGACAACGACTGGTTCCGCGTGCGCCACGAGAAAGCCATGACCGCCGAAGCGGTCGTGCGTCTGGCGGAGGCGGCGCATGCCAAATACGGCTTCAAGGATTTCAAACTCAAGGGCGGCGTGCTCAGCGGCGATGCCGAAATCGAAGCGGTCACGGCACTGGCCGAGCGTTTCCCCGACGCGCGGATCACCCTCGATCCGAACGGCGCCTGGTCGCTGAAAGAAGCAATTCGTCTGTGCCGCGATCAGCACCAAGTGCTCGCCTACGCCGAAGACCCTTGCGGCGCGGAAAACGGTTATTCCGGGCGCGAAGTCATGGCCGAATTCCGCCGCGCCACCGGGCTGAAAACCGCGACCAACATGATCGCCACCGATTGGCGTGAAATGGGCCACGCGATTCAGTTGCAGTCAGTGGACATCCCGCTGGCCGACCCGCACTTCTGGACCATGCAGGGTTCGGTGCGCGTCGCGCAGATGTGCCACGAATGGGGCCTGACTTGGGGTTCGCATTCCAACAACCACTTCGATATCTCTCTGGCGATGTTTACCCATGTCGCCGCTGCGGCACCGGGCGACATCACGGCCATCGACACCCATTGGATCTGGCAGGACGGCCAGCGTCTGACCAAGGCACCGCTGCAAATTGTCGACGGCTGCGTGCAAGTGCCGCAGAAACCGGGACTGGGCGTGGAACTGGACATGGATCAAGTGGCCAAGGCCCACGAACTGTACAAAGGCATGGGCCTCGGCGCGCGGGATGACAGCGTGGCGATGCAGTTCCTGATTCCGGGGTGGAAATTCGATAACAAACGGCCGTGTCTGGTGCGGTGATCCAGCAGGCGCCGCTGATTTCAATTGTGGGAGCGAGCCTGCTCGCGAAGGCGTCAGGTCAGTCGATAGTGCTGTCGCTGATGCACCGCTTTCGCGAGCAGGCTCGCTCCCACAAGGGGGGTTTGTGTCAGGCAGAAACTTGCAGTAACCACGCCTTGAACGCGTTCATCGCCGCCGTTTCCGCTCGCGACTGCAACCGCGTCAGCCAGTAACTGCCGGTGGTGATCTCGATCGCGAACGGCTGGCAAATCGCATCAGCCGCCAGTTGCCGGGCGAACATCAGTGGCGGCGCCAACGCCACGCCGCCGCCCTGCAACGCCGTTTCCATCATCGCCAGTGAAGAGTCGAAGACGATGCTTTGCGGTGGCGCGGCCTGGGTCGCCAGGCCCGCCGCCTGAAACCACTGCGGCCATTCATCAGTGCGATAGGAACGCAGCAAGGTCTGCTGCAACAGGTCCGCCGGCGCGTGCAGTTGCCGGGCAATCTCCGGCACGCATAACACCGACAACGGCGCATCGAGCAAGCGTGTCGCCTCAATGCCATGCCAGGCGCCAGCGCCGAACCGAATCGCGTAATCCAGCCCTTCCGCCGCCACATCGACCCGGTTGTTGTGGGTCGACAGGCGTAAATCGATCAGCGGATATTTCGCCCGAAAGTCCGCCAGCCTCGGCAACAGCCAGCCCACCGCAAACGTGCCCACTGCGCCGACCGTCAACATGTCGCGATACTGCCCACCGGCCAGACGCTCAAGCATCTGCGCAATGTGGTCGAATGAGGTGCTGAGCACCGGCAGCAAGGTTTCGCCTTCACTGGTCAGCATCAGCCCACGGGGCAGGCGTTTGAACAGGGTCAGGTTGAGCTGCGCTTCCAGGCTTTTGACCTGATGGCTGACCGCTGCCTGCGTTACGCACAGTTCGACGGCGGCGCGGGTGAAGCTCAGGTGGCGTGCCGAAGCTTCAAACGCGCGCAGAGCGTTGAGCGGCAGTTGCGGTCGAATCATGGGTTGTCCCAAATTTTTCTAAGGCTTCGTGCGAGTTTTCATCGTTTGTCGAAGGTCGGCAAAGTGCCTAAATTAACCGCGCTGATCAGCCGCCCGATGAAAAAATCACCCGCAGTGTAGCGGGATACAACAAACGACACTCATGGAGAGTGATTCACTCATGTGTTCCTTCAACCCGAGCAAGGTCTTTTCCCACAGCGCTTTCGCACTGTTCTTCGGCAGCGTTACCTGCCATGCCGCGACGCCGACCGATGGGCAATTGCAGGCACTGGTCAGCCAAGCCGTCACCCCAGTGATGCAACAAAACAACATCCCCGGGCTGACCGTGGCGATCACGCTGAATGGCCAGGCGCATTACTTTAATTACGGAGTCGCTGCCAAAGACACCGGGCAAAAGGTCAGCGAAAACACCCTGTTCGAAGTCGGCTCGGTGAGCAAAACCTTCACCGCCACCCTCGCCGGTTACGCCCAGGCCACCGGCAAGCTTGACCTGTCGAGCAAGGCCAGCCAGCTCTGGCCGGAGCTCAAGGGCAGCGCCTTCGACAACATCAGCGTGCTGCAACTGGGCACCTACAGTGCTGGCGGTCTGCCGTTGCAATTTCCTGCCGAGGCGGATTCTTCCGACAAGATGCTCGGCTATTACCAGCAGTGGAAACCGCAATTTCCCGTCGGCAGCCATCGCCTGTATTCCAACCCGAGCCTGGGCCTGTTCGGCTACCTGACGGCGAAAAGCCTCGGTCAGCCGTTCGAGCAGGCAATGACCCAATCCCTGCTGCCGAAACTCGGTTTGCAGCACACCTTCCTCAGCGTGCCGCCAGCGCAGTCGAAGCTTTACGCCCAAGGCTACGACAGCGCCGACCAACCCGTGCGCGTCAGCCCCGGCGCCCTTGACGCCGAGGCCTACGGCATCAAAACCAGCGCCGCCGACCTGCTGCGTTACGTCCAGGCACAACTGAAACCGGCCAGCCTTGCGCCTGATCTGCACCAAGCCATCGCCAACACCCACGTCGGTTATTACCGCGTCGGCGACATGACCCAAGGCCTGGGCTGGGAACGCTACGCCTACCCGATCAGCCTGGAAAAACTGCAAAACGGCAACTCGACCCCCATGGCCATGGAACCTCACAAAGTCGAGTGGCTGACCCCACCGCAAGCTGAGCCGGCCAATGTGCTGTTCAACAAAAGCGGTTCTACGCGCGGCTTTGGTGCGTATGTAGCGTTCGTGCCGTCGCGGGACATGGGCATCGTGATTCTGGCCAACAAGAATTACCCGAACGTCGAACGGGTGAAGATTGCGCACACGGTTTTCGCGGCGTTGGCGGATTAAGAGCAAAAGATCGCAGCCCGAGCCTTCTGCGGCTCCTACAGGATCGGGTTTTCACTCGGTTAACGTTGGAGGTGTCGCAGGCTGCAACAACTTTCGATCAGAAGATGACTTGTGGGAGCGAGCCTGCTCGCGAATGCGCTCGATCAGTCACCTTTCAGCGCCTGAAAAACCGCTATCGCGAGCAGGCTTGCTGCCACATTTGAACTGTGCACTTCACAAAAAAATGTGGGAGCTGGTCTACCAGCTCCCACAGGGATTTTGCTTCACTCACGCAACGCGCAATCAATCATCCGGCATCTGCGGCGGTTTGCTCGGTTTCGCCGGTTTGCTGCCCTTCGCGCCTTTGGCCGGTTCCGGCTCGGTGGCGGCAGGTGTTTGTGCGGCGGCGGCCGCAGCGGCGGCTTCTTTTTCGGCCATGGGCATGGCGTCGATGGTTTCGAAGATTTTTGCCAGGCTCAATGCCTTGGCTTCATCACCCGAGGCGGAGAGCTTGGTTTCGCCGTCCTTGCCAACCAGGAACACTTTTGGATAAGCCCCCGCGCCGAGCTTCAGCGAACGCAGCAGGGCCATGGTGTCCTGCTGGCCCATGTCCTTGCCGTCGAGCTGGCCGGACATGCTGAGGATGGTGTAGACCTTGATGTTGCGGTCGGTGACGCCCTTTTTGTTGGCCGGGTCTTCCAGTGACTTTTTCAGGCTCAGCCACACCGGATCAACGGTGCTTTGCGCAATCACGATCAGCGGACGGGCGCGGCCCACGTCCCCGGCCAGGGGTGAATCGCTGTCGGCGGCTAACAGGGGGCCGGCGATTGCCAGCAAGAGGGTCAGGGTCAGGGACCTGATGAGCATGCGCATCTCCTTTTGATATCCACGCACTACTGATTGCGCATCGTGGCGATTGTTCCGGCGGCGTCTGGCAAAAAGGCATTGCCCTGTCAGAAGCTTAGGTCAGGGAGAACTTTGCGCAACATGACGTAAGCGATCATCGGCACATCCCTACGGCCGCTGCACAGGAAGTGTTTTCTCCAGGCTGACTCAGAACGCCAACTTGTAACCAATCAACACCAGCATCGTCGCCAGGCACGGGCGCAGGACTTCGTCGGAGATGCGTCCGGTCAGGTGGCTGCCGAGCCAGATGCCGGGCAGCGAGCCCATCAGCAGGAAGCCCAGCACGCCCCAGTCCATGTTGCCCATGCTTGCGTGGCCGAGGCCGGCGACGAGGGTCAGTGGTACGGCGTGGGCGATTTCGGTGCCGACCAGGCGCCGGGTTGGCAGCAGTGGGTAGAGGATGAACAAGGCGACGGTGCCCAGTGCGCCGGCACCGATCGAGGTCAGGGCGACCATGGTGCCGAGGATCAGACCGGTGATCACCGTCATCACGTTAAGCCGCGAACCGCTCGGGTTGTAGTTGCCGCCGGCGCGTTTGTGGGCAAATTCGAGCAAGCGTTTCTTGAAGAAAATCGCCAGGGCGGTGGCGAAGAGGACGAAGCCGAGCGCCTGCTTGATGATGGCGTTCATCGCGTCCGGCGCGGTGTGCAGGGTGCTGAGGAACCACAGGGTCATGGCCACGGCTGGCACGCTGCCGAGGGTCAGCCAGCCGGTGATCGCCCAGTCGATGTTCTTGTTTTTTTTGTGAACGAGGACGCCGCTGGATTTGGTGATCGCGGCGTACAGCAGGTCCGTACCCACTGCCGTCGCCGGGTTGATGCCGAACCACAGCAGGATCGGCGTCATCAACGAACCACCGCCGACACCGGTCATGCCGACGATAAACCCCACCACCAGCCCGGCAATCACCAGGCCGAAATTTGCCAATTCCATTCAAACGTCCAGAAAACGACAGGAAAATCTGGCCCGCAGCATAGCGATTTTTCTTATAACCACATATATCGATGCGGTCTATGGTTATGCCATATCGAATTTACTGCAGTTCCCTGTGGGAGCGAGCCTGCTCGCGAAGGGGGTGTCAGCCGACCGATGAGTTGAATGACGCAACGCATTCGCGAGCAGGCTCGCTCCCACAGTGGCCCCTGGCGCTACAGAAAACCTGCCGGGTTCACTGCACCGGCAGGAAATTCAGAAACAACAGACTCTGCGCATAATTCAGGCCGATCCTGCGATAGCGCTCATCGAGCATCTGCGTGAGCAGGTCCAGGCGCGCGACGATTTTGCTGAATTCGGTGGCGAAGCTGAGGTTGCTGCCCTCCTCCGAGATTTCGTTGGAGAACAGCAACGGCTGGCCTTCCTTGTTCTGCCGTTGCGACAAAATCCACATGGCTTTTTCGATGTTGCGCGCGGCGTTGTGCACGAACGTCGGGTTGATCGCGTCGGTCATGTAGAACTCGGTGCGATTGCCGTGGGCGGTAACCAGCATGCTACCGATTGCATAGATGAAGGCGCCGACGCGGTCGCCGAGGAATTCCGGACTCATCGCATAGCTCAGTGCCGCCAGATCCTTGCGTCCGCCCAGCACGGGCAACGGCTGCTGTTGCTCGACAGCGAGACGCACCTGTTTCACGGCGGCGTTGACGGTGAGGAAACCGGATTTGCGCAGTTCTTCCGGGTTGCGCAAGTAAAGCTTGCCCATCAATCGATAGAGACTGTCGAGGTTATCGCGCATCGCCAGGGTGGCCATACGGTCGACGCTGGTCTGGAGAAATTCCTGCGGCTGCCCTTCTCGTATCTGATTGAAAAATCCATTGCCGTTCTGGTGGCTGCAGCCGCTGAGCAACAGCGACAACAGGCAGGCCAGCAGCAGGCACGGGCGGCGGTGAGCGACGGTGATCAGGGCAAAAACACTCGGCATGAAATCTCGGACAGGCACATTCCTGTGCGGCGGGAGTCACCGCATCCTGGCCATGCATAGAGCCGCCGATTACGAAAAAGTGCGGTGCCCGGGCGGTGAGCCGACCTTCGGTGCTTTTCGCCATATCAATTAGTCGGACTTTATATTTGCCAACAGCGGTAAATCCGCTATAAATCTTCTTTCTCGACTCAAATAGCATGACTAGTGACATGTAGGAGCTGCCGAAGGCTGCGATCTTTTGATCTTGCTTCTAAAAATCAAGATCAAGATGAAGATCAAAAGATCGCAGCCTTCGGCAGCTCCTACGGTCAATACGAAAACAACAACAAAAAGGAAGGTCAACCATGCTTCAATCCCGTCACCTGCTCTCCGGCCTCGGACTGTCCCTGATGATCGCTACCCTTTCCGCCAACGCGGCGGGCCTGACCGCCGAACACAAAGCCTTCGGCAAAACCAATGACGGCACGCCCGTCGAACAATACATCCTGCGCAACAGCCACGGCATGCAGGCCACCGTGATCACCTACGGCGCGACCCTGCAAGCGCTGAAAGTCGCCGACAAGCACGGCAAGTTCGACGACATCGTCTTGGGTTTTGACGATGTGCAGGGCTATCAGAAAGGCACCGCGTACTTCGGCGCGACCATCGGCCGCTTCGGCAACCGTTTGGCCGAAGGTGCTTTCGAACTCGATGGCAAGCGCTATCAAGTGCCGCAGAACGACAAATCCAACGCCCTGCACGGCGGCCCCGAAGGTTTCGACAAGAAAGTCTGGAAGGCCAAAGAAACCAAGGACAAGGATTCGGTGGGCGTAACCCTGACCTACCTGTCGGCAGACGGCGAGATGGGCTTCCCGGGCAATCTGACCACCGAAGTCACCTATCGCCTGACCGACAACAACGAGCTGCGCATCGACTACAAGGCCAGCACCGACAAGCCGACCGTGCTCAACCTGACCAACCATAGCTACTTCAACCTGGCCGGCGCCGGTAATGGCGATATTCTCAAGCAAGTCGCCATGATCAACTCCAGCCATTACACGCCAGTCACCGCCAAACTGATCCCGACCGGGGAGCTGGCGGCTGTCGCCGGCACGCCGATGGACTTCAGCAAACCGACGGCAATCGGCACGCACATCAAGGCTGATCATCCGCAGCTGAAATTCGCCGAGCCGAAACAGGGCGGCTTCGATTTCAACTGGGCGCTGGACACCAAGGGCGATGTCAGCAAGCTCGCCACCGAAGTCAGCGATCCGCAATCCGGACGGGTCCTGCAACTGTTCACCAGCGAGCCGGGCGTGCAGTTCTACACCAGCAACTTCCTCGACGGCACGGTCAAGGGCAAGGGCTGCAAGGTCTATCCACACTGGGGCGCGTTCACCCTCGAGACCCAGCACTACCCGGATTCGCCGAACCAGCCAGACTTCCCGAGCACGCGGCTTGATCCGGGGCAGACTTACGCCCACAGCGTGATCCTGAAGTTCTCCACCAAGTAACCTGCCATGCTCCCCCTGTGGCGAGGGGATTCATCCCCGTTGGGATGCGAAGCAGCCCTGATCCTGCAACACGCGCTGTATCAGACAGCGTTCTATTGCAGGTTTTTGGGGCTGCTTCGCAGCCCAGCGGGGATAAATCCCCTCGCCACGATTGACCGGTTTCATCCTTGACTCCTCCTTCCTTCCGGGAACCCTTGCTCTATCCTGCTGCCCACTAAAGATATCGACTCTTTAAGGCAGGAGGTTTGGATGCGTACTCTTGAATTGGCCGGCGTGCAGGTTCCCGTGATTGGTCAGGGCACCTGGCGCATGGGCGAGGATCGTTCGGCGCACAGCCGTGAAGTGGCGGCGCTGCGCACCGGCATCGAGCTCGGCATGAGCCTGATCGACACCGCCGAGATGTACGCCGAGGGCGGTGCCGAAACGGTGGTCGGCGAAGCCATCGCCGGTCTGCGCGATCAAGTCTTTCTGGTCAGCAAGGTCTACCCGCACAACGCCAGCCTCCAGGGCATCCCGCAAGCCTGCGAGCGCAGTTTGCGTCGGCTCGGTACCGACTACATCGATCTGTATCTGCTGCACTGGCGCGGTCAGTATCCGCTGGAGGAAACCGTCGAAGCCTTCGAACGCCTGCGCGAGGACGGCAAGATCGGCCGTTGGGGCGTGTCGAATTTCGATGTCGATGACCTCGATGAACTGTCCAGCTCGGCCTGCGCCACCAATCAGGTGCTGTACAACCTCGAGGAGCGCGGCATCGAATTCGATCTGCTCCCGTGGTGCCAGCATCAGCGCCTGCCGTTGATGGCTTACTGCCCGATCGGCCAGGGCGGCGCGATGCTCGCCGAGCCGGTTCTGCAAGACATTGCCAGCCGTCACAACGCCACTCCAGCGCAGGTTTCGCTGGCGTGGCTCCTGCGTCAGGACGGCGTGATTGCGATTCCCAAGGCTGTGCGCCCGGAGCATGTGCAACTCAATGCCGAGGCGGCGCAGTTGCAACTGGACGCCGGGGATCTGGCGGCGCTGGACAAGGTGTTTCCGGCGCCACAACGCAAGCAGCGACTGGCCATGGTCTGAGCTGCCGACTGCGAGGGCTTCGCCATGAGAAGCACAGATCTGCACGACCCGTACAACCTGCAACGTTTTGTCCAGGCTCAGGACCCGGTGTTCGAACGGGTCCAGCGTGAACTCGAGACGGGCCGCAAGCGCAGCCACTGGATGTGGTTCGTCTTCCCGCAGTTCGCCGGATTGGGCGGCAGCGAGATGGCCCGGCGCTTTGCCATTGGTTCAGCCGAGGAAGCCCAGGCCTATCTGGCCCACGAGCTGCTCGGGGCGCGGCTGCGCACTTGCACGCAACTGGTGCTGAATGTGCCGCAGCGCTCGATTGCAGACATTTTCGGCCATCCCGATGACCTGAAATTTCATTCTTCGATGACTTTGTTCGCCCAGTTCAGCGCCGAGGACAGCCTGTTCCATCAGGCACTGGAGCGCTACTTCCACGGCATTCTCGATGAATGGACGCTGCAATTGCTCGACTCAAAACAGGCCCAGTTGCCCACCGATCAGGGTTGAGAAGTCGTCGTCGACAAACGGCAGAATCGCATCCGCCACCGGTTGCAGCTGCCGAGTGATGTAGTGGTCGTAGTCGATGGCGGCGCGGCGTACCTCCAGCGGCTCCGGGCCGGCCAGGGTGATGACGTAGCTGATCCAGCCGCCGTTCTGATATTGCCGGGGCCGCCCCTGCTCGGCGTTGTAGTCGTCGGCCAGCCGCGCCGCGCGGACGTGCGGCGGCACGTTGCGTTCGTAATCGTCGAGGGTGCGGCGCAGGCGTTTGCGGTAGATCAGCCGATCGTCGAACTCGCCAGCGAGCGTCTTGCGCACGTAGTCGCGCACGTAATCCTGATACGGCTTGCGCTGGAAAATCCGCTCATACAGCTCCTGCTGAAATTGCCGGGCCAGCAGCGACCAGTCGGTGCGCACGGTCTCCAGGCCCTTGTAGACCATTTCTTCGCTGCCATCGGCGCGGGTAACGAGGCCGGCGTAGCGCTTCTTGCTGCCCTCCTCGGCGCCGCGAATCGTCGGCATCAGAAAGCGCTTGTAGTGAATCTCGAACTGCAATTCCAGCGCGCTTTCCAGCCCGTATTCCTCGCGCACATGCGCGCGCCACCAATCGTTGACGTGCTTGACCAGCGCATGGCCGATCTGCGCTGCTTCTTCCTGGCCGTGCAGACTGCGCAGCCAGACGAAGGTTGAATCGGTGTCGCCGTAAATGACCGCGTGGCCCTGTTCTTCGATCAACTGGCGGGTGCGCAGCATGATTTCGTGGCCGCGCAAAGTGATCGACGAGGCGAGCCGGGTATCGAAAAAACGGCAACCGCTGGAGCCGAGCACGCCGTAGAAGGCGTTCATGATGATCTTCAGCGCTTGGGACAGCGGCGCGTTGTGCTCGCGCTTGGCGGTTTCGCGCCCTTCGGCCACTCGCGCCACGATGGACGGCAGACAATGGCGGGTGCGCGAGAAGCGTGCGCCACGAAAACCCGCTACCGAGTCAGCGTCGTCCGGGTGTTGCAGGCCCTCGATCAAGCCCACCGGGTCGATCAGAAAGGTGCGAATGATCGACGGGTAGAGGCTTTTGTAATCGAGGACCAACACCGACTCGTACAGACCCGGCCGTGAATCCATAACGAAACCGCCGGGGCTGGCCTGGGGTGGATTGGTGCCCAGATTGGGTGCAACGAAGCCCTGGCGGTGCATCAACGGCATGTACAAATGGGTGAACGCGGCGACCGAACCGCCGCTGCGGTCGGCCGGCAAACCGGTAACGCTGGCGCGCTCAAGCAGGAACGTCAGCAGTTCGGTCTTGGCGAAGATCCGCGTGACCAGTTCGCAGTCCTTGAGGTTGTATTTGGCCAGAGCAGGCTTGTCCTCGGCGAACATGCGGTTGATCTCGTCCATGCGCTGGTATGGGTTGTTGATCGCCTTGCCTTCGCCGAGCAGGGTCTGCGCGACGTTTTCCAGGCTGAACGAAGGAAAACTCCAGGTCGCCGAACGCAACGACTCGATGCCATCGATGATCAGCCGCCCCGCTGCCGAGGCGAAGTAGTGATTGCGGCTGCCGTGCTCGCGCCACTGCATTTCTTCGCCGCCACGACCGATCTTCAGCGGCACGCCGAGACGCCGCGCGTGTTCGTGAAGGATGCGCAAATCGAACTGCACGACGTTCCAGCCAATGATCGCGTCGGGGTCGTGGCGGGCGAACCAGTCGTTGAGCTTCTTGAGAATGAGCGTGCGCGAATCGCAGTATTCGAGGTCGAAATCGACAATACTGGCATCGCCATTCGGCGCGCCGAGCATGTACACCTGGCGCTCGCCACAGCCTTCCAGCGCGATGGAATACAGCTCGCCGTTTTCGGTGGTCTCGATGTCGAGCGAGACCAGACGCAGTTTCGGCCGGTAATTGGGGTCGGGTTTCAGTTGGGCGTTGATCAGCACGCCGTCAGTATCAGGCGTGCCGCCGAACAGCACCGGCGCGGTGATGAAGCGCTCCATCAGATAGCGTTCCGGTGGGCGCACGTCGGCTTCAAAAACATCGATGCCGGCGCGGTTGAGCGCGGTTTCGAGGCGCATCAACTGGCCGTGCTGCTGGCAATACAGACCGAGCACCGGACGATGCTGAAAATCCAGCAGCGCCAACGGTCGCAGTTCCACATTCTTTTCATCGTGCAACAGCCGTTCGGCCGCTTCCCGCTGGGCGGCGGGAATAAACGCCACCGATGGCTGATGCGCCAGACGCACACGGCGCGGCCCGGCGTCGGTCGCCAGCCAGAACTCGAC
The DNA here is from genome assembly GCF_054681355.1 of Pseudomonas sp. H1_G08. Taxonomy (NCBI): domain Bacteria; kingdom Pseudomonadati; phylum Pseudomonadota; class Gammaproteobacteria; order Pseudomonadales; family Pseudomonadaceae; genus Pseudomonas; species Pseudomonas sp. H1_G08. The sequence continues at coordinate 2,706,176 of NZ_CP162822.1, forward strand.
TTCGGTGCCGGCCGGCGTATCGCGCCAATGCCGGGTCAGGACGAAGCCCTGCTGTAAATCCACCACTGCGACCTCGAAAACTGGAACTGACCGGCATTCTACGCGGCATTTGTGGCTAGGGGGTTTATCCCCTTTGGCCTGCGCAGCAGGCCCTTTCATTAAAAGCGGGGCCGCTTCGCGGCCAGCGGGGATAAATCCCCTCGCCACAGATAAATCCCATCACCACAGATAAATCCCATCACCACAGATAAATCCCATCGCCACAGATAAATCCTCTGCCACAGATAATCCCCCCCTTGTTACAGATAAATCCCCTAGCCACAGACGCTTCATTTACCGATACAAAGAAGTTTTTTCCGGCAAATGGCGTTTTTTGCACGCTAACTGCCGCTTTGCCACCTTGCTCTGCGCAGCTGCGTCTACGATGCTTGATGAACAACGACAACACCTGAGTAACCGCCATGAAGACCGTCGCCCAACTGCTCAAGCTCAAAGATCAGAAAAATCAGGAAGTGCACCAGATCAAACCCGATCACATGGTGCTCGAAGCGCTGATGAAGATGGCCGAGAAAAACGTCGGCGCCTTGCTGGTGGTCGAAGACGACAAAGTGGTCGGCATCATCAGCGAGCGTGACTATGCACGCAAACTGGTACTGCACGGGCGCTCTTCGGTGGGCACGCCAGTACGCGACATCATGGTCAAGGACGTGATCACCGTGGATACCCGACAAACCGTCGACACCTGCCTTGGCATCATGTCGGACAAACGCCTGCGCCACTTGCCGGTGGTCGAGGACGGCAAGTTGATCGGCCTGTTGTCGATCGGCGATCTGGTGAAGGAAGCGATTGCCGAACAGGCCGAGCTGATCAAACAGCTGGAGCAGTACATTCGCGGCGACTGAGCCCACCGCCGTGATCCCCTTGTGGGAGCGAGCCTGCTCGCAAATGCGCCAGGTCAGTGATGATCGTTCCCACGCTCTGCGTGGGAATGCGCCCGGGACGCTCCGCGTCCCTCTAAAGCCGAACGCGGAGCGTCCGTTGAGGCATTCCCACGCAGAGCGTGGGAATGATCGCGCCTGTCAGGCCGGCCAGTGCCGCTCAAACACCGGTGCCAGCACCGGGTGCCGGTCGATCCTTTGCAGCCACGCATAAAAGCCCGGGCGGGTCTGGCGCAGGTGTTCGCGGCTGCCGGCCCAGCGGCTCACCACGGCCGCCAGCACATCCAGTGCGCCGGGCGTTTCATCATCCAGATACAGCTCCCCGGAAAACTGATCGGCAAACACCTCCCAACTGAAGTGCAGGCGCTGGCGGGTGCCGGCGATCAGGTTTTGCCGTGCGCTCTCATCAGGCGTGATCAACCAGCGCTCGGGGTAATCGATGATGCCGACCGCTGCGTAGCAATTGCTGACGATGTAGGCGAGACCGCGAATCGCCTGATCACGATCGGCAGCCTTGCTCGGCAGCAGGCCGGATTTGGGAAACGTCAGGCCCAGGTGAATCAGGATCGCCGCGCTTTCAGTCATGGCGCTGCCGTCCGGCAGTTGCAGGGTCGGTATCTGTTTCAGCGGATTGAGTTTGCCCAGCGCCTCGTCGGCCTCGGCGCTGGCTTCGGTATCAATGAAGCGATAGGCGATCTGGCACAACTCCAGTGCCGCCTCGATGGCAGCCGCGCCGGAATTCTTGTGCCCGTAGAGCTGGTACATGTCCGTTCCCCCGATAAGGCCTTTGCACAGGGTAGATGGCTGGCTGGCCTGATGTAGAAAATTCTGCAAATGTGTCGTGATTGGCACGTTTTTCCCATGCACTGCCGACTTGCGAAATCAACCTTCGCCAATCAGCGCTGGCGGTGCCCATCCCGCACCAAGAGCATTCATCGAACGCTATCCGCGTTCTTGTAAGGTGCGACAGCGAACCAAAAGTTCGCCTGTCCGAGCTGGCAACAAGGAGTTCACCCGTGAATCTTCAAATGCTCCGCCGTACGACATACCCGACTCACTCGCAAATCCAGCCCCAAGTTCAGCCGAACCTATTCAGCCTGGCGCGTTTCTCCTTTATTACCTGAAACCCACACTTTGCGTGCTTGGCGATTGAGCGATCGCCGGGCGCCGAGTGTTATTTATTTTTTAAATACGGCAATTAATAAAAGGCACAACAACAAGATTGTCGAACAATGACTACCCGTCATTGAAGCTGCACCAAAAGCGCACGCCCAAATGTGATGCAGTTACCAATACTCCAGAATCAAAATAAGGAACTTGTCCCGTGAGCCGCTGAATGACTGACCTGCACCAAATCGATTCGCTACGCACCGATAGGTGCTAAGCCTGATCACCGAGCAGCCGCTCTATCCCGCCGATCGGCGTGATACAGCGTTCCCTCTGACTCGCTCTGGAAAAAGCCCTTCTGCGAGGACTTGAGGACCGCTTCGCGCCGAATAAACAGTGGGCGAAACTGAAACTTATATAAATGCGACATCAGTAACACCGAAGATATGCGTTCAACCCGTTTCAGCAACATCTGGCACACCTGTTGCAAACTGTAACAAACCTGAGACAGCTCACGTCTCCGCACAACAACAAGCCACGGAATGGATAATGAACAATCGATATAGATGCTACTAAGCCATTAAGTTTGTTCGAGGCCGTTTAAACAGATAGTCCAACTATCGGCTCGCGTACACCTTGAAGAAAGTTGCACCCACTCACTCGAACATCAGCCATATGTTCGGACGGCACCTTATTGCCCTTCATCTGACCCGAGGGAGCTTTAATGAACGATGCGGTAAAGCACAAGCCCCTGCCGGGGCCGTTGCGGCAAGCGCCGGTCCCGCCGGCAACGGGCAGGCCGGCGTTTACAGCCAACACGTCACGACCCGGCGGGTTGAACAAACCACAGTTGCTCTTGCTGATCGCCGTGTCGGCGCTGATACACGGCGGCGCGTGGTGGTTCTTCCATCAGGCGCGGCCGGAGCCACTGCCGACGCCGCCGGAAATTCCGGAAATGACCGTCGAGCTGACCAGCCCGACGCCTCCGGCCCCACCGACACCGGAACCACCACCGCCGCCCCCGCCTCCACCGCCGCCGGAACCCGAGCAGCCTGTGGAAGACGAGGACGCGGTCAAGCCGCCGCCCAAACCGGTGGAGAAGCCCAAGCCAATCGAAAAACCAAAACCGGTCGAGAAACCCAAACCGGTGAAGAAAGTCGAGCCACCGAAAGCGCCGCCAGCCCCGGCGCAACCTGCCGCACCTGCGGCGCCGACGACACCGAGCGCACCACCGGCACCACCTGCTGCGCCCGCTCCGGTCAAGGAGTCGGCGGCGATTTCCGGCCTGGCCAGCCTTGGCAACCCGCCGCCGGAATACCCGTCGCTGGCGCTGCGCCGCAACTGGGAAGGCAGCGTGGTGCTGCGCATTCAGGTGCTGGCCAACGGCCGTGCCGGTGCGGTGACGGTGACCAAGTCCAGCGGCAAGGCGCAACTGGATGAGGCGGCCGTCGCGGCGGTGAAGAACTGGAAGTTCATTCCGGCCAAGCGCGGTGACACGCCGATCGACGGCTTCGCCACCCAGACCATCGATTTCAAATTGCCGCAATGACGGCGCAACCGACTCATTACTGATTAACGCAAGCGAGGTGTAGCCATGAACGATTCACTGTCTTCGATGATTGTCCCCGGTGTGCTCTGGGGTCTGGTGCTGTTTTCCGTGGTCAGTTGGGCGATCCTGCTGGTCAAGTCGGCCCAGTACCTGCGCCAGAAAGCGCAGAACAAACAGTTCGCCAAAGCCTTCTGGAGCGCGCCGGACCTGCTCACCGCCGCCGAACACGCCAGCCAGTATCCGGGCTCGCTGGCGCGCATCGCCAGCAGCGGTTTTGAAGCCCTGCTGGTGGAAGATTCGCCGCGTACCACGCAGCAACTGGCGCACACCATCAACCGTTCCGATCGCTTGGAACGCAACCTGCGCCAGCAGATCCAGAAGGAACGTCGCTCGCTGGAAAACGGCCAGGCGATCCTCGCCAGTATCGGCAGCACCGCGCCGTTCATTGGTTTGTTCGGCACCGTGTGGGGAATCATGGAAGCCCTGCAAAGCATCGGCGAAACCGGCTCGGCCAGCCTTGAGGCGGTCGCCGGGCCTATCGGCCACGCGCTGATCGCCACTGGCGTGGGCATCGCCGTCGCGGTGCCGGCGGTGCTGATCTACAACTTCTTCCTGCGTCGGCTGAAACTGGCCTCAGCGGACATGGACGACTTCGCCCACGACTTCGACGCCCTCGCCTCGCGCAGTGCCTTTTCCATCAGCCGCCAGGCCATTGCCAGCAAAAGCACCACCGCCGTGCGGGAGGCCAGCTGATGTCGTTTTCCACTCAAGACAGCGATGAAGTGCTCAGCGAAATGAACGTCACGCCGCTGGTCGACGTGATGCTCGTGCTGCTAGTGGTGTTCATTGTCACCGCGCCGCTGATGACCAACGCGATCAAGGTCAACCTGCCGAAAACCGACGCCGTCGCCCCTGCCGAAAAGAAAGACCCGGTGGTGGTCAGCGTCGATCAGGATGGCAAGTTCTATCTGGCCAAGACCGAACTGGCCCCGGAATCCCTTGAGGCCAGCCTCAGGGAGGTCAAGGCCAAAGACGCCGACGTGCGCGTGCAGTTGCAGGCCGACGCCGCCGTCAATTACGGCCAGGTGGCCAAGGCCATGGCATCGATCGAACGCTCCGGCATCAGCAAGATTTCGGTGATGACCACCCACTGAGTGCGGTGCCGGATGGGTGTTGAAAAACCCGCCCGGCGCCGCTGAAAAAAAGAAATCCCGTCGCACCCGGCCGACCGAAAAAACGCCCCGCGTCTTCGGAGGGGATCGGCTTGCTTGAAGAAAGTGGTTTTCCGCGCGCGGTATCACCGGAAGCGGAGCAATGAGCGGCTCACAAGGCCAATTCGATAACGTCTGAAAATCGGAAACAACCATGCTGATGAACACTCCACGCTTCACGCTCAAACCTTTGGTGGCAACGATGTCTCGCCACCGTTTTGTTCCGCTGTATCTGGTGGCCATGGGGATGGGCGCCGGGACCGTGCAAGCGGCCGAGGACGACAACAGTGCCACGCCGGCAGCCGCTGTCGTGGCGGCGCCGACCACGCAACTGCAACGGGTCGAAGTGACCGGTTCGGCGATTCGCCGGGTCGATGCGGAAACGGCGGTGCCGATCACCATCCTCAAGGCTGAGGAACTGCGCAAACAGGGCGTGACCACCACCGCCGAACTGGTCCAGCGCATCACCGGCAGCCAGTCGATCAACAACAGCGCCGGCTCCGTCGGCGCGGCCACTGGCGGTGCGTCGTTTGCCGACATGCGCGGCATCGGCGCGAACAAGACGCTGGTGCTGCTCAACGGTCGACGCCTGGCCAACAATGCCCTGTCGGGGACCAACTCGGCCGGCGGCGCGGTGGACCTGAACATGATCCCGTTCGCCGCCATCGAGCGCGTGGAAGTGCTGCGCGACGGCGCCTCGGCCCTGTACGGCACCGACGCCATCGGCGGTGTGATCAACTTCATCACCAAGAAATCCCTTACCGACGGCGCGTTGACCCTCGGTGGCGAAACGCCGACCCACAGCGGTGGCGGCGCGACCAAGGACATGAGCGCCAGTTGGGGCTACGGCGATCTGGAAGAAGACCGCTTCAACGTCCTCGGCGTGTTCAACTACAACAAGCAGCAGAACCTCGACGCCAACGACCGCTCCTTCGCCACCGACTACGCGCCCGGTCGCGGTCTCGATCAGACCTCCGGCACCGCGTTCCCCGGCAACTACAGCCAGAACGGCAACGCCACCAACCCGTTGGCCAACAGCAACTGCAACGGCCCCAACCTGATCGCCCGCGACGGCTTGTGCCGCTTCAGCACCCGTGAATTCATCGACCTGGTGCCACAGACCGAGAAGACCTCGTTCTTCGGCAAGACCACTGCCAAGCTCGGCGATGATCACAATGCCAACCTTGAATATTTCTGGTCGCGCAACAACAACGCCGTCGCCGTCGGCCCGGCGCCACTGACTGGTCTGAGCCTGGATTCATCGTCGCCCTACTACCCCGGCAACGGCATCACCCCGGCGCCGACCGATTTCGCCCTCGACCCGACGCAGCCGGTCGATGTCAACTGGCGTGAAACCGCTGCCGGCCCGCGTGAATCGAAAGACCAGAACACCAGCCAGCGCTTTCTGCTGAGCTTCGATGGTCTGGTTGGCGGCTGGGATTACAACGTCGGCGCCTCGTACAACCAGAACAAAATCGTCTCCAGCGTCACCAGTGGCTATGTCAGCGATCAGGCGATGATTGACGGCCTGGCCAGCGGTTTGCTCAACCCGTTCGGCCCGCAGACCGCTGCCGGCCAGCAGTACATCGATGCCGCCGCCTACCACGGCGCCTACTCCACCGCCGTGGGCCGCGTCGCCGGTTTCGATGGCCGCGTCAGCCGTGAAATCGGTGACTGGTTCGGCGCAGGTCCGTCCGGCCTGGCTCTGGGCGGCGAGTACCGCAAGGAGAAATTCCATCAGGACTTCGAGTCGTTCGCCGGCGACATCCAGAGCCTCGGCATCGACCCGGCCGGCAGCGTCGAGGGCGACCGCAGCGTCAAGGCCGCCTATGCCGAACTCAACGTGCCGGTGCTCGACAGCCTCGAACTGTCCGCCGCTGTGCGCCACGACAAATACAGCGACTTCGGCAGCACCACCAACCCGAAATATTCGTTCCGTTATCAGCCGATCAAAGAGCTGGTGGTGCGTGGTGCCTACAGCGAAGGTTTCCGCGCGCCATCGCTGTACGAGCTGTATTCGCCGCGCAGCATCACGTTCACTCAGGGTTACTACAACGATCCGGTGCTGTGTACCGGCGGCGTGGTGCAACCGGGCGGCAACGGCGGGCGCGATTGCGGTCAGCAATTCCTCAACCAGATTGGCGGCAACGAAGATCTGGCCCCGGAGAAGGCGCGCAACGTGACGTTGGGCTTCGTCTACCAGCCGATCAGCAACCTCTCGGTGGGTCTGGATTTCTGGTGGATTCACATCTCCAACCAGATCCAGCCGTTCCCGGAATCCACCGTGTTCGATCAGGCCGGCTCCTATCCGGACCGCTTCGTGCGCAACGCCGACGGCACGCTCAACTACATCGTTACCGGCAACGCCAACCTCGGCATCGTCGAAACCAATGGTGTCGATGTGTCGCTCGACTATCGCTTCCCGAACACGCCGTACGGTCAGTTCGGCCTCGGCCTGCAAGGCACCTATGTCGACGAGTACGACTTCCAGAGCACCATCAAAGGCCCGTTCACCGACAAGGTCGGCGACTTTCAGGGTGACGGCGTGATCGCGCGCTGGAAGCACAACCTCACCGGCAGCTGGAGCCTGGGGGCGGCGCGAGCAGCGCTGACCAACCGCTTCACCACCGGTTACAACGACTATGACCGCGACACCCATTCGCGCGTGGCCTCGTATTCGGTGTGGGATCTGTCGGCCGGCTACACCTTCAACAAGGTACTCGACGTCGATGCCGGGATGAAGAACGTGTTCGATCGCAACCCGCCGTTCTCCAACCAGGCCTACAACTTCCAGAGCGGCTATGACCCGCGCTACACCGACCCGCTGGGCCGGACATTGTTTGCGCGCATGGCTTACCACTTCTAACCCCAAATAAAACGCATCCCTCTGTGGGAGCGAGCCTTTGTAGTGAGGGGATTTATCCCCGATGGGGTGCGAAGCGCCCCCAGGACCTGCCGACGCGGAGCATCAGAAGTACCGCATGCATTGATCTTGCGACTGCTGCGCAGCCGATCGGGGATAAATCCCCTCGCCACAAAGGCTCGCTCCCACCGGGGGTACGGGTTCCTTCAGGGATTTCAAGGGTGACTTCATGAGTTTTTTGCGCAACATGGCTGGCCTGCTGCTCGGCAGTGCGCTGCTGTGCACTGGCACTTCGGCGCTGGCCGGCGGCAGTCACGCGCTGACGGTGTACGGCGAGGCGCCGAAATATCCGGCTGGTTTCAAACATTTCGATTTTGTTAACCCTGACGCGCCCAAGGGCGGTTCGCTCAGCCGTGCGTCGATGGAGATCGGTCAGTACAACTACATCACGCCGTATGCCGATCAGGGCATTTCGGTGGTGCAGGTCAATGACTGGGTATACGCGCCGCTGGCGTTCCGCTCGCTGGACGAGCCCTACACGGTTTACGCTCTGGTCGCGCAGCAGATCGAGCGCGATCCCGAAGGTTTGTGGGTGCGCTTCACCCTCAACCCCAAGGCACGCTTTGCCGACGGCACGCCGATCACCGCCGAAGACGTGCGCTACACCTTCAACCTGCTGATGACCAAGGGCAGCCTGAGTTACCGCCAGCAATACGCCGACGTGCAGGACGTGCTGGTCGAAGGTCCACGGCAGGTCCGTTTCACCTTCAAGAACAACCTCAATCGCACCCTCGCGCTGGATCTGGCGACGCTGCGCGTGCTGCCCGAGCACTGGTGGAAAACCCGCGACTTCGCCAACGGCGGCGGCTTCGAGCCACCGCTGGGCAGCGGCCCGTACCGGGTGAGCAAAGTCGACGCCGGGCGCAGCATCAGTTTCCAGCGTGACCCGGACTGGTGGGGCAAGGACCTGCCGGTCAGTCGCGGCATGTACAACTTCGACAGCCTGACGGTGAATTTCTACGGCGACACCGACGTCGCCCGCCAGCTGTTGCAGGCCGGCGCGTTCGACTACAACCGCGAGTTCTCCTCCTCTGGTTACGTGGTCGGTTATGACAGCCCGGCACTGCGTGACGGCCGCTTGCAGCAGTCGATCCTCGCCCCGGACAAACCCACCGCCGCTCAGGGCTTCGTGTTCAACCTGCAGAACTCGTTCTTCAAGGATCGCCGCGTGCGTCAGGCGATCAGCCTGCTCTGGGATTTCGAGTGGACCAACAAACAGATGATGCGCGGCTTCTACGTGCGTCAGAACAGCTTCTGGCCCAAGAGTGAAATGGCCGCCAGCGCCCTGCCCGATGCCGAGGAATTGAAGATCCTCGAACCGTTGCGCGGCAAGGTCCCTGACGAGGTGTTCACCACGGTCTATGAGGCGCCGAAAACCGATGGCAGCGGCTACATCCGCGACAAACAACTGCAAGCGCTGAAGCTGCTCGCCGAAGCCGGTTGGACGGCGAAAAACAATCGTCTGGTCAACGCCGCCGGCGAGCCGCTGGAATTCACCTTTCTCGATGGCCAGGGCGGCTTCGATCGCATGCTGCTGCCGTTCAAACGCACCCTCGCGCAGATCGGCATCACGCTCAATCTGCGCCGCATCGATTCAGCGCAATACATCAACCGCCTCAACGCCCGCGACTACGACATGATCGTCTGCGCTTTCCCGCGCAGTGGCGATCCGATCGTCTCCCCGGGCCGCGAGCTGTACAGCCTGTATGGCTCGCAAAGTGCCACGCAAGTCGGCAGCTCGAACGCGATGGTGCTGGCCGATCCGGCAATCGATCAACTGATTGACGGGCTGGTCCAGGCCAACAGCCGCGAAGCCATGGTGCATTACGCCCGCGCCCTCGACCGGGTGCTGCAATGGGGTTACTACATGATTCCCAACTACTACTCCAAAGGCACGCCGACGGTGTATCAGAACCGCTTCGGCATGCCCGCCGTGCAACCTTCGTATGACGAAGGTCTCAACACCTGGTGGGAAGTCTCGGCCAGGCCGCTGACGACTCAGCAGATGAGCGCTCAGCTTGCGGGAGGCCAGTGACATGCTGCGTTATCTGAGTCGCCGTTTGCTGCTGATCATCCCCACGCTGTTGTGCATTCTGGTGGTGAATTTTCTTATCGTGCAGGCCGCACCCGGTGGCCCGGTGGAACAAGCCATCGCCCGCCTGCAAGGCTTTGGCGGGCACAGCATGGGCGGCGGTGGCGAAGTCGCGGCGGTCGGCGGTGCCGGGCGCAGCAGCCGTGGGCTGGACCCGGCGCTGATCGAGGAAATCAAACACCATTACGGCTTCGACAAACCGCTGCACGAACGCCTGTGGCTGCTGCTGAAAAACTACGCACAACTGGATCTGGGCAACAGCTTCTTTCGCGGCGCCAAGGTCACCGACCTGATCGTGCAGAAGCTGCCGGTGTCGTTGTCGCTGGGCTTGTGGGCGACGCTGATCACCTACCTGATTTCGATTCCGCTGGGCATTCGCAAGGCGATCAGGAACGGCAGCGCCTTCGATGTCTGGAGCAGCACCGCGATCATCGTTGGCTATGCCATGCCAGCGTTTCTCTTCGCCATTCTGTTGATCGTGGTGTTCGCCGGGGGCAGCTACGTCAACTGGTTTCCGGTGCAGGGATTGGTGTCGGACAACTTCGACAGCCTCAGCACATTGGGCAAGGTCGGCGACTACCTCTGGCACCTCGTACTGCCGGTCACGGCGCTGGTGATCGGCGGCTTCGCCACGCTGACGATCCTGACCAAGAACAGCTTTCTCAACGAGATCAGCCGGCAGTACGTGATCACCGCACGAGCCAAGGGCCTGACCGAGCGGCGCGTGCTGTACGGCCACGTGTTTCGCAACGCCATGCTGCTGGTGGTGGCCGGCGTGCCGTCGGCACTGATCGAAGTGTTTTTCGCCGGTTCCCTGCTGATCGAAACCATCTTCAACCTCGACGGCCTCGGGCGCATGAGCTACGAAGCGGCGGTGTCGCGTGACTATCCGGTGGTGTTCGGCGCGCTGTTTCTGTTCACCCTGTTCGGCCTGCTGATCAAGCTGATCGGCGACCTCTGCTACACCCTGCTCGACCCGCGCATCGATTTTTCGGCGAGGACTGCCTGATGTTCACACTGTCGCCTCTGGGCCAGCGCCGCGTCGCGCAATTCAATGCCAACCGCCGTGGGCGCTGGTCACTGCGGCTGTTTATCGGCCTGTGCCTGATCTGCCTCGGTGGCGAGCTGATCGCCAATGACAAGCCGCTGGTGATCCGCTACCACGACGCCTTCTACTTTCCGATCCTCAGCGATTATCTGGAAACCGATTTCGGCGGCGAGTTGCCGTTCCAGCCGGATTACGCCAGCAACTACGTACACAAGCTGATCGAGGATCAGGGCGGCTGGATGCTGTTTCCGCCGATCCCGTTCAGTTACGACACGGTCAACTACGACCTCACCGAACCGGCGCCCAGCCCGCCGTCATCGAGCAATTGGCTGGGCACCGATGATCAGGCTCGCGATGTTCTGGCGCGGGTGATTTTCGGCACGCGGATCTCGATTCTGTTCGCGCTGATCCTCACCGCCATCAGCGCGTTGATCGGCATTCTCGCCGGGGCTTTACAGGGTTATTACGGCGGCTGGGTCGACTTGCTCGGGCAGCGCGTACTGGAAATCTGGTCGGGGTTGCCGGTGCTGTACCTGCTGATCATTCTGTCCGGCTTCGTCTCGCCGAGTTTCTGGTGGCTGCTGGGGATCATGGCGCTGTTTTCCTGGCTGGCGCTGGTCGACGTGGTGCGCGCCGAGTTCCTGCGGGGGCGCAATCTCGAATACGTGAAAGCCGCGCGCGCGCTGGGCCTGACCGACAGCGAACTGATGCGCCGGCACATTCTGCCCAACGCCATGACTTCCACCCTCACCTACCTGCCGTTCATTCTCACCGGCGCCATCGCCACCCTGACCGCGCTGGATTTCCTCGGCTTCGGCATGCCCGCCGGCACCGCATCGCTGGGTGAACTGATCGGCCAGGCCAAACGCAATCTGCAGGCACCGTGGCTGGGGCTGACGGCGTTTTTTGCCCTGGCGTTGATCTTGTCTTTGTTGGTTTTCATCGGTGAAGCGTGCCGAGATGCCTTTGATCCGAGGAGCTGACATGCAAGACAACCTGATTGAAATTCGCGACCTGCGGGTGGCCTTCGCCGGGCAAGAAGTGGTGCACGGTGTGAGCCTCGATATTCGCCGTGGCGAGTGTCTGGCGCTGGTCGGCGAGTCCGGCTCGGGCAAGTCGGTGACGGCGCATTCGATTCTGCGTTTGTTGCCGGGCAAGAACGTCAGCAGCAGCGGCGCGATTCGCTACAACGGCGTGGATTTGCTGCACGCCAGCGAACAGCAGATGCGTGGTTTGCGCGGCAATCGCATTGCGATGATTTTCCAGGAGCCGATGACCTCGCTGAACCCGTTGCACACGGTGGAAAAACAGATCAGCGAAGTGTTGGAAATCCACAAGGGCCTCAAAGGCCGCGCCGCCCGCGCGCGGACGCTGGAGCTGCTCGAGCTGGTGGGTATTCGCCAGCCGTTGCAGCGACTCAAAGCCTATCCGCATCAGCTTTCCGGTGGTCAGCGGCAACGGGTAATGATCGCCATGGCGCTGGCCAACGAGCCGGAACTGTTGATTGCCGATGAACCGACCACGGCGCTGGACGTGACCGTACAGAAGAAGATTCTTGAGCTGCTGATCGAGTTGCAGCAGCGCCTCGGCATGTCGCTGTTGCTGATCAGCCACGACCTCAATCTGGTACGCCGGATCGCTCAGCGCGTGTGCGTAATGCGTCAGGGCGAGATCGTTGAACAGGCCGATTGCGAGACGCTGTTCCAAGCGCCGCAACACCCCTATAGCCGGTTGTTGATCGAAGCGGAACCGAGCGGCGCGCCAGTGCCCAGTAAGTACGAGCACAACCTGCTGGAAGTCGATGATTTGAAGGTGTGGTTTGCCCTGCCGAAAAAACTCTTCAGCCGTCAGCAGGATTACATCAAAGCGGTGGACGGCGTCAGTTTCACCCTGCAACGCGGCAAGACGTTGGGCATCGTCGGCGAGTCGGGTTCGGGCAAGTCGACGCTGGGTCAGGCGATCCTGCGACTGGTCGAATCAGAGGGCAATATCCGTTTCGGCAACAAGCAGTTGAGCCTGCTCAATCAGCGTCTGATGCGCCCGTTGCGCCGGCAGATTCAGGTAGTGTTTCAGGATCCGTTCGGCAGCCTCAGCCCGCGCATGTCGGTGCAGCAGATCATTGCCGAAGGCTTGCTGACCCATGGCATCGGCAGCGAGGCCGAGCGCGAGGCAGCGGTGATTCGCGTGCTCGAGGAAGTCGGCCTCGATCCGCAAAGCCGCCATCGTTACCCCCACGAGTTTTCCGGAGGCCAGCGCCAGCGCATCTCCATCGCCCGCGCACTGGTGCTGGAACCGGCGCTGATCCTGCTCGACGAACCGACGTCGGCGCTGGATCGCACGGTGCAGAAGCAAGTGGTGGAATTGTTGCGCCAGTTGCAGATCAGGCATGGGCTGACCTATCTGTTCATCAGCCATGATCTGGCGGTGGTACATGCGCTGGCGCATGACTTGATGGTGATCAAGGATGGCAAGGTGGTTGAACAAGGGTCGTCGCGGGAGATTTTCGCTGCGCCGCAACATCCGTATACCCAAGAGTTACTGAAGGCCTCGGGTCTCAAGCCGTACAGAGAACCCTGTGGGAGCGAGCCTGCTCGCGAATGCGGTGCATCAGTCACATAAGTGCTGGCTGGCCCGACGCTTTCGCGAGCAGGCTCGCTCCCACAGGTTTGATAGGTGGTGTTTGAAATTTATTTTTCCGGCACTGCATCCAATCGCCTCCGCCACGGGTAGTCCCTGTAACAGCCCACTCTGGTGCTGTCAGCGCCCTACCCTTTTCGGAGAATCATCGGATGAACATCACCCAGCTGATTGGCTTCACCGGTTTGCTCGCCTTCACCGCGACCACCTTCGCCCAGAGCAGTTATCCCGACGCGATCAAGGTGCCGGACGGGCACAAGATTGCCCTGGAAACCACCGGGGTTGGCGAGATCACCTACGAATGCCGCGACAAACCCAATATGGCCGGGCAGACCGAGTGGACCTTTGTCGGCCCGAAAGCGGTGCTCAATGATCGCAGCGGCAAACAGGTCGGCACCTATTTCGGCCCGCCAGCGACCTGGCAAGCCAAGGACGGTTCGAAAGTCACCGGCACACAACTCGCCGTGGCACCGTCGAGCCCGGGCAACCTGCCCTATCAACTGGTCAAGGCCAATCCGGCCGAGGGCAAAGGCGCGATGACCGGGGTCAGCTATATCCAGCGTGTCGCGCTCAAGGGCGGCGTAGCGCCGGGCAGTGAGTGCACAGTGGCGAACAAGGGCAAGCAGGAAGTGGTGAAGTACCAGGCGGATTATATTTTCTGGGCGGCGAACTGATATCCGGAAGCAGTGCACAATCCTGTGGGAGCGAGCCTGCTCGCGAAGACGGAGTGTCAGTCGCCTTATTACTTTCTGACCCACCGCATTCGCGAGCAAGCTCGCTCCCACAGGGAACCATGCCTCTGGATGTTTGGGAAATGTGAGCTAGATTGCACCCCATGCCTTTACCCGAATCCGTTTTCGATTACGAAGCCCGCCTCGCCGCCTGTGCCCGGGGCGAGCGCGCGGCTTTGCGCGATTTGTATGTGCAGGAAGGCCCGCGCCTGCTCGGTGTGGCCAAGCGGCTGGTGCGCGATACGGCGCTGGCGGAGGACATTGTGCATGAGGCATTCATCAAGATCTGGCACGGCGCGGCCGGGTTCGACCCGGCGCGCGGCTCGGCGCGGGGCTGGATGTTCAGCGTGACCCGGCACCTTGCCTTGAATCAGTTGCGCAAGCAAAGTCGGGAAACGCCGTTCAGCGAAGAACATGAGGCAGCGGCGCCTGATGAGCTGGCCGATATTCACTCGGCGCGCATTCATCGCTGCCTCGAACAACTGGAACCGCAGCGGCGCAGCTGCATCCTCCATGCCTACGTCGACGGTTATAGCCACGCGCAGATTTCCGCGCGCCTCGACACGCCGCTGGGCACGGTCAAAGCGTGGATCAAGCGCAGCCTCAATGCTTTGCGGGAGTGCATGGGATGACCGGCGAATCAGCGCAGGAACGGGATGAACTGGCCGGCGAATACGTGCTCGGCACCTTGTCGTTCGAGCAGCGCATCGAGGTGCAACGGCGCCTGCCGAACGATCCCGAACTGCGTGCAGCGGTGGATGCCTGGGAGCGGCGTCTGCTGGAGCTGACCGATCTGGCCGAACCTCAGCAACCCTCGGCGCAGCTGTGGCCACGCATCGAGCGCAGTCTCGAACGGCTTACGGTGAAGAAGCCGCTGACCTCGTGGTGGAATCTGCTGCCACTGTGGCGTGGCCTGAGTGCGGCGGGCCTGGCTGCGACGCTGATTCTGGGCGCGATGCTACTGACCCAGACTGCGCCGAAACCGAGTTATCTGGTCGTGCTGGTGGCGCCGCAGGACAAGGCGCCGGGTTGGGTGATTCAGGCGAGCAATGCGCGGGAGATCCAGTTGATTCCGCTAGGGGTGGTCGAGGTGCCGGCGGACAAGGCGCTGGAGTTCTGGACCAAGGCTGACGGCTGGTCGGGACCGGTGTCATTGGGACTGGTCAAACCGGGGCAAGCGTTGTCGGTGCCGCTGGACAAGTTGCCGCCGCTGCAACCGAACCAGCTGTTTGAGCTGACCCTGGAAGGCGCCAATGGCTCACCGATCGGCAAACCGACCGGGCCGATTCAGGCGATCGGGCGTGCGGTGAAGGTGCTCTGAGGCTCTGCTACGCGGTTGTCCGCAACCATCATCGACGTCGATGTTCACCATCACGGCAATGAAGTTCTCATAAAAAATTCCGGGCGTAACATCAGCTCCATACCAACCAACAACACCCCGGAGCACACCATCATGAAACGCCAGACTCTTCTCAGCATCGCTTTCTCGGTTTTCGCAGTTAACGCTTTCGCCGCCACCCCGGCGCACACCATGATCGCCGAAGGCGGCTCGGACAAACTGATCGAAAGCCGTCTGGCTGAAGGCGGTTCGGATCGTCTGATCGAACGCCGCGTTGCCGAAGGTGGTTCGGATCGTCTGATTGAACGCCGCGTTGCCGAAGGTGGTTCCGATCGTCTGATCGAACGCCGCGTTGCCGAAGGTGGCTCTGATCGTCTGATCGAGCGCCGCGTTGCCGAAGGTGGTTCGGATCGTCTGATCGAACGCCGCGTTGCCGAAGGTGGTTCGGATCGTCTGATCGAACGCCGCGTTGCCGAAGGTGGCTCTGATCGTCTGATCGAGCGCCGCGTTGCCGAAGGTGGTTCGGATCGTCTGATCGAACGCCGCGTTGCTGAAGGTGGCTCGGATCGTCTGATCGAACGCCGTGTTGCCTGATGCATCACTGCAAGCGCAACACCGCAGAGAAACCCGGCTCCCGCAGCCGGGTTTTTTATGTCTGCGTGTTTTATCCGGCCTTCGCCATGCAGCGCTTGTAACGCTCGTCCACGCGCTTGGCGAACCAGGCAGTGGTGAGTTTGCGGGTGATCTTCGGACTCTGCAGCACAATCCCCGGCAATACCGCGCGCGGTAACGCCTTGCCTTCGGCCCGCTCCGCCAGTTCGAACACGCGTTGATAGAGTCTGGTCTCTTCGAATTCCAGGGTTTTGCCCTTCTCCAGTTGATCGCGAATCGTCGGGTTGCGCATGCCCAGCGACTTGCCGAGGGTGCGCACCGCCAGTTCGGTACTGCCGGGCATGATCGAGTCGTAGCGAATCAGGTCGCCGTCCAGAGTCAGGGGGATGCCGGACGCGCGGCTGACCGCATTCTGAAACGCGGCATTGCGACTGGCGTACCAGCCGGCGTTGAAATCGGCGAAGCGATACAACGGCTCGCGGTAATTCACCGGGTAACCGAGCAAATGGGCGATGCCGAAATACATGCCGCCGCGCCGGCTGAACACTTCACGGCGGATCGTGCCGTCCACCGTGTACGGATAATCCTTGGCGTGCTCCTCGGCGAATTCGATGCTGACCTGCATCGGCCCGCCGGTGTGCACCGGGTTGAAGCCGCCGAACAGCGTACGGCCCATCGGCACCATGCCGATGAAGTCGTCGAAAATCGCGCTCAGTTCCTTTTCACTGCGCGCCGCATTCAGACGCTCGCTGTAGCTCTTGCCGTTGGGCGAGCGCACTTGTAAAGCGCCGCTGACCAGCAGGCTGGGGATGTGCACCTTGGCGGCGCGGCGGTCGATTTCGTCGCGGGCAATCTTGCCCAGCCCGGGCACCGTCGGGTCGGCTTGGAAAGTCGATTCCTGCTCGGCCACGGCCAGTACCGAACACAGATTTTGCGTGGTGGTGCTGATGCCTTGTGCGGCAAACGCAGCGTAGATGTCCGTGGCCCAGCCCTGACGGTCGGCGGTTTTTGCCGGCAACAGCCGAACGATTTCCGCCTTCACTTCAGCCGGCGGACGCGGCGCCGGTTCGTTGCTGCGCTGGCTGGCGCAACCGGCGAGCAGTAGCACGGCGCCGAGAGTAATGAGTAATCGCATGTTGCTCCATCCAATCAAATTCGCCACAACACCATACACAACCCCCGTAGGAGCTGCCGCAGGCTGCGATCTTTTGATCTTGCTTTTTGCAGATCAGATCAAGATCAAGATCAAAAGATCGCAGCCTGCGGCAGCTCCTACACGCTGATGACAAACTGATTGCAAAACGTTACTGCGAAACCCTATCATTCGCGCCTGGAGTCGCATTAGCGCAAGGAGTTCCGCGCCGCCCTTATTTTTCTTTGGCCGCTCGCCTCCAGGATCCGACATGCCCGCTTCAGCTCGACTCGGCGCTCCATTTCGCCCGACTTTGCTTGCCCTGCTGTGCTCCCTGACCGTTACCGCCCACGCCGCTGAACAAAACAGCAAAGAGCTGGTGCTCGACGACGTCAACGTCAATGCCCAAGCCCCGACACCCAACGCCCTGCCCCCGGTCTACGCTGGCGGTCAGGTTGCGCGCGGCGGCCAGTTGGGCGTGCTCGGCAATCAGGACATGATGGACGTGCCCTTCAGCGCCGCGTCCTACACCGAGCAATTGATCCAGGATCAGCAGGCGGAAAACGTCGCCGATGTACTGCTCAACGATTCTTCCGTGCGCCAGGCCTCGGGCTTCTCCAACCAGGCGCAGGTCTTCATGATTCGCGGCCTGCCGCTCAATGGCGACGACATTTCCTATAACGGCCTGTACGGCGTGTTGCCCCGGCAGATCATTTCCACCGATGCGCTGGAGCGCGTGGAAGTGTTCAAAGGCCCCAACGCTTTCATCAACGGCGTGACCCCGACCGGTTCCGGCATCGGCGGCGGCGTCAACCTGCAACCCAAGCGGGCCGGCGACGTGCCGCTGCGTCGTTACACCACCGACATCAACAGCGAAGGCCGCATCGGTCATCACTTCGACATCGGCCAGCGTTTCGGTGAAGACAACCGCTTCGGCGCGCGGGTCAACCTGTCGCAGCGCGAAGGCGACACCGGTATCGATCACGAGAACCAGCGCTCGAAACTGTTCGCCATCGGTCTGGATTATCGCGGCGATGCGCTACGGGTTTCCGGTGACTTTGCCTATCAGAAGGAACGCGTTAACGGTGGCCGCAGCTCGGTCAACCTCGGCACCGCCACGCACATCCCGGACGCGCCATCGGCGGACACCAACTACGCGCCGAAATGGGGCTACACCGACATCGAAGACACCTTCGGCATGCTCCGCGCCGAGTACGACCTCAACGACAGCTGGACCGCCTACGCCGCCGGTGGCGCCAAGCACACCCGTGAAGTCGGGCGCTATAACTCGACCACGCTGGTCGGCAACAACGGCGCCTCGTTCACCACCGGCTCGTTCGTCCCGCATGACGAGGACAACACCAGCGTCATGGCCGGCCTCAACGGCAAATTCAACACCGGCCCGGTCAGCCACAAGCTGAATTTCGGCCTGACCGGGATCTGGGCCGAGCAGCGCAGTGCCTATGACTTCGACCTGACCCGCTACTCCAACAACATCTATCACCCGATCACTACCCCAGCGCCGGTAGGCAACTTCTCTGGCGGCGATCTCAACGATCCGGGCATCGTCGGCAAGACCTTCAACCGCAGCGTGGCGATTTCCGACACCCTCGGGTTCTTCGACGATCGCCTGCTGGTCACCGCCGGTCTGCGTCGTCAGCAACTGGTGGTGCAGGGTTACAGCTACGCCAGCTACGGCAGCGGCCCGCGTTCGTCGAGCTACGACGAATCGATCACCACTCCGGTGTACGGCATCGTGTTCAAGCCGTGGGAGCATGTGTCGTTCTACGCCAACCATATCGAAGGCCTGGCCCAAGGGCCGACTTCGCCGACCAGCTCCGGCGGTTTCCGCGTCACCAACGGCAACGAGGTCTACGCACCGAAACGCTCCAAGCAGACCGAACTGGGCGTGAAAGTCGACATGGGCACCTACGGTGCGAGCCTCGGTGTTTACCGCATCGAACAGCCAAGCGATGGCTACTGCGAAATCAACAGTCCGACCACTTGCACCTACGTCCGTGAAGGCGAACAGATCAACAAAGGCGTGGAGATGAACGTGTTCGGCGAGCCGATCGACGGCCTGCGCCTGATCAGTGGCCTGACCCTGATGGACACCGAACTGAAAAACACCCTCAATGGCGCCAACGACGGTAACCACGCCATCGGCGTACCGACCTTCCAGTTCAACGCTGGCGTGGACTGGGACGTGCCAGGCCTGCAAGGCGTTGCGCTGAACGCGCGGATGCTGCGCACCGGCGGACAATACGCCGACGCAGCAAACAACCTCAGCCTGCCGACGTGGAACCGCTTCGATGCCGGCGCGCGTTATGCGTTCAAGGTGTCGGAGAAGGATGTGACCGTGCGGTTCGGTGTTGAGAACCTGGCGAACAAGAAGTACTGGGAATCGGCTCAGGGCGGCTACCTGACCCAGGGCGAACCGCGAGTGGCGAAGTTGTCGGGGACGATCGACTTCTAAGCGTCATTGCGTCGTAAAAAAAGGCCCCGCAGCTTAACGGTTGCGGGGCCTTTCTGGTTTTTGTGGTGCTTGACCGGACGCTTCGCGAGCAGGCTCGCTCCCACACTGGAATGCGTCCCCTGTGGGAGCGAGCCTGCTCGCGAAGAGGCCGGAACTGGCGACCTGATCCATACTTGCTGCACAGCCACAGGAGGACAGCCCCATGAACCGCAGCGACGTGCTGATCATCGGCGCCGGCCCGACCGGTCTGGTCCTGGCGCTGTGGCTGAGCAAACTCGGCGTGCGCGTGCGCATCATCGACAAGACCTCGGCGCCAGGCACCACTTCCCGCGCTCTGGCCGTGCAGGCACGCACCCTTGAGCTGTATCGCCAACTCGACCTCGCCGACACCATCGTGCGTCGCGGCCATCAGGTCGCTGCGGCGAATTTCTGGGTCAACGGCAAACCGGTCGCGCACCTGCCACTCAAACGCATCGGCGAAGGCCTGACGCCCTACGCGTTTGTCGAGATTTTCCCGCAGGACGAGCACGAACGGCTGTTGCTCGAGCGCCTCGAAGATTACGGCGTCAGTGTGGAGCGCAATACCGCACTGGACAGCTTCGAGGAAACCGGCGACACCCTCACCGCCCACCTGCGCCTGCCCGATGGCCGGCAGGAAGTCTGTCAGGCCTGTTATCTGGCCGGTTGCGACGGCGCCCGTTCGGTGGTGCGCAAAGCCCTCGACACCGACTTCCCCGGCGGCACCTATCAGCAGATTTTCTACGTCGCCGATATCACGGCCAGCGGCCCGGCGCTCAATGGCGAGTTGCATCTGGACCTGGACCAAGCGGATTTTCTCGCGGTGTTTCCACTGGCCGGCGAAGGCCGCGCGCGACTGATCGGCACGGTGCGTGACGAACGCGCCGAGCGTGCCGAAACCCTGCAATTTGCCGACGTCAGCAGCCGCGCCATCGAACACCTGAAAGTGCATATCGAAGACGTGCACTGGTTCTCCACTTACCGCGTGCATCACCGGGTGGCCGAGCACTTTCGCAACGGCCGGGCGTTTCTGCTCGGCGATGCCGCCCATGTACACAGTCCGGCCGGTGGCCAGGGCATGAACACGGGCATTGGCGATGCAATCAATCTGGCCTGGAAGCTCGCCGCCGTGCTCAGCGGTGGTGCCGAACCGAAACTGCTCGACACCTACGAAACCGAGCGCATCGCCTTCGCTCGCCGACTGGTCTCCACCACCGACAAGGTCTTCAGTTTCGTCACCGCGCAGGGTCGCATGGCCGATCTGCTACGGATGCGTGTGGCGCCGTTTCTGCTGCCGAAAATGGCCGGGTTCGAAGCCAGCCGCGAATTCCTGTTTCGCACGGTCTCGCAAGTCACCCTCAACTATCGCGGCATGCCACTGAGCCAGGGTGAAGCCGGCCACGTGCACGGCGGCGACCGCTTGCCGTGGGCGCATGATGGCGAAGGGGATAATTTCGAACCGCTACGGCAGCCATGCTGGCAGGTGCATGTGTACGGCGACACCAGCGACGAGATGATCGCCTGGTGCGCCGAACACCACTTGCCGCTGCACGTCTTCGACTGGCGCCCGGCGTTCAAAACGGCGGGGTTGGGGCGCAACGGGTTTTACCTGCTGCGGCCGGATACCTATGTGGCGATTGCCGATAGCAGCGCCGATCCGAAGGTGATCGAACGCTACTTCCTCGATCACGGCATCCGGCCTTTTCAGTGACCTTCACACTTTGTTGGCCAGCCATTCGTCGGAAAGACCTGAACACCTGTCAACTCTGACAGTGGACGCATTGCGCAGCGCCACCTCTAATCATTGCTCACCGTTTTCAAGGAGCAATCAAGATGGAACTGTCCACCGCAGAACAAGTGCAAGACATAGAGGTCACTGGAACATTAAACGCACTGTTCGAAGTCGCCGACCACCAACCTTTAAATGCTGCTTTGATCGAGTTGCGTTCAACCCAGCGGGTAAAATATGAGTTCCGAGGGAGAACGGAGGCCAACGACAGGTCTTTTATATTTCAAATTTTCAGCGATCTGGAAGATGGAACATATGAAATACCTTCGACCTACTACCAGTACGCCGCATTCTACTTTGCAAATCATGCAGGTTGGACGTACGCATCGCCCAATCAATCAATCTTGCATCTAACGATTTCTGAAAATAAAACTCGTTTCAGTGGAGTAATCAAAGCTGATTTCGATCCAGTCGAACACAAAACTGGTGCTTCAACGCTGTATGTCACTGCGTCGCTAGGTGTCAAACTCAGCAAAGCTCTTTTCTGATAAAAATCGAATCATGGAGACGATCGCAACCTGACGCCTCTGCCTACAAGGAGCAACCATTCCATACAGGCAATGCTGCAAGTTGCGATTCCTTTCTCAGATCCCCGCCAACGCCAGATCCATCGCAAAGTAAGTGAAGATCAGATCCGCCCCCGCACGCTTGATTGCGCCAAGGCTTTCGCGGACCACGCGATCCTCATCGATCGCCCCAGCCTGGGCGCCGAACTTGATCATCGCGTACTCGCCGCTGACCTGATACGCCGCCAGTGGCAGGTTCGAGGCCTGGCGGATGTCGCGGATGATGTCGAGGTAAGCACCGGCCGGTTTGACCATCAGCGCATCGGCACCTTCCTGCTCATCGAGCAGCGATTCGCGCAGGGCTTCGCGGCGGTTCATCGGGTTCATCTGATAGCTTTTGCGATCGCCCTTGAGCGCGCTGCCGCCGGCCTCGCGGAACGGGCCGTAGAGTGCCGAAGCGAATTTGGTCGAGTAGGCCATGATCGGAATCTGCGTGAAGCCGGCAGCGTCGAGCGCCTGGCGAATCGCGCGCACCTGGCCGTCCATCGCCGCCGACGGCGCAATCACGTCAGCACCGGCGCGGGCGGCCGCTACGGCTTGTTTGCCGAGGTTGATCAGGGTCTGGTCATTGTCGACTTCGTGGTTGTGCATCACGCCGCAATGGCCGTGATCGGTGTATTCGCAGAAGCAGGTGTCGGACATCACGATCATTTCCGGCACGGCGTCCTTGGCAATGCGCGACATGCGCGACACCAGACCGTCTTCGCGCCAGGTGTCGCTGCCGTTGGCATCGAGATGATGGGACACGCCAAAGGTCATCACAGACTTGATCCCGGCACGGGCATAGCGCTCGATTTCACTGGCCAGTTTACGCTCGGGGATGCGCTGCACGCCGGGCATGCTGGTGATCGGCACGAAGTCGTCGATGTCTTCCTCGACGAAGATTGGCAGGACCAGATCGTTCAGGCTGAACTCGGTTTCCTGGAACAGACTGCGCAGGCTCGCATTGCGGCGCAGACGGCGGGGACGTGCTTCGGGGAACTGACTGGACATGGGGCCTTTCCTGAAAACAGCGGATGAGACGAAAGTCGTAGGGGGCGAAGCTTATGCCTTGCGGCGGGTGCGGGACAAACCTGGATCAATCAAGAGAGCGTTACCGGGCTTGTAATAATCCTGCATGTACATTTCAAATTCCTGTGGGAGCTGGCTTGCCAGCGATGGCGGCAGGTCAGTCACCAATGAGGTTGACTGTGCTGGCTTCATCGCTGGCAAGCCAGCTCCCACAGGGGGCATGTGTACAACTGAAAGTCAGGATGGGATGGTCAGGCCGCGGATGACTGCCGGGCGAGCTAGAAACCGCTCCAGCACTCGGGTGACGTTGGGGAAATTCTCAATCCCGACCAGATCCCCCGCCTCGTAAAATCCGAGCAGATTGCGCACCCACGGGAACGTGGCGATGTCGGCGATGGTGTAGCGCTCGCCCATGATCCAGTCGCGGCCTTCGAGGCGAGTGTTGAGCACATTCAGCAGGCGTTTGCTCTCCTCGACATACCGATCGCGGGGACGCTTGTCCTCGTAATCCTTGCCGGCAAATTTGTTGAAGAAACCGAGCTGGCCGAACATCGGGCCGATGCCGCCCATCTGCCACATCAGCCATTGGATGGTCTCGTAGCGCAGCGCGCCTTCCTGAGCGAGCAGCTGGCCGCTCTTGTCGGCCAGATAAATCAGGATCGCGCCGGATTCGAACAGCGGCAGCGGTTTATCTTCAGGGCCATGTGGGTCAAGGATCGCCGGGATCTTGTTGTTCGGGTTCAGCGAGAGAAATTCCGCCGAGGTCTGGTCGTTGGTGTCGAAACCGACGCGGTGCGGCTCGTACGGCAGGCCGATCTCTTCGAGCATGATCGACACTTTGACGCCGTTGGGGGTCGGCAGGGAGTAGAGCTGAATCCAGTCCGGGTACTGCGCCGGCCATTTCTGAGTAATCGGGAATGCAGACAGATCGGTCATTGGAAGCATCCAGTCACAAATTGAAAACCGATCATAAAGTAGGCCTGCTGCCGCGCCTACACGAACCGTAACATCCTGTCGCTAACCTGCCTGCATGCCCGCAAAGGTTGCCGTTAGAGTGCTGCGCACTGGCCCGGATCGAACCAAACGGGCATTACAGGACTCTGAGTTATGCCTTTCTCGCAGAGGAAGCTGTTTATGACAGGGAAACACCCGGTGCTGGGAGCCCGCGGTGCAAAGGTTTGTCAGCCTTAACCGATATTGCTGAAGAACCTTCGAATTGATGACGAACCTGATGAGTTTCGCCAAACGTTTCAAACATCGCGCGTACGTGGCCCTGCCCTCCCTGCTGGCAGTCAGCGCGCTTTTTCTGTCCCTCGAATCCAGCGAAAGCCGCGCCCAACCGGCGGACGGCACACAGACGCTGGTGTTCCTGCGCCATGCGGAAAAGCCCGAAGGCGGCCTCGGCCAGCTCAACTGCCAGGGCCTGAACCGCGCCATCGACCTGTCGACGCTGCTGCCGGAAAAATTCGGCAAGGCCGATTACGTGTTCGCCGCCAACCCGACGCGCAACGTCGAGGAAGGCGAGCTGGATAATTCCTACAGCTACATTCGTCCGCTGATGACCATCAGCCCGGCCGCGATCAAGCTCGGCCTGCCGGTGAACATCGAATTCTCTGCCAACGACACCAGCGATCTGGCCCGCGAGCTGCTGGACGAGAAGTACCACAACTCGACGATCTACACCGCCTGGTCCCACGGTTATCTGCCGGATCTGATCAACAAGGTCGCCGGCAACGCAGTGGGCGAGCGACAGAAGATCACCGATGACTGGGCCGGCGATGACTTCGATTCGCTGTATGTGCTGACCCTGAAGTGGCACAACGGCAAGGCCAGTTTGCAGAGCCATGTCTACAAACAGGGGCTGGATAACGGCAAGGACACTTGCCCGACCTGAGTTTTGTATCGCCCGATCTTGCGTCTTCGCGAGCAGGCTCGCTCCCACAGGGGAACGCATTTCAACTGTGGGAGCGAGCCTGCTCGCGAAGAGGCCAGTTGCTTGCGCCTCAAGCCTTCTGATTCACCCTCGCACGCAAATACTCGATCACCGCCTGACGCTCCCCGGCAAACTCGATCCGCCCGCCCTTCTTCTCGCGCTGGAAGACATACATCGGGTCGTAATACTCGCGCAGCAAACCCTCGATCCAGCCGCAATGCAGATCCACCGCACCGCTGCGGCCCTGCTCGGCCAGCGCCTGTTCCATCAATGCCAGCATCCGCGAATGGCGCTCACCGCCGAGGCGTTTCTGTACGTTGTTGAGACTCTCCAGCAGACGTTCGGAAAACAGCGCAAACCCGGTGTCGCCGTGGAGGGAGGCAAACTCCGCCGACAGATCAATGACGTAATCACGCAGGATCCGCTCGACACGGTGCTCGAAACGATCTTCCAGCCATACCATCGGGTACTGCTGCATGCCCTGATACAGCGGCAACGGCAAGGCGCAACTGCCGACCACACGGCTCTCGTCTTCGAGCACAAACTGCTCGATCCCGGCATCGCGCTTCTTCATGAAGTCGATGGCCAGGCGATTCTCGAAATCGATATTCGACGGCTGCCCGGTGGCACGTTTGCCGAAACTGGAGCCGCGATGGTTGGCGTGGCCTTCCAGATCCACACCGTTGCGCAACTGCACCAGCACTTCGGTCTTGCCGGTGCCGGTCATGCCGCCGAGCAAAACAAAATCACACTGCGCGATGGCTTGCTCAAGGGTGTCGATCAAAAAACTGCGCATTGCCTTGTAGCCGCCGCCGACGCGCGGATAGTCGATGCCCGCCTCGTCGCGCAGCCACTGCTGGGTGATCTGCGAGCGCAAACCACCGCGAAAACAGTACAGATAACCATCGGGATGAGCCCGGGCGAAGTCGGCCCAGGCCTGGATGCGCTCGGCTTTGACTGCGCCGGACACTATTTGATGGCCCAGCTCGATTGCCGCCTGCTGGCCATGCTGCTTGTAGCAGGTGCCGATCTTCTGCCGTTCCAGATCATTCATCAGCGGCAGATTGACCACGCCGGGGAACGCGCCTTTGTGAAACTCGACCGGCGCGCGGGCATCCATCATCGGCCGGTCGTTGAGGAAAATATCGCGGTAGTCGGTGCAGTCGCGGAGCATCAAATCACCTCGACCGCGTTCGTCTGTCGCTCAACCAGTTCGCCGATCGGCGCAAGGCTCAGGCCCAGTTCGGCGGCGACGCCGAGGAACTCGGCATTACCTTCAGGCGTGACCGCAATCAGCAGACCACCGCTGGTCTGCGGATCGCACAGCACGCGTTTGTGCAACTCCTGCACGCGGCCAACCTTGCTCGAATAGCTGTCGAAGTTGCGCAGCGTACCGCCCGGCACGCAGCCCTGATCGAGGTAGTACTCGACGCTGTCCAGACGCGGCACGCGGTCATAGGCGATGCGCGCGGTCAACTGGCTGCCGTCGGCCATTTCCACCAAGTGCCCGAGCAGGCCGAAACCGGTGACGTCGGTCATCGCCGTAACGCCGGCGAGTTTGCCGAAGCGGCTGCCAGGCTTGTTCAGGGTGCACATCCAGTCGCGGGCGACACCGACGTCGGCGGCGCGCAACTTGCCCTTCTTTTCCGCGGTAGTGAGGATGCCGATGCCCAACGGTTTGGTCAGGTACAACAGGCAACCGGCGGTAGCGGTGTCGTTGCGTTTCATGTGGCGCTTTTCCACGAGGCCGGTGACGGCGAGGCCGAAGATCGGCTCCGGCGCATCGATCGAATGCCCCCCCGCCAACGGAATGCCCGCCGCGTCGCACACCGAGCGACCGCCACGAATCACTTCCCGCGCCACCTCCGGCGCCAGCACATTCACCGGCCAACCGAGGATCGCGATCGCCATCAACGGATCGCCGCCCATCGCATAGATATCGCTGATCGCATTGGTCGCGGCGATGCGGCCGAAGTCGAACGGGTCATCGACAATCGGCATGAAGAAATCGGTGGTCGACACCACACCGCGCTCGGCATCGATCGCATACACCGCCGCGTCATCGCGCGATGCGTTGCCGACCCAGAGTTTTGGATCAAGGTTCTGTGCGCCGCTGCCGGCGAGGATCACTTCCAGCACCTGTGGGGAAATCTTGCAGCCACAACCGGCGCCATGGCTGTATTGGGTCAGACGAATCGGCTCGCTCATGGGAAAGTCTCTGGCAATGAATGGGGCGGATTCTAGCAGAGCGCGAGAGCGCAGATTTTTGTGCTGACCGAGCGGCCCCTTCGCGAGCGGGCTCGCTCCCACATTTGTAGCGTGGTCTCCTGTGGGAGCGAGCCCGCTCGCGAAGGCAATCGAACCTGCCTGCACCGCCCAGTCAGCCCCGCCTGCAAACCTCAGCAAAAATCTGCGTAATCGGCCGATGCGGCTGGCGCTTGTGCATCCGCCGCACTTGTTCGCTCAGCCGCAGCAACTCTTCACTGGGCTTGGCCCATTGCTCTTTCGGCAGCGGCTCAGACCATTCGCGCATGACTTCCGGCAGCGCCTGTTTGCCGATTCTTTCCAGACGGCGCACTTCCCATTCGACCAAACGGTTGGGAATCGTCCATAAAGTCATGACGTGATACAGGTACCAGAAGAACCCCGAAAGCCGCGAGCGGCGGCCTTCACGAATCTGCTGGTGCATCCGCGCGCGGGCGTTACGAAAAGTGTGCAGGCCTTCGTGGGGTGGGTCGTCTGGGCCTTGAAGGTCTTGCAAATCCTGAATGGATTTGAGGTCGTTGACTTCGTACTCCATGTAACCGCGAATCGCTTCCCAATGGCTGATCGCGAGCTCCAGGCCGGCGCATTGGAATTCCTGGCTTATGAGGGTTTCACCTTGGTAGAAACCGATGCCCATACCGTATTGGCGATGGATGCCGAACTGGGTGGCGCCCTTGGCTTCGATGATCCAGGCGGACAGCGATTCCCATGGGACGAAGACAGGTTCGGTGGCGCCTTCGGGCATGAAGCAGACTTCGCGGCGTTGGCGGTTGAAGCGGGTTGGGATGAGGGAGAGGCGCTTTTTGTGGACGTGGTGCCAGACGCCGAGGCCGATGAACAGGGTCAAGGGGCCGCAAATTAACTCATTTTCCAATGCCACTTCGAATACACCTACCATTGATTCCCAAATTGCCTCGTTCCCATAGCCAAAAAGAATTCCTAGCAAGCCCGTGAACAAAGGAAATAAAACGAGCACCATAAAAGTGCCTGCGGTCGTTCCGCCGAAAATTAGCTGCCATGGGAATACCTCCAGTGAGCCGAGACCAAAATCCATGTATCCGTCATTGAACGCTCCGATATGAGGTCCGTAAGGCGGCATTGATGTAGGTAATGGCAACGGTGCGAGATAGGTAATCTTCCCGCTAGGAAACGGCTCAATATCGCCCGCTTTTTTAACCCCCTCATATTCCGAACTGGAAAGAGGATTACTGCGATTATTCAGCATGGTCAGCCCTTCCGAGGTATTGATTTTCAACCAGCAGAACCATCGGGTTTTCCTTGGCCGACCCGGTAGCAACCACTGAGAAATGGCCGCCACCCCGAGGGTCTCCCACTTTGTCCAAGATCAACCGAAACATCCGCGTCCAACGCGGTCCTCTGTGGGAGCGAGCCTGCTCGCGAAGGCGCTCAAACAGGCAAAAACCTCCCACCCTCTGGCCACAAAACTGCTCAACATCAGCACTCAGCTCGCCTGCAAACCTCAGCGAAAATCTGCGTAATCGGCCGATGCGGCTGGCGCTTGTGCATCCGCCGCACTTGTTCGCTCAGCCGCAACAACTCTTCACTGGGCTTGGCCCATTGCTCTTTCGGCAGCGGCTCGGACCAGGCACGCATGACTTCCGGCAGCGCCTGCTTGCCGATTCTTTCCAGCCGACGCACTTCCCATTCAACCAGGCGATTGGGAATCGTCCATAAGGTCATGACGTGATACAGGTACCAGAAGAACCCCGAAAGCCGCGAGCGCCGGCCTTCACGGATCTGCTGATGCATCCGCGCGCGGGCGTTACGAAAAGTATGCAGGCCTTCGTGGGGCGGGTCGTCCGGACCTTGCAGGTCTTGCAGGTCCTGAATCGATTTGAGGTCGTTGACTTCGTACTCCATGTAACCGCGAATCGCTTCCCAATGGCTGATCGCGAGCTCCAGGCCGGCGCATTGGAATTCCTGGCTTATGAGGGTTTCACCTTGGTAGAAACCGATGCCCATGCCGTATTGGCGGTGGATGCCGAACTGGGTGGCGCCCTTGGCTTCTATGATCCAGGCGGACAGCGATTCCCATGGGACGAAGACAGGTTCGGTGGCGCCTTCGGGCATGAAGCAGACTTCGCGGCGTTGACGGTTGAAGCGGGTTGGGATGAGGGTGGCGCGGGTTTTGTGGACGTGGTGCCAGACGCCTAGGCCAATAAACAAGGCAATTAAACCCGTTGAGAAAGCCAATTTGTAAATGGCAAAAAAAATACCCTCAATGACTTCTTTAATGAACTCCCAGCTATCACCTAACAGAAGTCCTATAAACCCTCCCATCAGTGGATATAGGAACGCGATCATTAATGTGCCGCTGAATGGTCCGCCTAAAATGACTTGCCAAGAAAAAACCTCCAGTGTCCCTAAACCGAAATCCATATAAACGTCATTCAGTTCACCAATATGCCGACCGTAAGCTGGCATTGATGTTGGTAATGGCAAGGGCGCGAGATAGGTAATTTTTCCGCTCGGAAACGCCTCAATGTCACCGGTCTTTCTAGGCTGTCGAAGCGGGCGAGTTGCTAATGGATCATCGTGATTATTCAGCATGGTCAGCTCTTTCTAACAGGTGAGCCTCAACCAGCAAAACTGGAGGTTTTTCTTTGACCTGTTGGGGAGTAACAACCCCAAAATGACCCTCACCACGCGGATCGAGGTGAATGACGCGAGTTCGAGATGCCCATTCACCCTTTTTATTCAATGTCTGAACGCACACAGCCAATTCCAGCGTTTCTTTCGCGGGAACAAATTCCGACCCGAGGCCCGCTGGATACTGGAGACAAAGTATCAGTCCTTCTGGGCTGGACTTCACGATGCGCAGGCTGCTTAAAATCTCGTCACTAATGACATCTCGCTGCTCTCGTGGTGCTCCTCGACTGTGCAGCGGAATTGAAATGCGGTGCGCGCCGATACCTAAACGGGAGGTTGGGTTGCCGCCAAACGGACGCAGCAGATCATTCAGCGTTAGGGTCGGCAATGCTAAGTGAATATCGCTGGGTTTGGCTTTGAATAACAGATCCTTCAGCCAAGAGTCGTACAGATTTGGGCCAAGCTGCGCGTAAGGTGCGTGAATTAAAAAAGCCAGATAACTTTGATAGTCATCAAGTGAGTGGTCGCCACGCATCTCGCTATCCCTACTCCACGGTGTGATTTTCAACCATTTATCGTGAGCACTGATGTTGTAGCGGCTGTACAGCAAGCTACCCCCCAGCTCTAGAACAGTAAAAAGTGCTCCAGCGAGATTGAAGCGGAAAAAGACGGTGGATAAACGTGTGCCAGCAGCGGCCCAAGCAGCTCTACGAGCGGCATTACTTGACGCCTTCAATACCTTGAATGTGGAGTGGACAGTGTTGG
This sequence comes from Pseudomonas sp. H1_G08, assembly GCF_054681355.1. Lineage (NCBI taxonomy): Bacteria > Pseudomonadati > Pseudomonadota > Gammaproteobacteria > Pseudomonadales > Pseudomonadaceae > Pseudomonas > Pseudomonas sp. H1_G08. The sequence continues at coordinate 2,736,928 of NZ_CP162822.1, forward strand.
TCAAACCATAGCCACTAACTGATGTCATGCCACCAGCTCCCATCGTCGCCAATGCAGCTGCGCTTTGCGCCGAATGATTTCCACTGCGAACCGCCTGTTCCCAGTTTTTGCGTTGCGTGACAATACTGTTCGTAGAAGAAGCCAACCCTGACAAATATGTAAAAAAACCCAATCCCACATGCAATTTCCCCATCTGCACGTGCACGGTCTGCAAGGCATGGAGCTGAACGCTTGCCACTAGAGAAGCGCAGCGAACTTTTAACGCCGTATCAGCAAGACTTTGTGCGGCACTAAATCCCGCCGCTCCCGTTGCAACGACTGAATTCATCAACGAGGTCCACACTCTTTCATTTACAGCCTGCCTGCGCAGCTCCCGATAAACCCCCACCAAATTCACCACCTGCACCAACACCACCAACAACCCCATCCCCTCCGTCCGCACCAGACTCGCCTTCGAAACCCCCGCCACCCCCGCACGAATATTCTCCAGCAACCCGCGCAATTCCCCTTGCTGCGCCGACGGAAACACCACCGTCAATCCCGCTTTCGCCGGGGTGGCGCCATACAGCCGTGCCGAGCGATCCGGCAGTTCGTCGATCGGGCTTAACGCCGCCGCGAGGCGGCCTTCGAACAGCGCCAATTGCGTGCGCACGCGGACGATTTCCTGCTGCAATTCCACCGCCCGGGCGGTTTTGTGGCCTTGGCGGTTTTTGTTGTGGGTGAGCTGGTTGCGTTCGCGGTTGAGGGTTTTCAGGTAGTCGCGCTCGCGCAGCACTTCCTTGATCGTGGCTTGCAGCGCCGCTTGTTCCGCCGGGGTGGATACGGTGAAGGTCACGCCGCTGGTTCGCGCGGCGTCGAAGACGCGCAGGCGCAGGGCTTTGGGCAGGCGCTGGAACAGTTCGTCGAGGTCGGGGATTTTCTCGCCGGCAAGATCAAAACCTTCCAGTGCCCGGCTCAGGCCCAGGTTCAGCGCCGGGCTGTAGGTGTCTTGCACCGCATCGGCGAGGACGCGGCTGTGTGCCGGCAGATCGTCGAGGGCCGGCAACTGCGGCTGCTCGATGCTCTGCAATTTGGCCAGCCAGTCCGGCAGGTTGTTGAACATCGCCATGCCGGCGTTGAACAGCGTTGAATATTGCCCGGCCTGTTCGGTCTGCAAGCGCAGCGGCAAGGTGTAGAACAGCGGGCGGGTCAGTTGCGGGTGCTGCTCGAGGTAACCGAGCATTTGCTCATTGGCCGCGTCGCTACGGCCGATGTCCTTGAGGCAGGCGTATTCGCTGGCGAGCGCCTGATCGATCTGCACTTGCCCGTCGAAATACCACGCCGAGCGATGGAAACGCCCGGCGCACAGCAGTTGCGCGCGATCGGCGGTGATGCGTTCGAGCAGGCGATTCCAGCGTCCGAGGTTGTCGCGATGATTGTTCAGCACCTCGTCCATCGCCGGGCGGTCGATCAGGTCGTTGATGCCGCGCTTACCGCTGAGCAATGGGCCGTCGAGCACGTCTTTCATGCGCCGGCTCTGGTCCTTGCCGAGCTCGACCAGTGTGTTCAGATGACGCTCGACGAAATCGGCCGGGGCGACTTCAACAAAATATTCGCGGGTGTAAAAGCGCCGATCCGCCTCGGCGGTGACGCGAGCGTGCGCGGTAAAATCCGGGGCGACGCCGTCGAAACGGTTCAGCGCCAATGACTCATCCAGTGCCTTTTCGCGAAGCTGTTGCAACTCAGGCGTGGCTTCGACTGCAGCTGGCTCGACCTCACCACCCTTGTTCAAATACTCAAGCAGCGCCTGCCGGGTATTTTCCCGATCCGGCTCGGGCAATTGCTCCAGTTCAGCGAACAATGCCTGGGCGCGCGGATCGTCGCTGGCCTTGGCCAGGGTGTCGAAATCCTGAGCGCCGAGCTGGCTCAGCGACTCGATGTAACTGGCCAGCAGATAGTCGCGCTCGTTGTTGTCGGTGTTGCTCCACTGCTCGATCCAGCCGACCACCAGGTCCTGATAATCGGCCAGATCGCGCATCACCCCGAGGTCGTCGTTGACCAGCAGAAACAGCGTGTCGTCCTGATAAGGTCCGCGCACCCGGCCAAGAAATTCGCCGATATGCGCCTCGCGAAAACGTCGCGGGTTTTCCCACAGATAGGGTTCGCGCTCGTGCCCCGGCGCATCGCTGACCTGCACCGCCGGCATCCGCGTGGCGTCCGCCTCGGCCAGCGGTTTCGCCGTGCAGGCCACTTCCGCCAGCCACTGTTTGGCCTGGGCCACGGTAAGCAGATGCTCGCCGCCGATCAGACAATGCACCGGGCCGAGATCGACCGCCTGCATGAAGTGCTCGCGTTCCTGCGCACTGTCCAGCACCTGTCGGCACTTCGCCGCGCTCAACTGCACGTCGGCGAAGGTCACGTAAAGGGTGCTTTTGCGCGAAAAGATCAACGCCGGACGTTCTTCGATGGCGCTGCGCTGATCCTCGCTGACGCTTTTGCCGCGATGCAGCAATGCGCTGATGACGCCTTCAAGCACGCGGTATTCGTAGAGCTCACCGCTGAGACTGTCGACGATGTACAGCCAACCGTCGCGCAGGCGGCGGATGCCCATGGGGCGCGTGGTCAGGGTGTACGGCAGCGTGATTTCGGTGCTGGGGTCGAAGGGTTTTTCCACCAGGCCGTACGCGAGGGGCAGCAGTTGCACGTGGGTTTTGCGCAAGGGGCAGGCGGCGGGGCCGATGATCGGGGCTTTGGACGCGGCGGCTGCCGCAAGGTCGGCGGGATGGTTCATGGTCGGACTCTTTCAGACGCCCATTGGCGGGCCATTGAAACGGCCAGCGTCAAGCGCTCACCGATCGGTTGCAGGGAGGGCTCGTGTAGCAAGTGCTGGATCTGCGGATGCTGATCCGGATCAGCACCATTGAGAGACGCGACAAGGTTGGCGAAGTAAAGCCATTCCGATTGGCTGCTCAGGCCGAGCGCGCTGGCTTTTGCCTCGATTTGTTCCAGAAGCATCCAACGTTCAGCGATGGTTTCCCCGGTATGAAACCGGGGAAAATATTCAAGCAAATACGCATCGACTTGTAGCAACACCCGCCGCCGATCCACCCGATCCAGCGCGGCATCCTGCTCCGCACTCAACCGATACGGCGCCACCAGCGCCCCACCCTGCCCGTGCCGAGGTCGCTGACAGTGCCAGACTCCCCGCGCGCCATCCGCCGTGACCACGCACCCCAGCGGCCCGAACAGACTCGCATCGCCGCTGGCAAACAGCGCCTGCGCCACGGCGGCATCCGCCAGCCGCAACAACACCGGCGAGCCGACCGGCAACTCGACGATCAGCAACTGACGCAAGTGCGCGACGATTTCATGCGCCGGCGCGGCGCTGAACAACAGCACGCCCCATTCCTGTTGGGCGTGCTGGCGATAAAACCGCGCTACCGGATCGTCAGCGTCAGCGAGCGCCACCAGCAGCGGCGAGACGTCACGCAGGGCCGAAAACGGTGGCTGGTCGTACAGCGCAAAAGCGTTGGCGGCGGGGTCGAGCCTTCGCAGTTGCGCCGGCAAATCGGCGATCGTCGCACCGTCGAGCAGCACAAACGCCTGCTGTTCAGCCCACGGCAAACCTTCAGGCCAATCCGTCAAAAGGCTCATGCCTGGGCCGCCTCGCAAATCAGGCAACGCGAGGTCCGCGTGGTCAGCAGCGCATGCCGTTGCTGCACGGCATCGAACGTCGCCTTGAGCAACGGCGCAGCCCCCGGTAGCAACGGTTCCGCTGGCAGACACACCGTTGGCGCCCCGCCCTGCACCACCGGCACACTGCTGAAAATGCCGGCGGCGCCGACCGTCAGCCAATGCCCGCCAGCAGCCAGGGTGATCTGCAGGCCGCTGTTGAAAACCACCTGCTCGCCCGCGCCGAAATGCAGCTGCTGCGCGGCACTGACGCGCTGGCTGGCGACCCGCACATGCTGCTCGCCCTGCACCCACAGATGATCGTCCTGCTTGAGTTCAGTCAGGCGGTTGCCGTGGGTCAGGTGATGTTCTTCGTCGCGCAACTCAAGGCTGGAAACGCCGCCAATCACTTGGCTGTGCAGGTTGTCGATCTGCACACGCAAGTCGTTGAGCACGTGCTGCACCAGGTCGCGCTGCGCCCTGATGGAGATTTCTTCCGCGCCTTGCCGGTCCTCGATGCGCAGTTCGTTGTAACCACCGCCACCGGGACTGCTCTGGCTGCGCCAGATGCTACGCGTCTGTTGCGCCGGCAGGTCCAGTGGCACCGGGGTTTCGGCGTTGGGCAGGCAGGCGAGCACATACGGTTTGTCCGGATCGCCATCGGTGAAGCCCACCAGCACTTCCATACCGACGCGAGGAATCTGCACGCTGCCGTAGCGGTCATGCGCCCAGGCAGTGGCCACGCGCAGCCAGCAACTTGACTGTTCATCACGCTGGCCGTCGCGATCCCAGAGCATTTGCACTTTCACGCGGCCGTAGGCATCGCTGTAGATTTCTTCGCCGGGCGGGCCGGTCACCACTGCCAACTGACTGCCGCTGACGCGCGGTTTGACATGCCTGAGCTGCGGGCGAAACACCACGTCCCACGGTGTCGCGACGAAATGGTTGCGATAGCCCTGACTGAAACCATCAGCGTCGACCTGCTCGGTGAACGCTTCTTCGAGCACTTGCGGCTGTTTGCCGATGTGCTCGACCTCGGTCAGCAACCATAAATCGTTGCAGTCGGCGCGCGAGTAATCCGCCATGGTCATGAAACTGCCGCCGCGCATCAGCGCCTGATTGCTACGTCCGTTAGCCAGACGATAGTCGGCACCATGGCGCTCCAGCGCACACTGGCTGAGGTGCTTGCCGCGCTCGCGATGGGTGAACTGCCCGGGAAACTCATAATCTTCCAGCAGCGGAACCCGCGCTGCACTGACCTTGGCGTCCAACTGCACTGCGGGCTTTTCGAAGTGATAATCGCGGCGCTCGACGATGTTGGAGCGTGGCTCCAGGCGCACAGTGAACTGGTCGATAACCGGCGCATCGGCAACCAGGCCGTTGCCCTGCAAATAGCGCGTCGTCACGTCGTGTTTGAGGAACGCCGTTTGATCGTCGCCGAACACCAACAGGTGCGCCTCACGGCGGTGGCGGAAGTGAAAGTGCAAGCCCTCCTCTTCGCACAGCCTCTGGATGAAGTGCAGATCGGATTCCTGATATTGCACGCAATACACTCGCGCCGGGTACTCGGCGCTGAGCTGAAAATGCCAGGCATCGGCCTGCATGCCGTGATCGCTCAACACATTGGCGATGATCTGCGGCACGCTCAGGTTCTGGAAAATCCGCTGATTGCGCCGATGCGCGAGGTAGGCAAGGTGTGGCGCCAGGGTGATCTGGTAACGGCTCAGCCGAACACCGCAATCACCCTGGCCGACCCGATAGACCAGCCCGTGCATGCCGCTACCGTCGGCACCGAAACAGAGAAAGGCCGGCCGATGCAGCAAGCCTTCCAGATCCACATCGGGCCGCTCGCTGACCAGCTCGAGATCCAGTTCATAGGTCTGGTTGAGCACTTCCCGGGTGCGAAAACCGAACACTTGAAGATCGTGGGCAACGCCTTCTATCTCGAGAGTGAAAACAACGGGCCTGCCAGCGATGCGCATCCACCTGTCCCTGTGTCTGATTGAAAGACGGGACTGTGCAACGGTGCACTGCAATGGGTGAAGTCAGAGGTTTCCCTGTTTTGCCGGTCTGCGAGCGAAAAGGACGTGGCCCACAGAGAAACGCCCTGGATCCTACGGAAATGATCCCGAATCCTATGCCTTTCCCCTGTGGGAGCGAGCCTGCTCGCGAAAACGGTGTGTCAGTCGCCGACGGTTTAACTGATCTACCGTCATCGCGAGCAGGCTCGCTCCCACAGGGATTTGCGTGAGTCAGGGCAGCAAGATGATCTTGTCGCCACCACCTTGATTGACCTCCTCATAGCGCGCCAGCCCTTCAGCCAGCGGCACCTCCACCAGGCCCTGCGGCAGCGGCAAGCGATCCTCATCGAAGAACCGCCCGAACTGCTCGAGCATCGCCGCGCACGCCTCAACGCCGTACAACAACGAGTTGATCCCGACCACCGAGCCGCCCTTGCGATACAGCGCCAGCGCCGGCAATTGCACATGGCCGTCGACCGGTGCGGCGATGATGGCGATGCGGCCGAAGGTCGCCAGTGCCGCCACCGAGGCGGGCAGCCAGAAACCGGTGGTGTCGAAGATCACATCGGCGCCGCCGCGATACACCGCATTGACCTGGGCACCGAGGTCTTCTGGCTTATCCAGTTGAATCGTCTGATAGCCCTGCTGCTGCAAATCGGCTACCTGCTCGGGCCGGCGCGCCGCCGCCAGCAATTGCGCGCCGCGCACTTTTGCCAGGGCCAAAGCCGCAGTTGCCACTGCCCCGCCGCCGATCACCAGCAAGCGCGTGTCGGCGCTGACCAGACTGCGTTCCAGCGCATCCCACGCCGTGGTGTACGGCACGCCAAGGCTGGCCGCCTGAGCGAAACTCAAATGCGCCGGTTTGTGCGACACGCCACGGGCCGGCAATTTGACGAATTGCGCATGTGCGCCGTCGGCGAAGAAGCCCAGCTCGCGCCCGGTACCCCAGACTTCCTGACCGATCAGTGCTTGTGGCCCCTCGACCACCACCCCGGCAAAATCCCGCCCCGGAACCCGTGGCAGTGTGGTGTAGGGAAAACGCCCGAGGACGTTTTTCACATCGCTGGGGTTGAGGCCGGCAGCCTTGATCTGCACCAGCACTTCATCGGCGCCGGGCACCGGGGTCGGAACGTCGACGAAGCGCAGGGAAGACAGGTCGCCGGTCTGATCGAATTGCAACGCTTTCATGGGCACATCCACCGAAAAGAAAAAGGGAAATTCAGGACAACCAGCCAGCGACCAGTTGCCGGCCCAGCGGCCACAACTGCTCACCGGCCAACATGCCAAGCAGACCGACCAGCGCGATGGCCGGTGGTGCGGGAGAACGGAAATCGAGCGCGCCGTAGAGCAGGCCGACGCCCAGGCCGATGGCCAGAGAAATGAGGTAGTTCATGAAAGGAACTCCGCCGCGATAAGTGATGGGCAGAGTCTAGGGAATGAGCCGGAGCGGTATCGGCCAAGGACTTCTGAATTTCGGACAAACCTTCTGCAGCCGCCATAGAACCGTGTGGGAGCGAGCCTGCTCGCGAATGCGGTCTTCCAGTCAGCACTTCATTGCCTGGTGCAAAGCTTTCGCGAGCAGGCTCGCTCCCACATGGATCTGTTCAAGTTGCCGAGAATTGCGAAGGCGCTACGCCAAGTTCCCGGCGAAACATGTCGCTGAAACTGCTCGGTGAATAACCCAGTTCGCGAGCAATGACGCTCACCGCCACGCCTTGAATCAACGCCGCCACCGCCGTCGCCAACTGCACCTGGCGCCGCCATTCGGCGAAGCCCATGCCGAGGCTGTCCTTGAACAAGCGCGCCAGGGTACGCACGCTGGCCCCGGCGTTCTGCGCATGCTGCTCGAACGGGATCTCCAGCGACGGCGCGGCCATCACCGCCTGACACAGATTCATCAAACGCCGGTCGGACTCATCCGGCAGTGTAATCTTCAACTGCGAACGCCTGGCCCGGCGCAGCTCCAGCAACGCCAGCCCGACCAGTGCGTCGTAATACTCAGCCTCGCCGGCATCGCCCTGCGCCACCAGCCCGACGATCAACTCTCGCAGCAAACCACCGACCTCGATCACCTGCACCGTCGCATCCAGCGTCGCCGCCAGCGCCGGGCGCAGGTAGATATTGCGCATCTGCAAATCCGACACCACCCGAATCCCGTGCGGCACCCCCGGCGGCAACCACACCGCCCGCTGCGGCGGCACCACCAGCGCTTCGTGCGGGGTTTCGACCCACATCACCCCGCTCATCGCATACAGCAACTGCCCCCAGACATGCTCGTGCGGCTCGATGAACAAACCACGCGGATAGGTCCGCGCCAGCGGTTGCACGGGCACATCGGTGTCGGTCAGATCAGGGGGCGCGGCGAGGGCCATGGCGAGCGTTCACAGGGGGTTGGCGAAGCCGCCATGGTAACCAGCACGCCGCGCACTCGCCAACGATAGATACCGTCGGACAATCCGAATGAATTTTCCCGGCACAGCGCGATCCGTTTAATACCACAGGGAGGAATTCGGGCTTTATGAACAACGCAAAACTTTACGTCATCGACTACACACTGCATGGCACCCCCAAGTCGTTCATTATCCGCTCGGACAAAATGGACAACGCCGAAGCCTGGCATTGGGCAAGCTGCGACGCGGGCGTGGGTCGCATCCCGCGCTTCGGCCGCGAGAAAGTGCAAAAAACCAGCAAACCGATGGCAGAAAAATTCGGTCTGGAAAACGTCACCTGGCGCCAGACCAACTGACCCCACCGCCTCCACCGCAGGCTTGGCAATCGACAGGGGGAATCGACCGATGACCGACACTTATCACACGGCCCGACTGGACTACGGCCTGACCACCTTCTTCGGCCAGATCACCAAAACGGTGAATTGCCAAGTCGCACTGGAAACGGTCGCGGATGACCCTTACCGCTTCACCTTGTGCGTCCAGGCACCGGTACCGGAAGACCTCCACCAAGCCAAGGTTGTGGTGGTCAAGGTCGAAGGGCGAACACTGCAAGGCACGGTGAGGCACTTTGAACGACATGAAGACGACAGTCTGAAAATGGAAGTGGAGCCTGATTAGGCTCCACTTTTTTTGCCCCGCTTATTTCGGATGAGCGCAACCGCAACCCTTCATCGCACACTCTTCACCGTGTTTGTGGTGATGAGCGCAAGCCTCGCAGCAATAGTGTTTACCGTGTACAGCGTAGGAATGTTCGCCTTCTTTGATCGTGCAGTTGCAGCCCGGGCAGTCGCATTTTTTATCGGACATGGGACAGACTCCTTGCGTAGTGGTTGTCTGAGGCTTGAGTGGTAAGCCGTAAGGGACAGTGTAGAAGGTGGTGTTGCAGGCTGACCAACTGTTGAGAGATTGGGCGACGCAGAGATGGCTTTCGCGAGCAGGCTCGCTCCAACAAAACAGCAAAAGCAAAAGATCGCAGCCTTCGGCAGCTCCTACACACAATGAGCGCAAGCTCGAGTACCGCCCTTGATCTTGCCGTGCCGGCCCCATCGGCAGGCTGAGCGAAGGGATTGATCCGGGCGTGGGAGCGCAGCGACCGTTTGGCGCAGCCAAACACAGCGAGTGTAGGTGCAGCGAAGCAAACCGGAGCCGCTGCGCCAGGATCGATCCCGCAGCGAAGGAACCCCGAGCCCCAGCGAGCGGGCCGAACGCCGGGGCCAAGCCTTTTGGTTACTTTTTGGCGTCTGAAAAAGTGACCCGCTGTAAGAGCGGAACCGTAATCAGCAACAACCGCAGCAACGGATATGTACTCAAATCCAATCACTCAGAACGCAAACTGCTCCGATACATAAACACCAAAGCCACCGCCAGACACACCATCGCCAACATCCGACTCGGAGACAAGCCGATCGCCGGATTCCCCAACCAGCCGAAATTGTCGATCAACATCCCCATCCCCAACTGCCCGACAATCACCGCCACCGTCGCCACAGCCGTCCCGACCACCGGCACCGCACCCACCATCACCATCATGTACACCACGCCGAACAGCGCCCCGGTCAACTGCCACTTCGGCACCTCAAGCAGACTCACCGCCTGCGCCGGCTCGAAAAACAGAATCAACAACCCGGTCACCACCGCGCCCACCGCAAAGGTCAGCAAACTGCTACGCAGCACCCCCACCGTTTCACCCAGACGCCCATTGATCGCGGCCTGCACACTCAACACCGCACCGGCCAATACCACCACCACCAACAAAATCACCAGACCCATCACTCACCCCCGCGCAATCAGAACCAAAGCCACCACAATCAAGCCCAACGCCAGCCAGCGCTCGCCGTTGACCTTCTTGCGCGTCGCGCCGAACCAGCCGAAATGGTCGATCAGCACACTCTTGCCGACCTGACCGGACAAAATCGCGATCATCGTCATGGCAATGCCGATATGCGGCGTCGCCAGCGTCAACACCACCACGTAGATCGGCCCGAGAAAACCGCCGATCAACTGCCAGCGCGGCAACTGGGTCAGCGCCGGACCTTTCTGTGGGCCGGCGAACAGCAAGAGCAAAAACAGAATTGCCGAACCCACACCGAAGATGCTCAACGTCGCCCATAAATGCCCGACCTGCTCACCCAGCGGCCCGAGCAATCCGGCTTCTACCGACAAGCCCATGCCAGCGAGGATCACCAGCGGCAGCAACAGCAGACGCAACACCGATCTTTTCACCGGTGCAGCAACCACCCCTTCATCCAACGTCTGCATACATAACCTTCCACGCTCAAAAACAATGGCGCGGATTATCGGCTGGCGCCGCTGTGCGATAAATGGGAGCATCCGGACAACACTTTTGCGCATCACGCACAGCGAGACATGGCATGCACGGGCTCAACGAACTCGGGTTCAAAGCGTTAAGGCTGTTTGTGGCGGTCCTCGACCACGGCAGTTTTTCCGAAGTCGCCCGCCGGGAAGGGGTCGCGCCCTCCTCCATTTCGCGGCAGATCCAGTTAATGGAACAGGCGCTTAACCAGCAATTGCTCTACCGCCACACCCGCGCCGTCACCCCGACCGAAGCCGGGCGCACGCTCGGCCACCATGCGCGGTTACTGCTGGTGCAATTGGAAGAGGCCGAACAGGCGTTGCAGGAACAGCAAAGCGAACCCACCGGACTGGTGCGCATCAACGCGCCAGTGGTGTTTGGCCAACGCCATCTGACGCCCTGGCTGGGCGAGCTCTGCGCGCGCTATCCGAAGCTGCAACTGGATATCCAGCAAACCGACCATTACGTCGACCCGCTACAGGAAGGCGCCGACCTGCTGTTTCGCATCGGCGCGCTGCACGATTCGAGCATGCAGGCACGCATTGTGGCGCCGCACCGTTTTCAGGTCGCCGCCAGCCCGGCCTACCTCAAACGCCACGGCACGCCGCAGCACCCGGACGAACTCGCGCAACATCAGTGCCTGGCCTACAAAGGCGCGGCCGGTCAGCAGCGCTGGTTTTTCCGCCGTGATGGCGAGGACTGGACGCCGTACACCGTCAAAGGCCCGATCACCGGCAACCACGCCGACACCCTGACCCAAGCCGCCCAGCAAGGCTTAGGGCTGGTGATGTTTCCGTCGTGGCTGATTGGCGAAGCGGTGCGCGAGGGCACACTGGTGCCGGTGCTGGGGGAATATCAGGTGTCGAACAGCCTGGAACCGCAGCAGATCGCCGTGCTGTGGCCGGGGAGCCGACGGTTGTCGGTGAAGGTGAGGACGGTAATTGATTTTTTTGTCGAGTGCTTTGGCGAGATTCCTTATTGGGACAGAGCCTGAAGATCAAGAGCCCCTCACCCTAGCCCTCTCCCTGAGGGAGAGGGAACCGACCGAGGTGTCCCACCTACTGCATCGACCTGAAAAACCGCGTCGACTATGGATTCAAAGCAGGACTTTCAGGTCGGCGTAATCCCCCAATATTCCCCAATCGGTTCCCTCTCCCTCTGGGAGAGGGCTAGGGTGAGGGGCTTTTCAGGCCATCAGATACGGAACTGCCCCACCAGCTTGCCCAACCGCTGCCCCAGCTCCGCCAGACTGCGCGACGTTTGCGCGCCCAGTTGCGTTTCATCGGCGACGCTGTCCACCGCCACCGCAATCTGATGCACGCTGCGGTTGATCTCTTCGGCCACGGCCGTCTGCTCTTCCGCTGCGCTGGCGATCTGCGCGTTCATCGAGTTGATCGTGGCGATCAACTGCGCCATCGCGTCCAGCGACGCGCCGGCCTGATTGGCTTGCTGCGAAGTGCCGTCGCCGGCCTCGCTGGAACGGCGCATCGCTTCGACCGCCTGCTGCGTGCCGGCCTGCAAGCGGTCGATCATGCCCTGGATTTCCTGGGTGCTGATCTGCGTGCGGCTGGCCAGTGCGCGTACTTCGTCCGCAACCACCGCAAAGCCACGACCGGCCTCACCGGCGCGCGCCGCTTCGATCGCGGCGTTGAGCGCCAGCAGGTTGGTCTGCTCGGCAATCGAACGAATCACCCCAAGCACGCCGACAATCGAACTGACGTCCTGCTGCAGGCTGTCCAGCGACACGCCGCTGTTGCGGATGTCGTCGACCAGCGCATGAATCTGTTTGATGCTGCCCGCGACCACGCGCTTGGCGCTCTGGCCTTCTTCGTCGGTCTGCTGAGCGGCGACGGCGGCGTTCTGTGCGCTCTTGGCGACTTCCTGGGCGGCGGCGGACATTTCGTTGATCGCCGTGGCGACCTGATCGGTTTCGTGGCGTTGACGCTCCATGGCCTGATCGGAACGCTGCGCCTGTTCCGAGACCTGGGTGACCAGACCGGTCAGTTGCGTGGTCATCTCGGTGATCTGCCGCACCAGGCCGTGGATCTTGTCGACGAAACGATTGAACGAGCCGGCCAGTTCGCCGAGTTCGTCCTGGCTGGTGATGTTCAGGCGCCGGGTCAGGTCGCCCTCGCCCGCCGCGATGTCGTCGAGGTTGGCTTTCATCAGGGTCAGCGGGCGCAGAATGGTGTTGGCCAGCAGCATGCCCGCTGCCGCGATCACCAACAGCACCAGCACCGCAACGCCGACGATGCTCAGCACCACGCCTTGCACGCGCTCCTGCACTTGCGCCTCGACCTGCGCCACTTGCGCTTCGATGCCGTCGAGGTTGACCGAGGTGCCGACCGCCATGTCCCACTTCGGCAGGTATTCGGTGTAGCCGAGTTTCGGCACCAGCACCTTGGCGTTACCCGGCAGCGGTGAGCTGTATTGCAGATAGTGGGTGCCGTCCTTGGCCACTTTGACCAGGCCGAGGTTGACGTAGACGCCGTTCGGATCGCGGTTGTCCTTGAAGCTTTTGCCCACGCCGTCGGGGTCGTTGGCCTTGAACAGACGCACGGTCTCGGAGTCGTAGCCGAAGAAGTAGCCATCCTTGCCGTAGCGGATGCCCGAGAGCAATTTGATCGCTTGCGCCCGCGCCGCGTCATCGCCCGGTGCGGCGGCGTCGTACAGCGGTTTGATCGTGGTCATGGCCACGGCGACGTAACTTTGCAGGGTGGCCTTGGCGTCGCTGAGCAGCCGCTCGCGGGTCTGTTCGACCTCCTTGCGCGCCTGTTCCTGGAGGATGAACAGCGTGGTCACGCTGATGACCAGCGCAAAGAGCAGCACCGGCAGAACGGCAAGGGACAGGACTTTAGCCTTGAGACTCAGGCGCATCGGGGGACTCACTCTTTTGATTTTGTTGGCGTGGTTAAAGGCTTTAACGGCACGCCGGGGCAAAAGTTGAGTCCGCAGGCACTGCGTGTCCCTGTGGGAGCGGGCTTGCCCGCGATGGCGGTGTGTCTGAAAGACGAATAACGAATGTGCCGACGCCATCGCTGGCAAGCCAGCTCCCACAGGGTTCAGTGGTTTAGAGAACCATCGCCGCCACCCAGCCAAACACCAGCAGCGGCAGGTTGTAGTGCAGGAAGGTCGGTACGACGGTGTCCCAGATGTGGTGATGCTGGCCGTCGATGTTCAGCCCCGAGGTCGGGCCGAGGGTCGAGTCCGAGGCCGGCGAACCGGCATCGCCCAGCGCGCCGGCAGTGCCAACGATGCAGACAATGGCGATCGGGCTGAAGCCCAGTTGCACGCACAAAGGCACGAAGATCGCTGCGAGAATCGGCACGGTAGAGAACGACGAACCGATGCCCATGGTTACCAGCAAGCCCACCAGCAGCATCAACAAAGCCCCGACGCCTTTGCTGTGATTGATCCAGGCCGCCGACGATTCGACCAGCGTCTGCACCTGCCCGGTGGCCTTCATCACCTCGGCAAAGCCTGAGGCGGCGATCATGATGAAGCCGATCATCGCCATCATTTTCATGCCTTCGGTGAACAGATCATCGGTCTCGCGCCATTTGACGATGCCCGACACCGAGAAAATCAGGAACCCGACCAGAGCGCCGATAATCATCGAGTCCAGCAGCAACTGCACCACGAATGCCGAAGCAATGGCCACACCAGCGATCATCAGGCTCAGCGGGTTGTAGTGCACCGCCGTCTGCTCGACCTGTTCGATTTTGGCCAGGTCATAAACGCGCTTCTTGCGGTAGCTGATAAACGCCATCGCCAGGCCGAAGACCATGCCCAGCGCCGGAATACCCATGGCATGGGTGACATTGATGCCGCTGATGTCGACGCCGCTGCGGGCGACGTTGGCCAGCAGGATTTCGTTGAGGAAGATGTTGCCGAAGCCCACCGGCAGAAACATATACGGGGTGATCAGGCCAAAGGTCATGACGCAGGCGATCAGACGGCGATCGAGTTGCAGCTTGGTCAGTACATATAGAAGTGGCGGCACCAGCAGCGGAATGAACGCGATATGGATCGGCAGGATGTTCTGCGAGGCAATCGCCACCACCCACAGCAGGCCGATCAGCAGCCATTTGACGTTACCGCCGCCGGTTGCGTGCTGCCGATCCACCATGGCCAGGGCCTTGTCGGCCAGCGCATGGGCCAGGCCGGATTTGGCAATCGCCACGGCGAAAGCGCCGAGCAAGGCGTAGGACAACGCCACCGTCGCGCCGCCGCCCAGGCCGCTGTTGAACGCCTTGAGTGTTGCGTCGATGCCCAGACCGCCGGTCAGGCCACCGACCAGCGCCCCGACGATCAGCGCGATCACCACATGCACGCGCGACAGGCTGAGGATCAGCATGACGCCGACGGCTGCTATGACTGCATTCATTTCACTACCTCAAAAAACACTGCGGGTGAAAACACACCGCCAGACAGGATGAGTCCGCCCGGCGCTGGCCGGCGGATTTGTATGAAGGGTCTTATTAGAGGGCGCGCACTGTGCCGCAGAGTGGCGGCGGTGTCAAAGCTCTGTGGCGAGGGGATTTATCCCCGTTGGGTGGCGAAGCCGCCCCCGGCAAACTTTAAATCAACCCTGTACGCAGGTGTCACGACTGCTTCGCAGCCGAACGGGGATAAATCCCCTCGCCACAGGACCACAGGACCACAGGACTACAGGACCACAGGCCCCGCATGCGGCAATCGGTCATATTGCGCTCACGGCATAAAGAAAGCCGAAACGCGGCCGCTACAGTGCAAAGTCTCAGATATTTATCGGATAAGGATGTTTTCCATGTCGCTCAGACAACTTTCCATCCAGTGGAAAATCACCCTGCTCGCCGGCCTCTGCCTGGCCGGTATCGTGACCCTGTTGGTCGGTCTTTCGCTGTATCGCATGGAACACAGCTCGGCGCTGGTCAAGGCCTCGAGCATGGAGATGCTCACCGAGTCGGCGCAGGCGCGGATCGAATCGCAAGGTGAAGTGCAGGCTGCCGGCATTCGTCAGCAATTCATGGACGCCTATCAGTACGGCCACGGTTTCTCGCGGCAGGTACTGTTTTTGCGTGAGCAGGCCGAGAAGCGCTTTCTCGATGCCTTCGACCTGCGCGAGGACATGACCCGTCAGGTCAAATCCGCGCTGCAAGCCAACCCGGACCTGCTCGGCCTGTCGCTGGTTTTCGAAGCCAATGCGCTGGACGGCAAGGACGAATTGTTCGCCGATCAGGCTGAACTGGGCAGCAACGACAAGGGCCGTTTTGCCCTGTACTGGTCGCAGCCGACGCCGGGCAAAGTCACTTCGATGGCGCTGCCGGAAAGCGACATGAGCGACACCAGCACCGGCCCCAGCGGTCAGGCCGCCAACGCCTGGTTCACCTGCCCGCGCACCACGCTCAAACCCTGCGTGATCGAGCCGTACTTCTATGTCATCGATGGCCAGAAAGTGCTGATGACCAGCATCGTCTTCCCGCTGCAGGTCAATGGCAAAGTCATCGCCTCGCTGTCGGTCGACATCAACCTCAATAGCCTGCAAGCGATCAGCCAGAACGCCAGCCGCAAGCTTTACGACGGTCAGACCGCCGTCAGTATCGTCAGCCCCGCCGGCCTGCTCGCCGGTTACAGCCCGGATGCCGGCAAACTCAGCCAGCGCCTGGATGCGGTAGATCAGGCCAGCGGCAGCGAGTTGCTGCGCCTGCTCGCCTCGAGCACTGGCGTGAGCAGCCTGCACAGCAACGGCCAGTTGAAAGTGCTGTCGCCGTTCCAGCCGATTCCCGACGGACCGGCGTGGGGCGTGTTGCTCGATGTGCCGGAGAAAGTCCTGGTCAGCCGCGCCGAAGCGCTCAAGCAGCAACTGGATGCGAGCAATACCTCAGGCACGCTGATCGAACTGAGCCTCGGCCTGTTCGCCGCCCTGATCGGTCTGCTGCTGGTGTGGCTGATGGCGCGCAGCGTGACCAAACCTATCCTCGGTGTGGCGCACATGCTTGAAGACATCGCCAGCGGCGAAGGCGACCTGACCCGGCGTCTGGCCTACGACAAGCAGGACGAGCTCGGCCAGTTGGCCGGTTGGTTCAACAAGTTCCTCGACAAGTTGCAGCCGATCATCGCCGAGGTGAAGCGCTCGGTGCAGGACGCGCGCAACACTGCCGACCAGTCATCGGCCATCGCCACCCAGACCAGCGCCGGCATGGAGCAGCAATACCGTCAGGTCGATCAGGTCGCCACCGCGTCCCACGAAATGAGCGCCACCGCCCAGGACGTCGCGCGCAGTGCCGCCCAGGCCGCCGAAGCCGCCAAGGACGCCGACCGCGCCACCCGCCAGGGTCTGACCGTGATCGACCACACCACCGCGAGCATCGACACCCTCGCCGCCGACATGAGCGCAGCGATGGTTCAGGTCGAAGGCCTGGCCGCCAACAGCGAGAAAATCGGCACGGTGCTGGAAACCATCCGCGCCATCGCCGAGCAGACCAACCTGCTCGCACTCAACGCCGCCATCGAAGCCGCCCGCGCCGGTGAAGCCGGACGCGGTTTTGCTGTGGTCGCCGATGAAGTGCGCAACCTCGCGCGCCGCACTCAGGAGTCGGTGGAGGAAACCCGCCAGGTCATCGAGCAATTGCAGAACGGCACGCAGGAAGTGGTCGGTGCGATGGGCAACAGCCATCGTCAGGCCCAGGGCAGCGTTGAGCAGGTGGGCCAGGCTGTCACGGCGTTGCGGCAGATCGGCGATGCGGTGACGGTGATCAGCGACATGAACCTGCAAATCGCCAGTGCTGCCGAAGAGCAGAGCGCAGTGGCTGAAGAGATCAATAACAACGTGGCAACGATTCGCGATGTGACCGAGTCGCTGTCCGGGCAGGCCAATGAATCGGCGCGCGTGAGCCAGTCGCTCAACAGCCTGGCGAATCAGCAGCAGCGGTTGATGGATCAGTTTCGCGTTTGATGCACAAGTGCGGGGTGTCAGTTCCAATCCCCCCTCACCCCAGCCCTCTCCCCCCAAGGGGGCGAGGGGGAAAGGGAGCCGATCTTCATGCCATTCAAGTCCTGAGTTCGACTCGGATTTCAAGTGGGTGAATCTCTCAAGAACAACACAATCAGTCCCCTCTCCCTCTGGGAGAGGGTTAGGGTGAGGGGCTTTTCAAGGGCTCACCGCCGAGGCAGTTCAATCACCACTTTCAACCCGCCCCACTCGCTTTCGCCCAACACCAGCAAGCCACCCCACGTTTCGACAATATCCCGCACGATCCCAAGGCCGAGCCCATGCCCGTGGGTCTGCTCATCCAGCCGCGTGCCACGGCTGAACACCTGAGTGCGCTGCTCTTCGGGAATCCCCGGGCCGTCATCTTCCACGCTCAGGGCAAAGCCGTCAGACCGTTCGATTACACTCAAGCGCACCTCGGCATCGGCCCATTTGCAGGCGTTGTCGAGCAGGTTACCGAGCAGTTCGAGCAAATCCTCGCGGTCCCACGGCAGCTGCAAACCCGGCGGTGCGACGTAGCTCAGGGCCAGATGCTCGCCGTGAATCATGTTCAGCGTCGCCAGCAACCCCGGCAACTCGGCATCGCAATCAAACAACGCGCCGGGCAGCGCATCCCCCGCCAACCGCGCGCGATTGAGTTCGCGATTGAGGCGCTGCTGCACCTGCTCCAGTTGTTCCTTGAGGATCCTGCGCAGCTCGGGATGGTCATCGAGCTTGTCGCTGGAGGCCAGGCTGAGCAGCACCGCCAACGGGGTTTTCAGCGCGTGGCCAAGGTTGCCCAAGGCATTGCGCGAGCGCTTGAGGCTGTCTTCGGTGTGGGCGAGCAAATGGTTGATCTGCGCCACCAGCGGTTCCAGCTCCACCGGCACCTGATCGTCGAGTTGCGAGCGCTGGCCCTGCTGCAACTGAGCGATCTGCTCGCGCGCGCGTTCCAGCGGTTTCAGCGCGCGGCGCACGGTCAGGCGTTGCAGGAACAGGATCAACAGCAACGCCGCCAGCCCCAGACCGAGGCCGATCTGGCGCATGCGCTGGAAGCTGTCGCTGACCGGCGTGTAATCCTGGGCGACGCTGATCGAGATCGACTGACCCAGGCGTCGATAGTCCGAGCGCAGTATCAACAAGCGTTGCCCGTCCGGGCCAAGTTGCAGATTGCTGTGCAGCCCCGGGTGTTGCAGCAGCGGCAGTTCCTGATCCCACAGCGAGCGCGAACGCCAGTGGCTGTCGGAGAAATCGATGCGAAAGTAGTGCCCGGAAAACGGCCGCTGATAGGCCGGCGACAGATGCCGCTCATCCAGCTGCAAACCTTGCGGGCCGCGCACCAGCGCTACCAGCAGGCTTTCGCTGTCGTTGCGCAGGCCGGCTTCGAGGTAGCGCTGCAAACCGACTTCGAACAACCACAGGCTGGTTTGCGCCAGCACCAGACCGACCACCACCATCACGCTGATCAGACCCAGGCTCAAACGGCGCTGGATTGATCTCATGAAGCTTGCCCGCCGAACAGGTATCCCTGACCGCGACGGGTTTCGATCACGCTTTTGCCGAGCTTGCGCCGCAGGTGATTGACGTGGACTTCGAGGACGTTGGAGTCACGCTCGGTCTCACCGTCGTAGAGGTGTTCGGCGAGGTGGCTTTTCGAGAGGATCTGCTCGGGGTGCAGCATGAAATAACGCAGCAGGCGGAATTCAGCGGCGGTCAGCTGGATGTCGGCGCCGTCGCGAACCACGCACTGGCGGCCTTCGTCCAGATGCAGGCCGGCGGCTTGCAGGGTCGGCTGGTTGGCCTGGCCCTTGGAGCGGCGCAACAGTGACTGAATGCGCAGGTACAGTTCTTCCGGGTGGAACGGTTTGGTCAGGTAATCGTCAGCGCCGGCTTTCAGCCCTTCAATGCGCTCGGCCCAGGAGTCGCGCGCGGTAAGGATCAGCACCGGAATCGCCAGACCGGCCGCGCGCCACTGCGCCAACACGTCCAGCCCCGGCACGCCGGGCAGGCCGAGATCGAGGATGATCAGGTCATAGGGCTCGCTGCTGCCCTGATACACCGCGTCACGACCATCGGCCAGCCAATCCACCGCGTAGCCTTGGCGCTGCAGGCCGGCGAGCAATTCGTCGGCCAGCGGTACATGGTCTTCCACCAGAAGCAAACGCATCGATCAATCTTCCTTGTCTTTGACTAACTCGCCGGTATCGGCCTTCAGGTGCAGCTCGCGCGCCACGCCCTCGACCGTCAGCAATTCGACTTCGTAAATGTACACGTCGTGTTTTTCTTCCAGCTCAACTTCCAGCAGTTTGGCGCCGGGGTAGCGATCCATGGCCTGCTGCAGCACTTGCTCCAGCGGCAGGATCACGCCATCGCGACGCAGGGCCAGCGCCTCGTCCTGATCGAGGTCGCGAGCCATGGCCGTACTGCACAACAACACCAGCGCCAGCGCCGTCAGGCGGGTGGCGCGACTATTCAGCTTCATTACGTATCCTGATGATCCCTGAGCACTTCACCATCGACCGCGTTCAACTCCAGATCCCACTTCAGCCCTTTCGGGTCGCGCAGTTCGATCTGGTAAATGAACTTGCCGTACTCTTCCTCCAGCTCGGTTTCGGTGATTTCCGAACCGGGGTGTTTTTCCAGGGCGATGGCGTTGAGCTTCTCGAAGGAGACGATAGTACCAGCGTCGCGCAAACGAAGCGCTTCGTCAGGTCCGAGATCGCGCGCCAGCGCAGTGTTGGCGCCAAGGCCGAGGATCGAGGCAGTGGTCAGGGCAGTCAGGGTTTTCATGGGTGTCTCCGAATTCTTATATGTTGCTTACGGTGGGCACCATAGCGAGGTCAACTTAACTGAAACTGAATGGCCATCATTGTGCCCCACTGTTGGCAAGATTCCCTGTGGGAGCGAGCCTGCTCGCGAAGACGGAGTGTCAGCTGCAGCGATGTTTCTGACCCGCCGCTTTCGCGAGCAGGCTCGCTCCCACACTGGTTTTGCGTCTGCCCCGTTTGTGGGACAGGCTCACTCCTACATGGGCCTGCAACATGTGCTTATAATCGCCAGCTTGCTAACGATCGAGACCGGTATGACCGCCATCCACATCAAGTTTCCCGCCCTCACCCTCAAGGCCGGCCCACGGGCCATGGCGCGGATTCGTACGCAGGGTTTGCACGCCGCGGACGTCGGCACCCTGCCCGGTGCAGCCGGTGGGCCGAAGGCGTTGGGGATTCAGGGGCTCGATCTAGCGTTGTTCGGCGAGTGGCTGCCGGATGCGCCGCGTGAGCGTTCGCTGATCGGCGCCTCGGTGGGTTCCTGGCGCTTCGCCAGCGCCTGCCTGCCGGACGCCGCCGAAGGCATTCGCCGCCTCGGTGAGCTGTACGCCGAGCAGCATTTCAACAAAGGCGTGAGCATGGCCGAGATCAGTCAAAGCTCGCAGCGCATGCTCAATGACCTGCTCGACGGCCGCGATGCGAGCATCCTCGAGAACGCCGATTACCGCTTGAACATCATGGTGGTGAAAAGCCAGGGCCGCCTCGCCGAAGACCATCGCGGACGCCTCGGTCTGGCGCTGGGTTCGGTGATCGCCGACAACCTGCGCGGCCGTGCACGGCTGTCGCGACACTTTGAGCGGCTGATCATCCACGATCCACGCCTGGCGCCGCCGCTTGATGCCTTGACCGATTTCCCCTCGCGTTTCGTTGCGCTCAATACCGGCAACCTGCGCCAGGCCCTGCTCGCTTCCGGGTCGATTCCGATGGTCATGGAAGGCGTGCGCGACCTGCCCGGCGCCGGCGCGGGTACGTTCCGTGACGGCGGTTTGCTCGACTACCACCTCGACCTGCCCTACAGCGGCGACGGCATCGTGCTTTATCCGCACTTCACCGATCGGGTGATTCCCGGCTGGTTCGACAAGACCCTGCCATGGCGCCGCGCTTCGGTGCAGCGTCTGCAGGATGTGCTGCTGGTCGCGCCATCGAAGGAATATCTGGCGCGCCTGCCCTACGGCAAACTGCCCGATCGAAATGACTTCAAACGCTTTATGGGCGATGCGCCGAGCCGGCAGAAATACTGGCACGCGGCGATGGACGAGAGCCGGCGACTGGGTGACGAATTCCTCGAGCTGACGGCCAACGGTCGCCTCGCCGACCGCTTGCTGACCCTTTAGTCAGCACGGCCAAAGACAAGCTGATAAACTCGCCGCCTGCCCGAATCGCTGCGGCGAACGCCATCTGAACAGAGCCGAAAATACCGTGGAAATCTTCAAAGAGTTTACTTTCGAATCCGCCCACCGCCTGCCGCACGTCCCGGACGGCCACAAGTGCGGCCGCCTGCACGGCCACTCATTCAAGGTCGCGCTGCACCTGAGCGGCGACCTCGATCCGCACACTGGCTGGATTCGCGATTTCTCCGAGATCAAAGCGATTTTCAAGCCGCTGTATGAGCGCCTCGACCACAACTACCTGAACGACATTCCTGGCCTGGAAAACCCGACCAGCGAAGTGCTGGCCAAATTCATCTGGAATGAGATGAAGCCGTTGTTGCCGGAACTCAGCGCGATCCGCATTCATGAGACGTGCACCAGCGGCTGCATCTATCGCGGCGAATAAGCAACAGATCTCCCCGCCCCTGTGGGAGCGAGCCTGCTCGCGAAAGCGTCGTTCCAGTCAATTTATTCGGTGACTGACACTCCGTATTCGCGAGCAGGCTCGCTCCCACATTGGGCTCCTGGTGCTTTCAGTGCACTGCTTTTGCGCTGAAAACCCCAGTCGCGTCTCCACATTCGGTCACTTGCGCCGCTTGGCACGACCGCTGCAACCCTTCTGCGTCTTCCCCTTCCAGCAAGGACTGCCCCATGACGCAGAACGCCTCCGGCAACGATTACCCGCTCAGTGAAGTCCCCATGCACGCGCGCAAAGGCCTGGCCTCGACGGCGATGGTGTTACTGGGCTTCACGTTTTTCACTGCGACCATGTTTGCCGGCGGCAAGCTCGGGGTTGCGTTCGGTTTCGCCGAGATGATGGCGGTGATCATTGTTGGCAATCTGCTGCTGGGCCTTTACGCCGCAGGGCTGGGTTACATCGCCTTCAAGAGCGGCCTCAATTCGGTGCTGATGGGGCGTTTCTGTTTTGGCGAGGTCGGCAGCAAGCTCAGCGATCTGATTCTCGGCTTCACCCAGATTGGTTGGTACGCGTGGGGCACGGCGACGGCGGCGGTGGTGATCGGCAAGTATTTCAATCTCGATGAAACCACCGTGCTGGTCCTGATGGTGCTGTTCGGCCTCGGCTTCTGCGCTACGGCGTACATCGGTTATCGCGGACTGGAGATTCTCTCGTACATCGCGGTGCCGGCGATGATGTTGCTGCTGATGCTGTCGATGTGGGCAGCGACCGTGAAAGTCGGCGGCTTCGAAGGCTTGCTCAGCGTGGTGCCGAGCGGTTCGCTGGACTGGTCGACAGCGATCACCCTGGTGTTCGGCACCTTCGTCAGCGGCGCAACGCAAGCCACCAACTGGACGCGATTTTCGCGCTCGGCAAAAGTCGCGGTGCTGGCCAGCCTGATCGGTTTTTTCATCGGCAACGGGCTGATGGTGCTGATCGGCGCGTACGGCGCGATCGTCTATCAACAGCCGGATGTGGTTGAAGTGCTGCTGTTGCAGGGCTTCGCCATGGCCGCGATGGCCATGCTGTTGCTGAACATCTGGAGCACTCAGGACAACACCATCTACAACTTCGCCGTGGCCGGCTGCAACCTGCTGCGCACCGGGCGGCGCAAGACCGTGACCCTCGGTGGCGCGGTGATCGGCACTCTGCTCGCCCTGCTGGGCATGTACGACATGCTGGTGCCGTATCTCATCCTGCTCGGCACGGTGATTCCGCCGATTGGCGGGGTGATCATGGCTGACTTCTTCTACCGCTGGCGCGGGCACTATCCGCGTCTGGCCGACGCACGGTTGCCAGCGTTCAACTGGCCGGGCCTCGGGGCCTACGGGGTCGGAACCGTCGCTGCGTTCAGCTCGCCCTGGGTCGCGCCGCTGGTAGGGATCGCCGCTGCCGCGCTAACGTATGTCATCGTCACCGGTGTGCTGGGCGCACGTCGCGTCAGCGCACCACTACAAGACCTATAAAAAGGATTTGCCTGATGCACATCATCAACGCCCGCCTGCGCAACCAGGAAGGCCTGCACGAATTGCACCTCGAAGACGGCCTGATCCACAGCATCGCCCGTCAGACCGAAGCGCCGACCCTCGGCGCGGATGACCTCGATGCCGGCGGCAATCTGGTGGTGCCGCCCTTCGTCGAGCCGCACATCCACCTCGACGCCACCCTCACCGCCGGCGAGCCGCGCTGGAACATGAGCGGCACGCTGTTCGAAGGCATTGAATGCTGGGGCGAGCGCAAAGTCACCATCACCGAAGAAGACACCAAGACCCGCGCCAAGAAGACCATTCAGGCCCTGGCCGCCCACGGCATTCAGCACGTGCGCACCCACGTCGACGTCACCGACCCGCAACTCACCGCGCTCAAGGCCATGCTCGAAGTGCGCCAGGAAAGCCGTCACCTGATCGATCTGCAAATCGTCGCGTTCCCGCAGGAAGGCATCGAGTCGTTCCGCAACGGTCGCGAGCTGATGGAAGAAGCGATCCGCATGGGCGCCGACGTGGTCGGCGGCATTCCGCATTTCGAATACACCCGCGATCAGGGCGTCAGCTCGGTGAAGTTCCTCATGGACCTGGCCGAGCGTACCGGCTGCCTGGTCGACGTGCACTGCGACGAGACTGACGATCCGCATTCACGTTTCCTCGAAGTGCTTGCCGAAGAAGCGCGCAGCCGCGACATGGGCGCCCGCGTCACCGCCAGCCACACCACGGCGATGGGTTCTTATGACAATGCCTACTGCGCCAAACTGTTCCGCCTGCTCGGCCATTCCGGCATCAGCTTTGTTTCCTGCCCGACCGAAAGCATTCATCTGCAAGGACGTTTCGACAACTTCCCGAAACGCCGGGGCGTGACCCGCGTCAACGAACTGCTCGAAGCCGGCATGAACGTGTGTTTCGGTCAGGATTCGATCGTCGACCCGTGGTATCCGCTGGGTAACGGCAACATCCTGCGCGTGCTTGAAGCGGGTTTGCACATCTGCCACATGCTCGGTTATCGCAACCTGCAAAGCGCGCTGGATCTGGTCACCGACAACAGCGCCAAAGCCATGCACCTGGGCGAGCGTTACGGACTCGAACAGGGCCGCCCGGCGAACCTGCTGATTCTCTCGGCGGACAGCGACTACGAAGTGATCCGCAGCCAAGGCCTGCCGCTGTATTCGATTCGCGGCGGCAAGGTGTTGATGAAGCGGCAGATGCCGGTGGTGGAGTTCAGTTGAGATTGCGCTGGGGCTGATGGCCTCATCGCTGGCAAGCCAGGCTCCCACAGGTTTTGTGTTGAGCACATGATTGGGCCCTCATGCAAAACCCTGTGGGAGCCTGGCTTGCCAGCGATGGCGTCGGCCGAATCAATCCATCAACCGCGCCGTGCCAAACAATCTGACGCGCAGCAATTCCCCTTGCGAAACCTCAAGCAAAACCGGTGCGGTGCCACCCGGCATGACCACCCGCACTTCTCCCGCCTCGACCCAACCCACCCGCCACGCGGCACACGCGACCGCACTGGCGCTGGTGCCGGATGACGCGGTTGGTCCTTCGCCACGTTCGAATACCCGGGCGAGGATTTGCTGCGGCGACGCCAGCGCGGCCCATTGCAGATTGACGCCCGCCGGGCAGGGATTGCCGGCACCGGTGGGCATGGCATAGGCAATTGCCGTCAGCCTCTCGTTCAGGGGCGATTCACTCATCTGTTCGTTGCTCGGCAAAGCGGACGCATCGCCGAGCAGCGTTACACAGTGCGGATTGCCGATGCGTACGAATTGACTATGGGTCCAGGCGGGATCGAGTTGCGCCAAGGGCTGGACATGGCTGACGTCGCGATTGTTGATTTGAACGCTCTCGACTGCCTGCGCCCCGACGGCTTGCGGGCCGAATACGGGCCAGCCGAGGTCGAGCCAGAAACCGCGCACGCCTTCGACTTCGGCCGGTTTCACCGAGGTTGCTACCGGCTCACCTTTGTCATGATGGACACGCAACACTGCACCCTGCTCCGGCAGCAAGCCTTGCTCGGTCAATGCCTGAGAAAAAATCGTCAGGCCGTTACCGCTGCGCTCGGCGAGACTGCCGTCGGTGTTGACGATCAGCACATCGAACGGCGCAGATGCCTGAAACGGGCCGATCAGCAGGCCGTCACTGCGGTGGGGTTTGCCGTTGGCCGGACGCTGGCCTTCCGGCCAATCGCAGCACAGGGCGATAGCGGCTTCGCTCCAGTGCTGCCGAGATGCGGCGCAGGCGTCGGCGCTTGTCGGCAACGCGATTCCGGCCTCGCGCAAGGCTTGGGGTGAGACCACTCCGTAGATATTGCCGCGTGCGTCGTAGAACGTCGTCATGCCTTGTTCCCATATTCCATGCTGGCGAAAATCCGACTGTAAACCGCAAACCAGTGTGGGAGCGAGCCTGCTCGCGAAGGCGGTGCGTCAGTCGACAATTCCATATTTGACCCACCGCTTTCGCGAGCAGGCTCGCTCCCACAGGGTAGGATGTTCACCGTTATGCCCCGAAAGGCCTGAGATCGAACCTCAACGCCGCCAGAATGTCACTCGGGATGCAGTTGTTTTTTTGCCAAGGATCGATATGACCAGCCTCAACCCCCAAGACACGTTCGTCCCCGGACGCCTGCAACAGATGTCCACCCGCGTCGCTTTTTTCATCGCTGGCCTCGGCATCGCCGCCTGGGCGCCGCTGGTGCCGTATGCCAAGGCGCGGGCCGGGCTGGATGAGGGCACGCTGGGGTTATTGCTGCTGTGCCTGGGCGTAGGCTCGATTCTGGCGATGCCGCTGGCGGGGATTCTTGCCACACGTTTTGGTTGCCGACGTGTGGCCACCGCCGGCACCTTGCTGATCTGCGCGGCACTGCCGTTGCTGGCGACGGTGTCGTCGATCCCGGCGCTGATCGCCACATTGTTCATGTTCGGCGCCGGTCTCGGCACGGTGGATTCGACGGTGAACCTGCAAGCAGTGATCGTCGAGCGCGCCAGCGGCAAGCACATGATGTCGGGGTTCCACGGCCTGTTCAGCCTCGGCGGCATCGTCGGTGCGGCGGGTGTCAGCGCCCTGCTCGGCCTCGGGCTGACACCGCTGGCAGCGATGCTGGTCGTCGTCGTGTTGCTGATCGGCGCCCTGCTCAAGTGCGTGCCGCACATGTTGCCCTACGGCAGCGAAAGCTCCGGCCCGGCGTTCGCCATTCCCCATGGCATCGTGCTGTTTATCGGCGGCATGTGCTTCATCGTTTTCCTTACCGAAGGCGCGGCGCTGGACTGGAGCGCAGTGTTCCTCGCTCAGGAACGGGGGATCGACACGGCTTATGCGGGAATGGGTTACGCAGCGTTTGCCCTGACCATGACCGTCGGCCGTCTGCTGGGTGATCGCATAGTGCGCAAGCTGGGGGCTACGCGGATCATTCTGTTCGGCGGTCTGTTGGCGGCGGCGGGACTGTTTCTCGCCACCTTCGCGCCGAGCTGGCAAGCGGCGCTGCTCGGTTATGCGCTGGTCGGCGCCGGTTGCTCGAACATCGTGCCGGTGCTGTACACGGCGGTGGGCAAACAAACGGTGATGCCGGAAAGCATCGCGGTACCGGCAATTACCACGCTGGGTTATGCAGGGATTCTTGCCGGGCCAGCGGTGATCGGTTTTGTCGCCCATGCCAGCAGCCTGAGTTTTGCCTTTGGATTGATGGCAGTGTTGCTGGTGGCTGTGGCGATCGGCGGCAAAGTCCTCAAGGTCTGAAAGCTTCGCGAGCAGGCTCGCTCCCACAGGGTTTCAGTGGTCCATGTGGGAGCGAGCCTGCTCGCGAAGAAGGCACCGCGCTCTATCAGAAGCCTACGCTGGCCTGCACGAAGAACGTGCGCGGTGCGCCGACATACATCCCCGAGTTGTTGTCGCTGGAGCGGGTGAAGTATTGCTTGTCGAAGACGTTCTTCACCCCGGCGCCGAGCTTCAGGTTCGACACCTGCGGACCAAAGTCATAACCGCCGCGCACGTTCCAGGTCACGTAACCCGGGATGTCGCCGTACTGCCCGTCTGCTGTGCCTTCGGTGATGTAGTTGCCATTGAAGCTGCCATCCGCATTCACACCGGTGCCCGGCGAACGCTGTTTCGATTGGGCAAAGCCGTCGATGTTCCAGGTCCAGCGGTTGATGTCGTAACGCAAACCGACTGTCGCAACCTGCCGCGAATAGAACGGCAGATCGCGACCCTTGAAGCCGGGGATCTCGCCTTCATAAGTGGCGCGGGTGTAGGTGAGCCCGGCGTTGGCGGTCAGGCCATCGAGGCGCGGGTCGAGTGCGGCCATGTCGTAATGCACCGAGGCTTCAATGCCTTGGTGCTTGGTCGCGCCGAGGTTGGTCCAGCCGACATCGTTGCTGATGTATTGCAGTTCGTCATCGAAGTCGATGTAGAACAGCGTCACCTCGCCGCCCCAGACATCATCGTTGTAACGCGTGCCGATCTCGTAGGTCTTGGCCTTTTCCGGCTCCAGACCGTTGGCGGTGCTGTCACCCGAACCGCCCTGGCCGAGCTGGAAATACTGCAGGCTGCCGAACGAGGTTTCGTAATTAGCGAACAGCTTCCAGGCATCGGACAGGTGATACATCACGCTCAGCGCCGGCAGCGGCTCATTGCTTTCGATGCTGCGGTTTTTCTCCGGTACCGGGCGGCCAGCGGTGTCGAGCACGGCGCGGTCGTGCCAATCGGTGCTGATGTGTTCGAAGCGAATGCCTGGGGTGATGGTCCAGTTGCCGACGTCGATCTTGTTGTCGACATACACCGAATTGGCCTCGGTGCCGCCAGTGCGATCCTGGAACACATGGCCGTCGGAGGTCGGCGTGACCACCGGCTGGTTGTTGACCAGCGCCAGACGACTCGATTCTTCGTGCATGGCCTCTTTCAGATAGCGATAACCGACGCTGACTTCCTGAGTGGTCGGGCCGACATCGAACACCCGCGACACGCGCGGCTCGATGCCCAGGGTGTAATAGGAACGCGGGTACGAGCTGAGGGTGCGCTGATCGCGCGCGGCGATGGTACTGCCGCGAAAGCTGTCGGTGTAATAGGTGAGAATTTCTGCCTGGGTGCGCTCGTCGATCTGGCGGATCCACTTGAACGACACGTCTTTGCGCCGGCCTGTGAACTGGTCGTAGTCACGCACCGACTCGTACGGTTTGTCATCGTACTGACGCTGAGTCAGGCCACCCGGCATGTCGGCACTGGCGTCGTAGTAGTGGAAGTTGAGGCTGAAATCGTCCTTATCGGTCGGCGCCCAATGCGTCTTGAGCAGCACGTCGTCGATGTCATTGCCGTTGTTGCGCTCGCGATAACCGTGACCGTTGACGCCGGAGTACAGCAGCGCGACGCCCATGCCGTTGTCGGCGGTGCCACCGACGAACGCGGTGTCGATGTGTTTCCAGCCGCCGTACTGCGTGGTTTCCAGGGTGGTGCCGATTTCGCCGGTGGTTTTCTCCGGAATCGCGCGGGTCACGAAGTTGATCACGCCGCCGACGTTCTGCGGCCCGTAGCGCACGGAACCGGCGCCGCGCACGACGTCGATGCTGTCGAGATTGCCCGAGGAAATCGGCGCCATCGACAGTTGCGGCTGGCCGTAAGGCGCGAACGCCGCTGGCACGCCATCGATCAAAACAGTCGAGCGTGGCGACAGGCGCGAAGTCAGACCGCGCACGCCGACGTTGAGGGAAATATCACTGCCGCCGGTGCCATTGGAGTCCTGCACCTGCACGCCAGGCACGCGCTTGAGCACGTCGCTGACGTTCATCGCGCCCTGCTCGACCATCGCTTCGCGGCGAATCACCGTGCGTGCGCCGGGGTGGTTCTGCACCACCGCAGCGTCCGCGTCACCGAGCCAGTCGCCGACCACTTTGATGTCGGTCACACCCAGTTCCAGCGGGCCGTTGCTGGCTGCGGAAGTGGCGGCCGGGGCGAGCGTCACCGAGCCTTCATTGATCTGATAATCGAGGCCGCTGCCCTGCAGCAACTGCCGCAGCGCCTGCTCTGGCGCGAGGTCGCCGTCCACCGCCGGAGCTTGTTTGCCGGCCACCAGCTCAGGGCTGAAAAACACCTGCAGCGAGGTTTGCTGGCCCAGTTCGCTCAAGGCTTGGCCTAGCGGTTGCGCGCGGATATGAATGGCTTCAGCGGCAAACGCCAACGGCATCGCGGCGCTGACTGCCAGCGCGAGAGCCAGTGGCAACCAAGGGGATTTTTTATTGTGGGTTGTGGTGATGTTCACGTCGTACGGAGTCCTGTGGATCGCAAGAGTGTGCGGCTGTTAATGCAAACCAGTTGCAGTTGAACAGGAAGACGATGAACGGGGAAAAAACCTGAATGCTATCTGGAAATTATTTCCTGACTGCCATCGGCAAGGGTGCGCACCGTCACCGGCAGGATGCTCGGCAAGGCTTTGAGCAAGGCGTCGGTGTCGTCGGATTTGAACACGCTGGTCAGGCGCAGGCTGGCCACGTTCGGCTGGGATACGGTCAGCGGTTTGTCGCGATAGCGCGATACTTCCGCCGCTACTTCGCCGAGGCTGGCGTTGTTGAACACCAGTTTGCCGTTACGCCATGCGGTCAGTTCCGCCGGGTTGACCGCGTAGGCCGGCAGGACTTTGCCTTGGCCATCGACCGCCGTGCCGAGGCCTGCGGTGAGGTTGATGAATTGGTTGTCCGGGGCAGCACTTCCCTGCACCTTCACCGTGCCCTGCTCCACCGCCACGCGGGTTTGCGTGGCATCGCGGCGCACATCGAAACGCGTACCGGTGACCGTGACCCTGCCGCTGCCCGCTTCGACAATAAACGGACGCGAGGCGTCGTGTTCAACGCTGAACATCGCCTCGCCCGCGCTCAATTCGATAACCCGTCGATCCTGCTCATAACGCACCTGCAAGCGGCTGCGACTGTTCAGATCGATTACAGAACCGTCCGGCAACGCCACATGCTTGCGCTCGCCCGGCGCCGTGGCGAATTCAGCGCGGTAACCGCCCGGATGATTCAGCCCGCTGAACAGGCCAAGCCCCAGCGCCACGGCCAGAACACTCGCGGCGACGGCATAACGCAGCATCGGCCGACGTTGGCGGCGAGCTGGCGGAGTTTCAACCAGCGCTTGAAGACGTGAGGTCGGCAGCAAATCAGCCGCCGCCCACAAGCCCTGTAGCAACTGGAATTCTTCGCGGTGCTGCGAATGCTCGTTCAGCCAGGCCTCGAAGCGCTGCTGTTGCTCGACGCTGACATTCGGTTCCTGCAAACGCACGAACCATGCCGCCGCCTCGTCACGCACCGCCGCTTGCCCACAGGCGCAATCTCTCGTCTCCATCATGGAATATTCTGTCCGGCTGAGGTTGAGACCAGGCACGCCCCCCTGTAGGAGCTGCCGAAGGCTGCGATCTTTTCGACGTCACTCGTCATCATGACTGCAAGCCATCCAGCCGCTCACGCAGATGGCGCAGGGTGCGGATCATATACTTTTCGACCATGTTCTTGGACAGCCCCAGGCGTTCGGCGATTTCTGCCTGCGTCAGGCCTTCGATCTTCTGCCATACAAAGATCTTGCGGCAGTTGAGCGGCAGCTCGGTGAGCGCGCGTTCGATGGAATCGGCCAACTGGATCGCGTGCATGTAATGCTCCGGATCGCCCGCCGACGATGCACTGTCATCGACCGCCTCCGACTCCATGACGCCCCGCCGGTCCTCACGCCGATAACCATCAACGGCGATATTGCGCGCGGTCTGATGCAAATACGCACGCGGCTGCTGCACCGCCGCCGAATCCGCCTCGAGCACCCGCACAAAGGTGTCGTGCGCCAGATCCTCGGCCTGCGCGCGATTGCGCAGGCGACGAGTCCAGGTGCCGATCAACTCTTCGTAATGCTCGAAAAAGCCGGGTCTGCGGGAGCGCATGGGGGATGGGCGGCGTGGTGAGAAAGGGGCGTGAATAGTAATGCTTCGTATTAATACAAAGCAATGCACGCTGTGATGGTGTTCTTGATGCGCAAGGTACAAGCACCGACGACGCCGAGCTCCGATGGGCATTGAATAGGACCCTGTGGGAGCGAGCCTTCTCGCGAATGCGGTATGTCAGCAACGATGATGGTGACTGACACGTCGCCTTCGCGAGCAGGCTCGCTCCCACAAGGTAAAAGCGTGAATGTCTCAGGCCTGCGGCAGTTTGCGGAAGCCCACTGCCAGGCGATTCCAGCCGTTGATGGTGTTGATCGCCACCGTCAGGTCAACCAGTTCCTTCGGCGAAAACTGCGCAGCGACGACTTCATAGTCTTCGTCCGGCGCGTGGGTCAGGCTCAGTTGCGTCAGCGACTCGGTCCACAGCAGTGCGGCACGTTCACGCTCGCTGAAGAACGGCGCTTCCCGCCATGCTGTCACGGCGAACAGGCGGCGTGGGGTTTCGCCGTCCTTGATCGCGTCGGCGGTGTGCATGTCGATGCAGAATGCGCAGCCGTTGATCTGTGAAGAGCGCAGCTTGACCAGTTCGAGCAGGCTCTTTTCCAGCGACAGTTTCGAGACGGCATTTTCCAGCGCCATCATCGCTTTCATGGCATCGGGGGAAGCGGTGTAGAAATCGGCACGAGGTTGCATGGTGGGCTCCGGGGTAGCGATTGAATGTGTGGCTACGTTAGTCCCCGGGGGTGGTTCGGCAAATAGCCAATATTGCAGAAGAACGGTAGGCCACTTGGCGCGGCGACTGACCGCTCGTCACTCGACGGGCACCAAGGTTTCAGTGCGCCTGACCAATATGAGGTAATCCCCTTTATCAGGAGACGTACCATGATGACGCGCAAATTCACTTCGTTATTGTTGGCCGGCCTGCTCGCCACGGCATCCGCCGCCAGCTTCGCTGCCAACGACAGCACCGATGCGACGGGCACCAAGTCCGGCGGCGCCAGCAGTTCAACCATGCCGCCAGACAGCACGCCGGGCTCGCCTTCCGTTGACAGCAATTCGGGTGGAACCAATAACGGAACTGGCACAGGAACCGGGACAGGGACAGGAACTGGTTCGGGCATGGGCACTGGAACGGGCACCAATGGCGGCGCCAGCGGTTCGGGTTCCGGCGCGGGTGGCGGGACCGGTTCGGCCGGCGGCGGCACGGGTGGTGCGGGCGGTGGCACGGGCAGCTGAACGAACAAGAGCCATCCCAGATAGTCCTGCTTACATCAGGACCCAATGTGGGAGCGAGCCTGCTCGCGAAAGCGGTATGTCAGCCAACCTTGATGCAAGCTGACACACCGATTCGCGAGCAGGCTCGCTCCCACTTCTGATGTCTGTTGATTGAAAGAATCAGCGATCCGAACGCATCAGCTCGGCAAAACCCTCTTCAGCTGTAAACACCGCCGCGCGATTGCGCCCGGCATTTTTCGCCTCATACAACGCCGCATCCGCGCGCTGGATAAACACTTGCGGGCTGTCGTTGCCGTGCGGAATAAACGCATAACAGCCCAGGCTCACCGTGAGATAACCGGTCGGCGAGCCACTGTGGATGATGTGCTTGTCGATCACGCTGCGGCGAATCTGCCCGGCTATCGCCAGCGCACCGTTGATGTCCGTATCCGGCAACAGCACAGCGAACTCTTCACCACCGTAACGCACCGCCAGATCCGACTTGCGCTGGCAGCAGGCCTTCACCACTTGGGCCACCTGCGCCAGGCATTGATCGCCGGCGACATGGCCGTAAGCGTCGTTGTAGCGCTTGAAGAAATCGATATCGAGCATGATCAGGCTGACCGGGCTGACCTGGCGCGCGCCCCGGGCAAATTCGATGTCCAGCGAGCGCTCGAACAAGCGTCGATTGGCCAGTCCGGTGAGGCTGTCGTGGGTGGCGATCTGCTCCAGCGCCAGTTGCGCCTTGCGCAGATTTTTCTCGATACGTTCGCCATCGCGCACTTGATGAATGAACACCCAGCCGAACAGGCCAACCCCGAGAATCACCAGCGCGACAATCACGCTGGACTGAAAGGCGCGGTCATACCAGCCCTGCAGAATCGTGTCTTGCGACGTCGCAGCAGAGACCACCAGCGGATACGAGGCGAGCTGTCGATAGCCATACAAGCGGGTCACGCCGTCGACCACGGAGTTGAGCATCGCGGTGCCAGCGTTAGCGTTCGGCAGCAGGGTTTGATAGATCTCGCCGTGGGCCACCGAGGTGTTGATCAACGACTCATCAAAGGGCCGTCGCGCCAGCAAGGTGCCGTCGGTCAGCGCCAGAAACATGATGCCGCTGTCATCGAGGCTGAAGCTTTTGAAGAACTGATCGAAGTAGGACATGCGGATGCCCGCCATCAGCACGCCCTGAAAGTTGCCGAGCTGGTCGTTGACGCGTCTGGAAATCGGAATGATCCACTCGCCGTTTTCGCGGCTGCGAATCGCCGGACCGATGTGCGCAACGGTCGACGCATTCTGCTGATGGAACTTGAAATATTCGCGATCGGCCACGCCATTGCCACGAGGCAGATCGGCGAACGAAGTAATGACCCACTGCCCTTCGCGATCGAAGAGAAAGATGCCATGCAACTGATCCAGTTGCTGCGCGCGGCGGGCAAAGATCCGCTGCAACCGAGGGCGCTGCGCCGCCCCGTAACCATCGTCCTGAATCCAGTCGACCAGGCTGGTCATCACCAGATCCGCCGCCCGCACAGTGTCCTCGGCCTGCTGCGCCATGGCCCTGGTCAGGTTGCCCGAAGCCATTTTCGCCACCGCCAGATCCTGACGCCGCGACTGCTCCAGTTGCAGGTACAGCAGACCGCACAGGCACAGGCTCACCGCAACGATAAACAGCACCGCCGCTTTGCGTAGCGGCAACCGTTTGAGCGTGCCGGGGGCCTGATGCGGATCGTGATTGGGGATTGGCAAAAGCATGTCCTGGGCAGGTACGACAGGGGCGCGAGCCCGAAACCCTTGTATGTGTGAGCGTAGCCCACCGGGATGTACCGGGCAAACGCCCGCCTCCCGCCCAGTTATCGGCGCGTCGCGAGTTTGGATGATCGCTTTTCGTCGATTTATTTACGATTGCTTCTTTACGGTTAATCAGTTGTGCAGGGCCAGCCGCCGCATCGCGCTGGTCAGGTGCGCGCGGGCACTTTGCGCATCACCTTCGCGCATTTGTTCATAGGCGCGCTGCGCAATCGCATGGGGCACCGGTTTCAATTCGCGCTGAGTGGCCAGTGCCAGCAGTTGCACCTGCGCGGCGCGTTCCAGGTAATACAGATCGTCCCAGGCTTCGGCAATGCTCGGCGCGGCGATAATCACCCCGTGGTTTTTCAGAAAGAGAATGTCGGCGTCGCCCATGACGCTGGCGATGCGGTCACCTTCGGATGCGTCCAGTGCGAGACCGTTGTAATCCTCGTCCACCGCTGTGCGCCCGTAAAACTTCAGCGCAGTCTGCCCCAGCCACAGCAGCGGCGGGCCTTGCAACAGGCACAACGCGGTGGCGTGCGGCATGTGCGTGTGGAACGCGACTTTTACCCGTGGCAGTTGTTTGTGCAGGCGCGCGTGGATGTAGAACGCGGTCGCCTCGGGCTCGCCTTCGCCATCGACCACGTTGCCGGCGAAGTCACAGACCAGCAGATTCTGCGCGGTCACTTCCGAAAAAGCGTAGCCGTATGGATTGACCAGAAACAGATCATCATGCCCCGGCAGCATCGCCGAAAAGTGATTGCAGATGCCCTCCTCCAGCCCATGCAGCGCGGCCAGTTGAAAGCACGCGGCGAGTTCGTTGCGGGCGGTGATGATCGCTTCGGTTTCCAGGTTCAGCGTCGCGGTTGGTCTGGCTTTGCCAGTGCCGCTCAAGATATGAGCCATGGCAATCCTCCTTAGGTCCAGCCGAGGGATTTGAACAGCGGCAGCACTTGATCGAGGCTGGACAGGATCGCGTCGGGGCGATAGTCGGGCAACAACTGGCGCCCGGTGCCGCGATCGATCCACACGCAACGAAAACCCATGTCCCGCGCCGCCGTGTGATCGAGCATGGGGCTGGCGCAGATGTGCACCACTTCATCCCGGGTCACGCCCAATTGCTCATGAGCGTAGTCGAACAGGCGCGGCGCCGGTTTGTAGGCACCGGCCTGTTGCGCGGTGATCACCCGGTCGATATGGCCGCCGAGTTGCGCGACGTTACCGGCGATGGTGTCGTCGTCAGTGTTGGAGACAACGCACAGCTTGAAGCCCATGGCTTTGAGCTGCGCGAGGGTGTCGACCACTTCGGCAAATGGCGGCATGTTCGGGATGGCCGCCGCCAGACGCTGACTGTCCTCGGACTGGCTCGGCAAGCCCAGTTCTGCCAGCGCCAGTTGCAGGCCGAGGGTGCTGAGTTCGCGAAAGGAATGGTGCGGCGGCGTTTGTTCGAGACGGTGCTCGTGACGGTCGTAGACTTCAATCAACTTAGTGGCGTCGACTGTGTGCTCGCCCTTGTCGCTGAGCATTTTCTCGACCACGGCTTTCAGCCCTTCATCCCACTGAATCAGCGTGCCGTAGCAATCGAAGGTCAGCCATTGCGGGCGTGGCGTGTTGTTCAAGGTCATCGGTCGATTCCTCCAGAGTGAGGACTTCAGCTTATGAGCGTGCGGTGATAGTGTGAAATTAAATAAACACGCCATCGTCATTCGCAAATCAACTATCAGGAACGCCGCCATGCTGGATCTGGAATTGCTGAAAACCTTTGTCTGCGTGGTCGACGAAGGCAGCTTCACCCGTGCTGCGGAACGTGTGCACCGCACCCAATCGACGGTCAGCCAGCAGGTGCGCAAACTCGAAGATCTGGTCGGCCACCCGCTACTCCTGCGCGACCGCACCGGAGTGAACGTCGCGGTCACCGAACACGGCGAACTGCTGATCCACTACGCGCGCCGATTGCTGGCGCTGTCCGCCGAAGCCACGCAAGCGCTGGCCAGCGACGTCGACCTGGAAGTGCTGCGCATCGGCATGCCGGAAGACTTCGACGCCCGGCGCATGGCGTTGATCCTCGCCGGTTTTACCCGCAACCATCCGCAGGCGCGCCTGGAAACCATCAGCGGCATGAGCCTCGACCTGCGCCAACGCCTCGACGCCGGCGACATCGACATTGCCCTGATCAAACGCGAACCCGACAGCGGCCCGGCATGGGCCACCTGGCCGGAACGACTGGTCTGGGTCAAAGGCACCGACTTCGACACCTCCAGCGGTGTGCTGCCGCTGGCGCTGTTTCCGCAGGGCTGCCTGTACCGACAACGGGCGATTCGCCTGCTCGATGTGGCGCAGCGACCGTGGCGAGTGGCGTTCGGCAGCCACAGCCTGACCGGGATTCAAGCGGCGGTAGCGTCTGGGTTAGGGATTTCGGTTTTGCCGGTTTCGGCGCTATTGCCAGAGCATGAGGTGTGTAGGGATCTGCCGGAGTTGGCGCCGACGGAACTGGCGCTGGTCAGCCGCGAGGGGGTATTGAGTGGGTTGCAGCGGGGGCTGGTGGAGTTTTTGCGTGGGGAATTGGGGGTGGATGCGGGGGGATTTGCCTGAATCCCCCGAGGATCTTTATTCGGGTTTGTTGATTTCGCGGAGGAGGTCGGCGGTGGGGATGTTCATGGTGTTTGAGTAGTAGCGTGGTTCGTATTCATATTCACATTTCAAAATCCTCAGACCAAAAAAACAGGCGCTCACGGGAGCGCCTGTTTTTCCTGGCTCATTACGGATGGCTCACCGTACCGGCGGCACCCGAATATCCCCCGCCCGACACTGCGTCTTCACCCCTTTGCCACACGCGCCGAACTGCAAATCCTTGTCCATGCACACCCGCACTTCCGACAGCTGCGGGCCGCTGCAAATCACCGCAATTCCATCCTCGGAAATACCCGGATTGGCCTTGCGAAACAGATCGACAATTTCCTGCGCTTCGAAGTAGTACGACGTCGAGCCGAACGGCTGTAACGCCTGCGGAATCTTCACCGCGCCGAGGGCCTGATCGGACTTGTCCAGATAGCCCACCGCGCCAAGACCGCTGCAGGTACCGTGCTTGGACCATTCGTGATCGAGGAGTTTTTTCGTCGGGTACATCGTCAGGCCCTTGCTGGTTTCTGCCGCCGATAGCCTGGTCAGCGGTGGGCAGGATTCTGGCCAGCCGCCCTTGGCGTATTGCGGCCACAAACCGTGCAGGACAAAACCATAACCCTTGCCGGTGCACTGCGCGTCGTCCTTGTGCGTCAGACAAAAAGTCGGCGACCAGGACAGCGCCAGCAGGTAGTAGTCGAACACCCCCGCCACCGATTCCGCCTGCGCTTTCATCGATGCCGGCTGACGCGCCGAACTCGTGCCGATGCTACCGGCCGTCAGCGCGATCAGCGCCAGAATTGTAAACAGCTTTTTCATTAACCCGTTCCTTGGGACGCCTGCGTCCGTGGTTTTCGTTGTTGGCCAGACCTGGCCAGTGCTGATTTCGACACGCTTGTATTGCAAGCGCATGACGCAAGGCAAGGCCCTGCGCCGTGCAAAGGTCTACGCTGAACAGGCAGACATCCAACAAGGGAACCGACATGAGTAAAGCAGACGAACTCGCCGCCAGACTCAAGCAGACACGGCACACCCAGGCTGATGCGGTGCTGGAAATCGATTGCTGGCCTGCTCAGGTGTACGACTTGTACCACCGCATTGAGGGCTGGCTGCAACCAGTCACCGAAGTAGGACTGAAGATTCGGCGAAATCCTACGCACGTTTGCGAAAGTTCGCCGGATGGTGAAAGCCACGACTACGCCATAGACCAGTTGGTGATCGAGGCTAATCATCACAGCCTTACGTTCGATCCGATTGCGCGGTTTACCGAGGATGGTTGCGGACGTGTCGAGATCAAGGTACCGGGGCGCGATCAGTCGTTGCTGCGCACGGTTGACGAGCATGGCGAAAGCCATTGGTGGTTGCAGACTATCGAGACCGGCCAGGAGCTGGATGCGATTGCGCTGACGGAAAACAATCTGCTGCAAGTGGTGCAGCAAGGGCTGGGCCTGTAAGGCGTCCGAGTCAACTGACAAAACTGTAATGTTCGCCTCAGCCACTGAAAGCTGAGGCTGGCTAGTCTCTCTGTCATGAGTCAGACGGGGATTTCCAGCGCATGCCTTCCACTCCAACAAGACGTACCTTTGTCAAAGGCCTGGCCGCTGGCAGCGTGCTCGCAGGCCTCGGGCTGTGGCGTACACCGGTCTGGGCGCTGAACGGCGCCGCCCCCCTCAACGAACTGAGCGGCAACGAATTCGAGTTGTTCATCGGCGAAACTCCGGTCAATTTCACGGGTTCCGCACGCACGGCGATGACCATCAACGGCAGCCTGCCCGGCCCGCTGTTGCGCTGGCGCGAAGGCGATACCGTGACGCTGCGGGTGCGAAACCGGCTCACGGCTGACACCTCGATTCACTGGCACGGCATTCTCCTGCCGGCGAACATGGACGGCGTACCGGGCCTGAGCTTCCACGGCATTGAACCGGGCGGCGTGTATGTCTACCAATTCAAGGTCCGGCAGCACGGCACCTACTGGTATCACAGCCATTCCGGCTTACAGGAGCAGGCCGGCGTCTACGGGCCGCTGGTCATTGAGGCTAAAGAGCCGGAGCCGTTCCAGTACGATCGCGACTACGTGGTGATGCTCAGCGACTGGACCGACGAAGACCCGGCCAGCCTGATTAAGACCCTGAAAAAACAGTCCGACTACTACAACTTCCACAAACGCACCGTCGGCGATTTTATCGACGATGTCAGTGAAAAAGGCTGGGGCGCCACGGTCGCCGATCGCAAGATGTGGGCGCAAATGAACATGAATCCCACCGACATTGCCGACGTCAGTGGCGCCACGTATACCTTTTTGATCAACGGCCAGGCCCCCGATGACAACTTCACCTGGCTGTTCCGTCCCGGCGAAAAACTGCGCCTGCGCCTGATCAACGGCTCGGCCATGACCTATTTCGATGTGCGCATTCCGGGACTGAAGATGACGGTGGTGGCTGCCGATGGCCTGTACGTCAAACCGGTCAGCGTCGATGAACTGCGTATCGCAGTGGCCGAGACCTATGACGTGATCGTCGAACCTGAAAGCGAGGCCTATACCCTCTTCGCTCAAGCGATGGATCGCACTGGCTACGCCCGTGGCACTCTCGCCACACGCGCCGGCATGTCGGCAGCAGTGCCGGCGCTGGATCCGCGTCCGTTGGTGAGCATGGACGACATGGGCATGGGCGGCATGGATCACGGCAGCATGGACATGAGCACCATGGATCACTCCGCCATGGGCCCGATGCAAGCCCATCCCGACAGTGAAAACAACAATCCGCTGGTGGACATGCAGGCCATGATCACCGCGCCAAAGCTTGACGACCCAGGCCTCGGCCTGCGCAACAACGGCCGCCGAGTGCTGACCTACGCCGACCTGCGCAGCACCTTCGAGGACCCGGACGGCCGCGATCCGGGCCGCACGATAGAGCTGCACCTGACCGGCCACATGGAGAAATTCGCCTGGTCGTTCAACGGCATCAAATTCTCCAATGCCGAGCCTTTACGGCTGAAATACGGCGAGCGCATCCGCTTGGTGCTGGTCAACGACACCATGATGACCCACCCGATCCACCTTCACGGGATGTGGAGCGATCTGGAAGACGAAAACGGCAACTTTCAGGTGCGCAAACATACCATCGACATGCCGCCCGGCAGCCGCCGCAGCTATCGCGTCACCGCCGACGCCCTCGGCCGCTGGGCCTATCACTGTCATCTGCTTTATCACATGGAAACGGGCATGTTCCGCGAAGTGCGGGTGGAAGAATGAAGAGGTCCATCATGACTCGACTCAGCGTGTTTCCGCTGCTGCTCGCCGGCACCTCAGCCATGGCCGCCGACGACATGCACGGTATGGATCACAGCCAGATGCCCGGGATGGATCATTCGGCAATGCAAAGCATGGACGACGGCATGATGCAGCCCGCCGCGCCCAGCGAAAGCCGCACGCCGATTCCGTCTGTGACCGCCGCCGACCGCGCTGCGGTGTTCGCCAGCCCCGGCGGTCATCAGGTGCATGACAGCGTCATCAACAGTTACTTTCTTGCCGACAAACTCGAATGGCAGAACGCCGATGACGGCAGCGCTTTGGCCTGGGACCTGTCCGGCTGGATCGGCGGGGATACCGATCGGCTGTGGCTGCGCTCTGAAGGCGAGCGCAACAACGGCAAGACCGAAGACGCGGAAATTCAAGCTCTGTGGGGCCATGCCATTTCGCCATGGTGGGACGTGGTCAGCGGCGTGCGTCAGGACTTCAAACCCGGCGCACCGCAAACCTGGGCCGCGTTCGGTCTGCAAGGCATGGCGCTGTACAACTTCGAGGCCGAAGCCACGGCTTTCCTTGGCGAGGGCGGCCAGAGCGCGGTACGTCTGGAGGGCGACTACGACATCCTGCTGACCAATCGACTGATCCTGCAGCCGACCGCTGAACTGAATATCTACGGTAAGAACGATCCGCAGCGAGGCATCGGCTCAGGGTTGTCCAATACCGAGGCGGGCCTGCGGTTGCGCTATGAAATCCGCCGCGAATTCGCGCCTTATATCGGCGTGACGTGGAATCGCACTTACGGCAACACCGCCGACTATGCCCGCGAAGAAGACGAGGATCGCAGTGAGGCGCGCCTCGTCCTAGGCGTCAGGCTGTGGTTCTGAATTCTTCTACAAAAACAAACCGGAGACCTTGCATGCGCACATTAACCCTGCCCCTGATATTCGCCAGCGGATTGCTCCTGAGCACCCTCGCCCAGGCCCATCCGAAACTGCTTTCGTCAACGCCAGCCGAAGGCGCGGAAGGCGCCGCGCCGGGCAGGATCGAGCTGCACTTTTCCGAGAACCTGGTCACGCAATTCTCCGGGGCCAAACTGGTAATGACCGAAATGGGTGGCATGGCTCACTCGCCGATGCCGATGAAAGCCAAAGTCAGCGCCAGCAGCGATCCGAAAACCATGCTGATCACCCCGCTCGCCCCGCTGCCTGCCGGCACCTATCAGGTGCAGTGGCGCGCGGTGTCCGCAGACACGCACCCGATCACCGGTAACGTCACGTTCAAAGTGAAGTGAACAATGGCGGACCTGCTCAACATCATCCTGCGGTTCGCCTTGTATGTGGATTTGCTGCTGTTGTTCGGGCTGGCGTTGTTTGGCTTGTACAGCTTTAACACGTTGCT
This sequence comes from Pseudomonas sp. H1_G08, assembly GCF_054681355.1. Classification (NCBI taxonomy): domain Bacteria; kingdom Pseudomonadati; phylum Pseudomonadota; class Gammaproteobacteria; order Pseudomonadales; family Pseudomonadaceae; genus Pseudomonas; species Pseudomonas sp. H1_G08. The sequence goes on from NZ_CP162822.1 coordinate 2,778,640, forward strand.
GCAGTTCCGTCGGTTATTGCGGGGCATGGCAGTGACAGGGGCATTGCTGTCAGTGGCCGGGCTGGTGCTGATGACCCGCGCCATGAGTGGCGAAACACAGCTCGCGGCGTTGTGGCCGCACCTGCAGATGATGGTGTTGGAAACGGACGTCGGCCTGGCGTGGGCACTGCGGATGACAGCGCTGGCCATCGTGGTGATCCGGCCGGGTCTGTGGCCAGCGTCGTTGGCAGGCGCCATTGCTCTCGCTTCGCTGGCGTGGAGCGGGCATGGCGCGATGGACGAAGGATGGCTGCGGTTCTGGCACTTTCTCAGCGACATCTTGCACTTGCTTGCGGCGGGAGCGTGGTTGGGTGCCTTGCTGGCGCTGGTGTTGATGGTGAGCGGGCGGATCGGTGATACACGCCTTCGCTTGATAGCCGATGCAGTGAAACGCTTCGAATGGGTGGGCGCTGTGATCGTGCTGACGGTGTCGGTCACCGGCGTGATGAATTATCTTTTCATCGTCGGCCCAAGGCTCGACGGAGTGCTGTTCGGCACTTACGGGCTGCTGCTGGCGATCAAGGTGCTGGCGTTCGCCGTGATGCTGGTGCTGGCTGCGTTGAACCGCTTTCATCTTGGACCGTCACTGCAACGATCGCTGCGCGACGGCCAGCACCTCATCGCCGCGAACGCGCTGCGGCGCAGTGTGGTGATGGAGCTGGCCCTTGCCCTGTTGATCGTGGCGCTGGTGGCGTGGCTCGGCACATTGAGTCCGGACCCGGGATGACACCCGTGGAAGGCTTTCACTACACTGGGCCACCTTCCCTTTCAGAAGCCCGATCTCAATGACAACACTAAAAAGCACGATGATCCTCGGCGGCCTGCTGACCCTGGCGACTGGCGCTCACGCCGACCCGGCCTCGTCTCACCTCGACAGCATTCAGCAACAAGGCCAGTTACGCGTCTGCACCACCGGCGACTACAAGCCCTACACCTTCAAGCGCAGCGACGGCGACTTCGAAGGCATCGACATCAGCATGGCCCGCTCCCTGGCCGACAGTCTCGGCGTCAAGGTGCAATGGGTGCAGACCACCTGGAAAAACCTGATGCCCGACATGCAGGCCGGCAAATGCGACATTGGCATGGGGGGCATCTCGGTCACATTGGAACGGCAGAAAAAAGCCTACTTCAGCAACACCCTCGATACCGACGGCAAAATCCCGCTGGTGCGCTGCGCCGACCAGTCCAAATACCAGACCATCGACCAGATCAACCAGCCCAACGTGCGCTTGGTGGAACCTGCCGGCGGCACCAACGAAGCCTTCGTCCACGCCTTCCTGCCCAAGGCGCAACTGGCCCTGCACGACAACGTGACGATCTTCCAGCAACTGCTCGACAACAAGGCCGACGTGATGATCACCGACGCCTCGGAAGCGCTGTATCAGCAGAAACTCAAACCCGGTTTGTGCGCGGTGAATCCGCATCAATACATGCAATACGGCGAGAAGGCTTATCTGCTGCCGCGCGATGACATCAGTTGGAAACTGTATGTCGATCAGTGGCTGCATTTGAGCAAGGTCACTGGCAAGTATCAGCAGACGTTGAGTGAGTGGATTGCGGTGCCGCAGTAAGCCACGGAACCCGGCGGACGCGCGCATTGAGGGAACCGTTCGCTCAATGCACGCGTTGGAGAAAAGTGGCAGCCGTGATTCAAAAAGCAGACAAGGCCTACACTGAAATCACAGCGACACGTTCGCTTCTGCCGAGAGGCAAACCGCACATCAACCACTACTGCGCTCGAGGCATCCCATGAATGTCGACTGGCTCAATTTCACGCCTTGGTCTTCCCTTGCCGGCGGCGCGCTGATCGGTATGGCCGCGAGTCTGTTCGTGGTCGGCAATGGGCGTATTGCCGGCATCAGCGGCCTGATCGGCAGCCTGCTGCAAAGCAATCGTGAAGGCGCCAGTGAGAAGGCGCTGTTCATCCTAGGCCTGTTGGTGGCGCCACTGCTGTGGGGATTGTTCAAGGCGTTACCGCTGATCGAGTTCCAGAGCGGCTGGTCAGGGCTGATTCTCGCAGGGTTACTCGTAGGGCTTGGCACACGCTACGGCTCAGGTTGCACCAGCGGCCATGGCGTTTGTGGCATATCGCGCCTTTCGCCACGTTCGATGCTCGCCACTGCCTGCTTTATGCTCAGCGGGTTCTGCACCGTATTTGTCCTGCGCCATCTGACGGGAGTCTGAACGTGCTCAAACTCAATGCATTCCTGGCCGGCCTGCTGTTCGGCGTCGGATTACTTCTGGCGGGCATGGCCAATCCGACGAAAGTCCTGGCGTTCCTCGACGTGGCCGGGGCCTGGGATCCCTCGCTGGCATTGGTCATGGTGGGCGCCATTGCCATCGCTATCGGCCCGCTGACCTGGGCACGCCGGCAACGCAAATCCGTACTGGGCAACCCCATGCAACTACCCGCCCGAAAAGAGCTGGACCGACGTCTGGTTGGTGGCAGCCTGCTGTTCGGGGTCGGTTGGGGGATAGCCGGCATCTGCCCCGGCCCGGCAGTGACCATCCTGTTGACGGGCCACTGGCAGGCAATCGTTTTCGTATTGGCGATGCTGGCAGGCATGGGGCTATTTACGCTGCTGGAAACCCGACGCAACCCGTGACCGCAGAACGACCGACATTCAGGCGCATAGCACCCACGGCAGCCATTGTTGGTGGCTGTCAATGTTTTGCAGAAGAGCGCGGATTGGATGATCTCCCCAGCCACGCACTCGTCGAGATCTGCGCCAACGATTTGAACGAGGGCCTGGCGAACCAGTAGCCCTGCATCAGATAAATGCCGCAATCGGCGAGAAAGTCTCTTTCCTCGGCCTCTTCTATGCCCTCGGCGATCACTTCCACGCCTAACTCTCTACACATGTTCACCACGTTGCGCACGATGGTCTGGCGTACGCGGTCACGGTGAATATTGCGGATCAGCGCCATATCCAGCTTGATCAGGTCCGGTTGAAAATCCGCCAACAAATTAAGGCCGGAATAGCCTGCGCCAAAGTCGTCGATGGCCGTCTTGAAACCAAACTCACGATACTCACGCAAGATATTCATCAAGTGTTTGTTGCTTTCGACGTGCTCGCCTTCCACTGCTTCGAAGATCAGCCGCTCCAGCGGAAAGCCGTATGTGCGCGCCGCTTCCAATGTGCTGCGGATACACATTTCCGGACGGTACACGGCGTTCGGCAGAAAGTTGATCGACAGGTACTGCGTCATGCCTAACTCAGCCGCCGTGGAAATCGCCCGCACACGACACAGTTGATCGAATCGATAACGGTTCTGATCGTCCACCTGCTCGAGGACAGACAAGGCGCCTTCACCGTTTACGCCGCGAACCAACGCTTCATGGGCAAACGTCGTTTGATCGCGCAGATCCACAATGGGCTGGAAAGCGAAGGCGAAATCCATCTCTGGCACACCTTTGTTTCTACAGCCCTGGCAGCCACCGGGAGACGCGAATGATTTTGGAAAGTCGGTCATGAACCACCTGATGACGGCGTGCAACCTTCCATGGCGATAAATAAAACAGCTGCTGGCCTTAGTTATCTGCAAACAAGGCAATAACTGTAGCCCTGCGGCGCCTGAATAGTTGAAGGCACCGCGTGCGCCAAGTTGAAAAGATCAGGTGCGGAAATGCGCGGTCATTCGCTGCAGGTCCTGCCCCAGGGACGCCAATTCGATCGTCGCCGCCGCACTTTCTTCGCTGGCGACAGCCGACTGGTCAGCCACATCACGCACACTGACAATGCTGCGGTTGATTTCGTCGGCCACGGCACTTTGCTGCTCGGCGGCGGCCGAGATCTGCAGACTCATCTCCTGGATCGTACCGATGGACTGATTGATCTCGGTAATCGCCAATTCGGCCTTCTGCGCCAGTACCACCGTATCGAGGGTGCGCTCGCGGCTTGAGGTCATCAGCGTCGCGGCCGCTTGCGTGCCTTGTTGCAGGGTAACGATCAGCGCTTCAATTTCCTTGGTCGAGTCCTGCGTGCGCTGCGCCAGCGAGCGCACTTCGTCTGCCACCACAGCAAAACCACGACCCTGCTCTCCCGCCCGCGCGGCTTCGATAGCGGCGTTCAACGCGAGCAGATTGGTCTGCTCGGCGACGGCTTTGATAACATCGATGACTTTGCCGATCTGCTCGCTGTCCTGAGTCAGCACGTTCATCGCACCGCCCAACTCCTCAATGGCCATGGCAAGTTCGCTGATCTGCACCGTCGCCTGCTTGACCACCGTGCTGCCATGGCGCGCCTGCTGATCGGCGAGGGTCGCGGCAGCGGAGGCATCGGTGGTGTTACGCGCAACTTCCTGCACCGTCGAAGCCATTTCGTGCATCGCTGTGGCAACTTGATCCACTTCACTTTTTTGCTGACGTACACCTGCGCTGGTCTGCTCGCTCATGGCCGAGAGCTTTTCCGCAGAGGTGGAAATCTGCGTGACGCCATTGCCGATACCTTGCACCAGCGTGTTCAGGTTCTGCGCCATCTCCTGCATCGCATTTTGCAGATCGCCCAACTCATCTTTGCGCGCAGACCTGGCCTGTACCGTCAGGTCGCCTTTGGCAATCCGTCGTGCCAGATCAACCGTCAGCGCTAGCGGCGCAGTGATCTGGCGCGAGATGACCACCGAAGCCAACAGCCCGATCACCAGCGCCAACGCAGTCAATACCGCCATCTGAATAAAAGCCGAATGCTGATCCTCATGTGCAAGGCGCTGCTGGGTGTCCATCAGGCCACTCATGATCTTGTCCATCGCCTTGCTTTCCTGGTCGACCTGCTCGCGCATGTTCTGCTTCTGCTCAAACAGCCCGGCCACTTCCACCAGTACTTCGCGATAACGCCGCATGCCGGCGTGGGCTTCTTCCAGTTGGCTCGACAGCGCCGTCGGCAGGCTGGTGCGCGCCTTGCTGATATCACTCAAGAAGGTATCGATGGTTTCCATCAGCAGTTTTTTGTTCACGTCGTTGGGCACCGCAATGTAACGACGCAACATCAGGCGAAACGTGGTCATGCCATTGCGCAAATCGGCCACCGTGCGCAGCTCCCGAACGCGTTCACCATCGGCAGACGCCAAGGCACTGGTCGTGGTGCCTTCAAGCATGCCGGCAAAAGTTTGCGCGTACTTGTCCGACAGCGCCGTCAGCGGTTTCAGCGCATCGGTGGTCGACTGATCGGCAGCGATCAGCCGTTTGACCTTCTGGTCGTAGGCAACAATCGTGGTTTGCAAAGCCTTCAAGGCTTGCTGGTTTTCAGCGCGGGTCAGTGTATCCAGCGCCTTGCCCACAAGGCCCTGCAAGACATTCAACTGCGCGTTATAGGACTCGGCGAAGGCTGCGTCAGCGGCGGCTTCGTACTGTTTCTCGGACAGACGCATATTTTGCGTAGCGTCATTCAACGTGCCGATCAGACGCGTCGTACTCAAGCGATCAACCAGCACGCTGTTGCTGTTATAGCCAATGAAGGCAACCGCCAAAACGGCCAGCAGAAGAATGCCGAAGCCGGTTCCCAGCTTGCGGGAAACTTTGATGTCACCGAGGAAATTCGATGCTACTGCCATATTCAGCCTCAAACGTCCTGACGCGAAACGCCAGGCACAAAAAATTGATCTCCGGTAACCACAGTCACCGTCCAGACATTCGGGGGTCGTCATCCAGGGCGTAATACGGGACGCTCCAGCGGTCCCGGGAATGCATATGCCTATGCTGTTGAAGCGTCGAAAAGGGACCCGACGCGAGCACCGGTAGACAAACCCAGCACGTCGCAACAGAGCATTTGCACGCTGGAATTATCGTTTCAGCAAAGGTGTCTGGAGGGATGCTATTAATTTTGCGAAAACTTGTACAACTTTATATTTTTGTATAAACGTTGAACTTTTTGAGTGGCGTGATGACGCATTGCCATCATGATTTGTGGCACATCGCTATCGGCGTGAAAAGACGATGAAAATGTCAATGCAGAACCCCGCCCCTCTGCAGCAACGGCGTGCCGCATGCCACAGAGGGACACGGGTTTACGGCTTGATTTCAACCTTATCCAACGCCTGATTCACCGCCAACTCCGCCAACATCACCACCTGCGCAATGCCTAGCGCAGATTTGCGGCGCGAGTTATCCAGCGTCGCGGCAAAGTTGTTGAGCATTTCGGAGGCAGAACCCAGGGTTTCGCAGGCATTGGCCAACAGGGATTCCATGTCGTACTTCGGATTGGCGAGGTACATGCGTTCGGGCGCATCGGTGCTGGCCCTGATTAGGCTGGCGGGAAGGAGATAGTGATCAAGCGCGCGCTCGGCGGCTTCGTGGAGTTTTTTGGAATTGGCGGATTCGTAGGGGGATGCGGGGTCGGTTTCTGGCGGGTTGGGTGTTGGTTTGAACATGGTGTAACTCCTGACGGATTAACGAAAAGGAGCCATCACTCTCGCTACCAAACGAAGGGTGGAGGCCATACGCAGGTTGGTAGACCGGTCGTCAGGAACCCCGGCGCATCCGAAGACGCCCCGCGCATGACCACCATAAAACGAAGACGAGAAACGTCATCGCAAGACAGTAGTCTTGTGCTTCTGACGGAACGGGCTACCAAACCCGACCACTGTTTTCAGTGACCCGGAGACGATAAAACCCGCAGGCTAGACGCACAAGCCGGCGGATTCTGTCTTAGGTGTAGGGGGAGGCGCAAGACAAGGTAGGCTTCGGATAACTTTCACCAGTCAGATTTAAACAAGCGCCTGCGCAATCGTTTAAACGCATACTGAAGGACAGAAAACAGGCAGAAATACACTTCCTCCCATCAGGCCGAGCGCGTCGGAGCCCAGTTCAAACCACAAACAGCGCCTCGCAAGCCTTTGCCTGTTCGCAGACCTGATAAACTCTTGCGCCTTCGCCTTCTTGATCCAGATTCCTCACATGTCCCTACAACCCGTCACACTCTCCCGCCGCTTCTCCGTCGCCCCGATGATGGATTGGACGGACCGCCACTGCCGGTACTTCCTGCGCATCCTGTCCAAGCACGCCCTGCTCTACACCGAAATGGTCACCACCGGCGCGCTGCTCAACGGCGATCACGAACGTTTCCTGCGTCACAACGAAGCCGAGCACCCGCTGGCGTTGCAGCTCGGTGGTAGTGTTCCGCTCGATCTCGCCGCCTGCGCGCGCATGGCTCAGGAGCACGGTTACGACGAGGTGAACCTGAACGTCGGCTGCCCGAGTGATCGTGTGCAAAACAACATGATCGGCGCGTGCCTGATGGGGCATCCGCAGTTGGTGGCGGATTGTGTGAAGGCGATGCGTGATGCGGTGTCAATTCCGGTGACGGTGAAGCACCGCATCGGCATCAATGGGCGCGACAGTTATGCCGAGCTGTGTGATTTCGTCGGTACGGTGCGGGATGCTGGCTGCACGAGTTTTACCGTGCATGCGCGGATTGCGATTCTGGAGGGGTTGTCGCCGAAGGAGAATCGTGACATTCCGCCGCTGCGCTATGACGTGGCGGCGCAGTTGAAGGCGGATTTTCCGGAGCTGGAAATTGTGCTGAACGGCGGGATCAAGACGATAGAGGCCTGCCATGAGCATCTGCAGACGTTCGACGGCGTGATGCTCGGGCGTGAGGCTTATCACAATCCGTATTTACTGGCGGAGGTGGATCAGCAACTGTTCGGCAGTACCGCGCCGGTGATCAGTCGGGCTGAGGCGCTGGCGCAATTGCGGCCGTATATCGCCGAACATCTGCTGGCCGGTGGGGCGATGCATCACATCACTCGGCATGTGCTGGGCCTGGGCACGGGGTTCCCGGGGGCGCGGAAATTCCGGCAGCTGTTGTCGGTGGATATTCACAAGGCCAAGGATCCGCTGGCGTTGCTGGATCAGGCGGCTGAGTTGCTTGAAGGTCGTTGATTGATGATTTGATTGGGCGGGCGGCGCATGAGCGTTGCCCGCTGTTTTGATGTACTGACAGGATGTCTTTTGTTTATGCCCGCGTTTATTTTTTCAGGTTTCAAGCGTTTCACCCTCCTCGCTTTGTTCAGCTTCACTTCCAACGTTTATGCGCACTGCGATGGCTTTTGCATGGGCCGTACCGATACGCCGTGGGAGGTGACGCAGCTTTCCGGCTTCACTTTGGTGTCTTTGATCCTCGCACCTATTTCGTCTAGCCAGGAAACGACCGACAGTCACAAGCGTGTTTACTCTGCCGAGGAGCAAGAAGACGCGCGACTCTATCTGGCCAGCGACGGCATGCTGCAAGCCGCGTATTTCACCTCGGCCTTGCAGCGCTTTCGTCAGGAGTCGTCGGATTCGACGTTAAACGATCTTGCCGTGGCGGCGTTGATCAGCGCGCAGTGATCAGGCGGCCGCTGCGGCGGTCCAGTTGACCCAACCAAACAGCCAGGTTGCCAGAATCAACAAACCAAAACCGATCCGGTACCAGGCGAACGCGGCATAGCTGTGGTTAGCGATAAATTTCAGCAGGCCACGCACGGCGATCATGGCGAAGATGAACGCGGTGACGAAGCCGAGGGCGAAGACTGGCAGGTCGTTGGGTTGGAACAGGTCGCGGTATTTGTAGCCGGAATAAACGGCGGCACCAACCATGGTCGGCATGGCGAGGAAGAACGAGAACTCGGTGGCGGCTTTGCGCGAAAGGCCGAAGAGCAGCCCGCCGATGATGGTCGAGCCGGAACGCGAGGTGCCGGGAATCATCGCCAGGCATTGTACGAAACCGACCTTCAACGCGTGGGACCAGCGCATGTCGTCGACATGTTCGACGCTGACTACATGGCTGCGCTGTTCGGCCCACAACATGACGATGCCGCCAACAACCAAGGCCACCGCAACGGTGATCGGGTTGAACAGGTATTCATGAATCGCGTCGGCGAATAACACGCCGAGGATAACGGCAGGGAAAAACGCGATCAGCAGATTAAGGGTGAAACGTTGCGCGTTGCGCTCGGTGGGCAGGCCTTTGACGATTTCGAAGATCTTCGGACGAAATTCCCAGACCACAGCAAGAATGGCCCCCAGTTGAATAATGATGTTGAACGCCATCGCGCGTTCGCCGCCAAACTCGAGCAGGTCGGCGACAATAATCTGGTGGCCGGTACTTGAAATGGGCAAGAACTCGGTCAAGCCTTCTACCGCGCCTAATATCAACACCTGGAAAAGGGTCCAGAAATCCATTAATCCTCCGTCAGAGCACTCAGGGTGAGCGACCAGTCAATAACACTCAGGGGTTGAGTATCTGAAGTAATGCATACAGCGATTCGCCGATCCGGAAGAATAGGGTTTATGCAGAGTTAGACTCAAGAGCTGTTAGTAATCGTCGGCCGACGAACTAAACGGAAAAAATTTACATCTATTACAACAAATATTTCAGTTCAGATATGAAGTGTGATCAACCTCACATTGTTGACATGGCCAATCAGTGGCAAAAGGACATAGACAAAGCCATCGCCACAAGCTCAAAATAGTGGCACCATTGCATATAGCCATCATCTACGCGCTAGTTCACAACCCCGAGAAAATCAACTAAAAGCTTGAAAAGCTTAGTTATTGTTAGAAATCTCGGGAGACACGTCTAAAATCCGCGCAAATGTTACCAATTGTCAGTCACAGATAAGAACCGGTGCTTTAACATCCCGATGTCAGCACCTAATTCGAGTCAACGCATGATGCTCTCAGGGAACTTGGCGACGAGAAGTCCGCGCCCGACAAATGATGAATCCGGTGTTCTTGCGCTGGGTCGTACACTGGGTGTGGCTGATCATTTCAGATCGCTGATCGCAAAGCACGTGCAGCCCGATATGACTCTGGAAACAGGTGCTTTCACTAGTTCATATAAGCAGCACGGTTACATCGCTTCCTACCGCGCCATTTTCGTCATCATCGATAGTCCACAAGCTATCGAAGAAAATCTGGCCTTGGTGCAGAACCTGCGCGATGACAACTTGAAGCCGCTTATTTGCGCAATTGTCACCGGCCGCGGTGCCGTCAACAAGATCAAGTATTTTCTCGCCGGGGCGGATGCCTGTATCAAGCTCAACACATTGAGCGATGACAGCGAAGACTTGCTGGCGGAGTTCTTCAACAGCGAAGACTGGCAACGAGATATCAATCTCACGCTTGATCCGACGCGGATCTGCCTGATGGACAGTCGGCGCAAACTGGATATCTCTTTCGCCGAAATGAAGATCCTCGAGGCCTTTGCGCACACCGGCAATCACATTCTGAGTCATGATGAAATCGCCAGCATCATGGGCCTCAACAGCAATTTCTACGATCCTCGGGCACTGGAAAAATCAATCAGTCGCTTGCGTGGAAAAATCAAGGACATGTATGGTACAAACGCGATTCAGAGCATCCGCGGCTACGGCTATCGCCTGATGCGGGGCCTGATATCGACTGCCTGAGTCTCGGGCAGTCTTCCCTTTTGCATACGTACGAAGGATCGTCTGATGCAGCCATATCGTTTCAATTGCGCCTCATACTTATTAAAACTCAAGCACTTGAATGAGCACGGCATCACGCCACATAACAATAAAACTCCATAACATAGCAGCAGATCGAGTGGAATTTATCGATGGCCATTTTCGGCCAGAACCCTGCCTACGATTACTTCCGAGGAAGTCATTGCTCGCCTGCCGATTTATCTTTTAGCCAATTTTGGTGTGTATTTAGGAGAGAGACATGGAAACGAGTACAACCCTCCCCAGAAAATATTTTGTTGTTGTGACGCACAGCACAACGTCGCAACGTGAACTGGAAAGCATCTTGTCCAGTGAGCGTTTCAATTCGTTTGGCACGTCGCAGGCACAAATGTTTGTTGAAGGTGTTGCTTCGCCCTCTTCCGCCCCGATGGTCATGGAGTTCAGTTACCCAAGCCTCAGCCGAAAGAATGTTGCGCGCAGTATCGAACATGATACTCAACGCATACTGGCCACTCTTGAAAATGAATGGCGAGCCGCGCAAACAGACAATCCGTTTCAAAGCTTCCCGACCCGCAGTGCAGAACGCGCTCATATCTCCAATGTCAGCGAGAGCACTGAGCCTTGCAGCGATACCTGGCATCTTGACGATGAACAAGGCGTGCTGCTCAAGGACAATGTTGCGATCAGCCTGACTGGCCTGGAAACCGCGCTGGTGAGGAAAATGCTGAGCCATGAAGAGCGTGTGGTCAGTCGTGATGACCTGATCATCAGTATTGGCCGGGAACCGGAACAATACCGTGGCCTGGAAATGTGCCTGAGCCGGTTGCAGGACAAGTTCAAGAGTGCGAGTAATGGCGAGCGATTGTTCCGTGCCGTAAGAAATCGCGGATATTGCCTGATCCAGGAAGTCGTAGCGTAATCACCGGCGCCACTAAAACCGAGACAAACAGATATAAAGTGCGACTACAACAACAAGAAGAGCACTCTGTCTGGTTTTCCCTCCCTGATTCAATAAAAGCTTCCCTGCCTCCACCCCGCAACAGTAACAAATACCCCCTCGCCTTTTCATCCCCCGCTCTACGACCTTTTCTAACAGCCATCTATTTAATTATTAAAAAGTTGGCACTGTGCCATCTTGTTAGAACTCGTCAGACACCATTCCCGGCAATAACTTAGTCTATTGGCTGACGACAGTTCGGCTCTCGATGTTGTTACCTCAAGACACTCGCTAAAACAAAAACAATAAGTCTGCATAACAACTCGGCTTTCAACTGTTGAAACCTGAATGGACGTCTTTTGGGGATATCGTATGGATCTTTCTCTCAGTATTAATCGAAGCACGGGCCTCAAGGGACTGACCTTTTGGGGCCAATGGGCGCTGGCACAGGCTTTCGTTGTGACGCTGCTGTTCATCCTCGCTGAACAGCACACCGGCACCGTCGCGTTCTACTACCGAATGTGCGCCACCCTCGCCGTCCTGGCCTCGGTGCCCGCTTACACATTCACGGGTGTTTACCGCAAACGCGACAACTACCTGACCGGCCTCGGCCGCCTGTTCATGGGTTGGTCGATAACCATGGCCGCGCTGGCGTGCATCGCCTTTGTCTGCCAGGCCGATGAGCTGTTTTCCCGTCAGGTGATTCTGAGCTGGGCGGTGTACGGCTTCCTCGGTCAGGCGTTCCTCTACGCGCCGCTGCATGCGTTTTCCAAGTTCTACCAGCGTTCGCGTAAAAGCGAACACCGGACGCTGATTGTCGGCACTGGCGAACTGGCGCTGGGCCTGGCGAAGAAACTCAGCCAACTGGAAAACCTGCCGCTGATCGGGCTGGTCAGCAACGGAGACAAGCCCGCTCTCGGCTCCGATGCACCGCGTGTCGTTGGTGCTCAGGACGAGTTGCTTGAGCTGATCGAAGCCCACGACATCCGTCGTTTGTACATCACCCTGCCCCTGTGCGAAGCCGCGAAGATCGAAGCGATGTATGTCGATTTGCTCGGGGCCAACGTCGATGTGGTGTGGGTGCCGGACTTGAACAGCCTGACCCTGCTCAACCACTCGGTGAAAGTCGTGGACGGCCTGCCGGCGATTTACCTGAACGAAAGCCCGCTGACCAGCCGCCCGACCGCTGCTCTGAGCAAGAGTCTGGTGGAGAAAACCGTGGCGTTCCTGGCGATCATTGCGCTCAGTCCGCTGCTGTTGATCATCGCTCTGGCAGTGAAAATCAACTCGCCCGGCCCGGTGTTTTTCAAGCAGGACCGCCATGGCTGGAACGGCAAGGTGATCAAGGTGTGGAAATTTCGCTCGATGCGTGTTCACGATGACCGTGAAGTGAAACAGGCCAGCCGTAATGACTCGCGCATCACCGCAGTAGGTCGTTTTATCCGCCGTACTTCGCTGGATGAGTTGCCGCAGTTGTTCAACGTGTTGCAGGGGCACATGGCGCTGGTGGGGCCACGGCCGCATGCGGTGGCGCACAACAATTACTACTCGGGCAAGATCCTCGCTTACATGGCGCGTCACCGAATCAAACCGGGCATCACTGGCCTGGCACAGATCAGCGGCTGCCGGGGTGAGACCGACACCATCGACAAGATGCAAAAGCGTGTCGAGATCGACCTGCAGTACATCAACAGCTGGTCGTTGTGGCTGGATCTGAAGATCCTCGTGAAGACGCCGTTTACGTTGTTGTCGAAGGATATTTACTGAGGTTCAGCGCTGCAGATCACAAGGGGACGAAAGTCCCCTTTTTTGTGGGCGGGATTTTGGTAACCAGTATCGACTACCGGCACAAACCTTGTAGGAGTGAGCCTGCTCGCGATGGCGGTGGGTCAGTCAATGACGATGTCGGCTGACACGAAGCTATCGCGAGCAGGCTCGCTCCCACAGGGATTCGGGTGATGACCTGGATGTGTGGCGTGACGCCGATCAACTGTGGGAGCGAGCCTGCTCGCGAAAGCGGTGTGTCAGGCACTGGAGATATTGGATGTGCCGGACCATTCGCGAGCAGGCTCGCTCCCACAGACCAGCGCTTACTCGGTAATCTTCTCGAAGTTGCGATAGAACATGTCCCCTTCCCGGCTATCCGTCATCGAGTGCAGTTGATAGCTGCGGCTCAGTCTGGCGCCGCCATCTCGGGTCAGTGGTGCCCAGACCAGGTTGGCGCGGCGCATGGTCGACATGCTCATCATTTCGTCGAATGGGATCGACAGGTACAGGCCCTTGTCGAAACTACCTTCGCCATATTCCGCGCTGCTGGCCGTGGTGATGGTCGCCCAGGCTCCAACGCGCACGCCGTTAAAAAACTCGCGCGAGATGTCCACGGTGGTGCCCCAGTCTCCGGCCAGATAGCGACCAACACTGACCGCCGCCAGCGTGTCGAACGGCAGGTCGGTATAGCCGGTGATATGCCCGGTCACTACCGAGTAATCGCGCAAGGCAAAGCCCTGATCGAAATCACGCTGGCGCACCCAGTTCAGGTCCGCGCCCAGCGACCAGCGTTCGCCGGTCGGGCGGAACAACACTTCCGCGCCGACGCCGGCAAACATCGATTCCAGATAGCCGCCGTACACCATGCCGTACAGATCCTTGTCCAACTGCTCGGCATGGCTGAGCTGGAACAACGGCATGGTCGTGTTTGACGTGGTCAGGTACTGGCGCAAATCCGTGCGCACGCGGGGCAATCCGCTCGGCGCGTCGTAGACGAATTTGTCGAAGTTGTTGACCAGATTGGCGCTGAGCAAACCGCTCCACCAGGTGTTGCGGTTGAAGCGATATTCAGCGTCCGCATCCGCACTGAATTGATAGAGCAAACCGTCCGGGCCACCGACGTTCTGCTTGAAGCCCAGACCCACGCCATAGCTGAAATGCTGCGGCGCTTCGGTGTAGAGGGTCTTCTCGTTGCGCGGCATCGCCGGGTTGATTTCGGTGGTGCGATGCAGCGACTCCAACGGTTCTTCATTGTTGATCACTTCGCGGAAGGTCTGGCGCGGCAGGCTGGTTTCTTCCAGCGGCAGGTCGTAGCGCTTGTTGACCACGGTGAACCAGTCGATGTCGTCGTTGACGCTGTTGTCGAGAATCCGGCTCGCGCGGCCAACGGCTTTGGACGAATGGAAATACCGCTGCTGCTCGCCGTAGACGATCAGTTCGGAATCGCGCTGGCTGATGCGCTCGACCTTGTACCCGGCGTTCTGCTGCAAACGCCGCGACACATCGGCCCAGTTGACCTGTTCCATCGAGGTCGTCGGCGCCTTCGCCGGCAGCGGTTCGGGGGTCGGATCGTAGGTCTTGGCCGGCGCCTTGCGGCTGACGAAATTGGTGTGAAAGGTCACGCCGAACATCGCCGTATTGCCCCGTTCCCAGGCAGCGCTCAGATCGATCGAATCGGTCACCTTGAACACCGCGCCAAGGTTGATCGGCGAGTCCTGTTTGATCTCGTTGTCCTTCGGCTCGTTCTTGTAGTCGTTGCCTTCGAATTCCAGCTTCAGGCTCAGCCGATCCCACGGCGTCTGGTAGCTCACGCCACCGAACAGAGAAGGCTTGCCACGAAAGTACGAGCCGGAGTTGACGTCGCCGGTGCCTTCCAGCGCCGGGCGCGTATCGAAGCGATTGCTGACGTAGCCCAGCGGGTTGTCGAAGTCGCCGCGATTACCGATGTAGCCCCAGGCGATGCCGGCGCTGAAGTCGAAATTGTCGAAGCGCTTGTTGGCGACGAAGAATTCGCTGGAGAACAAACCGGTACCACCGATATCTCGGAAGCCCAGCGCCACTTCCGGCGCCCAGTGGCTTTCCTGCCACAGGCGCACCTTGGCGTCGACCGCCTTGTCCTTATAGCTTTGACTGCCGCTGAGGGCCTCCGAGCCGTACGGCCGGTTGGTGATCGCGGTGTAGCGGAACGAACCTTCGAGCCAGTCCAGCGGTTGCAACGACACGCTGTAGCGGCTGTACGGGTCGGTGCGGTTGGCATTGACGCTCAGCTCGCCGGCCGGGGCCATGCGCGCCGTCGGCGTCTGCAACAGACCGGCGCCACCGAAGTCATTCTGGGTGATGCGCGGCTCGGCGTGAGCCAGACCGCAGGGCAATAACAACACAGCTGCAAAACGTAACTTCAACGAACCACCTCGGCCAGCTGCGTGGCAATGAATTCGGCCAACTGCTGATTCAATTCAGGAAGAGGCGGATCTAGATCATCATTTTTTATCGGCACCAGAATCCTGCTGCCGGCCACCGGAAACTGCCCGGACTCGCGATTCCAGTGCGCGATGCCGACGCGCCGCGAGACGCCGTTGGGCTGGATCAACCACAGGTAATCGGCCTCGGCATCGTCGAGAATCGAGCAGCCTTCGAGATATTCGCGGGCCTCCTGCAATGGCTGGTACGGCAGGTGACATGGCTCGGTGACCGCGCCCAACACCTGCACTTCATCAACCCGTTTCGGATAGATCAGCCGATCGCCGTCATCCAGACGAATGTTGCGCGCGAAGCCGACTTCCACCGCCACCGGATCGAGGTCAGCGATCTGCCGTCCGGTCACTGGCATTTGTCGGACTTCTTCAGCAACGCGCTGTGCCAGTGCCGCGCGGCTTGGCCGATCAAACAGCGTCGCCATGCGCTGCAGCACCTCGAGATCGAACAGCACACCAACCTTGAGCCGCGTCTGTTCCTCGACCAGCGACTGGCGCAACAAGCCGCCCGCCAGCCAATAGCCTTCGGCATTGGGCACGGCTTCGCTGATCACATCGAACAGGCGTCCACCCGGCGGCAATGCGATCGGACCGGGATTGGCGACGTCGCCGGACACAGTGACGGCGGCCTGACTCGCCCCTGCGATCAGCAAAAGACCCGCAGCCAAAATGCTTGAGCGCTTCACGGCAGATGCCTGCGATCAGGCGTCAGCTGAACCAGCTTGACGCGCAATTGCGAGGTCAGTTGTTGCTCGCTTTGCAGAATGAAACCGTCGCGCGGGTCGACCCAGTAACGGTTGGTCGCGCTGAGGCCGATGGCCGGCGCGTCGATCTGTTCGTCCACGCGCAGCACCGAGTAAGCCTTGTCGAGAATCTCCAGGGTCTCGGTGGAACGGCGCGAAAAGCGGCTGTTGACGATCACGCCGACTTCCTGGCCCTTGTACAGATCGATCCAGCGCCGTGTGGTGAAACCGTCGGCGACGTGATGCAGACCGTGCTTGAACGGCGAGTCATCGGCCAGCCGCGTGCCATCCAGATCACCTTGCAGGCCGAGGCCGATGCTGCGCACGGCGAGGCCATCGCGCAGCAGCAACACCTGCTTGCCGGAGGCGACCCAGAATTGCAGGTCTTCGCGCTCGCGCACCAGCGCCAGTACACCTGAGCCGGACGGCGTGGTCAGTTTCAGTTGCGGGTAGTTGACCCCGGCGACCTCAGCCGCTGTCACATCAACCTCGTCGGGGCCGACGACGGCGGCTTTGAGGTTGTTCAGCGATGCGCTCATCAACGGGTTACAGCCGCACAGCAACGAGGCCGCCATCAGGCAGACGCCCACTTTCAATAGGTTCACAGTCGGGCGGCCTTATTTGCTGTTGTTGCTGTATTCGCTCCAGTTCTTCGCTGCCGAAGCCCCGGTGCCGACAATCGACGCCGACGGCACCAACTGGCTGATGAAACGGTTCCAGCGAGTGATGTTGGCCGGGCCGACATAGACCACATCCTGCGGCCGCACCTGAAAGTGCGAGGCCAGTGCCATGGCGGTCGGCGATTCGGCTTCGAGCTGATAGATCTTCGCCGGCTCGACGTCGAGGTTTTCCACGCCGCGAATCACGTACACCGCGTTGCCGTTGGAACTGGTCTGACTCAGGCCACCGACCGAACCGAGCACGTCAGAGAGGTTCATGGTCGCGGTCTTGAAGCTCAGCGCGCGCGGCTGGTTGACTTCGCCCATGACGTAGATGCGCTTGTTGTCGTTGTACGGCAGATACAGCTGATCGCCGCCCTTGAGGTAGACGTTCTGCAGTTCGGAATCCTGCTGATTGAGCGTGTCGAGATTGAGTGGATAGACCCGCCCGTTGCGCGTCAGCAGCAGGCCCGACAAGTCGGCGTTATTGGTGTCGATGCCAGCGGAACCGAGGGCTTCGACCACGCTCAACGGATTGGTCGAAATCGCTTGCGGGCCGGCCTTCGTCACGGCGCCGGTGACCACGACTTTCTGACTGGCGAAGCGCAACACCGCGACGTCGACCTGCGGCTCGGCGATGAATGCCGACAGGCGTTGTTCGATGTCCGCACGCAGTTGCTGGATGGTCCGGCCGGCGGCCTGGACTTCCTTGATGAACGGGTAATACAGCGTGCCATCGGAGCGCACCAGTCGGCCGTTGGCATCGATCTGTTGTTGCGCGCCGGAGGGGGCGGTGAGCTCCGGGTGATCCCAGACGGTGATGTACAAGACGTCGTTGTTGCCGATGCGATATTCCGCCGGCGTTACCAGCAGCTCCGCCGGCAGTGACTCACGCTTTTGCGTGGCGCGGTTCATGGCGATCAGCTTCGGGGTGATCGGGATCAGCTCGACCCGACTGCTTTCGCTGGCACCCTGGCGGGTGATATCGCTGGTGCTCAGGTACTGGCCGGGGGAAAACATGCAACCTTGCAAAGCGAGACTTGCCAACATTAAAAGATAAACACTACGAGTCATAATGGCACTACGCTATTCAAGGGCGAATCCAAAAAACAAAGTCACCCGACTTGCGTCGGGCGACTCTGTACTGCACTAACAAATGTTCCTGTTAGTTATGCGTGCCGGTTGTACCGGTGGTACCCGTCGTACCGGTGGTACCGCCGTTGGCACTGCCACCGCTGTTGGACGCCGCTACAGCACTGGCAACCATTGCAGTACTGGCCGCGGGCGCTTGCGAAGCCGCCACACTGCCACCTACATTGGTTACCGCTGTCAACGGCGCTTCAGCGGCGGCAGCCCAGTTGCTCAACATCGTCAACAGGGCAACTGCCATCACTTTTTTCATAACAACTCCTTTCTAACATTCGAACTGTTAAAAAACAGATCTGTGTCAGAGCTGGTAGCTTTCAAGTCCGCAAAGAGCGCGAACAAGATCCGTTGTTCTTTCACAGTCCTGTGCAACTGCTAAAGTCGAACGGCAGGTTTATATCTACGGACTTGCAAAAGGCATTGCCAGTGTAATTTCCCGACGTTATCTAACAACCTGACTGAAACTAACATCGGACTAAATGGCCATCACCCTGAATAACCATTGGGATGATTCGACTGCCAGCGCCAAGTGTCGGCAACCATGTCCTGCAAGTTGCGCGTGGCTTTCCAGCCGAGCTCTTTCGCCGCTTTCGAAGCATCGGCAAAACTCTCGGCGATATCACCGGCGCGGCGCGGCATCATCCGGTACGGCACCGGCCGCCCGCAGGCCTGTTCGAAGGCATGCAGCACTTGCAGCACGCTGTAGCCATCGCCGGTGCCGAGGTTCCAGGTGTGAATGCCGGTGCGCTCGCTGATCGACTGCAACGCTTTCAAATGCCCATCCGCCAGATCGACGACATGGATGTAATCGCGCACGCCGGTGCCATCGGCGGTCGGGTAATCGTTACCGAAGATCGACAGTTCGCGCAGACTGCCGACCGCGACCTGGCTGATATACGGCACCAGGTTGTTCGGGATGCCGTTGGGGTCTTCGCCCATGTGCCCGCTGGCGTGGGCGCCGATCGGATTGAAATAGCGCAGCAGCGCGATACTCCAGCGCGGCTCGGCGAGGCTCAGGTCGCGCAGCACGTTCTCGACGATCAGCTTGGACTGGCCGTAGGGATTGGTCGGATTGCCCGTCGGAAAATCCTCGCGAATCGGCATTTCCTCGGGCTCGCCGTACACCGTCGCCGAGGAACTGAACACCAGCCGGAACACCCCCGCCGCTGCCATCGCCTGACACAGGGTGATGCTGCCGCCGACGTTGGTTTCGTAGTATTCGAGCGGTTTACGCACACTTTCGCCCACGGCTTTCAGCCCGGCGAAATGCAGCACGGCGTCGATCTGATGCTCGCGGAAAATACGATCCAGCAACGCGCGATCGCAGACGTCGCCGCGAATCATCCATGCACTTTTGCCGCAAATGGCCTCAACGGCGTGAAGTGCTGCGTCGCTGCTGTTACAAAGATTATCCAGAACGACAACTTCATAACCTGCTTCAAGCAATGCAAGTGTGGTATGCGAGCCGATATAGCCGGCACCACCCGTTACCAGAATCTTCATAGCGCGGTCCGTTATTGAATAAATACCCGGTAGCGTGTCAAGCCATGCCTGGTGGAGATGCGGAGCAATTCACACAAACAGGGCGACAACAACCTCAAACAAATTTAGTTCAACCACTGGCAATAATTATTTTTGCCGGTCAAACTGTTTGACGGGTACTTATTAGCACTCCCTGGACACTTATCACTATCGACAGATACCGACTAAAAATAACTAACAACCAAGTAGTCGACATCTCATAACATTAGCGCTTTTTAACAGCGCAACTAATTGCCAGCAACAACCTGACTCGGGTATTAAAGTAAGCCTTCAATAATCATTGAAACTTGCCGCCACTTTCTGGTGCGCAACCGTCGCCTGTGTTCCATGACTGTCCAGGATACTTTTATGATTCGTAAATGTTTGTTCCCCGCTGCCGGCTACGGCACGCGTTTCTTGCCGGCGACCAAAGCCATGCCGAAAGAGATGCTGCCGATCGTCAACAAGCCGTTGATCGAATACGCCGTTGAAGAAGCACGGGACGCCGGCCTGCAACACATGGCCATCGTCACCGGCCGGGGCAAGCGCGCGCTGGAAGACCACTTCGACATCAGCTACGAACTCGAGCACCAGATTCGTGGCACCGAGAAAGAGAAATTCCTCGCCGGCACCCGCGAGCTGATCGACACCTGCACCTTCTCCTACACCCGTCAGGTGGAAATGAAAGGCCTGGGCCACGCCATTCTCAGCGGCCGCCCATTGATCGGCGACGAGCCGTTTGCCGTGGTGCTGGCCGACGACCTGTGCCTGAACCTCGAAGGCGACGGCGTGCTGTCGCAGATGATCCAGCTGTACAAGAAGTTTCGCTGCTCGATCGTCGCCATTCAGGAAGTCCCGGCCGACCAGACTCACAAGTACGGCGTGATTGCCGGTGAGCTGATTTCCGAGGGCATCTACCGGGTCAACAACATGGTGGAAAAACCGGCGCCGCAGGACGCGCCGTCGAACCTGGCGATCATCGGGCGCTACATCCTCACCCCGGACATCTTCGACCTGATTGCCGACACTGAACCGGGCAAGGGCGGCGAAATCCAGATCACCGACGCACTGATGAAACAGGCGCAGAACGGCTGCGTGCTGGCCTACAAATTCAAAGGCCTGCGCTTCGATTGCGGCGATGCCGAGGGTTACTTGCAGGCGACCAATTTCTGCTACGACAACGTGTACCTCAAGGGCCGCTGAGACGGCTTTTCTCTCCCCACAGGCAGGCAACCATGAACATTGCACAACATTCGACAGAGATTGAACGTGAGGTGGGCAACCTCGGGGTGATGAGCTGGTTGTCGCGCCATCAACCGCTGCCCAGCGCCAACGAAACCTGGCTGGGCACGATTCTGCTGGTGGAGCGGATCGGCGTGTTTCCTGCGTCCGGCGATATTCGCCGGCCGCTGCGTGATCCCTATCCGCTACTCGCGCATCTGAAGGCGTTGTATGGCGAACAGGCGCTGGAAATGGATGACCGCGATGGCCTGAAAGTGATCTTCAGCGACTGGCGCTTTCGCGTGCGCATCTGCTGCAACGACCCGGCGATCATCATTAATGTTGAAACCCGTTGTGATGCGCGGTTGATGCCGCGCAAGCTTGACGAACTGCTGGGGCTCATCGACGCCTTCAAGCACGACGCCTGATCACCCGGGCGTCACGCCGATCCATTGTGGGAGCGAGCCTGCTCCCGAAAGCGCCAGCACAGTCAGCATTGATCGTTCCCACGCTCCGCGTGGGAATGCATCCGGTGACGCTCTGCGTCACGCTGCGGAGGGACGCGGAGCGTCCCGGGCGGCATTCCCACGCGGAGCGTGGGAACGATCATGGTGGCGAGTCGTCGCAACCGGTACTCGTACCAGTTATCCAGACATAAAAATAATCGGCAATCACCTTCCCGCCCGTGGCCGGCAACGGATGAATCCTGTCCGGGCCGATCATCGCGCTGGCGTAGCGTTTGACGTCGGGGCCGAATGCGCATTGCAGGTTGGCGAAACCGAGCTGCTGCTCACGCGCCCACGGCTCGAGCACCTGCGCATAGGCCGACAACGGGTAAGCGCTGGAGCGCGTAGTGTCCTGACGCATGATCAGGTTGATGCTCGCCGCTGGCTGGATCTCGCGCAGCATGCTCACCAGGCCCTGAACGTTCTGCAGGTACTGCGCAGGTTTGACGCCGAAGCCCTGATCGTTGCCGCCGAGCATGATCAGGTACACGTCGGCCGGAATCTTCGACACCACAGCTTTCCATTGCGTCTGCCACTGCGGATCGGCGTGATAGAAATCCGCCGATGCCGCGCCGGAGGCCGCCAGTTTCGACACTCGCACGCCCTGCTGATGGTTACCCAGCCACAGGCCGAACAGTGTCGGCGCGCCCTTCACCACTTCCAGTCTGAATGACCAGTCTGCGGCTGATGGAGCGCCCGCTAGCGCGACTTCCTGAACACCTGAGCCTGCGAGTTTCAACGGTTGCCAGTCTTGGGCGGGCGACCAGCGATAGCGCAACTCATCGGACTCGCCATTGCCCAGATACAACAGTTTCGCCTGAGTGACCGTGGTATCGATGCGCGGCGAAGGGCTGGCATCGACTTGCAACCAGGCACCCGGCTTGCCGCTGATCGTGCGACTGTCCGGGCTGGCCTGGCCCAGGTCGGAAACCTTCCAGCCGCCGCCGAAGTATTTGTCGCTGCTGCGGGTGTATTTGAAATGCGTGCCGCCCAGCGCCGCGCCGTGGTTGAAACCGACGTAACCGGGGCCGGCAAAACCCACCTCGGCGGCCACTCGCTGCACCAGTTTGTTCAGGTAGAAATCCTGCCCGGCGGTGTAGCTGTCGCCGATCACCGAAACCGCCAGCACCTTGCCGGCCTTGCCGTCGCGCCACTGCGCAAAGCGCTGGCGGGCATCTTCTATCGTGATGGCCGAGGTGGCGACTGGTTGAGGGGCGTCTACTGGCATCATTGAATATTTTCCTTTGTCCGGGATGGCCCCTTCGCGAGCAGGCTCGCTCCCACAAAAGACCTTGTGCAATTCACACAACCTCTGTGGGAGCGAGCCTGCTCGCGAAGCTTTCAGCTGTTCTGCGTCTGCACCACCGGAGCGACAATCACCGGCGCTTTCTTCTTCGCCGCCCGCTCGCCAAGGAACAGCACCGAGGTGAAATTGAACCGGCTGAACACCATCGCCAACAGCACCGGCCCGAGCAATCCGCAACTCAGACCACCAAGCACCAGCAAACTCTCATCCTTTACGCCCAGGCGCCCGAGGACAAACCGCGAGGTCGCTGCGAACAGCACATGAAAAAGGAAAATCGCATAGGAATACCCGCCGAGCCAGGTCAGCGCTTTCGAGCGCATGTCACTCGACAGCAACGCAATGCAAGACACGCAACCCACCGTCAAACCGATCAGGCTGCGGCGATAGACAATCAGCTCACGATCAATCGCCGCGACGTACAGCAACGTCAGCGAGATCAGCACAAACAATAACGGCCCGATCACTTTGAAACGCTGCTTCAAAACATCGACATTTTCCTGACCGATCATCCCTGCAACAAAAAACGGCAGCAGGTAAATTGCACCGTTGATACCGAACGCATCCAGCGGCAACGGCGGCAGCAGGAACAACACCGCAGCAAACGCAAACAAGCCATTCAGCCGCGTTGCTGAACGCAGCAGGCCACGCCATTCCAGCAAGCCGACGAAGATGAAAATGCTGAACACCGCCTGCAGGAACCAGAAGTGGTTGATCGGTACCCAGAACGACAACAACGCGTCGATCACGCCGACGTCCTTGTTCACCCCCGGACCCACCGCTTGCAGCACCGAGAACGGCACGCCGACGCAGAACAGCGGCACGATCAGCCGCCGCACCTTGCCAGCGAAGAAGGCGGAAAAGTCATTGCCGCGAATCTTGTAGATCGAATAGATGTAGCCGGAGATAAACGTGAACAGCGGCATGCGCACGTACACCATCGAGTCGGCGATGACCCGGAACGGCGAGCCGATGTCGATCTTCAAGCCGCCGCCCAGCGGGCCGATGACGTGATAGAGCACCAGCAGCAGGCACGCCAGGCCGCGCAGGGTTTCGATCTCCAGGGATTTTTTCTTGCTCGACATAGAGCACCTGCCTTAAGTGAGAATTCTTGATTCGATCTGCACCGGTTTGTTCGCGCGCAGCATCAAGCCCAGGCCGACGAACAACACCGGCACGACCATCGAGAAGTGTCGGGCAAAGGAGCCGAAGTCCGGCTCGAACAAGCCTTGCACCAACAGAAACGCCAGCGGAATCGCGATCAGTTCCTTGGGTTTGGTCTGGATCGGCGCGCCCTTGTAGTCGGTCGAAGTGATGACCTTGAACAGCAGCAGCGCGGTCATGATCATCAGCGCAACGAAGATCACCTGCCCCGGCCCGGACAGCAGAATCAGCTCAACCGGGAACGACAGGCGGAAGAAAATGATCATCGAATCCAGTGCCTGGGAGACGAAGTCACTGCCGCTGAGCCACGAGACGATCAGCGACTTCGAGCCTTCCTCGCCCGCCGTGCGCAGCTCGTTGTTGCTCGCGCGGATCGATGACACCGGAAAGCCCAGCGCCAGCTGAATGGCCATGGCCACCGCCAGATAAAACAGAAACAGCATCAGAAAGAAGGTGAAGCGCGAGACGTACTTTTTCATCACGCAGACGCCGACCCACGACAGCGAAAACAGAATCCAGTACGGCCGGATCAGCACGCCGTAAATCACCGCCGAGAGGAAAAAACCGCCGCGATATTTGCGCGTCAATGCGCTGAGCAGAATGCTCAACACCGCCACCGACACGATGATTTCCTTGGTCAGGTTCTCGAGGAAAAACGAGCGCACGATGCCCCACAGGCACAGGGTGCCGAAAATGGTCAACGGCATGCGCCGAAACACCACCACCGGAATTGCGGTGAGGAAGAAATTGCAGAACATGCCGTAGGCCCAGGCATTGGTCAGGTTGATCCCGGTAGGCCGCAGCAGGAACGCCGAACACTCGTAGGAGGAGCGATCCGGCGAGAACGGGTTCCAGAAATTGCAGTTGTCGGCACGCGCATATGACGACCACAACGTCATCGCATCCGGCCCCGGATCACGCGGCACTAGCAACGGCATCGCCACTGACAGAAACAGTCCGGTGAACAGGATCAGAAAGGAAATCGACGAATCGAATGTGCGCCCGCGAAACTCGATGCGCGGCAGTTTCAGGCCCATGACAGCGCAGCCTTCTTCGCGCCGGTGACACGGGTCAACACTGCAATCACACTGAGCTGCACGACGATGGCGAAAACATTGCCCCACGCCGCGCCATAGATCGAATAGTGTTTGATCAGCACATAGCTGACCGGCACCGAAAT
This sequence comes from Pseudomonas sp. H1_G08, assembly GCF_054681355.1. Lineage (NCBI taxonomy): Bacteria > Pseudomonadati > Pseudomonadota > Gammaproteobacteria > Pseudomonadales > Pseudomonadaceae > Pseudomonas > Pseudomonas sp. H1_G08. Next base: position 2,803,707 of record NZ_CP162822.1, read on the forward strand.
CAGCAGGCAAAGCGCCGCGCTGGCCAGCGACACCCGGCTGTTTTTCGAAGCAATCAAACCGCCCCAGACGATGTCGCCAATCGCCCGCAAGGCGAAGGAAAAAATCAGCACCGCGAGGAGCGCGTTATCCGGACGCGGCACGCTGGCGGCGACGTAATCGAGCAGCACATTGAAAAACACATAGATCGCCACGGCCACAACGGCGGAGACCGCTAGCGAGCGCATCACCCATTTGTTGACGAACAGTTGCCTGACCGTGAACGCCTGTTGATCGGCCTGGAAACGCTTGGCCAACACCGGAATGCCGACCACCGCCACCACCGCATACGACAACGCCTGCAAAGTGTTGGCCGCCGACCACGCGTACACATATTTACCGAGGCTGGCGTAGGGCTCCAGGTCGATGATCAGAAAGCGCTCGGCGTACTGACTCAGCGCGATCAGACCGGTGCCGAGATAGAACGGCAACCCGGCCTTCCACACCGTCGCGGTGTCCAGCGTCGCTGCTTCGCGGCCCTTGTGCACGTTCACCACGATCAGGTAACCCGCAATGATCACCAGCACGTTGGCGGCGACCCACAGCCACAACACACTGGCGATGCCCGCGACCCAGCCGAGCACCATGCCGCCCACCGCCAACACCGCCCACAGGCCGGTCTTGATGAAGAACAGCAAGGCGCCGGCGGTGGCTTTCTGCGCAGAAAACACGAAGGAATTGATTTCGAACGACAGGTGCTCGGTGAGCAGCACCAGGGTCACGCACAGGATCAGCGTGGCGGTCGCTTCCACCGACTGGAACAGCGAATAGACCAGCACCGTCAGTACCGACAACAACAGCCCGACCGCCAGATACAGCAGCAGAACCTTGTCGACCACCCGCCGCGAGCTGCCGCCGACGCTGATCAAACGGTTGATCTCGGAACTGAAGCCGACGCTGTAGAACTTCGAAGCGATCAGCGAAGCCGCGACCACCACACCGTAAAAACCCAGCGCCTCGTAACCGAGGTAATGGGTGATGGCCAACACCAGCAAGAACTTCGCGCCCAAGGCTCCGCCGCGAAGCAACAGCCGAAATATCATCGAACGACACCCTTGATAATTTCGTCCATGGCCACGGTTTTCGCTTCGATTTCGCGGCAGGTGTCAGTCAGGCGCTTGCCGAAATCCGCCAAGGCATTGGGCGCGTAAACGGTGTTGATGATGGTGTCGACGTCGATGTCGCCGCCGTTGATCACCCAGTCCTCGACGCCCATGTCCTGATAGGCGCCAAAGCCTTTGCGCTCGTAGCTGATGTGGTACGCCGGCACGCCGGAGAGCAGCGATTCGATGGCGCCGTGCAGACGCACCGAGATCACCAGGTCCGGTTGGTATTTGGCGATGGTTGCCTTCAGCGACAGCAGGTCTTCGTTGATGCCCAGCTCACGGTAGAACGCGCCGTCATCGTTGCCGCGCACCGCGCTTTGCACGGCGCAGACCACTTTGCTTTTGTTCTTCAGGCGCTGCAGCAGCAGTTTCAGATTGGCCACGTAAGCGACCTTCTTCTCTTTGCTCCACTCCGGTGGCTTGCGCAGCACCACGCAGACGGTCGCCGGCGAGGCGGCGCAGCGGGTGAATTTCGGTTGCTGAAGAATCTTGCTCGCCAGCGACTGCACGGCCAGATCCGGCGCGCGGTAGACGTTTTCGCAAGCGTCAAAAATCGCCGAGGAACGGTTGTCACGCACGAACACCGCATCGGCGCTGGCGTAGTGTTCGACGATCTTGCTGCTCTCGCCGTGGAATGGGCCGATGCTCTGCGGCAGGTACACCGAAGGCACCTTGCTGAGGATCGCGGTTTCCAATTGCTTGGCATGGCCGAGCTTCAGCTTGATGTGCTCGAAGGCGCTTTTCGAACGCATGTAACCGCCGCCGACACCGACGATCAGATCGGTTTTCTTCAACAGATCGGCGAGCCCGGCGTAGGACTGATTGAGAAACACCGCTTGCTTGACCCGCCCCAGACCCTTGGCCGCCATCACCGGCGCATCGAAACGCGGGTGCGGCAGATAGTTGAACGACTCAGGGTCGGACGCCACGACACTGATCGCGGTGTCGTCACCGAAGTTACGCTGCACCAGAGCAATGGCCAGATCGACGAGCAGACCGTCACCGGAGTTGGACGCACTGTAGCCATGCAAAATCGTTACGTTCATAAGCTTGAGTTCTACTTAATAAGTGGGAGCGTGATACAGGTCGTAGGTCTGGCGGATCATCAACGCGGCGCTGAAACGTTCGCGGACAATGCTCCGGCCTTCGTTGCCGAGGTCGAGCAGTCGCGGCTTCTGGATGATCGTCAAAACGTCGGCCAGCGCCTGGTGATCGCCGGAGGGGAAGACGTAGCCGGACACTTCATTGGTGACCAGTTCCGGCAGTGAAGTGCAGTTGCTGGCGATCACCGGCAGCCCCATGGCCATGCCTTCCAGCGGCACCATGGCAAAGCCTTCCCAGCGACTCGGTACGATCAGCGCATCGGCTTTCTGATACAGCGCCTGCACTTCACTCGGGGTCACCCACGGCAGGTACTCGACCGAATCCATCGGTGGGCACTCGACCGAATCTTCGTTGACCGCACTGCCAACCACGGTGAGTTTCAGGTCGTTGCGGTTGACCTTGGCGTAGGCCTTGAGCAGCACGTCGAAACCTTTCTGGTAATCCAGGCGCCCGACGAACAGCAGATGAATCGGCTCGGCGCCGGCGGTTTTTGGCGCGTCATCCTTGTGATGAATGCCGTTGTAGATGAGCTTCATGCGCTTGCGCTCGATGCCGAAACGCGCGGCTTTATCCAGCTCGTACTGGCTGACGCAAATGATTACGTCGGTGACTTTCTGCAACACCCGCTCGATCCACGCGTAGACCTTCTGCTTGGTCGGCGAGCTTTCCATCAGGAACGAAAACGCATGCGGGCAGTAGACGATTTTCGGCTTGCGCCATGGTCGCAACAGCACACACACCACACGGCCGATCACCCCGGAAAAGGTGCTGTGCAAATGCACGACGTCGGGTTTTTCCTTGAGCAGCACCTGGCTCAGACGCCAGGCGAAACGCAGCAGCGACGGCACGTTGCGGCCACTACGTGGAAAGGTGCGCACCTGCTGCGGGGCGATGCCGTGCAGCTCCTTGGCCTGATCCTCGGGCACCAGATAGACCAGTTGATAATTCGCTGCGTCGTCTTCTGGGGATGTCGAGATCGTGCGGATCACCGTCGCCACGCCACCTTTGATCGTCTCTGCCACGTGCAGTATTTTTTTCACAACTCACCCACTTCAAACAGGAAAGAACAATCGGCAACCATCAGGATTTGTCGGACGCGTATTCGTAGTTGTAATAGCCGGTGCCGCCGTAATAGCTGGCCGCACGTTTCTCGACGCCGTTGAACACCGCGCCTTTCAACTCGATGCCGTTCTGGGCGAAGCGGCGAATGGTCAGTTCGATCTCTTTGGCCGGGTTCACCCCGAAGCGGGTGACGATCAGGCTGATGCCGGCCTCGCGACCGACGATGGCGGCATCAGTCACTGCCAGCAGTGGCGGCGTGTCGATGATCACCAGGTCGTAGCGCTCGCTCAGTTGCGCCAGCAGTTCGCGGAAATTGGCGTGCATCAGCAGCTCGGAAGGATTGGGCGGCACCTGCCCCCGGCTGATGAAATGCAGGTTGTCGACTTCGACTTTGTTGATCGCCTGCTCAAGGGTGCAGCGCTTGACCAGCAGGTCGGACAAACCATTGCTGATCGGCGTGTTGAGGGTTTTGTGCAGGTGCCCTTTGCGCATGTCGGCATCGATCAGCACCACGCGCTGGCCGCTCAGGGCCATGACCGCCGCAAGGTTGGACGAGACGAAGGTCTTGCCGACCTGCGGGCTCGGCCCGGAAATCATGATGCGGTTGTTGGTCGAATCGAGCCCGGCAAAGTGCAGGCAGGTGCGCAGGCTGCGGATCGATTCGATCGACAGATCGGTCGGATTGCGCAGCGCCAGCAGATACGCCGGCTTGTCGACGCCATCGCGGGCGCGGCCCTTTTTGTTGTCCTCTTCTTCCTGCAAGGCGCTGTAGGGAATCGACGCGTAAACCGGCAGGCCCAACTGCTCGATGCCTTCCGGGCCTTCAAGGCCACGGCTGAGGGATTTGCGCAGCAGCACCAGCGCCACGCCGACAAACGCGCCGAGCAATGTCGCGATCAGCACGATCAGTGGTTTCTTCGGTTTGATCGGATTGGTCAGGTCGACATCGGCAGTGTCGATCAAGCGCACGTTGCCGACGGCCCCGGCGCGGACGATGTCCAGTTCTTGGGATTTGTTCAGCAACTGCGTGTAGATCTGCGACGCCACCTCGACGTCGCGGGTCAGGTTGAGCAATTCCTGCTGGGTGGCCGGCAGGTCCTGAACCTTGCCTTCGAGGGATTTCTGCTGCTGGGTCAATTCGCCGATCTGCGTCATCAAGGCGCGATAGGCCGGGTGCTGTTTGGTGAACTTGCGATCGAGCTCGGCCTGCTGCATTTTCAGCTCGGAGATGCGCGTTTCCAGCGCCACCGACTGGCCCAGCACCGACTGGGTTTCCAGCGAAATGTTCACCGTCTTGCCGTGGGTCTGGTAGGCATTCAAAGCGTCGCTGGCCTTGGCCAGATCACGCTTGACCTGGGGCAACTGGCTCTGCAGAAACGCCAGGCTCTGCGCGGCCTCCGCCGAAGTGCGGCGTACGTTTTGCTCGACGTAGAGCGAGGCGATCTTGTTGAGGATCTTCACCGCCTCGGCCGCGTCGGAGCTGGCCAGCGCCAGACGAATGATCCCCGACTCCTTGCCTTGTTCGGAGATATCCAGCGCGTCCTGATAGCCCTGAATGGTCACAATCCGAGGATTGCGCACCACCTGAAAGCGCGTGCCGGGGTTGGCCATCAGGTGCGCGATCTGCCCTTCTACACCGTCATTGGCAAACGCTTCGCCGGCCACGCCTTCGGCGAGCAGATTGTCGTTTTCATCGAACAGCTCAAAGCGCTGCTGCTCGCCGGCGATCAGGGTAAGTTTCTTGCCGAGCAGGTCTTTCGGCAATTGCAGCCGATTGAATTCCAGACGTTCGCCGCCCCAGGCATAACTGTTCAAACCGAAACGCGGCGGCGCGACGCTGGTCTCGCTGTCTCCGCGATAACGCCGCGAAAGAAAGCCACCGATCAACGGGAACGTGTTGGGGGTGACGTCGATATCCAGGCGCAGGTCGTCAACGGTTTTGCCGATCACCGCGCGGGATTTGATGATGCCGATTTCGGTCACCGACGGCGATTGGCCGCCGAGCATGCTGTTGAGGTCGGAGAAACCGAGCATGTCGTTCTTTTTCGGTTCGACCTGCACCAGCGCGTTCGCCAGGTACACCGGCGTCGCCAGAACCGCATAGGCGACGCCGGTGACCATGAAGGCGCCCGTCAGCGCGCCGATCAGCCACTTCTGGTCGATCAGGCTGCCGAAGATGCCGAGCAGATCAATACTGTCTTGATCTTTGTCGCGGGTGCCGATTACGGACGGTAACTGCATAAGTCTGTTCTTACCATTTACTGTTCTGAAGAAGATTCATCAATGCCCGAGGCGCTTCGCCCATGAACTAACAGCATCTTCAATCAATGCATGGGCATGAATAAACGCGGCTTTGCCTTGACGATACGGATCATGTATTTCGCGCTCGCTCTGCCACTTGCCGAGCAGAAACACTTTGCCTCGGGCGTGCGAGGCAATCTTCAGCACTTGATTGACGTGGGCTTTTTCCATGACCAGGATCAGGTCCGAGTCATTGACGATGTCCGAAGTCAGTTGCCGCGCCTTGAAGGCCTCGGCGCAATGCCCGTGTTCTTCGAGAACCTGCCGCGCCGAGGCTTCCACGCCCTCGCCCACGCGGGCGGACAGGCCGGCTGAGGAAACGGTGATGGCGGACTGGCCCAGCGCGTTGCGCAGCAGCAGTTCAGCCGTCGGACTTCGGCATATATTGCCCACGCAGACAACGAGGATCTTTTTGAACAAGTCTTGCTTTCCTGTGTAATATCAAACAGCCAACATGCCGTGAAAGTTAATGAACCCTCTCGACTTTCCTGCACTCAGAAATAGCTTCGCCCTGTTAGTACAGGAACATTAAGTACCACAGCGTTTTAAGCCGCCCCAACCACAATTAGCGGACTAAAAATAACTGTGATTTTCAGTTGCTGTTTTCCTGACAAAAAATAACATTCGCGCACTTAGTGCCATCACCGTTATCGGAAATTGAGTAACGGGATAAATATTCGTAGTTGTCATTCTCTTCAGGAGAGCAGACATGAAAACAGCACAGCGCAATAAACTCGCCGCCCTCGCCCTGATGGCGCTCGGTGCCGCCAGCCAGGTTCACGCCAGTGAGCTGTTCCCCAACCTTCCGGCGAAAACCATCGGCGTGCAGGTGAAAATCCAGAGCTTTACCGCCGCCGATGCCGCGCAGATCAAGGCAGCAGGCTTCAGCTTTGTGCGCTTCGGTGTGTGGAGCGACAGCCTCACCGCCAAGACGTATCAGAAACAGGTCAGTGACGCCTTCGCCGCCGCCGCTTCCGCCGGCCTGCCGGTGCTGCTGACGGTGCGCGCGATCAAGGCACTGCCGGCCACTTCGCCCGAGGAACTGAACGCCGCCGGCGGTAAGTTCGCCAACACTGTGACCGGGCTGGAAAAATCCTGGAGCTCGCAATTGGTGGCGATCGAAATCTGGAACGAGCCGGACCTGGAAACCTATTGGCCGACGCGCAATTTCGACACAACGTTCGTGCCGTTCATGGCCGGCATGTGCAAGGCCTTCGAAGCTCAGCCACAGACGACACCACGGGTCGGTTTCGGCTTCGCCCGGCCGCCAAGCGCGGGCTCGGCGTCGACGGTGGCGCTGAAAAGTATCGTCAGCGAGTACCCCAAATGCTTGAACGCCGTGTCCTACCACCCTTACGGCATGACCGCCACGCAGATCAGCAACGCGCAGACCTTCATCCAGCAGAACTTCAATCTGCCGGGGGTCATCAGTGAATGGGGGGTGTCGGCCCTCGCCTCCAACGGCGGTCCTGAGGGGCAAGCAACCAAGATCAATGCGTTTATTACCGACGTTAAACGCCTCAATATTCCCCTGACCTCTATCTATGAATGGCGGAACAGTGATTCCGGCAGCAACGATCGCGAGAAGAACTTCGGCTTTCTGACCTCTGACGGCCAGCCAAAACCGGCGCGGTTGTCCGTGGAAGGTGTGTTGAACGCTGAGTAGGCGTTGGGCGACCGGCCTGTTCACAGGTCGGTTGCTTTGAACCTGTGGGCTGTTTTGGCATCGTATTCAGCGACACCGCGCCCCGCCTTTCAAACAATCGTTTTCAGGTTGTTGCCGCAGGGGCCATCGATCCACGAATGCACCCTTGAGTGCCCGTCAGCGCTCGGGTAATGTCTTCAGACCCATAGGATAGAGCACGCCCATGACTTCCAAGCTGGAACAACTCAAACAGTTCACCACCGTGGTTGCCGACACCGGCGACTTCGAAGCGATCGCCCGAGTCAAACCGGTCGACGCCACCACCAACCCTTCCCTGCTGCTCAAGGCTTCGGCCATTCACGGTTACGCCGAACTGCTGAACGATTGCGTTCGCGACTGCAAGGGCGATGTCGGCCTGGCCAGCGACCGTTTCGGCGTCGCAGTGGGCAAAGAAATTCTCAACGTGGTTCCGGGCCGCATCTCCACCGAAGTGGATGCGCGCCTGTCCTTCGACCAGGATGCGATCCTCAAGCGCGCGCATCGCCTGATCGAGCTGTACGACAAGGCCGGCGTCGGCCGCGACCGCGTGCTGATCAAGATCGCCTCGACCTGGGAAGGCATCCGTGCCGCCGAGATCCTCGAGAAGGAAGGCATCCAGACCAACCTGACCCTGCTGTTCTCTTTCGCCCAGGCCGCCGCCTGCGCCGACGCCGGGGTGTTCCTGATTTCGCCGTTCGTGGGCCGTATCTACGACTGGTACAAGAAGGCCAACGGCAACGACTACACCGGCGCTGATGATCCGGGCGTGCAGTCGGTGACGCGCATCTACAACTACTACAAGGCCAACGACTACAAGACCGTGGTCATGGGCGCGAGCTTCCGTAACATCAACCAGATCGAGCAACTGGCTGGCTGCGATCGCCTGACCATCAGCCCGGAACTGCTGGAGAAGCTGGCCGCCGATACCGGCAAGCTGGAACGCAAACTGGCGCCGGGCAATGCCGGTGAAGCACGCCTGAGCCTCAACGAAGCGCAATTCCGCTGGTTGTCCAACGAAGACGCGATGGCCACCGAGAAACTGGCTGAAGGCATCCGTCAGTTCGCCCGCGACCAGGAAAAACTGGAAGCATTGCTGCAGGCCAAGCTGTGATTTGAGTCTGTAGAACGCAAAAAGGGCGAACCTGTGAGGGTTCGCCCTTTTTCATTTGCCTGCACTGATAAATGTATCGACCGACCCGACGCCATCGCGGGCAAGCCCGCTCCCACAGGGTATGTGGAGAACCTAAGTTTGAGGTTTCACGCGATCATTGTGGGAGCGGGCTTGCCCGCGATGAGGCCAGCCCAGACACCATCAATTCATGAGGTCAGTGTCTTTCCAGGGCATTGACCAGATCATGAAACGCTTCACGATTGGAATCGTTCAGGCCCATGAGAATCTTGTGCGCTTCCAGCACCTTGATTCGCACCACTTCTTCGGACTGGTCCTGATCCGGCAGGTCGTCCAGGCACTCCGGGCACGGCACCGGGTGGTTGACGATGTTGAACACCTGCTCGAAGCCCATCGACTGCAAAAGCCGAGTAATGTCTTCGTGGGTGGTGACAACCGTCGGCAACAGGCCGACCTTCTGCCGCGACAGGATCGACAGTTTGGCCAGCAGGCCCAGGGTGGTGCTGTCGATGCTGCGGGTTTCGGTCAAATCGATCACGATCGCGTTGAAATTCAGCGCGGTGAAGATTTTCTCAATAGTCGCATCCAACGCCGAACACAGGGTCAGGCGAACTTCACCGACGAACTTCAGGACAAAGGTGCCGTCCTGCTCGGCGAACTGGATTCTACCGGTACTCATTAAAGATTCCTGCTCAACACCAACAGGGCGATATCATCCGGCATCTCCCCTAGCGTGGCCAAACCAAACACTTGCCGCAGACCATCCAGGCTGCCGCCCGCTGACTTCACCCGTTCGGGCAAAGCAGCCTCTTTTTCTTTGAGCGTTGCTTCCGGCAAAAGGTCCAGAATGCCATCAGACATCAGCGTCAGGCTGAACGTCGGCGGCAGCTCAAGCACGTGGTCTTCGTAGGTGGCTTCGTTGAAAAGCCCCACCGGCAGACCACGGCCTTCGAGATAACGAACACTGTCAGGCGTGTACAACACAGGCAAAGGCAGATGGCCGCCGATGCTATAGGTCAACAAACCGGTCTCCTCGTCGATGACTCCACCGACCATTGTGACGTGTTTACCCAGCTTACAACTGATCAGCCCCCGGTTGATATGACCGAGCACTTCCGAAGGTTTGAACTCCGGCAAGGTACCGCTGCGTTTCGATTCGAAGAGCAGACGCGTGGTCATGAACTTCAACAGCACGGTGACGAAGGCTGATGACGCACCATGCCCGGAAACATCCGCCAGATAAAACGCGACCCGGCGCTCGTCAACGCGGAAATAGTCGACAAAATCACCCGACAGGTACAGCGACGGGATGATCTGGTGGGCAAAGTTGAATTCGTCGATGCTCCACGGGCTTTCCGGCAGCATGTTCATCTGCACCTGGCGACCGGCGTTCTGGTCTTCCTGGAGCAGGTTCAGGCTGGCTTCAAGCTCGCGATTGGCCTTTTCCAGCTTCTCGCTGTAGCGCTGGTTTTCCAGCAGCAGCCGCGCACGATCCAGGGCCCGGCGCACGGAGTGCTCGAGCACAGCCAGATCTTCGAGAGGCTTGATCAGGTAATCCGCCGCACCCAGGCGCAGGGCCTCGACTGCGTCGTTCATTACCCCGGCACCCGAGACCACGATCACCGGCGTCTCCGGTGAGCGCTCGGTAACCTGACGGATCAGTTCGAGACCGCCCATCTGCGGCATGCGCAGATCGCAGATGACCAGATCGGGCTCGTCTTGCTCGAATACCTGAAGACCCTGTTGACCGTTGCCGGCCTGCAGGACGCTGAAACCACTGTCTTCCAGATAGGCCGCGAGGCTCGCGCGCACTACCTCGTCATCATCGATTATCAGCAGCGTGGCACTGGTTTTTGGCATGTGGGCAAACGGCGCCAGAATTAGGTTGGCGTAGTGAGCGGGGCAACGGCCCTGCGCAGACTACTGGATTCGCTTTCTAGCCTCTCTGTTGCAGCGCTTTCAAGCATTCGCCTGGCGCGCGGTTTTAAACAGAGGTGCCCTTCTAAGGCGCAGACGGTACTCCCATCCGCAGAGCGTTTCAAGCATGCGCCGATTGTCGCTTGACGACTTTGTTTGTCAAATCACCGGGAGTTATAAGAACCGCTCCAACGGTAACCCGATGGAAGGTAGTGGCAGTCGCAGGCGACGCTCTGGCGCGGACAAAAAAGGCGACCCGAGGGCCGCCTTTTTCATCACCGGTCAAAATCAGAAATCGTCTTCAACCTGACCGTCCTTCACCTTGAACTCGCGGTTCTGCAGGTAAGCGTTGCGGATGAAGGTGTATTTATCGCCGCTGATCAGCTTCTCGCTCGACAGCAGGCTGGCGCGGGTGTCGACGATGTTCAGGCCGAAGATCGAGTTACGCGTCGGCACGTGGTCGATGTAGCGGTACATGCCGGTGAAGCTGTCGACGTATTTGGACGGTGCGTCACGCAGGGTGCTCGGCCCCATCAGCGGCAGCATCACGTACGGGCCGCTGCCCACGCCCCAGTAACCGAGGGTCTGACCGAAGTCTTCGTCGCTGCGGTTCAAGCCCATCTTGGTGCCGACATCAAAGAAGCCGAGCAGACCGAAGGTGGTGTTGAAAATCAGTCGGGCGGTATCAACGCCCGCCGCAGCCGGTTTGGCCTGGAGGATGTTGTTCGCCAGGTTGGTCACGTCACCGACGTTGCGGAACATGTTGTGAATGCCGTCTTCGACGAACTGCGGGGTGATGAACTCATAACCCTGGGCCAATGGCTTCAGCGCGTAGGTGTCAACGAAGTCGTTGAACTGGAAAATCGGCCGGTTGACGCTTTCCCAAGGGTCTTCTTCGGTGGCCGCCTGGGTGGCGAACGGCGCCAGCAACAGGCTGGCACATACACTTAGCTGAGTGAGCGAAGGGCTCCAGCGCATAGAAAAACTCCTTGGATTCGATACTGGCGCGGTCCTCTCGGCCCGGGCATTAAGGCCGCTAGTATAAGCGTAAACGGCGATTTGGGCAGTGCGCCGCTGCAAGGATATGCAGGAAGTTTCCTACGCAGGCTTTCACCCGCCTGTCATGCAACTGTCACCCCAGCGCCTTAGTCTTGAGCGTTATTTCAGGGACGTTGCCATGACTCACGCCGAAACCTTGCCCGTCGCCGCGCCCGGCCTGACTGCCGTGCTGTTCGGCCTGAGCGGTTGCCTGGTGGATTTCGGTGCCCGCGCCGCGCAAGAGCTCAACTCCCAGCCGGAACATGCCAAAACTACACCGGGCGCACTCGATAGCCTGAAAAGTTTGCAGCGCCAGGGAATTCCCTGCGCGTGGCTCGACGAATTGCCCCCTGCCCTCGCTCAGCCACTGGCCGCGTCGCTGCCGGACTGGATCAAACCGACGCAACATTCAGCAACAATGAATCCGTGGCCAGCGCCCAACGCGTGCTGGCAGGCGTTGATGAGTTTGAACATCGACCGCCTCGACGGTTGCGTGCTGGTCAGTGGTGAGCCGCGCCTGTTACAGGCCGGTCTGAATGCCGGGTTATGGACGATTGGCCTGGCGTCCTGTGGCTCGCTATGCGGCCTGAGCCCGAGCGAGTGGCAGGCGCTCTCGCAAAAGGAACGCGAAAAGTTGCGCGGCAAGGCAACCGTGCAGTTGTTCGGCCTGGGCGTGCATTCGGTGATCGATCATCTCGGCGAACTGGACGCCTGTCTCGCCGATATCAGCTTGCGCCGCGCCAAAGGCGAAAAGCCCTGACCGGCGTCATGCAGGTTTACCGAGAGTGGATTAATCTAAAGGTCAGCCATAGACCTTTGGCGCGTGGCTGCGGTCAATGCCAGTGCCTATTGATAAAAGGAAACCACCATGCCCGCCCAAGAACTGCAAAAACAGCTCGATACACTGCGCGAGCAGCTGAAACACAATCCACCGCTGTCGGAAGCAGAGCGTGAAGATCTGCATGCGCTGATGGCGCAGATCGAATCGGAGATCCAGCTGGAAACTGCCACCCAGAACGCAAGCATCGCCGATGGCGTGAACCTGGCAGTGGAGCGCTTCGAAGTCGAACACCCGGCGATCGCCGGCACCCTGCGCAACATCGTCAACGCGCTGGGCAGCATGGGCATCTGACGCCCCGCCGCACAAAAAAGCCCTGCCAGCGATGGCAGGGCTTTTTCATTTGCAAAATGTGCATGCAAGCCCTTGTGGGAGCGAGCCTGCTCGCGAAGGCGTCGTGTCAGTCGACATCATCGTTGAATGACACACCGCATTCGCGAGCAGGCTCGCTTCCACATTGGATGTCGCACATTCAGGATCTTTATTGACGTACGAGCCGATGATTCGGCAGTTGTACGCTTTCGGTACTGCGATACGGATTGATATCCAGCCCACCCCGGCGAACGTAACGTGCAAACACGGTGAGCTTTTCAGGTTTCAACAACCGCTGCAGATCAAGGAAAATCCGCTCAACGCATTGTTCATGGAAGTCCGAATGCTGGCGGAAGCTGACGATGTACTCCAGCAGGCTGGCGTGATCCAGCGCCGCGCCGCGATATTCCACCACGACGCTGCCCCAGTCCGGCTGGCTGGTCACCGGGCAGTTGGATTTGAGCAGGTGGCTGTGCACGCTCTCCTCGACCACGCGCGAATTGTCGCAACGCAGCAGCTCCGGACGCGGGTGTTCATAATTGCTCACGCTGATATCCAGATCGTCGATGCACACGCCCGGCAACCCCACCACGCCTTCGGCTTCGACGTCCTTCAGACTGCGAACCCGAACGCCCACAGGTTTGCCGGCAGCGGCGGACAGATCCTTGACCAGCGTCGCTTGCAATATGGCAACGTCGGCGAACGGCGTCTGGTTCAGCGAGTTGAGGTAGAGCTTGAACGACTTCGATTCGATGATGTTCGGCGAGTCCGCCGGGATGCTGAATTCAGCGATCGCCACCACCGGTTTGCCCGAGGGCAGCAGCCACGACAGCTCGAAGCAGTTCCAGAAATCCACGCCTTTATACGGCAGGGTTTCGGCGGTCAGGCCCAGCTCGGCCCATTTCGCGGTGCGCGGAATCGGGAACAGCAGGGACGGCGTGTACGTGGCGATGTATTCGCTGGATTTGCCCAGCGGCGAATGTTCGGCTGCGGGATGCATGGCGGAAACCTGACTGAAGAATCAGCGGATTCTACCAGCCTTTGCCCGCGCCTTTGAGTGCTTACTGACTGACTGTCAGTTTGCCGACCATGCCCGCCTGATAATGCCCGGGGATATTGCAGGCAAACTCGAGCACCGTGGCCTTGCTGAAGGTCCAGGTCAACTCGGCGGTTTTACCGGGCTCGACCAGCACGCTGTTGGGGTCGTCATGCTGCATGCCGTGGCCTATCGCCGCGTGATTCATGCCCGCCATGTCGTGGGACATTTCTTTCATGCCTGTCGGCGTTAGCATGCCGCTTTGCTGCATCTGCAACATTTCCTGCTGGTGACTGGCATGCATCGCCGCATCACCGAGGTTGAATTCATGCAGCAACTGGCCTTTATTCACCAGTACAAAGCGAACCGTCTCACCGGCCTTGACCTGTATGGCTTTCGGGTCGAAGTTCATGTCGCCCATGACGATTTCGATACTGCGCGTGGCTTGGCTCGCCGCTGCCGGCTGGCCGAAGGCGAAGGTGTGCGCCGGTGTCGCCCAGGCTGGCGAACTCAATGCCAGCAGACAGGTGGCTATTTTCAGCGAGGTGCGCAAAAACATGGTCGTACTCCAACAAGAGAAGGTTCAGCCTGTGGGAAACTCTAACCACCCAGTGCTGGCATCGACCTGACAGGCAGATTACAACTTTGTCAGCTTGGCGCTTATCGCCGGATCTCACGGTATAACGCCCTCGCCCTTTTTCATCCCGAAGCAGCCCGAGTCGCCCATGAAACTGTTGATCGTCGAAGACCAAGCGAAAACCGGCCAATACCTGCGTCAGGGCCTGACCGAGGCCGGATTCAATACCGAGCTGGTGGCCGATGGCATCAGCGGCCAGCAATTGGCCTTGAGCGGCGATTACGCGCTGTTGATCCTCGATGTGATGCTGCCCGGGCGCAGTGGCTGGCAGATTCTGCAAGCGGTGCGCCGCGCTGGCCTCGAAACGCCGGTACTTTTTCTCACCGCCAAAGACGCCGTGGAGGACAGGGTTCACGGCCTCGAACTGGGCGCCGACGATTATCTGGTCAAGCCATTCGCCTTCTCCGAATTGCTCGCCCGGGTGCGCAGCCTGTTGCGACGCGGCAGCGCAATCGCCCAGGAAACCAGCCTGCAACTGGCCGATCTGCGCCTGGATCTGATCCGCCGCCGGGTCGAACGCAGCGGCCAGCGCATCGACCTGACCGCCAAGGAATTCGCCCTGCTGGAAATGCTCCTGCGCCGCCAGGGTGAAGTGTTGCCGAAGTCGCTGATCGCTTCGCAGGTCTGGGACATGAATTTTGACAGCGACACCAACGTCATCGAAGTGGCGATCCGCCGCTTGCGCCTGAAGATCGACGATGACTTCCCCAACAAGCTGATCCACACCGTGCGCGGCATGGGTTACGTGCTCGAAGAGCGTTCGCTGTGATGCGTAGCCTGTCCTTGAGCACGCGCCTGGCCCTGTTGTTTGCCGCCTGCACTGCGGTGGTCTCGCTGTTCGCCGGGGTGCTGTTCGACCGCGCCAGCGAGGCGCACTTCATCGAACTCGATCAGCAACAACTGGAGACGAAACTGATCGGCCTGCGCCGCGCCTTGCAGGATCTCCAACCTGCCCAGCGCGAGGCGCGGCTGGCCGATGAACTCAGCCGTCAGGCGGATCTGTCATTGCGCATCACCAGTGGCGACGGGCAGCACTGGTACGACAGCTCGGTGCAGATTCCGAAGAATCTGCCCCTGCAAACCGGCCTGTCGACCATCAGCCATGACGGCACCGATTACCGCGTGCTGCGCGCCCCGCTCTATCCAGACACAGCGGATTCGCCGCAACTGACGCTGCTGCTGGACATCACCCATCACCAGCATTTTCTTACGCGCATGCAGCATCTGATCTGGCTGACCGTCGGCCTGTCGGCGCTGGCTACTGCCGTGCTCGGGGCCTGGGCCGCGCGCAGCGGTCTGCGCCCGTTGCGGCGGATGAGCGCAGTGGCCCGTGGGATTTCTGCGCAATCGCTCAACGCCCGACTGCCTGAAGAGAAGATGCCACCAGAGCTTGCAGAAATGGCCTACAGCTTCAACGCCATGCTCGCACGCCTCGACGACTCGTTTCAGCGCCTCTCGGCGTTCTCCGCCGACATCGCCCATGAACTGCGCACACCGTTGTCGAATCTGCTGACCCACACCCAGGTCACCCTCACCCGCCCCCGGGCACTGGAGGATTACCGCGAAGCGCTGCACAGCAACCTCGAAGAACTGCAATGGATGGCGCAACTGGTCAACGACATGCTCTACCTGGCCAAGGCTGACCACGGCTTGCTGATGCCCAAGCGCGAACCACTGGAGCTGGCGGATGAGGCCGACATGCTGCTGGAGTTTTTTGCGCCATTGGCGGAAGACGCTGGCGTGAGCTTGAGCCGTGAAGGTGAGGCGCAAATCGAAGGTGATCGCGGCATGTTGCGCCGAGCCTTGTCGAACCTGCTGGATAACGCACTGCGGTTTACCCCGGCCGAGGGTTATGTGCGCTTGAGCATCGTCGACGAGGGGGAAACCGTGCGCGTCTGCGTCGAGAACAGTGGCGAGGGTATTTCCGCGCAATTACTGCCACGTCTGTTCGACCGCTTCTATCGAGCGGATCCGGCGCGGCAGGAAGGCAGCAGTGAGCATGCGGGGTTGGGCTTGGCAATTACCCAGTCGATCGTGCGTGCCCATGGCGGGCAGATTCATTGCGAATCTGAAGCGGGTTGGACGCAATTTGTAATCGAGTTGCCTCGGACCTGATCGTTCCCACGCTCTGCGTGGGAATGCAGCCCGGGACGCTCCGCGTCCCTTCAAGAGCCGAACGCACAGCGTCCGTTGAGGCATTCCCACGCAGAGCGTGGGAACGAGCATGGAGTCGCTTACGAATATCTCAGCGCATGCGCCGGCTCAATCTTCGCCGCCCGCCACGCCGGATACACCGTCGCCAGGAAGCTCAGGATGAAACCCGCCGAGCAGATCAACAGCACATCCCCACCCTGCAGTTCCGAGGGCAGGTTGCTGACGAAATACACATCCGAACTGAAGATGTGCTGCCCGGTCACACGCTCGACCCAGCCGACCAATTCACTGACGTTAAGCGCGGCGATAACGCCCAGCACGCCGCCAATGATGGTGCCGACAATACCGATCACCGTGCCCTGCACCATGAAGATCGCCATGATCTGCCGGGGCGTGGCACCGATCGTGCGAAGGATCGCGATGTCGGCGCCCTTGTCGTTCACCACCATGATCAGCGTCGCAATGATGTTGAACGCCGCCACCGCGACGATCATCAGCAACAGCAGGCCGATCATGGTTTTTTCCATCTTCATCGCGCTGAACAGGCTGCCCTGGGTGTGAGTCCAGTCGTCAGCCTTGAAGTCAGCACCGAGGCCACCGGCAATGTCCGCAGACACCTTCGGCGCGGCGTACAGATCCTTGACCGCCAGACGCACGCTCTGCACCTGATTCGGTTGCCAGTGCTGCATGGTCGCGGCGTCGGCGACGTGAATCAGGCCCATCGAGCCGTCCAGCTCGGCGCCGACCTTGAACACGCCAACCACATTCAGGCGCTGCATGCGCGGGGTGATACCGCCCGGCGCGGTGCTGACTTCCGGGACGATCAGAGTGATCTTGTCGCCGACATTGAGGCGGAAACGCCGCGCGGTGATTTCACCGATCACCACACCGAATTCGCCCGGCTTCAAGGCATCGAGGCGACCCTGGACGATGTGCCGGGCAACGATCGACACCTTGCCTTCCTGGGCCGGATCAACGCCGCTGATCTGAATCGGCTGCATCGAACCCTTGTAGGACAGCATGCCTTCCATTTCGGTGAACGGCACGGCGGCAGTCACTTCGGGATTTTTCATCGCAGCGGCAGCGACTGGCTGCCAGTCATCGATCGGCTTGACGCCAACGATGGTCGCATGGGGCACCATGCCGAGGATGCGCGAGCTCATTTCGCGCTGAAAGCCGTTCATCACCGACAGCACCACGATCATCGCCAGCACGCCGAGGGCGAGGCCGATCATCGAGGTCATCGAAATGAACGAAACAAAGCGATTGCGGCGCTTGGCGCGGGTATAGCGCGTGCCGATAAAGATCGATAACGGTCTGAACATTCGCTGGGGCACCGTATAGAAATAAAAGACCCGGCGCCGTTACGGGCGCCGGGTTTCAGCCAGTCAGATGGGGGTCAGGCAACCTTCCTGCAACTGCAGGACGCGGTCCATCTGGCGAGCCAGGTTCATGTCGTGCGTCACCACCAGGAACGCTGTGCGCATCGAAGTGCTCAGCTCCAGCATCAGATCCTGAATGCCTTCGGCGGTATGCAGGTCAAGGTTGCCGGTTGGCTCATCGAGCATCACCAGCCCCGGGTTGTTCACCAGTGCACGGGCAATGGCCACGCGCTGACGTTCGCCGCCGGAGAGTTCCGCCGGTTTGTGTTCCAGACGATGGCCGAGACCGACGCGCTCCAGCAATGCCGTGGCACGCTGGCGCGCCTCCGGGATGGCGGTCTTGCCGATCAACAGCGGCATGCAGACGTTTTCCAGCGCGGTGAATTCCGGCAGCAAGTGGTGAAACTGGTAAACGAAACCAAGCGCGCGATTGCGCAGCAGGCCCCGCTTCTTCTCACTCAACGCCGACAGTTCTTCACCGTCGAGCCAGACGCTGCCCTTGCTCGGCGTATCGAGGCCGCCGAGCAGGTTGAGCAAGGTACTTTTGCCGGAACCGGATTTACCCACGATCGCCACACGCTCGCCCGGGTGCAACTCCAGTTGCAGGCCGGCCAGCACTTGTACCGACTCAGGCCCCTCCTCGTAGGACTTGCCCAGGTTACGGCAGCTCAGAATTGCTTGTTCACTCATGCCCGACTCACTCATAACGTAACGCCTCCGCCGGCTGGGTGCGCGCGGCACGCCAGGCGGGATACAGGGTGGCGAGGAAACTCAGGACCAACGCAGCGGCGCAGACCATGACGACGTCCTGGCTCTGTACCTGCGAAGGAAGATAATCAATGAAATACACGTCAGCATTAAGGAACTTGTGGCCGATCAGCCCTTCAAGCGCCGAAATGGCCGCACTGACATTCAGTGCCGCGAGGATCCCGACCACCGCGCCGATCGCCGTGCCGACCACGCCGATTACCGTGCCCTGAACCATGAACGTGCGCATGATCGTGCCCGGTGTCGCGCCGAGGGTACGCAGAATGGCGATGTCGCCCTTCTTGTCGTTCACCACCATCACCAGCGTGGAAATGATGTTGAACGCGGCGACGGCGACGATCAGCAGCAACAGCAGCCCGATCATGGCTTTTTCCATGCGGATCGCCTGATACAGGTTGCCGTGGGTGCGGGTCCAGTCGCGGGCGTAGTAACGATCTTCGCCGAGCTGCTGGGCGATGTTCCACGCCTCACGCGGTGCCTGGAACAGGTCGTCGAACTTCAGCCGCAGGCCCTGCACCTGATCGGCTTTCCAGCGGTGCATTTTCGCCAGATCCTGCAGATTGGTCACGCCGAGGTAGCCGTCGAGCTCACCGGCGCCGACATGGAAAATCCCGACCACGGTGAAGCGCTTCATGCGCGGGAACATCCCGGCCGGGGTCACGCTGACCTCAGGTGCAACGAAAGTGACCTTGTCGCCGATGCCAACGCCAAGCTTGGTCGCGGCCTTGTCGCCGATGACGATGCCGAAGCTGCCCGGTGTCAGGTCGTCGAGTTTGCCCTGCTTCATGAAGTTGTCGATGATCGACACATTGCGCTCGAGCGCAGGATCAATGGCATTGAGCAACACTTTGGAAACTTGGCCGTTGTTGGTCAGCAGGCCCTGCATCTGGGTGAACGGCGCCACCGCCGTCACCTGCCGGTTCTGCTTGACCTTGTCGGCCAGGCTCTGCCAGTCATTGATCGGCTCGCCGGTCTCGAGAGTGGCGTGGGGCACCATGCCCAGCACGCGGGTGCGCATCTCATGGTCGAAGCCGTTCATCACCGACAGCACGACGATCATCACGACCACGCCAAGGGCGAGCCCGATCATCGAAGTCAGGGAAATGAATGACACAAAATGATTGCGACGCTTTGCACGGGTATAACGCGTGCCGATAAATACGAAGAGAGGTCTGAACATGTCGGGGCTTGTTCGGAGGAAAAAGGAACGTCCTTGTGGCGGGGGTCGAAAACCAGCTTTACACTCAGACCACCGCCGCTACCATGGGTTCGCCATGTCGACATTAGATGAAGAAGATCGCCGCGAATACTACCGTATCGAGGACACGATCGCACTGGAAATTCGGCCCCTGTCCGCTCCCGAAGCCGCAGGCCAGGAAGTGTTGCAGGATGCTTCCCCACTGTTCAACCTGCTCAGCGAACTGCACCTGAGCGAATTCGAGTCCCAGCACCTGCTGCGACAGATCAGCGAGCGCGACCGCGCCATCGCCGCGTTCCTCAAATCGCAGAACAAACGCATCGACCTGCTCAGCCAGGTAATCGCCCTGACGGTGCTCGGACACATCGGCGAGCCGCAGCCGGTGATCATCTCCGAGGGCGGGATCGACTTTCAGTACCCGACGCCGATTGCCACCGGCGCGCACCTGTCGGTGAAACTGGTACTGATGCCGCAGGCACTCGGCCTGCTGCTGCGCGCCCGGGTCACCCATTGCGATCCCAAGGGCGATGGCTATGACGTCGGCACCGAGTTCGAGCGCCCGACCGATGCCCAGCGCCAATTGCTCGCGCGCTACATCTTGCAGAAGCAGGCTCAGGAACGCCGTCTGGCCCGCGAACAGAACGAATCTGGCATTTAACTTAAGGAAGCACCGTGACCCTCATCTACGGCCACCGCGGCGCCAAGGGCGAAGCACCGGAAAACACCCTGAGCAGCTTTCAGGAGTGCCTCAAGCACGGCGTGCGCCGCTGCGAACTGGATCTGCACCTGTCCAAGGACGGCGAGCTGATGGTCATCCATGACCCGACGCTCAAACGCACCACCGACCGTCGCGGCAAAGTCGTCGAGCACACCGCCGCCGAACTGGTGACCTACGACGCGCGCAAGGGTGGCCCGGGCTGGATCCAGCCGTGCCCGATTCCGACGCTGGAAGAGTTGTTCGAGAAATGTGATTTCGAGCACTGGCAGCTGGAAGTCAAAAGCGCTTCACGCACCCGCGCGGCGACTACCGTGCTGGCGATTCGGGAAATGGCTCAACGGCATGGCCTGCTCGACAAGGTGACGATCACCTCGAGTTCACGGGAAGTCTTGAAGGCAGCGCTGGACCTGGTACCGGACGTATCCCGTGGCCTGGTGGCCGAATACGCCTGGCTCGATCCGTTGAAGGTGGCGGCCAGCTACGGTTGCGAAATTCTCGCGCTGAACTGGACGCTGTGTACGCCGGAACGCCTGCAGAAGGCGCAGCGTCAGGGCCTGCATGTGTCGGTGTGGACCGTCAACGAGCCTGCACTGATGCGCAGACTCGCCGACTTCGGCGTTGACAGCCTGATTACAGACTTTCCCGGTTTGGCCACTGCCACCCTTGAGAATTGCTGAAATCGGTCTCCCCGGCCGGCTCAGGCCACCGGCCGGAGCCCGTCAAAAAAGCCGGTTGAGGCCGTCGTACGCTGCGACCCGATAGGCTTCGGCCATGGTCGGGTAGTTGAACGTGGTGTTGACGAAATACTTCAGGGTGTTCAGCTCGCCCGGCTGATTCATGATCGCCTGACCGATATGCACGATCTCCGACGCCTGATAACCGAAGCAATGCACGCCGAGCACTTCCAGCGTTTCGCGGTGGAAGAGGATCTTCAGCATGCCTTGCGGCTCACCGGCAATCTGCGCCCGCGCCATGCTCTTGAAGAACGCCTTGCCGACTTCGTACGGCACTTTGGCCTGGGTCAATTCCTGCTCGTTCTTGCCGATCGAGCTGATCTCCGGAATGGTGTAGATGCCGGTCGGCACGTCATTGACGAAGCGCCAGCTGCCATTGTCGACGATGCTGCCGGCGGCAGAACGACCCTGGTCGTGGGCGGCACTGGCCAGGCTTGGCCAGCCGATCACGTCACCGGCGCCGTAGATGTTCTCCACGCAGGTGCGGTAGTTCTGGTCGACTTCTATCTGGCCACGGCTGTTGACCTTGACCCCGATGTTTTCCAGACCCAGCGTGTCGGTGTTGCCGGTACGGCCGTTGCACCAGAGCAAGGCGTCGGCCTTGATCTTCTTGCCGGATTTAAGATGCAGGATCACACCGTTGTCCACGCCTTCGACGCGGTCGTACTCTTCGTTGTGGCGCACGGTGATGTTGTTGTTGCTGAAGTGGTAGCTCAGCGCCTGGGAAATTTCCGAGTCAAGGAAGCTCAGCAACTGGCCACGGTTGTCGACCAGTTCGACCAGCACACCCAGACCACTGAAGATCGATGCGTATTCGCAACCGATTACACCAGCGCCGTAAACGATCAGTTTGCGCGGGGTGTGACCGAGACTGAGGATGGTGTCGCTATCGTAGATGCGCGGGTGGTGGAAATCGATGTCCGCCGGGCGATACGGGCGCGAACCGGTGGCGATGATGATGTGCTTGGCCACCAGCTTCTCGACCACGCCGTTGCCGCAGACCACTTCGATGGTTTGCTCGTCGGCGAAGCTGCCGGTACCGAAGAACACGTCGACGCGGTTACGGGCGTAGTAGCCGGTGCGCGATGCGACTTGTTTGGAAATGACTTTTTCGGCGCTTTTCAACACGTCCGGGAAGGAAAACCAGCGTGGCTCGCCGATCGCGCGGAACATCGGGTTGGTGTTGAACTGCATGATCTGCCGCACCGAGTGACGCAGTGCCTTGGACGGGATGGTGCCGAGGTGGGTGCAGTTGCCGCCGACCTGACGACGGCTGTCGACCATCGCGACCTTGCGCCCCGCTTTGGCGGCGTTCATTGCCGCGCCTTCTCCCGCCGGGCCGGAACCCAGTACCACCACGTCGTAGTTGTAGACAGCCATGCGTACTCCTCAGAACAGGCCGCGGTGCCAGCAGCACCGGCGGCTAAATCACGCCGAACGGCGGCGCGAAGGAACAATTGGGGGCCAGTGAAGAACCCGGACACAGTCTATAGAAGCGTCAACGCCGCGCACATTAACCCTTGGTCGCGTCGTAGGCTACTTTTGCCTGCACTACAACGCCAGCTTTCGTCTTGTCTTCGGTCAGTTTTTTTCACCGACAAGCTGCGTAAATGCCTGACTGCTGCGGGTGACGAAACCTGTATCGGCACGCAAGACAAAGAATGCAGCAATGTCATGCTTTTGGGCATAGTCCCGTGCCCTTTCCGGCCCGAGAATCAGCAACAGCGTCGATAGTCCATCGGCCATCAACGCTGAAGGATGAATCACCGTGACTGACGCCAGATCATGTAGGACCGGCCTTCCGCTGCGTGCATCGAAGGTGTGGGAATAACGCCGACCGTCCTGCAGAAAATAATGGCGGTAGTCACCGGAGGTGGACACGCCGTAGCCATCGACATCGATAATCCGCTCGGCCACTTGCTGGTCATCGCGAGGCTCTTCGAGAGCGATGCGCCACGCGGAACCATCCGGCTTCTTGCCCCGGGCCTTGAGTTCGCCCGTGGCTTCGACCAGGTAATTGTCGATGCCCATGCCCTGCAATCTGGCGGCGATGGTATCCACGGCGTAACCGGCGGCAATGCTGTTGAAGTCGACTTCGACGGCGGTGTCCTTGCACAACCGCTCGCCGTCGATGCGCAGATGCTGATGGCCGACCCGCTGCATGACCTCGGCCAGCGCGGCCGCATCAGGGATCTTTTCTTCGCGTCCTTGCGGGCCGAATCCCCAGAGGTCCAGCAGCGGTTCCACGGTCAGGTCGTAGGAGCCTTCGCTTTGCATTGAAAGCTGTTCGCCGATGCGGACCAATTCGAGCACCGCTGTCGGCATGGCTTGGCAGCTACCGGCGGACAAGGAGTTGAAACGTTGGATGGCGGAGTCACTGCGGTAAGTCGACAGCTGTTGATCGACTTCGCCGAGGATGCGCTCCATTTCACCGCGCACTTGCGCAGGATCGGCGACCCCGGCGTGGCGCACGTACTTGACCGACCAGGTGCTGCCCATGGTCGAACCGCCAACCTGTTCCAGGGAATCGCCGTTGCCGCAGCCGCCGATTGCCGCCGCGAACACCACAAGCCCCAACCAGCGTCCAGTTAACAATTCTTCATCTCCCCGCAAAACCACGGCGGCCATTATGAACTACAAGCGCCCGCTCGCTTCCCCATGGCTGCAACGCCTTTATACAAAATTGAACAGTGAGTACCTCCCATGTCCTCCACCACGGGCAAAGGCAAAGCGATCTTTCGCGTTGTCAGCGGCAACTTCCTCGAAATGTTCGACTTCATGGTCTACGGCTTCTATGCCACGGCCATCGCCAAAACCTTCTTCCCCACCGACAGCGCGTTCGCTTCGCTGATGCTGTCGCTGGCGACCTTCGGCGCCGGCTTCCTGATGCGTCCGCTGGGGGCGATTTTCCTCGGTGCCTATATCGACCGTCACGGACGGCGCAAAGGGCTGATCATCACTTTGGCGATGATGGCCGCCGGTACAGTGCTGATTGCCTGCGTACCCGGCTACGCGACGCTCGGTGTCGCCGCGCCGCTGCTGGTGTTGTTCGGCCGTTTGCTGCAAGGCTTCTCGGCGGGCGTGGAACTGGGCGGCGTGTCGGTGTATCTGGCGGAAATTTCGACGCCGGGGCGTAAAGGCTTTTTCGTCAGTTGGCAGTCCGCCAGCCAACAGGCAGCCGTGGTGTTCGCCGGCTTGCTCGGCGTTGCTCTGAATCACTGGCTGAGTCCGGAGCAAATGGGCGAATGGGGCTGGCGCGTACCGTTTCTGATTGGCTGCATGATCGTGCCGGTGATTTTCCTCATCCGTCGCTCGCTGGAAGAAACCCCGGAGTTCCAGGCGCGCACCCACCGCCCTACCCTCGGCGAAATCGTCCGCTCGATCGGGCAGAACTTCGGCATCGTCATTGCCGGCATGGCGCTGGTGGTGATGACCACGGTGTCGTTCTACCTGATCACCGCTTACACCCCGACGTTCGGCAAGGCCGAACTGCACCTGTCTGATCTCGATGCGCTGTTGGTGACGGTGTGCATCGGCTTGTCGAACTTCTTCTGGCTACCGGTGATGGGCGCGGTATCCGACAAGATCGGGAGAAAACCCTTACTGCTGACGGCAACGATTCTGGCAATCCTGACGGCCTATCCGGCGCTGTCGTGGCTGGTGGCGAATCCGAGCTTCAGCCATTTGCTGATTGTCGAATTGTGGCTGTCGTTTCTGTACGGCTCGTACAACGGCGCAATGGTGGTGGCGCTGACCGAGATCATGCCGGTGGAAGTGCGCACGACCGGGTTTTCCCTGGCTTACAGTTTGGCAACGGCGACGTTCGGCGGATTTACTCCGGCAGCGTGCACCTATCTGATTCATGTGCTGGACAACAAGGCAGCACCGGGCATCTGGCTCAGTGGCGCGGCGGTGTTAGGCTTGATTGCGACACTGGTGCTGTTCCGTGGCAACCGGCATGAGTTGCGCACCGCGCAGGCCTCGGTAGCCAGCGGCGCCTGACAGAATGCTTTCGCGAGCAGGCCGGCAAGGACGCCGAAGATCCAACAGGCCCACAAACAAAAACGCCCCGACAAAATGCCGGGGCGTTTTCATTCAAGCCTGAGACTTAGCGCGGGAACGCTGGCGGATTCACATCAGCCATGTCTTCCATCACACGAACTACCTGGCAGCTGTAGCCGAACTCGTTGTCGTACCAGACGTACAGAACGACGCGGTTGTCCTGCACGATGGTCGCTTCAGCGTCGACCACACCGGCGTGACGCGAGCCGACGAAGTCGGTCGACACCACTTCCTGCGAATTGACGAAGTCGATCTGCTTGTGCAGCTCGGAGTGCAGCGCCATGTAGCGCAGGTACTCGTTCATCTCTTCGCGGGTGGCGGCTTTCTCAAGGTTGAGGTTGAGAATGGCCATCGACACGTTTGGCGTCGGAACACGAATCGCGTTACCGGTCAGCTTGCCGGCCAGCTCAGGCAGCGCCTTGGCAGCAGCGGTAGCGGCGCCGGTCTCGGTGATCACCATGTTCAGCGCGGCGCTGCGGCCACGGCGATCGCCCTTGTGGAAGTTGTCGATCAGGTTCTGGTCGTTGGTGTACGAATGAACGGTTTCGACGTGACCGTTGATGATGCCGAACTTGTCGTTGACCGCTTTGAGCACCGGCACGATGGCGTTGGTGGTGCAGGAAGCAGCCGAGACGATCTTGTCGTCAGCGGTGATTTCACCGTGGTTGATGCCGTGAACGATGTTCTTCAGCTTGCCCTTGCCAGGCGCGGTCAGAACAACGCGATCGATACCCGGGCACTGCAAGTGCTGGCCCAGGCCATCGGCGTCACGCCATACACCAGTGTTGTCCACCAGCAGCGCGTCTTTGATGCCGTACTGGGTGTAATCCACCTCGGTCGGGTTCTTCGCGTAGATCACCTGGATCAGGTTACCGTTGGCGGTGATGGTGTTGTTTTCTTCGTCGATGGTAATGGTGCCGTTGAACGAACCGTGTACCGAATCGCGACGCAGCAGGCTGGCGCGTTTGGTCAGGTCGTTTTCGGCGCCTTTGCGCACGACGATGGCGCGCAGACGCAGGCCGTCGCCACCACCGGTTTTCTCGATCAGGATGCGCGCCAGCAGACGGCCGATACGACCGAAGCCGTAAAGAACAACGTCGGTACCTTTGCGGGCCGAGGCGTTCTGCTGGCCAACCACGTCAGCCATCTCTTCACGCACGAACTGCTCGGCGCTGCGACCGTTGCCTTCGTTACGGAATTTGAACGCCAGCTTGCCCAGATCCACCGACGCCGCGCCGAGCTTGAGCTCGCTCATGGCCTTGAGCAGTGGGAATGTTTCGTGGACGGAGAGTTCGCTGTCGTCGGAAGAACGGTGGCGAGCAAAGCGGTGAGCTTTGAGAATCGCGATGACAGACTGGTTGATCAGGCTGCGGCCATAGATCGAGCTAACCACGTTGTTATTGCGGTAGAGCTGACCGATAAGCGGAATCATCGCTTCTGCGAGTGCTTCACGGTCGATCCATTCACCAAGACACTGGTCGGGCTTCTGAGTCACGGTAACCTTCCACATGTAGGGGCAGAAAAAAGGGGCTACATTATGCCGCCGACAAGCCCTTTCAGCAATGCGCGCTTGTCGCGCAATCGGTAACAAATTCCCGTTCAAAAAATTTACGCCCTTCTCCAGCCCAATAAAACCGGGGCTTTCAGCGCAGTCAATTTTTCGACGACTGTTAGACGATGTCTGTAACCCTCCGTAACACCACCCGGTTTCGGAACTACATAACCATGAAAAAAGTGCTCGTTTTTATGGTTACCACTACATTTCGTCCAAACCGTGAAGATAGACGCAGTCTGCAACTGACAGGCGGCACCGGAGGCCGCTACAATTACCGACTTTGTCGCAACGCCTGGAGCTCAACCTTCCGTGCCTGTTCTGCGTCTACCGCTACTCCCTGCCGAAGCAGGTAAACAGCACTGGGGCAATCTGCCCGGTGCCGCCCTCAGCCTGGCGATTGCCGAGGCTGCCAGCGCTGCCAAGCGCTTTACCCTGCTGCTGACCGCCGACAGCCAAAGCGCCGAACGGCTGGAACAGGAGCTGAGTTTCTTCGCCCCGGATTTGCCCGTACTGCATTTCCCCGACTGGGAAACCCTGCCCTACGACCTGTTCTCGCCGCACCAGGACATCATCTCCCAGCGCATCGCCAGCCTGTATCGCCTGCCGGAACTGGCCCACGGCGTGCTGGTGGTTCCGATCACCACCGCCTTGCATCGCTTGGCGCCGACCGAGTTCCTGCTCGGCAGCAGCCTGGTGCTGGATATCGGCCAGAAGCTCGACGTCGAACAGATGCGCGCGCGGCTCGAAGCCAGCGGCTATCGCTATGTCGACACGGTGTACGAGCACGGCGAGTTCACCGTACGCGGCGCGCTGATCGACCTGTTCCCGATGGGCAGCAAACTGCCGTATCGCATCGACCTGTTCGACGACGAAATCGAAACCCTGCGCACCTTCGATCCGGAAACCCAGCGTTCAATCGACAAGGTCGAGTCGGTCAAGCTGCTGCCGGCCCGCGAATTCCCGTTGCAGAAAGACGCAGTCACCCGCTTCAAGGCGCGCTTTCGCGAGCGCTTCGACGTCGACTTCCGCCGCTGCCCGATCTTTCAGGACCTGAGCAGCGGTATCACCCCGGCCGGTATCGAGTACTACCTGCCGCTGTTCTTCGACGAAACTTCGACGCTGTTCGATTACCTGCCTCAGGACACACAAGTGTTCTCGCTGCCGGGCATCGAGCAGGCGGCGGAAAACTTCTGGAACGACGTGCGCAATCGTTACGAAGAACGCCGCGTCGATCCATCGCGTCCTTTATTGCCACCGGCCGAATTGTTCCTGCCGGTGGAAGACTGCTTTGCGCGCCTGAAGAACTGGCCACGGGTCGTTGCCAGTCAACAGGACGTTGAAAGCGGCGTCGGCCGTGAACGCTTCCCGGCACATGCGCTGCCGGATCTGGCCATCGAGGCCAAGGCCACGCAACCGCTGGCGGCGCTGGCCGGGTTCCTCGAAGAATTCCCCGGGCGCGTGCTGTTCACCGCTGAATCGGCGGGTCGTCGCGAAGTCCTGCTGGAACTGCTGGAACGTCTGAAGCTGCGGCCGAAAACCGTCGACAGCTGGCCGGACTTCGTCGCCAGCAAGGATCGTCTGGCGATCACCATCGCCCCGCTCGACGAGGGTCTGCTGCTCGACGACCCGGCGCTGGCGCTGGTGGCGGAAAGTCCGCTGTTCGGCCAACGGGTCATGCAACGTCGTCGCCGCGAGAAGCGCAGCGACGTCAGCAACGATGCGGTGATCAAGAACCTCACCGAACTGCGTGAAGGCGCGCCGGTGGTGCATATCGATCACGGCGTCGGCCGCTACCTGGGCCTGACGATCCTGGAAATCGACAATCAGGCCGCCGAATTCCTCACCCTCGAATACGCCGAGAACGCCAAGCTCTACGTACCGGTGGCCAACCTGCACCTGATCGCGCGCTATACCGGCAGCGACGATTCGCTCGCGCCGCTGCACCGCCTCGGCTCGGAAACCTGGCAGAAAGCCAAGCGCAAGGCCGCCGAGCAGGTGCGTGACGTCGCCGCCGAATTGCTCGACATTTACGCCCGTCGCGCCGCCCGTGAAGGTTACGCCTTCGCCGACCCGAAGGCCGACTACGCCACCTTCAGCGCCGGTTTCCCGTTCGAGGAAACACCCGATCAGCAAGCCACCATCGAGGCGGTACGCGAAGACATGCTCGCGCCGAAACCGATGGATCGCCTGGTCTGCGGCGACGTTGGCTTCGGCAAGACCGAAGTGGCCATGCGCGCCGCGTTCATTGCCGTGCACGGCGGTCGTCAGGTGGCGATTCTGGTGCCGACCACCCTGCTCGCCCAGCAGCACTACAACAGCTTCCGCGACCGCTTCGCCGACTGGCCGGTGACCGTGGAAGTGATGAGTCGCTTCAAATCGGCCAAGGAAGTCAACGCGGCGATCGCCGATCTGGCGGAAGGCAAGATCGACATCGTCATCGGCACGCACAAGCTGCTGTCCGATGATGTGAAGATCAAAAACCTCGGGCTGGTGATCATCGACGAAGAACACCGTTTTGGCGTACGCCAGAAAGAACAGCTCAAGGCCCTGCGCAGCGAGGTCGATATCCTGACCCTGACCGCGACGCCGATTCCGCGGACGCTGAACATGGCGGTGTCGGGCATGCGCGATCTGTCGATCATCGCCACGCCGCCAGCGCGGCGCCTGTCGGTGCGCACTTTTGTCATGGAGCAGAACAAGAGCACGGTCAAAGAGGCCCTGCTGCGTGAACTGCTGCGTGGCGGTCAGGTTTACTACCTGCACAACGATGTGAAGACCATCGAGAAGTGCGCCGCCGACCTCGCCGAACTGGTGCCGGAAGCGCGCATCGGTATCGGCCACGGGCAGATGCGCGAACGTGAACTCGAACAGGTGATGAGCGACTTCTACCACAAGCGCTTCAACGTGCTGATCGCCTCGACCATCATCGAGACCGGCATCGACGTGCCAAGCGCCAACACCATCATCATCGAGCGCGCTGACAAGTTCGGTCTGGCCCAGCTGCACCAGTTGCGTGGTCGTGTCGGCCGCAGTCACCACCAGGCTTACGCCTACCTGCTGACACCGCCGCGCCAGCAAATCACTTCGGACGCGGAAAAACGTCTGGAAGCGATCGCCAATACCCAGGACCTCGGCGCCGGTTTCGTGCTGGCCACCAACGATCTGGAAATCCGTGGCGCAGGCGAACTGCTCGGCGACGGTCAGAGCGGGCAGATTCAGGCCGTTGGTTTCACCCTGTACATGGAAATGCTCGAGCGCGCGGTGAAGTCGATCCGCAAGGGCGAGCAGCCGAACCTCGATCAACCGCTGGGTGGCGGCCCGGAAGTCAATCTGCGGGTGCCGGCGCTGATTCCGGAAGATTATCTGCCGGATGTGCATGCGCGGCTGATTCTGTATAAACGCATCGCCTCGGCCACCGACGAGGAAGGCCTCAAGGACCTGCAGGTGGAGATGATCGACCGCTTTGGCCTGTTGCCGGAACCGACCAAGAACCTGGTGCGGATCACCGCGTTGAAATTGCAGGCGGAAAAGCTCGGCATCAAGAAAGTCGACGGCGGGCCGCAAGGCGGACGCATCGAGTTCGAAGCGCAGACGCCGGTTGACCCGATGACCCTGATCAAGCTGATCCAGACGCAGCCCAAGCGCTACAAGTTCGAAGGCGCGACGATGTTTAAATTCCAGGTGCCGATGGAGCGCCCGGAAGAACGTTTCAATACTGTCGAGGCGCTGTTTGAGCGTCTCATCCCGAAATCCGCTTGAAGGACGCCCGATGCGCCTGTTCCGCTCTCTGACTCTGTTGCTTGCACTTGCAGCACCGACGGCGTTTGCCGATGACACGTATCAGGTCGAAATGATCCTGGTGCGCCAGAATGCCGTCCCGGCCATCGTCAGCCGCGCCGCCCCGGAAGACTGGGCCGCAGGCGCCCAGCGTCTGGGCAGCGACAGCCAGCGCACCCCAGCGCTGAATGATGTAGTGAACAAACTCACCGCCAGCGGCGAGTACACCGTGTTGATGCACAAAGCCTGGCAGCAGAACCTCGGCGAAGCGCCGGCGAAAGTCGCAGTGAGCGAAGGTCAGGAACAGTTCGGCCAGTTCCCCATCGAGGGCACGCTGGAAATGAAACTCGGCCGCTTCACCGACGTGACCGCCGATTTCTGGGTCAATCAGATCGACGCCAATGGCCTGGTCACCGCCAGTGAGCGTCTGCGTCAGGACAGCCACACCAAGAACGGCCAGCTCAATTACCTCGACAACGGCCACCTGGCCCTGCTGATCAAGATCACTTCCCTGACCGCGCCAGCGCCTCGCGAAGCGCCTGAAGTCGTGCCGGACTGATCGACGTCCTTATGCCGCCGCCCCTGAGCAAACCGCTGGCCCCGTCGTGGGTCAGCCGATTCAAAGAACAGAGTCTGGAGCGCGGCCGCCGCTACGCTTTGGAGAATCGAGTGCGCATCGCCCAGGTCGGCGATGCGACCATCACCGCCAGTTGCGAAGGTTCTGGCGGTAGCGTTTACCGACAAACCATCCATCTGCGCGAGTCAGCCAAAGCCACCCTGCTGCTGGTCGATGCCACCTGCACCTGCCCGGTGCGCAGCAACTGCAAACACTGCGCGGCGGTGCTGCTGAAAATCCAGGAAACCCTCGACTACCCCGCCGCCGCGAAAGATGCGGAGCTGCTGGAGAAGCTCCAGGCCGTGCTGGAAAACCGCAGCCCTAAAGCGCCACCGCAAGTGCTGGTGGACAATGTGCAACCGGTGCCGCGCCTGTGGCTCGCGAGCGTCGAATTCAGCGCCTTCGAGCCGCGCAACGGCAAGATGCAGCGCTACATTCAGCACCGCGCGGCGCTGTCGTTCAGCTATCTGGACGAATACGTCAGCGGGCAAAAACACAGCGATATCCTGATCCGTCAGGAAGCCCAGACCCTGCGGATAAAACGTCACCCGGACGTCGAACAGTCCTACCGCGAACAGTTACGCATCCTCGGTTTCCGCATCGCCACCCGGCAAAGCAAAGCCCTGCCGGAGAGCGCCGGCGAACTCTACGAGATGGTCAATGACAGCGCTTGGCTGACTTTCACCCTGAATGACTTGCCGAAATTGCGCAGCCAGGGCTGGGAGTTGCAGATCGATGAGGAATTCGGTTTCGACCTGACCGCCGTCGACGACTGGTACGCCACCGTCGAACAGGCGCCGGAGCGCGACTGGTTCGATCTGGAACTGGGTATCATCGTCAACGGCGAGCGCCTGAGCCTGCTGCCGATTCTGCTGAATCTGATGCGCTCGCACACCGAGATCCTCAACCCGGAACGCCTCGCCCGCCGTCGCGATGACGAGCTGATTCTGGTCAACATTCCGCAACGCACCAGCGAGCATGGGCCGTTGCAAGTGGCGCTGCCGCTCGGTCGCTTGAAGCCGGTATTGATGACGCTGGGCGAGTTCTATTTGCAGGAGCCGGGCGAAACAACGCTGCGCCTGAGCAAGGCTGACGCCACCCGGCTCAATTCGCTGGAAGGCCTGCCGCTGTTGTGGGAAGGCGGCGAGCAGATGCGCACCTTCGCCCAGCGCCTGCGCGACATCCGCGATTTCACTGCCGAAGCGCCGCAAGGTCTGAATGCAACGCTGCGCCCGTATCAGCTCGAAGGTTTGAGCTGGATGCAATCGCTGCGACAACTCGAAGTCGGCGGCATTCTCGCGGACGACATGGGCCTGGGCAAAACCCTACAGACCCTGGCGCATATTCTCAGCGAGAAGAACGCCGGACGCCTCGATCGTCCGTGCATGGTGGTGATGCCGACCAGCCTGATTCCGAACTGGCTCGACGAGGCGGCGCACTTCACCCCGCAGCTGAAAGTCCTCGCGCTGTACGGCGCCACGCGCAAAAAGCACTTCGACAATCTGGCCGACTTCGACCTGATCCTCACCACTTACGCCCTGTTGCCCAAGGACCTTGAGCGCTTGGCCAAACAGCCGCTGCACGTTCTGGTGCTGGACGAAGCGCAATACATCAAGAACCCCAACAGCAAAGCCGCCCAGGCCGCCCGCGAGCTGAATGCACGCCAGCGCCTGTGCCTCAGCGGCACGCCGCTGGAAAACCACTTGGGCGAGCTGTGGTCGCTGTTCCATTTCCTGCTGCCGGGCTGGCTCGGCGACGTGAAAAGCTTCAATGCCGATTACCGTGTGCCGATCGAAAAGCGCGGCAGTGAAGTCAGACTGCAACACCTCAACGGTCGGATAAAACCGTTTCTGCTGCGCCGCACCAAAGAGCAGGTCGCAACCGAGCTGCCGCCGAAAACCGAAATCATCCATTGGGTCGAACTCAACGAAGCGCAGCGCGATGTGTACGAGACCATGCGCCTGGCGATGGACAAGAAAGTCCGTGACGAAATCACCCGCAAAGGCGTGGCGCGCAGCCAGATCATCATCCTCGAAGCACTGCTCAAGCTGCGTCAGGTCTGCTGCGACCTGCGCCTGGTCAACGACGCCACCCTGCCCCCGCGCGGCAGCACCTCGGGCAAGCTCGACAGTCTGATGGAAATGCTGGAGGAGTTATTCGAGGAAGGCCGGCGGATTCTGCTGTTCTCGCAATTCACTTCGATGCTGTCATTGATCGAAGAGGAGTTGAAAAAACGCAAGATCGCTTACGCCCTCCTCACTGGCCAGACCCGTGACCGGCGCACACCGGTGAAGGAATTCCAGAGCGGCACGCGGCAGATCTTCCTGATCAGCCTGAAGGCCGGTGGTGTCGGTTTGAACCTCACCGAAGCCGATACGGTGATTCACTACGACCCGTGGTGGAACCCGGCAACCGAGAATCAGGCGACTGACCGCGCGTATCGAATCGGCCAGGAAAAACCGGTGTTCGTCTACAAGATGATTGCCCGGGGCACGGTGGAAGAGAAAATTCAGCACCTGCAGAAGGAAAAGTCTGACCTTGCAGCGGGCGTGCTCGATGGGCGCAAGGCCGGGGACTGGAAATTGCAGAGCGATGATATTGAAGCGCTGTTTGCGCCGTTGCCGGACAAGATCGACAAGCGCTGAAATCGGCGTTGCTGGTTAGATAGCTATCGCTGGCAAGCCAGCTCCCACAGGGTTATGAGCTGTACCGAAGATTGTGATTCAACTCGATATCTGTGGGAGCTGGCTTGCCAGCGATGGGGTCATCCAATATTGCGCAATCACTCAGGGCTCAACCCTTGGAAACCGGCAACGGCGCAAACAACGCCTCGATATCACTCTGTTCCAGTTTGAATCCGCCCGTCGTGCCACCCTCAAGCACCGCCCCGGCCAGCGCCGCTTTCTCCTGCTGCAACGCCTGGATCTTCTCTTCGACGGTGCCTTTGGCAATCAACTTGTAGACGAACACCGGATTGTTCTGCCCGATGCGATACGCCCGATCAGTCGCCTGATTCTCCACCGCCGGGTTCCACCAAGGATCGAAGTGAATCACCGTGTCTGCCGCCGTCAGGTTCAGACCAGTGCCCCCGGCCTTGAGGCTGATCAGGAACAACGGCACCTTGCCGCCCTGGAAATCCCTCACCGGCGTGCGCCGATCGGTGGTGTCGCCGGTCAGCAACGAGTAGGCAAGCCCGCGTTGCTGCAACTCCTGCTCGATCAGCGCCAGCATCGAGGTGAACTGCGAGAACAGCAGAATGCGCCGACCTTCGCCGAGCAATTCTTCGAGCATCTCCATCAGGCTGATCAGCTTGCCGCTGCCCGAGCGCAACGCCTTTGCCGTGAGCGGCATATTGACCAGGCGCAGATCGCAGCAGACCTGACGCAGCTTGAGCAGCGCATCGAGGATGATGATCTGACTGCGCGCCACGCCGCTGCGGGCGATTTCGTCGCGGACCTTTTTGTCCATCGCCACGCGCACCGTCTCATAGACGTCGCGCTGACCATCACTGAGTTCGACCCAGTGGATGATCTCGGTTTTCGGCGGCAACTCGGTGGCGACCTGATCCTTCTTGCGCCGCAGCAAAAACGGCTTGATGCGCGCGGTCAGGTGCTGCATGCGCTGCACATTGCCGTGCTTCTCGATCGGCGTGCGGTAATCGCGGTTGAAGGATTTGCTGTCGCCGAGCCAGCCGGGCATGAGGAAATGGAACTGCGACCACAGCTCACCGAGGTGGTTTTCCAGCGGCGTACCGCTCAAACACAAGCGCTGACGGGCCTGTAAGTCACGGGCGGCCTGGGCGGCTTTGCTCAGCGGGTTCTTGATGTTCTGCGCTTCGTCGAGAATCAGCACGCTCCACGGCTGCGGCTGCAAGATCTCCAGATCCCTGGGCAGCAATGCGTAAGTGGTTAGCACCAAGTCGTATTCGGCGAGATTGGCAAAGTCCTTCTGCCGCCCGGTCCCGTGCAGCGCCAGGACTTTCAACTGCGGCGTGAAGCGCTCGGCTTCGTCGAGCCAGTTGGGAATCAGGCTGGTGGGCATCACCGCCAGTGCCGGACAGTCCAGGCGCCCGGCGTGTTTCTCCGTGAGCAGATGCGCCAGGGTCTGCAAGGTTTTGCCCAGGCCCATGTCATCGCCCAGAATGCCGCCGACTTCCAGCTCGCGCAGGGTCTGCATCCAGTTCAAGCCTTCGAGCTGATACGGGCGCAGTTGCGCGTTGAGGCCGGCAGGCGCAGCAACCTGGGCGTGACTGGAATTCTGCAGACGCTTAGCAAAAGTGCGCAGGCGTTCGCCGCCCTGCCAGTCCAGCGGTACGCCATCGAGCATACTCAGGCGTGCGGCGTCTGGAGCGGTCAAGCGCAGCGCATCGCCCTGGTGTCCGCCCAGATACAGCTCGCCCAGCGTCGCCATCAACGGTTTGACCCGACTCAGCGGCAACGCGACCTTGGCGCCGGCCGGGTCGCCAAAACCGCTGGGCTTGAGCTCGATCAGGAGTTTTTCATCATCGTTGCGCTGCGCCAGATTGACCGGGTCGAGCAAGCGCGGCTGGGTCCGCAACAGGTGCAGAAGGATCGGCAGCAAGCTGTAGCGCTCGCCGTTGACGACGATACCCAACTGCAGATCAAACCACTGATGCGTGGCCTCTTCTTCGACCTCGGCGTACCACTGTTCAACCGGTTGTACATCGAAATGGAAACCGGGACTGATCTCGATTTTCCAATCTGCGGCGCGCAGTGTGGCCAGCCCTTCGTGCATGAACCCGAGCCAGGCGGAATCATCCGGCAAGGTAAACATCTCGCCGGGACGATCCATTGCACTCTTGCGCGTGGCTTTCTTGAAGCCATGTTTTTGCAGGTTCTGGCGCAGCTTCTTTTCCAGCGCCGGTTGACGCTGAATACGCTGGGTTTCGCTGCCATTGAGGATCATCACTTCCGGGTTGCGATCCACCGCCGGATGACCGTTGTAGGTAAACAGCAGAGCGGCGCGGTGCTCCAGCACATATTCCCAGCGCGAGCGTTCCCGGCCGCTGACCAGGGTCAGTTGCGGCTGCGGCAGCACGTCATCGATGATCCGTTCGGTGAGTTTGTGCGGTGGCGCAATTTGGGTCGCCGCGCTCATGCGATGGCTGAACTGCATGGCCTGACGCGCCGGAACGTCTGGCGCCAGGGTCAAATGGCAGGCGAGTTTTTCTTCCAGCTCAGTGAACAGCGGGCCAACCTGGCGCTGCTCGCGATCAAGGTAATAAAGCGGCTCCAGCGCCAGCACGGTTTCCTGCGCGGCTTCGGCACTGCTCCATTGCGCGCGGAATCCGCCATCGGCCTGCTCAGCCCAAGAGAACTGACCGACGCGTTTCGCACCCGGTGTCAGCGCTCGCAGGTCTTCGAAGTCGAGGAACAGCCGCGAGGTACGCAGGAGCATTTCCAGCAGTTCGGCGCCACTGCTGCCTTCCAGCGGATAGCCGCTGTAATAGGCGTGATGGGAATGCATGGCGACCAACAGCCGGGCGATGCGCAGATCCAGCTCGGACAGGTAGCCCGGCTGGCGCATGAGCATTTCCGCGAGCGAGTACATCGGTTTGACCTCGCGTAACTCGCCGCTCTTGAGCTGATAGACCTTGAAAATATCAAGCAGCCACTTGCCGTTCGCAGACGTCGATTTGAGCTTGTAAAACAGACGCGTGCCTGCGGTTTGCGCACTTTCGTCAGCAGGCTTGGCCGGCACGGGAATTGTCGAAAGCCAATGCTCGAGCGCTCGCCCCAACGGGATCTGTGCATCATTGTCAGACGCATCCTCACCCGTGCCCAGCAGGTGATAGATCACTGCCGCGCTGTGCTTGCAGTCCAGTGCAACCGGACAGCTGCACAGGCATCGCAAGCTAACCGATCCCAACCGATCTTCTGACAGGTAAATGGTTTGCTCATACGCCTGAAGTTGCGATCCGACGCAGAACGCCTCAATCTTCCTGTCATCGATTTCGAGGATCTCGACCCGGTCATCGGCGGCATAAGCGCGGGCCTTGGCCAACGCCTTGCTACTGAATGCGTGGGTCCATGTCAGCCCTTTAAGCCGCTCGATGAAAATGCTCATGGACAGTCCTTAGCTGGCCAGCACTCGCGCCAACGTTGATTTCACCTTGCCCATGCCATCGTGCAGGGCCTGTTCGATTTCGGCCATGGTGATCACTTCGGTGGTCTTGCCGGCTGCAGGATTCACCACCAGCGCCAGACAGGCGTAATCCAGATCCAGCTCACGGGCCAGCGCGGCTTCCGGCATGCCGGTCATGCCGACGATGTCGCAGCCGTCACGCTCCAGTCGCACGATCTCGGCGACCGTTTCCAGACGCGGACCCTGGGTGCAGGCATACACGCCTTGATCGCTGTATTCGCAGCCTTCGGCGGCGACCGCGGCAATCAGTTGCTGACGCAACGGCTCGCTGTAGGGAAAGCTGAAATCGATGTGGGTGACGTGCTCCAGATCATCGGCGAAATAGGTGTGCTCGCGCCCACTGGTGTAGTCGACGATCTGGTGCGGCACGCAGAAATGCCCGGTGCCCATGGCCGGATGGATACCGCCCACCGCGTTAACGGCGATGATCGCTTCGGCACCGGCCTGCTTCAACGCCCACAGGTTGGCGCGGTAGTTGACCTTGTGCGGCGGGAAACGATGCGGGTGACCGTGACGGGCGAGGAACAGCACTTCCTTGCCGGCGTATTCACCAATCTGCACCTCGGCTGAAGGCGCGCCGTACGGGGTGTCGACTGCCAGCGACTGGCGAATGCTCAGGCCTTCGAGCTGAGTCAGGCCAGTGCCACCGATGATTGCGTAAACGGTCATAACGAAAAAATCCTTAATCGATCAGTTGAGCGTCTTTGAGCGCGCCGAGGGCGGTGAGCCAACGCGGGTCCTGACGATAATCGGTGCTGGCGAAGGCCTGCCCGCGCATCTTCGCGATGCGCGTGGAAGGCTTGACCTTCATACGCTGGGCAGCACTCAACGCCAGCTCGGCTGCCGCGCGGTCGTTGCACACCAGACCCATGTCGCAACCGGCACTCAGCGCGGCTTCGATGCGGCTGGCAGCGTCGCCGACCACGTGAGCGCCGGCCATCGACAGATCATCGCTGAAGATCACGCCATCGAACTGCAACTCGCCGCGCAGGATGTCCTGCAGCCAGCGTCGGGAGAAACCGGCCGGCTGCGAGTCGACTTGCGGATAGATGACGTGGGCCGGCATGACGGCGGCCAGCTGCTTGCTCAAACGGGCGAAGGGCACCAGATCATTGGCGCGGATTTCGTCGAGACTGCGCTCGTCGTTCGGAATCGCCACATGGGAGTCGGCTTCGGCCCAGCCGTGTCCCGGGAAATGTTTGCCGGTGGCGGCCATGCCGGCGCTGTTCATGCCGCGAATGAATGCACCGGCGAGCAAGGCTGCGCGCTCGGGATCGCCTTCGAAGGAACGGGTGCCCACCACGGCGCTGCGCTGATAGTCCAGATCCAGCACCGGGGCGAAACTCAGATCGAGCCCGACCGCCAACACTTCGGTGGCCATGATCCAGCCGCATTGCTCGGCGAGATACTCTGCATTCGGGTTATCGGCGATGGCGCGCATCGCTGGCAGACGGACGAAACCCTGACGCAAGCGCTGCACACGCCCGCCCTCTTGATCCACCGCCAGCAGCAGATCCGGACGAATCGCGCGGATCGCGGCGCTCAGTTCGCGCACCTGGCGTGGATGCTCGATATTGCGGACGAAAATGATCAGGCCGCCCACTTCGGGCTGACGCAACAATTGGCGATCTTCGGCCGTCAGCCAGGTACCGGCGACGTCCACCATCAACGAGCCTTGCAGGCCAGCAGTCATAGAGATTCCTTGAAAACGAAAAACCCGATCTGCTTGCATTCGCTACCGTGGGCAATGCCCGGACGGTCAGCAGAATTCATGCAGATCGGGTTCAGTACGAGAGTCGGCATGGCCGGCTAGCTTAGCGGATACCAGCTGCCGCGCCCACCCGTGCGCGGTCAAACCTTGGCGGCGACCGGCATGGATTTGCTGCGCGGACGCAATTGCGCGCTGGCCATGGCTGTATCGGTGACGCCGGTTTCGGCGCGCATGCCGGCAGCGAGGAACGGCACCATCAGGCGCATCACTTGTTCGATAGAGGTATTGACGCCGAAATCGGTCTCGGCGATCGCGCGCAAGGCCTTGATCCCGGACATGCTGAACGCTGCGGCGCCGAGCATGAAGTGCACGCGCCAGAACAGCTCGATCGGCGGAATGCGTGGCGCCGCTTCATTGACCAGCAGCATGTAGCGGCGGAACACCTTGCCGTACATGTCTTCCAGATAACGCCGCAAGTGGCCCTGGCTCTGGCTGAACGCGAGGCCGAGCAAACGCATGAAGATCGACAGATCGTTACCGCTGCGAGGCTGCACGACGAGCGCTTGCTCGACGAGGATTTCCAGCAGCTCTTCGAGGGTCGGCTTGTTCTCAGGCTTGGCCTGACGGCGCTCCAGCTCTTTATCGAGGCTGACGCAGAACGGACCGAGGAAGCGCGAGAACACAGCTTGAATCAGCGCCTTTTTCGAGCCGAAGTGATAATTCACCGCAGCCAGATTGACGCCAGCCTTGCTGGTGATCAAACGCAATGAGGTTTCAGCGAATCCTTTCTCCGCGAACAACTGCTCGGCAGCATCAAGAAT
Source organism: Pseudomonas sp. H1_G08 (assembly GCF_054681355.1). Lineage (NCBI taxonomy): Bacteria > Pseudomonadati > Pseudomonadota > Gammaproteobacteria > Pseudomonadales > Pseudomonadaceae > Pseudomonas > Pseudomonas sp. H1_G08. Next base: position 2,843,569 of record NZ_CP162822.1, read on the forward strand.
GCGTTCAACGGTTTCCGACTGGGCCATGGCTACTCCGCCTGACAAACACTTGTTTGAAACATACGTTTCAGCCTAAGCCTTGTCAAGCCTGCCGGTTCGTTTTGGGAATGGTCGGTCAGCTATTTAACCACACAAGGCGCCAGCATTAATAAGCGCCCTTCGCGACCGCTCGGCGGGCGGCAAAAAAACGCCCATTGCCAAGACTGCTTCACTGTATATAATCCCAGTCACTGTATAAAAAGACAGAGCGATCAATATGCTAAAGCTGACGCCACGCCAAGCCGAGATTCTGGCCTTCATCAAACGTTGCCTCGAAGACAACGGCTATCCGCCCACCCGTGCGGAAATCGCTCAGGAATTGGGTTTCAAATCGCCAAATGCGGCGGAAGAACATCTCAAGGCCCTGGCCCGCAAGGGCGCGATCGAGATGACCCCGGGCGCTTCCCGCGGCATTCGTATTCCCGGCTTCGAAGCCAAGGCCGACGACTCCACCCTGCCGATCATTGGCCGAGTGGCTGCCGGCGCGCCGATCCTCGCCCAGCAGCACATCGAAGAATCCTGCAACATCAACCCGACCTTCTTCCATCCTCGCGCCGACTACCTGTTGCGTGTGCACGGCATGAGCATGAAGGATATCGGCATCTTCGACGGCGACCTGCTGGCAGTGCATACCACCCGCGAAGCGCGTAACGGCCAGGTTGTGGTTGCGCGTATCGGCGACGAAGTGACGGTCAAACGCTTCAAGCGTGAAGGCAGCAAAGTCTGGCTGATTGCCGAGAACCCCGAGTTTGCCCCTATCGAAGTCGACCTGAAAGATCAGGAACTGGTGATCGAAGGCTTGAGTGTCGGCGTCATTCGCCGCTAAAGGAGGCTCCATGCAGTTCCCACACACACCTCAGCAAACACAACTGCCTTTATTTGAAGCGTTTCTGGCGCAACCGATTGCGCCGATCCTCAAAGACGTGGTCGAGCGTGACTGGAATGCCAAACCTGACGCCTTCAGTGAGCTATCACTGCGTGGTGCGGCCGGGAACTGCCTGAACCTGCTAGCGCCGATCCTCCGTGAATTGAGCGAGGATCAGGATGCGCGCTGGCTGACGCTGATCGCCCCACCCGCCAGCCTGACGCAAACCTGGCTGCGCGATGCCGGCCTGAACCGCGAACGCATCCTGCTGCTGCAACCGCGTGGCACGCAGAGTGCTCAGCAACTGGCGTGCGAAGCGTTGCGACTGGGTCGCAGCCACACCGTGGTGACCTGGCTAAACCCGTTGAATGCCAATTCACGGCAACAACTGATCAGCGCCGCGCGCACGGGCGAAGCTCAGAGCCTGAACATTCGTTTGGGTTGATTGTTGAGTAATGCGCGCTGTGTGAAGCGCAGGGCTTCTCCAAGGACAGAGAAGCCGATCTGAAGCGCAAGCGACCGAGAAAAGGCCAAAGCGTGGATCAATGAAGAACCCGCGGCCCTTCTTCCTTATCAAACTCGCCTTCAACCATACGACCTGCCATCTGCACGCCGACGCTCAACATCGCTTTGGCAATTTCAACGTGCTGGCCTTGCAGGAACGCCTTGGCATCCTCGGAGAAATCCAGCGTCACCAGAGAACCTTCGTCCTCGGCCCTGCGCAGTTCGATTCGGCCGTCTGGTAACTCGACAATTTCTAGAAAGGACGTTGGCATATAAGTCTGTTCTCCACGAAAGGCAGCGATTATATAGACATCATTCGAGCTTCGCTCGGGATCTTGACCAGCAGCATGTTTCAGATTGCCACTGCGCCAAATCCAATCAGCACTCATTCAAACCTTCACGGAAACGCAGGGCCAGACCTTTAAGGTTCTGCCGCCAGCTCTCCAGCTCGTCTCGACTGAGCTCTTCCGGCGCCTCTTCTTCATCAAGATTAATCGCTTGGATCAGCGGCTGCGTCACGTCGCCTTTCGGCTTGCGTGGCGCCCTCGGTGGCTGAAACAGTGCTGCGTGCGCCGCCAGCAGTTTCGCCAGCCAGGTTTCCGGATTACCGGCCAGCTCGACCATTTCGGCCAACTCCGGAATGGCGATCGACTCCAGCACTTCGCGCTTCAACAACTCCTCTGCCCTCGGCGAATTGGCCTGCGGCAGACGATAAAAGCCGGCGATCTCATGACACAAGCCCAGCAGTGCGCCGTAGAGGTGGAACAACGCCGACTCACGCCCGGCCTGGATCAGCGCCAGAGAATTCATCGCCCGCCCTTCTTCAGCACGAGCCAGAGCTTCGAGTGACAGGCCGGCGAAATAGATCTTCTGGTTGGTGCGGGTATAGAGTTCGTGGGCCATGACGGCAGCCTCCACAACGAAATAATTGCTTCACACAGGCCCGGCAGTGTCATGGATCAGCCGATGCCAGCGCAAGCAAAAAACAAAAAGGCCGCATGAAAACCCGAAGGGTTCATGCGGCCTTTTTGCTGTTCAGACTAGCGCTTACTCAGCCTTGGCCTTTGCGCTGCGCTTGTCTTCAACAGTCCACTTGCCACCGTCGTAATACGCTTTCCAGCCTGTCGGCTTGCCGTCGACTTCGGTCTGTACGTATTGCTCCTTGGTCTTGCGGCTGTAGCGGATGACCGCTGGCAGACCGTCAGGATCCTTTTGCGGAGCCTCGCACAGGAAGTGGTACTTCGGATCGATCTCGTCCTTGTGCGGCAGAATCTCGATCACCAGCGGAGCGCGAGTCTCGCGGTTTTTCGGGAACTGACTGGCGGCCAGGAACAGACCGGACGCACCATCGCGCAGGATGTAGGTGTCGTTGACCTTTTCGCATTTCAGCTCAGGCATCTTCACCGGATCCATCTTCGGCGGCGCCGCGTCACCGCTCTTCAGCAACTTGCGGGTGTTCTTGCACTCAGGGTTGGTGCAACCGAAGAACTTGCCGAAACGGCCGGTCTTGAGCTGCATTTCGCTGCCGCACTTGTCGCATTCCAGGCTCGGACCTTCATAGCCCTTGATGCGATAGCTGCCTTCTTCAATTTCGTAACCGGCGCAATCCGGGTTGTTGCCGCAGATATGCAACTTGCGCTTCTCGTCTAGCAGGTAGGCGTCCATCGCCGTGCTGCAGATCGGGCAGCGATGCTTGCCACGCAGTACCAGCGATTCCGATTCGCCCTCGTCGTCCGCTGCGATTTCATCGCCCGGCACCAGGTTGACGGTGGCCTTGCAGCGCTCTTTCGGCGGCAGGCTGTAGCCCGAACAGCCGAGGAACACGCCAGTCGATGCGGTACGAATCTGCATCGGACGACCGCAAGTGGTGCACGGAATGTCAGTCATGACCGGCTGGTTGGCGCGCATGCCGCTGTCCGGGTTTTCCGCTACTTCGAGTTTCTTCTTGAAGTCGCCATAGAACTCGTCCAGCACGTTTTTCCAGTCGCGCTCGCCCTGCGCCACGTCATCGAGGTTCTCTTCCATGCCGGCGGTGAAGCCGTAGTCCATGAGATTGGAGAAGCTCTCGGACAGACGTTCGGTGACGATGTCACCCATCTTTTCCGAGTAGAAACGACGGTTGTGCAGGGTCACATAACCGCGATCCTGAATGGTCGAAATGATCGCAGCGTAAGTCGAAGGACGACCGATGCCGCGTTTTTCCATCTCCTTGACCAGACTGGCTTCGGAATAACGCGCCGGTGGCTTGGTGAAATGCTGCGACGGGTCAAGCTTGATCAGCTTCATCACATCGCCCTGGGCCATGTCCGGCAGCACGTCATCATCGCCAGGCTTGGCAATTTGCGGCATCACCCGGGTGTAACCGTCGAACTTGAGGATACGGCCCTTGGCACGCAGCTCGAAGTCGCCAGCGCCGACGCTGACGGTGGTCGACAGGTACTGCGCCGGCAGCATCTGGCAGGCTAGGAACTGGCGCCAGATCAGCTCATACAGACGCTCGGCATCGCGCTCCATACCCGCCAGCTTGCTCGGCGTGGTATTGGCGTCGGACGGACGAATCGCTTCGTGAGCCTCTTGCGCGCCTTCCTTGCTGCTGTAAACGTTCGGCGTTTCCGGCAGGTATTTCTTGCCGAATTCGTCCTCAATGTATGTGCGCGCCATCGCCACGGCGTCGGCCGAGAGATTGGTCGAGTCGGTACGCATGTAAGTGATGTAGCCAGCTTCGTACAGACGCTGGGCCATCATCATGGTTTTCTTCACGCCGAAACCGAGGCGGTTGCTCGCAGCCTGCTGCAAGGTCGACGTGATGAACGGCGCCGACGGCTTGCTGCTGGTCGGTTTGTCTTCGCGCTTGACGATGTTGTAGCTGGAAGACTTGAGCTTCTCCAGCGCAGCCATGGCCTGGGCTTCATTCAGCGGCTTGAAGGCTTCGCCTTTTTCGCGAGCCACTTCGAAACGCACGGTCGAGCCTTTGGTGGTGCCGAGATCAGCGTGCACTTCCCAGTATTCTTCGGGATTGAACGCACGGATTTCACGCTCACGCTCGACTACCAGCTTCACCGCAACCGATTGCACGCGACCGGCGGACAGACCACGGGCGATCTTGGCCCACAGCAGCGGCGAGACCATGTAGCCGACGACGCGGTCGAGGAAGCGACGCGCCTGCTGGGCGTTGACACGATCAATGTCCAGCTCGCCCGGCTCGGAGAAGGCTTCCTGGATCGCCTTCTTGGTGATTTCGTTGAACACCACGCGCTTGTAACGGCTGTCGTCACCACCGATGGCTTCGCGCAGGTGCCAGGCAATGGCTTCCCCCTCGCGATCCAAGTCGGTTGCGAGATAGATGGTGTCAGCATCCTTGGCGAGCCGGCGCAGCTCTTCGATGACCTTTTCTTTGCCCGGGAGGATCTCGTACTGGGCTTTCCAGCCGTGTTCGGGATCGACGCCCATGCGCGAGACCAGCTGCTTGCGCGCTTTCTCTTTCGGCGAGAGCACCGGACCTTCGCCCGCAGCAGCCTTGCCGCGCTTGGCGGCTGGCTCTTTGCTGGCGCTAGCCGAACCGCTGGTGGGCAGGTCTCGGATATGGCCGATACTCGACTTCACCACGTATTGGTTACCCAGATACTTGTTGATGGTCTTGGCCTTAGCCGGGGATTCCACAATGACCAGCGATTTGCCCATGGATCAGAAAATTCCTGAATTCTAGAAGTGAAAGGCGGTTGGCGCCTGACGCGGCACCGCTATATATAGTTGATACAAGGTGAGGTCAAGCGCAGGGTTGTTTGCGCAGTCGCCTCATGCCTTGTCAAAAAGGCTCGGTTCGGCTTGCACCAAAGCAAAGCGCGGCACCTGCTCGCCGTCAACCTCGACCGACTCGACGAACATGCTCAGCGGGCGCACCCAAAAGCCGTAATCGCCATACAGGGCTTGGTAAAAGACCACTTCTTCTTCGGTTTCCGAATGGCGCGCAACACTGAATACACGGTATTGCGGACCTTTGTAATGCTGGTAGAGCCCAGGTTGTATCGGCATGCTTCGGCCCTCACTGAAATCTTTTCGAAAATAAATAAAAAACCCAAAAACAAAAACCGGGGCACTGGGCCCCGGCTTCCATCGACGAGACGCTTAAACGCGTTCGAAGACGGTGGAGATGCCTTGGCCGAGACCAATGCACATAGTGGCCACCCCGAAGGTGCCGCTATTCTGCTTCATCACGTTCAACAGGGTGCCGGAAATACGTGCACCGGAGCAACCGAACGGGTGACCCAGGGCGATCGCGCCGCCGTGCAGGTTAACCTTCTCGTTCATCTTGTCGAGCACTTTCAGATCTTTCAGCACTGGCAGAGCCTGTGCAGCGAAAGCTTCGTTGAGCTCGAAGAAGTCGATATCGTTGATGCCAAGGCCCGCACGCTTCAGGGCTTTTTGTGTTGCCGGCACTGGACCATAGCCCATGATCGCCGGGTCCACACCCGCCACTGCCATCGAACGGATAACCGCCATCGGCTGGATACCCAGGTCCTGGGCACGCTGCGCCGACATCACGATCATGCACGAAGCACCATCGGTGATCTGCGACGAAGTACCGGCAGTCACGGTGCCGCCTTTCGGATTGAAGGCCGGCTTGAGTGCCGCCAGACTTTCCAGGGTGGTTTCCGGACGAATGGTTTCGTCGTAGTCGTACAGTTTCAGGAAACCGTTCTCGTCGTAACCCTGCATCGGGATGATTTCGTCCTTGAACTTGCCTTCCACGGTTGCCTTGTGGGCCAACTGGTGGGAACGCACGCCAAAGGCATCCTGCTGCTCACGGGTGATGCCGTGCATCTTGCCGAGCATTTCAGCGGTCAGGCCCATCATGCCCGAGGCTTTCGCCGCGTACAGCGACATGTGCGGGTTCGGATCGACACCGTGCATCATGCTCACGTGGCCCATGTGCTCGACGCCGCCGACCACGAACACGTCACCGTTGCCGGTCATGATCGCTTGCGCAGCAGTGTGCAGCGCGCTCATCGACGAACCGCACAGACGGCTGACGGTCTGGCCGGCCGAAGTGTGCGGAATCTGGGTCATCAGCGACGCCATGCGCGCGATGTTCCAGCCCTGCTCCAGGGTCTGGTTGACGCAGCCCCAGATCACGTCCTCGACTTCCGCCGGGTCGACCTTGGTGTTGCGTTCCAGCAGTTTGCTGATCAGGTGCGCCGACATGTCTTCAGCGCGGGTGTTGCGGTGCATGCCGCCCTTGGAGCGGCCCATCGGAGTACGACCGAAGTCGACAATCACGACGTCTCTAGGATTCAAGCTCATAAGTTCACTCTCACTCTAGTTGGGGGCGCTTAACCGAAGAAGCTCTGGCCGTTCTTGGCCATTTCGCGCAGCTTCGCGGTCGGGTGGTACAGCGCGCCCAAATCAGCGTACTGGTCAGCCAGGGCAACGAACTCGGCAACACCGATCGAATCGATGTAGCGCAGCGCACCGCCACGGAATGGAGGGAAACCGATACCGTAGACCAGACCCATGTCGGCTTCGGCGGCGGTTTCAACGATGCCGTCTTCCAGGCAGCGCACGGTTTCCAGGCACAGCGGGATCATCATCCAGTTGATGATGTCTTCGTCAGTGACTTCGCGCTGCTCGTAAACGATCGGCTTGAGCACTTCGAGTACCGACGGATCGGCGACTTTCTTCTGCTTGCCTTTCTTGTCGGCCTCGTAGGCGTAGAAGCCCTTGCCGTTCTTCTGGCCCAGGCGTTTGGCTTCGTACAGCACGTCGATGGCCGAACGACGGTCATCCTTCATGCGATCCGGGAAACCTTCAGCCATGACGTCGCGACCGTGGTGACCGGTGTCGATGCCGACCACGTCCATCAGGTAAGCCGGGCCCATTGGCCAGCCGAATTTTTCCATCACTTTGTCGATGCGAACGAAGTCGACACCGGCGCTGACCAGCTTGGCGAAACCGCCGAAGTACGGGAACAGCACGCGGTTGACCAAAAAGCCCGGGCAGTCATTGACGACGATCGGGTTCTTGCCCATTTTCTTCGCGTAGGCAACGGTAGTGGCGATCGCCAGTTCACTGGACTTCTCGCCACGGATCACTTCCACCAGCGGCATCATGTGCACCGGGTTGAAGAAGTGCATGCCGACGAAGTTTTCCGGACGCTTGAGGGCCTTGGCCAGCAGGCTGATGGAAATGGTCGAGGTGTTGGACGCGAGGATGGTGTCCTCTTTGACCTTGTCTTCGACTTCAGCCAGTACCGCTTGCTTGACCTTCGGGTTTTCGACCACAGCTTCGACGACCAGATCGACGTGACCGAAGTCGCCGTAGGACAGGGTCGGACGAATGCCGTTAAGCACTTCAGCCATCTTCGCAGCGGTCATGCGACCCTTGTCAACGCGGCCGACCAGCAGCTTGGCGGCTTCGGCCAGACCCTGCTCGATACCGTGCTCGTTGATGTCCTTCATCAGAATCGGCGTGCCTTTGGAGGCCGACTGATAAGCGATACCGCCACCCATGATGCCGGCGCCGAGTACGGCAGCCTGCTTCACGTCTTTGGCGATTTCGTCGTAGGCCTTGGCCTTTTTCTTCAGCTCCTGATCGTTCAGGAACAGGCCGATCAGGCTCTGTGCGGCAGAGGTCTTGGCCAGTTTGACGAAGCCTGCAGCTTCCACTTCCAGCGCTTTGTCGCGACCGAAGTTCGCGGCTTTCTGGATGGTCTTGATCGCTTCAACCGGCGCCGGGTAGTTCGGGCCGGCCTGGCCAGCCACGAAACCTTTGGCGGTTTCGAAAGCCATCATTTGCTCAATGGCGTTCAACTTGAGTTTTTCAAGTTTCGGCTGACGCTTGGCCTTGTAATCGAACTCGCCGGAGATGGCGCGCTTGATCAGCTCAAGGGCAGCTTCCTGCAATTTTTCAGGGGCGACTACGGCGTCGACGGCGCTGACTTTCAGCGCGTCTTCAGGGCGGTTTTCCTTGCCGGCGGCAATCCACTCGATGGCGTTGTCGACACCGATCAGGCGTGGCAGGCGTACGGTACCGCCGAAGCCCGGGTAGATGCCCAGTTTCACTTCCGGCAGACCAATCTTGGCCTTGGTGGACATGACGCGATAGTCAGCCGCCAGGCACATTTCCAGACCGCCACCGAGGGCGATGCCGTTGATGGCCGCGACGGTAGGCACGTTGAGGTCTTCGAAATCGCTGAAGATCTTGTTGGCTTCGAGATTGCCTGCAACCAGCTCGGCATCCGGCAGCTTGAAGTTGTCGACAAATTCGGTGATGTCGGCGCCGACGATGAACACGTCCTTGCCGCTGCTGACGATCACGCCCTTGATCGAAGCATCTGCCTTGATGGTGTCTACGGCCTGACGCAGTTCGTTCAGGGTTAGACGGTTGAACTTGTTGACGGACTCACCCTTGAGGTCGAATTTCAATTCGACGATGCCACTTTCAAGAGCTTTAACCGTGATGGCTTTACCTTCGTAAATCATCAACTGATCTCCACGATATGGAAGCTGAACAGTACACGTCGGACGCAGGCATATGGCTCAGAAGGACGCTTTGTTCGTCGATGCTGACACCTGTCCGCCTGGCACACCCGCCAACGCGATAGTCGGGATTCTGTAGGAGCAGTCTGTAAGACAAACGCTCAATTCATACGCCCGTTTGATTCGGGTACGTCACCTTCACGGAATTTCAGACAATTGTCAATCGCCCTAAATTCGGGCTGAAATGCGACTTTGCGGTCATTTCTGCACCATGATGAGCAGCAACACCCGCCCCGATGTTCAGCCATTCATAGAATCAATAGTTAGAAAAGTCGCCCTAATTTCCGCCGAGCCCTGTTCAGAAGGCTACGCTGGGCGGACTGCGAGGAAATTTGCCGAGGCGATCAAAGCGCCTGCCGCAAAAAAAGTTACCGGCCTGCCTGGCCAATCCGCCCGACGAATCATGTCGGGCTTTTTATTGCGCGTCTGCCGGACGTTTCACACCGTTGCAGTGAGAAAAGTCCGCGCATCACGCCAGTGCTTTCAGGGTCGCGTCGATATCCTGCAGAACCGTCGCCTCGCCCTTCTCGCCCCAGTACAAGGCGATCATCTGCTTGTCCGCTTCGATCTTGAAAACATTGCCCGGCAATTTTTCGAAATAATCGAGCAGGATCCGGTCATCGCAGACTTCTTGCCATTGATTGACCCACACGCCCGGGGTTTTCTGCCAATAGGTCCAGCACGCCGGTTGACTGCCACGCCGGGGTCGGTGGTACTGGGCGCAGGGATTCGGCGGCTCCGGCAGCAGCCAGTGCGGCCACTCCTGCGGCGCCAGCTGCATGGCCAGGCCGATGCGTCGCGCCTCCATGCGCAGGGCCATGCGCCCGCTCTGCGTTCGCGATGGGCGCAACCATGCCAGCGGACTTAAAACTACCAGCAGGATTGACACCACCAGCCAGACCGTCATATCTGTACTCCCGATTTTTGATGAGCCCATTGTGTCACTTGCGAACCAATGCGCTTGAAACCAGCCATACTTACCAATATCGAACCCTCAGGAGGAGCACCTCATGCCCTACCACCACATACTGGTCGCCGTAGATTTGACCGAAGAGTGCGACCCTGTGATCCACCGCGCCCGCGAGCTGTCGGTGAGCAACGCTGCCAAGTTGTCGCTGGTGCATATCGTTGAACCGATGGCCATGGCCTTCGGTGGCGACGTGCCAATGGACCTGTCACAACTGCAACAACAGCAGTTCGATCAGGCCAAGGAGCGTCTTGAAAAACTCAAATCGAAATACCCCGAGCTCGAAGGCGCCAATTGCCATCTGACCTACGGCCAGCCACGCCAGGAAATCCATCATTTCGCCAAGGAACAAGCGTGCGATCTGATCGTGGTCGGAAGCCATGGCCGTCATGGCTTGGCACTGCTGCTCGGCTCGACCGCGAATGACGTGCTGCACGGTGCGCCATGCGATGTGCTGGCGGTACACCTGGTCAAACGCTGATCTGTCTTGCTCTTTGTGGGAGCGAGCCTGCTCGCGAATACGTCGGCACATTCAATATGAGTGCCGCCTGACACACGGCTTTCGCGAGCAGGCTCGTTCCCACAGTTGACCTGCTCCAGCCTGTAGATCGCGTTACATATGAAAAGCCCGGCGCTCATCACTGAGCGCCGGGCTTTTTCACATCAGGAGCAATCAGGCATCCAGCTCGGCCCAACGCTCCACCAACGCATCCAGCTCGGCCTGCAATTGCTCCAGCGAAGCAATCACCTTGGCCGTTTCCGCCGGCGGACGCTGATAGAAACCGGCTTCAGCCATTTCCGCTTCAACCGCGGCGATTTGCTGCTCCTTGGCGTCGATGTCGCCCGGCAAGGCTTCCAGCTCACGCTGCAGCTTGTAGCTGAGTTTCTTCTTGGCAACCGGAGCGGCAGCCGCAGGCGCAGCCACCGGAGCCGGCTCAGCGCTAACCACCGCCGAGTTCAGGTCAGCCTTGCCCGACTTGCTTTCAGTCACGCCCAACAGACGCGGCGAACCGCCCTGACGGATCCAGTCCTGATAGCCGCCGACGTATTCACGAACCTTGCCTTCACCTTCGAAGACCAGGGTGCTGGTCACCACGTTATCGAGGAATGCCCGGTCGTGGCTGACCATCAGCACGGTGCCGTTGAAAGTCAGCAGCACTTCTTCGAGCAGCTCGAGAGTTTCCACATCGAGGTCGTTGGTCGGTTCGTCGAGCACCAGCAGGTTCGCCGGTTTGCTGAACAGCTTCGCCAGCAACAGACGCGCACGTTCACCACCCGACAACGCCTTGACCGGCGTGCGTGCACGCTGCGGGCTGAACAGGAAGTCGCCGAGATAGCTCAGCACGTGACGGCTCTGCCCGTCGATGTCGATGAAGTCGCGACCTTCGGCGACGTTGTCGATCACGGTTTTTTCCAGATCCAGCTGATGGCGCAACTGGTCGAAGTACGCCACGTCGATCCGGGTGCCCTCTTCCACTTTACCGCTGGTCGGTTGCAGACCGCTGAGCATCAGTTTCAACAGGGTGGTCTTGCCGGTACCGTTGGCGCCGAGCAGACCGATACGGTCGCCGCGCTGCAGGACCATGGAGAAATCCTTGATCAGGAACGGCCCGCCCGGATGCGCGAAGCTCACGTTCTCGAGGACCATCACCTGCTTGCCGGATTTGTCCGCGGTTTCCAGCTGGATGTTGGCCTTGCCGGTACGCTCGCGACGCTCACTGCGCTCAACGCGCAGGGCTTTCAGGGCGCGCACGCGACCTTCGTTGCGAGTGCGGCGGGCCTTGATGCCCTGACGGATCCACACCTCTTCCTGAGCCAGACGCTTGTCGAACAGCGCGTTGGCGGTTTCTTCAGCGGCCAGCGCAGCTTCTTTGTGCACGAGGAAACTGGCGTAGTCGCCGTTCCAGTCGATCAGCCCACCGCGATCCAGTTCGAGGATTCGCGTGGCGAGGTTTTGCAGGAAGGAACGGTCGTGCGTGATGAACAGCACGGCGCCCTGGAAATCTTTCAGCGCCTCTTCGAGCCAGGCAATCGCACCGATGTCCAGGTGGTTGGTCGGTTCGTCGAGCAGCAGCAGGTCCGGTTCGGACACCAGCGCCTGCGCCAGCAGCACGCGACGACGCCAGCCGCCGGAGAGTTCGGCGAGGGTCTTGTCGGCCGGCAGTTGCAGACGGCTCAGGGTGCTGTCGACCAGCGTCTGCAGGCGCCAGCCATCACGGGCTTCGAGGTCGTGCTGAACATGCATCAGCTTGTCCAGATCAGCGTCGGTGACGATGTTCTGGCTCAGGTGATGATATTCGGCGAGCAAGGCGCCAACACCATCGAGGCCTTCAGCCACCACGTCGAATACCGTCCGGTCGTCGGCCACTGGCAATTCTTGCGGCAATTCGCCGATTTTCAGACCGGGGGCACGCCACACCGAGCCGTCATCGGGCTTCTGGTCGCCCTTGACCAGTTTCATCATGCTGGACTTGCCAGTGCCATTGCGGCCGATGATGCACACCCGCTCACCACGGGCGATCTGCCAGGACACCTTGTCCAACAACGGCATAGCGCCGAACGCAAGGGACACATCGCTGAATTTGAGCAGGGTCATGAGCTTCTCCAAAAACCGGGCGCGCATTCTACCTGACTTGAGGCTTCAGCAGGCCGGCAATTTGTCTGTCGAAGCACTCTGCACAACATTTGTTGCGAACTTGTGCAGCGAGGCTCGCAAAGCTTTCGCCGCTTGCTGGCAAAAGGCTAAGCTACAGTCAATTCAGTGCGGATTCCGATCGGCACTTGTCATGATTTCTCTGCCCGGATGTCTCATGCGCAGTCGCCTTTTCAGTGTTTTGTCCTGCTTGTTTCTTACCGCCGCTGCCGCTCAATCCGTCCAGGCGGTGGACTTGTCCACCCAACGCCAGTATTACGATGAAGCCAAGCGCGCCTTGGCCAAGGGTGATACCGGCCCGTATTTCCGTTACAGCCAGGCGCTGGCCGATTATCCGCTGGAACCGTATCTGGCCTACGACGAACTGACCGCGCGTCTGAAGACCGCGAGCAACGCAGAAATCGAGAAATTCCTCGCCGAACACGGTGACCTGCCGCAGGCCAACTGGATGAAGCTGCGCTGGTTGCGCTGGCTCGCCGATCGTGGCGACTGGGCGACCTTCGTCAAGTATTACGATCCGAAGCTGAATTTCACCGAGCTCGACTGCCTCAACGCGCAGTACCAAATCAGCCACGACAAGAAGGCTGAAGGCTATGCCAACGCAGAAAAACTCTGGCTGACCGGCAAATCGCAACCCGCCGCCTGTGACGCGCTGTTCGGCATCTGGGCTGCCGACGGCCAGCTTACCGAGCAGAAACGCTGGGAGCGCACCAAACTTGCTGCGCAGGCACGCAACTATCCGCTGGCCAACAGTCTGATCAACGGCCTGACCACCCTCGCCCCGCGCGGTCGTTTGCTGGTCGACGTGGCGCAGAAACCCGAATTGCTCAATCAGCCGTCGCGCTTCAGCCCGGCCGACGAGCCGATGTCAGACGTCGTCAGCCTCGGCTTGCGCCGCCTCGCTCGGCAGGATCCGGACAAGGCCATGGCTTTGCTCGACGGTTACGCCAGCAGCATGCATTTCTCTCGCGATGAGAAGGTCGCGATCGCTCGCGAGATCGGCCTGACCCTCGCGCGCCGCTTCGACAGCCGCGCGCTGGACGTGATGACCAAATACGATCCGGAGCTGCGCGACAACACCGTCTCGGAATGGCGCCTGCGCCTGCTGCTGCGTCTGGCACGCTGGAACGATGCCTACGAATTGACCAAACGTCTGCCGCAAGACCTGGCCACCACCAACCGTTGGCGCTATTGGCAGGCGCGCAGTCTGGAGCTGGCCGAGCCACAAAACCCGCAAGCGCTGACCCTGTACAAGAATCTGGCGCGGGAACGAGACTTCTACGGCTTCCTCGCCGCAGACCGTTCACAGTCGCCTTACTCGCTGAACAACAAGCCGCTGGTGCTCAGCCAGGCGTTGATCAACAAGGTTCGTAACACCCCCGGCGTGCGGCGCGCGCTGGAGTTTCATGCACGCGGGCAGATCGTCGACGGGCGTCGCGAGTGGTATCACGTCAGCCGTCATTTCAACCGCGATGAAATGGTCGCCCAGGCCAAACTGGCCTACGACCTGAAATGGTACTTCCCGGCGATTCGCACCATCAGTCAGGCGCAGTACTGGGACGATCTGGACATCCGCTTCCCGATGGCTCACCGCGATACCCTCGTGCGTGAAGCCAAGGTTCGCGGCCTGCATTCGAGCTGGGTGTTCGCCATCACCCGACAGGAAAGCGCGTTCATGGACGACGCGCGCTCCGGCGTCGGCGCCAGCGGTCTGATGCAACTGATGCCAGCCACCGCCAAGGAAACCGCGCGCAAATTCAGCATCCCCCTGGCTTCGCCGCAGCAGGTGCTCAATCCAGACAAGAACATTCAGCTCGGCGCCGCTTACCTCAGCCAGGTGCACAGCCAGTTCAACGGCAACCGCGTGCTCGCCTCCGCCGCTTATAACGCCGGGCCAGGCCGCGTGCGTCAGTGGCTGCGCGGCGCTGATCACCTGAGTTTCGACGTCTGGGTGGAAAGCATCCCGTTCGACGAAACCCGTCAATACGTGCAGAACGTGTTGTCCTACTCGGTGATCTACGGGCAAAAACTCAACTCGCCGCAACCGCTGGTGGATTGGCATGAGCGGTATTTTGACGATCAGTAATCACCAGGCTGACGCCGAATCATGAAAAATGCCCGTATCGTGAGATGCGGGCATTTTTTTGGTCGGTTACTCGGTCGATTGCTCAGTCTGCTGTGACAGATCGACCATCATTGAACTGCAACGCCGCCAGCCGTGCGTACAGCGGATTGCTGGCGATCAACTCCTGATGTGTCCCCACCGCTACCAGCTTGCCTTGATCCATCACCGCAATCCGGTCAGCGTTCTTCACCGTGGCCAGCCTGTGAGCGATCACCAGCGTGGTGCGGTTTTCCATCAGCGTTGGCAGGGCCTGCTGGATCAGATGTTCGCTCTGTGCGTCGAGGGCGCTGGTGGCTTCGTCAAGGAGCAGGATCGGCGCGTCCACTAGCAAGGCGCGGGCAATGGCCAGACGTTGGCGCTGACCGCCGGACAACCCGAGGCCGCCATCTCCCAGATGAGTTTGATAGCCGTCCGGCATTTGTTCGATAAAGTCGTGGGCGTGGGCAATTCGCGCAGCTTCCTTGACCTGTTCAAGCGTGGCCGTCGGGCTGCCGTAGCGAATGTTGTCCTCCACGCTGCCGAAAAACAACGCGGGGGTTTGCGAGACCAGGGCGAAACAGCGGCGCAGATCCAGCGGGTCAAGGCTGGTCAGCGGCACGCCATCGAGGAAAATCTGCCCCTCGCGTGGATCGTAGAAGCGCAGCAACAAGTCGTAAACCGTGGACTTGCCGGCGCCGGACGGCCCCACCAATGCCAGGGTCTCACCCGCCCTCACCGTCAGATTCAAGCCATCGACGGCGTAGCTTTCCGGACGCGAGGGGTAGGAAAAGCGCACGTCGCGCAGCTCAAGTTCACCTTTGACTCGCGCTGGCAGAGTGACCAGTCCGGTCAACGGTGGCTGGATGATGTTTTCCGAACGCAGCAATTCTGCGATCCGCTCCGCTGCGCCAGCAGCGCGCTGCAGCTCGCCGATCACTTCGCTCAGCGTGCCGAACGCACTGCCGACAATCAGGCTGTAGAAAACGAACGCCGCCAGTTCCCCAGCCGAAATCCGCCCCGCCATCACATCCATGCCGCCGACCCACAACATCACCGCCACCGCGCCAAGCACCAGCACGATCACCAGAGTGATCAGCCACGCACGCTGGAAGATCCTCTTACGCGCGGTTTCGAACGCCTGCTCGACGGTAGAAGCGAAACGCTGCTCGTCCTGCACTTGATGGTTGTAGGCCTGCACGGTTTTGATCTGACCAAGGGTTTCCGACACATAGCTGCCAATGTCGGCGATGCGGTCCTGGCTCTGGCGCGACAGATTGCGCACGCGGCGGCCGAAAATCAGGATCGGCGCGATCACCAGCGGCAGTGCAATCACGACAATGCTGGTCAACTTCGGATTGGTGATGAACAGCAACACCACACCACCGATGACCATCAGCAGATTGCGCAGGAACAGCGAAAGCGACGAGCCGATCACCGATTGCAGCAGCGTGGTATCAGCGGTCAGACGCGACTGGATTTCCGAGCTGCGGTTGTCCTCATAAAAGCCTGGATGCAGATACACCAGGTGATTGAACACTTGGCGGCGAATGTCGGCGACCACGCGCTCGCCTATCCACGACACCAGATAGAAACGGGCAAAGGTGCCCAGCGCCAGTCCGAGCACCAGCAACATGAAAATGCCGATCGACTGATTCAGCAGATGCGGCGAACGGGTCATGAAACCCTGGTCTACCAACAACTTGATGCCCTGCCCCATCGACAGGGTAATGCCGGCGGTAACGATCAGCGCGAGCAGTGCGCCGAAGGCATGCCAGCGGTACGGCAGGAGAAAATGGCTGGTCAGGCGCAGGGCGCGCCGATGTCGGGAAGAAAGCATGGAGATCATGGCGTTCACGTCTGCGCAGATGGATCGGGCCAGCCTACAGACTCAGATGGGGTGGAACTCTGTAAATCACAATGAGTCAGGTTAAATATGCCCGGGATGTCCGGATACTAGAAACGATTGGTCTAAGGTTGCGGTTGAGACGAGCGGTCATTTCTGTTTGAGTAGAGATGCCGCCCGCCGACAGACCGCAGGGAGTTGTCACAGCCTGGTCACGTGGCGGTTTTAACTTAGGCACACAACCTGATGAGGAGACAGGCCATGTCCTTGCAACACAGCAGCGAAGACAAGATTGAAGTGATCCGCACCAAACCCGACCAGTCTCTGGGTTGCTCGATTATCGATGAGCAGGGCCGCGAAGTACCGATCACTGAAGACATGATCCAGGACGCGTGCCGCGAACTGGAGAAGCGATTGGTCAAGCCTGCCGAACAAGAGTGATGTAGCCACCGTCTTCCTGACCCGGCCCTGATTGGCCGGGTTTTTTATGTCTGTAATTTAGCTGCGAATCGTGTAGGAGCTGCCGAAGGCTGCGATCTTTTGATCTTCAAAAAGCAAGATCGAGAGATCGCAGCCTCGTTTCACTCGACAGCTCCTACAGGACACGGGTTGCCCCCAGCGCCGCCACAATCTGCCGCAACAACGGCGACTCCCCTTCAATCCGCACCTTCAGCCCTTCGATCTCGCGTCGCACCGGATATTGCTTGCGCAACGCGTCAAACGCCGAGCGCTGCTCAGCGACATTTCCCACCAGGCTGCGGCGGAAATCCGCATCATCGCGGCGCGGGTCGTACACGCCCCGGCACAACATCGCCAGTGCCCACGCCGGATCGCAGTCACCGTGCAGGGAAACTTCCGACAACCAGGTTGCTGGCAGCAGATCGCTGAGCTGGATAGCTGCAGGTTGGCCGCTGAAAGCGCAGTAGGCCTGATAGATTTGCGCGGTCCCGCGTTGCTTGCCATCGAGGCTGTAACCGGCAATATGTGGCGTCGCCAATACGCAGAGTTCGGCCAGCGCAGGGTCGACTTCCGGCTCTTTTTCCCAGACGTCGAGCACCGCTTGCAGGTCCTCGCGCTCCAGCAGCACCTCACGCAGCGCTGCATTGTCCACTACAGGGCCACGCGCCGCGTTGATCAGCCAGGCACCCTGCTTGAGTTGCTGCAAACGCTGTTGATCGAACAGGTGCCACGTCGCGTCGTCGCCATTGCGAGTCAAAGGTGTATGCAGACTGATCACGTCGCACTGCTCGATGATCTGCTCAAGGCTGACATAATCGCCGCCCTCGGCAGCCTGACGCGGCGGGTCGCAAACCTTGACGTTCCAGCCCAGGCCCTTGAGGACCTTGATCAAGCGCCCCCCCACTTCACCAGCGCCGACGACGCCGTAAGTACGCTGCGTCAGATCGACCCCTTCGATTTCGGCCAGCGTCATCAGACTGCCCAGTACGTAATCGACCACGCCACGGGCATTGCAACCCGGCGCGCTCGACCAGCAGATCCCGGCCTCGTTGAAGTAATCGAGATCCAGATGATCGGTGCCGATGGTGCAGGTGCCGACAAAGCGCACCTTGCTGCCTTCGAGCAGCGCGCGATTGACGTTAGTCACCGAACGCACCAGCAACACATCGGCGTGCTCAACCGTCGCGCGGTCAATGGAGCGGCCCGGCACTCGGCGGATGTCGCCGAAACCGGCAAAAAAAGCATCGAGCAGCGGGATATTTTCGTCGGCAACAATCAGCATGGCGGGCTCCTTGGGCGGATCGGCAGTTTAGGTGCTGACGCGTCGATCAGCCAGCAGGGTTTGCGCTTACAAATGCGCAACAGAGGATTTTTCCTGACCGAAGCGTCAGCGGCGTAGAATGCGCCGCTCTGCGCATCAATACTTTCTGGACGCTTTGCCTGTGAACCCTGTAACTGACCAACCTGTCGCCGTCTCGCTGAGCCGCCCTGCGCGGATTCGCCTGGAGTTGAAAAACCTGCTCGCCCTGGCCCTGCCGATCATCATCGCGCAACTGGCGACCACGGCCATGGGCTTCGTCGATGCGGTGATGGCCGGGCGCGTCGGCCCCAAGGACCTGGCGGCAGTGGCGCTGGGCAACTCGATCTGGGTTCCGGTGTTTCTATTGATGACCGGCACCCTGCTGGCCACCACACCAAAAGTCGCCCAGCGTTTCGGCGCCGGCAAGCACAGCGAAATTGGCCCGATTGTGCGTCAGGCGTTGTGGCTGGCATTGGTAGTCGGATTGATCGCCACCTCGATGCTGATCGCTGCCGAGCCGGTGCTGCACCTGATGAAGGTCGATCCCGAGCTGATCGGCCCGTGCATGCAATATCTGCACGGCATCGCCAGCGGCTTGCCGGCGGTGGCCTTCTATCACGTGCTGCGCTGCACCAGCGATGGCATCGGCCGCACCCGCCCGGCCATGGTGCTGGGCCTCTGCGGTCTGGCGCTGAACATCCCGCTGAACTACATCTTCATCTACGGCCACTTCGGCGTGCCGGCCATGGGCGGCGTCGGCTGCGGCTGGGCCACGGCAATCGTGATGTGGGTAATGGCGCTAGGCCTGGCCGGGTACGAACGCTGGGCACCGGCCTATCGCTCGAGCGAATTGTTCAGCCGCTTCGACTGGCCGCAGTGGGCGGTGATCAAACGTCTGCTGTCGATTGGTTTGCCGATCGGCATCGCGGTGTTTGCCGAGTCGAGTATTTTTGCCGTAATCGCCCTGCTGATCGGCAGCCTCGGCGCGACGGTGGTGGCCGGGCATCAGATCGCGCTGAACGTCAGCTCGCTGGTATTCATGATTCCCTATTCGCTGGGCATGGCGGTCACCGTGCGTGTCGGTCAGGCGCTTGGGCGCGAAGAACCGCGTGAAGCGCGCTTTGCCGCCGGAGTCGGCATGGGCACGGCGCTGGCCTACGCCTGCCTGTCGGCGAGCCTGATGCTGGCGCTGCGCGAGCCGATTGCGGCGATCTATACCGCTGATCCAACGGTGATTCATATTGCCGCGATGCTGATTGTCTATTCGGCGCTGTTCCAGTTTTCAGATGCAATCCAGGTGACTGCGGCCGGTGCACTGCGTGGCTATCAGGACACTCGGGTGACGATGATCCTGACTCTCTTCGCCTACTGGGGCATCGGTTTGCCGGTGGGTTATGCGCTGGGCCTGACCGATTGGCTCGGCGAGCCACGCGGTCCGAGCGGTTTGTGGCAGGGTTTGATTGTCGGCTTGAGCTGCGCAGCGTTGATGCTGTCGATTCGTCTGACACGCAGTGCGCGCAAGCGGATTCGAATCAGTCGTTCGGCGGGTTGATCACCCATAAAAAAAGACCTGCATTTGCAGGTCTTTTTTTGCCCTGAGTCAGGACTTCTTGCGAATCCAGTACAGATAGGTGCCGGCCTCTTCGTGCTGGCTGACCAGCTCATGGTCAAGAAACACGCAGAACTTGGGGATATCGCGCTTGGTCGAGGGATCGGTAGCGATCACCTTGAGCAGGCCGCCGGGTACCAGATCGCGAATGTGCTGGTGCAACATCATCACCGGCTCCGGGCAATTGAGGCCGGTGGCGTCGAGGGTGCCGTCGACCGGGGTATCGATCATTTCACTCATGGTTCACTCCAGAAACTGGCCGACATTGTCGCGCATTGCTTGGGATATCGTCCAACCCATGTGGGAGCGAGCCTGCTCGCGAAGGCAATCCGTCAGTGAACACATCGCTGGCTGCCCCACCGCTTTCGCGAGCAGGCTCGCTCCCACAGGTTCAGTATTGTGTCAGCGCGATTTGGTTTTCCTGGTGTCGTGCCGGCGCAGATGGCAAGTCACTTCCTCGCGGTCGTGATACAGCTGCTTGCAGCCGATATCAACCTTGATCCCACGAGCCTTGAAACCATCGGCAATGCGCTCGAGCAGACGCTTCACTTCGGCATAACGCTGTTTCATCGGCAGCTTCAGGTTGACCACAGCCTCGCGGCAATGCCCCTCGCCGATCCACTCTTCCAGCATCGCCGCGTTGCGCGCCGGTTTCTCGACGATGTCGCATACCATCCAGTCCACCGGCTGCTTCGGCTTGAAGGTAAAACCGTCCGCCATCAGATGCTGGACCAGCCCGGTTTCCATCAGGCTTTCAGCCATCGGGCCGTTGTCGATAGCCGTCACCAGCATGCCCCGGTTGACCAGTTGCCAGGTCCAGCCGCCCGGCGCGGCGCCGAGGTCAACGCCGGTCATGTCGCTGTGCAGGCGATCTTCCCACTGATCACGTGGAATGAAGTGGTGCCACGCCTCCTCCAGCTTCAAGGTCGAACGGCTGGGCGCCTCGCGAGGAAACTTCAGGCGTGGAATGCCCATCGGCCACATTGCCGAATTGCCGGCATCAGCCATGCCGAGGAACACTTCGCGTCCGCTTTTGAAGGTCAGCAACAATCGCGGCTTGCTGGCGTCTTCCACCAGTTTGCCAGCGGCGGTCAGCGCCTTGCGCAGCGGGCCTTCGAATTTTTTGCAGAAATTCGACAGTTCCTTGCCGTCATTGGTATCGACCACTTCCAGCCACAGACTGCCAAACACCGGGAAATCGGCCATGTGCGCGAGGATTACGCTGATGCGATCGTTTTCCGGCAGATCAATGAAAAAGCCCCGCGCCCACTGCCGAGGGAAGATCAATTCGGCGAAACGCTGACCGCGCATCAGGCGTTCGGCGCCGTCGGCTTCAGTGCAGACAAACTCGGCGCAGGCCGTGGCGGTTTTGGCTTTGGCGTAACCGGCGACATTGAGACGGGCGGCGAGATCGGAAATCTCCGAACAGACTTCGCCTTCGAAGCCGGGCCGGCAATGCATGAATAGGGTGTTCATTCTTACTCCTGGGCAACGGTCGATCATTCGACCGTCGCGCGATGCTCAAGCCTTGCGTTGCCGCAATGCCTGTCACGAAAACCGGCGCATGATAGCTGAAGTCGGAACCATGGTTGCGCCGATAGAGTCCAGTTATTAGCCAGCTACTCAAAACAGGGCTAGGTTTAATGCTCTGCCCGTCCCCTCAGTCCGTAGCCGTGCGGGCTCAAAGGAGTGATCGTAATGCCGTCCCTCGATAGTCTGAAGTCACTGAAAACCCTACAAATCGATGCCACGACCTACCATTATTTCAGCCTGCCGGAAGCCGCCAAAAGCCTGGGCGACCTCGACAAGCTGCCGATGTCGTTGAAGGTACTGCTGGAAAATCTGCTGCGCTGGGAGGACGAAAAAACTGTCACCGGCGCTGACCTCAAAGCCATCGCCGCCTGGCTCAAGGAGCGCCGCTCCGATCGCGAAATCCAGTACCGCCCTGCCCGTGTATTGATGCAGGATTTTACTGGTGTCCCCGCCGTCGTCGATCTCGCCGCAATGCGCGCGGCAATGGCCAAGGCTGGTGGCGATCCGCAGCGGATCAATCCGTTGTCGCCGGTGGACCTGGTGATCGACCACTCGGTGATGGTCGACAAGTTTGGTAGCGCCAGTGCGTTTGAACAGAACGTCGACATCGAAATGCAACGCAACGGCGAGCGCTATGCCTTTCTGCGCTGGGGCCAGAGTGCGTTCGATAACTTCAGCGTGGTCCCGCCGGGTACCGGCATCTGCCACCAGGTCAACCTCGAATATCTCGGCCGCACCGTTTGGACCAAAGACGAGGATGGCCGCACCTACGCGTTCCCCGACACGCTGGTCGGCACCGACTCCCACACCACCATGATCAACGGCCTCGGCGTACTCGGCTGGGGCGTGGGCGGGATCGAAGCGGAAGCGGCGATGCTTGGGCAACCGGTATCGATGCTGATTCCGGAAGTGATCGGCTTCAAACTCACCGGCAAACTCAAGGAAGGCATCACCGCCACCGATCTGGTGCTGACCGTAACGCAGATGCTGCGCAAGAAAGGCGTAGTCGGCAAATTCGTCGAGTTCTATGGCGATGGTCTCGCCGATCTGCCACTGGCCGACCGCGCAACCATCGCCAACATGGCCCCGGAATACGGTGCGACGTGCGGCTTCTTCCCGGTCGACGATGTCACGCTGGAATACCTGCGCCTGTCCGGCCGGCCGCCGGAAGTGGTGAAACTGGTCGAGGCCTACACCAAGGCTCAAGGCCTGTGGCGTCTGCCGGGTCAGGAGCCGGTGTTCACCGACAGCCTGGCTTTGGACATGGGCAGCGTCGAGGCCAGCCTGGCCGGACCGAAACGTCCGCAGGATCGCGTCTCGCTGCCGAACGTCGCGCAGGCCTTCAGTGATTTCATCGACCTGCAATTCAAACCCACCAGCAAGGAAGAAGGACGCCTGGAAAGCGAGGGTGGCGGCGGCGTAGCAGTGGGCAACGCCGATCTGGTGGGCGAAGCGGACTACGAATACGAGGGCAAGACCTATCGCCTGAAAAACGGTGCAGTGGTCATCGCCGCGATTACCTCCTGCACCAACACTTCCAACCCGAGCGTGATGATGGCGGCCGGGTTGCTGGCGAAGAAAGCCGTCGAGAAAGGTCTGACGCGCAAGCCCTGGGTCAAAAGCTCACTGGCCCCCGGTTCGAAAGTCGTCACCGACTATTACAAGGCTGCCGGGCTGACTCAGTACCTTGATCAGCTCGGTTTTTCGTTGGTCGGTTACGGCTGCACCACCTGCATCGGCAACTCCGGGCCACTGCCGGAGCCGATCGAGAAAGCCATTCAGAAAGCCGATCTGACCGTCGCGTCGGTCTTGTCCGGCAACCGCAACTTCGAAGGTCGCGTACACCCGCTGGTGAAAACCAACTGGCTGGCCTCGCCTCCGCTGGTCGTCGCCTACGCACTGGCTGGCAGCGTGCGCACCGACATCAGCAGCGAACCGCTGGGTGAGGATCAGCAGGGCAATCCGGTATACCTGCGCGATATCTGGCCGAGCAGCCGGGAAATCGCCGAAGCGGTGAATCAGGTCAACACGGCGATGTTCCACAAGGAATACGCCGAAGTGTTTGCCGGTGATGAGCAATGGCAGGCCATCGAGGTGCCGCAAGCGGCGACTTACGTGTGGCAGGACAATTCGACCTACATTCAGCATCCACCTTTCTTCGACGACATTTCCGGCCCTCTGCCGGAAGTCAAAGACGTCAAAGGCGCGCGGGTCTTGGCCTTGCTCGGCGATTCAGTGACCACCGACCACATCTCCCCCGCCGGCAACATCAAGATCGACAGCCCGGCCGGGCGATACCTGCAGGAAAAAGGCGTGGAGCCGCGCGACTTCAACTCCTACGGTTCCCGTCGCGGCAATCATGAAGTGATGATGCGCGGTACGTTTGCCAACATCCGTATTCGCAACGAGATGCTGGGTGGCGAGGAAGGTGGCAACACACTTTACATTCCCACCGGGGAAAAAATGGCGATCTATGACGCAGCGATGAAATATCAGGCGTCGGGTACGCCGTTGGTGGTGATTGCCGGTCAGGAGTACGGCACCGGGTCGAGCCGTGACTGGGCGGCGAAAGGCACCAATCTGCTGGGCGTCAAAGCGGTGATTGCGGAGAGCTTCGAACGTATTCACCGCTCTAATCTGGTCGGCATGGGTGTGCTGCCGTTGCAGTTCAAGCTTGATCAGAATCGCAAGAGTCTCAATCTGACCGGCAAAGAGACGTTCGAGATTCTGGGATTGACCGGCGTCGAGCTGAGGCCGCGGATGAACCTGCCGCTGGTTATCACTCGGGAGGATGGGCGTCAGGAGAGAATCGAAGTCTTGTGCCGCATTGATACGCTGAATGAGGTCGAGTACTTCAAATCCGGGGGGATCCTGCATTATGTGTTGCGGCAGTTGATTGCTTCGTGACGGGATGACATTCGCGCAGGCTGTGATCTTTTTGACCTGGCTTTTAAAAGCAGGATCAAAAGATCGCAGCCTTCGGCGGCTCCTACATTCAGGCGAAAAAAAACCCGCCGAAGCGGGTTTTTCCCAAGACCATTATCGACTCCCTGTCGGCAGCGATCCTTGCGATGGTCGATCGTCCATGATCCTGAAACACTCCCTGTGTCTCAGTTGATGTGTGTAGATTACCCAGTGGATCCAATCAGCAATAGTCGTAAAAGCTACCAATGCGTGTAAGACATTCGCCATACAAACACTGCCGAAAACCCTTAGACCTGTCAGGCACCGCCGCTTTCACGAGCCCTGGCGCTTTCGGCGAGAAACTGTTCAAGCCTGCTCAACTGCTCCTCCCAGCCGCGACTGTCCATGTAATACGCCTCTTTCTGACGGATATCAGGGATGTGCGCGAAGCCGGACTCCGAGACCTTGAGTAGAGTGCCGTCCTCGAAGTCCTGCAATTCGAACTTGACCAGCGTGGTCGGCTCTTGCGAGTAGTCGATCTTCGGGTTGACCGCATACGGGTGCCAGCGGAAAGAAAACAACTGCTGCGGCTCGACCCGCTCGATCAGCACATTCCACAATACGTGTTCATAACCGGGGTACGTGACCTGGCCCTGCGTCCACTCACCGGCAATGAAGCGCCGGCCCTCAAGTGCCACGCCAAACCACTGACCGAACGCCTCTGCATCGACCAATGCGCGCCAGACATGGGAACGCGACGCCTTGAGCGTGATCTTGCGTTCGAAACTGTTAGGTACTGGTTTCATACGTCACCTCCTGTTCTGAACACTAGGCTTGTATGACCACATGTCCAATGCGAAGTTGTATCCAGGCGCTGCAGGCATCGATCCGAGCAGACACATCCTGCGGTAGTTTCCGCTCTGTGATCGGCGCCGCTTGACCTGTTATCTTTCCAGCGAATCCGCAGAAACAAGGACGAATCATGCAGCCCTCTCTTGCCGATCGGTATCGCGGCGCCCTCCTCGGCCTGGCTTGCGGCGATGCGGTCGGCACAACAGTTGAGTTCCAGCCGCGAGGATCATTCCAGCCGCTGAGCGACATGGTCGGCGGTGGCCCGTTCCAGCTCAAGCCAGGGCAATGGACCGATGACACCTCAATGGCACTCTGCCTGGCCGAGAGCATGCTGCGCAAAAACGGTTTCGACGCGGCTGATCAGATGGGCCGCTATCTCAATTGGTGGAAATGGGGATATCTGAGCTCCACCGGTGAATGTTTCGACATCGGCATGACCGTGAGCCAGGCGCTGGAACAGTTTCAGCGAACCGGGAAGCCTTTCGCGGGGTCGACTGATCCATTGACTGCTGGCAACGGGTCGCTGATGCGATTGGCTCCTGTCGTACTGTTTTATTTTCCCGACGCTAGACAGATCCAGATCCACGCTGCCGACAGTTCGCGCACAACCCATGCGGCGCCGGAGGCAATCGAGTGCTGCCAATTGCTGGCTGATCTGATCGCACGAGCGCTTGAGGGAGCCGACAAAACGCAACTGCGCCAATCGCTACTTGCAGAGTATTCGCAACCCAAGGTGGTTGCGATCGCGCGGGGTGAGTATCTCGGCAAAAAAGAAAACGAAATCAAGGGCAGCGGCTATAGCGTGCAATCATTGGAAGCCGCTTTGTGGTGCTTCCATCACACGCAAACGTACGCTGACGCGATACTGAAAGCAGCCAATCTCGGCGATGATGCGGATACCACAGCTGCTATCGTGGGTCAGTTGGCCGGTACTTACTACGGCGCTCGGGCAATTCCCGAGCACTGGCTGGAGCGGCTGCATGACGGCGAGGAAATTACGGCCACTGCGGATCGCTTGCTTGAGGCCTCCCGGCTACGTACATAACACTCGATACACTCTTTCCACTCGATACAGCGAGAACCTTATGTCAGTGCGTCTGCTTCTGGCCTCTGCGCCCTTTTTGTTTGCCCCTTTCGCCCATGCCGCCGTTGATTGCGCCAACGCCAGCGATCAGGCGACGATGAATCAATGCGCGGGGCAAGCCTTCAAAGCGGCAGACAAGGAACTGAATACGCTCTATCAGCAGATCACCGGACGCCTGAAGGACAACCCGGACGGAAAGAAGCTGCTGGTCAACGCGCAGCGGGCGTGGGTCAGCTTTCGGGATGCCGAGTGCAAGTTTTCGGCTTCTGGGGTGGCAGGCGGGAGTGTGTATCCATTGGTTTACAGTAGTTGTCTTACAGACGTAACCAAGGCCAGAGTAGAAACCCTCAAGCAGTATTTGAAATGTGAGGAAGGTGATATGAGCTGCCCGGTACCCGGTGCGTAATCACAGGCGCCGCTTACGGAGCCTGTGCTGTGAACCGTTACGCCTCAGACGTGAGGATCGCCCGGCGCTTTGCTCGGCGCAGCGTATTGAGGTTTAAGGTGACCATCCTGATCGAGTAACCAGGCGTCCATGATCTGCCGCACTACTGGACCGGCAACACGACCACCCGCCTCGCCGTTCTCGATCATTACCGAGATGGCGATCTTCGGATGCTCGGCCGGTGCGAATCCTACAAACAGGGCGTTGTCACGGTGGCGCTCCAGGGTTTTCTCACGGTTGTAGCGCTCCCCTTGCTTGATCGCTACCACTTGCGCCGTGCCACTCTTGCCGGCGATGCGGTATTGCGCACCCGCAGCGGCCGCACGGGCAATACCTCGAGCATCGTGCATGACCATCTGCATACCGTGGTTGACCTGCTCCCAATCCCGCGGATCTTTAAGCAGGATATTTGGCATTGGATGCTCATCAACCGGAGCTACACCGTCGACCGACTTGGCCAAATGCGGCCGATTCCATATCCCCTTATTGGCGATCAGGGCAGTGGCCTGGGCCAATTGCAGCGGTGTGACCTGCATGTATCCCTGGCCGATGCCGAGAATAACCGTCTCGCCGGGATACCAGGCCTGTCGCCGTGTAGCGCGTTTCCACGCCTGCGACGGCATCAGACCGGGGGACTCTTCAAACATGTCCAGCGAGACTTTTTCACCAAGGCCGAACATCGCCATGTAGTCGTGCAGACGATCGATGCCAAGCTTGTGCGCCAAGTCGTAGAAGTAGGTGTCGTTGGAACGCATGATCGCCGCGTCCATGTCCACCCAGCCATCACCGCTGTGGTTCCAGTTGCGATACTTGTGATCGAAGTCCGGTAGTTGGTAATAGCCGGGATCGAATACGCGGGTCTGCGGAGTTACGACGCCTGCGTCCAGCCCTGCGATGGCGACTTCCGGCTTGATCGTCGAGCCCGGGGCGTACAGACCACGCAACACGCGGTTGAACAATGGCCGATCAATGGAATCCCGCAGCGCTGAATATTCCTTCGAACTGATCCCGGTGACGAACAGATTCGGATCGAAACTCGGATTGCTGACCATCGCCAGCACTTCTCCGGTGGACGGGTCGAGAGCTACCACTGAACCACGACGGTCGCCCAAAGCGGCTTCGGCAGCTTCCTGCAGCTTTACATCGAGGCTCAGGACGATGTTTTTGCCTGGCACCGGATCGGTGTGCTTGAGTACCCGTAGCACGCGGCCTTGAGCATTGGTCTCGACTTCTTCGTAACCGACATGGCCGTGTAACTGCGCCTCATAGAAACGCTCGATACCGGTTTTACCAATGGACTGCGTACCTCGGTATTCCACGGAGTCGAGGGTTTTAGCTTCCTTTTCATTGATCCGACCGACATAACCGATCGAATGAGCGAAATGTGCGCCGAGAGGATAGTGCCGGACAAACTGCGGTTCGACATCAATCCCCGGCAGGCGAAATTCGTTCACCGCCAGGACGGCGATCTGCTCTTCCGTCAGCTCATAAAACAGTGTGACCGGTGTGAATGGATGCCGGGATTGCTTCATCGCCTTGTCGAATACCGTACGGTCTTCAGCAGGCAAGTGCAGCAAGTTGATGACTTCGTCCAATTCTTGATTGACGTCGGTTGCACGCTCACGGGTGATGGTCAGGTTGTAGCTGGGACGGTTGTCGGCGAGTAATACGCCGTTGCGGTCGTAGATCAATCCCCGCGTCGGCGGTATCGGCAGGACATGGACACGGTTGTTTTCGGAGATGGTCGAGTGGTAATCGAATTCCACGACCTGGAGAATGTACAGCCGCACCACCAAAGCGCAGCTGATGGCGAACACGAACAGAGCACAGGCAATCAAGCGTTTGTTGACCAGCCTCGTCTCTTTTTCATGGTCCTTGATCGGGATTGGTTCAGGCATTTCTACAGCAACTCTTAGACGTAAATGAGTGCCGATCCGTGGGCAGGACATCAGTCCGTTAAAAAACGAGCTGCACCATACCAAAACTCGCCATCCACTTCAGGATGAATTTCCCCGGTGGCAGGCTAAAAACTTTCTCGCAGGCAAAACAAAACCCCAACTGCTTTCGCAATTGGGGTTTCGGAATTTAATCTTGACGATGACCTACTCTCACATGGGGAAACCCCACACTACCATCGGCGATGCATCGTTTCACTGCTGAGTTCGGGATGGGATCAGGTGGTTCCAACGCTCTATGGTCGTCAAGAAATTCGGGTACTGACTCGGGACCAGATGGCCTCGCTTCAGCAAATTGGGTATGTGACAGCTAGGTGTTTGTGAGTTTCGAACTTTCGGTTCGTTTCGTCTTCACACACCGCAATCTGGCGCCTTTTCAGGTCAGCAAATTGCTTGGGTGTTATATGGTCAAGCCTCACGGGCAATTAGTATTGGTTAGCTCAACGCCTCACAGCGCTTACACACCCAACCTATCAACGTCGTAGTCTTCGACGGCCCTTCAGGGAACTCAAGGTTCCAGTGAGATCTCATCTTGAGGCAAGTTTCCCGCTTAGATGCTTTCAGCGGTTATCTTTCCCGAACATAGCTACCCGGCAATGCCACTGGCGTGACAACCGGAACACCAGAGGTTCGTCCACTCCGGTCCTCTCGTACTAGGAGCAGCCCCTCTCAAATCTCAAACGTCCACGGCAGATAGGGACCGAACTGTCTCACGACGTTCTAAACCCAGCTCGCGTACCACTTTAAATGGCGAACAGCCATACCCTTGGGACCGGCTTCAGCCCCAGGATGTGATGAGCCGACATCGAGGTGCCAAACACCGCCGTCGATATGAACTCTTGGGCGGTATCAGCCTGTTATCCCCGGAGTACCTTTTATCCGTTGAGCGATGGCCCTTCCATACAGAACCACCGGATCACTAAGACCTACTTTCGTACCTGCTCGACGTGTCTGTCTCGCAGTCAAGCGCGCTTTTGCCTTTATACTCTACGACCGATTTCCGACCGGTCTGAGCGCACCTTCGTACTCCTCCGTTACTCTTTAGGAGGAGACCGCCCCAGTCAAACTACCCACCATACACTGTCCTCGATCCGGATAACGGACCTGAGTTAGAACCTCAAAGTTGCCAGGGTGGTATTTCAAGGATGGCTCCACGCGAACTGGCGTCCACGCTTCAAAGCCTCCCACCTATCCTACACAAGCAAATTCAAAGTCCAGTGCAAAGCTATAGTAAAGGTTCACGG
The DNA here is from genome assembly GCF_054681355.1 of Pseudomonas sp. H1_G08. Classification (NCBI taxonomy): domain Bacteria; kingdom Pseudomonadati; phylum Pseudomonadota; class Gammaproteobacteria; order Pseudomonadales; family Pseudomonadaceae; genus Pseudomonas; species Pseudomonas sp. H1_G08. The sequence continues at coordinate 2,873,464 of NZ_CP162822.1, forward strand.
GGTCTTTCCGTCTAGCCGCGGATACACTGCATCTTCACAGCGATTTCAATTTCACTGAGTCTCGGGTGGAGACAGCGCCGCCATCGTTACGCCATTCGTGCAGGTCGGAACTTACCCGACAAGGAATTTCGCTACCTTAGGACCGTTATAGTTACGGCCGCCGTTTACCGGGGCTTCGATCAAGAGCTTCGCGTTAGCTAACCCCATCAATTAACCTTCCGGCACCGGGCAGGCGTCACACCCTATACGTCCACTTTCGTGTTTGCAGAGTGCTGTGTTTTTAATAAACAGTCGCAGCGGCCTGGTATCTTCGACCGGCATGAGCTTACGGAGCAAGTCCTTCACCCTCACCGGCGCACCTTCTCCCGAAGTTACGGTGCCATTTTGCCTAGTTCCTTCACCCGAGTTCTCTCAAGCGCCTTGGTATTCTCTACCCAACCACCTGTGTCGGTTTGGGGTACGGTTCCTGGTTACCTGAAGCTTAGAAGCTTTTCTTGGAAGCATGGCATCAACCACTTCGTCACCCAAAGGGTAACTCGTCATCAGCTCTCGGCCTTAAGATCCCGGATTTACCTAAGATCTCAGCCTACCACCTTAAACTTGGACAACCAACGCCAAGCTGGCCTAGCCTTCTCCGTCCCTCCATCGCAATAACCAGAAGTACAGGAATATTAACCTGTTTTCCATCGACTACGCTTTTCAGCCTCGCCTTAGGGACCGACTAACCCTGCGTCGATTAACGTTGCGCAGGAAACCTTGGTCTTTCGGCGTGGGTGTTTTTCACACCCATTGTCGTTACTCATGTCAGCATTCGCACTTCTGATACCTCCAGCAAGCTTCTCAACTCACCTTCACAGGCTTACAGAACGCTCCTCTACCGCATCATCCTAAGATGATACCCGTAGCTTCGGTGTATGGTTTGAGCCCCGTTACATCTTCCGCGCAGGCCGACTCGACTAGTGAGCTATTACGCTTTCTTTAAAGGGTGGCTGCTTCTAAGCCAACCTCCTAGCTGTCTAAGCCTTCCCACATCGTTTCCCACTTAACCATAACTTTGGGACCTTAGCTGACGGTCTGGGTTGTTTCCCTTTTCACGACGGACGTTAGCACCCGCCGTGTGTCTCCCATGCTCGGCACTTGTAGGTATTCGGAGTTTGCATCGGTTTGGTAAGTCGGGATGACCCCCTAGCCGAAACAGTGCTCTACCCCCTACAGTGATACATGAGGCGCTACCTAAATAGCTTTCGAGGAGAACCAGCTATCTCCGAGCTTGATTAGCCTTTCACTCCGATCCACAGGTCATCCGCTAACTTTTCAACGGTAGTCGGTTCGGTCCTCCAGTCAGTGTTACCTAACCTTCAACCTGCCCATGGATAGATCGCCCGGTTTCGGGTCTATTCCCAGCGACTAGACGCCCTATTAAGACTCGCTTTCGCTACGCCTCCCCTATTCGGTTAAGCTCGCCACTGAAAATAAGTCGCTGACCCATTATACAAAAGGTACGCAGTCACAGAACAAAGTCTGCTCCCACTGCTTGTACGCATACGGTTTCAGGATCTATTTCACTCCCCTCTCCGGGGTTCTTTTCGCCTTTCCCTCACGGTACTAGTTCACTATCGGTCAGTCAGTAGTATTTAGCCTTGGAGGATGGTCCCCCCATATTCAGACAAAGTTTCTCGTGCTCCGTCCTACTCGATTTCATGACTAAGAGATTTTCGCGTACAGGGCTATCACCCACTATGGCCGCACTTTCCAGAGCGTTCCGCTAATCTCAAAGCCACTTAAGGGCTAGTCCCCGTTCGCTCGCCACTACTAAGGGAATCTCGGTTGATTTCTTTTCCTCAGGGTACTTAGATGTTTCAGTTCCCCTGGTTCGCCTCTTGCACCTATGTATTCAGTACAAGATAACCATCTTATGATGGCTGGGTTCCCCCATTCAGAGATCTCCGGATCAAAGTCTGTTTGCCGACTCCCCGAAGCTTTTCGCAGGCTACCACGTCTTTCATCGCCTCTGACTGCCAAGGCATCCACCGTATGCGCTTCTTCACTTGACCATATAACCCCAAGCAATCTGGTTATACTGTGAAGACGACATTCGCCGAAAATTCGAATTTCTCAATTAAGAGAACTCACAAATTTTACCTTAGCCTGATCCGTTACCAGTGAAAGTAACGTTCAGTCTATCTTTCTATCACATACCCAAATTTTTAAAGAACGATCTAATCAAAAGACTAGAAATCAATATTCAGCTCGAATATTCATTTCTAAACTCTCAAACTTCGAAGCAGTTTATGGTGGAGCCAAGCGGGATCGAACCGCTGACCTCCTGCGTGCAAGGCAGGCGCTCTCCCAGCTGAGCTATGGCCCCATAACAAAATTGGTGGGTCTGGGCAGATTCGAACTGCCGACCTCACCCTTATCAGGGGTGCGCTCTAACCAACTGAGCTACAGACCCAATTTCGAGCTTGTAACTGTTAGCTCAGAGCTATCAGCTTGGAGCTTAAAGCTGCTTCTATCGTCTTCTTCAATGAATCAAGCAATTCGTGTGGGAGCTCATGCAGCAGCTGATGTCGTCGATTAAGGAGGTGATCCAGCCGCAGGTTCCCCTACGGCTACCTTGTTACGACTTCACCCCAGTCATGAATCACACCGTGGTAACCGTCCTCCCGAAGGTTAGACTAGCTACTTCTGGTGCAACCCACTCCCATGGTGTGACGGGCGGTGTGTACAAGGCCCGGGAACGTATTCACCGCGACATTCTGATTCGCGATTACTAGCGATTCCGACTTCACGCAGTCGAGTTGCAGACTGCGATCCGGACTACGATCGGTTTTATGGGATTAGCTCCACCTCGCGGCTTGGCAACCCTTTGTACCGACCATTGTAGCACGTGTGTAGCCCAGGCCGTAAGGGCCATGATGACTTGACGTCATCCCCACCTTCCTCCGGTTTGTCACCGGCAGTCTCCTTAGAGTGCCCACCATTACGTGCTGGTAACTAAGGACAAGGGTTGCGCTCGTTACGGGACTTAACCCAACATCTCACGACACGAGCTGACGACAGCCATGCAGCACCTGTCTCAATGTTCCCGAAGGCACCAATCCATCTCTGGAAAGTTCATTGGATGTCAAGGCCTGGTAAGGTTCTTCGCGTTGCTTCGAATTAAACCACATGCTCCACCGCTTGTGCGGGCCCCCGTCAATTCATTTGAGTTTTAACCTTGCGGCCGTACTCCCCAGGCGGTCAACTTAATGCGTTAGCTGCGCCACTAAGAGCTCAAGGCTCCCAACGGCTAGTTGACATCGTTTACGGCGTGGACTACCAGGGTATCTAATCCTGTTTGCTCCCCACGCTTTCGCACCTCAGTGTCAGTATCAGTCCAGGTGGTCGCCTTCGCCACTGGTGTTCCTTCCTATATCTACGCATTTCACCGCTACACAGGAAATTCCACCACCCTCTACCATACTCTAGCTTGCCAGTTTTGGATGCAGTTCCCAGGTTGAGCCCGGGGATTTCACATCCAACTTAACAAACCACCTACGCGCGCTTTACGCCCAGTAATTCCGATTAACGCTTGCACCCTCTGTATTACCGCGGCTGCTGGCACAGAGTTAGCCGGTGCTTATTCTGTCGGTAACGTCAAAATTGCAGAGTATTAATCTACAACCCTTCCTCCCAACTTAAAGTGCTTTACAATCCGAAGACCTTCTTCACACACGCGGCATGGCTGGATCAGGCTTTCGCCCATTGTCCAATATTCCCCACTGCTGCCTCCCGTAGGAGTCTGGACCGTGTCTCAGTTCCAGTGTGACTGATCATCCTCTCAGACCAGTTACGGATCGTCGCCTTGGTGAGCCATTACCTCACCAACTAGCTAATCCGACCTAGGCTCATCTGATAGCGCAAGGCCCGAAGGTCCCCTGCTTTCTCCCGTAGGACGTATGCGGTATTAGCGTTCCTTTCGAAACGTTGTCCCCCACTACCAGGCAGATTCCTAGGCATTACTCACCCGTCCGCCGCTGAATCCAGGAGCAAGCTCCTCTCATCCGCTCGACTTGCATGTGTTAGGCCTGCCGCCAGCGTTCAATCTGAGCCATGATCAAACTCTTCAGTTCAAACATCTTTGGGTTTTTAAGAAACCCTAAACTTGGCTCAGCAATCGTTGGTTACATCTTTGATTTCTCGCGGAGTAACTTGTGATGCTGATAATCTTGTTGACTATCAGTCTGACTGCACAAGCACCCACACGAATTGCTTGATTCAGTTGTTAAAGAGCGGTTGGTTAAGATCTTTCGTCTCAACCGAGGCGCGCATTCTACAGCAGCCTCATTTGCTGTCAAGTGATTATTTTCAGAAGTTTTCGAAGAATTCTTCAACAACTTCAACCACTTGCGCTTCCGATCTCTCGTTAGCGGGAGGCGAATTCTACAGCGTTAATCGCTGCTGTCAACACCTCTTTTTCTCCGCTTTCGACCGAGAAGATCGAACCGTTAAAAGAGCTACACATCACTGCTCTTTCAACTCCTTCCAGACTTCGATGATTTGAAGCAAGCCGCCGTCGAAAACTGCGTAACTCTTTGAATCTCAAGGAGTTTTCCGTTTCGACTGCGCCGGAAGTGGGGCGAATTATAGACCTCTGGAATCTGCCGTCAACCGTTAATTTCGCTTTTCTTTCAAATCAGCAAAAACGCTTTCTATATATAGACGCGACCCCATCCAATGCGCAGTATATTGCCCACTACCACAACAATACTGTGTTTTTGCCTTGGATGCTGCCGCGCAATGAATGATCAACCTCGCTCCCTTGCTTCCACATTGTTTCCGGTTTGCCTGCTCATGATAGCCATGGCGTCCATCCAGTCGGGCGCTTCTCTGGCCAAAAGCATGTTCCCCATTATCGGCGCACAAGGAACAACCACGCTGCGCCTGATCTTTGCCAGCGTGATCATGCTGCTGTTGCTCCGCCCATGGCGCGCAAAGTTGACCGCCAAATCCCTTCGTACCGTCATCGTCTATGGGATGGCACTGGGAGGAATGAACTTCCTCTTTTATATGTCGCTGCGCACAGTGCCGCTGGGCATCGCCGTTGCGCTGGAATTCACCGGCCCTCTGGCTGTAGCTATATATGCGTCTCGCCGAGCCATCGATTTTGTATGGATTGCGCTTGCTGCGGCCGGCTTGCTTCTATTGATACCTACCGGGGCAACCACTGTCGGCATTGATCTGGTCGGAGCGGGCTATGCGCTGGGCGCCGGGGTCTGCTGGGCGCTGTACATTTTGTTCGGGCAAAAGGCCGGCGCCGATAACGGGGTGACGACGGCAGCCCTCGGCGTAATGATCGCCGCGCTGTTCGTGGCACCGATCGGAATCGTTCATGCCGGCGCTGCGCTGCTTACACCATCACTGATTCCGATCGCTATCGGCGTCGCCATTCTGTCCACCGCCCTGCCCTACACCCTGGAGATGGTCGCGCTGACGCGTATGCCCGCGCGCACCTTCGGCACGCTCATGAGTATCGAGCCGGCCTTCGGCGCGCTGTCAGGTCTGCTTTTTCTCCAGGAATACCTTTCATTGTCACAATGGCTGGCCATCCTGTGCATTATTCTGGCTTCAGTGGGCGCAACCATGACCATGGGTAGCGGAGCAAAGCCTGCTGTCGCGGCTGACTGAAGCGTAGCGAAAGTGGCTCTGGTAATTGGCGCTCATTTAGGCCATGTTTAGCTGCGTAACCCATCGCCAGGCATGGATTTTTTCGCAAAGGACGGCACCACGCTGCAAACGCGAGCGAATACAGGCAGACCCGAGCACCAGACTCGCGGCCGCTATTAAGGATGGTAATGAAACGAATTTTGCTAATGATCGCCCTACTGGCGATCGCGAGTTGCGCGGCGACTTCGGAAACCCAGGTCAAACGCGGCAAGAAGGGACTGCACATCAACTGTTCCGGTCTTTCATCCTCATGGGACAAGTGCTACAGCAGCGCAGCCAACTCCTGCGCCCCCAAGGGTTACAAGGTGATCGCCAAATCCGGGGATGCCGTCGAGGAACCTGGCGATTATCCGTTCGGCCTGAACCCCGCCGGTTATACCAGCCGCAGCATGATCGTCATCTGCAGATAACTACTCGGCTCGTGGCAAAGCGAGCTGACGAGTGATTTGCTCATGACTCGAGCGCAACACCGTACGCTGCACGTCCGGTGTTGCCAGCATTCGCGCGACCACCAACGCACCCACACATTGCGACAGCACCGACCAGGCCAGACTCTCGCTTTCCAGGATCTCAGCCCAGCCCTGCTGAAGACGGCAGATCCACTGTTCAGCCTGCTCACGCACCTGCATATCGGCACGGGCAACCTCTGCGCCCAATGTCGGCAGCGCGCAACCGGACTCTGGTTGCTCGACGTGGGCCATGCTCAGGTACTGCTTCAGACAACGCTCCAGCCGCTGCCTATCTGCACCGCCCTGGCCACCAAGGCGCTCAAGACTTTCACTCAACTCTCGCTCGACGATGGCAGCGAACAACGCATCCTTGGATGAAAAGTGGCTGTAGAACGCCGCGCCACTCAAGCCGATGGCTTTCATCAAGCCATCCACGCCCACCGTGGAAAACCCCGATTTCTTTGCCGACAGCGCGCTGCTTTGCAGCAATCGTTCGCGGGTTTCCGATTTGTGCCCGGGTGAATAACGCATGTCCTCTCCTGAAAATAGATCGCCTTGACGCTGCCCAAATCCTAGCATAACGTTCGTTAACTAAACGATCGTTAACCCAAAGGGATTCACCCATGAATAACAAGAAGGTCGTGTTGGTTGTCGGTGCCGGTGATGCCACCGGCGGGTCGATTGCCAAGCGCTTTGCCAGTGAGGGGTTTATAGCCTGTGTGACCCGGCGCAGCGCCGACAAATTGCAGCCTCTGGTTGACGCAATCATCGCTGAGGGCGGTGAGGCCCATGGTTTTGCCTGCGATGCGCGCAAGGAAGAAGACGTCATCGCCTTGATCGAAGACATCGAAACCCGCGTCGGCCTGATCGAGGCCTTTGTCTTCAACATCGGCGCCAACGTGCCCTGCAGCATTCTCGAAGAAACCGCGCGCAAATATTTCAAGATCTGGGAGATGGCCTGCTTCTCCGGTTTTCTCAATGCCCGTGAAGTGGCCAAGCGGATGGTCACTCGGCAGCGCGGCACGATTCTGTTCACTGGTGCCACGGCCGGGCTGCGCGGTGCTTCTGGATTTGCCGCTTTCGCTGGAGCCAAACATGGCATCCGCGCACTGGCGCAAAGCATGGCGAGAGAGTTGGGGCCGATGAACATTCATGTCGCCCACGTCGTGGTTGATGGTGCGATCGACACCGACTTCATCCGCAACAGCTTTCCCGAGAAATACGCGACCAAGGATCAGGACGGCATTCTCGATCCAGAGCACATCGCTGAAAACTATTGGTATCTGCACAGTCAGCCACGGGATGCCTGGACTTTTGAGCTGGACCTTCGGCCCTGGAACGAACGCTGGTAAGCCCTCCTCCCTCATTACAACAATAAGAGCGCAATTTGATCATGACGAAATCCGTGGAATTCTATTTCGACCTCGGCAGCCCCACCACCTATCTGGCGCACACCCAGCTAGCGAAAATCTGCGCCGATACCCATAGCGAACTGATCTACATCCCGATGCTGTTGGGTGGCGTGTTCAAAGCCACCGGCAACGCTTCGCCGGCAATGATTCCGGCCAAGGGCCGCTACATGTTTCAGGACCTCGATCGCTTCGCCAAACGCTACGGCGTACAGCTCAGATTCAATCCGCACTTTCCAATCAACACGCTGATATTGATGCGTGCCGTTACTGGCATGCAGATGCGCCAGCCGCAGCGTTTCGCCGAATTCGTCGATTGCCTGTTCAGGGCGCTTTGGGTAGAAGGTCGTAACCTCAACGATCCGCAAACCATTGCTGCCGTGCTGACTGAAAACGGCTTCGACCCCCAAGAGATAATCGCGCTGACCAACGACGAATCAGTAAAAGCCGCACTCAAGGAAAACACCGAAGCCGCCATCAAACGCGGCGTTTTCGGTGCCCCCAGCATGTTTATCGGCGATCAGTTGTTCTTCGGTCAGGATCGACTCGACTTCGTGGAAGAGGCATTGCGCCAGGACTGAAGCCAAGCCCCAAGGCATCGCGAGCGGTGCCTTGGGTAAATCGATCAAATGGCCACAGTGCGCTCGTTCAACCAGCTCAACGCCGCGCCATCCAGCAATGGACTCAGTCGCTCACGCACTTCGCGGTGGTAGTCGTTCAGCCACTGCTTTTCTTCGTGGGTCAGCAGGTCAGCAATCAGGCAGCGGGTATCGATCGGGCACAGCGTCAGGGTTTCAAACTTGAGGAAGTCGCCGAATTCGCTGCTGCCGGCCTCACGGTTCATCGCCAGGTTTTCGATGCGCACGCCCCAGCGGCCCGGGCGATAAGTGCCGGGTTCGATCGAGGTGATCATCCCCGGCTGCATCGCCGTCTGCGGTGCCGGTGCCGCTTGATAAGCAATTACCTGCGGACCTTCGTGAACGTTGAGGAAATAGCCCACGCCATGACCGGTGCCGTGACCGTAGTCGACGTTGTCAGCCCAGATCGGCGCACGAGCGATGGCGTCGAGCAGCGGCGACAGAATGCCTTTCGGGAAACGTGCCCGCGACAAGGCAATCACGCCTTTCAGCACGCGCGTGCAATCCTGCTTCTGCTCTTGCGTCGGCGTGCCCACCGGGACCATCCGCGTGATGTCAGTGGTACCGCCGAGGTATTGGCCACCGGAATCGATGAGCAACAGACCATCGCCCTCGATCACCGCATGCTCTTCTTCGGTAGCGTGATAGTGCGGCATCGCACCATTGGCGTTGAACGCGGCAATCGTGTTGAAGCTCAGCGAAACGTAATCGGGACGACGTTCACGGGCAGCGGTAAGTTTCTCGTCGATGATCAGTTCGGTGATGCGCTCGCGCCCCCACGCCGATTCCAGCCAGGCAAAGAATTCGCACAACGCTGCGCCATCCTGCTCCATCGCTTTACGGATGTGTTGAGCGTCGGCTTCGCTTTTCTGCGATTTGGCCAACGTAGTCGGGTTGAGGCCCTCGACCAGTTTCACGCCACTGTCGAGGTTATCCAGCAACCCCGTGGTCACTCGCGCCGGATCGACCAGCAGGCTCGCGCCACCCGGCACAGACCGCAACGCATCGGCCACTTCGCTGTAATCACGTAGCGTTACGCCATCCTGTTCGAGCACGGCACGCAGATCGGCATCGACCTTGCTCAGCGCCACAAACAGCGTGGCCTGTTGCTGATTGATCAAGGCGAACGAAACAAACACCGGATTGAACGAGACATCACCGCCGCGCAGGTTGAACAGCCAGGCGATGTCATCCAGGGTGGCGATGAAGTGCCAGTCGGCACCACGTTCTTGCAAGGTTTCGCGCAATTTCGCCAGCTTCTCGCCACGACTGATAGTCGCTTGCGGCGGCAGATGCTGATAGATCGGCGCGTTCGGCAGGCTCGGGCGATCACGCCAGACTTCCTGTAACAGGTCGATATCGGTGCGCAGGCGAGCGCCGCGTGCCTCAAGCTTGCTGCTCAGTGTGCGCGCCGAAGCCACCGCCATTACCGCGCCGTCCACCGCAACCACGCTGCCCTCGGGGGTTTGCTCCGCCAGCCAGTCCAGCGGGCTCGGCTGCCCCGGTTGCAGTTTGACCAGTTCGATGCCGCTGCCGTTGAGCTCTTTCGTCGCCTGTTCCCAGTAACGACTGTCGGCCCACACACCGGCGAAATCCGCAGTGACGATCAGCGTACCGACCGAGCCGTGGAAACCCGACAACCACTGCCGGCCTTGCCAGTAACCCGGCAGGTATTCCGAAAGATGCGGGTCGGCGGACGGCACCAGCAGCGCGTGGATGCCTTCGCGGCGCATCAGTTCACGGGTATGCGCCAGGCGCTGAGGCACCGATCCTTCGGTCAAGGTGTGGGAACTCATCATGTCTCCTGCTAATCGCGTCATCGTTATTGTTCGTAGCCTTCGCGGCCATGGAAAGCGTCTGCTGTTTAGAGCCCTGTCGCCCAGAATGCCGGAGCACTGGCGCAGGCGGTTGTGATCAGGTCAACGGCCTTGTCGACATCCTCGACTTTGGTAAACCGCCCGAGACTCAAGCGAATGGTGCGCCCCGCAAGCCGCGCATCGTGTCCGAGCGCGAGCAGCACGTGGGACGGTGCGTTGCTCGCGGAATTACACGCCGACGTCGCGGAAAACGCGATCGAATGGCTCAATGCGGCGCTGTTGAACTCGCCCTCGCTGAAGGTCAGGCTCAGGGTGTGCGGAATACGTTGCGAGGCACTGCCGTTGAGGCGCACGCCGGGCAACTTCAAAAGCTGTTCGAGCAAGCGTTCGCGCAAAGCGATGATGGATTTTTTCTCTTCATCGAATGCGTCGGCGGCCAAAGCGAAAGCAGCGCCCATCCCGGCAATCTGATGAGTCGCCAGGGTTCCGGAGCGCAGGCCACCTTCATGACCGCCGCCGTGGATCTGTGCCTGCAAGCGTTGCTGCGCCTGCGGGGCGACATACAAGGCGCCGATGCCCTTGGGGCCGTAGAGTTTGTGTGCGGAAAAGGACATCAGATCCACCGGCCAGCGGCTCAGATCGATCGCGACTTTGCCCGCGCCTTGCGCCACATCAACATGAAACAACGCCTGTCGACTGCGCACCACTTCGCCAATCGCCTCGACATCGTTGACCGTGCCCAACTCGTTGTTGACCAGCATCAGCGAGACCAGAAAGGTGTCGTCACGCATCGCTTCGCTGACCGCTTGCGGCGTGATCAAGCCTTGGGCGTCCGGCACCAGATAGGTCACGGCAATGCCCGAATCCTGCAATTGCCGGGCGGTGTCGAGAATGGCCTTGTGTTCGATCTGACTGGTAATGATGTGCCCGCCGCAAACGCCACGGGCCTGAGCGACGCCTTTGAGGGCGAGGTTGTTGGATTCGGTGGCCCCGGAGGTCCAGACAATCTGCTCAGGCTGCGCGCCGACCAGATCGGCAACTTGCCGACGTGCCTGCTCGACCGTCTGCCGGGCCTGTTGGCCGAAAGCGTGGGAGCTGGACGCCGGGTTACCAAAGTTACCGTGAAAACCCAGACACTCGATCATCACCTGGATGACCCGCTCGTCCACCGGGGTGGTGGCGGCGTAATCGAAATACAACGGACGTGTGTTCATAAAGGACTCGCAGAGCGTGTTCCGGGATCAGGAGGCTCGTGTCTGCAAACGACAATGCACAGCCTCGTGGGCTGTGCATGGGTTCGAGAGCGTCATCAATACCTGATCGGATGCCGTTAAAGAAGTAGGGCTTCATTTAAAAGTGCGTAGGAACGCTCCTGAAACCGAGCTTAACAGGCATCGGGCCGGCGATTGAAGCAATGCGTCAGTGAAAGCTTTCCAGAAGTAACGGATACAGCGAGATCACCAACAGCGCTGCCATGCCCCAATTGAACACGCGCAACCAGCGCGGATCTTTCAGCACATTGCGCAACAGCGTGCCGCACGCCGCCCACAGGCCGACACTGGGCAGATTGATGATGGCGAACACCGCCGCGATGATCACGACGTTATAGAAATAACCCTGCATCGGCGTGTACGTGCTGATGGCACCGATTGCCATGATCCACGCTTTGGGATTGACCCACTGGAACGCTGCGGCGCCCAGATAGCTGATCGGTTTCGCCTCGCCGTGGGCACTGTCGCCGACCGGGCCGGAGTGGGCGATTTTCCACGCCAGATACAACAAATACGCCGCGCCGACATAACGCAGCACCGTATACAGAATCGGGTAGGCCTGAAACACCGCGCCAAGGCCGAAGCCTACCGCTACCACCAACAGGAAGAAGCCGCAGCTGATGCCGAGCATGTGTGGAATGGTGCGGTTGAAACCGAAATTCACTCCGGACGCCAGCAACATGGTGTTGTTCGGCCCCGGTGTGATCGAGGTGACAAGCGCAAACAGGGCAAAGGCCAACAGCAGATCAAGCGAGAGGTTCATCGAGGCAGTCCATCCAGGGTCATTCAGCTGTTGACCCTATCCCACACGGCCCGGCAAACCCACGGACAGTTAGGGAAAACTTCAAGCAGTACAGTTTGCTGTCAGCTTGGACGGCCGTGCAGCTGTATGGCACGTTCGGCGCTCATCTCACCCTGCTGATCGAAGCCGAAAGTCTTCTGCGGCTGGCCGAGCAATTGGGCTTTTTTGGCGTGGTATTCGTCGAACGACAAGCCGCTGCGGTTCAGGGCCTCCAGCGCCAGCTCGCGGGATTCTTCAGCGGTGTAAGGACGCAGCTCTGGCGAAACATGGCCAGCACAACCGGCGAGTACGGAAACAGCGAGCATCAGCGAAACAGTCAGTAAACGGTTCATGGGAGCGTCCTGGCGAGCAATGTGGGGTCGATGGAGAAAGGCTACGCCCGGGCACGCTCGCGCAGAAATCAACGCTCTCAATAGTGGCTATCAGGTTGGCACTAATACTGGCTGACCGGCAGACGGCAGTGCAGCGCGTCGTCGTGGCTGCGGGCAATGCTGCTGTGCACTTGGAACGAGTTGAAGGTCACGGTTTTCGCCCGATGCGTACGGATCAACTGCCAGAAATCCTCTTCGCCGCGTTCGAAACCGCGAAATGCCGCATCGCCCGCTTCGCGACTTTGCCACTGCAAAAAGCTCAACACGCGGCGGCCGTCGTCGCTGGCTTGCACGCTGGCGCTGAGAAATCCGTCGTAACGCAGAGCCAGACCCTCGGTCTGCGTGGCCAGAGCCGAGACCAGCGCCGCTTGCTGACGGGGTTCGATTTCGAATTCGATCAATTGGGTAAAGCTGCGATTGCTCATGGAAAGCCCCCACTCATGTTGAAGCGAGCCTTGCGACCCGAAGAGCTGCAGGGTAAAACCTCTAGTTAAGTCAAGGTCAAGAGCATTTTCAGCATGATCAGCAAAGACCAGGTGCACAAGCCTCTCACCGTGGGTGAGGTTGCGGCGCGCAGTGGCGTCGCGGTCACGGCGCTGCACTTTTATGAAGCCAAAGGTTTGATCAAGAGTGAACGCAATGCCGGCAACCAGCGCCGCTATCCGCGCGCCGTCCTGCGCCGGGTGGCGTTGATCAAAGTCGCGCAACGGCTGGGAATACCGCTGGCGGAAATCGGCGAAGCGCTGAAGATCCTGCCGCAGGATCGCGCGCCATCGGCGGCGGACTGGAAAATGCTGTCTGAACAATGGCAGCGCGAGCTCGACGAACGAATCAGGCAATTGACGCTGATGCGCGATCAGCTCACCGGGTGCATCGGCTGCGGCTGTCTGTCCATGGAAGCGTGTCCGTTACGCAATAAAGGCGACATGCTCGGTGACCGAGGCCCAGGCCCGCACTTTCGCGATGAATGATGATTGCTGCTCGTCGGCGGAAAATCTGTGCAGTAAGGACGGTTCTATAGTGATTGCTCCGGGTAAGTCCGGTGTAACCACATCTGTTGAAAACAAAAACAGGGAGAACGTCATGAGCGTCAAACCCATTCCCGAGGGGTATCACAGCATTACCCCGTATCTCGGCATCCAACAGGCTGCCGAGGCCATCGAGTTCTACAAGAAAGCCTTCAATGCCAGCGAAGTCATGCGCCTGACCATGCCCGACGGCAATATCGGCCACGCCGAACTGCGCATCGGCGACAGCGCGATCATGCTTGGCACCCCTTGTGATCAGGGGCCGTTGAGCAATCCGCAGCAGGCGGTGTCGATCGGCTTGCACCTGTATGTCACCGATGTCGACCAGTCCTTTCAACAAGCGCTGGATGCCGGGGCGCAAAGCGTCTCCGAGGTCAAAGACCAGTTTTATGGTGATCGCAGCGGCACGCTCAGAGATCCGTTCGGCCATCTGTGGTTTCTCGCCACGCACAAAGAGGATCTGAGCGAAGAGCAGATTCGCCAGCGGGCGATGGAGATGTTTAACCAAGGTTGAGGGTTTTTTACCTCGGATCAACCGGCAGAAATACACTGCCGATGTAATTGCGAAACATTTACTTTCATATCCGCTTTCGGGATTTTCTTCGCTCATCCGTCTTATAGGAATGCAGGCCGTTCGCGTAGGCAAAAGCCACGAACGGTCTCCCGGGGGAGTTCCGTGCTGCGAAGCCCGTAGCCCGGCCCCTTCCACCGCAATCAAGACGCGCAATCATGTCGAAGAAATCCCGTTCCAAACTGTGGTTCCTGGTGCATAGCTGGCTGGCGTTGCCGATCTGGTTCTTTGTGCTGATCGTCTGTGTCACCGGCACGCTGGCGGTGGTCAGCCAGGAGATTGTCTGGCTGGCCAACCCGCAAATGCGCGCCAGTCAGCCGTCGGACGACGCGCCGCGACTGAGCTACGACCAGATCCTCGCCGCGATCAAACAGGCCGAGCCGCAAACCCTGGTGCAGAGCATCAATCGTCCGGACGAGTCGCACTTTGCCCTCGACGTCGAAGTCAGCTACCCCGACGGGCGCTCGTTGACGGTCTATGTCAATCCGTACACCGGAGTCATTCAGGGCACCGCGCCGGCCTTCGATTTCAAGGCGTTCACCCGCGCCCTGCACGGCTGGTGGCTGGTGCCGTTCACCAACGGCTACAGCTGGGGCTGGTATCTGGTGTCATTGCTCGGCGTGCCGATGCTGGTGTCGCTGATTACCGGGCTGGTGGTCTACAAGCGCTTCTGGAAAGGTTTTTTGCGCCCGACCCTGCGTGTACGCCATGGTGCGCGGATCTTCTGGGGCGACTTCCATCGCCTGTGCGGCATCTGGTCGATCTGGTTCATCGCGGTGATTTCCATCACCGGCATCTGGTTCCTGATCAAAGCGATCCTGTTCGATAACCAGATTTCCATTTCCAGCGAGCCGATCATCCCGGCGATGTCCCGCGAAAGTGTGCCGATCTCGGCAGCCGGCACCCCGCCGCCGCGCATCAGCCTGGATCGCGCAATAGAAATCGCCCAGCAGAAGATTCCGGGGCTGGAGGCCAGTTACGTCAACCTGCCGGGCAATGCCTACTCGCACATGAGCGTCAGCGGCCGTGGCTGGTATCCGCTGATGTATCAGACCGCGACTCTCAACCCGTACAACGGCGAAATGGCTTCCTCACGCTTGCTGTCCGATCGGTCCTCGCTGGAATTCGTCACCGAATCCATGCGCCCGCTGCACACCGGTGACTTCGGTGGAATCTGGATCAAGTTGATCTGGTTCTTCTTCGGTCTGTTGCTGAGCATGATGATCCTCAGCGGCCTGCTGATCTGGACCAAGCGCACCGCGTTGGCCACCGCCAATGCGCTGAAACGCGAGGACAAGAAAAACCGCGTCACCGCCCAACCGGCGCTGCGCCGTGAACCTTCGGAGGCCAGCCTGTGAACAAAGCCATCTCGATCACACCGCCGTCGCGCCTGTCGCGTTTCTGGCACAAGTGGCGCTTCCATATCAACGTTCTGCTGTTGCTGATCCCGCTGGGCTTCATGCCGAAATACTTTGCCGATGCTTCGCTGTTTCGCGGCGACAGCGGCCTGGGCCAGCGTGAAATAGGCACCGTTCAGGTTGGCCCGTGGAGCCTGCGTCTGGCCGAGTTACGCGAAGAGGCGCCGCACCTGAGCGGCCCGGCCGGCTACATGAAGGATTTCACTGCCGCCGTCTGCGACAGCTGTGTCGAACAGGTCAAGGCCACTTACCTGCGCATCGGCAAGCCGCGCAGCCTGCGTGCCGCCGGCACGATCTTCTTCGGTACCCCTTACCGCATGGGCACGCAGATGCCGATCCCGGCAAAGACCAAACCTGACGCCGAGCTGTGGATCACCATGGAAGGCTGGGACGGCAGCATGCACCAAGCCGCGATTCCCCTGAGCCAAGCCTCCCCCGCCACGGTTGCGTGGCTGAACAAACAAGGAGCCAAACCATGACTCGCTCACCCCTTCATACCCGTTTGATCGCCAGCGCCGCGCTGCTGCTGAGCGCCGGTTTCAGCGCCAGCGCCCTGGCGCACAACCCGATGTGCGAATGCAAAGCCATCGATGCCGAACAGATCAAATGCACCGGCGGTTTCTCCGACGGCAGCGGCGCGCCGGGGGTGACCCTCGATGTGATCGGCTATGACGAAACCATTCTGGTGCCGGGCAAATTGGGTGATGACTCGACGCTGACGTTCAAGAAGCCCGGCAGCGAGTTCTATGTGCTGTTCGACGCCGGACCAGGCCACGTGGTGGAAATCGACCAGGCGGATATCGAAGCCCCATGAGTAGCCCGACGACGCAAGTGGTACGTCCGGCCGGTGCCGGTCATGAAACCCTCAATGTGCTGCTGTTGTGCCTGCTGATCCTCGCGGTCGCCGGCTCGGTGGTGGCGTGGCGCGGGGTTTCCCATGAACCGGAGCCGGTCGCCAGCAACCAGTACGACGCCCGCCGCGATCTCAGCGCCGCTGAGCAAGGCATCTATGCCGACCTGCGCGTGACCCTCGACGAAATCCGTCTACTGCGCGAAGAGCAACAAGCCCTGCCGACGCCACAGGTGCTGGCCGAAGAAGGTTTCGCGCCGTTCGCGCAGGATGCCAGTTCGGTCAGCCGTGGCGGTCACGCATGGCAGATGTTCGCCGATCGTGCCTATTTCGGTCGGAGTGCGACGCCTGATGTCGCCGGTTCGTTTTTGATGCGTGTCGGCACTGACGCCAACGCGGCGCCGGACATCTGGCTGAACCGCAGCGCCGACCTCGCGCCTGCGGAGGATCTGTCCGACGCGGCGCTGTCCGCCGCTGGCTGGAAACAGATCGTCGCGCAATTCGATGCCGGGGTTACCCGCGAACATCGCCATTGATTCCTCGCCTTTATCCGAGAGAAGACTGCTTGCCCATGTCCATTTCATCTCCTCGCCGTCCATTGTTACGCCTGTTTCTGCTTGGCCTGTGCGCCTGCCTGCTGAGCCCGTTGGCCAGCGCCGAGCAAGGCAAACGCCTGCGTATCGGCATCACTCTGCATCCGTATTACAGCTACGTCGCCAACATCGTCGGCGACAAGGCCGAAGTGGTGCCGCTGATTCCCGCCGGCTTCAATCCGCACGCCTACGAGCCTCGAGCTGAAGACATCAAGCGCATCAGCGGGCTGGACGTGATCGTGCTCAATGGCGTCGGCCATGACGACTTCGCCGACCGGATGATCGCCGCCAGTGAAACACCCAATGTCAAAACCATCGAAGCCAACGAGAACGTGCCGCTGCTGGCGGCCACCGGTGTCGCTGCGCGCGGCGCCGGCAAAGTGGTCAATCCGCACACGTTCCTGTCGATCAGCGCCTCCATCGCCCAGGTCAACAACATCGCCCGCGAACTGGGCAAGATCGATCCGGACAACGCCAAGACCTACACCCAGAACGCGCGTGCCTATGGCAAACGCCTGCGGCAGATGCGCGCCGACGCTTTGGCCAAACTCACCCAGGCACCCAACGCCGAACTGCGCGTGGCCACAGTGCATGCGGCTTACGACTATCTGTTGCGCGAATTCGGTCTGGAAGTGACGGCCGTGGTCGAGCCGGCCCACGGCATCGAGCCAAGCCCGAGTCAGCTGAAAAAAACCATCGACCAGTTGCGTGAACTCGACGTCAAAGTGATCTTCTCGGAGATGGATTTCCCGTCCAGCTACGTCGACACCATCCAGCGCGAATCCGGGGTGAAGCTGTACCCGCTGTCGCACATTTCCTACGGCGAATACACCGCCGACAAGTACGAAAAGGAAATGACCGGCAACCTCAACACCGTGGTCCGGGCGATTCAGGAGTCGGGGGCATGACGTCGAAAGAAACCTTGATCCCTGACAACACCAATAACCCGGTGGGAGCGAGCCTGCTCGCGAAGGCGCCGGATCAGGCAACATCTTCGCTGAATGACGCACCGCATTCGCGAGCAGGCTCGCTCCCACAGGGGATAACCGGGCCATCGCTGGAGTTTACGGAAGTGAGCCTGACGCTGGGGCGCACGACGATTCTCGACAAGGTCAGCTTCCAGGTGCAGCCCGGCAGCGTGCATGCGCTGGTCGGCCCCAATGGTGGCGGCAAGAGTTCGCTGATCAAAACGCTGCTGGGGCAGATGCCGCATCAGGGCCAGCTCAGCCTGCACTGGCCCGGCGAGCCCGGCACCATTGGTTACGTTCCGCAGGCGCTGGAGTTCGATCGCGGCTTGCCGATGACCGTCGACGATTTCATGGCCGCCATGTGTCAACGCCGTCCGGCCTTTCTCGGTTTAAGCAAACACTACGCCGGCGCCATCGGCGAGGCACTGGAGCGCGTCGGCATGCAGGACAAGCGCAAGCGGCGCATGGGCGCGCTGTCCGGCGGCGAGCGGCAGCGGGTGCTGCTCGCGCAGGGCTTGATTCCGGCGCCGCAACTGCTGGTGCTCGACGAGCCGATGTCGGCCCTCGATGAGGCCGGGATCCAGGTGTTCGAACGTCTGCTGACTGACTGGCGCGCGGCGGGGATCACGGTGTTGTGGATTGAGCATGACCTGGAAGCGGTGGGTCGGCTGGCCGATCGGGTTACCGGCCTCAACCGCCGCGTGCTGTTCGATGCCACACCGCAACAGGCACTGACTCCGGAGCGTCTCCTGACGCTGTTTTCCACCCATCCACGGAGCGCGGTCTGATGAGTTACGAAGCCTTTCGTTTGATGGTCCAGGGTTGGGCGTCTTCCGGTTATCTGCCGGAAGCGCTGGCCTACGGCTTTGTCGTCAACGCCCTGCTCGCCGGCCTGCTGATCGGCCCGGTGCTGGGCGGGCTCGGCACGCTGGTGGTGGTCAAGCGCTTCGCGTTCTTTTCCGAAGCAGTCGGCCATGCCGCGTTGACCGGTGTCGCCATCGGCATCCTGCTCGGCGAACCCTACACCGGCCCGTACGGCAGCCTGTTCGGCTACTGCCTGCTGTTCGGCATCCTGCTCAACTACCTGCGCAACCGCACCGGGCTGGCACCGGATACGCTGATCGGCGTGTTTCTCTCGGTGTCACTGGCACTGGGCGCGAGCCTGCTGCTGATTCTCGCCGGCAAGATCAACGTGCACATTCTGGAAAACGTGCTGTTCGGTTCGGTGTTGACCGTCAACGGCAATGATCTGGCGGTGCTGGCGATCGTCGGTTCGCTGGTCATGGCCCTCGCCCTGCCGCTGTACAACCGCATCATGCTCGCCAGTTTCAATCCGCAACTGGCGGCGGTGCGTGGCGTAGCGGTGAAGACCCTGGATTACCTGTTCGTGATCCTGGTGACCTTGATCACCGTCGCGGCAGTGAAGGTGATTGGCGCGATTCTGGTCGGTGCCTTGCTGGTGATTCCGGCGGCAGCGGCGCGCTTGCTCAGTCAGTCGCTGAAAGGGTTTTTCTGGTGCTCGGTGCTGATCGCTACCGTCAGCACCCTGTGCGGGATTCTTGCGCCGATCGTATTCGATCTGCCGATCCCGTCCGGCGCCGCGATCATTCTGGTCGCCGGCATCGCTTTCGCCCTCGCCGCCATTGCGCGCGGCGTCGTCCCCAGCCTGAAAGGGAACCTTGGATAAATGGCTTTTTCATTGCGTAACCTGACTCTGGCCATGGCCCTGTGTGGCGTGGTCTGCACTCCGTTGATGGCGGCTGAAACTGCGAAACCGTTGCGCGTTCTGGCCTCGTTACCGATCACCTATGGATTGGGCGAAGCATTGCTCAAGGGTACCGACGTCAAACTTGAACGTGCGGCGCCGGCCAACCTTCCGGGTAGCCGTCAGACTGCGTATTTCACCGGCCGTGGCGCTCCGGCGCTGAGCAAACTGGCCACCGACGCGGACGCGGTAATCGGTCTGCGTTCGCTGTGGGCCGATGATCCGCTGTACCCGATCGCGCGGCGCAGCAACATCCGTATCGTCGAAGTCGATGCTGCGCGCCCGGTCGACGGCGCCCTGCCCGGCATCGCCGTGCAGCCGGGCCTGCAGGTTGATGGCCTGAACAGTCAGCCATGGCTGGCGAGCAACAACATGGGGCGCATGGCCGATGTGATGGCGGCGGACCTGGTGCGCCTGGCGCCGAGCGCCAAGCCTGCAATCGAAGCCAACCTGGCGGCGTTGAAACAGCGTTTGCTGAAACTCAGCGCGGACACCGAAGCGCGTCTGGCCGAGGCGGACAACCTGAGCGTGATGAGCCTGAGCGATCACTTCGGCTATCTGATTGGCAGCCTCAACCTTGAACTGGCCGGACAGGACGCGCGGCCTGATGCCGAGTGGACGCCAGAGGAGTTGAAGAAGCTGACGGCGACGCTAAAGGACAATGACGTGGCAGTGGTGCTGCACCATCGCCAGCCAGCGGAGCCGGTGAAAGCAGCGATTGCCGAATCCGGCAGCCGCCTGGTGGTGTTGAGTACCGATGCGGCCGATCCGCTGGCGGAGCTGGAGGGGAATGTGGATTTGTTGCTCAAGGGGTTGAGCGGAGCGTAGTCAGGCTGATACCGAGTCATCGTTCATCGCTGGCAAGCCAGCTCCCACAGAGTTTTTGGCGAACACACATTTGTGATCAACCACAATACCTGTGGGAGCTGGCTTGCCAGCGATGAGACTGTGCAGACAATACAAATTCAAGACATGAAAAAACCCGCTGACCATCACTGGTCCAGCGGGTTTTTTATGCCCGGTCGCTTATTGCGCCGCGACTTGCGCATCCATCTTCTGGCGCAGGCTCAACGGGCGCATGTCGGTCCAGACTTCTTCGATAAAGGCCAGGCATTCCTTTTTCAGGCCGCTCTTGCCCACGGTACGCCAGCCTTGCGGCACGGCTTTGTAATCGGGCCAGATCGAGTATTGCTCTTCGTGGTTGACCACGACCTGAAAGAGGATGTCCTCGCGGTCGAATACTGACGTCATGCTGGTTCTCCATCGTTGTAAGGTCGGCTGCACAACGGATGCAGCCGGGTATGTAGAAAGAACGTTCGCCGCGCGGAAAAATTTACAGCGCGGCGCTGGCAGCGCACAAAGCGCGACCAAAGATCTCGGCCACCCGATCGATTTCCGCGGCGCTGATCACCAGCGGCGGCAGGAAGCGCACCACCGCGCCATGGCGGCCGCCGAGTTCCAGAATCAGCCCGCGCTTGAGACATTCGCGTTGCACCAACGGCGCCAGGCGCGCAAATGCTGGCGGATGACCGAGCGCGTCGGGTGCGCCGTTCGGGTCGACCAGTTCGACGCCAAGCATCAAGCCGCGCCCTCGGATATCGCCCAGCTGCGGGAAGTCGCGCTGCAGAATGTGCAGATGCTCGCTGAGCCGATCACCCATGGCAGCAGCGTGCTCGCAGACTTTGTGCTCGACCAGGTAACGCATCACCGCTGAACCGGCGGCCATGGCCATCTGATTGCCGCGGAACGTGCCGGCATGGGCGCCGGGTTGCCAGGTGTCGAGCCAGTCGCGGTAAACCACCACCGCCAACGGCAGGCTGCCACCGATGGCTTTGGACAGTACAACCACATCCGGAACGATGTCCGCGTGTTCAAAGGCAAACATCTTGCCGGTACGGGCGAAACCGCTCTGGATCTCATCAACGATCAACGCCACACCGGCCTTCTCGGTGATCCGGCGCAAGCCGCGCAACCACTCGACATCCGCTGGAATCACCCCGCCCTCACCCTGTACCGCCTCAACGATCACCGCCGCCGGCAATTGCACCCCGGCCTCGGGATCGTTGAGCAGGCTTTCCAGATAACTCAGATTGGCGTTGACGCCCGCTGCGCCGCCCAGACCGAACGGGCAACGGTAATCGTAGGGAAAAGGCATGAACTGCACGCCGTTGCTGAGCAACGCACCAAGTGGTTTTTTCGGCCCCAGGCTGCCCATCAGGCTCAACGCCCCCTGACTCATGCCGTGATAACCGCCGGAAAATGACAGCACGGTGCTGCGCCCGGTTGCGGTGCGCACCAGTTTCAGCGCTGCTTCCACGGCGTCGGTGCCGGTCGGGCCACAAAACTGGATCTTCGCTTGCGCCGCCAACTCCGTCGGTAGCAGCCCGAACAGGTCCTGGACGAATTGATCCTTGACTGGCGTAGTCAGGTCGAGGGTGTGCAGCGGCAACTCATCGGCCAGCACTTGCTGGATCGCCTCGATCACCACCGGGTGGTTATGCCCCAGCGCCAGCGTGCCGGCTCCAGCCAGGCAGTCGATGAATGTACGTCCTTCAACATCCTCGACATACAAGCCCTTGGCACGCTTGAGCGCCAAGGGAATACGCCGAGGATAGCTGCGTGCGTTGGACTCCTGCCGGCTCTGCCGCGCCAACAACGGTGATTCGTTGAATTCGAACAACGTTTCCGCCGGCGCCGAGGCGACCCGGGCCGACGACGCTTCGATAAGACTGGTGGCGACTGACATCTCTCGACCCCTCAATTCGCTATGGATAGTGACCAGAACAGCACACCGACAGGTGCGCGTTCCGGTCGCGGGGCGCACTTGCAGGTTTTCCTGTTCTGGAAACGCTTCAGCGCGGTGCGGATTTACACCCGTGATCGAGTTGTCCGGCCGGTGAGGACAAAGGTTTGCGCAGCGGCACGGTTTGCAAGCCGTTGCAGAGACCGGGTAGCGCTGCCTGTTGGTAACCCAGGTGCCGATAGAACCCCTCGGCGGTGCGCGTGCTGTTGAGGTGAGCATTGCGCACACCGCGAACCCGCAACCAGCCTTCGACATTCTGCATCAGCGCCCGGCCGACGCCTCGGCGGAAGGATTCCGGCTGGACGTAACACAGCAGGATTTCGCCACTGACCCGAGCCATGCCGACACCAACCGGTTTGTCATCAAGCAAAGCGACGCAGAGATAGAAATGTGGGTCGGCGAGCCGGCTACTGATGAAATCGGCGGGAGAACGGTTGAGCCAGTCGCTGACGAGAAGTGGATGGTTGCGGTGATCGAGTGCACATCCGATACGGATCGAACGCTCGACAATACGGTTGATGATGCCGGTGTCGGCCAGGGTGGCCGGACGTATGCAGACGGGTGCTTCCATGGCGCAGTTCCCTCAATCCATTGAGTCAAAGCTGGGTTGACCTTAGCCCCAACCCTGGCGGATAGCGAACGCCGAGAAGTTACATTTGATGTGGCAGAACATGTTCTTTTGTGAGAGCGAGCCTGCTCGCGAAAGCGTCAGGCCAGTCAACGTCGATGTTGAATGACTTCCGCATTCGCGAGCAGGCTCGCTCCCACAGGGGATCCAAGGTGAGATCAGAGGGTTTGCAACGGCATGGTCAGTTCGACCCGCAAGCCATCCGGGCGGCTGTCGAAATGCAGGGCGCAGTCACAGCGCTGAACAATCGCCTGGACAATCGCCAGACCCAGCCCGCAGCCGGTGCTCTGCCCGTTGCGCCAGAAGCGTTGGGTCAGATGCTGCAAATCATCTGGCGCAATGCCGGGGCCATGGTCACGCACGACAAAACGCACGCGATTGCCGATGTTTTCCAGATGGACCTCGACCGCGCAATCTTCAGGTGTGTGACGCAAGGCGTTGTCGAGCAGGTTGCGCAGTGCAGCAATCGCCAGCACGGCAGGCATTTGCAGCGGCGCGGCGGACAAGTCGTCAGGCACGTGCAGTTTGATCCGCAGCCGTTCACCGCCGGTAGCGTCCTGGATCGCCAGTCTGGCCACTTGTTCGGCGCTGCATTGCGAGCCGTCATCAAACGACAGACTGCCTTCGACCCGCGCCAGTAACAGCAATTGCTCAAGGGTGCGATGCAAGCGATCGGCGCCCTCTTCGGCGCGCGCGAGCGACTGATCGCGGGCGCTGCCGTCGGTCATGCGCGCCACTTGCAGGTGGGTCTTGATCGCCGTCAGCGGACTGCGCAGTTCATGCGCGGCGTCGCCGGTCAGACGACGTTCACGTTCGATGGTCTTGCCGATGCGCTGGAACAACTGGTTCTGGGTTTCCAGCAGCGGCTTCAGTTCGCTGGGAAACGCCTGCAACTGCAATGGTTCAAGAGAGTCGGCATTGCGCCGCATCAGCGCCTCGCGCAGACGATTGAGCGGCGCCAGCCCCTGCCCGATGCCTAGCCACAGCAGGCACAGGCAACCCAGCAAGGCCACGCCGACCGGCACCGAAGCAGCGAGCAGAATCGACATGTTCAAGGCTTCGCGCTCGATCTGCCGATCCGCCGTAGTGATGCGCACATCGCCGCGGGCCAGGGTGAAGCTGCGCCACGGTGCGCCGTCGATCATCTGATCGTGGAAGCCCATTTTCTCGGCTTCCAGCGCTTGCTCGGGGTTGTTGTGGCTTCGCGCGAGAATCTCGCCGCGCAATGAGCTGACCTGACAGGCCATGCCGCCGGGAATGTTCAACTGTTCAGCACTGAAGTGGGTGCCCTCGCCCTTGCTTGGCAGCGTCGGCAATTGCTCGAGCAAACCGGCGACCATGCGCGCCGAGGCCACCAGACGCTGGTCGAGGGAAAACATCATCTGATTGCGCAGGTCGCTGAGCATCCACGCCGCCGCCAGCGCCCAGATCAACGCGAAGGCGGCGCCGAGCGTCAGGCTCAGGCGCAGGCGCAGACTCATCATTTGCCTTGCTCTGCGCCATCGGCGGGGCCGAGGCGATAGCCCAGACCACGCACGGTTTCGACGATGCCTTTGCCAAGCTTGCTGCGCAGATGATGGATATGCACGTTCAGCGCGTTGCTTTCCAGTTCGTCGTTGAAGCCGTAGACGCTGTCCTTCAGTTGCTCGGTGGACAGCACCCGGCCGCGATTGTGCAGCAGCGCCTGCAACAGCGACTGCTCACGGCGCGAGAGGTCCACCGGTTGCCCGGCGAGTCGGGTTTCGCGGCTGCTCGGGTCGTAGGTCAGCGCGCCGTGCTCAATCAGATTGACACTACGCCCTGCCACCCGGCGCAGCAGGGTTTGCAGGCGAGCGAACAGTTCGCGCAGGTCGAAAGGCTTGAGCAGATAGTCGTCGGCGCCGGCCTGCAGACCATCGACACGATCGGTCACCGAGTCACGGGCAGTGAGGATGAGAACCGGGATTTCCAGGCCGCTCTGCCGCAACTGTTGCAGCAACTTGAGGCCATCTTCGTCCGGCAGGCCGAGATCGAGCACCATCACATCGAATTCGGCGACCTTGAGCATCGCCCGCGCCTTGGACGCGGTGTTGACGTGCTCGACGGTCAGACCCTGAGCCTTGAGTCCGGCGACGATGCCGCTGGCGATCAGCTCATCGTCTTCGCAAACCAGTACGTGCATAGGGGCTCCGGAAATAAAAAAGGCGAGTGAAGCAGGCAAGGATTAAGGGGCAATTATGGCGGCACACGTCGACTTCGCAAAGCTGCACAAGAATGCAGTCAGATTGTCGCAGCCCAGCAACCGACGCGAGCACGCCTAGCAAACTTTATTACCCCGCTATCCATTCAGAAACAATTCCAGCCTTTATCGCCAACGCAACTTCATCTAGTTTCAACTGGCAACTTCAACCCCAAACTTAAATGGATTTTTAAACATGACCAACTTGAATAACTTTGTTGCCATAGACTGGCGCTCCGGCCCTGATCGAATTTATTTTTTCTTCAAGGACACCGATACCTATTCGCGATTTGATATTGGCGATAATAGTGTCCCGTCCAATTATCCAGCCGCCACGGCAGGCAACTGGGACAACTTCGCCCCGTATACCAAAGATCTGCGCTTTGGCTTGACTACCACTTCCTTCGGCTGGAACGCCGAAAGTGACGAGGATATTGCCTGGCTTTTCTTTTATGACGGAACAACTCCGATGGTCTGCAAATACGATCAGGACAGCGATAAAGTTGCCGGCTTCTACAAGGTAGCCGACTCGGTGTGGAAGCCGATTCTTCCATATTTTGACAAGATCATCGCTGGCACCTGGTTTCAACTGACCGGCTACCCTTTCCTGTTTCGATTCATCCTCGATGACGGCCACTACTTGTCTTTCGACTACAAGGCCAAGACCGTCAAGTACAACCGTTTCGGCGAATATCAGCTGGGCGCGCTGAAACCTTACAAGGACCGGATAATCACCGCGGCGCAGAATGACCGGACATTTGCAGACAGTTACTGGTATATCTTCCTGACCAACAATCAGTACCTCACTTACAACATTCAGTCCGACCGACTCGTTGCCGGCCCCACAACCATTGATGACGGCAATTGGCCCGGCCTGCTGCGTGGTTGATTGGTCAATCCCGGCGAGCCTAGTAGGATAGGGTTAATTATCGGTTAATCGCCGCCGCCCATCCTGCACCCCACTTGCACAGGGACAAGGCTCCTCCATGCGTCATTTTTTTCTTCTGTTTGCTCTACTGGTTTCCGGTCTGGCTCAGGCCGGAAACAATCCGTTCGAGTCCAAGCCGGACTTTTTACCCGTCGACAAGGCATTCGTACTCACCTCCGAGCGTCTGGACTCGGGCGAAACCCAGCTGTTCTGGCAGATCACTGACGGCTATTACCTGTATCAGAAACGCCTGAAATTCGATGGACTGGCCGCCGATCAGCAGCCGGTGTTGCCTGAAGGCGAATCCCACAGCGATGAGTTCTTCGGCGAGCAGCCGGTGTACCGCCAAGGGCTGGAAGTAAAAATCCCGGCGGCGGCCAGCGGTCAGATCAAAGTCAGCTATCAAGGTTGCGCCGATGCCGGTCTGTGCTATCCACCGCAAACCAGGGTGATCGATCTGGGTGGCAAAGCCGCAGCAACAACAGGCGCTGAAGCCCCGGATCAGGCTTTGGCCAGCAGTCTGCAACAACGGGCGCTGGGCTGGAGTCTGCTGGTGTTCTTCGGACTCGGCCTGCTGTTGGCGTTTACCCCGTGTTCGCTGCCGATGCTGCCGATTCTCGCCGGGATGATCGTCGGCAGTGGCGCCACACCACGGCGCGGGTTTGCCTTGGCCAGCAGCTACGTGATCTGCATGGCACTGGTGTATGCGGCGATGGGCGTGATTGCTGCGCTGCTCGGTGCGAACCTGCAGGCGTGGTTGCAGAATCCTTGGTTACTCGGAGCATTTGCCGCCATTTTCGTGGTGCTGGCATTGCCGATGTTCGGCTTCTTCGAGCTGCAACTGCCGGTGGCCCTGCGTGATCGCCTGGAACATGCGTCGCGCAGCCGCAGCGGCGGCAGCCTGATCGGCGCCGGCGTGCTGGGCGCATTGTCCGGTCTGTTGGTCGGGCCGTGCATGACCGCGCCACTGGCCGGCGCGCTGCTGTACATCGCGCAGAGCGGTAACGCGTTGCACGGCGGTCTGATTCTGTTTGCACTGGGCATCGGCATCGGTGTGCCGCTGTTGCTGCTGGTCACTGTGGGCAACCGTTTCCTGCCGAAACCCGGCGCGTGGATGAATCTGCTCAAGGGCATATTCGGCTTCCTCTTTCTTGCCACTGCATTGTTGATGCTGCGCCCGGTACTGGACCCGTCGTTGTGGCTGGGGCTGTGCGGCGCTCTGCTGTTGATCGCCGCTTACAGCGCTTGGAAACAATCCGAAGGTTTTGGCCGCGTCGCACAGATGTTTGGCGCGCTGTCCCTGTTGCTCGGTTTGTGGGGCAGCTTGTTGGTGATCGGTGCGGCGGGTGGCAGCGATGATCCGTATCAGCCATTGCAGGTCTACAGCGCCGGCCCTGTCGCCAGCGCAGCGCCGACGGGCCACGATGCCTTCAGCACAATCAAGGAACCGGCCGTCCTGCAACGCGAACTCGACGCGGCCAAGGCCCAGGGTCAGTGGGTGCTGCTCGATTACTACGCCGACTGGTGCGTGTCGTGCAAGGTCATGGAGAAGAAGGTGTTCGGTGAAGCCAAGGTCGTGCAGGCCCTGAGCGATGTGCGCCTGCTGCGCCTGGATGTGACCGCCGATAACGCCGCCAGCCGCGAGCTGCTCAGTCGCTACAAAGTGCCGGGGCCGCCGACGTTCATCTGGATCGGCGCTGACGGCGAAGAACGCCGCAGCCAGCGCATCACCGGCGAGGTCGATGCCGACACCTTCCTGCAACGCTGGTCCGCCACCCGAGATGCCAACTGATGCTGACGTTCACCCTCGGCACCTTCGCCATCGCGCTCAACCACCTGCTGCTGATCAGTGCTCTGGCGCTGGCGACATTTGTCGGCTGGCGAGTGGCCAAGCGCGGCGGCGATAACCCCGAGTCAGCGCTGTTCAGCCTGTTCTTGCTGGGCATGCTCGCGGCGCGCATTGCGTTTGTCGCGCTGTACTGGTCGCACTATCGCAATGACCCGTGGCAGATCATCGATCTGCGCGACGGCGGTTTCCTCGCCTGGCCCGGAGTGATCGTGCTGCTGCTGGCGGCGTTGTATCGCGGCTGGCGCCGGCCCGCTTTGCGCCGTCCGCTGGGCTTCGGCGTGGTCAGTGGCGTGGCGTTCTGGCTGCTTGCCACCCTGTCGCTGAATATCTACGAACAGGGCACCCGGCTGCCGGATATTGCCCTGCGCAACGCCGCCGGGGAAAAGATCAAGCTCAGCGACTATCAGGGCGGCCCGCTGGTGATCAACCTGTGGGCGACCTGGTGCCCGCCGTGCCGGCGAGAAATGCCGGTGCTGGAAAACGCCCAGCAACAGCGCCCTGATCTGACGTTCTTGTTCGTCAATCAGGCCGAAAGCATGCAAAGCGTGGCCACGTTCCTGGAAACCCAGGGCCTGAGCCTGAACAACGTGCTGTTCGACCGCAATGGCCGTCTCGGTCAGGCCGTGGGTTCCATGGCGTTACCGACTACGCTGTTCTATAGCCCGGACGGTCGCTTGCTGACCAGTCACCTCGGTGAACTGTCGAACGCCAGCCTCGCCCGCGCCCTGGAAACCTTCGACACTTCACCTTCAAGCCCGAATCAGGCCGTTGCCCCGGCCAACTCTGCAAGGAAACTGCCATGCCCCGCCTCCGCCACCTGCTGACGCTGACCCTGGGCACTGCCCTGCTGCACTTGCCGTCGGTACAGGCTGCTGAAGAACTGCCCGCCGCAATCAAAAAGATCGAAGCCAAGGGCGCGAAAATCGTCGGCCAGTTCGACGCCCCCGATGGCCTGCGCGGGTACGCCGCGCAATACCAGAATCGCGGCATGGCGCTGTACCTGACCCCGGACGGCAAACACGTCGTGGTGGGTAATCTGTACGACGCCGACGGCAAGGATCTGAGCAGCGAGCCTTTGCAGAAACTGGTCTACGCGCCGATGTCCAAGGAAGTCTGGGCCAAGTTCGAGGCGAGCAACTGGATTCAGGACGGCAACAAGGATGCACCGCGCACGGTGTACCTGTTCAGCGATCCGAATTGCCCCTACTGCAACATGTTCTGGGAACAGGCGCGGCCATGGGTCAAGGCCGGCAAAGTGCAGTTGCGCCACATCATGGTCGGCATCATCCGCGAAGACAGCCCGGGCAAATCAGCCGCGCTGCTGGCGGCGAAAGACCCGGCCAAGGCCCTGGAAGATCACGAAAAGGCCGGCAAGGGCAGCGCGCTCAAGGCTCTCAAAGACATTCCGGTCGCCGTGCAGAGCAAACTCGCGGCGAACATGCAATTGATGGAAGACCTCGAACTGCAAGCCACCCCGGCGATTTTCTACATGGATGACAAAGGCGAACTGCAACAACAGCAAGGCGCGCCTTCGCCGGACAAGTTGGTGAAGATTCTCGGGCCTAAGTAGTTTTTTCATTGCTTGGACCGGCTCTTTCGCGAGCAGGCTCGCTCCCACAGTTGACTGCATTCCCTCAGCCAGAATGCGATTAACTGTGGGAGTGAGCCTGCTCGCGAATGAAGCTCACTCGGTCTAGCGGTTGCGCTCGGCCAGAAACGCCAGCAGCGCCTCAGTGACAAACCCGGGATTCTCCAGATTTGAGATATGCCCCGCCTCCGGTACCAGCACGCACGGGCAACCAATCAATTCAGCCATTTCCCGGGCTTCCGAGGGTGGCCGGGGTTTGTCCTGATCGCCGCACAGCACCAGTGTCGTCGACGGGTTCAGCTCGCTCAGACGTGGCAACAGGTCGTTGCGGCCAAACGTGATGCGTCCCATCGGTACGATGCTGTCGCGCAGACGCTCGGGCGAGTAGCTCTTCAATTTCGCGCGGAAGTCCTGATACAGCGCCGACTGCGGGTCGATGCCCGGGCGGAAGAAGATCGGTACGACGATGTCGAGCAATTGTTCGGAGATAGTGCCGCTGTCTTCGATCTGCTTGAACAACGAGAAGTAATATTGCCGGGTCGGTTCCGGCTCGACGCCGACGTAGGTGTCCATCAGCACCAGACCGTTGAGACGTTGCGGTGCGGACAGTGCCAAACGCGCGCCCCACATGCCGCCGACGGATAGTCCGACGAGGGTGACGCGGTCGATGTCCAGGTGATCGAGCAAGGCCTGCGCCTGTCGGGCGATGTCGTCCAGCGATGTCGTGCCTTCAGGTAACTTGCCGGAATCGCCATGGCCCCACAGATCCAGGGCGATGACGCGATAATGCGGGGTCAGCGCGGCGATCTGCGGCGCCCACATCGCTTGATCCCAGAGATAACTGCCAGCCAGCAACACGGCGGGGCCGGTGCCTTGATCAATGTAGTGCAGTGCTTGTCCGTCAACCGTGAAAAAGGGCATCGACCACCTCCGCGAGAAAGAACAGAACCGGCAGACTGAGCTGCCGGTTAATGATCGTCAAGGATGGAAATGTACAGTCATGTACTGGTGATTTGTGTTGAATTCACCGGCGCCATCGCTGGCAAGCCAGCTCCCACAGGGTTCAACGTCGTTCACAAGATTTGTGCTCACCGCAAAAACTGTGGGAGCTGGCTTGCCAGCGAGGGGCCGGCCCAGGCGCCGGAGAACTACAACCCCTCCAGCTCCGCCATCAGATCATTCAACCGGTCAACCTTCTCCTCTGTAATGTCGCTGGCCGCCAG
Organism: Pseudomonas sp. H1_G08; assembly: GCF_054681355.1. Classification (NCBI taxonomy): domain Bacteria; kingdom Pseudomonadati; phylum Pseudomonadota; class Gammaproteobacteria; order Pseudomonadales; family Pseudomonadaceae; genus Pseudomonas; species Pseudomonas sp. H1_G08. Next base: position 2,904,360 of record NZ_CP162822.1, read on the forward strand.
CCCATCGATGTACTCGGCCAGTTCCTCCACCGTGCTGCATTCGAACATCGCGCGCAGCGGCACGTTGCGTTGCAGGGCTTTTTGTACCCGCGAAGCGATCTGCGTAGCCAGCAACGAATGCCCGCCCAGTTCGAAGAAGTTGTCGCGCACGCCGACCTTTTCCACTTTCAGCACCTCAGCCCAGATATCAGCCAGGGTCTGCTCCAGCTCGTTGCGCGGGGCCAGATAATCCTCGCTCTGCAACTGACCGATCTCCAAGGCCGGCAAGGCTTTGCGGTCGAGTTTGCCGTTGGCATTGAGCGGCATCTGCTCCAGCCATAGCCAGTGCAGCGGCACCATGTATTCGGGGAGTTCGGCACGCAGGCGTTGCTTGATCCGCTCCAGGCGTTCGCCCGGATTGAGCGCTGCATCGGCCGCGACCAGATAACCGACCAGATGCTTGCCGTTGACGCCCTCCTGCACACCAACCGCCGCGTCGCGCACTTCCGGTTGTTCGTGCAGGCGCGCTTCGATTTCACCGAGTTCGATGCGGTAGCCGCGAATCTTCACCTGATGATCGACGCGGCCGACGTATTCCAGCACGCCGTCCGCGCGGCGCCGCGCCAGGTCACCGGTGCGGTACAAGCGCTCGCCCGGCGCGCCGAACGGATTCGGCACAAACACCGGCGCGGTGCGCAGCGGATCGCTGACGTAACCGCGACCGACGCCGGTGCCGGCAACACATAACTCACCCACCGCGCCCAAAGGCACCAGATCCAGCGCGCCATCGACCAGGTACAGCAAGTTATTGTCGGTCGGCGTGCCGATCGGCAAGTAACTGCCGCGCGTCGAGGCCATGTCGACACGGAAGAACGCCACGTCATCCGAGCATTCCGCTGGGCCGTAAGCATTGACCAGACCAATATCCGGGTAACGCAGCAGCCATTGATGCGCCAGTTCCGGCGGCATCGCTTCACCGGTCGGCAGCATCCAGCGCAAGCCGTCGAGGCTCAGACGCTCGGAGCCGAGCATGCCCTGAATCAGCGACGGCACACTCTCCAGCACAGTGATGCCCTGCGCCTGCACATGCGCCAGCAGACCTTGCGGATCGTGGGCAATCGCGTTCGGTACGATGTCGACCCGCGCGCCGAACAATGGCGCGGCGAGGAACTGCCAGACGGAAATGTCGAAGCTTTGCGAGGCGGTCTGCGCAGTCACATCGGCCTCGCTCAAGTCGAGGTACGGACGTTTGCTCAACTGGTTGTTGAGCATGCCGCGCTGCTCGACCATCACGCCTTTAGGCAGCCCGGTCGAACCCGAGGTGTAGATCACATAGGCGAGATTATCCGGGCCACTATGGATGCCGAGATTGTGCGTCGCTGCCGCCGACGCCTGCACCTCTTCCCACACCAGCAGGCGCGGACGATTCGAACAGCCAAACTCCTCGAGCAAGGTCTGCGCCTGTTCACGGCAAGCGGCGCTGCACACCAGCAACGGCGTGCGGCTCAGCTCGATGATGCGACTCAGACGCTGGCTCGGCAGGCCCGGATCCAGCGGCAGATAACCAGCGCCGGCCTTGAAGCTGCCGATGATCATGCCGAGCAGGTCGAGATTACGCTCGGCCAGCAGCGCCACTGGTTGGTCCATGCGCACACCGGCAGCGACCAGGGCATGGCCGAGGCGGTTGGTGTTGTGATTCAGTTCGGCATAGCTCAAATGCTGATCGAGGCAACTGGCGGCGATGCGCTGCGGATGCGCCGCGACCTGCGCTTCGAACAACGCCACGTAGCTTTGCTCCAGCGGATAGTCGTGGCCGCTCTGGTTGCAACCTTGCAACAGGAAATCGCGTTCTTCGTCGCCCAGCAGCGGCAAATCGGCCATGTCGCCATGGAAACCGTCGACCAGCGCCAGCAGCAGGCGCTTGAACTCATTGAGCATGCGCTCGACCGTCGATTCGTCGAAGTAACGCTGGTCATACGACAAATGCAAGCCAAGGTCATCGCCCGGGTAACACACCGCCGTCAACGGGAAGTTGGTGTGGGTGCGGCCTGAATCCGAGGTCGCATTCAGGCTCTGTGCACGATCAAGCACCGAGACTTCCACCGGGGCGTTTTCGAAGACGAAGAGGCTGTCGAACAGCGGCTGGCCTTTGGGCAATTCGCTCTGCTCCTGGATATTCACCAGCGGCAGGTATTCGTACTCGCGCAGTTGCATGTTGCTGTCGAGCAAAGCGCTGAGCCACTGGCGCACGCTGCTGCGCTGATCGTCCGCAGGCATCTTCACCCGCAGGGCAACGCTGTTGATGAACAGGCCGACGGTGCGTTGCATTTCCGGCATCTCCACCGGCCGCCCGGCCACAGTCACGCCGAAGAGCACGTCGCGATCGCCGCTCAGACGCCGCAAAACCAGAGCCCATGCAGCCTGGGCGAAGGTGTTGACGGTCAGTTGATGAGCCTGCGCAAGTTCCCGCAGCCGCATTCCGTCCTCGACATTGAGGCGGGTGTAGCGGTCGCCGACGATCATGCCGCCGCTTTCGCCAGCGTGCTCGCGCAAAAACGGCCGGTCGCTCGGGATCGGCGTGGTGCGCTCGAAACCTTGCAGATTCTGCCGCCACCACTGCCGCGCCTCGGCCAGGCTCTGGCGTTGCAGCCAGCCGATGTAGTCGCGATATCGCGGCGGCACGCTCAACTGCGCTTCACGACCTTCACCGAGGGCGGTGTAGATCTCGAAAAAGTCGTTCATCAGCAGCGAACGGCACCAGGCATCGATGAGGATGTGGTGGTTGCTCATCATGAACCAGTAACGCGCCGCGCCGACCTTGATCAGGCGCAGGTGAAACGGCGCCTGATTGAGCAGATCGAACCCGGCTTCGCGCTCGCTTTTCAGCAGCGCTTGCAGCTGTGGTTCCTGCTCGGTTTCGGCGACGGCGCTCCAGTCCAGATACTCGATCGGCGTGCGCCCCGGCGTGTGAATCACTTGCAGCATGTCTTCGCCAACGTTCCAGCAGAACGAAGCGCGCAATGCTTCATGACGAGCGATCACCGCTTGCCAGGCCTGGGCGAAACGCTCGGGGTCGAGCTCGCTGTTGATGCGATATCGATCCTGCATGTAGTACAGACCGGTGCCCGGCTCGAGCAAGGTATGCAGGAGCATGCCTTCCTGCATCGGCGTCAGCGGGTAGACATCTTCGATGTGCGCGGCCGGCACCGGCAGCGCATCGAGTTGCGCCTGAGTCAGTCTGGCTAGCGGGAAGTCCGATGGCGTCAGGCCGCCGGCGCCCTCTTGCAGACAATGGGCGATCAGGCTTTGCAACTCACCGAGGTAGGCGGCGGCCAGATCGTTAATGGTTTGCACCTCGTAACGCTCGGCACTGAAAGTCCAGCGCAGCAGCAATTCACCACCGTAAATCTGACTGTCGACACTCAGCTCGTTGGGCAACGGCGCCTGCGGATCGTGGGCTGCACCGATTGGCTCATCCAGCGGACGGAACAGCACATCGCTGCCGAAGCTCTGGTCGAACTGGCCGAGGTAGTTAAAGGTGATCGGCGCCTGTGGCAGCGCGGCCATGCTCTGGCGGCAGCCGTCATCGGCCAGATAACGCAACACGCCATAACCGAGACCTTTATGCGGAACGGCGCGCAATTGTTCTTTGATCGCCTTGATCGAAGCGCCCTGCCCGGCGGCCTCTTCGACATTGTGCGGAGTCAGGCGCAGCGGATAAGCGCTGGTGAACCAACCGACGGTGCGGGTCAGATCGATCTCGTCGAACAAGGTTTCGCGACCGTGTCCTTCCAGTTGAATCAGTGCCGAGGGCTGGCCACTCCAGCGGCACAGCACACGGGCCAGCGCGGTCAGCAGCAGGTCGTTGACCTGAGTGCGATAAGCGCTCGGTGCCTGTTGCAGCAATTGTCGGGTGCGCTCGGCATCGAGGCGCACGCTGACGGTTTGCGCATGACGATTCTGCCTACCGCCCTGCGGGTTTTCGCAAGGCAGATCAGCGCTCGGCCCGGCCAGTTGCGTTTGCCACCAACCGAGCTCTTCACGCAGGGATTCGCTGCCGGCATAAGCCTGCAAACGCGCGGCCCAGTCCTTGAAGGCGCTGGTTTTCGCCGGCAGTTTCAGCGGCTGCGCAGCGTCGAGTTGGCGATAGGCGGTTTGCAGATCATCCAGCAACACGCGCCAGGAAACGCCGTCGACGACCAAGTGGTGGATGGCGATGAACAGGCGTTGCTGAACATCCGCAACATCGACCAGCACCGCGCGCAGTAACGGGCCGTTGTGCAGATGCAGACTGCGTTGCGCGTCGGCGAACAGGGCTTCGCACTGATCCAGCGAATCGACGCTGACTTGCCAGAGCACATCCTCATTCGTCAGCGCTTGATGCGTCGCTTGCCATGCATCATCGGTTTCAGTGAAACGCAGACGCAGCGCATCGTGCTGTTCGATCACCGCCTGCAAAGCTTGCTGCAATCGTTGCGGCTCAAGGCGCGCAGTCGGTTCCAGCAACAGCGCCTGATTCCAGTGCTGACGCTGGGGAATGTCCGTATCGAAGAACCAGTGCTGAATCGGTGTCAGGCGCGATTCGCCATCCACCAGGCCCTGCTCGGCCATCACCTGCTCGGTGCGGCTGGCGACTGCGGCGAGGGTCTGCACGGTCTGGTGCTGGAACAGGTCGCGCGGACTGAAATGAATGCCCTGCTGACGCGCGCGGCTGACCACCTGAATCGACAGAATCGAGTCGCCGCCGAGTTCGAAGAAGTTATCGTTGAGGCCGACCTGCCTGACGTTGAGCACGTCGCACCAGATCTGCGCCAGGGTCTGTTCCAGCTCGTTGCTCGGTGCGACATAGTCCTGACGATTGAGCTCCAGATCCGGCGCCGGCAAGGCGCGGCGGTCGAGTTTGCCGTTGGCGGTCAGCGGCATGCTCGCCAGCAGCAGCAGGTGAGTCGGCACCATGTAATCCGGCAGTTGCGCCTTGAGGTGCGACTTGAGCGCTTCGCGCAGTTCAGCCTGTTGCGCTTCGCCTTGCCCGGCGACCTCCGTAACGAGGTAACCCACCAACTGCTTGCCACTCGGCGCATCCAGCGCCAGCACCACTGCTTCGCGGACCGAAGGGTGATCGAGCAGGCGCGTTTCGATTTCGCCCAGCTCGATGCGGAAGCCCCGGATTTTCACTTGATGGTCGATCCGCCCCAGATACTCGACCAGACCATCGGCACGCTGGCGCACCAGGTCGCCGGTGCGATACATGCGCCCGCCATCAGCGGCGAACGGGTCAGCGACAAAACGCTCGGCGCTGATGCCCGGGCGGTCGTGATAGGCCTGAGCCAGACCGGCGCCGCCGACAAACAATTCACCGGTCGCGCCTTGCGGCACCAAGGCCAGATCGGCATCGAGAATGTAGGCGACCCGTGCGCCGATCACGCTGCCGATCGGCACACTGCCGGCGCCCTCTTCCAGTACCTGCGGCGCCAGACTGGCCAGCGGCATGACCACGGTTTCGGTCGGGCCGTAAGCATTGAAAAACTGCGCCGGTTGGAATGCCGCGCGAATGCGCTGCAGATGCTCGCCGGTCAGCGCCTCACCGCCGGTGATGATCATGCGCACCGGCAGGACTTCATTTTGGGTCGCGAGGAACTGCGCCAACTGGCTGCCGTAGCTCGGCGTGAAGCCGAGGACGTTGATCCGATGCGCACGAATCAAGCCGCAGATTTCTTCCGCGTCCCACTGCCCTTGCGCCCGCAGTACCACCTGCGCACCGCTGAGCAGCGGCACCAGTAGACGTTCGGTGGCAGCGTCGAAGTTGATCGAATAGAAATGCAGTTCACAGTCGTCCGGGCGCATGCCGAAGCGCTCGATCACGGCCTGGCAGTGCATGGCGATTTCACCGTGGGAGACCACCACGCCTTTCGGTTTGCCGGTCGAGCCGGAGGTGTAAATCAGATAAGCCTGATGTTGCGGCAGGCTGATAAACGGCAACTCGCTGGCCGGGTAGTCGGCCAACCCGGCGCTGTCATCTTCCAGACACCAGCGCGCCACGCTTGGCGGCAACTCACCGAGGGCTTCGAACATCGCCCGATCGCTGAGCAGCAGGCCGACGCGACTGTCTTCGATCATGTAATGCAGGCGGTCGAGCGGGTATTCCGGATCCAGCGGCACATAGGCGCCGCCCGCCTTGAGAATCGCCAGCAGGCCGATGACCATTTCCAGCGAACGCTCCAGCGCCAGACCGACCCGCACTTGCGGGCCGACCCCGCGTTCCCGCAGCGCCCAGGCCAGACGATTGGCCCGGGCATCGAGTTCGGCGTAGCTCAGGGTCTGCCCGGCGAAAGTCAGTGCTGGTGCGTCTTTGCGCGCCAGTGCCTGTTCGGCGAACAGATGATGAATGCACTGATCGAGACGATGCTCGCCCGGCTCGATGCCGAGGCTGTCGAGCAGGTGCTGTTGCTCAGGCTTATCGAGCAGCGGCAGTTCACTGAGCCGTTGCTGCGGATCAGCGATCAACGCTTCAAGCAGGTTGCGCCAATGCCTGGCCATGCGCGCGATGGTCGGTTCGTCGAACAGATCGGTGCTGTAAGTCAGGCAGCAGCCGAGGCGATGGTCGAGGTCGGTGACTTCCAGATTGAGATCGAACTTGGTCGCCCGCGCATCGTTGGCCAGGTACTCGACGGTCATCCCAGCGAGCGTGCGGCTCTGCTGGAATTCCCAGCGCTGCACGTTGCACATCACCTGGAACAGCGGGTTGTAAGCCGCGCTGCGTGGCGGCTGCAAGGCTTCGACCAGATGATCGAACGGCAGATCCTGATGGGACTGGCCTTCGATCACGGTGTGGCGCACCTGCTCGAACAGTTCGCCGACCGACATCTGCCCGTCGAGCTGGCAACGCAGCACCTGGGTGTTGAGAAACGCCCCGATCAGCCCTTCACTCTCCGGGCGGATGCGGTTGGCCACCGGCGCACCGATGCGCAGGTCGGTCTGGCCGCTATAGCGGTACAGCAACGTGGCGAGCGCGGCGGTCATGGTCATGAACAGGGTCAGACCGTTTTGCGCGTTGAACGCCCGCACCCGCGCGGCGAGATCGTCGCTCAGATCGAAACGGAACAGCTCGCCCTGATGGCTCTGTACCGGTGGACGCGGACGGTCGCCGGGCAGTTCCAGCAGCGGATGTTCGCGACCGAGCTGCGCGGTCCAGTAATCGAGCTGGCGCTGGCGCTCGCCGGACTCCAGCCAGTTGCGCTGCCAGACGCTGTAGTCGAGGTATTGCACCGGCAGCGGCTCAAGCGGCGAGGCGCGCTCATCGACGAACGCTTCATACAGCGCGCTGAGTTCACGGGCAAAGATGTCCATCGCCCAGCCTTCGGTGACGATGTGGTGCAAGGTCAGGACGAAGTAATGCTCGTGCTCGGCGGTCTTGACCAGACAGGCGCGCAGCAGCGGACCGGTTTCCAGATCGAACGGCTGGTGCGCTTCTGCATCGGCCAGTTGCTGGACTTGTAGCTCCCGGACTTCTGCCGGCAGGCTGGAGAAATCTTTCCAGCCCATGCGCACGCCGGTCTCGGGATGCACTTGCTGGCGGGCGACACCGTCGACACTTGGGAATGTGGTGCGCAGGGTTTCGTGGCGCAGGATCAGCGCCTGCAACGCCGCCTCGAAATGCTCGACGTGCAGCACGCCGCGCAAGCGCGCCATGCCCCCGACGTTGTACGCCGGGCTGTCCGGCTCCATCTGCCAGAGGAACCACATGCGCTGCTGCGAATAGGACAGCGGCACCGCTTGGCTGCGGTCGACTGTGCCAATTGGCAACTGTTGATTGGTGCGGCCGCTGACCTGGATCAGGCGAATCTGTTCGGCGTAATCGCCCAGTTCGCTGTGCTCGAACAATGTGCGCAGCGGCAGTTCGACGTCACAGGCCTGACGTGTGCGCGAAATGATTTGCGTGGCCAGCAGCGAGTGACCGCCGAGGGCGAAGAAATCATCGCGCAGGCCAACCCGCTTCAGACCCAGCACTCCGCGCCAGATCCCGGCGATTTGTTGCTCCAGTTCGCTGACCGGCTCGATATGTTCACGCACCTGCCATTGCGGCTCGGGCAAGGCGCGGCGGTCGAGTTTGCCGCTGGGACTCAGCGGCATCGCATCAAGGCGCAGCAATTGTGCGGGCACCATGTATTCCGGCAGCTCGTCAGCGAGGGCAGCTTTCAGCCGAATAATTTGCTCATCGGCATTTTCCTGCGCATCGGTCGCCGTGAAGTAGCCGATCAGTTGCGCACCGGCAGCGGTTTCCCGCACCAGGACCACGGCCTGGGCGACGCCATTTTGCGCCAGCAGTCGCGCCTGGATTTCTTCAGGTTCGACGCGAAAGCCGCGCAGCTTGACCTGCTGATCGAGACGACCGAGGTATTCGATCACGCCGGCGGACGTCCAGCGCGCACGGTCGCCGGTACGGTACAAACGGGCGCCCTGCTCACCCAGTGGATCGACGACAAAACGCTCGGCGGTCAACGCCGGACGACCCAGGTAACCGCGAGCCAGACCAATACCGCTGATGCACAGCTCGCCCGGCACGCCTGCCGGCACTGGATTGAGATCGGCATCGAGAATGCGGCAGATCACATTGCCCAGCGGCCGGCCAATCGGCGAGCGCTCGCCATCGGCAGTTGTGCAGTGCCAATGGGTGACGTTGATCGCGGTTTCAGTCGGCCCGTAACGGTTGTGCAATTGCACCGCCGGCAATTGCGCCAGTACCCGATTGCGCAGCTCGGCGGGCAAGGCTTCACCGCCGGAAAACACCCGGCGCAGGCTGGTGCATTCGGCACTCAGCGGCTCATCGATGAACAGCGCCAGCAGCGGCGGGACGAAGTGCAGCGTGGTCACGCCGTATTGCTGGACCCGTTGCGCGATGCGATACGGGTCACGGTGCTCACCGGGCGCGGCAAGCAGCAGCCGCGCGCCGCTGATCAGCGGCCAGAAGCATTCCCACACCGAGACGTCGAAACTGATCGGCGCTTTTTGCATCAGCACGTCGGTTTCGTCGAGGCGGTACGTGTCCTGCATCCATTGCAGGCGCTCGGCCAGCGCGGCGTGGGTGTTGCCGACGCCTTTCGGTTGCCCGGTGGAACCCGAGGTGTAAATCACGTAGGCGAGGTTGTCGCCGTGCAGTCGCAGGCCCGGTGCCTGGCTCGGCCATTTATCCAGGTGCAGCGCATCCATGGCGATCACGCTGACGCCATCGCTGGCCGGCAGACGCTCGAGCAATTGCGTCTGGGTCAGGAGCAGTTCGACGCCACTGTCGCGGAGCATGTACGCGAGACGTTCGGCCGGATAATCCGGATCAAGCGGCACATAGGCGCCGCCAGCCTTGATGATCGCCAGCAGGCCGATCAGCAGTTGCGGCGAACGCTCGGCGGCAATGGCCACGCACACGTCAGGGCCGACGCCCTTGTCGCGCAGGTAATGGGCGAGCCGGTTGGCTTGCGCGTGCAGCTCGGCAAAATCCAGACGACCGCCGTCCCACACCAGCGCGGTGCGTTGCGGGGTTTTGCGCACTTGTTGCTCGAGCAGGTCCGGCAGCCATTGTTGCGCCGGGCTGCACGGGGCCACGCTCCAGTCTTTCTGCTGATTCTGCTCGCTGGCGGTCAGCAAGCGCAGATCGCCGATGGCCTGCTGTGGCTGTTCGCAAACTTCGCTGAGCAGATTGTGGAAATGCTCGGCCAGGCGCTCGATGGTCGCGGCGTCGAACAGTTCGCTGGCGTAGTCGAACGCCAAGCTCAGGCGCCCGTTACGATCCTCTTCACTGTGCAACTGCAGATCGAACTTGGCTTCGCGACTGTGCCACGGCAGTTCTTCGGCGAGCAGACCCGGCAGGCGCTTGAGCGCACTGAGGTCGCGCTGCTGATGGTTGAACATGACTTGGAACAGTCCCTGTTCGCGGGCCTGCGGGAACGCTTCGAGCAATTGTTCGAAGGGCAGATCCTGATTGGCCTGGGCGCCGAGTGCGGCCTGGCGCGTCTGGTTCAGCAGCTCGGCAAATGTCAGGCGCGAATCGATTTGCGCACGCAACACCTGGGTATTGATGAAGAAGCCGATCAGGCTTTGGGTTTCCAGGCGCGGACGGTTGGCGTTGGGCACGCCGATGCGAATGTCGCGCTGACCGCTGTAGCGGTGCAGCAAACTTTGCAACGCAGCGAGCAGAAGCATGAACGGCGTGGCTTCGTGAGCCTGCGCGGTCTGGCGGATCGCCTCGCTGAGTTCGGTACTCAAGCGCACGCTGTGGCGCGCGGCGCTGTGGTTGTGTCTGGCCGAGCGCGGGTGATCGGTGGCCAGTTCCAGTGGCGGATGTTCTTCGCCCAGTTGCGCTTGCCAGTACGCCAGTTGCCGCTCGCCCTCGCCTTGCGCCAGCCATTGCCGCTGCCAGTTGCCGTAATCGGCGTATTGCGTGGGCAGCGCTGCCAGTGTCGCCGGCGTCCCTTGGGTTGCCGCCGCGTAGAGACGCGAGAATTCGTCGAGGAGAATATTCAGCGACCAGCCGTCAGCGATGATGTGGTGCAGGGTCACCTGTAACTGATGCTGTTCATCATCGAGGCGCACCAGCGTCACTCGCAGCAACGGGCCTTTTTCCAGATCGAACCGAGTGCGCGCCTCGTCTTCGCGAATCTGCTCGGCACGGGCTTCACGCTCGGGCATTGGCAGGTCGCTGATGTCGATCAGTTGCAGGTTGAATTCGGCATCAGCGAGCACTTGCTGCAATGCCACGCCGTCGCGCTCGAAGAAACGTGTGCGCAAGGATTCGTGGCGTTCGAGCAGTTGCTGGAAACTTTTGCGCACGGCGTCTTCGTCGAGTTCGCCACGCAGGCGCAGACCACCGGGAATGTTGTAGGCGCTGCTCTGTGGATCGAGTTGCCAGGTGATCCACAGACGGTTTTGTGCCAGCGATTGCGGCATCGGTTCGCTGCGCGGCAACGTGCTGATCGGAACTGGAGCGCTCCCGCCGTCCTGTTTTAGCTGCGCCACAGCGGCAGCGAAGGTGGACAGGGTTGGCGCTTCGAACAGCAGGCGCAGGCTCAGCTCCACATCGAGTGCTTCGCGAACCCGCGCAACCACTTGCGTGGCGGCGATCGAGTTGCCGCCGAGCAGAAAGAAATGGTCGTCGCCACTGACCTGCTTGACGTTGAGTTGCTCGGCCCAGATTTGCCCGATCAACGCTTCAAGATCCGAAGTGCTGCTGGTCGCGTTTTCCGTTGCCGCTGTAATCGAAGGGAAGAGCGCGTAACTGTCGAGACTGCCATCAGCCAGACGATTGCGGCACGCCGAGCGCTGCAGTTTGCCACTGGAAGTTTTCGGCAACGCGCCCGGATTGAGCAGCACCACCACGCTTGGCGCCTCCTGATACGCCTCGGCCACGGCTTGGCGAATAGCTTTGATCAGCGCATCTGGCGCAAGGATTTTCTGCACGCTGCGGCTGATTTCCGCAGCGATGCCGATGCCCTCTTCGCCGTTGTGAGTGACCGCGAACGCCGCCACACGCCCCTTGCGCACCACTTCGACTTCGCGCTCGACAGTCTGCTCGATGTCCTGCGGATACAGGTTATGGCCACGGACGATGAGCATGTCTTTCAGACGCCCGGTGACGAACAGTTCGCCGTCACGGATAAAACCCAGGTCGCCGGTGCGCAACCAGGTGCGGCCGACGTGCTGGACAAAAGTCTTGGCGCTGGCTTCGGGGTTGCGCCAGTAACCGTGGGCGATGCTCGGGCCGGCGGCCCAGACTTCACCGACGGCATTGTCGGTCAGTTCCTCGAGCGTGTTGGGATCGACAATCAGCACCGCGTGCTCAGGCTGACTGATGCCGCAGCTCATGATCGCGCTGCCGTCGCCCGGCTCGGCGCGGTTTTGCGCCAGCGCCTGATCGTCCACGCGCAGTGCCGGGATGCCGGTGCCGCGCGGCGTGCCGGCGACAAACAGGGTCGCCTCGGCCAGACCGTACGAAGCCATGAAGCTGTTGTCGCTGAAACCGCAAGCAGCGAATTTTTCCGCGAAGCGTTCAAGGGTGTCGAGGCGAATCGGCTCGGAGCCAGAATAGGCCACGCGCCATCGACTGAGATCGAGGCGCTCAAGGGCCGACTCGCTGACCCGCTCACTGCACAAACGGTAGGCGAAATCCGGGCCGCCGCTGATGGTGCCGCCGTATTCGGCAATCGCTTCCAGCCAGCGCAACGGCCGGCCGAGGAAGTACGCCGGCGACATCAGAATGCACGGTACGCCGCTGAAAATCGATTGCAGCAGACCGCCGATCAGACCCATGTCGTGATACAGCGGCAACCAACTGACGATGACGTCGTCCGGGTTGACGTCGATGCCGAAGCCGTGACGGATCAGCAGTTCATTGGCGACCAGATTGCCATGGCTGACTTGCACGCCCTTGGGGAGCGCGGTGGAGCCGGAAGTGTATTGCAAAAAAGCGATGTGCTCGGGCGGCAGGGGCGGCTCAACCCACTGTTCGGCCAGTGCGCTGTCCAGAGTGTCGACGCACAACAGCGGCGGCGCGCCTTCGATTTGCTGCAAGGCGTCGCGCAGATCGGCGCTGGTCAGCAACAGCCTGGGCTCGGCGTCGGCAATGATCGACAGCAATCGCTCCTGATGATGACGACGGGCGGATTCCGGCGGATAGGCCGGTACCGCAATCACACCGGCGTACAGGCAACCGAAAAACGCCGCGACGTAATCCGCGCCACTGGGAAACAGCAGCACCGCACGCTCACCGAATCCGGCCTCGGCCTGCAGCGCAGCGGCGATGGTGCGCGCGCGTTGATCCAGTTCGCGATAGCTGAGCACCACAGCCTGCTCCGGGTTTTCGGCGAGAAAACGCAAGGCCAGTCGGTCCGGCGTCAGGGCTGCGCGACGCTTGAGGGCTTGGACCAGGGTGCTGGGGAGTTCGAACGCGTCGGTCATGAGGTTTCCTGCCTGAATTCGGCTTGCAAGTGGAATCGGGTGGCTGCGTCACACCTGTCGAGAGGCGTGCGGGGCGCGGTCTGTGCCGACCGCGCAAGGCATCGGAATGCGCTGAGGCCGGGGATCTGCACCCGGGCCATTCACCAATGAGAACGGATGGAGTGGGGAAATAATTAGTCGGCAGGCACGACGTCCAGCGGGGCCAGGGTGCGGCGGCGTGTCGCAGTTGGCAAAACACATCGACTTACAGCACTACTTCTCTTTCTCATTTGACAATCATTATCATTCAACATAATTTGTCGCTCGATGTGTAGGACGGCGCCGTCCCCCGAGGCCCTCCCACTAACCTATTGGCAGCAAGGTGATTTCCATGACGGAACAAGTATCCACAAGCAGGTGCGATTCACCGCTACTTCAGGCATTCGTCGACAATCGACTGATTCTGGTCAAGATTGCAGCCCGCATTACCGGTTGCAGGTCTCGTGCCGAAGACGTGGTTCAGGATGCGTTTTTCCGACTGCAATCGGCGCCGCCGATCACGTCGTCGATCAAGGCTCAGCTGAGCTACCTGTTCCAGATCGTGCGCAACCTCGCCATCGATCACTACCGCAAGCAGGCGCTCGAACAGAAATACTCAGGCCCGGAAGAGGAAGGCTTGAACGTGGTGATTCAGGGCGCTTCGCCGGAAACTTCGCACATCAACTTCTCGACTCTGGAACACATCGCCGATGCGCTGACCGAGCTGCCCAGCCGCACCCGCTATGCCTTCGAGATGTACCGTCTGCACGGCGTGCCGCAGAAAGACATCGCCAAGGAACTGGGCGTATCGCCCACCCTGGTCAACTTCATGATTCGTGATGCTTTGGTGCACTGCCGCAAGGTCTCGGGCAGTCGGCGGGATGCGGTGATTGCGGGTCGTCGTTAGGATCCGGATTCTGCGTCAAGCCATTCGCGAGCAGGCTCGCTCCCACAGGGTTTGATCAACGACACAAACCCAGTGTGGGAGCGAGCCTGCTCGCGAAAGCGGCCTCAGACCCAACGAAATTCCGAGGCCGAACACATCAGGCCAACCGGCACCGATCAAAAAACCGCTCCCGCCCCAGAATCATCAGCGCCGCGCGCTTGTGCGGAAAATCGAATTCCTTCTCGCAGTGAAAACATTGGTTGTGCATATGTCCGATCATCTTCGCGTTGTCGGCACGCGGCTCGGCGACCACGCGCTGGGTCCGTGGATCATCGAGAAACAGGTAATGCACCAGCGCCGATAACCAGCTCGCCACTTTATGCGGGCCGCGATGACTTTCCTCGCCGACCAGCATGTGAATGCCACGGTCGTAATCGCCGGCATCGTAGAACGGCGCGATGCGATCTTCCTTGGCCCAGTAGGCTTCGAAGTAAGCGAAAGGCTGGTCATCGAAACAACCAATCAGCGTCAGCGTATGCGGATCGGCCTCGAGCTTGCCGAGGTATTCGCGATGCTGCTCAAGGCTGCCCTCCTCCTGCCAGAAACTCGCCACGCGCGGGCTGTTCTGCCAGCGATTGAAGCGCGACAGATCTTCTTCGATTTCCAGCGTTCGCAAGGAAATCCATGCGCCGAGCCGCGCATCGAAACGCCGGTAGACTTCACCGCGCGGTTTCACCGGTCGCAGCGGATGGCGCCTGCCGTGGCTGATGACCATTTGCTGCGGATAGCTGCCGGTCAGTGAAGTGCCCAGCCACGGCTGCGGCAATTGCCAGAACAGCGTGCGCTCGCAGCGATATTCGCCGGCGACTTCGGTGTTGATCAGCAAACCACTGCGCAAGGCTTCGGTTGGTGGCTGATCGAGTTGCCAGGTCAATTGCTGACATGCCGGATCACGGGCGAACAGCCAATAACAGGCCGCCCACAAGGCTTGGCCGGGCGGCAGGGCAAAACGCTCATCAAGCTGGATCGGGCCATTGGCCTCGCGGTCCAGGCGCAGCCGAATCAGCGGTTGCCCGTCCAGGCACAGGCTCAGCCGGCTCTCGGTAGCATCAGCGATCAATCGACTGCCCGAGGGCAATGCCAGGGCAGTGAGGTCATTCAGATTGGACATGGGTCGGGCTCACGTAATCGTCGACAGTTCAACGAAGTGACGTGAGCCGGGAGGGGAAATTTAAGCGCGAGAGGCAATTAGCGCTTCAGTGATGAGGCGCCGGCATCACGGCAATCCTGTAGGGCTCGAAAATCCTCAGCAATTCGCCGTTGTCGCGCAAACGCTGCAACAGGTTGCCGAAGGCTTCGCCGGTGATAGGAGCGCTTGGCCGCAGAATCGCGTAATGGTGATAGATCTGATCGGTACGCTGCGACGCCAACAGCTCATCGCGGACCTTCTCGTTGCGCAGCAGGTAATCGAACAGATAGGAACGGGTGACCAGGGCAATGTCGGCGCGCCCGCGCAGGACCATCAGCAGGTTGCTGTCGTGGGAATAGGTCAGCGTCGCGTTGTAGTTTTTCGCGAGATATTTCGGGTCGGCGTTGAAGTCGGCGAATTCGTAGTGATAACCGCTGAACAGCGCCAGACGTTTGCCCGACAGGCTCGAGAAGTAGTTTTGCTGGCGGCCGTCTTCGCGTTGCGCGACAAAAATCTCGGCGTCTTCCAGGCCCATGTCGACGTCGTCGTGGGGAATGTCCTTCCAGCCCCACTCGGGGTTCTCGAAGATCGCCATATCGATGCGGCCTTGCTTGAAATCACCGAAGCGGCGCGGGATCGACGTCGGCACCAGGACAAATTGATAATCGCTCTGCGAGCGGTTCAGCGCCTCGACCAATTGCGGCAACAGGCCGGTGTCGGCGCCGTTTTCCGGGCGAATCGTATAAGGCGGGAAATGCGCGGCGCCGACCCGGACCAATTGCGCTGACTGAGCGGGCAATACCCATAACGCAGCCAGCGCAGCGAGCAGCAGCCCGGCGGCTGTCCGAATTGGCGAAGACTTCAAAACACCCCACTCCCCGAAAAAAATAGCGATCAATGCATTCAAGCTAGGCGGTTTCGCCGACTTAGCCAGTTTCCCGGCCGGTCCGACAACCGTTCAACGCGCTTCGAGGACCAGAATCAACGCTTCATCGGCGAGTTGATCGAGGCTCAAACTGCCGCCGGCACGGAACCAGGTGGTGGTCCAGGACAGTGCGCCGGTAAGGAAACGTCGGGTAATAAAAACGTCGCCGCGAATAAAGCCGGCGTCCTTGGCCTCGCCCAGAACCTGCAGCCAGATGTCTTCATAAACATCACGCAAAGCGAGGACTTTAGCCTGGCCGTCCTCGGACAATGAGCGCCATTCGTACACCAGCACGGCCATCGCCTCGCCACTGCCGCCCATGATCGACTGCAACTCGCAACGAATCAGTGCCAGCACCCTTTCGCGCACATTGCTCGCCTCGGCCAAGGCTGCGCGCATCAACGCGGTGTTGTAGCGGATGGTTTCCTCCATCACCGCGCGGAGTATTTCATCCTTGCTTTTGAAGTGATGAAAAATACTGCCCGACTGAATGCCCACAGCACTGGCCAGATCACGCACTGTGGTGCGCTCATAGCCTTTGTTGCGAAACAGGTGAGCCGCCACTTGCAGCAATTTGCCACGGGCGCTGTCCGGGTCGGTCAACTGGCCTTGGTCGACCAGTTCGCGCATGACCCGCAGGGCTTTTTGCTCGTCCACCCGTTCTCTCCTACAGTCGATCAGTGTGTTGCCCCCTGTAACCGCAGGGTTGCGCGCAATTTAAGCCGCGCGCGGGCACCAAGCAAGCGCTTGGGCAGAAGAATGTTTCGCCTGTTTACAAACCAAGCGCTTGCTTGGTAGCCTCCAGACACTTCTGTCGCAGGTCCCTGAGTCGGAGATAAAAATGCCAACCACCGTGCGAATCGGCTGCGCCAGTGCTTTTTGGGGCGACACCTCCACCGCTGCCGCCCAGCTTGTCTCCAGCGGAAACCTGGATTATCTGGTGTTCGATTATCTGGCCGAGATCACCATGTCGCTCATGGCTGGTGCGCGTCTTAAAGACCCACAGGCCGGGTTCGCGGGTGACTTCGTTGAAGTGCTGGCGCCGCTGCTGACGCAACTGGCCGAACAGAAAATCCGCGTGATCAGCAATGCCGGCGGGGTCAATCCGCAGGCTTGCGCGGCGGCCCTGCAAGCGGCCTGCGACCAGGCTGGGGTCCAGCTGAAGATTGCCGTGTTGCTCGGCGATGACCTGCAAGGACAGCTCAAAAGCCCCGCCGACATCCGCGAAATGTTCAGCGGCGCCCCATTGCCGCGTATGTGCGTGTCGACCAACGCCTACCTCGGCGCGCCGGGAATTGTCGAAGCTTTGCGCCTGGGTGCCGACATTGTCATCACCGGCCGGGTGGTCGACAGCGCCGTGGTCAGTGCGGCGTTGGTTCACGAATTCGGCTGGTCGTGGCATGACTACGACAAACTCGCCCAGGCCGCACTGGCCGGGCACATCATCGAATGCGGCGCGCAGTGCACCGGCGGTAATTTCACCGACTGGCGCGAGGTGCCGGATTACGAGCACATCGGTTTTCCGATCGTCGAGGTCAGCGCCGGTGGCCAGTTCCTCGTCAGCAAACCCGAAGGCTCCGGCGGACTGGTCACACCATTGACGGTCGGCGAGCAGATGCTCTACGAAATCGGCGATCCGCAGGCCTATCTATTACCCGACGTGATCTGCGATTTCAGCCAGGTCAAACTCCAGCAACAAGGCAAAAACGTCGTGCACGTGCACGGTGCCAAAGGCCTGCCGCCTACCGACAAATACAAGGTCAGCGCCACGTACCCGGACGGTTTTCGCTGCACCGCCAGTTGCCTGATGGCCGGCATCGACGCAGTGGACAAGGCGCGGCGGGTCAGTCAGGCAATCATCGACAAGACCGCCGAGATGTTCAGCCTGCGCGGCTGGGCGCCGTACAGCGAAACCCATGTCGAACTGCTCGGCAGCGAAGCCACCTACGGCCCCCACGGCCAGCGCCGCGACAGCCGTGAAGTGGTGATCAAAATCGCCGTGCGCCATCCCGACAAACGCGCACTGGTACTGTTTTCCAGAGAGATCGCCCAGGCCGCGACCGGCATGGCGCCGGGCTTGACCGGCATCGTGGGCGGTCGTCCGACCGTATACCCCCTCATCCGTCTGTTCTCTTTCCTCATCGATAAAAGCGCCTGCACCCTGCAAGTCGACATCGCAGGCGAACGTCATCCGTGCGCCCTGCCCGACCCGGTGGCTCTGGACAGTGCAGATTTGCCGCTCGCCCAGCAACCACCGAAACCCCTGGGCCGCGCCGATGCCAGTGCGCCGTTGGTGAAACTGGCGGTGGCGCGCTCCGGCGACAAGGGCAACCACAGCAATATCGGCGTGATGCCGCGCCATCCCGATTACCTGCCGTGGATCGCCGAAGCGCTGACCACCTCGGTGGTGGTCGACTGGATGCGGCACGTCCTCGATCCGCTTCTCGGGCGTGTCGAACGCTGGTATCTGCCCGGCACCCACAGCCTCAACTTTCTTTTGGAAAACGCCCTCGGCGGTGGCGGTGTCGCCAGTCTGCGCATCGACCCGCAAGGCAAAGCCTTCGCCCAGCAACTATTGGAAATCCAGATCCCGGTGCCGCAGAGCGTCGCCGAACAGCTCGACTAGAGGATGGTGTGCATGGCTTACGCGTCGATTTTCCGCGCCGATCTGTTCAGCGGCCAGAACCTGATTGTCACCGGTGGCGGCAGCGGCATCGGTCGCTGCACCGCCCATGAACTGGCGGCCCTCGGCGCCAATGTGCTGCTGGTCGGGCGCAAGCCGGAAAAGCTCGAAAAAGTCGCCGCCGAAATCGCCGAGGACGGCGGCCGCGCGCACTGGAAGGCCTGCGATATCCGCGATGAAGAAGCGGTCAAGCAACTGGTCAAAGAGCTGATCGCCGAACACGGGCCGATCCACGGCCTGGTCAACAACGCCGGCGGCCAATACCCGTCGCCCTTGGCCTCAATCAATCAGAAGGGCTTTGAAACCGTGCTGCGGACCAATCTGGTCGGCGGCTTTCTGATGGCCCGCGAAGTGTTCAACCAGTCGATGAGCAAACATGGCGGCAGCATCGTCAACATGCTCGCTGACATGTGGGGCGGCATGCCCGGCATGGGCCACTCGGGGGCAGCGCGTTCGGGCATGGACAATTTCACCAAGACCGCCGCGTTCGAGTGGGGTTACGCCGGGGTCCGGGTCAACGCGGTGGCGCCGGGCTGGATTGCGTCCAGCGGCATGGACACTTACGAAGGCGCATTCAAAGCGGTGATTCCGACCCTGCGCGAGCATGTGCCGCTCAAGCGTATCGGCACCGAATCGGAAGTCAGTGCGGCGATCGTGTTTCTGCTCAGCCCGGCGGCGGCATTCATCAGCGGCACCACAGTGAAAATCGACGGCGCCGCCAGCCTCGGCAGTCGCGCCTGGCCGCTGCACAAGGCCAGCCACAGCGAATCATTCAATGGCTTCCACCGCGCGTTTTTACCAGAAGTGTTGCGTCCCGACGTGCTCAAGGACAAGGAATAAGCCATGGCGCAGATTCAGTCGCAACTCGATCCGCACAGCGAAGCGTTCGCGCGCAACCGCGCGGCCATGCTCGCCGCCATCGAGCAGGTGCAGCAGCTCGAACAGAACCTGCTGAACAAGGCCGCCGAAGCCAAAGAAAAATTCAGCAAACGCGGGCAACTGTTGCCCCGCGAGCGCTTGAACCTTTTGCTCGACCCCGGCGCGCCGTTCCTCGAACTGGCCAGCCTCGCCGGCTACAAGTTGCATGACGACAAGGACGGCAGTTCGGCCGGTGGCGGGCTGATTGCCGGCATCGGTTATGTCTGCGGCATCCGCGCGATGGTGGTCGCCAACAACAGCGCGATCAAGGGTGGCACGATCTCGCCGAGCGGCCTGAAAAAATCCCTGCGCCTGCAACAGATCGCTCGGGAAAACAAACTGCCGATGATCACCCTCGCCGAAAGCGGCGGCGCCAATCTCAACTACGCGGCAGAGATCTTTGTCGAAGGCGCGCGCAGTTTCGCCAATCAGGCGCGCATGTCAGCAATGGGTTTGCCGCAGATCACCGTGGTACACGGCTCGGCCACGGCGGGCGGCGCCTATCAACCGGGATTGTCGGACTACGTGGTGGTGGTGCGCGGCAAGGCCAAGCTGTTCCTCGCCGGCCCGCCATTGCTCAAAGCGGCGACCGGCGAAGTGGCCAGCGATGAAGAACTCGGTGGCGCCGAAATGCACGCGCAGGTCGCCGGCACTGCCGAATATCTCGCCGAAAACGACGCTGACGGCATACGCCAGGTCCGCGACATCATGCGCATGCTGCCATGGAACGAGCAGTTGCCGTGGCTGCCGCAGCCGCAATTCAAAGAACCGCTCTACCCTATCGACGAACTGCTCGGGCTGATCCCCGACGATGCAAAAAAGCCCTACGACGTGCGCGAAATCATCGCGCGGATTGCCGATGAGTCGGACTTTCTCGAGTTCAAAGGCGAGTTCGACCAGCAAACCATTTGCGGCCAACTGAGAATCCAGGGCCGCGCCTGCGGCTTCATTGGCAACAACGGCCCGATCACCCCGCAAGGTGCGAGCAAGGCGGCGCAGTTCATCCAGTTGTGCGACCAGAGCCAGACGCCGCTGCTGTTTTTCCACAACACCACGGGGTTCATGGTCGGCACCGAATCGGAACAGCAAGGGGTGATCAAACACGGCTCGAAACTGATCCAGGCGGTGGCCAACGCACGGGTGCCTAAACTGACCATTGTCGTCGGCGGTTCCTACGGCGCCGGCAACTACGCCATGTGCGGACGCGGGCTCGATCCGCGTTTCATTTTCGCCTGGCCCAACAGCCGCACAGCGGTGATGGGCGGCGCTCAGGCCGGCAAGGTTCTGCGCATCGTCACTGAGGCCAAACAGCTCAAGGACGGCATCGAGCCCGATCCGAAAATGCTCGACATGCTCGAACAGATGACAGCGCAGAAACTCGACAGCCAGTCCACCGCACTGTACGGCAGCGCCAACCTGTGGGACGACGGCCTGATCGACCCGCGCGACACCCGCACCCTGCTTGGCTACTTGCTGGATATTTGCCACGAAGCCGACAGGCGTACGCTGCAACCCAACAGCTTCGGCGTCAGCCGCTTCTGACCGCCACGGATCCTACGGAGAACAACAACAATGATCTTCACCCCGGAACACGAAGCCCTGCGCCGCACCGTCCGCCAGTTCGTCACGCACGAGATCAACCCGCACGTCGAAGAATGGGAAAAGGCCGGGCGCTTTCCCATTCACGAAATCTTCCGCAAGGCCGGTGAGCTGGGCCTGCTGGGCATTTCCAAGCCGGAAAAATTCGGCGGCATGGGCCTCGATTACAGCTATTCGATCGTCGCCGCCGAAGAGTTCGGCACCATTCATTGCGGCGGGATTCCGATGTCGATCGGCGTGCAGACCGACATGTGCACCCCGGCGCTGGCGCGCTTCGGCTCCGATGAACTGCGCGAAGAATTTTTGCGTCCGGCCATCACTGGCGAACAGGTCGGTTGCATCGGCGTTTCCGAAGTCGGCGCCGGCTCCGATGTCGCCGGGCTGAAAACCACGGCACGCAAGGACGGCGATGACTACGTGATCAACGGCAGCAAGATGTGGATCACCAACTCGCCGAGCGCCGATTTCATCTGCCTGCTGGCCAACACCTCGGACGACAAGCCGCACATCAACAAGTCGCTGATCATGGTGCCGATGAACACCCCGGGAATCAGCCTCAGTTCGCACCTGGACAAGCTCGGCATGCGCAGCTCGGAAACCGCGCAGGTGTTCTTCGACAACGTGCGCGTGCCCCAGCGCAACCGCATCGGCCATGAAGGCGCGGGGTTCATGATGCAGATGCTGCAGTTCCAGGAAGAACGTCTGTTCGGCGCGGCGAACATGATCAAGGGCCTGGAATATTGCATCGACAGCACCATCGAGTACTGCAAGGAGCGCAAGACCTTCGGCAACGCGCTGATCGATAACCAGGTGATCCACTTCCGCCTCGCCGAATTGCAGACCGAAATCGAATGCCTGCGCGCCCTGGTCTATCAGGCCACCGAGCAATACATCAAAGGCCAGGACGTCACGCGCCTGGCATCGATGGCCAAGCTCAAGGCCGGACGCCTCGGCCGTGAAGTCAGCGACAGCTGCCTGCAATATTGGGGCGGCATGGGCTTCATGTGGGACAACCCGGTGGCCCGCGCCTATCGCGATGTGCGCCTGGTCTCGATTGGCGGCGGCGCCGACGAAATCATGCTGGGGATCATCTGCAAACTGATGGGCATCCTGCCGGGGAAAAAGAAATGAGCAACCTGCCCGATTGCCAGGCGCTGTTGCTGGAGCTGCATGGTGGCGTGCTGCACATCACCCTCAACCGCCCGGACAGCCGCAACGCGATGAGCCTGCAAATGGTCGCCGAACTGCGCGCGGTGCTGGCGGCGGTGCACGATGACCGCACAGTGCGGGCCTTGGTGCTCAGCGGTGCCGGCGGGCATTTTTGTGCCGGCGGCGACATCAAGGACATGGCCAGCGCACGGTCGCAGGGCGCAGACGCTTACCGCGAGTTGAACCGGGCGTTCGGTGCGTTACTGGAGGAAGCCCAGCACACGCCGCAGGTGCTGATCACCGTGCTGCAAGGCGCCGTGCTCGGCGGCGGCTTCGGCCTGGCTTGCGTCAGCGATGTTGCGATTAGTGATCACAAGGCGCAGTTCGGTTTGCCGGAAACCAGCCTTGGCCTGATCCCGGCGCAAATCGCACCGTTTGTAGTGCAACGGATCGGTCTGACCGAAACCCGCCGACTGGCCCTGACCGCAGCGCGTTTCGATGGCCACGAGGCGCATCGTTTGGGGCTGGTGCATTTCGTTGAACAGGATGCGCAAGCGTTGGCCGAGCGACTGGATGAGGTGTTGCAACAGGTGCTGCGCTGCGCACCGGAAGCGAATGCGATGACGAAAAAATTGTTGCTGGCGAGTGCCGGACAGCCGTCGAGCGCATTGCTCGATGAGGCGGCGCAGTGGTTCAGCGCGGCGGTGACTGGAGACGAGGGAATCGAGGGGACCATGGCATTTATGCAGAAACGTAACCCTCGGTGGGTCAGCTAAAAGCTTCGCGAGCAGGCTCGCTCCCACAGGTCGAAATGCATTCCAAATGTGGGAGCGAGCCTGCTCGCGAAGAGGCCCGCACCTTCGCCGCCCAAAACTCAGGAGCCCCCGAGTTCGCAGTTGAAATGCGCTCCAAATGTGGGAGCGAGCCTGCTCGCGAAGAGGCCCGCACCTTCGCCGCCCAAAACTCAGGAGCGCCCGAATTCGCGGTTGAAATGCGTTCCAAATGTGGGAGCGAGCCTGCTCGCGAAGAGGCCATCCCATTCACCGCTATCATTTCAGGAACCCCACCATGCCTACCCTCCACAAAATCCTGATCGCCAACCGCGGTGAAATCGCCTGCCGCATCCAGCGCACGGCCCAGGCGCTGGGCTATCGCACCGTCGCCGTGTTCAGCGACGCCGACGCCGATGCGCTACACGTGCAAATGGCCGACCAAGCCGTACATATCGGCCCGGCGCCGGTGCAGCAGTCCTACCTCAACATTGCGGCGATCATCGACGCCGCCCGACGCAGCGGTGCCGATGCGATTCACCCGGGCTACGGTTTTCTCTCGGAAAACGCCGATTTCGCCCGCGCCTGCGCCGAAGCCGGGCTGATTTTCATCGGCCCCAGCGTCGAAGCGATCGAACTGATGGGCAGCAAACGCCTGTCGAAAATCGCCATGCTCGACGCCGGCGTGCCGTGCATTGCCGGCTATCAAGGCGCAGCGCAGGACGACGCGACGCTGCTGGCCGAAGCCGAGCGCATCGGTTATCCGCTGATGATCAAGGCCAGCGCCGGCGGCGGCGGACGCGGCATGCGCCTGGTGCACGAGGCCAGCGAACTGCCGGCGCAACTGCGCACCGCGCGGTCCGAAGCAATGAACGGTTTCGGCAGCGACGAGTTGATTCTCGAACAGGCATTGATCGAACCGCGCCACGTCGAAGTGCAATTGTTCGGCGACCAGCACGGCCATCTGGTCTATCTCGGCGAACGCGATTGCTCGATCCAGCGCCGCCATCAGAAAGTCATCGAAGAAGCGCCGTGCCCGGTGATGACCGCCGAGCTGCGCCAGGCCATGGGCGAAGCAGCACTCAAGGCCGGGCGCGCGGTGGATTACGTCGGCGCTGGCACCGTGGAGTTCCTGCTCGACGCGCGCGGCCAGTTCTACTTTCTGGAGATGAACACCCGTCTGCAGGTCGAGCATCCGGTGACGGAATTGATCACCGGGCTGGATCTGGTCGCGTGGCAGTTGCTGGTTGCCGAGGGCCAGCCGCTACCGCTGACGCAGGCACAGATCCGCCTCGACGGTCACGCCATGGAAGTGCGCCTCTTCGCTGAAGATCCCGCTGCGGATTTTCTCCCGCAAACCGGCCGAATTGCCGCATGGCAACCGGCGTCGGGCCACGGTGCACGGATCGATCATGGTCTGCTTGAAGGTCAGTCGGTGAGCCCGTTCTACGATCCGATGCTGGGCAAACTGATCGCCCACGGCGCCACCCGCGAAGAGGCGCGGCGCAAGCTGTTGCGTGCGGTGCAGGACACCGTGCTGCTCGGTGTGCAAAGCAATCAACGTTTGCTCGAGGGCCTGTTGCAACATCCGCAGTTCATCAGCGGCGATTTCAGCACCGCCTTCATCCAGCACCATTTTTCCAGCCATGCCAGCCTCAACACTTATGTGCCGACGACGGAGCAACTGGCGATTGCCGTGGTGTTGTTCTATCAGGCCAGCGCCCTGCCCCATCGCGCCCCGCTGAACGGCTGGCGCAACAACGCGAGCGTGCCGTTGCACTATCGACTCGGCAGTGACGAGCAGGACTGGACGCTGTCGGTGCTGGCGCGCAAATCCGGCGAATGTGTCGTGCAGCTGGGCGAACGCACGCTAGAGTTGAAAATCATCAAGCACACCGCGCAATCGGTAACCATGGAAATCGACGGCCTGCGCCAGCGTCATGCCTACCGTCTGCACGATGGGCACCTGTGGCTGTTCACCCATCCAGGCAGCCTGCGCCTGGAGGATCGAACTCATGCGCCGATCGACAGTCAGACCAGCGTCGCTTCCGGCACCCTCAAAGCACCGATGGACGGTGCCATTGTCGACGTGCTGGTCTGCGAAGGCAGTACCGTCAGCAAAGGTCAATTGCTGGTGGTGCTGGAGGCTATGAAAATGGAGCATCCGTTGAAGGCCGGCATCGATGGCGTGCTCAAACGGGTGCAAGTGAAGGTCGGCGATCAGGTAAAAAATCGTCAGGTTCTGTTGCAGGTCGAGTAGTCGCCCGGGCACAAGCGCGGGGTTTGACTACGCTCTGATAAATCAGAACGCGGAAATCAGGAACCCTGCGATGCCCCATTGGCTGGTCATAGATCTGGAAGCCACCACAGACGAGGGTGGCTGGCCGGTCACGGAGATGGAAATAATCGAGATCGGTGCGACCCTGGTCGACCGCGCCGGGCGCGAACAGGATCACTTCCAGCGCTTCGTCAAACCGACCCGCCGTCCATTGCTGACGCCATTCTGTCGGGAGCTGACGCACATCACTCAGGCCAACATCGATTCGGCGCAACCGCTGAGCGAAGTCTGGCCGGCCTTTGAGCGTTGGCTGGCACAGCATCAGGCTCGCCTTGAAGGCTGGGCCAGCTGGGGCGGTTACGATCGCCAGCAGTTGCTGCAGGAGTGGCAGCGCCTGAACATCGACAGCGGTCTGAGCAAAGTCCCGCACATGAACCTCAAACAGCGCTTCGCCAAGGCCCGGCGCCTGGAACGACCGCTGGGGCTCAACGCCGCGTTGCAGCTAGCGGGCATGCAGTTCAACGGCCAACAACATCGCGCGCTGGAAGATGCCCGCAATACCGCACGGTTATTGCCGCTGGTTCTGCCGCTCTAGACGCGTGACGGCGCGAAAAGCCTTGTGCATACTGGCCGCCCCCTTTTAAGCCCTTTTCGAGGAATCCGCCCATGTTTAAAGTCAACGAGTACTTCGACGGCACCGTCAAGTCGATCGCCTTTGGCACCGCTGAAGGTCCGGCGACCATTGGCGTCATGGCCCCGGGCGAATACGAATTCGGCACCAGCCAGCGCGAGATCATGCATGTGGTTTCCGGCGCGCTGAGCGTAAAACTGCCAGACAGCAGCGACTGGGAAACCTTCGCCGCCGGCAGCCAGTTCAACGTCCCGGCCAACAGCAAGTTTCAGCTGAAAGTCGAAGTGGATACCGCTTACCTGTGCGAATACCGCGGCTGATCCCGACGGTTTCACAGCGCAAAAAAATGCCCGCGTCCAAAAGACCGGGCATTTTTCGTTTCAGCGACAACCTATTCGAGGATTTCCACCGGCATGCCGACTTCCAGGCGGCCTTTGCCGTCGTTGACCAGATTCTGTCCGAACATCGCGCCATCGGCGGTTGAGCGATGTTTCTGTAACGTCGCGAACGGCTCGCGATCGGCGCTGCGCTCACCGGTTTGCGGGTCAACAGTGGTCATGATGCAACGCGCACATGGCTTGACCACGCGGAATTCGATATCGCCGATGCGAATGCGTTTCCATTGGTCCTCGGCGTAAGCCGCGCTGCCTTCGATCACCAGATTCGGACGGAAGCGCAGCATCTCCAGCTCTCGCCCTACCGTTTCCGAGAGGGCCAGCCGCGAGGCTTCGCCGATCAGCAGCAATGGATAACCGTCGGCGAACGCCACTTGATCGTCATCCTTGCCGAACCCCGACTGCGTGGTGCGTGCCCGCTCGAGCGGCATCTGCACCAGACGTGTCGGCTTGCCGAGGAAGTCGCTGACAAACCGCGCGGCTTGATCACCGGCGTCCGGCACACGCAGGGTGTCACGCCAGATCGTCACACCGCGCAGCTCGGCGTCGGCAGTGGGCAGCGCGACTTCGATAGATCCCTGCTCGGGAGCGCTGAGGGTCAAACCGCCGCCGGCATTCCATAACGCCGACAACTGACTCATCTTCGCTTCGGCACGCTGGGTCAGAAAGCGCCCGCTGGCCTCGTCCACCAGCATCCAGCGTCGGTCGCCCACCAGCCCGAGCTTGTCCAGCTCGATGCTTTGCAGGATTTCGCCCTTGCCGGATTTCAACGGGTAACGATAAAGCGCGCTCAGACGCAGCATGGCCAGCTTCCTGATGGAAAAACGCCACCCTATACGAGCTTCAATACCGAATCAAAGCCGTCATTAATGTAAATACACTTCTGTGGGAGCGAGCCTGCTCGCGAAGAGGCCGGCACATTCACCATCAATGTGTCCGACCCTGCGCTTTCGCGAGCAGGCTCGCTCCCACAGGAAGCAAGATGTGCGTGTTTCAGGCCGGCACGGCGTCGAGCATCAGACGCTGGCGCACCACATCAACCAATTTGTCCGGCTGGAATTTGGAAAGGAAGTTGTCGCAACCGACCTTCTTCACCATCGAGTCGTTGAAACTGCCGGACAGCGAGGTGTGCAGCACGACGTACAGGCCACGCAGGCGAGGGTCGTTGCGGATCTCCGTGGTCAGGCGATAGCCGTCCATTTCCGGCATTTCCGCATCGGTGAAGATCATCAGCAGTTTATCGGTCATATGCACGCCGGTATCGGCCCAGGCCTTGAGCATGTTCAAGGCTTTCAGACCGTCGCTGGCAATGTGCATTTTCACCCCGAGCTGGCCGAGGGTATCGCGCAATTGCGAAAGCGCTACGTTGGAATCGTCCACCAGCAAGACTTCGCGGCCACGGGCGCGCTCGAGTACCGGATCGTCGAGTTTCTCGCGCGAGACCTTGGCGTTGTACGGGACGATTTCAGCGAGGACTTTCTCGACGTCGATGATCTCCACCAGTTGATCGTCGACCTTGCTGATCGCGGTCAGATAATGCTGGCGGCCGGCACTGGTCGGCGGCGGCAGAATGGCTTCCCAGTTCATGTTGACGATGCGGTCGACACCGCCGACGAGGAAGGCCTGCACCGAACGGTTGTATTCGGTGACGATGATCGTGCTGTTCGGGCCCGGCACCAGTGGGCGCATACCGATTGCCTGGGACAGGTCGATCACCGGCAATGTCTGCCCACGCAGATTGACCACGCCGCAGACGAAGGGATGACGCTGCGGCATCAGGGTCAGCTTGGGCAGTTGCAAAACTTCCTGAACCTTGAACACGTTGATCGCGAACAGCTGGCGTCCGGCCAGGCGAAACATGAGGATTTCCAGGCGATTCTCACCCACCAGTTGCGTGCGTTGGTCTACCGTGTCGAGAATGCCGGCCATCAATGACTCCTGGGCTTGTTCTGATGAATTCACTATGGGGGTTTATCGGCTGCATTCAGCTAATCTTGATTGCTGTAAAGCACGTCGCTAAAAATGCCACAAACGGCCATTGATGTCACACTGACATCATGCTTTACTGGCATTCGTGATTTCATCTGCTAGATTCATTGCGGCGCGACCTCGGTTTGCACGTTAGGTTCCCGCGCCTAAGGGATTCCCCTAGGATCAATCAGGCCCAACCTGATATTCGCCATTTCCAATAGCCATTACTGTGACGCCATTCTCATTGCATGAACGGAGTCAGGCTATTGTGTGCGATCGCAATTCAGTGGCAACCCACCCTCTGGAACCCCTCGGTCCGTGCACCTGCACCGCCGGGCGCGATCTGCCGACGATTCACGATCGTCGCCACACACGGCCATCCGTCAACCAACACGACGTGGTGGAGATGAACATGCCAATCGACCGTAAAGACTGGGCGCAACGCTTCCCCGAATTTCTGGTCGAGGCTGAAACGCTTCTCGCCAAGTCCGAAGAATGCCTGAGCCATCTGCAACTGATCAGCAATGACAAGGATGCCATCGACTGCATGCTCGGCACTCTGCTGAAGCTGGCCGGCCGGGCCGAAGCACTGGCGCTGGAAGCGATCTCCGAGTTTTCCCTGCACATCTACAGCCTGCTCAATTTGCAGCAGGACCACGTCGATCTGCACGAGCAGGCCCTCGATGCGTTACGCGACTGCCTGACCTTGATGGCGTGGCAGCTTGAGCTGGTCGATCCCAAGACCGGGCAACTGACCCTGGATAAAAGCGAACAGACTGATCTGCTCGAGGCCTTCGCGGCACAAATGGGCCAAACCTCGTTCGAGCCCAAGAGGGTGAGCAAACGTTTGCTCTCTTCATCCTTTACCGCGCGCCAGGCTTGAGTCAGTAAGTCGCGATATTGTCGTAAATGAATACTTCGTGCCTGAAAGCGACAATCCGGGGCAAATAATCAGCCCGACCAACGGTTAATTTTCAGGTGCCGCCATCAGGGTTTTCCCTGTGCCCACCGAGCGACACTTCCAGGCAAATCGAAGTGGCCCAAATACAACAACTCCAGCTTTTTCCAATATGGAACTTGCGTCCACGATCCGATATTTCCTGACTGAATAGACATATATAGCAACCGCGACCAACGGTATGTTAAGTGGTATTATGCCGCCGGTTAGTTGCCTGCCGGTTAATGGCATACTGACTTCAGTGTTACCTTTTCGATGTTATTGCCGGTCAATGATCGCTTAATGAATGCGGTATGAATCAATAACATAAATGACAGTATTTCCACACAGAGATCCGCCAGTCACCGGTCGGTCTGCCCGCAGCGAACATCCATTGGCTCCATCCGTTATGTACGCCAGTCTCAAGTCACTCATTACATGGCCACCTTCTCGGGAAAACGCCCGGCGCTTCACACTTGTTCTGTGTGTTCTGGCGACCTTGGGCAGTCTGCTGGCGTATGTTGTTTCCGCACGCCTTCCTTTGGGATTGCTGGCGCTCGACATCGCCGCCACCGCGTGCGTCTGGGTGCAATATCGCTTGTCGCGCAAATCGATCAAGTTTCAACCACAAGAGCTGGCTGATCGACTGTTGCAAGTTCAGGAAAACGAGCGCCATCGCCTCAGCCGGGAATTGCACGACGATATCGGCCAGTTGCTCACTGCCGCCAAGCTGCAAAGTGACTGGCTCAAACGCCGCCTGCCGGAGGATCTGCAGGAACAATGCAAGGTGCTCTGCGACACACTGGATGAAACCCTTACCAAGGTGCGTGACGTCTCGGCGATTCTCAATCCACGTCAATTGACCAGTCTGGGCCTTGAAGCGAGCCTGCGTGCGCACTTGCTCAAGACGCTGGCCAACACACCGGTCAACTGGAGTCTCGATTGCCAGCAACGGCTCAACGGCATCCCCGAGGAAATGGCCGTCGCCGCGTTTCGCATCGCCCAGGAAGCGGTGACCAACATCCTGCGCCACGCACAGGCAAAAAACCTGTTGATTCGGGTACAGCGATTGCCGCAAGGTCTGACGCTGTTGATCAGTGATGACGGCCTGGGTTTTGCCCCGGCGGCCGACCCGGCCAGAGAAGGTCAACGCGGCATGGCCGGAATGGCCGAGCGCATCGAACAGTTGGGGGGCACATTGAGCGTTAGCAGCGAGCCGGGCAAAGGCACTCGAATCGAAGCACTTTTCCCGTGGGCGCCGCGAGCGCTCGAACGGGCCAGTACGAATAAGGTTATGCGTTGACTTGTAACTTACTTCTGGTGGATGACCACTCGCTGATCAGAGCCGGCGTGCGTGCTCTGGTTCTGGATATTCCCGGTTACGCGGTAATCGGCGAAGCCAGTGATGGTTCGCAATTGCTCGAAATGGTCGAGCAACTGAGCCCCGACATCGTATTGCTGGACATCTCGATGAGGGAAACCGGTGGCCTGGAAGCGCTGCAACGCCTCAAGCGCGTTCGGCCGCAGAGCAAAGTGCTGATTCTGTCGATGCACACCGATCCGGCGCTGATCATGCAAGCGCTGGAGTCCGGTGCCCATGGCTACCTGCTCAAGGACACCACGGCCACCGAGCTCGAGCACGCGCTGGAAGCCCTGCGCAACAACGAACGCTATCTCAGCCCGGCCATCGCTCACACCGTGATCAATCAGGCACTGACCCGCAACCAGAAAAGCCAGCCGGACATCGCCGATTCGCACAATCTGACCGCGCGCCAGCTGGAAATCCTTCGCCTGATCGTGCGCGGCAAATCGACCCGGGAAATCGCCAACGGCCTGGGCTTGAGCGTCAAGACCGTGGAAACCCACCGCGCACAGATCATGAAGCGCCTGCAGATCTATGACGTGGCGGGCCTGGTGCTGTTCGCCGTGCGCGAGCAGATCATCAGCCTTGATGACTGATTGACGGTTGTTGGCCCAATAACGGCGAGTCTTTCGGCAAGTGCACCTGCAACGCTGCGGGTTTCGCAACAAAACGCAGACTGTCGCCTTCCAGCGGCTCGCCGTCGAGATTGATGCTCAGCCCTTCGGCGACCTTGATCTCGACCCACGGCAATCGCGCCCGCACGAACATGTTGTCGAGGCCGAAGCCCTCGCTCAGCAGATTCTTCAGCGTGCCGACCAGTTCTTGCGGTGCCGGCAGGATACTGATGTCCAGCAAACCATCATCGACCTGTGCCTCGGGGCACAGCACATGGCCGCCACCCGCCTGCCGCCCGTTACCGATGCCCAGCGCCAGCAGCTCACCCTGCCAATGGAAATCCGGGCCTTGCAACTCGCCGTAAGCGGCATGCAGTTCGCTGAACCGGGTCAGGCCGGTAAACAGATACGCGGCGCCGCCCAAGACCTTCTTCAGATCTTCCGAAGTATTGGCGGTCACCTGGCTGCCGAATCCGCCGGTCGCCATGTTCAGGAAAATCTGCCCGCCCACTTCGCCCAGATCGATATCCGAGGGCTGAACATCCAGTAGCTCAAGGGCTTCGGCAGGCTCCAGGGAAATACCGGCGGCGCGGGAGAAATCGTTGGCGGTTCCCAGCGGCAGCAACACAAGACTGGCTTTTTGCGGATGCTGAGCCAGCGCCTCAGCAATATCGCGCAACGTGCCATCACCGCCACCGGCGATGATTTTGCTGTAGCCGGCCGCCAACGCTTCCTCGACCAGACGCTGGGCGTCGCCGGCCTCCCAGGTCACTCGCACAGCCAGCTCCCAGCCTTGCTCACGCTTGGCTTCGACGGCAGCGCGGACATCCTCGTTGAGTGCCTGTTTGCCATGCAAGATCAGCAGTGCCCGGCGTTCACTCATAACGTCACTCCAAGAATTGAAATCGATTGAAACATCTTGACCACTGTGCGCCTTAAAAAAGCCACCGAGCTGGCAATTAATTCTTCGTCCAACTGCTGGCGTCCTACACAGCGGTATTTTTTCTTACGAAACAAGAGGAATCGGCTTAATTGACCCCGTCCGACCATTGGGTCACCGTGTGCCAGCAGCATCAACCTTCAACCCAATAACACAAGGATGTGCCGGTAATGAACGGATACCCCCCGATTTATTTCCATGAATCGAGCAATGGCAAAACCAGCAAGCGTGCAGTTGATACGATCGGCGAGAACTTCCATGCACAACCATGAAACCAAGGCACCGGTGAGCCCGGTCGCCGCTCTCGCCGAAAGTCGTGCCAGCAAGAAACCAGACTTCTGTAACAGCGCCAAGACCCCTGGAGAGTTTGATATGGAACCCCGAGTCAGCGAGCTGGAGACTCACTTCAAATACATGCGCCGCGATATGGACGAAGTGCTCAATGATGTCCGGACGATCAAACACCGCCTGGCGTATTCGGCGGGTGCCACCGCTGTCATCCTCGGACTGCTGGGCTGGGTGGCCAACAGCCGATTCGACCAGTTGGTGACATTGATCAGCAACTGACCGAATCATTCGTTGCACGCGCCGTGCGTATCAGCCGACGCGTGCATGGGCGAGATGCTCTACCCCAGAAGGTCACTGAGGGGAATGAAGCTCACTGCATCACCCTCGCTCAGCGTGCGGCCTTCTCGGACTTCCACCAATCCGTCGGCCCACGCCGCGCTACGCAGCACACCCGAACTCTGGTTGCGGTAAAGGATCGCCCGCCCCTGCTCCAAGCGCCCGCGCAGATATTCACGACGGTTGCCGGCCACCGGCCAGACAAAGCCTGCTGGCACTGCAAACTTGAGCGGCTCGACATCTTGCACACCCAGGCGTCGCAACAGATAAGGCCGCGTCAGCAAGGCGAACGTCACCAGCGTAGAGGCGGGATTGCCGGGCAGGCCAATCACCGGCACGTTGCGGAAATGACCGAACGTCAACGGTTTTCCAGGCTTGATGGCCAGCTTCCACAAGGCCAGTTCGCCTTCCTCTCGCAAGGCAATGCCGAGAAAATCCGCTTCACCGACCGAGACACCGCCAGTAGACAGAATCAGATCGACATTTTGCAGCTCGCCCAGCCGCGCCCGCGTCGCGGGTAGATCGTCCGGAAGAATTCCGCCATCGATGACTTCGCAGCCCAGACGCTGCAGCCAGCTGCACAGAAGTACGCGATTGCTGTTGTAGATCTGGCCCGGCCCCAATGCCTGACCGGGTTCAACCAGTTCGTCCCCAGTGGACAGAACCGCCACCCGCGGCTTGCGCACGACGTTAACCCCGGCACAGCCAAGCGAAGCAGCCAGGCCCTGCTCAATCGGTCCGAGCCGGGTGCCAGCTTGCAGCACCAATTCACCGACCGTGGTTTCCTGGCCCTGCGGACGAATGTTCTGCCCGGCCTTCAAAGGCTCAAGAAAGCGCACTCGGCCGTCGGCCTGAACTTCGGCGTTTTCCTGCATCTCGACACAGTCAGCGCCCGCCGGTAACGGCGCCCCGGTAAAGATGCGTGCGCAGGTACCTGGTTCCAACGACTGCGGAGATTGCCCGGCAAACACCTTTTGACTGACCGGCAGCGGCTCGCCCTGCCAATCAGCCAGGTTCAAGGCGTAGCCGTCCATGGCGCTGTTCGGCCACGGCGGCAGATCCAGCGTCGAGATCAGATCTTCAGCCAGCACCCGCCCTTCGACTTGAGACAGCGGCAAGTATTCGCGCTCGACAATGCGCGACGCATCGGCCATGGCCAGCAAACGCTCGAGCGCCGTTTCGACAGG
The DNA here is from genome assembly GCF_054681355.1 of Pseudomonas sp. H1_G08. Classification (NCBI taxonomy): domain Bacteria; kingdom Pseudomonadati; phylum Pseudomonadota; class Gammaproteobacteria; order Pseudomonadales; family Pseudomonadaceae; genus Pseudomonas; species Pseudomonas sp. H1_G08. Next base: position 2,938,361 of record NZ_CP162822.1, read on the forward strand.
CAGCAGACTGCCGGTCTTGCCCGGCTTACCCACGGGATTCACACGGCGCCGCCTGCTTCAGGTGGGTGACAAAGTTGCACGGACGATGACGGGCGTCCAGTTGCTCAGCGAGAATGCCGTCCCAGCCGGTGCGCACTGCATTGGTCGAACCCGGCAGGCAGCACACCAGCGTGCCGTTGGCCAGACCAGCCAAGGCCCGGGACTGCACGGTCGAAGTGCCGATATCGGCCACGGAGATCTGGCGGAACAGTTCGCCGAATCCGTCGACCTGTTTGTCGAGCAGGCATGCCACCGCTTCCGGTGTGCTGTCACGCCCGGTAAAGCCAGTGCCGCCGGTGATCAGCACAACCTGGACCACATCGTCGGCAATCCAATTGGCGACTTGCGCGCGAATTTTGTAGAGATCATCTTTAAGCAAAACACGCTCGGCCAGCGCGTGACCGGCCGCGATCAAGCGATCGACGAAGACCTGGCCGGAGGTATCGGTTTCCAGGGTTCGGGTGTCGCTGACAGTCAGCACCGCAATATTGAGCGGCACGAAAGGTACATCAGCCTTGGCTTTCATAGGCTCTTCCAGTTGTAGGGGAAACAGCCCGGTGTTATATCACAGCGGCTCATTTTTCCGCCGCCCCTCTGGAGAGTCGTCATGCCCTCGAACAAGCCGTTGCCACCCTGCTCCGTCCTGCTTCTGGCCGGTGGACGCGGTCAACGCATGGGCGGTCAGGACAAGGGCCTCATCGAGTGGCTGGGCGAGCCGTTGATCGCGCATCTCCAGCGCAAGGTACGGCCGCTGACCGACGATCTGATCATCTCGTGCAACCGCAATCGCGAGCGTTATGCCGGGTTTGCCGATCAGTTGGTAATGGATGATGAAGGCGATTTCCCCGGGCCGCTGGCCGGTATTCGTGCTGGACTGAAAGCGGCGCGCCATGCGCATTTGCTGGTGTTGCCATGCGATGTGCCGCGAATCGACACGGCGTTGCTGGAAGCCATGCTGACCACTGCCGATCTGCAACGTGAAAAACCTTTAATGCTGCGCCACGGCGAGCACTGGGAACCGCTGTTGTGCGTGATTCCGGTGGCGCTGTTGCCAGCGTTCGAAGCAGCCTGGAATGCAGGCGAGCGCAGCCCGGGCAGGGTGATGCGCAGTCTCGGCGCCGTCGCATTGCAATGCCCTGACAACGACCCGCGACTGGCCAACCTCAACACCCCCGAATTGTTACATCTGCACAACACTGTGTCAGACTGACACTATCCAAGGAACTCTCACGCCTTGTTTACGTCTCAAGCTCAGTAACCAGAAGATTTCCCATTCGGAGACACACTCATGACTCAACGGACCCTCGCCACTTTCATGCTCGCACTGGGCCTGGCAACCCTCGCCGGTTGCTCCTCGCCGACAGTGATCACCTTGAATGACGGTCGCGAAATCCAGGCCGTCGACACCCCGAAATACGATGATGATTCGGGCTTCTACGAGTTCCAGCAGCTGGACGGCAAAGAGACCCGCATCAACAAGGATCAGGTTCGTACCGTTAAAGAGCTGTAAGGCTCCGCGTCGTTACCGGATACAGAAAAGCCCGCATTGTCATGCGGGCTTTTTCATGGGCGCTCGGAAAGCAGTTTCAGCATTACCACTGCAAGGTGATTCGACTCTCGAACTCCCGCAATTCCCCGGTCACCGGGTCAATGAAGCGCAGGCCTTGCGCAAGCAGCTTCAACGGGTTGGCGTAGTCGTCCTCGACATCTTTCAACACCGTCGGATAAAACGGGTCGTTGCAAATACTCGCTCCCAGCGCCGTCATGTGCACCCGCAACTGATGCTTCTTGCCCGTCACGGGATACAGGCCATAGCGCCACAGATCACCATTTTTCTCACGCACCTCCACTGCCGTTTCGGTGTTGCTGGCGCCAGGCCCTTCTTGCATGCGGAAGAACGGCTCGCCATCGACCAACCGGCTCTTGTGCACCAACGGGAAATTCAGCTCGGGCAACGCCGGGGCGATCGCTTCATAGCGCTTGTCGATCTGCCGCGTCGGGAACAACGACTGATAGGCCGAGCGGGTTTGCGGGTTGGCCGAGAAGATCACCAGACCTGCCGTGTGCCGGTCGATGCGGTGCAGCGGCACCAGATGCGGATTGTCCAGCCGACGGATCAGCCGGCGCAGCAGGGTTTGTTCGACATATTCTCCGGCCGGGGTGACTGGCAGAAAGTGGGGTTTGTCGGCCGCCACCAAGTGTTCATCGGCATAGAGAATCGACTCGAGCACCGGGATCGGCTTCTCGTCCGGCACTTCGCGAAAGTAGTGAATGCGCAAACCTTCCTTGTACGGCAAGTCCAGCGCAATCGGCTGGCCCTGCGCATCCAGCACCCGCCCGCGAGCAATCCGGTCAAGCCATTGTTCGCGGCCGATAGCGCTGAAGTGCTCGCACAGGCAATCGAGTACCGTCAGCCAGGGACCGGGCGGCAAATACAAGGTGCTGGCCTGATTGTGCGCAGCGGAAAATACGGGGCTGGTCATACGAAACAGAAATCCTCAATGCAGGCCGGCATTATCCAACAGTGAGGCAAAGCCACCTAGCGCAGTTTCATCAGGCCGGAATCGACTTGAGGGCCGCCGCTTCGGTGAACTCCTTCAGCCAGCGCAACACATCGACCGCCTCCCAGCGACCCGGATCGTACAAGGCATACAGCAGGCCCTGATAACCGACCACATCCAGTTGCTTGTGATACCCGGCGCGTTGAAACAGGGCTTCGATTTCGGCAAAGCAGGTGTTGAAATGCAGCTTGTTGAACGGCGTCTTGCCTTCCGTGACCAGCCCGTCCAGGCGCAATTCGAGGACGGCCTCGCGCACCACGTCGACCGACATCCGGTTAACGCTGCTCTTCAACTGTTCGACATTGACCACGGTTCATCCCTCTGACTCGATTGCTGTATGGACATACAGTAACCGAAGAAGTCAGCGAGCGCCAACGCAAGGATGTATCGCTGCGACCAGCGGAAGAACGGTAGTAAACCCCATCATCGTAAAAACGCCGCGATTTCATCGCCACTGAACGGCCAATCCAGCTCCGCGCCAGTGTCAACGCGCCGCAGTACCGGGATGCGCAAGCTGTATTTTTCGAACCACGATTCGTCTTCGGCAATGTCCACCAGTTCAACCAGCAGACCATGCTCGACGAAGGGCATCAGCTCGGCTTCGGCAACTTCACACAGATGACACCCGAGGGTGCCGAACAGCTGACATTCTGGAGACATGACGGCATTACCGGAAAACAAGTGAGCCCATTCTAGGACGCCACTAAACCCTCGTCGACCCAGTGCCGCTCAAAGGACCCAGCGCTCCCGGCGCAAAATCCTGACGCAAATCATTCAGCGCAAATTGCAAATGCGTCATCCTCGCGGACTTTTTGCCTCTACGCTTCAGAGGCCAACGCCCTGACAGCGGAGTGTCCCGTGTTTGCAAATCTGTTGATCATCCTCGCCTCATCCCTGGTGGTGATTGCCCTGTTCCGGCGCCTGCGACTGCCGCCGGTACTGGGTTACCTGTGCGTGGGATTACTGGTCGGGCCGAACGCATTCGACTGGGTCAACGAGAGCGAACATCTGCCGGATGTCGCCGAGCTGGGCGTGGTGTTTCTGCTGTTTTCGCTAGGCCTGGAGTTCTCCCTGTCGAAGATGATTGCGCTGCGCCAGGTGGTGTTTCGCCTCGGCAGTCAGCAAGTGCTGATCAGCGCAGCGCTGCTCGGCACCCTGTTGATGGGCCTGGGCATGCCGCTGATGCCGGCGCTGTTGCTCGGTGCCGGATTATCGCTGTCATCCACGGCGATCGTGACCAAGGAGCTGGGCAGTCTTGGTGAAGTGTTCAGCAGCCACGGCCAGAACGCGGTCGGCGTGTTGCTGTTTCAGGACGTTGTCGCGGTATTGCTGCTGACACTGGTTCCGGTCTTCGCCGGCACCAGCGAGCAGGCCTGGTATTGGGCCTTGCCGTTGACCCTGGGCAAAACCTTGGTGCTGTTCTTCGGCCTGCTGCTCGCCAGTCGCTGGTTATTGCCACGGCTGTTTCATGAGGTGGCGGCCTCGCGTTCGGCGGAGCTGTTCGTTCTTCTGGCGCTGGTGATCGTGCTGCTGACCGCCTGGCTCACGCACTTGCTGGGGCTGTCGCCTGCACTCGGCGCTTTCCTTGCCGGCATGTTGCTAGGGGAAAGCCATTACCGGCACCAGATCGAAGCTGACATCCGGCCCTTTCGCGACATCCTGCTCGGCGTGTTCTTCGTCAGCATCGGCATGCTGATCGACCTGCAATTGTTCGTCAGTCACAGCCTGTTGATCATCGGCCTGACGCTCGGCCTGATGCTGATCAAAGGCATCGTGGTCGCGCTGCTGGTGAAGTGGCGCGGCAGCGACAGCGAAACCGCATGGCGCAGCGGCCTCGCCCTGGCCCAGGGTGGCGAATTCTGTTTTGCCTTGATGGCGCAGATGCAGCAGAACAGCCTGTTGCCGGCCGAGCCGGGTGCACTGCTGCTTGCGGCGACGTTCTGTTCGATGCTGCTCACGCCACTGCTGTTGCGTGCGGCGCCGCGCATTGCCGCCGTGCTGCACCGCAAGCCCAATCAGGAAGCGCAGATCGAACAGATCAGCGCGCTCAACGCCGACCTCGACCAGCACGTGGTGATCTGCGGCTACGGTCGCGTCGGCCAATCCATCGGCCGCTTCATGGGCAATGCGGGGCAAGCCTATGTTGCGCTGGACAACGATCCGGTGCGGGTGCAGGAAGCCGCATCCGCGGAAAGCGACGTGCATTACGGCGACTCGTCGCGTGGCGATCTGCTTACTGCGGTTGGCCTGTTGCGCGCCAGGCTGCTGGTGATTGCCGTGGATCAAAGTGACGTGGCGTTGCGCATTCTGCGCGAAGCCCGGCGACTCAACCGACAGGTGCCGATTCTGGTACGCACCCGTGACGACAGCCAATCGGCGGAACTCAGAGCCGCCGGCGCCACTGAGGTGGTGCCGGAGCTTCTGGAGTCGAGCCTGATGCTCGCTTCACACGCGCTGATCATGCTTGGCCTGCCCGCGCACAAAGTGCAGGAGAAGGTCGATCAAGTGCGTATCGATCGCTATCGCCTGCTCCACGGTTTCTATCCCGGAGCCAATGATGAGGAAATCTAGTCCTGACTCACCGCGCCGATCTTGTGCAGCGACAGGTCGGCGCCGTAATACTCTTGTTCCTGACTCAGGCGCAGCCCATGCAATGCCTTGATCGCGCCGTAGACGACGAAGCCGCCGACCAGCGCTACCGCGACGCCAAGCGCAGTGCCGATCAACTGGCTGATCAGGCTGACGCCGCCCAGGCCACCCAGCGCAGACTGACCGAAGATGCCGCAGGCAATCCCGCCCCACACGCCACACAAACCATGCAACGGCCAGACACCCAAGACATCATCGATGCGCCATTTGACTTGCGCAGCGGTAAAGCACCAGACAAACAAGGCTCCGGCGATCGCGCCCGTTACCAGCGCACCGACCGGATGCATCAGGTCGGAGCCGGCGCAAATCGCCACCAATCCCGCCAACGGACCGTTATGCAGAAAGCCCGGGTCATTGCGCCCAACGATCAACGCCGCGACGGTGCCACCGACCATGGCCATCAGCGAGTTGACCGCGACCAGGCCACTGACGCCTTGCAGCGTCTGCGCGCTCATCACGTTGAAGCCGAACCAGCCGACAATCAGGATCCACGAGCCCAGTGCGAGAAACGGAATGCTCGACGGCGCGAACGCGACAAGGCGCCCATCGCGATAGCGACCATTGCGCGGGCCGAGCAGCAGAACAGCGGCCAACGCCAGCCAACCGCCCACGGCATGCACCACCACCGAGCCGGCGAAATCATGGAATGCCGCGCCAAACTGCGCCGCTAGCCAGCCTTGCAAACCGAAGTTGCCGTTCCAGATCAGCCCTTCGAAGAACGGATAGATAAACGCCACGATCAGCGCCGTCGCGCACAACTGCGGGACAAACCGCGCGCGTTCGGCAATGCCGCCGGAAATGATCGCCGGGATCGCGGCAGCGAAGGTCAGCAGAAAGAAAAACTTCACCAGTCCATAGCCATGGTCAGCCGTGAGCACCGCCGCCGGTTGCATGAAGGTGACGCCATAGGAGATCCAATAGCCTATAAAGAAATAGGCCAGGGTCGAGACGGCGAAATCGCTGAGGATTTTCGCCAGCGCGTTGACCTGGTTCTTCTGCCGGACCGTGCCGACCTCCAGAAAGGCGAAACCGGCGTGCATCGCCAGTACCATCACCGCACCGATCAGAATGAACAACGTGTTGGAGCTGTGAACCAGCGTGTCCACAGCGCTTTGCAGATTTTCCATGAGGAGGCAGACCCAAGGCTAAAAGGCACCAAAGCGGTTCATGTGTGCATTTCATGCACCAAATTACGACTCATCAAATATCCAACGGCAGGGTTGATGAACTGATTTGGCGCATATATCGATGTCTGATCACGAACCGCGAGCAAATGAATTAGAGTTTTCTGCTCGGACGCCCGGCAACAGCGCACATATACCGAGCGACGCACCACGACACAGCAAAAGTTGTACCAGGCATTTGCACTGAACCTTCGCGCAAGGCTCATACTCGAACGCTTCAAAGCCACCTACGGAGATCCACCCATGGCCAGCATCAAGGCAAAGACTGCTCAAGAAATCCTGATGAACGACTTCCAGACTCTGGTTGCCGACACCGAACGCCTGCTTGAGCACACCAAGACCCTCGCGGGTGATCAGGCCGATGAGCTGCGTGCCCAGATTCATGACAGCCTGCTGCGTGCCCGGGAAACCCTGAAGGTGACCGAAGACACGCTGCGTGAGCGCGGTCAGGCGGCCGTAACCGCTACTGAAGACTATGTGTCGGCCAACCCATGGCAGTCGGTGGGCATCGCTGCCGGCGTCGGCTTTCTGATCGGCCTGCTGGCAACTCGGCGCTGATCATGTCGATCGGTGAATCCGGCCCGACTGCGGGCACCGCCTCCTCCACGCGTCGCCTCGGCGCTGCCGTTCTGGGCCTGCTGCACAGTCATGTCGAACTGTTCGGCATCGAACTGCAGGAGCAGAAATCACGCACTGTCAGCCTGCTGCTGTTCGCCGGCCTGGCGCTGGTTTTTGCCCTGCTGTTGCTGGTAGGTCTGTCGACGCTGGTGATGATCATCTTCTGGGACACCTACCGCCTGGCGGCGATCATCGGCCTGTGCGTGTTTTACACGCTGGCGTCGATCTTCTGCGGTCTGCGCCTCAAAGCGGCGATTTTCGATGAGTCCTCGCCTTTCCACGGCACGCTCGAAGAGCTGGCCAACGACCGGGAGCGCCTGCTGCCATGAGCCTGCCTGAACTTCCGCACAACAGCTCGCGCCGGGAAATGCGCAAGGCGCTGATCCGCCTGCGCATGGAAATGCACCGTCAGGAGATCCGCCACGAAACCGCGCAAGTGCTGCAACCGTTGCAGCGCATGCGTGGCATGAAGCAGAACGTGCAGGATGGTTTCGGCATCAAGCATGCGCCGTTGTGGGGCGTGGCGGCGGTGACGCTGCTGGGCTTCCTCACCGGTAAAGGCTCGAAACGCAGCAGTGGTGGCGGCTTGACGCGACTGCTGCGTCTGGGCACGACGCTTGGGCCGCTGATCAGACTGGTCATGCACAGCTCAGGCAAACGCTGAATCGCCCTTTTGGCTACATTCTTGCAGTAGCGCCGGGATGAATCTCCTTATCGGGAGATTCCATCCCGCGTGCCTATCCGGCAAGCGCGGCCAAACCAAAAACAAGATTAAGGACTTGCCGTGATCGACGGGCAACCGCTCGCCTGTTTTCAGCCTTTCATCGATACCGCCACCGGCCGCATTGCAGGCGTCGAAGCATTGGGTCGCCTGCGTCAGAGCGATGGTCAACTGACCTCGGTAGGACCGTTGTTCGCCGATCCGCGCACGCCGGCCACTGCCTTGCGCCGTCTCGACCGGCAAATCCGTGATCACGCCCTCAGCCGCCTGCATGAAGCGCCGGCCGAGTGGTTTCTCAGCCTGAACATGTCGCCACGCTGGATCAGCCGCCTGCGCGCCGATCAAGCGCTGCCAAGTCTCAAACAACTGGCGCGACACGAGGTTGATCCGCAGCGCATCGTATTTGAAATCACCGAACTGGGTGGTAACAGCGAACGCCTGGCCCACGTGGTCGGGCGCTACCGTGACGCAGGGGCGAGAATCGCCATTGATGATTTCGGCGCAGGCTATTCGCAGCTGGATCGGGTCCTGGCCCTGCAACCGGACATTCTCAAGCTCGATATGCGCCTGTTTCAGGCTGCAGCCCTCGGCGGACCGAGCAGCGATGTGGTCAAGGCTCTCGCCCAGATGGCCGAGAAAACCGGCTGCTGGATCATCGCCGAAGGCGTCGAAACCGAAGCGCAGCTGAATTTCGCGCTGGAGTGCGGCTCGCGCTATGTGCAGGGATTTCTCTTCGCCCGAGCACAAGAAGAATTCTTCGCTACCGATGCCTTCGTCGCGCATTTCGCGCAATTGCGGCAACGCTACGTGAAGCAGAAACTCAGCGAGCGCGGGCGGCTGATGCAAATGCGTCAGCAGCTCAGCGAGCTGATGGCGATTCTGCAGCAATGGGCGCAGGCCCGCGCCCCGCTCAGTGCATTGCCGCAATTGCAGGCGTTTCCCTGGCTGCTGCGCTTTTATCAGTGCGACCGCCACGGCACGCAACTGACCCCCAACCTGGAATGGCGCCATGACGGCTGGTTTGCCGATGATCGCTATCTGGGGCACAACTGGTCGTGGCGACCGTACTTCTATCATCTGCTGGCCGAAGGCTGGGAAGAACGCCGCCTGACCCTGTCCAACACCTATCGCGACGCCACCAGCAACCAGTATTGCCTGACTGCGGGGCAGTTTTTCGATAACGGTGAACGCTTGCTGTTGATCGATATCGACGCAGCAGGCCTGTAGTTCCGCTTGCAGGCGCGCAGCCGAACCGGGAAGCTAGGGCGATCAGTCACCAGACGGAGAGATTCAGCCTTGGATTGGCCAACCCTGCTCAACCGCGAACGCCTCGGCAAGCCGCTGCACAGCCCGCAAGAACTCGGCCGCAGCCCTTTTCACAAAGACCATGACCGCATCATTTTCTCCGGGGCCTTCCGCCGCCTCGGGCGCAAGACCCAAGTGCATCCGGTCACCAGCAACGATCACATTCACACGCGCCTGACCCATTCGCTGGAAGTCAGTTGTGTCGGCCGTTCGCTGGGCATGCGTGTCGGTGAAACCTTGCGCAGCGCGCTGCCAGACTGGTGCGACCCGGCCGACCTCGGCATGGTCGTGCAGTCGGCCTGCCTGGCCCATGACATCGGCAATCCGCCATTCGGCCATTCCGGCGAAGACGCGATTCGCCACTGGTTTCAACAAGCCGCCGGACGTGGCTGGCTGGACGGCATGAGCGAGGCCGAGCGTGGTGATTTCCTCAATTTCGAAGGCAATGCTCAAGGCTTTCGCGTGCTGACGCAGCTGGAATATCACCAGTTCGATGGCGGCACGCGCCTGACTTACGCGACGCTGGGCACCTATCTGAAGTACCCGTGGACCGCGCGCCACGCCGACTCCCTCGGCTACAAGAAACACAAATTCGGCTGCTACCAAAGCGAACTGCCGCTGCTCGAACAGATCGCGCACAAACTCGGTCTCCCGCAAATCGAAGACCAGCGCTGGGCACGCCATCCATTGGTGTACTTGATGGAGGCTGCCGATGACATCTGCTATGCGCTGATCGATCTCGAAGACGGTCTGGAAATGGAGCTGCTCGAATACGCCGAAGTCGAGTCACTGCTGCTCGGTCTGGTCGGCGACGATTTGCCGGAAACCTATCGCCAACTCGGCCCGCAGGATTCCCGGCGGCGCAAACTGGCGATCCTGCGCGGCAAGGCCATCGAGCACCTGACCAACGCGGCAGCGCGAGCATTTGTCGAACAGCAGGATGCCCTGCTCGCCGGCACACTGCACGGCGATCTGGTCGAACACATGCACGGGCCGGCAAAGCGCTGCGTGTTGAACGCCAAGGACATCGCGCGCAAGAAGATCTTCCAGGACAAGCGCAAGACGCTGCATGAGATCGGCGCGTATACCACGCTGGAGATTCTGCTCAATTCGTTCTGCGGTGCCGCGCTGGAGCAGCACAACGGCCGCACGCCGTCGTTCAAGAGCCGGCGTATTCTCGATTTGCTCGGCAACAATGCGCCGGACCCTCAAGGTTCGCTGCACCGTTCGTTTCTGCGCATGATCGATTTCATCGCCGGCATGACCGACAGTTACGCCAGTGACATGGCACTGGAAATGACCGGCCGCTCAAGTCATTGATCGTCCCGCATCAGCCGGCCATTGGTCTGGCCGGCTGATGCCCGGTGAGTTTTCGCCACGAACGTTATACGCGTTCTTTAAACTGGTCAGACTGGATCGCGCTGACCCAGGCAACCAAACAAAACGAACCGCACTTGTTAAACACAACTTTAAACACCAGTAAATAATTGGAGATCAATATTGGCTCTCGGATAATTTCCATCTTCGGCGAATTGAACGCTCGTGCTTCCTTACGCCAATCCTAATTTCAACGTAGTCCATTTCTTCATTACGCGTAGGATTAATCCGATAACGTAGTCGCGACACTACCAGTCCATGCGAGTGCTCATGCATCTGAGCTAAGGTGCGCGCTTTATTCATGCTTGCATGGGACTCTATTTATGAACTCCGTTTTTATTGTGGACGATCATCCGGTCATCCGCCTCGCCGTGCGAATGCTCCTGGAACATGAAGGCTACAAGGTCGTCGGTGAGACCGATAACGGTGTCGATGCCATGCAGATGGTCCGTGAATGCATGCCCGACCTGGTCATTCTCGATATCAGCATTCCCAAGCTGGACGGCCTCGAAGTACTGGCCCGCTTCAACACCATGGGTTCCAATTTCAAGATTCTGATTCTGACGGCGCAGTGTCCTACGCTGTTCGGTATCCGCTGCATGCAATCCGGTGCATCGGGATATGTCTGCAAGCAGGAAGACTTGAGCGAATTGGTCAGCGCAATCAAAGCGGTACTTTCCGGTTACAACTACTTCCCCAGTCAGGCACTTAATCCGGTGCGCAGCGATGACACTCGATATGCAGAACTTGAACTATTCAAATCCGTTAATGATCGCGAGCTGATGGTATTGCAGTTATTTGCACAAGGACGCACCAACAAGGAAATTGCCAAGGGCATGTTTCTGAGCAACAAGACCGTCAGCACTTATAAAAAGCGTCTGATGCAAAAACTCAAAGCCAGATCCCTTGTAGAACTTATCGAGATGGCCAAACGCAACGCACTCGTGTGAGACCCCACATGCCCAGCCGTCTGAAGGACTACCTGATCACCTTGAGCGCCGTTCTGTATCTGAGCGCCAATGCCTTCGCCTCGCCAAGCCCCTCACCCGACTATGCGTTGCTCAGCCGCTCGGCAACCGAGGCTGTCGGGATTGTCCTGCAACCGTCACAACGGCAATGGCTACAGACTCGCAGCGAACTGAAACTGGGTACCTCCGCACCTGATTACCCGCCATTCGACATGACCGTCAGTGGCCAGGACTACGAGGGACTGACCGCCGATTACGCAGGGATTCTCGGTCAGGCCACCGGTTTGCCGATTCGCGTGCAACGCTTTCCCTCGCGCGAGGCTGCAATTCGCGCCTTGATCGATGGCCAGATCGACCTGCTTGGCACAGCCAACGGCTACGAAGCAGGCAATGCCAACCTCGCGCTCTCCACACCTTACGCGGTCGATCAGCCGGTACTGGTGACCCGCGAAGATGAAACCCGCTCGCTAACCGAAGGCCTCGCCGGCCTGCGCCTGAGCATGGTGTATCACTATTTGCCGCTGCCGGAGATCAAGGCGCTGTATCCCAAAGCGCTGATCACCTGCTATCCGTCCTATCAGAACGCAATCAACGCGGTGGCCTTCGACCAGGCCGATGTGTTTCTCGGCGACACCCTCTCCACCCATTACATGATCAACAAGGGCTATCTCAACAACGTCCGCATGGCCAACTTCGGCAAGCAGGAAGCCCATGGCTTCAGCTTCGCCGTGCGGCGCAGCAATCCGCAGTTGCTGGGCATCATCGACACAGTGCTCGCAGCGATCCCGCGCAGCCAGCGCGATGACATCGCCAAACGCTGGAGCGCCGGCAGCGACCTGCTGCTCACCGACAGTAAACTCCAGCTGACGGATCGTGAGGAGAGCTGGCTCAAGCAGCATCCCGTCGTCAGCGTAGTGGTCAATGAGGCGTACGCACCGCTGACCTTCTTCGACAGCGCCGGCAATTTCCGCGGCATCAGTGCCGACCTGCTCGAACTGATTCGCTTGCGTACCGGCCTGCGTTTCGAAATCCAGCGCAGTCGCAACGATGCGGAAATGATCAGGCAGATCGACAATCACAAGGCCGATCTGATTGCCGCCCTGCTGCCCAGCGCCGAACGTGAAAAAAACCTGAGTTTCAGTCGTCCCTACCTGGAAAACTCCTACGTGCTGCTGACCCGCAAAAGCGCCGACAGCCCGACCAACCTGGCCCAACTCAAAGGCAAGCGTCTGGCGATCGCCCAAGGCAATCCGCTGGTCGCCTACTTGCATGAGAATTTTCCGGGCATCGAACTGATCGAAACCCCCGACACCTTCAGCGCCGTGTCGATGCTGGCCGACAATCACGTCGACGGCGCGGTGAACTCGCTGGTGATCGCCAACTATTTCATCTCATCGCGCATATTCGATCGGCCATTGCAAATCACCACCACGATCGGCACCAGTCAGGCAGCCTTCTCGCTGGCGACCGCCCGTGACAACACCGAACTGGCCTCGATCATCAACAAGGCGCTGCTGAGCATCGCTCCCGAGGAGCTCGGCGTAATCAATGGCCGCTGGCGCGGTTACTCCACGGCATCACAGAACATCTGGCAAAACTACCAGCGCCTGTTCTACCAAGTAGTCGCAGCCGCCGGCCTGATCCTGCTGCTGTTGTTGACGTGGAACGCCTACATGCGCCACCAGATCAAGCAACGTCAGGCTGCCGAACGCGCGCTGAACGATCAACTGGAGTTCATGCGCTCGCTGGTCAACGGCACACCACACCCGATCTACGTGCGAGATCGCCAGGGTCTGCTGCAAAGTTGCAACGACAGTTATCTCGAAGCGTTCAACGCCAGACGCGAGGACATCATCGGCAAAGGCGTCGTGCAAGGCACCCTGAGCAATGCGTTCGAGGCCGAGGCGTTCCAGGCCGATTACCAGAGAGTCATTGCCGAAGGCATTCCCTTGATACTCGACCGGCCTCTGCACATCGGCAGCCGCCGCCTGACGATTTACCACTGGATACTTCCCTACCGCGACTCCAGCGGTGCCGTCCAGGGCATCATTGGCGGCTGGATCGATATCAGTGAACGCCGCCAATTGTTTGAAAAACTGCGTGCGGCCAAAGAACAGGCAGACGAGGCGAACCGGGCCAAAAGTACCTTCCTGGCAACTATGAGCCACGAGATCCGTACACCGATGAACGCCGTGATCGGCATGCTCGAACTGACCCTGCGACGCATCGATCCGCAACACCCCGATCGCGCTTCGATCGACACGGCCTACCATTCGGCCAAGGATCTGCTCGGGCTGATCGGCGATATTCTCGACATTGCCCGTATCGAATCCGGGCGCCTGAGCCTGTCCCCGGAGTGGATCAATCTGGTCGACACGGTGACCTCCGTTGCGCGCATCTTCGACGGCCTAGCGCGGCAGAAAAACCTTGCCTTGCAAGTCGTCTTCAACCCGCCGCACCCGGCTGTGGATGTGCACCTGGATCCGCTGCGCTTCAAGCAAGTGCTGTCCAACCTGATCAGCAATGCCATCAAGTTCACCGAAAGCGGCCACGTGCGGATCACCCTCGACCTGATCCCGGCAGACGCTGCTGGGCGAACATTGATGCAGCTGACCGTGCAGGACAGCGGCTCAGGCATCAGCGCCGAAGATCAACAGCGCTTGTTTGAGCCGTTCTCGCAGGCGGACAACGGCTGTCGGCAGGCAAAAAACGGTGCCGGCCTTGGGCTGGTCATCAGTCGCAATCTTTGCGAAATGATGGGCGGACAACTGCAGTTGAGCAGCCAGCCCGGCATCGGCACTCAGGTTTGCATATCGCTGCCGCTGGACAGCCTGCCGGCAAAGGCGAATCCGCCGAAAAGCGAACCGTTGATCAAGCCTGCGACCACGCCGTTACATGTCCTGGTAGTCGACGACCATCCGGCCAACCGTTTGCTCATGTGTCAGCAATTGGAGTTTCTCGGTCATCGCTTCAGCATTGCCGAAGATGGCTGCAGCGGCCTCGAAAGGTGGAAGGCCGATCATTTCGATCTGGTGATCGTCGACTGCAACATGCCCTTGATGAACGGCTATGACATGACCCGTGGGATTCGCCAGCTTGAACTGCAAAACCACCGCCCGCCGTGCACCGTGCTGGGTTTCACCGCCAATGCCCAGCCCGAAGAAGTCCAGCGCTGCAAGCTCGCCGGCATGGACGACTGCCTGTTCAAACCGTTGAGTCTGACCTTGCTCGGACAATGGATCGACGGCATCACGCCGGCTTCACCGGCCTCGGTGTTCGACCTGCAAAGTCTGAGCCTGCTGACCGGCAACAACCCCGGGCAAACCCGACGCATGTTGGTGGAGCTGCTCAAGAGCAGCCGCCTCGACCGCGAGGAACTGCTCAGGCTGTCGCCCGAGGATGATCGCGAAGCGCTGGCAGTGGTTGCGCACAAGATCAAGGGCGCAGCCCGCATCGCGCAGGCCTCGCGGTTGATCGAATGCTGCGATGAGCTCGAGGACGCCTGCCAGCGAGCGCTCGCGTCACAGGAGATTGCCCGTCGCTGGGCGGCAACCAGCCAGGCGATGCTCGAACTGGCGCAGGCCCTGCAACAGCAATTGACCCTGGCCGATCAAGGCACAGTGAGCGAGTCTTAACTATGCTTGGACGCTGAGCAGTGAGTTAAACATTCATGGAGAGCCTGCAATGCACAGCCCACTGCGCCCCGAGCAACGCCGGTTGCCGCTGCACGTGCACATCAGCGTCATGTTCACCTTTCTTTTATTGCTCACGGGCGTGGTGCTGGGCCTGTTCAATTACCACCAGACCACGCAGATCATCCTGTCGAGCAGCGAAAAGCTGTTTGACCGCATCGAGCAGGATGTACGCCTCGATCTGCAGGCAACCTATCAACCGATCCGCAACCTGCTGAGCCTGCTGGCGGACACCCCGGCGGCCCACGCGAGTGATCTGCAACAACGCCTGCCGTTGCTCAAACCCTTCAGCCAGTCGCTCACCGATAACCCGGCGCTGGCGTCGCTGTATCTGGGTTATACCAATGGTGATTTCTTCATGGTGCGCGCGCTGCGCACTCCGGCTCTGAAGGCACAGCTTCAGGCGCCGGAAGCGGCGGCCTATCAAGTCTGGAGCATCGAGCATGCTCCACAAGGCGCCGTACGCTCGCAATCATTGTTCTTTGATCAGGCCCTGACACCGATCAACCGCCGCGAGCATCCCCAAGAGCCGTACGATCCGCGCAGCCGGACCTGGTTCAGCGACGCCCTGCGACAGGCCGGGCAGATCACCACCGAGCCCTATGTATTTTTCTCGACCCACAATGTCGGCACCACGCTGGCCCGGCGCAGCGGCGAGAACGCGGTGATCGGCGCCGATCTGACCCTCGCTTCGCTGTCGACCGCCCTGGGCAAGCACCGGGTAACGCCTTCGACAGAGATCGCGCTGTACGACACCGACGGCAACGCCGTGGCTTACCCCGACAGCCATCGCCTGATCGTCGATGACCGCACTGCGCGGCTGGCCAGAGCGGCCGATCTCAGCCCTGAGCTGAACGCGCTGCTCAGCTCCGACACTATCGGCAAGCGTCTGCAAGTAAACGACCGGCAATGGATCGTCGCACGCACCGGCATCGAGGAAGGCGGGCCGAAAGGTCTGCAACTGGCGCTACTGGTGCCGGAAGACGAATTACTGGTGGATGCGTTCCGGATGCGCTGGCAAGGCGCGCTGATCACCCTGGCCATCCTGTTGCTGTGCCTGCCATTGGGCTGGGTGATTTCGCGGATTCTGGTCAAGCCGCTGCATGCCTTGGTCAAAGAAGCCGACGCGATCCGCAGCTTCGACTTCAGTTCTCCGCTGGCGCGCCGCTCGCCCGTACTGGAAGTCGATCAATTAAGCCTGTCGATGGCGCGGATGAAAGAAACCCTGGGCAGTTTCTTCCGCATCACCGACAGCCTGTGCGCCGAAACCCGTTTTGCCCCGCTGCTCGAACGTGTGCTGTTCGAAACCGTACAGATTGCTCAGGCGCAGGCCGGTCTGATCTACCTGCGCGAAGCCGACGGCGCGCGCATGGAACCCTATGGACTGGTGATTGATGGCGTGCCGCAGAAGCTGGAGGCGTTCGACATTCAGGGACGAGAGCTGCATAAAAACACCGGGCCGGCGTGGTTCGAGCAACTGGCCAGCGCCAACAATACCGTCAGCCATCTGGGCTTCGATCAGGCCGGCGACTTGCAGAAAATCCTCCTGGCCATGGAATCACCGCGCATTCACCTGATCGGCATCCGCCTGCACAACCAGCACGATGAAACCATCGGCCTGCTGATTCTGCTGGTCAATGACAGTGGGGAGCCGAGTGATCTGGAAAAGCTGCGGCCTGACCGAATTGCCTTCTTGCAGGCAGTGTCCGGCGCGGCGGCGGTGAGCATCGAAAGTCAGCGTCTGCAAGCGCGGCAAAAACAACTGCTCGACGCGTTCATTCAACTGCTGGCCAGCGCGATCGACGCCAAGAGCCCCTACACCGGCGGCCATTGCCAGCGGGTGCCGGAACTGACGTTGATGCTCGCCCAGGCTGCTGCGGCAAGCCAGGACCCGGCGTTCAGCGCCTACCAACCGAGCGAGGATGAATGGGAGGCGTTGCACATCGCCGCGTGGCTGCACGATTGCGGCAAGGTCACGACGCCGGAATACGTGGTCGACAAAGCCACCAAGCTCGAGACCATCAACGACCGCATCCACGAAATCCGCACCCGCTTCGAAGTGCTCAAGCGTGACGTGTGGATCAACTACTGGCAGACGCTGGCAAGCGGTGCAGACGAAGCGGCGCTGGCCCGCGCCCGTGATAGTGAGTTGCTGACGCTCGATGACGACTTCGCCTTTGTCGCCCGCTGCAATCTCGGTGGCGAGGCCATGGCCGAGGCCGACCTGCAACGCCTCGAGCGAGTGGCGCAACGCAGATGGCTGCGCACCCTCGATGATCGCCTCGGTGTGTCATGGGAAGAAAACCGCCGCCAGGCGAAAACCCCTGCGCAGCTGCTGCCCGTCAGTGAAAGTCTGCTGGCCGACAAACCCGAGCATCTGATCGAACGTGACAAGAGCGAACTGATCCCCGAGGACAATCCCTGGGGCTTCAAACTCGATGTGCCCGCGTACAAGTACAACCGCGGCGAGTTGTACAACCTGAAGATCGGCCGCGGCACGCTGACCCGCGAAGAGCGCTACATCATCAACCATCACATGGTGCAGACGATCATGATGCTCAGCCACCTGCCCTTCCCCGGTCACCTGGACAGCATTGCCGAGATCGCCGGCGGCCATCACGAAAAAATGGACGGCACCGGGTATCCGAAACGGCTGAAACGCGAGGAGATGAGCCTGCCGGCGAGGATGATGGCGATTGCCGATATTTTCGAAGCGCTGACCGCCGCCGATCGCCCTTACAAGAAAGCCAAGTCGTTGAGCGAGGCGCTGGGGATCATGGCGACCATGTGCCGTGAAGCGCACATCGATGCGCCGCTGTTCGGCCTGTTCATCAATGAGGGTGTGTACATGCAGTACGCGACGCGGTTTCTTGATCCCGCGCAAATCGACAGCGTGGATACGGCCAGCCTGTTGCACAAGGCTGGCCTCGGCGGTTGATCAGCAGTCGGTCAGGCGCAGGAAAATCGCCGCCAGTTGTTCGATGCCGGCCTGATCTTCGGCGCCGAAACGCGCCAGCTTCGGGCTGTCGAGGTCGAGCACGCCGATCAGGCGACCGTCCTTGACCAAGGGCACTACCAGTTCGCTGTTGGACGCGCTGTCGCAGGCGATGTGACCGGGGAAAGCATGCACATCCTCGACGCGCTGGGTTTGCAGGCTGGCAGCAGCAGCGCCGCAAACACCGCGCCCGAACGGGATGCGCACGCAAGCGATCTGGCCCTGAAACGGGCCGAGTACCAGCTCTTCGTTGCGATTGAGGTAGAAACCGGCCCAGTTCAGATCATCGAGCTGGTTGAACAGGAATGCGGAAAACTGCGCGGCATTGGCGATGAAGTCGCGTTCGTCCGCCAGTAGCGATTCCAGTTGTGCGGCCAACATACCGTAGCCCTCGAGGCCCTGGCCGCTTTGTTGCAAATCAATCATGCCTTGTGCTCCAGCAATTTCAGTCCCACCCAGTAGCGGGCGAATTGATACGCGCAACGTCCGTTGCGATTACCGCGGCCGGTGGCCCAGCGCACGGCGAGGATGTCCAGTGCTTCGTCGCGCTGCCAGCTCAGGCCGGCCTTGGCGGCCAACTGGCCGATCCAGTGCTCGACGACGTTGAGAAAATGTTCCTGGGTAAACGGGTAGAACGACAGCCACAGACCGAAACGGTCGGACAGGGCGATCTTGTCTTCCACCGCTTCGCTCGGGTGCAGTTCGCCGTCGACGCGCTTCCAGTTTTCGTTGTCGCTTTCCTTTTCCGGCACCAGGTGGCGGCGGTTGGAAGTGGCGTACAACAAGACATTGTCGGGGGCCTGCTCGAGCGAACCGTCGAGCACGCTTTTCAGCACGCGGTAGTCGCCTTCGCCGGATTCGAACGACAGGTCATCGCAGAACAGCACGAATCGTTGCGGCAATTTGGCGACTTGCTCGACCACGCGTGGCAGGTCAGCCAAGTGATCGCGTTCGATCTCGATCAGACGCAGGCCGGCACCGGCGTGCTCGGCCAGCAACGCACGCACCAGCGAAGACTTGCCGGTACCGCGTGAACCCCAGAGCAAGGCGTGGTTGGCCGGCATGCCATCAAGAAATTGTTGTGTGTTGCGCCCCAACTGCTCCAACTGCCGGTCGACGCCGATCAGGTCGGACAGACGCATGTCGAGGCTGACTTCCAGCGGCAACAGGTAGCCGCTGCGACCGTCACGCTGCCAGCGCGCTGCCAGGCATGTGTTCCAGTCAATGACGGGGCGCGGTGCCGGCAACAGTGGTTCGATTCGCGCCAGAACCGACTCGGCGCGTTCAAGAAAAGCATTCAATCGGGAATCCACGTCTTCTCCTCGGGCACTTTCACAGTGATGATGACGATCCAGCGACGACACACAGATAAAATCGCCTCAGCAAGCCTTGTTACAAGGCGATTCGGGAACCTCGGTATCCCTGCATGATCGACTATGCTTGAGCAGCGAAGGGAAACGGAAGTGGTTCAACAACCCATGGATATCAAATTCACCCACCGGCTGTCTTACAAGCAAGCCAGGCTTACCGTGCTGGTCGGGTTCATTCTGGGCACCCTGCTCAGTCTGCTGCAGATCGGCATCGATTATGCCAGCGAAGACGCTTCCATCAACCGTGAAATCCTCGCGCTGCTGGAAATCAGCCACAATCCGGCCTCGCGCATCGCCTATAACATCGACGCCGAGCTCGCGCAGGAGCTCACCCTCGGCCTGCTGCGCTCGCCGGCGATCATCGCCGCGCAACTGATCGACAACAACGAGACCGTGCTGGCCAGCGTCAAACGCCCGGAACTGCAGAGCAGCTATCGGCTGATCAGCGACTTCCTGTTCGGCGCCAAGCGTCATTTCGAAGATCGTCTGTACCTCGACCACTTGCCCAACGAATCCCTCGGCGTCCTCAAGCTTGAAGTCGACACTTATGCCTTCGGCAGCCGCTTCCTGCGCCGCGCGGAAGTCACCCTGCTCAACGGTTTTGCCCGCAGCCTGCTGCTGACCGGGATCCTCCTGGCGCTGTTCTACGTGATGCTGACCAAGCCGTTGGTGCGGGTCATCCGTGAGCTCAGCGGTCGCGACCCGCGCAGCGCCGAGCCGACCACGCTCGAGTGCCCGGCCGGCCACGGCAACGATGAAATCGGCGTGCTGGTCAAGGTCGCCAATCAGCAGTTCGAGAACATCGCCACCGAAATCCAGCAACGGCGCACCGCGGAAAACCGCCTGACCGAATACCTCGCGCAACTGGAAGACATCGTCTCTGCGCGCACCGCCGAACTCAAGGCAATCAACGCCCGCCTCAGTCAATCCAACGAAGAGCTGGAAGTGGCCCGCCGCACTGCGCTGGACATGGCCGAAGCGCGTTCGGCGTTTCTGGCCAATATGAGCCATGAGATCCGCACGCCACTCAACGGTTTGCTGGGGATGATCGCGCTGTCGCTGGATGGCCCGCTCAACGCCGAGCAGCAGCAACAACTGTCAATCGCCCACGACTCGGGCAAGGTGCTGGTGGAACTGCTCAACGATATTCTCGACCTGTCGAAATTCGACGCCGGGCAACTGGAGCTGGAAAACATCCCCTTCGACCTCGGTTCGCTGATCGAAGACACCGCCAACCTGCTCTCGCAGAACGCCGCGCCAAGCGTCGAGCTGACCTGTCTGATCGAGCCGCACTTCCCGGCGCTGGTGCTGGGCGACCCGACCCGGGTGCGGCAGATCGTCAGCAACCTGCTGTCCAACGCGCTGAAATTCACCCGCTTCGGTCGGGTCGATGTGCGTCTGTCGGCGTACAAGGGTGGCGTGCGCATCGAAGTCTGCGACACCGGCATAGGCATCGCCCAGGAAGCGCAGGTGAAAATCTTCCAGCCGTTCACCCAGGCCGGCGCCGGTATCACCCGTCAGTACGGCGGCACCGGGCTGGGGCTCGCGCTGACGTACAACCTGTGCGAGGCGATGCAGGGTCGGCTGACCATCAGCTCCGAAAGCGGCTTCGGCAGCCAGTTCTGCGCCGAACTGCCACTGCCCTCTCACACCCGCGCGCTGCCGCCGATACCGTTACGCGGCAAGGTTCTCGCCATCACCGCTGCCAGCAGTGGCCTGGCGGAATTGCTGAAAAGCCTGTTGCCGGTGTGGTGCCTGGAATACACGCAGCGCACTATTGATGATTCGCTGCTGGGCCTGAGTCCGGATGTGCTGATCACCGATTGCCCGGAATGCCTGTTCGGTCTGCGCCCTAGCATCACCGCGCCGATTCTGCTGGTGACTGCTTACGGCAGTTTTCTGCCCAGCGAAGAAGCCGCCGCCCTCGCCCCCTTGCAGCAGCAAGCCCGGCCGCTGGCGCGCAACGCGCTGTACCAGCATCTGCGACGGATTCTGCAACCGGACGCCGCCACCCTCAGCGAAGCACAAGCGGATGCCTTGCCGTCCGCGCGCCGGGGCAAGGTGCTGCTGGTCGAGGACAACCCGGTCAATCAACTGGTCGCCAAAGGCATGCTCGGCAAGCTTGGCTGCGATGTAGTGGTGGCGGGGCATGGTGCCGAGGCGCTTGATCAACTGGAGTTTGCCGATTTCGATCTGGTGCTGATGGACTGCAACATGCCGGTGATGGATGGCTATGAAGCCAGTCGGCAGATTCGCCAGAGCGGGCGCTGGCCGAGTCTGCCGATTGTCGCGCTGACCGCCAATGCCATGTCCGAGGAACGCGAACGCTGCCGCGCGGCGGGCATGAGCGACTATCTGGCCAAACCGTTTCGCCGCGAAGAACTCGCCGCGTTGCTTGATCAGTGGATGCCGACTACTAAAGCCCTTTGATCTGCCCGAGCAAATGATCGAGGCCGGCGCGCAAATCATTGAGCCGGTCGAGATCTACGCCACTGTCGCAGAGCAGGCGCGCCTTGAGTGGCCCGACCTGCTCGCGCAGTGCTGTTCCGGCAGGCGTCAGGCTCAGGTGCATCTCGCGTTCATCCCGCGCCGAGCGCCGACGCTGGACCAGATCGCTCTGCTCCAGACGCTTGAGCAGAGGAGTCAACGTCCCCGAGTCCAGCGCCAGACGTTCGCCCAAGGCCTTGACCGTCGGTTGCTCCGGCGCAGCATCCTGCCATTCCCACAGCACCAGCATCGCCAGGTACTGCGGGTAGGTCAGGCCCAACTGATCGAGCATCGGCTTGTAGGCGCGAATCACCGCCCGCGAGGCCGCGTACAGCTTGAAGCACAACTGGCTGTCGAGCTTCAGCGAATCAACCGCCAGGCTCATTTCAGTAGAGCTTCGATCTCGCCGCTCAGGTCCTGCGGCTTGGTCGTCGGGGCGAAACGCTTGACCAACTGGCCATCCTTGCCGATCAGGAACTTGGTGAAATTCCACTTGATGCCCTGCGAGCCGAGCAGGCCCGGGGCGCGCTTCTTCAACTGCACGAACAGCGGATGAGCATCGGCGCCGTTGACGTCGATCTTCTTGAACAGCGGGAAGCTGACGCCGAAATTCAGTTCGCAGAACTCGCTGATGGCGCCCTCATTGCCCGGCTCCTGTTTGCCGAACTGGTTGCACGGGAAACCCAGTACCACCAGCCCTTGATCCTTGTAGGTTTGCCAGAGTTCTTCGAGGCCCTTGTATTGCGGAGTGAAGCCACACTTGCTCGCGGTATTGACCACCAGCACGGCTTTGCCGGCGAAATCGGCCAAGGTCTTTTGCTCACCCTTGATGGTGGTGCACGGGATATTCAGCAGGTTGTCGCTCATGGGTCGGCTCCGCAATGGTCAGGAAGGCGCAAACATAACGAGCAATTGAATTGTGTGCAATCTAATTGACCGATAAAAAGGCGACGCGATGTCGCCTGTTTCGGTTATTCCCGGGGCTCGAGATTCAGGCACACCGAGTTGATGCAATAACGCAGGCCGGTCGGTGGTGGGCCATCCGGGAACACGTGGCCCAAGTGCGCATCACAGCGCGCGCATTTCACTTCGGTGCGGATCATGCCGTGGCTGGTGTCGCGGATCTCAGTCATCGCGCTATCGCCGATCGGCGCGTAAAAGCTCGGCCAGCCGCAGCCGGAGTCGAATTTGGTCTTGGAGTCGAACAGCGGCTCGTTGCAGCAGACACAGTGGTAGACACCGTCGGTTTTGGTGTTGTTGTATTTGCCCGAGAACGGGCGCTCGGTGGCACTCATACGGCAGACGTTGTACTGCTCGGGGTCGAGCATGGCACGCCATTCTTCCAGGGTTTTCTGCAACTTTTCCATCATCACACCTCAGCGGCTGAAAAAGCCCGATCTGTACCTTTTCCACGGATCGGGCGGCACGTATGATTGCGCCTCGTCACGCGCCAGTCTGGCAGCCAGACCGGGCGCATTCAAACGGATTCTGAGCGCTAAAGCGCCAGACCTCCGCCTGTGCGAAGACGCAGCAATCCCAGTACGGTTGTCCATTTGCCGCCTGGATCGTTCATTTTCGGGATCACATCGCCATGCAGTTCAGCAAATCGAACAAGCTCGCCAACGTCTGCTACGACATTCGCGGCCCGGTGCTCAAGCACGCCAAACGACTGGAAGAGGAAGGCCAGCGCATCCTCAAGCTGAACATCGGCAACCCGGCGCCGTTTGGTTTCGAAGCGCCGGACGAAATCCTCCAGGACGTGATCCGCAACCTGCCGACCGCGCAAGGTTACAGCGACTCCAAAGGCCTGTTCAGCGCGCGCAAGGCGGTGATGCAGTACTACCAGCAGAAGCAGGTTGAAGGTGTCGGCATCGAAGACATCTACTTGGGCAACGGCGTTTCCGAGCTGATCGTGATGTCGCTGCAGGCGCTGCTCAATAATGGCGACGAAGTGCTGGTACCAGCCCCGGACTATCCGCTGTGGACCGCTGCCGTCAGCCTCGCTGGCGGTAACGCCGTGCATTATCTGTGCGACGAAGGCGCCGACTGGTTTCCGGATCTGGCCGACATCAAGGCCAAGATCACCCCGAACACCAAGGCCATGGTGATCATCAACCCGAACAACCCGACCGGTGCGGTGTATTCGAAGGAAGTGTTGCTGGGCATGCTGGAAATCGCCCGCGCGCACAACCTGGTGGTGTTCTCGGACGAGATCTACGACAAGATTCTTTATGACGACGCCGTGCACATCTGCACCGCTTCGCTGGCGCCGGATCTGCTCTGCCTGACGTTCAACGGCCTGTCGAAATCCTACCGCGTGGCCGGTTTCCGCTCCGGCTGGATCGCCATCTCCGGGCCGAAACACAACGCGCAGAGCTACATCGAAGGCATCGACATGCTGGCCAACATGCGCCTGTGCGCCAACGTGCCGAGCCAGCACGCAATCCAGACCGCGCTGGGCGGCTACCAGAGCATCAACGATCTGGTGCTGCCGCAGGGTCGCCTGCTGGAGCAGCGCAATCGCACTTGGGAGTTGCTCAACGATATTCCCGGCGTCAGCTGCGTGAAGCCGATGGGCGCGTTGTACGCGTTCCCGAAAATCGACCCGAAGGTCTGCCCGATCCACAACGACGAGAAGTTCGTGCTTGATCTGCTGCTTTCCGAAAAACTGCTGGTGGTCCAGGGCACGGCATTCAACTGGCCGTGGCCGGATCACTTCCGTGTGGTCACCCTGCCCCGCGTCGATGATCTGGAAATGGCCATCGGCCGCATCGGCAACTTCCTCAAGTCCTACCGCCAGTAACCGGCCTGGAGTGCGCAACGGATTGGCTGTTGCGCACTGTCTGATTCAGCAACACATCTTTGTTCCGCGCCTTTGCAGCCCTTCTACACTTGCGATGCGAGCCGTACAGACGTGTCTGACCTAATGGCGGCGGGGCGAAAGGCTGTGTCATCCGTGTCGGAATCGAGGGTGGGAATTTTCTTTTTCCTCAAGAAACCGCTGTAGGACACAGTTTGAAATAGTCACTCGGTTGAATAGCCCGGTGCCGCACCTTATATACCCCGCAGTACGCTACATCTTTAGCTTGAGGAGAGTTCTACAACCATGATGCGCATCCTGCTGTTTTTGGCCACTAACCTGGCGGTCGTGCTGATAGCCAGCATCACCCTGAGCCTGTTCGGCTTCAACGGGTTCATGGCGGCCAACGGGGTCGACCTCGACCTCAGTCAGCTGCTGGTCTTCTGTGCGGTCTTTGGTTTCGCCGGCTCGCTGTTCTCGCTGTTCATCTCCAAGTGGATGGCGAAGATGAGCACCGGTACGCAAATCATCAGCCAGCCACGCACTCGTCATGAGCAATGGCTGCTGCAAACGGTCGAGCAATTGTCCCGCGAAGCCGGGATCAAGATGCCTGAAGTCGGGATTTTCCCGGCCTACGAAGCGAATGCTTTCGCTACCGGCTGGAACAAGAACGACGCGCTGGTCGCGGTCAGCCAGGGCCTGCTCGAGCGATTCTCGCCCGATGAAGTGAAAGCCGTACTGGCCCACGAAATCGGTCACGTCGCCAACGGCGACATGGTCACGCTGGCTCTGATCCAGGGCGTGGTGAACACCTTCGTGATGTTCTTCGCGCGGATCATCGGCAACTTCGTCGACAAGGTCATCT
This sequence comes from Pseudomonas sp. H1_G08, assembly GCF_054681355.1. Taxonomy (NCBI): domain Bacteria; kingdom Pseudomonadati; phylum Pseudomonadota; class Gammaproteobacteria; order Pseudomonadales; family Pseudomonadaceae; genus Pseudomonas; species Pseudomonas sp. H1_G08. Next base: position 2,963,992 of record NZ_CP162822.1, read on the forward strand.
TCAAGAACGAAGAAGGCCAGGGCATCGCCTACTACGTGGCGACCATCTTCGCCGAACTGGTATTGGGCATCCTCGCCAGTGCAATCGTCATGTGGTTCTCGCGCAAGCGCGAATTCCGTGCCGACGAAGCCGGCGCCCGCCTGGCCGGTACCAGCGCGATGATTGGCGCTCTGCAACGTCTGCGCGCCGAGCAGGGCCTGCCGGTGCATATGCCCGACACCCTGAACGCCTTCGGCATCAACGGTGGCATTAAACAGGGCTTTGCCCGCATGTTCATGAGCCACCCGCCGCTGGAAGAGCGGATTGACGCACTGCGTCGTCGCGGTTGATTTGATCGCAATAAGAAAGAAGGCCCGCAGTGATGCGGGCCTTTTTTTGTATCCCCAGATCCTGCGCGGGCGGCACTGCCCCTTTCGCGAGCAGGCTCGCTCCCACCTTTGAAACGCATTCCCCTGTGGGAGCGAGCCTGCTCGCGAAGACGCCGGAGCTGCTAATAAAAAACTATCTGGAAGAAACCCGATAAACCCGCTCCACCAACCACTCAACCCCGCCCTGCAGAAACTTCGGGCTCTCAGCCAGAATATCTCGCTCTTCCAGTTTCTCCAGCTGCCAACCCTGGCCGAGCAACCGCTGCACCTCATCATCATTCACCGCAAACGGCGGTCCCGGGATCTGCGTCTGATCGTAATCCAGGGTAATCACCAGCCCTTTCATCTCCGGCGCCAGCAAGTGCTGCAAATGCGCCGCGTAGCGCTGGCGCATTGCGTCCGGCAAGGCAATCAGCGCGGCGCGGTCATATAGCGCAGTACAATCTGCGACGTCCTCGGCCGTCAGCGCAAAAAAATCACCGCACCACAATTCGAACGCAACACTGCGATAAACCTTGAATGCGCCCTGCTCGCTGATCTGCGGCTGCAACTGATGTTCGCTGAAAAACTCCTCGACAGCCTTTTCCGCTAGCTCAACCCCAAACACCTGGTGTCCCTGCCCGGCAAGCCAGAGCAGATCCAGACTCTTGCCGCACAGCGGCACCAGCACACGGGCCGACGGTGCAATCGCCAGCTCCGGCCAGTAGCGCTGCAAATACGGGTTGGCCTCGGCCTGATGAAAGCCGATCTGGTTCGAATCCCATTTCTTGTACCAAAACTCAGGCTGCATGGATCACTCCCGAAAAACCGATGAAAAACCGCAGAAACTTATATTGGATTCAGATCGATGATCTGACTGAAGATGGTTCATCTTAGCGCTCAGGAGCCCGTCCATGTTGCCCAGCCTGTTTATCTCCCACGGTTCACCGATGCTGGCGCTGGAGCCCGGTGCCAGCGGCCCGGCACTGGCGCGACTGGCCGCTGAACTGCCGCGCCCCAACGCCATTGTCATCGTCTCGGCGCACTGGGAAAGCCACGAGCTGCTGGTCAGCAGCCATCCGCACCCGCAGACCTGGCACGACTTCGGCGGTTTCCCCCGTGCGCTGTTTGAAGTGCAGTACCCGGCACCGGGCAATCCGCAGCTGGCCGCCGAGGTGGCTCAACTGCTGAACGCCAGTGACCTGCCGGCGCAGCTCGATCCGCAACGACCGTTCGATCATGGTGTTTGGGTGCCGCTGTCTTTGATGTATCCGCAGGCCGATATTCCGGTGGTGCAAGTCTCGTTGCCGAGTCGCGGCGGACCGGCATTGCAGACGCGAGTTGGCCGTGCACTGGCGAGCCTGCGCGAACACGGCATTCTGTTGATCGGCTCCGGCAGCATCACCCACAACTTGCGCGAGCTGGACTGGCATGCCGGCCCGGAAAGCATTGAACCGTGGGCGCGGGATTTCCGTGACTGGATGATCGACAAGCTGGCGGCCGACGATGAAACGGCGCTGCATGATTATCGCCAGCAGGCGCCGAATGCCGTGCGCAGTCACCCGAGTGATGAGCATTTGTTGCCGTTGTTCTTCGCTCGCGGTGCCGGCGGGGTTTTCAGCGTGGCGCATCAGGGCTTTACGATGGGCGCGCTGGGCATGGATATCTATCGTTTCGGTTAACAGCAAAAGATCGCAGCCTTCGGCAGCTCCTACAGTGGAACACATTCCAAAATGTAGGAGCTGCCGAAGGCTGCGATCTTTTGATCTTGAGAGCAAGCAAAAAAAATCCCCGAACCAGTCGGGGATTTTTTATGTTCGATCAATCAGCCCGAGGGCGGATCAATCTTCGCGGTAGCGACGCAGCTTGAGCTGCTTACCGGCCACGCGAGTGTCCTTCAGTTTGGTCAGGAGTTTTTCCAGACCTTCTTCCGGCAGCTCGACGAGGCTGAAGCTGTCACGCACCTGGATGCGACCGATCGCTTCACGGGCCAGACCGCCTTCGTTGAGGATGGCGCCCAGCAGGTTTTTCGCAGCGATACCGTCACGCGCACCCAGCGCGGTACGGCAACGAGCACGGCCTTCGCCCAAAGGCATTGGCGCGCGACGCTCGCGGTCACCACGATCAGGACGATCACCGGAACGCTCAGGACGGTCGCCACGCGGTGCGTTGTTCGGCACCAGTGGACGTTCCTTCTCGATCGCGGCCAGGTTCAGCGCTTGACCGTTGGTAGCCTTGCGCAGCAGCGCAGCAGCCAGAGCACGCGGGGTGCAACCGATGTCGGCGGTCAGGCGGTCGAGCAGCTCACCGTGAGTCGATTCGGCATCAGCAACCAGCGGCGACAGGCTGTTGGTCAGTTTCTTGATGCGAGCATCGAGAACGGCTTGAGCGTCCGGCAGACGCACTTCGGCAACTTTCTGACCGGTTACGCGCTCGATCACTTGCAGCATGCGGCGCTCACGTGGAGTCACCAGCAGCAGTGCACGACCTTCGCGACCGGCACGGCCGGTACGGCCGATACGGTGCACGTAGGATTCCGGGTCGTACGGCATGTCAACGTTGAACACGTGAGTGATGCGCGGAACGTCCAGACCACGGGCAGCAACGTCGGTGGCGACAACGATGTCCAGACGGCCATCTTTCAGCGAGTCGATGACGCGCTCACGCTGGTTCTGGGCGATGTCACCGTTCAACGCGGCGGCTTTGTAGCCTTTGGCGTCGAGGGCGCTGGCCAGGTCCAGAGTGGCTTGCTTGGTGCGCACGAACATGATCAGGGCGTCGAAGTCTTCGACTTCCAGCAGACTGAGCACGGCCGAGGTTTTCTGGTCAGCGTGAACCAACAGGTGAGCCTGTTCGATCGCGGTAACGGTCTGGGTCTTGGTCTGGATCTTGACGTGTTGCGGATCGCGCAGGTGGCGTTCGGCAATGGCGCGGATCGACTGCGGCAGGGTCGCCGAGAACAGCACGGTCTGGCGGGTCGATGGCAGAGCCTTGAAGATGACTTCCAGGTCATCCATGAAGCCCAGCTTCAACATTTCGTCAGCTTCGTCGAGAACCAGATGGTTCACAGTCGACAGGACTTTCTCGTCGCGACGCAGGTGATCGCACAGACGACCCGGGGTAGCGACAACAATCTGTGCGCCATTACGGATTGCCTTGAGTTGCGGGCCCATCGGCGCGCCGCCGTAGACAGCCACGACGGTGACGCCTGGCATTTGTTTGGCGTAGGTTTCAAAAGCGGTTGCTACTTGCAGCGCCAACTCTCGGGTTGGCGCCAGGATCAGGGCTTGCGGTTCGCGCTTGGCAGGATCGATGCGGTGCAGAATAGGCAGTGCGAACGCGGCGGTTTTACCGGTACCGGTTTGCGCCTGGCCAATCATGTCCTGGCCGGCCATGATGATCGGGATCGATTGCTGCTGAATCGCCGAAGGCTCTTCGTAGCCAGTCGCTGCGACGGCTGCAAGAATATTCGGGTTGAGATTAAAAGCGGCGAATCCGCCGGTTTCCTGGGTCATGGGTCTGCCTCTAAGTGCATCCGCAAAGACCCATGCTCCAAAGCTGCGCATGCCGTGTTGAGACTCAAGAGTCGCCCTGGCAGCTTTGTCGGCGGGGATTTGCGAAAACGAATGAATGAAGATGAATCGTCAAGGAAGAGCCCGCAATGCGGACGTGCAGCCGAAGCTGACTTCGGGAAATGCGCTACCTAAACGCGGCCCGGTTAAAGGCCGGCGCGCACTATACCGGATTTCGCCCGAAAAGGGAGCTTTTTTTGTGGCTCTTATCCGTGTGTCACCGCCGTGTAACGGGGTTTTGCGGATAATCGCGCAACGGTCTATTTTGCAAAGGCCCGGCCCTGCGGGCGATGACGCTTAAACGGTTCACCGACCTGCGGCAAAGCGCCGCGCACCCGCCCTTCCCGCTTGAGGATTTAGCCATGAATCAGCCCTGCGCCGGCCGCGTCAGCCGAGAACGTCGTGGTCATGTGCACTTGATCGGCCTCGATCGGGCGGCCAAGCGCAACGCTTTCGATATCGACCTGCTCAACGACCTGAGCCTGGCCTACGGCGAGTTCGAAGCCGACCGCGAAGCGCGGGTCGCCGTGGTGTTCGGCCACGGCGAGCACTTCACCGCCGGGCTTGATCTGGTCAATGCCAGCGCAGCGCTGGCCGAAGGCTGGCAGGTTCCGACAGGCGGGTGCGATCCCTGGGGCGTTTTCGTCGGGCCACGGGTGAGCAAGCCGGTAATCGTCGCCGCGCAGGGTTACTGCCTGACTATCGGCATCGAGCTGATGCTGGCGGCGGACATCAATCTGTGCGCGAGCAATACCCGCTTCGCGCAGATGGAAGTGCAGCGTGGGATCTTTCCGTTTGGCGGGGCGACTTTGCGTTTCCAGCAGATTGCCGGCTGGGGCAATGCGATGCGCTGGTTGCTCACCGGCGACGAGTTTGATGCACACGATGCGTTGCATCTGGGCTTGGTCCAGGAAGTGATGGCCAGTGAAGACTTGCTGCCCCGTGCGATCGAGCTGGCCGAACGGATTGCCCGGCAAGCACCGCTGGGTGTGCAGGCGACCTTGATGTCAGCGCGACAGGCGTGTTATGAGGGTGAGACAGCGGCGGCGCAGGCGTTACCGGCACTGGTGAAGAAGTTGCTCGCCACTGAAGATGCCCGGGAGGGGGTGAGATCGCTGGTGGAGCGGCGGCCAGGGATTTTCAAAGGGGTGTGAAGAATCTGCTGCCTGTCAGGGCCTTTTCGCGAGCAGGCTCGCTCCCACAGGTCGAACGCATTTCAAATGTGGGAGCGAGCCTGCTCGCGAAGGGGGCGGTACTGCCGGCTCAGGTCGCCGGGCGAATCGCGTTGATCAACGACTGCAACGAGTACCCCAACTGCGGCGCCAGCGCTTCGGCCCGCTGGGTCAGCGCCTGCATGTCCAGCGCCTGATCGAGATCCGCCGGGATAATCAGAATCACGTTGCCCTCCTTCACCGGCAACTCCCAGTAATGCCGGTGATAGAGGCCGCGCAACAATGCCGCGCCCAGTGGTTTGCCATCGTCGGTGGCCCACTGGTTGATCACCAGCCAGCCGCCCGGATTCAGGCGCTTCTGACAATCGCCGAGAAAACTCCAGGCCAGATGCCCGACACCGGGACCGACATCGGTATAGAGGTCGACGAAAATCAGATCCGCCGGCTCGGCAGTCGGCAGCAATTCCAGCGCATCGCCGACGCGGATGTACAAACGCGGATCATCATCCAGGCCAAGATATTCGATGGCCAGGCGCGGCACGTCCGGGCGCAGTTCGATGGCCTCGACGTCTTCGAGCGGCAGAAACTTCAGGCAAGCCTGGGTCAGTGTGCCCGCACCCAAACCGAGAAACAGCGCGCTCTCCGGCTGCTCGTGGCACAGCGCGCCGATCAGCATCGCGCGGGTGTAGTCGTACTCCAGCCAGCTCGGGTCGGCAGTGAACACGCAGCTCTGCTCGATCGCATCGCCGAACTCGAGAAAGCGGTAATCGGCCACTTCCAGCACGCGAATCACGCCGAACTCATCCTGTACTTCGGCGAGCAGATGCTCGACGCGCTCCTCAGTCATTTCGTCTCCTGATGGTCACCGGGCGCGGTGACGCGATGGCACCGCTGTGGCGCCGTGGCAAAGCGGCGATTGTCGGCGATGGGGCGGGAGCAGGTCACGCACTAATTGCTGCTAACATGGCGTTTCCCTGCGTACGAACTTCGAGACCGTGATGAGCCAACCGTGGAGCCCTGACAGCTGGCGCGCCCTGCCGATCCAGCAACAACCGCAATACCCCGACGCCGCGCACCTGCGCCAGGTCGAGCAAACCCTGGCCAGCTATCCGCCGCTGGTGTTCGCCGGCGAAGCGCGCGAGCTGCGCCGGCAGTTCGCCGAAGTTACCCAGGGTCGCGCGTTTCTGTTGCAGGGCGGCGATTGCGCGGAAAGCTTCGCTGAATTCTCCGCAGCGAAGATTCGCGACACCTTTAAAGTGTTGCTGCAGATGGCGATCGTCATGACCTTCGCTGCCGGTTGCCCAGTGGTCAAGGTCGGGCGCATGGCGGGTCAGTTCGCCAAGCCGCGTTCGGCCAACGACGAAACCATCGGCGGCGTGACCCTGCCGGCCTATCGCGGCGACATCGTCAACGGCATCGGCTTCGACGAAAAGAGCCGCGTGCCGGATCCAGAGCGTTTGCTGCAGTCCTATCATCAGTCCACAGCGACCTTGAACCTGTTACGCGCTTTCGCTCAGGGCGGTTTTGCCGACCTGCACCAAGTGCACAAGTGGAACCTGGATTTCATCGCCAACTCGGCGCTGGCCGAGAAGTACAGCCATCTCGCCGACCGCATCGATGAAACTTTGGCATTCATGCGCGCCTGCGGCATGGACAGCTCGCCGCAACTGCGCGAAACCAGTTTCTTCACCGCCCACGAAGCCTTGCTGCTGAACTACGAAGAAGCCTTCGTGCGCCGCGACAGCCTGACCAACGATTACTACGATTGCTCGGCGCACATGCTGTGGATCGGCGACCGCACGCGTCAGCTCGACGGCGCGCACGTTGAATTCCTGCGCGGGGTGAACAACCCGATCGGCGTCAAGGTCGGCCCGAGCATGGACCCCGATGATCTTATCCGCCTGATCGACGTGCTCAACCCGGACAACGATCCGGGGCGTTTGAACCTGATCGCGCGGATGGGTGCGAACAAGGTCGGCGATCATCTACCGGCACTGATCCGCGCGGTCCAGCGCGAAGGCAAGCAAGTGCTGTGGAGCTCCGACCCGATGCACGGCAACACCATCAAGGCCAGCAGCGGCTACAAGACCCGTGACTTCGCGCAGATCCTTGGCGAGGTGAAGCAGTTTTTCCAGGTGCACGAAGCGGAAGGCAGTTATGCCGGCGGCATTCACATCGAGATGACCGGACAGAATGTCACCGAGTGCATCGGCGGCGCGCGGCCGATTACCGAGGATGGCTTGTCCGACCGTTATCACACCCACTGCGATCCACGGATGAATGCTGACCAGTCGCTGGAATTGGCGTTTTTGATTGCCGAGACCCTGAAGCAAGTCCGCCGCTAGACCGAGTAGCCCCAATTCGCGAGCAGGCTCGCTCCCACATTTGCAATGCGTTTCCCTGTGGGAGCGAGCCTGCTCGCGAAAGGGCCGGCTCAGGCAACCTCAATCCGCGCCAATGCCACCCGCAACCGCCCCGCACTCTCGCGCTGACAATTCAACTGCACCCGCGCCAAACCCAACCAACCGGCCATCCGCCGCAAATTCAGCGCCAGCGCCAGCATCCCCTCCTCGTCCAGTCCCGATTCTTCCTCATGCACCGCATGCACCGCCAACTGCCCTGCCGCCCGTTCGGCACGCAGATCAACCCGCGCGGCGATCCGCTCGTTGTGCAAAAACGGCAGCACGTAATAGCCGTAAACCCGCTTGGGCTGCGGTGTGTAAATCTCCAGACGATAGCGGAAATCGAACAAACGCTCGGTGCGGCTGCGCTCCCAGATCAGCGAGTCGAACGGCGACAGCAGCGCACTGGCAATGACCTTGCGCGGCACTTTGGGCTCCGGCAGGCAATAGGCGATCTGCCGCCAGTCGGCGACTTCGCACATCTGCAATTGCCCCGCCTCAACCAGTTCAGCCAGACGCGGCCGCGCATCCGCAGGGCTCAGGCGAAAGTAATCACGCAGGTCTCTTTCCGTACCAACGCCCAATGCTTGCGCCGCATGCGAGAGCAAACCGCGTTGCGCCTCGGCCTCATCCGGTTGGGGCTGCTGCAGAATCGCTGCCGGAATCACTCGCTCGGGCAAATCGTACAAGCGCTCGAAACCGCGTCGCCCCGCCACTGTGACCTCACCGGCGGCGAACAACCATTCCAGCGCATGTTTCTCGGCACTCCAGCCCCACCATGGCCCGGCCTTGTCTTCGCGGGTCGACAGACTGCCGGCGCCAAGCGCGCCCCGCTCCTCAACCGCAGTCAGCACGCGGCGAATGGTTTCCTGTTGTTCGCGACCAAACCTCGCCAATTGCTGGTAGATGTCTTCGCCACGCTTGGCCCGTTGCATGCGCCAGCCCAGCAACGGGTACATCGACATCGGCAACAGCGACGCTTCATGGCCCCAGTATTCGAACAGCGTGCGCCGACGGCCCGAACTCCAGGCAGCCTGGTCGAGCAAGTCAGATGAATAGCAACCGAGACGGGAAAACAGCGGCAGGTAGTGCGAGCGCACCACGGCATTGACGGAATCGATTTGCAGTAGACCCAGCCGTTCGATCAGTCGGTTGAGATGACTGGCATTGACGTTCGGCGGCTGGCGCCCGTTGAACCCTTGGGCAGCCAGCGCCAGACGTCGCGCCTGTTTGAGGGAAAAGGACACTGTCGCGGGCATTTATTCCTCCATGTCTGCTCGCAACCTACCTCACCTGAAAGGGGTTTGTGTAGCGATAGCCTCATCATTTATGCATCGGGTCGTCCCAGAACGGCCGCACGGTTTCATGCTCCACATCGGCGCGGCTGATGCCGATGTCCTTCAGCGCTTCGTCGCTGAGCCCGGCGAGCATTTCCCGTTCACGATGCAGCTCATACCAGCGGCTGAATTTGTGCAGCAGATCGGACACGATATGGCCGTGGCCGGACAGCTGTTCTTCGCTTGCATACTCTCTTTGACCTTTCATCGTCTTGCCTCCTTTTGTGGATGGCTCAAGTCTCGCGCCGGCGCTAAGATCAATCCAACGAATGTTTCTGATGGCATGCATCACGGAGATTCATCAATTGTCCGCCTACCCCAGTATCGATACCGATGTCCTGCGCACCTTTGTCGCGATTGCCGATCAGGGCGGTTTCACCCGTGCTGGCGAGATGGTCAACCGCACCCAGTCGGCGGTGAGCATGCAGATGAAACGCTTGGAAGAAGACGTGTTGCAGCGCCAGCTGTTCGAGCGTGATGGGCGCCAGGTGCGCTTGACGGCCGAAGGCCAGGTGCTGCTCGGTTATGCACGGCGCATCCTCAAACTGCACAGTGAGGTGTTCAACACCCTGCGCGAGCCGCACATGGTCGGCACCGTGCGCATCGGTACGCCGGATGATTATGTGATGCGTTTTCTGCCGGGGATCCTGTCGCGGTTCGCGCAGTTCTATCCGCTGATCCAGATCGAAGTGCATTGCGAATCGACCAAACAACTGTTGCAGCGCACTGATCTGGACTTGTCGATCGTCACCCGTGAGCCGGGCAACGAGATCGGCCAGTTGCTGCGCAAGGAGCGCTTTGTCTGGGCCGAGGCGCAGAACTTCAGCGCCCACGAACAGACGCCGCTGCCCCTGGCGATGTTCAACAGTGATTGTTTCTGCCGCTTGTGGGCGTGCAATGCGCTGGACGCGATGGGCCGCGATTACCGCATCGCCTACAACAGCAGCAGCCTGTCGGCGCTGATGGCTGTGGTCAGCGCAGGGCTGGCGATCACCGCGCAACTGGAGAGTCTGATCACCCCGGACATGCGCATCCTTGGCGCCGCCGAAGACCTGCCGCTGCTGCCCGAGGCGAGCATCATGCTGATCCGCAATCTTAACAACCCGTCGCCGATCACCGAGTGCCTGGCCGAGCACATTGTCGAGGGCTTCAAACTTTAAACGCGAGCATCACCGCACACAGCACGAGGAAGCCGCAAAACAGCCCACGCAGAATTTTTTCCGGCATGGCGTGGGCAACTTTCACGCCCCAACTGATGCTGAGCAGACCACCGACCGCCAGAGGCAGACCGATCATCCAGTCGACTTCATGGTGCACGGCGTAGGTCACCAGGGTTACACCAGTGCTCGGCAGGGCCAGCGCCAGCGACAAGCCCTGAGCGACCACTTGGCTGGTGCCGAACAGGCTGGTCAGCACCGGCGTCGCCACCACCGCGCCGCCGACGCCGAACAGACCGCCCATGGTCCCCGAGGCGGCGCCGAGCACGCCCAGCCAAGGCCACGAATAGCGCATCTCGGCAGTCGGCGCTGGGCGCGGGCCGAACATCTTCAACAGGTTGTAGGCCGACAGCGCCACCAGAAAGGCGACAAAGCCGATGCGCATGGTCTGCGCATCGATGCCCACCGCCCAGATCGAGCCGAGCCAGGCAAAGCAGAAACCCATCACCGCCAGCGGCAGCGCATGGCGCAATTCGATGCGATTGCGCTGGTGATAACGCCACAGCGCCAGCATCACGTTCGGTACCACCATCACCAGCGCCGTGCCTTGGGCGATCTGCTGATCAAGCCCAAACCACACGCCAAGCAACGGGATCGCAATCAAGCCACCGCCAATGCCAAAGATCCCGCCCAATGTGCCAAGGGCGGCGCCGAACAGCAGGTACAACAGAAAATCCATCACAACGGTAATCCTCTAACGACAGGCGGCCAATGCTACGCACTCGCGCCTAGCGGGGAAACGCATAGCAACGCACAATGGCTATGCCGATTTTGCACAAGCGTGGTTTCCATGAATCCCAACCAATTGACCGATCAGCTCGGCCTGTTTCTCGATGTGCTGGAAAGTGGCAGCTTTTCTGCCGCTTCGCGCCGCCATCCGCTGACCCCATCCGCCGTGGCGCGGCGCATCGACAGCCTGGAAAGTGCCGTCGGCAGTCAGCTGTTCGTGCGCAGCACCCACGCCGTGCTGCCGACTTCGGCCGGTCTGGCCTTCGCCGAACGGGCGCGACGGATCATCGCCGAGTTGCAACTGGCACGTGCCGAAGCGGTGTCGTTGAGCAGCGCACCGGAAGGCCTGATCCGCATCGATGCGCCAGCAGCTTTCGGGCGGCGACATCTGGCGCCGGTAATTGCCGATTTTCTCCTGCTGTATCCGGGACTCGATGTGCAGATGCACCTGATCGACAGCTTCAGCGACATGGCCGGCAGCAGCCTGGGCAAGGTCGATCTGGTGCTGCGTACCGGCCAGTTGGCTGACTCGCGCCTGGTCGCCACGCCATTGGCGAGCATGGTCCGCGTCGCCTGTGCCAGCCCTGACTATCTCAAGCAGCGTGGTGTGCCCGAGCATCCGGCGCAGTTGAGTGAACACGACGGGCTCGACTGGGAAGGCCTTGCGCCGCCGTTTGCCTGGAAATTCGAAGTGGACGGGCAAATGCAATTGCACCGGCCATCGCGCGTACGTCTGAGCGCCAACAATGCCGAAGCTCTGGCGTGTGGCGCGGCGGCGGGTCTGGGCGTCGCACACTTGCCGACCTGGCTGGCCAGCGAATACCTGCTGCGTGGCGAACTGGTGCCACTGTTCTGCGAAAATGGCCTGCCTCCGCCGGAGTCCACCGGCATTTACGCGCTGCGCATGGAACAGCAGGTCCATTCGCGCAGTCGGTTATTGCTGGAATATCTGAAAACCCGCTTCAGTCCGGTGCCGCCGTGGGATCTGGCGTTGCAACGGCAATTCGCCCGGCACTGAGGCCGGACATATTTATCTGGCGCCTTAAAGATTCGAGCGCTAGATTAAAAAACGATCAACGATCAAGGCTTTGACATGACTTCCGAACGCGACAACTGCGACGACCTTCTGCTCGACAATCAGGCGTGCTTCGCCCTGCACTCGACCTCGCTGATGATGACCAAGGTCTACAAGCCGCTGTTGCAGGCGCTGGGCCTGACCTATCCGCAATATCTGGCGATGATGGTGCTGTGGGAGAAGGACGGTCTGACTGTCGGAGAAATCAGCGCACGCCTGCTGACCGATCCGGGATCGCTGACGCCATTGCTCAAACGCCTGGAAGCCGAAGGCCTGCTCAGCCGCACCCGCAGTCGCGAAGATGAGCGGGTGGTGATTGTCGAACTGACCGCAGCGGGCCGAGCCTTGCGCGACAAGGCGCAGACCGTGCCACAGTGCATTCTCGGCGCCAGTGGCTTCACCCTTGAACGTCTGCAGAAATTGCAGGGCGAGCTGCAAGCGCTGCGCGGACATCTGCAAGACAGCCTGAATTAAGCCCCGCTACATCCCCCTGTGGGAGCGAGCCTGCTCGCGAAGGCAATTGATCAGTCAAAACGTGTCTCGGCTGACACGACGCCTTCGCGAGCAGGCTCGCTCCCACACTGATTTCAGCGCCAACAAAAATATTTGTCCCGCCTGAATTCCCTCGTCAAGCGCTCTAAATCAGGCCTTACCCGCCCCTTCCACGCTATGCCCTTGAGCAAAACGCGATTTTTATTAAAAATTTATCTTGCGCACTAAACATTAGCGCTATACATTCTCTTCACACCTACTTAGCGCGCAAACAATTAGCGCACAAAACCACAACCCATGAGGCTCACACCATGCAAACTCTCTACACCGCAATCGCAACTTCCACTGGCGGCCGTGACGGTCGTGCGATCTCCAGCGACAACGTACTGGACGTCAAACTGGCCACCCCGAAAGAACTCGGCGGTGCTGGCGGCGCGGCGACCAACCCTGAGCAACTGTTCGCTGCCGGTTACTCGGCCTGCTTCATCGGCGCGCTGAAGTTCGTCGCCAGCCAGACCAAGCGCAAGATTCCTGACGACGCGTCGATTACCGCGCACGTCGGCATCGGCCAGATCCCTGGCGGTTTCGGTCTGGACATCGATTTGCACATCAGTCTGCCAGGCCTGGAACAAGCCGATGCGCAGTCGCTGGTCGACGCCGCTCACCAGGTCTGCCCGTACTCCAACGCCACCCGTGGCAACGTCGATGTCCGTCTGCACGTGACTGTGTAATCACTCAAGCCCCCGGCCCGAACAAGGAAAAATGAACATGAACACTTTCAGCAAAGTCTTGACCGGTACCCTTCTCGCCCTGTCGGTACACAGCGCTTTCGCCGGTGATGTCGAACACAACACCCAGGCATTTCTCGATGCGCTGAACTCAGGCAGCGGCAAGCCGATCGAGCAGCTGTCGCCCAAGGATGCCCGCGCCGTGCTGGTCGGCGCGCAGTCCGGGGTCAAGTTGACGTTGCCCAAAGCCGATGTCAGCGAGAAAACGGTGCAGGTCGATGGTCAACCGCTGAGCCTGACCATCGTCCGGCCGGCCGGGGTCAAGGGTGAGCTGCCGGTGTTCATGTTCTTCCACGGCGGCGGCTGGGTGCTGGGGGACTTCCCGACTCACGAACGTCTGGTGCGCGATCTGGTGGTCGGTTCGGGGGCGGCGGCGGTTTTCGTCAACTACACCCCTTCGCCGGAAGCGCATTACCCGGTGGCGATCAACCAGGCCTACGCTGCGACCAAATGGGTGGCGGAACACGGCAAAGAGATCAACGTCGATGGCAAGCGCCTGGCCGTGGCCGGCAACAGCGTCGGCGGCAACATGGCCGCAGTGGTTGCACTGATGGCCAAGGACAAGGGCACCCCGGCGATCAAATTCCAGGTACTGCTGTGGCCGGTGACCGATGCCAACTTCGACACCGGTTCGTACAACCAGTACGCCGAAGGACACTTCCTCACCCGCAACATGATGAAGTGGTTCTGGGACAACTACACCACCGACGCCAAACAGCGCAACGAGATCTACGCTTCACCGCTGCGCGCTACTACCGCACAGCTCAAAGGCCTGCCACCTGCACTGGTGCAGACTGCCAGCGCCGACGTGCTGCGTGACGAAGGCGAAGCCTATGCGCGCAAACTCGATGAGGCCGGAGTACCGGTAACGTCGGTGCGGTTCAACGGCATGATCCACGATTACGGTTTGCTCAACGTGGTCAGCCAAGTGCCTGCGGTGCGTTCGGCGATGTTGCAGGCGTCTGAAGAACTGAAGCAACACTTGAAGTAACCACAGTCCCATTGTGGGAGCGAGCCTGCTCGCGAAAGCGTCCCGTCAGACAGCGCTTCATTGAATGACACACCGCATTCGCGAGCAGGCTCGCTCCCACATGGGACAGGTGTGAAACTCAAAGCGCAGGCACAAAAAAACCCGACTCAATGGTCGGGTTTTTTCTTTCCGCAAAAAGCAGTGCTTATTTCGCACGGCCTTTGTAGGAACCGCCTTCGCGGGTATCGATCTCGATCATGTCGCCGATTTCGATGAAGTCGGCAACCGACAGCTCGGTACCGTTCTTCAGTTTGGCAGGCTTCATCACCTTGCCGGAAGTGTCACCGCGAGCGGAGCCTTCGGTGTAGTCAACCTGACGCACGATGGTGGTCGGCAGCTCTACGGAAACCAGACGCTCTTCGAAGAACACGGCTTCGCAAACGTCGGTCATGCCTTCTTCAACGAAAGGCAGAACGCTTTCGATGTCTTCGGCGTTCAGCTCGTACATGGTGTAGTCAGTGGTGTCCATGAACGTGTAAGTGTCACCGCTGATGAACGACAGGGTGGCTTCTTTACGATCCAGGATCACGTCGTCCAGTTTGTCGTCCGCACCGTAAACGGTTTCGGTCTTGTAACCGGTCAGCAGGTTCTTCAGCTTGGTCTTCATGATCGCGCTGTTACGGCCCGACTTGGTGAATTCAGCTTTCTGAACCAGCCAAGGATCGTTGTCGATACGGATCACGGTACCGGGTTTGAGTTCTTTACCAGTTTTCATTGCGAATATCCGAATTTGGATGGGATTTACAAAAATCTAGGCCGCGTATCATATCCAATTTACATAAAACTGTACCAGCGCCGTGGCAAGATCCGCCTGCAAGGCCTGTTCCAGGCACCATGCCTCGGCATTTTCCTCGAGTTCCGGCCAATGATTTCGCACCGCCAGCCAGTGCTCGCCGATCGGTTGCCCGGCGCTCCACGCTCGCCACAGACCGTTCATCGCCTGCGCCGCAGCGGGCGAAAGGCCGTGAGTGTAGAGCGCGAGGAAAGCGTCGAGCTTGTCCAGATGGATGTCATCGTCCTGCTGATAGATGTGCCAGAGCATCGGCCGCCCCGCCCATTGCGCGCGCACGAATGAGTCTTCACCGCGCACCGCGTTGAAATCGCAACACCAGAGCAGGTGGTCGTATTGATCCTGACGGACGAACGGCAGCACTTGCACGGTCAGGGACTCGCGCACATGAATCGCGCCGACCGTCAGGGTTTCCACGCCCAGCCAGCGCGCCACATCGCCGAGAATCCGCCCTTCCGGCACCAGCAGGTGAGTCGCCTGTGCGTCGGCCGCCAGCACATCCAGCCAACTGGCCAACCCGGCATTTTCATAAGCAAACAGCGAGATCAGTTGCGCATCGGGCGCGGGATCAATACCCAGGTCTTGCAGGAAATGTTGCTGAGCCGGCCGATCCTGCTGAAACTGCCGACGCTGTTCGAGCAGTCCGCATTCGCGCAGCAGGCCACCGGTGCCCGGCTTGAAGCCCGGAAAGAAGAAGAACTTCTGCACCGATTTGTATTTCACCGACGGCAAGCCATGGCAGCCGGTGACCCAGTCTTCGGCGCTGAGATAATCGAGGTTGAGCCACAGCGGCCGCGTTTCCCGCGCAGCCATGCTGTCCATGTAATCAGTGGGCAACTGACAGGCGAAGGCGGCGATGACTACGTCGGCCGCCTCGGCGTGCGGCCATTCGCTCGGCCACTGACGCACCTCGACGCCCTGCTGCCATTGCTGCGCGAGATCGACATCGATCTCAGGACAGAGGCGCTCGAACGCGCGCAGATCATCCACCCACAGACGCACCGGCAAGGCATGTTCGGCCACCAGTTGCCGGGCCAGGCGCCAGGTCACGCCGATGTCACCGAAGTTATCGACCACGGTGCAGAAAATGTCCCAGCGGGGTTTCGCTTCAGGCATGCCGTTCTCCCGTTGGCAAAAGACCTCGATTGTCCGCATAAATGCGCTCGCGCAGAAGAGCCGACGGCGATTAATCTTCGTGCGACAATCGCCACTTGCCCGCAACCATCCGCCAGGAGGCCGCCATGCCCTACCGTCCGAATCCGCGTCGTCCCTTGCCTGTTCAGCTTAGCGCGCTGCATCTGACCGGCAGCATTGCGCTGGGCCTGTGGCTGGGGTTCCTGGCGATTGCGCTGACCTGCTGGCTGCTATCGCGCTTCATCTTTCCCGAGCAATTGGCCCCGCTGGCTCAAGCGGTGCAGCAATTGGCCAATCCGCCAGTTGCAGTCGAGCCACAGCCGGACGTCGCACCGCCGCCAACGCCGCTGTTCCAACAGTACGAAGAAAACCTGCGCAAGAATGAACAGCAGGCCCGACTGGATCAGGCGCGCGCCAATTCGCGTAATGCGTCCAATCCGAAATGCCAGTTCTGGCTGCAGCAGGACCAGACCGCGCCGACCGAAAAGAGCCGCGCCAACGTTTTGCAATTCTGCGATTGATCATGAACAAACACAGCGTCCACCAGTTGATTCTCGACAAGCTGCGCATCGACCTCGACATCGCCGAACGCGCTGCGCAAACCGCTTACGAAACCGCGACCCACGAAGAAAACATCGCCGAAAACAAGTACGACACGCTGGGGCTGGAAGCGTCATATCTGGCGGCGGGTCAGGCGAAACGGGTTGAGGAGATTCGTCAGTCATTAGCGCTGTGCCAGAACCTGACGTTGCGTGCCTACGACGAAAACCGCGGCATCGAAGTCGGCGCCCTGCTCGGCCTGGAGGACGAAAAGGGTCGCGAGCAATGGCTGTTTCTAGCGCCCGATGCGGCGGGGTTGAAAGTCGACGTGGTGGGTCAGCCGATCACCGTCATCACCCCACGCTCGCCGCTGGGCAAAAGTCTGCTGGGCAAGTTCGCGGGCGATGAGGTGGAGATTCTGGTGGCGGGCACCCGGCAACAATTTGCTGTCACCGAGGTGCTCTGAAGCGGGTGCTTAGTGAACGGGCAGTTCGACGCCGTCGAACAGTTCTTCCAGCTCTTGCTTGTTGTGGCACTGAATGGCCTTGGCCATGACTTCGCGGGTCAGGTGCGGGGCGAATTTCTCGATGAAGTCGCACATGAAGCCACGCAGGAAAGTGCCGCGACGGAAACCGATCTTGGTGATGCTCGATTCGAACAGCTCGCTGGCATCCAGCACCACCAGGTCGTTATCGAGTTTGGTATCGACGGCCATTTTAGCCACGATGCCCACGCCCAGACCCAGACGCACGTAGGTTTTGATCACGTCGGCGTCAGCAGCGGTGAACACCACTTTCGGCGTCAGGCCACGATGGCTGAAGGCTTCATCGAGCTTGGAACGGCCGGTGAAACCGAACACGTAAGTAACAATCGGGTATTCGGCCAGCGCTTCGAGGGTCAGCTTCGGCAGCTTGGTCAGCGGGTGGCCATGGGGTACGACCACGCAGCGGTTCCAGCGGTAGCACGGCATCATCACCAGATCGCCGAACAGCTCCAGCGCTTCAGTGGCAATGGCAAAATCGACGGTGCCGTCAGCGGCCATTTCGGCGATCTGCATCGGCGAGCCCTGATGCATGTGCAGGGCCACGTCCGGGTATTGCTTGATGAAATTGCTGATCACCGGCGGCAGCGCATAACGCGCCTGGGTGTGGGTGGTGGCGATCGATAGCGTGCCCTTTTTCTCGTTGGAGAATTCCTGGGCAATCTGCTTGATGCTTTCGACTTTGCGCAGAATCTCGCCGGCGGTGGTGATGATGCGCTCGCCGGCCGGGGTGACGCGGGTCAGGTGCTTGCCGCTGCGGGCGAAGACTTCGACGCCCAGCTCGTCTTCCAGCAGGCGGATCTGCTTACTGATGCCCGGTTGCGAGGTGTACAGGCTTTGAGCGGTAGCGGAAACGTTGAGGTCGTGGTGCGCCACTTCCCAGATGTAGCGCAGTTGTTGAAGCTTCATATCAATCCCTCAAAGCAGGTAGACGCCACGGGCATCAGCGACGGTATATAACTATATTAATGGTTCGAAGAATAAATCTAGAACTTTTTTATCAAAACGCCATTATTCCTGCTTCAACGATCCTCCCGCCGCCGGCGCTCCATCAGCGGCACCAGATAGACCGGCACCTTGGCCAGCTGCAGGACCCGCGCCGCCGTGCGCCCCAACGGCGTTTCCGCGCCGACGCCATGGCTGTGACTGCCGACGATCAGCAGATCGACCGAGAGCTTGTGCACCTGGTCGAGAATCACCTGCGACGGATCACCCTGCAGCACGCGCACCGCCCGAATGCGCTGCAGATCCTGTTCGCCGTCGTCCCCCAGTTCTTCACGAAAGCTGTCGAGCACCCGTTGTTCGATATTGGCAATGACTGTTTTCAGACCCTGACTATGGAATTCGTTCAATGCCTGTTCGTCGAGATAGCTTTGCAGCACCGACTCGGCAAACAGGCCCATGGGTTCCACCGCGTGTACTACATACAAATCGGCATTGAAGGTGCGCGCCAAGGCCAGGGCATGCTGCATCACGAACGGTGCGTACAGACCGAGGTCGGTGGCATACAGCATTGAGCGAATCATGGGACCTCCTCGCGAGCCAACGATGGCGGAGATTGATTCAGCTTAGCAGTGCCTTGGCGAGTACGACGTGCGACGCAACGTCCTGAATGAAAAGGCTCTAGATCGGCGGTTCGTTGCTGATGCCATGGGGCACGTGGCCGGTGGCGACCACTTCGCGAGCCAGCTCGCAATGACCGGTCTGGTCATCGAAGAACACGTCAGCGGCGAAGGCTTCGAGGAACGCCGATTTGGTCAGGCCACCGAGAAACAGCGATTCATCGAGGCGGATATCCCATTCCCGCAAGGTGCGAATCACTCGCTCATGGGCCGGCGCCGAACGCGCAGTCACCAGCGCGGTGCGGATCGGGCAATCGTCATCGGGAAACTCGCGCTGCAACAGATTGAGCGCTGCCAGAAAGCCCTTGAACGGCCCACCGCGCAAAGGCTCGCGTGCCGATTCGCGTTCCTTGGCCTGAAACGCTTCCAGGCCGCCGGACTGATAAACGCGCTCGGACTCGTCCGAGAAGATCACCGCGTCACCGTCGAAGGCGATACGCAATTCATCACTGGCCGCACGGCTCGCGCCACCGGACAGAATCGTGGCGGCGGCGAACCCGGCGTCCAGCGCGGCACGCACGTCTTCGGCGTGAGTCGAGAGAAACAGGTCGCAGCCAAACGCTTTCAGATAAGGGTACGGACTGCGCCCACCGACGAACGCCGCACGAGAAATCGCCAGGCCGTAATGATGAATCGAATTGAACACGCGCAGCCCGGTGTCGGCGCTGTTACGGGAAACCAGAATCACCTCGACCCGCGCGCGACCGAGGCGGCTGTTCAGACTCAGGAGTTTTTCCACCAGCGGGAACGCATCGCCCGGCGCGAGGATTTCGTCTTCGTGCTCGATCTGATATTGCCGATAGGCTTCGACGCCGCTCGACAGGTAGACCTTGTGGCTTTCGCTCAGGTCGAACAAGGCGCGCGAGGAAATCGCCAGCACCAGTTTGTCATCGATGTTATTGGCCATGCCTTCCCCCAGAACAACCGACTCAGGTATTGCGTCGGTCGATAAAACCCAAATGGCGATACAGCGCCTCGATGCGCGGCAACTCGCAGCCCGCCGCGTTCGCCGCCGCCAGTGGCCGGGCGTAAATCGCCTCCAGCTCCAGCGGGCGTTTGTGTGCAAAGTCGTGGTACATGCTCGGCCAGTAATCGGGCATTTTCTCGGTCATGGTGAACAGGTACTCGGCGTAACCGGGCGGGATCTCGTATCCACAGGCCTTGGCGCCCAGCACCACTTCCGCCATCAGTGCCTGAATCGACACGCGGCTGTCAGCATCAGCCATCAGCGCTTCGGTTCCCGCGCCGAGCAACACCGAAAGGCCGTTATAGGGAATATTCCACACCAGTTTCTGCCAGCGCGCCTGATGCAGGTTGGCCATCGCCTGCGAGTCGATGCCGGCGGCACGGAACAGTCCGGCTCCCTCTTCGACGATCGCCATGCGCGCTACTTCATCAATGGCCGAGCCGCTGTGATAACCGACATTCACCGCGCCAAGGGCCTGATGGGTAATCTGCCCCGGCCCCTCGCGGTGCACGCAGATCAGGCACAGACCACCGAGCAGATGCAGCGAATCCGGCAACAGCGGCCGCAGGCTGTCTTCGACATCCAGACCGTTTTGCAGCAACAGCACTTTTGCATCGGGTTTAGCGGCTTGAATGATCGCCGGGGCCAGATCGGCGTTGCTGGTGGTCTTGGTGCCGACCAGCAGCCAGTCACAGGGCGGCATGTCTTCGGCAGCGGAATAGGCATTGGCCGGATGCAGCGTCAACGGCCCGTGCACCGCACTGTTGATCTGCAAACCGCGCTCAGCCACCGCCGAGAATTCGCTGCGCAACAAAAAGTGCACGTCGAAACCGGCACGCGCCAGCATCACCCCGTAGAACCCGCCGATTGCACCGGTGCCGATAATCCCCACCACCGGCTTGCTGACTGTCTCGCTCATGGCAACTCCTCTGCAATTCGACTCAGCGATTGCGCCACCGCCTGGTTGAGTTGATCAACCGTCAGACGTGTGTGCACTGCGCCAAAGAACTCGCCGTCGCGCACCACAAACAGCGCCGGCAAATGAAACACCTGATAACGCTCGACCAGCCCGCCATTGTCGCCGGCGTCAATCCAGCACAGCCGATCGATAGCCAGCGGCAATCCCGGCAACACCTCGCGGGCATAACGACAACTGGCACAGCCGACGCTGGTGAAGATCACCAGAGAAACCCCGCGCATCGCCAGCAGCCGCTGGTCGGCGTCGAAGTCGGTCAGCTCGGATTCGACCACTATACTGGGGGAAACAATGTCAGATGGCCGACACAGGGAGTCTGTGCTCATGGGACGTTTCATTCCTCATCCGGACGAAGTGCCGGTTGAATTGACGTTACTCAAGCCTGAATGCATTTCCAGACAACAGCTGCACACTATCAGCCTCGGCGGCATCGCTTGCAATTACCACCGCGCCTGGCGCCACGGCACTGCACTGCAAGTACGCATGCCGACGCTGAATGCCGACTTCTGTTGCCCGGGCTACGTGGCCTGGTGTCTGCGCCGTAAAAAAGGCTATCTGGTGGGCATCGCCTTCACTGACGAACAGACCCTGTTCAGCGCGCGAATGGGTGAGCAGGTGTGTCAGATCGAACGCTATTCGCGCATGCAGGACAGCCACGATGACCTGCAGGATAGTCAGGCGCTGGCCCTGCAATGGGTCGAGGAGCACGCCGAAGAGTTCTCCCACGACAACTTGCGCAAGGCTTTCGCGCAGCCAGCGCTGGACTAAAGCACAGTTTGCCCATTGTCGAGCCGCCTCTGACGCGCTAAGGTTCGGCTCCCCCGACGCGCTAAATCTGCTGTGCTCCGCCGCGCGGGGATCGCTGGCGGCCGGCACCCGTGACCTGACGAGTAAACGATGGCTGATTTACCGATCAACGACCTAAACGTCGCCTCTAACGAGACCCTGATCACTCCCGATCAGCTCAAGCGTGATATCCCCCTGAGCGACGCCGCCCTGCGCACCGTCACCAAGGGCCGCGAAGTCATTCGCAACATTCTCGATGGCACCGACCACCGTCTGTTCGTCGTGATCGGCCCGTGCTCGATTCACGACATCAAGGCTGCCCACGAATACGCCGATCGCCTCAAGGTACTCGCCGAGGAAGTCTCCGACACCCTGTATCTGGTCATGCGTGTGTATTTCGAGAAGCCGCGTACCACTGTCGGCTGGAAAGGTCTGATCAACGATCCGTATCTGGACGACTCTTTCAAGATCCAGGACGGTCTGCACATCGGTCGTCAGTTGCTGCTCGACCTGGCCGAGAAAGGCCTGCCGACCGCGACCGAAGCCCTCGACCCGATCTCCCCGCAGTATCTGCAGGATCTGATCAGCTGGTCGGCCATCGGCGCGCGTACCACCGAATCGCAGACTCACCGCGAAATGGCTTCCGGCCTGTCCTCGGCCGTCGGCTTCAAGAACGGCACCGATGGCGGCCTGACCGTGGCGATCAACGCCTTGCAGTCGGTGTCCAGCCCGCACCGTTTCCTCGGCATCAACCAGGAAGGTGGCGTGTCGATCGTCACCACCAAAGGCAACGCCTACGGTCACGTGGTGCTGCGCGGCGGTAATGGCAAGCCGAACTATGATTCGGTCAGCGTAGCCCTGTGCGAGCAGGCGCTGAACAAGGCGAAGATCAAGCCGAACATCATGGTCGACTGCAGCCACGCCAACTCCAACAAGGACCCGGCCCTGCAACCGCTGGTGATGGAGAACGTCGCCAACCAGATTCTTGAAGGCAACCAGTCGATCATCGGCCTGATGGTTGAAAGCCACCTGAACTGGGGCTGCCAGGCGATTCCAAAGGATCTCGCCGACCTGCAATACGGCGTGTCGATCACCGATGCCTGCATCGATTGGTCCGCCACCGAAAACACCTTGCGCAGCATGCACGCCAAGCTCAAGGACGTATTGCCGAAACGCCAGCGCACGTAAGCTGCGTTTTGCGGGCATAAAAAAACGCCGGACATTGTCCGGCGTTTTTGTGTGTGCGATTCAGATCTTCGCAGCGCGGCGCTGATGGCGTTCCATGTAGCGCTCGACGTAGGAGCATGACGGGATCACCGTGTAGCCCATTTCTTCGGCGTATTGCAGCGCGCGTTCAGTCAGCGCTGCGGCAATGCCACGGCCGCGCAGGGCGTTGGGCACGAAGGTACGATAGATATCCAGGGTCTGCTTGCCCAGATCCATGTAGGTCAGGTAAGCACGATGACCGTCCACAGTGGTCTCGAATTGATGACCAGCCTGGTCATGGTGGATGGACAACGCCTCGCTCATCACTACTCCTCGCGGGTCTTGAATTGTGACCCCTACCTTACCGATGTTTTTCCGGCGAAGGAACATCTACGCCACCCCGTGCCTGATGGACACTGAGAAGAGCCACACCGATCTCGCGCAATCTGACACCTGCTGAATAGTAGGCACCATTGGCGAAAATGCTCAAGGTACGCTCGTCATCGGATGGTTTGCGTGCATTGGCATCGATGGTCGCAGGTTCGGCCGCAAGACAATCTTTGCGTGCCGTTTGCCTGAACATTGCCGGAATGTTGAGACTTAAGACGTGCGACCTTTTTTAAAGTCACCTGTACATCAACAAAGATACGCGAAGCGCTTCGCAGAACCTGAACAAAAGTGTGGACGAATTCATTTAGAAAGACTTTAGCCGAAGTCGCAAAAACAGCGCGCGAGCGCGGGAACTTTTCCCGTTTGAGTCGCTCACGCCGGGGCTTGCAGCTGGATATTTTTTATACAGCGCAGTTAAAAGTTGCTCGAAAAAGAATCAACGCCTACAATTTTTTTTGCTTCTTGCGCTACGTCAGTTTACTTACTACAAGTAATGGGTAGTATGTACGCCGGCTATTTCCTCAATCGTGAGGAGACAGCCACTTAATTTGAAAGTCCTTGAAGGGGAACACGATGAACAACGTTCTGAAATTCTCTGCTCTGGCTCTGGCCGCAGTTCTGGCTACCGGTTGCAGCAGCGCATCGAAAGAAACCGAAGCACGTCTGACCGCTACTGAAGACGCAGCTGCTCGCTCCCAGGCTCGTGCAGACGAAGCTTACCGTAAAGCTGATGAAGCTCTGGCTGCTGCTCAAAAAGCACAACAGACTGCTGACGAAGCTAACGAGCGTGCTCTGCGCATGCTGGAAAAAGCTAGCCGCAAGTAATAATCCCTCGGGATTGTTATCGAGCCGATCCGGTTTTCCGGGTCGGCTTTTTTGTGCCCGGTGCTTTTCTCCGTGCAATAAAAAACCCGCCGACGCTGCTCGCATCGGCGGGTTTTCAATCAGAGCTTATTGCTGCAGGTCGATCGGTGCACTGCTCACCATTGGCGCCGAGGTATTCGGCACGGCGATCTCTACCGGCAGGCCGTCTTCGGCGGCGACCACATCACGCACCACATCCCAGTTCATGCGCAGGTTGCTGGTGATGTCTTCACGCTTGAGCATCGCGTTGATTACCGCCGTGTGCTTGTCGACCACCGACGGGTTGCCCTTGTCGTCGAGCGGCGTGTGCGCTTCCAGATAGACCTTGCCGCCACTGCGACCGAACTTGTACGGGTCGTTGATGATGCGCACCGAGGTGCCGACCGGGACCATGCCGGCCATCTCCAGCACGTTGTTGTTGAACATGCGGAAGCAGCCGTGGCTGGTGCGCATGCCGATGCCGAACTTCTTGTTCGAACCGTGGATCAGGTAGCCCGGCGTGCCGAGGGTGAACTTGAACGGACCCAGCGGGTTATCAGGACCGGCCGGCACCACATTGGGCAGCGGATCACCGTCAGCGGCGTGTTCGGCCTTGATCGAAGCCGGAGGCGTCCACGTCGGGTTCGGTGTCTTGGCGATGATCGAGGTGTGCGCGATCGGCGAGCCCCAGCCTTCACGGCCGATACCCAGCGGGAAGGTGTACACCACGTCACGGCCTTTCGGATAGTAATAGAGGCGGTATTCGGCGAGGTTGATGACGATGCCTTCACGCGGGCCAGGCGGCAGGATGAAGCGCGTCGGCAGGACGATCTCGGTACCGGCGCCCGGCAGCCAGGCATCGATGCCCGGGTTGGCCGCAACCATTTCCGAATAACCCAGATCGTAGGTGGTGCCCAGGTCGGCGAAGGTGTCTTCGTACTTGGCTTTGATCACCTGCACCTGGCCGACGATGTCTTCGCCGGGTGGTGGCAGGGGAAGCTCCAATGCAGCAACGGGGCCGGCCACACACAGGGCGGCAAGTGACAGGCAGCGGGTGACGGCAGGAAAGCGCGGCAACATCCGGAAAATCCTTCGCATGATCATCAAGGGTATAAGGGCGCGATTGTACACCGCGGCTTGGGGATTCGGGAGACACCCCGATAGACCGTGTCGCGCCCTGAAAGATCGCAGCCTCGTTGCACTCGTCAGCTCCTACATTTGCAACGCATTCCCTGTAGGAGCTGACGAGTGCAACGAGGCTGCGATCTTTTGATCTTAAAGTTCGAATCGAAGCTCGGGCCAGATCGGCGACGTACCGCGCTTCTGCGATTCGAGAATCGCCCGGCACAGCGAGCACAGACGCTGATCCTGGAACACCCGGCGATCAACATTCGACCAGCGCGGTTGCGCCGGCAGCAGAGTGCCGCACAGCGTGCGATCAGCCGAGCCACCGAGTTCCAGCTGACGCGTCACCAGATGCACCCGCACTTCCTGGCAGGCGAACAGATCCAGCTGCTCGTCAGGCTCGATCAGTTGGTAGGCAAACAGGGACCAGGCAGGACGCGGCATCGGGGGCTCCAAATTAGGGGGCGCCACATTAGCCGAAAGCCTGCCTCTAGAAAAGCCTCATAACAGCGGTTTTAGCGTCGGCCAGACATTTTCCAGCAACTTGCCCTGAGCCCCCGCCGCCGGGTGCAGACCGTCGGCCTGCATCAGGTCCGGATGACCACCGACACCTTCGAGAAAAAACGGCACCAACGGGATGTTTTTCTCTACGGCGAGCTTGCCGTAAACCTCAGCGAACGAATCGGTGTAGCGCTTGCCATAATTGGGTGGCAACTGCATGCCGAGCAGCAGCACTTTCGCGCCGCTCTGCCGCGAGCTGTCGATCATCGAAGCAAGATTTTGTTGCAATTGCGTTGGCGGCATCCCGCGCAGGCCGTCGTTGCCACCCAACTCGAGGATTACCAGCTCAGGCTTATGCTCTGCAAGCAGCGCCGGCAGCCGCGCCAGGCCTCCGGCACTGGTGTCGCCACTGATCGAGGCGTTGACCACTTTATCGTCGAAACCCTCCTGTTTGAGCCGCTGCTCGAGCAGCGAGACCCACCCCAGACGGGTATCCAGGCCGAAACCGGCGCTGATACTATCGCCAACGATCAGGACAGTACCCGCCGCTGCGTTCTGGGCCATGCACATCAAGGCCAGGCCAGCACTCAAAAACCATACACGCATCGGATTCTCCATGGGCGCAAGCATTCTCACCGCGAAGAACCTCAGCAAAGTGGTCCCTAGCGCGGAAGGTGAACTGACTATCCTGCACGAACTCAGCCTGGAACTGAACAAGGGCGACAGCCTGGCCATCGTCGGCGCGTCCGGTTCCGGCAAATCCACCCTCCTCGGCCTGCTTGCCGGCCTCGACCTGCCGAGCAGCGGCGAAGTCACCCTCGCCGGCCAGGGCCTGAGCAATCTCGACGAAGACCAACGCGCGCGAATCCGCGCCGAGCACGTCGGTTTTGTCTTCCAGTCGTTCCAGTTGCTCGACAGCCTCAATGCGCTGGAAAACGTCATGCTGCCGCTTGAACTCGACGGCCGCAAAGATGCCCGCGAGCGCGCCACGCAATTGCTTCAGCGCGTCGGCCTCGGCCAGCGCCTGACCCACTCGCCGCGCCAGCTCTCCGGTGGTGAACAGCAACGCGTGGCCATCGCCCGCGCCTTCGCTGCCGAACCGGACGTGCTGTTCGCTGACGAGCCGACCGGCAACCTCGACAGCCACACCGGCGAGCGCATCAGCGACTTGCTGTTCGAATTGAACAAGGAACGCGGCACCACCCTGGTGCTGGTGACTCACGACGAACGCCTGGCCCATCGCTGCCGGCGCCTGATCCGTCTTGAAGCCGGGCTGCTGGTCGCCCCTCTGGAGCCTTGATGGCACGTCTGCCGCTGTTGCGTCTGTTCAGCCTTGCCCTGCGCCAGCTCATGCGCGATGCCCGCGCCGGAGAATTGCGCGTGTTGTTCTTCGCGCTGGTGGTGGCCGTCGCGGCGAGCACCGCGATCGGCTACTTCGGCGCCCGCCTCAATGGCGCAATGATGCTGCGCGCTACCGAGTTTCTCGGTGCCGATCTGGTCCTTGAAGGCAGCTCGCCGGCCCGCGAGGAGCAAATCCGCAGCGGCACCGAACTGCGCCTGAATCATGCGCAAGTGGTGGAGTTCTCCAGCGTCATCGCCACCGACAATGGCATTCAGTTATCCAGCATCAAAGCCGTCGACCGCGCGTATCCTCTGCGCGGCGAGCTGAAAAGCGCGCCCGCACCATTCGCCCAGGAAGAAGTCGGCGGCGAACCGCAACCCGGTGAAGCCTGGGTCGAGGCACGTCTGTTGACCGCGCTGGATCTGAAGATCGGCGACAGCATCGACGTCGGCATGAAGACGCTCAAGCTGACCCGCGTGCTGACCTACGAGCCGGATCGCGCCGGCAACTTCTACAGCCTGACGCCACGGGTGTTGATCAATCTTGAGGACCTCGCCGCCACCGGCGTGGTGCAACCGGGCAGCCGGGTGAGTTATCGCGAACTGTGGCGCGGCGAACCGCAGGCGCTGGAAACTTATCGCGAGCTGATCAAACCGGGCCTCGCTGCAAACCAGCGAATCCAGGATGCCCGTGACGGTAACCGGCAGATTGGCGGTGCGCTGGGCAAGGCCGAGCGCTATCTGAACATGGCCAGTCTGGTCGCGGTGTTGTTGGCTGGCGTGGCCGTGGCGCTGTCGGCCAATCGTTTCGCCAGTCGCCGTTTCGACGCCAGTGCCTTGCTGCGCTGCCTCGGCTTGTCACGCCGGGAAACCATGGTGCTGTTCAGCCTGCAACTGACCGTGCTCGGCCTGATTGCCGCCATAAGCGGCGCCCTGCTCGGCTGGCTGGCACAACTGGGTCTGTTCGCGTTGCTGCATGATTTGCTGCCAAGTGACGTACCGCCGGGCGGCCTGTTTCCGGCGATGGCCGGGATTGGCACCGGGCTGGTGGCGCTGGCCGGTTTTGCCTTGCCGCCTTTGGCTGCACTGGGTCGCGTGCCGCCGCTGCGGGTGTTGCGCCGCGACATGCTGCCGATCCCCTCGAGCACATGGATAGTGTACGGCGCGGCGTTGGGTGCGCTGGGCCTGATCATGTGGCGTCTGAGTCTGGATCTGCTGCTGACCTTCGCCCTGCTTGGCGGTGGCGTAGTCGCCGCGCTGGTGCTGGGCGGCCTGCTGTTGTTGCTGCTGCAAAGCCTGCGCCGCATGCTGGCCCGCGCCTCGTTGCCTTGGCGTCTGGGCCTTGGCCAGTTGTTGCGGCATCCATTGGCGGCGGCCGGGCAGTCGCTGGCGTTCGGTCTGATCCTGCTGTCGATGGCGCTGATCGCACTGCTGCGCGGCGAACTGCTCGACACCTGGCAGAACCAGCTACCGAAAAACGCGCCGAACTATTTCGCACTGAATATTCTCCCGGCGGACAAACAGGCTTTCGCCGATCACCTGATCAAGGTGTCCGCGCAAGCGGCGCCGTTGTATCCGGTGGTGCCGGGTCGGTTGATCAGCATCAATGGCGAAGCGGTACAACAGATCGTCAGCAAGGACTCGGCCGGTGACCGCGCCATTCAGCGTGACCTGAGCCTGACCTGGGCGGCGGATCTGCCGGCCGGCAACAAGCTCACCGCCGGCTCGTGGTGGAGCGGCCAGCCGTCCGATGATGTGCCGGGGGTTTCGGTGGAAGGCAAGGTTGCCGAAAGCCTGAAACTCAAACTCGGCGATCACATGGTGTTCAGTGTCGGCGGGGTCAATCGCGAAGCGAAGGTCACCAGCCTGCGCGAGATCAACTGGGACAACTTCCAGCCGAACTTCTTCATGATCTTCCAGCCTGGCACCCTGAAGGATCTGCCGGCGACCTACCTGACCAGTTTCTATCTGGCTCCGGGGCATGATCAGCAGATCGTCGAGTTGTCGCGGACCTTCCCGGCGGTGACCATCCTGCAGGTCGAAGCGTTGCTCGAACAGCTGCGCAGCATCCTCGCTCAGGTCACTCTGGCGGTGGAATATGTGTTGTTGTTTGTTCTGGCTGCGGGGATGGCGGTGCTGTTCTCCGGCCTGCAAGCGACGCTGGATGAACGCATCCGCCAGGGTGCGCTGTTGCGCGCGCTGGGCGCCGAGCGGCAGTTGCTGATCAAGGCGCGGCGTATCGAATTCGGTCTGTTGGGTGCGGTCAGCGGTCTGCTCGCGGCGATCGGTTCGGAGGTGGTCAGTCTGGTGCTGTACCGCTTCGCCTTCGATCTGCCATGGCATCCGCATCCATGGCTGCTGGTGCTGCCGCTGATTGGCGCCGCGCTGATTGGTGGCGCCGGTGTGTTCGGCACGCGTCGCGCTCTGAATGCGAGCCCGCTGACAGTGTTGCGCGAGGGTTGATAGACTCAAGCGGTCTTAATCACAAGAAGTCGCCATGAGTCGTTATCGCCCTCCCCGCACCGCCGGCACCGCGCTGATCACCCCCGAGGGTGAAGCGCGGATGCGCGCCGAATTCCATGAGTTGTGGCATGTGCGTCGCCCGCAGGTCACCCAGGCTGTGAGTGAAGCGGCAGCGCAGGGCGATCGTTCGGAAAACGCCGAGTACACCTACGGCAAGAAGATGCTGCGCGAAATCGACAGTCGCGTGCGTTTTCTCACTAAACGCCTGGAAGCGCTCAAGGTAGTCAGCGAAAAACCCAGCGATCCAAACAAGGTGTATTTCGGCGCCTGGGTGACCATCGAAGACGAAGACGGCAAGCAGTCGCACTACCGCATTGTCGGCCCCGATGAACTGGACCTCAAACAGGGTTTGATCAGCATCGACTCGCCGCTGGCCCGCGCGCTGATCGGCAAGGCACTCGACGCGGAAGTGCGGGTGCAAACGCCGACCGGCGAGCAGTTCGTTTACATCGTTGCGATTGAATACCCGTAAGACTGATCAGCGCCGAGTGATCAGGCCCTGCCGCGCTACGCGGGTCAGTTGCTTGATCATGTCCGGCGCATCTTCTGCGCTCGGCGCCTGAATCACCGCCAGATCGAAGCTGTCCGTAGCAAAACGCGCCAGCGACTCGCCGTCATCGACAAACTGGATCAGGAATGCGGCAGGACCGCCGCTGCGACGTGGCCAGCCATCGAGATAACGCAACAGCGTCGGCTGGTGTTTGCCGCCAAGAAGGATTTTCGGGTTGCGCTGGGTGACATGTGCCGTGATCGGCGCGGGACGTGCTGGAGGGCGTAGTGCGTTCATCGTGTCGTGTCTCTGCCTCAAAAGTCTGCATGGCAGGTGAGAGGCAACACCGAACCAGCGCTTTAGCGGTATTTCGAAGCCCTGTTCCGGCTTCTGACGGTAACTGTAGAAGTCACCTGGCGCCCCGCAAGTAGCTGTTTAAATCGGCGCATGGGCAACATCCTAGAGAACGTGACCGACCAGTGTCAAGAATCCCCCGCAACAAAAAAGGCCCGCGCAATGCGGGCCTTTGCCTTGAGCCAGAGCCTTCAACCGGCGATGGCGCGATCCGCCGAGAGCTTGCCGGCGCCTTCAATCAGGACCGCAATGCTGCCGGCCAACAAAGCCAGAGCGAACTCGTAACCGTTGTTGGCCATGAACAGACCGTTACCGATGTGCACCGAGAAGATCGCCACCAGCGAGAGGAACGCCAGACCGAGTGCCGCCGGGCGTGCCAGCAGGCCGATGATCAGCGCCAGACCGGCGAAGAACTCGGTACCGCCAGCCAGCGAGGCCATCAGGTAGCCGGGGGTCAGGCCAATGCTTTCCATCCATTGTGCGGTGCCGGCCAAGCCGTAACCACCGAACAGACCAAAGAGTTTCTGCGAACCGTGGGCGGCGAAGATCACGCCGACAGCAATGCGCAGGACAGTCAGGCCGTAACCGGCGCGGGTGAACAGAACCTTGTTGATCAGAGAGCTCATGGTGCATTCCTTGTTGTGCAGAAGTGTTTGTGTGTTTGGGTTGGTCGCTATATTAATCAGTTTATTTCATGTTTAAAGCGCAAAAATTTCGCCATAACAATCGAATTGTTAGATTATTTCCGTGTGACCACTTTCTGCTGCCGGGGCTCGAGCGACTCTCGCTCCCGGTCGAATGCCAGATAATACTTGTTCACGCTATTAACATAGCTGACGGCGCCCATCCCCACCTGCTCCATGGCAATGCGCTCGACCTGGAAGAACCACTGGTTGGGATTGAGGCCACGGCGGCGGGCTTCCGCACGCATACCCTGGACGCGCTCGGGGCCGATGTTGTACGCGGCGAGGGTGAACGCCATGCGCTCACGCTCGTTGAGTTTCGGGCTGCTGAAGAACTTGCGGCGGATCATCGCCAGGTACTTGGCGCCGGCCTGCACATTCGCATCGAGATTCTGGATATTGTTCACGCCGACCCGTTGCGCGGCGGACGGAGTGATCTGCATCAGCCCGGTCGGACCGCTGCCGCTGCGGGCGTTGGGCTGCAGACGCGATTCCTTGAACGCCAGCGCCGCCAGATTGAGCCAGTCCATGTTTTGCGCGTCGGCATGCTTCTGCAGGGTCGGACGGAGTTTTTCCAGACGCTGGCGATCGGCCTTGGCCAGCGGATTGTGCACCTGATAAAGGCGCCGATAGATGCGCAAGAAAGCGGCGTCTTCGTCCGACGGTCTCTTGTAACCGGTGAGGAAGCGATCGATGCTCGCGCGCAACATCGACGCATCGCGGCGCACGAACCAATGTTCTTCGCCCGGCTCGCCGAGGCTCAGTTGCCGATCGAGACGCAGCTTCGGCAGGATCTTGCCCCAACGCTCGGCAATCGGTTGCTCGACAATGGTCAGGTGGAAAATCCCGCCCTGGACCATCTCCAGCACGTCTTCGACCGCCAGCGTCGGATCGACCCACTCGATGTTGATCGGCGCCAGTTTGTGCAGCGCCAGTTTCTGGTTGAGCTGGCTGACCACCTCCCCCGCCGCACTGCCGGTAGGCAAGGCCAGGGTCTTGCCGGACAGTTGCTCGACCTTGGTGTACCGGCGCTGGCCCTTGATGCCGACCAGCACCAGCGGCACGTTGCTGGCAATCGGCTCACTGCTGGCCACTGCATAGCCCGATGGCAGATCGAGCAATTCACCGGGCGCGACCATGTCGCCTTCGCCGCGCTGCAAAGCGCCGAGCAATTGATCCTTGGCTTTGGGAATGATCTTGAGGGTGACTTCCTGGCCGTCGCGAGCATGGCCATTGAGGTATTGCTCGAACGCGCGCAATCGGTGGTACTCGACACCGATGGCCTGGCCCTGGACTTCGCCGGAGCTGTTGCGGCTCTGATTGACCAACACCCGCAACACGCGGCTGCTGCGGATTTCGGAGAGGTCGCGAACCTTGCTCGCCGGTACGGCTTGCAGCGGTCCGGGCAGGCGCGCGGCCGCCGTCATCGGCAGCAGCAACGCAGCACACAACAGCAGCAGAACCGAGGGACGATGCATCCACTCTCCGAAAAGAATACGGGGCGATTCGTCGCAAAAGAGACGACATCACCGACGAAAACAGAGCGCTTTGCGCGCTGATAAAGTGCGTGAGACTGGCACAGTGATGGCATTGTCGCCACCCCGGAGTCCCCCGCGGCCTCAACAGACAGCCATAAGTCTTTGTAGTTCTTGGCTTTTCTTATAAATCTACAGCTCTGATATGCTTTCCGGCCTTCGGCCCGAGGTAGCACCATGCAACTCATCGATATCGGCGTCAACCTGACCAACCCCAGTTTCGCCGACAAACACCAGGCCGTGCTCGACCGCGCCTACGCCGCCGGCGTCTGCCAACTGGTGCTGACTGGCACCAGCGTCGAGGGTAGCGAGCAGGCGCTGGAACTGTGCCAGCAACTGGATGAAAGTGGCCAACGGCTGTTCGCCACCGCCGGTATTCACCCGCATTCGGCCAGCGACTGGAACGCTGACAGCGCCCGTCGTCTGCGCAGTCTGTTGAACGAATCCAGCGTCGTCGCGGTGGGCGAATGCGGGCTGGATTTCAACCGCGACTTCTCCCCGCGCGCGCAACAGGAAAAGGTTCTCGAAGAACATCTGGCGCTGGCCGTCGAACTGCAATTGCCGGTCTTCCTGCACGAGCGTGATGCCAGCCAGCGGCTGCTGGAGATCCTCAAAGACTTCCGCGATCAACTGCCGGCGGCGGTGGTGCACTGCTTCACTGGCGAGCAAAAGGCTTTGTTCAGCTACCTCGATCTGGATCTGCACATCGGCATCACCGGCTGGATCTGCGACGAACGCCGGGGCACGCATCTGCATCCATTGGTCAAAGAGATCAAGCCGGGGCGGCTGATGCTGGAAAGCGATGCGCCATATCTGCTGCCGCGCACGTTGCGGCCGAAACCGAAAAACGGTCGCAACGAACCGGCGTATCTGACCGAAGTGCTGCGCGAGGTGGCGTTGCATCGCGGCGAGACTGAGGAAGCGCTGGCCGCACATACCACCGCGTGTGCCCGGGCGTTTTTTAATCTTCCCATTCTCACCTGACTGCACACTTCCCCTGTGGGAGCGAGCCTGCTCGCGAAGGCGGTGGATCAGCTACAAATGGGCTGAAGGACGCAGCGCTTTCGCGAGCAGGCTCGCTCCCACAATAGATCTCGGCATCTGTTGATTCATATCAAAACTCCCGAATCTGCATAGCGGCACAATAATGGCACCTTGCCAAAACTGTTTCCGCTATCAGAGAAGACCTCCATGGGTGCCTGGCTTAGCAACATCTCGCTGAAATACAAATTCTGGGCGGTCAACGCGGTCGCCTTTGTCACCACCCTGCTGCTCGTACTGTACGCCGTACATCTCGAACAGCAGGCCCGCAGCCACGCCGCGCAGGCATCCGCACAAGCGCAGGCGCAGTTGCTCAAGGCCTGGCCGCTCGGGCAACCGTTGCCCAAGTCCGCCCAAGTGCTGACATTCAAGCGCAGTGAAGCGCCGCGTCTCAATGATCAACCGCTGCTGGAAATCACCGGCAGCAACGGCTGGAACGCCATCAATGAAATGCCGCTGTTTGGCGAGAATCCGTTGATCGGCGCCGAAGTGTTCAGCCGTGCCGACGGCGAGCAAGTGGCGGTCATCGCCTATGCCCCGAGCCTGAGCCAGGTGTTCAGCGAGCGTTTCGCCAACTATGCGCTGGCGGTATTCATCCTGATGCTGGCGATGCTCGGCGCCTCGCAACTGTTGATCCGCTTTCTGCTCAGCCAGCTCAACACGTTGAAAGACGTGATGCTGCACGTTGAAAAAACCGGCGACCTCTCCGCTCGCGTGCCGCTGGTGGGCAGGGACGAAGTCGGGCAGATGGCCAATGCCTTCAACGCCATGCAGGCCGGTTATCAACGCGTCGTGACCACCGTTGCCAGCACCGCGCGACAACTGGATGACGGTGCAGCGCGGCTGGCCTCGAGCATGAACGACGTGCGCCACGGCATGCTCGGCCAACAAAGCGAAACCGACCAGGCTGCCACCGCGATCAACGAAATGACCGCCACCGTTTATCACATCGCGCAACACGCCGGCGCCACACGCGATCTGTCGAAAACCGCCGATGTCCTCGCCGGCAGCGGTCAGCAGGTGGTGGCGCGGGTGCAGCAATCGATTGCCGGGTTGTCCAACGGCGTGCAGCAGACGGCAGAAATGATTCAACGCCTGGCCGAGGACAGCCAGAAGATCAACGGCGTGGTCAGCGTGATTCACAGTATTGCCGAACAGACCAATCTGCTCGCGCTGAATGCGGCGATCGAAGCGGCCCGCGCCGGGGAGATGGGTCGCGGCTTTGCCGTGGTCGCCGATGAAGTGCGCAATCTCGCCAAGCGCGTGCAGGCTTCCACCGACGAGATCACCGGCATGATCGCCGCGTTGCAGGCCGGCACCCGCGATGCGGTGGATTTCATGCAGGAGAGTTCGTACAAGGCCGACGACTGCGTGCAGCAGGCGCAGGAGGCTGGCGCGGCGCTGGCGGAAATCACCGGAGCGGTGGCGCAGATGCGCGAAAGCAACACGCAGATTGCCGTGGCGGCGGAACAGCAGAGTCAGGTTGCCGAGGAGATGAATCGCGCGGTGGTGAGTATTCGTGACGTGACCGAGAACACCGTGCAGCAGACGGTGGATTCGGCGACGACCAGTAATGAGCTGGCGACGTTGGCCGGGGAGCTGAACAAGGCGATAGGTCAGTTGAAATTGTGAATCCGCTTTCGCGAGCAGGCTCGCTCCCACATGCGCCATAGAATCAATGTGGGAGCGAGCCTGCTCGCGAAGGCGTCAGAGGCATCTACATCGAATCCTGCGATGACGGCTATCACTTCAATAGCCAACCTTGATTCGCCGCGCTCCGCGCCCGGGCCTATTCTTCAACCATGAAGTTCAACATGGATCGAGGAGTAGCAAACATGGGCAAACGTCACCCCAACCTTCCCGCATGGCAATGGCGCGCCTACCCGGGCAATCATCAGCATCCGACCAATCTGGTCCTGCACTTGATTGCCGTGCCGCTGTTCATCGTGGCGTTTCTGTTGATCGTGTCGGGAGTGTTCAGTCTGAGCCTGGCCAGCGTCGCCATCGGCGTGATCGGTATCATCGCGGCGCTGGGTCTGCAGCGCCACGGCCACGGCCTGGAGGCGCAAGCCTCCGAGCCGTTCAGTGATCGCAAAGATGCCGTGTCACGTTTGCTGGTCGAGCAGTTTCTGACCTTTCCGCGGTTCTTTCTCAGCGGTGGCTGGTGGCGCGCCTGGCGTGAGCGCCACCGTCGGCATTGAGTCAGGCGAAGATCGTCACGGTCTGCCGACTCATGGCAATCAACTCCCCTTTCGCGCTCCACAACTTCGCGGCGACATGGCCGTAACCGTCGGCCGCGTATTCGATGTCGGCCAGGTATTGGCACCAGTCCAGCGTGCTCAAATCGTGTAACGGCTGCACGAATTCGATGGTCCAGGTCAGCGTGCTACCCGGCGCCGGCTTCTTCAGATACGGCAACAGCGCCGGCGGCCAGGCATCCACCAGTGCCAGCAGATGTGCCTCGTTGACCGGCTCCTCTTTGACATCCCCACGCAACCGCACCCAGCCGCCCATCAAGCGCGATGCCGTGCCGGAAAACGGAATACCGCCGACGCTCCAGCGCATCGCCAGATGGCGCATGAATTCCGGGGTCACGCCTTTGATGTAGGGCAGCTCCTGGCATTCGTCCCAGTGTTTCATGATCGGCGCTGGGTAGGCTTCGACGGCGACTTCCGAGGGCCGCGAGGCACCGAAGCTGCCCTGAATGATCGTCACCACCTGACCATTCTGCATGGCGCGGCCCAACACCTGGCTGACGGCTTTGCCTTCACGCAGCACATCGACTTCGAAACTCACCGGCACTTCCGGCTCGACCGGGCCGACAAAGGTAATCGCCAGCGAACGCACCGGGCGCTCCGTCGGCACCCTGGCGCGCATGGCTTCAAATTGCAGCGCGGCCACCAGTCCGCCAAAACTGGCGCGGCCCTGCCCCCATTCGGCGGGGATGATTACTTCAGGTTGTTGGCGGACAGCATCGAGCAGATCGCAAAAGCGCATGGCAACCTCGGAAAACGAGAAAGGAATGCGCGGATCTTACCCAGCCCCGGGCGGCGGCGCAGCGTCTATTCCGGTCAAATGGGCTGACAGATAGGCCTTGGCACTTTTCGATTTCGCCGCAAAACCCTTGTAGGAGCTGTCGAGTGAAACGAGGCTGCGATCTTTTGATCTGTTTGCAAATCAAAATCAAAAGATCGCAGCCTTCGGCAGCTCCTACAGGGGATGCGCAAGCTTCAGGATTTGAAACACGTAGCGCTGAGCTTTTCCAGCACTTGATCGGCCTTCAGCTCTGCCTTGATCAACCCGGCCTGCCAGGTGGCCACGCACGGTTGCAGATCAGCCTCCTGTTCGGCGCGCGCCAGCCATTGCCAGCAATCGTGCCAGTCGCCCAGTGCGCCTTGCGCGGATTTCAGGCGTTTGTAGGCCGATTTCGGCAAGCGATCCAGTTCGGGGTAGGCTTCGATACCATAGCGCACGCGTTTGATCAGCAGGCGCAGGCGATGGCGGTCATGGGCGGGATCGTGCAGCGCTTCGTCGAGTTTCTGCCATTGTTTGCCCAGGCGTTTTTCAATGCGTTTATCCAGATCTTTGAGCAAGCCCTGACGCTGGGACGCGCGCAAAAATCGTGGAAAGGCGTCAAGAATCATCAGCAACGAAGCCACTTCCGCACTCGCCGCCAGCGCCGGATACGCCTCGGCCATTTGCGCCAGACGCCGCTGCGCAGCCTCGGGCTGATCATGCTCGAGCAGATACGCCGCGAGCACTTCGCGATCACGCCACGGTGTGGTCAACTCGCCCACCGCAGACGCCGCCGCCTCCAGTTGCTCGACACCCGGCAAGCCGCGCAACGGCCGCAACAGACTGCGCAAGCGCCGCACCGTGGTGCGCAAATCATGCAACGCCTCGGGATCAGTGCGCGCAGTCAGGCGCGCCTGACATGCCAGTAGCCGCACATCCAGGCTCAACACATGAGCCACCAAGCGATCGATCATGGGGTCTACTCCGTAGACAGCTACAAGCTTCTAGCTACAAGCTTCAAGCTGAATGTGATTGCTTCAAAGCTTGCGGCTTGCAGCTAGAAACTTGCAGCTGCTGTTAACGTCCTGCGCGGGATTCGCGAATGTAGAAGCGGGCTTTCTCGGCTTTCTTGCTGCAGCCTTCGAAGCCTTCGAATTGTTGCTGGGTCTTGGCGGCGGTCAGCAGCGACAGCGCTTTGGAATAGCTGACGGTGCCGGCGAAGCCTTCGGCCTTGGCCAGATCCAGTTCGTGCCAGGCCGCGTCGAGTTGGCTGCCGCAGCTGTCGCGGTACGCGGTTTTGCCGGCGCAACCGGCCAGAACCAGAGCCATCAACGGTACACAGATCCAGGCTTTCATCACTCACACCTCAAGGTAGGTCAACAGTCGTGCAGGTAAGACGGTCAAGCGGTGAAAAAGTGCCTCGCTGATCGGTCAAACCACGTGGCGCAGAGCATAGCGCGCAAGCGTACGCCGCGAACGAAAAACGACGTCACCGCTTCGCGCAACGACCTTGGCGATTGAGCCGCTTGGCCGATGCGTGCATTGTGCAGGCTTGTCCGGAGGAAGTTTGATGAAAAAGCGTGTCGCACTGGTACTGGGCTCCGGTGGCGCCCGGGGCTATGCCCATATCGGCGTTATCGAAGAAATTGAAAGACGCGGCTACGACATCGCCTGCATTGCCGGTTGTTCGATGGGCGCGGTGGTCGGCGGGATCTATGCCGCCGGCAAACTGGATGAGTACCGCCGCTGGATCGAAAGCCTTGATTACCTCGACGTGCTGCGTCTGGTCGATGTGAGTTTCCGTCTCGGCGCGATTCGCGGTGAAAAGGTTTTCGGGCAGATTCGCAAGATCGTCGGCGAGATCAACATCGAAGACCTGCGCATCCCCTACACCGCCGTCGCCGCCGACCTGACCAATCAGCAGGAAATCTGGTTTCAGGAAGGCTGCCTGCATCAGGCCATGCGCGCCTCGGCGGCGATTCCCAGCCTGTTTACCCCGGTGATGCAGGGCAACCGCATGCTGGTCGACGGCGGCATTCTCAATCCGTTGCCGATCGTTCCGGTGGTGTCGAGCCATTGCGACCTGATCATCGCGGTCAACCTCAACTCCACCAATCAGCGCCAGTACAAGTTGCCGGTGATCGAGCGGCCGGCGGCGTTCCGTTCGCGCTTCGACAGTCTGATCAAATCCATGGGTTCGAAGTTGCCGTTCCGGCGTAAACAGGCTGAACAATTGTTGAAGCTGGAACAGGAAGCCTTGCGCGCCGAGGCGGCGGAGATCAATCCGTGGCTTGAGGGCGTCGAACCGGAAAGCCAGCAACCGGCCTCGGCCCCGGAACGCGAAGGCGCGCCGAAATCCGCCACCGGTTCGTTCATCATCGATAACGTCGGGCCGGCGTCGCTGCTGGATTTGATCAACCAGAGTTTCGAGGTGATGCAGACCTCACTGGCGCAGTACAAGATTGCCGGGTATCCGCCGGATATCCTGATCAACGTGCCGAAACGGGTGTGCCGGTTTTTCGAGTTCTACAAGGCGCCGGAGTTGATCGCGCTGGGGCGGGAGATTGCCAGTGATACGCTGGATCGGTATGAGCAGGAGCAGGGTTGATTACCTGAAGGCTGTGGGTGAATGTTCCGGCCTCATCGCGGGCAAGCCCGCTCCCACAGGGTTCTCGGCGGGAATGAAATCTGGGTGATACATAGCTCACTGTGGGAGCGGGCTTGCCCGCGATGGCGCCCGACCATACAACACAAAACTACAACCCATCAGCACTCAACAACCGATACCCCACCCCCGCCTCAGTCACGATAAACCGCGGCCGGGTCGGGTCATCCGCCAGTTTCTGCCGCAGGTGCCCGACCACGATGCGCAGATAATGACTGTCCTCGGTGTGCGTCGGCCCCCAGATATCCTTGAGCAACTGCTGCTGGGTGATCACCCGCCCCGGATGCCGCGCCAGTTGCGCCAGCACCGCATACTCCTTGCGGGTCAGGGCGACTTCGGCGCCGTCGAGCAGCACGCGCCGATAGGCCAGATCCACGGTCAACGGGCCGAAACTCAGCGCCGCTGGCTGCGCCTCCCCCGCCGGGG
Source organism: Pseudomonas sp. H1_G08 (assembly GCF_054681355.1). Classification (NCBI taxonomy): domain Bacteria; kingdom Pseudomonadati; phylum Pseudomonadota; class Gammaproteobacteria; order Pseudomonadales; family Pseudomonadaceae; genus Pseudomonas; species Pseudomonas sp. H1_G08. Next base: position 3,003,647 of record NZ_CP162822.1, read on the forward strand.
CTTGACGCAACAACGCGCGGACCCGGGCGAGGAATTCCTGAATGCCGAACGGTTTGGTCACGTAGTCGTTCGCGCCGCCATCCAGCGCTTCGACCTTCTGCCCTTCACTGGCGCGCACCGACAGCACCAGCACCGGCGTGGTCGCCCATTCGCGCAACTCGAGCAGCACCTGCTGACCGTCCATGTCCGGCAGGCCGAGGTCAAGCACCACCAGGTCCGGTTTGCTCAGCGCGGCTTGTGCCAGGCCTTCAGCGCCGGTGCCGGCTTCGAGCACTTTGTAGCCTTGTGAAGCGAGGCTGATGCGCAGGAATTTGCGGATCTGCGGTTCGTCGTCGATGACCAAAATGGTCGCGGTCTGGCTCATGAATTCACATCAACACAATAGATTGGCAAGAGAGTAGCGCAGTCGACTTCAAGCTTCACCGTCCATCCCCGGTTGTGCCTGCAACGGCAGGTGCAAGGTGATGCAGGTGCCGCGCCCGTCGATGCCGTCAGCCACGGAAATACGCCCGCCGTGGGCGCCGACCATGCCCTGACAGATCGCCAGCCCCAACCCCGTGCCCTGCCCGCCGCGATCACCGCGCGCGGCGGTGTAGAACATGTCGAAAATCTTCGCTCGGTCCTCTTCAGGAATCCCCGGGCCTTCATCGCTGACCGCAAAGAAAATCTCCTGCTCATTGGCGCCGGCGCGCAGTTGCAGGCGACCGTGGCTGGGGGAAAAGCGCGCGGCGTTTTCCAGCACATTGACCAGCGCCTGCTCGATCAGCGCCGCGTGCACATAGAGCAACGGCAACTCGGCCGGCACTTCGGTGCTGACCTGCAGCGGCGCCAGCACAGCGCGCAGGCGATTGAGCGAACTGCCGACGATATCGGCCGGCGATACCCAGTCGCGCGCCAGCTTCAAGGCGCCGTGGCCGAGGCGGGTCATGTCGAGCAGGTTCTGAATGTAGCGGTCGAGGCGTTCGGCCTCATCGCGGGTGCCTTCGAGCAGCTCGCGGCGATCTTCCAGCGGGATCGCTTCGCCGAGGGCCAGCAGGCTGTCGATGCTGCCGCGCATGGCTGTCAGCGGCGTGCGCAAATCGTGGGACACCGAGGCCAGCAAGGCGCTGCGCAATTGTTCGGTTTCGCCGTGCAGACGCGCCGCTTCGAGGTCATCGGCCAATTGCGCGCGGGCCAGGGCTTGCGCCAACGGCTGGCTCAGCGCAGTGAGCAAACGTCGGCGCTGACCGCTCAAGCTCTGGCCTTCCTTGGCGCAAACACCAAGCAACGCCAGCGGCCCGTCCTCAACCGACAACGGCCACCACCACCAACGCCCCAGCGGCAAGGTACCGGTGCCCTTGCCCGCCGGTTGATCGTGTTGCCAAGCCCAATCGGCGGCGGCGCGTTCGGCCTCGGTAAATTGCAGTGGCCCGCCGGTTTCGACTTTCCAGCCGCCCTGGCCGTCGCGGTTGAGCAAGCACAATTGCACATCGCTCCAGCCTTCAAGGTGCTGCGCGGCGGCGCTGATCACGGCCTGGCGATCAGTCGCGGCGGTGAGTTTGCGCGACAGGTCGAGCAGTTCGCTGGTCTCTTCCTGCGTATCGCGCAAGGCCTGCAACTGCCGCCGCTGACGCGCCGCGAGGTTGCCGGTGAGCGCCGCCATCAACAGGAAGAACAGCAGCGTCAGCACGTCTTCTTCGCGCTGAATGCTGAAGGAGAAATTCGGTGGAATGAACAGAAAATCGTAGGTCAGAAACGACAGCGCCGCACAGGCCAGCGCCGGGCCGAGGCTACTGCGCACCGCCACCAGCAACACCGCCGCGAGAAAAACCAGCGAGATGTTCGGCAGCGGCAACACACTCGACACCGCCCAGGCCAGGGCCGTGGCCAACAACGTCGCGACCAGCGCCAGCGCATAGTCGAACCACACCAGCGTGACTGAATTGCGCGGGCGCGGTTGGCGCTGCTCGTGGTCACTGTCGAGCACGTTGATTTCCAGACCGTGCGCCTGACGCAACAGGCGCGCCGCCAGACCACCGCCGAACAGTCGACGGCGCAGACGTGGCCGCGACTGGCCGACCAGCAACAGACTGGCGCGGCGTTCGGCGGCGTGTTGAATCAGGGTTTTCGCCACTTCGCCGGCCCGCAACAGCACCACTTCGCCACCGAGGCGTTCGGCCAGTTGCTGGGCGCTTTGCAGGCGCAACCGTGATTGCTCATCCCGCGCACTGCCGTTGTCGACATGTACCAGACTCCACGGCAGATGTCGGCGCTGGGCGACGCGGCTGGCGTGACGCACCAGCCGTTCGGCCTGCGCATCGCCATCGATACCGACCAGCAAACGCCCGCGCACCGCCGGCGCGGCCTGGCCGAGTTGGCGATAGCCTTGGGCGAGATCGTTGTCGACCTGCGCGGCGGCGGTCTGCATCGCCAGTTCACGCAGGGCGGTAAGGTTGGTCTGGGTGAAAAACGCGTCGATCGCAGCGCGGGCCTGTTCCGGCACGTAGACCTTGCCTTCGCGCAGACGCTCGAGCAATTCACGCGGCGGCAGGTCGATCAGCAGCAGCTCGAAGGCTTCCTGCAGGACCCAGTCCGGCAGGGTTTCGCGCACCTGTACACCGGTGATGCCGCGCACCTGATCGTTGAGGCTTTCCAGGTGCTGGACGTTGACCGTGGTGTACACGTCGATGCCGGCGGCGAGCAGTTCCTGAATGTCTTGCCAGCGCTTGGCGTGACGACTGCCGGGGGCGTTGCTGTGGGCCAGTTCATCGACCAGCACAAGCTTCGGCTTGGCGGCGAGAATGCCGTCGAGGTCCATTTCCTCAAGCAGCACGCCACGGTATTCGCTGCGCACCAACGGCTGCTGCGGCAGGCCACCGAGCAAGGCTTCGGTTTCGGCGCGGCCATGGGTTTCGACCACGCCGGCGAGGACCTTCACGCCCTGGCGCAGTTGCGTGTGGGCAGCCTGGAGCATGGCGTAGGTCTTGCCGACCCCGGGCGCCGCGCCGAGGAAAACCTTGAGCCGGCCACGGCCATCGCGGGGCAGGTCTGCTAACAGTGCGTCGGCGCGGCCGGAGTCGCTCATGCTTGATGTTCTCTCTTACGAATGATCGTTCCCACGCTCTGCGTGGGAATGCAGTCCGGGACGCTCTGCGTCCCATAAAAGCAGACGCAGAGCGTCTATTGATGCATTCCCACGCAGAGCGTGGGAACGATCGGTATCAACTGAATTACAGGTTTTGCAGTGCCAGATTCAGCTCCAGCACATTCACCACCGGCGGCCCAACCAGCGGCTGTTCGATGTGCTTATCGAGCAATTGCTGCAAGGTCGACACCGGCAGGTTACGCGCTGCTGCGACACGCGCCAGTTGATAGGCAATTGCCGCCGGTGGCAAGTGCGGATCGAGGCCGCTGGCGGAGGTGGTCAGCAAGGCCAATGGCACCGGCCCCTGCCCAGCGACTTGTTGTTTTTGCGCGTCTTCGATTACGCGGGTCGCCAGGGCCGGATTGCTCGGCGCGAGGTTGCTGGCGCCGCTGGCGACGGTGGCATAAGCCCCGGCAGAGGGGCGCGGGTGGAACCAGTTGTCACCGCTGAAATCCTGAGCAATCAGCGACGAGCCGCGGACTTTGCCGTCGGCGTCGTGGATCAGGCTGCCGTTGGCCTGAGCCGGGAAAGCGACCTGGGCAATGCCGGTGACCGCGAGTGGATAGGCGACGCCGGTGATCAGGGTCATCAGCGCCAACAGGGTCAGGGCCGGGCGTATCATTGTGGACATTTCAAAATCCTCGAATTCGTTGGGCAAACTTTTGCGGGGTGTCAGGGAGATTTTTCCCCCTCACCCCAGCCCTCTCCCCCAAGGGGGCGAGGGGGAAAGGGAGCCGATCCTTGCGCTGTTCAAACCCGAGTTAGGCTCGGAATTTCAGGTCGGCGAACCTCGCACAAACACCTCGGTCAGTCCCCTCTCCCCCCGGGAGACGGTTAGGGTGAGGGGCTCTTTTCAGCCTTACACCAGATGCAACGCCGTAAGCAGCATGTCGATCACCTTGATCCCCAAGAACGGCACGACAATCCCGCCGACGCCATAGATCAGCAGATTGCGCCGCAGCAACGCCGCCGCACTCGCTGCTTGCACACGCACGCCGCGCAATGCCAGTGGAATCAGCACAACGATGATCAAAGCGTTGAAGACGATGGCCGAGAGAATCGCGCTCTGCGGACTGCTCAGATGCATGATGTTCAGCACGCCCAGCTGCGGGTAAATCGAGGCGAACAGCGCCGGCAGAATCGCGAAGTATTTGGCGATGTCGTTGGCGATGGAAAAGGTCGTCAGCGCGCCACGGGTCACCAGCAATTCCTTACCGATCTGCACCACGTCGAGCAGCTTGGTCGGGTCGCTATCGAGATCGACCATGTTCGCCGCTTCGCGTGCCGCTTGTGTGCCGTCGTTCATGGCCATGCCGACGTCTGCCTGGGCCAGCGCCGGGGCGTCGTTGGCGCCGTCGCCGCACATGGCGACCAGGCGACCGTCGTTCTGCTCGTGACGAATGCGCGCGAGTTTCTTCTCCGGCGTGGCTTCGGCGAGCACATCATCGACGCCTGCTTCAGCGGCGATCGCAGCAGCGGTCAGCGGGTTGTCGCCGGTGACCATCACCGTGCGAATTCCCAGTTTGCGCAACTCGGCAAAACGCTCGCGGATGCCTGGTTTGACCACGTCCTTGAGATGGATCGCGCCAAGCAACTTACCGTCTGCACAGACCAGCAACGGCGTGCCACCGCTCTGCGCAATCTTGTCGATTTCCCGCGCCAGCGCCGGGGCCAGATCGCTACGTTGCTGACCGAGAAACGCCAGCAGCGAATCCACCGCACCTTTACGATACACGCGGCCCTGATAATCGACGCCAGACAAGCGGGTTTCCGCGCTGAACGGCACGGCGGTCAGGGTTTCCGGGGCCGGCTCCGGTTGTGGATGCAGGCCACGGAGGAACTCGACGATCGACTTGCCTTCAGCGGTTTCGTCGGCCAGCGAAGCAAACAACGCGCCTTCGGCCAGCTCACGGCCGCTCACACCCGGCGCCGCGTATACGGCACTGCAGCGACGGTTACCGAAGGTGATGGTGCCGGTCTTGTCGAGCAACAGCACATGCACGTCACCCGCCGCCTCCACCGCGCGGCCGGACTTGGCGATCACATTCAGGCGCACCAGCCGATCCATCCCGGCGATACCGATGGCCGACAGCAGACCGCCGATGGTGGTCGGGATCAGCGTGACCAATAACGCCACGAGGAACACCAGCGGCAGGCTGCCATTGGCAAAGTGCGCGAACGGTTGCAGGGTGACGACCACCAGCAGAAAGATCAGGGTCAGGCCGATCAGCAGGATATCCAGCGCGACTTCGTTGGGGGTCTTCTGACGCTTGGCGCCTTCGACCAGGGCGATCATGCGGTCGAGGGTCGATTCACCAGGGTTGGTGGTGATCTTCACCAGCAGCCAGTCGGACACCAGCCGCGTGTTGCCGGTGACGGCGGAACGGTCGCCGCCGGACTCGCGGATCACCGGCGCCGATTCACCGGTAATCGCCGCTTCGTTGACCGCCGCGATGCCTTCGATGACTTCGCCGTCACCGGGGATCATTTCCCCGGCTTCGACTCGCACCACATCGCCCTTGCGCAGATTGGCAGCCGGCACGATCTTGAAGCTGCCATCGGCTTGGCGGCAACGGGCGCTGAGGCCTTCGCTGCCGGCCTTGAGGCTGTCGGCGCGGGCCTTGCCACGACCTTCGGCCAGGGCCTCGGCGAAGTTGGCGAACAGCACGGTGAACCACAGCCACAGGGCGATTTGCGCGGCGACGAAGGTCGGCACATCAGCGTCCGGAAGGAAGCACAGCACGGTGGTGAAAATCGCCGTCAGTTCGACCACCAGCATCACTGGCGAACGCGCCAATTGCCGAGGGTCGAGCTTGACGAAGGCTTGCACCAGCGCCGGACGCCACAGGGCCGAGATCGCGGTTTTGGCTTGTTCCGGCGCTTTGACGGCGGCGGGTTTGATTGCAGGCATATTCATGATGGATTCCTTAGAAGCCCATACTTAAATGTTCGGCGATAGGACCGAGCGCCAGCGTCGGCAAGAACGTCAGGCCGCCCACCAGCAGAATGGTCACGGTCAACAGGGTCACGAACAGCGGGCCGTGAGTCGGAAAGCTGTTCTGGCCGACCGGTGCGCTTTTCTTCATCGCCAGGCTACCGGCCAGTGCCAGCACCGGCAGGATGTAGCCGAAGCGGCCGATCAACATGCCCAGGCCGAGCATCAGGTTGTGGAACGGCGTGTTCGCGCCCAGGCCACCGAATGCCGAACCGTTGTTGGCGCTCGCCGAGGTGTAGGCATAGAGCAACTGACTGAAGCCGTGCGCGCCGGGGTTGCTGATGGTTGCCGCAGCGCTGGGAACCGTGGCGGCAATCGCGCCGAGCACCAGCACGCCGACCGGCATCACCAGCAGCGTCACCACCAGCAATTGCACTTCGCGGGCCTGGAGTTTCTTGCCGAGGTATTCCGGCGTACGACCGATCATCAGACCGGCGAGGAACACCGCGATCAGCACGTTGAGCAACATGCCGTAGAGCCCGGCACCGACACCGCCGAAGATCACTTCGCCGACCATCATGTTGACCAGCGCGACCATGCCACTCAGCGGGTTGAGGCTGTCGTGCATGCCGTTCACCGAGCCGTTCGAAGCCGCCGTGGTAGTCACCGACCACAGCACCGTCGCGGTAGTACCGAAGCGCGCTTCCTTGCCTTCCAGCGGCGCGGTCTGCTCGACGGCGGCATTGTTCAGGGTCGGATTCGGCTGATACTCGGCCCACAACGATGTCGCACCGCCGATCAGGAACAACGCCAGCATGCAGGCGATGATCGCGCGGCTCTGACGCAGGTCCTTGACGTAGTGGCCGAAGGTGAACACCAGCGCCACCGGGATCAGGATGATCGAAGCGACTTCGAACAGGTTGCTCCACGCAGTAGGGTTCTCGAACGGATGCGCCGAGTTGACCCCGAAGAAACCACCACCGTTGGTGCCCAGTTGCTTGATCGCAATCTGGCTGGCGGCCGGGCCGAGCGGGATCACCTGATCGACGCCTTGCAGGGTCACGGCATTTACATACTGAGCGAAGGTTTGCGGCACACCCTGCCAGACCAGATACAGCGCCAGCAGCAGGCACAGCGGCAGCAAGCCATAGAGGGCGGCGCGGGTCATGTCGACCCAGAAGTTGCCGAGGGTCTGCGCCGACTTACGGCCGATGCCACGGCACAGCGCGACCAGCACGGCGAGGCCGGTGGCGGCGCTGACGAAGTTCTGTACGGTGAGGCCGACCATCTGGCTCAGGTAGCTGAGAGTTGCCTCACCACTGTAGGACTGCCAGTTGGTGTTGGTCATGAAACTGACTGCGGTGTTGAACGCCTGCGTCCATTCCTGGCCCGGCAGGTTTTGCGGGTTCAGCGGCAGGTGATCCTGGAACAGCAGAATCGCAAACAGCAGCAGGAAACCGGCAAGGTTGAACGCCAGCAGCGCCAGCGTGTACTTCTGCCAGCTCTGCTCCGCTTGCGCATCGACCCCGGCAAGACGATAGCAACCGCGCTCTACCGGGCCGAGAATCGGCGTCAGCCAGGTGCGCTGGCCCTCCATGACCTTGTAATAGAAGCGCCCAAGGAACGGCGCCGGCAGCAGGACCAGCGCAAAAAACCCGAGGATCAGCCAATAGTCATAACTGTGCATAGCCGCTCCTAGTTCCGGTCCGCGCGCAACAGCGCAACCAACAGATAAATGAACAGCCCCACTGCCAACAGCAGTGACACCCCGTCCAGAACGCTCATGGAAGATCTCCGTGTAACGGCGTATTGCCGTGTGTGCAGCGATTGTCGGGAAGGAGGCTGTAAAGGAACGAGAGCGAGGCGCGGCGTGGGTCATAAAGAAAGCGTAAAGAGTGGGTTTATGCCGGCGTTACAGCAGGTTTTTGCAGCGTCAGGTCGGGCCTCATCGCGGGCAAGCCCGACTCCCACAGGTTATGCGGTGGAATCAAATTCAGCGGACGACGCAGAAACCTGTGGGAGCGGGCTTGCCCGCGAAGGCGGCATAACAGACTCCGCTGCTCCCAACTGGCGCACAAAACCCGCACATCCAGCGCCAATCATCCCCGCTGCGACAGCTTTGAACTCATTACGACTTGTTTCAGCGTAATGGCACGCCCACTGCACACGCCCTCCCCTGAGCTTTCCAACCATTGCGGGAGCAAGCGCATGAACACACAACTCAAACCCACGCTGGGCACGTTGCACCTGTGGGGCATTGCCGTGGGGCTGGTGATTTCCGGGGAATATTTCGGCTGGAGTTACGGCTGGGGCGTGGCCGGTACGCTGGGTTTTCTGGTGACTTCATTCATGGTCGCGACCATGTACACCTGCTTTATCTTCAGCTTTACCGAACTGACCACCGCGATTCCCCATGCCGGCGGGCCGTTTGCCTACAGCCGCCGCGCGTTTGGCGAAAAAGGCGGATTGATCGCCGGACTGGCCACACTGATCGAATTCGTCTTCGCCCCGCCAGCGATTGCCTTGGCGATTGGCGCGTATCTCAATGTGCAATTTCCGGCACTCGACCCGAAACACGCGGCGGTCGGGGCGTACATCGTGTTCATGGGCCTGAACATTCTCGGGGTGAAACTGGCCGCGACGTTCGAGCTGATCGTCTGCGTGCTGGCGGTGGCTGAGTTGCTGGTGTTCATGGGCGTGGTCGCGCCGGCGTTCAGCTTCAGCAACTTCGCGCTGAATGGTTGGGCCGGTTCCGACGTCTTCGGCGCGCCGGCAATTGCCGGGATGTTCGCGGCAATTCCATTTGCAATCTGGTTCTTCCTCGCCATCGAAGGCGCCGCCATGGCCGCCGAGGAAGCCAAGGACCCGAAACGCACGATCCCAAAAGCCTACATAAGCGGCATCCTGACGCTGGTGCTGCTGGCAATGGGCGTGATGTTCTTCGCTGGCGGCGTCGGCGACTGGCGCACCTTGTCCAACATCAACGACCCACTGCCGCAGGCGATGAAAACCGTGGTCGGCGACAACTCCGGCTGGCTGCACATGCTGGTCTGGATCGGCCTGTTCGGCCTGGTCGCCAGTTTCCACGGCATCATCCTTGGTTATTCGCGGCAATTCTTCGCCCTCGCCCGCGCCGGTTACCTGCCCGCCTCATTGGCAAAACTTTCGCGCTTCCAGACCCCGCACCGCGCAATCATCGCTGGCGGCCTGATCGGCATCGCGGCGATCTACAGCGACGGACTGATCAACCTCGGCGGCATGACACTCACCGCCGCGATGATCACCATGGCCGTGTTCGGCGCCATCGTGATGTACATCATGAGCATGCTCAGCCTGTTCAAACTGCGTAAATCAGAACCGAATCTGGAGCGTACTTTCCGCGCGCCGTGCTATCCGCTGGTTCCGCTGATCGCGCTGGTGCTGGCGGTGGTTTGCCTGGTGGCGATGGCGTGGTTCAACACACTGATCGGGCTGATTTTCCTCGGTTTCATGGCGGTGGGGTTCTGCTACTTCATGCTCACCGGGCAACTGCGCGCCGATGCGCCGGCGGATGCCATGCTCACAGGCCTGTAACGACTCGTCCCCTGTAGGAGCTGACGAGTGAAACGAGGCTGCGATCTTTGCTTTTCAAGATCAAAAGATCGCAGCCTTCGGCAGCTCCTACAGGAATTTCGGATGCACCGGGTGCAAGCGGCCTAGAATGGAACCACTGCGAAGTCGTTTCGCTCAAAGGTGGTATGCAGCATCGCACGGCGAAGTCCTCGCCCGTCGAGCTGCCATTAAGGAGAGCCGTTATGCCCTGGTATGCCTGGTTGATTCTGGTCGTTGCGATCGGCTCGATTGTCGGCGGATTGATGATGTTGCGCGACACCGCCAACAAGGTCGAACTGACCGATGAAGAACGCAAGCGCGTCGCACAGCGCAATGCCGAAGCGGATGCCAAGGATGCACAAGACCGCTGATACCAACCCCGCCGCAATGGCGGGGTTTGTTTTTTCAGCACGATCGGACTTACCCGCAGGCTGTTTAGATTTTAGAAGTACAGTCACCATTTAATCTTCCGTGGTTAAGATGGCAGCATCGTCGCGGAGAGCTCCACATGCGTTACTCGCCAGATCACAAAGCCCAGACCCATCAACGCATCATCAAGGAGGCTTCCGCCCGATTTCGCAAGGACGGTATCGGCGGCACCGGCCTGCAGCCTCTGATGAAAGCCCTGGGCTTGACCCATGGCGGTTTCTACTCACACTTCAAATCCAAGGAAGAGCTGGTCGAAAAAGCCCTGCAAGAGGCCGGCGAGCAAGTCGCGGGCCTGTGCGAAGAAATCTTCGCGCAGGAAAACCCTCTGCAAGTGTTCATCGACACCTACCTGTCAGAGTGGCATCAGACCTCGCCCGACGAAGGCTGCCCGCTGCTGACCATTTCCTCGGAGCTGGGCCTGCGTGGCCAGCCAAGCCCCACCAGCGACGAAGTTCTCAATGCTCGCCTCGAACAAATTCAAGGCACGCTCGAAGGCGAGAACAGCGCCGATCGCAGCATTGTCATCATGGCCACCCTGGCCGGTGCCCTGCTGCTGTCACGCAGCGTCGCGGATGCCGACTTCGCTCAGCGCATCCTCGACGTCACCCGCGAGCATCTCAAGCAATCGAGCGATTAACCTTCCCAGCGTTTGAACAACACGCTCGCATTGACCCCGCCAAAACCGAAGCCGTTGGACAAGGCATATTCGATCGACATGGAGCGCGCCTCGCCATGCACGATGTCCACCCCTTCGCTCGCCGGATCCGGGTTTTCGAAGTTGAGCGTTGGTGGCACCACCTGATCACGAATCGCCAGCAGCGTGAAAATCGCCTCCAGCCCACCCGCCGCGCCGAGCAAATGACCGGTAGCGGATTTGGTCGAAGTCACGGCGATCTTGTTCTGCGTGCCAAACAACGCCTTGATCGCCGCCAACTCGCCCAGGTCACCGACCGGCGTCGACGTCGCATGGGCGTTGAGATGCTGCACCTGCTCCGGCGTTACACCGCCCTGAGCCAGTGCCAATTGCATCGCCCGGCGAGCGCCACTGCCGTCTTCCGGCCCGGCGGTCAGATGGTAGGCATCGGCCGTGGTGCCGTAGCCAACCAGTTCGGCCAACGGCTTCGCACCCCGTGCGAGCGCATGCTCCAGCGACTCGATGACCAATAGACCGGCGCCCTCGCCCATCACGAAACCATCGCGCCCACTGTCGAAGGGACGCGAAGCTTTTTCCGGGGTGTCGTTGTAGCCGCTGGACAACGCCCGCGCCGCCGCGAAACCGGCGAGACTGACGCGATCGATCGAAGCTTCAGCACCGCCACATACTGCGATGTCCGCCTCCCCCGCCCTGATCAACCGCGCTGCATCGCCGATCGCCTGAACCCCGGCGGCACATGCGGTAACCGGAGCACCCAACGGCCCTTTGAGGCCATGCTGGATCGAGACATGACCCGCCGCGAGATTGACCAGAAACGATGGAATGGTGAACGGCGACAAACGCCGAGGACCACGGCTGTCGGTGGTACGCACCGCATCGGCAATCGCACCGAAACCACCGACACCCGAGCCGATGATTGTTGCAGTGCGCTCCTGGCTTTCAGCGTCCCCCGGATGCCAGCCGGCCTGCTCCAGCGCCTGCCGCGCCGCTTCCATGGCAAACATGATGAAGCGATCCATCTTCTTCTGTTCCTTGGGCGGCGTCGCACGATCCGGATCAAACCCGGCCTCGGCATCCTCCTCCACCGTCGGCACACTGCCGCCGACCCGGGTCGGCAGATCAGCCACCACAGCGTCAGGCAGATTGCGCAACCCGGAACGACCGGCCAGCAAGCGCTGCCAGACAATTTCAACATCACTGCCCAAGGGTGAAACCAGGCCCATGCCCGTGACGACGACTCGACGTTGGTTCATATCGTGGTTACCCCTTATCAATTCAAAATTCGACGTGCATCGGTGTGCTTCGATTCGGCTGCTGAATCAGTCCCGAGCGAAATTATTATAGGCATAATCAAGACACAATATGATAGCCGTAATTTTTAGCATTCAGACATCCACCAGATCGGCACCCAATAAAAAGGCCGGTCAATGACCGGCCTCTCGGCGTTGAACTGTCAGCTTAGTTCACTTCCAGCTTTTCACGATTGCGATCCAGAATCGCCTTGCCAATCCCCTTCACTTCCAGCAACTCATCCACCGACGCGAACGGACCGTTTGTATCGCGATACGCAACAATCGCCTGCGCCTTCGCCTCACCCACCCCTGCCAACTCCTTCTGCAACGTCGCCGCATCCGCGCCATTGAGATCGACCTTCGCGCTTGCCGAGGGCGCAGCCGCATCCATCAGCAAAGGCGTCTTTGTTGTCTCGGCGGGCGCTACAGGGGCAGCAATCGCAGCAATCGAGGCGCTGGTGAGGAAAGCAAAAATCAGCGAGTAGAAATAACCGGTACGCATAAGTGACGCTCCATCATCGTTTGAGAAAGCAGCTTTTCCCAAGCTGCTCTCCAAACGTAGGTCATGATGGAGGGAAGTCAAAAATGCGAGCGTTACAGGATGTGAAATAATCAAGGTTCGAGGCGGCGTTGCTGGTAGATCCAGTCGACGATTTCGCCATCGGGGGTGTAGCCGGAGACGGTTTCGCGCAGGAGTTGGCGGACGCGGGTGTAGTCGTCGGCCTCGACGGCTTTCAGGAGTTCACTCAATCGGGCTTTTAGGACATCCCAAGGAAGATGATCCTCATTGGCGCTCATGATCATCGGATGCGACGTGGCTGCGACGTTGTCGCCGATCAGCAACTCCTCGTACAGCTTCTCGCCTGGACGCAAACCGGTGAACTCTATGGAGATGTCGCCTTGAGGATTGCGCTCGGAACGGATGCTTAAGCCGGACAGGTGGATCATTTTTTCCGCCAGTTCGACGATTTTTACCGGCTCACCCATATCCAAAACGAAGACATCCCCGCCCTGCCCCATAGAACCGGCCTGGATGACCAACTGTGCGGCTTCGGGGATGGTCATGAAGTACCGGGTGATCTTGGGATGCGTGACCGTCAGCGGACCACCGGACTTGATCTGGCTGTGGAACAACGGAATCACAGAGCCGGAGGAACCCAGCACATTGCCGAACCGCACCATTGTGAAACGAGTTTTGTTGACGCGGGAAACATTGGACTTGTCTCCGAACAGCACAGGCGCAACCTCACGGCTCAAAGCCTGCAAAGTCAACTCGGCTAGACGTTTAGTGCTGCCCATTACATTGGTCGGGCGAACGGCCTTGTCCGTAGAGATCAGCACAAAGTTCGATACACCAGACTGCAAAGCTGCCTGGGCTGTGTTGAGCGTTCCGATCACATTGTTCAGCACACCTTCGGCAATATTGTGCTCAACCATAGGTACATGCTTATAGGCCGCCGCATGGTAAACCGTCTCGACTTTCCATGTTTTCATGACATCCAACAACTTGTCTTGATGACGAATTGAACCGAGGATCGGTAACAATCTGATAGAGACCGACTGCCGACAGACCCGCTGCTCCAGTTCTGACAGAATATTGTAGAGATTGAACTCACTGTGCTCGAACAAAATCAAAATCGTAGGCCGTAACGCAAAGATCTGCCGACATAACTCCGAACCAATCGATCCCCCGGCGCCGGTGACCATGACGGTTTTGCCGTGAATGCAGCGAGCGAGCAGGTCGGGTTGCGCGGGAACTGAATCGCGTCCCAGCAAGTCAGCAATATCGACTTCCTGAATATCCTCAACCTTGACGCGACCGCTGGCAAGATCGGTGAAATTGGGCACACTGCGAACATGCAGGGGAAACCCTTCGAGAACATTCAGAATTTCCCGACGTCGTGCGCGGGTAGATGATGGCAAAGCTAGAAGAATCTCTTGTGCCCCGGTCACATCAATCATTTGTTGTATGTGTTTGGGTTTATAGACCTGAAGTCCGGAAATCGACCGATCAGAAATTCCGGGATCATCGTCAATAAATGCGACCGGGCGCATGACCCGCCCCATGCGAAGCGCTGCTACAAGCTGATTACCCGCAACCCCCGCCCCATAAATGGCAACTTTTATCAAGCCATCATTACGACTTGCAAATGGTACGTGTTGCGCAGCCGTGAACCAATCGCCCATGAAATACTGTCGCAGACACAAACGCAGGCCACCGATGATGACCATGCTCAACCACCAATAGTTGAAAACGATCGAACGAGGAACAACAGATTCATGATTGCTGTACCAGAACACAACTACAGCCAGAATCAATGAGGAAAGACTGACCGCCTTGACGATCGCGATAAGCGCGTCGTTGCCAAAGTAGCGCATGACAGCGCGGTACATGCCAAAGCGTATAAAAAACGGGATCGCAATAACTGGCGCACATGCGAAGAGCCATATATGAGCATTGATCGGGTTATACATATCATCGACGCCCAGACGTACAATGAAAGACAGCCATAAAGCGACCCAAACCAATACGACATCGGTAAGCACCTGCAACAAACGTTTTTGTTTGCGAGGCAACCCCAACAAGACCGTCCGCACCTTATCCATTCACCCATCGGAGCACGCAGCTCCCTCCTTAAGCAGTCGAGGCTGGCATTCTACTCCCAATATTTGAATGATCATCTGAATAGTTGATTGCGCCATGTCAACCCTAGCACTGGATCGACCGACTCCGGCCGATTCTGCACGAGCAATTTGCCGGGTGCATAGCTACAATCCACCATTACCGAAAATGTAAAGCGCTCTCAGATTTGCGAACCCCCTTCGCCTGCCGATCCACTTCATCAACACACGGCAAAGATCATGAAAGCACGGAACCGGAGGCCGCACCGCTCGTGCAGGCATCTCCGTCCATCAAGCCTACATCATTTTCCAATTTTCAGTGCTTAATGAGAAAACATGTCCGAAAATCTTGTAGCTCACACAACCGCAGTGAACGCAGAGCGCCGCAGCCTCATTAAAAATCAGCGACCTACTGTCATTTGGCTCACAGGACTCAGCGGAGCGGGTAAGTCGTCCATTGCCAATGCCTTGGAGCTGGCGCTTTGCAATGAAGACCGTCATACCTACCTCCTCGACGGTGACAATGTCCGATTGGGTCTTTGCCATGATCTGGGATTCAGCGACAAGGATCGCATCGAAAACATACGACGCATTTCCGAAGTCGCCAAGCTTTTCATTGATGCAGGATTGATCGTTATCACCGCATTCATCTCTCCGTTCAAACGTGACCGCGCGTTGGCCCGCGAAGTCATCGGCGCAGAAAACTTCATTGAGGTATTCATCGATACTCCCCTCAATGAATGTGAACGCAGGGATCCGAAAGGCCTGTACAAGAAAGCCCGTCAGGGACTGATTGCCAACTTCACGGGCATCGACTCGGCCTATGAGCCACCGGAAGATCCGCAGATAGTAATCAACACACTGGAAGATGATCTGCAAACTGCCGCCCGGCGTATTATCGACTTCATCAACAAGCCATCACGCTAATGAAAACTCTAGTTATTATCGGTGCCGGATTCAGTGGCACTGTGGCCGCCATCGAATTTCTGCGCTCTGCCGCCGAAGACACCCGACTGATCATCATCAATCGATCTGGCGCAGTTGCGCGGGGTCTTGCTTATGGCACCAGCAGTTCAAAACACTTGCTGAATGTTCCTGCAGGCAATATGAGCGCCCTTGTCGATGATCCCGACTCGTTTCTGCGCTACTGCCAGGTCCGGGCACCCGATACAACCTCCAGTTCGTTCGTATCCAGAAAGTTGTACGGCGACTATCTTGCTACACTCCTGGAAGATGCAGAAAAAGACTTCGGGCGCCCTACCGATGTAGTACGTATCTGTGCGGAAGTGGTATCGCTCAAACCGCAAGATCAAGGAGCGCAGATTGAATTGTCTTCGGGTGAGAGAATCCTTGCCGATCACGTGATTCTGGCTTTTGGCCATTTCCCTCCGCGCACGCCCGCTGCGCTGGCAAGCCTGTTGGAGTCACCGCACTACATCGCAAATCCTTGGAGCGGATCGGTCAGCGCCATGGAACAACAAGGTGAATCGGTGCTCCTGATCGGAAGCGGCCTCACGGCTCTGGACGTCATTTCCAGCCTTGGAAAGGTGAACGACGGCAGTCGGATATATTTGCTGTCGCGGCGAGGATTGTTGCCACTGTCCCACAGGGCAAACAAGGGCGGATTGCAGGCACCGATACCCTTTCGTGATGAAATGCTGAATGCTGCCCCCACCATATTGAGTTACCTGCGCGTCCTCAAATCGCAAGTAGAAGCGGGCGAAACGCTCGGACTGAATTGGCGCGATGTTGTTGCTGCGATACGCCCGATCACTTCCCGTCTGTGGGCTCGCCTGCCGACGACTGAGCGCAAGAGGTTTCTCCGTCATCTGCAACCCTATTGGGATGTTCATCGCCATCGTGTAGCGCCGCAAACGCATGAGTTCTTCGCAGATGCAGTCAAACAGAAAAAAATCATACCGTTAGCCGGGCGTATCCGCTCGATGGAAACATTCGATGGAAAAACGCTGATTACTCTGCAGCGGCGCGGTCATCGTGATACGGAGCAATTGCAGATTGATCGCATCATCAACTGTACGGGACCTAATTCCAATCCAGGCATGATTGACGAGCCTCTGATTCAACAATTGATAAGAGACGGGCTGATTGCTGTCGACGATCTTGGTTTGGGTTTGCTAGTCGACGACAGCCTCTGCGTGCAGTGCAAAGACGGGAAAGCACTCTCATGGCTGAGTTACGTCGGCCCAATGCTCAAAGCCGGGCTCTGGGAAGCCACAGCCGTCCCCGAATTGCGTATACATGCCAGCTCGCTCGCCCGAAGCGTATCCGGAAAATTCCGGCCTTGAGTAATTAACGGACCCAGGGATCGCCAACACATCGCATCCTGCATGCCACATGCTGGCCTCCCTGGTTCGAGTCATCCGCGACAGCTAGCAGCTATCGGGTGATCTCAAAGAAACCCCCATCAGGATCCATCCAGACAATGAACTCTGTACTTGTGCTCGGCGACTCTCACGCTTTGGTATTCAGCTCAGAACACATGAGAGATCTATTTCCCGACCATGTATTCGAAGTGACATCAGTGGGCGGTGCAACTGTATCCGGATTGCAGAATCCTAATGCCGTTACTCAAGCCTTGCCGCAATACCTTGCTGCGCTGCAAACGACTACCGCGAAAACAGTCATAGTGATGCTGGGAGAAGTCGATACCGGCTTTGTAATCTGGTACCGAGCACAAAAACATGGCAGCTCGGTGGAGCGAATGCTTGAGAAGGCCGTTGGTAACTACCAGAACTTTTTGCAGCAGATTGCTAAAACAAATCAGGTAATCTGTATCAGCACTCCGCTCCCCACTATCCGCGACGATATGCAATGGGGCGATGTTGCCAACTTGAGAAAGGAAGTAACTGCCTCCCTGTCTCAAAGAACCCGGTTGACCATCAGATTCAACTCAATGATGGAAGCCTTCTGTCTTGAAGAAGGCATAAACCACCTGAATTTCGACACGCTTTCCACTGATGAGACGGGTTGTCTGAAAGAATCCCTCCGCAACCCCGATCCCAGCGATCATCACTACGATCCGACAGCGCATGCGAAGATGATCGAACCTTTATTAAAGCCATTACTCTTGCAAGATAAGCACCGCGAACCGCAATGCACTAAATCTGCGACACCCGCCGGCAACAACACTGAAAAAATTTCTGCCATCAGCAATCTGTTGCGAATATTCTTGCGCTGGAAATAAAACAACCCGTTGACTCCTCAACGGGTTGAATCGATTGTCTGGCTGCACCGCGAATCGACGTCCGACTGTCAAGCAATTCGCGAGGAAGGACTCTCCTCCAACCATGCTACAAACTGCTTGAGTCCCTGCTCGAAGCTGACGGCGGGCGCCCATCCCAGCGAACGCTTCGCTCGCTCGATACACAAAACACTTACAGGCACATCAAACCCTCGTGCAGCCTGGTACTGCCGATCAGCTACACGTCCCGTGATTTTTTCAATCGCATCCAGCAACTCATTCAAACTGTGTCCATGTCCGGAGCCGATATTGAACACGTGTTCATCCGTTGAGCGCTCAATAGACGCTAGCAAAGCTTGAACAACATCCGCTACGTGGATGTAGTCACGAACCACCGACCCGTCGCCCCAGATCTCAATAGGCTCACCACGCAATACTTTACCGAGAAAAACCGCAACAGCCCCCTGACTTGAATGTGTCCGCTGCCCTTCTCCATATGGATTTGCCAATCGCAAGACGGTGTAATCAAGACCATGCAGGCGATGAAAAAGGGCCAGGTATTTCTCGATTGCCAGCTTCGCAATTCCGTACGAACAAGCCGGGTCTGTAGGATGCGTTTCAGAGATAGGTACCTGAACGGGATCCCCATAAACGGTTCCTCCCGATGACACGAAAACAATCTTCTTGATACCGGCCTCGACGGCAAGATTCAGCAAGCGAATGGTTCCAACCAGATTGCTTTCGATATCAAAAACCGGATCCGCGTTCGATGATTTAGGCAGCGTAGTCGATACCAAGTGATAACAAATGTCGCAGTCTCGTAGCGCTTCGCTTATATCAGCCTCGCTGGTGAAATCACCCTCATACAACTCAAAACGTGTATCGGTGGTGTGTGAATCTCCTAACGCTACGACGTTAGGGCGATCAAAGCAGCGCACAGTATGCCCTTGATCGAGCAATGCCTCGATCAGATGGGTACCGATGAAGCCGCGACCGCCCAATACCACCGACCGCATTGCTCTCGAGGTGGAGGTGTTCTCGGATATTTTCAACATTAATCTCCAATGCTTCAAAGGCTCGATTTGCTGTCGGATGAGCAGTTGACGTAGCCCTGCGATAATCAGCTGTTTCAAAGCTTTGCGAAAAAAGGGGCAGTGACAGGCCATGTAGCACAAAAGGAGCCTATGAGACGACGCGAAGCGCTCCACAGCCTGACCAGCTCAAACTGTGGAACCTCCTTCATGCCTAAGGCAAGCCCTTAATCGCCGTCTACACAGCAGGCGGCGATACCAAAGCAGACTCGTCGCCAGCTCGCTCTTCCCGGCGGGCTTTGATGTCACGTTCGAACAAACGAATGTATTGTCCTGCAACTGCGTCGATTCGGTAGCGACTGGAGACCTCTTTCACCAACCCCAGCACCTCGTCATACCTTGCTTTTTTGCTGGCAAAATCGGCGATTACTTTCGCAGTATGCTCAATAGGGATCTCCCAGTCTTCAAGTACGATTACCTCACCGGCCATCTGATCGCCTATCGTCAGCATGTTTCGAATATCGCCAACATCGGATGCGATATATGGCTTGCCCGCGAAAAGGCAGTCAACAATTGTCAGAGGGAAGCTCTCGGACTTGAACTTGGTGAGCATAATCCCCATGTCCGCCGCGGCATAATGTCCGACCGAGTTATCACTGAATCCCGTCAAGCAGACGAAATCAGGAGCCCCAACACGGCAATATTCGTCGTATACAGGTCCATTACCGACCAGCAACAAACGTATGTCGACTCCCGAAAGGTTACGCGCCAAAGCTACTGCCTGTATGGTCTCATCCCAGCCCTTGTCAGGTATTGCCCGACTCACACAGCAAAGTACAAAAGCGTCCTGCGCAATGCCCAACTGCTCACGTTCGATAGCTACCACGGCTGGGGGCTGCAAGCCATTAGGTACTTTGACGAAACGTTCAGGGTCTTTCTCACAGATAGAAAGATTAGCGAAAGGAACGATATTCTTTTCAGCTGTATAAACCCACGTAGTCACCTCACTATTTGCCGCCTTGAGCTGTTCATGAGTTACAGCGAAGGCTTCACCGTGCTCGATCATTCCGTGCAAGGAAGCAACGTGAGAACCCAACTCCGAAAATACGCCAGGAAGACTTATTGGATACTTCTGCGTATGCCATTGATGGCTGTTCAAGGCTTCTATACCGAACTCGTGAATAAGCGACTTCACCTCATGAAGGTCGTTCGTTTCGACGAGCGGAACATCCGCACGTAGCATACGGCGAACGCCGTCCTCTCGCGCTGTAAGTCCGGCACTCAGCAGAAGCACCGAAAAACCTTGGCGCTTAAATTCGTTCGCTAGGCGGATTGGCAAGATTTCCGCACCACCCGGGTAAAAGCCAATCGTTGAAACCATGATGTTCGGAGTGCGATTGGCGCGAGCCTCAGAGATAGCATCGCGCCCATACCACGCGTAGAACTCTTGTTGTGAGTTCCCAACGTTAATATCGTAAAGTCGCTGGCTACTCTCTTCACACATTTCAAGAACCGAAAGGGGGACGTTGTACAGAGCCTGTACTGTCTGGCTTGCCATCCCGAGTTCTCGATAAAAGACTTCTCGCTTATAGGTAAGCTCTGCAGCACTGCCGACGTAACGGCGGAAAAAATTCGTCCCCTCGACCGAGTAAGCGACTTTGCCTCCGCGAATGAGATGAAGGTAAAAAACCCAGTCACCCGCTACTCGCATGGAGAGCCAGGCCTCATCATCAAGCAACGGTAAATCTATCGGCCGCTTGAAAACGACACCGCTAGCGTTAGGAATCGTATTTTTAATCCCCAGTGCATAACGCACTTCACTGTGAGCGGTATCTACGTACGATTCTGTCCATTTCTCTGCGCATTCCAGGTCACTGACATACTTGTGGAACTCACCCTCTTGGACGACCTCATCACTGGTGACGAATTCGCAGCGTGCATAGGCGAGCATGACGGCTTCATCATCGAAGCAGCGAACAAGAGCCTGAAGAAAGTTTTCGTCACAGTAATCATCGCTCTCGGCAACCCAGACAAGATCCCCCGTTGCTGCCTTGATACCCTTCGCCCATTGCCTGAACACGCCACCAGAATTGTTCTCGTTGAACAATGTGACGGTTACGTCCGGAAACCGCTGTGCATACTCATTCAATATCGAGCGACTTTGATCAGACGAGCAGTCATCCATCAAGATAACTTCAAAATTCTTGTACGTTTGGCCATAAATACTATCCAAACGCTTACGCAGAAAACGTTCATGATTGTAATTTGGCACAACAACCGAAACTTTCGGCATCAACGTCGCTGACTTGATGTCCAACAACGCACGACTCGTCTCGTTAACGCGACCAAAACCTGCAATTTTGTCAGGTTCTAGAAACAGTCCACGACTCCAGTCATTCCAAGCATTCACGAACACCAACTGCCGATCTTCGGAGTGTGTATTCTTAGCACTTTTTATTGTCGCATCCAGCCAACGACGGTACTCGCGCGCTAAAAATCGAGTATAAACCAGCGGGGAATTTGCATCATATGCAGATTCATCTCTGGCCAAAGTAATACCGTTAAAAACCGGAAACGAATGTGATTGAGCGTTTTCCGCTCGTGTAATGCCATTGGCCACAATTACCGAGTAAGGAACAGCGGATATACCATTCTTACGCTGTGGAGCAAAAGTGCCAATCTCACCTGAAACAGGCTCTACTGGCAGTTCCAGAACGCCATCACATAGCGATGAGAGCTTTTCGCTCCACACCGTTTCATTAATCTGTGTCGACTGAACGATCAGATACACATCAATGTCATGTTGGACGAGTTGATCGTGTAGCTCATTGATCACATCGAAATTGTTGCGTCCCGAGCACTCGATTACAACGACAGGACGTCCATCAATACGCAGATATCGCCGATCGCGAACAGCCTCACGCAAACGTACCGGCACTTTTTTTTCTTGCTCTGAAATTTTCACGCAAAACTGAAATTGAATGTTTTTATGATCAAGAAAAACGTCTACTGGCTGGCGCTTATCTTCAATGCCTTCGCTGCTATTCCACTCGAAACAAAAACCGTACAATCCATGGGCTTTGGCCAGTCCCACCTGCTTGGCCAAAACTTGGCTATCCAGTGGATCATAAAATCCAAGATAGTCATTCGGCAGTAACTGAGCCCCGCCTTTGGAGGCGGCACGCGCCTCGCGAAACTTATCCCACTGCGGCAAAACATAAAGAGCAAAAAGTTTTATGCTGTTTTTAGCACGACCAAAATTTATATCATCTTCATAACGGATCATCGCTCCCGGCACCGCGATCCGTTGTTCCGAGGCACCTGAAACAACGTAATGCCAAAACGGATTTATATTGGCGGCGGCGATATCCTTGTACATCTCAAGATAACCGACAGTATCGAAGTCATCGGAAGGATTTTTCCCTTCAAACCAGCCAAAACTACAATAATGTCGAACAGGCTCCAGACCAATATTCTTTAACTCTGGATACATTGCCAGATAGTAATCAGCATCAAACAACCCAGAATTCTTAATAACTTCAACTTGCTCTGCGATAACGTCCGGAGCAACCTGTTTGAAAACGCGAGGTATGGCCTCCACCTCTACACGTTTTTTTCGCGTCCAGGTGCGTGCGTGACCAGCAATAGACCGTCCTTCCAAACTACCGCTTTTAAGGTAGTGAACCAATGGATTCACAGCCGCAGCGGCAACGTCTGGATAATCACGCAGGTATTTTTCGGTATTGAATAACGCAGAGGGGTTGCGCCCTTCCTTCCACCCATCGATCAAATAGTGCATGAGTGGATCAACACCCTGATCTTTTACATCGGGATTCTTGGAAAGGTAGTAACTCTCATCGAAAAGCTCACTGGCGTTCAGTAGTTCAATCGAGGATTCACCTGCGGGAGAGCGCCGTTTTTTCAGGACTTCGATAGCTTTACCCAAGGACGTATTGCTCAGCCTGCGGATTGTCCGGCGAGCCAGCACACTGGCTCTACGCAACGGCGAAGTCACACGCCAGGAGTGCGAGTTATGAGTTTTTTGCAGTTCTTGCCTTACCGCAGCAACTTCAGAATCCCTTTGCTGTTGCAGGCTGGAAATCTTCTCCTCGCCCCCAACAACCTGAGCCTTCAGAATATCGATCTGACGCGTGAGGTTCGCAATTTCGGCTTCACGCTTGCCCGCAAGAAGACGAAGTTCGGTAATTTGTGTGGCACCCTCGACTAACGAAGCATTCAGCGACCCGACCTTTCCCTCGAGCATGCCAACTGTCTGACCCAGGGTGACAATTCGCGCAGTGCGCTCTCCGAGGGATTTGTGGCGCCCCCTGATCAGCTTGATCGCGCGCAAAGCAAGCATGAGCTCATCGTGGGTAAATGATTCCTTGGCTTTAGGTGGCTCGGTGTCATAACCCAATACCGCAAAATCCTCAGCATACAAACTCCGGATCAGACTGGCACTGCGCTCTGTGACGAACTCAGGAAGATAAGGAATCAGACTTTCGTTTGCGCGACGCTCGGCAAAAGGGTCAGGAAGGAACTCACCGAGGTGCTCGGACAATGCCTTACTGAGCCGGGATGACTCTTCAATTTTGGCCAGCACGCTATAGTTGATCAGATCAGGGCGCAACAACATGACTTGAGGAGTCCAGTGTTGATCCCAGAATGTTGGCGCTTCCTGACTGGCAAGGTGCTCAAGAAACCCCTCGAACGCCAAGGAGATATCCTTCGCATCTTTCAACGGCTGATGATAAAAATCTCGCTGAAGATAGGGCCCAACCTGTTGTGGTTCCTGCAACAGCAATTTTGACTGCCACGCCGAAAATATTCGCTTGTACGGGTTTCTAACCACAGCAAATCGGAAATACGAGTCCGAGGTCAGGGCTTCATGTAATGCCTCTGGAGCAAGTCCCGTGACAGTGGGTGCGACCCTGTGCATCTCATGCACGATTTGATCCGGGTTGCTTTCTGCACTATCAGTGATCTCGTTAAGCGCTTTCGAGCAGCCTACCAACGATGCAAACCACCATTTAAGGGATGTACACGCGACTTTTGGTGTGCTCACGTACAAGAGCTTGTGCTGCTCCGAACGATAGCCACTCCAGCGGAGATAGTTGAACACTGCGGCTTCGTCACTTGGTGGCCATTCACTGATATTTAACATTTACGTCATAAACCTTATGAATATGCTGCAGCGCAGCATCAAACTTCCGAGTCCATTATTCCATTACACAAGTCAACAACGTCGCCTTTGACTCGTCGCGTTGCGTCGAGCGGTCGGCTAGTTCCTTTAGCCGACAGCCAACCGCTAAATCGTAGCTTTCCGACCAACTTCCGCTTGAGGTACGCTCGCCATCAAATCCACATAACCGAATGAGTTCAGCTTGTCCTCGGATACAACTCGAAACATGATCGCATCCATGATTCGATGAGCGCAGCTTGGTTCCTGATTTGACCAGACACCGCCTCCTACAAAGTAAACGCCCGGCAGCAAGCTCATATGAAAAGAAAACTTTATATTAAAGTCACTTCCCGCACTCACAGGTTCAAAATAGGCACCATCCTCAGGAAAACGCTGACCTGTTACAACAGAGCCAGAAACATTACGTATATGGATGCCCCAGAACGTTGCGTCAAAACTTTCGCTGAAATGGCCGGCTACCTGCATATGATAAGTGCTGCCAGCCTGCAGAACATTCACCTGACGTCCATCGGCATCAAGTATCGAGAACGACGTAATCTCGGCCCCTTGGGTTGGATAGATTGCAGTGGTTTCAGGCACCAGTCCCGAATCAAACGAATCCTCCGACACATCCACGGAGACAACACGAGGTTTCTGGGTGGTTTTCTGGAGATCAACGTTTTCTCCAGTTTTATCCGCTTCGAGGTAGGCTTCAACCAGTCTTTTGTATTCCGCCTGTGGAGCATAAATAAGCTTTTGGTAGGCCCTTACCGCTTGAGGTGCCGCACCGTACATAAGCCGGGTGCCATGGTCGAGTAGCAAGGTTCTGTCACACAGTTCAATAATGCTCGAAGCCGAGTGCGACACGAACAAGATGGAGGTGCCCTGGCTTTTCAGCTCTTCCATTCGTGCAAAGCATTTACGTTGAAACTTTTCGTCGCCAACGGCAAGCGCTTCATCGACAATAAAGATGTCCGGATCAATCATTGCTTGGACGGCAAATGCCAATCGCACCACCATACCGCTTGAGTAACTTTTGACAGGCTGCTCGATAAATTCACCGATGTCCGCGAAAGCCGCGATTTCATCGAAACGTTGATCAATCTCTTCCCGCGCCAGCCCAAGGACTGCGGCATTCATGTAAACGTTGTCGCGTCCAGTGAACTCGGGATCGAAACCCGACCCCAACTCAAGCAAAGCAGCGATGCGCCCATGGGTTTTCACGGTGCCGGTCGTAGGGTTCAGCGTTCCACAAATCATCTGCAGAAGAGTGGACTTACCGCTGCCGTTACAACCGATTATTCCGACCGTTTCGCCTCTCTTCACTTCGAAGGAAACATCACGCAGTGCCCAAAACTCTCGGTAGAACCGACTAGGTTGCATACGTACCGTGGCCTGTAGGCGAGGCACAATAAATTGCTTGAGCCGATCACGCGGCTGATCGTAGATTTCGTAGCACTTGCTCAGGTTCTCAACCTTAATCGCGACTTCAGAGGACATCAGCAAATCCTTTACGTGTTTTCTGGAACCAGGCAAAACCCAACCAGGCAATGCAAGTAGTGGCGATCCAATAGATTCCCAATATTTCAAAATTCGGCAATTTTCCCCAGAACAAAACATCCCGGGTCATCTCGATCGCTGGCGTCAGCGGATTAAGGTACAGCAGATGACGGTACGCCTCGGGAAGCGCAGTCGCTGGATAGAAAATCGGACTCAGGAACATCAGAACAGTTGTCAAAATACCTATGAATTGAGACACGTCGCGCAGGTAAACGCCCAGCGAAGCCAATGCCCAACTGACGCCCATGATGAACATTATAAAAGGGATGACGATCAGCGGCAGGTAAAAA
This sequence comes from Pseudomonas sp. H1_G08, assembly GCF_054681355.1. Taxonomy (NCBI): domain Bacteria; kingdom Pseudomonadati; phylum Pseudomonadota; class Gammaproteobacteria; order Pseudomonadales; family Pseudomonadaceae; genus Pseudomonas; species Pseudomonas sp. H1_G08. The sequence goes on from NZ_CP162822.1 coordinate 3,029,560, forward strand.
GCCGTTGCATGTGGCATGCCGAAAAATATCCCGTAGGCTATGAACCATACACCGAGACTGATGGCGGCATGAAACAACGCTGAACCCAACACGACCACCGGAAGGATCTCAAGCGGATAAACAACTTTTTTCACGAAATTGACCTTGCCAAGAATCAGGCCAGGAGCGCGGTTAATACACTCGGAAAAAAGGTTGAAAATGATCAACCCCGCAAACAGGATGAGGGCAAATTCGGTCTTCGAGTCACTGTCCACACTCCACCGGGCACGAAGCACGGCACTGAATACAAAAGTATAAACCGCGAGCATCAGCAACGGATTAAAAAACGACCAAAGCAACCCCATCGCAGAACCGCGGTACCTGCCGAGCACCTCCCGAATTGTCGACGCTTTGATCAGAGCAACGTTTCGCCAGAGACTGACGAACATTTCCAATGGGTTGGCAGAGAACTGGCGCATCAAGCAAAAACCTCAGCAAAAAAAAATGCAGGTCGGCACGCATACCGAGCGGCGAGCGTGGGGGTCATACCCAAGGAGAAAAAGCAGAAGCTTCGATGGAAAATACCGCGTTCCTCTGCGTACGGTTCGAGGTACGTCGGCGTGTAGCTGTACATAATCAGGGGATTCCATTCATGAGAGAAAACGATTCCTTGGGAAAAACAGTCCGCTCCACTGCTGCGCCGCAAATTAGACCAACTGACTCCAAGAGTACCGTTAGTCGCATAGAAAAGAGGGCGTGGCAAAACTGTTCCTTCCTCAAAACCGCATGACAGCGGGGCGGTGACAACCGTGGCCGGAATAAAAACCGGCTCTACCTTTCCAGGCAGCATGTCGGAGCGATGGCATGGTTTGAGCCCCTTGCCCTGCAGCCCTACGTGACAAATCCGACGACTGAAAATCAGACAACTGGCCCATGATCATGGAGGTCAATATTCTGTCGGATGATATCACTCAATACGACATAGAAACACGGGTTTTCCCTTGGCAATACGTATGCCGGATGTAGACACATGGCCCAAAGAAACGCGCAAATTTTACCCGATTGTTTATGGCGCAAAGCGAGGGAATCTCATAGGTAAACCACAAGCGTCTGCGCCATAACACAAGAAGACCAAACCCTATCGGCACCCAGTCAAAAAATTTAAATCGTGAGCGCCAAGCCATTCGCAAAAATAAAAAAGCTGCCTGAAAAGGCAGCTTCTCCTAGACACCAAGACTAACCAATCTAGAAAATCACTGGTAACGTTCGCAAGACTTCAGTGCGCGGCTCTTGGCGACAAGATAGGCATCATGAAGCTGCTTGTGGCGAGCAACCCTCACGTCCGACTGTGCAGGAGTTCGGAACAACGAGGTGGTCTTTGGAACATAGAAAAATTTATTCCTGTAAGCATAACGCAACCAGAGATTCCAGTCCTCAAGGTTGCTCATATCTGTTTCGAAGCCACCCCGCTCCAAATACAACTCACGCTCAAACATAATAGATTGAATCGGAATATAGTTATGATCCAGTAGCACCTCATAATCAAATGGCTGCTTAAACGAATCAGGCGTTTCATAACTAAGCTCTACATAACGCCCGCCACTGTCGTTGACCGTACCAACTTCCATAGCCAGCGAATAGGCCGCCACCGCTTCCTCATTCTGTAGCAGAGCCGCAACTAAAACTTCCACATGATCGGCAAACAGCAGATCGTCATCATCCAGAAAAATGCAGTATTTGCCTGATGCCATTTCCAGACCATAGTTTCCGGTTACCGAGCGTCCTACTTTTTCCAACCCGAAAAAACGTACATTGCGCCCTTCAGAAAACGGAGTATTTTCGACAAGCGACTTCATTGTCGCTCCTCCATCTTCAACTACAATCAGCTCAATATGAGGATACGTCTGATTGAGCACCGACATGATCGACTGCCTCAAAAACTCATCCCTCTTCTGATAAGTGCGCGTGACAATAGTGACTAACGGCTGCACGACAAAAGTTTCGCCAACATTCCAAAAAGCCCCTTCCCTGATCATTTCGTAGTCAAACCCCCGGAAGGGAAAGCTGACATTCTTTTGCAGTCCTTTTCCCGCCAGGAAACAAGGTGTCTTTTTTATCAAACGGAAGACACTGCCCACTACATCTCGACGGGATCCCGGATATACCTGCGGCCTGAGCAGCAATAAAAACTGCAATGCAATACCACCCACCTTGTCGATAAAATTGCCGTAACGCAGCCGCAGGTAAGCATTCGCCAAAGTGCTGCCGGTAAATTGAAGCGGCTTTATCTGATTCTCGTGCTCATAGGTGTAGTGATAAACCATCGCGCCAGGACAATATTTAAGTCGGTACCCGTAGGACCGGAATCGATAGGATAATTCGACATCCTCCCCGTACATAAATATCTGACGCTCATACCCTCCTACCTGAACATAAGCAGCACGACGAATCAATATACAAGCATGTGAGGACCAGTTGGTTTCGAGCGTTACCGGATCGTAATATTTTGGGTGTTCAAAAGGCGCCTGCCTTATCTCCCAAGACGCTACATCGTCCTGCCCTGACGCTAAAGCCATGCCGACAACTTTTTCTAGCGCATCCACCGAAAACTGAATATCGATATTGCTCACCAGAAAATAATCCGCCGACCCCAGGGAAATGGCTCGATCATGCCCGGCGCCAAACCCTATATTTTCTCCCTGTGTAATGCTGAAGCATCCAAAGAGGTCGGCACAACGAGTTTTCCAACCTTCAAGTTGAGCAACCGTATTATCCGAAGATCCGTTATCTACAAAAAACAGATTCAGCTTTTCACAAGGATAGTTTTGCGCTTTCAAAGACTCGAAGAAACCGTCAACCCATTTTCCGCTGTTGTAGGTAACGATTGATATATCGACAGCCGGTTGCTCGCCACTACCTAAGCGAGGTACGGCATACGAAAAACGACGCTCCGCTAATGCCTGGAGTGCCTCCAAATTGTTCTTGGAATCAATCACAGCAAAAAGACACGAACGAACCCTGCGCGAAAATAGCCCGACTCGCACTCGAAGACTCGCCAAAAAAGGAAATTTCTGATATAGCGGCCGAAGGGCCGCTTTTGGGTTCGAGAGTAACTGGCGCGACCCTGTCAGGAAGCAGCTGACAAACGATTTTTTCGAAGACCTCATACCGAGCAATTTATCCTATAAAACGACTTTTCAATTTTGAATATTTTGAACTGTATACCGCTTGACTGCGAAACTTCGAGTCTTTGATCCTGCGTAAAAACCGTCCATCAGTTTGAATAATTTCATTTATTCAACAGCGCTCAATCAGCATCCAATGCGTTATCTTTCAAGATAACCGGCAAATATACGACTGTCATCGATTACTTTCCAGACAGGACTGGCCCGGTTTACCTCCTTGAGGATTCGTCACCTACCCAACACGGAGGAGTCGCTCGGTTATCCTGGAACTTCCAACATGCCGGCGTTGTATTTTTTAGCAATGAACACCAGTGGAATATAAGCAACGAGAAGCGCCACGACACCAGGAAGCACACCGATTGCAGTCAAGAGAGCAAGCGGCGCTAGCCAAAGCAGATTGATCGCCAATACGCCATAGACGACTATCTTGTGGCTTCCATAGTGACGAGAGGCATATTGATAAGCGTGGCTTCGGTGCGCCTCGTAAATTTTATCCCCACGAAGCAGGCGCTGCGCGAGTGTCCATGTAGCATCTACAATGAACACCCCCAACAAAATCAGCCAGCACCAGAGTAATTCCGGGGCCTTAGCACACGCGATTATCGTCAGCAGCCCAATAATCAATCCAAGAAAGCCACTGCCGGCGTCCCCCATAAAAATCCTGGCGGGAGGAAAATTCCAACATAGAAAACCCCAGACAGCACCGGCCAACAACAAAGGCAACCACGCCAACTCTAGGTGCCCACTCACCCAGTAGACGAGACAAGCGGACAAGCAGACAGTGATAGCCTCTACACTTGCCAACCCATCAATTCCGTCCATGAAGTTGTACAGGTTGAGCATCCAGACGAGATAGATAGAAAAGAACAAACTGGTAAACCACGTCCAATCGAGCAGCCAACCGAGCAGTGATATTTGCACTTCCGAGCCTAACCAATACAAGGCCCAGCCAGCTGCCAGGAAATGTCCGAGAAGTCGCCATTTGGCCGCAACATGCCCATGATCATCAGTGAACCCCAAAATCGCGACCAAAGCGCCGGCTCCAGACAATCCGGCCATCGCGGGGAAGTCAATCAACTGCGTGTAATACGACACGGGCAGCATCACCAGAAAGGAAACAACTATTGCAACGCCCCCACCTCGCGGGGTGGGCAGAGTGTGAGAACTTCGTGAGTTTGGAACATCAATCAGGCTATTGGCCAAGGCATAGCGTCGCAAGACATATGTCAGCAAGAGCGAAACCACGAATACTGAAAGCAACAGCACACAAAACATCATTTTATTTGAGCATCCAGGTAGTGCCTGACCGTCTGAAGAATTGCACGATCCACACTCACTGGAGGCGACCATCCGAGAACCGAGCGGGTTCTGGCAATATCAACTTCGAGAGAATCAAAAAGGCGCTGAGCTATGAGATTCTTGCCGAGTAATATCAGCGAACCCTTCAGCATCCAGATCGGGACAGGGATCAACAATGTTGGGCGATTAAGCGACTTTTTTATCACTTTCAGCAACTGGGTAGTCGAAATAGTCACACCATCACTGACTAGAAAAGTATTACCCGGGGCAGCGGGATGATCAACGCAATGAACAATCAAATCCACCAGATTACCTAGCGAAACCAAGCTGCGGCTGTTGTCCACCCCCCCAATGGCAGCGGAAAACCCTTGTCCAACCAGCTCATCATGCTCAAGAAGTTGGCTTTCACCCCGGGACCGTATACCAGCGGCGGACGTATAATCACCAGCTCCATACCGGTATCCAGACTGATTTCTCGCAAGCGCTGCTCCGCCTCATGCTTGGAATGCGCGTATGGATCATGAGGAGCCGGAGCGTCGTCGTACTTGAAAGGAGCCCCACTCACGGTACGCTCACCGTTCACCTTTATCGAACTGATAAATATGAAGCGCTTGACACCCGCCGCAGCTGCTTTGAGCGCCAAAGCAACGGTGCCCTCCACATTTACTTTTCGAAACTCGGCCAATGCATCCTGCGCGACCTCGTTCATAACATGAACGCGAGCTGCGCAATGGATTACAACTTGAATTCCGTCCAGGGCCGGCAGCTGCGAATGCCCGCCTAACGGACAGTTCAATACTCGACAAAGCCCCGATAAGCGCGAGGCACGGCGAACGGCGGCAATGGGGGTAAACTTGCGATCGAGTAGCAGGCGCATCACTACCCCCTCACCAACGAAACCCGAAGCCCCTGTGACTAAAACATTCGGTGAGTTCATTTAACTTTTTTCCTGACGATCGCCGTTGTCCAGCAGATGAGGAAAAAAAATATCTTGTCACGAACGCGCCGCCGACAACGCCAAGCACTTAGAGAGAGCCTAAGCAACTGCCTGCGCCGCAAGCAAAACCATGACTGAACAAAGGGATCGGCGTACTTACCCACCAGCTCGGCGATGAGTTGTACCTGGGAAAACCACCAACCGTCATGAATCGTTTTATAGCGTACCGCGAGCGAATTGATGCCGATGTTTGCACCAACCTGATTGCGCTCATGCTGACGATATCGCATGGCAGGGACGGGATCAGTAAACCAACGAAAGCCATTACTTCTAGCAAATGCATAGCAGTACCAGTCATGTAGACTGACGCCCTGCAATGCTTGCCAATGAAGACATACCGCCGCTTTTAGATTCGTGGCCAGTCGATGATTGAGGACGTAAGTACAACCTGGCCCCGCAGCCTCGAACAGAAAATCCCAGGCAACTTGAGGCTGTGCCTTGTCAATCAGATGTGTTTTCCCACCCTCCCAGAACGCAACAACATTGCTCGAATAACCATCCACCTTCAATTCGTTGAGCTTTTCGTGCGCTCGGCGGAGCTTATTGTTATCCCAAATATCATCTTGATCTGCAAAGGCGATCAAATCGTAGCCGTCAAAATCTACGTCACGGATCAACCTGAAAAAATTACGCGAAGCACCGCCAAAGCTACCAGCTGGCGGCAAGACGATTACACGGGGGTGAACAAGACCATACTGAGCGCACCAAGCCTCAGTGCCGTCGGTTGAAGGGTCAATACTGACGAACACCTGCACATCGACCCCGGACTGCTCAAGAATCGAGGCCATCTGCTCCTCAATCCATTGCATACCATTAAAGGCAGCCAGCAAAACTGCAACCTTGGGATGTTTCACTGGCATACCGATCCTGTTAGAAGCTGTTCGAGCGTTGCCGCCGAAAAAGGCGAAGAACACCTTTTAGTGAGAAGGTGCATCCAGCAGCTTCTGCAGATACTGACCATAGCCAGTCTTTTTCAGCGCATCAGCCTGACGGGCTAATTGCTCTGTGGAGATCCAGCCGTTGTGAAAGGCAATTTCCTCGAGGCAAGCCACCTTCAGTCCTTGGCGCTGTTCGATCGTGTGCACGAAGTGACTTGCTTCCAGTAACGAGTCATGAGTACCCGTATCGAGCCATGCAAATCCACGCCCCAGCATCTCGACGCTCAGGGTCTTGCGTTCCAGATAGGCGCGGTTTACATCAGTGATTTCCAACTCACCGCGATCCGAAGGCTTAATATTTTTGGCTATTTCTACAACGTCATTGTCATAAAAATACAGGCCAGTGACTGCATAGTTAGACTTCGGCTTCAGTGGTTTTTCTTCGATACTCAAGGCGCGCCCGGAAGCGTCAAACTCTACAACGCCGAAACGCTCTGGATCGGACACGTGGTAACCGAATACGGTTGCACCTTGCTGCTGAGAACTTGCCGAACGCAGATTGTCCGAAAAGTGCTGACCGTAGAAAATATTGTCGCCCAAAATCAGGCAGCAAGGATCCTCGCCAATGAACTCCTCACCGATGATAAACGCTTGAGCGAGCCCGTCCGGGCTTGGTTGCTCGGCATACGCCAACTTGATGCCATAGAGGCTACCATCCCCCAGCAATTTGCGGAAACATGGAAGGTCTTCAGGCGTAGAGATAATCAAGATCTCGCGCATACCCGCCAGCATCAATACCGACAGCGGATAGAAAATCATCGGCTTGTCGTAGATTGGCAGCATCTGCTTGGACACGCCAAGAGTCAGCGGGTGCAGGCGCGTGCCCGAGCCGCCGGCGAGAATAATGCCTTTACGATTTTTCGTGGTCATTTGTTCAGAACTTCCCTAAGCATTCGGGTCACACCACTTTGCCAATCCGGCAAGTGTAGAGAAAAATTGTCGCGCAGCTTCTGGGTATTCAAGCGTGAATTTAAAGGCCGACGCGCGGGGGTAGGATAAGCGGTTGTATCGATCGCACTTATCGTGGTCACCGCAAGCTGCTCGCCATTGGCCTGAGCAAACTCGATAACGTAACTTGCGTAACCGTGCCACGACACCTCGCCAGCGGCGGCCAGATGATATAAACCTGACAGTTCCGGCCGTTGGAGCACTTGGCGAATCGTTAACGCAGTGACATCGGCAATCAGATCGGCACCCGTTGGCGCACCAATCTGATCAGCAATAACACTCAGTGTCTCGCGATCTTCTGCAAGACGCATCATGGTTTTGGCAAAGTTATTGCCTCGGGCGCCGTAGACCCAGCTTGTACGGAAGATCAAGTGCTTGCATCCCGACACTGTGATCGCCTGCTCACCTGCCAGCTTGCTCGCGCCATACCGATTGACCGGAGCGACCGCATCGGTCTCTTGCCAGGGGCGGTGGCCTTCGCCGCTGAAAACATAATCAGTGGAGTAATGAACCAGCAAGGCACCCAAAAGTGCGGCCTCTTCGCCCAAGAGCCGGCTTGCCTCACCATTCACACGATCGGCCAGCTCTACGTCGGACTCAGCCTTGTCGACTGCGGTGTATGCGGCGGCGTTGACGATGATATCGGGTTTAATCTGCCGAATCGTTGCCCGCAATGCTTCCAGATCGGACAAATCACCGCACAACCCATCGACAGAGTGACGATCCAGGGCGATCAACTCGCCAAGCGGCGCCAAGGACCGTTGCAACTCCCAGCCGACCTGGCCGTTCTTGCCCAGCAAAAGGATTCTCATGCCTTGCTCGAACGATCCGCATAGTTCTGATCAATCCACTGCTGGTAGCTACCGCTCTTAACGTGCTCAACCCACTCGGTGTTATTCAGATACCACTCAACAGTCTTGCGAATACCAGTCTCAAAAGTCTCTTCCGGAGTCCAACCCAGTTCACGCTGAATCTTGCTCGCATCGATTGCATAACGCACATCATGACCAGGACGGTCCTGAACATAGGTAATCAGGCTGGCATGCGGACGGTGAGCAGAATCAGGACGCAATTCATCGAGCAATGCACACAGTGTATGCACTACTTCGATGTTTTGTTTTTCGTTATGACCGCCAATGTTGTAAGTCTCGCCGATCACACCTTCGGTGACGACTTTGTATAGCGCGCGGGCGTGATCTTCGACGTACAGCCAGTCACGAACCTGGTTGCCTTTGCCGTACACCGGCAGGGGTTTGCCTTCCAGCGCATTGAGAATGATCAGCGGGATCAGCTTCTCAGGGAAGTGGCATGGGCCGTAGTTGTTCGAGCAGTTGGTGACCAGTGTCGGCAGGCCGTAAGTGCGGGCCCAGGCACGGACCAGATGGTCGGAGCTGGCCTTACTGGCCGAATATGGCGAGCTTGGCTGGTAAGGGGTGGTTTCGGTGAAGAGGTCTTCCGGACCTTCGAGGTCTCCGTAAACTTCGTCAGTCGAAATGTGGTGGAAGCGGAAATTGGCTTTGCGGGTGTCGTCCAGCGCAGCCCAGTAGTGGCGCGCTGCTTCTAGGAGTGTGTAAGTGCCAATGATGTTGGTCTGGATGAACTCGGACGGGCCGGAGATCGAGCGGTCGACGTGAGATTCAGCGGCCAGGTGCATGATTGCATCCGGTTGGTGCTCACGCAGAACGCGGTCGATCTGATCACGATCGCAGATATCGACGCGCTCGAAGGCGTATCGCGAATTCTGGCTGACTTCTGCCAGGGACTCCAGATTGCCGGCGTACGTCAGCTTGTCGACGTTAACGACTGCATCGGAAGTGTTGGAGATGATGTGACGGATGACTGCCGAGCCAATGAAGCCGGCACCGCCGGTAACTAGAATTTTCACGCGAAACGATACCCTTGAGCTGCGGACAGCGCTGCCAGCGAGCGCGGTCTAATCCATGAATGCAGAAGCCACTATCAGTTGGCATCCGTCAGAGTCAGTCTGAATCGACATGCATTAAGGCACGATCGAACAAGGGACGCATTTTACAGCTTAATGATGGTTTTACTAATGGATAAAGACAGGCTGAGGCGCAATTTCGACAGATGCCGTGCGCCTGTCGTTTTCAGACCAGTCGCTTGCGTGCAGCTCTGGACGAACGTCCAAGAAACCAGCCCAAAATTGGACCGATGAGCATACCAATCAGCAACGCCAACACTGCAACTACCGACACCGGCAACTGCGGGCCGGAAAAACCCAGAAACAAAAGCGAAACCGATTGCTGGTTTTCCAGCACAAACGCCAGAACAACCAGAACCATCAGCAGAAGAAAAACGCCAAGCAATATGCGTTTGAGGTTACGCATCCACGCCCCCTTGAATTTGAATAGCGAAGATCAAGCGCCCTCCTCCTCTTCCTCGTTCACGCGGTCACGCAATTCCTTGCCCGGTTTGAAATGCGGAACGAATTTACCGTCCAGACTGACAGACTGGCCGGTCTTTGGGTTGCGGCCGACACGTGGCGCGCGGTAATGCAGGGAGAAGCTGCCGAAACCACGGATCTCGATACGATCACCGGTGGCGAGGCACTGAGACATTTGTTCAAGCATGGTCTTGATGGCCAGCTCCACATCCTTGGATGAGAGTAGCCCTTGATGGGTGACAATTCGTTCGATCAACTCCGACTTCGTCATATTTTTCCCTTCTTTTTCAAGCAGCTAGATCAGCGCTTGAAAGGTTTTAGCATGCCCGGAAGATTTTGAACAGCCCAGGGATTGACATATCTTTCCCGGGGTCAAAACGCCCATTTTCAGGGCACTCCAGTGGCGAGCCGGATCGCCGCTACCCTAACGACACATCACCAGCATGGTCCGGGTCACGAAGCCCGCCGGATTAAAGCCAAACGGGTATTCGTCTTCATCTTTGGCATCGTCAGAACGGGTGATGACCTTATAGCCCTTGCCTTTACACTCCTTCGCTGCACGCTTCTGGCACTTTTCCCAACCGGAACCCAACCCGGAGCAATCAACCTCGATACCACTGACGCCGCGCACCGCATGGGTTTTCGCACTGGTGGTGCACCCTGCCAGCGCCAAGACCACTGCAATAACAAATAACTTGTTCATCCACTTCCTTATGCCAGGCAAGCCTGACGACTAATGCTCAAGATCAAGCTTAGTCGCGAATAGGCGATTGATCCGATTAAAGAAACAGACCCGCAGCCGAAGCCATTGGTTTCATGCACGGACGTACAAGAGCCAAATCGCAGGCACAAAAAAGGGCGACCGAAGTCGCCCTTTTTAATGATCAAGCAGAACTCAGTTCTGTTTGGCCATTGCTTGACGCAGCAGTGCCGCCATAGTGGTGTCAGCTGCTTCGCCTTCCGGAGCTGCTTTCAGGCTCTGGATGGCTTCTTTCTCTTCAGCATCGTCTTTCGACTTGATCGAGAGCTGGATTACGCGGCTCTTGCGATCAACGCTGATGATCTTGGCTTCAACTTCCTGGCCTTCTTTCAGGACGTTGCGCGCGTCTTCAACGCGGTCACGGCTGATTTCGGAGGCTTTCAGGGTAGCTTCGATGTCGTCGGCCAGAACGATGATGGCGCCTTTGGCGTCAACTTCTTTCACGGTACCGGTCACGATAGCGCCCTTGTCGTTAACCGAGACGTACTCGGAGAACGGATCGCTTTCCAGTTGCTTGATGCCCAGGGAGATGCGCTCGCGCTCTGGGTCAACCGACAGGATGACGGTGTCCAGCTCGTCGCCCTTCTTGAAACGACGTACGGCTTCTTCGCCCACTTCGTTCCAGGAGATGTCGGACAGGTGAACCAGACCGTCGATGCCGCCGTCCAGACCAATGAAGATACCGAAATCGGTGATCGACTTGATGGTGCCGGAGATCTTGTCGCCCTTGTTGAACTGGCCAGAGAAGTCTTCCCATGGGTTCGACTTGCACTGCTTGATGCCCAGGGAGATACGACGACGCTCTTCGTCGATGTCCAGAACCATGACTTCCACTTCGTCGCCGACTTGTACGACTTTCGAAGGGTGGATGTTCTTGTTGGTCCAGTCCATTTCCGAAACGTGTACCAGACCTTCAACGCCTTCTTCCAGCTCAGCGAAGCAGCCGTAGTCGGTCAGGTTGGTAACACGAGCGGTAACGCGAGTGCCTTCTGGGTAACGGGCTTTGATAGCAACCCATGGATCTTCGCCCAGTTGCTTCAGGCCCAGGGAAACACGGTTGCGTTCGCGATCGTATTTCAGAACCTTGACGTCGATTTCGTCACCAACGTTGACGATCTCGGAAGGATGCTTGATGCGCTTCCAGGCCATGTCGGTGATGTGCAGCAGGCCGTCCACGCCACCCAGATCGACGAATGCGCCGTAATCGGTGAGGTTTTTGACGATACCTTTGACTTGCTGGCCTTCCTGCAGGGATTCCAGCAGAGCTTCACGCTCGGCGGAGTTCTCGGCTTCGAGGACGCTGCGACGGGAAACGACAACGTTGTTGCGCTTCTGGTCCAGCTTGATGACCTTGAATTCCAGCTCTTTGCCTTCCAGGTGCGTGGTGTCGCGCACTGGACGGACGTCAACCAGGGAACCTGGCAGGAACGCACGGATGCCGTTAACGTCGACAGTGAAGCCGCCTTTAACCTTACCGTTGATAACGCCCTTGACCACTTCCTCGGCTGCGAAGGCTGCTTCCAGAACGATCCAGCATTCAGCGCGCTTGGCTTTTTCACGGGACAGCTTGGTTTCGCCAAAGCCGTCTTCAACCGAATCCAGAGCAACGTGAACTTCATCACCAACGTTGATGTTCAGTTCGCCAGCATCGTTGTAGAACTGCTCAAGCGGGATGAGTGCTTCAGACTTCAGACCAGCGTGAACGGTTACCCAGCGAGCCTGGTAATCGATATCAACGATAACACCGGTGATGATGGAGCCTGCCTGAAGGTTCAGGGTTTTCAGGCTTTCTTCAAAGAGTTCCGCAAAGCTTTCGCTCATTTTAATTCCTGTAGATGAGGGCGAAGTAAACGCCCATCTCCACACCCCAGACGGTGTGGGTTAGTTTCATTTAAAAGAAGCACCGCAGGACTATGACTGGTCCCCTGCGACCTTCTTGGTCACCCGGCGATATCGCGAATGGCGATCTCGCTCATGATGCGTTCAAGCACCTGATCGATGGAAAGCTCCGTTGAATCCAGCTGAATCGCGTCGGCCGCCGGCTTGAGCGGGGCTACTGCGCGCTGGGTGTCACGCTCATCGCGTGCACGGATCTCATCTAGCAGACTCGACAGACTAACACCCTCGACTTTGCCCTTCAACTGCAAATATCGACGGCGCGCCCGCTCCTCGGCACTGGCGGTGAGGAAAATCTTCAGCGGTGCATCCGGAAATACCACCGTGCCCATGTCGCGACCGTCCGCCACCAGACCCGGCGCTTCCTGAAACGCACGCTGGCGCTGCAGCAGCGCCTCGCGTACGGCGGGCAGCGCAGCCACTTGCGAGGCCCCGGAACCGACGCTTTCGGTGCGAATGACATCGCTGACTTCGTCGCCTTCGAGAATGATCCGCTGCAGCTGACCTTCGGTCGCGGCGATGAACTGCACATCCAGATGAGCGGCCAATGTCTTCAGCAGCTCTTCATTGGTCAGGTCGACGCCATGGTTATGCGCAGCAAACGCGAGCAAGCGATAAAGCGCACCGGAATCCAGCAGGTTCCAGCCCAGACGCTTGGCCAGAATCCCGGCGACCGTGCCTTTGCCGGAGCCGCTTGGCCCATCGATGGTGATGACCGGTGCAATGTTTTTCACGACTGTGCCTCTTGTGCCACACGAATGCCGACTTGCCCGCACAGCGCGAGGAAGTTGGGGAACGAGGTCGCGACGTTGGCGCAATCATGGATGCGGATCGGTGCGGTAGCGCGCAACGAGGCAACGCTGAAGGCCATGGCGATACGGTGGTCGCCGTGACCGTGCACTTCACCGCCGCCGATCTGGCCGCCGTCGATGATGATGCCGTCCGGGGTCGGTTCGCACTTGACGCCCAGCGCCAGCAAGCCGTCCGCCATGACCTGAATCCGGTCGGATTCCTTGACTCGCAGCTCTTCGGCGCCGGTCAGCACGGTCCGCCCTTCGGCGCACGCAGCCGCGACGAACAGTACCGGGAATTCGTCGATGGCCAGCGGCACCAGTTCCTCCGGAATCTCGATACCTTTGAGTTTAGCTGCGCGCACGCGCAAGTCAGCCACTGGTTCGCCACCGACCTCACGCTGGTTTTCCAGAGTGATATCGGCACCCATCAGCCGCAGGATGTCGATCACGCCAGTACGGGTCGGATTGATGCCGACGTGCTCAAGCACCAGCTCGGAGCCCTCGGCGATTGAGGCTGCGACCAGGAAGAACGCCGACGACGAGATATCGCCCGGCACTTCGATGTGAGTCGCGGTGAGCTTGCCGCCGGACTCGACCGAAGCCGTGGCGCCGTCGACGCTGACCGGGTAGCCGAAGCCACGCAGCATGCGTTCGGTGTGATCGCGGGTCGGTGCTGGCTCGGTCACCGTGGTCTTGCCTTCAGCATAGAGACCGGCAAGCAGCAGGCAGGATTTCACCTGAGCACTGGCCATCGGCATGGTGTAGGTCAGGCCCTTGAGCTTATGGCCACCGCGAATGGTCATCGGTGGACGACCTTCGGCAGCGGTTTCGATCACGGCGCCCATTTCTCGCAAAGGATTAGCCACGCGATTCATCGGACGCTTGGACAGCGAAGCGTCGCCGGTCAAGGTGCTGTCGAAGTTCTGCGCCGCCAGCAGGCCAGAGAGCAGACGCATCGAGGTGCCAGAGTTGCCCAGATAGATTGGGCCCGGCGCAGGTTTCAGGCCGTGCAGGCCGACACCGTGGATGGTAACGCGGCCGTGGTGCGGGCCTTCGATGACCACGCCCATGTCGCGGAATGCCTGCAAGGTCGCCAGGGCGTCTTCGCCCTCAAGGAAGCCTTCGACTTCGGTGACGCCTTCGGCCAGCGAGCCGAGCATGATCGAACGGTGGGAAATCGATTTGTCACCCGGTACGCGAATCCGACCGGACAGGCGGCCACCAGGTTGAGCCAGGAAGATCAGATCGTTGGAATTCATAGCGTCCACATAGGCCCTGCGGGCCAGGATTTTACTGAAATGCTCGCGGGCAACCCGGGCGCGCGTGAAAACGCCCAACAATTGGTGCCCATCCCCTGCATCGACCGCGTCGCGCAAGGCGTCGAGGTCGCTGCGAAATGTATCGAGTGTGCGCAGGACAGCCTCGCGATTGGCGAGGAAGATGTCGTGCCACATCACCGGGTCGCTTCCGGCGATTCTTGTGAAATCGCGAAAACCACCGGCAGCGTAACGGAAGATCTCCAGATTTTCATTGCGCTTGGCCAACGAATCGACCAGACCGAAGGCCAGCAGGTGCGGCAGATGGCTGGTCGCGGCCAGCACTTCATCGTGACGCTCGACCTGCATGTGCTCGACATCGGCGCCCAGTTCGCGCCACAGGCGATCGACCAGCGCCAGCGCGGCAGGATCGGTCTGCTCGAGCGGCGTCAGGATCACCTTGTGCCGGCGGAACAGCTCGGCATTCGAGGCTTCCACCCCGCTCTGCTCGGAACCGGCAATCGGGTGCCCGGGGACGAAGCGCGCCGGCATGCCGCCGAACGCCTCGGTCGCCGCGCGCACCACGTTGCCTTTGGCGCTGCCGACATCCGTAAGAATCGCCTGCCCCAGATCCATGACAGCCAGACGCGCGAGCAGCTTTTCCATGGCCAGAATCGGCACCGCCAGCTGAATCACATCGGCACCGACGCAAGCCGCCGCCAAATCGTCTTCGCAGCGATCAACCACACCCAATTCGACCGCGAGCTTGCGCGATTGCGGGTCGAGATCAACACCGACCACCTCACGGCACAGGCCGCTTTCACGCAAACCTTTGGCAAACGAACCACCGATCAACCCCAGACCGACCACCACAAGGCGACCGATCATAGGTGCAACAGGTTGCAGCGCAGTGACATCAACCACGAGCCAGAACCTTGCGCAGCGCCTCGAGGAAACGGCTGTTTTCCGCCGGCAGACCGATGGTCACCCGCAGGTGGTCCGGCATGCCGTAATTGGCCACCGGACGCACGATCACGCCTTCGCGCAGCAAGCCCTGGAAAATCGGCGCCGCGACCTGGCCGAGATCGACACAAATGAAGTTGCCTTTGGACTCGATCCAGCTCAGCCCCAGCTCACGGAAACCCGCCTGCAACTGCTGCATGCCGGCTTCGTTGAGCTGACGGCTTTGCGCCAGATATTCATCATCTTTCAATGCCGCACAGGCCGCCGCCAAGGCGAGGCTGTTGACATTGAACGGCTGGCGAACGCGGTTCAGCACGTCTGCCACCACAGGCGTCGACAAGCCATAACCGACGCGCAGCGCGGCCAGACCATAGGCCTTGGAGAAGGTGCGCGACACCAGCAGGTTCGGGTACGCCGCGAGGAAGTCGAGACCGTCCGGCAAATCACTGCCTTCGGCGTACTCGATGTAAGCCTCGTCGAGGACTACCAGCACATGCTCGGGAACGTCCTGCAGGAATTCGTCCAGCGCTTCGGCGCCGAACCAGGTACCGGTCGGGTTGTTCGGGTTGGCGATGAACACCACGCGGGTGTTGGCATCGATGGCCGCAAGCATCGCCGGCAGGTCATGGCCCCAGTCTTTGGCTGGAACGACTTTGGCCTGCGCACCGACAGCTTGGGTAGCAATCGGATACACAGCGAATGCATGTTCGCTGAATACCGCGTTCAGGCCCGGCGCCAGATAGGCACGCGCAACCAGCTCAAGAATGTCGTTGGAGCCATTGCCCAGCGTGACCTGATTCAGCTCGACGCGGCACTGTTCGGCGAGCAGCGACTTCAGGGCGAAACCATTACCGTCCGGGTAGCGGGTCAGCTCGGCCAGCTCTTCGCGGATCGCCGCCAATGCCTTCGGGCTGGCGCCCAATGGGTTTTCGTTGCTCGCCAGTTTGACGATTTTTGCCGGATCCAGATCCAGCTCGCGCGCCAGTTCGTCCACAGGCTTGCCCGGAACGTACGGCGAAAGTTGTTGCACGCCCGGCTGTGCCAGAGCGAGGAAGTTGCCACTCATTTGCTACCGCCCCTTAGAGAACTGCTTTCGGGTAGGAACCCAGCACTTTGAGTGCTACTGCTTCCTGACTGATCTTTTCCAGCACACCTTTGATCAACGGATCACGGTGGTGGCCGACAAAGTCGATGAAGAACACGTAGGTCCATTTGCCGCTGCGCGACGGACGGGTTTCGATGCGGGTCAGGTCGATGCCATTGTCGTGGAACGGCACCAGCAGCTCATGGAGCGCGCCGGGCTTGTTGCTCATCGACACGATGATCGAGGTCTTGTCGTCGCCGGTCGGCGGCACTTCCTGATTACCGATCATCAGGAAGCGGGTCGAGTTGTCCGGGCGATCTTCGATCTTCTCGGCCAGACGCGTCAGGCCATATAGCCCTGCCGCCATGTCGCCAGCGATCGCTGCCGAATTCCACTCACCCTTGACCCGTTTGGCCGCTTCGGCGTTGCTCGACACCGCGACGCGTTCGACATTCGGGTAATGCGCGTCCAGCCACTTGCGGCACTGAGCCAGCGACTGCGCGTGGGAGTAGATGCGGCTGATACTGTCGGTCTTGGTATTTTCGCCGACCAGCAGATGATGGTGGATGCGCAGCTCGACTTCGCCACAGATCACCATGTCGTGCTCGAGGAAGCTGTCCAGCGTGTGGTTGACCGCGCCTTCGGTGGAGTTTTCCACCGGCACCACGCCGAAATTCACCGCACCGGCGGCGACTTCGCGGAACACTTCGTCGATTGCCGCCATCGGCTTGCTGATCACAGCGTGGCCGAAGTGTTTCATCGCTGCCGCTTGGGTGAACGTACCTTCAGGGCCGAGATACGCCACTTTCAGCGGCTGCTCCAGCGCCAGGCACGACGACATGATTTCGCGGAACAGCCGCGCCATTTCTTCGTTGCCCAGTGGCCCCTGGTTGCGCTCCATCACGCGCTTGAGCACCTGAGCTTCGCGCTCGGGACGATAGAACACCGGCACTTCGCCTTCGGCCAGCGAGGCCATCTTCACGCGGGCGACTTCCTGGGCGCAACGCGCACGCTCACTGATCAGCTCGAGGACTTTGGTGTCCAGAGCGTCGATGCGAACGCGCAGTGCCTTGAGTTCTTGCTCGGACATCAGCCGTGTTCCTTCTCGAATTCCGCCATGTACGCCACCAGCGCGTTGACCGCAGTGATGTCGACGGCGTTGTAGATGGAGGCGCGCATGCCGCCCACCGAGCGGTGGCCCTTGAGATTGAGCAGGCCGCGCTCGTCGGCACCGGCGAGGAACGGCTTGTCCAGACGATCATCAGCCAGACGGAACGGTACGTTCATCCACGAGCGATCCGACTTGTTGATCGGGTTGCTGTAGAGGCCACTGGCGTCGATGAAGTCGTACAGGGTGCGCTGCTTGACGTCGTTGAGCCTGGCGATCGCTTCGACGCCGCCCTGCTCTTTCAGCCATTGGAACACCAGACCGGACAGGTACCAGGCCAGCGTCGGCGGGGTGTTGTACATCGAGCCGTTATCGGCCGCGACCTTGTAGTTGAGCATGGTCGGGCACAGCGAGCGGGCCTTGCCGAGCAGGTCTTCGCGAATGATGTTGACGACGATGCCGCTCGGGCCGATGTTCTTCTGCGCGCCGGCGTAGATCATGCCGAAACGCGAAATATCGACCGGGCGCGAGAGGATGTCCGAAGACATGTCGGCCACCAGCGGTACGTCACCGGTTTGCGGGATCCATTGAAATTCCAGACCACCGATGGTTTCGTTCGGCGCGTAGTGAACGTACGCGGCGTCTTTCGACAGATTCCACTCGTTCTGGCCCGGGATGGCGAAATAGTCGTAAGGCTTGGCAGTGGCAGCAACGTTGACGTGGCCATAGCGCGAGGCTTCTTCGATGGCTTTCTGCGACCAGATACCGGTGTCGATGTAGTCGGCCGAGCCGCCTTCAGGCAACAGGTTCAGCGGGATCTGCGCAAACTGCTGACTGGCGCCGCCCTGCAGAAACAGCACTTTGTAGTTCGACGGGATATTCAGCAGGTCACGCAGATCCTGCTCGGCCTGGGTGGCGATGGACACGAACTCATCGCTGCGATGGCTCATTTCCATGACCGACAGACCCTTGCCGTGCCAATCAAGGAGTTCACCCTGGGCGCGCTGCAGGACAGCTTCAGGCAGCGCCGCCGGACCGGCGCAGAAGTTATAGGCTCGCTTGCTCACATCCAATCTCGCTCTGATTTGGTGGTATCACGCAATAAATCACACTACCGATCAACATGGCCCTGTGGGAGCGAGCCTGCTCGCGAATGCATCACCGCGGTGCTTCAGAGGTACCGCAGCGCCTGCTTTCGCGAGCAGGCTCGCTCCCACAGGGGATCTCCATGATGTCGAAAATTCATACCGGACAAATAACAAGGGGGCGAATTCTCATCCGCCCCCTCGTTTGTCCGCTTATTCCTGCGGTTCTTCGTCTGCTGCGGCGTCGAGTTGCTGGTCTTCACCTGCTTCGTCGATACCGACGGTGCCTGCGATTTCCTCGCCCTCTTCACCTTCGAGCTCTTCGCCTTCGATTTCCGAAGGTTCCTGAACCCTCTCCAGGCCGACCAGGGTTTCATCCTTGGCCAGCTTGATCAGCGTCACGCCCTGAGTGTTACGGCCCAGGCTCGACACTTCGCCGACACGGGTACGTACCAGGGTGCCCTGATCGGAGATCAGCATGATTTCTTCGCCGTCGAGCACCTGTACCGCGCCGACCAGACGGCCGTTACGCTCGTTGCTGACCATGGCGATCACGCCCTGACCGCCACGCTTGTACTCAGGGAACTCGGTGATCGCGGTGCGCTTGCCATAACCACGCTCGGAAGCGGTGAGGATCTGACTGCCTTCTTCCGGGATCAGCATGGAAATCAGCTTCTGCCCTTCCGGCAGACGCATGCCGCGCACGCCGCGAGCGGTACGGCCCATGGCACGTACGTCGGACTCTTTGAAACGGGTGACCTTGCCGCCGTCGGAGAACAGCATCACTTCGCGCTCGCCATCGGTGATGGCCGCAGAGATCAGCACGTCGCCTTCGTCCAGCTCCAGCGCGATCAGACCGACGCTGCGCTGACGACTGAAGGATTCCAGCGGGGTCTTCTTCACGGTGCCGTTGGCGGTGGCCATGAAGATGTAGTGACCTTCGGTGTATTCCTCGACCGGCAGCATGGTGGTGATGTATTCACCGTCATCCAGCGGCAGCAGGTTGACCAGCGGACGACCACGGGCCGCGCGGGAGGCTTCCGGAATTTCGTAGGTCTTGAGCCAGTACACCTTGCCCTTGCTGGAGAACAGCAGCAGCGTGGTGTGGCTGTTGGCAACCAGCAGGTGAGCGATGTAGTCCTCGTCCTTGACGCCGGTGGCCGACTTGCCTTTGCCGCCACGACGCTGAGCCTGGTACGCAGCCAGCGGCTGGGTCTTGGCGTAGCCACCGTGAGAGATGGTCACGACGCGCTCTTCTTCCGGGATCATGTCACCCAGGGTCAGGTCGAGACGGGCATCGAGAATTTCGGTGCGGCGCACATCGCCGTATTCGGCGCGGATCACTTCCAGTTCTTCGCGGATCACTTCCATCAGGCGCACAGCGCTGTTGAGGATGCGGATCAGCTCGCCGATCTGGTTGAGGATCTCCTGGTACTCGGCCAGCAGCTTCTCGTGCTCCAGACCGGTCAGACGGTGCAGGCGCAGTTCGAGGATCGCTTGCGCCTGTTCTGGCGAGAGGAAGTACTTGCCTTCGCGCAGACCGTATTGCGGATCGAGGTTTTCCGGACGGCACGAATCTGCACCGGCACGTTCAACCATCGCCACCACAGCCGAGGATTCCCAAGGCGTGCTGATCAGCGCTTCCTTGGCTTCCGACGGCGTTGGCGACGCCTTGATCAGGGCGATCACCGGGTCGATGTTCGACAGGGCAACGGCCTGGCCTTCGAGAATGTGCCCACGCTCGCGCGCCTTGCGCAGTTCGAACACGGTACGACGGGTAACCACTTCGCGACGGTGACGGACGAAGGCTTCCAGCAGATCCTTGAGGTTGAGGATGCGTGGGCGGCCGTCGATCAGCGCGACGATGTTGATACCGAACACCGATTGCAGCTGGGTCTGGGCGTAGAGGTTGTTGAGGATTACCTCAGGCACTTCGCCGCGACGCAGCTCGATCACGACACGCATACCGTCCTTGTCGGACTCGTCGCGCAGCTCGGTGATGCCCTCGAGCTTCTTCTCTTTGACCAGCTCGGCGATCTTCTCGATCAGACGCGCCTTGTTCAGCTGGTAAGGCAGCTCGGTGATAACGATCTGCTGACGGCCACCGACCTTGTCGATGTCTTCGATGATCGAGCGGGCACGCATGTAAATGCGCCCGCGACCGGTGCGGTAGGCTTCGATGATGCCGGCACGACCGTTGATGATCGCGGCCGTCGGGAAGTCCGGACCGGGAATGTATTGCATCAGCTCATCGACGGTCAGCTCGGGATTGTCGATGAGGGCCAGGCAACCGTCGATGACTTCACCGAGGTTGTGCGGCGGAATGTTGGTCGCCATGCCCACGGCGATACCGCTGGAACCGTTGACCAGCAGGTTCGGTACGCGGGTCGGCATGACCGCCGGGATCAGTTCGGTGCCGTCGTAGTTCGGCACCCAGTCCACGGTTTCCTTGTGCAGGTCAGCCAGCAGCTCGTGCGCCAGCTTGGTCATGCGCACTTCGGTGTATCGCATGGCCGCAGCGTTGTCGCCGTCGACCGACCCGAAGTTGCCCTGGCCGTCGACCAGCAGGTAGCGCAGGGAGAAAGGCTGGGCCATACGAACGATGGTGTCGTATACGGCAGTGTCACCGTGCGGGTGATACTTACCGATCACGTCGCCGACGACACGGGCAGATTTCTTGTACGGCTTGTTGTAGTCGTTGCCCAGCTCGCTCATCGCGAACAGCACGCGACGGTGCACGGGCTTGAGGCCATCGCGCGCATCCGGCAGTGCACGGCCGACGATCACGCTCATTGCGTAGTCGAGGTAGGACTGTTTCAGCTCGTCTTCGATATTGACCGGGAGGATTTCTTTGGCCAGTTCGCCCATGAGAAGCTTGATTCCTTTTTCTGGTGAAACTTCGTCATATCCATGTGGGAGCAACGAAGCTCGTCGGGGCGGGCCGAGTGCCATGCGCCGACTTACGACAAATCAACATTGGATCGCGGATTTGCGCAGTAAAGACAGCTCCCTGGAGCCGCCTCGGAAAACGCCGGATGTTATCACAAAGGCCGCCACGCACCTATCCCTCCAGAGCCTGCCGAAACCATTAATCTGACACAAAATCGCCTCAGAACGCCTTCTGCGCCGTTTTCAGTGATCCAAAGACATTTTTTACCTCTCGAAAAACGCCCGTCCGCTCCGTTTTCAGCGCCGAGATGACTTCAGATAAGCAAAAATGAATTTTGAGTGGCTCTTGTAGCGCCATAAAAAGTGTGACGGTGAAGTCTTTTTTTGCTCAAATGCGCAGCTCGATTATACGCATCGCAATAAGTGTCTGACTGAAATGCTCTAGCGAGCCCAATCGGCCGACTCGCCATATGGCAAAGAAGCGTAGTTTTATTTCTTAGGGATAAGCTTTCGTGACATCCAATGCCCCCCCGCTCGTCGTAGACCTAGACGGCACTCTCCTTCGTTCGGACCTCTTGCTTGAGACAGGCATTGCTTTTCTAAGAAGCAACCCTCTCCAACTGTTGAAACCATTCATCTGGTTATTGAAAGGCAAAGCCTCGCTCAAGGAAGGCCTTGCCAAGGACAGCCACGTTGACGTTACGGTATTGCCGTATGACCCTGCCGTAATAACGCTGATCGAACAGGCGCGCGCGAGCGGTCGCAGCATCGTTTTGGCGACTGCAAGTCATATCAGCCTGGCGAACAGAGTCGCCGACCACTTGCAAATTTTCGATAAGGTAGTGGCGACCAATGGCAGTCTTAATCTCTCGTCACATCTCAAACGTGACGTGCTGGTTGAGCAGTATGGAAATGAAGGATTCGATTACATCGGCAACTCTCTGGATGACATCGTCGTCTGGGCCAGCGCGCGTAAAGCTTATGTCGTCAATCCGGAGCGCGGCGTCGAGAAACGCGCAGCGGCTCAGGGGAATGTTGAGGAAATCATTCGCTCCAACACCACCAGACCCAAGGACTGGATAAAAGCCCTGCGCCTTCACCAGTGGATGAAGAACATACTTATCTTCGTGCCGCTGCTGACTGCGCACCTACTGACCAACATTCCGTTCGTCCTGCAAGGTCTACTGGCCTTCCTGTTCTTCGGCCTTTGCGCATCCAGCGTCTATCTGCTGAACGACCTCCTGGATCTCAATGATGACCGCCATCATAAATCCAAACGGAACCGGCCCTTTGCATCCGGAAAATTGAGCATACGCGTAGGACTGCTGGCCTTTCCTTCGTTATTGGGAATCGCCTTCATCGGCTCTGCGGTCCTTTTGCCCTGGGAGTTCACAGCAACCCTGATCGGATACTACATATTGACGCTGGCCTACTCGCTTTCCATGAAGCGCAAAATGGTCGTGGATGTCATTTCGCTCGCATTGCTTTACACCATTCGGATCATTGCGGGTGCCTGCGCATTGAACCTGGAGCTCACATTCTGGATTCTTGCGTTCTCGATGTTCATGTTCCTGAGCCTGGCATTGGTCAAACGCTATGCCGAACTGCGTGAAGCCAAGCACAGTGGCCGCACGGAAAAAACCCGAGGCCGAGGGTATTATCCTGACGACCTTGAAATGATTTCCTCTCTGGGAGCCGCTTCCGGCTATCTGGCTGTAATGGTATTGGCAATGTACATTCACGACCCCGCCACCACTCGCCTGTATTCACACCCGCAGATCATCTGGCTTGCCTGCCCGATTCTATTGTTCTGGATTTCCCGGATATGGATGCTGACGCATCGTGGAAAAATGCATGATGACCCTGTCATGTTCGCCGTGTCTGACCGCACCAGCATCGTTGCGGGCCTCTTGATGGGCCTGGTGTTCTGGGTGGCCGCGTGAATACCGACCTCTTATCCTGGGGGCGATACCCCCGCCTGCCTCAATCGGGACATAGCGCCAACTGGCGAATGGATCTGCCCGCACTGATAGAAAGTGTCAGCCGCACCCACGGCAGCACACTCCCGTTCGGCAACGGACGCAGCTATGGAGACAGCTGCCTGGCCGCCAGTGGCCATGTGCTGAATATTCGTGCACTTGATCGCTTCATTGAGGTGGACTGGCAAAACGGCAGGATCACGGCTGAAGCCGGCGTAACACTCGCGCAAATCCTTGAGATATCCATCCCTAACGGCTGGTTCCTCGCGGTGACGCCCGGCACGCAATTCGTGACACTGGGAGGCGCGATAGCCAACGACGTGCATGGCAAGAATCACCACGTACGCGGCACCTTTGGCAATCACGTCACGGAGTTTGGCCTGCTGCATAAAAACGAAACGCTCATCTGCAGCCCGACACAAAACCAAGCACTGTTTCGTGCCACGATTGGCGGCCTGGGCCTCACCGGGGTAGTGAGCTGGGCGCAGATACAGCTGATTCCAATCCAGTCGAGTCAGATCGACAGCACCCTTGTACGTTTCAACAATCTTAGTGAGTTCTTCGAGCTTTCCAGTCAGTTGGACCACCAGCATGAATACAGCGTTGCCTGGATCGACTGCCTCGCCAAGGGAGAACAACTTGGACGAGGTATTTTCATCGTCGGCGACCATGCGCCTTATGGCTCATTGACCCTGAACAAGCGGAACAAACTGACGGTCCCGCTGACGCCACCGGTTTCCCTTATCAATAATCTGTCTTTGCGCGGTTTCAACGAAGCTTACTGGCGCAAGAGCCCGGTCAAGCGAACCCGCATTCGTAGCGAGTATGAGCCCTTCTTCTATCCGCTCGACAGAGTGCTGCACTGGAACCGAATTTACGGCAACGCCGGGTTTCAGCAATTTCAATGCGTCATTCCCGACGCCAACGCTCAAATCGCCATGGCTCAGCTACTCAAGACCATTGCGGACTCCGGTAACGGTTCTTTTCTGGCTGTGCTCAAACGCTGCGGCGAATGCAATTCACCCGGTCTCCTCTCTTTTCCGTTACCTGGCGCCTCTCTTGCGCTGGATTTCCCGCAATCAGCAAGCCTGGAAAAGCTCTTCGCACGTCTGGACGTCATTGTCAGAGAGGCCGGAGGCCGGATCTATCCAGCCAAGGATGCACATATGAGCGGTAGCGATTTCCGCACCGCTTACCCTGAGTGGGAGCAGGTTGAAGCCTTGCGTGACCCGTCTATGAATTCCCGCTTTTGGAAAAGGGTAACTGAATGAAACGAGTTTTGATCATTGGCGCAACCTCAGCGATCGCTACGGCATGCGCACGCCGCTGGGCCGCGGAAGGTAGTGAGTTTTTTCTGGTCGGCAGAAACCTTGAAAAACTTCAACAAACCGCCGCCGACCTTGAGAGCCGAGGGGCCAAAGCGACGGCTTTGCACACCATGGACGCTACTGACACAGGTACCCATGCCGCGATGCTTGAACACTGCATTGACGCCATGCGCCAGATCGATGTTGCCTTGATCGCACACGGCACCCTCCCCGATCAGCAGCAATGCGAGCAAGACCCTGCAGTAGCGCTCCATGAGTTCATCAATAACGGAACATCCGTCATTGCATTACTGACATTGCTGTCGAACCAGTTTGAAACGCAGCGCTGCGGTACTCTCGCGGTGATTTCTTCAGTAGCCGGTGATCGCGGCCGCCCCTCCAATTATCTGTATGGCGCTGCCAAGGCTGCCGTCTCGACATTCTGCGAAGGATTGCGCGCCCGCATGTTCAAAGTCGGTGTTCACGTGATCACCATCAAACCCGGCTTCGTCGATACGCCAATGACACAAGGCTTAAAACTGCCGAAGGCACTGGTAGCCCAACCTGACCAAGTTGCAAAGAGAATTGCAGACGGCATAGATCGGAAAAAAGATGTGCTTTATGCACCTGGTTTCTGGGCGCTGATCATGCTGATCATTCGCTCGATTCCAAGTTTTGTGTTCAAAAGAATAAATCTCTGAATTCAGTTAATTTTTTTCGAAATGGGGTGACACCTTGAAGTTTTATAAACTTTCAAGTCAATATTTATCGTCAATACGCGGCATACAGTTAATCAGCCTGGCAACGCTAGTCTATGCATTTTACATAGCCCTGAATTACGCCGGACAACCGCTGATTGAGCTCTTTGGCTTCAGACAAACACAAACAGCCTTGACCTCTTTCTGGTTTATTCAGGAAGGCTACAAACTTGCCTATGAAACTCCGGTTTCCGGTGCACCCTGGTCGATCCCTTTCGAATTCCCGCTCTACCAAGCGATCGTTGCGTTTATTTCTCAGCTGCTTGACAGTGATCTTGGCAAAACCGGAAGACTGGTTTCTTTTGCCTTCCTGGTCCTTTGTCTCTACCCCGTCAACGAAATTTGCAAATCGCTCAAGCTGAGCCGAAGCAGCTTCTATCTATTTGTTGGCCTGCTTTTTTCCAGCCCCATCTATCTGTTCTGGGGCAGAACATTCATGATCGAGACAATGGCGCTGTTCTTTGCCGTTCTTGCGATCAAGTACTTTCTGGACTTCCTCAACGCAAAAGGAAAATGGGCGGCAGCAGGCTTTTTCGTCTGCATTTCGCTGGCCATTCTTCAGAAAGCGACAACCGGTTTGCCGGTGCTCGCGGTGCTTGCCTTCGTCTTCCTGTTTTACGAAATTGACAGAAACAAGAGCATCATCGGCGCAATTTCCGTCAAAAATATTATCTGGGCGGTCACCCTGTTCGCGCTGCCGATTGTCATTGGCTACGGTTGGACGTTCTACACCGATATCATTAAATCCAAAAATGAATTCGGGATGAGCATTACCTCTCAAAGCCTGTCTGCGTGGAACTGGGGAACACTGACACAGCGCCTCTCCATGCCGCTCTACTCTGATGTCATCTGGTCGAGAATTATCAAGGGTAACCTGTCGGGCATATTCGGCATTGCAATCATCCTGGGCGCTTTGCTTCTGTCGAAAAGCAATAAGCTGAAATTCATTATCGTTGCAGCCTGTGCACTGGGCATATTGCCTCTGTTTATCTTCACCAATCTCCACCTTGTGCACACCTACTACCAGTCCGCCAATGTCATTTTCCTCATATTCGCTCTGGCAGTCGCCGTTGCCGAGGGTCTGGAGGGAGCACGCCGGACAGTGATCTCGGCAATTGTTTTCCTCGCCTTGGTACTGAACAACTACGGCGCCTTCGCCAATGACTATTTCAATAAGGTTCATGAAGATCTCAACATCGGCAACTCTCGGGATCTGATGCTGGGTGAGGCGCTTAAAAGGAACATGTCTCATGACGAAGGGCTTGTGGTGTATGGCAATGACTGGAGTTCCTCGATCGCCTACTATGCCGAACATAAATCCTTCACCGTACCGGATCGGTTCCGCAACCTGAACAAAGTCATCAATACGCCAGAAGCCTATCTGGGCGGCCTGCCTCTGGGCGCGATTTCCTCCTGTCCCGAAGCGCCGGTACCCACCGTGCGCCAACTGGTTGACTGGAAGCACAACGGCACTCAATGGAAAGCTGCTGAAGTCTGGAACTGCATTGTCGCCTTCCCCGAGAAAACCATCGGCCTTGATTTGCCGAAGGTAAAGACAGACTGCCAAGGTAATCTGGACTATGTAGGCGATACGACGAGCAAGACGCCTGACACTGTTCAGTTCAAAGGCTGGACAACGATTGATGGTTCGCAGAATACAATCCCGTCGCAGGTCTACATAACGCTGACCGACGCGAATGGAGCCGTGAAGTACTACAACGCGGTGCAATCCTACTACTACGGTGTGGGCGACCTGTTCAACCGCCGAGACATAGTCAATGCGGGTTTTGGAAGAATCATCGACACCTCGACCTTGTCCGGAAAATATACCGTTGGTGTCGAACGAGTCGTGGATCAACAAATGCAGGTTTGCCAATTCAGCAAAGAACTTCAGGTTAATAAAAAATGACCAGTATTAATCTCAAAGAGCGGATCATCCTTCCGGGCGGCGCTGGCCTCGTTGGGCAAAACCTGGTCGCACGCCTGAAAGCGAAGGGCTACGAAAATATCGTGGTCATCGACAAACATGTCAAGAACCTGGAAATCCTCAAACAGGTACAGCCGGAAATCACCACGGTACTTGCCGACCTTTCCACGCCAGGAGACTGGCAAGAGTATTTTATCGGGGCAGATGTAGTGGTCATGCTGCAAGCACAGATCGGCGGCAACGACTACAGCGACTTCGTCCACAATAATGTGGACGCAACACGCCTGATCCTTGACGCGATCAAGACCAACAGCATCCCGTACCTGGTACATATCAGCTCCTCGGTCGTTGAATCCGTGGCTGATGATTTTTATACCAATACAAAGAAAGACCAGGAACAAATGGTTCTGGCCAGCGGCATTGCGTGCCCGATACTTCGGCCGACGCTGATGTTTGGCTGGTTTGACCGCAAGCATCTGGGCTGGCTGTCCCGCTTCATGAAAAAGGTTCCGGTATTTCCGATCCCGGGCCACGGCCGTTATATGCGCCAGCCCCTGTATGTGGGTGACTTCTGCAATGTCATCATCAGTTGCATCGAACAGCGAGTTCATGACGGAATATTCAATATCTCTGGCCATGAGAAAATTGATTACATCGATATCATCCGTGAAATAAAGCGCGCCACACACGCTAAAACCATTATTGCGAAAATACCTTACAGCATTTTTTACGGCCTTATCTGGACGTGGAGCCTGTTTGACAAAAACCCACCGTTTACCACACAGCAGCTGGCATCTCTCAGCGCGAAAGACGAGTTCGAAGTCAACGATTGGCCCGGTACGTTTAACGTGCCCTATACCCCATTCGCTGCGGCCGTGAACGAAACCTTCAATGATCCGAAGTACAGCAAAGTTGTTTTGGAGTTTTAAGCATGGCGCAACGAATTGCCGTTCTTGGTGCAGGCCCAATGGGATTGGCCGTGGCCTATCAGTTGGCACGCGATGGCCATACACCCGTCATTTTCGAAGCCGATGACCGTGTAGGCGGGATGACCGCGCCCTTCGATTTTTCGGGCCTGAGTATTGAGCGCTACTATCACTTCCACTGCATTTCCGACCACGCCTTTCTTAAAGTTCTGGACGAACTGGGCCTGGCTGGGGAAATGCGCTGGACCGAAACCAAAATGGGCTACTGGTATCAGAACCGACTTCAGGCCTGGGGCAACCCAATCGCGCTGCTGAAGTTCAAAGGACTGAGCCTGACAGCCAAATTCCGTTACGGTCTGCATGCGTTTCTGTCAACCAAGCGCAACGACTGGAAGCCGCTGGACAATGTTGAAGCGACTGGCTGGATCAAGCGCTGGGTGGGTAACGAAGCGTGGGAAGTGCTTTGGCGTCGCCTGTTCGACTATAAGTTCTATGACCACACTGGCAACCTCTCCGCGGCTTGGATCTGGAGCCGCATTCGCCGCATTGGCAGATCCCGGTACAGCCTTTTCAAGGAGAAACTGGGCTATCTGGAGGGCGGATCGGAAACACTGCTGAATGCGCTGGCACAGGATATTCGCCAACACGGTGGTGAAATCCGCTTGAAAGCCCCAGTCACTCGAGTAGTGATCGAAAATGGCGCGGTAAAAGGCGTCGAGGTTGAGGGCATGGTCGAGCCATTCGACAAAGTCATCAGCACCATTCCGCTACCTTACGTGCCAAAAGTCATGCCCGATCTGCCTGACGAGATATTGCAGCGTTTCAAGGCGCTGAAAAATATCGCGGTAGTGTGTGTCATTGTAAAATTGCGCAAGGCATTGACAGAGAACTTCTGGCTAAACACCAATGACCCTGAAATGGATATTCCAGGGCTGGTCGAATACAGCAACTTACGTCCGATGGAAGAACACATTGTCTATGTGCCTTTCTACGTACCGGGCGAGCATCCAAAATTTCAGGAACCTAACGAAGTGTTCCTGGATAAAGTTCGTCGATATCTAAAGAAAATCAATCCGGCACTGACCGATGATGACTTCATTGATATTTATGCCAGCCGCTACCGTTACGCCCAACCCATCTGTGATCCTGGCTATCTCGATCGGTTGCCACCGGTACAGTTACCGGTAACGGGTCTATGGGTCGCGGACACGTCTTATTACTACCCTGAAGATCGAGGCATCTCTGAAAGTATCGATTTCGGGCGAAAAATGGCCAAGGATGCTGCAGAGTGAAAGAAACACTGATGAGCCGGCAGTTCCTGGCGTTTCTTGTGACGGGCGGCACCGCTGCCGCCGTCAACTTTTGCTCCAGACTGCTCTACAGCCTTTGGTTCGACTTTTCGACAGCTGTCATTCTGGCTTACATCACCGGGATGATTACGGCGTTTGTACTGGCCAGGCTTTTTGTGTTCCGCGACAGTAGCCAATCAACGCACCGATCGGCGTTTTTTTTCATACTGGTGAATCTCGTCGCGGTGGCACAAACCTGGTTGATCAGCCTGGGGCTTGCACACTATTTACTTCCCGCGATGGGAATCACACTTTTTGCCAACGAGATCGCTCATGCGGTCGGCATCATAGTTCCAGTGTTTACCAGCTATTTGGGACATAAACGCTGGTCGTTCAAGTAATGCGCTGACGGCTGCAAAAAATGTCAGCCGACGCGTCTGCACCTCCCTATTCATGACAGTACTGGCTGCGATCCGAAGCCCGTACTGTCATGACCAGGTTTTCTTCCATCCTTTCAATGCAAACGCTTGCGGCACATCAGCTGGGCCATTTTCGCGGTGTCCGGGCGCTCGACGATGCCTTTCTCGGTGACGATCGCATCGATCAGATCCGCCGGGGTGACATCAAACACCGGGTTGAACGCTTCAACATCGGCACCGACGCGTTTACCGCCAACTTCAAGCAGTTCGGCGCCATCACGCTCTTCGATCGGGATGTCATCGCCGCTGGCGAGGTTCATGTCGATGGTCGAACTCGGCGCCACCACCATGAAGCGCACGCCGTGGTGCATGGCGTTGACCGCCAGTTGATAGGTGCCGATCTTGTTCGCCACGTCGCCATTGGCGGTGATGCGGTCAGCGCCGACGATCACCCAGGTCACGCCTTTGGTTTTCATGATGTGCGCGGCGGCGGAGTCGGCATTCAGGGTCACCGGGATGCCTTCGTTGGCCAGTTCCCACGCGGTCAGCCGCGAGCCCTGCAGCCACGGCCGAGTCTCGTCGGCATAGACGCGTTCGACCATGCCTTCTATATAAGCCGCGCGGATCACTCCCAGCGCAGTTCCGAACCCACCGGTGGCCAGCGCGCCGGTGTTGCAGTGGGTCAGGATGGCTTGAGCGTTGCCCTGATGCTTGCGAATCAGATCGACGCCAAGCTGCGCCATGGTCAGGTTGGCCTCGCGGTCGCTTTCATGAATGGCGATAGCTTCGGCTTCCAGCGCCGCCAGCGGATCGGCGTTGCTTTTCAGGCGATCCAGGCGATCGTGCATGCGGCCCAGCGCCCAGAACAGATTGACCGCGGTCGGACGCGAATCTGCCAACAGCGCGAAATCCTCTTCCAGTGCCGTGTACCAGTCGCCGCCCTCGGCAATCCGCGCCCGCGCCGCGAGGACGATGCCATAGGCCGCACTGATGCCAATAGCCGGCGCGCCACGCACGACCATCGAGCGAATCGCTTCGGCCACGCCGGCGGCGCTGGTGTAGGCGATCCAGTTTTCCTCGAACGGCAAAATACGCTGATCCAGCAGGTGCAGCGCGCCATCACGCCAATCGATGGCCTTTACTTTCTCCGCAGCCAACAGTCGATCGCGCATCCCACACCCCGCACTCATGAACAAAAGCCGCCGATTATAGCGATCCCCCCGCGAAGACGCTCGGGTATACTTCGCCATCCTTTACAAAAGCACTGGAACCGACCCTCGATGCCGAAACCTGCCATTGCGCTCGACCTGTTATTGCTGCCGACCTGGCTGGTCCCCGTCGAACCTGCAGGCGTGGTGCTCAAGGAGCACGGCCTGGGCATCCGTGACGGTTGCATCGTGTTTATCGGCCCGCGCGCCGAAGCGTTGAAGTGTAACGCGACAGAAATCCGTGAACTGCCGGATGTTCTGTTGGCGCCGGGACTGATCAATGCCCACGGCCACGCGGCGATGACAGTGTTCCGTGGCCTGGCTGACGATCTGCCGCTGATGACCTGGCTGGAAAACCACATCTGGCCGGCCGAAGGCAAATGGGTCGATGAGGATTTCGTCCGCGACGGCACCGATCTGGCCATCGCCGAGCAGATCAAGGGCGGCATCACCTGCTTCTCTGACATGTATTTCTTCCCGAAAGTCGCCAGCGAGCGCGTACACAACAGCGGTATCCGCGCGCAGATCGCCATTCCGATCCTCGATTTCCCGATCCCCGGCGCCAGCAGTGCCGACGAAGCCATTCGTCAGGGCGTCGAATTGTTCGGGGATCTCAAGCATCACGAACGCATCAAGATTACTTTCGGCCCTCACGCACCCTACACCGTCGGTGATGAGAACCTGGAGAAAATCAGGGTGATCGCCGAGGAGCTGGACGCTTCGATCCATATGCATGTGCATGAAACCGCATTCGAAGTGCAGCAGGCCGTCGAGCAGACCGGCGAACGGCCACTGGCGCGCCTGGGCCGCCTTGGCCTGCTCGGCCCGCGCTTCCAGGCGGTGCACATGACCCAGATCAGCGATGACGACCTCGCGCTGCTGGTAGAAAGCAACAGCAGCGTGATCCACTGCCCGGAATCCAACCTCAAACTGGCCAGCGGCTTCTGCCCGGTCGAACGTTTGTGGCAGGCTGGGGTGAACGTTGCCGTCGGCACCGATGGCGCGGCGAGCAACAATGATCTGGACCTGCTCGGCGAAACCCGCACCGCCGCCCTGCTGGCCAAAGCCGTCGCCGGCTCTGCCACCGCGCTGGACGCTCATCGCGCCTTGCGCATGGCCACCCTCAATGGCGCCCGTGCGCTGGGGATCGAGGCGCAGGTCGGCTCGCTGGAGATCGGCAAAGCCGCAGACATCGTCGCTTTCGACCTGTCCGGCCTGGCGCAGCAACCGGTGTATGACCCGGTGTCGCAGCTGATCTATGCGACCGGGCGTGATTGCGTGAAACACCTGTGGGTTGCCGGCAAGCAACTGCTCGACGACCGGCGCCTGACCCGCATGGACGAACAACAGCTGGGCGAGACCGCCCGCCACTGGGGCCAGCGCATCAGCGGCCACACCGAATCGTAAACACCGCGGCGCAATATCCGCGGCTACAGCCTTTTTCAAGTTTTAGAGGATTTAACATGAGCAACGTCGACCACGCCGAAATCGCCAAATTCGAGGCCCTTGCCCATCGCTGGTGGGACCGTGAAAGCGAATTCAAGCCGCTGCACGACATCAACCCGCTGCGGGTCAACTGGATCGACGAACGAGTCAATCTGGCCGGCAAGAAAGTCCTCGACGTCGGTTGCGGCGGCGGCATCCTCAGCGAAGCCATGGCTCAGCGCGGCGCCACCGTGATGGGCATCGACATGGGCGAAGCGCCGCTGGCGGTCGCACAACTGCATCAGCTGGAATCCGGGGTCAGCGTCGAATACCGGCAGATCACCGCCGAAGCCCTCGCCGACGAAATGCCCGAGCAGTTTGACGTGGTCACCTGCCTGGAAATGCTCGAGCACGTGCCGGATCCATCCTCGGTGATCCGCGCCTGCTTCCGCATGGTCAAGCCGGGCGGCCAGGTGTTCTTCTCGACCATCAACCGCAACCCGAAGGCGTATCTGTTCGCGATCATCGGCGCCGAATACATCATGAAGCTGCTGCCGCGCGGCACCCACGACTTCAAGAAATTCATCCGCCCCTCCGAGCTCGGCGCGTGGAGCCGCATGGCTGGCCTGACCGTCAAGGACATCATCGGCCTGACCTACAACCCGCTGACCAAGCACTACAAGCTGGCCAACGACGTTGACGTCAACTACATGATCCAGACCCTGCGCGAGGAATAAGCCGATGGCCATCAGAGCGGTACTTTTCGACATGGACGGCACCCTGCTCGACACCGCGCCGGACTTCATCGCCATCTGCCAGGCGATGCGCGTCGATCGCGGTCTGCCGCCGATCAACGACAAGCACATCCGCGACGAAATTTCCGGCGGCGCCAAGGCCATGGTCGCGGTGACGTTCTCGATGGATCCGGAATCGCCGGGCTTTGAGGAGCTGCGTCTGGAGTTTCTCGAGCGCTATCTGGTCGGCTGCGCAGTGCACAGCAAGCTGTTCGACGGCATGGGCGAACTGCTCGCTGACATCGAAAAGGCCAACCTGATCTGGGGCGTGGTCACCAACAAACCGTTGCGTTTCGCCGAGCCGATCATGCAGCGTCTGGGGCTGGCCGAGCGTTCGGCGCTGCTGATCTGCCCGGATCATGTGAAGAACAGCAAGCCGGATCCGGAGCCGCTGATCCTCGCCTGCAAGATGCTTGATCTGGATCCGTCGACCGTGCTGTTTATCGGCGATGATCTGCGCGATATCGAATCGGGCCGCGATGCCGGCACCAAAACCGCTGCGGTGACCTACGGCTACATCCACCCGGACGACAACCCACGGCACTGGGGCGCGGACGTTGTGGTAGATCACCCGCTGGAGTTGCGCAAGGTGCTCGATAGCGCGCTGTGCAGTTGCTGACCTGACTGTTGCAAATTCCCTGTGTGGCGAGGGGATTTATCCCCGCTGGGCTGCGAAGCGGCCCCCGCTTTTATCCAGGCGATGTGACACACAGGTTTTGCGACGGCTTCGCCGCCGAACGGGGATAAATCCCCTCGCCACTGGGTGAAGCAGGTCTTCATGAAATGGACTATGAGGTTTTTATGTTTGATTACACCGCTCGCCCTGAATTGCTCAAGGATCGGGTCATTCTGGTCACCGGTGCCGGGCGTGGCATCGGCGCGGCTGCGGCGAAGACCTATGCCGCACACGGCGCCACTGTGCTGCTGCTGGGCAAGACCGAAGCCAATCTGACGGAGGTCTACGACGAAATCGAGGCTGCCGGTCATCCGCAACCAGCGGTGATCCCGTTCAACCTCGAGACCGCCCTGCCCCATCAGTACGATGAGCTGGCGGCGATGATCGAAACCGAGTTCGGCCATCTTGACGGCCTGCTGCACAACGCTTCGATCATCGGCCCGCGCACGCCGATCGAGCAACTGTCCGGCGAAAACTTCATGCGTGTCATGCAGGTCAACGTCAACGCGATGTTCATGTTGACCAGCACCCTGCTGCCGTTGCTCAAGCTGTCCCAGGATGCTTCGGTGGTGTTCACCTCCAGCAGCGTCGGGCGCAAGGGTCGCGCATACTGGGGCGCCTACGGTGTGTCGAAATTTGCCACCGAGGGCCTGATGCAAACCCTGGCCGATGAAGTGGAAGGCGTTGCGCCGGTACGCTCCAACAGCATCAACCCGGGCGGCACGCGCACCAGCATGCGCGCGCAGGCGTATCCGGGGGAAAATCCGCTGAACAACCCGACACCGGAAGAGATCATGCCTGTGTATCTGTACCTGATGGGCCCCGACAGCGCAGGCGTTAATGGCCAGGCGTTCAACGCCCAATAACGCCATACGTCGCATTTGTTGCCGCGGCAGAATGCTGTCGCGGCAAGCCATTGCCGCTCATAACCGTCACACAGCCGCCAAAAACCCAGCGCGGCTGCTTGGCATTCGCCAGCAAGTCATTGATTCGAAAAGCTTTAAATAAAATCGAACCGAATGGCACGCCTTTCGCTCTAAATTCCCTCAAAACATGCCGTGTGATGGCCATGGGGCAAACGCCGATTTCGATAGCTGACTGATCGTCTTGCGGCAGACTAAACTTACGCCAAACGTCCTACGGGACTGATGGATCAGTACGACGCGCAGCCCATAGCCGCTCTCACCCAGCCTGTAAGACAGACTTACTGCTTAGGGGCTCACGCCATATGAAATCTCCTTCCCAGACCCATGCAATTGACTTTGACAGTGCCAAATTGCAGCGCCTGGGCTTCGGTCAACTACCGGCGCTGATCGAGCGCCCGACCAGCCTGGCGCAACTGCGTCAGCAAATGAGCCTGCAACTGCAAACCAGCCTTGAGCCACAGCGCATCCTTGGCCTGTTCTTTCGCGAAATTCAACGCCTGGTGCCGCTGGACGCGCTCAGCTATGTGCATCAGGCCAGTGACTTGCGCCTGGAGTTCGGCACACGCGGCCACCACTCGGTCAGCTACACCCTGAGCCACGAAGGCGAGCACATGGGCGAGCTGGTCTTCCGCCGCAATCAGCGTTTCAACAACAAGGAACAGGGCGACCTCGAGTCGCTGCTGTCCTGCCTGCTGTACCCGATGCGCAACGCCCTGCTCTATCGCGCCGCGACCCAGAGTGCCTTGCGCGACCCGTTGACCGGTGCTGGCAACCGGGTAGCCATGGAGCAGACCTTGCAGCGCGAGATCGACATGTCGCGCCGCCATGCGCAACCGCTGTCGGTGCTGATGCTCGATATCGACCACTTCAAACGCGTCAATGATGACCACGGGCATGGCGCCGGTGATGACGTGCTCAGAGCCATTGCCGCGTCGATCAAGGCGCAACTGCGCAATGTCGACATGGTGTTCCGTTATGGCGGCGAAGAGTTTCTGATCCTGCTGTCCAACACCGGTCGCGAAGCGGCGGCGATGGTCGGCGAGCGTTTGCGCCAGGCGACGCAGTCAGAGGAATATTTTGCCGATGGCCAGTTGATCGAGATCACCGTGAGCCTGGGATGCTCGACGTTGTTGCCGGGCGAGTCGGCAGACAGCTTGCTGCGCCGGGCCGACAGTGCGTTATATGTCGCAAAGCGCGAGGGGCGGAACCGGCTGGCGATGGCCGGCTAAAAATCATTGTGGGAGCGAGCCTGCTCGCGAAGAGGGAGGGTCAGACAACGATTCGTTGAATGACCCATCGCTTTCGCGAGCAGGCTCGCTCCCACAGTTCGATCAGCTTTCGGCTACGGTCCTGCGCTCGCGGTTGACCAGCAAGCGCTCCGAAGTTTCAAGCTGCATGCACCGCTCCAGAAACAGGTACATGTAGTCATAACTCTTGCAGATCGCCTGCCGCAGCTCGGCCTGCAACGCCTTGCTCGGGCTCATGCCGGCCAGGGTGCAGATGATTTCCAGCGCTTCCCACGGATGGGCATCGTCGTACTGGGCATGCATCTTCAACCACTTCATCGCGCGCTTGCGATCTTCTTCCGGAAACGCCGCCGCGTAGACCCCGGTCGAGCAGACCACCGCTGACCACTCCCCGGTCGCCCCTTCGATCGCATAGTTGGTCGCGGCAATCGCCACGATCAGCGAATCCGCCGAGCTGGTGTGCCAGCACCAGTGACTCAGAGCATGCAGCTCCGGCGGCACTTGCTGGGCCTGGAGATCTTCGAGACTGACGCCATGGGCGCGACTCCAGTGCATCCAGTAGTCGGCGTGATTGAGTTCGACGCGGATGTTGCGCATCAGCCAGCGCCGCGCCATGTCTTCGCCGGGATGGCGGGCAAAGCGGGTCTTGGTGAGGTTCTGCGCCATGTACAAGGCAAACTGCTCGACCACCGGCCAGCCGCCGATGAGGTACTGGCGCATGGTTTTCGCGCTGAGTCTGTTGTCACGCATGCGCTGATAAAGTTCATGTTCGACAACCCGGCGCTTGCTCTCGCTGCAATCCTTGATGAGCTGTTGCGCCCAGGCAGGATAACTTGCAGCTTCCATGAGGGGTCCGGTTCGGTTGAATGTGTCGATCACTGTTCGGCTCCTTTTGAGTTGTGATGGCAAGGATCGGCGAGAGACTTCAACGGAACGTGCCAGGCGCTTTGAACAACAACGGCTGCGGTCTGGCAGGACGACTTTGCAAACTGTCACAGGTAAACAACTGCGGACGCTCGATGACATACCCCTGAGCGTAATCCACACCTATTTCAAGCAATGCCTGTTCGATCTGGTTAGTTTCAACAAACTCGGCAATTGTCTGCTTACCCATAACATGACCGATGTGATTGATCACTTCGACCATTGCCCGATTAATCGGGTCGTCCAGCATATCCTTTACGAAACTCCCGTCGATCTTCAGGAAGTCTACAGGCAAATGTTTCAAGTAAGCGAATGAAGACATTCCGGCACAAAAGTCATCCAGAGAAAAGTGACAACCTAAGCCTTTGAGTTCATTGATAAAACGAATTGCACTACCAAGATTTGCAATTGCACTGGTTTCGGTAATTTCAAAACAAATCATTTCAGGCGGTATAGCGTAGTTAACAAACTGTTCCCGCAGGAAGTGCAAAAACGCGTCATCTCCTATAGTAATGCCTGACAGATTAATCGCACACATTGCCAAAGGAAGTTCATGTTCCTGTTCAATACACTGGGCAATAACCTTGAAAACGTTTTGAACTACCCAGCGATCTAACTGGGTCATCAAACCATAACGCTCCGCCGCCGGAATAAAGCTGTCAGGCAAAATCATTCGTCCGGATTCATCATGCAGGCGCAGGAGAATTTCGATGTGTCCGGCCTGGCCGGGTTGCGGCTTGAGCGGCGCGATCTGCTGGGCATAAAGGCAGAAGCGGTTTTCTTCGAGCGCCATGTGCAGCCTTTGCACCCAAGCCATTTCACCGAAGCGCATGGACAGTTCGGAGTCGTCCGCATGATAGACCTGCACGCGGTTGCGGCCCTTTTCCTTGGCCATGTAGCAAGCCATGTCCGCCGCACGCAGGGAGGCTTCCAGGGTGGTCGGATTCTGCGCGACATGTACCAGACCAATACTGACGGTGGTCAGGAACGGCCGTCCTTTCCAGACAAAATGCAGATTCTGCACGGTCTGACGCAGGCTTTCGGCAATCTTCTCCGCGATGTCCGGCGGGCAGTTCTCGAGCAAAATCCCGAATTCGTCGCCGCCCAGTCGCGCCAGGGTGTCGCCCTCGCGCAGGTCTGATTGCAACAGCGTGCAGATATGCCGCAGCAGTTCATCGCCCGCCGCGTGCCCGCAGGTGTCGTTGACCAGTTTGAACTGGTCCAGATCGAGGAACATCAGTGCATGCCGGCCGGGCTGGCGTGTCAGGTTGTGCAAGGCCTGTTCGAGGCGATATTCGAATTCGCGGCGGTTCGCCAGACCGGTCAGCGCATCGTGAGTCGCCTGCCAGGAGAGATTGGCGATGTATTGCCGCTCCTGAGTCATGTCGTGCAGCACCAGCACCGTGCCGCTGACGTTGCCGGCATTGCGGATCGGCGCTCCGACCAGGGTCACCGACAGGGTGCTGCCGTCCAGCCGCTGGATCAGCTTGGAATGTTCGCTGCCGCCGCTGAGCTGGCCGCTGAGAATGTGCTCGATCAACGTCAGCCCTTCGGTCTGGGCGTTATCGTCGAGCAGGTTGAACAGCGCCGACAACGGCAGCCCCGCCGCCTGCTCGGCCTTCCAGTGCGTCATGGCCTCGGCGGCGGGGTTCATGTAATCGATCGCGCCGTTGACGTCGGTGGTGATCACGCCATCGCCAATCGATTGCAAGGTGATGTGCGCGCGATCCTTCTCCAGTTGCAGCGCCTGGGCAAATTCATGCCGTTGCCTGAGCAGTTTGTGCGTGCGCCACAGCGCCAGCGCGATCAGACCCAGCGCGGTGGCCAGGTTGGTGAACAACAGCAGGCGCATGATCACCCGCGAGCCTTCGCCCAAGGCATCGCTGAAAGCCCTGGCCGCTGGGGTGACTGCATCGTTGATGGCGAAGATCTGTAACTTCCAGCGCTGCACATCGCCCGGGCTGGCCTGGTTCTGCGCAATGCCCTGGTGCATCTCCTGCGCGACTTCGTGCAATCGGTCGAGATAGGCATCGCCAATCGTCCAGCGATCGATCGCGGTTTCCAGATAACTGTAGTGGCGAAAATTGAGGTACAGCCAGATGACGCTGGAGACATCGTCCGGATGATTACCGCCCTTGAGAATGCCTTCGCGCGCCGCTTGCAGATCCGGCGGCTGACGATCCAGTGCCAGGCGCAATTGGTGCCCGCCCTGGGGCACGGCGATCGCCGTCAGGTATTTGCGGTAGATCGCCTCGTCGCGGCTGTCGGCGTAGAGGTTGAGGTAATAGATGGCGTCTTTCTGGCCCTTGGACCACAGGCTTTCGCCAGCGACGTAGCCTCGCACGGCCGAAAGCACGTAAAGGCTCACGCCCCCCAGTAATGCCTGGAACACCACGACAGCAATAAAGGGCCAGACGATACCCAACAACCGTGGTGTTCCCAGAGTCTGCTTTTGCTTCATGAGATTCCTTGCATGAGCACTGCCCGCTCGCCTTCCGGGCGAATTCGCTATGACGAGACTAGGTGGGGTTCTCGTTCAAGGCAAGGCGCGGCGTTACACCGCGCGCAGAACCTCTGACAGGTCGGCAAGGGTTTCGATCAGTGCTGTTGCAAGTTGCCGTAGAGCTTGGCGTACAGACCGCCGTCGGCGATCAGTTGGCGATGGTCGCCGTCCTCGGCGATCTGCCCGCCGTCGAACACCAGTACGCGGTCGGCCTGCTTCACCGCCGACAGGCGATGGGCAATGATCAGCGTGGTGCGGCCATGGAGAAACTTCGCCATCGCCTGGTGCAGGTTGTACTCGGTGGCAGCGTCGAGGGCCGAGGTGGCTTCGTCGAGAATCACCACTTTCGGCTCGGCGAGAATCATCCGCGCAATCGCCAGACGCTGGCGCTGGCCGCCGGACAAACGCACGCCGGAACGCCCGACGATGCTGTCGAGGCCATCGGGCAGCGCGCGGATGGTCGCGGCCATTTGCGCGATTTCCAGCGCCTGCCAGCAGGCTTCGTCGCTACGCATGCGGCCCATGGTCAGGTTGGCGCGCACGCTGTCGTTGAACAGCGCCGGATGCTGCAGCACCACCGCGAC
Source organism: Pseudomonas sp. H1_G08 (assembly GCF_054681355.1). Taxonomy (NCBI): domain Bacteria; kingdom Pseudomonadati; phylum Pseudomonadota; class Gammaproteobacteria; order Pseudomonadales; family Pseudomonadaceae; genus Pseudomonas; species Pseudomonas sp. H1_G08. Next base: position 3,070,037 of record NZ_CP162822.1, read on the forward strand.
GTTCTCGCGTACCGTCTCCAGGCCAATCTCCTGCTGGGTCGATCCGCCGAAGCGGATGGTCCCGGCCGCTGGCGTGTACAGACCCAGCAGCAACTGCACCAAGGTGCTTTTGCCGCCGCCGCTCGCCCCGACAATCGCGACTTTTTCGCCGGGCAGGATCGACAGGTTCATCTGATCCAGCACCAGCTCGTCGCCATAACCGAAGCTCAGGCCTTGCACCTCGATGCCGACGGTGTCGCGCCCCTTGAACGGATCGACGCCGCCGGGATACTGCGGCTCGTCGGCACGCGCCAGCAGTTCATTGATCCGCGTCAGCGCACCGCCCGCCGCGTAGTAGGCGTATTGCAGATTGAGCAGTTGTTCGACCGGGCCGATCATGAACCACAGGTAGCTGAACACCGCGAGCATCTGCCCGATCGACAGGTCGGAAAACAGCACGGTGAGCATCGCCGCCGCGCGGAAGATGTCGATGCCGAACTGGAACAGCAAACCACTGGCGCGGTTCGAGGCGTCGGTTTTCCACTGCGAGTTGACTGCGTAGTTGCGTACTTCCTGCGCGCGCACACCGAGGCGCCCGAGGAAATAGCCCTGACGATTGCCCGCGCGCACTTCCTGAATCGCATCGAGGGTTTCGCTCAGGGCCTGGGTGAAACGCGAGGTGCTGTCGTTTTCCAGCTTCTTCAGATGCTTGACGCGTTTGCCCAACTGCACCGTGGCATAGATCACCAACGGGTTGAACAGCAGAATCAGCAGCGCCAGCTTCCAGTGCATCCACATGAGGATGCTGGCGGTGCCGACCAGGGTCAGCATCGCGACGAGGAAGCGGCTGAGGGTTTCGCCGACGAATTTGTCGAGGGTATCCAGATCGGTGACCAAATGCGTGGTTACTGTGCCGCTGCCGAGGCTTTCGTATTCGCCGAGGGAAATGCGCTTGAGCCGCTCGATCAGGCGTACGCGAATGCGGTAGACGATGTCCTTGGCCAGGCGCGCGAACAGCCGCGATTGCAACACGCCAAAACACAGGGCGCTGCAACGCAAGGTCAGGGTCACCACCAACATCAGGCCGATATAACCCGCCGCCTGCTGCCACATGCTCGGCAGAAAATGATTCATGACTTTCAGTGCGGCATCGCCGTGGCCGAGCAGCACTTCGTCGACCAGCAACGGCAGCAGCAACGGGATCGGCACGCTGCACAGCGTCGCCAGCACGGCCACGCCGTTGGCGATCCACAGGGATTTCTTGTGATGCAGTGCCAGACGCCGGACTTCAGCCCAGCTCAGCCGGTCGACACGCTCTACGGCTGGCGTGTCATCGGCGCGGTCAGACACAGGCCGCGCGCTCCAGCCAGCGGCCGAGCAACGGCGACAGCTCGCTGAGCGGTTGATAGCCGTTGGTCAGCAGCGCCAGTTGCCCGTTGCGCTCGGCCAGCAGGGTCGGAAAACCGGCGATGCCCAAGTCCTGCACCCAGGTGAAGTCGGCTTGGGTCGCCCTGTGCTGATCGGCATGATCGAACAACGCCGCGAATTCGATACGCGGCACACCGGCCTGCTCCGCCAACTCGACCAGCACGCTGGCCTGGGTGACATCGCGACCTTCGGCGTAAAACGCCTGCTGGATCAGCCCGACCAATGTCCACGCGCAATCCGGCGCCAGACTGCGCGCGGTGACAATGGCGCGACAGGCAGGCTCGGTGTCGTAGACAAAACCGTCAGGCAACGCGCCGTCGAACTTGAACGGCTGGCCGGTGGCCTCGGTGACCGCTTGCCAGTGCTCGAGAATGTAGCGCCGCGTGGTCGGCTCCAGCGCCGAACCGCTGCCGGTGCGCAGACCGCCGACCACCAGATGCAGCTCGACCCCGGCTGCCTGCGCCTGCTCGACCAGTGCCTTGGCCACCGGAGCAAACCCCCAGCACCATGAACACATCGGATCCATCACATAGAGCAGGCGCGCAGACATGATTAAGCCTCGGAAGATGCTTGCTTATAGTTGTAGCCGATCGGGTGCGGCTGATTGCGTGCCTTGGCCAGTTCGATCTGCTTTTGCCGATCGATGGCGCTGCGCCGGGTTTTCTCGCTGAGCTTGTCCCAGCAATGCGGGCAACTGATGCCGGCGACGTAGTGCTCGGAGGCGCGATCTTCAACGCTGACCGGCGTGCGGCAGGCATGACATTGATCGTAGTCGCCTTCCGTCAGGTCGTGACGCACGGTGACGCGGTTGTCGAAGACGAAGCAGTCGCCGCGCCATTTGGTTTCTTCCTGCGGCACCTCTTCGAGGTACTTCAGGATGCCGCCCTTGAGGTGGTAGACCTCTTCGAAGCCTTCGCCGAGCATGTAGCTCGAGGCTTTCTCGCAGCGAATGCCGCCGGTGCAGAACATCGCGACCTTCTTGTGCACGGCCGGGTCGAAGTGTTCTTTGATGTAGTCGGGAAACTCGCGAAAACTGGTGGTTTTCGGATCGATGGCGCCTTCGAAGGTACCGATCGACACTTCGTAGTCGTTGCGCGTGTCGATCAGCAGCACTTCCGGGTCGCTGATCAGCGCGTTCCAGTCTTGCGGCTCGACGTAAGTGCCGACCTTTTTGTTCGGGTCAACGCCTTCGACACCGAGGGTGACGATCTCTTTCTTCAGCTTGACCTTGGTGCGATAGAACGGCTGTTCGTCGCAGTACGATTCCTTGTGGTCAATGTCGACCATGCGCGGATCGTTCTTGAGCCAGGCGAGCAGACCGTCAATGCCTTCGCGGCTGCCGGAAACCGTACCGTTGATGCCTTCTTCGGCGATCAGCAGAGTGCCTTTGATGCCGTTGTCGACCATCGCTTGCAGCAGTGGCTCGCGCAGGTCAACGTAATCTTCGAGGGTGACGAACTTATACAGTGCCGCCACGACAATCGGTTGTGTCATGGGTATTTCTCCAGGTGGCTACCCTCGCAAAGGGTGAACCGGATTCAATAAAAAACGCGCCGGCTAAGCGGCGCGTTGCGGATTCTAGCAAAAAACATCACCGCCTGCGGCTGTGCCCTGTAGGAGCTGCCGAAGGCTGCGATCTTTTGATCTTAATGTTTGCTACCGCCGGCACAGGTCGGCGACGCCGGAGCGCCGTCGATCTCTGCCCATTCCTGCGGGGTGTAGGTGTGCAGCGCCAACGCATGGAACTCGCCCATCAGCTCGCCGAGCGTGCCGTAGACTTTCTGGTGGCGCTTGACCCGGTTCAGGCCTTCGAACTGCGCGCTGACCACCACCGCCTTGTAGTGGGTCTGTGACCCGCGACTGTGCATGTGGCTTTCGTCCAGCACTTGCAGGTGCTCAGGCTGTAACAGAGCCAGCGTCGATTCGATGCGTTGTTGCATGGTCATCACGAACTCCGCTTACTTCTTCTTGGCTGGCGCCGCGGCCGGGGTCAGCTCTTTGGTCATGTCGTCGAGCAGCTTGTTGACCACTGGCACCGCGCTTTCCAGTTTGCCCTGGGTCATCTGCGCCGACTGCTGGGTCAGCTGCGGCATTTTTTCCAGGACTTTCTTGCCCAGTGGCGACTGGTAGAAGGCAACCAGATCTTTCAGCTCGGATTCGCTGAAGTTGCTGGTGTAGAGCTTGACCATGTCGGGCTTGAGCTTGTTCCAGCCGATGGCCTGGTCCAGCGCGGCGTTGGCCTTGGCCTGGTAGGTTTCGAGCACGGCTTTCTTCGACTCAGGGGCTTTGGTCTGTTCAAAGCGCTGGGCGAACATTTGCTGCACTTGCATGTACACCGGGGTACCCAGCTTGTCAGCGTGAGCCAGCGTCAGGAAAGCTTCGGCACTGGCGTTGTGGCTGGCGGTATCGGCAAGCACCTGGCCGCTGGCGCAAACCAGTGCAACCGCGGTACAGATGGCGCGAAGACGAGTCATCGAGTTTCCTTTAAGCAAAGCGAGGTCGAACCCCAAGGGCGACCATTCTGCGCCTAACAATCGCTATGGCTCAACCCCCGGCCCTTGCCGCGCTTGATTGGCGGGGTTTTGCGGTCAACAATCGAGCCGATGGAACCACCCGGGCCGATGCCGGCCTAAATTGCGCCAACAGACCAACAGGAGTGTGCACGATGAGCCGTATCGAAACCGACAGCCTGGGCCAGATCGAGGTCCCGGACGACGCTTACTGGGGTGCTCAGACGCAACGCTCGCTGATCAACTTCGCAATCGGTCAGGAACGCATGCCGCTACCGGTGCTGCACGCCCTGGCGCTGATCAAGAAAGCCGCCGCACGGGTCAACGACCGCAACGGCGACCTGCCCGCCGACATCGCTCGCCTGATCGAACAGGCCGCCGATGAAGTGCTCGCCGGCGAGCATGACGAGCAGTTCCCGCTGGTGGTCTGGCAGACCGGCAGCGGTACCCAGAGCAACATGAACGTCAACGAAGTGATCGCCGGTCGCGCCAACGAACTGGCCGGCAACCCGCGCGGCGGCAAGTCGCCGGTGCACCCGAACGATCACGTCAATCGCTCGCAAAGTTCCAACGACTGCTTCCCCACCGCCATGAGCATCGCCACCGCCAAAGCGGTGCAGGAACAACTGCTGCCGGCGATTGCCGAGCTGTCCGGCGGCCTCGCTGAACTGGCGGCACGGCACATGAAACTGGTGAAGACCGGGCGCACGCACATGATGGACGCGACGCCGATCACCTTCGGTCAGGAATTGTCCGGCTTCATCGCGCAACTGGATTACGCCGAGCGCGCCATCCGCGCCGCGCTGCCGGCGGTCTGCGAACTGGCGCAGGGCGGCACTGCGGTCGGCACCGGGCTGAATTCGCCGCACGGCTTCGGTGAGGCGATTGCCGCTGAACTCGCAGCACTGTCCGGTCTGCCGTTCGTCACCGCGCCGAACAAGTTCGCTGCACTGGCCGGCCATGAGCCGCTGGTGACCCTGTCCGGCGCACTGAAAACCCTCGCCGTGGCCTTGATGAAAATCGCCAACGACTTGCGTCTGCTGGGCTCAGGTCCTCGCGCAGGTTTTGCTGAAGTGAAGCTGCCGGCCAACGAACCGGGCAGTTCGATCATGCCCGGCAAGGTCAACCCGACCCAGTGCGAAGCGCTGTCGATGCTCGCCTGCCAGGTGCTCGGCAATGACGTGGCGATCGGTTTTGCCGCCAGTCAGGGGCACTTGCAGTTGAACGTGTTCAAACCGGTGATCATTCACAATCTGCTGCAATCGATCCGTCTGCTCGGCGACGGTTGCAGCAACTTCCAGCAGCACTGCATCGCCGGGCTCGAGCCGGATGCGGAGGTCATGGCCAGGCATCTGGAACGTGGGCTGATGCTGGTGACCGCGCTGAACCCGCACATCGGTTATGACAAGTCGGCGGAGATCGCCAAGAAGGCTTACAGCGAAGGGCTGACTTTGCGTGAGGCGGCGTTGCAGCTGGGTTATCTGACTGATGAAGAGTTCGATGCCTGGGTGCGCCCGGAGAACATGATCGAGGCCGGGGCCAAGGGCTGAGTCATGTAGCGCCTGAAAGTCCGTCTTCGCGAGCAGGCTCGCTCCCACAGGAAAATTGCATTGCAAAGTGGGAGCGAGCCTGCTCGCGAATACAGGCGCCGCCGATCGTCAGCCTGGCACAACCCTGGCCCGCCGCGCCCTGAGCCCGGCAATCAACGATGGCCCCAACGCCACCAGCGCCGAACCCAGCACCACCAGCACCGCCCCGCCATAGCCCAGCGCATTGATCTGCTCGGCATGCACAAAGTCCGGCCAGATCCGCGCCGCAATCGCCACCGCAACAAACGTCACCAGCGGCGTGATCGCCAGCGTCGCACTGACCCGCGAGGCTTCCCAGTGCGCCAGCGCTTCGGCGAATGCGCCGTAGGCGATCAAGGTGTTCATGCAGCACGCCAGCAACAGCCAGCCCTGCAACGGGCTCAAGTTGAGCGCTTCAAGTGGATGTACCCACGGCGTCAGCAAGAGCCCGCAGAACAGGTAGATCACCATCATCACCTGCAACGAATTCCACACCGTGAGCAATTGCTTCTGGCCCAGCGCATAGAAGGTCCAGACCGTCGACGCCAGCAGCACCAAGAGCACGCCGGCGGTGTAATCAGACAGCGAAGTCAGCAGCTCGGCCAGGCGCTGATTGAAGAACAGGCCAAAGCCGATCAGCAACACCAGCAAGCCGATGCCCTGACCGATGCTGAAGCGTTCCCTGAACACGAAAAGACTAGCGATCAGCAGCATGATCGGACCCATTTGCACCACAAGTTGCGCGGTGCCGGGGCTGAGCAGATTGAGGCCCATCAGGTACAGCACGTAATTGCCGACCAGCCCCAACACCGCCATCAGCACCAGCCAGCCGCCCTTTGGCCCGAGCACCTTGCGACTCGGCAGGCGCTTGACCGAAGCCAGATAAATGAACAGGCAGCCGCCGGAAACCATCAGACGAAACCAGGTCACCGTGACCGGATCCATCACCAGCAACACCTGTTTGAGCTTGATCGGCAGGATGCCCCACAGAAACGCGGTCAGCAGCGCCAGGAACAGTCCGTACACCCAGCGCCCCGATGAAATGTGCATGCGAACCCCAAAAGCCTGCTGACAAGAGCCTGCATTCTAGGCGCCCTGTCCCGTGCAACACAGGGACAGTTGCCGCCAGGCCGCGAATGAAACTGTGCAGGTCGCAGCAGTAAACCGGCGCGCCGCCGTTGATCGGCCGGGCAGGCGCGCCAAGTGCTTCAGGCATAAGCTGATTGCAGACTTTTCAACACATATCAGGGAGACCGACATGTACGCCATGCGCGCCGAGGACAGCGCCCCCGCCACCCGTTTTCGCAGCGACCGCGTGTGCCGGGTCAATGGCGAGCTGTATTTCAGCACCCGGGAAAATACCCTTGAGGGGCCGTTTGACGGTCAGGTGATCGAGCGGGAGATTCAGGCTTATATAGCGCGGATGCAGCGGCGGGATTCCAGCCGCTGAACCGTGGCGCTGCCTTCGCGAGCAGGCTCGCTCCCACAGGGGAATGCGATCACCTGTGGGAGCGAGCCTGCTCGCGAAGGGGCCTGAACGGGCAACCAATCCTTTAGCGCACCGCCTCAAACAACCCACTCGCCCCCATCCCGCCACCCACGCACATGGTGACGATGCCGTAGCGCAGATTGCGCCGCTGCAATTCCCGGATCAGATGCCCTACCTGGCGCGAGCCGGTCATGCCGAACGGGTGGCCGATGGAAATCGAGCCGCCGTTGATGTTGTATTTGTCGTTGTCGATCTCCAGCCGGTCGCGGCTGTACAGGCACTGCGAAGCAAACGCCTCGTTCAATTCCCACAGATCGATATCCGCCACTTGCAGGCCCTTGGCCTTGAGCAGTTTCGGCACCGAGAACACCGGGCCGATGCCCATTTCGTCCGGCTCGCAACCGGCGACGGTGAAGCCACGGAAAAACGCCTTCGGCTTGAGCCCCAGCTCCAGCGCTTTGTCCAGACTCATCACCAGTGTCATCGACGCACCGTCGGACAGCTGCGAGGAATTGCCCGCCGTCACCGAACCGTCGTCGGCGAACACCGGTTTCAGTCCGGCAAGGCTTTCGTAGGTGGTGTCCGGGCGGTTGCAGTCGTCGCGCTCGACGACGCCGTCGACAATCCGCACTTCACCGCTGTTCTTGTCCTCGACCCGATATTTCACCGCCATCGGCACGATTTCATCGTCGAACAGACCGGCAGCCTGGGCCTGCGCGGTACGGATCTGGCTTTGCAGCGCATAGCGATCCTGCGCCTCACGACTGACATCGTAACGGCGCGCCACTACTTCGGCGGTCTGGCCCATGGTGTAGTAGATGCCGGGAGTCTGTTGCTTGAGCAGCGGGTTGATCAGGTGATCGGTGTTGACGCTCTTCAGGGTCAGGCTGATCGACTCGACGCCGCCGGCGACGATGATGTCGCTGCAACCGGAGGCGACCTGGTTGGCGGCAATCGCGATCGCCTGTAAACCCGACGAGCAGAAACGGTTGAGGGTCATGCCGGCAGTGCCGGTGCCCAGGCGCGACAGTACCGCGACGTTGCGGCCGATGTTGTAGCCCTGCGCGCCCTCGTTGGAGCCGGCGCCGACGATGCAGTCCTCAACGCTGGCCGGGTCGATATCGTTGCGGGTCAGCAGCGCATTGACGCAGTGGGCCGCCATGTCATCGGGGCGGGTCTGGTTGAACTTGCCGCGAAAGGATTTGGCCAGGCCGGTCCGCACGCTGTCGACGATCACCACTTCACGCATGGCATACCTCATTGTTGTTGTCGGTTGAGAGTGGACCTGAGCATAAGTCCACCTTCTTGCCGACCGCGAGGATCATTCACCCGGCATATGCGCAGCCATCGCTTCAGTCCTTGTGCTTTTTGGCCTTCTTGTCGGATTTCTCGAACGCGTCTTCCAGCGCGCGGTTGATCGTGCGCAATACTTTCACCCGTGCCCAGCGTTTGTCGTTAGCCTCGACCAGCGTCCACGGCGCGATCTCTGTGCTGGTGCGATCGACCATGTCGCCGACCGCCCGGCGATAGTCGTCCCACTTTTCCCGATTGCGCCAGTCGTCCTCGGTGATCTTGAAACGCTTGAAGGAAATCTCCTCGCGCTCCTGAAAGCGCTCCATCTGCGTGTCCTTGTCGATCGCCAGCCAGAACTTGACCACGATGACGCCGGCATCGGCCAGTTGCTCTTCGAAGTCATTGATTTCGCCGTAGGCGCGCAGCCAGTCGGCCGGGGTGCAGAAGCCCTCGATCCGCTCGACCAGCACCCGCCCGTACCACGAGCGGTCGAACACGGTGAATTTGCCCCGCGCCGGAAGGTGTCGCCAGAACCGCCACAGATACGGTTGTGCTCGCTCTTCTTCGGTCGGTGCGGCAATCGGGACGATGCTGTACTGACGCGGATCGAGCGCCGCTGCCACGCGGCGAATCGCCCCGCCCTTGCCCGCCGCGTCGTTACCCTCGAACACCGCGATCAGCGCATGGCGACGCATGCGTTTGTCGCGCATCAGCCCGGACAGGCGCGCCTGCTCGGTGATCAGTTGCTCTTCATAGTCTTTCTTGTCCAGACGCTGCGTCAGGTCGAGGCTGTCGAGCAGGTTCAACTGATCGACCGGCGTACCCAGCGGCGCGGCACTGACTTCGTGAGGATTGACGTCGGCACGCTTGAGCGCGTTTTGCAGACCTTCGAGGAGAATCTTGCCCACCGCCAGGCTGCGGTAATTGGCATCGACGCCTTCGATGACATGCCACGGCGCGTAATCGCGGCTGGTGCGGCGCAGCACCCGCTCGCCGTATTTGACGAACTTGTCGTAGGTCTGCGATTGCTGCCAGTCCAGCGGACTGATGCGCCAACTGTGCAACGGGTCGTCGGCCAGCGATTTGAGCCGCGCTTTCATCTGCTTCTTGGACAGATGAAACCAGAACTTGAAGATCAACGCGCCTTCATCGCAGAGCATCTTTTCCAGACGCTCAGCGCCGGCGATGGCCTGGTCCAGACGCGGATCCTTGAACAGTCCGTGCACCCGGCCCTGGAGCATCTGGCTGTACCAGTTGCCGAAGAAAACGCCCATCCGCCCCTTGGCCGGCAGCATCCGCCAGTAGCGCCAGGCCGGTGGCCGCGCCAGTTCTTCATCGGTCTGCTGGTCGAAGGTGCGCACTTCGATCAGGCGCGGATCCATCCATTCATTGAGCAGCTTGACCGTCTCGCCCTTGCCCGCCCCTTCGATGCCGTTGATCAGGATGATCACCGGAAAGCGTTTCTGCTGCTGCAACTCGAACTGCGCTTCCAGCAAGGCTTCACGCAGCGCAGGGACGGCCGCCTCGTAAGTGTCTTTGTCGATGGCGTGACCGATTTCAGCGGATTCAAACATTGGACGGCTCCTTCCAGGGTTCAGCAAGACTAGCGGATTGGGCACGGGCGCAGGGCAGAAATTCCCACGAACTCAGGACGGGATGAGAACTTTGTGGTGAGGGGATTTATCCCCGACCGGCTGCGCAGCAGTCGTAAATCCCGGAAGCACGGTTTAACTCGGGAAAACGGGGTGGTTGGTTCTGGGACTGCTTCGCAGTCCAGCGGGGATAAATCCCCTCGCCACAGGGTTCTTTTCACCGCGAGTCTTGTGCTGGATCGGTAGTATCGGCGCGATCGGCTAGAATGGCCGCCTTGTGTTTGCCGAGCCTGCCATGAAAGCCGAAATGCCCCACGCCCAACTCGACTGGGACGACCAGGGACGCCCACGTTCGCGGGTGTTCGATGACGTGTATTTTTCCGACCAGTCGGGGCTGGAGGAAACCCGTTACGTGTTTCTCGAACAGAACCGTCTGGCCGAGCGTTTCGCTGCGCTGCCGGCGGATGGACGTCTGGTGATTGGCGAAACCGGTTTCGGCACCGGGTTGAATTTTCTCTGTGCCTGGCAGTTGTTCGAACAGCACGCGGTGGCCGGCGCGCGCTTGCATTTTGTCAGCGTCGAGAAGTACCCGCTGGCGCCTGCGGATCTGCGCCGAGCCTTGGCACTGTGGCCAGAACTCATGCCGTTGGCGGATCAGTTGCTCAGGCATTACGTGGCGATTCATCAAGGCTTTCAACGCATCACTCTGGCCAACGGCCGCGTGACGCTGACCTTGCTGATCGGCGATGCACTGGAGCAACTGCCGCAACTCGATGCGCAGATTGACGCGTGGTTTCTCGACGGTTTTGCGCCGGCAAAAAATCCGGACATGTGGACCGCTGAACTGTTCGTCGAACTGGCGCGGCTGGCTGCGCCGGGCTCCACCATCAGCACCTTCACCAGCACCGGTTGGGTCCGCCGTCTGCTCAATGCTGCCGGGTTCAAGATGAAGCGCACGCCGGGCATCGGCCACAAGTGGGAAATCCTGCGTGGCGAATTTCTCGGCTGGCCCGCCGAGGTGGCGGCGCCGCTACCGGCGAAACCCTGGTTCGCCCGCCCTGCTCCGTTGCGCGGTGAACGCCGGGCGCTGGTGATCGGCGCCGGCCTGGCTGGCTGCGCGACAGCGTCGAGCCTGGCGGCGCGCGGCTGGCAGGTGAGTCTGCTGGAGCGTCACGCGGCCGTCGCGCAAGAAGCCTCGGGCAACCCGCAAGGTGTGCTCTATCTCAAGCTGTCCGCCCATGGCACGGCGTTGTCGCAGTTGATCGTCAGCGGCTTCGGTTACACCCGGCGCCTGCTGGAAAGCCTGCAACGCGGCAGCGACTGGGATGACTGCGGCGTGCTGCAACTGGCGTTCAACGCCAAGGAAGCCGAGCGCCACGCGCAACTGACGGCGGCGTTTCCTGAAGATCTCTTGCAGTGGCTGGAACAGCCGCAAGCGCAGGATCGCGCCGGTGTCGGCGTGGCCCACGGCGGCTTGTTCTACCCCGAAGGCGGCTGGGTGCATCCGCCGGCGTTGTGTCAGGCCCAGGCGACCCACACCAACATTGAGTTGCTCAGCCATCACGAAGCTTTGGAACTGCGCAAAGTCGCAGACCTGTGGCAAGCCTTCGACGGCGAACGTTTGCTCGCCAGTGCGCCGGTGGTGATCCTGGCCGGAGCCGCCGAAATCAAACGTTTTGCCCAGAGCGCCGAATTGCCGCTCAAGCGCATTCGCGGGCAGATCACGCGCCTGCCTGAAAACGCAGAGAGTCATGCGCTGGCCACCGTGGTGTGCGCCGAGGGCTACGTCGCCCCGGCGCGTCTGGGCGAGCACACCTTGGGCGCCAGTTTCGACTTCAACAATGACGATCTGACGCCCACGACTGCCGAGCACCAAGGCAATCTGGCGATGCTCGAAGAAATTTCCAGCGACCTGCTGACACGCCTCAACATCAGCGAGCAGCCACTTGCGAACCTTGAGGGCCGGGCAGCTTTCCGCTGCACCAGCCCCGATTACCTGCCGATTGTCGGCCCGCTCGCTGATCTGCAAACCTTCAATCAGACCTACGCAGCGTTGAGCAAAGACGCCCGGCAAGTGCCGGACCTCGCCTGCCCGTGGCTCGATGGTCTGTACGTCAACAGCGGCCACGGTTCTCGCGGGCTGATCACCGCGCCGCTGTCCGGCGAGCTGCTTGCCGCGTGGCTGGACAACGAGCCGCTGCCATTGCCACGCAGTGTGGCCGAAGCCTGCCATCCCAATCGTTTCGCCTTACGGCAGTTGATTCGCGGCAAGTGAATTTCACGTATCGGGCATTTCGCAGATGCCCAGATCCATCAGCCGTATCGCGTCTTCCGTCAGGCTCTTGAACAGCACGTCTTCAGCCTGGTCCTTTTCAAGCTTGAGTGCCTGGTTCTGACTCAAATAATCGCCAGAGGGCAGCGTGTCCTTCTTGTCGAACAGTGCGCTCATTTGCGGGTCGTACAGGTCATCGATCAGCGCAAACTTGCGGACAAATATGCGTCGCAGATAGTCACGCCAGAACGTTCGCCCCTGCATGTATTCCAGCCATTGCGGGGAGAGTTCAGCGGTGAAGACGCGATTTTTTGCGACCTCAAGATCAGCGGCCGTCACGCCACTCTGGGCACTGAACAGCATATCTTTCGGTTGACCGCGCAGTCCCAGCGCATCGGTGAGACCGATGCGGTAAGCGAGGTTCATTTCCAGCGCATCGACCTTTGGCGCCCGGAGCGAATGCTCCCGGGCGATTTCTTCCAGCCTGTCCAGCCTGAACAGGCTGCGGCCCAGTTCCAACAACGCCTTGGCAGTACCCCTGCTCCCGCTTGCAGCCCTGCTCACCCGCTCGACTTCCACTGCGACTTCAAGGCGACTGAAAACCAGCGCCGCGTTATCGGTGCAGTGCAGCGGATCGGCCGCGATGTCGAGCAGTTGACGGCCCAGCGGCTCGTCAGCTTCCGCCGCCTTCAGTACCGCCCAGACGCGTCGCTGCATGTCAGCGCTGCCCTGTTTGCCGTCTGCGGTATCGCCCAGTTGCGCCAGCAAAGTGAACAAGCCATCGGCCGTCCGCTCGCTGCGCAATGCCGCCCAGATGCGCGACTGCTCTGCCCACTCTTCGCCACTGACCTTCGTCAACCAGAGCGAGCGCGCCGTTTGCTCGTTCAGCCGTGCGATGTCATCGGCGACATAGTCCATCCCAACGCCGAAATTATCGCGATAGTTCTCCAGATGCGTTTTGGCCGCTTCCGAAAAGGGGTTCAGCCCAAGCTTGAGTGCGCCGGTGAAACGTCGTGTTTTCTCGAATAACCACTCGGGCAGTTCTGTGATTTTGTTGGCGCTCAGATCCATCAGTTCAATGTGCGCAGAATGGTCGAGGCCTTCTGGCAGTTCGGTGATGCCGGTATCGTTCAGCGACAAGCGACGCAGTTGCGACATTCGGCTGAAATCAGGGGTGGCACCCAACGGATTCTTGTCCAGATTCAGGTAGCGTAAAGTGCTCAGCCTGTTCAGCTTCGCCAGGGTCTGCTCGGTGAGCTTGAGCTGATTGTTTGCCAGGCTCAGCCGTTGCAGACGCGGCATGTGCGACAACATTTCAGGCAGCCGGGTGATCGCGTTGCTGCCCAGTTCCAGCGAGTCGAGCTGTTTGAAGGACTTGAGGAAGTACGCCACATCATCCCCCAGCGCCATGTTCCGCATCGACAATTGCTCGACATGGTCGAAGCTCACCGACGACGGTAACGTCGGCACCTTGCCGATGCGCATGCCGTCAAGGTCGAGGGTACAGAGGTTTTTTCCCTCTTCGTTGGTGGCCCAATGAAAGCGTCGAAACGCTTCTTCGATCAGCTCGGCGGCCATTTTCCGACTGTGCCGCGCTTCAGCCAGATCGCCCCCCATGGCTTGCAGCGCGGCGGCATCTTCACTCCAGACAAACAGCGCGTCACGCAGGGTTTGCAGATCCTGACGCAGGGCTTTGATGCGGGTCGCACGGCTCAACGGATCATCACCCAGTTCGTTGAGCAATTGATTGAGCTGCGGCTCGCTCAGACGCGGATAAAGCCTGCGCGCTTTGCGCAGCAGTATGCGTGAATGAGCTGTCGCGGGGACCTGATCACCTTGCACACAGGCCGGCTCGACGGGAAGTGATTCCGTACTGCCGCCGCGCAATGCCCGCGCAGTGACCTCGCGTTCGTCGAGGGCAACGTTGAGCAGCTTTTTGCGTAACTGTTGCGTACTGAGCTGTCCGGCATCGGCAAACCCGAGTGCGGTCCGCTGACGTGGCGGCAATGCCTTGAGGATGGCCATGTACAAAGCGTCTGGGCCGGATGCCACCTTGCCCAAGGATTTTTTGTCGCCGCCAAACGCCTCATAGCCCTGCGTGGACTTCACCAGATAGCCGGTATTTTCCGAGGTCGCCGACCCATCGCCGATGTCTTCGAGTATCGGTCCGGTCAAGGCCTTGTCGCGTACTTGCAGACGCAGCTGTGCGTTCCAGCCGCTGAGGCGCGGCAGTAATTTCATGGCCAGCCTGTCGGTGTCGGCATTGGCCAGCCACGACCAGTGCAACCCGCTCAGCGCCCGGTCAAGCCGCACCTCGGCAATACCGGCCCGAGCCCGCTGTCCCAACCGCAAGGGCGCGCTCCCGGTCGAGCGCAAGTGCAGGCGCTCGACACTCGAAGCGCGGTCGATCAGCCTTTGACCATCGCGCGCCGGAATGTCGGCGAAGACCTGGCGTAATTTACCCAGATCCTGCGCGTCACTGTGGTCATAGCGCTTGTACATCCGCTCGAACGCCGCGCGGTAATCGGATTTGAGCGCAGCACCCAGTTTTCTTGCCAGCCCGGTGGCTTGCGTGCTTTTCGCGACTTTGCCGCCGAGCAAGGCCTCGACTTCATGCTCGTAGAGGCCATCGATGACGGTTTGCAGCAAGCGCCCGAGTGCCAACTGGCCTTGGGTGACCGGCACTCCCAGGGTTTCGTCGAGCGTGCTGTTTGCAGGATAAGTGGTTTCGACGTCTCCTTCATGACCGATGACCTCAAGGTATCGGTCAGTCGGCCAGCCCGGCAGTTGCGTCAAGGCGTGCATCTGTTCTTCAAGAGGTTGCTCGGAGTGGATCTCGCCGTTTTCCAGTTCCGTGGTCAACTCACGCAGCTGGCGCTCGATGCGCACGCGCTCGACGGTATCGCGCAGGCGTACCGGCAGGCTCAGATTGTCGTTGAAGGTCTCCAGCAAGGTCTGCTGCGAGGTGTTGCTCAGCCGGCGAAGGATGTCCAGGTCGCTGTCGGCAAATTCGCTCAACTGCGGATCGATGCGCTTGAGCGTATAGGCGCTGCTGCCCCATTCTTCGGGCTGTTCAGCGGGGAACCGCCAGCCGCCCTCGACGTGGCGGATCAGTTCCGGAGCATAGGCTTGCGCGCGTGCGGGGTGTTCCAGGCGCCAGTGCTGAGTGTCGATATCAAAGTTGCCAGCCAACAGGCGGTGCTCAAAGCGGGCGATGGTCTTGTTGCCGATCTGGTAGAACTCCTTTGAACCGGCACCGATGGTGAATCCGGCCGGCAAAGCATGCTCGTACGGGCTCAAATCGGACTTCCACAGGCGTGGCTTGCCGGCCCGATCGAGTATCGCGGTGAACTGCGCGAAGAACTCCGGATGCGTGCGCAGCAGTTTTTTGCCCACAGTTCCCAGCACCTTCTGACCGCCGGCGAAAACGCCCATCAATGCGATGTTCTCTACCACACTGAGCAGATGTGACAGTGCTTCCTGATGATCACCGCGGCGCCAGTCCGCGACGCCGTCATACACTTCACTGAGCAATTGCCCGACCGCGACGCCCATCATCAATTGCCCCAGGACCGGCACGAACAGCCCCGCCACCGATGCCACAGTCACCCCGCGCTGAACGAAATCCAACAGGCGTTTCTGTCGGATCTCTTCATCGATATCAGCGGTTGGCACCGCCAGTTTGCGCGCGTCGATCTGCAACTTCCCAACATGGCTTTGCACCATGAAATCAAAAAGCTCCACATTGATCGGCCACTGTTCGACGACGCCCAGATCGGGTTTCTCAGCCAACGCCTTGAAGAAGTCCGCCTTGTCATCTTCATCGAGGCTGCCGGCGAAATACCCCTGATATTCCGTGCTCTTGAGTTGTTGCGCGAGGTAGCGCTTGAACGCATTGAAACTCGGGTACTCATACACGGCGCGCTCGGGCTCGCCGGGCATATACACCATGCATCCGTCCTCAGGGTGTTGTTCCACGGAGCGTTTGGAAAATACCACCACGCCCCAAACGCAACTGTCGAGAATTCTGATGCCCTGCATGATCATCGGGTCTTTGCCGTAGCGCAGGTGCTGCGCCGAAGCGACGCCTTCGGCCAGCATCAGATCCTGCAGCATGCGCAAACCAGCTGCGGTGATATCGCCCTTGAGCTCCGCAAGATGAGCGTCCAGCTCCAGCAGCGATTGCTTCAATGCGGCGATATTGCGGGTCATGGCACTGGTCGCCACGACTTTGCCGCACTCCTCACGCAGACCGAACACTTGCTGCAGATGCTCCTGGTTTTTCTTGCCCAGATCCAGCTTGCGGCACATCGCTGCAAACGCTGCCGGCGTCAGATCCTTCACGCCAGCGGGCACACTCTTGACGCGCACCAGGCTGCCGGCGGGGAAACCGTCGGCCTGCTCCTCGTCTGCGGTGAAGTTTTGCATGGCTGCCTGCAACAGGCTTTGCGTCGCGTGTCTGACCAAGCCGATCTCGGCCTGAACCGTCGCCTTCACATCGCAGCCACAATCGACGCCGGGCAGGCTGAGCAGATCCTCGCTCACGTCATAGACCGCTGGCCATTTCTCGCTCAGCGCCGCGTTGAGTTCGCTGATGCAGAAGCTGTGCAATGGTTTGAGCCGGGTCAGATCCTTGTCGACTTTGACTTGCAGGGTGTGCAGTTCACGAGTGATTTCGTCCAGCTTGTTCAGCGTGGCCGCAGAAGCCGTGAGCAGATGCGCCGGCAGGTTTTTTTCCAGGCTTTCAGCGGTATCGAGGTCACCGGTCGCGGCGTACAAGGTGCTCAGGACCGAAGCCTGAATCTGTGGATTTGTCTTGTCTTGGGTGGGCATGGCAATAGTCCTTTATTGCGGTTCGAACACTCGACCCTAGCGCTGCCGGGCAGCCAATAACAGTTCAAATTGCTGCGCAAAACCCAGGTAGACCAAACGCTTTTTTGCATGGAAAAAATAGCCCTGCACCACCCCGCACGGAACGTCCACGCGCTTGTGCGCTTATGCAAAAAAAGCGTAACGGTAAGTGGGCAAATCTCGATCCTCGATCCGCGCTGATAGCGTTGCGGCAGAAGGCAGCCAGGCTGGCTTATAACTTATCGATCTAAAACTCCACCTACCGAGACAGGTCAGTTTCTGAGTACCCGCACTTCTCGCGCGGTACGGCTTGACCTTCCCCAACGGAAAAACCGGTAAGGACTTTATGTGCGGATTAGCTGGCGAGTTACGTTTTGATCAACAACCTGCAGACCTTGCAGCGATCGAAAGAATCACCCATCACCTGGCCCCTCGCGGCCCTGACGCGTGGGGCTTCCATGCCCAGGGGCCGATTGCCCTGGGCCATCGACGCCTGAAAATCATGGACCTGTCGGACGGCTCGGCGCAGCCGATGATCGACAGCCAACTGGGCCTGTCCCTGGCGTTCAACGGTGCGATCTACAACTTCCCGGAATTGCGCGCAGAGCTTGAAGCGCTGGGTTATGCCTTCTATTCGGGTGGCGACACCGAAGTGCTGCTCAAGGGTTATCACGCCTGGGGCGAGGCGCTGCTGCCGAAGCTCAATGGCATGTTTGCTTTCGCTATCTGGGAGCGTGATGCCCAGCGCCTGTTCATCGCTCGTGACCGTCTCGGCGTAAAGCCGTTGTACCTGTCGCGCACTGGCCAACGCTTGCGTTTTGCCTCAGCACTGCCGGCGCTGCTCAAGGGCGGCGACATCAACCCGATCCTCGATCCGGTGGCGCTCAATCACTATCTGAATTTCCACGCGGTCGTACCCGCGCCGCGCACCTTGCTGGCCGGTATCGAAAAACTGCCGCCCGCCACCTGGATGCGCGTTGAAGCTGATGGCCGCACCGAGCAGAAAACCTGGTGGACCCTGCCCTACGGCCCGCATGAGGACGAGAAAAACCTCAACCTCGAAGACTGGGTCGATCGCGTCCTCGACAGCACCCGCGAAGCGGTGGCGATTCGTCAGCGTGCGGCGGTGGATGTCGGTGTGTTGCTGTCCGGCGGTGTCGACTCGAGCATGCTCGTCGGCCTGTTGCGCGAAGTCGGTGTAGAGAATCTGTCGACCTTCTCCATCGGTTTCCAGGATGCCGGCGGCGAGCGCGGCGATGAGTTCCAGTACTCGGACCTGATCGCCAAGCACTACGGCACGCGCCACCATCAGTTGCGCATCGACGAGAAAGAAATCATCGAGCAACTGCCCGCCGCCTTCCGGGCGATGAGCGAACCGATGGTCAGCCATGACTGCATCGCTTTTTATCTGTTGTCCCGTGAAGTGGCCAAGCACTGCAAAGTGGTGCAAAGCGGCCAAGGCGCAGACGAACTGTTTGCCGGTTACCACTGGTATCCGCAGGTCGACGGCGCGGCGGACCCATACGCGGCCTACCGCGATGCGTTCTTCGATCGCAGCTACGACGACTACGCAGCGACTGTGCAGCCGAAATGGCTGGTCGACCACGATGCGGCCGGTGATTTCGTCAAACAGCACTTTGCCCAGCCCGGCGCCGATGCTGCCGTGGACAAGGCGCTGCGCCTGGACAGCACGGTGATGCTGGTCGATGACCCGGTCAAACGCGTCGATAACATGACCATGGCCTGGGGCCTGGAAGCGCGTACGCCGTTTCTCGACTATCGACTGGTCGAACTGTCGGCGCGGGTGCCGGGCCAATTCAAGCTGCCCGATGGCGGCAAGCAAGTGCTGAAAGAAGCTGCGCGCCGGGTCATTCCAAGCGAAGTGATCGACCGCAAGAAAGGCTATTTCCCGGTGCCGGGTCTCAAGCACTTGCAGGGCGACACACTCAATTGGGTGCGGGAGCTGCTGCTGGATCCGAGCCAGGATCGCGGCCTGTTCAACCCGACCATGCTCGACAAGCTTCTGACTGATCCGCAAGGCCAACTGACCCCGTTGCGCGGTTCGAAACTGTGGCAACTGGCGGCCCTGAACCTGTGGCTCAGTGAACAAGGAATCTGATTGATGAAACCCCATGCCACGTCCATCAACCAACGCCTGTTGCGTGGTCAGGCCCCGTCGTATGAACGTTTGCAGGCGCGCCTGGCCGAAGACGGCAGCGAGCCTGCCACCGCCCCGATTGCCGTGCATTGCGGCTGGGGCCGGCTGCTGATCGGCCATACCTTTCCCGACCCGGCGTCGCTCGCGCAGGAGCTGCTCAACGAGCAGCCCGGTGAACGCGATATCGCCCTGTATGTTGCCGCACCGCAGCAGATTCTCGGCCTCGAGCCGACGCAGCTGTTTCTCGATCCATCCGACACCCTGCGTTTATGGTTCAGCGATTACCGGCAGGCCACGCGGGTGTTTCGCGGCTTCCGCATTCGTCGTGCGCAAAGCGAAACCGACTGGCAGGGCATCAACCGTTTGTACCAGGCGCGCGGCATGTTGCCGATCGATCAGGAGCTGCTCACCCCACATCATCAGGGCGGCCCGGTGTACTGGCTGGCGGAAGACGAGGACAGCGGCGCGGTGATCGGCAGTGTCATGGGTCTCAATCATGAAAAAGCCTTCAACGACCCGGAACACGGCAGCAGCCTGTGGTGCCTGGCGGTCGACCCGCATTGCTCGCGCCCCGGCGTCGGCGAAGTGCTGGTGCGACATCTGGTCGAGCACTTCATGAGTCGTGGTCTGGCTTATCTGGATCTGTCGGTGCTGCACGACAACCGCCAGGCGAAAAATCTTTACGCCAAACTGGGTTTCCGCAACCTGCCGACGTTCGCCATCAAGCGCAAGAACGGCATCAACCAGCCGCTGTTTCTCGGCCCGGGCCCGGAGGCGAATTTCAATCCTTACGCGCGGATCATCGTCGA
This sequence comes from Pseudomonas sp. H1_G08, assembly GCF_054681355.1. Classification (NCBI taxonomy): domain Bacteria; kingdom Pseudomonadati; phylum Pseudomonadota; class Gammaproteobacteria; order Pseudomonadales; family Pseudomonadaceae; genus Pseudomonas; species Pseudomonas sp. H1_G08. Next base: position 3,089,986 of record NZ_CP162822.1, read on the forward strand.
AGAAGCGCATCGACGCGGCATCGACGTGCAAGTGGATGACGCCGACGCCGGGCTGTTCACCCTCAGCCATGGCGGCCGTCGCGTGCGTTGCCGCGAGTCGCTGAGCGACCTGACCAGTGCGATCAGCATGACCTTGTGCCAGGACAAAAGCCTGACCCACAAGGTGCTGAAAGGCGCAGGTCTGAAACTGCCCGCGCAGCAACTGGCGGGCAACGCCGACGACAACCTGGCCTTCCTCGATGAGCACCAACGGGTGGTGGTCAAGCCTCTCGATGGCGAACAGGGCCACGGCGTCGCGGTGGATCTGCGCACCATCGAAGAAGTGCAGAAGGCCATCGAAACCGCCAAGCAGTTTGACAGTCGCGTGCTGCTGGAAAGCTTCCACGAAGGCCTTGATCTGCGCATCGTGGTGATCGGTTTTGAAGTGGTAGCGGCGGCGATTCGCCGTCCGGCGGAAGTGGTTGGCGATGGTCAGCATTCGATCGGTGCGCTGATCGAAGCGCAGAGTCGCCGTCGGCAAGCCGCCACCAGTGGCGAAAGCAAGATCCCGCTGGACCACGAAACCCAACGCACGCTGCACGCTGCCGGTTACGACTACAGCAGCATCCTGCCGGCCGGCGAGCATCTGTTCGTGCGGCGCACGGCCAATCTGCACACCGGCGGTACGCTGGAAGACGTGACCGACATTCTTCATCCGACCCTGGTCGACGCGGCAGTGCGCGCGGCGCGGGCGCTGGACATTCCGATGGTCGGGCTCGATCTGATGGTGCCGGCGGCGGATCAGCCCGAGTACGTGTTCATCGAAGCCAACGAACGCGCCGGCCTGGCCAACCATGAACCGCAGCCGACGGCGGAACGCTTTGTCGATCTGTTGTTTCCGCATAGTCAGCCGGCTGTCTCTTGAACCATCGTTGTTCCGGCTGACGCCTTCGCGAGCAGGCTCGCTCCCACAGGGGAGTGCATTCCAAATGTGGGAGCGAGCCTGCTCGCGAAGAGGCCCTGAACGTCACCACCAATTTTCCTCATCGAAACCATCGATGTGCTCAACCCATCAGGAGTTTCCATGACCATGACTACACAAATCCCTGAACCGGATCTGGCTTACCTGCAAAAAGTCCTGCTGGAAATGCTCGCCATTCCCAGCCCTACCGGTTTCACCGACACCATCGTGCGCTATGTCGCCGAGCGTCTCGAAGAACTGGGCATTCCGTTCGAAATGACCCGGCGCGGGACCATCCGCGCGACGTTGAAGGGCAAAAAGAGCAGCCCTGACCGCGCGGTGTCTGCGCACCTGGACACCATCGGCGCTGCTGTGCGTGCGGTGAAAGACAACGGTCGCCTGACCCTCGCGCCAGTCGGTTGCTGGTCGAGCCGCTTTGCCGAGGGCAGCCGGGTCAGCCTGTTTACCGACACCGGGGTGATTCGCGGCAGCGTGTTGCCGCTGATGGCGTCCGGGCACGCCTTCAACACCCAGGTCGATGAAATGCCGATCAGTTGGGACCATGTCGAGCTGCGTCTGGACGCCTACTGCACGACAAAGGCCGATTGCGAGTCGCTGGGCATTCATGTCGGCGACGTGGTGGCCTTCGACCCGCTGCCCGAGTTCACCGAAAGCGGTCATATCAGCGCCCGCCACCTCGACGACAAGGCCGGCGTTGCCGCACTGCTCGCCGCGCTCAAGGCGATTGTCGACAGTGGCCAGGAACTGAACATCGATTGCCATCCACTGTTCACCATCACCGAGGAAACCGGCAGCGGTGCAGCGGCGGCATTGCCGTGGGACGTCAGCGAGTTTGTCGGCATCGACATCGCACCGGTCGCCCCCGGCCAGCACTCCAGCGAACACGCGGTGAGCGTGGCAATGCAGGATTCCGGCGGGCCGTATGACTATCACCTGTCGCGGCATCTGTTGCGTCTGGCCGATGAACACGAATTGCCGGTGCGCCGTGACATGTTCCGCTATTACTTCAGCGATGCGCACTCGGCGGTCACCGCCGGCCACGACATTCGTACTGCCCTGCTCGCTTTCGGCTGCGATGCCACGCATGGCTACGAACGCACGCACATCGACAGCCTGGCGGCGCTCAGCCGTTTGCTCGGCGCGTACATTCTGAGCCCGCCGGTCTTCGCCAGCGATGCGGCGCCAGCCAATGCCTCACTGGATCGCTTCAGCCATCAGATTGAGCATGACACGCAGATGGAAAGCGAAACCCGGGTGCCGCCGGTGGACAGTCTGGTGGGGCAGCGTTCTGACAGTTGAGCCTTCGGTGAATAGATAACCGCTTTCGCGAGCAGGCTCGCTCCCACAGGGATCGCATTTCAAAGGTGGGAGCGAGCCTGCTCGCGAATGGGTCGGCAAGACCGATACAGAACTGGCAGACAAAACCCAATCCCCGTAGCATCCCGACATTGATTTGACCGAGGTGCCCATGCTCATTCCCCACGACGCGCTTGAAGTCGACACCCTCACCCGCCTGATCGAGGATTTCGTCACCCGCGACGGTACCGACAACGGCGATGACACCCCGCTGGAAACCCGCGTCCTGCGCGTGCGTCAGGCACTGACCAAAGGCCAGGCATTGATCGTGTTCGACCCGGAAAGCGAACAGTGCCAGCTGATGCTCAAGCACGACGTACCCAAGCATCTGTTCGACTGAAGCCGTCAGCCAGCCTTCGCCGCAGCCTCCTTGCGCTTGATCCGGTCATAGACCTCGGCGCGGTGTACATGGACCTTTTTCGGCGCCTCGACGCCGAAGCGCACGCTGGAGCCATTGACCGACAGAACACGCAGGGTGATGTCGTCTCCGATTGAAATCAACTCACCGACCACACGGCTGAGTACAAGCATGGGATTCATCCTTCAGGACTGGCAAACCCTGAAGATGCGCGGCTTACAGCGTCTTCACAATCCACGACGAGCAAATCAGTCTTGCCCTACAGGCGCCCACGCCCGCAGCTGTCAGACACTTCGCACAAAAGCCTCAGGCAGCGGAAAAGCGCGGCCCGAACAGAATGATGCTGGCACCGACCACGCACAGGGCCATGCCAATCCAGTCCGAGCCCAGCGGACGCACCCGCTCGACCACCGCCAGCCAGCCAATCGAAGCAACGATGTAGATCCCGCCATACGCGGCATAGGCGCGCCCGGCGTAGGCCGCTTCAACACGGGTCAGCAACAGCGCGAACAGGGTCAGGCTGAGCAACGCGGGAATCACCCACAACGCGCTCTTGCCCTGGCGCAGCCACATGTAGAAGGCAAAACAGCCGGCGATTTCAAACAGCGCCGCAAGGAAGAACCACAAGTAATTGAGCATGAGCGCATCTCGACAGGGTGACCATTGGCGGCCACCCTAACGACGCGACGGGCATCGAACAAGATCAAGCGTTGTTTTGTTTGGCCTTGGCGCGCATTTTCTCGGCCATGGAAGTCATTTCGTTGTAGAGCAGTTGCGGATTCTTCTGTTTGAGCGCCCAGGCCATGCGCCCTTGTTCGTGGGGCAGAATCAAGAATTCGCCGGCGGCGACTTGCTGATAGATGTAGTCAGCGATGTCGGCGGCGCTGATCGGCGAACTTTCCAGCAACTTGCCGACCTGGGCTTTCATGGCCGGAGTCGGGCCACGGAAAGAATCGAGCAAGTTGGTCTGGAAGAACGACGGGCAAACCACATGCACCGCCACTTCCTGCTGCGCCAGTTCGATCAGCAGACTCTCCGACAACGCCACTACGCCGGCCTTGGCCACGTTGTAGTTACTCATTGCCGGGCCTTGCATCAACGCGGCCATGGAGGCGATGTTGATGATCTTGCCCTTGCTCTCTTCCAGCAGCGGCAGGAACGCCTTGCAGCCTTTGACCACGCCCATCAGGTTGATCGCGATCTGCCAGTCCCAGTCTTCCAGCGACAATTCGCTGAAAAACCCGCCCGAGGCGACGCCGGCATTGTTGACGATGATGTCGATGCCGCCGAGCTTCTCTTCGCAGGCCTGGGCGAAGGCCGTGAGCTGACTGTAATCGCGCACGTCACAGCGCTGGATGAAGCCGTCACCGCCCGCCTCGCGCACCAGTTTCAGGGTTTCCTGCAGGCCGGGCTCACTGACATCGGACAAGGCCAGCCGCCAGCCTTCACGGGCCCAGCGCAGCGCGATTTCGCGACCCAGGCCTGAGCCTGCACCAGTGATCATCATGCGATTTTGCATAGCGGACAGCCTTGTTGTTCCGGGAGAGATGCGCCGAGTGTAGCGAAGGAAGTTCGTTCGCCCACGCTCCATCCAGTTGCTGAATGGAGGATCAAAAGATTCCAGCCGTCATTGTTTTCCGGTTGGTCTCATGTAGGAGCTGACGAGTGCAACGAGGCTGCGATCTTTTTGCTGGAAAGGAAATAACCGAGCAATCCAAATACATTAAAAAAACATTGAATTTTTTTTCATCGGCGCAAGTCGGAACATGTAAGCCGGCTGGAATTTAGTTGCTCTCCAGCTGCCCACTGAGCATCAAGACTCTTCCAGACTCTGAACAAGGAAATCACCCATGGGCACAATTCTAATCATCATCCTGATCCTGTTGCTGATCGGTGGTCTGCCGGTCTTCCCGCACTCAAGAAGTTGGGGTTATGGCCCGTCGGGCATTATCGGCGTGGTGTTGGTCGTGCTGCTGGTGCTGTTGTTACTCGGCAAGATATGACGATTTGACGCGGTAAAAAAAGAGGCCCTTGTTCAAGGGCCTCTTTTTTATTGCGTGGACTTTAACCAGTTATCAGTCCGGCTTGCCGTGAATGACACCGGCGGTGTTATCGAGCAGGCTCTTGGTCGCGGTTTGCAGGAACGCCTCAAGTTTGAGTTTGAGTTCGGCAGTGCGCGGCGCGTCCGGCACTACTTCGGCGTGCGGGTTGGCGCCGAGCTGGTATTGCCAGATTTTCGGGCCCATGTCCTTGTCACGCGGCAGCACCAGAATCTGGTCGGCGGTGACAATGGCGGTGGTCTGTTCGCTGCCCGATGGCTTGATCACACCGAAACCGGTATCGCCCTGCGGCAGGTTGAGCAGGTCACGGCCCCAGCACTGGTGACGCACTTCGCCACCGAGACGGCCCATGATGGTCGGCACGATGTCGATCTGCGTGCCCACGGTGTGGTCGCGGGTACCGAACTTCTGCTGAATGCCCGGGGCGATCATCAGCATCGGCACGTTGAAGCGGCCCAGGTCCATTTCAGTGATCTGGCGCTCGTTGCCGAAGCCATGGTCGCCGACGATGACGAACAGGGTTTCGTTGAAGTACTTCTCTTTGCGCGCCTTCTCGAAGAACTGGCCGAGCGCCCAATCGGAGTAGCGCATGGCGGTCAGGTGTTCGTTGAGGCTGCCACGGTCAGTCACGCGCTCGACCGGCAATGGCGTCGGCAAGGCGTACGGCGTGTGGTTGGACAGGGTTTGCAGCAGCGCGTAGAACGGCTTGCCGTTTTCCCGCGCCTTCAGTTCCTGCAGGCCACGATCGAACATGTCCTGGTCGGACACGCCCCAGGTCGGATCGGAGAACACCGGGTTGACGAAGTCATTGCGGCCAACGAAGTTGGTCATGCCCTGGTTGCTGAAGAAGCCCGACTGGTTATCCCAGGCGAAGTCGCCGTTATAAACGTAGACGTCGTCATAGTCGCGGGCGCTGAGCAGCTGCGGCAGGCCGGACAGTTTGTGGCTGCCTTCCGGGGTCTGCATCAGGTATTCGAAACCTGGCAGGTTGGGGAAGCAGGCCATGGTCGCGAACATGCCCTGGTGGGTGTGGGTGCCGTTGGAGAAGAAGCGGTCGAACAGCAGACCTTCCTTCGACAGCTTGTCCAGGTACGGGGTGATATTGCCCGGCGCGCCCAAAGCACCGACCGAGTGACCGGCCATGCTTTCCATCAGGATCACCACGACGTTCTTGATCGGCAGGGTCTTGTCAGCCGGCGGCATGTAGTCGCGGCGAACAGCGGCGATGTCGGCATCGACGAGTTTGTCGTCCGGCATCAGCAGCATGTCGCGCACCACTTGCTGCGCCTGTTCCTGCGGCAGCGTGGCTTTCCAGATATTGTCGCGGTCTTCGCCCATGCGCGCCTTGGCTGCGGCGACCAGCGACAGCGTGCCATTGAGGCCGAGTTGGTTGGCGAAGTTGGAATCGGTGGTGTAGACGTCACCCCAACGCATCGGCGGACCTTGACGCAGGGTGCCGCGAGCGGCGACCACGCAGATCAGCAGGCAGACCACGAACACCGCCAGGCGGGTGTACCACGGCGCAACCTGACGGGAGCTGACGCTGCCGCCGCTGAACGGTCCGCGCGGGCGGGTGGCGCGGTCGGCACCTTTGAACGCCAGGGTCAGAATGACCGTGCCGATTACCCACGCCAGCACGTAGCGCACCACCGGGAAACCGTACCAGAGCATGCTCATTACGGTTTTCGGGTCTTCCTTCACGTACTGGAACACCAGACCATTGAGGCGCTGGTGAAACTCGCGGTAGAAGTCCATTTCCATCAGGCCGAGGAACAGCGCGATGCTCGAGGCGACGGTCAGCCACAGACGGAAGAAACCGCGCGCGGCCATGGCCCGGGCACTGAACAGCGCCAGCACCAGCGGAATGCACAGGTAGACCACCAGGCGCAGGTCGAAACGCAGACCGTTGACGAACGCTTCAAGGAAGGTCGCGGCCGGGGTGTCGAGGATCATCTCGCGGTTGTAGACCAGCAGCGCGAGGCGCAGCGCGGAAAACATCACCATCATGACCAGCGCGCACAGCAGCGTGTAGGCCAGATGCGATTTGACGGTCGGTTGCAGCAGACGAGCAGAAGATCGCTGCTGACTCAGGGCGTCCGGGTTTGCCATGTCGTTTTAGGACCCATTGGAAGTTGAAGTTGCAAAAATACAGCGGCGCCATGCCCTCTATTGGTCAATCCAGACCCCGGGGCGTGCGCGGTGCGCAAATGTTGCACGATCGTTCACACCATTGCCATTGATTACTGCCCAGCCCTTCGAGACTTTCATTCGAAGGCTGGCAACGCAATGGCAGTCAACAAGTGCGGGCGAATTGTCTTGGAGACTTTGTGAAAATTTCGTGCAACGCATATCTGGAAATACAATTTAGAGACAAAACAAAACGCCCCGAAGCGATCGGGGCGTTTTGCTTACAGCCAATTGATTATTTCTCGGCGCGTTCTTTCAGCGCTTTCAGGGTATTGAATGGCGCATCGACCACAAACTTGTTGGCGACCATGGCCGGCACGCTACCGCCCGGCTCGGTGTGCACCTGGTAAGTCACTTCAACCTGATCGCCTTTAGGCACGAACTTCCAGAAGCCTTTGACTTGCTGAACCCGCACGAAGCCTTTTTCTTCCGGCAGATAGGTCGGCACGCCTTCAAGATTACGGGTCAGGCTGCCATCGGCGCCCTCAACAGTGGTGATCTTCAACACCGAATCACGCGGGGTCACCGGCCACGGCGTATTGAATTGCGAATAGGTCCAGCTCAGATCGCCTTCGTGCTTGAGCAGTTTCTGGCTCTTGCATTCGTGAATCCACGCGCAGGCGCCGGAGACGTCTTCCTGCAAGGCACGCAGTTTGGCAACGGTGGTTTTCATCAGCGCAACGCCTTGGTAGGACTTGTAATCCGAACCGGGTATTTCGCTCAGGGAAACCTTGATGCCGTCTTCGTTCTTGGCAACTTTCCAGTCTTCCGCGTGGACGACCGAATTGGCAAGTACGGCAGTCAGACCACACAACACAGCGATACGGTGCAGCGAACCCATAGTTTTATTCCTTATTGTTGAAGTTCCGTTGGTGAACACATCACGCCGCCGTCATCTGCTCCCACCAGCCGATCAATCTGATCGCTTCTTCTGAACTGCTGCCGCAAACCTCGACATCCGCAGCGAAACCCGAGCACACAGCCGGACGTTCCGGACGGCCGAAAATGCTGCACAGGTTATCGACCGACAGTTGCACGCAACGTTCGCCGGCGGGTTTGCCATCGGGCATGCCGGGGATCGGCGAACTGATGGAGGGGGCAATGCAGCAAGCGCCACAGCCTTCACGGCATTTCATGACGAATAGATCCTCGCGACGGGCGATGTGTAAAGAGACGGGGAACAGAGTAACCGCTAAAACAGCTGTTTCAAATTGCTGCAAGCGGCTTTTCAACGATAAGTAAAAGTGACCGGGCAGTCTCCGACGAAGCGTCTGCTCTGCGCGTCGCAGAGGCCTGCATCTATTGCTTGAATTCGAAATCCAGCGCCGCGCCTTCCACATCGCGTCGCGCTTCGTTGCGCAATTGCAACTCCATTTCATTGCTGAGCAAGCGGCCGTTGAGCTGGAAGCCGTTATCTTTTTCGCCAAACATCTGCGGCAGGATCGCCTCGCGTTTGGGCAGTTCTACGGTGCCCTGTGGCTTCAGGTCTTCAACCATATCCTTGGGCAGGCTGAGATCGAGTTTTGCCGGCGGCAATTTGGTCTTGGCCACTTCGCTCGCGGATTTCGACTTCGAGGCAACCGGGCGGCGCTTCTTCACCGTGGCGTTTGTTTTGGCCTGGGCTTTTTTTGCCGGAGCCACGGTTTTGACGGCTTTCTTCGTCGTACTGGTCGCTGCCGGTTTTTCCTGGGCTGCGGCCGCCATGACACCCGGTGCCTGACCGATCATCAACAAACCCAGCAATACCCACGCGGCAGGAACAATGGCTTTCATGGACCCAACGAACTAACGGCAGAGGGCCACATGCTCGCTTGTTGTGCGTCACATGACAAGCCTCAGCGCCCTCCCCGTTCAGAATCCGCCAGCCATTTCCTGACACAGTTGGGTGGCCAACAGACCCAACGTCATCAGCGCGCGCTCCGCCTCGCGGTTCCACGGAATGCCGCAATTGAGCCGGATACAGTGGTTGAACTGCTCGGTGTTGCTGAAGATCAGCCCCGGCGCGATGCTGATGCCTTGTTGCAGTGCGCGGACATGTAATTCCTGGGTGTTGACCCGCCCCGGCAAGCTCACCCAAAGGATGAAACCGCCCGTTGGCCGGGACATCTGCGTGCCTTCAGGGAAATGCTGTTGAACCGCCAGCTGGAACGCGCTGAGGTTTTTCCGGTACTCCTGGCGGATGTAGCGTAAATGCCGGTCATAACCGCCGTTTTCCAGATACGCGGCAATCGCCATCTGCGTGACGCTGCACGCCGAATGGGTGCTGAAGGTTTGCAGGCGCTGGATTTCCTGTTGGTATTTGCCGGCGATCATCCAGCCGATACGCACACCTGGCGACAAGGTTTTGGAGAAGCTCGAGCAGTAGATCACCCGATCCAGCCTGTCGTAAGCCTTCAGCGCCTTGGTACGGCCCTGCTCGAACATCAGTTCGCCGTAGATATCGTCTTCGACAATCTGAATGTCGAAATCCGAGGCCAGACGCAACAACTGTTTCTGCCGCTCTTCCGGCATGGTTCCGCCGAGGGGATTGCTCAGGCGCGTGGTCAGCACCAGCGCCTTGATCGACCACTGGTTGGCGGCCAGTTGCAAGGCTTCCAGGCTCATGCCGGTGGCGGGGTCGCTGGGGATTTCGATGACCTTCAGGCCAAGCAGATCGGCCAGTTGCAGCAGGCCGTAATAGGTCGGTGATTCGGCAGCGATCAGATCCCCCGGCCGGGTCAGCACACGCAATGACATCTGCAAGGCGTCGACACAGCCGTGGGTAATCACCACTTCCGACGGATCGACCACCACGCCGGCGTCACGCATGCGGATCGCGACTTGCCGACGCAGCGGTTCGAAGCCGGGGCTGAACATGTAGCTGAACGCCCGTGGACTGTGAAACCGGGTGACCTTGGCCAGTTGCTGATGCAGCGCGCGCACCGGTAAATAATCGACACTCGGCACCGCAGCGCCCAGCGGAAACACGCCTTCGCGCCGCGACTCGACCAATACCTGCTGGATGATGCTGCTGCGCGTCACCAGCCCCGGCCGTTCGACCCGGGCAATATCCGGCGTCGGCGCGGTCAGCGCTGGGGTCTGGTGCACGTAGTAACCCGACTGCGGCCGAGCGCGGATCAGGCCCTGATCTTCAAGGTTGGCGTAAGCCTGCAACACCGTCGCATGGCTGACGTTGAGCTGCGAACTCATCTTGCGCACCGAAGGCACGCGCTCCCCCGGTTGATAGACACCACGGCGGATGTCTTCGGCCAGTTGCTGAGCAATACGTTGGTAGAGCAAGAGATTGGTCATGACGCAGCACTCGATTTCACGGGCGTTTTATTCTTGTCTGAAACAATACCGGAACAGTTTAGAAGTGTACTGGGACAGTTGCCAGATTACTCGACCGTACAGTGGGGTGTCTGCCCCATCTGTACGGTTTTGCGCAGCAATCGACAGACATAAAAAAGCCCGGCACTGCATGACAGTCCGGGCTTTCCAGAGACGCAGCCCTCAGCGGGCGGCGCCGAGCTGGCCTTTTTCGTCGGAGAACACGATTTCCACCCGGCGGTTCTGCGCCCTGCCGCGCTCGGAGGCGTTGGCGTCAACCGGGAACTGGTCGCCATAACCTTCGACCTGAATGCGTTTTTCATCGATGCCCAGATCGACCAGCACGTCAGCTACCGACTGCGCACGATCGCGGGACAGTTTGAGGTTTTCCTGTTTGCCACCGGTGCTGTCGGTGTAGCCCTCGATGCGCACCACGCGCTTGGGGTTGAGTTGCAGGAACTGGACGATCTTCAGCACGACACGGTTGGCCGAGTTTTTCAGTTCCGCCTGGCCGGTGTCGAACAACACGTCGCCGAGGGTCATGACCAGCCCCCGATCGGTCTGAGTGGTGGCCAGCGCCTCGATCTGTTCCTCCAGCCACTTGCCCTGCTGCTGCACACTGAGCAGCTTCGACTCGCGCAGAGCCAGTTGCAGACGCTGACGCTCAAGCTCGAGCTTGGCTGCGCGTTCCTCGTTGAGCGCCTGGTTGGTGTGCTCGCGGGCGATTTCGCTGTAGCGCTGGCTCAAGTAGGCGTAATGCACCACGTCGGCACCGCTGCCCCAATAGGTCGACAGCCGATCGGCACGGGCCAGGGATTCGCCGGCGCGGATCACGTCTTTCGGCGCAATGCGCAGGACGTTGGAATCTTCCTTGACCTTCTGGAAATCAGCGCCGGCCTGTTGCAGCGCCGCCTCACTGTGCTGGCCGGCGCAGCCGTACAGGCTGGCGCAACCGGCAAGAAGCAGGATGCCGAAAGCGTTGGACTTGAGGCTCATTGTGCTTCCCCCAGTTGCAGCTGCTTGCGCAGGCGGACAATGCGGGTATTGAGCACATTCAGCTGTTCTTCACTTTTTTTCGTCAGCACCTTGGCCTCGGCCAGACGTGCATCCAGTTCCGCCTGCTCGGCACGCATGCGCGCGTTGCGATAGGACTCGTCGGCCATGCTGCCTTTGGCGCGGTTGTATTTGGTTTCGGCCAGTTGCATTTCCGGCACTTCGTCGGCGGTAGCGCCGACTGCCTTGGCCTGCACGATGGCTTGTTCGGTCAAACGCATTTGTTCACTGGGTGCCGGATCGGATGCGCACCCGGCCAGGGCCAGAACGGCCACAGCCGCGAAAAGAGGTCGAATACTCACTAAGAATCCCTACTGTTTTGGGGCACTGACAGGTTGTGGCGGCTGTTGCTGTTGCGCCTTCCAGCGCTCGATGTTGCTTTGCAGCGCGGCTTCCGTCAGTCCGGACGCGGGCAATTCTGTCATCTTTTTGGCGAGCTGTCCGCGCAACCACGGATCGTTGCAGGCCGAGTTATGCGAAACCGCGAGGAACAGACCCGGCCGGTCGATGGGTTGTTCGAACGCCAACAGATCGCTGGTCATGCCCAATGTCTGCGCGGCGGCCAGGCCTGAATACCGTCCGGCGAGAACATATTCCACCTCGCCCAAAAGAAGTTTCTGCAGGGCCTGGGTAAGATTGGCTGTCCGCGTCAGGGTCAGATTCTGTTCGGCGAAAGTGCCGAATGCCTGGGTCATCCGAGACTTTTCCGACACCGCGCCGGCATGGCCCTTCAGGTCGCTGGCCTCGCCGTAGGACAGCGTCGAGCCTTTGCGCGTCCACACCAGATAGTCGTTTTCCAGCAGTGGCGGATGGATGTAGTCGAGGTTTTCCAGCTCATTCACGGTCAACGGCGCGTCGGCCAGCATGTCCATGCGCCCGCTGCGCACTTCATCGAGGGCCTGCGAGCGTTTGCCGGCGTAGAGCAGGTCAACTTTGATGCCCAGATCCTTGGCCACTTGCTGCAACAGATCGGCACTGGCGCCGATCAGGCGCTTGGGGTTTTGCGGGTCCTGCCACAGATAGGGCGGCGCATCCGGGCTGCCGGTGACAACCAGGCGCTCGCACTTGCCAGCGGCCGTGGCCAGACCTGGCAACAGCACCCATCCCAACAACCATCCGCAGCGCAGATCCATGGCAAAACCCTCCCGCTTGAAATTCGAGACAAAAAAAAGCCCGACCAACAGGCCGGGCTCTTTATAAGTGAAGACGCCGGATTAGACCAGCTTCTCCAGCTCAGGTACTGCTTCGAACAGATCCGCCACGAGACCGTAATCGGCCACCTGGAAGATCGGCGCTTCTTCGTCCTTGTTGATCGCAACGATCACTTTGGAGTCTTTCATACCGGCCAAGTGCTGGATCGCGCCGGAGATACCGACGGCGATGTACAGCTGTGGCGCAACGATCTTGCCGGTCTGACCGACCTGCATGTCGTTCGGTACAAAACCTGCGTCGACCGCAGCGCGCGAAGCGCCAACAGCAGCGCCAAGCTTGTCGGCCAGCGCGTACAGGTGTTTGAAGTTGTCACCGTTCTGCATGCCGCGGCCGCCAGAGACGACGATCTTGGCAGCGGTCAGCTCAGGACGATCGGACTTGGCCAGCTCTTCGCTGACGAAGCTCGAGGTACCGGCGTCGTGGGCAGCGCCAACGGCTTCAACGGCAGCCGAACCACCTTCAGCAGCAACCGGATCGAAACCGGTGGCACGCACGGTGATCACTTTGATCGCGGCGGTCGATTGCACGGTGGCGATGGCGTTACCGGCGTAGATCGGACGCTTGAAAGTGTCAGCGCTTTCTACCGAGATGATCTCGGAGATCTGGTCAACGTCCAGCGCAGCAGCAACGCGCGGCAGGATGTTTTTGCCGTTGGAGGTCGCGGCAGCCAGGATGTGGCTGTAGCCAGCGCCCAGCTCTGCAACCAGCGGTGCAACGTTTTCCGGCAGCTGATGCGCGTAAGCGGCGTTGTCAGCATTCAGGACTTTGCTCACGCCAGCAATTTTCGCTGCGGCTTCGGCCACCGGGCCTGCGCCCTGACCTGCTACCAGAACGTGGATGTCGCCGCCGATTTTGGCCGCAGCAGCCACGGTGTTCAGTGTGGCCGGGGCCAACACTTTGTTGTCGTGTTCAGCAATAACCAAGATAGTCATTTAGATTACCTTCGCTTCGTTCTTGAGTTTTTCAACCAGTTCAGCCACCGACTTGACCTTGATGCCCGCGCTGCGTGCAGCCGGCGCTTCGACTTTCAGGGTCTTGTTGGTGGAGGCGGTGGAAACGCCCAAAGCGTCCGGAGTCAGCACTTCGAGAGGCTTCTTCTTGGCTTTCATGATGTTTGGCAGGGACGCATAGCGCGGCTCGTTCAAACGCAGGTCGGTGGTGACGATGGCCGGCAGTTTCAGCGAAACGGTCTGCGCGCCGCCGTCGATTTCGCGAGTCACGGCAACGCTGTCGCCGGAGACTTCGACTTTCGAAGCGAAGGTGCCCTGACCGTAGCCGCTCAGTGCCGCGAGCATCTGGCCGGTCTGGTTGTTGTCGCTGTCGATCGCCTGTTTGCCAAGGATCACCAGCTGAGGCTGCTCCTTGTCGACAACGGCCTTGAGCAGCTTGGCCACGGCCAGCGAGGTCAGGTCTTCAGCGGATTCGACGAGGATGGCGCGGTCGGCACCCAGAGCCAGTGCGGTACGCAGCTGCTCCTGAGCGGTGGTCGGGCCGATCGAGACGACGACGATTTCAGTCGCAACGCCCTTCTCTTTCAGGCGTACGGCTTCTTCCACGGCGATTTCGCAGAACGGGTTCATCGACATCTTGACGTTGGCGAGGTCGACGCCGGAATTGTCCGCCTTGACGCGGACCTTGACGTTGTAATCCACAACGCGTTTGACAGCTACAAGAACCTTCATGGATTCCTCGTTACTCTCCGGTGAAAAGAAAGTCGCCTAGGCGAACCTGGCGGATGATGCTCATCGGGCGACAAGGGCACCTCTAAAAACGCCGGCTTGAATGTGAGGTGATTCACTTCGCGAAGAGCGGTGACCGTTCGTCAGGGGTGACTGTCGGGTCATTCATTCTCACGCTGTGTAAACTGCGCGCCGGACTTGCGCTGCGCATCACCGTCTACTGCCTGTGCCCTGTCTTTAGAGGTGCTCTTGAAACCGCCAGTCTGCCTACGGCGAGCGCAAAACCGCCCGTATCTTGACCGGAACGCCCATTCTGGTCAATACGCCAAAATGCCCTGTCATAAGCCGCGCTTCTTTGATTTATCAGGGCTGGAGGCGATTCAAACAAACGTTTGTATTGGACGCTAGGAGTGGTGTAGATATAATGCGCCGCCTAGAGAGAAAGGTGGATTCGCCAATATTCCCTTTGACGTTAACGTAAAGGCAATACGGATGCGAGATCAAACCTCCATATTAGAAAAAAAACTGTTGAGCCTTGAGTAGGAGATAGCCTGTGGAACGCGAATACATGGAATTCGACGTCGTCATCGTCGGTGCCGGCCCCGCTGGTCTGTCCGCCGCCTGCCGCTTGAAGCAGAAGGCCGCTGACGCCGGTAAGGAAATCAGCGTCTGCGTGGTCGAAAAAGGCTCCGAAGTCGGCGCGCACATCCTCTCCGGTGCGGTGTTCGAACCCCGCGCCCTGAACGAACTGTTCCCGGACTGGAAAGAACTCGGCGCACCGCTGAACACGCCAGTCACGCGCGATGACATTTTCGTACTGAAAAACGCCGACAGCGCGCAGAAGATTCCCGACTTCTTTGTGCCCAAGACCATGCACAACGAAGGCAACTACATTATCTCCCTGGGCAACCTGTGCCGCTGGCTGGCTCAGCAGGCCGAGAATCTGGGTGTGGAAATCTACCCGGGCTTCGCCGCTCAGGAAGCGCTGATCGATGAAAACGGCGTAGTGCGCGGGATCATCACCGGTGATCTGGGCGTCGACCGTGAAGGCAACCCGAAAGAAGGCCTGTACACCCCTGGCATGGAACTGCGTGGCAAATACACGCTGTTCGCCGAAGGCTGCCGTGGCCACATCGGCAAGCAACTGATCAAGCGCTACAACCTCGACAGCGATGCCGACGTGCAGCATTACGGCATTGGTCTGAAAGAGATCTGGGAAATCGACCCGGCCAAGCATCAGCCGGGCCTCGTGGTGCACACCGCCGGTTGGCCGCTGGACATCATGGGCACCGAGAACACCGGCGGCTCGTTCCTCTATCACCTGGAAAACAATCAGGTGGTGGTCGGTCTGATCGTCGACCTGTCCTACAGCAACACTTACCTGTCGCCGTTCGATGAGTTCCAGCGCCTCAAGCATCACCCGGTGCTCAAGCAATATCTGGAAGGCGGCAAGCGCGTCAGCTATGGCGCCCGCGCCATCGCCAAGGGTGGCCTGAACTCGCTGCCGAAAATGGTCTTCAAGGGCGGCGCGCTGATCGGTTGCGACCTCGGCACCCTGAACTTCGCCAAGATCAAAGGCAGCCACACCGCGATGAAGTCCGGCATGCTCGCGGCGGAATCGGTAGCCGATGCGCTGTTTGCCGAGCAGGATTGCACCGTCGAACTGACCACTTACGTCGACGCATTCAAGAACAGCTGGCTGCATGAAGAACTGTTCGCCAGCCGTAACTTCGGCCCGGCGATCCACAAGTACGGCGCGATCATCGGCGGTGGTTTCAACTGGCTGGACCAGAACATCTTCGGCGGCAAACTGCCGTTCACCCTGCGCGACACCAAGCCGGATTACGCCTGCCTCAAGCTCGCGGCCGACTGCAAGAAGATCGATTACCCGAAACCTGACGGCAAACTGAGTTTCGACAAACTCAGCTCGGTGTTCATCTCTGGTACCAACCACGAAGAAGAGCAGCCGTGCCACTTGAAGCTGACCGACCCGAGCATCCCGATCAGCAAAAACCTGCCGCTGTACGACGAACCGGCGCAGCGTTACTGCCCGGCCGGCGTATACGAGGTGATTACCAAGGAAGATGGCGAGAAGCGCTTCCAGATCAACGCCCAGAACTGCGTGCATTGCAAGACCTGTGACATCAAGGATCCTGCGCAGAACATCACCTGGGTGGCGCCGGAAGGTGCCGGCGGCCCGACTTACCCGAACATGTAAGACGAAACGCTGAACAACAAGGCTCCCGAAATGGGGGCCTTTTTGTTGCCCAAAATTCCCCTGACACCACAAAACAACTGTGGGAGCGAGCCTGCTTGCGAAAGCGGTGTGTCATATGAAGATGATGTCGACTGATCCAGCGCCTTCGCGAGCAGGCTCGCTCCCACAGGGAATATCGGCGGATCAGGCAGCGCGCTCATCCCCCGGGCTGCGTTCGAAGTAGCGCTTGTACTCGCGGCTGAACTGCGACGTGCTCTGATACCCCACCCGATGCGCCACCTGCGCGACACCCAGCCCCTCCGCCACCAGCAGCGTCTGCGCCTTCAACAAGCGCAAACGCTTGAGATACTGCACCGGCGACAACAACGTGCTGCGCTTGAAATGCTCATGAAACGTCGACACGCTCATGTTCGCGCAACCGGCCAGTGTCTCGACATTGAGCGGCTCGGTGTAATGCGCATGCAGATGGCTGATCGACGCCGCCACCCGGGCGAATTGCCCTTGTTGCTCGACCAACGCACGCAATACATCCGCCTGCGGCCCGCGCAACGCAACGAACAACAACTCGCGGACCCGCGCCGGGCCGAGAATCTGGCATTCCAGCGGATCGTGCAGACAGCTAAGCAGCCGTTCGACACAACCGCGCATGCCATCGTCGAGCACCACCGAGGTCATCGACTCCGGCGTCTGCGCCGGAATATGCCGACCCGGCGCCAGCCCCATAGCCAGCACCAATTCGCCGAGCAGGACGCGATCAATCGCCACCGACACACCGAGCAATGGCGCATCGGGCAAGGCAAAAGTTTCACATTCGAACGGCACCGGCAGCGCCTGGATCAGGTAATGCCCGGCGCCGTATTCCATGGTTCGTGGGCCGAGGAACGCCAGTTTGCTGCCCTGGGCGATGATCATCAGGCTCGGCTCGTAAATGTGCGGGCCACGGGCGACGTCGCAACTGGCGCGCAGGATCTGCACACCGGGCAGGCCGGTCTGGCTGTAGCCATCGCGCAGCGCCAGCGGTTCGATCAGCGAAACCAGCCGGGCATTGGCATCAAGATGACGGGTCAACTGCATCGAATAGGTCTTCGTAAAATTCACGGAAAAGGGGATGAAAACATCATCGCAGATCCGCTGACCAATGCGATCGCCGAAACCCGCATGCCGGAGGATTAGGCATGAGACCCGGAGAAATCGTCATGGCCGCACCCGCGTCTGACGGCCAGAATTCACCGCCTCACTTGTCACTGTTTTTGCGAGGTCACCCATGTACACCGCCATCGGCTATGCCGCCCAATCGGCCACCACCCCCCTCGCCCCGATGAAATTCGAACGCCGCAGCCCGCGCGCCGACGACGTGGCGATCGAAATTCTCTACTGCGGCGTCTGCCATTCCGACATCCATCAGGCACGCAACGAATGGGGCATCGCCGTTTATCCGCTGATGCCTGGCCATGAGATCGTCGGAAAAGTCACCGCAGTCGGTGCGAATGTCACCCGTCACAAGGTAGGCGATCTGGTTGGCGTCGGCTGCATGGTCGACTCCTGCCGCAGCTGCGAAGCCTGCCAGGCGAACCTCGAGCAATATTGCCTCGAAGGCCCGACCATGACCTACGCCACCCCGGATCGGGTTGATGGCAGCAACACCATGGGCGGTTACTCCGACAGCATCGTGGTCAGCGAACACTTCGTTGTGCGCATCCCCGAGAAACTCGCACTGGCCAGCGCCGCACCGATTCTCTGCGCCGGCATCACCACTTACTCGCCGCTCAAGCACTACGGCGTCAAGGCCGGTGACAAGGTCGGCATTCTTGGCATGGGTGGCCTCGGCCACATGGGCATCAAGTTCGCCAAGGCCATGGGCGCGGAAGTCACGCTGTTCACCCGTTCGGCGAGCAAGGCTGAAGAAGGTCGCCGTCAGGGCGCCGATCACGTCATCGTCTCCACCGATGCCGAGCAGATGAAGGCCGCGGCCGGCTACTTCGACTTCCTGCTCGATACCATTCCGGTGCAACACGATTTGAACCCGTACCTCGACACCCTGCGTTTCGACGGCGTGCACATTCTGGTCGGCCTGATCGAGCCAGTGAACCCGCCCGTGCACGCCGGCAAACTGGTGATGAGCCGTCGCGTACTGGCCGGCTCCCTGATCGGCGGTATCGCCGAAACCCAGGAAGTGCTGGATTTCTGCGCCGAACACAACATCACCTGCGACATCGAAATGCTCGACATCCGCCAGATCAACGAAGCCTACGCGCGGATGATTGCCGGTGACGTCAAGTACCGCTTCGTCATCGACATGGCGACGCTGAAGGCCTAAACCTTAGGGCTATACCTTCAAACCAAGCTCCGCCGACAGCCGGGTTGTGACCCCTTTGAGCAGGGGGATCAACTCGGCCATTTTTTCCAGCGGCATGTACGGCACGGTGCTGGCGATACTGATCGCCGCGACGATGCCCTTGCTCGCATCACGAATTGGCGCCGCCACACAGCGGATCGACGGTTCGTTGTCTTCCAGATCGAACGCGTAGCCACCGGCAACGTATTCGCCCATGCGCTGCTCCAGCTGCTCCCACGATTGCTGCGGATGCTGCGGCCAGAACTGACTTTTGCCACCCGCCGGCAGGCTGATGTCGTACAGCCGCCGCCAATCCTGCGGCGAATCATCGAGCATCAAGGCCTTGCCGATCCCGGTGCGTACCAGCGGCATGCGATGGCCAACCCGTGAGCGCATTTCCGGGCCGTTGCGCCCTGGATTCTTCAGCAGGTACAGCACTTCGTCGCCTTCGCGGATTCCGAGGTGCACGGTATCGCCGGTCAGCGCCGACAACTCATCCAGATACGGCCCGGCCAACGTCACCAGCGGCAACTCTTCGCGGGCCTGAAAGCCCAGTTCGATCAGTTTCGGCCCGAGCAGATAACCGATTTGCGGCACCACGCGCAGATAACGCTCGTCGACCAGACAGCTGGCCAGACGATGGGTAGTGCTGCGCGTGGTGCCGATCAGCCGGGCAATCTCCTTGAGATCACGCGCGCCACTGGCCACCGCCTGCACCACACCGAGGCCGCGCAGCAGCGTCTGGGTGCCGGTGGGCGCGGCGTCCTTGGTTTTTTCCGGGGCGTCTTCCTGCATATCCAGCCTTTTACCGTTGAGCGAAGGAACGGGCGGCATTATGGTCGCCCGAGACTGAGCACTACAACTCGATACGCTCGACCTTGCCCACCAGCAGCACGTAGGACAAGGCACCGACCAGCGCGAGCACGGCGATGTAGGTGATCGCCGGCGCGAACGAATCACCGCTGGCGAGGAAGCCGATCACGATCGGCGTAGCGATCGCCGAAAGATTGCCGATGAAGTTGAACACGCCACCGGTCAGGCCGAGCAACCGCGCCGGTGCCAGCGTCGACACCAGTGACCAGGTGATCGACGCCAGACCGTTGCCAAAAAATGCCAGGGCGAGGAAGGCAATCACCAGCGGCGTCGACTCGACAAAGTTGGCGCCGATGATCGAAGTCGAAATCAGCAGCCCGCCAATGATTGGCAACTTGCGCGCGAAGCCCACGGTGTAGCCGCGCCGGATCAGGAAGTCGGAAAAGAATCCCGAGCACAACACGCCGACGAACGCGGCAAGAAATGGCAGCGATGCGAGCAGACCGGACTTGATGAAGTCCATGCCGCGATATTTCACCAGATAGGTCGGAAACCAGGTGAGGAAGAACCACAGCGTCGAGTTCAGGCAGAACTGGCCGAGGTAGATGCCCCACAACTTGCGCTTGCTGAGGACGATGCCCAGATCGGTCCAACTGAATCTGGCCTTGACCTTGGCCGCCTCGGCCTGGATATCGACCAGCCCGCCGCCTTCGCGGATCAGGTCGATCTCCGCCTGATTGGTGCCTTTGAAATCGCGCGGCTCGCGATACACCGCGTACCAGATCAGCGCCCACAGAATGCCCACCGCACCGGTGGCGACGAACACCATGTGCCAGCCGAATGCATGTTGCAGCCACGCCAGCACCGGGGTCAGGAAGGCCAGGCCGACAAACTGTCCGGAGGTGTAGAAACCGATCGCCGTGGCGCGCTCGCGCTCAGGAAACCAGGTGGTGACCACGCGGCTGTTGATCGGATAGGCGGGCGCCTCCAGCGCACCGACGGCCATGCGCAGCACGAACAGGGCGATGAAGCTGCTGACGAAACCGAGCATCACCGTGGCCACCGACCACAGCAGCAGCGCGACGCTGTAAAGGATGCGCGGCGGCACGCGATCGACCAGCCAGCCGCCGGGGATCTGCATGGCAGCGTAAGTCCAGCCGAAGGCGGAGAAGATCAGACCGACGTGAACCGGATCGATGCCCAGCTCACTGGTCAGCGCCGGCGCGGCAATCGACAGGTTGCTGCGGTCGAGGTAGTTGATGACCACGGTGATGAACAGCAACACCATGATGAAAAATCGCTTGCGGCTAGGCGTGACTAAAGACGCCTGCCCGGAGAGGGTATGCGTTTGCATGAGGAGAGCCTCTTTTTATGTTTGTTGAGGTCATGACGCAGATCTCCTCTCCCTGGAGATCAAACTGTGGGAGCGAGCCTGCTCGCGAAAGCGTCGGGTCAGTCACATGGATGGCGGATGTGACATTGCATTCGCGAGCAGGCTCGCTCCCACAGGGATCAGTGCTGAATCAGGAGATCACCACTCGGCAAAGCTGCCATCGGCATGGCGCCAGATCGGGTTGCGCCAGCGATGGCCGACGGCGGCGCGTTCGATCACGTATTCCTCGTTGATCTCGATGCCCAGCCCCGGGCCGTTCGGAATCTTCACGAAGCCCTGGTCGTAGTCGAACACGCGCGGATCCTTCACATAGTCGAGCAAGTCGTTGCTCTCGTTGTAATGGATGCCCAGGCTCTGCTCCTGGATAAACGCGTTGTAACAAGCCGCGTCGAGTTGCAAACAGGCAGCCAGCGCGATCGGTCCCAGCGGACAATGCAGCGCCAGCGCGACGTCGTAGGCTTCGGCCATGTTGGCGATCTTGCGAGTTTCGGTGATGCCGCCAGCGTGGGAGGCATCCGGCTGGATAATGTCGACGTAGCCTTCGCTCAACACCCGTTTAAAGTCCCAGCGCGAGAACAGACGCTCGCCGAGGGCAATCGGCGTGCTGGTCAGCGGCGCCAGTTCTTTCAATGCTTCGTAGTTTTCGCTGAGCACCGGTTCTTCGATGAACATCAGTTTGTACGGGTCGAGCTCCTTCATCAGCACCTTGGCCATCGGCTTGTGCACGCGGCCGTGGAAATCGACGCCGATACCGACGTTCGGCCCCACCGCATCACGCACGGCGGCAACGTTGGCCAAGGCGAGGTCGACTTTCTCGAAAGTGTCGAGGAACTGCAGTTCTTCGGTGCCGTTCATTTTTACCGCAGTGAAACCACGGCTCACTGCTTCTTTCGCCGCACGCGCGGTGTCCGCCGGACGGTCGCCGCCGATCCACGAATACACACGAATCTTGTCGCGCACCTGGCCACCGAGCAGATCGCTGACCGACACGCCGAGGGCCTTGCCCTTGATGTCCCACAGCGCTTGGTCGATACCGGCCAGCGCGCTCATGTGGATCGCGCCGCCACGGTAGAAGCCACCGCGATAGAGCACGGTCCAGATGTCTTCGATATTGCGTGGGTCTTTGCCGATCAGGTAGTCGGACAATTCTTCCACCGCAGCAGCTACGGTATGCGCGCGCCCTTCGACCACAGGCTCGCCCCAACCGGTCACGCCCTCGTCGGTTTCGACCTTGAGGAAGCACCAGCGCGGCGGAACGATGAAGGTCGTGAGTTTGGTGATTTTCATCTCTGCTCTCTTTTGTAAATGCAGCTTTTATTAGATGCAGCGCACACAGCGCCAAAAAGTCTTAACGCAGGGCTTTCCAGGCAGCCACGTAGGCCTTGGCATTGACCGCCACCTGCTCGGGCGTCATGCCCGGTTTGAACAGACCGGAACCGAGGCCGAAACCTTTCACACCGGCATCGATAAAGGCCTGCATGTTGTCCGGTGTGATCCCGCCGACCGGCGCCAGCACCGTGCCGGCTGGCAACACCGCCAGCCAGGCCTTGACGACCGCCGGGTTCATTTGCTCGGCCGGAAACAGCTTGAGAATGTCCGCGCCCTCAGCCAGTGCGGCGAAGGCTTCGGTCGGCGTGGCCACACCCGGCGACAGGTACAGCCCCGCCGCTTTCGCCGCGCGCAACACCTTGGCATCGCTGTGCGGCATGACGATCACTTGGCCGCCAGCAGCTTTGACCTGCTCGACCTGCTCGGGGCTGAGCACCGTGCCAGCACCGATCAGGCAATCGGCGGGCAGCGCATCACGCAGGATGCGGATACTTTCGTACGGCGATGGGGAATTGAGCGGTACTTCGATGACGCGAAATCCGGCGGAATACAGGACTTCTCCGACAGCCGCCGCTTCCTGCGGTTGCAGGCCACGCAGAATCGCGATCAGACCGTTTTGTGCCAGTGCTTGCTTGAGCATGTCAGGCCTCCAGTCAGGGTTAACGGGATGAGGAATCGATCAGTCCGGCGGCGCGCGCCAGTTGCCACAGGCCACGCTCGGTCGCCTGCTCGGCCAGCGTCACCCGAGCAAAGCCGCAGGCGTCGAGGGCGCGTTGATAGCGTGCGCACAGAAGCGCATTGCCGATGAGCACGATCGCTGGAAGATTCGCTTGATTGCGCCGGCGCCGCTGCACATTGGCGAGCGCGGCCAGCTCATGGCCGATCATCAGACCGGACAGATAATCCGCCTGAGCAGTCGGGCTCAGTTCACCGGTCAGGCCGAGGGTGCGGGCGCTGAACAAGGTCGAGAGCACACCGAGCTCGGCATCTGTCGACAGCGCGATTTGCACGCCGCGATCGAACGCCTGCGCATCGAAGGTCGCGCTCGGTTGTTGGGTACGGCCGAGAATGCTGTGCTCGCTGAGCACGGCAAACACTTCGCCGGTCATGAACGTGTCGAAATGGGTGATGCGGCCATCGACCACCTCCACCCACTTCGAGTGGCTGCCAGGCAGGCCGATCAGCAGATCATTACCCGCCTCGACCGGCAGACTTTGCAGCACGCCGAGGACTTGGGTTTCTTCGCCGCGCATTACATTCGGCAGACGCGAACGCTGGATCACGCCCGGGACGATATGCACCGGCGTACCGCGCAGACTGACAACGGTTTGTAGGGAATTTCCGAGATGGGCGACGTCGGCTGGCGTTTCGCAGTAAGGCGCTTCGCGCCAGCCCTGCGCACTGCCGACCATGCCGCAAGCGATCACCGGCAGATCCGGCTGCGCATCGAGCCAGTCACCGCAGGCCTCGTCGAAGGCCAGTTCAAAACCATCGGCGCATTCACGGCCGTGGATGATTCGCGGGGTCTTGGGCAACTGCATGATCCCGGACGACAGCGCACGCTGCTCCAGCACCACACCGTCCGCCGCGAGTTTGTAAGCACGTAATGAGGTCGTCCCCCAATCGAGCGCGATCAATTGCGCCTGCATCGCTTCACCTGTTTTGTTTTTGGCAGTGAGTGCGACGGACTATAAACCCGGGCGGGCTAAAATCTCAATATATAAATATCAATCCCATATTTTGGGATTCGCGCAAGTGGCGAGCTTGTCTTGTCGCGGGTACAAATCGTGCTTCGTAAGGATCAACGGAGAAAAAGCCAAGGTATTAAAGATTTTCTGCGAAAGGCGCTGCATGCATCTGCTCAGCGGACATTGAAAGGCGGCAGAGGAGCAATCGAGATCAGGCTCCCTCCCGCCAGAAAAGGAGCCTGGATGAATGAAGGATTCACTCCCTGTTGATAGCTCGCGCCAGGTCGGCAGTTGGCACACGCATGATTTGGGAAAAATACGTTTTGTAAGGAGTCGTATGAACGCGGAACACGCAGGAAATAAAACGTCTGTTCGTAAACCAACGATTGAGCACCGGCCCCTCCGGAAAGATTTCCGCGCCCTTTTCGCCAGTCGACTCTCTGAAAATCACGTCGGCTTTGTACTCGTTTGCAGCGCCACTCTCATCGCGCTCAACAAGGCCAAAACCGGAGCGTTTTATCTGGTGCCCAACAGAAAAGTCCACATCATCATCCACAGTACATACCAACCCTTGGCTTATATGTGATGTGAACAACTCGAGTAATTCCACATCGGCGAGAAAGTGAACCTGATAGATTCCGGTGTCTTCCAACTCATCAACACCGGAATAAAACAGCTTCGCAGCCGGCTTTTCGTGATTCATTGAACATCCAGAACATATGACCAATAAACCCATCAAAAAAAATCGAGACACGATGTTCATTCCTTGAAAAAACTCAAGACCGACTCGTTAAAAATCTGACGAGCAGTCTTGCCGTTATCCAACGGCCGCAAATACATAATATTTGCATCCGCATGATTCACATCTACGCGCCCCATTACATTAGGCCCGGTAGAAACCTCCCATTGTTCACCAAAACTAGCAACCGTATCTGATACGTTCGTTATCTTCGGCGCAGCGCGAATATTAACCCAGTACTGAGCCTTGGGCTTGGGTGGCAACCGGTAGATATTGGAAATACCCCAGACCATTACACCTTCGCCAACCGGATCGATGGTCAATAACATTCTCACTGTATAGCCCTTCTCCGTGAGAGTGGCTGAAAGGTGGGCGCCATTCCAGCCTCCCAGACTATGACCCACAATGTACACAGCGGTTGAGCAGTCAGGGATCTTCGCCAGTACCTTTTCAGATAGGTCTTTATCGCTAATGAAATCATTATAGCCAAGAGGCCACGACTCAAATTTTCCCACAGGAAATTTCAACGCCTTGGCATCTCTGATAAAGATTTCGCGCACCGCGTCGACATTATTATTTGGCCCACTGAAGTAATAACTTTCCTGGTCTCCAGCACCACCAATAAAAAAAACCACAAAATTCCGCAGAGATATGGCCACCTGCTTATTGGTCTGATCGGTCTTGCATGTAAGTGTATGTGCTTTGACTTCCCTTTTCGCATGAGGTACTTCAGTAGGTGCATTGACTTCGGACATAAGCAATCATTCCACGAATAGTTTGATGGTTTCTGCCACGTGCGAACTGACCATATGAGTGAATCCGTTCGCATCAGTAACACCGTGTTCCTCACTTCCGTCGCCTCGTTGAATGGTGTAGGCGTGATAAGGCACTGGCTGTCCAGTCGCTTCATTCGTCACTTGCAACCGGTCAGTGAAATGCACCGGCATCGGCAACAGCCCACTAAATGCGGCCCCTCCCCCACTTTGGCCGATGATCACCGTGCCCGAGCCACCGATCACGACATTGCCATGCCCACCAGTGCTATCGAGCATCGCGGCATTCAGGCCGTTAATGAAAACAGTGCCGGAGACCGCTCCGGTGATAGGGCTGCCACACGCTGATTTATCGGTCATGCGTGCAGCAGCGAGGCCGTCGAAGAATACGTCCGGCGAGCCGGAGACAATCGGGTTGGTGCCGTGACCTGGCAGTGGGCAGGCGGTTGGGTCGGTGACGCGAGCTGCGGGTTTACCACTCAATTCAAAGCTCCTTGCTTAAGGGGTGCCGGGGATGGCTGATAGATGTCGATGTCGGTCGCGGCAAAGCGCCAGCGATTATCGACCGGGTCGAACAGAGCATGACAATGCTCACGGCTTTCAGGTGATGTCGCGGTTTGTATGGCACGCCAGGCTTCGTTGGCTTGCCAACTCAACTCGGCAGGCGTTGCATCATCAAGTTCGTTGAGCCAGGCGTTGTAGTTGCGCAGGTGATTGCGCTCGAAAGTCGATTGCAGCAACTCGACCATTTCCACGCCAAGGTCCAGATGATGCCTGGAGGTCCAGCGCCCCACTTCGGAGTAGACGTGCCAGCCCATCGGGATCAACGCACCGTTTTTCAACAGAGAATGGCCGGCGAGAGCGACGAAGCCGCAACAGATGTGCAGCATCAGCCAGCCTTGATGAGCGTCGATAATCGCAGTTGGATCAAAGGTTCTCAGCGCTACCACACGGTATTCGCCGAGGCCGGCGCTGCGCGACATCAACTCGGCGTCGAGCCGCGACACGAAAGCCCGAATAGCCAGGCCGCCGGTGCGCTGGGCCATGCAGAGAATTTCGACAGCCTGTCGATTCGGGTCGTCGGAAGAGCCGGTAGTTTTCACCAGACCATACAGA
Organism: Pseudomonas sp. H1_G08; assembly: GCF_054681355.1. Taxonomy (NCBI): domain Bacteria; kingdom Pseudomonadati; phylum Pseudomonadota; class Gammaproteobacteria; order Pseudomonadales; family Pseudomonadaceae; genus Pseudomonas; species Pseudomonas sp. H1_G08. The sequence continues at coordinate 3,116,565 of NZ_CP162822.1, forward strand.
CGCATAGACGCCTGCAGTCCGCTCATAGCTGGTCACTCATTGACGCAGCGAGGGCTCCACAGGCGCGGAGAAATTTTGCCAGATGCATTGCAGGTGTCGTCCGTGAGCGCGCAAAAATGGCGCACAGAATGCCGGACCAGAGCGGTGGCGACAACTGAATCAGCAGTAGATTGCCATCATTGTGCTCAGCCCTCGGCAAACTCTCGCAACACCTTGCCATCCATGCGATACCGCACCCATTCCTCCTGCGGTTGTGCGCCGAGAGATTTGTAGAATTCGATGGCTGGGGTGTTCCATTCCAGCACGCTCCATTCGAAGCGGCCGCAGTCGTTGGCGCAGGCGATTTTCGCCAGGTGGCGCAGCAGGGTTTTGCCGGCGCCGCCACCGCGTTGTTCGGGGGTGATGTAAAGGTCTTCGAGGTACAGGCAGTTGCTGCCCAGCCACGTTGAATAGCTGAAGAAGAACACCGCGAAGCCGATCGGCAAGCCGTCGCGCAGGCAAATCAGGCCATGGGCGGTCGCGCCTTCGCCGAACAGGCTGCGTTCGATGTCGGCGACGCTGGCGATGACTTCGTGACGGGCCTTTTCGAAATCTGCCAGTTCGGTGATGAAGGCGAGGATTTGCGGCGCATCGCTGGGGGTCGCCGGGCGGATTTCGATCGTCATGGACGGGCCTTGTCTGCAAATTAAAGCGCCATACTAAGGCGCGCAGCGGCGCTCGTCACATGGCAAACATACTGACCTGCCCGATCGGGCGAACGCCGTTGCCCCTGTGGGAGCGAGCCTGCTCGCGAATGCGTCCTTCCAGTCAGCCTCGAGTCAACTGCTTCGCGAGCAGGCTCGCTCCCACAGTTGATAGCGCACGTTCTGAAAGGATGCTTATGACCGTTAACTGTTTTGCACCGATGGAAACACTAAAGATCGGCATCGTCTGAACAGCAGACACGCGACCCCGGAGAAGACCGTTCGTCGATCATCAGGCACCAATCCGTCATCAGGGCTGACCAACCCAGTGTAAGGATTCCAATCACTGGAGAAGCCCTATGATCTCGTCAAGGTTGACCGCTTTAGTCTTCAGCGCCCTGCTTTGCCCTGCGGTATTCGCCGCCTCGTCCACGGCAGCGGGCACTGGCCCTACCGATCCGACCCCGCCACGCGCGCCCGCCATCAACAGTGCTCCCGGTATGAATACCGATGGTTCCGGCGTGCCGCTGATCAATCAGCCACCCGCCACCGGCACCGATCCGCGCACACAAGGCAGCGATCCGGGCCGTCAGGGTGGCATGAACACGCCTGACTCTCCTGCCACTCCGCCTGACAATGCCGGCCCCGGTGTCGGCTCGAAAACCACCACCGGTGGCTCCGGTTCCGAAGGTGCCGGTCAGTAGTTCGCCGACGCGAGCGCCCTATTCACTCCCATGAAGAGGTAACCATGAACGTCGACAAAGACCTGGAAAAAGAAGTTCTCACCCGCCTGCTGCACGCGCATCCCAACGGCTTGGGCAAGGAGGTGCTGGACAATTACCGGGGCGAGAAAGTCGTGGCCAGCGCCCTCGCCGCCCTGCAGGATCGCGGGCTGATTCACCATGGTCATGTGACCTGCAGCGAAGCCGGTGAGCACTCGCTGAACCTGCCGATCAAGCTCAGTTCAGCCGGCGTTGAAGCGGCGAAGAAACTCGATAGCTGACGCTGGTTGGGGCTGCGGATCTTCGACTTCGAACGGGTGATTCGTCTCGAGTGATTCGCAGCCTTCGGCGTAACGCAGCACATCCTGACGCAAGGAGAAATCCCATGCCTCGTGGAAGCAAAGACAAATACACCAGCGAACAGAAGCGCAAAGCCGAGCACATCGAAGACAGCTACGAGAAAAAGGGCGTGTCGAAAGATGAAGCTGAGGCGCGTGCCTGGGCGACGGTGAACAAGCAATCCGGCGGTGGCGAAAAGTCCGGCGGCTCAGGGCGCAAGAAGCCTGCAAGTGCCAAGTCGGAAGAGCGCAAAGAGTCATCCCGCCGCGCGGTGGCCAGTCGCAAGGGCCATTCGCGCAATAGCGAGACTTCGAAGGATACGCAGACTGTCGATAGCCTGATGAAGGAAGCCCGAGCGAAGAATATTCCGGGACGCTCGTCGATGCGCAAACAGGAGTTGATTGAGGCGTTGCGCAAGGCCGGTTAAGTCTGATGGCCTCATCGCTGGCAAGCCAGCTCCCACAGATTTTTCGGGTGGTTGCACTATTGCACTTACACACGAAGACCCTGTGGGAGCTGGCTTGCCAGCGATTGCGGTGCATCAGTCGCCGCAGGATTCGCGGATAAACGCATCCACCTCACCCGCCCCCGGCGATGTCGCCGGCCCCCAGCGCGTCACCGCCAGCGCCGCCGCAGCATTCGCCCGCCGCGCCGCTTCCAGTGCATCCAGCCCCTGCGCCAATCCGGCCACAAACACCCCGGCATGCGCATCACCGGCGCCATTGCTGTCCACTGCATTGACAGCAAACCCCGGCACCTGACGGCGCTCGCCGCGCTGTTGAATCCAGCAACCCTGCGGCCCGTCGCGCACCACCATCAGCACACTTTCCGGCAGCAGTTCCGCGAGGCAATCCATCGCGATACCAATCTCATCGGCTCCGGTAAACCGCAGCGCCTCAACGCTGTTGCTGGTCCACACATCGATGCGCGGCAGCAACGCCTGCATCATCGGCGCGTCAGGTGACTCCACCAACGGCCCCGGGTCGAACACCACATTGACCGACGCCGGCAGCGCCAGCGTCCAGTCGAGCAACGCCTGCGCCTTGCCCTCGTGCAGCAGACTGTAACCGCTGAGATAAACGTAATCGCCGGGCTCGGCAGCCACACTGTTCAAATCGTCTTCGGTCACCTCACCTTCAGCGCCGATATAGGAAATGAAACTGCGTTCAGCCGACGCATCGGTCAGCGCCACACACAGACCGGTGTCGCGCTCGGCCGGTTCGCGGATGCCGATGCAGATACCTTCCGCCTGCATCGCTTGGCGCGCCAAGTCACCGAAACGCCCCATGCCATGGCGACCGAGGTAAACCACCGGCAGACCGTTACGCACCGCAGCGGCCATCACGTTGAAACCGCCACCGGCTTCGAACCCCGCCGACTGCGCCAGCACGTCGCCGCCAATCTGCGGCAGTTTATCCACGGCCATGACCAGGTCGATGATGACCTGGCCGGTGTGCAGCATCTTAGGCATGAGCATTCTCGGGTTGCGCGGCGCGGCGATCTTTCGCACCGCCAAGTATCAGGTAAATGCCACCGGCGACGACGAAGGTCACGATCCAGCCGAGGCCGTTGTGGCCCAGCCAGGAGTCGGACAGAAAGCCCTTGAACCAGACGTTTTCTGCCGTGGTACCGATGGTGGTGAAGCTGAAACCAAGGACGATGGCGATCGCCCAGGCGCCAAACGCGCGCCACTCGATGCCGCCGCGATACCAGTAGGCGCTGCTCGGGCTGACGTCGAGCAGGTCTTTGGGGCTGTAGTAGTGACGGTGAATCAGATCGACGACGAAAATCCCCACCCATGCGGTGATCGGCACTGCCAGCAGGGAAATGAAGGTAATGAACGGGCCGTAGAAACTGTCGGCGATCAGCATGAAGTAGATCGAGCCGGCGAAGATCGCGACGATGTCGACCACTACCGCGTAGACGCGTTTGACCTTGAGGCCCAGGGTCAGCGTGGTCAGGCCGGCGGAATATACCGACAGGTTGTTCGACAGCAGCAGGCCGCCGAACGCGGTGATCAAGTACGGCACGGCCATCCAGGTCGGCAACATGTCCCGGATCGCCACGATCGGGTCAGTCGCCGACGCCAGGTCATTGTTGCCCACCGACAACAAGCCGCCGAGGGTGATCAGCAGCACCAGCGGGATCCCTGCGCCGAACGCCGCCGACGCCACCAGGCGCACTGCCTTGACGCTGCGATGCTGATAGCGCGACATGTCAGCGCCAGCGTTGGCCCAGCCGATGCCGGTGCCGGCGGCCATGGTGCCGATGCCGATGATCATTGCGCTCAGCGGTGCTGGCGTGGCGTTGAACACCGCACTCCAGTCGATCGTCGCGCAGAGGAAACCACCGACGAGAATGTTCAGCGCACCGAACACATAGGTCGCCCACTTCTGGATCACCAGCAAAGTCGCGTGGCCGAGGCCGGACACCGACAAGGTCAGCAGGACGAAGATGGCGATAAAGATCAGCGTCAGTATCGGCGCACTTTTCGCCTCGACCGGCGAGCCGAACAGGATCGAGCACAGCGACAGCAGGACAAACGCCGCAGTGGTGGTGTTGACGGTTTCCCAACCCAGACGCGACATCAGCGAAACCAGCGTCGGGCCGATATTGCCGCGTACGCCGAAGATTGCCCGGGACAGCGTCAGACTCGGCGCGCGGCCACGCCGCCCGGCAATCGAAATGATCCCGACCACGGCAAACGAACCGGCGGCACCGAGGATGGCGACGATGATCGCCTGCCAGATCGCCAGCCCGCGAAACGCCACCAGCGTGGCTCCCAGCGGCAGGCCAAGGATGGAAATATTGGCCGCAAACCAGACCCAGAACAGTTGCAGCGGATGGCCGTTGCACTCGGCTTCCGGCACCGGCTCGATGCCCCGGGTTTCCAGTTGCCCGACGCTTTGCCCGGCGGTTGATGAACTCATGAAGATGCTCCTGTTTGCCTTTTTTGTGGTTGTGGCAATGATGCAAAACGACAAGACAACCGGCCTTCCGAGGCCTGTCTGTGCGATCCATTGCTGTGTGAATTCTTTAGAAATGCGCCGCCCCTTTCGCGAGCAGGCTCGCTCCCACAAGCAAATGCATTCCAATTGTGGGAGCGAGCCTGCTCGCGAAGAGGCCAGCCAGTCAACGCAAGGCCAACAGCCCCTGCACTAACGGCTCAAGCTGCAGATGATTAACAGCTTTCACCGTATCGACCATCGGCTCCGGCCAGCACTCAAGACCCAGGCAAGCGCCGAGCATGGCGCCGAGAATCGCCGCGATGGTATCCGTGTCGCCGCCCAGGCTGGCAGCCATGCACAACGCTTCGAATGCCGTCATTTCACCGATGGCCACTTGCTGCGCCAGTGCGAATGAAACCACCACCGACTCCTGCGACGCCACCGATGTACCGATCACGTCGTAGAGCAGATCGGCGAGCAGTGCTTTGTCACTGTCGACGCTGATACTGCGCGCCCAACTGATGCGCGAGGCCATGCGCCCACCGGCGACCCAATGCCCGTGGGCTTCGGCTTGCTGGGCAATCTGCTGGCCAAGATTCAGCGCCTCGCCCAGATCGACGCCGTTGATCCCGGCCGAGACCACCGCCGCCACCGCTGCTGCACTGGAAATCCCCAGCGTGGTGTTATGCGTCACCTGGCAAGCCTGCACGACCGCCGCAATGAAGCGCTGCGGATCGGCCACGTTCGCGGCAATGCCCACCGGGGTGATGCGCATCGCCGCGCCATTGGTGGTGCCGTAACGCCCGGCTTCTTCCGGGGAATGCCCGGCGAGGATCATTTCAATAGCGCGTTTGGTCGAGGGGCCGAGCAAGTCCTGCGAGCCTTTGGCCTGCATCTCGGCTTCCCATTCGATCAAGCGCTGGGCGAGAACCGCCGGCTCGATACGGCCGTGACCTTCGACCAATAATTCGCCGACCAGGATCGCCTGCTCGGTGTCATCGGTGATCGAGCCTTTGGGCATGTTCGCGGCGATCGGTTGCAAGGGACCTGCGTCCTGCAAATCAGTGATCTGGCCGAAGCGCGCCTTGATCGTTTCACGATCGAGCGACTGTGTCGGCATGCCCAGCGCGTCACCCAGGGCCAGACCATAGAAAGCGCCAAGCGCACGGTTGAGCGCGGTCATTTCGATTCTCCGAATTGCAGGTGCAGACGAAAGTGCACCGGGTCGAGCAGGCTTTCGACCTGCTCCATGAAACGGTTCTGCCGGTCGTAGGTGGTGCGCAGGGCTTTGAGAAACACCGTGCCGACCGGGCGACCGAGCAGCTCGGCGTCTTCGGCATTCAGCGGCTCGGCGCCGATCCACTGATCGCCGCGCTCGCCGATATAGCCGTAGGCGGCCAGGGTGATGGTCAGGGAATTGTCGATCAGGCCGACGCGAGGCAGGCTTTCCAGGCCGCCGTTGGCCGGCATCAAGGATCGTTCCAGAGACACCAGCGTACCGTCGGTGGCGCGCCGGCGACGGTCGAGGGTGATGAATTGATCGGTGCCGAAACGCACCAGCAGATCTGGGCGAGTCACCGCCTCGAGGCGCAACACTTCGGTATTGATCAGCGCCCCGCTGTCGGCCAACGCCTGCGCCCAGCCGCTGCGCTGATCGAGCGCGACACCGTCGAAAGTGACGATGGAACCGACACCGCTCTGCGTGGCGATGTAATTACGCCGCTTCAGTTCGGCCAGCGCCTCACGCAAGGTGCCACGGCTGACCTGGAATTCTTGAGCCAACTGATGTTCGCCGGGCAACAGAAAGCCGTCCTCCATGAGGCCGCTTTCGATGCGTCGGACGAGCTCGTCGACCACCCGTTGTTTCTTGTCGAATCGTACCTGTCTAATCATGTACAAATTGATAACCGAAACGGGGCGTGGCGGGCAACAAAAATTTGAGGGAGGTGACCGGTGGAGAGAGCAAAATCAAGAGCCCCTCACCCTAGCCCTCTCCCGGAGGGAGAGGGAACTGATTGGGGAGTGCTCAGGAAATGCGCCGAACTGATGTTGCTTTAGCGAATCCACAATCGACCCGATCTTTCAGGTCGATGTACAACGCAAGACACCTCGGTCGGCCCCCTCTCCCTTTGGGAGAGGGAACTGATTGGGGAGTGCTCAGGAAATGCGCCGAACTGATGTTGCTTTAGCGAATCCACAATCGACCCGAACTTTCAGGTCGATGTAGAACGCAAGACACCTCGGTCGGCCCCCTCTCCCGGAGGGAGAGGGAACTGATTGGGGAGTGCTCAGGAAATGCGCCGAAATGATGTTGCTTTAGCGAATCCACAATCGACCCGATATTTCAGGTCGATGTAGAACGCAAGACACCTCGGTCGGCCCCCACTTCCTTTGGGTGAGGGAACTGATTGGGGAGTGCTCAGGAAATGCGCCGAACTGATGTTGCTTTAGCGAATCCACAATCGACCCGATATTTCAGGTCGATGTAGAACGCAAGACACCTCGGTCGGCCCCCACTCCCTTTGGGAGAGGGAACTGATTGGGGAGTGCTCAGGAAATGCGCCGAAATGATGTTGCTTTAGCGAATCCACAATCGACCCGATCTTTCAGGTCGATGTAGAACGCAAGACACCTCGGTCGGCCCCCTCTCCCTTTGGGAGAGGGCTGGGGTGAGGGGTAGCTTTTGACGTTACCGTTGTTTCAAGCGGTCAATGACCACGGCCAGCAACAGAATCGAACCACGAATCACATACTGATAAAACGTATCGATGTTCTTCAGGTTCATCGCATTCTCGATGATCGCCAGAATCAACACCCCGGCAATCACATGACGAATCATGCCGATGCCGCCACTCAGCGAAACCCCGCCCAATACGCACGCGGAAATCACTGTCAATTCAAAACCCTGACCAATCATTGGCTGCCCGGAAGTCATCCGCGAGGCCAGAATCACACCCGCCAGCGCACCGATCAAACCATGCACGGCGAAGATGATGATCTTGGTCCGGTCGACGTTGACGCCCGCCAGCAACGCCGCTTCCTGATTGCCACCGATGGCCATGGTGTTGCGCCCGTAGGTGGTGTAGTTCAGCAGCCAGCCGAAGAACAGGAAGCAGACAATAGTGATCAGGATCGGCACCGGCACACCGAACAGCTGGCCATTGCCGAAAACAAAGAACGATTCCTGCGAAACGCCGACTGCCTTGCCGTTGGCAAAGATATAGGCCAGGCCGCGCACAATCTGCATGGTCGCCAGCGTTGTAATCAAGGCATTGACGCGCAACTTGGCGATCACGATGCCGTTGATCAGCCCGACGATCAGGCCCATCGCCAACGCCGCGCTGACCCCGAGAAATACACTGTTGGTGTCACGCATTACCACTGCCGCGACCACGCCGGCACAGGCGATCACTGAGCCGACCGAGAGGTCGAAGTGTCCGGATGCCAGGCAATAAAGCATGGTGCACGCGGCGATGCCGGTGGTGGAAATCGCCAGACCCAGGCCACGCATGTTCAGCGGCGAGAGGAAGTTGTCGATCAGCAGTGTGCAGGCGACAAAGATGCCGATCGCCGCCAGCAGCATGACCCAGTCATCGAGGAAGCGCCGCATGTCCAGCGGTTTGCGCTCGGTCGGCAGAGTTTCGTTTTGCGTAGTCATCATAGTCACCTCTCAGTTCGCCACGCCGTCAGCGCGGTGGCGCGGCAAAGCCAGTTGCAGCAGGTTGGATTCATTGGCCTGGTCGCGGCTGACTTCGCCGCGCAGGGCGCCTTCGCACAGCACCAGGATGCGGTCGGAAATGCCCATCACTTCCATCAGATCGCTGGACACCACGATCACCGAAATACCGTCGGCGGCGAGGTTATGAATGATCTGGTAGATCTCGGCCTTGGCGCCGATGTCGATGCCACGGGTCGGTTCGTCGAGCAGCAGGACTTTCATCGGCATCGACAGCCAGCGGCCGAGAATCGCCTTCTGCTGATTGCCGCCGGAAAGGAACTTGATGTGCTGGCCAGCGTGCGGGGTTTTCACTTTCAGGGCCTTGATCTGCTTGTCAGCGTTGCCCTTTTCCCACAAGCCGCGGATCAGGCAGCCAAGCCCGGAATGCGCACCGCGGGCACTGATGTTGATGTTCTCGGCAACGCTGGCCAGGGGGATGATGCCTTCCTTCTTGCGATCTTCCGGGCAGAGCAGAATGCCGGCGGCAATCGCATCACGCGGCGAGCGCAGTTTCAGCTCATGGCCGCGCAATTCGAGGCGGCCGGCGGTGTTGCGCTCCAGGCCGCTGAGCAGGCGAAACAGCTCGGTGCGCCCTGCCCCGACCAGCCCGAACAGGCCAAGGATTTCGCCCTTGTGCGCTTCGAAACTGATCGGCTCACGCAGGCCCGGGCCGAGCAAACCATCGACCTTCAACGCCACGGCACCGCGCGGGCGATGGCGGTAATCGTAGATATCCTGAATGTCGCGACCGACCATGCAGGTCACCAGTTGATCGTGGGTCAACTGGCTCATGTCGTCGAATGTACGAACGTAGCGGCCGTCCTTGAACACGGTGACGGCGTCGCAAATGCGGAAGACTTCTTCCATGCGATGGGAAACGTAGAGCACCACTTTGCCTTCGTCGCGCAGACGACCGATGATCGCCATCAAGCGATCGATCTCCCGCGCCGAAAGGCTGCTGGTCGGTTCGTCGAAAGCGATGACGTGTGCGCCGCGCGACAGCGCTTTGGCGATTTCCACCAGTTGCCGCTGACCCAGCGACAAGCGTCCGACCTTGGTTTGCGGATCGATTTCGTCCGCCAGACCCTTCAGGCAATTCAAGGCCTTCTGACGCAGCTCACCGCGATTGATCAAGCCGAAACTGGCCGGCAGATGGCCAAGAAACAGGTTTTCGGCCACGGTCATTTCCGGGACCAGATGCAGTTCCTGGTGAATCACCGCGACGCCGCTGCCGATGCTGTCGGCGGTGGACTTGAAGGCCATCGCCTGCTCGCCGATCTGCAGTTCGCCGCTGCTTGGGATGTAAGCGCCACCGAGGATTTTCAGCAGGGTCGATTTGCCCGCGCCGTTCTCGCCCATCAAGGCATGAACCTGACCGGGGTGGGCGACGAAGCTGATGCCGTCGAGCGCTTTCACGCCGGGAAAGGTCTTGCCGATCCCGTTGAAGCGCAGGCTGCCGCTGGCGCCGTGTTGTTCTTGTGTCTGTACTTGCGCGTGCATAAAGCCACCTCTTCACACCGAAAAACGGCCCGGCTGCCCGGGCCGTCGCTGCCTCAGTTCCACAAGCCGATTTTTTCCAGCTCTTGCTTGAAGTTTTCGCGGGTGATCAGGGTGACGTCATCCATGGCGGTGTACTTCGGCGGCTCTTTGCCGGCGGTGATCCACTCGTACATCATCTCGGCGGTCTTGTAGCCTTCGATGTGCGGGCTTGGCAGCATCGAACCGAAGAAGCCGCTGTTAGGCTTTTTCAACTCGCCGATGGCGTCGGTGCCGTTGATGCCGATGCCGATCACGTTGCTCGCGGCAAACCCGGCCGCTTCGGTGGCGCGCACGCCGCCGAGCACGGTGTTGTCGTTCATGCCGCCGATGATCAGGTTTTTCGCCGCGCTCGGCAGTTTCACCAGCGCCGAGTTGGTGGCGTCCATGCTGCCCGGTACGTCGAGGGTTTTCAGTGCGGCGAAGAGGATGTGGTCCTCCGGCATGCCGGCCTTCTTCAGGGCATCGACCGAACCGTCGGTGCGCTTCTTGCCGGTGTCGAGTTCGTTGTAGGTGTTGACCACCGCGTAGGTGTCTTTCCAGTCCCAGTTACGCTTTTTCGCTTCGGCAGCCATGGCGGCGCCCTGCTTCTGGCCCACTTCAAACGCGGCCATGCCCAGGTACGGCACGTCTTCCATGAATTTGCCGTTGGCGTCGACAAAACGGTCGTCGACGGCAATCACTTTCAAGTCGTTGATCTTGGCTTTGGCCATGATGGCAGGGCCGAGGGACACGTCAGGCGGGCAGATCACAAAACCCTTGGCGCCGTTGGCGGCGAGGCTGTCGATGGCCGAGAGGGTCTTCTCGCCATCCGGCACCGCGATCTTGATCAGTTCAAAGCCTTTGTCCTTGGCGGCTTTTTCGGCAAAAGCCCATTCGGTCTGGAACCACGGTTCTTCGGCCTGCTTGACCAGAAAACCGATCTTCACCGCGTCGGCGGCGAGCAGCGCACTGCTCAGGCTGAACGCAGTGACCGCCAGGGCAGTGCTGCACAGGGTACGAATCCCGAAACGACGTTTCATCAGATGACTCCTTGTTATTTTTTTTGAGCAAGGTTTGAAAAGCGTTGAAGCGTGTTCTCAGTGAAGCTGGTTGAAAATAGTCATATCGTATGATGATTGGATTTCAAGCGTAGTTCAGCGCTGGAGATCCGTTTTATTCAGTCGTGGTACATCACCGAGCGGCCACCATCGATGGTGATGCACGAAGCATTGATAAACGGTGCCTCATCGCTGGCCAGAAACACCGCCGTCATCGCCACTTCGATCGGCTGGCCGATGCGCTTGGGCGGATGCAGGTCGAAGGCGCGCTGCCGCTCGGCGTGCGGATCGGCAAAGCCATTCCAGTAATCAACGTTCAGCTGCGTTTCGATGTAGCCCGGCGCGATGGCGTTGACGCGAATGCCTTTGGCCGCGTATTCGATGCCGAGTGCACGGGTCAGGCCGAGCAAGCCGTGCTTGGCCACCGGGTACGGGAAGCAGCCGGGAATGATGTGGCTGGAATGGGTCGAGGCGATGTTGATGATGCTGCCCACGCCCTGCTCGAGCATCTGCGGCAGCACGGCTTTGCAACCATACCAGGCGCCATCCAGATCAATGGCGAAGCAGCGGTGCCAGTCCTCTTCGGTCATCTGCAAAGGATCGCGGAACACATTGACCCCGGCACAGTTGACCAACACATCGATGCGGCCATGCAATTCCACGGCGCGTCGGGCCAGGGCATGCAGATCCTGCTGATTCGATACGTCGACCTTGAGCGCCTGCACGTCATGGCCCTGATCGCGCCAGTGAGCGGCGACCTGCTCGACCTTGTCGGCCTGGATGTCGCTGATTAGTAATCTGGCTTGCTGCGCGGCGAAGGCGGCGACGATGGCTTCGCCGATGCCCTGAGCGGCCCCGGTCAACAGCACGACCTTGTTTTTCAGGCGCTCGCCTTTCGGCGGGGCCGACACTTGCGGCAATGTCAGCGCTTCAGCCATGGCTCAGGCCTCCCGCACGCAGGCGCAAAAAAACCGGCCATCGGTGGATGTCCGGTTCTGACGGCTCGGGAAAACAGACAGGCAAGCGTCGTCAACGGCATTGAGCCGTGGCGAAAGGCGGATCCCGCTTGCGCGGGCGACAAGAATTCGCTGCATCACTTCACCTGTTTTGTTCTTTTTAAGTGTGAGTGCGTGTTACTGCTGGAGCCGACTATAAACCCGACCGCCAAATAATCTCAATATATAATTTTGCATCCCATATTTTGGGATCTAGCCAGCAAAACGCGTACAGAGTTTTCCTGCAACGTCGACGCGCATGCTCAGCACCGCGCCATCCAATGGATGATTCAGTGGACTCTTGGCGCTGGTGATGAATAAGGTTTGCAAGTCTTCGCCACCGAACACACAACTGGTCGGGCGACTGACCGGCAGATCGATTTTGCGATCCACCTGCCCGTCCGGCGTCAGGCGCAGCAGGCAACTGCCGTCCCAGCGTGCATTCCACACGTAGCCTTCAGCGTCCATCGCCGAGCCATCGGGACCACCGTGTTGATCGGACGAGTAGAACACCTGCGGAGCATCGAGACTGCCGTCGGTGCGGATGAAATATCGATTGAGCGTGCTTTCGAGACTTTCACCAAACAGCAGCGTGGTGCCGTCGTCACTCCACAGCAGGGTGTTGGGGATGCCCAGGCCGAGCAGCAGCGGTGTGACGCGTTGATCGGGATCGATACGGAACAGGCCGCCGGAACGGCGCGCCAGCGGCAGATCCTCGCCGTGCTCGCCGATGTTGTTCTGCATGGTGCCCAACCACAACCGGCCCAAGGCATCGCAACGGGCTTCGTTGGGGCGGTTGCCCGGTTGCGGGTCGGCGACGCAGAACAGCGTCAAGCGTGGCTCGAGGCCGGGCGAATCGAGATCGAGCCGGTAGACACCACTGCTCAACGTCACCAGTGCATCGCCGCTGGCGCAGGGAATGAAGGCGGAGATGTGCTCGGGCATCTGCCAGATCTGCACGTTCTGGCCGATCAGGCGCAACGCTTGTTTACCGGCGATATCGACCCAGTACAACGCCTGGGTCGGCGCATCCCAGAACGGGCCTTCGCCGAGTTGCGCGCGGTGTTGGGTCAGGGCGGTGCAGGTCATCTGGAATCCTTCATGTTCTTGTTGTTTCCAATGTGGGAGCGAGCCTGCTCGCGAAGGCGGCGTGTCAGTCAATGATGATGTATCTGACCTGACGCATTCGCGAGCAGGCTCGCTGCCACAGGGGATTTTCGGTCTTAGCTGGCTTTGCGGTCCGCCATGACTTTCGGGTAAAAGCGTTTTATCGCCAGATCGGCATTGTCGATCAAGGTCATGCACGCCCACACGCCACGGGTCGAATCGCGCGCGGCGATGGCATCGGCCATGTCTTTATGGATCGGCAAGGTGCGGCGCAGTTCATCGGGGTCGGCGGCGGAGACTTCGAACGACACCGCCAGTAACGCACCGAGGGCCGGGACCATTTGTTCGATGAACTGATTATGGCTGGCGGCAAGAATGCATTCGTGGAAGGCCTGGTCGGCACGGTTGTAATCAACGCCGCTGTCGACTGCACGTTCCAGCGCATTGAAAGCCAGTTGTACCGCTTCGATCTGCTCCGGTGTCGCCCGCTCACAGGCCCAGCGCACCGCCATCGGCTCAATGGTGCGGCGCAAATCCAGCAGGTCATCTACGAAGTTTTCCGGCAACCCATTGCGCGATAGCCAACCCACCACCTGCGGATCGAACAGATTCCAGCGCCGTACTGGCAACACCCGCGTGCCGACCTTCGGTCCGACTTCGAGCATGCCTTTAGCGACGAGGGTTTTGATGGCTTCGCGAATCACTGTGCGGCTGACGCCAAGCTGCTCGCCCAGATCCGCCTCGACCTTGATGGTCTGCCCCGGCTTGACCTGACCGGCCGCAATCCAGCTGCCCAGCCAGTCAACGGTTGACGCATGAAAGCTGCTGGACATGTACACCTCAAGGCGAATCGCGATGGGTGCCTACGCTAATCATCATACGAATAACAGTCAACCGGATTTTTTTTAGCTTGCACAAACCATTGTGGGAGCGAGCCTGCTCGCGAAAGCGTCGTGTCAGTCAACATTGCTGGCGACTGATACACCGCGTTCGCGAGCAGGCTCGCTCCCACATTTTGATGTTGTGTCAGGGTTCCAGGCCGATGCGAAAGAACTCGCCGCCGCTCCACACGCCCAACCAGCGCTGGCCATCAATCTCGCGGCTCACCGCCAGTTCCACCAACTGGTAAAACACATTGCGGTGAATCAGCGCTTCAAGGTTGCTGCGCACATGCACATAGGGCGCAGGCTCCTGGGTCTCAGGATCGATCTCGACACGCAGCGGATGCTCAGTCCCCGCTTCGGTGGTTTCCTCGACGTTGGTGGTAAAGCGCAAAACCTGCGCCTCGCCCTCGCCTTGCACGTCAACGGCAACCGCCACGAACGGCGCGTCATCGACCTTGATCCCGACCTTCTCGACCGGGGTGATCAGGAAATAATCATCGCCGTCGCGGCGGATGATGGTGGAGAACAGTTTGACCATCGGCTTGCGCCCGATCGGCGTACCCAGGTAGTACCAGGTGCCGTCACGGGCAATGCGCATGTCGATGTCGCCGCAGAAATCCGGGTTCCACAAATGCACCGGTGGCAGGCCTTTGGTCTTGGGGATCTGCCCCAGCAGGTCATTGGCTGTTTGCGGGTCACTCATGGCGTACTCCTTGATTACTGGTCGCCGATCCCCAGCAGGCTGCGTGCGTATTGCGCCAGCGGCGGACCGATGAGGTCTTCGGGTTTGGAATCATGGAACGTCAGTAAACCGCCACGACTCTTGATCCGTGCAGTATCAATCAAATACTGGGTGCTGGTCTCGATCAACATGATCTGAATCACGCCGCCATCGATACCGAGGCGATCCACGGCTTCCTGGTCCAGCCACTCGTCGGAGTTGCCGATGCGGTCATCAGCCTTGGCGAAACGTGTGTAGAGCAGGTAATGCGCCCCGGCATCACGGGCTTCGCCCATGGCTTGGTCGAGGCCTTCCGGCGCACGGGCGCGGCGGACCATCGGGAAGTATTCGACAAAGCCCTTGAAGGCTTCTTCGGCGACCACGTTCGGCCGTGGATAGGAACCACCCGGTGGCGCGAACGCGCCCTGGGCGATAAAGATGAACGAGTCCGGCTGAATGCGGAGATTGTTCACCCGGCGGCTGTCGCTATGGTCCAGAAGCCCCGCATCGCTCATGTGATAGCGAGTGCCTTCGGCCATATCGCTGACATTCATGCAGCCGCCAAGCGCCAAAACGGCCAGCAGCAAAACCAGGCTACGCATCCTATTCCTCCAGAAGCCGGTGTCGGAAAACCGGCGAATGGCCGTTGAATGCAGCTTTTGCGCCAGCTCGACAAATTCAGTGATAGAGGCATTCGCGAGCAGGCTCGCTCCCACAATTGAAATGCATTCCAAATGTGGGGCGAGCCTGCTCGCGAAAGCCGTTGTTCAACCGCCAATAATCTTCATGACAGTAGCGCCGCCAGAGAACGCCACCTCCTGTTTGTCACCCAACGCCTTGACCAGCAAACGTTGCAGCGCCGGCAACGCCTGGTGGCGCGGCTTGTCGAGCAGATCGCCGACATAGTGGCGGTTGCTCGACGATAAACAGCCATGCAGCCAACCGGTCGATGACAGGCGCAAGCGCGAACAAGTGCGGCAGAACGGCACACTTTCGTTGGCGATCACCCCGAAAGTGCCGCGACCGGGAATCGCATAGCGCACAGCCGTGGCGTCCACCGGTGCGTCGGTCTGGGCGTATTCATAACGTTCGCCGATCAGGCCGAGCAACTGCTCAAGGCTGACGAACTGCTGCAGGAAGGCATTGGAATCCTTGGCCAGATGGCCCATGCGCATCAGCTCGATGAAACGCAGTTCGAAGCCGCGCTCCAGACAGTAGTCGAGCAGCGGCATGACCTGATCGAGGTTCTGCCCGCGCAACGGCACCATGTTGACCTTGATCTTCATCCCGGCGGCGGCAGCCTGATCCATGCCTTCGAGCACGCTGGCCAGATCGCCGCCACGAGCGATGCTGCGAAACGCAGCGGCATCAAGAGTATCGAGGGAAACGTTGATTCGACGCAGACCGGCATCGACCAGCAGCGGCAGTTTTTTCGCGAGGAGTTGACCATTGGTGGTCAGGCTGATGTCGTCGAGGCCCATCTGGCCGACGGCAGTCATGAACGATTCGAGTTTGGGGCTGACCAGTGGCTCGCCGCCAGTGATGCGCAGGCGCTCGATGCCGGCCGCTTCGATCAGGTATTCGACGCCGCGCGCCATGGCTTCGGCCGACAGCTCATCCTGCGCAGCGACCAACCGCTTGCCGTTGGGCACGCAGTAGGTACAGGCGTAATTGCAGGCAGAGGTCAGGCTGATGCGCAGATTGCGAAAACGCCTGCCTTGACGGTCAACGATCATGAAACACTCCGGCGAAAGAAAATCGAGCGAGCAAAACTTGACTGAGAAATCAGGTTTTAGCAAGCCCTATGCCTGAGTATATTCCTGTGCTATTGCGCCATGTTGTGAAAACACGGCGCAATCAGCCCGCTGAATGACTTATGTGCTCGGCGTTTCCGGGTCGCGCTTGCGCTTGTTGCCCATGCGCACGCCGATGTCCATCAGGAACTGGAAGAAGCCTTCCTGATCTTCCAGCACGTTGCTCCAGAACGGCGAGTGATACAGCGCCACCGCGCCGTGCACCAACGCCCAGGATGCGCAGTAGTGGAAGTACGGCGGCACGTCTTCGAGCTTGCCTTCGCTGATGCGACCCTTGATCAGCAGGGTCAGGCGTTCGAAGTTCGAGGCACGGATCTTGTGCAGTTCCTCGACCATCTCCGGCACCTGATTGCCCTTGACCACTTTCTCTTCGAGACGGTCGAACAGGCGATAGCGCTGCGGGTCGCGCATGCGGAATTCGAAGTAGGCGCGGGACAGCGCTTCCTTGTCCTTGTCGACATCGGCCGAATGCAGCAGCTCGTTCAGATCGCGCTCGTAATCGAGCATCAGGCGCAAGTAGATCTCGGCCTTGGATTTGAAGTGCTTGTAGATCGTGCCTTTGCCGATACCCACGGCATCAGCAATCATCTCGACGGTGACACTGTCTTCACCCTGGTCGAGGAACAGCTTGAGCGCGGTATCGAGAATTTCCTGCTCGCGGCGACGAAATTCACGGACCTTACGAGGTTCTTTATGCATAAGAAAAAGGTCTGAAGGGTCAAAATTCGAAGCCGCGTATTATGCCTAACTTGCGCAAAAAAGCACGGTTCATCGACCAAATCTGTGTTTCTTGTTCATTTCGAGAACGAATCGGGTGCAATGAGAACTCAACTGAAGCAAACGTATTCCAAATTTGTTTAAAAACCCCGACCCGCTCACTGGACTGCACGCCAGACTGATCAATACTTGAACTGTCGGGCGACATCTCCCCCAAGTGTCGTGCCGGTAAAGGTACCAACGGACCGCGTGCCTTTGTTTTACTCCTAATGGTCTTAACCCGGATTCACCCCCCAGAACCCGGGTTTTTTTTGCCTGCGATTTGGCCTGCGGTCATACGGCAGATTTAACACTCGCCAGCGGGAACAAGCGCTTGAAGTTTTCCGTGGTCTGCTCGGCAAAGCGCTCGTAGTTCTCACCACGCAGCATCGCCAGAAACTCCGCCACTTCGCGCACGTACTGCGGCAGGTTCGGCTTGCCGCGATACGGAATCGGCGCCAGATACGGCGAATCGGTTTCCACCAGCAGGCGATCGGCCGGCACTTTGCTCGCCACGTCACGCAAGGCGTCGGCATTGCGGAACGTAACAATGCCCGACAGGGAAATGTAATAACCCATGTCCAGCGCTGCTTTGGCCATGTCCCAGTCTTCGGTGAAGCAATGCAACACGCCAGCCTGGGGCAGCGCCGCTTCGCGCAGCAGTTCGAGGGTGTCGGCACGGGCGCCGCGAGTGTGGATGATCACCGGCTTGCCGGTCTGCTGCGCCGCTTGCAGGTGCAGGCGAAACGACTCCTGCTGCAACTCGGCAGCTTCCGGCTCGTAGTGATAGTCGAGACCGGTTTCGCCGATCGCCACCACTTTCGGGTGATCGAGTTCGTGCAGCAGCCAATCCAGCGCCGGTGCCGCGCCCGGCTGCACATCCAGCGGATGCACGCCGACCGAGCAATCGACGTCGTCATAACGCTCGGCGAGGGCTTTGACGTCGGCGGCGTTGTCGGCGCTGACGCCGATGCACAAAAAGTGTCCGACCCCGCGCTCGCGGGCCGCAGCAAGTGCGGCATCCAGCGAGCCGTCATGGGCGGCGAGGTCGAGACGGTCAAGGTGACAATGGGAATCTACGAGCATAAAAAGGACTGCAACTTACATCGTATGAGTGGGACGGTCGGATTTCAGCGCTCCGGCCAGATGAGTTTCGATGCGACTGCGCGCGGTGTCGTCGCCGTCATTGAACTGCACGCCGACACCGGCGGCGCGATTGCCTTGTGCGCCTTTGGGGGTGATCCAGGCGACTTTGCCGGCGACCGGAATTTTTTCCGCTTCATCCATCAGGTGCAACAACATGAACACCTCGTCGCCCAACCGGTAGCTTTTGTTGGTCGGGATGAACAGACCACCGTTCTTGATGAACGGCATGTAGGCGGCGTAGAGCACCGACTTGTCCTTGATGGTCAGGGACAAGATGCCGTTACGCGGCCCCGGGCTGACAGGTTCAATCATGTTCACCTCCACTGCTGATCTTCAGAGTCTAGGTACACATTCTTATCTTTGACCAGGCAATACCACCCATTGCACCAACAATGCTTCCAGCAACAGGGCCGGATTGAGGTTGGCCTTGCTCAGCACTTTCTGTCGCTGGGCGAGAATCCAGTCTTGAATATCCAGCACTTTACCCTGCGGGCTTTTCTGGGCCAGGTACTGCACGACCTTGCGCATATCGGCCAGGCCGAGGCCGGCTTCGTCCTGAGTCAGTTGATAGCGCAAGATCAGGCTCGACCAGTCGCAGAACCAGTCGAACAGACGCAGCATCGGAATGCTTTTCCACTCTTCCGCCAGTTGCGTCGGCGATTGTTGTCCCTTGAGCAGCTTCTTCACGCCTTCGACCACTTGTGCACGTTGTTCACGCACACCTTGCGATTGCAGGCTGACCGCCATCAGCGGCGACCCGGCGGCGAGGGTCAGCAGTTCGACGCGCTCTTCCTCCGCGCAATCCGGCAGCGCCTGGGCCAGCCATTGCAGGCTCATCGCCTCGCCCGGCAGCGGGCAGGCCTGCTGCACGCAACGGCTCTTGATGGTTGGCAACAAACGGCTCGGCTGGTGGCTGACCAATAGCAGCACGGTATCGCCGGACGGTTCTTCAAGACTTTTGAGCAAGGCGTTGGCAGCGTTGATATTCATCGACTCGACCGGCTCGATCAACACCACTTTGCGCCCCCCGAGCTGCGCGGTCTGCACGACGAAACTGACCAGATCACGAACCTGATCGACCTTGATCGCCTTGTCCGCCTCTTCCGGCTCCAGGATGTAATTGTCCGGATGACTGCCGGCCTTGAGCAGCAGACAGGATTTGCACTCGCCGCACGCCTCAGGCGTAGGGCGCTGACACAGCAGGCTGGCCATCAAGCGCTCGGCCAGCGCACGCTTGCCGATACCGGCCGGACCGTGCAGCAGGTACGCGTGAGCATGCTGACTGCGGCCGGCCAGTTGCTGCCAGAGGCTGTCCTGCCATGGATAGGCCTCAGCCACGGGCCAGCTCCAGCAAATTCGGTAGCAAGGTGTCCAGCGATTGCTGCACCTTGGCCAATGGCTGACCGGCATCGATGCGCACGTAGCGCGACGGGTCGGCTTCGGCGCGTTTCAGGAACGCATTGCGCACGTTCTCGAAAAACGCCCGGCCTTCGAGTTCGAACCGGTCCAGCCGACCACGGGCACTGGCGCGGGCCAGGCCGATTTCAACGGGCAGGTCGAAAATCAAGGTCAGATCGGGCCGCAAGTCGCCCTGCACGAAAGTCTCCAGGGTGGCGATGCGTTCCAGCGACAAACCACGACCGCCGCCCTGATAGGCGTATGTTGAATCGGTGAAACGATCGCACAGCACCACGGCGCCACGCGCCAGCGCCGGGCGAATCACCTCTGCCAGATGCTGGGCCCGCGCGGCGAACACCAGCAACAGCTCGGCGTCCGGGTGCATCACTTCGTCGGCCGGGGTCAGCAGGACATCACGAATCCGTTCGGCCAGCGGTGTACCGCCAGGCTCACGGGTGAGCAGCACTTCGATACCGGCGGCGCGCAGGCGCTCGGCGAGGTATTCGCGATTGGTGCTCTTGCCCGCGCCTTCCGGGCCTTCCAGGGTAATAAACAAGCCAGTCACAGGCAGTCCTTCATCAAAGTCATTGCGCGTTCTGTGGTGCAGCGGCGTCCGGTTCCGGGGCTGGCGCAGGTTCTTGCGACGGCACTTGCGGCAGCGCCTCGGGCGCGGTGTTCGGCGAGGCCGCCGGAATGGCCTCATCGGTGGCCGGCGCGGTTACTGGTGCCGGGCTGGAACGGTAATCGGCACGGCGCTTGAGCTGGTATTCGCGCACCGCGTTGTTGTGCGCATCCAGATCATCGGAGAACACATGGCTGCCATCGCCACGGGCGACGAAATACAGGCTGCTGCCCTCCACCGGGTTGAGCGCAGCATGAATCGCTTCGCGCCCGACCATCGCAATCGGCGTCGGCGGCAAGCCTGGAATCACGTAGGTGTTGTAAGGCGTCGGCTCTTTCAAATGTGCGCGGGTCAGTTTGCCGGTGTAGCGATCACCGAGGCCATAAATCACCGTCGGATCGGTCTGCAACTGCATGCCCAGCGCCATGCGCCGTACAAAGACGCCGGCAATCTGCCCGCGCTCCTGCGGAACGCCAGTCTCTTTCTCGACCAGCGAGGCCATGATCAGCGCTTGATAAGGTTCGCTGTAAGGCACATCGGCAGAACGCTGCGCCCACTCTTTGGCGAGCACTTCATCGAGACGATCAAAGGCCTTTTTCAGCAGCTCGGCATCGGACATGCCGCGCACGAAGCGATAGGTATCCGGGAAAAACCGACCTTCCGGGAACAAGCCTTTGTGGCCGATCTTCGCCATCACGTCGCTGTCGCTCAGGCCATTGAGGGTCTGCTCGAGCTTGTCGTCCTTGGCCAGGGCGGCGCGCACTTGATGAAAAGTCCAGCCTTCGACCAGGGTCAGGCTGTACTGAACCACGTCGCCGCGCTTCCACGAATCGATCAGACCGTTGACGGTCATGCCCGGCTGCATGCGGTATTCGCCGCTGTGAATCGGTGTGCCGGCGAGATTGAAGCGCCAGTAGACGCGCAGCCAGAACGCGTCCTTGATGACGCCATCGGTTTCGAGTTCAAGGAAGGTACGGGTCGGTGTAGAGCCTTTCGGCACATCCAGCAGTTGTTCCTGCGGGATGTTCAGGGGCTGTTCCAGCGCCGAATGAATTTTCCAGGCGCTGGCGCCCAACAGCAGCCCTGCCAGAACCAGTCCGGTTTCCAGCAGCAGCAAAAGTTTACGTCTCACGAATCAAGCATCCAGTAGCGCGCGGGCAATGGTTTGCAGTTTACGGGTGAGCGGGCCAACCGGCCAGCTCAGTGCAGCACAGGCGCGTACCGGCCAGACGCCATAAACGCTGTTGCAGACAAACACTTCATCAGCCCATTGCAGCTGTTCGAGGCTGATATCGGCGATTTGCGTGGGGATGGCCAGCGACTCGGCCTGAAACAATATTTCCGCGCGCATCACCCCAGCGACGCCGCAGCGCTTCAAGTCGGGCGTAATCAGACCACCGTCGCGCACCAGGAAAATATTGCTGTACACACCTTCGACGACGCGCCCGGCCTGATCGAGCATCAAGCCTTCGGCATGCTCGCTGTCCTGCCATTCGGCGCGGGCGAGCACCTGTTCCAGTCGATTCAGATGTTTGAGCCCGGCTAACAACGGCTGCGTAGATAAACGCGTGTTGCAGGGAAACAGGCGGATGCCGTGCTCGGCATGGGCAGCGGGATACGCTGCCGGCGGATTGCCTTGCAGGATGCGTCGGCCCTGCGCCGCAGGATCGGGCGCATAACCGCGCAAGCCGTCACCCCGAGTGAGGATAAGCTTGAGCACGCCCTCGCCCATCGCAGCGGCATAGCTGAGCAGCTCATGGCGAACCAGCTCGAGATCGGTCGCAATGGCCAGACGCGCACAGCCATCGGCCAGGCGCGCCAGGTGCCGATCCAGCAGGACCGGCTGACCGCTGCGCACGGCAATGGTCTCGAACAGACCATCGCCGTAAGCCAGGCCGCGATCTTTCAGCGACAGCGCGTCAGCCGGTTGACCGTCGACCCAGCTGTCCATCAGCTGGCGAACCGGCGAAACGCCAGAGTGCCGTTGGTGCCGCCAAAACCGAAGGAGTTGGACAGCACGACATCGATGTCCATGTTACGCGCGGTGTGCGCAACGAAATCGAGATCGCAGCCTTCGTCCGGTTCATCAAGGTTGATGGTCGGCGGTGCCACCTGGCTGTTGATCGCCAGCACGCTGAAAATCGCTTCGACCGCGCCCGCCGCACCCAACAGGTGGCCAGTCATCGACTTGGTCGAGCTGACGGCCAGCTTGTAGGCGTGATCGCCGAACACAGACTTGATCGCATTGGCTTCGGCAAGGTCGCCGGCCGGGGTCGAGGTGCCGTGGGCGTTGATGTACTGCACTTGATCGACGTTGATCTTCGCGTCACGCAGGGCATTGGTGATGCAGCGCGCGGCACCGGCGCCATCGGCGGGTGGCGAGGTCATGTGGAACGCATCGCCACTGGTGCCGAAACCGATCAGCTCGGCGTAGATCGTCGCGCCACGGGCCTTGGCGTGCTCCAGCTCTTCAAGGACCAGCGCACCGGCGCCGTCGGACAGGACAAAGCCGTCACGGCCCTTGTCCCATGGACGGCTGGCGCGGGTTGGCTCGTCGTTGCGGGTCGACAGCGCACGGGATGCGCCGAAGCCGCCCATGCCCAGACCGCAGGCAGCCATTTCCGCACCGCCGGCAATCATCACGTCGGCTTCGTCGTACATGATGTTGCGCGCGGCCATGCCAATGCAGTGCGTACCGGTGGTGCACGCGGTGGCGATGGCGTAGTTGGGTCCCTGTGCGCCGAGATGGATCGACAGGAAGCCGGAAATCATATTGATGATCGAGCCAGGCACAAAGAACGGCGAGATCCGTCGCGGACCGGTCTCGTGCAGGGTGCGGCTGGTTTCTTCGATGTTGGTCAGACCGCCGATACCCGAACCCATGGCCACGCCAATGCGTTCACGGTTGGCATCGGTGACTTCCAGACCGGCGTTGCGCACGGCTTGAAAGCCTGCGGCGAGGCCGTACTGAATGAACAGGTCGAGCTTGCGCGCTTCCTTGACCGACAGGTATTCCTCGACATTGAAGCCCTTGACCGAACCGCCGAAGCGGGTCGAATAGGCAGAAAGGTCGGTGTGTTCGATCAGACCAATGCCACTGCGGCCAGCCAGAATGCCCTGCCAACTGCTCGGCACATCCGTGCCCAGTGGCGACAACATACCCATACCGGTGACTACGACGCGTCTACGCGACACAGCACTCTCCTTTTTCAAATGACGACTTTGCATCAGGCCTAAAGAAAAAACCGCACGCCATGATGGCA
The DNA here is from genome assembly GCF_054681355.1 of Pseudomonas sp. H1_G08. Classification (NCBI taxonomy): domain Bacteria; kingdom Pseudomonadati; phylum Pseudomonadota; class Gammaproteobacteria; order Pseudomonadales; family Pseudomonadaceae; genus Pseudomonas; species Pseudomonas sp. H1_G08. The sequence continues at coordinate 3,140,257 of NZ_CP162822.1, forward strand.
GTGCGGTTTTTCCATGACAGCAAGCAACGATTACAAACTATTACGCCTGGTGGCTGGTAACGTAGTCGATTGCAGCTTGTACAGTAGTGATCTTTTCAGCTTCTTCGTCAGGGATTTCGGTCTCGAATTCCTCTTCCAGAGCCATCACCAGCTCAACGGTGTCAAGGGAGTCGGCACCCAGGTCTTCTACGAAGGAAGCGGTGTTGACCACTTCTTCTTCTTTAACACCCAGTTGCTCGGCAACGATTTTCTTGACGCGCTCTTCGATGGTGCTCATACCTTGTTTTCACTCCTAATGGACAAATTCAGGCAGCTGGCCAGTGGGTAAGTGTATAGAAAGCCTTTTCAGTTTTTCAACTGAAAGCTTCACTCCTCAAACCCTGCGGCCCTCTGCCTATAAATAGATTGCAGCTTTATAACGGATTTTAGACAGCTCGTATGACATTTTTTTGAAGCAATCCGTCACATTTTACTTACATGTACATCCCACCGTTCACCGGGATTGTAGCCCCGGTAACGTATGCCGCACCGTCGGATGCAAGAAAAGCGACCACGGACGCGATCTCTTGAGCTTGCCCCAGACGACCCAGCGGAATCTGCGTCTGCAAGGCTTCACGCTGTGCTTCAGGCAGCTCGCGGGTCATATCGGTGTCGATGAACCCTGGGGTTACCGAGTTGACCGTAATCGAACGCGAACCGACTTCACGCGCCATCGCCCGGCTGAAACCTTCCAGACCGGCCTTGGCGGCTGCATAGTTTACTTGGCCGGCGTTGCCCATGGCACCCACTACCGAGCCAATACTGATAATTCGACCCCAGCGCGCCTTGGTCATGCCACGCAAAACGCCCTTGGACAGGCGATACAGACTGTTCAAGTTGGTATCGATCACGTCGTACCACTCGTCGTCTTTCATGCGCATCATCAGGTTATCGCGGGTGATACCGGCATTATTGACCAGAATCGCCACCGGCGCACCGAACTGCTCCTGAATGCCTGCCAGCACGGCGCTGACCGATTCGTCGCTGGTGACATTGAGTTCGAAACCGGCGCCCTGGATACCGTTTTCCTTCAGGGTCGCGGCAATGCGCTCGGCGCCCGACGCGGAGGTCGCGGTGCCGACAACGATGGCGCCCTGACGACCCAGTTCCAGCGCGATGGCCTGGCCGATGCCGCGGCTTGCACCGGTAACCAGTGCAACTTTACCTTGCAGACTCATGCAAGTTTCTCCTGATTCAGGCCTGCGCTGCGCGAGCGGCAGCGAAGGCGTCTGGGGTATTGAGATTGGAAGTCGAAACGCCTTCGGCGCAACGTTTGTTCAGGCCAGCGAGGACTTTGCCCGGGCCGCATTCAACCAGATTGGTCGCGCCCTTGGCGGCCAAAGTCTGCACCGATTCAACCCAGCGCACTGGCTTGTAGAGCTGTTCGAGCAGATCGCGCTTGAGGGTTTCCAGATCGGCTGGCACTTGTGCGCTGACGTTCTGCACCACCGGGATCTGCGGCGCCTGCCAGTCGATGGCGGCGATGGATTCGGCGAAACGCTCGGCAGCCGGACGCATCAGCTCGCAGTGCGACGGCACGCTCACCGGCAATGGCATGGCGCGCTTGGCACCACGGGCCTTGCAACCCTCGATGGCGCGCTCGACGGCCGCCTTGGCACCGGCGATCACCACTTGGCCCGGCGAGTTGAAATTCACTGCGCTGACGACTTCGCCTTGCGCCGCTTCGGCGCAGGCAGCCAGCACGTCGGCATCTTCCAGGCCGAGGATCGCGGCCATGCCGCCTTGCCCGGCCGGCACCGCTTCCTGCATCAACTGGCCACGGCGCTCGACGAGCTTGACCGCGTCAGCCAGGGTCAGGCTGCCGGCGGCAACCAGCGCGCTGTATTCACCCAGGCTGTGGCCGGCGACAAACGCCGGACGCGCGCCGCCTTCGGCCAGCCACAGACGCCACAGGGCGATCGAAGCGGTCAGAATGGCTGGTTGGGTTTTGTCGGTTTGATTGAGCAGCTCTTCCGGACCCTGTTGGGTCAGTGCCCACAGGTCGTAGCCCAGCGCAGCAGAGGCTTCTTGAAAGGTTTCGAGGATCAGCGGATGTTGCGCGCCCAGCTCGGCCAGCATGCCGAGGGACTGCGAACCCTGTCCTGGAAAGACGAATGCGAGGGAAGCAGACATGTAACAAGCCCCTAATGATCTTGTCGTCGGAAAATAACGCCCCGTTGGGGACGCCAGAAACTGACAGTTTGGATGGCCCTTTGAACCGGGCGGTCACATTTAAGCATTGTCCGACGAAAACGCCTAAGACAACAGCTCCTCCAGACGACCGTGGAGACGCTCGGGGAGGTTCTCTTGAATCTCGATCAGCGCCCGTTGAATGGCACTCTGAAAGCCCTGTACCCCGGCCGATCCGTGGCTTTTCACGACGATGCCCTGCAAGCCGAGAAAGCTTGCGCCATTATGTCGCGCCGGGGCCAGGTCGGCCTGCAGACGCTTCATCAACGGCAGCGCGAGAACGCCGACAGCGCGCGAAGCGAAGTTTTTCTTGAACAAAGCCTCGATCCGCGCAGCAATCATCGTCGCCAGACCTTCGCTGGACTTGAGCAGGATGTTGCCGACGAAGCCGTCACACACCACCACATCGGCCTCACCGCGATACAAGCCGTCGCCTTCGATAAAACCGATGTAGTTGATCCCGCGCGCAGCCTGCAACAGCGTGGCGGCCAGTTTGACCTGCTGATTACCCTTGATGTCTTCGGTGCCGATATTCAGCAGTGCCACACGCGGACGGGCGATACCCAGGGTCTGTGCAGCGACCGAGCCCATCACCGCAAACTGCAACAGGTGCTCGGCACTGCAATCGACGTTGGCACCCAGATCGAGCAGCTGGCAATAACCGGTCTGCGTCGGAATCGCCGCGACCATGGCCGGACGATCAATGCCGGGCAATGTCTTCAGCACGAATCGTGACAAGGCCATCAACGCACCGGTATTGCCGGCGCTGACACAGGCCTGCACCTTGCCATCGCGCAGCAGTTCAAGGGCTACACGCATCGACGAATCCGGCTTGCCACGCAGGGCTTGGGCGGGTTTTTCGTCCATGGTGATGACTTCGCTCGCCGCGACAATCGTCAGGCGCGCGCGATCGGCAGCCGACTGGCCGTGGATCAGTTCTTCAAGAAGGGAGGGTTGACCGACGAGGGTCAGGTGCAGCGAGGGTGTAGCAGACAGGCAAGCGAGACTGGCCTGAACAATGCTGCGGGGACCGAAGTCCCCGCCCATTGCGTCAATCGCGATGACTTGAGCAGACAAGTGATTACTCGTCAGCGCCCTTGTCGATCACTTTACGGCCACGGTAAACGCCTTCTGGCGATACGTGGTGACGCAGGTGAACTTCACCAGTGGTTTTTTCTACAGACAGGGTGCTAGCCTCGAGAGCGTCGTGCGAACGGCGCATGTCACGGGCAGAGCGGGATTTTTTGTTCTGCTGAACAGCCATAATTGATTAACTCCTAAACGTTTGGGTCACGCTTTAACTGCGCCAATACACTGAACGGGTTGGACCGCGTTACCTCGTCCTCGCTCGGTTCGGGCTCATCTGCTCCCGCCGGCTGCTGGCATTCTTCCGGATGATGAGCAGGCACAATGGGCAAGGCGAGCAGAAGCTCCTCCTCGATCAGTGACTGCAGATCCAATGGATCTTCGCCCAGTTCCAGCACGTCATAACCTTTCGGCAACGACTGGGTATTCGCACCCTCCTTCACCACCGCGTAACTGCATTCGCTGTGGATCGGCAGGGTGACCAGCTCAAGACAACGCTGGCAAACCATTTTGACTTCGGTGTCGATAAAGCTGTGGATGACCACAGACTTACGTTCATCTCGTTCAAAAACGAATTTGGCCTGCACCGTACCGACATCGTCGGAAAGCGGGTCGCAGAGTCTCTTCAAATCGGCCAGCAGCAGTTCACCTTGAAGGGTGGTGCCACGGTCAGCCAATTTGCGCGGGTCAACGTGAGGTGGAATCGGGTCATTCAACATAGGCGCAGCATTATAGGGATGCACCCACCCATGTCAAAGGAAATTGTGCCCTGTCCGTCACTTGCGCGCCTCCGCTAGAATCCGCACCTGCCTCAGGAGACGTCCATGCTGCCTTTATTACTCGCTTCAAGCTCGACTTATCGCCGCGAATTGCTCGCCCGCCTGCACCTGCCGTTCGTCTGCAGCTCGCCGGACATCGACGAAAGCCACCGCCCGGGCGAGTCCGCAATCGATCTGGTCAAACGTCTCGCCGAAGAAAAGGCCCGGGCCTTGGCGGACAGCCACCCTGCTCATCTGATCATTGGCTCGGATCAGGTTGCCGTCCTCGGCGAACAGATCATCGGCAAGCCGCACACCTTCGAGAAGGCTCGCGAGCAATTGATGGCGGCGAGCGGCGCGAGCGTGACCTTCCTGACCGGCCTGGCGCTGCTCAACAGCCAGACCGGGCAATGCCAGGTCGACTGCGTACCGTTTACCGTGCACATGCGCCAGCTGGATCAGGCACGCATCGAGCGCTATCTGCGCATCGAGCAACCGTACGACTGCGCCGGCAGCTTCAAGGCCGAAGGACTGGGCGTAAGCCTGTTTCAATCGACCGAAGGCCCGGATGCCACCAGCCTGATCGGCCTGCCGCTGATTCGCCTGATCGATATGTTGTTGGTCGAGGGTGTGCAAATCCCTTGAAAGCAAAAGATCGCAGCCTTCGGCAGCTCCTACACCGATTGTGCAAGAGCTGCCGTTGACCTGCGATCTTCTGACCTTGAAACGATTTACCGCAACGAAGGCCCGTGGAAACCCATCCACATCGCCAACTGCTCGGCCACGCTGGCGCCGAGCTTTTTCGAGAAGCGATCGAACGGCGATTCCTGCACGGTGAAGTCCACCAGCTCCTTCTCGCCAATCACATCACGCGCCACCGAACTGGCATTGCCCAAGCCATCGATCAGGCCTAGCGGCAGCGCCTGCTCACCCGACCAGACCAGCCCGGAAAACAGCTCCGGATGCTCTTTGTCCTTCAGACGATCGCCACGGCCCTGCTTGACGCTGTTGATGAACTGCTTGTGCGTGGTGTCCAGCACGCTTTGCCAGAATGCGGTTTCTTCAGGCTTTTGCGGCTGGAACGGATCCAGGAATGCCTTGTGCTCGCCCGAGGTATAGGTGCGGCGCTCAACCCCGAGTTTTTCCATGGTGCCAACGAAACCGTAACCCGCCGCCGTCACGCCGATCGAGCCGACCAGACTGGCCTTGTCGGCATAGATCTGATCCGCCGCGCTGGCGATGTAATAGGCGCCCGAAGCACCAAGATCGGAAATCACTGCGTAGAGCTTGATCTCCGGATGCAACCCACGCAGACGCTTGATCTCGTCATAGACATAGCCAGACTGCACCGGACTGCCGCCCGGGCTATTGATGCGCAGGACCACGCCCTTGACCTTTTTGTCTTCGAACGCCGCACGCAGGCTGCCAACGATATTGTCGGCGCTGGCCGGCTCCTTGTCGGCGATTACACCGTCGATCTCGATCAACGCCGTGTAGTTCGGGCCGCGGGTGGCGGTTTTTTCCATGTCCATCAGCGGCGTGAACAGCAGCAGCGCAACAAACAGATAAACAAACGTCAGCAGCTTGAAGAAAATCCCCCAGCGCCGCGAACGGCGTTGTTCCTGCACGCCGGCCAGCAAAGTCTTTTCCAACAGCTTCCAGCTTTTCGCGTCACCGTCGTCGGCACTTGCCTTGGCCGGTGCTTTCCATTCGTCGGTCATGCCATCTACCCCAGCAAAAACGTATTAAGCCTGCTGACCCAGCCAAGCGTGCAATTCAGAAAAACGGTCGATCGACAGGCGCGGCTCGAACTGTTGCAGGGACTCGATCGATTGCGCGCCGTAACTGACCGCCACCGAATCCATCCCCGCGTTGCGTGCCATCAGCAGATCGAACGACGAATCACCGACCATCAACGCCTGCTCCGGACGTACGCCGCAGTGGCTGACAATCTGCTCAAGCATCAGAGGGTGCGGCTTGCTGGCAGTTTCATCGGCGGCGCGGGTGATATCGAAATAATCTTCCCAGCCATTGGCCTTGAGCACCCGATCCAGTCCGCGACGGTTCTTGCCCGTCGCTACCGCCAGGTGATAACCCTGCTCGCGAAACGACTCCATCGACTCGACCACGCCTTCGAACAGCGGCGACGGCACGGCTTCGGCAGCGATGTAGTGATCGGCGTAATACTCACGAAACGCGAGCATTTCTGCGTCACTGATTTCCGGGTACAGCGTGCGAATCGCCTCCGGCAAGCCGAGACCGATGATGCCTTTGACAGCGAAGTCATCGCGCAGCTCGAAACCGGAACGCCCGGACGCGGAGTGCATGGCCTCGACGATCCGATGGATGGAATCGGCGAGGGTGCCGTCCCAGTCGAAAATCAGCAGCTTGTAATCAGATGGGCGCACTCAATCGCTCCACGGTCTTGGCCCACATTTCATCGACGGGCGCTTGCAGATTCAGCTTGCCGCCGTCGGGCAGCGGCACCGTCAGCATGTAAGCGTGCAGGAACAGACGCTTACCGCCCAGATCGCGGATTTCCTTGGTGAAATCCTCGTCGCCATACTTACTGTCACCGGCAATGCAATGGCCAGCATGCAAGGTGTGCACGCGAATCTGGTGGGTACGACCGGTAACCGGTTTAGCTTCGACCATGGTGGCAAAATCACCGAAGCGGCGCAGCACCTTGAACAGCGTCAGGGCTTCTTTGCCCTCGTCATTGACTTCGACCATGCGCTCGCCGGAACGCAGATTGCTCTTGAGCAACGGTGCGCGAACCTGCTTGATCGAGGTTGCCCAGTTGCCACGGACCAGCGCCATGTAGCGCTTGTCTACGCCATCGCCGCGCAACTGCTCGTGCAGGTGGCGCAACATGCTGCGTTTTTTGGCGATCATCAGCAGGCCGGAGGTGTCACGGTCGAGACGGTGAACCAGCTCCAGTTCCTTGGCGTCGGGACGCAACTGACGAAAGGCTTCGATCACGCCGAAATTCAGCCCGCTGCCGCCATGAACCGCAATGCCGGCGGGCTTGTTGATGACGATCAGGGCCTTGTCTTCGAAGACAATCGAGGCTTCCAGGCGCTGCAACAGCCCCTGGGCCAGCGGCACCGGTTCGTCGCGCTCAGGCACGCGAACCGGCGGCACGCGCACGATGTCGCCGGCCTGCAGCTTGTATTCGGGCTTGATCCGACCTTTGTTCACGCGCACTTCGCCTTTGCGCAAAATGCGGTAAATCAAGGTCTTGGGCACGCCTTTGAGCCGGGCGAGGAGAAAGTTGTCGATTCGTTGGCCGGCATACTCCGGCGAGACTTCAAGCAGTTGAACGCCTGGAGTCGAAGGGGCAGTAGTTGTCATGCCGCGGATGATAACAATTTTTATGGAATTGAAGCACTTAATCATTGCTGCTATAGTCGCGAACGCCGCCAAAAGCGGCCTGGACAGCGGAACCACGGTCAAAGACCGGCCCTGACCAACGCAATTCACCAGGGCGCGAGGCCGTCCTACGGGGCTTTCGCTACGTAACGGTGGAGTTTGCGGTTGTAACGAGCGCAGGTGACATGAGGCCTGAATTACACCGCCGGGCAGAGTTCTGACTCGCCAGGCAGGCGACATTCGAGGCCAGTTCACAAAGTGCAGTCGACTGCGAATGACCCCGAGCGATTGCTTCGGAAACATCGCCTGAATTAGCCATGATGCGTGACCTCCCCTTTCGGAGCTCACGGTAAATGCCAACCCGCTGCGGATTCTGCGCGCGGCAGCACCCGAATTATCAGGGATACGTGTAGGGTGGAGATGCACAACCGCCGGACTGTGTAGCAACAAGCTTTGATCAAGACGCTTCATCTCGTCCACAGCCGCTGGTTGATTCCTCCTCCTGACTGAGTGCTTAAGTAGCCACAGCAAGCAGGACGCGTACGTCGCGGTATCGGCCCAATTGGCCGCACATCGCTGGACACGGGAATGGCCAACCACTCCCGACGCACCTGACACCGACCGTGAGAAGTCGTGTGTGCCGAACGCCGTTTCCGGCAGCCCGGAAACCGACGGTACTACATGAAAAGAATGCTGATTAACGCAACTCAACCCGAAGAGTTGCGTGTTGCACTGGTAGATGGCCAACGCCTCTACGACCTGGACATCGAATCCGGTGCACGCGAGCAGAAGAAGGCCAACATCTATAAAGGCCGTATCACTCGCATCGAACCAAGCCTTGAGGCTGCCTTTGTCGATTTCGGCTCCGAGCGCCACGGCTTCCTGCCCCTCAAAGAAATCTCCCGCGAATACTTCAAGAAAGCCCCAGAAGGCCGCGTCAACATCAAGGACGTCCTGAGCGAAGGCCAGGAAGTCATCGTTCAGGTCGAGAAAGAAGAACGTGGGAACAAGGGCGCCGCCCTGACCACCTTCATCAGCCTGGCCGGTCGTTACCTCGTACTGATGCCGAACAACCCGCGTGCCGGCGGCATCTCCCGTCGCATCGAAGGCGAAGAACGCAACGAACTGCGTGAAGCGCTGAACGGTCTGGTTGCTCCGGCCGACATGGGTCTGATCGTGCGCACTGCCGGCCTGGGCCGCAGCAGCGAAGAAATGCAGTGGGACCTTGATTACCTGCTGCAACTGTGGACCGCCATCAAAGAAGCCTCGCTGGATCGCTCCGCGCCATTCCTGATCTACCAGGAAAGCAACGTGATCATCCGCGCCATCCGCGATTACCTGCGCCAGGACATCGGCGAAGTGCTGATCGACAGCGTTGAAGCCCAGGACGAAGCCCTGACCTTCATCCGCCAGGTGATGCCGCAGTACGCCAGCAAGATCAAGCTGTACGAAGACAGCGTGCCACTGTTCAACCGTTTCCAGATCGAAAGCCAGATCGAGACCGCGTTCCAGCGCGTCGTCGAACTGCCTTCCGGCGGCTCCATCGTCATCGATCCGACCGAAGCCCTGGTGTCCATCGACATCAACTCGGCGCGCGCCACCAAAGGCAGCGACATCGAAGAAACCGCGCTGCAGACCAACCTTGAAGCCGCCGAAGAAATCGCCCGTCAGTTGCGCCTGCGCGACATCGGCGGCCTGATCGTCATCGACTTCATCGACATGACCCCGGCGAAGAACCAGCGCGCCGTGGAAGAGAAAGTCCGCGAATGCCTGGAAGCTGACCGCGCCCGCGTGCAGATCGGCCGCATCTCGCGTTTCGGCCTGCTGGAAATGTCCCGTCAGCGCCTGCGTCCATCGCTGGGCGAAAGCAGCGGCATCGTCTGCCCGCGTTGCAACGGCACCGGCATCATCCGTGACGTTGAATCGCTGTCGCTGGCCATCCTGCGCCTGATCGAAGAAGAAGCCCTGAAAGACCGCACCGCCGAAGTTCGCGCGCAAGTGCCGATCCCGGTCGCCGCGTTCCTGCTCAACGAAAAACGCAACTCGATCACCAAGATCGAACTGCGCACCCGTGCCCGCATCGTCATTCTGCCGAACGATCACCTCGAGACGCCGCACTTCGAAGTTCAGCGCCTGCGTGACGACAGCCCGGAAGCCGCGACCAACCAGTCCAGCTACGAAATCGCTGCCGCCGCTGCCGAAGTCGAAGAAGTCCAGCCAGCCGCTGCGACCCGCACTCTGGTTCGCCAGGAAGCTGCAGTGAAAACTGCGCCGGCCCGTGCCAACGCACCGGTGCCGACTGAAGTTGCACCTGCCGCACCAGCTCCAGCACCAGTTGCCGCGCCTGAGCCAAGCCTGTTCAAGGGTCTGGTGAAGTCGCTGGTCAGCCTGTTCGCCACCAAGGAAGAGCCAGCCGCACCGGTTGCCGTTGCGAAACCGGCTGCCACCGAGCGTCCTGCCCGCAACGAAGAGCGTCGCAACGGTCGTCAGCAGAGCCGCAACCGCAACGGTCGTCGTGATGAAGAACGCAAGCCACGCGAAGAACGTGCTCCACGTGAAGAGCGCGCACCACGCGAGCCGCGCGAAGAGCGCCAGCCACGCGAAGCCCGCGAGCCGCGTGAAACCCGCAGCGAAGCGCCGATAGCCCGCGAAGAGCGCGCACCACGTGCCCCGCGTGAAGAACGTGCACCGCGTGCACCGCGTGAAGATCGCAAGCCGCGTGGCGAGCGTGAAGAACGCGTACGTGAACTGCGCGAGCCACTGGACGCCGTGCCAGCCGCAGCCGCTGCTGTTGCTGCCGTGACCGCTGAAGAGCGTCCGGCCCGTCAGCCACGCGAAGAACGCGCCCCGCGTCCGCCGCGTGAAGAGCGTCAACCGCGTGCCGAGCAGGCCGCTGCTGCCGTTGCTGAAGAAGAAGTGAACAGCAACAACGAAGAGCAACTGCCGGAAGACGGTCAGGACAACGCCGAAGGCGATCGTCCACGTCGTCGCTCCCGTGGTCAGCGCCGTCGCAGCAACCGTCGCGAGCGTCAACGTGATGCCAACGGCAACGTGATCGAAGGTTCGGAAGAATCCGAGTCCGCTGAAAACGCTGGCGAGCCAAGCACTGCCGATCTGGCCGCTGGCCTGGCTGTCACCGCTGCCGTTGCCAGCAGCACCATCAGCGCTCCGGCAGAAGCCGAAGCTCACGAGCAGGCTGAACGCGCCACTGCCGCCACACTGGAAACCGCTCCAGTCGAAGCGCCGGTTGTCGAAGCCACCACTCCAGTGGAAGTGACTGCTGCACCGGAAATCGAAGTCGCCCCGGTCCGCGAAGCTCAGCCTCAGGTTGAAGCGCCTGCCGAACCGGAAGCTGTCGTTGAAGCGCCAGTTGCCGAATCCGAACCAGCGACCGAAACCGTCAGCGAAAACGTGACCAAAACCGTGCGTGAAGTTCGCGAAGAGCAGACTGCGTTCAACTGGGTTGCCGAGCCAGCCGTCACCGAAGCTCCAGCGCCAGTCGCTGAAGCCGAAGTACCGCAGGCCATGGTTTCCGAACCAGTAGTTGCAGCAGCAGAACCGGCGCCGACACCAGTAGTTGAAGCTCCGGTTGCCGAAGCTCAGGTTGAAGAAGCACCAGCCGCAGTCGAAGCGCCAGCCCCTGTGGTTGAAGCTCCGGCTCCGGTCAGCGCCCTGACGCCAAACGGCCGTGCGCCAAACGACCCGCGTGAAGTGCGTCGTCGCAAGCGTGAAGCCGAGCGTTTGCAGAAGGAAGCCGAACTGGCTGCCGCTGCAGCGCCAGTGGCTGCCGAACCAGCCGCTGCGGCTGAAGTGATCGAGGCAGCCCCTGCCCCGGTCGCGGAAGAAGCATCGGTTGAAGCGGTGATCGCTGAAGCACCACGCTCCGTTCAGGACGCGGTTGAACAGCGCGAAGAAGCCCAGGAAAAAGAGCACGAGCCTAAACCACTCGTGTAATTCCTGAAGCCATTAAAAAGCCCCGCCCGGTGAAAGCCTGGCGGGGCTTTTTATTGCCTGAAATACCAGCATCATCCACAACCTTTGTGGGAGCGAGCCTGCTCGCTCCCACAAGGAATTTCAACACGGCTCAGGGCTGAGGAAATACCAGAGATTCAGGCACATCGATATCCCACAACATCCCCGGGTCATCTACCGCCACCTCAACCACCCTACCCTGCGCAAACAACGGCCGTGCGCCACGATCACCGGTCAGCGCCTGCAACTGCGCGCCAAACGAACGACCAAACCCCACCGGATGGCCAAACTCGCCACCCCGCACCGGCACACTCACAGCGTCATCAGCCATCGCCGCGACCACTCGCTCAATACTCGATGGCAAGATAAACGGCATATCACCCAGCACAATCAACCAGCCATCGGCGTCAGGGCAAGCGGCAACACCTGCGGCAATGCTGTCGCCCATGCCGGTCGACTCGATTGACACCACGTCGCAGCCATATGCCTGGGCCATGCGCATCGCCTGTGGTCGCGCTTCGGTGGTGACCAGTACGCGCTTGTCGAGACTGGCCGGCAGGTTCACCAGCACCTGCTCGATTACCGAGCGCACCGCGCCGTCACGCCCGGTGCAATCAGCGAGCAATTTGTCTTTGTCGGGACCGGCGATCTGGCGAAAGCGTTTGCCCTCGCCTGCTGCCAGCACGATCACTGCGATGGATTGGCTCATGCACCCTCCAGCGTTTTTTTCTGCTTCAACTCCACACCGTTCTTGATCGCGACAATTTCCGCCAGCAAGGACAAAGCGATCTCTGCCGGCGAATGACTACCGATGTGCAGGCCGATCGGCCCGTGCAAGCGATCAATCGACGCTTGCGACAAGCCTAGCTGAGCGAGGTTTTCCCGGCGCTTCTGGCTGTTGACCCGCGAACCGAGCGCGCCGACGTAAAACGCCGGCGAGTCGAGCGCGGTGAGCAAAGCCATGTCATCCAGGCGTGGATCGTGAGTCAAGGCGACAATCGCCGTGCGCTCGTCGGTCTGGATGTTCAGCACAGCTTCATCCGGCATGCCGGGGACGAAACGGCCATGCTGCTCTTCCCAGCCGTAAACGAACTCGGTGCGCGGATCGCAGATCAGCACTTCGAAATCCAGCAGCCGCGCCATGTCGGCGACGTAGCGCGACAACTGCCCGGCACCGATCAGCAACAAGCGCCAGCGCGGACCGTAAATCGCCCGCAGAACCTTGCCGTCGAACACCAGCGAATCGGACTTGCTCGCCGGAGCCAGCCGCACCTCGCCGGTTTCGATGTTCAGTTCACGGGCAACGATTTCATGGTTTTCGCAACGCTGCAGGAGCTCGGCCACCCACGCCGGGTCGCCGACGCGCTCTTCGGTCAGGCGCAGGGTGCCGCCGCAAGGCAGGCCGAAACGCGCGGCCTCCTCGCGGGTCACGCCATAGGTAATCATCTGCACTGGCGGACCATCGGTGGCAATGCGGCCGTCGTGCAGCCGCGCGATCAAGTCATCCTCGACACAGCCGCCTGACACCGAACCGATCACCACGCCGTCCTCGCGCAAGGCGAGCATGGCGCCGGGCGAGCGCGGCGCGGTGCCCCAGGTCTGCACCACGCTGAACAACACCACCCGCTGCCCGGCACGGCGCCACTCGAGGACGCTGCGCAGGACGTTGAGATCGACGCTGTCCATTTACGCCTCCGCCTTCTGCCAGCCTTGCAACTGATACCGCACCGGCAGATTGCGGATGCGCTTGCCGGTGGCGGCGAAGATCGCATTGCACAGCGCCGGAGCAATCGGCGGCACGCCCGGCTCACCAACGCCACCCAACGGCACGTCACCCGGCGGCGTGACCAGATGCACCGCGACTTCCTTGGGCGCCAGCGACATGCGCGCGACCTCGTACATATGGAAGTTGTCCTGCTGGACTTTGCCGTCCTTGAAGCTGATCTCACCGAGCACAGCGTTGCCCAGGCCCATGACGCAAGCGCCTTCGAACTGCGAACGGATGCGCTCAGGGTTGATCTGCGGCCCGCAGTCCACGGCGATGTCGGCCTTGTGCACGATCAGCGAACCGTCATCCTTGACCTCGACTTCGATCACCGCCGCGACATAGGTGACGAAGCTGTAATGCACTGCCAGACCGAGGCCACGACCCTTGGGCAGTTTGCGTCCCCATCCGGCTGCCTTGGCGGCGGTTTCCAGCACGGTGCGCATGCGCCCGGTGTCGATCGGATAACGCTCGGGCGATTCGCCGTAGTTCCACTCTTCGCTCAAGGTGCGAGGATCGATCTGCCGGTCCGGGCCGAGCAATTTGATCTGGTACTTGAGCGGATCCTCCCCGGCCTTGTGCGCCAGTTCATCGACGAAACTCTGAATCGCGAAGCCGTGGGGAATGTTCGACACCGAGCGATACCAGCCGACCCGCGTGTGTACCTTGGCTTCGGGGTTTTCCAGGCGCACGTTGGGAATCGCGTAGGCCATGTTGGTAAAGCCCATGCCCAGCTCGAACGCCGCCTCATGATTCATGTCCGGCGCAAACAACGCGGTGATGCTCGGCGCCACGGTACGATGCAGCCAACCGGACGGCATGCCGTTCTTGTCGATGCCCGCCTTCAGATATTCCGCCGACACGGTGTGGAAATACGAATTGTGGATGTCGTCTTCGCGCGTCCACTGCACCCGTACAGCCTTGCCCGGAAACTCCTTGGCGAGAATCGCCGCTTCGACGACGAAGTCCGGTTTCGACTTGCGCCCGAAACCACCGCCCAGCAGCGTTACGTTGAAGGTGACCTTTTCGAACGGTACGCCCAGGCGCTCGGCGATGCGCTCGCGGGTGACCTGCGGTGCCTGACTCGGCGCCCAGGCTTCGCACACGCCGTCCTTGTAATGGGCAATGGCAACCATCGGTTCCATCGGCGCCTGCGCCAGATGCGGCAGGTAGTACGAGGCTTCGAGGGTGCTGGCGGCACCGCTCAAGGCTTTGTCGATATCACCGGTGTTGCGCACCACTTTGCCGGCCTTCAGCGACGCCGCTTCAAGCTCCTTGCGATAGGCAATCGAGTCATAACTGGCATTCGGGCCGTCGTCCCATTCGATCTTCAGCGCCTCGCGGCCCTTGATCGCCGCCCAGGTATTGCTGGCCACAACCGCGACGCCGCCCAGTGGCTGGAACTCTGACGGCAACGGCCGGCCTTCGATCTGCATGACTTTTAGCACGCCGGGGACTTTCAGCGCGGCGCTGTCATCGAGGCTTTTGACCTTGCCGCCATACACTGCCGGACGAGCGATAGTCGCGTAGAGCATGCCGTCGAAATGCACGTCGGCGCCGTACACTGCGCGGCCATTGACGATATCGGCACCGTCGATGGCCTTGGTGCCTTCCTTACCGATGTAGCGAAATTCCGACGGCTGCTTGAGACGCAGGCTGTCACGCGCCGGTACTGCCAGCGCACTGGCCGCAGCGGCGAGTTCGCCGTAACCCAATTCACGGCCGGACGGTTTGTGAATGACCTTGTGCAGTTGCGCATGGCATTCGCCAACCGGCACTTTCCACTGCGCAGCGGCCGCCTGTTCGAGCATGGTCCGCGCGGCGGCGCCGCAACGACGCATCGGCTCGTACCAGTGACGCATGCTGCGCGAACCATCGGTGTCCTGGTTGCCGAAGCGCACTTCGTCGCCCGGCGCCTGCTGCACTTTGACCTGCGCCCAATCGGCCTCGAGTTCATCGGCCGCTACCATGCTCAGGCTGGTGCGCACGCCCTGGCCCATTTCCGAACGGTTGCACACCACGGTGACGCTGCCATCGGCAGCAATGCTCACGTAAACCTTGGGATCGTCGATCCAGCCATTGGGCATGCCATCGGCGCCAAACTTCTTCGCAGCGTCATCGGCCAGCGCATCCTGCCAGCCCCAGCTCGCGGCGAGGACCAGCGCACTGGTGGCGCCGACGCCTTTGAGAAAGCCACGGCGGCTGAGGTTGCTCAGGGCGAAATCATTCGGGACGCGGCTCATGCCTTCACCTCCTTCAGTTGAGTGGAGGCCTGGCGGATCGCGGTTTTGATCCGGTTGTAGGTGCCGCAGCGGCAGATGTTGCCCACCATGGCTTCTTCGATCTGCTCGTCGCTCGGGTTCGGATTGGTTTTCAGCAGAGCGGTGGCCGACATGATCTGCCCGCCCTGGCAATAACCACATTGGGCCACGGCACTGTCGAGCCAGGCTTGCTGCACGACCTTGCCTACCGGGTCGGCGTGGAGATTATCGATGGTGGTGACGTTCTGACCAATTACCGAGCCGATCGGCGTGATGCAACTGCGTGCCGGCAAGCCGTCGATATGGATGGTGCAAGCGCCGCACAGGCCCATGCCGCAACCGAATTTGGTGCCGTTGTAACCGGCGACGTCACGAATCGCCCACAACAGCGGCATGTCTTCGGTGACATCGAGGGAGTGGTCTTGACCGTTGAGTTTCAGGGTAATCATGGGCACGCCCGCATATTTTTTAGTGGTTATGGGGTCGAGCAATCTGCCGCCGGAAAATCAGCGGTGGGTTCGCGCAGATCGACTCAGGCTAATCAGGCTCTCTTGCGCCGACGGGAACGTCTGCACCGGGCCTTTGGGTGGAGCAAATGGTAGGTATCGTTAGGTCGCTAAGTTAACCCAGCATTAACAAAAAAGCCCTGCACTTTTTTCATCAGTGCAGGGCTTTGGATGGCGTCAGG
This sequence comes from Pseudomonas sp. H1_G08, assembly GCF_054681355.1. NCBI lineage: Bacteria > Pseudomonadati > Pseudomonadota > Gammaproteobacteria > Pseudomonadales > Pseudomonadaceae > Pseudomonas > Pseudomonas sp. H1_G08. Next base: position 3,156,388 of record NZ_CP162822.1, read on the forward strand.
CAAGCGTAGCCTCAATACCGATTGGGCTCCATTTCCAGTTCGACATGGAAGCGCTCGGCGATGTCTTTCTGGATACGTTGCGCCAGGTCGAGCAGTTGCGGGCCGGTGGCCGTGCCGTAGTTGACCAGCACCAGCGCCTGCAACTTGTGCACGCCGGCATCGCCATCGCGAAAACCCTTCCAGCCGGCGCGTTCGATCAGCCAGCCAGCGGCCAGTTTCATCTGCCCGTCCGCTTGCGGGTAAGCCACCAGATCCGGGTGCTGCGCTTTGATCTGCGTGACCACAGCGGCAGGCACCAGCGGATTCTTGAAGAAGCTGCCGGCATTGCCGAGCACCGCCGGGTCCGGCAGTTTTTCGCTGCGGATGCTGCAGATGGCGCGGCTGACATCGGTGGGCGTCGGCTGCTCGATGCCCTGCTCGCTCAGGCGCTGGCGCACCGGACCGTATTCCAGATGCAGGTGCGCTGCGCGATCAAGCTTGAAGCGCACCCGCAGAATCAGCCAACGTCCCGGCTGCTGCTTGAACAGGCTGTCGCGGTAGCCGAAATTGCAGTCTTCCAGACTGAAATCACGCAGCTCGCCGCTCTCGCGGTCCAGCGCGGTCAGGCCAGCAAACACGTCCTTGATCTCGACGCCATAGGCGCCGATGTTCTGCATCGGCGCGGCGCCGACGGTGCCGGGAATCAGGCTGAGGTTTTCCAGCCCGGCAAAACCCTGGGCCAGCGTGTGCTGCACGAACGGATGCCACGGTTCGCCCGCTTCCGCCTCGACCACCACGCGACTGCCATCATCGCTGAGCACGCGGATGCCGCGCGTGACCATGCGCAGCACCAACGCCGGAATATCCGCCGTCAGCAGCAAGTTGCTACCGCCGCCGATCACCAGCAACGGCACGTCATGGGACGCGGCATAGGCCAGCGCTTCGCGGACATCGTCATCGCTGTGGGCTTCGGCAAACAGCTGCGCGCGCACATCGACGCCGAACGTATTGAAGGCCTGCAACGATACTTGCGGTTGGACCTGCAAACTCATAAACGGCCCTTCACTTCGATCAGCAACTGGTCGCAGGCCGCTTCGATCAGATCCAGCACCTGCTCGAAACCCTGATCACCGTCGTAATACGGATCCGGCACTTCATCGACCAGCCCGGCATAACGACGCAGGAACAGATCCAGCTCGGCCCTGCCGGTGGACGGCTGCAAGGCCTTGAGGTTGCGCAGATTGCTGTTGTCCATGGCGAGAATCAGGTCGTAGCTGGCGAAATCGGCCCGGCTGACCTGCTGCGCGCGTTGCGTCGACAGGTCATAACCGCGCAGTTTCGCCGCCGCCTGGCTGCGCTTGTCCGGCGGGTTGCCGACGTGCCAGTCACCGGTGCCGGCGGAGGCCACTTCGACCACATCCGCCAGCCCGGCTTCACGCAACTTGTGGCGCAACACGCCTTCGGCGGTGGGCGAACGGCAGATGTTGCCCAAGCACACAAACAGAACGCGCATCAGGCCCCCCAGCAGGCGACGAACCCGCTCAAGGTCTTCGACGGTGTCGACACCGGTCGGCGGCGCGATCAGCGCGTCGGCAACATGGATACGCACGCCGTGCCACAAGGCACGCAGTTGCTCAAGGGATTCGGTGTTTTCCAGCCAGCACGGCCCCCAGTTCACGAAGTCGTGGAGGAACCCGGCGCGATAGGCATAAATACCGATGTGGCGACGATAGGGCACGCCTTCCGGCAGCTGCTCGCGGCTCTTGGCAAATGCATCGCGTGCCCAAGGCAAGGTCGCGCGGCTGAAAGTCAGGGCCAGACCGTTGATATCGCTGGAAACCTTCACAACGTTCGGGTTGAACAGGGTTTCCACGTCTTCGATCGGCTCGGCCAGCGTGGCCATGCGCGCTTCGGTATGGGCAGCAAGGTTGGCGGCGACCTGGTCGATCACGCTTGGCGGAATCAACGGCTCATCGCCCTGGACGTTGACCACGATCGCATCAGGCGCAAGACCGAGTTTCGCTGCGACCTCGGCCAGACGATCGGTGCCGGAATTGTGATCTTCACGGGTCAGCACCACTTCGGCGCCGAAGCTTCTGCAGGCCTCGACGATGCGCGCATCGTCAGTCGCGACAACCACACGGCTGGCGCTGCTTTTGCTCGCCTGTTCCCAGACATGCTGGATCATCGGCTTGCCGGCAATATCCAGCAACGGCTTGCCCGGCAGACGGGTCGAGGCGAACCGCGACGGGATGACAACGGTGAAGGCTGTGGTCATTTATCCAGGCGCTCGTCGGTGGTCAGGGTGCGCGCTTCGCTTTCCAGCATCACCGGGATGCCGTCGCGGATCGGGTACGCCAGACCAGCGCCCTTGCTGATCAGCTCGGTCTTGTCGGCACTGAGCTTGAGCGGGCCTTTGCACACGGGGCAAGCGAGGATGTCGAGCAATTTGGTGTCCATGAACATTCCCAGAAATAAAAGAGTTAAGGCAGCAGACGATCCGGCAACAGGCGCATCAGCTGAGTGTCGAACCAGGCCACGAAGGCTGGCGACGGCACGGCATCGACCGCCAGATACCACCAGTCGGCAGCAGCAAAGGCACGGCACTTCACCGCGTCCTTTTCGGTCATCACCAACGGCAATGACGGGGTGAAATTCAACGCCTGCACGCTGTACTCGGCGTGGTCGGCGAACGCATGGGCGATCGGCCGCCAGTCTAGCGCTTCGAGGGTATTGAAGAAACGTTGCGGATTGCCGATCCCGGCCACCGCATGCAGCGCTTGCCCGGGCGGGAAATGCTCGAGCGACTGACGCTTGCCGCTGCGCAGATTGACCAGCGCGGTAGGTTGCAGGCGGAAGGCGAAACCATCGTTGCGATCATCAAGGGCACCGTTGAACAGTACGCCATCGACACTTTGCAGGCGCTCGACCGGCTCACGCAACGGCCCGGCCGGCAGACAGCGCTGATTGCCCAGTCCGCGCGCGGCATCGATCAGCACCAGTTCCAGATCCCGCGCGAGGCGATAATGCTGCATGCCGTCGTCAGACAGAATCAGGTCCAGCGGCTCACTGGCAATCAAAGCTTTGACGGCGGCGCTGCGATCAGGATCGATCATCAGCGGCACGCCGGTGCGCTGGACGATCAGCAGCGGCTCGTCACCGGCAACCTCGGCGCTGTGCTCGGCCTCGACCCGCCACGGCAGGTGCGGCGGTTTGGCGCCATAACCGCGACTGACCACGCCAACGCGCAGTCCACGGCGTCGGCAATGCTCAATCAGCCAGAGAATCATCGGCGTCTTGCCGGTGCCACCGACGGTGATATTGCCGACCACGATCAGCGGCACGGGCGATTGGTAGATCTCACCTTCACCGTCGAGAAAGCGCTGACGCTTGTTGATCACCACGCGGCGATACAGCATTTCCAGTGGCCGCAGCAGCGTCAGGGCCGGATGCCCCTGATACCACGCGGCGAGCAGGCGATCGGACAGGCTCATCAGGATTTCGGCGCCGCCTCGACCGTGGTCATGCGCAGATGGCTGAAACCGAGCTTGCCGGCCGCGTCCATGGCGGTGATCACCGATTGATGCTGGGCCTTGCCATCGGCACTGATCGACAGCGGCATGTTGGTGTCGCCGTTGGATTCTTTCTGCATGGCTTCCATCAGCGTCGGCAGATCATTCTTCGGCAGAATCTTGTTGTTCACCGAGAACACGCCTTCGGCACTGATCGCGACGTCCAGCTGTTTGACCTGCTGATCTTCGGCGGGCGAACCGCTGACCGCTTCCGGCAGATCCACGCGCAGCTGGGTTTCCCGAGTGAAAGTGGTAGTCACCACGAAAAACAGCAGCAGGATAAACACCACGTCAATCAGCGACGCGAGGTTGATGTCCACGGTTTCCCGGGGCTTGCGACGGAATTTCACGCTTTGCCCTCGGCCAGATCGACATCACGGTCGCCCTGCACCACTTCCACCAGTTTGATCGCTTCCTGCTCCATGCCGACCACCAGCTCGTCGATACGACGTTGCAGGAAGCGGTGGAAGAACACCGCCGGAATACCGACCATCAGGCCCGCAGCGGTCGTGATCAGCGCTTTGGAAATACCGCCGGCCAGTACCGAGGCATTGGTGGTCATGCCAGAGCCGGTGAAGGCACTGAAAATATCGATCATGCCCAACACGGTGCCGAGCAGGCCGAGCAGCGGCGCCATGGCGGCGATGGTGCCGAGGGCGTTGATGTAGCGTTCGAGTTCATGAATGACCCGCGCGGCGGCCTCTTCGATGCACTCTTTCATGATCTCGCGACCATGCTTGGAATTGGCCAGGCCTGCGGCGAGGATTTCCCCCAGCGGCGAGTTGGCGCGCAATTCCTTGAGTTTTTCCTTGTTGAGCTGCTTGTCCTTGATCCAGACCCAGACCTGACCCAGCAGATGCTCGGGGGTGACGCGACTGGCGCGCAGTGTCCACAGGCGCTCGGCGACGATCGCCATGGCCGCGATGGAACTCAGAATGATCGGCAACATCATCCAGCCGCCGGATTTGACCAATTCCCACACAGTGACAGTCCCCTCGAAAAAGTGCGCCACTTTACCATACCGATCCGCGATTAAGACCCGCCGCCCCGACGACCGTGAGGTGGCACCCATGCTGGCACCGATCAACGGCCCGGGACCGGCGGATCGCGCCAGAAACGCCGCTGTTGCCGCATCGTCCACGGCGGCTTGAAGCTGCCCAGTTGCAAATGAATGGCACCTTGTTCGGCGCTGTCGTAGATGCGCAGGCCCTGTTTGCGATAGCGCGCCAGCACGGTTGGATGCGGATGACCGAAGGAGTTGCCGTGGCCACGGGAGATCAGCACCGCTTCGGGCTGCAAGGTTTTGAGCAGGGCCATCGACGATGAACTGCGACTGCCGTGATGGGGCGATTGCAGCCACTGCGTCGGCACGGCCAAGGCGCTGTCGAGCAGGACGCGCTCGGCATGAGTGTCGATATCGCCAGTGAGCAGCAGGCGTTCGCCGTTGGCTTCGATCTGCAACACACAGGAACGCTGGTTGCTGTCATCTGCCGCCGACCATTGCCAGAGCTGGAACCGCACGCCGTCCCACTGCCATTGTTCGCCACTTGCGCAGGCTTCGGCGTTCAGCTCCGGCGGCAGGTTTGGCGGATCGCCGCTGACCACGCGGTGCACGTTCAATCCACGCATGACCGCCCGGGCGCCGCCAGCGTGATCGGCGTCAGCGTGGCTGAGCAGCATCAGGTCGAGCTGTTGCACGTTGAGTTTGCGTAACGCTGGCAACACCACTCGTTCGCCGATATCGAAATCGCCGAAGCGCGGGCCGGCGTCATAGAGCAATGCGTGATGTCGCGTGCGCACAAAAATCGCCAAGCCTTGGCCGACGTCGATTTGCCAGACATCGGCTCGCCCTTCCTCTATTCGCTCTTGAGGCGGCAGTGCCAAGAGCAACAGCAGCGGCCAGCCCAACGGACGCATCGGCACGCCACGGGGCAACAGCAATAAAATCGCGCCAAGGCTGCCCAGGACCAACGCCCACCATGGAATGGCGGCCGGTATCCACGCCGGCCATTGCCCGGCAATCAGCGCCAGCCCGATAAACAGCCAGTCGATCAAACCACCGGCCAGCCACAACAGTCCTTCGCCAACATAAGGCACGGGCAGCAATAGCGTGCCGAGCAATGCCGGCGGCAGCACCACGAGGCTGACCCACGGAACGGCCAGCAGATTGGCTACAGGCCCGCTGACGCTGATGGGCAAGCTCAGCGCCAGCAACACCGGACACAAGCCGATCGCGATCAGCCACTGCGCGCGGGTCCAGGTCTGCCACCAGCGCCAGGCCCCCAGCCGCCCGCCGAAAGTGAAGATCAACACTGCCACCGCCGCGAAGGACAGCCAGAAGCCGGGACGCAAACTGGCCAGTGGATCAAGCAGCAGCACGCCATTGAACGCCAGCAATAACGGCCACCACGCGCCGAGATGGCGAAAACGCAGCCGCCACAGCAGCACCAGCGCCACCATCACGCAGGCGCGCTGCACCGGCACATCGAACCCGGCGAGCAAGCCGTAACCCAGCGCCGCCGCGAATGCCAGGCCACACGCCCACGGCAACCATGGCCAGCGCACCGGCCAGATTCCGAAACGCGCCAGCCCGGCGACCAGCAGATACATCACAGCCGCCAGCAAACCGATGTGCTGTCCGGAGATCACCAGCAAATGCACGGTGCCGGTGTCTTGCAGAATCTGCCAGTCCTCGCGACTCAGCCCCGAACCGTCGCCAAGCACCAGCGCCGCCAGCGCGCCCTCGCGTCCTTGCGCATCCACCGCCAGCAGGCGTTGGCGAACGCCGTCGCGCCATGCATGCCGAGCCTCAGCCAAGCGCTGGCCATCCTTGATCGTGCCGGTTGCGCCGATCCGTTGCGCCAGCAGCCAGGCCTCGTAGTCGAAGGCGTGCGGGTTGAGCAGGCCACTCGGGCGCTTCAACTTCACCGCCAGTCGCCAGCGCTCGCCGCTGTTGACCGGCGGCCCGGCGTACCAGGCCAGGCGCAGCAGCGATGGCAGTTTTTCGTGGCGTGAGCGCGCATCAGCCAGCTCGAAACGCACCACGCCATCGCTGTGTTGCGGCAAACCGACCACGCGCCCTTCGAGCCAACGGGTTTCGCCGTCGAGGCTCGGTGGCAAGCGGTCATTTAGCGCCCACTGCGCGCCAACGCAGGCCCAGGTAAAGCCAAACAGCAAAAACGCCAATGGAAAGCTGCGAAACGGCAGCAACATCAGCGCCACCATTGGCAGCACCAGCAACCAACCGACCGGCGGCAAGGCCGGCAAAAAAACCGGGGCCAGCAGACCGACTGCCAGCGCCATCATCCCTGTGCGCATATGCCCGTCCTTGAGAGTCCCCCCACTAGGCATAGCCGGTCTGCGGCACCACCGTCGTCAACAATTGTCACAAAGTCTGAATGGGCGGTTCGTAGAATCCAGACATACTTGCCGCCTTAACCGACCGAGAAGCCCTATGCCCCGGCGCTTATTCAAACGTTACATGCCCGACCCGACGAGCATCAGGGAACACAAATCCTTACGCTTTCTCGGCACGTTGCTGCATGACCCTAACCTCTGGCATCTCAACCGCCACTCGGTCGCCCGGGCGATGGCGGTCGGCCTGTTTGCGGCGTTCCTGCCGATCCCGGCACAGATGCTAGTAGCGGCGGCATTGGCGGTGATGGTGCGCGGCAATATGCCAATCGCGGTGAGCCTGGTCTGGCTGACCAATCCGATCACCATGCCGGCGGTGTTTTTCTGCACCTACCAGGCCGGGGCGTTCCTGATGGATGTGCCGGCGCGGCATCTGCCGGACGAGTTGACCTGGGAATGGATCAGCGGAGAGCTGTCGACATTGTGGCAGCCGTTTTTATTGGGCTCGGTGGTTGTCGGCCTGGTGCTGGGCGTTCTCGCGTACTTTCTGGTGATGCTGTACTGGCGCTGGTGGGTGGCGCGGCAATGGCGGCGGCGCAAGCAAAGTCGGCAGAAATGAATGCAAAACGGCCTCCGCGATGGGAGGCCGTTTTTTGTTGTGTCTGGGCTGGCCCCTTCGCGAGCAGGCTCGCTCCCACAGAGAACATCATTCCAATGTGGGAGCGAGCCTGCTCGCGAAGAAAGCGACGCGGTCGGGATCAGGTACGCATCCCGCGCCCGCTCACCAGCAACCGCGCACAGCCGAGATACAGCACCACGGTCGCCACCAGCATGAAGGTAATGGCGATGCCGATGCGGATATCCGAGACACCAAGGATGCCGTAGCGGAAGGCGTTGACCATGTGCAGCACCGGGTTGGCCAGCGACACGGTCTGCCAGAACGGTGGCAGCAAAGTGATCGAGTAGAACACACCGCCAAGGTAAGTCAGCGGGGTCAGCACAAAGGTCGGGATGATCGAAATATCATCGAAGTTGCGCGCAAACACCGCGTTGATAAAGCCCAGCAGCGAAAAGATCGTCGCGGTCAGTACCACCACCAGGATGGTCACGCCGAGGTGATGCACCTGCAGATGGGTGAAGAACAGCGACAGGATCGTCACGATCAGACCCACCGCCAGACCGCGCAATACCCCACCAATGGTGAAGCCGATCAGGATCGTGTGCGGTGACACCGGCGAGACCATCAGCTCTTCGATCGAGCGCTGGAACTTGCTGCCGAAGAAACTTGAGACCACGTTGCCGTAAGAGTTGGTGATCACTGACATCATGATCAGCCCCGGCACGATGTACTCCATGTAAGTGAAGCCACCCATGTCGCCGATCTGTCGGCCGATCAGGTTGCCGAAAATCACGAAGTACAGAACCATGGTGATCGCCGGCGGCAGCAACGTCTGCGGCCAGATCCGCATGAAGCGTTTGACCTCGCGGTAGACGATGGTTTGCAGGGCGACGAGGTTGGGACCGAACTCGGAACTCATACCGCCACCTTCGACAGATTTTTCTCCACCAGGGACACGAACAACTCCTCGAGGCGATTGGTTTTGTTGCGCAGGCTCAGCACTTCGATGTTCTGCTGCGCCAACTGGGTGAACAACGACGTGATGCCCATGGATTTGTCGACCTGCACTTCCAGGGTGTGGCCGTCGAGCAAGCGGGCCGGGTAGCCGAGCAATTGCGGCGCCGCGTGCAAGTCGTGTTTCAGGTCGAGCAAAAAGGTTTCCACGTGCAACTGGCCCAGCAACTGTTTCATGCTGGTGTTTTCGACAATGGTGCCGTGGTCGATGATGCCGATGTTGCGGCACAGCTGCTCGGCCTCTTCCAGATAATGCGTGGTCAGAATGATGGTGATGCCTTTCTGGTTCAGCTCGGTGAGGAAGGTCCACATCGAACGGCGCAGCTCGATGTCGACGCCCGCAGTCGGTTCATCAAGAATAAGCAGACGCGGTTCGTGCACCAGCGCACGGGCAATCATCAAACGCCGTTTCATGCCGCCGGACAGCGAACGCGATGGCACATCACGCTTGTCCCACAACCCCAGCTGGGTCAGGTACTGCTCGGCGCGTTCCTTGGCGACTTTCGCCGGAATGCCGTAGTAGCCGGCCTGGGTCACGACGATGTCGAAGGTCTTTTCGAACTGGTTGAAGTTGAATTCCTGCGGCACCACGCCGATCGAGCGTTTGAGCGCCGCCGGGTTCTTGTCCAGGTCATGGCCGAAAATATTCACGGTGCCGCTGGTCTTGTTGACCAGGGTCGAGAGGATGCCGATGGTTGTGGATTTGCCGGCGCCGTTGGGGCCGAGCAAGGCGAAAAAGTCACCTTCGGCGACGTCCAGATCGATACCACTCAAGGCCTGGAACCCGTTGCCGTAGGTTTTGGTTAGCTGCCGGATGGACAGAGCGGAACTCATATCGGATTTACGCACCAAGAAGGAAGGAAAGAAGTAAATAAGGGCGGGCGGCGAGGGAAACAACCGCGGCGCAAGTTCGCAATGGTGCTTGCCGCCGCCGCACAAGTACAGTCAAGTGTGTCGATAGTAATTATCAAGTCAACGCGGTCATGACCGCTTTCTGATAGGCCACACGCTGCTTCAAACGTTCATACCAGGCTTGGAGATGTGGTTGCGGGGCGCGCTCGATGGGCATTTCGAACCAGGCATAAATGAAGCTGCCCAGCGGGATGTCGCCCATGCCGATGTCATTGCCGGAGAGATAAGGCTGGCTGATCAGGGCATGGTCGGCCATGTTCAGCAATTCATCGCATTCCTTGATCGCGGCGTTGATCGCCTTCCAGTCCTGCTTCTCGGAGGGCGTGCGCAGCACACCCCAGAACACCGTGCGAAACGGCCCGGCGAAACTCGACGTGGTCCAGTCCATCCACTTGTCCGCCGTGGCGCGGGCTTGCGCATCCGCCGGATACCAGGCGCTGCCCGGGGCGTGCTTGGCCAGCAGATAGCGAACGATGGCGTTGGATTCCCACAGCACGAAACCGTCATCCTCGATCACCGGCACCCGGCCATTGGGGTTCATCGCGCGGTACTCGGGCGTATCGACCAAACCGAACGCGCCGCCGGCATCGATGGCCTCGTAAGCCAAGCCCAACTCTTCGGCAGCCCACAAGGGCTTTCTGACGTTCGATGAATTTTTCCGTCCCCAGATCTTCAGCATGACCGCCTCTTTGCAAGTGAGTGGACGGCCAGCATACGCCGGATCAGGTGCGACTCAAATCAGTCTGCATGTCGCCCAACAGCACCGGCAGTTGCTCACTGAACAGATGCGGATAGAACTTTTGCAGGTGCTCGAAGAAGAACGTTTCCGGCACATCGGTGAACTGGCCGTGATCGAGCAGATACTCCATCAACTGCGCGCCGTCACGGTTGAACGGGTGAAAAACGCTGTCGTTGACCCCGTCGAATTCCAGCGCTGCGACGTTGAACAGCTCGCACAGTTGCTGGTTGAACGCCGGCGTCGCCTTGACCCAGCGGCCGTCGAGAAACAGCTCGGTGTAGCCATGCATGGCGAATACATCGCTTTTCAGCAGCTCGAGCAAACGCGGCGTCGACAAATGATTGCGCACATCGGCCAGACCGATGCGCGCCGGAATCCCGCAATGCCGGGCACAACCGGCGAGCAGCGTAGCTTTCGGCACGCAATAACTCTCCCCCGCCGCCAGTGCGTAACTGCCGCGCAAGGTTTGCGGATCACGGCTGAAGGTGTAGGGGTTGTAGCGCACTGCCTCACGCACGGCGTAATACAGACTGATCGCCTGCTCACGCGGATGGTTACTGGCGCCGCGATGCTGCTCGGCGAACTCCACCACCGCCGGGTGGTCACTATCGATGAAGCGGCCGGGGCTCAGATACTCGTGCATGACGGCAATCTCCTGGGTAAGCCACGAGTCTAGCGACAGCCTGAGCACAGAGATAACGACGTTTCGGCCAAACCTGAAAGCAAAGCTGCGCAGCAACGAACGATTTCCCACACGTGTTGCCCACCGAACCTACGAAAACCATCCGGGGTTTCCCACGATTTCAATCACCATGCTCTGACCACCCTTGTTTGCAGATGCCGTCTAAGCTCTGGAGGGTCGATTTGCCTTGGTTCACGGAGGACTGAATATGCTGTTGTTGTGGATACTGGTTTTGATCGTCGGCGTGGCGTATCTCGCCCATCGACGCATCGCCCCGCTGCCCGCGTTGGGCATCGTTGCGGCCTATCTCGTCGCCATGGGGATTTTCAGTCACGCGCCGGGCTGGCTGCTGTTTGTCTTCTGGGTCCTGTTGGCGGTGGTCGCCGCGCCATTGTTGCTGCCTGACCTGCGCCGCAAGCACTTCACCGCGCCGCTGTTCAACTGGTTCCAGAAAACCCTGCCACCCATGTCGCAGACCGAACGCGACGCGATCGATGCCGGCACCGTATGGTGGGACGGCGAGCTGTTCAGCGGCCGTCCGGACTGGGACAAACTGCTGTCCTATCCAAAAGTGCAACTGAGCGAAGAAGAACAAGCCTTCATCGACGGCCCGACCGAAGAACTCTGCGCAATGGTCAGCGACTGGCAGATCGGCCAGTCCATGGACCTGCCGCCCGAGGCCTGGACGCACATCAAGGAACATGGCTTTTTCGCCCTGATCATTCCCAAGGAATACGGCGGCAAAGGCTTCTCGGCCTACGCTCACTCACAAGTGGCAATGAAACTGGCGACACGCAGCGGCGACCTCGCCTCCACCGTGATGGTGCCCAACTCCCTCGGCCCTGCCGAACTATTGCTGCATTACGGCACAGATGAACAACGTAATCACTACCTGCCGCGCCTGGCCCGTGGCGACGATATTCCGTGCTTCGCATTGACCGGTCCGCTGGCCGGTTCCGACGCCGGCGCGATGCCCGACACCGGGATCATCTGCAAAGGCCAGTGGGAAGGACAGGAAGTCATCGGCCTGCGCCTGAACTGGGAAAAGCGCTACATCACCCTCGGCCCGGTAGCAACCCTGCTTGGCCTGGCATTCAAGGCTTATGACCCGGATCACCTGCTCGGTGAGGAAGAGGACCTCGGCATCAGTCTGGCGCTGATCCCGACCGATACCGCAGGAGTGGAAATCGGTCGTCGGCACCTGCCGCTGGGCGCCGCGTTCATGAACGGCCCGAACTCCGGCAAGGACGTGTTCATTCCGCTGGACTACCTCATCGGTGGTCAGGAAATGCTCGGCAAGGGCTGGATGATGCTGATGAACTGCCTGTCCGTCGGGCGTTCAATCTCGCTGCCAGCCGTCGGTACCGGTGCGGCCAAGTTCACCAGTCTGGTAACCGGCCAGTACGCGCAGATTCGCGAGCAGTTCAATGTACCGCTGTCCGCTTTCGAGGGCATTCAGGAAGCCATGGCGCGCATCGGCGGTAACGCGTGGATGATGGACGCCGCCCGCATGCTCACCGCCAACGCGGTGGACCTGGGTGAAAAACCATCGGTGCTGTCGGCGATCCTCAAATACCACCTCACCGAACGCGGCCGCGAATGCATCAGCCACGCCATGGATGTGCACGGCGGCAAAGCCATCATCATGGGACCGAACAACTACCTCGGCCGCAGCTGGAACGGCGCGCCGATCTTCATCACCGTCGAAGGCGCGAACATCCTGTCGCGCAACCTGATGATCTTCGGTCAGGGCGCGATCCGTTGCCATCCGTTCGTACTCAAGGAAATGGCCTTGGCCGGTCGCCAGGATAAAGACCAGGCACTCAAGGAATTCGATGGCCTGCTGCTCAAGCACATCGGTTTCGCCGTCAGCAATGCGGCCAGCACACTGGTGCTAAACCTCGGCCTTGGCCATTTCGAACATGCGCCGGGTGACAGGATCAGCCAAGGCTACTTCCGCGCGCTCAACCGTCAGGCCGCCGCATTTGCCATGCTCGCCGACTTCAGCATGATGCTCCTGGGCGGCGAACTGAAACGCCGCGAACGCCTGTCGGCGCGCCTCGGCGACGTGCTGAGCAACCTGTATCTGGCCTCTGCGGCGCTCAAGCGTTATCACGACCTGGATTCGCCGGCGTACATGGAGCCGCTGTTCCGCTGGGCCATGGAAGAAAGCCTCGGCCAGTCGGAGCGTGCGCTGGATGAACTGCTGAGCAACTTCCCGAACAAAGTCTTCGGCTGCCTGCTGCGGGTCATCGTCTTCCCGTTCGGGCGCCGTCACAAAGGCCCATCGGACAAACTCGGCGCCGAAGTCGCTGCGGTCATCGGTCGCGCCAAAGGCGATCCGGCCCTCGAAGAATTGCTCGCCGGCTGCTACCGCCCGCAATCGGCGGACGATGCCGTGGGCGCGCTGCAACACGCCAGCGACCTGCTCAATGCCGCGCAATCGCTGCACAAAAAACTCCACACCGCGTTGAAAAGCGGCCAGGTGAAACCGGCTGCCGGCGAACACGCCATCGATGCCGCGCTGGAAGCCGGCGTGCTGCAAGCCGTCGAAGCGCAAAGCCTGCGCGACGCCGAAGCGGCCCGCCGCAAGGTGATCGACGTCGACGATTTCGCCAAAGAAGAACTGACCCAGGCAGAGGGCAAAGTCCGCTGAACCCGGTTTATGTGAAAAAACGGCGCGAGGGCTTTATACTCCCGCGCCCGTTTTGCTCTTGAGGACTTATCTCGTGTCCAACGTCGTTGCCGATCATCTCGTGTTGCTCGACCACCTGCGCAGTATCCTGGTCGCCGTAGGTGAGGCCGAACAAGTGCCCGAAGAAAGCCATGCCCTGTTCCTCGAGCGCTTCGACGAACTGCTGGCCTCCCTGCCGATCGACCCTATCGAAAGCCAATACCTGGGCCAGGACATCCTCACCCAAGTCATCAGCCGCTACCCGCAAATCGCCCACCTGATCCCGCGCGACCTGCTGTGGTTCTTCGCCGGCGACTGCCTGCACTACCTCTCCGACGAAGAAATCGACCTCTACCAGGCCCTCGAAGAACGCCGCTACGAAGCCGAACAGAACGACGAACCGTTTGACTGGAACCAGGAAAAACAACTGCTGGCCATGTCCGCGCAGGACAGCAAGCACTGATTTTTCAAACGATAATGAAAGGCCCGCACTGGTGATTCCATGCGGGCCTTTTTTTTCAAGATCAAAAGCCCCCTCACCCTAGCCCTCTCCCGGAGGGAGAGGGGACTGACCGAGGTGTTTGGGCGAGTTACGTCGATGTGAAAGTCCGAGTTGAACTCAGGATTTGAAAAGCACACAAATCAGCTCCCTCTCCTCGGGGAGAGGGCTGGGGTGAGGGGAAAATTCACCACAAAAACAGCCAGACACCACCCGCCCCTCACCACTCAAAACAATGAGCGCAAGCTCGAGTACCGCTTTTGATCTTGATTCACAGGCGACGTCGGAAGGCTGAGCGGAGGGATTGATCCGGGCGTGGGAGCGCAGCGACCGTACGACGCAGTCGTACACAGCGAGTGTAGGTGCAGCGAAGCAAACCGTAGCCGCTGCGCCCGGATCGATCCCGCAGCGAAGGAACCCGAGCCTGCGAGGGCCGAACGTAGGAGCTAGCGTTTTTTGCTTACTTTTTTAGGCGCTTGTAAAAAAGTAAGTCGCCGTAAGGGCGAAACCCTAAGCAGCCGTTACCGCAGAAACGGATATTCACCCAAACCACCAGAGCCTGGTCGGCCCAAAGGCCGCCAAGTCCCACCAAAAAAACCTCAAAGCAACCCCTCACTCTCCGGCAGCTCATACGCCACAGCCGCATTGCTCCCACCGGCAGATTTCCCGGGCCTACCCAACGTCGGCTCCTTCTGCAAACACTCCACCAGATAATCAATAAACACCCGCAATTTCGGTGGCAGATAACGCGTCGGCGAATGCAGCAACCACAACCCACCATGATAAGAGGCAAGAAACGTCCAGTCCGGCAACACCTGCACAATCAACTTCTGCTCCAACGCATAACGCGCCGTGAAATACGGCAGACTGCCAATCCCGATGTGCTGCAACACCGCCCCCAAGCGCACACCCGTGTGATTGGCGGCATAGCGCCCACGCACGCCGACCGTCACCGCCTTGCTGCCCTTCTTGAATTTCCAGCGCGCATCGCTCGGCGTTTCGCCCAGATAAATACAACTGTGATTGAGCAAATCGTGAGGATGCGTCGGCGTGCCGTGTTCGGCCAGGTATTGCGGCGTGGCGCAAAGCAAATGATCGATGGTCAGCAACTGCCGCCCGACCAGACCGGCCGGTGGACGATCAGTGATGCGAATTGCCAGATCGACATGATCATCGATCAGATCGACCTGACGATCTTCCAGCAGCAACTCCACATCAACCTTGGGATAGCGGCGCAGAAACTCCGGCATGTGCGGATGAATCACAAAACGCCCCACTGCTTTCGGTACGCTGACCCGCACCAGGCCTTCGGCTTCGTGGGTGAACTGACCGCTTATTTCCATCACCGACCTGGCCGCACTGACCATTTCCTGGCAACGCTTGAACACCTCCTCACCACCATCGCTCAAGCGCAGTTTGCGCGTGGTGCGTTGCAGCAAGCGCGTGGCCAACGCCTTTTCCAATCGGGAAATACTGCGACTGACCGCCGAGGGTGAGGAACCCATCTGCCGCGCCGCTTCGGAGAAGCTGCCGGTCTCGACAACCTTGACGAAAATCGCCATTTCACCCAGCAGCGGCAGCGGAAGATTGATGCTCACGACGCACAAGTCCTTTGATGTTCGAACGGATTATCACGTTATTGCACGATTCATATAATAAAAACAGAACTTCGATCAGGGCATGGAATATGACGCTTCGCCTGTTTTTTCACAGTGACGACCTCAAGGCGAATGTCGAAGTCCTCGACTGCACACCCCACGAGAACGAATTCGCCGTAGTGCTGCGCGCCACCCTGTTTCACCCCCAGGGCGGCGGTCAGCCTTGCGATACCGGCTGGATCGGTGAAAGCCGGGTGTCGCGCGTGGTGCAGGAACCGGAGCGCATTGTGCATTTCGTCGACCGCCCGCTGCCGCTGGGCATGACCGTCATCCGTATCGATGAAGAGCGCCGCCGCTTCAATACGCGCATGCACTCGGCCGGGCACCTGATCGGTCATTTCATTCAGGCCATGGGCTGGATGCCGATCAAGGCGCACCACTGGCCGGACGAAGGCCGGGTGCAATTCAAGCCGGGCGATAGCGCTGAAGAAATCGATGCGCCAACCGTGCAAACCGGTATCGAGCAGTGGATCGAACACGATCTGCCGCGCCTGACCTCGCTGCGCGAAGGCGCGCGGGAAATCAGTTTTGGTGAACTGCCAGCCTATGGCTGTGGTGGCACCCACGTACGCAGCCTTAAGGATCTGGGCACAGTCACGATCGCGTCGCTTTCGCAGAAGAAAGGCACGCTGTCCGTCCACTACAGCGTGGATTGAGCATTTCGGGCGTTGCCGTCGCGCAGCGTCCGACGCCGGGGAACCGCGCTCGCCGGTTCCGTTGACTATCGATAGATGGACCTAAAACAAATGATGCTAGACGTCGAGCGTCTCGATGAGACGTGCATAAAAAAACTGGCCAACGAAGAAGTCCTCGCCATCCGCGTCAAACGCTTTCTGCCCGAGCCGCTGGCGATCAAGATCGGCGACAAGATCCTCGCCCCGGGCTTTGAGGGCTACATCAACGCGCCGAGCATCGGCCGCATCGGCATGGCCTTTTACGAGGCGGAAAACCAGCCGCTGCTGATCGAGGATTACTTCGAACGCGCCACCCGCAACATCGCCGAACTGCGTCAGCGCTGCGCGCCCTACTCCTCGCCCATCGACACTCTGCGCTGCATGCTCGACGAGTCCTGGCCTGCCGGCGCGCATCTGGAAAATCTCTACGGGCGCAAGATGTATGTCGGTTTGTCGCGGGTGGTCAAACCGGGCGTGTGCTTTCTTGCTCATCACGACATCTTCGCCAAGGACGCCCCGGACAGTTTTCAGGCGCGCAGCCTTGAGGCGCAATTTGCCTGCAACGTCTACCTGAACATGCCCACCGAGGGTGGCGCCTTGCAGATGTGGAATGACCACATCACCCCGGATCAATTCGACGAAATGCGCGGCGACAGTTACGGCATCGAGCCGTCGCTGCTGGGGCCGCCCGCCCTCGAAGTACGACCGCAGCCCGGCGATTTCATCATGTTCAATTCGCGGCGCATGCACTCGGTCACTCCGGGCGTCGCGGATCCGCGTTTGAGCCTGTCGTTCTTTGTTGGCTATCGCGGCAATGCCTCCCCTCTGACTTTCTGGAGCTGACATGCTTTCCAATTACCTGGGCGAGTTTCTCGCATTGGCCACCATCCACTTTCTCGCCGTGGTAGCACCCGGCCCGGACTTCGCCGTGACCATCCGTCAAAGCGTGCGCTTCGGCCGGCTCGTCGGTATCTGCACTGCGCTGGGCATCGGCGCGGGGATTTCCGTGCATGTGCTGTATACCCTGCTCGGCGTCGGCGCCCTGATGCACACCACGCCGTGGCTGCTGACTGTGGCCAAAGTGGTCGGTGGGGCTTACATCCTCTATCTGGGCGTCAGCCTGATCCGCAGCAAACCGAAGAGCAGCGTCGAAGGTGAAAAAAACGCCGATGAGCCGCTGGTTGAACAGTCACTGTTCAAGGCATTCAGCACCGGTTTTCTGACCAATGCGACCAACCCCAAGGCCACGCTGTTTTTCCTGGCCATCTTCACCACGATCATCAGCGCCAGCACACCGCTGCAGATCCAGGCGTTCTACGGATTGTGGATGTGCTTCGTCAACGCGCTGTGGTTTGTGATCGTCGCGCTGTTTTTCTCCAGCAATAAAGTGCGCCTGCTGTTCATGCGCCTTGGACACTGGTTCGAGCGCAGCATGGGCGTCATCCTGATTCTATTTGCCGGACGCCTGATGCTGTCGATGTAACTCACACAAAAAAAGTCCCGGCATCAGCTGCCGGGACTTTTTCATTTGTGCGCCTCTTTTGCATTTCTGTGCGACAGATCAAGTTTGTGACTCCCTTTCCCAGCGCTCGCAGTGTTAGGTTTACAAAATGTTTCTGTCACAAGCGTCAGAAATACTTTCCCAATCCTTTGCAAAGGAATGCCTGTTCCATGGTCTTTTCCCTGAAAAAACTGGCCGCCGCCACTCTGGTCATGGCCAGCCTCACCGCGTTTACCAGCGCCGCACAAGCCAACATCACTGCCGAGCAAAGTGCAGCGATCCTGAAATCCTTTGACGGCAAGAGCTTGACGGATTTCCGCAGCTTCCTTGGCAGCCTGGCGAAAAGCGACCTGGCCAAAACGGATAATCTCACCCCGTCCATCAGCGCCTTCCTCGACAACAAGACCCTGAACGCCGAACAGCAGAATGAAATTCACCGTCTGCTAGGCATTTATACCCGCGTGAAATATGGCAAGGCCGCGCTGGAAACCCTGAGCCAACTCGTCGAGATCCCGACCTTCCGCAAGGACGGCGTGGAGCAACACGACAACCCGGAATTCATCAAGATTGCCGGCGAGATCCAGAAACTCGCCGAATCCTTCGGTTTGAAATTCCGCAACATCGATAACCGTGTCTACGAAATCTCTCTGGATGGCAAAGGCGACGAAGTCGTTGGCATTCATGCCCACGCCGATGTGGTGCCGGTAACGCCGGAAAACTGGGTGCTGAAAGATGGCACCAAACTCGACCCGTTCAAAGTCACGCTGATTGGCGATCGCATGTACGGTCGTGGCACAGAGGATGACAAGAATGCGATCGTCGTGGCGCTGTACGCCATGAAAGTGATCAAGGACGAGAAACTGCCACTGGCGCGTAACTTCAAGCTGCTGGTCGACACCACCGAAGAAACCAGCGGCGACGCCATTCCCTATTACTTCGAGCGCAACCCGACGCCGAACTACAATATGGCGCTGGACGGCGGTTATCCGGTAGTGATCGCCGAAAAAGGTTACGGCACCGTCATGGCCAACTTTGCCAAACGCAAAGGCGAAGGCAACGGCGCGGAAATCGTTTCGATGACCGGCGGCAAGGCGACCAACCAGATTCCGTCCGCGTCGGTGGCCACGCTGGTAACCGACAAGCCTGCCAAGCTCGCCGCCAGTCTGCAAAAAGCCGGCGACGCCTACGCCAAAGCCAACGGCGGCGACTTCGAAGTCGCGGCAAAGGTTGATGGCAAAAACGTCAAACTGACCGTGACGGGGGTTTCTGCGCACTCCTCCGAACCAGAGTCCGGCGTCAACCCGGTCGCGCGGATGCTGAGCTTCATCAACAGCCTGGACGGCAAAGTCGCGCTCAAGCACAACCAGTTCACCGATGCCGCACGTTATGCCGATGACAACTGGGGCCTGGATTATCTGGGCAAAAAACTTGGCGTGGGCTTCTCCGATTCGTTCATGGGACCACTGACCACCTCGCTGACCTACGTCGGCGAGGACGACAAAGCCTTCAAACTGGCGGTGAACCTGCGGGTGCCGAAGGGTAAATCCCCGGAAAAGCTCAAGGCTGAGATCGCTGAGAAACTGGACGCCTGGAGCAAGAAGACTCACGTTGCCGTGGCGTTCGACTACTCAGTGGCCGAACCGATGTATCGCAACCCCGAGGGTGAGTGGGTCAAGGCGCTGCTTGCCGTAGCCAGCGAAAACCTCGGCATGAAGTCGGAATTCGGTACTTCCGCTGGCGCGACTTCGGTTCACGAATTGCCGAACGGTGTGCAATTCGGCCTGGCGCGACCGGAAGCCAAATACACCGGCCACACCGATGGCGAATTCAAGACCGTCGACCAGTTCCTGCTGGATCTGCAGATCGTCACGGAAATGATGGGGCGTGTCGGGCAGTTGCCGAAGCTGTAAGCACGGCCTGAGCCCGATCATTGATGACCGGGCTCAAAATAAAAAAGGACCTGTGAAAAGGTCCTTTTTTATTGCCGCCACAAAACGCGTACAAACAAAAACGCCGATCATCACTGATCGGCGTTTTTGTGAAATTGGAGCGGGAAACGAGACTCGAACTCGCGACCCCGACCTTGGCAAGGTCGTGCTCTACCAACTGAGCTATTCCCGCAAATGGCGTCCCCTAGGGGACTCGAACCCCTGTTACCGCCGTGAAAGGGCGGTGTCCTAGGCCACTAGACGAAGGGGACACGCTACCCGGAACACATGGTGTGTGTTTCGGTGTCCAGATCCGCATCCGAAGATTTGGTTCTGGTTTCACTCAGCACCGCCCGAAAGCACTGCTGTTTAAAATTGGAGCGGGAAACGAGACTCGAACTCGCGACCCCGACCTTGGCAAGGTCGTGCTCTACCAACTGAGCTATTCCCGCATTGGCGTCCCCTAGGGGACTCGAACCCCTGTTACCGCCGTGAAAGGGCGGTGTCCTAGGCCACTAGACGAAGGGGACACACTACAACATTCACTCCCTGCCGCGTTTGGCTGTGTGCTTTACGCTGCAAGTGGCGCGCATTCTATGGATGGATTGAGGGGTCGTCAACCCCTTGATATAAATTTATTTAAATCAATGACTTCGACCTGGATTACGGGCCGCGTAGGGCTTTTCCGTCGTCCGAAACCTGACGCCTATATTCCGCCACTCGCCAAGACGTTATAGTCCACCGCACAGTGATGGCAATCTGCACATCAAGCGCCAGCATTCATCTATACCGCTGGCGGCCGATACAGATTGCAGCAGCCGATCAAACCCGTCGAGCGGCGCTAGGCGCCTAAATGTCCAGCCACTACACTCGCATGCGAACCCTATAAAGAGGTCTTACCGGTGACACCACTCATGATCACCCTGCTAGTCGTAGCCGGGATCGCAATTCTGATCGCCATTGGCTACATGAACCATGTGGTGGAAAACAACAAACTGGAGAAGGCCCGCACCAAAGTCGAACTCAACGACCGCCTGCGCCGCTGCGGCGAACTGACCGAAACCTTCCCCGGCCAGTTCATGACCCCGGCGCTCAAGTTGCTGCTGACCCGCCTGGAACTCAACGTCTGCCAGCGCCTGCTCAATCTGGAAAAAACCAGCGCAACCACCAAGGCCCGCATCACCGAACTCAGCGCCCTCGTTGCCCAAGGCGAATCGATCCCGGTGAACAACCCGCCCGCGCCGATCCTGACCGAAGCCAAAGCCAAAGACGTGCGCTTCCTCCTCGAAGCCCTGCATGGCCAGATCACTCGCGCGGCCCACGACGGCTTCCTGCCACCGAACGAAGCCAAACAATGGATTCGCGAAGTGCGCCACATCCTCGTGCTGCTGCACATCGAATTCTTCAACAACCTCGGTCAACAGTCCCTGCAACAAAACCAACCCGGCCAGGCCCGCCTCGCCTTCGAACGCGGCGTGCAATATCTGCGCAAACAGCAGGACCCGCAGATGTACGCGGAGCAACTGCAATACCTGGAAAAACTCCTCGCCCGAGCGAACGCCCAGGTCATGGACAAGATTGCCCCGGTGGAAGGTGAAGAAAACCAACTGACCGCCGGTTTGAAGGATGTCGAAGCCGATGCGGACTGGAAGAAAAAAGTGATTTACGACTGAGGCGGGAATGCTGGAAGAGAAGCCACCGTTATTGGTGGCTTTTTTGTGGGCGACTTGAAAGAGAATGTGAATTGAAGGCCGCTTTCGCGAGCAGGCTCGCTCCCACATTGGGAAGCAGTGTTCTCAGGTAAAAATCGGTCGGCTGTCAGGCCGCCTTCGCTGGCAAGCCAGCTCCCACAGAACAGCAAAAGCAAACCCGGGCCATCCCCACGCGGCGAAGCCGAGAGCCTGGTCGGCCCAAGGGCCGCCAAGGCTCAAAGCCGAAAATGCCCAACCATCGAGCGCAACTCGCCGCCCAACTGCGCCAGCTCAACACTCGAAGCCGCATTCCCGCGCATCGCCACGGAAGAGTGATCCGCGCTCGCACGAATCTGCGTAACACTGCGGTTGATCTCCTCCGCCACCGAGCTCTGCTCCTCCGCCGCCGCCGCGATCTGCTGATTCATCTGCTGAATCAACGACACCGCCGCGGCAATACTCCCCAGCGCACTCTCGGTCTGCAACGCATCACTGACCGCCAGCTTCACCAGTTCGCCACTGCTGCGAATCTGCTGCACCGACGACTGCGCCGCCGCGCGCAGGGCACTGACCAAGCGTTCGATCTCCTCGGTCGATTGCTGCGTACGCCGTGCCAGCGCACGCACTTCATCGGCCACCACCGCAAACCCCCTGCCCTGCTCCCCGGCCCGCGCGGCTTCGATTGCCGCGTTCAGCGCCAACAGATTGGTCTGCTCGGCCACGCTCTTGATCACCTCCAGCACCGTGCCGATATTCTGAATTTCGGCGCTGAGGCTCTCGATGCTGGAACTGGCCGAGGTCGCTGAATCCGCCAACTGCTCGATCCGCGCCATGCTTTGACGCACCACCTGCTGGCCGCTCTCGACCTTGTCATCCGCCGTCTGCGCCGCGAGAGCTGCTTCTTCGGCATTGCGCGCGACGTCATGCACGGTGGCGGTCATCTGGTTCATGGCGGTGGCGACCTGCTCGGTTTCCTCCTTCTGGCTGTTGACCTCCAGATTGGTCTGCTCGGTCACTGCCGACAGCGATTGCGCGGAACCGGCCAAGCGCTCGATACCGGCCTGCAAGCCGCTGACAATCGTGCCGAGGCCGGCAGCCATCTGCTGCATCGCCAACATCAGCTGACCCATTTCATCGCGGCGCGTCACCTCGACCTTCGCCGTCAGATCACCCGCAGCAATCTGCTGCGCCACGCGAATCACACTGCGCAGCGGCGCAACGATCAGGCGCGTGATCACCCACGCGGCAAGTAATCCGACCAACAAGGCCAGCGCCGAAGAGCCAATGATCAACACCGTGTTCTTTTTCAGCTCCGCCTGCATCGAAGCGTCTTCGGCGACGTAGGCCTGATTGACCCGGTCCACCACCTGCGCCGCGCGCTGATGCAGTTGCTCGTACACAGTTTTTTCTTGCGCCAGCAAACCGGTGTATTCAGCCAGTTTCTCGTTGAATCCGGCGATATGCCCCGACACTTCGTTGAGCACAGTCAGATAGCCCTCGTCCTTGACCGTGGTTTTCAGCGCCTCGGCCTGCTCCTGCGCTTGCGCGGCCTGCTCGATGTTGCCCTGGCCGGCATTGTCGGTATCGCCCTTGCGGCTTTGATCCAGCCGCACGCGCGCCTCGTTCATCGCTTGCAGCATCAGTCGCGAGACCTGACTGACCTGATTCGCCTGTTCGATGAACTGGGCGCCGTCCTTGCCCTCGGTGTCTTTCAACGTATAGGCGCCATCATCGGCCAGCCCGCTCTGCAACACGTCGAGGTTATTGGCCACGCTGGACACCGACCAACTGGCCATCTCCAGCGCGAGGTCCTTGGCCTGGCTCAGCGAGACGAATTCATCGAAGGCCTTGCGATACGCGCCCAGCGCTTGCTCGACATCGCTCATCACCGGCACATTGGCCGGGGAATGTGCCTTGAGCTCGCCGGCTAGAACAACCAGCCCATCGACGCCTTCGCGCAAGGCATCGGCGGTTTTCGGATTGCCGCGCAGGGCGTATTCCTGCTCGAGCAGGCGCACCTTGAGCAGGCCGCTGTTGAGCACGGACATCTGCTTCAAGCCGTCGAAACGCAGACTGATGGTTTGCAGCGACCAGACGCCGATCGCCGCCACCAACGCAGTCAGCAACAAGACGAGCACAAATCCGATACCCAGTTTTTTCGCCATACCGAGGTTGGCAAAACGTCCTTGCACGGCCGAAATCATTGCGCGTAGTCCCCTGCCAAAGTCTGTTGCCGAAGATTCGCAACGGGCTCGAACCAGCACAAGACTCTGGCGTCGGAATAATGGCAAAAAGCTACGCCCGCGTCGTTTTCAGAATGCTGGAGGTCGATCCGCGCAGGTATTGCGAAAAAACTGCCGCGCCCGTGGGTCGCAGGCACAGGCCACATTGATGCGCTGCCAGTCACCGCACTCACCGCTGGGACTGAAAGCGTCCGCTGCTGACAACTCCAGCCCGCAGTGCTGGGCCTGCCTGCGCACCGACGCCTGGTCGCGCAAGCGTGCCCGCGCCCAGATAAACAGCCCGCCAACCGGCTTGCCGAACACTTCCCACTCGGCGTCTTCCAGGGCCTGCAAGGCCGCCGCGCGATCGGCATTCAAGCGCTGGCGCTGACGCTGCACCAGTTTGCGATACGCACCGGTCGCCATCAGCCTGGCCAGCACCGCCTCGGCCAGCCTCGAACAGCCCAGGCCGCTGATCATCTTGACCTCCGCCAGGCGCTTCAGCAGCTCGCTGTCCGCCAGGACAAAGCCGATCCGCAACGAACTGCTCAGTGTCTTGGAAAAGCTGCCGACATAAATGACCCGGCCGCCATGGTCCAGCGCCGCCAACCGCGTACCGTTGCCGGTGTGCAGATCAGCGTAGACGTCATCTTCGATCACGCGCAGGTCGTAGGTCTTGCTCAACTGCACGATACGCTGGGCCACCGCAGGCGTCAGGCAACTGCCGGTGGGATTGTGGTGATGACTGCCGATGAACAGGGCGCCGGGACGAAACTGACGCAGCACCGACTCGAGCATGTCGATGTCCGGCCCGCTCGGCGTACGACGAACTTCGAGCATTTGTACGCCGTGCAGACGCAACAGGTCAAACAACGGTGCATAACCGGGCGTTTCCACCACCACGCAATCGCCAGCCTTGAACAGGGTGCGCACGATCAGATCGAGCGCATGACTGGCACCGCTGGTGCTCATCAGCCGGGTACTGCAGGCGTCGATATTCAGCAGTTTCAGACGCTTGGCAATTTGCTCGCGCAGCGCTGGCAGGCCCAGTGGCGAGCTGTAGTTGAACAGGCTGGCCATGTCGGTGCGTGCCACCTCGCGCAGCGCGTAGCTGAGGTCGTCGGGCTCACGCCAACTCGGCGGCAAGCCTCCTTGCCCCAAAATCAAGCGACTCGTTGCGGCGTCCACCTCATCACGCCATGCGGGGCGGCCCTCGCACGCTGCCCATTCCGAGTCCGCTTCGCGCAATGCCGGCGAGGCCGCGACGATGAATCCCGCGCCCTGGCGCGTGGTCAATACGCCTTGCGAGACCAGGCGCTCGCAGGCTTCGACAACGCACGACTGGCTGAGCAGATTCCCCCGGGCGATTTGCCGTACGGAGGGTAACCGGGTGGCCGGCGGGATGCCGCTTTGCACAATCCAGTCAGTCATTCCGTCGACGATCTGCTGCACGACCGGCACCATTGCCTGTCGGTCAATTCTCAGTTCCATGAGCTCGCAAACTCCTGTCAGTTTTGCTGGCAGCAGTAAATCACAGCCGCGCCGCCGAGGCTGTGCGACAACGCCGCCAAATGCGCCAGTTCTAACGGTTTGATACACATTGTTTAGCGGTATTCACAGGGACCGACCGCGAGGTACAAAAAAACCCGCACGCAGGCGGGTTCTTTGTATTTCGGCAACTTTCAGAACGCTGTTACACCGCCATCCACCGCCAATGAGTGCCCAGTGGTGAACGCTGCGCCATCGCTGCACAGATACAGCACCGCGCTGGCGATTTCCTCGACCTTGCCAATGCGTCCGACCGGGTGCATGGCATTGGCGAATTCGCCCTTCTTCGGGTCAGCTTCGTAGGCGCGGCGGAACATGTCTGTGTCGATTACCGCCGGGCACACTGCGTTGACGCGGATTTTCTTCTTCGCGTATTCGATCGCCGCCGACTTGGTCAGGCCGATCACCGCATGTTTCGACGCCGCGTAGATGCTCATCTTCGGCGCCGCACCCAGCCCGGCCACCGACGCCGTGTTGACGATCGCGCCACCGCCCTGCGCCAACAACAGCGGCAACTGATACTTCATGCACAGCCAGACGCCTTTGACGTTGACGCCCATGATCGCGTCGAATTCGTCCAGCGAACCGTCGGCGAGTTTGCCTTTCTCGATTTCGATCCCGGCGTTGTTGAAGGCATAGTCGAGACGACCGTAGGTATTGATCACCTCATCCATCAGATTTTTCACATCGCTTTCCAATGTCACGTCGCAGCGCACGAAGGACGCTTCGCCACCGGCTGTACGAATCAGCGCCACCGTGCCTTCGCCGCCGGCCGCGTCCAGGTCAGCCACCACCACTTTCAGGCCCTCGGCGGCAAACGCCACGGCTGTCGCGCGGCCGATGCCGTGGGCGGCCCCCGTGATTACAACCACCTGACCGGAAAACGTCATGCTCATGGGTATGTCCTCGAACGCAAAAACTGGAAGATGTTGGCGTCGCAGCATAGCCAAGGGCAGCGAAAGCGCGTCAGCACTATGCAATCGCTGTTTACAGGCCCATGCGCCGCAGTGATAAAACCCGCCCCGTAACCATCACCGCACTGGATCGACTCGCATTCGCCGTATCAGCCAACCTTGCGACATCGGCGTTGAAGAGCTATCAACAAGGCTTCATTCCATTCGAGTGCCTGTCATGACCAACCAGACCAATCGCCAGTTCCTGCTCGCCAAACGCCCGGTGGGCGCCGCGACCCGCGAGACTTTCACTTATCAGGAAGTACCGGTCGGCGAGCCACAGGCGGGACAGATTCTGGTGAAAAACGAATACCTGTCCCTCGACCCGGCCATGCGCGGCTGGATGAACGAAGGCAAGTCCTACATCCCGCCGGTCGGTCTCGGTGAGGTCATGCGCGCACTGGGCGTGGGAAAAGTCATCGCGTCGAACAATCCTGGCTTCGCCGTCGGCGATTACGTCAATGGCGCCCTCGGTGTGCAGGATTATTTCCTCGGCGAGCCGCGCGGTTTCTACAAGGTCGACCCGAAACTCGCGCCATTGCCACGCTATCTGTCTGCACTGGGCATGACCGGTATGACCGCCTACTTCGCCCTGCTCGACGTCGGCGCCCCGAAAGCCGGTGATACCGTGGTGCTGTCCGGCGCGGCCGGTGCGGTGGGCAGCGTGGCCGGGCAGATCGCCAAAATCAAAGGCTGCCGCGTCGTCGGCATCGCCGGCGGGGCCGACAAGTGCAAATTCCTCATCGACGAATTGGGTTTTGACGGCGCCATCGATTACAAGGCCGAAGACGTCGTGGCCGGTCTGAAGCGCGAATGCCCGAAAGGCGTGGACGTGTACTTCGATAACGTCGGTGGCGACATTCTCGACGCGGTGCTGAGCCGCTTGAACATGAAGGCGCGCGTGGTGATCTGCGGCGCCATCAGCCAGTACAACAATAAAGAAGCGGTCAAAGGCCCGGCCAATTACCTGTCACTGCTGGTCAATCGCGCGCGCATGGAAGGCTTTGTGGTGATGGACTACGCCGCGCAGTTCGCCAGCGCCGCCCAGGAGATGGCCGGCTGGATGGCCAACGGGCAGCTCAAGAGCAAGGAAGATGTGGTTGATGGGCTGGAGACGTTCCCCGAGACGCTGATGAAACTGTTCAACGGCGAGAACTTTGGCAAGTTGGTTCTGAAGGTTTAAGGCCAGCCTGAAACCAATGTGGGAGCGAGCCTGCTCGCGAAGCGGTGGATCAGTCGATAATGATGCCGACTGACACTCCCTCTTCGCGAGCAGGCTCGCTCCCACAGTTGGATCTTCAATAAGCTTTAGGCAATTTCGGCTACGACTGCGGCCAACGCCTGCGCCGGATCTGTCGCCTGGCTGATCGGACGGCCGATTACCAGGTAATCGGAACCGGCATCCAGCGCCTGACGCGGGGTCAGAATGCGCCGTTGATCATCTTGCGCGCTGCCCGCCGGGCGAATCCCCGGCGTCACCAGTTGCAGCGACGGGTGCGCGGTTTTCAGCGCCGACGCTTCCAGCGCCGAACAGACCAGACCGTCCATCCCGGCCTTCTCGGCCAGTGCCGCCAGACGCAGCACTTGTTCCTGCGGCTCGATATCCAGACCGATACCGGCCAGATCCTCGCGCTCCATGCTGGTCAGCACGGTCACACCAATCAACAACGGTTGCGGACCACTGCGCTTATCCAGCTCTTCACGGCAGGCGGCCATCATGCGCAGACCGCCCGAGCAGTGCACGTTGACCATCCACACACCCATCTCGGCAGCGGCTTTCACAGCCATCGCAGTGGTGTTGGGGATGTCGTGGAATTTGAGATCCAGAAACACTTCAAAACCCTTGTCACGCAGGGTGCCGACGATTTCCGCCGCGCAACTGGTGAACAGTTCCTTGCCCACTTTGACCCGGCACAGTTTCGGGTCCAACTGGTCGGCCAGCTTCAGTGCGGCGTCACGGGTGGGGAAATCCAGGGCGACGATGATAGGAGTCTGGCAGGCGGACATGGATGGGCTCTCAGGCTGGTCGAAAACGGCGCGCATTGTAGCGGAACCGGCGGCAGCGCGGCACCCGATGATCGGTAAATCGTCGCGCTGGCGGTTATCAGCTTAGCCGGCGCGGCTATTGTGTCGACTCCGATACACAACCGACACGCCCGCAACACGCACCCGGGTTAGCCTCGCCCGGCGCAACACGTCCTTACAACAGCACTTCCCGCCCCCCGGCCGGACGCCTATGCTGAAACCACCCCTGGTAGTGAACAGCCCCATGCCCAACGCCCCGACAACCGTGACGGATGAAAGCAAAGACGACAAGCGCTGGAGCATCCGCGCGCTGATCGTCGACGATGACGTGCCGATCCGCGAGCTGATGATCGATTACCTCGCCCGTTTCAACATTCACGCCAGCGGCGTCACCGACGGCGCGGCGATGCGCCAGGCGCTGCAGGGCGAACATTTCGACGTCATCGTCCTCGACCTGATGCTGCCCGGCGAAGACGGCCTGTCGCTGTGTCGCTGGCTGCGCGCCGAATCGGACATCCCGATCCTGATGCTCACCGCCCGCTGCGAACCCACCGACCGCATCATCGGCCTGGAACTGGGCGCCGACGATTACATGGCCAAACCGTTCGAACCACGCGAACTGGTCGCCCGCATCCAGACCATCCTGCGCCGCGTGCGCGACGACCGCACTGACCAGCGCGCCAACATTCGCTTCGACAACTGGCGCCTCAACAGCGTCCTGCGCCAAGTGGTCGCCGACAACGGCCTGGTAGTGCCCTTGTCCAACGCCGAATTCCGCCTGCTCTGGGTCTTCATCGAACGCCCGCGCCGCGTGCTCAGCCGCGAACAACTGCTTGACGCCGCTCGCGGTCGCTCGATCGAAGCCTTTGACCGCAGCATCGACCTGCTGGTCTCGCGCCTGCGGCAAAAACTCGGCGACGACCCGAAAGCCCCGCAGTTGATCAAGACCGTGCGCGGCGAGGGTTACCTGTTCGACGCGCGGGACATAGGCTGATGAAGGCGCGCTTCGATACCCTGTTCGGTCGCCTGTTCGGGGTGCTGTTCGCGGCAATTGTCCTGGCGCACCTGCTGGCCTTCGCCTGGTTCAGGCTCTACGGCCCTCCTCCGCCCCCACCACCGCCCGAGTTCTCAGCGAACATCGACGGCCAACCGCCCATGCGCGACGCCGCTTATCCACCGAGACAAGCGCGCCCCTGGTTCGGTGGCCCGGTGGTGCCGCTGACCTTTCAATTCATCACGCTGATGATCGCCGCCTGGTACGGTGCCAAGCTGCTCACCCGGCCGATCCAGCGCCTGAGCGACGCCGCCGAGCGCCTGAGCGAAGACCTCGACAGCGCCCCCCTCGACGAATCCGGCCCGCGCGAAGCCCGGCAAGCGGCGCACACCTTCAACCTCATGCAACGGCGCATCCGCGAACAGGTCCAGCAACGCGCGCGCATGCTCGGCGCCGTCTCCCACGACCTGCGCACGCCACTGTCACGCCTGAAACTGCGTCTGGAAAAAATCAGCGACGACAAACTGCAAAGCCAGATGCGCCAGGATCTCGACGATATGATCGGCATGCTCGACGCCACCCTCACCTATCTGCACGAACAACGCACCAGCGAAGCCTTGCAGTTGCTGGACGTGCAGGCGCTGGTCGAATCGCTGTGCGAGAACGCCCAGGACCAAGGCGCCGATGTACAGGTCAGCGGCCACTGCACGCCTTTGCCAGTGCAACCGATGGCGCTGCGTTCGTGCATCAACAACCTGCTGGACAACGCCCTGCGCTACGCCGGACAGGCACGGATTGAACTGCTGGAACAGCGCGAAGAACTGCTGATTCGGGTGATTGATCACGGACCGGGGATTGCTGAAGACCAGCGGGAAGCGGTTTTTGAGCCGTTCTATCGACTGGAGG
This sequence comes from Pseudomonas sp. H1_G08, assembly GCF_054681355.1. Lineage (NCBI taxonomy): Bacteria > Pseudomonadati > Pseudomonadota > Gammaproteobacteria > Pseudomonadales > Pseudomonadaceae > Pseudomonas > Pseudomonas sp. H1_G08. The sequence goes on from NZ_CP162822.1 coordinate 3,186,532, forward strand.
GATCGCGTAATCGCAACTCCGGCGGCGTAGGGCTGGGCATGACCATCGCCCGCGAAGCCGCGCAGCGGTTGGGTGGGCGGTTGGATCTGGAAGAAACACCGGGTGGTGGGCTGACCGCCGTTGTCCGGTTGCCACGGGGCTGAGGCTCAGCCGACTTGAAGAGGGAGCGAGGCTGCTCGCGAGAGCGTCTGATGATTCAATACATCTGTTGAATGTACCGGCCTCTTCGCGAGCAGGCTCGCTCCCACAATGAAACTGATTGTATTCGGTAGATATTGGCTGGATGTGAGGGCGCTATCGCTGGCAAGCCAGCTCCCACAGTGATCGAGTGATTTCAGAGAGAGATGGGTCGGCTGTCAGGCCGCCTTCGCGAGCAGGCTCGCTCCCACAATGAAACTGAGTGCATTCGGTAGATATTGGCTGGATGTGAGGGCGCTATCGCTGGCAAGCCAGCTCCCACAGGGATCGAGTGATTTCAGAGAGAGATGGGTCGGCTGTCAGGCCGCCTTCGCGAGCAGGCTCGCTCCCACAATGAAACTGAGTGTATTCGGCAGATATTGGCTGGATGTGAGGGCGCTATCGCTGGCAAGCCAGCTCCCACAGGGATCGAGTGATTTCAGAGAGAGATGGGTTGGCTGTCAGGCCGCCTTCGCGAGCAGGCTCGCTCCCACAATGAAACTGAGTGTATTCGGCAGATATTGGTTGGATGTGAGGGCGCTATCGCTGGCAAGCCAGCTCCCACAGGGATCGAGTGGTTTCAGAGAGAGATGGGTCGGCTGTCAGGCCGCCTTCGCGAGCAGGCTCGCTCCCACAAAAGCAAAAGCAAAAGCAAAAGCAAAAGCAAAAGCAAAAGCAAAAGCAAAAGCAAAAGCAAAAGCAAAAGCAAAAGCAAAAGCAAAGCAGCGCAGCTGCCCGCGGCGAAGCCGCCCCACTCAACAATGAGCGCAAGCTCGAGTACTGCTTTTGATCTTGATCCACCGGCGACGTCGGAAGGCTGAGCGGAGGGATTGATCCGGGCGTGGGAGCGCAGCGACCGTACGACGCAGTCGTACACAGCGAGTGTAGGTGCAGCGAAGCAAACCGGAGCCGCTGCGCCCAGATCGATCCCGCAGCGAAGGAACCCGAGCCTGCGAGGGCCGAACGCAGGAGCAAGCCTTTTGGGTTACCTTTTTGGCGTTTGAAAAAGGTGACCCGCCGTAAGGGCGGAACCGCCAGCCGCCGCAGCGAAACATTCGGATATTCACACCAAACAAACCCAAGCATGGTCGGCCCAAAGGCCGCCAAGCCCCCCCCCTAGACCCGAGCCTGACTCTTACTCCAATCCGTCAAAAGACTATAAGCCACAGCCAACAACGTAGGCCCAATAAACAACCCGATAAAGCCAAACGCAATCAACCCGCCAAACACCCCGAGCAACACAATCACCAACGGCAGATTACCGCCACGGCTGATCAGATACGGCTTGAGCACGTTGTCCACGCCACTGATGATGAACGTCCCCCAGATCCCGAGAAACACCGCCATCCCGTACTCGCCCTTCCACGCCAACCACGCCGTGGCCGGCACCCACACCAGCGGTGGCCCCATCGGAATCAGACTCAGCAGAAACGTGACGATCCCCAGCACCAGCGCCCCGGGAACCCCGGCAATGAAAAAGCCGATCAACGCCAGCACTGCCTGCGCCGCCGCTGTACCAATCACACCGTTGACCACCCGCTGCACCGTACCGGCGACAAGTTCGATGTAATAGCCAGCACGATCACCAATCAAGCGCTGCAGCAGACTGTGCACAAACGCCGCCAGTCGCGGCCCGTCACGGTAGAAAAAGAACACGAACACCAGACTCAGCGTCAGCTCGAGAATCCCCCCGCCGATCTGCGCGCTGCGTGCCAGCAACCAGTTGCCGACCTGCCCCAGATACGGCTTGATCGAGACCATCAACGCCGCGCCCTGTTGATCGATGCTATCCCACATCGACACCAGCCGCTCACCAACCAAAGGCACGCTGCCAAGCCAGGTCGGTGCTTCCGGCAAACCGTCGACCTGCACATCCTTGATGAATGCCGTGGCATCGCGCACATGATCGGCGAGGTTGAAACCCAGCCACACCAGTGGCGCCGCCACCAGCAACATCCAGCCCAGTGTCAGGATCAACGCGGCCAGCGATTCGCGGCCATTGAGCCAGCGCGTGAGCAAACGCATCAGCGGCCAACTGGCAAACGCCAGCACCGCGCCCCAGAACAGCGCCGACCAGAACGGCGCCATCACCCAAAGGCTGGCACCAAACAACACCAGCAGCAGAATCTGCACCAGCAGGCGATCGTTATTGAGCATGGGAAGTCCCGGCAAAGTCAGTCAGCGAAAGAGTAGGCGAACACTGCGTGCGTGCTCGCCCGGCACAGCTTATCGCAACAAGTCGATGCGCAGGCCAGAGCCTTCGAGATTGCCGGTTTCCATCCGGGCCGCCCGCACCCCCTGAGTGATCAACGCCTGGCGCCAGGCTTCGGCCTTGGGCCCGGAAACCGTAACCCGCAAGGTCGTGTCGAGATTCAGACCACGGGAAATCAGGCGCAGCCAGGTGGCATCCGGTTCATCGACCAGTTTCGGAAAATCCAGCTCGCCGGTGCTTTTCAACTGACGCAGCAGGGTCGCCGAGGTCGGCAGCAATTCGCCCAAGGGCGCCGCAGCCTCGAATTGCTCGACATGCAGATAGGCTTTGCGATTGCCGCGAGTGATGCTGTAGAGCGCCACCAGCGTGTTGTCCTTTGGCGCCGCCAGCCTCAACAACAGATAAGCCTGTTGCTCGTCAGAGCCATACAGCTTGGCGTTGCCGAAGACCTCGTTGGCCCACAGGCTGCTTTCGCCGCAATCGCGGGCCTGGCACCAGAACAGCAATTCGGCATCCTGCTGTTGCAGGGCTTCGCGGGCGGCAGTAAAGGCTTCGGTGGCGGAATGTTCCGGCGGCAACTCGTAGGTCACCGAGGTAGTCTGGCCGCGGGCGGTGACCTGACCGTCGAACCGCAACTGGCCGCTGATCTTGCGGATCGAGCCCAGCGGGTAGATGCGCTCCAGCTCGGCCGCCGGGCGATAGTCGACGATCTGCGCGTCGGCCAGACGCGGCACGATTTGCAGATCCTGGCTGCCCGGCACATCGGCAGCGAAGGACAAGGAGCTGAAGCAGCACAGCGCGAAGAGACTGAGTGACCGCATAGTCAGCCTCACCGGACGGTCATGGCTGGGCGGGTCGGGGTCGCAGCGGTATAGAAATCCATCGAGTTTGTCTCCCATTTCAACCCGCCCAGCCTCGACAGTTGCCCGCTGCAAGTCAAGGCATGGCGAAGAAGCGATTGAAACAGTCTGCTACAAGACCTGCGCCAGCCTCGTCATTCAGGTGCAAATGATGCCCGCCCGGCAACTGTTCGTGGCTGAAGGGTAGACGCTCCAGCAACTCAGGATGCCTGGCCAGCATGCCATCCGCCGCGACCACCAGACGCGCCGGGCAACTGACGCGCGAGGCAAACGCCATCGCCTGTTCTTCAGTAAGGCGCAGCGGCGATGGCAGAGTCAGGCGATTGTCGGTGCGCCAGGTGTAACCGCCGGGCACCGGCATCAACCCGCGCTGGGCCAACAGTTCAGCGGCTTCGCGACTGACCGCCACCAGGCCTTTCATCCGCGCCTCGATGGCACGCTCGAGGGTGGTGTAGACCGGTTTGCGCTTTTCCCGCAGATCAAGTTGCGCCTGCAGGGCCATGCCCATGCGTTCGGCAGCGTTTTCGCCCTTGTCTGTCGGAGGAATCACACCGTCGATCAGCGCCAGATGGCTGATGCGCTCGGGCAGCGAACCGGCCAGCACCATCGAGACAATCGCGCCCATCGAATGCCCGAGCAGGCCGAAACGCTTCCAGCCCAGTTGTTCAGCGACTTGCAACACATCATGGGCGTAGTCCCACAGCGCATAACCGGCGCCGTTTGGTCGATGAGCGGAATGACCGTGGCCGGCCATGTCCAGCGCGACGATGCGCAAGCCATCAAGCTTGGGCGCCAGTCGCGCGAAGCTATTGGCGTTGTCGAGCCAGCCGTGCAACGCGATCACCGGCAGGCCGTCCTCGGGGCCGAACATATGCGCGGCCAATTCGATGTGCGGCAGGTTCAGGCGCACTTCTTCGCAGGTCGGGCTCATGCGCAATCCTTGTTCTGCCGCTGCTGCCAGCGCATGAACAGATTCTTGAGCAGCCGCGCCGTGTCCTGCGGGCGCTCCAGCGGGAACATGTGCCCGCCAGGCATGCTCAGCGCCTCGCCCTGGGGCAGGCGCGAGACGAAACGTGTGTGATGGCGCATGACCACGCGGCTCTTGTGCCCCCGCACGATGGCCAGTGGCACCTGCAACTGCCGGGTGCGCCCGGGACTGGTGTGCGGCACGCCGCGATAAATGCTGATTTCGGTAGCCGGGTCAAAACGCAGGCGCAGCTTGTCGTCCACCTGATGCAAACCATGTTGCAGGTAGGCATCGAAGCATTCCGGATCGAAGCCGCGAAACAGGGTTTTGCCGGAAAAGTAACTGCGCGCGCTGTCGAGATCGGCGAATTCTTCACGGCGCCCGAGGGTGCGCCCGGCGGGAGTCAGCCGGTCGATGAAACCAAAGCGCTTGGCCGCGCGAATCACCCACTGATCGGTGCGGGTCAGCACCGGCGAGTCGAGCATGACCACGCCGCGATACAGCTCGGGACAACGCAACGCCGCATGCAGGTGCAGCAGACCGCCAAAGGAATGGCCGACGCCCCACACCGGCTGCTCTTGCTGCTCCAGGTGATGGATCAGTTCGTCGACGAGGTTGTACCAGTTGTCGTCCGCCGGAAAACGCGGGTCATGGGCATGCTGCTCCAGATGCGCGACCCGATACTCCGGCGCCAGCGCCGCGAACAACTTGCCATAGGTCCCCGAGGGGAAACCGTTGGCGTGGGCGAAAAAAATCGGTTGCGACATGCGGGGAAATCCATGGGCGGGAAACGTGGCGTTGATTGTCCGCAAGAGCCGGCGCCGCAGCAATGACCATAACTGCCAGAAATGGTGGTGGAGACGCTTCGCAAGCAAAAGACCACAACACCGAAGGCTGCGATCTTTTGATCTACAACCTGTCAACGCAGCGGCGGCTGTTCCCCCAGCGGCACCACCGCCATGGTCAGGCGCGACACGCAACTGGCCTTGCCTTCGTCGCTGGTCAAACGGATGTCCCAGACATGCGTGGTGCGGCCGATATGAATTGGCGTGGCCACCGCCGTCACCCTTCCGCTACGCAAGCCGCGCAAGTGGTTGGCGTTGATCTCCAGGCCGACGCAATAGAATTTGCTGGCATCGATGCACAGATAACTGGCCATCGAGCCGACGGTTTCCGCCAGCACCACCGATGCGCCGCCATGCAGCAGACCGTAAGGCTGGTGGGTGCGATGGTCGATGACCATGCTCGCGGTCAGCGACTGTTCGTCGAAGGCTTCGAAGCGAATATCCAGCACTTCGCCAATGGTGTTTTTCTGGATCGCATTCAGCTGTTCGATGTCGGGAGTAGTACGCCACAAGCTCATCGCAGACTTCCTTTGTTGTTGTAGTCGACGCTTAATCCTGCCACAGCACCGCCTCGCTGCGCGCGCTCCATTCTTCGAAACGCGCGCCGTAGCGGTCTTCGATGACGTTGCGTTTGATTTTCAGGGTCGGCGTGAGGAAGCCGTTGTCCACCGCCCAACTGTCCTTGACCACTACCAGTCGGTGCAGGCGTTCGTGCTTGTCGAGGGCGGCGTTGACCTCCTGCAGCAATTTTTCCAGGCTCGCGTGCAGGCTGGCACGAGGCTCTTGCTGATTGACCGCCGACAGCACGCACAACCCCAGCGGTGCACTCAGGCCATCGCCCACCACGCATACTTGTTCGATGCGTGAATGCACGGCCAGACGGTTTTCGATCGGCGCCGGCGCGACGTATTTGCCCTTGCTGGTCTTGAAGATTTCCTTGAGTCGCCCGGTCAGGCGCAGGCGCCCTTCGCTGTCCTGCTCGCCCTTGTCGCCGGTGCGCAGAAAGCCGTCGGCAGTCAGCGTCTCGGCAGTTTTCTGCGGTTCCTTGAAATAGCCGAGCATGTTGGCCTGGCTGCGCACCTGCACTTCGCCGGACTCATCGATGCGCACCTCGACTTCCGGGCACGGCTGGCCGATCCAGCCCTGTTTGTATCGCCCCGGCAGACAGATATGCGAATAGCCGCAGCCCTCGGTCATGCCGTACACCTCCAGCACATCGAGGCCGAGTTTCTGATACCAGGCGAGCAAGGTCTGCGGTACCGGCGCGGCACCGGACAACGCCACGCGCAAGGCATCCAGGCCGAGCCCGGCCAGCACTTTGTGGCCGACCCGCTTGCCAATGAAGGGCAGCCCGAGAAGGAAATCCAGACGCTGCGCCGGGATCTTGCTGTACACACCCATCTGGAATTTGGTCCAGATACGCGGCACGCCAAACATTGCCGTCGGCCGCGCGCGCTGCAGATCGGTGATGAAAGTCTCGAGGCTTTCGGCGAAGAACACTGTCTGGCCGGTATAGATCGAGGCCAATTCGACAAACATGCGCTCGGCGACGTGGCACAGCGGCAGATACGACAGCAGCCGATCGTTCTCGTTGAGCCCGAACAACTGCGTGCCGCGACTGGTAGCGAAACCGAGATTGGCGAAACTGTGCATCACGCCTTTGGGCAGGCCGGTGGTGCCGGAGGTGTAAATGATCGTCGCCAATTGCTCGGCGGCGGGACGTGGATCGTCCTGGATTGGCGAACAGCTCTGCAGATCCGCCCAGCTGTAATCGAACTCGCCCGGCGGATGCAGTGGCAGGCTGATGGTCGGTAAACCCGTCGGCACGCCTTGCGCCATGCCTGCCCAGTCATCGAGCTTACCGATGAACGCCAGCGCACTTTCCGAATGAGTCAGCACCTGCGCAACGGATTCAGCGGTGAGATTGGGGTACAGCGGCACGGACACATGCCCGGCCATCCAGATCGCCAGATCGGCAATGATCCAGTGCGCGCAATTTTTTGAGATCAGGGCGATATGGCTGCCGGGCGGCAACTCTCGCGCCCGTAACCAGTGCGCGGCGCAGCGGGCCTGATGGCCGACATCGGCCCACGTCAGCGTCTCGACCTGACCGCCGCCGATGGGCTGCACAAGAAAGCGCTGGCGCGGGTGCCGGGCTTCCCGTTCGTAGAACACGTCCAGCGGCAAACGGAAGGCGGCAGACATGCGACTCGCTCCTGTTTTTTTGGTCTGGAGCAAGCGTAGTCAACCAAGCAAGTGCTTGGTTGGAATTTTCAAACAAATAATTTCATGGGTTGGCAGAAATCAATGTGGGAGCGAGCCTGCTCGCGAATGCAGTATGTCAGCCCCAAAAAAGGGTGAATGACACGCCGCCTTCGCGAGCAGGCTCGCTCCCACAGGGATATGGCGTTAAGGGTGCTTGAGGCTATTGAGCTTCATCGAGCCAATCAGCAGCTCGCTGTGCTCAAGCTCCGCCAGCCCCGCCGTACTGACCCGCTCCGGCGGATGTCCGGCGCCGTGCTGCAGATAGCTGAGCAGGTTGCCCACCAATGGGTTGTGGCTGACCAGCAAAACATTACTGACGGACACCAATTGCTCGGCGACCTTGTCCGGATCGCTATCCGGCGTCAGCCACTCGACCGTGCGAATCTCCGGCTCGAAACCCAATGCGTCGCGCACTATCTGCGCGGTTTGCTGCGCGCGCAGATAAGGGCTGGCGTAGATCGCCGTCAGCGGCTGGCCCATGAGATGCGCGGCGCTGCTCAGGACTTCTTTACGACCATGCTCGGTCAACTCGCGCTCGGAATCGATCTTCGAGTGAGGCACCGCCTCACCATGACGCAATACCCACAGTTTCATAGTTTGGGCTCCTCATCGCGCACCGGATGCGCGGCCGGGGCGACGGTGTGCGGCGCTTCACCTTCCGGGGTGCGCGGCGCCGGCCAGTCGGCGAACGGCCAGGGCTTCTGGTCACTGTGAAACGTGCCGAAGCGGCCAATCTGCGCGAGGAACTGGCTGAGGCTGTCGCCAAAATTCATCAGGCTGGCGCTCGGTGCGCCGTAGATCAGGCGGTAGATCAGTTGCACCAATACCACCGCGCCGAGGATGAATTGCGCGACTTGCCAGACCAGCAGATAAACGATCATCCACAACACCCGCAGGAGGATGGATTCGTACTGGGTTTCGCTTTTCGGATCGCTCATGGCTTGCTTCCTGTCCGTGTAACAGCTGAATCAGTTGAAACCGCTGGTGGAAATAAAGTCGACGTCGGTTTTCGGCTCGGCACGCATCAGTAGACCGATCACCTGCTCCAGCGTGCGTCCTTCGAACAGGATCGCGTGCAGCCCGGCGACCAGCGGCATGTACACGCCGACTTCCTGGGACTTGGCCTTGAGCACTTTGAGGGTGTTGACCCCTTCGGCAACCTCGCCAAGACGCGACACCGCTTCGTCGAGGCTCAAACCCTGACCGAGGGCGAAGCCGACCTGGTAGTTGCGGCTCTTGGGCGATGAACAGGTGACGATCAGATCGCCAACCCCGGCCAGACCAAGGAAGGTCATCGGGTTGGCGCCCTGATTCACGGCGAAGCGGGTCATCTCCGCCAAGGCGCGAGTGATCAGCATGCTCTTGGTGTTCTCGCCCATCTCCAGCGCCACCGCCATGCCGGCGATGATCGCGTAAACGTTTTTCAACGCACCGCCCAGCTCGACACCGAAACGGTCGGCGCTGGCGTAAACGCGGAAGGTGCGCCCGTGCAGGGCGGCTTGCACCGCTTTGCACAGTTCTTCGTCTTCGCTGGCGACCACCGTGGCGGTCAGCGCGTGCTCGGCGATTTCCCGCGCCAGGTTCGGCCCGGACAACACGCCGATCCGCGCCTGCGGGGCGATCTCTTCGAGAATCTGGCTCATCAGCTTGAAGGTCTGCGCTTCGATGCCTTTGGTCAGGCTGACCAGCATCTTGCCGCTCAAGCGCTCGGCGTGGGCGGCGAGTACCGTGCGCAAGGCGCTGGATGGCAGCGCGACAAAGCACAGATCGCAGGCATCGAGAGTGGCCTGCAGGTCGGTGACAGCGGTCACCCCCGGGAGAATCTTGATGCCTTTGAGGTAACGCGGGTTTTCGCGGTTGACCCGGATGGCCTCGGCCTGCTCGGGGTCACGCATCCACTGAAGGACTTGATGGCCGTTCTCGGCCAGCAGATTGGCCACGGCGGTACCAAAACTTCCGCCTCCCAGGACCGCAATCGGGCGCTGTTCAGTCATATGCAATCCGTTAATCCATACCAGTGGCGATGCCGGGCATTATACGGGGCGACCCGGTGGCGGCCAGCCCCAGCAACAATTACCGACATTTGTAGGAAGAAGACCAATAAAACCTAGGAAAATGCCTGCAACGTCACTGGAAAAGCCGCAGCCCTCGGTTAACATGCGCGCCAATTCTTCTCTCTGCAGGCTGTGTCGTGTTTTCTGGCCCTCCTTCCCCGCGCTCGCCCCTGTTACTCGCGCTGATGTTCAGCCCGCTGGTGCTGGCGGACGATCTGTTCGTCGACAGCCAGACGCTGCCGCCGGTGCTTACGGCCACGCGCCTGAAGCAGACCCCGGCCGAAGTACCGGGGAGCATGACCGTTCTCGACAGCGAATTGATCAGCGCCAGCGGCGCCCGCGACATCAGCGAATTGCTGCGACTGGTACCGGGGATGATGGTTGGCAGCATCAACGGCAATCAGCCGGCGGTGAATTACCACGGCACCAACGCCAGCGAAGCACGGCGCATGCAGGTGTTGATCGATGGCCGTTCGGTGTATCGCGCCGGGCTGGCGACGGTGGACTGGAGCGATATTCCGGTCGCGATGGAAGATATCGAGCGGATCGAGGTGTTTCGCGGTCCGAACACTGTCAGCTACGGCGCCAACGCATTGATGGCGGTGATCAACATCATCACTCGCCACCCGGCCGACAGCCACGGCACGCGCCTGAAGATCACCCGTGGCCAGCGTGGCATCAACGACTTTTATGCCAGCCAGGGCACCGGTTGGGATGGCGGCGATCTGCGCTTGTCGCTGTCCGGCCAGGAAGACGACGGTTTCGACAGCGACCGCAACGGCGCCGATTATCGCGACAGTCGGCGCTTGAACCGTCTGAGCTTGGCGGTCAGCCATGATCTCAATGAAGATCAAAGCCTCGACTGGCAGCTCAACGCCAAAGACGGCAGCAATCAGCGGCCTTATACCTACCGCCCGGTGTTCTCGGGGATTACCGACGCCGGGAACAATTCCGACGTGGTGGCCAAGGATTACGCCGGTTCGGTGCGCTGGAACCTCGACATCAATCCCGAACACAGCCTTTATGTGCAAGGTTCGGCGCAGCACTGGGATCGCCAGCAGGTCTGGCGCGCCTGCGATGCCGAAGTGTCGTTCAGCCCTGAACTGACGCAGCTGTGGCAGCTCAACCCGAATTACACCGAACGGCTGGCGCGCAACATCACCCGGTTCACCGGCCCCGGCGCGGCGCCCGGCACGCCGCAGGAAATGGCGCTGGCCAATCAAGTGCTCGAGCAATGGCGCAACGGCGCCAGCCAGACCTTGTGCGGCGATATCGACCAGAGCGCCCGCGAGTCGCGTTACGACCTCGAACTGCAGGACACCCTCAGCCTGGCAGACAGCCTGCGTCTGGTCAGCGGCCTGAATTACCGCTACGACCGCGCCGACTCCGAAACCTACTTCAACGGCACCCTCGACGACACCACCTGGCGCGCCTTCGGCCAACTGGAATGGCGCGCTACCGAGCACTGGCTGGTGCAGGGCGGGGCGATGTTCGAAGACACGCAACTGATCGGCAGTTCGCTGACCCCGCGCTTCGCGGTCAACTACCTGATCAACCCGCGTCACGGCCTGCGCGCGGTGTACTCGGAGGCGATCCGTTCGCCGGACATGTTCGAAAACAACGTCAACTGGAGCTATCAGGTCAGCAACCTGCGACCCTCGGCCTATGGCCAGTCGTCGGCGCGGTATTTCGTCAAGACCCGTGGCCCCGGCGATCTCGATCAGGAACACATGCGCTCGCGGGAATTGGGCTACAACGGCTACTTCGCCGAGCTCGGACTGGCCGTCGACGTGAAGCTGTTCTACGACGAAATCACTGGGATGATCAGCGAGCCGCTGCGCAACAATCAGTACATCGCCAGCAATGCCAACAGCTCGCGCTTTCGCGGCACCGAAACGCAACTCGACTGGCGCCTCAATAGCGCCGACCGTTTGCGTTTGACCTACGCCTTCGTCGACGCCGAGGCGAGCAATCCGCTGGATCAGCAGTTGACCTCGCGCAACAGCGGTTCCGCCGGTTGGCTGCGCAACTGGGGGCATGGCTGGAACAGCGCCCTCTTCTATTACGGTGACAACGCGCTCAACGGCTATCGCTTCGAACGCGTCGACACGCGCATCGCCAAACGCATCGCCATTGGCAAAGCTCAGCTGCAATTGGCCGGCGTGCTGCAACAGCGCCTCGATCATCAGCCGAATACCTTCGTCGACAATAATTACGATGAACGCCGGGTAATGTATTTCAGTGCCGAGCTGGAGTTCTAGGATGCGCAACGGCCCGTCACGGAAGACGCCAACCCTTGGCCACTGGCTGGCGGGGCTCTGCCTGTTCTTGACCGCGTGGCTGCACGGGGTCGCGGTGCAAGCGGCGGATATTTTGTTGACCGGCGCCGAGGAAAGCCCCGGCGTGCAGGCTTTCGTACAAGCACTGAGTGAACTGCGCCCGACCGACAATGTGCGGTTCCAGCCGCTGGCCAGTTTGCCGGCACCGGGCAAATTACCGGCCAGTCTGCGCTTGATTCTGCTCGACCTGCCCAGCCTCGACTGGCGTCTGCAAGACTCACAAGGCCCATCGACGCTGGTGTTGCGCATCAGCCGCTTGCAGGCGCGCCAGCGTTTCGCCGATGCCCAACCGGCGCGCCTGAGTCTGCTCTGGAGCGACCCGCCGCTGAGCCGGCAATTGCAACTGATCCGGCGAATCTTGCCGCAGGCCCGGCGGGTCGGTGTGCTGTTCGATGAGCACGGCGAGTTCCTGCTCGACGAACTGCGCGTGGCTGCGCGGCCATTGAACCTGGAGATTGTCAGTCAGCGCTGGGACAACATTCACGACAGCCGTCCGCTGCAAGCGGTGCTGAAAAGCAGCGACGTCTTGCTCGGCCTCGATGACCCCGATCTGTACAACTCGCAAACGGCGAAAAACCTCCTGCTCAGCAGCTACTCGCGGCAGGTTGCGCTGATCGGCCCCAACATTGCATTCGTTCGCGCTGGCAGCCTCGCCAGTACCTACAGCGACCAGAGCGACTGGCTGGCGGTCCTCGACCATTTGCTCGATCAGCCCACCAGCGCCTGGCCGCGAGCGCTTTACCCCGCTCGTTTCAAAGTCTCAAGTAATGCGCAGGTGGCTCGTTCCTTAGGCATCGAACCGTTGAATGAAGCATCTGTCGCCAGTGCCTTGGCCGAAGGAGAGCGCCGCCCATGAATTTTCGCCGCCGTTGGGACATCAACACCCGCACGCAGCTGATCAGCCTCGGCCCGGCGCTGCTGCTGACGCTGCTGTTGATCAGTTTCTTTACCTTCGTCCGCATCCAGGATTTGCGTCAGGAGCTGAATCACACCGGCCAACTGATCGCCAACCAACTCGCCCCGGCCACGGAATACGGAGTGATCTCCGGCAACAACGAAGTGCTGGAAAGCCTGCTCAAGGCGACACTCGCCACGCCCAACGTGCGCTTTCTCGAAGTGCAGGACAGCGCCAACCGGATTCTGGTGTATGTCGAACAACCGGCCGACAGCCACAGTCGCCCGCACCAGGTCGAAGTGTTCCAGGCCCCGGTGCGTCTGCAACGGATCGCCTTGCACAACGACTTCTTCCAGGACGGCAAGGTCAGCAACAGCGCCGCCGGCGAGGATTATCTGGGGCGAGTGATCGTCGGCCTGTCCAACGATGCGTTCAGTCAGCGCCAGCAGGAGATCCTGTTCAAGGCCGGGATTCTCGCGCTGTTCGCCCTGCTCTTCACCTTCGTCGTCGCCCGTCGTTTGGCCGGCAGTCTGTCGCAGCCGATCCGTGACATTGGCGATGCGGTCAAGGCGATTCAGGAAGGCGATTACAAAACCCCGCTGCCGATTGTAGATGACACTGAATTGGGTGCGCTGTCGCAGCACATCAATAACCTCGCCCAAGCGCTGGAGCAGGCCAGTCGCGAACAGCAGCAAGCGATGGCGCAACTGATCCAGACCCGCGAGGAGGCGGAAAAGGCCAACAACGCCAAATCGGATTTTCTGGCGATGATGAGCCATGAACTGCGCACGCCCATGAACGGCGTGCTGGGCATGTTGCAGTTGCTTGAAACCACCGAGATGACCGAGGAGCAGGTCGAATACGCCGCGCTTGCTTCGGAGTCGACCGAGCACTTGCTCAAGGTCATCAATGACATTCTCGACTTCTCGCGAATCGAGCGTTCGGAGCTGGAGCTGGAGCACATCCCGTTCAATCTCGCCGAGCTGATCGGCGCCTGCGCGCAATCGTTCCAGCACAGCGCGGTGCAGCGTGGCCTGGCACTGAATCTGCGCATTCCCGACGACATGCGCGGCTTGCAGGTGCAGGGCGATCCGACGCGGATCCGGCAGATTCTGGTCAACCTGGTTGGCAATGCCTTGAAGTTCACCGAGCAGGGCCGGGTCAGCATAGAGGCGCAATGGCAATCGCTGGATCATGAACTGCTGTGGTTCACCTGCTCGGTGCGTGACAGCGGCATCGGCATTTCTTCGGAAAGTCTGGAGCTGATGTTCAATGCCTTCCAGCAGGCCGACAGTTCGATCTCCCGTCGTTACGGTGGCACCGGTCTTGGTCTGCCGATCGCACGGACCCTGGCCGAACGCATGGGCGGTACGTTGCGCGCGCAGAGTGAGGAAGGACGCGGTTCGGTATTCACTCTGGAAATTCCATTGGCGCTATATAAGCAGGCAATGCCAGCGCTGGCCGCGCCGCGAGCGCCGAACGGCAGTGGTCAGGGCGAAGGACGCCATGTGTTGCTGGTCGAAGACAACCCGGTCAACCAGACCGTGATCGAAGCGATGCTGCGCAGTCTGGGTTTTGCCGTCAGTGTGGCGACCGATGGCGCGCAGGCGGTGCGCAGTGCCGAGGGCAGCGAGTTCGAAGTGATTTTGATGGACTGCCGGCTGCCGATCATCGACGGCTACGAGGCCACACGGCAGATCCGCGACCTGCCCGGACGCCGCGATGTGCCGATCATCGCGCTGACCGCCAACGCCTTGCAGGGCGATCGCGAAACCTGTCTGGCAGCGGGGATGAACGATTACCTGGCCAAGCCGTTCAAACGCAATGACCTGCAGCAGATTTTGCAGCGCTGGGTGTCGTAGTGTGGGCCTTTCGACCATCTGCGACTGGCGTGAAAAGCGAAAGTGCGGCAGTCTTAGGCACCCGAACGAGCCCCAAAAGGGGCTTGATTAAAAATTTCAGTGCACAAGTGTACATTCATGTCCTTGGTGCTGTGACTTTCACCACAACGCAATAGTCTATGAGTAGGCTGCCGGTTCGAGGCATGAATGCCTTGAACGGTCGGGAAGATCTGCCCCACCTGCCGCATGGGATTATTGAGGAGCTCGCATGACCAAACAAAACGCCTTTACTCGGGAAGACCTGCTGCGCTGCAGTCGCGGTGAGCTGTTCGGCCCAGGTAACGCGCAACTGCCCGCCCCGAACATGCTGATGGTGGATCGCATCACCCATATCAGCGAAGAAGGCGGCAAGTACGGCAAAGGTGAATTGGTCGCCGAGCTGGATATCAACCCTGACCTGTGGTTCTTCGCCTGCCATTTCGAAGGCGATCCGGTAATGCCGGGCTGCCTGGGTCTGGATGCCATGTGGCAACTGGTCGGCTTTTTCCTGGGCTGGCAAGGCCTGCCGGGCCGCGGCCGTGCGCTGGGTTCGGGCGAGGTGAAATTCTTCGGTCAGGTGCTGCCGACCGCCAAGAAAGTCACTTACAACATTCATATCAAACGCGTCCTCAAGGGCAAGCTGAACATGGCCATCGCCGATGGTTCGGTCAGTGTCGACGGACGCGAAATCTACACCGCCGAAGGCCTGCGCGTCGGCGTGTTCACCTCCACTGACAACTTCTAAGGGTTATTCGCATGCGCCGCGTCGTTATCACTGGTCTGGGCATCGTTTCGTGCCTGGGCAATGACAAAGAGACCGTCTCCGCTAACCTGCGTGCAAGCCGCCCTGGCATCCGGTTCAACCCGGAATATGCTGAAATGGGTCTGCGTAGCCAGGTTTCCGGCTCCATCGACCTCAACCTTGAAGAGCTGATCGATCGCAAGATCTATCGCTTCGTCGGTCATGCAGCGGCTTACGCCTATCTGGCCATGAAAGACGCCATCACTGACTCCGGCCTGACCGAAGAGCAGGTGTCCAACCCGCGCACCGGCCTGATCGCTGGTTCCGGTGGTGCTTCCACGCTGAACCAGATGGAAGCGCTGGACATCCTCCGCGAGAAAGGCGTGAAGCGCGTTGGCCCATACCGTGTAACGCGGACCATGAGCAGCACCGTTTCCGCTTGCCTGGCCACGCCATTCAAGATCAAGGGCCTGAACTACTCCATCGCTTCTGCCTGCGCCACCAGTGCTCACTGCATCGGTACCGCCATGGAACAGATCCAGATGGGCAAGCAGGACATCGTCTTCGCCGGTGGCGGTGAAGAAGAGCACTGGAGCCAGTCGTTCCTGTTCGACGCGATGGGCGCCCTGTCCAGCAAGCGCAACGACACCCCGGAACAAGCTTCCCGCGCCTACGACAAGGACCGCGACGGTTTCGTCATCGCTGGCGGCGGCGGCATGGTTGTCGTCGAAGAGCTGGAACACGCTCTGGCCCGTGGCGCGAAGATCTACGCCGAGATCGTTGGCTACGGCGCAACGTCCGACGGCTACGACATGGTTGCCCCAAGCGGCGAAGGCGCGATCCGCTGCATGCAGCAGGCGCTGTCCACCGTCGACACCCCGATCGACTACCTGAACACCCACGGCACTTCGACTCCGGTCGGCGACGTTGCGGAAATGAAAGGTGTGCGTGAAGTGTTCGGCGACAAGGCTCCAGCGATCAGCTCGACCAAGAGCCTGTCCGGTCACTCCCTGGGCGCCGCCGGCGTGCACGAAGCGATCTACTGCATGCTGATGATGGAAGGCAACTTCATCGCCGGCTCCGCCAACATCGACGAGCTCGACCCGGAAGTGGCCGATCTGCCGGTGCTGACCAAGACCCGCGAGAACGCCACCATCAACACCGTGATGAGCAACAGCTTCGGCTTCGGCGGCACCAACGCCACGCTGGTACTGAAGCGCTGGGAAGGCAAGTAATTCCCCGCTGCTGAGCCACACCTGAAAACGCCCCGACTGGTTCGGGGCGTTTTTTTTGCCTGAAAATTAGCTAGGACACCGCTGATCTCTGTGGGAGCTGGCTTGCCAGCGATAGCGGAGTGTCAGGCAACGGAGATGTTTGCTGTGCCGACGTCATCGCTGGCAAGCCAGCTCCCACAGGGTTTCAGGGTGTTCTGGAGATGAAACTTCTGTCATGAAACTTACTACCCTGCGACCGAATGTCGCGGTTTACGCGGCCTGCAGCTTTGTTGCGAAATTCGCAACAACACCTTGCGCCAATTGGCAGTTTACTTAGCTGACTAACAAATCCTATAACAGAGTCCTGCACACGCCTTGGTGCAGTAACTTGAGATCTGGAGCTAGCAGATGACTGTAAAAGTAACTGAACGCGACGATTCACACATGTCCCACGAAGGCCTGGCCGCCGGCATCCGTATCTGGGATGTGCATCAACAAGACTTGCTGGTCGGTATGTTTCACAACGAGATCGATGCCCACAACTACAAGGCTGAACTGGAAGTGCAGGAACAGCAAAGAGAACTGAAGTCCGCCTGAAACAACACAGCATTTGAAAACGACAAACCCCGCCATGAGCGGGGTTCGTCGTTGTTACAGCCGTGGATTTACCACATCAGATCGTCAGGGATCTGGTACGCCGCGTACGGATCGTCCTCAGCGTTGACCTCTTCAGTCTGCACGTTGAGCTGGACGATGCGCTGCGGGTCGCGCTCCTGGATCTTCAGCGCAGCTTCACGGGGGATCACTTCGTAGCCGCCGTTGTGGTGCACGATCGCCAGCGAACCGCTGCTGAGCTTGTTGCGCATCAGCGTGTTGACCGATATGCGCTTGACCTTCTTGTCGTCGACGAAGTTGTAGTAGTCCTCGGTGGTCAGCTTGGGCAGACGCGAGACTTCGATCAACTGCTTGACCTGCGCAGCGCGGGCCTTGGCCTCGGCCTTCTCCTGCTGCTGACGGTTCAGTTCCTGGTCGCGCTTGACCTTCTCGGCCATGGCTTCCTGGGCGGCGCGCTGCTGCGAATCGTCCAGCTCGGCCTGGCCTTTGTGGGCCAGGCGCTGTTGCTTCTGCTTGTCTTTGCTGACCTGCTTGGCCTGCTTTTGGTTGACCAGGCCTGCTTTGAGCAACTGGTCGCGAAGGGAAAGGCTCATCAATGCTTACTCACTTGGGCAACGGCTCAGCCGCAGCTGGGCTCATTCTTTTCCTGGCGTTTGGCTTCGCCCCACAGGGCGTCCAACTCTTCGAGGGTGCAATCTTCCATGGGACGGTGGGTGTCGCGCAATGCCTGTTCGATGAAACGGAAACGTCTTTCAAACTTGCCGTTGGCGCCGCGCAAGGCGGTTTCCGGATCGACCTTCAGATGCCGGGCCAGATTGACCACGGAAAACAGCAGATCGCCGATCTCGTCGGCCACCGCCACCGGATCGTTTTCGGACATGGCTTCGAGCACTTCATCGAGCTCTTCGCGAACCTTGTCGAGCACCGGCAAAGCGTCCGGCCAGTCGAAACCGACCTGCCCGGCGCGTTTTTGCAACTTGGCTGAGCGCGACAGTGCCGGCAAGGTGGCCGGCACGTCGTCGAGCAAGGACAACTGCTCGGGCGCCGAGGCTTTCTCGGCACGCTCTTCGGCCTTGATCTCTTCCCAGCGCTGCTTGACCTGCTCTTCGCTCAAGCGCGGCACGTCGAGCGGCGCGTACAGGTCGCCCGTCGGGAACACATGCGGATGACGGCGGATCAGTTTACGCGTGATGCTGTCGATCACCCCGGCAAATTCGAACCGCCCTTCTTCCTTGGCCAACTGGCTGTAATACACCACCTGAAACAACAGATCGCCCAGCTCGCCTTGCAAATGGTCGAGATCGCCACGCTCGATGGCATCGGCCACTTCATAGGCTTCTTCGAGGGTGTGCGGGACGATGGTCGCGTAGGTTTGCTTGATGTCCCACGGACAACCGAACTGCGGATCGCGCAGACGGGACATCAGGTGGAGCAGGTCTTCAAGGCTGTACATCATTTTTCTGTCTCACCACAAAACCATTGTGGGAGCGAGCCTGCTCGCGAAAGCGCTGTGTCTGCAACAAAGATGTCGACTGACACGCCCTCTTCGCGAGCAGGCTCGCTCCCACAGGGAACAATCAATTGCATCACGGGGTACGGTTACGCCGCGTTTCGATGATGTTCGGCAATTGCGAAATCCGCCCCAGCAACCGCCCCAGCGCATCCAGACCGGGGATCTCGATGGTCAGCGACATCAGCGCGGTGTTGTCTTCCTTGTTCGAGCGGGTGTTGACCGCCAGCACGTTGATGCGCTCGTTGAGCAGCACCTGCGAGACGTCACGCAGCAGCCCGGAACGGTCGTAGGCGCGAATGATGATGTCCACCGGATAGGTGAGCACCGGCACCGGCCCCCAGCTGACCTGGATGATCCGCTCCGGCTCGCGCCCGCCCAGTTGCAGCACCGAGGCGCAGTCCTGGCGGTGAATGCTCACACCACGGCCCTGGGTGATGTAACCGACAATCGCATCGCCCGGCAGCGGCTGGCAGCAGCCGGCCATCTGCGTCATCAGGTTGCCGACGCCCTGGATCTGGATATCGCCGCGCTTGCCCGGCTTGTAACCGGTCGCCTTGCGCGGGATCAGTTCCAGTTGTTCGTTGCCGCGCTCCGGTTCGACCAGTTGCTGCGCAAGGTTGACCAGATGCGCCTGACGCAGGTCGCCTGCACCGAGGGCGGCGAACATGTCTTCGGCGGTTTTCATGTTGGCCTTTTCGGCCAGCTTGTCGAAATCCACCGCCGGCAGGCCGAGGCGATTGAGTTCGCGCTCGATCAGGGTTTTACCGGCCGCAACGTTCTGATCGCGAGCCTGCAGCTTGAACCAGTGAACAATCTTCGCCCGCGCCCGCGAGGTGGTGACGTAACCGAGGTTCGGGTTCAGCCAGTCGCGGCTCGGCGTGCCGTGCTTGCTGGTGATGATCTCGACCTGCTCGCCGGTCTGCAGGCTGTAGTTCAACGGCACGATACGGCCGTTGATCTTCGCGCCCCGGCAGTTGTGGCCGATTTCGGTGTGCACCCGATAGGCGAAATCCAGCGGCGTCGCGCCTTTCGGCAAGTCGATGGCGTGTCCGTCGGGAGTGAAGATGTAAACCCGATCGGGCTCGATATCGACGCGCAACTGTTCGGCCAGACCGCCAATATCACCCAGCTCTTCATGCCATTCGAGCACCTGACGCAACCAGGAAATTTTCTCTTCGTAATGGTTCGAGCCGGATTTGACGTCGGTGCCCTTGTAGCGCCAGTGCGCGCAGACGCCGAGCTCGGCTTCTTCGTGCATGGAATGGGTGCGGATCTGCACCTCGAGGACCTTGCCTTCCGGGCCGATCACCGCCGTGTGCAGCGAGCGGTAGCCGTTCTCTTTCGGGTTGGCGATGTAGTCGTCGAATTCTTTCGGGATGTGGCGCCACAGGGTGTGGACGATACCGAGCGCGGTGTAGCAGTCGCGCATTTCCGGCACCAGTACGCGCACGGCGCGAACGTCATAGATCTGGCTGAATTCCAGACCCTTGCGCTGCATTTTGCGCCAGATCGAGTAGATGTGTTTCGCCCGGCCGCTGATGTCGGCATCGACACCAGTGGCCTGCAGTTCGTCCTTGAGCTGGGTCATCACGTCGCTGATGAAGCGCTCGCGATCCAGCCGCCGCTCGTGGAGCAACTTGGCGATCTGTTTGTATTGATCGGGTTCCAGATAACGGAAGGACAAGTCCTCCAGTTCCCATTTGATGTGACCGATGCCGAGGCGATGCGCCAGTGGCGCATAGATGTCGAAGACTTCGCGAGCGACGCGGTTGCGCTTTTCATCGTCAGCGGTTTTCACCGCACGGATGGCGCAGGTGCGTTCGGCCAGTTTGATCAGCGCAACGCGCACGTCATCGACCATCGCCACGAGCATCTTGCGCAGGTTCTCGACCTGCCCTTGGGTGCCCATGACCATCGATTGCCGTGGGCTGAGGCTGGCGCTGATGGCCGCCATGCGCTGCACGCCGTCGATCAGCTTGGCCACCACCGGACCGAAGCGCTGGCCGATGGCCGCCAGCTCGATCTGGCCTTCGCGCACGCCGCGATACAAAACGGCTGCGACCAGCGAATCCTGGTCGAGCTTGAGGTCGGCGAGGATCTCGGCGATCTCAAGGCCAGTGCTGAAACTGCCGGAGCCTTCGGCCCACAGATTCTTCTTCGCATTGGACTGCTGTTCGGCCTCGCGAGCGAACTCGCAGGCTTCTTTCAAGGCCTCGCGATCCAGTGCCAGATCGACACTGACCGCGTGATCGAGCCAGGCCTCGAGATTGATACTGCCGTCGGTGTTGATCGGCTGGTGTGCTCTCACCTGTACCATGCTGCTTTACCTTCCCTACGACGCAGATTCAATGCGTCAAATCGCTGATCCTCAGTGTCCGTTCGCGCTCGCGGGGCTCCGGCGAGCGCTGCGCGGACAGATCAGACGGATTCAGACGAGCCGTCCTGGCTCGCTTCAAATAACGCCATGGCCTCGACATGTGCCGTCTGAGGAAACATATCGAGAATCCCGGCACGTTTTAACCGGTAGCCCTGCTTAATCAATTCCTGCGTGTCGCGCGCCAGCGTGGCCGGATTGCACGACACATATACCAACCGTTTGGCACCCAGGGTCGCGAGCTTGCGCACCACCTCGAAAGCACCGTCACGCGGTGGGTCCAAGAGTACCGCAGAAAAGCCGTTTCCGATCCACTGGGCATCGGTCAAAGGCTGGGATAAATCGGCTTGAAAAAACTTTGTGTTATGCAAATTGTTACTGATGGCATTTGCAGCGGCACGCTCGACCATGGTCTGCACACCCTCCACCGCCACCACTTCACGGACGCTTTTGGCCAGCGGTAGCGCAAAATTTCCCAACCCGCAAAACAGGTCGAGCACGCGTTCTTCAGCCGTCGGTTTAAGCCAGTCCAGAGCCTGAGCGATCATCGCTTCGTTGACCCCGGCGTTGACCTGAACGAAGTCACCCGGCCGGTACGCCAGCTCGAGATCCCACTGTTCCAGGCGATAGCCGAGGCTCTGACCGGCTTCGACCGGTTGCGGTTCACCTTCGCCATGCAGCCACAACTGCGCTTCATGGAACTGGCAGAAATCCTTGAGAATGGTCAGATCCGCTTCGGACAACGGCGCCATGTGCCGCAGCAATAGCGCCAGAGATGAGCCGCTGAACAACTCGACATGGCCCAGCGCCTGCGGTTTGCTCAAGCGCCGCAGCATCTCTGGCAAGCGGGTCATGATCGGTTGCAAAGGCTGTACCAGCACCGGGCATTCGCTGATCGCGACGATGTCCTGACTGCCGGCAGCGCGGAAACCCACTTCGAGTTTTTTTGCCTTCATGTCCCAGCGCACGGCGATGCGCGCGCGCCGACGGTAGCCGAATTCCGGGCCGCTCAGCGGCGCCGCCCACTCTTCAGGTTCGACACCGGCCACCCGCGACAATTGCTCGGCGAGCATGCGCTGTTTCAGGGCGAGTTGTTCAGCGTGGGGCAAGTGCTGAACGCTGCAACCGCCACAGCGGCCGAAGTGTGGGCATGCTGCCGGGCGCCGCAATTCGCTGGCCGTGAACACGCGCTCGGTACGAGCCTCGACCACTTTGCCGTGGGCGCCGAGCACCCGTGCTTCGACCTCTTCACCGGCAAGGGCGCCGAGGACGAACCAGGTTTTGCCTTCGAAAAACGCGATACCGCGACCGTCATTGGCCAGGCGCTCGATGTTCAAGCGCTGCTTTTTGCCGGTCGGGATCTGTGGCGCCTTGCTCCCGCCGGTGGGCTGGAAGCGCAGGCCTCTCTCGTGTTTGGCCATCAGTTCGGCGCGTCGAAAATGCCGGTCGACAGGTAACGGTCGCCACGGTCGCAGATGATCGCGACGATCACCGCGTTTTCAACTTCTCTGGACAGGCGCAGCATCGCTGCCACCGCACCGCCCGAGGACACGCCGCAGAAGATGCCTTCTTCGCGGGCCAGGCGCCGGGTCACGTCTTCGGCTTCGCTTTGCGCCATGTCGACGATGCGATCGACGCGGTCAGCCTGATAGATCTTCGGCAGGTATTCCTGCGGCCAGCGGCGGATGCCGGGAATGGCCGAGCCTTCCATCGGTTGCAGACCGACGATCTGCACGCTGTCGCTCTGCTCTTTGAGGTAGCGCGACACGCCCATGATGGTGCCGGTGGTGCCCATCGAACTGACGAAATGGGTGATGCTGCCCTGGGTCTGACGCCAGATTTCCGGGCCAGTGGTGGTGTAGTGCGCTTCGGGGTTGTCGCCATTGGCGAACTGGTCGAGCACCTTGCCACGGCCTTCGGCTTCCATACGCTGGGCCAGATCACGGGCGCCTTCCATGCCCTCTTCCTGAGTCACCAGAATCAGCTCGGCGCCATAAGCAGTCATCGCCGCTTTACGCTCGGCGCTGGAGTTGTCCGGCATGATCAGGATCATCTTGTAACCCTTGATCGCAGCGGCCATCGCCAGAGCGATACCGGTATTGCCAGAGGTCGCCTCGATCAGCGTATCGCCGGGATTGATCTGCCCGCGCAACTCGGCGCGAGTGATCATCGACAACGCCGGGCGGTCCTTGACCGAACCCGCCGGGTTGTTCCCTTCGAGCTTGAGCAAAAGGGTGTTGCTGGTGGCGCCGGGCAGGCGCTGCAAACGCACCAGCGGCGTGTTGCCGACGCAATCGGCGATGGTTGGGTACTGCAGGGTCATGGCGTATTCGCAATCCAGACGTGCGGGGGCGCCTATCATACCGGCAAACCCGCGCAGGCCATATCACGCAAAGTGCGGTGCTTATGGTTTATGGGAATAAGCAAATAAAAGTCGCGCCAGTGGTGCGACTTTTATTTGAGTAACACTCAGTTCTTGTGGTGATGCTTGAATTCGCGAGCAGGCTCGCTCCCACAGGGGATGAATTTTGCTTATGCGATCTGCGGTGAATGCACAGCCATTGTGGGAGCGAGCCTGCTCGCGAAGGCGTCCGCATGGGCGACGCCATCATCCGCCAACAAGCGCAAATTCAACCGCAGCCCCGCCCCGGTGTTTTGCGCCCAGAGCAACCCGCCCTGGCGCTGCACCGCATTACGCGCAATGCTCAATCCCAATCCGAAGCCACCATCCCCGGGTCTCGATCCGTCCAATCGAATGAACGGCGAAAAGATCCGCTGCAGATCTTCGTCAGCCACGCCGCCGCCCTGATCCTCCAGCCACAAATGCCAATACTCGCCATCACGCCGTGCATCGAGACGCACGATGCCGCCCTCGGGCGAGTGACGAATGGCGTTGCGCAGGATGTTTTCCAGCGCTTGCGCGAGGGTATTGAGGTTGCCGCGCACCCAACACGAAGCTTCGACCGAGCATTGCAATTGCAGGCTCGGCCAGCCGCTTTCATAACAGGCGTTGTCGGTGAGCATTTCCCACAGTGCCTGAATCTGGATCGCTTCATTTGGTAACGGCGAGCGGTCGGTGTCGAGCCAGGCCAGTTGCAGGGTGTCTTCGACCAGCCGCTGCATGCCGTCGACTTCGCGGCCGATGCGCTCGCGCAATTGCGCCAGGCCCTGTTCGCTTTCGCTGGCCACGCGCAGGCGGCTCAGCGGCGTGCGCAGTTCGTGAGAAAGGTCGCGCAACAACTGCTGCTGCAGGGCGACTGTGCTTTGCAGGCGCTCGGACATGGAATCGAAGGCCCGCGCCAGTTCACCGAGTTCATCCGGGCGCTGGGTGATGCCGCTCGACAGGCGCACATTCAACTGGTCGGCGCGCCAGGCGTTGGCCTGTTCGCGCAGGTTGTTCAGCGGCACCACCAGCAGGCGATACAGGCCGACACAGAGCAACAGGGTGAACAGCCCGGGAATCACGCCGTTGGTGATCACCCGCCAGAACACCCGGTACTTGCCCGGAACAAAGCGCTCGGGCAACTCGATGACCAGAATGCCGGCGGCCGGATCCTGCGGGAACGGCACCCGCAGCCAAGGTCGGCCCTTCTTGTGGATCGGCCAGTCGAGCCCGCGCAGGAAGGTCAGGTGCTGCACCTCCGCGGCGTTCAACGGCTGGCTGCTCAGCGACTGCAAATCAGCGCCGATCACCCCGACCCAACTGGCCTCGCGCAATTCCATGCTCTGCAACCAGTCATCGACGCCATTGCGCCCGCCGCGCTGCCACGCCTGTTCGGCTTGCGCGGCGTAACGGCTGAGGGTGCTGCGGGCGTCACTGGAGAGGAACTGATTGCGCTCCTCCATGTAGCGGCCCCACGACCAGCTCAGCCAGATCATCAGCAGACAGAACGCCACCAGCAGGCACGCCAGTTTCCAGAACAGCGAATGCCGCCCCGGCAGCTCAGACAGTTTCATCGGCGCCACTCAAGACATAGCCCTTGCCCCACACCGTGCGCACTTCGCGCTCGGTGTAACCGATGGCTTTGAGTTTGCGGCGGATCTGGCTGATGTGCATGTCGAGGCTGCGGTCATGCGCCGCAAAGCCGCGTTGCAGGACATGCTGATAAAGGAAGGCTTTGCTCAGCACCTCCTCGTTGTTGCGGTGCAGGGTTTCCAGCAGACGGAATTCGCTGCGGGTCAACCCGGCCGCTTGCTCGCCGAAGAACACGTCGCAGTGTTCGTCATCGAAACGCAGGGTGCCGCTGACCACCGCAGCGGTAACCGCAGGCGGGCGCCGATCCAGCGCCACCCGGCGCAGGATCGCTTCGATGCGCACATGCAACTCGGCCATGCTGAACGGCTTGGGCAGATAGTCATCGGCACCGAGGCGGAAACCGCTGATGCGATCGGCCTCGGCACCCAGCGCCGACATCAGC
Source organism: Pseudomonas sp. H1_G08 (assembly GCF_054681355.1). Taxonomy (NCBI): domain Bacteria; kingdom Pseudomonadati; phylum Pseudomonadota; class Gammaproteobacteria; order Pseudomonadales; family Pseudomonadaceae; genus Pseudomonas; species Pseudomonas sp. H1_G08. The sequence continues at coordinate 3,211,902 of NZ_CP162822.1, forward strand.
AGCACCGGCGTCGAATGGCTCTGCCGCAATTGCGTCAACAACTGCAGACCATCGAGCCCCGGCAGCAGAATATCCATCAGCACCACGTCGAAAGGCTGACGCTGGGCGATGTTCAGACCTTCCTGGCCGTTCTGGCACCAGGTCACCTGAAAACCGCTGCGGCCCAGATGCTCGTGCACATACGCGCCGAGGACCGGGTCGTCTTCAATGGAAAGGATGCGTGGCTGGCCAACGGAAACAGGAGTCATGAGTATCTGCAAGTAATTCTCAGTTGGCGGATTATTCAAGATTGTCCGACAGCGGGCAACACAAGCTTGGCCTGTCGGACGAACGAGTGCGTCGGCGGCGCTGCATTTTCCGCAAGATTGCCCGCCTGCAAATCGCTACACTGCGCCCATGTCGCGTGCCGGATGCACGCATGTGTCAACAGATCAGCGGGATGCGGGAGATAGGCGTGCTCAAGAAACTGGGAATCAAAGGTCGCGTGCTGTTGCTGACCTTGTTGCCGACCAGCCTGATGGCGCTGGTGCTGGGTGGCTATTTCACCTGGACGCAGCAGACCGACCTGCACAGCCAATTGATGCAGCGCGGCGAAATGATCGCCGAGCAACTGGCGCCGCTGGTGGCGCCGGCGATGGGTCACGGCGACGCCGATCTGCTCGAACGCATCGCCACCCAGTCCCTTGAACAACCCGACGTGCGCGCGGTGACCTTCCTCGCGGCGGACCGCTCGCCACTGGCCCACGCCGGCCCGACCATGCTCAATCAGGCACCAAGCGGCGACAGCGCGCTGTTGCAACGACGCAGCGGCAATGACGCGACGCGCTACCTGATGCCGGTGTTCGGCAAGCACCGCAACCTCGCCGGTGAAATCATTCCCGAAGAATCCGAACGCCTGCTCGGCTGGGTCGAGCTGGAGCTGTCGCACAACGGCATGTTGCTGCGCGGCTATCGCAGCCTGTTCGCCAGCCTGCTGCTGATCGCCGCCGGACTTGCCGGCGCCGCCCTCCTCGCGTTGCGCATGGGCCGCACCATCAACCGTCCGCTGAGCCAGATCAAACAAGCAGTCGCCCAACTCAAGGACGGTCATCTGGAAACCCGCTTGCCGCCGCTCGGCAGCCAGGAACTGGACGAACTGGCCTCGGGCATCAACCGCATGGCCGGCACCCTGCAGAATGCTCGCGAAGAATTGCAGCACAGCGTCGATCAGGCCACCGAAGACGTGCGGCAGAATCTGGAAACCATCGAGATCCAGAACATCGAACTGGACTTGGCACGCAAAGAAGCGCTGGAAGCCAGTCGGATCAAATCCGAATTCCTCGCCAACATGAGCCACGAGATCCGCACGCCGCTGAACGGCATTCTCGGCTTCACTCACCTGTTGCAGAAAAGCGAACTGACCCCGCGCCAGCTCGACTATCTGGGCACCATCGAAAAGTCTGCCGACAGCCTGTTGGGAATCATCAACGAGATTCTCGACTTCTCGAAGATCGAGGCCGGCAAACTGGTGCTCGATCACATTCCGTTCAACCTGCGCGACCTGCTGCAAGACACCCTGACCATTCTCGCCCCGGCCGCGCATGCCAAGCAGCTCGAGCTGGTCAGTCTGGTCTATCGCGACACGCCGCTGTCGCTGGTCGGCGATCCGCTGCGCCTGAAGCAGATTCTCACCAACCTGGTGAGCAATGCGATCAAGTTCACCCGCGAAGGCACCATCGTCGCCCGGGCGATGCTCGAAGACGAACACGAAGACAGCGTGCAACTGCGCATCAGCATTCAGGACACCGGCATCGGCCTGTCGAATCAGGATGTGCGCGCGCTGTTCCAGGCTTTCAGTCAGGCCGACAATTCGCTGTCGCGTCAACCCGGCGGCACCGGCTTGGGGCTGGTGATTTCCAAGCGTCTGATCGAACAGATGGGCGGCGAGATCGGCGTCGACAGCACGCCGGGCGAAGGTTCGGAATTCTGGATCAGCCTGAGCCTGCCCAAGACTCGCGACGACGCCGAAGACCTGCCCGCCGCGCCATTACTCGGACGCCGCGTGGCGGTGCTGGAAAATCACGAACTGGCGCGTCAGGCCTTGCAACATCAGCTGGAAGACTGCGGACTGCAAGTTACGCCGTTCAATACCCTGGAAAGCCTGAGCAATGGCGTTACCGGCGCGCATCAGACCGATCAGGCGATCGATCTGGCGGTGATCGGCATCACCAGCAACGACATGCTCCCGGAACGCTTGAACCAGCACATCTGGGACCTTGAACATCTGGGCTGCAAAGTGCTGGTGCTGTGCCCGACCACCGAACAGACGCTGTTTCATCTGTCGGTGCCCAACCCGCACAGCCAGCTCCAAGCCAAACCGGCGTGTACCCGCAAGCTGCGCCGAGCGTTGTCCGATCTGGTCAATCCGCGCCAGACCCGCAGCGAACCGGGCGAGCCGCTGTCCAGCCGTGCGCCGCGCGTGCTGTGTGTCGACGACAACCCGGCCAATCTGTTGCTGGTGCAGACCCTGCTCGAAGACATGGGCGCTCGAGTGCTCGCGGTGGAAAGCGGTTACGCGGCCGTCAAAGCCGTGCAGAGCGAATCTTTCGATCTGGTGCTGATGGACGTGCAGATGCCGGGCATGGACGGTCGCCAGACCACCGAAACCATTCGCCAGTGGGAAAGCGAGCGGCATTGCACGCCGCTGCCGATCGTCGCCCTCACTGCCCACGCCATGGCCAACGAAAAACGCGCGCTGCTGCAAAGCGGCATGGACGACTACCTGACCAAACCGATCAGCGAGCGGCAACTGGCGCAGGTGGTGTTGAAGTGGACCGGACTGGCCCTGCGCAATCAGGCACCGGAGCGCAGCGGCGACAGCGCGGCGAATCAGCAGGAACTGCCAGTGCTCGATCACGAAGAAGGCTTGCGTCTGGCGGCGGGCAAAGCGGATCTGGCGGCAGACATGCTCGCCATGCTGCTGGCCTCGCTGGAAGCCGACCGCGAAGCGATTCGCGCCGCGCGGGACAGCCACGACCATAATGCCCTGCTTGAACGCGTGCACCGTTTGCACGGCGCCACCCGTTATTGCGGCGTGCCGCAACTGCGCGCCGCCTGCCAGCGCAGCGAAACCCTGCTCAAGCAGGACGATCCGAAAGCCGCCGCCGCGCTGGATGAACTGGAGCGCTCGATCAATCGACTCGCAGCGCAGGCGCGCATCAGCGCCTGATCCACGGCAAGGCGCTGCACGCGCAAAGCGCTACAGTTGTCGCGGGCCATTGCGGCCCGCGTCGATGTTCCAGGAGGATTCATGCGCACAATTTTTTACAGCAGTCAGACCTACGATCGCGACAGCTTTCTCGGCGCCGACTGCCCGGCCGGGCTCGAATTGCATTTTCAAGCGGCGCGACTGAGCCTCGATACGGCGGCGTTGGCCGAGCAGCACGAGGTGGTCTGCGCGTTCATCAATGACGACCTCAGCGCCCCGGTGCTCGAACGCCTCGCGGCTGGCGGCACGCGGCTGATTGCCCTGCGTTCGGCCGGTTACAACCATGTCGACCTGCCTGCGGCGAAACGCCTTGGCCTGGCCGTGGTTCGCGTGCCGGCCTACTCGCCGCATGCCGTGGCCGAGCATGCGGTGGCGCTGATCCTCGCCCTCAATCGTCGCTTGCACCGTGCCTACAACCGCACCCGCGAAGGCGATTTCAGCCTGCATGGCCTGACCGGTTTCGATCTGGTCGGCAAAACCGTCGGCATCGTCGGCACTGGGCAGATTGGTGCGACCTTCGCGAAAATCATGCACGGCTTCGGCTGTGAATTGCTGGCCTACGATCCGTATCCCAATCCCGAGGTGCTGGCCTTGGGCGCACGTTATCTGAGCCTGCCGGAATTGCTCGCGCAGTCGCGGATCATCAGCCTGCATTGCCCGCTCAACGAGCAGAGCAAGCACCTGATCAATCGCGACTCACTGGCGCACATGCAGGCGGGGGCGATGCTGATCAACACCGGGCGTGGCGGGCTGGTGGACACGCCGGCGCTGATCGACGCGCTCAAGGACGGTCAACTCGGGTATCTGGGGCTGGATGTTTACGAGGAAGAGGCGCAGCTGTTTTTCGAGGATCGCTCCGACCTGCCGTTGCAGGACGATGTGCTGGCGCGTCTGCTGACGTTTCCCAACGTGATCATCACCGCGCATCAGGCGTTTCTGACCCGCGAAGCATTGGGCGCGATTGCCGCGACCACCCTGCACAACATCGCGACCTGGGCGGCAGGTGCGCCGCAGAACCAGGTCGAGGGTTGAAGCGCTTACTTGGACAGCGAAGACGCCAGGATCAGCAAGCCCAGCCAGCCGAAACCGAGCAGGCGCTGCTTGCTCGAATGGCCGTTGCGCAGCAGGAACCAGACGAAAAACGCCGGTAGCAGAAACACCATGATTTTCAGCCAGCCCTCCACCGGGCGGCTGCCATCGGCGTTGAGCGGTTGCTGCTCCTCGCGGGCCTGTTCTGCGGCCTGCTGACGACGGCGACGCCCTGCTGCTGCCGGCATCACTTTGGGTAAAGGCTCGGACACTGGCGGCGCAACCGCCTCGGGCACTGCCTTGTTGCGTGGCAGGCTGCCGAAGGAAATCGTCGCGGCTTGCACCGGTGCCGCCGTCGATTGCGCCTGCATGGCGGCGTGCTCGGCCATCGGCGCGCCGCAGTGAATGCACACCAGCGCTTCGGAACTGATGCTCCGCTTGCATTCATAACATTCGATCAGCGCCATGTTCCGTTCCTTCAGATTCGGGGGCCGGCAGTGTGCCATGACTGTCGGCGCATTTGAACCGGATCGAAGGTCGCACGCGTGCATCATTCTGCAATCGAGCCCGTGCTAGCATGTCGCGCATATTTGGAGGACCCATGGTCGAACACGATTTCCGCTACACCCTGATGAACCCGCAACACACCCTCACCGAATGCCGCGCCCTCGTTCCGGGCCGCTATCAGGTGACCGGTAACGGTGGCTCGATCCGCATCGGCGATGCCCTGTTGGTCACCCTCAAAGGCAGCAAGGATTTGTCCATGCGCCTGACCGTCGACACGGTCCGCCACTTGATCAATCCGCCAGGCCAATGGACCGCAATGACCACAGGCCCGGTGTTTGGCGAACTGGCCATTCACACCTGGCAGGTCAACTGCGACAGCTGCGCGAAAGAGCTGAGTTTCGAATTCGCCGTGGATGCCAAACTCGGCAAAACCGCCGAGAAACCCGCCGCCACTGCGCGCATCGCCGAGCTCGGCTGGAAAACCGCTGGCGACAAGCACCTGTGCCCGAAATGCCAGGAGCCTGCATGATGAAACGCCTCGCCCTGACCGCACTGATCGGTGTCGGCCTGGCTGGTTGCGCCGCAGAGCCGGTACAACTGCAGCACAACCGCAGCTACATTCTGGAATGGATCGGCGAGCGGCCACTGATGGATTACAGCCATTTGACCGTGACCCTCGGCGATGACGGCCGCGCCTACGGCAACGGCGGCTGTAATCATTGGTTCGCGCCGTACACGCAGGACGGCGACAAGCTGAGCTTCGGCAAGATCGGCAAGACCCGCAAGCTCTGCGCCCCGGCGCTGATGGAGCAGGAACAACGGTTCTTGCAGGCGCTGGAAAAAGTCGAGCGCTGGGACATTTCGCCCATCGAGCAGATACGCTTCTGGCCGGCTCAAGGCAAACCGTTGCGCTGGTGGCTGGAAGAGGGTTGATCCGCCCTGGATCGCCAAGGCCCTCACCCTAGCCCTCTCCCAGAGGGAGAGGGGACTGATAGGGGGATATTGAAGAGTTATGTCGACGTGGTAATTCTTCGCCGAATCCATAATCGACTGGATCCTGTCTGACGGGACCATAATCAACTCGGTGTCTCAGGTCGATGTACGACGAAAGACACCTCGGTCGGCCCCCTCTCCCCCCGGGAGAGGGCTGGGGTGAGGGGCTTCTGGCGGTTTACTTCGTAGCCTGCAACGCCTCCAGCTTCGCCATCACCCCCGCCGCCGTCTGCTCACCCAGCAACTGCTCACGCACCTTGCCCTTGTCATCAATGATGAACGTCACCGGCAGCGCCTCACTGCGCGGCAGGTCGAACAGCTCGGCCGGATCCTGCGCCAGCACGGTGAACTTGATGCCGAGTTTCTCGCTCGCCTCTTTCAGCTCCGCGCCCTGCACGTTGTCGAAATTGACCCCGAACACCCCGACATTCTTGCTCTTGAGCTCATCAGCCAAATGATTCAGCTCGGGAATTTCCGTGCGGCACGGGCCACACCATTCGGCCCAGTAATTGAGCACCACCCACTGCTTGTCCAGACGTTCGGACGCTACCTTCTGGCCGTTCTGGTCGATGCCGTAATCATTACCGCAGCCCCCCAGCATCAACGCCCCGATTATCGTCAATGCCGCTGCCAATCGCCGTGTCATGTCGTGTTCCTTGTGAAAATTCGAAAGCGCCTGCGACCCATCGCCTCTGACGGTTCTGGATTGCGCGCCGCACAGTTAGAATAGCCGCCACTTTACGCCAGAAGCGACCCGCCATGACCGATCTGACGCTTTATCACAATCCGCGCTGCTCGAAATCCCGCGGCGCGCTGGAACTGCTCGAAGCCCGCGGCTTGCATCCGAATGTCGTGCGCTACCTGGAAACGCCGCTCAGCGCCGCGCAGATCAAGGCCCTGCTCGGCAAGCTCGGGATCAGCGCGCGACAGCTGCTGCGCAGCGGTGAAGACGAATACAAAACCCTGAACCTGGCCGACGCCAGCCTCAGCGAGCAGCAGCTGATCGACGCCATCGCCACGCACCCGAAACTCATGGAGCGGCCGATTCTTGAAGCAGGCGACAAAGCCGTCATCGGTCGCCCACCGGAAAACGTGCTGGAGTTGTTGCCATGAGCACGCCGTACATTCTGGTTCTCTATTACAGCCGCAACGGTTCGACCAACGAGATGGCCCGGCAAATCGCCCGTGGCATCGAGCAGGCCGGAATGGAAGCGCGTCTGCGCACAGTGCCGGCGATTTCCACCGAATGCGAAGCGGTAGCGGCGGAGATTCCCGCTGAAGGCGCGCTCTACGCCAGCCTCGATGATCTGAAGAACTGCGCCGGCCTCGCCTTGGGCAGTCCGACGCGTTTCGGCAACATGGCCGCGCCGCTCAAGTACTTCCTCGACGGCACCAGCAACCTCTGGCTGACCGGCGCGCTGGTCGGCAAACCGGCCGGCGTGTTCACCTCCACCGCCAGCCTGCACGGCGGTCAGGAAACCACGCTGCTGTCGATGATGTTGCCGCTGTTGCATCACGGCATGTTGATCACCGGCCTGCCCTACAGCGAATCGGCCCTGCTCGAAACCGAAGGTGGCGGCACGCCTTACGGGGCCAGCCATCACGCCGGTGCCGACGGCAAGAACGGTCTTGATCAGCACGAAGTGGCGCTGTGTCGCGCACTTGGTCTGCGCCTGGCGAAAACCGCACAGAAGCTGGTGGGCTGATGGCGAAGAAGCCGAAAGTCCTGCCCTCGATAGAGTGGCTTGAGCCACGGGTGAAGGCGATGCGCGTGCTCAGCCTGCTGAGCTTTTTCGCCCTCGCCGGCTTGCTGGCGGCTTATTACCTGCTGTTCGCCGACCTGCATGGCGCGCGGCCTTGGGTGATTCTGCTGGTCGAGCTGATCCCGTGGCTGGTCCTCGCCCCGGCGATGATCATGGGCAGCGCCCGTGGCCATTCGTGGATGTGCTTTGTGGTGAACCTGTACTTCATCAAAGGCGCCCTGGCGGCGTACGACCCCAACCGGCAGTTGTTCGGCCTGCTGGAAATGGCCGCAAGCCTGGCGGTGTTCTGCTCGGCGCTGCTGTATGTGCGCTGGCGCTATCAGTTGAATCGCAAATTGGCTGGCGAAGGCGAGATCAGCGTCGCCTGACCAACCGCTTTCGCGAGCAGGCTCGCTCCCACAGGGAATGCATTCCAGAGGTGGGAGCGAGCCTGCTCGCGAATGCAGCGACGCGGTTTTAATGGTTGACGGTATAGGCGAGCATCATCGAAATCTGGCTCATCGGCCGTCCGCCGCTCTGTTCGTGCCATTGGTTGAACGCGTTCTGCACCGTCGCCAGATCGCGCTGGCTGGTCGGCACTTTGTCGACGATCTTCTGCGCATTCAGCGCCGCGACCACGTCGTAGCTCGGCACGAACGTGTCCTTGCCGACCATGCGCAAAAAGCGTGGCGCCGACAGCCCGCCAAGTTGGTGGCCGTGCTTTTTCAGGTACGTCCACAGGCCGACGATATCGGTCACCGGCCAGTCGGCGATCAATGCGCCGAAGCTGCCCTTGTCCTTTTCCACATCGAGAATGAACTGCGCATTGCGCGGCACACTTTTCAGCTTGCCCAGATGGCGGATGATCCGCGCATCCTGCATCAGCCGCTCAAGGTGCTCGGCGCTCATCAGCACGACTTTTTCCGGATCGAACTTGAAGAACACTTCTTCGAACGCCGGCCACTTGGCGTCGACCAGGCTGTGCTTGAGCCCGGCGCGAAAAACCCGCAAGGCCATGGTCGAGAGATAGCGGTCATCGCGGATCTTGCGCAGTTGCGTGGGGGTCTTGGGAACGGGCAGATGGGCTTCCAGTTCAGCCGCCGAACCGAAACGGTTCAGACAGTATTCGTGCAGCCACTTGTAATCGCGCATGCCCTCTCCTGAGGTTTGGAAATGAATAACCCATGCAGAAGCTGTCCCCTCAACCACAGGGCTCGCTTCTACAGGTTGTGCTTACAGATTGACGACATTGACGAAACGCGAAGCCGCGGTTTCGTCGATCTTCAGGCTGGTGAAGTCGAACAGATTGCGGTCGGCCAGTTGCGATGGCACCACGTTCTGCAGGCTGCGGAAAATCGATTCGGTACGGCCCGGGGTCTTGCGATCCCAGTCCTGAAGCATTTCCTTGACCACCTGGCGCTGCAGGTTTTCCTGCGAGCCGCAAAGGTTGCACGGGATGATCGGGAATTGCTTCAAGTCCGAGTAGGCCTGAATGTCCTTCTCGTTGCAGTAAGCCAGCGGGCGAATCACCACGTTGCGGCCATCGTCGGCGCGCAGCTTCGGCGGCATCGCTTTGAGGGTGCCGTTGAAGAACATGTTGAGGAAGAACGTTTCGACGATGTCGTCGCGGTGATGACCGAGGGCCATTTTCGTCGCGCCGATTTCGTCAGCAAAGGTGTACAGGGTGCCGCGACGCAAACGCGAGCACAGCGAGCAGGTGGTCTTGCCTTCCGGCACCAGTTCCTTGACCACCGAGTAAGTGTCCTTCTCGACGATGTGGTACTCGATGCCCAGTTCTTTCAGGTAGGCCGGCAGCACGTGCTCGGGAAAGCCCGGCTGTTTCTGGTCCATGTTCACCGCGACGATGTCGAACTTGATCGGTGCAACCTTCTGCAGGTGCATCAGCACGTCGAGCATGGTGTAGCTGTCCTTGCCCCCGGACAGGCAGACCATGACCTTGTCGCCATCTTCGATCATGTTGAAATCGGCGACCGCTTCGCCGGCCAGGCGGCGCAGGCGCTTTTGCAGTTTGTTCTGGTTGACCGTAAGAGTGCCCATGACGCGAAATCCGTGAGGTGTGACGAAAGGCCGGCATTTTACGCAAAAACCCTGGTAGCGCGAAGCATCTGTGGCGAGGGGAATTATCCCCGCTGGGTTGCGAAGCAGCCCCAAAACCTGGGAACTCGTAATGCCTGACACTGCGCGCTGAATGGGCTGGCGACTGCTGCGCAGCCGAACGGGGATAAATCCCCTCGCCACAAAAAGTGTTTCAACCCCAAAAATGCCTTCCCGCGCAAGACCCCGAGGCGATTATCCATCCCGTTTACAGCGCGATTTGCTCTAAGCCCGGCATACCGGTGCGTTGGAGTCCTTTCTATACTGCGACATAAGGTCGCACACATCTGAAGACCTGTATTTGCTCGGCCATCTTGGCCCGTAGGCGCTCCGTTGGGGGGCGATGGCAATGACAAGAGGAGTGAATGGCATGATCCATCACGTAGTGGGACTGTTTACCCACCCCGATCAGGAATGGAAGGAGATCCGTGGCGACCAAGAGGAAAGCATCAGCCACATGTACCTGACGCATACGCTGATTCTGGCGGCGATCCCCGCTGTCTCGGCGTTCATCGGCACGACCCAGGTCGGCTGGGTGATCGGCAACCGCGCGCCGGTAATGCTCACGTTTGAAAGCGCTCTGTGGATGACCATCATGTCGTACCTGGCGATGCTCGGCGGGGTCGCGGTGATGGGCGCCTTCGTGCACTGGATGGCGCGCACCTATGACGCCAATCCAAGCCTGGCCCGTTGCGTGGCATTCGCCACTTACACGGCGACACCGTTGTTCGTCGGCGGCCTGGCGGCGCTGTATCCGCACATGTGGCTGGGGATGATCGTCGGTACGGCGGCCATCTGCTACACGGTCTATCTTTTGTATGTCGGCTTGCCGACGTTCATGAACATCCCTTCGGATGAAGGCTTTCTGTTTTCCAGCTCGGTGCTCGCGGTTGGGCTGGTGGTGCTGGTGGCGATCATGGCGTTCACCGTGATTGTCTGGGGCCTGGGTGTCGGCCCGGTCTATACCAACTGACCTGTTTCCTCCCTGAGAAAAACAACATCTGCCAATACAGGCCGCCGCAAGGCGGCCTTCTCGTTGGGGCGACGACCATTCGGCAGGTCGGCGATTCGCAAGTCGCCGGGGTTGCGGCATACTCGGCGTCTCTGGAGATCCATCAAGCATGCCCGAGCAACTCAATACCCGCGTCGAAGATTGTTACCAACTCGCTGAATCCTTTTTCAAACGTTCCTTCAAACGCCCCGTGGTCAGTCTCAAGCTGCGCGGGCAGAAAGCCGGTGTCGCGCATCTGCACGAGAACCTGCTGCGCTTCAACCCGCAGCTGTACCGGGAAAACACCGAACACTTCCTCAAGCAGACCGTGGCCCACGAAGTCGCCCACCTGATCGCTCATCAACTGTTCGGCGACCGCATCCAGCCCCATGGCGAGGAGTGGCAACTGATCATGCGCGGCGTCTACGAACTGCCGCCGGACCGCTGCCACACCTATGAAATCAAGCGGCGCAGCGTGACCCGCTATATCTACAAATGCCCGTGCCCCGACAGTGATTTCCCGTTTACCGCCCAGCGCCATGGCCTGGTGCGGCAAGGGCGGCGGTATCTGTGCCGGCGCTGCCGCAGTACGCTGGTGTTCAGTGGTGAAATGCGGGTGGAATGACAGTTTTGTAGAGTATCGGCGGGCCCCTTCGCGAGCAGGCTCGCTCCCACAGGGGAATGCATTTCAATGTGGGAGCGAGCCTGCTCGCGAAGGCGGCGGCATGAGCGCTACAGAATCACCCTGGCCGAACGCAACTCGGCGATCCGCTCAGCACTCAACCCTAACTCCCCCAACACCTCGTCCGTATGCTGCCCCAACCCCGCGCCAACATGTCTTGGCGCCGGCAATGCTTGAGAGAATTTCAACGGACAGGCCATCTGCGCCTGCGTCGTACCATCGCCGCGCGGCACCTGGGTCACCAGCTCCCGCGCCTGTAACTGCGGATGGCGCAACGCCTCGCCCAGACTCAGTACCGGCTCGACACAGGCATCGACCCCGGCGAACAATTCACACAGTTCTGCAAAATCGTGCCGCTCGAATTCGATGCGCAACGCCTCTTTCAAGGCTTGTTGTTGCTCGGGCCTGGGCGACAACCCTTGCGCCGCCAGCTCCGGCCGGCCCAGCGCCGTGCACAATTGCTGCATGAAGGCCGGCTCCAGACTGCCCACCGACATCCAGCGCCCATCCCGGGTGCGGTAATAATCGTAAAAGCTGCCGCCATTGAGCATCTGATCTTCGCGGCCCGGTTCCGCGCCGCAGGCCAGATAGCCAGCGCCGGCCATGGCGTTCAGGCTGAACGCGCAGTCGGTCATGCTCACATCCAGATGGGTGCCCTGCCCGGTTTGCTGACGGGCAATCACCGCTGCCAGCAAGCCGATCACGCCGTGTAGCGAGCCGCCCGCCACGTCTGCCACCTGCATGCCCAGCGGCAACGGCCCGCTGTCGGCGCGACCGGTGTAGCTAGCCAGCCCGGCCAGCGCCAGATAGTTGATGTCATGCCCGGCGCGCTCCTTGTACGGCCCGGTCTGGCCGTAACCGCTGATCGACACATAAATCAGCTTTGGATTGATCGCTTTCAACGCTTCATAACCCAGGCCCAGACGCTCCATCACCCCGGGGCGAAACTGCTCGAGGACGATGTCGTACTCGCCCAGCAGTTGCTTGATGATCTGCAGCGCTTCGGGCTGTTTCAGGTCCAGCGCCAGACTGCGCTTGTTGCGGTTCAGATAAGCGTGGCTGGCCGAGACCCCGCCATCATGCGGCGGCAGCACCCGCAGCAGATCCATACGCGTCGGCGATTCGATGCGCAGCACCTCGGCGCCCATGTCCGCAAGCAGCAACGAGGCGAACGGCCCCGGCAGCAAGGTGGAGAAATCGAGAATCTTCAGTGAGGCCAGCGGTGCAGACATGGGCGAACTCCTTGGGCGATGTACTCAGCCTAGGCAGCCATCGGCGATGCGGCAATCACCGCAAATGTCAGCAGGTGTGACCGTTGCGCTCAAATTCCGGGCAAAAAAAAACCCGCCGAAGCGGGTTTTTCTGTGCAAGCGATGCTTACTTCACATTGCTCGGGGTTGGGCCTTCAGCCACACCCAGGTCGTCTTCTTCACGCTCATCGGAGATACCGCGACCGCCGGAAGCCAGCTCGGTCTGCAGTTGATCGGTGTCCAGCTCCTTGACCCACTTGGCCACGACGATGGTCGCTACAGCGTTACCGACCAGGTTGGTCAGGGCGCGGGCTTCAGACATGAAACGGTCGATACCGAGGATCAGCGCCAGACCGGCAACCGGCAGGTGACCAACCGCCGACAGCGTCGCGGCCAGAACGATGAAGCCCGAACCGGTTACACCTGCCGCGCCTTTGGAGGACAGCAGCAGCACCAGCAGCAGAGTGATCTGGTGGGTGATGTCCATGTGCGTGTCAGTCGCCTGAGCGATGAACACGGCGGCCATGGTCAGGTAGATCGAAGTACCGTCGAGGTTGAACGAGTAACCGGTCGGGATCACCAGACCCACGACGGATTTCTTCGCGCCCAGACGCTCCATCTTGATCAGCATGCGTGGCAGTGCCGATTCCGACGAGGACGTACCCAGTACGATCAACAGCTCTTCACGGATGTAACGCACCAGTTTGAACACGCTGAAACCGTGAGCACGGCAGATCGCACCCAGCACCAGCACGACGAACAGGACGCAGGTGATGTAGAAGCAGATCATCAACTGGCCCAGTTGCACCAGCGAGCCGACACCGTAGGCACCGATGGTGAACGCCATGGCACCGAACGCACCCAGTGGCGCCAGTTTCATGATCATGTTGATGATGTTGAACATCACGTGGGCGAAGCGATCGATCATGTCCAGCAGCGGACGGCCGTACGAGCCGAGGCGATGCAGGGCGTAGCCGAAGATCACCGAGAACATCAGCACTTGCAGGATGTCACCGGTGGCGAACGCGCCAACGATGGTGTTCGGGATCACATTGAGGAGGAAACCGACAATGCTCTGGTCTTTACTGGCCGTCACGTAGGTGGCGATTTTCGAGGCGTCCAGGGTGGTGACGTCGATGTGCATGCCGGCGCCCGGTTGCACAACGTTGACCACGATCAGACCGATCAGCAGGGCAATGGTGGAAACGATTTCGAAGTACAGCAGCGCGTAGCCGCCGGTCTTGCCTACCGATTTCATGTTCTGCATGCCGGCGATGCCGCTGACAACAGTACAGAAGATGATCGGGGCGATGACCATTTTGATCAGCTTGATGAAGCCGTCACCCAGTGGCTTGAGGGCCACACCGGTCTGCGGATAGAAGTGACCAAGCAGGATGCCGATGGCGATGGCAACGATCACCTGGAAATACAGGGATTTGTACAGTGGCTGACGAGTCGTCATTGCAGGTTTCCTCAAGCGTCCAGCGGCAACATCCATCTGTCGAGCGCCGAACCTTAATTGCGAACCCTCCTGCACTGGAGGGATTTGTTGTTGGAACGGCATTTTTCCCGGTCGGAGAATGCACGCTTCTGTGGCTTGTATCGCAAACGTCGTGCCAGATTGGTGCGAATGGCAGCAAGCCTTTTGATATCAGGGCCTGCGGGAGTTCCCTGTCACCAATCAGCGACTTGAGGCATGGCGGATTTCCGCCAACTGAGCGTTCAGCGTCCTGCAATTTGGCGGAAATCCGCCTTGTGGCGTTGCCGGCCCGCCATTACGATCGGTGCCTGAACAAGGATTGCCGCTTATGCGCGAACGCACCATCGCCAGCCATTTCGCCCGTGCCGCCCTTGGCGGTGCGCGCCGGCGCGGCCTGGATTATTCAGGCTTGTTGCAGCAACTGGGGATCAGCCCGGAGTTGCTCGACGAGCCCCGCGCGCGGATTGCCCCTGAGCAGTTCACCCGGCTGATTCAAGGGCTGTGGCTGGCGCTGGACGACGAATACCTGGGTTTCGGTAACGCCCCGAGCAAGCCCGGCAGCTTCGCCATGATGTGCCACGCCTCGATTCACTGCCGCAACCTGGAGAAGGCTCTGCAACGTGGCTTGTTGTTTTACAGCCTGTTCCCCGACGCCCCACGCCTGACCCTGCGTCGCGAAGACGAATGGGTGCGTTTGAGCCTGGACGACGCGCAGTGGTGGGACCCGGATCATTTTCTCAGCGAGAGTCTGTTGGTGATCTGGCACCGCCTCGGCAGTTGGCTGATCGGCCAGCGCATTCGCCTCGAGCAGGCAACCTTCAGCTATTCGCGCCCCGAGCACGGCAGCGAATACGACCTGCTGTTCCCCTGCCCGCTGACCTTTGATGCCGAGCAGAGCAGTCTGCTGTTTCACAGTCGCTATCTCGCCATGCCGCTGTTGCAGGACGAACGCACGCTCAAACATTTTCTCGAACGCTCCCCCGCCGACCTGCTCTCGCGCCCGGACGACGGCGACAGCCTGAGCAGCCGTCTGCGCCGCTTGCTCAGTCGCGACGCTGCGCACTGGCCTGATCTGGAAGCGGTTGCGGCGCATCTGCATATCAGTCCGCAAACCTTGCGCCGGCACTTGCGCGAGGAAGGCAGCAGTTTTCAGGAGCTCAAGGATCAGCTGCGGCGGGATATCGCCATCTACCATCTGGGCCGCGCGGAGCTGTCGTTGCAACAGATTGCCGAGCAGCTCGGGTTCTCTGAGCCTTCGGCGTTTCATCGGGCGTTCAAGAAATGGACGGGGCTGACACCGGGGGCTTATCGGGCGCAGGAGCAATGAGGCGCTAAATCAAAAGCCCCTCACCCTAACCCTCTCCCGGAGGGAGAGGGGACTGATTGGGGGATGCTTGAGAAATACGCCGACCTGCAAGCTCTCTATTGAATCCATATTCGCTGCAAATCGCTCAGGTCGATAATTTTCCAAAGACACTTCGGTCAGTCCCCTCTACCTCTGGGAGAGGGTTAGGGTGAGGGCAGCTCGCAATCACACCGCAGGAAAATCAATCCTGAACGCCGCCCCGCCCATCGGTGAATCACCCAAGGCCAAACGGGCGTTGTAGCTTTCGATGATGTCCTTGACCACCGCCAGCCCGATGCCCTGCCCCGGATGTTGGGCATCCAGGCGTTCGCCGCGTTCGAGAATCCGCGCACGCTGATCGAGTGGAACACCCGGGCCATCATCCTCGACACACAACTCGATTCCGGCCAGTGATTCGCGCACGCTGACCCGCACTTCGCCGAGGCACAGGCGATAGGCGTTTTCCAGCAGGTTGCCGAGCATTTCCAGCAAGGCGCCCTGCTCGATCGGCACGTAACAGTGCTCGGGCAGATCAAAGGTCACGCGCACGTGTTTGTCGCGGTAGACCTTGTCCAGCGTATCGCAGAGGCTTTTGAGCACCGGTTGCAGGCGCACCTGATGGCGCACCAGGCCGCTTTTGCGCAGGCTGGCCCGTTGCAGTTGGTAGCTGATCTGCTGGCTCATGCGTTCAATCTGACTTTGCAGAACCCACGCCTGATCGCGGTCTTCGGGGCGCTGGGCCATGTCTTCGCTGACACCTTGCAGTACCGCCAGCGGGGTTTTCAGACTGTGGGCGAGGTCGTCGAGGGAGTCGCGGTAGCGGCTGCGTTGCTGGCGCTCGCTGAGCAGCAAGCGGTTGAGCGAGCCGGTCAGGCGCAGCAGTTCACGCGGGTGTTTTTCCGTCAGGCTTTCGCGAGTACCGCCTTCGATTTCGTCGAGTTCCTGGCTCAATCGGCGCAGCGCCTTGAGGCCCCAGGTCAGGCCGATCCATAGCAGCGCCAGCAAGACCAGCAATGCCGCACCGAAGCCCAGATAGAGATTTTCGCGCAGGCCTTCCAGGGTGGTTTCGTATTCACGTACCGGTTGCAGAGCGACGATGCTGAACGCTGCGCTTTTGCCGCCGAGCAATTTGACTTCGACGTCGTAGACAAAAAATTCCTGACCGCTGGCTTCACGGATCCGCGCGAACTCATTGCCGAGGCCGTCGTAGCGCGGTTTGTAGTTGATCTGTTCTTCCTGGGTGGCTTTCGAACGCCACACCAACTTGCCGTCGCGGTCGTAGATATAGCCGAGCAAACGGAAATCGGTGAGGTTGAAGCGTTCGTCGGGCAATTGCGACGGCATCACCAGCCGACCGTTTTCCACCCGTGCGGCGGAAATCAATGTGGTGACGTCGGAGGCCAGACGTTGCTCGATCGAGTCCTGCAAGGCAAGGCTGAAGGCACCCTGCATCGCCGGCAGCAAGGCAAGCATGAACAACACCGCCAACGTGGTGGCGGCGAGCATCAAGCGAACGCGAAGGGAACGGATCAAGTGCAGCGCTCATTGAACAGGTAACCGAGGCCGCGCACGGTGTCGATCGGTTTGAACCCGGCCGGGCCTTCGAGCTTGCGGCGCAAACGGCCGACCAGCACTTCGATGACATTCGGATCGCGCTCGTCATCGTCCGGATAGAGCTGCTCCATCAAGCGATCCTTGGGCACCACTTGCTGATGATGGCGCATGAGGTATTCGAGGATGCGGTATTCGTAAGCAGTCAGCGCCAGCGGTTGTTCATCGAGGCTGGCCTGTTTGCGATTGAGGTCGAGCAGCAACGGCCCGGCGACGATGGTCGACTGGGTGAAGCCGCTGGAGCGGCGCAGCAATGCGTTCAGGCGTGCGTCGAGTTCTTCGAACTGGAACGGCTTGACCACGTAATCGTCGGCACCGGCGGCGAGGCCTTCGACCTTGTCCTGCCAGTTGCCGCGCGCGGTGAGGATCAGGATCGGGAAGGTCTTGCCGCCCGAGCGCAACTGGCGGATCAGGTCGAGCCCGCCCATGCCTGGCAGGCCGAGATCGATCACCGCCAGATCGAAGTTGTACTGGCCGGTCTGGTACAGCGCCTCCTCGGCATTGGCCACGGACTCGACCACGTGACCGCTTTCCGTCAGACGGGTTTGCAGGTGATGACGCAACAGCGCCTCGTCTTCGACGACCAACAGTTTCATGCCTTTCTCCCTATCACTTGAACTCTCCAGGCAACTACCTGTGGGAGCGAACCTGCTCGCGAATACGGTGGATCAGCCAAGCAAGTGTCGGCCGATACACCCCTTTCGCGAGCAGGCTCGCTCCCACACTTCAAACTGCGACAACCGCTTAGAAATAGTAGTTGGCCGACAGGTAGGTCTGCGCGCTGCTGGTCAAGTCCAGCGAGCCCTGTTTGCTGCCGCCGCTTTCTTTCATTTCGGTGCTGGCGTTGCTGCGCAGGTAACGGTAACCGAGTTCCACCGAGGTGTTCTGCGAAACTTGCTGCAACACAGCGACCTGGCCACCGATGGCGTAACCGATGTCGCTGTCACGGCTGAAGCCGGGCGAATCCTGCGTAAGTTTGGTCAGACCGGCCGTGGCGCCGCCGAACAATTTGGTGCTGCCGCCCACCGGATAGAACAGGTCATAGCTGCCGAGCAGATTTTCCTGGCGCAGTTTAACGCCATTGTGCGAGCCGGAAACGTTGTCATAGGTGGCGTAGTAGCGGCCCTGGCTGTTTTGCTGACCGAGGCGCATGCCGTAGGTGTTGTTGCCGTCGATGGCCCCAGTGACGTTGGGGTTGCCGAGGTTGTTGTTGAGCGCGTGGGACTTGTCGATCTTGTCGCTGGTCTGGCCGAATGTCAGGCCGGCGAAGTTGCTGGTGTCGTCGGCATTCGCCGCGATGCTGGAGCCTAACAGGGTAAAAGCCATCAGCAATTTGTTTAAACGAGTCATGGGTATTTCCTCTTTCACAGTGCTGTTTGGGTATGGCGCAAGGTTACTGAGCCGCCCCTGTACGGCCCCTGAACCGTCTCTGAACCTGACCTGAACCGGATCGACTAGGCTGTTCTGACCACTTTCAATAAGGACACCCGACCATGCGCCTGTTCCTCGCCCTCACTTTGCTGGCAGTCAGCAGCCTCACCCAGGCTGCGATCAAGACTGAAGAAATCCCCTACCAAAGCGCCGACGGCAGCCAGCTGATCGGTTACTACGCCTATGACGACGCGATCAAAGGCCCACGCCCCGGCGTTGTCGTGGTCCACGAATGGTGGGGGCTGAACGATTACGCCAAGCGCCGCGCGCGGGATCTCGCCGAACTCGGCTACAGCGCGCTGGCCATCGACATGTATGGCGAAGGCAAGAACACCGAGCACCCGAAAGACGCCATGGCCTTCATGCAGGCAGCGACCAAGGATGCCGATGCCGCCAGTAAACGGTTCGCCGCCGGGCTCGATCTGTTGAAGAAGCAAAAGCAGACCGACCCGAACAAAATCGCCGCCGTCGGCTATTGCTTCGGTGGCGCCGTGGTGCTGAATGCGGCGCGTCAGGGTGTGCCGCTGGCCGGTGTGGTGAGTTTCCATGGCGCGCTGGCGACCAAGACCCCGGCGACTCCGGGCAGTGTGAAGGCGAAAATCCTCGTCGAGCATGGGGCGCTGGACAGCATGGTCACTCAGGACCACGTCACCGCGTTCAAGTCTGAGATGGACAAGGCCGGGGCGGACTACAAGTTCGTCAGTCTGGATGGCGCCAAGCATGGTTTCAGCAATCCGGATGCCGATCGCCTGAGCCATGGCGAGCATGGCGGGCCGGACATTGGTTACAACAAGGCGGCGGATGAGAAGTCGTGGGCGGATATGCAGGCGTTCTTCAAGAAGATTTTCGGTTGAGTCAGTAACGCCGAGGCGCGGCTTGCGCGAGCAGGCTCGCTCCCACACCGGATATCTGTCGCGCAGAAGATCCCTTGTGGGAGCGAGCCTGCTCGCGAAGGCTTCACCGCCGATCTCGACCTCGCCCCGACTAACCGGCAAAATGCCCGCCATGAACTTCACCCCCGCCCTGCCCGCCTGCTGCACTGCGCTCGACAGCCACTGGCCGTTGCCGACGGTATTGGCCGATACCGTGCTGCTCAGTACTCACTTCGACCCGGCACGCCTGCTTGGCGATGATTTTCAGCGCAGCGCTGTGCTGGCGCCGCCGAGCATTCAGCGCTCGGTGGCCAAGCGCCAGGCCGAGTTTCTCGCTGGACGCATCTGCGCCCGGGCCGCGCTGCAACAACTCGAAGGTCTGTATATCGTCCCGCCGATCGGCGAAGACCGCGCCCCGGTGTGGCCGGCGCATATCTGCGGTTCGATCACTCACAGCACCGGCCGTGCGGCGGCGATTGTTGCCAACAAGCAGCACTGGCGCGGCTTGGGCATGGATCTGGAAAACCTGTTGAGCCATGAGCGCGCCGAACGCTTGGCCGGGGAAATCCTCACGCCAGCGGAACTGCAACGCATGGCGGCGGGTTCTCAGGAGCAACTGGCGCTGCGGGTGACCCTGACGTTTTCGGTGAAAGAGAGTTTGTTCAAGGCGCTGTACCCGATCGTGCAGCAGCGCTTTTATTTCGAGCATGCCGAAGTGCTGGAATGGACTGAGGCGGGACAGGTCAGGCTGCGGTTGTTGACGGATCTGTCCAGCGAATGGCGCAACGGATCGGAGCTGGAGGCGCAGTTCGGAGTGCAGGATGGGCAGTTGTTGAGCCTGGTCAGTATTCAAGCCTGAGGATTTGCATTGTCTGTTATGGCGCCTTCGCGAGCAGGCTCGCTCCCACAGGGGATTGCATTTCAAATGTGGGAGCGAGCCTGCTCGCGAAGGCGGTATCCCGAATCTCAGCGGCGCTCCTGATTCCTCGGCCAACTCAGACTGAAACACGCCCCACCCAGGCTCTTGCTCTTGCCAATGATCGCGCGGCCGTCGTGCCAGTGAATGATCCGCCGCACAATCGACAGTCCCAGACCATGCCCGCCCGACGCCCGCGTGCGGCTATCGTCGAGGCGCAGAAACGGCGTGAAGATCCGCTCCCACGCCACTTCCGGCACGCCCGGCCCGTCATCCTCGACGTCAATCCGACAGCGCAACTGACCGACCTGATAACTCACCGTCACTTGTGAATGCGCATGGCGCATCGCGTTGCCCACCAGATTCTGCAGCGCCCGATGCAGATAGCGCGGTTCGGCCTCGACCCAGGCGCCGTCATTGTCGGCAGATGAAAGACACAAACCGCGCTGCACCGTGACCTCGGCGCGCAGCGGCGCCAATTCTGCGACCACCTGATTGACCAGCGCATCCAGGTCGATGCGCTGGAAGGTCAGCGCCGGTGAGCCTTGCTCCAGTCGTGCATAGGTGAGCATTTCGTCGACCAGCTTGTCGAGGTCTTCAATGTCGTGATCCATGCCTTCGCGGTATTTTTCCAGCGCTTGCGGAGTGGTCGCCGTGCCGATCATTTCCAGCCCGAAACGCAGCCGTGCCACTGGGGTACGCAGTTCATGAGACACCGCGCGCACCAGTTCACGCTGGATCGCCAGCAACTGTTGCAAGTGCTCAGCCATGCCATTGAACGCCGACGCAAGCCGCCCGACAGAGTCAGCGCCGCGCGCCGGCACACGGGTTTCCAGGCTGCCCTTGGCAATGCGCGTGGCCGCTGCTTCGAGACCGCGCAAACGCCGCTCAAGCTGACGCACCAGCAGATAAACGATGAGACCGATCAGCGTCAGACCGAGCGCGGCAATCAATACCAGCCATTCCGGCGGGTAAGGATTCATCTGATACAGCGGGCCGATTTCCAGCACCCACGGCGTGCCGACCATGCCGGCAAACACGCGGATCGAATCGCCGCCCTTGCCCAGCGCCATCACCGTGTCGCCCTCGGCCACGCGACGACTCTGGTCTTCGTCCATGTCGGCGTCATTTACCGTGACCAGACGCAGATCGAAGCCGAAGCCCTTTTCCTGCTTTATCTGCGCCAGACGCTTGGGCTGTTCGCCGACCGGTACCCGCACCAGCTCATCGGCCAGCAAATAGATGGTCGCCCGGGCCAGTTGCTCGCTGATCTGCTGCACCTCTCCTACCAATACAAGCTGCTCTTTTTCGCTGATCAGCCGATAGACCTTGGCCGCATGTGGCCCGGTCTGCTCGACCAGCGCCTGACCGCGCAACACACGGGTGCGCTGGGCCAGATCGAGGTCGGTTTCAGAGAACTTCTTCAGCGTCAGCGGAATACCGAGCAGCCGCTCCCACACCAGCAACGCGCGATGGCGTTCGGTCTGGTTCATCGGCTGCAGGTTGTCGGCCATCAGCGAGAAGGTGCCGTGGGCCAGGCGTTCGCGATATTGCTCGCTGCGCACCTGATTGAGCAGGTTCAGCGCCAGCACGCCGAGCACCGCCACCAGAATCAGCGCGGCGCACATGCCGCCGTAGATGCGCAGGAAGATCGAATTCACAGCGCCAGGTCTGCGCAGGCCTCAGGGACGAACAGGTAGCCTTTGCTGCGAATGGTCTTGATCAGGCGCGGATGATCGGGGTCGTCGCCGATTTTCGGGCGGATGCGCGAGATGCGCACGTCGATCGAGCGGTCCTGGCCGTCATAGCCGATGCCGCGTAATGCAGTGAAGATTTCTTCCCGGGAAAGAATCCGCCCGGCATTGGACACCAGCAGCCAGAGCAGGTCGAACTCGGCGCTGGTCAGCTCGATGCCGTTGTCGCTCAGCCAGGCTTCGCGCAATGCGTTGTCGACCACCAGTGGACCGAATTGCAACCGCCGGGATTTTTCCGCGACCGGCTCCGGTGTGTCACTGCGTCGCAGCAACGCCTGGATGCGCGCCAGCAACAAGCGCGGGCGCACCGGTTTGCACACATAGTCGTCGGCACCGAGGTCGAGGCCGTGGATCTGATCAGCGTCATCGGTGCGCGCGGTGAGCATCAGGATCGGCCCGTCGTACTGGCTGCGCACCTTGCGGCAGATGCTCAGGCCATCTTCGCCGGGCAGCATCAGATCGAGGATCACCAGATCCGGCTGCTCCTTGATGATCCGCGCCGCCGCCAGCGCACCGTTGCCTTCGATCTCCACGCGCAGGCCATTGGCTTGCAGGTAATCGCGGGTGAGCTCGGCCAGTCGCTGGTCATCCTCGACGATCAATACCTGCCAGGTTTGTTGCTCCACCGGTGACCTCTGCTTGCTGTTTTTATTAAAAGAAGAAAGACAATCGCCTGACACGGACAAAACCTGTGGGAGCGAGCCTGCTCGCGAAAGCGTCTGTTGCTTCAACCTGAATGCTCAGTGGTCAACCGATTCGCGAGCAGGCTCGCTCCCACAATCCTGCGTGTATCTCCCGATCATCTGTCATGTTTCAGGAGGATAAAAATGCCCGTGCACCCAGCGATTGTATAAACGCCGGCCACCCGGAAAACAAGTCGGTAAATGCGTTCGGACAAGGCGGAATTCTGTGATAGGGTTCGCGCCCTTAAAAAACCGCTGAAGCGTTTTTCCAGGCAAAAAAACAGTGACAAACGGTCTGGCTCAGCAGGTTCGCGGCCTACACGCGTTTTCCCTGTTTCTTACACAAATTACGCACAGGCTTATCCACAGGTAGTACGTTGCAATCCCCCCCTGAAACGCATTATCTTGTAGCACGGCGAAAACGGAGACCCTACATATAGGGTTTTCACCTAAAACGCCCAACCACATTTCAGACCTGAAACTCAAGTGCTTTATGGCCGGTTTCCGGTAGAACAAGCGAGTTTTTCAAGCCCAAACCGCACTGGCGGATGGCACCGTTTTATTTGGTCCGAAACGGACAAAACGGTATGGGTGTTGCAGTCATGACTGCCACCCGCGAAGGAATCCGGTGGCGAGCTTCGGCTCGTAACCAAAACTTCGGCAAGGATGCGGCGTTGCAGCCTTTTTCCTACTGTTCCGAAGTTTGTAATGCCGACGCCCGTCGGTTGCAGTGCTTCGGTACAGAACGGTGAGCACCATGACGGTGCCAAACAAACATAGAGAATGTGGAGACCACCCCCCATGCAAACCGACACAACTCGCGAGAACCCGCAGGGCACCTTGCCGCAGGCCGCCGATTCGACTTCGGATCTGGCAGCCACCGCGCCTGGCCAGCTGCGCGTGATCAAGCGTAATGGCACTGTCGTTCCTTACACCGATGACAAGATCACCGTCGCTATCACCAAAGCGTTCCTCGCAGTTGAGGGCGGCACCGCTGCCGCTTCGTCGCGAATCCACGACACCGTTGCGCGCCTGACCGAACAGGTCACTGCGACCTTCAAGCGTCGCATGCCATCGGGCGGCACCATCCACATCGAAGAAATCCAGGACCAGGTCGAACTGGCCCTGATGCGTGCCGGCGAGCAGAAAGTCGCTCGCGACTACGTGATCTACCGTGACGGCCGTTCGAAAGAACGCGCTGCCCACGCCCCGGCCGAAGCTGCGGTCAACGCTCACCCGTCGATCCGCATCACCCGCGCCGACGGCAGCCTCGCGCCACTGGACATGGGCCGCCTGAACACCATCGTTACCGAAGCCTGCGAAGGCCTGGAAGAAGTCGACGGCGACCTGATCCAGCGCGAAACCCTGAAGAACCTGTACGACGGCGTGGCCCTGACCGACGTCAACACCGCCCTGGTGATGACCGCCCGTACTCTGGTCGAGCGCGAGCCGAACTACTCGTTCGTCACCGCCCGCCTGCTGATGGACACCCTGCGTGCCGAAGGCCTGAACTTCCTCGAAGTCGCCGAAAGCGCCACCCATCACGAAATGGCCGACCTGTACGCCAAGGCACTGCCGGCCTACATCGCCAAAGGTATCGAGTTCGAACTGCTGAACCCTGTGCTGGCCACCTTCGACCTGGAAAAACTGGGCAAGGCGATCAACCACGAGCGCGATCAGCAATTCACCTACCTGGGCCTGCAGACCCTGTACGACCGCTACTTCATCCACAAGGATGGCGTGCGTTTCGAACTGCCGCAGATCTTCTTCATGCGCGTGGCCATGGGTCTTGCGATCGAAGAGAAGCAGAAAGAAGACCGTGCGATCGAGTTCTACAACCTGCTGTCCTCGTTCGACTACATGGCTTCGACCCCGACCCTGTTCAACGCCGGTACCCTGCGTCCACAGCTGTCGAGCTGCTACCTGACCACCGTGCCGGATGACCTGTCGGGCATCTATCACGCGATCCACGACAACGCCATGCTGTCGAAATTTGCCGGCGGTCTGGGCAACGACTGGACGCCTGTTCGTGCGTTGGGTTCGTACATCAAGGGCACCAACGGCAAGTCGCAAGGCGTTGTGCCGTTCCTCAAAGTGGTGAACGACACCGCTGTGGCCGTGAACCAGGGTGGCAAGCGCAAAGGCGCGGTGTGTGCCTACCTGGAAACCTGGCACATGGACATCGAAGAGTTCATCGAGCTGCGCAAGAACACCGGTGACGATCGTCGTCGTACCCACGACATGAACACCGCCAACTGGATCCCTGACCTGTTCATGAAGCGCGTCTTCGATGACGGCAAGTGGACCCTGTTCTCGCCATCCGAAGTACCGGACCTGCACGACCTGACCGGTAAAGCCTTCGAAGAGCGCTACGAGTACTACGAAGCGCTGACCGAGTACCCGGGCAAGGTCAAGCTGTTCAAGACCATCCAGGCCAAAGACCTGTGGCGCAAGATGCTGTCCATGCTGTTCGAAACCGGCCACCCATGGCTGACTTTCAAGGACCCGTGCAACCTGCGCAGCCCGCAGCAGCACGTCGGCGTGGTCCACAGCTCGAACCTGTGCACCGAGATCACCTTGAACACCAACAAGGACGAGATCGCCGTTTGCAACCTGGGCTCGATCAACCTGCCGAACCACATCGTCGACGGCAAGCTCGATACCGCCAAGCTGCAACGCACCGTGAACACCGCCGTGCGCATGCTCGATAACGTGATCGACATCAACTACTACTCGGTGCCGCAAGCGAAGAACTCCAACTTCCGCCACCGCCCGGTCGGTCTGGGCATCATGGGCTTCCAGGACGCTCTGTACCTGCAGCACATCGCCTACGGCTCCGACGCTGCCGTCGAGTTTGCCGACAAGTCGATGGAAGCGGTCAGCTACTACGCGATCCAGGCTTCCTGCGACCTGGCCGACGAGCGCGGCGCCTACGAGACGTTCAACGGTTCGCTGTGGTCCAAGGGCATCCTGCCGCTGGATTCGCAACAGATCCTGATCGAACAGCGCGGCGAGAAGTACATCGATGTCGACCTGAAGGAAACCCTTGACTGGGCACCGGTTCGCGCCCGTGTACAGAAAGGCATTCGTAACTCGAACATCATGGCCATCGCACCGACCGCGACCATCGCCAACATCACTGGCGTCTCGCAGTCGATCGAACCGACCTACCAGAACCTGTACGTGAAATCGAACCTGTCGGGCGAATTCACCGTGATCAACCCGTACCTGGTTCGCGACCTGAAGGCTCGCGGTCTGTGGGATTCGGTGATGATCAACGACCTGAAGTACTACGACGGTTCGGTGCAGCAGATCGAGCGCATCCCGCAAGAACTCAAAGAGCTCTATGCGACCGCGTTCGAAGTGGACACCAAGTGGATCGTTGACGCCGCCAGCCGTCGTCAGAAGTGGATCGACCAGGCCCAGTCGCTGAACCTGTACATCGCCGGCGCATCGGGCAAGAAGCTCGACGTGACCTACCGCATGGCCTGGTACCGTGGTCTGAAAACCACTTACTACCTCCGTGCCCTGGCCGCGACCAGCACCGAGAAGTCGACCATCAACACCGGCAAGCTGAACGCTGTTTCCAGCGGCGGCAACCACGGCGACGATTCGGTTCTGGCCGCTCCGGCAGGTCCGGCGCCAGTGCCAAAGGCCTGCGCGATCGACGAGCCGGATTGCGAAGCTTGCCAATAAGCTGAGCTGAGATCAGGCGTTGCGAGACGCCTGGGATCTCGAGACAAAAGAAAACCCCCGACAGACTTCAGGTTTGTCGGGGGTTTTGTTTTTTGGCGGCCTTGGCGGCCTTGGCGGCCTCTGGGCCGACCGGGCTCTTGAGGTTTTGGGTGAATATCCGTTTTCTCGGTGCTGCGGCTGGCGGTTTCGCTCTTACAGCGAGTCACCTTTTTCAGACGCCAAAAAGGTAACCCAAAA
This sequence comes from Pseudomonas sp. H1_G08, assembly GCF_054681355.1. Classification (NCBI taxonomy): domain Bacteria; kingdom Pseudomonadati; phylum Pseudomonadota; class Gammaproteobacteria; order Pseudomonadales; family Pseudomonadaceae; genus Pseudomonas; species Pseudomonas sp. H1_G08. The sequence goes on from NZ_CP162822.1 coordinate 3,238,483, forward strand.
GGCTTTGCCCCGGCGTACGGCCCGCTCGCTGGGGCTCGGGGTACCTTCGTTACGGGACCGATCCGGGCGCAGCGGCTCCGGTTGGCTTCGCTGCACCTACACTCGCTGTGTACGACTGCGTCGTACGGTCGCTGCGCTCCCACCCCCGGATCGATCCCGTAACGAAGCCTGCCGAAGGGGCAAAAGATCAAAAGCCGGATCAAAAGCCAGAGCAAAAGCAAAAGCAAAAGCAAAAGCAAAAGCCAGATCAAAAGATCGCAGCCTTCGGCAGCTCCTACAGTTGGATTGGGTACCACTTCAAGAACAGGTCGGCTGACAGGCCGCCTTCGCGAGCAAGCTCGCTCCCACAAAAAGGCAAAGCAGCGCAGCTGCCCGCGGCAAAGCCGCCCCACTCAACAATGAGCGCAAGCTCGAGTGCTCTTGATCTTGATCCACCGGCGACGTCGGAAGGCTGAGCGGAGGGATTGATCCGGGCGTGGGAGCGCAGCGACCGTCTGGCGCAGCCAGACACAGCGGAAGTAGGTGCAGCGAAGCAAACCGGAGCCGCTGCGCCCGGATCGATCCCGCAGCGAAGGAACCCGAGCCTGCGAGGGCCGAACGCAGGAGCTAGCGTTTTTTGCTTACTTTTTTTGGCGCTTGTAAAAAAGTAAGTCGCCGTAAGGGCGAAACCGTAATCAGCAACACCCGCAGCAACGGATATTCACCCAAAACCCCAAGAACCTGGTCGGCCCAAAGGCCGCCACGGCCAAAAAAAAGCCCCTCAAAACCGAGGGGCCCAAAAAACCAGTCAGAAACCCGAATCAGGTCATCTGAATAATGGTCTGCATAATCGTGCTCTGAGTCGAAATGGTCTTGGCGTTCGCCTGATAGTTGCTCTGACCCTTGATCAGATCAACCAGCTCATTGGTCAGGTTAACGTTCGACTCTTCCAGCGAGTTGGACACCACCTCACCCAACGTACCGGTCTTCGGCGCGTCGTAGCCCGGAATACCCGAAGCGAAAGTCTCTTTCCAGCTGGTGCCACCGACAGCCTGCAAGCCCTGTTCGTTGGTGAAGCTGGCCAGTGCAACCTGACCAATCGCCTTGCTCTGGTTGTTGCTGAAGTTGGCAAACAGCGTACCGGTGCCGTCGATGGTCAGGTTAGTGATCTGGCCAGTGGCGTAACCATCCTGAGTCGGGATCGTACGCGAAGTATCAGCGTTGTACTGAGTGGTGTTGGCCATCGAGATGGTCACGCCATTCGGATTCGCTGCCGCGCCGTTAGGCGTAAACACGCCATTGGTCACAGTGCCCGGCACCCAGCCAGTCATCTTCAGATCGCTGCTGATGATCGGGTTGGCTGGATCCGCCGGGTTAGGCGTGCTCACCTGAACCAGCTTGCCGGAGCTGTCGAACGACAATGTCGAGGCAACCGGCGCAGTGGTCACAGGGTTGCTGCCGGTAGCGTCCGGGTTACGGCCATCGACCAGGGTGTAAACCTTCCAGGTGTTCCCGCCAGTCTTGACCATGTACTGGTCCATGACGTGGGCGTTGCCCTGGGTGTCATAGATCGGCGTGCTGAACGACTTGGTGTACGTTTCCGGCTTCGACGGGTCGAACGTCACGGCGCTGGCGCCGGTATCGACGATCACTGGCGAAGACGAATTGAGGTTGATGCTCGAGGTCACCGCAGAAGACGACTTCGGCGCCAGGTTCGAGGTGTCGATCTTAAGGTCAGTCAACACGCCGTTGATGATCTTGCCGTTGGCATCCACACCGTAACCCTGCAGACGCGAGGTGTAGTCGGTGTTGGTGATGTAACCGGCGTTGTCGACCTTGAACGTACCGGCACGGGTGTACGAGATCGAGCCGTTGTTGCTCATGGTGAAGAAGCCGGAACCGTTGATGCCCATGTCCAGCACGTTGCCAGTGTTGTTGATGTCACCCTGGGTGAACTGCTGGGAAACGTTGGCCAGGCGCACGCCGTTGCCGATCACTTTGCTGCCGCTGCCCAGACGAGTCGACGAATAGACGTCTTCGAATTCTGCGCGCGAGGATTTGAAACCGGCGGTGGCGACGTTGGCGATGTTGTTGCCGGTGACGTCGAGTTGTTTGTTGGCGGCATAGAGACCGCTAAGGCCGATGTTAAAAGACATGTTCCACTCCTTCGTGCCGGGTTAGTCGGCTCTATATACCAATGGTTTGTACTTTGGACAGGGCAACGGTGCCCTTGCCGGCCAGGTTGAGCATCAGCTCGCCACCGGTCTGGCTGATCGTCACGCTGTTGACGGTCGCCGGCAGGTAGGTCGCCAGGTCGGTCGCGGTGCCGTTGATCGGTGCGTTGGCCTTGAACGTGTAAGTGCCGACCGGAACCACGGTGCCGGCGGTGTCCTTGCCGTCCCAAGTGAAGCTGGCATCGCCGGCAGCGCGGCTGCCCAGGTCGATGGTGCGCACGGTTTTGCCGTCCTTGTCGGTGATCGTCACGGTGCCGCCGGCAATCGACGAAGGCACGGTGACCGAACCGGTCAGGCCTTTGCTCGGGTCATCGAGCTGGGCGGTGTTGGTCTGCACGATCACGTTGCGACCGACCAGCGACGACGCTTGCAGCGCCTGCGACGAGTTGTAGTTGCCGGCAAGGCCACTGACAGTGGAGTTCAGCGTGGTGATGCCTTCAAGGCTGCTGAACTGCGCCAACTGCGCGACGAAGGCGCTGTTGTCCTGCGGGTCGAGCGGATTCTGGTTTTTCAGCTGGGTGACCAGCAATTGCAGGAAAGCATCCTTGCCCAGCGCCTGGCCGCCGGTGGCACTGTTGGTCGCCGAAGCGATGCCGCCCGACGTCGTGCTGCTGGCCTTCTTCGACGAGTTGGCCAGGATGTCGTTCATGCTCAGGCTGCTGGTGGTATCCGTAACGCTCATGGCAGTCGCCCCTTATTACTGACCGAGGGTCAGTACCTTCTGCATCATGGTTTTGGCGGTGTTCATCATTTCCGCGTTGGTCTGGAACGAGCGGCTCGCGGAAATCATGTCAGCCATTTCTTCCACCACGTTGACGTTCGGGTAGTAGACGTAGCCCTTGGCGTCGGCGGCCGGATGGTTCGGCTCGTAGCGCGCTTCGAGGTTGCTCTGGTCTTCGACGACGCCAAGCACCTGCACGCCCTGCCCGGCCGCGTCCTGGTTCTGGAACAGCGAATTGCTGCCGCCGGCCTGGCCGCCCTGGAACATGGTGGCGAACACCGGATGACGGGCGCGGTAGGTCTGGTCGATGCTCGACGAAACGGTTTCGGCGTTGGCGATGTTCGAAGCCACGGTGTTCAGACGCGTGGTCTGCGCGCTCATGCCGCTGCCGGCAATGTTGAAAACGCTGGACAGGGACATGGATTATTCTCCGCGCAGGGCTGACACCAGCCCTTTGAATTTGCTGTTGAGCAAGGTGAAGCTGGCCTGGAAGCCGACAGCGTTTTCCGCGTAGTTCGACTGTTCCAGTTGAGCGTCGACGGTGTTCTGGTCGATCGAAGGCTGCATCGGCGTGCGATACATCAGCGACTCGTCGCCGTTGCCCAGCCCTTCAGCCTCGATGTGCCGGCTGTTGGTCATGTTCAGGGCAAAGTGGCCGCCGGTCTTGGTCTTCTCGGTCTGTGCTTCGAGCACTTTGGAGAAATCCAGATCCCGCGCTTTGTAGTTCGGGGTGTCGGCGTTGGCGATGTTGTTGGCCAGCACTTCGGCACGCTGGGCGCGGAAGCCCAATGCCTTTTCGTGAATGCCCAGCGCTTTGTCGAAGCTGATGCTCATGTCGGGAACCTTCAGGTGACCGGTTTTTCGTACTTGAGCTTTAGCAAGCGCCGTGCCAAATGATCAAAGCCCCGTATTCCGGGGCTTTGTGCCGAACAGGCTAAGCGGCAATGCCAGAAAAGCGGCAACCGGTTACCGCCGGATGCCGCTTTTCTGCCGCTTGCCGTCGTTGCCAGGTCAGCGCAGATCCCTGTGGGAGCGAGCCTGCTCGCGAAGGCGGCGTGTCAGGCGCCAACTGTCTTATGGACAGACCGCTTTCGCGAGCAGGCTCGCTCCCACAGGGGATTCGTGGAAAATAATTCGGGCATAAAAAAAGGAGGCCTTTGCGGGCCTCCCGTTTTTGTATCAGCGCAAACCGCTTATTTCGCCTTGTAGATAATCCCCGGGCTGCACTGAACCATCTGGTAATGATCCGGCAATCCGTTCAGCGCTTCCGAAGCGCCAAGGAACAGATACCCGCCCGGCTTCAACGTGCTGTGAATGCGCAACAGGATGTCCTTCTTCACTTCGGCAGAGAAGTAGATCAGCACGTTGCGGCAGAACACGATGTCGAACTTGCCCAGCGCCGCGTAGCTGTCGAGCAGGTTGAACGAGCGGAATTCCACCCGGCTCTTGATCGGCGCCTTGACCACCCAGCGCCCCGGCCCTTTCGGGTCGAAGTAGCGTTGCAGGCGTTCCGGCGACAGACCGCGACCGATCGCCAGGCTGTCGTACTCGCCGGTCTTGCAGTTGTTGAGCATCAGGCCCGACAGATCGGTGGCAACGATCTGCACACCCATCTTCAACTGACCCAGGTTGCTGCGCTCGAACTCGTCGATCGACATCGACAGCGAGTACGGTTCCTGTCCCGACGAGCAGGCCGCCGACCAGATCCGCAGACGCTGGTTGGGGCTGGCCTTGATCGCTTCCGGCAGTACCTTGTTCTTCAAGACTTCAAACGGATAGGTGTCGCGAAACCACAGGGTTTCGTTGGTCGTCATGGCATCGACCACCTGCTCGCGCAAACCGCTGCGCGGCTGGGTCTGGATGCGCTGTACCAGCTCACCCAGGGACTTGATGCCTTGCTGCTCCATCAGTTTGTTGAGACGGCTCGAGACCAGATACTGCTTGTTTTCACCGAGCAGAATGCCACAGGCTTTTTCCAGGAAGACCCGGAACTGTTCGAAATCCAAATTACCCGTAGACAATGATGCCGCCTCTTAAATCGTGTTGACCGCCAGGGACAGAAGGTCCCTAGCTGATATCTGCTGCTTTGATCCGGTCGACTACCCGGGATGCGAGGTCATCAGGACGGAATTTGGCCAGAAAGTCATCAGCACCGACTTTCTTCACCATCGCCTGATTGAATACCCCCGACAACGAAGTATGCAGGATGATATGGAGCTTTTGCATGCGTGCGTCGCCGCGGATTTCCGCCGTCAGGGTGTACCCGTCCATCTCCGGCATCTCGATGTCGGAAATCATCATCAGGAACTCTTCTTCCGGCTTCTTGCCCTCGTCGACCAGCTTGCGCAGGTAATCCAGCGCCTGCTTGCCGTCGTTCAGCGCCACCACTTCGACACCGATGGTCTGCAGGCAACGCGTGACCTGCTTGCGCGCCACCGACGAGTCATCGACCGTCAGTACCCGCAGCGACAACGCCTTGGTCTGCGTCTCGACATCGACCACGCCCACCGAAATCGCTTCCGGCGTCGGCGCCACCTCGGCCAGCACCTTCTCGACGTCGATGATTTCGACCAACTGATTGTCGACCCGCGTCACAGCGGTCAGGTAGTGATCGCGACCGGTGCCCTTGGGTGGCGGATGGATCTCTTCCCAGTTCATGTTGACGATGCGCTCCACCGAGCGGACCAGGAAACCCTGGGTCTTGGTGTTGTACTCCGTGATGATCACGAACGGACTGTTCTTGTCTTTCAACGCACCGGAGCCCGTTGCCATTGCCAGATCCAGGATCGGAATGGTCGCTCCCCGTATATTCGCTACCCCGCACACGACAGGACTGGATTTGGGCATCAACGTCAGCGACGGGCATTGCAACACTTCCCGTACCTTGAACACGTTGATCCCATAGAGCTGCGGCCCGTCGAGACGGAACAACAGCAGCTCGAGGCGATTCTGCCCTACCAGTTGCGTGCGCTGGTTCACCGAATCCATTACACCAGCCATGCCCAGACTCCTACACCAACGCCAAGTGTTGTTGCGACGCACATTCATTGCTAAACGGCACGGCGCTTGCTTTTTAACTCGTATGAACGCTCAAACGACATTTTCCCGACGCCTGACATCTTCCCTTCGCAAAGGGCTTTGCGCGGTGTCCGCCGTTTGCTGCTTGCTTGCTGGCAGTCCTGCCCATGCAGATGCGGTTACCTTGCCTGATATGCTTATCGGCGTGACTCAGGGCTTTCTTGAATTCACCGTAGAAGACTATTTGGCTTCCAGTCAAACCGAAGGCCGCTACGAAATCGAAGTCAACCAGCTCGACCCGCGCATGCGCATGCCCATGTGCGACAAGGAATTGACAGCCACGCTGGAGAGCCCGGCACGCCCGCTGGGCCGCGTCACGGTGAAGGTTCGCTGCGAAGGCAGTTCGCCCTGGACGGTGTTCGTACCCGCTCAAGTCCGCCTGTTTCGCGAGATCGTGACGACCACTCGTCCGCTGAAACGCGCCGGCATTATCGAGCCGCAGGATGTGACCTTGCGCGAGCGCGACGTCAGCACGATCAACCAGGGTTTCCTGACCTCGGTCGACGAAGCGATCGGGCAGAAACTTACCCGACCAACGGTCGCCGATCAGGTCATAACTCTGGTGCATCTGGAACAGGCCGAAGTGGTCCGTAAGGGTGACCAGGTGGTGATCACTGCCCGCAGCGGCACCCTTGCCGTACGCATGCCGGGGGAAGCGCTCTCCAATGGCGGCATGAAAGAACAGATTCGAGTAAAAAACCTTAATTCTCAAAGAGTTATCAAGGCGCAGGTGATTGCGCCGGGACAGGTCGAAGTGGCCATGTAAAAGCCCTGTGGAGAAAACTGGCGCCGATCCCGTCGCTTCCCTAAACTGTGCCGCAGCAAGACTCGCAACGGCGCATGCAAGCTTATGGTTGATTGGGCCTAAAGTTTTTCAGGGGATAGCCGAAAACATGGCAAGCGTCCAAATTCCCAGAGGTTTTTTATCATGGTTATCGATTTCAACCGATTGAACAGTTCCTCGTCACTAACCGGCAGCACACGTACCAGCAACGCCAAGGAAAGCGCTGAAAACAGCCCCTCCGCGCCGCTGAATACCCAGGCCGAACAGGCCAATGTCGCCAAAAGCGGGGAGTCGGTACACCTCAGCAATGAGGCTCAACAGTTGCAGAAGGTCACTGACAAGCTGCGCGATCAGCCTGCTGTCGACAAAGCCCGTGTGGCCGAGTTGAAAGCCGCGATTGCCGATGGCAGCTATAAAGTCGACAGCAACCGTGTAGCCAGCAAACTGCTCAACTTCGAAGCCCAGCGCTAGGCTTTTGCCGGCGCCAGGCTTTTGGACGCTTAAACCCCAAGGCCAGCCATGCACGACACTAACTTATTGCAACTGATCAACGACGACTTTGCTCCAGCGCAACAATTGCTGGAGTTATTGCAAACCGAATCCCTCGCTTTGCATGGTCGTGACATGCCGTTGCTGGAAGAAATTCTGGCGACCAAGCAAGCGTTGATCATTCTGCTCGAGCAGCATGGCCGCAAGCGCAGCGAAATCCTCGCCAGCCTCAACCTGCCGACCGATCGCACAGGTCTTGAGCAACTGGCCAGCCAGTCGAGCATTGGCGACCAGTTGCTGACCCAGGGCGATGCCCTGACCGCGCTGATCGCCCAGTGCCAGGCTGCCAACGTCAAGAATGGCCAGTCGATCCAGATCCAGCAGGCGACCACGGCCAATCAGCTGAAGATCCTCACCGGCGGTGAGCCGCCAGCGCTTTACGACGCCAGCGGGACCTTTGCCAAACCGGTCAAGCCGCGAACGCTCAGCCAGGCATGAGCCATTCGCTGACCCTGCACTATCCACCTGCGCAACATGCTGGCAAAATACTGGCCAGTCGTCTTATTTTGTCTGGAGATTGAAGAACCGTGTCCAACACCCTAAGCGCGGATGATGCTCCGCAGCCTCCGAAGGTGCTCACCACGCCACTGGAAATCTCCAGCAACCTGCGCCAGCTGCAAGACAGCCACGATCCGCTGATCATCACCTTCCATGAACGCAGCCAGCGTTTTCAGAGCTACCTGATCAAGGTCGACCGCGAAACCGCGACGATCGCCCTGGACGAAATGATCCCGCGCGATGGCGAACGCTTCCTCCAGGCTGGCGAGCCGTTCAAGGTCGAAGGCTTTCATGACGGCGTGCGCATCGCCTGGGAATGCAACGGCACACTGAACATCGAAGAATCCGACGGCGACCGTTTCTACACCGGCGACCTGCCGAGCGAAGTGGTCTACCACCAGCGCCGCAACGCCTTCCGCGCTGCGTTGAAACTCACCGACCTGGTCAGCGTTGAACTGGGCGGCGAAAAGCTCAAGGTTCCTCTGCACGGCAAGCTGCTGGATATCTCCGCCACTGGCTGCAAATTCCGCTTCGAAGGCGACATCACTGACCGCCTGCAACTGGGCCAGGTCTACGACCGCCTGATCGCCCCGCCGCTGTTCGGCAATCAGCCAACATCGGTCGAGCTGCGCTACCTGCACTTCGAAGAAAAACTCAACATCACCTTCGCCGGTCTGCGCTTCCACAACATCAGTGGCCAGGCTGCGCGCAACGTCGAGCGTTTCGTTTATCAGTTGCAGCGTGAAGCACGGCGTTTCGACAAAGACGATCTCTGAGTCGCAGCGACAAATAAAAAGGGCAGTCCTGTGCGGGACTGCCCTTTTTTATGCGCCGGTGTTTATCTTCGGCTCAGGGCCTGCCACCACTGATATCCGGCGCAGGCTTGTCGTCATCGCCGCTGTCCTGCTCGGTTTCAACGACTGCATCCGGCTGCACTTCGGGCTCAGGCTCAGGAGTGACCGGCGCCGGATCCTGCACCATCTGCTCCTGCACCACCTGCTCATCGACACGCGGATCGAGCGCCGCCACCAGCGGCGAACTCGACATGCTGTCCGGCATTGCCACGTGATGCAGCGGTGCGTCGTCGACCTGATGCAGGTTGGTCACTGCTTTCGGACGAATCCGCCAGACCAGCACCAGCGCGAAGAAACTGAAGAACGCATACAGGCTCTGACTGCCGAGAAACTTCATCAGCACACCCGCGAGCAGCGGCCCGATGCTCGCGCCGACGCCATAGGTCACCAGCAACATCGCGGTCAGCGACACCCGGCGATCGCCTTCGACGTGGTCGTTGGAAAACGCCACCGCCAGCGGATACAGGCAGAACTGCACCAGCGAACAGAAGAAGCCGACGACGAACAGCACCTCCAGTGGCACCTGCGGCATGATCGCCAACGGCAACGCCGCCACCGCCAGAAACCCGGCAAAGCAGCGGATCAGCAGCGCGCGGTCATAACGGTCGGACAACCAGCCCAACGGCCACTGCACCAGCAAGCCGGCAAAAATACAGCTACCCATGAACAGACCGACCTGCTCGGTCGTCAGCCCCTGTTGCGAGGCATACAGCGGCGCCAGACCGTAGAACGAACCAATGATCAGACCGGCGCCGAGCACCGTGCTCAGCGATTGCGGCACCCGTTTGATAAAGAAGCGCGGCTCCATCGGCGCCGGATGCAGGGGCGCCGGGTGAATCCGTCGAGTCAGCGTCACGGGCACCAGGCACAGGGCAAAGCACAGCGCCACCAGCATCAGCAGTTCCAGCCCGAGGCCGGGATGCATGACCAGAATCAGCTGGCCCAGCACCAGGCCCAGATACGAAGCGATCATGTAACCGCTGAACACCAGGCCACGCTGATTGGCATCGGCCTGCTCGTTGAGCCAGCTCTCGATGACCATGTACTGACACATCATGCCCAGACCGACGATCGTCCGCAGCACCAGCCACGCCGGCAGCCAGTCCACCAGACCATGGCCGAGCACCGCCGCGCCGACGATCCCCGCACACGCCGAGTAGGCACGGATATGCCCGACCCGGGCGATCAGGCGATGGCCGATCTTGCCGCCCAGCACCAGACCGAAATAGTTGGCCGCCATCAGCGCACCGACCCACAGCCCGTCGACATTGTCGGCGGCCAGACGCAAAGCCAGATAAGTAGAAAGAAGGCCTGAGCCGATCAACATCATCAGCGAGGCAAAATACAGCGCTCGAAAGGATTTCCAGATTTGGCGCATCGGCGTTCCGAGCGGCTCCTTGCAGTAAATACCGGGCGGTCAGATCGACAGCCCGGCAGCAGCGATACGTCAGGCCTGGGCGGCCAGTACACGGCGCTCCCAGGGAGTGATTTCATCAAAGAAGCTGGTCAACTCCATGGTCTTCGAAGCGATGTAGCCTTCGATGAACTCCGACCCGAACAGTTCCCTCGCCAACTGGCTACGTTTCAGACGCTCAAGCGCGGCGTGCAAGGTACACGGCAAGGCCAGATTATCCGGCACGGCGAATTCACCCTGGATCGCCGCGCTCGGCTCCAGCTCCTGTTCGATGCCGTGCAAACCCGCGGCCAGACTGGCGGCGATCGCCAGATACGGATTGGCGTCGGCGCCCGGCAAGCGGTTTTCGACCCGACGTGCGGCTGGCGAGCTGGCGGGAATACGCAAGCCGGCGGCGCGATTGTCATGGGACCAGCAGGCATTGTTCGGCGACGCGTACGGATGACACAGGCGCTGATAGGAATTCACGTTGGGCGCAAACAGTGCGGTGAAATCGGCGAGGCCTGCCTGTTGCCCGCCGATGAAGTGGCGGAACATCGACGTCGGCTCGCCGTTCGAGTCAGTGAAGACATTCTTGCCGCTGCCGATCTCAACGATGCTCTGGTGAATATGCATCGAACTGCCCGGCGTGTGCGCCAGCGGTTTGGCCATGCACACCACGCTCAGGCCATGCTTGAGCGCGACCTCCTTGAGCAGATGCTTGAACAGGAACGTCTGATCGGCCAGCAGCAGCGGATCGCCGTGCAGCAGATTGATCTCGAACTGGCTGACGCCCATTTCATGCATGAACGTGTCGCGCGGCAGGCCGAGGGCGGCCATGCATTTATACACTTCGCTGAAGAACGGCCGCAGGCCGTTGTTGGAACTGACGCTGAAGGCCGACTGGCCATCCTCGCGGCGGCCGTCGAGGCCCACCGGCGGACGGAACGGCTGAGTCGGATCGGTGTTCGGTGCGAAGACAAAAAATTCCAGTTCGGTCGCCACCACCGGCGCCAGACCGTGCACGGCGTAACGGGCGATGACCGCTTTGAGCTGGCCACGGGTCGAGAGACTTGAGCTCCCCCCGCTCAGTTCGTCGGCGTCGCAAATCGCAATGGCGCGCGGCTCGTCGCTCCAGGGCAAACGGTGAATCTGCGCAGGATCGGCAACCAGCGCCAGATCGCCGTCATCGCTGCCGTAGAACCGCGCCGGCGGATAGCCGCCCATGATGCATTGCAGCAGCACACCCCGCGCCAACTGCAAACGCCGCCCCTCGAGGAAACCCTCGGCGGTCATCACCTTGCCCCGTGGCACACCGTTCAGATCCGGGGTGACACATTCAATCTCATCAATGCCGGTCAATCGCTGCGCGAGTGAACCCTGGCCATCGGTTGTCATGACGCAATCCTTGTTGTTGTGCGAGCCGCGAACGGCGACCCGGACAAAATAGGCTGCGGCTGTTCGGAATATCAAGCAGCGCCCACAAAAATCCCGATCTTGTGCAGGAGCCGTAGGAGCTGACGAGTGCAACGAGGCTGCGATCTTTTGATCTTGCTTTTTAAAATCAAAAGATCGCAGCCTTCGGCAGCTCCAACACCAGACCTCAGGGCAAGTAGAGGCTGAACACTCCTCCGCCCAACGGCCCGCCATTGCTGATTTCGGTGCGCCCTTCCACGCCGTTGCGCTGATGCAGCGCGGCGATGCGATTGGCGAAATACAGACCGAGGCCGGTGCTGCCGCTGCTGTGATTGATGCCCTGCACATAATCGGCCTGACGCTCGAGCATCTCTGCCGGATAGCCGTCGCCATCGTCGTTGATGCTCAACACCAGTTGCCCGGCTTCGTCGCTGACAGTAATCAGCAACGACTCGCGGGCGTAGCGAATCGCATTGTTGATGCAGTTGCCGAGCACCGAGGCGATCAGCTCGCGATCGAAGAAACCCAGCGGGCTCAACGGGTCGACTTCATAAGTGGCGATGATGCCGCGACTGGCAAACACTTCCTGATGCGCGGCCAGTTGCGCCTCGATGAAATCGTCGAGTTCGTGATACGCCGGCTGCAGCGGCAACTGATTCACGCCAAGTTTGTACAGCCCCAGCAACTGCACGAGCATGCCGTTGAGGTGGGCGAACTCGAAGTCGATCACGCCCTGCTCCGAGCCGTCGCGCAGCTCTTTCGGCAGACGCGCCAGCCATTGGCTGTGCGCCTGCATCAGCATGGCCAGAGAGTTCTTCATGTCGTGAACGGTGGAGGCAATCACCGTGGAAAAATCCAGCGCCGGATCTATTGAGTTCATTCGCCAAACGCCTTGCTTTTCAGCTTCTGATAACGCGCAAACCGCGCGTCGGTGTCGGGCATCAGGCCCACCAGTTTCAGGCAGGCCCGACATTCTTCCAGCTCCGCCGACGGCACACTGGTGTCGGTGCCGTGCAGCAGCGACTGGGCCAGGTTCAGCGCGATACTGATGTTTTTCGGTTGCAGCTTGAGCGCCTTGCGGAACACTTCGCGGGCCTCGACCAGATTGCCGGTCTTGTACACCCGCACGCCCTGACGGTTGAGATCGGCCGCAGCGTTGCTCGAACTGAGAATCGTCGGATCGTCGGTGAGCTTGGCGATGTCTTTCATCACCGCCGGGTCATCACCGTAGATCTCCGCGCAACTCTTGAGCATCGAAGTGCCCGCCTCGGCCTGACCGAGCATCTGCAACTGCTTGGCCACCAGCAACGCCGCCTCGGGACTCATGAATTGCTCCATGCCATCGAGGCGCATCAGCGCCTGTTCGGTGAGCTTGTCGGCGGTTTCGGCGTCGTTGAGCAACAGGCTGGTGGCTTTCATCAAACGCGCGCGAATCTGCAGACCGGGGTCGCTCGGGTTTTCTTTGGCCACAGCGCTGAGGGTGGTGTTGATCTCCAGTCGCGTACGCGTGTCGAGCCCGCGATCGCTACCCTTGCTGATCAGCGCGTGCGCCAGGCCGAGATTGCTTTCCGGGTCCTTGAAACGCGACTGCGCGCCCTGCGCCACGGCCTGACGATAAGCACGCGAGGCGGTTTCGAAATCTTCGTTGGCCATGGCCAATTTGCCGAGCAGCGCCTGGCGGCGCACCGCCAGCGGCGACAGACGGATCGCTTCTTCGAGCACCCGCTGCGCGCCTTTGCTGTCGCCTTCGGCCACCAGCACATCGGCCATGCCGTCATAAAGCGCCGGCATCATCGGGAACACTTTCAAGGCCTTTTCATAGACCTCTTTGGCCTGCGAGACCTGCCCGCGCTTGAACAGCAACTTGCCCAATCCAGCGAAGGCCCACGGCAACGGCCGGTCGGCAATGATGCCGTCGTAGAGTCGCTCCAGCGCTTCGTTCTGATTCATGTCGCGCAGCGCATCGGCGCGGTAACGCAGGCACAGCGGCGAATAGCGGATGTCCTGCTTGCACAGGGCAATACAGGCATTGAGCACCTCGACCGGCTTACCGCGATCAAGGGCCTGAAGAATCGGTTTGAGCAAAGTCTTGCGTTGCTCCAGACGCTCAAGGCGCTGGGCCAGCCCGGAACGGTTGAACGGCTTGGTCAGGTACGCATCCGGCTCGTGCTCCAGCGCACTGAGCACCATCGCCTGACTGGTCTCAGCGGTGACCATGACGAAAACGGCTTCGTGGCTGATGAGCTTTTCCGACATCAGGTCTTCGAGCACCTGCTGGCCGTTCTTCTTGCCGTCGCCGAGGTGGAAGTCCTGAAGAATGAAATCGTAGGACTTCTGCGAACACATCTTCAGCGCCTGCTCGCCAGTGTCGGCAGTATCGACATCCTTGACGCCGAGCTCACGCAACATCGAACGCACGGAACTGCGGAAATCGGAAAAATCATCGACGATCAGAAAGCTTTTTTGGTGATACGACGACATCGAAGATTTCCAGGCAATTGAAGAAAACGAACCGAGGCGATTTCAGGCGCGCAGATGATAGCCGGAGGCCATGCGCCATCAAGCGATTTCGCTGGAGTCTGAACTCACCGTTCGGGTTATCGGCCAAAAATGCCCGGGCCTGAGGGTGGTGCTTCAAGAATGTTGCCTGGATTATTACTCTGCGCGCCTGCTCAAGGATTTGCATAAGGACTGAATCGTGTACATCAAGGGACGCTACATCCTGTCAGCGTGTTTGCTTGTCTTTATCCAGCAAGCGACAGCGGCGGCGATGGATTGCAAAAAAGCGTCGAACGACGTGGAAAACATGATTTGCGCGAATAAATCGCTGTATGAGCTAGACGCGCAGATGGGCACGCTGTATCGCCAACTGCTGACAACTGCCACAGCGACGCAACCTGAGCTCAAGCGCACCCAGCGCGCCTGGCTGAAAACCCGCAACGCCTGCGCGGACGATGTCGCTTGTTTGGATGGCAGCTACCGGCAGCGCCTGCAAGCATTAGAGGCACAGTGGACGCAAGCCGCAATGTGGCAGCCGGACGCCGTGGATCTGCAGGCGATGAGCGATCTGCAGGAAAGCATCCTTGCCGAGAGCAAAAACCACGCGGAATTTGCGCTGGAACGTGCCTTGGCCGCGTGGGCTGTCGATTCATCCGAGACATCGTTCGCAGGCGATCCAGTCGATGACAGTTATGGCGAGCAAACCAACTTCCCCAAGTCGCGTCCCAAAGGCGTGAGCGAGGACGAATGGAAAGCATTGAACGCCTCAAGCATCGACGGCGCCGCCGAGACCGGACGGTCTTCCTACGCACTGCTGGATCTGGACAATGATGGCCAGCGCGACCTTATCGTCGACACATACTCAGGCGGCACCGGCTTGTTCACCTACGTGGAAACCTGGCGCCGCACGGGCGAGCGGTTCGTCAAAAGATCGGTCGAGCCGGAAAGCTCGCTGTTCTACACCAACGACCGTGGCGCCAATCAGACAATCAGCTGGATCAAGCTTCACGACAGAATCTATGCCGCCTACCGAAACGGCGCCTACGGTGTCGACAACCTGTATCTGCTCAATCCGCTGAAGGTCAACCGTCAGGTGCCGACGGTGTCCGTGCGTTACAGTTACGCCCTGCAGGTGCCCACGACTCAACATAAAGAGGATGGCACCAGCACCTACGAGCTTGACGCGGATCTGCACGGGGCACTCGAACACGCCATCACCCAGGCAATGAAAGTCGCATCGGAATCAACCGCTAACGCGCCCCTTTGCCCTATTCCTCCCACGGGTGCCGGAGACGACGATTACTACAGCTACGGTCCAGGGCACTACACCATCGAAAAGATCGCTGATTTGCCGGTAATGATCGGCGGCGAATGCTACATCGGAGCGCTGATTGACTGGTTCGGCAGTTACAGCGAAAAGACGGGGTTATTCGCTCAACTGGCCGTGCGCAAGCCGGGCGTCGAGGCGAGCGGGACTACTTACGAAGTCCACGGCCGTCGGCATGTCACCGACGTCAGCAGCACTCTCGGCAAAGTCGAACTGAACGGCGACTGATCGTCAGTCAGCACCGGCGCAAATGCCCCGATGCAACGGCAGAGGTGGGACCCCGGAGTTTGTAACAGTGCAAAACGCCTGTTCGTCGACCAAACCAAAAAGCCCCGTCGCAATGGATAAATGCGACGGGGCTTTTCGTTTTCAAGAAGTGGTGTCCCAGGCGGGGTTCGAACCTGCAACCTTCCCCTTAGGAGGGGGATGCTCTATCCAATTGAGCTACTGAGACACTGATTGAAGCGGGCTGTACGCGGGGCGACAGACGGCGTGCATGTTAACGGCCGGCCCCTGTTTTGTCATGTCGTCCGTAGGGCTTTTTAAGTGTAGGCAGGCGCCGTGCAAGATTGCGGGAACTTTTACCGGGCAATTTGCACTACGCGAAAAAGCGGTCATTGCAGTTTGCAATCAGTGCCGCCCGAAAAACCTTACCAAACCCTTGTTTTTAAAGGACTTATCAGCCGTTACACTGTTGGCACGGCGACTGCTATGGCTGTTCTATCAAAAAGAACAATTTGGAGCGTCGTGCCATGAACAGCACCCTCTTGCTTGCAAACGTAGCGGCATTGGCCTTCTTGCTCGGATCGCATTTTTTTCCCAAGGCGGACATCGAGCAGCCAGTGGCGCAGCGCATGCCGCATTACTTGCAGGTGCAGAAAGCGCCGCAGTGGGCGGTGCTGAGTGATCGCAGCGATGCCTCTACGCAAATGGTCAGCGAGCCTGAGCTAGCCTCGGCGCCGACCACCGAACGTCTGGTTTTTTGAAATATCTTCAGGAGTACAACATGTCCAAATCAGCGACGGGATTTCTGATCCTCGCTTTACTGAGTGGCGTTACCCATCTGGCGCTGTTCGAGGAGACGGAAGTCACCTTGCCTCTGGTTGGCTGTGGCGTGTTTGCGGTGCTGTTTGTGCTGGCGCTGATTGCAGGGCGCAAGATCAAGTTTGATCCGGTTCTGCGTTGAGCCGGATCAGCTCAAGTAATGCAGAGACAGCTTCAGCAAGATCAACAGAATTTTCGATCTGATGAACGGGGCTGTCGCTGGATCTGCGGTCTTTGAACAGTGCGTTGCGCGCGAGTCTTGCGTCGATTTGCTCAGGGGTTTCCCGGCCACGCTTGAGCAGGCGCTTACGCAGGACCTCATCGTTGACTGTCAGCAGAACCGGCACCAGCGTTGGATATTTCTCCATTGCTTGACGCAGGTTCGCTCTCGACCCGTTAACCAATACGTGCCGGCCCGCTTGCAACCATTCATCCATTTCCCTTGGAATGCCGTAAGAGAGGCCGTTGGCTTGCCAGGCTAAGGAAAAAGCGCCAGCGTGCTGTCGCCGGTCGAACTCTTCAGGCGTCACGCCGATTGCATCTTCGCCGACTGACTCCGCCGATCGGGTAATCACCCGGCGCATCACTTCACAGTTCAACTCACGCAGTGGCTCACGCGCTGCTTCGATCAGGCTGTCCTTGCCCGAACCGGACGGCCCCATCAGGTAAAAAAGCTTGCCATCCATCCCGAAAACGCCCTCCGACGGGTCCTGCCTCTAGTAAATCGGCAAATTGCCACTATCCTGTACACATAGGGATCAAGAATAGCGAGCCGCATAGCATGCACGTTCTAAGGTCTTCGGACATCAACAGATGTGCATGCGAAAGCGGGCAGCGATACGGAAGGATGGAAAGTTTTCCAACCAGTCCGCATTTCTGACAACTGGTGCTGGCATTACGCCTTTACCCGGCTCAATATTTGTCACAGAATTGACGCCAATGATCTGGCAATTTTGAGGCATGATGCCGGCCTCTTAACAATTCAGGTTGAACCAATTGGTCCGGATGCTTGTCCTACCACACATCCTGCGGCCAATCCCGAGAACCGCTCCCCTGAACTAACCGGTTAAATATATGCGCCCATTGAAACAGGCAATTTATTCCAGCCGTACGGCTGACAAGTTTGTCGTACGTCTGCCAGACGGAATGCGTGAACGCATTGCCGAAGTGGCTCGCAATCATCATCGCAGCATGAACTCCGAGATCATTGCGCGCCTTGAGCAGAGTCTTATTCAGGAAGGCGCACTGGGCGAAGAGCTGAGCATGCGCCTGGACAGCCCGGAGCTGTCGCTGCACGAGCGCGAGCTGTTGCAACGCTTCCGTCAGCTGTCGCACCGTCAGCAGAACGCCCTGGTGTCGCTGATCGCACACGACGCTGAAATGGCCGCAGACGCGTCCTGAGTTATACCGAACATATTGAAGCCAGCATGATTGCTGGCTTTTTTTTGCCCGCGATATGACAGATGGCCGCTTGGCAATTGAGTGTGGCAGGCACAAAAAAGCCCGTCAATTTGACGGGCCTTTCATTGCAACTGATCAGAGCAGGAAGATTGTCGCCAGGCCGAGGAAGATGAAGAAGCCACCGCTGTCGGTCATTGCGGTGATCATCACACTGGCGCCCATCGCCGGATCGCGGCCCATCTTGGCCAGCGTCATCGGGATCAACACCCCCATCAACGCCGCCAGCAACAGGTTGAGCGTCATCGCCGCCGTCATTACCACGCCGAGTGACCAACTGCCGTAGAGCATGTACGCGACCACACCGATCACCCCGCCCCAGACCAGACCGTTGATCAAACCGACCGCCAGCTCTTTGCGCATCAAGCGCGAAGTGTTGCCGGTGCTGACCTGATCCAGCGCCATGGCGCGCACGATCATGGTGATGGTCTGGTTACCGGAGTTGCCACCGATACCCGCCACGATCGGCATGAGCGCCGCCAGTGCCACCAATTTCTCGATCGAACCTTCGAACAGACCGATCACCCGCGATGCCACAAATGCAGTGATCAGGTTCACCGCCAGCCACGCCCAACGGTTACGCAGGGATTTCCACACCGAGGCGAAGATATCTTCCTCTTCGCGCAGACCGGCCATGTTGAGGACTTCGCTTTCGCTTTCCTCACGGATCAGGTCGACCATTTCATCGATGGTCAGACGGCCGATCAGCTTGCCGTTCTTGTCGACCACCGGCGCCGAGATCAAGTCGTAACGCTCGAACGCCTGAGCAGCGTCGTAGGCATCTTCGTCCGGGTGGAAGCTCACCGGATCGCTGGCCATCACTTCCGCGACCTGCTTCTCCGGATCGTTGACCAGCAGACGTTTGATAGGCAGCACGCCCTTGAGCACGCCGTCGTAATCGACCACGAACAATTTATCGGTATGACCGGGCAGCTCTTTGAGGCGACGCAGATAGCGCAGAACCACTTCAAGGCTGACGTCCTCACGGATCGTCACCATCTCGAAGTCCATCAGCGCACCGACCTGATCCTCGTCATAGGACAGCGCCGAGCGCACGCGTTCGCGCTGCTGGTTATCCAGACTCTCCATCAGCTCATGGACAACGTCTCGCGGCAGCTCGGAGGCCAGGTCAGCGAGTTCGTCGGCGTCCATGTCCTTGGCGGCAGCCAGGAGCTCGTGATCGTCCATGTCGGCGATCAGCGTTTCACGGACGGAATCGGATACTTCGAGAAGAATGTCGCCGTCGCGGTCGGCCTTGACCAGTTGCCAGAGCGTCAGGCGATCGTCCAGCGGCAAGGCTTCGAGAATGTAGGCGACGTCGGCGGAGTGCAGATCATCGAGCTTGCGTTGCAGCTCGACGAGGTTTTGCCGGTGAACCAGGTTTTCCACGCGGTCGTGGTGCGGACCTTCCTGGCGATGAGTCAGGTCTTCAACGACACGCTGGCGCTGCAGCAACTCGACGACCTGAGCCAGGCGGTCCTGCAGGCTTTCCTGTGTTTTTTTTACTTCGATTTCGGACATAGGCGAACTCCACTCCCAGCAGCGGGGCACGCCGGAAGGATCAATCAGTCAATTCATGATTGGTGAAACGGTTTACTGAACAACTACTGGGTAAGTCCATGGAGGTTTTCCATAAGCCCCGGCGGGGCTGACGGGCGCAATGATACACGCCTGACGGTTTAAAACGTTGAAAAAATCACGGCTGAAACAAGCGCTTGCGAAACAAACCTGAGCGCCTGCCTGACCCGTGCAAATGCGACGACTCATCTTGAAAAGAAAACACACCGGCAATGCAAAAAGCAGCGACTAACCTTGAGCGTAGATCGTCACGGAGGACATCGAATGCCAGCAAAACCAGCGCTTTTTCTACTGACCGCCCTGCTCCACATCACGCCTGCCAACGCCACCACACTTCATCGCTGCCAGGCTGCTGACGGCAGCGTCACGTTTACGTCGATGAGCTGCGCAACTGGCGAGCAACTCTCAATTCAGGAGGTCCACCCGTATTCACCCGGCTGGGTCGCAATCATGCCGGAGTTCAATCACGAAGCTGTGACCGGCATGAAAGACAGCGGACGCGAACCGGGCATCGTCGGCGGCACTGAACATAAATGTGGAAACCTGATCGACAACAGACAGCGGCGCGAAGCGATCATCAACCGCCGAGTGATTGCCGGCATGAGTCAGCGGGACGTCGAAAGCGCACTGGGCAAGCCCGACAAGATCAACACCCGCACATCGACCACGAGCTATCGTTACGACCTCAAGCGAGGCCGCAGTGCTCAAATTGATTTTGATGAAAGAGGCTGCGTGAAGGGAAAAGCCAAATCCCGGACAGCAAAAAGCCCGCGTTAAACGCGGGCTTCTTGGTATATGGTGCACTCGACAGGATTCGAACCTGTGACCGCTCGGTTCGTAGCCGAGTACTCTATCCAGCTGAGCTACGAGTGCATTTTGTGTTTTTAAACCAGACCACAACTGGCTGAAACCGAGTTACTCACCTTACAGCAAATAACTCTTAAATGGTGCACTCGACAGGATTCGAACCTGTGACCGCTCGGTTCGTAGCCGAGTACTCTATCCAGCTGAGCTACGAGTGCATTTGTTGCCGCGCATTATAGGCCGTCTAATCTCTATGTCAAACACTTTTTCTAGTAATTTCAACAACTTACAGAAGAAGCCAGATTACGACGTACTAAGCAAATAATGGCGGAGAACGGGGGATTCGAACCCCCGACACCCTTTTGAGGTGTACTCCCTTAGCAGGGGAGCGCCTTCGGCCACTCGGCCAGCTCTCCGCAACACGGGGCGTATATTAACCAGCTTCTTCCCCGTTTGCAAACATAAAAATCGATAAAAATTAATGGCTTGGTTCTTCGTCCTTCTCTTTCTTTATACGCAGGTAAATTTCCTCACGGTGCACCGCAACCTCTTTCGGAGCGTTGACGCCGATACGCACCTGGTTTCCTTTGACGCCGAGCACGGTCACGGTGATTTCGCCGTCACCGATAATCAGGCTTTCCGCGCACCGACGAGTCAGAATCAGCATACCTTTCTCCTTACGCCATTCATTTCAGGGACAACAGTCTGCAAAAAAAAGGCACCCGACCTACAACCGCAGCGATCGTAGCCCTACATGCCTGAGTATTGACCAGCGCGAGCAAAAGAACAGTTCAGGGCCCGCGCCATTCAAAAATAAAGGGCGCGGTCAGACCGCGCCCTTCACAGAAGCGGATTACTCGCCCTGACGGGCCGGCGCATCCAGTTCGAAAGCCGTGTGCAGCGCGCGCACGGCCAGTTCCAGGTACTTCTCTTCGATCACTACGGAAACCTTGATTTCCGAAGTCGAGATCATCTGGATGTTGATGCTTTCTTTTGCCAGGGATTCGAACATGCGGCTGGCCACGCCTGCGTGAGAACGCATGCCGACGCCGACGATCGAGACCTTGGCGATCTTGGTGTCGCCAACCACTTCACGGGCACCGATTTCGCGAGCGGTGTTTTCCAGCACGGTCTGTGCAGCCTGGTAGTCGTTGCGGTGCACGGTGAAGGTGAAGTCGGTGGTGTTATCGTGCGCGACGTTCTGCACGATCATGTCGACTTCGATGTTCGCGGCACTGATCGGGCCGAGAATCTTGAACGCCACGCCCGGGGTGTCTGGCACGCCACGGATGGTCAGCTTGGCTTCATCGCGGTTGAAAGCGATGCCGGAAATGATCGGCTGTTCCATGGTTTCCTCTTCATCAATAGTAATGAGGGTGCCCGGACCCTCCTTGAAGCTGTGCAGTACGCGCAGCGGAACGTTGTACTTGCCGGCGAATTCCACCGCACGGATCTGCAGGACCTTGGAACCGAGGCTGGCCATTTCCAGCATCTCTTCGAAGGTGATCTTGTCCAGACGCTGAGCGACCGGCACCACACGCGGGTCGGTGGTGTAGACACCGTCGACGTCGGTGTAGATCTGGCATTCATCCGCTTTCAAGGCCGCAGCCAGTGCCACGCCGGTGGTATCGGAACCGCCGCGACCGAGGGTGGTGATGTTGCCGTGCTCGTCGACACCCTGGAAACCGGCGACAACCACCACGCGACCAGCCTTCAGATCACCGCGAATCTTCTGGTCATCAATCTGCAAGATACGCGCTTTATTGTGCGCACTGTCGGTCAGGATCCGCACCTGATTACCGGTGTACGACACCGCCGGCACACCGCGCTTGATCAGCGCCATGGCCAACAGGGCAATCGTCACCTGCTCACCGGTGGAGACGATCACGTCCAGCTCGCGCGGAACCGGTTGCGCCTCGCCACTGATTTGCTTGGCCAGATCGATCAGACGGTTGGTTTCGCCGCTCATTGCAGACAGCACAACCACCAGGTCATCGCCGGCATCGCGGAATTTCTTAACCTTGTCGGCGACCTGCTCGATTCTCTCGACAGTGCCGACCGAGGTGCCTCCAAATTTCTGTACGATCAAAGCCATTTCAAAGCCGCCTCTGCCCATGAAGGGCGCCCAATAATCTTTCGAACAGTCGCCAGGCCCGCCACTAGACTGCGGGCCTGGCGAGCCGTCTTATAAAGCCTGCTCGACGAATGGAACGGTCAGCGCCAGTGCGCCATCCAGCGCAGCGGCATCGACACCACCGCCCTGCGCCATGTCCGGACGACCACCGCCCTTCCCGCCCACTGCCGCAGCAGCCTGTTTCATCAAATCACCGGCTTTGAGTTGGCCAGTCAGGTCCTTGGTTACGCCTGCAACCAGTACGACCTTTTCCTCATGGACACCGCCGAGCAGGATCACTGCGCGGCCGAGTTTGTTTTTCAGCTGATCGACCAGCGCCAGCAGCGCCTTGCCATCCTGACCGTCCAGACGGGCAGCCAGCACCTTCACATCCTTGACGTCCACCGCCGAGGCCGACAGATCGTCGCCCGCCGCGCTGGCTGCCTTGGCCTGCAACTGCTCGAGTTGTTTCTCCAGCAGACGGTTGCGCTCCAGTACCGCCGAGAGCTTGTCGATCAGGTTGTCGCGGCTGCCCTTGACCAGGCTGGCCGCTTCCTTGAGTTGTTCTTCCGCCGCGTTCAAGTAGGCCAGCGCCGCAGCACCGGTGACTGCCTCGATACGACGCACGCCCGATGCCACACCGCCTTCGCTGATGATTTTCAGCAGGCCGATGTCGCCGGTACGGTTGGCGTGGATACCGCCGCACAGTTCGACCGAGAAGTCGCCCATGCTCAGCACGCGCACGCTGTCGCCGTACTTCTCGCCGAACAGCGCCATGGCGCCTTTGTTCTTCGCGGTTTCGATGTCGGTTTCTTCGGTTTCAACGGCGGAGTTCTTGCGAATCTCGGCGTTGACGATGTCTTCCAACTGCTTGATCTGCTCTGGCTTGATCGCTTCGAAGTGGCTGAAGTCGAAACGCAGACGCTGACTGTCGACCAACGAACCTTTCTGCTGCACATGCTCGCCCAGCACCTGACGCAGCGCGGCGTGGAGCAAGTGCGTAGCCGAGTGGTTCAGCGCGGTGGCGTGACGTACTTCGGCGTCGACGTGAGTTTCCACCGGTGCGCCGATGGTCAGACTGCCCGAGGCCAGCACACCGTGGTGCAGGAATGCGCCGCCGGTCTTGGTGGTATCGCGCACGTCGAAGCGGCTGCTGCCGGCCTGAATGAAACCGCAGTCGCCGATCTGGCCACCGGATTCGGCGTAGAACGGCGTCTGGTTGAGCACGATCACGCCTTCCTGACCTTCGCTCAGCACGTCGACCGACTGGCCATCCTTATAGATGGCAACGATTTTCGCCGAGCCGCGGGTGGCGGCATAGCCGGTGAACTCAGTGGCCACGTCGACCTTGACCAGGGTGTTGTAGTCCAGACCGAACGAGCTGGCCGAACGCGCGCGAACACGCTGCGCTTCCATCTCACGCTCGAAACCGGCTTCGTCGACGGTCAGGCCGCGTTCGCGGGCGATGTCGGCGGTCAGGTCCATCGGGAAGCCGTAGGTGTCGTAGAGTTTGAACACCACGTCGCCCGGCACCACGGTGCCTTTGAGTTCGGCCAGATCCTGCTCGAGGATTTTCAGGCCGTGCTCCAGGGTCTTGGAGAACTGCTCTTCTTCAGCCTTGAGGACGCGCTCGATGTTGCTTTGCTGCTTCTTCAGTTCCGGAAAGGCTTCGCCCATTTCGGCGACCAGCGCCGCGACGATCTTGTAGAAGAAGCTGCCGCTGGCGCCAAGCTTGTTGCCGTGACGGCAGGCGCGACGGATGATCCGGCGCAGCACGTAACCGCGACCTTCGTTGGACGGCAGCACGCCGTCGGCGATCAGGAAACCGCAGGAACGGATGTGGTCGGAAACGACTTTGAGCGACGACTGATCGCCGTTTTCGCAGCCGATCGCTTCAGCCGAAGCCTTGAGCAGATTCTTGAACAGGTCGATGTCGTAGTTGGAGTTGACGTGCTGCATCACCGCACTGATCCGCTCCAGGCCCATGCCGGTGTCCACCGACGGCGCTGGCAACGGATGCAACACGCCATCGGCGGTGCGGTTGAACTGCATGAACACGTTGTTCCAGATCTCGATGTAGCGGTCGCCATCTTCTTCCGGCGAGCCCGGCGGGCCGCCCCAGATGTGCTCGCCGTGATCGTAGAAAATCTCGGTGCACGGGCCGCACGGGCCGGTATCGCCCATGGTCCAGAAGTTGTCGGAAGCGTACGGCGCGCCCTTGTTGTCGCCGATGCGGATCATGCGCTCGGCTGGCACACCGATTTTCTGTGTCCAGATGTCATACGCTTCGTCGTCGGTGGCGTAGACAGTGACCCAGAGCTTTTCCTTCGGCAGCTTGAGCACGCCGGTGAGGAAGGTCCAGGCGAAGGTGATCGCGTCGTGCTTGAAGTAGTCGCCGAAGCTGAAGTTGCCGAGCATTTCGAAGAACGTGTGGTGACGCGCGGTATAACCGACGTTTTCCAGGTCACTGTTCTTGCCGCCGGCGCGCACGCATTTCTGGCTGCTGGTGGCACGGGTGTACGCACGTTTTTCCTGGCCCAGGAAGCAGTCCTTGAACTGGTTCATCCCCGCGTTGGTGAACAGCAGGGTTGGGTCGTTGCCCGGAATCAAAGAGCTGGAGGCTACACGGGTGTGGCCTTGCTCTTCGAAGAAGCGAAGGAAGGCTTCACGGATTTCTGCGCTTTTCATTAGGTTCTTCCACGGAGGCTGCGGCCAAAGGCCTGTTCGAAACGTCATGAGACGAAGCGACGGCAAAGGGCCGCATTATATCGGCCCTGCGCGCGGGGTACAGCGTGTTTATACGATAGAAACGGTCAATTGGACGGCTGACGCTGTCACTTGCGTGAAAACTCGACGAATGTCGCGATCACTTGCTCGATTTGCGCGCGGCTGACGTCCATGTGCGTGACCATGCGCAAGCGCGCAGCGGCGCTGAGCCTGATCCCGCGTTCGCCGGCAAAGTCCTTGAGTGCTGCGGCCTTGTCGCCCATTTGCACATAAACCATGTTGGTTTGCACGGGCTCGACGACGAAACCGGCTTCACGCAGCCCCTCGGCGAGCAACTGCGCGTTGGCATGGTCATCCGCCAGCCGTTCGACGTGATGATCCAGTGCGTACAAGCCAGCCGCCGCGAGCAACCCGGCCTGACGCATGCCGCCACCGACCATTTTGCGCAAACGCCGCGCTTTGCCGATCAGTTGCTCGGAACCGCACAGCACCGAACCGACCGGTGCGCCGAGGCCTTTGGACAGGCACACCGACACCGAATCGAAATGCTGGGTGATCTCCCGGGCATCGACGCCAAGCTTGACCGCCGCGTTGTACAGCCGCGCGCCGTCCAGGTGCAATTGCAGGCCGTGTTCCTGAGTAAAGCGTCGCGCGCGCGCCAGATA
The DNA here is from genome assembly GCF_054681355.1 of Pseudomonas sp. H1_G08. Taxonomy (NCBI): domain Bacteria; kingdom Pseudomonadati; phylum Pseudomonadota; class Gammaproteobacteria; order Pseudomonadales; family Pseudomonadaceae; genus Pseudomonas; species Pseudomonas sp. H1_G08. The sequence continues at coordinate 3,264,204 of NZ_CP162822.1, forward strand.
CTCCAGCGGCAGCACTTTGCCCTGCATGGTGTTTTCCAGCGCCAGCAAACGGCTGCGGGCGAAATGGAAATCGTCCGGTTTGATCGCGGCGGCGACCTGATCCAGATCCAGTGAACCGTCGGCCTGCACCTCCAGCGGCTGCGGCTGAATCGAGCCGAGCACCGCCGCCCCGCCACCTTCGTACTTGTAGGTGTGCGCCTGCTGACCGACGATGTATTCGTCGCCACGCTCGCAGTGCGCCATCAGGCCGAGCAGGTTGCTCATGGTCCCGGTCGGCACGAATAGCGCGGCGGCAAAGCCCAGACGCTTGGCCAGTTCGGCCTCGAGGCGATTGACCGTCGGATCTTCGCCGTACACATCGTCGCCGGTGTCCGCTGCGGTCATCGCGTCGAGCATGGCGGGAGTCGGTTGGGTGACGGTGTCGCTGCGAAGATCGATAACGCTCATGAACCTGGCCTCTGGTCAGATGGGAAATCCCTTTGTGAAGTGGGATTACTGCGGTCATCGCACAGATTAATCAACCCTAGAACGAGGAAAAATCCCATTCTTCCTCGAGAAGACAAAGCCCATGTGGCAGCGAGCCTGCTCGCGAAAGCGGAGTAACAGTCAGCATCTTCGTTGAATGTGAAGCCGCTTTCGCGAGCGGGCTCGCTCCCGCAGTGTCATGTGCATGGCCGGGAAATATGTGTTACAAACTTGCCGCCGCCCGCCTATGGGCGGCGAAACGTTCTCAGGGCGGGGTGCAATTCCCCACCGGCGGTAATTGCGCGCAATGCGCATAGCCCGCGAGCGCTTGGCGCTGCACACGACTTGAGTCGGGTGCGTCGGCAAGGTCAGCAGACCCGGTGTGATTCCGGGGCCGACGGTCATAGTCCGGATGAAGAGAGAACGGGATCGACGCCAAAGGGCCGTCCGCGTGCATCCGTGCCTGCGTTCGCACCCTTGCATCCCTTTCGATTCATAACGCCCTGTTTTTCACACAAACAGGAGTCAGAACATGCAACCCACCGCTATCGACAGCAAAAGCAAACACCCCCAGGGCGAGCGCGTCGCGTTCATCCAGGCCTGCTGGCACAAGGAAATCGTCGACCAGAGCCGTAAAGGCTTCGTCGCTGAAATGCTGGTGCAGGGTTATCAGGAAGCGGACATCGACTTTTTTGAAGTCGGCGGCGCCTTTGAAATGCCGCTGCACGCAAAGCTGCTGGCCAAATCTGGCCGTTACGCCGGCATCGTCGCCGCCGCCCTGGTGGTGGACGGCGGCATTTACCGTCACGAGTTCGTCGCGCAATCGGTGGTCAGCGGCCTGATGCAGGTGCAGCTGGAAACCGAAGTGCCGGTGTTCTCGGTATCGCTCACCCCGCACCACTTCCATTCGGGCGAAGAGCATCAGAAGTTCTTCTTCGAGCACTTTGTGCACAAGGGTCAGGAAGCGGCGCGGACTTGCGCGGATACGTTGCAGAAGATTCGCGCGTTGCGTCGCACGGAGCCGCGTGCGGTAGCCGTGTAACGTCGAGTGAGTTTTTGACCTCACTCAAATCAAATGTGGGAGCGAGCCTGCTCGCGAAGAGGGACTGCCAGCCGACGACAAGTTGACTGGTAGACCGCTTTCGCGAGCAGGCTCGCTCCCACATTGGTTTTGTGCCGATTCAGATGTCGCTATCAGGCGAGGTTTTCGTCGGTGGTCGGGACGATCAGAATGCCGGCGCGCAGGCCGTTCTTGACCTTGGGGTTGGGGAAGATGATTCGTGCGCCCTGCTCTTCGATCACCCAGCGGGTATTGGCCAGATCCTCGGCCAGCACATAACCCGGCTCCAGCTCGGAAAAGTTTTCGATGTCCGCCGGCAGGTTCAGGCGGAACGCATCGCTGTGCTTGATGATTTCCCGCGCCACGCTGAACAGCTGCAAACCGTCCAGCCCTTCTTCTGTCTCCGGCTCAGTGCCTTCGATGATCTGCTTCAGACGGGTTTCCAGCAGTGAGACGTTGACGCCATCGTTCTGCCCGAACGGCCGCGCCTTGCCCAGTTCCAGGGTGAAAGCCTCGGCGTCGAGTTTGTCGTAGGTGTACGAACTGAAGACGATCGACGGTTTGTTCTGCAGCAGCACCGCCTCCATGCCGGCCGAGCGCAGGCGCGCCAGTTCGCGACGGGAATGCTGGCGCCCTTCCTTCCACGGGTACAAGGCGAACTGTTCGATCTTCGACCCACGAATCGCCGTGTGCAGGTCGTAGTGCAGACGCTCGCGCTCGGGTTTGCTGAAGAAACTCGCCGCCAGCCGTTCCAGCTCACAGGCGCGCAACGCTTCCGAGCCGCTGCTTTGTTCGTGGCGACCGTTGAACAGTCGATTGACGTCCTGCTCGACGAAACGCTCACCCTTGCGGATGGCTTCCGGGTTGCCAAACAGGAACAGAATGCGTGCGCGCGGCTTCAGATCGCCGCGTGCGATGTCGTGCAGCAGCCGATCGAGCAACTCGATCGGTGCCGTTTCGTTGCCATGGATGCCTGCCGACAGCAGCAGGTCCAGGCCATTGTCGCGCGCTTCCGGGGGCCGCACTTCCAGCGCCCCTTCGCTCAACCAGCGCATGCGCACGCCTTCGACAGTCAGTTGAGTCTTCTCCGCCGGTTCGCGGCCGGCGAGGGTCAGTTCAAGCAGTTTGCCGAGGGCGAGCATAGAGCGGTTTCCTTAGTGGTCGTGGTTGCAATCCGGGCCGTGTACGTGATCCTCGTCAGCGCCGAGGTCAGCCGGTTCCATTTCCAGTTGCAGACTTACCAGATTAGTCGCCAATGGGCGCAGCAGCAGGTTGGCGTACTCTTCGTCACCTTCCTCGACGTCCACGCCGATCAGCAGCTGGCCACGGCCGTCCTGCTGGATCCACAGCTCTTTGCCTTGCCACATGACCGCAACGCGGGTGCACGAGGTTTGCAATTGCGTGCCGTCGGTGTCTTCAAGGATCAGCTGCAGGGAATCGCTCATGTTTTTACTCTCTTGGGGTGACACGCCGCGCGCCGCGTTCAGGCAGCGCGCTGGCGATCAATTGATCTGGAAGGGATAAACCGCGCCCAGTTTAAGGATTTGCGTCAGTTCATCCAGTGCCGTCCGGCATTCAAGCAGCAACTGCGGGTCCGCCAGATCGGTTTCGCTCAGGCGGTCGCGGTAGTGCTTTTCAACCCATGCGGTCAACGAACCGTACAACGGAGCCGTCATGATAACGCCTGGGTTGACCGCCGCCAGTTCGGTTTCATTCAGCGCCACGCGCAGACGCAGGCACGCTGGGCCACCGCCGTTCTGCATGCTCTGCTTGAGATCGAAGACTTTAACTTCGCGGATCATTCCGCCGGAGCTGGTCAGGCTTTGCAGATAAGCCCAGACGCGTTCGTTGGCCTGGCATTCCTGCGGCACGATCAGCAGCATCGAGCCATCGGCACGCGAGAGCAACTGGCTGTTGAACAGGTAGGAACGCACCGCGTCATCCACGGTGACTGCCGAACGCGGCACGCAAACGGACTGGAAGTTACCGCCGACCTTGGCCAGTTTGGCTTGCAGTTCGGCGAGCATCTTGTCGGTCTCAAGGAACGCGTCCTCGTGATAGAACAGCACTTCACCGTTGCCCACGGCGATCACGTCGTTGTGGAACACACCCTGATCGATGACGTTGGGGTTCTGCTGCGCGTAGACCACGCCTTCGTCACGCAGACCGTGCAGACGCGCCACGGCTTGCGAGGCTTCGAGGGTCTGGCGTGCTGGGTATTTCTGCGGCGCCGGGAAGCGGTTGTCGAACGCACTGCGGCCGAACACGAAGAACTCGACGCCCGCCTCGCCGTACTCACGGCAGAAACGCGTGTGGTTGGCCGCGCCTTCGTCGCCAAACTGCGCCACTGCCGGCAAAGCGGCGTGATGGGCGAAGTGCTGTTGATTGGCGAACATCGCGCCGAGCACGCGGCTGGTGGTCGGGTGTTCGATGCTGCGGTGATATTTGCAATTGAGGTTGGCGGCGGTGAAGTGCACGCGGCCGTCAGCGGTGTCGGCACTCGGGCTGACCGTGGCTGCGTTGGCCACCCACATGCTCGACGCCGAGCAACTGGCGACCAGCAGCGGCATCGCTTCTTTGGCGGCGCGCTCGATCACCTGCGCGTCAGTGCCACTGAAGCCCAGACGACGCAGCGCGGCCACGTCGGGACGCTCCTGCGGAGCCAGCACGCCTTGCTGAAAGCCCATGTCCATCAGCGCTTTCATCTTCGCCAGACCTTGCAGCGCCGCTTCCTTCGGATTCGAGGATTGCTGACTGTTGCTCTGCGAGGCGACGTTGCCGTAGGACAGACCACCGTAGTTATGGGTCGGCCCCACTAGACCGTCAAAATTGACTTCATAGGATTTCATCAGCGAGGCTCCACGAGAATCTGTTGTTATAGGCTTCAGTAACTATTCTTTGCGACCGCAGTGCGGCCTTCGCGAGCAGGCTCGCTCCCACAGGATTTAGGTTGGACACAAAATGTGTGAACACCACTGAACCTGTGGGAGCGAGCCTGCTCGCGAATGGGCGCTACGCCATTTTCACGCCAGGCGTCAGAGCCGATGGCAACACCAGGCTCGGGGTTTCCAGCGACGCCACCGGGTACGCGCAGTAGTCCGCTGCGTAATAGGCGCTGGCACGGTGGTTGCCCGAGGCGCCGACACCGCCGAATGGCGCGCTGCTCGCGGCACCAGTCAGTTGTTTGTTCCAGTTGACGATGCCGGCGCGGCTTTCCAGCCAGAACTGCTGGTAACGCGCTTCGGAATCGGAGAGCAAACCGGCGGCCAGTCCATAAGCGGTGTTGTTGGCTTCAGTGATCGCCGCGCCGAAATCGGCATAGCGGATCACTTGCAGCAGCGGCCCGAACAGTTCTTCGTCCGGACGCTCAGCCACGGCCGTCACATCGACAATGCCCGGGGTCAGCAAAGCCGACTGCGCCTGTGGCTGAGTCATTTCCAGCAGCGCCACCGCGCCGTTGGCCAGCAATTGCTCTTGCGCATCCATCAGCGCTTTCGCCGCGCCGAGGGAAATCACCGAGCCCATGAACGGCGCCGGTTGCTGATCGAAGGCACCGACTTCAATGGTCGAACTGACTTCAACCAGACGCTTGAGCAGGCTGTCGCCCCACGCGCCTTGCGGCACCAGCAGACGCCGGGCGCAAGTGCAGCGCTGGCCGGCGGAAATGAATGCCGACTGAATGATGGTGTACACCGCCGCGTCCAGATCAGCGACCTGATCGACCACCAGCGGGTTGTTGCCGCCCATCTCCAAGGCGAGGATCTTGTCCGGACGCCCGGCGAATTGCTGGTGCAGGTGATTGCCGGTGCGGCTCGAACCGGTGAAGAACAGACCGTCGATGCCCGGATTCGCCGCCAGCGCGATACCGGTTTCCCGCGCGCCCTGCAGCAGGTTCAACACGCCTGCCGGCAGGCCGGCTTCGATCCAGCACTTGACCGTCAACTCGGCGACTTTCGGCGTCAGTTCGCTGGGCTTGAACAGCACGCTGTTACCGGCCAGCAGCGCCGGGACGATATGACCGTTAGGCAGGTGACCGGGGAAGTTGTAAGGACCAAACACCGCAACCACGCCGTGCGGCTTGTGGCGCAACACGGCGGTGGCGTCGCCCAATGGGCCGCTCTTCTCGCCGGTGCGCTCGCGGTAGCTCTGCACCGAAATCGCGATCTTGTTGACCATGCTGGTGACTTCGGTCGCAGCTTCCCACAGCGGTTTGCCGGTTTCTTCGCCGATTGTGCGAGCCAGTTCGTCAGCGTGGTTTTTCAACGCAGCGGCGAAAGCTTCGAGGACGCTGATGCGCTCTTCGAGCGTACGGCGCGCCCAGCCGGGAAAGGCCTGACGAGCGGCCTGCACCGCCGATTCGACCTGCGCGACAGTGGCGCCCTCGCCCGCCCACAGCACTTGCTGGGTCACCGGGTTCAAAGATTGAAAGGCCTCGCCCTGACCGGCCAGCCACTCACCTGCGATGTATAGCGAATTCATTATTTCGACTCCCGTGCAGCGGACAACGCCACGGCGCGAACCTGATCGCCGGCGCTGAGTTGAAGACGTTTCGCGGTTTGCGGATCGACCACCAGGGTGCCCGCAGCCAGTCGCGCTGGTGCAGCCGTGATGCGGCAATCCTCGCGCTTGCGGTTGTGGATGATGAACGGCGTGGCGTCATCGCCCGGCGTGCCGACGGCCAGCACCAGTGCTTCGCTGTCACGCACCGCGCGGATCTTGCTGGTTTCGCATTCGATGGCCGGGCCGGCGTCGAAGATGTCGACGTAACCCTGGTAGCTGAAGCCTTCGCTCTTGAGCATGGCCAGCGCCGGCTCGGTGTCCGGGTGCACTTGGCCGATGACGTTGCGCGCGTCCGGCGAAAGGAAGCAGGTGTACAGCGGAAATTTCGGCATCAGTTCGGCGATGAACGCCTTGTTGCCGACGCCGGTCAGGTAATCGGCCTGGCTGAATTCCATCTTGAAGAAGTGCCGACCGAGGCTTTCCCAGAACGGCGAGCGCCCGGCGTCATCGGACACGCCACGCATTTCGGCGATGATCTTGTTACCGAACAGCTCCGGGAACTCAGCGATGAACAGCATGCGCGCCTTGGACAGCATCCGGCCGTTGAGGCCGTTGCGGTAATCAGCGTGCAGGAACAGCGAGCACAGCTCGGAATTGCCGGTCAGGTCGTTGGCCAGAAACAGCGTCGGGATTTCGCGGTAGATGTTCAGCTCTTGCGAAGCGCTGACCGTCAGACCGACGCGGAAGTTGTACCAGGGCTCACGCAGGCCGACCGCGCCGGCGATGGCGGAAATCCCCACCACGCGGCCGTCATCGTCTTCGAGCACGAACAGATAGTCCGCATCGCCACGCCCGGCTTCGCCGCGAAAGGTCTTCTCGGCCCAGCCGACCCGATGGGTCAAGCGCTCTTCGTTGGCCGGCAATGTGGTCAGGCCGGTGCCGGTGCTGCGGGCCAGGTCGATCAGCGCGGATAAATCGCTGCTGCGTACGGGACGAACAATCATGCTATCTCCTCAAACGGGCCGCTCGCGCCACCCGTGAAACTCGCTAAGGCGTTAAACCGCCACCAGGCGCACGCTGGCACCTTCACCGACGCCCAGGGCTTCGGCCGCTTCCATATCCAGCGTCACCGGTTTGCCCGGCGCGTAATCCAGCTCGAGCAACACCGCGCGGTAATCCTGCAACTGCGCATTGGCCACCAGGTACTGACGTCCGGCACCTTTGACCGGCTCGCCGATCTTCACCGGCACCACGCGACTCTGGGCGATCGAACGGATCCCGGAAACCCGTGCATGCAGGGTCGGGCCGCCGTCGAAGATGTCGATGTAGTGATCGGTTTCGAAGCCTTCGCGCATCAGGATGTCGAAGGTGATCTGCGCACGCGGGTGCACCTGGCCCATCGCCTCTTGGGCGGAGTCCGGCAGCAGCGGCACGTAGATCGGGTAATGCGGCATCAGCTCGGCGAGGAAGGTGCGGCTTTTCAGCCCGCACAGGCGCTCGGCCTCGGCGTAGTTGAGGTCGAAGAAGTTACGCCCGATCGCATCCCAGAACGGCGAGTCGCCATTCTCGTCGCTGTAACCGACGATCTCGGTCACCACCGAATCGGCAAAACGCTCTGGATGGCTGGCGACGAACAGCAGACGGCCACGGGAATTGAGCTCGGCCCACGGCGATCCGACCAGCTCGCGCTGCACATAGAAACTGGTCAGCAAGCTGTTGCCGGTCAGGTCGTGGCACTGCGAGAGCACGTGGATCTTGTTGTGGATCTTCAGCTCGCGGGAGGCGTGGACGAAGGTCTCGTTACGGAAGCTGTAGAACGGCTCCGAATAACCGGCGGAAGCGACGATGGCCGAGCAGCCGACCAGTTTGCCGGTGCTCGAGTCTTCGAGGACAAAGAAGTAACTCTCTTCACCGTTGAAGCTCACTTCGGCGGCGAACGAAGCTTCGCTCGCGGCGATCTTGTCGCTCAGACGTTCCACGTCATCCGGCAAGGAAGTGACACCAATCGGGCTGTCCGCAGCCAGACGCTGTACCTCGCCCAGATCAGCCATTTGCGCGGGGCGCATCACCAGCATGGTGTCACTCCTTTCTCTTCAATATTCACAGAAAAAACCGGGCCCACATAAAGATCGATGCAGGAATGGGACTTGTGGCGAGGGGATTTATCCCCGCTGGGGGGCGAAGCACCCCCAAAAATCTGGGGCCGCTGCGCAGCCCATCGGGGATAAATCCCCTCACCACAGGTTCAATCCAACAGGTGGATGTGCCCGGTATCAAAAATTGGTTCGGCGCCGGAAAAACTCCAGGCGCCGAAAGGTCCATCAGGCTTGCGTCAACTTCGCCGCAGCACGTTCGAAGCGGTCGAGACCGGCATCGATATCGGCATCTTCCACCACCAGGCTCGGGGCGAAACGGATTACGTCCGGGCCTGCCTGGAGAATCATCAGGCCTTCCTGTTCGGCGGCGTTGAAGATGTCCTTGGCCTTGCCTTTCCACGCTTCGCTCAGCACGCAACCGATCAGCAGACCGAGACCACGTACCTGAGTGAACAGGCCGTATTTCTCGCCGATCTGTTGCAGGCGGGTCTTGAACTTGTCGTGCTTGGCGTTCACGCCGTTCAGCACCTCAGGGGTGTTGACCACGTCGATCACCGCTTCGGCGACGGCGCAGGCCAGCGGATTGCCGCCGTAGGTGGTGCCGTGGGTGCCGACGACCAGATGTTTGGCCAGCGCTTCAGTGGTCATCATTGCCGCGATCGGGAAACCACCGCCCAGGCTCTTGGCGCTGGTGAGGATGTCCGGGGTCACGCCGTAATGCTGGTAGGCAAACAGCTTGCCGCTGCGGCCCATGCCGGTCTGCACTTCGTCGAACACCAGCAGCGCGTTGTTCGCGTCGCACAGTTCGCGGGCACCTTGCAGGTAAGCCAGCTCGGCCGGCAGTACGCCGCCCTCGCCCTGGATCGGTTCCAGCACGACCGCGCAGGTCTTCTCGGACACCGCGGCTTTCAGCGCGGCCAGATCGTTGTAGGGAACGTGGGTGATACCGGTGATTTTCGGGCCGAAACCGTCGGAGTACTTCGACTGGCCACCGACGTTGACGGTGAACAGGGTACGGCCGTGGAAGCTGTTCAGCGCGGCGATGATTTCGTATTTCTCGGTGCCGAAACGGTCGAATGCGACGCGACGGGCCAGCTTGAACGCGGCCTCGTTGGCTTCGGCGCCGGAGTTGCAGAAGAACACGCGCTCGGCAAACGTGGCGTCGATCAGCTTGTGCGCCAGACGCAGGGCCGGTTCGTTGGTGAACACGTTGGACACGTGCCACAGCTTGTTCGCCTGTTCGGTCAACGCGCCGACCAGCGCCGGATGCGCGTGGCCCAAAACGTTGACGGCAATCCCGCCGGCGAAGTCGATCAGCTCACGGCCGGCCTGATCCCAGACCCGGGAACCGGCGCCACGCACCGGAATGAAAGCGGCAGGCGCGTAGTTGGGAACCATTACCTGGTCGAAATCGGCGCGTTGTACCGCAGCGTGCTCAACGGACATCGGAGTCTCCTGAAGAGGAACACCCGCCTGGAACTGGCGAGCGATGAGGGGATTGTAAGGACAGTTGGGTGCCCGGCCTTGTCGCCAAGCGACAACTTCTTATAGCGCAAACCCCGGATTTTCCCGGGTTTACGGCAATGCGACATATAGCGTCGCAAAGGCGCAGTTTACCGGGCGCGGCCGATTTGCGGCAGGCCGCGCAGGATACCAAGTCAGCCCCCACGGCAGAGACATAAATATCTACCGCACGGTGGTCGCTTGCCGCTGATTTGCTGAGGGTTCTTCCCAACGCCAAGGAATGGCCATGCATTTGTCTGAAGCACCCCCATCGGCAACCCCGGATGCCGCACATGACGCGCAACATGCGGACGAGCATTACCAAACACTGAAAAACGCGATTCCGGCCTGGCTGGGCGACACCTCAGCCACGCGGCGCGAAGCGCTGAAGAACAGCGTCCCGCAACAGCCGGCCGCGCTCAAGGTCGCGCCAGCCGAACAGCACGCGTTGATGAAAAGCCTTGGGGCGGCGCATATCACCGCGCAGAGCCGGGTCGACAAGAGCCTTGAGCACTTGCAGGACGCTGCGGCCTTCGCCGAGCCCCTGCTCAAGGCCGAGCTGAAAAGCTGCTTCGATCTGGAACTGGATGTCAGAAACACCTACGTGCGCCTGTACATTCCTGCCACCACCCCATGGTTTCCGATCCGCACCGGCGCCCGCGCCTGGTCCGTGTCACTGCTTGAGGCGGCGCTGCATAACTTCGAAGAAAGGGAAACCGAAGACGACGCCTTCGAAGCCGAGTCGACATTCACTAGCGCACCTTCGGCTACAGGACAGTTTGAAACCCTGCCCGACATCAAGGCGAAACTGAGCATTCCCGCATTCACAAAACTGTGCCGTCGACTGGATATCGGCGCGAAATACAAAGCCAGTCTGGAAGACAATCTGGGCTACTCCGATCCGATGGTCGCGTCGGTCTTGCGCGGCAAGATCGACGCCAGCCAGAAGGCCGCGATGAAATCGGCCCTGCAATGGGCGCGGATGAACCGCGACGTGTCGGAAAACGCGGTACGCCTGATCGAAGCCATGCTCGACGGTGTGAAAGGCCTGCATGTGTACGGCGCCCCGCTGCTGTGTCATGACATGACGATGCTTTGCGCACCGCTCACCGGCATCGTGGTATTCGCCCCGGACCTGTACATGACACGCAATGCAGCGCGCGTCGTCGCCTACGTCCCGGATGACCCCGAACATCCGTTCAAGGAGTACGCCTCGCCATTGGAAATGGTCGTGGAACTGACGCGCCAGTTGCGCTCCAGGGACTATCAGCAGTTCTTCAGCCGCTTCGTCAATCACGACCAGCGCGGCTTCTTCTTCAGCACCCTCAACAGCCGGCTGAGTGAAATCCGCTGGCACCCGCACGAACCCGGCGACCCTCGGCCGGCGTGGCGCGAAGCCGCAGTGGAGCGGCCCGATCTGCAGACTGCGCTGACGCCGTTTTACGACGATGTGTGGCAACACCTGTACCAGGCAAAACTGAACAAGATTTTCAATGACGCCCGAACCATTGCCGTACCGACTGCCCTGGTTGATCAAAGGGCGCGCTGGGCGTTCTGGGATTCGCTGGTCAACATCCTCTCTTCCATCGCCCAGACCGCCGCAATGATCGTCGCGCCGTTCGTGCCGGTGCTCGGTGAAGCGATGATGGCGTACATGGCCTATCAGATGCTCGATGAAGTATTCGAAGGCATTGTCGAGTGGGCGCAGGGGCGCACGACCGAGGCGGTCGAACACCTGATGGGAACCGTGGAATCGATGATCCAGTTGGGCATGTTCGCCGTCGGCGGTGCGATTGGCGCGGCCGAGTTCCGCAAGATATTGCCCAAGGAAATCGTGGCGTTCATCGACCGCTTCAAACCGGTACAACTGGCCAATGGTGACACCCGCTACTGGCAACCGGATCTCGAACGCTACAAACATCCGCAGCGCCCGAGTGCCGATTCGCAACCCGATGCCCTGGGTTTGCATGCGCATGAGGACAAGCTTCTGCTGCCCTTGGAGGACGCGCACTTTGCGGTCACGGAAAGTCAGGTGCCGGGGCAGTACCGCATCGAACATCCGAGTCGCCCCGACGCATACCAACCGGTGCTGCGCCACAATGGCGAAGGTGCCTGGCACACTGAACTCGAGCAACCGCTGGAATGGGATGGCGCAACCGCGCTGCGCCGTATCGGCCCTGCGGTCGAGAGCTTGTCCGCGAGCGAGCGCGAAACCGTGCTGCAGATCAGCGGAACCAGCGAAGACGCGTTGCGCAAAATGCATGTCGAGCAGGAAAGCGTTCCGCCTCTGCTGGCCGACAGCATCCAGCGCTTCAAGATTGATCAGCAGTTGCAACGCTTCATCGACCAGCTCGACAGCGCTGACGCTGAAGTTTTCTTGCGCGCCGACCCGGTAATGCAGCTGCAGGTGCTCAGCGAATACGGCCGCTGGCCAGGCGACAAATGTCTGCGCCTGCTTGATCGCCAAGGCGAGCAACTGTGGCAATCGTCTGCCGACACAAGCCTGCCGGTAATCGAACTACGCCACGACACGCTGGCCGGTGGCGACGTGCTCAAAAACCTGCTCCAAGCCCTCGACGAGATGCAGATCAAAACCTTGCTGGACGAGCCCTTCGCGGGACCGACGCCGTCCATCGAGGTCCGCAGCCACAACCTGCGCAAACAAGTGGCCGACCTCGCCAGACGCAACACCAGCGCGCTGTTCGAGTCGCGCTATCAAGCCCTCCAGCACCTCGACGACCCGCTGGCCGCTCGACTCAAGATTCACCCTCCGCAATTGCCGGCCAGCATTACCCGCGAACTGCTCGATACCGCGACCGGCAGCGAACTGTTGCAGATCAGCGAAGGACGATTGCCCCCGCGCCAGCAGGCACTCATGCAGATGGCCAGTGACGAGGTGCGCGTTACCCGCGCGTATGAAGGCCTTGAGCTGGCCTCGGTGAGCAATCACGACTCTGATTCTCTGGCGCTGCACAGCCTCAAATTGTTGCCGGGCTGGAGCGGCGATGTACGTATCGAAATCCGCGACGGGCGCTACGAGGGCCGGTTACTGGACACGATCGGCCGTGACGATGCGCCCGAATACAAGGTGCTGGTTCGCCGCGACGATGGCCAATACCAACCTTATGACGATCGTGGGCAGCAGCTGCATTCGTTCGCTGATTTCTATTCCAGCCTGTTGTACGCATTGCCCGACAGCGAGCGCCAGAGCCTGGACATGCGGATCGGCCAGGGTCAGGCGCTGAAGGCGGCCATTCGTGAACGCACGCTCGAGCGCAACGAGTGGCGTCAGGTGATTGCCGATACGCCGTCCCGAGCGCCGGCTGTCGACACCCTGCGCCTGCTCGGTACCGACGGTTACGCCCATGCTCCGCGTCCGCCACGCCCCGCTTACCAGCCGCACACCCTCGAAGAAGACATCCGGGTGCTCTATCCACGCATGTCGAACCATGAAGTGCGCTTCCTCGCCGAAAGCATGCGAAGCAGTCCCGCAGGCCCGCGCGCCGAAATGCTTCGTTTGCAAAATGACTACCTGCAATTGCAGAACGAACTGCATGTCTGGGCCAACAATCCGCCCGCCGTGCACCCGGAAACCGGCACGGCGCTCACCTCGCTGGAGAAGCGCGCCGAAATCCAGAATCGCAGGCTGCTACGGGAGCAATTGCTCAAAGCCTGGAGACGGGAGCACGTCACGGGTATCAATCACCGGGGCTTTGCCGCCGGATACGCCTTGCGCCTTACACCTGCGGTGATGGGCGACTTGCCCGTGTTGTCAGCAGACTTCAGCCATATCACCTCGCTCGCCATTGATGGCAGCCCGATGACCACATCTGTCGACAGCTTTCTGCAGTCCTTCAGCCAGTTGCAGAATATCGATGCGCGCAACCTCAATCTGTCGAGCCTGCCGCAAGCACTGACTTCGATGCGCTCGCTGCGCGAATTGCGCTTACGCAATTGTCGGATCAGTCTGACGACGGTCACAGAGTCAGTGCTCGCGGCCATGCCGCAGCTCACCCTGCTCGATCTGCAAGGCAATGCGCTGGGCCTGCCTCCGGACCTGCATACACTGCCTTCATTGCGCTACGTGAACCTTTCGGATACCGGCATTCACACGGTGCCCGACGATCTGCTGGATCATCCGCGCCTGATTTCGGCGCAATTCGATCGCAACCGCATCACGCGGATACCGGACAGTTTTTTCAACCTGGCAAGCTCCCTCAGCGATGGTTATACCTTCGCCGATAACCCGTTGACGGCGGCTTCTCGCGAGCGGGTAAAAGTGTTCTACGAGCACACCGGAAGGCACTTCGGCGTCCGGCCCGTTCAGGAGGATCTGCAACGCACCATCGCCTTGTTTCCATCCCTCGACACGGAAGGCGCAACACAGGTGTTGTACCGATTGCCAGGGCCATTGGCGGAGTGCGGCGCACAGTTGTCCCGCTGGGAAAATGAACTCGGCGTGCTGAATCTCGAACTCAGTCAATGGATCAACCAGGCCACCGTGACCGCCTCTGAGTTGGGGGAACGTCTTCCCCTCGAGGCACAGGCCCGCGAACTGGAGGCCCGGCGATCCTTTGCGCAACAGATCGAGCAATTCTGGCGCAGCCCGCCCCTGTACCCGCGCCTTGAAGAACTCAGGGCAACGGCGACGTTCAGTGGGGATATGCCGATACTCAGCGCCGGTCTCGAGCGCGCGACGCAGCTGAACCTCACCGGCACCGCCAATAGCACCGCTGCCCTGCGCTTCGTGGAGTGCTTCCCCAACCTTGCCAAGCTGAAAATGAACGGTTTCGAACTGGGACCGCTAGCGCTGGGCGAAGCAAAACTGCCTCAACTGAGCGATCTGGAGCTGAAAAATTGTGGCGTGGTCATGACCCCGGAAAATCAGGCTGCGCTGCTGTCACTTGGCAGCCTCGACTCGCTGGACCTGAGCGACAATCCGTTGGGTACGTTCCCCGACCTGAATTTGTTGCCCGAATTGATCTATCTCGATCTGTCCAACTGCGGGCTGACCGTCGTGCCTGAAGGACTGGCCAGCCATCCGGGGTTGCGAACCGCAGTGCTCGCAGGCAACCGCATCACGCAACTGCCCGAGGCGCTGTTCGACCTCCCCGCCGAGCGCAGTGACGGCATTGACCTTGCCGACAACCCGCTATCGGCCGCCACCCGCGACCAGATCAAAAACTACTACCGCCTCCATCGCAACGACTTCGACGTACTGGCGGCCGAGCCGGACGTGAGCCTCGCCCGGCAGTTGTTTCCCGGTTTGAACAAGCAAGAGGCCAGCGAGATGATTTACGACTTGCCCGGCGACCTGGCCGACGGTCGCCAACAGCTGCTTCGCTGGCAAGCAGAACAGCAACAGATGCGCGATGACCTGACCCGCTGGGCCTTGGCAACGCCGTCTGCGCACCCGGTTACCGGTCAGGCCTTGAGCGCAAGCGAGCGTTTGGCGCAACGATCCGCACGCTCGGACTTCAAGCAATTGATAAAGGATTTCTGGGGCGAAAGATCGATGGGTACCGGCAGGCGCACGACTTCTTTCGCGGCAGACCTCAAGTTCCTCGGCGAAATGCCGCGCCTGACGGTCAACTTCGATCACGTTACCAGCCTCAAGCTGGCGGGCAACGTGACGATCGCGGGACTGGAGCCGTTCGCTGCCTTGTTCCCGAATCTTCAGATGCTGGAACTGAAAGCTTTCACACTCTATGACATCCCTTCATTCGTCAGCCGTCTGCACTATCTCAAAGAGCTCAAACTCAATGACTGCGCGCTGACGCTTACCCCTGCCGGGCAGCAGGTACTTGGCGCGCTGCCCGAGTTGCGGTTGCTCGATCTGAGCCATAACCCACTGACAAACGCGCCAGACCTGACAATCCTGCCCAAGGTGACGAACTTCTCGCTCGGCCATAGCGAACTGACGAGCGTGCCGAAGGGCATCGCCGAGCATCCGCTACTGCGAGAGCTCCATCTCAATAACAACCAGATAACCGTGCTGCCCGACGCTGTCTTCAGTTTGCATCCCGAGCGGGCCGACAGCGTCTATCTGAACGACAATCCTCTGTCCATGAATGCCCGCGAGCGCGTCAAGCGCTACTACGCCGCACAAGGGCGCAACTTCCGGATCAAGCCGGCATCGGCTGACATTGCCATGGCGCAGAGACTGTTCCCGCGACTGGGCGAAAACGCTGCGATCAACATGATTTATCGCCTGCCCGGGACATTACAGACCGGTACGGCACAACTGGTCAGATGGGAGGCGGAAATTGCCCGCATGATCAGTGATCTCAACACATGGAGCGCGCGCTTGCCGGTCAACAACCCTTCGACAGAGCTGCCCTGGACTGCGCCGGAAAGATTTGCAGAACTCGCCGCCAGACAAAGATTCAGCAGCGACCTTGAGAAACTCTGGCGCGGCCGGCAAAACGAAAACTCAGCCCTGCGGTTCAATACTTTCGAAGCCGATGCGACATTCACCGGCGAATTGCCGGAACTGACCGCTGACTTCAGCCACATCACGCATCTCAACCTTCAGGGCAATCCGGGGCTGAACATTCCCGATGGTTTTTTCCGAAGCTTCAGCGGGCTGCGCGGACTGGAACTGCAGGATTTCGCCTTGGGCCGGATACCCCAATCGCTGCCAAGCCTGCCGTTGCTTGAGAGGTTGATGCTGAGCAAGTGCCAGATCACTCTGGATCCTGCCGGACAAGCGATCCTGTCCACGATGACCCGATTGAAATCTCTGGACTTGTATAGCAACCCTCTGCAGGTGACGCCCGATCTATCGACCCTGCAGAACCTGACGTTCATCGACCTGATCAACACCGGCATCGATAGTGTTCCCGCCGGGCTGGAACAGCTGCCGCACCTGGAAGTCGCGTTGCTGAGCGACAACAACATCAGCGAATTGCCGGCGCAACTGACGCAGTATTCCGATCGCGGCATTGAACTGGGCGGCAACCCGTTGTCGGTTGCTTCCAGAGAACGGATCAAGGCCGCATTCCAGGCCAAGGCTGACAACTTCGGTGTCTGGGTCCAACAGCAAGACATCGATCTGGCGCAAAGCCTTTATCCATCGCTGTTCGGCTTCGATGCCAACGATCTGGTCTACAAGCTTGCGGGCACGCTGGCCGATGGACGTGTTGAGCTGATGCGCCGCAAAACCGAGCTCACCTCCGTGCTCGAACGCTTGGATAGCTGGGCCAACGAGTTTCCCGACGATTCTGGCACGCAGATGCCGCTCGCGAACGACGCGGCAGCCAGAGAAAGACTCAACCGCCAGCACTTCAGGCAAAACCTCGAAGACGACCTGCGCCGTGCGCCCTCGTTCCTGACAGGGCCAAGGGTCAGCTGCGAGTTGTCGTTTACCGGTGAGCTACCGCCGCTGACTGCGCGTTTCGACCACATCGAACAATTGAAACTGACCACCACAGCGTCCGCTGCGCCTCGGATCGATCGTCTGCTGGAGCTGTTCCCGAAGCTCAAAGGCATCGACATCCGCAATTATCCGCTGGGCGAGATTCCCGTCCCGATTTTCGCCATGGAAAGGCTGCGCAGCCTGTATCTGCCGGGCTGTGAAATCACGCTGACTGCGCAGACCGCGCAAGCATTCGCAACGCTGAGAAACCTGAGTTCGTTGGACCTGAGCGACAATCCGCTCAACATCGCTCCGGATCTGAGTCATTTCCCGCAGATGACCGATGTGCGTCTGGGCAACTGTGCCTTGAGCAAGGTGCCTGACGGCCTGTTCGGACTGCCTCGATTGATGTACGCCGACTTGTCCGGAAACGCGATCACCGAGTTGCCGGGCGAGTTTCCTTTACAGCCCGGCGACGTGCTGACCGAATACGACTTCAGCGACAACCCGCTGACTGCCGAAAGTTTGCAGCGCCTGCAGCGGTATGAGGCGGCGTATCAATTGCGCCTGCTGGAGCAACAGTCGAGCAACGACACCGCGTATCAGACGATTGAGGATTTCCATGACTTCTCCGGCGGCATGGAAACCGATTGAGGGTCGATCCGCGCTCAGCCACGCTCCGGCGGCACTGACGACAATTCGAACGGGCTGCTGCTGCGCCGCTGGTTGCGATCTTCGCGCGGCGTGGCACCGAAGAAGTTGCGATAGGCGCTGGAGAAATGCGGCCCCGAGGAGAAGCCGCACGAGAGGCCGATCTGGATGATCGACTTGCTGGTCTGCATCAACATCTGCCGGGCCTTGTTCAGGCGCAGTTCCAGGTAGTACTGGCTCGGCACGCGGTTGAGGTATTGCTTGAAGATCCGCTCCAGCTGTCGACGGGATACGCACACGTGCTGGGCGATTTCGTCGGTGGTCAGCGGCTCTTCGATGTTGGCTTCCATCAGCAACACCGCTTGGGTGAGCTTCGGATGGCTGGAGCCGAGGCGATTCTGCAACGGGATGCGCTGACGCTCACCGCCCTCGCGGATGCGCTCAACGACCAGTTCTTCCGACACCGCACCGGCCAGTTCCGCGCCGTGATCGCGGGCCAGCACCGCCAGCAGCAGGTCGAGCACCGACATGCCACCGCAGGCGGTCAGACGATCGCGATCCCAGTCGAACAGATGACTGGTGGCGATGACTTTCGGGAAGCGCTCAGCGAAATCGTCCTGCCAGCGCCAGTGCACGGCGGCGCGATAACCGTCGAGCAAACCGAGCTGGGCCAGCGGATAGACACCGGCCGACAGACCACCGATCACGCAACCGGCACGCACCAGTTGCTTGAGCGCACTGCTCAGCGCCGGCGCGAGCGTGGTCGGTGGCTCGTCAGCGAGCAGGAACAGTTTCTGGAAATTCTCGAGCTTGCCGGCCCACGGCTCGCCGGGCAATTGCCAGGCACCTTCGCTCTGCGGCTCGGCCTGCAAGAACGACAGTTCGTAAACCACGTCCGGGTGCACCCGCTGCGCAACACGCAAGGCCTCCTCCGCCAGCGCCAGCGTCAACGCTTTAGTGCTGGGCCAAATCAGGAAACCAATTCGATGGGCAGTCATGGGCGGGCAATCCGAAACGAACAACGGTGATGAAGGCATGGGCCAATGCTAGCCCGGAAATGAACACAAATCCTGAAACCGGTGAAGATCAGAATGTGGGAGCGAGCCTGCTCGCGAAGGCGGTGTACCAGTCAACATAATTGCTGGCTGTTGTACCGCTTTCGCGAGCAGGCTCGCTCCCACAGGGATCTGAGCCAGCCAGAAGATCGCGAAGCATGACCTAATCTGGTGCACAACGGCAGCCCTGATTTATTTCAGGCTGCCCGACAGGAACTGCTGCAAGCGCTCCGACTGCGGGTTGACCAGCACTTCGCGCGGGTTGCCGCTTTCTTCGACGACGCCTTTGTGCAGGAACACCAGCTGGTTCGACACTTCACGGGCGAAGCCCATTTCGTGGGTTACCACGACCATGGTGCGGCCTTCCTGCGCCAGCGCCTGCATGACTTTCAATACGTCGCCCACCAGCTCTGGGTCGAGGGCCGAAGTCGGTTCGTCGAACAGCATCACTTCCGGTTCCATCGCCAGCGCACGGGCGATCGCCACGCGCTGCTGTTCGCCGCCGGACATGTGCCCCGGGAACGCGTCTTTGCGATGGGCCACGCCAACCTTGTTCAGGTAGTACTCGGCTTTTTCGCGCGCTTCGTACTTGGGTACGCCGAGCACGTGCACCGGTGCCTCCATGATGTTTTCAATCGCGGTCATGTGCGACCACAGATTGAAATGCTGGAACACCATCGACAGGCGCGAACGCATGCGTTGCAGCTGTTTTGGATCAGCGGCTTTCAGCGCGCCATCCTTGTTCGCCACCAGTTTCAGCTCTTCGTTGTTGAGCAGGATCTTGCCGGCGTGCGGCTGCTCGAGCAGGTTGATGCAACGCAGGAAAGTACTTTTGCCGGAGCCACTGGAGCCGATGATGCTGATCACATCGCCGGCGGCGGCTTTCAGGGACACGCCCTTGAGCACTTCGTGACTGCCATAGCGTTTATGCAGGTCTTGGACTTCAAGTTTGTACATGCGGTCGGTTCTCACAAAAACAGTCAGTCAGTCGTTGAGCAAGCGCCCGTGACGCAGCGCTTCGCGCCCCGCCACCTTGGCCAGCCAGAAACCGGGTTGGGCATAGCGCAGCCGTTCAATGGCAAACAGCACCCCGGACGTACCAGCACATACCGTGCTGACCCGATCGGACACAGGGTCGATCACTTGAAAAATCTCGTCGCCCGCCTCGACCCATTCGCCAGGCCTGCGGGAAAAACTCACCACACCGGGGTGCGGTGCGAACAACAATTCGGTGCCTTCGAACGGCATGCCTTCGCACGGTTCGAAGGCCGGTTCCGGCCACTCGCCGGTGATCAGACCTTGCTCGGCAAGGAACGCCAGAATGCCTTCAGCATAAGCCTCGGCTTCGACGCGGCCGGTGTCGGCCTGCCCGCCCAGCTCGATCGTCGTCGCCAGACACGCCAGCGGAATCTGCGCCTCGGGGAACTGCCGCGACAGGCGCAGCCATGGCAACGAGCAAGCTTCATCGAACGAGCTGCCGCCGGAATCTTCCGCGAGCAAACCAACCTTGACGTTCAGATGTGCCGACAGCGAACGCCACTGCGGCCAGTGCTGCGGCAGCGCATACATGTGCAGCGCGGCTTCGGCATCGCAGTGCAGGTCCAGCACCACATCGGCGGTGCAGGCGTGGCTGAGCAGCACACGTTGCATGCCTTGCAACTGGCTGCTCGCTTCAGGCAATCCGGCCAGGTGGTCGGCCATTGCCTGACGGATCAGGCGCACGTTGGCATGGGGATCATCACCGAGTTTTTCGCCCAGCGCCGCCGCGACCGGCGCGCTGAGCTCGACGAAATCACGATTGAAATTCTTGCCGCTGCCCGCCTCGAAACGGCCCTGGAAATTGCCTTGCAGCAATTGCCCGAGGCCGATCGGATTGGCCACCGGCACCAGCTCGATCACGCCGTTGAGCAAGCCTTGGGCTTCGAGTTCGCCGAGGCGCTTTTTCAGCTCCCAGGCGGTGCGCATGCCCGGCAGTTCATCGGCGTGCAGGCTGGCCTGGATGTAGGCCTTGCGCTCGCCGCTACCAAAACGAAAAACCGAAACCTTGCGCTCGCTGCCCAGGTGGCTCCACGGCAATAGGTGGTCGATGCGTTGCATATCAGTGCTTCCGTGGCGCGAGGTAGCTCAACCAGCGACGCTCGGCCAGTTTGAAAAGCTTGACCAGAATGAAGGTCAGGCAGAGGTAGAACACGCCGGCAGTGATGTACGCCTCGAACGGCAGGTAGAACTGCGCGTTGACGGTACGTGCCGCGCCAGTGATGTCGATCAGGGTCACGATCGACGCCAGACTGGTGGTCTGCAGCATCATGATCACTTCGTTGCTGTACTGCGGCAGCGCCCGGCGCAGGGCCGACGGCAGCAGGATGCGCTTGTACAGCTTGAAGCGCGACATGCCCATGGCCTTGGCCGCTTCGATCTCACCGTTCGGCGTGGCCTTGAGGCTGCCGGCGATGATTTCCGCGGTGTAGGCGCTGGTGTTGACCGCAAAAGCCAGACAGGCACAGAACGTTGCGCTGGACAGCCACGGCCACAGGAAGCTTTCGCGCACCGCTTCGAACTGGGCCAGACCGTAGTAGATCAGGAACAGCTGCACCAGCATCGGCGTGCCGCGAATCACGTAGGTGTACAGCCACGCGGCGCCATTGACGAACGGGTTTTTCGAGACGCGCATCAGCCCCAGCGGCAACGCCGCGAGCAAACCGAAGAACAGCGACAGCGCGAGCAGTTTGAGGGTGGTCAGCAGGCCGCTGAAGTACAGCGGCAGTGCCTCCCAGATGACGTTGTAGTCGAAGATCATAGATCAGCCGCCCTTACGCCTACCGAGTAGCGCTTCTCAAGGTGACGCAATGCCAGCAACGAAACACTGGTGATCACCAGGTACATTGCCGCCACTGCGAGGAAGAAGGTGAAAGGCTCACGCGTGGCATCCGCCGCCTGCTTGGCCTTGAACATCATGTCTTGCAGACCGACCACGGAGATCAGCGCGGTGGCCTTGGTCAGTACCAGCCAGTTGTTGGTGAAGCCGGGAATCGCCAGACGAATCATCTGCGGCACCATCACCCGGAAGAACACCTGAAAACTGCTCATGCCGTACGCCATGCCCGCTTCGGCCTGGCCCTTGGGGATCGCCATGAACGCACCACGGAAGGTTTCCGAGAGGTACGCACCGAAGATGAAACCGAGGGTACCGATACCGGCGGCCAGCGGGTTCAGGTCGATGTAGTCGTCATAGCCGAGCATCGGTGCGACGCGATTGAGCAAGTCCTGACCGCCGTAGAAGATCAGCAGGATCAGCACCAGATCGGGAATGCCGCGGATCACCGTCGAATACAGATCGCCCAGCCACGCCAGCCAGCGCACCGGCGACAGGCGCAACGCGACACCGATCAGCCCGAGAACGATGGCCAGAGCCATGGACGACAAGGCGAGCTGAAGCGTCAGCCATGCGCCATCGAGGATGACAGCCCCGTAGCCTTTCAACATGATTCAGGTCCTCGAAAGTTGGGATGAAAAAATGGCGCAAACCGCAGAGATTCTGTTGCTTGCGCCATTTCGGACTTGTCGCAGAGACGTGTTACTTGCCGTAGATATCGAAGGCGAAGTACTTGTCCTGGATTGCCTTGTATTTGCCGTTTTCGCGGATGGCCGCGATGGCAGTGTTGATCTTGTCTTTCAGGGCGTCGCCCTTGCGCACCGCGATACCTACGCCGTCGCCGAAGTATTTGACGTCGGTGAAGGCCGGGCCGACGAACGCGAAGCCTTTGCCGGCGTCGGTTTTCAGGAAGCCGTCGTCGAGCAGCGTAGCGTCAGCCACGGTACCGTCGAGGCGACCGGCAGCCACGTCGAGGTAGATTTCGTTCTGCGAGCCGTACGGCTTGATCTCGGCGCCCAATGGAGCCAGAACTTCGCGGGCGAAACGCTCGTGGATCGAGCCACGCTGTACGCCGATGTTCTTGCCCTTCAGTTCAGCCAGACCTTCGCTGACCTGAGTGCCGGCCTTCATGACCAGACGCGCCGGGGTGTTGTAGTACTTGTTGGTGAAGTCGACCGATTTCTTGCGATCTTCGGTGATCGACATCGACGACAGGATCGCGTCGATCTTGCGCACTTTGAGAGCCGGTATCAGGCCGTCGAACTCTTGCTCGACCCACACGCACTTGACCTTCATTTCTTCGCACAGCGCGTTGCCGATGTCGTAGTCGAAACCGACGATGCTGCCGTCCGGTGCTTTCGAAGCGAACGGAGGGTAAGCCGCTTCGATACCGATCTTCAGCGGTTTTTCGTCAGCGAAGGCATTCATCGACAGCACGGACAGTGCCAGGGCGCCAAGCAGCACAAGTTTCTTCATCTTGGGACTCCATCGGTAAAGGGCAAAAACGGCAGAGTGAGCGACAGCCCAATATGCGAATGGGTGAATCGGAAATCGGTTGCGCATCGGCGGAAATTTCCCATTGGAACCGCAGGCGATTTCAACGTCAGCCACGATGAGCGAGTGATCGGCATTCTAACGACAGGCCCGAAGCCGATATTTCTTCAATGCGACAACTAATTACAGATGCACCGAGAAAGCGGTTTGAGCTCATTGACAGCCCTGCAATTTCATGCAAGAGCAAAAGACAGTGAACCGATACATATTGCAAGTTGCGGGCCTATTATTCGTAAACCCTTCTAATCCGGCAAGCGCAGCGTTATGTCTTATTTTTCAGCAGGGCTTTGGAGGCTCTAAAACAGCGCACCGCGTTTCCCTTCGCCCCGGTTTGGCGCGGGCGGTTACACATTGGGTTGTGGCGGGTAACAGCGGGAAAGGTCTGACGGTGCAGATCGATAATTATTGGTTGGGGTGTTGCGGTTTCCTACAGCTGACTACTGCGGTGTCTGACAGATCGCCTTCGCGAGCAGGCTCGCTCCCACATTTGAAATGCGCCCGTTTCCTTGTGGGAGCGAGCCTGCTCGCGAAGAGGCCAGCCCGATCAACACAAATCCACTAGGCACAAAAAAGCCCCATCCGGCATTACCGGACAGGGCTCCTATGCTTCTAACGCTTAAGCAACATTCATGGTCTTGTGCGTATCAATCAAATGCTGCACCACACCCGGATCCGCCAGGGTCGAGATATCGCCCAGCCCGTCGTATTCCGCCGTGGCGATCTTGCGCAGGATGCGGCGCATGATCTTGCCCGAACGGGTCTTCGGCAGCCCCGGTGCCCACTGGATCACGTCCGGCGAAGCGATCGGGCCGATCTCCTTGCGCACCCAGTTCTTCAGCTCAAGGCGCAACTGCTCGGTCGGCTCCTCGCCGTTCTTCAAGGTCACATAGACATAGATGCCCTGCCCCTTGATGTCATGCGGCACACCCACCACCGCAGCTTCGGCAACCTTCGGATGCGCGACCATCGCGCTTTCGATTTCGGCGGTGCCCATGCGGTGGCCGGAGACGTTGAGCACGTCGTCTACGCGCCCGGTGATCCAGTAGTAACCGTCGGCATCGCGACGCGCGCCGTCACCGGTGAAGTACATGCCACGGAAGGTCTTGAAGTAGGTATCGACGAAACGATCATGATCGCCGTACAGCGTACGCGCCTGGCCTGGCCACGAATCGAGAATCACCAGATTGCCTTCAGCCTCGCCCTCAATGATGTTGCCGAGGTTGTCGACCAGCGCCGGCACCACACCGAAGAACGGACGCGCCGCCGAACCCGGCTTCAGCGCGTGAGCACCCGGCAGCGGGCTCATCATGTTGCCGCCGGTTTCGGTCTGCCACCAGGTATCGACGATCGGGCAACGCGACTTGCCGACATTCTTGTAGTACCAGTCCCAGGCTTCCGGGTTGATCGGCTCACCTACCGAACCGAGCAGGCGCAGGCTGCTGCCATCGGCGCCTTCCACGGCAGCCTGACCCGAGGCCATCATCGCGCGGATCGCGGTCGGCGCGGTGTAGAGGATGTTGACCTTGTGCTTGTCGATGATCTTCGCCACCCGGGTGATATCCGGGTAGTTCGGCACACCTTCGAACAGCACGGTGGTCGCGCCGTTGGCCAGCGGGCCGTAGACGATGTAACTGTGACCGGTGACCCAGCCGACGTCGGCGGTGCACCAGTAGATTTCGCCTGGACGGTAGTCGAACACGCGTTCGTGGGTCATCGCCGCATACAGCAGATAACCGCCGGTGGTGTGCTGCACGCCCTTCGGCTTGCCGGTGGAGCCGGAGGTATAAAGGATGAACAGCGCCTCTTCAGCGCCCATCTCTTTCGGCGCGCAAACGGTGCCCGCGACCTTCATCAGGTCTTCGTACCAGATGTCGCGATGCTGGTTCCACTTGATGTCGCCACCGGTGCGCTTGCACACGATGACTTTCTGGATGCTGCTGGTTTCCGGGTTGGTCAGGGCGTCGTCGACGTTGGCCTTGAGGGAAATCTTCTTGCCGGCACGGATGCCTTCGTCAGCGGTGATCACCACTTTAGAACGGCAATCGATGATGCGACCGGCCAGGGCTTCCGGCGAGAAACCGCCGAACACCACCGAGTGAATCGCGCCGATCCGGGTGCAGGCCAGCATGGCGACCACGGCTTCGGGAATCATCGGCATGTAAATGGTCACCACGTCGCCACGGTGCACGTCCTGACCACGCAGGGCGTTGGCCAGTTTGCACACTTGCTCATGCAGTTCGCGGTAGGTGATGTTTCGGCTCTCGGAAGGATCGTCGCCTTCCCAGATGATCGCGACTTGATCGCCGCGCTCGGCCAAATGGCGGTCGAGGCAGTTGTAGGAAACGTTCAGGGTGCCGTCGGCAAACCACTTGATGTCGACATGGTGATCGTCGAACGAGGTCTGTTTCACCGTGGTGAAAGGTTTGATCCAGTCGAGACGCTTGGCTTGCTCGCGCCAGAAGCCGTCAGGGTTGACGACCGACTGCTGGTACATGGCTTTGTAGGTCGCCTCGTCAGTCAGCGTGTTTGCCAGAACCTCGGGACGAACGGGATACAGAGAAGCCGCACTCATCTTTCCTACCTCGGTGTAATAGTTGTTTTTGTATGACCCTGTTGTAGCCGGGTGGGGGCCATAGAACCATTCGACGATGGTAGTAACAAGCCCCTACAAAATGTCCGCATTCCATGTGGGAGCTGGCTTGCCAGCGATGCAGTCAACGCAGTCCTTCAGGCAAACCCCATCCGGCCAGACACCAAGACCTCAATCGATTGTTACCAAATCTATCAAAAGTGTTTATCAAAACCGCCCCTGTTTACCTGCATCCCACCGCCCTAAAATTCACCTCGCCAACAAGGCAACCGCGATTAACAACGTTACAGCCCCCACGAAAGGCCGTTAATCCAGCGCTCCAAGTAACGCATCAACTACTCAAGCTCCACACGCAACCCTAAAAAGGTTGCGTGACCCCACTCGACCTCAAAAAGGTGAATTAGAAATGAAAGCTTTATTGGTTCTGGCCCTCAGCAGTCTGTGCGCAACCGCCATGGCAGACGAGGTCCCGACTGATGTCGCACAGCAACAACCGGTAATCGAGGAATACACTTACTCCACACATCTGGACATCGCCAAAGTTGTATCGATGAGCGAAGTGCCAAATGTCTGCGAAGTAGTACCGGCAAAAATGGAATACGACGACTCCAAAGGCCAACGCCACATCCTGCGCTACAGCATCATGGGCAACGGCTGCACGAACTGAATCAGACTGCACCGAATCGGATCGCTCAACGCCACATTGAGGGTCGATTCCAGCCCGGCTTCGGTCGGGCTCAGTTGTGTCTGGAGCCGCGAAAAAGGCTTGCAAAACACTAGATATAGTGAAAAACCCACTTTTCTGGCTATTTTTTAAACAAAAAACCACCTGCCAAAAAATTAACGAAAAAAAATCTGCTCGGGCCGATTCCGCGCAAAGCCCTGTAATCCCTCGGTCGGACCGAAATCCACCCCCTCCTCGGCCGCGCCATGAGCCGATTCGCCGCACCACGCCGGTAAAAATTTCCCTATAATGCCGCCCCATACGGGTCAGCAATATTCCCTTACAGGGAGCAAAAGCCATTCTGAAGCCCCGCAACAGTGCCCGACGCTGATTGCGCCCATCAGAGGCTCTCGGAACCCGTCAAAATTTCTGTTTATTTGCCTGCGTGCAGCGCTGCAAAAAACGACATCCAACGCGGCTTGTTTGGCCGTGTGAAAAACCAACCCTTCAGGTTTCACACGGGCACAAGCCCTCACGCAGGAGACGACACGTCATGCTGAGCTGGGACGAATTCGATAAAGAAGACAGTGAAGTCGCAACCGTGAAAGGCGCCAACGCCGGCCACGCAAGCGAAGCCAACATGGACCGCCTCGACAACGCCGGCGGCGCCGCAGCGCTGGAAGCCCGCGCCGTCACCGCCGACGACTCGGCCGCCGTGGCCCGCGCCAAGGCTGCACTGAACTCCCTCGACGTCGCCGAAGGCCTCGCCGAACTCGAAGGCGCCTCCGCCCGTGTCGCCGTTGACGAAAAGCGCATGATCAACTGCCGCGCTGACCTCAACCAACTCGTGCCATTCAAGTACGACTGGGCCTGGCAGAAGTACCTGGACGGTTGCGCAAACCACTGGATGCCGCAAGAAGTCAACATGACCGCCGACATCGCCCTCTGGAAAAACCCGGAAGGCCTGACCGACGACGAGCGCCGCATCGTGATGCGCAACCTCGGCTTCTTCTCCACCGCCGACTCCCTGGTTGCCAACAACCTGGTCCTGGCCGTGTACCGCCTGATCACCAACCCGGAATGCCGCCAGTACATCCTGCGCCAGGCTTTCGAAGAAGCGATCCACACCCACGCCTACCAGTACTGCATCGAATCGCTGGCCATGGATGAAGGCGAAATCTTCAACATGTACCACGAGATCCCATCGGTCGCGAAGAAAGCAGCCTGGGGCCTGAAGTACACCCGCTCGATCTCCGATCCGAAGTTCGAAACCGGCACCCCGGAAACCGACAAAGAGTTGCTGCGCAACCTGATCGCCTACTACTGCGTTCTGGAAGGCATCTTCTTCTACTGCGGCTTCACCCAGATCCTCTCCATGGGCCGCCGCAACAAAATGACCGGCGTCGCCGAGCAGTTCCAATACATCCTGCGCGACGAATCCATGCACCTGAACTTCGGCATCGACGTGATCAACCAGATCAAAATCGAAAACCCGCATTTGTGGGATGCTGAGATGAAGGAAGAAGCGACCCAGATGATTCTGCAGGGTACCCAGCTGGAGATCGAATACGCACGCGACACCATGCCTCGCGGCGTACTGGGCATGAACGCGGCGATGATGGAGGATTATCTGAAGTTCATCGCTAACCGTCGTTTGTCGCAGATTGGTTTGAAAGAGGAATATCCAGGGACGACTAACCCGTTCCCTTGGATGAGCGAGATTATGGACTTGAAGAAAGAGAAGAATTTCTTTGAGACTCGCGTGATCGAATACCAAACTGGTGGTGCTCTGAGCTGGGACTAATAGTCTCGCTTGGCGCGATTTGACGATTGCTGCCTGAGTCGGCGAGTCGAGAAAGCAAAAAGCCCCGATTTTATCGGGGCTTTTTTATGAGCGATAAGCGGTAATTAGGTTAACGATGCATTGGTAGGATTTGGCAGGATCAGTCGCTTTTCCCTGTAGGAAATTTCCTAGACAGCAGTGATGGCCACTCAGTATCGTCCGAGGGTTTTCAACCCTCGGCGATTTTATGGACACGGAAAAAAGTAATAGCGATTGGAGTGAGGTCGAGATTCAGGCGGCAGTCGATGCCTATCTGAAGATGCTTGTACGCGAGCAGAGCGGCCAGAAATTCGTCAAGACTGAGGAGAATCGCATCCTGCGCGAAGGCCCGTTAGCCGGTCGGACTAAAGGCTCTGTCGAGTTCCGGATGCAGAACATTTCTACCGTGTTGGTCGAGATGGATAGAAAGCGTATTGAAGGCTATAAACCTGCCAAGAATGTTGGCGCGAATGTAGCGAGCAGCATCCGTAAGGCACTTGATGCTTCTACCGTTCTGACACTTGAAGATTCCAATCCAACGGCGGACGAAGCATTGCTCGAGCAACGCGCGGCTAAATTTGAGCAAAAGCAATTTGATTACGTCCCCAAAGGGATAAAAACACCAATCCAAACGACTTCCACTAGAAAGGTTTACTTTCGCGATCCTGAATTGAGGGGCTGGGTTCGTCAGCAAGCCAATGGAAAGTGCGAGGGTTGTGGCAAAGCAGCGCCATTTGAAAAAAATGGGAAACCGTTTTTAGAAGTGCATCACGTTAAGCACATGTCGCAAAAGGGTTCGGACCTTGAGACGAATGTTGTGGCGTTGTGTCCCAACTGTCACCAACGTTGCCATCATTCGGACGACAGAGAGGCTTTCACTGCTTGGCTGTATGACAACGTTGGAAGACTCGAAAAGGAATAATTGCAGTTTGTCTGGCTAACCTCATTTGCTGGATTTGGGGCAGCTTCGCTGCCCAACGGGGATAAATCCCCTCACCACGATTGAAATGTGTTGCTGCCGGCCGGGAGTCGGGATTGGGTATTGAGTTGATGCCGAAAATCGCCAGCAGGCTACCTCCCACAAATCCCGCATCATCCTGAAAACAATCAGTGCAACCCGCGCCGCCTCCCGCTATTAATACCCCTCCCCCACTCAAGGATCCGAGCCCCACCATGAAATTCGATCTCGCCTATTGCCTCAGCCTCGACGACAAGTTGTCGATCTATGACGTTCGCGATCTCAATTTCGATGAGACGGTGGCCTTCGACTCCGCGAAGGAACACTTCCAGTGCCCCAACGATGCGTGTCGTTCGGCGTTCGAGGCGTCCAACGAGTTGGGCACGTTCAACGCGAAGAATGTGAATTACGTGCGCACGCCGCACTTCAAGAATCTGCCCACGACGCAGCATGTGGCGGGTTGTCCGTATGTGAGTTTGAAGGCGTCGGCGTCTGGCGTTGAGACGGCGGATGGCGAGGTGGATGACGGGCGTGAGGAACACTTCCCATCGGAGTTGTTACTGACCCGGCGTGAGTATGTGCGCAAGCCTGTCGCGCCAGCGGGGGCGGCGGATGTGTTGCGGGATGATCCGGTTCGGGTGGCGGCGGACAGTGGTAAAGAGTCGGCGGGTCGTGAGTCGGCGCCGGATAAGACCAGTGTGTTTGCGCATCCGGTGGAGTGTTTTGTTTCGAACTTCGCCGACAAGGAGTTGCTCAAGCGCATGCCGTTGAAGATTGGTGAGCATACGGCGCCGTACAGTTCGTTCTTCAAGAAGATCGAGTATCTGACGGACAACAAGGGGCTGATTTACTGGGGGCGGATCAAGAAGATCGAGGACTTCCACAGTGCCAGTTTTCGTATCGATTTCGAGGACAAGGTCTGGTTCAAGAAACCCGAAGACAGCAAGAAGAAGCCGTATCCGGTCAGCGTTTATCTGAACAAGAAGCTGATCGACAACTACCGCAAGCGCAAGGCGTTTCTGGAAGAGATCAAGCACGCTGTGGATAGCGACAAGGCGTTGTTCTGTTTCTTCTATGGCGTAACGCCGGAGCTGAAGCAGGTGCCCGGCAAGAAGAACCCCGAAAAACCTTTCGAGGTCTTCAATGCCAATATCGAGAACCTGGATCACTTCATTATTCGTGAAGCGCCGGGGTTGGAGTGAAGCTCAGTTGATGCGTGCCCTTTCTTCAAACGCTCGAATCTCCCGCTCCGCCTCCCTGCGTCGCTCAACTGCAGCCTGAACGCCCAGATCTTCCACTCCGCAATACTGGCGCAGCCAATGAGCGAGCATTTCTTCATCAGGGCGAAAGTAATCTTTTCGGTCCTTGGTGTTTCGAATTTGCGAATTCATCCGCGCATCTAAACCGATAGCTGCACGTTCGCCTTGGGGCAAACAGCCCCACTCTGCCGCGCAATCCTCGAAAAACCAGGCGATTTGTTCGATGTGCTTTTGCGCGCTGCGATGGCCACGGCGATAAAAACGATACTCGCGACTCAGCTCGAGACGATCGGTCATTGTCCCCGCATCAACCCATTGCATGAGGTCATGATTGATCGCATCGCGGATCAGACCTTCGCGCCAACGCTCGTTAAACCACGCTACAAACCCTTCGGCGTCGGCCTTTTTGGCATCAGCCAGGATCACGCAATAGCGGGTTTTGATGTGCAGGACCAACAACACATGTTTGCGCTGCACAGTGATCGCATGAACCAACCACTGTTCGTCCGCGCCGTTCAGCTCATCATCCTCAATAACTGATGACGGCGGTTTGGTGTCCACCGGCGTGATCGTTTGGCCTTTATGAACACGGCTGAAGAACTTGCTGGCGGCTTCGGTGCAATTGAAGATCAACATCCTGGTTCTCTGCTGAAGACTGGAGGCAACGCTCTGCCGCTGATTCTGATTTCTTTCGCCTGCGCCAATCAACGATTCATTTGAGCGAAATGCTCAGCAGCACCACGATCAGCAAACCAATATAGATCCAGGCATGCACCCGATCCGGTATCCGCCCAATCCATCGCGAGGCCAATCTAATCCCCAGCAACGAGCCAACCGTCAGCAGCGCAAACGCCAGCACATCGACATACCCGATATACCAAACGCCCAAATCAGACTCAGTGAAACCGGCCAGCGCCATGTACGTCAACGTCCCGGCCAACGCTACCGGCACGCTGAGCGGATTGGCCATGGAGGTCGCTTGCGACATGCTCAGCCCGCAGCGGCGCAGCAGCGGAACGGTCATGACGCTTCCTCCTACACCTAGGAAGGTCGCGATGGCGCCGATGCCTACACCGCCGGCGGATGTTTCTGTTGAGGTCAGTCGCCGTGGGAATGTGGTTTGGGACTGTGTGAGAAATCCTCGGCGCAGCAGGCAATCGACGATGGTCACGCCTAGATAGGCGATGAAGGCGTAGCGGATGACTTGGCCGTTGACCCACATCGCAGCGATGGCGCCGACGATCGCGCCCACGCCGATAAACCCGCCCAATGGCCAGAGGTAGTCCCGGAGCAGATTGCCCGCGCGTTGGTGTTTGCGTGTGGCGATCAGGGCGTTGACGATCATCACGCAGGTCGAGGTGGCCACGGCGATGTGCATGGCCGATTGCGCGATGGGGTCGTCGGCTGCGTGGCTGGCGGTGAGCATGCGATAGAGCAGCGGCACGATGACGAAGCCGCCGCCGAAACCGAAGAGCACGGCGCTGATGCCGGTGAGGCAACCGAACAGCGTAAGCAGGAGGTAGAACATGGTGGGCGTCCAGGACCGGGGGAGCCCAGGACATTAGAGCGTGATGCACTGGCCGGCTTCAGTAGTTGGGCCAATAATGTTCGCGTTTACGCCAATCGCTGGAACACGCCTGAATGCGCAATATTTCGATCAATCAGCTCGATGACACGCCTCGCCCGGTCGTGGCCATCGGTACCGATTATCCCCACGGCCACCTACTCCCGTTTCATACGCATCGCCGTGGGCAATTGCTCTACGGCGCCACCGGCGTGATGCAGGTCAGCACTCAGAACGGTAATTGGCTGGTGCCGCCGCAACGCGCGGTGTGGATTCCGCCGGGCGTGGCCCACGAGGTATTGATGCTCGGGGTGAGCACGCGCAGTGTATATATCGAGCCGGGAAACGTGGAATTGGGGCCGGACTGCCAAGTGCTCAATGTGTCGCCGCTGCTGCGGCATTTGCTGATGGAAGCGGTGGACGTGCCACTGATGTACGACCAGGCCGGACGCGACGGTGTGCTGATCAACTTGCTGTTGCATGAACTGACACGCTGCGCGCCCCTTGCCCTACACATTCCCATGCCCGCCGAAGGAAAGCTCCTCAGTCTGTGTCAGACCTTTCTGAACATGCCCAATACCCATCAATCCCCGCAGGATTGGGCCGATCAGTTACACATAAGCTTGCGTACCTTTAACAGATTGTTTCGGCAGCAGACCGGGCTCAGCTTTCGTCAGTGGCGCCAGCAGGCGTGCGTCGTGCAGGCGTTGGCACGGTTGGCGGCGGGGGAAGCGGTGACGCGGATTGCCCTGGACTTCGGCTACGAGAGCCCGGCGGCGTTTTCGACGATGTTTCGGCGTGTGCTGGGACAGGCACCGTCCGTCTGGTTGGAGCCGACGAACTAGGCAAATTTGAAAAATGCGTTTGATCCCGGCCGAAAACAACTGTACAAAAACACAGTACATTTTCAATCAGCACTTTTGAGCCCGGAGCACACCATGGCCTCTCTTGCGATGAACCACGTCCTCGAACGCATTGCCCTTTTCCAGTTCACCCCGACCCACTGCGTCCAGGCCCGCGCCATGCTGGGCTGGAGCGTTGAACAACTGTCGCGCGAGGCCGAGGTGGCGGTGGCAGATATCCAGCGGTTCGAAGCGCAGCAGGACGTAGCGGACGCCGCGAGACTGGCACTGGCTTATCGGTTTGAAGCGCAGGGGTTGGTGTTCTTTCCGGGGTTCGCACCGGGGCGCAGTGTCAGGGCGCAGGGTATGGCAGGGGAATCGGTGGGGCGTGGGGATTTTGCGATGGCTGATTAAGCTGGCGAGGGGGACGCCCCTCACCAACTGAACGGATTCATGCGTTCTGTACCACCGCATCACTCTCCTCTTCAACCGCCATCCACCACGCACTCCCCCGTTGTGGATGCGCAAGGTTGAATGCCTCCCCCATCCGCGGTGTGGTAATCGCAATACTGCGTTCCCATGCAAGCGCAAGGATGCGGTCAAAAGGTTCGTGCCAGGCGTGCATGGCCAGGTCGAAGGTGCCGTTGTGGATCGGGAAGAGCCAGCGGCCCTTGAGGTCGATGTGGGCTTGCAGGGTTTCTTCCGGTTGCATGTGCACGTGGGGCCATTCGACGTTGTAGGCGCCGGTTTCCATCAGGGTCAGGTCGAACGGGCCGTATTGTTCGCCGATGCGTTTGAAGCCGTCGAAGTAACCGCTGTCGCCGCTGAAAAAGATTCGTGTGTCGGCATCGATCATCACCCACGACGCCCACAGCGTGCTGTTGCCGTCGAACAGGCCACGGCCGGAGAAGTGCTGCGATGGGGTTGCGATGAAGCGGACACCGGCGATTTCGGTGCCCTGCCACCAGTCGTACTGGCGCACCTTGCTGGCGTCGATGCCCCATTTGATCAGGGTGTCGCCCACGCCCAGCGGAGTCAGGAAGTAAGTGGTTTTGGCGGCGAGTTTGAGTACCGCTTCGTAGTCGAGATGGTCGTAATGGTTGTGCGAGAGGATCACCGCTTCGATCGGTGGCAGTTCGTCGATGCTGATCGGTGGCTGATGAAAACGTTTCGGACCCGCCCATTGCACCGGCGAGGCGCGCTCGGCGAAGACCGGGTCGGTGATCCAGAATTTGTCGCGCATCTTAAGCAACAGCGTCGAGTGCCCCAAGCGGTAAACGCTGTGATTGGGCGCTGCGAGCAGATCTTCACGGGTCAGCGGCTGCACAGGAATGGCGGCGGTCGGACGGGTGTTGCGCGGTTTGTGGAAAATCATGCTCCACATGATCCGCAGCATTTTGCGTAGCCCTTCGCGCTGCACCGGCGCATGATTGCGAAACAGCCCTTGATCCTGCCGCGAGGCTTCAGGTGTGGGAGTGTTATCCGGGAGAGAGACTGGATTGGCCATGACTGAACGACTCCGAAAAACCGTGTGCTGCACGGTATTCCACGGGAAATGAAAATGGCCAAGCTGCACGCTAGGGCCAAACGCTCTGGTTTGTAAGGTGCGAGGATTAACGCAACATTACACTGAGCGGTGTAGTTTCTAGGTTGCATCAAAGCCGACGCCAAGTAAACTGCCGAGTGTAATTTCATTCCTCTCTGCCGAAGCCCGCTCATGACCGCTCCACAACGCCTCACTGACCGCAAACGCGAAGCCATCATCCAGGCGGCGATCGCCGAATTCCGTGCCCACGGTTTCGAAATCACCAGCATGGACAAGATCGCCGCTACGGCCGGCGTGTCGAAGCGTACGGTGTACAACCACTTCCCCAGCAAGGAAGAGCTGTTCGCCGAGATCCTGAATCAGTTGTGGGCGCGGATCATCGCCGAGCCATCGGTGCGCTACGACCGCGAGCAACCGCTGCATGAGCAGCTGCGCCTGATGCTGCGAGAAAAAGTGCAGATGATGGCTGACGAGAATTTTCTCACCCTCGCCCGGGTGGCGATTGCCGCAACCATTCATTCCCCTGAACGTGCGCAGAATATGATCGAGCGCATGGGCGAGCGCGAGGAAGGCCTGACCGTCTGGATACGCGCGGCGCAAGCCGACGGACGGCTCAAACCGGTGGATCCGGAATTTGCCGCGCATCAAGTACAAGGTTTGCTCAAGGCATTCGCGTTCTGGCCGCAGATCTCGCTGGGTCGCGCGGCCCTTGATCCAGACGCGCAGAATGCAGTTGCCGAGTCGGCGCTGGAGATGTTCCTGGCACTGTATCAGCGGTGAATCACCGGCTCGTCGAGCCGTGTACAACTAATTTCGTAAAAAGTTATACAACCTCGCGAAAAATTCCTTTCTTGTACAACTTTATTAAGTTTTGTATAAGTAGCCATCTGCCAGTAACGGAACGTTGGCATTGAGCAGTCACCACCGAATGCCGCCTGTGCATTTCGGTTTGCCGGCGCAGGAATAGGGACTGAATCCTTTTGATTTTCCCCACTTCCCGAGTATCGCAAGCATGTTTTTCAATCGCCAGAAAGCCGCCCTCGCTGAACTGCAACACACCGTTTTTGACCAAGCTGCGATGCTCGAAGCGATCAACCGTTCGATGGCGGTGATCGAGTTCGATCTTGATGGCGTGGTGTTGCGTGCCAATGACAATTTCCTCAAGACCATGGGTTACACGGCTGCCCAGGCGATTGGCCAGCCGCACCGGCATTTCTGCACACCTGAGTTCGGTCGCAGTGCCCAATACACTGAGCTGTGGTCGCGCCTGAAAAACGGTCAGTTCCAGTCCGGCACCTTTGAACGGGTCGACAGCAAGGGCCAGCCGATCTGGCTGGAGGCCAGTTACAACCCGATCAAGGATGCGTCGGGACGGGTGATCAAAGTGGTCAAGTACGCGATGGATGTCACCGCCAAGGTGCAGCAGGAGAACGAGGCCAACGCCAAGCTGCAGGCGATCGATCGCGCGATGGCGGTGATCGAGTTCGATCTCGACGGCAATATTCTTACCGCCAACCAGAATTTTCTCACGCGCATGGGTTACAGCCTCGCAGAGCTCAAGGGCCAGCATCACCGCCTGTTCTGCACGCCGGCGCTGGTCAACAGCGGCGCCTATCAGGATTTCTGGCGCCGCCTGAATCAGGGCGAGTTCTTCCGCGGGCAGTTCGAGCGCGTGGATAAGCGCGGTCAGATCGTCTGGCTGGAGGCCAATTACAACCCGGTGTACGACGCTTCGGGGCGCTTGTACAAAGTCGTGAAGTTCGCGTCTGACGTCACCGCCCGTGTCGAGCAGCACGAGCAGGACGCGCGCAGTGCCAGCACCGCTTACCACATCTCGGTAGCAACGCGAAAAGTCGCCGAGCAAGGCACGCAAGTGATTCAGCAGGCTGCCAGCGAAATGCGCGAAATCGCCGAGGACATCAGCCAATCTTCGACGTTGATTGCACAACTGGGCGACCGCTCCGAGCAGATCACCGCCATCGTCAACACCATCCGCGCGATCGCCGATCAGACTAATCTGCTCGCCCTCAACGCGGCCATCGAGGCGGCACGCGCCGGTGAACAGGGTCGCGGCTTTGCCGTGGTCGCCGATGAAGTGCGGCAACTGGCAGCGCGCACCAGCGGCTCTACTGCCGAGATCTCGAACATGATCAGTCTGATCCAGAGTGAAACGCGGCAAGCGATCAAAAGCATGCAAGGCACCCGCGACCGCGCCGCAGAAGGCGTGGAATTGGCCAATCAGGCCGGCACGGTGATTCTGCAGATTCGCGACGGAGCCAGTGAGGCGGTGGATGCGGTGAGCATGTTTGCCAATGAGCGGGTGCCGAATTGAGGTTTGTGCAGGGTCGATAGAACGAGTCGCGACCTTCGTGGGCAGCCCGCGAAGGTCGGCAGCCACAACGCAGAGCTATAGTGACGACACGTCCCAAGCCCCGCCGAGTGCCCCATGAATAACGAAAAACCCGAAGTATCCAACGCCCCGATCGATCACCTGCGCTTCCACCGCCCCCACGCCCACCTGAATACGACCTTCGGCAACGATGCCTTCGCCCTGCGCGCCGAAGCCTTTGCGCGGTTCTTCGGCACGCCGCTGTTCCTTGGAGCGCAAACCTTGATCGTTGCGGTATGGATCGGCCTCAACGTATGGGGCGTGACTCAATTCGACGTTTACCCGTTCATCCTGCTGAACCTGGCCTTCAGCCTGCAGGCGGCCTACGCCGCGCCATTGATCCTGCTCGCACAAACCCGTCAGGCCGCGCGCGACAAAGCGCAGGCCGACGCCGATGCGCAGCACCGCGAAGCTCTGGCATTGGCCAATACCGAACGTCAGGCAGAGGCGGCGAAGAATTCCGCGCAATTGCTGGCATTGCTGGAACAAAACACCCGCCTTACCGAAATGACGAAAACCCTCACCGAGCGCATC
Source organism: Pseudomonas sp. H1_G08 (assembly GCF_054681355.1). Lineage (NCBI taxonomy): Bacteria > Pseudomonadati > Pseudomonadota > Gammaproteobacteria > Pseudomonadales > Pseudomonadaceae > Pseudomonas > Pseudomonas sp. H1_G08. The sequence goes on from NZ_CP162822.1 coordinate 3,301,485, forward strand.
GAAGGACTGACCAGCGAGTTGCACGCTCACGTGTGCCAGAACTAAGGTCGCCTTCGCGAGCAGGCTCGCTCCCACATTGGATCTGTGGCGTTCACGAAATCCCTGTGGGAGCGAGCCTGCTCGCGAAGAGGCCCGCAACCACACAGCAAAACTTCAACCGCGCACCAGACTCCGCACCGCAACAATCTCCGGCACTTCAACCTTGCTCATGTAAACCCGTAAGGGTTCGGTGATGTTGATGCGGTCGTCGATGTGTTGATCGAGCAGCAACTGAATCAACTCGCGCTTGAGCGTCATGGTGGTTTCCGACGCCCTCGCCCAGACGAATTCACTGGCCGGGATGATGCCGTCGTCGGCCACGTCCATGCCGAACGAATCTTCGCTGAAGCGCACGATGTATTGGCCGGTCTTGCGGTTGAGGCCAACGAAGCCTTTGAGGTCGTCGGCGGCCTGGCAGATGAGTTGGGAGGTGATGCGCATGGTAAACCTCACGAAAGATGATCGATGGTTTACACGCAGGGCAATGTAGCGGCGCGCCCTCTGCCGGGGCATATGCCGTGGGCAAGCGTACTGCAAACAGCGCCACAAAAGTGCAGGAAATTTCCGTTTTGCTCGCTTTATGTCGGTCTGGCGATAGCCCTGCGGCGCGTCAATTGTTAAAAGGTACGTCTCGAAAAAAACCTGCGAAAGGAACTCGACCATGCCTGCCACTTTTACCCGAAGCGCTCTGGTGCTGAGTCTGTTGTTCGGCCTCGGTCAGGCGCATGCCGCCAGCCACCCCGAGCCCAAGGCAATCGCTGCCGCCCATGGCATTCCGCATCCGGCGGTGATTGCCCACCGTGGCGCGTCGTTTGATGCCCCGGAATCCACCGCTGCGGCCTACAAACTGGCCCGTGATCTCGGCGCCGATTACCTGGAAATGGATTTGCAGCGCAGCAAGGACGGCGTGCTCTTCGCCCTGCACGACGACAACCTGCAACGCACCACCGACGTTGCCAGCAAATTCCCCGAGCGCAAGGACAGCCCGGCCACCGCGTTCACCATGGCCGAGCTGAAAACCCTTGATGCCGGCAGCTGGTTCAACAGCAAATATCCTGACCGCGCACGCCCGTCCTACGCCGGGCTGAAGATTCTTACCCTCGATGAAATCATCGACATCGCCCGCGCCAACCCGCAGCACAAGCCGGGCCTGTACATCGAAACCAAAGAGCCGCAGCTGTTTCCCGGCATCGAACATGACCTGAAGGAAAAACTGCAGGATCGCGGCTGGCTCAGTCCGGCCGGCTCGAAACTGGCGAAAAGTGCGTTGGGCGTCGGTCAGGGCAAAGGCAAGGTGATCCTGCAGACCTTCGATAAGAACAGCCTGCAATTGCTGGAAAAGGAAATGCCGCAAGTGCCGAAGATCCTGCTGTTGTGGGTCGGCGAAGGCAGCATCGAGCCGAAATCCGCCGTGACGTTTGCCGCGTCCGGCGAGAAAGACAAAAACGTTTTCTACGGCAAGCAGGAGCCAAAATCCGAAGCGGAATTCAAGCAATGGGTCGATTACGCCAAGGCCCAGGGCGCGATCGGCACCGGCCCTTCGGCGAAGCTGACTCATGGTGGTGATCAGAGCTATTCCGACCTGGTGCAACCGTGGATGAATCAGTACACCCACGATCAGGGCATGCTGGTGCACGTTTATACGGTCGACGAGGCGGTGGACTACGAGAAAGTCATGGCGGCGGGTGTCGACGGCATCTTTACCAACCGCGCCAGTGAATTGTTGAAGTTTTATAAGCGTCCGGCGGCTGGCAGCATTGACGATGTTTTGAAGAAGAACGGTTTCTGACTTGTTATCGAGTCGCCTGCTTCACGATCAGGCTCGCTCCCGCAAAGAGCAGTTTTATCGCGGAGCAGAGATTTAAGGGTGAATTAAGTTGCGCTGGTTAATCTGAACCCACTTACACAGATCAACCACTTCAACGCACTGCCAAGGAATGAACCGATGAAAACTTTGACTGCCCTGTTTACCGCCTCTGCCCTGACCCTCACCGCTGGCCTGGCTCAGGCTGATGTTCGCATCGACCAGATCCCGCAACTGGTCAAGGACGGCAAGATCAAGTCGCTGGAATCGATGAACGCCGAAGCACTGAAACTGCACCCGGGCGCAACGATTACCGACACCGACCTGGATAACCACTTCAATGGTTATGAGTATGAAGTTGAACTTAAAACTGCTGACGGCAAAGAGTTCGACGTGGACTTTGATGCCACCACCGGTAAAGTGCTGAGCGACAAGCAAGATACTTGATAGACCGCTGTTAAGGAGCCGCACGATTTAACGATCGTGCGGCTTTTTTGTGGTTGCGGATTGAGGCGCAAACTTTGTGTGTTCTGTGAACTCGATCCCCCTCACCCCAGCCCTCTCCCCCAAGGGGGCGAGGGGGAAAGGGAGCAGATCGGGGAAATTTCGGAGCCTGAGTTCGCCTCAAAATTAAAAAACCATCACAAACGACTACCAGCCTGAGTACGCCTCGGCATTTCAGGTCGGCGAATCTCGAACAATCAACACGGTCAGTCCCCTCTCCCTCTGGGAGAGGGTTAGGGTGAGGGGCTGACAAACCGCCAGCCAAAATCAGGCACTGAGCCGCGCCGTCACCTCATTCAACTGCCCCGACAACCCATGCAAATTCTGACTGGCACTTTCGGTGCGCTGCACGTTGTCCAGGTTGGTGCTGGCAATCGCGGTGATTTCAGTCAGGTTGCGCGAGATATCCTCGGCCACTGAAGTCTGCTCTTCTGCCGCTGTGGCGATCTGACGGTTCATGTCGCGAATCGCCTCCACCGCCAAGGTGATGCGCTCCAGCATCGCGCCGGCCTGGGTGACTTGCTCGACACTTTCATCACTGCGCGCCTGGCCGCTCTCGATAGCCTGCGCGGCATCGACAGCGCCGGTCTGCACGTTCTGAATGATCTGGTTGATCTCGATGATCGACTCCGCCGTGCGCTGAGCGAGGTTGCGCACCTCATCGGCGACGACGGCAAAACCGCGCCCGGCCTCACCCGCCCGCGCCGCTTCGATGGCCGCGTTGAGCGCCAGCAGGTTGGTCTGTTCGGCAATGCCACGAATCACTTCCAGCACCTTGCCGATACGACCGCTGTCGGCTTCCAGTCGACGGATCACCGTGGCGGTGTTGGCGATTTCGCCGCGCATCTGCGTGATGGAATGGATGGTGGTCTGCATGACCTTTTCACCCTGCTGCGCCGACTGATCGGCATCGTCCGCAGCACGCGCGGCATCGGCGGCGTGACGGGCGACTTCCTGCGCCGTGGCGGACATTTCATTCATCGCCGTGGCCACTTGATCCGTGCGGTTGAATTGCTCGCTGGTGCCGCCGGCCATGGTCGTGGCAATGGCGTTCAACTCGCCGCTGGCGCTGTCCAGATCACCGGCGCTGCGTTGCAAGCGAGTGAAGGTGTCCGCCAGAAAATCGCGCAGAGTGTTCGCTGCGGCGGCTAGGTTGCCCAGTTCATCGCGACGCTCGCTGACAACACGTTCAGCCAACTGGCCACGGCTCAAGCGGGTGACGTAATCGATGAGGTTGCGGATCGGCTCGATCAGGTTGCGGCTGACCAGCCACAGGCTCAGCAGACCGATCAGCAAGCCTGATGCGAGCATCACCAACAGCCCCAGCCACACGGTGCGCTCAGCGCTGGCACTGATCAATGCCGACTGCGCGGTACCCTGCTCGCGCAGCTCGGCAACCAATGCACTCATCTGCTCGCTGGTGGCGCGGTCGACGCCTTTGACAGCAGCGTCGCCGGCGCTCGGGTCACCACCGGCAGCCACGTAGGCATCGCGGCCCTTCTGATAGGCCGCGCCCAACTGGCGATGCTCGTCGCGCAAGCGTTCGATACGTGATTTGAGATTGGCCTCGATGCCTTTTTGGCTGGCGAGTTCGCCGAGAATGTTCTGCACGTCGCGCTGACGCTCTTCGAACTGGCTCCAGTATTTCGCCAGATCCGCTGGTTGCTTGCCGCGCAGCAGAACGTTTTTCCACTCTTGCACCTGCACCTTGAATTGCAGGTTGGCTTCATCGATCAGTTGCGAAGTGTGCAGCGGGCCGGCGATCAACTGGCTGTAGCTTTGCACGCCGTTGGAGAGGAAATGAAAGCAGGCCAGAGCGATCAACAGCATCGCCAGCAGACTGCCGCTCAACAGGGCGAGAATTTGCGCCCTCAGGGATTTTTGCAGCATTGCAAGGTACTCGAAGCAGGGATGAGGCACGCCCGAACGGACGTGAAAAATGGCCGGACTTCCCTGTCGACGTACCATGACCAAGGCCAATGGCGCGCAACCTAACTCACCTGAGATCGGCATGCCAGAGCCTTCCTTGAGAAACTTCCGACAGCCGGTAACGCTTTGATTTGCAGTCACTTTGCTGTCACAAAACGGTCATGTGAGCTTGCGATGATGCCGCTCCGGTGAACCTGAAAATCCTGCCCCAGACACCTTCCTCGCAGCGAGCCGCCATGAACCACAGCCTCGATATCAGCCATCGCGACCCGGACCTGTTTGGCTTGCTCTACGGCTTTCGTTTTCTGCCCGGGGAGCGCGGTCGCGAGATCGATTCGGCGACGGCTTTGCGCTGTTTGCAGGACGACAGCGACAGTGGCGAATTCCTCTGGCTGCACCTGAACCTGGCCCATGCCGCGTGCGAGCGCTGGATGAAAAGTCATCTGCAATTGCCCGAGGAGTTTTTCGAAGCGCTGCACGAAGGTTCGCGTTCGACGCGCATCGAGCATGTCGATGCGGCGCTGCTGGCGGTGGTCAACGATGTGGTGTTCAACCTCAGCAACATGGTCTCCTCCGACGTGTCGACGCTGTGGGTCTGCGTGCGCAGCAAACTGATCGTCAGCGCGCGCCTGCAACCGCTGCATTCGGTAGATAAATTGCGCTCGTCGGTAAAGGCCGGCGAGTGCTTTCGCTCGCCCTCGGAATTGCTCGTGCATCTACTGCGCGATCAAGGTGAGGTGCTGACGCAGATCGTGCGCAAGACCAGCCTGAGTGTCGATCAGGTCGAAGACGAATTGCTGTCTTCACGCCTGTCGACCAACCGCGCCGAACTTGGCGCCAACCGTCGCGTGCTGGTGCGACTGCAACGGCTGCTGGCGTTGGAGCCGGGGTCGTTGCTGCGCCTGCTCAATCGTCCGCCGCCGTGGTTGCAGAAAGAGGACGTCAAGGAGTTGCGCAAATCCACCGAGGAGTTTGCGCTGATCATCAACGACCTCACCGCCCTCGGCGAGCGGATCAAATTGCTGCAGGAAGAGATCGCCGCCAACCTCAACGAACAAAGCAATCGCACGCTGTTCACCCTGACGGTGGTGACGGTGCTGGCCTTGCCGATCAACATCATTGCCGGTTTTTTTGGGATGAATGTCGGCGGTGTGCCGCTGTCCCAGGACCCGCACGGATTTTGGGTGCTGGTCGCGTTGGTGGCGACGTTCACCGTGATTGCCGGGCGCTGGGCGTTTCGCAAGCGTGGCGATTACTGAGCGCAAATCCCACACGCAACACAGCCCTCCCTGTGGGAGCGAGCCTGCTCGCGAAGTCGGTGTGTCAGATAAATCAATGTTGAATGACATGGCGCTTTCGCGAGCAGGCTCGCTCCCACAGTTCGGGCCAAGGTGAGAAGTCAGAGCGTTGAACGAACGACATCGCCGAGCCAATCCATAAACACCCGCACCCGCAGCGGCAAATGCCTTTGCCGCGCGTACAACAACGAAATCGCCATCGGCGGTGCGGTGTGTTGCGGCAGTACGGTCACCAGTTCGCCATTTTCCAGATGCGGCTGCATGCCGGTACGTGGCACCTGGGTCAGCCCGAAGCCGCCAAGGCACGCCGCTTCATAGGCGTCGGTGCTGTTGACCGTGACACTGCCGGCCATCGCTACGCGCCGCACTTCGCCACCCTCCTCATAGACAAACCCTTCCGAACGCGAGCCCAGTACGCCGACGTAATGCACCAGCCGATGCCGCGCCAGATCCTCGATGGTCTGCGGCACGCCGTAACGTTGCAGATAAGCGGGACTGGCGCAGTTGACCATCGGGAAGTCGCCAAGATGCCGGGCGACCACCGACTGATCCGGCTGCGCGCCGATGCGTAACACGCAGTCGAAACCCTCGCTCAGCAGATCGACACGGCGGTCGGTGCTGCTGATTTCCATCTGCAGATTCGGGTGGCGATCCATGAATTCCGGCAGGCGCGGCATGATCAAGCGCCGCGCGAGGATGTTCGGCATATCGACGCGGATGCACCCGGTCAGCGAAGCCTCGTCCTGACGAAACAGCCCCTCGATTTCATCCATGTGCGAGAGCAGACCCTTGCTGCGCTCATACAACACCATGCCGTCCTGGGTGGCCTGCACTTTGCGCGTGGTTCGCTGCAACAGCCGCGTGCCGAGCAAGGCTTCGAGCGCCTGCACCTGTTCGGACACCGTGGAGCGCGGCAGGCCGAGGCTTTCACCGGCGAGAGTGAAACTCGACAGTTCGCTGACCCGGACGAAGGTGCGCAGCAGTTCCAGTTTGTTCATGACAAACCCCGGTGATTGTTCGGCTGAGCCGATCAGTGATTCCGCTTTTGCCGTGTTTATCACCTCAGGGCGGATAAATAAACTTCTTCCATCCACACTCAACGCAATCGAGGAAGTCCGCATGAATCGCAAAATCGCACTGATCACCGGCGCCAGCCGTGGCCTGGGCCGCAGCGCCGCCCTGCACCTCGCCGCGCAAGGCATCGACATCATTGGCACCTACAACAGCCGCGCCGACGAGGCCCAGGCGCTGGTCACTGAATTGCAGGCGCTCGGCGCGAAAGCGGCGATGCTGCAACTGGACGTCGGCCACAGCGAAAACTTCGCTGCGTTTGCCGAGCAGGTTGAACAAGCACTGGAACAGACTTTTCAGCGCCAGCGCTTTGATTTCCTGATCAACAATGCCGGGGTCGGCGTGCATGCGCTGTTCAGCGAAACCACCCCGGAGCAGTTCGATCTGCTGATGAACGTGCAGTTGAAAGGACCGTTCTTCCTGACTCAGCAACTGCTACCGCTGATCAACGACGGTGGGCGCATCGTCAATATCTCCAGCGGCCTGACCCGCTTCAGCCTGCCGGGGTACGGCGCCTATGCGGCGATGAAAGGTGCGATGGAAGTGCTGACGCGATATCAGGCGAAAGAGCTTGGGGCGCGGCAGATTGGCGTGAATATCCTGGCGCCGGGTGCGATTGAAACCGACTTCGGCGGTGGCACGGTGCGCGATAACAGCGCGGTCAACGCGATGGTTGCCAGCAACACTGCGCTGGGTCGTGTGGGGCTGCCGGATGATATTGGCGGTGCACTGGCACTGTTGCTGTCAGAGGGTGGACAGTGGATCAACGGTCAGCGGGTCGAGGCGTCTGGCGGCATGTTTCTCTGACTTTGTGCCCGATGACTCACCTTTGTGGTGAGGGAATTTATCCCCTCACCACAGGTTTACCTCAGCTTTCACATGTGCGGCGGGCCATGAAGCGCTCGCGCAGTACGTCATAACCCCAGTGATAGACATAGGTGTACGGCAGGAAGAACAGCAACACGCCAATGTCGAGCAACAACGCCTGCCACAGGCTGACCGACAGCCACCAGGCAATCAGCGGCACGCCCATCAAGATCAGCCCACCCTCGAACAACAGCGCATGCACTACACGGACCCAGGCGTTGTGCGCCAGATTCATCCGCGCCAGAGCACGGTCGAAAAAACGGTTGAACACCACATTCCACGCCAGCGCCAACAGCGCGATCAACACGGTCACCGCGCCCATGTCGAGCAGCGGTTTTTGCATGATCCACGCGAGCAGCGGTGTGCAGATGAGGATGGCAAGAAACTCGAAACCAACAGCCTGGAAAACACGTTCGGTGAGCGACTTGTGGGCGGTCATGGCCTGACTCCTTGTTTGACGATGGTTGCCATGATCCAACTGAATACCGATACTTCAAAACCAATAACCATCGATCAAGGCGATAGTTCATGGCTTCGCAGGAAGTGCTGTTGGCATTCGTCCAGGCAGCGACGCAAGGCTCGTTCTCGGCTGCAGCGCGCAAGTTGGGCCGCAGTCAGTCGACCATCAGCGCGGCAGTCGCCAGTCTGGAGATCGATCTGGATCTGCAGCTGTTTGACCGCAGCAGCCGCAAGCCCACGCTCACCCCCGCCGGCCACGTCATGCTGCAAAAAGCCGAGGCGATTCTGGCCGCCACCAGTCGTCTGGAAATGAGCGCGCGGCAATTAGCGCAGGGCATCGAGCCGAAGCTGACCGTGGCGATTTCCGACACTTATCAGTCGTATCGTTTCGAGGCGGCACTGGTGGGTTTCGAGCAGCGTTATCCGGAGCTTGAGCTGGAATGCCTGATTGCCGAATGCGAAGACCTGATCGAACTGGTCCAGCGCGGCCGGGCGCATTTGGCCTTCGCGGAAATGCAAGACAACTACCCGCCGGATCTGGTCACCTCGACCGTGGCCGAGCGCACGGAGATTGCCTTGTTCGTCAGCCGCGAGCATGCGTTGGCGAAGCTTGAGCATGTCGATCAGCAGATTCTCGAGCAACATCGCGAGCTGCGCCTGGCAACCATCGTCAATCCGTATGACAGCCGTGGCAAAGGCCGGGTGTGGTCGGCGCCGAGTTATCTGATGCTGCTGGAAATGGCGGAAAAAGGCTTTGGCTGGGCACCGTTGCCGAGGTGGCTGGTACAGCGCTATGCCAATGATTTGCTGATAGAGCTCGACGTGCGCGGCTGGCCGAAACCGGTGTTTGTCGACGCCTTGTGGTCGCGCTTGTATCCGCCGGGGCCGGCAGGGAGCTGGTTGCTCAGCAAGATGCTCGAATAAGCGGTGCTGCCATTCGCGAGCAGGCTCGCTCCCACACTTGAAATGCGCTCACCTGTGGGAGCGAGCCTGCTCGCGAAAGGGCCAGCCGCACCGACGCAGCTTCCAGATCAACCCAGGTCCCTCAGTCGCCCCTCGATAAACCGCCGCTCCGGCTCCTGCCGCGTCAGCTCCAGCGCCCGCTGATACGCTGCCCGCGCCTGCTCCACTCGGCCCAATTGCCGGCAAAACTCCGCCCGCGCCGAATGCGCCAAGTGGTAATCCTGCAACTCCCCTCGCGCTAAAATCCCTTCAATCAACAACAATCCCGCCAACGCCCCATCCCGCTTGGCCACCGCCACCGACCGGTTCAGCTCGATCACCGGCGACGGCACTGCACGCAGCAACACGTCGTACAGACCGACAATCTGCTGCCAGTCCGTTTCCGCCGCCGACGGCGCTTCCGCATGCACCGCTGCAATCGCCGCTTGCAGGCAATATGGCCCGAAGCGTCGCGTACTCAGGGCGCGCTCGACCAGCGCGCAGCCTTCGGCCATCAACCCGGCATCCCACAACGAGCGATCCTGATCGTCGAGCAATACCAGTTCACCGCTCGGCGAAGTGCGCGCCGGTCGACGTGATTCGTGCAGCAGCATCAGCGCCAGCAGACCCATGACTTCCGGCTCAGGCAGCAACTCCATCAACAAGCGCCCGAGGCGAATCGCTTCGCGCGTCAGGTCCTCGCGGGTCAGCTCAGTGCCGACCGATGCCGAATAACCCTCGTTGAACACCAGATAAATCACCCGCAACACGCTGTCGAGGCGCTCGGGCAATTCGTTCAGCGTGGGTACTTGATAAGGGATTTTCGCGTCGCGGATCTTGGCTTTCGCGCGGACGATACGCTGGGCAATCGCCGCCGGCGCCGAGAGAAAAGCACGGGCGATTTCCTCGGTGGTGAGGTCGCAGACTTCACGCAAGGTCAGCGGCACCTGCGCATCCGCCGCCAGTGCCGGGTGGCAGCAGGTGAAGATCAGCCGCAAGCGATCGTCTTCCACGTCTTCGCCACTCCAGTCAGCCTGTTCCAGCTCATCGAGTTGTGCCAGCAGCAACGGTTGCGACGCCTTGAACCGGGCGCGCCGGCGCAGCACATCGATGGCTTTGAAACGTCCGGTCGAGACCAGCCAGGTGCGCGGGTTGTCCGGCACGCCGTCGCGCTGCCAGCGCTCGACCGCGACGAAGAACGCCTCGTGCAAGGCTTCTTCGGCGAGGTCGAAATCACCGAGCAGGCGGATCAGCGTGGCCAGAATCCGCCGCGAATCCTCGCGGTAGACCTGCTCGACCCGCGCCCTGACGTCAGACATTCAACTGCCGCACCGGGCGCACTTCAACGCTGCCCACCCGCGCTGCCGGAATATTGCCGGCGACCTGGATGGCTTCGTTGAGATCCTTGGCATCGATCAGGTAGAAACCGGCCAGTTGCTCCTTGGTTTCAGCGAAAGGCCCGTCGGTGATCGACACCTTGCCGTTGCGCATGCGTACCGTGGTGGCGGTCTCCACCGATTCCAGCGCTTCGGCGGCGATCATCCGCCCGCTGCCCTGAATCGACTCGGCGTAGGCCCAGCATTCGGCGTCCTCCGGGCTGTCGGGCGAGGTGTGCAGCAGGCGTTCATCGCTGTAGACCAGGCATAGATATTTCATGGCGATCTCCTGATTCGAACGGATCAACTATGGCTGAAGATCAGGGCTGCACATCGAACAGCGTCGCGCCGCTCATCGGATCGAACGGTGCCGACCAGTGCTCGTGGGCAATCTTCCACGCCCCGCCGATTTGCCGGTAACAGGCGGTGACACGCATCCAGCAACTCTGGGTTTCGCCTTTGTCATTGGTGCCGCCGCAGTTGGCTACCCAATGGGCGAAAGCGATGTTGTCGGCACTTTCGATGGCGATTTCATGGAACTCGAAGATGTGCGGGCCGGGGCACATTTCCATGCACTCGACCCAGTGCGCGCGGTACGCCGCTTTGCCTTTGAATTGCAGGGCCTTGATCGCATCGAACGAGACGATGTCGTCGGCGTACAGGGCCATGACTTTCTCGACGTCCTTGGCCATTACCGCTTCGCGATAGGTGTTGATCAGAGTCTGGATCTCGCTTTGTGCGCTCATGGTGTTCTCCGTGGTTTTTGTTGTGAAGACACCCTTAGTCGTTTGCCCAATGCGCGGATCGACAGGGCAAACAAAAAAATTTCGCCGACGACAATCTCGCTAGAATCCGAGGCTCACTCTTTGTAGGAAAAAGGAAATTCCCGTGTCAGCCCAACTCGTGCCTTACGACAGCCTCAGCCCTTTACAGCGTCAGCAAGTCGAGGCCATTGAAATCCACCCCGAGCAGATCAAATTCTCCGGCGACATCCACGGTGCCTTGCACACCCTGCTGTCGAAACCCGGCCCCGGCGTAAAGGGTTTTGCCCTCCTGGCGGACGACGTACCGGTAGCGTTTCTGCTGCTCAAGCGCCCGCCGGTGTTGCCCGACTGGGCCGACGAACACAGCGCCACGTTGCATGCGCTGCAGGTCGATCGCCGAGCGCAGGGCAAGGGTTACGGCAAGGCTTGCCTGCAAGCGCTGCCCGCTGTCGCCCGTGAAGCATGGCCGGAAATCAAAGGACTGGAATTGTCGGTGGACGCTGATAACGAGGCGGCGATTGCGCTGTACGCCAAGCATGGCTATGTCGACAGCGGCGAGGCGTACAAGGGCCGGATCGGTTACGAGCGGCGGATGGGGCTGTTCTTCTGAGTATCCCCTGATCGTTCCCACGCTCCGCGTGGGAACGCCTTTTTGTGACGCTCTGCGTCACGGTTTTGGGACGCGGAGCGTCCCCGGCTGCATTACCACGCGGAGCGTGGGAACGATCAGGCAGTTTCGATAGGTGTTGGCTTCAGAGGGTCAGGATCATCTCGTGCCACGCCATGCCGCCGTGGTCGGACTCCGACGGTTTGATGTAAGCAAAGCCAAACCCGGCGTACAACGCAATGTGTTGCTCTTTGCACATCAGATGAATTGTCGCTTTGTCCATCGCACGCATGCGTTCGATGAATTCGCCGAGCAGGCGCTTGGCCAGGCCCTGCCCTTGGTAATCCGGGTGCACCACCACCGACATGATCACCACGTTCGGCCCTTTCGGGTCGTGGCCGATCAGCTCCTTGAAGGCCTCGTCGGACATCTGCACGTCGAACGCCGCGCCGGAATTGATGAAACCGGCGACCACGCCGTCCACCTCGGCGACGATGAAGCCGTCCGGCCAGGTGGCGATGCGCGTGGCGATCTTTTCGCGGGTAGCGGCTTCGTCGCCTTCATAGGCGTCGGTTTCGATGGCGTAGCAGCGGTCGAGGTCGGCGGCGCTGACGTTGCGGATCACGGTGTTCATGGCAGCTCAAAAATCTGTGGAAACAAGGCCCGCCAGCATAAAGCACAACCACCGGGGCGGACATGCTCCGCCTCGATTGTTACACCGCTCAAGCCTTGATCGGCAGCCAGATTTCCAGGGTGCCGGTATTGAGCTTCGGATTGAAATCCTCGCTATAGCGCTCGAATTCCGGGGCATCCGCCGCTTCGTGGCCGGACTGCGGCAGCCAGGTGTTCCAGATGTACTGGAAGGTGTGAGGGAGTTGCGCCAGTGACCCCTTGTGCTCGAACACCGCATATTTCTGCGGTTGGATTTCAACCCAGCGGTACTTTTCCGGCAGGTCGTCGAGCTTGTCGATCTGCACCCCGGCGATGTATTCGAAACCGCCCTCGCCGTCCGCGTTGCAGCAAACGCCGTAGGTCACTTCATTGACTTGCGCGGGGATTTTTCCCAAGTGCGGGATCAGTTTTTCCCACAACGCGGGAATGTTTTCGGTGGTTTGCTGAGTGAATCGCCCACCGAAACCGGCAATCAACAGAAATTGCCCGTGTTCGAAGCGCGGCCCAGCCAATTCGACGCGTGGTTGTTCATCCATGACGCGACTCCTCAGAACGCAAAAGTGGGTTCGGCTGGGAGTATAGAAAGCCCGATCCGTTTCGCACGTTTACAGCGCATGCAACTGCTCGACGGCGCCCGAGCCGACAAACTCGTTGTACCCGGAAACGATCACGTAGACCGCGAAATAGCAGAAGATCGCCGCCGATGCCAGATAGGAGTAGCGCAGAAGCTTGTCGCCCAGCAGCTTGCCGCCGTGGCTTGCCGCGAAGCACAGACCGGCCGACCAGAGCAGCCCGGCACAGAGAAAGCCGCCCAAAAACAGCGCCGAACTCAACGGGCCACCGCCACCGGATCGAGCGATCAACGTGCCGCCGACCGCAGCAAACCAGAGAATCGCACTCGGCGAAGACATCGCGAGGAAGATGCCGCGAAAGAATTCCTTGCGATGGGAGTTCTGACCCACTTCTGCGGTTTCCGCCAGCAGCGCTTCGTGGTGGATCGCCGAATAAATCATCTTCGCCGCGAAGTAGATCAGCAGCGCCGAACCGCCAATCCACAGGACCCAGCGCACGGTTTCGTATTGCAGCAAAACGGTCATGCCGGCCAAGGCCAGCACCGCGTAAATCAGGTCGCCGACGCAGGTGCCCAGGCCCAGAGCGAAGCCCTGAAAGTAGCCGCGCTGCATGGCCAGGGTGATCATCGCGATGTTGGCTACGCCGATATCCAGGCACAGCGAAAGGCTCAGCAAGAAGCCGCTGGTGAATTCCATTGACCGATTTTCCTTGAAAAAAATGTTTACAACCGCGCTGGACAGTATGCCATCACTGCCCTTATCTTCCGCCACAGGTCACCGCAGTGACCAGCGTCGCTCGGACGGTTCCGGGCGCTTACGTTATCCGAGGCAACAATGGCCGAACAAGGTTCGCCGCGCCGCTTTGCGCGCATAGATCGACTCCCCCCTTACGTTTTCAACATCACCGCCGAGCTGAAGATGGCCGCTCGCCGCCGTGGTGAAGACATCATCGACCTGAGCATGGGCAATCCCGACGGCGCCACGCCGCCGCACATTGTCGAAAAACTCGTGCAGGTCGCCCAACGTGAAGACACCCACGGTTACTCGACGTCCAAGGGCATTCCGCGCCTGCGCCGGGCGATTTCCAACTGGTACAAGCAGCGCTACGAAGTCGATATCGACCCGGAAAGCGAAGCCATTGTCACCATCGGTTCCAAGGAAGGCCTGGCGCATTTGATGCTGGCGACCCTGGACCAGGGCGACACCGTGCTGGTGCCGAACCCGAGCTATCCGATCCACATTTACGGCGCAGTGATTGCCGGCGCTCAGGTGCGTTCGGTGCCGCTGGTGCCGGGAGTGGACTTCTTCGATGAACTGGAACGGGCCATTCGCGGCTCGATCCCCAAGCCGAAAATGATGATCCTCGGTTTCCCGTCCAATCCGACCGCGCAGTGCGTGGAGCTGGATTTCTTCGAACGGGTGATCGCCCTCGCCAAGCAGTACGACGTTTTGGTCATCCACGACCTGGCTTACGCCGACATTGTCTACGACGGCTGGAAAGCCCCGTCGATCATGCAGGTGCCAGGGGCCAAGGACATTGCGGTGGAGTTTTTCACCCTGTCCAAGAGCTACAACATGGCCGGCTGGCGCATTGGTTTCATGGTCGGCAACCCGGAACTGGTCAGCGCCCTGGCGCGGATCAAGAGCTACCACGACTACGGCACCTTCACCCCGCTGCAAGTGGCGGCGATTGCCGCGCTGGAAGGCGATCAACAGTGCGTGCGCGACATCGCCGAGCAGTATCGTCAGCGGCGCAACGTGCTGGTCAAGGGCCTGCATGAGCTGGGCTGGATGGTCGAGAATCCGAAAGCGTCGATGTATGTCTGGGCGAAGATTCCCGAGGCGTATGCGCATCTGGGTTCGCTGGAGTTCGCCAAGAAACTGCTGGCCGAGGCCAAGGTCTGCGTCTCGCCGGGTGTTGGCTTTGGTGAGTACGGCGATGATCACGTGCGCTTCGCCCTGATCGAAAATCAGGACCGCATTCGTCAGGCCGTGCGCGGGATTCGCGGGATGTTCCGCGCGGATGGCCTGGCCTCGAAATAAGTGGCACATCTCTGATCGTTCCCACGCTCTGCGTGGGAATGCAGCCCGAGACGCTCTGCGTCTCAAAGCGGACGCAGAGCGTCCATTGAGGCATTCCCACGCGGAGCGTGGGAACGATCAAGCAGGAAGTCCACGCCCACAAAAAAACCGCATCACTGCGGTTTTTTTGTGCCTGCAAACTGCCGCTTAAACGAACAGCGACAACAGCAGGATAAAGCCCAGGCCCACTACCGACAGAATGGTTTCCATCGCGGTCCAGGTCTTGAAGGTTTCGGCCACGGTCATGTTGAAGTACTGCTTGACCAGCCAGAAACCGGCGTCGTTGACGTGGGACAGGATCAGCGAACCGGCGCCGGTGGCCAGCACCAGCAGCTCACGGTTGACGCCCGGAATCATGCCGACAACCGGCACCACAATGCCGGCGCCAGTGATGGTCGCCACGGTCGCCGAACCGGTTGCGATACGGATCACCGCCGCCACCAGCCAGGCCAGCAGGATCGGCGAGATCTGTGCGCTGACCGCCATGTGGCCGATCACATCACCCACGCCACTGGTCACCAGCATCTGCTTGAAGCCACCGCCCGCACCAATGATCAGAATGATCGCGGCGGTTGGCGCCAGGCTTGCGTCGAGCCATTTGAGCATCTGGTTGGAACCGATGCCCTGCTTGTAGCCAAAGGTGTACAGCGACAGCAGCAACGCCAGCAGCAATGCGGAGATCGGGTGGCCGATCATGTCCATCCAGATGCGGAAGAAGTTGCCGTCCGGCAGCGCTACGTCAGCGAAGGTTTTCAGCAGCATCAGGAATACCGGCAACAGCACGGTGACCAGAGTGATGCTGAAGCTCGGCAGGTTGGCCGAATCGTTTTCGCGGGCCAGTTGATCGACCAGCTCCTGATTCGGGTGGCCAGGAATGTGCTTGGCGATGAAGGTACCGAAGATCGGACCGGCAATGATGGCGGTCGGCAGCGCGACGATCAGACCGTACAGAATGGTCTTGCCGATGTCAGCGCCGAATACGCCGATGGCCAGCAGCGGGCCCGGGTGCGGCGGTACCAGACCGTGCACCGCAGAGAGGCCGGCGAGCAGCGGGATACCGATCTTGATGATCGATACGCCAGTGCGACGCGCAACGATGAACACCAGCGGAATCAGCAGCACGAAGCCGATTTCGAAGAACAGCGGGATACCCACCAGGAACGCAGCGAACATCATCGCCCACTGCACCTTGTCCTTGCCGAAGGCGCGGATCAGGGTCTGGGCGATCTGATCGGCGCCGCCGGATTCGGCCATCATTTTGCCGAGCATGGTGCCCAGGGCGAGGATGATGCCGACGAAACCGAGCACGCCACCGAAGCCGTCCTGGAACGCCTTGATGATGGTATTGATCGGCATGCCGGAAGTCAGGCCGAGGAAGGCGGCGGCGATGGTCAGGGCGATAAAAGGGTGAATCTTGAATTTGGTGATCAGGATAATCAGGCCGATTACCGTGACCACCGCATCGAGCAGCAGGAACGTCTCGTGGGACATGCCAAACATGGGGGGTGTCTCCTGGATTGTTGTTGTTATTAAAGCGGGTTGAACAGAAGTCGGGAGGACAGCGCTGTCTTTTTCAACATGCTCATATCGCCTGTTTCAGGCCGTTGGCCTGCCACCAGACGTGAGCCTGCAGGGCCAGCTCTTCGACGCTGTGAATCGAGGCATTGAGCGGCAGGGTCAGCGGCTCGCCCTTGGGCGATTCGAGGGTGGCGAACTGGCTTTCGATCAACGTCGCCGGCATGAAGTGGCCCGGGCGGTGCGATACGCGCTCGGCGGCGACTTCCGGAGTCAATTCAAGAAACACGAAGCCCAGGCCCGGCAAGGCACTGCGCAGACGTTCGCGATAGCTGTGTTTAAGGGCCGAGCAGGTCAACACCGGGCGCTGGCCTTGGGCATCGACGCGACGCAGTTCATCGCACAGGCTGTCGAGCCAGCCGGCGCGGTCTTCGTCGTTCAGGGGGATCCCCGCGCTCATCTTTTCGATGTTCGCGGCCGGATGGAAAGTATCGCCTTCAATGGCAGTGGCGCCGCTCAAATGGCACAGGGCCTGGCTGACGCACGTCTTGCCGCAACCGGCAACGCCCATGATGACCAGGGCGGTGATGGGATGACTCATATAACACCTCAGCGCGCAGACAGCGCTACCTTTGCTAGCTATGACTCTAGTGCACAGGCAGAAGTTGCCGACGCCTTCTTGTCGTTTTTTTGGGTTGCAGCAGGTTTGTTCCCGACGCCAAAGAGCACAGATCAGGCAGGACCGCGCTCACGCATTTGCAGCTGCATCAGGACAGCGCTACCTTAGTGCCTTGATTTTTGTTTGGCAAGCCGCCCGATGACCTCCCCCAAGAACGATAAAAATACCCGCACCACCGGCCGTCCGACCCTCAACGAAGTAGCCCGCCTGGCCGGCGTCAGCCCGATCACTGCCTCGCGCGCCTTGCGCGGGGTAAGCACGGTGGCCACCGAACTGGTGGAAAAAGTGCAGAAAGCTGCGCTTGAACTCAATTATGTAGTCAACCCCGCCGCCCGCGCACTGGCCTCGGCGCAGAGCCATTCGGTGGTGGTGCTGGTGCCGTCACTGTCCAACCTGCTGTTCATCGACACGCTGGAAGCCATTCATCGGGTGCTGACGCCCAAAGGCTTCGAAGTGCTCATCGGCAACTTCCACTATTCGCGCGATGAAGAAGAAAACCTGCTGCGCAATTACATGGCTTATCAGCCGCGCGGGTTTCTGCTGACCGGTTTTGATCGCACGGAAAGTTCGCGGCGGATGATCGAGGCCAGCAACATTCCTTGCGTGTACATGATGGAGCTGGACAGTGCAGCCGGAGTCAATTGCGTGGGTTTTTCACAATTGAGCGCGGGCGAAACTGCCGCCGAACATCTCCTGTCTCGTGGACGCAAGCGTCTGGCGTACATCGGCGCGCAGCTGGACCAGCGCACCCTGCTGCGCGGTGAGGGTTTCCGCAAAGCATTGCAGAAGGCATGCCGTTACGACCCGGATCTGGAAGTGCTGACGCCACGTGCTTCGTCGGTGGGCTTGGGCGGCGAGCTGTTCCTGCAATTGCTGGCGGCGCATCCGGATGTTGATGCGATTTTCTTCGGCAACGATGACCTGGCCCAGGGTGCGATGCTGGAAGCGTTGCGTAACGGCATCAAGATTCCCGAGCAGGTGGCGATCCTCGGTTTCAATGATTTGCCGATGTCCGAACACATGGTGCCGCGCCTGAGCAGCATCAACACCCCGCGCGAGGCGATCGGCCGGCGCGCGGCGGAGCAGATGCTCACGTTAATGGCGGGCAACAAAGTGGCGCGGCCGGTGGAGGATATGGGGTTTGAGCTGAAGGTGCGCGAGAGTACCTGACCCTTCACAAATGCTGAATTGAAACACAACCCTTGTGGGAGCGAGCCTGCTCGCGAAAGCGGTGGGTCAGTCAGCATTGATACAGCTGACACGACGCCTTCGCGAGCAGGCCCGCTCCCACAGGGGATCTCTACCAAACTCAATGGCTGAGCAGGTCGACCAACGCCTGGGCGCCCTTCTGCAAGGGCTGGCTCTTGAGCCACACCGCATGCACCGGCAGCACCAGGCCATTTTCGATGTTGCGAAAATTCAGCCGCTTCAAGCGTCCCGCGTCCAGCCACGGCTGCACCACCGACAGCGGAAAATTCCCCCAGCCCAATCCCGCTTCAACCATTTCCATCGCCGTCTCGAGATTGTCCGTACGCCAGTAGGATTCAGCCACCAATGGCCGCGTTTCGCTGATCGGCAAGTCGCGGCTGGCGACGATGATCTGCCGCACCTGCACTAGATCTTCCAGAAACACATCCCGCCCCTGCAACAACGGGCTGTCCGCCGCCAGCGTGGCGATCATGCGTTCGCTGCCGACGAACTGAAACCGCTCCAGCGCATTGACGCTTAACCCGGCAAACGCCAGACACACGCTGACCCGGCCACTGTGCAACATCGCCAGCACATCATCCTGCGGCGCAGTCAGCACTTCGATGTCGAGCAACGGATGCCGCTCGGCAATCACCTTGATCGCTGCCAGCAAGCGCCGCCGATCAACGTCCGCAACCACGCCGATCGACAACCTGCTTTCCAGTCCCAACGACAGCTCCACCGCGTGCACTTGCAGCTGCTTGAGCTGCTCGGCGATCAGTCGCGCGTGGGGCACCAACGACTGCGCAATCGCCGTGGGTTGCGGCTCGCGATGGCTGCGGTCGAACAACGGGTAACCGAGTTCCGCTTCAAGATTGGCAATGCCCATGCTCACCGCGGAGGGCACCTTGCCCAACTGCCGCGCGGCAGCGGAGAACGAGCCGCGTTCGATCACCGCGAGAAATAATTCGATGCTGTCGCTGCTGAAATTCAAATGCCTCACCTATCAATAAAACTGAAAGCTACCGACTTTTTCTGTCAGGTCTATTGAAGCTATCTTTCGCCGCCTTCGCCAGCCCTGCTGGCCAACATTCGGCAAGAAAGAGGCAAATCTGCATGCAAGGCGTGAAACGCAAACTGGTCTACGTGTCGCTCTACGAAGTGATCGGCATGACCTTCTCGGCACTTGGTCTGGCACTGTTATCGGGCACATCGCCGGGCAGCACCGGGCCGCTGGCGGTGATCATCACCAGCATCGCCGTGACCTGGAATTTCATTTACACCTCGTTGTTCGAGCGCTGGGAAAGTCGCCAGGTCTCGCGCACCCGTACGGTCAAACGGCGTATCGCCCACGCCGTCGGCTTTCAACTGACGCTGATCGTGTTTCTGATTCCGCTGATTGCGTGGTGGATGAACATCAGCCTGATGCAGGCGTTCCTGCTGGATCTGGCGCTGATCATTTTCATCCCGTGCTACACCTTCGTGTTCAACTGGCTGTTCGACCGGATCTTCGGCCTGCCGAATTTGGCGCTGCCGGATTCTGCCGCTGCGACATAAATCACTAATTCGTAAGCAGATATTGCGAGAAATCAGCGGTTCAACCTGTTAAACCCCCGACATTCACAATCCGCAAACACCGATAGCAGGCTAAGCTTTTCCATCAATAAAAAATGGATCAGCTTATGACTGCTCACGCTCCCGCCGCCGCGCCCAGAGATGGCATCGACCCGGTACGCGCCGCCGAAATTTCCGCCCGCATTGATCGGCTGCCCGCCGTCGCCACCATCTGGCGCCTGGTGGCGCTGCTGTCGATCGGCGGATTTTTCGAACTCTACGATCTGTTCCAGACCGCCTACATCAGTCCTGGGCTGATTCGCGACGGCTTGTTCGCCACTGGCAGTCAGGGCGTGTTCGGTTTCTCCGATCAGGCGGCGTTCGCCTCGGCGACGTTCCTCGGCCTGTTCCTCGGCGCCAGCCTGCTCAGTCCGCTGGCGGATCGGTTCGGTCGCCGGGCGATCTTCACCTTCGCGCTGATCTGGTACACGGTGGCGACAGTGCTGATGGGGATTCAGACCTCGGCGCTGGGCATCATCGGCATGCGTTTTCTGGTCGGCATCGGCCTCGGTATCGAGCTGGTGACCATCGACGCTTACCTCTCGGAACTGGTGCCCAAGCGCATGCGCAGCTCGGCGTTCGCCTTTGCGTTTTTCGTGCAGTTCCTCTCGGTGCCGGCGGTGGCCTTGATGTCGTGGTGGCTGGTGCCGCAAGCGCCGTTCGGCATTTCCGGCTGGCGTTGGGTAGTGTTGGCCAGCGCGGTGTTTGCGCTGTTTATCTGGTGGCTGCGCAAGCGTCTGCCGGAATCGCCGCGCTGGCTGGCGCAGCATGGTCGCTTTGATGAGGCCAACCGGATCCTCGACCATCTCGAAGCGCGCTGCGCCAAGGATTACGGCAAAGCGCTGGATGCGCCGGAACCGGTGTCAGTCGATGTCGAAGGCAAGGGCCGTTTCGCCGATATCTGGCAGCCGCCGTACCGCCGTCGCGCGTTGATGCTGATCGTTTTTCATATCTTTCAGGCGATCGGTTTCTTCGGTTTCGGCAACTGGTTGCCGGCGCTGCTTTCGGGCCAAGGAGTGAGCGTCACCCACAGTCTGATGTATGCGTTCATCATCACCCTCGCCTACCCGCTCGGGCCGTTGCTGTTTGTGAAGTTCGCCAACCGTTTCGAGAACAAATGGCAGATCGTCGGCTCGGCCCTCGGCGCGATGACCTTCGGCACCCTGTTCGCCCTGCAGACCAGCGCGTTCGGGCTGATCTTCTGCGGGGTAATGATCACCTTCTGCAACGCCTGGCTGAGCTTCAGTTATCACTCCTACCAGAGCGAACTGTTCCCGACCAACATCCGCGCCCGCGCGGTCGGGTTCTGCTATTCGTTCAGTCGCTTTTCGACGGTGTTCAGCAGTCTGCTGATCGGCATGTTCCTGGATAATTTCGGCACGCCGGGGGTACTGGCGTTTATCGTCAGCAGCATGCTGATCGTGATGCTGACCATCGGCTGGTTCGGCCCACGAACGCGTAATCTGGCGCTGGAGAATATTGCCCATCGTTGACGGCCAACATAGGACTCACCTGTGGGAGCGAGCCTGCTCGCGAAGGCGTCGTGTCAGTGGCTATAGGCTTGACTGACACAACGCTTTCGCGAGCAGGCTCGCTCCCACATTGGCTATTGGTGACGCTGAACAGCTCAGTTCAATTGCAGGGTTTCATTGAACTGGCTGATCGCATCCACCACATGCCGCGAGCCCTGCTGAATCTCGAGGATCACCTCGCCCGCCTCGTTCGCCAGCTCCACGCCCAACCCGGTTCGGCTCAGGCTCGACTGCATGCTCGATACCGCGCTCAGCGACAGGTCGTGGTTCTTGCGCACCACGTCGACAATTTCCACAGTGGCCTGACTGGTCCGCGCGGCGAGGCTACGCACCTCATCGGCGACGACGGCAAAACCGCGTCCATGCTCACCGGCGCGCGCGGCTTCGATCGCTGCATTGAGTGCCAGCAGGTTGGTCTGGTCGGCAATGCCGCGAATGGTCTGGACAATGGTGCCGATGATGTCCGACTGTTTGCTGACCGCATCGATACTCACCGCCGCTTCGTTCAGATCGCGGGAAATGTCCTGAATGATCTGCACGGTCTGCTGCACGACTTGTGAGCCTTTTTGCGCGCAGGCGTCGTTTTGTACCGAGGTGCTGTGGGCCGATTCCGCAGCGTTTTGCAGGGTGGTCATCTGCTTGGTGATGTCACTGGCGAACTTGACCACTTTGTACAAGCGGCCCTTGGCATCGAACAGCGGGTTATACGAGGCTTCCAGATAAACCATCTGCCCGGACTTGTTCTTGCGCTCGAAACGGTGCGAGTGATATTCGCCGCGATTGAGCGAAGCCCAGAACGCCTTGTACTGCGCAGATTCGGCTTCGGCGCGGTGGCAGAACAGGCTGTGGTGCTGGCCGACAATTTCAGGGTGCGCGTACTGCATGGTCTGCAGAAAGTTGTCGTTGGCGCGGATGACATGGCCTTCGGGGGTGAACTCGATCACCGCCATGGAACGGCCGATCGCCGCCAGCATGGCTTCTTCTTCATGTTCTTTGTTGATGCGTGCGGTGATGTCCGCCGCAACCTTGATCACACTTCTGACCTGTTTGTCGGGCCCGAACACCGGCATGTAACTGGCTTCAAGCCAGATTTCCCGGCCACTCTTGTTCAGACGCAGGAAAGTACCGCTGAGCGGTTCACCACGGGCCAGGTCGCGCCACAACTTCGCGTAGTCCTCGCTGCGATAAAAGCTTTCTTCGCAAAAGATCCGATGGTGTTTGCCGCGCACTTCATCGGCGCTGTAGCCCATGGTCTTGCAGAAGTTCTCGTTGGCGTCGAGAACGATGCCGTCCGGAGTGAACTCGATCATCGCCATCGAGCGGCTGATCGCTTCGATTTTCGCGTTGGCCTCAGTCAGCGCACAGCTGAAGCGCTCGATTTCCCGCAGGTCAGCCTTGTGATGTAGGTTGAACATGGTTGTATCACCTTCCGCGCGTTCTTTTGATTTGATGAAAGTTCAGGTCTTGCAAGATCCATCACTACGTTCCACAGAACAGGCACACGCCTTCCCCCACGGGAGGAAGTTGTCAGGTGATAAATGATGATCAATCGGATGCGTCGTGCAGCGACGCTCTGATCAAGACATCCTTTTCTTGATAGCCCGCATGCGGGCCAGCCCTAACGCGTAGAAGAACTTCCATTTAAGTGACGCTCCTTGTTGGTTCAGTGTTGGTGCCTTGAATTGCGCACTCTGGCAGCATGAATCACGGACCAACCTGTGCCGTCGGCCTGTTGGCATGACGGTCGACATGGTTAGTTACCTGCAAGCATAGCCAGCCGAACACCGGGCGCAAGGCCACTAGTCGGCCAGTATCTGGCATTTTTTGCACAAGAAACGGTTCAGCGCGGGAAACAGTGTGGTGAAAACGGACGTTTTCGCCAGCGAGGCGGGAGCCCGTGAACCGGGCTTCCGCATGGTTTGATCAGTGGCCGAAAATATCGACCTTCTTGGCTTTCTTCTCTGCGCGTTTTTCAATCGCGGTCTTGGCCGGCTTTTTCTTCGCGGCTTTCTTTGAATCCATACCTTTGGACATTATCGGTACTCCACTCACAGGGGTGTGAGTTCAGGTATACACCTATCCCGAAGCGCGCGTTCTTTTATAATCGGCGCTTTTCGCAGCGACAGCCCGAACCATGTCCGATATCCACTACAGCCAGCTCGACGAATCGTTGTGGCCGCTGATGAACAAGTTCTACCGCCGCCACCAATCGTCGATGAAAGCCGTGCGCGAGGCGCAGCTGTGGGTGGCAAGGCGCGGCGAGATCGTTGCGGCGCTGTGCCTGCGGCCAGTCTCGGGCGGACACTGGCTGACGGGGTTGTTTGTTGATCCGCAGTATCGGGAACAAGGTGTCGCTGCGCAGTTGATCGCAGCGGCGGTTGCCCAGGTGGACGAGCCGGTGTGGCTGTTTTGCCATCCGGATTTGCGCGGGTTTTATGAGCGACGCGGGTTCAGCTTCGATCCGCCGCTGCCGCAGGCGATGGCCGAGCGGTTGAGCCGGTACGCGCGGAGCAAGCCGATGATTGCGATGGGACTCAATCCCGCAGATTTACGCTGAAACCCTGTGGGAGCGAGCCTGCTCGCGAATGCGGTGTGTCAGCGCCGAATTTGGTTCTGATACTCCGCGTTCGCGAGCAGGCTCGCTCCCACAGGGGTTGATGGTGTTCTGACAATCAGTCGTCAGCGTTGGGATCAAGATCCGGAAACAGCACTTCGGTAAAGCCGAACTTGCTGAAATCGGTAATCCGCGACGGATACAGCCGGCCGATCAGGTGATCGCATTCATGCTGCACCACCCGTGCATGAAACCCCGAGGCCACTCGCACAATCGGCTCGCCCTTCGGATCAAAGCCTTCGTAGCGAATCTGCTGATAACGCTCCACCGCGCCGCGCAGGCCCGGCACCGACAGACAACCTTCGAAGCCCTCTTCCATCAACGGATTCAACGGCGTGATCAGCGGGTTGATCAGGATCGTCTGCGGCACTGCTTCAGCATCCGGGTAACGCTCGCTGTGTTCGAAGCCGAAGATCACCAGTTGCAGGTCGACGCCGATCTGCGGCGCCGCGAGGCCAACGCCGCCGACGCTTTCCATGGTCTGGAACATGTCATCGATCAGTTGCCAGAGCTCGGCGCTGTTGAACATTTCCGGTGGTACCGGCGCGGCGATGCGCAGCAGGCGCTCGTCACCCATTTTCAGAATTTCACGAATCATGGTCGCGCTTCATCAGTGTCCGGCTTGAGCGAATGATCGCGGCCCAGGCCCGAGACGTGTTGTTTGGGGGATTCGTCAGGCTCGCCAGGGGCTTTTTCGCCCTTTTCCTTGCCTTCGGCGGACATGTGCTCGATCACTGCATTCATCTCCGCGCCGAGCAACAGGACTGCGGAGGAAATGTAGAAATACAGCAAGAGCACGATGATCGCCCCGATGCTGCCATACATCGCGTTGTAGTTGGCGAAGGTTTTCACGTAGAAGGCAAACCCCAACGAGGCGAGGATCCACACCACCACGGCCAGCACCGAACCCGGGGTGATGAAACGGAATTCCTGTTTGACGTCGGGCATCACGTAATAGATCAGCGCCACCGCGACCATCATCAGAATCACGATCACCGGCCAGCGGGCGATCGTCCACACCGTGACGATGAAGTATTCCAGTCCCACTTGTGCGGCAATCCAGCCCATCACCTGTGGCCCGAGCACCATCAGCGCAGCGGCGATCAAGAGCATGCCGGCGATGCCGACGGTGTAGACGATCGACAACGGGAAACGCTTCCAGATCGGCCGGCCTTCAACCACGTCGTAGGCGGCATTCATTGCGCTCATCATCAGGCGCACGCCGGCTGACGCGGTGTACAGCGCGATCACGATACCGATGGACAGCAGGCCACCCTTGGATTGCTGCAACTGGTCGATCACCGGGTTGACCTGCTCCAGTGCCTGCGGTGGCAGCACCAATTCAGATTGCAGACGCAGCCAGGAAAAGAAGTCCGGCAGGTGCAGGAAACCGATCAGGGCAATCAGGAAAAGAATGAACGGAAACAGCGAGAACAGCATCTGGTAGGCCAGCGCCGAGGCGTAGGTCGACATTTCGTCATCGACGAACTCAGTGACCGTGCGCACCATCACCCGGTGCAGGGGCAGACCTTTCATGTCCGGAAATATCATTCGCGTCTCCTTGCGCCGCAGAAGGTTGAAGTCGTGGCGACTCAGGGGCCGTTTTTTACCTCAAGGTAGCCTACTTGGCGATCCTTCGGCGGATAACCGCAGGGTTCTGATACAAAAACGGCCATCCTTGGATGGCCGCTCGTGTGATTCGTTCAAGGCTCGCTTACGCCTTGTCGACGCCTTTTTTCACCGCGTCCTTGGCGTTGCCAACCGCTTGCTGGGCTTCGCCTTTTTTCTCTTGAACCTTGCCTTCGGCGCGCAGCTTGTCGTTGTCAGTGACCTTGCCGACGCCTTGCTTGACGTTACCGACGGCTTCGTTGGCCATGCCTTTTACTTTATCGCCTGTGCTACTCATGGTGTTTCTCCGTGATGCATATAGGGAAGAAAAGTCATTACGTAACGATTGACCGGTGCGCTTTGCGCCGAGTTTCATTTATTTTGCCGGCATTTCGTCGTGGCGCGCAGGTTGCGCTTTATGTTTGCCGGCGTTGCCCCGAGAATGCTCAGCCTACGGGCGTCGCGCCCGGCACACCGATTCGCAGGAATGTCATGAAGCTCAATAAAACCCAGGCCATCGCCCGTCGCAACCAGGAACTGGGCGGCGCCGTGCTCGGCACCAACAACTGCCACTTCGCCGAACTGAACCGTAACCGCAATATCTGGTGGTTCGACCTGCCGGTATCGCGTCTGGCCATCGGTCAGTACGAGTGGATTCACTTGCTGCTGCACACTCCGGCCACCGATGAGTTGCTGCACCTGAAAGTGCCCACGGTGTTCCTGCGCGAAAAGCTCGAAGGCCTGGTGATTCGCAACGAAGGCAAGCGCAAGGCGGCGCTGAGCCTGGAATTGAGTGCGGACAAGGATTCTTATCTGCAGGACATGCGACCGGCGGGGACCAACGTGAATTTTGCGCCGTTTCGTCAGTAGGATTTGTGGCGTCAGCCCTTCCCCTCACCCTAGCCCTCTCCCAGAGGGAGAGGGGACCGACCGGGTTGTTCTTACGGAATACGCCGACCTGAAATATCGAGCCGAACTCAGGTTCTGAAAAGCTTGAAGATCGGCTCCCTTCCCCCTCGCCCCCTTGGGGGAGAGGGTTGGGGTGAGGGGGTAGAATTTACCAGACGCTGCAAATCACCAATCTTTCCCAACAAAAAGCCCCGCATCTGCGGGGCTTTTTATTTACGCGGCAGACTTGGCCTTGATCTTCTTCAGCTCTTCATCCCGCAACTCGCGGCGCAGGATCTTGCCGACGTTGGTGGTCGGCAGCGCATCGCGGAATTCCACCGAGCGCGGCACTTTGTAGCCGGTAACGTTGGCGCGCATGTGGTCCATGACCTGCTCTTTGGTCAGGGTCACGCCCGGCTTGGCGACGATGAAAATCTTGATCGCCTCACCCGATTTCTCGTCCGGCACACCGATCGCCGCGCACTGCAACACGCCCGGCAAAGTCGCCAGCACGTCTTCCAGTTCGTTCGGATAGACGTTGAAGCCAGACACCAGAATCATGTCTTTCTTGCGATCGACGATGCGCATGTAGCCGTCCGGCTGGATCAGCGCGATGTCACCGGTTTTCAGCCAGCCGTCGCTGTCGAGCATTTCATCGGTGGCTTCCTGACGCTGCCAGTAGCCCTTCATCACTTGCGGGCCTTTGACGCACAGCTCGCCGATTTCGCCCAGCGGCTGCTCGACACCGGCATCGTCGATGACTTTGCACAGGGTCGACGGCACCGGAATGCCGATGGTGCCGATCTGGATGTGCTGAATCGGGTTGACCGTGGCCACCGGGCTGGTTTCGGTCATGCCGTAGCCTTCGCAGATGGCGCAACCGGTCACGGCTTTCCAGCGCTCGGCCGCCGCCAGTTGCAGGGCCATGCCGCCGGACAGGGTAACTTTCAGCGCGGAGAAATCCAGCTTGCGGAAACCTTCGTTGTTGCACAGCGCCACGAACAGCGTGTTCAGACCGACGAAACCGCTGAACTTCCACTTCGACAGTTCCTTGACCATCGCCGGCAGGTCGCGCGGGTTGCTGATCAGGATGTTGTGGTTGCCGATCAGCATCATCGCCATGCAATGAAAGGTGAACGCATAGATGTGATACAGCGGCAGCGGCGTGATCAGGATCTCGCAGCCTTCGTTGAGGTTGGAGCCCATCAGCGCCTTGCATTGCAGCATGTTGGCGACCAGGTTGCGGTGCGTGAGCATCGCGCCCTTGGCCACGCCGGTGGTGCCGCCGGTGTATTGCAGCACTGCGACATCGCCGCTGTCCGGATTGGCTTCGGCCACTGGCTGGCCGTGGCCTTTGCTCAGGACGTCGTTGAACTTGATGGCTTTGGGCAAGTGATAGGCCGGGACCATTTTCTTCACGTACTTGATGACGCTGTTGATCAGCAGGCGCTTGATCGGCGGCAGCAAGTCGGCGACTTCGGTGACGATGACGTGCTTGACGCCGGTCTTCGGCACCACGGCTTCGGCCAGGTGCGCCATGTTCGCCAGGCACACCAGGGCCTTGGCGCCGGAGTCGTTGAATTGGTGTTCCATTTCCCGCGCGGTGTACAGCGGGTTGGTGTTGACCACGATCAGCCCGGCGCGAATGGCACCGAAGACCGCGACCGGGTATTGCAGGACGTTGGGCAGTTGCACGGCGATTCGATCGCCGGGCTGCAAGTCGGTATGCTGTTGCAGATACGCGGCAAAGGCACCGGACAGCTCGTACAGCTCACCGTAGGTGATTGTCTTGCCGAGGTTGCTGAAAGCCGGTTTGTTGGCGAAGCGTTGGCAGGATTGCTTCAACACTGCCTGAATGTTCGGATACTCGTCTGGATTGATCTCGGCTGCGATTCCAGCCGGGTACTTATCCTTCCAAAAGTCTTCGATCATGGAAGCCCACTCCTCAGCAACGCGAATTCTTCACCGCATTTGATGCGATTATTATTGGTGTGTGTTTTGTATTGGTGAATCCGGCGTTTTACAGGCCGAGAAGTCACAAAGCGCGCCGAGAGTAGCAGCTTTGCCAAGGGTCGACCAGAGCCAAAAGAGGCCCCTACAGTCATATTGATGACTCAAGACTTGCCAGCGGTCATTTTAGAGCAAAAATCCTATTACCCTGTGAAAGCCCCGTAGTCATGGGGTGTAAAAGCAAAAGAACGCAGCCTTCGGCAGCTCCTGCATTTGGAATGCGTTTCCTGTAGGAGCTGCCGAAGGCTGCGATCTTTTCGCTCGTAACCTTTATGCGATATCCCGCAACTCGCGCCGCAGAATTTTCCCTACAGGCGTCATCGGCAGCGACTCACGCAGCACGATGTGCTTCGGCACCTTGTAGGCCGTGAAATTCTCTTTGCAGTAAGCCTTCAGCTCTTCCAGGCTGACCCCGCTCTCCCGCGCTACCACAAACAGCTTCACCGCCTCTCCCGAACGCTCGTCCGGCACGCCGATCACCGCGCAGTTGGCGACTTTCGGGTGAGCCATGACCACGTCTTCAATTTCGTTGGGGTACACGTTGAAGCCGGAGACAATGATCATGTCCTTCTTGCGATCGACGATGCGCACGAAACCGTCCGGGTCGATCACGGCGATATCGCCGGACTTGAACCAGCCCTCGGCGTCCAGCACTTCGGCGGTGGCTTCGGGTTTGTTCCAGTAGCCCTTCATGATCTGCGGACCTTTGATGCACAGCTCGCCGCGTTCGCCCAGTGGCTGTTCGACGCCGTCATCATTGATGATTTTCACCAGCGTGCCCGGCACCGGCAGGCCGACAGTGCCCAGGCGCGACTGATCGCCGTAAGGATTGGTGCACGCCACCGGCGAGGTTTCGGTCAGGCCGTAGCCTTCGGTGATACGGCAACCGGTCATCTGCTCCCAGCGCTCGGCGGTGGCCTTGACCAGCGCAGTGCCGCCGGAGTTGGTGAGCTTGAGGCTGGAGAAATCCAGGGTCTTGAAGTCAGGGTGATCCATCAGCGCAACGAACAAGGTGTTCAAACCCAGCAGCGCCGAGAAGCGCCAGTTTTTCAGTTCCTTGATGAAGCCGGCGATGTCGCGCGGATTGGAGATCAACACGTTGTGGTTGCCCGACACCATCATGCACATGCAATTCGCGGTGAAGGCATAGATGTGGTACAGCGGCAGCGGCGCGATCATCACCTCCTGGCCTTCGCGCAACAGCGGCTGACCATCCGGGCCGAGCTGAGCCAGACAGGCGCGCACCTGCTGCATGTTCGCCACCAGATTGCCGTGGGTGAGCATCGCGCCCTTGGCCAGGCCGGTAGTGCCGCCGGTGTATTGCAGCACGGCGATGTCATCGAGGCCGACGTTCAGCGGCTTGATGCCCAGACCACGCCCCATGCGCAGCGCGCTTTTGAACGAGGTCGCTTGCGGCAGCGAATACTCGGGAACCAGTTTCTTCACTTTGCTGACCACGGTGTTGACCAGCCAGCCTTTGGCGGTGGGCATCAGGTCGCCCATCTTCGCTTCGATCAAATATTGGATGTCGGTGTCGGGCAGCACTTCCTGGACTTTCTGCCCGAACAGATTCAGGTAGACCAGCGCGCGTGCGCCGGAATCCTTGAACTGGTGGCGCATCTCGCGCGGCGTATAGAGCGGGTTGGTGTTGACCACGATCAGCCCGGCGCGCAGCGCGCCGAACACGGCAATCGGATAATGCAGGACGTTGGGCATCTGCACCGCAATGCGATCCCCCGGCACCAGATCGGTATGGGCCTGCAGGTAACCGGCGAACGCCGCACTCTGGCGTTCGAGTTCGGCGTAGGTCAGGGTGATGCCCATGCTGCTGAACGCCGGGCGGTCAGCGAACTTCTTGCAGGAACGCTCAAACACTTCGATGACCGACTTGAACTCGCCCATGTCGATGTCCAGCGGTACGCCGGCCGGGCGTTTGTCATTCCAGAAATCAGGTTGCATTGTTCTTGTCCTCTTTACCTGAGCCGATCCGGGAGCCGCTTTCTGTCGTTTCTGCTTCGTCCATGGAAGGCGAAAAGCACAAAGCGGAGCTTCACGGACACTAGCAGCTATGGCCATTGAGGCAAATATGACGCAGGCCCTCATTGATCCCGTGAATCTTCCAGCCGTGGCGTGAGCTGATCAGACGCGCTATACACTGTGGCGATGCTGAGCAAAGGAATCGCCATGACCCACGACACCTTCTGGCTGGACGCGAGTGACCGCAGCCGCCTGTACGTCAACCGCTGGCTGCCGGCCACGCCATTGAAAGCGGTGATTCTGCTGGCCCATGGCATGGCCGAACACAGCGCTCGCTACATGCGGCTCGCTGACACGTTTTGCGACAAAGACTATGGCGTCTACGCCCCGGATCTGCGCGGCCATGGTCGTACCGCCGACAACGGCACCCTCGGCCATTTCGCCGATGACGATGGCTGGTGCAAGGTGGTTGGCGATCTGGCCAGCCTCAACCAGCACATCGGCCAGCAACATCCCGGCGTGCCGATCATCCTCCTCGGCCACAGCATGGGCAGCTATCTGGCGCAGGCGTATCTGCTGCACCACAGTGCCAGTCTGCACGGGGCGATTCTCAGCGGCTCTAATTACCAGCCAGTGGCGCTGTATCGCGCCGCCCGGCAGATTGCCCGGCTGGAAAAACTGCGTCAGGGCGGCAAGGGCCGCAGTGCGTTGATCGAGTGGCTGTCGTTCGGCTCGTTCAACAATAAATTCAAACCGGTGCGCACCCGTTTCGACTGGCTGAGCCGTGATCCGGCCGAAGTCGACAAGTACGCCGCCGACCCGTTATGCGGCTTTCGCTGCACCAATCAGCTGTGGGTCGACCTGCTCGGCGGGTTGCAGCAAATCAGCAAAGCGTCCAATCTCGCGCAGATCGACCCGGGCCTGCCGCTGCTGGTGATTGGCGGCGAATGTGATCCGGTGAGCGAGGGCAAGCGTCTGACAGATCTGGCCAATGCCTTGCGCAGGGCCGGCAGCCAGCATCTGCAACTGAAGATCTACCCGCAGGCCCGGCACGAATTGTTCAATGAAAGTAATCGCGACGAAGTGACCGCCGATGTGCTCGCCTGGATCGACCAGGCCCTGAGCCACCGGCGCCCGCAGCGCAGCGAATAATTTTTTGTGGATTGACTGAAATCCGTCACAGGAATCGAAACCGATGACCCAGGTTACCAACATCCCTTACGAAGCCCTCGAAGTCGGCCAGACCGCCAGCTACAGCAAGACTGTCGAAGAGCGCGACATTCAGCTGTTCGCCGCGATGTCAGGCGACCACAACCCGGTGCATCTGGACGCCGAGTTTGCCGCCGCCAGCATGTTCAAGGAACGCATCGCCCACGGCATGTTCAGCGGTGCGCTGATCAGTGCAGCGGTGGCCTGTGAATTGCCTGGGCCGGGCACCATTTACATCGGTCAGCAGATGAGCTTTCAGAAGCCGGTGAAGATCGGCGACACGCTGACAGTGCGCCTGGAAATTCTCGAGAAACTGCCGAAATTTCGCGTGCGCATTGCCACTCGCGTATTCAATCAGCGTGATGAGTTGGTGGTGGATGGCGAGGCGGAGATTCTCGCGCCACGTAAACAGCAGACGGTGACGTTGCCGACATTGCCGGCGATCAGTATCGGCTGATGGATTGTAGGGTGTCAGGTAGATTGCTGCCCCCTCACCCCAGCCCTCTCCCCCAAGGGGGCGAGGGGGAAAGGGAGCCGATTTCCTGGCTTTCCAAATCCTGAGTTCGACTGGATATTTCACATCGCTGTAACTTTCAAGAACACCTCGGTCAGTCCCCTCTCCCTCCGGGCGGTCCGACGTTTCGGGAGGGCTAGGGTGAGGGGCTTTTCGCCAGGCACAAAAAAACGCCAGACAAGCTGGCGTTTTTTTTCAGCCGACTAACTCTTACGAGCTCGCACGAGCCTGGTTGCGCAGGGCTTTCACCTGGTCGTGGTTGCGTTGTACGCCGTGATATTGGCGTTCAACCAGATCACGAATACCCACCAGGTTGTGCTTGGTGATTTTCTCGAGGGCTTCTTTGTAGGCCTTCAGTGCGTGGTCTTCACCGCGCTCTGCTTCGTTCAGCACAGCCTCTTCGTCTTTACCGGTGAACATGGCCTTGACATCGACCCAGCGACGGTGCAGATCACCGCTGACGCTGGTCGAGGTTTCCGGATCGCCGCCCAGCGAACGTACCTGAGCCTGCAGCTCGGCTGCTGCGGTGGCGCAATCAGCGGAGCGAGTCACGAACAGGGTTTTCAGTTCTGGGTGCTTGATGTCTTCAGCGCAAGTCTTGAACCCTTCCTGACCGTCCTTGCAGGTTTCAATCAGGTCGTTGAGTACAGAAATGGCTTCTTTTTTCATGTCGGTCATTTTTCAATTCCTTGCGATGGGTTGAAGATGCAAGGGATATTGCAGTGTGCGTGCCAGCTTTTTGATCGGATAAAAATCCTTTATTTTCAACAAATTACGAAAGATTGAACCATCTGTATGCTGGTTTTTTGCATGATCTGTCATTTGGCCTGCATGCAGAATGCCTGTATTTTCCAGGCTGTGATGTGAATCGATGAAGCGTGCTGATGAATCCGGAAAAACTCGAACTGCTGATTACCCGCGAAATGCCCTTCGGCAAGTACAAAGGCCGAATCATTGCCGACCTGCCCGGCCCCTATCTGAACTGGTTTGCCCGTGAAGGCTTTCCCCACGGTGAACTCGGTGGCCTGCTGGCGCTGATGCAGGAGATCGACCATAACGGCCTGTCCGACCTGCTCGAGCCGCTGCGCGCAAAACACGGCAAACCCGCCCCGCGCCACTGACGCGCCCTTCCCTCTTGAGCCTTGCCGACCATGCCTGACAACACCCGCCGCGCCCGTGACGAAGCCTTCTGGCAAACCTTTGCCGATCGATACGATGTGCAGCCCGGTCCGGTCAATCTGGAAAACGGTTACTTCGGGCGCATGTCGCGCACAGTGATCGAGGAGTACCAGCGCAATATCGAGCTGATCAACGCCAGCAACTCGATTTATGCACGCCAGCGCTTTGAACAGCACGACAACCTTGAGATCCGCGCGCAACTGGCCGAACTGATTGGCGTGCGCGCGCAAAGCGTGGCGCTGACGCGCAATGCCACCGAAGGCCTGCAATCGCTGATCCGCAATTACAATCGTCTGCAACCGGGTGATCAGGTACTGATCTGCGACCTCGAGTACGACACGGTCAAGGGCGCCATGCGCTGGCTGGCGAAGCAGCGTGGCGTTGAGGTCATCGAAATTGCCCACCACCATCCCGCCAGTTTCGACAGCCTGCTGGAAAGCTACCGCGAGGCGTTCGTCCGCCATCCAAAACTCAAACTGATGGCCCTGACCCACGTCACCCATCGCACCGGTCTGGTTATGCCCGTGCAAGCCATCGCCGCGCTGGCCAAAGAGCATGGCGTCGACATCATCCTCGACGGTGCCCACGCCCTCGGCCAGATTGAATTCGACCTGCAAGCGTTGGGCATCGCTTTCGCCGGTTACAACCTGCACAAATGGATCGGCGCACCGCTGACCCTCGGCTTTATCTATATCGCCCCGCAGCGTCTCGCCGACATCGATCCGGACATGGGCGAGATGCATTACCCGGTCAGCGATATTCGCGCGCGGACCTCGTACAGCACGCCGAACATCCCGGCACTGATGACCTTGCCGCTGGTGTTCGAAGAGCACGACGCGCTCGGCGGCGCCGCAGCCAAAAGCCCACGCCTGAGTTACCTGCGCAACCTGTGGGTCAGCCGGGTCCGGCACCTGCCGGGCATCGAGGTGCTGACGCCGGACGACCCGCAACTGTATTGCGGGATCACCGCGCTGCGCTTCACCCGGCATGCCGATCAGCAGGCCATGGCCGAGCGTCTGCTCAGAGAGTTCAACCTGTTCACCGTGGTGCGCACCGGCGCCGCGTGCGGGCCGTGTATTCGCATTACCCCGGGGCTGACCACCACGGCTGGCGAGATGGAGCAGCTGGTTCGGGCGCTGGACCAACTGCGCTAGAACGGCGCTCCGGAGTTTTTTTCGTAGCCTTCAAGGCCAAGCTGCGACGACACGGCGAAGGTGTCGATGCCGAGGGTCTGGCAGGCGAAAGCACCGTCTTCAAGATCCGCGCCGGCGATCGGCTGCAACACCAACCGCAAGGCGTCCTCGGCGGCACCTTCACAGCCGCAGCGGCCTGGGACGTGCAAGGTGCCGGCCCAGGCCTCGTGGTGAGCTTGCGCTCCTGCTTCGTCGCCGGGAATGAATACGTTCAGCTTCAGGCAAGCAGCGCCGTGCGCCAGTCGGTCCGGATAGACACTGGTGAAACGGACGATGCCATGGCTGTCGGTCGATTGACTGCCGCCCAGGCTGGTGTCGCCATCGACACGCTGTTGAATGCGCACCAGCGCGCCGATGACCGGCTCGCTGGTCATCGCATCGACCAGCGACAGACGCAGGACCAGCGGCAAGCCTTGGACACCTTGGCTGATATTGCGCACTTGAGATTCAGCTGCGGGCCGGCCGAGGGGAAGTTGCTTCGGTTGATAACGGGATTGTGGCGTAAGGGTCAGAGACTGAAGGTCGTCCATGAGGCGTTCTCTCTTCCATAAGATGGACGCAGATTAACCCCGTGAAAAAGTCAGCGTGCAGTAACTATGTATCGCCGCATGTACCGGCAATTTTTTTCAGCGCAAAAAAAAGGTGCGCCGACCAAGCGCACCATAAAGCCGTAAAGCACACAACGAAGTGTCGGGTAACGATCAGTCCAGCAGCGCCAAGGCTTCGGCAGTGCATTCCTGAATGCGGGACCAGTCGCCGTTCTTGATCCACTCCGGATCAAGCATCCAGCTACCGCCCACGCACATGACGTTTTTCAGCGCCATGTAGCTCTTGATATTGGCCGGGCCGACGCCGCCAGTCGGGCAGAATTTCACTTCGCCGAACGGGCCGCCGAGGGCCTTGATTGCCGCCACGCCACCGCTGACTTCCGCCGGGAACAGCTTGAAGCGGCGATAGCCCAGACCGTAGCCTTCCATGATCCCCGAGGCGTTGCTGATGCCCGGCAACAGCGGAATCGGGCTGTCGACGCTGGCTTCGAGCAGGTCGCGGGTGATGCCCGGGGTGACGATGAACTGCGAGCCTGCCGCTTCCGCCGCTGCGAGCATGTTGCGGTCGAGCACGGTGCCGGCACCGGTCATCAGTTCCGGGCGCTGTTCGCGCAGGATCTGAATGGCCTTGAGGCCGAACTGCGAACGCAGGGTCACTTCCAGCGCAGTCAGGCCACCGGCGGCGAGGGCGTCGGCCAGCGGCAGCACGTCCTGTTCGCGAGCGATGGTGATCACCGGCAGGATCCGCGCCTTGGCGCAGAGACTGTCGATCAGGGCAACTTTGTCCGCCATGGAAACGGTCGGGGATGGGGTTGTCATAGCGGCTGTTCCTTGGCTCATGGGCACCAGTAAATCTCTAACGTAGGTTGCAGAAACGCGCGCACCGGCATGGCCGCAACGTCATCGGATGCCAGCGCGGCATTCAGGGTGGTCAGTTTCGATTGACCGGAAATCGACAGAATCTTGTGCCGGGCCGAGGCCAGCAGCGCGCGGCTCATGGTCAGGCGCTGACGCGGCACGCTTGGCGCCAGCATCGGCCAGCAACGGCGCGTGCCATCGGCTTGCAGGGCTTCGGCGAGGTTCGGGCTGTCGGGGAACAGCGATGCGGTGTGGCCGTCATCGCCCATGCCCAGCACCAGCACGTCGATCGGCGGCAGTTCGCCGAGCAGACGATCGGCCTGTTCAGCAGCCTGCTCGACGTTGGCCGCCGCGCTGTAGAGGCTGAGGAACTGTGCCTTGGCTGCCGGGCCTTTAAGCAGATACTGCTTGAGCAGACCGGCATTGCTGTCGGCATGTTCCACCGGTACCCAGCGTTCGTCGGCCAGGGTCACAACGACCTTCGACCAGTCCAGCTCCTGCTTGGCCAGGTGCTGGAAAAACGCTACCGGGCTGCGCCCGCCGGACACCACCAGCACCGCGTTGCCGCGCGCGGCAATGGCGTCGCTCAGTTGATTGGCAACGTTCAGCGCCAGGCCTTCAGCCAGCAGCACCGGGCTGTTGAATTCGCGGGCAGTCACACCCGCCGGCAGTTGCACATCAGATATCGCCATACCACGACCTCCCGTCCCGCGTGATCAAAGCAATGGAGCTCATCGGCCCCCACGACCCGGCCGCATACGGCTTGGGCGCGTCACCGGATTTCTTCCACCCGGCGATCAGCTGGTCACACCACCTCCACGCGGCTTCGATTTCATCTTTACGGACAAACAGGTTCTGATTGCCGTTCATCACTTCCAGCAACAACCGCTCGTAGGCATCGGGGATCCGCGCGCTACGCCAGGTGTCGGAGAAATTCAGTTGCAGCGGGCCGCTGCGCAGTTGCATGCCCTTGTCCAGGCCCTGCTCTTTGGTCATCACGCGCAAGGAAATGCCTTCGTCCGGTTGCAGGCGGATGATCAGTTTGTTGCTGATCTGCAGGCGCTGCTCCGGGGCGAAGATGTAGTGCGACGGTTCCTTGAAGTGGATGACGATCTGCGACAGCTTTTGCGGCATGCGCTTGCCGGTACGCAGGTAGAACGGCACGCCGGCCCAGCGCCAGTTGCGGATATCGGCACGCAGGGCGACGAAGGTTTCGGTGTCGCTCTGGGTATTGGAATTCGGTTCTTCGAGGTAACCCGGAACGGATTTGCCTTCGCTGTGGCCGGCGATGTACTGGCCGCGCACCACTTGTGTGGTCAGGCCTTCCGGACTGATCGGCGCCAGCGCCTTGAGCACTTTTACCTTTTCGTCACGGATGCTGTCGGCGGACAGGTCGGCCGGCGGGTCCATGGCAATCAGGCAGAGCAGCTGCAACAGGTGATTCTGGATCATGTCGCGCAGTTGGCCGGCCTTGTCGAAATAGCCCCAGCGGCCTTCGATGCCGACCTTCTCGGCCACGGTGATTTCCACGTGGGAGATGTAATTCTGGTTCCACTGGGTTTCGAACAGGCTGTTGGCGAAACGCAGGGCGATCAGGTTCTGAACGGTCTCTTTGCCCAGGTAGTGGTCGATGCGGTAGGTGCGGTCTTCCGGGAAGAACTGCGCTACTGCGTCGTTGACCTTGCGCGAGGACTCCAGGTCAGAGCCGATCGGTTTTTCCAGCACTACACGGGTATTTTCGGCCAGACCGACTTTCTCGAGGTTCTCGCAGATCGCGCCGTACACCGCCGCCGGGGTGGCGAAGTAGGCAATCATGCGCTGGCTGCTGCCGGCCAGTTCCGCCAGCGCCACGTAATCCTCAGCCTTGAGGAAGTCGACGTGCAGATAGGTCAGGCGCGCGAGAAAGCGCTCGGCCACGGTTTCGTTCAGCTCTTTGCCGACGTAACGGCGCAATTCGGCGGCGATGAACGCCATGTGCTGCTGCTCGCTGCCGGGCTCACGGGCCAGCGCGATGATGCGCGTGTCCTCGTGCAGCAGGTCGGCACCGTCAAGGTGATACAGGGCAGGAAACAGCTTGCGCAGGGCCAGATCGCCAAGCGCGCCGAACAAGGCAAAGGTGCACGGTTCAACCGTAATGGAAGGCATGATGTTTGTTCTTTTATCAAGTTAAGCTACAAATACCTTTTTTCAAGGCATCACTCAAGGGAAAATGTAGTAATAACCACAACATTTTCGCAGAATACTCAATCCGAGTGGTGGTCGCCCGGACGCATCAGTAGGATAGGCCACCGTCACGGGCCATATCAAAGGCCCAATTTGCATAGCCCGACGCAACTCTGCGTCGGTGAATCAGGAATTCCATATGGACCGCGTGCGAAATTTACTGGAACAGATCCAGAGTCGCCTTGAAGAGCTGAACAAGGCCGAACGTAAGGTCGCCGAGGTGATTCTGCTCAACCCGCAGCAGGCCACCCGCTTCAGCATCGCCGCCCTCGCCCAGGCCGCCTCGGTGAGCGAACCGACGGTCAACCGTTTCTGCCGCTCGTTCGGTGTCAGCGGCTACCCCGAACTCAAGCTGCAATTGGCGCAGAGCCTGGCCAGTGGCGCGGCGTATGTCAGCCGTGCGGTCGAGGCCGATGACAATCCCGAGGCGTACACGCAGAAGATCTTCGGCAGCGCCATCGCTTCCCTGGACAGTGCTTGCCAGGCGCTCGACCCGAACCTGATCAGCCGTGCCGTCGACCTGTTGATCCAGGCCCGGCAGATCCACTTCTTCGGCCTCGGCGCTTCGGCCCCGGTGGCGCTGGATGCGCAGCACAAGTTCTTCCGCTTCAACCTCGCTGTCACTGCCCACGCCGATGTGCTGATGCAGCGGATGATTGCTTCGGTGGCGCACACCGGTGAGCTGTTCGTGATCATTTCCTACACCGGGCGTACCCGCGAACTGGTGGAAGTGGCGCGAATCGCCCGGGAGAACGGTGCTTCGGTTTTGGGCCTGACAGCGGAGAATTCACCGCTGGCCAAAGCCAGTACCCTGAGCCTGAACATTCCGCTGCCGGAAGACACCGACATTTATATGCCGATGACCTCGCGGATCATTCAGTTGACCGTGCTGGATGTGCTGGCAACGGGGATGACCCTGCGCCGTGGCGTGGATTTCCAGCCGCATCTGCGCAAGATCAAAGAGAGCTTGAATGCGAGCCGGTATCCGGTTGGGGATGAATTCAACTAAAGATCAAAA
The DNA here is from genome assembly GCF_054681355.1 of Pseudomonas sp. H1_G08. Lineage (NCBI taxonomy): Bacteria > Pseudomonadati > Pseudomonadota > Gammaproteobacteria > Pseudomonadales > Pseudomonadaceae > Pseudomonas > Pseudomonas sp. H1_G08. The sequence goes on from NZ_CP162822.1 coordinate 3,340,838, forward strand.
GCCCCCTCACCCCAGCCCTCTCCCGGAGGGAGAGGGAGCCGACCGAGGTGTCTTGCGCGGTACATCGACCTGAAATATCCAGTCGATTATGGATTCAGAACTGCACTTTCACGTCGGCGTAATTCTTGAGCATCCCCCATTCGGTCCCCTCTCCCTCTGGGAGAGGGCTAGGGTGAGGGTATCGGTGTACTTGACGCACTAAGCCGCCGCCCACGCCTGCAAACTCAAATGCGCCTTCTCCCCCGGCGCCAGGTGCAGGCTGTCCGTGCCGCCCGCCGCTGCTTCCACGCAGACGAATTCGGAAATCTCGTCCCAACTTACCCCCAGTAACGGCCGCGCGCCGGGATGCCAGACGACGGTGTCGCCGCTGTCACCGGTATCGATGCACAACTCGCGCTGCCAAGCGTGATCCTTGAGCTGCAATTCGCCGTCATGCTGGAACACCCGCTGACAGCCGCCATCGACCCGCAATTCACCTTCCTGCTGGCAAACCTGGCGATTCAACTGGTCATAACCCTGAGCGCCTTCGAGCCCAGACAGCGCTATCTCACCAACATCGCCTATACGCCAGTAAGCGTGCAAAGCCTGGCTCAACTGGCACGGCATGTCGTCCTGATGCTCGGTGCTCAGGCGTAATTCCATGCGTTCGCCCAGGTGCGCGTGCAGGTCGACCTGCCAATCGCACAGCTGCAATTGCCAGTGCAGGCGCACGCCATCCTCGGCGCTGCTGCTGTCGAGCAGTTTCCAGTCGAGCAGTCGCGCCCAACCGTGCGACGGCCAGGCGTTTTCGCTCGGATGACGGCCATACCACGGCCAGCACACCGGCACGCCACCGCGAATCGCGCCGACATGCGGCCACTTCGCCGCGCACCACAACCACGGCTTCTGCCCACGCGGCTGAAAGTGCAGCAACTGCGCACCCTGCCGACTGAACACCGCCTGACACAGCGGATGATCGATCACCAACACGTCGCGCATCTGATAGCGCTCCCAGGCGAACACCGGTCGCTCGCGCAGGGATTTGAAGAAGCGTTGCAGCGGATGCTCATGCATTGGCTACGGTCCTGAAAATCATGGGGGTACAATTACCTTTGTGACCCTTGAATACTGTGGCGAGGGGATTTATCCCCGTTCGACTGCGAAGCAGTCGCAAACCTGGAAAACGGCCTCTCGCTGATACACCTCAGTGGATGGTTTTGGGGCCGCTTCGCAGCCCAGCGGGGCGGTGCGACGTTTCGCTAAATCCCCTCGCCACAAAAAGCTCTCCAGCCACAAAAAATCATCAAGCAACACATCTGACCTGTGTCACAAAAAAAAGCGGACAGCCTGGGCTGTCCGCAAAATGCGCACATAGAGAGGAGCTTATCGCAGACGCGTTAGAACGTTGACTGAATTTTCAGGCCAGCGACCAAAGCGTTATCGACTTCATCCACACCGCCCGGATGGGTGATGTATTGCAGGTTGGGACGCACGGTCAGCCAGTTAGTGACGTGGATGCCGTAGTTGAGCTCGTAGTTGTACTCGGTCTCACGAATCGGCGAGAACGCGGCGTTGTCGTAGTCGGACACACCGTTGGCAGCGTTCAGCAGTTCAGCGTTGCGCTTGACATCCTTGTTGACGTGGATACGCGCCGCGCCGATACCGATGTCATCCTTCGGACGCGCGTCGAACGGGCCTTTGTAGACAAACATCACCGACTGGTAGTTGTCGATGAAGTTGGTGTCCTTGTCGTGGAAGGTCGCGTTGGCGGCGATGTTCAGACCGCGAGTCGCATCACCGTTGTGGCTGGTGAGCTGCTGTTGCGCAACGAACCAGTAACCGCTTTTGCTGTTGTGCGACTTGTAGTCATCACCGGTGGTTGCCGCATCGAGACCGTTGACGTCTTCGCGAACGTCGTCGGCATCGGCCGTGCTCTTGTAGTAACCGACGCGGTATTCGCCCGGCAGGCTGTTGACCTTCGGCGACCAGACCAACTCAACCGGCAGCACGGTACCTTTGGTGCCGCTGCCGCTGAGCTTGAAGCCGTTGCCGTGTTCCAGTTGCGACGGGTTCTGGTTGTACGCACCGATCTGCGCGTAGAGCTCGTCGTTGATGTTGTACTTCACACGGATCGCGGCCTGGCTGACGGGCCAGTTGTACCAGATGTTGGTCGCCCAGTTACCCACTTGCGAACCGCAGAACGCCAGGTTCTGGAAGTCGCACGGGAAGGTGTTGAAGTCTTCGCCTTCGCCGAAGTAACCGGCCTTGACGTCGAGCTTGTTGTCGAAGAACTGGTGCTGAATCCACAGTTGGGTCAGACGCACCATGTGGCCACGGCCGTAGACTTCCTGCGAGGAGCTGAGGGTGCCGGCACGCGGATCGCCAACGCGGTCGTTGGAGATGTTGTAGCCGTTACGATTGGTCAGCTGGATCTTCGCCTGGGTGTTGTCCCAGCCCCACAGCTTCTGCAGGTCGAGGGCCACGCCCAGACCGAACTGGTCGGCGTAACGCGCAGTCTTGTCGTCGTTGTAACCGCCGTTCAGGTTGGCGCCCATCTCGCCAACGTAGTCGGCCTTGATGTCGATACCCTGCTCGATCAGCTTGGTGCGCTCGCCGCCCCAGTCGCCGGTCATCCACTTGGAGTCGGAGCTGAACGCATCCGCCGCCATCGCATTACCGGCCAGCACCAGTGCAGCTGCCGCTGAAACCTGGCAGATCAACCGGGCATTGACGTGTTTCTTTTTCATCCCTACATCCTCGTCTTTATTGTTATTAACTGTTTTTATCTAACGCGGTTTACATAAAGTGCAGTGCTCGACAGGCCGGGCACTGCTTGCCCCCTGTGGGAGCGAGCCTGCTCGCGAATGCGGTGTATCAGGCGACATCAATGCTGGATGTCAGACCGCTTTCGCGAGCAGGCTCGCTCCCACATTTTTTACTTCAGCGGCCTTTGAACTGCGCCACATTCGCCGACCGGGTCTCTGTCTGCACCTGGCCCGCAACGCCCAGACGCTCGCCGGTATTGGCGTCGAACAACAACACTTTCGATGGATCGAACTGCAGCGTCAGGCTTTCGCCCACCTGCGGTGCCACGTCCGGCGCCAGTCGGCAGCAGACCTTGGTGTCATTCAGATTGACGAACACCAGCGTGTCCGGACCGGTCGGTTCAGTGACCTGCACTTCGGCACGGATGCTCGGCAGACCATTGCCCTCGCCGCGGGCCAGAACAATCTGCTCCGGGCGCAGGCCGAGGATCACTTCGCGGTCTTCAAGGCCGGCGTCCTGCATGCTCATCGGCAATTCGCAGCGCGCCTGGCCGCTATCGAGCAGCGCCAGCAGGCGACCGTCCTTGCGCTGCAAACGCAGGGGGATGAAGTTCATCGGCGGCGAACCGATGAAGCTTGCGACGAACAGGTTGGCCGGGTCGTTGTAGATGTCTTTCGGCGTACCGAACTGCTGGATGATGCCGTCCTTCATCACCGCGACCTTGTCGCCCAGGGTCATCGCTTCGATCTGGTCGTGGGTCACGTAGACCGTGGTGGTTTTCAGACGCTGGTGCATCAGTTTCATTTCGGTGCGCATCTCGACGCGCAGCTTGGCGTCGAGGTTCGACAGCGGTTCGTCGAACAGGTAGATCTTCGGCCGCCGCGCCAAGGCACGGCCCATCGCCACGCGCTGTTGCTGACCACCGGAGAGCTGGCCCGGCTTGCGATTGAGCAGGTGTTCGATCTGCAACAGCTTGGCGACACGGGCGACTTCTTCGTCGATCGCCGCCTGCGGCATCTTGCGGATTTTCAGGCCGAACTCGATGTTCTCGCGCACGCTCATGGTCGGGTACAGCGCATAGGACTGGAACACCATGGCGATGTCGCGATCCTTGGGGCTCATGCCGCTGACGTCCTGATCACCGATCATGATCGCGCCGCCGGTGATGGTTTCCAGACCGGCGATGCAGTTCATCAAGGTCGATTTGCCGCAGCCCGACGGGCCGACGAGGATGAGGAATTCACCGTCCTTGATCGACAGTTCGATGTTCTTCAGGGTGTCCGGCAGGCCGGCCCCGTAGGTCTTGTTTACGTTGCGAAGTTCAAGCGTAGCCATGATTACCCCCTTGACCGCGCCGGCCGTCAGCCCGCGCACGAAATACTTGCCTGCGACCACATAGACCAGCAGGGTCGGCAGGCCGGCGATCATCGCCGCTGCCATATCCACGTTGTATTCCTTGGCGCCGGTGCTGGTGTTGACCAGGTTATTGAGTGCCACGGTGATCGGTTGCGAATCACCGCTGGAGAACACCACACCGAACAGGAAGTCGTTCCAGATCTGGGTGAACTGCCAGATCAGGCAGACCATGATGATCGGCGTCGACATCGGCAGAATGATGCGGCGGAAAATCGTGAAGAAACCCGCGCCATCCAGACGCGCAGCCTTGACCAGCGCATCGGGAATGCTCACGTAGTAGTTGCGGAAGAACAGTGTGGTGAACGCCAGACCGTAGACCACGTGCACGAACACCAGACCGGTGGTGGTGCTCGCCAGGCCCATCTTGCCGAGGGTGAACGAGGCCGGCAGCAGCACAGTCTGGAACGGCAGGAAGCAGCCGAACAGCAGCAGACCGAAGAACAACTGCGAACCACGGAAGCGCCACATCGACAGCACGTAACCGTTCAACGCACCGATGGCGGTGGAGATGATGACGGCCGGTACGGTGATCTTGATCGAGTTCCAGAAGTAGCCGTCAACCGTGGCCCAGGCCTTGACCCAGCCAATGCCGCTGACCACGGTCGGCCAGCTCAGCAGGTTGCCGGTGCTGATGTCTTCCGGGGTCTTGAAGCTGGTCAGCAACATCACCACCAGCGGCACCAGATACAGAAACACCGCAAGGATCAGCACCGCGTAGATTGCGATGCGGCTCAAGCTGATAGCGGGTTTGGCAGCAAGACTAGTCATTACGCTTGGTCCTCAGCTCGGAGTACAGGTAAGGCACGATGATCGCGAGGATCGCACCGAGCATCAGAATCGCACTGGCCGAGCCCATGCCCATCTGGCCGCGACTGAAGGTGAAGGAATACATGAACATCGCTGGCAGGTCGGAGGAATAACCCGGACCACCGGCGGTCATTGCCGCAACCAGGTCGAAGCTCTTGATCGCGATGTGCGCGAGGATCATCACGGCACTGAAGAACACCGGCCGCAGGCTTGGCAGTACGACTTTCCAGTAGATGCGCGGCATGCTCGCGCCGTCGATCTGCGCGGCACGGATGATCGATTGATCGACGCCACGCAGGCCGGCGAGGAACATCGCCATGATGAAGCCCGAGGCTTGCCACACAGCGGCGATCACCAGGCAGTAGACCACGCGATCGGGGTCGATCAGCCAGTCCAGACGGAAGCCTTCCCAGCCCCAGTCACGCAACAATTTGTCCAGGCCCATGCCCGGGTTGAGCAGCCATTTCCATGCGGTACCGGTGACGATCATCGAGAGCGCCATCGGGTACAGGTAAATGGTGCGGATAAAGCCTTCGCGACGGATGCGCTGATCGAGGAACACCGCCAGCAACACACCGATCACCAAGGTGATACCAATGAACATGCCGCCGAACACGGCGAGGTTCTTGCTCGCCACCCACCAACGATCGTTGTCGAACAACCGCGCGTATTGCGCCAGACCGGCCCACTTGTAGTTGGGCAGGAAGGTCGAGGTGGTGAACGACAGAATGAACGTCCACAGGATGTAGCCATAGAAGCCCACCAGCACGATGAACATGCTCGGCGCCAGCACCAGTTTCGGTAGCCAGCGCTGCAATGCATCGAACGGCGAGGCCTTGCTGAACACAGCAACAGAACTCATGGGGAAATCCACAATAAGGGTTTACGAAAGCATTCCCTTGCAGGAGTGAGCCCTGTGGCGAGGGGATTTATCCCCGATCGACTGCGCAGCAGTCGCGAAATCATTACATGCGGTATTTCAGACACTGCACCGCTGCAACTTTCCGGGGTCGCTTCGCAACCCATCGGGGATGAATCCCCTCACCACAAAGGCTCACTCCTACAGGGGCCAAGCATTACTTGGCCGACTGAACCGCCGCGCCGAGTTTCTTCGCCGCATCGGCCGGGTCGGCTTTCGGGTCGTTGATGTAGTTGGTCACGACATCAAAGAACGCGCCCTGCACCGCCAGCGTGGTCGCCATGTTGTGCGCCATGCTTGGTTGCAGGCCGCCGGACTTGGCGTCCGCGAGGAAGTCCTTGGCAGCGGTCTGTGCGCAGGAATCGAAGCCGAGCTTGTCCATGTTGTTCAACATGTCGTTGCGCACCGGGATCGAGCCTTTGTTGATGCTGAAGACTTTCTGGAAGTTCTCACCCAGCACGACTTTGGCGATGTCCTGCTGACCGGCCGCAGTGCCTGCGTCCTTCTGCTTGAACACGGCCAGCGAGTCGATGTTGTAGGTGAACGCCTTGTCGGTGCCCGGGAACGCTACGCACTCGTAGTCCTTGCCGGCGACTTTCTTGGCGGCGGTCCATTCGGACTTGGCCCAGTCACCCATGATCTGCATGCCGGCCTTGCCGTTGATGACCTTGGCCGCTTCGAGGTTCCAGTCCTGGCCTTTGCCGTCCGCGTCCATGTAGGTCGCGACTTTCTTCAGCTCAGTGAGCGCCTTGACCATTTCCGGGCCGGTCAGCGCTTTGTTGTCGAGATCAACCAGGGCTTTCTTGTAGCCATCCACGCCCATGACCGAGAGCACCACGGCTTCGAACACGGTGCTGTCCTGCCAAGGCTGACCGCCGTGAGCGAGCGGAATGAAGCCCGCCGCTTTCAGCTTGTCGCCGGCTGCATAGAACTCTTCGAGGGTGGTTGGATTCTTGGTGATGCCGGCTTTCTTGAAGACTTCCGGATTGATCCACAGCCAGTTCACGCGGTGAATGTTCACCGGCACGGCCACGTAATCACCGTCGTACTTCACGGTATCGGAGACTTTCTTGTCGAGCAGGCTGTCCCACTTTTCCGACTTGGCGACGTCTTTCAAAACGTCGGTGTCGAGCAGGCCGGTCGACGCCCATTCCTGGATGTCCGGGCCTTTGATCTGCGCTACGCCTGGCGGGTTGCCGGCAACGGCACGGCTTTTCAGCACGGTCATGGCAGTCGCACCGCCACCACCGGCAACAGCGCCGTCCTTCCAGGTGAAACCGTCTTTTTCGACTTGGGCCTTGAGCACATCGACAGCGGCTTTTTCGCCACCGGAAGTCCACCAGTGCACGACTTCGACCGAACCTTTGGAATCGGCGGCGGAGACACTGAGCGGCAGGATTGCGAGCGGGAACAGGGAGGCGACAGAAATGACAGTAGCGAGGCGAGAAATCGCATTCATTCGAGATGTACCTTTCTTGTTGTTATGCATTGCAAGTCTGGTGCTTGCGCTGCACGGAGTTTAAACAGAGCGTTTCGCTTCGCAGGTAACGAAGGGACGCGTAAATGTCACGACATGGTTACACAGCAACAGTCCGGGACGACTGCGCCAAAGCCGTGGCCATGCTTGGCGCCAGCGGCAATCGTGGAATCAGCACAGCCTGCCAGGCGTGATACAGATCGGGCTTGCCCGGCCAGATATCGGCACTCGGGACATTCTGCGGATTGAGTTCGTGGTACCAGCTGCCGTTGCAGCGGTCGATGAAATTCGTCTCACAGAATTCCCAGAACAGTCGGTACCAGGCTTCGTATTGCGCGTCGCCGGTGCGTTTGAGCAAGGCGCTGGCGGCGGCGCTGGCTTCGGCGTGCGTCCAGTGCAGGCGATGGCGAACGACGGCCTGGTTATCCCAGTCGAGGGTGTAGACGATGCCCGGCGCGCCATCGATATTCCAGCCGTGGCGGCAATTGTTTTCGAAGAGTTTTTGCGCATCGACGGCCAGCCAGCCCGGCGTGAGCATGCCGGCCTGCACTCGCGCGGCTTCAAGATGCAGGAGCAAGCGCGCCCATTCGAAACCGTGGCCCGGCGTGGTGCCGTAAGGACGGAAACCGTCGGCGGGGTTGTTGTGGTTGTATTCGCGCAGCGGTTGCCAGTCGCGATCGAAGTGTTCGATGACCATGTAACCGTTGGCCGCAGCGTGGCCATGGATCACCCGCTCGACGATGCGCTGGGCGCGCACCAGCCAGCGCGGATCTTCAGTGACATCGGCCAGCGCCAGGAATGCTTCGGTCGCGTGCATGTTGCTGTTGGCGCCGCGATAGGCTTCTTCTTCGCTCCAGTCGCGATTGAAGAATTCGCGCATGGCGCCCTCTTCTTCGCTCCAGAAATAAGTGTCGATGATGTCGATTGCGTCATCGAGCAAAGCCTGGGCGCCGGGCCGTTGCGCGACCGCGGCGGAGCTGGCGGCGAGTGCGACAAAGGCGTGCAGATAGGCGTTCTTGCCGGTGTTGTCGTCACGATGCTGGGCAACCGCAAACCAGCCACCGTGCAGCGCATCACGCAGCGGCCCGCGCAACGCGGCGATACCGTGGTCGACCAGTTCGGCAAACCCCGGCAACCCCTGAATGTGCGCCATGGCGAAGCTGTGGGTCATGCGCGCGGTGTTCATGGTTTCGGCTCGTGCGTTCGCCGGCAAACGGCCGCGTTCGTCGAGGTTGCCGAAGCCTTCGGGCAGTCGTGATGCCTTGGCGAAATCCAGCAGACGCAGGCCTTCGGCGGCTAGCCATTGCTGGTGGGCAGGGGCGTTCAGCCAACTGCTGAAGTCTGGGTGAAAGGTGTCCATGGCGTGACCCTTTTTTGTTGTTAGGACTGCGGGCAGTCTAAACAACGGGCCAGGGCGGGCTTGTAACGAAGGGGGCGGGGTTTGTCACTGGCTCGTGACAAAAGAGAAGAGCAAAAGCACCCTCACCCCAACCCTCTCCCGGAGGGAGAGGGGGCCGACCGAGGTGTCTTGCGTCCTCCGTCGACCTGAAAAATATTGGCGATTATGGATTCACCACCGCATTTACAGGTCAGCGCACCTCAGCAGCATCCCCCAATCGGTCCCCTCTCCCTCTGGGAGAGGGCTAGGGTGAGGGGCTTTTCGGGGCTAATCCACAGACCGAGGCAACTGCAACGTCACCCGCAACCCGCCCTCACGCAGGTTCTGCAACGTCACCTCGCCGCCATGGCTATGGGCGATGTTGCGCGCAATGCCCAGTCCCAATCCGTAGCCCTGCTGCTGCCCCGCCAGGCGAAAGTGCGGCTCGAACACTTGCTCCAGCCGCTGCTGCGGCACACCCGGCCCTTCATCGTCGACGTGCAAAACGAACGCGCTGTCATCGTCATCGATGTGCAGATGCGCGTTCTGCCCGTACTTCAAGGCGTTGTCGATCAGGTTGCCGATGCAGCGCTTGAGCGCCAGCGGTTTGCCCGGGTATGCCGACAGCGCGCGGCCATGCTGAGTGACGCGGCCATTGCCGTTCGGCGCCAGATACGGCTCGACCAGGCAATCGAGGACATGATTGAGATCCACCGGCTCGATGTTCTCGTGGATGTCGGTGTCTTTCACGCATTGCAGCGCGCCTTTGACCAGCAGCTCCAGCTCATCCAGATCGCGGCCGAACTTGGCTTGCAGCTGTTCGTCCTCGAGCAGCTCGACGCGCAAACGCAGGCGGGTGATCGGCGTGCGCAGGTCGTGGGAAATCGCGCTGAACAACTGGCTGCGTTCGGTCAGGTAACGGCTGATGCGTTCGCGCATGGTGTTGAACGCGCGGCCAACTTCGACCACTTCACTGCCACCGCCCTCCGCCACTGGCTCGACGTCCGCGCCCAGCGACAGATCCCGCGCCGCCCGCGCCAGACGCTTGAGCGGCCGGCTCTGCCAGTGCACCAGCAGGCCGATGAACAACAACAGAAAGCCGCTGGTGAGGACGATAAACCACACCTGCTGCGCCGGCAGGCCTTGTTCTTCGAGACTGGTATACGGCTCGGGCAGCAACGAGGCGATGTACAGCCATTCGCCCGGGGCCATTTGAATCTGCGTGACCAGCACCGGCGGATTCACCGGTTCAAGCGTCAACGCGTAGTGCGCCCAGGAGCGCGGCAATTCATCAAGTTTCAGCCCTGCGTTGAAAATGCGCAGGTCTTCGGGGCTGACGAAGGTCACCGAAATATCCGTGTCATGGCCCAGAGACTGGCGCAGCACTTCGTCCACCGCTTGCATCACCGCAGCCTTGCGCGGCGTCACCGGCAGCACGTCCATGCCCAGCGGCTTGTCGTTCAGCGTCACGACAAACCGGGTGCCGCCCATGCTGCGCAATTGATCGAGCACCAGCGGTCGATAGGCCACTGGCAAGGAACGGAAATAGCTGACGCTGGCGGTCATCGAATGGGCCAGGCTGCGGGCACTGGTGACGAGGCCTTCGAGTTGAGTGGCGCGCAACTGCGAGACCCAGATCACGCTCGACAGCGTCTGCGCGAACAACACCGCGAGCAGAGTCAGCAGCAGCATCCGCCCGAGCAGCGAGCGCGGCACCGGTATGCGACTGGCGAATTTGCGCAGCGACTCAGTGAGCATTGCCGGCAACCACATTGGCTGCCAACTGATAGCCGCTGCCGCGCACGGTGCGGATCAACCGTGGCGGTTTTTCGGTGTCGCGCAAGCGTTGACGCAAACGGCTGACGGCCATGTCGACGATGCGATCGAGCGGCATCAGATCGCGGCCACGGGTGGCGTTGCCGATGGTGTCGCGGTCGAGGATTTGCTGCGGATGATCGAGGAACAGTTTCAGCAGAGCGAAATCGGCGCCGGAAAGGATCACTTCCTCGCCGTCAGTGTGGAACAGCCGATGGCTGACCGTGTCCAGGCGCCAGTCGTCGAAGGCCAGCACTTCGCTGCCGCTGCGTTCGTGGGCGAACTGTGCGCGGCGCAGCAGGGCCTTGATCCGCGCTTGCAGTTCGCGCGGGCTGAACGGTTTGCCGAGGTAATCGTCGGCGCCGAGCTCCAGACCGATCACGCGGTCGGCTTCGTCGGAACTGGCAGTCAGCATGATGATTGGCACCTGTGCCTGACGCGGGTGCTGGCGTACCCAACGGCACAGGCTGAAGCCGTCTTCGTCGGGCAGCATGACATCGAGGATCACCAGATCGCTCGGCGCCTCGTTGAGCGCCTGACGAAAACCGGCACCATCGGCGGTGGCCCGCACCTGGAACCCGGCGCGGGTCAGGTAGGTTTCCAGCAACTCGCGTATTTCCTGGTCGTCATCGACCAACAATATCGACTTGTTGACTGAGCTCACTTCGAAGGCATCCTTGTTGTTGGAGTTGGGGCGGATTATGCCTTAAGCATCAAACTAACAGACACTACAGAAACCCTTGTGGGAGCGAGCCTGCTCGCGAATCGGTTTTAACATTCAACAGATCTGTTGACTGACACACCGCTTTCGCGAGCAGGCTCGCTCCCACAATTGGATTGCATTTCAGGTCGGGATTGATTGATCCAGCGCCACACCGGCACCAACGAGGCCGGAGTACGGCGCCGTCACCAGCCACACCGGGATGCCTTTGAAGTAGTCGCTCATGCAGCCTTTGTCGGCGAAGCAGCGGGCGAAGCCGCTGGCGAGGAAGAAATCGGCGAAGCGGGGAATCACCCCGCCAACGATAAACACCCCGCCGCGCGCGCCAGTGGTAAGCACGTTGTTGCCGGCGACGCGGCCGAGCCAGCAGCAGAACTGCTCGAGCACTTCCAAAGCGATCGGGTCACCGGCAAGGCCGGCGGCGGTGATCGCTTCCGGCGTTTCAAGCGTAGGCTCATGACCATCCACCGCGCAGATCGCCCGGTACAGCCGAGGCAGGCCGCCGCCGCTCAACGCGGTTTCCGCGCTGACATGGCCGATCTCGTTGTAGATGTGTTGCCACAGTTGCGTTTCGCGTGGACTGCTCAGCGGCAGGTCGACGTGGCCGCCCTCGCCCGGCAACGCCGCGAAGCGCCCTTCGCCGAGATCGAGCAAGGTGCCGACGCCCAGGCCAGTGCCGGGGCCGATCACCACCGCCGGGCGCAACGGCTCCGGCGTGCCTTCGCAAACCACACGGAATTCGCCCGGCTGCAAGCGGGTCATGCCCAGCGCCATCGCCGAGAAGTCGTTGGTCAGCAACAACTGCTCGACCTGCAAGGTCTTGCAAAACGCGCTGCGGCTGAGCCGCCAGTGATTGTTGGTGAACTTGAACTCATCGCCGCTCACCGGACCTGCCACCGACAGGCACACCGAGCCGATCGAGCCCGGCGCCAGACCGAGCCCGCTCAGGTACAAGGCGATTGCCTCTTCCGGGCTGGCGAAGTCGGCCGTGGCCAGCACCTGAACCGATTGCAGTTGCTGGTTTTGCCACAACGCGAACCGCGCGTTGGTGCCTCCGATGTCACCGACCAAAGCCAGTTTCAATTAAGCGTCTCCAGGGCAGAAGTGAAGGCGCTGGCGCCCTGCTCCGCCGAGCTGAAGGCCATGCGCATGAAGCCAAACAGCTCGCGGCCGCTGCCAATGTTGTTGCCCAACAGGCCCTTGGCAGGTTCGCGCGCTGCAAATTCGGCGGCGTCGACCTTCAGTTCCAAGGTGCCTTTGACGCCATCGACGCGGATGATATCGCCCTCTTGCACGCGCGCCAAAGCGCCACCGACATAAGCTTCCGGGCTGACGTGAATCGCTGCGGGGATTTTCCCCGACGCGCCGGACATGCGCCCGTCAGTCACCAGCGCGACTTTGAAGCCGCGATCCTGCAGTACGCCGAGGAACGGCGTCATCTTGTGCAGCTCCGGCATGCCGTTGGAGCGCGGCCCTTGGAAGCGCATCACGGCGACAAAATCCTTCTCCAGCAGACCGGCCTTGAATGCGTCCGCCAGATCCTGTTGATCCTGGAAGACCATCGCCGGTGCTTCGACGATCTGGTTCTCCAGCGCAACGGCGGAAACCTTCATCACGCCGCGACCGAGATTGCCTTCCATCACCCGCAAGCCGCCCTCTTGCGAGAACGCACGGGATACCGGACGCAGAATGTTTTCGTCGAGGCTGTCGGTCGGGCCTTCACGCCAGACCAGCTCACCGTTATCGAGGAACGGCTCTTTGGTGTACTGGCTCAGGCCATGGCCGAGCACGGTGTTGACGTCTTCATGCAGCAGGCCTGCGCCGAGCAGTTCGCGGATCAGGAACGACATGCCGCCCGCTGCCTGGAAGTGGTTGATGTCGGCTTTGCCGTTCGGGTAGACGTGGCTCAGGGTCGGGACGACTTCGGAAAGGTCGGCCATGTCCTGCCAGGTCAGTTGAATGCCAGCGGCCATGGCGATGGCCGGCATGTGCAGAGTGTGGTTGGTCGAGCCGCCGGTGGCGTGCAGGGCAACGATGGAGTTGACCAGCGCCTTTTCGTCGACGATTTCGCCGATCGGCATGAAGTTGCCGTTCTGCTTGGTCAGGCGCGTGACCTGATGCGCGGCTTCGCGGGTGAGCGCGTCGCGCAGCGGCGTGTTCGGGTTGACGAAAGAGGCGCCCGGCAAGTGCAGGCCCATGACTTCCATCAGCAACTGGTTGGTGTTGGCGGTGCCGTAGAAGGTGCAGGTGCCCGGGCTGTGGTAGGACTTCATCTCCGATTCCAGCAGCTCTTCGCGGGTCGCCTTGCCTTCGGCGTACTTCTGGCGGACGTCGGCTTTTTCCTTGTTGGAAATCCCCGACACCATCGGCCCGCCCGGTACGAAAATGGTCGGCAGATGACCGAAACGCAGCGAACCCATCATCAGGCCCGGAACGATCTTGTCGCAGATGCCGAGCATCAGCGCGCCGTCAAACATGTTGTGCGACAGCGCCACGGCGGTGGACATCGCGATCACTTCGCGGCTCGGCAGGCTCAGTTCCATGCCCGGCTCGCCTTGGGTCACACCGTCGCACATTGCCGGAGTGCCGCCGGCGAACTGACCGACCGAGCCGATTTCGCGCAGGGCGTTCTTGATCTGTTGCGGGAAAACTTCGTACGGCTGGTGCGCCGAGAGCATGTCGTTATACGAAGACACAATGGCGATGTTCGCCGAGTTCATCATCCGCAGGCTGTGCTTGTCTTCAGTGCCGCAACCGGCCACGCCGTGGGCGAAGTTGGCGCATTGCAGCTTGCCGCGCATCGGGCCGTCGGTGGCGGCGCCGCGAATCAATGCAAGGTAAGCCTGACGCGTGGCGCGGCTGCGGGCGATAAGCCGTTCGGTGACCTCAAGAACGCGGGGATGCATGTGTAGAACTCCAGGCTAACGGATGTGGCGACCTGATTGTCTATGCTGATCAAACGCCGTTGTTGTTGGAATGACAGACGGCTTTTTTGACCATTCGGACCAGTTGATTCAGGTCACTCGTTGTAGATAAAACAAAATATTGCCACTAAAAAGGCTTGTTTTCTATTTTTATGCGAATAATCTTGTAATTCCAACAACAAAACGACGGCGGCGCTGTTCCATGACTCTTCGAATCGCAATCAATGGTTTTGGCCGCATCGGCCGTAATGTCCTGCGCGCACTGTATACCCAAGGCTATCGTCAAGACCTGCAGATCGTCGCGATCAACGATCTGGGTGACAGTTCGATCAATGCCCATCTGCTCAAATACGACACCGTCCACGGCACTTTCGACGCCGAAGTGGCGCACGATAACGAAAGCCTGACGGTCAATGGCGACCGCATCGCGGTCAGCGCCATTCGCAACCCGGCCGACCTGCCGTGGGCCGCAGAAAAAATCGACGTAGTGTTCGAATGCACCGGTCTGTTCACCGACCGTGCCAAAGCCGCCGCGCATATCAGCGCCGGCGCCCGCAAGGTGATCATTTCTGCCCCGGCCAAAGGCGCCGACGCCACCGTCGTTTATGGCGTCAACCACGACATTCTGCGTCAGTCGCACCAGATCATTTCCAACGCTTCGTGCACCACCAACTGCCTCGCGCCAGTGGCGCAGGTGCTGCATCGCGAGCTGGGGATCGAAAGCGGCCTGATGACCACCATCCACGCCTACACCAACGACCAGAACCTCACCGACGTCTATCACAGCGACCCGTACCGCGCCCGCTCGGCCACACAGAACATGATCCCGAGCAAGACCGGCGCAGCCGAAGCGGTAGGCCTGGTGCTGCCGGAACTGGCGGGCAAACTGACCGGCATGGCTGTGCGCGTACCGGTGATCAACGTGTCGCTGGTCGACCTCACCGTGCAACTGAAGAAAGAAGCCAGTGCCGACGAAGTCAACGCCCTGCTGAAAGCGGCGAGCCAGCATTCGAAGATTCTCGGTTACAACACCTTGCCGCTGGTTTCCAGCGACTTCAACCACAACCCGCTGTCGTCGATCTTCGACGCCAACCACACCAAGGTCAGCGGCAAGTTGCTGAAAGTGCTGGCCTGGTACGACAACGAATGGGGCTTCTCCAACCGCATGCTGGATAACTGCCTGGCGTTGTGTAACGCCGAATAATCCCGGCCGGTCCCCAATCCCTGTGGGAGCGAGCCTGCTCGCGAAAGCTGTCTGTCAGTCGATATGGAATTGACTGACACGACGCCTTCGCGAGCAGGCTCGCTCCCACAGGAGATCCGATTTCAATTCGAAATCAGCACTTGACCACCTAGCTAGATGATAAGCATTATCATTCGCTCGAAATGGATCAGGTCCTCCCGTGAGTCAATCGCGCTTCAACCACGTCTTCCTCGCCCAGCGCACTTCCCTGCTGCGCACGCTGGAACGAATGGTCAACAATCACAGCACCGCTGAAGACCTGTTGCAGGAGACCTACCTGCGCGTCACCCGAGCGTTGAGCGAACGGGCCATCGACCACCTTGAACCCTTTGTCTTCCAGACAGCGCGTAATCTGGCGCTGGACCATTTGCGTGCGCGCAAGATCCATGCGCGAACCATGGTCGATGACGTACCTCAGGACGTGGTGCAGAGCATCGCCGCGCCCGCCAGCAGCGCCGAAGACGCCGCCCATGCCGAACAACTGCTGGAGCGTTTGAACGTGAGCCTCAGCCAACTCAGCCCGCGCCAGCAACAGATCTTCATCCTCAGCCGCCTGCACGGGCACAGCTATCAGGAAATCGCTGATGAACTTAATGTTTCGCTGAGCACCGTGCAGAAAGAACTGAAACTGATCATGTCGATCTGCATTGGCGTCGCCGAACGACATAACGGCAGCGGCAAGCTTTGAGCTGCAAGCTACAAGTAAAAACAAAAAGCGGTAACGCATCCGGCTTGCAGCTTGCAGCTTGAAGCTGGAAACTGCTTCGCCAGAAGCCCTGAGGAACCACCGTGACGGACACCCACCGCTCGCCTTCGCCCGATTCGGCGCGGGACGCTGCAGCTGCAATGGACCAGGCGCTGGACTGGCTCATCGTGCTCGGCAGCCCGGATGAGGAACAGACCCGGCAATTTCATGCCTGGCTGGCGGCTGATCCGTTGAATGCCGAGGCGTTCGCCAAGGCCCAGGCCATCTGGGACGGCCCGCAAGTCGCATTGTGCGCCGAGGCTCTGGCGACAAAACCGGTAAAAATCACATTTCTCAAACGCTTGCGCCCGCACTGGAAACCGCTGGCCACCGCTGCGGTGCTGATCCTTGGGCTGTTCAGTTTCAGTAACTTGCCGATGCGCATTCAAGCGGATCACCTGACCGTGGTCGGCGAGCGTCAGCGTCTGCAACTGGAGGACGGCTCGAAGGTTCTGCTCAATACCAATTCGGCGTTTTCCAGCACCATCAACGATCAACAGCGCGTGGCCCGACTGTTTCAGGGCGAGGCGTTTTTCGAGATCGCCAGCGGGCGCAATCAGCCGCTGGAGATCGACGCAGGTCCGGTAACGGCCAGCGTCCACGACACCGCATTCGCCGTGCGCTACCTCGACGGGGTCGCGCAAGTGAATGTGCAACGTGGCGATGTCGATCTGCGCGCCACCCACAACGATGCCCGGGTGCGCCTGCGTGCCGGGGAAAGCATTCGCATCGGCCCCAACGGTTTTGATCGTCCGGCCAAGCTCGACGCCAATGCCGATCTGGCCTGGGTTGAAGGCCGCCTGGTGTTCGAGAACTGCCCGCTGAATCAAGTGCTGGCCGAGCTGCGCCGCTACTACCCGGGCTGGATCATCAACAACAACGAGCAACTGGCCGACGTCGCCGTCACCGGCAATTACCGTCTCGACCAGCCGCTCGACGTGGTCCGCTCCCTCGCTCACATCACCTCGGCACGCCTGCAGGAATTCCCTGCACTGGTGATCCTGAACTGAATGAGAATTATTTTTACTCGATAGCCAACGGCAGTACGTCTCGTTATAGCCAATGCAATTGATTCGCATCTAACCATGCCGATCAGCACCTATAAAGATTCGTGCGACACGGAGCGCTATCGATGTCCTCACGCCTTACCCGCCAGACTTCCTCCCCTTCCCGCGTGCTGTCGCTGCTGACTGCGGCCATCCTCATGGCTGGCACCGCACCGCTGCTCGCCGCCGCCGCCGAGCAACCGACACGCAACATGGGCGATTACGCCTTCGCCATCGGCCAGCAACCGCTGGTTTCGGCACTGAATGCCTTTACCGCCGTGACCGGTTGGCAGGTCGGCTTGCCGGCCGAGTTGGGGCAGAACGTCTCGTCGCCGGGCGTGCGCGGTTCGCTGCCGCCGGAGAAAGCCCTCGAGCGCTTGTTGGTGGGGACCAACCTGATCTTTCGCAAACTGAGCAACAACAATGTCGTGCTGGAAAAACGCAGCGGCAGCGGCACGCTCAATCTCGATCAGGTGACCATCAGCGCCACTCGCCAGGAACAGTCGGTCAACAGCGTGCCTTCGACGGTCAGCGTGCATGATCGCCAAGCGCTTGACCGCAACAACGTCAACACCATCAAGGATCTGGTGCGCTACGAGCCGGGCGTTTCCGTTGGCGGTGCCGGCCAGCGTGGCGGCATCAGCGGCTACAACATTCGCGGTATCGACGGCGACCGCATCCTGACTCAAGTCGATGGCGTGGAAATCCCCAACGGCTTCTTCAACGGCCCCTACGCCAAGAGCCAGCGCAACTACGTCGACCCGGAAATCGTCAAGCGTGTGGAAATTCTGCGCGGCCCGGCCTCGGTGCTGTACGGCAGCAACGCCATCGGCGGCGCGGTCAGTTACTACACGCTGGACGCCGACGACATCATCAAACCGGGCAAGGACGTCGGCGCGCGCCTGAAAAGCGGTTACAGCTCCGCTGATGACAGCTGGCTGAAATCCGCCACCGTCGCTGGCCGCAGTGGTGAGTTCGACGGTCTGCTGCATTACAGCCAACGCGACGGTCATGAAACCGAATCCTTTGGCAGCCACAACGGCACCGGTCTGGAACGCACCGCCGCCAACCCGGAAGACGTGCGCGCAACCAACGTTCTGGCCAAGCTCGGCTGGAACTACAACGACGATTCGCGCCTGGGCCTGACCTACGAAAAGTACAAGGATGATCGCGACACCGATCAGAAAAGCGCCTACGGCGGCCCGTATGCCAATGGTGCGCCGACCATCCCGAGCAGCATCCTGCCCGGCGGCATGTACCAGTGGCGCACCGGCAACGACACCATCACCCGCGAGCGTTTCGGCATCGAACACGCGTTCGCCCTCGACAGCCTGCTGGCCGATAACGCCAAGTGGAGCCTCAATCACCAGATCGCCAAGACCGACCAGAGCACCGAAGAGTTGTACTACCCGATCACCCGTAAAGTGCAGCGTACCCGCGACACGATCTACGAAGAAAAACAGTGGGTGTTCGACGCGCAACTGGACAAGGCTTTCGCCATCGGTGACACCGATCACCTGCTGACTTACGGCACCACGATCAAACAGCAGAAAGTCACCGGCTCACGCAGCGGCGACGGCACCTGTGTAGCCGTCGGTCGCGGCTGCACGGCGATTGGCGCGACGAGTCCGGCGGACGTACTGGCCAAGGCCTCTGATTTCCCCGATCCGACCATCAACACCTACAGCCTGTTTGCTCAGGATCAGATCAGCTGGAACGACTGGACCTTCCTGCCGGGCCTGCGCTACGACTACACCCAGCTCAAGCCGCACATCACCGAGGAATTCCTCAACACCGTGAATGCCGACGGCCAGGGCACGGTCAGCGACAAGAACAAGACCTGGCACAAAGTCTCGCCGAAATTCGGCCTGACCTACGCGTTGACGGAAAACTACACCTGGTACGGCCAGTACGCCGAAGGCTTCCGCACGCCCACGGCAAAATCGCTGTACGGGCGTTTCGAGAACAACACGACCGGCTACACCGTAGCGCCCAACTCCGACCTCGAGCCGGAAAAGAGCAAAGGCTTCGAAACCGGCCTGCGCGGGAATTTCGAGCAGGGTTCGTTCGACGTCGCAGTGTTCTATAACAAGTACCGCGACTTCATCAACGAGGACGCGGTCAAGCCGGGCGACGATCAGTTGACCTTCCAGAGCAACAACATCAAGCGCGCCACCATCAAGGGCGCGGAAGTCAAAGGTCGCTTGAACCTGGATGCGCTGGGCGCGCCGCAAGGCCTGTATACCCAAGGCTCGATCGCCTACGCCTACGGTCGCAACAACGACAGCGGCGAGCCGATCAACAGCGTCAATCCGCTCACCGGCGTGTTCGGTCTCGGTTACGACCAGGACAACTATGGCGGTTTGCTGAGCTGGACCGTGGTGAAGAAAAAGGACCGCGTCGACGACAGCAACTTCAAGTCGCCGGACGGCGTCAGCAGCCAGTTCAAGACCCCGGGCTTCGGCATTCTCGATCTGGCCGGCTATTACAAGGTGACCGACGACGTCACCGTCAGCGGCGGCGTCTACAACCTGACCGACAAGAAATACTGGCTATGGGATGACGTGCGCGGTTACGACAGCGTCGGCGAAGCCTCGGTGACGCAACCGGCCAACCTCGATCGCCTGACCCAACCGGGACGCAACTTCGCGATCAACCTGATCTGGGACATCTGATCCGCCCGGCCTCACTGCGCGTGTTCGCGCCGCGCAGTGAGGTTTTTTTACTGTCCGGCGTCCGCCCGTACGTCTTGTTATCAAGCGCCTCATTTATCAAGGACACCCCATGACTGCCTCGGAAAAAACCTTGCGTTCGCAACGCCTGAACCAGATCACCCACGAGCCGCACAGCAAACTCGATGCGCTGGTCAAAGCCCACGCGCCGTTCGAAACCCGCGCCAGCTTCGCCCGTTTCGTCGTCGCGCAATACCTGTTCCAGGCGGAACTGGTGGAGCTGTACAACGATGCCGAACTGACCGCGATCGTCCCGGATCTGCCGGCCCGTTGCCGCGCCGAAGCGGCCAGGGCTGACCTTGCCGACCTCGACACCGAGGTTCCGGCCCCGGTGGCCGGCGCGCTGAAAAACCCGAGCAAGGCGCGGGCGCTGGGCTGGATCTTTGTTTCCGAGGGTTCCAAGCTCGGCGCGGCGTTTTTGATCAAGCGTGCGGTGGCACTGGAACTGAGCGAAACCTTTGGTGCCCGGCATTTGGCTGAACCGCAAGGTGGCCGCGCCGAGGGCTGGAAAAGCTTCGTACGCACCCTCGATGCGTTGCCGTTCACCGCTGAGGAAGAGGCTGAAGTGGAGCAAGGTGCGCTGGATGCATTCAACCGCTTTACCGTGCTGCTGGAACGGGCTTATGCCATAGAAGCCGAAGTGGCCTGAAGCAACTCTTATCACTTGTGGGAGCGAGCCTGCTCGCGAAGACGGCAGCACATTCAACATCAATGTGCCTGATCAACCGCTTTCGCGAGCAGGCTCGCTCCCACAGAGCTCACCACAAATCTGTAAGATCCCCGTTCCGCTTCAGAAGCCGCCGCTGAGCCCATGCCCGCACCCGCCCCATCAAAACTCGCCCGTCTGCTGTTCGGCCTGCTGGCCTATGTCAGCCTCGGCATTGGCCTTGTCGCCATCGTCGTGCCCGGTCTGCCGACCACCGAGTTCATCCTCCTTGCCGCGTGGGCCGCGACCCGCAGTTCGCCGCGCCTGAGTGCCTGGCTGGAAAATCACCGCCTGTTCGGGCCGATCCTCAGTAACTGGCGCAACGGCAGGATCATCGCGCGCAAGGCCAAAGTCAGTGCCACCGTCAGCATGCTGCTGTGTGCGACGTTGATGCTGGTGATGCTCGATCACGGCTGGCCGATCTATCTGGCGATTGCCGGCATGGGCCTGGGCAACCTGTGGATCTGGTCGCGCCCGGAGACGCCCGTCGCGGTAGTGAAACATCCCTGCAATTAAAGCCTTTTCAGCACTTTCCCCTGCGCAAACGTTTAGCAGCGACCGTCCGTCGGCAAGCGCCTCATGCCGTTTCGCTTAACGCCGATGAGGATTGAATGGCGCTGAATGGATTTGGCAAACCGGGCTTCAGGCCCAGCCACCTGTTTATTCCATTCGCGAGATCGCCCCATGTTCGACTCTCTTTCCATTCGCCTGAAAATCGTCCTGCTCTCCGGCCTTTGCCTGCTCGGAGTGGTGGTGCTGATTGTCAGCATGAACATCTACCAGACCAACCAGAACGACGCGCTGGTCAGTCAATCCAGCAACCAGTTGCTCACCGCCAGCGTGCAGAACCTGCTGCAGGCCAAGGCCGCCGAGCAAGCGGTGCGGGTGCAGAAAACCTTTGGTGAAAGCCTGCTGGTGGTTACCGCCCTCGCCGACCAGATCAAGGATCTGCGGACGATGGCGGCCAAGCGTTCGCTCGAAGCCGGCGCTGTTCGTGAAGAGTTGAACCAGAGCCTGAAAACCGCTTTCGAGCGCAACGATAAAGTCCTCGGTATCTGGCTGGCCTTCGAACCCAACGGCCTCGACGGCAAGGACAGCGAATTCGCCAACGATGCCGCGCGGCAGTCCAACGAAGCCGGGCGCTTCGCCTCGTACTGGAGCCGTGCCGCCGGCGCCGCGCTGAATACGATCATGGTCGAGGACGACTTGACCAAGACCACCCTCAGCGTCAGCGGCACGCCGTACAACAGTTGGTACACCTGCCCTCGCGACAACAAACGCACCTGCCTGCTTGACCCGTATGCCGACACGGTCGGTGGCAAGGAAATGCTCATGACGACCATTTCCGTGCCGCTGCTGGTGGATGGCAAAGCGATCGGCGTGGTTGGTGTCGACATTGCGCTCGACGCCCTGCAAGCCGCCGCCGTCGACTCGCAGCGCAGCCTGTTCAACAACGCCGGGCACATGCTGATCGTCTCCGGCAGCGGCGTACTGGCGGCCGACAGTGCCGACGCGACGCGAGTGGGCAAAAAAATCAGCGACACCCTCGGCGCTGACGGCAAGGATGTATTGCAACTGGTCGGCAGCGGCACGGCAAAAATTCTCCAACAGGGCGAGCTGATTCGCGCGGTTTACCCGGTCGACCCGATCGGCAATTCGCGCGCCTGGGGCGTGGTCATCGACCTGCCCGAGCACGTGCTGCTGGCCGACTCGGTGAAACTTCAAGCGGTGCTGGATGACGCGCAACAAACCGGCGTCATCACTGCCCTGCTGGTGGCGGGCGTGGCCGGTCTGGTCGGCCTGCTGCTGATCTGGCTCACCGCCTCCGGCGTCACCCGTCCGATCAACAGCGTTGCTGAGATGCTGAAGAACATCGCCAGCGGCGAAGGCGATCTGACCCAGCGCCTGAACTACAGCAAGAAAGATGAACTGGGCGAACTGGTGAACTGGTTCAACCGCTTCCTCGACAAGCTGCAACCGACCATCGCGCAGATCAAACAGAGCATCACCGAAGCGCGCGGCACGGCCGATCAGTCGTCGGAAATTGCCCGCCAGACCAGCGAAGGCATGCAGGTGCAGTTCCGCGAAATCGATCAGGTCGCCACCGCCTCCAACGAAATGAGCGCCACTGCCCACGACGTCGCCAACAGTGCCTCGAACGCGGCAAACGCCGCCAAGGGTGCCGATCAGTCGGCGAAGGACGGCATGGCGATCATCGAGCGCAGCACCCGCGACATCAATCAACTGGCCGATGAGGTGAGCAAAGCAGTGACCGAGGTCGAAGCGCTGGCAGTGAACAGCGAGCAGATCGGCTCGGTGCTGGAAGTGATTCGCAGCATCGCCGAACAGACCAACCTGCTGGCCCTCAACGCTGCCATCGAAGCCGCCCGCGCCGGCGAAAGCGGTCGCGGTTTTGCCGTGGTCGCCGATGAGGTGCGCAACCTGGCCAAGCGCACGCAGGATTCGGTGGAGGAAATCCGCATCGTTATCGAGCGCATCCAGACCGGTACCCGTGGCGTGGTCGCGACCATGCACTCGAGCCAGACCCAGGCGCACAACAATGCCGGGCAGATTCGTCAGGCCGTTGATGCGCTGGGCAAGATCAGCGACGCGGTGACGGTGATCAGCGACATGAACCTGCAGATCGCCAGTGCCGCCGAAGAGCAAAGCGCAGTGGCCGAAGAGGTCAACCGCAACGTCTCGGCGATCCGCACCGTCACCGAAACCCTGACCGAGCAGGCTACCGAATCGGCAGCGATCAGCAGCCAGCTCAACAGCCTGGCTAGCCAGCAGATGAAATTGATGGATCAGTTCCGCGTGTAACAATCCAGCATAAATCCCTGTGGGAGCGAGCCTGCTCGCGAAGCGGTCGTCATATCCAACATCCGTGTTGACTGACACGACGCCTTCGCGAGCAGGCTCGCTCCCACTGGGGAAACGGGTTCACATCCTGGTTTCATCTAAACCGCGATTCTTTTGCACTATCATCGCCCTCTCGTTCCGGAGGGCCTTCGATGACTGATCTGCTCACGTCCATCCAAACCGCACTCGATTTGCCTCACACGCCAATACCCTTCACCGGTGACGGCGCGCTGCCCTCGGCGTTCGCCGTCACTGAACTGGCCTGCGCCAGCATCGCCGCTGCCGGCCAAGCGCTCAGCGAATTGCTTCACCCGCAAACCGGGCACTTGCCTGCGGTTGCAGTCGACCGACGCCTGGCCTCGTTCTGGTTCTCCACCTCGCTTCGCCCGATCGGCTGGCAGGTGCCGCCGTTATGGGACGCGATCGCCGGCGACTATGCGACCCGGGACGGCTGGATCCGTCTGCACACCAACGCCCCGCATCACCGCGCCGCCGCTGAACGCATCCTCGGTGCCTGCGCCGACCGCGCCGCAATGGCGGCGAAAGTCGCGCAATGGGACAGTGCGGATCTGGAACAAGCAGTGGTCGACGCCAAGGGCTGCGCCGCCGAGATGCGCAGTTGCGCGCAGTGGCAGCAGCATCCGCAAGGGCTGGCGGTGAATGCCGAAGCGCTGGTGCAATTCAGCGAGCAGACGGACGAGAAACGCACCGCCTGGCAAGGCTCGATCGCACGACCGCTGGCCGGGATCAAGGTGCTCGACCTGACCCGCGTGCTCGCCGGTCCCAGCGCCAGCCGCTTTCTCGCAGGGCTCGGCGCAAACGTGCTGCGCATCGATCCACCGAGCTGGAACGAACCCGGCGTCGTTCCGGAAATGACTGTCGGCAAGCGCTGTGCGCGGCTGGATCTGCAAGTGCCAGCGGATCGCGCAGTGTTCGAAGGTTTATTGCAAGACGCCGACATCTTGCTCCACGGCTATCGCGCCGATGCGCTGGAACATCTGGGGTTTGGTATTGAACGCCGAAGGCAACTGGCACCGGGGCTGATCGACGTCTGCCTCAATGCCTACGGCTGGAGCGGCCCCTGGCAGAACCGCCGGGGCTTCGACAGCCTGGTGCAGATGAGCAGCGGCATTGCCGAGGCCGGACAGCATTGGAGGCACAGCGATAAACCGACGCCGCTGCCGGTGCAGGCGCTGGATCATGCGACCGGGTATCTGATGGCGGCGAGTGCGATCAGATTGCTGACTGAACGACTGGCCAGCGGTCGCGGGGGTTCGGCGCGGTTGTCGCTAGCGCGTACGGCGAAGCTGTTGCTTGAGCATGGGCCGGGGATGCTTGACCCACTGCGGGCTGAAGACGCACTGGATCAGGATCCGGCGATTGAACACACCGCGTGGGGACCGGCGCGGAGGTTGCGCGTGCCGCTGCAGATCAGCGGGACGGCGATGCGGTGGAATTGGCCGGCGACGGAGTTGGGCTCGCATCCTCCGTGTTGGCCATGAGAAGCCCCTCACCCTAGCCCTCTCCCAGAGGGAGAGGGGACTGATTGGGGGATATTGGAGAGTTACGCCGACGTGCAAGATTTTCGTCGAATCCATAATCGACTCGACCGCTCAGGTCGATGTATAGCGCCAGACACCTCGGTCGGTCCCCTCTCCCAGAGGGAGAGGGGACTGATTGGGGGATATTGGAGAGTTACGCCGACGTGAAAGATTTTCGTCGAATCCATAATCAACTCGATCGCTCAGGTCGACGTATAGCGCCAGACACCTCGGTCGGTCCCCTCTCCCAGAGGGAGAGGGGACTGATTGGGGGATATTGGAGAGTTACGCCGACGTGAAAGATTTTCGTCGAATCCATAATCAACTCGATCGCTCAGGTCGATGTACAGCGCCAGACACCTCGGTCGGTCCCCTCTCCTAGAGGGAGAGGGGACTGATTGGGGGATATTGGACAGTTACGCCGACGTGCAAGATTTTCGTCGAATCCATAATCAACTCGATCGCTCAGGTCGACGTATAGCGCCAGACACCTCGGTCGGTCCCCTCTCCCTCTGGGAGAGGGCTAGGGTGAGGGGCTGCTTTTCAGATCACAACGACAACACCCCGGTATACAACCCATACGCCGCCAGCCCCGCCCCGATCACCACGCAAGCAAAAATCCCCTTTTCCACCGTAGTGAAAACCGGTTGCCCCTGTTCACGCTTGGCCTTGGCAAACAGGATCACCCCCGGCGCATACAGCAGCGCCGACAGCAGCAGATACCTCACCCCACCGGCATACAACAGCCACACCGCGTAAACCAGGGCGATGCCGCCAATCAGCAGATCCTTGGTACGTTCCGCCGAGGCGTGTTCGTAGGTTTCGCCGCGCCCGCTGAGCAGCACCGCGTAGGCCGCCGACCATAAATAGGGCACCAGAATCATCGACGAGGCCAGGTAAATCAGACTGGTGTAAGTGCCCGCCGAGAACAATGTGATCAGCAGGAAAATCTGGATCATCACATTGGTCAGCCACAGCGCGTTGACCGGCACGTGGTTCTTGTTTTCCTTCTTCAGGAACGCCGGCATGGTTTTGTCTTTGGCCGTGGCGAAGAGGATTTCCGCGCACAGCAAGGCCCATGACAACAACGCGCCCAACAGCGAAATCGCCAGCCCGACGCTGATCAGCAACGCGCCCCACGGCCCGACGATGTGCTCGAGCACCGCTGCCAGCGAAGGGTTCTGCAGATTGGCCAGTTCCGGCTGGCTCATGATCCCCAGCGACAGCACGTTGACCAGCACCAGCAGCGCCAGCACGCCAAGAAACCCGATCACCGTGGCGCGGCCGACGTCGCTGCGTTTTTCTGCGCGAGCCGAATAGACGCTGGCGCCTTCGATGCCGATGAACACGAACACGGTGACCAGCATCATGTTGCGCACCTGATCCATCACCCCGCCGAAGTTCGGGTTGCTGCGGCCCCAGATGTCACGGGTGAAAATGTCAGCCTTGAATGCCACGGCAGCGATGACGATGAACATGATCAGCGGCACGACCTTGGCCACGGTGGTCAGCTGGTTGATCAGCGCCGCCTCCTTGATCCCGCGCATCACCAGAAAATGCACCGCCCACAACAGCAGCGAGGCGCAGCCGATGGCGATCGGCGTGTTGCCCTGGCCGAATACCGGGAAGAAATAACCGAGGGTGCTGAACAGCAACACAAAATAGCCGACGTTGCCCAGCCAGGCGCTGATCCAGTAACCCCACGCCGACGAAAAGCCCATGTAATCGCCGAACCCGGCCTTGGCGTAGGCGTAGACGCCCGAGTCCAGCTCCGGTTTGCGATTGGCCAGGGTCTGAAAGACGAAGGCCAGCGTCAGCATGCCGATTGCGGTGATGCCCCAGCCGATCAGGATCGCCCCGGCATCGGCGCGCGCCGCCATGTTTTGCGGCAACGAGAAAATCCCCCCGCCGATCATCGACCCCACCACCAGCGCGATCAACGCACCAAGGCGCAGCTTTTGCGTCGGTTGCGACATGCAGATCTCCTTGAAAGAGCCGTTGTTGTTTATTTGTAACAACAGCCGACTAAAAGCCTAAGGGTAGATGACGTTTATCAGGTAATGGCCAATTTCGCACCGTTATATATAGCCGACCACGATAACGCTTAGCACGTTAAGTCAGTTTTGTGCGCCAATCTTGATTATTCAATTCTGTACTGAAAACAGATGACGGACATTTGCCAAACGCGGAAAAGCAACTAGCGTCATAGTTCGAAAGCATTAATTGCTATTCCCAATTGCGTCAGCGAAACGGCTCTGGGACGGGCCTTCCAGAGCACAGTGTTATGCCCGCAACGGGTGGATAAGTCATTCATTAACAATGGAATGTGGCCATGCACTGATCCAAGTCAGCTATTCGAACAGACAACGGTACTAGGCTGTGAGCTCTCCTTTCCTGCAATGGAGTCATGCAAATGTCTGAAGCGCCCGGAAAACTAAGACTCGGTGCACTGGTTGCACTGGTAGTCGGTTCAATGATTGGCGGCGGGATATTTTCGTTGCCACAAAACATGGCCGCCAGCGCCGACGTCGGTGCAGTGCTGATCGGCTGGGCCATCACCGCAGTCGGCATGCTCACCCTCGCATTTGTCTTTCAGACCCTCGCCAATCGCAAGCCTGATCTGGACGGCGGAGTCTACGCCTACGCCAAGGCCGGATTCGGCGACTACATGGGTTTCTCATCGGCCTGGGGCTACTGGATCAGCGCCTGGCTGGGCAACGTCGGTTACTTCGTTCTGCTGTTCAGCACCCTCGGCTATTTCTTTCCGATCTTCGGCGAAGGCAATACCCCGGCGGCGGTGATCGGCGCGTCCTTGCTGCTGTGGGGCGTGCATTTTCTGGTGTTGCGCGGGATCAAGGAAGCGGCGTTCATCAACCTGGTGACCACCGTCGCCAAGGTCGTGCCGCTGCTGCTGTTCGTGTTGATCGCAGTCTTCGCGTTCAGACTGGACATCTTCACCGCCGACATCTGGGGCGTGAAAAACCCCGATCTGGGCAGTGTGATGAACCAGGTGCGCAACATGATGCTGGTCACCGTCTGGGTGTTCATCGGTATCGAAGGCGCGAGCATCTTCTCCGCCCGCGCCGAGAAACGCTCGGATGTCGGCAAGGCCACCGTGATCGGCTTCATCACCGTGCTGCTGTTTCTGGTGCTGGTGAACGTGCTGTCGCTGGGCATCATGACCCAGCCGGAACTGGCGAAACTGCAGAACCCGTCGATGGCCGCCGTGCTTGAGCATGTGGTTGGTCACTGGGGTGCGGTGCTGATCAGCGTCGGCTTGATCATCTCGCTGCTCGGTGCGCTGCTGTCGTGGGTGCTGCTGTGTGCGGAGATCATGTTCGCCGCCGCCAAAGACCACACCATGCCGGAGTTTCTGCGCAAGGAAAACGCCAACCATGTGCCGGTCAACGCCCTGTGGCTGACCAACGCGATGGTGCAGGTGTTCCTGATCATCACCCTGTTCTCGGCCAGCACTTACCTGTCACTGATCTACCTCGCCACTTCGATGATTCTGGTGCCCTACCTGTGGTCGGCGGCCTATGCCCTGCTGCTGGCGGTGCGCGGCGAGAGCTACGAAGGCTTTGCCGCCGAGCGGCGCAAGGATCTGATCATCGGCGGTATCGCCCTGATCTATGCGGTGTGGTTGTTGTACGCCGGCGGGGTCAAGTACCTGCTGCTGTCGGCCCTGCTCTACGCGCCCGGCGCGATCCTGTTCGCCAAGGCCAAGCTGGAACTCAAACAACCGGTTTTCACCAACGTCGAGAAGCTGATTTTCGCCGCAGTGGTCGTGGGTGCCGTGGTGGCGGCCTATGGTCTCTACGATGGCTTCCTGACGCTGTAACCCCTGATTGAATTGTCATCTGGAGGAACACAGAAATGACCACGGAAAAAGTGAAGTACGGCGTCCACTCCGAAGCCGGGAAACTGCGTAAAGTCATGGTTTGCTCCCCAGGTCTGGCCCATCAGCGGCTGACCCCGAACAACTGCGATGAACTGCTGTTCGATGACGTGCTGTGGGTGGCGCAGGCCAAGCGCGATCACTTCGACTTCGTCACCAAGATGCGCGAGCGCGGCATCGACGTGGTGGAAATGCACAACCTGCTGACCGACATCGTTGCCATCCCCGAAGCGCTGGACTGGATTCTTGAGCGCAAAGTCACTGCCGACTCGGTGGGCCTGGGCCTGATCAGCGAAGTGAAATCCTGGCTGAAAAGCCTCGAGCCACGCCACATCGCCGAATTCCTGATTGGCGGCGTCTCGGCCGATGATCTGCCGGACAGCTTCGGTGGCAAGACCATCCAGATGTTCCGCGACTTCCTCGGCCACTCCAGCTTCATCCTGCCGCCGCTGCCCAACACCCAGTTCACCCGCGATACCACCTGCTGGATCTACGGTGGCGTGACGCTGAACCCGATGTACTGGCCGGCGCGCCGTCAGGAAACCCTGCTGACCACCGCCATCTATAAATTCCATCCGCAATTCACCAACGCCGAATTCGAGATCTGGTACGGCGACCCGGACAAGGACCACGGCAACTCCACCCTTGAGGGCGGCGACGTCATGCCGATCGGCAACGGCGTGGTGCTGATCGGCATGGGCGAGCGTTCATCGCGGCAGGCCATCGGCCAACTGGCGCTGAACCTGTTCAACAACAAAGCGGTGGAAAAAGTCATCGTCGCCGGCCTGCCGAAATCCCGCGCGGCAATGCACCTGGACACCGTGTTCAGCTTCTGCGACCGCGATCTGGTGACGATCTTCCCGGAAGTGGTCAACCAGATCGTCGCCTTCACCCTGCGTCCTGACGAAAGCAAACAGGGCGGCATCGACATCCGCCGCGAAGAAGGCAGCTTCCTCGACACCGTCGCTGCAGCGCTCAATCTGCCGAAACTGCGCGTGGTGGAAACCGGCGGCAACAGCTTCGCCGCCGAACGCGAGCAATGGGACGACGGCAACAACGTGGTGGCAATGGAACCAGGCGTGGTCATCGGCTACGACCGCAACACCTACACCAACACTCTGCTGCGCAAGGCTGGCGTGGAGGTCATCACCATCAGCGCCGGCGAACTCGGCCGAGGCCGTGGCGGCGGCCACTGCATGACCTGCCCGATCATCCGCGACCCGATCGACTACTAATCTTTGAGCCTTCGCCGCGACTTATCGAGCGCGGCCAAGGGGATAACCGAAACCCAAGGAGATCCATCATGGCTTTTAACATTCACAACCGTAACCTGCTCAGCCTGGAACACCACACCCCACGTGAGCTGCGTTACCTGCTCGACCTGTCCCGTGATCTGAAACGCGCGAAATACACCGGCACCGAGCAACAACACCTGAAGGGCAACAACATCGCCCTGATTTTCGAGAAAACTTCGACCCGCACCCGTTGCGCCTTCGAAGTGGCGGCCTATGACCAAGGCGCAAACGTCACTTACATCGACCCGAACTCCTCGCAGATCGGCCACAAGGAAAGCATGAAGGACACCGCCCGCGTGCTCGGGCGCATGTATGACGCCATCGAGTACCGTGGCTTCAAACAGGAAATCGTCGAGGAGCTGGCCAAGTTCGCCGGCGTGCCGGTGTTCAACGGCCTGACCGATGAATATCACCCGACCCAGATGATCGCCGACGTGCTGACCATGCGTGAGCACGCCGACAAGCCGATCCATGAAATCAGCTACGCCTACCTGGGCGACGCGCGCAACAACATGGGTAACTCGCTGCTGCTGATCGGCGCCAAACTGGGCATGGACGTGCGCATCTGCGCGCCGAAAGCGCTGTGGCCGTTGGACGATCTGGTCGCGCGCTGCAAAAAATACGGCGAGGAAAGTGGCGCACGCATCACCCTCACCGAAGATCCGAAAGAAGCGGTCAAGGGCGTGGACTTCATTCACACCGATGTCTGGGTATCGATGGGTGAACCGGTGGAAGCCTGGGCCGAGCGCATTCAGCAACTGCTGCCGTATCAGGTCAACGCCGAGCTGATGAAGGCCACCGGCAACCCGCGTACCAAGTTCATGCACTGCCTGCCGGCGTTCCACAACAGCGACACCAAGGTCGGCAAACAGATCGCCGAACAATATCCGCACCTGAAAAACGGTATTGAAGTGACCGACGACGTGTTCGAGTCGCCGGCCTGCATCGCCTTCGAGCAAGCGGAAAACCGCATGCACACGATCAAGGCGATTCTGGTCTCGACCCTGGCTGATCTCTGACGCCACAGCGCTCCCACTGAAGGAACCGGAAACCCAATGTGGGAGCGAGCCTGCTCGCGAAAGCGGTGGGTCATTCAACAGCGATGTCGACTGATCTGACGCGTTCGCGAGCAGGCTCGCTCCCACAGGGATATCGGTTCCAGCAGGGAGATCGAATCGTTTGTCATTCCTCTGCTTAGAAGGATTGCACCATGCGTATCGTCGTAGCTCTGGGCGGTAACGCCCTGCTCCGCCGTGGTGAGCCGATGACCGCTGACAACCAGCGCGCCAACATCCGCATCGCCACCGAGCAAATCGCCAAGATCCATCCCGGCAACCAACTGGTCATCGCCCACGGCAATGGCCCGCAAGTCGGCCTGCTGTCGCTGCAAGCGGCGGCCTACACCTCTGTCACCCCATACCCGCTGGACGTGCTCGGTGCCGAAACCGAAGGCATGATCGGCTACATCATCGAACAGGAACTGGGCAACCTGCTCGACTTCGAAGTGCCGTTCGCCACCCTGCTGACCCAGGTTGAAGTCGATGCCAACGACCCGGCTTTCAAGAAGCCGAGCAAGCCGATCGGCCCGGTCTACGAGAAAGCCGAAGCGGAAAAACTCGCCGCCGAGAAAGGCTGGGCAATTGCCCCGGATGGCGACAAATTCCGCCGCGTCGTAGCCAGTCCAAGGCCGAAACGGATCTTCGAAATCCGCCCGATCAAGTGGCTGCTGGACAAGGGCAGCATCGTCATTTGCGCTGGTGGCGGCGGCATTCCGACCATGTATGACGAAAACCGTAACCTCAAGGGTATCGAGGCGGTGATCGACAAGGATCTGTGCTCGTCGTTGCTCGCCGAGCAACTGGAAGCCGACCTGCTGGTGATCGCCACCGACGTCAACGCAGCGTTCATCGACTACGGCAAGCCGACGCAGAAAGCCATCGCCGAAGCCCACCCCGACGAACTCGAACGCCTTGGTTTCGCCGCCGGCTCGATGGGGCCGAAGGTGCAGGCAGCCTGCGAATTCGCGCGCCATACTGGCAAGGTCGCGGTGATCGGTTCGCTGGCCGATATCGAAGCCATCGTCCAGGGCACCGCCGGTACGCGGGTCAGCACGGCGAAGCCGGGGATCAGCTACCGATAACAATAAACGCCGGGGCAGGCTCAAGGCCTGCTCCGCTTCCATGCCTTGAAAGGAGTAGCTCAATGGCCCAGTTCGAACCCGGTCATCTGCACATCGAGCGGCACGCGTTGACCGACGATGACGTCAATTACAACGTGCATCTGGACTATGAAGTGTTCACCGACCCGCAGAAAGGCAAGGGGATTCAGTTCACCCTGCACGGCAGCATGCAGGGCAAGGACATGAAGGAGGCGTTTTTCCTGCCCAAGGAAGAGGCCTACAACTTCGCCCGCGATGTCACGCGGATCGCCGAGAAGTACGGCATACCCAAGACCCACAGCCAGATCGGCTCGGTGCACAAGCATTACGATCTGATGTTTGAAGACATTCGGCAGAAGTTGAATATGCAGTCGGGGGATCCGGTGAACCTCGAGCATTTCGAATAAAAATCAAAAGCCCCTCACCCTAGCCCTCTCCCGGAGGGAGAGGGGACTGATTGGGGGATGCTGCAGCATTGCGTCGGCCTGATCCTGCATCACTGAATCCATAATCGCCCGGTACTTTCAGGTCGATGCATAACCCCAGACACCTCGGTCGGCTCCCTCTCCCTCCGGGAGAGGGCTGGGGTGAGGGGGCTTTTGATTTAAGGCATACTTGCCTCCCTCCGCACTACAGATCACTGAACCGCCCCCATGCGTATCCACGTCAGCTTCATCGACCGCGTCGGCATCACCCAGGAAGTCCTGGCTATCCTCGGTGGGCGCAATCTCAATCTGGATGCGGTGGAGATGATCCCGCCGAACGTCTACATCGACGCGCCGACCCTCAGCCCGCAAGTGCTCGAAGAACTCAAAGACGCGCTGTTTCGCGTGCTCGGCGTGGAAGCGGTGACCGTGGTCGATATCCTGCCGGGCCAGCGTCGGCACTTGCAGCTCGATGCTTTGCTCGCGGCGATGACTGACCCGGTGCTGGCCCTCGACAGCGCCGGCAAGGTGCTGCTGGCCAACCCGGCGCTGATTGCCCTGTACGGTCGCGAACCGGCCGGCGAAAGCGTCTCGGCGCTGTTCAACGATCCCGGTCTGCTCGACACGCTGCTGGAAAACGGCTTTCGCCTGCCGCTGCGCGAGATCACCGTCAACGGCCAGACCCTGTTGCTCGACGCCACGCCGATCACCGACGCTGGCGCCCTGCTGACCCTGTATCAACCAAATCGCATCGGCGAACAACTCTCGGCGCTGCACCACGACCACGCCGAAGGCTTCGACGCGCTGCTCGGCGAGTCTCCGGCGATCCGCACGCTCAAGGCCCGTGCGCAACGGGTCGCCGCCCTTGATGCACCGCTGTTGATCCAGGGCGAGACCGGCACCGGTAAAGAACTGGTGGCCCGCGCCTGTCACGCGATCAGTGCGCGGCACAGCGCTCCGTTTCTTGCACTCAACTGCGCAGCGCTGCCGGAAAACCTCGCCGAGAGCGAACTGTTCGGCTACGCCCCCGGCGCCTTCACTGGCGCGGCGCGTGGCGGTAAGCCGGGGCTGATGGAACTGGCCAACCAGGGCACGGTGTTTCTCGATGAGATCGGCGAGATGTCGCCGTACTTGCAGGCCAAACTCCTGCGTTTTCTCAACGACGGCAGCTTCCGCCGCGTCGGTGGTGATCGTGAAGTGAAGGTCAACGTACGCATCCTCAGCGCGACCCACCGCGATCTGGAAAAAATGGTCAGCGAAGGCCTGTTCCGCGAAGACCTGTTCTATCGCCTCAACGTGCTCAACGTCGAAGTGCCGCCGCTGCGTGAACGCGGTCAGGACATCCTGCTGCTGGCGCGCTACTTCATGCAGCAGGCCTGTGCGCAGATCCAGCGCCCGGTCTGCCGCCTGGCGCCCGGCACTTATCCGGCGCTGCTCGGCAATCGCTGGCCGGGCAACGTGCGGCAACTGCAGAACGTGATTTTCCGCGCGGCAGCGATTTGCGAGAGCAGCCTGGTCGATATCGGCGACCTCGACATCGCCGGCACCTCCGTCGCGCGCCAGACCGACACTGAGGTGGAAAGTCTCGAACAAGCGGTCGAATCGTTCGAAAGAGCGCTGCTGGAAAAGCTTTACGTCAGCTATCCCTCGACCCGGCAACTGGCGAGCCGCTTGCAAACCTCGCATACCGCCATCGCCCATCGATTGCGCAAATACGGCATTCCCAATAAACCCTGATTCACCACCGATCCCCTGTAGGAGCTGCCGAAGGCTGCGATCTTTTGACTTTGTTTTTTAGAGATCAAGGTCAAAAGATCGCAGCCTTCGGCAGCTCCTACAGTCCTTGTTTTCAATTCAGGAATGATATCGCCACGCTGAAAACGACCTCCACCTGTACCGAAAGCGCTACAGCGGAACGATATCGCTACAGTCGCCTGTGACCAGCGCTGCGCAACGCTTTGATCCCGTTCAGCTTTTCTCCCCGCCCCAAGCTGTAGCGATTTCGCTACAGGCGCAACCTGCCGACACCCACCTAAAAACTCCAAGCCATTGATTTATATAGATAAACAAACCTTGGCCGCATTCTTGCTACCTGCCTCCTCATCTATTAAGGGCTTCCCCGCCCCAAGCTTTCCACCGCGTCCACCAGACGAGTCTGGCCCCTGAGGAGTTTCCATGAGCGAGTTGCGTTTTACTGAAGATCACGAATGGCTGCGCACCGAAGCCGACGGCAGTGTCACTGTCGGCATCACCGCATTCGCGCAGAACGCCTTGGGCGACGTGGTGTTCGTGCAACTGCCTGAGCTGCAGGCTTACGAAAAAGGCGCTGAAGCCGCCACCGTGGAATCGGTGAAAGCCGCCAGCGGCGTGTACATGCCGCTCGATGGCGACGTGCTGGAAGTCAACCCGGCGCTGGAAAACGCCCCGGAACTGGTCAACGAAGATCCGCTGGGCGAAGGCTGGTTCTTCCGCTTCCAGCCAAGCGACGCCGCCGCTGTCGGCGAACTGCTCGATCAGGACGCCTATGACCGCCTGATCAAAGCCCAAGCCGAAGCCTGAGGAATTACCCCATGACCGCCATCAATCTCGGCACCGCCAACGAATTCATCGCCCGTCACATCGGCCCGCGCGCCGGTGACGAGCAAGCCATGCTCAACAGCCTCGGCTTCGATTCCCTCGAAGCGCTGAGCGCCAGCGTCATCCCGGAAAGCATCAAGGGCACCAGCGTGCTGGGCATGGATGACGGCCTCAGCGAAGCCGACGCCCTGGCGATGATCAAATCCATCGCTGGCAAGAATCAGCTGTTCAAGACCTACATCGGCCAAGGCTACTACAACTGCCACACGCCTTCGCCGATCCTGCGCAACCTGCTGGAAAACCCGGCCTGGTACACCGCTTACACCCCGTACCAGCCAGAAATTTCCCAGGGCCGTCTCGAAGCGCTGCTGAACTTCCAGACCATGATCAGCGACCTCACCGGCCTGCCGATCGCCAACGCCTCGCTGCTCGACGAAGCCACCGCCGCTGCCGAAGCCATGACCTTCTGCAAACGCCTGAGCAAGAACAAGGGCAGCCACCAGTTCTTCGCCTCGATCCACAGCCATCCACAGACCCTCGACGTGCTGCGCACCCGTGCCGAGCCGCTCGGTATTGACGTGGTCGTGGGCGATGAGCGCGAACTGACTGACGTCACGCCGTTCTTCGGCGCGCTGCTGCAATACCCGGCGAGCAACGGTGATGTGTTCGACTACCGCGAACTGACCGAGCGCTTCCACGCCGCCAACGCTCTGGTGGCCGTGGCCGCTGACCTGCTCGCCCTGACCCTGCTCACCGCACCGGGCGAATTCGGTGCCGACGTCGCCATCGGTTCGGCGCAACGCTTCGGCGTGCCGCTGGGCTTCGGTGGCCCGCACGCTGCTTACTTCTCCACCAAGGATGCGTTCAAGCGCGACATGCCGGGCCGTCTGGTCGGCGTCTCGGTTGACCGTTTCGGCAAGCCGGCCCTGCGTCTGGCGATGCAGACCCGCGAGCAACACATCCGCCGCGAAAAGGCCACGTCGAACATCTGCACCGCGCAAGTGCTGCTGGCCAACATCGCCAGCATGTACGCCGTGTACCACGGCCCGAAAGGTCTGACGCAGATCGCCAACCGCGTGCATCACCTGACCGCCATTCTGGCCGAGGGCCTGACCGCTCTCGGCGCTAAAGTTGAACAAGCCAGTTTCTTCGACACCCTGACCATCGCTACCGGCGCAGACACCGCTGCGCTGCACGACAAGGCGCACACTCAGCAGATCAACCTGCGCGTGATCGACTCCGAACGTCTGGGCCTGTCGGTCGACGAAACCACCACGCAGGCTGATATCGAAACCCTGTGGGGCCTGTTCGCTGACGGCAAGACCCTGCCGGACTTCGCTGCGCTGGCCGCCTCGGTGCAGAGCACCATCCCCGCTGCGCTGGTGCGCCAGTCGCCGATCCTCAGCCACCCGGTGTTCAACCGTTACCACTCGGAAACCGAGCTGATGCGCTACCTGCGCAAACTGGCGGACAAGGACCTGGCACTGGATCGCACCATGATTCCACTGGGCTCGTGCACCATGAAACTCAACGCCGCCAGTGAAATGATCCCGGTGACCTGGGCCGAATTCGGTGCGCTGCACCCGTTCGCCCCGGCCGCACAAAGCGCCGGTTACCAGCAACTGACCGATGAGCTGGAAGCGATGCTCTGCGCCGCCACCGGTTACGACTCGATCTCGCTGCAACCGAACGCCGGTTCGCAAGGTGAATACGCAGGTCTCCTGGCGATCCGCGCCTACCACCAGAGCCGTGGCGACGAGCGCCGCGACATTTGCCTGATCCCGTCGTCGGCCCATGGCACCAACCCGGCCACCGCGCAAATGGCTGGTATGCGTGTGGTCGTCACCGCGTGCGATGCCCGTGGCAACGTCGACATTGAAGACCTGCGCGCCAAAGCCATCGCGCACCGCGAACATCTCGCCGCGCTGATGATCACCTACCCGTCGACCCATGGCGTGTTCGAAGAAGGCATCCGCGAAATCTGCGCGATCATTCACGACAACGGCGGCCAGGTGTATATCGACGGCGCCAACATGAACGCCATGGTCGGCCTCTGCGCACCGGGCAAGTTCGGCGGCGACGTTTCGCACCTGAACCTGCACAAAACCTTCTGCATCCCGCACGGCGGTGGCGGCCCGGGCGTTGGCCCGATCGGCGTCAAGTCGCACCTGACCCCGTTCCTGCCGGGCCACGGCCAGATGGAACGCAAGGAAGGCGCGGTCTGCGCGGCACCGTTCGGCAGCGCAAGTATTTTGCCGATCACCTGGATGTACATCCGCATGATGGGTGGCGCCGGTCTCAAACGCGCTTCGCAGCTGGCGATCCTCAATGCCAACTACATTTCCCGCCGCCTCGAAGAGCATTACCCAGTGCTGTACACCGGCAGCAACGGCCTGGTGGCGCACGAGTGCATCCTCGATCTGCGTCCACTCAAAGACAGCAGCGGCATCAGCGTCGATGACGTCGCCAAGCGCCTGATCGACTTCGGCTTCCATGCGCCGACCATGTCGTTCCCGGTCGCCGGCACATTGATGATCGAGCCGACCGAAAGCGAATCCAAGGAAGAACTGGACCGCTTCTGCGATGCCATGATCCGCATCCGCGAGGAAATACGCGCAGTGGAAAACGGCACGCTGGACAAGGAAGACAACCCGCTGAAAAACGCCCCGCACACCGCAGCGGAACTGGTCGGCGAATGGACCCACCCGTACAGCCGTGAGCAAGCCGTTTACCCGGTCGCGTCGCTGATCGAAGGCAAATACTGGCCGCCGGTCGGCCGTGTCGACAACGTCTTCGGCGATCGCAACCTGGTCTGTGCCTGCCCGTCGATCGAAAGCTACGCTTAATGGAATGAAGGGGCGGGTCACCTGTCCCTGTCTCCAGAACGCCACAAATCCCTGTGGGAGCTGGCTTGCCAGCGATGAGGGTGGATCAGTCTGCATATCTGTTGCCTGACACTCCGCCATCGCTGGCAAGCCAGCTCCCACATGGAACGCATCAAGCCTTACGCTTCGCCAATCCCCATAACAAGAAACCGGAGAACCACTCATGTCGTTAAGCGTGTTCGACCTGTTCAAGATTGGCATCGGTCCCTCCAGTTCCCACACCGTCGGCCCGATGCGCGCCGCTGCGCGCTTCGCCGAAGGTTTGCGCCGTGAAAACCTGTTGACCAGCACCGCCAGCGTGCGGGTCGAGCTGTACGGTTCGCTCGGTGCTACCGGCAAAGGTCACGGCAGCGATAAAGCCGTGCTGCTCGGCCTTGAAGGCGAGCACCCGGACACAGTCGACACCGAAACCGTCGCCGCGCGCCTGCAGGAAATTCGCGGCAACGCCCGCTTGAACCTGCTCGGCGAACACTGCATTGCGTTCAACGAGAAAGAACATCTGGCAATGATCCGCAAACCGTTGGCCTATCACCCCAAC
Organism: Pseudomonas sp. H1_G08; assembly: GCF_054681355.1. Lineage (NCBI taxonomy): Bacteria > Pseudomonadati > Pseudomonadota > Gammaproteobacteria > Pseudomonadales > Pseudomonadaceae > Pseudomonas > Pseudomonas sp. H1_G08. Next base: position 3,379,691 of record NZ_CP162822.1, read on the forward strand.
GGCATGATCTTTCGCGCCTTCGATGCGGCGGGGATTCAGATCCGCAGTCGCGAGTACTACTCGGTTGGCGGTGGTTTTGTTGTCGATGAAGATGCGGCCGGTGCCGATCGCATCGTCGAAGATGCAACGCCACTGACCTTCCCTTTCAAAAGCGCCAAGGACTTGCTCGGTCATTGCGCTACGTACGGGCTGTCGATCAGCCAGGTGATGCTGACCAATGAAAGCGCCTGGCGCCCGGAAGCCGAAACCCGTGCCGGCCTGCTGAAAATCTGGCAGGTGATGCAGGACTGCGTCGCTGCTGGCTGTCGTAACGAAGGTATCTTGCCGGGCGGTTTGAAGGTCAAACGCCGGGCGGCGGCGCTGCATCGGCAATTGTGCAAGAACCCGGAATCGGCCCTGCGCGATCCGTTGTCGGTGCTCGACTGGGTCAATCTTTATGCACTGGCGGTCAACGAAGAAAACGCCAATGGCGGACGCGTGGTCACTGCGCCCACCAATGGCGCGGCGGGGATCATTCCGGCGGTGCTGCATTACTACATGCGTTTTATCCCCGGGGCGAATGACGACGGTGTCGTGCGTTTTCTGCTGACCGCTGCCGCAATCGGCATTCTTTACAAGGAAAACGCTTCGATCTCCGGCGCCGAAGTCGGTTGTCAGGGTGAAGTCGGTGTGGCCTGTTCAATGGCGGCCGGCGCTCTGTGCGAAGTGCTCGGCGGCAGCGTGCAACAAGTCGAGAACGCCGCGGAAATCGGCATGGAACACAACCTAGGCCTGACCTGCGACCCGATCGGCGGCCTGGTACAAGTCCCGTGCATCGAGCGCAATGCGATGGGTTCGGTGAAAGCCATCAATGCCGTGCGCATGGCCATGCGTGGCGACGGCCAGCATTTCGTCTCCCTCGACAAAGTCATTCGCACCATGCGCCAGACCGGCGCCGACATGAAAAGCAAATACAAGGAAACCGCCCGCGGCGGCCTGGCGGTCAACATTATCGAATGCTGATTACGAACTCAGCCAAACGTAACTAGCTCCCTCTCCCTCCGGGAGAGGGCTGGGGTGAGGGGCTCTTGATCTTGCCTCTCACCCGCAACCCAAATTCAAAGGAGCCACGCATGTCCACCGAACAACTCTCGAAAACCCCGCTGCACGCACTGCACCTCGAACTCGGCGCGCGCATGGTGCCGTTCGCCGGCTACGACATGCCCGTGCAATACCCGCTCGGAGTGATGAAAGAACATCAGCACACCCGTGAGCAAGCCGGGCTGTTCGACGTCTCGCACATGGGCCAGATTCGTCTGACCGGTGCCAATGCGGCCAAAGCCCTGGAAACCCTGGTGCCGGTGGACATCATCGACCTGCCGGTGGGCATGCAGCGTTATGCGATGTTCACCAACGAAAGCGGCGGCATCCTCGATGACCTGATGGTTGCCAATCTGGGCAATGACGAGTTGTTCCTGGTGGTCAACGCCGCGTGCAAGGATCAGGATCTCGCGCATCTGCAAAAACACATCGGCGATCAGTGCACCATTACGGCGCTGTTCGAAGAGCGCGCCCTGCTCGCCCTGCAAGGTCCGGCAGCCGTCACGGTGCTGGCGCGTCTTGCGCCGGACGTGACGAAGATGACCTTCATGCAGTTCAACCGTGTGTCGTTGCTGGGCGTGGACTGCTTTGTCAGCCGTTCGGGCTACACCGGTGAAGACGGTTTCGAAATCTCTGTACCGGCCGCCGACGCGGAAAAACTCGCCCGCGCCCTGCTCGCCGAACCAGAGGTCCAAGCCATCGGCCTCGGCGCCCGTGATTCGCTGCGTCTGGAAGCCGGCCTGTGCCTGTACGGCCATGACATGAACACCGAAACCACGCCGATCGAAGCCAGCCTGCTTTGGGCGATCTCCAAGCCCCGCCGCGCCGATGGCGCGCGGGCCGGCGGTTTCCCGGGCGCCGAGCAGATCTTCGCGCAGCAACAGAACGGCGTCGCACGCAAACGCGTCGGCCTGCTGCCACAGGAGCGTACCCCGGTGCGTGAAGGCGCAGAGATCGTCAACGAGGCCGGCGAGATCATCGGCAGCGTCTGCAGCGGCGGCTTTGGTCCGACCTTGGGCGGCCCATTGGCGATGGGTTACCTCGACAGCGCCTACGTCACGCTCGATACACCTGTGTGGGCCATCGTCCGTGGGAAAAAGGTGCAAATGCTTGTAAGCAAAATGCCATTTGTTCCACAACGCTACTATCGCGGTTGATCGACTGTTTCTATAAGTAACGCGATTGCGTTATGCGTGCACTAATGTGTAACGCAATCGCCATAAAACAGTGCGTTTTTTAACATCTTTTTCGGATATGAACGTCGCTTATAACGTTTGCTGAAAATACAACCAGGCAATCGTCTAAGACTCAACTAGTTAACTGACGAACTGCCATGAAGAGCAGTAAAACCGGGGTCTTCGCAGGGCTTGTTTTTTCTCCCGTAGTTGGCGTAGAGTTTGTCCACTGTGTTTGCATGGGTCAGCTTGGAATCGTGACCTGGGCAGTAGCCTACAAGTTAGCTACATCCCGCTCGACGTCTTCTTACTCCTTGCAACCAGCTCCAGTACTCTTTCATGTGAAAGGGGCTGTCATCAATTTATGCGTCAAAGGAAATAAGAAATGTCCACACGTCAGAGCGGTACCGTCAAGTGGTTTAACGACGAGAAAGGTTTTGGTTTTATCACTCCAGAAAGCGGTCCGGATCTGTTCGTACATTTCCGCGCCATTCAGGGCAACGGCTTCAAGAGCCTGAAAGAAGGCCAGAAGGTGACTTTCGTTGCCGTGCAAGGCCAGAAAGGCATGCAGGCTGACGAAGTACAAGCAGAAGCCTGATCTTCTGATACGAAAAAGCCCCTGATATTGATATCAGGGGCTTTTTTGTGCGCGCTTATCCGTAAAATGGCGCTTCCATTCGCGTCCCGAGGCTGCCATGTCGAAACACCTGCTCACGCCGCAAGGGGACTTTCCTCCCGTTGCTCTCGGTCGTCGTCTGGCGGCGATGTTCTACGACTTCCTGCTGTGCACCGCCCTGCTGATCGTCACCGGATTCATCTATAAGTTGATCCAGGCGGCGATCATTGGCGAAGAGCGTCTGCGAGTGATGACCGACGCCGGCCAGCTGGATGGTGATCCGCTCTACTCCACGGTGCTGCTGTTGGTATTGTTCGGCTTCTTCGCCAAGTTCTGGACCCACGGCGGGCAGACACTGGGCATGCAGGTGTGGGGGATCCGCGTGCAGAACGCCAACGGCACAGCGATCAGCCTGTGGCAGGCGCTGCTGCGCTTTATGGTGTCGATCGCGTCGTGGTTGTGTATCGGGCTGGGGTTCTTCTGGTCGCTGTTCGACAAGCAGAAACGCACCTGGCATGACATCTATTCGGATACGCGTGTGGTGCGGATCCCGAAGAAGAGCAAATAATTTCCATGCTCAAGAGTCGGCCTGTGGTGAGGGGATTTATCCCCGTCCGGCTGCGTAGTAGTCGTAAAGGAGCCCACGCGGTATCCCTGATATGCCGCGGTGTTTGATTTAGGGCGGCTTCGCCACCCAACGGGGATAAATCCCCTCACCACAGGGCTCACTCATACAAGGGGTTCTCTCAGGCGTTGCCGGCCAATTTCATCCGCGCTGCCTGGGTGAAGTCGAGCATGCGCTTCAACGGGCGGATCGCTTGGGGAATCAGCGCCGGATCGACAAAGATCTCGTTGGTGCCTTCTTTCAAGCTCTTGAGCGTGCGCTCAAGGGTGTTCATGGCCATCCACGGGCAATGTGCACAACTGCGGCACGCGGCGCCATTACCGGCGGTAGGCGCCTCGATAAAGACCTTGTCCGGGCACAGCTGCTGCATCTTGTAGAAGATGCCACGGTCGGTGGCGACGATCAGGGTCTTGTTCGGCAGGCTTTGCGCGGCAGCGATCAACTGGCTGGTGGAACCGACGGCGTCCGCCAGCTCGATCACCGAAGTCGGCGACTCGGGATGCACCAGAATCGCCGCGTCCGGGTACAGCGCCTTCATGTCTTCGAGCTGCTTGGACTTGAATTCTTCATGGACGATGCAAGCACCGTCCCACAGCAGCATGTCGGCGCCGGTCTTGCGCTGAATATAAGTGCCCAAGTGCTTGTCCGGGCCCCAGATGATCGTCTCGCCGTTGTCCATCAGGCTTTCGACGATCTCCAGTGCGCAGCTCGAAGTCACCACCCAGTCAGCCCGAGCCTTCACGGCGGCGGAAGTATTGGCATACACCACCACGGTGCGCTCTGGATGCTGATCACAAAACGCCGAGAACTCATCGACCGGGCATCCCAGGTCCAGCGAGCACGTCGCCTCCAGGGTCGGCATCAGCACTCGCTTTTCCGGGTTGAGAATCTTTGCAGTCTCGCCCATGAACTTCACGCCGGCGACCACCACGGTCTTGGCCGGATGGGCGTTGCCGAAGCGGGCCATTTCCAGGGAGTCGGAAACACAGCCGCCGGTTTCTTCGGCCAGGGCCTGAATCACCGGATCGCAATAAAAGTGGGCAACCAGCACCGCGTCCTGAGCCTTGAGCTCGGCGGCGATGGCGGAACGGTAGTAGGCCTCCTCCTCTGCCGTCAGCGGTTTGGGCTGCTTGGCGTCGAGGTGGGCTTGAACCAGAAGGCGTTCGGAAATCTGCGTCATGTTCGCAAGACCTGCAGGCGCATTCGCGCGAAAGTCGAGTATACACCCGGCTCCGGACCGTTAGAGGGTACCGCCGGGAGAGTGAGTATCATCAGGCACGGACAGCGTTGAAGCTGCGCAAGGCTACAGAATATCCCGTTGATACAAAAGATGATTCTGACCTGTGTCAGGCCGCCCGCGCTGAAACGTCGAACGCCCGAATTGCAGGCAAAAAAAAACCCGGAAATCCTCACTTTCGTGGGCCTTCCGGATTTTCTAAACCGCCAAATATGGTGGGTCGTGTGGGATTCGAACCTACGACCAATTGGTTAAAAGCCAACTGCTCTACCAACTGAGCTAACGACCCGCTGTGTGGTGGCGCGTATAATACTGATTTTTAAGGACTATTCAACACCTTTTTTGAAAAAGATCAAAAATAAGGAGTTGGATCGCTCACACCCGCCGCCGCGAAGCCTTCAGCACGCAGGCGGCAGCTGTCACATTTGCCGCAGGCGCGGCCGTCATCGTCTGCCTGATAGCAGGAAACCGTCAGGCCATAATCCACGCCCAGCTTCACGCCAGCCTGGACGATCTGCGCCTTGCTCAGGTTTTGCAGTGGCGCCTGAATGCGGAAGCCATTGCCTTCCACGCCCGCTTTGGTGGCCAGGTTGGCCATGCGCTCGAACGACTCGATGAACTCGGGACGGCAATCCGGGTAGCCGGAATAATCCACTGCATTGACGCCGATGAAGATGTCGCGCGCGCCGAGCACTTCGGCCCAACCCAATGCCAACGACAGGAACACCGTGTTGCGCGCCGGCACGTAAGTCACCGGAATGCCTTCGCCCAGCTCTTCCGGAATATCGATGCTGGTGTCAGTCAGCGCCGAGCCGCCCATGCCGTTGAGATTCAGGCCAATGACCTTGTGCTCGACCACTCCCAGATCGCGAGCAACGCGGGCGGCGGCATGCAATTCAGCATGGGAGCGCTGGCCGTAATCGAAGCTCATGGTATAGCAGGCGTAGCCTTCGGCGCGTGCCATCGCCACCACGGTGGCCGAGTCGAGGCCGCCCGAAAGCAGGATAACGGCACGTTTTTCGGTAGTGTTCGGTTGTTCAATCATCTCAGCGCCCCGGCTCATCATTCCATAGATATTTATGCAACTGCAGTTGCAGCCGCACTGGCAGGTTATCTGCCACCACCCAATCCGCCAGATCCCTGGCATTGAGGTCATGATGACTTGGGGAGAAAAGCACTTCACCCGCACGTCGATCAAGCCCGTACTGGATCAGTTTCGATACCGCCCAGTCATAGTCTTCCCGCGAGCAGATGACAAACTTCACCTGATCGTTGCGGGTCAGCAGTTCGATGTTCTCGTAACGGTTGCGATGGGCTTCTTTCGAGCCCGGCGTTTTCAGGTCGACGACGCGACTGACACGCGGATCGACGGCGGACACGTCGAGGGCGCCGCTGGTTTCCAGCGACACCTCGTAACCGGCATCACACAACCGTTCAAGCAAAGGAATGGCGTTCGGCTGAGCCAACGGCTCACCGCCGGTGACACAGACGTAGCGCGGACGATATCCGGCCACTTGCTCAAGGATGTCGTCGAGGGTGCGGACGGTGCCGCCGCTGAACGCATAAGCGCTGTCGCAGTATTGGCAACGCAACGGGCAACCGGTCAGGCGCACGAAAACCGTGGGCAGCCCGGCAGTCCGAGTTTCCCCCTGCAACGAGTAGAAAACTTCGGTGATTCTCAATGTGTCTTGCATAGTCGCCACGGGCGTAACAGCTAAACAGGCTGTCCGCCTCCGTCAGGCACTTCAGGCAATCCCGCCAACGCGTAGACCACAAGAAGCGTGTTTCAGAAAAAGGGCGTGAATTCTAACGAAAAAACCCGCGACAAGCGCGGGTTTCTTCAAAACACGGATGAACAGGCTTACATGCGCTGCAAATCACGCTGGGCCAGCTGCGCGGCGGAAGTGCCCGGATATTGGGACACCACCTGCTGCAGAATGCCTTTGACCTTGTCGGTATGACCGAGGCGGCGCTCTACGTCAGCCAGCTTGTACAGCGAATCCGGCACTTTGTTGTGCTTGGGATACAGCTGCGAAACCTTGGCAAAGGCCTGACCTGCACCTTGCAGATCACCCTTGGCCAGGTTCACTTCGCCCAACCAGTATTGAGCGTTGCCCGCGTACTGGCTGTTGGGGTATTTGCGCAGGAAAGCGGCGAAGGCTTGGCTGGCCTTGTCGAAATCCTTGGCTTTGATCAGGTCGAAAGCGGCATCGTAATACAGCTTTTCCTTGGCCGGATCAGCCGGTTCGCTACCCGCAGCAGGGGCCTGGGCTGCCGCAGCAGCACCCGCGCCTGCGGCAGCACCGGCAGCAGCACTTGCATCGCCACCGGCAGAAGAATTCTCGGGAGTCGCGGCTGGTGCAACGCCGGATCCTATGCGCCGATCAAGATCCTGGTATCGCTCCAGGGATTCCTGCTTCATGCGCGAAACCTGATTCTGCAGTTCTTCGATCACGCCCTGTTGGCGCGAGATCTGGTCCTGCATCTGTTGCAATTGGTTGAACAGCATGCCTTGTGCCGAGGCAGGGGCCGAAGCCGCTCCCCCGGCATAGGCGCCGTTCGTACCGTAACCCGCAGGCGGATAACTGCTCCCGCTATTGTTATAACCGGAGTTGTCATCGACCACAGGAACCGCAGCCCACGCCGCAAGCGGCGCGAGGCTGAGAGCCAGAACAGTTACAGCACGACGGCACGTTCGCATATCGAATTACTTACGCAGTTCGACGCGACGGTTCTGGGCCCAGGACTGCTCGTCGTTGCCGGTAGCAACTGGACGCTCTTCGCCGTAGGAAACCAGTTCCAGCTGAGCTGGGGAAACACCTTGCAGTACCAGGTAGCGCTGAACGGCTTTCGCACGACGCTCGCCCAGTGCCATGTTGTACTCACGAGTACCACGTTCGTCGGTGTTGCCTTCCAGAACAACGCGAGCGCCGTTTGCTTTCAGGTCTTTGGCGTGAACGTCCAGAGCGCGCATGGCTTCTGGCTTCAGGTCCGAGCTGTCGTATTCGAAGTAGAAGGTGGTGATTGCGCGCAGAGCAGCTTCTTCGCTCAGGGAACCGTCAACGGCACCGGTGTTTGCGCCGTAACCAGCGTTTGGATCAACAGCGCCTTCACCGGCGTTGTCGCCGCCTTTGGACGAGCAACCTACAGCTACAGCCATGGCCAGAGCCAGCGCAGCAAATTTACCAAACTTCAGCATTTCCATCGTGAAACTCCTAATGAACCCCAGTGTGTTAAGTAAAACGTGTAGCGCCCGCTCACTTCAGGTAAGGGGACCAGGACGGTTCTCTGACTTCGCCTTGAGCGGTAGGAAGCGGGAGCCTCACGCGTCCATTAATGGACACGAGCATCAAGACTCCCCGGCCCTGTTGGCGGGTGGCGTAGATTACCATGGTGCCGTTGGGCGCAACAGTAGGTGACTCGTCCAGAGTGCTATCAGTGAGGATCTTTACACTACCTCGCTGCAGATCCTGAGCTGCCACCTTGAAATTGGTGAAGCCATCCTGACGATGAATCATCACCAAAGTCTTTTCATCAGCCGAAAGTTTCGGGTTGGCGTTGTAGTTGCCCACGAACGTCACACGCTCGGCACCACCGCCACCGACGCTGGTTTTATAGATTTGCGGCTTGCCGCCACGGTCGGAGGTGAAGTAGATGGTCGAGCCATCCTTGCCCCAGAACGGTTCGGTATTGATGCCCTGACCATTGGTTACGCGGCTGATCTGACGCGAACCGAGGTTCATCACGTAGATGTCCGGGTTGCCGTCTTTCGACAGCACGAACGCCAGGCGATTGCCATCCGGCGACCAGGCTGGCGCGCCGTTGAGGCCTTCGAAGTTGGTGATCTGCTCACGGCGACCGGTGTCGATGTTCTGCATGAAGATACGCGGACGCTTCTGCTCGAACGACACGTAGGCGATACGCTTGCCGTCCGGTGCAAAACGCGGCGACAGGATCGGCTCGCGCGATTGCAGCAGAGTCACTGCGCGGGCACCGTCATAGTCGGAGCGTTGCAGGGTGTAACGAGTGTTCTTCTCGGAAAAACGCTCGGCCGTTACGTAAAGCAAACGTGTCGAGAAGGCACCTTCAATGCCGGTCAGCTTCTGGAACGACTGATCGGAAATGAAGTGCGCCATGTCACGGATCTGGTCGGTCGTACCGGAAACACTGCCGTCCGCCACTTTCTGCTCGGTGGCGACGTTGAACAGCGCCCACTGCACCTGCAGGCGACCGCCCGCTGGAGCGATGCTGCCGACCATCATGTACTGAGCACCCACCGCCTTCCAGTCACGGAAGATGATTTCGCTCGGCTGGCTTGGCTGGCTGATCATGTTGGCTTTCGGAATAGGCGAGTAATAGCCCGAGTTGCGCAAATCGTTGCCAATGATTTCAGCCATGTCATCAGGCAGCACGGCGCCGCCCTGCATGCCGAACGGTACGACGGCGATCGGGGTGGCCCGATCGCTGCCGCTGGTGACCAGAATGTTCTTTTCATCTGCCGTCGCGATCCCTGCCATGCAGCAGATCACGACCAGCATTCCTCGAAGAAGGTTTCTCACAAGGCTAGATCCTCAGGTGTGAATGTCATCTTGAATGAACGATACGGAGCGAAATCGCTCGGCTTCATTCCCTGCATTTCTGTCAAACGTCCAATATTCTTCACTGCCGCGACTGCCGAAGCATCGAACGGACCGTCACCACTGGACTTGGCGACGCTGACCGAAGTCACCGTGCCGTCCGGCAACATGCCGATTTGCAGCACGACCGTCATGCCTTTGCGCGCCGAAGGAGGACGAGCCCAGCCTTCCGCTGCACGAGCGCGAATCAGGTCATCGAAACTGCCGGCAACTTCGTCACCCTGCTCATCTGCCAGGGCCTGCTGACGCTGCGGCGTGTCGGAAAGCAGATCTGCCAGGGCCTGGGCCTTTTTGTCTTCGGCGGATTTGCGTGCCGCTTCCTGCGCTTTCTTCTTCGCAGCATCGGCAGCAGCTTTCTTCTTCGCGTCTTCGGCGACTTTCTTCTTCGCCTCTTCAGCTTCAGCTTTCTTCTTGGCGTCTTCGGCGGCTTTCTTCTTCGCGTCTTCGACGATCTTCTTCTTGGCTTCTTCGGCAGCGGCCTTCTTCGCCTCTTCCTCAGCAGCCTTTTTCGCTTCGTCTTCGGCCTTCTTCTTGGCTATATCAGCCAATTGTTTCTCTTCGGCCTTTTTCGCTTCGGCTTTCTTCGCGTCGTCGGCTTTCTTGGCTTCATCAGCCTTTTTCGCCTCGTCGGCTTTTTTCGCCTCGTCGGCCTTCTTGGCTTCCTCGGCCTTTTGAGCCGCTTCCTCTTTCTTTTGTTCCGCCGCCTTCACCGCTTCCTGCTCGATCTTTTTCTGCTCCATCTGTTCGACTTCGGTCTGGCGCGCGGCGGATTTCTTCGCCTCACCCGCAATCTTCTGATTGGTCTGGGTGGTCGCCTGACTTTTCGATTTCAGCTGGTACAGAGTCGCCTGGACGATCGGCTTGGCCGGCGGCAGTTCGGGCGTGAAGGCAAAACTGACGAACAGCATGCCGAACACCAGCACGTGCAGGACGATTGCCAGAACACTAGGCCAGAAGTAGCTTTCCGAGGCGGACGGCTCTCGCTGTTGCTGCATCAGGGGGCCTCGGTAATCAGACCAACGTTACCGACCCCGGCTTTCTGCAACCCGCCCATGGCACCCATGACGGCGCCGTAGTCGACAGTCTTGTCGCCACGAATGAACACCTGAGTGCGTTTGCCGCCCTCGGTGCCGGCGCGGATGATCTTGGTCACCGCGTCAGTCATCTGTGGCAGGGTCATGGCCCTGTCCTGTTGCTTCTCGGTGTCGACTTCGCTGCCAAGGTTCCAGTAGTAGGTCTTGTCAGCCTTGATCGAAATGGTCAGGACCTGAGTGTTGTTGTCCTGCGGCAAGGCTTCGCTGGAAACCTTGGGCAGATCAACTTTCACGCCCTGATTGAGCATCGGCGCGGTCACCATGAAGATGACCAGCAGCACCAACATCACGTCGATGTAGGGCACCACGTTCATCTCGGCGACCGGCTTGCGCTTTTTGCGAGCTCGAGCGATTAAAGCCATCGGGAAATACCTGCTTATTCTTCGCTGGTGTGCACTTTGCGGTGCAGGATCGCCTGGAATTCATCGGCGAAGGTGTAGTAGCGGCCCAGCAAGGTTTCGCTGCGCGCAGCAAAACGGTTGTAAGCGATGACCGCCGGGATCGCAGCGAACAGGCCGATCGCGGTGGCGATCAGGGCTTCGGCGATACCCGGAGCAACGGTGGCGAGCGTCGCTTGCTGGGCGCTGGCCAGACCACGGAAGGAGTTCATGATCCCCCACACGGTGCCGAACAGACCGATGTACGGGCTGACCGAACCGACGGTGGCGAGGAACGGCAGGCTCTGCTCGAGTTTCTCTTCTTCGCGCGAGATGGCCACGCGCATGGCACGGGCGACACCTTCCATCACGGCTTCAGGATCGACACCTGGCTGCTGACGCAGACGGGAGAATTCCTTGAAGCCGGCACGGAAGATCTGCTCCACGCCCGAATCCGGATCAGGGTTGCTGCCAGCCTGACGGTACAGTTTGGACAGGTCGATACCCGACCAGAAGCGCTCTTCGAAGCTCTCCAGGGCGCGTCGACCGGCGCGCAGCAAGTTGCTGCGCTGAAAGATCATGATCCATGAGGTCACCGATGCGGCCACCAGGGTCAACATTACCAACTGCACCACGATGCTGGCATTGCTGACCAGGCTCCACATGGAGGAATGGTCGACGACGTTAGCTTCCACGCTTTATCTCCTGCTTTGAGTGTGTACCCGGGCCGACCGCGTCGGCGAAGGCCGCACGCAGGTCTTCGGGAAGGGCCCGGGGTTTCAAACTGTCGGTGCGCACGCAGGCCACCAAAAACTGCCCTTCGCAGAGCAGCACATTATCCGTGGCCCGCCTGACCTGCTGTCGGAAGCGCAGGCTGGCACGGTTCAATTCGATTACATCAGCGCTTACCAGCAGTTCGTCATCCAGTCGCGCCGGCGCGTAGTAGCGCGCTTCGCTGGAATGCACGACGAACAACAGGTCCTCTCCGGCAAGCACAGATTGGGCAAAACCCAGTTCCCGTAGCCGCTCGGTTCGAGCCCGTTCCATAAACTTGAGGTAATTAACGTAATACACGATGCCGCCCGCATCGGTGTCCTCGTAATAAACGCGACAACGATGTGCGAACGGCTCAAGCCCGTTTTGCGCGCGCATACTCTAGTGCTTACTCCTCAGGTTGCCAATCCGGCCAGACAACTGTTTTTCGTGGTTTCAAAGCTTTAACGCAAAAGTACCGTCGTCTGACAGTACAAACCCTGAATAAATCACCAACAAATGTGTATCAATCGTCGACGGCGTCCAGAAACTCGTCTGCCACGGGCATCTCGCCCATGCGTGACGGAACATTCAAACCGAAATGCAGATAGGCATGCCGCGTCACTACCCTGCCCCGTGGCGTGCGCATGATGTAGCCCTGCTGGATCAGATACGGTTCGAGCACGTCTTCAATGGTGTGGCGTTCTTCACTGATCGCCGCCGCCAGACTGTCGATACCGACCGGGCCGCCGTCGAACTTCTCGATCATGGTCAGCAGCAGACGCCGGTCCTGGTGATCGAAACCGTGTTCATCGACGTCCAGCAGGTTCAGCGCCAGATCCGCCACCGCTTTGGTGATGTGGCCCTTGGCGCGTACTTCAGCGAAATCGCGCACCCGCCGCAGCAGACGGTTGGCAATTCGCGGCGTGCCACGGGCGCGACGGGCGATCTCGAACGAACCTTCCGGGTCCAGCGGCAGACCGAGAATTGCCGCCGAACGACTGACGATCGTTGCCAGATCCGCCGTGCTGTAGAACTCCAGGCGCTGGACGATACCGAAGCGATCACGCAACGGATTGGTCAGCATGCCGGCGCGGGTGGTGGCGCCGACCAGAGTGAAAGGCGGCAGATCGAGTTTGATCGAGCGCGCTGCCGGCCCTTCGCCGATCATGATGTCGAGCTGGAAATCTTCCATCGCCGGGTACAGCACTTCTTCAACGATCGGCGACAGACGATGAATTTCGTCGATGAACAACACATCGTGCGGCTCAAGATTGGTCAACAACGCGGCCAGATCACCCGGGCGTTCCAGCACTGGCCCGGAGGTGCTCTTGATCGACACGCCCATTTCCTGGGCAATGATGTTCGCCAGCGTGGTCTTGCCCAGCCCCGGCGGGCCGAAGATCAGGGTGTGATCGAGGGACTCGCTGCGGCCACGGGCAGCCTGGATGAACAGCTCCATCTGCTCGCGCACGGTCGGCTGGCCAATGTAGTCGGCCAGGCTGACCGGGCGGATGGCCCGATCCTGGACTTCTTCGCGCTCGCGCGGGCTGTGCGCGGCGGCGATCAGACGATCAGCTTCAATCACTTAAATCATTCCCTTCAGAGCGCGGCGGATCAGGTCTTCGCTGCTCAGGTTCTTGTCTTTGATCGCGGAAATCGCCTTGCTCGCTTCCTGCGGCTTGTAGCCCAGGGAGATCAACGCGCTGACCGCATCGGTCTCGGCACTGTTGACCGGTGCCGGGCCGTCCGGCTGATTCGGCACCAGCGCGAACATCGCCGGCGAAGTTTCCCAGGCCTTGAAGCGATCTTTCAATTCCACCAGCAAACGCTCGGCGGTTTTCTTGCCAACCCCCGGGACCTTGGTCAGCGCCGAAGTGTCCTGAGACTGCACGCAGCGCACCAACTCGTCGACTTCCAGGCTCGACATCAACGCCAGCGCCAGTTTCGGTCCGACCCCGTTGAGACGGATCAGCTCGCGAAAGAAGTCTCGCTCACGCTTGCCGGCAAAACCATAGAGCAATTGCGCATCTTCGCGTACGACCAAATGGGTGTGCAGGGTCAGCGGTTCGCCGACCGACGGCAGACGATAAAGGGTGGTCATGGGCACTTCCACCTCATAGCCAAGGCCGTTCACATCGAGAATCAGGTGCGGCGGCTGTTTCTCAGCCAGGGTGCCGCGCAAGCGTCCAATCACGTTTTGAATCCTTGAGCGCTGGCCAGCCGTGGGCTGGCGACGATTGAAGGTGGCTCGCGCGCCGACAACACAGGCACCGCGAAGTCACTTTCGAGAAAATTGATGCTGATGCTATCAGAGACGCAGGCGCCCGCCACGACTGCGTGCGGTTCCCAGCCCGTGCGGCAGCAGGCTTGAGCGCGTGTGCGCATGGCAAATGGCAATCGCGAGGGCGTCGGAGGCGTCGATCTGCGGCTTGCTGGTCAACTTGAGCATGTGCATGACCATCATCTGCACCTGCTCCTTATTGGCCGCACCGGTGCCGACCACCGCCTGTTTGACTTGCGTGGCGGTGTACTCGGCGATTTCCAGACACTCTTCGGCGCCGGCGACAATCGCAGCGCCGCGCGCCTGCCCGAGCTTGAGCGCCGAGTCGGCGTTTTTCGCCATGAACACCTTTTCGATGCCCATGGTCACCGGGCCGTAGGTCTTGATGATTTCGCGCACGCCGCGATAGACGATCTGCAGACGCTCATGCAGCTCGCCGGAGCCGGTGCGAATGCAGCCCGAGGCCACATAGATGCAGCCACCCCGCCCGGTATCGCGAACGATCCCGTAACCGGTGATGCGCGAACCGGGGTCGATACCAAGGATTAAAGTCATAACGCCTGCAGATTCATAAAACGATTTACCTGACAGCCAATAGCAAATGTGGGAGCGAGCCTGCTCGCGAAGGCGGTATGTCAGCAGATACAGGTGCTGAATGACACACCGCTTTCGCGAGCAGGCTCGCTCCCACAAGGAAGACTAGTCGCTTATCAGCCAAGCTGAGCGGCGACGTCTTCCGGGATATCCGCGTTGGAATAGACGTTCTGCACGTCGTCCAGGTCCTCAAGCATATCGATCAGCTTGAGCACCTTCTCCGCGCCTTCCAGATCCAGCTCGGCGCTGGTGGTCGGCTGCATGACGATTTCCGCATCGTCGCCCTTGAACCCGGCCGCTTCCAGCGCGTTGCGCACCGCATAGAAACCGGTGAACGAGGTGAACACGTCGATCGAACCGTCTTCGTGGGTGACCACGTCATCGGCATCGGCTTCCAGCGCCGCTTCGGTCAGTGCGTCTTCATCGACACCCGGGGCGAAACTGATCTGGCCCTTGCGCTCGAACAGATACGCCACCGAACCATCGGTGCCGAGGTTGCCGCCACACTTGCTGAACGCGTGACGCACAGCCGCCGCAGTGCGGTTGCGGTTGTCGGTCATGCACTCGACCATCACCGCCACGCCGCCCGGGCCGTAACCTTCGTAGGTCAGTTCTTCAACGTTGTCCGCTTCAGTGGCGCCGGCACCGCGCGCGACGGCACGGTCGATGATGTCGCGACTCATGTTCGCGCTCAACGCCTTGTCCAGAGCCAGACGCAGACGCGGGTTGGAACCCGGATCACCGCCACCCTGACGGGCCGCAACGGTCAGTTCACGGATCCACTTGGTGAAGATCTTGCCCCTCTTGGCATCCTGACGTTCTTTGCGGTGCTTGATGTTTGCCCACTTGGAATGACCTGCCATAACTTGCTCCGAATGCTCTTTGAAACCTTGCCCGCCCCGCCGAGGCAGCGGCCGGCAATTGAAAAATACGACCTGAGAAAGAAAAAAGGCGCATCCGAAGATGCGCCTTCAGGCCCGTCTTACTCAGCCTTTGGCGTTTCGCGCAGGCGAATGTGCAGCTCGCGCAATGCCTTGGCATCCACTACGCCCGGAGCCTGCGTCATCACGTCGGCAGCACTCTGGGTTTTCGGGAAGGCGATCACTTCACGGATCGACTGGGCGCCGGTCATCAGCATCACCAGACGGTCCAGACCGAAGGCCAGACCACCGTGCGGCGGTGCGCCGTACTTCAGCGCGTCGAGCAGGAAGCCGAACTTCTCTTCCTGTTCCGCTTCGTTGATGCCCAGCAGGCGGAATACCGCTTGCTGCATTTCCTTGCGATGGATACGGATCGAACCGCCGCCCAGCTCGGTGCCGTTCAAGACCATGTCGTACGCACGGGACAGTGCGCCGGCCGGGTTGGCTTCGAGTTCCTGCGGGGTGCACTTCGGTGCAGTGAACGGGTGGTGCAGCGCCGAGAAGCTGCCGTCGTCGTTCTCTTCGAACATCGGGAAGTCGACGACCCACATTGGCGCCCACTCGCAGGTCAGCAGCTTCAGGTCGTGACCGAGCTTGATACGCAGCGCGCCCAGGGCTTCGCTGACGATCTTGGCCTTGTCGGCACCGAAGAACACGATGTCGCCATCGACTGCGCCAACGCGATCAAGGATCACGTTGAGCTTGTCTTCCGGGATGTTTTTCACGATCGGCGATTGCAGGCCTTCAACACCGGCAGCACGCTCGTTGACCTTGATGTACGCCAGGCCCTTGGCACCGTAGATGCCGACGAACTTGGTGTAGTCGTCGATCTGCTTGCGCGGCATGCTCGCCCCGCCTGGAACGCGCAGTGCGGCGATGCGGCACTTCGGATCGTTGGCCGGGCCGCTGAACACCTTGAAATCGACTTCTTTGAGCTGGTCGGCAACATCAACCAGTTCCAGCGGAATACGCAGGTCCGGCTTGTCCGAACCGTAGCGGCGCATGGCTTCTTCGAAGGTCATGTGCGGGAATTCGCCGAACTCCAGATCCAGCACTTCCTTGAACAGGTTGCGGATCATCTGCTCGGTCAGGCCCATGATCTCTTTTTCATCGAGGAAGCTGGTCTCGATGTCGATCTGGGTGAATTCCGGCTGACGGTCGGCACGCAGGTCTTCGTCACGGAAGCACTTGGCGATCTGGTAGTAACGGTCGAAGCCGGCCACCATCAGCAGTTGCTTGAACAGCTGCGGCGATTGCGGCAGGGCGAAGAACGAACCGGCGTGGGTACGGCTCGGCACCAGATAGTCACGCGCGCCTTCCGGAGTGGCCCGGGTGAGGATCGGCGTTTCGACGTCGAGGAAGCCGTTCTCATCGAGGAAGCGGCGGATGCTGGTGGTCATGCGCGAACGCAGGCGCAGCTTCTCGGCCATTTCCGGACGACGCAGGTCGAGGAAGCGATAGCGCAGGCGGGTTTCTTCGCCGACGTCGGAGAACTCGTTGAGCGGGAACGGCGGGGTTTCCGACTCGTTCAGCACTTCCAGTTCATAACCCAGCACTTCGATCATGCCCGAGGCCATGTTGGCGTTGGTCGCGCCGGCCGGACGCAGACGCACCTTGCCGGTGATCTTCACGACGTATTCGCTGCGCACGCGGTCGGCGGCGGCGAAGCTCTCGGCGCGATCCGGATCGAACACCACCTGAGCCAGACCATCACGATCACGGATATCGAGGAAAATCACCCCGCCGTGGTCGCGGCGACGGTGAACCCATCCGCAAAGGGTAATTTCCTGGCCTTCCAGGCTTTCGTTCAGTTGGCCGCAATAGTGGCTGCGCATCATGGTGTGGTTCGCTTCTCGTAATTCGAAATTCGGTGGAGATCCGGCCGCGATCAAGCAGGGCGGAAACTCACGCGTGTCGTTCGTTCAGGGTTGGAACCCTAGTCAGCTTTGTCGCCACCGGCCAGATTTTTCTTGGCTCCGGTCTTGAAGTCGGTCTCGTACCAACCGTTGCCGCTGAGGCGAAAACCCGGCATGGACAGCTGCTTCTTCAGTTCGGGCGCCTGGCAGGCAGGGCAATCGACCAACGGTGCGTCGCTGATCTTCTGAATGGCTTCCAACTGATGACCACAGGAAGCACATAGGTAATCGTACATTGGCATGGAGGTGTCTCGGCGATCAGATTGCTGCCGCGCGCAGGGCTTTGCGGCGAAAGCGCGGGATTATATCGATTAAATGCGGGCTGTGCAGCCGTAACGCTGCACAGCCCGCAACCTCGTTGCAACCGCCGTTTCAGCGCGAAACTGCGGGTGCGAGATCTTTGATCCCGTTCATGACGCAAACCACCCGCACCAGCGCACTGAAATTCTTCACTCCGCCGTAACGCAGATGCACCTCACGATCAACGTGGGATAGCAGTGTGCTGATCGAGCAATGATTGTCCTCGGCCATGCCGCCGAGTATGTTCCAGTAGACCTGCTCGAGTCGCAGGCAGGTCGCAAAACCATTGAGGCGAATCGACCGCGACAGCGGCCGGATCAGGTTCATGTCGAACTCGCTGACAAACGGATCGACCTTTATTACATGCCGCGAAGCCGACATCCTGTCGCTTCGCCTGTCTCCTTCTACCATAGCGTTGACACTCCTTTGCCATGACTGCTGATTTATAAGGCAACATCCTGCGCCTTCATAAAAACCCAGTAACAAAGTTCGCGCCATACGACTTGTTGACCAGCCTCGTAGGATAAGCCAACGACAACGGTAAGAGTCTGGAGAGCATGCGGACGACCTCACGCCGTCCGCAGCGGCCGGGTCATTCCTCGAGCAGCGCGCGCAGCATCCACGCAGTTTTCTCGTGCACTTGCATGCGCTGGGTCAGCAGGTCAGCGGTCGGCTCATCGCTGACCTTGTCCAGCAGCGGGAAAATGCCGCGCGCGGTACGGGTCACCGCTTCCTGGCCTTCGACCAGTTGCTTGATCATGTCTTCGGCGCTCGGCACACCGACTTCTTCTTTAATAGAAGAAAGACGCGCGTAGGTCGCGTAGGCACCCGGCGCCGGGAAGCCCAACGCACGGATACGCTCGGCGATCAAATCGACGGCCAGCGCCAGCTCGTTGTATTGCTCTTCGAACATCAGGTGCAACGTGCGAAACATCGGGCCAGTGACGTTCCAGTGGAAGTTATGGGTTTTCAGATACAGCACGTAGGTGTCCGACAGCAGTCGCGACAGCCCTTCGACGATGGATTTGCGGTCTTCTTCACTGATACCGATATCAATTGCCATGCTTGCCCCCTAACAGTGATTGAATTCATCCAGCAGGTTCGGTCCCACTGTAGCAAGGCAAGAGCCGGCTCGCAGCTATGAATCCGTGGTCAGACTGCGACAAATCGACCGTTTTTCTGCCGCTGGCCGGGCTGATTTGAGTAGCCGCAGGCTTTGCTGTTAAATAGGCAGTGTGTCGCCATGCCCTATTTTCCGGGGTGTTGCGCATAGGCTGATGCCGTGTACGTGTCCACCGCCTCTTATTTTGTCCTGAAGCGAACCGTGCGCCTTCAGCTCTTCCTTGTGAGCCGTCATAACGTGAGCCAATCAAAATGTTGAAAATCGTCCACCTGCTAATGGGCGCAGCAGCCTTGCTGCTGTCGTTCATACCCAGCCTGAAAGCCGAAGCCGTTCCTTACCTGCAACAGCCCGATGCACTTTACCTGGCCTTTTTCGGCCTGCTGAACCTGGTCATCGCTCCAGTGATTCCGTACTGGAACAAAGGCCCGCGCCAGCATCTGCAAAATCTGGTCAGCGCCCTGCTGGTGCTGACTGTCGTCCTGCAAACCCTGACGCTGATCGCACCAATGCCGGTCATCGCTGGCCAACCGGCGGTGTTGTTCAGTCTGGTGATCGCCCTGGTTGCCGTGCTGCTGCATTTGGCCGTGAGCTTTTACAAATCGTCACCGGCCGCTGCGCCGACCACCTATGACATGAGCAATCGCGATACCGGCACCGTGAAGTGGTTCAACACTTCCAAGGGTTTCGGGTTTATCTCCCGGGACTCCGGCGATGATATTTTCGTGCACTTTCGCGCCATTCGTGGCGAAGGCCACCGTGTTCTGGTCGAAGGCCAGCGCGTCGAGTTCTCGGTGATGAACCGCGACAAAGGCCTGCAAGCCGAGGACGTGATCGCCGCTCTGCCGCGTCGCTGATCCAAAGCAAAAAAAAACCGCGAACAGCCTGTCTGTTCGCGGTTTTTTTATGCCTGCCGAATGGCTCAATAATGCGGCGGCGGTGCATCTTCCTCAAAAGCACCGAACTGCCCGACCATCTCTTCGTGACGCTTGATCAGCGCTTCCATCTGCAATTGCAAGCGCTCGATGACCTTCTGCTGCGCCACCAGCACATCGTTCAATGCCTGAATGGTGTCATCCTGAAAGGCCAGACGGCTTTCCAGATCGGTAACGCGTCCTTCAAGGCTCATGACTCAGCCCTCCAAAAAAGTGAATTCATCGGTCAGCACCAGACGCAAGCGCTCGCGAATGGCTGCTACCTGTTCCGCGCTGTACGGCTTGGCCGGGTGCCTGCCCCAGACCGGAGCCGGCCAGGCGACATCGTCACGCTTACGCACGATCACATGCATATGTAACTGGCTGACAACGTTACCCAGGGTTGCCACGTTCAGCTTGTCCGCGTCGAACGAATCCTTGAGTAACTCGGCAAGGGTGGTGGTTTCCTGCCACAGTTGCTGCTGATCGGCGACATCCAACTGAAACAACTCGCTTATATCCTCGCGACGAGGTACCAGGATGAACCAAGGGTAATTGCTGTCGTTGGACAGCAACAGCCGGCACAACGGAAAGTCGCCGATGACCAGGGCGTCCTGTTGAAGTCGTGAATCCAAAGCAAACACTGTGAGCACTCCCGCTGATCCTCTAACTCAGCTTAGCGGCGGCCCATTCGAAGCAGCGCGCCAAGCGACAGAACGGCAGCATACCTGCGAATGCAGCGAGCTTCACGCCGCTGCCGGCAGTAAATCGCCAGGCGCTCCGACATGAAACATTTATCCCGGCCGCGCACCAACACAGGCCCCGACATGAGCCTTGACGTGAAGAGCTGCACGAAAATCCTTGATCTGCCGTACCTCAGGTCAATCGCCGCCAGATTGGCCAAGGCTGGATTCATGATTTTTTTGCACCAAAACTGCACAACACGACTACGCTCACTGGGTCGGGCATCCGCTAAATACTCAGTACGGGGTGAACCGGTAACGTTTTTTGCTGTCCTGCGCACCTTGGGTGCGCTGCAACACCATTGGGAGAACCTCGTCAAGCCCGCAGAAAAAAAGGCTCCGGAGCCCCGTTTTCACACGGTTTTCACATCTGCGAGCGGCCCACAGAAAAATAACCGCAGCGTTTTCGCGGTTTGTGCACGCTTGTTGCATTAGTAACCGTATGGACTATAAGCGCACCGCTGGAAGTGGTCGCTTGAAGCCAATAAAAACAGTGGCAGGGTTGCCCGATGGAGATTCAAGTGTTTTGCCAGGGACTCTTTTTTAGCGATGCAAAAAAGGCCCGGAAACAGCGATAAAGTTGTCAGTCCGGCTGCATCGGTACTGTGAATTTGCGACATCCAGCGCTCCTTTTGCGACAACGCCGTAAAGAAGCTGAAAGGTTGATTTCGCAAGTATCGCCAACAATGTCGGCGTGATATAAGTTTGCGCCGACACAAAAAGAAAGAGCCGCCCAGATAATAAAACAGGTGGGACGGCAGTACTCTTCTAAAAACCAAAGGAGCAAATCACGATGCGCGTGATGAAGTGGAGCATGATCGCCCTGGCTGTTGCAGCAGGCACCTCGCAGTTCGCAATGGCGTCTTCTCAGGATGAAGCCAAAGGTTTCCTGGAAGATCAGAGCCTGAAACTGAAGACTCGTTTCGAATACATGAACCGCGACTACAAAAATGGCGCGGGCAACGTTTCCAACGGTGACGGCACTTTCAAAAGTGGCTATCGCCAGGATAGCGGTCTCAGCCAACTGCTGACTTACGAGTCGGGCTTCACTCAAGGCACCGTAGGCTTCGGTCTCGACGCCATGGCCATGGGTTCGGTAAAACTGGACGGCGGTTCGGGTCGTCGGGGTAACGGCTTGTTCGCCAACGACAGCGATGGCAACCCTGAGAAATCCCAGGGCAAGGTCGGCGGCGCAGTCAAATTCCGTGTATCCGACACCGTTCTGAAATACGGTCAGCAATTCGTTGCCAGCCCGGTTTTCGCCACTGACGACAGCCGTCTGCTGCCAGAAGTCGCCACCGGTACCCTGATCACTTCCAAAGAGATCAAAGGTCTGGAACTTAGCGCAGGTCGCTTCACAGCGCTGAGCAAGCAGACCGGCATGGGCCGCGACAGCATCGCCGGTCTGCCGGATGAAGATGGCAATGGCGGCAAAGGCCTGACCAGCATCAACATCTTCGGTGCCAGCTACGCCTTCACAGACAATTTCACCGGTGCATTGGCTGCTTCCGACGCTGAAGACTACTTCAAGAAGTACTACGTCAACCTCAACTACACCTTGCCGATCAACGACGAGCAGTCGCTGAACTTCGACTTCAACGGTTACCACACCAAAGGCGACAAACGCGGCGACTTGGTCAGTGCAATTGGCGACGAGACCGACGACAACGATACCCGTGGCGTAGACAACAACCTGTGGTCCTTGGCAGCAGCTTACAGCTTGGGCGCCCACAAGTTCACCGTTGCTTACCAGCAGTCGAGCGGCGACAACGCTTACTACTATGGCGTTGACGGCAACAGTACAATTTTCGTGGCCAACTCCATCCAGATTTCCGACTTCGTGGGCCGCGAAGAAAAATCGTGGCAGGCTCGCTATGACCTGAACATGAAGACTTACGGCGTACCTGGCCTGAGCTTCATGACCCGTTATGTGATGGGTGACAACATCAAGACCAACGGTCTGGGTGAAGGTAAAGAGAACGAGTGGAACGCCGAGTCCAAGTACGTGGTTCAGGAAGGTCCGGCCAAAGACCTGTCGTTCCGTCTGCGTTACGCCATGTACCGCTCCAACGGTGCCTACAGCGGTTACTCGTCTGATAACAACGACACCCGTCTGATCATCGAGTACCCACTGAACATCCTCTAATAAGGATGCGAAGCTGACGTACTGTAGAGCTCTGGTCTAACAAAACCGCCCGCCTGTATCAGGTGGGCGGTTTTTTTATGGATGAATAACTGATCAAACAGAAAAAACATTAGCCAGCTACTTATTAGCCAGCATAGTTTTATCGCGCCGATAAAAAACCCGAGAGTGTGCACACTGCTCGGGTTTTATATTAGTTGCTGACTGCCAAGCCAACTTCAAAGACGCTTACTGCGTGGCAGATTCCTGCACTACGCGTATAACCCGCTGTGGAAACGGAATATCAATCCCGGCAGCCTTCAAACGATCCCGCGCCTGTTCATTGAACATGAACATCACATCCCAATAATCCGCAGTTTTAACCCAGACACGCAGGGAAACCGTGATCGAACTGTCGCCCAATGTCGAAATCACTGCCTGTGGCTCGGGGTCCTGCATGACGCGGGGATCCTTGGCCAGATCCAGCAATACCTGACGGGCCTTCTGCAGATCCGCTTCGTAATCCACGCCCACATCGAACACGACTTTGCGGGTTGGCTGGCGGTTGGTGTTGGTGATGATGCCGTTCGACAGGTTGCCGTTGGGCAGGATGATGGTCTTGTTGTCGCCGGTACGCAGCACGGTGTGGAAAATCTGGATGCTGTCGACGGTACCCGCTACACCTTGGGCTTCGATCCAGTCACCGATACGGAACGGGCGGAACAGCAGAATCAGCACGCCGCCAGCGAAGTTCGCCAGGCTGCCCTGCAAGGCCAAGCCAATCGCCAGACCCGCAGCACCGATAGCCGCGACGAACGAGGTGGTTTCGACGCCGATCATCGACGCGACGCTGACAATCAGCAGCACCTTGAGAATGATGTTGGCCAGGCTGCTGATAAAGCCTTGCAGCGCGAGGTCGGCATTGCGCAGGGCCAGCAGACCGCCGAGTTTTTGCGTGACCTTGTTGATCAGCCACCAGCCGATCGCCAGGGTAATCACTGCCAGCAGTACGCGGCTGCCGTATTCCATGATCATCGGGATCCACGCCTGGGACGCCTTGACCAGGTGGTCCACTTCCGCATTCAAATCCATGTTCTATCTCCTGATTTCCGGCTTCCCGGGGTGTATTCAAAACAACTGTGGGAGCGAGCCTGCTCGCGAATGCGGCGTGTCAGTCAACTTTTCGCTGAATGAAACACCGCATTCGCGAGCAGGCTCGCTCCCACATAGCCTTCAGACCA
Source organism: Pseudomonas sp. H1_G08 (assembly GCF_054681355.1). NCBI lineage: Bacteria > Pseudomonadati > Pseudomonadota > Gammaproteobacteria > Pseudomonadales > Pseudomonadaceae > Pseudomonas > Pseudomonas sp. H1_G08. Next base: position 3,403,439 of record NZ_CP162822.1, read on the forward strand.
AGCTTAGTCGCGGAAGTTGTTGAACTGCAGCGGCATGCCGAATTCCCTGGCACGCAGGGCCGCGATGGCTTCCTGCAAATCGTCGCGCTTCTTGCCGGTGACACGCACCTGCTCGCCCTGAATGGCGGCCTGAACCTTGAGCTTGGCTTCCTTGATGTGGCCGACGATTTTCTTTGCCAGCTCCTTGTCGATGCCTTCCTTGAGGATGGCGTCCTGCTTCATCAGCTTGCCGGACGCGTAAGCATCCTTGACCTCGAGGCACTGCACGTCGATCTTGCGCTTGGTCAGCGCCAGCTTGAGGATTTCGATCATCGCTTCGAGCTGGAAAGCAGCTTCGGCGGTGAGGCTGACGGTCAGGTCTTTTTCCTTGAACTCGAAGCTGCCCTTGCCTTTCAGGTCATAACGACGATCGAGTTCCTTCACGGCGTTCTCGACCGCGTTGGTGAGTTCGTGTTTGTCCAGTTCGGATACCACGTCGAACGACGGCATGTAATCTCTCCAATAAAAAGGCGCGCTCGATGTGGATGGAGCGCGCTTGGCTTGCGGTTAAAATCGGGCTCATTATAACGGGTCTTTTCCTACCGATACGGCGAGCCGCACATGCCTGCAAGCAATCGAGCAAAAAACTGATGTCGACCACCTGGCACGTACTTGGCGCCGGCAGCCTCGGCACACTCTGGGCGACACGTCTGGCTCGCGCCGGCTTGCCTGTGCAACTGATCCTGCGCGATGCGGCGCGCTTGCACAGCTACGAGGCAGTGGGCGGCTTGACCCTGGTAGAAAACGGACAAGCTCATACCTATGCAGTTCCCGGCGAAACCCCGGACAGCCCCGAGCCAATTCGCCGTTTACTGGTCGCGTGCAAGGCCTATGACGCCGAAGAGGCCGTCGCCCGCCTCGCTTCACGCCTCGCTCCGGACGCCGAACTGATCCTCCTGCAAAACGGCCTTGGCAGTCAGGACGCCGTGGCCGCGCGGGTACCGCAAGCGCGCTGCATCAGCGCGTCCAGCACCGAGGGCGCGTTCCGCGATGGCGATTGGCGCGTGGTGTTTGCCGGTCACGGTTTCAACTGGCTGGGCGATGCGGCAAATCCGCTGGCGCCGGTCTGGCTGGACGATCTGCAAGCGGCGAACATTCCCCATGAATGGAGCGCTGACATCCTCACCCGACTGTGGCGCAAACTGGCGCTGAACTGCGCGATCAACCCGCTGACCGTGCTCCACGATTGCCGCAACGGCGGGCTGAGCGAGCATCACTGCGAAGTTGCCACACTCTGTGCCGAATTGACCGAACTGCTCGAACGCTGCGGCCAACCCGCTGCGGCGGACAATCTGCAAGCGGAAGTCGAACGAGTGATCCACGCCACCGCCGCCAATTACTCTTCGATGTATCAGGACGTCGCCAACCAGCGCCGCACCGAGATCAGCTATCTGTTGGGCCACGCCTGCAAAGTTGCCGAGCGCCATCAGTTGAACCTGCCGCATCTGCAGCAGTTGCAGCAACGCCTGATCGCTCATCTGCACAAGCGTGGATTGCCCAGCGACTGAGCAGCCGCTAGGCTGACGACTTGTTCCCCTGCTGCGATAAACCTGATGCCATTGCGCCAGCGCCTTGAAAACCTGCCGGTCGGCCAGAAACTGCTGGCCGCCCTGCTGGTGTTGTTGACCACGGTTCTGCTCGTCGCCAACCTGACCTTTATCAGCGCCGCCTACTACATTTCTCAGGAAAGCATGGCGCCACAAGCCCTGCAGACCATCGGCCGGCTGATCGCCAATCCGAGTCTGGTCAGCGATGCGCTGGAGTCGCCGCGCAGCGCCGAGCGCCTGCTCAAGGAACTCGACAGTTATTCACCGCTGCGCGCCGCCGCCCTGTATGACGGCAAGGGTGAACGCCTGGCGCAAGTGCAGCGCGGCGAAAAACTCAGCCTCCCCGAGCGCTACCGCCATGTCGAAGCCTGGCAACTCACCGAGTTTCGCAGCAATCAACTGATCACCCTGCCCCGCCCCGGCGCCGCACCTGGGCATCTGTTGCTGGTCGCCAGCAGCGAACTGCCGATGGCGTTCTACACCGGCACCCTGACCGCCAGCCTCGGCATCCTGATCTTCAGCGTCTTGCTGTGGCTGGTCATCGCCCGGCAGATCAAGCGCCTGATTACCCGGCCGATTCATCAGCTGGAGGAATTGTCCCGGCAGGTCACCCGCGAAGAGAACTACGCCCTGCGCGCCGCGCGCGGCAACCACGACGAAATCGGCAGTCTGGCCGAGGCGTTCAACACCATGCTTTCGCGCATCGAAGCCCGCGAGCAGCAATTGAAACGCGCCCGCGACGACTCGCAGGCCGCCTACGATCAGGCGCAAGGGCTGGCCGAGGAAACCCGCCACACCAACCGCAAACTGGAACTGGAAGTCCAGGTGCGCAGCAAGATCGAAAAGAAACTCACCGGCTTCCAGAATTACCTCAACAGCATCATCGACTCGATGCCCTCGGCGCTGATCGCCCTCGACGAGCAGCTCTACGTCACTCAATGGAACCAGGAGGCCAGCGCGCTCTCCGGTACACGCCTGGATGAGGCTTTGAACCAGCCGATCTTCCTCGCCTTCGAACCGCTCAAGCCGTTTTTGCCGCAGCTCAAGGCCACCGTCGAACAGCACACCGTGGCCAAAGTCGACCGGGTAACCTGGTTCAAGGACGATGAACCCAAGCATTATGCGCTGACGTTTTATCCGCTGATGGGCGGTGCCGGGCGTGGCGTGGTGATCCGTATCGACGACATCACTCAGCGTCTGTCGCTGGAAGAAATGATGGTGCAGTCGGAGAAGATGCTCTCGGTCGGTGGCCTCGCGGCCGGCATGGCCCACGAAATCAACAACCCGCTCGGCGCGATCCTGCACAACGTGCAGAACATTCGCCGGCGTCTGTCGGCGGATCTGCCGAAGAACATCGAGACTGCCGAACAACTGGGCATCGAACTGGACACTGTGAACCGCTACCTGCAAGGCCGCGAAGTCCCGCAACTGCTCGACGGCATTCAACAGGCCGGCGCCCGCGCGGCGAAAATCGTCACGCACATGCTCAGCTTCAGCCGCCGCAGCACCCGGCAAATGGCGCCCTGCGATCTGCCGGCGCTGATCGATCAAGCCGTTGAGATCGCCGGCAACGACTTCGATCTGGCCATCGGTTTCGACTTCAAGGGCCAGGCGATCATCCGCCAGTTCGACCCGGCACTGGGTCCAGTGCCGGGCACCGCCAACGAACTGGAACAGGTGCTGCTCAATCTGCTGAAAAATGCCGCGCAGGCGATTCATCAGCGCGAAGACGACAGCGAGCCGGGCCGGATCATTTTGCGTACCAGACTCAATCCGCCGTGGGCCGAGATTCAGGTCGAGGACAACGGCATCGGCATGAGCGAGAACGTGCGCAAGCGCACTTTCGAGCCGTTCTTTACCACCAAGGAAATCGGCCAGGGCACGGGGCTTGGTCTGTCGGTGTCGTACTTCATCATCACCAACAATCACAAAGGCCAGATGGAAGTGCAGTCGGCGCCCGGCCAGGGCACTTGCTTCACTCTGCGTCTGCCGCTGGTGCAGCCTGCGCCGTTGACCACCGAAACCAATTCACTACCGAGGTAACCCATGGGCTTTCGCTTGTCGAAGATCTACACCCGCACCGGCGACAAAGGCGAAACCGGCCTCGGTGACGGCCGTCGCGTCCCCAAGGATCACCCGCGCATCGAGGCGATCGGCGAGGTCGATACGCTGAACAGTCAAGTCGGCGTGTTGCTCGCCGGTTTGCTCGCCGAGCGCGAAGTGCATCCGGCGCTGAATGAAATCATCGAAGTGTTGGCGCCTTGTCAGCATCGCCTGTTCGACCTCGGTGGCGAACTGGCGATGCCTGAATATCAGGCGTTGAACGAGGCCGAAATCGAGCGGCTGGAAGCGGCCATCGATGTGTGGAATGAAGAGCTGGGGCCGCTGGAAAACTTCATCTTGCCGGGTGGTTCGATGTTGATTGCGCAGGCACATGTCTGCCGCAGTCTGGCGCGCAGTGCCGAGCGGCGCTGTCAGCATTTGAATGCGCTGGAGCCGTTGGCCGGGGTTGGCCTGGCGTATATCAATCGGTTGTCGGATTTGCTGTTTGTTGTGGCGCGGTTGATTGCGCGGCGGCAAGGGGTGGCGGAGATTTTGTGGCAGCCGGCTGCGAAACCTGGAGGAAAGTAGCGCCTGTCAGGGCGCCTTCGCGAGCAGGCTCGCTCCCACATTTGACTGCATTCTGACTGGAGAAATGCAATCCACTGTGGGAGCGAGCCTGCTCGCGAAGAGGTCGGTAGCCCTTACACTGGATCAGGCCAGAACGCCCGAATCCCCGCGACACCCTGAGCCCCAGTACCCCAAGCCTTCTCGCGCTCCGCCGGCCCTACTCCACCGAGCAGAAACACCGGTTTACTGAAACCGTCAATCAACGCCTGTGCCTGCTCCCACCCCAACGGCTGCGCATCCGGGTGCGTCAACGTCGGCTGCACCGGCGACAGAGTGACGAAATCAACGCCCATCTGCTCGGCCAGCGCCAGCTCTTCAGCGTCATGACAGGACGCCGCGAGCCAGCGCTCAGCCGGCAACGGACGTCCTGCCGCTGCGTATTTACGCAGTTGGGCAGCGGTGATGTGCCATCCGGCAGACGGGAAATCACCGAGCCATTCGAACGGCCCTTTGATCATCAACTGCGCCTTGCCGGCGCACAGGCCCACCGCATCCACCGCCAGATCCCGGTATTTCGGGTCGTAGCCGTTGGGTGCGCGCAGCTGGATCAGTTTGATGCCTCCGGCAATCGCCTTCTGGATGCCGCGCAACAAGGCCGGGCCTTCCAGATCTTCGGGAGTGATCAAGTATTCGGCAGGCAAGCGCGCCGCCGCGACGATCGGCTGATTGGCCGCCGGAAACTCATAGTCAATCAATTCCCTGGCAGTGACCCAGGCCAGTGGCTGGCCTTCAGCGCCGTGGGGTTCGCCACTGAACGCCGAGACTTCCCAGACATCCAGCAAGACCTGTTTGTCCGGGTAATCGTGGCGAACCTTGATCAGCGGCCGCGCAGCATCAACGATGATGCCCAGCTCTTCGTGCAGCTCGCGAGCCAGTGCCGATTCGACAGACTCGTCAGCCTCGACCTTGCCACCGGGAAACTCCCACAAGCCGCCTTGATGCTGGGTGTCGGCACGGCGGGCGATAAGGATTTTGCCGGCGCCGTCACGAATGACGGCAGCGGCGACGTGGACGCGTTTCACGGGTTCAATTCCTCCAGTCCAGCCTTTTGCCACGCTTTGAAGGCGGGCCATTGGTAGATGGTTTCAACATAGGCTTCGTCGACCGCCGGCAGCTTCACCTGATAGGTGCGCAAGCGCACGGCGATCGGCGCGAAAAAGGCATCGGCAAGGCTGACACGACCGAACAGGTACGGCCCCTCTTCCGTCGCTGCCGCGCGGCATTCGGCCCACAGCGCGAGCATGCGTTCGATATCGACCTTCACTTCTGGCGGCACAGGATTCAGCGGTGCGTCTTGGCTCAGGTTGAACGGCATGTGGTTACGCATGGCGAAGAAGCCGCTGTGCATTTGTGCGCAGGCCGAGCGGGCCTGGGCGCGGGCGAAGGTATCGCTCGGCCAGAGTTGCTCGGACGGAAACTGTTCGGCGAGGTACTCAGCAATGGCCAGCGAATCGGCGATGGTGCCACGGGTGGTTTGCAGCAGCGGCACCTTGCCGGTCGGCGAGTGCTTGAGCAGGCGCTCGCGGGTGTCGGGTTTGCCGAGCTTGATCAGCTCTTCGCTGTAGGGTGCGCCGGTCAGGTCCAGCGCCAGTGCCGCACGCAGGGACCAGGAGGAAAGCAGTTTGTCGCCGATGATCAGGTGCAGGGACATGGTGTGGCGCCTTTTCGTCAGGGAAACAATCCAGAATGTCTGGCGTCTGGTCGTCCGTCATCGCGGGCAAGCCCGCTCCCACAGGTTTTGGTGGTGTACACGGCATTTGTGAACGACCGCAATCACTGTGGGAGCGGGCTTGCCCGCGAAGAGGCCGGCAGCCCACTCCCACACCTTGAATCAAGTACGGTATTCAGCGTTGATCTTCACGTACTCATGCGACAGGTCGGTGGTCCAGATGGTTTCGCTGCAATCGCCACGGCCCAGTTCGATGCGGATGGTGATTTCTTCCTGCTGCATCACTGCCGAGCCCTGGGCTTCAGTGTAGGTCGCTGCGCGAGCGCCACGGCTGGCGATGCACACGTCGCCGAGGAACACGTCGATCTTGCTCACGTCCAGATCCGGCACGCCGGCACGACCCACGGCAGCGAGGATACGGCCCCAGTTCGGGTCAGAGGCGAACAGCGCGGTCTTGATCAGCGGCGAGTGGGCCACGGTGTAACCGACGTCCAGGCATTCCTGATGATTGCCGCCGCCATTCACTTCAACGGTAACGAATTTGGTCGCGCCTTCGCCGTCACGCACGATGGCCTGGGCGACATCCATGCACACTTCGAACACGGCTTGTTTCAGCTTGGCGAACAGCTCGCCTTCAGCGCGGGTGATTTCCGGCAGCGCGGCCTTGCCAGTGGCGATCAGCATGCAGCAATCGTTGGTCGAGGTGTCGCCGTCGATGGTGATGCGGTTGAACGACTTATTGGCGCCATCGAGCATCAGATTGTGCAGCACCTCGCGGGAGACTTTGGCGTCGGTGGCGATGTAACCCAGCATGGTCGCCATGTTCGGGCGAATCATGCCGGCGCCTTTGCTGATGCCGGTGACAGTGATGGTCACGCCGTCATGCTCGAACTGGCGGCTGGCGCCCTTGGGCAGCGTGTCGGTGGTCATGATGCCGGTGGCGGCGGCTTCCCAGTTGTTCTCCGACAGATCATCCAGCGCGGCTTGCAGTGCGCCTTCGATCTTCTCGACCGGCAGCGGCTCGCCGATCACGCCAGTGGAATACGGCAGAATCTGGCTGGCATCGACGCCGGTCAGCTCGGCCAACTTAGCGGTGGTGCGCTCGGCAGCCGCCAAGCCAGGCTCGCCGGTACCGGCGTTGGCATTGCCGGTATTGGTCAGCAAGTAACGCACGGCATTGTGCACGCGCTTTTTCGCCAGGATCACTGGTGCGGCGCAGAACGCGTTCAGGGTGAACACGCCAGCCACGGTGGAACCTTCAGCACAGCGCATCACCACTACATCCTTGCGCCCCGGGCGCTTGATGCCGGCCGAGGCGATACCGAGTTCAAAACCGGCAACCGGGTGCAACGTTGGCAAAGGACCAAGACCAACAGCCATGAATGCGCTCCTTACTCAATGATGTCAGCACCGCCACGGGAAAGGACGGTGGGATAAATGGCAAAACGCCGCGACGGCAGGAGCCGGTCGCGGCGCGGGGTGTTCAGCGATTGAAACGGGTTTTACTGGATCTGCCCGTGGCAATGCTTGTATTTCTTGCCCGAACCGCAGTAGCACAGTTCGTTGCGGCCCAGCTTCTGCTCGTTGCGCACCGGGGCAGCGGCGGTGGCCAGTGCCACATCGACCTCCTCACCCAGCGCTTCCGGCTGATCCAGCCCAGGCGCTTCGGCGTGTTCGAACTGCATGCGCGCCGCCAGTGCTTCGGCTTCCTGACGCAGGCGTTGCTCTTCGGCTTCCGGATCTTCGCGACGCACCTGAACATGCGAGAGCACGCGGATCGAGTCGCGCTTGATCGAATCCAGCAGCTCGGAGAACAGCGTGAAGGATTCGCGCTTGTATTCCTGCTTCGGGTTCTTCTGCGCATAGCCACGCAGGTGAATGCCGTGACGCAGGTGATCCATGGTCGACAGGTGGTCTTTCCACAGGTCGTCCAGTACGCGCAGGACGATCTGCTTCTCGAACGAGCGCAGCGCCTCGGCACCGGCCTGGTCTTCTTTCTCGTTGTACGCCGCCATCAGCTCGGTCATGAGCTTCTCGCGCAGGGTTTCTTCGTACAGGTGATCGTCTTCGTCGAGCCATTGCTGGATCGGCAGTTTCACGCCGAAATCGCTTTCGATCGACGCTTCCAGACCGGCCACATCCCACTGCTCTGGCAGTGATTGCGGCGGAATGTGCGCGCTGACGGTAGCGTTGAGCACGTCCTGACGGAAGTCGGCGATGGTCTCACCGATGTTGTCAGCGGCCAGCAACGTGTTACGCATGTGATAGATCACTTTACGCTGTTCGTTGTTGACGTCGTCGAACTCGAGCAGTTGCTTGCGGATGTCGAAGTTGCGGCCTTCAACCTTGCGCTGCGCCTTCTCGATCGCGTTGGTCACCATACGGTGCTCGATCGCTTCGCCCGGCTGCATGCCCAGGGCTTTCATGAAGTTCTTCACCCGGTCGGAGGCGAAGATGCGCATCAGGCTGTCTTCCAGCGACAGGTAGAAGCGGCTCGAACCGGCATCGCCCTGACGACCGGCACGGCCACGCAGCTGGTTGTCGATACGGCGCGATTCGTGACGTTCGGAAGCAATTACCTGCAAGCCGCCGGATTCCAATACTTGCTGGTGACGCTTCTGCCAGTCGGCCTTGATCTGCGCGATCTGCTCAGGGGTAGGGTTTTCCAGCGAAGCGACTTCCACTTCCCAGTTGCCGCCCAACAGGATATCGGTACCACGACCGGCCATGTTGGTGGCGATGGTCAGCGCACCCGGACGACCGGCCTGAGCGATGATCTCAGCTTCTTTTTCGTGGAACTTGGCGTTGAGAACCTTGTGTTCGATGCCTTCTTTGACGAGCAATTCGGACATGTGCTCGGACGTCTCGATGGTCGCGGTACCCACCAGCACCGGACGACCGGCGGCCATGCTTTCCTTGATGTCCGCGACGATCGCCGCGTATTTCTCTTCGGCGGTGAGGAACACCAGGTCGTTGTAGTCTTTACGCGCCAACGGTTTGTTCGGCGGAATGACCATGACTTCCAGACCATAGATCTGGTGGAATTCGAACGCTTCGGTGTCGGCGGTACCGGTCATACCGGACAGCTTGGTGTACAGACGGAAGTAGTTCTGGAAAGTGGTCGAGGCCAGGGTCTGGCTCTCAGCCTGGATGTTCAGACCTTCCTTGGCTTCGATAGCCTGGTGCAGGCCTTCGGACAGACGACGACCCGGCATGGTACGACCGGTGTGTTCGTCGACCAGTACGACCTGACCGTCCTGCACGATGTATTCGATGTTGCGATTGAACAGCTTGTGCGCACGCAGACCGGCGTAGACGTGGGTCAGCAGGCCAAGGTTGTGCGCCGAGTACAGGCTTTCGCCTTCGGCCAGCAGGCCGACGCGGGTGAGCATTTCTTCGATGAACTGGTGACCGGCTTCGTTGAGTTCGACCTGGCGGGTCTTTTCGTCAACGGTGTAGTGGCCGGCCTTGGTGACCTGGCCTTCAACTTCCTCGACGTGCAGTTCCAGCTGCGGGATCAGTTTGTTGATCTCCATGTACAGCTTGGAGCTGTCCTCGGCCTGACCGGAAATGATCAGCGGGGTACGCGCTTCGTCGATGAGGATGGAGTCGACTTCGTCGATCACGGCAAAGTTGAGTTCGCGCTGGAATTTTTCATCCATGCTGAACGCCATGTTGTCGCGCAGGTAGTCGAAACCGAATTCGTTGTTGGTGCCGTAGGTGATGTCGGCAGCGTAGGCGGCACGCTTTTCTTCCGGCGGCTGGAACGGCGTCACGACGCCGACAGTCAGGCCGAGGAATTCATACAGCGGGCGCATCCAGTTGGCGTCGCGGCGGGCCAGGTAATCGTTCACGGTCACAACGTGCACGCCCTTGCCGGACAGTGCGTTGAGGTAAACACCCAGGGTGGCCACGAGGGTCTTGCCCTCACCGGTGCGCATTTCGGCGATCTTGCCTTCGTGCAAGGTCATGCCGCCGACGAGTTGCACGTCGAAGTGGCGCATGCCCATCACACGCTTGCCGGCCTCGCGGGCGACGGCGAAGGCTTCCGGCAACAGCTTGTCGAGGGTTTCCCCTTTGGCGATACGGGCCTTGAACTCGGCGGTCTTGGCGCGCAATTGATCGTCCGAAAGGGCCACCATTTGCTCTTCGAAGGCATTGACGAGCTGCACCGTCTTGAGCATGCGTTTGACTTCACGCTCGTTCTTGCTTCCAAAAAGTTTCTTTAACAAAGGCGCAAACATATCGGCAGGATCTTCCACACTAAAGGGATGGAGGGCGGCCCCGTGAGTCGCCCGTGCAGCCCTCATGGCCGCATGCGAACGAGCATTCTACCCGGAAACGGTGGTGAGGAAAGTGGCGATGTTCCACGATGCTGGCACTGCGCTTTGACGGGGCTCACTTAAAATAGGGGCGTTTTGCTCAACTTCAACCCGTCGGGGGAAAGAAGTCAGGCGTTGATTTAATGAGTAAATCAGGGACAAAAGCAATGGCCCAGAGGTTCCGCAGCTTTCTGCTACCATGGCGCCTCTGTGACTTTCAGGTGTTCGATCATGGCGTTTCGCCCTCTCACGGCCAGAGCACCCGCCGTTCTGTTACGTGAAGCCAAACCGCTCAAAGCCATCCTCGGCCATGCCCAGCGCCTGGAGCATTTGCAGCGTCTGCTCGAAAGCCAGCTGCAACCGGCCGCCCGCGAGCATTGCCGCGTGGCCAAATGGCGCGAAGGCGAGCTGTCACTGGTGGTCACTGACGGCCATTGGGCGACGCGCCTGCGCTATCAGCAGAAACGCCTGCAACGGCAACTGCAACTGTTCGAAGAGTTCGCCAACCTGACGCGGATCAAATTCAGCGTACGCCCGCCGATCGTGCAGCATCGGGCGGTTGGGCACACCATGGATCTGTCGAGCAGTGCGGCAGAGACGATTCAGTCGACGGCCGACGGGATCAGCGATCCGGGATTGCGCGCGGCGCTGGAGCGGCTGGCGGCGCATGCCAAGGGGAAAGCCTGAAGCAAAATCAAAAGATCGCAGCCTTCGGCAGCTCCTTGTATCTCGACTAACGCTCCGTCAGGAGCGATAGTTCTCGACTGATCATCGAGGGAGGGACTTGGAAGCCGCGCAGCTCCTTAGGCTTTTTGCCTGTGACGTAGATCGTGCTCCAGCCCTCCACACTCACTCGTACAGTTCGCACGGTATCTTGGGCCCGCCTGCGGCGAGAGCCCGCATTCGCAAGGTTGGACAGAGTGACGTGATGATCGCAACAGGGAACAAGTGGAGAATCAATCATGTCCGGTTTCGTTGGCGTCGACATCGCAAAGAACACCTTTGATATCGCTACACACCAGCCCAACGGCAAGCACAAAACCAAGGCCAAGCTGGCCAACGATCCAAAGGGCTTTAAAGAGTTTGAGGCGTGGCTAGAAAAAAATGCCGAGCGTTCGGCCCTGATCGTGATGGAAGCCACCAGCGTCTACCATTTGGAGCTCGCGGAATTCGTTTACAACAAAGGCTTCCGGGTCTGCGTCGTGAACCCGGCTACGACCAAAGCGTACGCTGACAGCGAACTGCGCCGCATCAAGACTGATAAAAGCGATGCCAAACTGATCGCCGACTTTGCCCGGGAAAAGGATCAAAAACTTCACCCATGGGCGCCTGAGCCGCTGAAATACCGCCAGTTAAAAGCAATGGTGCGCCGCCTGGATGACCTTCACGAAATGGAACAAATGGAGCTCAATCGTCTGGACGTTTCCGACGAAAAGGTCAAAGACTCGATCAACTCCGTTCTGCGCCATATCGAAAAAGAGATCGTAGAAACGCATAAGGCGATCAAAAAACACATCGATGACGACCCGGATATGCGTCAGATGCGGGATCTCATCGTAACCATCGACGGCATCGGACAAAAAACGCTTGAACGATTGCTCGCCGAACTGGGTGACCTGCGCAAATACAGTGATCCTCGCCAACTGGTCGCTGCCGCAGGGCTCAATCCAAAGCTGCAGGAATCAGGAAAGCTCAAAGGTCACACCCTGATCTCAAGAGTAGGGTCAGCACGGCTGCGTGCAGGCCTTTACATGCCTGGCATGGTGGCGCTGAAACACAATAAGGCGATCAAGGCGATGAAAGAACGCCTGGAAGCCAATGGCAAGGCCCCCAAGCAGATCATCTGCGCAGCAATGCGCAAGCTGCTGCACTTCATTTACGGAGTGCTCAAGTCAGGACTGCCATATGACCCGAAACTTGCGCTTGCCCGGTGAGGCTCAAGACGGTATCTACAGAATGAATGCATTTCAACTGTAGGAGCTGCCGAAGGCTGCGATCTTTGCTTTTAGCGGCGCTTGCTGCCGCCGAGCAGCGACCCCATCAACCCGCGCACCAACTGCTTGCCGAGATTATTGGCCGCCTGGCGCATCGCCGATTTCAGCGCCTGCCCTGCCGCCGTGCCGAGGAATTCGCCAGCGCGGTCAGCCAGGCTTGGCTCTGCGGCCGCTGGTTTGCCCGCTGGTGTTTCAGCCTCGGGCGCCAGCCCTTTGCGTCCCATCAGGATTTCATAGGCCGACTCGCGATCGATCGGCTTGTCATAACGGCCCTTGAACGGCGAGCCGGCGATCAGCACGGTGCGCTCGGTTTCAGTCAGCGGGCCGATCCGCGATTGCGGCGGCGCCACCAACACACGCTGGACCATTTCCGGCGTGCCCTTCTCGGTCAGCGTGCCGACCAGCGCCTCACCAATACCTAACTCAGTCAGCACCGACAGACTGTCGAACGCCGGATTCGGCCGAAAGCCATCCGCAACCGCACGCAGGGATTTCTGCTCTTTGGCGGTGAACGCACGCAGACCGTGTTGAATGCGCAAGCCCAACTGCGCCAGCACGTCATCCGGCAAGTCCGCTGGCGACTGGGTGACGAAATACACGCCAACGCCTTTGGAACGAATCAAGCGCACCACTTGCTCAAGCCGTTCCTGCAGAGCTTTGGGCGTGTCGCCGAACAGTAAGTGCGCCTCGTCGAAAAACAGCGCCAGCAGCGGTTTGTCGGCGTCGCCGCGCTCGGGCAGTTGCTCGAACAACTCGGCCAGCAGCCACAGCAGGAACGTTGCGTAAACCTTCGGCGCCTCGTGCACCAGCCGACTGGCATCGAGCAGATGGATACGTCCACGGCCATCGGCGCCCGGTTGCAGAATGTCTTCGAGTTGCAGCGCCGGCTCGCCGAACAGGGCTTCGGCGCCCTGCTGTTCCAGCGTCGCCAACCGGCGCAACAGTGCCTGGCTGGAACCGGTGGTCATCAGCGCGGCGTCTTCGCCGAGCAACTGTGGATTGTCCTTGAGGTGATTGAGCAGCGCTTTCAGATCCTTGAGATCCAGCAGCAACAGCCCTTCGCGATCCGCCACCTTGAAGGCCGCGTACAGCGCCGACTGCTGACTGTCGGTCAGCTCGAGCAGGCTGCCGATCAGTAGCGGACCCATTTCGCTCAGGGTGGTGCGCAGCGGATGACCGGATTCACCGTGGATGTCCCACAGCGTGACGGGATAAGCCTGCGGCGTGTGACCAAGCCAGGGCATGCCGGCGATGCGCTCGGCCACTTTGCCCTGCGGGTTGCCGGCAGCACCGAGGCCGCACAGGTCGCCCTTGATGTCGGCAGCGAACACTGCCACACCGGCGTCGCTGAACGCTTCGGCCAGGCGCTGCAACGTCACGGTTTTACCGGTGCCGGTGGCGCCGGCGATCAGGCCGTGGCGGTTGGCCAGGCGCATGGCCTGAGCGATGGGTTGCGCGGCCGGATCAGCGCCGATAACGAGTTGCGAGGAGTCAGGCATTTTCTCACCCAATGGTTAATCTTTGATGACACATGGCCGATACATAAATTGGACAGACCCGCCAGAAAACCGGGTCGGACATTTCCCTAAGGAGAGCCGGAAATATCAATTTTTCAACCTTGCCCATAGTGCGCGTCTCTATCAAAGCACGCCCAGGACATTAAGACCTTAGCGGAACCCCAAGCCATGAACAAAAACCTGCGCTTCAGCCATAAGATTTTGCTTGCCGCCGCTCTCATCGTCATTGCCGCTTTTGCCTCGTTCACGTTGTACAACGACTGGCTGCAGCGCAATGCGATCCGCGATGATCTGAACAACTACCTCAATGAAATGGGCGAGGTCACCGCCGGCAACATCCAGACCTGGCTCAGCGGGCGCATTCTGCTGATCGAGAACGCCGCGCAGAACATCGCCATCAACCCGGAACCTGCCACGGTCGCCAGCCTGCTGGAACAGAAAAGCCTGACCACGACGTTCATGGCCACCTACCTGGGCGATGCCACCGGGCATTTCACCATCCGCCCGGACGTGAAGATGCCGGACGGTTTCGATCCGCGCGTACGCCCTTGGTATAAAGGTGCCGAAAGCAGCAGCACCTCGACCCTGACCGAACCCTACATCGATGCGGCCACCGGCCAGTTGATCATCTCCATCGCCACCGCGTCGAAAAAGGCCGGGCAGAGCGTCGGCGTGGTCGGCGGCGACCTCAGCCTGCAATCGCTGATCGACACCCTCGCCGCGCGGGATTTCGACGGCATGGGCTATGCGTTTCTGATCAGCGCTGACGGCAAGATCCTCGTCCACCCGGACAAGGCCCTGGTAATGAAGTCGCTCAAAGAAGCCTACCCACAAGACACGCCGCGCATCAGCAGCGATTTCAGCGAAGTAACGGTTGATGGCAAAACCCGCATCGTCACCTTCGCTCCGATCAAGGGCCTGCCGTCGGTGAACTGGTACATCGGTCTGTCGATCGATAAAGACCAGGCCTACGCGATGCTCAGCGAATTCCGCACCTCAGCGGTAATCGCAACCATCATTGCCGTGGTAATCATCATTGCCCTGCTCGGCATGCTCATCCGCTTGCTGATCCAGCCGCTGCACGTGATGACCCGCGCCATGGAAGACATCGCCGACGGCGAAGGCGACCTTACCAAACGCCTGAACATCGTCAATAACGATGAATTCGGCATCCTCGGCACCGCGTTCAACCGCTTCGTCGAGCGCATTCACGGCTCGATCCGCGAAGTGTCCTCGGCCACCGGCCAGGTCAACGAGGTCGCCCTGCGCGTGGTCGCTGCGTCGAACTCGTCGATGTACAACTCCGACCAGCAAGCCTCGCGCACCAGCAGCGTTGCTGCCGCGATCAATCAGCTCGGCGCCGCCGCCCAGGAAATCGCCCGCAACGCCGCGCAAGCGTCGAATCAGGCCAGCGACGCCAGGGGTCTGGCCGAGGATGGCCAGCAAGTGGTCGAGCGCAGCATCAAAGCGATGAACCAGCTGTCGAGCATGCTCAGTGCGTCGAGCACCAACATCGAGTCGCTGAACAGCAAGACCGTCAACATCGGCCAGATTCTCGAAGTGATCACCAGCATTTCCCAGCAGACCAACCTGTTGGCGCTGAACGCGGCGATCGAAGCGGCGCGCGCCGGTGAGGCCGGTCGTGGTTTTGCCGTGGTGGCCGACGAAGTGCGCAACCTCGCGCACCGCACTCAGGAATCGGCCCAACAGGTGCAGACCATGATCGAGGAGCTGCAAGTCGGCGCCCGGGAATCGGTGAGCACCATGAGCGACAGCCAGCGCCACAGCCAGGACAGCGTCGAGATCGCCAACCTCGCCGGCGAACGCCTGAACAGCGTGACCTTGCGCATTGGCGAGATTGACGGGATGAACCAGTCGGTGGCGACGGCGACCGAGGAACAAACCGCTGTGGTCGAGTCGATCAATGTCGATATCACCGAGATCAACACGCTGAACCAGGAAGGCGTGGAGAACCTGCAAGCGACGTTGCGCGCTTGTTCGGATCTGGAGCAGCAGGCTTCGCGTCTCAAGCAATTGGTGGGCAGCTTCAGGATTTAAGCTGCGGCGACTGGCCACTTCGCGAGCAGGCTCGCTCCTACAGGGAAAATGCATTCCATTGTGGGAGCGAGCCTGCTCGCGAATATCTACCTTCCAACAAAACCCGAGTGACACCCCACCGCGCAATCCCGACCGAACATCTATTCTGGATAAAGGTCAATCAAGGGAGAACAACACAGCGGAGGGTTGCTCACCGTGCATATCGCCGACATCACCATGTTCTACGCCCCGGCCAGCGGTGGCGTGCGGACTTATCTGGATGCCAAACACCGTCGCCTTGGCGAGCGCAACGCCATTCGCCACAGCCTGCTGATCCCCGGCGCGAGACTGGGTGAACATGACGGCATTTATACGGTTCCAGCGCCCGCCCTGCCCTTTGGCAAAGGCTATCGCTTCCCGCTGCGGCTGGCGCCATGGCGAAACGTCCTGCAGGATCTGCAGCCGGATCTGATCGAAGTCGGCGATCCCTACCTCACCGCATGGGCAGCGCTGGATGCGCGGCGGCAGCTGGACGTTCCGGTGATCGGCTTTTATCACTCGGATCTGCCGCTGCTGGCGGGCAATCGCATGGGCCATTGGGTCACACCGAATGTCGAGGCTTACGTGACTCGTCTGTACGGCAATTTCGACCGCGTTCTCGCGCCGAGCCAGGTCATGGCCGACAAGCTCATCGGGCTTGGTGTACGCAATGTCCATGTGCAACCGCTGGGCGTGGATCTGCACACCTTCCATCCCGACGCCCGCGACCCCGGGCTGCGGGCCGAGCTGGGCATTGCCGAAGACACGCGCCTGCTGATCTTTGCCGGGCGCGGTTCCAAGGAGAAAAACCTGCCGGTGCTGCTCAAGTGCATGCAGCGCCTTGGTCCGCGTTATCACTTGTTGTTGGTCGGCTCGTCGATGCCTGCGGCGGTGCCGGACAACGTCAGCGTCATCGACGAATTCTGCCCGGCGCCGAAAGTCGCGCGGCTGATGGCCAGCGCCGATGCGCTGCTGCATGCCGGCGACCAGGAAACCTTCGGCCTGGTCATCCTTGAGGCCATGGCCTGCGGCATTCCCGTGGTGGCGGTGGCGGCCGGGGCGTTTGAAGAGATCGTCAACGAGTCCTGCGGCCTGCTCTGTGCACCGAACAATCCGCAGGCCATGGCCAATGCCGTGCGCGAGCTGTTCAGTCGCGGCTGCGCCCGCCTCGGTCAACAGGCGCGCCAGCACGTCGAACGGCATTATGCCTGGGACACCGTGGTCGACAGCCTGCTCAGCCACTATCACGCCGTGCTCGGCCATACGCTGCCACGGGTGGCCAATGGTTGAAGAAATGAAAGCTGTTTGCCTGGTGTTGCATGATGTGGCGCCCTCGACGTGGGCGGATTACCAGCCCTTCGTCGAGGCTGTCGATGCCTTGGGTGATGTGCCGATGACGTGGCTGGTGGTGCCGGATTTCCATCGCCACGATGCCCTTGACGCCAACCCGGCGTTTCGCCGAGTGCTCGATGCCAGGGTCACCCGAGGCGATGAACTGGCGCTGCACGGCTACTACCACGACGATCAGGAACCCATGCCAAACACCCCGCGCGACTGGTTCATGCGCCGGGTCTACACCCACGAAGGCGAGTTTTACCGCCTGTCCCGCGAAGCTGCCCTTGCCCGCCTGCACGCAGGTCTGGACATGTTTCAGCGCTACGACTGGCCGGTGCAGGGTTTCGTCGCCCCGGCCTGGCTGATGAGCGACGGCGCCCGTCAGGCCTTGCGCGAATTGCCGCTCAGCTACACCAGCGATCCGCAGCACCTTTATCGCTTGCCCGACTTCAGCGCCATCGATGCACCGGGGCTGGTGTGGAGTGCGCGCAGTGCCTGGCGTCGTGGCTTGTCGAAAATCGTCAGCGACCAGCGTGAACAGCGCTGGCGCGAGGCATCGGTGATTCGTCTGGGCCTGCATCCGGTGGACATGCGTCACCGCTTTTCTCGCGATTACTGGTTGCACACGCTGCAACGCCTGCTGGCGGAGGGACGCGTGCCGCTGACCAAGATCGACTGGCTGGCCCGACAGCGCGGTCAGCTGGAACGCGCAGCATGAAGCGCAGCCTGTTGTTGCTGATCGGCCTGCTGGCGGCGGTGCTGATTCCGGTACTGCTCGGCGGCGGCGAGACCTGGTCGCGCCTGCGCAGTTTTCCGCTGCACTGGCTGTTGATCATGTTCGGCATGATTCTGCTCTGCTGGGGCATCAATACGCTGCGCTTGCGTTTGTTGCTCGGCGACCAGCGAGAAAAAGTCGCGCCCTTGAAAAGCCTCGGCGTGGTGATGGCGGCCGAGTTCGCGTACTGCGCCACGCCCGGCGGTAGTGGCGGACCGCTGACGATCATGGCATTGCTCGCCCGGTGCGGCGTGCGTCCGGCGCGGGGCAGCGCGGTGTTTGCCATGGATCAGCTCAGCGATCTGCTGTTCTTTCTCTGCGCACTCAGCGGGATTCTGATCTATGCGCTGTTCCAGCACCTGAGCGATCGCCTCGAGTGGCTGCTGACCGTCAGCGCCGTTTCGTTGTTTGGGGGGTTGTTCAGTTGCGTGTTGATCGCGCGTTATCACCGAGCGTTGATTCGCCTGAGCGGGCGGCTGTTGGCAGGAATGAACGTGACGGCACGCACTCGTCGACGCTGGGCGCGCAAGTTGCTGCACTTTCTCGCAGCGTTTACCGATACCTTGAAGTTGCCCTGGCAGACGCTGGTTCAGGTGTTCGCCCTGACCTGCGTGCACTGGCTGCTGCGCTACAGCGTGCTGTATCTGGCCCTGCGCGGGCTCGGCGCGGATTTGCAGTGGGCGTGGAGCTTTCTGGTGCAGATGCTCTCGCTGGGCGCCGGCCAGTTCAGTCTGTTACCCGGCGGTGCCGGTGCGGCAGAGCTGACCTCGGCTGCGCTGCTCGCGCCGATGGTGGGCAAATCCACCGCAGCGGCGGCGATCCTGATCTGGCGCGTGGTGACGTATTACTTCTATCTGCTGGTTGGCGGCCCGGTGTTCGTGTTGATGCTGGGCAAGCCGTTGCTGAAGAAGTTGATGAACGTCAGGCAGGCTTCTTAGGTTCGTCCTGCTCTTGCTGGAGCTGCTCCCAAAGCTCGGCGGCACCGGGGAATTCGGTGCCGTCGTCCGGGCTCATGTCATCCGGGTCGTAACGACTCAGGCAACCCTCGCCGAGAGTGGCGGGCGCTTTGGAAGTGGCTTTGTCCAGCGGATCGCTCATGACTTTTCCTCGGGCTCAAATGACAAGGGCCTGAGCGATTCAACGCCCAGGCCCCTGGTTTTTCAAGCGTGTCGTGCTCGATCAGAACACAACCGTCTTGTTGCCGTGCACCAGCACGCGGTCTTCCAGGTGATAACGCAGACCACGGGCCAGCACCATCTTCTCGACGTCACGGCCGAAACGCACCATGTCTTCGATGCTGTCGCTGTGGCTGACACGCACCACGTCCTGCTCGATGATCGGGCCGGCGTCCAGCTCTTCAGTGACATAGTGGCAGGTCGCGCCGATCAGCTTCACACCACGCAGCGACGCCTGATGATACGGCTTGGCGCCGACGAACGATGGCAGGAAGCTGTGGTGAATATTGATGACTTTGTGCGCGTATTCGCGGCACATGTCCGGCGGCAGGATCTGCATGTAGCGCGCCAGCACCACCACTTCGGCGTCGTGCTGTTTGACCAGCCTCGATACTTCGTCGAATGCTGGCTGCTTGTCCTGCGGATTGACCGGCACGTGGTAGTAAGGGATGCCGTGCCACTCGACCATGCTGCGCAGGTCGTCATGGTTGGAGATCACGCAGGCGATTTCGCAATCCAGTTCATCGCTGTGCCAGCGGTGCAGCAGGTCGGCCAGACAGTGGGATTCGCGGCTGGCCATCAGCACCACGCGTTTTTTCTGCTCGGTGTCGGTGATGCGCCAGTCCATCGAGAACTCTTCGGCGATCGGCGCGAACTTCTCGCGCAACTCTTCAATACCGAACGGCAGCGAATCGGCACGGATTTCGTGACGCATGAAGAACCAGCCCACTTGATTGTCAGAGTGGTGGCTCGCTTCGGTGATCCAGCCATTATGAGAGGCCAGAAAATTACTGACTTTGGCAACGATGCCAACGCGGTCCGGGCAAGAGATCACCAGCCGAAAAGTGCGCATGAGGGGGAAACTCCAGAACTTCACAAAGGCCGCCATTCTAGCGACTGCGCAGGAAAACTGCAGTACGCATACGCGCCGGGTGGGACAAAGCATGGTCAAACGGCTTTCTGGCGCAGGTCTTCCGTCAAGACAGTGACGCTTTAGCGGGGCTTTTGTCAGACAACTGTAAATATCTGTGCTGACTGCATCACATTATTTAACGGAACATTCAAAGCGCGGCTAATTCCTGTAACTCATTTAAATAAAAAGCCGATCTAAATGTTTACTTGATGAAACAGCCTGACTATTATTGCGGCACTGTCCCCTGTCATTCAGCATTCTACAAAAGGTAGTACTCATGTCCTTGATCAACGAATATCGCGCCACCGAAGAAGCCATCAAAGAGCTGCAAGCCCGTCTGAAGAACCTGTCCGAAGACGACAAACTGCAAGCCGAACTGGAATTCGAAGGCAAACTGCGCACGCTGATGGGTGAATACTCCAAGTCCCTGCGTGACATCATCGCGCTGCTGGATCCAGAAGCCAAATCCAAGGCTCCACGCGGCGGCGCAGTGAAAACTACCGGCACCAAGCGTGCACGCAAAGTTAAGCAATACAAAAACCCGCACAACGGTGAAGTCATCGAAACCAAAGGTGGCAACCACAAGACTCTGAAAGAGTGGAAAGCCAAGTGGGGCGGCGACGTGGTTGAAGGCTGGGCGACCCTGCTGGGCTAAGCCGCAACGCCTTCGCAGAGCGATCCGCGAACAAAAGAACGCCAGCTAGCGCTGGCGTTTTTTTATGCCCGTAATTTATTGTCCGGGCATGTTCGATTTCACAGATTCAAACGTTTGCGTAATGCCTGGACATAATTCTGCCAGTCATTGAGCACCTCTCGCTGCATCGGTGACGCACTAAGCGACCATTGCTCTGCCGCCTCGATAAATGACTGCACGGTATTCGGCGCACCGGCCTCAGGTTGCGTCAGGCGTTGCTGACAAAATAATTTCCAGCGCTCTTGCTCGGCCACATCCAGGGTGTCCGGAAAGTTGCGTGCTCGATATCGAAAAAGTAATTCAGGCAAACGTTCATCATCGAAAGGCCACTGCTCTTGCGCCAACTGCGCAGGATCCGCCGTTCGAACTTGTTCGCATAAACGACGATCACGATCACCGATAAATCCATCGTACAACTGCTGCTCGGGATCTTCGCTGGGAACGAAGTCTTCGCTGGCATAAATCGCCGCGACTTTATCTTTCCAGACTTGTTGTGCGTCAGTTAGTCGCACTGCCCGCTCATGATAAAGCGCCATGTCCAGCCCAAGGCGCTGCTGGTCTTGCTCGCGCAATACCGCCAACGGCGCCACTACCGGGCAACGATTGATATGAATCAGCTTGAGCGGTACCGGTAACTCACCTTCGGCCAACTCATCGCGACGGGTATAAAGACGCTGACGCAAGGCTTGCGCATCGAGGTCCAGCAACCCCTGCGGATCAAGATGCAGATCACAGACGATCAAGGCGTTTCGATTCTTCGGGTGCCAGGCCAGCGGCAACACCACGCCGACATAACTGCGCGCCGCCGAGAATCGCCCGGACACATGCACCAGTGGCTGCAACAGGCGGATCTGATCCATCACCTTCTGTTTGCTGCGCAACTGGAACAGCCACTCGTAGAGCTTGGGTTGTTTCTCGCGAATCAGCCGCGCCAACGCGATGGTGGCGCGCACATCCGACAGCGCCTCGTGGGCATGGCCGTGATCGATATTGTTAGCCGCTGTGAGGCGTTCGAGCTTGAGGGTCACGCGGCCTTCATCATCGGTCGGCCAGACCAGACCATCGGGGCGCAATGCGTAAGCGGCGCGCACCACATCAATCAGATCCCAGCGACTGTTGCCACCCTGCCATTCACGGGCATAGGGGTCGAAGAAATTGCGATACAGGCTGTAGCGGGTCATTTCGTCGTCGAAACGCAAGGTGTTGTAACCGGCGCCACAGGTCCCCGGTGCGGCCAGTTGCGCATGTACGCGAGTCATGAAGTCGGCTTCGCTCAGGCCTTTTTCAGCGAGCTGGCCCGGGGTGATGCCGGTGATCGCGCACGCCGCCGGGTGCGGCAGGATGTCCTCGCTGGGCTGGCAATAGAGATTGACCGGCTCGTCGATTTCGTTGAGCGCATGGTCGGTGCGAATCCCGGCCACCTGCAGCGGTCGGTCGTTGCGCGGATTGATGCCAGTGGTTTCGTAGTCGTACCAGAAGATTGAAGTCACGGGCGAATCCTGAACAGAAGATCGGCGAAGTCTAGGCGTTTCAGGGTTGCCACGGCCAGCCTGGTCGCCCTCGAACAGCAATTTCTCCAGATTCCTACAACTGGAATGCATTGCCCTTGTGGGAGCGAGCCTGCTCGCGAAGGCTTTCCGTCAGTTGCACATAGGCTGACTGATCCACCACATTCGCGAGCAGGCTCGCTCCCACACCCGAGAGGCTGCTAGCATCAGGCGCACTTGCCCCCCGAACAGGCGAACATCAGGTAGCCCATGCTCGAGCCCACAGCACCGCGAAGGAAAGCACCGCTGGATACGCGCCATCAGGTCGAAACGCCGGAAGGCATCGACCTGCCGTTGCGCCCCGCTGGGCTGATGGTGCGCGCCGTGGCGTTTGCCATCGATCTGGGCATTCGCGGCTTGATCCTCGGCGTGCTGTTTATCGCGCTGGCATTTCTCGGCAAGCTCGGTATGGGCCTCGGTTCCTTGCTGCTGTTTGCCATCAGTTGGTGGTACATGGTGCTGTTCGAGGTGCTGCGTCAGGGCCGTTCGCCGGGTAAGCAATGGCTGGGTTTGCGCGTGGTGCACGATGACGGCACGCCGATCGGCTGGTCGGCCTCGCTATTGCGCAACCTGCTGCGCTTTGTCGATCTACTGCCCTTCGGCTATTTCCTCGGTGCGCTCAGTTGCCTGCAACACCCGACCTTCAAACGCCTCGGCGACATTGCCGCCGGCACCTTGGTGGTTTACAGCGAACGCCCGCTGAGCCGCCCGCAACTGCCTGACGCTGAACCTCGCCGCAGCCCCGTTCCGCTGACCTTGAGCGAACAACGCGCGGTACTCGGTTTCGCCGAGCGTCAGGCCGAGCTCTCTCCCGCACGGGTCAACGAGCTGGCGGCATTGCTGGCGCAGCCGCTGCACATCTCTGCGCCCAAAGCCGTGTCTGAACTCAACGGCATCGCGCGCGGCCTGTTGGGGCCGACCCCATGAAGCAGAGCCTGTTCGAAAGTCGCCACAAGGCCGAATGGGAGCGCTTCGCCGTGGCGCTCGAACGCCTCGAACAAGGCAAGGAGACGCCGCAAGTCAGCGATTTCCCCAAGGCCTATCGGCGTCTCTGCCAACATCTGGCTCTGGCCCAGGCGCGCGGCTACAGCAGTTTTCTGATCGATTCATTGCAACAACAAGTGCTGCGCGGCCATCAACAGCTCTATCGGCATCGCAGTCGGCTCGGGGCGCAAATCATCAGCTTTATCCTCGCCGACTTCCCGCGACTGGTGCGCGAACAATGGCGCTTCGTTGCGGCCGCCAGCCTGTTGTTTTTCGGCAGCCTGATCGGTTTTGGCGTGCTGGTTTATCTGTTCCCGGAACTGATCTACAACCTGATCCCGGCCGAACAGGTGCGCGAGATGCAAGGCATGTACGACCCCGTTGCCGGCCACCTCGGCCGCTCGGCGGAACGGGCGGCCAGCGAAGACTGGGTAATGTTCGGCTATTACGTGATGCACAACACGGGCATCGCCTTTCAGACATTCGCCAGCGGTTTGCTGATGGGTGTGGGCAGCGGTTTTTTCCTGCTTTACAACGGCATGATCATCGGCGCGGTGGCCGGGCATCTCAGCGAGATCGGTTTCGGCCAGACCTTCTGGTCGTTCGTGATCGGTCACGGTGCGTTCGAACTGACCGCCATAGCCCTCGCCGGCGCGGCGGGCCTGAAGCTGGGCTGGGCACTGATCGCCCCCGGACGTCTGACATGGGGCGAGGCGCTGCGTCTGGCCGCGCGCAAAAGCGTGTTGCTGGTATGTGGGGCCATGCTGTTTCTGTTGATCGCAGCCTTTATCGAGGCTTATTGGTCGTCGAAAACCAGTGTCACGCCGCTGACCAAATACGCCGTCGGCGCCGCGCTGTGGCTGACCGTCGCGGTGTATCTGCTATTTGCCGGAAGGATTCGTCATGCGCCTGAGTGACGCCAGCGTAGTGATCCGCCCGCGCACGACCTGGGAAGCCATGGACCTGGGCGTGTTGATGAGCCAGCAGCATCGGCGGTTGTTGATGACCAGTTGGGCGATCGTCACCCTGCCGCTGTTCGCCCTGCTCAGCCTGTTGCTGTGGGATTCGCCATCGCTGGCGGTGTTCATTTTCTGGTGGCTGAAACCGGCCTACGAACGCCTGCCGCTGTACATCCTCTCCAAAGCGCTCTTCGGTGAAACGCCAACCCTCAGACAAGCCTTGCGCGAGTGGCCGCGCCTGCTCAAGCCGCAACTGCTGGCCAGTCTGACCTGGCGACGGCTGAGTCTGAGTCGCAGCTTTGTGCTGCCGGTGACGCAACTCGAAGGGCTCGACGGCGAGGCCAGACAACAACGTCTGCTGGTGCTGCTGCAACGCAACGGTGGCGCCGCGCAATGGCTGACGATTATCGGCGTGCATCTGGAAACCGCACTGTGGATCGGCTTGATGCTGCTGTTCTACATGCTCTTGCCGCAGCAGATCGAAACCGACTGGGACTGGCAATCGCTGCTGCTTGCCGCCGATCAGGACTGGCGCTGGCTGGAGCACCTGACCAACGTTTTTTATGCGCTGATCCTGGTGGCCTGGGGACCGGTGTATGTCGCCTGCGGCTTCAGCCTGTACCTGAACCGTCGCACGCAACTGGAAGCCTGGGACATCGAGCTGGTTTTCCGCCGTTTGCGCCAGCGTTTGAACAACAGCGTGCTCGGTGTGTTGCTGGCGGCGTGTCTGCTGCTGCCGAACCTGCAACCGGTATGGGCCAGCGATACGCCGGATGCTCCACGGTTGCTCAATCAGCCGCTGACCAGTCAGGCATCGCGCGACAGCATCCAGTCGCTGCTCGAACAACCGCCGTTCAAGAACAAGGAAAGCGTCACCCGCTATCGCTTCGGAGACGACCCGGCAAGCCCGGCCAAGGACGCGCAACCGGGTGAGGCTCCGCAGTGGCTGAAAACCCTTCTCGGTTGGCTCGACGGTCGACACCTTGATGCCTTGGCGAACGTGATTGAAGTGCTGTTGTGGGGCGCGCTGATTGCCGCGCTGGGCTGGCTGGTCTGGCGTTATCGCGAATTTCTCCGGGCCTTCGTCAGTCGTCGCCCGAACCTGCCCTCGCGCAGCAAACAACCGGCGCCGCCACACGTCTTCGGGCTGGATCTGAACCGTGAAACCCTTCCCGATGACATCGCCGCCAGTGCCGAACAATTGTGGCTGAGCGAACCTCGCGCCGCGCTGGGCCTGCTCTATCGCGGCCTGCTCAGTCATCTGTTGCATGATTTCGACCTGACGCTGAAAGCCGCCGACACCGAGAGCCAGATCCTCAACCGCATCGAGCAATTGCAACGCCCGGACCTGCTCGCCTACAGCCGCAACCTCACTGTTCACTGGCAGAACATGGCCTACGGGCACCGACTTCCAGCCGCGCACCTGCAAGCAGAGCTGTGTAACGGCTGGCGTGAATTGTTCAGCAAAGGGTCCGGGCATTGAACCGGCGCATAGGTTGGACTTTGGCTGCGCTGGCGCTTTTGCTGCTTGGCGGCATGAGTCTGTTCCTCTACCTCAAAGCCCGTCCTTATCAGGAAGTCATCGATCACGGCCCCTCGCCTGCCGCGCAAGCCAATCCTTATCTGGCGGCGGAAATGTTCCTGCGCGAGCGCGGCCTCGCGGTCAGTCACGCCGAGACCCTGGCGGTACTGCCGCAGATCGATCCGCACAGCCACACCTTGTTGCTGTTCGGCGAGCGCGCACGGATGACGCCGCGTGAAGTCGATCAGGTGCTGAACTGGACTCGCGCCGGAGGACGTCTGGTGTTCGTCGCCGAATCGTTGTGGGATGCGCAAACCGGGCAAAGTAATGATCTGCTGCTCGACAAGGTGCAACTGCACCAATCGCTGAGCAAGGACTTGAAAGATCCTCCCGAGGACGGGGAAAAGGACCGCTTCCCGAAACTGACCAAACTGTATCTGGAAGATGAAGACGCGCCGGCCTACGCCGGTTTCGACACCGACTTCCACCTCGACGACCCGAACAATGTCGCGCAAGCCTGGGCCAACAGCGCCAAAGCCACGCACATGATGCAACGGGTGTACGGCCTCGGCACGATCACCGTGGTCACCGATGCCGAGCTGTGGAAAACCCCGGCTATCGGCAAATACGACAACGCCTGGCTGCTCTGGTATCTAAGCGCCGACACCGACGTCACGCTGGTTTACAACACTGCACACGATGGTCTGTGGACGTTGCTCTGGCGCTACTTCCCGCAGGCCATCGTCGCCCTGCTCGCCTTGATCGGCCTGTGGTTGTGGCAGGCCGGCGTGCGTCACGGCCCGGTGCAAATGCCGGCGCCAGCGGGTCGCCGCCAACTGCTGGAGCATCTGCGCGCCAGCGCCGATTTCCTCCTGCGCCACAACGGCCAGCAGGCGCTGCTCCAAGCCTTGCAACAAGACATCCTGCGCCGCGCGCGCCGCCGCCATCCCGGTTTCGATCAATTGAATGTGGCCGAGCAATGGCTGGCGTTATCGCGCCTGACCCGGCAACCCACCCGCGCCATCAGCCAGGCCCTGAGCCCACGACCGAAGCAGCGTTTGTCCAGCGCCGAATTCAGCCGTCAGGTCGCTCATCTGCAAACTTTGAGGAACGCGTTATGACTGAACAGATCGAGCCCGGCAGCGCGACGCACGCCGCCCAGCAGCGCCAGCGTGCCAGCCAGTTGGCGCAAGCGGTGCGCAACGAATTGAACAAGGCGCTGATTGGCCAGGATGCGGTGGTCGACGCTGTCCTGACCGCGCTGATTGCCGGCGGCCACGTGCTGCTTGAAGGCGTGCCCGGCCTGGGCAAAACCTTGCTGGTGCGGGCACTGGCGCGATGCTTCGGCGGCGAGTTCGCGCGCATCCAGTTCACCCCTGATCTGATGCCCAGCGACGTCACCGGTCACGCCGTGTATGACTTGCAGACCGAGCAGTTCAAGCTGCGCAAAGGCCCGCTGTTCACCAACCTGCTGCTGGCCGACGAGATCAACCGCGCGCCGGCGAAAACCCAGGCAGCGCTGCTCGAAGCCATGCAGGAGCGCCAGGTGACGCTCGAAGGACGCGCCCTGCCCAT
The DNA here is from genome assembly GCF_054681355.1 of Pseudomonas sp. H1_G08. NCBI lineage: Bacteria > Pseudomonadati > Pseudomonadota > Gammaproteobacteria > Pseudomonadales > Pseudomonadaceae > Pseudomonas > Pseudomonas sp. H1_G08. Next base: position 3,430,752 of record NZ_CP162822.1, read on the forward strand.
CGCGCAACCGTTCATGGTGCTGGCGACGCAGAATCCGATCGAACAGGAAGGCACCTATCCACTGCCGGAAGCCGAGCTTGACCGCTTCATGCTCAAGGTGCGTATGGATTACCCCGACGCCGATCAGGAGCTGAACATGGTCCGTCAGGTCTGTCGTTCGACCCGCGCCGACATGCTCGATGTGCAACCGCTGCGCACGGTGTTGCAAGCCAAGGATGTTCAAGCCTTGCAGCGCATCGCCAGTGATTTGCCGCTGGACGATCAGGTCCTCGATTACGCCGTGCGCCTGGCGCGCAGCACGCGCACCTGGCCGGGGCTGACCCTCGGCGCCGGGCCACGCGCCTCGATTGCATTGGTTCGCTGTGCCCGTGCCCGGGCGTTGTTGCGCGGCGGCGAGTTTGTAATCCCGGATGACATCAAAGGCTGCGCGCTGGCGGTGTTGCGTCATCGCGTGCGCATCGCGCCGGAGCTGGATATCGAAGGCCTGCAGGTCGATCAGGTGCTCACGCAATTGCTCGATCAAGTGCCGGCGCCGCGCCTGTGAAACCGTCTCGGCTGCTGCTGATCTGGCTGGCCCTGCTGGTGGTTATCAGTATCGTGCTCGGCGCGTTGCAGGCGTTGCAGATCGACCTCCCGTCCAGCCTGATTTCGATCAACTGGGGTTTGCTCCTGGCGCTGCTGGCCTTGGCGGTGATCGACGCTGTGCGCCTCAGACGCCTGCCCTCGCCGCGCATCAAGCGACAGATGCCCGGCAGCCTGGCATTGGGGCGCTGGGCGGAGGTGAAGCTGGAGGTGGCCCATGAATTTGCCGAGCCACTGGCCATTGGACTCTTCGACCACGTTCCCGACGGTCTGGCGTTTGAACATCTGCCGATGCTTGTCGAGCTTCAACCCGGCCATGTCAGCCAGATCAGCTACCGTCTGCGTCCTCTCGAACGCGGGCATTTCAGCTTCGAACAGTGCGAAGTCAACCTGCCCAGCCCTTTGGGATTATGGTCCGGCAAACGCCTGCTCAGCGTCCGCGACGAGACCCGCGTCTTCCCGGACTTCGCCCGGCTTTACGGCGGCGAGTTGCGCGCCGTCGACAACTGGCTCAGCCAGCTCGGCGTGCGCCAGCGACAACGTCGCGGTCAGGGTCAGGAATTCCATCAGTTGCGCGAATTTCGCGAGGGCGACAGCCTGCGCCAGATCGACTGGAAAGCCACCGCCCGCCAGCGCACACCGATTGCCCGCGAGTACGAAGACGAAAGAGATCAGCAGATCATTTTCATGCTCGACTGCGGCCGGCAGATGCGCAGCCAGGACGGTGAGCTGTCGCACTTCGATCACGCGCTCAATGCCTGCCTGTTACTCAGTTATGTGGCGTTGCGCCAAGGGGATGCGGTGGGCATGAGTACCTTTGCCGGTGATAAGCCGCGCCATGTCGCGCCGGTCAAAGGCAGCGGCCAACTGAATATCTTGCTCAACGCTGTTTATGACCTCGAGAGCACTCAGCGCCCCGCCGATTATCAGGCTGCCGCCAACCAGCTATTGGCCCGCCAAAAGCGTAGGGCGCTGGTAGTGCTGGTAACCAATTTGCGCGATGAAGACGAGCAACTGCTGGCCGCAGTCAAACGTCTGAGCGCGCAACATCGGGTGCTGGTGGCGAGCCTGCGTGAACAGGCGTTGGATACATTGCGCCAGACCACGGTGCAAACGTTGCCCGAGGCACTCGCCTACTGCGGCACCATCGATTTTCTCAATGCCCGCTCGCAACTCCATGAGCGGCTGACTGCTCATGGCGTTGCAGTGATGGATGTTCGGCCCGCCGAGCTGGGGGCCGGACTGGTGACAAGTTACATGAGCTGGAAAAAGACCGCTGCGATCTGACAGATTCGATCAGTTGGTGACTGCAACATACACAGCGCCGCTGTCCGAAGTGCCGTCGCTGTTTTCTACTTTGACGACCAGCGAAATCTGCTCCGTAAGGTTCATCGGCCGCCAGTGAGTCTGGTATCGCCCTCTGTGATCGGTAAACGAATCAGTGAACGGTGCTCCATTAGTGGAAACAAGGATTTTCCGTCTGGGCATGGGCTCTCGCCCCTCCTTGGCCACAATCAGCGCGGTCATGGAGACGTAGGTCTGCAAGGGAACCGGATTAGGCGACGCAACAACGGATTCCACCGCTGCTGGACACTCAGTGACGGTTAACCAGAGCGTTTTTACCACCCAGCCAGCCAAACCACCCTTTACCGACGCCCGCAATGCAGCCTCGCCTGCTCCTCCCAAGACAATGCGCGCCGTTGCCTTGCCCTCGGCATCCGTCAGGGTTGTCGGCAACGAGGTGCGGTCGTACTCCCACATCACTTCGACATTGGCCAAGGGTTGCGCGGTACTGGCTGAAACGACCAGGACTTGCGCGGTCATCACCTGCCCCGGATACCCGCTCGGATCAGCGCTGATCAGTTCCTTGATCTCCCGGGGCTCGTGCAGAACAAACGGTAAAGAAATCGATTCCGAATACAGCGCATCGCCCACCGTAGCGGTCAGTTGCGCCGCACCCGGTGTTGTCGGCACAAACCGTATCCGCGCTTCACCGTAGAAGTTGGTAGTGGTGGTCACCTCACCAAGGTCCGGACTGCACCAGACAACCTTCATCCCCACCATTGGTCTGCCACTGATGCCCGACACAATGGTGATCTGCTCAGATACAGCCTCGCCCCAAAACAGCGTCTGACTGCTGCGCGAACGATCCGCAATTTTTACCACCTGCGCGCCTTGCCCCAGCGACATTGCAATAACCGGAGAAAGCCTGGCCAACCGCGCCGAGGAAAAGCGCAGGCCGAAACGCCCGTCCTTGATGTCGCCCGCGTTGAACCGATAGGTCATTCCGGCGCTCGAGAAAAGCCTGGGGTCACCCAGACGTGGCTCCTCGAAGCGCATGCCCAATTCCGTCGGCCCGGTGCCGGTCATGCCCAGCGTCAGGTGCTGGTCAAACAACGCGCTGCCCGCCGGGGCACTCACGCGCAATTGGTGCTGCCCCTTGCGCCGAGGGAATTCAGCGCTTTGACCCAGTGGCTGAAACGGTTGGGAGTCGAAACTGTATTCAAATCCGGCCCAGGGATCCCCTTCCAGCGCTAGAACCTTCATGGTTCGGCGCTCTTCAAAACGGTCATAAGGGCTGATAACCGCCGCTGTCACCACATGCTCACCTGCGGTGGATGGCGCAAAGGGAAAACCACTCCAGCCGTCGGCAGCCGTCCTGTGCTCTTCGGTGCTGCCGTCGCCTGTCCATTGAACAGGCACTTGATCCAGAGCGAGGTCGGGACGATAAGGGGAGCGTACCTTCAGCCACATCCACGCAGGATCCTGCCCAATGACCGGATCCACCGCAGATGCACGGGCGTCTTCGATAGTGATTTTATTGTGGCCCAGGGTCATCGTATTGATGTCGCTGAAACCATGGGTATCGATAACGAACCGAAGTGCGAAGACACCGGGTTTGGTACTTTTTGAACAGTCCAGCGTCCAGATAAACCCGCTGTCATCCACAAAATTTTCGCTTCCGCGGGGTGGACTCAATTCGATTCCGAGCTCTGCCGCCGGGCTTCCACTCCATACCAGATCCATGGCAATACCCACTAAAGGGCTTAGCGCATTGGTGCGGAAGATATAGCGATGTATAGCACCGATACACGGAAAGAGTGGCTGGCCCCTGAGATCGGTCATCTGATCCAGGACCACGGTCATTTCTTCATGGAGGTCAGGTGATAACAGTCGGCAAGAAAAATCCTTGTTCGTGAGAGTGTCGGTGCGCAAACTCACCTCGAAAATACTGCTGGTACTTTCGATACGATCAGAGCTGAACAACCAACTCAGATCTTCCCCTTCGCGCAATATTCTCGGTACGTCAAGGTCGCTCACCGCCAGACCGTTCTCTGGATTTTCGTTCCGCCATCCGAGCGTAATTGCCTCGCCAATCAACGGGCTGCCCGCTAATGCCCGGACCGTCAGGATATGCCTCTGGCCGCGCTTGCATGCGATTCCGTCATGGGCAATCGGAACGGCATCAAACGTGATGCTGACCTTGTCCTTCCATTCGTCTCGTGCAAACGCCGTGACCGAAAATGAGTGTTCATCTGCCGGCCCGCCTTCGTAGGCACTCACACTGGCGGTAATCGTCTCGTTGCTCAAAGCCGTCAACGGTCGGTAATACAGGCTGGCCCAGCCCCCACTGCCGGTACGAGACTCGACAATGCCCTCGGGGGTTTGCCAGTCGACGATTGCATCAATCACTGGCTCACCGGCACCTTTGTCAGTGACATGCACCACCTGCACCCGCATCAACGTCTTTTCGGAGTCCTCGACAACCGGTGTAATATTCGGGCCGCGCGTGTCAGCGATCCTGACCTTGTTGCGCGCCAGCGACATGGGTTTACGCGGCGATGGCAGTAACAGCTTCGAGCAGACCAATGACAGTTCGAAGCGACCGTCCAGCCAGTCCTCGCAGGCCAGCGTCCAGAGACTATCGTCCCCATCGAAAGCGACCGGTTGCTGGAGTGGCGGGTTGACCGTGACCTTCAGCTCTTCATGCCCGACGCCGCTCCAGTGCAGCGATAGATCAGTCGCCAGCAAAGGGCTGTCGGCGGGCAAGCGCACAATGAAGGGGTAATCAGTGCCGCGATTGGGATAACCGGTCGCGCTCCACTGGGTTACCTGCCCTTCGACAACGCAACGCAAGTCCATCCAGGGATCGGTCGCCAGCACCGTGACCGAAAACTCGAGAGTCACCTCGCCACTTGGGTAATAAGGACTGTCGACCGAAGCTGTGAGAATGAAATCGCCTGCTTGCTCAGGAACGAAATCGAAGTAGACCAAGCCTTGTTCATCGGTAGTGCCGGTGCCCAGCACACCTTGCCCGGCAGTCGTCCACCTGACTTCCCGGCCATCAATCGCCTGGCCGGTGTAGTACGAGAGAACCTGCACACCCAAACGGACGCTTTGCGCACAATCCAGGACAGGGTAATAAGCCGCGCTCTGTACTTCGCGAAGCGCTAATCGGTGATGCCCCAACGACACGTCAATCGTGTAAGGCTCGGCGTTGTACTGGTTCACCAGACTTATCGTGAAGTCATGAGCCTTTTCCTCCCCCATATCCGGGCAATCGAGCGACCACTGCGACAATAGCGGTTGATAGGCGCCCCAGTCGGGGGTCGCCTTGACTGACTCCATCGGGTTGCCGTGAATGATCAATGCGATATTCGTATCCAGCCAGGCGCTGCCGTCTGCCGGAATAAAAGACAGGCCGTGGGGAATGAACAGAGAGTCGTCCGGGTCATCGCCAAGGGAAGCGCCCAGGCAAAGGTATAACGTCTGGCCTGGTGGCAGATCTTCGCTATCCAGTCGCACCGTCTGCAGTTGCAGCGGTTCAAGCTTCAGTTGCAGGTCGATTCGAGTGATGCAGATTGCCGAACGATTGTCGCCCGTGTTGTCAGGGACACCGCTGACCTCGAAGCTCAATGCGTCATCGCTGACGAATTCCAATTGATCCAGCGACCGTTGATACGCGCGCGGCTTGAATTCAAGCGGCTGTCCCGCCAGCCGTCGGGCGTTTTCGAGCTCCGGATTCCGACCTTCTTGCGCCGTGAGCTCGATGCTCATCAACACTTCACCGCGCTTGCGGATGTGCAACCAGCCCGATTCGCCCGACCATGAAACGCCGGGCCGCAGTTCACATAGAAACGTCAGTTCGTAACCGGCTTGTGCACCGGGGGTTTTGGGAGCTTTGACTTCCTGTGTGGCCGAAGCCCCGACACCGACCTCCATGAAATTGACTAACTCGCCATCATAGAACTCGCTCGCCAGGCCAACCCTACCGCTGGTACGCCACTCTTTGAGCCGATCATTGAAGTCACCATTGAGCAGCAGGCTTTCATTTTTTTGCACGACGGGCTCATTCATGATCGCTGGCTCCGTTGCGTTGGCGCGCCAGGTAGGTGTTTTCAGCCTCGGTCACCAGGTCTGTGACCTTTTGGACGTACGTCGGCTCGCCGGCCTTGATGGAGTACCGCACGCGAAGAATGATATTGGTCAAGGATTTGAGCATTGCAGCTTGCGGCTGATTAAGCGGGCGAGGAAAACTCAGCCGCCAATGGGAAACGGCACCCGTGTATTCAAACGGGTTGAGCAATCCTTCGTCGGGTTTCTGGTGGGTCTGGCCATTATCGCCAAGCCCGACCGACAAAACGATCTGCTGACCGCTGCGCAGGTTGAACAGCAGATCGCCAGGTGCGATTGCGGTGGGCTTATGCAAATACTGCACAGACTGTGTGGTCGGTCGGGTCGCGGTCACGCTACTGATCTGCAGCAACGTTGCCCGCACATCCTCGTAGGGACCGGCCAGCACAGGCAGATCGACTTCCACCGAACTGATCTGCCGGCAGAAATGGCCAGGATGATCACGGTCGAACAACAACTGGGTCAGTCTGAACTCCAACACACCTGTTGCCATCAATTGCGCGTGTGCATCTGCCCAGCTGGTTATGCCCTCTTGAGGCTCGATTCTGTCGTCGAACAACTGCCGCAAGGAAATGGTTTTGATCAGTTCCGGCCGCCGCTCGTAGCTTTGCAAGCGCCTGCGCTCCTGGTCCAGCAGGTACATATGCAGTTGTTCACCCGAGCCCAGACCATAACGGTGATCGAGCCAGGCCTGAGGCAAAGGGACGGGGGCATCATAATCCCCGGTTTCGGCAGCCAGTGAAGCCTGAGCACTAAGGCACAGGCTGACGACTGCGTCGTACGCCTGATAGTGCAGAGCCTTGAGCTGGCCAAGCATCCAGCCGAACAGCTCGGCATTGCTCGCGCGTTTTTTAAGGAAGTTGTACATGGTCAACGCTTGGCTGTTGGCCCTGAGCGTCTGTTCAAGGCTGGACCTCGCCGCGCTGACCGCATGGCTTTGCGCTTCGATCTGCGCATCGATTGCGCCCACCTCCGCCAGCGCCTGATCGCGTTGCAGCGCCCACTCACTGCGGCGACGGCGATAACCTTCAGTGGTGGCCTGTCGGTCGGCGTCGATTTGCAGCAATGACGAAGAAACCTCCAGGCCGAAAGCCACCGCATCGAAAGTGTGTTCGGGTTTGAAGCCACCGTTGGAAGTACCATAGATTTTTGGCAACGCCGCGATGACGCCCCCTGCCACCCTGACAACTTTGGCCTGCAGTGCTGATGTCTTCGACTGCTGCAGACTGGCCATGACCTGATACTCGATCGGCGAAACGTTTTCGCTGTAACGCATTGCATAGGCGTCGGCCCGGTCCTGCGCCATTGCCCGACTCTGCTTCAGCGCTGTGACATTCGCCTCCAATTGGGCGATGGATTGTTCCTGTACCGTTTCGGCATAGCGACCCAGCTCGAGCAAATGGTTCTGCTGCGATTCTTCCTGCTCGGCACGGTCGCGTTGCTCGAGCAGACGCAGCACCAGACTGCCGAAATCCCGCAGGCTCTGTACCCCGCGCAACGCGACTTCGAACGTGACCCGCCAGCGATACGCATTGACCACCAGGCGCCCGCCCATCGGTCTGGGCCCGGCCGCGCTACCAGCGGCCAGATCGCGGAGCAATTGCCTGGGATCGGTCATCGGGCTGAACAGCAACACGTCCAGCGGTTTGCCATCGATCGTGAGATTGTTGCGCAGGTTATCAAGGCGTTGCTGCGGCTTTGCGAACAGGTCGAGCAGCGATTGATTGATCGGAATTCTGAAAGGTTCGCAGGCCAACAAACCCAGGATCGGCGGGGTGTCGGAAGCGATCGGGTAATCTGCCAGGTTGAAATCCAGCGTTTTTTCAAGCGCTTCAAGCAGGGGTCGCGATTCGCAATTGTCCAAGAGGTTTTCCACGGTGTCGGTCTGCCAACGAGTCGCGGTGTCGGCGGTGGGCGCCTTGCCCATCAGAAACCCGGCCTGGACATAGCAAAGCTTGGCGGCCACCAGACTGTCACGGGTCAATTGTCGGTAATACCAATCGCCCCACGCCATCAGGTTTTCTACGTAGTCGGTGAACATCAGGATCTGAAAATGTGCGGGTGCGGCATAGCCAATGGCATCCGGATCGAGGGGATTCTGAATTTCCCACCCTGGATTGCCCGGCGCTGTTGCGATATCCAGAGGCCGGCAACGCCAATACGCCGGTTTCGGGTTCGCGATCGGAACCGGCGGATTGGCCGGATCTGCGGTGGCCTGTGGATCGAATACGTAATGCAGCCAGCTCTGCGCTTCCTGAAAGCGTTCTTCGTCGCGCAACCGGGTGGCGATCAAATGCGGCAGGTGAAAAAACAGCTCCCAGAAGTTCAGACCATTGGCACCGTCGAAGGCACCATTGGGTGGTTCAACGAACTCTGCGCCGATCGGCGACGGCTCGCGAATGAACTGGTTGGACCAGTCCAGCACGGCGTCCACGGAAATATTCGAGCATCTCACCAGTTCCGAGCCAAACAAGGAATTGAGCCGAATGAATTTCAACGCCAGTCCAGTTTGATTGAATGAAAGAAACTGTGCCCCGTCGGTACTGTTCTTGTGCAGAGCTGGCGGGACGAAATCCATGAGATCGACAATCGTCAGGTCGAACTCTTTCTGTCCTGTCGGGGAAGTGGGAGAGGCGAATGAAAAAATGACTGGCGTGGGCCAGGTGCCTTTCGTCCGCGAGGAAGTCCACGACTGAGTTACCCAGCCCCCGCCTGCATCCTGTTCTTCGAGGATCGGCGGCGGGTCACTATCAGAAGGCAGACCTGCAATTTGCAGCTCCATTTTCAACCGAGCGCTGTCCAGGCCCGTGGGGCTGCAAAAACCCTGCACCGTCAGCACATCTTTGTCATCCGCGCGCGTTGCCATAACGTGCAGGTCGAGATAGGGCGTCAGGGAACCATGGGTCTGTATGCGAGTGACAACAGTCACCTGACTGTTCAGTGGGTGCTGAACCGTATCGTTGCTGACAAATCGCTCCTCAAGCGCCAGATCCAGCCATGCGCCACCGTCCAGAAGGGGGCGCATCAGAACGTCGTAGACACCATGCACCCGCAGACTGCCGGATGGCGAAGATAGGTTGCCCGTCAGTAAAATCCCCAACTTGCCCTTCGGATTCAGATAATCGACCTGCACCGTCGCAATCAGTCTGGAGCTCGCCAAACCCTCGTCCTTGTGTTCTGAACTGTGCACACACAACGGCGCAGACCACTGCCCGTTCTGCTTCATGAATGCCAGATTGATCACCAGTTTGCTCGGGCTGAGCGACTCCGCTGCGCTAGCGACTACCGCGTCCCGCCATTCGGCCCAGACCACACACAACCGGCCATTCCAGAACACCGGGCGGATATCCAGCACCTGATCGGCGGTCGGGATTTCCAAGGCTTGCCATTCACTCCAGACCGCCGGATTGACTGAAACGCTGGTTGCGCCCAGTTCGATCTCGGCCTTACGCCAGAAATACTGAAACGGCTGCACCCGCTGCCGCCCCAGAAAGTAGTAATCAGCTTTGGCCGGTGTCACGCCGTCCATGAAACAGCTGATCACATCGAGATCGCAGACTTGTTCGAATGCCTGCAAATAATCCTGCAGCGCCGCCTGCACGGTATCTTTGTCCAGACGGGCCTGGTTCAGGTTGTTTTCCAGATTCTTGAACAGACTGGTTTTGCGCAATCGCACCGATGGAACGATGAAGTTTTCCGCATAGCATGAAATCTGGTGGGGCACGGTCCAGTCGGGATAATTGCTGAAAATCTCCCATTCGCGCAGATGACGCTTGTCGAACTCGTGATCCCGGAATCCTGGTTCCAGCTTTCGATACACCGCATGGATGTACTGCTGCACACAACTTATCGCTTCGGCAACTCTGGAACTCTTGACCTGATAAGTATCCAGAGGATCCATGCGCAGCAATTCAAACAAGTCTTCAGGTGTTTTCAGAAAAGGGTATTTATCATTGGCCACTTGACCGATGCAGTACTCAAGAAGTGCCGAGCGACGTTTTTCCAGCAGCCCGCCAATATTACTCAGTGCCATGATCTTGCTCCTTGGAATATGGCCCGGGGAAAAACGTTCGCCAGGCAGTACGCAACGCCCTGCCGCTACTCCCTGGCAAAGGTAATGGCATGGGGGAATATTCTTTCGTTTTCCCCAGACTGAGAGCGAACGCTGAACACGAATGTGCCGCCCGTCTTGCTTGAGACAAAAACCCGGGTAAGCCCCTGCTGATCTGTGAACCCCTGCGCCGGCCGAATGGTGACGGCATCCATCTTCGCGGGCGGAACGTTCTTGCCGAACCACTCCACGAGCGAGTTTTGTCCGCGGTTTCCGTAGTTGTCCTCCAGCACCGCATACAGTTCTACTTCATGACCGTGTTTCACTGTTTCCAAAGGCGTAGGTGAAAGTTCTGCAATAGGGAACGACAACGTACTGAAGTCGGCGGTGACTTCTATGGGAGGGGCGTATTGCGGCTCGAACAAATCCAACCAAAGCAGTGGCGTGTCGCGGCCCATGACCTTGCCGGGGATAAACTCGGCCAAAAGTGTTCCGTCCGTTCCCGTCGCCTTGTATTCAATGGTGCCCAATGTCGCGCGCCAATAAACATTGACGCCACTCAGCGACTTTCCATTGGCGTCTTTGAGGGTCACTTTATAAGTGACTTTTTCGTCTGGCTTGTTAGCCACGACGGTGCTGTCATCCACCACTTCGCACGTGATTGTGACCAGCCCTTTGACGTCGCCTGGAACATGCACGATCGGGGCACGAGTATCGGACTCGCCGAGCAGGGCATGTTCGGCGGCATCGGCATAGGATTTTTTGTCGACGGTTTCGGGCAGATTACCAATGAGAAAAATCGTTAACGCATCCATGCCGCTCTCGGTGGACAGCGCCAGCACGCGCATCAACAAATCGAGCTGGGGAAGGTTTTTCAACACCTTCAGGTCGGGATCGATGCGGCTCACACATTCGCGCACTTCCTGAACGCTCCAGCCAAAAAAATCGGCCAGTTTGATCGCCGCCGCCTGTTGTGCCAGCCATCTCGCATCTCCGGTGACATCCGGCAATGCGTTGACCTGGCGCAGGTAGTCCAACAGCTTCTGTGGCGGTTGGCCGCTCGAGGCTGAGGCGAGGGCAAAAGCGCGAGTGAGCATGGTCAGGTAATAAAGCGTGCGCACCGTCAACGCATGCTTGTCGTCCTGAACCAGCCAGTCCTTGTAGCCGCTATCCAGATAATCCTGCAACAGCGCCGCGCTTAACCCCAGGGTCGACACCACCTCACTGCGCCGGCGAACTTCAGCCAGTAGATCGAATGATGTGTCGGCAACTCGGGGGCGAGTTCGGCCGCCCCCTTCGCTCCCCGCATCCGCTTGCTCCAGCACATGCAGCAGTAACTGATGCACCGTGACGTCTGCCCAGTTCAGGACCGGCAATGCCTGATCCACGCCAACGCCGGCGTATGCCGCCAGCGTCTCCTTGACCAGCGAAGTCTGCGCATCGCGCATCTGTAAAAACGCGCTGACCATGCTGTCGATGATGCTCTGCCGCAACGCTGGCTCGATCTCACCCAAGGCGCTGTCGACCGCCCAGGCGATTTTTTTATGGACGGAGGCCAGATACATCTCAGCGCTTCCCTCCGGAGGCAGGATCAAACCATGCCCGTCGGTTATCGGCCCCAGGCTGTCGGCGGATGTCGCGAGAAATTCGATCCAGTCCGCGGCCCCGGCTGCCGGAACGCCTGCCATGAGAAACGTACTATTGGACAACTGTGCAGTCGGCAGCAAATTGCGAACCTGCTCGAAAAACTGCTCATCCTGTTCGGATGGATCCTGAGCCGCTGGCGCAGCGACCGCATGCTGCAACACCCACAACACCGGCAGATTGTTTTGCGCGCACCACTGCACGCAACTTTGCATAGCCTCGATCAGTTCCAGCGCATCCGGTGAACCGTCCGGTACATCGTGGATGACAGGAGTACCGGCCAAGCCATTGACCCAGTCATCGCCGCCCAGGATCGATAGCATCAGCACGCCTTCAACCGGAGTGATGTTCAACAGCCGGGCCAGCCTCACCAAACGGTAGAAGCTCGAGATGATCGCTGCGTTGCGCTTCAATTTGTCGGTAAAGCCATGAGCCTTGGCCACAGCGTTCGCCAGCACGTAATAAGTCTGCGGATCAATCGCCAGACCACTGCAGAGCTGGCTGATCGTCAGATCCACCACGCCCGGTATCGGCGCCACCGCAAACTCATCGTTGTCGAGCTTGAAAGGCTCGCGATAACCGGTTTGAAAATTGAACACCTGATCGAATTGCGAGAGCGCTTCACCGCGGCCATAAACCGACAGCTCACCCACAAACACAGCAAAGTCCGCGGCGGTGCATTCGTAGCGCTCGCGCAACGTCTGGAACAACCCAAGCGCATGAACCGCGCCACTGGAGATGTTCATCTCGTTGCTGTGACCTTTCGTTGAATTGCCGCGCCCTGTTGCCCGGATGACCGATGTCAACACTGCGTCCACCTGTTCGAACGGCAATCCTGTCCAGTTGGCCAGACGCACCATCTGATTCATCCGGGTATAGCGGTTGAACCCGATGAGTTCGTCGGGGTTTGCCGTCATTCGAATGCGAGGCTTGGTTGCAGGATCGAAACCCACCGCCGGCGCAGTACCGTCATTGATGTAAACCGAACCCGAGCGCTCGCTTTCAGGCTGCTTGGGCGTTTCATCCGGGTAGGTCACATTGGCCGAGCGCACGGGAGCAAAGTCGCCAATCGACAGAAGAGCCTCGATCTGTCGGCTGTCGAGCTTGGTGCGCTGACCGAAAAACTCCACCTGATTGAGATTCGAATACATCTCGGTATAGGTACCAAAGTTGTGCGCAAAAAAATCTTCGCGAAGGGCGAAATCCGCACGCGGTTCGGTCAGCAACTGGCGCTGATAAGGGCCAAGCCGCGAGGCATGGGCGAAACCCTGTGCAGTATTGGCACCTCGAGCATTGGCTTGCAGAAAATAGGGATAAGCCAGGTCGACCCGGTGCTCGAAGTCGCCCACCGACAAGTCATGAAACTGCGCGATACCATCAATTGTGACCCAATGCTGGTAATAAGGCAGACCATTGGGGTAGCGGGCTGCGATCAGCGCGTCTTCGATGGATTCGATATCCGTTTGCGCCGCGATGAATTTCTCCAGCACCTCAACGATGATGTCCACAGAAGAGATCGATTGATAAACCGCATTGAAGTCGACCTTCAGTGCCAAGAGATCTGTGCGCCGGTTATGCAGCGAGAAATCGTCTTCCTCTCTGATACCCTCCAGACGGTCACGAACCCAGCGCAACAAGTCGATCAGATACGCCACTGGCGACCAGATGGACTCCAGTGCATCTGGCGGGCACAACGCGGAAAAATCGGTACCGATCAGAGCGTGATAATTGGGACCGTCCACGATCGATAACAAACCGCTGGAGCTGCGCTTTGGCGCGGGCCTGGTGCCCCGCAGCGTCTGCTCGATAAATTGGCGCCGCTGAGACGTGGCTATGCTATTGGCGCCGCGCCAATATTGTTGCGCTTGCTCAACGCTGAGCTGATGCTCTTGGACCATGCATTGAACACCCCTTTCAACCAGTGGATAAATTGATCCACCGTTTTGCAGGTATGTCTCGAGGTTCTGCAGTCCGACGTTCTGTGCTCGTTGCTCCTCGCTGAACAACTCATCGAACAGTTGCAGGGCGGGACGGCGCGAATCAACCATGATCAGATTCCTTTAGGCGACAACTGGCCCGCGCAACCTGACGTCCTTCGTCAGGCTGCACATTCAGTGAGTACGATTGAGCGCTTCGAACGCCGTCAAGTCCACTGTCAGTTCTGACAGTTTTGATAGCCGTTCGTCGGAAGCTGGATTTCAGGAGTCGGCGTGGGGCAAGCGCGCAGCTTCGACTTCAAAACGCGCGCTGTCAGCCCAATCGGACATCGTTGCGTCATCCGCCGCGTCAGTCAGCGTCTGCCGGAATCGGTACCAGTTGCCCGCCAGAGGCAGTGCCCTTGTCGCCGCCCCGCGCCAGTGCTCATCGACCACGGGTACCTGAGCCAGCCACTGAACATCCGGGTTGTACCAACTCACGATGGCGCCCACGCCCGGACGGCCCTTGCCGCTGAACTGCACTGGATGACTGACCCAGCGTCCGGCTGCAGGCCCGTCGAGCACAGGTCGGAAAGTACCCAGAAAGACCGAGCGCAGGGTTTCAAATGATTCGAACTCGTCCAGAGATGCGACTGCCTCGAGCCGGTAAAGCCCCCCGCCGAGCAGACTTGCATCGAGCATCACTGACCAGGTGCGATTTTCCTGCACGACGGCGCTTGCCGGCTCGGAACGCGCGGCACCGACCAGGGTCACCGTAACCGTATCGCCCGGCACGCCAAAACCGCACACCACCACCTGCTGCCCGATGGCATCGCCCTCGATCGGGGTTTCAATGAAGGGTGCCGCTGGCACAATGTCAAAGTGCAGCGGCTCGCTGTCTTTCGACTCCTGCAGTTTGCCGCTTTCATCCATGAACCTCTGCCGGGCCCAGATCGTTTTGCTGCCCACCGGCAACGTCACTTCGGCTTGCCAATTGCCCGCCCAATCCACAATGACATCACTGAGCAGAGGTTCGGCAAGCCCTTGCAGACAGACGTCGACAACCCCGCCCCTCATGCCCGTACCCTTGAGCAACGCGGTTCGTGGCAACTTGCCGTGTTGTATCGGCTGGAGAAATTCTGGCGGCAGCAGCACCACCGTCAATTCATGCTCGTCACTGTGTAGCGACGGTCGACCGTCCAGTGTCTGCTGGGCGTCAAAGGTGTAGAGCCTGAATTGCTCGAGACTCAGGTCAATCGACCAGTCGCCATCCTGGCTCAATATTTTCGGATCGCCCAAGGGACGATCAAACTGCTTGTCGCGCAGTTGCAAAGTGGCGCCCACCATACCCATCGTGCCCTCGACCGTTACAGCACGACCGACTTCCGAGCCGTCCGGCGGCTGGGTAATCACTGGCGTGACCATCGCTCTCCTGACTATGAAGGTCGTGGACGTCGGCTGCGAAGTTTGCTGCGCGGCGACTTGGGTTACCGTGACGGTATGTGTGATATCCAGGGCAAATTCTTTGTCGCGCCTGAACTGCCATGTGCCAGCACTGACGATGCCCTTGTGCACAATGCCAGTTTCGTCGCTGTACTCAATGTTCACGGTTGCACCCGGCCAGCACGTGCCGCTGAACCTGGGTGAAAGTCCGTCATCTTCAGGCTCGTTCAAGCCAGGGGCCTGCGGCGGGATGGTGACTTTGAGGACAAACCAGTTTGGCGACTGGTGCCCGTCGAGAAATTGCTTTATGTGTACTTCACGTTCGAACGAGGGTCCCCAAACGCTCGAAGCCTGGGTGGACCACCGCCCGCCAGCAACCTCCACTGCTGGCGCTTCGAGATCTCCGCTATTGGGCCTGCGTGGATTCACCGTGGCGCCGTTAAAGCCTTTGCCGCTGAAGGTCGGTTGGTAGTCGTTGGTGAATTGCACATCACTGACATCGGGGAGGATATTTTTTACTTCGAAGGTCAGCGGCAGCGAGTCGATCCAGCCGCTGGCGTTGTCGGCGATTTTTTGAATGACAGAGACGTTGTAGGTACCCAAAGGCCACTGCGCTGCGGTTTCCCAGATGCCTCCCGGCATCACTTCAGCATTTGCAGGCGCGGGAACTTGCACCGCGCCCCCGCTGACGGTGAACTGGATTTCAGATTTGAGATCGCGATCGTAATAACCGTTACCGGCAAAGGTCACCGTGGTGCCGGAGATGGTGACGTTGGGCTGTTTCAGAGTGGGGGGGCGAATCCTGAAGGCTTGTGGTGCACTGCGTCCGGATGACACGTCATCCAGATCCTGTTCGACGACCAGGCTGATCGGCCCTGGCGGCACGTTGATCATCCCCTCCCACGCCCCGTCTGCATTGCTAACGACTTCCCAATCACGAACAGGATCATTCGTCAGATCAAAAAATGCTCTCAATCGCGCCCCAGCCAAGCCGTTGCTTCCTGTCAGAAGGAAGTCTTGTTCATAAACTGTTCCCGCAGGTGGCTTGGATATTAACGGCAGCCCCATGACTCTGACAGTTATGGCATCGGTATAAAAATGATTGATATTGGGTGATTTAAGTTGGGCGACAACCGAGAACGTCCCGCTGCCAGAGACCTTTATTGCCGGAGCCTCCCAAGTCGTATCGGACTTTCCGACAGTAATAACCTCACTCCAGTTTTCATAATGATCCAAATGCCCAACCACTCTGATAACAGTACCCGGCGCAGCCATACCTCTGAAACAAACCAGATCCTTTGCCAACACCAACGCATTAGCTGTCGGGTAAGTTATTCGAGCGCGGTAGACTGTTACATAAGCCGTCCGCTCGGAAACCTTACCGGCGTACATTTGATATGCTTGAAAACTTAGAGAATTCTTGTTTTCTGCCACGGTGACGGGCACTGACCAAGGATCGTAGAAAGCCTCTTCTGCCCCAATCGTACCGCGCCCATCATCCAAGACAACAGTATAACGGTATATTGCTCCCGTGCCCTTGACAGAGAAAGTTGAAGATGTGAAGTTTCGGATTGCACTGATGGTTGGAATGGGCATCCGATAATTGGCAACCTTGTAGGTTTTCAGAACCGGATCACTTGCGTTACCCACATCATAAATATAATCAAACCCCACTGTTACGTTTCTTTGATTGGCGATAATCGTTTCTCGATAGGGTTCATCAAGATCAATCCACTCACCGGTCTGGCGAGCACTGCCCGTCAGTTCTCTTACATCACCTTCACCGCTAACCAAAGAAAGATAGAATTTTACATTCCCTTCATAACGTCGATTCTCTTTTGCTCTGTACGCTGACACGATGCAAGTAAATGTCGAACCATCGTAGGAGTAGGCATAGCTCACTCGAAGCTGCGCCCACCTACCGTCTTCTTCCGCGTGAAGCTCATGGGTTACAAATGTCACATCCGTTCCGATCTCCTCAGCGCAGACTACCTCTTGTTTCGGGGGCAAGCTGTCGGAAGGATCTTTAATACCATCATCTTGTTCCATGGCCGGATCTCAGAAAGGGCAAGGTGGCTGATTGATGCAACAGGTAAATTCATTGAATACCGGTGCCTCACATCGCTACACCTGTAAAACCTGACAGTCCCGACCAGCGGTAACTATTCCACGCCTTAGTATCCTTGCGTCCTTCAGCCATTAAACGCGACTGCATCAGCTTGCGTCGTTGCCACACATCACTCAGAGTCCACCAGCTTGTACACCTGAGTAACGCCGCCCGGCATGGCTGATCAGGCGCGCGGCTTCGACTTCAAAACGCGCACTGTCGGCCCAATCGGACATCGTTGCGTCATCCGCCGCGTCAGTCAGCGTCTGCCGGAATCGGTACCAGTTGCCCGCCAGAGGCAGTGCCCTTGTCGCCGCCCCGCGCCAGTGCTCATCGACCACGGGTACCTGAGCCAGCCACTGAATATCCGGGTTGTACCAACTCACGATGGCGCCCACGCCCGGACGGCCCTTGCCGCTGAACTGCACTGGATGACTGACCCAGCGTCCGGCTGCAGGCCCGTCGAGCACAGGTCGGAAAGTACCCAGAAAGACCGAGCGCAGGGTTTCAAATGATTCGAACTCGTCCAGAGATGCGACTGCCTCGAGCCGGTAAAGCCCCCCGCCGAGCAGACTTGCATCGAGCATCACTGACCAGGTGCGATTTTCCTGCACGACGGCGCTTGCCGGCTCGGAACGCGCGGCACCGACCAGGGTCACCGTAACCGTATCGCCCGGCACGCCAAAACCGCACACCACCACCTGCTGCCCGATGGCATCGCCCTCGATCGGGGTTTCAATGAAGGGTGCCGCTGGCACAATGTCAAAGTGCAGCGGCTCGCTGTCTTTCGACTCCTGCAGTTTGCCGCTTTCATCCATGAACCTCTGCCGGGCCCAGATCGTTTTGCTGCCCACCGGCAACGTCACTTCGGCTTGCCAATTGCCCGCCCAATCCACAATGACATCACTGAGCAGAGGTTCGGCAAGCCCTTGCAGACAGACGTCGACAACCCCGCCCCTCATGCCCGTACCCTTGAGCAACGCGGTTCGTGGCAACTTGCCGTGTTGTATCGGCTGGAGAAATTCTGGCGGTAGCAGCACCACCGTCAATTCATGCTCGTCACTGTGTAGCGACGGTCGACCGTCCAGTGTCTGCTGGGCGTCAAACGTGTAGAGCCTGAATTGCTCGAGACTCAGGTCAATCGACCAGTCGCCATCCTGGCTCAATATTTTCGGATCGCCCAAGGGACGATCAAACTGCTTGTCGCGCAGTTGCAAAGTGGCGCCCACCATACCCATCGTGCCCTCGACCGTTACAGCACGACCGACTTCCGAGCCGTCCGGCGGCTGGGTAATCACTGGCGTAACCATCGCTCTCCTGACTATGAAGGTCGTGGACGTCGGCTGCGAAGTTTGCTGCGCGGCGACCTGGGTTACCGTGACGGTATGTGTGATATCCGGGGCAAATTCTTTGTCGCGCCTGAACTGCCACGTGTCAGCACTGACGATGCCCTTGTGCACAATGCCGGTTTCGTCGCTGTACTCAATGTTCACGGTTGCACCCGGCCAGCACGTGCCGCTGAACCTGGGCGAAAGTCCGTCATCTTCAGGCTCGTTCAGGCCAGGTGCCTGCGGCGGGATGGTGACTTTGAGGACAAACCAGTTCGGCGACTGGTGCCCGTCGAGATATTGCTTGATGTGGACCTGACGCTCAAACGAGGGTCCCCAGACCGTTGAAGCCTTGGTAGACCACCGCCCGCCAGCAACCTCCACTGCTGGCGCTTCGAGATCTCCGCTATTGGGCCTGCGTGGATTCACCGTGGCGCCGTTGAAGCCTTTGCCGCTGAAGGTCGGTTGGTAGTCGTTGGTGAATTGCACATCACTGACATCGGGGAGGACATTCTTTACTTCGAAGGTCAGCGGCAGCGAGTCGATCCAGCCGCTGGCGTTGTCTCTGATCTTCTGGACGGCGTTGATTTTATAGGTGCCAAATTTCCAGCCCGTTACGGTGGTGCTCCAAGTGCCGTTGCGCTGTACTTGTGCATTTGGAGGCGCGACCGGCATTGGGTCGGCTGGACTTTCGAGGATAGTGAACTCGATTTCGGTTCTGAGCTTCTCGTCGAAATGTCCGGTGCCGGAAAATGTGATCGTTTCATTGGCTTGCGTATATGTGACCGTCGGCTTGCCCGTGCGTACTCGTATGCCGAAGGGTTGGCTGGTCAGTGATGTCGTTCCCAAATAGGTATGCGTGCCGACAATTGAATGCGGACCAGGTGTCAGCGTGAAAGATGCAGACCATGCGCCTGTGGCGGCATCGGTTGGGGTGCTGATTTGAGCTTGGGTGTTTTCCGAACGCACAGCAACAGCACTGGAGATCCCGGCGACGACAGTGCCTGTGAACGTCGATGTCATGTCCACCGTCTGCGTCAATCCAGGAGACGTTATTCGGGGGGGGTCAATGACATAAAAATTTCGTTGGACTGACGGCACAGATGTTGCGCCATCGTATCTTTGACTGGCGACTAGAGAATAATTTTTGCCGAACGCAAACTTATAAGTGCTGGTACCACCCCATGACCCATCAATTTCGATCTTTGCGTAGGCCAATACTTTGATCGATGTGTCTTTGATGTAAACATCCACTCTTGTCAACTCTTGGTGCAGACCGCCTGTACCCGCAAATTGCGGCGTTTGTGTACTTATAACCTGCGGCAACGGACTGAGCGTTACAGGCTTGAGTACGGTCAGTGACGCTTTCCCCGCGTAGCGCCCCTGCGTATTTCCATACTCCTCACGGATAATGAAATCCTGTAAACCCTGAGGGACATTATCAAGGAGCGTGACAGTCCAATTTCCGTAGCCATTGGTAATGGCCGTTGTGCTCAGTACAGTGCCTGAATTGGGACGCACAAGCGTGATTTTGCTGCCTTTACCGGCGAGGCCTGGAACCGTTGTAGTCACAGTACGATTGCTGGCAATGCGAGCAGCCTTTCTGACCAGCAAAGTCCGCGGTGTCCACCTTGACCATTGATCAATGTAATCCCATCTTCCATCAACTCTGACTTGCAGGTCACTCTCGGGAAGGTCTTCGACTCGAATACTGTGCCAGACGCCCCCCAACCATGCACTTTCAGTGATACGTCGGTAGTAATTATCGGCTCCGTGAAAATCCAGATGAACGTTGTGATAACGGCCATCGTTTACCGGTATACGAAACTTGAAGTCCATCGTGGTATCTACTAACAGTGACTCGGAGCCGGCCTCATACTCCAAATCCGCGACCAGGATTCCCGGCTCTTCGGAAATCGGATCATCGGATTTTTGGGAAGGGCGATGGTCCTCAGGAAACGGGCCATCTTCTGGAGGATTGGAGCCTGGGTTCTCATGGTCGGACATGATCGAGCTTCCTTATACCGTCGGTACCTGGGTGCCTCATTGAAGAACCGTAAGCACGAAATGACACCTGTAAAACCTGACAGTCCCGATCAGCGGTAACTATTCCCACGCTGCAACATGCAGACGTCCTTCAGTCATTAACACGCGGCTACATCGGCTTGCGCCGTTGCCTACACATCACTCAGAATCCGCCGGCTTGTGCGCTTTGAAGCTGCCCCGTAACGTGATCCGTGCCGCTGCCAATCAGTGGTCGGGTTTAGTCGCCCGGGGGTTTGTCATCAAGGTGTATAAGCGTCATCCAGTCGGGTAATCCCTATCCCCGCACTCGATGGTGGCTGTACGCAGGGCGCTTCGGCGCGCCGGTTTTTGGTGATACCCCCGGTCGACTAACCTGCGTCCAGCCGCCACCCTTTCGTTTAGTCGCGAGGGGTGTAGGCCCCAACCAAGGGTTATCACCATGATCAAACCAACACCCAATCCCCCTGAAACCGAAGACTCGACCTCCCCCTACGCCTCCCCCGATTCCACCAGACTCCACGAGGCCGCTGAAAAAGCCCTCGATCACTACCTGAAAAAACCCGCCGCTGCGCCGTCGTGCAATTCCGTCGATCGCGGCATGCAGATGTTCATGGTCGCGCCCGACATCAACCCCGAAGCGATGGCCATTCAAACCTACGAAACCTTTTCTTCGGTCAGCATTCTGCTGCTCGACCTGGCGGACAGCCTCGAGGACAAGCCGCGACATCTGGCGATGGCGATCTATCAGTTGAGCGAGATGGGCCTATTGCTGGCGGAAAAGGCGCTGGATCAGGAGCGGGCGATCGCGGTGGCGTGACGTAAAAATCAAAAGATCGCAGCCTTCGGCAGCTCCTACATTTGGAATGCGCTCCCCCTGTAGGAGCTGCCGAAGGCTGCGATCTTTTGCTGTTCAGGCAGAAGCGGGCAACGGCTGAAAACTGAAATACTGCTTCAGCGCCAGCACCAGTTGGCCGAACTCCGGGGGAGCGCGGCGCAGGATGAAACCGGCGTCGTAATGCAGCGGCGTGGCGTCTTCATGGCACCACACGCAACAGGCGCTGAAATCGATGACTTGCTGGCTGCCATCGCGGGCGGGGACCTTGAGGCGTAACTGAAAATCCACCCCGATCATCATCGGCAACTGGCTGATCAGCATCAGCCCGTCCGTAGACACATTGCCGAGAAAGCCGACGGGTTTGTCGGTGACGCTGTTGAACACTCTGAGGTAATACGGCAATTGATGCCGTTCGATCCGGCGGTCGGTAAACATGATGTGCTGTTCGCCATGCAGGGCTCCGTCACGGAGCCGCACCTGTGCTTCGGAACGAACCTGTGCGACAGGCCCGCTCTCCCCGCTTCCGGTGTGACGGTCGCGACAATCGCCGTCACCTTGTAACTGCCAGTCGCAGGTGTTGCGCCGTTATCGAGACACGGCTCGAAACGGTTTCCTTGACTATAGCGGAGCTTGTACAGACGGCCAGATTTTGTACGAAAACCGCGTCAGAAGCGCGTCGGCCGAACCACCGCAGCGGCGCTGCGTGTCGGGTAATGGCCCAGGCTCTGCAACGTTTCCAGACGCGCGCGGGCGCGGTAGGCGTATTCGCTGTTGGGGTACGAAGCGATAATGAACTGGTAGGTCTGCACCGCGTCGATGTAGAGCTTCTGCCGTTCCAGGCACTGACCGCGCATCATCGACACTTCCGGCCACACGTACGGGCGGTTGCGGCTGGCGCGTTCGACCTTGGACAGTTCGAGCATGACCTGCTCGCAGTTGCCGCGTTCATAGGCGCTGTAGGCGTTGTTCAAATGGTGGTTCATCGACCAACGGGTGCAGCCCGTCGCGGCGAGGGCGCTGAGGGCAAGGGCGGCAATGGGCAACAATCGCATGGGGGTTCTCCTGTCTTGTGCTCTGTATCGACCCCAGGTCGGAAAACTTCAGACGCGCTGGTCGCAAAGTTGCCGCGTTCAATAAAGAAAACGATAAGTAGTGCATTCGAACAATGACTACACCCTTCGAGCATAGTAGCCTCTGCCTGCGCTTGAACTCAGGAGTCTTTGCATGTCCGTCCGTCGTACCAAAATCGTCGCTACCCTTGGCCCGGCCAGTAACTCGCCGGAAGTTCTCGAACAGCTGATTCTGGCTGGTCTGGACGTCGCCCGTCTGAACTTCTCCCACGGCACCCCCGACGAGCACAAGGCTCGCGCGAAGCTGGTGCGTGACCTCGCTGCCAAGCACGGCCGCTTTGTCGCCCTGCTCGGCGACCTGCAAGGCCCGAAAATCCGTATCGCCAAATTCGCCAACAAAAAAATCGAGCTGAAGATCGGTGACAAGTTCACCTTCTCCACCAGCCATCCGTTGACCGAGGGCAACCAGCAAGTGGTCGGCATCGACTACCCGGATCTGGTCAAGGACTGCGGCGTGGGCGACGAGCTGCTGCTCGACGACGGCCGTGTGGTGATGCGCGTTGAAACCGCCACCGCCACTGAACTGCATTGCGTAGTGACCATCGGCGGCCCGCTGTCCGACCACAAAGGTATCAACCGTCGCGGTGGCGGTCTGACCGCGCCGGCCCTGACTGAAAAAGACAAGGCCGACATCAAGCTCGCCGCCGAAATGGAAGTCGACTACCTCGCCGTATCCTTCCCGCGCGACGCCGCCGACATGGAATACGCCCGTCAACTGCGTGACGAGGCCGGCGGCACTGCCTGGCTGGTGGCGAAGATCGAACGCGCCGAAGCCGTGGCCGACGACGAAACCCTCGACGGCCTGATCAAGGCCTCCGACGCGGTGATGGTTGCCCGTGGCGACCTCGGTGTGGAAATCGGCGATGCCGAGCTGGTGGGCATTCAGAAGAAAATCATTCTGCACGCACGTCGCCACAACAAGGCCGTGATCGTCGCGACGCAGATGATGGAGTCGATGATCCAGAACCCGATGCCGACCCGCGCCGAAGTATCCGACGTGGCCAACGCCGTGCTCGACTACACCGACGCCGTGATGCTCTCGGCCGAATCCGCCGCTGGTCTCTACCCGCTGGAAGCCGTGCAGGCGATGGCGCGCATCTGCGTCGGCGCCGAGAAACACCCGACCGGCAAGACCTCCAGCCACCGCATCGGCAAGGAATTCAGCCGCTGCGACGAGAGCATCGCGCTGGCGACCATGTACACCGCCAACCACTTCCCGGGCGTCAAAGCGATCATCGCGTTGACTGAAAGCGGCTTCACCCCGCTGATCATGTCGCGGATCCGCTCCTCGGTGCCGATCTACGCGTTCACCCCGCACCGCGAAGCCCAGGCCCGCGCAGCAATGTTCCGTGGCGTCTACACCATCCCGTTCGACCCGGCCTCGCTGGAACCGCACGAAGTCAGCCAGAAAGCCATCGACGAACTGACCAAGCGCGGCGTCGTGGAAAAAGGCGACTGGGTCATCCTGACCAAGGGCGACAGCTACCACACCACTGGCGGCACCAATGGCATGAAGATCCTGCATGTCGGTGATCCGCAGGTCTGAGTGACCGGCAGCTGAAACGCAAAAGCCCCGCCATGTGAATGGCGGGGCTTTTTTGCTTATGATTCAACAGATATTTTGTCTGGTAAGGCCCTTTTGCGAGCAGGCTCGCTCCCACACTTGAAATGCAATCTCCTGTGGGAGCGAGCCTGCTCGCGAAGGCGTCTTGACACTCAGCGAAAGAACCCGCTCAACGCCGCCACCGCCTCTGGCGAACGCAGCCGCTGGGTAAACAATGCGCCCTCCTCCTCGATCACTTTGCGCAGCAGCTCGCGATCGGGCGCTCGCATCAGTTGCTTGCTGATGTGCACCGCTTCGGCCGGCAGCTCATCAAAACGCAGCGCCATTTCCCGGGCCTTGCTCAACGCAGCCGCGCCACTGTCCAGCGCGTCTGTGGCAATTCCCCATTGCGCAGCCTGTGCGCCGCTAAAGCCTTCGCCGAGCAATAACAACTCAGCCGCTTTCGCTTGCCCGAGCAAACGCGGCAGGATCAGGCTGGAGCCGAATTCCGGGCACAATCCGAGGTTGACGAACGGCATGCGCAGCCGGGCGTCGCGGCTGACATAGACCAGATCGCAATGCAGCAGCAGGGTCGTGCCGATACCCACCGCAGCACCGGCCACGGCGGCGATCACCGGTTTGCGGCATTCGAGCAGATTGAGCATGAAGTGAAACACCGGGCTGTCGAGGTCGCTCGGCGGTTGTTCGATGAAGTCGGCGATGTCATTGCCGGCGGTGAAGCACTCGGCGCTGCCGCTGATCAGTACGGCATTGATTTCGGGGTCGCTGTCGGCCTGTTTCAGTGCTTCGGCGAGGCGGCTGTACATGGCGCGCGTCAGGGCGTTTTTCTTGTCCGGGCGGTTGAGGCGCAGGGTCAGCAAACCGCGTTCGCGTTCCAGCAGGATGGCTTCGGTCATGGCGTGTCTCGCGTCTGAAAATCAGCGCTCAACCACGGCTTACAAACACGTCGGCCAGCAGTTGATTGCGCGGCAATCCGGCCAGGTACAGACGCTTGGCGAATGCGTCGACACTGGTCGTCGAGCCGCAGACTAAGGCCAGGGTCTGCCGGGAAACAAGGCGCAGTTGTGCCAAAGCGGCGGCCGAGTCGGCCGCTGCCCACAGCTCGACACTGAGGTTCTCGCGCTGCGCGGCCAGTGCGGCAAGGGGTTTGGCCAGATAGTGCTCGCGTTCGTCATGGGCCAGGTGAATGACGCGAATGGCGCCTTGGTGATCCTCACGCAAGGCCTCACGCAGCACCCCGAACAACGGCCCCAAACCAGTGCCGGCAGCCAGCAGCCACAGCGGCCGGGCGTGCCAGTCCGGATCGTAATGCAAGGCACCGCCGCGCAGTTCGCCAAGGCGGATCGAGTCGCCGATCTGCAGCTTGCGTGCGGCATCGATGAATTCGCCGGGCTGGCGGCAATCCAGGTGGAACTCGAGAAAGCGGTCTTCTTGCGGCAGGCTCGCCAGCGAGTACGGTCGGGCGATGTGGCCGATCCACAACACCAGATGCTGGCCGGCGCTGTAGCGCAATGGCCGCTGCGGGGTCAGGCGCAGGCGCAGAACGCTGTCGCTGAGCCAGTCCAGCGCTTCGACCACGGCCGGGCGGCCGTCGCTGATCGGGTCGAAGGTGTGTACCTGCAAGTCTTCGACCACCTGACACTGACAAGCCAGGCGCCAACCGTCCTGACGTTGCTCGGCACTCAAGGCATCCGGACGATTGTCGGCGGGCAGGCCCTGGATGCATTGCACCAGACAGGCATGGCAACTGCCGGCGCGACAGCTGTAGGGCACGGCAACGCCGTTCTGATTGAGACTGTCGAGCAGGTTGCTGCGGGTCTCAACCGTCCACTGCCGATCACCGACGCGCAATTCAGGCATCGACGTTCTCCCACGCGGCGGCACAACGATTGCGCCCGTCACGCTTGGCCCGATACAGCGCCTGATCGGCACGCTGCAACGCCTCATCCAGATCATCGCCAACGGACAGCAGGGTCATGCCCGCCGACAGGCTCAAGTTGCGCACTTGCAGGCCCATCAATTCCACCTCACTGAAGGCGATGCGCAAACGCTCGCAACACGCGGTCAGGCGTTCGGCATCGCAGTCGGGCACCAGCACGACGAATTCCTCGCCACCATAACGCGCCAGCACGTCACCGTCGCGCAGACAGGCTTGCGCCACCCCGGCAAACGCCTGCAATACCTGATCGCCGGCGGCGTGGCCGTGCAGGTCGTTGATGCGCTTGAAGTGGTCCAGATCGATCAGCGCCAGCCCGTGCATCACGTCGCTGTCCAGCGCGTTCAGCTCGCGCGAGGCGATGCGCAGGAAATGCCGGCGATTGAACAGCCCGGTCAGTTCGTCGGTGGCGACCAGATCTTCAAGCTGGCGCATCATCCCGCGCAGGGTGTCCTGATGCGCCTGCAAGGCAAACCGACGCTGGCGCTGACGTTGCCGGGAAACCTGGACAAAACGTGCGTAAAGCACCAGCCACGCCAAGACCATCGCCAGAATGCACACCTGCAACGCTGCGAGCGCAGGCTCGGCCAAACGGAAGTGGTAGGCGTCCCACAGTGTAATCGCGGAAAAACTGAAGAACACCAACAGCGCGCAGCGGATGAATACTCGTCGGGTGAGATGGAACAGGCCGAACAGCAGGATCAGCACGTAAAACACCAGAAACGCGCCGCGCGCTTCGTCGACATGGGCGATCAGCCACGTCTGCCAGCCCAGACCCATCAGCACTTGCGCTTCGGTCAGGCTGGGGTCGGCGAAGCGCTGGTTGCGCCCGCTCCAGAACATGGCGAAAAGGCTCGCCTGACTGATCACCACCAGCGCGCTGCCGATGGCCACGCCACTGAGCGATTGCTGGTAATGCCCGGTGAAAAACGCCAGCCACAGCAGCAGCAGAGCCAATCCGTAGGTGGCCGCAGCGAGGGCGAAGCGTTTGAGCAAAAGGCGTTGAATGGCGTTATGGGTCAATCGTTGACTCACCGTGCGATAGGAGGCTGACCGAGTGTCCTACTCTACAGACCGGATGCCACTTTAGAGGCCCGGTCGCTAAATGACCACCGATTTTCGGGCTCGAAAATTGACGTCAAAAGTGTGGCCCACTGACACCGCCAAAAGCCCCTCACCCTAGCCCTCTCCCAGAGGGAGAGGGGACTGACCGGGTTGTTTATCCGAGTTACACCGACTTCAAACATCGCGCCGAACTCGAGTCTGGAAACGGCACAAAACAGCTTCATTTTCCTGAGCCGGACTTAGTTTTTGAACAAGATGAAGATCGGCTCCCTTTCCCCCTCGCCCCATCTGGGGGAGAGGGCTGGGGTGAGGGGGGCGATCCTGAAGTGCAAACCCGCTGTCCGATATTCGCCCACCCATGCGACCAACGAATGACTGCCGGCGCGTGTACGCCCCACCGAGGCGCGGTATACTGCCGCGCCTTTTTAGCGTCGCGCCAGCAGCCCCGGCGTGCCAGAGGATCAGCTGTGAGCCGAAAGCCTCAAGCTGCCCCATAGAATGTTCCCGTGTTTCAGAGGAGCGCGACTCATGACCGTGATCAAGCAAGATGACCTGATTCAGAGCGTTGCCGACGCCCTGCAGTTCATTTCCTATTACCACCCCGTGGATTTCATCCAGGCGATGCACGAAGCCTACCTGCGCGAAGAGTCGCCAGCGGCCCGTGATTCGATGGCGCAGATCCTGATCAACTCGCGCATGTGCGCCACTGGCCATCGCCCGATCTGCCAGGACACCGGTATCGTCACCGTGTTCGTCCGTGTCGGCATGGACGTGCGCTGGGATGGCGCCACCATGGGCCTGGACGACATGATCAACGAAGGCGTGCGTCGCGCCTACAACCTGCCGGAAAACGTCCTGCGTGCCTCGATCCTTGCCGACCCGGCAGGCGCTCGCAAGAACACCAAGGACAACACCCCGGCGGTGATCCACTACTCCATCGTCCCGGGTAACACCGTGGAAGTGGACGTGGCGGCCAAGGGCGGCGGTTCCGAGAACAAGTCGAAAATGGCCATGCTCAACCCGTCCGACTCGATCGTCGACTGGGTATTGAAAACCGTGCCGACCATGGGCGCCGGCTGGTGTCCGCCGGGCATGCTGGGTATCGGCATCGGCGGCACCGCCGAGAAAGCCGCGGTGATGGCCAAGGAAGTGTTGATGGAATCCATCGACATTCACGAGCTCAAGGCCCGTGGCCCGCAGAATCGCATCGAAGAAATGCGTCTGGAGCTGTTCGAGAAGGTCAACCAGTTGGGTATCGGTGCCCAGGGCCTCGGTGGCCTGACCACCGTGCTCGACGTGAAGATCATGGACTACCCGACCCACGCCGCATCCTTGCCGGTGTGCATGATCCCCAACTGCGCCGCCACCCGTCACGCACACTTCGTGCTCGACGGTTCCGGCCCGGCCTCGCTGGAAGCGCCACCGCTGGACGCCTACCCGGAAATCGTCTGGGAAGCCGGCCCGTCGGCGCGTCGTGTCAACCTCGACACCCTGACCCCGGAAGACGTGCAGAGCTGGAAGCCGGGCGAAACCGTGCTGCTCAACGGCAAGATGCTCACCGGTCGCGACGCCGCGCACAAGCGCATGGTCGAGATGCTCAACAAGGGTGAAACCCTGCCGGTCGACCTCAAGGGTCGCTTCATCTATTACGTCGGCCCGGTTGATCCGGTCGGTGACGAAGTGGTTGGCCCGGCGGGTCCTACCACCGCAACGCGGATGGACAAGTTCACCCGCCAGATCCTCGAGCAGACCGGCCTGCTGGGCATGATCGGCAAGTCCGAGCGCGGCCCGACTGCGATCGACGCGATCAAGGACAACAAAGCCGTGTACCTGATGGCAGTCGGCGGCGCTGCGTACCTGGTTGCGCAAGCGATCAAGAAGTCCAAGGTGCTGGCATTTGCCGAGCTGGGCATGGAAGCGATCTACGAGTTCGAGGTCAAGGACATGCCGGTCACCGTAGCGGTGGACAGCAAAGGTGAGTCGGTACACATCACTGGCCCGGCGATCTGGCAACAGAAGATCAGCGAGAGCCTGGCGGTAGAAGTGCAGTAAGCCTCAGGCGTATGAAAACGGCCGGCGCATCCGCAAAGATGCCCCGGCCGTTTTTGCTTGTTCAAACCAATCGCGATAACAGAATTTCCCATGCACAGAAAATGATCTTGCGCACCTGTCAGATCTGACAGGTCCATCTCTGGCCCACTCCTGTTAGCGTCTGTCCATACGCCCTATGTAGCGCGAACGGATTCGACCATGGCCGATCAAGACCTCAGCATCACAGCTCCCTCCATCGCCAAGAGCTCATCGATCGCCACCATCGGCAAGAGCTGGAGCGCCGTCGGGCCGACCGCCTCGGCTGGATGCGAATTGCCGATTCCGCTATCGAGCGGTCGTGGCTACGGCCCGCAAATACCCCTGTCAATCAACAGCCAGAGCGGTAACGGTCCGTTTGGCCTTGGTTGCCACCTGGGCCTGAGCCAGATCAGTCGCCGCACCAACAAAGGTGTTCCACGGTATACCGAGCACGATGAAATCATCGGGCATGACGGCGAGGTGTGGATGCCGGAGCTCGATGATGCCGGAGACTTGAAGTCACGCACGGAACACAGCTACAGAGACCGCCCCATTCCCGAACACAACGTCGTGTCTTACCGGGCGCGGATCGAAAGCGATTTTTCCCTGCGCGAATGCTGGCATCCGGCTGACGGTGGAACCCCCTTCTGGCTGGTCCACGGTGCCGACGGCACGTTGCATGTCTACGGCAAAACCAGCGCCTCACGCCGTGCCGACCCCGACGACGAATCGCGCATCAGTAGCTGGCTGCTGTGTGAAAGCATGAACGCCCATGGCGAACACATCTGCTACGAGTACAAGCCCGACGATCAGCCTGACGAGCACGATCCGATTCACGACTACCGCGCCCAGCGCTATCTGCGCCGGGTGTGTTATGGCAATGCCACGGCGAGCGACCGTCTCTATAGCTGGGACACCGACCGGCCGACGGATTTGCCTTGGCATTTTCAACTGGTGTTCGATTACGGCGAACGCAGCAGTTCGCTGACGGAGACCCCGAGCTACGAAGAAGTGAACCGCTGGCGGCTGCGACCGGATCCGTTTTCCACCTATGGCCAGGGTTTTGAACTGAGCACCCGCAGGCTGTGCCAGCAAGTGTTGATGTTTCATCACTTCCCCGAAGGGCTGGCGACAGAGGCGAAGCTTGTACGTCGCCTGCTGCTGGAATATCGACCTATCCAGAACTCTGCTCCGTGGGCCTACAGCCAGATCAGCGCGGCGCACTATCAGGCCTTCGATGCGCAAGGCAATGTCGAGCATTCACCGCCGCTAGAGTTCGAATACTCGCCCTTCGAGATCAACAAGACACCTGCACGCCTGTTGGAAAACGAGACTCAACCGGGCATCGAAGACGGCGGGTTCTACCAATGTGTCGATCTGTATGGCGAGGGCGTGCCGGGTTTTCTCTGCCGCTATGACAACGCCTGGTACTACCGCGAGCCGCTGCGCGCGGCGCCTGGTACCGAACTGATCGGTTACGGCCCATGGGCTCTGCTGGACAAGATCCCGGTGGCAGATCGTAACCGCGCCGTGGCGCAACTGCTGGATCTGACCGGCGATGGGCGCCTGGACCTGATCATCGCCCGGTTGGGTTACTGCGGGTTCCATGCGCTGAATGCGCAGCGACAATTCGAATTGTTCAGCGCGTTCGACACGTTTCCCCGGGAACACCAGGATCTGACTTTGACCATGGGGGATTTCAGCGGGGACGGCCTGATGTCAGCGGCCAGCATCAGCCACGATCGTGTGAGGCTCTATGCCAGCCTGCGCGAAAAAGGCTTCGCCGCCGCACAGGAAATCCCCCATGCATACGAAGACGACCGTCTGCCGGTATTCAGCAACTCGCGAACCGAACTGGTGCTTCTGGGCAATCTGCTCGGCAGCGACATGCCCGAGCTGTGTCGCATCCGCCATGACGAAGTCCGCTGTTGGCCGAATCTTGGTCATGGCAAATTCGGTCAAGGTCGCAAGATCAGTGCCCTGCCCTTCACCTACGACGAATTCGACGCCGCACGAGTGCGCCTGGCCGACCTCGATGGCTCCGGCGCGCCCGCGCTGATCTATCTGCGATCCGAAGGATTCGACATTTACCTGAACCGGGGCGGCAACGGCCTGGAGCAGATTCCCGTCAGAGTGCCGTGGCCTGAAGAGGTGCGTTATGACCGCTTGTGCCAGGTCAGTTTCGCCGACCTGCAAGGCCTCGGTTGCGCCAGCCTGATTCTGACGGTGCCGCATATCCAGCCTCGGCATTGGCGCTACGATTTTGTTGCAGCCAAGCCCTATCTGCTGGTCAACAGCAACAACAACATGGGTTACTCCAGCAGCGTGACTTATCGCAGTTCGGCTCAGGAATGGCTGGATGAAAAGGAGCGGCTGCTGGCACTTGCGCGTGCACCGGTATGTCATCTGCCGTTTCCGCTGCCCGTGGTGAAGAAACAGGAGCAACACGACGAGATCACCGACAACCGGTTGACCCAGTCATTCACCTGGCGCGAAGGGTTCTACGACGGCAGGGAACGGGAGTTTCGCGGGTTCGGCTATTTGCAGCAACTTGACTGCGAGATTGGAGCCGATCCTTCAGAGCCTGGCTTCAACGAGCCGGTGCAAACATGCACCTGGTTTCACAACGGGCAGGAAATGAATCGTTCCCGCGAGGATTATTTCAACGCGGACGTGGACGCCTGCCCGTTGGGCGAAACCCTGTTCAGTCGTTATCACCCCAAAGGTGAAATCGATGAGCCTGTCACCCCGGAAGATGCCGACAGTCGCTACCGGATTGCGCAGGCACTGGTCGGCTCGGTCGCCCGAACGGAGACCCTTGCCTACCAGGAAGATTCGCAGGTACCTGGCGCTGCCAAGCTGTATTCGGTAGAGGAAAAGCGTTATCTGGTGCGCGAGGTGCGGCCCCAGGGGCCATATGCCGCAGCCGTTCTGCTGCCCCTTCAGGTTGAAGCAATCAGTTATCAGTACGACGGCTTCATCAATGACCCGCTGTGCCGCCACGATGTCACCCTGCGCTGGGACGCTTATGGCGCCGCGACCCATGCACTGACGGTGAGCTATGCGCGCAGGTTGACCGCCCAGAGCCGGCCACCCTTCACCGAGGACCACCTGAATCAATGGTGGTCCGACGCTCACGACGAGGCGCAGCAATACTTTTACATCAGCGAAACCCGTGCGCGTCTGATCAATCTGCCAGAGCCACAGCAATGGCGACTGGGCTTGCCCTATCAGAAACGGGGCGATGCGCTGAAATTGGCCAAAGGTACGCTACCCGGCGAGCTGAACCCGGCACAGGTGTCTTTTGAATCCTTGAGAACGCTGCAGGATTCGCAAGAATGGGCCATCGATCGGGTACTGACTTCCCAATCCATACAGCGTTATGTGGACGTAGAGGGTATTGAACTGGAGGACGGCGTCGCCGGATTCGAAGCCCTGTCGCATTCTCTGGAGCTTGCCTTGCTGGACAAGAACGCGCTGGACGCTTACAGCATTGTGCCGGATCTGAACATTCGCGAAGCCCTCGAGGCAATTGGTTACTCACCCATGCCGCTGCTGTTCGAAGCACCGCCCAGCGAAGAACCAAACCTCTGGTCATCGCGGTTCAATCTGGCTCGGTACGGCGACTTGCAAGCGTTCTATAAAGTGCTCGATTTCAACGAAACGCCAAGCCATGGCGTGACCAAAGCCGAATACGATCAACATTGGCTGACGGTCATGCGCATGGAGTTGCCCGACGGTTGTGCCGTGCAGGTCGCGGAATTCGATTACCACGCCCTGAAACCCAAGCGAATCACCGACGCCAACGACAACACTGAAGAAGTCATCCATGAGCCTTCCGGTCAGCCGCTGGTCATCAGCTTTCACGGTACCGAGAATGGCCAACCTGCCGGATTCGACAAGCTGACCGATGACTGGACCTTGCCGGCCCCCAGTCCGGAACAGGCCATCCAGTATCCGGAGGACACTGTAAAAAACGCAGCCAGCACCCTGCACAAAAACCTGTTCAGCTGGATGGGCCTGATACCCGCCTCCACACTTCAAACCCTGTCAATCAAGCAGGGCGATCTGTTGCCCGGCGGGCAGATCCGCGCCAGCGCACGTCGCCGGCTCGCGCAAAGCCTCAATCTGACGCCTGAAGACCAGCAATTGCTCGAGGCCATTGAACTGGCGTACCGAGAGCCGGTACACACCGTGGTGCTCAGTGCCGACCGCTATCCCTACGACACCGTCAAGGCACAGATCCAGATCGTCAAAACCTGCATCGATGGCTTTGGTCGGGTACTGCAAACCCAGCAGAAGGTCGACCCCGGGCTGGCTTATGTGGTGGGTGAGGATGGTCAATTGCTGATCGAAGAAGGTGAGCAACCGACGCAGACACGCTGGCGTATCAGCGAACGCGTCGAATACAACAACAAAGGTCTCGCACAGCGCCAATACCGGCCGTTTTTCGCTAACACGCACCGCTACGTCAATGATCAATCGCTGCGCCAACTCGGGCTCTTCGATCAGCTGTTCTATGACGCAACGGCACGTCCGATCAAGCTGATCAACGCCAAGGGCGACTTTTCCCGCGAGACGTATCATCCCTGGTATCACACCAGCGAAGACTTCAACGACACCGCTGAAGAGGTGGTGTCTACGCGTGGGTCAGGCGCATGAGCGCCTCCACACATTGGCGCACGCCTTCGCTGACCGTCAGCGACGGACGTGGCCTGCCAGTCCGTCAGGTCGCTTATTTGCGTACCGTGGCGGGCGACACGCCTAGCGCACTCGTGACCCGCCAGCACCACGATGTCGCCGGGCGCCTGGTCGCGCAACAGGATCCGCGCCTGCCGATCGCGAACACAACTACCGTGTTTTCGCTGAACGATATCGCCGTGTTTACCAGCAGCCGGGATAGCGGCTGGCGCCTGCTGCTGCCGGGCAGGGCCGGGGAGCCCGGACACCGTTGGGACGCGCGCGGTCATGTCTGGCAATCGACCTTTGACGAGCAATTGCGCGTGGTGCAGCTCGAAGTGTCGGGAAACGGCGAAAATCAGCTCGATACCTTCACTTACGCCCCCGGCTCCGCCGGAGCAGACTCCAACCTGCGCGGCCGGTTGATCCAGCAGACAGATCCGTCAGGCTCGCTGGATATCACCAGCTATGCCCTCACCGGACAGGCACTGGTGGAAAAGCGCACATTTGATGATCACCAAGCGTTCACCAGCCATCAGGTGTTCAGTCCGCTTGGCGCCGTGCTTGAACAGACCGACGCCGGCGGCCATCGCAGAACCTCGCGCTTTGGGCTTGCCGGGCAACTCAGGCAAATGCACTTGCAAGTGAAGGCGAACATCACGCAAGTCCTGGAGGATGCGCACTACAACGCCAATGGCCAGCTCATCGAGCAACAGGACGGCAACGGTGTGCTCAGCGAATGGACCTACGATCCAGCCGACGGACGCTTGCGCACGCGGATCAGTCATAAGCCCGGTCAACCCGCATTGCAGGATCTGCAATATTTCTACGATCGCGTCGGCAATATCATCCGCATCGAAGACCACGCCTTCGAGCCCGTCTGGTTCGCCAATCAACGGGTCGACGGCCACCGTGAGTTCAGCTACGACTCCCTGTATCGCCTGATCCGCGCGACCGGTCATGACGACGCCCTGCCCCCGGACATTCCCGGCCTGCCGCGACCGCCCGACGAGCGAAACCGCCTCAATTACACCCAGACGTATAGCTACGACGATGGCGGCAATCTGACCGAGTTGCGTCATCAGCGCGACGGCAACAGTCGTACCCGCACGATGCGCATCGACGACAAAAGCAATCGCGGGGTGCGTTGGCAAACAGGTGACGAGCCGCCGGACTTCGACATCTGGTTCGACCCGCACGGCAATCAACGCAAGCTGCACCACGGTCCGTCATTGCACTGGAACAGCCGTGACGAACTGGAGCGCGTGGATCTGGTTATCCGTCAGGACAGCGATAACGATGCCGAGTATTACCAGTACAGCGCGGGCCAGCGGGTCCTCAAATGTCATGAATGGTTCACCGACAAGGTCCGCCACTTCCACCAGGTGCGTTACCTGCCGGGGCTGGAAATCCGCAGCAAGGACAACGGCGAAGAGCTGCACATCATCAGCCTCGGTAACGCGCGCTGCCTGCATTGGGCGCAACGTTCAGCACCGATGGACGACCAGATGCGTTACACCCTCGAAGACCACCTCGGCTCTTGCGTGATGGAGCTCAATGAAGACGCCGTAGTCACCAGCGCAGAAGGCTATTACCCGTTTGGCGAAACCGCATGGATGGCCCCGGAATCGGAAATCGAATACCGCTTCATCCGTTATTCCGGCAAGGAAATGGATGTCAGCGGTTTGTACTACTACGGCGCCCGCTATTACGCGCCGTGGTTGCAGCGTTGGGTCAGTGCTGATCCGGCGGGGGATGTGGACGGTTTGAATCTGTATGGTTTTGTCGGTAACAACCCGATTCTGTTCATCGATAACGACGGTAACAAAAAAGACTTGCCGTCTGACGTCAGGCAGGACATCGCGACCTACGCAAAAGTCCTGGATAACCTGGGCAATGAGCTGCAAACGTACAATCGGCAATTGAACGGACTGTTCAGCGCTACGGACATTTCCAAACGCATGGCCATAAACACCGGCTTCAACATTGGCAAGGGAGTTGCCACCACGACAGCAGGGAAAGGCGGCGAAGCACTTGGGACGCTGATATTGCCCGGAGTCGGGACATTTATCGGAGGGATCGTCGCCTCAAAAATCTCCGGCGCGGCAATCGACAAACTCGGCGAAATTACAACTGTTTCCACTCCCGTCCTGCCCGATGCCAAAAAACTGAACCCCGAGAGCATTCACAGCAATGCCACAACAAGCATTTTAACCCCTCTGAGATACGCAAAAAAAATAGCCAGATCTTATGATCCTCGGACTTCCGAGGGAGCAAATAAGCTGATCGGAACAGTAGCCGAGAAAACGCTCAGCAAGTTTGCGCAGGTACCCGCTGCGAGTGACATGATGGCCATTGCTTACGCGGGGAAGGACACAGCCACAGCGCTGGCCGGTTTAAGGGATATCGAAATTGATGACCTCGAGACAGCGTTGGGTTTGATTATCGACATGCTTGAACAGGACCAAAGCGACATCAATGCGGCTTTCAGTGAAATCGGAGTCAACGAATTTTATGACCAAGGCCTGGTGGGCTCATTCGGTTTTGCGCTGGACCTTGCAAAAGGTAGCGTCGGAACCCAGAACTCCAGCTCAATCAGCCGGGATCGGATCAAGAA
Organism: Pseudomonas sp. H1_G08; assembly: GCF_054681355.1. Taxonomy (NCBI): domain Bacteria; kingdom Pseudomonadati; phylum Pseudomonadota; class Gammaproteobacteria; order Pseudomonadales; family Pseudomonadaceae; genus Pseudomonas; species Pseudomonas sp. H1_G08. The sequence continues at coordinate 3,467,160 of NZ_CP162822.1, forward strand.
AGAAATTTCCGTGCGCATGGCTGAAGCAAGGCGCGGTATTGAGTTGATTGGCAGGTATCGCCAATACAGCGGTCAAAAGACGGCGTAAACAAGTTCGCCTACCTTCAGGCAGTTTTGCCGTGGTTTTGCGCCTGGATAAATCATGAGCACCTGGCCCTTGAATAGATCAACGCATATCCATACGCCAAGCGTGCAGGTCAAGGATCCTCGGGCTTTGGTTGTCAGGCATATTGCCTATCTGTGTGCAACGACGCATGGAGAAATCAAGCCCCTGATCACCTGCCAGACTCACAACCCTGCCGGGCGCCTGCTAGAAAAACGGGATCCGCGCTTATCTGCACCCAACCTCACTACTCACTACTCGCTCAACGGCACCGTGTTGAAAATCGACAGCGTCGATGCCGGCTGGCGTTTGGTCCTGCCGGGACTGGCCGGTGAGCCTCGGCAACGTTGGGACGAGCGCGGCCATGTCTGGCGATCGACCTTTGACGACCAGCTGCGTGTCGTCAGACTCCAGGTCACCAGAAAGGATGAGGAGGAAGAGGAAGAGGTCGAAACCTTCCTCTACGCCGGTGGCGCCGACACCACCAACCACAACCTGCGCGGACGGTTGATCAAGCAAACCGATGCGTCTGGTGTTCTGGCGATATCCAGCTATTCCCTCGCCGGCCAGCCGATGCAGGAAACCCGAACTTTCCAGGACACACAGGCTTTCACCAGCCATCAGGTGTTCAGCCCGCTGGGCACGGTGCTGGAGCAAACCGATGCCGGCGGCCATCGCAGAGCATCGCGCTATGGGCTTGCCGGGCAACTCAGGCAAATGGAGCTGCAAGTCGAGACGAAAGTCACGCAGGTCTTGCTGGATGCGCAGTACAACGCCAACAATCAGATCATCTCGCAACTGGCCGGTAACGGTGTCCTGAGTCAGTGGACGTATGACCCGGCCGATGGACGCCTGCATACGCGCACCAGTCAGAAAACCGCTCACCCCAGATTGCAGGATCTGCAATATTTCTACGATCGCGTCGGCAATATCATCCGCATCGAAGACCATGCCTTCGAGCCCGTCTGGTTCGCCAATCAACGGGTCGACGGCCACCGTGAATTCGACTACGACTCCCTGTATCGCCTGATCCGTGCGACCGGTCATGACGACGCCCTGCCCCCGGACATTCCCGGCCTGCCGCGACCGCCCGACGAGCGAAACCGCCTCAATTACACCCAGACGTATAGCTACGACGATGGCGGCAATCTGACCGAGTTGCGTCATCAGCGCGACGGCAACAGTCGTACCCGCACCATGCGCATCGACGACAAAAGCAATCGCGGGGTGCGTTGGCAAACAGGTGACGAGCCGCCGGACTTCGACATCTGGTTCGACCCGCACGGCAATCAACGCAAGCTGCACCACGGTCCGTCATTGCACTGGAACAGCCGTAATGAGCTGGAGCGCGTGGATCTGGTTATCCGTCAGGACAGCGATAACGATGCCGAGTATTACCAATACAGCGCGGGCCAGCGGGTCCTCAAATGTCATGAATGGTTCACCGACAAGGTCCGCCACTTCCACCAGGTGCGTTACCTGCCGGGGCTGGAAATCCGCAGCAAAGACAACGGCGAAGAGCTGCACATCATCAGCCTCGGTAACGCGCGCTGCCTGCATTGGGCGCAACGTTCAGCGCCGATAGACGACCAGATGCGCTACACCCTCGAAGACCACCTCGGCTCTTGCGTGATGGAGCTCAATGAAGACGCTGTGGTCACCAGCGCAGAAGGCTATTACCCGTTCGGCGAAACCGCATGGATGGCCCCGGAATCGGAAATCGAATACCGCTTTATCCGTTATTCCGGTAAGGAAATGGATGTCAGCGGTTTGTACTACTACGGCGCCCGTTATTACGCGCCGTGGTTGCAGCGCTGGGTCAGTGCGGATCCGGCGGGGGATGTGGACGGTTTGAATCTGTATGGTTTTGTCGGTAACAACCCGATCGTCCACGTCGACCAGACCGGTGCCTTCAAAGTGGTGTTTGACCTGGTCAGAAAAGCGGTCGGTATCTTTGATCAAGCGCAAACTGCGGCGGAGCAATTGCACAACCTGACCACCGAGTTCGATGGCCTGATTCCTGAAGGCCAGAACATCGAGGAGGTGCGCAAAAGCATGACGTTCGGCAAATTCATCACCTCCCGGGCCGGCATCAAATCGGTCTTTTACGGTATCGGCAAAGGCATCGCCATCGGCAGTGTCATCGGCACCGTGGTACCCGGAATCGGCAACGCCATCGGTTCCGGCGCAGGGGCAATCGCGGGGGCAATAGTGTTTCCGGTATTGCGTTACCACTTTTTCAAGAAGGGTTTGAAAGCAGCGCAGACACTGCACACCCAAGAGCTCAAGGACGGGCTGAAAACGCTGGGCGACGGCGCTGCAAAAGCCGTAGACGGCGCGAGGGCTCTTCTCGATGGAGGTGCTGCGCTTATCGACAGCATCAAGACTTTCACGGATAACCTCAACAGCTACTCCGAGCACATCCAGAAGATGTTCTACGCCCAACTGGACGCACTGGATGCAGAAAAACAGCGTCAGGTCATGAAGCTGTCCAGGAATGGTGTAGACCCGTTCGAAGCCATCGACAAGGTCATGCAAACCGCTCAGGCGACTATCGAAGCGCCAAGCGAGGCGCAAGGCGTGACAGAACGCCTGCAGCAACTGGAGCGCTCGCTCGCTGCCGAACCTCAGGCAAGACCGGTGCCGAAGCCGAGGTTGAATCTTGTGCATCGACGTCAGGTACAGGAGACAGCTGTCTAGCAGACACGGCCGGCGCGAACAGCGCGCCCGGCCACCTCGGCCCATGCTATCGTGCCCGCCCGTCCTGCCGACCTTTCATCCAGCATGCTGCCGACTTCCCGTACCCTGCGTCTGTCGTTGTATTCCCTGCTGATCATCGCCGGCACGGTCATTGCCGCGACGCTCGCGATGCGCCACGCGGAACGTCAGGCGCTGGAAGAAGACGCCGCCCGCGCCAATCAGCAACTGGGGTTGTACGCCAACTCCTTGCACACCCTGATCGACCGCTATCGCGCCCTGCCCGCCGTACTGGCGCTGGATCCGCAATTGCGTTCGGCCCTGGCCGGCCCGGTCGATGCTGCGCAGCAAGCGGCATTGAATGTGAAGCTGGAAAAGATCAATGGCGCCGCGCAATCCTCGACCCTTGAACTGCTCGATCGCACCGGCCTGGCCGTGGCCGCCAGCAACTGGCGCTTGCCCAGCAGTTACGTTGGCCACAATTACGGCTTCCGCCCCTATTTCAGCCAGACCCGCACCCAAGGCACCGGGCGTTTTTACGCGGTAGGCGTGACCAGCGGCATTCCCGGGTATTTCCTTTCCAGCGCCGTACTTGGCGACAACGACGAGTTTCTCGGCGCGATGGTGGTCAAGCTGGAGTTTCCCGAACTGGAGCGCGAATGGAGCCAGGGCAGCGACACGCTGCTGGTCAGCGATGCACGCGGGATCATCTTTATCGCCAATCAGCCGGGCTGGCGTTATCGCGCCTTGCGGCCGTTGAGCGCTGATGATCTGGCCGAGATCAAAACCACCCGCCAGTACGACAAGCAATCGCTGCTGCCGCTGACCCATTTGCGGCTGCGGCGCTTCGATGACAACAGCGATCTGCGCCGGGTCGAAGGTCCGCAGGGCACGGCGGATTATCTGTGGGAATCGCTGCCGCTGACGACCGAGGGCTGGACCCTGCATCTGCTGCGTCGTCCGCAAGTGGCCTTCGAGGATTTGCGCAACGCCGCGCTGGCCGCCGCTGGCGTGTGGCTGGCGCTGGTGTTCCTGTTGTTGTTCCTCAATCAGCGCTGGCGGCTGGCCAAGGTCCGTCAGCGCAATCGTGAAGAACTCGAGCGCTTGGTCGAGGAGCGCACCCGCGACTTGCGTACCGCGCAGGAAGGTCTGGTGCAGTCGGCCAAACTCGCCGCGCTGGGGCAGATGTCTGCGGCGCTGGCTCACGAAATCAATCAACCGCTGACCGCCCAGCGCATGCAACTGGCAACCCTGCGCCTGCTGCTCGAACACGGCCGCGTCGATGACGCCTACAAGGCGCTGAAACCGGTGGACGACATGCTCACGCGCATGGCTGCCCTCACCGGCCACCTCAAGACTTTCGCCCGCAAAAGCCCGAGCGGCTTGCGCGAACGTCTGGATCTGGCGACGGTGGTCGATCAATCGTTGCAACTGCTCGATGCGCGACTGCGTGACGAACAGGTCAGCCTGGTCCTGCATCTGACCCGTCCGGCGTGGGTGCGCGGTGATGCGATTCGTCTGGAACAGGTGTTGATCAATTTGCTGCGCAACGCGCTGGATGCGATGCAGGGCAAAGCCTGCAAGCGTCTGGAAATCCGTCTGGAGGCCGATGAGCAATTGTGGCGGCTCAGCGTCAGCGACAACGGCGGCGGCATTGCCGAGGAACATCTCGGCCAGGTGTTCGATCCGTTCTTTACCACCAAACCGGTGGGTGACGGTCTGGGCCTGGGGCTGGCAGTATCCTTCGCCATCGTGCATGAATCCGGCGGACGCCTGAGCGTCGAGAATGGCGACCACGGCGCGGTGTTCAGCCTGACCCTGCCAATCGATCTGGAGGCACATATCTGATGCTCAATTCGGTGATGGTGGTCGACGACGAAAGCAGCATTCGCGACGCCGTTGAACAGTGGCTGAGCCTGTCGGGGTTTCAGGTGCAATTGTTCAGCCGTGCCGAAGAATGCCTTGCCGCGCTCCCGGAACATTTTGCCGGGGTGATCCTCAGCGACGTGCGCATGCCCGGCATGGACGGTTTGCAACTGCTCGCCGAAGTGCAAAAGCGCGACAGCGATCTGCCGGTGATTCTGCTCACCGGCCATGGCGACGTGCCGATGGCGGTCGAAGCCATGCGCGACGGCGCCTACGACTTTCTGGAAAAACCGTTCAGCCCGGAGACCCTGCTCGGCAGCCTGCGCCGGGCGCTGGACAAACGCCGCCTGGTCCTGGAAAACCGCGCCCTGCACGAACTGGCCGACAATCGCGCGAAGCTCGATGCAACATTGCTCGGCGTGTCCCGTGGCTTGCAGACATTGCGTCGGCAAGTGCTGGATCTGGCGACGTTGCCGGTCAACGTGCTGATTCGTGGCGAAACCGGCAGCGGCAAGGAACTGGTCGCACGTTGCCTGCATGATTTCGGCCCGCGCGCCGGCAAACCTTTCGTGGCGCTGAACTGCGCGGCGATCCCGGAGCAACTGTTCGAGGCCGAACTGTTCGGCCATGAGAGCGGCGCGTTTACCGGCGCCTCGGGCAAACGCATCGGCAAGCTGGAATATGCCGATGGCGGCACGCTGTTTCTCGATGAGATCGAAAGCATGCCGCTGGCCCAGCAGGTGAAATTGCTGCGGGTCTTGCAGGAGCAAAAGCTTGAGCGGCTGGGGTCGAACCAGAGCATTCGCGTTGATTTGCGTATCGTCGCGGCGACCAAACCGGACCTGCTCGACGAAGCCCGCGCCGGGCGTTTTCGCGAGGACCTGGCGTATCGCCTGAACGTCGCCGAACTGCGCTTGCCGCCGCTGCGCGATCGCCGCGAAGACATTCCGTTGCTGTTCGAGACCTTTGCGCACAACGCCGCCCAGCGTCTGGGCCGGACCTTTCCGCCGTTGACCGGTGCGCAGCTCAGTCACCTGCTCAGCCATGACTGGCCGGGCAACGTCCGCGAATTGGCCAACGTTGCCGAGCGCCAGGTATTGGGGCTGGATGAACCGGTCGCCGGAATCGATCCGGGGCAATCGCTGGCGGCGCAGCAGGAAGCGTTCGAAGCGCAATGCCTGCGCGCGGCGTTGACCCGGCACAAAGGTGATGTCAAAGCCGTGCTCGAAGAACTGCAACTGCCGCGCCGCACGTTCAATGAAAAGATGCAGCGGCATGGGTTGAGTCGGGAGATGTTTCTGGCGGAGTGAGGCAGAGATTTGTGGTGTAGCTGAAATCCATCCCCCTCACCCCAGCCCTCTCCCCCAAGGGGGCGAGGGGGGAGGGAGCCGATCTCCATGCTTTCCCGAATCTGTATTCGACTCGATATTGCAGGTCGATGTAACCCACGAGAACACCTCGGTCAGTCCCCTCTCCCTCTGGGAGAGGGCTAGGGTGAGGGGCTTTTGATCTTCACGCGGTAAGCGGAAATCCGCTCACTCAGCCCAATCAGTCGGCACAAATCCGCTCACTCCTCCCCGCTACCCCCTCTAAACCGGCCCCTCACCCCTTGGCACACCTCCTGCTATAGCCCTGGCAGGCTGCGTTCCGACGCGCTCCACAAAAACAATTAAACGAAGGATCCTTCAATGGATAACTCCAACGCCCTGCCCCTTGGGTCGGCTGCCGTGCCGGCCAAACCGAGAACCACCGCCAGCCGGATCAAATCGATCTTCAGCGGCTCTGTCGGCAACATGGTCGAGTGGTACGACTGGTATGTGTATGCCGCCTTCTCCCTGTACTTCGCGAAAACCTTTTTCCCCGCCGGTTCCACCACTGCGCAACTGATGAACACCGCAGCGATCTTCGCCGTGGGCTTCCTGATGCGTCCGATCGGTGGCTGGCTGATGGGCATGTACGCCGACAAGGTCGGGCGCAAGAAAGCGCTGATGGCCTCGGTGTACCTGATGTGCTTCGGCTCGCTGCTGATCGCCCTGAGCCCGAATTATGAAACCATCGGCATCGGCGCGCCGATCCTGCTGGTGTTCGCCCGCCTGCTGCAAGGCCTGTCGGTCGGCGGCGAGTACGGCACCTCGGCGACTTATCTGTCCGAGATGGCGACCAAGGAACGTCGCGGCTTCTTCTCCAGCTTCCAGTACGTGACCCTGATCTCCGGGCAGCTCATCGCCCTCGGCGTCTTGATCGTGCTGCAAAACATGCTGACCACTGAACAGCTCTACGCGTGGGGCTGGCGTATCCCGTTCGCCATCGGTGCGCTGTGTGCGGTCGTGGCGCTGTACCTGCGTCGCGGCATGGAAGAAACCGAGTCGTTCACCAAAAAAGAGAAATCCAAGGAAAGCGCAATGCGCACCTTGATGCGCCACCCGAAAGAGCTGTTGACCGTGGTCGGCCTGACCATGGGCGGCACCCTGGCGTTCTACACCTACACCACCTACATGCAGAAATACCTGGTGAACACGGTCGGCATGAGCATCTCCGACTCGACCACCATTTCCGCCGCCACGCTGTTCCTGTTCATGTGCCTGCAACCGATCATCGGCGGCCTGTCGGACAAGATCGGTCGTCGCCCGATCCTGATCGCGTTCGGCGTGCTCGGTACGATTTTCACCGTGCCGATCCTGATGACCCTGCACACCATCCAGACCTGGTGGGGCGCGTTCTTCCTGATCATGGCGGCGTTGATCATCGTCAGCGGCTACACCTCGATCAACGCGGTGGTCAAAGCCGAATTGTTCCCGACCGAAATCCGCGCCCTGGGCGTCGGCCTGCCGTACGCACTGACCGTGTCGATCTTCGGCGGCACTGCCGAATACATCGCGCTGTGGTTCAAAAGCATCGGCATGGAAACCGGTTACTACTGGTACGTCACCGCGTGCATTGCCGTGTCGCTGCTGGTGTACATCACCATGAAAGATACCCAGAAGCACTCGCGGATCGTCACTGACTGATCGCACCGCATCGCTGGCAGGCCACAAAATCTGTGTCCTGCCACGAACCCTACGGGGTCTCGCGTCTGGCTGGAAATATGCGCTGGGTCCTTGCACTATGGCTGCATCCGAATGCAGCTCAGGAATCCGCTCCCCATGCCCGATGACATCCACTTCTACGAACCCGCCAACGGCCACGGCCTGTCTCACGATCCGTTCAACGCCATCGTCGGCCCGCGCCCCATCGGCTGGATTTCCTCGCAGGATGCCGAAGGCCGACTCAATCTCGCGCCGTACAGTTTCTTCAACGCCTTCAACTACGTGCCGCCGATCATTGGTTTTTCCAGTGTCGGGCGCAAAGACAGTCTGAACAACATCGAGCAGACCGGTGAGTTCGTCTGGAACCTCGCCACCCGCCCGTTGGCCGAGCAGATGAACCAGAGCTGCGCGATGGTCGCGCCTGAGGTCAACGAGTTTGAACTGGCGGGGCTGACGACCGTGGCGTCAAAGGTGATTTCGGTCCCCCGGGTCGCCGAGAGTCCAGTGTCCTTCGAGTGCAAGGTCACGCAGATCATCCAGCTGCAACGCGCCGATGGCGAAACCGTGCCGAGCTGGCTGATCCTCGGCGAGGTGGTCGCGGTGCACATCGCCAAATGGCTGCTGAAAGACGGCATCTACGACACTGCCGCCGCACAACCGATTCTGCGCGGCGGCGGGCCGGCGGATTATTTCCAGCTGGGGCCTGAGGCGCTGTTCAAAATGTGGCGCCCGGGGGCGCAGAAGTAATTACCAGATCAGCTCGGCGTCATCGGTGACGCCCTTGAGCTTGTCCAGTTCGTTGATGGCTGCATCATCGGCAGCAATGGCGCCAGGAAACACCTGCTCATTGAGCAATTTGTGAAAGCGTGGTGCGCCGCCATCGACTAGGGCTTTGACCGCGATCGCCGCGTAATAACCCTTATTGCCGCCCAGCTCGACGGGGACGACTGCGGAGACTGCTTCGAAGCGTTCAAACTCTTTACGTGCCATGTCGCGGATCCTGGCTCAATCAAATAAGCCGGACATTAAACCCTCAACCGGCGAGTTTGTGTATCGGCGCCGCGCATTGACCGAGGGCCTGCGCGGCGGAAACGTCCCTGAACGTGTGGAAGTCGAGGCTGTTGACCACCAGGTCCTGCACCAGCTCAGCGAAGACTTCCATCGACGGACTGTTGAAATACGCCGTCATCATTTGCTGACTGCTCCAGTAGCCGCTGACCAGCCACAGGTCGGCGTCGCACTGCGATTGTTGCAAGGAAAAACTCAGGCAGCCGGGCGCCGCGCGCGAGACTTCGATCAATGCGCTCAGGCGCACACCGAGTTCCGCCGAGCGCCCGGGCTGGGCACGAACGAAGGCCATATGACTGACAGGCATCTGCTTGGACATGATCAACCCTCCATGAAATCGCGTGGCAGCCGGGGGACGGGCTGCGACTGAAGCAAAGGTTAAGGGCCGGGGCGGCTGCGCCGTTAGTCGATTCCTGCCTTCGCGTTGCACAATCCTGCGAGACTTGCCAAAACCTCGGCCGCCACCGCTGCCCTGTAGGAGCTGCCGAAGGCTGCGATCTTTTGATCTGGAAAACAAAAATCAAAAGATCGCAGCCTTCGGCAGCTCCTACGGTCGGGCGTCTCGGCGACGGCCAGGAACGGCGCGGTGCAGAATCAGGCAAGCATTTGGCAGAATGTGTCTACCGCCGCCGCTTGCACAAACATATGCTCTGCTGCATTCCCCCCTCACTTGCCGAGGATGCCGTGCATGACGTCATTCGATCGTTTTCAAGCCGAACCCAGCGCCGACATGGAAAAACAGCGCGCGGAGCTGGCGGCGATCATCCGCCGCAACACCAGCGACGATGGCAGCTACCAGACCGCCATCGGCTCACTGGTGATGTCGCGCCACACCCAGTCCCATGACTTTGCCCCGGTACTCGCGCAGCCGGCGCTGTGCATCATGGCGCAGGGGCGCAAAGAGGTCCGCCTGGCCGACGAGTTCTTCAACTACGACCCGCTGAATTATCTGGTGGTGTCGGTTTCGATGCCGCTCAGCGGGCGCGTGGTCAACGTCTCGCCGGAAGAACCGATCCTCGCCGTGCGCCTCGACATCGACCCGACCGAAATCACCGCGCTGATCGCCGACGCCGGCCCGATGGGCGTACCGACGCGGCCGACCGGACGCGGTCTGTACGTGGAAAAAATCGACAGCGCCATGCTCGACGCGGTGCTGCGGCTGGCCAGGCTGCTCGACGCGCCGAAAGACATCGCCATGCTCGCGCCGCTGATTCGCCGGGAGATTCTCTATCGCCTGCTGCGCAGCCCACAGGGCCATCGTCTGTATGAGATTGCGATTGCCAACAGCCAGAGCCATCGCATCAGCCAGGCCATCAAATGGCTCAACGGCAATTTCGAGCAACCACTGCGCATCGATGATCTGGCGCGGGAAGTGAACCTCAGCGTGTCGACGTTGCATCATCGCTTCAAGGCGATGACCGCGATGAGTCCGTTGCAGTACCAGAAGCAGCTACGCCTGCAAGAGGCGCGGCGGCTGATGTTGACTGAAGGGCTGGAAGCGTCGGCGGCGGGGTATCGGGTGGGCTATGAAAGTCCCTCGCAGTTCAGCCGTGAGTACAGCCGACTGTTTGGTGCGCCACCGTTGCGGGACCTGGCGCGGTTGCGGCTGTCGGTGTAACTCCATAGAAGCCCCTCACCCTAGCCCTCTCCCAGAGGGAGAGGGAACCGATTGGGGGATATTGGAGAGGTTCAGCGACTTGCGATATCGGTGCTGAATCCGGAATCAGCCAAGCCAGGCCAACCCGGCGTTGGGTTGATGACCTTCAAATCCATAATCGACTCGGTTTTTCAGGTCGACGGAGAACGCAAGACGCCTCGGTCAGCTCCCTCTCCCCCCGGGAGAGGGCTGGGGTGAGGGCAGGCTTCTACACCGCGCGCACGACGTGCTTGATCTCCAAAAACGCCGCCAACCCCCAAGGCCCCAGCTCACGCCCGACACTGCTCTGCTTGTACCCACCCCATGCCGCCTGCGGGAAGATCACCTGCGGTGCATTGATCCACACCAGCCCTGCCTGCAAGGCATTGGCCACACGATCCGCCGCTGTGGCATCGCGTGTCACTACGCTCGCGACCAGGCCGAACTGCGTGTCGTTGGCCAGCGCAATCGCCTCGTTCTCACTGGCGAAACCGCGCACACACACCACCGGGCCGAAAATCTCTTCACGCCATAACGCGCTGTCCAGCGACACGTCGGTGAACACCGTCGGTTGCAGGAAATAACCGCGCGGCAAATGCGCCGGACGATTGCCGCCAGAAAGCAAACGCGCGCCCGCACTCAGGCCGCGATCAATATGCCCAAGCACCCGTTGGTACTGCGCCTGATTGACCAGCGCGCCCATCTCCACATCCGCATCAAACGGATCAGCGACTCGAATCGCCTCTGCGCGCTTTTGCAGACGCTGAAGAAATTCGTCCATCAATTCCTCGGCAACCAGCACCCGACTGGTGGCCGAGCACATTTGCCCGGCGTTGAAGAACGCCCCACCACAAGCCAGTTCCACCGCCAGCTGCAGATCGGCATCCGCCAGCACCAGCAACGATGATTTGCCACCCAGCTCCAGACTCACACCCTTCACGGTTTCAGCAGCGCGTTGCATTACCTGCACGCCAACCGCATTGCTGCCAGTGAAGGAAATCTTGGCGATGCGAGGATCGGCCGACAACGGCGCGCCTACCGCCAGACCAGTGCCGCAGACCAGATTGAACACGCCGTCGGGCAAGCCGGATGCAGCGATGATCGCGGCCAGTTCCAGCTCCGGCAACGGCGTCACTTCAGAAGGTTTCAGCACCACGCAGCAACCGGCGGCGAGCGCTGGCGCCAGTTTCCACGCGGTGGTGACCATGGGGAAATTCCACGGCACGATCAGCCCGACCACTCCGCACGGCTCGCGCCGCAGGCGCGCACTGAAATCATCGCTGGGCAACGGCACGTTGCTGTCCTGCCCGGCGTCGAGGCCTTCGGCGAGTTCGGCGTAATAGTCGAAAGTGGCGATCACGTCATCGACATCGATGGCCGCTTCGAACTGCGGTTTACCGTTATTACTCGACTGCAGATTCATCAAGTGATCGCGACCGTTGCGCACGCCGTTGGCAATGTTGCGCAGGATCGCAGCGCGTTCGGCGCCGGTGGTTGTCGACCAGTGTTTGAACGCCTCGGTCGCCGCGCTGATCGCCTGGTCGACGGCCTGTTCGTCGCCGCCATTGACGGTGGTCAGCAGCGCTTCGGTAGCGGGGTTGATCACCCGCAGATGTTCGCGGCCCGACGACCATTGACCGTTGATGTAGAGCCCGTCGAGTGTGGTTGGAAAGCTGATCATTGGGCCACCGCCTGCATCCACTGGTTCTGGTCGATTTCAATCAGCGTCGGGCCTTGCCGGTCCGTCGCTTTACGCAGCGCTGCGCGCAATTCGTCGATATTGCTGATGGCTTGCGCGGCGCAACCGAGGCCCTTGGCCACGGCGACGAAGTCCGGGGTGTAGATGTCCACGCCAACCGGTTCGATGGCGCGGTTGACCATGTACTTTTTGATCTCCTCGTAACCCTGGTTATTCCACAGCAGCACGATCACCGGCACCCGTGCTTCAACGGCGCTGGCCAGTTCCGGCAGGGTGAATTGCAAGCCGCCGTCACCGATCAGGCACACCACCGGCGGGCGCGCGCCGTTATCGAGTTGTCCACCGAGCCACGCACCGATCGCCGCCGGCAACGCATAGCCGAGGGTGCCGTAACCGGTGGATGCGTTGAACCAGCGACGTGGACGCTCGGGGTTGAAAGTGAGGTTGCCGGTGTACACCGGTTGCGTGGAGTCGCCGACGAACACCGCGTCAGGCAGCTCGTGCAACACGGTTTCGAGGAAACGCGTCTGCGCCAGCGTCGACGCATCCCAACTCGCCGCCAATTCATTACGCAGGCGCATGGCGCGGACCTGGCCCCAATCATTACGACGCTCGGCCAGCGGCTTTTGCGTCAGCGTGCTGAGCAAGGCTTGTGCGGCGTTGCGCGAGTCAGCGACCAGTGCGACGTGCGGCGGGTAGTTGCGCACGGTCTGATCGGCATCGATGTCGATGCGCAGCAGCTTGCCGGGAATCTCGAAGCCGCCGGCAAAAGTGACGTCGTAATCGGTCTCGGCCAGCTCCGTGCCGATCGCCAGCACCACGTCGGCTTCAGCGACCAGTGCGCGAGTGGCGACCAGGCTTTGCGTCGAACCGATCAACAACGGATGGCTGGTCGGCAGCATGCCTTTGGCGTTGATGGTCAGCGCCACTGGAGCGTCGAGCAGTTCGGCGAGTCGGGTCAGCTCCGGCGCCGCGTCGATAGCACCGCCGCCAGCAAGAATCAGTGGACGTTGCGCGCTGGCCAGCATTTCGCTCATGCGGCTCACGGCAGCCGGTGCGGCGCCGGCACGGTCGATATTCACCGGCAGGCTGGCGAGCAACTCATCGGCCTCTTCCACCAGCACGTCCAACGGAATTTCGATGTGCACCGGACGCGGTCGCCCGGCCTGGAACAGCGCGAAAGCGCGAGCAAGCACCACCGGCAGTTCGGCAGCGGACATCAGCGTGTGCGAGAACGCTGCGACGCCGCCGACCAGTGCGCTCTGGTTCGGCAGCTCATGCAACTTGCCGCGCCCACCGCCCAACTGACTGCGCGACTGCACGCTGGAGATCACCAGCATCGGAATCGAATCGGCGTAAGCCTGGCCCATGGCCGTGGTGATATTGGTCATGCCCGGGCCGGTGATGATGAAACACACACCGGGTTTGCCGCTGGTACGCGCGTAGCCGTCAGCCATGAACCCGGCGCCCTGTTCATGACGAGGCGTGACGTGGTTGATGCTTGAGCGGGCAAGGCCTCGGTACAGCTCAACGGTATGCACACCGGGAATGCCGAACACCTGCTCGACCCCGTAATTTTCCAACAGCCTGACCAGTACTTCGCCGCACGTTGCCATGTTGATTGCCCTTTCATTCACTGAACACTCCCTGTGGGAGCGAGCCTGCTCGCGAATAAGCGGTCCAGCCAACATCCGTGTCGAACCTTGAACCGTCTTCGCGAGCAGGCTCGCTCCCACAGGGTCCGTGGAGTGCCCATTGGAACGGTGCGCAACTGGCAGCAACAATCGATTAAAAGTCATACTAGCCATGTCGCCACGTCATACCTCGGATCGCCATGAAACGCCTGCCACCCCTGCCCGCTCTGCATACGTTCTGGATCACCGCGCAATGCTGCAATTTCACTCGCGCCGCCGAGCAGTTACACATCACTCAGGGCGCGGTGAGCCGGCAGATCGCCGGGCTGGAAGAACAGCTCGGTTATCCGCTGTTCATCCGTCTGGCCCGAGGTCTGGCGCTGACGGCTGAAGGCCGCGAATGGCTGCCACAAGTGGAGAAGGTTTTCGGGCTGATCAGTGAAGCGACCGAGCAGATCGGGCTCAAACACCAGACGTTGCAACTCAAGGCCCCAAGCTGCGTGATGCGCTGGCTGCTGCCGCGCCTGCTGCAATGGCAGAAGGAACGCCCGGACGTGCCGGTGAAATTGACGGCCTCGCTGCAACACGGTGTGGATTTCCAGCGCGAGCAATTCGACGCCGCGGTGATCTACGGTCCGCCGCCGGACAATTCGCCAGGCGCACTGCATCTGTTCGACGAGCAACTGACACCGGTCTGCTCGCCGCAACTGCTCAAAGGCTCGCCGGCGCTGAATTCACCAAAGGACCTGCAGGAACACTTGTTATTGCACCCGACCCACGACATTCAGGACTGGTCGGTGTGGCTCGATGCGGCGGGTTTGCAACTGGCCAATCTAAGCAGCGGCCAGCATTTCGAAACGCTGGATCAGGCGATGTCGATGGCCTCCCATGGCACGGGCGTGGCGATCGGGGACTGGTCGCTGATTGGTGATGATCTGAACGCCGGGCGACTGGTGATGCCGTTTGCGTTGAAGGTGAAGACGGGGCTGGCGTATTACGTGGTGGTGCCTGCTGGAGCCGAACCCTCGCCGCAACTTGAGGAGCTGATGCTCTGGCTGGTTGAGCAGGCTCATTTGCGCTGAAGCCTCTCCCCTCACCCTAGCCCTCTCCCCAGGGAGAGGGAACTGATTGGGGATACTCAAGAAATTCATCGACCTGACACAGCCACGCCGAATCCATAATCGACACCGCCGTTCAGGTCAATGCGTGACCCAAGACAACTCGGTCGGCTCCCTCTCCCCAGGGAGAGGGAACTGATTGGGGATACTCAAGAAATTCATCGACCTGACACAGCCACGCCGAATCCATAATCGACACGGTCGTTCAGGTCAATGCGTGACCCAAGACAACTCGGTCGGCTCCCCTCTCCCCCGGGAGAGGGCTGGGGTGAGGGGAAAAGGCTTGACTCAATACCCGACGGTATAACGCTGCCGCGAATGCTTCGGCGTT
The DNA here is from genome assembly GCF_054681355.1 of Pseudomonas sp. H1_G08. Lineage (NCBI taxonomy): Bacteria > Pseudomonadati > Pseudomonadota > Gammaproteobacteria > Pseudomonadales > Pseudomonadaceae > Pseudomonas > Pseudomonas sp. H1_G08. The sequence goes on from NZ_CP162822.1 coordinate 3,482,338, forward strand.
TGCACTTCGTCAATCAGCGCAATCGCGTAATCGGCAAATGTGATCCAGCTGCGTCCTTCGGCACTGACCAACAGATGATCCTTGCCGACGCGGAATGTGCCACTGCGCTCACCCTCGACGAACTCCGCCGACGGCGACAAAAAGGTCCAGTCCAGTTCCTGCTCGTGACGCAACGCATCAAGAAACTCAGCACCTGCGCTCGCCTCGGCTTTGTATTCGGCCGGGAAACCGGCACTGTCGATCACCCGCGTGTCATCCGGCAGCAACAGCGAACCGGCGCCGCCGACCACCAGCAAGCGCTTCACGCCCGCCTGCTTCACCGGTCCGACAATCGCCGAGGCCGGGACGGAGGCGAAATGCGCTGCGCTGATCACTGCGTCGTGACCGGCCACCGCCGCTTGCAGCGCCGCCGAATCCAGCACGTCGAGGCTCTTGCTGACGACACCGGCGCGATCACCGACCTTTGAGGTATCGCGGGCAATGGCGGTGACGCTGTGGCCGCGACGCAGGGCTTCTTCCAGCAGTTGGCTACCGGCACGGCCGGTGGCGCCAATGATTGCGATCTTGCTCATGACATTCTCCAGTTGGCTTGAAAAGGCTGCGTGTTCAGGTTCGGCTTACCACTGCATCTCGCCCTTGGCGACTTTCGCGCTGAGTTCCAGCGAGCTTTCCTCGCCCAGCTGCGGGTAGCGTTTTTTCATCGCTGCGATCAGTGCAGCGGAGTCTTTGGCCTTGGCGGTTTCGGCATCGAAGGCCTTGATGTAATCAGCGGTGAATTTCACGCTGGCCAGCGAGCGGCTGCTGTCACCCAGGTAATGACCGGGCACCACGGTTTGCGGTTTCAGGCTTTCGATGGTGTGCAGGGTGTGCAGCCAATCGGCGTGGGATTGCGCGGTCTGGGTGTCGGCCATCCACACATGAATGTTCTCGGCGACCACTACGCCACCGACCACTGCTTTGAGCGACGGGATCCATAGGAAGCTGCGATCCGGTTGCTTGCCGTCGAGGCCGATCACCTGCAATTGCTTGCCTTCAAGGGTCAGGCTGTCGCCCTTGAGCACGTCCGGGACGATGGTTTTCGCCGGCACATCGGCGCCCATTTTCGGCCCCCAGTAGGCCAGTTTGCCGTCGACGGTGTGCTTGATGTGATCGACGGTCGGCTGCGAAGCCAATACTTTGGCTTGCGGGAATGCCTTGGTCAGGGTGTCGAGGCCAAAGTAGTAATCCGGGTCGCCATGGCTGATGTAGATGGTGGTCAATTGCTTGCCGCTGGCGCGGATCTTTTCCACGACCTGCTCAGCCTGGGATTTGCCGAATTGCGCGTCGACCAGAATCGCTTCTTTCTCACCGCTGACCAGCACCGAGCTGACCGGGAAAATCGCCTGGGTGCCCGGGTTGTAGACATCGAGGCTCAGCTCGGCGGCGGATGCATGGGCGGCAAAGCCGAAAAATGCTGCGGCGAGCAGAACGCGTTTGAAGGGGGTGAAGCCGATCATGTGTTGCTCCGGATTGCGAATGCCAGTCTGGCGATGCAACAGAGCTTAGTTGCCAGACTCAGTACAAAAAATGCGATGCTTGGACATAGTTTGTTTCTGAAAGCGGGCAAATCATGGATCGGCTTCAAGCAATGCGGGTATTCGTCACGGTCGTGGACCTGGGCAGCCAGTCGGCGGCGGCCGACCACCTCGACCTGTCGCGGCCGGTGGTGTCGCGCTATCTGGCGGAGCTGGAAGACTGGGTCGGTGCGCGACTGATGCACCGCACCACGCGCAAATTGAGCCTGACCGCCGCCGGCAGCGAAATCCTCCCGCGCTGCCGGCAGATGATCGACCTGTCGCACGACATGCAGGCCGCCGTCAGCGAACCCCATGACGCGCCGCGCGGACTGCTGCGGATCAGCGTCAGCACCTCGTTTGGCCAGGCGCAACTGGCCGATGCGATGGCAGCATACGTCAAGCTTTACCCAGGCGTGAGCATCGATCTGCAGATGCTCGACCGTACGGTGAATCTGGTCGATGAGCGCATCGATCTGGCGATTCGCACCAGCAACGATCTTGATCCGAATCTGATCGCCAGACGCTTGACCGTGTGCCGTTCGGTGGTCTGCGCAGCACCGGCGTATCTGCTTGAGCATCCGGCGCCGTTGCGGGTGGAGGAACTGAGCCGACACAACTGCCTGACCCATTCCTATTTCGGCAAGAGCCTGTGGCATTTCGAGGAGGATGGCGAACCGGTTTCGGTGCCGGTGCAGGGCAATATCAGCGCCAACGAGGCCAGCACCCTCCTGCGCGCAACCCTGGCCGGCGCGGGCGTGGCGATGCTGCCGACCTACCAGGCTGGCGTGCATATTCACAGCGGCGAACTGCTGCGTTTGCTGCCACACGCAGAACCGCGCCAGATGAATATCTACGCGGTGTACGCCTCACGCAAACACATGCCGGCGGCACTGCGCAGCATGCTCGACTTTCTTGTGCAGCGTTTTCCCGAGGCCCCGGCCTGGGATGCCGGCCTGTAAACCCGATCCCTTGTGGGAGCGAGCCTGCTCGCGAAGAGGCCAGTACATTCAATATTGATGTCGCTTGGACCACCGCCTTCGCGAGCAGGCTCGCTCCCACATAGGCATCAATTCGCTGAATGGCCGGCTAAATCCTCAAGCGCACTCGCTGGCAAGTGCGCGCCGCTGACCTATGCTCAAAGTAATACCGCAAGGTAGACGTTCAGAGGTCGAACACCATGAACATCAAAACAAAAAGATACGCCGCCATCTTCATCACCTGCGCCGCCACGCTGGCGCTGTACGGCACCGCTGCCTGGCGGGTCGAGCAGTTGCGCCAGCTGCCGCGCGAGTATGCGAGCTGCAACTATGAGCGGTGTATTCCGCACAATGCCACGCTGAACGCATTGCGCTGATAGACCTGCGCTGGAATGCAACTGCTGTGGGAGCGAGCCTGCTCGCGAATGCGCTGTGTCAGCCAGCCTAGTTGCTGAATGAAAGAGCGTATTCGCGAGCAGGCTCGCTCCCACAGGGCTCATCAGCGCATCAGGATTGTTGCTCGGCCTTCAAGCGGTCGCGGAATGCCTTTGGCGAAATCCCCACCCGGCGACGGAACAGGCGCGTGAAGTTGGTCGGATCGGAAAACCCCAACAGCTCCGACATCTCGTAAATCGTCATGCTGGTGTAGGTCAGCAGGCGCTTGGCTTCCAGCAACTGACGCTCGTGCATGATCTGCAACGCCGGTTGCCCGGCCAGTTCACGGCAGGTGCCGTTGAGATGCGACACGGAGATGCCCAGGCGATGGGCGAGGTCTTCGACCTTGACGTGCTGGCGGTAAGTCTCTTCCACCAACTGAATGAAACCGTTGAGGTATTCGCGCTGGCGTTGCGGCCGTTGGCTGGCCTTGTGGCGGACGATCGCCTGACGGCTGACCCAGACCATGATCACACTGACCAGCGAATGCATGAGCATTTCCCGCGCCGGTTGATGGCCGTTGTACTCGGCCTGCAAGGCTGAAAACAGGCTGTTGAGATAATCGCCATCCTTGCCCGCCGGGTAGTTTTCCGCCCGAGCCAAGGCGTGTACCGAATCACCCAATTGCGCCTGCAAATGATTGATCAGCGGTGTGGCCAAGGTGACGATGAAGCCTTCAACATCCTCGGAAAAACGAAACCCGTGCACCGATAACGGTGGCAGCACCTGAATCGCTGGCGTCTCGAGTTGCGTGCGCTGGCCTTCGATTTCGAGCTCCGCCTGACCTTTGAAAACGAACAGCAGCTGGCACAGATCCGCGTGGCGGTGAGGTTTGATTTCCCAATGATGTTCGCGACTGCGCGAGGAAATGGTTTCACAGTGCAGCAAGTCCGGGGTCGGCCAGTCCAGGCTTTCACCGTAGAGCTTGAACACCGGAATAGAAGGCAGGGCAGGCTTGTTCATACTTCAATCCAGGCCTCTGGTTTTTGGGCGATAATCGCACCGATTGGCAGAATGTACAGGTATCGGCTCAGTTTTCACCTTCAATTGACAGACCCGCAAGGGAAAAATGCAAGCACTCGATCCATAAAATCATTCACCGGCTGTTGCTGCGTGAAGCTTGCGAGTCATAAAAACAATGAAAACCCTGAAAACCCAAGTCGCCATTATCGGCGCCGGTCCTTCCGGACTGCTCCTCGGCCAGTTGCTGCACAACGCTGGCATCGAAACCCTGATCCTCGAACGCCAGACGCCTGATTACATTCTTGGGCGCATCCGTGCCGGTGTGCTTGAACAAGGCATGGTAGAGCTGCTGCGTGAGGCCGGCGTCGGTCAGCGAATGGATGCCGAAGGCCTGGTTCATGGCGGCTTCGATCTGGCGCTGGACGGGCGTCAGGTGCACATCGATCTGCACGCTCTGACCGGCGGTAAAACAGTAGTGGTCTACGGTCAGACCGAGGTCACCCGCGACCTGATGGCCGCTCGTCGGGATGCGGGGGCGCCGACAATTTATCAGGCAAGCAATGTCGTTCCCCACGGCATGAAAAGCGACGAAGCTTTCGTCACCTTTGAAAAGGACGGTGAAAGCTGGCGCGTCGATTGCGATTACATCGCCGGTTGCGATGGTTTCCATGGCGTCGCGCGGCAGTCGATTCCGGCCGATTGCCTGAAGATCTTCGAGCGGGTCTACCCGTTCGGCTGGCTGGGCATTCTCGCCGACACGCCGCCGGTCCACGACGAATTGGTCTATGCCCGCCACGAGCGTGGCTTCGCTTTGTGCAGCATGCGTTCGGCCACCCGCACCCGCTATTACCTGCAAGTCCCGGCAGATGAAAACGTCGATGACTGGAGCGATCAGCGTTTCTGGGATGAGCTGAAAAAACGCCTGCCGGATGCCCTCGCGGAAAAACTGGTGACCGGCCCTTCGATCGAAAAAAGCATCGCGCCGCTGCGCAGTTTTGTCGTCGAACCGATGCAATACGGCCGGATGTTCCTGGTCGGCGACGCCGCCCACATCGTCCCGCCCACTGGCGCCAAGGGCTTGAACCTGGCGGCCAGCGATGTCAGCACGTTGTTCAATATTCTGCTGAAGGTCTATCGCGAAGGCCGCACTGATCTGCTGGAAAAATACTCGGAAATCTGCCTGCGCCGGGTGTGGAAAGCCGAACGGTTTTCCTGGTGGATGACGTCGATGCTGCATCGCTTCGACGAGCACGATGAATTCAGCCAGCGCATCTGCGCTTCGGAACTGGACTATTTTGTCAGCTCGCAAGCCGGGCAAAAAACCATTGCAGAAAATTACGTCGGGCTTCCGTACGAGGCTATCGAATAGCTTCCTACCGACTTACACTGCGAGCATCCACCCGCGCGCGATGGCCGCGCGGGTCCATCAATGCCCGCAGGCTCGCCCGTGACCACTCTCAATCAACCTGAAACGCCCAAACCGGCCATTCGCAGCGTGCTGGTCGCCTTGATGATGGCGATCTTCCTCGGTGCGCTGGACCAGACCATCGTCGCCGTGTCGATGCCGGCGATCTCCGCGCAATTCAAGGACGTCAGCCTGCTGGCCTGGGTGATTTCCGGTTACATGGTGGCGATGACCGTGGCGGTGCCGATCTACGGCAAACTCGGCGACCTGTACGGGCGGCGCAAACTGATGTTGTTCGGCATGGGCCTGTTCACCCTCGCCTCGCTGTTCTGCGGCATGGCGCAGAGCATGGAGCAACTGGTGCTGGCGCGGATCCTTCAGGGCATCGGCGCCGGCGGCATGATCTCGGTGAGTCAGGCGATCATCGGCGACATCGTCCCGCCACGTGAACGCGGGCGCTATCAGGGTTACTTCAGCAGCATGTACGCCGTGGCCAGCGTCGCCGGCCCGGTGCTCGGCGGCTACATGACCGAATACCTGTCGTGGCGCTGGGTGTTTCTGATCAACCTGCCGCTGGGGCTTGGCGCGTGGTGGGTGGCACGGCGCAACCTGCGCGGCTTGCCGATTCCGCAGCGCAAACCGGTGATCGATTATCTAGGTACGGTGTTGATGATCATCGGCCTGACCTCGTTGTTGCTCGGTATCACCGAAGTCGGCCAGGGCCATTCATGGCGTAGCAGCGAAGTGCTCGGCCTGTTCGCTGGTGCCGTGGTGGTATTGGCGCTGTTCGTCTGGCATGAACGCCGTGCACGTGAGCCATTGCTGCCGATGCACTTGTTCACCAATCGCAGCGCGCTGCTGTGCTGGTGCACGATCTTCTTCACCAGTTTCCAGGCCATCTCGCTGATCGTGCTGATGCCATTGCGTTTCCAAAGCGTCACCGGGGCTGGCGCCGACAGTGCGGCGTTGCACTTGCTGCCATTGGCGATGGGCTTGCCGATCGGCGCCTATTTCGCCGGTCGCCGCACCTCGATTACCGGACGCTACAAACCGCAGATTCTCACCGGGGCGATCCTCATGCCGATCGCGATTCTCGGCATGGCCTTCAGTCCGCCACAAGCAACGCTGCTCAGCGGTCTGTTCATGCTGCTCAGCGGCATCGCCGGCGGCATGCAGTTCCCGACCTCGCTGGTCGGCACGCAAAACTCGGTGGAACAACGCGACATCGGCGTCGCCACCAGCACCACCAACCTGTTCCGATCACTGGGCGGCGCGGTGGGCGTGGCGTTGATGTCGGCGCTGCTGCTGGCGTTGCTGCACGACTCCAGTTTCGCCCACCTGGCGAACAGTTCGCTGATCAGCGAAGGGCATTCGGGCAACGTCCTGCTCGATGGCCTGAACGCCGCACCCGGCGAAGCGCAGAACGCTTTGCGCGCGGAGCTGCTGGTGACCTTCCGCCACTTGCTCTGGGTCAGCACGGCAGTGTCGTTGCTGGGGCTGGCAGCGGCGATTGCCATGCCGAACAACCTGCTGCGCGGACGGGAGCACGGCGCGAAATAATTGCCGCAACAAATACCACTGTGGGAGCGAGCCTGCTCGCGAATGCGCGGTGTCAGCCGACACATAGCTGAATGACACACCGCTTCGCGAGCAGGCTCGCTCCCACAAGGGAACGGTGTTCGCTCAAGGGCTGTAATAACCCACCGCGACGAGGAAATGCCCGACCTTTTTCAGGTACGCATGCTTGTCCTCGATCTTGCCGGTTACCGGGTTTTTCCAGCGGTATTCGTATTCGCCTTCATCCTGCTTGCCGATCAGCGCCAGAATCGGCTCACCCACCGGTTTGCCTTCCGGGTCCTTGACCTTGCCAAAATCAGTGTTGATCAAGCGCAGATTGGTGCCGTGGGCGACATAACGCTGGTTGTTCAGATCGACCACGAAGACATACAGGTCATCCTGCAGATATCCGCCCTTGAGCGAGTTGATCGCAACCAGCGTGCCCTTCTCGTCCTTGCCCAGATCCGTCGCGGCTTTGTCCAGCAAGGCCTTGGCCTGCTCAGCCGAAGCCCGTGGCAGGTAGTAACCCACCGCGAGAATCCGCTGCCCGACGCGCTGATAAAACACATGCTTGCGCTCGACCTTGCCGTCGGCCCAGTTCTGCCAGCGGTATTCGGCCTGCTGGATGCCGTTGCCTTCCGGCACTTTCAGCGCATCCTTGAACGCCTTCTGCAGATCCGGCCCGAGGACTTCGCTGACATCACGGCCGATCAGCGCCGATGACGGCCCGCCACTGGCAAGCATGACGCCTTTGGTGTCGAGGACGAACACGTAGCGATCCTTGTCGACGAACTCACCCTGGCGGCTGAAGGCGGCGAAGGCCTTGTCGCCATTGTCGTGGTAGTAGGCCAAGGCTTTTTCCAGCAGGGCGATCGCGGCCTGACTGTCATCCTTGGTGGCGGTGGCGGCACTGGCCTGGCCGAAACCGGCCAGCAGAATCAGGCCGAGCCAGGCCACTTTATGCAAAAACCCCATAGCGCATCCCTCGTTCTTTTTGGTGTCTCAAGAGCGTAGACGGCTTGGGCTGATGTACGAGTATTCAGAATGATGCAGGGGATTACAGGCCGCTGTGGTGGGGGGACAAAGCCCTCCGGGCAACAGATCAGTCGCTACGGGCGGGAATTGATCTGCTGCTGGAGATTCTGGATCTGCGCCTGCAAGGTGTTGAGGTTGCGGGTCATCTGCGCGCGGAACGCATCGAACTCGGCGGTATTGCCGCCACCCTGCGGCGCTGCCGGGCGATTGTCCTGCTGACTTTTCAGCACCACGATGTCCTGCTCCAGACGATCGATCGCCGCGCTCGGGTTGCCCTGTTTCTTCAGCGCGGCGATATCGGCACCGAGGCTTTTGAACTGGGCGTCGAAGGCTTTCAACTGCGCATCGACCTTGCTGGTATCGGCGGGGGTGCTTTTGATGGTCGCCAGCTCGGCACTCAAGGCTTTGACCTGAGCCTGCAACTGCGTATTGGCGTTCTGTTGTTCGGTGGTCTGCGCGGTCATCTGCGCCAGCCGCTTGTCCAGTTCGCTGGCCTGCCCGGCCACGCCTTGCTGCTGCTTGCTCTGGTCAAGCAGCTTGCCTTCGAGTTGCTTGATCTGCAGCTTCAGCGCTTCGCTGTCGCTGCTGACGTTGCTCTGGCTGGCGACAACCTTGCCGGAAATATCCTGCAGGCGCCCCGCCGCTTCTTCGCTGATGCGGGCGAAGCTTTCCTGGGTGGCGACCAGTTGCTGTTCCATCAACGAAATCTGCTGGAAGCTCCACCAGGCCAGACCGATGAAGGCGAAAAACAACGCACCGACCAGCGCCCACAGCGGCCCGGTGCTGGCGGCCTTGACCTTGACCACTGGCGCGCTGCGCGAATGCACGGAAGTGCGGGGGCCGGGCGCGATGTCATCGTCATCGAACGGGTCGGCGCGCAGGCTTGGCACGTTATCGAAATCGTCGTCGTGGGCATCGTTTCGCATGGACATTGAGGCAACCTTTGGCAAACGCGGTGATGGCTAAATGCTGCGAAGTATAACCGCCGCAGCCGCAGGCATTGACCCTCAACCCGCAAGGCGGTTCATTGCCGCCCGGCCGAATCGTTTCAACGGATGTCCTGGGCTTTCCACCACGCACAGAATTCATCGAGGGCAGCCCAGAGGCTGACTTTCGGATCGTAGTCGAGATAATGCCGGGCGCGGCTGATGTCGAGGGTGAAATTTTTTTTCATGACCTGCATGCCCAGGCGCGACAGGGTCGGCTCCGGGCGTCCCGGCCAGAGCATGCACGCGCCTTCGTTGAGCGCCGCGACGCTGTACGCGAGACCGTAGGAGCGATATTTGCGCACCTGATCGACGTCCATCCGGCGCATCACGTAATTGACCACGTCCCACAGCGGCACCGGCGTACCGTTGCTGATGTTGTAGGCCTTGCCCAGCGCCGAACCTTGCGCCAACAAGCTGCTGAGCATGGCTTCGTTGAGGTTTTGCACGCTGGTGAAATCGACCTTGTTCAAGCCATTGCCGATGATCGCCAGCCGGCCCTTGCGTTGCATCTTCAGCAGGCGCGGGAAGATGCTCATGTCGCCGGCACCGGTGACGAAACGCGGGCGCAGGGCGATGGTTTCCAGACCGAATTCCTGGGCACCGAAGACTTTCTGCTCGGCCAGATACTTGGTCGCGGCGTAGGGATGCTTGAAGCGTTTGGGCACTTGCTCTTCGGTCAGACCGAGATGGTCGCGGCCATCGAAATAGATCGACGGCGACGACAGATGCACCAGCCGCCGCACCCGCTGCTTGAGGCAAGCTTCGACGACGTTTTCGGTGACTTCGACGTTGCCTTGATGAAAGTCCTGATAACGCCCCCACACACCGACAGCACCAGCGCAATGCACCACGGCCTCGACATCGCTGCACAGGTCGCGCACCAGATCGGCGTCGCTCAGATCGCCCGGCACGAACTCCGCGCCCCGGCGCACCAGATGTTCGACGCTCTCGGCCCGGCGACCGTTGACCCGCACTTCAAGGCCCTGCTCCAGGGCGAAACGCGCAAAGCGCCCGCCAATAAAGCCACTGGCGCCGGTAACCAAAATCTTCATCAAAAACTCCAGGGAAGCAGCTGCAAGCTTCGAGCTTTCAGCTGCAAGTTGAAACGGTACGTGTTCTTGCCGCTTGCAGCTTGACGCTTGTTGCTGCGTTCAAGCCACTAGCCATTGCTTTGAGGAGCGCAGCAGTTGCTCGGTCAGTAGATTGAGCAACTGGCCGCCATTGCGCCAATGATGCCAGTACAGCGGCACATCGATCGGTTTATCTGGCAGCAATTCGCGCAGCACCCCGCGTTGCAATTGCTCGCGCACCTGCAGTTCCGGCACCAGGCCCCAGCCCAGACCGGCTTCGGTCAGGCGGATGAAGCCTTCGGAGGACGGGCATAAATGGTGCTCGAACGCGCCGTCGACGCCCAACAGCGCCAGATAGCGATGCTGAAGGAAATCGTCCGGACCGAACACCAGCGCCGGGGTGCACGGCAGCTGTTCGGCGCGCACGCCTTCGGGAAAATGCCGAGCGAGGAAGGCTGGACTGGCCAGCGCCCGATAACGCATGGCGCCGAGCAATACGCTGCGGGCTCCCGCCACCGGCCGCTCGCTGGCACACAGGCATGCGGCCACTTCACCGGCACGCATGCGCTTGAGGCCAACGGTCTGGTCTTCGACGATCAGGTCGAGCAACAAATGCTGCTCGGCGCAGAAATCGCCGACGGCCTCGGCCCACCAAGTGGCGAGGCTGTCGGCGTTGAGGGCGATGCGCAGGCGATCGGGCAGGCCTTCTTCGTCCAGCGCCGGCACCACTGATTGCAAGTCGCGCTCGAGCAGACGCACCTGCTGCACATGGTTGAGCAAGCGTCGGCCGATCTCGGTCGGCGATGGCGGTGTTTCGCGCACCAGCACTGGCTGGCCGACCCGCGCTTCAAGCAATTTGATGCGCTGGGAGATCGCCGACTGCGACAGGCCGAGCACCTGTGCGGCGCGATCGAATCCGGCCTGCTCGACCACTGCGGCGAGCGCGGAAAGCAATTTATAGTCGAACATCAGTTTTCCTAATGGGCGATCAGCACTATTGGTTTTTCTTATACAGCGTCACACCGGAGAATAGCCAGCAAGCACTCTCTTTCAAGGATCTCTCCCATGTGGCAAAGCTACGTAAACGGCCTGTTGGTGGCGTTCGGCCTGATCATGGCGATCGGCACGCAGAACGCTTTTGTCTTGGCGCAAAGCCTGCGCCGTGAACACCATTTGCCGGTGGCGGCATTGTGCGTGGTGTGTGACGCAATTCTGGTCGCGGCCGGGGTGTTCGGCCTAGCGACGATCCTGGCGCAGAACCCGACCATGCTGGCGATCGCCCGTTGGGGCGGTGCGACGTTTCTGATCTGGTACGGCAGCCAGGCGCTGCGCCGGGCCTGCTCGAAACAGAGCCTTGAGCAAGGCGAAAACCAGACCGTGCGTTCGCTGCGCGCAGTGATGCTCAGCGCGCTGGCGGTGACCTTGCTCAACCCCCACGTTTATCTCGATACGGTTTTGCTGATCGGCTCGCTGGGCGCGCAGCAATCGGTGCCGGGCGCTTATGTGGTCGGCGCGGCGAGTGCATCGTTGCTGTGGTTTTTCACCCTGGCCCTAGGCGCGGCGTGGCTGGCACCGTGGCTGGCCCGCCCGAGCACGTGGCGCATTCTCGATCTGGTGGTGGCGTTGATGATGTTTGCCGTGGCCGCGCAGTTGATCATCGCCGGATGAATAATTGCCAAAGGCTCTGGAACCTCTATCCCACACAGTTGTTGCGTGGTTAAGGCGCGACCCCGGTGCTATGATCCGAACCCTGCGCCGCAAAGAGTAAAAACTCGCCGGTGCATTTCCGGCCGCCCGTGATCGGCCTTGCGCTCACCGCAACAGACCTGATTAGGAGAATCATCATGGCTTTCGAATTGCCGCCGCTGCCTTACGCACACGATGCCCTGCAGCCGCACATCTCCAAGGAAACCCTGGAGTTCCACCACGACAAGCACCACAACACCTACGTCGTGAACCTGAACAACCTGGTGCCAGGCACCGAGTTTGAAGGCAAGACCCTGGAAGAAATCGTCAAGACTTCCTCGGGCGGCATCTTCAACAACGCCGCTCAGGTCTGGAACCACACTTTCTACTGGAACTGCCTGGCGCCAAACGCCGGCGGTCAACCAACCGGCGCCCTGGCAGATGCCATCAACGCAGCGTTCGGTTCGTTCGACAAGTTCAAGGAAGAATTCAGCAAAACCTCGATCGGCACCTTCGGTTCCGGCTGGGGCTGGCTGGTGAAAAAAGCTGACGGTTCCCTGGCCCTGGCCAGCACCATCGGCGCCGGCAACCCGCTGACTAGCGGCGACACCCCGCTGCTGACCTGCGACGTCTGGGAACACGCTTACTACATCGACTACCGCAACCTGCGTCCGAAGTACGTTGAAGCGTTCTGGAACCTGGTCAACTGGAAGTTCGTGGCCGAGCAGTTCGAAGGCAAAACCTTCACCGCTTAAGCTGCGCGCCAGATGAAAAACCCGGCTTCGGCCGGGTTTTTTTATGCCTGGCGCATGGCGTTTCTCGCACGGTAAAAGCAGCTTCGCGCCGTTTGCCGCCAGCCCCCAGCGGTCTACCATCACAGACAGGAAAAAATCTTTGGCCCAGTGCTCAAGTTGAAGGCAATTGCAACCGACACAGTTAATTCAGAGCTATTACTCAAATGACGACATTGCGGCCAGGATCACGGCGACTTTTCCCGTGCCCGATTGTCCCTTTGACTGCCAACCCGGGATTGCCAATACTCATGGCAACTTGACGCTACCCGCACGGAACAAGGAATAACCCTTTGAAGCTGGAACTCAAGAACAGCTTGTCGGTGAAGTTGCTCCGGGTCGTGCTCCTGTCGGCATTGATCGTAGGCGTAGTCTTGAGCTGCGCGCAGATTGTCTTCGATGCCTACAAGACCCGTCAGGCGGTTGCCGGCGACGCCGAGCGCATCCTCGACATGTTCCGCGATCCATCGACCCAGGCCGTGTACAGCCTGGACCGGGAAATGGGCATGCAGGTGATCGAAGGGCTGTTCCAGGACGACGCCGTGCGTCAGGCCTCCATCGGCCACCCCAACGAAGCCATGCTCGCGCAGAAATCCCGCGAACTGCAGCATTCCAATAGCCGTTGGCTGACCGACCTGATTCTCGGTCAGGAACGCACCTTCACCACGCAACTGGTCGGCCGCGGCCCCTACAGCGAATACTACGGCGACCTGAGCATCACCCTCGACACCGCCACCTATGGCGAAGGGTTTATCGTCAGCTCAGTGATCATTTTCATTTCCGGGGTGTTGCGCGCACTGGCGTTGGGGCTGGTGCTGTATCTGGTCTATCACTGGCTGCTGACCAAACCGCTGTCGCGAATCATCGAGCACCTCACCGAAATCAACCCGGATCGTCCCAGCGAGCACAAGATTCCGCAGATCAAGGGCCACGAAAAAAACGAACTGGGCCTGTGGATCAACACTGCCAACCAGTTGCTCGAGTCCATCGAACGCAACACCCACCTGCGCCACGAAGCGGAAAACAGCCTGCTGCGCATGGCCCAGTACGACTTCCTCACCGGTCTGCCGAATCGCCAGCAATTGCAGCAGCAACTGGACAAGATTCTCGTCGATGCCGGCAAATTGCAGCGCCGCGTCGCGGTGTTGTGCGTCGGCCTGGATGACTTCAAGGGCATCAACGAGCAATTCAGCTACCAGACCGGCGACCAATTGCTGCTGGCCCTGGCCGATCGTTTACGTGCCCACAGCGGTCGTCTCGGCGCCCTCGCCCGCCTGGGCGGCGACCAGTTCGCGCTGGTGCAGGCCGATATTGAACAGCCTTACGAGGCAGCGGAACTGGCGCAGAGCATTCTCGATGACCTCGAGGCGCCCTTCGCCCTCGACGATCAGGAAATCCGCCTGCGCGCGACCATCGGCATCACCCTGTTCCCCGAGGACGGCGACAGCACCGAGAAGCTGTTGCAGAAAGCCGAGCAGACCATGACCCTGGCCAAGACCCGCTCGCGCAATCGCTATCAGTTCTACATCGCCAGCGTCGACAGCGAGATGCGCCGTCGTCGCGAGCTGGAAAAAGATTTGCGCGATGCGCTGATCCGCGACCAGTTCTACCTCGTCTATCAGCCGCAGATCAGCTATCGCGACCACCGCGTGGTCGGCGTCGAAGCGCTGATTCGCTGGCAACATCCGGAACACGGGCTGGTGCCGCCGGACCTGTTCATTCCGCTGGCCGAACAGAACGGCACGATCATCGCCATCGGCGAGTGGGTGCTCGATCAGGCCTGCAAGCAATTGCGCGAATGGCACGATCAGGGTTTCGTCGATCTGCGCATGGCGGTCAATCTGTCCACCGTGCAACTGCACCACGCCGAGCTGCCTAGGGTGGTCAACAACCTGCTGCAAATGTACCGCCTGCCGCCGCGCAGTCTGGAACTGGAAGTCACCGAAACCGGCCTGATGGAAGACATCACCACCGCCGCCCAGCATTTGCTCAGCCTGCGCCGCTCCGGTGCGCTGATCGCGATCGACGACTTCGGCACCGGCTACTCGTCCCTCAGTTATCTGAAAAGCCTGCCGCTGGACAAGATCAAGATCGACAAGAGCTTCGTGCAGGACCTGCTCGATGACGACGATGACGCGACCATCGTTCGGGCGATCATTCAACTGGGCAAGAGCCTCGGCATGCAGGTGATTGCCGAAGGCGTGGAAACCGCCGAGCAGGAAACCTACATCATTTCCGAGGGTTGCCACGAAGGTCAGGGCTACCACTACAGCAAACCGCTGCCGGCGCGGGAGCTGGGTATTTACCTCAAGCAGGCGCAACGCAGCAACGCGGCTATTTTATAAGATCGCAGCCTTCGGCAGCTCCTACATTTGAAATGCGTTCCCCCTGTAGGAGCTGACGAGTGCAACGAGGCTGCGATCTTTTGATTTTCATGCGCAAATAAGAAATATTTCCAAGCACGCCTTTACACATAATGCGAAAGATTTGCATTATGTCGCAGTTTTGCGCGCCCCCGGCGCCAGTCCATTCAACTACCGAAGCAGGATGTTCGCCATGATTCGTATGCCTCTGGCTACCGCCAGTCTGCTGGCCATCGCTATTTCCCTCGCCGGTTGCGGCGAAGGCAAGGACAAAGAAAAAGCCTCCGAAATGACTCCGGCTTCCAGCAGCGCTGCTCCAGCCCCTGCCGCTGCACCGGCTCCTGCTGCCGGTAAAGTTGACGATGCTGCCGCCAAGGCCGTGGTCGCGCACTATGCCGACATGGTCTTCGCCGTTTACAGCGATGCCGAATCCACTGCGAAAACCCTGCAAACTGCGGTCGACGCGTTCCTCGCCAAGCCGAATGCCGACACCCTCAAAGCAGCCAAGGCTGCCTGGGTCGCCGCGCGCGTGCCGTACCTGCAGAGCGAAGTGTTCCGCTTCGGCAACACCATCATTGACGATTGGGAAGGTCAGGTTAACGCCTGGCCGCTGGACGAAGGCCTGATCGACTACGTCGACAAATCCTACGAGCACGCACTGGGTAACCCGGGCGCCAGCGCCAATATCATTGCCAACACCGAAGTGCAGGTCGGCGAAGACAAAGTCGACGTGAAAGAAATCACCCC
Organism: Pseudomonas sp. H1_G08; assembly: GCF_054681355.1. Classification (NCBI taxonomy): domain Bacteria; kingdom Pseudomonadati; phylum Pseudomonadota; class Gammaproteobacteria; order Pseudomonadales; family Pseudomonadaceae; genus Pseudomonas; species Pseudomonas sp. H1_G08. The sequence continues at coordinate 3,497,912 of NZ_CP162822.1, forward strand.
GGAAAAACTCGCCAGCCTCAACGAGCTGGGCGGCTCGGAAGCCAACGTCGCCACCGGCTACCACGCGATCGAATTCCTGCTCTGGGGCCAGGATCTGAACGGCACCGGCCCTGGCGCTGGCAACCGTCCGGCCTCGGACTACCTGGAAGGCGCCGGCGCCACCGGTGGTCACAACGAGCGTCGTCGCGCCTACCTGAAAGCCGTGACCCAACTGCTGGTCAGCGATCTGGAAGAAATGGTCGCCAACTGGAAGCCGAACGTGGCCGACAACTACCGCGCCACCCTGGAAGCCGAGCCAGGCGAAACCGGCCTGCGCAAAATGCTCTTCGGCATGGGCAGCCTGTCCCTGGGTGAACTGGCGGGCGAGCGCATGAAGGTTTCCCTGGAAGCCAACTCCCCTGAAGACGAGCAGGATTGCTTCAGCGACAACACCCACTACTCGCACTTCTACGACGCCAAAGGCGTGCGTAACGTTTACCTGGGCGAGTACACCCGTGTTGACGGCACCAAGATGACCGGCGCCAGCCTGTCGTCGCTGGTGGCCAAGGCCGATCCGGCTGCCGACACCGCGCTGAAAGCCGATCTGGCCGCGACCGAAGCGAAGATCCAGGTCATGGTCGATCACGCCAACAAGGGTGAGCACTACGACCAGTTGATCGCTGCCGGCAACACCGCTGGCAACCAGGTCGTTCGCGACGCCATCGCCGCGCTGGTCAAGCAGACCGGCTCGATCGAAGCCGCTGCGGGCAAACTGGGCATCAGCGACCTGAACCCGGACAGCGCCGATCACGAATTCTGATCGCAGCGTCCGCGTCAAAAAGAGGCGACCTTCGGGTCGCCTTTTTCATACCCCATGTTCACAGTCCCCTGTAGGAGCTGCCGAAGGCTGCGATCTGTTGATCTTGATTTTTGAAGATCAAAATCAAAAGATCGCAGCCTTCGGCAGCTCCTGCAGGGGGTTTGCATCGCTCTGCAGATTTGCGCTGTATCAAGCAAACGATAATTCCTCTTATTCAAACTCCCCCGCCCTGTTAGACTTTGCGCCTTCATTTTTGCCCGTCCGCAGGATGTCTGATGCCCTCGCTGCCTCTTCGCTTGTCCGCACTGTTGCTGGCCCTGGGCCTGAGTGCCTGCGATGACGCCCCGCGTTTCACCAAGGCCGAGCCGGGGGAAGCGCGTTCGGGCGGTGCGGCGACCGTGCGCAAGAGCGATCAGAACGCCTTCTCCCTGCCATCGGCCAACTTGCCGCCCTCGCGGCGGGTGGACTTCAGTGTCGGCAACAGTTTCTTTCGCAGCCCGTGGGTGATCGCGCCGTCGACCACCACGGCGCGCGACGGTCTCGGCCCGTTGTTCAATACCAACGCCTGCCAGAATTGCCACATCAAGGACGGTCGCGGTCATCCGCCGGCACCTGATGCAAGCAATGCAGTGTCGATGCTGGTGCGCCTGTCGATTCCCGACGCGCCGCCCTACGCCAAAGTCATCCAACAGCTCGGCGTGGTGCCGGAGCCGGTATATGGCGGGCAGTTCCAGGATATGGCCGTGCCCGGGGTTGCCCCGGAAGGCAAGGTGCGGGTGGACTACACGCCGGTGCCGGTACGCTTCAAGGACGGCACTGAAGTCGAGCTGCGCAAACCGACCTTGCAGATCACTCAACTCGGTTACGGGCCGATGCACCCGGACACGCGTTTTTCCGCGCGGGTGGCGCCGCCGATGATTGGTCTGGGCCTGCTCGAAGCGATCCCCGAAGAGGCGATCCTCGCCAACGCCGCCGCCCAGGCGAAAGAGAGCAACGGCATCAATGGCCGACCCAACCAGGTCTGGGATGACCAGTTGCAGAAAACCGTCATCGGCCGGTTCGGCTGGAAAGCCGGGCAACCGAATCTCAATCAACAGAATGTTCATGCGTTCTCCGGTGACATGGGCCTGACCACCAGCCTGCGGCCGTTCGACGATTGCACCGAGGCGCAGACTGCCTGCAAACAGGCGCCGAACGGCAATGGCCCGGACGGTGAACCGGAGGTGAGCGACAACATCCTGCGGCTGGTGCTGTTCTACAGCCGCAATCTCGCAGTGCCGGCGCGCCGTGGCGTCAACGATCCACAGGTGCTGGCCGGCAAGAATCTGTTTTTCCAGGCCGGTTGCCAGTCGTGCCACACGCCGAAATACACCACGGCCGCCGATGCCGCCGAACCGGAATTGGCCAATCAGGTGATTCGTCCATACAGCGACTTGCTGCTGCATGACATGGGCGAAGGCCTGGCGGACAACCGCACCGAATTTCGGGCCTCCGGCCGAGACTGGCGCACGCCGCCGTTGTGGGGGATCGGTCTGACGCAAGCGGTCAGCGGTCACACCCAGTTTTTGCATGACGGTCGCGCACGCAACCTGCTCGAAGCGGTGCTCTGGCATGGCGGCGAGGCGACGGCGGCGCAGCAACAGGTTTTGTCTTTCAATGCCGAGCAGCGCGCTGCGTTGCTGGCTTTTCTGAACTCACTTTAAATACTGTAAAAGCATCGGGAGCCCGACATGTTCCGTCCCAAGTTACTGTTCACCAGCCTTGCCGCGCTCGCCCTCGGCGCCTGCTCGCCGCAGGACCCGCAAGCGGTCACTTCGGCGGCGATCGCCAAATCGGTGATCCTGCCGACCTACACTCGCTGGGTCGAAGCCGACCGGCAACTGGCGGTCAGCGCCCTCGCCTACTGCCAGGGCAAAGAGACCCTGGAAACCGCCCGTGCCGACTTCCTTCACGCGCAGAAAGCCTGGGCCGAGTTGCAACCGCTGTTGATCGGGCCGCTGGCCGAGGGCAATCGCTCGTGGCAAGTGCAGTTCTGGCCGGACAAGAAAAATCTCGTCGGCCGTCAGGTCGAGCAACTGGTCGTCGCCCAGCCGCAGATCGATGCCGCAGCGCTGGCCAAATCCAGCGTCGTGGTGCAGGGCCTGTCGGCTTACGAATACATCCTCTTCGACGCCAAGCCTGACGTCGCCAACTATGCGCAGAAAGCCAAGTACTGCCCGCTGCTGATCGCCATCGGCGAACGCCAGAAGCAACTGGCCGAAGAAATCCTGCAGGGCTGGAACAACACCGACGGCATGCTCGCGCAGATGAGCAAGTTCCCTAACCAGCGCTACGCCGACTCCCACGAAGCGATCGCCGATCTGCTGCGCGTACAAGTGACGGCACTGGATACCCTGAAGAAAAAACTCGGCACGCCGATGGGCCGGCAGAGCAAAGGCGTGCCGCAGCCATTCCAGGCGGATGCGTGGCGCAGCCAGTCGTCGCTGACGGCGCTGGAAGCCAGCCTTGCCGCCGCCAAGACCGTCTGGGAAGGCGTCGACAACAAAGGCCTGCGCGGTCTGCTGCCGGCCGAGCAGAAACCGTTGGCGGACAAGATCGATGCCGCTTATGCCGCTTCGCTGAAGCTGTTCGACAGCACCCAGCGTTCGCTCGGCGAAATGCTCGAGGACGACGCCGGGCGCCAGCAACTCAACGATATCTACGACAGCCTCAACGTCGTCCATCGCCTGCACGAAGGCGAGCTGGCCAAGGCGCTGGGCATCCAACTGGGCTTCAACGCCAACGACGGTGACTGATGAGGGCGAGTGCCATGCTGCGACGTCAGGTTCTGACTTTAGGTAGTGCACTGCTGGGAGCAGTGACGCTGGGCGGCTGGACGCTGTTCAAACGCAAGGATCAGAGCCCGCTGTTGCTGTCGGCGCGCGACGATACTGACGGCAAGCATTACGCCGTCGGCTATCGGCTCGACGGTACGCGGGTGTTCGCCACCCACGTCGGCCAGCGTTGCCACGACATCATCAACCACCCGACGCAACCGCTGGCGCTGTTCGTCGCGCGGCGTCCGGGAACCGAGAGTTACCTGATCGACCTGCGCGACGGCAAGCTGCTGCAGACCGTGACCTCGCAGCCGGACCGGCACTTCTACGGCCACGCCGTGGTGCACAAGGACGGCGAATACCTGTACGCCACCGAAAACGATACGACCGATCCTGGTCGCGGTTTGCTCGGTGTGTATAAGTTCGAAGGCGAGCGGCTGGTGCACACGGGCGAGATTTCCACCCATGGCCTCGGCCCGCATCAGGTGTCGTGGATGCCCGACGGCGAGACGCTGGTAGTGGCCAACGGCGGGATTCGCACCGAGGCGGAAAGCCGCGTCGACATGAACCTTAACGCCATGGAACCGAGCCTGGTGCTGATGCAGCGCGACGGCACGTTGCTGAGCAAGGAAACCCTCGCCCAGCAGATGAACAGCGTCCGCCACCTGGGCATCGCCAGTGACGGCACCATCGTCGCCGGTCAGCAATTCATGGGGCCGTCCCACGAGCGTTCGGAGCTGTTGGCGATCAAGCGACCGGGACAAGCGTTCGTGGCGTTCCCGGTGGCCGAGCAGCAGTTGCAGGCGATGGGGCACTACACCGCCAGCGTCGCGGTGCACAGCGATCTGCGTCTGGTCGCGTTGACGGCGCCGCGCGGCAATCGTTTCTTTATCTGGGATCTGGACAGCGGCGAACTGCGCCTCGATGCGCCTTTGCCTGATTGTGCTGGCGTCGGTGCGGTAAAGGATGGCTTTGTCGTGACCTCGGGGCAGGGCCGTTGCCGTTACTACGATTGCCGCCAGGAACAACTGCTGGCCAAGCCGCTGGAATTGCCGGCGGGGCTCTGGGACAACCATCTTCATCTGATGGCCTGATACCCCCCCATTTTTGAGATGGCCCCCCATCCTGTGGCGAGGGGATTTATCCCCGTTGGGTGGCGCAGCCGCCCTTAAAACTGCAATTGCGGTATGACTGAAGGATTCAGGGGGCCGCTTCGCAGCCCAACGGGGATAAATCCCCTCGCCACAGGGTTCATATCCGGCCTTCACGTAATAACTGCCAGTTGGAATCCCCACCTGACTCGGAGTAATGTGCCCGCCTGTCTCATGATTTATCCAAGGAACTGGACATATGCTGCGTCGCCGCATGCTGATCATGTTGGGTGTTGTTTTGCTGATCGTCCTGGTACTGGGCGGATACAAAGCCTTTTCGATCTACACGATGATCCAGGGCTTTTCCAAGCCCAAGCCGCCGATCAGCGTCGCCGTGGCCACTGCCGGCGAACAGCCGTGGCAGATGCGCCTGCCCACCGTCGGCACGCTCAAGGCGCTGCAAGGTGTCGACTTGAGTCTGGAAGTCGCCGGCACCGTCACTGAACTCAAATTCGAATCCGGGCAGAAGGTCAAGGCCGGGCAACCGCTGCTGCAACTCGACAGCGCCGTCGAGACCGCTCTGCTGGAAACTGCCCGCGCCGACCTCGGTCTGGCGCAGCTTGATTTCGGCCGTGGCGCGCAACTGGTCGACAGCCGCGCGATCTCCAAAGGCGAGTACGACCGCCTCTCCGCCGTGCTGCAAAAGAACAAGGCCACGGTCAATCAGCTCAACGCATCGCTGGCGAAAAAGCGCATCCTCGCGCCGTTCAGCGGCACCATCGGCATCCGCCAGGTCGACGTCGGCGACTACCTCGCCAGCGGTACCAAAATCGCCACGTTGCAGGACTTGAGCAGCCTCTACGCCGACTTCTACGTGCCCGAACAAGCGGTGCCGAAACTCGCTATCGGCCAGCCCGTGCAGTTCACTGTCGCCGCGTATCCGGGACAGAACTTTGCCGGCAAGATCAGCGCGATCAACCCGATCGTCGAAAGCACCACGCGCAACATCCTCGTCCGCGCCACCCTGGCCAACCCCGACGGCAAGCTGCTGCCGGGGATGTTCGCCAGCCTTGAAGTGCTGCTGCCAAATCCGCAGAAGCACATCGTCGTGCCGGAAAGCGCGATCACCTACACCCTGTACGGCAACTCGGTTTACGTGGTCGGGAAAAAGAAAGCCGAGGACGGCAGCGTCGCCAAGGATGACAACGGCCAACCGCTGCTGATTGCCGAGCGGCGCTTCGTCGAGACCGGCGAACGCCGCGATGGCCTGGTGATGATCAACAAGGGCGTGCAGAGCGGCGAACAAGTGGTGACGGCTGGCCAGATCAAACTGGACAACGGTGCCCCTATCGCCATCAGCGACGACAAGACCCTCGGCGAGCAGAACAGTCCGCCTCGCGCCGACTGATCAAGGAATCCCCATGGCTTTTACCGATCCGTTCATCCGCCGCCCGGTGCTCGCCACCGTGGTCAGCCTGCTGATTGTGCTGCTGGGCTTTCAGGCCTGGAGCAAGCTGCCGCTGCGCCAGTACCCGCAAATGGAAAACGCCCTGATCACGGTGACCACCGCTTATCCCGGGGCCAACGCCGAAACCATTCAGGGCTACATCACCCAGCCGATGCAACAGAGTCTGGCCAGCGCCGAAGGCATCGATTACATGACCTCGGTCAGCCGGCAGAACTTCTCGGTGATTTCGATCTACGCGCGCATCGGTGCCAACACCGACCGCTTGTTCACCGAACTGCTGGCCAAGGCCAACGAGGTGAAGAACAAGCTGCCGCAGGACGCCGAAGACCCGGTGCTGAGCAAGGAATCCGCCGACGCTTCGGCGCTGATGTACATCAGTTTCTTCAGCAAAGACCTGAGCAACCCGCAGATCACCGACTATCTGTCGCGGGTCATCCAGCCGAAACTGGCGACGCTGCCGGGCATGGCCGAAGCGGAGATTCTCGGCAACCAGGTGTTCGCCATGCGCCTGTGGCTCGACCCGGTGAAACTCGCCGGCTTCGGCCTCAGCGCCGCCGACGTGACCGCAGCGGTGCGCCAGTACAACTTCCTCTCCGCTGCCGGCGAAGTGAAAGGCGAGTACACCGTCACCAGCATCAACGCCAACACCGAACTGAAATCCGCCGAGGCCTTTTCGGCGATTCCGCTCAAGGTCGATGGTGACAGCCGCGTGTTGCTGCGTGATGTCGCGCGGGTGGAAATGGGCGCGGAAAACTACGATTCGATCAGCTCGTTCGGCGGCACGCCGTCGGTGTATATCGGCATCAAGGCCACCCCCGGCGCCAACCCGCTGGACGTGATCAAGGAAGTGCGCAAGCTGATGCCCGAGCTGGAAGCGCAGCTGCCGCCGAACCTGAAAAGCGAAATCGCCTACGACGCGACACTGTTCATTCAGGCCTCGATTGATGAGGTGGTGAAAACCCTGTTCGAAGCGGTACTGATCGTCATCGTCGTGGTGTTCCTGTTTCTCGGCGCGCTGCGTTCGGTAGTGATCCCGGTGGTGACCATTCCGCTGTCGATGATCGGCGTGATGTTCTTCATGCAGATGATGGGTTACTCGATGAATCTGCTGACGCTGCTGGCCATGGTGCTGGCCATCGGTCTGGTGGTGGACGATGCGATTGTCGTGGTGGAGAACATTCACCGGCACATCGAGGAAGGCAAGACGCCGTTCGACGCAGCGCTGGAAGGCGCGCGGGAAATTGCCATGCCGGTGGTGTCGATGACCATCACCCTGGCGGCGGTGTATGCGCCGATCGGTTTCCTCACCGGGCTGACCGGAGCGCTGTTCAAGGAGTTCGCCCTGACCCTGGCCGGTGCGGTGGTGATCTCCGGCGTCGTCGCCCTGACACTGTCGCCGATGATGTGCGCGTTTCTGTTGCGCCACGAAGAGAATCCCAGCGGCCTGGCCCATCGTCTCGACCGCGTCTTTGAAGGCCTCAAGCGCCGTTATCAAAGCATGCTCCACGGCACGCTCAATACCCGGCCGGTGGTGCTGGTGTTTGCGGTGATCGTGCTGTGCCTGATTCCGGTGTTTCTCAAGTTCACCAAGTCGGAACTGGCCCCGGACGAAGACCAGGGCATCATTTTCATGATGGCCAGCGCGCCGCAGCCGACTAACCTCGACTACCTGAGCACCTACACCGACGAGTTCATCACCATCTTCAAGGAGTTTCCCGAGTACTACTCCTCGTTCCAGATCAACGGCTACAGCGGCGTGCAGGCCGGTATCGGCGGTTTCCTGCTCAAGCCGTGGAATGAGCGCAGCCGCACGCAGATGGAAATCCTCCCCGAGGTGCAGAGCAAACTGGAGAGCATTCCCGGCCTGCAGATCTTCGGTTTCAACCTGCCCTCCCTGCCCGGCACCGGTGAAGGCCTGCCCTTCGAATTCGTGGTCAACACCGCCAATGACTACGAGCTGCTGCTGCAAGTCGCCGAGCGCATCGAGAAACGCGCCATGGAGTCGGGCAAGTTCGCCTTCGTCGACCTCGATCTGGCGTTCGACAAGCCGGAAGTAGTGGTCGATATCGACCGCGACAAGGCTGCGCAGATGGGCGTGTCGATGCTCGACCTCGGCAGCACGCTGGCGACCTTGCTCGGCGAGGCGGAGATCAACCGCTTCACCATCGACGGGCGCAGCTACAAGGTCATCGCCCAGGTCGAACGGGCCTACCGCGACAACCCGGACTGGCTGAACAATTACTACGTGAAAAACACCCAGGGCGAATTGCTGCCGCTGTCGACCTTGATCAAGGTCAGCGACCGCGCACGGCCGCGCCAGCTCAATCAGTTCCAGCAGCTCAACGCGGCGAAGATTTCCGGTTTCCCGCTGGTGAGCATGGGCGAAGCCATCGATACCGTGCTGCAGATTGCCCGCGAAGAAGCACCGGCCGGGTTTGCCTTCGATTACGGCGGTGCCTCGCGCCAGTACGTGCAGGAAGGCAGCGCATTGTGGGTCACGTTTGCCCTGGCGCTGGCGATCATCTTTCTGGTGCTGGCCGCACAGTTCGAAAGCTTCCGCGATCCGTTGGTGATTCTGGTGACCGTACCGCTGTCGATCTGCGGCGCGCTGATCCCGTTGTTCCTTGGCTGGTCGAGCATGAACATCTACACCCAGGTCGGGCTGGTGACGCTGATCGGCCTGATCAGCAAGCACGGCATCCTGATCGTCGAATTCGCCAACCAGTTGCGCAAGGACAAGGGCCTGAGCGCCCGTGAAGCGGTGGAGGAAGCAGCGGCAATTCGCTTGCGCCCGGTGCTGATGACAACGGCGGCAATGGTGTTCGGCATGGTGCCGCTGATTCTGGCCACCGGGGCGGGAGCCGTGAGCCGTTTTGATATCGGCATGGTGATTGCCACGGGGATGTCGATTGGCACGTTGTTTACGCTGTTCGTGCTGCCGTGTGTTTATACCTTCCTTGCTAAGCCAGATGCCAGATAAGCACATTTCCCTGTGGGAGCGAGCCTGCTCGCGAATGCGGTATTTCAGTTGCATTGATGTCGACTGACACACCTTCGCGAGCAGGCTCGCTCCCACAGAGGACGATATGTATCTTGAAAGTTGTGGAATAAAAAAGGCCTCGCAATTGCGAGGCCTTTTATTTGGGCTTGAAGCGTGTCAACTGGCTGGCCTCATCCCTTGAGACAGTCCGAACATGAACAACAGCAGATCATGATCAGGCTGGGTCGCCACGGAAGCCTTGGCCACCCGTGGAACCGAACAATGAGCGTCGTTCCCGGACGCCCCTATGACCTGCATGCGCGGCTGCTCCCAGGCAGCCACCGCCAGTGAAGCAACTGCCAAGGCCCCGATCAGGAACAAACCTCGTGCAATTTCGAGTTTCATCGCTATAAACCTTTGATAGCGCTGCCAAACGCCGTCTCATAAAAGTAGACGAGTTTCTTCCAGTCGGCATCGCGGAACGACGAATGGCGACGCAATTGCTTCATGTCATGCTGCGCGGCGCGATAGGGGGTCAAACGCTGGCGGCACTTCTCCAGATCGATCAACGCCACTTCAACCTGCGCTGCTTCGCCCTCACCGGTGACGCGAACGAAAACGTGCTTGATGTAGATGCAGCTGTGCTGCCAGCGGCCCTTGTGCATGCGCGCCAGGTTCTCGGCGAGGTCCTTGAGGACTTTCTCGTAAACCACCTCGCCACACTGATCGCGACCACCGGCAGCGGCCAGCCAGTGTTCCAGTTCCTGGAAGCCATCGAGCGATTTGGTGACGAGCAGTGCGCGCCATTTGTGCTGCGGATCAGGCTGAGCGCCGCAAAAGACGATCTGCGGTACGCGCACGCCGAGTTTGCTAACGCCAGTCAGGGCGTCGAGTTCGCGCAATACGGTCGGGCGACCGAAGGGATGCAACCAACTGCGATAGATGTGCCCGGTCTGGCGCTTGGCGTACAAAAGCTGCCCGTCACGGTCGACGATGCGCTGCACCCCGCTTTCGCCACCACGGCGCACATTGGGCTCTTCAACCCATTCGCCGCGCTGGTTCCAGTAATAATCGAAACGATCCTGGGGAGCGACATCCGCTTCAACCGCTGCTTGCACTGCCATCCTCTACCTCTTGCGTAATACGTAAACTCGCCACATCGCATAGAGCGGTATGAAGTCCAGTTGTTCCTGAATGCGGAAACCCGCCTGTTCAAATTCTTTCTCGATCGTCGCCGCCGGAATCAGAAACCGATTCTGGTAATCATGACTTGGCCGATCCCGCTCGGCGCGCTTGCGCTTCCAGGCCTTGAAATTGCCGTCGACCCACAACGAAACAATCACGCTGTCGCGGGTCACCCGCTCGAACTCGCGCAGGATCACCCGACGGTGCTCGGCCTCGCCGATGTGGTGCAACAGACGCATGCAAAAGATGCTGTCGACCGAGTTATCCGGCAGAGCGATATCGAATGCCGAGGTGTGCAGCGGTTGTACACGCTTGACCACCTCGGCCGGTTGTCCCTGCATCGCGGTCTTGATCATCGACTCGGAATTGTCCGCGCCGATGATCACCCGGTTGGGCTTCTCCGCGAGCATTGGCCAGAAACGCCCGGCACCGCAGGGCAGATCCAGCACCAGCCCGGGATCTCCCGCCAGCGCCAAGGCCTTGCGACCGACTTGCTCATCGCGCAAGTGCGACAGGCGGCGACCGAGGCTTTGCTGGTGCTTGCGCAGATATCGTTGTGCGTGTTGGTCGTCGTACTTTTCGGAAAAATCGAGCTTGATCGGGCCGGCCATCATCTGGACTCCTGTTCTGATGACGCCACCTTAAACAGCGGCGTGTCAGCGTCAGGTCATCCAATTGTGAAAAATCTGTCAGGTAAATCCGTAAATTATTACAACGTTATACAGGATTCAGACAGGTGTACGGGAGTAGCCTCGAGCCACTATTTGCTGGCATTCACGCCAAGATCTACCTCGAATCGGCAGCCATTGGGGTCCATCGTGCTCAAGCTGACCGTCCAGCCCTGGTTTTCGCAGATACGCTGCACAAGCGACAAACCCAGGCCCAGCCCTTCGCCACGCTTCTCGCTGCCGCGCACAAAGGGCTCGAACATCGCCTCGCGTTTTTCCTCGGGAATGCCCACGCCCGAATCCTCAACGACGAAACCGTTGGCGGTGAGCGTCAGGCGAATGAAACCCTGTTCGGTGTAATGCAGTGCGTTACGCAGAAGGTTACCCATCACCGCGTTCAGCAAGGTCGCGTTGTAGCGAGTATCCGCTGGTGTGCCCGGCTCGAATATCAGTGTCAGCCCCTTGCGCTCGATCGGCTCACGCCACAGGCACAGCAGGCTCTCGGCCACTTGTGTGAGGTTCTGCTGGGGCGCCGCTGCGGCCTCTTCGTTCTGCGTGCGCGCCAGCATCAGGAAGGTCTGTACCAGTTCGCGCATCTCCTCGCTGGCCCGGGCAATGCGCTCGACCTGGGCGCGACCGCGCTGATCGATTCCGGGGTTTTCCAGCAGCAGTTCGCAGGAACTGGCCAGGACCATCAGCGGCGTGCGCAATTCATGGCTGACGTCGCTGGTGAACAGACGTTCGCGGGTCAGTGCCTGACGCAAGCGCCCCAAGGTGGCATCGAACGCCACCGCCAGTTCACCGACTTCATCCGCCGCGTAGTCCGGCGCCAAGGGTGGCGCCAGCCCGAGCAGCTGGTCGCGATGACGGACCTGCCGCGCCAGGCGCACCACCGGCGCCATCACCTTGCGCGCGAGCACCCAGCCAAGAAACACCGCCAGCGCCAGACTGAGCACGAAGCCCACCAGCACCACCGCAAACAGCACGCGCTCGCGCTCTTCGAAATCGCTCTGGTCCTGCAGCAAGACATAACGCCGACCATCCACCACTTCGACCATGGCGTGATAGGACAGCTGCTCGCGAAAGACCTCATGGAAACCGGCATCGAGGTGACGCAGATCCTTGGGCAGGTCGAAATCCCCAGGCCCGCCACTGAAATAGAACAACTGATCCGGCTCGGGCCGATGGCTCCAGTCGGAGACATTGTCCATCAGCAGCAAACGTTGCAGGTCGCCGCCCAATCCCGCCGAAATCAGTTTCTCTTCCACCAGGTGCACCGTCGCAACGATGCCCATGGCGAAAGCGCCGGCGACCAGTGCGCTCATCAGCGCAAAGGCGATGATGATCCGCTGGGAAAGACTCTGCTTAAACTCCATCTCGCCCCTCGGCCAAGCGATAACCGACACCGTGCACGGTGTGCAGCAGTGGCTTGGCGAATGGCTTGTCGATCACCTGGCGCAATTGGTGGACATGGCTGCGCAGGCTGTCGCTGTCCGGGCAGTCATCGCCCCACAGCGCTTCTTCAAGAATCTCCCGACGCAGCACGTGCGGGCTCTTCTGCATCAACACCGCGAGCAGCTTGAGGCCGACCGGGTTGAGCTTGAGCAGCTTGCCTTCGCGGGTCACTTCCAGGGTGTCGAGGTCGTAGCTCAGGTCACCGACCTGCAACGCCCGGCGACCGCCGCCCTGAGCACGGCGCATCACCGCTTCGACGCGGGCCGCTAGCTCAGACAGCGCAAACGGTTTGATCAGGTAATCGTCGGCGCCGGACTTGAAGCCTTGCAGCCGGTCGTCGAGTTGATCGCGGGCGGTGAGCATGATCACCGGCGTGTCACGCCGGGCGTCTTCGCGCAGGCGTTTGCACAAGGTGTAGCCGTCGATGCCGGGCAGCATGATGTCGAGCACGATCAGATCGTAATGCTCGGTCGCCGCCAGATGCAGACCGGACAGACCATCCTGGGCGCAATCGACGGTATAGCCCTTGAGGCCCAGGTAGTCGGCCAGATTGGCCAGGATGTCGCGGTTGTCTTCGACCAGCAGAATTCGCATGGGCACCTCCTCCGAACGGGGTAACGGCCGTCTTGGCCCGCGCAGCTTACGGCCAAGAGCGGCTGAGGGCTAGGGGCGTTTTTCGATAAACCTGCGCTGCGCGCTGCGACGTTTTTTTCACTTTCGGTTAACAAATCGCCGACGCCAGCGCGCGCAGACTCCGCGCGATTACGCTCTCTCCTCCGTTCATCGACCAAGGAACCTGCCATGGTGTCGACCTCTGCCCTTCCCGCTTCAAGACCGCTCAACTGGTGGTTGTGTCTGGGCATTCCCGCAGCGGCGGCGATCATTTTGCTGTTGCTCGAACTGACCGATCTGGACATGGTTCTGGCGCAAATGTTCTACGACCCGGTCGCGGGGGATTTCATCGGGCGGCACAGCTATGTGCTTGAAGACATCCTGCATGACCGGGCAAAACAGCTGGTGATCGGCTTCTCGGTGTTTGCCATTCTGGGTTTCATCGGCGCGTTTTTCATCGCGAAGCTGAAACCGTTCAAGCGCGAACTGGGCTGCCTGGTGCTGTCGCTGGGGCTGGCGACTTCATTTGTCACTCCGGTCAAAGCCGTCACCGCTGTGCAGTGCCCATGGAGCCTGGAGCAATTCGGCGGCCACGAGACCTACAGCAAACTCATGGAACATCGCCCCGCCACGGACAAGCCGGGACGTTGCTGGCCGGGTGGCCATGCGGCGACCGGGTTTACCCTGTTTGCACTGTTCTTCGTGCTGCGCGACCGCCGTCCACGACTGGCGCGGCAGGCGTTTGTGTTCGCCTTTGCGCTGGGTTCGGTGTTCTCGATCAGTCGCATGATGCAAGGCGCGCACTTCTTTTCGCACAACGTGTGGACGGCGATTTTCTGCTGGCTGATTTGCCTGGGGGCTTATTACTGGGTGCTGTATCGCCCGGCTGGCAAGACTTCGACGGCGATGAACACACAGCCGATCAATGCCTGAAATAAAGCACCTGTGGGAGCGAGCCTGCTCGCGAATTGTCGGCTCAACTGGCTTGCATGTCGGATGACAGACCGCTTTCGCGAGCAGGCTCGCTCCCACAGGGGGATACCAGTGAGCTTCGAAATTGGGGTAATAAAAAACCCCGCTGACTTTCGCCAGCGGGGTTTTGCGTTACAGGGCCAGGGCTGGCTTACATCATGCCGCCCATGCCACCCATGCCGCCCATGTCTGGCATACCGCCGCCAGCTGCACCTTCTTTCTTCGGTGCGTCGGCAACCGCTGCTTCGGTGGTCAGGATCAGACCGCCGATCGAGGCTGCAGCTTGCAGAGCCGAACGGGTTACCTTGGTTGGGTCCAGGATGCCCATTTCGATCATGTCGCCGTATTCGCCGGAAGCAGCGTTGTAACCGAAGTTACCTTTGCCGTTCTTCACTTCGTTGACGACTACGCTTGGCTCGTCACCGGAGTTGGCAGCGATCTGACGCAGCGGCGCTTCAACAGCGCGACGCAGCACAGCAATACCAACGTTCTGGTCAGCGTTGTCGCCGGTCAGCTCGGTCAGTGCTTCCAGAGCACGGATCAGTGCCACGCCACCACCAGGTACCACGCCTTCTTCAACGGCTGCGCGGGTTGCGTGCAGGGCGTCTTCAACGCGGGCTTTCTTCTCTTTCATTTCAACTTCGGAACCAGCGCCAACCTTGATCACTGCAACGCCGCCGGACAGCTTGGCCAGACGCTCTTGCAGTTTTTCACGGTCGTAGTCCGAGGAAGTTTCGGCAACCTGGGCGCGGATCTGGGCGATACGGCCTTCGATGTCTGCCTGCACGCCAGCACCGTCAACGATGATGGTGTTTTCCTTGGACAGGGTTACGCGCTTGGCGTTACCCAGGTGCTCCAGGGTGGTGCTTTCCAGGCTCAGACCGATCTCTTCGGAGATAACGGTACCGCCGGTCAGAACAGCGATGTCCTGCAGCATGGCCTTGCGACGATCGCCGAAGCCCGGTGCCTTGACGGCAGCGACTTTGACGATGCCACGCATGTTGTTCACAACCAGAGTCGCCAGGGCTTCGCCTTCAACGTCTTCGGCCACGATCAGCAGTGGACGGCCGGCTTTGGCAACGGCTTCCAGCACTGGCAGCATTTCGCGGATGTTCGAGATCTTCTTGTCGACCAGCAGGATCAGCGGGCCGTCGAGCTCGGCAACCATGGTGTCCGGCTTGTTGACGAAGTATGGCGACAGGTAGCCACGGTCGAACTGCATGCCTTCTACAACCGACAGTTCGTTTTCCAGGCCCGAGCCTTCTTCAACGGTGATCACGCCTTCTTTACCGACTTTTTCCATGGCTTCGGCAATGATGTCGCCGATGGAGTTGTCGGAGTTGGCCGAGATGGTGCCGACCTGAGCGATGGCTTTGAAGTCAGCGCATGGCTTGGACAGGGCTTTGAGCTCTTTGACAATGGCGATGGTTGCCTTGTCGATGCCGCGCTTCAGGTCCATCGGGTTCATGCCGGCAGCGACGGCTTTCAGGCCTTCGTTGACGATCGACTGAGCCAGAACGGTAGCGGTGGTAGTACCGTCACCAGCGTCATCGTTGGCACGGGAGGCAACGTCTTTGACCAGCTGCGCGCCCATGTTTTCGAAGCGGTCATCCAGTTCGATTTCTTTGGCGACGGAAACGCCGTCCTTGGTGATGGTCGGAGCGCCGAAGCTCTTCTCGATAACCACGTTACGGCCTTTCGGGCCCAGGGTCGCTTTTACCGCGTCAGCCAGAACGTTGACGCCTTTGAGCATCTTGGTACGGGCGGCATCGCCGAACTTAACTTCTTTAGCAGCCATGATCGATATTCCTTAAATACTTTGTAGTAGCGGGAAAATGAACGGGGATATCAGCCTTCGATAACCGCGAGGATTTCGTTCTCGCTCATTACCAGCAGGTCTTCGCCATCGACTTTCACAGTGTTGCTGCCGGAGTAAGGACCGAACACAACCTTGTCGCCTTCCTTCACGGACAGTGCACGCACTTCACCGTTTTCCAGAGCTTTGCCCGGGCCTACAGCGAGAATCACACCGTGGTTGGCTTTTTCAGCAGCCGAACCTGGCAGGACGATACCGCCAGCGGTTTTCTTTTCTTCTTCGCTGCGACGGATGACGACGCGGTCATGCAGAGGACGAAGCTTCATTGTCGATCTCTCCTAATTGTGGTTTTCATCGGCCGGTGTAGTCCCGGCGGGTTTAACGAATCCGGCCTGCGCCGGTTGCGGTCCGTCGAGCGAACCGCGCAAGTCTGTCCGGTTTGAAAACCGGAAACCTTTCGGTGACCGATACATAGGGGCGTACAAGCCGATTACAAGGGCTGGCGGAAAAAATTTTTCATCGCCACCCAGTAAAAAAGCGCCATAAACGAGCACGGCACCCGAGGGTGCCGTGTCGATGCTGATATCACTTGTTGTCGCGGTGTTCGAACTCGCCTTCGATCACATTCGGCTCTCGACCGAGCGGCTCGCGCGGGGCCGGGCCGCCACGGGGTTGCAGGTCGTCGGCGAAGGCGCGCTGACGCATGGCCTGATCTTCGGCGCGCTGGCGCATCTTGTTCGCCAGCAGACGACGGGTGACCGGCAACAGCATCACCAGACCGACGACGTCACTGATGAAGCCGGGAATGATCAACAGGCCACCGGCCAGTGCCAGCATCAGGCCTTCGAGCATGGTCTGCGCGGGCAACTCGCCGCGATTCAGGCTTTCCCGGGCACGCAATGCGGTGGCCAGACCGGCGACGCGCAGCACGAACACACCGAACATCGAGCCGAGAATGATCAGCAGCAGGGCCGGGAAGAACCCGATAGAGCCTGCCACTTTGACGAATACGAACAGCTCCAGCACTGGAAACAGCAGAAAGAGCAACAGAAAAGGGCGCATCAAAGTTTCCTCAACGCAAGAAATGCCTTGCAGTAAGCCCTAGATGACGTCGCCCTTGCGTGAATTCAAGCTTAACTTTGCGCTTTTTTCGGCCAGGACTGGGCGTGAGCCAGAGAAACCAAGGCCTCGCGCACTTGTGTCGGCGTATTACATGGCGCCGCGAAGGGCAACCAGTAGACGGCCTGACCGATGCGCAGGTGCATGCCCTCGCTGTCGATGCCGGCCAGTTGCGCCGGCGTGCTGTTGGGCAGCCCGGCCAGCTCGACGTAATGGGCGATGGCTTTGGCATGGTCGCTGTTCATGTGCTCGACCATGCTGATTTCCGCTTTGCCGGCGAACGGGTTGGCCAGGGTCAGATCGTCGATCCAGTGGATCGCACCAAAGCCGCCGATGTAGCGATGGCGCACCGGATCGAGCACCCAGAAGTCGAAGTCGTGGGCCTGGTGATAATTCTGCGAGTCGGGGAAATAGCGGTAATAGCGTTCGGCGGCAGCGTCGATGGCTGCCGGTTCTGCGAGCTTCTGCGCTTCGGCCAGATAAGTCAGCCGCCCGACCGCCTGTACATCGTCGGCCTCGCGCTCGCCCACCAGCATCGAACACTTCGGATCTTTCTGCAGGTTATGCGTGTGCTGGGCGATGCGGCTGATCAGGATCAGCGGCCGGCCCTGCTCGTCCAGGCAATACGGCACAACCGAGCCAAAGGGAAAACCCGGCATCGATTTGGAGTGGGTCGACAGCACTCCTCGGTATTCCTTGAGAAGCAATTCTCGGGCATTCTTCGCCACTTCAGCGCTCAATTTGTGACTCCTTAAATGGGTTCCGTCTAGAAAACGGACAGGCGCGCAGCGAAAAGTAACCGGCGCGCATCGGGCAAATGTTCGTGTGCTACCAGGCCTGACCGGTGCCGATCGAGCGTTGCCGACAACAAAAACAACTCAGACCTGCCAGCGGGACATGCGAATGCAACTCAACGACAAAGTAATCATTATCACCGGCGGTTGCCAGGGTTTGGGCCGTTCCATGGCCGAGTATTTCGCCGGCAAGGGCGCGAAACTGGCCCTGGTCGATCTGAATCAGGAAAAACTCGACGCCGCCGTGGCCGCCTGCAAAGCCAAAGGTGTCGAAGCGCGCAGCTACCTGTGCAACGTCGCCAATGAAGAACAGGTCGAGCACATGGTCGCGCAAGTGGCCGCAGACTTCGGCGCCATCCACGGCCTGATCAACAACGCAGGCATTTTGCGCGATGGTCTGTTGTTGAAGGTCAAGGACGGTGAGATGACCAAGATGAGCCTGGCGCAGTGGCAGGCGGTGATCGACGTCAACCTCACCGGCGTGTTCCTCTGCACCCGTGAAGTCGCGGCGAAGATGGTCGAGCTGAAGAACAGCGGCGCGATTATCAATATTTCCTCGATCTCCCGCGCAGGCAACGTCGGCCAGACCAACTATTCCGCAGCCAAGGCCGGCGTCGCGGCAGCGACCGTAACCTGGGCGAAGGAGCTGGCGCGTTACGGCATTCGCGTGGCGGGCATCGCACCGGGCTTCATCGAAACCGAAATGACTTTGGGCATGAAACCGGAAGCGCTGGAGAAGATGACGTCGGGCATTCCGCTCAAGCGCATGGGCAAGCCCGAAGAGATCGCCCATTCGGCGGCGTATATCTTCGAGAACGACTACTACACCGGGCGGATTCTGGAGATGGATGGCGGGTTGCGGATCTGACTGCCAACACAAAACAACTGTGGGAGCGAGCCTGCTCGCGAAAGCGGTGGGTCAGCCAACATCTTCGTTGACTGACACTCCCTCTTCGCGAGCAGGCTCGCTCCCACATTTCATCCAGCGTTTATTCAATCGTCACTGATGGTGATATTCGGCATCGCCGGCGTGGCCGCTTCCTGCAAGACAATGCGCGCGCCGACGTGGCGGGCCAGTTCCTGATAGACCATGGCGATCTGGCTGTCCGGCTCGGCGATTACGGTTGGCTTGCCGCCATCGGCCTGTTCGCGGATCAGCATCGACAGCGGCAGCGAGGCCAGCAATTCGACGCCGTACTGGGTGGCCAGTTTCTCGCCACCACCTTCACCGAACAGATGCTCGGCATGCCCGCAGTTCGAGCAGATGTGCACCGCCATGTTTTCCACCACGCCCAGCACCGGAATGTTGACCTTGCGGAACATTTCCACGCCTTTGCGTGCGTCGAGCAGTGCCAGATCCTGCGGCGTGGTGACGATCACCGCACCCGCCACCGGGACTTTCTGCGCCAGGGTCAGCTGGATGTCGCCGGTGCCTGGTGGCATGTCGATGACCAGATAATCCAGATCGCCCCACGCGGTTTGCGTAACCAACTGCAGCAGCGCCCCGGAAACCATCGGCCCGCGCCAGACCATCGGCGTGTTGTCGTCGGTCAGGAAGGCCATCGACATGACTTCCACGCCGTGGGCCTTGAGCGGCACGAACCACTTCTGATCCTTGACCTCAGGACGGGTGCGCTCGGGAATGCCGAACATGATGCCCTGGCTCGGGCCGTAGATATCGGCGTCGAGGATGCCGACTTTGGCGCCTTCGCGGGCCAGCGCCAGCGCGAGATTGGCAGCGGTGGTGGATTTGCCCACGCCGCCCTTGCCGGAAGCGACGGCGACGACGTTCTTGACGTTGGCCAGCCCGGGAATCTGCGCCTGGGCCTTGTGCGCGGCGATCACGCTGGTGACCTCGACGCGGGCGATGACCACGCCGTCGAGGTTTTCGATGGCCAGTTGCAGCAATTGCGCCCAGCCACTCTTGAACAGACCGGCGGCGTAGCCGATTTCCAGCTGCACATTGACGCGGTCACCGATGATCTCGATGTTTTTCACGCACCCGGCGCTGACCGGGTCCTGGTTCAGGTAAGGGTCGGTGTATTGGCTGAGGACGGCTTCCACCGCTGCGCGAGTGACGGCGCTCATGGGCAACTCCGATAACAAGACTGGAAAGAATGGCGGCTATCGTACGCTGGACACCGATTTGAGGCGAACAGATTACTTGCGCTGAAAAGCCACCGTGGTGAGGGGATTTATCCCCGTTCGGCTGCGCAGCAGTCGTAAAGCCATTGCACTCGGACTATCTGATACATCGAAGTTTGCGGTTTTCGGGCGGCTTCGCCACCCAGCGGGGATAAATCCCCTCGCCACAAGAACACTCAAAGTACCCAGTGGCGCAGGGGTGAAAAATATGCGCCGGCGCTTTATAGTGGCCGACCTCCGTTTCATCAAGTAGCGAAGCCCCATGTCCGAGCCACGCAAGATCCTCGTCACCAGCGCCCTGCCCTACGCCAATGGTTCGATTCACCTTGGCCACATGCTGGAATACATCCAGACCGATATGTGGGTGCGCTTCCAGAAGCATCGCGGCAACCAATGCATCTATGTCTGCGCCGACGACGCCCACGGTTCGGCGATCATGCTGCGCGCAGAAAAGGAAGGCATCACCCCGGAACAACTGATCGCCAACGTGCAGGCTGAACACAGCGCCGACTTTGCCGACTTCCTCGTCGATTTCGACAATTTCCACTCCACTCACGCCGAAGAAAACCGTGAGCTGTCGAGCCAGATCTACCTCAAGCTGCGTGACGCCGGGCACATCGCCCAGCGCTCGATCACCCAGTATTTCGACCCGGAAAAGAAAATGTTCCTGGCCGACCGCTTCATCAAGGGCACCTGCCCGAAATGCGGCACTGAAGACCAGTACGGTGACAACTGCGAAAAATGCGGTGCGACCTACGCACCGACCGACCTGAAGGATCCGAAGTCGGCGATCTCCGGCGCCACCCCGGTGCTCAAGGATTCCCAGCACTTCTTCTTCAAGCTGCCGGACTTCCAGGAAATGCTACAGGCCTGGACCCGCAGCGGCACCCTGCAGGACGCCGTGGCCAACAAGATCGCCGAATGGCTGGATGCCGGCCTGCAGCAGTGGGACATTTCCCGCGATGCGCCGTACTTCGGCTTCGAGATCCCGGGCGAGCCGGGCAAGTATTTCTACGTCTGGCTGGATGCGCCGATCGGTTACATGGCCAGCTTCAAGAACCTCTGCAACCGTACGCCGGAGCTGGACTTCGACGCGTTCTGGGGCAAGGACTCGACCGCCGAGCTGTATCACTTCATCGGCAAGGACATCGTCAATTTCCACGCGCTGTTCTGGCCAGCCATGCTCGAAGGCGCCGGCTACCGCAAGCCGACCGGCATCAACGTGCACGGCTACCTGACCGTCAACGGCCAGAAAATGTCCAAGTCGCGCGGCACCTTCATCAAGGCCCGCACTTATCTGGATCATCTGTCGCCGGAATACCTGCGCTACTACTACGCGGCCAAGCTTGGCCGTGGCGTCGATGACCTCGACCTGAACCTTGAAGACTTCGTGCAGAAGGTCAACTCCGATCTGGTCGGCAAAGTGGTCAACATCGCCAGCCGTTGCGCCGGGTTTATCCACAAAGGCAACGGCGGCCTACTGGTCGACAACAATGCCGCGCCGGAGCTGACCGAGGCCTTCCTCGCCGCCGCGCCGAGCATTGGCGACGCCTACGAGGCCCGCGACTTCGCCCGCGCGATGCGTGAAATCATGGCCCTGGCTGACCGCGCCAACGCCTGGATCGCCGACAAGGCGCCGTGGTCGCTGAACAAGCAGGAAGGCAAGCAGGATGAAGTCCAGGCGATCTGCGCCACCGGCATCAACCTGTTCCGCCAGTTGGTGATCTTCCTCAAACCGGTACTGCCGCTGCTGGCCGCTGATGCCGAGGCGTTCCTCAACGTCGCGCCGCTGACCTGGAATGACCACACCACCCTGCTGGCCAACCACCAGCTCAACGAATTCAAACCGTTGATGACCCGCATCGACCCGGTAAAAGTGCAAGCCATGACCGACGCCTCGAAAGAAGACCTGACCGCCAGTCAGACCGACACCGGCGAAGCCAAGCCTGCCGGCAACGGCGAACTGGCCAAGGATCCGCTGTCGCCGGAAATCGATTTCGACGCCTTTGCCGCCATCGATTTGCGCGTCGCTTTGATCGTCAAGGCCGAACACGTCGAAGGCGCCGACAAACTGCTGCGCCTGACCCTCGACATCGGTGACGAGCAACGCAACGTGTTCTCCGGGATCAAGAGCGCCTACCCGGACCCGTCCAAGCTCGACGGTCGCCTGACCATGATGATCGCCAACCTCAAGCCACGGAAAATGAAGTTCGGTATTTCCGAAGGCATGGTGATGGCAGCCGGTCCCGGCGGCGAAGAGATCTACCTGCTGAGCCCGGACAGCGGCGCCAAGCCGGGTCAGCGCATCAAGTAAGAGGTTGCCGTAAAACGATCCCACCGACGTGCTCTGCATGCCGGTGGGATTTTTCATATCTGGCCCGATAGTGCCTACCCTTAAGAGACACCCGCCCGTTTCGCTGGCAGAACCATGACCGAACTCGTGTTAACGCTGATCAGTGCTGCGCTGCTCAACAACTTCGTGTTGCACTGGCCGCTGGGCGTCGCTCCGCTGCTGGCGGGCAGCCGACGCCAGGTCCATGCGCTGGGGTTGGCGACGTTGTGCCTGATGGTGGTGGTCGGCGTTATCGGTCAGGCGATCTGGCAGTGGATATTGGTGCCGTTGCAGCTTGAAGCGCTGCGCCTGTTCGTGTTTCTGCCATTGAGTGTGTTGTTGATCGCGCCGCTGCTGAAACTGCTGGCGCGCGGCCTGCCCGATTGGCCGTTCGCTGGATTGTGGCCGCTGCTGCTGGGCAATGCCGGGGTACTCGGGCTGGCCTTGATCAATGCGCAAAACGATCATGGCCTGCTGCACGCGACAGCTTTGAGTCTGGGTGCAGGGCTGGGTTTCTGGCTGGTATTGAGTGTGTTCTGCGACCTGCGCGAGCGCACGGTCGACAACGATATTCCCCTGCCCTTTCGCGGCCTGCCGATCGATCTGATCAGCGCCGGACTGGTCGCAGTGATTTTTCTCGGATTCAGTGGATTGATCAAAACATGAGTCTGATTCAACGCATCGATGCCCTGCTGCCGCAGACCCAATGCGGCAAGTGCGGCCATCCCGGATGCAAACCCTATGCGCAAGGCATTGTTGACGGTGAGCCGATCAACAAGTGCCCGCCGGGCGGCGAGGAGACTATCGCCGCCCTGGCCGAGCTGTTGAAAATACCGGTCCTGGAACTGGACATCAGCCGTGGCCCGGCACCGCCGCAAATCGCCTTCATCCGCGAGGCCGAATGCATCGGCTGCACCAAATGCATTCAGGCCTGCCCGGTCGACGCCATCGTCGGCGCGGCAAAACTCATGCACACGGTGCTGATCGACGAGTGCACCGGTTGTGATCTGTGCGTTGCGCCGTGCCCGGTCGACTGCATCGAAATGCATCCTTTGCCTGCGAACACGATCCCAGTGGTTGGCGGTCTCGCATTCGATCTCGAAGAACAGCGCGCCCGCGCTGAAAAGCGTGACCATGCGCGCCAGCGTTTCGAGCGACGCAACCAGCGCTTGCTGCATGAAGAACAGCAAAAGCAGGCTGAACGTGAAGCGCGAGCCGCGCGTGCGGCACAACCGCAAGTATCGACCGCCGACCCGGTGCAGGCTGCACTGGAGCGGGTGCGTGCGCAAAAAGCCGCGAACGCTGATGCGGCACTGAAGAAGGCCAAGGTCGATGTGGCGATGAGTCGAGCGCAACTGCACAAATCGCTGAAAGCCTTCGGTCACCCGCCGACGTTCGAGCAGCAGTCGCAATTGATCGTCCTGCAGCAACAATTCGAAGCCGCCGAGCAGGCGCTGGCGAATCTGGAAAGTAGCCAACCGGTGATTCCCGCCGTTCCCGCACCGACCAACGACGCCGAACTGAAGCGAGCCAAGATCCAGTTGGCCATGCGCCGCGCCGAGCTGAAAAAAGCTCAGGCAGCGGAGGCTGCGCCGGAGCAGATCGCAGCAATGGAGCAAGCCGTGAGTGACGCCGAGCGCCGGGTGCAAGACCATGCCGCCCCTTGAGCCAGTGGACGATCGCCTGCAACAGGCGATGAACACCGTGCTGCTGGCCGCTGTGCCGGGTCTGCTCGCATTATTCTGGCTGTATGGCTGGGGCGTGTTGATCAACCTTTCCCTGGTGGTTGTCAGTGCTTTGCTCGTCGAAGCGGGCGTCGCCTGTCTGCGTCGGCAAGCGGTGCAAGCGGCAATGCGTGATGGCAGCGCGCTGGTCAGTGCGATGTTGCTGGCCGCCGCGCTGCCGGCTTATTGCCCTTGGTGGCTGACGGTCATTGCGACCGCTTCAGGTCTGTTGTTCGGCAAACATCTTTATGGCGGCGTCGGCAAAAACCCGTTCAACCCGGCGATGCTTGGCTTTGTCCTGAGCATGGTGCTGTTCCCGCAAGCGATGACCCATTGGCCCGCTCATGGCCTGGACTTTCTTGCGGCGCTGCAACAGGTTTTCAGTCCAGCGCAGGCGCCGGACGCTTGGGTGCAAGCCACGGCACTCGACAGTTTGCGCATCAATAAAAGCCTGACCATGCAGGAGCTGTTCGCCAGCAACCCGGCCTTCGGCCGCTTCGGCGGGCGCGGTGTGGAATGGGTGAATCTGGCGTTTCTGCTCGGCGGCCTGTGGCTGTTGCAGCGGCGGATCTTTTCCTGGCACGCACCGGTGGGCATGCTCGCCAGTCTATTCGTCATCAGCCTGTTGTGCTGGAACGGCTCTGGGTCGGATTCCCATGGTTCGCCGCTGTTTCACCTGCTCAGCGGCGCGACCATGCTCGGTGCATTTTTTATTGTGACCGAGCCGGTGTCCGGCGCGAAAAGCGCCCTTGCCCGCCTGCTGTTCGGTGTTGGCGTCGGCCTGCTGACTTATCTGATTCGCACGTGGGGTGGTTACCCGGACGGCGTCGCGTTTGCGGTATTGCTGATGAATCTTCTGGTGCCGGCACTCGAACGCTTCGCCCTCAGCCGCCAGTCGAAGGTGAACGCGTGAATCGCTCAGCGAGTGTCGCGACGGTGGTGCTGCTGGCACTCGTTGGCGTGAGTGCGACATACGTGTTGCAGCGCAGCAGTGCACCGCAGATTGCCAGCGAGCAGCGCTTGCTCGACAGCCGAAAATTGCTTGATGTCATGCCTGCCGCGCTCTACGACAATCAGCCGCTGGAGCAACCGCTGACGCTCGCCGAGCCTGCTTTGCGCCATAGCACGCTGTCGGGCGGCTATCGAGCGACCCGCTCCGGTCAGACAGTCGCGGTGCTGTTGCGCAGTCGCAGCGAAGGTTACGCAGGTACTCTGGAACTGCTGATTGCCATTGATGCTAATGGCAAACTTTTAGGCGTGAAAACCCTTGAGCAGCGCGAAACGCCAGGATTGGGTGGTTACATCGGTGAATGGCCGAATGCCTGGCTTCAGACCTTCCTCGGCAAATCCCGAACTGAGCCGACAGACGCCGGTTGGGCGCTGAAAAAGGATCAGGGGGAGTTCGATCAAATCGCTGGCGCGACCATTACCTCCCGTGCCGCCATTGACGCAATTCATGACGCACTGCGTTATTTCGATGAGCATCGGGCGCTGCTGTTGGGGACTGGCCCATGAAGCGCACGGTGAATTTATTGATGCTGGTGCCCCTACTGGGCGCCACACCAACATTAAGCGCTGCACTGGGGATAACCTTGATGCTCAGCGCGGTACTCGGTGTATTTGCCGTCTGCATGTCGCCGCTGCGCGAGCGCCTCACGGGCACCCGTGCATTGCTCGCCAGCCTGATAATCGCCGCGACGTTGACCAGTTGCGCGGATATTGTGGCGCAACGCTGGTTTTTGCCATGGCAGCAGACGTCTGAGCTCTACATAGGGCTGATCGCCTTGCACTGCGTCGTGTTTGAATACCACGGTGCCTTCCGCGAGCCCGTCGCTGTCAGCTTCAAACGCTGCGCAATGTTCGGCGCGCTCATGCTGGTAGTCGGCGGGCTGCGCGAGATCATCGGTTATGGCAGCCTTGGCCGAGGCCTTTCGGAGCATTGGCCAGGTCTGGTTTTGTTCCCCGAAGGGCTGCGTCTGATTACGCTGGTTCCCGGCGCTTTGGTTTTACTGGGCCTGCTTCTCGCCGCCCGTCAGGCGTGGACACGCCGCAATTCTGTCATCAAGGAAACGCATCGCCCATGAATGCTGCAAAACGTCTTGAGATATTTCGCCGACTGCACGAAGACAATCCCGAGCCGAAAACCGAACTGGCCTACTCTTCGCCGTTCGAGCTGCTGATTGCGGTGATTCTTTCGGCGCAGTCCACCGATGTCGGCGTCAACAAGGCGACCGCCAAACTCTTTCCCGTCGCCAATACACCCGCCGCGATTCATGCGCTGGGTGTCGAGGGGCTGTCCGAGTACATCAAGACCATTGGCCTCTACAACAGCAAGGCGAAAAACGTCATTGAAACCTGCCGTTTGCTGGTTGAGCGTCATGGCGGTGAAGTCCCGCAAACCCGGGAAGAACTGGAAGCCTTGCCGGGCGTCGGGCGCAAGACCGCCAACGTGGTGCTCAACACCGCTTTCCGCCAATTGACCATGGCGGTCGACACGCACATTTTTCGCGTCAGCAATCGCACCGGCATCGCGCCGGGGAAAAATGTGGTGGAAGTAGAAATGAAGTTGATGAAGTTTGTACCGAAAGAATTCCTGCTCGACTCTCATCACTGGCTGATTTTGCACGGTCGTTATGTTTGCCTGGCGCGTAAACCGCGCTGCGGCAGCTGCCGCATCGAAGATCTATGCGAATACAAACATAAAACTTCTGACGATTGAGCGGTCATCGGTTTTTCGCATCCATCGATTGAAAAAATCTTTTTTACCCGCCGCAGTAATGTCGATATAAGGAGCGCCAAAGGCAGTCTTAGCCGGGAGTTGACTTCATGAGTACCGACACAGAGCAACTGGATGTAGAAGAGGATCTTATTGCCACCGACGCCGATGAGGTCGAACCGGTGGTTGAAGTGGCCAAGACCAACCTTAGCAAGCGTCGCACAATCGACAACCTGCTTGAGGAGCGCCGACTGCAAAGGCAATTGGCCGACTACGATTATGATCTGTGATATCTGAAGGCCTCCCTAGACGGAGGCTTTTCATTTTCTGCGACAACCGAGCTTGATCGGCCCATGACGTTCTCAGCTGTCGAATCGTTCAAACCAGGCCGTTGCGCTGCGCCAGCTCGATCAGATCAACCAGAGAACGCGCATTGAGTTTCAGCAACAGGCGAGTCTTGTAAGTACTCACGGTCTTGTTGCTCAAAAACATGC
Source organism: Pseudomonas sp. H1_G08 (assembly GCF_054681355.1). Lineage (NCBI taxonomy): Bacteria > Pseudomonadati > Pseudomonadota > Gammaproteobacteria > Pseudomonadales > Pseudomonadaceae > Pseudomonas > Pseudomonas sp. H1_G08. Next base: position 3,525,098 of record NZ_CP162822.1, read on the forward strand.
CATCGGCGATTTCCTTGTTGGTCTTGCCGCGCGCCAACTGCTGCAACACCATCATTTCCCGCCCGGACAGACGATCAACCATGTCCGCTTCACTCGCATTGCCCAGACTGGTGCGCACAGTGTGCAGCGCCTGATTGGGGAAATAGCTGTAGCCGGACAGTACTGCCTTGATCGCACTGAGCAATTCGGTCAGATCCTGCTGTTTGCACACGTAGCCCGCTGCGCCCGATTGCATGCAACGCATTGAAAAATGCCCGGGAGCCTGGGAAGTCAGCACCAGCACTTTCACCGGCATGGCAGTGGAGGTCAGGCGCGCAATAACTTCCAGCCCGTCGAGTTTGGGTATTCCAATATCCAGGATGACAAGATCGGGTATTTGTTCACGAGCAATTTGTAGTGCATCAACGCCATTATCCGTTTCTGCAATGACTTCGTAGCCATGCCGTTCCATCAGCATACGTACCGCAAGTCGAATGACGGGGTGGTCATCCACGATCAGCACTTTATTCATGGGCAAGTCCAGTTTTCGCTGTTCGAATTTTTAGAACACGCACGATATCCCAGTCACTTGCTTCAAGGCATGGCAACTTTTACACGCATTTGCATCCAGAGACATTCCCTACAGGCATTGAGGATAATTCCCACAAATTCGCTGCCCTTGCCCCATTGCAACCGCCTTCCGATCTTTCATACACCGGCGGAGTTTGATCTTCATGCAGTCGAGTCCTACGCCATGCTGGGTCGTTGGAAAACTTCAACAGGCGCAATTACGAACCTTCATACACGATGATTTACCTGTCAAATTGGCCTTGGGCAAGCACTGGGACATACGACGTAACGAACCGACACAACCACCTGTTCGACACAACATCGTTGATTCTATAAAACTTTAGTTAACAGCCGCGCACTTACACAAGCGCCTTTACTATCGCTGAAACAACCAACTTAAACTAGACAAACCATGTAGAAGCAAAACAATGCTAAAGATAAAAAACAAAATCACCAACCCCATGACAGTCATCGCCATATTTGCAATTCTTTCGGAAACCTCGGCGGCGGTATCGTTACCATTTCTCGATAACAAGGACCGGGAAATTTACGTCTGGTTTCTGATCAGTTTCCCCTTTTACTTGTTATTCCTGTTCTTTATCACTCTCAACTTCAATCATCGCTCGCTTTACTCGCCTTCAGACTTCGGCAAAGACAAAAGCTTTTTGAAAACCACTCAAAATAACCAGAGGGACGAATCCTTTCGCGAAGCAGGCGAGCGTTGTGCTTTTGAGCTGACCAGTTGCATCGTGTCGGGTAAAACCGGGCCAGGCCGAGTGCCGATTCCCTGCAGAGTTCACAACGCGCCGGACCCACCGCTCGGTCCACGCGACCCATCCCATCCGGTTATGCAGAATATCAAGCTGTCACCCTGGGTAAGTGAACTGAACATCATTGACGCAAGAGAAGTTGATGCAGCGAAGGAATTCGATGCCATCTTCGAAACGCTAAAAGGCGTCGATAAAAAGCACGCGCGGGTTCTCGTATTTCTTTGTAATCATGCGTCGGACGCGCTTGCCCACTCCGCATTGCAGCAGATCAGGCAGGCCAAGAAAGGCTCAGGAGCCACACTGTGCATCGTATATAACCTGTGTTCGCAGACGGTGACATTACTGGGACGAACCAGTTGAACCGGGTCAAGACTGCGCGCAGATACACGAGGGAGCCTGATGAACCAGAAAAAAAGATGAAAAAAAGGCGGCCCTCAACAGGCCGCCTTTTTTATTGCGCATCGGTCTGAGCCACTCAGAACAACTTGCGGCCCTTGTTGGCAGCAATGCGCATGCGCAGCGCGTTGAGCTTGATGAAGCCCGCCGCATCCGCCTGATTGTAAGCACCGCCATCTTCTTCGAAGGTGGCGATGTTGGCGTCGAACAGCGAATCGTCGGACTTGCGACCGGTGACGATGACGTTGCCCTTGTACAGCTTCAAGCGCACTACGCCGTTCACGTTGACCTGCGAAGCATCGATCATCTGTTGCAGCATCAGACGCTCAGGGCTCCACCAGTAGCCGGTATAGATCAGGCTGGCGTACTTGGGCATCAGCTCGTCTTTGAGGTGAGCGACTTCGCGGTCCAGAGTGATCGATTCGATGGCGCGGTGGGCGCGCAGCATGATGGTGCCACCCGGGGTCTCGTAGCAGCCACGGGACTTCATGCCGACGTAACGGTTTTCGACGATGTCGAGACGACCGATGCCGTGCTCGCCGCCGATCTTGTTCAGCGTCGCCAGTACGGTGGCCGGGGTCATTTCGACGCCGTCCAGCGCGACGATGTCGCCGTTGCGGTAAGTCAGTTCCAGGTATTGCGGGGTGTCGGGAGCCTTCTCCGGGGAGACGGTCCAGCGCCACATGTCTTCTTCGTGCTCGGTCCAGGTGTCTTCCAGCACGCCGCCTTCATAGGAGATGTGCAGCAGGTTGGCGTCCATCGAGTACGGAGATTTTTTCTTGCCGTGGCGTTCGATCGGGATCGCGTGCTTCTCGGCGTAGTCCATCAGCTTCTCGCGCGACAGCAGGTCCCACTCGCGCCAAGGGGCGATGACTTTCACGCCTGGCTTGAGCGCGTAAGCGCCCAGTTCGAAGCGCACCTGGTCGTTGCCCTTGCCGGTGGCGCCATGGGAAATGGCGTCGGCGCCGGTTTCGTTGGCGATTTCGATCAGGCGCTTGGCGATCAGCGGACGGGCGATGGAAGTACCCAGCAGGTACTCGCCTTCGTAAACGGTGTTGGCGCGGAACATCGGGAACACGAAATCACGCACGAACTCTTCGCGCAGATCGTCGATGTAAATTTCTTTGACGCCCATGGCCTGAGCCTTGGCGCGGGCCGGCTCGACCTCTTCGCCTTGACCGAGATCGGCGGTGAAAGTCACCACTTCACAGTTATAAGTATCCTGCAGCCACTTGAGGATCACCGAAGTGTCCAGGCCGCCGGAATACGCCAGAACGACCTTGTTTACGTCCGCCATGCCATCACTCCACGGGGTTCTACGGAAAGCCGGGGAGTCTACCGCTCAAACGCGATAATTTACAGAGGCGCGACAGCTTAAGACGACAAAGCGACAGAATCTGTCGAGAGCGCGACGATGACCGGCGGGTCAGGAAGTCGCTGCGGCCGTGGCCGGCGTACTCGCTTGCGGCGCCGGAGTCGGGGCGGTAGTCGGAGCGACGCGCGACAATTTCACGTTTACCCGACGGTTCTTCGCACGATTGGCTTTGCTGGTGTTGGGCACGATCGGATACTGCTCGCCGTGGAAACGCACGGTGATCTGCGATTCCTGAATGCCGTTGGCCTTGAAGAAATCCACCACCGCCAGCGCGCGGCGGCGCGACAATTCGCGGTTGGTCAGGCGATTGCCGCTGTTGTCGGAATGACCGTCGAGGTCAATGTGGTTCACCGTCGGGTCGGCCTTCATGTATTCGAGCATCACTTGCAGCTTGGCCTTGGCAGCCGGGTCCAGCTCAACGCCTTCGCCGGGAAAGCCTATCTGCGACTGCTTGATCTGGTCGAAATTCTGCGGCAGCAATTTCGCCACGCAGCCTTGATAGTCGTTGAACGCCTTGCTGAATTTCACCGGCAGCAAACGCACTTCCGACACCCGGCCATCGCCAGACGCACGGCGAACTACCGGGCTGCGGCCGTCCAGCAGACCGCTGATCAGCCCACCGGCCTGGGATTGCGAGCTGTTGAACAACACATTGCCGCTGCCCAGCCGTACCGAGCCCAGATTGATGTCGCCGCGCCCCGGCTGCCACGGTGCAGCGGCAGCGAGCAACGTCGCCGAGCCGCCACCAAGCATGGCGTTGTAGGCGTTCAGGCGAAAGATCGCCTGCTCACCGGCCTTGCGCACGAATTCGCCCGAGCCGAAATCAGTGATCGGTTGCGTCAGGCGGCATTCGAACTTGTCGCCGGCGACCGTCCACTCAATGTTCTCCAGACGGGTCTGGTAAGTCAGCGCCATCGCGGGAAGGCTGGCAAACACACTGAGCAGGGCTAAATAACGCTGGCGCACGGGAGGCTCCATTGGCTTGTGAAACACAAACACCGATTCACACAATGTTTACGGCATACCTTCGGGATATCGGACGCTTGTGGCAAAACTTGATAGCGGGTGCCTGCAAGAGTCTTTTCCGGTAGCATTCGCCTCAGTTTGACCCGCCTGGAATCCCCTCATGTCCGACCGCCTGACCCTGCTGCGTCCCGACGACTGGCACATTCATCTTCGCGATGGTGCCGTGTTGACCAATACCGTTGCCGATGTGGCCCGCACCTTCGGGCGCGCGATCATCATGCCGAACCTGGTACCGCCGGTGCGCAACGCCGCTGAAGCCGACGGCTATCGTCAGCGCATTCTCGCTGCCCGCCCGGCCGGCAGTCAGTTCGAGCCGTTGATGGTGCTGTACCTCACCGACCGCACCCAACCGGAAGAAATTCGTCAGGCCAAGGCCAGCGGTTTCGTCTACGCCGCCAAGCTTTACCCGGCCGGCGCGACCACCAATTCCGATTCCGGCGTGACCAGCATCGACAAGATCTTCCCGGCGCTCGAAGCCATGGCCGAAGTCGGCATGCCGCTGTTGATCCACGGTGAAGTCACCCGTGGCGACGTCGATGTGTTCGACCGCGAAAAAATCTTCATCGATGAGCACATGCGCCGCGTGGTCGAGCGCTTCCCGACGCTGAAAGTGGTGTTCGAGCACATCACCACCGGTGACGCCGTGCAATTCGTCAACGAGGCTTCGGCCAACGTCGGCGCGACCATCACCGCGCACCACCTGTTGTACAACCGTAACCACATGCTGGTGGGCGGGATTCGGCCACACTTCTATTGCTTGCCGATCCTCAAGCGCAACACCCATCAGGAAGCCTTGCTCGATGCCGCCACCAGCGGCAGCGCCAAGTTCTTCCTCGGCACCGACTCGGCGCCCCACGCCCTGCACGCCAAGGAAGCCGCCTGCGGTTGCGCCGGTTGCTACACCGCCTACGCCGCCATCGAGATGTATGCCGAAGCGTTTGAACAGCGTAATGCGCTGGACAAGCTCGAAGCCTTCGCCAGCCTCAACGGCCCGCGTTTCTACGGCCTGCCGGCAAACACCGATCGCATCACCCTGGTTCGCGAAGAATGGACCGCCCCAACCAGCCTGCCATTTGGCGAGCTGACCGTTATCCCGCTGCGCGCCGGTGAAAAACTGCGCTGGCGCCTGCTGGAGGAACACGCGTGAGTGAAGAGCATTTCGACGATGAGCTGGACGGTCAAGGTGGTGGCGGCGGTTCCCGTCACCCGATGGCAGCGCGTTTTCGCGGCTACCTGCCGGTTGTCGTCGACGTAGAAACCGGTGGCTTCAACGCAGCCACCGATGCCCTGCTGGAGATTGCCGCGACCACCATCGCCATGGATGAAAAGGGTTTCGTCTACCCGGATCACACCTACTTCTTCCGCGTCGAGCCATTCGAAGGTGCGAACGTTGAAGCGGCAGCGCTGGAATTCACCGGGATCAAGCTTGATCATCCGCTGCGCATGGCCGTCAGTGAAGAAACCGCGCTGACCGATATTTTCCGTGGCATCCGCAAGGCCCTCAAAGCCAACGGTTGCAAACGGGCGATTCTGGTCGGGCACAACAGCAGCTTCGATCTGGGCTTTCTCAACGCCGCAGTCGCGCGGCTGGACATGAAGCGCAACCCGTTCCACCCGTTCTCCAGTTTCGACACCGCGACCCTGGCGGGTCTGGCGTACGGTCAGACCGTGCTGGCGAAAGCCTGTCAGGCCGCCGGCATCGATTTCGACGGTCGTGAGGCGCACTCGGCGCGCTACGACACCGAAAAGACCGCTGAGCTGTTCTGCGGCATCGTCAATCGCTGGAAACAGATGGGCGGCTGGGAAGACTTCGACGACTGATCCTCGGCGAACAAATCCCGCGCATAAAAAAACCGGCCACATGGGCCGGTTTTTTTGTACCTCGACGTTGCGCCTTACAGGGCAGCAGCGTTTTCGGTCAGGTAAGCCGCAACGCCTTCTGGCGAAGCGTTCATGCCTTTGTCGCCTTTCTTCCAGTTGGCCGGGCAGACTTCGCCGTGCTCTTCGTGGAATTGCAGCGCGTCGACCAGACGGATCAGCTCTTCCATGTTACGGCCCAGCGGCAGGTCGTTGATGATCTGCGAGCGAACCACGCCTTTGTCGTCGATCAGGAACGCGCCACGGAAAGCCACGCCGCCTTCGGATTCAACGTCGTAAGCCTTGGCGATGTCGTGCTTCATGTCGGCAGCCATGGTGTATTTCACCTGGCCGATGCCGCCATTGTTCACTGGAGTGTTGCGCCAGGCGTTGTGGGTGAAGTGCGAGTCGATCGACACAGCGATCACTTCAACGTTGCGCGCCTTGAAGTCAGCCATGCGGTTGTCCAGAGCGATCAGCTCGGACGGGCAGACGAAGGTGAAGTCCAGCGGGTAGAAGAACACCAGGCCGTATTTGCCTTTGATGGCCGAGGACAGGGTGAAGCTGTCAACGATCTCGCCATTGCCGAGTACGGCCGGGACGGTGAAGTCTGGGGCTTGTTTGCCTACGAGTACGCTCATTGATATCTCCTGGTGTAGAAACTTGAAGTTCAGGGTCCGGGCCAGCCTGTCACCCTCAGGCGACAGCCCTGTGACACGAACCCTCTTCGCAAGGGACGACCATCATACACTGCGTGTTTGGCCTGTCCGTAACGGATTTTCCCTGTTCGGTTATCCACTGCGTATTCATGGGGTCAGACGCGCATTTGGAAAATACCGTTCGTCAGTCGCTGGGATATTGGCTGCGAAGCGTTCCGAAAGCACTTTGACAATCATTCTCGTTAACATTAAGATCCATCGCAATTGAGTCACAACCAGCGACGGTTCTTACTTATGTATGTTTGCCTCTGCACTGGCGTCACCGACGGACAGATCCGCGAAGCGATCTATGAAGGTTGCTGCAGCTACAAAGAAGTTCGCCAGGCCACCGGCGTCGCCAGCCAGTGCGGCAAATGCGCCTGCCTTGCCAAGGAAGTGGTCCGCGAAACCCTGACCAAGCTGCAAACCGCCCAGGCCGCGATCCCTTACCCTGTAGAATTTACTGCTGCGTAAATGCCCCCATTTCAAAGAACCGGACTTCGCGTCCGGTTTTTTTATGCCTGAAAATCAATTGCTTAGCGTCCAGACGCGGAACACAAACATTCTTATTCCGATTAATTTTCATTTATTATTCAATAACTTAGGTTTGACACTTATAAACACCAAGCTCAAACTCCGCCTTATATACAGTTAATACAGGGCAGGACTCCGATCATGAAAGGCGACATTACAGTCATCCAGCATCTCAACAAGATCCTTGCCAATGAGCTGGTCGCGATCAATCAATACTTCCTGCATGCGCGCATGTATGAAGATTGGGGTCTGAACAAGCTCGGCAAGCACGAATATCACGAATCCATCGACGAGATGAAACACGCGGACAAGCTGATCAAGCGCATCCTGTTCCTTGAAGGCCTGCCAAATGTGCAGGACCTGGGCAAGCTGCACATCGGCGAACACACCCGCGAAATGCTCGAATGCGACCTGCGCATTGAAAAGACCGGCCACGCCGACCTGAAAGCCGCCATCGCCCATTGCGAAACCGTTGGCGACTTCGGCAGCCGTGAACTGCTCGAAGACATTCTTGAGTCGGAAGAAGAACACATCGACTGGCTGGAAACCCAGCTCGGCCTGATCGACAAGATCGGCCTGGAAAACTATCTGCAGTCGCAGATGGGCGAAGAGTAGGAGCTGTCGAGTGAAACGAGGCTGCGATCTTTATCGATTTCAGCCTTGATACTCAGTCAACTCGTATAACCAACAAAAAGCCCCGCCCTCTTTCGAGGTGCGGGGCTTTTTGCTGGCCGAAGATCAAAAGATCGCAGCCTCGTTTCACTCGACAGCTCCTACAGGAGACGCGTCGTCGAGCGAAACTCTATGAACGTAGAATCAGGCTTCGGACTTGTTCGCCGCTGCCGCTTCGACAGCCGCCTTGATGGTGCTTTGCAGCGAACCGTCTGCAGCCATCTCGGTCATGATGTCGCTGCCGCCGACCAGCTCACCGCCGACCCACAGTTGCGGGAAAGTCGGCCAGTTGGCGTACTTTGGCAGGTTGGCGCGGATTTCCGGGTTCTGCAGGATGTCCACGTACGCGAACTTTTCACCACAGGCCATCACGGCTTGCGCAGCTTTTGCGGAAAAGCCGCACTGCGGGGCATTCGGCGAGCCTTTCATGTAAAGCAGAATGGTGTTGTTGGCAATCTGCTCTTTAATCGTTTCGATGATATCCATGGAGCACCTCGGCTGAACTTTCCGACTCAGAGGTCGGCACGGTGGCGCATTGTAACGGAATCCCGAGCGCCATGCTCGGTCTCCCCGACAGACCCGCTCAAGCCGCCGCCACTGTCACCGGCACACCGTTCAACGCCGCGTTGCCCGACAGTTCGTCAAGCTGGCACTCGTCGGTCAGGTCGTTGGCGCTCGACCCCGGCTGGCCGCTGGCGATCGCCATCTGCACGCCCGGGCGCGCGTGGCCCCAACCGTGGGGCAGGCTGACCACGCCTTTCATCATGTCGAGACTGGCGAGCACTTCCACCTCGATCTGCCCGACCCGCGAACTCACCCGAACCCGTTGCCCGTCGGCCAGGCCACGGCTGGCCAGATCATCCGGGTGCATCAGCAACTGATGCCGCGGCTTGCCCTTCACCAGTCGATGGAAGTTGTGCATCCACGAATTGTTACTGCGCACATGGCGGCGGCCGATCATCAACAATTCATCGGCAGCCGGCGCCTGCAACGCGGCAAAGCGAGCGAGGTCAGCGAGAATTTCCGGCGGTGCGGCCTGGATACGCTGATTCGGCGTTTTCAGACGTGATGCCAGATTCGGTTTCAGCGCACCCAGATCCACGCCATGCGGATGATCGAACAGCGCCGCCAACGACAACTTGTGCTCGGACGCATCGCCGTAGCGGCCCATGCGCAGGCCCATGTCGATCATCTTCGCCGGCGGCATCGTTGGTTTCAGCTCCTTGCCGGTTTTCTCGGCGAAGGCCTTGGCCAAACCGACGAAGATCTCCCAGTCGTGCAGCGCACCCTCGGGCTTGGCGAGGATCGCGCGATTGAAGCGGGTCACGTTACGCACCGCAAACAGGTTGAAAGTGGTGTCGTAGTGATCGTTTTCCAGCGCCGAGGTCGACGGCAGGATCAGATCGGCATAGCGCGTGGTTTCGTTGATGTACAGGTCGATGCTGAGCATGAAGTCGAGGCCATCCAGCGCCTGCTCCAGTTGCCGGCCGTTGGGTGTCGACAACACCGGGTTGCCGGCCACGGTGATCAGCGCGCGGATCTGCCCCTCGCCGTCGGTGAGCATTTCTTCGGCCAGCGCCGAGACCGGCAACTCGCCGCCGTATTCAGGACGCCCGGAAACCCGGCTCTGCCATTTGTTGAAATGCCCGCCCGAGGTCGACGCCACCAGGTCCACCGCTGGCTCGGTGCACAGGGCACCGCCAACGCGGTCGAGGTTGCCCGTGACCAAGTTGATCAACTGCACCACCCAATGACACAAGGTGCCGAAGGCCTGGGTCGAGACGCCCATGCGTCCATAGCAGACGGCGCTTGGCGCGGCAGCGAAGTCGCGGGCGAGTTGGCGGATCTGCTCGGCAGGCACCGCGCAAAGTGGGCTCATGGCTTCGGCGCTGAACGCCGCCACGGCGTTGCGCACCTCATCCAGGCCATCGACCGGCAAATGGCTGTCGCGGGTCAGGCCTTCGCTGAACAGCGTATTGAGCATGCCGAACAACAGCGCCGCATCGCCGCCCGGGCGAACGAATACATGTTGATCGGCCATCGCTGCGGTTTCGCTGCGCCGCGGATCGACCACCACCACTTTGCCGCCACGTGCCTGAATAGCCTTCAGGCGTTTCTCGACATCCGGCACGGTCATGATGCTGCCGTTGGACGCCAGCGGATTGCCGCCGAGAATCAGCATGAAATCGGTGTGGTCGATGTCCGGGATCGGCAACAGCAGACCGTGGCCGTACATCAGATAGCTGCTGAGGTGATGCGGCAGTTGATCGACTGAAGTGGCCGAATAACGATTGCGGGTTTTCAGCAACCCCAGGAAGTAATTGCTGTGGGTCATCAGGCCGTAGTTGTGCACGCTCGGATTGCCCTGATACACCGCAACGGCGTTCTGGCCGTGACGTTCCTGAATCGCCGCGAGTTTCTCGGCCACCAGCGCAAACGCCTCGTCCCATTCGATCGGCAGCCATTCGCTGCCGACGCGGCGCATTGGCTGACGCAGCCGGTCGGGATCGTTCTGAATATCTTGCAGGGCCACGGCTTTCGGGCAGATATGGCCGCGGCTGAAGGTGTCGAGGGCATCACCCTTGATCGAGGTGATCGCGACGTTGCCATCGGTTTCCGTGGTTTCGATGGTCAGGCCGCAAATGGCTTCGCACAGGTGGCATGCACGGTGGTGAAGAGTCTTGGTCATGGCCAGTCCCTGTCTTGTTCGGGAGCAGGCAATCACGCCCGCGGGAACAAAACTATGGCCCGTGCGCAGAGGCTGCGCCAGCGACGTTCGTCTTGTGAATCGACGGTTATCAGGACAGCCGATAAATCGCCGCGATCAGTTCGGCGGCAACTGCGGCGGTGCCGCCAGCTGAATTTCCTGGATGGTTTCGATCTGCTCATGGGCGACGTGCACGCCGGTGAGCTCGCCGATCAATCGCCAGTGTTCATCGAGCCCGGCGCTGATGGTGGCCATGCGATCGATCATGTGTCGGCCGGCGGATTTGACCACTTCGTCGTCACTGCGCAGCAACTCGAAAGACATCGAGGTGACTGACGCGGTGAGATGGGTCAGGGAGCGAGCCGTGTGGCCCAGCAGCTCCATTAACAGTTGTTCTTTCGATTCCATGCGGAGGCTTCCTGCGTCGCTCGAAACTTATTTATAACCCAGCACTTTGCTTTAGCAAATGTTTCAGTCTGAACATCCGACCAAGCGAATCGGTGGCGCCGCGTTCGTAAACCGACCAGGACCGCTGCGTTGCCGTCGCGGCGGATTGCCAAGCCCGGCGGCGCCAGTGTACAAAGAGGCTCACCGCTGTACTGAATCCGGCTTCAACATGCGTGATCGAAATGCTCGGTCCGCGCTCCGAATCCCGCTGAAAAAGTACCCTATTGGAAAAACGCGACATTTAGTGTCAATATCGCGCCTTCCCCTATTTCGTCGCCCCGTGCGGCTTACGCCGCAGGTCTCGCCCGTTGTTCCGTTAAACAAGGCTTTGAGCATCTGCGGTCTGTAGCAAAAAGGTAGTCAATGATGAGCGCAAGGCACTTTCTCTCCCTGATGGATTGCACGCCCGAAGAGCTGGTCAGCGTGATCCGTCGAGGCGTTGAGCTCAAGGACCTGCGTAACCGCGGCGTACTGTTCGAGCCTCTGAAAAACCGCGTGCTGGGGATGATCTTCGAAAAATCCTCGACCCGTACCCGGATCTCCTTCGAGGCCGGCATGATCCAGCTCGGCGGCCAGGCAATCTTCCTGTCCCCGCGCGACACCCAACTGGGCCGTGGCGAGCCGATCAGCGATTGCGCCATCGTCATGTCGAGCATGCTCGATGCGGTGATGATCCGCACCTTCGCCCACAGCACCCTCACCGAATTCGCCGCCAACTCGCGCGTGCCGGTGATCAACGGCCTGTCCGATGATCTGCACCCGTGCCAGTTGCTCGCCGACATGCAGACCTTCCTCGAACACCGTGGCTCGATCCAGGGCAAGACCGTGGCCTGGATCGGTGACGGCAACAACATGTGCAACAGCTATATAGAAGCGGCGATCCAGTTCGACTTCCAGTTGCGCGTTGCCTGCCCGGAAGGCTACGAGCCGAACCCGGAATTCGTCGCCCAGGCTGGTGATCGCGTGACCATCGTCCGCGATCCGCAGGACGCCGTGCGTGGCGCGCATCTGGTCAGCACCGACGTCTGGACTTCGATGGGTCAGGAAGAGGAAACTGCCAAGCGCCTCAAGCTGTTCGCGCCGTTTCAGGTCAACCGTGCCTTGCTCGACCTCGCTGCCGAGGACGTGCTGTTCATGCACTGCCTGCCGGCGCACCGTGGCGAAGAAATCAGTCTCGACCTGCTCGATGACCCGCGCTCCGTCGCCTGGGATCAGGCAGAAAACCGTCTCCACGCACAGAAGGCCCTGCTCGAGTTCCTCGTCGAACCGGCATATCACCACGCATGAGCCATGAATTACTGCTGAACCTGCGCAACCTCGCTTGCGGCTACCAAGATCAACGCGTGGTGCAGAACCTCAATCTGCACCTCAACGCCGGCGACATCGGCTGCCTGCTCGGCTCGTCCGGCTGCGGCAAGACCACCACCCTGCGCGCAATCGCCGGTTTCGAACCGGTGCATGAAGGCGAAATCACCCTCGGTGGCGAAACCCTGTCCAGTGCCGGTTTCACCCTGGCGCCGGAGAAACGCCGGATCGGCATGGTGTTTCAGGACTACGCGCTGTTCCCGCACCTGAGCGTGGCCGACAACATCGCTTTCGGCATTCGTAAGCACCCGAACAAGGCGCGCGTGGTCGAAGAGCTGCTGGAACTGGTCAACCTGAAAAACCTCGGCAAGCGCTTCCCCCACGAATTGTCCGGCGGTCAGCAACAGCGCGTCGCCCTCGCCCGCGCCCTGGCGCCGGAGCCGCAGTTGCTGCTGCTCGACGAGCCGTTCTCCAATCTCGATGGCGAACTGCGCCGCAAGCTCAGCCATGAGGTGCGCGACATCCTCAAGGCCCGTGGTACCAGCGCGATTCTGGTCACCCACGATCAGGAAGAAGCCTTTGCCGTCAGCGATCACGTTGGCGTATTCAAGGAAGGTCGGCTGGAACAGTGGGATACGCCCTACAACCTCTACCACGAACCGGCGACGCCGTATGTCGCCAGTTTCATCGGTCAGGGCTATTTCATTCGCGGCCAGCTCGTCACCCCGGAATCGGTGCAGACCGAGCTGGGTGAACTGCGCGGCAACCGTGCTTACACTTGGCCGATTGGCGGTGCGGTGGATGTGCTGTTGCGTCCGGATGACATTGTTTATGGACCGGACAGCGCGTTGAAGGCGCAGATTGTCGGCAAGACATTCCTCGGCGCGGCGACCTTGTATCGCCTGCAACTGCCGACCGGCGCGCAGCTGGAATCGATCTTCCCCAGCCATGCCGATCATCTGGTTGGGGCGCAGGTCGGGATTCGCGTAGCGGCGGATCACCTGGTGCTGTTCCAGGCATCCGGCAGCACGGCGGCGCAGATTCCGGCGGTGGAAAACGGCGTCCGTCGGTTCAGCACCAGCCTTTGATCCGCACTGGATAAAAATTGTGGGAGCGAGCCTGCTCGCGAATGCGGTGTTTCAGTCGCCGAAGATGTTGACTGAAAGAGCGCTTTCGCGAGCAGGCTCGCTCCCACAGTTGGTATTGCCTCAGCCTAAAAACAGGGTACCGCTGGCCACAAGCGTCGCATTGCCGCCAATCTTCACCCGCTCACCGTCCAGCCGACAGAACAACTCGCCGCCCCGCGCCGAGCGCTGGCACGCGGTCAGATTCGCTTTGCCCAGACGCTTGGACCAGTACGGAATCAGGCTGCAATGCGTCGAACCAGTCACCGGGTCTTCATTGATACCGATCGCCGGGGCGAAATAGCGCGAGACGAAGTCGTGCTGATTGCCACGCGCGGTGACGATTGCACCCAGCCATGGCAGTTTCGCCAGCGCCGCCATGTCCGGTTTGCAGTCGAGCACGGCCTGCTCCGATTCCAGCACCACGAACAGTTCGTTGGAGCCGAGCACATCAACAGCCTCGACACCCAGCGCCCGCTCGACATCCAGCGTCACGCCGATTTCCGAAGGCACGATGGTCGGGAAATCCAGCCACAGCCGGTCGCCTTCGCGGCTGACACTCAGCGGCCCGGACTTGCAGATGAAGTCGATGCGCTCGGCGCTTTCCTTATAGATTTCGAACAGTACAAACGCGCTGGCCAGGGTCGCATGCCCGCACAGCGGCACTTCGGTGGTCGGGGTGAACCAGCGGATATGCCAGGCCTGCCCTTCGCGCACCAGAAACGCAGTCTCCGCCAGGTTGTGTTCGGCGGCGATCTTCTGCATCAAGTCATCGGCTAGCCAACTGTCGAGCCGATAGACCATCGCCGGGTTGCCACTGAACGGCCGATCACTGAACGCGTCGACCTGATGAAACGCAAGCTGCATGATTTTCTCCCTGAATTGGTCGACCGAGCATGCAACGGCGGCCCGGATCAGTGCCAGTGACAGAAGCGCAATTTTTTCTTCATACAGCTGGCGCGCATTTTAAGCCCGGCCGATATCGGCGAACTGCGCCTGGGTGTGCTCGGCTAGCACCGCCGGTGCCAATTCCACTTCCAGTCCTCGCCGCCCGGCACTCACATAGATAGTCGCGAACCCCTGAGCGGAATTGTCGATGAAGGTGCGCAGGCGTTTCTTCTGCCCGAGCGGGCTGATGCCGCCCAACAGGTAGCCGGTGGAGCGTTGCGCGGCAGCAGGATCAGCCATTTCGGCTTTCTTCACTCCAGCGGCATGGGCCAGCCCTTTGAGATCAAGCGTTCCGACGACCGGCACCACAGCCACCAGCAGTTCGCCTTTTTCACTGGCGGCCAGCAAGGTTTTGAACACTTGCGCCGGTGCGAGCCCGAGCTTCTCCGCCGCCTCCAGCCCGTAGGACGCGGCCTTCGGATCATGTTCGTAACTGTGCACGCGATGTTCGGCACGAACTTTTTTCAACAAGTCCAACGCTGGGGTCATGGCAGCTCCGGGTTCGGCAATCTTTGAAAAAACCTGCGGCGGATTCTAGGTCATCGTTGGGCAAAAGGCTCTATTCCAAGCCGCGAATCCCGTGGCTTCGCGCTGCATTCAAGCTGATCGCCGCGCTGATCATTCACATGGCGAATAGTTTTATTGTGACCGACAGTTCACTTTCGACCTTTGACAGGTTTGTTTCTTGTCTATATTTTTTCGAATCTGAATAATGTAAGAATCATGCTCAACGCAGTACCCAGCAGTAACCCGGGAACCGAATGGGGATTCCGACCCGGTGAAGATCGCGCCCTGCTCCGTTGGCAAGGCGCCACACAAGAAAAAGAACCGAGGTTTTCAATGACAGCTGCTTTACCGCAACCATCGCTTTCCGGCCAATGCATGGCCGAGTTTCTGGGCACCGCCCTTCTGATCTTCTTCGGCACCGGTTGTGTCGCCGCGCTCAAAGTCGCAGGTGCCAGCTTCGGCCTGTGGGAGATCAGCATCATCTGGGGCGTCGGCGTGAGCATGGCGATCTACCTCACCGCCGGGGTTTCCGGCGCGCACCTGAACCCGGCAGTGAGCATTGCTCTGGCAATCTTCGCGGACTTCGAAAAGCGCAAACTGCCGTTCTACATCCTTTCGCAGATTGCCGGCGCCTTCTGCGGCGCATTGCTGGTCTACACGCTCTACAGCAATCTGTTCTTCGATTACGAACAAACCCACCAGATGATTCGTGGCTCGGCCGCCAGCCTTGAATTGGCGTCGGTGTTCTCGACCTACCCGAACCCGGTGCTTTCGACGGCCCAGGCCTTTCTGGTCGAGATGATCATCACCGCGATCCTGATGGGCGTGATCATGGCCCTGACCGATGACAACAACGGCCTGCCACGCGGCCCGATGGCGCCGTTGCTGATCGGTTTGCTGATTGCCGTGATCGGCAGTGCGATGGGTCCGCTGACCGGTTTCGCAATGAACCCTGCGCGTGACTTCGGTCCGAAACTGATGACTTTCTTTACCGGTTGGGGTGAAATTTCCTTCACCGGTGGTCGTGATATCCCTTATTTCCTGATTCCGATTTTTGCACCGATTGTCGGTGCCTGCCTCGGCGCTGCCGGGTATCGCGGGCTCATCGCCCGTCACCTGACCGGCGCCACACCTGCTACAAAGGATGCAGAACCGGCCATTGACGGCAAACCAAGAACTTCTTGAAACAGTCGGCGCCGGCTCCTGCCCATCCGAGCCTGCGCCACGGCCCACTCTCGTTTTTTTCGTCCAAGGCAATCGACATGACCGACATTCAGAACAAGAACTACATCATTGCCCTTGATCAGGGTACGACCAGTTCGCGCGCGATCATCTTCGACCGCGACGCGAACGTAGTCTGCACCGCGCAGCGCGAATTCGTTCAGCATTACCCGCAGGCCGGTTGGGTCGAGCACGACCCGATGGAAATCTTCGCTACCCAGAGCGCGGTGATGGTTGAAGCGCTGGCCCAGGCCGGCCTGCACCATGACCAGGTTGCCGCGATCGGTATCACCAACCAGCGTGAAACCACCGTGGTCTGGGACAAGACCACCGGCCGCCCCGTGTATAACGCGATCGTCTGGCAGTGCCGCCGCAGCACCGAGATCTGCCAGCAGCTCAAGCGCGATGGCCACGAAGACTACATCCGCGACACCACCGGCCTGGTCACCGACCCGTACTTCTCCGGCACCAAACTGAAGTGGATCCTCGACAACGTCGAAGGCAGCCGCGAGCGTGCGCGCAACGGCGAGCTGCTGTTCGGCACCGTCGATAGCTGGCTGATCTGGAAATTCACCGGCGGCAAGGTGCACGTCACCGACTACACCAACGCCTCGCGCACCATGCTCTTCAATATCCATTCGCTGGAGTGGGACTCGAAGATGCTGGAGATCCTCGACATCCCGCGCGAGATGCTCCCGGAAGTCAAAGCGTCCTCGGAAATCTACGGTCGCACCAAGAGCGGCATCGCCATCGGCGGTATCGCCGGCGACCAGCAAGCGGCACTGTTCGGGCAGATGTGCGTCGAGCCGGGCCAGGCGAAAAACACCTACGGCACCGGTTGCTTCCTGCTGATGAACACCGGCGACAAAGCAGTGAAATCCCAGCATGGAATGCTCACCACCATCGCCTGCGGCCCGCGCGGCGAAGTTGCCTACGCACTGGAGGGTGCCGTGTTCAACGGCGGTTCGACCGTGCAGTGGCTGCGTGATGAACTGAAAATCGTCAACGACGCCCACGACACCGAATACTTTGCCAACAAGGTCAAGGACAGCAACGGCGTGTATCTGGTGCCGGCGTTCACCGGTCTCGGCGCGCCGTACTGGGACCCGTATGCCCGTGGCGCACTGTTCGGCCTGACGCGCGGCGTACGTGTGGATCACATCATCCGCGCCGCGCTGGAGTCGATCGCCTACCAGACCCGCGACGTACTCGACGCCATGCAACAGGATTCCGGCGAACGCCTCAAAGCTCTGCGCGTGGACGGCGGTGCGGTGGCGAACAACTTCCTCATGCAGTTCCAGGCCGACATCCTCGGCACCCAGGTCGAACGCCCGCAAATGCGCGAAACCACCGCACTCGGCGCGGCTTATCTGGCCGGCCTGGCCTGCGGTTTCTGGGGCAGCCTGGAAGAATTGCGCGGCAAGGCAGTGATCGAGCGCGAGTTCGAACCGAGCCTTGACGAAACCGAGAAAGAGAAACTCTACAAAGGCTGGAAAAAAGCCGTCAGCCGCACCCGTGACTGGGCGCGCGAGGACGCCGAATAAGCCAACGTGCAGTTCCAGAAGGGTATCTAACTGGTAGGGAGCAGATTCCTGCGGCATCATGGGCAAATTTTGCTTGGCAGCCCAAAGGAAGCCCCATGAATCTGCCTCCCCGTCAGCAGCAAATCCTCGAGCTGGTCCGCGAACGCGGCTATGTGAGCATCGAGGAAATGGCCACGCTGTTCGTTGTCACCCCGCAAACCATCCGCCGCGACATCAACCAGCTCGCGGAAGCCAATCTGCTGCGTCGCTACCACGGTGGCGCCGCTTACGATTCCAGTGTCGAAAACACCGCGTATGCCATGCGTGCCGATCAGATGCGTGATGAAAAGCAACGCATCGGTGAAGCCATCGCCGCGCAGATCCCCGATCACGCCTCGCTGTTCATCAATATCGGTACCACCACCGAATCGATCGCTCGCGCCCTGCTCAATCACAGTCACCTGAAGATCATCACCAACAACCTGCACGTCGCCTCGATGCTCAGCGCCAAGGATGATTTCGATGTGCTGCTGACCGGCGGCAACGTGCGCCGCGACGGTGGTGTGGTCGGTCAGGCGAGTGTGGACTTCATCAATCAGTTCAAGGTCGATTTCGCCTTGGTCGGGATCAGCGGGATCGATGAGGACGGCAGCCTGCTCGACTTCGACTATCAGGAGGTCCGGGTCAGCCAGGCGATCATCGCCAACGCGCGACAGGTGATTCTGGCAGCGGATTCGAGCAAGTTCGGGCGTAATGCGATGATTCGACTGGGGCCGATCAGCCTGATCGATTGTCTGGTCACCGATCAGCAGCCGGTACCGGCGCTGACGCAGTTGTTGAGTCAGCACAAGATTCGTCTGGAAGTCGTCTGAACCCTCTCCCTCGCTGACCGAACCGACGCCTTCGCGAGCAGGCTCGCTCCCACTCTTGGAATGTATTGCAAAATGTGGGAGCGAGCCTGCTCGCGAAAACAATCGATCACACAACACATCTTCTGCGCCCTTGCGCGCGTTCATGTTCGAAAATTTTCTTTTAATCGCCCTTCGATGAGTTTTTTCAATCGAACGCGACTGGCTGCGCGCGTGTTTATGGGCTACCATTTTCGCAAATGAACATTTATGTTCGATTTCCAAGACTAAATCAAAAGAACCGAGGCCAGCCGATGTCCACCTCTACCTTGCGTACGCCCCCTCTCTCCGAGATCTATGACGTTGCCGTGATTGGCGGCGGGATCAACGGCGTGGGGATCGCAGCGGATGCCGCCGGTCGCGGTCTTTCGGTGTTCCTTTGCGAAAAAGACGACCTGGCCAGCCACACCTCGTCGGCCAGCAGCAAGCTGATCCACGGTGGCCTGCGCTATCTGGAACATTACGAATTCCGTCTGGTGCGTGAAGCGCTCGCCGAGCGCGAAGTGCTGCTGGCCAAGGCGCCGCACATCGTCAAACCGATGCGTTTCGTTCTGCCACACCGCCCGCACCTGCGTCCGGCGTGGATGATTCGTGCCGGCCTGTTCCTCTACGACAACCTTGGCAAACGCGAAAAGCTGCCAGGTTCGAAAAGCCTGAAGTTCGGCGCCGACAGCGCGCTGAAAAGCGAAATCAAGAAAGGCTTCGAATACTCCGATTGCTGGGTCGATGACGCCCGCCTCGTGGTCCTGAACGCCATGGCCGCCCGTGAAAAAGGCGCGCATGTGCATACCCAGACCCGCTGTGTCAGTGCCCGCCGCACCAAAGGTCTGTGGCACCTGCATCTGGAGCGCGCCGACGGCAGTTTGTTTTCGATCACCGCCAAAGCACTGGTCAACGCCGCCGGCCCATGGGTGGCCAAGTTCATCCGTGACGACCTGAAGATGGAATCGCCGTATGGCATCCGTCTGATCCAGGGCAGCCACATCATCGTGCCGAAACTGTACGAAGGCGAACATGCGCACATTCTGCAAAACGAAGATCAGCGCATCGTTTTCACTATTCCGTACCTGAACCACTTCACCCTGATCGGCACTACCGACCGCGAGTACACCGGCGACCCGGCGAAAGTAGCGATCACCGAAGGCGAAACCGATTACGTGCTGAAAGTGGTCAACGCCCACTTCAAGAAGCAGCTGAGCCGCGAAGACATCCTGCACAGCTACTCGGGCGTTCGGCCGCTGTGCAACGACGAATCCGACAACCCGTCTGCGGTCACTCGCGATTACACCCTGGCGCTGTCGGGCAACGCCGAGGAAGCGCCGCTGCTGTCGGTGTTCGGCGGCAAGCTGACCACTTACCGCAAGCTCGCCGAGTCGGCGATGGCGCAGTTGATGCCGTTCTTCACCCAGATGCGCCCGAGCTGGACCGCGACCGCCACCCTGCCCGGCGGCGAAGACATGACCACGCCAGAGGCCCTGAGCGCGCGGATTCGCGACAAGTTCGATTTCGTCCCGACCGAAATCGCCCGGCGCTGGGCCGTCACCTACGGCAGCCGCACCTGGCGCATGCTTGAAGGCGTGGAAAGCCTGGCCGACATGGGTGAGCACATCGGCGGCGGGCTCTACACCCGCGAAGTCGATTACCTGTGCAGCGAAGAGTGGGCCACTACGGCGCACGACATCCTGTGGCGCCGCACCAAGCTAGGCTTGTTCACCACACCGGAGGAACAGCAGACGCTGTCGACGTATCTGGGCAAGGTTGAGCAGAGCCGGAAGATCGAGGCGGCTTGATCTTCGCCCTATCGTTTGAACGAAAGCCCCTGAATCGCAAGATTCAGGGGCTTTTTGCTATGCCCGCAAGGCCCGGCTCCACTCCCTCACGACCCTAAATGTGCCAAAAGAAAATCGATAAACACCCGCGACTTGGGCGGCAGGTGCGGCGTGTCCGCAAACACCAGGCTGATCGGCTGTGAGGGCAGCGAGTATTCCGGCAGCACACGTACCAGATGCCCACGGGCCCTATCGTCTTCAACCATCCACGCCGGCAGCACCGACACGCCCAGCGACGACAAGGTCATCGAACGAATCGCAGTCGATGAATTCGATTGGAAATGACGGCTACCATTGATTTCGACTGCTTCCCCCACACCATCGCGTAAAACCCACTGCGTCGGCGCCAACAGATTGCTGTTGGCAATCCACGGCACGGCATTGAGATCCTGCGGTGTTTTTACCGGGTAGCGGAGCAGAAACCCTTCAGTAGCCACCAGCACAATTTCATAGTCGGCCAGTTTCCGGCTCTTGAAAGCCGAGTCCGCCAGGTTGCCCAGGCGAACCACCAGATCGAGCCGGTCGGCAAGCAGATCATTGAGCGAGGAGTTGAAGTCGTAGCACAGGCGGATGTCGGGATAACGCTCGGCGAACAGCGGAATCAGCGGCAGGATGAATCGCTCGCCGTATTCACTGGTGGAACTGATCCGCAGCGTTCCCGAAACGCGGTTTGTGCGGTGCAGTACCCTGTCAAACGCTGTGTCGATATCGGCAACGATGGTTTTGAATTCGTTGTAAAAGCTTTGCCCGGCCTCGGTCAGGGTCACGGCACGACTGTTGCGCAGCAACAGGCTGGTCGACAACGCTGCCTCCAGGGCCTTGATGTGCAGACTGACCATGGCCCGGCTGAGATTCAGATGGCTGGCAGCCTTGGTAAAAGAACCCAGTTCGGCAATCGCCAGAAACGTCTGCACCCGGTTCAAGTGCGTGTGCAGAGCGCCCTGAGTCACGGTTCAATCCCTTCAAACATTGTGTTCAGCTCCATTGCATCGACGATCGGAGTCTATCGCCCCTATGCTCGACGACAAAGGGGAAACACCATGAGTTACCGCTATAAAGTCGCGTCGATTTTCCTGCTCGGCTTCTTTATCGATTGCATCAACATCTTCATGTCGGCGGTGGCGCTGCCCAGTCTGTCAGCTACCTTGCAGGTCAGCAGCGCTTCGGTGGCGTGGGTCGCCAACGCGTACATCCTCGGACTGACGTTGATCATTGCGCTGAGCACCTGGCTGGCCGCGCGTTTTGGCAGTCGTGAAATCCTCACCGCTTCAATGCTGGTATTCAGTGGCTCGGTGTGGCTGTGCGGCCAGGCCGACAGCTTCCATGAACTGGTGATCTGGCGCTTCGTTCAGGGCATCGGCGGCGGCTTGTTGATCCCGGTCGGACAGGCACTGACGTTCAATCTTTTTCATGGCGAGCAACGCGCGAAAATATCCACGCTGATCATGGCCGTTGCCCTGATTGCCCCGGCGATGTCACCCACCGTCGGCGGCCTCATTGTCGACATCAGCTCCTGGCGCTGGGTGTTCTACAGCACCCTCCCGTTTTCGCTGCTTGCCGCCGGGCTGTCGTGGTGGTGGATCAGGGAAGGCAAACCCGCCGAGCTTCAGCGTCCGGACATCAAAGGCCTGTTGCTGGTCAGCGCGGTGCTCGCCAGTTTGCTGATGGGTATGTCGCTGTACGGCGGCGATTACCCACCGCTGGCAGCGCTGGGTTTTGTCATCGCGGGCCTGACATTCATCGCGCTGTATCTGCTGCATTACCGCCGCTGCAGTAACGCGATCATCGACTTGAGCCTGCTCAGGAGCAGAAAACTCAGCACCTCGATCTTCATCTATTACGCAATTCCGGGGGTGTTCACCGGTGTCAACCTGATGAGTATTTTCTTTTTGCAGAACACCCTGCACTTCAGCGCCCGGCTGACCGGAATGTTCATGATCCTCTATGCCATCGGTGCGTTCATCGCAATGATCCTTTGCGGTCGCGTCTACAACCGGATCGGCGCCAGACGCCTGTTCACCCTCGGCATGCTGTTGCACAGCGCCGGCATCGCCACCCTGGTGCTGGTCAATGCGCCAACTGATCTTTGGCTCATCATGATCGCCTACAGCCTGATGGGCATTGGCGGTGGCATCGGTGCCAATACCGCGCAAACTACCTCACTGATGGACTTCACCGGCGGCGATACGCACAAGGCCAGTGTCATCTGGAACATCAATCGGCAGATGTCTTTCAGCCTCGGCGCCGCACTGTTTCTGATGATCTTCAACGTGCTGCTCCCGACGCTCGGCACCACGCCGGCCTATCACGCGACCTTCGCAATTGCCGCGCTGGTCGGGCTGCTGCCGTTGCTGCAGATGAATCAACTGCCCCCTGCGAAGGAACGCCCATGACATACGATCTGATCGAACAAGCCGAACACAGTATCCACCACGTCCACGAGCTGATCCTTCGGGTATTCACTGATGCCGACGGCGCTGGCGCCGCGAGCATCGAGCCGTTGATGCAGGCATTTGCTGAGGATTTCAGCATGGTTGGTATTTCGGGGGACGCATTGACCCGCGTCGAAGTAGAACAACTGTTCAAAGGAGCCGTAGGCGCCAAGGCGGGACTCGATATCGAGATCAGCGATTTGCACACGGTGTGGCAGGAGGACGACATGCTGGCTGTGAGCTACGTCGAAACCCAACGCTTGGACGGCGCTCAACACTCGCGGGTCGCAGTGGCGATCCTGAGCGGACAACCTGAAGGGGTGAAGTGGGTGTATTTGCATGAAACGCCACTGAGCCGGCAAGTCTGAGACCAGGCCACAAGATATTCGGTTTTCCGAACGCGACTCCACAGTCGATTCGGTTAACCGGATCATGCCTTCATAAAATTACCGCCATAAAACTTTAATAACGTTATAAAACAACCGCTTAACTGACTTCGACTGCTCTGGCACGAGTCATGCTCTACACTCTCTCGACGAATGCCTGCTGTGCCAGCACTTCAGGAGCCGTCAGGCATTCGAAGCACAAAAAGGGCCGACAAACTGGCTCCATAAAAAAAACAATGTCGAGGAAAATTTGATGCGCATCGTTCCCCATATCCTGGGCGCAGCCATTGCTGCCGCTCTGATCAGCACGCCAGTTTTCGCCGCCGAACTCACCGGCACCCTGAAGAAGATCAAAGAGTCCGGTGTCATCACCCTGGGCCACCGTGACGCCTCCATTCCGTTCTCCTACATCGCTGATGCGTCCGGCAAGCCGGTCGGCTACTCGCACGATATCCAGCTGAAGATCGTCGACGCGATCAAGAAAGACCTCGACCTGCCGGACCTGCAAGTCAAATACAACCTCGTCACCTCGCAGACCCGTATCCCGCTGGTGCAGAACGGCACCGTGGACGTCGAGTGCGGTTCGACCACCAACAACGTCGAGCGTCAGCAGCAGGTCGACTTCTCCGTCGGCATCTTCGAAATCGGTACCCGTCTGCTGTCCAAGAAAGACTCCAAGTACAAGGATTTCGACGATCTGAAAGGCAAGAACGTCGTGACCACCGCCGGCACCACCTCCGAGCGCATCCTCAAAGCGATGAACGCCGACAAGCAAATGGGAATGAACGTCATCTCCGCCAAAGACCACGGCGAGTCCTTCCAGATGCTGGAATCGGGCCGTGCCGTTGCCTTCATGATGGATGACGCACTGCTGGCCGGCGAAGCCGCCAAGGCCAAGAAAGCCGCCGATTGGGAAGTGACCGGCACGCCACAGTCGTACGAAATCTACGGCTGCATGATGCGCAAAGGCGACGAGCCGTTCAAAAAGGCTGTGGATGACGCGATCAAGGCCACTTACGCTTCGGGCGAAATCAACAAGATCTACGAGAAGTGGTTCATGCAGCCGATTCCGCCAAAAGGCCTGAACCTGAACTTCCCGATGAGCGACGAGCTCAAGACCCTGATCGCCAATCCGACCGACAAAGCGGCTGACGACAAGAAGTCCTGATTTCCTGACTAACCTTATCCCCTGAGGAGGCGCCTGCCTTTTCAGGGGATGGTCACTCCCTGCTGGCATTTTTCTGGAAACACTCGAACCGGTGGCTGTCGAGCCGATCGCGTGTGCCCGGTCTTTGAAAAAAGACTGGGGAGGGAACGGAGTTCCCCAGGCGGGCACTTGTACATCGATCGAATCGAGGGGAGACCCTAATGAATTACAACTGGGACTGGGGCGTGTTCTTCAAGTCCACCGGCGTGGGCAGCGAGACCTATCTCGACTGGTTCATCTCCGGTCTGGGCTGGACCATCGCCATCGCCGTCGTGGCGTGGATCATCGCCCTGCTGCTCGGCTCGCTGCTGGGCATCATGCGCACTGTGCCGAACCGCATCGTATCGGGCATCGCGACCTGCTACGTCGAGCTGTTCCGTAACGTGCCGCTGCTGGTGCAGCTGTTCATCTGGTACTTCCTGGTACCCGATCTGCTGCCGCCGGATCTGCAGGAGTGGTACAAGCAGGACCTCAATCCGACCACCTCGGCCTACCTGAGCGTTGTCGTCTGCCTCGGTCTGTTCACCGCCGCCCGTGTCTGCGAGCAAGTGCGCACCGGTATCCAGGCACTGCCTCGGGGTCAGGAATCCGCCGCCCGCGCGATGGGTTTCAAGCTGCCGCAGATCTACTGGAACGTGCTGCTGCCCCAGGCCTACCGGATCATCATTCCGCCGCTCACCTCGGAATTCCTCAACGTGTTCAAGAACTCCTCCGTGGCGTCCTTGATCGGTTTGATGGAATTGCTGGCGCAGACCAAACAGACCGCCGAGTTCTCGGCCAACCTGTTCGAAGCGTTCACCCTGGCGACCCTGATCTATTTCACCCTCAACATGAGCCTGATGCTGCTGATGCGCCTGGTCGAGAAGAAAGTCGCGGTGCCCGGCCTGATCTCCGTGGGGGGTAAATAATGGAATTCGATTTCAGTGGCATCGTCCCGGCCATTCCCGGTTTGTGGAACGGCATGGTGATGACCCTCAAGCTGATGGCCATGGGCGTGATCGGCGGGATGATTCTCGGCACGATCCTCGCGCTGTGCCGTCTGTCGCACAACAAGCTGCTGTCGAGCATCGCTGGCGCCTACGTCAACTATTTCCGCTCGATCCCGCTGCTGCTGGTGATCACCTGGTTCTACCTGGCGGTGCCGTTCGTGCTGCGCTGGATCACCGGCGAAGACACGCCGATCGGCGCGTTCACCTCGTGCGTCGTGGCGTTCATGATGTTCGAAGCGGCGTACTTCTGCGAAATCGTCCGGGCCGGTGTGCAGTCGATTTCCAAGGGCCAGATGGGTGCTGCTCAGGCACTGGGCATGAACTACGGGCAGATGATGCGCCTGATCATCCTGCCGCAGGCGTTCCGCAAGATGACCCCGCTGCTGCTGCAGCAGAGCATCATCCTGTTCCAGGACACCTCGCTGGTCTACACCGTGGGCCTGGTGGATTTCCTCAACGCCTCGCGTGCCAGCGGCGACATCATCGGCCGCTCCAATGAGTTCCTGATTTTCGCCGGTCTCGTGTACTTCATCATCAGCTTCGCCGCCTCGCGGTTGGTCAAGCGTCTGCAAAAAAGGTTCGCCGTATGATCTCTATCAAAAACATCAACAAGTGGTATGGGGACTTCCAGGTGCTGACTGATTGCAGCACCGAGGTCAAGAAAGGCGAAGTGATCGTGGTCTGCGGCCCGTCGGGTTCCGGCAAGTCGACGCTGATCAAATGCGTCAACGCCCTGGAGCCGTTCCAGAAAGGTGATGTCGTGGTTGACGGCACGTCGATCGCCGACCCGAAAACCAACCTGCCGAAACTGCGTTCGCGCGTGGGCATGGTGTTCCAGCATTTCGAGCTTTTCCCGCACCTGACCATCACCGAAAACCTGACCATCGCGCAGATCAAGGTGCTCGGCCGCAGCAAGGAAGAGGCGACCAAAAAAGGTCTGCAGTTGCTTGAGCGCGTCGGCCTGTCGGCGCACGCCCACAAGCATCCGGGGCAACTGTCCGGTGGTCAGCAACAGCGTGTGGCGATTGCCCGTGCGCTGGCGATGGACCCGATCGTCATGCTGTTCGACGAACCGACCTCGGCGCTCGATCCGGAAATGGTCAACGAAGTGCTCGACGTGATGGTGCAACTGGCTCACGAAGGCATGACCATGATGTGCGTGACCCACGAAATGGGCTTCGCCCGTAAAGTGGCCGACCGGGTGATCTTCATGGATCAGGGCAAGATCATCGAGGACTGCCCAAAAGAGGAATTCTTCGGCGACATCAGCGCCCGCTCCGAACGCGCGCAGCACTTCCTCGAGAAAATCCTGCAGCACTAAAAGCAACACACCCGCACCCTGTCTGTGGGGTGCGGGCAGCCTGACAATGAGATCCCTTGTGGCGAGGGGATTTATCCCCGTCCGGCTGCGCAGCAGTCGTAAACCCTGTGCATGCGGTCTTTCAGTTAAACCGCAGTGATGGTTTTGGGGCCGCTTCGCGGC
Organism: Pseudomonas sp. H1_G08; assembly: GCF_054681355.1. Taxonomy (NCBI): domain Bacteria; kingdom Pseudomonadati; phylum Pseudomonadota; class Gammaproteobacteria; order Pseudomonadales; family Pseudomonadaceae; genus Pseudomonas; species Pseudomonas sp. H1_G08. The sequence goes on from NZ_CP162822.1 coordinate 3,551,991, forward strand.
CCAACGGGGATAAATCCCCTCGCCACAGGCACAAACAAGTGTTGTGGTTGACCCAAGGCATCTGTGATGAAATGCGACCCCACTCTTTATCGCGCTGCAGAGCCATCACTTGCCGTGAAGCCCCGTCTGATCCGTCATCTGTTCCTGCCGCCGCTGATCATCGCCCTGATGGTCGGACTGGGTTTTATCGGCTTCTGGACCAGTGAACACTTCGGCATCCGCAGCCTCGGCGAGAACGGCCAGCGTCAGCTGGAACTGCACGCCCGCGCGGTCGAAAGCGAGATCAGCAAATACACCTACCTGCCCAGCCTGCTGGAACTCGAAACGAGTGTGCCGCAGTTGCTGGCCGACCCGACCCCGGAACACCGGCAGACGGTCAACGACTACCTCGAAGGCCTGAACCGCCGCAGCCGCAGCCGGGCCATCTACGTCATGGACACCACCGGCCGGGTCATGGCCACCAGCAACTGGCGCGATGTCGACAGTTATCTGGGTGAAGACCTGTCCTTCCGCGCCTATTTCAAAGACGCCGTGCGCGGCCAGCCCGGGCGCTTCTACGGCATCGGCAGCACCAATGGCGAACCCGGTTACTACCTCGCCCACGGCCTCGAAGAGCACGGCAAGATCATCGGTGTCGCGGTGGTCAAGGTGCGTCTGGAAGCCATGGAAGAACGCTGGCAGCGGGCGCGACTGGAAGCGTTCGTCAGCGATGAGAACGGCATCATCATTCTCTCCAGCGATCCGGCCAGGCGGCTGAAATCGGTGATCCCGCTCAGCGATGAGGTCAAGGAAAAACTCGCCCGCAGCCTGCAGTACTACTGGTTCCCGCTCAACGAACTGCAACCGCTGGCCCGCGAGACATTGGCCGAAGGCGTGGAGAAACTGACCTTCCCGGCCAACAGCGAATTGCAGCCCGACGAAGACGACATCAGTTATCTGGCGCAAACCCGACTGCTGAGCGACACGCCGTGGAATTTCACCCTGCTCACGCCATTGCAGGACCTGCGCCGCGAAGCCATCAACCAAGGCATTCTGGTGGCGGTGGCGTTTGCCCTGTTCGCCTTCCTGCTGATTGCCTGGAACGAGCGGCGCAAAGTCCTCGCCACCCGCCTCGCCGCCCGCGAAGCGCTGCAGGAAGCCAACAGCCAACTGGAGCGTCGGATTACCGAACGCACCGCCGATCTGCGCGCCAGCAACGAACGCCTGAAGAGTCAGATCCGCGAGCGCCGTCAGGCCGAGGAGACTTTGCGCCGCGCCCAGGATGAACTGGTTCAGGCGGGCAAACTCGCGGCTATCGGTCAGATGTCGACCAGCATCGCCCATGAATTGAACCAGCCCCTGGCGGCCATGCGCACGCTGTCGGGGAACACCGTGCGCTTTCTCGAGCGCGGCCAGCTCGACGTCGCCAGCACCAACCTCAAGACCATCAACGACCTGATCGACCGCATGGGCCGGATCACCGCCAGCCTGCGTTCGTTCGCCCGGCGCGGCGACAACAAGGGTCAGGCCAGTCTCGGCAAAGCCGTCGACGCCGCCTTGCAAGTGCTCGGCGCGCGCGTGGAAAACACCGCGCTGCAGATTCACCGGCAGTTTGCCGATGTGCAGCTGCTGATCGATCAGACCCGCCTCGAACAGATCCTCGTCAACCTGATCGGCAACGCCCTCGACGCCATGCACGCGCAACCGCAGCCGCAGCTGTGGCTGGAGGGTGAAGAATTCAACGGCAAGTACCGCTTGCGGGTGCGTGACAACGGCCACGGCATCGACGCCGAAGCGCGCAAGCATCTGTTCGAACCGTTCTTCACCACCAAACCCGGCGAGCAAGGCCTGGGACTGGGCCTGACCCTGTCCGCCAGCCTCGCCGCCGCCACCGGCGGGCACCTGGGTGTCGAACACCCGGCCGGCGGTGGCACCACTTTCGTCCTCAGTTTACCGTTGGTAAGCCCTCTTTCTGCCGAGCCAATATGAACCCTGAACTCAGTGTGCTGATTGTCGAAGACGACCCCCATGTGCTGCTCGGCTGCCAACAGGCGCTGACCCTCGAAGACATTCCGTGCATCGGCGTCGGCAGTGCCGAAGAGGCGCTGGCGCAGGTCGGCGACAACTTTGCCGGCATCGTCATCAGCGACATTCGCCTGCCGGGCATTGATGGCTTGGAATTGCTCACCCGCCTCAAGCAGCGTGATCGCAGCCTGCCGGTGGTGCTGATCACCGGCCACGGCGACATTTCCATGGCCGTCGGCGCGATGCAGAAAGGCGCCTACGACTTCATGGAAAAACCGTTCTCGCCGGAACGCCTGGTCGATGTCGCGCGGCGGGCGCTGGAGCAACGCAGCCTCGCCCGTGAAGTGTCATCGCTACGTCGGCAACTGGCCGAACGCGATTCGCTGGAAGGGCGGATTATCGGCCGCTCACCGGCGATGCAGAACCTGCGCGAGCTGATCGCCAACGTCGCCGACACCTCGGCCAACGTCTTGATCGAAGGCGAGACCGGCACCGGCAAGGAACTGGTCGCTCGTTGCCTGCACGATTTCAGTCGGCGCCACAGCAAACAGTTCGTCGCGCTGAACTGCGGCGGCCTGCCGGAAAACCTTTTTGAAAGCGAAATCTTCGGCCACGAAGCCAACGCCTTCACCGGCGCCGGCAAACGGCGCATCGGCAAGATCGAGCACGCCGACGGCGGCACGCTGTTCCTCGATGAAGTGGAAAGCATGCCGCTGCCGTTGCAGATCAAGTTGCTGCGCGTACTGCAGGAACGCACCCTTGAACGCCTCGGCTCAAACCAGAGCGTGGCGGTGGATTGCCGGGTGATCGCGGCGACCAAATCCGACCTCGATGAGTCGAGCAAGGCCGGGGAATTTCGCAGCGACTTGTACTACCGCCTCAACGTCGTGACCCTGGAATTGCCACCGCTGCGCGAACGCCGCGAAGACATCCTGCAACTGTTCGAGCATTTCACCCAGCAATCGGCGCTGCGCTTCGACCGCGCGCTGCCGGAGCTGGACAACCAGACCCTGTCGAACCTGATGAGCCACGACTGGCCGGGCAACGTGCGCGAACTGCGCAACGTCGCCGAACGCTTCGCCCTCGGCCTGCCGGCCTTCAAGAAATCCGGAGCCAGCGCCGGCCAGGGCCTGGCGTTTGCCGAAGCGGTGGAAGCGTTCGAGCGCAATCTGCTGGTCGACGCCTTGCAACGCAGCGGCGGCAACCTGACCCAGGCCAGCCAGGAACTGGGCATGGCCAAGACCACGCTGTTCGACAAAGTCAAAAAGTACGGGCTGAGCCACTGATGGATCTGATTCTCAAAGCCGCTATCGGCGCCGCAGTCGTGCTGATCCTCGCTGCGCTGTCGAAGACCAGAAACTACTACATCGCCGGTCTGGTGCCGCTGTTCCCGACCTTTGCCCTGATTGCGCACTACATCGTCGGCAAAGGCCGCTCGGTCGACGATCTGAAAACCACGATCGTGTTCGGCATGTGGTCGATCATTCCCTACTTTGTGTATCTGGCGACGCTGTATGTGATGGTCGACCGCATGCGCCTGGAAGCATCGCTGGCCGTGGCGGCTGTGGCGTGGTTGATAGCGGCAACGGTATTGGTGAGCGTGTGGGTCCGGCTGCATGCCTGAACCCACGCGCATCAGCCTCTAGCGACCGTAGACTCTGGCCAGTTGCGCGGACGACAGAGCATCCTCGAACGGCACCGGCACTGACTTCACCGCACCGTAGAGATTGCGGTAGCGCCAGTAGTTGCCGTTCTGCGCCAATTGATAACCGCGCTCGACCACGCGCTGGCCGTCGAGCACGTAACGCAGGGTTTCCTGCGCGGCGGGCGGTAGCGTCGGTTGCATCAGGTCGGCGCTCAATACGCGCATGGATTCATCAATGCATTCATCCAGCACGGCGGTGACCTTGGCCAGGTCAAGGGCGCCGTCATCGATGCATTGCTTGCCGCAACGACGGATCGGCTGACTGGCCACTTCGATGCGCATGCGGTACAGCGGCGAGCCGGCGATATCCTGTAATTGCACCTGATTGACCAGCACGAAACTGCCGCGATCGGGCGTCAGCATCAGCTTCGGTTCGATCAGCAACCGTGCCGTGACCGCACCTGCCCCCTGCTTGAATCCGGAGACTTGCGACGCCGCCTGAAAACGCTGTTGCAAGCGCTCCTGCAACGGCACGCCGGCGAGCAGGTCGGCCAGCGGCCGCGATTCGTTCAGCGCGGCTTTTTCGGCATCGCGCTGTAACGTACCGGAACCCATTTGCGTGTTGATCAGACTGGCCACCAGAATGCCCGCCAGCCCGGCGCCCGCACCGGAGCTCGACACCAGCGTGTAACTGGAATTCGCCGCGTTCACTGCCGCCTTGCTGTCGATCACCGTGCTGGCGCCGACAAACTCCGCCGGCAGTTGCACGTCGACCTTCAGCCCGTGTGCCTGCACATAGCTCATGGCCGCCTGATCCTTGAAACCGGCCTCGGGTGGCGGTTTCTGCGCACAGCCAGGCAACGCCAGCAGCGAGATCGCCGCGAGGGTCAGCGCCAGACGTTTCATTGCGCGAACGGGGCGATCATTTGCTGACGGCTGTTATCCATCGCCTGATAAAACGCGTTGGACAGGTTGGTGTAGGACGGCTCGTCCCACTCGCCTTGCGCGGCTTGCACAGCGGCGAATGGCTGGTACCACAAGAGTTTGTTGTCCGACAGATCGATCACCATGCCCTGGCCGCCGACCTGGGCCATCGGCACGCTGGTGGGCACGATGCTGTAGTAGCTGCGGGTGGCACCGGTGGCATAGATCGACACCAGCAACAGACGGTCGATGCCGTGGGCAGCTTTCATCGGCGACAGGTCCTTGGTCATGTAGCCCTCGCGGAAATCGACTTCCTTGAAGGTCTTCAGATCGACCTTTTCATCAATGCGCCTGGCCTTGTAGCCCTTGGCTTGCAGCTTGGCGACGATGGCGTCGGGCAGGGTTTCCAGGTCGCGCACCTGCCAGGTCTCGACATTGGCGCTGAGCTTGCTGTTGACGCCGGCATTGATGGCGTAATCGAGGATGCCCTGATTGCCGGTCAGCGCCAGCACCGGCGACGGTACGACGGTAATGGCCACACCGATGGTCGGCTCTTTGGCATCCCAGAACTGTTTGTCCAGGGCCACGGGCGGTTGCACATGGGCGCAGCCGGTGAGAGTCAGTACGGCGAGCAGAGCCAGCGCGGCCCATTGACGTGTAGCGCGAAAAATCATGGATCAAGTCCCTATGTCTGAAAACGTTCCTGCGCCTTATCGGCAACAACGCGGCAAACAATAGTGGCACATTGATATTTTTTTGGCGACAGGATGCTGGCGCACTCTTACAGCAGATTGTTCGGCGCCGCCGGATCGACCCGAGCCCAATGCGAAGTGTCATCACGATGCGCCTGCAAATACGGCAGCACCGCCGCCAGCAACGGCTCCTTGAACGCCTCCTGAAAGCGATGCGCCAGTCCCGGAATCAGTTTCAACTGACTGCCCTGAATGTGCGCCGCCAGATGCACGCCGTGCATCACCGGCAGCAGCGGATCTGCCGTGCCGTGCACCACCAGGGTCGGCACGCGCAGCTGATTGAGCAATGCCACCCGGCTCGGTTCGGCAAGGATTGCCATGATCTGGCGCTTGACGCCTTCGGGGTTGAACGCGCGGTCGTAGGACGCCGCCGCCTGTTGCAACAGCGCTTGGCGATCATCGGTTACCGCCGGGCTACCGAGTGCCGCGAGCAGATCGGCCTGTTGCTCCAGTGCCACTTCGCGATTCGGCGCGCCCCGCCGCGAGAGCAACTGCACCAGCGCCGCACTCGGTGCCGGCAGGCCTTCAGCGCCGGAAGTGGTCATGATCAGCGTCAGGCTTTCCACCCGCTGCGGCGCCATTGCCGCCATGTGCTGGGCGATCATCCCGCCCATGCTCGCGCCGAGCACGTGGAATTGCTCAACCTTCAGCGCCGTCATCAAACCCAGCGCATCGTCGGCCATGTCAGTCAGGCTGTACGGGGCCGAGACCGGTAAACCGAGCTTGTAACGCAGCACCTCGAAGGTCAGATTGGCCTCGATCGGCGCCTGCCGCCAGGTCGACAATCCGACGTCGCGGTTGTCATAACGGATCACCCGGAAACCCTGCTGACACAGCGCGACCACGACTTCGTCCGGCCAGTGGATCAACTGCCCACCCAGGCCCATGACCAGCAACAGCGCCGGGTCTGATGCACGGCCGATACTTTGATAGGCAAGACTGACCTGCGCCAGCTCGGCGTGCTCGGTCGGCACGTTGACATCACAGCGCCCGGCTGCAAACGAGCCGGCCCCGAACAAAAGCGCGGCCAACGCGGCCGCGACTGAAAAAACTCTCTTGAACATGAAAAACACCAAAACGCAGCACCCCAGTAGAGCGCGAGTCTGATGAAGTTCGTGCGAGCGCGCTGCCACAGTTGCATGACAGTTTGATGAAGAGTGCCGAGCGGTCGTCTGTCGAATGCCCGCCGGATCCTCGCCGACAGATCGACAAAGCCACCGTCATGAGACAAACTCACCTTCCCCGCATTCGTCACAAGTTTTCTTCATGGAGCCCCGCCGGTGCTTGAAATCCGACATCTGAAAACCCTGCACGCCCTGCGCGAAGCCGACAGCCTGGTGGATGCCGCTGATCGCCTGCATCTGACGCAATCAGCTCTATCGCATCAATTCAAAGAGCTGGAAGAGCGCATGGGCATGCAGTTGTTCGTGCGCAAGACCAAACCGGTGCGTTTCACCAGCGCCGGTTTGCGCCTGCTGCAACTGGCCGACGCCACTCTGCCGCTGTTGCGCGCCGCTGAACGGGACATCGGTCGGCTGGCCGGTGGCACCGCCGGGCGTCTGCACATGGCTATCGAATGTCACAGCTGCTTTCAGTGGCTGATGCCGACCATCGACCAGTTCCGCGATGCCTGGCCGGAGGTCGAGCTGGACCTGGCTTCGGGTTTCGCTTTCGCCCCACTGCCGGCACTGGCGCGCGGCGATCTGGATCTGGTGGTGACCTCCGATCCGCTGGAAATTGCCGGCATCACTTACGTGCCGCTGTTCACTTACGAAGCCATGCTCGCCGTGGCCAATCAGCATGCGCTGGCGAGCAAGCCGTACATCGTTCCCGAAGATTTGTTGACGGAAACGCTGATCACCTACCCGGTCGAGCGTGATCGCCTGGACATCTTCACCCGCTTCCTCGAACCGGCCGACATCGAACCTGCGCAGGTGCGCACTTCGGAACTGACGGTGATGATGATGCAACTGGTCGCCAGCGGCCGTGGCGTCTGCGGAATGCCGCACTGGGCGCTGCATGAATACAGCTCGCGCGGCTATGTGAAGGGCAAACGGTTGGGTGAAAAGGGCTTGTTCGCGACGCTGTACGCGGCGATTCGCACGGACATGCTCGACGCGCCGTACATGCGCGATTTCCTGCTGACTGCCAAGGACACCTCGTTCTCGACCCTCGATGGGGTCAGTGCCGTACGCTGATTCTCCAGAACAAGAGATCTCCCTGTGGGAGCGAGCCTGCTCGCGAAAGCGGTGGATGATTCAGCGATGATGTCGGCTGGACGGACGCCTTCGCGAGCAGGCTCGCTCCCACAAGGATTGTCGTGGTGGGTCAGAGCTGGCGCCACATGTGGATCTTGTCGAAGTAGTCTTCGCCCACCCGCACGGCGAGTGGCTCGAGGCCGAACTGAATGAAGCCGCAACGCTGATACAACTGAAAAGCCGCGTCATTGCCGGCGGTGACAGTGAGCTGCAGCAGCTTCAGCGCCGGATGCTTTTGCGCTTCGACCAGTGCCGCCTGCACCAGATCAAAGCCCAGCCCCTTGCGACGAAAATCCGCCGAGACATACATGCCGAACAGCGTGGCCTTGTGTCGTGCCTTCTCGCGCGGTTCAAAGGCCAGGCCGACAATCCCGGCCAACGTCCCGGCATCGAATGCCCCCAGCACCACATCGAGCTTGCTGGTCAGGCGCCCTTCCCACCAACTCAATGGCATCACCGCGCGCTCGCGTACGCTGGAGGTGAACGCCTGCGGATGACGGTCGTAGGCTTGCAGCATCAGTTCGCGGTAAGCCAAGGCGTGGCTGGCGTCCAGCCGTTCGATCCACATGTCAGGCAGTCCGGCGTTGTTCGAGCATCAGCCGTACGGCAAGGCCACCGAGGACCATGCCCATGAAATAGCGCTGCATCGCCAACCACGTCGGGTTGCGCACGAACCACGAAGCGATGCCTGCGGCGAACAGCGCGATCAACAGATTGACGCTGAAGCTGACGCCGATCTGCGTGAGGCCGAGGACGATGCTTTGGGTGAACACCGAGCCGTGCTCAGGGCTGATGAATTGCGGAAACACCGACAGATAGAACACGGCGATTTTCGGGTTCAGTGCGCTGGTGAGAAAGCCCATGGTGATCAGCTTGCGCGACGAGTCCGGCGGCAATTGCTGCGCTTCGAACGGCGAACGCGCGCCGGGTTTCAGCGCTTGCCAGGCCAGCCACAGCAGGTACAGCGCACCGGCCCATTTCAACACTTCATAAGCCATCGGCACGGCAAGAAACACTGCCGTCAAACCGACCGCCGCAGCGAACATATGCACGAAGAACCCGCCGACCACGCCGAGTAGCGAAGTCACCCCCGCGCGGCGCCCCTGACAGATCGAACGCGAGATCAGATAGATCATGTTCGGCCCCGGTGTCAGCACCATCAGCAACGCGGCGGCGGCGAAGATCAGCAGGTCTTGCAACGGGATCATGGCAACGTCCTTTGCGGGAATGATCAGGCGAGTGCAGTCAGTGAACGGCGATAAAACGGCAGGATGTGTTCGCGTGTCAATGGCGCCAGCTCGAGCGCCGGATCAGTGGCCGGATCGACCCAGATGACTTCCTCGATTTCCGCCGCCGGACACACGTCAGTATCGATGGTCAATTGGAAGATCTCCGCGTGCACGATGAAGCCCGGCTCGTTGGCGGCGGGGGCGGAAAAACTGTTGAGAAAGATCGCCTGCGCCGGGTCGATTTCCAGCCCGAGTTCTTCTTCCAGCTCTCGGGCCAATGCGTGCACTGGCAACTCGTGGGCTTCGATCTTGCCGCCCGGTTGCATGAAAGCCGTGGTGCCGCGCTTGCGCACCAGCAGGGTCTGGCCTTCGGCGTTGAGCAACAGGGCGGCGGCGATATGGATGATGCAGGGCGAAACGGCGGATGTCGGCGTCATGAGTCGAAAAATGCCTTGTGCGAAAAGATCGCAGGATCCCACGCCCGACGCGCCTGCGTCATCAGAAGATCCCTACAAGGAGCATCCGTGATCAGCCTGACTCTGACGACAAGTCCGCCCAAAGGCTCGGAAATTTCCCACTCGCGAATTTGGTAGCGTTATTCATCGCTGCCCGGCAGCCATTCGCTACATCGCCTAAGAGGGAAAACGCTGCATGTCTGACATTTCGACGCTCAAGGAAAAGAACAATCTCAAGACGCTCCATTTCATTCTCCTGACCGTAGTCACCATGGGTCTCTACTCGGTTGTATGGCTGCACAAAACAACAACCGTGGTTGAGGAGGTCACTCAAATCAAGACACTGAGCCAGACCGGTCTGGTCGTTTATCTGGCGCTCTGTGGTATCGGAGGGATCTTTTTCACCGTATCTGATCCGCGGTTCATAGCCACGGGGTATGCGATGACGGTCATTGCCCAGCTCATCGCCATTGCTTGGTGCTTTCGAGTTCGCAGAGCCTTGCGCGCCTACACGCTGACCAAACACAACTTCGAACCGCGAATGAACCGCTTGTATTCAGTCCTGTTCACCTTCTATCACATCAATTACTGCATCAACGATATGGCCAGGGCCAAGCACAAACATGACCAGAAACGGCAAACGCCTCAGGAATCGGTCGCGGCATAAACAAAAAGGTAATCGTCGATTTCGCGTGCAAGTTCGCTTCTACCTTTCACTGCAATTCCTTGTGCGAGCTTGCTCGCGAAGGCGTTCGTCAATGCCACAAGTTTGCCCACCAGTATTGCTGCATGGCTGCTTCTCGCGTTCAACAGCCAAGTCAACTGGCATCGTAAGCGAGACGGCTCCGATGTAAGCGAGGAGAGGGACGTCTGCCTGTTCACGGTTCCGTCGTTGGCGCAATATGCCTGCCAGCCACAAACAATCCGAACCAAGGAAACCGTATGAGCCTGTCGCTGCTGAGCCGCTACGCCTTCTTTGCCGTCTGTGTGATGTTCACCCTCGCCAGCCTGCCCTTTCTCGAACATGACTGGCTGTGGCCGATCACCGCCGCCACCGCTGTGCTGAGCCTGCTCGGCGTGTTCGACCTGTTGCAGACGCGCCATGCAGTGCGCCGCAATTATCCGATTCTGGGCAACATCCGTTATCTGGTCGAAGGCATCCGCCCGGAGATTCGCCAGTACCTGCTCGAGTCCGACAGCGATGCCCTGCCCTTCTCCCGCGCGCAGCGTTCGCTGGTGTACTCGCGAGCGAAAAACGAAACTGCCGACAAACCGTTCGGCACGCTGATCGACGTCTACCAGTCCGGCTTCGAATTCATCGGCCATTCGATGCGCCCGGCGCCGTTGAGTGACCCGAACGGTTTCCGCGTCATTGTCGGCGGTCCGCAGTGCACGCAGCCGTACTCGGCATCGATCTTTAATATCTCGGCAATGAGCTTCGGCTCGCTCAGCGCCAACGCCATCCGCGCCTTGAACCAGGGCGCGAAACTCGGCAACTTCGCCCACGACACAGGCGAAGGCAGCATCAGCCCGTATCACCGCGAACATGGTGGTGATCTGACCTGGGAGCTGGGCAGCGGCTATTTCGGCTGCCGCACCAGCGACGGCCGTTTCGACCCTGAGCGCTTCGCCGTGCAGGCGCAGAATCCGCAAGTGCGCATGATCGAAATCAAGATGAGCCAGGGCGCCAAACCCGGCCATGGCGGGATCTTGCCCAAGCACAAGGTCACCAGGGAGATTGCGAAAACACGCGGCATCCTGATGGGCGAGGACTGCGTCTCGCCGTCGCGCCACAGTGCGTTTTCAACGCCGATCGAGATGATGCAGTTCATCCAGCAACTGCGCGAATTGTCCGGTGGCAAACCGGTGGGCTTCAAATTCTGCCTCGGCCATCCGTGGGAATTCATGGGCATTGCCAAGGCCATGCTGGAAACCGGCATTCTTCCGGACTTCATCGTCGTCGATGGCAAGGAAGGCGGCACTGGCGCAGCCCCTGTCGAATTCACCGACCACATCGGCGTGCCGATGCGCGAAGGCCTGCTGTTCGTGCACAACACGCTGGTCGGCCTGAACCTGCGCGACAAGATCAAACTCGGCGCCAGCGGCAAGATCGTCAGCGCCTTCGACATCGCCAGCGTGCTGGCCATCGGCGCTGACTGGGCCAACTCCGCGCGCGGCTTCATGTTCGCCATCGGCTGCATCCAGTCGCAGTCGTGCCACACCAACAAATGCCCGACCGGCGTTGCCACCCAGGACGCCTTGCGCCAACGCGCTCTGGTGGTACCGGACAAAGCCCAGCGCGTCTACAACTTCCATCGCAGCACGCTCAAAGCACTGGCGGAAATGCTCGCTGCAGCAGGCCTTGAGCATCCCTCGCAACTGTCGGCCAAGCATCTGGTACGACGCATGTCGGCGACCGAGATCAAACTGTTCTCGCAGTTGCACGTGTTTTTGAAACCGGGGGAATTGCTCACCGGTGAAGTGAATGGCGAGTTCTATTCGCGGATGTGGCAGATGGCGCGGGCGGATAGTTTTGAGCCGAGCGAGGTCGTCGCTGCGTAACTGCTCAAAGGTGTGCATTTCCATTCGGAATGCCCACCGCTACCGATCATGGTTCAAATGTACGGATCTTGAATAATCGCACATGACCTATTTCTTCCTTATCGATAATTTTTGCTTCGTACCTTTCTAGATTTTTGATTCCCTGAGCAAAACCAGGACCATAGTTCGTCTCCAGAACATAAAATTCTTTCGGGTGACTGGGCAACGACAAATCAGTTTTCAGCTTCTCTAAATTACTAACAAGCAGCGGAGATCCCAGCAACTTGAAATAGACACCAAACTGAATCGCATCAAGCGAATAGATTGGCAACACGTTTGACTTATTCATTACAGAGATGACGATATCTCTCATGTGCGTCTCGCGTGAGTACGGATTTTCAGGATCCCTCAGATAACTGATATCCCTGAATAAAGGCGTAGCAGAAAATGTCATCAATACCACCAGCATTAACACTTTTACTGGCACATCTCTTATATTGCCAACTGCGTACGCAGCCACCAGCAATACGGCGGGCAGAAGAAAAATAAAATTGCGTTGAGTTGTCACCGGGCGTAAGTAAACAGAACAGACATAGGGCACCACAATTCCTACTACCCCCCAGAACACAATCAGCCTGCAAGCAATTGCGCTTTCAGGATTTTGAGCCATCGACGCCAGCCCTGAAATTAAAATTACAGCGAGCAAAGCGGCCAGAAACGTATCTCCGAAATACAACAGGAAAACCTTGAAGAAAAAAACAGTTTCGGGTGGTTGAATCCAGAAATCCCGTAAAAAGCTACTCTCAGCGTACGATAAACCAGGAATTACGGTTAATGCGGCAAAAAATCCGGCGCAAATGAACCTGTATATAACTTGGCTGTGGACCTCGCTGCGTAAGATCATGTGAAGCAACACAAGCACTTGAGCAAAGACCGGCAGATAACCGAAGTAATGAGTATTTATCAGCGCGGCGGAAGTCAGCCAATAGCAAAAAAAATCCTGCCCTCTGCCTCGACTTAAGCAGCGCAAGAAGATCACAAAAGACAAAACGGTAAGCAACGACAGAAGCGCATAAGAGCGAGTCTCTTGCGAATACTGAACCAAGAAACTATTGACCGCTGCCAACCACGCAACGATGAGCCCTACTTGTTCATCAAACAATTTGCGCCCGAGGAGGAATACAGAGGGAATCAACAGCACGCCGATTACCGCAGAGAGATACCGCCCTGTGTGTTCGCCAAACCCGACAGCCTGATAATAAGTCCACAGTAAAATCTGATAAAAGGGAGGATGAACGTCACTCAATGTAGTTCGATACACGTCAAAGAATCCATTTTGCGGATCGCTTACCGATACACTGAAGGCCTCATCCAGCCACAGGCCAGTAGCATCGATGTTGCGCAACCTTACATACAGGCCAAATCCAATTGCGCCAATCAGACACAGGTACATTGCCAATTTGTACTTTCGCGACGCAGTGTCCATTGTCATCTCCTCAGTAGTTACTCAGCCATGATCAAAACCGGCTACCGACCTCTTCCATAAAAGTGCAAGCATTCCCACCCCGACCGCCAACCACAACGTTACCAGCCGTAACAAAACCGTCGCCGCGATCGCATCTGCCAACCCGACTCCGCCTGAAACCAGCAGCGCTAGCATCGCTGCTTCGGCACTGCCCAAACCGCCCGGCATGAAACTCAGAGCCCCCGCCAACATGGCCACCGCATAAATAAAGATCGCTAACGTCAGGCTCACGTCCGCGCCCATCGCCTGCAAAATCCAGTAAAACGCCAATGCTTCAAGCCCCCAGGCCAGCAGGCTCAATAGCGTTGCGCCCATGACGCGACGAGGGGAGTGACAGCGGCGCGACTGACGCAATACCTGAACGGCATGCCCCAGCAACCGCGAGAATCTGTCGTGCCGTTGCTCAGTGCGACGATCAATCGCGCTGGCAAGGCTTGGCGAAAACATCATCGATGCACCGCATGCCAGGAGGACGAGACTGGCAACGACCATCGACAACCATTGCGGATGCGCGCTCAAGCCGAACAACGCCAGGCCCGTCATCGCCAGCAGGTCCGCAAGCCGCTCACTGAACAGCGCGGCAAAGCTCTGTGCGTAAGGCACCTCCAAACGTTTGAGCAAAACACCGCGCAACGCCTCCCCGGCCTTGCCGGGAGTCGTCGTCAGGGCGAATCCGGCCAGGTAGATGTTCAAGCTCGGCCGCCAAGGCAACCGGTGACCCAAGGCAGACAGATAACCCTGCCAACGCAAAAAACGCAGACCGTATCCAAGCAAAACCACGCAGACGATTTGCCCGCACTGCCACCAACCCACTCGACTGACCGCCGCGCTCACCGCCGACCACCCACCCCACAGGGAAACAGCGAGATAAGCGAGGGCGGAGCAAATCACCGAGCCAATCAAAACGCGGTAACGCCACCCGGATAACCTCAGTGTCTGATTCACAGGTTCAGCCTCTTGAACAGCGGCTGCGGCATCACCCGAATCAGCCACATGATCACCGCCCAAAAGCCGGGCACATACAGCACCGCCACCTGTCGATTGATCCCTCTGACTATTCGCCGGGCAACCGTATCCGGTTGCGCTACAAGCACGGAGGGCAGCGCCAACCCTCGCGTCATGGGCGTGTCGACTAACCCAGGCTTTATCGTGATCACATGCACACCCGCTTTGAACAAGCGTACCCGCAAGCCTTCGCAGAACGTGGAAACGGCCGCCTTTGCCGCGCCGTACAGGTAATTGGAAGGTCGTCCTCGATCCCCGGCAACCGAGGAAATGACCGCCAGCGTGCCGTGCTGCTGGACAACCATGCGATTTGCCAACAGCGTCAACAGCGCGATCATTGAACTGCCGTTATTGGCGAACTGCTCCATGGCCTGTTCAACGTGTTGTTCGCACGCGTACTGATCTGGCAGCGAGCCATAGGCAATCAGACAGATATCCACCGTCTGCAACGTCGCCAGGCATTTCTCGTACATGACCGGATGTGCCGCGATATCACTGGCGTCCATGACGTACGTGGTCACGGCTCTGGCACCTCGAACCTGAAGATCGACGCTGGTTTGCTGGAGTTTTTGCGCATCCCTGCCGACCAGGAACAATTCGCTGCGATCAGCCGCCCACAATCGTGCGCAAGCGCAGGCAATCGCCGAGGTGGCGCCCACAATCAGTATTTTTTTCATCGAGTGACTCGCTGCCAGAAACGGGACATCAGGGTCGGATCGCGCATCGCTTCCAACTGCTCCCAGGCGGGATAGGCCTGGCGAAAATCGCTGCCGCTCATGTGAGCGTCCTTGGCCGGATACAAGCGCCCCCCGGCTTCACGGACGATGGCATCGAGACGCGACAGAAGTTTTCTCGTCAGTTCATTGTTCTGTGGAAAGTCCAGCGCCAATGAAGTACCGGGCATAGGAAAGGAAAGCCATCCCGGCGAAGGAATGTCGCCACAACGCTTGAGCACCGCGAGGAAGGAGCCACTGCCGCTACGCGCAATCGACTTGAGTAATTCGGCCAGTGCCACGGCTGCAACCGAGGCCGGCAATACGCACTGAAATTGCTGGAAACCTCTGCGTCCGTAGATGCGATTCCAGTTTTCGATACGGTCCAACGGATAGAAGAACGAGCTGTAGGCAACCTTTTGATGTTGTCCGTTCGTTGGCTGCCGTTTCCAGTAGTGATCGTTGAACAGTTTCAAGGTGAGCGAATTGATCAGCGATACCGGAGGGCGGATCGGGACAGACAGAGAACGTGGTGCAGCGACCTCAAGGGGCCCCGCCTCGCAATGATCCCCAGCCGTGAAGCATCCGCGCCCTAGCGCATTGCCCTTGGCCAGGCAATCGATCCACGCGACGCTGTATTCATGCCGCGCATCCATGTCGACCGACAGGGCAAAAAAGTCATCCAGACAGTCAAAACGCACCCGTGTGCTGTCGATCAGGCTGGACTGGATTTTGCGCAGACGAATGCGCACCCAGGTAATCACGCCCGTCAGGCCGAGCCCGCCGATGGTGGCGGCAAACCACTGTGGGTTTAGCGTCGCCGAGCACACCATCGGCGATTGCATGGAACGGTGCAGCCCGAAACACACCAGCGAATGGGCAAACGTGCCGCAGCGATGGTGATTTTTCCCGTGGACGTCATTGGCCACCGCCCCACCCAGCGTTACATGCCGCGTACCGGGTGTGACGGGCAAAAACCAGCCACGGGGAATGGCGAGTTGTAAAATCTCGCCCAGTGTCACGCCGGCTTCAGCGCAGATCTCACCCTTTTCCCAGTCGCCTTCAATGAAGCGCTTCAGGGGACGTAATTGCAGCACGTGATCGCTTGCGGCCATGCAGCTATCGCCATAGCTGCGGCCATTGCCAAACGGCAAAGTTGTCCCGTGTGATTCGATCAACTGCTGCCACTGCGGTCCGATATCCGCTTGCCAGTGACAGGGACGACCGCTCTGCGGGGCATGGGGATAGTTTCCCCAGGAAGCCAGCGAGGCCGTCATGCCGCCACCCAGAAAATCAGACAGAACACTGTTCCCATCACCAGACTCAAGCGATCACGCAGTGCGAAAACCACCGGATCCTCATTCATGCGGCCGCGATGCGTCAGCAGCCAGATACGAGTGATCCAGAACAGCATCAATGGGCAGGCAAACCAGAGCCATCGGGGATATGCATACAACTCGGTAGTTGCGCTGTCATGGATGTAAAGCGCCAGCACCAGGACAGCGAGATAACCGGATGCGGCCCCCAAAGAGGAGAGCATTGCCAGGTCCGCAGGAAAGTAGTCGCGGCCGCCGGTCTTACCGGTGATGCCGCCGTGCAGCGCCAGCAACAGCTCGGCATAGCGCTTGACCAGCGCGAGGCTCAAAAACATGAACATGGAAAAAGCCAGCATCCACCCCGTCAGGTCGAGCCCGAAAGCGGCGCCACCGGCAATGATGCGCAAGGTGTAAAGCAGCGCCAAAGCGATGACATCCAGCGCCATCAACCTCTTGAGCACCAGCGAATACACCAGCGTCAGGCCGTAATAGCAGGCCAGCACGGCAATGAATGGGTGAGGCAGCCACAACCACGCGCCGATGAACGACACTGACAACAGCAGGGGGAAAATCAGCAGACCGGACTGGATGGATAACGAACCATTGGCGAAGGGTCGATTGCGTTTGCTCGGGTGCCTGCGATCATCGTTCAGGTCGAGCAAGTCGTTCAGAAGATAGACGCTGGATGCACACAAGCCGAAAAGCATGAAGGCCAGCAAGCCGCGCCCCAATAGCAGCGGGTTGGCCACTTGATGCGCTGCAAGCAGGGGAACGAAAATCAGCACATTCTTCATCCATTGATGAATGCGCAAGGCTTTGTACAAACTTCTGAAATACGTAACGCGAGAGTGAACCACCTGGGCTACGTTATCCAGATGCCGGGCGGCACGTTGGACGCCCGCTAGCGGATTGACGATATAAGCTTGCCTGGCCGACCGCCAGATCGGCAGATCGTCCAGCGAATTGCCGATGTAATCGAAACTTTTCTCCCCATATAACGCCACCAGCTCATCACGTTTGTTCGTTCCCGAAAGGTTCTGCTCGAGGGTTGAACCCAGAACGTCATCAAACACCTGCAGATGCTCGGCGATCCGCACTGCCAATGTGTAATGACTGGCTGTGGCGAGAACAATTTTCCGACCGGCGTTGCGCTGTTCCTCGATCATCCGGAGTACGTCGGGATCATAGGGCAAAGTCGCGAGATCGACGTCCGATGTCATTGCCAGTCGATCTTTCAGATACGCCTTGCCGTGCCAGAGCCAGGGAAAGAGTTTCAGGCAGTGCAATGGTTTGCTGCGGACAAAGGACATCACGCATTCGAACAGCAGATCAGATTTGACGAGGGTACCGTCCAGATCAACTACGAAGGGCATTGAAGCAGCGCAGGACGCTGACATCGGCAGTACGTCAGGCGGAGAGACGTTCATGCCCGTCGCCCTGGAAAAAGGACAAAGCGGAAAACGCAGTACCCTAAAACAATATTCACCAGCGAAAACGAAGCGACCGTCACAAGCCCCGACAAGCGCCAGACATCCCCAATGACACCCACGCCAAAACTCACGCCGCCCATCAGGCCGATGAACATCAGATAGGGAAATACCGGCGTTTCCCTTTCAAAGATATAAAGCATGTTCAGATAGAAAGAGAGCGCAGCAGCTACGCAGAACGCCGCAAAGTTGCTGGCCGCCTGACTCAGGGCGGCCGCCTGACAGAGCACGAAAAATATCTGCCAATGGATGAGCGCATCGGCCACTCCGATGGCGGTGGTTGCAGAGAATCCTTTCATGGTGAGGGCCAGCCGCTGCCAGAGGACGGACCTCCAAACTAGGCCAGAGCTTGAAGACGGTCTACTGTCAGAAATTACAGGTCGAGGGCTTTATCCGACCAGCGGTCATCTTGTCGTACTCACGTGTCAATAGCTCTTCCCGTGCGATTTTAAGGCGTTGACCGTTAATCGCCTTGCCCATAAAACCCAAAAGCCCCGATCTCTCGATCAGGGCTTCGTTGTTTACGCACTTAAGGTTCAAGAAACCGAACGCACCGAACCTTGCGTCACTTGCGTCGGCTGCAACTTGAACACGTAAAACAACACCGTCAGCAGCACAAGAAACGCCGGTCCCACATACAGCGCCACGCGGGTGTCCGGGAAGTACGCCATCAGGCCGACCACCAGTACCAGGAACGCCAGCGCGAAGTACGAGCTGACCGGGTACAGCCACATCTTGTACTTGAGCCCGGCACGTTCGCTGGCGCTCAGGCCTTTGCGGAATTTCAGCTGGGCGAGGAGGATCATCACCCAGGTCCAGATCGCACCGAAGGTGGCGATCGAGGTGACCCAGACGAAGACTTTTTCCGGTACCAGATAGTTGAGCATTACGCCCAGCAGCAACACCGCGATCGACAGCAGCAGTGCCCGGCGTGGCACACCGTTGTTCGAGGTCTTGGCGAAGCCCGCCGGGGCCTGACCGTTCTGCGCCAGGCTGTAGAGCATGCGCCCGGTGCTGAAGATGCCGCCGTTGCACGACGACAGCGCCGCAGTAATCACCACGAAATTGATGATGCCGGCGGCGGTCTTGATGCCCAGACGCTCGAAGGTCATCACGAACGGGCTGCCCTGGGTGCCGATTTCATTCCACGGGTAGATCGACAGAATCACGAACAGCGCGCCGACGTAGAACAGCAGGATCCGCCAGAACACCGAGCCGATTGCGTCAGGAATGGTCTTCTGTGGGTTCTTCGCCTCACCGGCAGTCAGGCCGATCATCTCGACACCGAGGTAGGCGAACATGACCATTTGCAGTGACATCAGCACACCGGTCACGCCGTTGGGCATGAAACCGCCGTGCGCCCATAGATTGGAAATGCCCAGCGCCACGCCATCGTTACCGAAACCGAAAGCGATGATGCCGACGCCGCCAATGACCATGGCGATGATGGTGACGATCTTGATCAGGGCGAACCAGAATTCGAATTCGCCGAAGGCTTTGACTGCGATCAGGTTGATCGAGCCCATGCTGATCAGCGCTGCCAAGGCCCAGATCCAGCGCGGCACATCGGGGAACCAGATGCCCATGTACACGGCCACGGCGGTGATTTCCGCGACGCAGGTCACCAGCCACAGAAACCAGTAGTTCCAGCCGGTGAGAAAGCCGGCCAGCGGACCGAGATAATCCTGCGCGTAGCGGCTGAACGAACCGGCCACCGGGTTATGCACGGCCATTTCACCGAGGGCGCGCATGATCACCAGGATCGCCAGACCGCCAAGGATGTAAGAGAGCATGATCGCCGGACCGGCCATCTGGATGGCTTTGGCCGAACCGAGAAACAGACCGACGCCGATACAGGCACCGAGCGCCATCAGGCGGATATGCCGTTCGCCGAGTTCACGTTTGAGCGGACCGCCCGAAGCGGTGTCGCCGTGCGGCAGAGGATTGCCAACAGGCATAGGGGTACAACCTCGTCTTGTTATTGGATATGACCACCGGGTTTCGAAGCGTCGGCCGATAGGCCTTAGCTGGGCAGGAAACCGCGTCGGCTTTGTGGGCAGACGCGTCTTGCAGGGCAGGCCTGAAAGATCAGCGGGGCGTGCAGTATAAAAAGCTCAGGGCAGGATTTTTCACTCTAAAAGTCACAACATTCAGCGACAACTCTCGGCAATAGTGGGTTCTGCGGAGAGGCATTACCTGCATTACGTAGGAAAAGTCGCCACTGAAAAGCCGCGAAGTATTGCACAGCAATGGTGCAGCGTCATGTTTCAGCCCTGGGGTATTTGATTCACTGTGCGATGTCTCTCCTCGCGTTACATCACGGATAAATCGCCCGGCGGATTCAGAAATTTCGCTCAACAGTTGCAGCGCCGACCGAGGCGGCCAACCACTAACCTTTGAAAAAGTCAGGAGCATATGCAAGGAAGCTCACATGCCAGTCCGCCCCAATTCCCACCGTCTGCGCCAAGGTCGTTTCTCGGAAAACGGTCGTGCCTACTTCATCACCTCTGTCATCCACGAACGCCAGCCTGTATTTGCAGATTGGCGGACAGGCCGATTACTGGTTGCAGAACTGCGCCGGGCTCATGAGCAAGGAGTCGCGCAGTCCATCGCCTGGGTTGTCATGCCTGACCACTTTCATTGGCTGATGCAATTGCAACGCGGCTCACTTGGTGAAGTCATTGGCGGTGTAAAGGCTCGCTGTACGCATGCGGTTAACAGAAAAACCGGACGTCACGGACCGCTGTGGCAAACCGGCTACCATGACCGAGCGATCCGTGACGGCGAGGACCTGGAGCCCATCGCCCGCTATATCATCAATAATCCCTTGCGAGCCGGGCTGGTCGATAACCTCGGTGATTACCCGCTTTGGGATACCTGCTGGCTCTGAGCGCAACAGCTCTCTGGAGTAAGTGAATTCATTCCTCACACAGACAACCTCCCGGGATGTGACAGCATCGCTGTGGCCAAGGAATCCACTGCTCGCACAGACACATCATGAGGATGTGAACAGCATCCTTGTGGCGAGGGGATTTATCCCCGCTCGGCTGCGCAGCAGTCGCAACTTCCTCAGACTCGGTGTGCCTGTAGAAACCGTGCTGGCAGGTTTTGGGGCTGCTTCGCGGCCCAGCGGGGATAAATCCCCTCGCCACAGGGAGTCCCCGCATGACTGATGAATCGGCTAGCCACAGGGAGTCCATCGCTCGCACAGACACATCATGAGGATGTGAACAGCATCCTTGTGGCGAGGGGATTTATCCCCGCTCGGCTGCGTAGCAGGCGCAATTTGCTCACATGCGGTGGGCCTGTAGAAACTGTGGTGGCAGGTTTTGGGGCTGCTTTGCAGCCCAGCGGGGATAAATCCCCTCGCCACAGGGAGTCCCTGCAAGACTGATAAATCGGCTAGCCGCCTGAATTCCTCACACTGACAACATCCCGGCATGGGAACAGCCTCTTTGTGGCGAGGGGATTTATCCCCGCTCGGCTGCGTAGCAGGCGCAATTTGCTCACATGCGGTGTGCCTGTAGAAACCGTGCTGGCAAGTTTTGGGGCTGCTTTGCAGCCCGACGGGGATAAATCCCCTCGCCACAGGGAGTCCCCGCATGACTGATAAATCGGCTAGCCGCCTGAATCCCTCACACTGACAACATCCCGGCATGTGAACAGCCTCTTTGTGGCGAGGGGATTTATCCCCGCTCGGCTGCGTAGCAGGCGCAACTTGCTCACATGCGGTGTGCCTGTAGAAACCGTGCTGGCAGGTTTTGGGGCTGCTTTGCAGCCCAACGGGGATGAATCCCCTCGCCACAGGGAGTCCCCGTATGACTGATAAATCGGCTAGCCAACTGAATCCATGCCCACACAGACACATCATGGGGATGTGAGCAGCATCCTTGTGGCGAGGGGATTTATCCCCGCTCGGCTGCGTAGCAGGCGCAACTTGCTGACATGCGGTGTGCCTGCGTAAACCGTGCTGGCAGGTTTTGGGGCTGCTTTGCAGCCCAGCGGGGATAAATCCCCTCGCCACAGGGAGTCCCCGCATGACTGATAAATCGGCTAGCCAACTGAATCCATGCCCACGCAGACACATCATGAGGATGTGAGCAGCATCCTTGTGGCGAGGGGATTTATCCCCGCTCGGCTGCGCAGCAGGCGCAACTTGCTCAGACTCGGTGTGCCTTTAGAAACTGTGGTGGCAGGTTTTGGGGCTGCTTTGCAGCCCAGCGGGGATGAATCCCCTCGCCACAGGGAGTCCCCGCATGACTGATAAATCGGCTAGCCGCCTGAATCCCTCACACTGACAACATCCCGGCATGTGAACAGCCTTTTTGTGGCGAGGGGATTTATCCCCGCTCGGCTGCGTAGCAGGCGCAACTTGCTCACATGCGGTGTGCCTGTAGAAACCGTGCTGGCAGGTTTTGGGGCTGTTTTGCAGCCCAGCGGGGATAAATCCCCTCGCCACAGGGAGTCCCCGCATGACTGATGAATCTGTTAGCCAACTGAATCCATGCCCACACAGACACATCATGGGGATGTGAACAGCCTCTTTGTGGCGAGGGGATTTATCCCCGCTCGGCTGCGCAGCAGTCGCAACTTGCTCACATGCGGTGGGCCTGTAGAAACTGTGGTGGCAGGTTTTGGGGCTGCTTTGCAGCCCAGCGGGGATAAATCCCCTCGCCACAGTGTGTGTTCCAGTTATTCAGACAAGCCGTCTCCTCCGCTCTGCACATTTTCTTCACCGGCTCCAACCACCGTCTAAGCTTCAGACAAGTCCGATCAATCTGCGTGAATGGATCAGTCGACTATGGGCGCTTTGTGGCAAACCGATTCGAGTAAAACCGTGGTTCAGACTGAACGTGTGAATGAAGCGCCTGTCCCTGAAAAACCCCGTCGTCAGCGGCACGGGTGGAAGGCTTTCTGGTTGCTGTTTTTGATCATTGCGGTGGTGGTGGGGCTCGCCGCGTCCAAGGAAATGCGCACTTCGCGCTTTCAGGCGCGGGAGCTGAGCCAGTACGCCGCTTCGCTGACCTACAAACTGGAACCCGGTCCCAGCGAAGCGATTCGTTATCCGGGCAACGGCCCTTTCGATCTGCGCCTGGGTTACAGCTCTCTGGACGAATTCCTGCCACGCCTGCTCAAGCGCAATTACGTGATCACCGAGCAAACGCGCTTCTCCCCCGCCCTGCTCGGTTACACCGACAAAGGCCTGTTCGTGCCGTACTCGGAAAAGATCCAGGCCGGGTTGTCGATCACCGACTGCCGAGGCGCGCCGCTGTATCGATACAACTATCCGCAGCAACTGTATGCCGACTTCGCGGCGATTCCGCCGGTGGTGGTCAGCAGCCTGCTGTTCATCGAAAACCGCTTTCTCCTCGACCCGAAACAGCCGCTGGCCAACCCGGCGGTGGACTGGCCGCGCTTCGGCATGGCCGCGTGGTCGCAAGTGGCGAAGTTGCTGCACCTGCCCGGGCAATCGGCCGGCGGCAGCACCCTGGCAACGCAACTGGAGAAGTATCGCCACTCACCCGATGGCCTGACCGTGTCGGGCGCGGAGAAGATCCGCCAGATGATTTCCGCCAGCGTGCGCGCCTATCAGGATGGCCCAGAGACCCTCGGTTCGCGGCAGAACATCGTGCGCGACTACCTCAACAGCGTGCCGCTCTCGGCAGTACCCGGCCACGGTGAAGTGCACGGCATGGCCGAAGGTTTGCGGGTCTGGTACGGCAGTGATTTCAACAAGGCCAACGAGCAACTGAACAGCCCGAAGACCGACCCACAAACCATGGCCGCCAAAGGCCTGGCCTTGCGTGAAATGCTCTCGCTGATGATCGCCCAGCGCCGCCCTTCGCATTACCTGACCAAGGGTCGCGACGAATTGGCCAGCCTCACCGACAGCCACCTGCGCCTGCTCAAGCAGAACGGCGTGATCGACAGCGCCCTCGCTGACGCTGCGCTGGCGAGCACCGTGTCGTATCGC
Source organism: Pseudomonas sp. H1_G08 (assembly GCF_054681355.1). Classification (NCBI taxonomy): domain Bacteria; kingdom Pseudomonadati; phylum Pseudomonadota; class Gammaproteobacteria; order Pseudomonadales; family Pseudomonadaceae; genus Pseudomonas; species Pseudomonas sp. H1_G08. Next base: position 3,575,819 of record NZ_CP162822.1, read on the forward strand.
GACTGGCAGACCCAGCCAACGATGCAGCCGATTGAAACCAACAAGGGCATCAGTGTTGCCCGCAGCCGCTTGGCGAGCATGCTCAATCGCCCGCTGTACGACCTCGATCGCCTCGACCTGTCGGCCACCAGCACCCTGCAGGGCGATCTGCAAACGCAGGCCACGGCTTATCTGAAAAAACTTGCCGACCCGGCCTACGCAGCAGAAATCGGTCTGCTCGGCGAACGCTTGCTGACACCCACCAGCACCACGCAAGTGCGTTACAGCTTCACCCTGTTCGAACTGACCCCGGACGGCTCGCGGGTGCGCGTGCAGACCGACAGCACCGATCAGCCGTTCGACATCAACGAAGGCAGCAAGCTTGAACTCGGCTCGACGGCGAAAATGCGTGTGCTGACCACGTACCTGCAAATCGTCGCCGAGCTGCACGACAAATACGGCGCGATGGGCGTGGCAGAATTGAAAAAAGTCGAAGTGCCCGATCAGGACCGCCTCAGCCGCTGGGTCATCGACTACCTGATCCAGAACAAGGATCACGACCTGTCGAAGCTGCTCGGCGCCGCGCTGGATCGCAAATACTCGGCCAGCCCCGGCGAGGCGTTTTTTACCGGCGGTGGGCTGCACAGATTCAACAACTTCCGCAAAGAGGACAACGGTCGCCTGCCGACCCTGCGCGATTCGCTGCGCGAGTCGATCAACCTGCCATTCATTCGCCTGATGCGCGACATCGTCCGCTACACCACCTACTCAGGTCCCAACGGCGAATTGCTCAAGGATGATCGCGATCCGCGCCGTCAGGAATACCTGGCCAGTTTCGCCGACCGCGAAGGCACCTCGTTCCTGCTCAAGTTCTGGAAGAAGTACAAGAACAAGGACACCCAGGCGCGCCTGGAAACCTTCCTCGACAGCATCCGCCCGACGCCGATTCGCATGGCGGCGGTGCATCGCTATCTGCTGCCGGAGGCCAGTCAGGAAGACTTCAACCGCTTCGTGCGCTCGCACCTCAAGGGCACCAAACTCAACGAAAAACTCACCGACGACCGTCTGATCCGCCTCTACGATTCCTATGGCCCCGGCAGTTACGATTTGCCTGACCAAGGCTTCATCGCCAAGGTGCATCCGCTGGACCTGTGGATGATGGGTTATCTGTTGCATCACCCGGAAGCGACCTTCAGCGAGATCGTCAAGGCCAGCCATTTCGAGCGCCAGGAAGTCTACAGCTGGCTGTTCAAGAGCCGGCACAAGGGTGCGCGAGACAGTCGTATTCGCACCATGCTCGAGATCGAAGCGTTCCTCGACATTCATCAGCGCTGGCAGAAAGTCGGCTACCCGTTCGATCACCTGGTGCCGTCACTGGCCACGGCCATCGGCAGTTCCGGCGACCGTCCCGCCGCGCTCGCCGAGCTGATCGGCACCATCCTCAATGACGGCGTGCGCATGCCGACGCTGCGCATCGACAGCCTGCACTTTGCTGCCGATACGCCGTATGAAACCAGGCTGATCAACGACCCGCACGTGGGCAAACGCGTGATGCCGGTTGAAGTGGCCCGGGCCATGCGCGAGGCGCTGTCGCAAGTGGTCGACGCCGGTACCGCCAGAAGGCTGTCCGGCAGTTTCAAACTGCCCGACGGCACACCGCTGGCCATGGGCGGCAAGACCGGCACCGGCGATAACCGCATTGCGGCGATCGGGTCTGGCGGGCGGATCATCAGTTCGAAGTCGATCAACCGCACGGCGACCTTTGTGTTCTACATCGGCGACCACCATTTCGGCACCCTCACCGCGTTCGTCCCGGGGCGCTCGGCGGAGAACTTCAAGTTCACCTCGGCCCTGCCTACGCAGGTACTCAAAGGCATGGCGCCGATTCTCACGCCGTATCTGCAACCGGGCAGCGACTCACAGTGCCAACCGCCACAGGCGCCCGTGGTGGCATCGGCGCTGCACTGACCGAACGTGGTCTGCACGTCGCGCCGAAGGCCATCGGCGCAAAAGGTGGTATTCGTGCATTGTTCCGATTCGAATTCTTGTCGCATCGCTGAGCCGATCACACGTTTGGCTCCCGATCTTTGAACTTTTGTTTTGCCCTGCCGCCGGTACGCTGATCATTCCTCAAACAATCAAGGATGATTGGCCATGTCTGACTCCCCTCAGCCTGCCGAAGCCGCCGACAAAGGCCGGCATTACGCGTTCATCGAATCGGCTGTCAGCGCGCCGTTCAAAACTGCAACGCTCAGCCGCAGCCTGGCACTCGCCGCCACGCCACTGAAGCGCGAACCCTGGTACAGCGCACCCGGTACGTATGCGAGCCGACTCGCCGCCGCCAATCTCAAGGCCTGGGACTCGCAGAACAAGGTCGATCATCTGCTGGCCAGAACCGACCTGTACGCCTTCGCCGAGCCGCTGCTCAAAGCTAGGATCAAGCAATGCCATGGCATCGAGCCGGACGTCAGGAAGACCTGGCTGCGCCTGTACATTCCCGCCAGCAGTCCCTGGTATGCAATCGACGTGGTCGACGGTTCGACGACCCGTACGGTCTCACTGCTCGATGCCGCTCTGCACAACTTTGCCGCCAACGAGACGGTCGGCGCAGGCTCGGACTACATCAGCCAGCCTGATGCGCGCGGCCACTTCGACGTCTTGCCGCTCAAAAACCAAATGCCCATCAGCCAGTTCCAGACACTGTGTCGCGACCTCGACCTGGGCGGGCAATATGCCAGGCACTTGCAGGGCTACTTGCTGCCCGGCGAAGCGCTGGCCGAGAGCCTTCTGCAATACAAGATCGGCACCAGCCTCAAAGACGCCCTCGCCGTCGCGGCGCACATCGCCTTGCTCAAGGCAGAGATCCAGTACGACACCTTCAGGATGGTGCTCAGCTTCAGCACAGAGGAAAACCCGCGCTTGCGTCTCAACAACCGTTCGATTCGCTGCAATGACCTGTCCATGCTCGGTACCCGCCTGACCGGCATTCTGTTGCTGATGCACGGCCACCCCGACAGTCGTGGGGTTCGACGCCTGATCGTCTACGTGCCGCACGATCCGGATCATCCACTCAAGGAGTACGAGTCGCTGGCGGCGTTTCGTGACGAACTGACCCGCCAGTTGCGCGAGGACCGCCTGAGCGCCTCGACCGGGCATACGTACCGGCAATTCTTCAGCCAGTTTGTCGATCAGCAGCAACGTGGGCATTTTTTTGCCGAACTCGAACAGCGGTTGTTCGTCGTCCGCCATCACGAACGCGAGCAGAGCACCGACCAGCGCCCGGTGTGGCGCAAGGACCCGGTGGAAAAGCCCAGGTTGCAGTTCACGCGCTTGCCGTTGCAGGGCGATTACTGGCGGCACGTCTATCAGCAGAAACTCAACAAGATCATCAACGATGCGCGGCAAATCGCTGTCTCGACCGCCGATGCCGACAGCAACGCACGCTGGGCGTGGTGGGACAACTTCAAGCGGATCGTCTCGGACATTTTCAACGTCGCCCTGCTGATTGCCACGCCCTTTGTGCCTGGTCTGGGCGAGGTGATGATGGCCTATACCGCCTATCAACTGACCAGCGATGTAATTGAAGGCATCGTCGATCTGGCCGAAGGCGTCTGGGAGGAAGCTGCCGGACATGTCATCAGTGTGGTGACCGATGTAATTCAACTGGCGGCGTTCGGCGCCGGCGCGCAGATTGGCGAAACGTTGCGGATAAAACTCTCACCGCAGGTCGATGCCATGCAACAGGTCAAATTGCCCGACGGCAAACCAAGCCTGTGGCATCGCGACCTAAGCCCTTATGCACGCGACGAGCTGAGCCTGGCAGCGCAATCGAAGCCCGATCGTCACGGCCTGCATCAACATGCCAGCGCCAGCGTCCTGCCGCTGGAAGGCAAGCTCTACGTGGTGGAAAAAGCCTCCGCCGATGCCACCAGCAAAACTCACCGGATCAAACATCCGAATCGAGAAAATGCCTACCAGCCAAGGATCGAACACAACGGTCACGGCGCCTGGCTGCATGAAGCAGAATCGCCAGGCGACTGGCCCGACGCCCGGCTGATGCCTCGCCTGGGCCACAGCGTCGAGCGCTTTACGCCTGTGCAACTGGAGGACATCCGGCGCAGCAGCGGCACCAGCCACGATGAACTGCGTCGCATGCACAGCGACAACAGCCCGCCACCGCCGCTGCTGGCCGACACGGTCAGGCGCGTCAGTGCATACGAGGATGTCATCGAGGCTGTGCAGAACCTGCGTAACGGCAAACCGATCGATGCCGATGCGGTATGGCTGGAGCCGATGCTGACCAGCCTGCCGGGCTGGCCGCCGCGACGCGCGCTGGAGGTTTTCGCGCGTCAGGACCTGACCGGCTACTCGCATAAATACGGCAACCCGCTGGCGTCCGAAGCCGACACGTTGCGCATCAGCCAGGCTGATCTCAACGCCGGACACTTGCCCGAGCGGGTCGCCGGGTTCCTGCGCGACGACGAGTTCAATCATCTGCTCGGCCCGATGGTCACTGCCGAGCAACGGGTCGAGGTCCTGCGCAGTCAACTGGCCGACGCACTCAATCAGCAGCGCAGCGCCGTCGCCCGCCATCTGTACCAGGCCGGGCAGCGCAACGGCCACGCCGACATTGCCGTGATCAGACAGTCGTTTCCGGATCTGCCATTGCCCTTGGCGGAGACGGTTCTGAGCCAGGCTCGCGTCGCCGAACGGCAACGCATCAGCGACGAACAGCACTTGCCGCTACGCCTGAAGAATCAGGCCCGGGAGCTGGATTTCGAGGCGTCGGCCAGTCGCGCTTACGACGGTTTTTACCGGGACGATCTGATGACTGAACAGACCGAACGCCTGGCGCTCAATACGCTGAAAATCCACACCGACACCTTTGCCGACCTGCGCATCGAAGTGTTCGACGGCAGCCCGCACGGTCCGTTGCGCTGCAGTGTCGGGCCGCAGGACGCCAGTACTGTAAGGCAGCTGCTGAGGCGTGGCGAAGGCCGTTATGAAGTGCGCGACGCCAAGGGTCAGTTGCTGCATGACAGTAGCGATTTCCACGAAGCCATCCTGCGCGCCGTACCGCTCGAAACGCTGGCGAGTACCGGTTATCAGCGCGGTCAGGGCCGCGCCTTGAAACTGTGGATCATGGAACAGTGCGCCCCGCCAGCCGAACGCCGTATTGCTCTGGCGCAACCGCCGATCCGAACGGTCGCCCCCCGCGAGACGGAGATTCTTCTACGCGGCTGGCCCTGGGCGGCAAAAACCCCGGAACAGCGGCTCAGACAGTTGTACCCGAAACTCAACGACAGAGAGGTCGCGGGTTTCCTGATGACGCTGGAAAAAAAGGGCAACAGCGAACGCGCCATCGCCGACCTTGAGCGCGAACGCGAAGTGCTCGACAACGCCCTCGACAGCTGGCGCAGCAGTTACACCCCCGTCATTGAAGACAACGGGGAACTGATCGCGCTGCCAACGGATTTCGTCCGCGAGGGCGGCTTGTACATCGAGCAGCAGTTGAGGAAGTGCTTCAAACGCGAGAACGAACGGCCCGGCGCACGCAATCCCCATCCGGAACACGGCTATACGCTGGACCTTTCAGCCGAACTGCCGCTACCGAACCTTGAGTCATGGTGGCGCGACTTGCGACGGCGTCCCGGGATGCAGCAATACTTCGACCGGATTACCGGACTGAACATCACCAACGTTGCGCTTTCAACCACACCGGACAGCCTGCTGGCGAGTTTCCCGAATCTGCGGCAATTGAGCGCCCAACGCTGCGGTTTCAAGGAGGTGCCGGCTGCCCTCGGAAAAATGCATCAGTTGCAGACGCTGGATCTGTCGCACAACAGCATTGAACTGACCTATGACTCAAGCACGCGCCTGAGCAATCTCACCCGCCTGCACAGCCTGAATCTCAATGGCAACAACCTGCGTGTGCCGCCGGATATCGGGCGCATGGAGCAACTGGTCGAACTGAACCTGGTCAATACGCGCATTCGCGATTGGCCGGCAGGATGGCTTGAAGTCGATGGACAGATACGGCAGCGCCCGAAAGGCTTCTACCTGGACATGCGAGACAATCCGCTGGACACCCTGCCCCGGGTCGAACCCGGTAGCGATCAGGCGCGCCTGCTGGCTCGCGCACGGATCAGTGTTGCCAAATTCGACGGCGACCAGTTGCGGCGTCTTGGCGAGTATCGCCAGTCGGTAGGGTTGAGCGTCGTGCCCGGTTATTCATCCGCCGCCGCCGATGAGCTTGATTACTGGAAGTTGATGCCCGCCAATGCGGATCCGTCCCACCCCTCGGCAGCCTTCAGCCGGTACCGCGAGCAGTCCTGGCATGACCTGATGGCCGAGCCTGATTCCGCCGGCTTTTTCAGCGTGATCCGCAAGCAACGCGAATCCGCCGATTACGGGACTGACGCGGGGCGGCGGAATTTGACCGCACGGGTCTGGGACATGGTCGATGCGGCGGCGCTCGACGAACATCTGCGCAAAAAGCTCTTCGAGCAGAACGTGTCTGCACAGGATTGCGCTGATCTGGGCCAGCAGCTGTTCAATTCACTGGGGCTCAAAGTCCTGGTGTCCAAGGCCTGGAACGAAACGGCATCGGCCCCGCAGCTGGAAGACAGACTCGTGCGTCTGGCGCGCAGCGCGGCGCGCCTTGATCGGGTCAGCGATGAGGCCGCCATGGAGGTCAGTCGTCAGCAGCAGCAACACCTGATCGATCCGCGCCTGCCGGCGCCGGACGAAATTCAGATTCATCGGGCGTTCGAAGCGGGCCTGGGCGAGCGTCTGGATTTGCCCTGGCAAGCGGAGGGCATGCCTGTGCAGCCTCGGGCCGGGGTCACCGAGGAAAAGCTCAACGCTGCCTACCAGAGAATCATCCAGCGCGAACAAGGGGATGGCCTGGTCAACGGCATGATCGATCTCTATACCGATCCTTTCTGGGAGGATTACCTGCGCAATACCTATCCTGACCGTTATCAGGAGAACCTGCGCCTGTACGAAGAAAAATTCCGTCAGCTCGACAGCCAGGTGTTCAGCAGCGACCGGGAGTACAGGAAGCTGGCCGACAAAATCAGCTACGAGCGCAACGAGCTATCCCGCGCCTTGAGTCGCGAAGCCCTCGACAGGGCCGGACTCTGAAACCATCACACGGCATTCGGCGAGCGTTTCAGGCTGGCCGAATCTGCCGACGGACCCTGGTCGTGCTTGCGATACCCACCGCGTAAGACATTCAGGCATCAGCGTCATTGCCGTTTGGCGCGCTGGCGCTGAACAACAGCACGACGTTGCCGCTGTAATGACCGGGGCGGTAGCCACCCGGCGGTTTGATGGGTTCGATTTTCAGCAGCACACGTTTACCGACAGCCGCCTCTTCTTCCGAAAGCACTTGTTGCGGAATGATGTGCGAACTCAGCACGACGTCATGGAACGTCACCCGCAGCTCAATCACTTCACCCGTTGTGCCGGTATCAAGGAATGGCTCGGTGGCCAGACGCGCCTCGATGGCGCTGCTGTCATGCCGCATGTCGAAAGATTTTTCCAGATTGCCCAGGCTGTCCGTGGCGTGTTGCCAGGCCAGCACCTGCGGACGGTGAATCCAGTCCGGTTGTGCCGGGACGATGTAAAAGGGTCGGCTGGGAATGGTCAGCGACACTTCGAAGGTGTGCTCCTCCCGGGCGGCCCACGTCACAGCCGCGGTCAACGTGGCGGCGACCGCCAGCAGGGCGGCGGTGCATTGCTTGATCATGTTGGCTACCTGATGCGTGAATGGAAAACCGGCCTAGCGGCTGGCGACTTTCATGGTTTTCTTGTCGCTGCCTTCGATCAGAAAGAAGCGGTACTCACGGCCCTTTTCCTTGTTGAAGGCAAAGGATTTGCCCGCCAGCACATGGTGTTTGGTGGTCGCCCCGCAATCGCTTTCCTTGCTGAGCGAACAGCTCTTGAACTCATCGACGATCACCACGGTATTGCCGTTGTTGCGCAGTTCGTAGCGACTCTCGGTTTCGTTGATCGCCGTGGCGTAACGCGCGTCTCTTGGGCGGACAAAGAAGATCGTGCCGAACCCGGTCATGACGTTGACGCCGGCCGACAACGACTTTTTGTAATCCTCCCGCTCTTCACCGGTGACGACAAAATCGTCTTCCTTTTCCGGCACCACGGGCACGAAGCGCACGCGGAAATAGCGTTCTCGATCCCGTTCGCCCATGTACAGCAAGCGTGTGCCCTGCATGCCTTGCGCCGGGACGATCAGCCGCGCCGGGCTGGCCATCAGGCCGTTGCGCGAGGCGCCATCGGCGGCGTTCTCGACAGCAATTTCCTTGGGCGTGCCGGCGTCGTCGTAAACGATTTCGAGCACATTGATCTTGACGAATGCGGTGGCGTCGCCGCTGTTGAAAACCCGTTTGAGATAGGTGCTCTTGTCGGCTTCCAGATAGTCGTAAACGGTGCCGACATTGATCTGCGGCCCGGCCTGCGCCGTCAGGCAAAAAACGCTGAGCAGGCCCAGCAAAAGACCACGGTTCATCGTGTTGAACTCCATGAACGTTGAGTGAAAGCGGACCAGGACGCTCATACTTCCGAATCCCAGATAATGGTGACGTTGCCGCGCAAACGGTCGTTCTTGCCCGGCCTGAGCAGGAAGTCGATGTCTTTCGATGCCATATCAAAATGCAGATAGCCAGGCTTGCGCTCGACATACACTCCAGGCTGAAACGGCGCTGACCAGCGATTGAAATTCAGGGAAATCCGGTTAACCGGACCGCCGCCGGGGCCGCTGATGCCCGACGGCAAACTCATCGAGACCTGAACCGGGGCCGTATCGCCCTTCGGGCTACCCAGGTTGCAGACGTTTCCGCCGTAGGAATTGCACAACATCATGACCTTGAAACGCGATGAGGCCGAAATGTAGAAGACCTGGTCGGCAAATATCCGCGTGGGTTTGCGTCCACTGTTGATCCATGGCTCCCAGCCACCCACGGGCTCGAGCGTGACCCGAGTGCCGCCGGGGGGCAGGTCGACCTTGAGGGTGTGTTGCACGTCGAGGACGAAATCCAGGGTCAGCGTGGGGTCGTCGGGCTGCAGCAAGAGGCCGCCCAGAACAAAATCGCGGCCGCCTCCCAAGGTGTAAGTAACCGAGCCGGTATATTGCCCGGTAGACATGCCCAACGGATTGGGAGTCCTTAATTCATAAGCAAAATCCATCTTGTCGAAAGCTATTGACGGGAGACGGTAAGCGGCGTTTTTGGAGCAGCCAGCTTGTACCGGGGTCTTCCAGAAGAAGCGATAACTGTCAGGACCATAGGACGCCACACCGCTGTAACGGCAGGGTTCCGGCACATACACCCAACCGCTGGAGTCCCATAATTTGTCATGCGCTTGAGCGTCGTCTGACACGCCGGTGATGTTGGTCGCGGTATCGCCCAGAATGTACGTGGAGCCGATACCGATGATGCGCACTTCGACGGTTTCGGTTTCCTGCGTTTGCATATTGGTAACTGTCAATTGTCGCCAGTCGGCCGGGGCTTTCACCAGCATCGGTTCACCGCGTGAGATGAAGCGTGTGGAGTCGAACCGTACAGGCATCTCGATGCTGAAAATGTTGTGGTCGGCGCATTGCGCCGGGTAGCTTGCGCAGTAGCCGGTGTTGGGGGTTTTGTTCACGAACAGATTCTTGCCTGGCTGCGTCGGGTCAGGCTGAAACGTCGCACGGATTTCCTGATTGAACCCATGGGCGGTGGACATGGCCAACGCCAGCGTCAGCGCGCAGCCTGCCTGGAAGATTTTCATATGCTCAGCCTGCCTTCATTTCGGTGGTAGTGACGTCGGCGAGAGTGTCTGGGGTGCAACGCAGATCGCCGATCATCAACACGTCGTTTTCGCTGCGGTGGTCGGCCTCGTTCAAGCGGAACTGACACAGCAACTGGTTGCCCTGGCGCACTTCCAGGGTGGGTGAACCGGCGTTCATTTCCATCGAGAAGAAACCGTCGACTTCGGTCACGCCACGGCTGGCGTGGTTGATCACGTGGTGGCCCTTGAGCGGCCGCCCGCTTGCATCGACCAGGCGACCGAGCACGGTGAGGGTTTTCATCACGCGAACCTTGCGATACTCGATGCCGCCCTTGTTCAGGTGATAGCGGGTTCGCGCCGGTTCGATGGTGGCGGCCGGTACGGTGTTGCCTTCGAAGTCGAAGCTCACCGAGCTGTTCTGATAAGCGGTGATCGGAATGAAATTGCGCCCCGGCTTCAGCGCGGCACCGCCGCCGCTGTAGTCGTCAGCCCGCAGGACGATGTCGTCGATATCCGACTCGACGTCGACGATCATTCCCGCACCGCGCACGTCGCTCTGGCTGGTCAGGAGCATCTTTTCGCCGCCGACCACCAGTGTGCTGTCGAGGTTGAGCCCGCCAGTGAAGTTGCCGTTGTAGGAAGAGCGCTGGACGAAGGCGTCGCCGTTTACCGCGTCGGTGCGGAAATTGGTCAGGCTCGACATGCCCAGGCCGTAAGTGTCGGTAAGCGCCGTCACCGAGACGCTTTGCAGCACGTGATCCTTGAAATCCTTGCGCCAGCCGAGCGAAGCATTGTTGTCGCGTTTGCCGTCGCGGGCCGTGCGTGAACCGATGCTGCCGGTGAGCTGCTGACCGGGAGCGCCCAACGCCAGGTTGATGCTCAGATCGACGCCGCGATTGCGCGCATCGCCACTGCTGAAACTGCCCGGCCGATCAAAGACCGACAGGCGCCAACTGGCATCACTGCCCAGCAATACGGCGCGCTGGGTCCAGCCCAGATCCACGCCCACGCCTTCGACATTGCCTTCGCTATGCGAGACCCGGGCATTGACCGAACTCTTGCTGCTCAGCCGATGGTTGAGCGCCAGCGACGAATTGCTGGTCTGGCCGACAAACACGTTACGTGGACGAACGCGCGTGCCGTCCGGCAGCGTGTCGTAGGTGTTGGTGGTGTCGAGCCAGCTGCGGTTGTGGCTGATCACCAGACTGCCCGCGCCATAGTTGTAGAGGCTTTGCAGGTCCAGACCGGTGCCGTAATCCTCGGTCTTGTAGACATTGGCATACAGGCTGACGTGGTTGGCCAGGGTCCAGTCGATGGAAGTACCGTATTGCAGTTTTTCGCGGATCTGCCGCGCCGACGCGCCGACAATCACCCGCGGGTGCAGCAGGTAATTGACCGCCGCACCGGCGGTGGGACTGCCGCTCGATTGCGTGTCCCAGTTGCTCAGCAGTTTGCTTTCTTCACCGGCAAACACGTTGTAGCGCCAGCGTTCGTCAAGGTTGCGCCAGTTGCTGGGCTTGTACACCAACTCCTGGGTGGTGGAGGTGATCTGGCCGTCTTCGATCAGGCGCACTTCCACTTCATAAATACCGCCGGGCAGCGGCCGGGTGTCGAGGGTCTGCAAACCGGCCGGCACCGATTGGGTATTGATCAACAGACCGTCGCGCCAGATCTCCACCGAACCCTGCCGGTTGGCTGTCACGTAGATCGGGTAAACGCTGGGCATCGGGCTGTTGATCGCGAGGCTGTCGGAGCTGCCGTACATGAGGCCGACCGCCGTATCGGGGCTGGTGCCAAACGTGCGCGGCTGGCGCGTGAGTCCTTCGGAATTGGGGGTGAAATAGCCCAGGCGCAAGAAGCTGCCTTGCAGTTCGCGCTGGGTGTGCAGCTCGTGCACGGCGTGGTAGAGCTTGTCGTCGGGGCCGCCGAGCCGGGCCAATTGCAGATTCAGCGTCTGGCTCCAGTTGCCCAGGCTTGAACTGGCTTCCAGGCCGAAGCGTCCGCCGAGGTCCTGATCCTGGCCACCGTTCAGGTTGAGCTGGTTGCGCACCATCAGGCCGCTGCTACCGCCGCTCGGTTGCTCGTAATAACGCTTGGCTTGAAGGTCGCGTTCGGCGTTTTCGGTGACGATCGATACCAGCGAACTTTCCAGGTTGTAGTGCACCGCCAGAAACTGGTCGGGGCAGGAACCGCTGCACGCACCTAATGGCACGCCGGGTTTGAGGTAGCTTGCCCATTTTTCCCGTTCAGCGGGGCCGAAGCGGTTTTCGCTGGTGTCGGTGAATTCGAGAAGGGTGATGCGATCATCGCGGGACAACACCACCATGGCCTCACCCAACGGCTGTTGGTCGACTTCGACCCGCACCGCCAGAGGCACATCAAAGAAATGCTCCTCGAAATCCGCTGGCAAGCCTTTGGCCTGCGCCAGCAAACTGCGTGGCGTCGTACCGGCGGTGTTGGATGCGACGGCTGCGCTGGCACAAAACAACAGCGCAAGCGCAGCCGCGATGGGTGTCATCGGGAACATGAACTCGTACTCTGATTGACTGACAATGAAAGTCCGTCGGGGCAAACATCACTGCCTGCCCCGTCGGTTGACGCCACTGCTGAAAAGCGAGCGTTTTGGACCTGATCAGTCGATCAGTTGCCGCCAACCGGTGGCACGGCGTCGAAGATCATCGCCACGGAACCGGTGTAGTCACCCGGCTGAAAGTTGCTGCCTTTGGCGGAGATTTTCAGCGGGGCGCGGTAGTTCACATCCGATTCGGATTCACCGACGACCATTTGCGGGGTCAGGGTCAGTTCCTTGTTGTTGAGCATGACCTGCAGGTCGATCGAGGTATTGCCGGCAACCAGTTTCGGCAGGCTTTCCAGGCTGGCGTGAACCGAACCGTTGTTATTGCGCACGTCGAAGAAACCGTTGACGTCGGCCATCTTGCCGGTGGTCGGCTGATAGCTCATGTCCTGGTCTTTGTTGACCAGATCCGGATCAGTCGGCACCACATAGAAACCGTTGGTTGGCACATGAGCGATCAGGCTGATGGAGTGCGACGCTTCGCCCGCAGCGAAGGCAGTGGAGGACATTGCCAGAAGAGCCAGTGGAGCAGCGATTGCGATTTTCTTGAACATCGTTCAGTACCTGTTTGCTTTATATAGGGGGTGTCATTGAAAGTTCACAAACCATTTGCTCATCGACCGCCAGAGCAACTTGAACTTTCAATGGCGGGCATCATCGGCTGTTGCCTCTGGAATGTAAGCAGGCAACTTCCGACAAACTCGTAGTTAAACAACCTCACACCCCGCCAGAAAAAAGAACAAAAAACAGATACTTGCAACATTCGCTGTAAGTTGCGCCCTACACACAGTTACAGGCAAAAAACCATACAGCAACTTAGCCGCTTTAACGCGGCAACTTGCGAGGAATTAGAACATATACTCAAGTACAACTAGAGCGATAACTTTAACTTTACGGTCACCGCTTTGATTTATTGATCAAAAAACTTTTTCCGGCTCTTTTTCACTTTGACCGCTCGTCCGTCAAGCTCAGGACAAGGCCAAAAACGTCTTGCGCAATCCTTAAGATATATCTTAAGTTGTATCTAAATACGACGAGAGAGAAGCGAAATGAGAGACCATCATTCCCCCCATCGCGAGCACGGCGATGGCCGCGACGGCTTCGAGAAACGCCCCGGTCGCGAACGCGGCGGTCGCGGCCCGCGAGTTTTTGCCCCCGGCGACTTGAAATTGCTGTTGCTGGCGCTGATCGCCGAGCAGCCCTGCCACGGCTACGACCTGATCCGCCAGATCGAAGGCATGTTCGATGGCGCTTACAGCCCGAGCCCCGGGGTGATCTACCCGACCCTGACTTTTCTGGAAGAGAGCGATTTGATTGCCGGTGATGCCGAGGCCGGCAAAAAGCGTTACAGCGTCACCGACGCCGGTCGTTTGTCTTTAAGTGAACAAGCGGTGGCGCTCGACGGCGTACGCATGCGCATTGACGTCAGCAAGCGCTCGCTGCGCGGCCATGATCGTCCGCCGGAAATCCACGAAGCGGTGCACAACCTGCGCCATGCCTTGCAGCTGCACCACGGGCGCTGGAGCGCCGAGGAAATCCTGCGCGTGCGCGACCTGCTCAACGACACCGCCAAAGCCATCGTCGACGGCCCTGCCGTTCAACCTGCCCCGGAGAAAGCCGAATGACTGCAGTCGATACTCAAACCATTCACCGCGTGATGCACGAAATCAAACGGCGCAAGCTTGAAGTGCTGCGCGTCACCGACCTGACCCCACGCATGCGCCGCATCACCCTCGGCGGGCCGGAACTGGCCGGGTTCATCAGCCTGGGCACGGACGATCACGTCAAACTGCTGTTCCCGCAGAACGCCGAACAAGCGGCGGCGCTGGAGACGATGCAACTGGGCGCCGGCAAGGACAACGGGCCGATGCCCGAGATGCGCGACTACACGCCGCGTCGTTACGACCTGGAAAAAATGGAGCTGGACATCGATTTCGTCCTGCACGGCGACGGCCCTGCCTCGACCTGGGCCGAGCAGGCACAACCGGGGCAGTTCCTGCACATCGGCGGGCCACGCGGGTCGATGATCGTGCCGGACATCTTTGACAGCTATCTGCTGATCGGCGACGAAACCGCCCTCCCCGCCATCGCCCGCCGCCTCGAACACCTCGCGGCGAATCGCAAGGCGCTGGTGGTGATCGAAGTGGAAAACGGTGCTGAGCAGCAAGTGCTGGAAAGCGCAGCGCCGTTCAATGTGATCTGGGTGCTGCGCGAAGGCGGCAAGGACAACCTGCTGGCTACCGTCAAGCAATTGCAGGTGCCCAAGGGCAATCTGTACGCGTGGGTGGCGACCGAAACCAAGGTCTCACGGCAGATCCGCCGGGTCCTGATCGATGAGCATGGGCTCGATGAACAGTTCATCAAGGCGGTCGGCTACTGGCGCGCCGAGGGCTCTGAGGAAGAGTGATCTCTTCCTGACCCATATCACCCTTGTGGGAGCGAGCCTGCTCGCGAAGGCATCGGCACAGTCGAAAGATTTGCTGGCTGACGCACCGCATTCGCGAGCAGGCTCGCTCCCACACTGGATCTCAACTTCGTGCGGACAATTTGCGGTCGAGGCCGATAATCAGCACCCCCACCAACACAAACCCCACCAATATCCCCCCGGCATTCGCCAGCACCTGTGGATAACCCAACACCGCCACATCAATGAACGGGTACGCATAAGCGCCGAGCAGATGCCCGCGCAGCAAGGCATAGATGAAGTACACCAGCGGATAGATCAGCCACAGCGGCAGATGCCACAGGCGCAACGTGCCTTTGGGGACGCAGCGCCACCAATAGCCGAGAAACAGCAATGGCATGACGTCGTGGAGCAACTCATCGGCAACAAACTGCCAGCCTTCGGGGTGCCACAAATGCCGTAACAGAATGCTGTAGGCCAGACCGACGACGGCGATACTCACCGCGATTCCACTGCTGACCCACGGTTGCAGAAACCAGCGCCGTGCGGCGGATTCGCGCTCGGTGACCGCGCAGGTCAACACCGTCGCCACCAAGGTGTTGGTCAATATGGTGAAGTAGCTGAAGAAACTCACCAGCCCGCCTAGCAGGCTGGCGCCGATGCTCAATCGTGCGAAGAAGATCAGGTACAGCTGAATCGTCAATCCGGCCCAGCCCAACACGGCCAGGCCGGTGATCAGGCGTCGGCGCCTCGCGCTGTCCATCTCAGAGCGGTCGCTTGGTGCGCATCAGCTTCACGTACAGGCGTTCGACCTTCTCCCGCGCCCACGGGGTTTTACGCAGGAAGGTCAGGCTCGACTTGATGCTCGGATCGCTCTTGAAGCAACGGATGTCGATACGCTCGGCCAGCCCCGACCACTCGTAGTGAGTCACCAGTGCATTGAGGATCTGTTCAAGGGTCACGCCGTGCAGCGGATCGGGGGATTGTTCGTTCATGCCGGGCCTTTGGGCGAAGTGATATGCAGAAGCCGCGCACCTTAGCCGAGGGGCAGAGCAGGTGGAAGGCCTTCCTGCAAATGTAGGCCAACCCGGGAAGATCGCAGGCTGTGGCCCGACTCACAATGCGCCCGTTTGCCGCACTGTTACCGAATCCGAAACGCTGCATGTCTGCAAAAGCGCTTTCTCAATTTGTTACAGATCATTATCCTGCCGCCCTTCCGCTGAAACGCTTCACTGCCTGCGACAATCTGAAGCGCTCGGCCTGCACCTGAAAACATCAAAAAAAGACTTCTTCATGCCTGACTTTTCCTTCTCCCGAGACAGCGCTATCTCTGCCCTGCGCACCCTTGGCGGCTGCACCGCCCTCGGCCTTGCCACTTGCGCCCACGCGGCGCCGGCCTTCGACAGTGAATCACCGTACATGCTTGGTGACTGGAACGGCACGCGCACGGAACTTGCGGAAAAAGGCTACGACTTCAAACTCGATTACACCGGCGAAATGGGCAGCAATCTGCACGGCGGCTATGACCACGACCGCACTGCCCGCTACAGCGACCAGTTCGGCCTCGGTACCCATCTGGATCTGCAAAAGATCCTCGGTTGGAACGACGCTGAATTTCAGCTGACCATCACCAAGCGCAGTGGCAACAACATCAGCAACGACCGCATCAACGACCCGCGCGTTGGCGGATTCACTTCCGCCCAGGAAGTCTGGGGTCGTGGCCAGACCACTCGCCTGACGCAGATGTGGTATCAGCAGAAATTCTTCGATCAGAAGCTCGATATCAAGGTCGGCCGCTTCGGCGAAGGCGAAGACTTCAACAGCTTCCCTTGCGACTTCCAGAACCTGGCCTTCTGCGGCTCGCAGGTCGGTAACTGGGTCGGCGGCATCTGGTACAACTGGCCGGTCAGCCAATGGGCGCTGCGGGTCAAATATCACCTGACGCCCGAGCTGTATGCGCAGGTCGGCGCCTACGAGCAGAACCCGTCGAACCTCGATCGCGGCAACGGTTTCAAACTCAGCGGCAGCGGCACCCAGGGCGCGATCCTGCCGGTCGAACTGGTGTGGACGCCGAAGCTCAACGGCCTGCCGGGCGAATACCGCGCCGGTTATTACTACAGCAATGCCAAGGCCTCTGACGTCTATAAAGACCGCAATGACCAACCGGCAGCGCTGAGCGGCGAAGCCTATCGCAGTGCCTCGAGCAAGCACGGCGTATGGCTGGGCATTCAGCAGCAGGTCACCAGCATCGCCAGTGACCACTCCCGTGGTTTGAGCCTGTTCGCCAACGCGACGATGCATGACAAGAAAACCAACGCCATCGACAACTACGTGCAGGCCGGCCTGACCTACAAAGGCCCGTTCGACGCCCGCGCCAAAGATGACATCGGTTTCGCCCTCGCTCGTGTGCACGTCAACCCGGCCTATCGCAAGAACGCCGAGGCGAGCAACCGCGCCAACGCCGTCTACGACTACGACAATCCGGCGTTCCTGCCACCGCAGGACACCGAATACAGCGCCGAGCTGTATTACGGCGTGCACGTGACCAACTGGCTGACCGTGCGCCCGAACCTGCAATACATCCGCCATCCCGGTGGCGTGAACGACGTCGACGACGCCCTGATCGGCGGGATCAAGATCCAGTCGTCGTTCTAAAGATCACAGTTAGCCCCTGTGGGAGCGAGCCTGCTCGCGAATGCGGCCTGTCAGTCGCTGCAGTGTTGCCTGATACACCGCTTTCGCGAGCAGGCTCGCTCCCACAGGAATGCATTTCGTTAGCCGAACAAGTTTTTATCTGAACCATGCCTGCGCCAGATCGTCATCTAAAGTGACTACAGCGCGGGACTACATAAACGTCACGGAGAATCACACTATGAGCACCGAAAGTGCTTCGAGTCGGGGCCGTCTGCTACCGGGCCTGCTCGGCATCCTGCTTCTACTGATGGGCCTGGCCATGCTGGCCGGGGGAGTCAAGCTGAGCATGCTCGGCGGCTCGCTTTACTATCTGCTGGCCGGTATCGGCATCGCGCTGAGCGGCATTCTGCTGCTGATGCGCCGCCGCGCGGCACTGGGCCTGTACGCCATCGTGCTGTTTGCCAGCACTGTCTGGGCATTGTGGGAAGTCGGTCTGGACTGGTGGCAACTGGTGCCGCGTCTGGCGCTGTGGTTTGTCCTCGGTTTCGTGATGCTGCTGCCGTGGTTCCGTCGTCCGCTGCTGCTCAACGGCCCGGCGAAAATCGGCACTGGCGGCCTGACCGTCGCTGTGATCCTGGCCGGCGTTACCGCTCTGGCCAGCCTCTTCACCCACCCGGGCGAAACCTTCGGCGAACTGGGCCGCGACACCGCCGACATGACCAGCACCGCACCGGCCATGCCGGATGGCGACTGGCAAGCCTACGGTCGCACCGAGTTCGGTGACCGCTACTCGCCGCTCAAGCAGATCACCCCGGAAAATGTCGGCAAGCTGCAAGAAGCCTGGCGCATCCAGACCGGCGACCTGCCAACTGCGGATGACCCGGTCGAGCTGACCAACGAAAACACCCCGCTCAAAGCCAACGGCATGGTCTACGCCTGCACCGCGCACAGCAAAGTGCTGGCACTGGACCCGGACACCGGCAAGGAAATCTGGCGCTTCGATCCACAGATCAAGAGCCCGGTCGGCTTCAAGGGCTTCGCCCACATGACCTGCCGTGGCGTGTCGTACTACGACGAAGCCGCCTATGCCAAGTCTGAAAACGCTGGCTCGGCCGTCATCTCTGAAGCCGGCCAGGCCGTTGCTCAGGCCTGCCCGCGTCGCCTGTACCTGCCAACTGCTGATGCCCGCCTGATCGCACTGAACGCCGACACCGGCAAGATCTGCGAAGGCTTCGGCACCAACGGCGTGGTCGACCTGACCCAAGGCATCGGCCCGTTCACCGCTGGCGGCTACTACTCCACCTCGCCAGCAGCGATTACCCGTGATCTGGTGATCATGGGCGGTCACGTTACCGACAACGAATCGACCAACGAGCCATCGGGCGTGATCCGCGCCTTCGACGTGCGCGACGGTCACCTGGTGTGGAACTGGGACAGCGACAAGCCGGACGCCACCGAGCCATTGGCTCCGGGCGAAACCTACAGCCGCAACTCGGCGAACATGTGGTCGCTGGCCAGCGTCGATGAAAAACTCGGCATGGTCTACCTGCCACTGGGCAACCAGACCCCTGACCAATGGGGCGGCAACCGCACCCCGGGCGCCGAGAAATTCAGCGCCGGCCTCGTCGCGTTGGACCTGGCTACCGGTAAAGTGCGCTGGAACTACCAGTTCACCCACCACGACCTGTGGGACATGGACGTGGGCAGCCAGCCAACCCTGCTCGACATGAAAACCGCCGACGGCGTGAAACCTGCGCTGATCGCTCCGACCAAACAGGGCAGCCTGTACGTCCTCGACCGTCGTGACGGCACGCCTATCATTCCGATCAAGGAAATCCCGGTACCGCAGGGCGCCGTGAAAGGCGACCACACCGCACCGACCCAGGCCCGTTCGGACCTCAACCTGCTGGCCCCGGAACTGACCGAAAAAGCCATGTGGGGCGCGAGCCCGTTCGACCAGATGCTGTGCCGCATCCAGTTCAAGGAACTGCGTTACGAAGGTCAGTACACCCCGCCATCGGAACAGGGCAGCCTGATCTATCCGGGTAACGTCGGCGTGTTCAACTGGGGCGGCGTCTCGGTCGACCCGGTTCGCCAACTGCTGTTCACCAGCCCGAACTACATGGCCTTCGTCTCGAAAATGGTGCCACGCGAGCAAGTCGAAGCCGGCAGCAAGCGCGAGAGCGAAACCTCGGGCGTGCAGCCAAACACTGGCGCGCCATACGCGGTGATCATGCACCCGTTCATGTCGCCACTCGGCGTACCGTGCCAGGCCCCGGCCTGGGGCTACGTCGCCGGTATCGACCTGACCACCGGCAAAGTCGTGTGGAAACGCAAGAACGGCACCAGCCGCGACAGCTCGCCAATCCCGATCGGCTTCACCCTCGGCGTACCGAGCATGGGCGGTTCGATGGTCACTGCCGGCGGCGTCGGCTTCCTCAGCGGCACCCTCGACCAGTACCTGCGCGCCTATGACGTGAATACCGGTAAAGAACTGTGGAAATCGCGCCTGCCAGCAGGCGGCCAAGCGACTCCGATGACCTACACCGGCAAGGACGGCAAGCAATACGTGCTGCTCGTTGTTGGCGGTCACGGCTCGCTGGGCACCAAGATGGGTGACTACATCATTGCGTACAAACTGCCGGAATAAGCGGTAGCGGCGGTAAAAAAGAAGGCGCCACCCTGTGAGGGGTGGCGCCTTTTTGCATGGAGGCGTGCCCAACATGCTCCATTCGCACCAAGGTGTATGGCATCAATGAAGTCCGTCCACTTCGCCTTGGGCAATTCGGTGCTTTCAAGAAAAAATCAAAAGATCGCAACCTTCGAACGCTTGTCGTCAGCGTGACCCGACAGAATCAAAAGGCTTTTCCTCCATTTGCCATCCGTTGCAATCGATCGATGATCAGTTGCTCGGCATGCTTGCGGGTTTCCAGCAACAAACTCTTATCCGTTTCGCTGTAGATCACCTGGAAACGCAAACCCGGCGTGTCGGAAGAATATTCGCGAATGATGAAATCCCTGTATTTCGTATCGGTATGACTCATGGTTCGATTCCTTGACGTTGGTAAATTCTCGAACACCTCTCTGGCGTTCGAGATTGAACTGCAATCTTCGGACGATTGAGTCAGTTGTCTACTGTCAGAAATTACAGGGGCTCAAGGCCAGTTCGAAATAAGCCGAACGGAACCCATCAAAACTCCATTTAATAGTAAAAGCTAACCAACACTCGCGTTTTTCGCTAGTTATGCACAGACATTGTTAGATTCCACTAGGCATCCGTGCCGACCTGAAGGATCTTGCCACCGGCCCAACGGCCGCCAAGGTTAACAAGGTGAAAAACTTTGCAAACCTGAACACACAAGCAGAAACACACCCGCCCCATTGAAACCACCCCACCCCTGCCCCATCTAACACCCCATACCCCATTGCGCAGGTGCCCCATGACCGACCAGCAAGATCGCCCGGACAACCACGACGATTACGAAAACGACCACATCGAACACACATCCTCCGGCACCGGCCTGGCGCTGCCCGGGCAAAACCTGCCGGACAAGGTCTACATCATTCCGATCCACAACCGTCCGTTCTTCCCGGCCCAGGTCCTGCCGGTCATCGTCAACGAAGAACCGTGGGCCGAAACCCTCGAACTGGTCAGCAAATCCGAACACCACTCCCTGGCCCTGTTCTTCATGGACACGCCCCAGGAAGACCCGCGCCACTTCGACACCGGCGCCCTCCCCGAATACGGCACGCTGGTCAAGGTTCACCACGCCAGCCGCGAAAACGGCAAACTGCAATTCGTCGCCCAGGGCCTGAGCCGCGTGCGCATCAAGACCTGGCTCAAGCACCATCGCCCGCCGTACCTGGTCGAAGTCGAATACCCGCACCAGCCCACCGAGCCGACCGACGAGGTCAAGGCCTATGGCATGGCGCTGATCAATGCGATCAAGGAATTGTTGCCGCTCAACCCGCTGTACAGCGAAGAGCTGAAGAACTACCTCAACCGCTTCAGCCCCAACGACCCGTCGCCGCTGACCGACTTCGCCGCCGCCCTGACCTCCGCCACCGGCCCCGAGCTGCAAGAAGTGCTCGACTGCGTGCCGATGCTCAAGCGCATGGAAAAAGTCCTGCCGATGCTGCGCAAGGAAGTCGAAGTCGCGCGCCTGCAGAAAGAAATTTCCGCCGAAGTCAACCGCAAGATCGGCGAGCATCAGCGTGAGTTCTTCCTCAAGGAGCAACTCAAGGTCATCCAGCAGGAACTCGGCCTGACCAAGGACGACCGCAGCGCCGACCTCGAACAGTTCCAGCAGCGCCTCGAAGGCAAAACCCTGCCGGCCCAGGTGAAGAAACGCCTCGAGGAAGAAACCCACAAACTGTCGATCCTCGAAACCGGCTCGCCGGAATACGCCGTCACGCGCAATTATCTGGACTGGGCAACATCGGTGCCGTGGGGCGTGTACGGCGAGGACAAACTCGACCTCAAGCACGCACGCAAAATCCTCGACAAGCACCATGCGGGTCTGGACGACATCAAGGATCGCATCCTCGAATTCCTCGCCGTCGGTGCGTACAAAGGCGAGATCAGCGGCTCGATCGTGCTGCTGGTCGGCCCACCGGGCGTGGGTAAAACCAGCGTCGGCAAATCCATCGCCGAATCCCTCGGGCGGCCGTTCTATCGCTTCAGCGTCGGCGGCATGCGCGATGAAGCCGAAATCAAGGGCCACCGCCGCACCTACATCGGCGCCCAACCGGGCAAACTGGTGCAGGCGTTGAAAGACGTCGAAGTGATGAACCCGGTGATCATGCTCGACGAAATCGACAAGATGGGCCAGAGCTACCAGGGCGACCCGGCCTCGGCGCTGCTGGAAACTCTCGACCCGGAGCAGAACGTCGAATTTCTCGACCACTACCTCGACCTGCGCATGGACTTGTCGAAAGTCCTGTTCGTCTGCACCGCCAATATCCTCGATTCGATCCCCGGCCCGTTGCTGGACCGGATGGAAGTGATTCGCCTGTCCGGCTACATCACCGAAGAAAAAGTCGCCATCGCCAAGCGTCACTTGTGGCCGAAACTGCTGGAAAAGGCTGGAGTATCAAAAGGCAGCCTGAGCATCAGCGACACCGCGCTCAAAGCCCTGATCGACGGCTATGCCCGTGAAGCCGGCGTGCGGCAGCTGGAAAAGCAGATGGGCAAACTGGTGCGCAAAGCGGTGATGAAGCTGATCGACGATCCGAAAGCGGTGATCAAACTCGGCCCGAAAGATCTTGAAGCCTCGCTGGGCCATCCGGTATTCCGCAACGAACAAGTGCTGTCCGGCACCGGCGTGATCACCGGCCTGGCCTGGACCAGCATGGGCGGCGCGACCTTGCCGATCGAGGCCACGCGGATTCATACGCTCAACCGGGGCTTCAAGCTCACCGGGCAATTGGGCGATGTGATGAAGGAATCGGCGGAGATCGCCTACAGCTACGTCAGCTCGCACCTCAAGCAATTCGGTGGTGATGCGAAGTTCTTCGACGAAGCCTTCGTCCACCTGCACGTACCGGAAGGCGCAACACCGAAGGACGGCCCGAGCGCTGGCGTGACCATGGCCAGCGCCCTGCTCTCGCTTGCACGTAATCAGCCGCCGAAAAAAGGCGTGGCGATGACTGGCGAACTGACCCTGACCGGGCATGTATTGCCGATCGGCGGCGTGCGCGAAAAGGTCATCGCAGCGCGCCGGCAGAAGATTTTCGAATTGATTCTGCCGGAGCCGAACCGGGGTAACTTTGAGGAACTGCCGGATTATCTGAAGGAAGGGATTACCGTGCACTTTGCCAAGCGGTTTGCGGACGTGGCGAAGGTGCTCTTCTGACAATCATGTAGTGCCTGATGTACCGCTATCGCTGGCAAGCCAGCTCCCACAATGTTCAATGTGCCCACAAATCTTGTGGTCAACCGAGAAACCTGTGGGTGCTGGCTTGCCAGCGATGGCTTCAGTGCTGCCAACACGGAACTCCCTGACCGTCACACTTTGTCCCATCTTCAGTTATGCTCGCCGTTCGTCGTAACCGCCGGAGCTGCTGACCTCATGTCCCCCATTCGCCTGTTTCTCCCCCTCGCCCTTTCCTTGCTGGCGGCCTGCGCCACGCAACCGAAACACAACGTGACCGTGGAAAAACAAAGCGAATGTCCCGTGCGGCTCAACGTCGGGCAAAACCTGATCATCAGCCTGCCAAGCAACCCGACCACCGGCTACCGCTGGGCGATTCAGGATTCAGCTGGCGGCGTGTTGCGCGCCCTCAGCCCCGAGGTTTACAGCAATCCGGAAGATGCCGGCGTGGTTGGCGCAGCGGGGGTTTCGACCTGGCGCTTCCAGGCCTTTGCAGCAGGCACCGGGCGTTTGCGCCTGACCTCGCAACAACCGTGGGCACCGGAAGTGCTGCCTGTTGAGACCTTCGACTGCGCCATTTCGGTGAACTGACTGCAGCTTCTTCGCGAGCAGGCTCGCTCCGACAGATCACCGCGCCCCCCCTGTGGGAGCGAGCCTGCTCGCGAAAGCCATATCCCAGACGGCGAGAATTACACCCGGTTCGGTGCTTTATCAGACAACCCAAGCATCCCCGCGCCACTTTGGCTAAAATGCCGGCCTTTTCCACCGACACCGCCGGACGCCGCCGTGAGCAAAGAACCCGATCGCCTATTCGCCCAGCCTTTGGCCCAGGTGCCTGACTTCGCCTTCAATGAAGACGTGGTGCGGGTGTTCCCGGACATGATCAAGCGCTCGGTGCCGGGTTACCCGACCATCGTCGAAAACCTCGGCGTGCTCGCGGCGCAATTCGCCCAGCCGAACAGCGTGCTCTATGACCTCGGCTCGTCGCTCGGCGCAGTGACTCAAGCCCTGCGCCGCCATGTGCGCACCGACGGTTGCCGGGTCATCGCTGTGGATAACTCGGCGGCGATGGTCGAGCGCTGTCGCGAATACCTCAACGGTCAGGATTCGATGTTTCAGGAACTGCTGCCGGTCGAAGTCATCGAGGGCGATATCCTCGCGCTGCAATTTGAGCCCGCCTGCGTAGTCGCGCTGAACTTCACCCTGCAATTCATCGCCCCGGATCAGCGCACTGAATTGCTCTCGCGGATTCGCCAATCGTTGTTGCCCGGCGGCGCGCTGATTCTCTCGGAAAAGCTGCGCTTCAACGATGCCGAAGAGCATGCGCTGCTCACCGATCTGCACGTAGCGTTCAAACGCGCCAACGGCTACAGCGAACTGGAAATCGCCCAGAAGCGCAGCGCCATCGAAAACGTCATGAAGCCCGACAGCCTCGAAGAACACCGCGAACGCCTGCTGGCCGCCGGGTTCTCGAAAGTCGTGCCGTGGTTCCAGTGTCTTAACTTTGCCTCGTTGATTGCCTTGCCATGATTGATCTGTCCCCCCTCGCCCGGCGTCTGGCCGGTACACCGCTGGCCGAATGGGCCAACACGCTGCAAGCGCAACTCGACAAGAAAATGGACAAAGGCCACGGCGATCTGGAGCGCTGGCAAAGTGCGCTGGACGCCTTGCCGAAGATCCAGCCAAGCGAAGTCGACCTGCTCAACGGCCTGAAACTCGACACCGATTGCGACGACGACACCCGCGCGCAGATGCGCACCGCGCTGATGGGCCTGTCGCCGTGGCGCAAAGGGCCGTTCGATCTGTTCGGTGTGCATGTGGACACCGAATGGCGCTCGGACTGGAAGTGGTCGCGGGTCTCCCCGCACCTCGACCTGAAGGGCAAACGCATCCTCGATGTCGGTTGCGGCAACGGCTACTACATGTGGCGCATGCTCGGTGCCGGCGCCGACAGCGTGATCGGGGTCGACCCGAACTGGCTGTTCTTCTGCCAGTTCCAGGCGGTGCAGCGTTACTTGTCCGAGCCGAATGCCTGGCACCTGCCGTTCCCATTCGAAGACCTGCCGCCGAATCTGGAAGGCTTCGACACAGTATTTTCCATGGGCGTGTTCTATCACCGTCGCTCGCCGATCGAGCATTTGCTGGCGCTGAAGGATTGCCTGGTCAAGGGCGGCGAACTGGTGCTGGAAACCCTCGTGGTCGAAGGCGACAAGCATCAGGTGCTGGTGCCGGAAGATCGCTACGCGCAGATGCGCAACGTGTGGTTTTTGCCGTCGGTTCCGGCGCTGGAATTGTGGCTGCGCAGAGCCGGATTCAGCGATATTCGTTGTGTGGATGTCAGTACCACGACGGTGGAAGAACAACGCGGGACGGAGTGGATGAAGTATCAGTCGCTGAGCGATTTTCTGGATCCCGAGGACCACAGCAAAACCATTGAAGGGCTGCCGGCGCCGATGCGGGCAGTTATCGTCGCCAGGAAGTAAGCGTATTTTCCCATGACCGCGGTGGGCCTACCCCTCACCCCAGCCCTCTCCCCAGGGAGAGGGCGCTGATTGTTGAGCTTTTCAAAACTTGAGTCCGACTCGGTATTTCAGGTCGGCGGACTTGGTCCATTCAACTCGGTCGGTCCCCTCTCCCTCTGGGAGAGGGTTAGGGTGAGGGGCTTTTGGTGCGTCTGGCGCGGAAAAACTCGGTCAGCACCGCACCACATTCTTCAGCCAACACCCCGCCCTCATACAACACCCGGTGATTCAAAAAGCCCTGGGTAAAAAACTGCCCCTGACTTTGCACAATCCCGGCCTTGGGTTCCAGCGCGCCGTACACCACCCGCGCCACCCGCGAATGCACGATCAGCCCGGCGCACATGCTGCAAGGCTCCAGCGTCACATACAGCGTGCTGCCCGGCAGGCGATAGTTATCCACTGCCTGCGCGGCGGCGCGGATCGCGACCATTTCGGCGTGGGCACTCGGGTCGCTGGTGCTGATCGGGCAATTGAAGCCGCGACCGATGATCACGCCATCGTGCACCAGCACCGCGCCCACCGGCACCTCACCGAGGGCGGCGCCCTGCGCGGCGAGGGTCAAGGCTTCGCGCATGAAGTCGCGGTCGCGGCTGCGGTCGATGATCGCCGCCGGGCGGATCTGGCGCATCACTTCACCTCGATCGCGGCCATCAGGCCGGTTTCCATGTGGTCGATGACATGGCAGTGGAACATCCACACCCCCGGGTTATCCGCCACCAGCGCCACTTGCGCACGCTCGTTCTTGCCCAGCAGATAGGTGTCGGTGAAATACGGCACGACTTTGTGCCGGTTCGACGCGATCACCTTGAAGCTCATGCCGTGCAGGTGGATCGGGTGCTGGTACTGGGTCATGTTCTTCAATTCGAAAATATAGCTCTGGCCCAGTTTCAGGCTGGCAATCGGTCGGTCAGCACAGGTCTTGTCGGTGATGTCCCAGGCCTTGCCGTTGATCTGCCAGAGGCTCGGCGGCTTGCCGTTTTCGGTGTTCACCGAGACCGAGCCGACCCATTCGAAATTGAAGTTGAGTTTCTCGGCATTGGCCAGATCCGGCTCGGCCACCGGGTTGGCCGGCAGGGCTTTCGGCCAGTCCGTCGGCGCGTCGGTGTTGGCGACCGAACGTAGCGTGCCAAGGCGCACCGGGCCGTTGCGCAGCGACAACTCTTCACCGGCCGCCGGCGCCTTGATCGCCAGGCAAATGCGCATGCCGGGGCCGAGCCAGTATTCCTTGCCCAACGGGCGGGGCTCGACCGGGTTGCCATCCAGCGCGTAGATCTTCGCTTCGACATCGGGGATGTTGATGCGATAGGTCAGGGTGTTGTCGAGGTTGAGCAAACGCACCCGGGTGATCTGCCCGGCCGGCAGATCAATCACCGGCAGCGGCACACCATTGATCGTCGACAAGCGCCCGGCGGTACCGCCACGGGCCGCTTCGCGGGGGATGCTGAACTCGACGAACTGGCCTTGCTCGTCGACATGCCAGTTCTTCAGGCTCAGGGTTTTCTCGTACTTGAAACCGGTCGGCTCGCGTTCCTCGATGATCAGCGGCCCGACCAGACCACGTCCGAGTTCTTCGCTGCTGCTGACATGCGGGTGATACCAATAGCTGCCAGCGTCCGGCACACGGAATTTGTAGTCGAAGTATTCGCCCGGCAGCACCGGCAGTTGCGACACGTAAGGCACGCCGTCCATTTCCAGCGGCAGGCGGATACCGTGCCAGTGAATGGTAGTCGCCACCGGCAAGTGATTGATGAAACGCACCCGCAGCCATTCACCCTGACGCACACGCAACTCGGTGCCCGGCGCCGACGGGCCGAACGCCCAGGCTTCGGTCTTGTGGCCCGGCACCAGCTCGACATCGAGCGGCGCGGCAATCAGTTCATAGTCGTGGCCGGCCTCGGCGTCGGCCATCTTGCCCAGCCAGTAACGCGACGCGCCTCCCGCGCCCACGCCAACGACAACAAGACCGGCCAGGCCACCGAGGATTTGGCGACGGGTAAAGGACATGAACTCAACTACCTCACGTATCAGCGACAGACCCCGAGGGATCCGCAAAAGGCGAATACGATACACCCGCAGTTGAGAAACAGTAAGGGCGACCTGCGGCCGCACGTCTTGTCGGCCTTATACGCGCAGCCCGGTAATCAGGTGCAGCACGCCGCCCTCAAGCGGCATGACGCCCGCCACACCGGCCAGACTCAACGCCTGACGGTCGACCCGGGCCGCGTCGTGCAGCGCCACGCGCACCCGAGTCAGCGCCACCGGGTGCTGCGACTTGAGGTTATCCACACCGCCCAGCGCCGCAACAATCTCGGCGCTCAGGCCGGCAATCGGTTCGGCGACGGCTTTCACCTCATCCGGGACTAGATCCGGCGTCAGCGCTTTCCAGAATGCCTGCTGCAATTTGTCGAACATGTTCAATTCTCCATAACCGGCGAGGCATCGACTTTCGCCCCATGAAACTGCTGCAAGGCTGCGCGCACGTCGGCGGCGCTTTCCAGGTTCGAAACCTGTTCGGCGATGATTCGACAGTCGGCCAGATCCACTTCGCGGACCGCCGACTTGATCGCCGGAATCAACGGCACGCTCACCGACAGCTCATCCACACCCAGCCCCAGCAGCAACGGCACCGCAAGGCGTTCAGACGCCATGGCGCCGCAGACGCCGACCCATTTGCCGTGGGCATGCGCAGCCTTCACCGTCATGGCAATCAGGCGCAGTACCGAGGGATGAAAGCTGTCCGCCTGACTGGCCAGACGCGGATGATCGCGGTCCATGGCCAGGGTGTATTGGGTGAGGTCGTTGGTGCCGATGGAGAAAAAATCCACGTGCGGCGCCAGCACATCGGCCATCAGCGCAGCGGCAGGCACTTCGATCATGATTCCCAGCTTTGGCAGGTGCGCCAGGCCCAGCACCCGCGCTTCTTGCTCGAGAATCTGCCGCGCCAGACGCAGTTCGGCCAAATTCGTGACCATCGGCAACATGATGTGCAGACGCGTCAGTTCACAGCAGGCGACGATTGCACGGAACTGCTCGCGCAACAGTTGCGGTCGCTCAAGGCACAGACGAATGCCACGCAAACCGAGGAAAGGATTGGTTTCGCTGTCCATCGGCACATAAGCCAGCGGTTTGTCGCCACCGACATCGAGGGTGCGCACCACCAGATTGTGTGCCGGCCCGATGGTGCGCGCGATGGCGCTATAAGTGGCCACCTGTTCGTCATGGCTCGGCGCCTGCTGACGGCCCAAGTAGAGAAATTCCGAACGCAACAGCCCCACGCCATTCGCGCCCAGCTCCATGGCCTGGGCGGTTTCTTCCTGCGAGGCAACGTTGGCGGTGACTTCGATGTGCTGACCGTCACGGGTGCAGGCCGCCTCGCTGGCCTGCGCCAGTTCCTGCTGATGACGCTGGCGCTGGCGCTCATGCCGCGTGCGCAATTGATCAATGGACTCGGCGTCCGGGTGCAACTGCAACTCGCCTTTGTCGGCATCGAGCAGCACCCGCGTGCCGTTGCCGAGCCCGAGCATTTGCGCCGGCATGCCGCAGATCGCCGGTAAACCGCAGGCTCGCGCGAGAATCGCGACATGGCTGGTGGCGCCACCGCCGACGGTGGCAAACCCGAGCACCTTGCGCGTATCGAGCGCGGCGGTCTGGGACGGGGTCAACTGATCGGCGATCAGAATGGTGTCGTCCGGCAACTCCAGCGCTTGTTCGTGAACACCGAGGATCAGCTTCAGCACGCGCTGGCCGACATCATCCAGATCCGCCGCGCGCTCAGCCAGCAAGGCATTGCCCAGCGAGCGAAACATCGCCGCCGTTGCGTCGGTGCTGGTCTTCCAGGCAAACGCCGCGCTGTTGCCCGCGTCGATCAGCGCCCGGGCCTGATCCAGCAGGCTCGGGTCGGCCAGCAGTTCCTGATGCGCCTTGAAGATCTCCGCCTGCGCTAGGCCGCTGGCGGTGTCGCGCAGATGTTGCAGGGCCATGTCGGCTTCGATCAGGGCTTGGCTCAACGCCTCCAGTTCAACTGGCGGCTCGGCGCCGAACTCGTTGACCAGAAGCGACGCTTCGACGATCTGCATGACTTGTCCCAGCGCCGAACCGGGCGAGGCGCAGACACCGCGCAGGATGTTCGGCATTTCCGCTGCATCGGCTTCGACCGGCGCGGGCGCTGTGACCGCTTCACCGCAGCCTTCGCCCAGCAAGCGTGTCAGCGCTGCGACCGCTGCTTTCGCATCTTCGCCTTCGGCGCTGACCTGCACACTGTCGCCATGAGCCGTTTGCAACGCCATGATCGCCACCAGGGATTTGCCGTTGGCTTGAGCTTGCAGCTTGTGCAGATGGATGGTCGCTGAAAATGCTTTGGCCGCTTGGGCGAATACTGCCGCCGGCCGCGCGTGCAGGCCATTGGGATTGGGCAGATGGATCGGCTGCGAGAACACCGCGTCGCCCGGCACCGGTGCTGGATGTTCGCCGACGACTGCGCCGACCACGACGTCCAGCACTGGCTGGCCCACCTCGACCAACCCGGTTGAGCCAACGAGTGAATCGAACGGCTCGCCGCTGACCACCAGCATCAAAGTCAACAAACTGCGCGCGTGCAGGGCAATGTAGTCAGCATCGAAGTCGATCAGCGCCTGCCCCGCTTCGACCCGCTGCCCCGCGTCAACGCGGCGGGTGAATCCTTCGCCGGCGAGATTCACCGTGTCCAGGCCGATATGCATCAACACCTGAACACCCGCATCACTGGTGATGGTGAGCGCATGCCCGCTGGCCTGCACGTCGCTGACCACACCTGCAAGCGGTGCGCAGAGCGTTGACGAAGTCGGGTCGATGCACAAACCGTCGCCGATGATCCGCCCGGCAAACACCGGGTCGGGCACCTGGTCCAGCGCCATCAGCACGCCGGATAAAGGAGCCAGCAGCTGCAATTGTTGGGGTGTGGCCATGACATCACCTGAGCGTGTATTGATTGAATGAGCGGTCGCAGCCGCTTTGCTTATTTCCACCAGTATTCAACCTGCAGCCCGACATTGGCCCCGTGCCGTGCGTTGCCGAAGACGCCGGTGTCGGACAGCGCCGAACCTTTGGCCAACAGGTTGGCGGCACGCTTGGCTGCCTGGTTCCAGCTGGCATAGGTGTAATACAGACGCACCTCGGGCCGCGCCCAGAATTCCGGGCCTTTCGGTGACCAGGTCGGTGCAAAGGTGAACTTGCTCAGCTTGCGCGTGCCGTCCGCCGCCTCGACCTGATCGTGACCCAGTTCGGTCACCAGTTTGAACTGCTCGCTCAGTGCATAGGCCGGACGCACACCGAGTGACAGCCAGTTCTGATCGGCGCCGCCCTGACGAATATCTTTCTGATACACCGCCTGGAATTGTCCGCCAAAACGTGGCGTCAGTTGCCAGTCGAAGAACTCGACGATCCGATAACTCTTGTTGCGGTCATCAAGCCTGACGTTACCGGTATAGCCCAATCCGGTGCCCGGCCCTTCGCCGTATTGCAGCGCCAGTTTGTTCTTGCCGCCGAGAAAGTCCTGCTGCACGTGCTGAGTGGTAATCGCCCAGCCACGGTGGGCGTCGCGGCTGTCGGGCTTGTCGATGTAGCTGAGGCCGAACTCCAGTTCTCCGCCGCGGTTGCTGTTGAAACCGCCGACGTTGAAGTCGTGGCGGTTGATGTAAACCTTTTGGTAAAGGTTGTCCTTGCGCGAAAAGGCGTAGCTGTATTTCAGGCCACCGAGCAACACGTCTTCAATGCCTGCACCGGTGGCGCTCTGGTTCCAGTAATAGAAATCGGAAATATGGATGTCGTTACGTTTGTAGTAGCGCCGACCGGCCCACAGCGAGCCGCCGTTGAGCGCGGGCATCGCCGACCATTGCGCGTAAGCCTGCGGCAAACGAATCGAGCCGTTGTCTTCCTTGAACGTCAGGCTGCGGTCGTAACGGTTGTACAGCGATGCCATGCCGTCGACGCTCAGCACCGAGCCGTCGTCGAGGGTGTACAGATCCTGGCGCAGCTCGAGCTCACCGTACTGCTCGCACTCGTTACCGAGGCGATATTTGGTCTGCGCGCCGGGCAACTGGAAACACGACTGGCTGCTGCTGTTGACCGAAGTACCGACACCGCTGCGCAGATAGCCGCCGAACTCCAGCGCCTGTGAGGACGTGGGCATTGCCAGACAAATCCCCGCGACTGCCAGGCTGTAATTTATGGTTGCTCTCATATATGCCACCCGTTGTTTTTATTGTGTGGTTGCAGGAATTCAGCGCGCACAAATCCCCCGCGCAGCGTTCTGCGTGTTTTTTCAAAGGTTGTTATTCAGTTAAAAAATCAGGGGTCGGTCAGGTGCAGCACGAAGGATTCGTAAGGTCGCAACTGCAGCAAACTCGTGCGTTGCGGGCAGTCCGGGTAGTTGCTGATCAGCAGGCGCTGCTCCTGGGCTTCGTCGATCAGCGCCGGTAGCTCGACCTCACATGCGGTGCCATAGAAATTGTTCACCACTAACAAGCGCTCTCCCGTCCCCTCGCGCAGGTACGCCCAGACCTGTGGATGCTCCGGCAGTAGTTGGCGATAGATGCCATCGGAGATCAACGCTTCAGTGCGGCGCAAAGCGATCAGGCGCCGATAGTGATGCAGCACCGATTCCGCGTCGTGCAGTTGATGCGCGACGTTGATCTGTGCGGCATTGGCCGGCACACCGATCCATGGTTCGCTGCGAGTGAAGCCGGCGTTGTGCCCGGCGTGCCAGTGCATCGGCGTGCGCCCGTTGTCGCGGGACTTCTGCATGATCGCCGCCATGTTGTCGAGGTCGCTTGCCCCGGCTTCACGCTTGAGGCGAAAGATATTCAGGGTCTCGACGTCACGGTATTGCTCGATGCTCTCGAACCCCGGATTGGTCATTCCCAATTCTTCGCCCTGATAAACGAAGGGCGTGCCCTGCAGAAAGTGCAGCGCAGTGCCGAGCATCTTCGCCGACAGCTCGCGGTACTCGCCGTCATTGCCAAACCGCGAGACCACGCGTGGCTGATCGTGGTTACACCAGAACAGCGCATTCCAGCCGCCACCCGCCTGCATGCCGGTCTGCCAGTCGGAGAGAATCTGCTTGAGCTGGAGGAAATCGAAATCGGCGCGCACCCACTTCTGCAGATTCGGGTAATCGACCTTCAGGTGATGAAAGTTGAAGGTCATCGACAGTTCTTTCGACTGCGGATTGGAGTAACGAATGCAGTGTTCCAGACGTGTCGAAGACATCTCGCCGACGTTGATCAGCTCATGCCCTTCGAAGACTTCGCGGTGCATCTGCTGCAAGTAGGTGTGCACGTTCGGCCCGTCGGTGTAGAAGCGCCGACCATCGCTGTCGTCCTCGGGGAAGTCCGCCGGTTTCGAGATCAGGTTGATCACGTCCAGACGAAAACCACCCACACCCTTGTCGCGCCAGAAGCGCATCATCTTGAACACTTCGTCGCGGACCTTGGGGTTGTCCCAATTGAGATCCGCCTGGGTGTGGTCGAACAGGTGCAGATAATACTGGCCGGTCTGCGCTTCGTACTCCCAGGCCGAACCGCCGAACTTGGATTCCCAGTTGTTCGGCTGGTCGCGCCAGATATAGAAGTCGCGGTAAGGGTTGTCGAGGCTGCTGCGCGCCTGCTGGAACCAGACGTGCTCGATCGAGGTGTGGTTGACCACGATGTCGAGCATCAGCTTGATCCCGCGTTTGCCCGCTTCGGCGATCAGCAGTTCACAGTCGGCCATGCTGCCGTAGCTCGGATCGACCGCGTAGTAGTCGCTGATGTCGTAGCCGTTGTCGCGCTGCGGCGAACGCAGGAACGGCGTGATCCACAGGTAATCGACCCCCAGCCATTGCAGGTAATCGAGCTTGGCGACGATGCCGAGCAGATCGCCGGTGGCGTTGCCGGCATGGCTGTGAAAGCTCTTCGGGTAGATCTGGTAGATCACCGAACGTTGCCAGTCTTGCATGGCGGATTTCCCTCTTGAATTTTACGATCTCTGTAGGAGCTGCCGGAGGCTGCGATCTTTCGATTTTGAAAGGCAAGATCAAAAGATCGCAGCCTCCGGCAGCTCCTACAGTTCAATTTCAGGCAACCCGGTAACCCGGGCGGACGATCTTCATGCTCAGCACGCAGGTCAGGGCAAACGGCACGAGCATGGCAATCAGCATCCCGATGACGAACATCGGGATGAACTGCGGAATGATCGAGATGAAACCGGGCAGGCCACCGACGCCGATGGCCGAGGCCTGGATCTTGTTCAGCGAGAGGAACATGCAACCCAGCGCCGAACCGGCCAGCGCGGCGTAGAACGGAAACTTGTAGCGCAGATTGACGCCGAACATCGCCGGCTCGGTGATGCCGAAATACGCAGAAATCGCCGAGGTCGAGGCCATGCTCTTGTCCCGCGCATTGCGCGTCATCCAGAACACCGCCAGGGCCGCACTGCCCTGCGCCAGATTGGACATGACGATCATCGGCCAGATGAAGGTGCCGCCCTGGCTCGAGATCAATTGCAGATCCACGGCGAGGAACATGTGGTGCATGCCGGTGATTACCAGCGGCGCATACAGCAAACCGAAAATCAGACCTCCCACCAACGGCGCCAGATCGAACAGCATCACCAGCCCTTCGGTGATGTAGATGCCGATATGCCGGGTCACCGGGCCGATGATCGCCAGCGCCAGCACGCCAGTGACAACGATGGTGGTGATCGGCACCACAAGTAATTGCACGGCGTTGGGCACTCGCGCGCGCAGCCATTTTTCGATGACGC
The DNA here is from genome assembly GCF_054681355.1 of Pseudomonas sp. H1_G08. Taxonomy (NCBI): domain Bacteria; kingdom Pseudomonadati; phylum Pseudomonadota; class Gammaproteobacteria; order Pseudomonadales; family Pseudomonadaceae; genus Pseudomonas; species Pseudomonas sp. H1_G08. The sequence goes on from NZ_CP162822.1 coordinate 3,610,376, forward strand.
TCATCACGTACGCCGCCAGCAGGATCGGCAGGATCTGCCCCTGGTAGCCGACCTTTTCCACCTGGAACAGGCCGAGGATGTCGAAGTACGGCAGTTGCTGCCCATCCAGCCCGGCCACGGCCTTGCCGTAATTCCAGGCGTTGAGCAGGTCCGGGTGTACCAGCATCAGACCGAGGACAATGCCGAGAATTTCGCTGCCGCCGAAACGCTTGGCCGCCGACCAGCCGACCAGCGCCGGCAGGAACACGAACGAGGTGTTGGCCATCAGATTGATCAGGCTCCACAACCCGTCGAGGTTGGGATAGGCATCCAGCAGGGTCTGGCCCTCGATGAACATGCCCTTGGCACCGAGCAGGTTGTTGATGCCCATCAACAGGCCGGCAATGATCAGCGCCGGCAGGATCGGCATGAACACATCGGAAAACACCCGCACCAGCCGCTGCATGGCGTTTATCTTCTCGGCGCTTTTCTGTTTAACGTCGGCGATGGTCGATGCCGCCAGGCCCGTCTGCTGGCGCAGTTCGGCATAAACCTTTTCAACATCACCCGGGCCGATGACCACTTGATACAAGCCGCCGGTGAAGAACGAACCCTTGACCAGATCGACGCCATTGAGCGCGGCCACATTCACCAGCGCGGGGTTCTTCAGCGCCAGGCGCAAACGCGTCACGCAATGCGCCGCCTGCTCGATGTTGTCGCGGCCACCGAGGCTTTCCAGCAGCTCCTTGGCGATGTTCGGGTAGTCATGGCTCATGCTTGTTCTTCCGTCGTGGATTGTTGTTATTGGCAGCACGCCGAGAGGAAAAATACTCGTCTGTACGAGTTAATGCAACAACTCGTCTGTACGAGTTTGCGTCCGTGGATGAACGTCAGAAAAATGCGGATTCTTCCTACTCCGACCTAAGATGTTTTCCTTCGTCCGCATGGACAAACCCCTACCCTGCCCTTAAGGTTCGGGGTTTTGAGCACCGTCGGCACAGAGTCCAGCCATGAGCAAATACAACCAGATCTACAGCGATTTGCTTGCCAGCATCACCACGCAGCGCCTGGAGCGCGGCGCCCGGCTGCCTTCCGAAACCGAGCTGATGGACACCTATCAGGCCAGCCGTGGCACGGTACGCAAGGCCATCGACCAGTTGCAGGAACGCGGTTTCGCTCAGAAGATTCACGGCAAAGGCGCGTTCGTGCTGTCGACCAACCCGATCGAATTCCAGCTCGGCGGCATCGTCAGTTTCCAGGAGACCCACCCGCGACTGGGCAACGACGTCAGCACCGAAGTGGTCGAGATGTGTCAGGTGCCGCTGGAAGGTGCGCTGCTCGAACACATCAATGCCGAGCCCGGCAGCCCGATCACCCGGATCAAACGGGTGCGGCGCATCGACGGCAAACGCGTCATCCTCGACATCAACCACTTCGTCAGCGAGGTGATTCCCGACCTGTCTGCAGACATCGCCGAACATTCGATCTACGCCCACATCGAACAGACCCTGCAACTGCAGATCGCCTACGCCCAGCGCACCATCGAAGCCGTGCCGTGCAGCAAGGACGACCACCACCATCTGGACCTCGACGGCCAGAGCCATGTCATCGTGGTCAGCAACCAGACCTTCCTGCAGGACGGCCGCCAGTTCGAGTACACCGAATCGCGGCATACGCTGGACAAGTTCTATTTTTCCGATGTGGCGCGGCGCTGAGGCATATCTTTCGATACGCAACACGCAATAGCCGAGTAACACCCTCCCCTTGAGCGCATGGGCCATCTTCTGCCTTTGTGTCTCAAGGATGAACACCCGAATGACCACTGCCGAACGTCGTCTGCTGCCAAACGCAGCGGACAAAACCGCCCTCAAAGCCATCGCCACTACCATTGTGCAGAACTGCCCAAGCCTGCTGGATGAGGCTCGGCTAGTCGCGATCGAACTGCTGGCCGCCAAGGGCCTATCTGGCCTTGATCCCGACCAGGTTTATTTCCATCGTTTCAAAACGGCGCAAAGCAGCACGCTGACCTTTACCGGTTGGGAGCACTTGCTGGAAAAGCCTTATGAAACGCTCACCCTCACGCAACTGGTCGTCCATCGATTTCGCGCCACCGACCAAGACAACGCAGATTTGCTGGGCCTTTACTGCGGCTTCTACTCGGATGGCCCGGGCGCGGAGAATTTCAATCAGAGCAACGAAGTGCGACTGCTTGGCAGCGATGTGCTGAAGGCATTCTGGGCCGTTGATTTCAGCACGCGTTACAGCGGTCAATTGACCAAATTCTGGCAAACCTCGTCGGACGATTTCCGCGCCCTGGCCAAGTGCAACTTCCTCAGTCAGGCGGTGCAGGCGCTGCAACAGGGGGACGTTGACGGCAATGATTTTCAACGCATCGTCACCTCGCTGATCGGCCCCGTAAGCTGGCCGGTAACCCTGCAAATGCTCCGATCGACGTACCCGGTCGGCGCGCAAGTGCGCACGCTGGATCTGGACGGTCACGTCGCCACCAACGTGCTGCGTCTGGTCGAAGACAGTGGCCGGCAGACCCTTTACCTGCCGGGACAGGCCCAGGCCTTTCGGCTGATGGACACTGCCGCGGATCTGCACTGGTGGATGCTTGAGCAGATGAATTCAGAGCAGAAACGCTCTTTGTTTCTCAAGCACTTCTCGCTGGCTGACAGCAATCACATCACCGAGAACCTCACTGATCTGATGAACCGTTTGGTGAGCACCTGGGGCCACAGCGATCATCGAATGATCAACCGCAGCAACGTTGCGATCAGCGGTGACGCCTTCACGTGGTTAAGCGAGTCGACCCGCACGGGCATGGTTGCCGAGGCGCATCTGGTGCTCACGTCCAACAGTGACCTGCGCAAGAAACTCTGGACCGGCTATCTGAGCGCCGGGCTGAAAGTGTTCGGCCCGATGGCGGCCGTGGGCTGGCCTGCAGCTTTGCCGTTGATTGGGGCGGGCGTCGTCAACACGGGGCTGAACATCGATCAGGCGATCAACGGCATTACGGCGACCGAGCGTAGAGCCGGGGTTATCGGTGCGGTGCTCAGCGCTATCGAAACCGTATTCAATGTTCCGTTCCTGATTGGCACTGGCGCGCAGTTGGAAGTTGGGCCACAGGTTGAGTATGCCGAGGCTGAAGAGATGCGCGGGCTGATCGAACTTACTTCGGCTGACTCGCGGTCATTGCCGCCTCTGGATCCCCCGCCCGTCACGTCGTCCAATGAAACTGCCAGCGAGTTGGCAAACGAAATCCCCGGCGAAACGGCATTCGTCGATGTCACTGAGCCATTGATTACGCCTGCTCCGCGGCAAGGTTCGACTTTTGCGCAAGTACCGGCCAGCTATCGATGCAACGAGTTACTTGCGCAACACGCTGTAGAGGCGACGCCGGGGAAATACGAAGGCATCTACCGCCTCGACAAAGAACCCGGTCATGCCATCGAAATGGATGGCGCCGCCTATTACGTGCGCTACTTCGCCGACTCGCACGACGGTGGCAACTGGGCAATCATCAATCCCGAGCGTCCCAATCAGTTCGCTTATTCGTTGCCGGTCCGCCTGGGAAGCGCCGGCAAGTGGGAGCGCATGCCAGCGCTGCGGCTGCGCGGAGGCGGTCAATGCGTGGGCAAGGCATGTTTGCCGGAGACTGATGTGAGCTCAACCGAGGCAACACCGTCGGTGGACCTGCCACGCGTCGAACCGCTTCCAGGCGTTCCGTGTCCGCTACGCCCGGCTACGAAGCTCAAAGGTATCTCAGAGACGGAAATACCCGGAATGAGAAGATGGGCAATGAACTTGCCCAACCCTTCTGCCGAGACCACAAGCGCCGGACGCCGCTATCTGCTGGCTACCGACCGCTACGTGGCCCATTTCGGCGAACAACGCACGGCTCTGCTGAACGACGCCGAAGCATTCTACCGGGAGTTGAAATGGATCAACCTGCCCCAGCGCCCGGTCATTCCGCCCGTCAGTCCGCAGATGGAGATCGATGAGTTGATTGATCTCATCTTTGCCAATACCGATGGACTGGCCGTCGGTGAAACCCTCGATCGCATCGCCAGCACGCGCTTCATGATCGAGAACATGCCAACGTTCGCGCGGCATATCAAAACCCTCTACGTGCGTGGATTGCTGAGTGATTTCGCCCAGGATGACCTCAACCATTTCTACCTGTCGGGGGACATGTCAGAAGACCTCAGTACCTATTTGTCCAGCCTGGGCACTGACCCTGAGAACCGGTTCAACATGCTCGAATTGATCCGGGCTGCCCAAGCCAATGGCGTCCGGGTTCATGGGCTGGATGCAGCAGAAACCTGCACGCTGAAAGTCCCGCTCACGTCGATCGAAGAGCAGATGATCAAGGCGCGCCTCGCAACGCAGATCATGGAGCGTGACAAGCTGCTCAACAGACCCGGCAAGTGGGTGGCTCTGGTCGATGCCACGAATACCAATACCTTCAGAGATCTGGCAGGCATAAGCGAACTCCGCGGCGGCATCGGTTTGCGCATCGAAGAAGTCTGGCCCGACGAGGTGGCCGACCTCAGGATCGACCCGGGAGTGGAAGTCGCTCGCGGCCCGTTTTACAACGGGGCGACGACAAACAGCGCCTTCGACCCTCTGTTCGCTGACCTGCGATTGCAGGTCAAGGCCCCCGTGCCGCCATGGAATGATGCAACGCTGGAAAAGCTTCTGCCTCGCAATGGCATGTTCGTGATACGGAAAACAGAACCAAGCACATACACACTCGTGCGGCGCAACAGCGCCAGCAACATCGTGCAAACAAGGGTGCATTGCACCGCAGATGGCCGGTTTTATATCTGGGACCAGTCGATGCGCCGCATCACCGGCATGGTCTTCCGCGACATCGCCGCAGTAGCCGAGCGCCTGATCGAGCTCGGCATGACCCTGCAAAGTCGTTTACCCGCCTGATCAGTTATCAGGGCTCTGAAACGAAAAAACCCTTGGCTTCACGCCAAGGGTTTTTCGTTATTCGAACCGCAGCAGGATCATTCCCACTCAATCGTCGCCGGCGGCTTGCTCGACACGTCGTAAGTGACGCGCGAAATGCCTTCGATTTCATTGATGATGCGGCCGCTGACAGTTTCCAGCAGTTCGTAAGGCAGGTGTGCCCAACGTGCGGTCATGAAGTCGATGGTTTCTACGGCACGCAGGGCAACGACCCAGGCGTAACGACGGCCGTCGCCGACCACGCCGACCGATTTGACTGGCTGGAATACTACGAACGCCTGGCTGACCTTGTGGTACCAGTCGGCTTTGCGCAGTTCTTCGATGAAGATGTGGTCGGCACGACGCAGCAGGTCGGCGTATTCCTTTTTCACTTCACCGAGGATGCGCACACCCAGGCCCGGGCCCGGGAACGGGTGACGGTAGACCATGTCGTACGGCAGGCCCAGTTCCAGGCCCAGACGACGCACTTCATCCTTGAACAGTTCGCGCAGTGGCTCGACCAGTTTCAGGTTCATCTCTTCCGGCAGGCCGCCCACGTTGTGGTGCGACTTGATCACGTGGGCCTTGCCGCTTTTCGCGCCAGCCGACTCGATCACGTCCGGGTAGATGGTGCCCTGAGCCAGGTACTTGATGTTGTCCAGCTTGCAGGATTCGGCATCGAACACGTCGATGAAGGTACGGCCGATGATCTTGCGCTTCTTTTCCGGGTCGGCTTCGCCGGCCAGGTTGTTGAGGAACTGCTCCTCAGCGTTGGCGCGGATCACCTTGACGCCCATGTTCTCGGCGAACATGGCCATCACTTGCTCGCCTTCGTGCAGACGCAGCAAGCCGTTGTCGACGAAAACGCAGGTCAGCTGATCGCCGATGGCCTTGTGCAACAGCGCGGCAACCACCGAGGAGTCAACGCCGCCGGACAGACCCAGCAGCACGTTGTCGGTGCCGACCTGGGCGCGGATGTTGGCGATGGCGTCTTCAGCGATCTTCGACGGCGTCCACAGGGCTTCACAACCGCAGATGTCGAGGACGAAGCGCGAGAGGATGCGCCCGCCCTGCTTGGTGTGGGTCACTTCCGGGTGGAACTGCACGCCATAGTAAGCGCGGTCGTCGTTGAACATACCGGCGATCGGGCAGCTCGGGGTGCTGGCGAGGATGTGGAAGTCTTCCGGCATCTTTGTGACTTTGTCACCGTGGCTCATCCACACGTCGAGGCCGAACAGGCCGTCGGCATCGATGTGGTCTTCGATGCCGTCGAGCAGGCGGCTCTTGCCGACCACGTCAACGCGGGCGTAACCGAACTCACGCAGTTCGGAACCTTCAACCTTGCCGCCCAGTTGCTCGGCCATGGTCTGCATGCCGTAGCAGATGCCGAACACCGGAACGCCGAGGTCGAACACCGCCTGCGGGCAGCGCGGGCTGTTGGCTTCGTGCACGGACTCGGGGCCGCCGGCGAGGATGACGCCTTTAGGGGCGAATTCGCGGATCGCATCTTCGTCCATGTCGAACGGGTGCAGTTCGCAGTACACGCCGATCTCGCGCACGCGGCGGGCAATCAGCTGGGTGTATTGCGAACCGAAGTCGAGGATCAGGATGCGGTGAGCGTGAATGTCGAGGGCCATGACTCATTCTCATGTAGTGAATCAGAAACAACTCGGGGCTGAATGAACAGCCCCGGTGATTTAACGTTTTGCTGGAAGCCTCAACCTACGCGGTAGTTTGGCGCTTCCTTGGTGATCTGCACGTCGTGAACGTGGGACTCGGCCATGCCGGCACCGGTGATCCGCACGAACTCGGGTTTGGTACGCATTTCTTCGATGTTGGCGCTGCCGGTGTAACCCATCGAGGAACGCAGACCGCCCATCAACTGGTGAATGATCGCGCTCAGGGTGCCTTTGTACGGCACACGGCCTTCGATGCCTTCCGGAACCAGTTTCTCGGCGCCTGCCGAGGAGTCCTGGAAGTAACGGTCGGACGAACCTTGAGCCTGGGACATGGCGCCCAGCGAACCCATGCCGCGATAAGCCTTGTACGAACGGCCCTGGAACAGTTCGATCTCGCCCGGGGCCTCTTCGGTACCGGCGAACATCGAGCCCATCATCACGCAGGACGCACCGGCCACGATGGCCTTGGACAGGTCACCGGAGAAACGGATACCGCCGTCGGCGATCAACGGTACGCCAGTGCCTTCAAGGGCAGCGGCGACGTTGGCGATGGCACTGATTTGCGGTACGCCGACACCGGCGACGATACGGGTGGTGCAGATCGAGCCAGGGCCGATACCGACCTTGACTGCGTCGGCGCCGGCTTCGGCCAGGGCCTTGGCGGCAGCGCCGGTGGCGATGTTGCCGCCGATCACCTGCACTTCAGGGAAGTTCTCTTTGACCCAGCGTACGCGGTCGATCACGCCTTTGGAGTGACCGTGTGCGGTGTCGACCACCACCACGTCCACGCCGGCATTGACCAGTGCAGTCACGCGATCACCGGTGTCTTTACCGGTGCCGACCGCAGCGCCAACGCGCAGACGACCTTGATCGTCCTTGCTGGCCAGCGGGTAGGCTTTGGCTTTTTCGATGTCGTTGACGGTCATCATGCCTTTGAGGGCGAATTTGTCGTCGACGATCAGCACGCGCTCGATGCGGTGCTTGTGCAGCAGTTCGCGTACGTCGTTCTTGTCGGCGCCTTCCTTGACCGTGACCAGACGCTCTTTAGGCGTCATCACTTCGCGGACAGTGGCTTCCAGACGGTTTTCGAAACGTACGTCGCGGGAGGTGACGATGCCGACCAGGTCGCCATCGTGCAGGACCGGAACGCCGGAGATATTGTGCAGACGGGTCAGTTCGAACAGATCACGCACCGTGGCATCGGCCTCGATGGTGATGGGATCCTTGACCACACCGGCTTCGAACTTCTTGACCTTGCGCACTTCGGCAGCTTGCTGCTCGATGGTCATGTTCTTGTGGATAATGCCGATGCCACCTTCCTGAGCCATGGCGATTGCCAGACGGGCTTCAGTAACGGTGTCCATGGCGGCAGAAACCAGAGGAATATTCAGTTCGATGCCACGGGTAAGACGGGTCTTGAGACTGACTTCGTTGGGAAGTACCTCGGAATAACCGGGCACTAGGAGAATGTCGTCGAATGTCAGAGCTTCTTGGCTGATACGCAGCATCGCGGGGGCTCCCGAGCGGGAAAATGGAAGCGCGCCATTATAGTCAGACACCCCCTGCTGTTCAATGTAAAACTCAGCCTAATTGATAGATGGAAAAGCCCGGCCCTACAGCTCCACCTTGACCCAAGAGACAGGTTGATCGAGCCAATCGGCGAACTCGTCGATAAAGCTCTGCTTGAACCCCGCCTCCAGCCAATTGTTGAAAATGAAGCCGAGGTTGGAAAACGCGCATTCCTGCAAAAACAGAAAGCCGTTGATGTCGTCCTCATGCCCGCATTCGGGGCAGGTGAAATTGTCGGTGCGGCCTGGAAACCAGTCTTCAAGACTCTCGAACAGCGCCTCACCCACTTCGCGGCGACATTCGGCGCAACCCGCCTCTTCGAGAAAGCCCTTGGCCGGGGTGTAGATGCAGCGTTTGGTGACGATCTCCAGGCCATTGACCGGCTCGCCGAACGGCAGCGCTTGCGGGTGCAGCACCACGGCGCGAGCCCCATCAGCGATGGCGTGGGCCATACGGTTGCCGGTGCGGCCGCAGGTAGTCAGCTGTTCTTCGATGATATTCTTGCGCACCAGCCAGCGCACGATCGCCCGCGCCCGGGGCTCGTGCACCGGCAGGGTGGAGATTTTCGGGACGATAATGCTTTGCGAGTTCATGGTGGAGCCTGCTGCCAGTATTTAAGATTTCCAATGTGGGAGCGAGCCTGCTCGCGAAAGCGCAGTGTCAGGCTGCATTTTTGTTGCTGACCCACCGCATTCGCGAGCAGGCTCGCTCCCACAAGGAACTGCGGCCGGCAGCTTAATCCCTGAAGAAATCCGGTCAAGTGCTGAAATAGCGCACCATCAACGCGATCCCGCTGGCCAGCACCAGCCACGTCACCAGCCGCACAAACGCTTCGCGCGACAATCTCATGGTAAGCCGCCGGCCGATCCACAAGCCCAGCGCCATGGCCGGCAACAGACACAGCGCCAGCATCAACAAGGGTAGCTCGGCATACACACCGGCGATGACAAACAGACTCAAGCGCACCACGGTGCTGCAACTGATCAACGCACTTTGCGTGGCCCGCGCCGCTTCCTTGGGCAGGCGGCTGTTCAGATAAATCGCGTAAAGAAAGCCGCCACTGCCAAACAACGCGCCGAACAACCCACCCACCGTGCCCATCGGCACCGCCCACGCCGCTGACAACTGCGCGGGGCGCGCTTTGACCCACAGGCTGTAGACCGCATAGGCGCTGATAAACAGCCCCATCAACAGCAGCAACAGATCGGATTTCAGATTCAGCAGGAAGATCACCCCCAACGTGCAGCCGATCGCCATGCACGGCAGCAGCCTGAGCAATTCCGGCTTGGCGACGTCGCGCCGCGAGGGCAGCAGATTGCCGAATGCCGCGACGAAATCCAGCAGCACCAGCAGCGGCACGATTTTCGATAGCGGCATGAACAGAATCAGCATCGGCCCCGCGACCAGCGCCGTGCCGAAACCGGCGATGCCGAAGACGATGTAGGCCAGGGCAATGGCCAACCCGATGACCGCCCAACCGCCAGCGCCCCACGACCACGCCCCCAACAGCTCCATCACGCTCATCGTCCGCATCCTTTATAAGACCGCGCTGACTGTAGCCAGTAGCGGGCAGCACGACCAGATATCAAATTGATCCCATGTGGGAGCGAGCCTGCTCGCGAAGGCGGAGTGTCATTCCCGTTGTTGTCCGCTGACACAATGCTTTCGCGAGCAGGCTCGCTCCCACAGGGTTTTGTGCGGCGTCATGGTGATTGGCGGGCAAATGCCTTTAAACTGCGCCCCATGATTAAAGATCCCTTTGCAAGACTTGGCCTGGACCGTGAAGTCCTGACCGTCAGCCAGCTCAACGGCCGCGCGCGGGTGTTGCTTGAAGACGTGTTCAGCAACATCTGGGTCGAGGGCGAAATCTCCAACCTCGCGCGCCCGGCGTCCGGCCACGTCTATTTCACCCTCAAGGACAGCGGCGCGCAGGTGCGTTGCGCGCTGTTCCGGCAGAACGCCGCGCGCGTACGTCAGGCGTTGAAGGATGGTCTGGCGGTCAAGGTGCGCGGCAAGGTTTCGCTGTTCGAAGGCCGTGGCGACTATCAGCTGATCCTCGACACCGTGGAGCCGGCCGGTGACGGCGCGCTGCGTCTGGCCTTCGATGCGCTGAAGGAAAAGCTCAGCGCCGAAGGCCTGTTCAGTGCCGAACGCAAAGTGCCGCTGCCCGCGCATCCACAGCGCATCGGCATCATCAGTTCGCCGACCGGCGCGGTGATTCGCGACATCATCAGCGTATTCCGCCGCCGTGCGCCGCAGGTGCAACTGACCCTGATTCCAACCGCTGTGCAGGGCCGCGAGGCCACCGCGCAGATTGTCCGCGCGCTGAAAATGGCCGATACCCGTGGCTTCGACGCGCTGATCCTGGCCCGTGGCGGCGGCTCGCTGGAAGACCTCTGGTGCTTCAACGAGGAAGCGGTGGCGCGCGCGGTCGATGCCTGTGTCACGCCGATCGTCAGCGCCGTCGGCCATGAAACCGATGTTTCGATCAGCGATTTTGTCGCCGACGTCCGCGCACCAACACCCTCGGCCGCCGCCGAGCTGCTCGCCCCGGATTCCAGCCATCTGATCCGTCAGGTCGAGAGCCTGCACCGGCGTCTGGTGATGCGCATGCGTGACCGCTTGATGCGTGATCGCCTGCGTCTGGAAGGCATGGCCCGACGGCTGCGGCATCCCGGCGAACGTCTGCGTCAGCAGGCTCAGCGTCTCGATGATCTGGACATGCGCATGCGCCGCGCTTTCGAGCGCAGCCTCAATACGCGTCGAGAACGCCTGATCCGTCTGGAAACCCGTCTCGCCGGGCAACATCCGGGACGCCAATTGGCGATGCTTCGTCAGCGCCTCGACAGCCTCGCCGAACGTTTGCCCCGAGCCATGCGCGATGGTCTGAAACAGCGTCGTCAGCTATTGCACAGTCAGATGCAGACCCTGCATGTGGTCAGTCCATTGGCGACCCTCGGTCGCGGTTACAGCATCCTGCTCGACGAGCGTGGCCACGCGATCCGCAACGCTGCGCAGACCCACACCGGCCAGCGCCTGAAAGCCAAACTCGGCGAAGGCGAACTGCAAGTGCGCGTCGAGGACAATCACCTGACGCCCGTCACCCTCTCTTTACTGGACTGATCCATGCCGCGTTTTCTTGCTCCGCTGCTGTTGCTCTGCCTGACTTTCAACGCCCACGCCGACAGCTACATCACTCGGCTGCTGAACAAACCGGTGCCGGGCGGCGTCGCCGTGGTGGATCTGGGCACCGCCGCGCAGGCGCCGAAAGCCACCTATCAAGGCAAACCGGTGCTGGTGGTCAAAGAGCAGAACAATTGGCTGGCGATCGTCGGCGTGCCGCTGACGGTCAAACCTGGCTCGCAGCAGATCAGCAGTGGCGGGCGTAACCTGCCGTTTACCGTGGGCAGCAAGAAATACCCGGAACAGCACATCACCCTGAAGAACAAACAGCAGGTCAATCCGAACGCCGACAACCTTAAGCGCATTGAAAGCGAACTGGCGGAACAGATCGCGGCTTATCGCAGTTTCAGCCCGAACACGCCGAGCAATCTGCTGCTGGACAAACCGGTCAACGGGCCGCTGTCGAGCAAGTTCGGTGTACGTCGTTTCTTCAACGGCGAAGAGCGCAATCCTCACGCCGGCCTCGATTTCGCAGTGCCGGCGGGCACGCCGATCAAGACCCCGGCGGCGGGCAAGGTGATTCTGATCGGCAATTACTTCTTCAACGGCAACACGGTGTTTGTTGACCACGGCCAAGGCTTTATCAGCATGTTCTGCCACATGTCGAAGATCGACGTGAAAAACGGCCAGCAACTGGCGCGCGGCGCGGTGGTCGGCAAAGTCGGCGCGACCGGCCGGGCAACCGGGCCGCATATGCACTGGAACGTCAGCCTGAATGACGCGCGGGTGGATCCGGCGATTTTCATTGGTGCCTTCCAACCTTGAATATGTGTTGAGGCGACCGGCCTTTTCGCGAGCAGGCTCGCTCCCACAGGGGATCTTTGTTGTGAATAAAATTCAGTGTGGGAGCGAGCCTGCTCGCGAAGGCGGCCTATAAAACACCGCCATACTCAATGAATCTCCTAAAACTCAATTGCGCCCCAATCTAGCCTTACGCAAACATCAACAACTTCCACCGCCTAAAGCGCAATAAATTCCTGCAAAACCCCGCTTTTCGGGTATTCCTCTCAATTTTTTTCGACTGCTTGCCATCCTTTCCCCTCGCGGTTAGGGTTGAAGCCATGAAAACCTCTCACACCCTCATTCAGCTTCGCCAGCACCGCAGCCTGTGCCTCGTCAGCGCACGACTGCCAGGCTGAATCGCTGCGCCTCGTCCCACGCTTTTCCAAGAACATTCGTTCAACCGGCAGGCCGCCTCTTTTCGGCCCAGACAACAAGGAATTTCCCGATGAGCATGCTCAAAGACCCGTCTTCGAAATACCGCGCGTTTCCCGTCATCAACCTGCCGGATCGTACCTGGCCGTCGAAGACCATCGACGCCGCGCCGATCTGGTGCAGCTCCGACCTGCGTGACGGCAACCAGTCGCTGATCGAACCAATGGACGCGGCGAAGAAGCTGCGCTTCTGGAAAACCCTGGTGCAGGTCGGCGTGAAGGAGATCGAAGCGTCGTTCCCGGCCGCGTCGCAAACCGACTTCGACTTCGTGCGCACGCTGATCGAAGAAGGCCACATCCCGGACGACACCACCATTCAGGTACTGACCCAGGGCCGTGAAGACCTGATTGAGCGCACCTTCGAATCCCTGCGCGGGGCGAAGAAAGCCATCGTTCACCTGTACAACGCCACTTCGCCTTCTTTCCGTCGCATCGTCTTCAACCAGGACAAGGACGGTATCAAGGCCATCGCCGTCAACGCTGCCAAGCTGTTCGTCAAATACGCAGCCATGCAGCCGGAAACCGAGTGGACCTTCGAATACTCGCCGGAAACCTTCAGCGCTACCGAGCTGGAATTCGCCAAGGAAGTCTGCGACGCCGTGATCGAGGTGTGGAACCCGACGCCTGAGCACAAGATGATTCTCAACCTGCCGGCCACGGTTGAATGCGCGACGCCGAACGTCTACGCCGACCAGATCGAATGGTTTGGTCGCAACATCAACCGTCGTGACAGCGTGATCATCAGCCTGCACACCCACAACGACCGGGGCACCGGCGTGGCCGCCACCGAGCTGGGCCTGATGGCCGGCGCCGACCGCGTCGAAGGCTGCCTGTTCGGCAACGGCGAGCGCACCGGCAACGTCGACCTCGTCACCGTCGCGCTGAACATGTACACCCAGGGCGTCGACCCTGAGCTGGACTTCTCCGACATCGACGGCGTGCGCAAGGTCGTCGAAGAGTGCAACCAGATCCAGGTCCACCCGCGTCATCCGTACGTTGGCGACCTGGTTCACACCGCGTTCTCCGGCTCGCACCAGGACGCAATCCGCAAGGGCTTCGCCCAGCAGAAACCGGACACCCTGTGGGAAGTGCCGTACCTGCCGATCGACCCGGCCGACATCGGTCGCAGCTACGAGGCGGTGATCCGCGTCAACAGCCAGTCGGGCAAGGGCGGCATCGCTTACTTGCTGGAGCAGGAATACGGCATCAGCCTGCCACGGCGCATGCAGATCGAGTTCAGCCAGGTCGTGCAGCGTGAGACCGACCGTTTGGGCCTGGAGATGACGGCCAAGCAGATTCACTCGCTGTTGATCAGCGAATACCTGCAGGCCAACACTCCGTATGCGCTCGTCAGCCATCGTCTGCAGGAAGAAAACGGCAACAGCGCCGTCGAAGTGGAAGTGGCCAGCAAAGGTCAGGGCGAAACCAACCTGCACTGGCGCGGCAAGGGCAACGGCGCGCTGGAAGCCCTGGTCGCCGGCCTGCCGATTCCGGTGGAAATCATGGACTACAACGAACACGCGATCGGCGCGGGCACCAATGCCAAAGCGGCGGCCTACATCGAACTGCGGGTGAACGGTGAACGTGCAGTGCACGGCGTGGGTATCGATGAAAACATCACCACGGCGAGTTTCAAGGCACTGTTCAGCGCGCTGAACCGCTCGCTGAGCCAGCCAGAGGCGAAAGCGGCGTAATCCGACTGCTGAAATGCGAAGGCCCCGGAGTGTGAGCTCCGGGGCCTTTTTTTGCCTACAGGTTTCTGGCTGACTTTTATGGCCCCTTCGCGAGCAGGCTCGCTCCCACATTTGGAATGCATTTCCCTGTGGGAGCGAGCCTGCTCGCGAAGGCGTCCTGACAGGCGCTGGGAGTATCAGGTGAACTCGAAAGTGTCGGCATCCAGGTTCGCCGGAAAGCGCTCGCGATACGCCGCCAACGGCGCCGCTTCCACAATCACCTTGAACACGCCATCCGCCTCCCCCGCCGCCAGCAACGTCTCGCCCTGGAAATCCAGCACCTGACTGTCGCCGGTATACGCGAAGCCTTTGCCATCGCTGCCCACCCGATTTACCGCTGCCACGTAGCAGAGATTTTCAATCGCTCGTGCCGGCAGCAGGCGGTTCCAGTGCAGACGCCTTGCGCCCGGCCAATTGGCGGTGTACAGCAGCAGATCGGTGTCCTGCGCGTCGCGGCTCCACACCGGGAAACGCAGGTCGTAGCAGATCAGCGGACGAATCCGCCAACCCTTGAGCTCGAACTGCACCTGACGCTCGCCCGGCGTGTAATGATTGTGCTCGCCGGCCATACGAAACAGGTGACGCTTGTCGTAATGCAGCACTTCACCGTCCGGCCGCGCCCACAGCAAGCGGTTGCGATGGCTGCCGTCAGCCGCCTGTATGATCACGCTGCCAGTGATGACCGCATCGAACTTCGCTGCCTGCGCCCGCAGCCATTTGCTGCTCGGGCCGTTTTCGGCTTCGGCGAGGGTTTCCGATTCCATCGAGAATCCGGTGGTGAACATCTCCGGCAGGATGATCAGATCGGCGCCCCGGGCCTGTTCCAGCAACAACTCGAAGTGCTCGAGGTTGGCCCGGCGGTCGTGCCAGGCCAGGCTGGTCTGGATCAGCGCCAGGGTCAGGTCTGGCAATGCACTCAGATCACGCATAGTTTCGCCGCCGCTTCACGCAGCGTCTCCTCGCGTTTGGCAAAGCACAGGCGTATGAGGCGCTGGCCTTGCGGTGGATTCTGGTAGAACACCGACACCGGAATGCTCGCGACACCATGCTCGCGAGTCATCCACATGGCCATCTCAACATCGTTCAGATCCGGACGGATCTGCGAATAATCGACCAATTGGAAATAGGTGCCAGTGACCCGGGTAAAACTGAAGCGCGACGGCGCGAGCAGATCGCAGAACAGATCGCGCTTGGCCTGATAGAAACCCGGCAGCTCTTCAACGTGCTCCGGGTGCTCGGCCATGTAATCGGCCAGCGCGTATTGCAGCGGCGTGACGCCACAGAAACTGACGTACTGATGCACCTTGCGCAGTTCGGCGGTCAGCGCTGGCGGGGCGACGACATAGCCGGTTTTCCAGCCGGTGACGTGGTACGTCTTGCCGAACGAACTGATCACGAACGCGCGCTGATACAGCTCTTCATGGGCCAGCACGCTGACATGCGGCACGCCGTCGAAGACCAGGTGTTCGTAGACTTCGTCGCTGATCAGATAGATGTCGCGATCACGGATCAACGCCGCCAGTTGATCGAGCTCGTCGCGGCTGATCAATGCGCCGCTGGGGTTGTGCGGGGTGTTGATGACGATCATTTTCGTCCGCGGACTGAGGGCCGCTGCGAGTTGATCGAAATCGATGGAGAAATCGTCCGGATTCAGTTGCACATGTACGCAACGACCACCCGCCAGCTCCGTTGCCGGTGCGTAACTGTCGTAGCATGGATCGAAGACGATGACTTCATCGCCTCTGTGAATCACTGCCTGAATCGCGCAGAAGATTGCCTGAGTCGCACCGGGCGTTACCGTCACTTCATGATCGGCATCGACAGTCACGCCATAGCTGCGCGCGATCTTGGCCGCGATCTGCTGACGCAACGCCGGCAAACCGGTCATCGGCGAATACTGGTTATGGCCACTGGCGATATGCCGCCCGACCGCATCACGCAACGACTGCGGGCCGTCGAAATCCGGGAAACCCTGGGACAGGTTGATCGCGCCGGTCTGCGCCGCGAGCTGAGACATCTGCGTGAAAATAGTGATGCCGACATTCGGCAGCTTGCTGGTGATCATCGGGGGTTCTCTGCTCAACACCCGGCTCTGACGACGGCGCGGGAGAGCCCGAGGATAGCCCATCCGGCGCCCATAAAAAAAGGGCGCCAAACGGCGCCCTTCTCTCATTGAACAAACCCAATCCTGTGGCGAGGGGATTTATCCCCGTTCCGGCTGCGAAGCAGTCGCAAACCCGTTGAATGCGGTTTGACTGATACACCGCGGACACAGGTTTTGGGGCTGCTGCGCAGCCCATCGGGGATAAATCCCCTCGCCACAAAAGCCCCACACAAAATTGTGCAGGGCCTCGGATCACTTCTTGTCGCGGCGCTTCTTGCTGGCTTTCTTGTTGTGCGACATCAAGCGACGCTTCTTGTTGACCTGGCGGTCGGTCAGCGTGTTCTTGTTGCCTTCGTACGGGTTCTCGCCGCCCTTGAACTCGATGCGGATCGGCGTACCGACCAGCTTGAGTACACGACGGTAAGTGTTCTCCAGATAGCGCACGTACGACTTCGGCACTTTCTCGATCTGGTTACCGTGGATCACGATGATCGGCGGGTTCGCACCACCGAGGTGAGCGTAACGCAGCTTGATCCGACGGTTGTTGACCATCGGCGGCGCGTGCTCGCCCACCGCATCTTCGAGAATCTGGGTCAGACGGTTGGTCGGCCAGCGGGTAACAGCGGACTTGAACGAGTTCTGCACCGAAGCGTAGAGGTTGCCCACGCCCGTGCCGTGCAACGCCGAGATGAAGTGAATGTCGGCGTAGTCGACGAAGAACAGACGACGTTGCAGCTCGACTTTCACAAAGTCGCGCTCGCTCGGCGTCATGCCATCCCACTTGTTGATCGCGATGACCAGCGCACGACCGGATTCGATCGCGAAGCCCAGCAGGTTCAGGTCGTGATCGACCACACCCTCGCGGGCGTCCATCACGAAGATCACCACGTTGGCGTCTTTGATCGCCTGCAGGGTTTTGACCACGGAGAATTTTTCGACTTCTTCGTGGATCTTGCCGCGCTTGCGCACACCGGCGGTGTCGATCAGCGTGTACTTCTCTTCATTGCGCTCGAACGGAATGTAGATGCTGTCGCGGGTGGTGCCCGGCTGGTCGTACACGATGACCCGGTCCTCACCAAGCATGCGGTTGACCAGGGTCGACTTGCCGACGTTCGGACGACCGATGATGGCGATCTTGATCCCGTCTTTTTCGCTCGGACCAGGAATGCGCTTGGCTTCCTCGCCTTCGGCAACGACTTCTTCCTCTTCGCCTTCAGCCGGCTCGTCATCATCGCGCGGGAATTCGCTCAGGGCGGCTTCCAGCAGTTGCGTGATGCCACGGCCGTGGGCGCCGGCGATCGGGATCGCGTGGCCCATGCCCAGCGGGGCGAATTCGGCACGGGCCATTTCCGGGTCGATGTTGTCGACCTTGTTGGCAACCACGTGGGAACGCTTGTTACGTTTGCGCAAATGCTCGGCGATCATCTGGTCGGCAGCGGTAAAACCGGCCTTGGCATCTACCAGAAACAGCACCACATCGGCTTCTTCGATGGCCAGCAGCGACTGCTCGGCCATTTTTTCGTCCATACCATGTTCGTCACCGGAGATACCGCCGGTGTCGATCAGAATGTAGGAACGCCCTTGCCACTTGGCCTCACCGTACTGGCGATCACGGGTCAGACCGGACAGGTCGCCGACGATGGCGTCACGAGTCCTGGTCAGGCGGTTGAACAAGGTGGACTTGCCGACGTTCGGTCGGCCCACCAGGGCGATTACGGGAACCATGCGGCTCTCCACTTCGTTATTTCAGAAAATACAAAAGCCGCTGCGAGGCAGCGGCTGGTGCTCGGGGCAACACCCGGGGGCGCTGCAAACCCTGCTGATGCAGGGCCGCTTGGGGATGAACCCCAAGCATAGTTGTTACTTGATGGTCAGGGCTTCCAGTTTGCCGCTGTTGCCATACACATAAATCGTGTCGCCCACCACCAGCGGACGAGCACGCAGGCCGTCGCTGTCGATGCGCTCACGGCCGACGAAACGACCGTCGACCTGACTCAGCAGATGCAGATAACCTTCCAGGTCACCCACAGCTACGTAGCTGGAGAACACTTCCGGTGCCGACAATTGACGGCGAGCCAGCGAATCGTTGCTCCACAGTGCGGTGGTCGAACGCTCGTCGACGCCTTCAACGGTGCCCGAGGACAGGCTCACGTAGACGCTGCCGAAACCCTGAGCGATACCGGCGTAGCTCGACGCATCGCGCTGCCACAGTTGACGACCGCTTTCCAGGTCCAGTGCCGCAACGCGACCCTGATAGCTGGCCACGTACAGCGTGCCGCCCGACAGCAGCAGACCGCCGTCGATGTCGACGACGCGCTCCAGCTCCGAACGACCTTGTGGAATGGCGATGCGTTGTTCCCACACCGGCACGCCGTTGGAGATGTCCAGCGCGACCACTTTACCGGTCGACAGGCCAGCTACGGCCAGGCGGTTGGTGACCAGCGGAGCACTGGTGCCACGCAGGGTCAGGACCGCCGGGGTGCTGTCATACACCCAGCGCTGGTTGCCGGTGGCAGCGTCCAGCCCGATCAGACGATCGTCCTGGGTCTGCACGACGACCACGTCGCCATTGTTGGCCGGCGGCGCGAGCACTTCACTGTTGACGCGGGCACGCCACTTCTCTTCACCGTTGCTGGTGTCCAGAGCGACGACTTCGCCACGCAGCGTACCGATCAGTACCAGACCATAACCCACGCCGACGGCGCCGGAGACAGGCAGTTCCAGATCCTGGTCCCACTTCACGTCGCCGTTGCTGCGATCCAGCGCCATCACCACACCAGTCACATCGGCGGCGTAGATGGTGTCACCGTCGATCGCCGGCACCAGCATGTTGTAGGTTTCGCCCTGACCGTCACCGATCGAGCGGCTCCACTGCTTCTGCAGAACGACTTCTTCTTTGAAGTCGGTCAGTTCGGCCGGTGGCAATTCTTTCTTGCTGTTGCTGCTGCAACCCGCGGCCAGAAGGGCCAGAGCCAGCAATGCTGCATGCTTCCAACGGATCACGTCACGCATCCCCTTTGGCCAGGTCGTCGAGCTTGATTTGAAGGCCACCGACCGCCGCTTCATCCGACAGTGCCGCCTTGGCTTTTTGATACGCCTTGTTCGCGTCATCGGTACGGCCCAAGCGCACCAGCAGGTCGCCCTTGAGTTCTTCGCGAGTGGCCAGGAACGCTTTGTCGGCATCGCCGTCGAGCAGTTTCAGGGCGTCTTCGGCCTTGTCCTGCGCGCCCAGCACCTGCGCCAGACGCTGACGGGCGATTTCGCCCAGCGCCGGGTTGGCCGGTTTGTCGACGATGGCTTTGAGTTCGGTTGCCGCGTCGTCCAGCTTGCCGCTGTCAACCGCCACTTTGGCGACGAACAGGCTGCCGTATTGCGCATAGGCAGAACCGCCGTATTCGCTGTTGAGCTTGCCGGCCAGGTCCGCAACGCGGGCGGCATCAGGCTTGCCGTCAGGCGTCAGCGTGGTTTCCAGCAATTGCTGATAGAGCACCGAGGCGCCTTGCGACTGGTTGCTCTGGTACTTGTGATAGGCCTGCCAGCCGAACACGATGACCAGCGCCAACAGGCCGCCGGTGACCAGAGGTTTGCCGTTGCGTGTCCACCAGTCCTTCAAATCCGCCAACTGTTCGTCTTCGGTACTCGACACCCCAATACTCCTTAATCGCTAAATCGGCTGTTAAGACAGCTTCAACCCTGCACGACGCAGGTGGCCAGGTGAGCGGCAAGCGCATCCCAGGCAATGCTTTGTTGTTCGCCCTGGCCACGCAGGGGTTTGAAACCTACCACTTGCTGGGCCATTTCGTCGTCACCGAGGATCAATGCGTACAGCGCACCGCTCTTGTCGGCCTTCTTGAACTGGCTTTTGAAACTGCCGGCGCCGGCATTGACTTGCAGGCGCAGGTTTGGAAGTTCATCGCGAACCCGTTCGGCCAGGGCCAGACCGGCCAGCTCGGCTTCTTCACCGAAGGCGCAGAGGTAGACGTCGACCTGACGGGAAATTTCCTGCGGAATCTGCTCAAGGGTTTCGAGCATCAATACCAGACGCTCGATGCCCATGGCGAAACCGACGCCCGGGGTTGGCTTGCCGCCCATCTGCTCGACCAGACCGTCGTAACGGCCGCCCGCGCACACGGTGCCCTGGGCGCCGAGCTTGTCGGTGACCCATTCGAAAACGGTTTTGCTGTAGTAATCGAGGCCACGCACCAGTTTCGGGTTGAGCACGTAAGGAATGCCGACGGCATCCAGACGCGCCTTCAGGCCTTCGAAGTGAGCGCGGGACTCGTCGTCGAGGTAGTCGGCCATTTTCGGCGCATCAACCAACACCGCTTGAGTGTCGGCATTTTTCGTGTCGAGCACGCGCAGCGGGTTGGTTTTCAGACGACGCTGGCTGTCTTCATCGAGCTTGTCGTGGTGCGCCGAGAGGTACTCGACCAGCGCTTCACGATAGCGACCACGGGATTCGCTGGTGCCAAGGCTGTTGAGTTCGAGCTTGACCGCATCACGAATGCCCAGCTCGCCCCACAGGCGCCAGGTCATGATGATCAGTTCGGCGTCGATGTCCGGACCGTCGAGGTTGAACACTTCCAGACCGATCTGGTGGAACTGGCGATAACGGCCTTTTTGCGGACGCTCGTGGCGGAACATCGGGCCGATGTACCAGAGTTTCTGCACCTGACCACCGCCGGTGATGCCGTGCTCAAGCACGGCACGCACGCACGCAGCAGTACCTTCCGGACGCAGGGTCAGGGAATCACCGTTGCGGTCTTCGAAGGTGTACATCTCTTTTTCGACGATATCGGTGACTTCGCCGATCGAGCGCTTGAACAGCTCGGTGAACTCGACGATCGGCATGCGGATCTGCTTGTAACCGTAGTTATCCAGCAGACGCGCCACAGTGCCTTCGAAATAACGCCACAGCGGGGTCTGTTCGGGCAGGATGTCGTTCATGCCACGAATGGCTTGCAGAGACTTGCTCACAAAATTTCCTTAATTCGTTCGATCAGCCGCGCGCGATAACGGCAGCGTCAGCTTCGACCTTTTCGGCCGCTTTCTGGCGGATCAGCTTTTCCAGCTCGTCCACCAGATTGTCATTCGTCAGCTTCTGCGACGGCTTGCCGTCGATGTAAATCAGGTTTGGCGTGCCGCCGGTCAAGCCGATATGGGCTTCCTTGGCTTCGCCGGGGCCGTTGACCACGCAACCGATGACCGCGACATCCAGCGGCACCAGCAGGTCTTCAAGGCGCCCTTCCAGCTCGTTCATGGTTTTCACCACATCGAAGTTCTGCCGCGAGCAGCTCGGGCAGGCGATGAAGTTGATGCCACGGGAACGCAGATGCAAAGACTTGAGAATGTCGTAACCGACCTTCACTTCCTCGACCGGGTCGGCCGCCAGCGAGATGCGGATAGTATCGCCAATCCCTTCGGCGAGCAGCATACCTAGGCCCACGGCGGATTTCACCGTGCCCGATCGCAAACCGCCGGCTTCGGTGATGCCCAAGTGCAACGGCTGAACGATTTCTTTCGCCAGCAGGCGGTAGGCTTCGACGGCCATGAACACGTCGGAGGCTTTCACGCTGACCTTGAAGTCCTGGAAATTCAGGCGTTCGAGGTGTTCAACGTGGCGCAGCGCGGATTCGACCAGTGCCGCCGGGGTCGGCTCGCCGTATTTCTTTTGCAGGTCTTTTTCCAGGGAACCGGCGTTGACGCCGATCCGGATCGGAATGCCGCGATCACGCGCCGCATCGACCACGGCACGCACGCGGTCTTCGCGACCGATGTTGCCCGGATTGATGCGCAGACAGTCCACACCCAGTTCGGCCACGCGCAAGGCGATTTTGTAGTCGAAGTGGATGTCAGCCACCAACGGCACTTTGACCAGTTGCTTGATCTTGCCGAACGCCTCGGCGGCGTCCATGTCCGGTACCGAGACGCGAACGATGTCGACGCCGGCGGCTTCCAGACGATTGATCTGCGCCACGGTCGCGGCGACGTCATTGGTGTCGCTGTTGGTCATGCTCTGCACAGCGATCGGCGCGTCGCCGCCCACCGGTACGTTGCCGACCCAGATCTTGCGCGATTCGCGACGTTTGATTGGAGATTCGCCGTGCATGACTTATTGACCCAACTTCAGGCGAGCAGTCTCGCCACTGGTGAACGGAGCGATATCGACCGGTTGGCCGTTGTAGCTGACCTGTGCCGCGCGGGCAACGCCCAGACGTACGGCGAGCGGCGGCTTGCCGGAAACACTCACGCTGTCGCCTTTATGCTTCAGGCCGCTGAAAATCACTTTGCCACGGCCATCGGTCACCTGTGCCCAGCAATCGCCGGTGAACTGCAACTGCACCTGGCCTTCGCCGGCAACCGGAGCAGCTGCTTCAGCGCTTGGCGCTTGAGCAACCGGCGCGGTCGGGGCAGGTGTCGCTGGGACATTCGGCGCTGGAGTGGCCGGAGCCGCCACCACTGGCGCAGGCGTCTGTGCCGGTGCGCTTGGCGCAACTGCCGGGGCAGCTGGCTCGGTCGCTGGCGCAGCAGATTCGGCGCCGGTCGATTCAGCACTGGTTTCCGACTGCGGCAAGGCCAGCGTTGTCGAACTGTCGGCCTGATTTTCGGCGACAGCCTGATCTTCCGGCTCGTCGATCGGGTGGATCTGCGTGGTGCCGTCCGCGCCTTCGACTTCGACGTGTTCCGGCGCCAGGCTGGTCAGATCGCGGGTGCGCTGCGAGGTCTGATCCTGCCACCAGACGAAACCGCCGCCGATGACCGCGATCAGCAGCAACAGGCTGACGATACGCAAAATGGTGTGGGAAACCCGCACCGGCTCTTCGATACGACCGAGGGCGTGAACGTTGCTGCCCTGGGAATCGGTGCCGGTGGACTGGTCGAATTGCTGAACCAGAACGGTCTGGTCCATGCCGAGCAATTTGGCATAGGCGCGAATGTAACCGCGAGCGAAGGTATGCCCCGGCAGCTTGTCGAAAGCGCCGGCTTCAAGATTGCTCAGGGACGTCACGGTGAGGTTGAGCTTGAGGGCCACTTCGGCCAGCGACCAGCCATTGCTTTCGCGGGCCTGGCGCAGGGTCTCACCGGGATTTACGCGATTCGCTGCTACAACTTCGGGATGCGCCGCTTTCATCATTGCTCCGACAGGTATTGCTGATATTCCGGCGTACCGGGATAGAGTCGTTTTAATTGCAGACCGTAACTGGCTGCCTTGTCGCGATCTTCAAACACTTTTGCCAGCCGAACGCCGAGCAATAGACTACGTGCATTTTGTTCGGTGAGCTGGCTGAAACGGTCGTAATAGTCACGCGCGGGCACATAATGCCTGTCTTCGAAGGACAACTCAGCCATTTCCAGCAATGCGCGTGGTTGTTGGCGATTCAGGCGCAGGGCTTTTTCCAGCTGTTGCTGGGCCAGATCACGCTGGCCAAGCTTGGCGGCGGTCATGCCGAGGTTTTCGAAGACCCGCGAGCGCTCAGGATACAGGGTATCGGCGGCCGCTTGTTCAAAACGCTCGTAGGCTTCCTTGTAGCGCTGTTCTTCGTAGAGAAAACTGCCGTAGTTGTTGAGGATGCGTGCATCGGTGGGACGTGAGGACAAGGCCTTGCGAAAGTGCTCGTCGGCAAGTGCCGGCTCCATCTCGGCCTGAAACACCAGACCGAGGGCCGCATTGGCGTCAGGGTCGGAACCGTCCAGCTCCAGCGCTTTCTTCAACGGCACCTTGGCGCGCTCGGTCATGCCCTGCTGCAGGTAGCCCAGCCCCAGCTGCACGTAGGCAGCCCGCGCTTCATCGCGGCCCTTGCTGGTCTTCATCGGGTTGTAGTCACCCGACAGGACACAGCCAGCGCACAGGCTGGCCAACAGCAACAGCAGCGCAAAGCGCAGGGACATAGAGATCCTCTCTTAGTTAGTGTTCGCGGCGTTCTGTGCCAGATCGCTGTCGGCGCTCAACTCGCGCACGGCGATGTAACGTTCGCTGCGACGGGTGCGATCCAGCACCTGCCCTACCAATTGACCACATGCGGCGTCGATGTCTTCACCACGGGTGGTGCGCACGGTGACGTTGAAACCGGCCTGATGCAACTGATCCTGGAAGCGGCGGATGGCATTGTTGCTCGGCCGCTCGTACCCGGAGTGCGGGAACGGGTTGAATGGGATCAGGTTGATCTTGCACGGGATGTCTTTAAGCAGCTCGATCATTTCCACTGCGTGCTCAAGCTTGTCGTTGACGTCCTTGAGCAAGGTGTACTCGATGGTCAGCACACGTTTCTCGCCAAGGGCGGACATGTAGCGCTGGCACGACTCGAGCAGCATCTTAAGCGGATATTTCTTGTTGATCGGCACCAATTGGTTACGCAATGCGTCATTCGGTGCATGCAGGGACAACGCCAGGGATACGTCGATGTGCTTGGCCAGCTCATCGATCATCGGCACCACACCCGAGGTGGACAGGGTCACGCGGCGCTTGGAGATCCCGTAGCCGAGGTCATCCATCATCAGATGCATGGCGGCGACGACGTTGTCGAAGTTCAGCAACGGCTCGCCCATGCCCATCATCACCACGTTGGTGATGGCGCGGTCGACGGTGGCCGGGACGCTGCCGAAAGATTTGTTGGCAATCCACACCTGACCGATGACTTCGGCGGCGGTGAGGTTGCTGTTGAAGCCTTGCTTGCCGGTGGAGCAGAAACTGCAATCCAGGGCACAGCCTGCCTGGGACGAAACGCACAAGGTGCCGCGTTTGCCCTGGGGAATGTACACGGTCTCGACGCAGCTGCCGGACGCCACGCGCACCACCCATTTACGGGTGCCGTCGCTGGAGATGTCCTCGCTGACCACTTCCGGACCACGCACTTCAGCAATGGCCTTGAGCTTGTCGCGCAAGGCTTTGCTGACGTTCGTCATGGCGTCGAAATCATCGACGCCAAAGTGGTGAATCCATTTCATTACCTGACCGGCACGGAAACGCTTCTCCCCGATTGAGTCGAAGAATTTTTCCATTTCCGGCTGGGTCAGACCCAGCAGGTTTGTTTTAACAGTCGATGTAGTCATGGATTCACCTTCACTCTGCAAGCAATGCTTAGCGAGTGGTTACTTCAGTAGCTGCGAAGAAGTAAGCGATTTCGCGAGCGGCAGCAGCTTCGGAGTCCGAACCGTGAACGGCGTTGGCGTCGATCGATTCAGCGAAGTCAGCACGGATGGTGCCGGCAGCAGCTTCTTTAGGGTTGGTAGCGCCCATCAGCTCACGGTTGCGAGCGATAGCGTTTTCACCTTCCAGAACCTGAACGACAACCGGACCGGAAGTCATGAAAGCAACCAGGTCACCGAAGAAACCGCGCTCGCTGTGCTCAGCGTAGAAGCCTTCGGCTTCGGCTTTGGACAGTTGCTTCAGTTTCGAAGCTACAACGCGCAGGCCAGCGTCTTCGAAGCGAGTGGTGATCTTGCCGATCACGTTTTTAGCAACGGCGTCAGGCTTGATGATGGAGAAAGTACGTTGAACAGCCATGGTGTAACTCCAGAAACGGTAATTTGCGAAAAATTAAACCCGCGAATTATACGCGGGTTCTTGGGTATTGCCTAACCTGCGAGACGATCAGTCCAATTCTGCGGCCCAAAGCTCCTGAACCGCTTCAAGCACCCTCTCGCCGACCCGGCCAGAAGTAGCATCGAAGTCAGGCAGCTCAAGGATCATCTGCTGCAGACGGACAAAACCTACAGAGTATGGATCGAGCCCCTCGTGGGCCTCGGCCAGCTCTTCTGCAATGCGTTGAACATCATTCCAACCGTAGCTCATGACAGTCTTACCAGTCAGTGCGGCGCTTCGGCCGCATGGTTAAGCGAATATTTCGGAATCTCGACGGTGAGGTCTTCCTCACCGACGATGGCCTGGCAAGCCAGACGCGATTGCGCCTCAAGGCCCCAGGCACGGTCGAGGAAGTCCTCTTCCAGCTCGTCAGCCTCTTCCAGCGAGTCAAAACCCTCGCGGATGATGCAGTGGCAGGTGGTGCAGGCGCAGACGCCGCCGCACGCGCTTTCCATCTCGATATGGTGCTCGTGGGCCAGTTCGAGAATCGATGTGCCGGGCGCAGCCTCGACCACCATGCCTTCAGGGCAGAACTTCTCGTGGGGCAGAAAAATGACCTGCGGCATCAGATATCCTCGATTTCATTCAGGTTGCGCCCCGACAGAGCGGCTTTCACCGTCAGATCCATGCGGCGGGCAGCAAAAGCATCGGTCACTTGCGACAGACGCTTGGTCTGCTGCTCGATGGCGTAGCCATCGGTACCTTTCATCAGTTCGGCCAGTTCCTGCATTTGCAGTTCGATGACCATGCGCTCTTCGGCGTCGAGCAATCGCTCGCCATCGGCCTCCAGCGCGCCCTGCACCGCTTCGAGCAGGCGCTGGGCATCGACTTGCTGCTCACGCAGAACGCGGGCGACCTTGTCGTCATTGGCGTGCTGGAACGAATCCTTGAGCATCTTGGCGATTTCGCCATCGGTCAGACCATAGGAAGGTTTGACCTGAATGCTCGCCTCAACGCCCGAGCCCAATTCACGGGCAGACACGCTGAGCAGACCGTCGGCGTCGACCTGGAAGGTCACGCGAATTTTCGCCGCACCGGCCACCATCGCCGGAATGCCGCGTAATTCGAACCGTGCCAGAGAGCGGCAATCGCTGATCAGCTCGCGCTCGCCCTGCAAGACGTGGATCGCCATGGCCGACTGGCCGTCTTTATACGTGGTGAAATCCTGAGCGCGCGCGACGGGGATGGTGGTGTTGCGCGGAATCACCTTCTCCATCAGACCGCCCATGGTTTCCAGCCCCAGGGACAGCGGAATCACGTCGAGCAGCAGCAGTTCGCCGCCATCGCGCTTGTTGCCAGCCAGGGTGTCGGCCTGGATCGCGGCCCCAATGGCCACCACTTGATCCGGGTCGATTTCCGTCAATGGCTGACGACCGAAGGCTTCGGCAACGGCTTCACGCACGCGCGGCACGCGGGTCGAACCGCCGACCATGACCACGGCGTGGACGTCTTCCAGTTCGATACCGGAATCGCGAACGGCGCGGCGGCAGGCTTTCAGGCTGCGCGCGACCATCGGTTCGATCAGCGCATCGAAGGCTTCGCGGGTCAGCTGTGCTTTCCAGTCGCCGTAAGCCACTTCCACACTGGCCGCATCGGTCAGGGCTTCTTTGGCCGCGCAGGCGGTTTGCAGCAGATTGCGTTGCGCGCCCGGGTCGAGATCGGCGGACAGGCCAGCACTATCGATGATCCAGCCGGCAATCGCATGATCGAAGTCATCGCCGCCCAGCGCGCTGTCGCCGCCAGTGGCCAGAACTTCGAAAACGCCGCCAGTCAGACGCAGAATGGAAATATCGAAGGTACCGCCACCAAGGTCATAAATTGCAACCAGGCCTTCAGCATGTTGATCCAGACCATACGCCACAGCAGCAGCGGTCGGCTCATTGAGCAGACGCAACACGTTCAGACCGGCGAGTTTGGCCGCATCTTTGGTGGCCTGACGCTGCGCATCGTCGAAGTAGGCAGGAACGGTGATTACCGCGCCAACCAGTTCGCCACCCAAGGTCGCTTCAGCGCGCTGACGCAGGACCTTGAGGATATCGGCGGAGACTTCAACCGGGCTTTTCGGGCCTTGCACGGTGTCGATGAACGGCATGTGCGATTCGCCGCCGACAAAGCGGTACGGCAGTTGCTCGCCCAATTGCTTGACGTCGGACAGACCACGACCCATCAAGCGCTTGACCGAGAGCACGGTGTTAAGAGGATCGGAGGATGCCGCCAGCTTGGCGGACTCACCGACTTCGACGCGGTCGGCGTGATAACGCACGGCGGACGGCAGGATGACCTGCCCGTTGGCGTCGGCCAGCGGTTCGGAAAGACCACTGCGCAGCGCAGCGACCAGCGAATTGGTAGTACCCAAGTCGATGCCCACAGCCAGACGGCGCTGGTGCGGTTGAGGACTTTGGCCGGGTTCGGCGATCTGCAGTAGAGCCATGGTGATCAGGTCTTGTCTGTCTGTCAGCGTGCAATCAGGGCAGCACTGGGTTAATCGTCGAGGCGCTCTTCCAGCTGGCGCACTTCGTAGGTGAGCTTGTCGAGGAACTGCATGCGCCGCATCAGGCGTTCGGCCTGTTCACGTTGCGCTGCATCATCCCAACAGGCTGCGAAGCTTTCGTTGAGCTGTTCCTGAGCCGCCTTCAAACGACGCTTGAATACCGCGACACCGTCGAGGTCGGCACTGTCCTGCAGATCTTCGAGCTCTTCGCGCCATTGCATCTGCTGCAGAAGAAACTCGGGATCGTGGACGGTGACTTCCATCGGCACTTCATGCCCGCTGATTTTCAGCAGGTAGCGTGCGCGCTGGGCCGGGCTCTTGAGCGTCTGATAGGCGTCGTTGAGCCGCGCCGATTGCTCGAGTGCCGAGCGCTGCTCGCGCTCGGAAGCGTCGGCAAAGCGGTCAGGATGGACGCCGCGCGCCAACTCACGGTAGCGCGTGGCCAACTGCTCGAGGTCCAGGCGGAAGCTCGGTTGCAGCTCGAATAAAGCGAAATGACAAGGAATACCCACGACCAGCCTCAGATGTTGAAGCTTTCGCCGCAGCCACATTCACCGCGCACGTTGGGGTTGTTGAACTTGAAGCCTTCGTTCAACCCTTCCTTGACGAAGTCGAGCTCGGTGCCGTCCAGGTAGGCCAGGCTTTTCGGGTCGATGATCACTTTTTCGCCGTGACTCTCGAACACCTGATCTTCCGCCACCACCTCGTCGACAAACTCCAGCACGTAGGCAAGGCCGGAACAGCCTGTGGTGCGAACACCCAGACGAATCCCTTCACCTTTGCCGCGCCCGTCGAGGGAGCGCCGCACGTGTCGAGCAGCCGCTTCTGTCATGCTGATAGCCATCGTTGACTCCTTACTCGTCGCCGAATCTTGAAATTCAGATCAAGCCTTTCTTCTGCTTGTAATCGCGAACAGCCGCTTTGATAGCGTCTTCAGCGAGCACGGAGCAGTGGATTTTCACTGGCGGCAGGGCCAGTTCTTCGGCCAGCTGAGTGTTCTTGATGGTTTCGGCTTCGTCCAGGGTCTTGCCCTTCATCCACTCGGTGGCGAGGGAGCTGGAGGCAATGGCCGAACCGCAACCGTAGGTCTTGAACTTGGCGTCTTCGATAACGCCCTGATCGTTGACCTTGATCTGCAGACGCATCACGTCGCCGCACGCCGGAGCGCCGACCATGCCGGTGCCGACATCAGGATCTTCCGCGTTCATCTTGCCGACGTTGCGCGGGTTTTCGTAGTGGTCGATGACCTTTTCGCTGTAAGCCATGATTCTCAATCCTCACTCATCAGGGCCGCTCTTGAGACCCTGCAACTGCGCTGCGTTAACCGCCGCGTCGCTACAGGATCTGTATCCGGCGGCTTCTATAGTTAGTGTGCCGCCCACTCGATTTTCGAGATATCGACGCCGTCTTTGTACATGTCCCACAGCGGCGACAGAGCGCGCAGCTTGGTAACGGCCTCGCAGACTTTCTGCGCGGCGTAGTCGATTTCTTCTTCGGTGGTGAAACGGCCGAAGGTAAAGCGGATCGAGCTGTGTGCCAGTTCGTCGTTGCGGCCCAGGGCGCGCAGTACGTACGAAGGCTCCAGCGACGCCGAGGTGCAGGCCGAACCGGACGATACCGCCAGATCCTTGAGCGCCATGATCAGCGACTCGCCTTCAACGTAGTTGAAGCTCAGGTTCAGGTTGTGCGGTACGCGGGCGGTCAGGCTGCCGTTGACGTACAGCTCTTCCAGGTGCTCGACCTGCTTGTAGAAGCGATCGCTCAAGGCTTTGATGCGCACGTTTTCAGCGGCCATGTCTTCCTTGGCTACGCGGAACGCTTCGCCCATGCCGACGATCTGGTGGGTCGCCAGGGTGCCGGAACGCATGCCGCGCTCGTGACCGCCGCCGTGCATGGTCGCTTCGATGCGCACACGCGGCTTGCGGCTGACGTACAGCGCGCCGATGCCTTTAGGGCCATAAGTCTTGTGGGCGGAGAACGACATCATGTCGACTTTCAGCTTCTGCAGATCGATTTCGACCTTGCCGGTGGACTGAGCCGCGTCGACATGGAACAGCACGCCTTTGGCGCGCAACATCTCGCCGATGGCAGCGATGTCGTTGATGGTGCCGATTTCGTTGTTGACGTGCATCACCGACACCAGAATGGTGTCTTCGCGCAGTGCGGCGTCAATCATTGCCGGGGTGATCAGACCGTCTTCGGTCGGCTCGAGGTAGGTCACTTCGAAGCCTTCACGCTCCAGCTGGCGCATGGTGTCGAGGACTGCCTTGTGCTCGATCTTGCTGGTGATCAGGTGCTTGCCCTTGGAGGCGTAGAAATGTGCCGCGCCCTTGATCGCCAGGTTGTCGGATTCGGTGGCACCGGAGGTCCAGACGATTTCGCGCGGGTCGGCATTGACCAGATCGGCCACCTGACGACGAGCGTTTTCGACGGACTCTTCAGCCTTCCAGCCGAACACGTGGGAACGGGACGCCGGGTTACCGAAGTTTCCGTCGACCAGCAGGCATTCACTCATTTTCTGCGCAACGCGCGGATCAACCGGGGTGGTTGCAGAGTAATCAAGGTAAATCGGCAATTTCATGGACTATCTCCTAAATCAGGGCTGGCGTGCCGCGGGTAGCTCTTCGGCTGTCATTCGACGGCGGACGCTTCAATCTTGTCCAGGCGTGGCGCCTTGCTGCTGCAACGGCGCTGGTCCTGACGCTGGGCCACTTCTTGTACCTCACGGCGAGTCACAAGGTCGGCCAAGCTGATACCGCTCAGAAATTCGTGAATCTGCAGGCTCAAATCGCACCACAGATGATGGGTCAGGCAGGTATCGCCGGAATGGCAATCGCCCTGGCCCTGGCACTTGGTGGCATCGACCGATTCGTTCACCGCATCGATCACCTGGGCGACCTGGATGCCCTGCATGTCGCGGGACAACTGGTAGCCACCACCCGGACCGCGAACGCTGGAAACCAGGTTGCTGCGGCGCAGCTTGGCAAACAGCTGCTCGAGGTAGGACAGGGAGATGCCTTGGCGCTCGGAGATATCGGCCAGAGACACCGGCCCGTGCTGCGCGTGCAACGCCAGGTCAAGCATGGCGGTCACGGCGTATCGGCCTTTTGTAGTCAGTCGCATGGACAGTTACCACGGAGTTCGGAATGGGCGGGAGTATGCAATTCCCGAGCATTTAAGTCAACTATAAGACCTAGTGCTTTAGTCGGGTTTACCCGCAAAAGAGCGCGCGCACTATAGCAAAGACGGGCTGCGGACAGCCAGCGGAACCGCGTGATCGTTCTTCGCGAGCAGGCTCGCTCCCACATTGGAATGCATTGCTCTTGTGGGAGCGAGCCTGCTCGCGAAAAGCAGCGCCGCGGTTCAGCCGGCTTTCGATTCGTCCTTGCCTTTGACGCAAGCGAAGTCTTCTTCACGCAGTTCAGGCAGATCTTTCGCACAGTAATTGCTGCCCAGATCCTTCAGCGCGCCGCACATGCCTTCCAGGCGCCCGTCCACTGCTTGCAGATGATCGAGCAACTGGCCGATGGCGCGAGCCACCGGGTCAGGCATGTCTTCGCTGACACCGTAGGCGTCGAAACCGATCTTTTCCGCCATGGCTTTGCGCTTGGCGTCCTGCTCTTCATCGGTCTTGACGATGATCCGCCCCGGAATCCCCACTACAGTGGCGCCCGGTGGCACTTCTTTGGTGACCACAGCATTGGAACCGACTTTGGCGCCGGCACCCACCGTGAACGGGCCAAGCACCTTGGCGCCAGCGCCGACCACCACGCCATCACCCAACGTCGGGTGACGCTTGCCTTTGTTCCAACTGGTGCCGCCGAGGGTCACGCCTTGATAGATGGTGACGTCGTCGCCGATCTCGGCGGTTTCACCAATGACGATGCCCATGCCGTGATCGATGAAGAAACGCCGACCGACCTTGGCGCCCGGATGAATCTCGATCCCGGTCAGCCAGCGACCGAAGTTCGACACCAGCCGCGCCAGCCACTTCAATTCGTTGCGCCAGAGCATGCCGGCCAGTCGATGAATCCAGATCGCATGCATGCCGGGGTAGCAGGTCAGGACTTCAAAAGCGTTACGTGCCGCCGGGTCTCGATGGAATACGCTCTGGATATCTTCACGCAAACGCTCAAACATCATTCAATCCTTCCGCTTTAGAAGCTCGCCACGGGCCGCTTTCTGGGTTTCCGTGAGGATGCCACGCAAAATATTCATTTCCGCCCGGCTGACCGAGCTGCGTCCGTACAACCGGCGCAGGCGCGCCATCAAGTGCCGTGGCTTTTCCGGATCGAGGAATTCGATGGCGACCAGCGTCTGCTCCAGGTGCTCATAGAATCGCTCCAGCTCATCCATGGTCGCCAGCTCGGCGCTTTTCACCGAGGCCACTTCTTCTTTCTCGACCTTGCTCGGCTGACCCTGTGCGGCCAGCCAGGCCATGCGCACTTCATAACTCAACACCTGCACCGCCGCCCCGAGGTTCAGCGAACTGAACGTCGGGTCGGAAGGGATGTGTACGTGAAAGTGACATCGCTGCAGCTCTTCGTTGGTCAGGCCGGAATCTTCACGGCCGAACACCAAAGCAATCTCGGCGCCCTGCCCGGCTTCCTCGACCACTTTGTTACCGCATTCGCGCGGATCCAGCAGCGGCCAGGGAATACGCCGGTCGCGGGCGCTGGTGCCGAGCACCAGATTGCAGCCGACCAGAGCATCTTCCAAGGTGGCGACGACTTGCGCGTTTTCAAGGATGTCACC
This sequence comes from Pseudomonas sp. H1_G08, assembly GCF_054681355.1. Lineage (NCBI taxonomy): Bacteria > Pseudomonadati > Pseudomonadota > Gammaproteobacteria > Pseudomonadales > Pseudomonadaceae > Pseudomonas > Pseudomonas sp. H1_G08. Next base: position 3,643,628 of record NZ_CP162822.1, read on the forward strand.
GGCACCGGAGGCGCGGGCATCGGCCTCGTGGTGCGGGAAGACCCGCGGATCGACCAGCACCAGTCGCGACAGACCCATGTTTTTCATGGCGCGCGCGGCCCCGCCGATGTTGCCGGGGTGGCTGGTGTTGACCAGGACGACACGAATGTTCTGCAGCAAGGGAGGCGCTCTCGGACACAGGAAAGGGGGGCAAATCTTACAGAACAGCCTACCGTTAAGCTATGAAAGCGAACAGCGTCCTTCACCTGAAGAAAAGTTCTGATAGAATGCGCGGCTTTCTTTAACAACCTTAGGTGACACATCCATGCAGCCCATGCTGAATATCGCGCTGCGCGCCGCCCGCAGCGCCAGTGAACTGATCTTCCGCTCCATCGAGCGCCTGGATACCATCAAGGTCGACGAAAAAGACGCCAAGGATTATGTATCCGAGGTCGATCGCGCCGCTGAACAGAAAATCATCGATGCCCTGCGCAAGGCTTACCCGAATCACTCGATTCAGGGTGAAGAAACCGGCCTGCACGCTGGCACCGGCATCGAAGGCGAAGAGTACCTGTGGATCATCGATCCGCTGGACGGCACCACCAACTTCCTCCGTGGCATTCCGCACTTTGCAGTGAGCATTGCCTGCAAATATCGTGGCCGCCTGGAGCACGCAGTGGTTCTGGACCCGGTTCGCCAGGAAGAATTCACCGCCAGCCGTGGTCGCGGCGCTCAACTGAACGGTCGTCGTCTGCGCGTCAGTGGTCGCACCAGCCTCGACGGCGCCCTGCTCGGCACAGGCTTCCCGTTCCGTGACGATCAGATGGACAACCTCGACAACTACCTGGGCATGTTCCGCGCCCTGGTTGGCCAGACTGCCGGCATCCGCCGCGCCGGTTCGGCGAGCCTGGACCTGGCTTACGTGGCTGCCGGTCGTTTCGATGCGTTCTGGGAGTCGGGCCTGTCCGAGTGGGACATGGCTGCAGGCGCCCTGCTGATTCAAGAAGCCGGCGGCCTGGTGAGCGACTTCACCGGTGGTCACGACTTCCTTGAGAAAGGCCACATCGTTGCCGGCAACACCAAATGCTTCAAGGCAGTGCTGACGGCGATCCAGCCGCACCTGCCGGCTTCGCTGAAGCGCTAAGCTTTCCGCGAAACCAAAAAGCACCCTCCGGGGTGCTTTTTTTATGCCTGCGATCCTAAACAGCACAATTCCCTGCTCGCGAATGGGGCGTGTCAGCAAAGAAAATATCCACTGTTAGACCGTATTCGCGAGCAGGCTCGCTCCCACAGGTGAGAATCGCGCGCTGCCCTGAGTCGCGGGTACAAAAAAAGCACCCCGCAGGGTGCTTCTTTTCACAACTGTGGAGCCTTACTGTCCCGGCTCATTCTGCGACAGGATCAGCTTGCCTTCCTTGTCGACCGGAATCTGGTTGCCCGGATCGCGATCCATCCGCACTTTGCCTTCCTTGCCATCGAGCGAGTAACGCACGTCGTAGCCGACGACCTTGTCGCTGATGTCATTGACCGTGTTGCAACGGGTTTGCGTGGTGGTGTAGGTGTCGCGGTTCTGCATACCTTCCTGCACCTTGTTACCGGCATAACCGCCGCCAACTGCACCGGCCACGGTGGCAATCTTCTTGCCGGTACCGCCGCCCACCTGATTACCCAACAAACCACCGGCTACGGCACCGATCGCCGTGCCGAGAATCTGGTGTTGATCCTTGACCGGCGCCTGCCGGGTCACGGTTACATCCTTGCATACTTCACGTGGAGTCTTGATCTGTGTCTTGACCGGCTCAACGGCTAATACTTGCGCATACTCAGGGCCGCTTTTAACCAGGCTGTAGGTGGCAACAGCACCCCCGGCTGTGACACCGACAGCACCCAATACCGCACCAACCAGCAACGACTTGTTCACATGAACCTCCTGACCATCACATGCGGGACGCGCCCGCGCTTCTCCCAGCCTTGGAGCACAAAAAAAGGCGCGAGTTCAACTCGCGCCTTTTGTTGGCTGACAGCCGGGAAATCGCTGGCCGTTATGGACGGTCGTCGACTTCCTTCTCGGTGTTGGCCGGAGGAATCAGATCCTCGGTGGTCAGGTTCAGCCAGATCAGCACCACGTTGGCGATGTAGATCGACGAGTAGGTGCCCGCCAGTACACCGATGAACAGCGCGATGGAGAAGCCGAACAGGTTGTCGCCGCCGAAGAACAACAGTGCCGCGATGGCCAGCAGCGTGGAGATCGACGTCGCCATGGTGCGCAGCAGGGTCTGGGTGGTCGAGATGTTGATGTTCTCGATCAGCGTCGCCTTGCGCAGCACACGGAAGTTCTCACGTACCCGGTCGAAAACCACGATGGTGTCGTTCAGCGAATAACCGATGATCGCCAGCACCGCCGCCAGCACCGTCAGATCGAAGGTGATCTGGAAGTACGAGAGGATACCCACGGTCACGATCACGTCGTGGATCAGCGACACAATGGCGCCGACCGCAAACTTCCACTGAAAGCGGAACGCCAGGTAGATCAGGATGCCGCCGAGCGCCAGCAGCATGCCGAGGCCGCCCTGGTCGCGCAGTTCTTCACCGACCTGCGGGCCGACGAACTCGACGCGCTTGACCGTCGCCGGGTTGTCGCCGCCGACCTTCTGCAATGCGTCTGCGACCTGATGGCCCAGCTGCGGGTCTTCACCCGGCATGCGCACCAGCAAGTCAGTAGTGGCGCCGAAGTTCTGCACCACAGCTTCGTGATAACCGGAAGTCGCCAGTTGCTCGCGCACCTTGGTGACATCGGCCGGACGCTCGTAGGTCAGCTCGATGAGCGTACCGCCGGTGAAGTCCAGACCCCAGTTCATGCCCTTGGTGGCGACACTGAACAAGGCAATGACGGTAAGCAACACGGTGACGCCGAACGCGAAGTTGCGAACGCCCATGAAGTTGATTGTACGTAACATGGCAGCCCCTTAAATCCACAACTTCTTGAAGTCACGCCCGCCAAAGATCAGGTTGACCATTGCGCGGGTCACCATGATGGCCGTGAACATCGAGGTAAAGATCCCGAGGGACATGGTCACTGCGAAACCCTTCACCGGGCCGGTGCCCATGGCGAAGAGAATGCCGCCGACCAGCAAGGTGGTCAGGTTGGCATCGAGAATCGCAGTAAATGCCCGGCCGAAGCCTTCGTTGATTGCCCGCTGCACAGTCATGCCGGCGGCGATCTCTTCACGAATCCGCGAGAAGATCAGTACATTGGCGTCGACCGCCATACCCATGGTCAGGACGATACCGGCGATACCCGGCAGGGTCAGCGTGGCGCCCAACAGCGACATCAATGCCAGCAGCAGCACCATGTTCACCGCCAGCGCGACGGTGGCGATGACGCCGAAGAAGCGGTAGATGGCGATGATGAACAGCGATACGAACAGCATGCCCCACAGGGAAGCATCGATACCTTTGGTGATGTTGTCAGCACCCAGGCTCGGACCGATTGTGCGCTCTTCAGCGAAGTACATCGGTGCAGCCAGACCACCGGCACGCAGCAGCAGCGCCAGCTCGGACGACTCGCCCTGACCGTTCAGGCCAGTGATGCGGAACTGCGCACCCAGCGGCGACTGAATGGTCGCCAGGCTGATGATCTTCTTCTCTTCCTTGAACGTCTGCACCGCAACGTCTTTCTCGACGCCATCAACCACTTGCTTGGTGTAAGTGGTGACCGGACGCTGTTCGATGAAGATCACCGCCATGCTGCGACCGACGTTGGAACGCGTCGCGCGGCTCATCAGCTCGCCACCGTGACCATCCAGACGGATGTTCACTTCAGGCGTGCCGTGCTCGCCGAAACCGGCCTTGGCGTCGGTGACCTGGTCACCGGTGATGATCAGACCACGCTCGATCTGCGCTGGCGGACGGTTGCCTTCGCGGAATTCGAACGACTCGGAAGTGGCTTTCGAAGCGCCCGGCTCGGCGGCCAGACGGAACTCGAGGTTGGCCGTCTTGCCGAGGATACGCTTGGCTTCGGCAGTGTCCTGCACGCCCGGCAGCTCAACCACGATGCGGTTGGCGCCCTGACGCTGCACGATCGGTTCGGCAACACCCAGCTCGTTGACGCGGTTACGTACCGTGGTCAGGTTCTGCTTGATGGAGTATTCACGGATTTCCGCCAGCTTGGCCGGGGTCATCGCCAGACGCAGCACCGGTTGACCGTTGAGATCGGCCGGAACAATGTCGAAATCGTTGAAATTCTTGCGGATCAGCGCACGGGCCTGTTCGCGGGAATCTTCATCGCTGAAGCCCAACTGAATGGCACCGCCCAATTGCGGCAGGCTGCGATAGCGCAGCTTCTCTTTGCGCAGCAGGCTCTTGACGTCGCCTTCGTAGACTTTCAGGCGTGCATCGAGGGCTTTGTCCATGTCCACTTCGAGCAGGAAGTGCACACCACCGGACAAGTCCAGACCCAGCTTCATCGGGTGCGCACCGAGGTTGCGCAGCCATTGCGGAGTGGTCTGTGCCAGGTTCAGCGCGACGACGTAGTCATCACCCAATGCCTTGCGTACTACGTCCTTGGCCGGCAGCTGGTCTTCAGCCTTGCTCAGACGGATCAGACCGCCCTTGCCGCCCGCCGTCAGCGTTGCCGCCTTGACGTTGATGCCGGACTCTTTCAGCGCTGTGCTGACGCGAGCCAGATCGGCGTCATTGACCTGCAGAGCCGTGCTGGCGCCGCTGATCTGAATCGCCGGGTCATCGGGGTAAAGATTGGGAGCGGAATAAATCAGACCGATCGCCAGCACCGCCAGGATCAGAATGTATTTCCACAGAGGGTATTTGTTCAGCATCACGCCGCCCGTTATGAACGCGGGGCGCCTTGCGCGCCCCGTCGATTGAGTAGAAGTTGTTGCTCTTAGATCGCTTTCAGCGTGCCTTTTGGCAGCGTGGCGGCGATGGCGCCTTTCTGGAACTTCATTTCCACGGTGTCGGAAACTTCCAGAACCACGAAATCATCGGCAACCTTGGTGATCTTGCCGGCGATGCCGCCAGTGGTCACGACTTCGTCGCCCTTCTGCAGGCTGCTCAGCAGGTTCTTCTGCTCTTTGGCGCGCTTGGCTTGTGGACGCCAGATCATCAGGTAGAAGATGACCAGGAAGCCGACCAGGAAAATCCACTCGAAGCCGCCGCCCATTGGGCTTGCAGCAGCCGGTGCAGCTGCGTCAGCCATGGCGTTAGAGATAAAAAAGCTCATTTAGCACTCCAGTTGCAAATGTTGAATCTTGGGGTCAGAAAACTCAGTCCAAAGGCGGGACGGGAAGTCCGCGTTTGGCGTAGAAGGCATCGACAAAGGCGGCCAATGTACCCTGTTGAATAGCCTCGCGCAAACCAGCCATCAGCACCTGATAATGGCGCAAGTTATGGATGGTATTGAGCATGCTGCCGAGCATTTCGCCGCACTTGTCCAGGTGATGCAGATAAGCGCGCGAGAAGTTCTGGCAGGTGTAGCAATCGCAGGTCGGATCCAGCGGCGATTCATCATGGCGATGGAACGCGTTACGGATCTTCAGCACACCGGTATCGATGAACAGATGCCCATTGCGGGCATTACGGGTTGGCATCACGCAATCGAACATGTCCACCCCGCGGCGCACACCCTCAACCAGATCTTCCGGTTTGCCAACGCCCATAAGGTAACGAGGTTTGTCAGCGGGCATCTGGCCCGGCAGATAATCCAGCACCTTGATCATTTCGTGCTTCGGTTCGCCCACCGACAGACCGCCGATGGCGAGGCCGTCGAAGCCGATCTTGTCGAGGCCTTCGAGCGAGCGCATGCGCAGGTTTTCATGCATGCCGCCCTGAACGATGCCGAACAGCGCTGCGGTGTTGTCACCGTGGGCATTCTTCGAACGCTGCGCCCAGCGCAGCGACAGCTCCATCGATACCCGCGCGACGTCTTCGTCAGCCGGATACGGCGTGCATTCGTCGAAGATCATCACAATGTCGGAACCGAGATCGCGCTGCACCTGCATCGACTCTTCCGGGCCCATAAACACTTTGGCGCCGTCGACCGGAGAAGCGAAGGTCACGCCCTCCTCCTTGATCTTGCGCATCGCGCCGAGGCTGAACACCTGGAAGCCGCCGGAGTCGGTGAGGATCGGGCCTTTCCACTGCATGAAATCGTGCAGGTCGCCGTGCTCTTTGATCACTTGAGTGCCGGGACGCAACCACAGGTGAAAGGTGTTGCCCAGAATGATTTCCGCGCCCGTGGCGACGATGTCGCGCGGCAGCATGCCCTTGACCGTGCCATAGGTGCCGACCGGCATGAACGCCGGGGTCTCGACGGTGCCACGGGGAAAGGTCAGGCGACCACGACGAGCCTTGCCATCGGTGGCCAGCAGCTCAAAGGACATTCGACATTCGCGACTCATTCTGTTTCCTCTGGGCCTGTCTGTTCAGGGGCAGTTGGAGCGGGATTGCGGGTGATGAACATCGCATCCCCGTAACTGAAAAAGCGGTAGCCGTTTTCCACGGCGGCCTTGTAGGCGGCCATGGTTTCGGGATAACCGGCAAACGCCGAAACCAGCATCAACAGCGTGGATTCCGGCAAATGGAAATTGGTCACCAGGGCATCGACCACATGAAACGGCCGGCCCGGATAGATAAAGATGTCGGTGTCGCCACTGAACGGCTTGAGCACACCATCGCGCGCCGCACTTTCCAGCGAACGCACGCTGGTGGTGCCAACCGCAATCACCCGACCGCCACGCGCACGGCACGCAGCGACCGCATCGACCACATCCTGGCCGACTTCCAGCCACTCGCTGTGCATGTGGTGATCTTCGATCTTCTCGACACGCACCGGCTGGAATGTCCCCGCGCCGACGTGCAACGTCACAAATGCAGTCTCGACGCCCTTGGCGGCAATCGCCTGCATCAGCGGCTCGTCGAAATGCAGCCCCGCCGTCGGCGCCGCCACCGCACCCAAACGCTGGGCATACACGGTCTGATAACGCTCGCGATCCGAGCCTTCATCCGGGCGGTCTATATAAGGAGGCAACGGCATGTGCCCGACGCGGTCGAGCAGCGGCAAGACTTCCTCGGCAAAACCCAGCTCGAACAGCGCATCATGACGCGCGAGCATCTCGGCTTCGCCACCGCCGTCGATAAGGATCTTCGAACCCGGTTTCGGCGACTTGCTGGAGCGGACATGAGCCAGCACGCGGTGCGCATCGAGCACGCGCTCAATGAGAATTTCCAGCTTGCCGCCGGACGCTTTCTGCCCGAACAGCCGCGCCGGAATCACCCGGGTATTGTTGAACACCATCAAATCGCCCGGGCGCAAATGCTCAAGCAAATCAGTGAATTGACGGTGTGCCAGGGCGCCGCTCGGCCCATCAAGGGTCAGCAGGCGACTACCGCGACGCTCGGCCAAGGGATGGCGGGCGATCAGCGAATCAGGAAGCTCGAAAGTAAAGTCAGCAACGCGCATGATGGGGTTCGTCTAGCAGGGCCGGAAAGTCTAGCGGAAATATCGAAAATTGACCATGAAACGTGATTGACCAACGGTAATCACCTCTCTATACTTCGCCGCCATTGAGCCCTGATGGCGGAATTGGTAGACGCGGCGGATTCAAAATCCGTTTTCGAAAGGAGTGGGAGTTCGAGTCTCCCTCGGGGCACCATATAGCAATATCTGAAAGTCTCTACCAGACTCTCAGACCCAGAGAAACCGGCCACTTGGCCGGTTTTTTTGTGCCTGTCTGTTTATCCCTCCTCCTATCTCCCCCGCGCTCGTCAAAGGCTGGCGCGCAGGCCAGTTCGCAGAGTTGTCGGCGTGATGACTTCGGCAAAGACGTGCTCGTTCCATTGTAGACGTGAGTTTGCGCCTCGCCGGCAGTCGTTCGGGACGCAATGCACGCAACGACTTGCAGAGTTACCTCGGCGGTTTCGACAGTGCACAACGTGCGCGTCTGGTCACTCGTTTAGGCTGGCATGACAGCGCCTTTCTCCTGCCCGAGCAGCAGGTTGGCACACACAGCGAACATCTGCATTTCTATGATGCCGGTGCACAGCTTCCACCGATCAACGAATCAGGCACGCTCGATCAATGGCAACAGGATCGGCGCATTGTGCATTAGCAATCATCGCCTGGTATTTGTCGTCGGGGTGGCCTTCGCGGGTCCGCTACTGCACATGCTTGGCCATGAGTCAGGTGGCTTTCACCTCTACGGCGACAGCTCCGGCGGTAAGACCACTCACCTGCAAGTCGCCGCCTCGATCTACGGCTTACCGCGCTTGGTGCGCTCATGGCGCTCGACCGACAACGCGCTGGAATCTATCGCTGCCGCGCATTCAGACGGCCGACTGGTACTGGATGAAATCGGTATGTGCGATCCACGCATCATTGGCGAAACGGTCTACATGCTCGGCAACGGCACCGGGAAGGCTCGCGCCAATGACCGAGGCCAAACAGGCTGACAGGTACAAGAGTGGCGCCTGCTGTTCCTCTCCACAGGCGAGAAGACCTTGGCCCAGCACATGGCGGAAGCCAACAAGGAACTGAAAGCGGGCATGGAGGTGCGGATGCTCGCCGTCCCGGCAGATGCCAGCAAAGGCCTCGGCATGTTCGACACGCTCAACGGTTTCGAAGACGCGGCAGCACTGTCCGACGCGCTCAAAGCCCGCGTGGCGAACTACTACGGCACGCCGATCACCGCGTTCCTCACCGCCCTGTGCGAGCCGGGCAAGCGTCACGGCTGGGCAGCGATCCTGCGCCGCACGCTGGAAGGCTTCATTGTTAAGTCGCTCCCAGCGTCCGCGAGTGGACAGGCACACCGTGCCGCAGCTCGCTTCGGTCTCGCCGCTGCAGCAGGTGAGCTGGCCACCGCGATGGGCATCACCGGCTGGCCGGACGGAACCGCCACTACCGCCGCTCGCGTCTGCTTGAACGCTTGGCTGAATGAGCGCGGCGGCGCCGGTAACTTCGAGGGTGATGCGATCTTGGCGCGCCTGCGCCAGGTCATCGAACGTTTCGGCGAAAGCCGCTTCACCCGCTGGGAATCGGCGGCGGCCAAGATCGACGAACACGGCCCGTGCACCATCGATCGTCTCGGCTTTCGCAAGACGCTGGAGCACGGCATGGGCGACACCATGCACACCACTAACACCTATTACGTGCTGCCCGAGGCCTGGCGCTCCGAGATCTTCCGGGGCATGAACATCAACGCCGTGAACAAGGAACTGCTGCAGCGCGGCGTGCTGGAACCGGCCAGCGACGGTAAGGCATCGAGTCTGGTCCGGTTGCCCGGACTGGGACCCCAGCGCTGTTACATCGTGAAGACGATTCCGGGAACGGATGAGAGCGAGGCTCGGGCTGCCTGAGGGCATCCCCGCTGATCGAGGTAGCGCCGGCTTATTCCCGGCCTCGCCAGCCGCTCATTCAACCCAAACCTAATTTGAAGGAACAATACAGATGAAAGAATTCCAAGCTTCTACCGAACAACATGAACTGCTAGCCAGCGAACTGGGCTGCAGCGAGGCCATCTTACTTTCACTGCCGAATTCGGATAGCACTCACGCGGCCGCTAACTGCGAGAAGAAGCAGCGGTTGATCGATGAGATCGACCAACTGACCACCCGCCGTGATAAATACCTGAGGGCGGCTGAAGAGCAATACGCCGAGATGGCACCGTTGGAAGCATTACTGGAGGGCGACGAAGAATTAGAAGCGAATCGTCTGCGTGAAGTCCGCAGTGAGTACAACACGCTGAAACTTCCTTACGACTCAAATAAACACCATGCCTGGATTTTAGATGCTCAGATCACTCGACGCGAGCAACTGCTCAATCATGAAACCTTGATGGCGGGTTACACCGATTCGATAGCGAACTGGAAAGCTGACGAACTGGAGCTCAACGAAAAACGCGACAGCCTTAGCACACGCTTGGTACAGATCCAGCAGCAAGCAGAAGAGGACATGACCAAGGCCCGGCAAGCCGAAACCGATGCCGCCACCGCTTATGCGCAGGCAGTGGCCTGGGGCGACACCGAAGGCGAAAAGAACGCCAATACAGACGCGCAAAAGGCTGCGAAAAACCTTGCGACTGCCATCGAGCACAATCGTCGCCAACACCTAATCATTAATGCGCTGGAGCAAGAGCTGGTCATCGTCGACCAGCACATTGCCGAGGCGCAAAGGGAACACATTGCCATTCAAAGAACGGCCTTGTTGCTGGCCGAAAAGGTACTGGAAGAGCAGTGGAACGAAAAAGCTCAGGCACTGATGGATATGGGCGCCAAGCTATGGGCTGCTCAACGTTTGCTGGGGGGCGAACACCTCAGCCTGATGAAGCTGGTGCTTCCAAAAGAAGGTGAAGATTTCCACAGCTGGAATTGGCGCGAGCTGGCGGATCGATCTGCCCAGTACAGCATGCAAGACATCTTCTCACTGTAACCCGCTGACTCACGAAACAGCCTACGTACGTAGGCTGTTTAAGCTGACACAAGGTATAAAATGATCATTCAAATAGACCTAAGAAACACTCAAACTGGAAAGAAATATTAAAATCTCGAATAGACTCTTTAAAGGAAATGCTGGTCTTCGTGGACGCAAAATCCAGCAAAATAACCAAAGTCCAGATTCTCACTGGAAAACTGATTAGAGCCGAGATCCTCAGCATTCGAGAATATTTGAAATTGTCTGAATAGCTCTGAACTTATACGTCACCCGAACATTCAAACGATTATCAACAAAAAGGTCAGGAAATAAGCATGTCCAAACTTGCCGAATACCGTCAATTGGAAAAACATTTGGCCGAGCAGCTTCAGGCGCTGGAAGCGCTGAAAAGCGACGACGCGCTGAAAAAAGAGATAGAGTTCGAGACCAAGCTGCGCGAATTGCTCGACCATTATGGCTTCAGCCTCAAGCACATCATTAACCTGCTGGATCCACAGAGCAGGAAGCATGCTCCAACGCCGGCGGCAACTGGCAAGCGCAAGCCTCGTGAGCTGAAGGTGTACAAGAACCCGCACACCGGCGAAGTGGTTGAAACCAAGGGCGGTAATCATAAGACGCTGAAGGAGTGGAAAACCAAGCACGGTGCCGACGAAGTTGAAAGCTGGCTGAACAAGTAACGTAGCTCGAACAAAAGGCCTCTCAGAGGCCTTTTTTATTGATCATGCTCTTCGCACCTGCGACCTCATCCTAGAATCACTACCATCAGCAGAAGGACCCAACCTTGTGGATACGATGAGCAGAAGGAACAGGCAGCCTGTTTTCTCTGTGCCTCCCCCCAAGCACCATCACCTGCTCGCTTAACGCCGACCGTAGCTTGCCTGTCGAAGTGATAGCCCCCATCAGCGACAATCATGATTGGGAACATTTACCCCTTCAGCAGCAATAGGATTTCCGCTTTTTGGCGCAGTTAATCAAGGAAGGCTCGCACCCATGATTTTCTACGCAAGGAGTCAGGCTTGGTTGCTAAAGCGAAAACAAAAAACTCATACAAGTGAGGAATTACAGGAAGTTTAAGTTTATTCCCTTCCTCATACTCCATGGCTTCAAAAGTAATATATCTTAGAGCGTCATAGAGCGGATTTATGAACTGCACGATCTTCCACACTAGATGTGGGGCGACCTTCTGAATTAAGTGCATCCTCCAGTATTCGTCGAATAGAGTCATTGGATGTCCGTCGAATCGAACCTAGCAGAATAGCCGACCATCCCTATTTGATCCATATGGAGCATGACTCGTTCGGAGTCTCGATTGAGCTTCTTCAGCCCTATTTCACTGTCAGCGACTTTTTTGCAGACGAAGTACCATTCACCCAGCGGACCGGGGTCAGCTGTAGTGTTGTTGAGTTCACGCAGATTGTAATAGCGCGCCTTGTTAGCAAATTTCTCAAGGAAGTCGAGAATCATGTCATCATGACTACCGGGGACTGGAGGCATCGCCTTTTCGTGTCCCCATTTGTTTCTAACAGAAAGTGCGTGCAGATATGTTGTTTTTATATTATGCCCATATTTCTTTCTAAGCTCATCATCAGTTGGGAGCTTGTAATTGCTTTCGAGCATATGATTGGCAATCACCACTAACTTTAATGTTCGCTCGATCCCAATTGTGAGTTGAAAGAACGCGGAATAAAAATCTCCTATGTTCCTATCATCAAGATTTGCTTTTAAAAGCAAATCAATTCCCGACAGTAGAGATGCTCTGGCTAAATGCCCCTCTTGTTGTAGCAGCGTAAAAGTACGGCTGAATCGAAGGTCGCGCATGGTATCCATCCTGGGCGGGTGTTGGTCGCAGCTGCAGGATAGCCGGTAGGATAGTACGAGATGCGATTTTTTAGCCCTCATCTACGATCAAAATTGCCGGGATTGAGTGCTTTTCGACCGCGGGATACTCATAACTTTGCGCGCAAATGATGCAGGCTACCGCGAGCTTGGGTCAGTGTCTCGAAAATTTGGTTGTAGTCCACCAAAAAGATAGTTCATGATCGGAGTAGAAACGGGCGATATTTTTCGCATCCTATAGATACAAAAAAGCTCTGAAAAGGAGGAGCTATGGCAGACAAACCGAAGGATAAAGGGCGAGAAAAGAGTGAAAGCAGTAATAGAGACCCACGCCCAGGGCCAGGGAAGGTCTATAGGGATAGTAACGAGTCGTTCGAGAAACGTGATCGAACCGCCGTTTTTGATACTCTCGAACCGCCAAAGCCGCGCCCGGGCAGGGGGTAACAGATAATGACCCAAGCAGCTGAAGATCTTTCACTAAGGTGGCACAACCAGCTGTTCGGCATTCGTCGATCTATTCGCTATCACCTTCGACGTAGAGCTTTTTTTGAGCGCCTTGACCAATTGTCTAACATGTTTTCAGTGATATTCGGGTCAACTGCAATTTACGGAATACTGGATGCTAATGCAAAGGTGCTTGCATTGGCATCTTCTGCGGCTGTAACTGTACTGGCCTCTATTAATCTAGTAGTTGGCAGCGCTCAACGGGCCAGGGCTCACTCAGACTTTGTACGTCAGTATGTTGAATTAGAGAAGCGAATGTTAATGCCCTGCACTGAGGACTCTCTATTAGAGATAATGGCAGATCGTCTCAGCATTGAGGCAGGTGAACCGCCCGTCTTACACGTACTCAATAGTATTTGCCATAACGAATTAATGCGTTCAATGGGATATCCAAAAGAAGAATTGACAAAAATCGGACTTGCGCAACGTTTATTAGCTCACTTTTTCGATTACCGGGGCAACAAAATCCATTGATTGCCCCCTAACCGACAGATCAGAATTATGCCGCATCCGCGATTAAAAATGAGTCAAGGCAATGCCAAGGCACCCTATCCTCAAGCAACAATGATCCAATAATCGAAAGCGCATAAATATTGCGCTGATTGCCTTGATGGGATACCGTCCATGACTTTATGAAATCATCAACACGGAAAACATCGAAACCTATTTGCCACCCTTCATTTGTACCACCCTCCATCGCCATTAATGAATAATTGGCATAAGAAGCTGGACGATAACAGGAAAAATTTAGTCCATCGATTTGCCACAAATCCTCATCCAGAACTTCACTAAGATCAAAAATCTTAGATGCACGAAATAGTACGGACAAAGTCTCTATAGGTCGCTCTACTAGATTGTAACTGTCGTCATAGACACCACACTGCCGCGAAAGCAAATAACTCAGCGCCTTTTCAGGCGCGATATCATACCTAGCAATCTTGCCTTCGCAATCAATTATCGAAACAAACAACAGTCCGATCAACTGCTCGGCTTGCTCATTAAGAGCAAGTGCCTTTGCCACTGTAAGAATTACCTCCCAGTGAGGTGCCTGGGCATCACTCAATGCAATTAAAGAGCCTGAATAAATATCTAGCACAAGATCAAAGATTTCAGAAAATTGTTGCGCCGCCTTTTCTTGACAATTATCAGGTGCACAAAGATATGCAGCTCCAGCCCAACTCAAAACCTTTGAGACGCGAAGAGGTAATTGGTAAAGTTCGGCAAAGCCACCGCCGTCACTAGGCAGCAGGCAGTATTTATTTTCTTTAAGTGATTTGATTAGTGATTCGTTGACTAATAGCAGTTCATCCACAAGTTTAAAAATAAGCGATGCTGTCCCTGCGTCCACTAATGGATTGCCTAAGCTCGGAAGTAGGCAAGCCAACACGGACGCGTTGACCATCGGCGATCGATATACATCTTTCGCAAGTATAGCCTTAGTTGAAAAAGTCATCGCTAACCGCTCAGCACAACCTATCAATAATGAATCGTTTTCGCGGCACGGCCCTAATACTGAACTTATTAAACCCATAAATTCACGTGCATCCCATTGTCTATCCAATGTGCCGTACACGTCCCAAATACTATTGTAATTATCTCTTATAACCTGATCGAGATTTGAAGGCCACTGATGTATTAGGCTGCGTAAAGAAGTATTTGGATCGGCTTCAAATTTTGGATTACGGCAAAAGCTTGGAGGGCCATAGAGATTGAGCCCCCAGACGACCGCGTTCTGGCCATATTCATCTAGTTTCTTTGATATACACCTCCCTATTTCCACCAAGTCCAAAACACCGGAGCTATCTTGAACAAAGTCCCTTCCCTCAATACAGTCGAGTATCGCGTTAGTTCCAATCCCGCCGGCGTTCGTCTCGCCTGAATTTTGATTTTGTGCGGAAGTGGCGACTAGCGTCAAAGCAGGCGTTCCAGCATCTCCAATGAGCTGAGGCTTCAAAAGTACTCCAAGATCCGATATCAACCCCCCACTTTGGCAAGCATCTATAATAATATTGCTTTGCTTTGGCGACGTTTCATTAAGGAACCTGAACAACTCGCTCAATGACAGAGCTGTCATGGACTGCACTTTCGGATCTGTGTCGCGAAGCCACATATGGAAGCTTCCAGAGCTTACACCCCCATGGCCGGCAAAGAAAAAAGTAAAGTTTTCTATTTGAGCGATATCGAACAACGTTCTCTTAATTGCTGCTCTCACCTCTTCAATCGAGGGAGAACAAAGGAGAATGGAGTTATCTATATCGAACTGACCAATCTCCGGCTTCACTAGAGCATTAAAAATTCTCTTAGCATCATCCTCTGCAGATTCAAGAGAATTCAAATGCTCATACTGGTTACAACCTATTGCCAAGAGTATTCTCACGGGGCACCTCCTCCATAGCGCACGAATTTGGCTTTGCGCTCGACCTCTTTATTTAAAGCTTCGGCAGTCTTTCTTGCTTTCACATCTTCAACTAATGCAACATACTCAGGAGTACTTTCTTTCATTGACTTTTCGAAAGCTTTAAGCGCATCGGTCCCCATGTGAATTTCAGGAAGTTTAACCTCGCCATTTCTGTCGGCAATGAATTCAATTTTTTCAAGCATTTCCAGAAATGCCAACTGGATTGAGCCAGTTTTTTTGGCATCCACCACGTTGCCAGTTTGATCACATACTTTCGATACCGACGCGTAAATCATGCGAGCAAACTGTGCGCCCATATCCTCTTGAAAACTATTAAAACTTTCACCCAAAATTGAAACATCGTGCGCAATTATACTATCAAGGGAAATATTGAATAATGTAGAGTGGGTTTCTATCCCACCGTTATAAACTTGGGGAGCAGCTGGATTGGTGAATGACGCACCATGCTTCAATCGTTGAGCGCTTTCAGGATTGACATATTTTTTCATTGCACTCTGTTGCAAAACATACAAAAAACTCCGGAGAGATTCATTGAATTTATCTACAAACTCAGAATCCACAAAATAGTCTACAAGCAACTCGTGACGTTCCATCATCCATCACCATTCGATTCAATAGGTTTACAATAGATAGGAAAAGCTTTTTCGTCCACAGTGTGACATGACCATTTGGTCTTAGACGACTCGTGTTATCTGGTGCCAAGATAAATACGAATGAAAGATTAGGGTCGCTGCAGCAATAAATGGTCCAGAATTTAAGGCTACCAAATTCGCTTGTGAATTTCTGAAGATGTACAGGAACATCGTCGAAATCCGATGATCAGTGTTCATTGGGGCGCACAACCAGGAGTTACCCCCCTCCTCACTGGCATGTATCCCTCTCGCCCAGCCTCATACCCCGTAGCGTTACACCAAGTTGGTCTAGTAAGACTCTTTGAATATAGCGCACGAAGGGCGTGTTACTTTAATAATCGCCAATAAATACAAAGACTTAGGCACCATTGTTACACCAGTAACATGCGTAACACCGCTTTTTGATAGAGAGTCTAATCCCCCGCGTCCCCAAAACCCTAACACCACCAGCGAATGCCATGAGCGTGGGCCAACCTGTGTCGGGGACCCTGAGGATTTTTTTAGACACGGGGTCTGAAACCCGCCGGACTTTGTTAGCGGACAGATGCCCAGCTTAGTGAACAGGTGAACCGGGTGAACACTCAGTTCACCAGTGCATTTGCATAAGAGGTTTGGAGGTCGCCGGGGACCCTGGGCATTTCTGAATGACACGGGGCACAAAACCCGCGCGATCTTGGTGGTGGCTGATTTTTCTACATTGGTTGACAGGTTGACTCGGTTGACGGCCCAAGGCGTCCATAATCATCAACACAAAAGGCCATCGTTACCAATGCGGTAACGATGGCCTCTTTTCAGCAGAATTCTTTCGATTTCAATGACTGAGATTTCAGTAACTTTGAAAACCTTCCACTAACGAAGGCCCGCGGGTTTCCGACCCCGTACCTATCGATTTTCCGTAGGGGCCCCCGGCATTTTCTGCTCGCTCACCACGGTGGTACGCTAAAGCTCAACTTAAGGAGTGGCTATGGAATCGGCGCGCGATAGAAAAACCATGGAAATTGTTGAAGCTGAGGACCTCTGGCTTCTGCCGGAGGTAGACACCTACGGCTACATCTGTAGAGGTTGCAAACTCGATGTATTCCCCGCCTCCTATCAAAAAACTAATCTGCAGCGGCCTCATTTTCGAAGTGCACGCGGAAAGGACCATTTTGAAGGGTGTGATATCGAGGGAGAAAAGAAAACCGTATCCAAAGGGAGGACAGGCAGCGTCCGCAAGGAGTTAGAGACAAGTGCGGCATTATCTCCTGCACGGTTAAAACTTCGAAACGAAAGGACCGTAGTCGACATCGACCTCCCTCCCTCTGCTGCCCAAACGACCAGCGTCAGCAAAAGCCGCTCAGGAGAAGTAGGTGAAGAAAGGCCGAAAGGACGACGCTCAGCCAACAGCATCCGCCCGATCTGCAGAGCGTTTAT
Organism: Pseudomonas sp. H1_G08; assembly: GCF_054681355.1. Lineage (NCBI taxonomy): Bacteria > Pseudomonadati > Pseudomonadota > Gammaproteobacteria > Pseudomonadales > Pseudomonadaceae > Pseudomonas > Pseudomonas sp. H1_G08. The sequence continues at coordinate 3,660,855 of NZ_CP162822.1, forward strand.
CGACTTTCCCTATGATCGGGATTTGTCGCTTGAAGTGCCAGGTATTGACGATACAACGTACCAATACGCGTTCAAAAAGCTACGTGGGGAGGGGATTGAAACCTTTGCTCGAGCAAAGATTTTTTATGCAGAGCTTCACTGGAGCAAACCTGAAGAAGAGGGAGACTTCCTTTACATCAACCTGTCTGCAGGTGAGTGGGTCAAAGATCCTCCCAAACTAGTCCGGCCTTACAGGATTCGCGTCTGCCGAGAAGGTTGGTCGAAGGCAAAACGCACAGTTGTGCGTAATGAAATCGACGTGCTACGTGAAGAGGGTATTGAGGCGAAAAAGAAAAATAGCAAAGATCGGCCATGGGTTTTCTTCATGGGCGAGCAGGACGAGAAAGACCCAGCAATCTTCAACGTGAACGATCACCGGTTGGTCTGTGGCCTACTCGGGACAATTACTTATCCCAAGCGCTAGTAGTAGACTTACCGTAGCTTGATGACTCCCAAGGGAAGCCAGTAGGAAGCAGCGTGTATCCCTACTTGTATCCCTGACGGATAAATCTCCCTGCAAGCCACGGATTATATAGGTTGCGCGAGTCTCCCTCGGGCACCAACACAGAGAAAAAGGTCTTGCGAAAGCAGGGCCTTTTTTTTCGTCTGGAGGAAAGTGATTGGTGCCTCGCGGGCCTTCCAGTCCAAGATCAAATCAGGTCTCGGAACCGGATGTCTGCCCACCCGACTTCTTCACTCCAAACATCCGCCCAGCAATCTCCCGCCCCCGCTCCATCCCTTCCTTCGTCAACCATATCGACTTGTTCCGGTTCACCGGATTACTGATCAAACCCTGTTCGTGCAAGCGGTTCATGATTTCGAAGTCATAGCCCTTCCACGCATTGCCGTCGTCGGAGCTATAGGCAGCCAGGAGAGCAAGGACGGCGTCGTCGATCAGTTTCATGTCGTATTCCATGATGGTCACTCCGCTGATGTTCAGTGTTTGTAATCAAAGCGTCGTATCAAAGTGGATGTCAATGCTGCGCGAGCTTGTAGGTTTCAGATGTCCGATTGCTGGTTGCCTCGACTGCGATCCCCGCCCGTATAATCACGCCCGCACGGCAAACCTCCTCTGGCGTTTTGCGCATTGGTTTCAAGCCTTCCACTTCACTGACAGACATCCCCATGGAAACCTCACTGGAAACCGTCGCCCTCTTCTCCCTCAAACTTGCCTACGAAGAAGAAGGCCTGAGCCCGATCCTGCGCGATGACATGGTCATGGGCGATTATCAGAAAGACGTTTTCGAGTTACTGGTGAAACGCGGCGATGTCGAGACCATTCAGTTCAAGATGAACGCATGCCTGAACCTGGCGCTGGATGCTTTGGGCGGGGTCGAGAAGCCGTTGGGGCGGGAGTTGCGCAAGTTGTCGGCGGAGTTGGCTCAGGCGCGGTCGGTGGAGCAGCTGGGGCAGCCGCTGCTCGCACTGAAGGGGTATCTGCGCGACATTCTTTGAGTGCCGCGCTACAGCCATGCCGGTATCTCTCCTGATCAGCGACGTGCTTTAAGCACCCGAATATCTGTTGGGAAGCCGTCAGCGCCCACCAGCTTTTTCCAGCCCATGTACTGAAATTCGCCGTTGGGATCAATGTAGTCGCCCTTCTCTGGTTGCCCTCCGCCAACTATCGCAACACGCTTCACTTCGCCACAGCCGCCATCCGACGGTCGCACCGTGTAGATCACATAGGGCTTCACGTATTGCGTGGCGCGGAAGTATTGGCCGCAGATTTCGTCGACGGTAATCAGCATGGTTTTCAGGCGGGCTTCGCCTTCGGTGTCTTCGTGCAGTTTCAGGAAGGAGATATCGCCGACGTCGCTGTAGCCGAGGGAACGGGCGCGTTGGTAGGCGGGGGAATTCTGGTGCGCAATACGGCCCTCCTCCACACCCCTTTGCATTTGCGCGGCGAACTCGGCTTTGCCTTGGGCCAGGGTTGCCTCGGCGTGGGCGGCGACGTTTTCGCAGTGGGCGTACTCGCTGGAGTCGAGGTGTTGCGGGAGCAGGTTCAGGCGGCGCTCGTTCATGGAGGCGAGGCTGTCTTGCAGGCCGGACGTTAGTGCATAGGCAGCGGAGACGCGACCGCTCTGGACGTCGGCGATTGTCTCCTGCATGCGCTGGCAATTGGCGAGGTAGTAATCCCAGCTGGCTTGCGGGTGTTCTTTCGCGAAGCAGAAGGCTGGGGTAACGGAGACGGCAAGGGTGAGAGCGCCGAGCAGTTGCAGCAAACGGGTTGTGGAAAACATGGGTAGTCCATTACAGAGAAGGCATGGCGCGACGCTACTATTTTGCTATCGTGCCGTCCACTCTCAACAGGCGACCAAGTTGTCGCCTCTGTCTCGTGGCAAGGAAAGAAATCCGATGGATGCTGTGTTGTGTTTAGTGGTCATGGCGGCAATGTGGTTCTGGGTGGTGCGACAGCGTGGGCGCTGGAATCTGTTGTTGGCAAACCTCGCCGGAGCGGGCAGCGCTGTGGTGGCGGGCATTGTCTTCACACTGCTTTATGACGGGCTGTTCGGCACCACCATGGCAGCGCCGGGACTGCACAACAGCCTGGTGGTGTTCATGACCAGCGCGGGCGTTCTGGCGGGTGTGTGGCTGTGGATCGCCAAGCGTCGACAGCCGGCGCATCCGGTTGCACGTCAACTGCTCGCGGGCGCCTGTGGCGTTGCCGCCGGCATGGTCACGTTGATTTTTCTGGCGGCGAATTATTTTCCGCAACCGTAGCCGGACGGCGCGTCTATTTTGCTATCTTGCCGCGCATCGTCGGGGCTTGCTGATCGTCTCGCGTCGCGCTTGGATTGTTGAAAGGTAAGGAAAGGATCAAATGGAGTTTCTGCGTTTTCTGGCGTTCGTCGCTGTCTGGGGTTTCATGTGGCGCTGGGTGGTGAAGAACCGCGGCAGCTGGAATATTTTCTACGGCAACATCGTTGGCGCGGCGGGTGGGTTCATTGTCGGGCTGGTGATGTTGTCGATCACCTTTTCGCTGTTTCCTTCGTCGTTCGATCACGAGGCGCAGGTGCAAAACACGCCAGTCGTCGAGTCGACCTCTGTGTTGCCTGAAGCCGAGGCAGTCACGCCCGTCACCGAGCTGAAAGATGCGCCGGTGTTTGCTGCCATCGAGGCGGACGACAAGCCTTCCCCCCCGGACTCCGCACTGCTGCCGAATAACGTCAGCCGAGCGCCGAAATCAATGGCGGTACAAACGGTGCTGAATCAGAGCGACTACGAGGGTCGCATGGCCCTGGCCGCGCTGAACAAGAAGTTGCGCGGCGACGCACAGGCCGACAAGTCGATGATCGCGTATGTCATGTGCAGCCCGTTTGTCACCAGCACCCTGCGTTATCCCGCTTCGGCGCGTTTTGCTGACAGCAAAGCGCTGGTCAGTCATCGCTACAAGGATCAGGTCTACAGCTTCAGCAACAGCGTCACTGCGCGCAACATGAATGGCGACGATATCACCTACCGTTTCGATTGCTCCGTGCAGGAATTGCCACGGGTTGATGCGACGGCTGGGGAATGGCGTTTGCTGGCGCTGAAACTGCAAAAAGCCGACTCTTAAGGCTGATTTAAGGGATCAGGGCGCCGGCTGCGTTATCATCGCCGGCCTGTGCGCCTTGAACCTTGCCCTCGATGTTTTCAACACCTGATGACCTCACCTCGCTGCCTCCTGTACTAGCCGGCCCGCTGCTGCGGCGGCTGGAGCCGACGCGCGTGGTGCTGTGGCTGGTGGGCTCGCGTGAACTGTCGCTGACCTTGCACCTGCAAGGTGTAGGAGATATTCCGCTCGACTCGGAGAAATGCACGGTCATTGCCGTAGGCCGTCATGCGTTCGTGCATCTGATAGACGTTCAGCTTGAAAGCGCCCTGCCCTGCGACACGTTTATCGCTTACGACCTGCTGATCGATGACGCCATTGGTATGGCTGAGTGGGCGCCTCATCTGCTTTACCCTGGTGCCAGCTGCGCGAACCTCGTAGTGCGTTCGCGGATCGACCAATTGCTCCACGGCTCCTGCCGCAAGCCGCATCATCCGGCAACCGACGGTTTGCTCTGCGTCGATCAATTGCTGGCCGACGAAGCCGAAGCGCAACTCCGTCCGGCGCTGCTGATGATGAGCGGTGATCAGGTTTATGCCGACGACGTCGCCGGGCCGATGCTACGGGCGATTCATGCCCTGATCGAGCGTCTGGGTCTGTTCGATGAGCACCTTGAGGGTGCCGTGGTCAGCGACAGCGCCAAGCTCTACCAACACCCGGCCAGCTACTACCACCGTGCGGATTTGTTACCGGCGCTAGAGAGCAACGAGACCTTGCGCGAGCGATTTTTCGGTGGCGCGCGTAAGCCGATTTTCACCAGCAGCAGTGCCGACAATCACCTCGTGACGTTCGCCGAAGTCATGGCCATGTACATGCTGGTGTGGTCGCCGACGCCGTGGTCGCTGATCAATCCGAGCGCGCCGACGCTGACGCCGGAACGCCGCAAGCGCTACAACCTCGAGCAGACGCGCATCGATGCCTTCAAGGCGGGCCTGGGCAATGTCGCGCGGGCACTGGCGCATCTGCCGAGCCTGATGATTTTCGATGATCACGACATCACCGATGACTGGAATCTTTCTGCGCAGTGGGAGGAAACCGCCTACGGCCATCCGTTCTCCAAACGCATCATCGGCAACGCGCTGATTGCTTATCTGTTGTGTCAGGGCTGGGGCAACAATCCTGATGCCTTCAAGGACGTGCTGGAGCAGACCGCGCAACTGAGCGCCAGCGGTGACGACGGCTATCTGGACATGCCGGTGCAGGACGATCTGATTGATCAGTTGCTGCGTTTTCAGCAGTGGCATTTTGTGTTGCCGAGCAGTCCGGCACTGGTGGTGATAGATACGCGCACCCGGCGCTGGCGCAGCGAGATGGCCCTCAAGCAACCGTCGGGCCTGCTCGACTGGGAAGCCTTGAGCGAACTGCAACAGGAACTGCTCGATCACCCTTCGGCAATCATCGTGTCGCCGGCGCCGATCTTTGGCGTCAAGCTGATTGAAACCGTGCAGAAAGTGTTCAGCTGGTGCGGTTATCCGCTGCTGGTCGACGCGGAAAACTGGATGGCCCATCGCGGCGCAGCGCAGGTGATCCTGAACATTTTCCGACACTCGCGCACACCGGGGAACTACGTGGTGCTGTCCGGCGATGTGCATTATTCCTTCGTCTACGAAGTCCTGATCCGCCACCGCAAGGCCGGCCCACGGATCTGGCAGATCACCAGCAGCGGCATCAAGAACGAATTCCCACCAACGCTGCTGGAATGGTTCGACCGCCTCAACCGCTGGCTCTACTCACCGCGCTCGCCATTGAACTGGTTCACCAAACGCCGCCTGATGCGCATCGTCCCGTATACGCCGGAACATGCCGAGGCCGGGGAACGGTTGTGGAATTCGGCGGGGATCGGACAGGTGTTTTTCAATGAACAGGGGCAGCCGAGCGAGATTGTTCAGCACAACTCGAATGGGGCGGAGAAGACGAGGATGCTGGCGCCGGAGTTTAAAGATGTGCCGGACTAAAGCCATGCGCTGATCTGTGGGAGCGAGCCTGCTCGCGAAGGCGCAATTTCAGTCGACATCTACTGTGAATAGTCGACCGCTTTCGCGAGCAGGCTCGCTCCCACAGGGTTTTGCGCAGACCAATCAATGTGCGGCCAGAGCCCGCCCAACCCCTCTGACAATCATCCCCACCTCGCGCTCATCAATCGTCAGCGGCGGGAGCAACCTGATGGTCTTGCCACGAGTCACGTTGATCAACAAGCCGTGATCCCGCGCAGCGATCAGCGTCAGGTCGCGCACCGGTTGTTTCAGTTCGATACCGATCATGAGGCCCTGCCCCCGGATTGCCAGCACGTTCGGGTTGTCTGCCAATTCGGCGCGCAAGCGTTCCAGCAGCCGTGCGCCCTGCACCCGCGCATTCGCCAGCAGGCCTTGTTCTTCGATGATGTCCAGCACCGTGCAGCCGACCCGGCAGGCCAGTGGATTGCCGCCGAAAGTGCTGCCATGGCTGCCCGGGGTGAACAGGTCGGCCGCGCGGCCACGGGCCAGGCAGGCGCCGATCGGCACGCCATTGCCCAAGCCTTTGGCCAGGGTCATGACATCGGGCACGATGCCTTCGTGCTGAAAGGCGAACCACTGCCCGGTGCGGCCGATGCCGGTCTGGATTTCATCGAGCATCAGCAGCCACGCGTGGCGATTGCACAGGTCGCGCAGGGCCTTGAGATAACCCGGCGGTGCGACTTGTACGCCGCTTTCGCCCTGAATCGGCTCGACCAGAATCGCCACGATGCGCGCGCCGTGTTTGCGCTGTATTTGCTCCAGCGCGGCGAGATCGCCGAACGGCACTTTGACGAAGTCCCCCGGCAGTTCGTTGAAGCCAAGCCGCACCGCCGGGCCATCGCTGGCGGACAGCGTGCCGAGGGTGCGGCCATGAAACGCGTTGGCCATGACCACCACCAGCGGCTCTTCGATGCCTTTACGCCAGCCGTACAGACGCGCCAGTTTCAGCGCCGTTTCGTTCGCTTCGGCGCCGGAGTTGTTGAAGAACGCGCGCTGCATGCCCGACAACACCGTCAGCCGTTTGGCCAGTTGTTGCTGCCAGTCGATGCTGTACAGGTTTGAGGTGTGCAGCAGCAGCCCCGCTTGCTCGCTGATCGCCGCGACGATGCGCGGATGCGAGTGGCCGACGTTGGTCACTGCCACACCGGCAACAGCGTCCAGATATTCGCGCCCCGCCTGATCCCACAGGCGCGTGCCCAGGCCCTTGGTGAAACTCAGGGCCAGTGGTTGGTAGGTGTTCATCAGGGCGGCGGTCATGACGTGAAACTCCATTGCAGGTCGGTGTATTTGCAGTATGGTTAGCCACCTGAGCTGGATAAACCCGGAAAAACTTCAATCATTTAAAAGCCGAGCTTGATAATGGATTTGTTTCAGTCGATGGGCGTGTACGTCAAAGTGGTCGAAACCGGGAGCATGACGGCCGCCGCTGCGAAGTGCGAAATGTCGACGACGATGGTGGGCAATCATCTGCGCGCGCTGGAGCAACGGCTCGGCGTGCAACTGCTGCAACGCACTACGCGCCGCCAGCGCCTGACCGAGTTCGGCAGCGTCTATTATCAGCGCTGCCTGGAAGTGCTTGGCTTGGTTGCCGACTCTGAACGCCTTGCCGAACAAGCGTCGGACGAGCCGCGCGGCTTGCTGCGTATCACCGCGCCGCTGACCTTCGGCGTTGAACGACTGACCCCGGCCCTGAGCGAATATTCCTTGCTCTATCCGCAAGTGAAGCTCGACGTGGTGCTGACCAACAGCCGTCCGGATCTGCTGGAAAACGGCCTCGATGTTGCCTTCCGTTTAGGCAATTTCGACCAGTCCAACCTGATCGCCCGGCCCTTGATCGACTACACCCTGACCGTCTGCGCCTCCCCGCAATACATCGCGCGGCGCGGCATGCCGCATACGCCACAGGATTTGCAGCAACACGATTGCCTGTCCTTCGCCTACCCGGCTGGGGATGACTGGCAATCGGTGGAAAAACGCTGGCGTCTCAGTGGCCCGGAAGGTGAAGTCCTAGTCGACGTCAGCGGGCCGATGCTGATCAACAGCTCCGCCGGTTTGCATCAGGCGGCGCGTAATGGCATGGGCATCATGATGCTGCCCGACGCGCTGGTGGAGCAGGATCTGCGCGACGGCAAACTGGTCAGGGTAATGACGGACTACCAACCGCCGAGCAGGCCGATGCATCTGCTGTATGCGCAGGATCGCTATCGACTGCCGAAGCTGAGACGGTTTGTCGAGTTTGCGATGCGTACGTGGGGGAAACCTGACGTCGGCAGGCCGTAATCATTCACGATGGAAATTGATAAGGACTTGAACATCCCATGAACGACAGCCTTACCGTGCGTGAATTGCATCCCAGCGAAACAGAATCAGCAAGGCTGTTTCTCAGCCAGCATGGCTGGGGCCATCGCATTGGCGATGCCGAATCTTTTGCTCGCTTGATTCACAATTCGCAGCGTGCAGCTGTTGCGCTCTTAGGCGAGCAAATCGTCGGTTTCGCTCGAGCGATCACTGATGAGGTTTCTAATGGCTATCTGTCGATGGTGGTGGTCGATGACCAGCATCGGCGCATGGGAATCGGCCGCGCACTGGTGGAGCATGTCATGGGCGATAACCCCGATATTACTTGGGTGCTACGCGCTGGACGCGAGGGCGCTGAAGCTTTCTTTGCCAGCGTGGGCTTCGAGACGTCCGCGATTGCCATGGAACGTCCGCGCCGCAAATAGCGCGCTTTAGAAAAATCCCGACCACCAGACCGTTGCTCCGTGACAACGCCGCCCCGCTCCCCTAAATTAGTCGGCCTGAAAAAGACCTCGTGCTTTCTCGCCTCAACTCAAGTTAAAAAGTAGTGAAATTTCAATGTCCGATTTCAACACCGCTGAATCCGTAGTCACCCAGTCGTCCAAAGCGGAATACGAAAACTCCATCAATCTTTCACAACACCTGCCTCAAGCCAAAATCATCAGCGAGATGGTCCTCGACGCGTTCCAGTCGACCCGCGAGAGCGACCAGATCCGTGAATTGCGTGCGGCGATCCGTCAGGCGCATGACAGTTTTGATGACGACAAGGCGTACGAGCTGATGGGCGAACTCAAGCGCCTGAAAGACGCCGAGGCAGCCGACATCGCCGCGCTGGAAGACCTGAGCAGCAAGTTCTCGATCGGACGCATTCTGTCCAGCTTCAAGGACGATCCGGCATTCCAGGAAATCGTCTATGGCCTGGCGCTGAAGGTGCTGAATCAGACCCATCAGGCGATCAGCAACCCGAGCGGCGGCAAGAGCAAAGCTGCGAAGAAAAAAGAAGTGGAAATCTTCACCATCAGCAAGGACGGCGCCAGCGTGACCCTGCCAATGCGCACCCCGCGTTCGCGTCTGAACGTAGATCGTGAGGCACTGGAATTCCTCGGTTTCACTTTCGTGGGTGAAGGCGATGAAGCCGAGCTGGAAAGCGAAACCTTCGTCGATAACGCCGGTACCGAACAGGCGGTGAACCGCAAGAACATCATCACCGCCCTGCAGCAGCAGACCGCGTTTGATGGTTACAGTATCGCGGCGCAGTAATAGCGCAGCCGCTGTACGAAAAAGCCCCGCACTGAGATTCAGGCGGGGCTTTTTGTTGTCCGGCTTGTGATTCGTGAGGAGGCGAAAATCGTCGCCCCTCACCCCAGCCCTCTCCCGAGGGAGAGGGAGCCGACTTGTGTAATTTTCAAACCTGAGTTCGGCTCGGTATTTCAGGTCGGCGTATATCTTGAAAGCCCCTCAGTCAGTCCCCTCTCCCGAGGGAGAGGGAGCCGACTTGTGTGATTTTCAAACCTGAGTTCGGCTCGGTATTTCAGGTCGGCGTATATCTTGAAAGCCCCTCAGTCAGTCCCCTCTCCCTCCGGGAGAGGGTTAGGGTGAGGGCAAACCGCTACCCCCCCCCTCAAGCCGAAGGATGCAACGCCGCAATCATGTCCACTTCAATCGCCGCATTCTTCGGCAACTGATACACGCCGATGGTCGTGCGCGTATGCCGCCCGGCATCGCCCAGCACATGGCTGAACACATCCGAAGCGCCGTTGGCCACTTCGCTCAGGTCGACGAAGTCGGCGGTCGATTTCACATACACCGTGACCCGCAACAACGCACGAATCTTGTCCAGTGAACCCACCGCATCGACGATCAGCGCCAGGCAACGCATCGCGCTGATGCTTGCGGCGGCTTGCGCATCCTTGAGGTTCAATTCCAGCCCCACGCGACCGGGATAGAGGATCTTGCCATTGACCCGCGGCACCATGCCGCTGATGTAGAGCTCGTCGTGATGACGGATCAGCGGCGCGTAATTGCCACCGGCGGTGTTCTCGCCATAGATGTCGTAGTTGAGTTCTTCGGCCAGGGCGATAAAACGCTCATCGCAGGTCATCCGTTCGGTCATTGCGCCCAGCCTTTTGATCAATGCACGGGTTAGGACAGTCGAGCACCGAAGGATGGCTTGGAGCTACTACTGTCGAGGTTGGATCCAAATCTATGGCGTTTGCCTAAGTTGTGCAACCAGCGTAGATGGAACAAAAGGCCCTAAACCTTTCGGATGCCCCGGACCACAAGCTGGTCTTCAGCGGCGCTCAAACAGTGTTCAAGCGCTCAACCATATCTGGAAATTTTTCAACCAGTCGTATCAATAAGGCTGCTTGAGCATTGGGCTTCGACTTTTCCTGCTCCCAATTTCGAAGGGTGTTTGGACTTGTCCTGATTCGACTGGCAAAAACAGCTTGAGACATATGCAGTTTTTCTCGAAGAGCAACAATTTCCTGTGCGCCCACTTCAGGTACAGGCTTGTCCTCAAGCACTGTATTGCGCAGTGTGATCTTGCCCTCGCGTTGAGCCGCCATCTCATCAACGCCCTGCATTAACTCTGCAAACAGGTCGCGTTTTTTCATGGGGTACCTCGTTTTTTCAACTCTTTATCAATGGCTGTCCTGAGTGCCCTCTCTTGCTCGGCAGTCAGCTTCTCAAGCTCATCTTTGTCGTAAATGGCGAACATCCAGAACTGACCATCATTCATAAGCCAATAGTAGAGAACCCGCAAGCCGCCCCGTCTTCCCTTGCTACGGCGAGAATCAGCCCAGCGCAGCTTACGGAAGCCACCCGTTCGAGGCATTACATCGCCCGCAAGCGGATTGCTCTGAAGGTAGTTCTGCAATGTTCGATATTCGTCGTCCGTCAGATAGCGGTCAACGCTTTTGGTAAATATCGTTGTTTCAAAAAAGATTGTTCGCATAGCCAAACTATAAGCAGCTTGACTATAGACAGCCTATCAACAAATCGCTGCTCGAATAAACAAAAAACCCCGCACATCTCTCAACGTGCGGGGTTTTTCCTGAAGCTTGCAAACCTTACGGCGCGTACGTCAGCAACAGCTCTGTCGGCACCTTGAAGTCCAGGGACATCATGACGCTCAACGCAGTGATGGTGAAGATCGAGAACACGAACAGCTTGCGTGCCCAGACGGTGTCATCAACTGCCTTGTAGCCGGTCCAGGCCATGTACAGCCAGTACATGCCCATGGCGGCGGCGACGGCGAGGTAGCTCATGCCGGCGTAGCCGCTGAAGGTCAGCATCAAGGTCGCCACGAGGAACGCCAGGATGTAGAGCAGGATGTGCTTCTTCGCCACTTGAATGCCGCGTTTCACTGGCAGCACCGGAATCGATGCGGCCAGGTAATCATTGAAACGGAAAATCGCGATGGCGTAGGAATGCGGCATCTGCCACAGGCTGAACATCACCAGCAGGGTCAGTGCGGCCATGTCGAAGCTGTTGGTCACGGCAACGTAACCGATCACTGGCGGCATGGCGCCCGACAGACTGCCCACCAGCGTGCCGTGAACCGACTTGCGCTTGAGGTACAGGCTGTAGAAGCCAACGTAGATGATGAAGCCGATTACTGCGAACAAGGCAGCCAACGGGTTGGCTACCTTGTACAACAAGGCAACGCCGAGAACACCCAGAATGGTCGCGTAAACCAGGGCCAGTTTCAGGGAGATGAGGCCCTGGACCAGTACACGGTTCTTGGTGCGTTCCATCTTCAGGTCGATGTCGCGGTCGATGCAGTTGTTGAACACGCAACCGGAGGCCACGACCAGGGAAGTACCGATCATGGCGGCCAGAAACACCGCCAGATCGACATGCCCTTTCGAGGCCAGGAAGAACCCGCCTGCCACAGAAAGCACGTTACCGAAAATGATCCCCGGTTTGGTGATTTGGATAAAGTGCTTGAGCGACATCGGGTCTACCTCACTTCGCCATCATGTACGTGTGGATGCTGAACATGATCCACAGCGACAGGCCAACCAGCAGCACGATCACAATCGCCGTGAAGACGAACGCGATCACGTTGTTACGCTGTGCAATGGAACGGTCCAGGTGCAGGAAGTAATACAGGTGAACGATTACCTGGATCACTGCGAACAGCAGAACGATTGCCAGCGTCGTCGACTTCGGCAGGGTCGGGTACATCACCAGACCGAACGGAATGACGGTCAGGATTACCGACAGGATGAAGCCGATGGCGTACGACTTGACGCTGCCGTGGCCAGCATCGTGGCTGTCATGGGAGTGTGCATTAGCCATTACAGAGTCCCCATCAGGTAAACAACGGTGAAGACGCAGATCCAGACCACGTCCAGGAAGTGCCAGAACAGGCTCAGGCAGCTTAGACGGGTCTTGTTGGTCGACGTCAGGCCATGCTTGTTGACCTGATACATCATGATGCCCATCCAGATCAGACCGGCCGAAACGTGCAGACCGTGGGTACCGACCAGGGTGAAGAACGCCGACAGGAAGCCCGAACGGCTAGGACCGAAGCCCTCGGAGATCAGCAGGTGGAACTCGTTGATCTCCATGGCGATGAAGCCCGCGCCGAGCAGGAAGGTCATGAACAACCAGCCCAGGACCGCCTGCTTCTTGCCCTTGTACAACGCCAGCATGGCGAAGCCGTAGGTGATCGAACTGAACAACAGCAGAGCGGTTTCGCCCAGCACGTAAGGCAGTTCGAAGATCTCGTGGCCCGACGGGCCACCGGCAACGTTGTTTACCAGTACTGCGTATACCGCGAAGATCGACGCAAACAGAATGCAGTCGGTCATCAGGTAGAGCCAGAAACCGTATACGGTCATCTCGCCCGAGTCGTGGTGATGGTCATCGTGCCCATGGTCACCATGGGCGTGTCCAACATTGGTCACTAAGTTCGACATGGTTTAAGCCTGTTCCTACGAGGTTTCAACACGGGTGGCATTGGCCGGGATTTTCCCTGCCGCGACCAGACGCTTGTGCTGCTCGGCTTCGATACGCTCGATCGTTTCAACCGGAACCATATAGCCCTGGTCGTCACGTGCAGCGTGGATCACGAAGTAAACGACGGTGCCCACCAGGCTCGCGATCGCCAGCCACCAGATGTGCCAGATCATCGCGAAACCGAAGACGGTCAACAGCGCGCCCATCACCACGCCAGTGGCGGTGTTGTTCGGCATGTGGATCGGCTCGTACTTGGCCGGACGCTGGTACGCAGTACCGTTTTCCTTGGCTTCGGTGAACGGGTCGATGCAGTCAGCCTTAGGCAGCACAGCGAAGTTGTAGAACGGTGGTGGCGACGAGGTCGACCATTCCAGGGTGTGTGCATTCCACGGGTCACCGTGATCGCAAACGTTCTCTGGCTTGTTGCGGTCGCGCACACTGACGTACAGCTGGATCAGTTGGCAGGCGATACCCACAGCAATCATCACCGCACCGAACATGGCAACGTACAGGTACGGTACCCACTCAGGGTTGGTGGTGGCGTTCAGACGACGGGTCATGCCCATGAAGCCCAGTGCATAGAGCGGCATGAACGCGACGAAGAAGCCCGAGATCCAGAACCAGAACGCTGCTTTACCCCAGCCTTCGTGCAGCTTGAAGCCGAACGCTTTCGGGAAGTAGAACGCGAAGCCAGCGATGTAACCGAATACCGCACCGCCGATGATCACGTTGTGGAAGTGCGCGATCACGAACAGGCTGTTGTGCAGCACGAAGTCAGCACCCGGGATGGCCAGCAGTACGCCGGTCATGCCGCCGATGGCGAAGGTCACCATGAAGCCCAGTGTCCACATTACCTGGCTGGTGAAGCGCAGACGGCCCTGGTAGATGGTGAACAGCCAGTTGAACAGCTTCACACCCGTCGGGATGGAAATCAGCATCGTCGCCAGACCGAAGAAGGCGTTGACGCTCGCACCCGAACCCATGGTGAAGAAGTGGTGCAGCCAGACCATGAAGCCCAGTACCGAGATCGCGCCCGAGGCGTAGATCATCGAGTGGTGGCCGAACAGTTTCTTGCCGGTGAACGCCGAGATCACTTCCGAGAAGATGCCGAATGCCGGCAGGATCAGGATGTAAACCTCAGGGTGGCCCCAGGCCCAGAACAGGTTGACGTACATCATTGGATTGCCACCAAGTTCATTGGTGAAAATGTGGAAATCCATGTAACGGTCAAGGGTCAGCAGTGCCAGGGTAGCGGTCAGGATCGGGAACGAAGCCACGATCAGAACGTTTGCCCAGGTGCAGGTCCAGGTGAAGATCGGCATGTCCATCAGTTTCATGCCAGGGGTACGCATTTTCAGTACGGTCGCGAGGAAGTTGACCCCGGTTAACGTCGTACCCAATCCGGATAGCTGTAGCGCCCAGATGTAGTAATCCATACCCACGCCAGGACTGTATTGCAGACCCGACAGCGGCGGATACGCAACCCAACCGGTCTTGGCGAACTCGCCGACGCCCAAGGACAGGTTGATCAGCACAACGCCGGACACCAGCAGCCAGAAGCTCAGGGAGTTCAGGAACGGGAACGCAACGTCACGCGCGCCGATCTGCAGCGGCACTGCAAGGTTCATCAGGCCGGTGAAGAATGGCATCGCCATGAAGATGATCATGATCACACCGTGAGCGGTGAAGATCTGGTCATAGTGTTCAGGTGGCAGGTAGCCAGGCGAACCCTCGGTGGCCATGGCCAGCTGGGTACGCATCATGATCGCGTCGGCAAAGCCGCGCAGCAGCATGACCATGGCGACGATGATGTACATCACGCCGATTTTCTTGTGGTCGACCGAAGTCAGCCACTCGGTCCACAGGTACGTCCACTTCTTGAAGTAAGTGATCGCAGCGAACAGCGCCAGACCACCGAGGGCGATCATGGCGATGGTCACCATCACGATCGGCTCGTGGAATGGGACTGCTTCCCAACTTAATTTACCAAACATCGTTTACTCCTCTGCCCCGGCAGCTGAATGCGAACCCGCGTCAATATCCGTGGCCGCCACTTCTTTCTCTTTCTTCTCGTGCTTCAGCGGCTTGCCCGGCTTCATACCTTCGTACTTGTCGACGATGATCTGGAACTGGTTCGGCGTGACCGACGAGTAGAGTTCGACTGGGTTGTTCTGGCTCGGTTTGGCCAGGGCCGCGTATTCAGCCTGATCAAGCTGTTTAGGCGACTTCTTGACTTCACTTACCCAGGCGTCGAAATCTTCCTGAGTGGTGGAGATAGCCTTGAATTTCATACCGGTGAAACCGGCACCGCTGTAGTTGGCGGAGATACCGTCCATTTCAGCGTTGCGGTCAGCGATCAGGTGCAGCTTGGTCTGCATGCCCGCCATCGCGTAGATCTGGCCGCCCAGGCCCGGGATGAAGAACGAGTTCATCACGGCGTCGGAGGTGATCTTGAAGTTGATTGGCGTGTGCGCCGGGAACACGATCTTGTTGACCGTGGCAATGCCTTGTTCCGGGTAGATGAACAGCCACTTCCAGTCCAGCGCGACGACTTCGATGGTCACCGGCTTGACGTCAGACTCGATCGGACGATACGGGTCCAGCTCGTGAGTCGAGATGTAAGTGATGTAGCCCAGGGCGATGATGATCAGCACCGGGATGGTCCATACGGCCACTTCGATCTTGGTCGAGTGCGACCACTTCGGCGTGTAGACGGCGTTCTTGTTCGAAGCGCGGTACTTCCAGGCAAATAGGAAGGTCATGACGATGACCGGCACGACGACCAACAGCATCAGCAGCGTGGCGGTGATGATCAGGTTGCGCTGTTCCAGGCCGACCTGGCCCGTTGGATTGAGCAAGGTCATGTTGCAGCCTCCCAGCAACAACGTGCCGAGCAGCGGCACTAGGCCTAGTAATCTGGGGTACCTGTTTTTACTCATCTCACGACCTCTAAAGCAGCTTGCGCAATGCAGTTGGGTTTTGATCGCCAACACTTCACCCTGCCAAGGGTTGGCATTTTCTTTGGATTGAATAAGGGCCGCCCGTCGCGCGTCTGACGCTCGACAAAACCTTGGGACAGCGTTCAGTTCTTATTCGAATTCGTGGTCAAAGGCCTTGTTACAGACCAATTCCATTTGGTGCGGAAAATTGGAAAGGCACCGACACCAGGGTGTCTCGAAAGCCTCGCGGCTCGCTCGACACCCGACCTCCTGATCAGTTCCTTGATAAAGGCTGAACAGCGTCGGGAATTCAGTGCGGGCGATTGTAGATAGGTAGCGCCCTATACACCATGTCTTATCCCGAAATAATTTTTATCACTCAGAGCAACAATCCATCGCCATTTTTGCAAAAGTTGCGCAAGTTATCGAAAGCGTTTCTCAATAAAAGCGGCAAAATCTGCCAGCGTAACCGCCTCAAATCAGACAGCTCCGCACCCGATCTACAAACGCTGGAGCGGCGCAAAGCCCGATGTTCCAAGGGCTTCGTCCATCTGCCGGCGCCTGTTAAAACTGCCTGCTCTGGTACGTCCGTGCTCAAGCCCGAAAACATTAAAACTGGCCAATGTTTTTATGTAACAGGCGGCCAATCCGCCGCATCCCGAGCCCCTGCGACAGCCCCTGTGTGACAACATGTCGCACATTTGCCGCACGCTTCATTGCCGTTCGTCACGGTGTTTTCACAAACGCTCTGAAATGCAAAACGCCCCGATTTTCATCAGCGAAAATCGGGGCGTTTTGTTTATCGGCAGCTCTGCCGAGAAGTTGACTCAGCGCAGCGCTTTTCGATTACGCGAGGTCAGCAACGGCACCAGAATCACCACCAGCACGAACGCCACCAGCGCCCACTGTGCCAGCGACAGGCCGAGGATCGGCGGATACGGCGTCGAGCAGAAACCGTCGACCTGGAAGCCCAGCGGGAAAATTTTCGCCAACGGCAGATCATCGACAATCGGTTGCAGCACATCGACGCCACAACTCACCGCCGGATAGAACTGCGTATAGACGTGATGCCCGGCCACTCCGGCCCCGGCAATCGCACAGATCACTACCAGTGTCTCGAACACGGTGATGCTGCGACGGCTACGCATGCCCGCACCGATGAAGGCGAACACTGCAATCAGCAACAGTGCATAGCGCTGCAGAATGCACAGCGGGCAAGGTGCTTCGCCGAGCACGACCTGCATGTAAAGTGCGCCGCCGATCAACGCCAGGCAGATGATCCCCAGCAACACCAGATAGCGCCGCTCACGCCCCAACCGCATCGTTTCCTCGCTCATTGCCTTTCCTTTGTAAGTCCATGGTTCAGCCGGCCGGCGGCTGAAATTGTCGCAAGTCTACACCGGGGCAATAAACGATAGAGCGGTTAAGGAATGATTAACCAACATGGCTTTGCGGCGCGCAGAAGATTCGCGAGCAGGCTCGCTCCCACAATGGATCTGCGTCGGACACAAATCCTGTGGGAGCGAGCCTGCTCGCGAACGAGACAACTCGGTCTCGGATCACTCCAGAGCAGCAGCCGGCCCGAAGAACTCGTAACGGCTCTGCTTCTCCGGCACCCCCAACGCTTTCAGATGCCGTTTGATCGCGCCCATGAAGCCTTTCGGTCCGAGGAAGTACGCATCGACATCGCGCTGTACCGGCAGCCACTGGCCGAGCAGTTCTTCGTTGAGCAGGCCAACCTTGTCCGCCGCCGGGCTGACGCCATCTTCTTCGGCGTAGCAATAGAAGCGCTTGAGTTGCGGATGACGCGCCGCCAGCCCATCGACCCAGTCGCGGAACGCGTGGACGCTGCCGTTGCGCGCGCAGTGGATAAAGTGCACCGGACGCTCGGTTGCCAGCGCTGCTTCCAGCATCGCCAGAGTCGGGGTGATGCCGACGCCGCCGCTGATCAGCACCAGCGGCTTGTCGCTGGCCGCCAGGGTGAATTCGCCCGACGGCGGGAACAGCTGAATGCTTGAGCCGACGTGCAGTTGATCATGCAGATAGTTGGACGCGCGACCATTCGGTTCCCGCTTGACGCTGATGCGGTACTGACCGTTATTGGCCAGTGCCGACAGCGAATAGTTGCGACGGATTTCTTCGCCGTCGAGCATCAGCTTCATGCCGATGTACTGACCCGGTTCGGCCGCAAGAATCGGCCCTTTGTCCACCGGTTCGAAGTAGAACGAGGTGATTTCCGCGCTCTCTTGCACTTTTGCCGCAACGATGAATTCCCGCGCACCGCGCCAGCCGCCGACGGCTTGTTCCTTCTGGTCATAGATCGCGGCTTCCGCGCCGATCAGGATGTCGGCCAGTTGCCCGTACGCAGCGCCCCAGGCACTCATCACCTCAGGCGTGGCGATCTCTTCGCCGAGCACCTCGGAGATGGCGCGCAGCAGGCAGCTGCCGACGATCGGGTAATGCTCCGGCAGAATCTGCAGGGCGACGTGTTTATTGATGATCTTCGCCACCAGATCGCCCAACTGGTCGAGCTGATCGATGTGCCGCGCGTACATCAGCACGCCGTTCGCCAAGGCACGCGGCTGATCGCCACTGGCCTGATGCGCCTGGTTGAACAGCGGGCGCACCTGCGGGTACTCGGAGAGCATCATGCGGTAGAAATGCGTGATCAACGCCTCGCCGCCGCTTTCCAGCAGAGGCACGGTGGATTTGACGATGGCACGATCCTGGACGCTAAGCATAAGGTGACTCCTGGGCTTTCTGGAAAGATTGCTTTAGGGATATCAGCTTTCATGCCAACTAATTAATCTTTTAAATTCAATAGCTTGAAACCTTCATAGTCATTTCGACACAAATGAACGTATAGTCATCGCGACTACACCTTGTCTCTTTGACTACATAACCATGACCGCTAAATCCCTGCTTACCGCCCTGCTGCCTCTGGTCGCCGACCTCTCCCGCGAACTGCCCGAGGGCGAGCGCTACCGGCGCCTGCTCGAAGCCATGCGCGCTTTGCTGCCTTGCGATGCCGCCGCGTTGTTGCGTCTGGATGGCGAATCATTGGTGCCGCTGGCGGTGGATGGTTTGAGTACGGATACCCTCGGCCGCCGCTTCAAGGTCAGCGAGCATCCGCGTTTTGAAATCCTGCTGGCCGGCGCCGGGCCGACGCGTTTTGCCGCCGACAGCGACTTGCCCGATCCTTATGACGGTTTGGTCGATGGCCTCGACGATCATCTTGAAGTTCACGACTGCCTCGGCTGTCCTTTATTCGTCGATGAAAAACTCTGGGGCCTGATCACCCTCGACGCGCTGGACCCGGAGCGTTTCGAGCCGATCGAACTCGACGCCCTGCAAGCCTTCGCCAGCCTAGCCTCGGCCACGGTCAATGCGGCCGAACGCATCGAACGTCTGGCCAACCGCGCCGAAGACGAGCATCAGCGCGCCGAGGTCTACCGCCAGGCCAGCGGCCAGCAGCACCGCGAAATGATCGGCCAGAGCAAGGCGCACAAACGTCTGGTGGAAGAAATCAATCTTGTCGGTGGCAGCGATCTGACTGTTCTTATCACCGGCGAAACCGGGGTCGGCAAAGAGCTCGTGGCCCAAGCGATCCACGCCGCCTCCGCGCGCGCCGACAAACCGATCATCAGCCTCAACTGCGCCGCCCTGCCCGACACGCTGGTCGAAAGCGAACTGTTCGGCCACGTGCGCGGCGCCTTCACCGGCGCCACCAGCGATCGGCGTGGCAAGTTCGAACTGGCCAATGGCGGCACGCTGTTTCTTGATGAAGTCGGCGAGCTGTCGCTGACGGTCCAGGCCAAGTTGCTGCGCGTGCTGCAGAGCGGTCAGTTGCAGCGCTTGGGTTCGGACAAGGAGCATCAGGTCGATGTGCGGCTGATTGCGGCAACCAATCGCGATCTGGCCGAAGAAGTGCGCAGCGGTCGCTACCGTGCCGACTTCTACCACCGTTTGAGCGTGTATCCGCTGCGAGTGCCGGCGCTGCGTGATCGTGGGCGTGATGTGTTGTTGCTCAGTGGTTTCTTTCTCGAGCAGAACCGCTCGCGCATGGGCCTCAACAGCCTGCGCTTGAACAGTGATGCTCAGGAAGCGCTGCTGGCCTACACCTGGCCGGGGAATGTCCGGGAGCTGGAGCATTTGATCGGGCGCAGTGCGCTGAAGGCGCTGGGTAACTGCAAAGTGCGGCCGAAGATTCTGAGTCTGAGCGCGGCGGATCTGGAATTGCCCCGTGAGGTTGTGGATAACGTGGTTGCGCCTGCCAATGCAGACTTGGTCAACGTGATGCCGATGATCGGTGGTGATTTGCGCAGTGCCACCGATGAGTTTCAGCGGCGGTTGATCGGTGCAGCGCTGGAGCGTCATCAGGATAACTGGGCAAGTGCGGCCCGGGAGTTGGGGGTGGATCGGGCGAATCTTGGGCGGATGGCCAAACGACTAGGCATGAAGAGCTAAAAGCACACCCTCACCCTAGCCCTCACCCAGAGGGAGAGGGGACTGATCGGGGGATATTGAAGAATTCCACTGACGTGAAAGATTTCTTCCGAATCCATAATCGACTCGGTCGTTCAGGTCGGTGTAAAACGCCAGACACCTCCGTCGGCCCCCTCTACCTCTGGGAGAGGGGACTGATCGGGGGATATTGAAGAATTCCACTGACGTGAAAGATTTCTTCCGAATCCATAATCGACTCGGTCGTTCAGGTCGGTGTAAAACGCCAGACACCTGCGTCGGCCCCCTCTACCTCTGGGAGAGGGCTGGGGGTGAGGGGCAGTGATAGAGAGAACAGCGATCAACTCAAGCCGACTAGCCGACAACTAACCTAAAGCCCACCCCTTTAACGCCGATAACACGGCATCAAAGGTTTCTGGCGATTTCCACTCTCGCCCCACAGAAGGTTCTTATGTCCTCCACCAAAGCCCGCGCAGATTCACTTTCGCTTCTGCTGTTTACCTTGCGCAGCGGCAAGCTGATGGCGATCAACCTGCTGAAAGTCAGTGAAATCATCCCCTGCCCGCCGCTGACCAAGCTGCCGGAGTCGCACCCGCACGTCAAAGGCATCGCCTCCCTGCGCGGTGCCTCTTTGTCGGTGATCGACCTCAGCCGCGCGATCGGCGAACGGCCGCTGGAGGATCCCAACGGTGGCTGCCTGATCGTCACCGATGTCAGCCGTTCCAAGCAGGGTCTGCATGTGCAGGCGGTGAGCAAGATCGTCCATTGCCTGACCACCGACATCAAGCCACCACCTTTCGGCTCCGGCGGCTCGCGCGCCTACATCACCGGCGTGACCTCGGTGGACGGCACGCTGGTGCAGGTGCTGGATATCGAAAAAGTCATCCACAGCATCGCCCCGGCGCAGATCGAAATGGCGCCGACCGACCTGACCATGGAAGACGCCGAAGTGCTCGGCAACGCGCGCATTCTGGTGGTCGACGACAGCCAGGTGGCGCTGCAGCAATCGGTGCACACCCTGCGCAACCTCGGCCTGCAATGCCACACCGCGCGCAGTGCCAAGGAAGCCATCGACTGCCTGCTCGACCTGCAAGGCACCGCGCAGCAGATCAATCTGATCGTCTCCGACATCGAAATGTCGGAAATGGACGGCTACGCCTTCACCCGTACCCTGCGCGAAACCCCGGATTTCGCTCACTTGTACGTCTTGCTGCATACCTCGCTCGACAGCGCGATGAACAGTGAAAAAGCTCGCCTGGCCGGTGCCAACGCGGTGCTGACCAAGTTCTCCTCGCCGGAGCTGACCCAACGCCTGATCGAAGCCGCCAAGCACGTCGCGGCCAACGGGCACTGAGTCTTGGCCGAAACGTTTTGCTTTCTGCTGCGCCGCGACTTGAGTGGACCTCTGCCGGATGCTCAGTGGCCGGACGGGATTGAGCTGTCCGTCTACCGCGAGGAACTGGCGCCGGCGGTGCATCAGTTGATGTACCTCGGACATCTGGAAGGTGGCGGTCGAGTGCCGTCACTGGACGATTGGCAGCGGCGCTTTGCCAGCGACCCTGAATACGATCCAGCGCTGTGTTTCGTCGCCCGCGATGCCGAGGGTGTGGTGGGCGTGGCGCAGTGCTGGACCAGTGCGTATATCAAGAATCTGGTGGTGCACCCGCGAATGCAGAGCCGGGGGCTTGGACGCGCGTTGTTGCTGCATGCCTTCAGCGTCTTTCAACAGCGGCGCGAGGGATTTGTCGATTTAAGGGTTCTGGAGGACAACCTGCGGGCGCGGCGGTTGTATGAAAATGCCGGGATGGTTGTGGTTCGGCGCGAGCCTGTGCCCGACTGATCTACCGCTTTCGCGAGCAGGCTCGCTCCCACAGGTGGATTGCATTTCAAACTGTGGGAGCGAGCCTGCTCGCGAAGGGCAGCACTGGCAACTTCCGCTATCCGACAGACTCCAACCTTGGCCATAACCAAGGATGCCCCAACCATGAAAGCCATCACCCTGGCGCTGCTCAGCCTCATCGCCCTCGCCTCCCAGGCCCATGCCTCCAGCCCCGACGCCTGGGCTGCCTATGACAAGACCGTCCTCGCCAGCTGCACCAAGGCCAGCGGCCTGAAAAACGTCAAACCGGTCGGCACACCGGCGCAATTCGACGACCGCGTCGGTTACACCGCCGTTCTGCTGCAAGGCCAATACCCGCAAAAACACATGAAAGGCCAGCAAGGCAGCGAGCTGTGCCTGTACAACAAACAGTCGAAAACCGCGTACGTCACCGAGTGGGATTCGATTCGCCCGACCGCCAAACCTCAGTGAATGGCGCACAACTTGCTTCGACCCGGCCCTGTGCGGTGGTTTTCCGCCACCGTTTCACACCCTGATTGAAGACAGATCGCTCAATGAATACGACGTTTTCCTGCGTAGGTTGCGGCAAATGCTGCACCGATCACCATGTCCCGCTGACGCTCGCCGAAGCCCGCATGTGGGCGGCGGATGGCGGTCAGGTGATCGTGCTGGCCGAGGCGTTTCTCGGCAATGGCCTGGGGCTGCCAGCGCAACAGCGCGAACATGCCGAGCGCCGTTCGGCGGTGGTCCGCAGTGGCACTACTGATGCTCACGTGGCGATCACCTTTGCCGCCTACAACGTCGGCCCCTGCCGGAATCTTGACGACGAAAAGCGCTGCCGGATCTACGAGCGTCGCCCGCTGGTGTGCCGGATTTACCCGGCGGAAATCAATCCGCACATCCCGCTCAATCCTGCTGCCAAGGATTGCCCACCGGAGTCCTGGGAACAGGGACCGGAGCTGATTGTGGGGGGCGAGTTGGTTGATCGGGAACTGGTTGAGTTGATTCAGCGTTCGCGTCAGGCGGATCGGGATGACATCAGACTCAAGGATGCGATCTGCGCAACCCTGGGAATTCGCACCACGGCGCTCAAGGGCGACGGGTTCACCGCGTACTTGCCGAACATGGATGCCTTTGCGGCAGTGATCGACCAAGTGAGCGCGCAACCGCTAGCGGCGCAAACCAGTGAATGGCTGTTTCATTTGTCCGGCGATGACGTGGCCGGACAGGTGCTGGCTGCGGGTGGGCTGGTGGTGACTGAACCGGCGCAGACTTATGCGTTTATTTCATTGCGCGCGGCTTGATCTGATATTTGTGCTGTAGCGGATGTCGCTTTCGCGAGCAGGCTCGCTCCCACAGGGTTGGGTTCTACACAAATCCAAAGTGGGAGCGAGCCTGCTCGCGAAGAGGCAAGCACAAGCACCATCACTTTCCGATGTCAGCGCTTGCCCATCGACCGACGCGTCCCCGGCGGCGCCATGCCCGGGGTTTTGGTGTGGCCATTCTTCGCGCCATTCTTGTACCACGGCTGATTCGAGCCTTTCGCCGAGGCAAGCTCGCCCGGCTTGAACGGGAACTTGAACGCCGGGATCTCGGCCTTGGTTTCGCTGGCGTCAGCCACTTCAACCGGGACGTCGCTCACAGCGTCGTCAACCGGCGGTTGGGTCGGGGAAGTCATAAAAGCTCCGGGAACAAAAAGTCGGCCCGATCAGTGAGCCGCAAAGGCGCGCAGTATACCTGTGCGCTCTGGCTCGGCATCTGAAGATTTGCACCGTGCGCTGAACGGTTTTCCCCTCCCCCTAACCCTCGCCCTGGGGAGGGGACAGACCGAGGTGTTTACTCGAGGTTCGCCGACATGGGATACCGAGTCGAACTCAGGTTCGAAAAGCCCACAAATCGGCTCCCTCTCCTTGGGGAGAGGGCTGGGGTGAGGGGCGAATCCAACACAAGACCATCGCCGCACACTGCTACTCCCCATCTATACAAACGAAACTGACAATCCTGACAGCCAGCCGTCACCCTGCCGACCGCCTGAGCGGTTTATAACTGGTCAATCTGCCCAAACTCCAGACTTCGGCGCCGCGCATGTCCATCCAGAAAAACAAAATCCTGCTGGCCACTCTCCTGATTCTGCTGGCAGCCGCCGGCCTGTGGTTCGCGCTGAAACCGGCGCCGGCCAAACTGGCTACACCGACTGCCATCCCGGTGCGGGTGGTGACGGTCAGCGCCAAAGACGTGCCGCGCTACACCAGCGGCATCGGCTCGGTGCTCTCGCTGCACAGCGTGGTGGTGCGTTCGCAGATCGACGGCATTCTGACGAAAATTCTGGTCAAGGAAGGCCAACTGGTCAAAGCAGGCGACCTGCTCGCGACCATTGACGACCGCTCGATCCGCGCCAACCTCGACCAGGCCCGGGCGCAGTTGGGCGAGAGTCAGGCGCAGTTGCAGGTAGCGCTGGTCAATCTCAAGCGCTACAAACTGCTCAGCGTCGACGACGGCGTGTCGAAGCAGACCTTCGACCAGCAGCAAGCGCTGGTCAACCAGCTCAAAGCCACGGCACAAGGCAATCAGGCCTCGATCGATGCGGCGCAGGTGCAGCTGTCCTACACGCAGATTCGCTCGCCGGTCACCGGGCGCGTCGGTATTCGTACGGTCGATGAAGGCAACTTCCTGCGCATGACCGACACCCAGGGCCTGTTCACCGTCACGCAGATCGACCCGATCGCCGTCGAGTTCTCCCTGCCGCAGCAGATGCTGCCGACCCTGCAGAGCCTGATCAGCGATCCGCAACGCGCACCGGTCAAGGCTTACATCGGCGCCGACACCGATGGCGAAACCGGCAATCTGCTCGGCGAAGGTCAGCTGACCCTGATCGACAATCAGATCAACGCTAACACCGGCACCATCCGCGCCAAGGCCGAATTCGCCAATGCCAGCCAGAAGCTCTGGCCGGGTTTGCTGGTGACGGTGAAAATTCAGACCGCTGTGGATAAAGACGCGCTGGTGGTTCCGCCCACCGTCGTACAGCGAGGCCTCGAACAACACTTCGTTTACCGCGTGAAGGACGACAAGGTCGAGGCAGTGCCGGTGCAAATGGTTTATCAGGGCAGCGGTCAGGACATCATCAAAGGCGTCAACGCCGGTGACGTACTGGTGACCGACGGCCAGTCGCGGCTCAAGCCCGGGGCGATCGTGCAAATCATGAGCGAGCCGCCGCAAGTGGTGCAGGCGGAGCCCAAGCCATGAACTCGCACAAGGGCATCTCGACCTGGTGCATCGATCACCCGGTAGCGACGATTTTGCTGACGTTCGCTCTGGTACTGGTCGGCGTAATTGCCTTCCCGCGTTTGCCGATTGCGCCACTGCCGGAAGCGGAATTTCCGACGATCCAGGTCTCGGCACAGTTGCCCGGCGCCAGCCCCGACACCATGGCTTCCTCAGTGGCCACGCCGCTGGAGGTGCAATTCAGCGCCATCCCCGGCATGACCCAGATGACCTCCAGCAGTGCGCTGGGCTCAACCCTGCTGACCTTGCAGTTCACCCTCGACAAAAGCATCGACACCGCCGCCCAGGAAGTGCAGGCGGCGATCAATACCGCCGCCGGCAAGTTGCCCAAAGACATGCCGACGCTGCCAACATGGAAGAAGGTCAACCCGGCCGACAGCCCGGTGTTGATTCTCAGCGTCAGCTCGACGCAAATGCCCGGCACCGAACTCAGCGACCTGGTGGAAACCCTGCTCTCGCGTCAGATCAGCCAGATCGACGGCGTCGGCCAGATCAACATCACCGGTCAGCAACGCCCGGCGATCCGAGTGCAAGCCTCGGCGGACAAACTCGCGGCGATTGGCCTGACGCTGGCCGACATTCGGCTGGCGATTCAGCAGACCAGCCTCAACCTGGCCAAAGGTGCGTTGTACGGCGAATCGAGCATCTCGACGCTGTCGACCAACGATCAGTTGTTCCACCCCGAGGACTACAGCCAACTCATCGTTTCCTACAAGGATGGCGCCCCGGTTCACCTGCGCGATGTCGCCAACGTCGTCAACGGTGCGGAAGATGCCTACGTGCAGGCCTGGGCCGGTGATCGACCCGGCGTAAATCTGGTGATTTTCCGCCAGCCCGGCGCCAACATTGTTGAAACCGTTGACCGCATTCAGGCCGCCCTGCCCGGCCTCGAAGCGATGCTGCCGGCCTCGGTGCAGGTGAAAACCCTCATCGACCGCACGCAGACCATCCGCGCCTCGCTGCATGAAGTGGAAATCACTTTGCTGATCGCGATCCTGCTGGTGGTCGCGGTCATGGCGCTGTTCCTGCGCCAGTTATCGGCGACGCTGATTGTCTCGGCGGTACTCGGTGTCTCGCTGATCGCCAGTTTCGCCCTGATGTACGTCCTCGGCTTCAGCCTGAACAACCTGACGCTGGTGGCGATCGTCGTCGCGGTCGGCTTCGTTGTGGACGATGCGATCGTGGTGGTGGAAAACATTCATCGCCATCTCGAGGCCGGTGACGATATGCGCGAGGCGGCGATCAAGGGAGCCGGCGAGATTGGCTTCACCGTCGTTTCGATCAGTTTCTCGCTGGTGGCGGCATTCATTCCGCTGCTGTTCATGGGCGGTGTGGTCGGGCGCCTGTTCAAGGAATTCGCCCTGACCGCGACGTCCACCATCATGATTTCCGTGGTGGTGTCGCTGACGCTGGCGCCAACCCTTGCTGCGCTGTACATGCGCAAACCGGTGCATCACGCCAGCGCCAAACCGGGTTTCAGCGAGCGCTTGCTCGGCTGGTACGAAAAAGGCCTGCGCCGCGCCCTCGATCATCAGAAACTGATGATTGGTGTGTTCGGTCTCTCGCTGGCGCTGGCTGTTGCCGGTTACATTTTCATTCCCAAGGGATTTTTCCCGGTGCAGGACACCGGTTTTGTCCTCGGCACCACCGAAGCCGCTGCGGATATTTCCTACGGCGACATGGTGAAAAAACACTTGGCGATGGCCGAAATCGTTGCAGCCGATCCGGCGGTGCAGGCGTTCTCGCACTCGGTGGGTGTTTCAGGCAGCAACCAGACAATCGCCAACGGGCGCTTCTGGATCGCCCTGAAAAAACGTGGCGATCGCGATGTCAGCGCCAGCCAGTTCATCGATCGCATCCGCCCGCAACTGATGAAAGTGCCCGGCATCGTCCTTTATTTGCGCGCCGGGCAGGACATCAACCTCAGCTCCGGCCCTAGCCGTGCGCAGTACCAATACGTACTCAAGAGCAACGACGGCGCGACCCTCGCCACCTGGACCCAGCGCCTGACCGAGAAACTGCGCAGCAACCCGGCGTTTCGCGACATTTCCAACGATCTGCAACTGGGCGGCAGCATCACCCACATCAGCATCGATCGCAGCGCAGCGGCGCGTTTCGGCCTGACGGCAAGCGATGTCGACGAGGCGCTGTACGATGCGTTCGGCCAACGGCAGATCAATGAATTCCAGACCCAGGTCAATCAGTACAACGTGATTCTGGAACTGGACACCAAGCAGCGCGGCAAGGCCGAAAGCCTCAACTATTTCTATCTGCGCTCGCCGCTCAGTGGGGAAATGGTGCCGCTGTCGGCGCTGGCCCGATTCGACGCGCCGACCATCGGCCCGCTGTCGATTGCCCATGACGGTATGTTCCCCGCCGCCAATATGTCATTCAACCTCGCCCCCGGCGTGGCATTGGGCGATGCGGTGATTCAGCTCAATCAGGCCAAGGCCGAGATCGGCATGCCCACCGCGATCAGCGGCAATTTCCAGGGCGCGGCGCAGGCGTTCCAGAGTTCGCTGGCCAGCCAGCCGTGGCTGATTCTGGCGGCGCTGGTGGCGGTGTACATCATTCTCGGCGTGCTTTATGAAAGCTTCGTGCATCCACTGACGATCATTTCGACCCTGCCGGCGGCAGGCCTCGGCGCGGTGATCATGCTGTGGATCTGCGGCCAGGACTTTTCGATCATGGCGTTGATCGGGCTGGTGCTGCTGATCGGTATCGTCAAGAAGAACGGCATCCTGATGATCGACTTCGCGCTTGAAGCGCAGCGCCAGCGCGGCCTGGCGCCGCAGGAGGCGATTTTCGAAGCGTGCATCACCCGGTTCCGGCCAATCATCATGACCACCCTCGCCGCCCTGCTCGGCGCATTGCCGCTGATGCTCGGCTACGGCACCGGCGCCGAATTGCGCCAGCCGTTGGGCATTGCCGTGGTCGGTGGTTTGCTGGTCAGCCAGATGCTGACGCTGTTCACCACGCCGGTCATATACTTATGGCTCGAGCGGCTGTTTCATCGGCACTCACACCCACCAGCCCCAACGCCCGCAACGGCACTGGCGACCACAGACTGAGGCGGTCATGCGCGTCCTGATTATCGAAGACGAAGAAAAAACCGCGGACTATCTGCACCGTGGCCTGACCGAACAGGGCTACACCGTGGACCTTGCCCGCGACGGCGTCGAAGGCCTGCATCTGGCGCTGGAATGCGATTACGCCGTGATCGTCCTCGACGTCATGCTGCCGGGGCTCGATGGCTTCGGCGTACTGCGCGCATTACGTGCGCGCAAGCAGACCCCGGTGATCATGCTCACCGCCCGCGAGCGCGTCGAAGATCGCATCAAGGGCCTGCGCGACGGCGCCGACGATTACCTCGGCAAACCGTTTTCCTTTCTCGAACTGGTCGCCCGCCTGCAAGCGCTGACCCGGCGCAGCGGCGGCCACGAACCGGTGCAAGTGACCATCGCCGACCTGTGGATCGATTTGATCAGCCGCAAGGCCACCCGCGCCGGCACGCGCCTGGACCTGACGGCGAAAGAGTTCTCCCTGCTCAGCGTGCTGGCCCGGCGCCAGGGCGAAATTCTCTCGAAGACCGCCATCGCGGAAATGGTCTGGGACATCAATTTCGACAGTGACGCCAACGTCGTCGAAGTGGCGATCAAACGCCTGCGCGCCAAGCTCGACGGGCCGTTCGACGAGAAACTGCTGCACACCATTCGCGGCATGGGTTATGTGCTGGAGAGCCGTGGTGTCCAGTAACTCGATTGCCTTGCGCCTCAGCGGCATGTTCACACTGGTGGCGCTGGTGGTGTTTCTGTTGATTGGCGGCGCGCTGTATCAACAGGTGGACAAGGGCTTGGGATTGTTGCCCGAAGCCGAGCTGGATGCGCGGTACAGCGTGCTCGAATCCACCGTTGGCCGTTACGGCACGCCGGAGCATTGGGTGAAGATCAACAACAAGCTCAAACTGCTCGGCGAGGAAGACAAGCGCATCAGTTTCTGGATCAGCAGCGGTGATCCGCGCTACGAGTACGGCAACCTTACGCCGCAGATTCGCGCGGCCATCAACGGCCCGTTGGGCATGCATGATCTGCAACTGCCCGATCAGCCCTACCCGCTGAAAGTGCTGGTCAGTCAGTTCCCGGCCAAGGACCAGCGCCCGCCGCTGCGCTTCATGATCGGCATCGACACCGAGACGCTGCATCAGACCCAGCATCACTTGCTCATCGCCCTGATCAGTCTGGCGATTGTCGGGGTGCTGCTGGCCTCGGCATTGGGCTATTGGGTCGCAAGAATCGGTCTGAAGCCGTTGATCAAGCTGTCGCAGGAAGCCCAGCGTCTGGCCCCACCACTGCGCGCCGGACGCTTGCGCCTGTCGCCGCTGCCGCCGGAACTGGAGCAGTTTGTCGAATCGTTCAACTCAACTCTGGAACGGGTTGAACTGGCCTATTCGCGGCTGGAATCGTTCAACGCCGACGTCGCCCATGAACTGCGTTCGCCGCTGACCAACCTGATCGGCCAGACCCAGGTCGCGCTGACTCGCGGGCGCTCCGCCGAACACTATTTCGAAGTGCTGCAATCGAACCTCGAAGAGCTTGAGCGACTGCGCTCGATCATCAATGACATGCTGTTTCTGGCCAGCGCCGATCAAGGCAACAAGGCGACCAAACTGACCTCGACGTCACTGGCTGATGAGGTGGCGACGACACTGGACTATCTGGATTTCATCCTTGAAGACGCGCAGGTTGAAGTGCAGGTCAGCGGCGATGCGCAAGTGCAAATCGAGGTCGCGCATCTGCGCCGGGCGCTGATCAATTTGCTCAGCAACGCGGTGCAGCATACAGATCCGGGCCAGGTGATCGAGGTGCGCATCGAGGTTGAAGAACACCAGGTGAGCATTGGCGTGGCCAATCCCGGGACGCCGATTGCCAGCGAGCATCTGCCGAGGTTGTTCGAACGGTTTTATCGGGTCGATGCCTCGCGTAGCAACAGCGGCAATAACCACGGCCTGGGGCTGGCGATCGTCAAGGCGATTGCGCTGATGCATGGCGGGGATGTGTTTGTGCGCAGTGATCGGGGCATGAACACCTTTGGCATCCATCTCCCGGTCTGAATGCTCAGCCAAGCCCTGTGGCGAGGGGATTTATCCCCGCTCGGCTGCGCAGCAGTCGCAAATCCTGTGCACAAGCTCTAAGAATCTTTGAGGCTGGAATTCTTGGGGCCGCTTCGCAGCCCAACGGGGATAAATCCCCTCGCCACAGGCCACCATCACGCACAGACCGGGTTGTTACCCGTGCCGATCTTTGCCTTTGCTGTAACAGTCATTTATGAAAATCGCGCTGTTTCCCAACCCCCGGCAACCTTATCTTTGCCCGCACCAAACAGCACTCGCCAAGCGAGAAGGTTTTCAAGATGTCCAACAGTATGGGTATTGCCAGCGCATTCGTTTTGTCCTCATTGATCCTGTCGCCGATGGCGATGGCTGAAGAATCGCAAGCGTTCGTGGCGCACAACGTCGCTCGCGCGCAGGCATTCGATCAGCATCAGGCCGAAGTGATGGCCAAGGCTCAAGACGCGACGCAATCCCCGCAAGCCGCTACTTCCCAGGCTCAAGCGCTCGAGAAAGACAGCTGAGTCGCACCGCGAAAGGTTTCCCTCGACGCGGTTGTTTGGCTCTTCCCGTTCAACCGTCGTCACTCCAGGCCGCTGTTATTCAGCGGCCTTTTTTCGTTGTGGTCTGAAAGCCGTCTGGCGCGTCTGAAAAAACAAGAAACATCAAGCCGCTCAAGAACCAGAGCGGCCCGCTGACCCAAGGAGCTCCATCGCACGTGTTTTACCCTGCCTGCCTCACCCCGCTGTTCATTGCAATTGCCGCAACGATTGCTCCCGCCGCCCACGCCGACGAGCCCGCTGAACAAGGTTTCGTCGAAGGCTCAAGCCTCAGCCTCAATGCCCGCAACTACTACATGAATCGCAACCGCTTGCAGAAAGCGGACGACAACATTGAATGGGGGCAAGGTTTTCTCGGGGTTTTCGAATCGGGTTATACCGAAGGCACGGTCGGCTTCGGCGTCGATGCTCATGCCATGCTCGGCTTGAAACTCGATGGCGGAGGCGGTACCGACGGTTCGAGCATCCTGCCGATCAGCGACGGCAACGGCAAAGCGCCGGGCTCGTTTTCAACCGCCGGCGGGACGCTGAAGCTGCGAGCATTCGATACCGAACTGAAGGCCGGTGACCTGTTCCTCACCAACCCGGTGATTGCCGGCGGCGACACGCGGATGCTGCCGCAGACGTTTCGTGGCATCAGCCTGAGTAACCGCAGCTTCGACGGCTGGCTGATCGAAGGTGGCCAGGCCAGTTTCACCAAGCCGTATAACCAGAGCGGTCATACCCGAATCGGCACGTCCTACGGCACGCTGGCCGATGGCGATGACAGCCAACACTTGAACTGGGCCGGTGTGGCCTGGAGCGGCGTTGAGGGCCTGACCAGCAGCCTTTACGCGTCCGAGCTCAAGGACATCTGGAACCAGTACTACTACGACCTGGATTACACGTGGCACTTGAACGATCTGGTCAGCCTCAATCCGGGCGTGCACTTCTACCACACGCAAGACACCGGTGATGCGCTGCTCGGCGATATCGACAACAACACCTGGAGCGCGCATCTCACCGTCGGCATCGGCAGCCACAGCGTCACTGCCGCCTATCAGCGGGTCAACGGCAACACGCCGTTCGACTACATCAGCCAGGGCGACAGCGTGTACCTCGACAACTCTCAACAATACTCGGACTTCAACGGCCCGAACGAACGCTCCTGGAAGCTCAAGTACGCTTACGACTTCACTGGCCTCGGCATGCCCGGATTGACCTCGGCGCTGTCCTATTCACGCGGCACGGTGGATCAGACCAAAGCCGACCCGAACAGCGCAGGCTATTCCAGCTGGTACAGCGCCGACGGCCATAACGCCAAGCATTGGGAACGCGACATCGATTTGCAGTACGTCGTGCAAAGCGGCCAGGCCAAGGATCTCGCGGTACGCCTGCAATGGGCCACCAACCGTGGCGGCAACGGCTACGGCGCGATTGATTCGGATACAGATGAATACCGCGTGATCATCGACTACCCGGTCGACGTCTTCTAAGATCGGCGCTGCGTTTTTCAGATCCTGTGATCTACCCTGTGGGAGCGAGCCTGCTCGCGAACGCGGTTGATCCATCAACATTGATGTTGAATGGCACACCGCTTTCGCGAGCAGGCTCGCTCCCACAAGTTTGTCCGGCGTCAGCCCTACTAAGCTTACGAAGCCACTCCTACCGACAGCCCATCATGATCACCAGCCGTACGCCTTCCATCACAGGCCTTACCGGTCGCCCCGAGCGCCTGCTGATCCTCGGCAGCCTGCTGACGGTGATTGCGATGGTGTGCATCGTCACATTTCTGCTGATCCGCGAGTACGCCAGTGCGCAGGAAGTCGCCACGCGCCGCGCCACGACCATCGCGCAATTGATCGACGCCGATGTGCTGCGCACCGTCGAGCTGTACGACCTGACGCTGCAAGGCCTGATCGCCGCCGCTCAGCGTGACGACCTGCAGAACGTCTCGCCGCAGATCCGTCATCTGGCACTGTTCGATCGCTCTGCCACCGCGCGTTTCAAGGGCGACATCCTCCTGCTCGACAAGCATGGCGAGGTGATCGCCGACTCCTCGCGCATCGAACCGAAACCGGGCAATTTCGCCGACCGCGATTATTTCCTCGCCCATGCGTTCAACCGTGACATGGGCATGTTCATCAGCCGCCCGTTCAAGACCCGTTGCGATTGCGAAGAGGCCGATCAGTGGCGCATCAGCTTCAGCCGGCGCATCTCCTCGCAGACCGGCGAATTCCTCGGCGTAGCGGTGGCGTCGCTGAAACTCGACTACTTCGACGACCTGTTCAAAAGCCTCGACATCGGCACCGACAGCACACTGAACATCATCAACAGCGATGGCGTGCTGCTCGCGCAGAAGCCCTATTTGCAAAGCGATTCGGTCGGCAAGAGTTTCGGCAACCGGCCCAACGTCGTGCGGATTCTCAACGATCGCGATGGCAGCGGCAGTTTCACCAGTACCTCGAGCATGGATAAACAACGCCGGCTCTATACCTACTCGCGGGTGGGCAATCTGCCGTTGACGGTGATGGTCGCGCTGTCCAGCGAGGAGGTGTTCGGCACTTGGCGGCGCACGGCGATCCTGATCAGCGGCGCCACCGGCGTGTTGTGCCTGGGGCTGTTGTGGCTGACCTGGCTGCTCGCTCGGGAACTGCGTTTGCGCCATCGCGCCGAACGCGAACTGGCGCAACTGGCTGCCACCGATGATCTGACCGGCGTTGCCAACCGACGCATGCTCGACCAGACCCTGCGCCACGAATGGTTCCGCGCGCAGCGCTCCGGCCAGCCGCTGTCGGTGATGATGATCGATGCCGACCACTTCAAGGCATTCAATGATCGCCATGGCCATCAGGCTGGGGATCAGGTGTTGCGCGAACTGGCCAAGGTAATCACCGCGAACGTGCGGCGCCCGGCGGATCTGGTCGCACGTTATGGCGGTGAAGAGTTTTCGGTGATTCTCGCCGAGACCGACAGCGCCGGGGCGCAGCAGATCGCCGAGCAGATTCGCCAGGCGGTGGAAAACTTGCCATGGGTTGAAGGCGCTGAGCGGGCGATGACGGTGAGTATCGGCATCGCGACATGGACATCGGCGAGCGAGATGACACTGGAGCAGCTGCTGTTTGCAGCGGACAAGGCGCTGTATCAGGCCAAGGAAGGCGGGCGCAATCGCGTTGTAGTGTCAATTTAAAGTCAAAAGATCGCAGCCTTCGGCAGCTCCTACATCTGGAATGCGTTCCCCTGTAGGAGCTGCCGAAGGCTGCGATCTTTTGCTTTCGAAAGGGCATAAAAAAAGGCCATCCGAGGATGGCCTTCAAAAAACTAGAGAGGT
Organism: Pseudomonas sp. H1_G08; assembly: GCF_054681355.1. Classification (NCBI taxonomy): domain Bacteria; kingdom Pseudomonadati; phylum Pseudomonadota; class Gammaproteobacteria; order Pseudomonadales; family Pseudomonadaceae; genus Pseudomonas; species Pseudomonas sp. H1_G08. The sequence goes on from NZ_CP162822.1 coordinate 3,695,251, forward strand.
TTTTTACTTACACGGCCGCAACCGGGCGCATGTAAGAGATCGGTGCGGTGCTGGCGTCTTCGAACGTCACCACTTCCCAAGCGTCTGTCTGCTCAATCAATTTGCGCAGCAGCTGGTTGTTCAGTGCATGACCGGACTTGAAGCCTTTGAACTCACCAATCAGGCTGTTGCCCAGCAGGTACAGGTCGCCAATCGCGTCGAGGATCTTGTGTTTGACGAATTCGTCTTCATAACGAAGACCGTCTTCGTTCAACACGCCATCAGCGTCGACCACGATCGCGTTTTCCACGCTGCCGCCGAGTGCGAGGTTGTGCTTGCGCAGGTACTCGATGTCACTCATGAAACCAAAGGTACGGGCGCGGCTGACTTCTTTTACGAACGAAGTGCTGGAAAAATCCACGCTTGCACTCTGGGTGCGGTCCCGGAATACCGGGTGATCGAAATCGATCTCGAAGCTCACCTTGAAGCCTTCGAAAGGGACGAAAGTGGCGCGCTTGTCGCCGTCTTCCACTGTCACTTCACGCAGGATGCGGATGAATTTCTTGGCGGCGTCCTGTTCTTCCAGGCCTGCCGATTGAATCAGGAATACGAAGGGTCCAGCGCTGCCATCCATGATCGGGACTTCGGACGCGGAGAGCTCGACGTAGGCGTTATCGATGCCCAGGCCAGCCATGGCCGAGAGCAAGTGCTCTACCGTGTCCACTTTGACGTCGCCATTGATCAGCGTCGTCGACATAGTGGTTTCACCGACGTTTTCCGCGCGGGCAGGAATCTGCACCACAGGGTCGAGGTCAGCGCGACAAAACACAATGCCAGTGTCGACAGGCGCAGGCTTGAGGGTCAGATAGACCTTCTCGCCGGAATGCAGGCCTACACCTGTGGCACGGATAATATTTTTCAGTGTGCGTTGTTTAATCATGGCTTGGGCCGCTTCAGCGCAAATTGCGAACTGGTATCAACAAAGGCTGGCGATGATAGCAGACCATGCCTTTGCTGAACACCAATCACCTTCATAGCCCTGATACATTCCATCAATCGGCCTGACGACGCAGGAATGCCGGAATGTCCAGATAGTCCAGGTCATCCTGCGGATTCATCTTCGCGGCAGCCGCAGCACCGGCCTGAGCCTGGTTGCGCATGACGGTCGGACGGTCCAGATCACGGTAGTTAACCGCTGGCTGCTCCTGACGGGCCGGAGCCGGTTGTTGCACCTGCGCCGAAGCCATCGAGGTGTGAACGGTGTTGTCGATGACCTTTACAGGCTTCTCGATTTTCGCGCCCAGACCGGTGGCAACTACGGTTACGTGCAGCTCGTCGCGCATGTCCGGATCGATAACGGTACCGACCTTGACCATCGCGTGCTCGGAAGCGAAGGCTTCGATGATCGAACCCACGTCGGAGTACTCACCCAGGGACAGGTCAGGACCGGCGGTGATGTTCACCAGAATGCCGCGCGCGCCTTGCAGGTTGACGTCTTCCAGCAGCGGGTTGCGGATTGCCGCTTCGGTGGCTTCACGTGCACGGTTCGGACCGCTGGCGCAGCCAGTGCCCATCATCGCCATGCCCATTTCGCTCATCACGGTGCGTACGTCGGCGAAGTCGACGTTGATCATGCCCGGACGCTTGATGATGTCGGAGATACCGCGAACGGCACCGGCCAGGACATCGTCAGCCTTGGCGAAAGCCGACAACAGGCTTGCGTCTTTGCCGAGGATGGTCAGCAGTTTTTCGTTCGGAATGGTGATCAGCGAGTCGACGCTTTCGGAAAGCATGCGAATGCCTTCGTCGGCAATCTGCATACGCTTGCGGCCTTCGAACGGGAACGGACGCGTCACGACCGCAACGGTGAGGATGCCCATTTCCTTGGCCACTTCGGCGATGATCGGCGCTGCACCGGTACCGGTACCGCCGCCCATGCCGGTGGTGATGAACACCATGTTGGTGCCGGCCAGCACTTCAGCGATGCGCTCACGGTCTTCCAGAGCGGCTTGACGGCCGACTTCAGGATTGGCGCCGGCACCCAGGCCCTTGGTCACGCCGGTGCCCAGTTGCAGGATGGTCCGCGCGCCGATGTTTTTCAGCGCTTGAGCATCGGTGTTGGCGCAGATGAACTCAACGCCTTCGATGTTGCTCTTGACCATGTGATTGACAGCGTTGCCGCCGCCACCGCCGACACCGATAACTTTGATTACCGGGCTTGCGGGGATGTTGTCTACGAGTTCGAACATTTTCCCTCTCCTTACATTCTCTAGTTTTTTCGCCTACTGCTGTTTGTAGCGGTGTATCTACTGCAGTTGCTTGCCGCTTGAAGCTTGTCGCTCCAGGCTGCTTTTAAAAATTGCCCTGAACCCACTTTTTCAGTCGGTCCAGCAGCGGCGCCTGAGGCTCTTCGCTGCTGTAGCTGTCGCGGCTGCCGATGCCGGAGAACGAAACTCCGTCGGACTGCTTTTGCAGGCCGTACATCAACAAACCGACGCCAGTGGAATAAATCGGGTTGCGCACTACGTCATCCAGACCTTTCACGCCATGCGGTACCCCGAGGCGCACCGGCATGTGGAAGATTTCTTCGGCCAGTTCGGTGGCGCCTTCCATTTTCGAAGTACCGCCGGTGAGCACGATGCCCGCCGGGATCAGGTCTTCGTAGCCGCTGCGACGCAGCTCGGCCTGGATCAAGGTGAACAGTTCGTCGTAACGCGGCTCGACCACTTCGGCCAAGGCCTGACGCGACAGCTCACGCGGTGGACGGTCGCCAACGCTCGGCACCTTGATGGTTTCACCGGCACCGGCCAGTTTGGCCAGGGCGCAGGCGTAACGGATCTTGATCTCTTCGGCGTACTGGGTCGGGGTGCGCAACGCCATGGCGATGTCGTTGGTCACTTGATCACCGGCAATCGGGATCACCGCGGTGTGACGGATCGCGCCTTCGGTGAAGATCGCGATGTCGGTGGTGCCGCCGCCGATGTCGACCAGGCACACGCCCAGTTCTTTCTCGTCGTCGGTGAGGACCGAGTAGGCCGAGGCCAGTTGCTCGAGAATGATGTCGTCGATTTCCAGACCGCAGCGGCGCACGCATTTTTCAATGTTCTGTGCAGCGTTGACGGCGCAGGTGACCACGTGAACCTTGGCTTCCAGACGCACGCCGGACATGCCCAGAGGCTCGCGCACGCCTTCCTGGTTATCGATCACGTAATCCTGCGGCAGGGTGTGCAGCACGCGCTGGTCAGCCGGGATCGCCACGGCCTGGGCGGCGTCGAGCACACGCTCAAGGTCGGCCGAGCTGACTTCGCGATCACGGATCGCGACGATGCCGTGGGAGTTCAGGCTGCGGATATGATTGCCGGCCACGCCGACGAACGCCGAGTGAATGCGGCAGCCGGCCATCAGCTGGGCTTCTTCGATCGCGCGCTGGATCGACTGCACGGTGGATTCGATGTTGACCACCACGCCCTTCTTCAGGCCGCGGGACGGATGCGTGCCGATCCCGACGATTTCCAGCTGGCCGTCGTCCGCGACCTCGCCTACCAGCGCCACCACTTTGGAGGTGCCGATATCCAGACCGACGATCATTTTGCCGCTTTGCACGTTTGCCATGGGTCCTGCCTCTTCTTAATTCTTTGCGACAGCGGGTTGGGCTGTCGTCGGCGCTACGGGTTCCCGCCAGCCAACAGCGAGGCCGTTGGCGTAGCGCAGATCGATGCGCGCAATGTTCGTAATCTGCTCTTTCAGCGTCTTGTCATAGATGGCGATAAAGCGGCGCATCTTTTCCACCAGGTTGCCGCGTCCCAGCAGCAACTCGATGCCGGGGCCGGAACTGCCGGCACCGGTGGTCAGGAACCAGCTGCCGCGTTCACGCAATTCCAGGCGTGCAATCGAAAAACCCAGCGGGCGCAACATCTGGCTCAGCACCTGATACTGCTGCATCACCTGCTGCTGAGCCCGTTGTGGGCCGAACAGCTGCGGCAGGTGTTCGTAGTTCGCCAGTTCCTTGGGCGTGAACGCCTGGCCCTGGTTGTTGAGCAACGACTCGTCGCCCCAACGCGCCACCGGCAATTGCTCTTCCAGGCGGATCACTACCTGATCCGGCCACACCCGACGCACTTCGGCGTGGGCGATCCACGGCATCTGCTCGAGCTCGGTACGCATACCGGCGAGGTCGATGGTGAAGAAGCTCGACGCCACGAACGGCGCGATCCGCTGCTGCACCGCCTGCTGGCTGATGTAGCTCAAGTCGCCCTGCACCGCGATCTTGCTGATCGGCCGGTCGGCGTACGGCAGCAAACGCTGCGCGCCTTCGTAGGTACCAAAGCCCAGCGCCACCAGCAGCACCGGCCAGAACAGACTTTTCAGAAAGCTGAAATTGGCTTTCGGCAGGCGCGCGGACATCGGCTCTTTCGCCACCATTCGGCTGGCACCCCGCGGCACCGGCTTGCGGCCGGGTGCGGGTGGCTGATGTCTGAGATGAGCGCCTTGCATGGTCTTAACCTCGCGCCTCTGTTGCGCCTGCGTCTTCAACGCTGGCGGCCAGAATGGCCAGAACCAGCTGCTGGAAATCCAGACCGGCAGCCCGCGCCGCCATCGGCACCAGGCTGTGATCGGTCATGCCCGGTGCGGTATTGACTTCGAGGAACCAGAACTGCCCGTCGGCGTCCTGCATCACGTCCGCCCGGCCCCAACCGGCGATACCCAGCGCCTCACAGGCCTTGGCCGTGAGTTCCATGAGTTCCTGTTCCTTGGCCGCGTCCAGCCCGCACGGAATGCGGTACTGGGTATCGTTGGCGATGTACTTGGCGTCGTAGTCGTAAAATGTGTGCGGTGTACCCAGGGCGATTGGAGGCAACACCTGGTCACGCAGGGTGGCGATGGTGAACTCCGGACCTTGAATCCATTGCTCAACCAAGACTTGCGAATCGTAGGTACTGGCCGCTTTCCATGCGTCGATCAACTCGGACGCAGAATTCACTTTGGCCATCCCGATACTTGAACCTTCATGCGCCGGTTTGACGATCAAAGGCAGGCCCAGTTCCGTCGCTGCGGAAATACAATCGGCTTCGCTGCACAGCACGGCGTGACGCGGCGTCGGAATCCCGAGACTGTGCCAGACCTGCTTGGTGCGCAGTTTGTCCATCGCCAGTGCGGAAGCAAGAATGCCGCTGCCGGTGTAAGGGATGCCCGCGCACTCGAGCAGGCCCTGCATGCTGCCGTCTTCACCGCCGCGACCGTGGAGAATGATGAACGCGCGGTCGATCTTTTCGCTGAGCAGACGCTGCAGGAAGTCTTCACCGACATCGATGCCGAACGCATCGACGCCAGCGCTTTGCAGCGCCTCGAGCACGGCGTTGCCGGATTTCAGCGAAACCTCACGCTCGGCACTCAGGCCGCCGAAGAGCACGGCGACGCGGCCGAAGTCTTTCGGCGCGATGGTGGAGAACAGCTTGGCGTAGGCAGCAGTCATTTCAACTTCCCCTCGACCGGCGCCGCCACGGCGCCGGCGAACAATTCACTTTTCAACAGCTTCGGCGCGAGACCGCCGATATCACCAGCGCCCTGGCACAGCAGAATGTCGCCGGCGCGCAGCAGCGGCTTGACCAGCGGCGCCAGGTCGACGCCACGCTCGATGTAGATCGGGTCGAGCTGACCGCGCTGACGGATGCTGTTGCACAGCTTGCGGCTGTCGGCGCCAGGGATCGGCTCTTCGCCGGCCGGATAGACTTCCATCAGCAGCAGCACGTTGGCGTCGGCCAGTACATTGACGAAGTCGTCGTACAGGTCACGGGTGCGGCTGTAGCGGTGCGGCTGGTAGACCATCACCAGACGACGCTCCGGCCAGCCACCGCGCACAGCTTTGATCACCGCAGCGACTTCGGTCGGGTGGTGACCGTAGTCGTCGACCAGCATTACGTTGCCGCCATCTACCGGCAGTTCACCGTAGACCTGGAAGCGCCGACCAACACCCTGGAAGCCCGACAGGCCCTGAACGATGGCTTCATCGCTGACGCCTTCGTCGGTGGCGATGCAGATGGTCGCCAGCGAGTTGAGCACGTTGTGGTTGCCGGGCATGTTCACCGACACGTCCAGCGGCTCGCGATCCGGGCGCAGGACGGTGAAGAAGGTCTGCATGCCCTGCTGACGGACATTGATCGCGCGCACATCGGCGTCTTCGCTGAAGCCGTAGGTCACGGTCGGACGCTTGACCAGCGGCAGGATTTCGCGCACCACCGGATCGTCCAGGCACATCACCGCCAAACCGTAGAACGGCAGGTTGTGCAGGAATTCGACGAAGGTTTTCTTCAGTTTGTTGAAGTCACCGTCGTAGGTCGCCATGTGGTCGGCGTCGATGTTGGTGACCACGGCCACCAGCGGCTGCAGATGCAGGAAGCTCGCATCGCTTTCGTCGGCTTCGGCGATCAGGTAACGGCTGGTGCCAAGCTGGGCATTGGTGCCCGCTGCGTTCAGACGACCACCAATCACGAATGTCGGGTCCAGACCACCGGCCGCGAACACCGAAGCGATCAGGCTGGTGGTGGTGGTTTTGCCATGGGTACCGGCGACGGCGATGCCGTGGCGATAGCGCATCAGCTCGGCGAGCATTTCTGCACGCGGCACCACTGGAATGCGGCGTTCAAGGGCAGTCGCCACTTCCGGGTTGGACGTGTTCACTGCGCTCGACACCACCAGCACGTCGGCGGTAGCCGCGTTCTCCGCACGGTGACCGATGAAGATCTGCGCGCCAAAGGATTCCAGGCGCTCGGTGACCGGCGAGGCTTTCAGGTCGGAACCGGAGACTTGATAGCCCAGGTTCAACAACACTTCAGCGATACCGCACATGCCCACGCCGCCGATGCCGACGAAGTGGATGCGACGGATGCGGCGCATTTCCGGTTGTGGCATGGCTTTCTGATTCTCAACCATGGGCCACCTCCAGACAGGTATCGACCACGCTACGGGTGGCATCGGGTTTGGCCAGTCGGCGGGCCGCTTGGGCCATTGCTTCGAGTCGTTGCGGTTGCATCAAGACCTCTGTCAGGCGCGCGGCAAGATCCGCGGCACCAGTCGTTCTTTGCGGCATCAGGAAGGCAGCGCCTTCGCGGGCCAAATAATCGGCGTTGCGGGTCTGGTGATCGTCGATCGCGTGGGGCAAGGGCACCAGCATCGAGGGCAGACCGGCGGCCGCCAGCTCACTGATGGTCAACGCGCCAGCGCGGCACACCACCAGGTCAGCCCAGCCATAGGCCTGGGCCATGTCTTTGATGAACGGCTGCACCTGCGCCTCCACGCCCACGGCGCGGTAACGCTCGGCAGTCACTTCATCGTGGTTTTTACCGGCCTGATGAAACACTTCCGGGCGCAGGTCGGCAGCGACTTGGGCCAGGGCTTCAGGCAGCAATTTGTTCAACGGTTCTGCGCCCAGGCTGCCGCCAAGGATCAGCAAACGCGCTTTGCGCCCGGCCAGCGCCGGTCGCGATGTGTCGAGGAACAGCTCGCTGCGCACCGGATTACCGGTGGTACGGCGGCTGTCCGACAGAGTAAAGGTGTCGGGGAACGCTTCACACACTCGGGCGGCGAACGGCACCAGCAACCGATTGGCGGTGCCGGCGACAGCGTTCTGCTCGTGAACGATCACTGGCACGCCGGCCAGTTTTGCGGCAAGACCGCCGGGGCCGGTCACATAACCGCCGAAGCCAACCACGCACACCGGTTTCAGGCGGCGCATGATCGCCCGCGCCTGCCACACCGATTTCAGCAGCATCAGCGGCGCCTTGAGCAGCGACAGCTTGCCCTTGCCACGCAGACCGCTGGCGTTGATCCGGTGCAGTTCAAGCCCTGCCGCCGGGACCAGTTCGTTTTCAATCCCCCGTGGCGTGCCGAGCCAATGCACGATGTAGCCGCGCGCCTGAAACTCGCGGGCACAAGCCAGCGCCGGGAACACGTGGCCGCCGGTACCGCCGGCCATGATCAATACGTTAGCGCCCATGAGTCGGCTCCTCGGCGAAGTCGCTCTCCTGGAATTCCATCTCTTCGCTGCCCAGGTGGGTCCGACTCTCCCACTCGATGCGCAGCAACAGGCCCAGACAGGCGCAGCAGATCACCAGCGAGCTGCCGCCGTAACTGAGGAACGGCAAGGTCAGACCTTTGGTTGGCAGCAGGCCGACGTTCACACCGATGTTGATCAGGAACTGACCAATCCACAGGAACGACAAGCCGTAAGCCACGTAAGCGGCGAAGAACTGCTTGGCCTTCTCCGCCCACAGGCCGATGTACATGCCGCGAATACACACGAACACGAACAGCGCGACGGTGCACAGCGAACCCACGGCGCCCAGTTCTTCGGCGAGCACCGAGAACACGAAGTCGGTATGCGCTTCCGGCAGGTAGAACTGCTTCTGCACGCTGTTGCCCAGGCCGACGCCCAGCCACTCGCCGCGACCGAAAGCGATCAAGGCCTGCGACAACTGATAGCCGGCACCGAACTGGTCGGCCCACGGGTCGGCGAAGTTGGTCAGACGCGCCATTCGATACGGCTGCATCTGAATCAGCAGAACCACCGCGCCAACCGCCAGCACCACCATCAGCGAGAAGCGGAACAGCCCGACCCCGCCAAGGAACAGCATCGCCGCCGCCGCGCCCATCATGACTACGGTGGCACCGAAGTCCGGTTCCATCAGCAACAGACCCGCCATCGGCAGCAGGACGATGAACGGCTTGAAGAAGCCCATCCAGCTCTCGCGCACTTCTTTCTGCCGGCGCACCAGATAACCGGCGAGGTAGATCACCACGAACACCTTGGCGATTTCCGACGGCTGCACGTTGAAGAAGCTGAAACCGATCCAGCGCATCGAACCGTTCACTTCGCGGCCGATGCCGGGGATGATCACCATCACCAACAGGCCGAACGCACCGATCAGCATCATCCAGCCGAGGCGCTGCCAAGTGGCGATCGGGATCATCATGGTGACAATGCACGCGCCCAGACCCAGCACCACATAGATAAGGTGGCGAATCATGTAATACAGCGGACTGCCCGACTGCGCCGCCGCCACTTCGGTGGACGCCGAAGCGATCATGATCAGGCCCAGGCCGAGCAGCGCCAGGCAACCGGCGAGCATCGGGAAGTCGAGGTCGATGCCACGCCCGGTGATCAGCGGCGACGGGTACGGCTTGATGATGTTTCTCAAGTTCATGCCAGTTCCTCCACAGCGCGGACGAACTGGTGACCACGGTCTTCGTAATTCTTGAACATGTCGAAACTGGCGCAGGCCGGAGACAGCAGCACCACGTCACCCGGCTGGGCAGCTGCGCGGCATTGCGCGACGGCGTCGACCAGCGAGGTCGCGCGGATCAGCGGCACGGCATCGCCAATGGCCTCGCCGATCTTGTCGGAGTCACGCCCCATCAGCACCACGGCGCGGCAGTTGGCCGCCACCGGATCGCGCAGATCGTTGAATTCGGCGCCTTTGCCGTCACCGCCGGCGATCAGAATGACCTTGCCGTCGATGTCCGCACCGAGGCCTTCGATGGCCGCCAGAGCGGCGCCAACGTTGGTGGCTTTGGAATCGTTGTAATAGGCCACGCCATCGAGATCGCGCACCCACTGGCAGCGGTGTTCGAGCCCGGCAAACGTGCGCAGCGCCGCGAGCATGGCGTCGAACGGCAGACCCACAGCGTGACCCAGTGCCAATGCGGCGAGCGCGTTGGACTGGTTATGCGCACCGCGAATCTTCAGTTCACGCACGGGCATCAGGTTCTGGAATTCGAAGGAGAGGTACTTCTCGCCGTCTTCTTCGCGAATGCCGAACGCTTTGAAATCCGGTTTGCTCAGGCCAAAGGTCCAGCATGGCTGACCTTCACCGATCAATGGACGGCTCAGGGCATCCTGACGGTTGACCACAAACTGCTTCGCGCCCCGGAAGATCCGGTGCTTGGCCAGGTGATAGGCCGGCAGACCGCTGTAGCGATCCATGTGGTCTTCGCTGATGTTCAGTACGGTGGCGACTTCGGCGTTGAGCTGGTCGGTGGTTTCCAGCTGGAAACTCGACAACTCCATGACGTACAGCTCGACGTCATCGCTGAGCAGGTCCAGCGCTGGCGTGCCGAGGTTGCCGCCAACGGCGACGCGCTTGCCGGCCGCAGCCGCCATCTCACCGACCAGCGTGGTCACGGTGCTTTTCGCGTTGGAGCCGGTGATCGCGACGATCGGCGCCCGCGCGTAACGCGCGAACAACTCGATGTCGCCAGACATTTTCACGCCACGGGCAGCGGCGGCTTGCAGGGCCGGAGTCGCCAGCGCCAAGCCGGGGCTTACGTAGAGCTCGTCGGCACGGCAGAGGAATTCGACGTCCAGCTCGCCACAACGCACTTCCACGTGCGGATAGTCACGCTTGAGCGTGGCCAGTTCCGGTGGATTTTCCCGCGTGTCGGCCACAGCAAACGACGTGCCCCGGTTCGCCAGGAAGCGAACCAGGGACATGCCGCTCTTGCCGAGGCCGACAACGATGCGGAAGTGGTCAGAAGCGATCAGAGACACTCGTTCTACCTCAGCTTCAGGGTGGCAAGGCCGACCAGGACGAGAATCACGGTGATGATCCAGAAACGGACGATCACGCGCGGCTCGGGCCAGCCCTTGAGTTCAAAGTGGTGGTGAATCGGCGCCATGCGGAACACGCGGCGACCGGTCAGCTTAAAGGAGGCAACCTGAATGACCACTGACAGGGTTTCCATCACGAACACGCCGCCCATGATGAACAGGACGATTTCCTGACGGACGATCACCGCGATGGTGCCCAGTGCCGCGCCGAGTGCCAGGGCACCGACGTCGCCCATGAACACCTGCGCTGGATAGGTGTTGAACCAGAGGAAACCGAGGCCGGCACCGATCAGTGCACCGCAGAACACGATCAATTCGCCTGCGCCCGGCACGTAAGGAATCAGCAGGTATTCGGCGAACTTCACGTTGCCCGACAGGTAGCAGAAAATCCCCAGGCCGCCTCCGACCATCACCGTCGGCATGATCGCCAGGCCGTCGAGGCCGTCAGTCAGGTTGACCGCGTTGCTCGAACCGACAATGACGAAGTAGGTCAGCACGATGAAACCGGCGCCCAGCGGGATGCTGTAGTCCTTGAGCATCGGCAGAATCAGCGTGGTTTCCACCGGCGTCGCGGCAGTCATATAAAGGAAGATCGCAGCGCCGAGGCCGAACACCGACTGCCAGAAATACTTCCAGCGGCTCGGCAGGCCACGGGAGTTCTTCTCGATGACTTTGCGGTAATCGTCGACCCAGCCGATGGCGCCGAACAGCAGGGTCACCAGCAGCACCACCCAGACGTAGCGGTTGCTCAGGTCAGCCCAGAGCAAGGTGCTGACGCCGATCGAAGACAGAATCAGCGCGCCACCCATGGTCGGCGTACCGGATTTGGACAGGTGCGATTGCGGACCGTCGTTACGCACCGATTGGCCGATCTGACGGTTCTGCAGAGTACGGATCATCCACGGGCCATAGCACAGCGACAAGACCAGCGCGGTCAGCACACCGAGAATCCCGCGCAGGGTCAGGTACTGGAAGACCGCGAAGCCTTTGTAGAACTGTTGCAGATACTCCGCTAGCAGCAGCAGCATTAATGTTTCTCCAGACTGGACCCGCACAGAGCCGCAACGATGTTTTCCATCGCTGCGCTGCGCGAACCCTTGATCAAAATGGTGGTGTTTGTGTCCTGCTCGGCGGCGAGGGCCTGGATCAGCTCGGCCTGGGTGCCGAAGTGCTGCGCCTGCTCACCGAAAGCGTTTACCGCGTGGACCATGTTCGGCCCGACCGCGTAAAGCGCAGAAACCTTGCCTCGGGCGTACTCGCCCACGTCGCGGTGCCCCTGCTCCGCCCAGTCGCCCAACTCGCCGATATCGCCGAGCACCAGGACGGTGCGGCCGGAAAAGCCGGCGAGTATATCAACGGCCGCGCACATCGAGGTGGGGTTTGCGTTGTAGGTGTCATCGATCACGCGCATGCCGTTTTTTGCCAGTTGCGCGACGGTGCGCCCCTTGACCGGTTGCACCGCACCGAGGCCGGTGGCGATGCCGAACAGCGACACGCCCAAGGCGTGAGCAGCAGCGGCGGCAGCCAGGGCATTGGCGACGTTATGAGTACCGAGCAGGTTCAGTTGCACGCGCTCGCTACCTTCAGGCGTGTGCAGATTGAACGCCGGGCAACCGCGGGCATCAGTGGCCAGATCGCTGGCGTGGAAATTCGCCTCGCTGTTGCTCAGGGCGAAGGTCAGCACCTGACGGCCGGCCGCGCGGGTCTTCCAGATACCGAAAGCCTTGTCATCGAGGTTGAGCACGGCGATGCCATCGGCGGCCAGGCCTTCGATGATTTCACCTTTGGCTTCGACGATTTTTTCCGGACCGCCGAACTCACCGACGTGAGCGGTGCCGGCGTTGTTCAGGATCGCTACGTGCGGCTTGGTCAGGCCGACGGTGTAAGCGATCTCGCCCAGACGTGAAGCTCCCAGTTCGATGACAGCCGAGGTGTGTTCCGGCGCCAGTTCGATCAGGGTCAGCGGCACGCCAAGGTCGTTGTTCAGATTGCCACGGGTCGCCAGCACCGGACCGCGCGTGCGCAGGATGCTCGCGAGCATTTCCTTGACCGTGGTCTTGCCACTGGAACCGGTCACCGCCGCCACTGGCTGGGTGAACGCAGCACGGTTCAACGCGCCGAGTTGGCCCAGCGCCTGACGGGTGTCCTTGACCAGCAATTGCGGCAACGCGCTGTCGGCGACTTCGCGCTCGACCAGTGCCGCCACGGCGCCTTTGCCGGCAACGTCGTTCAGGTAGTCATGACCGTCGAAACGCGGGCCGGTCAGGGCGATGAACAACTGGCCGGGCTGGATTGCACGACTGTCGATACTGACGCCGTCGAAACTGGCATCAGCGCCAATCAGGCGGGCCTCGAGTACATTGGTCAGTTCGCTGAGGCTCAGGGCCTTAAGCATGGGCCACCTCCCACGCGGTCAGGGCATGATCGGCCTCGACCAGATCGGAAAAGGCATGGCGCACGCCGTTGATTTCCTGATAGTCCTCGTGACCTTTGCCGGCGAGAACAATCACGTCGTCAGCGGTCGCGCCAGCGATAAGTTGCGCGATGGCCTGGCCGCGACCGGCGACGAAAGTGACTTTATCCACAGCGGTGAAACCGGCGCGGATGTCGTCGAAAATCACCGCAGGATCTTCGGTGCGCGGGTTGTCGTCGGTGACCAACACCTGGTCAGCCAGACGCTCGACCACTTCGGCCATCAACGGACGTTTGCCGCGATCGCGATCACCGCCGCAGCCGAACAGGCACAGCAGTTGGCCTTTGACGTGCGGGCGCAGCGCAGTGAGAACCTTTTCCAGCGCATCGGGCGTGTGGGCGTAATCGACCACCACCAGCGGCTGCGTGCCGCCACCCAGACGCTGCATGCGCCCGGCCGGGCCTTCGAGCTTCGGCAGCACTTTGAGAATTTCGTCGAGGGCGTAATCCAGGCCAAGCAAGGCGCCGACTGCGGCCAGTACGTTACTCAGGTTGAAACGACCAAGCAGCGTACTGCGCAGGTGATGCTCGCCCTGCGGCGTGACCAGCGTGGCGCGCACGCCATGATCGTCGAACTGCGCTTCGCGGCAAAACAGGTAGGCGCTGCTATCCAGCAGGCTGTAGGTGATCAAACGCGACACGCGTTTTTCCGCCGCCAGTTGCCGGCCGAAATCGTCGTCGAGGTTGACCACGCGGCACTTCAGGTCATTCCAGGCGAACAGCCGGGCCTTGGCCTCGGCGTACGCCTGCATGGTGCCGTGATAATCCAGGTGATCGCGGGACAGGTTGGTCATCACCGCCACGTCGAAGGCCAGCGCGGTGACCCGGCCCTGATCCAGACCGTGGGACGACACTTCCATGGCCACGGCTTTCGCGCCGGCCTTTTTCAGGTCGCCCAGGGTCGCTTGCACGGCAATCGGATTCGGCGTGGTGTGCAGGCCGCTTTCCAGCGCGCCGTAGAAACCGGAACCCAGCGTACCGACGATGCCGCAATGCTGGCCGAGCAGATCCAGCGCCTGCGCGACCAATTGGGTCACGCTGGTCTTGCCATTGGTGCCGGTGACACCGATCAGGTTCAGGTGATGACTCGGCTCACCGTAAAAACGCCCGGCAATGTCCGAAAGTTGCGCCGCCAGACCCTTGACCGGAATCAGCGGCACGTCAGTGATCGGCAGCACGGTGGCGCCTTCGACTTCATAAGCCACGGCAGCCGCGCCGCGTTGCAAGGCATCGGCGATATGCGCACGGCCATCGAAACGGCCGCCGGGCACGGCAAGAAACAAGTCGCCGGCGCGCACGTTGCGGCTGTCCAGCGCCAGTTCACGGATCAACAGATCGTGGCCGGCGTGGGGAAATATCTTGTTCAGACTTAATGACATCAGCCGCGCCCTCCATTGGCTTTCAGCGGAACGACCGGGGTGGCGTTGGCCTGTTGGGTGGTCGGCAGGTTGTCCGGGGTCACGTTCATCAGGCGCAGGGTGCCGGACATCACACGGCTGAACACTGGCGCCGACACCAGACCACCGAAGTAACCGGCCTTGGTTGGCTCATCAATCACCACAACAATGGCGTAACGCGGATCGCTCATCGGGCCGAAGCCGGCGAACAGCGAACGGTAGGAGTTTTCTGCGTAGCCCTTGGTGCCGACCGAAGTCTTGCGCGCGGTACCCGACTTGCCGCCGACGTGATAAGCCGGCACCTGCGCACGGAACACGCCGCGCGGCGCTTCGATTACCTGCTGCAACATGCCCTGCATGGTTTTCGCCACGGCTTCCGGCAGCACTTGGGTGGTCTGCGGCATCTTGTCGGTTTTGATCAGCGTCAGCGGCGCGAGACGACCGTTGTTGGCCAGTGCCGAGAACGCGTGCACCAACTGGATCGCGGTCACGGAAATACCATAGCCGTAAGACAAGGTTGCAGTTTCAGCCTTGCGCCATTCGCGGTAGTTGGGCAGATTGCCGACGCGTTCGCCGGGGAAGCCCAGGCCGGTGTCCTGACCGAGGCCGACTTTCTGCGCGAGACGGAAAATGGTTTCGCCGCCGATATCGAAGGCGACTTTACTCATGCCGACGTTACTGGAATTGATCAGGATGCCGGTCAGATCGAGCACTGGCCCTTCGGTCTTCGACACGTCTTTAATGGTGTATTTGCCGATCTGCAACGAGCCCGGATACACCTCGACGGTGTCGCTCGGTTTCCAGCGGCCGGTTTCGATTGCCGCGCTCATGGAAATGGCTTTCATGGTCGAACCCGGCTCGAACACGTCGATCATGGCGCGGTTGCGCATCATCGCCGGTTGCAGGTTGCGACGGTTGTTCGGGTTGTAGGTCGGCTGGTTGACCATGGCCAGGATCTCGCCGGTCTTTACGTCCATGATCACCAGACTGCCGGCCTTGGCGCCGTTTTCGATGATCGCGTTGCGCAGCTCGCGGTTGGCCAGGTATTGCAGACGCAGGTCAATCGACAACGCCAAGGGCTTGCCGGCCTTGGCGTTCTTGGTGACTTGAACATCCTTGATCAACCGGCCACGGCGATCCTTGATGACTTGTCGTTTGCCCGGCACCCCGGCCAGCCATTCGTCATAGGCCAGCTCGACGCCTTCGCGACCGTGATCGTCGATGTCGGTAAAGCCGACCATGTGCGCGGTGACTTCACCGGCCGGGTAGAAGCGGCGGAATTCTTCGATGCCGTAGACGCCCGGCACTTTCAGATCGAGCACAGCCTGACCCTGCTCGGGGGTCAGCCCGCGCACCAGATAAATGAATTCTTTGTTGGCCTGGGCTTCGAGGCGTTCGCTCAGCGCTTTCGGGTTCTGGCCCAGCGCGGCGGCGAGTGCCGGCCACTTCTCTTTGGCCGACTGCATTTCCTTGGCGTTGGCCCACAGCGTGGTCACTGGGGTACTGACAGCCAGAGGCTCGCCGTTACGGTCGGTGATCAGGCCACGGTGCGCCGGAATCGGAATATGCCGCAGGCTGCGCGCATCGCCCTGCCCTTTGAGGAAGTCACGGTCGACCACTTGCAGGTCGATGATGCGCCAGCAGATCGCTGCGACCATCAGACCGAGCAGCGCCACCATCAGGCGGAAGCGCCATGGGAACAGCGCGCCTTCGAGTTTCATCATGGCGCCACCATCTTCACGTCAGCCGCGCCAGGTATGTGCATCTTCAGTTGTTCGGTGGCCAGCACTTCGATGCGGCTGTGCGCAGTCCAGGTGCTCTGCTCGAGAATCAAGCGGCCCCACTCGGCCTGCGCCTTGTCGCGCACGCTCAGTTCGTTATAAAGGGTGTTGAGCAACTGCCGGTTCCAGTGCGCGCTGTACGACACGGCAATGGCCGAAAACAGCACGCCGATAAACAGCAGCAGCATCAGAAAGCTGCCGCCGGGCAGTGGTTTGGCGAAAAGCTTGCTCACCGCAACTTCTCCGCGACACGCATGACGGCGCTACGGGAACGTGGGTTGGCTTTGAGTTCGGCGTCGGAGGCCGTCTGCGCTTTGCCGTGGATTTTGATTTTCGGTTCGAAGGCGACGTGGCGAACCGGCAGGTTGCGCGGCAGGTTGTCGGCCTCGCCTTTCACCAGCTTGCGCATGAACAGTTTGACGATGCGGTCTTCCAGCGAGTGGAAGCTGATGACCACCAGACGGCCGCCAACTTCCAGCGCTTCCAGCGCGGCGTCGAGGCCGGCTTCCAGATCGCCGAGTTCGTTATTGACGTGAATGCGCAAACCCTGGAACGCGCGGGTAGCTGGGTTCTTGCCCTTTTCCCACGCCGGGTTGGCGACTTTCAGCACTTCGGCCAGATCGGCGGTGCGCTCGAACGGCTTGATGTCACGGCGCTCGGCGACGGCACGGGCCATACGCCCGGAGAAACGTTCTTCGCCGTATTCCTTGAACACCCGGGCGATTTCTTCCACCGGCGCGGTGTTGACGAATTCGGCAGCGCTGATGCCACGGGACGGGTCCATGCGCATGTCAAGTGGACCGTCATTGAGGAAACTGAAGCCGCGCTCGGCATCATCGAGCTGCGGCGACGACACGCCGAGGTCGAGCAGAATGCCGCTGACCTTGCCGGTCAGGCCTTGCTCGGCAACCACCGAACCGAGCTCGGCAAAGCTGCGCTGCACAACGACAAAGCGGCCGTCTTCGGCCGCTAGCGTTTGCCCGGTGGCAATCGCTTGAGGATCCTTGTCGAATCCGATGAGTCGACCGTCCGGCCCGAGCTGGCTGAGGATCAGCCGACTGTGCCCGCCGCGCCCGAACGTGCCGTCCAGATAGCAGCCATCAGGACGTACGGCGAGAGCCTCGACGGCTTCGTCAAGCAGTACGGTGATGTGGTTAAAGCCGCTATCAATAGTCACAGGATCAAATCACGCAGTTCATCAGGCATCGCGCCCGGTTGTTGAATAGCAGCAAGGTCAGCGGCAGATACCGCATTCCATGCATCCTCGTCCCACAATTGGAACTTGTTCAGTTGGCCGACCAGCATCGCGCGCTTATCGAGCTTGGCGTATTCGCGCAAACGCGGCGGAACCAGGAAACGACCACTGCCATCGAGTTCGAGGTCGACGGCATTACCAATCAATAAACGTTGCAGGCGACGGTTCTCTTCGCGAAGCGAAGGGAGTGCGCGCAACTTGGTTTCAATAATTTCCCACTCATCGAGCGGATAGACACACAGGCACGGATCAACGGCATCAATGGTCACGATCAATTGGCCGGAACTGCGCGAATCGAGCTCGTCACGGTACCGGCTCGGCATGGCGAGACGGCCCTTTGCATCGAGACTGATAGCGTTAGCTCCGCGAAACACGTCAGCGTTTCTCCAATTTTTATCGTTTTGAGCTCAAAAAACCCACTTCATGCCACTTTCCGCCACTTGCGCACACTATAGGAATGCGCCCACCACACCGTCAAGGCGCGGATTAAAGGAAAAGCCTTACAGAACGGAGATTTAGCGACGTAAAAGGAGGCTTAACGAGAATCTGACGTGAAGTTTTGGTCAATAACTTGATGCAGCACTGAAAGCTGCGCTCGAAAGTTAAAGTAGTTTGTTAAGAGTAAGATTTTTTCGGTATTACAAAGGCGCTTCGGCTGTTGATTGAAGCAGGGTGGGAAAAGGCTATTACCGCGTTTGCCGCTGCCGGAATTTCAGACCAGGCCGGCTGATATTACACAGCCGCGTCTTCTTTGTTTCAAGCAGGGAAAGAAAAAGGTGGAGAGTCGATCTGTAAGCCGGGTTCTGTCTTGAACAGTCATTCGTCTACGATGGCCATCACTGGACATCTTTAGCAACCTACCCGGTCCCAGCGCGGGCCACGCCTTGGGACCCTATTTGGTCTTGCTCCAAGTGGGGTTTACCTAGCCACGAACTGTTGCCAGCCGTGCGGTGCGCTCTTACCGCACCTTTTCACCCTTACCGGCGCTTGCGCGCTTAGGCGGTTATTTTCTGTGGCACTTTCCGTAGGCTCACGCCTCCCAGGCATTACCTGGCACTTCGCCCTATGGAGCCCGGACTTTCCTCCCCCCCCTAATTTTCATAGAGGGCAGCGACTGTCCGATCGACTCTCCGCCGCGAAGGTTAACGGCAGAGCGCCGGAAGAACAAGCGCTAAAACCCTCAGGAACGCCATGGGCGACGGCTTACACGCCTTTCTGTTTATCCAGCGCCACCTGATACAACACGTTTTTGCGCTCGCCAGTGATTTGCGCTGCCAGTGCGGCGGCGCGCTTGAGCGGCATTTCCTCAAGCAGCAAATCGAGGATGCGCATGGCTTCGCTGCTGACCGCGTCCTCCGACTCCGGCGCCGTCCAGCCGGCCACCAGAACCACGCACTCGCCGCGCTGCTGATTGCTGTCGGACTCGACGAACGCGCGCAGCTCGCTGAGCGGCAGGCCTTTAAGGGTTTCGAAGGTTTTGGTGATTTCCCGCGCCAGCAGAGCCTGACGCTCGCCGCCAAACACTGCTTCCATATCCTGCAGGCATTCGAGAATGCGATGCGGCGCTTCATAGAAAATCAATGTGCGCGGCTCTTCTTTAACCGCTTCCAGACGCGCCTTGCGTCCGACCGACTTGGCCGGCAGAAAGCCTTCGAAGATAAAACGGTCGGACGGCAAGCCCGCCGCCGACAGCGCTGCGATCAACGCACAGGCACCCGGCACCGGCACCACGTTGATCCCGGCCGCACGGGCCTGACGCACCAGGTGATAACCCGGATCGGAAATCAGCGGCGTGCCGGCATCGGAGATCAGCGCGACGTTGTCGCCCGCCAACAACCGCGTAATAAAGCGGCTACCCTCATCCCGTTCGTTGTGTTCGTGACATGCGGCCAAGGGCGTGCCGATGCCGAAGTGCTGCATCAGGCGCGCCGAATGCCGGGTGTCTTCCGCTGCAATCAGGGCCACTTCACGGAGGATTTTCAAGGCCCGGGCGCTGATGTCGTCCAGGTTGCCGATGGGCGTCGCCACCACATAAAGCGAGCCAGCAGCGGAATTCAAAGGACCTGGAGCAGTCAAAGCGCACACCTCGTGATCGGTAAAAGCGGCCATTGTAGCGCGTCATGAGGCTTGCGATGCGCTCCGGCCGAGTGCGGTTTTTCGCCCGGTTGTGCGCTGCCGCAACATTTACTCCAGCTAAATTGACCGATTCACGCCAGTAACATCGCGCCCCGGCCAGTGCTTGGGTACAATTCCACGCTAATTTGATCGAGTATCAGGAACACTTACATGATCGCTTGCCTGCGGCTGTTCACTGCCCTCTGCCTCGCTGCCTTGTTGGCCGCGTGTGCCAGCTCCCCTTCCTCCAGCCTTGGCGAACTTCCACGGACTCCGGACGCCAGCATCGAGCAACTACTCGAACAGGCTGCGCAGGCTAAAACCCCGGAACAAGCCGCCCTGCTGCGCCTGAGCGCGGCGGACCAGGCCTACCGCCAAGGCAATGCCGGCCAGTCCGCGCAAATCCTGCAACAAGTGCCAGTGGAGCAACTCAAGCCAGGCCAGCAGATTTTCGCCAATACGCTGTCCGCCGAACTGGCCATGACGCGCAATCAGCCGAAAGCTGCGCTGACCGCCCTGAGCCATCCGAGCTTCCAGAAGCTCGGGGAAATGCCGGAAGAGCAGCAAGTGCGCACTGGCACTGTTCACGCCCGCGCCCTTGAAGCCGATGGCCAGACGCTGGCCGCTGCCCGTGAGCGTGTGTTCATTGCACCGATGCTGGAAGGCGAAGCGGCGAGCAAGAACCACGAAGCGATCTGGACCCTGATCGCTTCGCTGCCAACCGATCAATTGCAACCGAACAACACCGACGATCTCGGCGGTTGGATGGCACTGGCGCAAGCGGTGAAAACCGCAGGCACGCTGGAACAGCAACAAGCCGCGATCGACAACTGGCGTGCGCAGAATCCAAAGCACCCGGCGTCTGTCAACCTGCCGCTGCCATTGACCAAGCTCAAGGAACTGGCCAGCCAGCCACTGAGCAAAATCGCCCTGCTGCTGCCACAGGACGGCCAGTTGGCGTCGGTCGGCAAAGCGCTGCGTGAAGGCTTCATGGCCGCGCATTATCAGGCGCAACAGGCCGGCCAGAACCCACCTGCCATCGAGTTCTACGACAGCTCGAAGCTGACTTCGATGGACGAGTTCTATCGCAAGGCTCAGGCTGACGGCGTGCAACTGGTAGTCGGCCCGCTGGAAAAACCACTGGTCAAGCAACTGAGCACTCGCCCGCAACTGCCAATCACCACCCTGGCGCTGAACTACAGCGAAGGCGAGCAAGGCCCGGCGCAGTTGTTCCAGTTCGGCCTGGCGGCTGAAGACGAAGCTCGCGAAGTTTCCCGTCGCGCTCGTGCCGACGGCCTGCATCGCGCCGCTATCATGGTACCGAAGGGCGAATGGGGCGATCGCGTCCTGCGTGCCTTCAGCCAGGACTGGCAAGCCAATGGCGGCAGCATCGTTGCCACCGAGCGTGTCGATCAGCCGGTGCAACTGGCCCAGCAGATTGCCGACATGTTCCAGCTGCGCCAGAGCGAAGCCCGCGCCAAGAGCCTGCAGAATGTTGCCGGCACCAATGTCGCCGCGCAGCCTTCGCGTCGTCAGGACATCGAATTCATCTTCTTGGCCGCCACGCCGCAACAGGCCCAGCAGATCAAGCCGACCCTGAACTTCCAGTACGCCGGTGACGTGCCGGTCTACGCGACCTCCCACGTCTACAGCGCCAGCGGCGACGTCAATCAGTACAACGACATGAACGGCATTCGCTTCTGCGAAACCCCATGGCTGCTGGAAACCAGCGATCCGCTGCGCCAGCAAGTGGCCGCGCAGTGGCCGCAAGCCAATGGCAGCCTCGGCCGCCTGTACGCCATGGGCGCCGATGCCTATCGCCTGGCACCACGCCTGGGTCAACTCAAGGCCCTGCCGGACAGCCGCATCGAAGGTCAGTCGGGCAGCCTCGGCATGACCCAGACCCAGCGCGTTGTGCGCCAGTTGCCGTGGGCACAGTTCGTCAGCGGTCAGGTGCAGCGCCTGCCGGACACCCCGCGCTGATGCCCGACAGGTCACGCTCGCAAAGCGGCAAGGATGCCGAGCGCCAGGCGCTCGAACATCTGCAACAACAAGGTCTGCGCCTGTTGGCGCAGAACTGGTTATGCAAACGCGGCGAGCTTGATCTGGTCATGCTTGATGGCGATACAGTAGTATTCGTTGAAGTTCGCTACAGAAAAAACACTCAATGGGGTGGCGCGCTCGCCAGTATCGACGAGCGCAAGCAGCAGAAACTGATCTTTGCAGCACAGTATTTTCTTCAGCGCGAGTCGCGTTGGGCCAATTCCCCCTGCCGCTTCGATGTGGTGGCAATCGACAGCCACCCGAATCAGCTGAACTGGTTGCAGAATGCTTTCGACAGTTGATCGCCTGCACCCTGCCCCGTTTTCGTCCGACACATTTTGCTCTTTGCTTTGCCGGCTGCACATTCACGTGCCGAACAGCCGCGCCACTTAAGGTCACACAGATGGACATGCAATCCCGAATTCGCCAGCTTTTTCAGGCCAGTATCGACACCAAGCAACAGGCGATGGACGTACTTGCACCGCACATCGAGCAAGCCAGCCAGATCATGGTCAACGCCCTGCTCAACGAAGGCAAAATGCTCTCGTGCGGCAACGGTGGTTCGGCCGGCGATGCCCAGCATTTTTCTTCGGAGCTGCTCAACCGCTTCGAGCGCGAGCGTCCGAGTCTGCCGGCGATTGCGCTGACCACCGACACTTCGACAATCACTTCGATCGCCAACGATTACAGCTACAACGAAGTGTTCTCCAAGCAGATCCGCGCCCTCGGCCAGCCGGGCGATGTACTGCTGGCGATTTCGACCAGCGGCAACTCGGCGAACATTATTCAAGCGATCCAGGCCGCACATGATCGCGAAATGATTGTCGTAGCTTTGACCGGACGCGATGGCGGCGGCATGGCGTCGCTGCTGTTGCCCGAGGACGTCGAGATTCGCGTACCGGCCAACGTCACTGCACGTATTCAGGAAGTCCACTTGCTGGCGATCCATTGCCTCTGCGATCTGATCGACAGCCAACTGTTCGGGAGTGAAGAATGACCCCTAATCGCCTTGGCCTTCTGGCCTTGACCCTGTGCCTCGGCATCAGCGGCTGCACCTCGGTGGTAAATGCCAGCCGTGAAGCGCCGATCGAAGACGACCGTGGCACGCGCACCTTCGGCAGCAAGATCGACGACTCGCTGATCGAGACCAAAGCAGGCGTGAACATCGCCAAGGCCGATCCGGCACTGGACAACGACTCGCACATCGTCATTACCAGCTTCAACGGCGTGGTATTGCTCGCCGGCCAGACGCCACGCGAAGACCTCAAGGCCAAAGCCGAACAGGCCGCCGCCAACGTCCAGCGCGTGAAGAAGGTGCATAACGAACTGCAAGTGCTGCAACCGTCCTCCCTGCTCGCGCGCCAGAACGACGCGTGGCTGACCACCAAGATCAAGACCCAGATGCTCACCGACGCCAGCATTCCTGGCTCGCGCATCAAAGTCGTGACCGAGAACGGCATCGTCTATCTGCTGGGCCTGCTGACCAAACAGGAAGCCACTCAGGCAACCAATCTGGTTCAGGGTGTGTCCGGTGTGCAGAAGATCGTGAAGCTGTTCGAATACATCGACTGACCGTAAACGTCAGGCACAAAAAAGGCGATCCATCCGGATCGCCTTTTTTTATTTCACAACCTTCAAGCTTGGCCGGCCACTCGGACGTGGCGGCTCGCTGCCCGGTGGCGGCGAGTCGTCATCCGGATCGATGTCTTCCTCGTCGTCCATTGGCAACTCGAGGTCAAACACCATGCCCTGGCCGTTCTCCCGCGCATAAATGCCCAAGATCGCGCTGATCGGCACGTAGAGACTGTGCGGAACACCGCCGAAGCGGCCTTCGAACGTCACCACGTCGTTGTCCATGTGCAGATGACGCACGGCACTCGGCGAGATGTTCAGGACGATCTGGCCGTCACTGGCAAAACCCTGTGGCACCTGCACCGCCGGGTACTCGGAGTTGACCAGCATGTGCGGGGTGCAATCGTTATCCACAATCCACTCGTAGAGCGCGCGGACCAGATAAGGTCGACTGGAGTTCATAGCGGCTCCTTAAGCCTTAGCGCATATCGCGTTCGACACCAGACAGACTCGCCTGGAAAGCCTCACGCGCAAACTGACGCTCCATATAATCAAGCAGCGGCTTGGCCGGCCGCGGCAGTTCAATACCCAGAATCGGCAAACGCCAGAGTATGGGTAATAGGCAGCAATCCACCAGACTTTGTTCCTCACTGAGGAAGAACGGTTTGTCGGCAAACAGCGGCGAAACGCCGGTCAGGCTTTCGCGCAATTCCTTGCGCGCCACGACCCGTGCGGCCTCTTTGCTCTTGGGATCCAGAATCAGATCCACCAGCCCGCACCAGTCACGCTGAATCCTGTGGATCAGCAGACGGCTGTTGGCCCGCGCTACCGGATAAACCGGCATCAGCGGCGGGTGCGGGTAACGCTCATCCAGATACTCCATCACCACGGTCGACTCCCACAACGCCAGGTCACGATCGACCAGCGTCGGCAGACTGCCGTAAGGGTTCACCTCAATCAGTTTAGGCGGCTGGCGGCCCGCTTCCACGTAAATGATTTCGGCGCTGACACCCTTCTCTGCAAGCACGATGCGCACTCGGTGGGAATAGTGGTCGGCGGGGTCGGAGTAACAGGCCAACCGATTGGTCACGCCCATGGCGATCCTCCTCGCTTGTTGAATTTGTCGGAACCGGAAAAACGCGCGCGCCCAGAGGGCACCTCCCGCAGGGTCTGACTGAGCAGACCCTGCTTTAGCGGAGGCGCCCTTGGGCGCGCGCGATTAACAGCAATGCTTGAAGCGTATCAGTGCACGTCTTTCCAGTATTCACGCTTGAGCAGGTAGGCGAACACAAAGAAGAACGCCAGGTACAGCAAGACATAAGTACCGATGCGCTGATGTTGCAGCTTAACCGGGTTAGCCGAGTAAGCCAGGAAGGTTACCAGATTCTTGACCTTCTCATCGAACTGCTCTTCGTTCAGAGCACCGGACTTCGGCACAATGGTCAACTGATCACACGCTTCATGAGTCAGCGGCGTGCCGGTCAGCGGATCGTATTGCTTCTTGCCGTCCTCGACGATCTGCACCTGCTTGCAGCCGACGACCTGCCGACCTTGCAGGCCGACCAGCACGTTAGGCATGCCGACGTTCGGGAAGACCTTGTTGTTCACGCCCCATGGACGCGCCGGGTCTTCGTAGAACGACTTCAAGTAACCGTAGAGCCAGTCGGTGCCGCGTACCCGTGCCACCAGCGTCAGGTCCGGCGGCGCTGCGCCGAACCAGGTCTTGGCGTCGGCCGGCTGCATGCCGATGTTCATGTGGTCGCCAATCTTGGCACCGGTGAATACCAGCTTCTCCAGCATCAACTCGTGCGGAATGCCGAGGTCATCGGCAACGCGCTCGTAACGCTGGAACTTGGCGCTGTGGCACCCCATGCAATAGTTGGCAAAGGTCCGTGCACCATCCTGCAGGGCGGCTTTGTCGGAGACGTCGATATCGACACTTTCCAGTTCCGGACCATGGCCCCCGGCAGCAAAAGCCAGGGAAGGCAGCGCAGTAAAAATCAGAGCAAGAAATAACTTTTTCATCAGCCAGTCACCCTTTCCGGAACCGGTTTGGTCTTCTCGAGCCGGGTGTAGAACGGCATCAGAATGAAGTAGGCGAAATACAGGAAGGTGCAGACCTGCGACAGCAATGTGCGCCCCGGCGTCGGCGCAAGAACGCCGAGGATGCCGAGAATCACGAAAGAAATGCAGAACACCACCAGCCAGATTTTGCTCATCCAGCCCTTGTAGCGCATCGATCTCACCGGACTGCGATCCAGCCATGGCAGCACGAACAGCACCGCAATCGCCGCGCCCATGGCGATAACGCCCATGAGCTTGTCCGGCACCGCACGCAGGATTGCGTAGAACGGAGTGAAGTACCAGACCGGGGCAATGTGCTCAGGCGTCTTGAACGGGTTAGCCGGCTCGAAGTTTGGTTTTTCGAGGAAGTAGCCGCCCATTTCCGGGAAGAAGAACACAATGAAGCAGAAGATAAACAGGAACACCACAACGCCGACAATGTCCTTCACCGTGTAGTACGGGTGGAACGCGATGCCGTCCAGCGGGATGCCGTTTTCGTCTTTGTGCTTCTTGATATCGACGCCGTCAGGGTTGTTCGAGCCCACTTCGTGCAGCGCCAGAATGTGCAGCACCACCAGACCGAGAATCACGATCGGCAGCGCGACAACGTGCAAGGCAAAGAAGCGGTTAAGGGTGATTCCGGAGATCAGGTAGTCACCACGAATCCACTGGGTCAGGTCATCGCCGATCAGCGGAATCGCGCCGAACAGCGAGATGATCACCTGGGCGCCCCAGTACGACATCTGGCCCCAAGGCAGCAGGTAACCCATGAACGCTTCGGCCATCAGTGCCAGGTAGATCAGCATGCCGAACACCCAGACCAGCTCGCGCGGTTTCTGGTAGGAACCGTAGAGCAGGCCGCGGAACATGTGCAGATAGACGACGATGAAAAACGCCGAAGCGCCGGTCGAGTGCAGCAGACGCAGGATCGAACCGTACTCGACGTCGCGCATGATGTATTCAACGGAAGCAAATGCCTCTTCTGCCGACGGCGTATAGCTCATCGTCAGCCAGACGCCAGTAACGATCTGGTTGACCAGCACCAGGAGCGCCAGCGAGCCGAAGAAATAGAAGAAGTTGAAGTTTTTTGGTGCGTAATATTTGCTGAGATGGTCTTCCCACATTTTGGTCGCGGGAAAGCGCGCATCAACCCAATCCATGAACTTGCTCATCACGCTTTCTCCGTATCGACGCCAATGACAATCAGGTCATCGGTCTCATAGGAATGCGGGGGAACTGGCAGGTTCAAAGGCGCAGGTTGCGACTTGTAGACGCGGCCAGCCAGATCGTAGTGGGAACCGTGGCACGGGCAGAAATAGCCGCCTACCCAGTCCTTGCCCAGATCCGCAGGTGCCACTTCGGGACGGAAGGTCGGTGAGCAACCCAGGTGCGTACAGATCCCGATCAGCAGGAGAATTTCCGGCTTGATCGAACGTACTTCCGGGTCGACATAAGTGGGTTGCGTGGAGTTTTTGGAGGTCGGATCGGAGAGCTGACCCTCGATCTTCTTGAGATTCCCCAGGATTTCCTCGGTACGGCGGACAATGAACACCGGCTGGCCGCGCCATTCAGCAATCATCTGCTGGCCTGGCTCGATTTTGCTGACATTCACTTTCACCGGTGCACCGGCAGCTTTCGCCTTGGCACTGGGAAACCATGACCCCACGAACGGGACCGCAGCCCCCACCGCTCCTGCAGCACCCACCACGGATGTGGCTGCCACCAGGAAGCGACGCCGGCCTGCATTCACGCCGTCATTGCTCATTCAGTCCTCTCCCATCAGCTTTTTTGGCCTGTTAAATCAGGCGTCTACTAAATAAATCAAATGTTACTTATAAAAATTTTGCCCGAATGGTAATGAAAACCCCCAATTCTGACAAGGTTAATTCCCCGGGGCTCAACCCCTTAAGCCTTGGAGTATAGGGGGTCTACGGCTGTGGCAAGTTGTCACAACGCAATTCTTTGATAAATCGCACGCATAAAAAAACGCCCGCTTCCGTGAGGAGGCGGGCGTTCTTTTTTGAACGTGGAAGCGGAATTAACGCTTCGAGTACTGCGGACGCTTACGCGCTTTACGCAGACCAACTTTCTTACGTTCAACTTCACGGGCGTCGCGGGTAACGAAGCCAGCTTTGCGCAGAGCGCTACGCAGGGTTTCGTCGTAGTCCATCAGAGCGCGGGTGATGCCGTGGCGGATTGCGCCAGCCTGACCACTTACACCACCGCCGATCACGGTGACGTAGATGTCGAACTTCTCGACAGTCTCGGTCAGCTCCAGCGGCTGACGAACTACCATGCGGGCAGTTTCGCGGCCGAAGAAGTTATCCAGCGAACGGTTGTTGATGGAGATGTTACCAGTACCCGGACGCAGGAAAACGCGTGCGGTTGCGGTCTTGCGACGGCCAGTGCCGTAATTTTGAGTCGCCGACATAATGAACTATTCCGTTAAATCTTCAGTTCTTGGGGCTGCTGAGCAGTATGAGGGTGTGCAGCGCCCGCATAGACTTTCAGCTTACGGTACATGTCGCGACCCAGTGGGTTTTTAGGCAGCATGCCTTTAACCGCGGTCTCGATCACGCGCTCAGGGGCTTTGGCGATCAGCTTTTCAAAGTTGATCGACTTGATGCCGCCCGGGAAACCGGAGTGGGAGTAGTACATTTTGTCAGTGGTTTTAGCGCCGGTAACACGGATCTGCTCGGCGTTGATGACGACGATGTAGTCGCCGGTGTCAACGTGAGGAGTGTACTCAGGCTTGTGCTTGCCACGCAGACGGCTCGCGATTTCGGTGGCCAGACGACCCAGGGTCTGACCAGCAGCGTCGACGACAAACCAGTCGCGCTTTACTGTTTCCGGTTTAGCAGTAAAAGTTTTCATTCTTTATAGCCTCAGGGGCCGCCTGTAAATAAGACGGCGGATCTTACTGAATAGTGCGTACTTTGACAAGTCAAAGGCAGCCGGATACAGACGCTTTCGGGGGCTCGGGTCGGCGCGTCCGTTCAACGGCAAGATTCTTCGGCGGCGGCGCATCACTTCCACTGCAGAAAGAGGTCGGCAATTATGCAGATTGCGAAAAATTTTTCAACCTGCTTTTATGATTGTTTTGCCCAAGGAGCACCCGATGGACTATCGCCAGCTAGGCCGTACCGATCTGAACGTGAGTGCAATCTGCCTCGGCACCATGACCTGGGGCGAGCAAAACACTGAAGCTGAAGCCTTCGCCCAGATCGAAAGGGCCAAGGAAGCCGGGATCAATTTCCTCGACACTGCCGAAATGTATCCGGTGCCGCCCAAAGCCGAAACCTACGCCACCACCGAGCGCTACATCGGCAATTACTTCAAGAGTCGCGGTGACCGTGCCGACTGGATCCTCGCCAGCAAGATCGCCGGCCCCGGCAACACCATCGACTACATCCGCGACAAGAACCTGCGCCACAACCGCCAGCACATCACCGAAGCACTGGACGGCAGCCTCAAGCGTCTGCAGACCGATTACATCGATCTGTATCAATTGCACTGGCCGGAACGCAGCACCAACTTTTTCGGACAGCTGGGCTACAAGCACAAGATCGAAGCGAACCTGACGCCACTGGAAGACACCCTCGAAGCCCTCGACGAGCAGGTGAAGGCCGGCAAGATCCGCCACATCGGCCTGTCCAACGAGACGCCGTGGGGCACCATGCGCTTTCTGGCTCTGGCCGAAGCTCGTGGCTGGCCGCGTGCAGTGTCGATCCAGAACCCGTACAACCTGCTCAACCGCAGCTTCGAAGTCGGCTTGGCCGAGATCGCCATCCGCGAACAGTGCGGCCTGCTCGCCTATTCGCCGCTGGCGTTCGGTTTCCTCTCCGGCAAGTACGAGGGTGGCGCCCGTCCAGCGAAAGGACGCCTGAGCCTCTACAGCCGCTTCAGCCGCTATTTCAACCCGCAATCCGAAGCGGCGTGCAGCCGTTACGTAGCCCTGGCCCGTGAACACGGTCTGGACCCGGCGCAAATGGCACTGGCCTTCGTGACCCAGCAACCGTTCGTCACCAGCAACATCATTGGCGCGACGACGCTTGAGCAACTGGACAGCAACATTGCCAGTTTTGATCTGAAACTGTCCGATGAAGTGCTGGCCGGGATCGAGGCGATTCACAAGGATCATCCGAATCCCGCGCCGTAACTGACCGCCAAAAGCTTCGCGAGCAGGCTCGCTCCCACAGTGGAACACTGTACCTGTGGGAGCGAGCCTGCTCGCGAAGGGGCCAGTCGGATTACCTCAACAGCGGAACGCGGAGCGTCCCCGGCGGCATTCCCACGCAGAGCGTGGGAACGATCATCACAGCGACCGCGCAATAATCTCTTTCATGATTTCATTGGTGCCGGCATAAATCCGCTGCACCCGCGCATCCGCCCACGCCCGGGCCACCGGGTATTCCCACATGAAGCCGTAGCCGCCATGCAGTTGCACGCATTCGTCGAGCACTTTGCATTGCAGGTCGGTGCCCCAATATTTGGCCATCGCCGCCGTCGGCACATCGAGTTTGCCTTGCAGATGCAGCTCCAGGCAGCGGTCGACAAAAACCCGGCCGATCTGGATCTCTGTAGCCATTTCGGCCAGTTTGAAGCGGGTGTTCTGGAAATCGGCAATCGACTTGCCGAACGCCTTGCGATCACGGGTGTAATCCAGCGTCCATTGCAACGCCGCTTCAGCCGAGGCCAGGCCGCCAATCGCCACGGTCAGGCGCTCTTGCGGTAACTCCTGCATCAGATAGGCAAACCCGGCCCCCGCCTGCCCGAGAAGGTTTTCCTTCGGCACGCGCACGTCCTGGAAGAACAATTCGGAGGTGTCCTGCGCTTTCATGCCGACCTTCTCCAGGCGCTTGCCTTTCTCGAAGCCCGGCGTGTTCGCCTCCACCAGGAACAGGCTGGTGCCCTTGGCCCCAGCCTTGGGATCTGTCTTGGCCACCACGATGACCAGATCAGCCAGAAAGCCGTTGGTGATAAAGGTTTTCGAGCCGTTGATCACATATTCGTCACCGTCGAGCACCGCCGTGGTTTTCACCCCTTGCAGGTCGGAACCGGCGCCAGGCTCGGTCATGGCAATCGCCGTGACCATTTCCCCCGAGACCAGTTTCGGCAGGTATTTGTGTTTCAGCGCCTCGCTGCCGTAATGCAGGATGTACGGTGCGACGATGTCCGAGTGCAGCGAGAAACCGATGCCGGTCAGACCCAGACGCCCGACTTCCTCGATGACCACGGTGCTGTAGAGGAAATCCGCGCCGAGCCCGCCGTACTCTTCCGGCAGATGCGAACAGAGCATCCCCGCCTCCCCCGCCTTGTTCCACAGCGCGCGATCAATGTGTCCCTGCTTCTCCCACTGCGCGTGATACGGCACGGCCTCTTTTTCGAGGAAAGTTCGCACGCTGTCGCGGAACAATTCGTGCTCGGAGCTGAACAGGGTTCTGGGGATCATGCGGCACCTTTCTTTGTTGTTGGAGGGATACGGCTCTCAGAGACTAAGCCCGACTCCTGCTACGGGACACTGGACACATCCGACAAAAAATAAGACGATCCAGCCGTCTGGTGACCACTTTCCCTTATAAAAACAAAACAAAAGTTGAATTATGTCTAAGCACGTCTCCCCGCCCTTGCGGCGCGTCAGCATCCTGGCCATCGACCGGGTTTTCGCTTACACCCTCATGCAGGCCAAGGATTTTTTCCATGTGGCCAGCCTGCGTTACGGCAAACAACTGGGCCACGGCCTGACACCGGCGTTTGAAACTCGCCTGGTCAGCCCGGATGGCAAACCGGTAAAAAGCTTCAGCGACGTAGTGATGCCGGTCGACGGCGGCCTGGAAAACGCCGATGTGATCATCCTCCCGGCGTTCTGGGACGATTTCGACACGCTGTGCAGCCGTTACCCGCAAATCCTGCCGTGGCTGCGCGAACAGCATGCGCGCGGCGCAGTGTTATGCGGCGAAGCCACCGGAGTGTTCTGGCTCGCCGAAGCCGGGCTGCTCAACGGTAAGGAAGCGACCACCTACTGGCGCTTCTTCAATGCCTTCGCCGAGCGTTTCCCCAAGGTCTATCTGAATCAGGACAAGCACCTGACCGACGCCGACAATCTCTATTGCGCCGGCGGCACGACCTCGGCCTGCGATCTGTACATCTATCTGATCGAACGCTTCTGCGGCGCAAACGTGGCACAAGCCGTGGCCCGCGACATCCTCTACGAAGTGCAGCGCAGCTATTCGCCGGGACGTATCGGTTTCGGCGGGCAGAAGCTGCATCAGGACGTGATCATCCTGCAGATCCAGCAGTGGCTCGAAGAACATTTCGCCGACAAGTTCCGCTTCGAAGACGTCGCCCGCGAGCACGGCATGAGCATCCGCAACTTCATGCGCCGCTTCCAGACCGCCACCGGCGACAAGCCGCTGCATTACTTGCAACGCCTGCGCATCGAGACGGCCAAGGGCTTGCTTTCGGGCACGCGCAAGAGCATCAAGACCATCAGTTATGAGGTCGGTTACGACGATGCGAGCTTCTTCGCGCGACTGTTCCGCCAGCACACCGAACTGTCGCCTAACCAGTATCGGCAACAGTTTCAGCAGGCTGCGTAACTCAACTGCGCGATCCAATGTGGGAGCGAGCCTGCTCGCGAATACGTACTTACCTGCAACATTGACGTTGCTGACACTGCGCTTTCGCGAGCAGGCTCGCTCCCACAGGGAAAAACTTCAGCGCATAAAAAAGGCCTGCAATCGCAGGCCCTTTTTTGTCGCCGAGACTCCGCTTAAGGCTTGTGCGCCCGCGACAGAAACTCGTGGGATTGCATCTCCAGCAGTCGGCTCAGCGTGCGCTGAAACTCGAAGGTCAGGCGTCCGCCGGTGTACAGATCCTTCAACTCGACTTCAGCAGAAATGATCAGTTTGACGTTGCGATCGTAGAACTCGTCGACCATGTTGATGAAGCGCCGGGCGATGTCGTCGGTGGTGACGCTCATCTGCTCGACGCCGCTAAGCAGCACGGCGTGGAAGATCTTGCCCAGTTCGATGTAGTCGTTCTGGCTGCGCGGGCCGTCGCACAGTTCGCGGAAGTCGAACCAGGCCACGTCGTCGCAGGTGCGCAGAGCGCGGATTTCGCGGTTCTCGATGATCAGCACATCGTTTTCCACCGCTGCCGTGCACTCCGGCGTCAGTGCCTTGAAGCTCTTGCGCAGGCTTTCGTGGGCGGCTTCGTCGAGCGGATAGTGGAACAGCTCGGCTTGCTCGAGGTGACGCAGACGATAGTCAACACCGCTGTCGACGTTGACGATCTCGGTGTTCTGCTTGATCAGCGCAATGGCGGGGAGGAAGCGCGCGCGCTGCAGGCCATCCTTGTACAGGCCGTCCGGCACGATGTTCGACGTCGCGACCAGGGTCACGCCGTTCTTGAACAATTCTTCCATCAGCGTGCCGAGGATCATCGCGTCGGTGATGTCGGAGACGAAGAATTCATCGAAGCAGATCACCCGCGACTCGGCCGCGAAGCGCTTGGCGATGATGGTCAGCGGGTTTTTCTCGCCGCCCAGGGTCTTCATTTCTTCGTGCACACGCTTCATGAAGCGGTGGAAGTGCGTGCGGGTCTTTTCCTTGAACGGCAACGCTTCGAAGAAGGTGTCGACCAGGTAAGTCTTGCCGCGACCGACGCCGCCCCAGAAATACAGGCCCTTGACCGGCGCCTGATCCTTTTTGCCAAACAGCTTGCCGAACAGACCCGGCTTGTTCTGGTCAGCGGCGATCAAGTCGTCGTACAGACGCTGCAAGTGACGCACGGCAGTTTCCTGCGCGGCGTCATGGAAGAAGTCCGGGCGTTTCAGATCAGCTTGATATCGTTCTAGGGGCGTCATAATTCGTTAGCAAGGCAACAAAAACGGGCCGTCACTGTAGCGACGGCCTGTGGGAATGGCAATCGGCCCTTGGTCGGGTCGTGCCGCCGATCAGTCTTGAGCTGGAGTCAGTGCGACGCGCAACGCCTCGATGGCGGCGTCCCGCGCACCGATGTTGGCAAACGCCGGGCTGTCGCCCACGCACTCACCGGCCAGCCAGACGCTGAAGCTCAGGTCATCAGTACGCACATCCAGCGACTCGCCGGACTGCAACTGTTTGGTCACCTGGCCGGCAGTCTTGCCGTCGGCGAAGTTGCGCGACAACAGCAACTGCTCGCCATCGGCCGCCAGCAGACGGAAACGGAAGCTGCCGTCGTCCTCGCGGAAGCTGACGAAACGTGCGGCTTTCGCGGCTTTCTTCTTGGTAGTCGCGGCCACCTGAACCTGATTGACGAAAGAACGCAGGCCAACGGCTTCACGCAATTCGTTGAGGAACGGAGTGGCCACCGCCCGGGCCTTCTTCGCACCAATCTGCAGGATGTCTTCCAGGTCCGCCGGACGCTCGATCAACTGGTGATACTTCTCGCGCGCCTCGCCCAGCTCGTTGTCGAGCAACTGGAACAGGCGATTCTTCGCCTCGCCCCAGCCCAAACCACCGAGCAGTTCGCTGCGGAACTCGTCAGCCTGCGCCGGAGTGGCGAAGGCCTGGAACAGAGTGAACAGGTGCGAGTTGTCCGGATCTTTCGCTTCGCCCGGGGCCTTGGAGTCGGTGACGATCCGCGAGATCGCGTCCTTCATTTCTTTCGCGCTGCTGAACAACGGAATGGTGTTGTCGTAGCTCTTCGACATCTTGCGACCGTCGAGGCCTGGCAACGTCGCCACGCTTTCTTCGATCAGCGCTTCGGGCATGTTGAAGAACTCTTTGCCCTGGCCGAACAGATGGTTGAAACGCTGACCGATATCGCGGGCCATTTCCACGTGCTGAATCTGATCGCGACCGACCGGCACCTTGTGCGCGTTGAACATCAGGATGTCCGCCGCCATCAGCACCGGATAGCTGTAGAGGCCCATGGTGATGCCGGCATCCGGGTCTTCACCCGTCTCAACGTTCTTGTCCACCGAGGCCTTGTAGGCGTGCGCGCGGTTGAGCAGGCCCTTGGCAGCGACGCAAGTCAGCAGCCAGGTCAGCTCGGGGATTTCCGGGATGTCGGACTGGCGGTAGAACGTCACGCGGTCGACATCGAGGCCACCGGCCAGCCAGGTCGCGGCGATTTCCAGACGCGAGCGCTGGATGCGCAGCGGGTCATCGCATTTGATCAGGGCGTGGTAGTCGGCCAGGAAATAGAACGAATCGGCCTGGCTGTCGCGGCTGGCGAGGATTGCCGGGCGAATGGCCCCAGCGTAGTTGCCCAAGTGCGGCGTGCCAGTGGTGGTGATGCCGGTGAGAATGCGGGTACGGTTGGTCATGGGTAATCGCTTGTCAGACTGCAATCAATTCGAGAGACGCGGCAGCAGCAGATCCTTGAGATCGGTCAGCTTGCCGTGAAAAAAGTGTCCGCATTCTGCCACTTTCAGCAGCTCATGGGGGCGCTGGAGTTGTTCCGACCACTGGTAGACCAGTTGCGGATCGATGACTTCATCGGTTTCCGGCTGGATCACGGTCAACCCGCCGTGCTGCGGCAGTTGATCCTGCTCGCCCAGACGCATCACCGCCGGGGCAACCATGAACAGGTGCTCAAGCTGCACGCCCTGGGCTTCGAGACGGCCGCCGAGACTTGCTGCAACAAATCCGCCGAAGGAGAAACCGAACAGGGTCAGCGGCAGATCCGGGTGTTTTTCCCGCAGCCATGTGGCGGCGGCCTGGGCGTCGTCGACTTCACCGGTGCCCATGTCATGCGTGCCCTGGCTGGCGCCGACGCCGCGATAGTTGAAACGCAAGGTGATCAGGCCTGCGTCGCGCGCGGTGCGCTGCAGGGTCGAGACGACCTTGTTGAGCATGGTGCCGCCCTGTACCGGGTTCGGATGGCAGATCAGCGCGATGCCGCGCGGCTGCTCGTTATCCAGATACAAAGCCTCAATTTGGCCGACAGGGCCGTCAATCACTACAGGGGTTTCACGCATCAGCAAGGGAGGAACTCCGTGACCTCGAATCGGGTCGACTCGTCTAGCAAATTGTCTGTGCCAATCTATTGCGAGTGAATCGCGGTATACAGCGCAGGTTCGAGCCGTTAACGTAAAGCAAAGCCGTTTATAGAGGAAGGACTCGTGGAACACTCGCTCTTAGTTTGGTTGTTACCGACTCTTGCCCTGGTTGTGGGTGTCGCCATTGGATTCCTGATCGCGCGCGTTGCGCCGAACGCCGCACCGAGCCGCACGCAGCGTCAACTGGATGATATCCAGGAGCGTTTCGACAGTTATCAGAACGAAGTGGTCACCCACTTCAACAGCACCGCGATGCTGGTCAAGAAACTGACCCAGAGCTATCAGGAAGTGCAGGACCACCTCGCCGAGGGCGCCAATCGTCTGGCCCTGGACGAGCAGACCCGCCAGCGCCTGATCGCCGCCCTGCACGCCGACGCAGCGCAGGCACCACGTGAACGCCTGACGCCACCGCGCGATCAGGAACCACCGCGTGACTATGCACCGAAATCGCCAAATTCCCCTGGCATGCTCGATGAACATTATGGTTTGAAGAAGTAAGCAGTCTTCGCTGCGAACAAAAAGCCCCCGGACATTGCTGTTGTCCGGGGGCTTTTTTGTATCGGCTGATTTTGCGGTCACAACGCTGGCCTCTTCGCGGGCAAGCCCGCTCCCACAGGGGTCAGGTGTGGAACACAGACTTTGTGGCCACCGCCAATACCGGTGGGAGCGGGCTTGCCCGCGAAGAGGCCGGCACTGCCCAGACAAAAAAATGCCCGATCACAGGATCGGGCATTTCTTCATTCAGGCAATCGCTTATGGATACTGCTGCACCGTACCCGGCTGTTGCTGCTGACCACCATACTGCTGACCCGGAATGGCTTTCAGGTTGACTTCAACGCGGCGGTTCTGCGCGCGGCCGTTGACGTCGCCGTTGCTGGCAATCGGGTTATCCGGGCCGGCGCCACGGGCCGACAGGTTGGCACCGCTGACACCTTGCGAGGTCAGGTAGGTCGCCACGCTCTGCGCACGACGTTGTGACAGG
Organism: Pseudomonas sp. H1_G08; assembly: GCF_054681355.1. Classification (NCBI taxonomy): domain Bacteria; kingdom Pseudomonadati; phylum Pseudomonadota; class Gammaproteobacteria; order Pseudomonadales; family Pseudomonadaceae; genus Pseudomonas; species Pseudomonas sp. H1_G08. Next base: position 3,731,562 of record NZ_CP162822.1, read on the forward strand.
TCCATGTTGTGCTGGCGGCTGCCGGTGCTGTCGGTGTAACCGACGATTTCGATCTGGTTCTGGTTGAACTCCTTCAGCGAGTTGGCCAGGTTGTTCAACGGCTGGTAGAAACTCGGGGCAATGTTCGCCGAATCGGTGGCGAAGGTGATGTTGCCCGGCATGATCAGCTTGATCTGATCGCCCTGCCGCTGCACTTCAACGCCAGTGTTGGCCATGCTCGCGCGCAGTTTCTTTTCCTGCTGGTCGGCGTAGTAGCCGTAGCCTGCTGCGGAGGCACCGACGACAGCAGCGCCGATCAAGGCGCCCTTGCCACGGTTGTCGTGACCGATGGCGGCACCGGCGAGTGCGCCGGCCAGTGCACCAAGGCCACCGTATTTGGCGGTTTTGCTCATGCCTTGCGAGCCACCGTCGGCCTGACCCTGATTGTCATACGGATTAGGCGAGGCGCAGCCGGACAGCACGGCCACGGCAGTAGCGACAATAATCAAACGACGCGTGGTGAACATGGAGAGCTCCTGGTTTTCTGCATTCTGTGGTGCAGCGGCCACTGATCAATCAATGGACCTCCGCGGGCATTGGATCATGACAATGCCTAAAAATTCCGCCCGCTGCCCGTGACAAAAAATTCAGGCACGCACAAACGGGTTCTCGCGCATCTCATCACCCAGACGCGTGTCCGGGCCGTGCCCGGTGACAACCGTTGCGTCCTCGTCCAGCGTATACAGCCGCTGCTTGATTGAACGCACGATGGTCGCCTGATCGCCACCCCACAAATCCGTGCGCCCTACCCCGCGACGAAACAGCGTGTCGCCGGCTATCAACAGCTTAGCCTCGGAAAACCAAAAGCTCATGGACCCGGGTGTATGTCCCGGCGTGTGCAGTGCCACACCGCAACCGCAGGCTAGTTCTTCGTCATCGCTCAACCAGCGATCCGGCGACGGCACCGGGGTGTAAGGCACGCCAAACATCTGGCATTGCATTTCAAGGTTGTCCCAGAGGAACTGGTCTTCCTTGTGCAGATGCAGGGTCGCACCGGTTTTCTCCTTCATTTGGCCGGAAGCCAGGAAGTGATCGAGATGGGCGTGGGTGTGGATGATGCTGACGACTTTCAGGCCATGCGCATCGAGACGCGCCATGATCAGGTCGGGGTTGCCACCCGGGTCGACGACAATGGCTTTTTTGGTGATCGGGTCGCCGATGATCGTGCAGTTGCACTGCAATGGGCCGACGGGGAAGGTTTCGCGGATAAGTGCAGGGCTGGGCGTGGTCATGGAAAAATCCTGGACAGGGTCAACGCCGTTGGCAACGGCCGATGGCGAATTTTACCGTCGCTAGAGCAATAACCCCAACGCCTTCGCCCGCGCCACCGCCTGCGTACGCCGCTCAACCCCGAGCTTGCTGTTGATATGGCTGGCATGGGTTTTCACGGTGTGCAGGGAAATGAACAACTGCTCGCTGATTTCCTGATTGGAACAGCCTTGAGCGATCAGGCGCAGCACCGCCAGTTCACGGCTGCTGAGCTGTTCAGTAGCGGAGCTTTCCACAGCCGGGCGTGGCGCGGCTGTTGGAAAATGCGTGAGCAATTGCTGGCCGACCGCGTTGCAAGTGAGCGCCTGCAATTGCCCGCGCAACCAGTCGGCATGGTTTTTCAGCAGCGCATCAAAGGGTTGGTAGACGCCGCCGGCCGCTGCTTCCAGGGCCTGACTCAACACCTTGCGCGCCTCGGGCTCGCGTCCACTCGACAGCAACAGCGCCACCTTCTGCGTCAACGCCATCACGCTCAGCAACTGCCGGCCGGTCCGCTGGCCGTTTTCATGCAACACGTTCAGCCGCCCTTCGGCGAGCATCGGTTGCCCCTGAATCACATCGAGCAGCGCCTGTTGCAGTTCCACATGCAGTGGCAGTTGCGGATGGAATTCCGGTGGCGCCGCAGCGTGTTCGCCGGTGTAGGTCTGGCCCAGGCGTGCAAGCCACGCCTCGGCAAGATCAATCCGGCCCTGGGCCAGCCACAGTTCGCATTTGACCAGGGTGATCATCGCCAGATAGTAGATCGGCGGTACGTCCCAGATGTGCATCAGGCGTTCGGCTTCGGCGAGTTCGGCGAAGGCCTTGGCGAACTCGCCGCTGGCGCCGTCGAGGCGGGCAATCACGCAGTGGCCGATCAGCACGCTGATGTCGCGACAAGCCCGCGCCTCGCCAATCCCGGCGAGCAGGCGTACGCGTGCAGCCTGCGGCTGCAAACGCATCGCCAGCAGGAAACCTTCGTACAACGTCAGCCGCGCGCGCACGGCGTACAGGCGTTGCGGCGACAGACCGCGCAGCCGCTCCAGGCCCTGATGCACTTCATCGAGCGCACGCAGAATCTCGCCCCGCGATTGCAGAACCCGCGCCCTGTCGTAATGCGCCAACGCTTCGAATAATGGATTGCCGACCCGTTGCGCCAGCTCGAGGGATTCACGGTTCAGGCCACGGGCGCGCCACAGATCGCCGTCGGCGATCGCCAGATTGGACAAGGTCGACAGGCACATCAGCCGCTGGCCATAACGCTTGGCCGGCAGGCTCTCCAGCGCTTCACTGCAATAACGCAGGGTCAAATCGCGATGGCCGCGCCCGCGAGCGATGATCCCGCTCAGCGCCAGCCATTGCGCCAGCATGGATTTTTGCGCGGTGGCCGAAGGCGCCGGCAGGAAACGGCTCAAATGGCTGGCCAGCTCTTCAGCGGCGTCGAGCTGACAGGCCAGCCCCAGCGCCCAGCTGTAGAGCACGATCAGTCGTGGCGTGCTGATCAGCAGGCTGTCGGGCAAGTCCATTTTCCAGCGCAGCAGCATGCCGACGTTCTGCTCGGCGAGCAGCTGTTCTTCGGACAGGTTCTGTACCAGATTCGCCGCAACATCGAGATGCCCGGCACGCAACGCCTGCTCCACCGCTTCGTCGAGCAGGCCCTGCGCATTGAACCAGCGGCAGGCGCGCAAATGCAGGGTGGCGTTCGGCACCATCGCCTGGGCGATTGGCCGGCTGCGCAACAAGTCGGAGAACAAATGGTGATAGCGGTACCAGTGACCATGCTCGTCCAGCGGCACCAGAAACACTTGGTGGGCGAGGAGAAAGCGCAGGATTTCCGCGCTGTCATGGGCTTCACGGACAGCGTCACACAGCTCGCTGCAAAAGCGTTCCTGCGGAGCGGTTTCGTAGAGGAAGGATTGCACTTCGGCGGGCAGGCAATCGATGACTTCTTCGAGCAGATAGTCGCGAATCAGCCCTTCGCCGCCGTTCAATGCTTGCGGCAGCGCGGCATCGTTGCCCGCCTCGGCCACCGCCAGCAGCCAGAAGCGCAGGCCGGCGACCCAGCCTTCGCTGCGCTGGATCAGGCTTTCCAGTGCTTCGCCGCGCAGTGAGCTGCTGTGGCGGTCGAGCAAGGTCAGGGCTTCGTCGTGGGTCAGGCGCAAGTCCTGTTCGTGCAGCTCGAGCAACTGCCGCGACAGGCGCAGACGCGCCAGATGCCAGTCCGGGCGCTGACGGCTGGTGACCATCACCAGCAAGCCATCGGGCAGATGATTGAGGAAAAATTGCAGGCAACGATCCAGCACCGGCCCTTGGGCGAGGTGGTAGTCGTCGAGCACCAGCAGCAGCGGTGCAGCAGGATCGAGATGCAGCGCCAGCTCATCAAGCAGACCGTCGAGCCATTCTTCAAAAGCGAATGGCTGATGACGCTGACGCATTTTCAGCAGACCAAGAGCGCCAGCGCCCAAGGCCGGAAAGTAGTCCTGCAGACCTTCGAGCAAGCGCTCAAGAAAGCGTCCGGGATCGCTGTCACGTGGACTCAAGCCCAGCCAGAGACTTTGCCAGTGCGCCGGCAGGCTCTGACAGAACTCCACCGCCAGCGAGCTTTTGCCGAACCCGGCCGGGGCGCTGACCAGCAGCAACCGACCTCCGAGCCCGGCCTGCAGACGCTGGCAAAGGCGCGGCCGCAAGACATAGCCATCAGGCAGCGGCGGGCGGAAAAAACGCCCGTCCAGTGCTGCGACGGTGATGCTTGCGGGACCCGGAAGTGGGGACAGATCAGTCATGGCCGGCTCTTGTTCGAAGGCGATTGGCGGCGTTGCAGATGTCCGCAGCCTAGCCTTAAACGAAGAGGTAATGAAGGTCGCTGCTACAAATGGCTACAAAAAGCCTACACAGCGCCGCCAAAATCCGGCATCACCGACCAATCGCGACCACGATGAATCCGTGTAGGAGCTGCGGCGTGAAACCGCACGCAAAAAAACGCCCCGAACCGGTCGGGGCGTTTTCACGAGGATGCGGCCTCGGGTTTACGCAGGTTTAGCGAACACCATCCTGACGCAGAGCGGCCGGGGTGAAGTCGCTGGTGGTAGCGGTGAAGCCGAAGTCATACGCCTGCTTCTCTTCGTTCTTCATGCCCAGTGCCAGATAGCGGCCGGACTGCAGGTCGTAGAGGGTTTCGAGGGCGTACCACGGCACTTGCTTGTCGTAGTAGTTCTCGGCATGTGCCTCGGCTACACGCCACAGTTGGCCACGACCGTCATAGTGGTCGATGACCGCTGCCTGCCAGGTGTCCTCGTCGATGTAGAAGTCACGCTTGGCATAGATATGGCGCTGGCCTTCCTTCAGGGTCGCGACCACGTGCCAGACGCGGCGCAGCTCGTAGCGAGCCAGGTCCTGGTTGATGTGACCGGCCTTGATGATGTCCGAGTACTTCAGTTTCGGATCGTCGAGCTTGTAGCTGTCGGAGGCGATGTACATCTCTTTCTTACCTTCGAGCTTCCAGTCGTAACGATCCGGCGCGCCGTTGTACATGTCGAGGTTGTCCGAGGTACGCAGGCCGTCGGCGGCAGTACCCGGGCCGTCATACGACACTTGCGGTGCACGGCGCACACGACGTTGCCCGGCGTTGTAGACCCACGCCGAACGCGGCTCTTTGACCTGGTCGAGCGTCTCGTGCACCAGCAGTACGCCACCGGCCAGACGCGCCGGCGCGGTCACTTTCTGCTTGAAGTAGAACAGGATGTTGCCCGGGTTCGCCGGATCGTAGTCCTTCATCTTGTCGCGGAACACGAACTGATCCTGGAAGTACACCAGGCTGTACGAGCCGTTCGGTTGCGGCGTGGCCTGGGTCACCAGACGGGTCACGCTGCCGCCGCGATAGCGGGTGATGTGGTTCCAGATCACTTCCACGCCGGTTTTCGGGATCGGGAACGGCACGGCGGTATCGAAGTTTTCCAGACCGTTGCCGCCGGACACCAGGTTGGTGCTGGTGGCGTTCTTCTTGATCGCGGCGAACACGTCATCCGGCACGGTGGCGCCGCGATGGGACGGATAGACCGGCATCTTGAAGGTTTCCGGGTAGCGCTTGAACATTGCGTACTGGCCCGGGGCAAGCTTGTCCTTGTACTTGTCGACATCCTTGGCGGTGATGGTGAACAGCGGTTGCTCACTGGCGTAAGGGTTGGACAGGAAGCCTTTGCTGTCGACGCTGCCGGCATTTTTCGGCAGCGGTTTCCAGGCCGGGATCGAACCGTCGGCATTACCGGCCATTTCCGCGCCCATCGGCGTCAGGCTCTTGCCCAGTTTATCCGCTTCGGCAGCAGGCACCGCCGCCATGACACTGGTCGCCAGCAGCGACAGGCCCAGAACACCGGCGTGGAACAGACTCTTTGTTATTTTCATAAATTCGTTCGTCCTGAAATGCAGTGCTTAGAAGTTCACGCCGAAGCTGAGCGCCACGAAGTCGCGGTCATCCACGGTGGTGTACTTGCCGTCGAAGAAATTGGTGTAAGCCAGGCTCGCGGTGTAGGTGTTCTGGTATTCGGCGTCGACGCCCAGGCTGACCGCTTTGCGACCTTCCTCGAAGTTGCCGCCAGGGCCTGGCGAGTAACCGCTGACGTCGTGGGACCAGGCCACGTTCGGCTTCAGGTTCACGCCGGCGAAGACGTCGTTGTATTCCCAGATCGCCCGACCACGGTAGCCCCAGGACATCGACGTAGTGAAACCGTCGTTTTCGCAATTGCGGCTGCGGTTGTTCTGCGGCGAACCGGGACCTGCGCCGTTGATGGTGCTGTTGTTGAGGATGTTGGCGCAGGTATCGACTGTGCCAGTAGCCGGCAACTCACCCGGACCGTAGACCGGATCACGGCCGTAACGCTTGTCGGAACGGCTTTCCAGGCCACCTACGTAGGTGGCGCCGACTTCACCGACGAGGGTCAGACGGCTGGCGCCCATGACCTGATCGAAGAAGTGCGTGAAGGTCGTCTGGATCTGGGTGATTTCCTTGCGCTCATAGCCGTGCAGGTCCTGACCCGGCACGCCAGTGAGCAACGAAGCGTTGGTCAGCGCGCCGCCCAGTGGACGCACGCCGGCAAACAGGATGTCGGTGGAGTTCAGTTGCACCGGCGCGTTCGGACGATAGCTGATCTCACCGCTCCACGCCGTACCGGTAGGCAGGGTGGTGGAGAAACTCAGGCCGTAGAGACGAATGTCTTCCGGGTATTCGATGAAGTAATTCGAATTGCCCGCGACCAGCAGCGGTGCGAGTGCGGCGAACGGCCCCGGCAGCGCGGCGGCAGTGTTGTAGACCGACTGCGGTGCGCCGGTTGCACTGAAGATCGGCGCACGGCTGTGGTAGTTCATGAAGTAGGCGCCGAACTCGGTGTCGAGTGGCTCGAACATGTATTTGAGGGACGCGCCCCACTGCCCGCTGTCGCGCGCGTCACGGTCCGGCCCACGGCGCACCAGCACGCCTTCTTGGTCGACGTTCACACCGTTGGCGGCCAACGGCCCCAAAGCGATCGCCGGAATCTGCGAACGCTTGTTCAGTACGCGCAGATTGCTGTCGCAACCGTCAGCAACGATGTCCGGCTGGGAGAAGAAGGTGCCGCAGTTGTCGACGACGGTCTGGTCCCATTCCAGTTGGTAGAACGCTTCGGCCGAGAGGTTATCGGTGAGGCTCTGCGACACGTAGAACATGTTGACCGGAATCAGGCCTTCCTTGATCTCGGCGCCCGGACGACGGAACGCGGAGACGTCGATCGGGTTGATCGAGTTGATGCCGCCGCCGATGAAGGTACTTTCACCCCAGCTCACTACCTGCTTGCCCAGACGCACGGAGCCCGGCTGATCGGCAATCGCGTAGTTGTGGTAGACGAAGGCGTCGAGGATCTGCCCGCCGGAGGACTTGGCGCCCTCTTTGCGGTTGCTGTCGCTGATGTCCTTGAATTCGCGGCTCTCGTCCTTCAGTTCGAAGTCGTACCAGTATTTGCCACGGACGAACACGCCGGTGTCGCCGTATTTCAATTCAAGGTCATGGATGCCCTTGAAGATCTTCGAAAAGGTTTCGCCGCTCTTGAAGTTGGCGTGCCCGTCATCGGAAGTCTGCGACAGGCCACGGCCGCCGTTGTTGACGCCGATAAGGTTCTTGTTCGGGCTCTGAGTAGACCAACTGGCACCGATCGACAGGGACGAGTCGAACTGGCCTTCGATTTCACCGACGTTGAAACTGACGCCGAATGCAGGTCCGGCGAGCGAGGAGGCAAGACTGACCGCCAGAGGCAGTTTCGCCCGGCGCCAGAACTGGTTTACTGAGGTCATCGACGCTACTCCATGTGCATTATTGTTATGGCAGTGAGTACTTTTAAAAACGCTGTGGAGGACCGGGCGCCAAGGCTGCCCGAAATCGCTCCAGAGTTGCTCGCCCCGATCAGTGCGTGTGCTCCGTTTCTAAAAAGTCCTTGAGCGGACTATATCCAGCGGGTGGTAGTGCTTGATCCCTCTAAAGTGTGATTTGCAGCCGCCAACCACTCTGGAACAGTCCTTTCGCCAGTCCGACACACGTCGGCAGGGCAAGGATGGCTGATTTTTTCGATTTCACAAGCCAAGCGCTTGCTTGGTGGGTCTGGCGCGCCGGTTTCGGCGCGCCAGCAGGCACTCAAAGTGTGGAAAGGAAGGTGCTGTTGTTGGCTTGCCACTCGGTGATGTCGAGGCGAATGCGCTTCTTGTCGAGCTTGCCGACGCTGGTCTTGGGAATTTCGGTAACAAGGGCGATCTGACTGGGGATCGCCCACTTGCTCAAGTGTCCCAGCTCGACGAACGGCTTGAGGTGTTCCTTCAGTTCCCGTGCACCGATCACCTGCCCTTCGCGGACCACCAGCAAGGCAAACGGGCGCTCGCCCCACTGCGGATCGGCGATGCCCACCACTGCTACTTCGCGTACCGCCGCATGCCGGCTGATGAGGTCTTCGAGGTCAAGGGAGGAGATCCACTCGCCGCCGGTCTTGATCACGTCCTTGATGCGATCACGAATATCAATCACGCCCATGCTGTCGAGCGTGGCGACGTCGCCGGTGTGCAACCAGCCACCGGCCCAGAGCTCGGCGCCCTTCTGCGGTTCATTGAAATAGCCTTCGGTCAGCCACGGCGCGCGCAGCACCAGTTCGCCCTGGGTTTCACCGTCGGCGGGAAGGAAATTGCCGTCGCCGTCGACAATCGCCGCTTCGACCAACGGCCCCGGCACGCCAGCCTTGATCCGGTAAGTGGTGCGCTCGTCTTCGCTGCCGGCCATCAGTTCGTCGTTGAGGTGCGCGCAAGACACCAGCGGCCCGGTTTCCGACATGCCGTATGCGGCTGTCAGCTGAATGCCACGGGCCTTGGCGCTTTCATAGAGGCTGCGATTGAGCGCGCTGCCGCCGATGACGATTTTCCAGCCGCCAAAGTCGGCACCCTGCGCGGCCTTGGCGTTGAGCAGCATCTGCAGGATGGTCGGCACGCAATGGGAAAAGGTGACCTTCTCCTTGCGCCACAACTCCACCAGATACTCCGGATCGTAACGCCCCGGGTAGACCTGCTTGAGCCCGAGCATGGTCGCCACGTACGGCAAACCCCAGGCGTGAACGTGGAACATCGGCGTGATCGGCATGTACACATCGTTGGTGCCGAGCAGCCGTACGCTGTCGATCGAACCCATGATCGTCGCCACGCCGATGGTGTGCAGCACCAGTTGCCGATGGGTGAAATACACGCCTTTCGGATTGCCCGTGGTGCCGGTGGTGTAGAACGTGGTGGCGACCGAGTTTTCGTCGAAGTCCTGGAAATTGTATTGCGCACTCGCAGCGGCCAGCAGTTGCTCATATTCGCCGACGAGGTTCGGCAGCTCTGCGGTTTTCTCCGGCAGATCGCTCAGCAGCAGGGTTTTCTCCACCGTGGTCAGCTGCGGCGCAATCGCCTGATACAGCCCGACGAACTCGCTGTTGACCAGCACGAAGCGGTCCTCGGCATGGTTCATGGTGTAGAGGATCTGCTCGGGCGACAGACGCACGTTGATGGTGTGGATCACCGCGCCGATCATCGGAATGGCGAACATGCATTCCAGATAACGGTGGCTGTCCCAGTCCATCACCGCCACGGTGTCACCGGCCTTGACCCCGGCAGCCGTGAGCACGTTGGCCAGCCGCGCAACCCGCTCGATCAGGGTCGGATAGCTATAGCGCAACTGGTCGCGGTAGATGATTTCGCGGGTTTTCTCGTAACGGGCGCCGGACATCAGCAACCGTTTGATCAGCAATGGATACTGGTAGGCCCCATCGGCCGGCGGAATGACCCGAGTCTGCAACATAAGAATCCCTTTTCTGACTGCACGGTGTTGGCGGAGAGATTCGTACTCTAGTGCGCCTGCATGACAGTCAAATCAGCCAAAGGAATGATTTGCAGAGCCGTACAAATGCTAGCTTTGCGCCAGCACCCCAGGTATCGGGAAATTGGATATGGCCCCTGTAGGAGCTGCCGAAGGCTGCGATCTTTTGATTTGCTTATGAAAAGACAAGATCAAAAGATCGCAGCCTCGTTGCACTCGTCAGCTCCTACAAGAGAACAATGCGGCCCGGTCAGTGCATCTCGGTGAACGCGATTTTCACGCCGAGAGCGATCAGCACCGCGCCCATGGTGCGGTCGAACCAATGGCCCATGCGCGCGAAGCCGGCGCGCACGCGGTGTTGGCTGAACAGCATCGCCACCAGACAGAACCAGATCGCCGTCGCCACCGCCAGGTAAACGCCGTAACCGGCCTGCACGGCCAGCGGCGTGTGCGGATTGATCACCACGGTGAACAGCGAGAGGAAAAACAGCGTGGCTTTCGGGTTCAGACCGTTGGTGACGAAGCCCGAGGTAAACGCGCCCCGCGCGGTGCGTACGCCGGTTTCCCGGTGCAAGTCATCGGTGACGGTTTTCGCCGGTTGCGCGCGCAAGGCCTTGAAGCCGATGTAAAGCAGATACGCGGCGGCGGCCCACTTCAGCGCGTTGAACAGCACGATCGATTGCGACACGATCAGACCGATGCCGAGCAACGAATAGCCGACATGCAGGAAAATCGCCGAGCCCACGCCCAGCGCGGTCCAGGTGCCGGCGCGGCGCCCGTGGGTCACGCTCTCGCGCACGACCACGGCAAAATCCGGGCCGGGGCTGGCCACGGCAAGCAAGTGGATCAGGGCAACGGTCAAGAACTCGGTCCAGTACATGGGGGCTCCTCAGGATTCGAATGTTCACACTGGGCTCATTGCCGAATGCTTTCCCTGTGGGAGCGAGCCTGCTCGCGAAAGCGCTGGGTAAGCCAACAGAGATGTTGACTGGGCCAGAGCTTTCGCGAGCAGGCTCGCTCCCACAAGAGTTCAAGGCATCTCGGTGTCGAGTAACCAATTGTTTCATCTGGTAGGCTCGGCAGAGTACGCCCTCCGCTCACAGCACAAAAGGTACAGTTGATGACGAACACGCGCCGCGCGGTATTCCTTGATCACCCTTCGCTGGATCTCGGCGATCTGGACCTCGGTCCGTTGCGCGAATGCTTCAGCGACTTGCAGCTGTTCGCCCAGACACTGCCGGAACAGGTCAGCGAACGCCTGCAAGGCGCCGGAGTGGCGATCACCAACAAGGTCGTGATCGACGCTGCTGCCATGGCTGCCAACCCGCAACTGAAACTGATCCTGATCAGCGCCACCGGCACCAACAATGTCGACCTCACTGCCGCCCGCACCCACGGCATCACCGTGTGCAATTGCCAGGCTTACGGCACGCCGTCGGTGGCGCAACACACGATCATGCTGTTGCTCAACCTCGCCACGCGCCTGGCCGACTATCAGAAAGCTGTGAGCGCAGGCCGCTGGCAGCAGGCGAAACAGTTCTGCCTGCTCGACTACCCGATCGTCGAACTGCAAGGCAAAACCCTCGGCCTGCTCGGCCATGGCGAGCTCGGTGGCGCCGTGGCGCGATTGGCCGAAGCGTTCGGCATGCGTGTGTTGCTCGGACAGATTCCCGGGCGCCCGGCTCGGCCGGATCGCTTGCCGCTGGAAGAACTGCTGCCGCAGATCGACGCGCTCACCCTGCACTGCCCGCTCAACGAGCACACCCGGCATTTCATCGGTGCCCGCGAACTGGCCTCGATGAAGCCTGGCGCATTTGTGGTCAATACCGCCCGTGGCGGCTTGATCGACGAGCAAGCGCTGGCCGACGCTTTGCGCAGCGGTCACCTCGGCGGTGCGGCGACCGATGTGTTGAGTGTCGAGCCACCGACCCAGGGCAATCCGCTGCTCGCCGCCGATATCCCGCGCCTGATCGTCACCCCGCACAACGCCTGGGGCAGCCGTGAGGCGCGCCAGCGTATCGTCGGGCAACTGAGCGAAAACGCCCAGGCGTTCTTCAGCGGTGAGGCGCTGCGGGTCGTCAGTTGATAAACTGCGGCACTTTTTTTTCAAGGAGCAGTTATGGATCCGCGCAGTGAAGTACTGCTTCGTCAGGCCGAGTTATTCCAGGGTTCGCTGCTGTTGGCCGGTCTGCCCGCCGATGATTTGCTCGGACGCCTGCCCAACGCGTTCGGCTGGTGCTGGCACGCTGGCGATCAAGCCGCACTGGACGCGCGTTTCGAGGGCCGCAGCCAGTTCGGCGTGAACGTGCCCGAGCGTGAGTTCGACAGCGCTGTGGTGTTCCTGCCCAAATCCAAGGACCTGACCGATTACATCCTCAATGCCGTGGCGTCGCGTCTGGCCGGGCGTGAGGTGTTTCTGGTCGGGGAAAAACGCAGCGGCATCGAAGGAGCGTCCAAGCAGCTCAATCCGTTTGGCAAGCCGCGCAAACTCGACAGCGCCCGTCACTGCCAGCTCTGGCAAGTCACCGTGGCCGATGCGCCTGAAGCGAAATCCCTGGAAAGTCTTGCGCAGACCTACGAACTGCCCCTGGCCGAAGGGCCGTTGAAAGTCATCAGTTTGCCGGGCGTGTTCAGCCACGGTCGACTGGATCGCGGCAGCGCCCTGCTGCTGGAGCATCTGGACAAACTGCCGAGCGGCCATCTGCTCGACTTCGGTTGCGGCGCCGGCGTGCTCGGGGCTGCAGTGAAACGTCGCTATCCGCACAATCAGGTCACCTTGCTGGATGTCGACGCGTTCGCCGCCGCCAGCAGCCGTCTGACCCTGGCCGCCAACGGCCTGGAAGCCGAAGTGCTGACCGGGGACGGCATCGATGCGGCGCCGATGGGTTTGAGCGCGATTCTGAGCAATCCGCCGTTCCATGTCGGCGTGCACACCGATTATTTCGCTACAGAGAACCTGCTGCGAAAAGCGGCGAAACATCTGAAAAACGGTGGCGAACTGCGCCTTGTGGCGAACAGCTTTCTCAAGTATCAGCCGCTGATCGAGGAGCACCTGGGCGTGTGTGCGATCAAGGCTGAAGGCAATGGTTTCCGGATTTACCGGGCCAAGCGCGGTTGAAAATTTGTTCTTGCCCAATCGGATTTGCCTAGGCAGAATCCGCTCCGTCCTAGGGGAGTAGTCTCCCACGAGCGCCATGCTCGTCCGGCATACGTCAACATACTTGATCCTCAGATCATGGCGTATGCGACCCAAGCGTCCGCACCAGACGGATCGCAGGGTTTGACAAGACCTATGACACGCACACCTTACCCGGGGCGGGAAGGCTGTACGTGTCATAGCCGTGTCGACCCGCCCCTTAGGAAATCCCTGATGCTGGACTCGTTACTCGTTCCCACCGCAATCGTTGCCTTGGCCGAAATCGGCGACAAGACGCAACTGCTCGCGCTGATTCTCGCCGCTCGCTTCCGCAAACCCTGGCCGATCATCGCCGGGATTGTCGCCGCGACCCTGGCCAACCACGCAGCAGCCGGTGCGGTAGGTGCCTGGTTCGGCAGTTTCTTCTCCGACGCCGTTCTGCACTGGATCCTCGCCGCCAGCTTCGCCGCCACGGCACTGTGGACACTGGTCCCGGACAAGATGGATGACGACGAGGCCAGCACGGCGCGCAAGTTCGGGCCGTTCCTGACCACACTGATCGCATTCTTCCTGGCGGAAATCGGCGACAAGACCCAGATCGCCACGGTGATGCTCGCCGCGCAATATCCGGAACTTTGGCTGGTGATTATCGGCACCACCGTGGGTATGCTGATTGCCAACGTGCCGGTGGTACTGGCGGGTAACTTTGCCGCAGAGAAACTGCCGCTGACCCTGATCCGCCGCCTCGCGGCTTCGGCGTTCATGATTCTGGCGATTGTTGCGGTTTATAAAGCGATGCAGAGCAGTGGCTGGGTTTAACCCCGTCTACTGAACTACCCAAAACCTGTGGTGAGGGGATTTGAAGGATCGTTCCCACGCTCTGCGTGGGAATGCCTCAAGGGACGCTCCGCGTTCCAATGGGACGCAGAGCGTCCCGGGCTGCATTCCCACGCAGAGCGTGGGAACGATCATTGGCTCAGGACTTCGGGGCTTTTTCGTACAACGGCATCACCTTCGGAATCGCTGCCTGCAACGCAGCAATGCGGCTGCTGGATGCCGGGTGAGTGCTCATGAATTCCGGTGGCGCGCCTTCGGAAGCCTTGCTCATCTTGTCCCACAGGGTGATCGCCGCGTTCGGGTTGTAGCCGGCGCGGGCGGCCAGTTCCAGGCCGATCAGGTCAGCCTCGTTTTCGTTGGCGCGGCTGTTGGGCAAGGTCATGCCGTAGTTGGCCACGGTGTCGGCCAGCGCCAGGCTGTCCTGACCCAGACCAAACAAGGCACCGGCGCCTTGCTTGGCCATCTCCATCCCGTATGCCTTGGACATCGCTTCACGACCGTGCTCGCGCAGGGCGTGGGCGATTTCATGGCCCATGACCGCAGCGATTTCATCGTCGGTGAGTTTCAGGCTGTCGATCAGCCCGGTGTAGAAAATGATCTTGCCGCCGGGACCGCAGTTGGCGTTGAGCTCATCGCTCTTGATCAGATTGACTTCCCATTGCCACTGCGCCGCGTCCGGGCGGAAGGTCGGCGCCTGGGCGATCAAGCGGTTGGCGATGGTCTGCACGCGTTTGGCTTCCGGGCTGGTCTTGTCCAGCACACCTTTGCTCGACGCCTCGCCGACGGTCTTCTGATACGACTGCGCGTACATCTGGTCGACCTCTTGCGAGGACAGCATGCTGAACATGTACTGCTTGCGCTCCACGCCGACGGCGCCGCCGCTGGTGGTGTTGACCGACTGACAACCGGCCAGCAACAGCGCTGCGCTCAAAGCACTTACCACTAATGTCTTGTTCATTCAAAAGCTCCCTGAAAACCTGAGGCGTATCCTAGGCGGCTAATTGTATTGGCGCCAGATACAACGGACGCATTGCGCGTACATCCACCTAAGGCCGCAAGACTGGCTGGAAATTCCTCGACGCGCATTGAATCCGCCGTGCACCGATCCATCAGCGACATCGCGCGGCGATTCCGACCAGCGTCTCTCATGGCCGCGCCCACCCCGCCGATAAATCCCTCGCAGATTGTCCTCTTGCGTGCGGAGCTCCCATGAAGTTCAAGTCGATCCAGTTTTCCGTCGCCGCCCTGGCCGGCGCCATCGTCCTCAGCGTGGTCGCGGCGCTGGTGCTGTACGCGCTGTTCTCCGGCGCCCGCACTCAAGAAATGGTGCAACAGCGCACCCAGGCGCAGTTCGAGCAAGTCATCGAACAGCGCCTGACCTCGCTGGCGCAGACCCAGGTCAGCCAGATCCAGCGCGAACTCGAAGCGCCGCTGCTGATTGCCGGCGGCCTGGTGCGCGTCAACGCCCTGCTCGGTACAACCGGCGCCGACGGCCAGCCGCGCCTGAGCGTCAGCCGCGAGCAACTGATCAGCCTGATCAAGGAAAACGTAGAAAAGAACCCGAAGGTTCTCGGCACCTACATCGGCTGGGAAAAAAACGCACTGGACCACAATGACGCGGCCTACATCGGCAGCGCCGTGGTCGGTATCGATCCGGCCACCGGGCGCTTTTTGCCGTGGTGGTTCCGCAATACCGACGGCAGTCTGGGCGTGGACAAACTGGCCGATGTCGACGATCAGAAAACCTTGTCCACCGGGGTGCGCGCCAGCGAGTACTACCTGTGCTCGAAAGAGACGAAGAAAGCCTGCGTGATTGACCCGGCACCGTACAAGGTCGGCGACAAGATCGTCATGCTCGCCTCGTTCATTGAACCGATCATGGTCAACGGCGCGTTCCAGGGCATCGTCGGCGCCGACCTCTCGGTGAACTTCATTCAGGACATGCTCCTCGCCGCCAACCATAAGCTTTACAGCGGCGCCGGTGAAATGGCGCTGGTCGGCGGCAATGGGCGGATCGTTGCCTATACCAAGGATTCGAGCAAATTCGGCGAAAAAGTCAGCGACATTCTCGACGCCGAACAGGCCAGCAATCTCGCCAATCTCAAGCGCGACGAGGTCACCTATTCGGTGAATCAGGCCAAGGGCCGCATCGAACTGTACCTGCCGTTCGGCATCGGCCAGACCGACGCACGCTGGACACTGATGCTGCAATTGCCGCTCAACGCCGTCATGGCCGACCTGCAAACCCTGCAGGCCGACCTTGATGTCCAGCGCAAGTCCGACACCTTCGGCATGGCCATGGTCGGCCTGATCATCGCCGGCATCGGCCTGCTGGTGATCTGGCTGGTGGGCCACGGCATTGCGCGGCCACTCAAACAAATGGTCGCCATGCTCGATGACATCGCTCAGGGCGAAGGCGATCTGACCCGGCGCTTGAGCAGCGACCGCAGCGATGAACTGGGCTCGATTGCCAAAGGCTTCAACACCTTCCTCGGCAAGTTGCAGGCGATGATCACCCAGGTGGTGACCTCGGTGCAGAGCGTCAGCGATTCCTCGGAACACACCGCTGACATCGCCATCCGCACCAACATCGGCGTGCAGAAACAAATGGCCGAAATCGATCAGGTGGCGACAGCGGTGCAGGAAATGACCGCTACCGCCCAGGATGTGGCGCGCAACGCCACCCAGGCCGCACAAGCGGCAAGCCACGCCGATCAGGCCGCCAGCCAGGGCATGCAGATCGTGCGCGACACCTCGAATTCGATTGGCGTACTGGCGGTGGAAATCGGCAAGGCTGTCGAGGTGGTGCAGACGCTGGCCAAGGACAGCGAAAACATCAACGCCATCCTCACCGCCATTCGCGGCATCGCTGAACAGACCAATCTGCTGGCACTGAACGCGGCGATCGAAGCCGCGCGAGCCGGTGAGCAGGGTCGCGGTTTTGCCGTGGTCGCCGACGAGGTGCGCAATCTGGCGCAGAAAACCCAGAAGGCCACCGAAGAAATCCAGAGCATGATCCAGCAGTTGCAACAGGGCACCCGCGATGTGGTGCGCGTCATGGAAGACAGCCAGAACCGCACCGACGAAAGCGTGCAACACGCGGCGAAAGCGGCCGAAGCGCTGGAGACGATCACCCAGGCCGTGTCGGTGATCAACGACATGAACACGCAGATCGCCAGTGCGGCAGAAGAGCAAAGCGCAGTGGCCGACGACATCAACCGCAACGTGATCAACATCGGTCAGGTGGCGAATGAAGTGGCGGGCGGTGCGGATGAATCGAGTTCGGCGAGCGCCGGGTTGACCAAACTGGCGGAGCAGCAGCGGCGGTTGATCAATCAGTTCAAGGTCTGAAAGATCAAGAGCCCCTCACCCTAGCCCTCTCCCGGAGGGAGAGGGGACCGACCGCGATGTCTTGCGCTATACATCGACCTGAAAAAAACAGTCGATTATGGATTCACAACAGATCGTTCAGGTCGGTGTACCTCTGAAGCATCCCCCATTCGGCTCCCTCTCCCTCCGGGAGAGGGCTGGGGTGAGGGGATTTTGATCCACGCAAATCAAGCCGGGGTCAAACACTCCGGCCCATTCAACTTCGGATCATTCACCAGATTCGCCAACACCCGCTCACGCAGCGCCGCCGGCTCACTGGCGAGCAACCCCTGCAGCACATGCAGCGGCGTTTCGGGATCAAGCCAGGCAGCCTGCCCCGCTTCATCGAGAATCAACGGTCGCCGCTGACTCGCCGCCGATTGAGTGATCACTGCCGTGCTCAGCCAGACCTGTTCCTGCACCGGATACGCTTCCCAGATCGCGGCGAAAAACAACGATGAGCCCTCCCCCGGCGTCAACCAGTACGGTCGCTTGCGCTGGGTGCCGCGCCATTCGTAGAAACCGTTGGCCGGCAGCAGGCAACGCCGCAGACGCAGCGCCTCACGAAACATCGGCTGCTCGGCCACGGTTTCGGCGCGAGCATGGGCCGGGGTCTTCGACAGATCGGTCAGCCACGGCGGTGTCAGGCCCCAGCGCGCACGGGCCAACGTGCGCTGGCCGTCTTCGTCGGCACGCAGCATCAACACCGAATCATTGGGGGAAATGTTCCACTGCGCCTGTTGATCGGCGGGAAAACCTGGCAGGGCCGCAAAGTCGCGGTTCCAGCGAAACAGGGCATAACGTCCACACATGGGGCAACATAACTCTGAATAAAACCAGCGCCAGCCTAACAGACCAGCGTCCCGGGGAAGCTCTCCGGTTCGTCGCCGTGCAGCGGCAGCGCGGCATTGTACAAGTTGATCAGCTCGCGGGCGTATTCGGCCTGATCGTTATCCACCGACAGCCCGAGCAGGCCGAAGATCGGCAGTTCACCCGTACCGCCCACCAGATCACAGCCGATCAGGTGCGCCTCGATTCCTTCGTTGGCGAGCATGCCCTTGAGCATCTCCCCTTCCATCAGGTTCGCCGGTTCGTAGATGCGCTGCATACGCGGCCCTCACTCGTTTTCGCTGAAGACTTCCAGATGCCACTCGTCCTCATGGACTTGCAGGACAAAGGTGATCGGACGACAGCACACCTGGCAATCCTCGATATACGTTTGATCGCCGCCGGACAAATCCAGCGTGGTCTCGACTTCCTCACCGCAATACGGACATTCATACCGTGCATCTTCCAGCATCGCGGTCTCCCAAGTGACTTGTGCGTATAATCGCCGGTCTATTTGCAGGGCTATTTTTGTCTGGCTACTTTTCAGACCGTGCCCTGCGGGTTTTCGATCAAACCCTTTACTTACCCTAGCCGTTTCCAACAAGAGAGCATGATGGGCGAATTCGATGCCATCCGACCTTACGACGACAGCGAAGTACCTGCGGTACTGGCAAGGCTGCTCGGCGACAAGGCGTTTCTAGATATCCTCACCCACTTCCGCTTCCCGCGTTTTGCCGGTGCCTTCGGCTGGATGCTCAAACCTCTTATAGCCCATCGGCTGCGTCGTGAGTTTGCCGACGTGAATTCCGTGGCTACCTTACAGGACAAAGTCGAGTTCTACGTCGACCACACCATCGAGCGCGCCACCGACGGCGTGACCTATACCGGTGTCGAGCAGTTCAAGTCCGGCAGCGCCTACCTGTTCATCGCCAACCACCGGGATATCGTCATGGACCCGGCCTTCGTCAACTACGCCGTGTACCACGCCGGCCTGCCGACGCCGCGCATCGCGATTGGCGACAACCTGCTGCAAAAGCCGTTTGTCAGTGACCTGATGCGCTTGAACAAGAGCTTTATCGTCCACCGCTCGATCACCGGCCGCCGCGAGAAGATGGCTGCTTATCAGTTGCTGTCGGCGTACATCAATCACTCGATCCGCAACGATTGCGCCTCGATCTGGATTGCTCAGGCTGAAGGTCGGGCGAAGGACGGCGACGACCGCACCGAGTCGGCGATCCTCAAGATGTTCCACATGAGCCGCAAGGACGAGCCGTTCGGCGAAGTGATCCGCTCGCTCAACGTGACGCCGGTGTCGATCAGCTATGAGTATGACCCGTGTGACCAGGCCAAGGCCCGCGAACTCTACATCCGCGCCACCACCGGCACCTACGCCAAGGCGCCGGGCGAGGATGACGTGAGCATCGCCAAGGGCATCACCGGCTACAAGGGCCGGGTCCACGTGAACTTTGCCGCGCCGATCACCGAAGTGTTCGAGGACACCAAGCAATTGGCGATCGAGATGGACAAGCAGATTCTCGGCGGCTACCGGTTGTTCCCGGTGCATTATCTGGCGTACGCGCAGTGGGCGGATGCCGATCCGCAACTGAATGTGCCGACGGCGGCCGAGGTGTTCCCGGCTGACGAACTGGCCAAGGCGCAGGATGAGTGGCAAAGCCGACTGGATGCCTGCCCCGCTGAGCATCGGCCGTACCTGGTGCTGCAATATGCGACGCCGGTGCGCAATCAGTATCGGGTCAAGGCTGGATTGCCGCTGTAGGCAACAGCTGTGGCGAGGGGATTTATCCCCGCTAGACTGCGTAGCAGGCCCTGTTTTTCTCAGGTAAAAACTTGGGAGCGCTGCGCACTCCAACGGGGATAAATCCCCTCACCACAGGTTTGCTATTGCTTCAGAAGCGCGTGCTGATCCAGGAGACGATCAAAGCAAGCCCCAGGCAAGCAAAACCAAAACGATAGAAAAACCGGTTCATGCGCAACGTCGCCCAATCGAGCATCGGCTCGGCATTCGGCTGCGCCTGGCGCTGGGCGGCGAGACTGGCCTGGGCGCGTTGCTCACGGCGGCGGGTCGCGTGCAGCAGCCAACTGCCCGGAAAGGCCAGCAGCAAGGCCAGCAGGTTGATCAACTTGGCGGGATGGGCGGTAAACAGCGTCATCAAGTGCAGCGACATCACAGACCTCGAACTTAACCGGTGTGGCAGACGCCAGACCGACGACCGCGGCGCGAATTCTACCCAAACCCTGACGCCCTGCCCCAGCCTTTGCGACAAATAACCTGACAATCGACCGATGGCTGTCCTGTGTCATGGCATCTTCATCTGGATGCTTCACCCTGCGCGCCTCGAAACCCGAATGGAATGCGACATGCTGCACGCGGAAAACCAGGATCGCCTGTACCTCATCACTCCTTACGACGACCAGCAAAGCCTGGTCGGCAGCCTTGCATTCAACGTGCAGGATCGGCACTGGCTGGTGTATTGCGCGCTGGGCGGGCATCAGCATGCGGACTTGCCCGAGACGGATTTGCTGACCGGAGTGAGCGTGCTCGATTTTTATTCTCAGGCTGCCTGAACGTCAAAAGACCCTCACCCTAGCCCTCTCCCAGAGGGAGAGGGGACTGACCGAGGTGTTTGCGGTAGATACGCCGACATGAGATACCGCGCCGAATTCAGGTTTTGAAGCACACGCGATCGGCTCCCTCTCCCTCGGGAGAGGGCTGGGGTGAGGGGGAATCGATTTCCCATACGACACAAATCTCAGATCCACAAAAAAGCCCGGAACCATCACTGGCCCCGGGCTTTTTCATATTCGCCGCAAGCTTACTCAGCGAGCACCTGACCCACGGTCGGGTCCTTGAACAGACGCGTCAGTGCGTCACTCAATACATCGCTGACCAGTTTGGTATTGGTCTCCTGATTCGGCGCCATGCCGAAGCGCTGGTCCAGCGACGCACCGTAACGGCCGCTGTAACGGCGGTTGGCGTTCTGCACGTCGGAGCGGAATGTCGCACCGATGGTGGCTTCGGTCACGTACATGCCTTCTTTCGGCGACTGGTATTTCAGCTCGGCCAGGGTCACGGTCAGCTGCGGCGCGTTAGGTGCGCTGGTGGTCGGGGTGAAGCCGAGCAGACGTACGGCAGCTTCGGCCTGGGCCTGCAGCTTCGGCAGGATCTGCTCGCGCTGCACGGTGATGGCGCTGGTTTCCGGATACAGACCGCCACGGGTACCGAGGGTCGGCGACGGACGACCGTCGACCACACGCACGATGACCGGCTGGCCGCGACCGACCGCTGGCAGTTGCGTGGTCAGCTTTGGCTCCGGATTCAGTTGTTGCGGGCTATGGGCGCAGCCGGCGAGGGTCAAACCGGCGACAGTGATCAAACCGAACAACAGGCGTTGCAACATGCTCTTCTCTCCAGAATCAGGCACAAACAGGCCGGCAGTATAGCGGTGGGCCACTGCGCGTAACCAGCGTCGCACAGTGAATACTGAAATGTCTGACAAACCCCGCCGAAAGCGGTTCCTGTCACACATTCTTCACCGTCCATACACCGCGACGTCACGGCCCACCGGCAAGCTTCACAGCAGTCCTCCTTCAAGGAACTCTGCCATGCGTTATCTGATCTCGCTGTTCGCCCCACGCCCGCTGCATCGCAGCTTTGCCCTGCTCGACCGCAACGGTCATTGCCAGGCCTTCAAGCAGTGCAGCCTGCAACCGATGGGCGACGACTGGGTGGAAATCGAAGAAATCCGCCTGACCTGGCTGAACCAGCCGCTGCCCGCCAGCGCCCGGGTCGTACCGCGACAAATGCGCGCACGGGGTCAGGTGCAGTTGAGCATCTGACCGGATGCCTAATAAAAGTCATTAAACACGAGCAACTGCGCGCATTTCTTCGCTACAATCTCCCCCCGATTATAAGGACGTCTCCTGATCGGGCCCCGCAACAGCGTCAATGCGCATGCATCGACATCAAAATCGCCCACAGAGAGCCGCCCACACAGATCGAGTGAAGTTGGCGCGCTTGCCTGTTCTTCCGGCAAAAACCCGCTTTTCGCGAATCTGCAGAGCTGTCATTCGCTCGGCCACCGCGTTGTTTTGCCCTAGCGGGCAGGTGCCAGGCCAAGGCAGCCCTTTTTTGAGGTTCACGTCTTCAAAAGAGCGTGAAAAAAACGGGTTTTCACAACTTCACAAGAGTGTGGCGAGCAAATGAATAGTTTTGCGTCTGAACATGCACCATTAGCGTCTGAAACAGCCCAACGACACAGGACCGGGTATACCTCGAACATCGGAGCCTGAAGCCTGTCCGCTACGGATTTGGTTGCACGAAAACGGATGACTCGACCATAAGTCGAATTGCCAGCCCTGCGCGAAAATGCGTTCATGGAACGCTTGAAACCAGGCCGCACGCATCCGTCGAAGTTGCGAAAAATTGCGAAGATTCGGACATGGCCCACCTGACCACGGATAGCCCGGGCCCACTGACCTGCCCTGGAACGCCTGGCAGCCATGCCGACAATTTGGTGCTGCAGATTTGGGAGACGCGTTAAATGGCGCATAACGAAGCAGTCGACGTAGTTCTGGTAGGGGCCGGCATCATGAGTGCCACCCTGGCCGTACTGCTCAAAGAGCTCGACCCCGCGATCAAGCTGGAAGTCGTCGAGCTGATGGATTCCGGCGCCGCCGAGAGTTCCAATCCGTGGAACAACGCCGGTACCGGTCACGCCGGCCTGTGCGAGCTGAACTACACCCCGCAGGCTGCCGATGGCAGCGTCGACATCAAGAAAGCCGTGCACATCAACACCCAGTTCGAGGTGTCGAAGCAGTTCTGGTCGTACCTGACCAAAAAGGGCACGTTCGGCTCGTGCAAATCCTTCATCAGTCCGGTACCGCACCTTAGTTTCGTTCAGGGCGAGAGCGGTGTGTCGTTCCTCAAGGAACGCTTCAATGTTCTGAGCAAGCACCACGCGTTTGCCGACATGGAGTACACCGAAGACAAAGGCAAGATGGCCGAGTGGATGCCGCTGATGATGCCGGGCCGCTCGCCCGACGAAGTCCTCGCCGCCACCCGTGTGATGAACGGCACCGACGTCAACTTCGGCGCCCTGACCAATCAGTTGCTCAAGCACCTGAGCAGTGCTCCGGACACCCAGGTCAAATACTGCAAGCGCGTGACCGGCCTCAAGCGTAACGGCGCCGGCTGGACCGTCAGCATCAAGGACGTCAACAACGGCAACACCCGCGAAGTCGACGCAAAGTTTGTCTTCCTCGGTGCCGGTGGTGCGGCCCTGCCGTTGCTGCAGACTTCGGGCATCGAAGAAAGCAAAGGCTTCGGCGGCTTCCCGATCAGTGGCCAGTGGCTGCGTTGCGATAACCCGGAAGTGGTCAAGCACCACCAGGCCAAGGTCTACAGCCAGGCGGCCGTAGGTTCGCCACCGATGTCGGTGCCGCACCTCGACACTCGCGTCGTCGACGGCAAGAAATCCCTGCTGTTCGGGCCATACGCCGGTTTCACCACCAAGTTCCTCAAGCATGGCTCCTTCATGGACCTGCCGATGTCGGTGCGCGCCGGCAACATCGGGCCGATGCTGGCGGTGGCGAAAAACAACATGGACCTGACCAAGTACCTGGTCAGCGAAGTGATGCAATCGATGGAACAGCGCCTGGAATCCCTGCGACGTTTCTACCCGCAGGCGAAAGCCGAAGACTGGCGCCTGGAAGTGGCCGGCCAACGGGTGCAGATCATCAAGAAGGACCCGAAAAAGGGCGGCATCCTGCAGTTCGGTACCGAACTGGTCGCGGCGAAGGACGGCTCCCTCGCCGCCCTGCTCGGCGCTTCGCCAGGCGCGTCGGTGACCGTTTCGATCATGCTCGAACTGATCGAGAAGTGCTTCCCGGCCAAGGCGTCCGGCGAGTGGGCTACCAAACTGGCCGAGATCTTCCCGGCCCGTGAAAAGGTTCTGGAAACCGATGCTGCGCTGTATCGCAAGATCAACACGCAGAACAACATCGCTTTGGAACTGGTTGAAGAAAGCAGCGAGACGCCAAGCTTCGCTTGATCTTGCGGCATGAAAAAACGCCCCGATCGGGGCGTTTTTTTATGGCCTTGAAAAGCAAAAGATCGCAGCCTTCGGCAGCTCCTACACAGGTTTTGTGTTCAACCTGTAGGAGCTGCCGCAGGCTGCGATCTTTTGATCTTAAGAGCGGGACTTTTCGATCAGCTCGATGTAGTCCGGGGCGTTGCGCTGATCGGCGATCAGGTCAACAAAGGTCTTGCCCTGCTCATCCTTGCCATCAACGTCATAACCCGCCGCAACGAAGAAGCCCAGAAAGCGCTCGAAATCATCGATGCGCAAACCGCGATAGGCCTTGATCAGTTTGTGCAGCGACGGCGAAGTGGCGTCGACCGGCTCAAAATCGAGGAACAGCTTGATCTGCTCATCGCCGATCTCGTCACCAATCACTTGCTTCTTATCTTTACGCATTGCCGACTCCAGCTCGCAGACATGACACGGGGCGGGCAGTTTACCCTTGCCCGGCCGCCCGGCTCAACGCGGACGAATCGCCCCGGTATGAAGATCGGCCCAGATATGGCCATTGGCATAACTGAGGAACTGCACATACACCGTGTCGTTGCGCAGCAGATCCATCACCACGCGGTATTGAGCGAGCGGATAGAACAGCGTCAGGGTTTTGCTTTTATCGTCATATGCCGGTTTCTTCAGGCTTTTGCTTTCGCCGTCGAAACTCACCAGCACCTGGTTGATGTTCGCACCTTTGTTCAGAGACTTGCCCTTGAGGCGGATCAACAAGGACGAGGTGACCGGAATCGGCTGCTGATTGGACTGGCGCTGCGCACCGACCACCACCGAATATTCGCTGACCTGCAGCAGTTGCTGCTGCTCGGGTTCAGCGTCGCGCAGGGTCAGATCGTCCGGCGGCAGGAACTGGCTGTGCATCGGCGCGGCGGACAGCGGCAGGCTGAGAGACAGCAACAGGGCGGCGAGACTGCGGATCAAGAGGCTCATGACAGGCTCCGGAAGGCGGGGCCGAGCACTCTAGCATGGCTGTCGCGCAAGGATCAGCACACACAAAAACAACTGTGGGAGCGAGCCTGCCCGCGAAAGCGTCGTGTCAGTCAACATCAATGTCACTGACACATCGCATTCGCGAGCAGGCTCGCTCCCACAGGGGGCAATGCAGGTTCTTACATGCCTTTAACGGCGTAAATCCCGTTGGCGTTGCGCCAGTAGCCTTTGTAGTCCATGCCATAACCGAAGATGTAGCGGTCGATGCACGGCAGGCCGACGAAATCGGCTTTCAGGTCAGGACGTGCCTTGCGGTCGTGATCCTTGTCGATCAGCACGGCGGTGTGCACTTTGCGTGCGCCGGCGTGTTTGCAGAAGTCGATGATCGCGCCCAGGGTATGACCTTCATCGAGGATGTCGTCGATGATCAGCACGTCGCGGTCGATGAACGAGACTTCCGGCTTGGCTTTCCAGAACAGGTCGCCGCCGCTGGTTTCGTTGCGATAACGGGTCGCGTGCAGGTAGGACGCTTCCAGCGGGAATTGCAGATGCGTCAGCAGTTTGCCGGAGAAGATCAGGCCGCCGTTCATCACGCAGAAAACCACCGGATTGCTGTCAGCCAGTTGTTCGTTGATTTGTGCACCGACGCGGGCGATGGCCGCCTCGACTTCAGACTCGGTGTACAGGCAGTCAGCCTCTCGCATGATTTGACGGATATGCTCGAGATCAGCGGACATGGCGCTCTCCAGGGGTTGGCGGAATTGGAAAAGCGGGCAAAGGTACGCATCCCGCGAGGTCGAATCAAGCTCTTATGGACTAACGTACAGAATGTCCTATAGGACATCACCCTCGGATAGATTAATCTAGGCCGGTTTTTTTGCCCGCCGCCGGAGCCTTTCCCATGCCCATCCTCGAGATCCGCCATCCGCTGATCCGTCATAAACTCGGCCTGATGCGCCGCGCAGACATCAGCACCAAGAATTTCCGCGAGCTCGCTCAGGAAGTCGGCGCCCTGTTGACCTATGAAGCTACAAAAGATCTGCCGCTCGAATCCTACGACATTGCCGGTTGGTGCGGCACCGTGTCGGTGGAGAAAATCGCCGGCAAGAAGATAACCGTCGTGCCGATCCTGCGTGCCGGTATCGGCATGCTCGAAGGCGTGCTCAGCCTGATCCCGGGCGCCAAGGTCTCCGCTGTGGGCGTTGCCCGCAACGAAGAGACCCTGCAAGCGCACACCTATCTGGAAAAACTGGTACCGGAAATCGACGAACGCCTGGCGATGATCATCGACCCGATGCTCGCCACCGGCAGCTCCATGGTTGCCACCATCGACCTGCTGAAAAAGGCCGGTTGCCGCGACATCCGCGCCATGGTCCTGGTGGCCGCGCCGGAAGGCATTGCTGCGGTCGAACAGGCGCATCCGGACGTGACCATCTACACCGCGTCCATCGATGAACGCTTGAACGAGCACGGCTACATCATTCCTGGGCTTGGCGACGCCGGTGACAAGATCTTCGGCACCAAGCAGAAGGACGCGTGACCATGCAGCAAGAGTTCAACGATCCGCTCTGGCGCACGGTGCTGTCCGGCGCGCAGATGCTGTTCGTGGCCTTCGGCGCCTTGGTGCTGATGCCGCTGATCACCGGCCTGGACCCCAACGTGGCACTGTTTACCGCGGGTCTGGGGACGATCCTGTTCCAGATCGTCACCGGGCGTCAGGTGCCGGTGTTCCTCGCGTCGAGCTTCGCCTTCATCACGCCGATCATCCTCGCCAAGGGCCAGTTCGGCCTCGCCGCGACCATGGGCGGCGTGATGGCGGCCGGTTTCGTCTACACCTTCCTCGGCCTCGCCGTGAAGATCAAAGGCACCGGCTTCATTGACCGTCTGCTGCCACCGGTGGTGATTGGTCCGGTAATCATTTCCATCGGCCTGGCCATGGCGCCGATTGCCGCGAACATGGCGATGGGCAAGGCCGGCGACGGCACCGAGCTGATTCACTATCAGACGGCGATGATGATTTCCATGCCGGCGCTGCTGACCACGTTGATCGTGGCGGTGTTCGGCAAAGGCATCTTCCGTCTGGTGCCGATCATTTCCGGCGTGCTGGTGGGTTTTGCCATGTCGTTCTATTTCGGCGTGGTCGATACGGCGAAAATTGCTGCAGCGCCATGGTTCGCTCTGCCGCACTTCACCGCGCCGGAGTTCAACTGGCAGGCGATTCTGTTCATCGTTCCAGTGGCACTGGCCCCGGCGATCGAACACATCGGCGGCGTGATTGCCGTCGGTAGCGTGACCGGTCGCGATTACCTGAAGAAGCCAGGCCTGCATCGCACCCTGCTCGGTGACGGCATCGCCACCACGGCCGCCGGCCTGTTCGGTGGCCCGCCCAACACCACTTACGCCGAAGTGACCGGCGCGGTGATGCTGACCAAGAACTACAACCCGAAAATCATGACCTGGGCGGCGATCTTCGCCATCACCCTGGCGTTCATCGGCAAGTTCGGCGCACTGCTGCAAAGCATTCCGGTGCCGGTAATGGGCGGGATTCTGTGCTTGCTGTTCGGTTCGATCGCGGCAGTGGGCATGAACACCCTGATCCGCCACAAGATCGACCTGGGCGAAGCGCGCAACCTGGTGATTGTTTCGGTGACGCTGGTGTTCGGCATTGGCGGTGTGCTGGTCGGCACCGGCACCGGTCCTGATGACTTCGGCCTCAAAGGCATCGCGCTGTGCGCGGTGGTGGCGATTGCGCTGAACCTGATCCTGCCGGGCAATGATGGCTGGAAGCAGAAGAAGGCGGATGAGCCGCTGATCTAAGGCTTTCGGATCTTCATCGCCTGACAGATAGCATTCGCGAGCAGGCTCGCTCCCACAGGTCTGGAATGCATTTCAACCTGTGGGAGCGAGCCTGCTCGCGAAGCTTTTAAAGGGCCAGCGGCGCTCTTTCGCAGAGGGTCGCCAGCGCCTTGGCCCATTGCGGGTCGTCGTTCAGGCACGGCACC
Source organism: Pseudomonas sp. H1_G08 (assembly GCF_054681355.1). NCBI lineage: Bacteria > Pseudomonadati > Pseudomonadota > Gammaproteobacteria > Pseudomonadales > Pseudomonadaceae > Pseudomonas > Pseudomonas sp. H1_G08. The sequence continues at coordinate 3,759,414 of NZ_CP162822.1, forward strand.
AGCACCAACTCCTCGCCCCCCGCTTCGCGGAACTGTTCCCTACCGCGATCGCCAATCTCTTCCAGCGTCTCGATGCAATCGGCAACGAACGCCGGGCACATCACCAGAATCTTTTTCGCCCCGCTTTTGGCCAGTTCATCCAGCCGCGCTTCGGTGTACGGCTCGATCCATTTCGCCCGGCCCAGGCGTGACTGAAACGACACCGACCATTTGCCGTCCGCCAGGCCCATACTTTTGGCGAAGGCGGCGGCGGTACGGAAACACTGCGCGCGATAACAGGTCGCCAATACCTCCGGCGAGGCGGTCTGGCAGCAATCGGCGCCCTTGAGGCAGTGATTGCCCGTCGGGTCGAGTTTGCTCAGATGCCGCTCAGGCAAGCCGTGAAAGCTCAGCAGCAGATGATCGTAGTCCTGCTGCAGATGTGGTCGAGCGCTGGCGGCCAGTGCCTCGATGTATTCCGGCTGATCGTAGAACGGTTGCAGGATCGACAACTGCACGTCGAGTTTCTTCTCGCGCAGCACGCGCCGGGCTTCTTCGATCACGGTGGTCGTGGTGCTGTCGGCGAACTGTGGGTACAGCGGCGCCAAAGTGATCTTCTTATGTCCCGCTTTGACCAGACGCAGCAGACAGGTTTCGATCGACGGCTCGCCATAACGCATCGCCAGATCTACCGGGCCGTGTTTCCACGTGCGGGTCATCTGCTCTTGCAAACGGCGGCTGAGCACCACCAGCGGCGAGCCCTCTTCCCACCAGATCGAGGCATAGGCATGGGCCGATTGCTCGGGACGCTTGATCAGGATCAGCGACACCAGCAGCCGCCGCAGCGGCCATGGCAGGTCGATCACGTAGGGGTCCATCAGAAATTGATTGAGGTAGCTGCGCACATCGGCCACCGAGGTGGAGGCCGGAGAGCCCAGGTTGACCAGAAGCAAAGCGTGATCGGTCATGCAACGTCCTATTTCAGAGGCGGCTGGAGAGGTCATCCAAGGCCGCGCGTAAATCCGTAAAGCGGAAGCTGAACCCCGCTTCCACCAGGCGTGCCGGCGTCGCGCGCTGGCCGCCGAGCAATAACAGTGACAGCTCGCCGAGCATGACTTTCAGCGCCAGGGTCGGCATCGGCATGAACGCCGGGCGGTGCAACACACTGCCCAGGGTCTTGGCAAATTCGCGGTTGCGCACAGGTTTCGGCGCGCAGGCATTATAAGGACCGCTGGCCTGATTCCGGTGCAGAAGAAAATCAATCAGGGCGATTTGATCGTCGATGTGAATCCACGGCATCCACTGCCGACCATTGCCCAAAGGCCCGCCCAGCCCGAGCTTGAACGGCAGCAACAGCCGCGACAAAAAGCCGCCCTCAGCCGACAGCACCAGACCGGTTCGCACCAGCACCACGCGGATGCCGAGGTTCTCGGCACGCAGCGCGGTTTCTTCCCAGGCGATGCACAACTGACTGGCGAAGTCGTCGATGCCGGGCGGTGATTCTTCAGTCAACTCGCGTTCGCCACCGTCGCCGTACCAGCCGATCGCCGAGCCGGAAATCAGCAGCGACGGTTTCTGCGCGCGAGTTTCCAGCCACGCCAGTAGCGTTTCCGTCAGGGTGATGCGGCTGCTCCACAGCAACGCCTTGCGTCGATGGGTCCAGGGGCGGTCGGCAATCGGCGCACCGGCGAGATTGACGATCGCATCCAGCGGCTCTTCGCCGAGGTCCTCCAGACGGGCAATCCCGCGCACTTGCGCGCCGCAGATCTGCGCGACTTTTTCCGCGCGGCGACTCCACACCGTCAGCCGATGGCCCTGCTCTAGCCAGTGCCGGCAGAGCTGACGTCCGATCAAACCAGTACCGCCGGTCAGCAATATGTGCATGACATCTTCCTCGCGTGGCGTTTAACCCGGATCACTAGTCTATTTTTATAGGCAGGGATCTTTTCGATCGGGCAGGCTCTATGGTTTAACAATAGGCCAAGCTGTCAGAACGAGAACGCTAGAAGTTATACCAAAAAACAGAATTGTACAGGTTTCATCGACGGCGTAGTCTGTACAGAAAGGTAAACGAGGCCCCTATGACTGTACCTATCGCAATCATCGGCACCGGCATCGCCGGGCTCTCCGCCGCTCAGGCTCTGACAGAGACCGGGCATACCGTCCAACTGTTCGATAAAAGCCGCGGCAGCGGCGGGCGCATGTCGAGCAAGCGCAGCGACGCCGGCTCGCTGGACTTGGGCGCTCAATACTTCACCGCGCGCGACCGGCGCTTCGTCACCGAAGTGCAGCGCTGGCAGAGCCGGGGCTGGGCCGCTGAGTGGACGCCACAGCTGTACACCTTCCAGGGCGGCCAACTGAACATGTCGCCGGACGAGCAGACCCGCTGGGTCGGCACGCCGCGCATGAGCGCCATCACCCGTGGCCTGCTCGATGGCCTGGACGTGCAGTTTGCCTGCCGCATCACCGAGGTCTATCGCGGTGAAGAACACTGGCATCTGCAGGACGCCGATGGCTGCACCCACGGCCCCTTCAGCCATGTGGTGATCGCCACACCGGCACCGCAAGCCACCGCGCTGCTGGCCGCCGCACCGAAACTCGCCGGGGTTGCTGCCGGGGTGAAAATGGAGCCGACCTGGGCCGTCGCCCTCGCCTTCGAAACCCCGCTGGATACGCCAATCGAAGGCTGCTTCGTGCAGGACAGCCCGCTCGACTGGCTGGCGCGCAACCGCAGCAAACCCGGGCGCGACAGCACTCTCGACACTTGGGTGCTGCATGCAACCAGCGCCTGGAGCCGGCAACACATCGACCTCTCCAAGGAGGCGGTGATCGAGCATCTGCACGGTGCTTTTGCCGAACTGCTGCACAGCGCCATGCCTGCGCCGACCTTCAGCCTCGCCCACCGCTGGCTCTACGCCCGCCCCGCTACCGGCCATGAATGGACCACGCTGGCCGACGCCGACCTGGGCTTGTACGCCTGCGGCGACTGGTGCCTGTCGGGCCGCGTTGAAGGCGCTTGGCTGAGCGGTCAGGAGGCTGCACGTCGCTTGCACGAACACCTGCAATGAATCGCATCAATCCGCGCAAATTGCTGCTGTCGAAGTGGACAGCAGCCCATCCGCAAAATCGCGAAAAACATTTTCTGGTCACTGAACTGATCCGCGACGAGGAAGGTACGGTGCTGGAAGTTGAATTGCAGGCGGTGCTGACCCAGCGTAGCGAGCGACTGGATTGGCAGGTGCTGAAAGACAGCGAGCACTGGTTACTGGGCTGGAAATAGATTTCCCTTGTGGGAGCGAGCCTGCTCGCGAAAGCGCTGTATCAAATTCGAATTCGTCGACTGCCCCACTGCTTTCGCGAGCAGGCTCGCTCCCACAGATCAGCGCCGCACAAAAATCTTATACAAATCATTTGACTTGTACATCCATCGATCTATGCTGAGGAAAAGTTGTACAGAGATAACTCTCTGTACAGGTATAGATTCGAGGTGCTCATGTCTACTGCTTCCCTGTCCAAGCCGAAGATCGCCATCAGCGCCTGCCTGTTGGGCGAAGAAGTGCGCTACAACGGTGGGCACAAGGAATCGCGGCTGTGCAGCCGCACCCTTACCGAATATTTCGATTTCGTCCCGCTGTGCCCGGAAGTTGCTATCGGCATGGGTATTCCCCGTGAGCCGATTCGGCTGGTCGGCGACCCTGAGCAACCCGAGGCGGTCGGCACCGTTGACCGGACCATCAACGTGACCAGGCCGCTGGCCGAGTACGGCGAGAAAATGGCCGCCGAGTTGCAGGACCTGTCCGGCTACATCTTCATGCAGCAGTCGCCCTCCTGCGGGCTGGAACGGGTCAAGGTCTATCACGACAACGGCGCACCAGTGAATGGTGGCGGACGCGGCATCTATGCGCAGGCATTCTGTGCACAGCATCCGGATCTGCCGGTGGAAGAAGCCGGGCGCCTCAACGACCCAGTGCTGCGGGAGAACTTCATCACCCGCGTGCTGGCCTACAGCGCCTGGCAGCAAGTGCTCGCCGAGGGTCTGAGCCGCCGCGCCCTCACCGAATTCCATTCGCGCTACAAGTATCTGCTGATGGCGCACAACCCGCTGCAATACAAAAACCTCGGCAAGATGCTCGGCAACATGGCCGACAGCGATCCCGCCGAGCTCGGCCCGCGCTATTTCAGCGAGCTGATGGCCGCGCTGAAGAAATGCGCCACTCGCGGCACCCACTGCAACGTGCTGCTGCACCTCAGCGGTTATTTGAAACAATCGCTGAGCGCCGAAGACAAACAGGAAATGCAGCAGATCATCGGCCAGTACCGCCAGGGCATCGTGCCGCTGGTGGTGCCGTTGACGCTGCTCAAACACCACTTTCGACTCCATCCGGACCCGTACATCGCGCAGCAGGTTTACCTGCAGCCGCATCCGGAAAACCTCAGTCTGCGAAACGCGATCTAATGAACGATAAAACCGACAGCAGCGCCCAGGAAGACCTCGGCGCCGACTTCAAGAAAGCCCTCGACGAGGGCTGGTTGCCGATTCGCGAAGTCGCGCGGCAGACCGGCGTCAACGCCATCACCCTGCGCGCGTGGGAACGTCGCTATGGGTTGGTGGTGCCCCAGCGCACGCCCAAGGGCCATCGACTGTATAGCGCTGAACATGTGCAGCGGATCATGGCCATCCTCACCTGGCTCAACCGTGGCGTTGCGGTGAGCCAGGTCAAGCCACTGCTCGATGCGCCGCAGGCCTTCACGGAAACTGTGGAAAACGATTGGCAGCGTCTGCATCAGACGTTGCTGTCGGCGGTCACCTCACTCAATGAGCGCGCGCTGGATGACAGCGTCAATCAGGCCATCGCCTTGTATCCGCCACGGACGTTGTGCGAGCAATTGCTGATGCCGCTGCTGGCCGAGCTCGAACAGCGCTGGCAGGGCCAGTTCGGCGCACAGATGGAACGGACGTTTTTCTTTTCCTGGTTGCGCAGCAAATTCGGCGCACGCATCTACCATAACAACCGTCAGCTGCATTCGGCGCCGCTGTTGTTGATCAATCATTCCGACCTGCCGCTGGAGCCGCATCTGTGGCTGTGCGCATGGCTGATCAGCAGTGCCGATTGCCCGGTGCAAGTGTTCGACTGGCCACTGCCGGCCGGTGAACTGGCGCTGACCGTCGAGCATCTGCAAGCCCGTGGCGTGCTGCTGTATTCGAGCAAAGCCATGCAACTGGCGCAGCTGCCCAAGCTGTTGGCGAACGTCAATTGCCCGACCTTGATTGCTGGCCCCACGGTGCACATCCACCACACCGAGTTGTCCGCACGCACCGCCCAGACTGCCGATCTGTTCCTGGCTGAAGATCCGCTTGCCGCACACCAGGCGCTGCTCGAGCGCGGATTGATTTGATGATGGGTTTAATCACATGCAACTGATCTGGCTGCGCAGCGACCTGCGCCTACATGACAACACAGCCCTCGCGGCCGCCGCAGCGCGCGGCCCGACCGTGGCGGTGTATCTGTTGAGTCCGCAGCAGTGGCTGGAGCACGACGATGCGCCGTGCAAAGTGGATTTCTGGCTGCGCAACCTGCGCGAAATGAGCCAAAGCCTCGGCGCGCTGAACATCCCGTTGTTGATTCGCAGCGCACCGCACTGGGATCAGGCACCGGCAGAATTGCTCAAGCTGTGCCGGCAATTGAAGGTCGAGGCGGTGCACGCCAACGAGGAATATGGCGTTCACGAAAGCCGCCGCGATGAAGCCGTGGCCGAAACGTTGCGAGCCGAGGGCATCGAATTCCACAGTTACCTGGATCAGTTGCTGTTCAAACCCGGCACAGTGCTGACCAAGACCGGCACCTACTTCCAGGTGTTCAGTCAGTTTCGCAAAGTCTGCTACGAACGCCTGCATCGCTCGATGCCGGCACTGGTCAAGGCACCCGGCAAGCAGGCCGCGCTGGATATCGCCAGCGATGCAATTCCGGAGGCGGTAAAAGGCTTCGCCACGCCGAGCGAATCCCTGCGCGCCCTGTGGCCGGCCGGCGAGCGTGAGGCGCAGCGCCGCCTCGACACCTTCACCGATGCGCAGATCGACTACTACCGCAGCGAACGCGATTTCCCGGCCAAACCTGGCACCAGCCAACTGTCGGCGTATCTCGCCGCCGGCGTCATCTCGCCACGCCAGTGCCTGCACGCTGCACTGCAAAGCAATCAGGGCGAGTTCGAAAGCGGCAAGGTCGGCGCAGTGACCTGGATCAACGAGCTGCTGTGGCGCGAGTTCTATAAACACATTCTGGTCGGCTACCCACGCGTCTCCCGGCATCGCGCCTTCCGCCCGGAAACCGAGGCGCTGGCCTGGCGCGATGCGCCGGAAGAACTCAAGGCCTGGCAAGAGGCACGCACCGGACTGCCGATCATCGACGCGGCGATGCGTCAACTGCTGGAAACCGGCTGGATGCACAATCGCCTGCGCATGGTCGTGGCGATGTTCCTGACCAAAAACCTGCTGATCGACTGGCGCGAGGGCGAACGCTTTTTCATGCGCCACCTGATCGACGGCGACCTGGCGGCCAACAACGGTGGCTGGCAATGGAGCTCATCGACCGGCACCGACTCAGCGCCCTACTTCCGTATTTTCAACCCGCTGAGCCAGTCGGAAAAATTCGATGCCGAAGGCGTGTTCATCAAGCACTGGTTGCCGGAACTGGCCGGGCTCAACAAGAAGGAAGTGCACAATCCGGCGGCAGCCGGAGGACTGTTCGGCGTGGCCGATTATCCGGCGCCGATCGTTAATCTCAGCACTTCACGCGAGCGTGCGCTGACGGCGTTCAAGAACTTGCCGTCGCGCCAGCCTGTGGGCGGCAGCGATGAGTGAATTCCTGCGCAGTTTCGCCCGCGAGTTTTGCGGGTTGAACAAAGACAACCTGTATCGCCTCGGCGAGCTGTACAGCGACGACATTCATTTCACCGATCCGCTGCACGAAGTTCAGGGCCTGGCACAACTGCAGGATTACTTCAGCGAGCTGTACGCCAACGTCAGCGATCTGCGTTTCGATTTTCATGGTTTCGACCAGATCCGCGAAGGTGAGGGTTACCTGCGCTGGGTCATGAGTTATCGCCATCCGCGCCTGGCCAACGGGCGGGAAATCAGAGTCGGTGGCTGTTCGCACCTGCTCTGGCGCGACAAGGTTTATCGCCATCGGGATTATTTCGATGCCGGGGCGCTGCTGTATGAACACTTGCCAATATTGGGCCGGGTGATTGCCTGGCTGAAAAGGAGAATGGGATGAGTCGTACACCTCCACGGCGGTATTGGTTGACCGGGGCCAGCAGTGGCATCGGTGCAGCCTTGTGTGAGGACATTCTGAAAAGCGGCGCGCACCTGGCGGTCAGCTCGCGCTCGGCCGCGCCGCTCAAGGTCTTGTCCCAGCGTTATCCGGGCCAGGTGCTGGTGGTGCCCGGCGATCTGACCAACAGTCAGACCGTGCGCGAAATCGGTGAGCAGATCACCGAGGCCTGGGGTTCGCTGGACAGCGTGATTCTCAACGCCGGCACCTGTGAATACGTCGACGCGCGCCAGTTCGACTCGTCGATCATCGAGCACGTGGTGCGCACCAATCTGCTCGCCAGCAGCTATTGCATCGAAGCCGCCCTGCCGCTGCTGCGCAAAGGCACGGCGCCGCACCTGGTCGGCATGGCCAGCTCGGTGACTTACCTGCCGCTGCCACGGGCCGAAGCCTATGGCGCATCGAAGGCCGGGCTGCGTTACCTGTTCGAATCGCTGCGCATCGATCTGGCGGATGAAGGTATTGAAGTCACCATCATCAGCCCGGGTTTTGTCGAAACGCCGCTGACCGAGAGGAACGATTTCCCGATGCCGCTGAGCTGGCCCGCAGATAAAGCGGCGCGGCACATCTTCGCCAAACTCAAGGACCGTCCGCTGGAAATTGCCTTCCCGGGGCTGTTCATGGCCGCGCTGTGGCCGCTGTCCAAGCTGCCCGCCCGCGCGCAACTGGCGATCGGCAAACGCATGGTGCGCAAGAACCCTCCGCAGCGGGACCCGATATGAAAATCGCCGTAATTGGCAGCGGTATCGCCGGGCTCACCTGCGCCTACCTGCTGAACCGCCGCCACGACATCACCGTGTTCGAAGCGAGTGACTGGGTCGGCGGCCACACCCACACCGTACCGGTCAGCGTGGCTGGGCAATCGTTCGCCATCGACACCGGTTTCATCGTGTTCAACGACTGGACCTACCCGAACTTCATTCGCTTGCTCAACCAGCTCGGCGTGGCGTTCAAGCCGACCGAAATGAGCTTTTCGGTAACCGACCCGGACACTGGCGTGGAGTACAACGGCAACAACCTCAACAGCCTGTTCGCCCAGCGCAGCAATCTGTTGTCGCCCGGGTTCTGGGGGATGCTGCGCGACATTCTGCGCTTCAACAAAGAAGCCCAGCGCGACCTGGTGGAACTGCGCATCGCCGCCGATACCACGCTCGATGATTACCTCAAGGCCGGCGGCTACGGCGAGCGCTTCATCCTGCACTACATCGTGCCGATGGGCGCGGCCATCTGGTCGATGCCGATGGCGGAAATGCTCAATTTCCCGCTGCAGTTTTTCCTGCGTTTTTTCAAGAATCATGGCCTGTTGTCGGTCAGTGATCGGCCGCAGTGGCAGGTCATTGAAGGCGGTTCCAGTGCGTATATCGCGCCGCTGACCGCTTCGTTCAGCGACAGGATTCGCCTGAACTGCCCGGTCAGCCGCGTCGAGCGCAATCAGCATGGTGTGGTTATCCACAGCCCGGCCGGCCTCGAACATTTCGACAAGGTGGTGTTCGCCTGTCACAGCGATCAGGCTCTGAGGCTGTTGGCCAACCCGAGCGACGCCGAGCGTTCGATTCTCGGTGCCCTGCTCTACGCCGACAACGACGTCGTGCTGCACACCGACACGCGCCTGCTGCCGACGCGCAAACTGGCCTGGGCCAGCTGGAACTATCGCCTCGGCGGCGCCGGCCATACCCGCGCGGCGGTCACCTACAACATGAACATCCTGCAGGGCATCGAAAGCGACACCACGTTCTGCGTCAGCCTCAACCAGACCGCCGGCATCAGCCCGGACAAAGTGCTGGCCCGCTATACCTACGCCCACCCGCAATACACCTTGGCCGCCGCAGCCGCGCAAAACCGTTGGGGCGAACTCGATGGTGAGCAGCACACCCATTATTGCGGCGCCTACTGGGCCAACGGCTTTCATGAAGATGGCGTGGTCAGCGGTTTGCGCGTGGCCGCCGCGTTCGGTGAAACCCTGTGAACAGCGCACTGTATAGCGGCGTGATTGGCCACCGACGTTTTGCGCCGCGCCGCCACGAATTCCGCTACCGCATTGGCCTGCTCTATCTCGACCTGAGCGAACAGGACGCCGTGCTGGCCTTGTCGCCGCTGGCGGGGCGCAGCCGCTTTGCGCCGTTCTCGTTTCGCGAAACCGATTACCTGAAAACCTTCACCGGCAAGGGCATGCGCCTGATCGAGGCGGTGCGCCAGCAGGTCGGTGCATCCATCGGTCATGAGCCACAAGGCACGGTGTGCCTGCTGACTCAGCCGCGCAGTTGGGGGTTGTCGTTCAATCCGGTGAGCTTCTTCTACTGCCATGAAGCCGACGGACAACTCGCGGCGATCGTTTGTGAAGTCACCAATACGCCATGGCGCGAGCGTTTTCATTACGTGTTGCCGGCGCAGACGCCAACCAGTCTGGTGGATTTCCACCAACATTTTGCTGTAGCCAAGGCGTTTCACGTTTCACCGTTTCTGCCCCGCGACCTCGAATACCGCATGAGCTTCAGCCCGGCCGCGCAAAGCCTGGGTGTGCACATGGCCGATTGGCAGGGCAGCGAGAAACTGTTCGACGCCACACTGAATCTGCGCCGCGAACCGCTCGATCGTCGCAGCCTGCATCGCTACCTGCGGCGCTTCCCGTGGATGACCGCAAAAACCGCTTTGGCGATTTATTGGCAAGCACTGCGACTGCTGCTCAAGCGCGCGCCGATCTTCCCTCACCAGGCTGCCGACGGCAGCTTTAAAACCGCCACTGTGCCTCCGAAGGAGCCGCACCATGAAATCCTCTAGCCTGCCGCTCGGTCGCTTCAGCACCAACGGTTTGACCGGCTCGCTGCTGCGCCGTGGCGTGTTGCGCCAATTGGCCCAGCTCAAACACGGACAATTGATGGTCGTCGAGGATGGCGAACAAATGCTTTTCGGCACCCCGGGCAGTGCTCTGCTCGGCGAAGTCCATGTGCTCGATCCGGCCCTGTGGGGCATGGTCGCCAGTAGCGGCTCGATCGGCGCCGGCGAAGCATTCATCCACGGCTATTGGAGTTCGCCGGACCTGACTGCTGTGGTGCGCGTGTTCGTCAGCAATCTCGATGTACTCGATGCCATGGAAGGTGGCCTGGCGCGTCTGGGCCGGCCCTTCGTGCAAGGCCTGCACTGGCTCAATCGCAACACGCGCAAGGGTTCGCAGAAAAACATCGCCGCGCACTACGACCTCGGCAATGAACTGTTCGAACAGTTTCTCGACCCGACCATGATGTATTCCGCCGCCCAGTTCCTTTCGCCGAGCGACACCCTGGAACAGGCGCAACTGAACAAACTCGAGCGCATCTGCCAGAAACTCGCGCTCAAACCCAGCGACCACCTGCTGGAAATCGGCACCGGTTGGGGCAGCATGGCCCTTTACGCAGCGCAGCATTACGGTTGCCGCGTGACCACTACGACGCTGTCGAAAGAGCAGTTCGCGTTCACTGCCAAGCGCATCGAACAACTGGGCTTGCAGGATCGCGTCACCCTGCTGCTCAAGGACTACCGCGACCTCAGCGGCGAGTACGACAAACTGGTGTCGATCGAGATGATCGAAGCGGTCGGCCATCGGTTCCTGCCGACCTACTTCAAACAATGCGCGCAGTTGCTCAAAAGCAACGGCCTGATGCTGCTCCAGGCGATCACCATTCGCGAACAACGCTACGAACAGGCCAAGCGCAGCGTCGACTTCATCCAGCGCTACATCTTCCCAGGCGGCGCCCTGCCCTCGGTGCACAAGATGCTCGATGTGGTCGGCCGCGAAACCGACATGAACCTGCTGCACATGGAAGATTTCGGCCTGCATTACGCCAAGACACTGCGCCTGTGGCACGAGAACTTTCGCCTCGCCCATGGTCGCCTGAGCGAGCTGGGCTACGACGATTATTTCCTGCGTTTGTGGGAGTTTTACCTGTGCTACTGCGAGGGCGGATTCCTCGAACGCACCATCGGCACCGCGCAATTGCTGCTGGCCAAACCGGCGGCGATGACCGCGCCGCTGCTCGGACGCTTCGATGCGTGAGCGAATCGCCAATGCCGTGCTGTTTCAGCTCGGCTGGCTGGCCTGCGTACTTGGCGGCAACAGTTTGTGGCTGCTGCTGGCACTGGCGGCTCTGGTGATTCATTTGCGCTGGATCAGCAGTTGGGGGGCAGAAGGTCGTTTGATTCTGTGCGTGGTGATTGTCGGCACGGCGGTGGACAGTGTCCTGCGTTACCTCGACGTGTTCCGCTTTGCAGACGCGTCACCGCTGATTCCGCTGTGGCTGATGCTGCTGTGGGCACTGCTCGCCACCACGTTGCGCCACTGCCTGGCCTGGAGCGCGCGGCCATGGTGGCTGGCCAGCGGACTTGGCGCGGTGGGCGGGGCGTTGTCGTACTACGGTGGCGGACGCCTGGCCGGCGTGCATTTCCCTTACGGCGAAGTATCGACGCTGATCGTCATCGGGCTGCTCTGGGCAGGCTTGTTCCCACTGTTGCATTTGATGGCGCGGCGTCTGGCGCCGTGAGCGTCCGTCAGCGCTTTCACACCCACCGCGATCACTGCCTTACACTGCCACGATGAAAACCATCCCACACACCCAAATCGCCGAACCGGCGGTCACCTGCTCGACCTGTGCGGCGTGCTGCTGCCAGCTCGAAGTGATGCTGATCACCGACACCGGCGTGCCTGATCGCTTTATCGATACCGATGAATGGGGCGGCGAAGTGATGCTGCGTCTGGACGACGGCTGGTGCGCGGCACTGGATCGCGACAGCATGATGTGCACGATCTATGAACGACGCCCGCTGATTTGCCGCGAGTTTGAAATGGGCGCGCCGGAGTGCATCGAAGAGCGCCGGGGTATCGCTACAGCCTACCGCTGATTTCTTTGACGGCGCAGAAACAACTGTGGGAGCGAGCCTGCTCGCGAAGGCGGTGTGTCAGCCACCATTTGAATTGACTGACACTCTGCTTTCGCGAGCAGGCTCGCTCCCACGTTGGTTCCGCGTAGGCGGATTACAGCGGCATTGTGTAATGCAGCGCGTAGCTTTCTACACCATCGTTGTCGCTGGACAGGCCGGCGTTGGAGTAGTGCGTGGCGCGGATGCCGACTTCGTGGCCGCCGTTGAAACGCAGGCCGACACCGATGCGGTCTTCAAACTGGAAGGAGCCGCCCAGGTTGTTGCTTTCGTATTCGGTGTTGGAGAAGAACGCCACGCCGATACCCGCTTCCACGTATGGCTTGACCGACTGGCCGGCAAACTCGTAAACGAATACAGGCGAGAACGACAGGCTGTTGTTGCTGGAAGTCTTGTCACCTTCCCAGTACGTGTAGGCACCGCTCCAGTAGCCGGTCAGGCGACCCACGTCGCTCTGCAGCCAGCTCTTGTCCCAGTCGAAATTCATGCCTAAGCGATACGTCATTGTCGAATCGCTGGTACCGCCGACGGCGAATTCAACGCCAGCGGCTTGTGCAGTAATGCTTTGCCCCATCAGTGCGGCCGCAATCGCGGCCAAGCAGAATAGTCGCTTCACTTTGAAACTTCCTTTTCCGGAACGATCGTTTGGTTTTTAGTTGCTGCTGTCGCTATAGAAATCCGCGCTTGGTCAGAAGTTCAGCGTTTTTTTAGTTATTTCACATTTTTTTTACAAGTCGAAGTTTTGCACATTCGACGCAGTTTGGCCCAGCAACGGTAGGATTTTTCTGAGAGATTGCGGATCGCCGCTGGTCCAGAACTTCACCGGCTGGCTCGGACGTTGCGCCAGCAGATCACGCTCGGCGAGCAAGCGTTGCAACTGCCGGGCCACGGCATCTCCGGTATCGATCAAGCTGACATCGTCGGCGATCATCGACCTGAGTAGCGGCTTGAGGAAGGGATAATGGGTACAGCCAAGAATGATCGTGTCGCAGTTTTGCGCCAGCAATGGAGCGACGTAACCTTGCAATAAAGTGCGTAATTCGGCGCTGTGCAGATCACCCGTTTCGATCAGTTCGACCAGTCCCGGACAGGGCTGGGTGATGACTTTTATGTCAGCCGCGAAGCGATCGAGCAACGCGGCAAACTTCGCGCTCTGCAATGTGCCGGTCGTGGCCAGGACGCCAACCACGCCGCTTCGTGTGGCCGCTGCGGCCGGTTTGACCGCCGGTTCCATGCCGACAATCGGCCAGTCGGGGAAATCGCGACGCAGATCGGCAACCCCCGCCACGGTCGCGGTATTGCACGCCAGCACCAAAGCTTTGGCCCCCTGCTCGCGAAAAAACCCGGCCATCACGCTGCAACGCTCGCGGATGAATTCCGGGGTTTTCTCGCCGTAAGGAATGTTCCCGCAATCGGCGACATAAAGCAGCGATTCGTTGGGCAGCAAGCGCTGGATTTCGCCGAGGACCGACAAGCCGCCGACCCCGGAATCGAACACGCCGATCGGCGCTTCACGCATGGCGCGCGCCACAGACGCTGCAGCCCGGATCGCGCTTGACGCGAAGCTCACGGAATCGCGAGCCCAAGGCATCGATCAACAACAGTCGCCCCACCAAGGGTTCACCAAAGCCGACCAGCACCTTCAACGCTTCCAGCGCCTGCAAGCTGCCAACCAGACCGACCAATGGCCCGACCACGCCGGCCTCGCTGCAGGTCAGTTCGGCTTCACTGCCGTGACCGTACAGGCAGTGGTAGCAAGGGCTCTCGGCACGCCGAGGATCGAATACCGACAATTGCCCTTCCAGACGAATTGCCGCGCCACTGACCAGCGGCTTGCACGCGGCAACACAAGCGGCGTTAACCGACTCGCGCGTGGAAAAGTTGTCCGAACAATCGAGCACCAGATCCACCGCCGCCACCGCTGCACCGAGAGAATCCTCGTCCAGCGCCTGGCGATGGGCGACCAGTTGAATTTCCGGATTGATCGCGCCCAGGCGCTTGAGCGCCGAGTCGACCTTGGACATGCCGACACTGTCGGTGTCGTGAATGATCTGCCGTTGCAGATTGGTCAGATCGACCGTGTCGAAATCCGCCAGATGCAATTCGCCGACGCCCGCTGCTGCCAGATACAGCGCCACTGGCGCGCCGAGACCGCCGAGGCCGACGATCAGCACGCGGCTGGCCTTGAGCTTCAGCTGCCCGTCGATGTCGATGTGTTGCAGCAGAATCTGCCGGCTGTAGCGCAGCAATTCCTGATCATTCAGCACGGCAGGCGCCCCAGACTGATGCGTTGATGGCCGCCCAGATCGGTGCGGCTGTGGACTTCTTCAAAGCCACGGGTAAGCAGCAGATCACGCACGGCTTCGGCCTGATCATAGCCGTGTTCGAGCATCAGCCAGCCTCCGGTTTCAAGATGATCCGGCGCCTGCGCAACAATCAGGCGCAGATCATCGAGGCCATCTTCACCGGCGACCAGCGCACTGGCCGGTTCGAAGCGTACATCGCCCTCGACCAGATGCGGATCGGCGGCGGCAATGTACGGCGGGTTGCTGATGATCAGTTGAAAGCGCTGGCCTGCAAGTGCGCTGAACCAATGGCTGTTCAGCACCGTAGCGTTGTTCAGGTGCAGACGCTGGCGATTGCGTTCGGCCAGGGCCACGGCTTCAAGCACACGATCCACGGCAGTGACTTTCCACGCCGGCCGTTCGCTGGCCAAGGCCAAAGCAATCGCGCCACTGCCGGTGCCCAGATCAAGAACCTTGGCCGGAGTTGCCGGCAGCAGCTCAAGGGCTGCCTCCACCAGCAATTCGGTGTCAGGACGCGGAATCAGCGTGTGCGGCGCGACTTCCAGATCCAGCTTCCAGAAGCCCTGCTGGCCGAGAATATAAGCCACCGGCTCACCGCTACGCCGCCGTTGCAAATACTCGGCAAAGGTCAGCGCAGCCTCGCTCGGCACGATGCGCTCGGGCCAGGTGTGCAGGAAGCTGCGCGACTTGCCCAGTGCGGCGGCGAGAAGCAATTCAGCGTCCAGACGCGCAGTCGGCGAGTCCGGCAACTCGGCGGCGCGCAACAGGCTGGCGATGATGGTCATTTATTCACCTATCGCTGCGAGTTGGTCAGCCTGATATTCGGCCAGCAAGGGCTCGATCACAGCTTCGACGCCACCGGCGAGAATTTCATCCAGCGAATACAGGGTCAGGTTGACGCGATGGTCGGTGACCCGGCCCTGGGCGTAGTTGTAGGTGCGGATACGCTCGGATCGATCGCCGGAGCCGACCAGCAACTTGCGCTCACTGGCAATCGCGTTGGCTGCCGCTGCGTTTTGCTGATCGTTGAGCTTGGCCGACAGCCACGCCATCGCCCGGGCACGGTTCTTGTGCTGGGAGCGTTCTTCCTGACACTCGACGACGGTGCCAGTCGGAATGTGGGTGATGCGGATCGCCGAATCGGTGGTGTTGACGTGCTGACCACCAGCCCCGGAGGAACGGTAAGTGTCGACGCGCAGATCCGCCGGGTTGATCTCGATGGCTTCGCGCTCGTCCGGCTCGGGCAATACCGCCACGGTGCAGGCCGAGGTGTGGATCCGGCCCTGGGATTCGGTGGCCGGCACGCGCTGGACGCGGTGTGCGCCGGACTCGAATTTCAACTTGCCGTAAACGTTGTCGCCTTCAATGCGCGCGATGACTTCTTTATAGCCACCGTGTTCGCCTTCGTTTTCCGAGAGGATCTCTACGCGCCAGCCACGCCGCTCGGCATAACGCGAGTACATGCGGAACAGGTCGCCGGAGAAGATCGCCGCCTCGTCGCCACCGGTGCCGGCGCGAATTTCGAGGAAGACGTTGCGCCCGTCATTCGGATCTTTAGGCAGCAGCATGCGCTGCAGATCGGATTCCAGCGTGACCAGCAACTCCTTGGCTTCGCGAACTTCTTCCACGGCCATTTCGCGCATGTCCGGGTCGTTGTCCTTGAGCAGCGCCTGCGCGCCTTCAAGATCGCTTTGTACGCCGAGCAGCTTTTTATAGGCGGCCACTACCGGCTCGAGTTCGGCGTACTCCTTGGAATAGGCGCGGAACTTGGCCTGATCGGCAATGACTTCACCGTCGCCGAGCAGCGCGGTCAGTTCCTCGAAACGGTCCTGGAGAATGTCCAGCTTGTTGAGCAGTGACGCTTTCATTGCGGTTTTTTATCCGAAAAACTATCCGGTGAGCCCTCAAGGGCAAAGAGTTCCTGGGCCATGGCCAGCGCATCGAGGCGGCCTTCGGCAGACAGCTTTTTCAACTGCACGCTGGGCGCATGCAAGAGTTTGTTGGTCAGGCCACGGGCCAGTTGCCCGAGCACGTCTTCGGCGTTGCCGCCGTTGGCCAGCAGACGCAGGGCCTTCTGCAATTCCTCGTCCCGCAGGCGTTCGCTCTGTTGACGATAGGCCTTGAGCACATCGACTGCCGCCAGTTCGCGCAAGCGCACCATGAAATCGTCGGCGCCGACCGAGACCATCTCCTCCGCCGCTTGCGCAGCGCCCTGGCGGCTCTTGAGGTTCTCGGCGACCACTTCGTGGAGATCGTCGACGCTGTACAGATAAACGTCGTCGAGCTCGCCGACTTCCGGTTCGATATCCCGCGGTACGGCAATGTCGACCATGAAGATCGGCTTGTGCTTGCGCAGCTTCAGCGCACTTTCCACCGCGCCCTTGCCGAGGATCGGCAGCTGACTGGCGGTCGAACTGATGACGATGTCGCTGCGCACCAGCTCCGCCGGAATGTCCGAGAGCAGCACCGCGTGGGCGCCGAACTGTTCGGCCAGTTGACTGGCGCGCTCCAGCGTGCGGTTGGCAACGACGATGCGCTTGACCCCCAGCTCATGCAAATGGCGCGCGACCAGCGTAATCGTCTCGCCGGCACCGATCAGCAGCGCCTGGCTGCGTTGCAGATCGCTGAAAATCTGTTTCGCCAGGCTCACCGCAGCAAACGCCACCGACACCGGGTTCTCGCCGATCGCAGTATCGGTACGCACCTGCTTGGCGGCATTGAACGTCGCCTGAAACAGCCGCCCCAGCAGCGGGCCGATGGTGCCGGCCTCGCGGGCCACGGCGTAGGCCGATTTCATCTGGCCGAGAATCTGCGGTTCGCCCAGCACCAGCGAGTCGAGCCCGGAAGCGACGCGCATCATGTGACGAACAGCCGCATCGTCTTCATGCACATAGGCACTGGCGCGCAGCTCGTCCAGGCTCAGATGGTGATAATCGGCGAGCCAGCGCAGCACGACATCGGCCGAGAGCTGATCCTGTTCTATATAAAGCTCACTGCGATTGCAGGTGGAGAGGATCGCGGCTTCGCGGCTGTCGGTCAGTCGGCAGAGCTGCTGCAAGGCCTCCACCAGCTGCTCAGGGGTAAAGGCCACGCGCTCGCGGACGTCTACTGAAGCAGTCTTGTGGTTAATACCGAGTGCAAGGAAGGCCATTCAAGGTCGCTGGTGGTGACGTGAAGCCGGCAATTGTCCTACTTCGAAAGATTCAGAACAACTACCGCTGACTATTGTCCCAATCGTCAGCCCCTATAATGGCCACAATTGAGTCTCGGTTATGTTTGGCCGAAGGCTTGTGTCATGATGATCCGACCGCAGGTTAGTCGTCCTCTTCCTATATGAATAGATCCTCCGCGTTGCTCCTCGCTTTTGTCTTCCTCAGCGGCTGCCAGGCCATGGCGCCCGTTGCGCCGGACGGCACCCCGCCGGTCGAAGACACCACGCCCGCGCCTGAAAAGCCCAAGGTTTACGGCTCGTTCAGCGAGGAAACCGTGTTCAGTCTGCTGAGCGCCGAACTCGCCGGCCAGCGCAATCGTTTCGACATTGCCTTGGACAATTACGTGACCCAGGCCATCAACACCCAGGATCCGGGCGTTTCCGAGCGTGCGTTCCGCATCGCCGAATATCTGGGCGCCGATCAACCGGCCCTCGACACCGCGCTGATCTGGGCGCGCAACGCTCCGGATGATCTCGAAGCGCAACGCGCCGCTGCCGTGCAACTGGCCCGCGCCGGGCGTTACGACGACTCCATGGTCTACATGGAGAAAGTCCTGCAGGGCAAGGGCGACACCCATTTCGATTTCCTCGCGCTGTCGGCCGCCGACACCGATCAGGAAACCCGCAACGGCCTGATGAAAAGCTTCGACCGTTTGCTCCAGCGCCACCCGAACAATAATCAGCTGATTTTCGGCAAGGCTCTGCTGTTGCAGCAGGACGGCGACAATCAAGGCGCGCTGACTCTGCTCGAAGACAACCCACCGGAAGACGGCGAGATCGCACCGATCCTGCTGCGCGCGCGCCTGCTTCAATTGCTCAACCGTGGCGACGAAGCGCTGCCGCTGTTGCAGAAAAGCATCAGGAAATACCCGGAAGACAAACGCCTGCGCCTGACTTACGCGCGCATGCTGGTCGAACAGGACCGCATGGACGACGCCAAGGCCGAATTCTCCACGCTCGTTCAGCAATACCCGGAAGACGATGAACTGCGTTACTCGCTGGCACTGGTGTGCCTGGAAGCCAAGGCGTGGGATGAAGCCAAGGACTATCTGGAAGACCTGATCGCTCGCGAAAGCCACGTCGATTCAGCGCATCTGAATCTCGGCCGGATTGCCGAAGAACGCAATGACCCGCAAGGCGCGCTCATCGAATACGCCCAGGTCGGCCCGGGCAATGACTATCTGCCGGCACAGCTGCGTCAGGCCGATATCCTGATGAGCAACGGCAAAACCGTCGAAGCGCAGAGCAAGCTGGCGGCCGAGCGTGACGAGCAACCGGATTACGCGATCCAGCTGTATCTGATCGAGTCGGAAACCCTGTCGGCCAATAAACAGGACGACAAGGCCTGGAAAGTTCTGCAACAAGCGCTGCAGAAATACCCGGACGATCTCAATCTGCTCTACACCCGCGCCATGCTCGCGGAAAAACGCAATGATCTGGCGCAAATGGAGAAAGACCTGCGCCTGATCATCAAGCGCGACCCGGACAACGCCATGGCGCTGAATGCGCTGGGCTACACCTTGTCCGATCGCACCACCCGCTACGCTGAAGCAAAAACGCTGATCGAGCAGGCGCACCAGATCAATCCGGAAGACCCGGCGGTACTCGACAGCCTCGGCTGGGTGAACTATCGCCTGGGCAATCTGGACGACGCGGAGAAATACCTGCGCCAGGCGCTCGAGCGTTTCCCTGACCACGAAGTCGCCGCGCACCTGGGCGAAGTCCTCTGGGCCAAGGGCAATCAGCGCGAAGCCAAACAAGTGTGGGGCAAGTTCCTCAAGGATCAGCCCGACAGCACCATTCTGCGCAGCACCATCAAGCGCCTGACCGGATCCGAGAATCTTTAAACCATGCTTTTGCGCCACGTTATTGTTTTCAGCTTCATCGCCCTGCTCGCCGGCTGTTCGGGTTTCGGCACTCGCGAATCGGTCGAGGGCCACGGCAGCCCGGCCCAGTGGGCGGCGAATAAACAGCAACTGACCGGCCTCGATGGCTGGCAGATCGACGGCAAGATCGGCATCCGCGCGCCGAAAGATTCCGGCAGCGGCACGCTGTTCTGGCTGCAGCGTCAGGACTACTACGACATTCGCCTGTCCGGCCCGCTGGGTCGTGGTGCGGCACGCCTGACCGGGCGTCCGGGCAAAGTATCACTGGAAGTCGCCAACCAGGGCCGCTACGAATCGCAATCTCCTGAAGCCCTGCTCGAAGAACAGCTGGGCTGGAAACTGCCGGTGTCGAATCTGGCCTGGTGGGTTCGCGGCCTGCCAGCCCCGGAAAGCAAGAGTCGCTTGAATCTGGACGCCGACAGCCGTCTGGCCAGCCTTGAGCAGGACGGCTGGAAAGTCGAATACACCGCCTACACCGAACAGAATGGTTACTGGCTCCCCGAGCGCATCAAGCTGCACGGCACCGACCTCGACGTGACGCTGGTGATCAAAACCTGGCAACCGCGCAAGTTGGGGCAATAAAGCATGACCGCTGCACGCCTGACCCTGCCCTCGCCGGCCAAACTCAACTTGATGCTGCACATTCTCGGTCGCCGTGAAGACGGTTATCACGAATTGCAGACGCTGTTTCAGTTCCTCGATTATGGCGATGAAATCACTTTCGCCGTGCGCGATGACGGCGTGATTCAGCTGCACACCGAGTTCGCCGGCGTGCCCCACGACAGCAACCTGATCGTGCGCGCGGCGAAGATGTTGCAGCAACAGTCCGGCTGCGCGCTCGGCATCGACATCTGGATCGACAAGGTGCTGCCCATGGGCGGCGGCATCGGTGGCGGCAGTTCGAATGCGGCGACGACTTTGCTCGGCCTCAACCATCTCTGGCAGTTGGGCTGGGATGAAGATCGTCTGGCGCAACTGGGCCTGTCACTCGGTGCCGACGTACCAGTGTTCGTCCGTGGCCATGCGGCATTTGCCGAGGGCGTCGGCGAGAAACTGACCCCGGTCGACCCCGAAGAACCGTGGTATCTGGTGCTCGTGCCGCAAGTCGCTGTTAGTACGGCAGAAATTTTTTCCGATCCTTTGTTGACACGTAACACACCGCCCATTAAAGTGCGCCCCGTTCCCGAGGGAAACAGTCGAAATGACTGCTTGCCGGTGGTCGCAAGGCGTTATCCAGAGGTACGTAACGCATTGGATTTGTTAGGTAAATTTACCGAAGCAAAGCTCACCGGAACTGGAAGTTGTGTGTTTGGGGGCTTCCCAAGCAAAGCTGAAGCTGATAAAGTCTCGGCCCTTCTGACAGAGACCCTTACAGGGTTTGTAGCGAAAGGAAGCAACGTTTCGATGTTGCATCGCAAGCTGCAAAGTCTGCTCTAAAGGAATCAAGTGCCCGGCACTTGAAAGCAACAGATACAGGGGCGTCGCCAAGCGGTAAGGCAGCAGGTTTTGATCCTGCCATGCGTTGGTTCGAATCCAGCCGCCCCTGCCATTTTCTCTACTCATCCAGGTTACCCTCAGCCTCTAGGTACTGCGCGTGTCCAAGATGATGGTCTTTACGGGGAATGCCAACCCCGATCTGGCTCGGCGTGTCGTACGTCAGCTGCATATCCCTCTCGGTGACATCTCTGTCGGCAAGTTTTCCGACGGCGAAATCACAGCCGAGATCAATGAAAACGTTCGCGGTAAAGACGTCTTCATTATTCAGCCGACCTGCGCTCCGACCAACGATAACCTGATGGAACTGGTAGTGATGGCTGATGCCTTCCGCCGCTCCTCAGCTACTCGTATCACTGCTGTTATTCCTTATTTTGGTTATGCCCGTCAGGATCGCCGTCCGCGTTCCGCACGTGTGGCTATCAGCGCGAAAGTCGTTGCTGACATGCTTACCGTAGTCGGCATCGACCGTGTTCTCACGGTTGATCTGCATGCTGACCAGATTCAGGGCTTCTTCGATATTCCGGTAGATAACATCTACGGCTCCCCGGTTCTGGTGGATGACATCGAAGATCAGCGCTTCGAAAACCTGATGATCGTGTCCCCGGACATTGGTGGCGTCGTGCGTGCACGGGCTGTTGCCAAGTCGCTGGGCGTCGATCTCGGGATCATCGACAAACGCCGTGAGAAAGCCAATCACTCTGAAGTGATGCATATCATCGGTGATGTCGAAGGGCGTACCTGTATTCTGGTCGATGACATGGTCGATACCGCCGGCACCCTGTGCCACGCGGCCAAGGCCCTGAAAGAGCATGGCGCAGCCAAGGTCTTTGCCTACTGCACACACCCTGTGCTGTCGGGCCGGGCCATCGAGAATATCGAAAATTCCGTGCTGGACGAGCTGGTGGTCACTAACACCATCCCGCTGTCCGCTGCAGCACAAGCCTGTGCACGTATCCGTCAACTGGATATCGCACCGGTTGTTGCCGAAGCGGTTCGCCGCATCAGCAATGAAGAATCGATCAGCGCGATGTTCCGTTAAGGGCCCTGCCCTTCGCGAAATGTCTCGTTGACGAAAAGCGCCCC
Source organism: Pseudomonas sp. H1_G08 (assembly GCF_054681355.1). Taxonomy (NCBI): domain Bacteria; kingdom Pseudomonadati; phylum Pseudomonadota; class Gammaproteobacteria; order Pseudomonadales; family Pseudomonadaceae; genus Pseudomonas; species Pseudomonas sp. H1_G08. The sequence continues at coordinate 3,781,615 of NZ_CP162822.1, forward strand.
GCCCCGGCATTCCTGTCGGGGCGGGGCTTTTTTGCCCATACCGTGTTCGGCGCTGGTCGCAAACGCCACTCGGTCATGGCTATTTTGGAGATACAAAATGAACGATTTTACTCTGAATGCTGAAGTGCGTTCCGACCTGGGGAAAGGTGCGAGCCGCCGCCTGCGTCGTCTCGCCGCTCTGGTTCCAGCTGTTGTTTACGGTGGCGACAAAGCCCCTGAATCCATCAGCATGCTGGCCAAAGAAGTTGCCAAACTGCTCGAAAACGAAGCGGCTTACAGCCACATCATCGAGCTGAACGTTGGTGGCACCAAGCAGAACGTCATCATCAAGGCGCTGCAGCGTCACCCGGCCAAAGGCCACGTGATGCACGCTGACTTCGTACGCGTTGTTGCCGGCCAGAAACTGACCGCCATCGTGCCTGTACACTTTGTTGGCGAAGAAGCTCCAGTGAAGAAAGGCGGCGAAGTTTCGCACGTTGTTGCTGAAATCGAAGTGACCTGCCTGCCAAAAGATCTGCCTGAGTTCATCGAAGTCGATCTGTCGAAAGCAGAAATCGGCACCATCATTCACCTGTCGGACCTCAAAGCTCCTAAAGGTGTTGAGTTCGTTGCTCTGGCACACGGCGATGACAAGGCTGTTGCCAACGTCCACGCTCCACGTGTTGCTGCAGAACCTGCCGAAGAAGGCGAAGCAGAGTAATTCACTCTGTCATGCCGGAGTGAGCAAGTAACATCGCGGACTGGAACGTAGCGAGAAAGCGGGCGAGAACGCGGAGTTTACATCCATGGTAAATGAGCATTTTTCGTCCACTTTCGCCGCTTTCCCCGATCGCGGCGATGTTATCCACCACTCCAAGGAAGGGCCCCTATCGTGACTGCCATCAAACTGATCGTTGGCCTGGGAAATCCAGGCGCTGAATACGAACAGACCCGGCATAACGCAGGGGCCCTTTTTGTTGAGCGCATCGCCCACGCACAGAATGTGAATCTTGTGGCCGATCGCAAATATTTCGGCCTGACCGGGCGCTACTCGCATCAGGGTCAGGATGTTCGTCTGCTGATTCCCACCACCTACATGAACCGCAGCGGCCAGGCCGTGGCGGCACTCGCCGGTTTCTTCCGCATCAAGCCTGAAGAAATCCTCGTGGCGCATGACGAACTCGACTTGCCTCCGGGCGTTGCCAAGCTCAAGCAGGGCGGCGGCCATGGCGGTCACAACGGGTTGCGCGACATCATTGCGCAACTGGGCAATCAGAATACGTTCTACCGTCTGCGGCTTGGCATCGGCCACCCAGGCGTTGCCAGTATGGTTTCAAATTTCGTCCTGGGTCGTGCGCCACGCGCCGAACAGGAAAAACTCGATGCCAGCATCGACTTTGCCCTCGGCGTGCTGCCGGATATCCTCGCCGGGGAATGGAACCGCGCGATGAAAAACCTGCACAGCCAGAAGGCCTGACTTTTACCCGAGGGGAAACACCATGGGATTCAATTGCGGCATCGTCGGCCTGCCTAACGTCGGCAAGTCCACCCTGTTCAACGCCCTGACCAAATCCGGTATCGCGGCGGAGAACTTCCCCTTCTGCACCATCGAGCCGAACAGCGGCATCGTGCCGATGCCTGATCCACGCCTGGAAGCGCTGGCGGCCATCGTCAATCCCAAGCGCATCCTGCCGACCACCATGGAATTCGTCGACATCGCCGGCCTCGTCGCCGGTGCCTCGAAAGGTGAAGGCCTGGGCAACAAGTTCCTGGCCAACATCCGCGAAACCGACGCTATCGCTCACGTGGTGCGCTGCTTCGAAGACGACAACGTGATCCACGTGTCCAACAGCGTCGACCCGAAACGCGACATCGAAATCATCGACCTTGAACTGATCTTCGCCGACCTCGACAGCTGCGAGAAACAACTGCAGAAAGTCGCGCGCAACGCCAAGGGCGGTGACAAGGACGCCGTGGTTCAGAAGGCTCTGCTCGAGCAACTGATCGCGCACTTCACCGAAGCCAAACCGGCACGCAGCCTGATGAAGAACATGAGCGCGGACGAGAAAGCCGTGATCAAGGGCTTCCACCTGCTGACCACCAAGCCGGTCATGTACATCGCCAACGTGGCTGAAGACGGTTTCGAGAACAACCCGCACCTGGACGTGGTCAAGGCCATCGCCGAAGAAGAAGGCGCCATGGTCGTTCCGGTGTGCAACAAGATCGAAGCGGAAATCGCCGAGCTCGATGATGGCGAAGAGAAGGACATGTTCCTCGAGGCCCTGGGCCTGGAAGAGCCTGGCCTGAACCGCGTGATCCGCGCCGGTTACGAAATGCTCCACCTGCAGACCTACTTCACCGCCGGTGTCGAAGAAGTCCGCGCCTGGACCGTCAAGGTCGGTGCCACCGCACCACAGGCCGCCGGCGTGATCCACACCGACTTCGAAAAAGGCTTCATCCGTGCCGAAGTCATCGCCTACAACGACTTCATCCAGTACAAGGGCGAAGCCGGCGCCAAAGAAGCCGGCAAGTGGCGCCTGGAAGGCAAGGATTACATCGTCAAGGACGGCGACGTGATGCACTTCCGCTTCAACGTCTAAGCAACAGCCGCACAAGAAAAAGCCGCGTTTGATACGCGGCTTTTTTGTGCCCGAAAGATTGTTAAAAGATCGCAGCCTTCGGCAGCCCCTACAGATGTACATCTATCCCCTGTAGGAGCTGCCGAAGGCTGCGATCTTTTGATCTCAAGCTTTTTTAGTACGCGGGAGAAAGATCGCCAACACACCAAACAACGGCAGGAATGAGCAAAGGAAATACACGTACTCAATCCCGTGCACATCCGCCAGATGCCCGAGCAGCGCTGCGCCAATCCCGCCGAAACCAAACATCAGTCCGAAGAAGATCCCGGCAATCATCCCGACATTGCCTGGCACCAGTTCCTGCGCGTACACCACGATCGCCGAGAATGCCGACGCCAGAATGAAACCGATCACCACGCTGAGAATGCTGGTCCAGAACAGATCGACATGCGGCAGGATCAGGGTGAATGGCGCCACCCCCAGGATGGAAAACCAGATCACTGCCTTGCGCCCGATCTTGTCGCCGATAGGCCCGCCGAAGAACGTCCCCGCCGCCACTGCGCCCAAAAACAGGAACAAGTGCAATTGTGAACTCGCCACCGACAGGTCGAACTTCTCGATCAGGTAGAAGGTGAAGTAGCTGGTGAAACTGGCCATGTAGAAATATTTGGAGAACACCAGCAGCCCCAGGACCACCAAGGCACTGGTCACCCTGCCCTTCGATAAGCCGTGCGTCGCGGCTTGGCCGGCCTTGAGCTTGAACAGGTTCAGGTGGTTGGCGTACCAACGGCTGATGCGGTACAGCACGAACAGCGCAAACACTGCGAACAGACCGAACCACGCCACATTGCCCTGGCCGAAGGGAATGATGATCGCCGCCGCCAGCAATGGGCCAAGCGCGGAGCCGGCATTGCCGCCGACCTGAAAGGTCGATTGCGCCAGACCAAACCGGCCGCCCGAGGCCAGCCGGGCAACACGCGAGGCTTCCGGATGAAAGGTCGACGAGCCAATGCCGATCAGCGCCGCCGCCAGCAGAATCAATGGGAAGCTGCCGACCACCGACATCATCAGAATGCCGATCAAGGTACACACCGTGCCTGCCGGTAACAGCCACGGTTTGGGGTGGCGATCAGTGTGATATCCGACCCACGGCTGCAACAGCGACGCGGTCAACTGAAAGGTCAAGGTGATCAGGCCGACCTGGGTAAACGTCAGGCCATAGTTGGCCTTGAGCATCGGGTAGATCGACGGCAGCACCGACTGGATCAGGTCATTGATCAGATGCGCCAGCGCCACCGCGCCGATGATGCGCATCACCAAAGGGCTGCTTTGCGGAGCAGCGGTCGCCGAGGCAGCGGCGGTCTGGACGTTGCTGATAGCCATGGAAAATTCCGGACAGCAGATGGGTGCCCGCAGGCAGGTGCGTCAATGTGCCATTTTTCGGTGCGCCAGCGCTATCCCCTTAGCCAGCTAACTAACCAACATTCCTATCTCGCGTAGGAGCTGCCGAAGGCTGCGATCTTTTGATCTTGCTTCTAAGCATCAAAGTCAAAAGATCGCAGCCTTCGGCAGCTCCTACAGGGGATCGTTGGTGGCGAAGGTGATAGCGCAACGCCATGGTCTGAATCTTGCCTTGCTTCTGCCCTTGAACACGATCGCCTTACAAAGGCGCTCGACAATGGGAAGTTTCGCTACAGAGCCGGCCTACAGAGCGGGCGAGGATGAACTTTCGAGGCCTTTTAGAGGGCACAGGTCGCAGCCGAAAGGTTCGCGATGCACGCCAATGGTGCGTGGTGTCCAGAGGAGTCATGAGGCATGCAGGCTTTCCTTTCACCGGGGATCAAATTGCTGGGGCGGTTTGGCTTCGCAGGTAAATTCCAATTGTTGTTTCTGCTGTTCATTCTGCCGCTGGCCGGCAGCCTGTTGATGATCGGCCATGACTATCGCGAGAAGCTCAATCTGATCTCCGGCGAACGTGCCGGCGTGCGTCAGTTGCTCGCGCTGGATGCGCTGGACAACCTGCTCGCCGCTCAACGCGACCGCGCCGCCCGCTGGCGCGCCACCGAGACCAATCGTCAGCCGACACCGGCCACTCTCGCCGCCATGGCCGCCTTCGACGGCGTGCAACCGGCGGTGCTGCAAGCCACCACGGAGCTGGGCAATGCCCTGAACCAGCAAGGCGCCGACGGCGCAATCCTCGAGCGCTTTCAGGCGCTGCAAACCGCACTCAATGGCCTTGATTCGAAAAGCTTGAGCAGTGTCGGCTGGTGGCCGGACGGTTATGACCGCTTCACCAATGCCTTGGGCGCGCTGCAAGCCTTGCGCGAGCAGATCGTCATGGACAATCGCCTGACCCTTGCACCGTGGCTGGAAACCTACCTGCTGACGCAGATTTCCACGCAGCACGCGCCGGACCTGATCGAGCGGGTCGGCCGTCTCGCCGCAGTCGGCCAGGCTTCGGTCGTCTCCGGTCAGTTCACCCTGCAGAGCCGCCTGCAGTTGCGCGACCTGCGCAGCCGCATTGGTGACGCCCGCGAGCAACTGGTGAAAACCGCCGGCCTGCTGGAGGCGCGTCTGCCAGCCGAGCTGCAAGCTTGGGCCGGCCAGTATCACGACAGCCTGAAACACCTCGACAGCGGCCTGAAAGTCCTCGACGACGGTGTGTTTGGCGGCAGCATCAACCTCAAGCCAGAGGACTTCGAACGCAGCCTCGACGCGCTGCTCACCGACCTCGCTTCCCTGCGCCAGCAATCCCTGGTCGCGCTGGATCAGCGGCTCGATGCGTATTACAGCTCGGCGATCCGCCAGTTCATTGTTGTCGCCGCAATCTTCGGTTGCCTGCTGTTGGCCGCGTTATACCTGTTCGTTTGCCTGCAAGCCTCGATCCGCCGTAGCGCCAGCGGCATCACCTTGCTCGCCGAAGCCTTGCGCGACGGTAACCTGAGCCTGCAAGTGCCGGTGGTGGGGCGCGATGAGCTGGCAGCGATCAGCACCGCGCTCAACGTCGCTGTGGTGCAATTGCGCAGCAGCATGCTCGGCGTCGACCACGAGACCTCGCAGTTGAGCAACGCGGTGCGCAGCCTCAACCAACACTCCAGCGGCGCCCTGAGCGAAGTCGAAGCGCAGCAATTGCAGATCAGCCAGATCGCCGCTGCCGCCACGCAATTGGCCGCCACCTCGCAAGGCGTCGCGCAGAGTTGCGAACAGGCCTCCGGCAGCGCCCAGCAAACCCGGCGCATCGCCGCCGACAGCAGCCGCGACAGCCAACGCACCACGGCGAGCATTCAGCAGCTCAATCAGCGCCTTAACGATACCGCCGCCGCGCTTGGCCGGGTCAGCGAGCAAGGCCAGCAGATTCAACTGGTCGTGGATACCATTCGCGGCGTCGCCGAGCAGACCAACCTGCTCGCGCTCAACGCCGCCATCGAGGCCGCCCGCGCCGGCGAACAGGGTCGCGGCTTTGCCGTGGTCGCCGACGAGGTGCGCAGCCTCTCGCAGCGCACGCAATCGTCCACCGCGCAGATCGCCGGCACCGTCGACAGCCTGCGCGCCACGGTCAACGAAGCGGTAAGCCTGATGGAAGCCGCCTGTGGTCAGGCGCAATCGGATGCCGAAGCAGTCACCGGACTCGGCGAACGCCTGGGAGAAATCGCCAGCGCCGTACAGAGTGTCACCGACACCCTGGCGCAAATCGCCACAGCGGTTGAAGAACAGGCCAGCACTGCCGACGAAGTCAGCGGCAATATCCAGCAGGTCGATCAAGCGGCGGTGCGTTTGCTCGAAGGCGCACGCGCCGTAAACCTCGCGGCGGACACCTTGAGCCAGGGTAGCGAGGCACTGAGCGCCAATACCGCCAGATTCCAACTGCGCTGACGCCCTCCCCGGCCCCGATTTTCGGGGCTGGAGGATAAGCAGTTGAAAACAGGAAGAAATATTTTCGATTTACGCTTGACGCTTTGCCATTTCAGGGGAATAATGCGCGCCACTTGGCTACATAGCTCAGTTGGTTAGAGCATAGCATTCATAATGCTGGGGTCCGGGGTTCAAGTCCCTGTGTAGCCACCAAGTACTAAAAACGGCTTACCGAAAGGTAGGCCGTTTTTTTATGCCTCGAGAAAAGTCCTTTTCCTCCCGCTCCCTGCATGCAATTCAGATGCCTCCGTAAGAAAAAAGTAGATCTCTGGTACGAAACGGATCTTTCGTAGCATCAGCCACCTGTCGCTCTCTCCCCGAATCGCTCCTATACCGACAAGCTCCCCTGGCTCGACTCAGCGCCATACAGGGAGTTGGCATGCCTCAATACAAATACCTTCTCGACGATGACTGGTTATTAAATCCGTATAGCGGTGGCAGGGCCTGGTTTACTTTGCTTCCACCGAAAGCGCCGGAGCCGGTGCACATCGAGAAGGATGAGTGGCCTGCGCCCAAGCCACGCGAAGACAGGGTCTTTGCCAAGTCCTGCACGCCGGACAACTGGTGTCGCACGGACGCTGGCACTGCCGAGGAGCCAGCCAGCAACTTCGGCAAGATCATGGTCGCCGGCGCCATGCTCATGCCCTCCGCCAGTACCGCTGTAGCGACGGCGATAGGTGCCGACCTGGCTTTGGGGCGTCTGGCCGGCGGCGGGATTTTGCAACAGCGCCTGAACTGGGCCATCCGTGGCGCCGGCGGGCCGGCCAGCGTGTTCGTGCTGGGAATGCTGCCGAGCAAAATGGCCGACGGCACGCTTCACACCGACGAAGAACTACGCCGCATGAGCCGCGCCACCACGCGCGTGCGCTTCCAGTTTCGTCGTGATGCCGAAGGTGTTCTGCGGGTTTACGGCATCCATTCCGGCGCCTCTGGCGACGACGCCGTACGCACGGTGAACGTCAAGTGGAACGCCGACAAGACCGCCATGGAGGCCAAGCTCAACGGCATCACCATTCTCTGGACGCCGCAACGCGGGCCGTTGGGATCGATGCCTCCGCTGGTTTATCCCGACCACGGTGAGGCACTCGACCCGATCCTCGTCCACCCGATCCCGGACAACACCGATAGCCAGATTGAGGGTCTGCCGGGCGAGGATGTAACGGCCGAGGATTGTATTCTGGTGTTCCCGGCGGACACCGGGCTGAAGTCGTTGTATGTGGTTTATTCAAGGCCGGCGAGGCTGACGCCGGGGATCGTTACGGGGGTGGGTGAGGATGTGGGCGGTATTTGGCTTGACCATGCTCAAGCTCAGGGTGGCGCCCCTATTCCGACCAGCATCGCGGATAAACTCAGAGGGAGCGAATATTCTAGTTTTGATTCGTTTAGGCGGGCTTTTTGGGCCGTTGCCTCAAAAGACAGCGCAGTGGCACAACAGGTCAGCGAAGATAATCTACGACGTATGCGCAACGGAAATGCGCCCCGCGCCCGCTTAGGTGATGCAGCAGGGAAAAGGATCTCTCATGAGATTCATCATGTGGAACCGATATCCGAAGGTGGTGATATCTACAACGTAGATAACCTAAGGGTCTACACACCCAAAAACCATGTCGACGTACACCGTAAATAAGGGCATAGCATGAGCGACCCATTCATCAAAAGCAGCTTTTCCGACTATACCGAGCAGGATTTCATTGATCTCATAGATGAAATAAGAAAGGAGGATATAGCGCCGACAGATCTCCGTGCAGATGCATTGATTATGCACTTCAACAAGATAGTAGGACATCCGAGCGGGATGGATCTGATCTACTACCCCGAGCCCGGAGCAGATACAACATCTGCCGGAATAGCTCGTACAGTCATGGCATGGCGCGAAGCGAATCGACTACCTGGGTTCAAGACATGAATCCTGCCGCCCGTTTCATTTGAACTGTGGAACTTCAACTTGAGAACGTTATGACTAACATATCCGACTACACCGAAGCAGAATTCTTGAAATTTGTGCAATCTGTTCTTGCAGCCAACACAAGCCCAGACGAGATTCTCGATCCGCTGTTGTTTGAATTTGTACGTCTGTGTGAGCACCCAGCGGGCACTGACCTTATCTATTGGCCCGAGGATATGAAACAACAAACAGCCGAGAGCATTACCGAAATCGTGAAAAAGTGGCGCTCTACCCATGGTCTGCCGGGCTTCAAGCAATGAGTTTCTGACTCACTAACCCTGCATCACTCTCAAGAAGATCGCACCACCCGAGCTACCGCTTTCGCGAGCAGGCTCGCTCCCACAAGGGCATCGTTTTCGGCCGATCGATTGGCGCGGCCGCTGAGCGGGAGGGCTGTAATCCCCACGCAGTTTGCACCCCGCCGGCCCACTCGATAAAGTCCCCGAAGACTTCTACCCCACGGACGGAGAGCCCGCGTGTTTCCAGCCCAGCCCTTGAAGCGCTTTCACCTGCCAGCCCTGACACTGCTTGTCAGCGCTCTGACCCTCACCGCATGCAACGCCCCGCCCTCTTCTTCGTTGCCGCTGGCACCGGAAGCCGCTTCCGGTTACCGCACTGATCTGCAAACCCGTCATGCCAATAAACACATGGCCGCTGCTGCCAATCCACTCGCGGCCGAAGCCGGGCGGGAGATGTTGCGTCAGGGTGGTTCGGCGATTGATGCGGCGATTGCGATGCAGGCGGTGTTGACGCTGGTTGAGCCGCAGTCTTCCGGGATCGGTGGCGGGGCGATGATTGTGTTGTGGGATGGCAAGCAGGTGCGCACCTATGACGGCCGCGAAACGGCGCCGGCCGGGGCCACCGAGAAGCTGTTCCTGAAGGCTGACGGTAAACCGATGGCCTTTACGCAAGCGCAGATCGGCGGGCGCTCGGTCGGTACGCCCGGGGTATTGCGGGCGCTGGAGCTGGCGCATCGACAACACGGTCGCTTGCCTTGGGCGAAGCTGTTTGAGCCAGCGATCAAACTGGCCGAGCAAGGCTTTGCGATTTCCCCGCGCCTGCATTCGCTGCTGACTGCCGATCCACTGATACGCCAGTCGCCAGACATGGCCGCGTACTTCCTCAATGACGATGGCAGCGTCAAAGCTGTCGGCACACGCCTGCAAAACCCGAAATTGGCTGCCGTGTTCAAACGTATCGCCAGCGAAGGTGCCGATGCGCTGTACAAAGGTCCGATCGCCGAAGAGATCGTCGCCAGGGTTCAACAGCACGCCAACCCCGGCAGCCTGTCGCTGAACGATTTGCAGCGTTATCAGGCCAAGGAGCGCGCGCCGCTGTGTACCGACTACAAGCGTTGGCAGGTCTGCGGCATGCCGCCACCGTCGTCGGGCGGGATCGCCGTGGCGCAGATTCTCGGCACGTTGCAGGCGCTGGAGACTCGCGACCCACGCCTGTCGCTGACCCCGCTCAAACCAACGAAAACCGATAAGCCGGCCGGCATCGAACCGGTGCCGCAAGCAGTGCACCTGATCGCCGAGGCTGAACGTCTGGCCTATGCCGATCGTGCGCAATACGTGGCCGACACCGACTTCGTCCCGGTACCGGTCAAAGGTCTGCTCGATCCGGCCTACCTGGCCAGCCGCGCCAGCCTGATCGGCGAGCGCAGCATGGGCAGCGCCAAACCGGGCACACCGCCGGGCGTGCAGGTTGCCTACGCACCGGACCGCTCGCCGTTGCGCATCTCGACCTCGCAAGTGGTGGCGGTGGATGATCTCGGCGGCGCAGTATCGATGACCACCACCATCGAAGCCGCGTTCGGCTCGCACCTGATGGTTCAGGGTTTTCTGCTGAACAACCAGATGACCGACTTCTCGTTCATCCCCGAAGAGAACGGGCAGAAAGTCGCCAACCGCGTCGAACCCGGAAAACGCCCACGTTCGTCGATGGCGCCGACGCTGATCTTTGATCGCAACACTGGTGAATTTGTCGCCACGGTCGGCTCGCCCGGCGGCTCGCAAATCATCGAATACGTGGCGAAAACCACCATCGGCCTGCTCGACTGGAACCTCGATGCACAAAGTGCAATCAACCTGCCCAACTTCGGCAGCCGCAACGGTCCCACCGAACTGGAACAGGGACAGTTCAGCCCGGTGCTGATTCAGGCGTTGAAAGACAAAGGGCACACGGTCAGTGAAATCGACATGACCAGCGGCACCCAAGCGATCGTGCGGGTGAAGGATGCGCAGGGCAAAGCGACCTTGACGGGGGGTGCCGATCCTCGGCGTGAGGGAGAAGCGTTGGGGGACTGAAACACCGCATTGAAAAAGGCCTGCCGAGCAGCAGGCCTTCTCCCGGGAGTAAATCAGACCGCCAACGTCTTGCCATCCACCCCGTCCCCAATCTTCAGGAAATGCCCCCCCGCCACGTGGTGCAAGGTACGCAATCCATCCTGCCCTTCGAAATGCCAGCGCCCATCGCTGAACACACGCTCATCGGCCTGGGCGGCGATGACTTCGGCGAGGAACAGGTCGTATTGCTCGTGATTGCGCGGCTCTGGCAGCAGGCGGCATTCGAGCCAGGCAACACAACCCTCGAGCAGCGGCGCTTCAACCTGTTCGCCGGCAAAGGTGTGCAGGCCGTACGCCTGAAATTTGTCGTGCCCCTGGTTACGGGTGATTTCCAGGCCGGACGTATTGCCGACGGTTTGCACGATATCGGCCTGATTGACGCAAGGCACGTTCAGCACAAATGTGCCGGAGGCTTCGAGCAACTGGCGGGTCCAGGTGGATTTGTCGAGGACGACGGCGACTTTCGGCGGTTCGAAATCCAGCGGCATGGCCCAGGCGGCGGCCATGATGTTGCGCTGCCCGTCGTGAGCGGCACTGACGAGAACGGTCGGCCCGTGATTGAGCAGGCGATAGGCTTTGTTCAGGGGTACCGGACGGCGTTGGGAGTCGCTCATGGGGATCTGCTCCGGGGGAAAAGGAGCCGATTGTAGCGCTGTCACTGGCGAAACACAGAACCTGTGGGAGCGAGCAGATGCGGCGCTGCCCCTCGGTGATCGTTCCCACGCTCTGCGCGGGAATGCATCCTGTGACGCTCTGCGTCACGCCAGCGAAGGAACGCGGAGCGTCCCGGACGGCATTCCCACGCAGAGCGTGGGAACGATCAGTGCGGTGTCAGTGAGAGAGCTGATTGGCAAACTGCCCCACCGCATCCACCACTTTCTGCGCACCGTCCTGAATCTCGACAATCACCGTGCCCGCCTCCGCCGCCAGCGCCAGGCCCTGTTCGGCCTGAAGCTTGCCGTCGGTCATCAGCGCCACGGCATTGCGGGCCATTTCCTGGTTCTGCCGTACCACGCCGACGATTTCGTCCGTCGCCTGGCTGGTGCGCGAGGCCAGTTGCCGGACCTCGTCCGCGACCACGGCAAAACCACGGCCCTGCTCGCCGGCCCGGGCGGCTTCGATGGCAGCGTTGAGCGCCAGCAGGTTGGTCTGTTCGGCAATGCCGCTGATGGTTTTGACGATCGTGCCGATCACCAGCGACTGCTCGCTCAGCGCCTCGATACCTTCGCCGGCGGCTTGCATGTGACGCGACAAATCACGCATCACGTTCACCGCTTCGGTGACGACCGTGGTGCCCCGTTGCGCGGTGCTGTCGGTTTGTTGCGAGGTGCTGTAAGCGATGCTGGCCGCGTCGGCAACCGCCTGCTCGCGGTTGACCTGATCAGTAATCACCGTGGCGAACTTCACCACTTTGTACAGTCTGTCGTTGGCATCGACCACCGGGTTGTAGGACGCTTCCAGCCACACCGTACGACCATGGCTGTCGATACGCTTGAAGCGGCCTGCGACGAATTCGCCACTGTTCAAGCGCCGCCAGAAGTTCTGGTACTCGGCGCTGTTGTACTCTTCCGGGGCGCAAAACGTGCGGTGATGTTTACCCTTGATCTGCGCCAGGCTGTAACCCATGCCGTTGAGGAAGCGATCATTGGCGCTGAGCACATTGCCGTTGAGGTCGAATTCAATCACGGCGGTGGAACGCACCAGCGCACCGATCAGGTTCTCATGCTCGCGGGAGGCTTCGATGGTGCGGGTCAGGTCACTGGCGTAGAAGGAGATGTGTCTGATCCGCCCATCAGACGAGCGCACCGGTTGCACGATTGAACGCAGCCACGCCTCGTCGCCATTGCCACGCAACAGGCGCACGGCGCCGGCGAAGTGCTCGCCACGGCTCATCGAGTTTTTGAAGCGCTGATGGAATTCGTCGGTTTTGACGTGGGCCGGCACGATGTCTTCGATTGCCCGGCCGATCAGGTCCTGGCTCTTGTAGAACATTTCATCGAGAAAATTCTGGTTGACCGAACGAATCCGCCCGTCGGGCTCAAGGGTCAGCGCGAGCATTTCGCTTTCCAGGCTTTCCTTCACTTGTACAAGGCTGGAGAGTTCTTCGCGCAGAGCGGCCAGCTCTTGCTTCAAGCGTTTATTGAACATGGGAAAGCACCGATGGCAGGGTAGTTAGCGGATACAACCTTGCCATCGGCCTTGCGCAGCTTTTCTGAAGCCAGCTCCAGACCCGTCAGTCGAAAATAATCCGGCGCTTGCGGATCAGGCAGCGCCGGCCGCCTGACACGGTCCGGTACGTGGCATGCGCGCACCGAAATACGCCGCCGTCACACCCCCCACCGCGCCCATCACTGCACAGAAGATCACGCAGATCCATGGGCTCCACGGCATCAGACCAATCAGCAACAGCGGTGTGATACTTGCCCAGGCGGCGTAGGCAATGTTGTAGGTGAAGGAAATGCCCGACACGCGAATCCGCGCCGGGAACAACCCGACCATCACCGAAGGCACCGCACCTACTACCCCACAAGCCAGGCCGGCGACCGCATAGGCCATGCCGATCCAATGCCCGCCCATGATCAGACAGCCATACAACACGCCAATGCCCAGCGGCAGTAACAAGCTGTAGAGCATGACCGTGCGCCAGGCGCCGATGCGGTCGACCAGCAGTCCGGCGATCACGCAGCCGATATTCAGAAAAACGATGCCCAAGGCACTGAGGCCGAAGGTGTGGCTGGCGGTCATGCCGAAGGTTTTCTGCATCATCGTCGGGGTGATGACCACGAACACCACCACCGCCGAGGTCAGCACACACGTGAGCAACATGGCCGGCAGCATGGCCAGACGATGTTCACGCAGCACCGTGCGCAACGGCAGTTCGACCCGCGCCTCGCGCTGCGCTTCCATGGCCATGAACACCGGGGTTTCGCTGAGCCAGCGGCGCAGGTAAACGCCCACCACGCCGAACACGCCGCCGAGCAGAAACGGATAGCGCCAGGCGTAATCGAGAATTTCGGCAGGCGTGAAAATCTGTGCCAGGAAGGTCGCAGTGAGTGCGCCGATCAAGTAACCGAACGTCAGGCCGGCCTGCAGAAAGCCCAAGGCGTAACCGCGATGGCCGGTCGGCGCATGCTCGGCGACGAACACCCAGGCACTCGGCACCTCCCCCCACCGCTGCGCCTTGCAGGATGCGCAGCGCCAGCAACAGCAAGGGCGCGAAATAGCCGATCTGTGCGTAGGTCGGCATGATCCCGATCAGCAGACACGGCAGCGCCATCATCAGGATGCTCAAGCTGAACACCTTTTTGCGGCCCAGACGGTCGGCGAAATGCGCCATCAGAATCCCGCCCAGAGGCCGCGCCAGATAACCGGTGACGAAGATGCCGAAGCTTTGCAGCAGACGCAGCCACTCGGGCATTTCCGGGGGAAAGAACAGCTGGCTGAGGGTCAGCGCAAAGAATACGAAGATGATGAAATCGTAGATTTCCAGCGCCCCGCCGAGCGCCGCAAGGCCGAGGGTCTTGTAGTCGGCACGGCTGAACGGCGCCGGTCGGGCTGGGGAGTTGGCAGTCATGACAAAGAACTCAGGCATCGGCAAAAACCAAGGCGCTCATGGTCTACGCAAATGCGCGGATCGACAACCCGTCAGACCATAGTCTCGGTTTGCGAAAACCTGCTCAACAAAAGGGCGGCGCTTGATTTACTGTTAGCGCCTGTCCAAGGGACCACGCCAACACCGACCAGCCGCCCATATGGGAGCGAGCCTGCTCGCGAAAGCGTCAGTTCAGACAACCTGATGCTGAATGTGCCGACGTCTTCGCGAGCAGGCTCGCTCCCACAGGGGTCTCTGTGGCTGTCGAGCCGGGCGACTGCTCCCACGGATCAAAATAACCATAAAAAATCCGAGGTACTTCCCGTGGCCGTTGATATCGAAGATAGCCGCTCCGCGCGCTTTGCCCTGCGCTGTTCCAGTTTTGCCGAACGCTGGTTTCCCGATTCCTGGGTATTCGCCGCGTTGGCCGTGATCATCGTTGCGCTGGCCACCCTGGCCATGGGCGCCAAACCCACCGCTGCAGCGATGGCCTTCGGCGACGGCTTCTGGAGCCTGATCCCGTTCACCATGCAGATGGCCTTCGTGGTGATCGGCGGCTACGTCGTCGCCAGCTCTCCGCCCGCAGTCAAACTGATCGACAAACTGGCACGCATCCCGAAAAACGGCCGCTCCGCCGTGGCCTGGGTGGCATTGATCTCGATGGTCGCCTCCCTGCTCAATTGGGGTCTGTCGCTGGTATTTGGCGGGCTGCTGGTACGCGCCCTCGCCCGCCGCACCGATCTGAAGATGGATTACCGCGCCGCCGGTGCCGCTGCTTACCTGGGCCTCGGCGCGGTGTGGGCGCTGGGCTTGTCATCGTCGGCCGCACAGTTGCAGGCCAACCCGGGCAGCCTGCCGCCGTCGATCCTGTCGATCACTGGCGTAATCCCGTTCACCGAAACCATTTTTCTCTGGCAATCCGGGGTCATGCTGCTGGCGCTGATCGTGATCTCGATCATCATCGCCTACGCCACCGCGCCCGGGCCGAATTCGGCACGCGACGCCAAGGCCTGCGGCATCGATCCGGCGTTCAACCTGCCGCCGCTGCAACCGCGCACTCGCCCCGGCGAATGGCTGGAACACAGCCCGTTGCTGATCATCGTATTGGTGCTGCTCGCAGCAGGATGGCTGTTTCACGAGTTCTCGACCAAACCAGCGATTACCGCGATTTCCGGCCTGAACACCTACAACTTCCTGTTCATCATGCTCGGCGCGCTGCTGCACTGGCGCCCGCGCAGCTTCCTCGATGCGGTGGCCCGTGCGGTGCCGACCACCACTGGCGTGTTGATCCAGTTTCCGCTGTACGGCTCGATCGCCGCGCTGATGACCACGGTCAAAGGCGCCGATGCGCAAACCCTCGCGCATCACATCTCGACTTTCTTTGTCAGCATCGCCTCCCACGACACCTATGCGCTGCTGATGGGCGTGTATTCGGCGATTCTCGGTTTCTTCATCCCGTCCGGCGGCGGCAAATGGATCATCGAAGCGCCCTACGTGATGCAAGTGGCCAATGACCTGCAGTACCACCTCGGCTGGGCGGTGCAGATCTACAACGCCGCCGAAGCCCTGCCGAACCTGATCAATCCGTTCTATATGCTGCCGCTGCTGGGCGTGCTCGGGTTGAAGGCGCGGGATTTGATAGGCTTCTCGTTTGTGCAACTGCTGGTGCACACGCCGCTGGTGCTGCTGCTGTTGTGGGCGCTGGGGACGACATTGGCGTATACGCCGCCGGTGATGCCGTAAGTCGATAAAAACGCACCTGCTCAAGGGCAGGTGCTCTCAAAACTTGGTTTGATCGCTGCTTTAGACGGGTCGCGCCTGATCAAGCACCTGCTGACGAAATTTCACTGGCAGGTCGCCGGGGGTCAGCACCTCGACCGCAACACCCAGCAGGTCTTCAAGCTCAACCTGAAGTCCGCCCAGATCAAAAAGCGTCGTGCCGGGCAGCGGGTCAACCAGCAGATCGAGATCGCTACCGTCCAGATCCGTCCCCAGCAATGCTGAACCAAATACACGCGGGTTGGCCACGCGAAAGCGCCCGATCACTTCGCGGACGGCGGACCTTTGCATGTCGAGAGCAGTAGAAGGCTTCATGACTCACCCTTGGAAAATTCGATGTCGCTGCAGTCTAGCAGTGCGGACGCGCACCAGGCAGCGTGCTTGTTGGCACAGCCGTAACAATATGTGCGCTGCTTGGGTAATACCGCATTCAGGCAAGAATCCACACTCAACCGCTTTTCTGTCAAACACCACTGATCCACTATGAAGCGCCCCCAAATCGAGGGGAACCCACGCTGAAAAGGATCTGAGCATGTTCAAACTCGCAGGACTTACCCTCGTTGCACTGACGCTAAGCGCCGCCGTCCACGCCGATGTCGACGTAAAACTGGGCAGCACCGAGCGCGTCACCCGCCTCTTCGCCTACCCCAACAATTGCAGCGTGATCTGCTTTCGCAATTGGACGCTGGAGCAGACCGTCGCTCATTACTTGAGCCAGAGCGTACAGCGCGATGGTTACGCCGATGCCAAGGTGCTGGTGAAAACCGACAACGATCAGCTCTACGCCGAGATCACCGGAGTGCCGGACGGCTATGACAAGCCGCTGTCGGCGTTGCTCGACGCCGGCGACCTGGCTTATGCCGGCGCCAGCAAGCTGAATGCCGATGGCAAATGGGCCTACAGCTGGTATCTGTTCCTGCCGTTGGGCATGGCCTTGGAAAATCGCAAGAGCGTCGAGTTGCTGCACTTCCCGCCTGACTACTCGCTGACCCAGGCGCAGGACTATCTGCGCTCGAACACCACCGATCGCTGGGCGACGTTGCTGACCGATAACGGCATCCCCGCCGGGCAGACGCCGGCTTACCAGACCATCATCGACATCGCGCCGATCGCCGCGCCGTCCAATGCCGGCGGGGATCTGGAGGATGTCTACGACTACTTCAAGGATTACCAGACCACGCTGGTCAAGCAGTTCAGCCAGACCGCCAGCGGCACGACGCTGCCGATGGTTGCGTTCGGGGCGCCGGTGCGCAACTGGATCAAGGAACAATACGGGCCGACCGTGGGGGTGCTGGGGCTGGCGAGCATCAGCCCGGCCGAAGGGGTGAATGTGCCAGTGCTCGGTTCCAACCATCCGAGCTATATCTGGTACGCCGCCGATCCGAAAAGCTATACCGGCGACGATGCCCAGGCGAAGGCAGACGCGGCGGGCTTGAAAGTCATGGGCCAGGATTTGAGCGCGGCTTGCTGGCAGGCCGGGATGGGCAGCAAACCGGGCAGCGATGCACAGGCCACGCTGAACAGTTGCACACAAACATGGCAGGTGACGCAAAAGGTCAAAACCTGCGAGTTGTTCTATACCTCGATCCGCAACCTCAGCGCTGAACAAGCGGTTGCCAAGTGCGCCACGCCATCGGTCAAGACACAACTGCGACAGCTGAAAGCGCCACTGCCTGCGGCCGCCGTGCCCGCACCAACTCTGTAATCGCTGCTGAAGTCCCCCGTGTCAGCCAATGCTGACGCGGGATAACGGTGATCGCGCCTGTCAGGTTTGACAGTAGACCGGTACCTTCAATTGCGCGACGCTTGGATCCAATCATGCTTCGCCTGGCGGGCGTGGGGACAACCCGGAGGCAATACTCACCAACAAGGATCGTTATGAACAATCAAGCCATGGGCCGGCACCTGCCGCGCGATACAGAAGGCATCTATCCGTTCGCCGGACTTCCCGTACGGCTGGGCTTCCCATCCTGCCAGGACTTTCAGATTATCCACGACGAACGTGGCATGGCCACGGCGGTGGTCGCGCGTCGCGAATTTCTGCGTATCAGCCGAATGTGCCGGGTTTCCGGGCAATTGCTGCCCTATCGCTGTCGACAGACCCGTCAGCTGCAAACCGGCATCCACGTTTACGATCCGCGCTTTTGCGGGGTGCTGGAACACGCCTGCGACCCGAATGTATTTCTCGACATGAGCGAGTTGTGGCTGTGGGCCTTGAAAGATATCCACAGCGGCGAACATTTGAGCATCGATTACGCATCGACCGAAGACAAACTGCTACGCCAGTTCGCCTGCGATTGCGGCTCGTCGCGCTGCCGTGGGTGGATCACCGGTTACGACGAACCACCCACGCCTGAAGGCCAGCGCTTTTTACAGCGCTGGCGGCATCCAGGCCGTAACTGAACGCCGCGGTTACGGCGCGCCGACCGGACGTAAGCGGTATTGCGGCGGCAACTGTTCGAAACCGCTTATGGTGGTATTGAGACTTTTCCAGCGGCCGTCCTTGATCCCGTAGATGCAGCCGTGGATCGACAGCGGCTGTCCGCGATGCCAGGCGTTCTGAATGATGCTGGTATGCGCAACGTTGGCCACTTGCTGGATCACGTTGAGTTCGCACATGCGATCGACCTGCTCTTCTTCGGTCGCCAGCTTGGCCAGTTCTTCGCGTTTCTCGTAGTACAGGTCGCGGATCGACCGCAGCCAGCCGTCGATCAGGCCGAACTGGCGATCCTGCATCGACGCGCGCACACCGCCGCAGCCGTAGTGGCCGGTGACGAGGATGTGTTTGACCTTGAGCACATCCACCGCGTACTGGATCACCGAGAGGCAGTTGAGGTCGGTGTGCAGCACGACGTTGGCGACGTTGCGGTGTACGAACAGATCGCCCGGCAACATCCCGACGATTTCGTTGGCCGGTACGCGCGCGTCGGAGCAGCCGATCCATAGATATTCCGGGGTCTGCTGGCGCGCCAGTTTGGCGAAGAAGTCCGGGTCTTCCTTGGTGATCGCGTCAGCCCAACGCTCGTTGTTATCAATCAGGTCTTGTAGATCGTGCATGGATAAGGCCTCAAGAAAGATGCGCAGGTTTGATAGACGACCACCCGTCGAAGTCACGCCGCCAGCGCAAAGTGTTTTCGTTGGAATTCTCGCGCGCCCGGTGAGTCCACTCAGTAAGGCCCACAGTATGAGGAATTGCCATGACTGATTCACGACGCCCTTATGATGCGGTGCAACCGGAACCCATCGACGATAACGAAGACCGCATGGGCTCGGTGCACGAGCTGGATTTCGACGACGAAGAGCCCAGCGCGAAAATCGGAGATGAACTGCCCGAGCGTGAACGCGAACAATTGATGCCGGCTGAGCGAGTGCGTGAGGCGGGTATGACCGGGGCTTCGGTGGATGATCATCAGCCGACCGACGATGACCTGAGCCCGGAAACGTTGATTCGCGAGGACGGCGCGCGCGATGCCGATGAACTCGGCGAGGGCAATCCGGCGGATTGGGATTTGAGCGAGGTCAGTGAAAACGACATCGGCGGCGGTGACGGGCTGGATGAAGCGGAACTGGCGGACCTGGATCCGCTGAATGGCAAGCGCTGATCCGCTGACTTGAAATTCGCCCCCTGTAGGAGCTGCCGAAGGCTGCGATCTTTTGATTTTGCTTTGGATCTTACAAAAACAGGATCATAAGATCGCAGCCTTCGGCAGCTCCTACAGAGCCTAATCCACCAAGGTACAGGCCATCACCACCGCATCTTCACGCCCACCCACCGCCGGATAATAATCGCGACGCCGGCCGATCTCGTTGAAGCCATACCGCTCATACAACTTGAACGCAGCCGTGTTGCTGTCGCGCACTTCGAGAAAGCACTCCCGCGCTTCAGCCGCATACGCCCGCGACATCAAATGCTCAAGCAACGTCAGGCCCAACCCGCGCCCCTGATTTTCCGGCTTGACCGTGATATTGAGCAGGTGCGCCTCATCAAGAATGATCTGCACCACGCCATGGCCAACCTGTTGCTGGCCTTCGAACATCAGCCAGATCTGGTATTTGCCCAGGCCATCGAGAAAAATCCCCCGGGTCCACGGATGGCTGTACGCGGCGTATTCGATCTTCAACACAGCGTCCAGGTCCGCCTCGGTCATCGGGCGAAAGGTTACAGCCTCACTCATCGGATTGTTTCCAGCGCGCCATCAGCCGACGCATGGCTTGCCACACAGCGGCCTTGCGCTGTGGCTCTTCCATTAACAGTTCCAGACCGGGAATCGCCCAGGCCAGGCCCAGACCTTCGATCTGCAATTCACTATTGAACGCTTCAGCGTCCGCCTCCCCGGCAAACTTCAGCGCCGGCAGGCCGATCAGCCACAGACAGGCGCAGGGCGCCGCTTCCATCTGCACCGAGAGGAAACCCTGCACAAAGTCGCGCGCCGCTTCCGGCCCCTGATCCAGCGTGCCGCGATTGAGCCACGGCCAGCGCACCGGTTCGCCGACGATTTGCGGCGCATCCGGCAGACCGGCGGCGCGCAGCATGTCCTTGAGCAGCAGGTAGGCCGGATCGCGACTTTGAAACGCTTCGCCTGTGGGTAACTCGACCAGCAGCAGGCAGCGCCCGGCGCGCAGCAGTTGCAGGGCAAAACGCGGCGGCGGCACTGGCGCAGGCTTGACCACCACCGGCGTCTCGTCGATCTCTTCCACCGGTTTGGCGCCGTTGCGGGTACTGGCCAGCGACGGACGCGGCACCTCGATTTTCGGTCGCTCGGCCTGACGCGCGGCAGGCTGCGCCGGTGCTTCGGCCTGAGGCGCCGGAGCAACCGGTACCTCGAGCTCGGGCTCGGGCATCTCCAGCAGCTCGGGCCGCGACGGTGCGGCGAAAGGCAGTTCGGTGCGCGGCAGCCAGTTGACCACCTGCATGGCGTTCAAATAGGCGCGGCGGCGGGACTCGATAAGCAAAGGTCGGCCACTTGTGGATAACGGAAAGTGCGCTGATTCTACCGCCCTTCGCACAAGATCGCTCGCTGTTGATCGATACCCCGCGCTGCGCTGCGCCGCTGCCCTTTGGCCAAAGAATGCGACAGCCCGTCCCGAGAGTGAATCGCCGCGCCTGTGATGCAGTACAATCGCCGCTTTTAATCGCCAACCAGCCGGCCATTCCGATGATCGAACCCAAGCGCGTCTTGCGCGCCCTCGCTGAACACTGGGCACTTCTGGAGCCACTGTGCGAGCACTTCGACCAAGGCACCCTGAGCCTCAACGAACTGCGCACGCAACTGGCCGCCCAACAACTCGACAGCACGCCACAGGACATCACCAGCCTGCTCGACGTGTGGATTCGCCTCGATATTCTGGTTCCGGTGGCGAAAAGCCCGAACCGTTTCGAGCTCAACGCGCAGATCCACGACTTCCTCGCCTACCTGCGCCGCGAACACCGCCTCGGCCTGTGCCTGGAAATCGAAGCCTACCTGCGTCACCTTGAGCGTCTGGCCGGTTATATCCAGGACGCTTTCGACGTCCGTGACGGCAACGATCTGGCGCGCCAGTTGCGTTTGCTCGACATGCGTGTGCGCGACGTACTGAAGAAACTCGACAACGATGAACAGGCCCTGGTGGCCGTGGCCGAACGGGCGAAGACCAGCGACCGGCAGATTCCGCTGCGTCAGCGTTACGCCGAAGTCCTGGCGACGTGGGACGAATACGTCGAGCCGATGATCGATCTGGTCAACGCCGATGGCGCCTTCGAACAAGGCGTGCGCAAGGTCGAAACCGTGCTGCTGAAGATGCTCAGCGAACAGCAGCGCCTCGGCCATCTGGTCGATGACGACATGCTCCTGCGCACCCACGCGCGCATCCTCGAAATGCAGACCAGCGCGCAACTGACCCTGCGCCATGCCCGCGAACTGCTGCTGCCATTGCGTGAAGAAGCGCGTCGGCATAACGCCGTGACCCGTGGCGCCGCACTGGCGCTGGCGGCGATCCGGCGTAAAGGCATCGACGCCGTGCCGCAAGCGGCGATGCCACTGTTCACCCGCCCGCAAAGCACCTTCCTGGGCAGCGCCAGTCAGGTCGAAGCCTACGTCTACGCGCTGGCGCGTTTCGAGCCGAAACCGGCGCGCTTCCCCAAGGCGCACAAAACCCAGAAGGCTGGCGACGCCCCACGTGCACCGCGCACCGTGCGCGAGATGGTCGATCGTTGCGAAGAGTCCCTGCCGATGCCGGACCTGATGACCTGGCTGCTGGAGCAGGAACCGGACGGCGCCACCGACGAATTGCTTTACTGGTTCTCGCGCCTGTCGCGGGAAAAACGCTTCAAGCGCGAGCGTCTGGAACGCCGCGAATACCATACTCACGAGCACCAGGTCAGCCTGCGCTCCTTCGCCCTGCTCTCGGCCAGCGATACCGCCGCCGAGGATTCTGCGAGCATCCCAAATGCATCTTGATCTTTCCGAACTGTCGCAACTGGCGCCGATCTTCCGCGAGTTGTTCAAGGGTTACCACGTCAGCCGCCGTGATCCCGAGCTGTACGCACAACTGTCGAATTTCCAGGACCAGTACCGCACGCTGTTCAAGGCGCTGGGCTTTGAACTGGTCTGCGACACCCGTGGTTTCTACTACTTCGTGCCGGACATGGCCGCCGCAGCGGTGAACAAGACCGCCCAGCGTCTGGCGCTGTTCACCTTCATCCTCGTTGAGCACCTGGCCGATCAGGGCCGCGACCCGATTGCCGTGCTCGACGGCGGCAGCCTCGGCCGCGAAGAGTTGCCGTCGCTGCTGGACAAGTACCGCGACCTGTTCATCCAGGCCGAAGTGCAGACTGTTGAAGAACTCGAAGAAAAAATCATGCGCCGCATGACCCAGCTCGGTTTTGCCGGCGAAGAAAACGGCGTCTACCGCTTCCTGCCGCCGATGCACCGTTTCCTCGACGTGTGCCTGTCGGTACAGCAGGACCGCGACCTGGCAGCCAGCGTCCACAGCGTTCTGCCGCTGCCGGCGCCGGTGCTGATCGACGAAGAAGCCGAAGCGAAATTCCTCGAAACCGACGATCCGCTCGATCTTTCCGAATTTGAAGAAGAAAGCGAAGAAGACGCACTGGCCCGCGCCATTGCCGAAGAACAGGAGTCCGATGCATGAGCCAGGAACGCTACGGCATCCGCCGCTTTGCCCTTTTGAACACCGCCGGTTACAGCCTCGGTCTGTTCCCGCTGGAAGAACCGTTGTCGGTTTACGGCGCGAACAACCTCGGTAAATCAGCGTCGATCAACGCCTTGCAGTTCCCGATTCTGGCGCGCATGTCGGACATGAGTTTCGGCAAGTACAGCCTCGAACAATCGCGGCGCTTCTACTTCGCCTCCGACACCAGTTACATCCTCGTCGAAGTCAACCTGCCCCACGGCCCGCACGTGATCGGCGTGGTCGGTCGCGGCCCGGGCGGCGGTTTCGGTCACCAGTTCTTCGCTTACGCCGGCAAGCTCGATCTGGCGCATTACCAGAAAAACGACACCTGCCTGCGCCAGAAAGAACTGTTCAGCAATCTCGAAAAAGAAGGCCTGAAAGCCTACGAACTCAAGCCGGATGAACTGCGCCGCTTGCTGGTTGGCGGCCATACGTCGATCCCGCTCGACCTAACGCTGATCCCGCTGCGCTCCACCAGCGAGCAGAGCCTGAAGACCTTCCGCGCGCTGTTCATCAACCTGCTGCACATGCGCGAAATCACCGCGGCCAAGCTCAAGCAACTGTTCCTCGATGCTTTCGAACACAGCTTGCGTTCCGGCAGCGTCGACTACATTGCTGCCTGCGAAGAAGCCTTCCGCGATGTGCGGCGCATGGAGCAGGACTACAACTCGCTGGTCGCTGCCGGCCCGTTGGTTGAAGCGCTGGCCAACGGCGTGAAACAGCGCGATGTGCTGCGCGGCAAACTGCATCGCCTGTCGCCGCTGCTCGACTCCTTGCTCGGCACCTGGTCGGACTACGCCACGGCGCGCAAGGAAGAGCTGACCATCCAGGCCGAGCACTACCGTCGCGAGCAGGACGACCTGCAGAACGATCAACGCGGTGGTACTCAGGAACTGATGCGTCTGGAACGGGAAATTTCCGGTATTCAGCGCTGGCTCGGCGAGTTGTCGGTGCTGAAGAACCGCTTCGCCCTGGTCGATGACGTCAAAGTGCTCGAGCAACAATTGCTCGCGGCCAAGGATGCACACGACGAACTGGCCGGTGCCTTGGCGCAGTCGCGTCAGTTCAGCGCCGAAGATCTCGAAGAGCGTCTGCGCGATCTGGAAAAACGCCTGAAGTCGGTGAAGCAACAACTCGATCACGCCGACAACAACAGCTACGCCCGCCTGCGCGAAGAGTTCTCGCAGCAGGACGTCGAGCGCCTGATGCGCCTGTTCAACAGCGCGCTCTTCAGCCTGCCGCTGGGTGAACACGGCATCACCCTCGACGAGAACGGTGAGTGGGTCAAATCGGTCGAGCTGATTCTTGATGGCTTCAAGGGCGAGCGCTTCGAAGTGCCGGGCCTGTCGATCGACATCTCGCACATTGAGCCGCCTGCCTTGCAGGCGCTGGCTGACCGCGCCGCGTTGCGCGATCAGAAAGAGCGTCTGGAAAAAGAGCTCAAGCAACTGAAAACCCAGCAGGCCGTGGCCGCCGACCGCGCCGCGAGCAAGACCCAGACCGAAGCGCTGTACCAGCAGGTGCTGGACGCACAGAAGGCGCTGGAAGATTTCCGTCGCACCCAGACGCTGAGCGCCGAAGAAAGCGACAAGCTTGAGCAACTGGCGCAGATGGAAGCCGCGCAGGACGAACTCAAGCGCTCCAGCGATGCGTTCACCGAGCGCGTCCAGCAACTGTCGGCCAAGCTGCAACTGGTCGGCCGGCAGATCGCCGATATGGAGGCCAAGCAACGCACCCTCGACGACGCGCTACGTCGTCGTCAGTTGCTGCCAGCGGATCTGCCGTTCGGCACGCCGTTCATGGATCCGGTCGATGATTCGATGGACAACCTGCTGCCGCTGCTCAACGATTATCAGGACAGCTGGCAGGGCCTCCTGCGTGCCGATGGCCAGATCGAAGCGCTGTACGCGCAGGTGCGTCTGAAAGGTGTGGCCAAGTTCGACAGCGAAGATGATATGGAGCGGCGTCTGTCGCTGCTGATCAACGCTTACGCGCACCGCACCGATGAAGCCCTGACCCTCGGCAAGGCGCGGCGCGCGGCGGTCACCGACATCGCACGGACCCTGCGTAACATCCGCAGCGATTACGACAGCCTCGAGCATCAACTGGCGTTGTTCAACCGCGAGATCAACAAGCGTCAGGTTTCCAACCTGCAGAGCTTCCGCATCGTCCTCGCACCAAACAAGGAAGCACTCAAGCACATCGACCAGATCATCCACAGCGCCGGGCAATATGAGGAAGGCGAAACCCTGTCGGTGTTCGATCTCAGCCAGAGCGCCGAGCAGGACAACAAGAACGAAGAGGCCAAGGAATATCTGGCGCGGCTGGTGGCAGCGAACCACAACCAGCTCGGCCTCAAGGACTTGTTCGAACTGGCCTTCGAGATCACCAAGGTCAACGGTCAACCAGTCATCCACACCGACATCGACGGCGCGGCCTCCAACGGTACGACCATGACCATCAAGGCACTGACCAACATGTACTTGTTGCTGCACTTGATGGATCGCGATCTGGCCGGCCGCGTGCGTCTGCCGTACTACCTCGACGAGGCGGCGGACATCGATGAGAAGAACCAGGCGGCGCTGCTGGAAACCAGTCTGCAACTGGGCTTCGTGCCGATTCTCGCAAGTGTGAAGCCGCAGGTCTGCGCCAGTGTCGCAATCGACCTGGAAGGCGGCAGCGGCCCGGCCGGGATCTACATCGATGAAGCGGACTGGAAGTACATCCGCCGCCATGATGTGGTCAAGGCCACGCTGAATGTGCAGGCGGATGAGCCGGAGCTGGATGCGGTTTGATCGGCGGTAGCTGAAGCAAAAAAAGGGCCGCGATCTGATGAGATCGCGGCCCTTTTTTATGGTCTGGATTTTGTGTTGATGTGGCTGGCCCCTTCGCGAGCAGGCTCGCTCCCACAATTGGAATGCGTTCCCCTGTGGGAGCGAGCCTGCTCGCGAAGGCTATTCAATAGGCGCCACTACTTACCCAGCTGAATCTTCGGCGCCCAGGTCAGCCATTCATCCTCGAACTTGTCGAACAACGGGAACGTCTGCTCGGCTCGCGCCGGATTGCCCATGCGCTCGCCATCCGGGGTGGCGAAGGCAATCCCGCCCTGAATCAGTGTCTCCAGCGACTCGGTGCGCACCGTCACGCCCTTGAACAACCCATAATCGAAGCCCACGCCGCTGGTGTTCCAGAAGCGGCTGCCACTACGCACCAGTGGCGCGTACTTCGGCTCGATCAGGATGTGCACCAACACACGGTCAGCTGTCTGGCCCAATTCATAACCGGTCACCTTGCCAACCGTAATTTCACGGTAGGTCACTGGTACGCCGGGCTTCAAGGAACCGCGACGTGCGGCGCTCAACACCAGACTCAGACCCGCTTCCTGCCTGGTGACTTCCGGCGCTTCGGCCAAGGCAACGAAGTTCTTCTGCGGGCCGAGATTCTTCGCCGCCGGCTGGACTTCGATGTATTTGCCGGTGACCAGCGTTTCCAGATTCTGCGTCTTGATCAGACCCAGTTCCGGCTTGACCACCCAGAACTGACTGCCGACTCGCGCGATCTTCTCCGGCACTTCAGTGATGCGAGCGGTGAGGATTACCGACTGCATGTCATCGGTCAGATCGACGCTTTCAATCTTGCCTACGTCCAGCCCCTTGAAACGCACTGGCGTACCGCTGCTCAAACCGTCGGCGCGATCGACTTTAATGGTAACGACCGCACCTTTCTTGTTCGCCTCATCGTGATCGGCGAACAGACGGAAGCGCGGGATGCGTTTCTTCAACGGCGCATTGGCTTGTGGGGTTTCGAAGGCGATACCGCCGGCCATCAGGGTTTGCAAGGATTCACTCTTGACCTGAATGCCGCCGGTCAAGCCACCCGTGAGGGTAATGCCGCTGACATTCCAGAAGCGCGTCGAAGCGTTGACCAGGTTTTCATATTCCTTCTCGATGTGCACGCCGATAACCAGCTGCTTCTTGGTTCGGGAGAACTGGTAGCTCTGTACCGAACCGACCTTGACCTGCTTGTACAGAATCGGACTGCCGACATCGATCGAGCCCAGCGAATCGGTAAACAACACCAGATGCAGGCCCGGCGAACGCAGATCCAGCGGCGGAGCTTTCGGTCGCGCTTCGAACTCGCGTTTCGGCGCAGCGCCCTTGTCGCCCGGACGCACGGCGATGTAGTTACCTTTCACCAGCGCTTCCAGGCCGGTAATACCGGCAAGGGATATCGACGGTTTGACCACCCAGAACTGCGTGCCCTCAACCAGATAGTCTTCGGCCAACGGATCCAGAGTCAGCTCGGCTGTGGCGCTGTTCAGGTCCGGATCGACCTTTAGCGCTTTCAGGTTGCCGACCTGAATACCTTTGTACATCACCGGCGTGCGACCGGCTTGCAGGCCCTCGAAATCGCTGAGTTTGACCTTCACGCGAATCCCGGCAGCGGCAGCGTCGAAGTCTTCATAGAGACGGAATGGCAGGCTCGGATCGGTCGCCGGACTGTCCTTGCGATTCTCCGGCGTCGCGAACGCGATACCACCGGCGACGATACTAGCCAGGGATTCACTGCGCACTTTCACGCCGGACAGGTTAGCGTCGATGCTGATGCCGCTGGCGTTCCAGAAACGAGTATGTTTGCGCACCAGTTTGGCGTAGGTCGGCTCAATGAACACCTTAAGTTCAACGGTGCTCTGATCCTCGGACAGCACGTAGCTTTTGACCTGACCGACCTTGATCTGTTTGTAGAACACCGGGCTGCCGCGATTCAGCGAGCCGAGGCGATCGGCCTTGATGGTCAGGTGCAGACCGGGCTTGGCGTCGGACAGCGGCGGCTCTTCGGCGAGTGCCTTGAACTTGCGCACGGGCTCGCCTTCACCGGGACTGATCGCGACATAGTTACCCGAGACCAATGTCTCCAGACCAGTGATACCGGCCAGGGTCACGCTCGGTTTGACCAGCCAGAACCGCGTGCTGGTCTTCAGGTACTGCTCAACGTCCTTGTTCATTTCGATGGTGGCGATCACCCCTTTCGAGTTGCCCTCATCGTCGAGCTTGAGCGTCTTGACCTTGCCGACCGGCATGCCTTTGTAGACCACTTCAGTCTTGTTGGCCTGGATGCCTTCGCCGCTTTCAAAGCGCACCTGAATCTCGATACCGGTCTCGGAATAAGCACGCCAGCCGAGCCAGCCGCCGATGATCAGCGCGATCAGAGGCAGCACCCAAATGGCCGACCAGTTCGAAGCCGGTCGGGTTTTCGCTACAGGCAAATCAGTCATGGTCGTCGTCCGACTCCGTGTTATCCCAAATCAGTCGGGGATCGAAAGTAACTGCGGCGAGCATCGTCAGAATCACCACAGAGGCGAAGGCGACGGCGCCCAAATTGGCTTCGACACTGGCTATCCGGCCGAAGTTGACGACCGCCACGAGAATGGCGATCACGAAAATATCGAGCATCGACCAGCGGCCAATGAACTCGATGAAACGGTACATCCAGATACGCTGACGGGCCGACAATGGCTGCCGACGCTGCACGGAAAACAGCAGCAGCGCGATGCCAACCAGTTTGAACGTGGGCACCAGAATGCTGGCGATGAACACCACGGTGGCGATCGGGATCATGCCGTGCTGAACCAGTTCAATCACGCCGGACATGATGGTGCTCGGTTCACCCTGGCCCAGAGAACTGACCGTCATGATCGGCAAGACATTCGCCGGAACATAGATAATGGCTGCCGTGATCAACAGCGCCCAGGTGCGGGTCAAGCTGTTGGGGCGGCGAGCGTGAACCTGCGCGCCGCAGCGGGTACAGCTCTGCTCGTCGACGTCAGCTTCCTGCTTGTTCAGCTCGTGGCATTCGGTGCACACCAGAATGCCCGCATCAATCGCCCGCATGGGCATCCTCTCCTGATAATGCCTGCCAGATCTGATGCGGTGACATCACCACCTCCAGCCAGACTTGTACCAATAACAAGCCAATGAAACATGCCAGCCCGAGGCCGACGGTGATTGCTGCCATATCCGCCAGCTTCACGATCGCGACGAGGACGCCCATGAGGTAGACCTCGAGCATGCCCCAGTCTCTGAGGTGGTGGTAAATACGATAGAGCAGCAAACCGTAGCTGCGGCCGACATCGAAACGAATCGTCAGTAACACAAACAGCTGGCACAACAACTTGAGTAACGGTATGGCCATGCTGCAAAGGAAGACGACGATCGACACACCTTGCATGTCGGTGCTGAACAGGCCGACTACGCCACTCCAGACCGTATCCTGCGAGGATTGCCCGAGGATATTGAGTTGCATGATGGGTAAAAAGTTTGCCGGCACGTAAAGTAATAACGCGGCAATCACCAGGGCGAGGCTGCGCTGCACCACGTTATGGCGATGGGCGTACAACTCATAACCACAACGCGGGCAGAGTGCTTTCTCACCATGGGCAAGTGTCGGCTTGCGCATCAGCAGGTCGCACTCGTGGCAGGCTATCAAGTCTTCCAGCGGTAAATCTGACAGCCCGGGGGCGTCAACCGATTCTGACATACAGGCTCTGGCTCCGATAAAGATGGGGCTATTCTAGTGTTCTGCTTCGAAAATAACTGTGCAATTTTGTTCGCCATAGCGCTGAAACTTTCTCGCAGGCAAAACAAAACCCCAACTGCTTTCGCAATTGGGGTTTCGGAATTTAATCTTGACGATGACCTACTCTCACATGGGGAAACCCCACACTACCATCGGCGATGCATCGTTTCACTGCTGAGTTCGGGATGGGATCAGGTGGTTCCAACGCTCTATGGTCGTCAAGAAATTCGGGTACTGACTCGGGACCAGATGGCCTCGCTTCAGCAAATTGGGTATGTGACAGCTGGTGTTTGTGCGTTTCGAACTTTCGGTTCGTTTCGTCTTCACACACCGCAATCTGGCGCCTTTTCAGGTCAGCAAATTGCTTGGGTGTTATATGGTCAAGCCTCACGGGCAATTAGTATTGGTTAGCTCAACGCCTCACAGCGCTTACACACCCAACCTATCAACGTCGTAGTCTTCGACGGCCCTTCAGGGAACTCAAGGTTCCAGTGAGATCTCATCTTGAGGCAAGTTTCCCGCTTAGATGCTTTCAGCGGTTATCTTTCCCGAACATAGCTACCCGGCAATGCCACTGGCGTGACAACCGGAACACCAGAGGTTCGTCCACTCCGGTCCTCTCGTACTAGGAGCAGCCCCTCTCAAATCTCAAACGTCCACGGCAGATAGGGACCGAACTGTCTCACGACGTTCTAAACCCAGCTCGCGTACCACTTTAAATGGCGAACAGCCATACCCTTGGGACCGGCTTCAGCCCCAGGATGTGATGAGCCGACATCGAGGTGCCAAACACCGCCGTCGATATGAACTCTTGGGCGGTATCAGCCTGTTATCCCCGGAGTACCTTTTATCCGTTGAGCGATGGCCCTTCCATACAGAACCACCGGATCACTAAGACCTACTTTCGTACCTGCTCGACGTGTCTGTCTCGCAGTCAAGCGCGCTTTTGCCTTTATACTCTACGACCGATTTCCGACCGGTCTGAGCGCACCTTCGTACTCCTCCGTTACTCTTTAGGAGGAGACCGCCCCAGTCAAACTACCCACCATACACTGTCCTCGATCCGGATAACGGACCTGAGTTAGAACCTCAAAGTTGCCAGGGTGGTATTTCAAGGATGGCTCCACGTGAACTGGCGTCCACGCTTCAAAGCCTCCCACCTATCCTACACAAGCAAATTCAAAGTCCAGTGCAAAGCTATAGTAAAGGTTCACGGGGTCTTTCCGTCTAGCCGCGGATACACTGCATCTTCACAGCGATTTCAATTTCACTGAGTCTCGGGTGGAGACAGCGCCGCCATCGTTACGCCATTCGTGCAGGTCGGAACTTACCCGACAAGGAATTTCGCTACCTTAGGACCGTTATAGTTACGGCCGCCGTTTACCGGGGCTTCGATCAAGAGCTTCGCGTTAGCTAACCCCATCAATTAACCTTCCGGCACCGGGCAGGCGTCACACCCTATACGTCCACTTTCGTGTTTGCAGAGTGCTGTGTTTTTAATAAACAGTCGCAGCGGCCTGGTATCTTCGACCGGCATGAGCTTACGGAGCAAGTCCTTCACCCTCACCGGCGCACCTTCTCCCGAAGTTACGGTGCCATTTTGCCTAGTTCCTTCACCCGAGTTCTCTCAAGCGCCTTGGTATTCTCTACCCAACCACCTGTGTCGGTTTGGGGTACGGTTCCTGGTTACCTGAAGCTTAGAAGCTTTTCTTGGAAGCATGGCATCAACCACTTCGTCACCCAAAGGGTAACTCGTCATCAGCTCTCGGCCTTAAGATCCCGGATTTACCTAAGATCTCAGCCTACCACCTTAAACTTGGACAACCAACGCCAAGCTGGCCTAGCCTTCTCCGTCCCTCCATCGCAATAACCAGAAGTACAGGAATATTAACCTGTTTTCCATCGACTACGCTTTTCAGCCTCGCCTTAGGGACCGACTAACCCTGCGTCGATTAACGTTGCGCAGGAAACCTTGGTCTTTCGGCGTGGGTGTTTTTCACACCCATTGTCGTTACTCATGTCAGCATTCGCACTTCTGATACCTCCAGCAAGCTTCTCAACTCACCTTCACAGGCTTACAGAACGCTCCTCTACCGCATCATCCGAAGATGATACCCGTAGCTTCGGTGTATGGTTTGAGCCCCGTTACATCTTCCGCGCAGGCCGACTCGACTAGTGAGCTATTACGCTTTCTTTAAAGGGTGGCTGCTTCTAAGCCAACCTCCTAGCTGTCTAAGCCTTCCCACATCGTTTCCCACTTAACCATAACTTTGGGACCTTAGCTGACGGTCTGGGTTGTTTCCCTTTTCACGACGGACGTTAGCACCCGCCGTGTGTCTCCCATGCTCGGCACTTGTAGGTATTCGGAGTTTGCATCGGTTTGGTAAGTCGGGATGACCCCCTAGCCGAAACAGTGCTCTACCCCCTACAGTGATACATGAGGCGCTACCTAAATAGCTTTC
Organism: Pseudomonas sp. H1_G08; assembly: GCF_054681355.1. NCBI lineage: Bacteria > Pseudomonadati > Pseudomonadota > Gammaproteobacteria > Pseudomonadales > Pseudomonadaceae > Pseudomonas > Pseudomonas sp. H1_G08. The sequence goes on from NZ_CP162822.1 coordinate 3,813,957, forward strand.
GAGGAGAACCAGCTATCTCCGAGCTTGATTAGCCTTTCACTCCGATCCACAGGTCATCCGCTAACTTTTCAACGGTAGTCGGTTCGGTCCTCCAGTCAGTGTTACCTAACCTTCAACCTGCCCATGGATAGATCGCCCGGTTTCGGGTCTATTCCCAGCGACTAGACGCCCTATTAAGACTCGCTTTCGCTACGCCTCCCCTATTCGGTTAAGCTCGCCACTGAAAATAAGTCGCTGACCCATTATACAAAAGGTACGCAGTCACAGAACAAAGTCTGCTCCCACTGCTTGTACGCATACGGTTTCAGGATCTATTTCACTCCCCTCTCCGGGGTTCTTTTCGCCTTTCCCTCACGGTACTAGTTCACTATCGGTCAGTCAGTAGTATTTAGCCTTGGAGGATGGTCCCCCCATATTCAGACAAAGTTTCTCGTGCTCCGTCCTACTCGATTTCATGACTAAGAGATTTTCGCGTACAGGGCTATCACCCACTATGGCCGCACTTTCCAGAGCGTTCCGCTAATCTCAAAGCCACTTAAGGGCTAGTCCCCGTTCGCTCGCCACTACTAAGGGAATCTCGGTTGATTTCTTTTCCTCAGGGTACTTAGATGTTTCAGTTCCCCTGGTTCGCCTCTTGCACCTATGTATTCAGTACAAGATAACCATCTTATGATGGCTGGGTTCCCCCATTCAGACATCTCCGGATCAAAGTCTGTTTGCCGACTCCCCGAAGCTTTTCGCAGGCTACCACGTCTTTCATCGCCTCTGACTGCCAAGGCATCCACCGTATGCGCTTCTTCACTTGACCATATAACCCCAAGCAATCTGGTTATACTGTGAAGACGACATTCGCCGAAAATTCGAATTTCTCAACTAAGAGAACTCACAAATTTTACCTTAGCCTGATCCGTTACCAGTGAAAGTAACGTTCAGTCTATCTTTCTATCACATACCCAAATTTTTAAAGAACGATCTAATCAAAAGACTAGAAATCAATATTCAGCTCGAATATTCATTTCTAAACTCTCAAACTTCGAAGCAGTTTATGGTGGAGCCAAGCGGGATCGAACCGCTGACCTCCTGCGTGCAAGGCAGGCGCTCTCCCAGCTGAGCTATGGCCCCATAACAAAATTGGTGGGTCTGGGCAGATTCGAACTGCCGACCTCACCCTTATCAGGGGTGCGCTCTAACCAACTGAGCTACAGACCCAATTTCGAGCTTGTAACTGTTAGCTCAGAGCTATCAGCTTGGAGCTTAAAGCTGCTTCTATCGTCTTCTTCAATGAATCAAGCAATTCGTGTGGGAGCTCATGCAGCAGCTGATGTCGTCGATTAAGGAGGTGATCCAGCCGCAGGTTCCCCTACGGCTACCTTGTTACGACTTCACCCCAGTCATGAATCACACCGTGGTAACCGTCCCCCCGAAGGTTAGACTAGCTACTTCTGGTGCAACCCACTCCCATGGTGTGACGGGCGGTGTGTACAAGGCCCGGGAACGTATTCACCGCGACATTCTGATTCGCGATTACTAGCGATTCCGACTTCACGCAGTCGAGTTGCAGACTGCGATCCGGACTACGATCGGTTTTATGGGATTAGCTCCACCTCGCGGCTTGGCAACCCTTTGTACCGACCATTGTAGCACGTGTGTAGCCCAGGCCGTAAGGGCCATGATGACTTGACGTCATCCCCACCTTCCTCCGGTTTGTCACCGGCAGTCTCCTTAGAGTGCCCACCATTACGTGCTGGTAACTAAGGACAAGGGTTGCGCTCGTTACGGGACTTAACCCAACATCTCACGACACGAGCTGACGACAGCCATGCAGCACCTGTCTCAATGTTCCCGAAGGCACCAATCCATCTCTGGAAAGTTCATTGGATGTCAAGGCCTGGTAAGGTTCTTCGCGTTGCTTCGAATTAAACCACATGCTCCACCGCTTGTGCGGGCCCCCGTCAATTCATTTGAGTTTTAACCTTGCGGCCGTACTCCCCAGGCGGTCAACTTAATGCGTTAGCTGCGCCACTAAGAGCTCAAGGCTCCCAACGGCTAGTTGACATCGTTTACGGCGTGGACTACCAGGGTATCTAATCCTGTTTGCTCCCCACGCTTTCGCACCTCAGTGTCAGTATCAGTCCAGGTGGTCGCCTTCGCCACTGGTGTTCCTTCCTATATCTACGCATTTCACCGCTACACAGGAAATTCCACCACCCTCTACCATACTCTAGCTTGCCAGTTTTGGATGCAGTTCCCAGGTTGAGCCCGGGGATTTCACATCCAACTTAACAAACCACCTACGCGCGCTTTACGCCCAGTAATTCCGATTAACGCTTGCACCCTCTGTATTACCGCGGCTGCTGGCACAGAGTTAGCCGGTGCTTATTCTGTCGGTAACGTCAAAATTGCAGAGTATTAATCTACAACCCTTCCTCCCAACTTAAAGTGCTTTACAATCCGAAGACCTTCTTCACACACGCGGCATGGCTGGATCAGGCTTTCGCCCATTGTCCAATATTCCCCACTGCTGCCTCCCGTAGGAGTCTGGACCGTGTCTCAGTTCCAGTGTGACTGATCATCCTCTCAGACCAGTTACGGATCGTCGCCTTGGTGAGCCATTACCTCACCAACTAGCTAATCCGACCTAGGCTCATCTGATAGCGCAAGGCCCGAAGGTCCCCTGCTTTCTCCCGTAGGACGTATGCGGTATTAGCGTTCCTTTCGAAACGTTGTCCCCCACTACCAGGCAGATTCCTAGGCATTACTCACCCGTCCGCCGCTGAATCCAGGAGCAAGCTCCTCTCATCCGCTCGACTTGCATGTGTTAGGCCTGCCGCCAGCGTTCAATCTGAGCCATGATCAAACTCTTCAGTTCAAACATCTTTGGGTTTTTAAGAAACCCTAAACTTGGCTCAGCAATCGTTGGTTACATCTTTGATTTCTCGCGGAGTAACTTGTGATGCTGATAATCTTGTTGACTATCAGTCTGACTGCACAAGCACCCACACGAATTGCTTGATTCAGTTGTTAAAGAGCGATTGGTTAAGATCTTTCGTCTCAACCGAGGCGCGCATTCTACAGCAGCCTCATTTGCTGTCAAGTGATTATTTTCAGAAGTTTTCGAAGAATTCTTCAACAACTTCAACCACTTGCGCTTCCGATCTCTCGTTAGCGGGAGGCGAATTCTACAGCGTTAATCGCTGCTGTCAACACCTCTTTTTCTCCGCTTTCGACCGAGAAGATCGAACCGTTAAAAGAGCTACACATCACTGCTCTTTCAACTCCTTCCAGGCTTCGATGATCTGAAGCAAGCCGCTGTCGAAAGCTGCGTAACTCTTTGAATCTCAAGGAGTTTTCCGTTTCGACTGCGCCGGAAGTGGGGCGAATTATAGACCTCTGGAATCTGCCGTCAACCGTTAATTTCGCTTTTCTTGCAGATTCTGCTTTTTACCCAGTAAACGCGGGATTCGTCTCATCACCGGCGGTAGACGAAGCAGCAAAAGCACACCACCTATAAAGGCATAAATCGCCCACTCCTCCAGATCAGCCCGCACGATCCAGAGCATATGCAGCAAACCCAGCCCAAGTATCACGTAAACCAAGCGATGCAGCTTCTTCCAGCGAGCACCCAAACGACGCTGACTATAACGATTCGACGTCACTGCCAGTATCAGCAATCCGAGAAAGCCCAGTGCACCGACAATAATGTAAGGCCGCTTGCGTAGCTCAACACCCAACTGCGACCAGTCGAACCCAAGGATAAACGCCATATAGCTGAACAGATGCAGCGTCACATAAGCAAAACACCAAAGCCCCAACTGCCTGCGCACCGCGATCCACCCCGCCCAGCCGCTCAGCTTTTGCAACGGCGTCATGCTCAGCGTAATCAACAGAAACACCAGCGTGCCAAGCCCGAGACGATCAACCAGCACCTTGCCCGGATCAGGCCCGAGCAGATCGGCGAAAGCCTGATAGATCCACAGCAATGGCCAGAACGCCGCAGCAATGAACACGCCCACTCGCCAGAACGGATAGCGCATCAGTAGTTCTTCCGCAGATCGAGCCCTGTATATAAAGAAGCGACTTCATCCGAGTAGCCGTTGAACATCTGCGTATCGCGCACGTTCGGTTTGAACAGACTGTTTGGCAAGCGCCGCTCGCGCGCCTGGGTCCAGCGCGGATGGTCGACCGTAGGATTCACATTCGCGTAGAAGCCATACTCATCGGCAGCAATGCTTTGCCAAGTGGTCTTCGGCTGCTCGCTGACCAGACTGATGCGCACAATGGATTTCACGCTTTTGAAGCCGTACTTCCACGGCACCACCAGACGCAAAGGCGCGCCGTTCTGGTTCGGCAGTTCGCGTCCATACATGCCCACCGCGAGGATCGCCAAAGGATTCATCGCTTCATCGAGACGCAAACCTTCGACGTACGGCCAGTCGATCAAGGCAAAACCGGAACGCTGGCCGGGCATGCTCTTGGGATCCTGCAGGGTTTCGAAGCGGATGTACTTGGCCTTGGAAGTCGGCTCGACCTGCTTGAGCAAGGCCGAGATGGGAAAGCCGATCCAGGGAATGACCATCGACCACGCCTCGACGCAGCGCAGACGATAAATACGTTCCTCCAGTTGATACGGTTTCATGAAGTCTTCCAGCGCATAACGCCCCGGCTTACCCACCTCCCCGTCAATGACCACGCTCCAGGGTTCGGTTTTCAGGTCGCCAGCGTTCCTCGCGGGATCGCCCTTGCCGGTACCGAATTCATAAAAGTTGTTGTAGTTCGTGGCGTCTTTATAAGGCGTGATCGCCTCGTCCTTGACGTTGACCGCACCCCATTGAGTAGAAGGAAGCTTTTCGGCAAACCAGGCCGGAGCCTTGCCGGATTCAACATCAGAGTAGCGAGGGGCATCAGCGGCACTGGCCCAGCGTGGCAGGCTGCTCACGGCAATACCGGCAGCAGTGGCGCCGAGCAATTGGCGACGGGAGAGATAAATGGCTTCAGGCGTGACATCCGACTCATGGCAGTCGGATGCTTTGGGGATCTTGATCAACATGACAACTCCGCAGCTTTGGAGGACAGGTGCACCCATAGACTGCGGAGTATGCGGGAAATTACATCACTCGGCGTTTTTGTGACGACGAAGACGCAATAGATACTGTACCGGACCGGACGCCGCATAGGCGAGGAACACCAGCAGCAGAATGCGCGGCGGATCACTGAACACGACAGCGAATACCAGCACCACCGCCAGGATCGCCACGAACGGCACGCGACCTTTGAGATCCAGCTCCTTGAAGCTGTTGTACTTGATGTTGCTGACCATCAGCATGCCGGCCGCCGCCACCATCAACGCCACCAGGAACGACATCTTCGAACCCTGAATGCCGTAATCGCTGAACGCCCAGACAATGCCGGCCACAACGCCTGCCGCCGCCGGGCTGGCCAGACCGATGAAGTAACGTTTGTCCGCCGTGCCAACCTGGGTGTTGAACCGCGCCAGACGCAACGCCGCACCCGCTACATAAATGAAAGCGACCATCCAGCCGACCTTACCCATATCGCCCAGCGCCCAGCCGAAGGCCAGCAATGCCGGCGCGACACCGAAGGCGACCATGTCCGACAGCGAGTCATACTCGGCGCCGAAAGCACTTTGCGTATTGGTCATGCGTGCCACGCGACCATCGAGACCGTCGAGCACCATCGCCACGAAAATCGCGATCGCAGCGAAGGCGAAATACTTGCTCGCATTCACCGAGTCGCCGGCGCTCAACGCGGCCTGCGCGCTCATCGAGTTGATGATGGAATAGAAGCCTGCGAACAGGTTGGCAGTGGTGAACAGGTTCGGCAGCAGATAGATACCACGATGCCGGACTTTACGACCTTCAGCGTCGTGCCCTTCTTCGATGTGTTCATCGATGGGCAGCAGGCTTTCGGCGTCGGAAGCCTTGTTCGGCTCTTCGGGACGTTCGCTCATGGACATTACCTTGCAACGGTTTGGAAAAAATTCGACAGAGGCTTGAGGACGACAGTTCGGCCACAAACGATGCAGCTTTATACCAGAAGCACCGGCCCAAACGAAAAAACGCGGCCTAGGCCGCGTTTTTCGTACAAGAGACGACGACTTAGTTTTTGGCTTTGTCGACGATCTTGTTGGCACCGATCCACGGCATCATGGAGCGCAGTTGCTCGCCGATGATTTCGATACCGTGAGCGGCGTTGTTACGACGCTTGGCGGTCATCGAAGGGTAGCCGGTTGCGCCTTCGCTGATGAACATTTTGGCGTATTCGCCGTCCTGAATACGTTTCAGGGCGTTGCGCATGGCCTGACGGGATTCGGCGTTGATCACTTCCGGGCCGGTCACGTATTCGCCGTACTCGGCGTTGTTGGAGATCGAGTAGTTCATGTTGGCGATACCGCCTTCGTACATGAGGTCAACGATCAGCTTCAGTTCGTGCAGGCACTCGAAGTAGGCCATCTCCGGCGCGTAGCCAGCTTCAACCAGGGTTTCGAAACCGGCTTTTACCAGTTCAACGGTACCGCCGCACAGAACGGCTTGTTCGCCGAACAGGTCGGTTTCGGTCTCGTCCTTGAAGGTGGTTTCGATGATGCCGGTACGACCGCCACCGACGCCAGCGGCGTAGGACAGTGCAACGTTTTTGGCGTTGCCCGAGGCGTCCTGGTAGATCGCGATCAGGTCAGGGATACCGCCGCCTTTGACGAACTCGGAACGCACGGTGTGGCCCGGGGCTTTCGGCGCGATCATGATCACGTCGAGGTCAGCACGCGGAACAACCTGGTTGTAGTGAATCGCGAAGCCGTGGGAGAAGGCCAGGGTGGCGCCTTTCTTGATGTTCGGCTCGATTTCGTTCTTGTACAGCGAGGACTGGAACTCGTCCGGGGTCAGGATCATGACCAGGTCGGCAGCGGCAACAGCGGAAGCAACGTCGGTCACTTTCAGGCCGTGAGCTTCGGCTTTGGCAACGGTGGCCGAACCTTTACGCAGACCGACGGTAACGTCGACACCGGAGTCTTTCAGGTTGCACGCTTGAGCGTGGCCCTGGGAGCCGTAACCGATGATGGCAACTTTCTTGCCCTGGATGATCGACAGGTCGCAGTCTTTATCGTAGAAAACTTTCATGAATTTCCCCTTATATCCGGCCGTTCAGGCCATGCGCTAATTTGGTTTAGATGCTGAGAACTTTGTCGCCGCGAGCAATGCCGGTCACGCCGCTACGGACGGTTTCCAGAATCGATGCGGTGCCGATGGACTGAATGAAGCTGTCGAGCTTGTCGCTGGTACCGGTCAACTGAACGGTATACACGCTGGCGCTGACATCGACGATCTGCCCACGGTAGATATCGGTAGTGCGTTTGATCTCGGCGCGCTGGGCGCCAGTGGCCTTGACCTTGACCAGCATCAGTTCACGCTCGATGTGAGCGCTTTCCGACAGGTCCACCAGCTTGACCACTTCGATCAGCTTGTTCAGGTTTTTGGTGATCTGCTCGATCACTTCATCGTGGCCCACGGTGGTCAGCGTCAGACGCGACAGGGTCGGGTCTTCGGTCGGCGCCACGGTCAGGCTTTCGATGTTGTAGTTGCGCTGCGAGAACAGGCCGACTACACGAGACAGAGCGCCGGGTTCGTTTTCCAGAAGCAGGGAAATAATGTGCCGCATGATTAAGTACGCTCCGTCTTGCTCAGCCACATATCGCGCATGGAGCCGTCTTTGATCTGCATCGGGTAGACGTGCTCGCTGGTGTCGACCGCAACATCGATGATCACCAGGCGATCCTTCATGGCGAACGCTTCGGCCATCTTCGACTTCAAATCTTTCGATTCGGTGATGCGTACGCCCACATGGCCGTAGGCTTCAGCCAGCTTGATGAAGTCAGGCAGCGATTCCATGTAGGAGTGCGAGTGACGGCTGCCGTAGCTCATGTCCTGCCACTGGCGAACCATGCCCAGCACACCGTTGTTGAGGATGACGATCTTTACCGGCAAGCCGTATTGCAGGCAGGTCGACAGCTCCTGGATATTCATCTGGATACTGCCTTCGCCGGTGACGCAGGCAACGTCGTCGTCCGGGAAGCTCAGCTTGATGCCCATCGCGGCTGGCAGACCGAAGCCCATCGTGCCCAGACCACCGGAGTTGATCCAGCGGTTCGGCTTGTTGAACGTGTAGTACTGCGCAGCGAACATCTGGTGCTGACCCACGTCGGAGGTCACAAAGGCGTCGCCCTTGGTCACTTCGCAGAGGGTTTCGATCACGGTCTGCGGCTTGATCTTGCTGCCGTCGCCCTTTTCATAAGGGAACAGGCCGCGATCGCCACGCCATTCATCGACCTGCTTCCACCAACTGGCCACGGACTCCTTGTTCGGGGTCTCGCCGATTTCCTTGAGGATCGCGACCATTTCGGTCAGGACGCTCTCGACCGGACCCACGATTGGCACGTCAGCCTTGATGGTCTTGGAGATCGACGCCGGGTCGATGTCGATGTGGATGATTTTGGCGTTCGGGCAGAATTTCGCTGGACCGTTGATCACCCGATCGTCGAAGCGTGCGCCCACTGCGAGGATCACGTCGGCATGGTGCATCGCCAGGTTCGCGGTGTAGCTGCCGTGCATACCCAGCATGCCGATGAACTGACGGTCAGTGCCAGGGAAGGCGCCCAGACCCATCAAGGTGTTGGTCACCGGCAGGTTGAGCATTTTCGCCAGTTCGGTCAGTTGCGCGGAGCCATTGCCGAGAATCACGCCGCCGCCGGAGTACAGCACCGGGCGCTTGGCCGCCAACAACATTTCCGCTGCTTTGCGGATCTGCCCGGAGTGACCGCGAACGGCCGGGCTGTAGGAACGCAGCTTGGCTTTCTTCGGGAAAACGTATTCGAATTTCTCGGCCGGATTGGTCATGTCTTTCGGGATGTCGACCACGACCGGACCCGGACGACCGGATTGCGCCAGGTAGAAGGCCTTCTTCATGACTTCCGGGATTTCCGAGGCGTGCTTGATCATGAAGCTGTGCTTCACGATCGGCCGGGAGATACCGATCATGTCGGTTTCCTGGAACGCGTCGGTGCCGACCATGGTGCTTGGCACCTGACCGGAAATGATCACCATCGGAATCGAGTCCATATAGGCGGTGGCGATACCGGTGATGGCGTTTGTGGCGCCTGGACCGGATGTCACCAATACCACGCCGGCTTTACCGGTGGCACGGGCGTAGCCGTCAGCCATATGGGTAGCCGCTTGTTCGTGACGAACCAGGATGTGGGTCACTTCCGGTTCTTTGAACAGGGCATCGTAAACATGCAGAAGAGCACCACCCGGGTACCCGTAGATATATTTGACGCCTTCGTCACGCAAAAAGCGGACGAGCATCTCACCGCCAGATAAAAGCTCCACGTTGTTCACCTCTAAAACGCCAGAATACCGTCCACAAAAAAGGGGCGGGTCTTAATAGGTTTACTTCTCGGCAGAGCATGAGCGACGGTGGTCGCCGACTACGTCAGCACTGACTGAGCAAGTATTGGGATCGTCCCAAGTGTTGCGGGCCTTTCCCACCCAGCGCGAGGTAACGCGTTGCGGGTGTAACAGGTCGGCGCGGATGTGCGCCTCATGATCTACCGAGTGGGTCTGCTTCTGGCAGTCCCTCTACAGCGGACTTTGGATTCTTCTGTTTCGCCCTCTGCAAGTCAAGTCGTCTGTGGGGTTAATTGTGGGTAAGCACATGAGAACGCAAGAAAAAACCTGAAAAGCGCTACTCTGTTAGCGTCAATTGCGCATTTTTGCCAAGGAATCAGCATGCGAACGCTCCTCCTCACTTTGCTGATCGGTCTCAGCCCATGGTGCTCGGCCGCTCAAATCTACAAATGGGTCGATGCCCAAGGCGTCACACATTTCGATGCACAACCGCCGCAGGGCCAACCGGCGACGACCCTGCAAACGCCCTCCTCACCCGCGCCGAAAGCCGCGCCGCTGCCGGGCGGCGGCGTACTCGGCGATCAGAAAGCCATTGATGCCAAGGTGAAGAAACAGGTCGCCGAGCAGCAGGCGCAGCTCAAGGCCTTTTGCGAACAGGCACGCACGAACCTGGCGCAACTGCAGAACAATCCGCGCTTGCGTGAGGAGGTCGAGGGGGATTTGCGCAGGCTCGACGATACACAGCGTCAGGAACGCATCGTCGAAGCGAAGAAGCAGATTGCCGAGAATTGCTCGTAATCGCTACGTCGGAACTTGTAGGAGCTGACGAGTGCAACGAGGCTGCGATCTTTTGATCCTGCTCGTCTAAAATCAAAAGATCGCAGCCTTCGGCAGCTCCTACAAAGCTCCTACACAACCGCGCTCAGCGGGAGGCAGTGATCAGCAGGTCAAACTCTTTGAGCAGCACCTGCAACTGCCGATCCTTGCCGCCAAGGTTGCGCTGGGCGAAGACCATTTCCGCCATTTCCTGAATGCCCGAGGCGTTCGGCAAGGGCAGATCCTGTTCGAGGATCATCTTCATGCGCGGCAGGAAGATCCATTGCAGCCATTGCTCGAAGTCCAGCGTGTCGACCGAAAACGGCTCGACACTGCTCAGGGCTTCGACCGACGGCTGAACCTCATCCCACCAGCCCTGGGTGCGCAGCTCGCGTTCAATCAACAACAGCTGATCGGCGATTTTCGGGAAACGCACGTCCATCACAGGGAAACCTTGGCCTTCTGACGGGCCAGCGCGGCGCCGGCGGAATCGCCTTGTTTCTCACGAGATTGAGCGATGATTTCCCACAGGCTGGCTTGCAGATCCGGACGACCGTTGGCCATGGTCAGCGCACGACGGGCAAACTGCTCGGCTTGCGGCGCATCGCCCTGGGCCATGCGCACCTGCGCCAGACGGTAAAGCACTTGTGGCTCCCGGGGGGCGACACGTTGCGCCCGCTCCAGGCTGGAAGAGGCACCGTTGAGGTCGCCGCCGGCCTGCTGCTGTTGCGCGGTGGTCAGCAAGGCGAGTACCGGACCGTCCAGTTGCTCATCCGCCGACAGCCCGCCACCGCTGCTGGCCGAAGGAATGCCACTTGGCGTCGACGGCATGCTGTAGCTGCCGGAGTTGATCGGCGCCGACTCAACCGCCGATGGGTTATACGGCCCCGACGTGATACCGCCAGATGCAGGCCCCGGGACGATCGGCGAAGAACTGATCGGTGTTGACACCGCAGCACCGCCGCCCGGCACCATCACCACCACGCCGGTATCGCCTTGCGGAATCGCCTGAGTCTGGCCCTGCGCCGGGCGCTTGACCGTGGTCTGGCGGAAACCGCCATTGGCGCCGATGCGTTCGCTATTGGACACGGCCGTACCCGAATCCACTACCGGAATCGAACCACGCTGTACGGTGGAGCAGCCGCTGAGCAAAGCCACGGCGGTCACCGCTGGAATCAACCACTTGTTCACTTGAAACCCTCTTTGCTTAATTCATCCAGCCCTTGACCCAGTCCATCACCGATTCCGGCGAGGCAGGTGTTTCGCTTGCACACGCGGCGCCGGGTGGCGGCTCGCTGCCGCGAATATACGGCATCTGTACCGCGCCGGGGCAGTTGGCATCGGAACCCTGGCCGGTGCGCGAATCGACCCACGCTTGCACGACGTTGTCCGGCTGCGGCATGTCCAGCGGCAGCGGATCGGCCTTGCGCATGAAACTGGTCCAGACCTGCAACGCACCGGTGGCCCCGGTGAACGGCGTCTTGCCGTTGTCGTCGCGGCCGAGCCAGACCACTGCCAGCAGATCCTGACTGAAACCGGCAAACCAGCTGTCGCGCGAATCGTTACTGGTACCGGTCTTGCCCGCCAGTGTCAGGGTCTTGGGCAGCACGTTATAAACCGAACTGCCGGTACCTTCACGCATCACCCGCTGCATGGCGTTCTGGATCAGGTAAATCGAGGCAGGGTCGAAGCGCTGTTCGATCTGGAACGGATAACGCTTGAGCGGCTCGCCCTCGGCGGTCAGCACGCTGCGAATGCCGCGCATCGGCGTATTGAAACCACCGTTGGCCAGCGTCTGGTACATGGTCGCCACTTCGATCGGCGTCATACCGCCAGCACCGAGCAGCATCGACGGGAACGCCGGGAATTCACGGGTAACTCCCAGACGACCTACGGTCTTGAGCACGTTCGGCACGCCGACTTCCAGGCCCAGACGCGAGGTCGACAGGTTGTAGGAATGCGCCAGGCCCTGATAGAGGAACACTGTACCGTGGGAGCGGCGATCGTAGTTCTGCGGTTTCCACACCTGACCGTTGGCGCCCTTGACCGACAGTGGATCGTCCGACAGCCAACTGGTCAACGTGTACTGGCTCGGTTTCTCCAGCGCGGTCAGATACACCGCCGGTTTGATCAGCGAGCCGATCGGGCGTACCGCATCGAGTGCGCGGTTGAAACCGGCGTAACTGGCCTGACGGCTGCCGATCATCGCCTGGACTTCACCGGTTTCCGGGTTGGTCACGACCATCGCCGCTTCGACGTCATCCGAGCCCTTGCGCCCGGCCAGACGCTTGAATGTGTCGTTGACCGAGGCTTCGGCTTTCATCTGCAGAATCGGGTCGAAACTGGTGAAGATGCGCAGGCCTTCTTCGGTCAAGTCTTCGTCGCGGTAGTCTTCGCGCAACTGACGTTTGACCAGGTCGATAAAGCCCGGGAACGAGCTGTCGGCGAGCTTGCCGCGAGTCGTTACACCGAGCGGCATTTTCTTCGCCGCTTCGACCTGTTCGGGGGTTGCCACGCCTTGCTGCGCCAGCACGTCGAGGACCAGATTGCGCCGCTCCAGCGCGCGTTCCGGGTTGCGGCGCGGGTTGTAGTAGGACGGTCCCTTGACCATGCCGACCAGCATCGCAACCTGATGCAGTTTCAGCTCGGACAATGGCTGGCCGAAGAAGAACTGACTGGCCAGACCAAAACCGTGCACCGCACGCTGGCCATCCTGACCGACGAAGACTTCGTTGAGGTAGGCCTCAAGAATTTCCTTCTTGTCGTAATGCAGTTCCAGCAGCAACGCCATCATCGCTTCGGTGAGCTTGCGGGTCAGGCTGCGTTCGCTTGTCAGGTAAAAGTTCTTCACCAACTGCTGGGTCAGCGTACTGCCGCCCTGGGTCATCTTGCCGCCGGAGGTGTTGATCCACACGGCGCGGGCGATCGATTTCGGCGACACGCCCCAGTGGCTGTAGAAGTCGCGGTCTTCGACGGCGATCAGGGTTTCGAGCAGGTACGGCGGCACCTGATCGAGTTTGATCAGGATGCGGTCTTCGAGATTTTTCGGGTAAATGCCGCCGATCATCAGCGGCTCGAGGCGCACCACCGACAGTTTCGAACCGTTGGTCGAGGACAGTTCGGCGACGTAGTCGCCGGAGAAGCGCACACGCACTGGCTGCGGCTTTTCCAGACCTTCATAGAACTGGAAGCCACGAGTGTTCAGGTCAACCGTATTGCCGCTGACGGCGGCGGCGCCGGGGCCATTGCTCACGGCTTCGCGGCGATAGCCGAGGGCATCGAGTTCGGTGAGGAAATCGTCCTTGCTGAGCTTCTGTCCGACGAACAGCTCAAGCGGGCGCGCGTACACCTTGGCCGGGATGGTCCAGCGCTTGCCGGAGAACTTCTCCTGCACCACGGCATCGAGGTAAACGGCAAAGCCGGCCAGCACTACAAGGCCGACCAGGCTGAGTTTAATGGCCCAGCTCAACCATGGGCTGAGGCCCTTGGCTGGTGGTTTTTTCTTGGTACGGGGGGATCGGGATCGAGTCATGGCGGCGGATTATACGCACTTTATCGATCCTCAACAGGCACGCTCGGAGGTTTGCGTCAGGCGGGCAAGCAGCCATAATGGCCGCCTCGAATTCCCCCGCCTCTGAAGGATCGCCCGTGAGCCAGTCCCTGATCGCTGCCCTGCAAAACCCGGCCCTCTACCCGCATCCCGTCGAAGGGTTTCAGGTCATCGAAACCCACATCTCGTGGGTGATTCTCACCGGCCCCTTTGCCTATAAAGTGAAGAAGCCGGTGAATTTCGGCTTCCTCGACTTCACCAGCCTCGACGCACGTGCGCATTTCTGCGCTGAAGAGCTGCGTCTGAACCAGCGTCTGACCGCTGATTTGTATCTCGACGTGTTGCCGATCACCGGCAGCGTCGAAGCACCACAACTGGGCGGCGACGGCCCGGCTATCGAATACGTGCTGAAAATGCGCCAGTTCCCGCAGAGCGGGTTGCTCAGCACCCTGCAAGCCAATGGCGAACTGACCACTCAGCACATCGATGCGTTGGCCGAACAGATCGCCCATTTCCATCTCAACGCCCCGAAAGTCCCGGCCGAACACGACGCCGGCACGCCGGACAGCGTGATGGCGCCGGTCGCGCAAAACTTCGAGCAGATCCTGCCGTTCCTCAGCGACAAGAACGATTTGCTGCAACTTGAGGCATTGAAAGCCTGGGCCGAAAGCAGCTTCGAGCGCCTCAAGCCCCTGTTCGCCCAGCGCAAGACGCAAGGTTTCACCCGTGAATGCCACGGCGACATCCATTTGGGCAACGCCACGGTCATCGACGGTAATGTGGTGATCTTCGACTGCATCGAGTTCAACGAGCCATTCCGTTTCACTGATGTCTGGGCCGACACCGGCTTCCTCGCCATGGACCTGGAAGACCGTGGCCTGAAATCGTTGGCGCGTCGCCTCATCAGCCAGTATCTGGAACTGACCGGCGACTATGAGGGCCTGGAAGTGCTGAACTTCTATAAAGCCTACCGCGCGCTGGTGCGGGCCAAGGTGGCATTGTTCAGCATGCCGGCGGACGCGACTGCGGTGCAGCGCGCCACCACCCTGCGCCAGTACCGCAACTACGCCAACCTGGCGGAAAGCTACAGCACCATTCCTTCGCGCTTCATGGCCATTACCCACGGTGTTTCCGCAGTCGGCAAGAGCCATGTGGCCATGCGCCTGGTCGAAGCGCTGGGCGCAATTCGCCTGCGTTCCGATGTCGAGCGCAAGCGCCTGTTCGGTGAGCAGACCGTTGCCAACGACGTGCAGGCCGGCATTTACAGTGCCGACGCCAGCACCGCGACCTACGCACGTCTGCATGAAATCGCCGAGGTGATCCTGCACGCCGGCTTCCCGGTGGTGATCGACGCGACTTACCTCAAGCGTGAACAGCGCGACAACGCGGCGAAGATTGCCGAAGCCACCGGCACGCCGTTCCTGATCCTCGACTGCAACGCCCCGCAAGCCGTGATCGAGAGCTGGCTGGCGATGCGCCAGGCCGATCAGAAGGATCCGTCCGACGCCACCCTGGCAGTGATCGAAGCGCAGCAGGCCAATCGCGAAGCGCTGACCCCGGAGGAGATTCTGCGCAGCAAACGCGTGCAGACCAATGAATCCGGCACGCTGGACACCGTGGTTGCGCAGATCCGTCAGCGCCTGCCGGGCCTGTAAAAAACTATTTCGGCCGTGAAGCCCTCGCTCGCTTCACGGCCGGCAAATAGTGGCACTATACTGGCGTCATAAAACCAACAGGTGATCTGACATGAGCCAGCCTAAACTGCTCGACACTCCGCTTTACGCCCTGCTGCACAAAGATGACGTTGCAGGCTTCAACAAAGAACGTCCACAGGATGGTCTGATCGACATGGTCGGCGGCGATTTCCGTGGCCTCGACCTGCGTGAACTGAACGCCGATAACGTGGATTTCCGGGATGCGTATTTCCGCTCCGCCGATTTGCGTGGCATCGATTTCCGCAAGGCTTCGCTCGAAGGCGCCAGCCTGGCCCATGCACAGATTTCCGGTGCGTACTTTCCGCCGGAGCTGAGTGCCGACGAGATCCTGATGTCAATGAATTTCGGTACACGATTGCGCTATCGCACTCGCTGATATCCGGAAATCTTCCTGACACCACGCCTTGCCCCTATGGGAGCGAGCCTGCTCGCGACGGCGTAGTGTCAGTCGATATTGATTGTGTCTGATACGCCCTCTTCGCGAGCAGGCTCGCTCCCACATTGATAATCGTTTACCTCCCTTCCCTCTGCGTTCGCAGGTCCTTTACCCCCCTTTCTTAGAAGCTTTTGCGTCGAATCCGACCAAACAACCACGCTTTTCCTACTGATGGCTACACTGCTGAGAAGCTCGCCCACGCACCATTCGGCCGTCGCAAGGAGGCTTGATGAATGATGAACTGCAACACCTGAAAAATCTTGGCAAGACATCGGCGCAATGGCTGCATGCCGTGGGCATCCACAGCGCCTCGGACTTGCGTCGCCTCGGTGCAGTGGATGCCTACCGGGCCGTGCGTACTCGAGGCTTTCGCGCTTCAAAGGTGTTGTTGTATGCGATCGAAGGGGCGTTGATGGACGTGCACTGGAACGACATCCCTGCCGAGCGCAAGGACGCCTTGAACAAGCAGCTCGAAGCCATTTCTGCGCGCCATAAAAACTGAACAGGCGCTGACGCCATGTATTTGCTGGGGGAACAGTCGGCGCACGCCGACGTATTGATCAATCGCTTGCAGAGTCTTCCCGGGCAATGGCTACAGGATTTGTCGCCGTGTGCGCCTGTTGTCGAACTGGAGGCCACGGATGATTTGTTTGCGCAGTTGCCGGACGATCAGCTGTTTTTGCTGAGCGAGGGCGTTGTGCATGGCTGCATCGCGGGCCGCCCTCTGTTCTATTGGCAGGAAGGTGATCTGCTCGGTCTGCAACGTGGCGAGCAATGGAGCGACTGTCGCGTATGCGGCGACAGCACTGTGCGCCTGCTGCCCTACGGTCGCGCAGAGGTTTTGCAGCATTTGTATGCCGACCCTGATCGAGCCGAGCAGCTTCTGAGCTATCTGCTCGGGCAAATGGCGCTGCTCGCCCACGCTGTGGCCGAGTTGAAACCCCGGGAGTTCCGCAGCACCAACGGCTTCAAACGGGTCGAGGCCGGCGCCGTGCTGATCCAACAGGGCGATGCAGCGGATCATGTCTTCGTGATCATCGACGGGCACGCCGAGGCATTTGTTGACGGGCACAAGGTCGGTGACGTGCCGAAGGACGAGATTTTCGGCGCCATGGCGTTGTTTACCGGCGAGCCGCGCAACGCTTCGGTGGTGACGTCCGAGCCGAGCACGGTGATGTTGATTCCCGGTGATCAATTTTTGAGCATGACTCGCAGCAATCCGAAGATCGCCCATGGCCTGATTGAGGGTATGGCTCGACGCATCGGACAGTTGAATCGCCAGATCACGCAGTTGACGACGCAGCGCACCTAGCGCATAGCCCTTTATTCACAGGGCCTCACCACCACTCGCAAAACTAAATTACAGATTTGCAAAAACAGCGGTTGACGCGGTAATGAGAATCGCTATGATTATCACAACTGGTCGCGAGATCAGTCGATATTCTGAAAAGCCCTTGGTTCGGACTCTCAGATTATCTCCTCATCAGGCTAATCACGGTTATTTGACCCGGTTTTTTACCGGGTCTTTTTTTGCCTGCCGAAAAGTCATTTGGCGAATTGCTGACGCATCTGCTCGCAGTAATCCGGCTTCGGTGTGGCCGGCGTGTACCAGACGTAATCGGCCATCGCCGGCGTTACCGCAGCGCCCTGCTCGGCCAGCATCAATACGATCGGTGGCTTGCCAGCGCCGAGATCCATCAGATGCAGCGGCACGCCAACATCCTTGCGCGCATGCCAGGCACCGGCCAGCAGGATCGAAGGCATTGGCGCCGCCAGCATGCGTTCGGCCATGCGTCGATCACGCTGTTGCTGAATTGCCAGCATCGCCGGCATCCGTGATTCGGGCAGCAGGCCGCAGTGGGATTCACTGACTTGTCCAAGCAACGTGTTCTGCACGGACAACGCATTACTGCGAGGACCGTTCAGCGCAGGTGGATTTCGGTAAAACGCACGGATTTCCCTGTCATCGAGATTGGCCGCCAGCAGCGGATATGGCTGTGTCAGAGCGAAGCGCACGATCGGCCCGTAAAGATTCCAGTCCCAGCCCTCCTGCCAGGTCAATGCCGCAGGCAAATCAGCCGCGACGGACTTCGACTGGCGCAGCGCATCGACTTTCGCTTGTTGATCCGGCGTGAGCATTTCCAGCAGCAGACTGCCTTGCGCCCGGCGCTCGCCCAGCGACTGCAACAGCCACAATTGCGCAGCATGATGATCGGCATTGTCGTGCTGCTCACCGATGATCAAACGCTCAGGTTCAGCGAGACGCACCAGCAGTTGCTGCGCGGTGAGCATCTCGCCGCTGCGCAGATCGCGGATATCGCCGCCCACCGGTGGAGCCGCCACGTGCTGACACCCCGCGAGCAACACCAGTGCCAACAACCACAATCCACGCATGCGACACCTCGATGATTGATCAGCGGGCGATGATCAGCGGATGCCCACGCTCCGGGTGCGGTTGCACCAAAACCTCCAGGCCGAACACCGCTCTGAGCGTATCCGGACGCAGAACCTGCTGCGGGGTATCCAGCGCAACCGGGCGCCCCTCCTCCAGCAACAGCACGCGATCACAATAGCGCGCCGCAAGATTCAGATCATGCAGGATCACCAGTACCGCCGCGCCGCGATCGGCGAACTCGCGCACCGCCTGCAAGGTGGTGTGCTGATGCAGCGGATCGAGCATCGATGTCGGTTCGTCGAGCAACAAGGTTTGCCCGGCCTGACCCGGCCAGAGTTGCGCCAGCACCCGCGCCAGATGCACGCGCTGACGCTCGCCACCTGACAACGCCAGATAGCTGCGCCCACTCAGGTGCCCGGCATCGGCGGCGGCCAGCGCTCCCGCGACGATTTCGTCATCACGTACGCGCCCGGTCTGGTACGGCAAACGGCCCATGCCGACGACCTCTTCGACGGCGAAGGCAAAATCCAGCGTCGACACCTGCGGCAACACCGCCAGTCGTTGTGCCCGCTGTGTTCCGCTCCAATAGCTCAATGCCTGACCATCGAGCGAAACGTTGCCGTCACTGGCAAGCAACTCCCCGCACAAGGCGCCAAGCAACGTGCTTTTCCCGGCGCCGTTCGGCCCCAGCACCCCAAGCACCTCGCCGGGTTCGAGTTGCAGCGTGACCCCACTGAGCACTGCTTTGCGGCCACGGCGGACATGCAGATTGTGCGCAGACAACATCAGGCACGCCCTCGCAGCAGCAGATAAAGGAAGAACGGCGCGCCGATAAACGCGGTGACAATGCCGATCGGCAACTCCGCCGGCGCCAGCGCCAGGCGCGCCACCAGATCGGCGAGCAATAACAGGCTCGCACCCGCCAGCACCGAGGCTGGCAATAGCACTTTGTGATCGGGGCCGGCCAGCAGGCGCACCAGATGCGGCACCACCAGCCCGACAAAACCGATCATGCCCGCAGCGGCCACCGCCGCGCCGACACCCAGCGCGGTGCAGAACACCAGTTCGCGCTTGAGCCGTTCGACATCGATGCCCAGATGACCGGCCTCGGATTCACCGAGCAACAAGGCATTCAATGCCTTGGCCCGACGCGGCAACCACAGCGCCACGCCGATGGTGATGATCAGCAGTGGCCACAGCCGCGCGTAACTGGCGCCGTTGAGGCTGCCCAGGTTCCAGAATGTCAGGGTGCGCAGCGTGGCGTCATCGGCCAGGTAAGTGAACAGACCGACCGCCGAACTGGCCAGCGCCGTCAGCGCGATACCGGCCAGCAACATGGTCGCCACGTGGGTCTGACCGTTGCGCCTGCCCAGCCGATAGACCAGCGCCGTCACCCCGAGCCCGCCAAGAAACGCGCACACCGACAACAGATACGGCCCGAACCACTCCGGCAGGCCGCCAAAGAACGAGCCGCCGACAATCGCAATCGCCGCGCCAAGTGCCGCGCCACTGGACACCCCGACCAGCCCCGGGTCCGCCAGCGGATTACGAAACAGACCCTGCATCGCCACGCCGGACAGCGCCAGCACGCCACCGACAGCCAAGCCGAGCAAGGTTCGCGGCAGGCGGATCTGGCCGAGAATCAGCTCGGCCTGCTCCAGACCTTCCGGCGCCAGCGGCACGCCGATCAGACGCAGCGCCGCGCGCAGGGTATCGAACAACGGCAGGCTCACCGGCCCCAATGCCAGCGACAGCCAGATCGCCAGCAAACACAGCAATGTCAGGCCGATGAACAAGCCACGGGGTTTGACCTGTGTGGTCATTGGCCGCCCTTGGCCGGGTAGAAACCGTCCGTCAGGGTTTGCAAAGCAGCCGGCAACCGTGGCCCGAGACCGCCCACCAGCAGCGTCGGGTCCAGCTCCATCACCCGCCCGCTCTTGGCCGCGCGGCTGGAATTGAGGATGGGGTTTTCCTTGAACAACGCGGCTTTTGCCGCCTCGCCGGTCAATGCTCGGTCAGCGAACACCAGCACTTCGGGATCGAGGCTGGCGAGGGATTCGACAGAAAACGGTTTGTAGCCGGTATGCGTCGCAAGGTTGTGCCCGCCAGCCTGTTGCAGCAACCAGTCGGCGGCAGTGTCCTTGCCGGCGATCAACGGCTTGCCGCCGGCGTGCCCGAGCAACAGCAACACACCGGGGGCTTTCTGTGTGGTTTGCACTTGGGCAACTCGCACTGTCTGCGCCTGGAGTTGCTGTTGATAACTCTGCAGTAGCTGCGCCGCCTGGCTTTGTGCGCCGAGCAACTGGCCCAGATGAGTGACATTCTTTTCCAGCGTCGGCAGATCAGGCTGGGCTGAAAACAACTCGACCTGTACCTTGGCTGCTTTGACTTGCGCCAGAACCGGCGGCGGCCCCATTTCTTCGGTACCGATCAGAATGTCCGGACGCAGGCTCAAGATGCCTTCGGCCGACAGGCTGCGCTGATAACCAATACTCGGCAGCGCCTGCAACGATTCGGGATGCTGGCTGGTGGTATCGACCCCCACCAGCTTCGACTCGCCGCCCAGTGCGCTGACCCATTCCGACAGCGCGCCACCGGCGCTGACCCAGCGTTGCGGTAAATCCGCCGCAGCCGCCTGATGGCAGAGCAAAAGGCCGGCGCACAGCACGGCAACGCGGGTTTTCAGGCGCATACACAGCTTCCTTGAACAAGGTTTCCCGGGCATCGGCGCAGCGAGCCAAGTATCCTCGGCAACGGCCAGACTCCCTGTGGGAGAAGGTCGCCATTTGATAATTGTTTGCATTTGAACGTCAAGCTCGGACATATCCAGACACGAGCGGACATTAGAGGATAGCCATGAAGTTTCTCTGCGCCGGCAGTGATCTGGCCGAAGCCGGCAGTCGCGGTTTCGAAATTGAAGGCAAAAAGCTTTTCGCCGTGCGTCGTGGCGGGCAGGTCTATGTCTACTTCAATCGCTGCCCGCATCGCGGCGTCGGGCTGGAATGGCAGCCCGACCAGTTTCTCGACCCCAGCAACAGTCTGATCCAGTGCGCCACCCATGGCGCACTGTTTCTGATCGAGAACGGCGAATGCGTCGCCGGCCCCTGCGCCGGGCAGTCACTCACGGCAATTGAATGCCGGGAAGATACACGAGGCGTGTGGATCGACGTTTAACCGTTGAGCCGCACGTCGAGTCGGCGATCGATGACCATCTCTTCATGGTCAAGGCGCACGCCATACGCCAACACCTCGACACCGCACGCGACCGCCTCACGCAGCGCCTCGGCGTAAGCCCAATCGATTTCCTCGGCCGGGCGCACGGCATCGATGCCGGTGAGGTTCACGCAGTACAACTGCACCGCCCGAATGCCGTCGCGCGCCAGATGCGCCAGCTCGCGCAGATGTTTGGCGCCGCGCTGGGTCACCGCATCGGGAAACGCCGCCACCGCCGTGCCGTCGAAGCCGAGGGTGACGCTTTTGACTTCGACATACGCCGGGCCGCTGGGGTATTCGAGGCGGAAGTCGATGCGGCTTTTTTCCTGTCCGTAGGCAACCTCACGCTTCAACGCGGTAAAGCCGTTCAACTCGGTAATCACCCCAGCGTGCAAGGCTTCTTCGACCAAACCGTTGGCGCGCCCGGTGTTGACGCAAAACAGCCGGCCCTGCGGGGTTTCGCCAATTTCCCAAGTGCCGGGCAACTTGCGTTTAGGGTCATTGGAGCGACTGAACCAGACCTGCCCGCCCTCGACCTGGCAATTGAGCATCGAACCGGTATTCGGACAGTGAATGGTCAGCAACTCGCCGCTAACGGTCTCGATATCAGCGAGAAAACGCTTGTAACGTCGAATCAGCCGCGCTTCTTCCAGAGCAGGATAAAAGCGCATCAGCCTTGCCAGCTCTTCAAGCCGCGCGCGATGCGCTCCACCGCTGCCTGCAAACGTGCGAGGTTTTGTGTGTAAGCGAAGCGCACGTGATGACCGGCCTGATAACGACCGAAATCCAGTCCCGGCGTAAAGGCGACGTGCTCGGTTTCGAGGAAATGCCGGCAGAACGCGAAGGCATCGCCGCCGAAACGGCTGATATCGGCGTACAGATAAAACGCACCTTCAGGCTCAACGGCAATGTTGAAACCGAGTTCACGCAGCGCCGGCAGGAGAAAATCGCGACGGCGCGCAAACTCGGCGCGGCGCTCTTCGAGAATCGCAATGGTGGCGGGCTCGAAACAGGCCAGCGCAGCGTATTGCGCCATGCTTGGCGCGCTGATGTAGAGGTTCTGCGCAAGCTTTTCCAATTCGCTGACCGCCGCGTCTGGCGCCACCAGCCAGCCCAGGCGCCAACCGGTCATACCGAAATACTTGGAGAAACTGTTAAGGACAAAAGCGCCGTCATCGACTTCCAGCACACTGGCAGCATCAGTGCCGTAGGTCAGGCCGTGGTAGATCTCATCCACCACCAAGTGCCCGTGCCGGGCCTTGATAGCTGTGGATAATCCGCCCAGTTCATCGCGGGTCAGCAGGGTTCCGGTCGGGTTGGCCGGCGAAGCGACGAGGGCGCCGACACTGTCGTGGTCCCAATGCCGCGCCACCAGATCCGGGGTCAGTTGATAACGCACCTCCGGCCCGACCGGCACCAATTGCGCCGCGCCTTCGACCAGCCGCAAGAAATGCCGATTGCACGGGTAGCCGGGGTCGGCGAGCAGCCAGTGTTTACCCGGATCGACCAACAGGGCACTGGCCAGCAACAACGCGCCGGAGCCGCCCGGCGTGATCAGAATCCGCCGTGGGTCGATATTCAGGCCGTAACGCGATTGGTAGAAACCGGCGATCGCCTCGCGCAGTTCGGGAATGCCACGGGCGGCGGTGTAGCGGGTCTTGCCCGCCGTCAGCGCCGCTTGTCCGGCGCGAATGATCGGCTCGGCGGTGGTGAAGTCCGGCTCGCCGATTTCCAGATGGATCACGTCGTGGCCTTCGGCCTGCAATTCATTGGCCCGCGCCAGCAGCGCCATCACATGGAACGGTTCGATCGCACGACTGCGCGCACTGTAGGGGGCCATTGGAATGCCTTCGACGGAAAAAAGAGACGATTCTACCTGTCTGCCGGAACGAGCGAGAACCCGTGAAGGTCACAGCCTCAAGAACGCTGGACCGTAACGATCTGAACGTACGCTCCAGGATTGACTAAAATCAGTGATTGAACAGGTCTCCCTTCCCACAGACACGGCTTGTCAGACATCTGCAAGCGCCACCCGCCGGGGGCTCGACATCCGGGAGTAGCGCAGGCTGATTTGATCTGGTAAGTTCGCCCGCTTGCAGCCGCAGGGCCGGCAGGTGTCGGTGATGGAGCAATCCTGCGCAATGGATTACAAGAGTAGAGGCGGTCCATTTCATGCCCACCCAAGCAAAGCAACAGCAGCAAACGTCGATCAGCGGCTTCGAACCTTACGTTCAGAAGGCGGGTGAAGAGTACATGGGCGCTCCGATGCGCGCGCACTTCACCAAGATCCTGAACAAGTGGAAACTGGACTTGATGCAGGAAGTCGACCGTACGGTTGATCACATGAAAGACGAAGCGGCCAACTTCCCTGACCCGGCCGACCGTGCCAGCCAGGAAGAAGAGTTCTCCCTCGAACTGCGCGCCCGCGACCGCGAGCGCAAGCTGATCAAGAAAATCGACAAGACCCTGCAGTTGATCGAAGACGAAGAGTACGGCTGGTGCGAGTCCTGCGGCATCGAGATTGGCGTCAAGCGCCTCGAAGCCCGTCCGACCGCGGATCTGTGCATCGACTGCAAGACCCTGGCGGAAATCAAGGAAAAGCAGGTCGGCAAGTAATCTCGGCCTGAACGAAAAACGGAGCGTGTGAACGCTCCGTTTTTGTTTCTGTGTTTTGCCCGCGGAACCTGCTTCTGCCTCTGTGGGAGCGAGCCTGCTCGCGAAAGCGTCCTCTCAGATAACTCTCTTTCATGACTGACACAGCTTTCGCGAGCAGGCTCGCTCCCACAGGGGTAACCTGCTTAAATTCTGAATAGCCTTTATCGCCTCCATGACTGCCAAATCCCCCGCCTACATCGGCCGCTTCGCCCCTACCCCCAGTGGCCACCTGCACTTCGGTTCGCTGGTCGCTGCGTTGGCGTCTTACCTCGACGCCCGCTCCGTCGGTGGGCGCTGGCTGGTGCGCATGGAAGATCTCGATCCGCCGCGCGAAGAGCCCGGTGCGCAAGCGGCGATTCTCAAGGCGCTGGAAAGCTACGGTTTCGAATGGGACGGCGAAATGGTCCGCCAGAGCGATCGGCACGCTGCCTACGCCGAAGTGCTCGACAGCCTGTTCAACCATGGCCTTGCCTACGCCTGCACCTGCTCGCGCAAACAACTGGAGCCCTATCACGGGATTTATCCGGGGTTTTGCCGCAATGCCGGGCATGATCAGCACGACGCCGCGATCCGCCTGCGCGTGCCGGAGCTGGAATACCACTTCATCGATCGCGTGCAGGGCGAATACCGTCAGCACCTGGGCCGCGACGTCGGCGACTTCGTCATTCGTCGGCGCGATGGTCTCTACGCTTATCAATTGGCGGTGGTGCTCGACGACGCCTGGCAAGGCATTACCGATATTGTGCGCGGCGCCGATCTGCTCGATTCGACGCCGCGTCAGCTGTACCTGCAAGAACTGCTCGGCCTGAAACAGCCGCGCTATCTGCACCTGCCACTGATCACCCAGCCGGACGGCAACAAACTCGGCAAGTCCTACCGTTCGCCGCCGCTCGAAGCCGATCAGGCCACGCCGTTGCTGCTGCGGGCCTTGCGCGCGCTGGGGCAGCATCCCGGCACCGAACTGGCTCACGCTTCGCCGCGCGAACTGCTGGCCTGGGGCAGCGCACATTGGGATGCTGCCAAGATCCCGCGCACACTGACCCTGCCCGAAGCGCAACTGCAATGACGACACTTGCAGTCGCGCGCCCATCCGTTACCATCGCCGCACGTTTTCGGGCACGCGCATAAAAAAGAGAGGCCGGGATGTACATCTATCGCTTGGTCCTGCTTTTGGTCGTCGGGATCTACCTGTTCTCCCCCGCCATCATGGATTGGTGGATCGACGCGACGGGCGCCTGGTATCGCCCTTATCTGCTCTGGCTGATCCTGATTGTCGTGACCTTCATCCTGCAGAGCCAAAAAGATGCCGATGAGCTTTAGCCTGACCCAGATGATCCTGATCAGCGCCGCGTACCTGGCGGCGCTGTTCGGCGTTGCCTGGGTCAGCGAACGGGGCATGATCCCGCGCGCGATCATTCGCCACCCATTGACCTACACCCTGTCGCTGGGGGTTTACGCCAGTGCCTGGGCGTTCTACGGCACGGTGGGCCTGGCCTATCAGTACGGTTACGGCTTTCTGTCCAGCTATCTCGGCGTGTCCGGTGCATTTCTGCTGGCGCCGGTGCTGCTCTATCCGATCCTGAAGATCACCCGCACCTATCAACTGTCGTCGCTGGCCGACCTGTTTGCCTTCCGCTTTCGCAGCACCTGGGCCGGCGCGCTGACCACGATTTTCATGCTGATTGGCGTCTTGCCATTGCTTGCCCTGCAGATTCAGGCAGTGGCCGACTCGATCGGCATCCTCACCGGCGAACGCGTGCAGAGCCGCGTGGCGCTGGCGTTCTGTGCGCTGATCATTCTGTTCACGATTTTCTTCGGTTCCCGGCATATCGCCACGCGCGAGAAACACGAAGGGCTGGTGTTCGCGATTGCCTTTGAGTCGATCATCAAACTGATCGCCCTCGGCGGCGTTGGCCTGTATGCGCTGTATGGTGTGTTCGACGGCCCGCAACAGCTCGAACTGTGGCTGCTGCAAAACCAGACGGCCCTCGCCGCCCTGCACACGCCGTTGCAGGAAGGCCCGTGGCGCACGCTGCTGCTGGTGTTCTTCGCCTCGGCGATCGTGATGCCGCACATGTATCACATGACCTTTACGGAAAACCTCAACCCGCGCTCGCTGGTCAGCGCCAGTTGGGGCCTGCCGCTGTTTCTGCTGCTGATGAGTCTCGCCGTACCGCTGATTCTCTGGGCAGGCCTGAAACTCGGCGCCACCACCGACCCGGAATATTTCACCCTCGGCATCGGCATTGCCGCCAACAGCAAACCGCTGGCCTTGCTCGCCTACGTCGGTGGCCTGTCCGCCGCCAGTGGCCTGATCATCGTCACCACCCTGGCCTTGTCGGGCATGGCGCTGAACCATCTGGTGCTGCCGCTCTATCAGCCGCCGGCCGAAGGCAACATCTACCGCTGGCTGAAATGGACCCGTCGGGCGCTGATCGTGGCGATCATCATGGCCGGTTTCGGTTTCTACCTGATGCTCGGCGTCGAACAGGATCTGGCCAACCTCGGCATCGTCGCGTTCGTTGCGACCCTGCAATTTCTGCCCGGGGTGTTGTCGGTGCTGTACTGGCCGACCGCCAACCGCCGCGGTTTCATTGCCGGTCTGCTGGCGGGGATCACGGTCTGGGTGGTGACCATGCTGCTGCCGCTGGTCGGCAATCTGCAGGGTTTCTATATCCCGCTGCTGAACATGATCTACGTGCTCGACGACACCAGTTGGCACATGGCGGCCATCGCCTCGCTGGCCGCCAACGTGTTGATGTTCACCCTGATCTCGCTGTTCACCAACGCCAGCCCGGAAGAAGCCAGCGCCGCCGAAGCCTGCGCCGTGGACAACGTGCGCCGCCCGCAACGCCGCGAACTGCACGCCGCTTCGCCGCAGGAGTTCGCCACGCAACTGGCCAAGCCGCTGGGTGCCAAGGCCGCGCAGAAGGAGGTCGAGCAAGCGCTGCGCGACTTGTATCTGCCCTTCGATGAACGCCGGCCGTATGCCTTGCGCCGGTTGCGCGACCGCATCGAGGCCAACCTGTCCGGCCTGATGGGTCCGAGCGTTGCGCAGGACATGGTGGAAACCTTCCTGCCCTACAAGGCTGGCGGCGAAAACTACGTCACCGAAGACATTCACTTCATTGAAAGCCGTCTCGAGGATTACCACTCGCGCCTCACCGGCCTGGCCGCCGAACTCGACGCCCTGCGCCGCTACCACCGCCAGACCTTGCAGGAACTGCCGATGGGCGTCTGCTCGCTGGCCAAGGATCAGGAGATCCTGATGTGGAACAAGGCCATGGAAGAGCTGACCGGCATCGCTGCGCAGCGAGTGGTCGGTTCGCGTCTGAGTACCATCGCCAACCCGTGGAAAGAGCTGCTGCAAGGCTTCATCAACCTGCCCGACGAGCATTTGCACAAACAGCATCTGGCCCTCGATGGTCAGACCCGCTGGCTGAATCTGCACAAAGCGGCAATCGACGAGCCGTTGGCCCCGGGTAACAGTGGCCTGGTGTTACTGGTCGAGGATTTGACCGAAACGCAGATGCTCGAAGATAAACTGGTGCATTCCGAACGGCTGGCCAGCATCGGTCGACTCGCAGCGGGTGTGGCCCACGAAATCGGCAACCCGATCACCGGCATCGCCTGCCTGGCGCAGAACCTGCGCGAAGAGCGCGAAGACGACGGCGAGCTGACGGAAATCAGCGGGCAGATTCTCGAGCAGACCAAACGCGTCTCGCGCATCGTCCAGTCGCTGATGAGCTTCGCCCATGCCGGCAGTCATCAGCACAACGACGAACCGGTGTGTCTGGCCGAAGTCGCGCAGGATGCCATCGGCCTGCTGGCGCTGAACCGGCGCAATTTCGAAGTGCAGTTCTACAACCTGTGCGATCCCGATCATTGGGTCGAAGGCGACCCGCAACGGCTCGCCCAGGTGCTGATCAATCTGCTCTCCAACGCCCGCGACGCCTCGCCGCCGCACAGTGCGGTACGGGTCAAGAGCGAAGCCGGCGAACACACGGTCGATCTGATCGTCGAAGACGAAGGCAGCGGTATTCCGTCGAGCATCATGGACCGATTGTTCGAACCTTTCTTCACCACCAAGGATCCGGGTGAAGGCACCGGTCTGGGCCTTGCACTGGTCTATTCCATCGTTGAAGAGCATTATGGACAAATCACCATCGACAGCCCGGCTGATGTAAAAAGCCAACGCGGCACCCGTATCCGGGTGACCTTACCGCGTCATGTCGAAGCGACGTCCGCTGTGAACTGAGACCGTCGAGAGTATCGAATCAATGCCGCACATTTTGATCGTCGAAGACGAAACCATTATCCGCTCCGCCTTGCGCCGCCTGCTGGAACGCAACCAGTACCAGGTCAGCGAAGCCGGATCAGTGCAGGAAGCACAAGAACGCTTCACCATTCCTACGTTCGATCTGATCGTCAGCGACCTGCGCCTGCCGGGCGCTCCGGGCACCGAGCTGATCAAGCTCGGCCAGGGCACACCGGTGCTGATCATGACCAGTTACGCCAGCCTGCGCTCGGCGGTCGACTCGATGAAAATGGGCGCAGTCGATTACATCGCCAAGCCGTTCGACCACGATGAAATGCTCCAGGCGGTTGCGCGGATCCTGCGTGATCGTCAGTCGGCGCCAGCTGCCGGCGAAGCCACGGCGAGCAAGCCTGCCGCCGGCAATGGCAAAGCCGCTGTGGATAACAGCAATGGTGAAATTGGCATCATCGGCTCCTGCCCGCCGATGCAGGACCTGTACAGCAAGATCCGCAAAGTCGCGCCAACCGATTCCAATGTATTGATTCAGGGTGAGTCCGGCACCGGTAAAGAACTGGTGGCCCGCGCCCTGCACAATCTGTCGAAACGCGCCAAGGCGCCGATGATCTCGGTGAACTGCGCGGCGATTCCGGAAAGCCTGATCGAGTCCGAACTGTTCGGCCACGAGAAAGGCGCGTTCACCGGCGCCAGCGCCGGTCGCGCCGGTCTGGTCGAAGCGGCGGACGGCGGCACCCTGTTCCTCGATGAGATCGGCGAACTGCCCCTCGAAGCCCAGGCTCGCTTGCTGCGGGTTCTGCAGGAGGGCGAGATCCGCCGCGTAGGTTCGGTGCAGTCGCAGAAAGTCGATGTGCGCCTGATCGCTGCAACGCACCGCGATCTGAAGAGCCTGGCGAAAATCGGCCAGTTCCGTGAAGACCTTTATTACCGTCTGCACGTGATTGCCCTGAAGCTGCCGCCGCTGCGCGAGCGTGGCGCCGACGTCAACGAAATCGCCAATGCCTTCCTCGCTCGCCAGAGCGCGCGGATCAATCGCACCGACCTGAAATTCGCTGCCGACGCTGAACAGGCGATCCGGCACTATTCGTGGCCCGGTAACGTGCGTGAGCTGGAGAACGCTGTCGAGCGCGCGGTGATTCTCAGCGAAAGCCCGGAGATTTCGGCCGACCTGCTGGGCATCGACATCGAGCTGAGCGATCTGGAAGACGACGAGTTCATCGGTCTGCCGCCGCAAACCGGCGGTAACGCCAGCAACAGCAGCCATGAGCCGACCGAGGATCTGTCGCTGGAAGACTATTTCCAGCACTTCGTCCTCGAGCATCAGGACCACATGACCGAGACCGAACTGGCACGCAAACTGGGCGTCAGCCGCAAATGCCTGTGGGAACGCCGCCAGCGTCTGGGCATTCCACGACGCAAGACCGGGGTCGCCAGCGAAAGCTGAGCGTTACCCACCGCGTGCGCGGGTAACGCATGACAATGTGAAAAAACTGTTACCGCAGTCGATTCACGTAACAGAAGCCGGGGTTATCGGTAACGAAACCCCGGCTTTTTTTCGCCCCTGCAAAACGGTTATATCGACCTAACCCCTTGTTTTACTGGGCTTGGCAAAAGTTGGCACGCACCCTGCTATATGTTTGGTACAAGAACAATAACAAGCAATGCACAAGACAATAAAAATAAGACGAATCGACTCACGCACAATAAAAACAAGACGGCGAGAGGCGCAGCTAACTGATTCTTTTGGAGAGGCGTTGTATTTGGGGCTTGCCCCACGACCAGGCCGAGAACAACAAAAACTGTCCTAAGACAGAGCCTGTACTGGTTGGATCGACAGATCACTGCAATTCAGCGACCAAAGCAATCCGTTTGCTCTTGGCTCCCGATTGGGAGGGTCACGAAGGAAACGCTTCGTGGCGAGGGCACTCAACAAAAACAAGAAGCCCGAATCAATAATAAAAAGAGCACGCAACTACTTCTTGGGGAGCTTCGGCTCCCCTTGTAGTTTCTCCCCTCCGTGAAATTCCCCCGTTTTCCTCGCTGGACCCTTGTAGCTTGGGGCTTGCAGCTCATATCTGCCGCGTCCTACACCATCCCCCGACTAAATGCTAGAATCTGCGCCCATCATGCGGTCATTCTTTTGGTATGGCCGAACATTCCTTCAAACAGTGCATCCCATGCTGAAGAAGCTGTTCCAGTCATTCCGAACTCCCGTGCGTCGTACGCAACACATCCGCAGCACCCCTGAAGTGCTCAACAGCGGCCAACATTCGCTGCAGAAAACGCAGTTCAGCCGCTATGCGGTGAATATCGTCGAACGCCTGCAAGGTGCCGGTTACCAGGCTTATCTGGTCGGTGGTTGCGTGCGTGACATGCTGTTGGGCATCACGCCCAAGGATTTCGACGTCGCCACCAGCGCCACCCCCGAGCAGGTCCGTGCCGAATTCCGCAATGCGCGGATCATCGGTCGCCGGTTCAAACTGGTGCACATCCATTTCGGTCGCGAAATCATTGAAGTCGCGACCTTCCGCGCCAATCACCCGGTCAACGAAGACGAGGAAGACAGCAACCAGTCTTCGCGCAACGAGAGCGGGCGGATTCTGCGCGACAACGTCTACGGCACCCTGGAAGAAGACGCGCAACGCCGCGACTTCACCATCAATGCTCTGTATTACGATCCGGTCAGCGAGCGCATTCTCGATTATGCCAATGGCGTGCACGACATCCGCAATCACCTGATCCGTCTGATCGGCGACCCGAAGCAGCGTTACCAGGAAGATCCGGTGCGCATGCTGCGGGCCGTGCGTTTTGCCGCCAAGCTCAACTTCGGCATCGAGAAGCACACCGTGCAGCCGATCCGTGAGCTGGCGCCGATGCTGCGCGAGATTCCTTCGGCGCGGCTGTTCGAAGAAGTGCTCAAGCTGTTCCTCTCCGGGCACGGCGCGATCACCTTTGAAATGCTGGTCGATCTGCAACTGTTCGCCCCGCTGTTCCCGGCCAGTGCCGAAGCGCTGGAATACAATCCGGAATACACCCACACCTTGATCAGCGAAGCGCTGACCAACACCGACCTGCGCATCAAGCAGAACAAACCGGTGACCCCGGCGTTCCTGTTTGCCGCCCTGCTCTGGCCGGCACTGCCGGCCCGCGTGTTGCGTCTGCAGGAACGTGGCATGCCGCCGATTCCGGCGATGCAGGAAGCCGCTCACGAGCTGATTGCCGAACAGTGCCAGCGCATCGCGATTCCGAAGCGCTTCACCATGCCGATCCGCGAAATCTGGGACATGCAGGAACGCCTGCCACGGCGCAGTGGCAAACGCGCCGATCTGTTGCTGGACAACCCGCGCTTCCGCGCCGGCTACGATTTCCTCCTGCTGCGTGAAAGCGCCGGCGAGGAGACCGATGGCCTCGGCGAATGGTGGACCGATTATCAGGACGCCAACGACAGCGAGCGTCGCGACATGATCCGCGACCTCAGCGGCAAGGGTGACGATACCAGCGGCGCGCCACGCAAACGTCGCCGCAGCGGCGGTTCCAAGCGCAAGCGCGCCGGCGCCTCGAGCGCGACGGGCGAGTAAGCGATGGAACGCATCTACATTGGTCTGGGCAGCAACCTCGCTGACCCGGCCGACCAGTTGCGCAGCGCCATCGCGGCGCTGGGGCAATTGCCGCAGACGAGTCTTGCCGGCGTTTCAGCCTTTTATCAAAGCGATTCACTGTTGCCGGGCCAGCCGCGCTACACCAACGCTGTCGCCGCCCTCGACAGCTCGCTCGCACCGATCGAGTTGCTCGACGCCTTGCAGGCGATCGAAAACGCTCAGGGCCGCGAACGTCTGGAACGCTGGGGGCCACGCACCCTGGATCTGGATATTCTGCTGTTCGGCGATCGCCTGATCGACGAGCCACGGCTGAAAGTCCCGCATTACCAGATTCAGGAGCGGGCGTTCGTTCTCTATCCCCTCGCTGAACTGGCACCGCAGGATCTGCGTCTCGCCGATGGCCGCACGCTGACAGACCTGCTGGCCGCCTGCCCGTTCGTCGGCCTCGAACGCATCTCCCAGCCCTGACAAAAATCTTCTGTGAAATGTGGTTATGTGGCGAGGGGATTTATCCCCGCTGGACTGCGAAGCAGGCCCAAATCTGACCAAGCCGTATACAAACATGGGGCCGCTCCGCGACCCAACGGGGATAAATCCCCTCGCCACAGGTCACCTGCCAATCTCCAGTTTTTGTCAGACAAAAATCCCCCCAATCAGGCCCGCCAAGCCGCTGAATCGCATCAGTAACGCCGGTAACACCGCCCGCGTAACAAGGCGGTAACACACGCAATTGACTTCCTGTTGGCTCATCACGACTATAGGCGTCCCGCTGCCGCCAACCCGGCATGAACGGGCGCAATCCAGGCCTTTCAAAGCACGACACAAGACCGTGCGCCTGAGTAGATGAAGAATCACGCGCGTGACTCGCAGCAGTTTCCAGAGCGCCTGAACGAGGATTTTTTACATGCCAGCCATCACCCTGACCACGCTCCAGAGCCTCAAGCAGAAAGGTGAAAAAATCACCATGCTGACCTGCTATGACGCGACCTTCGCCCATGCCTGCAATGAGGCCGGTGTCGAAGTGCTGCTGGTCGGCGACTCCCTCGGCATGGTCCTGCAGGGGCACGACAGCACCCTGCCAGTGACCACGGCGGAAATGGCCTATCACGTCGCCAGCGTCAAGCGTGGCAATGGCGATGCCCTGATCCTCGCCGACCTGCCGTTCATGGCCAACGCCACCCTCGAACAGACCATGAACAACAGCGCCATGCTGATGCAGGCCGGTGCGCACATGGTCAAGGTCGAAGGTCAGCTGTGGCTGGCGGAGTCGATCCGTCTGCTCGCCGAACGTGGAGTGCCGGTGTGCGCGCACATGGGCCTGACGCCGCAAGCAGTGAACATTCTCGGTGGCTATAAAGTGCAGGGCCGCAATGAGAACCAGGCGCGGCAGATGCGTGCCGATGCGATCGCGCTGGAGCAGGCCGGTGCGGCCATGCTGTTGCTCGAGTGCGTGCCGAGCGAACTGGCGGCAGAAATCAGCCAGGCAGTGGGCATTCCGGTGATCGGCATCGGTGCCGGCAACGCTACCGACGGCCAGGTGCTGGTATTGCACGACATGCTCGGCCTGTCGATCAGCGGCCGCGTACCCAAATTCGTCAAGAACTTCATGCAAGGTCAGGACAGCATCCAGGCCGCGCTGAAGGCTTACGTCAGTGAAGTCAAAGCCACCACGTTTCCCGGCATCGAACACGGATTCTCTGCATGAACACCGTCAAAACCGTACGCGAACTGCGTGCCGCCGTCGCCCGCGCGCGCAGTGAAGGCAAGCGCATCGGCTTCGTGCCGACCATGGGCAACCTGCACAGCGGCCACGTCGCATTGATCACCAAGGCTACGCAGCGAGTGGATTTCGTGGTCGCGAGTATTTTCGTCAACCCGCTGCAATTCGGCGCCGGCGAAGACCTCGACAAATACCCGCGCACTCTCGCCGCCGATCAGGAAAAGCTCCTCGAAGCCGGTTGCGACCTGCTGTTCGCGCCGACGGTTGAAGAGATGTACCCGGACGGCATGGCCGGGCAAACCCGGGTCAGCGTGCCGCAATTGTCCGAAGGCCTGTGTGGTGCCAGCCGTCCGGGGCACTTCGAAGGTGTGGCGACCGTAGTCAGCAAGCTGTTCAACATGGTCCAACCGGACCTGGCGATCTTCGGCCAGAAGGATTACCAGCAACTGGCGGTGATCCGCGCACTGGTGCATGACCTGAACATGCCGATCCAGATCATCGGCGAGCCAACCGTGCGTGCAGCGGACGGTCTGGCGCTGTCGTCGCGCAACGGCTTCCTCAATGAAGATCAGCGCGCCGTGGCACCGGTGGTGTATCGCGTGCTGAGCAGCATTGCCGAAGCGATCAAGCAAGGTGAGCGTGATTACCCGGCGCTGATCGCTGCGCAGTTGCAGGTGCTGGAATCAGCGGGGCTGCGTCCGGATTATCTGGAAATCCGTCATGGTCTGACCTTGCGTCCGGCGACGGCGGAGGATCGCGATCTGGTGATTCTGGTAGCGGCGTTTCTCGGCACCACGCGGTTGATCGACAACCTGCACCTGAATCTCGATAGCCCGGTTTAAGCAGCAACGAATTTCCCTGTGGGAGCGAGCCTGCTCGCCAAGGCGGTGTATCAGCGACTTATAAGTTGCCTGACACCACGCCTTCGCGAGCAAGCTCGCTCCCACATGTGTTTTCGGTGCATGCCGGTTGGGCGAAAGTCTTCCGGGCACCTCCGTTTGTCGGCCAGATTCCTCTGCGGATGTTAAAAAAGTACAGGGATCTGGTCAGACAAAGTCAAGACAGAACGCAGCGCGAGGTTTACTGTATTCGCCCTGTGTCCAGATCTCGTGTCGACGCAGTTGATCCCATGCGCTAAAACTCGTGGTTGATCTGTACCGTGTTCAAAAGGCCGTTCAAGTAAAAAGGAAAACCGCAGCGATGGCGTACTACCGCACTCCTCACGACGTTACCGCTCTGCCCGCCTGGCAAGCGTTGAAAGACCACCGCCAAGCCATGCAGGATTTCAGCATGCGCGAAGCCTTCAACGCCGATCCGCAGCGTTTCAATCAGTTCACCCTCAGCAGCTGCGGTCTGTTTCTCGATTATTCGAAGAATTTGATCAACGCCGAGACCCGCAACCTGCTCGTGGGCCTGGCCAATGAAGTCGATCTGAAGGGCGCGATCAAAGCGCTGTTCGACGGCGAAATCGTCAATGCCTCCGAAGGCCGCCCGGCACTGCACACCGCCCTGCGCCGCCCGGTCGGCGACAAATTGTCGGTCAACGGCGTCAACGTGATGCCGGAAGTGCACAAGGTGCTGAACCAGATCACCGATCTGGTCGGCCGCATTCACGATGGCTTGTGGCGCGGTTACACCGAGAAGCCGATCACCGACGTGGTCAACATCGGTATCGGTGGTTCGTTCCTCGGTCCTGAGCTGGTGTCCGAAGCACTGCTGTCCTACGCGCAGAAAGGCGTACGTTGCCACTATCTGGCAAACATCGACGGCAGCGAGTTCCATGAGCTGACGCAGAAACTGCGCGCCGAGACCACGCTGTTCATCGTTTCGTCGAAGTCGTTCAACACCCTCGAAACGTTGAAAAACGCACAGGCCGCCCGCGCCTGGTACCTGGCGCAGGGCGGTTCCGAAGCCGAGCTGTATCGCCACTTCATCGCTGTGTCGAGCAATAACGCCGCAGCGGTGGCCTTCGGTATCCGCGAAGAAAACATCTTCCCGATGTGGGACTGGGTCGGCGGGCGTTACTCGCTGTGGTCGGCCATCGGTTTGCCGATCGCACTGGCCATCGGCATGTCCAACTTCAAGGAACTGCTGTCCGGTGCCTACACCATGGACCAGCATTTCCAGACCGCGCCGTTCGAACAGAACATGCCGGTGCTGCTGGCCCTGCTCGGCGTCTGGTACGGCAACTTCTGGGGTGCGCAAAGCCACGCGATCCTGCCGTACGACCACTACCTGCGCAACATCACCAAGCACTTGCAACAGCTGGACATGGAGTCCAACGGCAAGAGCGTGCGTCAGGACGGCACCTCGGTGTCGACCGATACCGGCCCGGTGATCTGGGGCGGCGTCGGCTGCAATGGTCAGCACGCTTATCACCAGTTGCTGCACCAGGGCACCCAACTGATCCCGGCCGACTTCATCGTGCCGATCGTCAGCTTCAACCCGGTTTCCGATCATCACCAGTGGCTGTACGCCAACTGCCTGTCGCAGAGCCAGGCGCTGATGCTCGGCAAGACCCTGCCGGAAGCCGAAGCCGAACTGCGCGACAAAGGCATGGGCGAAGACGACGTGCGCAAACTGGCGCCGCACAAGGTGATCCCGGGCAATCGTCCGAGCAACACCTTGGTAGTCGAACGCATCAGCCCGCGTCGCCTTGGCGCCCTGGTGGCGATGTATGAGCACAAAGTGTTCGTGCAAAGCGTGGTCTGGGGCATCAACGCCTTCGACCAGTGGGGTGTGGAACTGGGCAAGGAATTGGGCAAAGGCGTCTACAACCGCTTGGTCGGCAGCGACGAGACCGTGGCTGACGATGCCTCGACTCAAGGCCTGATCAACTACTTCCGTGGGCGTCATCGCGGCTGATAAAAGCCTTCCGGCACAACGCTGTTCCCCTGTGGGAGCGAGCCTGCTCGCGAAATCGGTGCGTCATTCAACAGTGTGTTGACTGACACTCCGCCTTCGCAAACAGGCTCGCTCCCACAGTTGTTTTGGCGCATGACTTGAACCTGTGCAGCGCTCGGCGCATCTTTATTCGTGTCGCACCACAAGAATAAGGAACCGTCATGTTCGATATCAGCACGTTCCCCAAAGCCGATGCCGTGCGCCAGGCCGCTCAGTTGAGCCAGGACGAGTATCGGCGCCTGTACCGCGAATCGATTGAACACCCCAGCGCCTTCTGGGCCGAGCAGGCCACGCGTTTCCTCGACTGGAGCACGCCGTGGCAGACCGTTCAGCGCTATGACCTGAAAACCGGAGAAGCCGCCTGGTTTGCCGGCGGCAAGCTCAACGTCAGCTACAACTGCATCGACCGTCACCTCAAGCAACGCGGCGAGCAGACCGCCCTGCTCTGGGAAGGCGACGATCCTGCCGAATCGGCGCAGATCACTTACAAAAAACTCCATCACCACGTCTGCCGTTTGGCCAACGTGCTGAAAAGCCGTGGCGTAAAGAAAGGCGACCGGGTGTGCATCTACATGCCGATGATCCCCGAAGCCGCCTACGCCATGCTCGCCTGCGTGCGAATCGGCGCGATTCATTCGGTGGTGTTCGGCGGATTTTCCCCGGATTCCCTGCGTGATCGAATTCTCGACGCCGACTGCCGTACCGTGATCACCGCCGATGAAGGCGTGCGCGGCGGCCGCTTCGTGCCGCTGAAAAACAACGTCGACAAAGCCCTGCAAAGTTGCCCGAACGTCAGCACCGTGGTGGTGGTAGAGCGCACTCAGGGCCAGGTCGACTGGGTCGAGGGCCGTGACCTGTGGTACCACCAGGCGGTGCGCGAGGTCAGCGACGACTGCCCGCCGGAACCGATGGACGCCGAAGATCCGCTGTTCATCCTCTACACCTCCGGCAGCACCGGCAAACCCAAAGGCGTGCTGCACACTACCGGCGGCTATCTGCTGCAAGCGGCGATGACCTTCAAGTACGTGCTGGATTACCGCGACGGCGAAGTGTTCTGGTGCACCGCCGACGTCGGCTGGGTCACCGGCCACAGTTACATCGTCTACGGGCCGCTGGCCAACGGTGCGACCACACTGATGTTCGAAGGCGTGCCGAGCTACCCGAGCAGTTCGCGCTTCTGGCAGGTCATCGACAAGCACAAGGTCAACATTTTCTACACAGCACCCACCGCCCTGCGCGCGCTGATGCGCGAAGGCGCCGGACCATTGAAGGAAACTTCGCGCGCCAGCCTCAGATTGCTCGGCAGCGTCGGTGAGCCGATCAACCCGGAAGCGTGGGAATGGTATTTCAATGCTGTCGGTGAACAGCGCTGCCCGATCGTCGACACCTGGTGGCAGACCGAAACCGGCGGCATCATGCTCAGCCCGCTGGTCAGCGCCCAACGGATCAAACCCGGCTGCGCGACGCAACCGATGTTCGGCGTGCAACCGGTATTGCTTGACGAAGCCGGCAAGGAAATCAAAGGCGCCGGCAGCGGCGTGCTGGCGATCAAATCCAGCTGGCCGGCGCAGATTCGCAGCGTCTACGGCGATCCGCAGCGGATGATCGACACCTACTTCAAACCCTACCCCGGCTATTACTTCACTGGCGACGGCGCCCGCCGCGACGAGGACGGCGATTACTGGATTACCGGACGCATCGACGATGTGATCAACGTCTCCGGCCACCGCATCGGCACCGCCGAAGTGGAGAGCGCCCTGGTGCTGCACGACAGCATCGCCGAAGCCGCCGTGGTCGGTTATCCCCACGACGTCAAAGGCCAGGGCATCTACGCATTCGTGACGCCAATGAACGGCACCGAGGCCAACGAAGAGCTGAAGAAAGACCTGCTGGCGCATGTCAGCAAGGAGATCGGCAGCTTCGCCAAACCGGACCTGATCCAGTGGGCGCCGGCGCTGCCAAAGACCCGTTCGGGCAAGATCATGCGGCGTATTCTGCGCAAGATTGCCTGCAATGAGCTCGACAGCCTTGGCGATACTTCGACGCTGGCTGATCCAAGTGTGGTGCAGGACCTCGTTGATAAACGTTTGAATCAATAGCTTCGCGAGCAGGCTCGCTGCCACAGGTGATCGCATTGCACATGTGGCAGCGAGCTCGCTCGCGAAGGGCCATCACGCGATCCCCCGGCAAACTGTTAAACTCCCGCGCCCCAATTCCCCTCAGCAAGGCGCCCGCATGTCTTCCTTGAATCTGGCGCTGCGCGCCGCCCTCGATCAACGCCAGGACCTGCTCGCTGCGCTGCACAGCCAGGGCACCGATTGCTATCGGCTGTTCCACGGCAGCCAGGAAGGCGCCGGCGGCCTGACCATCGACCGCTACGGCCCGCAACTGCTGGTGCAGAGTTTTCACCAGACGCTCGAACGTGACGACCTGCTGCAACTGCACGCCATGGTCAACCAGACCCTGGGCTTCGACAGCCTGCTGGTCTACAACGACCGCTCCCGTGGCAACTCGCGGATTGATCGCGAGGACAGCGTCTATAAAGCCGATGACGCCGCACTGGCGGATCTGGTCGGTCATGAATGGGGCCTGAACTACCGCGTGCGCGGGCGTCATGCCGGACAGGATCCGCTACTGTTCCTCGACCTGCGCAACACCCGTGGCTGGGTCAAGGATCACGCGCAAGGCAAAAGCGTGCTCAACCTGTTCGCTTACACCTGTGGTGTTGGCCTCAGTGCAGCGGCCGGCGGTGCACGTGAGGTGTGCAACCTCGATTTTGCCGAGGGCAACCTGGCGGTCGGTCGCGAGAATGGTTTGCTCAACCCGCAACTGCCGCCGATGCAATTCATTCAGTCCGATTACTTCCCGGCGATCCGCCAGCTCGCTGGCCTGCCGATCAGCGTGCGGCGCGGGCAGAAGCTGCCGAGCTATCAGCGCCTCGAACAGCGCCAATACGATCTGGTCCTGCTCGATCCGCCGGCGTGGGCCAAAAGCGCATTCGCCACCGTCGACCTGCTACGCGATTATCAGAGCCTGCTCAAACCCGCGCTGCTGGCCACCGCCGACAACGGCGTACTGATCTGCTGCAACAACCTGGCGAAAGTCAGCATGGACGACTGGCGCGAACAAGTGCTGCGCTGCGCCGAAAAGGCCGGTCGCCCGGTGCGCGAATGGAGCGTGATGACCCCGGGTGCGGACTTCCCCTCGCGGGACCAGCAGCCACCGTTGAAGACACTGATTTTGCAGCTGTGATCCCTCCGGCATGAGCGATTTCATTTCCCTGTGGGAGCGAGCCTGCTGGCGAAAGCGCAGTGTCAGTCGACTTGTTTTTCACTGAACCAGCGCATTCGCGAGCAGGCTCGCTCCCACCGGGGAGATCTATTCCTACAGAAATTTCTGAACAATCCTGTCCCACATCAAGCACTTCGGAACCAGAATCGCGTGCCATACTCCAAGGCACTCCGATTCAGACAGATGAAGCCGCACATGCCCAAAGGATTGATTCGCGCGATTGGCGCACTGCTGACAGCCCTGGCCCTCTACAGCCTGCTGGGGTTTTTGATCCTGCCGGGCATTGCCTTGCGCGTGGCCAACCAGCAACTGGCGAACTACGCGACGATGCCGGCGCATCTGCAGCGCATCGAACTCAACCCCTTCAGCCTTGAGGTCACCCTGTGGGGGCTGGTGATCGGCGAGCCGGGCAAGGAGCAGGTCGGCTTCGATCGCCTCTATGCCAACCTGCAAATCGACAGCCTGTGGACCAAAGCGCTGCATCTGTCCGACATCGAACTGGACAAACCCAAAAGCGAAATCCTCTTCGCCAAGGACGGCAAGCTCAACCTGCTCGGCCTGTTCAACGTGCCGCCGAGCGAGCCGACACCCGCCGATCCCGACGCCAAGCCATTCCCGCTGCGTATCGACAACATCAAACTGGCCGGCGGCGTGGTGCATTTCGAGGATATGCGGCCCAGCGAGCCGATCGAATTTCTTTACGACGACCTCAGTTTCGAGCTGAAAAACCTCAGTACCCTGCCCGAGGACAGCGCCGACATGACCCTCGTCGCCATCGGCCCCGCTGGCGGGCGGATCGACTGGACCGGCAATTTCAGCCTGATCCCGTTCACCTCCGAAGGCACCCTGAAAGTCACCGATGGCCAGATGAAATCCTTCTGGCCCTACGTGCGCGACGCCGTGCCGCTAGTGCTGGAAAACGGCGTGGTCAGCCTCAGCACCGAGTACAAACTCAACCTGTCGAAACAGACCGAACTGCTGCTGAACAACGTCGCGGTGAGCATTGCGCCGTTCGCCATCAAGGCTCCGGACGGACGTCCGCTGGCCAGGCTCGAACGCCTCGACGTCAGCGAAACCTCGCTGGACCTGGCCAAGCAGCAAGTGGTGGTCGGCAAGATCCGCAGCAACAAACTGGAAACCTGGGCGGCGCTGGAAGCCGACGGCCAGTTGGATTGGCAGAAGCTGTTCGCCAGCCAACCGTCGAAACCGGCTGCCAAAGCCGCTGCCGAACCGGCGGATACACCGGCCGCCGCCGACTCGCCGAAACCTGAGCCAAGCGCGCCGAGCAAGCCATGGCAGGTGCTGGTCAAGGATGTGCAACTGCGCAACTACACGGTCCATCTCGCCGACCGCTCGGCGCAACCGGCAGTAGCGCTGGACATCACCCCGCTGAACGTCGATCTGCAGGATTTCGACAGCCTCAACGGCTCGCCTTTCAAGCTCAAGCTCGACAGCGGCCTGGGCAAGCAAGGCAAGATCAGCGCCGACGGCACGGTCAATCTGGCCCCGGTCAACGCGCAGCTCAACGTGAAAACCCAGGACGTCGACCTGCGTGTCGCGCAGTCCTATATCAACCCGTTCATTCGCCTGGAACTGCGCAGCGGCATGCTCGGCAGTGACCTCAAGGTCAACCTGAAAAGCACCGAACCACTGGCCCTCAGCGTCACCGGCCGCGCGCAGATCGATCAACTGCACACCCTCGATACGCTCAAGACCCGCGATTTTCTCAAATGGCAGCAAGTAGTGGTCGACGGCATCAACTATCAGCACGGCGACAGCCTGTCGATCGACAAGGTCAACCTGTTGCAGCCCTATGTACGCTTCATGATCAACGACGATCGCACCACCAACGTCGACGACCTGCTGATCCCGCAACCGGCCGACAGCGGAGCAAAAAGCACCGCAGCCAAACCGGCAGGAAAGGACAAACCGCTGGGTATTCACATCGGCGCGATTGCGATCAACGACGGCTCGGCCAACTTCGCCGACTTCAGCCTGACGCCGAATTTCGCCACCGCCGTGCAGCAGCTCAACGGTCAGATCGGCACCATTGACAGTCGTCAGGCGAAGCCGGCCAGCGTCGATATCAAAGGCAAGGTCGACCGTTATGCGCCGGTGACCATCAAGGGTGCGGTCAATCCGTTCGACCCGATGGCCAGCCTCGACATCGCCACCAGCTTCAAGCGCGTCGAACTGACGACCCTGACGCCCTACTCCGGCAAATTCGCCGGCTACCGCATCCGCAAGGGCCGGCTCAACCTTGATCTGCACTACCTGATCACCAAAGGCCAGCTGAAAGCCGAGAACAAAGTCGTCGTCGAGCAGCTGCAACTGGGCGAGAAGGTCGACAGCCCTGATGCAGTGAGTCTGCCGCTGAAACTGGCGATCGCCCTGCTCAAGGACGTCGACGGCAAGATCTCCATCGAATTGCCGGTGACCGGCGACCTGAATAATCCACAGTTCAGCGTGATGCCGATCGTCTGGCAAACCCTGCGCAATTTGATCGTCAAAGCGGCCGCCGCACCGTTCAAAATGATCGGCGGGCTGGTCAGTGGCGGCGGCTCCGAAGACCTCGGCACGGTGTCCTTCGCGCCGGGCTCCAGCGATCTGAGCAAAGACGCCGAAGCGGCGCTGGTGAAACTGTCGCAGGCACTCAAGGAACGTCCGGCGCTGCGCCTGGAAATCGAAGGCACGGCCGCGAAGAGCAGCGATGGGCCACTGCTGGCCGAGCAACGTCTGGAACGCGAATATCAGTACAACTACTACAAGATGCTCCAGCGCCGTGGCGACAAAGTCCCGGCCCAGGCCTCGCTGTTGCAAGTGCCCGAAAGCGAGAAAGGCGCGTTGCTCGAAGGCATCTACCGCACCCGCTTGAAAACCCAGCCACCGGCAGAATGGAAAGACCTCGGCAAAGAAGAACGCACGGCGAAAATGCGCCAGGGCGTGATCGCATTCTGGAGTGGCAGCGAGGTGCTGTTGCGCCAGTTGGGCCAGGACCGCGCCAGCACCATCAAGGATTACCTGGTCGACAAGGGCAAGCTCGAGGATGACCGCGTGTACTTCATCGACGCCAACCTCGGCGAGGCCGAAAGCGATGGCCGCGTGGTCACGCAAATGCACCTGGATGCCGAATGACCGTGCGTAACTGGTTGATGGCGCTCGCTCTGACCTGCGCCGCCTGCCATGCGTCGGCTTCGGATACATTGCGCTGCGGCAGCCAATTGATCAGCCTCGGCGACCGCGCCAGCGAAGTGCTGCAAAAATGTGGTGAGCCGGTCAGTCGCGATGTGCTCGGCTACAAGCGCAGTGCCAATCGGCGCGAAGAGTTTCAGGTCGAGGAATGGACCTACGGGCCGAACAACGGCATGTACCAGTACCTGCGCTTTGAAGGTAATCGCTTGAGGCAGATCAACAGCAAACGCGGTAACTGAGAAGAGCAAAAGATCGCAGCCTTCGGCAGCTCCTACATTTGGAATGCATTTCCCTGTAGGAGCTGCCGAAGGCTGCGATCTTTTGATTCTCCAAATAGAACAGGCCCCGACACAAGTGCCGGGGCCTGTAATGGTCACATCCGTGTGACCGTTCGCATGAACTCTAAAGTTGCGGCAGACGTATTGCTCGGCCCGTCTGTCGCGTCTTCTCCCGGTTCAGGCGAGAAGTCTTGCCTTACTCGGCTTTCAGGCCGTCAGCGGAGACCGCTTTAACGCCTTTGATTTTCTTGGCGATGCCTACGGCGACTTCTTTCTGCGACTCGGTTACCGCAGTGGTCGACGACAGGGAAACTACACCCTTGTTGGTTTCGACTTTGATATCAGTGCCTGGAATGCCTTTTTCGGTGACTAGATCAGCTTTGACCTTGGTGGTGATCCAGGTATCGGAAGTCTCTTCTTTAGCCTTGGTCATTTCACCGGCAGCCAGAACCATTGGCGACTGGGTAGCCTGAGCGGACTGGGCGAAAGCGCCACCAGCCATGGTCAGGGTCAGAGCGGTAGCAGCGGCAGTGATAGCGAACTTCTTCATACGAGTAACTCCTGTTTTTACTGGAAGTCTGCTGTAACGCTTGTCAGCAGGGTTACCGGAGATATTGCGAACGCTGTGCCAACTTTTTTTGCCATATAAATTCTTTTAAAAACAATGAGTTATGAAAAATGCCAATTTTCATTTTCATGCAAAATGCATGACTCGCTCAATCTTCGCATGCAAGTTGCGGTTTTTTGGAAAGTTCATAAGCTGCTGAAATTATTGGAGCTTTTAAAAACCGTTGCGCCATAAAAAGCTCCGCAATTGCGGAGCTTTTTAAGTTGCAGGTGCGTGTCAAACGCCTGGGCAGCTCGTAGTTGTATATTCTTTCGAGCCGGAGAACTTACAGGTCCAGCCAGTGGTAGGACTGCGTGTCAGCGTTACGGTCTGGCCGAGAACAGGCGCTGGAGCGTTGAGAAGCGTACAAGTAATAGTACCCGTCCCATCGGCGACTTTTCCGGATGCCGCCAACGTGCAATTCTGCGTGGCCGCTGTGCCGCCGTTCACGTTGGTAATGCTCGGGTCAGTCGATCCGGCATTGATCACGTCTTCAAAATTGACCTTAAGAGCTGATGCTTCCGCAATCCCAGCGGTCACCTTCGACCGCGCCTGATACTTCGAATACTGCGGCAGGGCGATAGTCGCCAGAATGCCGATGATCGCCACAACGATCAGCAGCTCGATCAATGTGAAACCTTGTT
The DNA here is from genome assembly GCF_054681355.1 of Pseudomonas sp. H1_G08. Taxonomy (NCBI): domain Bacteria; kingdom Pseudomonadati; phylum Pseudomonadota; class Gammaproteobacteria; order Pseudomonadales; family Pseudomonadaceae; genus Pseudomonas; species Pseudomonas sp. H1_G08. Next base: position 3,858,661 of record NZ_CP162822.1, read on the forward strand.
GTTTTTTCATAGACACGCTCCATGCATGAGTCGAAATCTCATGATCTGAACAAGGCTCAGCACAGCCCATGCCAACGCCTTTCAGGCCCCGCCTGCTGGGCGCGCGCAATCGCCTGCGCCGTTTCCTACAACCCGCAACCGCACTATCTGACACTTTTTGTCACCTGCACCGGCCGTGTTTGGCGCTGTCACTTGACTAGGCTATAAGTCATGAACGGCAAGCGTGCGGAATCCCCATGAATGACATCGCTCTGAGCGGTCTGGCCAAGCAATTGGTCCAGGCCGAACTGCTCACGGAAACAAGCGCCCGGCAATCCTGGGCGCAGGCCCAGCGCAATCGCGTGTCTCTGGTCAATTACCTGGTGCACAACAAACTGGTCAACAGCCGGCAAATTGCCGAGATCGCCTCGGAACATTTCGGCATGGCCCTGCTCGATCTGCATTGCCTCGACAAAGAGACTCAGCCCAAGGGTCTGGTCAGTGAGAAACTGGTTCGCCAGCACTGCGCCCTGCCCCTCTGGCGGCGCGGCAACAAACTGTTCGTGGGCCTTTCCGACCCAAGCAATCAGCAGGCGATCAGCGACATCCAGTTCAGCACCGGCCTGAGCACCGAAGCGATTCTGGTGGAGGACGACAAGCTCAGCGACGCCATCGACAAGTTCTTCGACAGCCATGCCTCGGGCCTGGAGGAAATGGCCGATGTCGATCTCGACGGCCTCGACGTCGAGTCCATTGATGACAACAAACAGGACGTGATCGGCGGCCTCGATGCCGACGACGCCCCGGTCGTACGTTTTGTGCACAAGATGCTGCTCGATGCGATCAAAAGCGGCTCTTCCGACCTGCATTTCGAACCCTACGAAAAAAACTATCGGGTGCGCATGCGCACCGACGGCATGCTGCGCGAGGTGGCCAAGCCGCCGATCCAGTTGGCCGGGCGCATTGCCGCGCGCTTGAAGGTAATGGCCAGTCTGGATATCTCGGAACGGCGCAAACCTCAGGACGGCCGCATCAAAATGCGCCTGTCGAAAAGCAAATCCATCGATTTTCGCGTCAACACCCTGCCGACTCTGTGGGGCGAAAAAGTGGTGATCCGGATTCTCGACCCGTCCAGTGCACAAATGGGCATCGATGCACTGGGTTACGAAGCCGAACAAAAAGCCTTGTACCTCGCCGCGCTGAAACAGCCGCAAGGGATGATTCTGGTCACCGGCCCCACCGGCTCCGGTAAAACCGTGTCGCTGTACACCGGGCTGAATATCCTCAACACCGTCGACATCAACATTTCCACCGCCGAAGACCCGGTGGAAATCAACATGGAAGGCATCAACCAGGTCAACGTCAATCCCCGCCAAGGGCTGGACTTTGCCCAGGCGCTGCGCTCGTTTCTGCGTCAGGACCCGGACGTGATCATGGTCGGCGAGATCCGCGATCTGGAAACCGCCGAGATCGCGATCAAGGCCGCGCAGACCGGCCACTTGGTACTGTCGACCCTGCACACCAACAGCGCGGCGGAAACCCTCACGCGCCTGCACAACATGGGCATTCCCGGTTTCAACATCGCCACCTCGGTCAGCCTGATCATCGCCCAGCGTCTGGCGCGCAAATTGTGCGCGCACTGCAAGCGGCCGCTGGAAATCCCCCACGAAACCTTGCTCAAGGAAGGCTTCCCTGAGGAACGCATCGGTCATTTCACGATCTACGAGCCGGTCGGTTGCGATCACTGCAACGGCGGTTACAAAGGACGCGTGGGGATTTATGAAGTGGTAAAGAACACACCGGACCTGCAACGGTTGATCATGGCCGAGGGCAATTCGCTGGAAATCGACATCCAGATGCGTCGCGACGGTTTCGCCGATCTGCGCACCTCCGGGCTGCACAAGGCCATGCAAGGCATCACCAGCCTTGAGGAAATCAACCGGGTCACCAAGGATTGAACATGGCGGTCAAGGCAGCAAAAGTCAGCGTTTACGCCTGGGAAGGCACCGACCGCAAAGGCAGTAAAGTCAGCGGCGAGTTGAGCGGACAGAACCCCGCACTGATCAAGGCGCAGCTGCGCAAACAGGGGATCAACCCGGGTAAGGTGCGCAAGAAATCCGCGTCCCTGCTGAGCTTCGGCAAACGCATCAAACCGCAAGACATCGCCCTGTTCACCCGGCAGATGGCGACCATGATGAAGGCCGGCGTGCCGCTGTTGCAGTCCTTCGACATCATCGGCGAAGGCTTCGAAAACCCGGCCATGCGCAAACTGGTCGACGAGGTCAAACAGGAGGTCGCGGCCGGTAACAGCTTCGCTACGGCCCTGCGCAAGAAACCGCAATACTTCGACGAGTTGTACTGCAATCTGGTCGACGCCGGCGAACAGTCTGGCGCCCTCGACACCTTGCTTGAACGGGTCGCGACCTATAAGGAAAAAAGCGAAGCGCTCAAGGCCAAGATCAAGAAAGCCATGACCTACCCCACCGCCGTGGTGCTGGTGGCGGCAGTGGTAACAGGCATTCTGCTGGTCAAAGTGGTGCCGCAGTTCCAGTCGGTGTTTTCCGGGTTCGGCGCAGAACTGCCGGGCTTCACCCTGATGATCATCAGCCTGTCGGAATTCATGCAGCAGTGGTGGTGGGCCATTCTTTTTGCGCTGGTGGCAGCGTTTTTCGGCACTCGCCACGCGTTGAAGACTTCGCAGGCCCTGCGCGACCGGCGCGATGCCTGGCTGCTGAAGCTGCCACTGGTGGGCACCTTGATGTACAAGTCCGCCGTCGCACGTTTTGCCCGCACCCTGTCGACCACTTTCGCAGCCGGTGTGCCGCTGGTGGAAGCGCTGGATTCGGTCGCCGGCGCCACCGGCAATGTGGTGTTCAAGCGCGCGGTGCTGCGCGTGCGGCAAGACGTCTCGACCGGCATGCAACTGAATTTCTCCATGCGCAGCACCGGTGTGTTTCCCAACATGGCGGTGCAGATGACCGCCATCGGCGAGGAATCGGGCGCGCTGGATGACATGCTCGACAAGGTCGCCGGTTTTTATGAAGCGGAAGTCGATAACATGGTCGACAACCTCACCAGCCTGATGGAGCCGTTCATCATGGTGGTGCTGGGGGTCATCGTCGGTGGACTGGTGGTGGCCATGTACCTGCCGATCTTCCAGCTCGGCTCAGCGATCTGACATGTCTATCGATGAACTGTTTGCCGTGTATCCGCTGGCCTTTGTGGTCAGCGCGCTGCTGCTCGGGCTGGTGGTCGGCAGCTTCCTCAACGTAGTGGTCTGGCGCCTGCCGAAGATGCTCGAGCGCGACTGGCGCCAGCAGGCCCATGATGTGCTCGGCCTGCCCACTGAAACGCCTGTGCCGACCTACAACCTGATGCTGCCGCACTCCGCGTGCCCGCATTGCGGACACCGGATCCGCCCTTGGGAAAACATTCCGCTGCTCAGTTATCTGCTGCTGCGCGGTCGCTGCTCGGCCTGCTCGGCGCCGATCAGCAAACGTTACCCGCTGACCGAACTGGCCTGCGGCGTCCTCTCGGCGTTCATTGCCTGGCATCTCGGCTTCGGTTGGCCGGCAGGTCTGCTGATCTTGCTGACATGGGGCTTGCTGGCGATGAGTCTGATCGACTGCGAACATCAGCTGCTGCCCGATGTGCTAGTGCTGCCGCTGCTGTGGCTGGGGCTGATCGTCAACAGCTTCGGCGTGTTCGTGGCGTTGCCCGATGCGTTGTGGGGCGCGGTCGCGGGTTATCTGGCGCTGTGGTCGGTGTTCTGGCTGTTCAAACTGCTCACCGGCAAGGACGGTATCGGCCATGGCGATTTCAAGCTGTTGGCCTTGCTCGGCGCATGGGGTGGCTGGCAGATTCTGCCGCTGACGATTCTTCTATCTTCCCTGGTGGGGGCGATATTGGGCGTTGTCATGCTGCGTCTGCGCGCCCAGGAATCCTCGACGCCGATCCCCTTCGGACCCTTTCTGGCAATTGCCGGCTGGATTGCCTTGCTCTGGGGTGGTCAAATAACCGACTTCTATTGGCAGTCTGTCGGTTTGAAATGAATACCCCTGTGGAAAAACCCTGGATTCTGGGCCTGACCGGCGGCATCGGCAGCGGCAAAAGCGCGGCGGCGCAGCACTTCATCGACCTCGGCGTGCACGTGGTGGATGCCGATCACGCGGCGCGCTGGGTAGTCGAGCCGGGGCGTCCGGCGCTGGCGAAAATCGCCGAGCATTTCGGTTCCGGCGTGTTGCAGGCCGATGGCACGCTGGACCGCGCCGCCCTGCGCAAACTGATTTTTGAAGACCCTGAACAGCGGCGTTGGCTAGAGGCGCTGTTGCATCCGTTGATCGGCGAAGAAATCGCTCATCATCTGGCGCAGGCAAAATCGCCTTACGCGATTCTGGTGTCACCGTTGCTGATCGAGTCCGGGCAATACGCGATGACCCAGCGCATTCTGGTCATCGATGCGCCGCAACCACTGCAGATCGAACGCACCTTGCAGCGTGACCAGACCAGCGAAGCGCAGGTGCAGGCGATCCTCAAGGCGCAATCGAGCCGTGAAGACCGCGTGAGCCGTGCCGACGACGTGATCGTCAACGACCGCGACCTCGCCTGGCTGCACAGCGAGGTCGAGCGTCTGCATCACTTTTATCTGACTTTATCCGGAGGCCAAGCATGAGCCAGATTCCAACCGTTGAATGCCCAACCTGCGGCGCCCCCGTCGAATTCACCCCGGCGAACAAATTCCGTCCGTTCTGCTCCGACCGCTGCAAACTGATCGACCTCGGCGCCTGGGCCTCGGAAGAGCACAAGATTCCGGTCGCCCCGGATGCCGAAGACGAGCTGTTTTCCGGCGATTTCGATCCGCGTCACTGATCGCTGATCAGGGCCGCATAAAGCCGTAGTCCTGACTGTCGTCGAGGTTCTCCGCGAGAAAGCGCAACTCGTCGGCCAGGTCTTCGGCATTGCGCACTGCCTTGCTCTGCTGCACCACGGCGCTGAGCAGGGCGCGCAAACTCAGGCCCGGGTCAAAGCCCACTTCCTGCGCCAGCTCCAGACTCTGCCGGGTTTCCTGCCGCGCCCATTCATAAACGCCCATGCCACTGCTCCTGAAGGGATTTGCGCGAGCATGAAATCTCTGCGGCATGGCCGGTTTGATGTGGATCAAGACTTCGGATCGTCGTCCTTCCACGGCGCCGAAAGGTAGCGGGTGCGGTTGAAGGTCTCCAGCCATTCCGGGCAGAACACCACCAATGCACTGACGACCATGCCGTTGATAAAAGCCTCGGGGAACAACAGCAACCACAGGTAGCCGACGAAATCTTCCAGCCATTCCGGCATGGCGAAGAGGCCGTCGTACCACAGCAGCGTCAGGCTGAGGATCAGGCACAACAGGCCTGACAACGCAGCGGCGAAGAAACCGGAACAGAAGATGTAAACGAATGGATTGCGTGGCTGCGCACGCTCCACGAGGATTGCCACGCATTCGGTGATCAGCACTGGCAGCAGAATCAGCAACGCGCCATTGACGCCGACCGCAGCCAGGTCCTGACGGCCCAAAAGCACTAGGCCAATCTGCGCAACCAGTCCGCCGACGATCGCCAGCGGCCAATCGAGCAGCAGCGTCACCGCCGTCATGCCGATGAAGTGATACGACACGCCGGTGTCGAAATCCCTGCGCACCAGCCACAGCAGAAACAGCGCTAACACCGTGCCGAACAGCAAGTGCTGCCGGCGACTGTCGCTGAACAGCTCGACCCATGGCGCACGCATGATCGCCCAGAGCAGCGCCGGCAGATAAATCAGCCAGCCGAGTGTCAGGCTTGCCGTTGAAAGCAGTTCGGCACCGATCATGATTCCCTCACCTGCTACTCGACACGCTTTTTTGTAGGAGCTGCCAAAGGCTGCGATCTTTTGATCTTGTTTATAAAAGCAAAAGATCGCAGCCTTCGGCAGCTCCTACAAGGGCGCAATCGCGCGACGTTTATGTCTGAGCCGATGCAAAGCTATCTGCTTGTCGCATTTGGACGCTAAGCTTGGGCTTATGGATGATTCAGATTATTTACGCCTGCTGACCATCGCGGCCGAGCAAGCCAACGCGTTCCTGTCCAATGCCCGCAAATGGGAGCGTGAGCGTTGGGTCTGCCAGCGCCTGCTGCAAGGTCTGAACATCCCCTACCGCGCCGACGAATTCGCCCCGGCCGGTGAGCCGCCGGACGTGTTGTTCCGCGATGCCAATTTCGAAGTTTTTTTCGTCCTCGACGAAGGCCGCCGTCTCAATGATGAATGGCGCGACGAATTGCAGCGTCGGCGCAGTGCGTTCTCCCTGAGCCAACTGGTGCGCCGCGAAGCCAAACCCAAGCGCATCCCGGCCAATGAATTTCTCCTGCGTCTGGCGCCAACCCTGCGCAAGAAGGCGCACAACTACAAGGAACGCGGCATGGATCTGGGTGAACTGGACATCATCGCCTTCGCCAGCCTCAAGCGCGAAGTGCTGGATCTCAACAGTCATTTCCCGCCACCGACCGAATATCTGCGTCAGGGCTGGCGCTCGCTGTCGCTGGTCGGCCCGACATTCGCCAGGGTGCTGTTTGCTCATCCCGACGCGCCGGACTTTCTGCGCAGCAACCTCGGCCGCAGCATTGTGTTCGACGTGGGTATCAGCCTGTGACGCCGCTGCAGCAGTTGATCGCTGAGGTTCCGCAAACCGGTCGTGTGCGCTGGATCGGTGTGCGTCCAGAATCCCGTGGGCCGATGCTTGAGCTGGACGCGGTCGAGGCGCGGCTGGAAGCCGGGCTCACCGGCGACCACGCCCGCCCGGGCGTTCGCAATGCGCGACAGGTGACGCTGATTCAGTGGGAGCACCTGGCGGTAATCAACGCATTGATGGGCCGTCCCGATGACGAGCCGGTCCGGCCTGAAGATCTGCGGCGCAATCTCGTTATAAGCGGAATCAATTTGTTTAGCCTGAAGGGGCGGCGCTTTCGCATCGGGCAAGCGATACTCGAAACCACTGGCTGGTGTCAGCCCTGCGCACGTTTGCAGAACAATCTCGGCCCGGGCACTTTTCAAGCCGTGCGCGGGCATGGCGGGATCACCGCCCGGGTGTTACAAAGCGGCATCATTCGCCTCGACGATAGCGTGTGCGTCGAACCGGTCCCGGGCAGCGGCTACGCTGCGTTCAATCCGGGCTGAAAACCGCTGTAGCCTGTGCTCATTCAGTAACGTCTACCTGACGAGGCAAATATGACCAGCCGCCTGAACCCCGAAGACCAAAAGCATGTCGAAGAGTACCTGCAATTGTCCCAACACCGTGTCGAGCGCCGGCCTTTCCGGCCTTGGATGCTCCTGGTGCTGGTGCTGGCAGTGACCATTGGTCTGGGCCTGTTGAGCCGATTTATCAGTTACCTGACGTTATGAGCTGCCTTGCGCTCCCTCGGGTAACCGCACCGATTTCCTTTAAAAACCTTGCGAGTTATCCCTATGTCCCATCGTATTGTCATTGTCGGCGGCGGCGCCGGCGGTCTGGAGTTGGCTACCCGTCTGGGTAAGACTCTGGGCAAGCGCGGCACGGCCAGCGTGATGCTGGTCGACGCGAACCTGACCCACATCTGGAAACCGCTGCTGCACGAAGTGGCCGCCGGTTCCCTGAACTCCTCCGAAGACGAACTCAACTATGTCGCCCAGGCGAAATGGAACCACTTCGAGTTCCAGCTTGGGCGCATGAGCGGGCTTGATCGTGCGCAGAAGAAAATCCAGTTGGCCGCGACCTATGACGAAAACGGCGTCGAGCTGGTACCGGCGCGTGAAGTGGCTTATGACTCGCTGGTGATCAGCGTCGGCAGCACCACCAACGATTTCGGCACCCAGGGCGCGGCGCAGCATTGTCTGTTCCTCGATACACGCAAACAGGCTGAGCGCTTCCACCAGCAATTGCTCAATCATTATCTGCGCGCCCACGCCGGGCAGACCGACGTGGTCGAGCAGATCAGCGTGGCCATCGTCGGCGCTGGCGCCACTGGCGTCGAACTGGCGGCAGAGCTGCACAACGCCGCCCATGAATTGGCCGCTTATGGTCTGGACCGGATCAAACCGGAAAACATGCACATCACGCTGATCGAAGCCGGCCCACGGGTGCTGCCTGCCCTGCCGGAGCGCATCAGCGGGCCGGTGCACAAAACCCTGGAGAAGCTCGGGGTCAATGTGATGACCAACGCAGCAGTCAGCGAAGTGACTGCCGACAGCCTGATCACCGCCGATGGCAACGAGATCAAGGCCAGCCTGAAAGTCTGGGCTGCCGGCATTCGCGCACCGGGCTTCCTCAAGGACATCGACGGTCTGGAGACCAACCGCATCAATCAGCTGCAAGTGCTGCCGACTCTGCAAACCACTCGCGACGAAAACATCTTTGCCTTCGGCGACTGCGCGGCCTGCCCGCAACCGGGCACCGATCGCAACGTGCCGCCACGGGCACAAGCGGCACACCAACAGGCGTCGCTGCTGGCCAAGTCGCTGAAATTGCGCATCGAAGGCAAGACCCTGCCGGAGTACAAATACACCGACTACGGCTCGCTGATTTCACTGTCGCGTTTTTCTGCTGTGGGTAACTTGATGGGTAACCTGACCGGCAGCGTCATGCTCGAAGGCTGGCTGGCGCGGATGTTCTATGTGTCGCTGTACCGTATGCACCAGATGGCGCTGTACGGGCCGTTTCGCACAGCGATGTTGATGCTGGGGAGCAAGATTGGTCGTGGCACCGAACCGCGTCTGAAACTGCACTAAAGCGCCAACCTGTGGGAGCGAGCCTGCTCGCGAAAGCGGTGGGTCTGTCAACACTGTCGTTGAATGATCCGGCCCCTTCGCGAGCAGGCTCGCTCCCACATTGTTTCGTGTTGTGCGCAAATCAGCAGGCGAAGGCCTGCAATTGATCTCTGTTCATCAGAGCTGAAAGCGTCGCACCATGCCCTGTAGCGCATTGGCCAGTTGCGACAGTTCGTGGCTCGATGCGCTGGTCTGATCAGCCCCCGCAGCCGAACGTACCGACAGGTCGCGAATGTTCACCAGATTGCGATCCACTTCCCGCGCCACTTGCGCCTGCTCCTCGGCGGCGCTGGCGATCACCAGGTTGCGCTCGTGAATCTCGTGCACCGACGCCGTGATCGTCACCAACGCCTCACCTGCCCGCTCTGCGAGAACCAGCGTACTCGCCGCACGAGATGCGCTGGCCTGCATTGACTCCAGCGCCTGGCTCGAACCGCTGCGCATGCCTTGCACCATCTGTTCGATTTCCTGCGTCGATTGCTGGGTGCGATACGCCAGCGCGCGCACCTCATCGGCTACCACCGCAAAGCCGCGACCGCTTTCGCCCGCGCGTGCTGCCTCGATGGCAGCGTTGAGCGCCAGCAGATTGGTCTGCTCAGCGATTGCGCGAATCACGTCCAGAACCTTGCCGATGTCTTGCGATTGATTGGCCAGCGACTGCACCAGCTCGCCGGTGTTTTGCACATCACTGGCCAGGGCATTGATCGCGCTGGCGGTTTCGCTGACGCGCTCCTGGCCCAATTGCGCTGATTGACTGGACTGGCGCGTGGCATCGGACGTCGACACCGCGTTGCGCGCGACCTCCTCCACCGCAGCGGTCATCTCGTTGACCGCAGTGGCAGCTTGTTCAATTTCGTTGTTCTGCTCTTGCAGGCCTTGGGTGCTGTCGACAGTGACGGCGCTCAGTTCGTCAGCGGCGGTGGCCAGTTGTGTGGCTGAGCCGCTGATACCTTGCAGGGTCTCGCGCAGGTTCTGTTGCATCGTCGCCAAGGCTTTGAGCAAGCGGCTGACTTCGTCGTTGCCATGGGTTTCGATCGGCCGCGTGAGATCGCCCTTGGCGACACTTTCAGCGGCATCCACAGCGCTGCTCAGCGGGCGCACGATACTGCGCGTGAGCAACATCGCCAGCGCCACTGTGGCCAGCGCTGCCAATCCAATGAACAGGCTGACGATGGTCCGCGAGGTTTCATAATGCGCGGCGGACTTCTCGCTTTCGGCGGCGACCTGGCGGGCGAACAGATCGGCGAGATCGTTGAGTTGCTTGCCGGAGCCGTCGACCACGGTCTTCATGTCAACCAGCAACAATTTGGTCAACTCGTCACGCTTGCCTTGCTCGGCAAGGGTGAATGACTGGGCGATGCCGGTGCGATAGGCGGCGAAGGTTTTCTTGAACTGGTCATACAGCTGCTGACCTTCGGCAGTGTCGACCAGTTTGTCGTAGGCGGCGATTTTCTCGCTCAGTTCCTTGTCGCGGGTGTCCATCTGGCCGCGATAGGTGGCGATATTGGCCGGATCCTGATCGAGCGCCATGCGCAGGGAGATGGTGCGGATGCGCAGCATCAGTTCGCGGATCTCGTCGCCGCCACGGATGCTCGGCAACCAGCGGTTCTCCACCGCCACCTCGCTGTCGCGAATGCTCGACATCTGCCCCAGCGCAAACACGCCGAGCAAGGCCACCAACACCGCGATCAGGGCAAATCCCAGGGCAGCCCGGGGAGCAATATTCAACTGACGAAGCAACATGACGAACGCCCTTATTCTTGTAATGGCCAGATCAAGGGGCGAAGCGTTGGCAGTCCCCTCGTGTTAGCGGGCTATCGGCAGGTTGTATGACGACTTGAAGGGATTCGCCTTTCAGCAGGCAAAAAAAATCCCCGCATCTTTCGATACGAGGATTTTCAATATGGTCGGGGTAAGGGGATTCGAACTCCTGACATCCTGCTCCCAAAGCAGGCGCGCTACCGGACTGCGCTATACCCCGGTAAAAAAAAGGCGACCTTTCAAAGATCGCCTTCTTCGATCAGCGCTTTTGGCCTCTGATCTTAAGATTCGATCCCAGCGCAAACTGGTTTCAAAAATGGTGGGTCGTGTGGGATTCGAACCTACGACCAATTGGTTAAAAGCCAACTGCTCTACCAACTGAGCTAACGACCCAAAAATGGTCGGGGTAAGGGGATTCGAACTCCTGACATCCTGCTCCCAAAGCAGGCGCGCTACCGGACTGCGCTATACCCCGGTTTGAAATTGGCTCCGTGACCAGGACTCGAACCTGGGACCCAATGATTAACAGTCATTTGCTCTACCGACTGAGCTATCACGGAACTACACATTTCAATTTACAACGGTGAAGCTTTGTTGCATCTCGCCACCCGTTCGCATCGCTGCGTTCGTGTGTCTGAGGCGCGCTATTCTACAACCTAGAACACCTCTGTCAACCCCCTAAATTGCTTTCAAGTTAATGATTTGCAACTTATTTCAGATTCCAACCCGGTGGGTTGAAACGCTGCCGGTGACTGACTGCGGGGCGCACTTTACAAGCCTTTTCCTTTGAGTTCAACAGCCTGGCGAAAAAAAGGCCTCGCAATGCGAGGCCTTCCCGGTTTCATTGCCGCTGAGGCTTAGCCGAAAACGATTTCGTCGTTCTCGACCTTGCCGGTGGCGGTGTCGCCCGGCATGAAATGACCCGACAGGATCAACTGCGCCAGCGGGTTTTCGATCCAGCGCTGGATCGCCCGTTTCAAAGGACGTGCGCCATACACCGGGTCGTAACCGACGGCGATCAGCTTGTCCATCGCCTCCGGGCTCAGCTCCAGCTTCAGCTCGCGCTCGGCCAGGCGGCTACGCAGGCGGCCCAACTGGATCTCGGTAATGCCGGCGATCTGATCCCGCGCCAGCGGCTCGAAGATCACCACTTCGTCAACGCGGTTGATGAACTCAGGACGGAAGTGCGAGGTCAGCGCGTCCATCACAGCAGCACGCTGCGCCTCACGATCACCGACCAGTTCCTGGATCTGCATCGACCCGAGGTTGGACGTCATCACGATCACCGTGTTGCGGAAGTCCACCGTACGCCCGTGACTGTCGGTCAGACGGCCATCCTCAAGCACTTGCAGGAGGATGTTGAACACATCCGGGTGCGCCTTCTCGACTTCGTCCATGAGGATCACCGAGTACGGCTTGCGACGCACCGCTTCGGTCAGGTAACCGCCCTCTTCATAGCCGACGTAGCCTGGTGGCGCACCGATCAGACGAGCCACGGAATGTTTCTCCATGAACTCGGACATGTCGATCCGCACCATCGCCTCTTCAGTATCGAAAAGGAATTCGGCCAGCGCCTTGCACAGCTCGGTTTTACCGACACCGGTCGGGCCGAGGAACATGAACGAGCCGCTCGGACGATTCGGGTCGGACAGTCCGGCGCGGGAACGCCGCACGGCATTGGCCACAGCCACGACCGCTTCTTCCTGACCGATTACCCGTTTGTGCAACAGGCTCTCCATTTTCATCAGCTTGTCGCGCTCGCCTTCGAGCATTTTCGACACCGGGATGCCAGTCCACTTCGACACGACTTCGGCAATCTCTTCTTCAGTCACCTTGCTGCGCAGCAACTGGTTCTCGCTCTTGCCGTGCTGGTCGACCATTTGCAGGCTGCGTTCCAGATCGGGGATCACCCCGTATTGCAACTCGGCCATGCGATTCAGGTCGCCTTTACGGCGCGCGGCTTCCAGTTCCTGGCGCGACTGTTCGATCTTCTGCTGAATCTGCGCAGAACCCTGCACCTCGGCTTTCTCCGAGTTCCAGATTTCCTCCAGATCGGAATACTCACGCTCGTGACGCTCGATTTCTTCCTGGAGTTTTTCCAGGCGTTTCTTCGCCGCGTCGTCGCTTTCTTTCTTCAGCGCCTGGGATTCCACCTTCAGCTGAATCAGGCGCCGCTCCAGACGATCGAGTACTTCCGGTTTGGAGTCGATCTCCATGCGGATACGGCTGGCCGCCTCGTCGATCAGGTCGATGGCCTTGTCCGGCAGCTGTCGATCCGTGATGTAGCGATGGCTGAGCTTGGCCGCAGCGATGATCGCGCCGTCGGTGATCGCCACCTTGTGGTGAACCTCGTAACGTTCCTTGAGGCCACGCAGAATGGCGATGGTGTCTTCTTCGCTCGGCTCGTCCACCAGGACTTTCTGGAAACGCCGCTCGAGCGCCGCATCCTTCTCTATATATTGGCGATACTCGTTGAGCGTGGTCGCGCCGACGCAGTGCAACTCGCCGCGAGCCAGCGCAGGCTTGAGCATGTTGCCAGCGTCCATCGAGCCTTCGCCTTTACCGGCGCCGACCATGGTGTGCAGTTCGTCGATGAACAGAATGATCTGCCCTTCCTGCTTCGACAGTTCGTTGAGCAACGATTTCAGGCGCTCTTCGAACTCACCGCGATACTTGGCGCCGGCAATCAGCGCGCCCATGTCCAGCGACAGCAGGCGCTTGCCCTTAAGGCCGTCCGGCACTTCGCCGTTGATGATGCGCTGCGCAAGCCCCTCGGCGATTGCGGTTTTACCCACGCCAGGTTCACCGATCAGCACCGGGTTGTTCTTGGTGCGGCGTTGCAGAACCTGAATGGTGCGACGGATTTCGTCGTCGCGGCCGATCACCGGATCAAGCTTGCCGTCTTCGGCGCGTTTGGTCAGATCGACGGTGTATTTATCCAGTGCCTGCCGCGACTCTTCGTGGTTGGCGTCATTTACCGCTTCGCCACCACGCAGGTTGTTGATCGCGTTTTCCAGGGCTTTCTTGCTCACGCCTTGGCCGAGCAGCAACTTGCCGAGCTTGCTGTTCTCGTCCATCGCGGCGAGCAGCACCAGTTCGCTGGAAATGAACTGGTCGCCCTTCTGCTGAGCCAGACGGTCAGCCTGATTGAGCAGGCGCGCCAGATCCTGCGACATGTTGACGTCGCCGGTCGGGTTCTGGATTTTCGGTAGTTGATCGAGCTCTTTGGTCAGCTCTTTACGCAAGCTGTTGACGTCGAAGCCGACTTGCATCAGCAGCGGCTTGATCGAACCGCCCTGCTGTTCAAGCATGGCCTGCATCAAGTGCGCCGGCTCGATGGCCGGATGATCGTGGCCAACCGCCAACGACTGGGCGTCGGACAGGGCCAACTGTAATTTGCTGGTTAAACGGTCAATACGCATGGGTCACCTTCCTTTTGAGCAGGCCGGACCTAAGAAACCATCCTGAATAAAGAAACCTGCCAGATACCACTGTAGATGCGGTCGATTCTGGGAGATTCAAGCGTCGGAGAGTTGATGCAGATCAGAGAGTTTAGCGGGTGAGCCAAACAAGGGAGGCGAAACGACCGGTCCGCGACGCACGGCGATAGGAGAAGAAGCGCGGATCGGTCACGGTGCAGAAACCGCCACCATAAACAGCCGTGACACCCCGTTCAGCCAGACGCAGGCGCGCCAGCAGATAGATATCAGCCATGAACTTGCCGGCATTGTTGCTCGGTACGAACGCTTCTGCTGCTTCAGGCAGTTGATTGATGAAGACTTCCCGTACTTCCGGACCGACTTCAAAGGCTTTGGGGCCAATGGCCGGGCCGAGCCAGACCAGTACCTCGTCAGCAGGAACATCGAGGCTGTCGAGAGTTGCCTCAAGCACGCCCGCCGCCAGACCCCGCCAACCGGCATGAGCGGCCGCGACACGCGTGCCGGCACGATCGCAGAACAATGCCGGCAAACAGTCTGCCGTCATCGCCGCGCAGGCAATACCCGGCGCTGCCGTCCAACTGGCATCTGCAGTCGCAACGACGCCCGGATCAGCATGGGCAACGGTGATCCCGTGCACTTGCTGCAACCAGGCAGGCTGTATGGAGAAGTGATCGGTCAAGCGTCGACGGTTCTCAGCGACGTCCTGCGGACGATCATCGACATGATCGCCCAGATTCAGGCTGTCGAACGGCGCCTCGCTGACACCACCCTCGCGGGTGGTGACACAGGCCCTGACGCTGGCCGGCGCAGGCCAGTCCGGCGTCAGCCAGTTCATCCGACGAAGGCCTCGCGATCCTGCTTGAGCAGGGTCAGCAGCCAGACGAAATCTTCCGGCAGCGGCGATTCCCAGCTCATGCGCTCACCGCTCGTCGGGTGATCGAGTTCAAGGAAGCGCGCGTGCAGCGCCTGACGCGGGAAGTGCTTGAGCGATTCCACCATGGTCGGGTTGGCCGCAGGCGGAATGCGGAAACGCCCGCCGTACGCCGGATCGCCGACCAACGGGAAGTTGATGTGCGCCATGTGCACGCGGATCTGGTGGGTCCGACCGGTTTCCAGTTTCACCCGCACGTGGGTGTGCGAACGGAAACGTTCGAGCACGCGGTAGTGGCTGACGGCAGGCTTGCCGCCTTCCATCACTGCCATGCGCTGGCGTTGCTGGCCGTGACGACCGATCGGCGCGTTGATCTTGCCACCGGCGGTGACCACGCCAATGACGATGCACTCATAGATGCGGCTGACACTGCGGCTCTGCAATTGCGCAACCAGTTTGGTCTGCGCCTGAATGGTCTTGGCCACCACCATCAGACCGGTGGTGTCCTTGTCCAGACGATGCACGATACCGGCGCGCGGGACATTGATGATGTCCGGCACATGGTGCAACAAAGCGTTGAGCAGGGTGCCATCGGCGTGACCGGCGGCCGGGTGCACCACCAGGCCCGCAGGCTTGTTGATCACCAGGATGTCGTCGTCTTCATAGACGATGTCGAGCTCGATGTCCTGGGCGATCCACTCGCCCTGGGCTTCCTGCTCGGCAGTCAGCTCAAGGACGGCACCGCCATGCACAATGTCGCGCGGGCGGATCACCGCCCCGTCCACAGTCAGGCGACCTTCTTTGATCCAGGCGGAAAGGCGCGAGCGTGAGTGCTCAGCGAAGAGTTGGGCGGCGACTTGATCGAGGCGTTGGCCGCCCAATTCGGACGGCACCTCTGCGCGAAGTTCAATTTTATCGGACATGCTCGGACTGGGCGTCGGCACAGCCTTTGGTTTCGGCTGCGCGCTTGTGGTTAAATACGGCGTCTTTTGCCCCGAGGCTTTTCAACGGGGCGCTCATCATAACAGGACGGCCCCGCCCAAGACAGCGGCCGTCATAGGGACGCAAGCCGCCATGCAAGTGAAACACCTGCTGCTGATCGCCATCCTCGCATTGACCGCTGCTTGCTCATCGAAGGAAGTCGTAGACGAAAACCTCAGCGAAGCCGAGCTGTATCAGCAGGCTCAGACTGACCTGGACAACAACAGCTACACCAGCGCCACAGCCAAGCTGAAGGCTCTGGAGTCGCGTTATCCGTTCGGTCGCTACGCCGATCAGGCTCAGCTGGAGTTGATCTACGCCAACTACAAGAACGCCGAGCCGGAAGCTGCAAAGTCTGCCGCCGAGCGTTTCATTCGTTTGCATCCGCAGCATCCGAACGTGGATTACGCGTACTACCTCAAGGGTCTGACTTCGTTCGACCAGGACGTCGGCCTGCTGGCGCGCTTCCTGCCGCTGGACATGACCAAGCGTGACCCGGGCGCCGCCCGCGACTCGTACAACGAGTTCGCGCAGCTGACCAGCCGCTACCCGAACAGCCGCTACGCGCCGGACGCCAAGCAGCGCATGATCTATCTGCGCAACCTGCTGGCCGCCTACGAAATCCACGTCGCCGACTACTACCTGACCCGTCAGGCTTACGTAGCCGCTGCCAACCGTGGCAAGTACGTCGTGGAAAACTTCCAGGAAACCCCATCGGTCGGCGACGGCCTGGCGGTGATGACCGAAGCCTACCAGCGTCTGCACCTCGACGATCTGGCGGCCACCAGCCTGGAAACCCTGAAGCTCAACTACCCGGATCACCCGAGCCTGGAAGATGGCCAGTTCGTGCCACGCGTAGCCGAGGCCGACAACCGTTCGTTCCTGAGCAAGGCGACTTTGGGCCTGATCGAATCGCGTCCACCGCTGCCGCCGGGCGAAACCCGTGCCAACCAGGACGTGCAGAAGCAGTTCCAGGACGCGAAAGATGCGATCCCGAACGAGCTCAAGCCTAAAGACGAAAACGGCGACGTGATCGAAGAGCCAGAGCCGGAATCCAGCGACACCGATCGCTCGTGGTTCAGCTACATGACCTTCGGCGTGTTCGACTGACCACACCGGCTGTACGAAAAAAGGGAGATCTGCGGATCTCCCTTTTTTATTGCCGCGCTTTAATAGGCTGTGCGCTGATCGGGTCCTTGGCTAAACTGCCGGATCATCAGTCGAAAAGCCGCTCATCATGCTTCGTTTATTGTTCTGGATTGCCCTGATCTTCGCCGCCATCTGGCTCTGGCGCAAATTCAAGGCCCCCGCCTCGTCCACCCGATCGTCGCGCGAACAGGACGCGCCGCCGATGGTGCGTTGTGCCCACTGCGGCGTGCACCTGCCGCGCGACCGCGCGCTGGGCAACCAGCAACTGTGGTATTGCAGCCAGGCTCATCTCGAGCAAGGCCCGGGCGCCAGTGGTCGCTGAGGCCGTCAACGCCGACCAGAAACAGGCGCAGCGTCTGCTGCGCCTTTATCACCTGTACCGTTTAAGTGTCGGCATCACTCTGGTGTTGCTGATCTCCAGCAACATGGACAACCGCCTGCTGACGTCGGCCAACGACGATCTGCTGCGCGGCGGCAGCTGGCTGTACCTGATCATCAATATGCTGCTGGTGGTGTTCCTCGAAAACACCCGGCGCCCGGCGCAGTTGTTCACCCTGGCGCTTGTCGATGTGCTGCTGTTGTGCGGCCTGTTCTACGCGGCCGGCGGCGTGGCCAGTGCGCTGGGCAATCTGCTGGTGGTCTCGGTGGCAATCAGCAACACCCTGCTGCGCCGACGCATCGGCCTGCTGATTGCCGCCATCGCGGCGATCGGCATTGTCGGCCTGAGTTTTCTGCTGGGGCTCAGCCGCCCCTTGAGCGCCAACGCGTACCTGCAAGCCGGCACCCTCGGCGCGCTGTGCTTCGCCGCCTCATTGCTGGTGCAAGGGCTGATTCGTCGCCTCGAAGTCAGCGAGACCCTGGCCGAACAGCGCGCCAGCGAAGTGGTCAGCCTAGAGGCGCTGAACGCGTTGATCCTACAACGCATGCGCACGGGGATTCTGGTGCTCGACGAACAACGCCGGGTGCAACTGGCCAATCACAGTGCGCAGAGTCTGCTCGGCCATAGTCACCTGCAAGGTCATTTGATCGACGAATATTCGCCAGCACTCGTCGAGCGCCTGCAACTGTGGCGCAACAACCCGACCTTGCGCCCGCAGAGCCTGAAAATCCCCGGCAATGGCCTTGAGCTGCAACCCAGCTTCATCGCTCTCGAGCAGAGTCCGAACCAGCAGACACTGGTGTTTCTCGAAGACCTGGCGCAAATCACCCAACAAGCCCAGCAACTCAAGCTCGCTGCGCTCGGGCGTTTGACCGCCGGCATCTCCCATGAAATTCGCAATCCACTGGGCGCGATCAGTCATGCCGCGCAGCTGTTGGCCGAGTCCGAGGAACTCGATAGCGCAGATCGACGTCTGACGCAGATTATTCAAGACCACTCCCAGCGCATGAACCGAGTCATCGAAAACGTCCTGCAACTGTCCCGCCGCCAGCAAAGCGCGCCGCAACGGCTGGACCTCAAGCCGTGGCTGGAAGACTTCGTCGGCGAAACCCGCGAGCAGGCCAACGAACGCCAGCACATTCATCTGCGAATCAATTCCGGCGATTTCACCACGCTGATGGACCCCAACCAGCTGCGGCAGATTCTCGACAATCTGATCCGCAACGCCTGGCGTCACAGCGCCCAACTGCACGAGCAGGCCGAAGTATGGCTGGCACTGTTCGTCGACCCCGACAGCCAATTGGCAGTGCTCGAAGTACAGGACAACGGCCCCGGCGTGTCGGCCGATGAACAGGCGCATCTGTTTGAGCCGTTCTTCACTACGAGCAGCCAGGGCACCGGTCTTGGCCTTTATCTGTCCCGTGAGCTGTGCGAAAGCAACCAGGCACGCCTAGACTTCAAATCACGCCAAGGCGGCGGCTGCTTTTGCATCACTTTTGCTCACGGACGGAAACAAAGTTGAATACAAGCCCACGGCAAAAAATTCTAATCGTCGACGACGAACCGGATATCCGCGAGCTCCTGGAAATCACCCTGGGACGGATGAAACTCGAGACCTTCAGCGCACGCAATCTGGGCGAGGCTCAGGCGCTGTTGCAGCGCGAGCACTTTGACCTGTGCCTGACCGACATGCGCCTGCCCGACGGCACCGGGCTGGAGCTCGTGCAACACATTCAGCAACGCGATCCAAACCTGCCGGTGGCGATGATCACTGCGTACGGAAGCCTGGAAACGGCCATCAATGCATTGAAGGCCGGGGCGTTCGATTTCCTCACCAAACCGGTGGAGCTGCCGCGCCTGCGCGAACTGGTCAGCTCGGCGCTGCGCCTGCCGACAGCGGGCGGCTTGAGCACGGCAATCGAGCGACGCTTGCTGGGCGATTCGCCGCCGATGGCCAATCTGCGCAAGCAGATCGACAAGCTCGCACGCAGTCAGGCGCCGGTGTACATCAGTGGTGAATCCGGCAGCGGCAAAGAACTGGTCGCACGTCTGATTCACGAACAAGGCCCGCGCGCCAGCCGGCCGTTTGTGCCGGTGAACTGCGGGGCAATTCCGTCGGAACTGATGGAAAGCGAATTTTTCGGCCACCGCAAAGGCAGCTTCACCGGTGCCGTCGAAGACAAGCCGGGGCTATTCCAGGCGGCCCATGGCGGCACTCTGTTTCTCGATGAAGTCGCCGACCTGCCGCTGTCGATGCAGGTAAAACTGCTGCGAGCGATCCAGGAAAAAGCCGTGCGCAGCGTCGGCGGCCAGCAGGAAACGGTGGTCGACGTGCGTATCCTTTGCGCCACGCACAAAGACCTTGAAGCCGAAGTTTCGGCCGAACGCTTCCGCCAGGATCTGTATTACCGGCTCAACGTCATCGAACTGCGCGTGCCGTCCCTGCGCGAACGCCGCGACGACATCGAGGCGCTTGCCATGCACGTACTCAAGCGCCTGGCCAAAGACACCGGACAACCCGAAGCGCGCCTGCACCCGCAAGCGCTGGAGGCGCTGAAGAACTATCGCTTTCCCGGCAACGTGCGCGAACTGGAGAATGTTCTCGAACGCGCGCACACCCTGTGTGAAAACCGCACGATCGAAGCGCAGGATCTGCGTTTGAGCGAAGGCAATTGCACGGCGGACGGGGCGATGGCCGATCTGACGCAGATCGACAATCTCGAGGATTATCTGGAGAGCGTCGAGAGGAAGCTGATTTTGCAGGCGCTGGAGGAAACCCGCTGGAACCGCACGGCGGCGGCGCAGCGGTTGAGTCTGTCGTTCAGGTCGATGCGTTATCGGCTGAAGAAATTGGGACTGGATTGAAGGCCCCTTCGCGAGCAGGCTCGCTCCCACATTTGGAATGAGTATTCCTGTGGGAGCGAGCCTGCTCGCGAAGGCGGTCTACCAGCCTCTGACTAAATCCGGCCCTCAGGCGCATACGGCGCCGGATCAATAATCGGCGCTCGCCCCAACATCACATCGGCAAACAACTGACACGATGCCGGCGCCAGCACCAGCCCGTTGCGGTAATGCCCGCAGTTCAGCCACAACCCCTCGAACCCCGGCACCCGGCCAATAAAGGGAACCCCTTCCGGCGACCCCGGCCGCAGCCCGGCCCAGTGCCCGACCACCTCGGCATCCGCCAACGCCGGCAGCAATTCGATCGCCGAGGCCTTGAGGCTTTGCAGCGCTACATCGGTCGGGGTCTTGTCGTAACCTTCGTGCTCCAGCGTGCTGCCGATCAGAATGTGACCGTCGCGACGCGGGATCGCATAACGTCCCTTGGCCAGCACCATGCTCGGCAGGAAATCAGCCGCGCACTTGTAGAGAATCATCTGGCCTTTGACCGGTTCGACCGGCAGCGTCAGGTTCAGCGTCTTGAGCAGATCGCCGCTCCACGCCCCCGCCGTCAGCACAAACTCGTCGCCGCTCATCACCCCAGTGGAGGTTTGCACGCCAACCACGCGCTCGTCCTCGCGGACGAAACCACTGACTTCGCATTGCTCGTGAATCGTCACGTTCGGCAGCGCCAGCAGCGCGGCTTTCAGCGATTTGACCAGCCGTGGATTGCGCACGTTGGCGACATCGGCCATGTAGATCGCTCGGCTGAAACCGCTGCCGAGCACCGGCACCGCGTCATGTGCCGCCGAGATATCCACAGCCCGCAGCGGCCGATTTTCCCGCGCGGCCCAGGCCATGGCTGCGGCTTCATCGTCCAGATCCAACCAATACAGACCAGTGGTGTGCACTTCAGGATCAACGCCAGTGTCAGCAAACAAGCGCTCGCCGAGCTGTGGATAAAAATCCTGCGACCAATGCGCCAGCGCGGTGACTGCCGGACTGTAGCGCCACGGGTATAACGGCGAGACGATGCCGCCGCCAGCCCAGGACGATTCCTGGCCGACATTCGAGCGATCCAGCAGCACCACGCTGCGCACTTCGGAGGCGAGATTGTAGGCAGTGAGCAGGCCAATCACCCCGCCGCCGACAATCACCACTTGCTGTTGCCTGGTCATGTTTGATCCAACCGTAAAAAAGACAGTGGGCGCAAAAGGCGCCCGAAAAAGAATGCGTCAGCGACCCCAGCAATCCTTGGCGGTCACTCCGGTGGTCGCGTTGTTCATGCTTCGCACGCCGGTGTTGGTCAGGGTGAAATCCCCGCATTTGTCGGTGGCCATGGCCGAGCCGGTTTTACGAATCGCGGTGAGCACAAAGGTCTGGTCGGTCAGCGTCGGGGTGATGGTATAGAAATCATTGCCCGTGCTCAGTCCGGTGACGCCGGTGTAGACATTGTTGCGGGTGTAGAAGCGTTCGAGGGTCTGCGCCTGCTCCGAGAGCAGCGAGACCACTTCGGCGCGACGGCCCTTCTTCACGTATTCGTTGTAGCTGGGGATGCTGATGGTGAGGATGATCCCGATAATCGCGATGACGATCATGATCTCGATCAGGGTAAAACCTCGGCTGGATCTGCGCATGCCTCAAATTCTCGCTTACTGGATTTGTCGCCACATGATACGACGGCTGCCGCCGCCACCTTTTTCCACAATGACCGTGACCGCGCCGCTGGTGTCAGTCGTGCCCTTGCGCTCGCCGTTAGCCGAGATGAAGTTCAGGGTCGGAATGCCGCCGGTAAAAATCACGCCACTGGATATCGTATCGTTGCTGTCGACCAAACGGTCACCGGTGGTGTCGATCACGGCGTAGTTGAGCATCTTACCGTTGAACGCATCGAGTTCGACCAGTCGGCCCGTACCAAAACTCGAACAAGGGTCGGTGGTATCGACGCTGGCAGTGGTGAAAACAACTCGTCCCAACACAATACTGGCCTGATTGATCACGCGCTCGCCGGTCAGCACGTTGTTGTACACCAGCGGCAGATACCAGCCTTTCTCTGCCGGATACGTCGTTTCATTCTGGCTGGTGGTCAGAAACTGCCCGGAACTGCCGGAGAACGAGCCGGTAATCGCCTGCGCTTGCAAACTGCTAACGGTGATTTGGCCGGCCCCACCCTCTGCATCCCAGATTGAATAGAACGCCTGCAGATCCTTGTTGGTCTTGTCGGCAGTCTCGTTGAACTTGCCGGTGCCAAAGAACACCTGCTTGCCGCCCTGCGGATTATCCGCCAGCAGCGGTTGCGCGGTGATCGGCTGCGTTGCCCCGCCCGGGGCGGTGAACAATGGCTTGCCGGCAAACGCCACGCCCCAGCTTTCTGCCCCGGGTGCGCTCAAGTCGAATTTCCACATACGCCCCTTCAGGTCACCAGCGTAGGCAGCCTGCACTACGTTCGAGGAATTGACCCTGAGTTTTACCGAAGACAGACCGTTAGTGGTTTCCGTGCTGTCGATGACGATTTTCCTGATCAGCGAACCATCCAGCGCATCCAGCACATACAACGCTGCAACCCCCGAATTGCTGCCGTAACCATTGGCGATGAATGTCGCCCAGCGACCATTGGCCAAGCGTGCGACTTCCGGACGGGCGTAGGCGTAACCCAGATCATTGAAAGCATTCGACGCATTGGCCGTAGCCGGCGCACTGACTTCCCACAGTGCCTTGATCACGTTGCCTGCCGAGGCATCGAACAGTTGCAGCCCATAGAAGGTTTTGCCGCCGGCCCCCGTTCCGCCAATGGCCAGGGTTTTCCAGGTGGTACCGGCCTGCGCATCGAACACGCCGACCTGACCATCCACCAGAAATTTGTGGCTGACGCCGTTGACGTAGTTGGTGTCCGCGATCAGCCGCAACGAAGGCAGCACGCTGGAAGGCATGTAGGCATAA
This sequence comes from Pseudomonas sp. H1_G08, assembly GCF_054681355.1. Taxonomy (NCBI): domain Bacteria; kingdom Pseudomonadati; phylum Pseudomonadota; class Gammaproteobacteria; order Pseudomonadales; family Pseudomonadaceae; genus Pseudomonas; species Pseudomonas sp. H1_G08. Next base: position 3,881,855 of record NZ_CP162822.1, read on the forward strand.
CGGCGGGTGCCGTTCGCCGAATTGATCACGTTGACGAAACCGTCGTTGGCGTTCACCACCAGACTGGCATTCATGTTCGCAGCCTTGGTGGTCAGGTAGTTGGTGTAACTGCTGTCACCCGTCAGATCGGATGCGGTCTTGTCTGAAGGCGACGCGAGCACCAGCGGCGAATTGATGATGTCGCCCAGCAGCGCAGTGCGCACTTTGAGCCCGGCCTTGTTGGTCCCTTTGCTCCACTCCACCAGATCATTACCGTTGATTCCGGCGGGCAACCCCTGATTCAGCGTAGTCTGCTGCGCCGGGGAAAAGTTGAGGAGTGCCAGGGCAATAGGCGTGTTGCTCAAGGTGTTCCATGACTGGAAAGTCGGCGCTGTGGCAGAGGGCACGATGGTGGTGTCGGTCGACCATTGCGCCGCCGAGGTATTTACCGTGCCGGTCGAGGTAAAGCCGAACGACCTGATCGTGCCCCGCCAATCCTTGGGATCGTAAGTGGTCTGGTAAAAACTGCTGCCACTGCTCAAGGTGCTGCTGCTGGCGACGCCGGCACCACCGGAGCCGGCCTTGGAAGTGATATCGCTCAATGCCGACGATAACGCCGCATTGAGCCCGGAGCTGTCGGTCGCCTGGTAGTACCTGCCCTGCCCGTAACTGGCGGCGTCGGACAACATGTCGTTATCCGCCGCGAAACCCACGGTGTAGGTGTTCATGTTCTGCCGGGGAAAATCCACCGCGTTCCAGCTCTTGCCTGCTGCGTCAGTACCGGTCGAACGCATGTCGATGTCGAAGGCGAATTTGGCGATGTCATCCAGATAAAGCGTGTCGCCTTCACCGTCACCGTTGAGGTTGTCGCCATCGTTATTCACGCCATCCCAGTTCGGTAGCCGGCTGCCTCCCAGCGGATCGTTGGTCGGGAAGGTACGGTCATAGGTTGGCAAGCCATCGGTAATCACCACGCCGTAGTTTTTCTGGCAGCGGTATTGAATCGGACTGGTATAGCTCGCCGGCGTGCCGTTGTAGTAAGGCGCCAACCCACGCATGTAGCGCGTGACTTCGTAATAGCTCTCGGCCAATGGCGTGTTGGCCACGGCGTTCAAGCCGTTGATCGATGAGATCAGCGCGTTGTAGTTGGTGTCTGCCTGGGCCTGGGTGACGCTGCCCGCGACGGGTGACAAATCGGTGATCGAGCGAGCGATGAAACCGCCGTTGCCCGGGTTGCTGCTGGTCGCCGGATTGAATGTCGACAGGCCCATGCGCAAGGTGCGGTTGCTGCTCACCAGTGCGGTGGAAACGTTGCGCGCCACGTTCATCCGGTAATCGTTGGGAATCGCCCCCGTGGTGAAGTCTCGGGTGCCGGTGCTGTTGGCGAGGCTGACTATGTAGGAAATGTAATCGGCGGAATACCGAGTGTTCTCGTTGCCTACGGGGTCTGGGAGCTTGAGGCACAAGGGCGCCACGCTGTTGTTGTAGAACGCATAGGCGCCTCCCGAGCAACCGGAAGTCGGCAGGCTCGATAGAAACACTGTGTCGCCAGTAATCTGCGGCGCATTGAGTGCAGAGCACAATCCGAGGAAGGCATTGCACTGCCGGGCGGGAGTGCGGTTGACGTTCGGGTCGAATCCGGCGGCGTAGATGATGCTGTTCATACTCCCCGAGTCATCGATCAGCAGCATCACGTTTGGCGCCACCGCAGCCGCGCTCAGCAATGGCGAATCGGAAGGCGTGAAAGCCCAGGCCGGTGCCGCCAGGTAGCAACTCAGCAGCATGCCGATCAGCAGCGACAGGCCGCGCTCAATACTTCGCATAGACACTCTCCACCACGCTACGCGAATTGCCGGCGATGCCGACCGCAGTGACTCGATACAACGTCGCCGAAGTGTTACTCGGCACGTTCACCGCCGTCAGGGTCGTGCCGATGTTCTGCACGCCATAAAAGCCATTACCGGCGGCGATCCAGGTCACCCCGGAGGTCGAATTGAACCCGGCCGAGCTGACCACTGACGACTCCGCCGGCGGCAGACATTGGGTCGTGCCGCTGCACACCGCCAACGAGTAACTGTCCAGCTGCACCGCACTTTCGCCGATACGCAACGCCGCTTCCGCAACCTGAAACGATTGATTGCGCAGGCTTACGCTGCCGGCCATTTTCTCTTGCAGGTTGGCGCTCTGCATCGAGGACAAACCGATCAATGTGAGCAACAGCAGAAACACCAGGCTCACCAACAGGACCATGCCGCGCTGGGCCTGACGTTGTTGCAAGGAAATCCTCATCGCCGCCCCCTCATGGCAAGCGGTTGCGTAATGCCGCAACCACGTTGAAGGTTTGATTGCGCACCCGATTGTTCGGGTCGGTGAGGGTCAGGCTCAGGCGCACGCTGCGGATGCGCGCCGGATCGCCGGGGTTGCTGCTGTACGTTGAAGCTGCGACGTCGGTCGCGGAGCTGGCCAGACCGAATGTGACGTTGAAGGCGCTGACGTTGTTCACCAGCACTTGCTGCGCCGGATTGCCGCTGCCAGTGCCCATGAGGATCTGGTTATTGCTGAAGCTGTAGATCAGGCGCCGGATCGGGAACGCGATCTGCCCCGTGGTCGGGCTGCGCAATCCGCTGTAGGCGACCGCGCTGTTGCGACAATCGGAAATCACTGTCCAGGTCGGCGTTCCCCCGCCGCTGCCGACATCGGCGGTGACCAGGGTCAGCTTGAGACTAGCGTTATCCCAGCTGATCGGGATGAGTTGCGCAGTGTTGAAATCCCCTGCTGAGCTGGAGTCGACGATGGTGCCGAGGCAGCCGAACATGCCGACCATACGGATTTCCTGAATCATTTTGCTGAGGACGAAGCGCGCATCTTCCTGCATCGCTGCGGCGCTGTTCTGACTGACGTAAGTGTTTTTTGCGGCGATGAAAATCTGTACCACGCCGAGCACGACGATCAGCCCCAAAGCCAGGGCAATCAGCAACTCGATCAGGCCGAAACCACGGCTGGTGTGCTTCATGGCGTGGCCACCGGATCGACCGCCGCCCGGCTGGTCAGGACGAAACTGCGCTGGGCACTGGCAGAGTTGGCCGCGCGCGCATCGCTCCAGGTAATGGTGATGGTGTAGACCCGCTGGTTGAGGGTGATGCTGCCCGTCGCGGTCGGGCCGCCGAAGTTGGCGATATTGGTGGTGAAGTCGTAGAGGTCCTGGTCCCGCGCATTACTCAGATTGCCCGAGGTCGGCGGCGTAACGGTGTAGTTGGCGCCGGAATTGGCGCGGATGCGATCCATCATGTCATAGGCGATGAAACTGGCCTGACTGGTCATCCGCGAACTGTCGGTGTACTTCAGCGCATTGAGCTGCACCGCCGCTGCGCCCAACAGCCCGACGGTAAGAATCAGCAACGCGACCAGCACTTCGATCAGCGTCATGCCCTCCTGTGCGTTTTTGCTCCCTGCCCTCATCCGCAATTTCCACCCAGTTGAATGCGTCCGTTCAAACACACGTTCAGCGTCCTGCTTTGCGTGCCCAGCGTGTAACCGATGACTACCGCCGTCGACGGTGCCGCCAGACCACCAAGATTGTTGAAATCCAGTGCGGTCACTCCTGAGGGTAGCGTCAGAGTCGCGCCGCTGCTCATCGCTGGAACAACCCGCAACACATTGGCCGGATTGCCAGTACTGTCGTAGACCGCCAGCTCACCGGTCCACACACTGCCGCCAGCGGTCGGACGCAGACGCGTGGTCACGCCGCGATTGATCGCTTCGAGCCGGGCGAAATTGATCGCGCGCTGCAAGTCGCCGACTTCGGTATCTGCCTTGCTGCTCTGGATCGTACGGGTAAAGGCCGGCACCGCCAGCGTGATCAGTATCAGGAACACCGCAATGGCGACCAGCAACTCGACCAGCGTGAAACCTTTTGTACGAAGATCCATCGGTGCCCTCCCTTGCCGTCGGCTATACCTGCTTTTACACGCTAGAACATTCGCTCGGCACGCGCCGACTGATTTGCCCTGCGCGGCGCACGGATTGCGCTGCTCATACCATTCCACGGAGGGATTTTTCATGCCGCAACACGGTTTCAGCCTGATTGAACTGCTTATGGGACTGGCGATTGGCGCAATTGTTCTGCTGCTGGTCAGCCCGGTGTTCGCCGCGCTCAAGCAAGCGACTCAGCGCGACCACGCAGCGCAGTCGCTGCTCGAGGGCATCCGCCACGCTCGCACCCTGGCTATGACCCACAATCAAAGTGTGGTGATCCATGGCATTGACGGCGACTGGAGTCAGGGTTGGCGAATCATTCTGGATCTTAGCGGCAAGGGGCCGGAGGACAGCAGCAATCCGCTGCTGGTTGAACGCGCCAGTGAGGCGAAGGTGGCGATTGTCGGCAACTGGTGGGTGAGCCGCTACGTGCGGTTCAGTCATCTGGGGCAGCCACTGATGCCGGGACGGCGATTTCAGGCGGGGACAATACACGTCTGCTCGCCGCGCGAGCCGGTCAGCCAGCGGCAGATCGTGCTGGCGGCGACCGGTCGCGTGCGCCTGGGCAGTCAGGAGACCGAACAGGCGCTGTGCGACAAAGGCAGAAGCGTCAGATCGAACGGACGCGCAGCTCTTTCGGCATCGAGAACGTGATGTTCTCCTCACGGCCAGCCAGCTCGTCGGCACCGGTCGCGCCCCAGGCCTGCAATTGCTGGATCACGCCCCGGACCAGCACTTCCGGTGCGGACGCGCCAGCGGTAATGCCAATACGCTCGACGCCGTCGAACCAGCTCTGTTGCAGGTCCTCGGCACCGTCGATCAGGTACGCCGGAGTCGCCATGCGCTCAGCCAATTCGCGCAGGCGATTGGAGTTGGAGCTGTTCGGGCTGCCGACCACCAGTACCACGTCGCACTCGTCGGCCAGTTGCTTGACGGCGTCCTGGCGGTTTTGTGTGGCGTAGCAGATGTCGTCCTTGCGCGGACCACCGATGGCCGGGAAGCGCGTGCGCAGGGCATCGATCACACGGCTGGTATCGTCCATCGACAAGGTTGTCTGGGTGACGAAGGCGAGTCTTTCCGGATCGCGCACCTGCAATGCGGCCACGTCCTTTTCGTCTTCGACGAGGTAGATCGCGCCGCCGTTGCTGGCATCGTACTGGCCCATGGTGCCTTCAACTTCCGGGTGACCGGCGTGGCCGATCAGGATGCACTCGCGACCGTCGCGGCTGTATTTGGCGACCTCGATGTGCACCTTGGTCACCAGCGGGCAGGTTGCATCGAAGACTTTCAGGCCACGACCTGCAGCTTCGTTGCGCACGGCTTGGGAAACACCGTGGGCGCTGAAGATGACGATCACGTCATCGGGCACCTGATCGAGCTCTTCGACGAAAATCGCGCCACGGCTGCGCAGGTCTTCGACGACGAACTTGTTGTGCACCACTTCATGACGCACATAGATCGGCGGCCCGAAGACTTCCAGGGCGCGGTTGACGATTTCGATCGCCCGGTCCACACCGGCGCAGAAGCCACGGGGGTTGGCGAGTTTGATTTGCATGCTGTGCCTCGTGTCTTGCGCGCGAAAACAATGGAAAACAGACTGTGGAGACCTGCTTGTTGTGGCGAGGGGAATCATCCCCGCTCGGCTGCGTAGCAGTCGCAGACCTTCAACGGACTTATCTCAGAATCCGTTGACTGGTCTGGGGGCGCTTCGCACCCCAGCGGGGATGAATCCCCTCGCCACAGAAGCTCACTCCTGCATTTTTAGATCGCTTTGACGGAAATGATTTCCACGTCAAAGGTCAGCGTCTTGCCCGCCAGCGGGTGGTTGAAGTCGACGGTCACTTGCGTGTCATCGAATTCCTTCACCACTCCTGGCAATTCAGTATTGGCCGCATCGTTGAAGATCACCAGCAGACCCGGCGACAACTCCATGTCGTTGAACTGCGAACGCGGGATGGTCTGCACGTTCTGCGGGTTTGGCTGTCCGAAAGCGTTTTCCGGCTCAACGGTCACTGTGCGCCTGTCGCCGGCCTTGAAGCCAAACAGTGCGGCTTCGAAACCCGGCAGCAGGTTGCCATCGCCGACCTTGAAGGTCGCCGGGGCCTTGTCGAAGGTACTGTCGACGGTGTCACCGTTTTCCAGGCGCAAGGCAAAGTGCAGGGTGACTTCGGTGTTCTGGCCGATGCGTTGCTCAGTCGATTGCGGTTCAGTCATGAGCAGCCTCTTCGGTTTTCTTCGATTTGAACATGTCCAGTGCCAGCATGATCGCGCCAACGGTGATCGCGCTGTCGGCAATGTTGAACGCCGGGAAATACCAGCGGTTCTGCCAGTGCACCAGAATGAAGTCGATCACATGGCCCAGGGCAATGCGGTCATACAGGTTGCCCAGCGCGCCACCCAGCACCAGTGCCAGGGCGACGGCCAGCCAGGTGTCGTTGCGACCCAAACGCTTGAGCCAGACCACCAGCACCGCACTGACGACAATGGCGATCAGCGCAAACAGCCAGCGCTGCCAGCCGGAGCTGTCGGCGAGGAAGCTGAAGGCAGCGCCAGTGTTGTAGGCCAGGGTCCAGCTGAACAGATCGGGAATGATCACGATCTGCTGGAACATTTCGAGCTTGCTTTCGAAGTAGAACTTGCTGGCCTGGTCAATGACCAGGACCAGCAGGCTCAACCACAGCCAGCTCAGCCGTCCGAAACGGCCAATGGCATCAGGCATAGTGACGAACCTCGCCAGCACCGCTGATGTTGTCGACGCAACGCCCGCAGATTTCCGGATGTTCCGGGTTCACGCCGACGTCTTCGCGGCAATGCCAGCACCGCGCGCATTTCGGGAACGCCGATTTGACGATCTTCAGTTTCAGACCGCTGACTTCGGTGGCCACTGCATCGGCCGGAGCCTGAACGAATGGCGCGACGCTGGCAGTCGAGGTGATCAGGACAAAGCGCAGCTCGTTGCTCAGCTTGGCCAGATCGGCGCTCAGCGCCTCTTCGGCAAACAGCGTCACTTCGGCCTGCAGGTTGCCACCGACGGCTTTCGCCGCACGCTGGATTTCCATCTCTTTGTTGACCGCGACTTTCACTTCCATGATGCGATCCCAGTAGGCGCGACCCAGCTCGAAGCCTTCCGGCAGCTCGGTCAGGCCTTCGTACCAGGTGTTGAGCATGACCGACTCGTTACGCTCGCCCGGCAGGTATTGCCACAGCTCGTCGGCAGTGAAGGCGAGGATCGGCGCGATCCAGCGCACCAGCGCTTCAGAGATGTGGAACAGCGCGGTCTGGCACGAGCGACGGGCCTTGCTGTCGGCGCCGGTGGTGTACTGGCGGTCCTTGATGATGTCGAGGTAGAAACCGCCCAGCTCCTGCACGCAGAAGTTGTGGATCTTCGAGTACACGTTCCAGAAACGATATTCGCCGTAATGCTCTTGCAACTCGCGTTGCAGCAACAGCGTGCGATCCACCGCCCAGCGATCCAGCGCCAGCATGTCTTCTGCCGGCAGCAGATCGGTGGCCGGATTGAAACCGGTCAGGTTGGAAAGCAGGAAGCGCGCGGTGTTACGGATACGACGATAGGCATCGGCGCTGCGGGTCAGGATCTGATCCGACACAGCGATTTCGCCAGAGTAGTCGGTCGACGCGACCCAAAGACGCATGATGTCGGCGCCCAGCGTATCGTTGATCTTCTTCGGCTCAATCACGTTTTTCAGCGACTTGGACATCTTGCGGCCGGACTCGTCGACGGTGAAGCCGTGCGTCAGCAGTTCGCGGTACGGTGCGTGGTTGTCGATGGCGCAACCGGTCAGCAACGACGAGTGGAACCAGCCACGGTGCTGGTCGGAACCTTCCAGGTAGAGGTCGGCACGCGGGCCGCTCTCGTGGCCCATCGGGTGCGAACCGCGCAGAACGTGCCAGTGCGTGGTGCCCGAGTCGAACCAGACGTCGAGGGTGTCGCTGATCTTGTCGTATTGCGGCGCTTCATCGCCCAGCAGTTCGGCGGCGTCGAGTTTGAACCAGGCTTCGATGCCTTCGACTTCAACGCGTTTGGCGACTTCTTCCATCAGCTCGACGGTACGCGGGTGCAGCTCGCCGCTTTCCTTGTTGAGGAAGAACGGGATCGGCACGCCCCAGTTGCGCTGACGCGAGATGCACCAGTCCGGACGATTGGCGATCATCGAATGCAGACGCGCCTGGCCCCAGGCCGGAACGAACTTGGTGTCTTCGATGGCTTTGAGCGAGCGCACGCGCAGGGTGTCGCCGCTGGTTGGCTCCTTGTCCATGCCGATGAACCACTGCGCAGTAGCGCGGTAGATCAGCGGGGTCTTGTGGCGCCAGCAGTGCATGTAGCTGTGTTCGATGACGGTGGTGTGCATCAGCGCACCGACTTCGGTCAGTTTTTCGACGATGGCCGGGTTGGCCTTCCAGATGAACTGGCCGCCGAAGAATTCCAGCGACGGCACGTACACGCCGTTGCTCTGTACCGGGTTGAGGATGTCGTCGTTGACCATGCCGTATTTCTTGCAGGTCACGAAGTCGTCCACACCATAGGCCGGGGCGGAGTGAACCACGCCGGTGCCTGCACCCAGTTCGACGTAGTCAGCCAGGTACACCGGCGACAGACGATCGTAGAACGGGTGACGGAAGTTGATCAGCTCCAGCTCTTTACCGGTGGTGGTGGCAACGACCGAACCTTCCACGCCATAGCGCGCCAGGCAGGCTTCGACCAGCTCTTCAGCCAGCACCAGCAGCTTGTCGCCGATATCGACCAGGGCGTAGTTGAATTCAGGGTGCACGTTCAGCGCCTGGTTGGCCGGGATGGTCCACGGGGTGGTGGTCCAGATCACGATCGCAGCAGGTTTGCTCAGCGAGGCCAGACCGAAGGCCGCAGCCAGTTTGGCTTCGTCGGCGATCGGGAACGCAACGTCGATGGTCGAGGACTTCTTGTTCTCGTACTCGACTTCCGCTTCAGCCAGAGCCGAACCGCAATCGAAGCACCAGTTCACTGGCTTGAGGCCCTTGAAGACAAAACCACCCTTGACGATTTCGGCGAGGGCGCGGATTTCACCGGCCTCGTTCTTGAAATCCATGGTCTTGTACGGATTGGCGAAGTCGCCGAGCACGCCGAGACGGATGAACTCGGACTTCTGCCCTTCGATCTGCTCGGTGGCGTAGGCACGGCACAGCTCGCGGGTCTTATCCGCGCCGAGGTTCTTGCCGTGGGTCACTTCAACCTTGTGCTCGATCGGCAGGCCGTGGCAGTCCCAGCCCGGGACGTAAGGCGCATCGAAACCCGACAGGGTTTTCGAGCGGATGATCATGTCCTTGAGAATCTTGTTCAGTGCGTGACCGATGTGGATCGTGCCGTTGGCGTACGGAGGGCCGTCGTGCAGGACGAACTTCGGACGATCCTTGCCAATCTCGCGCAACTTTCCGTACAGGCCAATACTGTCCCAGCGCTGCAGGATCTGCGGTTCGCGCTGTGGCAGGCCGGCCTTCATTGGGAAGGCGGTGTCCGGAAGGTTTAGCGTGGCTTTATAGTCGGTCATTTAAGGCTCTTCATTAGCGATGGGCGCTAGGTGCGGCTAGTGCACGGGCGGTGGCGACATCCGCATTGATCGCCGTTTTCAATGCCTCCAGAGAGGCGAAGCGCTGCTCTTCACGCAGCTTTTGGTGGAAAACCACCGTCAAACGCCGGTCATACAGATCGCCGGCAAAATCTAACAGATGGACCTCGAGGTGGGCTTTGCCATCTCCTTGCACCGTGGGGCGCACGCCGATATTGGCGACGCCGGGCCAGGTCTTGCCGTCGATATCGACATTCACCAGATAGACCCCGGTGAACGGCACGCGACGACGCTTGAGTTGAATGTTGGCAGTGGGCGTGCCCAGTTGCCGGGCCAGTTTCTGCCCATGCAGCACGCGACCGGCGATACGGTACGGACGGCCGAGCAAGCGTTCGGCCAAGGCAAAATCGGCCGCAGCCAAGGCGTTGCGCACCTGCGTGCTGCTGACGCGAATGCCGTCCAGCTCGACGGTTTGCGCCGCTTCGACGGTGAAACCGTGAACCTGCCCGGCCTGCATCAGAAAATCGAAATCGCCGAGGCGGTCGCAACCGAAACGGAAATCGTCACCGACCTCCAGATGCTGCACACCAAGGCCATCGACCAGAATGGTATCGACGAATTCACTGGCGCTGAGCTTGCTCAGCCGCTGGTTGAAAGCCAGGCACAACACCCGGTCGACGCCTTCAGCGGCCAGCAATTGCAGCTTGTCGCGCAACCGCGCCAGACGTGCCGGTGCGGTGTCGGGGGCAAAGAACTCCCGTGGCTGCGGCTCGAAAATCACCACGCAGCTGGGTACGCCCAACTCAAGCGCACGCTCACGCAGCCGGGCCAGGATAGCCTGGTGACCACGGTGAACACCGTCAAAGTTGCCAATAGTGGCGACGCAGCCCCGATGCTGGGGGCGCAAGTTGTGGAGGCCTCGAACCAGCTGCATAACGCGCTTCTTGCTCATAAAGTGGTCGATTATAACCACACCCGACGGCCGACGACAGGCAACACCGTAACGCAAAGTGAACGAGCCGACAAAACCGCCGGCCCATGCCTGCTCATGAAGGCTGAAACCTCAGCTCAAGGCCTTGCGATTGAAGTCGCGCAGGCGGAAACCCAACAGCAACAACATACCGAAATAGGCCACCACGCCAGCAACCACCAGCGCGCCCAGGCGCAAGAAGCGCTCAAGCATATGGCCCTCATCCCAGGCGGGCATGAAATGCATGCCGGCCAGCAAGACCGCCGACATCACGGTCACCGCAACGACCAGCTTGAAGCCGAATTTGCCCCAGCCCGGTTGCGGTTGATACATCTTTTGCTTGCGCAGTTGATAGAACAGCAGCCCGGCGTTCAGGCAAGCACCGGCACTGATCGCCAAGGCAAGGCCGGCGTGGGCTAGTGGGCCGATCAACGCCAGGTTGAACAACTGCGTGCAGACCAGCGTGAAAATTGCGATTTTCACCGGGGTGCGAATGTTCTGTTGCGCATAAAAGCCCGGCGCCAGCACTTTGATCACGATAATCCCGAGCAGGCCGACCGAATAGGCAATCAGCGCGCGCTGGGTCATCTCGGCATCAAAGCCACTGAACTGACCGTACTGGAACAACGAAACAGTCAGCGGCTCGGCAAGAATCCCCAGTGCCAGCGCGCACGGCAACACCAGCACAAAGCACAGGCGCAGCCCCCAATCGAGGATCCGCGAGTATTCGTGGCGATCCTTGCTGGCGTAGGTCTTGGCCAGCGTTGGCAGAAGAATCGTGCCGAGCGCCACGCCCAATACGCCCGACGGCAATTCCATCAAGCGGTCGGCGTAATACATCCACGACACCGAACCTGCGACCAGAAACGAGGCGAAGATGGTGTTGATGATCAGCGAAATCTGACTCACCGACACGCCGAGAATCGCCGGCAGCATCTGCTTCATCACCCGCCACACGCCGCTGTCGCGCAGGTTCAGGCGTGGCAGCACGAGCATGCCGATCTTTTTCAGGTGCGGCAGCTGATACAGCAACTGCGCCAGACCGCCTACCAGCACCGCCCAGCCAAGGGCCATGACCGGTGGATCGAAATACGGCGTGAGGAACAGCGAAAACACGATCATGCTGACGTTGAGCAGAGTCGGTACGAAGGCCGGCACCGAGAAGCGGTTCCAGGTATTCAGAATCGCGCCGGCCAGCGACGACAGCGAGATCAGCAATATATAAGGAAAGGTCACCCGCAACAGATCGGAGGTGAGCTGGAATTTTTCCGGGGTATCGGTAAAACCGGGCGCTGTGGCCCAGATCACCCAAGGGGCGGCGATCATGCCCAGTGCAGTCACAACCGCCAACACCAGCGTCAACAGGCCCGATACATAGGCAATGAAGGTGCGCGTCGCCTCTTCGCCCTGCTGGCTTTTATATTCGGCCAGGATCGGCACGAACGCCTGGGAGAAAGCCCCTTCGGCAAAGATGCGCCGCAGCAGGTTGGGCAGTTTGAACGCAATAAAGAAGGCATCCGTGGCCATCCCGGCGCCGAATGTCCGCGCGATCAGCGTGTCACGAACAAAACCCAGAATCCGGGAAAGCATCGTGATAGAGCTGACGGCGGCCAACGATTTGAGCAGATTCATTGAGAGAGTTTGTGCCTGTCGATAAACAGCAGGCGAACAATGCGCCTACTTGTGCGATACTCCGCGCCGCAACAGCACAGAGCCAAAGCTCGCGAGTTTACAGGTCAAGCGCCGGAAATAAATATCCCGCCTCTTTATACCTACCACTTAGCGGAACGATTCAAGTGCCCTTGACAAGACAAGTCTTCATCGGCATGATTCGCGGCCTATTTTGTTTGCTATTTCCTAAAAAGTCTTTCGAGGAGCTCGACGGTGGCCAACTCACCTTCCGCCAAAAAACGTGCAAAACAGGCTGAGAAGCGTCGCAGCCACAACGCCAGCCTGCGTTCCATGGTTCGTACCTACATCAAGAATGTAGTTAAGGCCATCGACGCAAAAGACGCTGAAAAAGCTCAAGCTGCATACGTTCTGGCTGTGCCAGTTATCGACCGTATGGCCGATAAAGGCATCATCCACAAGAACAAGGCTGCTCGTCATAAGAGCCGTCTGAATGGCCACGTCAAAGCGCTGAAAGAAGCCGCTTAATCGACGTAGTCATTAAAAAACCGACCTCAGGGTCGGTTTTTTATTGCCTGTGATTTAACAAGCTACAGGCAAAAAACTGTGGGAGCGAGCCTGCTCGCGAATGCGATCTGCCAGTTGATATTTCTATCGACCGACATGACCTCTTCGCGAGCAGGCTCGCTCCCACAGTTCGGATTGGTGGCGCTTATTGCTGGACCGGCACCCACGGCAGGATCGGGATCGCCGTCACGGCATTCTGCGGACTACCCTCGATCAAGCGATCGCTGTAGACCAGGTACACCAGCGTGTTGCGCTTCTTGTCGAGGAAACGCACCACTTGCATGGTCTTGAACACCAGCGAGGTGCGCTCCTTGAACACCTCGTCGCCGTCCTTCAACTCACCCTTGAACTTGATCGGCCCGACCTGACGACAAGCGATCGAGGCTTCGGCACGATCCTCGGCCAGACCGAGACCACCCTTCACTCCGCCGGTCTTGGCACGCGACAGGTAGCAGGTCACGCCCTCGACTTTCGGATCGTCGAACGCTTCGACCACAATCCGGTCATTCGGCCCGACAAACTTGAACACCGTCGACACCTGACCGATTTCCTCGGCCGAGACCAGCAACGGCATGGCCATCAGCAGGCCCAACAACCCTTTCGCTACACGCATCGAATTTTCCTTAGACCAGAATCAGGTTGTCACGGTGAACCAGTTCCGGCTCCGCCATGTAACCGAGCAAACCGACAATCGCATCCGACGACTGACCGATGATTTTTTGCGCTTCCAGGGCGCTGTAATTGGCCAGACCCCGCGCAATCTCCCGACCGTCCGGCGCCACACAGACGACCATCTCACCGCGACGGAAACTGCCTTGAACCAGTTTCACCCCCACCGGCAGCAGACTTTTGTTGCCCTTGGACAACGCCGACACCGCCCCCTCATCCAGCACCAGAGTGCCACGGGTTTGCAGATGACCGGCCAGCCACTGCTTGCGCGCCGCAAGCATGCCGCGCTCCGGCGATAGCAGCGTGCCAATGCGCTCGCCCGCCTTGAGACGATCAAGCACACGCTCAAGCCGCCCGCCAACGATGATGGTGTGCGCACCGGAACGCGCTGCCAGGCGTGCCGCACGCAACTTGGTCTGCATGCCGCCACGCCCCAGCGCACCGCCGGTACCACCTGCAACCGCATCGAGCGTCGGATCATCGGCGCGCGCTTCATAAATCAGCTGCGCATCGGGATTGTTGCGCGGATCGGCGTCGAACATGCCGTCGCGATCAGTGAGGATCACCAGCAGATCGGCCTCGACCAGATTGGCCACCAGCGCCGCCAGCGTGTCGTTGTCGCCGAAACGGATTTCATCGGTGACCACAGTGTCGTTTTCGTTGATCACCGGAATGACTTTCAGCTCGACCAGTGCACGCAAGGTGCTTCGGGCATTGAGGTAGCGCTTGCGGTCGGACAGGTCGTCGTGGGTCAGGAGAATCTGTGCAGTGTGCCGGCCATGCTCGGCGAAGCTCGACTCCCACGCCTGCACCAACCCCATCTGACCGATTGCAGCGGCCGCCTGGAGCTCGTGCATGGCACTGGGTCGTGCGGTCCAGCCCAAGCGACTCATGCCGGCCGCCACCGCCCCGGAGGACACCAGCACCAACTCGACGCCCGCCTCATGCAGCGCCACCATCTGCTCGACCCAGACACTCATTGCCGCGCGATCCAGCCCTTTGCCGTCAGCTGTCAGCAAAGCGCTGCCGATCTTCACGACCCAACGCTGCGCACCTGTCACCTTGCTCCGCATCATCTTCAACCTTAGCTTGAGGGCAGCGCGACCTGGCACTGCCCGTGACGTTAATCGTGGCGATTGCTGACCAACGATCGATTTCCGGATACTAAAACGCCGCTCGATTGAGCGGCGTTCAAGTTTATCGCAACGGATCAGTCACGCACGTAAATGATTTCCGGACCGTCTTCGTCATCCACATCTTCTTCGTCCCAGTCATCGTCGCCGATGTCATGGACCGACTTCACGCCACTGCGACGCAGGGCACGCTTGTCGTCCAGCGCCTGCAACTGCGCACGGGCTTCGTCTTCGATGCGCTGATCGAGATCGGCCAGCTCTTCCTTGTACGCAGGGTCTGCGGCGAGGCGATCGGCACGGTCTTCCATGTAACGCATGATGTCGTGGCACAGACGCTCGGTACCGATCTTGGCGATGGCCGAGATCACGTACACCGGACCAGTCCATTCCAGGCGATCGACGATTTCCTTGACGCGAGCATCGTGCTCTTCTTCAAGGATCTGATCGCACTTGTTCAGCACCAGCCAGCGATCACGCTCGGCCAGCGACGGGCTGAACTTGATCAGCTCGTTGACGATCACTTCAGCTGCGTCCGGAGCACTGGAATCATCCAGCGGCGCCATGTCGACGAGGTGCAGCAGCAGACGCGTACGCGCCAGGTGCTTGAGGAAGCGAATACCCAGGCCGGCACCGTCGGAAGCGCCTTCGATCAGACCCGGAATGTCGGCAATGACGAAGCTTTTCCAGCGATCGACACTGACCACACCCAGGTTCGGCACCAGTGTGGTGAACGGGTAGTCGGCGACTTTCGGCTTGGCGGCCGAGACCGAACGGATAAAGGTACTTTTACCGGCGTTCGGCAAGCCCAGCAGACCGACGTCGGCCAGCACTTTCATTTCCAGTTTCAGGTCACGCTGCTCGCCCGGCTTGCCTGGCGTAGTCTGACGCGGCGCACGGTTGGTACTGGATTTGAAACGGGTGTTACCCAGACCGTGCCAGCCGCCCTGCACTACCATCAGTTTCTGACCAGCCTTGGTCAGGTCGCCGATGACTTCCTGGGTGGCGGAGTCGATCACGGTAGTGCCGACCGGCACGCGCAGGATCAGGTCTTCGCCCTTCTTGCCGGTGCAGTCGGTGCTGCCACCGTTGGAGCCACGCTCGGCATCGAAGTGACGGGTGTAACGGTAGTCGACCAGGGTATTGAGGTTTTCGTCGGCCATCATGTAGATGGAACCGCCGTCACCGCCATCACCGCCGTTCGGGCCGCCGTTTTCAATGAATTTTTCCCGGCGGAAACTCATGGCACCGTTGCCACCGTCACCGGCCTTTACGCGAATCGATACTTCATCAACAAACTTCATAACCAACGCCTCTCGCCGTACGGACGAGCCGAAAAACAATCAAGACATAAGACTCTTGCAAAAATGAGCGCAGCGACCCCAAGACACGACCTGCATCGCACGCCGACAGCCCATACAAACAGCTTTGCAAGAGACTCACCCCACAAACGAAAAAGCCCCGTCGCAAGACAGGGCTTCTCCAGCGATCTCGCGATTAAGCCGCGATTACGCTCACGTAACGACGACCGAAGGCGCCCTTTACTTCGAACTTGATCACGCCTTCGATTTTAGCGAAGAGAGTGTGATCCTTGCCCATGCCAACGCCGTAGCCAGCGTGGAATTGGGTGCCGCGCTGACGCACGATGATGTTGCCGGCCTTGATGACCTGGCCGCCATACATCTTCACGCCAAGGCGTTTGGCTTCTGAGTCGCGACCGTTGCGGGTACTACCACCAGCTTTTTTGTGTGCCATGAGTTCAATTCTCCTAGTGAGGAATTAGGCTGTAATTAAGCCTGAATACCGGTGATTTTGATCTCGGTGAACCACTGGCGGTGGCCCATACGCTTCATGTGGTGCTTACGGCGACGGAACTTGATGATGCGGACTTTATCGTGACGACCTTGGGAGATCACTTCAGCCTTGACGGTTGCGCCAGCAACAACTGGTGCGCCGATGTTCACGTCGTCGCCATTGGCGACCAGCAGAACGCGATCAAAAGTCACGGATTCGCCAGTAGCGATTTCCAGTTTTTCGATCTTCAGGTATTCACCTTCAGCGACCTTGTATTGCTTACCGCCGGTAACGATTACTGCGTACATGGTATTTCTCCGATAATCCTGCTCACCCAGCTCTTTATAAGAAGAGGTATTGGCTGGCATGGCTGCATGGGGCTGGAACGGCCCAAGTGCAATTGCGTAAGGCAGGTGCTGCCCAGGAAGTTCAGGGTGCGCGATTGTACGCAAGCAATCTGCCTCGCGCAAGTGGCCGTCCATCGCGCCTTGACAGGTCTGGACGGGGGTCCTAGCATGCCGCGCAACCCTTCTGGAGCGACTCTCGCTGATGCAACCCCAAGCTTTCTACCGCGCGGTGGCGGACGATTTTAGCGCCGTCGACGGCATCATCAAGAAGCAGCTGACGTCTCGAGTGCCGCTGGTATCGAAAATCGGCGATTACATCACGTCGGCCGGCGGCAAACGCCTGCGTCCTTTATTAGTGTTGCTGTGTGGCAAGGCCCTGGGTCGCGAAGGCGACGACATGCGCCTGCTGGCCGCCACCATCGAATTCCTGCACACCGCGACCTTGCTGCATGACGACGTCGTCGACATGTCCGGCATGCGCCGTGGCCGCTCGACCGCCAACGCCATGTGGGGCAATGCCCCGAGCGTGCTGGTCGGCGACTTCCTGTATTCGCGCTCGTTCGAAATGATGGTCGAACTGGGCTCGATGCCGGTGATGAAGATTTTGTCTCAAGCCACGCGGATCATCGCTGAAGGTGAAGTGTTGCAGCTGTCCAAGGTGCGTGACGCCAGCACCAGCGAAGAAACCTACATGGAAGTCATCCGCGGCAAGACCGCGATGCTCTTCGAAGCCTCGACCCACAGCGCCGCCGCCCTGGCTGGTGCGACCGCCGAGCAGAGTGAAGCCCTGCGCACGTTCGGCGATCACCTGGGTGTGGCGTTCCAGCTGGTTGATGACTTGCTCGACTATAAAGGCGACGCGGAAACCCTGGGCAAGAACGTCGGCGACGATCTGGCCGAAGGCAAACCGACCCTGCCGCTGATCTACACCATGCGCGAAGGCACGGCCGAACAGGCGGCACTGGTGCGTCAGGCGATCCAGAAAGGCGGGATCGAAGACCTGGAAAGCATCCGCATCGCCGTCGAAGCGTCCGGCTCGCTGGAGTACACCGCGCAACTGGCCCGCGATTACGTGGCCCGCGCGATCAAGTGCCTCGAGGCGCTGCCGGCCAGCGAATACCGCGATGCACTGGTGGAACTGAGCGAGTTCGCGGTAGCCCGCACGCACTGATTCATCCCCTGTGGGAGCGAGCCTGCTCGCGAAAGCAATCTGCCAATCGACTCAATGTTGACTGACACAGCGCTTTCGCGAGCAGGCTCGCTCCCACAGTTGTTTCTGCGCTATGCCCTCCTCCGCGTAAAACCCTATACAATGTGCGCCCTTTAGCCCTCCTGATACCCAAGGATCCTTAGTGAGCACGTTGCCACCCTGCCCGAAATGCAATTCCGAATACACCTACGAAGACGGCACCCAACTGGTCTGCCCCGAGTGCGCCCACGAGTGGTCTGCCAGCGGCGAAGCCGAAGTGGCGGCCGATGATGCCGTGAAGAAAGATTCGGTCGGCAACGTCCTGCAGGACGGCGACACCATCACCGTGATCAAGGACCTCAAGGTCAAGGGCACGTCGTTGGTGGTCAAGGTCGGCACCAAGGTCAAGAACATCCGCCTATGCGATGGCGATCACGACATCGACTGCAAGATCGACGGCATCGGCCCGATGAAGCTCAAATCCGAGTTCGTCAGAAAAGTCTGAGCCGCGCGTCATCCATCCTGCGCCAGCCGTGGGATGGAGCTTTGCCCTCCCCGCTCCAGCTCAATGAATTCGCGCATGGCCATCAGCCAGCCATTTTGACCTGACACAACCTTTACCCGGAAAAATCCACGATCCGCCAATAGGCACTTGCTATTTGATGAATAAGAATTGTTCTCATTGAAACCTTTCAAGGAGATGAGACCCATGACTTATTTGATCGACGCCTGGCTGGATCGCCCACACCCGTACCTCAGAATCCTCCATCGAGAAACCGGCGAAGTCTGTGCGGTGCTTGAAGAAGAAGCCTTGCATGAGCTGCAGGATCAAGGTGATCTGGACGTCAGCAGCCTCAACTCCAGCGAGCCGCTGGTGCTCAAGGAGCTGGTGCGCAATCTGTTCCTGTTCTGCTATGCCCGGGCGTTGCGCCCGACCAATGAGCTGCACAACAAGATCGAAATATGAGCAGCATTAAAAAAACCTGTGGGAGCGAGCTTGCTCGCGAAAGCGATAAATCAGTCAACGAATGAGTCGACTGAAAAACCGCCTTCGCGAGCGAGCTCGCTCCCACATTTTTTAGCCCGCCATCTAGGCAGGCTCGGTATTACAGAACGTCCAGCAGCTCGACGTCGAATACCAGAACGCTGTGCGGCGGGATGCTGCCCACGCCTTGTGCGCCGTAAGCCAGTTCGCTCGGCACGTACAGGCGCCATTTGCTGCCGGCATTCATCAGTTGCAGGGCTTCGGTCCAGCCAGCGATCACGCCGCCAACCGGGAATTCTGCAGGCTGGCCGCGCTCGTAGGAGCTGTCGAACACAGTGCCGTCGATCAGGGTGCCGTGGTAATGCGTACGTACCTGGTCTTCACGGGTCGGCTTGGCGCCTTCGCCCTGAGTCAGCACTTCGAATTGCAGGCCGGAAGCCAGGGTGGTGATGCCGTCACGCTTGGCGTTTTCGGCGAGGAAGGCCAGGCCTTCGCCAGCCGCGGCTTCAGCCTTGGCCGCTGCTTCGGCTTGCATGATCTCGCGGATCACCTTGAAGCTGGCGGACATTTCTTCCTGGCCAACACGGCTTGGCTTGCCGGCGAAAGCGTCGGTCAGACCGGCCAGGATCGCGTCCAGGCTGACACCCGGTGGCGGGTTGTCGCGCAGCTGGTCGCCGAGTTGACGGCCGATACCGTAGCTGACGCGGGTTTCGTCGGTGGACAGATTTACTTCGGACATGACACTGCTCCGCTGTGCGGACGGCCACAGGACTTGCCGTGCGTGCACAGCGCGTCCCGGCGCGCCCGGAACCAAAAGGGCGAGCAGACTAGCACAGATACCCCGGACTTGGGGCCGGGGCTACAGGGCCGAACGCCAGGCGAGCGGCACCTTCAGGCTTTCATCGAGGTCACCGACCAGGCCACACATTTCGTCATGGACCGAGGTGTGCACAAGATTGAAGGGCAGTACCGGAAAGGCATGCAGCAGATCCCGCGCGTGCTCCACTGAGCGCAGCGTCAGCATGTTGCCCTTGAGATCGCTCAACGGATACGCCGCCCCATGCATCCTCGCTTCCAACAGGTAAATGCCACCCTCCATCGAGATCAGGTTCAACTCATCGACCTTCCTGGCAACAGCAAACGCGTTCAACTCTTGCAGGTTCATGGAAGCACCTCACACATGGCGAATCGCACCGTTACAGGCATAGGCCGCTGCGCTTGAAAGCACAAGCCACAAACGAAACCGCCCGTCTGTTTCGCAACAGACGGGCGGTTTTTTTGCCTTGATCGGCTGATCAGTGCTTGGTGACCTTGTCCAGGTAACCCATAGCAAACGCGGACACCACAAAAGTCATGTGAATGATCACGTACCACATCAGATGCTCAGGATCGACGTTCTTGGCATCCATGAAGATGCGCAGCAGGTGGATCGAAGAAATCGCCACGATCGACGCCGCGACTTTCATCTTCAGCGACGACGAGTCCATGGTGCCCAGCCAGCTGAGCTTCTCTTTGCCTTCGTCGATGTCCAGTTGCGAGACAAAGTTCTCGTAACCGGAAATCATCACCATTACCAGCAGACCACCCACCAGCGCCATGTCGATCAGCGACAGCAGCACCAGAATCAGATCCGATTCAGCCATCGCGAAGACGTTGGGCAGGATATGGATGATTTCCTGGAAGAACTTCAATGCCAGCGCCAGCAGACCGAGGGACAGGCCGATGTAGATCGGCGCCAGCAGCCAGCGGGTGGCGTACATTGCATTTTCGATAAAGCGTTCCATTGACTCTCACACAAGGGGCTGGAAATGGCGGCGAGTATAACAGCCCGCTGTGACAGCCAGAAACCGCCGGAAAATCCGCCACCTGCGTGTGTGTGACAAAGTTTTTCTGCTAGTGTCCAAAGCATTGACAGCCCAATGACAGTGGACAGGATGCGTGGAAATGGATGTGCGATCAGCCTTGACGACTGCCGGAATCTGCCTCGCCTTGCTCATCGGCGGTTGCTCGCCCGGCGATGAAAAACAAGTCGCCAACCTTGACGAAAAGACCGCCACCTTCGAACAGTCCCTGGACACGATCAGCGATCCCAAGCTCAAGGACGCCATCACCGAACTCGGCGGTTCGCTGCTGTTGCTCGAACGCGCCCGACTCAAGCTCGACGACATCACCCCGCATACCGAATACGGCGCAGACGCCCTCGCCGTGCTCAAGCACTACCCTACCCCGCAGGCGCTGGTCGATACGTTCATCAACGGCCTGTTCGTGCTGCACAAGGACGCCAGCTCGGATTACCTGACCGATCTGCAACCGGTATTCCCGTTCAACCTGAACATTCCCGGCGGTTTTCTGTTTCCGCACGGCATCGAATGGCATTCGGTGACGCTGAGCAACAAACGGGTGATCGCCTGGCAGCCGGAGTGGTCGGAGACCGACCCCGGCATTCAGCTCAGCCCGTCCAGCTCCAACGTGACCAACCCCGATGACCTGACGGTGACCTACCCGTTCATCGATGGCCTCAACGTCGACAAAAAAAACCTGCCACAACCGGTCAGCCTGCAAGGCCAGGTCGAGGTCATCGCGCCGCGTCGCTTGTACAGTTTCGACCTGACTCAGAAAGACGTCGGCCAGACCCGCAGCAACGACAACCTCAGCGTCAAACTGCTCAGGCTGGAAAAAAATTACGCCGAGGTTGAAGTCAGCAACAGCCTGCCGCTGGCGGCAGAAGTCGCCGAAACCCGGATCAATCCGCTGATCGTCCAGGCCCGCGATGCCAGCGGCCAATACCTGGTGCGCGCCGGTTCAATCAACGAAAGCCCGGAGCAGGTCGAGTTTTACCAGAAGCAACTGACGCAGTTACAGAAGCAGAAGAGCTGGAGCGACACCCTGGAAAAACAGCTCAGCGACGACCAGCAAGCCTTCGAGAAAGACCACCCGCGCCGCTACAACAAAGTCTATTTCCACGGCCCGATCGACACACTGGAAGTCAGTGTGCTCGACTTCTCCTCGGCAACAGTGACGCGCAAATCCCTGGACCTGCCGGTGCGCACCTTCAATCCGCACACCACGGCCAAAGCCGTGCAGGCGCTGGACCTGCCAGTTGTGGTGTATGACGATCTCGCCGCCAACTGGCTCAAAGGCGCGGACCTGACCGAGGAACAATTGAAGGCCGGCGTGCGCATTCATCAATCGGTGGAAGAGCCGAGCGCGGCGCGTATCGAGTTTTCCCACCGCCGCACCTTCAATGACGAATTGCTTGGCGACCAACTCAATCCCGGCGTCAGCCCGGTGACTTTCTTCACGGAAAAGCGCGGCGGCAAACTCGACGAGCCGATCGAACTGCCGCCCGAGGCGTATCAGGTCGATCCGCTGCAAGCGACGATTACATATGATCTGAACCTGTTTCCGGAAACCCCGGCGATTGCCGTGGGCTCGATGCCGTTATTTCTGGCCACGGTGGCCAAGCAATCCTACGACGCGCAGTCATTGCCCAAAGGCCTGGCGATCAAGGACAACACGCTGGTGGTCGACCTGAAAACCTTCCCGGCCAACGAATGGCGTTTCTTCGTCAAGGACGACAGTGGCCACTACCTCAAGCAGATTCTTTCGGTCAGCCACGACGCCAGTGCAGAAGGCCCGGCGCTACTCGGCGTGCACTATTTTTACGGTCGCCCGACTCGCGTGGAGACCTATCAGCGCACCGACCTCGCCACCGTGCAATACGGTTTTGAGGTCAAGCTCGACAAGGCGCAGGTCGACCAGTCAGCACCTTAACCGTTGAGGCTGCGTCCACGGCCGCCGTTGATCTGCCGCAACTGCGCTTGCAGATGCAGGCTCCAGATCTGCGGATCATCGGCCAGTTCGTAACCATGCAAGGTCAGGCTTTCAACGATGGTGTCGAGAATCGACTCGGCCGCCACCGGGCCATGGAACGGGCCTTGGGCTTTGATCGCGGAAGGTTGTTCGCCGGCCATGCCGGCCGCGAAGAGCAGCGTCCACATGCCATTGTCGCCGGCCAGCGGCTTGACGGCGCATTCGATCCGGGTCACCAGACCCAGGCATTGACGGGTGAGACAGAGGTTGCGCGACATGGCGGCGACCCTCGGTAAAGCCGGTATTCAGCCCCCATGGGAGGACTGGCTCGATCCAGTGATACTGTCGATATCCTTGACCTGAGAATAGAAGAAAAGTGTCCAGCGCAAGCCAAATGGAACCAGAAGGCGCCGAATGGTCATTGTGTGAATATTGGCGTCAGAGTAGTGGCACATTCCCCGAAGATCCCTGCAGAGATCAATCTGGAAAAGCATTGTGGGAGCGAGCCTGCTCGCGAAGACGATGGATCAGCCAACTCATTCGTCGACTCAAACAGCGCTTTCGCGAGCAGGCTCGCTCCCACAGGGTTTATTGCAAGCCTGTCAGGCGGGTTTGGCTTCGGCGAGAGCCTCCTGCGCCAGTTCCTTCTCGGCCTCCTTCAGGTCTTCTTCGCTGATCATCTCGGCGATATCGCGCAGGCGCTCGACCACTCGGGCATTAATGCTGCCTTCGGGGAATTCGCCATCGGCGTTCGGCTCTCCGGCCGGCTCGCCTACCAGCAGGCTCAGCGCCTCATCGGCCTGACGCACCGCATACACGTGGAACTGGCCGGCGCGCACGGCGGCCAGGACTTTCTCATCGAGCATCAGCGTGGCGACGTTGGCCTGGGGAATGATCGCGCCCTGCTCGCCGGTCAGGCCGCGCGCCTCGCAGAGGCGGAAGAAGCCTTCGATCTTCTCGTTGACCCCGCCGACCGCCTGCACTTCACCGAACTGGTTGATCGAACCGGTGATGGCAAAACATTGCTTGAGCGGGGTTTTCGACAGCGCCGAAATCAGCGTGCACGCCTCGCCCAGCGAGGCACTGTCGCCGTCGACGTAACCATACGACTGCTCGAGCGCAATGCTTGCCGAAATCGCCAGCGGGAATTCCTGGGCGTAACGGCTGCCCAGATAACCGGTGAGGATCATCACGCCTTTGGAGTGAATCGGCTGGCCGAGGTTGACCTCACGTTCGATGTCGACGATACCGCTGCCGCCCGGATAGACCGTGGCGGAAATCCGCGCCGGCACGCCGAACGCCGAATCACCGACCTCCAGCACCGTCAGCCCGTTGCACTTGCCGACTGCTGCACCGTCAGTGTCGATGAGGATGATTCCGGCGAGCATGTCGTCGAGAATCCGCGCCGAGACCCGCCCGGTGCGGGTGGCCTTGGCTTTCAGGGCGCGTTCGATATGGCCGGCGTCGGTCATTTCATCGCCGGCCAGATGGCGAATGAAATCCGCCTCGCTGACCAGTTGGAACAGATCGCCAATGCGCGCCGACAAGCGCCCCTGATGCTCGGCCAGCCGTGCGCTGTAGGTCGCCAATCGTGCCACCGCATCGGCGGTCAACGGCGCCATGCCTTCTTCCGAAGTACGCGTCTTCAGGAGCTGGGCGAACTGCTCGAGGCTTTCGTCGACCATCGGGATGTCTTCGTCGAAGTCGACCAGAACGCGAAACATCTCCTGGAAGTCCGGATCGAGATCCTGCAGCGTGTAATACAGCTGCCGCGCACCAATGATGATGACTTTGACCTGCAGCGGGATGTGCTGCGGATTCAGGGTCATGGTGGCGAAGCGGCCCATCTCGCCCAGCGGCGATTCCATTTTCAGTTTGCGCGATTGCAGGGCGCGTTTGAGCGCATCCCACACGAACGGCTCGCTGAGCATTTTTTCCGCTTCAAGAATCAGGAAACCGCCGTTGGCGCGGTGCAGCGCACCCGGACGCAACTGCCGGTAAGTGGTGTAGAGCGCGCCTTGATCAGTGGTGTACTCGATGCGGCCGAACAGGTTTTCGTAAGTCGGATGCGGCTCGAACACCACCGGCGCACCGCCGCTGGCCGGATGCCCGACCACCAGGCTTGGTGCATATTGTTCTTCCAGCAACTTGCGCGCGACGGCGTCGGTCTTGCTGTCGTCGACCAGTTGCTCGACCACGGTTTTCAGCAGGTAGACCTGCATCGCTTGCAGGTAACCGCAGACCCCGGCGTTCTCCGCGTACTTCTCCGACAGCGGCGCCAGCAACGGCTGCAAGGCCAGGGTGATGGTTTCTTCATTGAGGTGGCGCAGTTGATTGTTCGACTCGCGCTTCCACTGCGGCAGGCTGGCGAGTTCTTCGTTCAGGCGCTCCTCGAGGCCGGAAATGTCATCGTGAAACCGCTCGCGCTCGGCCTCCGGCAACTGCGCGAATTCGGCTTCGTCCAGGGCCTTGCCGTCGAGCATAGGCGTGAAGGCGATATTGCTGCTGTCGCGGTACAGGGCGACGTCTTTTTCCAGGGCCAGCCGCTCGATGATGTCCAGCGCCTTGTCGTAGCGCTGGTTGAAGGCGCGGTCGATGGCGCTTTTTTTCTGCTGGTAGGACGGGTGTTCGAAAACCGCCGGAAAAGTCGCCAGCAGGTTGTCGATCAGGCCGTTGATGTCACCGATGAACGAGGCCGCCGTGCCCGATGGCAGCTCCAGTGCACGCGGTTCGCGCGGCTCATCGAAGTTGTTGACGTAGACCCAGTCCGCCGGGGTCTGCAGGCGCTTGCCTTCGGCTTTCAGGTAGCGTTTGACGAACGAGAAACGGCCGGTGCCGGGCTCGCCCATGACGAATACGTTGTAACCGGGGCGTGGCATCGCCACACCGAACTGCAAGGCTTCGACCGCGCGTTCCTGGCCGAGCACACCGCGAAAGGGCTCCAGATCATTGGTGCTAGTGAAGCTGAACTGTTCAGCGGAAAACGGACGAGTCAGCGCTTCGGGCGCAAGACGCAGGCTGGCAGCAACAGGATCAGGCATCGGGCTTCCTTAACAATCAGGCGGGGCAGGTAGCGGCATTCTGGCGCTGCCCGTGCCCCACTGGCAAGGCGCGCCACATGACAAAGCATAGACAAGCGCGCGGCCGGCCGACGCATCCCGATAAATCAGAGGTTTATTCCAAATATTTTGCAAAAAGTCACGGAACCGCTGGAACGTGCCTAAACTCCAAACTGCGCGGCTGGAACTAATACCGGCCCACTGACACTTTCGGTTCTGTCCTCGGGCAGAGCGCGAAGGGCCAGAACCCTGTCCATTGGTATGCACATAAAGAGAACAAAGCTATGAAACGGATTCTTCTCGGTACTCTCTTCACCGCTGTATCCATCAACGCAATGGCGCAAGCCCCGGGCGGCCCGGATTGCGGTTGGGGCAACATGCTGTTCGAAGGTCAGCGTGGTACCCCGGCGCACTTCCTTGCTTCCACCACCAACGGCACTTCCGGTAACGCCACGTTCGGTATGACTTCCGGCACCAACGGTTGCTCGACCAACGCATCGCTGACCTACGGCGGCAAATCCTGGTTCGCCATGAATGGCATGATGAACGAGCTGTCCGAAGACATGGCCAAAGGCAATGGCGAAGCGCTGACCACTTATGCCGTGGTCCTGGGCGTAGCACCGGAAGATCGCGCGCACTTCGCGCAAGTGACCCACGAGCACTTCCAGCAGATCTTCAGCAAAGCTGACGTGACCGCTGAAGACGTGCATACCAACACCCTGGCAGTACTGAAATCGGACCCACGTCTGGCCAAGTACGCAACTCAGGCTTAAGCTCGACCTCGCCCGCTTCCTTCGGGAAGCGGGTTTTGTTTTTTTTGGCCCGCCCCTCTTTGGGTCTTTTATTTCTTTCCTGTTCAAGTTGCCGACTATGCTCAAACGCCTTGCCTGGCTGGCGCTCTGTGTCTGCGCCCCGCTGTCCGCCGCGCCTCACATCGATCCTCAACGTTTGCAGCAACTGGCCAACGACCGCTTCTGGATTTCCCTCGGTCATTACGAAACCGCCAAACTCGGCGGCTGGCGCAGCTATGTCAGCGACAAGAAGTTCTTTCTCGCGCCCGACGGCAACGAGCATCCGGACCGCGAACTGGCCGCCACCGTGCAGGCGCTGTACGCCCCGGCCAGCCTCGGCGAGCAACACGCACAATGCGTCTACCCGGCGCGTACACGCTGGCTGAAAGCGCAGCTCAATCTCGCCGACCTGCCAGCGCCCGAATGCGCCGAATACAAGCAATGGTTCAAGGACGTCTCGCCGCACAGCGCGGTGATGATCTTCCCGGCGGCGTATCTCAACAGCCCTTCGTCGATGTTCGGCCACACCCTGCTGCGCATCGATCAGGCGGATGTGCAGGCCGACAAGACTTCACTGCTCAGCTACGCGATCAACTTCGGTGCCTACATCGAAGGCTCGGACAACAGCATTCTGTATGCCTGGAAAGGCTTGATGGGCGGCTACCCGGGGCTGTTTGCGCTGGTGCCGTATCAGGAAAAACTCTCGGAATACCGCAGCCTGGAAAACCGCGACCTGTGGGAATACCGCCTCAACCTGACTCAGGAAGAAACCGCACGCATGGTCGAACATGTGTGGGAGCTCAAGCAGATCCAGTTCGACTACTTCTTCTTCGACGAAAACTGCTCGTATCGTTTGCTGGAACTGCTGCAAGTGGCGCGACCGAGCCTGCGCCTGACCGAACAATTCCCGCTGACCGCGATCCCGACCGACACTGTCAAAGCGGTGAAAGAGGCCGGGCTGGTCGAACACATCGAATATCGCCCGTCCCGCGAACGTGAACTGCTCAGCCGCGCCGAACCGTTGAGCGATGAAGAACAGCAATGGGTGCTCAAGGTCAGCGCCGATCAAAAAGTCCTGCAAGAGCCGACGTTCAAGGCGCTGCCGCGCGCGCGCCAGGCGTTGATCGTCGACGCCGCCTATCGTCTGGAGCGCTACCGCGCCAACGGCCAGGAGCGCGACCCGCAACGAGCGCAGCGCAGTTTCGAACTGCTGCGGGCGATCAACAAGAACCCGGCGCCGGAGTTGGAAATTCCGCAACCCGGTCTGCCCGAAGATGGCCACGAGTCCCGCACCTGGCAGGCCGACCTAGGTACGCGAGGCGATCGCGCCTTTGGCGAATATGGCCTGCGCATGGCTTATCACGACCTCAATGACAACGCCGAAAGCTTTCCTCTCGGCGCGCAGATCGAGATCCTGCAACTGAAGCTGCGCCAATACGAAGGCAATGACTGGCAGCTACAGCAACTGGATCTGGCGACCATTCGTTCGCTGACGCCGCGCAACGAGCTACTGCAACCGCTGTCGTGGCAAGTCACCGGTGGCCTTGAGCGGGTGCCGGGCAAGCATGATGACGAGACGCTGGTCAGCCATGTCAACGGTGGCGGCGGCGGCACGTGGCAGTTGGGCGAAGACGTGCTCGGCTTCGCGCTGGGCACGGTACGCGTGGAACACAACAATGACTTCGCCGAGTTTGTTTCCCCGGCCGGTGGCTTCAACACCGGCGTGCTGTGGAAAAACCCGCTAGGCAATCTGAGCCTGGAGGCCAAGGGCGACTACTTCTTCAACGGCGAAGTGCGCCGCAGCCTGAGCCTGAATCAGCAGTGGGAGCTGTCGCGCAACCTCGGTTTGCGCCTGAGCGCTCAGCGTGAATTCAGCCAGCTCGCCAGCCCCGAGACGGAAGTCATGCTGGAAGTGAAGTGGTATCACTACTGATCCCGCGCCTGTGAATCTCCCTGTGGGAGCGAGCCTGCTCGCGAAAACGGTGGGCCTGTCAATAGTAGTGTTGCCTGACACGGCGCCTTCGCGAGCAGGCTCGCTCCCACAGGCGCTTTGTGGTGTGCAATGGATTTTTCACAGGCCTTCGACAGCCGCCTCATGAATCGCCTTCTAGACTTCCCGTATCAGCCGAAAACCGGCGCGGGAGAGTGCGATGTGGCGGTACGTGGGATTGTTGGGCGTTGTATTGGCGCTGGGCGGTTGCCAGACCACCCATGAAGACTTGATCGCCAAAGGCTATCCACCGGCCTTCGCCGACGGTTTCGATGACGGTTGCGTCAGCGGCCGGCAAGCGGCGGGCTCGATCAGCGGTGAGTTTCGCAAGAATGTGCCGCGCTATCTCAAGGACCAGCAATACGCCGACGGCTGGGTCGACGGCTTCCGCCAATGTCAGGCGATGCTGGAAAACAGGAATCGCGAGCAATATCGCAACGAACATTGGGATGAGCGCGAACGTGCCTGGCAGCAGCAGAAGGACCAGGACGTCGGGCGGGCTTATCGCTCGCAATAGGTCGCTTGCAGACATCCGTTGAAACCAAATGCCGGCAACCATGGCCCAAATCCTTTAACAGGAGGACTTCATGAGTCGCGCATTCGTCAACGAAGACAACGCCGCCGCGCAGGCCGATCAGCCGGTCGAACGTCAGGTCAGCACGCAGCCCAATTACGTCACACCGCAAGGTCTGGCGCAGTTGCAGGGGAAAGTCGCCGAGCTGCAAAGCCTGCACGCCGAGCAAACGGCCAAGGGCGAGCAGGCCGACAAGCAACGTCTGGCCGATCTGCAACGGGATCTGCGCTATTTCACTCAACGCCTGAGCAGCGCCCAAGTCGCAGTCGCTGCGACCTCCACCGACAAGGTCCAAATCGGTAGCTGGGTGACCTTCGCCCACGAACACGACACTGAACACCGCGTGCAACTGGTCGGCGAGGATCAGGCCGACGCCAGTCAGGGCCTGATCAACTGGGCTTCACCGCTGGGCCGGGCCTTGCTCGGCGCCCGGCTCAACGATGAAGTGCTGTGGCAGCGGCCTGCCGGCGATCAACTGATCGAGGTGATCCGCATCGAACCGGCTTAAACCACGCCTTGCGCCAGCATCGCATCGGCGACTTTGACGAAGCCGGCGATGTTCGCGCCTTTGACGTAATTGACCTGACCGTTGTCTTCGCCGTAATGCACGCAGGCGTGGTGGATCGCCTGCATGATCGCGTGCAGTTTGCTGTCGACCTCGCCCGCCGTCCACAGCAGGCGCATGGCGTTCTGCGACATCTCCAGACCGCTCACGGCCACACCGCCGGCATTCGATGCCTTGCCCGGTGCGAACAGAATGCCGGCCTCGATAAAGATATCCACAGCCTCCAGCGTGGTCGGCATGTTCGCGCCTTCAGCCACACAGACGCAGCCATTGCGCAGCAGCGTGCGCGCGGCCTCGGCATCAAGTTCGTTCTGTGTCGCGCAGGGCAGCGCGATATCGCACGGCAGCGACCACGGATGTTGGCCGGCGCGGAATTCCAGACCATGGGCGTTCGCCAGTTCGCTGATGCGCCCGCGTTTGATGTTCTTCAGCTCCAGCAGCGCCAGCCACTGTGCTTCGCTCAAGCCTGCCTCGCAGTACAGCGTGCCTTCGGAGTCGGACAGGGAAATCACTTTGCCGCCCAGATCCATCACTTTGCGCGCCGCGTACTGGGCAACGTTGCCGGAACCGGAGATCGCCACGCGCTTGCCTTCCACGGTCTGTCCACGGCGCTTGAGCATTTCTTCGGCGAAGTACACGCAGCCGAAACCGGTGGCTTCCGGGCGAATCAGGCTGCCGCCGTAGGTCATGCCCTTGCCGGTGAGGACGCTGGTGAACTGGTTGCTCAGGCGCTTGTACTGGCCAAAGAGGAAACCGATCTCCCGCGCACCGACACCGATATCACCGGCCGGCACGTCAACGTCGGCGCCGATGTGGCGATACAACTCGCTCATGAACGCCTGACAGAAACGCATGACCTCGGCGTCGCTCTTGCCCTTCGGATCGAAGTCGGAACCGCCCTTGCCGCCGCCCATGGGCAGGGAGGTGAGCGAGTTCTTGAAGGTCTGCTCGAAGGCGAGGAATTTCAGCACGCCGAGGTTCACCGATGGATGGAAGCGCAGGCCGCCCTTGTAAGGGCCGATGGCGCTGTTCATCTGGATACGGAAGCCGCGATTGACCTGGACCTTGCCCTGATCGTCGACCCACGACACGCGAAACACCACCGCGCGCTCGGGCTCGCAGATGCGCTCGAGAATGCCTGAAGTCAGGTAATGCGGATTGGCTTCAAGAAACGGCCACAGACTGCGCAGGACTTCTTCGACAGCCTGGTGGAATTCGGGTTGATCCGGGTCGCGTTTTTTCAGGCGCGCAAGGAAGGATTCGACGGATTCGATCATGGGCAAAGTCTCGGCAAATTTATTGTCGTTGGAGGAGATTGGGCCGGACTGTAACAAACGAATTGCGCACAGGAACAGAGCAAAATGTCGCAGTTATGAAATTAAATGGTGCACAGGATATAAATCCGAGGGGTATTTGATCCGTTTTTGCACCTGAGTGGGGAGCACAGATCCAAGACTTGCACCAACAGTTACACCGTATTCGCGAGCAGGCTCGCTCCCACATTTGGAATGCGTTACCCCTGTGGGAGCGAGCCTGCTCGCGAAAGCCGCAACTCGGTTTATCAGGAAAAACCCAGGGCAAAAAAAACGGAGCCCGAAGGCTCCGCTCTTGTGCAACCAACCCGAATCAGGCCAGTTTCTTGTGACGTACCCGGTGAGGCTGGGCCGCTGCTTCGCCGAGGCGTTTTTTGCGATCGGCTTCGTACTCGGTGTAGTTGCCTTCGAAGAACACCGCTTGCGAGTCGTCTTCGTACGCCAGGATGTGCGTGGCGACACGGTCAAGGAACCACCGATCGTGGGAGATCACAATGGCGGCGCCCGGGAAGTCGAGCAGGGCTTCTTCCAGCGAACGCAGGGTTTCCACGTCGAGGTCGTTGGACGGTTCGTCGAGCAGCAGGACGTTGCCGCCCTCCTTCAGGGTCAGCGCCAGGTGCAGACGACCGCGCTCACCGCCGGACAGATCCTTGACGAACTTTTGCTGATCGCCGCCCTTGAAGTTGAAGCGGCCGACGTAAGTGCGCGACGGGATTTCGTAGTTGCCGATGCGGATCTGGTCGGAACCGTCGGAAATCTGCTGGAACACGGTCTTGCTGCCGTCGAGGTCTTCGCGGCTCTGGTCGACGCAGGCCAGTTGCACGGTTTCGCCGATTTCGATGCTGCCCGAATCCGGGGTTTCCTTGCCCATCAGCATGCGGAACAGCGTCGACTTACCGGCACCGTTACCACCGATCACGCCGACGATGGCGCCTTTCGGCATAGAGAACGACAGGTTGTCGATCAGCACGCGATCGCCGTAGCCCTTGGTGACGTTCTTGAACTCGATGACCTTGTCGCCCAGGCGTGGACCGGCCGGGATGTAGATCTCGTTGGTCTCGCTGCGCTTCTGGAATTCCTGCGATTGCATTTCTTCGAAGCGTTGCAGACGTGCCTTGGATTTCGACTGGCGGGCCTTGGCGCCTTTGCGCACCCACTCCAGTTCTTCCTTCATGGCTTTTTCATGAGCCGACTGCTGCTTGGATTCCTGGGCCAGACGATCGGACTTGGCTTCGAGCCAGCCCGAATAGTTGCCCTCGTAAGGAATGCCCGCGCCGCGGTCGAGTTCCAGAATCCAGCCGGCGACGTTGTCGAGGAAGTAACGGTCGTGCGTGATCGCGACCACGGTGCCCGGGAAGTCGTGGAGGAAATGCTCCAGCCACGCCACCGAATCGGCGTCCAGGTGGTTGGTCGGTTCGTCGAGCAGCAGCATGTCCGGCGCGGACAGCAGCAGACGGCACAGGGCGACACGACGCTTTTCACCACCGGACAGGTGTTCGACTTTCGCGTCCCAGGCCGGCAGACGCAGCGCATCGGCGGCGACTTCCAGCTGGCGCTCGAGGTTGTGGCCGTCGCTGGCCTGCAGGATCGCTTCGAGCTTGGCCTGTTCAGCAGCAAGCTTGTCGAAGTCGGCGTCCGGGTCAGCGTAAGCCGCGTAGACCTCGTCCAGACGCGCTTGCGCATCCTTGATCACGCTGACCGCTTCCTCGACCACCTCACGTACGGTCTTGGCAGGGTCGAGCTGCGGCTCTTGCGGCAGGTAACCGATGTTCAGGTCCGGCATCGGACGGGCTTCGCCTTCGAACTCGGTGTCGACGCCAGCCATGATTTTCAGCAGCGTGGATTTACCCGAACCGTTGAGGCCGAGCACGCCGATCTTGGCGCCGGGGAAGAAGGACAGCGAAATGTTCTTGAGGATTTCCCGCTTCGGCGGAACAACTTTGCCCAGCCGATGCATGGTGAAGACGTATTGAGCCATGGAGAACCTTGGGTCAGTGACAGATGAATGATTGGAGCGCAGGCGATGCCTGGCCAGACTGTGCGCGTCGTTCACTTGATCGCAATCAATGCGTGCGCGCTGGAAAAAGTCTGATTGTAGGGGCTGGAACGCCCCCGGTCTAACCGGCAAAGCTACCTTAATGCCGGAAGGCAGTCCAGCCGAGAGGGGCTGGCACTTCGCCACAACTCAAGGCATGCTAGCCGCCCTTCGGGCGTCCGGCTTATAGTGCACGTCGCGCCAGTCCAGCCAAATCGCAGGATCACAGCTTGACCAATGTCACTCCGCCAGCCTCTGTGAGCAGCACCCCACCGGCGCCCGGCTCGCCCCTGCGCGGGACATTGAAGGGTGCGCTGGCCACCCTCGTGCTGTTATTGCTCGCGTTGCTGTTCTGGCAACTGCTCGATCAATTGCGTGAAACCCAGAAGAACCAGCGCCAGTACACCATCGATTACACCGCCGATCTCGCCGCTCAGGTCAGCCTGAACATGGCGCTGAATGCGCAAATCGCCCTCAATCTGCTACCGATCGTCGAACAACCGCAAACTGCCGACGAACAGCAGATGCTCCTGCGCAAGTTGCAGCGTTCGCTGCCGGATCTGCGCAGCATGGCCCTGCTTTCTCCCTCCGGCCGCATCATCAGCGACAGCGCCACCGACAGTTCCGACGCCGATTACCTGACCGAACTGGTGCGTCGCAGTCGCGCTCAGGCGCATTATTTCAGCAATGCCGATGACGGCTCGGTGGTACACCTGCTGTTGCATCAGGCCAGCGGCAGCAGTCGCGGTTACTGGGCCTTGCGCCTGACGCCAACCTTCTTCGACTCGCTCACCAAACAGGACGCCACCGCCCTGCGCCCGCTGTGGCTGGTGGAAAACCGCCTCAATCATCAGATCATCAGCCGCGAAGCAGGGCTGCCCTCGGTCAAGGCTGGCGGGCTGACGCCTGACGATGTCGCCAACACCGTGCTGACCGTGCCGCTGAGCAGCAGCGACTGGCAACTGCGCGGGCTGTTCGACCGCCAGCGCGTACTGGAAGAATTGCTGCCGGCATTCATCGGCAAATGCCTGCTCGGCCTGGCGTTCTCGATGTTGCCGGTGATCGCGCTGCTGAACATGCGTCGGCGTCAGCGCCAGGTGCATGAAGGCCGGCGGCGTTATCAGGATATTTTCGAAGGCACCGGCGTGGCCTTGTGCGTGCTTGACCTGTCCGGCCTCAAGCAGATGTTCGATAAGGCGCAGATCCAGACCAGTGACCAGCTCAAGGCCTGGCTCGACCAACCGCAGCAGCGCCAGCAGTTGCTCGCGGAAATGCGCGTCACCGAAGTCAATCAGGTCGCCCTGCAACTGCTCGATGTGCACTCCTGCGACGATGCCTGGCAACTGCTGATCGATGGCCAGCGCCATCCGCAGTGCGCGATCGGTCAGCAGATCCTCGACGCCGTCCTGCAGCAGCAGAAGCAGCTGGAACTGGAAATCAAACTGCCCAACAGCAATGGCCGCGACCAGCACCTGTGGATGGTTTTGCGCCTGCCGAGCGAGCAGCACGACTATAAAGCGGTGATCCTCAGCATCAACGACATCACCAGCCGCAAGCTGATCGAGCTGTCGCTGCTGGAGCGTGAAGGCTTCTGGTCGGACGTGGTGCGCACCGTGCCCGATCATCTGTATGTGCAGGACGTGATCAGCCAGCGGATGATTTTCAGCAACCACCACCTCGGCCAGACCCTGGGGTACAACCGCACTGAACTGCATCAGATGGGCGAATACTTCTGGGAAATCCTTCTGCATCCGGAAGACGCCGACTATTACCATCGCTCGCGGCAGTTGCAGCGTCACGCCGGTTACAGCCAGTTGTTGCAATGCCAATTGCGCTTCCGCCATCGCGACGGCAAGTGGCGGCGCTTCGACATCCGTGAACAGGCGCTGGCGCGGGACAAGCATGATCAGGTCACGCGGATCATCGGCGTCGCCAAGGACATCACCGAACAGATTGAGGCGAGCGAATCGCTGCGTGACAGCGAGCAGCGCTACCGCATGCTCGCCGAAAGCATCAGCGACGTGATTTTCTCCACCGACAGCAAGCTCTCGCTGAACTACGTCAGCCCGTCGGTGCAGGCCGTGCTTGGCTACAACGCCGAATGGATTTTCCAGAACGGCTGGCAATCGATCATCGCCAATCCCGGGCAACTGAACGGCATTCATGTGCTGATGGACCGCGTCAGCAAGGCGCTGGACAAGCCCGAGCAACTGGCATTGCTGCGCAGTCAGGTGCAAACCCAGCTGTTCCTCTTCGATTGCCTGCGTGCCGATGGCCGCAAGATTCCGATCGAACTGCGCCTGGTGCTGGTTTGGGACGAACACGGCGCGTTCGAAGGCGTGCTCGGCGTCGGCCGCGATATCAGCCAGCAGCGCCGCGCGGAAAAAGACCTGCGCATGGCCGCTACGGTATTCGAGCACTCGACTTCGGCAATCCTGATCACCGACCCGGCCGGTTATATCGTTCAGGCCAACGAAGCCTTCAGTCGGGTCAGCGGCTACAGCGTCGGCGAAGTGCTTGACCAGTTGCCGAACATGCTCACCGTCGACGAACAGCAGGATGCGCACCTGCGCTACGTGCTCAAGCAGTTGCACGAGCACAGCACCTGGGAAGGCGAAGTATGGATGAAGCGCCGTAACGGCGAGCACTACCCGGCGTGGGTCGGCATCACTGCCGTGCTCGACGACGAGGGCGATCTGGCCAGTTACGTGTGTTTCTTCAGCGACATCAGCGAGCGCAAGGCCAGCGAGCAGCGCATCCACCGCCTCGCCTATTACGACGCCCTCACCCACCTGCCGAACCGCACGCTGTTCCAGGACCGTCTGCACACCGCGCTGCAAGCGGCCGAACGGCAGAAGTCGTGGGTGGTGCTGATGTTCCTCGACCTCGACCGTTTCAAACCGATCAACGACTCCCTCGGCCACGCCGCCGGCGACCGCATGCTCAAGGACATGGCCACGCGCCTGCTGGCCTGCGTCGATGACGACGACACCGTGGCGCGCATGGGCGGCGACGAATTCACCTTGCTGCTGCAGCATCGCTCCAATCGCGAACTGGCGCTGAACCGGGCGATTCATGTCGCCGAGCAGATTCTCGCCAGCCTGGTGCGGCCGTTCGTGCTCGAGGGCCGCGAGTTCTTCGTCACCGCCAGTATCGGCATCGCCCTGAGTCCGCAGGACGGCAACGAACTCAGCCAGTTGATGAAGAACGCCGACACGGCGATGTACCACGCCAAGGAACGCGGCAAGAACAACTTCCAGTTCTATCAGGCCGACATGAACGCCAGTGCGCTGGAGCGTCTGGAACTGGAAAGCGATCTGCGCCATGCGCTGGAGCAGAACGAATTCGTCCTGTATTACCAGCCGCAGTTCAGTGGCGACGGCAAGCGCCTGACCGGCGCCGAAGCGCTGCTGCGCTGGCGCCATCCACGTCGCGGGCTGGTGCCGCCGGGGGATTTCATTCCGGTGCTGGAAGAGCTCGGCCTGGTGGTGGACGTTGGCGACTGGGTCATCAGCGAGGCCTGTCGACAGCTGAAAACCTGGCACCAGCAACGGGTGCGGGTGCCGAAGGTGTCGGTGAACATTTCCGCACGGCAGTTCTCCGACGGCCAGTTGGGCACGCGAATCGCGACGATCCTGCGCGAAACCGGCCTGCCACCGGCGTGTCTGGAGCTGGAACTGACCGAAAGTATCCTGATGCGCGAAGTCAGCGAGGCGATGCAGATTCTTGCCGGGCTGAAGAACCTCGGCCTGAGCATCGCAGTCGATGACTTCGGCACCGGTTATTCATCGCTCAACTACCTCAAGCAATTCCCGATCGACGTGCTGAAGATCGACCGTACTTTCGTCGACGGCCTGCCGTCCGGCGAACAGGACGCGCAGATCGCCCGGGCGATCATCGCCATGGCCCACAGCCTGAACCTGGCGGTGATCGCCGAGGGCGTGGAAACCCACGAGCAACTGGACTTCCTGCGTGAGCATGGTTGCGATGAGGTGCAGGGCTATCTGTTCGGCCGGCCGATGCCGGCGGGACGGTTTGAAGCGCAGTTCTGTAACGACGCGCTGTTCATGTTCGACTGAACATCTGCGGCGCGCCCTTCGCGAGCAGGCTCGCTCCCACAGGGGAATGCATTGCAGCAGGGGAATGCATCTCAAATGTGGGAGCGAGCCTGCTCGCGAAAGGGCCGGCAAAAGCACCGCACATCTGTCATGAACGCCACTTGTCTGCGACATGACGTCGTTTCATATGTCATCCAAAAGCGGTTGGGTTAGAATGCCCCCCTTTTCTGCCCCCGATCCTTGAGGACCGCCATGTTCAGCCGTGATTTGACTATTGCCAAGTACGACGCCGACCTTTTTGCCGCCATGGAGCAAGAAGCTCAGCGTCAGGAAGAACACATTGAGCTGATCGCTTCGGAAAACTACACCAGCCCAGCGGTGATGGAAGCTCAAGGCTCGGTCCTGACCAACAAGTACGCCGAAGGCTATCCGGGCAAGCGTTACTACGGTGGTTGCGAATACGTTGACGTGGTTGAACAACTGGCCATCGACCGTGCCAAGGAACTGTTCGGCGCCGATTACGCCAACGTTCAGCCGCACGCCGGTTCCCAAGCCAACGCCGCTGTTTACCTGGCTCTGCTGCAAGGTGGCGACACCATTCTGGGCATGAGCCTGGCCCATGGCGGTCACCTGACCCACGGCGCCAGCGTTTCCTCCTCGGGCAAGCTGTACAACGCCGTTCAATACGGTATCGATGCCAACGGCCTGATCGACTACGACGAAGTCGAGCGTCTGGCGGTCGAGCACAAGCCGAAAATGATCGTTGCCGGTTTCTCTGCCTACTCGCAGATCCTCGACTTCCCGCGCTTCCGCGAAATCGCTGACAAGGTTGGCGCTTACCTGTTCGTCGACATGGCTCACGTCGCCGGTCTGGTTGCCGCTGGTGTCTACCCGAACCCGGTGCCGTTCGCCGACGTCGTGACCACCACCACGCACAAGACCCTGCGCGGTCCACGTGGCGGTCTGATTCTGGCCAAAGCGAACGCCGAGATCGAGAAGAAGCTCAACTCCGCAGTGTTCCCGGGCGCCCAGGGTGGCCCGCTGGAGCACGTGATCGCGGCCAAGGCGATCTGCTTCAAGGAAGCGCTGCAGCCTGAGTTCAAGGCTTACCAGCAACAAGTGGTGAAGAACGCCAAGGCCATGGCCGAAGTGTTCATCGCGCGCGGTTTCGACGTGGTTTCGGGCGGTACTGAAAACCACCTGTTCCTGCTGTCGCTGATCAAGCAGGACATCTCCGGTAAAGACGCCGACGCCGCTCTGGGCAAAGCGTTCATCACCGTGAACAAGAACTCCGTGCCGAACGATCCACGCTCGCCGTTCGTGACTTCCGGCCTGCGCTTCGGTACTCCGGCTGTGACCACTCGCGGTTTCAAAGAGGCTGAGTGCAAAGAGCTGGCCGGCTGGATCTGCGACATCCTGGCTGACCTGAACAACGAAGCGGTGATCGATGCCGTTCGCGAGAAAGTCAAAGCCATCTGCAAGAAACTGCCGGTGTACGGCGCTTAATCGCGACGTTAAACCAGCAGCATGAAAAACCGGCCAAGTGATTGGCCGGTTTTTTTTCGCCTGCAATTCACCTGTAGGAGCTGCCGAAGGCTGCGATCTTTTGATCTGGATTTTAAAAACAAGATCAAAAGATCGCAGCCTTCGGCAGCTCCTATACGCGTTTGGGGCCACTGGTCAGACCGGTCATGCCAATTTCATGTTTCCCCCTTGTAATCAGGAAAAAACCAAGCCTAGACTGCGCCTGCACTGGACATACCGGTAAGACCACAATAATTAAGTCCTGCATCCGCTGCGCAACGCGTGCGGCAGCCAGGACACCGACCCAGGATTCCTCCCATGCTCAGATGGTGCTCGCGTTCAATCTTCCTTCAAGTGGTTCTCGGACTGATGCTCGGCATCGTCTGCGGGCTGACCCTTCCTGAATACTCCGCTCAGCTCAAACCGCTCGGCGATGGCTTCATCAAACTGATCAAGATGCTGATTGGCCTGATCGTGTTCTGCGTGGTGGTCAGCGGCATCAGCGGCGCGGGCGATCTGAAGAAGGTCGGGCGCATTGGCCTCAAATCGGTGATCTACTTTGAAGTGCTGACCACCATCGCTCTGGTGATCGGCTTGGTGTTCGCCTTCAGCACCGGCATTGGCAGCGGCGCGAACATTCATCTGGAGCAACTCTCCAGCGCCGACATGGGCGACCTCGCCGAGCGCAGCCAGCA
Source organism: Pseudomonas sp. H1_G08 (assembly GCF_054681355.1). Classification (NCBI taxonomy): domain Bacteria; kingdom Pseudomonadati; phylum Pseudomonadota; class Gammaproteobacteria; order Pseudomonadales; family Pseudomonadaceae; genus Pseudomonas; species Pseudomonas sp. H1_G08. The sequence continues at coordinate 3,921,067 of NZ_CP162822.1, forward strand.
CATGCACACCACCACGCAATTTCTGATGGACCTGATCCCGACCTCGGTGATCGGTGCCTTCGCTGACAACAATATCTTGCAAGTGCTGTTGTTCTCGGTGCTGTTCGGCAGTGCGCTGAATCTGGTTGGCGAAGCGGCTTCCGGGATTTCGCGACTGATCAACGAACTCAGCCACGTGATTTTCCGCATCATGGGCATGATCGTCCGGCTGGCGCCGATCGGCGTGTTCGGCGCCATCGCCTTCACCACCAGCAAATACGGTCTCGACTCGCTGCAGCACCTGGGCAGTCTGGTCGGTCTGTTCTACCTGACCTGCATCGCCTTCGTCGCGCTGATCCTCGGTCTGGTGATGCGCGTCTCCGGCCTGCGCATGTGGCCGCTGCTCAAGTACCTGCGGGAAGAACTGCTGATCGTCATGGGCACCGCCTCTTCCGACGCCGTGCTGCCGCAGATCATGCGCAAGCTCGAACACCTCGGTATCGGCAGCTCGACGGTCGGTCTGGTGATCCCGACCGGGTACTCGTTCAACCTCGACGGCTTCTCGATCTACCTGACCCTGGCCATCGTGTTCATCGCCAATGCCACCGGCACACCGCTGGCGATGACCGATTTGCTGACGATTCTGCTGGTGTCGCTGATCACCTCCAAAGGCGCCCACGGCATTCCCGGTTCGGCGCTGGTGATTCTCGCGGCAACGCTGACGGCGATTCCGGCGATTCCCGTGGTCGGCCTGGTGCTGGTGTTGGCCGTGGACTGGTTCATGGGCATCGGCCGCGCGCTGACCAATCTGATCGGCAACTGCGTCGCCACCGTGGCCATCGCCCGCTGGGAAAAGGACATCGATGTACAGCGAGCGAACAAGGTGCTCAACGGCGAACAGGGCTATAACTTTCAACCGCGAAAAACCGTCGCTCCGGCGGCGGCCAAAGAATTCTGAATGAGTGCCGTGCCTGCCAATGCGCAGGCACGGCGCAGGGAGCCAATACGTGATTACAACTTCAACCGTCGTCAATTCAGTGGTGGAAAAACTCCGCGCCGCGTTGGCCCGAGGCCAGTGGCGCTCCGGCGACATGCTGCCGGGCCAGCGTGAACTGGCCGAACAGCTGGGCATCAGCCGGCCGAGCCTGCGCGAAGCGGTGATCGTGCTGGAAACACTCGGCCTGGTGCGCTCGATGCCGGGCAAAGGCGTGGTCGTCCTCGATGCGCAACTCAGCGACAGCCAGAGCCACGACAGCGCAGTCGCCGGGGCGAGCCTGGAAGATGTGCTGCAACTGCGCTACACCCTCGAGCCGTTCATTGTCGGGCTGGTTGCGCAATCGATCAGCAGCAAGGAGGTCGGCCAGTTGCGCCTGACCCTGATGGACATGCGCGAAGCCCTCGAGGCCGGTGACAGTGAGGCCGGGGTCAGAGCCTACATCGCCTTCCACGAAGAACTGTTCACGCTGACCTCGAACCCGATTTTCCAGAGCGTGGTGCAGCAGACCAGCAATGCCCTCAAGCAAAGCGCCGAAGTGTTGCGCAATTCCCCGGAACATCTGGCCGAACGTCTGGAAGAAAACGAAGCGGTGGTCCGCGCGATCCGCAGCAAGAACAGCGCTCAGGCCAGCGCCGAAATGCGTCGGCACATTCTGCGCGAAGGCCAGCGCATGGGCGTTGAGCTGAATATTCCGGACGACAACCTGCCCACCTGATTTGCCAGGAGAACGGCCATGAACAGTTTTGCTTCAGCCTCGCATGCCGATTCTACCGCCCTGCCCGTCTCTCGCCTGCGCATGCCGGTTGAGGAGTTGTATCCGCGACTGTTCGACGCGATTCTCGAGCAGCGTATCGATGAAGACAGCCGGTTCACCGAGGACAGTCTGCAAGCGATGTTCGGCGCCGGCCGCGCCGATGTACGACGGGTGCTGACGCAGTTGTCCCATGAGCAGATCGTGGTATTGCGCGCCAATCATCGACCACGAGTGGCTGCGCCTGATCGGGAGCTGATCCGGCAGACCTTGCATGCGCGACGGTTGGCTGAGAACACGTTGGTGGGGTTGGCGTGTCAGCGTCCGCAGCCAGACGATTTGAATTGCTTGCGCACGTTGATAGAGCGCGAGAAGCGCGCCGTCGAGCAGGATCGGCGCGGGGCGGCGATTCGGTTATCGGGGGAGTTTCATCTGCAGTTGGCGCGGATGGCGGCTAATGTGCCGTTGGCGCATTTTCTGCACAGTCTGGTGCCGCTGACGTCGTTGGCGATTGCGCGGAGTCGGTGCCCGACGCGCAGCTGTTGCGCGTGGCAGGAGCATTTGGCGTTGGTTGAGGTTGTGGAGCGAGGTGATGCTGCTAAGGCAGAGGGGCTGATGAATCGGCATCTGGATCATCTTGAGCAGACACTGCTGGGTTCAGATCTTGAGCATTGTGCTGTCGGTTAGACCGCCTTCGCGAGCAGGCTCGCTCCCACAGTGGATTGCATTCCTTCTGACAGAATGCGTTCTACTGTGGGAGCGAGCCTGCTCGCGAAGAGGCCCGTTGAGCTATTGAAATTATCAGGCTTGTTGCGCTGCAACCCTGGCAAACCCCGCCCGAATCTTCTCTTCCGGCAAGTCATCGGCGATAAACACGATCACACTCTCCCGCGCCTCGCCCTCGGCCCATTCAGTGTCCCAGTCGAAACCATAGAGTTTCAGCACACCCTGAAACACCAGGCGCCGATCTTCGCCAGCAATATTCAGCACGCCTTTGTAGCGCAGCAATTGCCTGCCGTGTTCTTCCAGCAGTTCGTTCATGAATTCGCTGAGCTGATCGATATCCAGCGCCTGATCGGTGCGCAGCACCAGGCTGGAGATGCGATCGATCGACGGCGCCTTGCTCACCGGACGCAAGCTCAAACCGCCGCCCAGGTCAGCATTGAGGTTGAAACCACGCACATCCAGCAGTTCAGCCAGATCGATGTTGCCATGCTCGACCACGCGGATCGGCGCGCGGCGGTTGATTCGCGTAAGGCGCTCGCTCAGCGCGGTGAACGTCGGCTCATCGACCAGATCGGTCTTGCTCACCAGCAAGCGATCGGCGAAACCGATCTGCGCCTGGGCGATGGTCTGGGTCAGGTGCACGTCCGCGTGGGCGGCGTCGACCAGGGTGATGATGCCGTCGAGCAGGTAACGCTCGCGCAGCTCTTCGTCGATGAAAAAGGTCTGCGCCACCGGTGCCGGATCGGCGAGACCAGTGCACTCGATCACCAGACGATCGAAGGCGATCTCGCCGCTGTCCAGGCGCTCGAGCAGCAAGTACAGCGCCTTGGTCAGATCGGTGTGAATGGTGCAGCAGACGCAGCCGTTGGCCAGGGTCATGACCTGCACCGGCTCGTCACCCAGCAACTGAGTGTCGATGCCGGCGTCGCTGAATTCGTTTTCGATCACGGCGATTTTCAGGCCGTGCTCGGCTTTCAATAAATGACGCAGCAAAGTGGTCTTGCCGGCGCCGAGGAAACCGCTGAGGACCGTTACCGGAATGGGAGAAGACAAAACCCGATCTCCTGAAAAGAATACAAAAACAAATGTGGGAGCGAGCCTGCTCGCGAAAGCGGTGTGTCAGTCAAATCCTTCATCAACTGACACTCCGTATTCGCGAGCAGGCTCGCTCCCACAGGGGATTACCTCAACCGCAGGCTGTCAGCTCAACAGCACTTCGGCCCACCCTTGCCACCGTAACGGGCTTCCTGACGTTCGCGGAAGAACATCTCGTAGCTCATCACCGGTTTGTCCGGGTGTTTGGTTTGCATATGCTCGACGTAGGTGTCGTAGTCGGGCATGCCGACCATCAGGCGCGCGGCCTGACCGAGGTATTTACCGAGGCGACTCAGGTCATTGAACATGCTGCAATCCTCTGGTTACGCATCCGGCAGGGCCTGGAATGGCGATTCTTTATCCGTACGCTCTTTCTTGCCCCAGGCGGCGATGCCGACCTTGAGCGCATAGAACAGGATGCTGAACACCACGAACAGGAACAGCGCGGTGAGTGTGGCGTTGGTGTAGGCGTTGAAGATCACGTGCTGCATCTGCTCGACGCTTTTCGCCGGCGCCAGCACCTGACCGTTGGCCAGCGCATCGCTGTACTTCTTGGCCAGGGACAGGAAGCCGATCGCCGGGTTGGCGTCGAACAGCTTGATGAAACCAGCAGTGGTAGTGCAGATCAACAGCCAGGTGGCCGGCAACAGGGTGACCCAGATGTAGCGCTGGCGCTTCATCTTGATCAGGACCACGGTGCCGAGCATCAGCGCGATACCGGCGAGCATCTGGTTGGAGATACCGAACAGTGGCCACAGGGTGTTGATGCCGCCCAGTGGATCGATCACGCCCTGATACAGCAACCAGCCCCACATCGCCACACAACCGGCGGTGGCGATCAGGTTGGCGGTCCACGATTCAGTGCGCTTCAGCGCCGGTACGAAGGAGCCGAGCAGATCCTGCAGCATGAAGCGTCCGGCACGGGTACCGGCGTCCACAGCGGTGAGGATGAACAGCGCTTCGAACAGGATCGCGAAGTGGTACCAGAACGCCATGGTGTTTTCACCCGGCAGGACACTGTGCAGGATCTGCGCAATACCGACCGCCAGGGTCGGCGCACCACCGGCGCGGGCCAGAATGGTGGTTTCGCCGATATCATGGGCAACCGCTTGCAGCGCCTCCGGCGTAATCGCGAAGCCCCAGCTGGTGACCATTTGCGCTACTGACGCGGCATCACTGCCGACCACAGCGGCCGGGCTGTTCATGGCGAAGTACACGCCTGGCTCGATCACCGAAGCGGCAACCATGGCCATGATCGCCACGAACGATTCCATCAGCATGCCGCCGTAACCGATGTAGCGGGCGTTGGTTTCGTTATCCAAAAGCTTCGGCGTGGTGCCCGACGAGATCAACGCGTGGAAACCGGAAACCGCACCGCAGGCGATGGTGATGAACAGGAACGGGAACAGACCGCCCTTCCACACCGGGCCGGTGCCGTCGACGAACTGGGTCAGTGCCGGCATTTTCAGCTCGGGCATGGTCACCAGAATACCGATCGCCAGGGCGACGATGGTGCCGATCTTGAGGAAGGTCGACAGATAGTCACGCGGTGCCAGAATCAGCCACACTGGCAGCGACGCGGCGACAAAACCGTAACCGACCAGCATCCAGGTAATTTGCACACCGGTGAAGGTGAAGGCTTTGGCCCATACCGGATCGGCAGCAATCTGCCCGCCCAGCCAGATCGAACCGAGCAGCAGCAACACACCGACCACGGAGATTTCGCCGATGCGGCCCGGGCGGATGTAGCGCATGTAGATGCCCATGAACATCGCGATCGGGATGGTCGCCATCACGGTGAAGATGCCCCACGGGCTCTCGGCGAGGGCCTTGACCACGATCAGCGCCAGCACCGCGAGGATGATGATCATGATCAGGAAGCAGCCGAACAGTGCGATGGTCCCGGGAATCCGGCCCATCTCTTCACGCACCATGTCGCCCAGGGAACGGCCGTTGCGTCGGGTCGACATGAACAGGACCATGAAGTCCTGCACCGCGCCCGCCAGCACCACACCGGCAATCAGCCAGAGTGTGCCGGGCAGATACCCCATCTGCGCCGCCAGCACCGGACCGACCAGTGGCCCCGCGCCAGCGATGGCCGCGAAGTGGTGACCGAAAAGAATGTGTTTGTTGGTCGGCACGTAGTCCAGACCATCGTTGTTGAGCACGGCGGGGGTGGCCCGACGCGGATCCAGTTGCATCACGTTGTTGGCGATGAACAGACTGTAGTAACGGTACGCAACCAGATAAATGGCCACGGCAGCGACCACAATCCACAAGGCGTTGATCGCCTCGCCGCGGCGCAATGCCACTACGCCCAGGGCGCACGCTCCTACGATTGCCAGCACGAGCCAGGGTAAGTGGCGCAGCAGGCTATTATTATTTTTCATTTTATTATTCCAGCCAGGGTGGACAAGAAAGACAGCCACCCCGAGTTTAGCGCTTACGGCGCCAAAGGCCATACCCCGACATAGGTCTAGACGCTTGAACGATTGGCTGGCGCCCGCATTCGCGGTCTATAGTCAGCGAACCTTCATGAGGATTGCGCCATGAGCGAGCACCCCGCCAATCGACGTCGTTTCAAACGTATTGCGTTCGATGCCCGAACCGAGCTGAAACAGGGCGAATACATCTGGCCGGTCAAACTGATCGACCTGTCGCTCAAGGGCCTGCTGATCGAGCGACCGGAGCCGTGGCTTGGGGATAAAGAGCAGGACTTCCTAGTCGACATTCATCTGAGCGAAGACGTCGATATCGAAATGGACGTGCATCTGGCCCACGAGGAAAACGGCCACTTGGGATTCATCTGCCGGCATATCAGCCTGGAATCGATCCAGCGCCTGCGCCGCTTGATCGAACTGAATCTGGCGGATGAGGCCGAGCTGGAGCGCGAACTGGGTGCGCTGATCGAAATCTGACTTGCCCCCTGTAGGAGCTGCCGAAGGCTGCTCCTACACAGGGGATTGTGGTTACTCGAAGAGTGCGTCGAGGGCCTGTTCGAGACGCGTCACGGCGATGATCTGCAAGCCGGGAGGCGATTCCTTCGGAGCATTACCCTTCGGCACGATGGCGCGTTTGAAGCCGTGCTTGGCCGCTTCTTTCAGCCGCTCCTGCCCGCTCGGCACCGGGCGCACTTCGCCAGACAGGCCGACTTCGCCGAACACCAGCAGATCATGCGGTAACGGCCGATTGCGCAAACTCGACATCACCGCCGCCATCAACGCCAGATCCGACGCTGTCTCCAGCACCTTCACGCCACCGACCACGTTGAGGAACACGTCCTGATCGTGGGTCGGAATCCCGCCGTGGCGGTGCAGCACCGCAAGCAACATCGCCAGACGGTTCTGATCCAGCCCCAGCGTCACCCGACGCGGGTTGGCCAGATGGCTGTCATCGACCAGTGCCTGCACTTCCACCAGCATCGGTCGGGTGCCTTCCCACGTCGCCATGACCACACTGCCCGGGACTTCTTCCTGGGCGCGGGTGAGAAAAATCGCCGATGGGTTGGAGACTTCTTTCAGGCCCTTGTCGGTCATGCCGAACACGCCCAATTCGTTGACCGCCCCGAAACGGTTCTTCACCGCGCGCAGCAGACGTAGACGACCATCGGATTCACCTTCGAAATACAGCACGGTATCGACCATGTGTTCCAGAACACGCGGACCGGCCAAGGCGCCCTCTTTGGTGACGTGGCCGACGAGGAAGATCGCCGTGCCGCTCTGTTTGGCGTAACGCACCAGCAGCGCCGCACTTTCACGCACCTGCGACACGCCGCCCGGCGCCGATTGCAGCTGTTCGGTGAAGATGGTCTGGATCGAGTCGATCACCATGACCTTGGGCTTTTCCTGGCGAGCGGTGGCGATGATGGTTTCGATGCAGGTTTCGGTCATCACCCGCAGTTGATCCTGCGGCAGGCCGAGACGGCGGGCGCGCATCGCCACTTGCTGCTGGGATTCCTCACCAGTGACGTACAGCGCCGGCATGCTTTTGGCCAGATTGCACAGGGTTTGCAACAGAATGGTCGATTTGCCGATCCCCGGATCACCGCCGATCAGCACAACCGAGCCATCGACCAGACCACCGCCGAGCACGCGGTCGAGCTCACCGGAAGCGGTGGAAAAACGTGGAATCTCTTCGATGCTGACTTCGGCGAGCGTCTTGATCTGCGCCTGCTGGCCAGCCCAACCGGTGCGCCCGGTGGGTGCCGTGGCGCCGCCGCTTTCGATCATGGTTTCGGTCAGGGTGTTCCAGGCACCGCACTCGCCGCACTGCCCGGCCCACTTGGGAAAGGTTGCGCCGCACTCGGTGCAGCCGTACATGCGCTTGGCCTTGGCCATCAGAACCCCCGGAACAAAAGACGCGATGATAACGCAGCCACCGCCGATCAGCGCGGCGCAGCAGTACGGATTTCGCCGCTGGCCAGACGTGCGGCGCTGTTGCCCAGCGGATCCTCGGCATTGAGGTCGGCGCCTCTGGCTTTCAACGCATCAAGCAATTCCAGACGCTTGAACAGCCCGGCGTACATCGCCGCTGTCTGTCCGGCGCCATTACGCTGGTCGGGGCTGCAATCGCTGGCCATCAGTCGCCGGGCGATCTGTAATTCGCCTTTGAATATCGCGCCCATCAGCGCCGTGTTACCGCGTTGGTCCTGGGCACAGGCATCTGCGCCAGCGGCGAGCAGGCGCTCAACCGCCGGCGCCTGACCGTGATAGGCCGCCAGGATCAGCGCGGTGTAACCCTTGCTGTCGCGGGTATCGAGGGAATAGCCAGACTCGATAAAGGTCTCGAGCATCGGCACATCACCCCGGCGGGCGGCGTCGAAGTAGTAATCCTGCAACTGCGCCTTGACCGCCTCGGGACTTTGCTCGACCGGTGCCGCCCACGCGCTGAACGACAGGCACCCGGCCAGGCATAAAAGAAAAACACGCATCGGGCTCTCCTTGAGCGCACGCGAGGCCGCACAGGCCCTCGCGTGCGCCGCATGGCTATCAGTCGGTCAATTTCGCCGCCAATGCTTTCACGCGGTTGAGGTCGCCCTTGGCCACTTCGGTCACACCGCTGCCGTACTCAGGGTCGGCCTTGTACAGGAACGACAGGATGATGTGCTTGCTCTCGTCATCAGTGGTGGCCAGCGAGCCGCCGAAGCTGTCGATCAGGTCGCGGCGTTCCTGCTTGCTGTACGAGCGATACAGATCACCGGCCTGCTTGAAGTTCTGCTCACGCTGGATCTTCGCCTGCTGCGTGCTGCCCGACAGCGCCGACTGGCTGTAACGCGCCGATGATGTTTCTTCACGCGGTTGCAGGCGGCTTGGCTGGTAGTTGACGCCGGACTGGCTGGCGCCGAAATTCATCGCACCATCCTGATTGCCATTGTTCACTGCGGTTTTCGGTGCGTTGATCGGCAATTGCAAAGCGTTGGCGCCGAGGCGATACATCTGCGTATCGGCATAAGAGAACACTCGGCCCTGCAACAAGCGGTCTTCCGAAGGTTCGATACCCGGAACTACGTTGGCTGGAGCCATGGCAACTTGTTCGGTTTCCTGGAAGACATTGGCCGGATTACGGTTCAGGACCATTTGTCCAACTTTGCGCTCGGCAATACCCGGCCAGATCTTGGTTGCATCCAATGGATCGAAATCAAACTTGGACAAATCCTGTGGCTTGAGAACTTGCACGTACAAGTCCCACTTCGGAAAGTTGCCCTTGTTGATATTACTCACCAAGTCGTTAGTCATATGACTGTAATCCTGACCTTGAACTTCGCTGACTTGTTTTGGCGTGAGGTTCTTGATGCCTTGAAGACTCTTCCAGTGAAACTTCACGTAGTGAACTTCATTCTTGGCATTGATCAGCTTATAGGCATGAACACCATTGCCATCCATCTCCCGGTAACTGGCCGGAGTGCCGTAGTTGGAATACAACTCGGTCAGCGTGCGGGTGGCTTCCGGTACATGGGAGAAGAAATCGAACCGGCGCGAATCGTCATCGAGGTTGGTGCGCGGATCGGGCTTGAAGGCGTGGACCATGTCCGGGAATTTGATCGCATCACGGATGAAGAAGGTCGGGAAATTGTTGCCGACCAGATCCCAATTGCCGTCAGCAGTGTAGAACTTGGTGGCGAAACCGCGCGGGTCACGCAGGGTTTCCGGGGAATGGTTGCCATGCACCACCGCCGAGAAACGCACGAATACCGGCGTGCTCTGGCCTGCGGCGAACACCTTGGCCTTGCTCAGGTCGCTGATGTCATCGGTCACGGTGAAGGTGCCGTGAGCGCCGGTGCCGCGTGCGTGTACGACGCGCTCGGGGATGCGTTCACGATCGAAGCGCTGCAGCTTCTGGATCAGTTGCACATCCTGCAGCAGCACCGGGCCGTTGGCGCCGGCAGTTTGCGAGTTCTGATTGTCACCGACTGCCGAGCCGTTATCGCGGGTCAGCGGAGCGGCGTTGACCGAAAAGGTCAGCAGCCCGGCAGTCAGTACGCCGAAGGTGCGGCGGAAGGGAAAAGCCCCCAGTCCAGGAGTGGATGTCATATCAGGTTCCTCTGGTTTTATTGGGCGCATCCAGGTGCGCCACACCAAGGCTAGAGGCCTGTGCCGCAGAACATAAATAGAAAGAACGTAACACCATGATTGAAGAAATTGGCTTTCCCGTCAGCGGGTTAGCGCGTATTCCGCGCGCGATTGCTGGCAATTTGCAAACTAATCGTCAATCGATGTGTCGATAAAAACGGGCATTGTAAGAAGGTGTTTCGCGCAGGAGGCGTTTCGCTGATTTACACTGCCAACACCAAACTCATCTGTAACAAGGAAATAACTATGGGCGTGCTTAGCGAGTTCAAGGCCTTCGCGGTCAAAGGCAATGTGGTCGACATGGCCGTCGGTATCATCATCGGCGCGGCGTTTGGCAAAATCGTTTCGTCGTTTGTCGGCGACGTGATCATGCCGCCGATTGGCCTGTTGATCGGTGGAGTGGACTTCAGTGATCTGGCTGTCACGCTCAAAGCAGCCCAGGGCGATGCGCCCGCAGTGGTGCTGGCTTACGGCAAATTCCTGCAGACGGTGCTGGATTTCGTGATTGTCGCTTTCGCGATTTTCATGGGTGTCAAAGCCATCAACCGCCTCAAACGTGAAGAAGCCGTAGCACCGACCGCGCCGCCGATCCCGAGCAAGGAAGAACAACTGCTGGGCGAAATTCGCGACCTGCTCAAGGCGCAGAACGAGCGGCCCTGAGGCATTCGGTAGTCATCAAAACGGCACCCGCGGGTGCCGTTTTCGTTACCAGTAATTTTCCACCGCAACCTGCCCCGGCTTGCGCGTCAGGCTCAGGCGCATGTCGCGCTGTTTCAGCAAGGCGCGAGTGTCGTCGATCATCTGCGGGTTGCCGCACAACATCACACGCGAATGCTCTGGCGAGAGCTCAACGCCCGCCGCACGTTCCAGCTCGACGTTTTCAATCAGCGTAGTAATCCGGCCCCGCAGCGCGCCTGGATGCGCTTCGCGGGTCACAGTGGGGATGAATTGCAGCTTGTGGGCGTATTCGCTCAGATAGTCCCGTTGCGCCAACCCGGCGATCAACTCCTGATAAGCCAGTTCCCGCGCCTCCCGCACGCTGTAAACCAGAATGATCCGCTCGAATTTCTCCCAGACCTCGAAGTCCTGCAGGATCGACAGAAACGGTGCCACCCCGGTGCCGGTGGACAGTAACCACAGGTCTCGGCCATCGACAAAGCGATCCAGCGTCAGGTAGCCGAACGCCTGGCGTTCTACCATCAAGCTGTCGCCGACCTGGAGCCGGCTCAGCTCACTGGTGAATTCGCCGCCCGGCACGACGATGGAAAAGAACTCGAGAAACTCGTCGAACGGCGACGACACCATCGAATAGGCGCGCCAGACTGTGCTCCCATCGGCCTTGGTGACGCCCAGTCGGGCGAACTGGCCGGCACGAAAGCGAAAGCCTGGGTCGCGGCTGGTGCGCAGCGTGAACAGGTTCGCCGTCAACGGTTGCACATCGAGCAAGGTCTGGGTGGTGTACTTCTCGGCACTGGCAGTCATGAGGCACTCCTTGAAACGATTGCCTACAGTGTCCCGCAAAACCGCGCTGCCAAACACCTGCCAACGGTAATGATATTGACAGAATCAGCGCTGCACATTCGATGTGATGTCAATGTTAGATCTAGAGTAATAACTTTAAGATGGCAGTTAAAATATAACAGCGCGTATTGCTAAGAACACTTTATAAAAAACATCAAAGTTTCAATCTCGAAAAAATGTAAGGCGTTTCGCAGGAAAGATCCTACACTTCGATTCGTGCCGGATCTTTTGGATCCATTCCGCACCCCGATATCAAGATACAGAGGCAAAGTTCATGGAAACGTGGAAGGAATCACAATTGAAACAACTGACATTTGCCAAAGGCATTGAAGCGGCGTACCCGATACTGCTGAGATTTGCCGAGAATCTGGGCTTTAACTACTGTGCAATAGCAGTGACGTCCCCTCATCGTGATGTCCACCTGAATGCCTTGCAGATCAATAACTACCCTAAAGAATGGAACATTCAGTACAACAAAGAGAACTTTCGCAATATTGATCCGGTAATAGCGCATTGCAATCACTCAATATTACCCATCGTTTGGGAAGAAAGAGTCTTCAACGATGCACCCGAGTTGTGGCAGGCGTTGAAACAGAATGGGCTGCAGCATGGCTGGTCGCAGGCCTTTCATGACGAAACCAGCGGTTTGTGCAGCATCATCAGTCTGGCTCGAACCCACTGCCCGATCAGCCCGCTCGAACTGTATGAGCATTACGGTTATCTGTTTTTTGCCAACCGACACTTCAGTGACCTGTATGCCCGCACCGTTCCCACACCGGCCAAACCCAGCAAACCGAGGCTATCGTCCCGGGAACTGGAGATCATGAAATTGTCCGCCATGGGAAAGACCGCTCACGATATCTCGAGAATCCTCAGCCTGAGCGAACGCACCGTTAACTATCATGTGCAAAACGTCATCGAAAAATTCAACGTCTGCAACAAGATTTCCGCAGTGATTGCCGCCGCTCGTGCCGGGATTATCTGACTGACGAGCAATATCGCACGGTAATCCTGCGAGTATTTACGCGCAAAAAAACGTACCATTCAGGCCTTTCCGAGTGATGACGCAACCTGCTTGCATCGCAGTCCACTCGGTCGGATCCCGTCGCACCATCTGCCGGCAACGGGATATCTGCCGAATATCCTGAGTCCCCGCCCCATGCCCTTGCTCGAAACGCCTTTCGCCCAGCTCGACCTGATCCGCCAGCCTGAACAGCAGAATGAACCGCTGCAAGCGTTCGATGCGGCGGACGAATACCTGCTCAATCATCTCGCCAGCGAACAACCTCAGAGCAGCACCCGCGTGCTGGTGCTCAATGACAGCTTCGGCGCCTTGGCGATCAGCCTGCTGGGCAAGGTCGAGGTGAGCAGCAGCGGCGATTCGTTCCTGGGTTTCGTCGGGCTGGAAAAGAATCTGCTACGCAATGGCCAGGCGTTCGATGCGATTCGTCCGATTCCGGCCAGTGAGCCCTTGGTCGGGCCGTTTGACCGGGTGCTGATCCGCGTCCCTAAAACCCTGGCGCTGTTGGAAGAGCAGTTGATCCGCCTGCAAGGGCAACTCGCTCCGGGCGCGCAAGTGATCGCCGCCGCCATGGTCAAGCATCTGCCGCGCGCTGCCGGCGATCTGCTCGAGCGCTACATTGGCCCGGTGCAGGCGTCGCTGGCCGTGAAGAAAGCCCGACTGCTGATCGCCACGCCTGAAACCAAAGCGCTCGCCACATCGCCCTATCCGACTCGCTATCGCCTCGACGAACCGGCAATCGAACTGCTCAACCACGCCAATGTGTTCTGCCGCGAAGGCCTCGACATCGGCACTCGCGCTTTTCTGCCGCATCTGCCGAAGAACCTTGGCAGCGCACGGGTTGCCGATCTCGGTTGCGGCAACGGTGTTCTGGCAATCGCCAGCGCCTTGCAGAACCCGGATGCGCATTACACGCTGGTCGACGAATCGTTCATGGCGGTGCAATCGGCTGCCGAGAACTGGCGCGCGGCATTGGGCGCTCGTGAAGTCACCGTGCGCGCTGGCGACGGTCTGGCCGGGCAGGCGCCGCAGTCGCTGGACGTGGTGCTGTGCAACCCACCGTTCCATCAGCAACAGGTGGTCGGCGATTTCCTCGCCTGGCGCATGTTCCAGCAGGCGCGCGAGGCACTGGTGGTCGGCGGTGCGCTGTACATCGTCGGCAATCGGCATCTGGGCTATCACAGCAAACTGGCGCGCTTGTTTCGTGGCGTCGAGCAAGTGGCGGCCACGCCGAAATTTGTCATCCTCAAGGCGCGAAAATAAATCTGCGGCATAAAAAAACCCTCCGTGAGGAGGGTCGCAAGTCCATACCCGAAGGCGCCGGGACGGGATATTTCAGTGGGTGGTCAAACCTGCGGCATTCATGAACATGCGCATCAGGCTGGCGGCGATGAACAACACGCCGACACTGCCAACCCAGATCAGGGCCAACCAGCCGAGCCGCTGCCACAGCGGCTTTTTTTCGGCTTCTTCAATGTCGTGCAGGGAATGTTTGCCGGTCATTTTCTTCAAACCTCTTCAAAATTGATGGCGCCGCTGGCGACGCCATCGCGGGCAAGCCCGCTCCCACAGGGTTTCGCTTAGTGGTAACCGTCTTCATGGGTCACCTTGCCGCGGAACACGTAGTAGCTCCAGAAGGTATACCCCAGGATGAACGGGATGATGAACAACGTGCCGACCAGCATGAAGCCCTGACTTTGCGGCGGCGCGGCGGCGTCCCAGATCGAGATCGACGGTGGCACGATGTTCGGCCACAGGCTGATGCCCAAGCCACTGTAGCCGAGGAAGATCAGCACCAGGGTCAGCAGGAACGGCGTGTAGTTGGCGTTACGTGCCACCGCGCGGATCAGGCCGTACAAAGTGACCAGCACCAGAATCGGTACCGGCATGAACCAGAACAGGTTCGGCATGCTGAACCAGCGTGAGGCGATTTCCGGATGCGACAGGGGTGTCCACAGGCTGACGATACCGATCACTGCCAGCAGGACGAACGCCAGCGGCCGCGCCAGATCGTGCATTTGTTCCTGCAGCTTGCCTTCGGTTTTCATGATCAGCCAGGTGCAACCGAGCAAGGCATAAGCCACTACCAGCGCCGCGCCGCAAAACAGCGTGAACGGTGTCAGCCAGTCCAGTGAACCTCCAGCGAACTGGCGATTGACCACCGGCAAACCATCGATGAACGCTCCCAGCGCCACGCCCTGAAAGAACGTCGCCGCGATCGAACCACCGATGAATGCCTTGTCCCACAGGTGACGTTTTTCATCCTTCGCCTTGAAGCGGAACTCGAAGGCCACACCGCGAAAGATCAGGCCCATGAGCATGAAGATCAGCGGCAGGTACAGCGCCGACAACACCACCGAATAGGCCAGCGGGAAGGCGCCGAACAACGCCGCCCCGCCCAGCACCAGCCAGGTTTCGTTGCCGTCCCATACAGGGGCGACCGTATTCATCATCACGTCGCGATCGGTCTTGCCGGGCACGAACGGGAAGAGAATGCCGATGCCCAGGTCGAAGCCGTCCATAACCACGTACATCATGATGCCGAAGATGATGATCACGGCCCAGATCAGCGGAAGATCGATACCCATGAGTCAAATCTCCTTGGTCAAGCGAGTGTTGTCTTCGTGCTCGCCCTCGGCCGGATCATCGGCTGCGGACAACGGACGCGCCGGGGTGCGTTTCTTGCCTGGACCACCGTCCGGCGTTTCACTGCCTTCGCTGATCTTCGGCCCTTTGCGCACCAGGCGCATCATGTAGCCGAGCCCGGCGCCGAACAGCGCGAAATACACCACTACGAACATGATCAGGGTGATGCTCATCTGCATGAAGCTGTGGTTGGACGAAGCATCTGCGGTGCGCATCAGGCCATAGACCACCCACGGTTGACGGCCGATTTCCGTGGTGAACCAACCGGCAAGAATTGCGATCAGGCCGGACGGCCCCATCCACAACGCCAGATGCAGGAACGGCCGCGAGGTATACAGCGAGTCACGCTTGCGCAGCCACAGACTCCACAAACCGGTGAAGATCATCAGGAAACCGAGGCCGACCATGATCCGGAACGACCAGAACACGATGGTCGAATTCGGCCGGTCTTCCGGTGGGAATTCCTTCAGCGCCGGTACTTGTTTATCCAGCGAGTGGGTGAGGATCAGGCTGCCGAGGTAGGGAATCTCCACAGCGAACTTGGTGCGTTCTTCTTTCATGTCCGGCCAGCCGAACAGGATCAGCGGCGTCGCTTCGTCGCCATGGTTTTCCCAGTGGCCTTCGATCGCAGCGATTTTCGCTGGCTGATGCTTGAGCGTGTTGAGGCCGTGGAAGTCGCCGATCACCGCTTGAATCGGCGCGACGATCAATGCCATCCACATGGCCATCGACAGCATGGTGCGGATCGCCGGGTTGTCTCTGCCGCGCAGCAGGTGCCAGGCCGCTGACGAGCCGACGAAGAAGGCAGTGGCGACGAACGCCGCCGTGGCCATGTGCATCAGCCGGTAAGGGAACGACGGGTTGAAGATGATTGCCAGCCAGTCGGTGGGGATGACCTGACCGTTGACGATTTCAAAGCCTTGCGGGGTCTGCATCCAGCTGTTGGAGGCGAGAATCCAGAAGGTCGAAATCAGCGTGCCGATCGCTACCATCACCGTCGAGAAGAAGTGCAGGCCGCGCCCGACCTTGTTCCAGCCAAACAGCATGACGCCGAGGAAACCGGCCTCAAGGAAGAACGCCGTAAGCACTTCATAGGTCAGCAACGGCCCGGTGACGGCACCGGCGAAGTCGGAAAAACGACTCCAGTTGGTGCCGAACTGATAAGCCATGACCAGCCCGGAAACCACGCCCATGCCGAAGTTGACGGCAAAAATCTTCGACCAGAAATGGTAGAGATCGCGGTAGGTGTCGTTGCGGGTCTTCAGCCACAAGCCTTCGAGCACCGCCAGGTAACTCGCCAGGCCAATGGTGATGGCCGGGAACAGAATGTGGAACGAGATGGTGAACGCGAACTGAATTCGGGCGAGATCCAGAGCCTCTAAACCGAACATATGGCTTCCTCTGTCAGGTAATACGGGTAGCTGGCCCGGAGGCCTGCACCACTGCCCCCACGGATATGGAGTGCGGCGAATTCGGATTCGTTCTTTTTTTGCAACCATCGCAACGCAGGGAGTCTGGCCAAATGGCCGCCAGATCAGTTCCGGTCGGGATCTTGATCTGGATCAAGCAACGTTGAAAGAGTAGTCCCATTTTTACCAATGAACTGCGTGGTGGTTTGCCGCGTGACAAGTTGCCTCACTCCCCTGTGGCGAGGAGATTTATCCCCTTTCGGCTGCGCAGCAGTCGTCGCTTCCAGATTTTGGGGCCGCTGCGCGACCCAACGGGGATAAATCCCCTCACCACAGGGTTGATTGTCAGCATGAAAGATCGATGTCTGGCTAACTGAATTGTTTCTCGTAGCAACTTCCTGTTACAGACTGGTGATAATCTCGCCGTTCACTCGCCCAAGACTGCCTTCAGATGCCCATTCAAGAGCCCCTGCTGTTACGTCACCATCGTCCGTTCATGGCTTTTTGGCTGGCGCGGATTTTCACCGCCAGCGGTTTCCAGATGCTCACCGTGGCGATCGGCTGGAATCTGTATCAACTGACCGGCAACGTGCTGGATCTGGGCCTGGTCGGGCTGGTCGAATTCGCCCCGCGCGTGCTGTTCATGCTGCACACCGGGCACGTTGCCGATCGCTATGATCGGCGCAAGGTCGCCGCGCTTTGCCAGTCGTTGCAGGCATTGATTGCCTTGGCGCTGGCCATCGGCAGCGCCACCGATCACGTCACCCGCGAGATGATTTTCATCCTCGCCTTCCTGCTCGGCGCCGCCCGTTCGTTCGAGATGCCGACGACTCAGGCGCTGCTGCCGAGCATCGTCCCCAGTGCGCTTTTCCCCCGTGCGGTTGCCGCCGCGCAATCGGCGCAGCAGTCGGCCACTATCGTCGCTCCGGCTCTTGGCGGTTTGCTCTATGCGTTCGGCAGCGTCTGGGTCTACGGCCCGACCGTGCTGCTGTACGTGATCGCCTGCGCGCTGATGCTCAACCTGCCGGCACGCCAGACGCCATTGAATAAAGGCAAAGCCACGCTGGACTCGCTGCTGGCGGGAATTCGCTTCATCCGCAGCCGTCCGGACATCCTCGGAGCGATCTCGCTGGACCTGTTCGCCGTGTTGCTCGGTGGCGCCACAGCGCTGCTGCCGGTGTTCGCCAAGGACATTCTGCTGACCGGCCCGTGGGGCCTTGGCCTGTTGCGCTCGGCGCCGGCGGTGGGTGCGTTGCTGATGTCGCTGTTTCTGGCGCGATTTGCCGTGGAACGCAATGTCGGCCGGGTGATGTTCACCGCCGTCGGCATCTTCGGCGTCGCTACCATCGCGTTCGGCCTGTCGACCTCGTTCTGGTTCTCGCTGGCGGTGCTGGTGGTGCTCGGCGCAGCGGACATGATCAGCATGGTCATCCGCGCCTCGTTCGTACAACTGGAAACCCCCGACGAAATGCGCGGCCGGGTCAGTGCGGTCAACGGCCTGTTCATCGGCGCATCCAACCAGTTGGGCGAATTCGAATCCGGCCTCACCGCCCACTGGTTCGGCACCGTGCCGGCCGTGGTGATGGGCGGGATCGGCACGCTGGTGGTCACGGGAACGTGGATCAAACTGTTTCCGACGTTGGCGAGTCGGGACCGGATGCATGTGCCGGTGGAAGAGAAGGCCTGAATCCTTCAGGCCATCAACTCCCCCGCCACCCTCGCCCGCAACGCCTTGCCACCAAGCTGCTCGACCAGGGTCAAGGCAAATTCCAGCGCCGCGCCCGAGCCTTGGGCGGTGATGCAGTTGCCGTCGACCACCACCGCTTGATCAACAAACGTACAGCCTGATAGTTGATGGCTGGCGCCGGGCAGGCAGGTCATGCGTCGCTGGCGCAGCACGCCTGATGCTTGCAGGGCGACAGCTGGAGCTTCGCCGATGGCGGCGAACAGGCGGCCGGCGCTGGCTTGGTCCTTGAGCAATTGCTGCAAGGGTTGATGCGCCGCCAGATGCCGGGAACCGACGGCACCGCCCGGCAGGACAATCAGGTCGAAACTCTGCGCCAGCACATCGACCAGCATGCCGTCGGCAGTCAGCCGGGTGCCGCGCGCGCAGGTCAGCATGCGCCGGCCTTCGATACTGGCGGCAACCACTTCGATACCGGCACGGCGCAGCACGTCGATCAGGGTCACGCTTTGCAAATCGTCGATGCCCTCGGCGAGGGCAATCAGGGCTCTGGAAGTCATGGGCGCTTTCCGCTGGATAGTCAGTCAAGCGTAGTCAGCTTTGTCCCACCCTGTTCGCAGACAGCCGTTACTTGATGTAAAGCTGGGTCGAAAGCGTGTTGCGCGGAGCGTTGATCGAGGTGTTGCTGAAGTTGAAGGTGCCTTGCTGTTTGCCGGCCAGATCGAAGGTATAAAGAGAGCCGACGGTTTTGCTGCCGGGGGTGCATTCGGTGAGGTTGCCATTATCGAAGGCGCACACCGGACCTCGGGTGCCGTTGACCTCGAAGCCATCCAGCGTCACGTGTGGCTGGTTCTGGCCATAGCCGACTTCCAGCACGAAGACTTTGATATTCGGCCCGCTGTGATTGCATTGGGTTTGCGGCTGGTTATCGGCAATATCTTCCAGGCCGCAGGACGGTGACTGCACTTTGATCACCTTCACCTCGGAGAGTGGCGGCGCCGATGCCGCGAACGCCGGAGCTGTCACCAGTAGTGCTGCAATCCATCCGAAAATCCTGATCCAACCGTTGCGCATGCCTGCCCACTCCAAAAAATCAGCGCGCAGTATGGCGCAGTTGTCGGCTGCGCAAAACTTCGCCGACGATCGACACCAACATCCGCCAAATTCCTCACGCGGCTGGTATGATGCGCGGCTTTTTCCGGCCCACGACAATTTTCCAGGCGCTTGCGACGGTCTGTGCTTTGCTGTTGAGGTCGATACATTCACGGCGCCACGCGCGCCACGGGGAGCAGACATGCTGGAAAGGCTGTTTCAACTCAAGGCACACAACACCAACGTGCGCACCGAAATTCTTGCGGGCGTCACGACTTTCCTGGCCATGGCTTACATTCTGTTCGTCAACCCGAGCATCCTCGGCGAGACCGGCATGGACAAAGGCGCGATCTTTGTCGCCACCTGTCTGGCGGCTGCAATCGGCTCGACCGTGATGGGCCTGATCGCCAACTACCCGATCGCTCTCGCTCCGGGCATGGGCCTGAACGCCTTCTTTACCTACACCGTGGTGCTGCACATGGGCCACACCTGGCAAGTGGCGCTGGGTGCGGTGTTCATTTCCGCCGTGCTGTTCTTTCTGCTGTCGATCTTCCGCATCCGTGAATGGATCATCAACGCCATTCCGCTGCCACTGCGCTCGGCGATTGCCGCCGGTATCGGCCTGTTCCTGGCACTGATCGCCCTGCACAATGCCGGCATCGTGGTCAGCAACCCGGCGACCATGGTCGGCCTCGGCGATCTGACCAAACCGGCGCCGATTCTGGCCACCGTCGGCTTTGCCGTGATCGTCGCCCTCGAAGCGCTGAAAGTGCGTGGCGCGGTGCTGATCGGCATTCTCGCCGTAACCATCGCCTCGATCGTACTGAACGTCACCGAATTCGGCGGCATCATGTCAATGCCGCCGTCGCTGGCGCCAACCTTCCTGCAACTGGACATCAAAGGCGCACTGGACATCGGTCTGGTCAGCGTGATTTTCGCCTTCCTGTTCGTCGACCTGTTCGACAACTCCGGGACCCTGATCGGCGTCGCCAAGCGCGCCGGCCTGATGGGCAAGGACGGCCACATGCCGAAAATGGGCCGCGCGCTGATCGCCGACAGTACGGCGGCCATGGCCGGCTCGCTGCTGGGTACGTCGACCACTACCAGTTACATCGAATCCGCTGCCGGCGTCAGTGCCGGTGGCCGCACAGGCCTGACCGCCATCGTCGTGGCGATCCTGTTTCTGCTGGCGCTGTTCTTCTCGCCCCTGGCGGCCAGCGTTCCGGCATTCGCCACCGCACCAGCGCTGCTGTTCGTCGCCGTGCTGATGACTTCCGGCCTGGCGGAAATAGACTGGGACGACATCACCGTGGCTGCGCCGGTTGTGGTTACCGCGCTGGCCATGCCGTTCACCTATTCGATCGCCAACGGTATCGCCTTCGGCTTCATCGCCTGGACTGCCATCAAGCTGCTGTCCGGCCGTGCCCGTGAGCTGAACCCGGCACTGGTGATTCTGTCGATTCTGTTTGTGATCAAGTTGGGTTGGTTCAACGCATGAGTTTCGATTCCCAAGCCTACGCCGAACAACTCGAAGCCAAGGTCACGCGCTTGCGTGATCTGCTGGCACCGTTCGATGCACCTGCGCCGACGGTGTTTGATTCGCCTCTGCAGAACTTTCGCCTGCGCGCCGAATTCCGCCTGTGGCGCGAGGGCGGCGAACGGCATTACGCGATGTTCTCTCAGGACGACAAACGCACGCCGATCCTCATCGAAGAATTCCCGATTGCCAGTCTGCGCATCAACCAGTTGATGCCGCAGTTGAAGGCCGCGTGGCAAGCCAGTTCGGCGCTGAGCCACAAGCTGTTCCAGGTCGAATTTCTGACCACGCTGGCCGGCGACGCGATGATCACCCTGTGCTATCACCGTCCGCTGGACGAGCACTGGCATGCGGCAGCCACTCAGTTGTCGGCAGATCTCGGCGTGAGCATCATCGGCCGCTCCAAAGGCAAGCGCGAAGTGCTCGGGCAGGACTATGTCGTCGAGAAACTCGAAGTCGGCGGCCGCACCTTCAGCTATCGCCAGCCCGAGGGCGCATTCACCCAGCCCAACGGCACGGTGAACCAGAAGATGCTCAATTGGGCTTACGAAGCGCTGGGCGATCGCAGCGACGATCTGCTCGAGTTGTACTGCGGCAACGGCAACTTCACCCTGCCGCTGGCGACTCGCGTGCGCAAAGTGCTCGCTACCGAAATCAGCAAGACTTCGGTCAACGCGGCCCTGAGCAACCTCAGCGAAAACGCTGTGGATAACGTTACGCTGGTGCGTTTGTCCGCCGAGGAGCTGACCGAAGCGCTCAACGAAGTGCGCCCGTTCCGCCGCCTGCACGGCATCGATCTGAAGAGCTACGAATTCGGCAGCGTCTTCGTCGACCCGCCACGCGCCGGCATGGACCCGGACACCTGCGAACTGACCCGGCGCTTCGACAACATCCTCTACATTTCCTGCAACCCGGACACCCTGGCGGCCAACATCGCCCAGTTGCATGACACCCACCGCATTACCAAGTGCGCATTGTTCGACCAGTTCCCCTGGACCCATCACATGGAATCCGGTGTGCTGCTGACCCGGCGTTGATTGCGGGTAGTTGGTACGAGAAAGCCGTCGTGATTGACGGCTTTTTTGTGGGTGCTCTAAAAGATCGCAGCCTTCGACAGCTCCTACATGTGGAACGCGGTTATCTGTAGGAGCTGCCGAAGGCTGCGATCTTTTGATCTGTGCGATCACCGAACATAAAACGCCAAGGTCATTTCTGTTCAATTGACCGATGTAACCATCTAGTACATTTTATCTCCACAGGCCGGAACCTCTCGGCCCATGCCAAAAACAATAAGTGGAGTTACCCCATGCCCCCTATCGTTCTGGTGCTTAACGGCCCGAACCTGAACCTGCTCGGCACCCGCGAGCCGGCGACTTATGGTCATGAAACCCTGGCCGATATTTCTGCACTGTGTGGTCGCGCGGCTGACGAGTTCGGCCTGACCGTGGAATTTCGCCAGACCAATCATGAAGGCGAGCTGCTCGACTGGATTCACGCCGCGCGTGGTCGTTGTGCCGGGATCGTGATCAATCCGGCGGCGTGGACGCATACGTCCGTGGCGATTCGCGATGCACTGGTCGCCAGTGAATTGCCGGTGATCGAGGTGCATCTGTCCAACGTCCACGCCCGTGAGCCGTTTCGTCATCATTCGTTTGTTTCCGGCATCGCCACGGCGGTGATGTGCGGGTTCGGCAGCCATGGCTACCGCCTGGCGCTGGAGCATTTCGGTCAGCGGTTGCAGAGGTAAGAACCATGTCGCGTTCCAAGGTGATACTCGCCGGGCTGATCGGCGCCGGGATTCAGGCTTCACGTACACCGGCACTGCATGAGCACGAAGGCGATGCGCAGGGCCTGCGTTATCTGTACCAGCTCATCGACCTCGATCAATTGCACCTCGACAGCACGGCCCTGCACGACCTGCTGCAAGCGGCGGAGCGGATGAATTACACCGGACTGAACATCACTTTCCCGTGCAAACAGGCGGTCATCCCGCTGCTCGACGAATTGTCCCCGGAAGCACGCGGTATCGGCGCGGTCAACACCGTGGTGCTGAAGGACGGCAAGCGTGTCGGCCACAACACCGATTGCCTCGGTTTCGCCGAGGGTTTTCGCCGAGGTCTGCCGGACGCTGCCCTAGAACGTGTAGTCCAGATGGGCGCCGGTGGGGCTGGAGCGGCGGTGGCCCACGCGCTGCTCAGCGAAGGCGTACGGCAATTGACGATTTTTGATGTCGACCGCGAGCGTGCCGAGAGCCTGGCGAACAATCTGAATCAACATTTTGGCGCCGGTCGCGCGCAGGCGGGACGGGATTTGCCCGGGGCGCTGGCGCAGGCCGATGGCCTGGTCAACACCACGCCGATGGGCATGGCCAAGCTGCCGGGTTCACCGGTGCCGGCCGGCTTGCTACGCAAGGCAATGTGGGTCGCGGAAATTGTGTATTTCCCGCTGGAAACCGAGCTGCTGCGCGATGCCCGCGCCTTGGGTTGCCGCACCCTGGATGGCGGCAACATGGCGGTGTTTCAGGCGGTGAAGGCGTTTGAACTGTTCAGCGGCGTGGTGCCGGATGCGCAGCGCATGCTTGAGCATTTTCAGAGCATGAATGGCTGAACAACAGGGTAACTCTGTGGGAGCGAGCCTGCTCGCGAAGGCGTCGATTCAGTCAACGAACAGGGCGACTGACACATCGCTTTCGCGAGCAGGCTCGCTCCCACAGGGGGGATCGAGTCAGGCCTTCAGGTAGCGCAACACCGATTCGCAGATCATCTCGCGGTGGCGCTGCTTGATGGTTTCGTCCGGCAGGTCGATCTGGAAGATTTCTCCCAGCGTGTGGCGGTTCGACACGCGATAGAAGCAGAACGAACTGATCAGCAGGTGCACGTCCAGCGCATCGATGCCACGCCGGAACAAACCTTCGTCCGCGCCTCGTTGCAGAATCCCGCCCAAGGTGTCGAGGATCGTGTTGTTCAGCGCCTTGATCGCATCGGAACGCTTTACGTACTCGGCGTTGTGGATGTTTTCGATGCTGACGATGCGCACGAAATCGACGTTGTGGTCATGGTGATCGAAGGTGAATTCCACCAACCGACGGATCGCCAGCTCGGGCGGCAGCTCGTCCAGGTGCAGGCGGTTTTCCGTGCTGCGAATATCGCCGTAAAGCTTCTCCAGCACCTCGACGTACAACTGCTCCTTGCTGCCGAAGTAGTAATAGATCATGCGCTTGGAGGTGTGGATGCGCTCGGCGATCGCGTCGACGCGGGCGCCGGACAAGCCCTGCTGGACGAACTCGACGATCGCCTCCTGGAGAATGTTTTCGCGGGTCTTTTCCGGGTTGTTCTTGCGACTCTTGCGCGGCACTGCGTCGGACTCGACAGCAGCGGCGGAAAGTTCTGAATTCATGGTCATCGCGGGCTCACGGCCATCACTGCACAAGCTGGCGATTATGGGCCGCGCGGGACAGTGAAGGAAGCCGCGCAGCCGGTGTTTAATCCCGCGTTTACGAATTCCCTACAACTTCGCCTGACGCACCGCACCGCTGCGGGATTTGGCCATCGCCGCCAGCCGCACCGCAACGTTGGCCGCGCCGTAGCCGGCATAGCCATTCTTGCGCTGGATGATCTCGAAGAAGAAACGCCCCTCGAACGGCTCGGTGTAGACGTGAAACAACTCGCCGCCCTGGGCGTCACGGTCGTAGAGCACGTTGTAATAGGCCAGTTCGCTGAGAAACTCATCGTCGAAATCGAAACGCGCCGCGAGGTCGTCGTAATAGTTCAGCGGGATGTCCAGCAGCGGCACACCGGCCTCCTTGGCGCGACTGACCTGGGCGAAGATGTCGTCACAATCGAAGGCGATGTGGTGCACACCGGAGCCGCGATAACTCGACAGCGCATGAGAAATGGCGGTGTTGCGGTTCTCGGAAATGTTCAGCGGCAGCCGGATCGAACTGTCGCGGCTGCGCAGTGCGCGGCTCTTCACCAGACCGTACGGATCGGGCAAGACCACTTCGTCGTCGGCTTCGAAATCCAGCAGGCTTTTGTAAAACAGCACCCAACTGTCGAGGCTGTCCGCCGGCAGTGCCATGGCCATGTGATCGATACGCTTGAGGCCGCCGCCGGTCTGCGCGTCCGGCAACAGATTGAAATCGGTGCCGTACACGTCGGCGTCCTCATCGACCAGATAAATCAGGCTGCCGTCCGGTGCGCGCACCGCCGCCAGCTCCAGTTCATTCGGCCCGACCAGCCCGCGATAGGGCTGCCCCTTGTAAGCGACCGCGCGGGCCAGCGCACTGGCGCTGTCCTTGACCCGCACCGCCGTAGCGCACAGCGACGGGCCGTGGGCTTCGAAAAAGCTGTGGGCGAAGGAATACGGCTCGGAGTTGAGGATCAGGTTGATATCGCCCTGACGCAGCAGGCTGACACTCTTGGAGCGATGCTGCCCGGCCTTGGCGAAACCGAGGCGTTGCAGCCAGTGACTGAGCTTCGCGCCCAGCGCTTCGTCGACGGCAAATTCGAGAAATTCCACGCCGTTGTATTCGCTGGCCGGCGGCGTTTCGAAAAGAATCTCACGGTTGGCCACCGGCGCCGCTTCCTGCTCGAGACGCTGACGGGTCTTCTCTTCCAGATACAGCAGCGAGCGCAAACCGTCGGCGGCGTTGGCCCGTGGCGGCGCGGCGCGAAAGCCGTCGTTGAAGATTTCCAGCGACAGCGGCCCGGTATAACCACTCTTTATGATCGGCGCGAGGAAACCCGGCAGATCGAATTCGCCCTGCCCCGGGAAACAGCGGAAATGCCGACTCCACTCCAGCACATCCATGGCCAGGATCGGTGCGTCGGCCATTTGCACGAAGAAGATCTTGTCGCCGGGAATGTCGGCGATCGCGCTGGGATCGCCCTTTAGCGACAGGGTGTGAAAGCTGTCGAGCAGCACGCCGAGGTTGGGGTGATCAGCCTGACGAACGATGTCCCAGACCTGTTGATAAGTATTGACGTGACGCCCCCACGCCAGCGCTTCGTAACCGATGCGCAAGCCACGGGCGCCGGCGCGTTCAGCCAGCAGGCGCAAATCATCGACGAGGATTTGCTGATCGCCGACACTGTCCGGCGAGGCGTTGCTGCAGACCAGCACCAGGTCGGTGCCGAGCTCCTGCATCAGATCGAACTTGCGCTCGGCACGCTCGAGGTTGCGCGCCAGGCGATCGCGGCGGCAGCCTTCGAAGTCACGAAACGGCTGAAACAGGGTGATGGCGATCCCCAGATCGGCGCACATCTGTTTAATTTCCCGGGGGCTGCCGTCGTAGTAAAGGAGGTCGTTTTCGAAAATCTCCACGCCGTCGAACCCGGCGGCGGCAATGGCTTCGAGTTTTTCCGGCAGGGTGCCGCTCAAGGAAACGGTGGCAATGGAACGCTGCATGTTTCAACTCCCGGACTGCGCCGCTTTATCTTTACTGTAGGAGCTGCCGAAGGCTGCGATCGTTTGATCTTGATTACCAAAACAGCAAAATCAAAAGATCGCAGCCTTCGGCAGCTCCTACCGGGGAATGGGTTTTTATAGTGAGGGAAATTATTGGCTGCATCCCTGCGCGCAGCAATTTAAAGTGTACTACCCGGTTAGTTTTGCGTGCGATTATCGAACACTAAGGCGATTTGGCGAATTGACGATTTTTTGTTCACTGCCCAACATCGGTTGCACATCGAGTCCGGCCACTAACCACCGGGCAAGGTGTTCGACAGAAAAGAACACCAAATAACAAATCCAAAAACGGGTGGAACACATGATTCCTTCACAGACTTCCCGCATGGCTCCGGCCATGAGCACTGCCACGGGTGGCATTGGCGACAAGATCCGCGGCGCCATGGCCGTCGGCAAGACCCGCTGGGGCATGCTGGCGCTGGTGTTTTTTGCCACCACCCTCAACTACATCGACCGCGCCGCCCTCGGCGTCATGCAGCCGATCCTCGCCAAGGAAATGAGCTGGACGGCGATGGACTACGCCAACATCAACTTCTGGTTTCAGGTCGGCTACGCGATCGGGTTTGTCCTGCAGGGACGCCTGATCGACCGGGTCGGCGTCAAGCGCGTGTTCTTCTGCGCCGTACTGCTCTGGAGCCTGGCCACCGGTGCCCATGGCCTGGCGACCTCCGCCGTCGGCTTCATGGTCTGCCGCTTCATCCTCGGCCTGACGGAAGCGGCCAACTACCCGGCCTGTGTGAAAACCACGCGCCTGTGGTTCCCGGCCGGTGAACGCGCTGTCGCTACCGGCATCTTCAACGCCGGCACCAACGTCGGCGCGATGTTCACGCCGATGCTGCTGCCACTGGTCCTGCATGTGTGGGGCTGGCAAGCGGCGTTCCTGTGCATGGCGGCACTCGGCGGCATCTGGCTGCTGTTCTGGGGCTTGAAGTATTTCAATCCGGAAGACCATCCGACGGTGAAACAGTCGGAGCTCGATTACATCCAGCAGCAAGTCGAACCGGAACAGGCCCGCGTGCCGTTCAGCAAGATCCTGCGCATGCGCGGCACTTGGGCCTTCGCCCTCGCCTACTCGCTGACCGCGCCGGTGTTCTGGTTCTATCTGTACTGGCTGCCGCCGTTTCTCAATCAGCAATACAACCTCGGCATCAACGTGACGCAGATGGGTATTCCGCTGATCATCATCTACGTCACGGCTGACTTCGGCAGTGTCGGCGGCGGGATTCTGTCCTCGTTCCTGATCGGTCGCGGGATGAACTCGATCAAGGCGCGGCTGCTGTCGATGTTGCTGTTTGCCTGCTGCATCATCGGCGTGGTCATGGCCGCCGGCTCGGCGAATCTGTGGGTGGCGGTGGCGGCGATCTCGCTGGCGATCGGCGCGCATCAGGCCTGGACTGCGAACATCTGGAGCCTGGTGATGGACTACACGCCCAAGCACATGATGAGCACGGTGTTCGGCTTCGGCGGCATGTGCGCGGCGATCGGCGGGATGTTCATGACCCAGATCGTCGGCCACATCCTCACCGTTACCAACAACAACTACACGGTGCTGTTCACGCTGATTCCGGCGATGTACTTCCTCGCACTGACGTGGATGTACTTCATGGCACCGCGCAAGATTCCGACCATTACCGAATAACCTGCCTGCATACATCCCATTGTGGGAGCGAGCCTGCTCGCGAAGGCGTCAAGTCAGCCACTGAACAGGGTGACTGACACACCGCTTTCGCGAGCAGGCTCGCTCCCACAAGTTGTACCGGGATTCCGCTCTTCAGCGCCGGCTCTGCTGCCACGCTGCCGCCAATCCGCTGCAACAGATCACCGCAATACCGATCACCGTCAACCCGCTCGGTGTGTGATTGAACAGCAGCCAGCCCAACAACCCGGCAAAGACGATCTGGCAATAGCCGAACGGCGCCAGCAATGCCGGCGCGGCGTGACGGAAGGCCTGAGTCAGAAACAAGTGCGCAGTCATCCCGCAACTGCCCAGCGCCAGCATCAGCGCGGCATGAGGCAACGTCGGCACCTGCCAGAAGAACGGCACCAGCGCGCTCATCACCAGGGTATTGCACAGCCCGGCGAAGAAGTTGCTGGTGGTCGGGCTGTCCACTTCGGCAAGTTTGCGCGTCAGCAGCTGGTAGAAGCAGAAGAACAGCGCCGAGCAGAACGGCAGCAGGATTGCCGGGGTGAACAGTTCGCCGCCCGGGTGGACGATGATCAGCACGCCGATGAAGCCGCAGATCACCGCGATCCACTGCCCGCGCGTCACCCGTTCCTTGAGCAGCGGCACCGACAATGCGGTGACCAATACCGGTGCGAGAAAGTTGACCGCCGTGGCTTCCGCCAGCGGGATGTACAGCAGCGCCGTGGTGAAAAACAGGCTGGTGCCGAGCAGACACAGGGCACGGGCGAGCTGCCATAACGGTTTCTTGGTGCGCAGCACGCGCAAACCGGACTGCGGCAGGAAAATCCCCGCCATCAACAAGGTGTGCACCACATAGCGCGCCCACACCACCATCACGATCGGATAAAAACCGGAGAGGTATTTCGACAAGGCGTCGTGGCTGGAAAACAGGAACGTCGCCACGACAATCAGCAAGATCCCCTTGAAGGGCTGGTTGACACCGGAGAGCGGGGTGCTGACGGTCATTGGCAATCTCTGAAAAATACCCGGGCGAGCGTTCGCGCTGGCGGCAATCGTTGTGGCAATCATAGTCGGCCGAGCTTTCAGCAACCGCACAGGTTGCACTCTTCTTCGCCGGGAAACCGCCGCCAGGCAAAACCTTGAGGCAAGATTCCCGCCACTTCGGCGTCCGGCCAGTGTGCAACATCACAGACTGCCGTCGAAACAGCGGGTTCATGAATTCAACGGAAGAAATTCCACTCGTGATTGAATTCACGGCCCGCTCGACCGTCAATACCAGGCCCGCACCATGTGGGCGCGTGTGCATGGACGGACGACCGGACTGGCGCCACACTCACACAGCGGCAACACTCATCACCAGCAGATTCATCACCGGCAATAAAAGAGGATTCCCACATGCTATGGAAAAAAGGCCGACGCAGTGACAACGTCGTCGACGCCCGGGGTGATGACGCAGGCGGTGGCGGCGGCATGCGCTTCGGTGGCGGCAAGGGCCTGAGCCTGACGGCCATCGTGCTGATTGTCGGCATCGGCTGGCTCACCGGCCAGGACCCGATGCAGATCCTCGGCCAGTTGACCGGCCAGATGGACCAACCGGCGCCCTCCTCGCAAACCCGTCAGGCGCCACCGGCCAATGATGAACAGGCCGAATTCGTCCGTTCGATCCTCGGCGACACCGAAGATACCTGGGGTCCGATCTTCCAGCAGGCCGGACGCCAATACAAAGACCCGACACTGGTGCTGTTCAGCAATCGGGTGAACTCCGCGTGCGGCATGGCCACTTCTGCCACCGGCCCGTTCTATTGCCCGGCCGACCAGAAGGTCTATCTGGACATGGCCTTCTTCCAGGAAATGTCGCAGCGCTTCAAAGCCGCCGGCGATTTCGCTCAGGCCTACGTGATCGCGCACGAAGTCGGCCACCATGTGCAGACGCTGCTGGGCGTCTCGGCGAAGATGCAGGCGGCGCGCCAGCAAGGCCGGCAAATGGAGGGCGACGGCGGCTTGCTGGTTCGTCAGGAATTGCAGGCGGACTGTCTCGCCGGCGTCTGGGCGTATAACGCGCAGAAACGCCTGAACTGGCTGGAGCCCGGCGACATCGAAGAAGCCTTGAACGCCGCCAACGCCATCGGCGATGATCGCTTGCAGCAACAGGGCCAGGGCCGTGTGGTCCCGGACTCGTTCACCCACGGTACGTCAGCGCAAAGGGTGCGCTGGTTCAAAACCGGATTCGCGCAAGGCCAGGTAAGCCAGTGCGACACCTTCGCGGCGAAAACCCTGTAAATGCATAAATGGCTCGTGGCGTTATTGTTCATCGTCGGCACCGCGCAAGCGGCCGGCGTCGATGCGATCAGCCCCGGTCGCCTGCAACTCAAGGCCGGGGAAATGGCAGTGGGCATCGGCCCGGCACCGGAAAAGATCGAGCGGGTGCTGATCGTCATTCACGGTCGCCTGCGCAACGCCGAGACCTATCGCAAAAGCGCGGAAAGCGCCGCCGAACTCGCCGGGCAGACCGCGCACACGCTGGTGATCGCCCCGCAGTTTCTCAATGAAAGCGACGTCACCCTGTATTCCTTGCCGCCGACGGTGCTGCGCTGGCAGGGCAACGAGTGGATGGGCGGCGGCTTGTCCACCGGGCCGAATCCGCTGAGTTCCTACGCGGCGCTGGACGAAATCGTCGCGCGGCTCAGCGACCGCAAACAGTTTCCGGACGTGAAGCAGATCGTGATCTTCGGCCACTCCGGCGGTGGTCAGGTGGTGCAGCGTTACGCCCTGCTGGCCAAGGATCAGCCGGCGCTCAAGGCCAACGGTATTCGCTTGCGCTATGTGGTTGCCAATCCCTCTTCTTACGCGTACTTCAACGAGCAGCGGCCAGTGGCGTTCGACCACGCACAATGCCCGGGCTTCAATCGCTGGAAGTACGGCCTGGCGGACATGCCGGTGTATGCCGGCGGGCAAACGCCGTTGCAGGTCGAGAGCGCTTACGTCAAACGCGAGGTGATTTATCTGCTCGGGCAGCAGGACGTCGACCCGGAACACCCGGCGCTGGACAAGAGCTGCGCAGCCGAGGCGCAAGGGGCTTACCGGTTGATGCGCGGGAAGCTGTATTTCGGTTATTTGCTGCGTCGCCATCCTGAGGGGGTCAATCAGCGGCTGGTGGAGGTGCCCGGGGTCGGGCATGACGGGGATGGCATGCTGACGTCGGCGGAGGGGCAGAAGGCTTTGTTTGATCAGTGAGTTTTTTGCTGGATCCACCGGCCCCTTCGCGAGCAGGCTCGCTCCCACATTTGGAATAAATGCCACAGTTGGAATGCATTCCCCTGTGGGAGCGAGCCTGCTCGCGAAGGCGTCCGATCAGACAACAACGATCTCAGGCCTGCAGCATCCGCCGCAACTCAACACAATCCCTTGCATGCCAATCCGTCAACTCCGGCCACGGGTTATCCGGCAGGTTCACCAACACCGTCCGCGCCCCAGCTGCTCGGCCGCAATCCAGATCAAAGCGGTAATCACCGACCATCACCATGTCACTGGCCGGCACTTGCCAGGCCTCGGCCAGTTTCAGCAAACCGCCGGGATGCGGCTTCGGCGGTGCTTCGTCGCGACCCAGCACATCCTCGACCGCAAAGCAGTCGGCCAGGCCGATCGCCTCCAGCGTGACATGTGCCAGCTCCCGCGCATTGCGCGTGAGAATGCCGAGGCGATAACCGCGCGCATGCAGGTCGCGCACCAGCTCCACCGCGCCGGTGGCCGGGGTCGAGCCCAACGCCAGATCGCGTTCATGCTCGAGCAACCAGGCATGCTTGGCCGCCGCTTCATCCGCTGGCAATGCAGCGAGGTGGGTGAGGATGTCATCCTCGGGCGGAATCGCCAGCGCCACACGAATCGCCGCGAAATCATGCACGGCGACGGTCAGCGTGCCGTCCATATCGAACACCCAATGACGAACCTCGGTCAGGCTCATGCCCAGTCCTTGCGATGGCGGATCAGACCTTCCTGAGTCACCGAAGCGACCAGTTGCCCGGCGCGGTTGAATACGCTGCCACGGGAAAAACCACGGGAGTTGCCGGCCCACGGGCTGTCCATCGCGTAGAGCAACCAGTCATCGGCGCGCAGATCATTGTGGAACCACAGCGCGTGATCAAGGCTGGCGACCTGCATGTCTTTCTGCCAGACCGACTTGCCGTGGGGCAGCATCGACGTGGTCAGCAGGCCGAAGTCCGAGGCATACGCCAGCAGGTATTTGTGCAGCGCCGGGATGTCGGCCAGGGCGCCGTCGGCGCGGAACCACACGTACTTCAGCGGATCGGCCGGTTGCGGGTTGTACGGATCCTTTTCGGTGACCGGGCGTACTTCGATCGGTTTCGGACACAGCAGTTTTTCACGCATGTGCTCGGGAATCAGGTGCGCACGCTGCTGGATCAGTTCCAGCTCCGAGGGCAGGTTTTCCGGGCCGACCACCACGGGCATCTGGCCCTGATGCTCGAAGCCTTTTTCGTCGTACTGAAACGAAGCGCTGCACGTGAAGATCGGGTGGCCCTTCTGGATCGCCGTCACGCGGCGAGTGCTGAAGCTGCCGCCATCACGCACGCGATCAACCGAATAGACCACCGGCAACTTGGCATCGCCCGGGCGCAGGAAATAACCGTGCAGCGAGTGCACGTGGCGCGCCTCTTCCACCGTCTGACTGGCCGCCGACAGCGACTGGCCGAGCACCTGACCACCGAACAACTGGCGGAACCCCAGATCCTGGCTGCGGCCACGGAACAGGTTTTCTTCGATCGGTTCCAGGGTCAGCAGATCGACCAGATCTTCCAGCACTTGGCTCATTCAGACTCTCCTCACACAAAGCAATGGCCGCGCAGTCTTGGCTGCGGCGGACGGTTCAGGTTCTGGCACGGGCCAAATACGATGGCGGCCATTGTAAACGTCCGTGTCGGCTTATTCATGCAAGGTTTGCAGCCATTGTTCGCGGCTGATGCGATACAGAACATGACGGCGCAACGGGTGATCGAGCGCAAGCCTGGGGTGATCGAAATCATCCTGTGGATCGTGATGCATGCCGATCGCCTGCATGACCTTCTCCGACTGCGCATTCTGCCCGGCGGTAAACGAGACGATTTCCTCCAGTTTCAACTGGTCGAAACCCGCGCGCAGAGCCGTCCACGCCGCTTCGCTGGCGTAACCCAGGCCCCAGTGTTCCTTGGCCAGACGCCAGCCGATCTCCACCGCCGGGGTAAACGGCGCATCGAAGCCGACCACGCCCAACCCGGTGAAACCGATGAATTCACCCGTGTCCTTGCGCTCCAGCGCCCACAGGCCAAAGCCGTGCTCGGCAAAATGCCCGCGCACACGGCCGATCAATGCGGCACTCTCGAGCCGGGTCAACGGCGCCGGAAAGTAGCGCATCACCTGCGGATCGGCGCACATCGCGGCGAATGCCGGCAAATCCTCGTCCTGCCATTGACGCATCAACAAGCGCGCGCTTTGCAGCTCCAGTATCGGCTCCATCGTCCCCTCCATTTCCATGCCGTTGAGTCTACATCGCTGGTAGGATCGTTCATTCTTTCCCAGGTTCTGCGCGAAACAAGCCATGCCTTTGCCGTTGATCTACCACGAAGACTACAGCCCCGAGTTTCCTGCGGAGCACCGCTTCCCCATGGACAAGTTTCGTCTGTTGCGCGATCACCTGGTCGACAGCGGCCTGACCCGCGACGCCGACCTGCTGCGCCCGCAGATCTGCCCCAACGACATCCTCGCCCTCGCCCATGACCGCAGCTATATCGAACGCTACATGAGCGGCGAGTTGTCCCGCGAAGACCAACGGCGCCTCGGCCTGCCGTGGAACGAAGCGCTGGCGCGACGCACCGTGCGTGCAGTGGGCGGTTCGATCCTCGCGGCAGAGCAAGCCCTTGAGCATGGTCTGGCCTGTCATCTGGCCGGCGGCACCCATCACGCTCACTACGATTACCCTGCCGGCTTCTGCATCTTCAATGACCTGGCGATCATCAGCCAGTACCTGTTGCAGAGCGGCCGGGTCAATCGCGTGCTGATCTTCGATTGCGACGTGCATCAGGGCGACGGCACTGCGCGGATTCTGCACGACACGCCGGAGGCGATTACCGTTTCCCTGCACTGCGAGAAGAATTTTCCTGCGCGCAAAGCCGAAAGTGACTGGGACATTCCGCTGCCCAAAGGCATGGGCGATGCCGATTATCTGCAGGTGGTCGATGACACCCTCAACTACCTGCTGCCGCTGTATCAACCGGATCTGGTGCTCTACGACGCTGGCGTCGATGTGCACAAGGACGATGCCCTCGGTTATCTGCAACTGACCGACGCCGGGGTGGCCGAGCGCGATGAACGGGTGATGCGCCATTGTCTGGGCCGCGACATCCCGGTGGTCGGGGTGATCGGCGGCGGCTACAGCAAGGATCGCCACGCCCTCGCCCGCCGCCACGGCATCCTCCATCACAGCGCGCAACGAGTGTGGGATTCACACGGCTGTCATTGAAACGTGCTGCGTTACCCACAATCGCTGTAGAACTGGCTGTGGATAACCTGAGTGAAAGGGACTGCAGGCCATGCTGGGCAAGGCGCCCAGCGCACTGTTTGTTTTTTAACCAGCCTCGAAATACACCGCAGCCCCGGTGGCAGCGAGCCTGCTCGCGAAAGCTTTAGCACCTACAACATCTAATTGACTGACAGACCGCGTTCGCGAGCAGGCTCACTCCTACAGGGGTTCAGCGCTGTTAGAATGCGCGCCTTGTCCCGCCATACCGCAGCGCACCCCCATGACCCAGAACTCCGCCCCCGCCAACACCCACGTCGCTATCATCGGCGGTGGCCCCGCCGGCCTGATGGCAGCCGAAGTGCTGAGCCAGGCCGGAATCCGCGTCGACGTGTACGACGGCATGCCCTCGGTCGGGCGCAAGTTCCTGCTGGCTGGGGTCGGCGGCATGAACATCACCCACTCCGAAGCGTACCCGGCGTTCCTCTCCCGCTACGCTGAACGCGCACCGCAGATCGCCCCGCTGCTGCGCGCATTCGATGCCGATGCCTTGTGCCAGTGGATTCACGATCTGGGCATCGAAACCTTCATCGGCAGCTCCGGCCGCGTGTTCCCCACCGACATGAAAGCCGCGCCACTGTTGCGCGCCTGGCTCAAACGCCTGCGCGACAGTGGCGTGGTTATCCACACACGCCATCGCTGGCTCGGTTGGAACGCAAGCGGCACATTGCGCATCGCCAGTCCGCAAGGCGAAATCAGCGTAAACCCCGACGCCACCCTGCTCGCCCTCGGCGGCGGCAGTTGGTCGCGCCTGGGCTCGGATGGCGCGTGGATGTTGCCGCTGGAGCAGCGCGGCGTGGATCTGGCACCGTTGCAGCCAAGCAATTGCGGCTTCGAGGTGCAGGCCTGGAGCGAGCTGATGGTGAGCAAATTCGCCGGCGCGCCGCTGAAAAACATTGCCATCGGTTTGAACGACGACATCCCGCGCTTGGGCGAATGCGTGATCACCGCGACCGGCATTGAAGGCAGCCTGATCTATGCGCTGTCGGCGCCGATTCGTGAGGAAATCAATCGCTATGGCGCAGCGGTTATCCACATCGACCTACTGCCCGGCCGGCCTGTGGATAAATTACAGGCGGCGCTGAGCAAACCACGCGGCTCGCGCTCGATGGCCAAGCATCTGCACAGTCAGGTGGGGATTGATGGGGTTAAAGCAGCGTTGTTGCGCGAACTGACCGACGCCGAAACGTTCGCCGATCCGGCGCTCCTGGCGCGAGCGATCAAAGCGTTGCCGCTGACCTTGGTGAAAACCCGTCCGCTGGATGAAGCGATCAGCAGTGCCGGTGGCGTGAGATTCGAGGCGATGGATGAGCGCTTGATGCTCAAGGCGTTGCCGGGGGTGTTTTGCGCCGGCGAGATGCTCGACTGGGAAGCGCCGACGGGCGGCTACTTGCTGACCGGGTGTTTTGCCAGTGGGCGGGCGGCTGGGCTGGGAATCGTGCAATGGCTTAAGCACAAACCCCTGTAGGAGCTGACGAGTGAAACGAGGCTGCGATCTTTTGATCTTCAAAAATCAACATCAAAAGATCGCAGCGTTCCGCAGCTCCTACAGGGAAACGCATCCCCAATGTGGGAGCGAGCCTGCTCGCGAAGGCGTTATCGCAGACGCCGCATCAAATCAAGGCTTGCGCTTACGCGGTCCGGTATTGAACACCGGCACTTTGCGCACCGGCTTGATCGATGGCTCCGGTGCCGAGGTCTCGCCGCTGTCGACCCACTTACCCAGATTGCGTTTTCCACCGCCACCGCCCGATGCTTTCGGCTTCTTCGGTTTTTTCGGTTTCTTGATCACCTGACCGCTGGCATCGGTGTCCGGCACGCGGTGCTCGGGTTCGAAATCCGGCTCGTTCTGGCGCTTCAGGTTCTGCCGCGTCAGCATTTCGATGGCCGAGAGCATGTTCACTTCATCGGCACACACCAGCGAGATCGCCTCACCGGTGGCACCTGCGCGGCCAGTGCGGCCGATGCGGTGAATGTAATCCTCGGCGACGATCGGCAGATCGAAGTTGACCACCAGCGGCAGGTCTTCGATGTCCAGACCACGGGCGGCGACGTCGGTCGCCACCAGAATCTGCACTTCGCTGAGCTTGAACCGGTCCAGCGCGCGCTGGCGCGTAGCCTGGGGTTTGTCGCCATGGATGCCGTCAGCATTCACACCGAGGCCCTGAAGTTTTTCCACCAGCGCATCGACGCCGTTGCGGGTCTTGGCGAACACCAGCACCTGCTTCCACTTGTTCTTGCGCATCAGGTGCACGAACAGTTCAGCCTTGCGCTTCTTGTCTACGGTGACGATCCACTGCTTGACCGTGTTGGCAGCGACGTTGCGCGGGCTGACTTCGACGCTCAAAGGATCGTTGAGCATCTGCCCGGCAAGCAGGCGGATGTCATCGGAGAAGGTCGCGGAGAACAGCAGGGTCTGGCGCTTTTTCGGCAGCATGCGGTAAATGTTCGCCAGTTCTTCCGAGAAGCCCAGGTCGAGCATACGGTCGGCTTCATCCAGCACCAGCGTTTGCAGCTGATTGAGTTTCAGCGCGTTCTGGCGGAACAGGTCGATCAAGCGACCGGGCGTGGCGACCAGCACATCGACGCCGCCGCGCAGCTTCATCATCTGCGGGTTGATGCTGACACCGCCGTACACCGCATATGTGCGCAGCGGCAGGTTCTCGGCGTATTGGCGCACGGCTTCATGGACCTGCTCCGCCAGCTCGCGGGTCGGCACCAAAATCAGCGCACGCGCCGAGTTGGCGGTGACTTTCGGCCCTTCCATGGCCAGCAACTGCAACAGCGGCAAGGCGAAACCGGCAGTTTTACCGGTGCCGGTCTGGGCGGCTGCCATCAGGTCACGACCGGCCAGCACCGCCGGAATGGCTTGCGCCTGCACCGGCGTCGGGGTCTGGTAGCCGAGCGTCTCGAGGGAGCGCAGCAAGGGTTCGATCAGGCCAAGGGAGGCGAAAGTCATGGGAGTACCGTAGGAAAAAATGACGCGGGGATGCAATGCCGCGCAGTTTACCCTAATTCGTACGCGCTTCCGTCGGAACGGCTTTCGCCTCTTCCACGGGTGGCTGTGCAGGTCGACGCCACTGCGGCAGGCTGATCAGCAGCACGGCGCTGATGATCACCAGCATCGCCAGCGCTTCTTCGATGCCGATGGTCTCGCCGACAAACACCACACCGAGCAACACCGCCACCGCCGGGTTGACGTAGGCATAACTGGTCGCCGCCGCCGGGCGCACGTGTTTGAGCAGATACATGTAGGAATTGAAGGCGATGATTGAGCCAAAGAAGATCAGATAGGCCAGCGCCAGCCAACCCTCGAGCGGCGGCATGGCTTGCAGGTGCTCGCCGCTCAGCGCACTGCCGATCAGCAAGACCACGCCGCCGACGAGCATTTCCACCGCGCTGGCCATGGCCCCCGCCGGCAATGGCAGGTATTTGCTCCACACCGAACCGAACGCCCAGCTCGCCGCCGCGAAGATCAGCAACATCGCGCCGAGCGGGCTCGATTGCAGGTTGGAACCCATGTTGAGCATGGCGATGCCAATAATCCCCAACGCCACACCGGCCCACTCCAGCCGCGTATTGCGCGCGCCCCAGAAGTAGCCGAACAACAAGGTGAACAGTGGCACCGTCGCCACCGCCAGCGCAGCAACACCTGAAGCTACCCCGGTGTGCTCTGCCACGCTGACCGCGCCATTACCAAAACTGAGCAGCAGAATGCCGACCAGCCCCGCCGCTTTCCACTGCGCCCAGGTCGGCGCAGGAGCACCGCGCCAGCGCAGCCAGGCGTACATCAAGCTGCCGGCAATGACGAAGCGCACCCCGGCCAGCAACAGCGGCGGCCAGTATTCGACGCCAATGCGAATCACCAGATAGGTCGATCCCCAAATCACGTACAACGCAAAAAACGCAGCGATCAACGGCAGGGAAAAACGGCGCAAGGCAGGCATGGGCAGCTCGACAGTCAGGCTCGGTGGATGGATTATTCTAGAAAGGCGCACGAGCAAAAATAAGTTACAAAACCTGTTTTTAGCGCCGGTACACTTTGGAAAACACGGAGATCGCCGAGTTAAGCCGCGATTTCGAAAGTCTGGCCATTTCAGGAGTTCGCCTTGGACAAATACGACCGCATGCTGCTCGGCGCACTTCTGGAAAACGGCCGCGCGTCTTACGCTGATCTGGCGCGCAAGATTAACCTCTCAGCCCCCGCCGTCGCCGAACGCGTGGCCAAACTAGAAGCGGCCGGAGTGATCACCGGTTATCAAGCAAAAATCGATATGGCGAAAATCGGCCTGCCGATCCAGTGCGTGATCGAACTGCGCCTGAACCAGCACGGCAACCAGAAGGCCTACGATGAACTGATCAAAATCCCGCAGATCACCGAATGCCATCGGGTCACCGGCGACCCGTGCGTGATCATGCAAGCGGCGGTGGCCTCGATGCCGAAGCTGGAAGAGTTGATCGATCGGGTGGCGCAGTTCGGGTTCAGCAAGACGTCGATTGTGCTTTCAAGCGCAGTCGAAAAGCGTGTGCCGTTGGGACACATCGAAGGCAACGGTAAATAATCAGGCACACCGAAAAGATTAATGTGGGAGCGAGCCTGCTCGCGAAGGCGTTGCATCAATCAATACAAAGCTGACTGACACACCGCCATAGCGACCAGCCGAATATTCAACCGTAACTGCGGCCCTCCTCGCTCAGCAAATACGGCATATCCCGCATACGGATCCAAGGCTCATTGCGCCAATGCAGGAGCCTCACCGTTTCTCCGGCACACGCGAGTAAACGCAAATGCGGGTCTGCAACCGACTTGGCGTCCTGCCGAAGCAAGGGCACGACCTGATGCGTAAGCCATTGGCGAAGGTGTCGGTTCTCAGGGGAGTAGTGGTAGATCAGCATCGAATAGACGCCGGACTCACTCAGCATCAAAGCCTTGTCAACACCTTCATGCCCAGACAGATGCATCATCTGCCTCTGATCCTCATCCAGCTTGAGCACTTGCCGTGCATTGATTTCCAGCCCCATGAGACGACCGATGTCTCGGGCACAGAACCAAGCCTCCGCATGTTGCAGAGTGGCCCGCAGTTGAATGTGATGACGGATGAATAATTGGGGCTGTATGAGCGGCTCACGAGGGAATGCTGAATCGAAATTTTCTGAGTGCGTGGGGACAACCTTGACCATGACAAATCTCCTTAAAACATCGGAGCTGCCCGCATCACTTGCAGATGATGGGTGGCAGCTGTGCGCGGGTCTGCAAGACCGAGTAGGAGACCTCGGCAGACCCGAAGGTCTCCCGCACACAGCTACCATAAATCGATAGTCGCCAATTGAAGCGACGCGATTATAGGTTTGCCAGTGGTCTCCTAACAAACTATCGGCGGGCTTGCAGTCCCGATCGCTGAATTTGCAGCGACGCACAGAGGTTAACGGCAGGGTTATCTAGGCTCAAGACGGATTCCCCCTAAACTTCAGTAGGATGCTTCGCCGAGCCATACACGTAATTAAACAAACTGATTACGGGAGACTTTTGTTCGATGGACGCCACCCAGCGCAGCAGCTAATGTCCTGAACATGCCGAGAATTGACCGTTCTCAAATAAACCGATGGACATGAAAGGAGTTCAAAAATGACTTGGAAGGGAACCCTACGCTCAATGCAGGCATCAGCGAGAAGAGCAGAGCGCAACTCAAAACGGCGACAAAGGGAATTGGAGGTGCGTCAGAAAGAATTCGAAAAAATGGAGGTCCTTGAGCAGGCCGCCTACGAAGTTGAGGTCTACGAAAATCACATAGATTTGTTGCTGTCTGTGCATAAAGACTGCGGCGAAAGGATCGACTGGAGTGAGTTCGCAAATCAACCTCCACCGATAAAACCAGCCGCACTAAATGCTCATGAAAACCAAGCGAGGGCGAAACAGGCCAGCTATAAACCTGGCTTCATTACGCGCACTTTGAAACTTGAGGCCAGACAGCGTAAAAAACTGGAATACGCTATTCAAGCAGCGGTTGCCAAAGACACGCAGCAGTTGGCTCAAGAAATAGCGGAGTGGGAAAACGAGTATCAGGATTGGAAAATAGATCACGAACTCGCGCTAGGAATTCTCGCGGGCAATGGCCAATCGAAAATTGATGCAGTTCTGCGCGTGAACCCGTTCACGGATATTTCCCACTTGGGCACGTCAATTAATTTCTCGGTCGCAGATAACGGCATTCTCGAATGCACACTCTCGGTACACGGGACCAAAGTGATCCCTCAAGACATCAAGTCGCTACTACAGAGTGGAAAACTGTCGGTGAAAAAAATGCCGATCAGTAAATTTAATGAGCTGTTACAGGACTACGTGTCCAGCTGCGTTCTGCGTGTGGGTCAAGAACTGCTAAATATTCTTCCCGAACACCTCGTCATCGTTACGGCCGTTGACTTACTCCTCAACTCCGCGACCGGCCACTTAGAGGATCAGCCCATCCTCAGCGTCGCTATTTCTCGCGAGACACTGTCCAAGCTCAACATGCAAAGCATCGATCCATCAGACTCGATGAAGAACTTTGTACACGCTATGAACTTCAAGAAAACGACAGGCTTCATGCCGGTAAGCAAGATCAATAGCCAGCAATTCTACAGTCTGGCTTAAAGCCGAACCCGCAGCCTTCGGCAGCTCCTAGAGGACATTTGATGTTCCAAAGTACACATCGTCTTATCCCATAATGGTTAAGGTGGTGTGTACAACACTCTGCAGTGGGCTAGGGATCAGCGATAACGCTGCAGATGCTCGCCGACTTTCGCCGCAGGGACTTTCTGCAACTTGCACAGCAGGTCGTGATTCAACTCGCGCACCCCGTGCTTGCCCCGCAACTCTTCCGCCAAATGCGCCATCAGATTGGCGGCCATCTCGGCATCGGCCATGGCCCGGTGAGCCTGGCCGGTATGCGGCAACTGCGCGAACGTGGTGAGCGTACCGAGCTTGTGATTCGGCGCCGCCGGCATCAGGCGCCGCGCCAGCAGCAGTGAACAGGCGAAATTCTGCAGGCGTGTGCGTTTGATCCGCCCCAGTTCGAAATCCCAGAACTTCTGGTCGAACGAGGCGTTGTGCGCCAGCAACGGCGTGCAGCCGACGAATTCGTTGACCTCTTCCATCACCCGCTCGGCCGGCGGCGCGGTGCGCAGCATGGCGTTGCTGATGCCGGTCAGTTGCTCGATGAACGCGGGGACGCGCACGCCGGCGTTCATCAGGCTCTGGTAACGCTCGACGATGCGGCCGTTTTCCAGCATGACCACGGCGATTTCCGTGGCGCGGCAGCTGCTGTTCGGCGACAGGCCGGTGGTTTCAAAGTCGATGACTGCGATGCGTTCCAAACCGGGTTCAACTCCGTACAGATAAGTTCTTGAGCTTAATTCTTTAACAGCAGCGCGCCTTCGATCGGCACGTAGCGGCTGGCGGCGCGGATCAGCGAGTTGGCGGTCAGGCCAGGGACGCCGTAGGCCACCGCTTGCACACCGTGCTTGTTGATGATGCGCTCGAGCAGCATGTCGAAATCGCCGTCACCGGAAGCCAGCACCACTTCGTCGACGTGGTCGGCGGCATCCATGATGTCCAGGGTAATGCCGACATCCCAGTCACCCTTGGCCGAGCCGTCGCTGCGCTGGATGTAGGGCTTGAGCTTCACGGTGAAGCCGAGGTTGCGCAGGATCTGCTGAAACTGCTGCTGCTTGCTGTCGCCACGGTCGATGGCGTAGGCATAGGCCTCGACGATCTGCCCGTTCTTGCTGATGTCCGCCCACAATGCGGCGTAGTTGAAGTGGCAACCATAGGCCTGACGCACGGTGTAGTAGAGGTTCTGCACATCGGCGAACACTGCGATTTTTTTCACCGGAGTTCCTGTGGGCGCGCAAGCGCACGAAGCGGGGTCAGGCGATCAGGCCTGAAAAAGGCGATCAGTATGCCAGCCAAGAGAAAGATTCAGCGAATAATCACCGGCTGGCGCCGAGATGTCCCTGACAAACGGTGTTGTGGCGAGGGGATTTAGCGAAACGTCGCACCGCCCCGCTGGGCTGCGCAGCAGTCCTCGCTTTAACCAGGAAAAGCGGGGGCTGCTGCGCAGCCCAGCGGGGATGAATCCCCTCGCCACAGGGTGCATGTCAGCCTTCAGAGGCTATGTCAGACAAAGGAGTCGTCGTCATCGAAGAACGACGAATTGTCGCTGCTGTAATCGGCGTCGCTGAAACCGCCCTGGTCATTGCCCGAGAAGCCGTTGTCCGCCACGCGCTGATCATCGCCCCAGCCGTTGTTGCTCTGGTCGGCGACCTGCGCCGGTTCTTCCTTGATGACCTCGACGATTTCTTCCGGTTGCTGATTATGGTGGAACAGGCTGCTGATGCCCTGCGCCAGCATCACACCGCCGGCCACGCCAGCGGCGGTTTTCAGCGCGCCGCCGAGGAAGCTGTTGCCCGCCGCCGGGGCTGCCTGCTGCGC
Source organism: Pseudomonas sp. H1_G08 (assembly GCF_054681355.1). Classification (NCBI taxonomy): domain Bacteria; kingdom Pseudomonadati; phylum Pseudomonadota; class Gammaproteobacteria; order Pseudomonadales; family Pseudomonadaceae; genus Pseudomonas; species Pseudomonas sp. H1_G08. The sequence goes on from NZ_CP162822.1 coordinate 3,964,243, forward strand.
ATAGTTGGGCGGCGCGGCGCCGAAGCTCTGTTGTGGCGCCGGTGCCTGGTAGCTCTGCTGCTGTGCCGGTTCACGCCAGCCGCCGGAGGACGACGGCGCTGCGCTCTGGCTCGGCGCCGGACGCGAACTGCCGCCACCAAAAATGCTCGACAGGAAGCCACCGCTACCGCTCGCTGCCGGTGCGCCACTCTGGGCCTTGGCCGATTGCAGCTCGGCCTGCAGGCGCTGGACTTGCTGGGTCAGTTGCTTGTTCTGCTCATCGAGGCTTTTCAGCGCGGCCTCTTGCACCAGAATCGCCTGGGTCATGAAATAGCCCGCCGCCGGTTGGCGCGTCAGGTGTTCCTTGATCCGCGCCTCGGCCTGGGCGTCGCGCGGGGCTGCCTCCGTTTCGGCCTGTTGCAGCCGGGAAAACAGTCCATCGATCAGGGTTTGCTCTTCGCTGTTCATGGCGACCTCGTAGATTGCCGGTAATAACGTGCCCGCACCCACTCTGGGCGCGGTGCTCTCCTGTAATGGAGACAGTGACAAAACGTTTCAATGACCTTTACCGAATGTTTACGTTTGTGTCGGCCCGCGTTGCATCGGTTAAAGTGAGCCACTGTTTTCGACCTGCGATACCGACTGATGAATGCCCTCGAAGTACTGCGCGACTCTTTGTATTTTTTCAAACGCCATCTGGGCAGCATCGTGCAGTTGTGCCTGCCGCTGGTGATCGTCGAAGCTTTCTTGCAGCAGGCGGTCGATCACGCCACCGGGCCGGACACCTTCGCCGGAGTCAGCATCATCGTCGGCCTGCTGGTGTATCCGCTGTACACCGCCGCGCTGATCCTGTTTCTCGATGCGCGCAGCCGTGGCGAGTCGCCGCGCAACAGCGACCTGCTGGCGATGGCCGCAACCCTGTGGCCACGCTTCGCCGTGCTGACCGCGCTCAATACCTTGCTGATTCTGCTGGGCCTGTCGCTGTACTTCCTCCCGGGCCTGATGCTGATGGTCATGCTCGCCTTCGCTGAATACCTGTTGGTGCTGCGCGGCCTCGGGCCGTTGCAGGCGATGAAGGAAAGCCTGCGCCTGACGCGCGGGCACTTCTGGCGCATCCTGCTGTGCATTCTCTGCGTGATGACTCCGTTGTGGTTGCTCAAGGGCGCGACGCTTGCGGTGTACCCCGAACCGCAGAATCCGCTGATTGCCGGGCTGATCGACAGCGCTCACAGCTTTCTGCAACTGTTCACCAGTGTGGTGCTGTTCCGCCTGTTCATGCTGATCAGCGAATTGCCTGACAAACGTAACGGAGCGGTCTGACCGCGCCGTGCTTGGGCTTCGCGGCTGCCGTCAGGTATGCTCGGGGCCACTTCCTGTAACGCTATAAGCCGAGCCATGACCCGTCTGCTGCGCTACACCCTGCTTCTCGTCATCCTTGCCGTCGTCCTGTTCGGAGTACTGCTGTTCAGCCTGACCTGGCGCCCCGATGCCCGCGAAACCCTGCCGGTCCGTTGCAGCACCACGGCGCCGACGCTGGTGCCCGGGCAAGCACTGAAAGTCATGACCTGGAACGTGCAGTTCCTCGCCGGCAAGCGCTACGTATTCTGGAATGACCTGGCTCAGGGCGACGACGAAGCGCCGACCGCCGAAGACATGGCCTTCAGCCTCGACGAAGTGGCGCGGGTGATCCGCGACGAACAACCCGATGTGGTGCTGTTGCAGGAGCTCGACGACGGCGCCAAGGCCAGCGATTACCAGAACCAGCTCAAACTGTTGCAGGAACGTGTCGCCGATCTGTACCCGTGCAGCACCAGCGCCATCGACTGGAAGGCGGATTTTGTTCCCGAGCCACATATCTACGGCAGCGTCGGCCGCCAGTTGGCCACCTTGAGTCGCTATCGCATCGAACACGCCGAACGCCTGCAACTGCCCGTGGCCCCGAGCAACTTCATCAGCCGCCAGTTCCAGCCCAAAGACGCTTTGCTGGCCGTCAAACTGCCGCTCAGTGATGGCGGACAACTGACCGTATTCAACACCCATCTGCAGCGCGCCAGCCAGGCGGACGGCCACTTGCAGGCGCAAGTCGCCGCCGTGGCCAAGGTGCTCGACAAGTATGAAAGCCAAGGCCTGCCCTGGCTGATCGGTGGCGATTTCAATCTGCTGCCGCTGGGCCAGTACCGGCGCCTGCCCGTGGAGCGTCGCACGCCCTACTCTGCCGACAGCGAACTGCATCTGCTGTGGGACAAGTACCCGATGATCCCGACCAACAATGAAGCCGGCGGCATCGACCGGGCCAAATGGCTGACCCATTACCCCAACGACCCCGGGCTCAACGGCCCGGATCGCACGGTGGATTATCTGTTCTACAGCCCGAAGCTCAAACGCCTGCAAGCCCAGGTGCGACAGGACGATACCTTGCGCATCTCCGACCACTTGCCGGTGATTGCGCGCTTCTTGCTACCCGCTGCGCCATAAGCGCTCTGCCCTTAGAAGCCGGGCGGAATGTAACCGGGGACAAACCGGACGCCCAGGCACTTGCCATGCAGGATTCGCCCGTCCTCGATCAGGAACTGTGCAATCTTCTTCTGTTGATCGATCTTCGCCTGCAATTTGCAATCGGAACTGTGCCCAACTTGCTGATAATGCTCGGTGTACACCATGCCGTTGCCGGTATGGGTCATCGAAGTGCCAGCCGCTTCGGTGGTGGTCCAGCTCGCGGACTTGTACCAGGTCAGCACGGCCAAGGGTTCGCCATTTGGGCCGATTTCTTTTTTCATCGAATCAGGCGTGCCGAACAGGTCCAGTGCTTCCTGGAGATCGCGGCCTTCCCAGCGGCTCTGCGCGATAGTGCCACAACCGCTCAAGAGCAATCCTGCCACTAGGGTTGCCAGCCACAAACGTGTGTAAGTCATTGGATGCCCCGGCTTATTTCTTCAGTTCGAGCAGGCTGTCGATGTTGTCCATCATCTGGCTCTTTTGCTGAATCGGCGCGAGCTTGAAGAACATCTGCTGCAGCATCTCGATCATCTGCAGGTATTCCATCTTGCCCACGGCGGCCATGTCGTTTTTGGCGCGACTGCCAGGGGCGCAGGCAAACTTAAGCGCCTGCTGGACCCAGAAGTCTTTCGGGGTCTGCCATTGATTGGCAACTTTCAGATGACGCATGGTGTAGGCGAGGCGTTCGATGGACTGGCCATTGATAAAACGCACCTTGCCCGTAGAGCATTGGGCTTCGAGGTTGTAGACGTCGATCATCGGTTTGCCCGGCTCTTCATACACCAGAGTCACCGCGACCATGGTTGCGCCTTTGGTTTTCTGCGAAGGCACGACCGAGGTGGCATCGGCGACGTACATGATGTTTTTCTGAGGCACGCCGTTGCCGTAGATAATCCACCAGTCGCCAATCGGATTGGACTCTTCGGCCATTGCCGGATCAGAGGCGGCCAGCAGCGCAGCCGACAAGAAGATCAACTTCTTGAACTTGAAGAAAGAGCTCATGGGCAGTTCCGTTCCTTGGGCGCAAGTTGTCAGGCAACAAGGCTTGATATTGTTCAGGCGGCGATTTTGCGAGCCTGAACAACCAAGGGCAATTAGCACGGATGGGCTAATGGCACGCAGCCATTGCGGGTCAGGTGCCCCGTGGTTTCGCCCGCGCCGTGGCTTCGGCGACCAAGGGATCGTCCGGCCAATAATGCTTCGGATAACGCCCCTTCAGATCCTTCTTCACCTCGGCATAGGTGCTGCGCCAGAAGTTGGCCAGGTCCTGCGTGACCTGCACCGGTCGCCGCGCTGGCGACAGCAGATGCAGCTTGACCACTTGCCGGCCGCCGGCAATCCGTGGCGTATCGGCCAGACCAAACAGCTCCTGCAAGCGCACCGCGAGAATCGGTGGATGGTCGCTGTAATCCAGACGAATCGATGAACCCGACGGCACGCTCAAATGATGCGGCGCCAGCTCGTCGAGTTTCTGTGGCAGCGGCCACGGCAGCAGATTGCGCACGATGCTCGACAGGTCGAGGTTGGCGAAATGGCTTAGCCGCGAGACCTTGCCCAGATACGGCATCAGCCAGTCTTCCATGGTATTGAGCAGCGCTGCATCGCTGACATCCGGCCATTGGCTGTCGTCCTGAGTGCGCAGATCGAGCTGGCGCAACAGCGCCACCCGCGCTTGCCACTGGCGCAGTTCCGGGGTCCATGGCAGCAGCTCCAGCCCCTTGCGCCGCACCAGATTGACCAGCGCCTGACTGCGCGCGTTTTCATCGAGACCGGTCAACGGTTCGCGGCTGAGAATCAGCTCGCCGACCTTGCGCTGGCGCTCGGCACGCAGCACGCCTTCGCGTTCATCCCAATCGAGTTGATCGACGCTGCGCACTTGTTCGGCGAGCACCGAATCGAACAGCGCCGGATCGAAATCCGCCGCCAGATAGATGCGTTCTTCGCGCTGGCCCTGGCGGCTGCCAAGGTCGGCGATGACGATCCACTCGTGCTTCATCAGGCTATCGGCCTCAGCGAACAGCGCCGCGCGACCGTTGGCCAAACGGAATTCAGCCCCACCGGAACGCCGTTGCTGGGCGACGCGATCCGGGTAGGCCAGCGCCAACAGAGCACCGAGCCAGCGCGGATGCTCGGCATCTTTGACCGGCTCGCTCGCCTTGCCGCGCAGATAACCGCGATATTGCCGAGCCAATTGCCGGGCACGTTGCACCCCGCCCTGCGCGCCACGACCGGCGCGCTCTTCGCCGGAAAGCAGCACCAGCCTGCTGTGCAGATCCGCACCGGCACCGCGCAAGATATCGCGCTCGCCGAGCAGCGCCGCCACATCGCAGGCCATCGCCGCCAGCCCCAGCGCCTGACCGCGCAACAGCAAGTGCGCAATGCGCGGATGCGCCGGCAATTCAGCCATGGCCTGGCCGTGGGCCGTCAGCGTGTCGCCGTGCAACGCGCCGAGCCGTTGCAGCAGATCCTGCGCTTGGGCATACGCGGCGGCGGGCGGTATGTCGAGCCAGACCAGTTCGCCCGGGGTCACGCCCCAGCGCCCCAGCTGCAAAGCGAGGCTGGCCAGATCCGCCGAGAGAATTTCCGCGCTGCCATAGGCCGCCAGTTGTTCGTGCTGATCCTGTGACCACAGGCGATAACACACGCCCGGCTCCAATCGCCCGGCGCGGCCGGCACGCTGGGTGGCGCTGGCCTTGGAGATGCGTTGAGTGTCGAGGCGGGTCATGCCGCTGCCCGGGTCGAAACGCGGCACCCGCGCCAGCCCGGCATCGATGACCACGCGCACGCCGTTGATGGTCAGGCTGGTCTCGGCGATGTTGGTTGCCAGCACCACTTTGCGCTGACCGGGCGGCGCCGGATCGATCGCCGCGCGTTGCGCATTGAGGTCGAGTTCGCCGTGCAACGGGCACAGCAAGATGTCTTTGCGCTCGCCAATGGCGTCGGCCAATTGCTGATGCACGCGACGGATCTCCGCTTGCCCCGGCAGAAACACCAACATGCTGCCGGTCTCGTCGTGCAGCGCTTCGAGCACGGTTTGGGTAACGCGTTGATCGATGTATTCCCCTGGTTGGAACGGCCGGCCCCAGCGCATCGTCACCGGGTACATGCGGCCTTCGCTGCGCAGGATCGGCGCGTCATCGAGCAACCCCGCCAGGCGCTCGCCTTCGAGGGTCGCCGACATCAGCAGAATCTTCAGCGGCTGTTCAGCGCGAAACAGCTCGCGACCGTTCAGACTGAGCGCCAACGCCAGATCGGCGTCGAGACTGCGTTCATGAAATTCGTCGAAGATCAGCAGGCCCACACCCTCCAGCGCCGGGTCGTCCTGCAAGCGCCGGGTAAGGATGCCTTCGGTGACCACTTCGATACGGGTTTTCGGGCCGACTTTGCTGTCGAGGCGGATGCGATAGCCGACGGTTTCACCGACCTGCTCGCCGAGCTCGCTGGCCAAACGTTCCGCCGCTGCGCGCGCGGCCAGACGCCGTGGTTCGAGCATGACGATGGTCTGCCCGGCCAGCCAGGCTTCGTTGAGCAAGGCCAAGGGCACGCGGGTGGTCTTACCGGCGCCGGGCGGTGCTTCGAGCACGGCTTCGTGGCGTGACGCGAGGGCTTCACGCAGGGCGGGTAAAACATCATCGATCGGCAAAGAAATCATGCTGGCTCCCAAACAGAGCGGCGAGTATAACGACGAACTGTCTGACGTTCGTCAGGGTCTTAACTTCACAAGACGAAGCTTCGTTATTTGATGACTCAGGAGACATTTCCATGCGCTTACCCTCTCGCCTGATCGGCGGTGTTCTGGTCACCACTCTGCTCACGCAACTGTCGGCGTGCGGTTCGATTTTCTACCCGGACCGCCGTGGCCAGATCGACGGCAAGATCGACCCGGCGATTGCCGTGCTCGATGCCGTCGGCCTGCTGTTCTACATCATTCCCGGGCTGATCGCGTTTGCCGTCGACTTCGCCACCGGGGCGATCTATTTCGAACCGGGCCACACCGCGCAGATCGATCCGGCCAAGCTCAAGCAAGCCATCGGCCCGGACGGTCAGGTCGACAATCACAAGTTGCAGGCGATTCTCGAGAGCGAACTGGGTAAAGACTTTCCTCTCGACGACCCGCGCCTGATCCAGCACAAGGGCAGCACTCAGCAACTGGCGATGTTCGGCCTGCAACCCGCCGCTTGAATAAGGACGTTCAATGACCTCCAGCCCCGAACACGCCCGCCTGCTGCGGCTGGCGACCCGCGCCTCGGTGGCGGTCGCGTGCACGCTGATCGTCGCCAAAGCGATTGCCTGGTGGCTCAGCGGATCGGTGAGCATGCTCGCCGGCCTCACCGACTCGGCGCTGGATGGCGTCACTTCAATGCTCAATCTGCTGGCGGTGCATTACGCACTGCGTCCGGCGGATGACGATCACCGTTATGGCCACGGCAAAGCCGAATCGCTGGCGGGCATGGCGCAGGCGTTGTTCATTGGTGGCAGCGCGGTGTTGATCGCGTTTCAGGCCTACGAGCGCTTGCAGAAACCAGAGCCGCTTGGCGCGCCGTGGCTGAGCATCGGTGTGATCGTGTTTTCCCTGCTGCTGACGGCGGCGCTGCTGATGTTGCAGCACCGGGTGATCAAGCAGACCGGCTCCAACGCCGTGCGTGCCGACTCCCTGCATTACCGTTCGGACCTGCTGCTCAACGGCAGCATCCTGATCGCGCTGGTGTTGGCCGGGATGGGTTTTGCGCAACTGGACGCGTGGTTCGGGCTGGGGATCGCCGTGTACATTTTCTGGAGTGCGATCCAGATCGCCCGGGAAAGTTTTTCGGTGTTGATGGACGAGGAGTTGCCGACCGATGTCAGCCAGCACATGCTCGAACTGGCGTGCAGCGTGCCGGGGGTGCTCGGTGCGCATGACTTGCGCACGCGGATCTCGGGCAACCACTGGTTCGTGCAATTGCACCTGGAATTGCCGGGCGAACTGACCCTGTCAGTCGCCCATGGCATCAGCGATCAAGCGGCGGCGGCGATTCACAAGGAATATCCGAAGGCCGAGGTGCTGGTGCACGCCGACCCACAGGAAGTGGTGCTCGCCGCCCGCACTCAGTAATTGACTTGGTAACCGCGACTGCTCAGGCAGTTGCCCTGCGCCTGGCGATAAGCCTGAACCACCTCGGGCGCCGGTTGGTAGGTCGCGGTGCGCGGGTCGAAACCGCTTTGCTGCACAGCGTACTGCGAGCACTGGTAACCGTCCTGCTGCACCTGCTGCGGTGACTGGCCGTTGGCCGGGTAGGCTTCGACGTCATAGCCTTGAGATTGCGGTTGCGGCGGTTGCTGCAGCGGCGGCTCGACGACCACGTAATCCTGCGTCGCCTCTTGATAGGCGTAATACGAGCCGGCGGCGAGGAACAGCAGCGAGCCGCCGATCCACACTTCACGGGCGTAATCCGGCAAATACTGGATGCGGATCCCGCGCGGCGGCTGCACGACGATGTAGCGTGGGCCTTGCGGGCGATACCAATAGCCACCGGAATAGAAGTAATCCTGACCGCGATACGGCACGCGGTAATCACGATCCGGGAAACGGTCGATCACATGGCCTGGACGATACTGCGGGCCAGGACCCCAGCCATTGCCATGACCGTTCGGCCGTCCCGGCCAGCGGTTGTCATCGGGACGCGGCTGCGTCTGCCATTGCTGATTGTGGTAACCGTTCTGCGGGCGCTCGTCGCGGTAGTAACCCTGACGCGGTTCCTGGGTCTGGCGCACGGCGTCGGGTCGCGACTGGATCGGCAGGTTGTTGCCCGGCTGGCGAGGCGGTTCTGGACGATCACCGACACGGTTGCGGTTCTGCCATTGACCGTCATTGTTATGCGGCTGGCCGTTGTGCTCGAACTGACGGCTGTTGTCGCCACGGATGATCCCGTCCTTCTGCGGCCCGTTGCCCGGCCCACGATTCTGCGGCTCATCGGCCAGCGCTTGCGCACTGACACCCACACACAGCAAACCAACACCGGCCAGACGCCAGATGCGCGAATTCATGCTTTTCCTCACTGCGGGAGCCTGTCGTTGGCAGGGCTTGTTGCTGAGACTCGAAACAGCCCCACCGGGTTCTGCAACAGGTTATCAGTCGCGCGACTTATTTATTGAGGCGCCTACATGAAATCGCAGGCAAGAAAAAAGGGAGACCCGTCGGCCTCCCTTCTGGAGAACTTCGTCCTGGCTCGACGCTTTTGACGTCGGCTCACCTCACGCTGTCTTCTGGGCAGTGTGCAGCTCGGGGGCCGGCACATCCCCGGTGGGGGTGGCGGCCGCGGCGGGCCTGATTGGGCGGGCCGCGTGGACTGTGTTACCGAGCAGTGATTCTGGTGTTAAGAATAAGCCTGAGGCTGCGACAGAGGATTGCGAAAATTGCTCAATTAAACACCGCTTGCGCAATTTTTAACCCTGGATAGATAATCTGCCGCAATAGTTACGACCAAGGACAGATTGATGAGCAAACTTGACCGGTATGACCTGAGTATTTTGGCGGAATTGCAGCGCGACGCCCGTATCTCCAACCAGGAACTGGCCGAGCGCATCGGTCTGTCGCCCTCGCCTTGCTCGCGCCGGGTCAAGCAGCTGGAAGACGATGGCTATATCTCGCGCCAGGTTGCGCTGCTCGATCGCAAGATGCTCGGCTTGAGCCTGACGGCGTATGTACTGATCGGCATGGACCGGCACACCCCCGAGCGCTTCGAGAATTTCGAGGCGGCAATCCGCACGTTGCCGCAAGTGCTGGAATGCAGTCTGGTGACCGGAGTGGATGCCGACTACCAGTTGAAAGTGGTGGTGCCGGATATGGATCACTATCAAAAGTTGCTGTTGGGGCATCTGACCCGGATCGAGGGGGTCACCAGCGTGCGGTCGAGTTTTGTGCTGAACCAGGTTTTGAACAGTACTGAATTGCCGCTGACTCATTTGCGTAGCTAAGCAAAAGCCCCTCACCCCAGCCCTCTCCCGGAGGGAGAGGGAGCCGACCGAGAGATGCTCTAGAAGTACGCCGACCTGAAAGTTCTGTTGTGAATCCATAAGCGACTCGATATTTCAGGTCGATGTAAGACGCCAGACACCTCGGTCAGTCCCCTCTCCCGGAGGGAGAAGGAGCCGACCTAGAGATGCTCTAGAAGTACGCCGACCTGAAAGTTCTGTTGTGAATCCATAATCGACTCGATATTTCAGGTCGATGTAAAACGCCAGACACCTCGGTCAGTCCCCTCTCCCGGAGGGAGAGGGAGCCGACCTAGAGATGCTCTAGAAGTACGCCGACCTGAAAGTTCTGTTGTGAATCCATAATCGACTCGATATTCAGGTCGATGTAAGACGCCAGACACCTCGGTCAGTCCCCTCTCCCGGAGGGAGAGGGAGCCGACCTAGCGATGCTCTAGAAGTACGCCGACCTGAAAGTTCTGTTGTGAATCCATAATCGACTCGATATTTCAGGTCGATGTAAGACGCCAGACACCTCGGTCAATCCCCTCTCCCGGAGGGAGAGGGAGCCGACCTAGAGATGCTCTAGAAGTACGCCGACCTGAAAGTTCTGTTGTGAATCCATAAGCGACTCGATATTTCAGGTCGATGTAAGACGCCAGACACCTCGGTCAGTCCCCTCTCCCTCCGGGAGAGGGTTAGGGTGAGGGCAACAATTGCGGATCAGACCCAGATCAATGCCACCCCACCGACCATGGCGTATACTCGCCGCCGCCCTTTCAGCCCTGTCCGCGCCGGAGATCGCCAATGGATCCAGCACTGTTCGAAGAGTGGATGATGACCGGTCTGGTCAGCATCCTGATCATTTTCATGGGTTTCATCGTCTGGGATCTGGCGAAGAAGTCCAAGGCCGGGCGGTTCGGCTCGTTCATTCTGTTTTTCGTGCTGGGCCTGGGCGTGGCCGCGTTCATCATCAAGAGTGTGGTGATCGGCCTGATCGAGTCCGGCGCCTTATAAGCGCGCCGGCACTTCCCGCCACTGGCCCTGATCCAGCCCTTCAAGGGTCCAGTCGCCAATCCTGACTCGCACCAGACGCAACGTCGGCAGCCCGACCGCCGCCGTCATGCGCCGCACCTGACGATTGCGCCCTTCGCGAATCACCAGTTCCAGCCATGAAGTCGGTATGGTCGCGCGAAAGCGTACCGGCGGATTGCGCGGCCACAACTGCGGCTCAGCCAGTTGCCGCGCTTGGGCGGGCAGAGTCATGCCGTCATTCAGCTCGACGCCATCACGCAGGCGCTGCAACTGCTCAGCCGTCGGCTCGCCCTCCACCTGCACCCAATAGGTCTTCGCCAGTTTGTGTTTCGGATCGGCGATGCGCGCCTGCAACTGGCCGTCGTTGGTCAGCAGCAACAAACCTTCGCTGTCGCGATCCAGACGTCCGGCCGGGTAAATCCCTGGCACATCGATGTAATCCTTGAGTGTCGCCCGCCCTTCACCGTCGCTGAACTGCGTCAGCACATCGAAGGGTTTGTTGAACAGGATCAGTTTCGGCTCGGCCGGTGGTGCCTTGGCAACACGGCGCGGGGCAGAAGACTGAGGCTTCACGCCGGGGCGGCGGGAAGGGGGACGCGGGGGACGGGACATAAGAGACAGAACATTTAGCGATCAGGGCTGACAATGCTAGTGCCCCGACCGCCAAATGACCACGACTAACCGTTAACGGAACGGCGGCTCGTCGAAGCTGCGCAGTTTGCGCGAGTGCAGCGAGTTGAGCTCGGTGCGCAGCAGATCCACTGCTTCGATGCCGATTTTCAAATGCTGGCTGACCGCACGCTCGTAGAAGGCGTTGGCCGAGCCCGGCAGTTTGATTTCGCTGTGCAGCGGTTTGTCCGAAACACAGAGCAACGTGCCGTACGGCACCCGCAGGCGATAACCCTGCGCTGCGATCGTGCCGCTTTCCATGTCCACCGCCACTGCGCGGGACAGGTTGATCAGCGGCCGTTCCTGCGCCCAGCGCAGTTCCCAGTTGCGGTCGTCGTAGGTCAGGACCGTGCCGGTGCGCAGGCGTTTCTTCAGGTCGTCGCCTTTCTCGCCGGTGACATTCGCCGCTGCCTGTTGAAGCGCAAGCTGCACTTCGGCCAGTGCCGGGATCGGAATATTCGGCGGCACCACACGATCAAGAATGCCGTCGCGACGCATGTAGGCGTGGGCCAGCACGTAATCGCCGATGGTCTGCGACTGACGCAGGCCACCGCAGTGGCCAATCATCAGCCAGCAATGCGGGCGCAGCACGGCCAGGTGATCGGTGATGTTCTTGGCGTTGGAAGGGCCGACACCGATGTTCACCAGCGTGACGCCGTGGCCGTCGTTGGCGATCAGGTGATAGGCCGGCATCTGGTAACGGTGCCAGACCACACCGGCGGCAATCGCCGAGGCTTCGCCGTGGTCCATGCTCTTCTCGATGATCACGTTGCCCGGCAGGACCATACGCACGAAGCGCGGATCGCGGCGCAACTGCTCCAGACCATGAACGATGAACTGATCGACGTAGCGATGGTAGTTGGTCAGCAGAATCCACGGCTGCACATGGCGCCAGTCGCTGCCGGTGTAATGCACCAGGCGGCGCAGCGAGAAGTCCACGCGCGCCGCATCGAACAGTGCCAGCGGCAGCGGATCGGTGTTTTCCCAGTCGTAGAGGCCGTCGGCAATGCCATCGGTGGCGGCGGACAGATCCGTGCTCGGGAACACCCGCGCCAGCACCGCCGCAGTGACGCCGGAACCGGCCAGTTCATCGCCCTGCTCGACCACGTACGGATACGGAATGTTCTGCTGGCTGACGCCGACTTCGACGGTCACGGTGAAGTCGTGCATCAACGGCGTCAGTTGTTCAAGCAGGTATTTGCGAAACGCCGCCGGGTGGGTGACGGTGACGCTGTAAGTACCGGGCAACTGCACCTTGGCGTAAGCGCGGGTGGTCTGCGGCACTTCGCCCTGGCAGTGGTAGGTCAGACGCAGTTCGGGATAACGAAACAGGGCACGCTGTTCGGCGTCGGGTTCGACGCGGTCCTTGAGGTAACGCTTGAGGGCAGAATTCAGCGCAGTGGTGGCCCGCTCATGCAGCTCGGCCAGACGATCCACGGCTTGTTCGGCGGTTTGAACGACAATAAACGCTTCGGTCACAATCAGCTTCCTGTGTTCTGACTTGCAGAGCTTCATCTTGCCTGCATCGTGGACGCACGGGAACAGTGGCGTTGTGGGTGTACCGAAATCTTTCAGGCAACCCGAATCACTGTGGGAGCTGGCTTGCCAGCGATGAGGCCGTCACATTCAACATCGATGTTGACTGACAGACCGCCATCGCTGGCAAGCCAGCTCCCACAGGGTTTTGTGGTGTCGGGAAAATTGCGGTCAGAAAAGCTGAGGGGTCGAGCGTGCGACGATGGCTTCGACGTCCAGCCCACGCGGCAACCCGCCGTAGACGCGACCGCCACCGCCACCGCTCAGGCGGCTGGCAATGAAAGCATCACTGACCGCCGAATTCCCCGCCTCCAACAGAAGCTTGGCCTGCAACCCAAGCGCAATGTCTTCAGTCAGTTGCCGCGCTCGATACTGAATTTCACTGGTGTCCTTGAATTGCGCCTGCAACTGCTGGATATGTGCGGCCAGACGCTTGTCGCCATGGCCATCGCCCAATTCGCTGAACAGCACATCCAACACACCCGGCTCCTTCGACAATGCGCGCAGCACATCCAGACATTGCACATTCCCCGAGCCTTCCCAAGTCGAGTTCACCGGCGCTTCGCGGTAAAGGCGCGGCAGGATGCTGTCTTCGACATAACCGGCGCCGCCCATGCATTCGGCGGCTTCGTTGATCATTCCTGGCGCACGTTTGCAGATCCAGTATTTGCCCACCGCCGTCACCAGCCGCGCGAACTGCGCTTCGTGGCGATCATCCAGATGATCCAGCGCTTTGCCCATGCGCAGACTCAAGGCCAGCGCGGCTTCGCTTTCCAGGGCCAGATCGGCGAGTACGTTTTGCATCAGCGGCTGCTCGCTGAGCAGTTTGCCACCGACCTTGCGGTGCGCGCAGTGATGACTGGCCTGGGTCAGCGCCTGACGCATCAGCGAACTGGAGCCGACCATGCAATCGAAACGGGTCATCGCCACCATCTCGATAATGGTTGGTACGCCGCGCCCTTCTTCGCCGATCATCCACGCCAGCGCCCCACGAAACTCCACTTCGCTGGAGGCGTTGGACTGGTTGCCGAGTTTGTTTTTCAGACGCTGGATGTAGAACTGATTGCGCGTGTCATCCGGGCGATGGCGCGGCAGCAGGAAGCAACTCAAGCCCTTGTCGGTTTGCGCCAATGTCAGGAAGGCGTCGCACATCGGCGCCGAGCAGAACCACTTGTGCCCGACCAGTTCATAGGCCTGACCCGGGCCGCTGGCGCCGACCGGGTAAGCCTTGGTGGTGTTGGCGCGCACATCGGTGCCGCCCTGCTTCTCGGTCATCGCCATGCCAATGGTCACGCCGGCCTTGTGCGCCATGCCGACGTTGCGCGGATCGTATTCGGTGGCGAGGACTTTCGGCAGCCACTGCTCAGCCAGCTCCGGCTGCAAGCGCAGGGCCGGCACGCTGGCGAAAGTCATGGTCAGCGGGCAACCACTGCCGGCCTCGGCCTGGCTGTGCAGATAGGTCATCGAAGCGCGGGCGACATGCGCGCCGTCCTGCGGGTGTGCCCACGGCAGCGAGGTCAGGCCATGTTCGATCGCCGTGCGCATCAGCTCGTGGTAGGCCGGGTGAAATTCGACCAGATCGATGCGATGACCGTAGCGATCATGGCTGGCGAATACCGGTTTGTTCTGGTTGGCGAGAAACCCCGCTTCCATCAAAGGCCCACCCGCGAGTGCGCCATAGGCATCGATGCGCGACTCGGCCCAACCGGCGCCAAAACGCCGCGACCACTCCTGCAGCGGCAGGTCGATGCGGTACAGGTTGGTGCCGTCCAGCGACGGTGGCTGATTGGTGACTTCGTGGGTTTCGGCGAACTGATGCAGGTTCATGACGGCGCTCCGTGTTCAGCAATGGCATCAGTTAAGCACTGGTGCTTTTTTGAACAAAGTGTCATAGACGCCGTTTTTGCGGCGCTTTTACCCCATCAGCAACTGAGCACGCGGCGCTGTAAAGCAGCCTGCAGATCCTCGAACTTCACCGGTTTGTGCAGATAGTCGATAGGCGCGCCCGGGGCGCATTGCTCGCGATCCGCACCCAGCGCCAGCATGAATACCGGCAAGTGCGCACAGCCCGGCAATGCATGGATCTGGCAGCACAGCGATGCGCCTTCGTGGCGGGGCAACTGGCAATCGATCAGCACCGCATCGAAGCTTTCCCGTTGCAGGCAGTCCAGCGCGGCGGCGCCGTTGTCAGCGCTGCGCACGCGGAAACCGAGCTTGAGCAACATGCCACGCATGACCAGTTGATTGACGCTGTTGTCGTCCACCAGCAGCACCGTGCAGTCCTGCGGCGCACGAATGCAATCGCGGGTCGGCTGATCCCCAGGCGCTTCGATCACCGGCAGTTCGAATTCGACATCGAGCTGGAAGCGGCTGCCGCGTCCCGGCTCGGAACGATGGGTGAGTTTGCCGCCGAGCAATTCGACCAGCTGCCGACAGATCGCCAGCCCCACCCCCAGGCCGCCGTATTCGCGAGTCATCGAACCATCGAGCTGGAAGAAACGCTGATACAGGGTCGCCTCGCCCAGATCAGTGAAACCGATACCGGTGTCGATCACCGCGAACGATAGCCCCATGCGCTCATCCGCCGACGGCCGCCCGGTAACGCGCAACGCCAGCCCGCCGACGCGGGTGAACTTGATCGCATTGTCCAGCAGGCATTCCAGGCACTGCGCCAGTTTCGCGCTGTCGCCGAGCAAGCGATCCGGCAGGGTCGGCAACACCTCGACCTTGAAGTCCAGCGACTTGCTCGCTGCATTACCTTCGAACTGCACGCGCAACGCCTCGACCACTGCGCGCAGGCTGAAACTGCCCGGCGTCGCCTTGAGTTTGCCGGCCTGCAATTCAGTGAGCGTGAGGATGCCATTGACCATGCGCATCATGTCGCGAGCAGAACCGGCGGCGGTTTGTTGATATTGCTCAAGCTCGGGATTGAGGTCGACGGTCTGCATCAGCTCCAGCGAACCGATCACGCCGTTCATCGGCGTGCGCAGTTCGTGGGTCAACGTCGCGAGGAATTCATCCTTGAGCTTGTTGCTGTGGGCCAGTTGCTGGTTGAGCACTTCGAGTTTCTGCCCGGCGTCGAACAAAGTCTGCGCCTGTTGTTCGCGCATGGCGTTGATGCGGTCGGCCAGCGCCAGCGACAGCAGCGCCACCTCGATGGCCGAGCCGATCTGGCTGGCGTACATGGTCAGGAACACGTTGGGCAGCAGGCCCAGCACCATCAGCGTATTGACGATGCCGCCGAGCAGGAATGCCGACCAGGCGATGATGAAGTAACGCGCCACCCGCAGGCCGCGCCACCAGGCAAGAATCCCGGCGGCAAAGATCACCACGGTGAAGGTCAGCGCCAGTGTGGTCGCCAGGCGCAGGGCCAGGGCGTAACTGGTCATCAGCGACAGGCCGATCACCAGCGCACTGAAGGCAATCAGGCCGATCAGCAAGCGATCCAGCCAGGGGCTGTGGGTCTTGGTCTGCAGGAAACTGCGGGCGAACTGGCTGCCGAACAGACCGGCGCAACCGATGAAGAACGGTGTCGCGGCGTTGGCCCACCATGGGTTGTCCGGCCAGAAATACTCGACCGCCGCGCCATTGACCGACAATTGATAGAGGCCGAACGAGCCGATATAGAAGATGTAATAGAGGTAACTGGTGTCGCGCACGCTCAAGTAGATGAACAGGTTGTAGACCAGCATCCCCAGCAGCACGCCATAAATGATGCCGAGTACATACAGGCGCACCGGTTGGTCTTCGAGGTATGCGCTGCTCGACCACAACGTCACCGGCGCCTGGATCGAGCCTTCGCTGGCCAGTCGCAGGTACAGCGTCTGCTGTTGATCCGGTTTGAAGGGAAGGTCGAACAGGTAGTTGTTCTGGCGGATCTCGCGACTGGCGAAGGGCAAGGCATCGCCGGTCTGGCGCACCAGTCGGTATTCGCCGTTGGCGCCAGGCAAGTACAGATCGAGGTGATCAAGCGGCGGATACGCCAGTTCCAGCAGCCAGGTGCGCTGGGCGGCCGGGTTGCTCGGGCGGTAATGCAGGTCGATCTTCAGCCAGAACGCCGAACGCGAGTAACCGGCATTGAGCGTGGCTTTGTCGTGAGCTTTGAACTGGCCGGCGGCATCTTGCGCGCGGACGTCGGCAATCGTCGCCTGACCGCTCGGGTCTTCGAACACTTGCAGCGATCGGCCCAGTGGCAGGCTTTGGGTGAATTCGTCGAATTCGACAGCGCTCGCCATGAGGGGCAAGCAGAACAGCAACATCAGCAAATAGCGCATTGAAGCCCCAGCGTGGCTCGTCCGGTTGTGTCAGGAAGCCCCCCATTCCCTTTGAGTAGACGTAAAACCGGTATTACCTGTGATTGTTTGGATCCAGCCTAGCATAGCCGTTGATGGCCATTGAGCACCATGGAAATTTTTCCTACAACGGCTCTAGAACGGGCGTTCCAGGGCAAAGCACCGAGATAGAGCTGTTGGGTTGGTCAACTCGCGACGACAGCCTCCTTGATAGATGACCAATTGTGGCGAGGGGATTTATCCCCGTTCGGCTGCGAAGCAGTCGCCAGTCCATCCAGCGAGATGTGTCAGAAAGAACCGGATTGCAGGGTTTGGGGCCGCTTCGCAGCCCAACGGGGATAAATCCCCTCGCCACAAATGTGCTCCAAATAAAGACTGCGGGGTTGTCCGACAATCTGCTCGCAAACACCGTGAGTACTGAACCCCAAAATCAGCTTTGGTGGTAAGCTCGCGCACCATGAATATCTACAGCTCCCGCCCCGTTGTCCTCTGTCTCTCCGGCCACGACCCCAGTGGTGGCGCCGGCTTGCAGGCAGATATCGAAGCCTTGCTCGCGCAGGGTTGCCATGCGGCTCCGGCCGTCACCGCCCTGACCGTGCAAGACACCGTCAACGTCACTGACTTCCGCGTCCTCGACCGTGAATGGGTACTGGCCCAGGCCAACGCCGTGCTCAACGACTCCGAAGTCGCCGCAGTGAAACTGGGCATGCTCGGTTCGCTGGAGATGGTCGACACGGTCGTCGAACTGCTCTCGGCGCACCCGCACCTGCCGGTGGTCTGCGACCCGGTGCTGCGTGCCGGCGGGGGCGGACGCCTGGGCAAAGACGAGGTCGGCTATGCGATGCGCCAGCGTCTGCTGCCGCTGTCGATCATTGCCACGCCCAATCTTCCTGAAGCGCGCATCCTTGCCGAACTGCCCGAAGGAACGGCCGACGAGTGCGCGGAAAAACTCCTGCCATTCGTCAAAAACCTGCTGATCACCGGCGGCCATGGCGACGAAACTGAAATCCACAACCGCGTGTACAGCCGCGACGGCCTGCGTGAAACCTTTATCTGCCAGCGCCTGCCAGGCAGCTATCACGGCTCCGGTTGTACGCTGGCCAGCGCCCTCGCCGGTCGCCTGGCTCAGGGCGAACACCTGGCCAGTGCCGTGCGCAGTGCGCTGGATTACACCTGGCGCACTTTGCGCGATGCCGAACAACTGGGCAAAGGCCAGTTCGTGCCGCGTCGCCTGCCGCTGGATTTCTGCTCGTAACGTCGTGAGGTCTGCCCGATGAAACTACGTGGCCTGTATGCCATTACCGACAGCCAGTTGCTGGCCGGCAAGTTTCTGTCTTACGTGGAGGCGGCGCTCGACGGCGGCGTCACCCTGCTGCAATACCGCGACAAGAGCAGCGACGAGGCCCGCCGTCTGCGCGAGGCCGAAACGCTGCGCAACTTGTGCGAACGCTACAAGACGCAGTTGATCATCAACGACGACGCCGAATTGGCAGCGCGCCTCAACGTTGGCGTGCACTTGGGCCAGACCGACGGCCCGCTGTCGCCGACCCGCGCCCTGCTCGGTTCGAAAGCGATCATCGGTTCGACCTGCCACGGGCAAATCGCTCTGGCCGAACAGGCTGCCAAAGAAGGTGCGAGTTATGTCGCCTTCGGCCGCTTCTTCAATTCCACCACCAAACCCGGTGCGCCGAGTTGCAGCCTCGACTTGCTCGACGAAGCCAAGCGCACGCTGCACTTGCCGATCTGCGCGATCGGCGGCATCACCCTCGATAACGCCGCGCCACTGGTCGAGCACGGTGTCGATCTGCTCGCCGTGATCCACGGTTTGTTCGGCGCCGAGAGCAGCGCCGAAGTGACCCGCCGCGCCCGCGCCTTCAACGAACTTCTGAAAATCTGATTTGAGAGCCCGATCATGTCTCGTTCCGAAACCCTGTTTGCCAATGCTCAGAAACACATCCCCGGCGGCGTTAACTCGCCGGTGCGCGCGTTCAAGAGCGTTGGCGGCACCCCGCTGTTCTTCAAACACGCCGAAGGCGCTTACGTCACCGACGAAGATGACAAGCGTTATGTCGATTACGTGGGTTCGTGGGGGCCGATGATCCTTGGCCACAGCCATCCGGACGTGCTCGACGCGGTGCGCAATCAGCTGCAACACGGCCTGTCCTACGGCGCACCGACGTCGATGGAAACCGAGATGGCCGATCTGGTCTGCTCGCTGGTGCCGTCGATGGAGATGGTGCGCATGGTCAGCTCCGGCACCGAAGCGACCATGAGCGCGATCCGACTGGCCCGTGGTTACACCGGTCGCGACAGCATCATCAAGTTCGAAGGCTGCTACCACGGCCACTCCGACAGCCTGCTGGTCAAGGCCGGTTCCGGCGCTCTGACCCAGGGCGTACCGAGCTCGGCCGGCGTGCCGGCAGCGTTCGCCAAACACACCCTGACCCTGCCGTTCAACGACATCGACGCGGTTGAAGCGATGCTCGCCGAAGTGGGCGAAGAGGTGGCGTGCATCATCGTCGAACCGGTCGCCGGCAACATGAACTGCGTGCCGCCAGCGCCGGGCTTCCTCGAAGGTTTGCGTTCGCTGTGCGACAAGCATGGTGTGGTGCTGATTTTCGACGAAGTGATGACCGGTTTCCGCGTCGCCCTCGGCGGTGCCCAGGCGCACTACGGCGTGACGCCGGACCTGACCACGTTCGGCAAGATCATCGGCGGCGGCATGCCGGTGGGCTGCTTCGGTGGCAAACGCGAGATCATGCAGCGCATCGCCCCGCTCGGTCCGGTGTATCAGGCAGGTACGTTGTCGGGTAATCCGCTGGCGATGGCTGCCGGCCTGACGACCTTGCGTCTGATCAGCCGCCCGGGTTTCCACGCCGAATTGACCCACTACACCGCGCGCATGCTCGACGGTCTGCAACAGCGTGCCGATGCTGCGGGCATCCCGTTCGTGACCACCCAGGCCGGCGGCATGTTCGGTCTGTACTTCAGCGGCGCCGATGACATCGTCACCTTCGACGACGTGATGGCCAGCGATGCAGCAATGTTCGGTCGCTTCTTCCACCTGATGCTGGAAGGTGGCGTGTACCTGGCGCCGAGCGCTTTCGAAGCCGGTTTCACCTCGATCGCCCATGGCGAAGCCGAGCTGCAACTGACGCTGGACGCCGCCGAGCGCGCTTTCGCCGCATTGAAATAATCGCCGTACCGCTGACGTTGGCTATGGCCAGCGTCAGCTTTCGCCTACATCCGCTCGGTTTTTCCGACATGCCTGCGAAAATCCTGCCCGAATCGGGCGATATATTCCCCACGCAGCAGAAAAACGAGTAAAGACTTTGTAAGGTTGGCCCTGCTTATTTCATAATGCGCGCTTATTGGATCCCTCGACGGGTCCGCGTGCCCTTCAGAGGTAAGTCGATTCCCATGAACCGCACCGGCCGCACCCTTGCATTGGGCTGCCTGTTGCTCCTTCAGCCCCTGCTCGCGCATGCACAAGCAGGCGGCAACTCGTTGTTGATCCCGGCGATGGGTCGTTGCACCCTCAATACTCAGCCGCAAGATGTCACGCAGGCACTGGCCGCCTGCCAGAAAGCGGCGGACGAAGGGGACGCGCAAGCGCAATACGAGTTGGGTGAGTTCTACTACGACGGCAAGAACGCGCCGCGCGACCTCAATCAAGCCCTGAGCTATTTCGAAAAGGCCTCGTTGCAAGGCCACGCCCAGGCGCAATACAAGCTCGGCAGCATGTTCTTCCACGGTGAAGGTGTGCAGGCCAACAATATCCAGGCCTACATCGTGCTGAAGATGGCAGCGGTCAACGGTGCCGAAGAGGCGCTGGACACGGCCGACGAAGTCTCGGAAAAGATGTCCCGCGAAGATCTCGAAACCGCCACTCAGGTGCTCGGGCAGATTTTCCGCAAATACCTGATGGAACTGCAGAACGCCGATGGGCGTACGCCGTTTTCACCTCTTCCCTGATTTTTGCGCCGACCATTCTGGCCTCTTCGCGAGCAGGCTCGCTCCCACAGAGGATCTTCTGAACACTGGAGATCTACTGTGGGAGCGAGCCTGCTCGCGAATGGGGGCTACGCGGTCTTGAAGCTTACTTTTCAGGCATCGGCATCGGAAACGGCATGACATTGCCGACCGCGCCCCGGGCCTCGCTGATTTTCGGCGTGCCCAGACGTTCCACTTCATCGATGCGCACGATCGAATGCATCGGCACAAAGCTGCGCACCACGCCTTCGAACTGCGCCTTGAGCTTTTCTTCGCTCGGATCGACGACCATTTGCGTACGCTCGCCAAAGACGAATTCTTCAACTTCCAGGAAACCCCACAGATCACTTTGATAGATCTGCTTGGCGTACATTTCGAACACCTGGCCCTGGTTGAGGAAAATCACCTTGTAGATTGGAGCTTCGCGTTTGGTCATGGCGGGCGGATAACATCGGGGTAAAAATGAGGGCGCGAACTATAGCATAGCCACCGGACGCACAGCGGTAGGAACCTGACGGCTTGTTCCCTATAATGCGCGGTTCTTTGAATCACGTGACGACCCGAATCCATGGCCAAGAAGCTTTACATCGAAACCCACGGTTGCCAGATGAACGAGTACGACAGCTCGCGCATGGTCGATCTGCTGGGCGAACATCAGGCCCTGGAAGTCACCGCTCGCGCGGAAGACGCCGACGTGATTCTGCTCAACACCTGCTCGATCCGCGAACGCGCCCAGGACCGCGTGTATTCGCAGCTCGGCCGCTGGCGCGAACTGAAGCTGGCCAACCCGGACATGGTCATCGCTGTCGGCGGTTGCGTGGCCAGTCAGGAAGGCGCGGCGATCCGCGATCGCGCTCCCTACGTTGACGTGGTGTTCGGCCCGCAGACCCTGCACCGTCTGCCGGAAATGATCGACGCCGCGCGCAGCAGCAAGCTGCCGCAAGTCGACGTCTCGTTCCCGGAAATCGAAAAATTCGACCACCTGCCCGAGCCGCGTATCGACGGCCCGAGCGCTTATGTGTCAGTGATGGAAGGTTGCAGCAAGTACTGCACGTTCTGCGTGGTGCCGTATACCCGTGGTGAAGAAGTCAGCCGGCCGTTCGACGACGTGATCGCGGAAATCATTCACCTTGCCGAACACGGCGTGCGTGAAGTGACCTTGCTCGGGCAGAACGTCAACGGCTATCGCGGCCAGACACACGACGGTCGCCTGGCCGATCTGGCCGAACTGATCCGCGTGGTCGCCGCTGTCGATGGCATCGACCGCATCCGCTACACCACGTCGCACCCGCTGGAGTTCTCCGACAGCCTGATCCAGGCCCACGCCGAAGTGCCGGAACTGGTCAAGCACTTGCACTTGCCGGTGCAGTCGGGCTCCGACCGGATTCTCGCGGCGATGAAGCGCAACCACACGGCGCTGGAGTACAAATCCAAGCTGCGCAAATTGCGCGCTGCCGTGCCGGGGATCTGCATCAGTTCGGACTTCATCGTCGGCTTCCCCGGTGAAACCGAGAAAGACTTCGAACAGACCATGAAGCTGATTGCCGATGTCGGCTTCGATTTCTCCTACTCGTTCGTCTACAGCCAGCGCCCGGGCACGCCCGCTGCCGATCTGGCAGATGACACGCCGGAAGAATTGAAGAAAGAACGTCTGAACGCGCTGCAACATCGTCTGAATCAGCAGGGCTTCGAGATCAGCCGACAAATGGTCGGCTCGATCCAGCGCATTCTGGTGACCGATTATTCGAAGAAAGACCCGGGCGAGCTCCAGGGCCGCACCGAGAATAATCGTATCGTCAACTTCCGCTGCGACAATCCCACCCTGATCGGCCAGTTCGCCGATGTGCACATCGACGCCGCGCAACCGCACTCGCTGCGTGGTTCGCTGGTTCAATAACACCATCGCATTGTGGATGGGGCTTCTGTGGTGAGGGGATTTATCCCCGATGGTTGGCGCAGCCGACCCAAAACCTGCAATCCGGGTGATCTGATACACCTCTGATAATGGTTTCAGGGCCGCTTCGCGCCCCATCGGGGATAAATCCCCTCACCACAAATGACCCCGCCAGCCACAGAGAATGGGTTCGAAAGCAGCGTCGATATTTAAGAGCTTTCGCACCCAGGCCACTGGCGTTATCCTTGATTTCATCCTAATTGCCCCAGGGCGGCTAAATACGACCTTGAACGCACCCATCGAACCACATCGTTTTCTCCTCGAGCCTTTTGAGGCTCGCCGCTTCGCCAATCTGTGCGGGCAATTCGACGAGCATTTGCGCTTGATCGAACAGCGCCTGGCCATCGAGATCCGCAATCGCGGAAACCAGTTCGAGTTGATAGGCGATCCAAAACTCACCACGTCCGCGGAAAACCTGCTGCGCCGCCTGTACCGGGAAACCAAGGGTACCGAGCTGTCGCCAGACCTGGTGCACCTGTTCATTCAGGAATCAGCAGATATCGACAACCCGGCCCCTGCCGAAGCGACCGTCGCCCTGCGCACCAAGAAAGGCATGATTCGCCCACGCGGCTTGAATCAGCAGCGCTACGTGAAGGAAATCCTCGGCAACGACATCAACTTCGGCATCGGCCCGGCCGGTACCGGCAAGACCTACTTGGCCGTGGCCTGCGCGGTTGACGCACTGGAGCGCGAGCAGATCCGCCGCATCCTGCTGGTGCGTCCGGCAGTCGAAGCGGGAGAAAAGCTCGGCTTCCTGCCCGGCGACCTGTCGCAGAAGATCGACCCGTACCTGCGCCCGCTCTACGACGCGCTGTACGAAATGCTCGGTTTCGAATACGTCGCCAAGCTGATCGAGAAACAGGTGATCGAAGTCGCGCCGCTGGCCTACATGCGCGGTCGTACGCTGAACAACAGCTTCATCATTCTCGACGAAAGCCAGAACACCACCGTCGAGCAGATGAAGATGTTCCTCACGCGCATCGGCTTCGGCTCCACCGCCGTGATCACCGGTGACATCACCCAGGTCGACCTGCCGCGCGGCACCAAGTCCGGGCTGCACCATGTGATCGAAGTGCTCAAAGACGTGCCGGGCATCAGCTTCACCCACTTCCAGCCCAAGGACGTCGTGCGCCACCCGTTGGTGCAGCGGATTGTCGAGGCCTACGAGCGCTTCGAAACCCGTGCCGAAGCCGCGAAGGAAGCCTCGCGCGATGCTTGAGCTGGATCTGCAAATCGCCACTGAGGCCAGCGCGCCGAGTGAAGCCGAGTTCCGCCAGTGGTGCGAACTGGCCCTGCGCCAGCGCACCGCTGATTCGGAAATGACCATTCGTCTGGTCGACGAGGAAGAAGGCCGCGAGCTCAATCACACCTGGCGCCACAAGGACTACGCGACCAACGTGTTGTCGTTCCCGGCGGAAGTGCCTGACGAGTTTCTCGATATCCCGCTGCTCGGCGATCTGGTCATCTGCGTGGCCGTGGTCGAACGCGAAGCCGCCGAGCAGGGCAAGGAACTAAAGGCGCACTGGGCACATCTGGTCATTCACGGCTGCTTGCATCTGCTGGGTTACGACCATATAGATGACGACGAAGCCGAAGAAATGGAAGCGCTGGAACGCGAGTTGCTTGCTGAACTGGGCTATCCCGATCCGTACGCGGACGACGAAACCGAACACTCCCCCATCGTTACAACAAAGGATTCAGAGTAATCGCTATGAGCGAAGATCGATCGAGCAACGGGCAGAAGTCATGGCTGGGTAAACTGACCCAGGCTTTTGCCCACGAGCCGAAGAACCGTCAGGAGCTCCTCGAGCTGCTGCGTGATGCACATCAGAACAAACTGCTGGACAGCGAAGCGCTGGCCATCGTCGAAGGCGCCATCCAGGTGGCTGACCTGCAAGTGCGCGACATCATGGTGCCGCGCTCGCAGATGGTCAGCATCAAGGCGACCCAGACACCCCGCGAATTCCTCCCCGCCGTGGTCGACTCGGCCCACTCGCGCTATCCGGTCATCGGCGAAAGCCATGACGACGTGATGGGCGTGCTGCTGGCCAAGGATCTGCTGCCGCTGATCCTCAAGGAGAACGGCGACAGCTTCAACATCAAGGACCTGCTGCGCCCGGCCACCTTCGTGCCGGAGTCCAAGCGTCTGAACGTGTTGCTGCGTGAGTTTCGCGCCAACCACAACCACATGGCCATCGTCATCGACGAATACGGCGGTGTGGCCGGTCTGGTGACCATCGAAGACGTGCTTGAGCAGATCGTCGGCGACATCGAGGACGAGCACGACGTCGAAGAAGACAGCTACATCAAGCCGCTGCCCAGCGGTGATTTCCTGATCAAGGCGCTGACGCCGATCGAGAACTTCAATGAGTTCTTCGACAGCGAGTTCTCCGACGACGAATTCGACACCGTCGGCGGCCTGGTGATGAGCGCGTTCGGGCACTTGCCAAAACGCAACGAAACCACTGAAATCGGCGCTTATCGTTTCCGCATCCTGAACGCCGACAGCCGCCGGATTCACTTGCTGCGACTGACGCCGATCGCTCGTTAATTCTAAGGACTGAAATGCGCTGGACAACCCGCCCCGGCTGGCCCGGTAACCTGCTGGCCGTGGCGGCCGGTGCAATCACCACATTCGCTCTCGCACCGTTCGACATCTGGCCGCTGGCATTGCTGGCGGTTGGTCTGTTCTATGCCGGTTTGCGTGAGCTGAGCCCGCGTCAGGCGCTCGGCCGTGGCTGGTGCTTCGGCTTCGGCCTGTTCGGTGCCGGCACCAGTTGGATCTATTACAGCATCCACCACTTTGGTGGCGCTTCGGTGTTGCTCGCCGGGTTCCTGATGCTGCTGTTCACCGCGGCGATTGCCTGGTTCTTCGCCCTGCCCGCGTGGCTGTGGGCACGCTGGTTGCGGCGTAACGAAGCACCGCTGGCGGATGCCTTGGCGTTTGCGGCGTTGTGGGTCGGCCAGGAAGCCTTTCGCGGCTGGTTCCTCACCGGTTTCCCATGGCTTTATTCCGGTTACAGCCAGCTCGACGGCCCGCTGGCCGGGCTCGCGCCGGTGGGCGGGATGTGGCTGGTCTCGTTTGTTCTGGCACTGACCGCAGCGCTGATCTACAACGCGCCGCGCTTGTTGCAGGCGCGCCGCAAGGGTTTTATCGCGGCCGGTGTGGTACTTCTGGCGGGGCCTTGGGTAGCAGGCATCGCCCTCAAAGGCCACGCGTGGACCAGCCCGTCAGGCGCACCGCTGACCGTGGCCGCAATTCAGGGCAACGTCGCGCAGAGCATGAAATGGGACCCGGCCGAACTCAACGCGCAACTGGCGCTGTACCGTGATCTGAGTTTCCGCTCCAAACCGGTCGATCTGCTGATCTGGCCGGAAACCGCCGTGCCGGTGTTGAAGGAGTCCGCCGAGGGCTACCTGACGATGATGGGCAACTTCGCCGCCGAGCGTAAGTCGGCGTTGATCACCGGCGTGCCGATCCGCCAGACCGTGCATCACGAACGGCGCTTCTTCAACGGCATCACCGTGGTCGGCGAAGGCGACGGCACTTACCTGAAGCAGAAACTGGTGCCGTTCGGCGAGTACGTGCCGTTGCAGGACGTGTTGCGCGGCTTGATCGCGTTCTTCGACCTGCCTATGTCGGACTTCGCCCGCGGCCCGTCGGATCAAGCGCTCTTGCAAGCCAAGGGTTACCAGATTGCACCGTTCATCTGCTACGAGGTGGTCTATCCGGAATTCGCCGCCGGGCTGTCGGCACGCAGCGACCTGCTGCTGACGATCAGCAACGACACCTGGTTCGGCACGTCGATCGGCCCGCTGCAGCATTTACAGATGGCGCAGATGCGCGCGCTGGAAGCCGGACGCTGGATGATCCGCGCGACCAACAACGGCGTTACTGGCCTGATCAACCCGTTCGGCCAGATCACCGAACAGATTCCGCAGTTCGAACAAGGTGTGCTGTACGGCGAAGTGGTACCGATGCACGACCTGACGCCGTATCTGCAATGGCGCTCGTGGCCGTTGATCGCGTTGTGCCTGCTGCTGTTTGGCTGGGCGCTGATGGCGAGCCGGATGTCGAAGACCCTCTGAGAAATATGACGAGGGGATTTATCCCCGCTGGAGTGCGCAGCAGTCCCCTCTTCTGAAGGTAAGAAAGGGGTCGCTACGCGCCCCATCGGGGATAAATCCCCTCGCCACAATGATCTTCAGCGGTAAAACAACGAATACCCCACCTGCCCCACCGCTTCATTGAGCAATTGCCCGCTCTGCCAGATCGACTTGAATTCCGGCAACCAGCCGCCAAACGGGCGAGCGTTATCCGTACCGAGGAACCCCACCGGTGCCGGCACCACCTCGAAACCCGCCTGCTCAAAGCTCCACACTGCACGCGGCATGTGCCACGCCTGCGTCACCACGACGACCCGCTTGATCCCCTGCGGCAAGAGGATATCTGCCGTCATCTTCGCGTTCTCCCATGTGGTGCGACTCTCGCCTTCCTGCCAGCGCACCGTTACGGCGAAATCATCACGCAACGAATCCGCCATCAATTTCGCTTCGGTCGGCGGCGTGCCGTAGTGCAGGCCGCCGCTGGTCAGAATCGGCAGGCCCGAGGCCTTGGCCAGGCGCGCCGCGTAACGCTGCCGCTCCAGTCCTATGCCGGTCGGCTGGTCTTCGCCCCAGGCGATGTCTCCACGCTCGCGCCCCGAGCCCAGCACCACAATCGCATCGGCACGTTGCGCCAAGGTCGTCCACTCTGACCGCGCCAGCGGCGGCTCACGTTCCAGCGCCTTGGCGCTCCACTGCACGACCACCGGCAGGCTCATCAGCAGCAGGCCACCAAAACCGACGGCAAAACACACGCCAGCCAGGCGTGGCCGCGAACGGCGCAGCCACCAGGCGACCAGCAACAGCAGCAAAAGAATGCCGGGCGGCAATAAAAGTTGTTTGATGAAATAGCGAAAGGGCATCGGGCATCTCCAAAGATGCCCGAAGCCTAAAAGTGTTGATTACGCGTTACAACCATTAGGCGGGATCCTGTTGCAAAAGATCCGTTTCCTGACCTGCCATGCGCTTACTTGGCCTGCACAGAACGCACCTTGCCGGTGTCTCTGCGCGGCGCCTTGTCCTTGAGCCAGATGACCTTGGCCGAATGTGCTGCATCGAGTTGCTTCACTGCTTGAGACAGGCATCCCTGCGTTTCACGTTCACTGCGATCCAGATAGGCCTTGACCAGTTTGAACTCGGCGGGGCTCAAGCCACGCAATTCCAGTTCCAGGGGGCGCTCGTCGCGCAGCCGGTCAGCGGTTTTCACGGCGTCCAACGCCATGCCCAGACGATCGATCAACCTTTCATACAGCTCGGGTTTCGTTACGTTCTTTTTCCGTTGCTCCACCATCCCTCACCTCATTGAAGATAAGACTCACTCCCCAATTAGAGCTTAGCTTCACTGCACGAACCGGCTACACGCCGCGACCAACGGCCCTCGTCGCCCAAAAGCTCTGGCAAACAGCTGTAATCAGGGTTTCCCTCGGCCAAGCGCGGTCATGTATGCTACGGCGCTTCCTGTCATTCCACTTCCAGCGCACCCGGGCCATCCCGGATGCTGCCGTCGAAGAGGATTAGGCCACCCCTATCCAGTACAAAAGTAGCCATGCACGAACAATATCAGCCACGTGAGATCGAAGCCGCCGCCCAGTCGTTCTGGGATGAGCAAAAGTCCTTTGAAGTCAGTGAACAGCCAGGCAAGGAAACCTACTACTGCCTGTCGATGTTCCCTTACCCCAGCGGCAAGCTGCACATGGGCCACGTGCGCAACTACACCATTGGCGATGTGATCTCGCGCTACCAGCGCATGCAGGGCAAGAATGTTCTGCAGCCAATGGGCTGGGATGCGTTCGGCATGCCGGCGGAAAACGCCGCAATGAAAAACAACGTAGCGCCCGCCAAGTGGACCTACGAGAACATCGCCTACATGAAGTCGCAGCTGCGCAGCCTCGGCCTCGCGGTGGACTGGTCCCGTGAAGTGACCACCTGCAAGCCGGACTACTACCGCTGGGAACAATGGCTGTTCACGCGCCTGTTCGAAAAAGGCGTGATCTATCGCAAGAACGGCACCGTGAACTGGGACCCGGTCGACCAGACCGTTCTGGCCAACGAGCAAGTCATCGACGGCCGTGGCTGGCGCTCCGGCGCGCTGATCGAAAAGCGCGAAATCCCGATGTACTACTTCAAGATCACCGCTTACGCCGACGAGCTGCTGGAAAGTCTCGACGAACTGACTGGCTGGCCTGAACAGGTCAAGACCATGCAGCGCAACTGGATCGGCAAGTCCCGTGGCATGGAAGTGCAGTTCCCGTACAACGTCGATTCGATCGGCGAAGCCGGCACCCTGAAAGTCTTCACCACCCGTCCGGACACCCTGATGGGCGCGACCTACGTCGCCGTCGCTGCCGAGCACCCGCTGGCCACCCTGGCCGCGCAGAACAATCCCGAGCTGCAAGCGTTCATCGCTGAATGCAAGGGCGGCAGCGTTGCCGAAGCAGACGTCGCCACCCAGGAAAAGAAAGGCCTGCCGACCGGCCTGTTCGTCGAGCACCCGCTGACCGGCGAAAAGCTCCCGGTATGGGTCGCCAACTACGTGCTGATGCACTACGGCGACGGCGCGGTCATGGCGGTTCCGGCGCACGACGAGCGCGATTTCGAATTCGCTCACAAATACAACCTGCCGGTGAAATCGGTGGTGCGCACCAGCTCCGGTGACACCAACCCGGCGCCGTGGCAGGACGCCTATGGCGAGCACGGCACGCTGATCAACTCCGGCGAGTTTGACGGCCTCGACTTCGCCGGCGCGTTCGACGCCATGGAAGTGGCCCTGATCAAGAAACAACTGGGCGCCTCGCGCACCCAGTTCCGCCTGCGCGACTGGGGCATCAGCCGCCAGCGCTACTGGGGCTGCCCGATCCCGATCATCCATTGCGCCGCCTGCGGTGACGTGCCGGTGCCGGAAGACCAACTGCCGGTTGTGTTGCCGGAAGACGTGGTGCCGGACGGCGCCGGTTCGCCGCTGGCGCGCATGCCCGAGTTCTACGAATGCAGCTGCCCGAAATGCGGCGCGCCGGCCAAGCGTGAAACCGACACGATGGACACCTTCGTCGAGTCGTCGTGGTACTACGCCCGTTACGCCTCGCCGCATTTTGAAGGTGGCCTGGTAGAAAAATCCGCAGCCGATCACTGGCTGCCGGTGGATCAGTACATCGGTGGTATCGAACACGCCATTCTCCACCTGCTTTACGCGCGCTTCTTCCACAAGCTGATGCGTGACGAAGGTCTGGTCAGCTCCAATGAGCCGTTCAAGAACCTGCTGACCCAAGGCATGGTGATCGCCGAGACTTACTATCGTCGCGAAGCCAATGGCGCTTACACCTGGTTCAACCCGGCAGACGTGGAACTGGAGCGTGACAGCAAAGCCAAGGTGATTAGCGCCAAGCTGAAATCCGACGGCCTGCCGGTGGAAATCGGCGGTACCGAGAAGATGGCCAAGTCGAAGAACAACGGCGTCGACCCGCAGTCGATGATCGACCAGTTCGGCGCCGACACCTGCCGTCTGTTCATGATGTTCGCCTCGCCGCCTGACATGAGCGCGGAATGGTCCGATTCCGGCGTTGAAGGTTCGCACCGCTTCCTCAAGCGCGTCTGGCGTCTGGCGCAAGCTCACGTCACCCAGGGTTTGCCGGGCAAACTGGATATCGCCGCGCTGAGCGACGAGCAGAAAACCGTGCGTCGTGCGATTCACCTGGCGATCAAGCAGGCCAGCCATGACGTCGGCCAGAACCACAAATTCAACACCGCCATCGCCCAGGTAATGACGCTGATGAACGTGCTGGAAAAAGCCGCCCAAGGCACCGAACAGGACCGCGCGCTGCTGCACGAAGGTCTGGAAGCGGTGACCCTGCTGCTGGCGCCGATCACCCCGCACATCAGCCATGAACTGTGGAAGCAGTTGGGTCACGCCGATGCGGTGATCGATGCAGGCTGGCCGGCCGTGGACGAAAGTGCCTTGGTGCAGGACAACCTGACCCTGGTCATTCAGGTCAACGGCAAGCTGCGCGGGCAGATCGAAATGCCGGCCAGTGCCACTCGCGAAGAGATCGAAGCCGCCGCGCGCATCAACGAGAACGTGCTGCGTTTCGTCGATGGCCTGACCATTCGCAAAGTGATCGTGGTGCCGGGCAAACTGGTCAACATCGTCGCCAGCTAAATTGGATCGGGTGCCGGGCTCGCCTGGCACCCAGTAAAACCTTTCGGGCCGCAGAGTCGGCTCACCTGGTTTCAAGGGGAGCAACACAATGATCAAACGCAATCTGCTGGTGATGGGCCTCGCCGTTCTGCTGAGCGCCTGCGGTTTCCAGTTGCGTGGTACCGGCACCAACGAACTGTCGATCAAGGAAATCGACCTGAGCGCGCGTAACGCTTATGGCGAAACCGTAAGACAGCTGCGTCAGACGCTGGAGTCCAGCGGCGTCAAGGTTTACAGCGGCGCGCCGTACAAGCTGTATCTGGCTGACGAGCAGGAAAGCCAGCGCATCCTCAGCTATGCCGGTGCCGGGCGCACAGGCGAGTATCAGGTCAACACTGTGCTGAGCTATGACATCCGCGGCGAGAAAGACCTGTCGCTGATCAGCGACAAGCTCGAAGTGCAGAAGGTGTTCATTCACGACGGCAACAACCTCGTCGGCTCCGATCAGGAAGCCAACGACGCCCGTCATGAAATCCGTCGCGAGCTGGTGCAACGCATGATGCTGCGCCTGTCGCAGCTGACCCCGGGCCAGTTGCAGCAACTGCAGCAAACCGCCAACGACCGCGCCAAGGCTGAAGCCGATGCGCTGGAAGCGGCGCAGAAGGCTGAGGCGGAAACTCCGCGTCAGTCGCCGCTCGAAATCCCGCAGCAGTAAGACGGCCGGGGCGCTCAGGCGCCCCGCTCGCCCTTCCTTATGAAGCTCGCTCCCGCGCAACTCGGCAAACACCTGCAAGGCGCACTTGCGCCGGTCTACATCATCAGCGGCGATGATCCGTTGCTGTGTCAGGAAGCCGCCGACGCCATCCGCACCGCTGCTCGCCAGCAAGGTTTCGACGAACGTCAGGTCTTCGCCGCCGACGCCAATTTCGATTGGGGTACGTTGCTGCAGGCCGGCGCAAGCATGTCGCTGTTCGCCGAAAAACGCCTGTTGGAACTGCGCCTGCCGTCCGGTAAGCCTGGCGATAAAGGCGCCGCCGCGCTGATCGAATACTGCTCGCGTCCTGCGGAAGACACGGTTCTGCTGATCAGCTTGCCGAAGCTCGATGGCAGCGCGCAGAAAACCAAGTGGGGCAAGGCACTGGTCGAAGGCCAGCAAACCCAGTTCGTGCAGATCTGGCCGGTGGATGCCAATCAGCTGCCGAGCTGGATTCGTCAGCGCCTGTCCCAGGCAGGTCTGTCGGCCAGTCAGGACGCCGTCGAATTGATTGCCGCGCGTGTCGAAGGCAACCTGCTCGCCGCCGCACAGGAAATCGAAAAGCTCAAGTTGATGGCCGAAGGTGGGCAGATCACCGTCGAAACCGTGCAGGCCGCCGTGGCCGACAGTGCCCGGTTTGACGTGTTCGGCCTGACCGACGCGGTGCTCAACGGCGAACCGGCGCACGCGTTGCGCATGCTTGAGGGCCTGCGCGGTGAAGGCGTCGAGCCGCCGGTGATCCTCTGGGCATTGGCGCGGGAGTTGCGCCTGCTGGCCAACATCTCCCTGCAATACAGCCAGGGCACGCCACTGGACAAATGCTTCAGCCAGTCGAAACCGCCGGTCTGGGACAAGCGCAAGCCGCTGATGAGCAAGGCGCTGCAACGTTACTCGGCGCAACGCTGGGCACAGTTGCTGCTCGAAGCGCAGCGCATCGATGCGCAGATCAAGGGCCAGGCGGCGGGTTCACCGTGGATGAGCCTGAGTCGGTTGGCGCTGTTGATGGCTGGCCAGCGATTGTCTTTGCCTGCCGAATAAGGCAGTCGACCGCGTAGCGTCCATTCGCGAGCAGGCTCGCTCCCACAGCTGACCGCGTACCAATGTGGGAGCGAGCCTGCTCGCGAAAGCGCCAGAATATTCCTACGCATGAGCTACTGGACAGATGCGCCACATCGGCAGATTATTCCCGGCGCAAAACCCACCACGCCGAGAGACCCCTCATGAGCAAAAAGCCAGCAAAGCATGGCCCCAACAAGGCCAAATCCATCGTCGCCCAGCCCTTGTTCCGCAGCCGCCAGGAACGACCAGCCAAGGGCAAAGGCAGCTACCGCCGCGAAGCCTTCCGGTCTGACAACCGGGAGGCTTTTTACTTTCTGGCCGCCTGAAGCGCACTACCCCTCGCTCATGTTAAGGTCTGCACCTGATTCGTTTCCCCTGGAACTGTGCATGCCCCCAAGTCTTTCCCGTCGTTGGCCCGTGCGCCAATTGATCGCTGCCTCCAGCTTCATTCTGCTTGTCGCCTGCGCGGAAAAACCCACCGCCGCCGATGCACAACCGCTTCAAGCCGCCCCGGTCACCACGGCCCCAGCGATCATTCCGCCGGTAGTGCCGTCCGCCGACCCGCTCGATATTCAACCGACCCAGACCTTTGCCGAATGGCAGGCGGGTTTCCGCAAGGACGCCCTCGCCGCCGGGATTCGCCCCGAGCTGTTCGATCAGGCATTTGCCAATATCAGCTTCGATGCCAGCGTGATTCGCGCCGACCGCAGTCAGCCGGAGTTTTCCCGGCCGGTGTGGGAATACCTCGACGGCGCACTGTCGCCGCTGCGCGTACGCAAAGGCCAGGCGTTGATCAACCAGTACGCCGACATTCTGCAAAGCATCGAGCAGCGCTATGGCGTTGATCGCCAGGCGCTGGTGTCGGTGTGGGGCATGGAAAGCAATTTCGGCCAGTTCCAGGGCAGCAAGTCGGTGATCAATTCGCTGGCCACACTCGCCTACGAGGGGCGTCGTCCGGGCTTCGCTCACGCGCAACTGATCGCCGCCCTGCAGATTCTGCAACAGGGCGATATCACCCCGGAGAAGATGCTCGGTTCCTGGGCCGGCGCGATGGGCCAGACCCAGTTCATTCCGACCACTTACAACACCCACGCCGTGGACTTTGACGGTGACGGCCGCCGCGACATCTGGGGCAGCCCGGCCGACGCGTTGGCTTCGACTGCGCATTACCTGCAAAGCTCGGGCTGGCAGCGTGGCCAGCCGTGGGGTTTCGAAGTGCAATTGCCGAGCGGCTTCAACTACACCCTGGCCGATGGCGCGATTCGCAAAAGCGTCGCCGAATGGCGGCAACTGGGTGTGAACCTGCCCAATGGTGCGCAGGTGCCAGCCGGTTCCGAACAACTGTCCGCTGCCCTGCTGCTGCCAGCCGGTTATCGCGGCCCGGCGTTCCTGATCCTCGACAACTTCCGGGCGATTCTCAAGTACAACAATTCGTCGTCGTATGCGCTGGCGGTGAGCCTGTTGTCCGAGCGTTTCGAAGGCGCGGGCCTGATCAATGGCAGTTGGCCCAAAGATGATCTGCCGCTGAGCCGCACCGAACGCATCGAACTGCAGACGCTATTGAGCGCGCGTAATTACGATGCCGGCACGGCGGACGGGATTATCGGCGCCAATACGCGCAAAGCGATTCGCAGTGCCCAGCAGGCACTGGGCTGGCCGGCGGATGGGTATCCGACGCACAAGTTGCTTGAGAGCCTGCGCAACCAATAGAGCAAATCAAAAGATCGCAGCCTTCGGCAGCTCCTACAGGACGATCATCAATCCCATGTAGGAGCTGCCGAAGGCTGCGATCTTTTGCCTCCCGAATTATCGGATGACCACATCCTGCTCCAGCAGCAACTCCTGCTTCCCTGCATCCAGGCGCACCAGCGCGCCCAACGGCAGTGTCAGGTTCGGGTCGCAATGGCCACTGCGCCAACCCGACAACACCGGAATTCGCAACGGCTCAAAGGTTTGCTTGAGCAGGCGATTCAGCGCGTCGACCTCCACTCCGGCGATATCACCGACCAGCACACCGCGCAGTCTGGCCAGCTTGCCGGCCAGACGCATCTGGGTCAGCAACCGATCAATCCGATACAGCGGCTCGTTGATGTCTTCGATAAACAGAATCACCCCTTCGACATCAATCTCGTAGGGCGTGCCGAGGGTTGCAGCAATCATCGCCAGATTGCCGCCAAGCAGCCGCCCGTGAGCGATGCCCGGTTCGACGGTTGATAACGGATAAGCCGCCGGATGGCTGAGCACACTCCCTGACTTCATTTGCCCGCGCAGCATGGCGAAGAATGAGGTGACGGTAGGCGGCTCTTTGGCGCCCAGCAGGTCGGCGTTGAGCAGCGGCCCGTGAAAGGTCACAAACCCGGCGTAGCGACTAATGGCCAGGTGCAGCGCGGTGATATCGCTGTAGCCGATAAAGGGTTTGGCGTGCCGGCTGAGCAGGTCGTAATCGATTCGGTCCAGCAGGCGCGGCGTGCCGTAGCCGCCGCGCAGGCAAATGATCGCGTCGACTTCAGGATCAGCGAATGCCGCGTGCAGATCGCGCAGGCGTACGTCGTCGGTGCCGGCCAGATAACCATCCTTCTCGTAGACACCGGAAAACACCTTCAGCCCATAGCCCCGCGCGCGCATCCATTGCAGCGCCTTCTCAGTGTCGAGAGTGCCGGGACCGGCAGGCGCGATGACACCGATCGTCCCCTCAGCGGGCAGTGCCGGTACGGGTCGGTGGGCAACGAGGGTGTGGCTTGGTCGAACGGTCATCCTTGGGCTCCAGCGGTAAAGTCATGCACACACAGTAGACAGCTGAAGAGGCAAACAAAAGCCCCTTGTCTCAGGCAAAAAAATGCCCGCCGAGGAACCGTCCTCGGCGGGCATTTTTACATCAGCAGTGAATCAGGAACCCAGCAGCTCGGCCTTGACCAGCTTCGCCTGCTCGTCGGCGTGGTACGAGGAACGTACCAGCGGGCCAGACGCAACGTTCTTGAAGCCCATCTTGTAACCTTCTTCGGCGAACCAGGCGAAGGTGTCCGGGTGCACGAAACGCTGCACCGGCAAGTGGCTGCGCGACGGTTGCAGGTATTGACCGAGGGTCAGCATGTCGATGTCGTGTTCGCGCATGCGCTTCATGACTTCGATGACTTCCTCGTCAGTCTCGCCCAGACCCAGCATCAG
This sequence comes from Pseudomonas sp. H1_G08, assembly GCF_054681355.1. NCBI lineage: Bacteria > Pseudomonadati > Pseudomonadota > Gammaproteobacteria > Pseudomonadales > Pseudomonadaceae > Pseudomonas > Pseudomonas sp. H1_G08. The sequence continues at coordinate 4,000,362 of NZ_CP162822.1, forward strand.
GCCGGATTTGGTCGGGATATGCGGCATCATCTGCTTGAAGCGTTGCAGCAGGGTCAGCGACCACTGATAGTCCGAACCCGGACGCGCAGCCTTGTACAGGCGTGGCACGGTTTCCAGGTTGTGGTTGAACACATCCGGCGGCTCGGCAGCGGTGATTTCCAGGGCGATGTCCATGCGGCCACGGTAGTCCGGGACCAGGGTCTCGAGCTGCACGTTCGGCGACAATTTGCGGATTTCGCGGATGCAGTCGGCGAAGTGCTGGGCACCGCCATCACGCAGGTCGTCGCGGTCCACCGAAGTGATCACCACGTACTTTAGCTTGAGGTCGGCGATGGCGATGGCCAGGCTTTCCGGCTCGTTGACGTCCAGTGGCTTCGGACGACCGTGGCCAACGTCGCAGAACGGGCAGCGACGGGTGCAGATGTCGCCCATGATCATGAAGGTCGCAGTACCGCCGGAGAAGCATTCGCCGAGGTTCGGGCAGGACGCTTCTTCGCAGACACTGTGCAGCTTGTGCTTGCGCAGCAGGCTCTTGATGCGGTCGACTTCCGGCGAAACCGGGATGCGCACGCGGATCCAGTCGGGTTTCTTCGGCAGTTCGGTAGTCGGGATGATCTTGACCGGGATGCGTGCAACCTTCTCGGCGCCGCGCAGCTTGACGCCGGCTTCAACCTTGGGACGCGGGGCCGGGCGCTCGGTCACGTCGAGCGTCGGGATCATGGTTTGCACTGCATCAGTAGTCATATCAGTCGATTCCGCCCGTGAGGGTCGTCTGCTCAGCATAGTCGAGGTGTTTGACGAGCTGCGCGCGCAGCCGGGCACTTACCTCGGCAAATTCAATCGATCCTGCGTGATCGCTCAGCTGGGTCATGGCCAGCCCGGCGTAGCCGCAGGGATTAATCCGTCGAAACGGTTCCAGGTTCATATCCACGTTCAGGGCCAGGCCATGAAAGGAACAACCGTGGCGAATGCGCAAACCCAGAGAAGCGATTTTCGCTCCATCGACGTACACGCCGGGAGCATCTGGCTTGGCGGCGGCGCTAACGCCGTAGCTGGCCAGCAGTTCGATGAGGCAGGCTTCCATGCGACTGACCAGATCGCGCACGCCGAAACCCAGCTTGCGCACATCCAGTAACAGATAGGCCACCAGTTGCCCGGGGCCATGATAAGTCACTTGGCCGCCACGATCGACCTGCACCACCGGAATATCTCCCGGCAGCAACAGATGCTCGGCCTTGCCGGCCTGGCCCTGGGTGAACACCGGCGGGTGTTCGACGAGCCAGATCTCGTCGGCTGCAGCATTGCCGCGTTCGTTGGTAAAGCGCTGCATGGCATGCCAGACCGGCTCGTAAGCCATCTGGCCCAGCTCGCGAAAGCCCAGCGTGCCGTGCATCACAACACCATGTGCACGATGCCGGAAGCCCGCAGTTCGCTGTTGATGTTGTACAGCTGATCCTGGTCGGTGGCGACGATGTGCAACTGGATGGTGGTGTACTTGCCGTTGCTGCTTTGACGCTCGTCGATGCGCTCATCATTGATGGTCGCGTGTTTCAGGACGATCGCGATGATCTTGTCCTTGTTGCCAACACCCGTATCACTGATCACCTTGATCGGATAATCGGTCTGGGGAAATTCGATCTTTGGCGCCTTTACTTCGGTATCGGTCATGGCGTAACGGCCTCTATAGCGCAAGCCGTGGTAACGCACATGGCCCCGCACCGGATCGGGGCGGGGCCATGCAGGTCAACACAAAATCAGTTGAACAAGCCGTAGAAGAATAGACGGATGCTATCCCACATGCGGCGGAAGATACCACCCTCCTCGACGCCATCCAGAGCGATCAGGTCGGCGCTGTGCACCACCTTGTCTTCCAGTTTGACTTCGACTTTACCGATCACGTCGCCCTTGGCGATTGGCGCAACCAGTTGCGGGTTCATGGTCATGCTGGCAGCGAGCTTCTTCAGCTGGCCTTTTGGCAGAGTCATGGTCAGGTCTTGCGCCAGACCGGCCTTGACCTGGCTGGTGGTGCCTTTCCATACCGGCGCCTGCGCCAGTTCAGTGCCCTTCTGGTAGAAGGTCTGGGTTTCGAAGAAGCGGAAACCATAGGTCAGCAACTTCTGGGTTTCAGCGGCGCGAGCCACTTCGCTGTTGGTGCCGAACACCACGGCGATCAGGCGCTGGCCGTCACGTACCGCCGAGGACACCATGCAGTAGCCGGCTTCATCGGTGTGGCCGGTTTTCAGACCGTCAACGGTCTTGTCGCGCCACAGCAGCAGGTTGCGGTTAGGCTGCTTGATGCCGTTCCAGAAGAACTCTTTCTGCGAGTAGATCGCATAGTGAGCCGGGTCTTCGTGGATGATCGCACGGGCCAGGATCGCCATGTCGTGCGCCGACGAGTAGTGCTCAGGGTTTGGCAGACCGGTCGGGTTCATGAAGTGGGTATTGGTCATGCCCAGTTCGGTGACGGTCTTGTTCATCAGATCGGCGAACGCGTCTTCGCTGCCGGCGATGTGCTCGGCCAGGGCGACGCTGGCGTCGTTACCGGACTGGATGATGATGCCGTGCAGCAGGTCGCTGACAGTCACCTGCGAACCGACCTTGATGAACATCCGCGAACCGCCGGTGCGCCAGGCGTTTTCGCTGACGGTCACCGGATCGTTTTCACCGATCTGGCCGCGACGGATTTCCAGGGTCGCGATGTACGCGGTCATCAGCTTGGTCAGGCTGGCCGGTGGCAGACGCTGGTCGCCGTTGTTTTCGACCAGCACGTTGCCGCTGCTGGCGTCCATCAGAACATAGGCCTTGGCGGCCAGTTGTGGTGGCGACGGCATCATCTCGGCCGCGAAGGCGGCTGGCGAGAGGAGCAGCGGGACTAGCAGACACAGGCGTTTGGCAAAGGTGGTGATGTTCATCCGTCTCTCGAAATCGCTAATGGAAACTTGCCCGAAGGCAAAACTTATTCAGACAGCCTTCTAACGGGCCATCGCGTGTTCAGTTGCTCACTCCAGTCACCCTTGCCGGGCTTTTGTTCTTCGACGAGCCAACAACCTGGTTCACCCCCCGAATACCGCAAGTGAACCGTCAATCAAGGTCTACGTGTTACTCGGTGACCACGCTGGGCGAACCCAGATTGGCCAGACGCACACTGTTCTGCACCTGGGCGATCTCACCCGGCGAGCCGATCGGCCCCAGACGTACCCGGTGCAGGGTCTGCTGATTGCGCACGATCGAGCTGATGAACACCGGCGCGCTCACCATCCCGCTGAGCTTCGACCTCAGCAGTTCGGCAGCGTCCGGGTTGGCGAACGCGCCCACCTGCAGATACTGGCCAGACGCTGGTGCAGAAGCGTTTTTTTTGCATCGATCTGCACGGGCACCACGGCCGCGGCGTGTTGCTGCGGCGGCGGCGTCCATTGCTCGACGGTACCGGCCGACGCCGTGATCACTGGCGCGCTATTCTGCGCCACTTGCGGCTCGTTGAGCATCAGCGGCGCCGGACGGCCCTTGGCCGCCCACCACTGCTGCGGATCGATGCCTTCGACCTTGACCCGTGCGGTGCCGGTTTCGGCATAGCCGAGCTTCTTCGCCGCAGCATAAGACAAGTCGATGATGCGATCGGAGTAGAACGGCCCACGGTCGTTGACGCGCAGGATCACGGTCTTGTTGTTGTCCAGGTTGGTCACCCGGACGTAACTTGGCAGCGGCAAGGTCTTGTGCGCGGCACTCATGCCGTACAGGTCATACACTTCGCCGTTGGCGGTGTTCTGGCCATGGAACTTGGTGCCGTACCAGGACGCCGTGCCCGAAGCCACGTAGGTCTTGGATTCCTGCAACGGAAAATAGGTCTTGCCCAGCACGGTGTACGGGTTGGCCTTGTACGGGCCGGTGTGCAGGGTCGGTGTCGCATCCGGGATGCGCGAAACATCGACATCCCACCACGGCGCGCCGTCTTTGTGCGCGCGGTTGATGTCCAGGCCCGGTTGGGCGCGGACAGCGGTGGACGGGGTTTTCTGCGTCGGCGTACGGCTGGTCGTGCAACTGGCGACCAGGACTGCCAACGCAGCGAAAGCCACCAGCTTCAGGGGTTTATTGTTAGGCAATGCCTGCATTACTTGACGCCCCGTGCTTGTACCAGCTGTTCAGACAGTTGATGTACGGCCATGGCGTACATCACGCTGCGGTTATAACGCGTGATCGCGTAGAAATTCTGCAGGCCCATCCAGTATTCAGGGCCGTTGTCGCCTTCGAGGCGAAATGCGGTAACCGGCATATCATCGCGCAGCGCATCATGACTTGACCAGCCCAGCGCCCGCAACTCTGCGACCGTTTTCACCGGTTCGATACCAGTAGTCAGGCCTTCATCAACCTGCTCGCCGCGTACATCGGCACGGCTGACCACCGGTTCGCCGGCGACCCAGCCGTGACGCTTGAAGTAGCTGGCGACGCTGCCAATGGCATCGTCCGGGTTGTTCCAGATATTGATGTGGCCGTCACCGTCGAAATCCACCGCGTAGGCGCGAAAGCTGCTTGGCATGAACTGCGGCAGGCCCATGGCCCCGGCGTACGAGCCTTTCAGGGTCAGCGGATCGACCTGCTCTTCGCGGGCCAGCAGCAGGAACTCACGCAGTTCCTTGCGGAAAAATTCGGCACGGGGAGGATAGTCGAAGCCGAGGGTCGATAATGCGTCGATCACCCGAAAATTACCGGTATTACGTCCGAAAAAGGTCTCGACGCCGATGATCGACACGATCACTTGTGCCGGCACGCCGTATTCCTGTTCGGCACGGGCCAGGGTCGCCTCGTGCTGACGCCAGAAGTCGACACCACGGGCGATACGCGCGTCAGTAATGAACATCGGGCGATATTCATTCCACTGCTTGACCCGTTCGGCGGGTTTGGAGATGGCGTCGAGAATCGACTGCTTGCGTTGCGCCTCGCGGAACACACCCATCAGTTGTTCACCGGCGAAACCGTAGTCGCGGGTCATTTCGCCGACGAATTCGGCCACCTGCGGCGAGCCTTCATAGTCGCCGGCCAGCGCTTCCTGCACGCTCCCCAGCAGGCCCACCAGGCCAACCAGCGGCGCGCATCGAGTCGCCCAGCCACGCATTACTTGCATTGCACTCTTCACCTTATTCAAACCTGTGCGATCCACTTGCGATGGGTATGGATCGACATCAAAACCCCAAACGCTGACAGCAGCGTCACCAGCGAAGTTCCTCCGTAGCTAATGAACGGCAACGGCACCCCCACGACCGGTAACAGGCCACTGACCATACCGATGTTGACGAAAACGTAAACAAAAAAAGTCATGGTCAACGCGCCGGCGAGCAATTTGCCGAACAGCGTTTGCGCCTGAGCGGTGATCACCAGCCCGCGACCGATCAACAACAGATAGATCAGCAGCAGCGCGCAAATCCCCACCAGACCGAACTCTTCGCCAAGCACAGCAATGATGAAGTCGGTGTGGCTTTCCGGGAGAAAGTCCAGGTGTGACTGGGTGCCGAGCAGCCAGCCTTTGCCAAATACGCCACCGGAGCCGATCGCGGCTTTCGACTGGATGATGTTCCAGCCGGTGCCGAGCGGATCGCTTTCCGGGTCGAGGAAAGTCAGGACACGCTGCTTCTGATAGTCGTGCATGACGAAGAACCACATCGCCACCGACACCGGCACCGCCGCCGCCAATACGCTGAGAATCCAGCGCCAGCGCAGGCCGCCCATGAACAGGACGAAGGCGCCACCGGCAAGAATCAGCAACGAGGTACCGAGATCCGGCTGGCGCACGATCAGAATGAACGGCACGCCGATCAGCATCAGGCTGATGCCGACGTGCTTGAGCTGCGGCGGCAAGGTGCGTTTGGACAGATACCAGGCGATGGTCGCCGGCATCAGGATCTTCATGAATTCCGAGGGCTGGAAGCGGATCACCCCGGGGATGTTGATCCAGCGCGTGGCGCCCATGGCGTTGTGGCCCATGATGTCGACGACGATCAGCAATATCACGCCGATCACGTAACCGAGCGGCACCCAGCGCGCCATGAAACGCGGTTCGAACTGGGCGATGACGATCATCGCCACCAGACCAATGCCGAACGACGTGGCCTGCTTGCCGAGCAGGTCCCAGCTCTTGCCGCTGGCCGAATACAGCACGAACAGGCTGCCGGCGGCGAGGATCAGCAACAGGATCAACAGCGGGCCATCGATATGCAGTCTTTGCAGCAACGTCGCGCGGCGACGCATCACATCCTCGCTGGAGAGCATGCGATCGAAGTTATTCATCACGGGCCGGGGCCTCCGCAGTGATAGGGCTGGCGTACTCGGCTTTCAGGTGGCCGTCCTGGTCGAGCAACCAGGCGTCCATGACCTGGCGCACCACGGGCGCGGCAACGCCGGAACCAGACTCACCGTTCTCGACCATCACCGACACGACGATTTTCGGATCATCGGCCGGGGCGAAGCCGACAAACAACGCGTGGTCGCGGTGGCGTTCCTGGACCTTGGAGCGGTCGTATTTCTCGCCCTGCTTGATCGCCACCACCTGCGCGGTACCGGACTTGCCGGCGATGCGGTATTGCGCGCCGATCGCCGCTTTGCGCGCGGTACCACGGGCACCGTGCATCACCTGCTGCATGCCGTGGTTGACCTTGTTCCAGTCGGACGGGTCGCGCAGGATGATGTTCGGCATCGGGTTTTCATCCACCGGTTTGACCCCGTCGAGGGACTTGGCCAGATGCGGACGGTTCCAGATGCCCTTGTTAGCCACCAGCGCCGTGGCCTGGGCCAGTTGCAGCGGCGTCGACTGCATGTAGCCCTGGCCGATCCCGAGAATCAGGGTTTCGCCGGGGAACCACGCCTGTTTGCGCGTCGCCCGTTTCCATTCGCGGGACGGCATCAGGCCCGGGGACTCTTCGAACATGTCCAGCGAGACCTTCTGGCCGATGCCGAACTTGTTCATGTAGGTCGACAGCCGATCGATGCCGAGCTTGTGCGCCAGGTCATAGAAGTAGGTGTCGTTGGAACGCATGATCGCCGTGTCGAGGTCGACGAAGCCGTCACCAGTGCGATTCCAGTTGCGATACTTGTGGTCGTAGTTGGGCAGCATGTAATAGCCCGGGTCGAACACCCGGCTCGAAGCCGTGACTACGCCGGCGTCGAGACCGGCAATTGCCACCGCCGGTTTGATCGTCGAGCCCGGCGGATACAGACCACGCAGCACGCGGTTGAACAACGGCCGGTCGATGGAATCGCGCAACTCGGCGTAGGCTTTGAAGCTGATGCCGGTGACGAACAGGTTGGGGTCGAAACTCGGCTGACTGACCATCGCCAGCACTTCGCCGGTTTTCGGATCGAGCGCCACCACCGCGCCACGTCGCCCGCCCAGCGCGGCCTCGGCGGCTTCCTGCAACTTGATGTCGAGGCTCAGGACGATGTCCTTGCCGGGAATCGGATCGGTGCGCTTGAGCACGCGCAATACGCGGCCACGGGCGTTGGTCTCGACTTCCTCGTAACCGACCTGACCGTGCAATTCCGGCTCGTAGAAACGCTCGATGCCGGTCTTGCCGATGTGGTGGGTGCCGCTGTAGTTGACCGGATCCAGCGACTTCAGCTCTTTCTCGTTGATCCGCCCCATGTAGCCCACCGAATGCGCAAAATGCGCGCCCTGCGGGTAATGCCGGACCAGTTGCGCGACCACTTCCACCCCGGGCAGGCGGAACTGGTTCACCGCAATGCGGGCGATCTGCTCTTCGGTCAGCTCGAACAGGATCGGCACCGGCTCGAACGGCCGACGGCCCTGACGCATGCGTTTCTCGAAGATCACCCGGTCCTCGGGCGTCAGCTCCAGCACCTCGACGATGACGTCGAGCACCTGTTGCCAGTCGCCGGAGCGCTCGCGGGTCATGCTCAGGCTGAAGCTCGGCCGGTTGTCGGCCACGACCACGCCGTTGCGATCGAAAATCAGCCCGCGCGTCGGCGGAATCGGCTGCACGTGGACGCGGTTGTTTTCCGACAGGGTCGAGTGGTACTCGTACTGGATCACCTGCAGGTAATACAGACGCGCGATCAGCACACAGATCAGCGCCACGATCACGATCGCACCGAACACGACACGGCTGCGCACCAGACGGGCGTCCTTTTCGTGGTCCTTGATGCGGATCGGCTGAGACATGAGGGCAGGCTTACTTGTGGTAAGGGTGGCCGGACAACACGGTCCAGGCACGGTACAACTGTTCGCCGATCAGGATCCGCACCAGCGGGTGCGGCAAGGTCAGCGGCGACAACGACCAGCGCTGGTCAGCGCGGGCACAGACTTCCGGTGCCAGCCCTTCCGGGCCGCCGACCATGAAGTTGACCGTGCGCGAATCCAGGCGCCAGCGATCGAGTTCGACCGCCAGTTGCTCGGTGCTCCACGGCTTGCCGTGAACCTCCAGCGTGACGATCCGCTCGTTGTGCCCGACCTTGGCCAGCATGGCTTCGCCTTCCTGGCGGATGAAACGGGCCACGTCGGCATTCTTGCCACGGGTGTTGAGCGGAATTTCCACCAGTTCCAGCGCCAGTTCGGACGGAAGACGCTTGGCATATTCATGCCAGCCTTCTTCCACCCACTTGGGCATGCGTGAACCGACGGCGATCAGGCGCAGTCGCACAGCAATCCCTTAGAACTGGTCTTTGTTGAGCTTGGTGAAATGCTCGTGGGTGTTTTCCGGGCTGTGGTGCTTGGCATCGGCCGCACGGCTTTGCTCGGCACCGGCCCACAGGCGCTCCAGGTCGTAGAACTGACGCGCCGAGGCAGTCATCATGTGCACGATCACCAGATCGAGGTCGAGCAGTACCCAGTCGCTGTCGCCCTTGCCTTCTTCGCCCAGCGGCTTGGCGCCCTGCTTTTTCACTTCCTCACGGACCTTGTCCAGCATCGCGTTGATCTGGCGATTGGAGGTACCGGTGGCGATGATCATGTAGTCAGTGATGCTCTGCTTGTCGCGCACATCGATGATCTGGATGTCCTGGGCCTTGACGTCTTCCAGCGCAGCGACGGCAATCTTGACCAGTTCGTCGCCCTTGAGCGGCTCGTTGGTGTTGACGGCTTCCGGCAGTGGTGCGCTCTTGAACGTGCCTTTGCGCTTTACTTTCGGTAGATCTTTATCAGTCATATGTAACTCGTTTTGCTCATGTATTCGGCGGCTTGGGGATACGGTGATCCGTATCGGTGAAGCGCGCCTTGTTCAGTTCGACGCACGGTACAGACCGTGCGCATCGATGTAGGCCAGGACCGCGTCGGGCACCAGGAAACGTACCGACTTACCGCTGGCCAGCAGTTGACGGATCTGGGTGGCGGAAACCGCGAGCGGTGTCTGCCAGACGAATGCAATCTGTCCGCTCGGCCCTTTCAGGGCCAGCGGGTCGCTCACCGAACGCGCTGCCAGCAGGTTGCGCAAGGCATCCGGCGGTTCGCTGTCGGCGTCCGGGCGCTGTAGCACCAGGATGTGGCAATGCTGGAGCAACTCTTCCCAGCGGTGCCAAGTGGGCAGGCCGCAAAATGCGTCCCAGCCCAAAAGCAGAAAAACCTGGGTCTCGGCGGGCATCTCTGCGCGCAGCGACTCCAGGGTATCGATGGTCCAGGACGGTTTGTCCCGCTGCAATTCGCGGGCGTCCACCACCAGCGGCGGCAATCCGGCCACCGCGCACTCGACCATCGCCAGCCGATCCTGCGCCGACACCTGGGGTGTACCGCGATGTGGCGGCCGCGCGTTCGGCATCAGGCGCAACTCATCCAGCGCCAGCGCTTCGACAACTTCCAGCGCGCCACGCAAATGACCGATGTGCACCGGGTCGAACGTACCGCCCAGCACGCCAATGCGTTGCGGGCGCGACTCGCTGCCGGTGTGCGGCGCTGTCAGGTCGAGGTCGGTCAAGTCAGACCGTCGCCTGGCCGCGCAACTGGCCATCGCCGACCACGATGTACTTCTCGCAGGTCAGCCCCTCGAGCCCTACCGGGCCGCGGGCGTGCAGCTTATCAGTAGAAATGCCGATCTCGGCACCCAATCCGTATTCAAATCCGTCGGCAAAGCAGGTCGGCGTGTTGATCATCACCGAGGCCGAGTCGACTTCCGCCACGAACCGGCGGGTGTCGGCGAGGTTTTCGCTGACGATCGAGTCGGTGTGATGGGAGCCATAATGGTTGATGTGTTCGATCGCCTGCTCCAGACCGTCGACCACGCGGATCGACAGAATCGGCGCCAGGTACTCGGTGTGCCAGTCGTCTTCGCAGGCCGCGACCGCTTCGATGATCGCCCGGGTACGCTCGCAACCACGCAGTTCGACGCCTTTGTCGCGGAACTGCGCGGCCATCGAAGGCAGGAAATCCCTGGCAACAGCCTGATCGACCAGCAGGGTTTCCATCGCGCCGCAGATGCCATAACGGTAGGTCTTGGCGTTGAAGGCGATGCTTTGGGCTTTGGCCAGATCGGCATGTTCACTGACGTAAACGTGGCAGATGCCGTCCAGGTGCTTGATCACCGGTACGCGAGCATCGCGGCTGATGCGTTCGATCAGGCCACGACCGCCACGGGGCACGATGACGTCGACGTATTCCGGCATGCTGATCAGCGCGCCGACGGCGGCACGGTCGGTGGTTTCGACCACTTGCACCACGGCGGCGGGCAGTTCGGCCTCGGCCAGACCGCGCTGAATGCACGCGGCAATCGCGCGATTGGAATGAATTGCCTCGGAGCCACCGCGCAGGATGGTCGCGTTGCCGGACTTCAGGCACAGACTGGCGGCATCGATGGTCACGTTCGGACGGGATTCGTAGATGATCCCGATCACGCCCAGCGGTACACGCATCTTGCCGACCTGAATACCCGACGGACGGAAGCTCATGTCGCGGATCGCACCGACCGGATCCGCCAGTGCAGCAACCTGACGCAAGCCGACGATCATGCCGTCGATGCGTGCCGGGGTCAGTTCCAGACGCTCCAGCAGCGCCGGCTCCAGACCGTTGGCGCGACCGGCAGCCAGATCCAGCTCATTGGCGGCGGCCAGCTCGGCGCGCGCAGCGTCCAGAGCATTGGCGGCAGCCTGCAAGGCGCGGTTTTTCTGCGCGGTGCTGGCGCGACCGATGACCTTGGAGGCAGCGCGGGCGGCGCGACCCAATCGGGTCATGTAGTCAAGAACGGACTCAGTCATGGTCTGCTGGGGTCTTGGCAAAGAGGAAAGCGGCAGATTATAGCTGTCGCGTCCCGGGACTAACAGCGGTGACGGGCGGATGGTCGAAATGAGCTGCGTTTGCCCGTCGTTCAGACGTAATTAAGCTCAGCGTTGTTATCATCACGACCTCTTGAGCCTGGATCAACCTTGCCCATCATGACCAACGTGCCCCTTTGCCCCGAGTCCGCGCGCCTGCCCGTGGGCCTGCCGGACAGTTTTTTCGACCGCGACGCCCAGGTGCTGGCGCAGGCGCTACTCGGCAAAGTCATCCGCCATCGCGTCGGCGATCTGTGGCTGAGTGCGCGAATCATCGAAACCGAAGCCTATTACTGCGCGGAAAAAGGCAGCCACGCCTCGCTCGGCTATACAGAAAAGCGTAAGGCTTTGTTTCTGGATGGCGGCCACATCTATATGTACTACGCACGCGGCGGTGATTCGCTGAACTTCAGTGCGCAGGGGCCGGGCAACGCCGTGCTGATCAAATCTGCCTATCCGTGGGTCGATGAAGTGAGCGGTCCGGCGAGTCTGGCGCAGATGCTGCTGAACAATCCCGATGCCCAGGGCCGACCGCGTCCGACACAGAAGCTCTGCGCCGGACAGACCCTGCTGTGCAAGGCGCTGGGTTTGAAAGTGCCGATGTGGGACGCCAAGCGTTTCGATCATGAACTGTTGCTGGTCGAGGACCCGGGACCGCCACCCGCGCAGATCATTCAAACCACTCGGCTGGGCATCCCGCTGGGCCGTGATGAACACTTGATGTATCGCTTCGTTGACGCTGCGTATGCGCAATGGTGCACGCGGAACCCGCTGCGACGGGGTCAGGTCGAAGGCCGGGATTATTGCCTGCTTCCCGGCGCTGAAGCCGAATCCGCAAATAAATGATGTCCCCCTGTGGGAGCGAGCCTGCTCGCGAAGGGGTCGTGCCAGCCAACGCTTCTATCGTCTGACACAGCGTATTCGCGAGCAGGCTCGCTCCCACAGGTCAGCAGTCAACCGCGTAACAATTACTTAAAGAATGAATGGAGTTTTTCTGTATGGGCCCATGGCTCGATAGCATCACTGGATGGCTCGGCGCCAATCCGCAGTGGTTGGCCGCAGCGGTGTTCATCGTTGCGTGCGTGGAATGTCTGGCGATCGCCGGGCTGATCGTGCCGGGCACGGTGCTGTTGTTCGGCGTGGCGGTACTGGCCGGCAGTGGCGCGCTGTCATTGAGCGAAACGCTGCTGCTGGGCTTTCTTGGCGGCATCCTCGGCGACTTGATTTCGTACTTCCTGGGGCGGCATTTCCATCAGAACATCCGCCGCTTGCCGGGCCTGCGCCATCACCCGGAATGGATGGCCGGCGCCGAGTCGTACTTCCAGCGCTATGGCATCGCCAGCTTGCTGGTCGGGCGTTTCATCGGCCCGCTACGACCAATGCTGCCGATGGTCGCCGGGATGTGCGACATGCCCTTCCCGCGTTTTTTCGCCGTCAGCCTGCTGGCCGCTGCTGGCTGGAGCCTGGCTTATCTGTTGCCGGGCTGGGCCACGGGCGCGGCGTTCCGCCTGCCATTGCCTGAAGGTTTCTGGCTGGAGGCCGGGATCGTGGCTGCCAGCATCGCGGTAATGGTCGGCCTGAGCGTCAACAGCAGCGTGCGCCGCCATCGTCGCGCGACGATCTGGATCGGCGGCATGAGCCTGCTGATCCTGATCGGTCTGTTCATCGGCTATCCATACCTCACCGCGCTCGACAACGGCGTGATGACCCTGGTGCAGGAGCACCGCCAGCCAGCGCTGGACGAAATCGCCGTGACGCTGACCCTGATCGGCGAATTCCGCAACATGCTGCTGTTCAGTGCACTGCTCGTCATTCTGCTGGTGCTGTGCAAGCAGTGGCGCCAGGCAATGTTCGCGGGCGCCACCATGTTGGTCACCGCAATGGCCAATACCGGAACCAAGTATTTTTTCGCCCGGGTGCGCCCGGAAGTGCTCAGCGATCCATTGACCACCTACAGCATGCCCAGCGGCCACGCTTCTGGCGCATTCGCCCTGTTCCTGACGCTGGGCGTGCTGGCCGGACGCGGTCAGCCGCCGCGCATGCGCCTGACCTGGCTGCTGATTGCCTGCATCCCGGCACTCTCTATCGCCCTGTCGCGGGTGTATCTGGGCGCGCACTGGCCAACCGACATATTGGCCGGGGCGATGCTCGCCAGTTGCGTGTGTGCTGCAATGCTGTGGTTGAGCCAACGGCAGGCGTCCCTTAATGCGATGCCGTTCAAGATCTGGTGGCTGATCCTGCCATCGATGGTTGCTCTGTTCGGCTTCTTCGTACTGCGCCACTTGCCACATACATTGTTGCGTTACGCCTACTAAACCAGACAACTCACAAGCCAGATTTTTTATACGCCGCTCTTTCGGAATATTCCGACAAGAGCGGCGTTGATAACCTACGCAAACTTCCCCTCCTGCGGTTAACTTTCCTGGTTATAAAACCGACGTTTCCGCATTCCCAATCGACGCCAAACTAGCGTTACATAGTCCAGCCGGAACACGGTGGCGAAGTATTTCGCGCAACAGAAAATCCGTGAGTTCAATCCGCCCGGCTTGAGCACTTGCCAACAATCAATATTTATCCGGACCCGGCATTGAAGTTCTGCCGAGGCATTTATCAATTCATTCTTTGTCGAGTTATTCATGAGTCCAAAGATACCCCGCAAGACGCCTGTTACAACGCCGCATCAAACTGATCCGCACGCACCGGCACCACATCGCCCCTTGATCGATGCCAGCGCCGTTGAAATATCGAGAAGGACCGGTAGTCACGATCAGACGCTGCCCCCAACAACTTCCGGCAGCCCCCTCGCCGATGCAAACCCGAGACTTCCGGCGATCGAAATCTTCCAGTTACCGGCACATGGCGCTTATCGTTCTGAACATTCCACTTCAATAACCGATTACTGGTTGTCAGAGGCTTTTCTGCGTGGGATGAAGCCCGCTGACCCCGATGGATTTCGCTGGGTCGTTGGCAGAAAGTTCGTCGACGTCGAATATCAGGGCGCTTTGCAAACCACTCACGTCGGCGTGGATGAAACCGGCGCATGGCGCAGCAAGTTGCTGACCGAGCGCGTGCCCTCCGGACCGCTTTTGTATAAAAACGCAGACAGCCCCACCTGGCGCCTGACCGAACAACCCGCGCCGAAGCGAGCACGGCTCGCCCCCGCGACAACGCCCATCAATCAAAGCCGTTACAGTCCATCGGGGCGTTCGCCGGATGCTCAGGGTTACTACGAAATGCATCCGCTTTTTGCAGCGCGCACAGACGCCCCCCTGTTCGCCTTCAGGGATTCATTTGGCAATTTCATTCCGGTAGATCCTCCGTCGGGCGGATTCGCGGCGTCGCCGACCCACCTCAAACAGTGGACCGATCATGAGATCTGGCAGCTATATGGCTTGCAGGGCCAGGACATCGCGCGCTTTCGTGTCGAAGCTCAGGCCAGCGGCATGCCGCCACAGTGGGCACATCCCACAACCACCGGAAATCCGCTGACCGATCTGCTGCGCGACTCACTGCGCTGGCTGCATCCGCAGATGAGCCGTGCAGAGCGCGAAGCCTTTCTGCAATCGTTCAATCTGCTGCCCAGGCAATTGACCCGCTTGCAGCAGGAGATGAGCGACCATCTGGCGATTCCAGCCTGGGCACTGGCGCACAAGCGCCTGTTGGATGACATCACCCACCCGCAACGCTTTGAGCAATTGGCCACAGATGCGGTCGAGCAGCTCAACCTCAAGCACAATGCCCGCCACGACTGGTACGACGCCGAACAAGGCCTGACCCCCGAAGTCCGCGAGGCGCTGTTGAAACAGCTCGGTTACCTGCGTAACAAGCACAATTGCCTGTATCGCACGGACGTCCCGGCGCTGTTTCGCGGTGACGAGCGCACGCCGTTCGAGCTGGCGAATGACGGCACCATGCTGCCCCGCTACCACCACAAACCCGGCGCCACCACGCACAAGCCGATCAGCGCGACGTTCAGTCTCGAGCAGGGCCAGATGTATGCCAGCGCCCCCGATCCCGCATACCTGCGTTTCAACAGCCAGACCCATAAATATCCGGGACGCGACGCGGGTGACAGCAGCTCAGACAGCGGCGCAAGCGACGCCGATGATTCAAGCAGTTCCTCATCCGACTGGTCTGATCCTGAGAGTCCCGTCGCCTGGGATCACGAGCGGGGTTATCGGTCCTCACGCACGCGGCAGACAGAAATGTTCATGTACGCCCTCGACACGCGCAATCTGGAAGTCGTCCCGCACGAAGAGAACATGGCGTTCAATTCCGCTGCGCGTGAGAACCCGCCGACCTGGTTTCCCTCCGACGATTTCGAGGGGCTGATTTCAGTCACCCGCAGCGGAGTTCCAGCCGAGCGTATCTGGTTACTGAACACAGACCTGAGCAAAGGCGCCAGGATCGCAGACATCAAGGAACAGGCCGGCGCGGACGCTGAGCGTATCGAGGCGGCGACCCATGCCGGGCATGCCAACAAATTCCAATACGACCGACTGATCGACAAAGTGGAAGCGGCGGGACTGCCAATCCTCAAGCTGTCGGGCAATAAGAACGAGTTTGCATACGACATCGCCTGGCCCTGAACCGGGCACGCCCATACAACGCCGGAGAGGAGACCGGCCCCCTCATGCACACCATTAAAGGATTAATACGTGTCGAAACTCATCGTCCCTGCGACCCATATCGCCCACGTTCGCGCACTTGAAGTTACCCCCATCGACGTCTCGGCGAATCCCCATGCGCCGCCCACCCATATGCGCAATCAGACGCAGGCGCCTGACATTGATCCGTCGCTTCGCAAAACCCTCAAAGCCCTGGACAAGCATCTGGGCCTGCTACGCATCGGTGAGATCATGATCAGTCGGGTCGAATTGCAAGCGCTGGGGGCGACCATTGACGGTCAACCGGTCAGTGCGGCGAACGCCCACATCAAGAGCGTGGATCAGGCATTTCTCGACGGACTCAATTTTCAATCGGCGCAGGTGCAGTCGCGCTTGCAGGCCGTGGATTTCCCCGCCAATGACATAGCGGCAATGCTGTTCTACGAAATTGCCTGCAAGCGCTCGATTGATGCCGGCCCACTGTTCATCAGTGATACACCACTGGTTTCCGGCAGCGCCATGGATCGCCTCAACAAGCTGGGCAAGGCTGCGCAAAAGCTGGAAATCCACCGTGCGGACGCGTTTGAAAACGCACCGGGCTGGATCAACAAGAGCAAAAGCTATTTGATGAGCGGCGCGGGAGTCGGCATGCAAGCCTTCGGCATCTACAGCAGCTACATGGCGCTGACCGATGCGATCAAGAAAGGCGAGGCACTGGAAATGCTGTACTACGGCGGATCCATCGCTGCAGAACTCGGCTCGCTGATCATCGAGCAGGGCCTGACCAGAACAGGCCAGGCGATGCTGACTCAGGGCAGCAACGTGCTGAGGGGTTTTGCGCTGACCTCAATCGGCAAATACATGAGCCGTGGTGCGGGACTGTTCGCCAGCGCGATTACCTTGCCGTTCGACATCGTTGACGCGATCAAATCCTTCAACGCCGCCGCCGCGACATCGGGCAAACAAGCTCAGGATCATTATTTCAGCGGTGCCCTGAGTGTAGCGGGCGCGGGTATCAGCCTGGTGCTGGGCGTCGCCGCGCTGGCCGGCTTCGGCAGCGTTGCCGGCCCGCTCGGCCTTGCGGCCGCTGCGCTGCTCATCGGCGGATCGATGGTTTATCAGGCCGCCAGGGTCGTCGACGATATCGACGACTACATCGAACTGACGACACTCGAGCGTCTGCGCTCGGGATGGTTCGCCTTCACCGGCAAGGAACTGGACACCGAGGTGATGGATCGCTTCAAACTGTCCAGGCTTTACAGTGACTATGGAAAACAGCTCGAACTGTCGGCGAAAGACATGCTGGCCGGTGCTTACAAGGACTCCATCGCACAGGTAGTCAATGGCGCGTTTCGCGCTGAACTGCGCCCTGTCGAACTGTGGCGTTACCAGTGGGACGAAAGCGCCGGGCAGTTGCCGTTCAGACTCGACAGCCAAGCGGTGATCGTCGGCGGCGACGATGCAGTCGACGCAAGCCTCGGATTACCCGACAACCTCAAAGGCATGGTCAGCGGCAGCCCAGGCGAAGGCAAAGGCGTGTTCTGGCGTCTGGGTGATGGCAACGACCGCGTGGTTGGCGTCAAGGCGCGGCCCAACCTCTTCACCTACCGCGACGGCCATAAGGCACTGACGGGCGGCGACACAAATGATGCGTTCTACCAGGAAGTCTCTGATCAGGAACTGGATCGATCGAGCAAACCGCCGCACATCAATGTGCTGGATGGCGGCTCGGGCAACGACCTGGTTGCGTTCGAAGGCGTCCGCCCGATTACCGACACGCGTTACATCGGTCACGACGTCAACCTGCAAACCGGCAAGGTCTCACTTCGCAGCCCGGACTCTGCGAACGACACCCTCGAAGTCGCCCACCTGACCTCCATTGAAAACGTTGCGACCTTGCGCAAAGGCACGAGCACTATCACGGGCAATGAACAGCCCAACCAGATTTCCGCCAACGGTTACGACCGCATCAGCGCCGGCGACGGCAACGACACGATCGCAATCACTGGTACCGAGTGCACGGTTGAGGGCGGCGGCGGCGAAGATCGCTATTACATCGCCGACACCAATGCACGTACAACGATCATCGAATGTGGCGACCATTCGAGCCTGATCGAACTCGGCTGGCCGATGGCGGTCATTCAACGCTGGCAAATCATCGGCACCTCACTGGTGGTCAACTCCTTGCGCGGCAGGGACGGCAGCGACCCCGACCATGTGCTGACCCTTGAAAACGTCTATCGGACAGTCAACGGTCAGCGCCAATTGAACAATGCTCGGTGGGTGTTCCGCACTCTCGATGGCTATGAACTGCGCGCGCAACTGCCCACTCGACCTGGAGAAGCGTTGAGTCAGGACATCGAGGTTGCCGTCACTGTCAGCGGACGGCCGGCACCCGCCCCGGCAATCGTCAACGGTGGCACGGTGGCGCTGGACGGTCAGGGCGTGCGGCGCCACTTCGTCGCACGTACCGAGCACAGGGTCGAATTCGTCGCCACAGGCAACGCTACCGGCGCCCGCACCATTTACCTGGATTACCAGGACAGCGAGATTGTCGACGTGGTGGTCAGCTATGGCCTGGAAGTGCGCCAGGGTGTTTCGGGCAATACGCACCTGACCTACAACAACATCAGCCTGTCGATTCTGCTGCCATCCAAGGTGCTGGCCTTCAAAGGCGTGATCCAGACGATTGCCGCCGCGACGGGCTACAGTGGCCAAAACAGCCTGAAGGTCACGACACCGCTTCTGGCCCGGGACATCATGCTGGTCATGCAGGATGACGTTTCATACCGCGTGCAGGTGCCCGCGTTCGATTACCGGGACGACGCCAGAAACCCCGGAATCCGTGTGCTCAGCTCGCGGAGCTGGTTGAAGCGGCGCAACGGAAAATATCCATTCATCCGTCCGCTGGTCAGCGAGAAACCATCACTGGGCACCCAGAACAGCAAAGTGGTCATCGAATCGCGGCCGCACACCGGGATTTATCTGCTCGAAGGCAAAAGCGCGACCTACGACGTTTATCTCGCCAGCAACAGCATCCTGCGTCTGGCCACACCGGGCGCTGCGGCAAAAACGGCCAATGCATCGAGATGGAATCTGTTCACCCGTGCCCTGACAGAAACCGTCACGCGCGCCGACATTCAGCTCCAGGGCAACCGCCTGCGCATTGCCAGCGTCACGGTGGAGTTGCCGGACATCTTGGATGACACTCCGGTGGAGTCCATTTGTGTGGTGACGTCAGCCGGCAACATTTATGAAGTCTCGCTGCTGTTTGAGGTGTTGCAGCTGTATGTGATCGATGCGCGTGGCTACGCCAGTGTCGAGGCATTGCTGACGGATATCGACAAGCACAAACAGCGCCACGAAATGGCCGCGCGGGTCTACGTCACCCACATCGGTTACAAACCCGAGACAGCGGGCACGCTGGTTTACAACTCGGTGAGCAATCAATGGCGCCTGCTCAATGATCTGCAAGAGCGCGTCGACCGCGAAGGTCTGTTCATCCCGGTCAACATGAGCTGACGGTGCGCTGCCGGTTTCAACATCGTGTCAGGGTGGGCCTGCGCTGATCTTCGTTTGCGCCTTGAGTCATGCGTTTTGCAAGTGAAACTAGGCGAACAGTTCGCCCTGCAACTCGTCGAGTAATGCCTGGATCGCATCCAGCCGTTGCTGAGGGTCGTCGAGTTGCAGCAGATCGATCTTGTCTTCTTCGGCGAACGGCAACAGGTAGGCAAGCTGATTGGCCAGTGACTGTTGACCGGCGGCTTCAGTGCCCATGTCCAACGCTTCGACCATCGGGTGTTCGGCCAGCGCCTTGAGCAGCGCGACCAGATCGGCGTCCTCGTCCTGCAACGGTTGCTCGGGCTCATCGTCCAGCCATTCGACGTCGGCGACGATCAACTGATCGCGCTGCACTTCGGTGCGCAACACCGTGAAACGCCGCCCGCCCTGGATACGAATGCCGAGCAGGCCGTTGTCCTGTTGCTGGAAATCGGTGATCCGCGCTTCGCAGCCAACCAGCGCAAAACCTTCCGGCGCGACGCCGACTTCGCTGCCCTCAAGGATGCACACCACCCCGAAGCCGACGCCCTGTTTCATGCAGCGGCCGATCATGTCGAGGTAGCGCGCCTCGAAGATCTGCAGATCGAGGTTGCAGCCGGGGAACAGCACCGTGTTCAGCGGAAAAAGCGGCAGACTCATAGACATTTCCTTACACCACCATCGACACCGCCAACGGCAGGAACACCGCCGTGGCCACACCCATCAGACTCATTGCCAGCGCGGCGAACGCGCCGCACTCATCGTTTTCCTGCATCGCCACCGCCGTGCCGACCGCATGAGCGGTCATGCCCAGCGCCATGCCGCGCGCTTCGGGGCTATGCACGCCGAGGCGGGTCAGCAGCGCCGGGCCGAAGATCGCGCCGATGACCCCGGTGATCAATACAAACACCGCTGCCAGCGCCGCCACACCGCCGATCTGCTCGGCAACCAGCATGGCGATCGGCGACGTCACCGATTTAGGCGCCATGGTCATCAGGATCATGTGATCGGCACCGAACCACCAGCCCAGCGCCACGCCCATGCCCGTTGCGACCACCCCGCCTATCACCAGCGTAGTAAAAATCGGCCAGAACAATTGCCGGATGCGCCGCAGATTCAAATAGAGCGGCACCGCCAGCGCCACCGTGGCCGGCCCCAGCAGAATGCTGAGGATTTCGGTGCTCTTGCGATACTCCGCGTAGGTCAGGCCGCAGCCGACCAGCACACCGATCACCAACAACATGGAGACCAGCACCGGTTGCAGAAAGATCCAGCGGGTTTTCTCGAACGCCGCCAGCACCAGTTGATAGGCACCGAGGGTGATGCCAATGCCGAACAGCGGATGGTGAATCACCGACGCCCACGCGCCTTGCCAGTCGAACAGCATCAGGATTCCTCCGCCGGCGGCGCGTGACGTTTGACCAGCCGCTGCATGAGCACGCCGGCAAACGCCATCGACAGGATCAGCGAGACCACCAGCGCGCCGACGATCGCCCAGAAATCGGCGGCAATCGCCGTGGCATACACCATCACGCCCACCGCCGGCGGCACCAGCAGCAACGGCAGATAACGCAGCAGGCTGCCCGCTGCCTGATTCAGCGGCTCGCCGACTTCACCGCGAATGATCAGGAACACCAGCAACAGCAGCAGCCCGATGATCGGCCCCGGCAATATCGGCAACAGCAAATGATTGAGCGCCGTGCCGAGCAGTTGGAACAGCACCAGCAGGGTCAGGCCACGTAACAACATCTGACATCTCCGTCTTCTATTTCACCCAGCAGGGGCTCGGCATTATAAGCATGCCGGCGCTATGGACCGGCATTCGCCAAAAGCATGGTCGGTTGACCTGAGCAAATCGCCATGATGATCTACAGTGGTTCGCAGGCCGGTCAAATCCGCCCCCTGAAAAACTATAAAACCGATGAACCCAAGGAGAGTCTCAATGCCCTATGTTCCCGTTGCAGAGCTCAAAGATTATGTCGGCAAGGAACTTGGACGTTCCGAATGGCTCACCATCGATCAGGAGCGCATCAACCTGTTCGCCGAAGCCACTGGTGATTTTCAGTTCATTCACGTCGATCCGGTCAAGGCTGCGCAAACGCCGTTTGGCAGCACGATTGCCCATGGTTTCCTGTCGCTGTCGCTGATGCCGAAACTGATGGAAGACATCCTCGTGCTGCCCGAAGGCGTGAAGATGGTCGTCAACTATGGCCTGGACAGCGTGCGTTTCATCCAGCCGGTCAAGGTCAATTCGAAAGTCCGACTGAAGGTCGACATGGTCGAAGTGACCGAGAAAAAACCCGGCCAGTGGCTGCTCAAGGCCACCGCGACACTGGAGATAGAAGGCTCGGACAAACCGGCCTACATCGCCGAGCCGCTGTCACTCTGCTTCGTCTGATCATCCCGGATGCGAAGCAGCGCACGCTGTTTCGCGTCACGTCTGTATATATGCGACGCATAGCTGCGGCATACTCGGTCGCCTAATTGCCCGGATCCCGCTATGCGCTCAATCGCTCGACTTGCACCCCTTGCCCTGACCCTGATGCTCACCGCTTGCGGCGACGGCGAATCGCTGTTGCCGCCGGATGCGCGCCTGCCCGATGGCGGTCGCTATCGCGGTGAACTGGTCGACGGCTTGCTGCAAGGTCAGGGCCGCGTCGACTACCCCAACGGCAGTTGGTACGCCGGAGAGTTCGACAAGGGGCAGTGGCACGGGCAGGGCGAATGGCATGGCAGCAATGGCGAGGTCTATCGCGGCCAGTTCCAGCAAGGTCTGTTTGATGGACAGGGCAGCCTGAGCACCAATGCCAGCAGTTATACCGGTGGTTTCAAGCAGGGCCGGCGCGATGGCGAAGGTACGCTGAAAGAAAACGGCATGACCTATCGCGGCGAGTTCAAGGCTGACCAGTATTCCGGCCTCGGCCGTCTGGAAATGGACGACGGCAGCTCCTATCAAGGCCAGTTCGCCCACGGCAAACCCAACGGCGAAGGCCAGCGCGGCGATGCCAGCGGCAATTCGTTCACGGGCCATTTCGTCAACGGTCAACTGGAAGGCAACGGCACTTACAACAGCGCCGACGGCGATATCTACTTCGGCGGCTTCAAGAACAATCAATTGCACGGCAAAGGCCGCTACGAGAACGCCGACGGCGACGTCTGGCTCGGCCAGTTCAAGGAAGGCGCGCTGACCGGCAAGGGCGAACTGATCGGCGCTGATGGCAGCCATTACATCGGTGTGTTCAATGACTGGCGCTTCACCGGCCAGGGCCGTTTGAACCTCGCCGATGGCAGCTTCTACATCGGCGGCTTCGACAACGACAGCTATTCAGGACGCGGTACTCTGGTGCTGACCGATGGCAGCGTGCTCAGCGGCACCTGGATCAACGGCCAACGCGTACGTGACGCCGACGGCAAGTTGCTGCCCGACACTCTCGAACTCGGTCTGCTCGCCCAGGGTCGTCTGCTCGACGAGGCACTGGCGGCGATCCCCGCTTCGACTCCGGCAGTCGAGTTGTACACCCTGACCCTCGGTGGCGACGGCAAGCAAAGCGTGTTCCTGCGTGAATCCGATTACGTCGCCAACATGCTCAGTACGCGCTTCGGCGCCTACGGCCAGATCCGCCTGGTCAATCATCGCGATCATCTCGGCGACCGGCCGATGGCCACCCGCGAAAACCTGCGCCGCGCCGCGCAAGCCCTTGCCGAACGCAGCGGGCCGGAAGACCTGCTGTTCATTTATCTGACCAGCCACGGCACCGCCGAACATGAACTGGTGCTCGATCAGCCGCGCATGGAGCTGGCCGACCTGCCCGCCGATGAACTCGCCGCCGTGCTCGCGCCGCTGAAGCATCGCGACAAGGTCATCGTGATTTCCTCGTGCTATTCCGGTGGATTTATCCCGGCGCTGAAGGACGAACGCACGCTGATCATGACTGCCTCGCGCGCCGATCGGGTGTCGTTCGGTTGCTCGGAAGAAGCCAACTTCACTTATTTCGGCGATGCGCTGTTTGCCCAGGCACTGAACCAGACCGACGACCTTGAGCAGGCATTCAAACTGGCCAAGGCCACCGTCGCCGAACGTGAGCTGGCCGACGGCTTCGAAGCCTCGGAGCCGCAGATCTGGGCGCCGAAAACCGTGCTGTCGCATTGGCAGCTGCTGCGAAAACAGCAGGCGCGCAAAGCGTTGCAAAGCAGCGCATTGAACGACGCGGCGAAAAAAGGCAACTAAGCTGAACAGTATCAAGGGAGAGACACTATGTACTTGACGCCTCAGCACGTATTGCTTGCCGGAGCCACCGGACTGACCGGTGAACATCTGCTCGACCGTTTGCTCAACGAACCAACCATTACCCGTGTCCTCGCCCCTTCGCGCCGGCCGCTGGCCGAGCATCCGCATCTGGAAAACCCGGTCGGTGACCCGCAGGCGTTTCTGCCGCAGCTCAGTGGCCGGGTCGATATCGCCTACTGCTGCCTCGGCACCACTATCAAGCAGGCCGGCTCCGAAGAAGCCTTTCGCGCAGTCGATCTGGACATGGTCGTGGCGTTTGCCAAGCGCGCGCGGGAAATGGGCGCGCGGCACCTGATCGTGATCAGTGCGATTGGCGCCGATCCGAATTCCTCGGTGTTCTACAACCGGGTCAAAGGTGAAATGGAACAGGCCCTGCGCGCGCAGAACTGGCCGCAGCTGACCATTTGCCGACCCTCGCTGTTGCTTGGCGAACGCACCGAACCACGCCTGGTCGAGCAACTGGCCGGGCCGTTATCGAAGCTGATTCCGGGGAAATATCACGGCATCGAAGCGTGCCAGTTGGCGCGAGCGATGTGGCGCCTGGCGCTGGAAGAACAGGATGGGGTGCGGGTGATCGAATCGGATGAACTGAGGAAGCTCGGCAAATAATCCATCCACCCATGATGATCGTTCCCACGCTCTGCGTGGGAATGCAGCCATGGACGCTCTGCGTCCTAAAAAGCGTGACGCGGAGCGTCACAGGATGCGTTACCACGCAGAGCGTGGGAACGATCAGTCGCTACAATCCACCAGTCGCTTGAAAACCTACTCCAATCACCGTCAGCAACGACAACGGTAACAACAGCGTATCGAGCAACGCGCTGGCCGGCAGGTCCACTCCCGGATAGCTCGGCGCCTCGGCACCGAACCGGTCCATCGCACAACACCCGCCGTTCAACGCATACAAATCCAGCCGCGTCCCGGCATACACCACCGGCGCGCCGGGTTTGGCCGCATCCAGCGTGCGCACGGTAGCGCATCCACCCAATTGCAGGGCCAGCACAAGCACCAGCAGCTTATTCATCGCTGCTCAAGTGATGCTCGCCCCAACGCGGCAGCATGTCCTGCGGGATGCCGAGCAGATTGAGGATCCGCGCCACAACGAAGTCGATCAGATCATCGATGGTCTGCGGCTGGTGATAGAAGCCCGGCGAGGCCGGCAGTATCGTCACGCCCAGATTCGACAGCTTGAGCATGTGCTCCAGATGAATGCTCGAGTACGGCGCCTCGCGCGGCACCAGAATCAACTGGCGGCGCTCTTTCAGCGTAACGTCCGCCGCGCGTTCGATCAGGTTGTTGCAGGCGCCGGTGGCAATCGCCGACAGCGTGCCGGTCGAACACGGCACCACCACCATGGCTGCCGGCGAGCCGGAGCCCGAAGCCACCGGCGACATCCAGTCTTCCTTGCCATACACGCGAATCTGCCCGGCAGCGGCGCCGGTGTATTCGGTCAGAAAGGCCTGCATCATCTGCGGCTTGTTCGGCAGGGACACATCGGTCTCGGTGGCCATTACCAGTTGCGCCGCCTTGGAGATCAGGAAGTGCACTTCGCGATCTTCGCGCACCAGGCAATCGAGCAGGCGCAAGCCGTACTGCGCGCCCGATGCGCCGGTCATCGCCAGGGTGATGCGTTCCGGGCCGCCGGCCTGGGAAAAACTGTTCATTGCAGTGCCTCGGCAAGCTTGCCGTGCAGGCCGCCGAAGCCGCCGTTGCTCATGATCACCACGTGAGTACCGGGCTGCGCCTGGCTCTTCACGCGCTCGATGATGCCTTCCAGCGAATCGCTGACGATGGACGGCACGGTGCATAACGCTGCGGTGGCGCCGAGATCCCAACCGAGATTGGCCGGGGCATACCAGATCACTTGATCGGCATCGACCACACTGTCCGGCAAACCGTCACGGTGGGCGCCGAGCTTCATCGAATTGGAGCGCGGCTCGATGATCGCAATCAGTGGCGCGTCGCCGATGCGTTTGCGCAGGCCATCAAGCGTGGTGGCGATGGCGGTCGGGTGGTGAGCGAAGTCGTCGTAAATGGTGATGCCGCGCACCTCGGCGACTTTCTCCATGCGTCGTTTGACGTTCTTGAACGCGCTCAACCCGGCGATGCCCATCGATGGCACCACGCCAACGTGACGCGCCGCAGCCAGCGCGGCCAAGGCATTGGCGACGTTGTGTTGACCGGTCAATTCCCACTCGACGGTGCCCTGGGACACGCCTTCGAACATCACTTCGAACGCCGAACCGTCCTCGCTCAGTAGTTTTACCTGCCACTGACCGCCGGCGCCGGTGGTTTGCACCGGGGTCCAGCAACCCATCTCGATCACGCGCTGCAAGGCCGGCTCGGTGGTCGGGTGGATGACCAGCCCTTCGCTCGGAATGGTGCGCACCAAGTGATGAAACTGACGCTCGATTGCTGGTAGATCAGGGAAGATGTCGGCGTGATCGAACTCAAGATTGTTGAGGATCGCAGTGCGCGGACGGTAGTGAACGAATTTCGAACGCTTGTCGAAAAAGGCGCTGTCGTATTCGTCAGCCTCGATCACAAAGAACGGCGTACCGCCCAGGCGCGCCGACACCGAGAAATTCTGCGGCACGCCGCCGATGAGGAAACCCGGGCTCATCCCGGCATGTTCCAGCACCCAGGCAAGCATGCTGCTCGTGGTGGTTTTGCCATGCGTACCGGCCACGGCCAATACCCAGCGACCTTGCAGCACGTGGTCAGCCAGCCACTGCGGGCCGGAGACGTACGGCAGGCCTTTGTTCAGCACATATTCCACCGCCGGGTTGCCACGGGACATGGCATTGCCGATTACCACCAGATCCGGCGCCGGATCGAGCTGTGCCGGGTCATAACCCTGCGTCAGCTGAATGCCCTGGGCCTCGAGCTGCGTGCTCATCGGCGGATAGACGTTGGCGTCGGAGCCGGTGACGTGATGACCCAGCTCTTTGGCCAACACCGCCATCGAGCCCATGAAAGTCCCGCAGATACCCAGAATATGAATGTGCATAGTCGACCTCGTAAAACATGGCCGCAGGTTAGCGTAGGGAGGGGGAAATGGCACTCTTTAGCTGAAGGATGGAGACGGGTTGGCGGCTACATCTGCGCACGGCTTCAGACCGCAGCCCCTCACCCCAGCCCTCTCCGGAGGGAGAGGGAGCCGATCTCGGTCGCTTTCAAATTTTTAGTTCGGCTCGATATTTCAGGTCGGCGTAAATCGCCAAAACACCTCGGTCAGTCCCCTCTCCCTCTGGGAGAGGGTTAGGGTGAGGGCTTTCAGCTGACACGCCGCTCAATTCCGTGTTTACGCAGTTTTCTATAAAGGGTGTTGCGGCTTACGCCCAGTTGCTGCGCTGTATGGGTCATGTGCCAGCGCGTCTGCTCCAGCGCATTGAGCAATGCAAGACGCTCGGCGTCGTCCAGTGGCTGGGCGGCGATCTGCGCCGCCACAACCGCCGGCCGCGCCTGCCGAATCATCACCGGTAAATCCTCAACGCCGACCCGCCCGCCATCACACAACGCCGCCAGGGTGCGCAGGACATTGCGCAACTGCCGCACATTGCCCGGCCAGTTGAATGCCAACAACGCCTGCCGCGCCGGTTCGTCGATCAGAATCGTTTCGCCCCCTGCCTCCTCGGCCAGCAGAAAATCCAGCAACTGCGATTTATCACTGCGCTCGCGCAATGCCGGCAACGCCACTTCCAGCCCGTTCAAGCGGTAATACAGGTCTTCACGGAAACTGCCGTCCTCGACTCGTTCGAGCAAATTGCGGTGCGTCGCACTGATGATGCGCACGTCCACCGCTTGCGGTTCACCGCCAATCGGCACCACTTGCCGATCTTCCAGCACCCGCAGCAAACGCGTCTGCAACGCCAGTGGCATGTCGCCGATTTCGTCGAGGAACAAGGTGCCGCCATCTGCCTGTTGCAGCTTGCCGCGCATGCCGTCCTTGCGTGCGCCGGTGAAGCTGCCGCCGCGATAACCGAACAATTCGCTCTCGATCAGGCTTTCCGGAATGGCCGCGCAATTGAGTGCGACAAAAGCGTTGCCGCAGCGCTGGCTGGCCTGATGCACTGCCTTGGCGAACGCTTCCTTGCCCGAGCCGGTTTCGCCGTTGATCAACAGCGGCACGTCGCGCTCGAACACGCGCAGGGCTTTGCGAAATTCCGCCTGCAACGCTTCATCGCCGAGGCAGATGCCGGACAGGCGTGGCGCTGGAGCAGCGATTGGCGTTGGAACGATGGCCATCGGCTTGCGCGATTCGCCGCGCAACACGGCAAACAGATGCCGGCCATCACGGGTGCGCAGCGGCCAACTGGCGCTGGCGTTGGCACTCGCCCGCCCTAGCAGGTCATCCAGCGAACAATCGAAAAACGCTTCCACCGGTTTACCGAGCAAACCACCGCGAATATGCCCGAGCAGGTTCAGCGCACTCTGGTTGACTGCGCTGATCCGCCCTTCGCCGTCAAACGCCAGCAGCCCTTCGCTGAACAGGCCGACGGACTCGGCCTGCAGATGAAAACGCAGCAACCATTGATTATCGAAACAGCGCAGGAAGTAGCAGCTCTCGATCATCTTCGCCGACAGATTGACCAGCGCCATGGTGTGGAACTGACTTTGCCGTGAAACGTCTGGCCTTGCCGAGGACACATCGAGTACCGCCAGCAATTCACCATGGGGATCGAACACCGGGCTCGCCGAACAGGTCAGCCCGGTATGGCGGCCGCGAAAATGCTCGTCCTGGTGAATGGTCAGCGCCTGACGCTCGACCAGACAGGTGCCGATGCCGTTGGTGCCTTCGCAGGCTTCGCTCCAGTCGGCGCCGAGCCAGAGCCCGGCGCGCTCGAAAATCTTCCGTTCGGCCGGCGCGGTGACGCAATTGAGGATCACACCGCGCGCGTCAGTCAGCAGCACCGCATGGCCGGCACCGGAGAGTTGCTGATGCAGGCTAGTCATCTCGGTGCCGGCGATTTGCAGCACTTGTTGCAGACGTTCGCGACTTTCCAGTACTCGGCCATGCTCGAGCACGGTCGGCGCCATGGTCACAGAAGGATCGAGGTGATAGTCCTCAAGGCAACGCAGCCACGAACGGGCGATCGATGGATCGGCGCCGGGGCCGTGCAGGTGCGGTTTGCCCTGGGTGACGGTGAGAACCTGGCGGGCATGGCGACTCAAATGGTTGTCGTGCATTTCTTATTGTTCTCCCCGGGGCGCGATGGCCCAAAGCATGAGGTGACGCCCAGCATCCTCCAGCGGCTCCGGCATTGCAATGCCGGCAAGACCGTCCGGTCAAGGGCTGTGCCGCAAGCGGTACAAACTGTCACTCGCGCTGTACCGAAACCGTCACAGCGCCACTCCATTCGTCCGAGACAAACCGGCCAAGCCCTTGATTTGCCTGACCTGCACGGCAGTGGCCCGAGCCTTGCTCTACGCTTATAGCAAGCGCACTTGCGCGTTTCTCTAATAAGTACAAAGCCAAGGAGAACATCATCATGCGTTACGCCCATCCCGGTACCGACGGCGCCAAAGTCTCGTTCAAGAGCAAGTACGGTAACTACATCGGCGGCGAATTCGTCGCGCCGGTCAAAGGTCAGTACTTCACCAATACCTCGCCAGTCAATGGCCAGCCAATCGCCGAATTCCCCCGCTCCACCGCCGAGGACATCGACAAGGCGCTGGACGCTGCCCACGCCGCCGCCGATGCGTGGGGCGCCACTTCCGTGCAGGCGCGATCGCTGATCCTGCTGAAAATCGCCGATCGCATCGAAGAGAATCTCGAACTGCTGGCGATCACCGAAACCTGGGACAACGGTAAAGCCATCCGCGAAACCCTCAACGCCGACATCCCGCTCGCCGCTGACCATTTCCGTTATTTCGCCGGTTGCCTGCGCGCCCAGGAAGGCAGCGCTGCGGAAATCGACGGCAACACTGTGGCCTATCACATTCATGAACCGCTGGGCGTGGTCGGCCAGATCATCCCGTGGAACTTCCCGCTGCTGATGGCCGCGTGGAAACTCGCGCCAGCGCTGGCCGCCGGTAACTGCGTGGTGCTCAAGCCTGCCGAGCAAACCCCGCTGGGCATCTGCGTGCTGATGGAACTGATCGGCGACCTGCTGCCGCCGGGCGTGCTCAATGTCGTGCAAGGTTTCGGTAAAGAGGCAGGCGAAGCGCTGGCGACCAGCAAGCGCATCGCCAAAATTGCTTTCACCGGCTCGACCCCGGTCGGCTCGCACATCATGAAATGCGCAGCGGAAAACATCATTCCGTCGACCGTGGAACTGGGCGGCAAGTCGCCGAACATCTTCTTCGAAGACATCATGCAGGCCGAGCCGAGCTTCATCGAAAAGGCTGCCGAAGGCCTGGTGCTGGCGTTCTTCAACCAGGGCGAAGTGTGCACCTGCCCTTCCCGCGCGCTGGTGCAGGAATCGATCTACGACGAATTCATGCAGGCAGTGATGAAGAAAGTCAGCCAGATCAAACGTGGCGACCCGCTGGACACCGACACCATGGTCGGCGCCCAGGCATCGGAGCAGCAATTCGACAAGATCCTCTCGTACCTGGAAATCGCCAAGGGCGAAGGTGCGGAACTGCTGACCGGCGGTAAGGTGGAAAAACTCGAGGGCAGCCTGGCCACCGGTTATTACATCCAGCCGACCCTGCTCAAGGGCACCAACAAGATGCGCGTGTTCCAGGAAGAAATCTTCGGCCCGGTGGTGAGCATCACCACCTTCAAGGACGAAGCCGAAGCCCTGGCGATTGCCAACGACACCGAGTTCGGCCTCGGCGCCGGCCTGTGGACCCGCGACATCAACCGCGCCTACCGGATGGGCCGGGCGATCAAGGCCGGTCGCGTGTGGACCAACTGCTACCACCTGTACCCGGCGCATGCCGCGTTCGGCGGTTACAAGAAGTCCGGCGTCGGGCGTGAAACCCACAAAATGATGCTCGACCATTATCAGCAGACCAAGAACCTGCTGGTGAGCTACGACATCAATCCGTTGGGATTCTTCTGATCCTGCGATGCTGATCGTTCCCACGCTCTGCGTGGGAATCCAGCCCGGGACGCTCCGCGTTCCTTCAAAGCCGAACGCGGAGCGTCCGTTGATACATTCCTATGCTGCGCGTGGGAACGATCAGGTTCCTGGCTGTAGCCGGGCCAATAAAACAATAAAAATGGTGAACCCTATGCCAAGCGAATCCCCGGCCGGCGCTCCGGCGACCGGCTCCTCCGTCGACTTCGAAAAAGTCGGCACCGATTATTTCCAACAACGCGAACTGAAAAAAGGCGCCGCCGGCTGGGTCCTGCTGGTGGGCCTCGGCGTCGCTTATGTGATTTCCGGCGACTACGCCGGCTGGAATTTCGGCCTCGCCCAGGGTGGCTGGGGCGGGATGTTTCTCGCCACGCTGCTGATGGCGACCATGTACCTGTGCATGTGTTTTTCCCTGGCCGAATTGTCGTCGATGATTCCCACCGCTGGCGGCGGCTACGGTTTCGCCCGCAGTGCGTTCGGGCCGTGGGGCGGGTTTCTCACCGGCACCGCGATCCTCATCGAATACGCCATCGCCCCCGCCGCCATCGCGGTGTTCATCGGTGCCTACTGCGAGTCGCTGTTCGGTATTGGCGGCTGGATGATCTATCTGGCGTTCTACATCATCTTCATCGCCATCCACATTTTCGGGGTCGGCGAAGCGCTCAAGCTGATGTTCATCATTACCGCCGTCGCCGCGCTGGCGCTGGGGGTGTTTCTGGTGGCGATGGTGCCGCACTTCGACGTTGCCAACCTGCTCGACATCCCGGTGACCACTGCGGTCGGTGCCAGCCCGTTTCTGCCGTTCGGCTACGTCGGCGTGTGGGCGGCGATTCCCTATGCGATCTGGTTTTTCCTCGCCGTCGAAGGCGTGCCATTGGCCGCAGAAGAAACCAAAAACCCCAAGCGCGATCTGCCGCGTGGCCTGATAGGGGCAATGCTGGTGCTGCTGATGTTTGCCCTGCTGATTCTGATCGTCGGTCCCGGCGGCGCTGGTGCGAATTCGCTGCTGACCTCCGGTAATCCACTGGTCGAAGCACTGAGCAAAGCCTACGGTGGCTCGACCTGGATGGGCAGCTTCGTCAACCTTGTCGGTCTGGCTGGGCTGATTGCCAGTTTCTTCTCGATCATCTACGCCTACTCGCGGCAGATCTTCGCGCTGTCGCGGGCCGGTTATCTGCCGCGCAAACTGTCGCAGACCAACAAGAGCAAGGCACCGGTGCTGGCTCTGGTGATTCCCGGCATCATCGGCTTTGGTCTGTCGCTGACCGGCCAGGGCGATTTGCTGATTCTGGTCGCGGTGTTCGGCGCGACCATTTCCTATGTGCTGATGATGGCCGCGCACATCACCCTGCGTATCCGGCGCCCCAAAATGGACCGGCCGTATCGCACGCCGGGCGGCATTTTCACCTCGGCTGTGGCGCTGGTATTGGCGTGCATCGCCGTGGTGGCGGGTTTCCTCGTCGATCCACGGGTGGTGATCGGCGCCGCGATCATCTATGGAGTGTTAATTGCTTACTTTGCTTTCTACAGTCGGCATCACTTGGTAGCAGGCACGCCGGAAGAAGAATTCGCGGCGATTCAAAAAGCTGAACAAGCCTTGCACTGATTGTCGAAAACCACGGCGCAGACGCATTCTGCGCCGTCACGGAGAACGCTTAATGGCCAGTTTTGCTCACACGGTCGGCGCGCAGACTTACCGCTTCGACAGCCTCAAAGACGTCATGGCCAAGGCCAGCCCCGCCCGCTCGGGGGACTTTCTCGCCGAGATCGCCGCGCTCAACGACGGCGAACGGGTGGCCGCGCAAATGGCCCTGGCGGACATCCCGCTCACGCACTTCCTGCAGGAAGCGCTGATTCCCTACGAAGCCGATGAAGTCACTCGACTGATCATCGACACCCACGACAAACAAGCCTTCGCCGTGGTCAGTCACCTCACCGTTGGCGGCTTTCGCGACTGGCTGCTGAGTGACGCGGCGGACGAAACCAGCCTGCGCGCCCTCGCCCCCGGCCTGACCCCGGAAATGGTCGCCGCCGTGTCGAAAATCATGCGTGTACAGGATCTGGTGCTGGTCGCGCAGAAAATCCGCGTGGTCACCCAATTTCGCGGCACCCTCGGTTTGCGCGGGCGCCTGTCGACCCGCCTGCAACCCAACCACCCGACTGACGAGCCGTCCGGCATCGCCGCGAGCATTCTCGACGGCCTGCTCTACGGCAACGGCGATGCGATGATCGGCGTCAACCCGGCCACTGACAGCATCGCTTCGATCTGCGCGATGCTAGAGATGCTCGACGCAATCATCCAGCGCTACGACATCCCGACTCAAGCCTGCGTGCTGACCCACGTCACCACCTCGATCGAGGCGATCAACCGTGGCGTGCCGCTGGATCTGGTGTTCCAGTCGATTGCCGGCACTGAGGCGGCCAACGCCAGTTTCGGCATCAACCTCAACGTGTTGCAGGAAGGCTACGACGCCGGCCTGAGTCTCAAGCGCGGCACCCTCGGGCAGAACCTGATGTATTTCGAAACCGGTCAAGGCAGCGCGCTGTCGGCCAACGCCCACCACGGCATAGATCAACAGACTTGCGAGACAAGGGCCTACGCCGTGGCGCGACATTTCAAGCCGTTCCTGGTGAACACCGTCGTAGGATTTATCGGCCCGGAATACCTCTACAACGGCAAGCAGATCATCCGCGCCGGCCTTGAAGATCACTTCTGCGGCAAGCTGCTCGGCGTGCCGATGGGCTGCGACATCTGCTACACCAACCACGCCGAAGCCGACCAGGACGACATGGATACCCTGCTGACGTTGCTCGGCGTCGCCGGGATCAACTTCATCATGGGCATCCCCGGCTCCGACGACATCATGCTCAATTACCAGACCACTTCGTTTCACGACGCCTTGTACGCCCGCCAGACCCTGGGCCTGAAACCGGCGCCGGAGTTCGAGCAATGGCTGGCCAACATGGGCATCTTCACTCAGGCGGACGGCAAGGTTCGCTTCGGTAACAACCTGCCGCCGGCCTTCCGCCAGGCCTTGGCGCACTTGGGATAAGTCTTATGGAAAAACCACCGGTCGATCCGCAAAACCCCTGGCTGGAACTGCGCCGTCTGACCCCGGCGCGGATTGCCCTGGGCCGCACCGGCACCAGCCTGCCGACGCGGGCGCAGCTGGATTTTCAGTTTGCCCACGCCCAGGCCCGTGATGCCGTGCATCTGGCCTTCGATCACAGCGAAATCAGCGCACAACTGAGCGAGCGCGGGCGGGAAACCCTGGCGCTGCAAAGCGCCGCGCCGGACCGACACACCTATCTGCAACGCCCGGACCTGGGGCGCAAGCTCAGCGATGAATCGGCGCAGACCTTGCGCGATTACGCCAGCCAACACCCGGGCGGGGTCGATCTGGTGATGGTCGTCGCGGATGGCCTGTCGGCGCTGGCGGTGCATCGGCACACGCTGCCGTTCCTGACACGCCTGGAAGAACAGATGAGCGGCGACGGCTGGTCCGTGGCGCCGGTGGTGCTGGTGAAACAGGGTCGCGTCGCCATCGGTGACGAGATCGGCCAACTGCTCGGGGCGAAAATGGTGGTGATGCTGATCGGCGAGCGCCCGGGCTTGAGTTCACCGGACAGCCTCGGGCTGTATTTCACCTACGCGCCGAAGGTCGGCCTCACCGACGCGTATCGCAACTGCATTTCCAATGTTCGGCTTGAAGGTTTGAGCTACGGCATGGCGGCGCATCGCTTGCTGTATCTGATGCGCGAGGCCTGTCGGCGCCAGCTGTCGGGGGTCAACCTGAAGGATGAAGCTCAGCTGCACACATTGGAGGCGGACGACGCTGTCGACATGAAAGGCAACTTCCTGCTCGATCCACCGCCAGCCTGAACCGTTTCCGCATTGCCTTTCTGCGCTGCTTTCAGGCAGGATCGACGCACGGCCGCCCGGGTTTCCCATCGCCGTCAGAGCAGTTGAAGACAGCCACTTGAAGACGAGACCTATCATGCGGATTATTCAAGCGACCCTCGAACATCTGGATTTGCTGACTCCTTTGTTCGTCAAATATCGCGAGTTCTACGGCTCCCTGCCTTACCCGGATTCCTCCCGCGCGTTCCTCGAAAAGCGCTTGCGCCGCAAAGAGTCGGTAATCTATCTGGCCCTGGCCGACGATGACGACAAGAAACTCATGGGTTTCTGCCAGCTCTATCCGAGCTTCTCTTCGTTGTCGCTCAAACGCGTGTGGATTCTCAACGATATCTACGTTGCTGAAGACGCGCGCCGGCAACTGGTCGCCGACAATCTGATCCGTACCGCGAAGAAAATGGCCAAGGAAACCCAGGCCGTGCGCATGCGCGTCTCGACCAGCGCGAACAACGAAGTGGCGCAGAAAACCTACGAATCGATCGGCTTCAAGGAAGACACCGAGTTCAAGAACTACGTACTGCCGATCAGCGACGAGCTCTGACTCCAACGGCTTCGGTGATGAGGGAGTTCGCTCCCTCGCCACGGCCACCTTTTCCCTGACAATTGCTCACTTCGCGACACTCCCCGCTACAAAACCGACGCGCTTTTCATCGCTCAGACCGTATAATCCCGATCTTTCCGGCTTGTAAGAAAAACTACACCCCGCTGTAGGCTTACACGAAGTCATCCGCACAGGCCTGCCGAGTCGGGCCGTCATACAGGTGCCCCCATGGATTTCAACCCGCTCGACCTTATCCTGCATCTCGATGTGTATCTCGATTTGCTGGTGAACAACTATGGGCCATGGATCTACGCCATCCTGTTTATGGTGATCTTCTGTGAAACCGGGCTCGTGGTGATGCCGTTCCTGCCGGGTGACTCGCTGCTGTTCATCGCTGGCGCGGTGGCGGCCGGCGGCGGCATGGATCCGGTGCTGCTCGGTGGCCTGCTGATGCTGGCGGCGATCATGGGCGACAGTACCAACTACGTGATAGGACGCACGGCCGGGGAGAAGCTGTTCAGCAACCCGAACTCGAAAATCTTCCGTCGCGATTACCTGCAAAAAACCCACGACTTCTACGACAAGCACGGCGGCAAGACCGTGACCATGGCGCGCTTCCTGCCGATCATCCGCACCTTCGCGCCGTTCGTCGCGGGCGTGGCGCGGATGCCGTACCCGCGTTTCTTCGGCTTCAGCGTGCTCGGCACCATCCTCTGGGTCGGCGGTCTGGTCACTCTGGGTTACTTCTTCGGCAACGTGCCGTTCATCAAGAAAAACCTCTCGCTGCTGGTGGTGGCAATCATTCTGCTGTCGCTGGTGCCGATGATCATCGGCGTGGTGCGCAGCCGGTTCGGCGGCACCAAAGTGCAATCGCACTGATCCGATGTGGTCACTGAGCGCCTGGCGACGCCGGCGCCTCCTGGCCAGGCACCCGATTGCCGACGACCTGTGGCAACGGGTGCGCCATCAACTCTCCTTCCTCGATGGCATCAGCGCTGCTGAAGACCAGTGGTTGCGCGAAGCCTGCGTGCTGTTTCTCGACGACAAACACCTGACCGCCCTGCCCGGTGTCGAACTGCATCAGGAGCAACGCCTGCTGCTCGCCGCGCAAGCACAGTTGCCGCTGATGCATCTCGGTGATCTCAACTGGTACCAGGGTTTCCACGAGATCGTGCTGTACCCGGACGACTTCCTCAGCCCGCAACGCCATCGCGATGCCAGCGGCGTCGAGCATGAGTGGGACGGTGAACACAGCGGTGAAGCCTGGCAGCAGGGGCCGGTGATTCTCGCCTGGCCCGGCGTACAGGCCAGCGGTGGCTGGGAAGGCTACAACCTGGTGATCCACGAGCTGGCGCACAAGCTCGATATGCTCAACGGCGACGCCAACGGCCTGCCGCCACTGCACACCGACATGCGCGTCAGCGACTGGGCCAAAGTGATGCAGGCCGCTTACGACGACCTCAACCGCCAACTCGACCACGATCCCGACACCGAAACCGCCATCGATCCCTATGCCGCCGAGAACCCGGCGGAGTTCTTCGCCGTCACCAGCGAATACTTCTTCAGCGCCCCGGATCTGCTGCATGAGGCTTATCCACAGGTCTACTTGCAACTGCAGCTTTTCTACCGGCAGGATCCGTTGGGCAGACTGCGGCAACTTCAGGCCACAGACCCGGTCTATCAGGCGCACGACTGAGCTCTGCACGACTTCTGGTACGTGGCGTCGGCGTAGGAATGTGCCTATAATCGCCGCCACTTTTTGGTCAATCCGGCCAAGTGTTTTTGGTCAACTACGGGGGCAACGCCCAATGAGCTACAGCAAGATTCCGGCTGGCAAAGACCTGCCGAACGACATCTACGTCGCGATCGAGATCCCGGCCAACCACGCGCCGATCAAATACGAAATCGACAAAGACAGCGATTGCCTGTTCGTTGACCGTTTCATGGCCACCCCAATGTTCTACCCGGCCAACTACGGTTACATCCCGAACACCCTGGCTGACGACGGTGATCCCCTCGACGTGCTGGTCGTAACCCCTTACCCGGTTGCTCCAGGCTCGGTGATCCGCGCGCGTCCAGTCGGCATCCTGAACATGACCGACGACGGCGGCGGCGATGCCAAAGTCATCGCCGTGCCACATGACAAGCTGTCGCAGCTGTACGTCGACGTGAAGGAATACACCGACCTGCCACCCCTGCTGATCCAGCAGATCGAGCACTTCTTCGCGAACTACAAGGATCTCGAGAAGGGCAAGTGGGTCAAGATCGAAGGCTGGGCCGGCGCAGACGCCGCCCGCGAAGCGATCACCAAGTCGGTTGCCGCCTACAAGGGCTAAGCAATTGCGCCTTGCGTGACGCTTGAAAAAACCCCGGATTTCCGGGGTTTTTTGTTATTGGCGTCTGCATAATCGACTCGGTTGTTCAGGTCTATGTAACTCGAAATACACCTTGGTCGGCCCCCTCTCCCTCCGGGAGAGGGTTGGGGTGAGGGGCTCTTGAAAAAGCCCGACTAAACAAACCGTTTAAATTCCTACATGCAGTTTTAATCTGTTTAATTTCCCACAAGTACGTCTTACATCCCGTCGCAAAATACAGGCTTTTTTTGAACGCCCGGTTTATTCAAACCGCTCTAGTCCGGCCGTAGACTCCGTGTTTATGAGAAAGAACACTAGCGGTCCACGATTCAAGGCACTCCTGGAAGCAGCGAACATCAGCACCACGGATTTCGCAAGGTTCTGGGGCACGGAAGCCCAAAACGTTCATAACTGGTACACCCGGGGCGTCCCGGCGTATCGCATGGAAGAAGTCTCACGCCTGTTGTCGGTCAATAGTGAATGGCTGAAAACCGGGGAAGGCGTCAAGGAGGTCGCGCGCCTGCACCCACCCGCCAGCAATGGCGACACGTTCGATGCCCAGGCCATCTGCGGCGTCTACACCGTCATCAACCCCAGCGACATCGACCTGGCATTTTTCAAGGAAACCCCGATCGCCAACGGCGACGGTAAAACCCACGTCATCCTCGACCCCGACCAATCCCTGCGCCTGCCCCGCGCCCACCTCGATCAACTCGACATCCAGCACGCCAACGCCATCTGCGCGCACATGATCGGCAACAGCATGGCCGATCGCATCGAAGACGGCTCCATCGTCGCCATCGACCGCGGCCTGACCCAGGTCGTCGACGGCGAAATCTACGCCGTAGAGCACGACGGCATGCTGCGCATCAAATACCTGCACCGCATGCCCGGCAACGGCCTGCGCATGCGCAGCCACAACAGCGCCGAATACCCCGACGAGGTCTTCCGGCCAGCGCAGATCGAAGAGCAGCGGATTCATATTCTTGGCTGGGTGTTCTGGTGGTCGACACTGGGCAAGCGCCGGCCGGTGGTGCCGTTTCTGTGATTGTTTGCCAGAACCTGTGGGAGCGGGCTTGCCCGCGAAAAGGCCCTGACAACCGGTACAAATCCGGAGTTTGTAGCGCTTCAGTCGCTCTAAACCGCACTTGAGACTGGGAATCCAAAGCAAAACTCAGTATCCTGCGCCCCACATTCGCGCATCGACCCGCCCAGCGGCTCGGATGACGCCCGACGCGGCAGACCAACGTCTGACCAAGTCCCACAGCCGGACGCAGATCCGGATGTACGTTTTGAAGGCTGGCGCGGTTTACCAAAAATAAACCAAGCCAGTCCCCGAGAAGCCGGCCACAAGCCGGCTTTTTAATGCCTGCAACAAACCATATCCATTGCTGAAATTGCATTCCAGCTTGTATAGCGCCCAATGCACTGGTTACCGTCCCGCCAAATATCGCAGGAAACACCAAATGCCCAAAACCTCATTCCCCATTGAGGACGCGCTGAAGCGCGCCGCCGAACGAGGCGAGCCGCCTGCAGAAGATAAGTTGGCCAGTGAAGAAGATGACGAACTTGCCGCCATCGTTCACGAGCGCCTCGCCGCTCCTCAGCGAATGCAGGTCAGTCTGGCTGATCTGTAAGCTGTTCGAGCGCCCAGCTACAGTTGCTGAATTTGTCCAACAACCCGTTGGACAAATTCCCCTCACGGATAACTGAACGACTTCACCAGCGTCAATTCCCCCGCCGTCCGCATCGGCACTACAAACGTCTCCATCTTCTCGCTCGGCGTGCCTTCTTCAGTAATCACCGTCACCTGCGCGGTCGTCAGCGCCTGCACCGCTGCATCTCCACCTTCGTCATCCGCGCGATACCCGCCGCCGTAATAATTCACATACACCAGATACTGCCCCTTGATCGGCGCGGGCATGGCGGCGATTTCCGGGCCGTAGCCGGTGGTGACGTCGACGTCGAGGGCGGCGCCGTTGGCGGCGCTGCGGTTGCCGTACCAGATGTGGGCGCCGTCGGGGGTTATCAGATGGAGATCGAGGTCGGTGCCGTCGCTGTCCCAGGCCAGCAACACGCGCAGTTTGGCCGGGGTGGCGCCGCCGCGGGCGTTGAGGAATTGCGTGCGGTGGCGTTGCTGGCCGTCGGCGCTGCGGACTTCGACGCTGTTGCTGCCATTGGGGAAGGAGAACGGGCGATCGAAGCCGCCGGCGGGGTCGATTTTCAGCGGCATGCTGACGCCGTTGACGATCAGGCGCCCGGGTTCATTGTTTTTCGGCACGGCTTTGATCTGGCCGCTGATTCTCGCGGTATTGGCCTGGCCAAGCGGTGTGTTGACCGACGAGGCCGGGTAGTTGACGGTCTGGCGAAAGCTCTCGCCCTCGCCTTGCGGTGCGCCGCTGCGCCAGCCGCCGACCGGGGTGTCGAGTTTGACGCCATCGGCGGCGTGAGCCTGCGGCAGTACGTTGAGGGCACAGAGCAGCAGCAAGACCTGTGGATAACGGAGTGTCATGGTCTATTCCAGCAAAAGGTGATGGGCGAGCCCTTCGATGTAGGTTTCATCCTGGCCGTTGGGGTGTGCTTCGAAGGCCAGGTGCAGATATTCGTGGGTCAGATCGAGGCGATCCTGCAGGCTCAGCACGCCGCGCACGTATATGCGCTGGCGTTCGCGGTCGACGAAGGGCCGGCCGAAGGCAAGTTTGCATACGGCGAAAGTGCTGACTTCGTTGTAGCCGGTTTCGCTTTCGAGCCTCGGACGCCAGCCGCGTCGCTGCTTTTGCAGCCAGTCTTGCGCGGCGGGTAATGCTTCGCAGGAGGCGACCGGGTTGTCCCAGCGGCTGAGGCTGGCGCGTGGATAGGCGTGCAGCAGAATCGCGTCGTAGCGCTGGCCGGCGTTCGCTTGCTCGACGGCTTGCTGCCAGGCGAGTTTGTCCGGGCCGGGCTGGTCGGAGTGATAGGTGACGGTGCTGCCGGCCAGTACCAGATCCGCCGTCCACGCCGCGATGTTGCGTGACTCGGCCGAGGCTGGACGCGGGGCGACGCGCTGGCGATTGCTGCTGTCGTCGATGCTCAGGCAATCGCCGTTGCGTGTGGCGTTTTGCAGCAGATAAGTGCGGATCGCTACGGCTAGCGCCTTGGCGGCTTCGGCGGGTTGCGGTTTGGCTTCGCGCTCAAGAACGCGGGCGACATATTCTTCGCGATCAAGCCTTGCGACGAGTTTGTCGTTGAGCAGAAACAATTCGCCGTCGCTGTGGATGTCCAGCGTGTTGCCGTTGGCGAATTCGACGCGATAGTCGCCGCGCAATGGCCCGGACGTGGCAACACGATCGCCGGCCAGAACTTTCGAAACCGGGTATTTCGAGAACAGCCCGACTTCCACACAACGCCCTGCGTCCGCTGGCCACGCCGTCGGCAACACGCTGGCCAGCGCCTGAGCGTAGTGCCGCAGAACCATTTGACTGGTACCGCGTCCACCCGCCCAGATCGGTGTGCCGTCGGCGGTCCAACCGGCGAATCCACCTTGCCGCGATTGTGCATCCTGGTCGCCGAGCCAACTCCAGGTTTTCACCCGCAGGCGCCCGCCCAACTCGCCGACGACATTGCCGTCCGCCGCGTTCAGCACGACATCGAGCAGCACGCGGCGCGTCTGATCCTGCGCTGGCAGCAATGCCAGAACGCTCAATAACTCGGCAACCGAAACCCTTGTTGCCGGTTGCACGGCTGGCAAATCCAGCAACCACGACGGTGCCTGCCGCGCCTGCCAATACGCTCGCCAATCCGTCTCTGCAATGCCCAACCGCGCGGGGTCGAAATACAGACCGCAGGATTTCACCAGTGCCTGATCCCGCTCGATCTTGCCGCCCGCCGAGCAGCAATAAACTTCTTCTTTGGACTGCCCGCGACATTCATAAGCCGGCTCCCGCGCACCGGTATCCACCAGCCAGGCGTAGACGAACAACTTCCACAGACTGCCCAGCGGCGCATCCAGCGACGCTGGCAACGGTTCGCGCTTCATCAGTTGCGTCTGATTCAACGACAACAACTCGCCCTGATAGGCCACGCGCAACGGCTCGTCCTGCGCTGTCGCCAGCGCAGGCATCATCCACATCAGCAGCCACAACAGCGGCCGGCGCATGTCAGTTGACCGTGACCTGACCGAGGGCAGCTTTAGCCTCCTGGGCCTGATGCTGCGGCGCATACACCTGCTTGAAGCGTACCGGCGGCAGGTTGAACTGGCCCTTCTGCGAGAAGCGCACCAGATGGCGCAGGCGCAATTCGCCACTCAGCGCATCAACCGGCACCGCGTAAGCCAACTGACCCGGTTCGAAGCGCGCCTTCTCCAGCGCGGTCGGTTCGGTGCCGTCCTTGCCCTGCAATTTGATGCCCCACGTGGTGCGCTCGACATCTGCGCCCGGTGGCAGCGGCACTTCGAGCATGCCGTAGCGCAGCGGTTTCGGCGCTTTGCTGGTGAGGATCACCTCGTCCAGGTACAGGTTGTCGCTGGACAACGGTTTAGTACCGACCGGCTCGAGTTTGAAGGTAAACGCTTCGTCGCCCGGCACCAGTCGCGACAGGCGCCGAGTGACGCTCACGGCGATCGGATCGACCTGCGGCTGTTGAGTCTGGAAGCTCAGCGCCGCACGCAACGGCCGCTCTTGAGTGCCGGACACGCTCAGTACGTTCGGCAACGGCGTCGCGCCTTGCCATGTCCAGTACATCTCGCCGCTGGCGCCGTAGTTTTTCTTCCAGCCCTCACCCGGCATCAGCGCGATGGTCGGCGAGGCCTGAGCGATGCTGCGTTGCAGCCAAGTCAGCGCCAGTGCACGTTCCAGTGTCGTTTGCTGCGGCAACAGACGTTGCAACAACGCCGTCGCGCGAGCCTGATCGAACGGTTGCAGCGAC
This sequence comes from Pseudomonas sp. H1_G08, assembly GCF_054681355.1. Taxonomy (NCBI): domain Bacteria; kingdom Pseudomonadati; phylum Pseudomonadota; class Gammaproteobacteria; order Pseudomonadales; family Pseudomonadaceae; genus Pseudomonas; species Pseudomonas sp. H1_G08. The sequence continues at coordinate 4,042,785 of NZ_CP162822.1, forward strand.
AGGTTCAGTGCTTCAACGAAGGGCTGCGAGCTGACGGCCAGACGTTGTTGCGCTACGCCCAGTTGCCGATTGAACGCCTCCGGCAAAGCAACTTTCGCCTGCGTGGCCAACGATGCAGTGAGTACCCGCGCCGTCGCCAGACCAAGTGCCGAATCCGGGTCGTTCATCACCAGACTGTCCTGGCCGTCGTCGAGCAAGGTTTCGGCAGCGCCTTCACCGGCCTTGGCCAGATCGTCGATCAAACCGCTGAGCAGCGTGTTCACTGGCAGCTGCATCTGTTTGGCGAACGACAGAATCAGCGCCCTTTGCAGCAATGGCGTGTTCGGCGCTTGCTTGGCATAAACCTCCAGCACTCGCTGCCAGTGCTCCGGCGGCAGGGTCAGCTCGAGTACGCGGCTGGCATTCCAGTCGGCGTAATAGGCATAGGCGGTGAGAAATGCATCCGGCTCGCCGTCGTAGCCCCACCAGGTGAAACTCGCCGACGGCCCGGCCATTTGCACCAGACGCAGGCGGCTGTTCTGCATGATCAGGCGCAAGCGATCGCGAATCTGCGGGTTCGACGCCAGCGATGGATAAGCGATGCTCAGCGGCAGCAAGCGACTGGCCGTCTGCTCGACGCCGCCGTACGGGTAGCCGAGCAGATCATCGAGGGCGGAACGGAACAGCGCTTGCGGACTGTCATCCAGACGCAGGCGGATATCCGTGGCATCCGCCGGCAAACTCAAGGGTGTGTCGCCGCTGACCACATCGAGACTTTGCGTTTGCGTGACTTGCCAGCCTTCACCGGTGGCACTCAAGCGCACAGCCAGGGCATCGGCGACTTTGCCGTCCTGCACCAACTCCGCCGTCCACTCGCCAGAGGCCAAAGCGAACGCCGGCAGTGGCAGGTAATTGATGCCGCTGTTCAGGGTCACCGGCAGACGTTGTTCGGTACCGGCATAGTGAGTCACCAGTTCCGCCTTGACCGGTTTCTCTGCCTGACTGAAAGCGAACACACCCAGCTGCGGCTGATCGCCCTTGCGGAATTTGCTCGGCCCGCTCCACTTCAGGTAAAGCGGTTTTTCCGAACGGACAAACTGCTTCTTCTGCCCGACCTGACCGTCATCGGCAATCGCTCGAGCGGTGATGCGCCAGCGGGTCAGCGAGTCCGGCATCTTGAAGGTGAAGCGGGTTTTGCCGTCGGCGCCGGTCAACAGCTCCGGCTGCCACGCAGCGGTGTCGACGTCTTCACGGCGCGGACGCTCAAGCACCTTCACGCCGCGTTCGCTGCGATTGGCTTTACCCGGGGCGCCGGGGCTACCCGGCAATGCCACGTCGTAGCTGATGAACGACAGGCTGGCACTGGTGCGCACGTTGTTGCGCCGTGGGTGGTAGAAGAACTGGTCAATGCTCGGCGCGACTTCCGGTTGCAGCGCGTAGACCATTTCGTCGACCACGCTGACCGTCAAGTGTGCCGGAACCGCTTTGCCGGCGAACTGCGTGGTGAGGTCGACCGTGACCGTATCGCCCGGCAGGTACACCGCTTTGTCGGTGCTGATCGCCACGTCGATTTGCGGCGCGACCACTTTGATCCCGGCGTTCTGAAAGCTGTACTGACCGCCCTTGGTGTAGAGCACGGAGAAGGTCAGGTTCGGCGCGAAGCTGTCTTTCACCGCAATGCGCGCGCGGTATTGGGTGTCGCTGAGTTTTTCCAGTTTCAGCCAGTCGCCGCCCTTGGCCAGCAGCGCAGTGGCCTCGACCTTGTCGCGCTCCAGCGACAGCAGTGCGTCGCTGACCGGCTCAGGGAAGGTGATCAGCGCCAGCGCTTCTTCGCCCGCCTTGTACTCGGGCTTGTCGAGGACGATTTCCACTGTGCCCGGCACCGCTTTCACACCGTCGCCGGTGACCGAGTGGCCGGTGGCGCCGAGGACGCGACCGTGTTGATCCTTCAGCGTCAGGTTGTAGGTGCCCGGACGTTCGAAGGCGAGGCTGAAGCCTTTGTCCGTTGCGGCGAGTTTGCCTTCGCCGGTGCTCTGATCTTCCAGGCGCACCCAGGCGTAGCTGCTCGGCGTTACGGCTTTGCTTTGTTCGGTGCCGCCCTCGTTGGCGTAGCTGAAGGCAACCTTGTCACCGACTGCACTGAAACGCTGCGGCGCACTCAAGCGAAAACTCGCCGCGCCACGGTCGATGAGGATTTCCTTGGTGGTCTTGACCCGATACGCCGCGCCATCGCTGGCGAACACGGTGAGCATGTAGCGGCTCGGTTTTTCCGCCGCTGGCAGATCCAGTGTCGCGTTGCCTTTGCTGTCGGTAGTCAGTTCGGTGCTGGTCAATTCCACCGGGAATTGCCCGAGGTATTGCAGCTCGTTGTCGACCATCGACAGTTGCTGGGCGCGCAGGCTCAGGCTCAATTTGGCGTTGGCCACCGGTTTGCCGTCCGGATAGAGCAGCACCAGATTGCCTTTCACCGGCTCACCGGTGCGGTAATCCTGCTTGGCCAGATTCAGCGAGATTTCGAAGTGCGGCTTGATGTATTCGGCGACGCGGAAAGCACTGCTGTAGGCCTGATCCTTGTAGTTGAAACGGATCTCGTAACCACCGGCCACGGCGTTATCCGGCAACTGGAAGCGACCCTGGGTACCTGCTTTCGAATCAAGCTTCAGATTGAGGGTTTGCAGTTCGGTCCCCGTGGCATCGAGCACGCTGACACTGACATCCGCCGCACCCGGCAGCACCGAATCACGGGCATTCTTGAACTCGCGCCCGACGATTTTCAGCGACACCCAATCGCCCGGGCGATACAGCGGCCGATCGGTGAAGGCATACAGTTTGGTGTCGTAGATTTCGCTGTCGTAGTAGAAGTTTTCCGAGACGAATACGCCGCCCTCTTCGTCCTCGCCGATGACGAACGAACGCTCCGGGCTGACGTGTTTCAGACGCAGCAGACCGTCGGCATCGGTAGCACCGCTGCTCATCACGCCGAGGCCATCGGTCCACAGCACATTGACCTTCGGCACCGAGCTGCCTTCGTGTTTGCGCGCGGCCCAGACCAGCAATTCATCACCGGCAATCTTGCTCACCGCGACGGTGTTGGAGACGAAAACCATGGTGGTCGCGCGGTACTTGCCGATCAGCGCTTCGACCAGATACAGCCCCGGCTTCAGGTTGCCCAGCGGGATGTACACGTTGCCCGGTGCGACGCTGACAAAGTCGCTGGACGAGCCGGCCAGATTGACCCCGGCCGGCGGCTGAATCGGCTTGGCCTGCCACAGTGGATAACGGAACTGGCTGACCACCGGAAGACCCGGGATCAGGGCAAATTGCGGCTGCGCCTCGTACGGCGTCGGCGCGGCCATGGCCTCGCCCATTTTCAGTTCCGGCACTTCTTCGGTGACCTGCTTGCGCGATTCGTAAGAGAACGCACGCTGCATCACCCGCCGGGATTTGCGATACCAGTTGTCCCATAGATACGCGAGAGTGTTGGACAAACCTTCGCCCTTGAACTGGCCGTCACTGACGACGCGGTGCACGTTCTTCTGGCGCTTGAGGAAATCCAGCGGCTTGTCGATGCGATATACGCGAATGTCGGCGCCGCCGTACGGCTCCATGCGAAAGCGCCGGTAGTCACGACCCGGGGCTTCGAGGCGGACCATCGCCGGCTCGTCGCTGGCAAAACTGCTGTCGGCGAGCAGGAAGAAACTCTCACCGGCCACCGGCGTGTAATTGCTCGGCTCCACCGAGTCTTCGGCGTTGACCCAGGTAAACGGCAGCAACAACGCTAACAGCAAAGAAATTCGCGAACAGATACGCAACATGCGGGCACCGGTCATTGGGAGAGAAAGTTCAGTCGATAGACGCCGATGAAGTTGGGGTTGGCTGCGTCGGGTATCCATCGGGTGTCCTTCCATGTCATGAGTTGCTGCAGGCTTGCCGAACGCATGCCGTTGTCAGTTGGGGTGGTGGTGCCGGTGTGATAGGCGATGTAGCGGCCCATCCAGATCATCAGGTGCTGATCGTCGCCCTGATCGAAAAACATCAGGTCACCGGGCCGCGCCTGCGCCACATCGCGGCCGACCAGGTGGCTGTTGAACTGAATCAGTTTGATCGCGTTGACGTACGGCCCGACCTTGCCGCCGCCCTGCTGCCACTGTTGCGCGAGCTTGCGTTGCTCGTTGCTCAGCGTCAGTTCCGGCGGCAGGTAGCGATTGGACAGACCATTGCTGCGCAGCCATTTGTCGTCGTGGACTTTCAGCGCTTCGTTGGCGGCAAAGCGCACCAGGCCGGCGCAGTCCTGCTGATACCAGCGCGGGCTTGGGCCTTGGCTCAATTGCTCTTGAGCAATACGCACAAACCAGGCGCGAAACACTTGTGATTGCGCCGGATCGAGTGCCGGCGCCTCAACTGCGCGGGCACCTGCGCTCAGCAACAGCGCGAGCAGGCCAAGGCTGCGGATCAGTGCGCTCACAGCGCTTTCCATTCCAGTGGCAGCCATTGCCAGTGGCCGTCAGGCTCGCTGCCTTCGGGCAGGGTCAGGGCATATTTGCCGTAGCCGCCAAGGGTGCGCAGTTTTGGTATCAGGTAGGTTTGTGCGGCGTTGTAGAACACCGGCTCCATGTCCTGCGGCAGGCTGTCGAGGGTTTCGCGCTGCATCAGTTGCGCCATCGCGTCCGGGCCGAGGTAGATCGGCATCAGTACGTCTTTTGGTAAAACGTCGGCCATCGGCGGGAAACGCTTGTCGAGGGTGCCGAGGGCTTTGTCGACGAGTTTGTCGTCGAGGGAAAACAGCAGCGTCGAGCCGTGACGGGCGAGGCTGACTTTCATGAACGCCTTGCCGGAAATCGCCTCCGGGTTTTCGGCGGTCTTCGCCGCGTACGGCCCGAAACTGGAACTGACCTGACGCTGCCAGACGTGGCTCTGGCCTTCCTGCTTGTCGATCACCGGGAATACGCTTTCGGCGACGTTGGCTTCGAACGCGCCGACCATCGAACCGAACAACTTGCCCAGATCACCGTCAAGCTTGCTGCTGTCTTCGTCTTTGAGGCTGGCGACCAGCAACGGCGTGTACAACCGCGAATCGGCGTACCAGCACAGGCCGGCCGCGCCGGCGACATGTTCGGTGAGGGTCTGCGCCACCGCTTCTTCGGCGCCGAGTTTGATCAATATCGGCTTCTGCGGTTCGGCCGCCACTGGCAGGGTCACGCAAGCGCTCGCCCCCAGCGGCATCGCTTGCCAGACCGGTTTGAAATCGAAGTCCGGCTGGTTTTCCAGTTCATCCATGGCCAGATAGCTGTGCCAGCCCTTGTCGTCCATGTCGAAACGCAGTCCGGCGAAATTCGGGATGAAGCGCTGATAGCCCATGGCGAGCACGCTGGAATTGACCGACAGACGCTGCTTGGTTTCCGGGCTTTTCGCCGGCAAGCCGAACGCTTCGGGGAAAAGTTTTTCACCGTTGAGCAACGCCGCCAGCGCTTGCGCGGAGACGCGACCCGATTCTTCCGAGACGCCGCTTTCCGGGTCGTAGTACTTGGCTGGATTGGACAGCACCACCAGTTTGTCGCCGCGCGACGCAAACAGCAGCGATTTGCTGGCGTTGTAGCTGAGTTGATACAGCGGCACTTCGTCGCTGCCGACTTTGAGAGTGCCGAAGATGCTGAGCTGGGTGTCATCCAGCGCCACTTTCGCCAATGGCTCGAGCAGCTTGGCCAACCCGCCGCGATCCATCACCAGCAGGAAATCCTTCAAACGACCATCGGCGCCACGCCACAGCGCAACATCGGCCGGTTGATCGAAAAGCTGCTCGATCAGGCTGTCCTGCAACTTCAGGTCATGCTCGTAGATGATCCGCCGCAGGCTGCCGATCAGGCCGAGGCGATCGGCGTGGGTTTCGTAATAGAAGACGAAATCCTCGGTGAGCGTGGCCTTGAGAAACGGCACCGTCAGCAGGTCCTTGGGCAACTGGCTCAGCGAACGAGTTTCGAGCAAGGCGTCCGGACGACCGAGGCCGAGCCTGTCACTGGCAAGTGCCGCCGGCGGCGCTTTGGGCTTGAGCAGCAGCCAGCCGAAACCGCCCGCCACACCGGCCACCAGGCACAGGCCGAGCACGACCAGCGGCCAGCGCCGCGAAGGTTTGGCCGCCGGTGTCGCGGCAGCTGGAGTCACAGTGTTATCGCTCATGTTCACAACATCCGAGTTCATCCGTGGCGGGATGCTTAATAGTTGAAAGTCTTGACCAGCAACAGATCACCGATCGCCCGCAGGGGCACGATGAAGGTTTCGCGTTTTTCGTCGACGGTGTTTTCGTTGAGCACCAGGGTGATCTGCGAGGTGATCACCTCGTTCTGATTACTGGTTTCCTCGAAGTTATAGCCACCATCGCCGTAGTTGCCCCAATAGTTGACGTAGACCAGATACGTGCCGTGCAGCGGCGCGGTCATGGTGAACATTTCCGGGCCGGGGCCGTCGACACCATCCGGGTCGAGGCCGCCGCCATTGCTCAGCGCCGGCCGTGCCCAAAAGGCATGCTGACCGTCGGGGGTGACAATATGCAGATCCAGCTCGGCTTTCGGGTCGTCCCATCCCAAGACAAGACGAATCTGCGCCGGCGTGCGCAGATTATTTGCTTCATAAAATTGCACGCGCTTGAGCGACTGGCCCTCGGCGCTGATCACTTCGACGCTGTTGGAACCGGCGCCAAATGCGTAGGGCCGGGCAAAACGTCCCTGATCATCGGTGTACAGATTCAATGGATTGCCGTTGACGGCGAGGCTGTGCGGCGGACGCATGTGGCCGAGGGCTTTGAGCTGGCCCTGGATCATCGTGCGATTGCGCTGAATGCCGCGATCGATCGGCGGCGTCGGGTAGGCGACCTGCGAATTTTCCGAGCGATCGAGCAGGCCGTGATAACGCCAGCCGCCGACCGGCTCGGACAATTGCGCAGCCGGCGCGGCCCACAGCACAGGCGCGCAGGCGAAGCCGATCAGCAGCAAAAGAAATGAACGCATGTGACGCCTCCTGCCATGCCTTGAACGAAACCTTGCACCCGATCCTCGGTACTTCACAGCGGTGAACTGCGTTTCGTCTGAATGCCCCGCAACTGTCGGGGCCGTAGAAGCCGCGAAGATTAGCGATTTGGCAGTTTTTTAACAATCGGATACATGTGTGATTGCTGTAGGAATCTCGCTTTCGAGAGGGCGTGAGCCGAATAGCGAAGTTATTCGGCTCACAAAATGAGCCGAATAAGCCTCAGCCCCGAAACTTCACATTAACTTTGTGACGAGGGGATTTATCCCAGCTCGGCTGCGCAGCAGTCGTAAAACCGGCGACTTCGATTTTCCTGAGAGTATCGGTTGTCTGGTTTTAGGGTTGCTACGCAACCCAGCGGGGATAAATCCCCTCGCCACGGGGTCATGTGCGCGGCTTTGGGTGGGGCGCCTCATTTGCCCATACCCCCCCTATCTGCTAGTGTCGCGCCGGTTTAACGTCTACCGGAAGTTGCCGCCATGGCCCGCAAAAAAGCTGCACTGGATTTCGAACAATCCCTCGCCGACCTGCAAACACTGGTCGAGCGTCTGGAGAACGGTGAATTGTCGCTGGAAGACTCGCTGACCGCTTTCGAGCAGGGCATCGGCCTGACCCGTGACTGCCAGGCGGCGCTGGCCCAGGCCGAGCAAAAAGTGCAGGTGCTGCTGGAGCGCGATGGCGAGCTCGCCGAGGAACCCTTCGACGCGGATGAGCCAGAATGATCGCGGCGTATTCGGCGAGCAGTCAGGCCCGGGTCAACGCGGCGCTGGAAACGCTGTTCAACGCGCCGCTGCCGGAACTGGCGCGGCTCTACGAAGCGATGCGCTACAGCGTGATGAACGGCGGCAAGCGCGTGCGCCCGTTGCTGGCTTACGCGGCGTGCGAAGCCCTCGGCGCAAAGGCTGAACAGGCCAGTGGCGCGGCCTGTGCGGTCGAGTTGATCCACGCCTACTCGCTGGTGCATGACGATTTGCCGGCGATGGACGACGACGATCTGCGTCGCGGCCAGCCGACGACCCACAAGAAATTCGACGAAGCCTGCGCGATCCTCGCCGGTGACGGCTTGCAGAGCCTGGCCTTCAGCGCCCTGCTCGACCCGCGCCTGAGCGATTGCAGCAGCGAAATCCGTCTGCAGATGGTCACGGCGCTGGCCCACGCAGCCGGTCCGGCGGGCATGGTCGGTGGCCAGGCCATCGACCTCGGCTCGGTCGGTCTCAAGCTCGATCAAACGGCCCTCGAGCAGATGCACCGACACAAGACCGGCGCGCTGATTGAAGTCAGCGTCAAGCTTGGTGCCCTGGCCAGCGGCCGCGCCCAGCCTGATCAGCTGCAGGCATTGCAGACTTATGCACAGGCCATCGGCCTGGCCTTTCAGGTGCAGGACGACATCCTCGACGTGGAAAGCGATACCGCGACCCTCGGCAAACGTCAGGGCGCCGACATTGCCCGGGACAAACCGACCTACCCGGCCCTGCTCGGCCTCGACGCTGCCAAGGCCTACGCTCTGGAACTGCGCGATCAGGCCCTGCAGGCGCTGCGACCGTTTGACGCGGCCGCCGAGCCGCTGCGCGAGCTGGCGCGGTATATCGTCGAGCGGCGCAACTGACGGCGTATCGGCCAAAAAAGACCAACGCGTGGGCAGGGGCCGATGCATCAGGTAAACTGCCGCATCTTTTATACCTATAACGATTCGCCTGATGCCCACGACGTTTCATGAGATTCCCCGCAAGCGCCCGACCACGCCCCTGCTCGACCGCGCGAACACGCCGGACGGCCTGCGCCGGTTAGGCGAAGCCGAGCTGGAAACCCTGGCCGATGAGTTGCGCCTGGAATTGCTCTACACGGTCGGCCAGACCGGTGGGCATTTCGGTGCCGGCCTGGGCGTGATCGAGCTGACCATCGCGCTGCATTACGTCTTCGACACCCCGGACGACCGTCTGCTGTGGGACGTCGGGCATCAGGCGTATCCGCACAAGATCCTCACCGGTCGCCGCGAGCGCATGGCCAGCCTGCGTCAGAAGGACGGCATTGCCGCATTCCCGCGCCGCTCCGAGAGCGAGTACGACACCTTTGGCGTCGGCCACTCCAGCACCTCGATCAGCGCTGCGCTGGGCATGGCCATTGCTGCCCGCCTGCAGGACAGCGATCGCAAGGCCATTGCCGTGATCGGCGACGGCGCGCTGACCGCCGGCATGGCCTTCGAGGCGCTCAACCATGCGCCGGAAGTGAACGCCAACATGCTGGTGATTCTCAACGACAACGATATGTCGATCTCGCGCAACGTCGGCGGGCTGTCGAATTATCTGGCGAAGATCCTTTCCAGCCGCACCTACGCAAGCATGCGCGAGGGCAGCAAGAAAGTCCTTTCGCGCCTGCCCGGCGCCTGGGAAATCGCCCGTCGTACCGAAGAATATGCCAAAGGCATGCTGGTCCCCGGCACCCTGTTCGAAGAGCTGGGCTGGAATTACATCGGCCCGATCGACGGCCACGATCTGCCAACCTTGATCGCCACCCTGCGCAACATGCGCGATCTCAAAGGCCCGCAGTTCCTGCACATCGTCACCAAAAAAGGCAAAGGCTTCGCCCCGGCGGAAGTTGACCCGATCGGCTACCACGCCATCACCAAACTCGAACCACTGGACGCCCCGGCCGCCGCGCCGAAAGCCGCCAGCGGGCCGAAGTATTCGGCGGTGTTCGGCGAGTGGCTGTGCGACATGGCGGCGGCTGACGCTCGCCTGGTCGGGATCACCCCGGCGATGAAGGAAGGCTCGGATCTTGTGGCGTTCAGCGAGCGCTTCCCCGAGCGTTATTTCGACGTGGCGATTGCCGAGCAGCACGCGGTCACTTTCGCCGCCGGCATGGCCTGCGAAGGCGCGAAACCGGTAGTGGCGATCTACTCGACATTCCTGCAACGCGGTTACGACCAATTGGTACACGACGTCGCCGTGCAGAACCTCGACGTGCTGTTCGCCATTGACCGCGCTGGCCTGGTCGGCGAAGACGGCCCGACCCACGCTGGCAGCTATGACCTGTCCTACCTGCGCTGCATCCCGGGCATGGTCATCATGACCCCGAGCGATGAAAACGAATTGCGCAAAATGCTCACCACCGGCCACCTCTACAACGGCCCGGCGGCAGTGCGTTACCCGCGTGGCAGCGGGCCGAATGCAGTCATTGAAAAAGATCTCGAAGCGATCGAAATCGGCAAGGGCATCGTCCGTCGTCAGGGCAGCAAGGTCGCCATGCTGGTGTTCGGCGTGCAACTGAGCGAAGCCTTGAAAGTCGCCGAGAAGCTCGACGCCACCGTGGTCGACATGCGTTTCGTCAAACCGCTGGATGAAGCGCTGGTGCGCGAGATCGCCGGCAACCACGAGTTGCTGGTGACTATCGAAGAGAACGCAATCATGGGCGGCGCCGGTGGCGCGGTCAGCGAATTCCTCGCCCGCGAGAACATCCTCAAGTCGATGCTGCATCTGGGCTTGCCGGACATTTACGTCGAGCATGCGAAACCGGCCCAGATGCTTGCCGAGTGCGGGCTGGATGAGGCTGGGATCGAAGCGTCGATTCGCCAGCGGCTGGCATTGCTCAACAGCTGACGCAATCCCTTGTAGGAGCTGCCGAAGGCTGCGATCTTTTGATCTTGCTCTTCGGCAGCTCCGGAACCTTTAAAAAGCAAAATCAAAAGATCGCAGCCTTCGGCAGCTCCTACATGGTTTTGCAAAGACCATAGATTGCCATGAACCTCTCCCGCCTCGCCCTGCCCTTCCTCCTGCTGCCAACCGCAAGCGCTGTCGCCGACACCTTCGAGCGCGATCAGGCGCTGAAGCTGCCGGACACGCTGATCAGCGCCAATCGTCAGGTCGAGGCGCGCAACGACAGCAGCGCCGCCAACACCGTGTTCACCCGCGAAGACATTGATCGCCTGCAACCAAGCGACGTGCCCGATCTGCTGCGTCGCGTGCCCGGCGTGCAAGTGGCGCAGACTGGCGGGCGCGGCAGTCTGCCGGGGATCTACATTCGCGGCACGCAATCGGCGCAGAGCCTGGTGCTGGTCGATGGCCAGCGCATCGGCAATTCGACTTCCGGCGACAGCAATCTGCAACATCTGAACATCGAGCAGATCGAGCGCGTCGAAGTGCTGCGTGGTTCACGCTCGGTGATTTACGGCAGCGACGCGATTGGCGGGGTGATCCAGATCTTCACCCGACGCGGCACTGGGCAAGGCTTGCAGCCACGCCTGCATCTGGGCTTCGGCAGTCAGCAGACATGGGAGCGCAGCCTCGGCTTGTCCGGCGGCGACGAGAAAACCCGCTTCAACCTCGGCGCCAGTCTCGACGAAACGGCCGGGATCGACCGTACCCATGAGTCGTATCCAAGCGACAGCGACCATGACGCCTACCGCAACAAATCCCTCAGCCTGAGCCTCAGCCACGCGCTGAACGAGGACATCGAAATCGGCGCCAATCTGCTGGATAACCGTGGCAGGAGCGAATTCGACAATCCGTTCGGCCGCTTCGACATGGACACGTTTGAGTCGGTGCAACAGCAGCCGTACAGCGACTTCAATATCAGTAGCGTGAGCAGTTACGTCGATGCGCGGGTCAACGAAACCTGGAAAACCCGCATCGAATTCGGCCACAGCGAAAACCGCGAAAAGACCTTCGACAAGCTCAGCGACGAGCGCACGGTGTTCAACACCTATCGCGACTCGATGAACTGGCAGAACGACCTGACGCTGGACGCGCGCAACAGCCTGATTCTGGGCGGCGACTGGTACGAAGACCGGGTCAACAGCAGCACTGCGTTTGACGAGGACAGCCGCTGGAATCGCGCCGCGTTCATCCAGCATCGCTATCAGGCCGACAGCTTCTCCACCGAGATCGGCGTGCGCCACGACGACAACCAGCAGTTCGGCAGCCAGAACACTTGGAGCGACACTTTCACCCTGCCGCTCAATCCGGATAACGACGTGCTGCTGAGCTACAGCGAAGGTTTCCGCGCGCCGACCTTCAACGACCTGTACTACCCGGATTTCAGCAATCCCGACCTGAAACCGGAAACCTCAAAAAGCTACGAACTGCAATGGCGCAGCCAATTGAGCGACAGCGCGCGGCTGGAGGCCTCGATTTACCGCACCGATCTGCAAGACGCGATCATCTTCGGTAGCAACTCACGCCCGCAGAACGTTGCGTCAGCGCGCATCAACGGTTTTGAAGCAGCGCTGAAGCAGGAGCTGTTTGGCTGGCAGAGCAATCTCGGCGTGGCGATCATTGACCCGCGAGATCGCGATACCGGGCATACGCTGGCCCGACGGGCGCGGCGCACGGCCAGTTGGGATCTGGATCGGCAGTTTGATCGCTTGGGTGTGGGCGCCAGTTGGCAATTGGTCAGTGGCAGTTACGACGACTTGAACAACACCCAGTCGCTGGGCGGCTACGGCACGCTCGGGCTGCGCAGCAGTTGGGCGCTTACTCGTGAGATCAAGCTGGATCTGAAGGTGGATAACCTGCTGGACAAGGGTTACAGCCGGGCGAACTACAGCTATGACGGCGCGCAGTATGGCTATCGCGAAGAAGGTCGGGCGTGGATGTTCGGGGTGACCTGGACCCCTGAACTCTGAGCTGAGATTTTTTTGGCGGGCTGGCCTCTTCGCGAGCAGGCTCGCTCCCACAGTTGACGGAGTGCGGCCACACCTTTTGTTTTCACCGCAAGTCCAGTGTGGGAGCGAGCCTGCTCGCGAATACAGGCGATACGATCTACCGATCCGGCGCGATCAATTGGCAAAGCTTGGCAGTCGCGCTGATCATCTGCCCGCTCGGTCGCTCAAGGCCTTTGTCAGTGACCAATAGCAGTCTCCCCTGCCTGACTGCTGCCACCTGCGGCCAGGTCTTCCACGCCCCTAGCTGGACCTGATCACCGGCGACAATAACCTCGGGATCACGCTGCAATACCGCCTCGATACTCACTTGTGGTGCCGGCAGATTCAGCTCGGCGAAAATATTGCGCGCGCCGCACACCTCAAGCGCATCGCTGATGATCTGCCCGCCACCGACGGTGTACAGCGGCTTGTCCCAGACCTGATAAAACACCCGCAGCGGCACATCACGACGATAACGCTGGCGCAGATCATTCAGCTGCTCGCGCAATTTGGCCGCTCGTTTCGCCCCACGCTCAGGGCGCCCGAGCTGTTCGGCAATGGCTTCGATCTGCGTCGCCAGTTGCGTCAACGTGTGCGGCTCGGCGACGAAGGTTGGAATGTTCAGACGTTTGAGCTGATCACGCTGCCCGGCGCCGACGCTGCCGGGCCAGAGCAGCAGCAAATCCGGTTTCAGGCTGAGCAAGCGCTCCATGTCGAGCTGACCGTAGCGCCCCACAGACGCAACATCGGCAATTGCCGGCGGCCGCTCGCCCGCATCCAGCACGCCGACCAACAGGTCGGCAGAGTCCAGTTCAATGACGATTTCGGAAAGCGACGGCGCGAGGCTGACCACCCGCAATGCGGCCGGCACCTGACTGCTCAGGGCGAGCAGCAGAACCGCCAGCCACAGGCGAGGCATCAACCGAGTTGACGCGGAATACGGTAGAGGTAGAACAGCACGGCGGTGGACAGCGCCAGCAGCATCAACGGCACGGCTTCGAGGCCGACGAACACCGCCAGTGCGCCAATCCAGGCCGGCAAGGACGCTACTAGCAACGCCGTACGCCGACGCGCCGCAAGGGCAATCCAGGCGGCGGGTTCTTCGGCGGTATCGAGGGCTTTTTGCGTGGCGATCAGGGCGTGTTTGTAGCGGGCGAAATACTTCAGGCTGACAAACATCGAGGCGACGCCGGCGATGAACAACGGCATTGCCAGCACTGGCAACAGGCCCTGGCCTTCACCGAACAGCGCGTTGAGCACGAACAGCGGCAACAGCGCCAGCGCCAGGTATTGCCACCAGGCCACCGCCAACCGCCGCCGCACCTGGCCGCGGGTCACGCGCGGTCGGCCTCGCCCTGATGCTCGTTGCCCATCATGTGGTCGAGCTTGCTGGCCTTGGTGGCCAGGTAGAGTTTGTTGTGCGGATTGTGGCCGGTGTGCAGCGGCACGCGTTCGGCGACGACGATGCCCATGTCCGTCAGCGCTTTGACCTTGCGCGGGTTGTTGGTCATCAGACGCAGGGATTTCACGCCCAAGTGTTCGAGCATCGGCAGGCACATGGCGTAGTCGCGCTGATCGGCAGCAAAGCCCAGACGCTCGTTGGCTTCCACGGTGTCGGCGCCGCCGTCCTGCAATTCGTAGGCGCGAATCTTGTTCAGCAGACCGATGCCACGCCCTTCCTGACGCAGATACAGCAGCACGCCCCGGCCTTCGCGGGCGATCGCCTGCAACGCGGCTTCCAGTTGCGAGCCGCAGTCGCAACGCTGGCTGAACAAGGCATCGCCGGTCAGGCATTCGGAATGCAGGCGACCGAGTACCGGGGCGCCATCGGCAATTTCACCGAGGCTCAGCACGACGTGCTCACGCCCGGTGCTCTCATCGAGAAAGCCGTGCATGGTGAATTGCGCAAAAGGCGTTGGCAGCTTGGAAGCGGCGACGAAGACGACAGGCACCGATGTGCTCCTGATCTAGAAGACTGAAAATTCGCAGGCGGGCATTGTAACAGCAGGTTCCTGTAGACGCTTAGGCTGAATTATCGGGCATAAACATCAAAAAGTTTGATGACAGCTGCCGCCAGCACCGCCGGTCCCTGTAGGAGCTGTCGAGTGCAACGAGGCTGCGATCTTTTGATCTGGCTTGATATCAAGATCAAAAGATCGCAGCGTGCCACAGCTCCTACAGAGATTTGAGTCGGCTTCAGTTCGGGTTGAACGGATACGGCTGCTGCCACTTTTCGAAGACCGGCTTCAACTCTCCGCTCTTGACCAGTTCCACCATGCGCCGGTCATACAGCGCCATTAAGGCGCGAGCCTGTGGGGTATCGGCGAAACCGAGAAACAGCGGCAACTCAGCCAGATGCGAATAGCGGTACTGCGCGGGATCCGCGGCATCGCG
Organism: Pseudomonas sp. H1_G08; assembly: GCF_054681355.1. Classification (NCBI taxonomy): domain Bacteria; kingdom Pseudomonadati; phylum Pseudomonadota; class Gammaproteobacteria; order Pseudomonadales; family Pseudomonadaceae; genus Pseudomonas; species Pseudomonas sp. H1_G08. Next base: position 4,057,816 of record NZ_CP162822.1, read on the forward strand.
CACGACCGCTTCAATTTCGGTCAGCGCATCGATGTAGTAATCCGCCCGCCCCTGCTTGAGCATCAGCAGAATGCCGGTGCGCCTTTCGATCTGGTTGAAGCGCTGGATGTTCGGCAAGTAGTTTTCGTAACGGTAGCCGCGCACCCAGGCCAAACGGTATCTGCCCAGGGTCGCCAGGGTCGGCGGCGGGCTGCTGGCCAGGCCCAGCGCGTAGATGTGATCGGAATCGAACTTCCACTGCGGGTACAGCACCTGCGTGGCTTCGTCGCGGTAGGAGCCGACCAGCGCGTCGACTTCCTTCAACTGCACCAGCCCGATCGAACGGGTGTACGGCACCGTGCGGATATCCAGCTTGACCCCGGCCGGCTCGAACACTTTGCGCAACACGTCCCACGCCAGACCATGGCCATCGGCGGCGGTGTAATCCTCCCAGTCTTCGCTGGCCAGGTGGATGACCGCAGGCACAGGCGCGGCGGCCTGCGCGTGGGCGAACGTGCCCAGCAGAGCCAGAAGCAGCAGCGCCAACCCGCGTCGCAGCATTGCGTGGTTCCTCACGTGAGTCGAATCAGGCGAATACCCATACCAGCCCTTGCATCGCCAGCCAGGCGAACACACCGGCCAGCACGTCGTCGAGCATGATGCCGACGCCGCCATGCACATGCTTGTCGATCCAGCGGATCGGCCACGGCTTGAGAATATCGAAGAAGCGGAACACCAGAAAACCCGCAAGCAACCAGTACCAGCCTTCCGGCACCAGCCACAGGGTGATCCACATGCCGACCATTTCATCCCAGACGATGCCTTCGTGGTCGTGAACGCGCAAATCGTCAGCGACTTTGCCGCACAGCCAGAAGCCGAACAGCATGGTGATGCCGAGCATCAGCCAGTAGCCCCAGTCGGGCAGCATCTGCCACAGCGGAATGAACGGCAGCGCCACCAGCGAGCCCCACGTGCCCGGGGCTTTTGGCAACGTGCCGGAGCCGAAGCCGAACGCGAGGAAATGCCACGGATTGCGCCAGACCGAAGGAGGCACGAATTCGGCAGGAACCTGTTTCGGGTGATCTGTCACGGTGTCTCCTGAAAATGTTGGTAGCCGCGAATCTGCGGAGTGATGTCGCGTCGGTCGCGGTCCAGCAGCACCACGCCCTGGCCCGGCAGCACTCGCCCGATCACATGGATCGGCCAGCCGTCGGCCAGCAGTGCCGGCAACTCGGCGGACGGCAAGGTGAAGGCCAGTATGTAGTCATCACCACCGCTCAATGCCGCGCGCTCGGCACCGCGCTGGCCGAGAAACGCGACTAAAGCATCCGACAACGGTACACGCTCGCGTTCAATCTCAAGTCGCACCTTCGACGCCAGCGCGATATGCCCGCAATCGGCGAGCAGGCCGTCGGAGATGTCCAGTGCCGCCGTGGCCTTGCCGCGCAGGGCCTGACCGAGCGCCAGTTGCGGTTGTGGCGACCAGTAATGCTCGAGCAGCGGCTGGGCGATATGCGCTTCGGCATCACGTTGAGCCAATACCAGCGGCAAGGCGCCGGCCGCATTGCCCAGTTCGCCGCCGACGCAGAGCAGATCACCGGCCTGCGCACCGCTGCGGGTCAAGGCCTGGCCAGCGGGTACACGGCCGAACACGGTGACCGTCAGGCTCAACGGCCCGCGCGTGGTGTCACCGCCGACCAGGGCCACGCCGCAGCTTTGCGCCATGCGGTTCAAACCAAGGGCATAGGCTTGCAGCCAATCGGCGGTTACCGTCGGTAAGGTCAGGGCAAGGGTGAAGGCAACGGGCGCGGCGCCCATGGCGGCCAGGTCACTGACCGCGACGGCCAGCGAGCGCTGACCGAGCAGAAACGGATCGCAGGGGTCGGCGAAATGCACACCGGCCACCAGCGTATCGGTGGAAACCGCCAGCTGTTCCCCAACGGGAACTGCCAGCAAGGCGCAGTCGTCGCCGATCCCCAGAGCAACGCCTTCGCCGCCCTGCGCACAAGGCGCGGCGGCGAAGAAATTGCGGATCAGCTCAAACTCGCCCATGGCCGAGAAAAAGTATTCAAGCGCCGATCAGCGCTTGAACGCCTTCACTTCAGCTTCACGCAGGCGCGGGGCCAGCTTGTCGAGCACACCGTTGACGAACTTGTGGCCGTCGGTCGAACCGAACACCTTGGCCAGTTCGATACCTTCGTTGATCACAACGCGGTAAGGCACGTCGACGCGCTTGAGCAGTTCCCAGGTCGACAGGCGCAGAACCGCCAGTTCAACCGGGTCGAGCTCTTCGATCGCCAGATCCAGGCAAGGCGTCAGGGCAGTGTCGATTTCGGTCTTGAACTGCGGAACCCCGTGAAGGATTTCACGGAAGTAGGCGCCGTCGACATCGGTGAAATCGTTATCAACGCGAAACTGCGCTTCGATCTCGTTCAGCGATTGCCGGGCCATGTGCCACTGGTACAGCGCCTGGGTCGCGAGCTGACGGGCTTCGCGACGCTTGGCGCTCTTCGACGGCTTGCCGGCATCCGCAGGTTTCGGATCGCGCGGGTTGAAACGATCGCTTTCGTCGCTAATCACTTGGCCTCCAACTGTGCCAGCAGGCTGACCATTTCCAGAGCGGACAGGGCAGCTTCGGCACCTTTGTTACCGGCCTTGGTGCCGGAACGTTCGATGGCTTGCTCGATGGAATCGACGGTCAGCACGCCGAACGCGACCGGTACGCCGAACTCCATGGAGACCTGGGCCAGGCCTTTGGTGCACTCGCCAGCCACGTATTCGAAGTGCGGAGTACCGCCACGAATGACCGCGCCGAGGGCGATGATCGCTGCGAACTCGCCTTTCTGGGCGACTTTCTGCGCAACCAGCGGGATTTCGAAGGCGCCCGGTGCGCGGATGATGGTGATGTCGCTTTCGCTCACGCCGTGGCGAACCAGGGCATCAACGGCACCGCTGACCAGGCTTTCAACCACGAAGCTGTTGAAGCGGCCCACTACCAGAGCGTAGCGGCCTTTGGGGGCGATGAAGGTACCTTCGATGGTCTTCAGGGTCATTCGTCAGTTCTCTTAAAGAGCCGGGACGCGTCTGCTACGCGCCCCTCAGTGATTATTTGCCGCGAATCGGAGTCCGGAAACAGCCGGTCATTATTCGGAGGGCACGTATTCTACAACTTCCAGATCGAAACCGGATATCGCATTGAACTTCATTGGTGCCGACATCAAGCGCATTTTGCGCACGCCGAGGTCACGCAGGATCTGCGAACCGGCACCGACAATGCTGTAAGTGGTCGGTTTTTTCGGCGCTGCCTGCTCACCGGTTTCACGGATATGCGCCAGCAGCACGTCACCATCAAGCGGGTGACCGAGCAGCAGCACCACACCGCTGCCGGCCTCGGCGACCGCAGCCATGGCGGCGCGCAGGCTCCAGCGGCCCGGTTGCTTGACCATCAGCAGATCGCGCAGCGGATCCATGTTGTGCACGCGAACCAGCGTCGGCTCCTCAGCGCAGACAGTGCCCAGCGTCAGGGCCATGTGCACGTCGCCTTCCACCGAATCACGATAAGTCACCAGGTTGAATTGGCCCAGTTCGCTGTCCAGCGGCTGCTCGGCAATCCGCTGAACGGTACGTTCGTGGATCATCCGGTAGTGGATCAGGTCGGCGATGGTGCCGATCTTGATGTTGTGTTCGGCGGCAAATGCTTCGAGTTCAGCGCGACGGGACATGGTGCCGTCGTCGTTCATCACTTCGCAGATCACCCCGCTCGGCTCGAAACCGGCCATGCGCGCCAGGTCGCAAGCGGCTTCGGTGTGGCCGGCGCGAGCTAGGGTGCCGCCGGCCTGGGCCATCAGCGGGAAAATGTGACCCGGGCTGACGATGTCTTCAGCCTTGGCGTCTTTGGCGGCTGCCGCTTGCACAGTGCGCGCGCGATCGGCGGCGGAGATGCCGGTGGTCACGCCTTCGGCAGCTTCGATCGAAACGGTGAACTTGGTGCCGAAACCGGAACCGTTGCGTGGCGCCATCAGCGGCAGCTTCAACAGTTCGCAGCGCTCGCGGCTCATCGGCATGCAGATGAGGCCACGGGCGTGCTTGGCCATGAAGTTGATGTGTTCGGCCTGGCAGCATTCGGCGGCCATGATCAGGTCGCCTTCGTTCTCGCGGTCTTCGTCATCCATGAGGATGACCATCTTGCCTTGGCGGATGTCTTCAACCAGTTCTTCGATGCTATTGAGCGCCACAAGGCACCCCCTTCTTTTGAATTATTTGAGGTAGCCGTTTTGGGCCAGAAAGCTTTCGGTGATGGTGCTGCCGGCGGTCTTTTCCGCAGCCTTGTCACCCAGCAGCAGACGCTCCAGATAACGCGCCAGCAGGTCGACTTCCAGATTCACCCGGCGGCCCGGCTTGTATGAAGCCATGATGGTTTCGCTGAGGGTGTGCGGAATGATCGTCAGCATGAATTCGGCGCCATCGACTTCGTTCACGGTCAGGCTGGTGCCGTCGACGGTGATCGAGCCTTTATGGGCGATGTACTTGGCCAGCTCTTTCGGCGCGCGGATGCGAAATTCCACGGCGCGGGCATTGTCGCTGCGCGAGACCACTTCGCCGACACCATCGACGTGACCGCTGACCAAGTGCCCGCCGAGGCGGGTGGTCGGGGTCAGGGCTTTTTCCAGATTGACCGGGCTGCCGCTTTTCAGGTCATTCATGGCGGTGCAATCAAGGGTTTCGCGGCTGACGTCGGCGGCAAAGCCGTCGCCCGGCAACTCGACGGCGGTCAGGCAAACGCCGTTGACCGCGATGCTGTCGCCGAGTTTGACGTCGCTCAGATCGAGCTTGCCGGTTGCGACGTGCACCCGCACATCACCGCCCTTTGGGGTCAGTGCGCGGATACTGCCGATGGATTCGATGATGCCGGTGAACATGGGGTTCTCCTTGAGAACGAGGCCAGCGCTAACGCAATGGCCGGGAATTATACGCGGGCTGAAGGGACAGGGATCGCAGTGACTCGCCAGTCATCGCCCACCGCGCGGATTTCAGTGATTTTCAGTTCCGGCGCTTCTTTCATCTGCGCCAGCGGCCAGTCGAGCAGCGGACGCGCCGTGGAGCCGAGGAATTTGCCGGCAATGAAGATCACGAATTCGTCGACCAGACCCAATTGCGCAAAGGCACCGGCCAGACGCGGCCCGGCCTCGACCAGCACCTCGTTGGTGCCTCGATTGGCCAGTTCGATAAGCAATTGATGCAGATCGACCTGGCCGTCGGCACCCGGCACGATCAGGCATTCCGGGCCATTGGCATATTGCTCTTCCACCGCGACACAAGTGGCGACCAGTGCCGGCCCGGCCTTGAAGAACGGCGCATCCAGCGGCACTCGCAGGCGGCCATCGATCAATACGCGCAATGGCGGGCGGCTCATGGCCAGCTCGGTTTGCTCACTGTCGAGACCGAGTTCGTCCGCGCGCACGGTCAAGCGTGCGCCATCGGCCAGCACCGTGTCGGCGCCGGTCAGCACTACCGCCGCCTCAGCGCGCAAACGCTGCACCGCCGAACGCGCCGCCGGGCCGGTGATCCATTGGCTCTCGCCGCTTTCCATCGCCGTGCGCCCGTCGAGGCTCATGGCCAACTTGACCCGCACGAATGGCAAGCCGAACTCCATGCGTTTCAGAAAACCTTGATTGAGCTTGCGTGCTTCCGCTTCCAGCACCCCACTTTCAGTGGCGATACCGGCCTCGGCCAGGCGCTGCAAACCGCGCCCGGCAACTTGTGGATTGGGATCACGCATCGCCGCCACGACCCGGGCAACGCCAGCGGTCACCAAGGCGTCGGCGCACGGCGGCGTGCGTCCGTGATGGCTGCAAGGTTCGAGGGTCACATACGCCGTCGCGCCCCGGGCCTGCTCGCCAGCGGCGCGCAGGGCGTGGACTTCGGCGTGAGGTTCGCCGGCGCGCTCATGCCAGCCTTCGCCGACAATCTGCCCGTCACGCACCACCACGCAACCGACCCGCGGATTGGGGTGGGTGGTGTAGTGGCCCTTGCGCGCCAGTTCCAGCGCGCGGGCCATGAAATGGGCGTCGAGGATCGCCTGCTCGGCGGCGGTGGTCATTCTTTCACCGGTTCGCGGGCGAGGCGGTCGATCTCTTCGCGGAATTCATTGAGGTCCTGGAAGCGTTTGTACACCGAAGCGAAACGGATGTAGGCGACTTCATCGAGCTTTTGCAGCTCGGCCATGACCAGTTCGCCGACCACGAGGGACTTGACCTCGCGTTCGCCGGTGGCGCGCAGCTTGTGCTTGATGTGGACCAGAGAGGATTCGAGGCGCTCGACGCTGACCGGACGTTTCTCCAGCGCGCGCTGCATGCCGGCGCGGAGTTTTTCTTCGTCGAACGGTTGGCGGCTGCCGTCGGTTTTGATCAGGCGCGGCAACACCAGCTCGGCCGTCTCGAACGTCGTGAATCGTTCGCCGCAGGCCAGGCATTCACGCCGGCGGCGCACCTGTTCGCCCTCGGCGACCAGACGCGAGTCGATGACCTTGGTGTCGTTGGCACCGCAGAAGGGACAGTGCATGGTGGCTGGCAACAAAAAATGGGAGGGCCATGGTAGCGCATCCCCGTGGCAAGACAAGCCATAGGCTTTGCGGTATACAGAACGGCATGATCGTCTGATCCATGGAATTCATTCTGCCGGAGCCTCCAATGCCGTTACGTCCGCTCGTTCTGCTCAGTCTTTTCAGCCTGCTGGTGGCCTGTGGCAGCGACGCGCCCAAGCCGCAACCGCCGACCCCAGGCCCCGCGCCGCAGCAGGCGCAGAAAAAAGCCAAAGAAGCTGCCGAACTCGGCCCGCTGCCGGCGCATCAGCGCGAATTGAGCGGCAGCCTGCAAGGGGTGCCGGCCGGCGCCGAAGTCGAACTGGCGCTGCTGGTAATCGATGAAAAGGACCGCCCACAGCAACTGCTCGCCAGTTCCAGCCTGATCGGCAACAACCAGATCCTGCCGTTTCACCTGCGCTTCAACCCCGAGGCATTTCCGGCCGGCGCGCGGGTTGAGCTGCGCGGTCGCGCGAGCCAGTCCGGACAACTGATTCTGCACCTGCCATCGCAGACCATCACTCAACCGACCACTCAGGCTTTGGGCCAGCTGCAATTCGTCAAAGCGCCATGACAGCACCGCTCGACCTGCAACAGGCCTTGGGCGAATTGCTCGGCGACGCCAGACTGAAAGCCTGCGCGTTACCGGGAACTGATTTGCAGCTGTGGTTGATCGACGGCGACAACATGGCCCGCGAATTCAGCCAGGAAGAAACCCAGCGCATCCTGCATGAACCGCCCTATTGGAGCTTTTGCTGGGCCAGCGGCTTGGCCGTGGCGCGTTATCTGGCACAGTTTCCAGAGTGGGTGCGCGGCAAGCGCGTGATGGATTTCGGCGCCGGCTCCGGGATTGCCGGTATCGCGGCGGTGAAGGCCGGGGCGCTGGAAGTGGTGGCCTGCTATCTCGATCCGTTGGCGATCGCCGCTTGCCGGGCAAATGCCGAGCTCAATGCTGTGCAGATGAGCTACTCGACGGATTTCTTTGCTGAAGCCGATCGCTTCGATCTGATCCTGGTCGCCGACGTGTTGTACGACCGGGCGAACTTGCCGCTGCTCGACGCGTTTCTCAGTCGCGGACGCGAGGCGCTGGTGGCGGATTCACGGGTGCGGGATTTTCGGCATCCGTTGTATGAACGGATCGAGATGCTGGAGGCGATGACCCTCCCCGATCTGGCCGAGCCCGAAGAATTCAGACATGTCAGCCTCTACCATGCACGGCGCTAGCTAAAAGCTTCGCGAGCAGGCTCGCTCCCACACTGGATCTGTGCCGTTCATAAATCCCCTGTGGGAGCGAGCCTGCTCGCGAAGGCGTCCGCCCATGCAACACACCTCTCGACCCGCCCCGCTTCCGGCCACCCCCCACCAAGCCTTATAGTTGCCCCATCCACGCTTTGACGAGATCCCCCATGAGTGAGCAAACGCCGTACATCTTCGACGCCACGACTGCCGATTTCGACCAGTCGGTGATCGAAGCCTCCTTCAACAAACCGGTGCTGGTGGATTTCTGGGCCGAATGGTGTGCGCCGTGCAAGGCGTTGATGCCGATGCTGCAAGGCATTGCCGAGAGCTATCAGGGCGAGTTGCTGCTGGCCAAGGTCAACTGCGACATCGAGCAGGACATCGTCGCCCGCTTCGGCATCCGCAGCCTGCCGACCGTGGTGCTGTTCAAGGACGGTCAGCCGGTCGATGGCTTTGCCGGGGCACAACCGGAATCCGCCGTGCGCGCCCTGCTCGAACCGCATGTGCAGATGCCGCCACCGGCCGCTGCCGACCCGTTCGAACAGGCTCAGGCGATGTTCGACGAAGGTCACTTCGCCGAGGCGGAAGCGGCGCTGGTGACCCTGCTCAATGAAGACAATACCAACGCCAGGGCGCTGATCCTTTACGCACGCTGCCTGACCGAACGCGGTGAGCTGGGCGAAGCGCAAACCGTGCTCGACGCGGTCAAGAGCGATGAGCACAAAGCCGCACTCGCTGGGGCCAAGGCGCAGATCCAGTTCCTCGGCCTCGCCCGCGACCTGCCGGACGCCGCCGACCTGAAAAGCCGCCTGGCGCAAAATCCGCAGGATGATGAAGCGGTGTACCAACTGGCGATCCAGCAACTGGCGCGCCAGCAATACGAAGCGGCGCTGGACGCCTTGCTCAAACTGTTCATCCGCAACCGCAGCTACGGCGAAGGCTTGCCGCACAAGACCTTGCTGCAGGTGTTCGAACTGCTGGGCAATGATCATCCGTTGGTGACGGCTTACCGTCGCAAAGTGTTTGCGGCGCTGTATTAAGGCCTTACCCGATCCAGCTATAGAGCGGCGTATCCCCGCCGCTCGCCACTTTCACATCGGAACTGTGGCGCAAGCGCACGAGCAAACGCTTGCCCGCCACCGCACTGCCGGTCAGCGCTTCCAGTTGATCGAGCAGATCCGGTCCACTGAGTTGCCCGGCCTTACGCAGCAAGTCTTTGGCCACCTGCCACAGCGCATCGTCCTGATTCACCGGCTTCGCCGCCGGGGCCGACGCCACTGCCTCGGACTGCGCGACCGGCGCCTGCCCGCTCAGCGCCGAACCCAGCCTGGCCCAATCGCTGTCATCCAGCTCCACCGTCAAATCCACCGGCACCTCGCCGACCGTTCCGCGTATCCGCAACATCAAGTTCGCTCCTGCACTTTTCTGACCTGCATGCTCCCACGGGACTTGTGCAACGCCAAGTAAAGGGCGCCAAACACATCTGGTAATTCCCGGTTGATCGGCTAAATTAATCTCTTTTTGCGGGAAGGATTCCCAATGTCTTCAGGACGAAAACTGGCCTCTAAAGGAGGCCCGACCTCTACAGGTGGCGTGATACTTGAAGGAAATGAGAACCTCAATATCGAAGGAAGAATAATCGCTTCCATTGGACAACTCGCCAGTTGTCCGGTCTGTGGGCCTGGCAAAGGCCCCATCGTAGCAGTGGGTGAAAGAACGCTGATTTTACCTGCCGGACCAGCTGCGCTAGAGGGTGACTACGTCGCCTGCGGTTGTCCGCCCATGACCAATAAGCTGCTCACTCAGCAACACAGTGGTTTCGCAGGAATTGGCCGGCCCGCTCCAATTGACATGGGGCCACCGATTGCTGCCCTGACCTCTTATCGCTACTTGCAGGTCATCATCGAACGCCTTGATGACACGGAAAAGCCAGGTTTGGCTTACAAACTCAAGGACAAGGCGAAGGTTGCCGTTTTACAAGACAGCACTTGCAACCTCACAGGCGAAGGCTGCGAACACCCGGTAAAAAACGCTTCGGATTACGACACCCTGTTGGTAGGGGAAGATTCCGAATGGACTTTCTATGCCTATGAAGAGCCCCTGACACAGGATTTGTCATGAAATCGGAAATCAAACTCATCTTTAAAGACTTTCTGATGCAGCCACCGCCAGGCGTAAAATTTCAGCTGCTTATCGACGGTCAGGTCGTAGATGACAACATCGTTCAAAACGATGACAGGCCTCGCATTTATTCATTGATATCCAAAAACGGCCAGATCGCTATAACGCTCGCGGGCAAGGAACTACCGTCGATCAAAACCCGAGACACCCACGAAGTGACGGTTCAGATTGTGGGGAACTCCGGTACAAAAAAAGGTATGCACACTGCTACGTTGAATCCAGGGAAGTCTCTTTCGATCGTAGCGATATCACCGTGGGTAAAAGTCCCGCTAACGACCAGCGGCGCTGTCTCGAACGACGCGTTCTACGAAGTCGAATATGGTGTGAAACGTACAAATGAAACCCGAACGGTGAAAGTCGTCATTCAGGACATGCCGCGCAGGATACTGATGGAGGCGCTGTCACACCGGGGATCAACACAGTGGGCAGGGAATAAAAGCAAAAAGTCGCTGCCACACCCTACGCTCAGGCAGAGCGTGGAATTTCCACCAAACACAAATAAATGCAATCTGTTCGTCTACGACGTGCTGACCGCAATTGGGGTCAACGTGGCGTTGATTGAACATGGCAAATCGAAATACCTGCCATATTTCTCCAAGGTTAGTCCTCCGCTCGCGGGTGAATGGGCGAATGGACAACGATTGCTCAACAGCTGGAAAGTCGAGCGCACGCCGTTGCCCGGGGACGTCGGCGCTTACGCAATGAATTATTCCGACGCCAGCGGCCATGTCGGCTTCGTTCTAACGAAGGGCGTATGCATTTCTGCAGGGTGGGAAAAAGTTGAAGTTAACGACGCAGGTTTTCGCCATGCGACCGGTAATGCAAATCCCAGTGACCATGACTTCACTATTTTCCGACGCTACAAACACAGCACGCCACAATGAAACGCCCTTATTCGCTCCTCCTCATAATTCCGTTTTTGCTCATCGTGGCATGGCGCATCTGGTTGCCTGCCGATCTTTCGGCTTGTCCCGCTGACGGGGAAACTGCAGGTCCACTGACCCTTGTTATTCGTGATTACTTTGAGCGCAATAGCCGGACCGACTGGCGAGACATGGATGATCGTTTCGACATACTTTCAACCCCCGAAGGCCAGAGCATAGCGAGTCAACCGAATTCACACACTTGCGAAGCATTGCGGGTACTGCAGAGTCCGGCGTTCAGTCAGAGTGAAAAAATCTTCACCATGGCACTTATGTTCAGACTGCCAATCGACCAGTACATGGCCCTGATGGATCGCAGTCATCAACTCTACACGCAGGGCAAAATGGATAAGGAGGTGCTGACTCTGGTGGTATTTCCGCGCGGAACAGCCATCAACTACTGGTGGCTTCCGGCTTGGCGACAGCGTTTCAGTCGCGATGCCCCGAGCGTGCTCGACGCAAATCTGATCAACGATGTCCTTTCGGGACACTATTGGTTCGACTATCCCGGCGCAGGCTTCTGATTCTGCAAGCATGACATTCAATCCCAGCACCGCCCGCGACCTCATCCCGGGCGGTGCTTAGCCATGTCTTGCGCAATCTCAAGCGCACGGGCACACTCTGCGCACTTTCGTTATAAGATTACATAACAAACTTTTCATTTTTCTCGGAGTCCGTCATGCGTCGTCTGTTGCTCGCTTTGCCGTTTGCCCTGTTGCCGCTGGCCGCTGCCCATGCGGTTGATGAGCACGATCACGATCATGAGCACGGCAGCCTCGGCGCTCACGAACATGGCGTGGGCCGGCTGAACGCCGCGCTCGATGGTCAGACCCTGGAGCTGGAGCTGGAAAGCCCGGCGATGAATCTGGTCGGTTTTGAACACGCCGCGACGTCGGATGCCGACAAGGCCAAAGTGGCCGCCGCTCGGGCGCAGCTGGAAAAACCATTGGCCCTGTTCAGTCTGCCCGCTGCGGCCGGTTGCAAGGTAGTGAGCCAGGAACTGGAAAGCCCGCTGTTCGGCGACAAGCCGGACGCCGATGATCACGACGAAGATGAAGCGGACAAGGACGGTCACGAGCATCACCACGACCACAGCGAAATCCACGCGCATTACCAATTCAGCTGCGCCACACCGGGCGCGCTGAACACGCTGAATCTGGCCAACATCTTCAAAACCTTCCCGGCAACGCAGAAGATTCAGGTACAACTAATCAGCGCGACCGGCCAGCAAGGTACCGAAGTGACGGCGAAATCGGCTGCGCTGAAATTCTAGGATCCACCGAAATCCCCTGTGGGAGCGAGCCTGCTCGCGAAGGCGGCGTGTCAGTTGACAGGTGGGTGTCTGACCCAGCGCTTTCGCGAGCAGGCTCGCTCCCACAGGGTTATGTGTTCACTTCATGAAAATCGGTGCCATGACCCAAGCACTCATCGAACTTTCCGACCTTGGCTTCAACTGGCCCGGTCACCCGCCGCTGCTGGACATCCCGGCGTTTCGTCTGGAAGCCGGCGAAACCCTGTTTCTCAAAGGCCCCAGCGGCAGTGGCAAGACCACCCTGCTCGGCCTGCTTGGCGGGGTGCAGAAGCCCAATCGGGGCAGCATTCGCCTGCTCGGCCAGGAGCTGACCGAGCTTTCTGCCGGCAAGCGCGATACGTTTCGTGTCGATCACACTGGCTACATTTTCCAGCAATTCAACCTGCTGCCGTTTCTCTCGGTGCGCGAGAACGTTGAGTTGCCGTGTCATTTTTCAAAACTGCGTGCGCAACGGGCGAAACAGCGCCACGGCAGCGTCGATCAAGCCGCCGCCACGTTGCTCGCCCACCTGGGTCTGAAAGACGAAAGCATCCTCAGCCGCCGCGCCGACTCGCTGTCGATCGGCCAGCAACAACGGGTCGCCGCCGCACGCGCATTGATCGGCCAACCGGAGCTGGTGATCGCCGACGAACCGACCTCGGCGCTGGATTACGACGCCCGCGAAAATTTCATTCGCCTGCTGTTTGCCGAGTGCCGCGAGGCCGGATCGAGTCTGTTGTTCGTCAGCCATGACCAGAGCCTGGCGCCGCTGTTCGACCGTCATCTGTCCCTGGCCGAACTCAATCGCGCCGCCACGTCCGCCGAGGTCTGAGATGTATCTGTTTCGTCTGGCCATGGCCAGCCTGGCCAACCGCCGTTTCACCGCATTGCTCACTGCTTTCGCCATTGCTCTTTCGGTGTGCCTGCTGCTCGCCGTCGAGCGCGTGCGCACCGAAGCCAAGGCCAGTTTCGCCAGCACCATCAGCGGTACTGACCTGATCGTCGGCGCTCGTTCGGGGTCGGTGAACCTGCTGCTGTATTCGGTGTTCCGCATCGGCAACGCTACCAACAACATTCGCTGGGACAGCTTTGAACACTTCGCTAACAACCCGAAAGTGAAGTGGGCAATCCCCATGTCCCTGGGCGATTCCCATCGCGGCTATCGCGTGATGGGCACCACCGAAGCCTATTTCGAGCACTACCAGTATGGGCGCCAGCAACACCTGGCGCTGGCCGACGGTCGCGCGTTTGCCACCGATCCTTTCGAAGTGGTGCTCGGTGCCGAAGTCGCCGAAGCGCTGCACTACAAGCTCGGCGACAAACTGGTACTGGCCCACGGCGTGGCGGCGATCAGCCTGGTCAAACACGACGACAAACCGTTCACCGTGGTCGGCATCCTCCAGCGCACCGGCACCCCGGTGGACCGCACGTTGCACATCAGCCTCGGCGGCATGGAGGCGATCCACATCGACTGGCACAACGGCGTGCCGGCGCGCGGCAACGGCAGGATCAGCGCTGATCAGGCGCGCAATATGGACCTGACGCCACAAGCGATCACCGCGTTCATGCTCGGCCTCAACAGCAAGATTTCCACCTTCGCCTTGCAGCGCGAGATCAACGAATACCGTGGCGAACCGATGCTGGCGATCCTGCCGGGCGTGGCCTTGCAGGAATTGTGGAGCCTGATGAGTACGGCCGAGAAAGCCTTGTTCGTGGTCTCGCTGTTCGTTGTGCTGACCGGGTTGATCGGCATGCTCACGGCGATTCTCACCAGCCTCAACGAACGTCGCCGCGAGATGGCGATTCTGCGTTCGGTGGGGGCGCGGCCGTGGCACATCGCAAGCCTGCTGGTGCTGGAAGCCTTTGCGTTGGCGCTGACTGGAGTCATCGCCGGACTGGCATTGCTGTACGTCGGCATCGCCGCTGCGCAAGGGTACGTGCAGGCCAATTACGGTTTATACCTGCCGCTGGCATGGCCGAGCGAGTATGAATGGACGCTGCTCGGTGGCATTCTGGCGGCCGCGCTGCTGATGGGCAGCGTGCCGGCCTGGCGCGCGTATCGCCAATCATTGTCCGATGGCCTGTCGATCCGTTTATGAGGATGTTCACCATGCCCCGCGCCCTGCTTGCGCTGCTGATGCTGGTCGCCCTGCCCGTGTGGGCGGCGGCGCCGAAAGACCTGACCTGGTCGGAAATGATCCCGCCGGACGCCGCGCCGGAAGTGCCGAACATGACCCCGCTGCACGACCTGTCGAAGATGGGCGACGCACTCTCTGCCGAGTCCGCGCCGGCGGCCAAGCAGGACATGCCCAACGCTCCGGTAGTGAAAAGCCTCGACGGGCAGAACATTCGCCTGCCGGGTTACATCGTGCCGCTGGAAGTCAGCGAAGAGGGGCGCACCACGGACTTCTTGCTGGTGCCGTATTTCGGCGCCTGCATCCACGTCCCGCCACCGCCGTCGAACCAGATCGTCCACGTGAAAAGCGAACTGGGCGTGAAGCTTGATGAGCTGTATCAGCCGTACTGGGTCGAAGGACCGTTGCAGGTGAAAGCCTCAAGCAGTGAGTTGGCCGATGCCGGGTATCAGATGGAGGCGGAGAAGATTTATGCGTATGAACTGCCGGAGTAATTCCCGGTAGTATTGTATTGTCCGCAGAGACCCCATCGCGGGCAAGCCCGCTCCCACAGGTTATGTGGGTGAGCAAAAAACTGACAAACAACGGGATCATTGTGGGAGCTGGCTTGCCAGCGATGGGGCCGAGATGAACGCCACAAAAAAACGGGCCTTCACTGTTTCATTGAGCTGAGTCAAAACACCGTATCAGACGGCTTCGTACCCTAGGACATCGAATTTTTATGTCCTTTCGGAGCCCCCATGAACAAGTCCTTGCTCAGCGCCTCGCTGTTTGCCCTCGCGCTCGCAGCCCCGCTCGCCCACGCCCACGAAGCCGGTGACATTCTCGTGCGCGCCGGCGCGATCACCGTCAACCCGAAGGCCGACAGCTCCAGCGTCAAGGTCGATCAGGGTCCGCTGAGCGGCACCAATCTGGGCGGCAAGGCGACCATGAGCAGCGACACCCAACTGGGTCTGAACTTCGCCTATATGCTCACCAACAACATCGGTATCGAGCTGCTGGCAGCCACGCCGTTCGAGCATGACGTCAAGCTCAAGGGCACCGCCCTGCCCGCCGCCAACGGCAAGCTCGGCACCCTGAAACACCTGCCGCCGACCCTCAGCGTCGTCTACTACCCGCTGGATTCGAAATCGCCTTTCCAGCCGTATGTCGGCGGTGGCATCAACTACACCTGGATCTACGACGAACACGTCGGCAGCGAAGCCAGCGCCAACGGCTTCAGCAACTTCAAGGCGAAAAACTCCTGGGGCCTGGCCTGGCAGGTCGGCGCCGACTACATGATCACCGACAACATCATGCTCAACGCCCAGGTGCGCTACATCGATATCGATACCCGCGCGACCGTCGAGAACAACGCCGTCGCGCCGGGCACCCGCGCACGAGTAAATGTGGATGTCGATCCGTTCATCTACATGGTCGGTTTGGGCTATAAGTTCTAAGCTGACTTTGACCGAACGTTCACGTGGTGGTGAATGAGGCTTGGTGGCGGGCAGGCACAGACCTGACGACGACCGTACGCAGTCGATCGGGGAATAACATTCCCTCGCCACAGGAATAGGGATATTCCGGCCGTGAAAAAGGCGCCTGTTGCAGGGCGCCTTTTTCATTTGGTGCTGAGTCATGTGGGGCGTTGGAGGCCCGGGCCCCTCACCCCAGCCCTCTCCCGGGGGAGAGGGAGCCGATTTGTGTGTTGTTCAAAACCTGAGTTCGACTGGGTATCGCAAGTCGGCGTACTTCTCACAAACACCTCAGTCAGTTCCCTCTCCCCCTGGGAGAGGGCTAGGGTGAGGGGCTTCTCAGGAGCGCCCGAGCAAGCGCGCCAAGCCCACACTCATCGGCGTCTGCGGCGGCATTTCGAAGCGCTGCAGCAAGCGTCGGTTATCCGCTCGCGAATGGCGGATATCACCCGAACGCGCCGGCCCGTAACTCACGGGCGGCAGTTCACCGACCACTGATTTCAACGCTTCGAGCATCTGCTTCAGGCTCATCGCCTGATTCCAGCCAACATTGACCGCGCCCTCCTGCACTTCAGGCTTTTCCAGCGCCTGCACCAGCAAATCGACCAGATCACCGACATAAAGAAAATCGCGGGTCTGCTCGCCATCGCCAAACACGGTGATCGGCAAACCTTTCGACGCACGTTCGCTGAAGATGCTGATCACCCCGGAATACGGCGAGGACGGATCCTGGCGGGGGCCGAAGATGTTGAAGAAGCGGAAAATCGCCGGCTCCAGGCCATGCTGGCGACGGTAGAAATCGAAGTACTGCTCACCGGCCAGTTTGTCCGAGGCATAGGGTGTCAGCGGCGCCTTCGGCGTGTCTTCATTAATCGACTCGCCCTCGCCATTGTTGCCGTACACCGCCGCGCTGGAGGCATACACCACGCGCTTGACCCCGGCCAGACGCATGGCTTCGCAGACATTCAGGGTGCCGATGAAATTGCTCTGGTGGGTTTTCACCGGATCGTCCACCGAGGCTTGCACCGAGGCCACGGCCGCCAGATGCGCGACAGCGTTGCAACCTTGCATGGCGCGGGCGACCAGGGCGGCATCGGCGACATCGCCGACCACCAGTTCGACCTTGGGATTGTCCAGCGGCAGATTGCTGCGCTTGCCGGTCGACAGGTCGTCGAGCACGCGTACCGCATAGCCCTTGGCGAGCAAGGCATCGGTCAGGTGCGAGCCGATGAATCCGGCTCCGCCGGTGATTAAAACTGTTTCTTTAGCCATGTCGGTAGAACCTGTTCAGTAGACCCGGGAGTGCGGCACGCCAGGCACGCGGTTTGATCCCGAAAGTGTGGAGAATTTTCTTGCAGGCCAGCACTGCATGTTGCGGCTCTTCGGCGGCGTCCGGGCGCGCGGCGTGTGCCTGCGCAGTCGGTGCTTCGATCGCCAGCGGATGCAGGCTGCGTGCTTCGGTGAGAATCGCCTGGCCCAGCGCCAGCGGTGTGGTCGCTTCGTGGCCGGCGTAATGGTAAGTGCCCCACAGCGGCGCGGCGCAGTCGAGTTGCTTGAGCACGGAGATGATCACTCGCGCGGCGTCATCGACTGGAGTCGGATTGCCGCGCCGATCATCGGCCAGCAGCAACTCTTCGGGTTTTTCCGCGCGGGCGAGGAAGCGTCCGAGGGTGCCGTCCGGGCTGTCGTCGAGCAGCCAGCCGAAACGCAGCAGTACATGTTGCGGGCAGGTCGCGCGCACGCTTTGCTCGATGCGCCACAAGGCCTGACCGCGCAGGCCCAGCGGCACCGGCTCGTCTTTTTCGCTGTAGGCCGTGGCCCGCGAGCCGTCGAACACGCGATAGCTCGACGGCTGCACGAGGACAATGTTGTGGTGCTGGCACAGTTCGGCCAGACGCTCGATGGCGCGTTCCTGGCCGGTCATGCGGCTTTCGCTGACGCTCTCGGCCTGGAACCAGTCGAAATAGTAGGCGAGGTTGATCAACGCATCGGGACGGGTGTCGTCGAGCAGTTGGGTGAGGCTCGCGGCATCCCAGCCGTTTTCGGGCGGGCGGGGGGCGAGGAAACCGATGTCTTCTTCCGCACCGAGGCGAATCAGCGCCTGCCCAAGGGCATTTCCGCCGCCCAGTAACATAAGGCGCATTCGCATAGAGTCAGCAGGCCCAGTCTGATTGGAACGATGGCTTTAGCGACGGTTCTTGTGGAACCGTCGTCGATAATTGCCGGAATCGTTGCATTTTGCGGGTTTAGTGCGCAACCGTCATCCGTAAAGTGTAGATCCGCGAATTTGCGCCGTCCTGGCCGGCCCCTTCGCGAGCAGGCTCGCTCCCACAGGGGACCGCATTCCAGGGTGGGAGCGAGCCTGCTCGCGAAGGGCTCCGAACGGTACTTGCATCTTCCCGCCCCCGCCCGCATAACTCCAGTCATGAATCTGCCCCTCCCCGCCAACAGCGCGCTGGCCGGTTTTCACCCCGCCGTCAGCGCCTGGTTCAACAAGACTTTCCCGGCGGTCACCGCCGCTCAGGCCCGTGCGTGGCCGTTGATTCGCCAGCGCCGGTCGACGCTGATCGCCGCGCCCACTGGCTCGGGGAAAACCCTGACCGCGTTCCTCGCCGTGCTCGATGAGCTCGTCCACCGAGGGCTGGAGCATCCTGACGGTCTGCCCGCCGAAACCCTGGTGGTCTATGTCTCGCCGTTGAAGGCACTGTCCAACGACATCCAGATCAACCTGCAGAATCCGCTCGCCGGCATTACCGCGCAATTGCACGAGATGGGCCTGCCGGAGCTGACCATCACTACCGCCGTACGCACTGGCGACACGCCGCAAAAAGACCGCGCCGCCATGCGCAAGAGCGCGCCGCATATTCTGGTCACCACCCCGGAATCGCTGTACGTGCTGCTTGGCTCGGAATCCGGGCGCAAGATGCTCGGCACCACGCGCACGGTGATCATTGACGAAATCCACGCCATGGCCGCGGGCAAGCGCGGCAGTCATCTGTCCTTGAGCCTTGAACGGCTGCAAGCGTTGTGCGCCGAACCGCTGACCCGCATCGGCCTGTCCGCCACGCAGAAGCCGGTAGAAGCCGTGGCGCGGTTTCTGGTCGGTCACGATTGCCCCTGCGAAATCGTCGACATTGGCCACGCCCGCCCACGAGACCTGGGTATCGAAGTGCCGCCGGTGCCGTTGTCTGCAGTGATGGCCAACGATGTCTGGGAACTGGTGTACGAGCGCCTCGCCGAACTCGCCCGCGAGCATCGCACCACGCTGATTTTCGTCAACACCCGACGCCTTGCCGAACGCCTTAGCCGGCATCTGAGCGAGCGCCTCGGCAAGCAGGCCGTGGCGGCGCACCACGGCAGCCTGGCCAAAGAGTTTCGCCTCGATGCGGAACAGCGCCTCAAACGCGGCGAGCTGCAAGTGCTGATCGCCACTGCATCACTGGAGCTGGGCATCGATATCGGTGAAGTCGACCTGGTCTGCCAGATCAGTTCACCGCGTTCGATTGCTGCGTTTCTGCAACGAGTCGGTCGCTCCGGACACCAGGTCGGCGGCACGCCCAAGGGCCGTTTGTTCGCCACCACCCGCGACGACCTGATCGAGTGCGCCGCCCTGCTCGACTGCGTGCGCCGGGGCGAGCTCGATACGCTGCACATTCCGGAAAAACCGCTGGATGTGCTGGCGCAGCAGATCATTGCCGAGGTCAGTTGCCAGGAATGGTCGGAGGACGCGTTGCTTGCGATGTTCCGCCGAGCCTGGCCCTATCGCGATCTCGACGAAAAACACTATCAGGCCCTGCTGAGCATGCTCGCCGAGGGCTACAACGGTCGCCAGGGCATCCGCAGCGCCTACCTGCACCGCGACGCCGTCAGTCGCACCTTGCGTGGCCGGCGGGGCGCGCAACTGACCGCCGTGACCAGTGGCGGCACCATCCCGGACAACGCCGACTACAGCGTATTGCTAGAACCCCAGGGCTTGAACATCGGCAGCGTCAACGAAGATTTCGCCGTGGAAAGTATCGCCGGCGACGTGTTCCAGCTCGGCAATACCTCGTACCGCATCCTGCGGGTAGAAAGCGGCAAGGTGCGGGTCGAGGATGCGCAGGGCATGCCGCCGACCATTCCGTTCTGGCTCGGCGAAGCGCCGGGGCGCAGTGATGAACTGTCGGCGGCCGTCGCGCGCCTGCAAGCGCAGTTGGACGAATTGCTCAGCGCCAGCCCCGGGATTCTGCAACCGGCGCTCGATTGGCTGACCGCCACACTCGGCCTCAACCTCGCCAGCGCCGAGCAACTGGTCGAATATCTGGCGCGCGCACGGCAAACCCTCGGCGCCCTGCCCTCGCAGGACACGCTGTTGATGGAACGGTTTTTCGACGAGTCCGGCGGCACCCAACTGATCATTCACACGCCGTTCGGCAGCCGCATCAACCGCGCCTGGGGCCTGGCCCTGCGCAAGCGTTTCTGCCGCACCTTCAACTTCGAGTTGCAGGCCGCCGCCAGCGAAGACGCGATCGTGCTGTCGCTGTCCACCAGTCACAGCTTCGAGCTCGACGAAGTCTGGCGTTACCTGCACAGCAACAGCGCCGAACACACCCTTATTCAAGCCGTGCTCGATGCGCCCTTGTTTGGCGTGCGCTGGCGCTGGAATGCCGGGGTGGCGCTGGCGTTGCCGCGCTTCACCGGCGGGCGCAAAGTCGCTCCGCAACTGCAACGGATGAAAAGCGAAGACCTGATCGCCAGTGTGTTTCCCGACCAGATCGCCTGCCTGGAAAACCTCGCCGGCGAGCGTGAAGTCCCCGAACATCCGCTGGTGGAACAGACCCTCGACGATTGCCTGCACGAAGCGATGGACAGCGAAGGCTGGCTGACCCTGCTGCGGCGCATGGAGCGTGGCGAGGTGCGCCTGATCGCCCGGGATTTACCTGCGCCGTCGCCGCTGGCGGCAGAAATTCTCAGCGCCCGACCCTACACGTTTCTCGACGACGCGCCGCTGGAGGAACGCCGCACGCAAGCGGTGATTAATCGACGCTGGAGCGATCCGCAATCGACCGATGATCTCGGCGCGCTCGATGCCGATGCGATCACCGCAGTGCGCGAAGAAGCCTGGCCGTCGCCCAATTCCATGGATGAAATGCACGAAGCGCTGATGAGCCTTGCCTGCATCAGTGACGCCGAAGCGCGCGCCAACGCGGGTTGGCCGGACTGGCTGCAAACGCTGATGGCCAGCGGCCGCGCCTGCCGGTTGCAGATCGACGCCGAGCATCAGTTGTGGCTGGCTCGCGAACGCTTGAGTTGCCTGCAGGCACTTTATCCACAAGCCACGCTGCTGACTGAAGCAGTCGCGCTGCCCGGGTTCGACGAAGCATGGACATTCGATGAGGCGCTGGTCGAAGTGATCCGCGCCCGCCTCGGTGCCTTTGGGCCGATCCCGTTGCCGGCCATCGCCGAGCCGCTGGCCCTGCCCGCCGCGCAAGTGAGTCAGGCCCTCGCCCGACTGGAGCGTGAAGGCTACGTCTTGCGCGGCCAGTTCACGCCGAACAGCGCGATTGAAGAATGGTGCGAACGCCATCTGCTGGCGCGCATCCATCGCTACACGGTCAAGCGCCTGCGCCGGGAAATCGAACCGGTGGCATTGCAGGACTTCATGCGTTTTCTGTTCGACTGGCAGCATCTGACGCCGGCCACCCAAGGTCAGGGCAGTGCGGTGCTGCCGGCGATTGTCGGCCAGTTCGAAGGCTACCCGGCGGCAGCTTCGGCGTGGGACAGCGACATCCTGCCGGCACGCCTCAAGGACTATTCGCCGAGCTGGCTGGATGAGCTGTGCCGCAACGGCAAACTGGTGTGGACGCGCATCAGCGCGCGGCAGAAAGTCAGCGGCTCGGCATTGCGCAGTACACCGATTGTGCTGCTGCCGCGTAGCCAGGTGGGTTTGTGGAGTGCGTTGGCTGAACAGACGCCAGTGAGTGAGTTATCGCCGAAAACACAGAAAGTCTTCGAGGCGCTGAGTCTGCATGGCGCGCTGTTTTTCGATGAGTTGATTCATGAAGCGCGCCTGTTGCGCAGCGAACTGGAAATCGCCTTGCAGGAACTGGTTGCCGCAGGTTTGGTGAACGCCGACAGCTTCGCCGGCCTGCGCGCGCTGATCACGCCGGCAAGCAAGCGCCAGCAGCGCAGTAGCCGACGCGGGCGCGGCGCGTTTATCGGCGGCATGGACGATGCCGGGCGCTGGGCATTGCTGCGCCGGGGTTCGTCAGCCGATGCCGCCGAGACGCTCGAACATGTCGCCATGACCCTGCTGCGCCGCTACGGCGTGGTGTTCTGGCGCTTGCTCGAACGCGAAGCGGACTGGCTGCCGAGTTGGCGGGAATTGCTGCGCACCTTTCATCGTCTGGAGGCGCGGGGCGAGATTCGTGGCGGGCGGTTTGTCAGTGGTCTGGCTGGCGAGCAGTTTGCCTTGCCCGAAGCCATTCCCTTGCTGCGCGAAGTACGCCGCCGCCCGCAGGACGGCAGCCTGGTGGCGGTGTGCGGAGTTGATCCATTGAATCTGGCCGGAACCTTGTTGCCGGGGGCGAAGGTGCCGGCGCTGGTGAGCAATCGGCTGGTTTATCGCGATGGAGTGTCCGTGGCCGCGGTGATTGCCGGCAAGCAGCAGGTTTGGGTAGAGCTGGATCCGATAGCCATGGGACAACTGCATGCCAAGCTGATCCGGCATTGAGAGTGTTCGCACCGGCGTCTTCGCGAGCAGGCTCGCTCCCACAGTCCAATCCCATTGCCCCTGTGGGAGCGAGCCTGCTCGCGAAAGCGCCGGCCCTGTCTCTACACAAACAGGCGTCAGGTCCGCGACTCCTGCGGTACCTCATCCGCAACCACCGCCCCCTCCTCCTGCCGCTTCGGCAACAGCACCTGCTGTGGATAAGTCTGCGCAAAATGCACATTCGGCGTGTTATCCACAAGCTTCTTCAAACGTTGGTTGAACGCCCGGCTCACCGCATATTGGCCACCTGACACCGTGCGGAATTGCGCCGTCAGCACCACGCCGTTGAGGTCCATCTTGTCCACGCCAAACACATCCAGCGGCCCTTGCAGGTTGTACTTGAGGAACGGGTCTTCGCGGATCGAATCGCCGGCCTCGCGGATCAGCTCGATGGCCTTGTCGACGTCGGTGTCGTAGGTGAACTGCACCGAGAAAAATGCGAAGGCGAACTGGCGGGATTGGTTGGTCACAGCCTTGATCTGGCCGAACGGCACCGAGTGCACAAAACCCTTGCCGTCGCGCAGGCGCAAGGTGCGAATGGTCAAACCTTCCACCGTGCCAGCGTGGCCGGAATCGAGCACCACCCAGTCGCCGATCGACAGGGTGTCTTCGATGATGATGAACAGCCCGGTGATGACGTCCTGCACCAATTGCTGCGAACCGAAACCGATCGCCAGGCCGACCACGCCGGCACCGGCCAATAGCGGCGCGACATTGATGCCGAGGTTGGCCATGGTGGTAATCGCGCAGATCACCACGAGGATGATTTTGATCGCGTTGCGCAGCAGCGGCAGGATGGTTTTCACCCGCGTGCTCGGCTGGCGTGCCGCGCGTTTGCTCAGCGGCGGTTTCAGCGCTTCCTGAATCGCCGTGTCGAGCACCACCCACAGCAGCCACGTCACCAGGAAGATCAGGCCGATGCTGCTCAAGGCGTTGCTGATCGCTCGACCGACGGTGCTGCTCTGGGCGAAATCGAGCAACGACACGCCCCAGATCCGCCCGAGAATATCGATGAACACAATCGCCATGACGATGCGCAGCAACGCATGCAACAGGCTGAGAAAACGTTCCTTGTAGGCACTGCTGCGCTGGATCGCCTCAGCCTTGCGTGATTTGAACAAATGCTGCAACACGGTGCTGAGAAACACTGTGGCGATCAGCAGCACGGTGGTGAACAAGGCACAGCGCAGGGCTTTCTGATTGTCCTCGCCGATGCCGATCAGGCTCACTGCCGAGACCAGCACCATCAGCACGATCGGCCAATACCACAGCCCGGAAAATATCCGCAGCGACTCCTGCAGCGACGGTTGTTTCAAACGCTGACTGAGCGGGCGATTGCGGATCAGATGCGCCACGGGCCGGCGCAGGCGAATCACCAGCAAACCGAAAATCACCGAGGCGATCAGCCCGGTGAACACGGCGATGCTGCTGGTGATATTGCCGCCCAATTGTCGGGCGATCTGCGGGCTGGTCAGGGCATCGCTGAGAGCGGCGAGAAAGCCGATCAGGAACAGCGGTCGCGGGCAGTATTCACGGATGATTCGCGCGGCGGCGCGCTTGTGCCCGACGTTGAACATCACCACCACGCACAACAACATCGACGTGGAGAAAATGCCACTGCTGGTGGCGTAGGCCAGACACAGCGCCAGCGCACGGCCCACCGAAGCTTGCAGAAAATGGCTGACATACAGCGTCAGCGGCAGGCAGATCAGCGCCGGCACGGTGAAAGGCAGCACGTAGCCGAGCAGATCCTGACTGCGCTGGCGGGTGCGCAACCAGCGGCCCTCACGCAGACGCTTTGCCAGCAGACTGCCGAGCACGGTGAGCAGGGCGAAACTGCCCAGCCACACTCCCGACAACGTGAGGAAATCCCCTGCCACGCTCCAGCCCGAGCGATTCGACGGTTGCTTGACCAGCCGATCGACCTCATCCGCCGCGCGGTCAGCACGCAGCCGCCAGGCATCGACCAGGTGTTCGTTGAGATCGAGTTTTTCCTGCACATCGTCGATGCTCGTACTGATCGCCCCGAGCAGACCGCCCTGCACCAACGGTTCCGGTTCGGCGGGTTTCTCTGCCGTGTCGGCGGCAGCCGGAACGCCCGGTAGCGCGACGGCTTGCGATGTGTTGACGCCCAAGCACAGCAGCGCTCCCAGCAGAATGGCGATCCTGAAATTGCGCAAAGCTCCGATCTCCCGTGGCTGACCCTGGTAAGGAACTGATCGGTAATTGCGCGGCAAGTTCAAGAGCCCCCTCACCCCAGCCCTCTCCCCCAGGAGAGGGAGCCGACCGAGTTGCAGACCAAAATCATCAACTGCACGTCTTGAGTCGAACTCAAGTCCTGAAGACCATGAAGATCTGCTCCCTTCACAGTCGTACGCGATTTCAGGAGGCATGAAGATCTGCTCCCTTCCCCCTCGCCCCCTTGGGGGAGAGGGTTGGGGTGAGGGGGTAAGCTCTTGATCTTCGCTTCACCCGCGACCGTCCGTAACGCCACCGAAACTTTCCCGCCCCCGCCGCAGTCATCACAGAACATCGGCAACACGAGGACTTTCTACGGGAGGATGGGATGGCGACGATTCACATCGGTATTTCAGGCTGGCGCTACGCCCCGTGGCGCGGGGATTTCTACCCGAAGGGACTGGCGCAGAAGCGCGAATTGCAGTTCGCCTCCCGCGCGGTCAACAGCATCGAAATCAATGGATCGTTCTACGCCCTGCAACGCCCCGAACGTTACGCCCAGTGGTACGCCGAAACGCCCGATGACTTCGTGTTCAGCGTCAAGGCGCCGCGCTTCATCACCCACGTGCGCCGCTTGCGCGAAATCGAAAAGCCGCTGGCGAATTTCTTTGCCTCGGGCGTGCTGGAGCTGAAGGAAAAACTCGGGCCGATCCTCTGGCAGTTTCCGCCGAATTTCAAATTCGACGCCGAGCGCTTCGATCACTTTCTCGCGCAACTGCCCCACGATACCCAAGCCGCAGCCGCCCTCGCCCGCCAGCACGACTCGCATCTGCCCGGCCACGCCAGCGTCAAAGCCTGGCGCAAGAAACCGCTGCGCCATGCGGTGGAAATCCGTCATGAAAGTTTCATCGATCCGGAATTCGTGCGCCTGCTCAAACGCCACAACACCGCGCTGGTCATTGCCGACACCGCCGGCAAATGGCCGTACCGCGAAGACCTCACCAGCGACTTCGTCTATCTGCGCCTGCACGGCGCCGAAGAGCTCTACGCCAGCGGTTATTCCGAACAAGCGCTCAAGCGCTGGGCCGAGCGCATCGACGCCTGGCATCACGGTAAACAGCCAGAGGACGCCCACCTGATAGCGCCACGCCTGAAACCCCGCGCGCGCAAATCCCGCGAAGTGTTCTGCTACTTCGACAACGACATCAAAGTCCGCGCGCCCTACGACGCACGCAACTTGTTGCAGCGCTTGGACCTCGACAAAGACCTCGCCACGACTCCCGGGCAAGTTGCCGCAGAAGGAGTTCTGTCATGAGCATTCCCGAACCGGTCGGTTTTACCGACGAAGGCTCTGTGGTTGCGCCCTCGGTGCGCACCTTCACCGTACTGACTGTCAACACCCACAAGGGCTTCACCGCGCTGAACCGGCGTTTCATTCTGCCGGAGCTGCGTGAAGCAGTGCGCAGCGTCGCCGCCGACGTGGTGTTTCTGCAGGAAGTCCACGGCACGCACGAGCAGCATCCGAAACGCTACGACAACTGGCCGACGATGCCGCAATACGAATTCCTCGCCGACAGCCTCTGGCCGCAATTCGCCTACGGGCGCAATGCCGTGTACCCGGCGGGCGATCACGGCAATGCGCTGTTGTCGAAATTCCAGATCATCCGCCACGACAACCTCGACGTGTCGATCAGCGGCCATGAAAACCGTGGTCTGCTGCATTGCGTGCTGCGCCTGCCTGGCGACGGCACCGAAGTGCACGCGATCTGCGTGCATCTGGGCCTGCGCGAGAGCCACCGCAACGCGCAACTGGATCTGCTGATGCAACGCCTCGCCGAATTGCCCGCCGACGCCCCGGTGATTGTCGCTGGCGATTTCAACGACTGGCGCCAGCGCGCCGATGCGCAGCTCAAGCCCTGTGGCCTGCGCGAAGTGTTCGCCGAGCAGTACGGCAAGCCGGCGCGCAGCTTTCCCGCGCGGCTGCCAGCGCTACGACTCGACCGCATCTACGTACGCAACCTCAAGGCCAGCCGCCCAAAAGTATTGACGAACCGGCCCTGGTCCCACCTTTCCGACCACGCACCGTTATCGGTGGAGATTGAACTATGAACAGTGCGCCACTGGAAAAATCTGCCGTCGACCCGGTCCCGCTAAACCCGCCGGTGCGCGAGCCCGGCCACGTTGACGTCGAGTATCAATGGCATAGCAATAACCGCGTAGAGCTGCTGGAGAACGGCGAGGAATATTTCCCCCGGGTATTCGAAGCGATGCGCGCAGCCAAGAGCGAGATCCTGCTGGAGACCTTCATCGTCTTCGAAGACAAGGTCGGCGCCGAGTTGCAGCAAATCCTCATCGAAGCCGCCCAGCGCGGCGTGCGCACCACGGTCAGCCTCGACGGCTTCGGCTGTGGCGAGCTGAGCACCGGCTATCTGTCGGCCTTGAGCGATGCCGGCGTGCATCTGCAAATCTTCGATCCGGCGCCGAAGCATTTGGGCATCCGCACCAACTGGTTCCGCCGCTTGCACCGCAAGATCGTGGTGGTCGACGGCTTGATCGCGTTCATTGGCGGGATCAATTTTTCCGGCGATCACCTGGCCGATTTCGGCCCTGAAGCCAAGCAGGATTATTCGGTGGAGATCCAGGGCCCGGTGGTCGCCGATATCCATCACTTCGCCCTGCTGCAAAGCGGTCGTCCCGGACGCGCGCGGTTCTGGTGGCAGCGCCGGCGCCAGCGCCTGGAGGAAATGGCCTTCACCGACCACGACGGCCAGGTACGCCTGGTGTTCCGCGATAACGATCAACACAACACCGATATCGAAGACGTGTATTTGCAGGTGCTGCGCAAGGCCAAGCGCCGGGTAATCATCGCCAACGCCTACTTCTTTCCCGGCTACCGTTTGCTGCGCGAAATCCGCAACGCCGCCCGCCGTGGCGTCGAGGTGCGGCTGATCCTGCAAGGCCAGCCCGACATGCTCGTAGCCAAACTGGCGGCGCGCATGACCTACGATTATCTGCTGCGTGCCGGCGTGCAGATTCACGAATACTGCCAGCGCCCGCTGCACGGCAAGGTCGCGCTGGTCGACGATGACTGGAGCACCGTGGGCTCGAGCAATCTCGACCCGCTGAGCCTGTCGCTGAATCTGGAAGCCAACGTGCTGATCCGCGACCGCGCGTTCAATCAGCACCTGTACGAACGCCTCGAAGATCTCAGCCAGAACCACTGCAAAGCCATGGACGCCAAGCTGTTGCCGCGCGGGCGTATCTGGCACATGACCGTGGGCTTTCTCGTGTTCCACTTCCTGCGGCACTTCCCGGCCATGGCCGGTTGGCTGCCGGCGCATAAACCGCGTCTGAAGCCTTTCCGAGGTGCGCGTCCATGAGTCATTCCGAAGTCCATTCCGATAGCCATTCGACACAAGCGGCGCCGTCGAAATGGAGCCGCTGGAAACGTCCGCTGACCATCCTGTTTTTCCTCGCGCTCATCGTCCTGTTGACGATGTTCGCTACGCGCATCGAATGGGCCGAGGTGCTGGAGACTCTCGCCGATTTCAAGGTGCGCACACTGATCATCGCCGCCAGCCTGACCCTGCTGAGTTTTCTGGTGTACGCCAGTTTCGACCTGATTGGCCGCACCTACATTCGTCAGGACCTGACCTGGAAGCAGATCCTGCCGGTGGGCATCATCAGTTACGCCTTCAACCTCAATCTCAGCGCCTGGGTCGGCGGCATCGCCATGCGCTATCGCCTGTATTCGCGGCTGGGGGTGAGCAAAGGCAACATCGCCAAGATTCTCGGCCTGAGCCTGGCGACCAACTGGTTCGGCTACATGACCATCGCTGGCGTAGTGTTCAGCAGCGGTCTGGTGACGATGCCGCCGGGCTGGAAACTCAGCAGTTCGGCCTTGCAACTGGTTGGTGTGTTACTGCTGCTGGTCAGCGCCGGCTATCTGGCGGCGTGTCAGTTTTCCAAGCGCCGCGAGTGGTCGATTCGCGGCGTGGAAATCAACCTGCCGTCGCTGCGCATGGCGGTGCTGCAATTGTTGCTGGGGGCGTTGAACTGGTCGCTGATGGCGGCGGTGATCTTCACTCTGCTGCCGAGCAAACTGGATTATCCGCTGGTGCTTGGCGTGCTGTTGATCAGCGCGATTGCCGGGGTCATCACGCATATTCCGGCGGGACTGGGTGTGCTTGAGGCGGTGTTCGTGGCGTTGCTGCAGCACGAGGCGTCGCGCGGCAGTCTGGTCGCGGGATTGCTGGCATATCGGGCGATTTATTTTCTGCTGCCGCTGTTGATCACGGTGGTGATGTATCTGGTGGTCGAGGCCAAGGCCAAGGCGCTGCGGATCGAGAAGAAACCCACACATTAGAATCAAGATCAAAAGATCGCAGCCTTCGGCAGCTCCTACATTTGAAATGCGTTCAACCTGTGGGAGCGAGCCTGCTCGCGAAGGGGCCGGTACATGCGAAACATCATCTGGATTGGATAATGCTCAACCGCTCCCCCACCACCATCTCGGTAATCCAGTCCACCAGGATCGAGGTGTAGGCCTGCTGCGAAACCGGATCACTCAATGCATGATCGGCGCCATCAATAATCCGATGGGTCAATGAGTGAGTCTGCTGACAGGCGGCGCGGTAACTCATGATCGTCGCGTGGGGCACGAAGTCGTCGGTTTCCGATTCCACCAACAGCACGTCGCCCGTGAATTGCGAACAGGCATGCAGGGCGCGATTGCTGTCGGCGCGCACCAGCGTGCCGCGATAATCGCGCAGGTCGGCCTTGTCCAGATCGCGTTTGGGCGTGTGCCATTGCTCGTCGCGGTACAGCGCCGGCACGCGCAGCGCCAGCCAGCGCACCGGGCGCAATGACGTCAGGATCGAGGCCAGATAACCGCCATAACTGGTGCCGACCACGGCGATTGCCGAGGTATCCAGCGCCGGGTGCGCCAGCAGACGATCGTAGGCCGCCAGCAAATCACGCAGATTGTCTTCACGGGTCACCCGGGTCAGCGGGATTCCGGTGCCGCCGGTATGCCCGCGCAGGTCGAAGGTCAGGCAAACGCAACCCAGGCCGGCGATGCCTTTGGCCCGCTCCAGATCACGCTCCTGACTGCCGCCCCAACCGTGAACAAACAATACCCCCGGGACTTTCGATTTGGGACTGAGAAAAGTCCCGCTCATCTGTTCGTCATCAATGTCGATTTGAATGCTTTCGCTTCTAGCCGTCATAGGATTGGACCGTCACATATTTGAGAAGAAACGCGCTGTTTTCCGCCGGGCCGCGATAGACCTCAATGGCGTCCGCCGGCAGCGCCTGATCGGTATAGGTTTCCACCGACGACACGCGAATCGCGCGCATCAGTGGATCGTTGACGAAGCTCTGCAACGCGGCCACTTCAGCGCTGCTGGCACCGCCCATGCGCCAGGATTGTTCGAGCACGCCGCTGCGCGGGTTGCCGCTGGCGTCGAGGCCTTGGGCGATATCGTAATTGCGCCGCGAGGCGAAGAAGTGCGGGTAGGCTTCGTTGGCGGCGCTGTCGAAGACCTGTGCCTGTTCGATGGCCAGACGCACATCATCAGGCAGATCCAGCGCGAGCAACTCGTCATAGCCGCCCTGCACCACCAGCAGATTCGAACCGCCGTAGACCTCGTCGCCCTGACCGTCCTCAGTCAAGTATTGATCACCGCAGTAGCTCAACACTTTGCCGCCGATGAACGACTGGCCGACGCTGTGGGTGACGACGTTGCTCAAGTCCTGCTCCAGCACTACGCCGTCCTTGAACAGATTTTGCGCCTCGGGCCGCGCGAGGATTTCATCGAACGCGTCGAGGCTTTTGATCACTTCCTGGCCGCGACCGGCGCAAGCGTGAATCGGCTTCAAGCGAATCGGCCCGGCGTACAACAGATGCTCGGCGGCGGGCCGCGCATCTTCCAGGGCGAATACGCTGAGACCGTCGAGCACAACGTTGCGCACCCGCTCCGAAAACAGCGGCGACCAGCCTTGCGGCGCGTGCGCCAGATGGCTGCGCAAGCCGTGGCTGATGGCTTTGGTGCAGATGAAATCGTATTCGACGTAACCGCCCCACAAGTCATCGGGGCCTTTGATGCCCAGCGCTTGAGCGTGGGCGGCGCCAACGATGGTTTGCGTTGGCAGCAGATACAGCTCGCGGCCCTGATGTTTGGCCGGATCGAAACTGCCGCCGAATTTGCAGCCGAGAATCTGCGCCAGCCAACGCGCCAGTGCCTTGTTGGTCTCGACTTCATGTTGCGGCGCCTCGGCACGCACCGAATGGGCCACGACGATTTTGTTGCTGGGTGTCGGGGTCATGCGTTCCCCTTTTATCAGTCGATGGGTTCTCAAAGGAAATTGCAGAGATCAGGCCAATCAGCGATCCCCACGAACCGCCCGATAATCGGGAGCTTGCCGTGACTGTGCTGGCATCACGCCTGTTTCAAACTGCACGACAGCGCGCAAAACTCCGGCAAATTGCACGATCTCTCACCCTCGCCGCGATCATTGTGGGAGCGAGCCTGCTCGCGAAAGCGTAGTGTCAGCCGACTACAATTCTGTAGATCCAGCGCCTTCGCGAGCAGGCTCGCTCCCACATTAGTTCATCGTCGTTCTGGGAGCGGGATTCACACCAAACCGCCCCCGGTACTCACTCGGCCCAAGCCCGGTAATCTTCTTGAAGATCGCACGAAACGCGCCCGGATCCTGATAGCCCACCGTCCAGGCAATGTGGTCGATCGTGCCATTGGTGAACTCGAGCATTTCCCGCGCCTTGCCGACCCGCAAGTGCTGGCAATACTCGGTCGGTTTCAAGCCTGTCGCGGCGCGGAATCGGCGCAGGAAAGTACGCTCTTCAAGTCCCGCACGCTCAGCCATCGCCGTCAGCGAAACATCCGTCGCCCCGGTGCTTTGCAGCCAGTGCTGGACCTTGAGAATCGCCGCGTCGCCATGGCTGAGGATCGGTGCGAAATTGCTTCCGCATTCACTGGCGCTGTCGCTGTGTTCCATCACCAGAAAACGCGCGGTCGCGGTGGCGATGCTCGGGCCGAGCAAGCGATCGACCAGGCGCAACCCCAATTCCGACCAGGCCATCAGCCCGGCCGTGGTGATCAGGTCGCCGTCGTCGACAATCGGCGTGTCGGCCTTCAGCTTGATCTTCGGGTAACGCTCGGCGAAAGCCTGGGCCGAGGTCCAGTGGGTGGTGGCGCTGCGACCGTCGAGCAAGCCGCTTTCGGCGAGCATCAACGAGCCCACACAGACACCACCAAGGGTTGCGCCGCGCGCATGCTGATCGCGCAGCCATTGCGCAAGACTCACGGTCATCTGCGCCGCATCGAACCCGCCGAGGGACGGCGGAATCAGCACGGCGAGCAAACCGTCCTCGTCGCCCGGATGACTGTCATAGACCCGCGCCGGCAACTGCTCGCCATCGACCTGCCAGTGACTGACTCGCAGCACGGGCAATTGCACAGCCCGATACTCGGCAGCGATGCGATTGGCCACGGCGAACAGATCTGTCAGACCGTGCACCGCCGCCAGTTGCGCGCCGGGGTAAATCAGCACGCCCAGTTCAGCGGTGGCGGCTCTTTGTGCAGCCATTGTCAGTTTTCCCCCGTCTATTGTCGGTGCGGCCAATCCTCGAATCCTCGGCCAGCGTCAATACTGAGGCCACACCCAATCACCGTCTCGAGGACAATCCCATGGCCAAGCAAGCGCTCATCGTAGTCGATATCCAGAACGACTACTTCCCCCAAGGCAAGTGGCCGCTGGTCGGCGCCGACGCCGCTGCCGATAACGCCGCACGGCTGATCGCAGCCTTTCGCGAAACGGGCGATCCGGTGGTGCACATTCGGCATGAATTCACCTCCGAAGACGCGCCGTTTTTCACTCCCGGCTCCGAGGGCGCGAAACTGCATCCGAAAGTGCTCAACCGCGCCGACGAGCCGGTGGTGCTCAAGCACTTCGTCAACTCGTTCCGCGAAACCGAACTGAAAGCGGTGCTCGACGAACACGGGATCAACGGCCTGGTGGTGGTCGGCAGCATGAGCCATATGTGCGTCGATGGCATCGCCCGCGCGGCGGCAGACATGGGTTACAGCGTGACCGTGATTCACGATGCCTGCGCCAGCCGTGACCTGGAATTCAACGGCCTGACGGTGCCGGCCGCTCATGTGCACGCAGCATTCATGGCGGCGCTGGGTTTCGCTTATGCCAGCGTGGTATCGACTGACGAGTTCCTGAGCAGCAACGCCTAGCAACAACTGCGCAATCTACTGGCCCGCCACGTTGCGGGCCTTTTTGCGTCTGTCATGAAAATCTCACGCGTGAGTCATTGATGGCACTTTGCATTGGTTGTAGTGTGGCCCACGCGTGAGACGCTCATAACCGGATTCCAGCCATGACAAGCCGCACTCCGACGCCTGCCGCAGCCAGCCCCAAGGGCGAACGTGGCAAGACGTCAGCGAAAAAACCGTCGAGCTTCTACATGAAGCAGATGCGCGCAGGCCTGGCCGCCGCCGGTTATGTGAAACACGAAACTTGGGTGCTTCCGGAAAACCGAAGCTTGCTCAAGCAAATGGAGCAACAGCTACGCCAACCGATTCTGGCTGGCTCTTTCATGTCGGAGAAATACATGAGCGCAGGCAACAACTGGACCATCGACAGCCTCTTCAATGCCCTCAAGGCGCTGGACGAGGTGGCTTCCCAAGAGATTTCGCTGTCCCTGATCCAGAGCTCCGAGCCGAGCATCAAGCTGGAAATGAACGAATTCGGTGGTCTGCCGATTCACATCGCCCTGGCCGGCCAGCAGATCATCGTCGACACCGTGCTGGTGGACATCGATTCGATCAGCAATGTCCAGGCGTTCAACGATGCCGTACTGCGCAGCCGCGAGATGTTCCCGCTGTCTTCGATCGGGATCGAATCGATGCCGAACGGGCAGACCGTCTACAACATGTTCGGCGCCCTCAGTGCTGATTCGAGCCTGACCAACGTCGTCACCGAGGTGAAAACCCTGGTCGACAACGTGCAGCGCGCCAGCGAAGCCTTCGAACACTTCTTCAAGTAATCAACAGGGAATATCCAATGACTCAGTCCATCTGGAGCAAGTTGTTCACCGCACTGCGCGGCGGCGCCAATGAAGTTGGCGAAGCCATCGCCGACCAGCAGGCCCTGCGCATCCTCGATCAGGAAATCCGCGACGCCGACACCGCGCTGTCCAATGCCCGCCGCGAACTGGTGACGATCATGGCCAAGCACAAACTGGCCGCCGACCGCGTCAGCGAATACGACGCCAAGATCAAGGACCTCGAAGCCAAGGCTGTGGCCGCGTTGAATGCCGGCCGTGAAGACCTGGCGCTGGAAGTGGCCGAAGCGATTTCGACCCTGACCAACGACCTTGCTGCCGAGAAGAAACTCAGCGATGAATTCGGCGCCTACGCCGACAACATGCGCAAAGACATCAGCAAAGCCGAATCGCGGATCAAGAGCCTGCGCCAGCAAGTGGACATGGCCAAGGCCCGCGACAGCGTGCAGAAAGCCCAGGTCAGCGCCTCGATTGCCAGCGGCGGCGCCAACGGCAAACTGGAAACTGCGGTCGGCACCCTGAACCGCCTGCAAGCCAAGCAGCAGCAACGCGCTGCCGAACTGAGCGCAGCGGACGAACTGGCCGACGCCTCCACCGGCAACGACCTGGAACGCAAACTGCGCGACGCCGGCATCACGCCGAACGAAGGCAGCGCCAATGCGATCCTTGAGCGGCTGAAGCAGAAGTCCGCGCAGTAAGGACTGAACGGTAACTTGTGGGAGCGAGCCTGCTCGCGAAAGCGTCGTGACAGTCAAATAATCGAGTGACTGACACAACCCATTCGCGAGCAGGCTCGCTCCCACATGGTTTTGCGGCGTAATTGCCCCTGCTCGTTCACCGCTTCGCCCGTTACACTACCGCCACTTTTTCACCCGAACACCTCCACCCGCTTCAAGGAACGTACCCATGGGATGGTTTAAAGACTTGCTCGGCACCAGCAATTGGCAGACCGCTGCGCCAACGAGCACCGGCGCCAGCGGCCCGCTGGGCATGGCTCAAGGCAAAGGCGTGCGCTTCGACACGACCCTGGCGTTGCTGCTGGAAGGCTCGACTTCGGTGCGGGTGCCATTCGATCAAGCGGTGTGGAGCGCCGGCTGGGTCGATCTCGGCCAGTCCAACAAACTGCACCGCTATTACATGAACGACGAGGATTTCTGGGTGCAGATCCACGTCACCGGCGATGATCAGGTCGAGTCGGTCACCCTGTTCAATTACCTCAGCTACGTGACGGTCAACAGTGACGCCGAACTGCAGCGTCTGGCCGGCCCCAACAGCCTGATCGGTCTGCCGACCTACCACCACGACGGTGTTGAATACACCCGCGAATGGGGCACCGAACTGCATCAGACCGAACTGGTGCCAATGACCGAACACGTGGTCAATCCGGACGAGTCCTACACCATCAAGCACCACGCCATGCTGTATGCCCGCGACACCGGCCTGACCGATCGCCGCGAACTGCTGCTGTTCTCCGTCGAACAGGACGAAGAAGGCACCGTCAGCCTGAGCACTTCGCTGGGCATCTCGCTGTACACGACTGATTTGAGCGCCATCTAAAAAAGGAAGTTTTTCATGCTGGAAGTCTTGGCCGTTTCTCTGAACAAAACCGCGCTGGTCGGTTTCGTCGTCTACCTGATCGGCGCCGTGTTGCTGTTCATGCTGTTTCAATTCGTCTACACGCGCATCACCGCGCACAAGGAATTCGAGCTGATCCGCGCCGGCAACACTGCCGCCGCCATTGCCCTGTCCGGGGCGATCATCGGTTTCGCGATTCCGGCGAGCAACGTGATCGCCTACTCGGTCAACGTGCTCGACTTTGTCCTCTGGGCGGTCATCGCCGCCGTTGTGCAATTGCTGGCGTTTGTCGCTACCGGGCTGGTGCTCAAGGGCACTTCCCAGCGCATCGCCAACGGCGAAGTGGCGGCCGGCATCTATGTGGCTGCCGTGGCGATCAGCGTCGGCATGCTCAATGCCGCGTGCATGACCCCGTCCCACTGACCGGCAGGAAGCCTCTCGATGAAACGCAGCAAATACGTGCAATTGTCCCTCGCCGCATCGGTGGCGATGGCGATTTCCGGTGAAGCAGCGGCGCTGGATCAGCCGCGCAATTTCCAGAGCGTTGAACAGTGTGTCGACGCCGAATTGGCCGCCGATCTCTGCTCCAGCGCCTACGTCGCCGCCCTGAACGAGCACCGTCGCATCGCCCCGGCTTACACCGACAAGGCCAAGTGCGACGCAGACTTTGCCGCTGGCTGGTGTCAGAAAAATTCCGATGGCCGTTTCGTGCCGAAACTCGGCGGCTTCAAAGTGCCGGGCAATGCCGAGACGCCGCAAGATCTCGATGCCATCGCCAATTCGCAAATGCCGGCGGGAGACACCACCAGCAGCAGTGCCAGCCACGGCGGCTCGCACTATTCCGGTGGCTCAGGTGGCGGCGGCAATGGCTGGCTGACCGGCTGGCTGATCGGCAACGCAATGAGCAACAACGCCGAACGCACCGTTTACCGTGATCGCGAAACGCGCCAGCCGTACAACACCTCAACGCAGTACCGCCGAGCTGACACAACCTCGCGCAGCCAGTCGGATTACGAGAGCAGCAAGAGCAAACCGGTGAACGTTGCGTCGTCGACTTCGCGCGGCGGTTTCGGCAGCCAGTCCAGCGCCCGCAGCGGTTGGGGTGGCTGGGGCAGCAGTTCCGGACGCTCGAGCAGCTGACATGAAAAAGATCCACTGCGCCGAGCGCCCCGACTGGAAACACACCGCCGAAAGCCTCGGTTTCATGTTCCACACCATCGACGACGAACCGTACTGGGACGAAAGCGCCTACTACCAGTTCAGCCTGGCGCAGATCGAAAACGATCTCGAAGACCCGACCACCGAACTGCACGAGATGTGCATGGACCTGGTGGATCGCGTCGTCAACAGCGAGGAGTTGCTCGATCGCCTGAGTATCCCGGCGGCGTACTACGACATGATCCGCACCTCCTGGCGCGAGGGTCATCCGCATCTGTACGGTCGCATGGACTTTTCGTACAGCGGCAACGGGCCGGCGAAACTGCTGGAGCTCAACTACGACACGCCGACCAGCCTCTATGAGGCGGCGGCGTTTCAGTGGGGCTGGCTGGAACAGTGCATCGAGCGTGGCACGCTGCCGCCACATGCTGACCAGTTCAACAGCATCGACACCAAGCTGCATCAGGCCTTCGCGGAATTGCAGTTGAAGCGGCCGTTTTATTTCGCCTCGATGAAAGACTCGGTCGAAGACAAAGGCACCACCGATTACCTGCGGCTGATCGCGGAAAAGGTCGGCATCGAATCACGCCACATCGATATCGAAGACATTGGCCTGACGGCTGAAGGTCGTTTCGTCGATCTGCAGGATCGCTGGATCCCGCACCTGTTCAAGCTGCACGCCTGGGAATTCATCTTCCACGAGCCGTTCGGCGCAGCGATCGCCGAATGCGATACGCAGTTTTTCGAACCGGCGTGGAAGGCGATTCTGTCGAACAAAGGTGCCCTGCCGCTGCTGTGGGAATTGCACAAGGGACATCCGAATCTGCTCGCTGCGCACCTTGATCCGAATCCGCAGAGTGCGGTGCCGAAGGGCTGGGTGCGCAAGCCGTACTTTTCCCGCGAAGGTGCCAACATCGAACTGCAAACAGTGGAAGGTCTGATCGTCAAAGAGGACGGGCCTTACACCGATGCGCCATTCATCCTGCAGGAGTTCGCACCGCTGCCGAAGTTTGGCGACAGCTACACGCTGATTGGCTCGTGGGTGATTGGCGATGAGGCAGCGGGGATTGGTGTGCGTGAAGACAATAGTCTGATCACCAAGGATTCAAGTCGATTTTTGCCGCACCTGATCCTCGACTGAAACAATTCCTCATGTAGGAGCTGACGAGTGCAACGAGGCTGCGATCTTTTGATCTTCAGAAGCAACGTCAAAAGATCGCAGCCTCGTTGCACTCGTCAGCTCCTACAGGTGATAAGGGTCGCGCTGAAATAGCCTCACAAAAAAAACCCGTCGTTTAAGCGACGGGCCTTTTTCATTCAAGACGGTTACAGCGGCAAATCAGAACGGAATATCGTCATCGAAGCTGTCGAAATCCGGAGCCGGTTGCGGTGCGGCCTGCTGCGGTGCTTGCGGAGCCGAACGCTGCTGTGGAGCCGACTGCTGCGGGCGCGGTGCCTGCTGACGTGGCGCCTGCTGCTGGTAGTTGTTGCCGCCGCCTTGCTGGTCGCCCTGTTGTGGACGGCCGCCCAGCAGTTGCATGGTGCCTTGCATGTCGACCACGATTTCAGTGGTGTAACGCTTGATGCCGTCCTTTTCCCACTCGCGGGTCTGCAACTTGCCTTCGATGTAGACCTGCGAACCCTTGCGCAGGTATTCGCCAGCGATCTCGGCAACCTTGCCGAACATCGACACACGGTGCCACTCGGTTTTCTCGACCTTCTGACCGGTCTGCTTGTCGGTCCATTGTTCGCTGGTGGCCAGACTCAGGTTGGTCACGGCATTACCGTTAGGCAGGTAGCGAACTTCGGGATCCTGGCCGCAAGTGCCGACCAATATGACTTTGTTAACCCCACGGGCCATAACGTTCTCCTAAGCGTCGCACGCAGCCCCGGCCGGGTTGTTGACCAGGCGTTCGAGGGTGGTGCGATCCACTAATTCTTTGTCCAGTTTGATGTAAACAGCCGCCTCTTCGGCGACTATCACTGCATCTGTTACCCCTACCAGGGCCTTGAGGCGCTCGACCAGACCCGCTTCGCGGATCGCTTCGGGCGACAACGGCAAGCGCAGGCTCGTCACGTAGGGAGGTTCGCGCATGGTAACAGCAAAGGCCAGCCAAAGTGCAGCCAGCGCGGCGCATCCGAGGAACACAACCGACAGACCGCCATGCTGGAACAACCAGCCGCCGAGTATCCCGCCGAGTGCCGAACCGAGGAACTGGCTGGTGGAGTACACGCCCATGGCCGTGCCCTTGCCGCCTGCCGGTGAAACCTTGCTGATCAGCGACGGCAACGATGCCTCGAGCAGATTGAACGCGGTGAAAAACACCACCGTACCGATCACCAGAGCACGCAGGCTGTCGCCGAACTGCCAGAAGAATAGTTCAGTCAGCATCAATGTCATGACGGCGCCGAGCAAAACTCGTTTCATTTTGCGTTTCTTCTCGCCGTAGATAATGAACGGGATCATGGCGAAGAACGAAATCAGCAGCGCGGTGAGGTAGACCCACCAGTGCTGTTCCTTGGGCAAACCGGCTTTTTCCACCAGTGCCAGCGGCAAGGCGACGAAGCTCGACATCAACATGGCATGTAACACAAAGATGCCCAGATCCAGGCGCAGCAGGTCGGGGTGCTTGAGCGTCGGCATCAGTGCCTGCCGGGCGACGCCGGACTCACGGTGCTGCAACGGCCCGGTGGATTGCGGCACCATGAACATGATGATCAGGATGCCGACCAGCGCCATGGCGCCAGTGGCGAGGAACAGCCCGGACAGCCCGAACGCACTGGTCAGTAACGGCCCGACCACCATGGCCACGGCGAACGACAGGCCGATGGTCATGCCGATCATCGCCATGGCTTTGGTGCGATGCTGCTCGCGGGTCAGGTCGGAAAGCAGCGCCATCACCGCTGCGGAAATCGCCCCGGCGCCCTGCAGGATTCGCCCGGCGATCACGCCCCAGATCGAATCGGCCTGGGAAGCCAGAACACTGCCGAGAGCGAAGACGATCAGGCCGAGGTAGATCACCGGCCGGCGACCGATGCGGTCGGAAATGATCCCGAACGGAATCTGGAAAATTGCCTGGGTCAGACCGTAAGCGCCAATCGCCAGCCCGATCAGGGCCGGGGTCGCTCCCGCCAGATCCATGCCATAGGTCGCCAGCACCGGCAACACCATGAACATGCCAAGCATACGGAAGGCGAACACCAGGGCCAGACCGCTCGCCGCGCGGGTCTCGCTGCCACTCATGCGTTCGCTGTGGGGATCGTGCATGGAAAAACCTCGTGTGAACCGGCGGCGATTCTACCAGTCCCATCGGAAGACGGGGTATATCGCGACGCTATGACGCGTATAGATGAAACTCTCTTCATGAACGGCAAAACGCCCTTCGTTTGATAGTGTGCATCCATCCAGTATTTGCCCGTATACTCCTACGTTTTCGACGCCCGCCAAGCGAGGCCACTTTGGACAAGATCCTGATACGTGGGGCCCGTACCCACAACCTGAAGAACATCGACCTGACCCTGCCACGGGACAAGCTGATCGTCATCACCGGCCTGTCCGGATCCGGCAAGTCGTCCCTGGCGTTCGACACGCTGTATGCCGAAGGTCAGCGCCGCTATGTCGAATCGCTGTCGGCTTACGCTCGGCAGTTCCTGTCGATGATGGAAAAACCCGACGTCGACACCATCGAAGGCCTGTCGCCGGCGATCTCCATCGAACAGAAGTCGACCTCGCACAACCCGCGTTCCACGGTCGGCACCATCACCGAAATCTACGACTACCTGCGCTTGCTCTATGCCCGCGTGGGTACGCCGCGTTGCCCGGATCACGACATTCCACTGGAGGCGCAGACCGTCAGCCAGATGGTCGATCTGGTGCTGGCGCAGCCGGAAGGCAGCAAACTCATGCTGCTGGCGCCGGTGATCCGCGAACGCAAGGGCGAACACCTGTCGGTCTTCGAGGAATTGCGTGCGCAAGGTTTCGTCCGCGCCCGGGTCAACGGACGCATTTGCGAGCTCGACGAGCTGCCGAAGCTGGATAAACAGAAGAAGCATTCGATCGATGTGATCGTTGACCGCTTCAAGGTCCGCGCCGATCTGCAGCAGCGCCTCGCCGAGTCTTTCGAGACTGCGCTGAAACTCGCCGACGGCATTGCCCTGGTCGCGCCGATGGACGACGAGCCCGGCGAAGAAATGATCTTCTCCGCACGCTTCGCCTGCCCGATCTGCGGCCATGCGATCAGCGAGCTGGAACCCAAGCTGTTTTCCTTCAACAACCCGGCCGGCGCCTGCCCGACCTGTGATGGCCTGGGTGTGAAGCAGTTCTTCGACATCAAGCGTCTGGTCAATGGCGAGCTGACCCTGGCCGAGGGCGCGATCCGTGGCTGGGACCGGCGCAACGTCTATTACTTCCAGATGCTTGGCTCGCTCGCCTCGCACTACAAATTCAGTCTGGACAAGCCCTTCAACGAGCTGAGCGCCGAGCAGCAGAAGTTCATCCTGCATGGCAGCGGCTCGCAGAACGTCGACTTCAAATACCTGAACGACCGTGGCGACATCGTCAAACGCTCGCACCCGTTCGAAGGCATCGTGCCGAATCTTGAGCGCCGCTATCGCGAAACCGAATCGGCGAGCGTGCGCGAAGAGCTGGCCAAGTTCCTCAGCCATCAGGCCTGCCCGGATTGCCGTGGCACGCGTTTGCGCCGCGAAGCGCGGCACGTCTGGGTCGGCGAGAAAACCCTGCCGGCAGTGACCAATCTGCCGATCGGCGATGCCTGTGAATACTTCGGTGCGCTGAAGATGACAGGGCGACGCGGCGAGATCGCCGACAAGATCCTCAAGGAAATCCGCGAGCGTCTGCAATTTCTGGTCAACGTCGGCCTCGACTATCTGTCGCTGGATCGCAGTGCCGACACATTGTCCGGTG
This sequence comes from Pseudomonas sp. H1_G08, assembly GCF_054681355.1. Classification (NCBI taxonomy): domain Bacteria; kingdom Pseudomonadati; phylum Pseudomonadota; class Gammaproteobacteria; order Pseudomonadales; family Pseudomonadaceae; genus Pseudomonas; species Pseudomonas sp. H1_G08. The sequence continues at coordinate 4,099,281 of NZ_CP162822.1, forward strand.
GCGAGGCGCAACGGATTCGTCTGGCAAGCCAGATTGGCGCCGGCCTGGTCGGCGTTCTGTATATCCTCGATGAACCATCCATTGGCTTGCATCAGCGCGACAACGACCGGCTGCTCGGTACGCTCAAGCATTTGCGCGATATCGGCAACACGGTGATCGTGGTCGAGCATGATGAAGACGCGATTCGTCTGGCTGACTATGTCGTCGATATCGGCCCGGGCGCCGGTGTGCACGGCGGGCAGATCGTTGCCGAGGGCACGCCGGACGAAGTCATGGCACACCCTGATTCGCTGACCGGCAAATACCTGTCCGGCCGGGTGAAGATCGAAGTGCCGGCCAAACGCACCCCACGCAACAAGAAGCTCAACCTGTCGCTCAAGGGTGCGCGCGGCAACAATCTGCGCAATGTCGATCTGGACATCCCGATCGGCTTGCTGACGTGCGTGACTGGCGTATCCGGTTCGGGTAAATCGACACTGATCAACAACACGCTGTTCCCGCTGAGCGCCACGGCGCTCAATGGCGCGACCACGCTGGAAGCGGCTGCACATGACAGCATCAAAGGTCTGGAACATCTCGACAAAGTCGTCGATATCGACCAGAGCCCGATCGGCCGCACGCCGCGCTCCAACCCAGCGACCTATACCGGGCTGTTCACGCCGATCCGCGAACTGTTTGCCGGCGTGCCCGAGTCGCGCTCCCGGGGTTACGGCCCGGGGCGTTTCTCGTTCAACGTCAAGGGCGGTCGCTGCGAAGCGTGCCAGGGCGACGGCCTGATCAAGGTGGAAATGCACTTTCTGCCGGACATCTACGTGCCCTGCGATGTGTGCAAGAGCAAGCGCTACAACCGCGAAACCCTTGAAATCAAGTACAAGGGCAAGAGCATCCACGAGACCCTCGAAATGACCATCGAGGAAGCTCGGGAGTTCTTCGATGCAGTGCCGGCACTGGCGCGCAAGCTGCAAACGCTGATGGATGTCGGCCTGTCCTACATCAAGCTCGGGCAGTCGGCGACGACCCTGTCCGGCGGTGAAGCACAGCGGGTCAAGTTGTCGCGCGAGCTGTCCAAACGCGATACCGGCAAGACCCTGTACATCCTCGACGAGCCGACCACCGGCCTGCACTTCGCCGATATCCAGCAGTTACTCGATGTTCTGCATCGTCTGCGCGATCACGGCAACACCGTGGTGGTGATCGAGCATAACCTCGATGTGATCAAGACCGCTGACTGGCTGGTGGACCTCGGTCCTGAAGGCGGTTCCAAGGGCGGGCAGATCATTGCCACCGGTACGCCGGAGGAAGTTGCCGAGATGAAGCAATCTCACACCGGCCATTACCTCAAGCCGCTGCTGATCCGCGATCGGGCGTAACTGCCAGGCATGAAAAAGCCCCTGTCACCGTTGAGGTGCCAGGGGCTTTTTTGTACCCGGTGCAATCAGGACGCGTGGGATTGCAGGTAGTTCTCGAGACCGATCAGCTTGATCAGGCCCAGCTGCTTTTCCAGCCAGTAGGTGTGATCTTCTTCGGTGTCATTGAGTTGAACCCGCAGAATCTCACGGCTGACGTAATCCTGATGCTGCTCGCAAAGCTCGATGCCTTTGCACAGCGCAGCGCGGACTTTGTATTCGAGGCGCAGATCAGCTTCGAGCATCGTAGGCACGGTGGTACCGACGTCCAGATCATCCGGACGCATGCGCGGCGTGCCTTCAAGCATCAGAATCCGCCGCATCAATGCATCGGCGTGGCCGGCTTCTTCTTCCATCTCGTGGTTGATGCGCTCGTAGAGCTTGGTGAACCCCCAGTCCTCATACATCCGCGAATGAACGAAATATTGGTCACGCGCGGCCAGCTCGCCGGTCAGCAACGTATTGAGGTAATCGATTACATCTGGGTGGCCTTGCATCGCCCTACATCTCCCTTCCTGAAAGTCTGTAGTTTGAACCAACCTGACTGGAAGGTCACTCACCGCACGCAATAAAAGCGAAGATATTCTGAGAAAACCAGGCCAAATAACGCAAAAACCGCCCAAATGAGGGCGGTTCTGCTTCTCGTTTAGACTTCGTTAAGCTGTAGGCTGAGCAGCTTTGCGATTGCTTCTCCATACGCTGGATCGGCTTTGTAGAAATGCTGCAACTGGCGATCGACGACGTCGCTGGAAACACCCGCCATCGCACCGGCAATGTTGCTGACCAGCAGCGCTTTTTGCTCTTCGCTCATCAAGCGGAACAAGGCACCGGCATGGCTGTAGTAGTCGGTGTCTTCGCGGTGATCATAGCGATCAGCGGCACCGCTCAAGGCCAGCGCTGGCTCAGCGTAATGTGGCGCTTGCTTCGGCGACTCAACGTAGCTGTTCGGTTCATAGTTCGGCGCCGCGCCGCCATTGCTGCCGAACGCCATAGAGCCGTCACGCTGATAAGTATTCACCGGGCTGCGCGGAGCGTTCACCGGCAATTGCTGGTGGTTGGTGCCCACACGGTAGCGGTGCGCGTCAGCGTAGGCGAATACGCGACCCTGCAGCATACGGTCCGGCGACAGACCCACGCCTGGCACCATGTTGCTCGGGCCAAACGCAGCCTGTTCAACTTCAGCGAAGTAGTTCAGCGGGTTGCGGTTCAACTCCAGCTCACCAACTTCGATCAACGGAAACTCCTTCTGCGACCAGGTCTTGGTCACGTCGAATGGGTTCTCGTAATGAGCCGCCGCTTGCGCTTCGGTCATGATCTGAATGCACACGCGCCATTTCGGGAATTCACCGCGCTCGATGGCCTCGAACAGGTCACGCTGCGCATAGTCCGGGTCGGTACCGGCCAAACGGGCGGCCTCGGCTGGTGCCAGGTTCTTGATGCCTTGCTGAGTCTTGTAGTGCCACTTCACCCAGTGACGCTCGCCCTTGGCGTTGATCAGGCTGTAAGTGTGACTGCCGAAGCCATGCATATGGCGATAGCCGTCAGGGATGCCACGATCAGAAAACAGGATAGTGACCTGGTGCAGCGCCTCAGGCGAATGCGACCAGAAATCCCACATCATCTGCGCGCTTTTCAAGTTGCTTTGCGGCAGACGCTTTTGCGTGTGGATAAAGTCCGGAAACTTCAGCGGATCACGGATGAAGAACACTGGCGTGTTGTTGCCAACGATGTCCCAGTTGCCTTCCTCGGTGTAGAACTTCAAGGCGAAGCCGCGCGGATCGCGCTCAGTGTCGGCCGAACCACGCTCGCCACCTACGGTAGAAAAGCGCAGAAAGGTTGGCGTTTGCTTGCCTACCGATTCAAACAGCTTGGCACTGGTGTATTCCGTGATGTCACGGGTGACGGTGAACGTACCGTAAGCGCCCGAACCTTTAGCGTGGACACGGCGCTCGGGAATGTTTTCACGGTTGAAGTGCGCGAGTTTTTCGATGAGATGGAAATCGTCGAGAAGCAGCGGACCGCGTGGGCCGGCGGAACGGGAATTCTGGTTATCAGCGACTGGCGCGCCACTGGCGGTTGTAAGCGTCTTGGTCTGGCTCATGCGGTCTTCTTCCTCTGTCAGTCTTGAACTGCCGGCTAATGGGCTTGGAGGGAAGTATTGATCATCGACGTTACAGCTACAAATTCATTAACCTGCAAGCATCGATAGATAATTACTAATTATGTTTTCCCGGCACATAGTGGCAGTTCAACCATGTCAGAAACTTGTATGGACGGCGCATTTCTTACAGACACAAAAAACCGGGCACTAGGCCCGGTTCTTTGTTTCAGACTGACGTCTTACTCGGCGGATACAGCTTCGCCAGCAGTAGCACGATCAACCAACTCGACGTACGCCATAGGCGCGTTGTCGCCAGCGCGGAAACCGCACTTGAGGATGCGCAGGTAGCCACCCTCACGGGTAGCGTAACGCTTGCCCAGGTCGTTGAAGAGCTTACCAACGATAGCTTTCGAACGAGTACGGTCGAAAGCCAGACGGCGGTTAGCCAGGCTGTCTGTCTTGGCCAGAGTGATCAGCGGCTCGGCAACGCGGCGCAGTTCTTTGGCTTTTGGCAGAGTAGTTTTGATCAGCTCGTGCTCGAACAGCGACACCGCCATGTTTTGGAACATGGCCTTGCGGTGCGAGCTGGTGCGGCTCAGGTGACGACCACTTTTACGATGACGCATGGTTCATTCCTTACCAAACACTACGTTCGGTGATTACGACGATCAGGCAGTCGCCTTGTCGTCCTTCTTAAGACTTGCAGGCGGCCAGTTGTCGAGGCGCATGCCGAGGGACAGACCGCGGGAGGCCAGAACGTCCTTGATTTCAGTCAAGGATTTCTTGCCCAGGTTCGGAGTCTTCAACAGCTCTACTTCGGTACGCTGAATCAGGTCGCCGATGTAGTAGATGTTTTCCGCCTTAAGGCAGTTAGCCGAACGTACAGTCAGTTCCAGATCGTCAACCGGGCGAAGCAGGATCGGATCGATCTCGTCTTCCTGCTCGACAACCAGCGGCTCACTTTCACCTTTGAGGTCGACGAACGCAGCCAGCTGCTGTTGCAGGATGGTTGCAGCGCGACGGATAGCCTCTTCAGGATCCAGGGTACCGTTGGTTTCCAGATCAATAACCAGCTTGTCCAGGTTGGTACGCTGTTCGACACGGGCGTTTTCCACCACGTAAGCGATACGGCGAACCGGGCTGAACGAAGAGTCGAGCTGCAAGCGACCGATGCTGCGGCTTTCGTCTTCATCGCTCTGACGCGAGTCGGCTGGTTCATAACCACGACCACGAGCTACGGTGAGCTTCATGTTCAGGGCGCCGTTAGACGCCAGGTTAGCGATTACGTGATCGGGATTAACGATCTCGACATCATGATCCAGCTGAATATCGGCAGCGGTAACCACCCCCGAACCCTTCTTCGACAAGGTCAGCGTAACTTCGTCACGACCGTGCAGCTTGATGGCCAGACCTTTAAGGTTCAACAGGATTTCAATTACGTCTTCCTGTACACCTTCGATGGCGCTGTACTCGTGGAGCACACCGTCAATCTCGGCCTCGACTACTGCGCAGCCGGGCATTGAGGACAACAGGATGCGGCGCAGCGCGTTGCCCAGGGTGTGGCCAAAACCACGCTCGAGAGGCTCGAGAGTGATCTTGGCGCGGGTTGGACTGACAACCTGCACATCAATGTGGCGGGGTGTCAGGAACTCATTTACCGAAATCTGCATGGATGCACCTATTTTCTAGCCCTTACTTGGAGTAGAGCTCGACAATCAGGCTTTCGTTGATGTCGGCGGACAGATCACTGCGAGCAGGAACGTTCTTGAAAACGCCCGACTTCTTCTCAGTGTCTACTTCTACCCATTCTACGCGGCCACGTTGGGCACACAGATCGAGAGCTTGGACAATGCGAAGCTGGTTTTTTGCTTTCTCGCGAACTGCAACCACGTCACCAGCACGAACCTGATACGACGGAACGTTTACGGTCTGACCGTTAACGCTGATCGACTTGTGCGATACCAGTTGACGGGATTCGGCACGAGTCGAACCAAAGCCCATACGGTATACAACGTTGTCCAGACGGCATTCGAGCAGTTGCAGCAGGTTTTCACCGGTTGCACCTTTCTTGCCAGCAGCTTCTTTGTAGTAGCCGCTGAACTGACGCTCGAGAACGCCGTAGATACGACGGACCTTCTGCTTTTCACGCAGTTGGGTGCCGTAGTCGGATTGGCGACCGCGGCGCTGGCCGTGGATACCAGGTGCTGCTTCAATGTTGCACTTCGATTCGATCGCGCGCACGCCGCTCTTCAGGAAGAGATCGGTGCCTTCGCGACGAGCGAGTTTGCATTTTGGACCAATGTAACGAGCCATTCTTTACAATCTCCTGGATTACACGCGGCGCTTCTTCGGCGGACGGCACCCGTTGTGCGGGATTGGCGTCACGTCGGTGATGCTGGCGATCTTGTAGCCACAGCCGTTCAAAGCGCGGACTGCGGATTCACGACCTGGACCTGGACCCTTGACGTTGACGTCGAGGTTTTTCAGGCCGTATTCCAGCGCAGCTTGACCAGCACGTTCAGCAGCTACTTGAGCAGCGAACGGGGTGGACTTGCGGGAACCGCGGAAACCCGAACCACCGGAGGTAGCCCAGGAAAGAGCGTTACCTTGACGGTCGGTAATGGTCACGATGGTGTTGTTAAAAGATGCATGGATGTGGGCGATGCCATCAACCACTGTCTTTTTAACTTTTTTACGAGGACGAGCAGCAGGTTTTGCCATGATTAAATTCCTGTCGATTCGCTGGGGCGATTACTTGCGGATCGGCTTACGCGGACCTTTACGGGTACGCGCGTTGGTCTTGGTACGCTGACCGCGTACTGGCAGACCACGACGATGACGCAGACCGCGATAGCAACCGAGGTCCATCAAGCGCTTGATTTTCATGTTGATTTCGCGACGCAGGTCACCTTCAGTGGTGAACTTCGCCACTTCGCCACGCAGCTGTTCAATTTGCTCGTCGCTCAGATCTTTGATCTTTGCTGCTGGGTTTACCCCAGTCACTGCACAGATCTTCTGCGCAGTAGTGCGACCAACACCATAGATGTAGGTCAGCGAGATAACAGTATGCTTGTTATCTGGAATGTTAACGCCTGCAATACGGGCCATTCAGTGGGACTCCAATTGACAGCTACCTACGCCCCGGAAGCCAAGAAATAGGGCGCGAGATAATATCGCTGTAATAACAAATAATCAACCCGGTAGCGCACTAGCTACCGGGCTTGAAGCACAATCACACTCAGCCTTGGCGCTGTTTGTGACGCGGTTCCGCGCTGCAAATTACTCGAACAACACCTTCGCGGCGAATAATCTTGCAGTTACGGCACAGCTTTTTCACCGATGCACGAACTTTCATCACCAACTCCTCGAACCTTATGGGTACTCAGCGCAACATGCCGCTGCCGTAACCCTTCAGGTTGGCTTTCTTCATCAGGGATTCGTACTGGTGCGAAACGAGGTGCGATTGTACTTGGGACATGAAGTCCATCACAACCACGACCACGATCAGCAACGAGGTCCCGCCAAGGTAGAACGGAACGTTTGCTGCAACCACCAGGAATTGGGGCAACAGGCACACGGCCGTCATGTAAAGAGCACCGAACAGGGTCAAGCGGGTCAGAACGCCATCAATATAGCGCGCAGACTGCTCACCTGGACGAATGCCCGGAATAAAGGCACCGGACTTCTTCAGGTTTTCCGCTACGTCTTTCGGATTGAACATCAACGCCGTATAGAAGAAGCAGAAGAAAATAATCCCTGCACTAAACAGCAGAATATTCAACGGCTGACCAGGAGCGATCGACTGCGAGATGTCCTGCAACCAGCCCATACCTTCAGACTGACCGAACCAGGCACCCAACGAAGCCGGGAACAGCAAAATGCTGCTCGCGAAAATAGCCGGAATAACACCGGCCATGTTCACCTTCAGCGGCAAGTGGCTTGTCTGCGCAGCAAAAACCTTGCGGCCCTGCTGACGCTTGGCGTAATGAACAGCGATACGACGCTGACCACGCTCAATGAACACCACGAAACCGATAATCGCTACTGCCAGCAAACCGATGGCAACCAGGGCGAAGATGTTGATATCGCCCTGACGCGCAGACTCGAAAGACTGCCCGATTGCTCTCGGAAGACCGGCGACGATACCCGAAAAAATCAACATCGAGATACCGTTGCCAACACCACGCTCAGTAATCTGCTCACCCAGCCACATCATGAACATCGCACCAGCCACAAATGTGGTTACCGCGACGAAATGGAAGCCAAAGTCACCAGTGAACGCGACGCCCTGCCCCGCCAGACCAATGGACATGCCAATAGCCTGGACCAGAGCGAGAGCGACGGTGAGGTAGCGGGTGTACTGGCTAATCTTGCGACGGCCAGCTTCACCTTCCTTCTTCAACTGCTCCAGCTGCGGGCTGACGGCGGTCATCAATTGCATGATGATCGATGCCGAAATGTACGGCATGATCCCCAGTGCAAAGATGCTCATCCGTTCCAGCGCGCCGCCGGAGAACATGTTGAACAAGCTAAGAATGGTCCCCTCATTCTGTCGAAACAGGTCTGCGAGTCGGTCCGGGTTGATACCTGGAACCGGGATGTGTGCGCCTATTCGGTAGACGATAATCGCCAGGAACAGAAAACGCAGACGAGCCCAGAGTTCAGACATACCGCCTTTGCCGAGCGCAGAGAGAGCACCTTGCTTAGCCATTTATTCCTCGAACTTGCCGCCAGCTGCTTCGATAGCCGCACGCGCACCTTTGGTGGCGCCGATTCCCTTGCCGATAGTGACAGCGCGAGTCACTTCACCGGACAGCATGATTTTCACACGCTGTACGTTGACGTTGATCACGTTGGCATCTTTCAGGGACTGCACAGTAACGATGTCGCCTTCCACTTTAGCCAGCTCGGACAAACGCACTTCTGCGCGATCCATGGCTTTCAGGGAAACGAAACCGAACTTAGGCAGACGACGATGCAGCGGCTGTTGACCGCCTTCAAAGCCTGGAGCGATGGTGCCACCGGAGCGGGAGGTCTGACCTTTGTGACCACGGCCACCAGTCTTGCCCAAACCACTACCGATACCACGGCCCGGACGATGCTTTTCGCGACGGGAACCCGGCGCTGGACTCAGATCATTGAGTTTCATCGATTAACCCTCGACACGCAGCATGTAGTAAGCCTTGTTGATCATCCCGCGATTCTCGGGAGTATCCTGGACTTCTACAGTGTGACCGATGCGACGCAGACCCAGACCCTTAACGCACAGTTTGTGGTTAGGGATGCGGCCGGTCATGCTTTTGATCAGCGTAACTTTAACGGTAGCCATGATTACTTGATCTCCTCAACACGCAGGCCACGCTTGGCAGCGATGGACTCAGGAGACTGCATAGCCTTCAGACCCTTGAAAGTGGCGTGAACCACGTTTACCGGGTTAGTCGAGCCGTAGCACTTGGCCAGAACGTTCTGAACGCCAGCAACTTCGAGGACAGCACGCATAGCGCCGCCAGCGATGATACCGGTACCTTCAGAAGCAGGCTGCATGTACACCTTCGAAGCGCCGTGAGCGGACTTCATCGCGTACTGCAGAGTGGTGCCGTTCAGGTCAACTTGAATCATGTTACGGCGAGCAGCTTCCATTGCCTTCTGGATCGCAGCAGGCACTTCACGCGACTTGCCACGGCCGAAGCCAACACGCCCTTTACCATCACCAACCACGGTCAACGCGGTGAAAGTGAAGATACGGCCGCCTTTAACGGTTTTGGCTACGCGGTTAACTTGAACCAGCTTCTCGATGTAGCCTTCGTCGCGCTTTTGGTCGTTATTTGACATAACTTAGAACTCCAGCCCAGCTTCACGAGCAGCATCAGCCAGCGCTTTAACGCGGCCATGGTACTTGAAGCCAGAGCGGTCGAAAGCCACTTGCGATACGCCAGCGGCCTTAGCACGCGTAGCGACCAGCTGGCCAACCTTTGTGGCCGCGTCGATGTTGCCAGTGGCACCATCACGCAGTTCTTTATCCAAAGTCGAGGCACTTGCCAGGACTTTGTTGCCGTCGGCCGAGATGACCTGGGCGTAGATGTGCTGCGACGAGCGGAACACGCAGAGACGCACGACTTCGAGTTCGTGCATTTTCAGGCGTGCTTTGCGAGCGCGACGCAGTCGAGTAACTTTTTTGTCGGTCATTTGCTATGCCCTACTTCTTCTTGGCTTCTTTACGACGGACGACTTCGTCCGCGTAGCGCACACCTTTGCCTTTATACGGCTCTGGTGGACGGAAGTCGCGGATCTCGGCGGCCACTTGACCTACCAGCTGCTTGTCGATGCCCTTGATCAGGATATCGGTCTGGCTAGGAGTCTCAGCGGTGATGCCTTCCGGCAGTTCGTAATCCACTGGGTGCGAGAAGCCAAGAGCCAGGTTCAGAACCTGACCTTTTGCTTGCGCTTTGTAACCAACACCGACCAGCTGGAGCTTGCGCTCGAAGCCTTGGCTTACGCCCTGGACCATGTTGTTTACCAACGCACGCGTGGTACCGGCCATTGCGCGAGTTTGTTGATCGCCATTGCGAGCAGCGAAACGCAGCTCACCAGCTTCTTCAACGATCTCAACGGACGAATGGATGTTCAGTTCAAGAGTGCCCTTGGCACCCTTCACCGAAAGCTGTTGGCCTGCGAATTTGACTTCGACACCGGCTGGCAGCTTAACGGGGTTCTTAGCGACGCGAGACATGCTTATCCCCCCTTAGAACACAGTGCAAAGAACTTCGCCGCCGACACCGGCAGCGCGCGCAGCACGATCAGTCATCACACCTTTGTTGGTGGAGACGATAGACACGCCAAGACCGCCACGAACTTTCGGCAGATCTTCAACGGACTTGTACTGACGCAGGCCTGGACGACTAACGCGCTTCACTTCTTCGATAACCGGACGGCCTTCGAAGTACTTCAGCGAGATGGACAGCGACGGCTTGGCGTCGGTGGTGATCTGAAAATCCGCGATGTAACCTTCGTCCTTCAGGACTTTTGCTACAGCAGCCTTCAACGTGGAAGACGGCATGCTTACGACAGACTTTTCAGCCATCTGGGCATTACGGATTCGAGTTAGCATGTCCGCTAACGGGTCCTGCATACTCATGGGCTAGACGCTCCTAATACAAAAAAATTAGCCTTGCGGCTACTACTTGTCGCCGAGAACTTCCGGGCAGAAAAACACGGGCTCAGGCGAGCCGGTCATTCTAGACACACCCCAGAAATGAATCAAGCCCCAAAAGGGGCTTGATTCAGATTCAAGGCCACCGATGGTCAGGTTCTTGCGAACCCGAACATCGAGACTTTGACAACAATTACCAGCTGGCTTTAACCAGACCTGGCACGTCACCACGCATTGCAGCTTGACGCAGCATGTTACGGCCGAGGCCGAACTTGCGGTACACGCCGTGCGGACGACCAGTCAGGCGGCAACGGTTACGCATGCGCGAAGCGCTTGCGTCACGTGGTTGCTTCTGCAGAGCTACGGTAGCTTCCCAACGCGCTTCTGGACTTGCGTTCAGATCGACGATGATAGCTTTCAGCGCTGCACGCTTGGTGGCGTACTTGGCAACGGTGAGCTGACGCTTCAGCTCACGGTTCTTCATGCTCTTCTTGGCCATTTTCCTACTCCAATCAGTTGCGGAACGGGAATTTGAAAGCACGCAGCAGAGCGCGGCCTTCATCATCGTTCTTGGCAGTGGTGGTCAGGGTAATGTCCAGACCGCGGAGAGCATCGATCTTGTCGTAGTCGATTTCCGGGAAAATGATCTGCTCTTTCACGCCCATGCTGTAGTTGCCGCGACCATCGAAGGACTTGGCATTCAGGCCGCGGAAGTCGCGAACCCGAGGCAGGGAGATCGACAGCAGACGATCCAGGAACTCGTACATACGCTCACGGCGCAGGGTCACTTTGACGCCGATCGGCCATCCTTCGCGGACTTTAAAGCCAGCAATGGATTTACGAGCGTAGGTCACAACGACTTTCTGGCCGGTGATCTTTTCCAGGTCAGCAACAGCGTGCTCGATGACTTTTTTGTCGCCGATCGCTTCGCCCAGACCCATGTTCAGGGTGATTTTGGTAACGCGCGGAACTTCCATCACGTTCGAAAGCTTAAGTTCTTCCTTAAGTTTCGGAGCGATTTCCTTCCGGTAAATCTCTTTTAGTCGTGCCATGGTCTTCTACCTAGCAGTGTTCAAGCATCAACCGCTTTTTGGGTCGACTTGAAGACACGAATTTTCTTACCGTCTTCTACTTTGAAACCAACGCGGTCAGCCTTGTTGGTTTCGCCGTTGAAGATGGCGACGTTGGAAGCGTGCAGTGGCGCTTCTTTCTCGACGATACCGCCCTGTACGCCCGACATCGGGTTAGGCTTGGTATGACGCTTGACCAGGTTCAGACCACCAACAACCAGACGGTTGTCAGCAAGAACCTTCAGCACCTTACCGCGCTTACCTTTGTCTTTGCCGGCGATCACGATGATCTCGTCGTCACGACGAATCTTTTGCATGTCGGATCTCCTTACAGCACTTCTGGGGCGAGCGAGACGATCTTCATGAACTTCTCAGTACGAAGTTCACGGGTCACTGGCCCAAAGATACGGGTGCCGATCGGCTCTTGCTTGTTGTTCAGAAGAACAGCAGCGTTGCCATCAAAGCGGATAATGGAGCCATCAGCACGACGTACGCCGTGACGAGTGCGGACTACAACAGCAGTCATCACTTGGCCTTTTTTCACTTTACCGCGAGGAATTGCTTCCTTCACGGTAACTTTGATGATGTCACCGATACCAGCGTAACGACGATGGGAGCCACCCAGCACCTTGATGCACATAACACGGCGAGCGCCGCTGTTATCGGCCACATCGAGCATGGATTGAGTCTGAATCATATAATTTCTCCGACCCCTAGCCCTTAGACTTCCACAGCGCGTTCGAGAACATCAACCAGCGCCCAAGACTTGGTCTTGGCCATCGGACGAGTTTCACGAATAGTGACTTTGTCGCCGATGTGGCACTGATTGGTTTCGTCGTGCGCGTGCAGCTTAGTCGAACGCTTAACGTATTTACCGTAGATCGGGTGCTTTACGCGACGCTCGATCAGAACGGTGATGGTTTTGTCCATCTTGTCGCTGACAACACGGCCAGTCAGCGTACGGACAGTTTTTTCGGCTTCAGCCATGATCACTTACCTGCCTGCTGGTTGAGCACAGTCTTCACGCGAGCGATGTCACGCTTAACTTGCGAGAGCAGATGAGACTGCCCCAACTGGCCAGTTGCTTTCTGCATGCGCAGATTGAACTGGTCGCGCAGCAAGCCGAGCAGTTGCTCGTTCAGCTGCTGTGCGGATTTTTCACGAAGTTCATTCGCTTTCATCACATCACCGTCCGTTTAACAAAGGAGGTGGCGAGCGGCAGCTTTGCAGCAGCCAGGGCGAAAGCCTCACGCGCCAGCTCTTCAGAAACACCCTCGATTTCATACAGGACTTTGCCTGGCTGAATCTGGGCAACCCAGTACTCCACGTTACCCTTACCTTTACCCATACGAACCTCGAGAGGTTTCTTGGAAATCGGCTTGTCCGGGAATACACGGATCCAGATCTTGCCGCCACGTTTTACGTGACGGGTCAGAGCACGACGCGCTGACTCGATCTGACGAGCGGTGAGACGACCACGAGCAACAGACTTCAGCGCGAACTCGCCGAAGCTGACTTTGCTACCGCGCAGAGCCAGACCACGGTTGTGGCCGGTCATCTGCTTGCGGAACTTCGTACGCTTTGGTTGCAACATTTGGCGTACCCCTTACTTAGCAGCTTTTTTACGAGGCGCTGGTGCTTGTGGTTTCAGTTCTTCTTGGCGACCACCAATAACTTCGCCTTTGAAGATCCAAACCTTTACACCGATCACACCGTAAGTGGTGTGAGCTTCGTAGTTGGCATAGTCGATGTCGGCACGCAGGGTGTGCAGTGGCACACGACCTTCGCGATACCATTCAGTACGTGCGATTTCAGCACCGCCGAGACGACCGCTCACTTGGATTTTGATGCCTTTGGCACCAATGCGCATGGCGTTCTGTACAGCGCGCTTCATAGCGCGACGGAACATTACACGACGCTCCAGCTGCTGAGCTACGCTCTGCGCAACCAGCATACCGTCGAGCTCCGGCTTGCGGATCTCTTCGATATTGATGTGCACAGGCACACCCATTTGCTTGGTCAGGTCCTGACGCAGTTTCTCAACATCTTCACCTTTCTTCCCGATAACGATACCTGGACGAGCGGTGTGGATGGTGATGCGTGCAGTTTGGGCCGGACGATGGATATCGATACGGCTTACGGACGCGCTTTTTAGTTTGTCTTGGAGATACTCACGCACTTTCAGATCTGCGAACAAGTAGTCCGCATAAGTCCGACCGTCTGCGTACCAGACGGAGGTGTGCTCCTTGACGATTCCCAGGCGAATGCCAATGGGATGTACTTTCTGACCCATCTCTTCGACTCCGTTACTTGTCAGCAACCTTGACAGTGATATGGCAAGACCGCTTGACGATGCGATCAGCACGGCCTTTGGCACGTGGCATGATGCGCTTCAGCGAACGCCCTTCGTTGACGAAAACGGTGCTGACCTTCAGGTCATCAACGTCTGCGCCTTCGTTATGCTCGGCGTTGGCTACGGCCGACTCCAGCACTTTCTTCATGATCTCGGCGGCTTTCTTACTGCTGAAAGCCAACAGGTTGAGCGCTTCGCCCACCTTCTTCCCGCGGATCTGGTCGGCGACCAAGCGGGCTTTCTGGGCGGAGATTCGAGCGCCCGACAACTTAGCGGCTACTTCCATTTCCTTACCCCTTAACGCTTGGCTTTCTTGTCAGCCACGTGCCCGCGATAGTTGCGGGTACCGGCGAACTCGCCCAGTTTGTGGCCGACCATGTCTTCGTTAACGAGAACTGGGACGTGCTGACGACCGTTGTGTACTGCGATGGTCAGACCGACCATTTGTGGCAGGATCATCGAACGACGCGACCAGGTTTTAATTGGTTTGCGATCGTTCTTTTCCGCCGCCACTTCGATCTTCTTCAGTAGGTGAAGATCAATAAAAGGACCTTTTTTCAGAGAACGTGGCACTGTCGTATCCCTCTATTTACTTGCGACGACGGACGATCATTTTGTCGGTACGCTTATTACCACGAGTCTTCGCGCCCTTAGTCGGGAAGCCCCATGGCGATACCGGATGACGACCACCAGAGGTACGACCTTCACCACCACCATGTGGGTGGTCAACCGGGTTCATGGCAACACCACGAACGGTTGGGCGAACGCCACGCCAGCGTTTGGCACCAGCTTTACCCAGCGAACGCAGGCTGTGCTCGGAGTTCGAGACTTCACCCAGGGTCGCACGGCATTCAGCCAGGACTTTACGCATTTCACCGGAACGCAGACGCAGGGTCACGTAGACACCTTCACGAGCGATCAGCTGAGCCGAAGCACCAGCGGAACGAGCGATCTGTGCACCTTTACCTGGCTTCAATTCGATGCCGTGTACGGTAGAACCGACTGGAATGTTGCGCAGTTGCAGAGCGTTGCCTGGCTTGATTGGAGCCAGAGCGCCTGCGATCAGCTGGTCGCCAGCACTCACGCCTTTAGGGGCGATGATGTAGCGACGCTCGCCGTCTGCGTAGCACAGCAGTGCGATGTGAGCAGTACGGTTTGGATCGTATTCGATACGCTCGACAGTGGCGACGATGCCATCTTTGTCGTTGCGACGGAAATCGACCATACGGTAATGCTGCTTATGACCACCACCGATGTGACGAGTGGTAATACGGCCATTGTTGTTACGACCACCAGACTTCGATTTTTTCTCGAGCAGCGGTGCGTGAGGAGCGCCTTTATGCAGCTCCTGGTTGACCACCTTGACCACAAAACGGCGGCCAGGGGAAGTCGGTTTGCATTTAACGATTGCCATGATGCACCCCTTCCTTACTCAGCACTGCTGCTGAAATCGAGATCTTGGCCTGGCTGAAGGGAGATAACTGCCTTCTTCCAGTCATTACGCTTGCCCAGACCGCGAGCAGTGCGCTTGCTCTTACCCAGAACGTTCAGGGTAGTGACGCGCTCTACTTTCACGCTGAACAGGCTTTCGACGGCCTTCTTGATTTCCAGCTTGGTTGCATCAGTAGCAACCTTGAAAACGAACTGGCCTTTCTTGTCTGCCAGAACCGTAGCCTTCTCGGAAACGTGCGGGCCAAGCAGAACTTTAAATACGCGTTCCTGGTTCATCCCAGCAGCTCCTCGAATTTCTTCACGGCCGACACGGTGATCAACACCTTGTCGTATGCGATCAGACTAACTGGATCGGAACCTTGCACGTCACGTACATCTACGTGCGGCAGGTTGCGAGCAGCCAGGTACAGGTTCTGATCAACAGCGTCCGACACGATCAGAACGTCGGTCAGGCTCATGTTGTTCAGTTTGCCCAGCAGATCTTTGGTTTTCGGAGTTTCAACAGCGAAATCCTGAACCACGACCAGACGATCAGTACGCACCAGCTCAGCAAGGATGGAACGCATTGCTGCGCGATACATCTTCTTGTTCAGCTTCTGGGAGTGATCCTGTGGACGAGCTGCGAAAGTGGTACCGCCGCCACGCCAGATTGGGCTACGGATAGTACCGGCACGAGCACGGCCAGTACCTTTCTGACGCCATGGGCGCTTGCCGCCACCACGAACGTCGGAACGGGTCTTCTGCTGCTTGCTACCTTGACGGCCGCCGGCCATGTAGGCCACGACTGCTTGGTGAACCAGCGTCTCGTTGAATTCGCCGCCAAATGTCAGTTCGGAAACTTCGATCGCTTGAGCGTCATTTACATTTAATTGCATGTCAGCTTCCCCTTAACCGCGAGCCTTGGCTGCTGGACGTACAACCAGGTTGCCGCCAGTAGCGCCAGGAACAGCACCCTTGACCAACAACAGATTGCGTTCAGCGTCCACGCGCACTACTTCCAGGGACTGCACGGTCACGCGCTCAGCGCCCATATGACCGGACATTTTTTTGCCCTTGAATACACGACCAGGAGTCTGGCACTGGCCGATAGAGCCTGGGACGCGGTGGGATACGGAGTTACCGTGGGTGTTATCTTGCCCGCGGAAATTCCAACGCTTGATCGTACCCTGGAAGCCTTTACCCTTGGACTGACCGGTTACATCAACCAGTTGACCAGCGGCGAAGATTTCAGCGTTGATCAGATCGCCAGCCTGGTACTCGCCTTCTTCAAGGCGGAATTCCATGGTGGTGCGACCAGCGGCAACGTTCGCTTTAGCGAAGTGGCCAGCCTGAGCTGCTGTTACACGCGAAGCGCGACGCTCGCCGACAGTGACTTGCACTGCACGATAGCCATCGGTCTCTTCAGTTTTGAACTGGGTGACGCGATTCGGCTCGATCTCAATGACCGTGACCGGAATGGAGACACCTTCTTCGGTGAAAATACGGGTCATACCGCATTTACGACCGACTACACCAATAGTCATGTTGTAAACCTCATGAGTGTACGGGGCTTTCACCCGCTATGGCCGCCCATTTCAGAGCGTTACACGACCAAGACCGAGTCTTAGCCGAGGCTGATCTGCACTTCCACACCGGCCGCAAGATCAAGCTTCATCAGCGCGTCAACGGTTTTATCCGTTGGCTGGACGATGTCCAGAACACGCTTATGAGTGCGGATCTCGTACTGGTCACGCGCGTCTTTGTTGACGTGCGGGGAAACCAGAACGGTGAACCGCTCTTTACGGGTAGGCAGTGGAATTGGACCACGCACTTGAGCACCAGTACGTTTCGCGGTTTCCACGATTTCCTGGGTTGATTGGTCGATCAGGCGATGGTCAAAAGCCTTCAACCTGATACGGATTTGCTGATTTTGCATTGGATTTCAGACTCCGGCTGCTATTCCCACCGGGCGCAATACGCCCGTTAAAAGGAGGCGCAATTCTATAGACGCCCCCGATAGGTGTCAACCCAATAAAAAAGCCCCCGCTGAGCGGGGGCTTTTTCAACTCATCAAGCTGACTTTAAAAGTCTTACTCGATGATTTTGGCTACGACGCCAGCGCCGACGGTACGACCGCCTTCACGGATAGCGAAACGCAGACCATCTTCCATCGCGATGGTTTTGATCAGGGTAACAGTCATCTGAATGTTGTCACCTGGCATTACCATTTCAACGCCTTCTGGCAGCTCGCAGTTACCAGTCACGTCAGTAGTACGGAAGTAGAACTGCGGACGGTAGCCTTTGAAGAACGGAGTGTGACGACCGCCTTCTTCCTTGCTCAGAACGTAAACTTCTGCGGTGAACTTGGTGTGCGGCTTGACCGAACCTGGCTTGACCAGAACCTGGCCACGCTCAACGTCGTCACGCTTGGTACCACGCAGCAGAACGCCGCAGTTCTCGCCAGCACGACCTTCGTCGAGCAGCTTGCGGAACATTTCAACACCGGTGCAAGTAGTAACGGTGGTGTCACGCAGACCAACGATTTCCAGCGGATCCTGAACGCGAACGATACCGCGCTCGATACGACCAGTCACAACAGTACCGCGACCCGAGATCGAGAATACGTCTTCGATTGGCATCAGGAATGGCTTGTCGATCATACGAACTGGTTCTGGGATGTAGGCATCCAGAGTTTCAACCAGTTTCTTGACGGCAGTGGTGCCCATCTCGTTGTCGTCTTTGCCTTCCAGCGCCATACGAGCCGAACCGATGATGATCGGAGTGTCGTCGCCCGGGAAGTCGTAAGTCGACAGCAGGTCACGAACTTCCATCTCAACCAGTTCCAGCAGCTCAGCGTCGTCTACCAGGTCAGCCTTGTTCAGGAAGACCACGATGTACGGAACGCCAACCTGACGGGACAGCAGGATGTGCTCACGGGTTTGCGGCATCGGACCATCAGCGGCCGAGCAAACCAGGATAGCGCCGTCCATCTGAGCAGCACCGGTGATCATGTTCTTCACGTAGTCAGCGTGACCCGGGCAGTCAACGTGAGCGTAGTGACGGATCTTCGAGTTGTACTCAACGTGCGCGGTGTTGATGGTGATACCGCGAGCTTTTTCTTCTGGTGCGCTGTCGATCTTGTCGAAGTCAACGATTGCAGAACCGAAAACTTCGGAGCAAACGCGAGTCAGAGCAGCAGTCAGAGTGGTTTTACCGTGGTCAACGTGACCGATGGTGCCAACGTTGACGTGCGGTAGGGAACGATCAAATTTTTCTTTAGCCACGACAATTAACTCCTAGCCTAAAGGGGCTGAATCAGCCTTGTTTTTTGGTTACGGATTCGACGATGTGCGACGGAGCCGTATCATATTTTTTGAATTCCATAGAGTAGCTTGCGCGACCCTGGGACATGGAACGAACGTCGGTCGCATAACCGAACATCTCACCCAGTGGAACCTCGGCACGGATAACCTTGCCGGACACTGTGTCTTCCATACCCTGGATCATGCCGCGACGACGGTTAAGGTCGCCCATCACATCACCCATATAGTCTTCAGGCGTAACAACCTCTACCGCCATGATCGGCTCGAGCAACTCACCACCACCCTTCTGGGCCAGTTGCTTGGTCGCCATGGAAGCAGCCACTTTAAACGCCATCTCGTTGGAGTCGACGTCGTGGTAAGAACCATCGAACACGGTAGCCTTCAGGCCGATCAGCGGATAGCCGGCAACAACGCCGTTCTTCATCTGCTCTTCGATACCCTTCTGGATAGCCGGGATGTATTCCTTAGGAACCACACCACCTACAACTTCGTTCACGAATTGCAGACCTTCCTGACCTTCGTCAGCAGGAGCAAAACGGATCCAGCAGTGACCGAACTGGCCGCGACCACCGGACTGACGAACGAACTTGCCTTCGATTTCACAGTTCTTCGTGATGCGCTCACGATACGAAACCTGAGGCTTGCCGATGTTGGCTTCGACGTTGAACTCACGGCGCATCCGGTCAACCAGGATGTCCAGGTGCAGCTCGCCCATGCCGGAGATGATCGTCTGACCAGTCTCTTCATCAGTTTTAACGCGGAAAGACGGGTCTTCCTGAGCAAGTTTGCCCAGAGCGATACCCATTTTTTCCTGGTCATCCTTGGTCTTAGGCTCTACGGCAACCGAAATAACCGGCTCCGGGAAGTCCATGCGAACCAGGATGATTGGCTTGTCAGCGTTGCAGAGGGTTTCACCAGTGGTGACGTCCTTCATGCCGATCAGGGCCGCGATGTCACCAGCGCGTACTTCCTTGATCTCTTCACGGGCGTTTGCGTGCATTTGCACCATACGACCCACGCGCTCTTTCTTGCCTTTGACCGAGTTGATCACGCCGTCGCCGGAGTTCAACACGCCCGAGTAAACGCGGACGAAGGTCAGAGTACCCACGAATGGGTCGGTAGCGATCTTGAACGCCAGAGCCGCGAAAGGCTCGTTGTCGTCTGCATGACGCTCCATCTCTTCTTCCTCGTTATCAGGGTTGGAACCCTTGATAGCAGGAATGTCGGTCGGAGCAGGCAGGTAGTCGATAACGGCGTCGAGAACCAGGGGAACGCCCTTGTTCTTGAACGAAGAACCGCAAACGGCCAGAACGATTTCGCCGGCGATAGTACGCTGACGCAAAGCAGCCTTGATCTCTTCGATCGACAGCTCTTCGCCTTCCAGGTACTTGTTCATCAGCTCTTCGTTGGCTTCGGCGGCAGCTTCAACCATGTTGTTGCGCCACTCTTCCGCCAGCTCTTGCAGCTCGGCAGGAATGTCCTTGCGAACAGGAACCATACCTTTGTCGGAGTCGTTCCAGTAGACAGCTTGCATGTTGATCAGATCGATCTGACCCTGGAAGTTGTCTTCGGAACCGATGGCCAACTGGATCGGCACCGGAGTGTGACCCAGACGCTGCTTGATCTGACCGATCACGCGCAGGAAGTTGGCGCCGGCACGGTCCATCTTGTTTACGTAAACAAGACGTGGAACGCCGTATTTGTTGGCTTGACGCCATACGGTTTCCGACTGCGGCTCAACACCCGAAGTACCGCAGAACACAACGACAGCGCCGTCGAGTACGCGCAGGGAACGCTCAACTTCAATGGTGAAGTCAACGTGGCCCGGGGTATCGATTACGTTGAAACGGTGCTCGTGAGAGTACTGCTTCTCGGAACCTTTCCAGAAGGCGGTAATGGCAGCAGAAGTAATGGTAATACCACGCTCCTGCTCCTGAACCATCCAGTCTGTGGTCGCGGCGCCATCATGCACCTCGCCCATTTTGTGACTTTTGCCGGTGTAAAACAGTACGCGCTCGGTGGTGGTGGTTTTACCAGCATCCACGTGAGCGACGATACCGATGTTACGGTAGCGGCTAATCGGAGTAGTACGAGCCATAAAGCCCTCGCAAAATTAGTGAAGCTAAAATTAGAAGCGGTAGTGCGAGAAAGCTTTGTTAGCTTCGGCCATACGGTGCACGTCTTCACGCTTCTTAACAGCAGCACCTTTACCTTCAGCAGCATCCAGCAGTTCGCCAGCCAAACGCAGAGCCATAGACTTCTCGCCGCGCTTACGGGCGAAGTCTACCAACCAGCGCATTGCCAGAGCGTTACGACGGGAAGGACGAACCTCGACCGGAACCTGGTAAGTAGCACCACCAACGCGGCGCGACTTCACTTCGACCAGCGGAGCGATGGCGTCGAGTGCTTTTTCGAAGAGTTCCAGGGGATCGGTGCCAGCCTTACGGGCCGCAACGGTTTCCAGGGCACCATAAACGATACGCTCGGCAACGGCTTTCTTGCCGCTTTCCATAACGTGGTTCATGAATTTGGCGAGGATCTGGCTTCCGTATTTCGGATCGTCCAGAATCTCACGCTTTGCTGCTACGCGACGTCTTGGCATGATAAGCCCTCAAGCGGTCTTCAGGTTAGCTCGGGACAGATCCAGAGGATGCGTGCCCGACCTTACTCTTATCGACTCAATAAAATAAAAATCTGCAAAACGGCCGATTACTTCGGACGCTTGGTACCGTACTTCGAACGACCCTGGTTACGGCCTTTAACGCCGGAAGTATCCAAGGAGCCGCGAACGGTGTGGTAACGAACACCTGGCAAGTCTTTTACACGACCGCCGCGGATCAGTACCACGCTGTGCTCTTGCAGGTTGTGGCCTTCACCACCGATGTACGAGGAAACCTCGAAACCGTTGGTCAGACGCACACGGCATACTTTACGCAGTGCCGAGTTAGGTTTTTTCGGCGTGGTGGTGTACACACGGGTGCACACGCCACGACGTTGCGGGCAGTTCTGCAGCGCAGGCACGTCGGATTTCTCGACGATACGCTTACGCGGCTGACGTACCAGCTGGTTGATAGTTGCCATCTACTAGCTCCACTGTTGTCTTGCGACGCTATTGTCTTGCAAGAAAAGCAAAATGGCAGGAACGAATTCCCGCCAAATTTAGGGGATCAAGAGTCTAAAGAGGATCTTGATTCCAGTCAAGGCAAGGCCCCGACCTCCCCTCCCATCGAACCTTGACTTGATGTCTCGATTCGACGAACGGAGCGATCAGGGCCTCACTCTCGTTTATCGCAGAACTCAGTTACCGCTCGAGTTCAGCGCTTCGGTCAGTGCAGCTTCCACTTCACTGGCGCTTACGCGCAACGGCTTGTCGGCATCACGGCGACGCTTGCGCTCGCTGTGATAGGCAAGACCGGTACCGGCCGGGATCAGACGACCCACGACTACGTTTTCTTTCAGGCCGCGCAGGTAATCGCGCTTGCCGGTGACTGCCGCTTCGGTCAGTACGCGAGTGGTTTCCTGGAAGGAAGCCGCCGAGATGAACGATTCGGTGGACAACGACGCCTTGGTGATACCCAGCAGAACGCGAGTGAACTTGGAGACAAACTTGTCTTCCGCGCTCAGACGTTCGTTCTCGACCAGAACGTGAGTCAGTTCCATCTGGTCGCCCTTGATGAAGCTGGAATCGCCGGACTCGGAGATCTCAACTTTACGCAGCATCTGACGCAGGATGGTCTCGATGTGCTTGTCGTTGATCTTCACGCCTTGCAGACGATAAACGTCCTGGATCTCGTTGACGATGTACTTGGCCAGCGCGCTCACACCCAGCAGACGCAGGATGTCGTGCGGATCGCTTGGACCGTCGGAGATAACTTCGCCGCGGTTTACCTGTTCGCCTTCGAAGACGTTCAGGTGACGCCACTTCGGAATCAGCTCTTCGTACGGATCGCTACCGTCGTTCGGGGTAATGACCAGACGGCGCTTGCCCTTGGTCTCTTTACCGAACGCGATGGTGCCGCTGACTTCAGCCAGAATCGACGCTTCTTTCGGACGACGCGCTTCGAACAGGTCGGCAACACGCGGCAGACCACCGGTGATGTCACGGGTCTTCGAAGTTTCCTGCGGGATACGAGCGATAACATCACCGATCGCAATCTTCGCACCGTCAGCCACACCGACCAGGGCGTTGGCTGGCAGGAAGTACTGAGCGATTACGTCAGTGCCTGGCAGCAACAGATCCTTGCCGTTGTCGTCGACCATCTTCACTGCAGGACGAATTTCTTTGCCCGCTGCAGGACGATCTTTCGCGTCGAGTACTTCAATGTTGGTCATACCGGTCAATTCGTCAGTCTGACGCTTGATCGTGATGCCTTCTTCCATGCCCACGTAGGTCACGGTACCTTTCATTTCGGTAACGATCGGGTGAGTGTGCGGATCCCACTTGGCCACGATTGCGCCAGCGTCGACCTTGTCACCTTCTTTAACCGAAATCACAGCACCGTACGGCAGCTTGTAACGCTCGCGCTCACGACCGAAATCGTCAGCGATTGCCAGCTCACCGGAACGGGACACAGCAACCAGGTGACCATCCACTCGCTCGACGTGCTTCAGGTTGTGCAGACGGACGGTACCGCCATTCTTCACCTGAACGCTGTCGGCTGCGGAAGTACGGCTTGCCGCACCACCGATGTGGAACGTACGCATGGTCAGCTGGGTACCCGGCTCACCGATGGACTGGGCAGCGATAACGCCGACCGCTTCACCGATGTTCACCTGGTGACCACGAGCCAGATCACGGCCGTAGCACTTGGCGCAAATGCCATAGCGGGTTTCGCAGCTGATCGGCGAACGCACGATCACTTCGTCGATGCTGTTCAGCTCGATGAATTCGACCCACTTCTCGTCTACCAGAGTACCGGCAGGAACGATGACGTCCTCGGTGCCTGGCTTGAATACGTCACGGGCAATGACACGACCCAATACGCGCTCACCCAGCGGCTCTACAACGTCACCGCCTTCAATGTGCGGAGTCATCAGCAGACCGTGTTCAGTGCCGCAATCGATCTCGGTTACAACCAGATCCTGCGCCACGTCTACCAGACGACGAGTCAGGTAACCGGAGTTCGCAGTTTTCAACGCGGTATCCGCCAGACCTTTACGAGCACCGTGAGTCGAGATGAAGTACTGAAGTACGCTCAAACCTTCACGGAAGTTCGCAGTAATCGGCGTTTCAATGATGGAACCGTCCGGCTTGGCCATCAGACCACGCATACCGGCCAGCTGACGAATCTGTGCTGCGGAACCCCGCGCACCCGAGTCGGCCATCATGTACATCGAGTTGAAAGACTCTTGATCGACTTCGTCGCCGTGACGGTCGATGACTTTCTCTTTCGAGAGGTTGGCCATCATCGCCTTGGAAACTTCGTCGTTCGCTTTCGACCAGAGGTCGATCACTTTGTTGTACTTCTCGCCCTGGGTTACCAGGCCGGAGGCGTACTGGCTCTCGATCTCTTTCACTTCGTCGGTGGCTGCACCGATGATGCGGGCTTTTTCATCCGGGATAACGAAGTCGTTAACACCGATCGAAACGCCGGAGATGGTCGAGTAAGCGAAACCGGTGTACATCAACTGGTCAGCGAAGATCACGGTCTCTTTCAGACCAACCACGCGGTAGCACTGGTTGATCAGCTTGGAGATCGCCTTTTTCTTCATCGGCAGGTTGACGACGTCGAACGACAGACCTTTCGGCACAACCTGGAACAGCAGCGCACGGCCGACAGTGGTGTCGACGATACGGGTACCGCTCACGCTGTTGCCGTCACGGTCGTTGACGGTTTCGTTGATACGAACCTTGACCTTGGCGTGCAGTGCAGCTTCGCCGGCACGGAACACACGGTCGACTTCCTGCAGATCCGCGAACACACGACCTTCGCCCTTGGCGTTGATCGCTTCACGAGTCATGTAGTACAGACCCAATACAACGTCCTGCGACGGAACGATGATTGGCTCACCGTTGGCTGGCGACAGAATGTTGTTGGTCGACATCATCAACGCACGCGCTTCGAGCTGGGCTTCCAGTGTCAGCGGTACGTGCACGGCCATTTGGTCGCCGTCGAAGTCGGCGTTGTACGCGGCGCAGACCAGCGGGTGCAGCTGGATAGCCTTACCTTCGATCAGTACCGGTTCAAACGCCTGGATACCCAGACGGTGAAGGGTCGGTGCACGGTTGAGAAGAACCGGGTGTTCGCGAATCACTTCAGCGAGAACGTCCCAAACCTCTGGCAGTTCGCGCTCGACCATTTTCTTGGCAGCTTTGATGGTGGTCGCCAGACCACGCATTTCCAGCTTGCCGAAAATGAACGGCTTGAACAGCTCGAGAGCCATCTTCTTCGGCAGACCGCACTGGTGCAGACGCAGGGTCGGGCCTACGGTAATTACCGAACGACCGGAGTAGTCAACACGCTTACCGAGCAAGTTCTGACGGAAACGACCCTGCTTACCCTTGATCATGTCAGCCAGGGATTTCAGAGGACGCTTGTTGGAACCGGTGATAGCGCGGCCACGACGACCGTTGTCGAGCAGTGCATCGACAGCTTCCTGCAACATGCGCTTTTCGTTGCGCACGATGATGTCCGGAGCCGACAGATCCAGCAGGCGCTTCAAACGGTTGTTACGGTTGATCACTCGACGATACAGATCGTTGAGGTCGGAGGTCGCGAAACGACCGCCATCCAGCGGGACCAGTGGACGCAGATCTGGCGGCAGAACCGGCAGAACGGTCAGCACCATCCACTCTGGCAGGTTGCCGGAACCCTGGAAGGCTTCCATCAACTTCAGACGCTTGGACAGCTTCTTGATCTTGGTTTCCGAGTTGGTTTGCGGAATCTCTTCGCGCAGACGGCCAATCTCGTGCTCCAGGTCGATAGCGTGCAGCAGTTCACGGACAGCTTCAGCACCCATGCGGGCATCGAAATCGTCACCGAACTCTTCAAGCGCTTCGAAATACTGCTCGTCGTTCAGCAGCTGACCTTTTTCAAGGGTGGTCATGCCTGGATCGATAACGACATAGCTCTCGAAGTAGAGAACGCGCTCGATATCACGCAGGGTCATGTCCATCAGCAGGCCGATACGGGACGGCAGCGATTTCAGGAACCAGATGTGGGCAACCGGCGAAGCCAGTTCGATGTGCGCCATGCGCTCACGACGAACCTTGGCCAGTGCAACTTCAACGCCGCACTTCTCGCAGATCACACCACGGTGCTTCAAGCGCTTGTACTTACCGCACAGACACTCGTAATCCTTTACCGGGCCAAAGATCTTGGCGCAGAACAGGCCGTCACGCTCAGGTTTGAACGTACGGTAGTTGATGGTTTCCGGCTTTTTAACTTCACCGAACGACCACGAACGGATCATCTCCGGCGAGGCCAATCCGATACGGATGGCGTCGAACTCTTCGACTTGACCCTGGTTTTTCAGCAAATTCAGTAGGTCTTTCAAGGCCTTTCCTCCTGGCGGAGCAGAGAGCGGGCAATCCTGCCCCGCTCTCGATTCGCGTCACGTGTTATTCGGTTTCCAGATCGATATCGATGCCGAGGGAACGAATTTCCTTGATCAACACGTTGAAGGACTCGGGCATGCCCGGCTCCATACGGTGATCGCCATCCACGATGTTCTTGTACATCTTGGTACGGCCGTTCACATCGTCCGACTTCACTGTGAGCATTTCTTGCAGAGTGTAAGCAGCACCGTATGCTTCCAGTGCCCAGACCTCCATCTCCCCGAAACGCTGACCACCGAACTGCGCCTTACCACCCAGCGGCTGCTGGGTAACCAGGCTGTAAGAACCGGTAGAACGCGCGTGCATCTTGTCGTCTACCAAGTGGTTCAGCTTCAGCATGTACATGTAGCCAACGGTAACTGGACGCTCGAACTTGTTGCCGGTACGGCCGTCGGTCAGCTGCATCTGGCCGCTTTCCGGCAGGTCTGCCAGTTTCAGCATGGCCTTGATTTCGCTTTCCTTGGCGCCGTCGAACACTGGAGTGGCCATTGGAACGCCGCCACGCAGGTTGTTCGCCAGATCGAGGATTTCCTGATCGGAGAAGCTGTCCAGATCTTCGTTACGACCGCCGATCTGGTTGTAGATCTCGTCCAGGAAAGTGCGCAGTTCAGCGACTTTACGCTGCTCTTCGACCATCCGGTTGATCTTCTCGCCCAGACCTTTGGCCGCGAGGCCCAGGTGGGTTTCGAGGATCTGACCAACGTTCATACGCGAAGGTACGCCCAGCGGGTTGAGGACCACGTCGACCGGGGTGCCATTGGCATCGTGCGGCATGTCTTCAACCGGCATGATCACGGAGACCACACCCTTGTTACCGTGACGACCGGCCATCTTGTCGCCCGGCTGGATGCGGCGACGGATTGCCAGGTAAACCTTGACGATTTTCAGCACGCCTGGAGCCAGGTCATCGCCCTGCTGCAGTTTGCGCTTCTTGTCTTCGAACTTGTCGTCCAGCAGACGGCGACGATCAACGATGTAGGCCTGAGCCTTCTCGAGCTGCTCGTTCAGCGCATCTTCAGCCATGCGCAGTTTGAACCACTGGCCGTGCTCAAGACCGTCGAGTACTTCGTCGGTGATGTCCTGACCTTTCTTCAGGCCGGCGCCGCCTTCGGCCTTGTGGCCTACCAGTGCGGAACGCAGACGTTCGAAAGTCGCGCCTTCAACGATGCGGAACTCTTCGTTCAGATCCTTGCGGATCTCGTCCAGCTGGGACTTCTCGATCGACAGTGCACGAGCATCACGCTCAACGCCGTCGCGGGTGAAGACCTGTACGTCGATGACAGTACCTTTGGTGCCGGTTGGCACGCGCAGGGAGGTGTCTTTAACGTCGCTGGCTTTTTCACCGAAGATTGCACGCAGCAGTTTTTCTTCCGGAGTCAGTTGGGTCTCGCCTTTCGGAGTGACCTTACCCACCAGAATGTCGCCTGCGCCTACTTCAGCACCTACGTAAACGATACCGGCTTCGTCCAGCTTGTTCAGTGCAGCTTCACCCACGTTCGGGATGTCCGCAGTGATTTCCTCTGGGCCAAGCTTGGTGTCACGGGCCACACAGGTCAGTTCCTGAATGTGGATCGTGGTGAAACGGTCTTCCTGAACAACACGCTCGGACAGGCAGATGGAGTCTTCGAAGTTGAAGCCGTTCCATGCCATGAACGCGATGCGCATGTTCTGACCCAGTGCCAGCTCACCCATGTCGGTGGACGGGCCGTCGGCCATGATGTCGCTACGCTGAACCCGATCACCTTTACGTACCAGCGGACGCTGGTTGATGCAGGTGTTCTGGTTCGAGCGGGTGTATTTGGTCAGGTTGTAGATGTCGACACCGGCTTCACCGGTTTCAACTTCGTCATCGGCAACACGAACCACGATACGGCTGGCGTCGACGGAGTCGATCACGCCACCACGACGAGCCACGACGCAAACGCCGGAGTCACGGGCTACGTTACGCTCCATGCCGGTACCTACCAGCGGCTTGTCAGCGCGCAGAGTCGGTACAGCCTGACGCTGCATGTTCGAACCCATCAACGCACGGTTGGCGTCGTCGTGCTCGAGGAACGGAATCAGCGACGCTGCAACCGACACAACCTGCTTCGGCGAAACGTCCATCAGGGTGACGTCTTCCGGCGCCTTGACGGTGAATTCGTTCAGGTGACGTACGGCAACCAGTTCGTCGATCAGGACTTTCTGCTCGTTCATGGTCGCCGAAGCCTGCGCGATCACGTGATCGGCTTCTTCAATAGCGGACAGGAACACGATCTCGTCGGTGACCACACCCTCTTTCACCACGCGGTACGGGCTTTCCAGGAAGCCGTACTGGTTGGTGCGAGCGTACGCAGCCAGGGAGTTGATCAGGCCGATGTTCGGACCTTCCGGCGTTTCAATCGGGCAGACACGACCGTAGTGAGTCGGGTGTACGTCACGGACTTCGAAGCCTGCGCGCTCACGAGTCAGACCGCCAGGGCCGAGTGCAGAGACACGACGCTTGTGGGTGATCTCGGACAGCGGGTTGTTCTGGTCCATGAACTGCGACAGCTGGCTGGAACCGAAGAACTCTTTCACCGCCGCAGCCACTGGCTTGGCGTTGATCAGGTCTTGCGGCATCAGGCCTTCGCTTTCAGCCATCGACAGACGCTCTTTGACCGCACGCTCAACACGTACCAGGCCAACGCGGAACTGGTTCTCGGCCATTTCGCCTACGCAGCGAACACGACGGTTACCCAAGTGGTCGATGTCATCGACGATGCCTTTACCGTTACGGATGTCGACCAGAGTCTTCAGTACCGCGACGATGTCTTCCTTGCACAGCACGCCCGAACCTTCGATCTCGGTACGACCGATACGACGGTTGAACTTCATCCGGCCGACCGCAGACAGGTCATAACGCTCAGGGCTGAAGAACAGGTTGTTGAACAGGGTCTCGGCAGCGTCTTTGGTTGGCGGCTCGCCCGGACGCATCATGCGATAGATCTCGACCAGCGCTTCCAACTGGTTGCTGGTGGAGTCGATCTTCAGTGTGTCGGAGACGAACGGACCACAGTCGATGTCGTTGGTGTACAGGGTCTCGATGCGAACGACCTGGGCCTTGGCGATCTTTGCCAGGACTTCAGTGTTCAGCTCGGTGTTGCATTCGGCCAGGATTTCGCCGGTAGCCGGGTGCACGATAGCCTTGGCGGTGGTGCGGCCGAGGACGTAGTCCAGTGGCACGTCCAGCGTCTTGATACCGGCTTTCTCGATCTGGTTGATGTGGCGCGCGGTAATACGGCGGCCTTGCTCAACGATGACCTTGCCCTTCTCGTCCTGGATGTCCAGAACCGCAACTTCACCACGCAGGCGCGATGGCACCAGTTCCAGGCTGAGGGTTTCGCCGCTCAGGTGGAATACGTTGGTGGTGTAGAACGCGTCCAGCACTTCTTCGGTGGTGTAACCGAGTGCGCGCAGCAGTACCGAAGCCGGCAGTTTGCGACGACGGTCGATACGCACGAAGACGCAGTCTTTCGGGTCGAATTCGAAGTCCAGCCACGAACCGCGGTAAGGAATGATGCGAGCCGAGTA
The DNA here is from genome assembly GCF_054681355.1 of Pseudomonas sp. H1_G08. Lineage (NCBI taxonomy): Bacteria > Pseudomonadati > Pseudomonadota > Gammaproteobacteria > Pseudomonadales > Pseudomonadaceae > Pseudomonas > Pseudomonas sp. H1_G08. The sequence continues at coordinate 4,129,225 of NZ_CP162822.1, forward strand.
CAGCAGTTTGCCGGAGCTGTGCGTCTTGCCGCGGTCGTGGTCGAAGAACACGCCCGGGGAACGGTGCAGCTGGGAAACGATAACACGCTCGGTACCGTTGATTACGAAGGTACCGTTCTCAGTCATCAGGGGGATTTCACCCATGTAGACTTCTTGCTCTTTGATGTCCTTGATCGCTTTGTTCGACGATTCTTTGTCGAAAATGATCAGGCGCACTTTTACCCGCAAAGGTACGGCGAAAGTTACACCGCGCAATACGCATTCTTTGACATCAAATGCCGGTTCGCCCAGGCGATAACCGACGTACTCCAGCGCAGCATTGCCGGAGTAGCTGATGATCGGGAAAACGGATTTGAAGGCCGCATGCAGGCCCACGTCGCGGAACTGATCTTTAGTCGCTCCCGCTTGCAAGAATTCACGATACGAATCCAGCTGGATGGCCAGGAGGTAAGGCACATCCATGACGTCCGGCAACTTGCTAAAGTCCTTGCGGATACGTTTTTTCTCAGTATATGAGTAAGCCATCAGCGTTCCCCAGCTTGGTCACCTGCTTGTTTGGCCCCTCCCGACGGGAGCAGCCAGAAAATCGTGCAAACCCCATGGTTTGCGCCACCGCATCGGGTGGTTACAGCGCCTTTATCAGCACCGACCCAGTCGGCTGCCAATAACGGAAAAAGGCCGGTGGCAAGAGCCACCAGCCATCAGCCTGTCGCTTGACGCTCGGGCTGGAGGAGCAAAGTCGATGCTTACTTCAGCTCGACTTTAGCGCCTGCTTCTTCCAGCTTCTTCTTGGCGTCTTCAGCCGCTTCTTTCGAAACGCCTTCAGCTACAACCTGAGGAGCGCCGTCTACTTTCTCTTTGGCTTCTTTCAGGCCCAGACCGGTCAGTTCACGAACTGCCTTGATCACGTTAACCTTCTTCTCGCCAGCTTCCAGCAGAACAACGTTGAACTCGGTTTGCTCTTCAACAGCAGCAGCAGCTACAGCTGGGCCAGCCGAAGCGGCAGCAGCGGTAACACCGAAGGTTTCTTCCATCGCTTTGATCAGCTCAACGATTTCCACTACGGATTTCTGGCCGATTGCTTCGATGATTTGTTCGTTAGTCAGAGACATGACTCAATTCCTGAATTGGGGGACGGCCTACGCGACCATCGAAATAAACAAAAAACGCGAGAAGTGACGAGCCTTAGGCTGCGGCAGCTTCTTTCTGGTCGCGAATTGCCGCCAGAGTACGAGCCAATTTGCTGGTTGCGCCTTGAATCACGCTCATCAGCTGAGAAATTGCTTCGTCACGGGTCGGCAGAGTTGCCAGTACGTCGATCTGATTAGCTGCGAGGAACTTGCCCTCGAACGCAGCTGCCTTGATCTCGAACTTGTCCTGACCCTTGGCAAACTCTTTGAAGATACGGGCAGCAGCGCCCGGATGTTCGTTCGAGAATGCAATCAGGGTCGGGCCGGTGAACACGTCGTTGAGAACACTGTATTGAGTGTCAGCAACAGCGCGCTTGAGCAGGGTGTTACGTACAACACGTACGTAAACGCCAGCTTCACGAGCCTCTTTACGGAGTCCGGTCATTGCGCCTACTGTTACGCCACGTGCATCAACCACGACAGCGGACAGAGCGACTTTGGCAGCCTCGTTGACTTCAGCGACGATGGCCTTCTTGTCTTCGAGATTAATTGCCACGGGTTTAACTCCTGCTTGTTACCGTTTCATTCGATCGGAACCGAATGTCGTTTTGGTGTCTGATTCGGTAAGGAACCGGGAGCACCATCTGCGTAGGCTTGAGGTTTAAGGCTTGCGCCGCCTACGGTCTTGGATAGCCCCCGCCAGGCAGGGACCCCAATCTTTCAATTGGCGCGGCAATCCGCGCCAACCTTTGTCTTACGCGTCGAGCGAGCTCTGGTCGATAACCAGACCTGGGCCCATAGTGGTGCTCAGGGTAACGCGCTTGACGTAAATACCTTTCGAGGAAGCTGGCTTGATACGCTTCAGATCAGCGATCAGGGCTTCAACGTTTTCCTTCAGCTTGACGGCGTCGAAGCCGATCTTGCCAACGGAAGTGTGGATGATGCCGTTTTTGTCGGTGCGATAACGAACCTGACCAGCCTTGGCGTTCTTGACCGCGTTGGCTACGTCTGGAGTTACGGTGCCGACTTTAGGGTTAGGCATCAGGCCACGTGGACCGAGGATCTGACCCAACTGACCTACAACGCGCATGGCATCCGGGGATGCGATCACTACGTCATAGTTCAGATCGCCGCCTTTCATTTCGGCAGCCAGGTCGTCCATACCTACACGATCAGCGCCGGCAGCCAGAGCGGCCTCAGCAGCTGGACCCTGGGTGAACACAGCAACGCGAACGGTCTTGCCAGTGCCGTGTGGCAGCACAGTAGCGCTACGAACAACCTGGTCGGATTTACGCGGGTCTACACCCAGGTTTACAGCAACGTCGAACGACTCGCTGAACTTGACAGTCGACAGCTCGGCCAGCAGAGCAGCGGCGTCTACAATGTTGTAGGCCTTGCCTGCTTCGATTTTGCCGGCGATAGCCTTTTGACGCTTGGTCAGCTTAGCCATTACACACCCTCCACGTTAAGGCCCATGCTACGAGCAGAACCGGCGATAGTACGCACGGCTGCATCCATATCAGCTGCAGTCAGATCCGCGTTTTTGGTTTTCGCGATTTCTTCCAGCTGAGCACGGGTAACAGTGCCAACCTTAACGGTGTTCGGACGAGCGGAACCGCTGGTCAGACCGGCCGCCTTCTTCAGCAGAACCGAAGCAGGGGTGGATTTGGTTTCGAAAGTGAAGCTACGGTCGCTGTAGACAGTGATGATCACTGGAGTCGGCAGACCTGGCTCAAGACCCTGAGTACGGGCGTTGAAAGCCTTGCAGAATTCCATGATGTTCACGCCGTGCTGACCCAGAGCAGGACCAACCGGTGGACTTGGGTTAGCCTGAGCGGCCTTCACTTGCAGCTTGATGTAAGCGGTAATCTTCTTGGCCATGAGGCACTCCAATTACGGGTTCGAACGCCTCGAAAGGCTCCCCGGTTACTTGCGCGTTTATCCCAGTGACGACAAAACCCCACAGCCTAAGGCTGCGGGGTTGGGATTGCTTGTCCAGTTAGACCTTCTCGACCTGACTGAACTCGAGCTCCACCGGAGTAGAGCGACCGAAAATGAGCACTGCCACTTGGATCCGGCTCTTTTCGTAGTTAACTTCTTCCACAACGCCGTTGAAATCAGCGAATGGACCGTCATTGACACGTACCGTCTCGCCCGGCTCGAACAAAGTCTTCGGCTTCGGCTTGTCGCTACCATCAGCAACGCGACGCAGAATCGCTTCTGCCTCTTTATCTGTAATTGGCGCAGGCTTGTCAGCGGTACCGCCGATAAAACCCATCACCCGAGGAGTATCCTTGACCAAGTGCCAAGTACCCTCGTTCATATCCATCTGGACCAGCACATAGCCTGGAAAGAACTTACGTTCGCTTTTGCGCTTCTGGCCGTTACGCATCTCAACCACTTCTTCAGTGGGAACCAGAATCTCGCCGAAGCCATCTTCCATGCCAGCCAGCTTTACGCGCTCGATCAGCGAGCGCATCACATGCTTCTCGTAACCCGAGTAAGCATGCACAACATACCAACGCTTAGCCACGGGACACCCTTAGCCGACAATCAAGGAAACAAGCCAGCCGAGCAGGGAATCAAGACCCCACAACAGCAACGCCATAACCAGAACAACAGCCACGACAATCAGCGTGGTCTGCGTGGTTTCTTGGCGAGTTGGCCACACGACTTTACGAATCTCGGTGCGAGCTTCCTTAACCAGTACAAAGAAAGACTTGCCCTTCGCGGTCTGCAAGCCTACAAAGGCAGCTACAGCAGCAATGGCAAGCAAAGCGAGTACACGGTACAGGATCGGCGAAGCAGCGTAATACTGATTGCCAACAACGCCAACAACTACCAAAGCGACTACTACAAGCCACTTGAGCAGATCGAAGCGAGAGCCTTGAGCTTCAGCTTTAGGAGTCATCTATGAAGATCCTGTGAAAAGAAAGCCAGACACACCGAGTGAATCTGGCAGGTCAGGAGGGAATCGAACCCCCAACCTACGGTTTTGGAGACCGTCGCTCTGCCAATTGAGCTACTGACCTAAAACAAAATCAGGCCGACCATTATGCCGGCCCGAAAAATACATTACAACCGCTTATTCGATGATTTTGGCTACGACACCAGCGCCGACGGTACGACCGCCTTCACGGATAGCGAAACGCAGACCGTCTTCCATCGCGATGGTTTTGATCAGGGTAACAGTCATCTGAATGTTGTCACCTGGCATTACCATTTCAACGCCTTCTGGCAGCTCGCAGTTACCAGTCACGTCAGTAGTACGGAAGTAGAACTGTGGACGATAGCCTTTGAAGAACGGAGTGTGACGACCACCTTCTTCCTTGCTCAGAACGTAAACTTCTGCGGTGAACTTGGTGTGCGGCTTGACCGAACCTGGCTTGACCAGAACCTGGCCACGCTCAACGTCGTCACGCTTTGTACCACGCAGCAGAACGCCGCAGTTCTCGCCAGCACGACCTTCGTCGAGCAGCTTGCGGAACATTTCAACACCGGTGCAAGTAGTAACGGTGGTGTCACGCAGACCAACGATTTCCAGCGGGTCCTGAACGCGAACGATACCGCGCTCGATACGACCAGTCACAACAGTACCGCGACCCGAGATCGAGAATACGTCTTCGATTGGCATCAGGAATGGCTTGTCGATCATACGAACTGGTTCCGGGATGTAGGCATCCAGAGTTTCAACCAGTTTCTTGACGGCAGTGGTGCCCATCTCGTTGTCGTCTTTGCCTTCCAGCGCCATACGAGCCGAACCGATGATGATCGGAGTGTCGTCGCCCGGGAAGTCGTAAGTCGACAGCAGGTCACGAACTTCCATCTCAACCAGTTCCAGCAGCTCAGCGTCGTCTACCAGGTCAGCCTTGTTCAGGAAGACCACGATGTACGGAACGCCAACCTGACGGGACAGCAGGATGTGCTCACGGGTTTGCGGCATCGGACCATCAGCGGCCGAGCAAACCAGGATAGCGCCGTCCATCTGAGCAGCACCGGTGATCATGTTTTTCACGTAGTCAGCGTGACCTGGGCAGTCAACGTGAGCGTAGTGACGGATCTTCGAGTTGTACTCAACGTGCGCGGTGTTGATGGTGATACCGCGAGCTTTTTCTTCTGGTGCACTGTCGATCTTGTCGAAGTCAACGATTGCAGAACCGAAAACTTCGGAGCAAACGCGAGTCAGAGCAGCAGTCAGAGTGGTTTTACCGTGGTCAACGTGACCAATGGTCCCAACGTTGACGTGGGGCAGGGAACGATCAAATTTTTCCTTAGCCATCGATATCACCCTCTACAGAAGAAATTAGACAAACAATATCAACCATTAAAACAAAGGCAGATATTTTCATATCTGCCTTGTTATATGGAGCTCTTGAGCGGATTTGAACCGCTGACCTCACCCTTACCAAGGGTGTGCTCTACCAACTGAGCTACAAGAGCAAAACCCTTTTGCACAACCTGCAAACTTGGAGCGGGTAGCGGGAATCGAACCCGCATCATCAGCTTGGAAGGCTGAGGTTCTACCACTAAACTATACCCGCGGAGCCTGCAGCTCACGCTTAAATCTGGTGGAGGGAGAAGGATTCGAACCTTCGAAGTCGTAGACGTCAGATTTACAGTCTGATCCCTTTGGCCGCTCGGGAACCCCTCCTAATCAGGCCGGCATTCTATACCATGCCAAACCCCTGTCAAGCATTTTCTCATTTAAAAACCTGAGGTTAGCTGCGTTGACACACTTCACTTCGAATCCCGATTAAGGTGTTCGCTGTGGAGCGGGCGCCATTCTATGCAAACTATTGAGCAGGTGCAACCCCTTCGCACAGCATTATTTTATGTTTTAACTCATTGAATTCCTTGGAAAGGTTTTGCAACTGCTGATCGCCTAACAAACGCTGGCTGTCCGGTGCAGCTGCCAGCCAGTACCCGCTTCCGGCAGCATCTTTCGGCAGGGATTGCACATTGACTTTCATCGCCACCAGACGCTGTTGCAACCTGGCAATTGAATCTTCGTCAGAAAATCCACCAAGGAACAAGCACTGCTGACGCGGCGCCACCTCGCCTCTTCGACCTTCACCTGCGGTTTCGCTCAGCAGACGGATATCCTGCTGCGAACCACGATACAGATTAAGAGGAGTTACATCTTTGGCTCGCAAGGGCGCTTCCTGCTGATGCCAGACATAGTAAAAAACATTGAGTACAACCAGCAGCAGGAACAACCAACGCATATAAACCTCAAGACAAGGGACAAGCCATCGCCAAGCCGACAAAAACCAGGTCGGGCACAACCCTGGCGTCAGGCGCGACGCCTTTAACCAACTCGGCATCCCCTCCCGTAATAAAGACGGCGAATTGCTCTCCCCAGTACGCTCGAGCCAGCTCTAATTGAGTGAGAACGAAGCCCCTCAGCATCAAAGAACAACCGCGCTCCACCGCTTCAACAGTGGTCCGTCCCGGGACGTGACTGGAAAGGGCGCGCTCTGCTGCTTCATCACCATAACGAATTTTACGGGTATGGGTGCGCAACTGGTTTCGCATCAAAGGCATACCAGGACAAATGAACCCCCCGAGATGCTCACCGTCAGCCGCGACAAAATCCGCAGTGACCGCGGTACCGAAGTCGAGAACCAGGCAAGCACTTCCGGCAGCGAGGTGGAAGCCGCCGAGCATCGCCAGCCAGCGATCAAGCCCCAGACGCTCATAGTCTTCATAGCCGTTTCGAACACCGGACATCTCGCGAGCAGGTTTCGCACACACGATAGGAATACCGAACGCGCGCTCAAGCATTTCGGTTAAAGCGCTGGTTTCCTCGTTAGTCCTGACGCTTACCAAACGACACTTGCGCAGCGAGAGCGGCTTTATGATCCGTAGACTCTCAAGCAAAGCCTGATTGGAATCTACAACCCCTTCCGAAACCAGCCCACTCGCCGACGCATCCAGCACGCGCCATTTGATAAAACTATTGCCGCAGTCAAGCTCAAGAATCATCACGCAACCTCAGGCTGAGCTCTCCACCACTAAAGACTTTTTCAACACCATCTAAAATCAAGCGCAACCCGCCTTGGTTATCAATCCCGAGCACTATCCCATCGATATGGCTGTTACCCGCGATCAACGACACGGATCGACCCTGCCACAGATGATTTTCCGCCCATTCTGCCTGCAGACTTGCGAACCCGTTGAGCTGGTGTTTATGGGTATAAGCTTTGAGTTGATTACTCAACTCAACCACCAGAGCATTGCGATCGCAGGCTTTGCCTGACTCCAGTTTTATAGAAGTCCATTGCTGGTCGACCTCATCGGCAACCTGCATATTCACGTTGATTCCTATACCCAATACAACATGACATACATCCGCCGGATCGCCGACGAGTTCGAGCAGGATGCCGGCTATTTTCTTGTTACCCACCAAAACATCGTTGGGCCACTTCAAACCGGCATTGGGCACGCCGGCGCTTCGCAAGGTCTGCATCACGGCCAAGCCAACAACAAGGCTCAACCCCTCAAGCTGACGCATGCCGCCATCTATTCGAAGAACCAGGCTGTAATAAAGATTTTCCGCAAATGGGCTCACCCACTTGCGGCCTCGACGACCACGGCCTGCCAATTGTCGCTCCGCGAGCACCAAAAACGGCGCGGGGGCGCCCTCACTGATGGAGCGCAGAGCTTCGGCATTTGTCGAGTCGACGGAGTCGAACACACGCACCGGCCATTCGGGCATCTTCCTGGTTATTTCAAGTGGATCAAGGAGCATCAGAGGCGCCGACAATTGATATCCGCGACCGCGAACTTTATGGATCGACAGGCCAAGTTCAGCTTCAAGCTGTTGTAGCTGCTTCCATACAGCACTTCGGCTAATTCCCAGGGCAACGCCCAAGTCCTGTCCGGAATGGAATCGTCCATCCTTCAGTAGGTTCAACAACGTCAGCATGCAGGTATCGCCTCATAATGAGGCCCGCATAATAGCCATGCCCCGGGCCGTTGCATAGAAATCAAGCGGACACATTTCTCGCAGGCAAAACAAAACCCCAACTGCTTTCGCAATTGGGGTTTCGGAATTTAATCTTGACGATGACCTACTCTCACATGGGGAAACCCCACACTACCATCGGCGATGCATCGTTTCACTGCTGAGTTCGGGATGGGATCAGGTGGTTCCAACGCTCTATGGTCGTCAAGAAATTCGGGTACTGACTCGGGACCAGATGGCCTCGCTTCAGCAAATTGGGTATGTGACAGCTAGGTGTTTGTGAACTTCGAACTTTCGGTTCGTTTCGTCTTCACACACCGCAATCTGGTGCCTTTTCAGGTCAGCAAATTGCTTGGGTGTTATATGGTCAAGCCTCACGGGCAATTAGTATTGGTTAGCTCAACGCCTCACAGCGCTTACACACCCAACCTATCAACGTCGTAGTCTTCGACGGCCCTTCAGGGAACTCAAGGTTCCAGTGAGATCTCATCTTGAGGCAAGTTTCCCGCTTAGATGCTTTCAGCGGTTATCTTTCCCGAACATAGCTACCCGGCAATGCCACTGGCGTGACAACCGGAACACCAGAGGTTCGTCCACTCCGGTCCTCTCGTACTAGGAGCAGCCCCTCTCAAATCTCAAACGTCCACGGCAGATAGGGACCGAACTGTCTCACGACGTTCTAAACCCAGCTCGCGTACCACTTTAAATGGCGAACAGCCATACCCTTGGGACCGGCTTCAGCCCCAGGATGTGATGAGCCGACATCGAGGTGCCAAACACCGCCGTCGATATGAACTCTTGGGCGGTATCAGCCTGTTATCCCCGGAGTACCTTTTATCCGTTGAGCGATGGCCCTTCCATACAGAACCACCGGATCACTAAGACCTACTTTCGTACCTGCTCGACGTGTCTGTCTCGCAGTCAAGCGCGCTTTTGCCTTTATACTCTACGACCGATTTCCGACCGGTCTGAGCGCACCTTCGTACTCCTCCGTTACTCTTTAGGAGGAGACCGCCCCAGTCAAACTACCCACCATACACTGTCCTCGATCCGGATAACGGACCTGAGTTAGAACCTCAAAGTTGCCAGGGTGGTATTTCAAGGATGGCTCCACGCGAACTGGCGTCCACGCTTCAAAGCCTCCCACCTATCCTACACAAGCAAATTCAAAGTCCAGTGCAAAGCTATAGTAAAGGTTCACGGGGTCTTTCCGTCTAGCCGCGGATACACTGCATCTTCACAGCGATTTCAATTTCACTGAGTCTCGGGTGGAGACAGCGCCGCCATCGTTACGCCATTCGTGCAGGTCGGAACTTACCCGACAAGGAATTTCGCTACCTTAGGACCGTTATAGTTACGGCCGCCGTTTACCGGGGCTTCGATCAAGAGCTTCGCGTTAGCTAACCCCATCAATTAACCTTCCGGCACCGGGCAGGCGTCACACCCTATACGTCCACTTTCGTGTTTGCAGAGTGCTGTGTTTTTAATAAACAGTCGCAGCGGCCTGGTATCTTCGACCGGCATGAGCTTACGGAGCAAGTCCTTCACCCTCACCGGCGCACCTTCTCCCGAAGTTACGGTGCCATTTTGCCTAGTTCCTTCACCCGAGTTCTCTCAAGCGCCTTGGTATTCTCTACCCAACCACCTGTGTCGGTTTGGGGTACGGTTCCTGGTTACCTGAAGCTTAGAAGCTTTTCTTGGAAGCATGGCATCAACCACTTCGTCACCCAAAGGGTAACTCGTCATCAGCTCTCGGCCTTAAGATCCCGGATTTACCTAAGATCTCAGCCTACCACCTTAAACTTGGACAACCAACGCCAAGCTGGCCTAGCCTTCTCCGTCCCTCCATCGCAATAACCAGAAGTACAGGAATATTAACCTGTTTTCCATCGACTACGCTTTTCAGCCTCGCCTTAGGGACCGACTAACCCTGCGTCGATTAACGTTGCGCAGGAAACCTTGGTCTTTCGGCGTGGGTGTTTTTCACACCCATTGTCGTTACTCATGTCAGCATTCGCACTTCTGATACCTCCAGCAAGCTTCTCAACTCACCTTCACAGGCTTACAGAACGCTCCTCTACCGCATCATCCTAAGATGATACCCGTAGCTTCGGTGTATGGTTTGAGCCCCGTTACATCTTCCGCGCAGGCCGACTCGACTAGTGAGCTATTACGCTTTCTTTAAAGGGTGGCTGCTTCTAAGCCAACCTCCTAGCTGTCTAAGCCTTCCCACATCGTTTCCCACTTAACCATAACTTTGGGACCTTAGCTGACGGTCTGGGTTGTTTCCCTTTTCACGACGGACGTTAGCACCCGCCGTGTGTCTCCCATGCTCGGCACTTGTAGGTATTCGGAGTTTGCATCGGTTTGGTAAGTCGGGATGACCCCCTAGCCGAAACAGTGCTCTACCCCCTACAGTGATACATGAGGCGCTACCTAAATAGCTTTCGAGGAGAACCAGCTATCTCCGAGCTTGATTAGCCTTTCACTCCGATCCACAGGTCATCCGCTAACTTTTCAACGGTAGTCGGTTCGGTCCTCCAGTCAGTGTTACCTAACCTTCAACCTGCCCATGGATAGATCGCCCGGTTTCGGGTCTATTCCCAGCGACTAGACGCCCTATTAAGACTCGCTTTCGCTACGCCTCCCCTATTCGGTTAAGCTCGCCACTGAAAATAAGTCGCTGACCCATTATACAAAAGGTACGCAGTCACAGAACAAAGTCTGCTCCCACTGCTTGTACGCATACGGTTTCAGGATCTATTTCACTCCCCTCTCCGGGGTTCTTTTCGCCTTTCCCTCACGGTACTAGTTCACTATCGGTCAGTCAGTAGTATTTAGCCTTGGAGGATGGTCCCCCCATATTCAGACAAAGTTTCTCGTGCTCCGTCCTACTCGATTTCATGACTAAGAGATTTTCGCGTACAGGGCTATCACCCACTATGGCCGCACTTTCCAGAGCGTTCCGCTAATCTCAAAGCCACTTAAGGGCTAGTCCCCGTTCGCTCGCCACTACTAAGGGAATCTCGGTTGATTTCTTTTCCTCAGGGTACTTAGATGTTTCAGTTCCCCTGGTTCGCCTCTTGCACCTATGTATTCAGTACAAGATAACCATCTTATGATGGCTGGGTTCCCCCATTCAGAGATCTCCGGATCAAAGTCTGTTTGCCGACTCCCCGAAGCTTTTCGCAGGCTACCACGTCTTTCATCGCCTCTGACTGCCAAGGCATCCACCGTATGCGCTTCTTCACTTGACCATATAACCCCAAGCAATCTGGTTATACTGTGAAGACGACATTCGCCGAAAATTCGAATTTCTCAATTAAGAGAACTCACAAATTTTACCTTAGCCTGATCCGTTACCAGTGAAAGTAACGTTCAGTCTATCTTTCTATCACATACCCAAATTTTTAAAGAACGATCTAATCAAAAGACTAGAAATCAATATTCAGCTCGAATATTCATTTCTAAACTCTCAAACTTCGAAGCAGTTTATGGTGGAGCCAAGCGGGATCGAACCGCTGACCTCCTGCGTGCAAGGCAGGCGCTCTCCCAGCTGAGCTATGGCCCCATAACAAAATTGGTGGGTCTGGGCAGATTCGAACTGCCGACCTCACCCTTATCAGGGGTGCGCTCTAACCAACTGAGCTACAGACCCAATTTCGAGCTTGTAACTGTTAGCTCAGAGCTATCAGCTTGGAGCTTAAAGCTGCTTCTATCGTCTTCTTCAATGAATCAAGCAATTCGTGTGGGAGCTCATGCAGCAGCTGATGTCGTCGATTAAGGAGGTGATCCAGCCGCAGGTTCCCCTACGGCTACCTTGTTACGACTTCACCCCAGTCATGAATCACACCGTGGTAACCGTCCTCCCGAAGGTTAGACTAGCTACTTCTGGTGCAACCCACTCCCATGGTGTGACGGGCGGTGTGTACAAGGCCCGGGAACGTATTCACCGCGACATTCTGATTCGCGATTACTAGCGATTCCGACTTCACGCAGTCGAGTTGCAGACTGCGATCCGGACTACGATCGGTTTTATGGGATTAGCTCCACCTCGCGGCTTGGCAACCCTTTGTACCGACCATTGTAGCACGTGTGTAGCCCAGGCCGTAAGGGCCATGATGACTTGACGTCATCCCCACCTTCCTCCGGTTTGTCACCGGCAGTCTCCTTAGAGTGCCCACCATTACGTGCTGGTAACTAAGGACAAGGGTTGCGCTCGTTACGGGACTTAACCCAACATCTCACGACACGAGCTGACGACAGCCATGCAGCACCTGTCTCAATGTTCCCGAAGGCACCAATCCATCTCTGGAAAGTTCATTGGATGTCAAGGCCTGGTAAGGTTCTTCGCGTTGCTTCGAATTAAACCACATGCTCCACCGCTTGTGCGGGCCCCCGTCAATTCATTTGAGTTTTAACCTTGCGGCCGTACTCCCCAGGCGGTCAACTTAATGCGTTAGCTGCGCCACTAAGAGCTCAAGGCTCCCAACGGCTAGTTGACATCGTTTACGGCGTGGACTACCAGGGTATCTAATCCTGTTTGCTCCCCACGCTTTCGCACCTCAGTGTCAGTATCAGTCCAGGTGGTCGCCTTCGCCACTGGTGTTCCTTCCTATATCTACGCATTTCACCGCTACACAGGAAATTCCACCACCCTCTACCATACTCTAGCTTGCCAGTTTTGGATGCAGTTCCCAGGTTGAGCCCGGGGATTTCACATCCAACTTAACAAACCACCTACGCGCGCTTTACGCCCAGTAATTCCGATTAACGCTTGCACCCTCTGTATTACCGCGGCTGCTGGCACAGAGTTAGCCGGTGCTTATTCTGTCGGTAACGTCAAAATTGCAGAGTATTAATCTACAACCCTTCCTCCCAACTTAAAGTGCTTTACAATCCGAAGACCTTCTTCACACACGCGGCATGGCTGGATCAGGCTTTCGCCCATTGTCCAATATTCCCCACTGCTGCCTCCCGTAGGAGTCTGGACCGTGTCTCAGTTCCAGTGTGACTGATCATCCTCTCAGACCAGTTACGGATCGTCGCCTTGGTGAGCCATTACCTCACCAACTAGCTAATCCGACCTAGGCTCATCTGATAGCGCAAGGCCCGAAGGTCCCCTGCTTTCTCCCGTAGGACGTATGCGGTATTAGCGTTCCTTTCGAAACGTTGTCCCCCACTATCAGGCAGATTCCTAGGCATTACTCACCCGTCCGCCGCTGAATCCAGGAGCAAGCTCCTCTCATCCGCTCGACTTGCATGTGTTAGGCCTGCCGCCAGCGTTCAATCTGAGCCATGATCAAACTCTTCAGTTCAAACATCTTTGGGTTTTTAAGAAACCCTAAACTTGGCTCAGCAATCGTTGGTTACATCTTTGATTTCTCGCGGAGTAACTTGTGATGCTGATAATCTTGTTGACTATCAGTCTGACTGCACAAGCACCCACACGAATTGCTTGATTCAGTTGTTAAAGAGCGGTTGGTTAAGACCTTTCGTCTCAACCGAGGCGCGCATTCTACAGCAGCCTCATTTGCTGTCAAGTGATTATTTTCAGAAGTTTTCGAAGAATTCTTCAGCAACTTCAACCACTTGCGCTTCCGATCTCTCGTTAGCGGGAGGCGAATTCTACAGCGTTAATCGCTGCTGTCAACACCTCTTTTTCTCCGCTTTCGACCGAGAAGATCGAACCGTTAAAAGAGCTACACATCACTGCTCTTTCAACTCATCCCAAGCCTCGATGATCTGAAGCAAGCCGCTGTCGAAAACCGCGTAACTCTTTGAATCTCAAGGAGTTTTCCGTTTCGACTGCGCCGGAAGTGGGGCGAATTATAGACTTCTAAAATTCGCCGTCAACCCCAATTTCAACTTTATTCAGATTTCAGCGTAATACGTGCAAAAGCCTTCTTGCCGGCCTGACAAACGTGAGTCGTGCCCAGTACATATATAAAGGAGCGATCAACCACTTCACCATCGACCCGGACTCCGCCCGCCGCCAACAGATCACGCGCCGCCGCCGAGTTCTTCACCAGGCCTGCCTTATTAAGGACGGCAGCGATCGGCATATCCTCAACCGAAGACAGCTCGATCTCAGGCAAGTCATCTGGAAGCTCGCCATCCTTCATGCGGTTGCCGGCGCCTCGGTGAGCATTCGCCGCAGCCTCTTCACCATGGAAGCGCGCAACGATCTCTTCAGCCAGCTTGATTTTGATGTCGCGAGGATTCGCTCCAGCTTCGACGTCAGCCCGGAAGGCGTTGATCTCGTCCATTGAGCGAAAGCTGAGCAACTCGAAGTAACGCCACATCAGCGCATCCGGGATGGAAACCAGCTTGCTGTACATGACGCCTGGTGCTTCCTGGATACCGACATAGTTGCCCAGCGACTTGGACATCTTCTTCACGCCATCCAAACCTTCCAGCAATGGCATCGTCAGAATGCACTGTGCCTCCTGACCATACCCACGCTGCAACTCACGCCCCATCAGCAAATTGAATTTCTGATCGGTACCGCCCAGCTCGACATCCGCGCGCAGCGCGACCGAGTCATAACCCTGAACCAGCGGATAGAGGAACTCGTGAATAGCGATTGGCTGATTAGTGGTGTAGCGCTTGTCGAAGTCATCGCGCTCGAGCATGCGAGCGACCGTGTATTGCGAAGTCAGGCGAATGAAATCCGCCGGCCCCATCTTGTCCATCCAGGTGGAGTTGAAGGCAACTTCGGTTTTCGCCGGATCAAGGATTTTGAAAACCTGAGTCTTGTAGGTCTCGGCATTTTCCAAAACCTGTTCACGCGTCAGCGGTGGACGCGTTGCGCTTTTGCCACTTGGATCGCCGATCATCCCGGTGAAGTCACCTATAAGGAAGATGACCTGGTGCCCCAGCTCCTGGAACTGGCGCAGCTTATTAATAAGCACCGTATGACCCAGATGCAGATCCGGAGCGGTTGGATCGAAACCAGCCTTGATACGCAGCGGTTGGCCGCGCTTGAGCTTCTCGACCAGCTCGGACTCGACCAACAGTTCTTCCGCACCACGTTTAATCAGCGCTAGCTGCTCTTCAACCGACTTCATAACAGACCCGCAAGGCTCAGATTCAAAGGGAACCAACCATACAAGAACGCGCACCAATTACAAGTTTTGCCCGGCGCACGGACACCAATCCACAGACCCGAGGTCTGTAGACTTGCTTCAGCGATGATTTGGTTATATTTTATACAGTTATTTCATCTTCATCATGTCATTCATCTTTTCCAATTCATCTATTTCAAAGTCAAAAATTACCTATGACCACAGAACCGTCTAAAGCGCCCCCGCTTTACCCGAAGACCCACCTGCTCGCCGCAAGTGGAATCGCCGCCCTTCTCAGCCTGGCGCTGCTGGTATTTCCCTCCAGCGATGTTGAAGCCAAAAAGACGACTCTGAGTCTTGAACTGGAAAGTCCTGCTGAACAACTGACACAAGATCAAGACGCTGCTGATGCGGCTCAAGCCACAAACGAGCCCGCAGCTTCGCCGTTCGCACAAATCGAAAACAGCGACGAAAACACCGCACAAACCGCTGAAACCGCGCCAGCACCTGTGGCGCCTGCTGAGAAACCGAAAGAGCCTGGGCACCGTGAAGTCGTGGTTTCCAAAGGCGATACACTGTCTACCCTGTTTGAAAAAGTCGGTCTGCCTGCAGCCTCCGTGCACGAAGTACTGGCAAGCGACAAGCAAGCCAAACAGTTCAGCCAGCTCAAGCGCGGCCAGAAACTCGAGTTCGAACTGAGTCCGGAAGGCCAGTTGACCAGCCTGCACAGCAAGGTCAGCGACGTTGAAACCATCACCCTGACCAAGAATGACAAGGGTTATTCGTTCAACCGAGTGACTGCCAAGCCAACTGTTCGCACTGCCTACGTCCACGGTGTCATCAACAGCTCACTGTCGCAGTCCGCAGCCCGCGCCGGTCTTTCTCACAGCCTGACCATGGACATGGCCAGTGTCTTTGGCTACGACATCGACTTCGCGCAGGACATTCGTCAGGGCGATGAATTCGATGTGATCTACGAGCAGAAAGTCATCAACGGCAAGGCCGTCGGCACCGGCCCGATCCTGTCGGCGCGCTTCACCAACCGCGGCAAGACTTACACCGCCGTTCGCTACACCAACAAACAAGGCAACAGCAGCTATTACACTGCCGATGGCAACAGCATGCGCAAGGCCTTCATCCGCACCCCTGTTGACTTCGCCCGCATCAGCTCGAAGTTTTCCATGGGCCGCAAGCACCCGATCCTCAACAAGATCCGCGCCCACAAAGGTGTCGATTACGCAGCGCCACGGGGTACGCCAATCAAGGCTGCCGGTGACGGCAAAGTGTTGCTGGCCGGTCGTCGTGGTGGCTATGGCAACACTGTGATCATTCAGCACGGCAACACTTACCGTACGCTCTATGGCCATATGCAAGGCTTTGCCAAAGGCGTGAAAACCGGTGGCAGCGTCAAGCAAGGTCAAGTCATTGGCTATATCGGCACCACCGGACTGTCCACCGGCCCGCATTTGCACTATGAGTTCCAGGTCAACGGCGTTCACGTCGATCCGCTGGGCCAGAAGCTGCCAATGGCCGACCCGATCGCCAAGTCCGAACGCGCGCGCTTCCTCGCGCAGAGCCAGCCACTGATGGCGCGCATGGATCAAGAGAAGGCCACCATGCTGGCTTCGAGCAAGCGCTAAGCCATGGCCCTGTATATCGGTGTGATGTCCGGAACCAGTCTCGACGGGCTGGACATCGCCCTGATCGAGCAGACCTCGGCGATCAAACTGATCGCCACCCACTACCTGCCAATGCCTGACTCCCTGCGCGCCGAGCTGCTTGGCTTGTGCGCCAGCGGCCCCGACGAGATCGCCCGCTCGGCGATTGCCCAGCAACACTGGGTCGAACTTGCCGCGTTGGGCATTCACACCCTCCTCGCGCAGCAACAACTCAAGCCCGAAGCAATCCGCGCTATCGGCAGCCACGGTCAGACCATTCGCCATGAGCCGGCGCGCGGGTTTACCGTGCAGATCGGTAATCCAGCCCTGCTGACTGAGTTGACCGGTATTACCGTCGTCAGCGATTTCCGCAGTCGCGATGTCGCAGCGGGTGGCCAAGGTGCGCCTCTGGTGCCAGCCTTTCATGAAGCGTTGTTTGAAGAGCGTAGCGGTAACCAGGCAGTCTTGAATGTCGGTGGATTCAGCAATCTCAGCCTGATTGAGCCGAACAAACCTGTAGCCGGTTTCGACTGCGGGCCGGGAAATGTTCTGATGGACGCCTGGATTAGCCGGCAACGGGGCGAGAACTATGACCGGGACGGCAAATGGGCTGCGACCGGCAAGGTTGAACCAGCCCTGCTCAAGGCACTGCTTAGCGACCCGTTCTTCGTGACCAAAGGCCCGAAAAGTACGGGCCGGGAAGTCTTCAATCTGCCATGGCTGGAACAGCATCTATCGCGTCTGCCGACTTTCGCTGCCGAAGACGTTCAGGCCACCCTGCTCGAACTTACGGCGCTGACCATCGTCGAGTCGCTACAAAGCGCTCAATCGGGCACTCAGGAACTGCTGGTCTGTGGCGGCGGCGCGCACAACGCCACGCTGATGAAACGTCTGGCGGACCTGCTGCCAAATACCCAAGTCGCCAGCACCGCAACTCACGGGGTTGATCCAGATTGGGTGGAAGCCATGGCCTTCGCCTGGCTCGCCCATTGCTGCCTGGAAGGCATCGCCGCCAATCGGCCAAGCGTCACCGGCGCTCGCGGCCTGCGCGTACTCGGCGCCATCTACCCGGCATAACCTTCAGAAACAAAAACGCCGCAGAACCGAAAGGCTCTGCGGCGTTTTGTTGTGTGCTGTAAAGCGCGATCAGATCGAGAACGACGACCCGCAACCACAAGTCGTGGTCGCGTTCGGGTTCTTGATCACGAAGCGCGAACCTTCCAGACCTTCCTGGTAGTCCACCTCCGCACCGGCCAGGTACTGGAAACTCATCGGATCAACCACCAGACTCACGCCTTCGCGCTCGACAATGGTGTCGTCCTCGGCAACATCTTCATCGAAGGTGAAACCGTATTGAAACCCTGAACAACCGCCGCCCGTAACAAATACGCGCAGCTTCAAGCGATCATTCCCCTCTTCATCGACCAGGCTCTTCACCTTGTGCGCAGCACCTTGGGTGAATTGCAAAGCCGTGGGGGTGAAGGATTCGACGCTCATGCTGACTATCTCCCGGCGTTACGCCGCCATAATGCGTGATGACGCGCATTATCCGCTTGTCCTAGAAAATTGGTCAACTATTAGAAAGGCAGCTGCAAGCTTCAAGCGGTGAGCTTCAAGCTTGCGGCGCCTGACCTGTGACGGCCGTTAAGGAAGCATACCGGCGTGGGACAGACCGAAGCGCTCATCCAGTCCGAACAGAATGTTCATGTTCTGCACCGCCTGGCCCGAGGCGCCCTTGACCAGATTGTCGATCACCGACAGCACGACCACCAGATCGCCATCCTGTGGACGATGCACGGCGATGCGGCAGACGTTGGCGCCGCGCACGCTACGGGTTTCCGGGTGGCTGCCGGCTGGCATGACATCGACGAACGGTTCGTTGGCATAGCGCTTTTCGAACAGTGCCTGCAGATCAACCGAGCGATCCGCTACTGTCGCGTAGAGCGTGGAGTGAATACCGCGAATCATCGGCGTCAGGTGCGGGACGAAGGTCAGGCCGACGTCCTTGCCCGCCGCGCGACGCAGGCCCTGGCGAATTTCCGGCAGATGACGATGACCTTTTACCGCATAGGCCTTCATGCTTTCCGACGTCTCGGAGTACAAAGAACCAACAGCCGCACCACGCCCGGCACCACTGACACCGGATTTGCAGTCGGCGATCAAACGCGATGCGTCGGCCAGACCTGCTTCCAGCAACGGCAGGAAACCCAATTGCGTTGCGGTCGGATAGCAACCCGGCACCGCGATCAGGCGCGCTTTCTTGATCTGCTCGCGATTGACTTCCGGCAGACCATAGACCGCTTCGTCCAGCAATTGCGGTGCGCCGTGTGGCTGGCCGTACCACTTGGCCCATTCATCAGCATCTTGCAGACGGAAGTCAGCGGACAGGTCGATGACCTTGGTGCCCGCCGCCAGCAGCTCGCCTGCCAAGGCGTGAGCCACGCCGTGTGGCGTGGCGAAGAAAACCACATCGCAGGCGCCAAGGGTTTTCACGTCCGGCACGCTGAACGCCAGCCCGTCATAGTGACCGCGCAGGTTCGGGTACATGTCAGCCACGGCCAGACCGGCCTCGGATCGGGAAGTGATGACGACCACTTCTGCCTGCGGATGCTGTGCCAACAGACGCAGCAGTTCGACACCGGTGTAACCCGTGCCGCCGACGATACCGACCTTGACCATAAACCTGCCCTCAACGAACCCACTGGAAAGCCGTCGATAATAGGGGCCGCGCGCGCCTGCGACAACCGCCAAGGTGACGCGCGGACGCTCAAGCCTCTACTATCTGGCTACCGTGAATGAGGGAATAACCAAAAATGCTCTATCTATGGCTCAAAGCGTTTCACATTGTCAGCGTCGTCTGCTGGTTTGCCGGGCTGTTTTACTTGCCGCGCCTGTTCGTTTACCACGCGCAAAGCACCGACACGATCAGCCAGGAGCGCTTCAGCGTCATGGAGCGCAAGTTGTATCGCGGCATCATGGGCCCGGCGATGATCGCCACGCTGATCTTCGGTGGCTGGCTGATCTACCTTAATCCATCAATCTTCAGCCAGGGCGGCTGGATTCACGCAAAACTGACTCTGGTCGTATTGCTGATCGGCTACCACCACATGTGCGGCGCGCAGGTAAAACGCTATGCCCGTGGCGAAAACACCCGCAGCCATGTCTTTTATCGCTGGTTCAATGAAGTGCCGGTTCTGATATTGCTGGCTATCGTAATTCTGGTCGTGGTCAAGCCGTTCTAACTTCAACCAATACAGGTCCTTGGGGGGTTCACAATGTCGCTGCCCGCTTTGCTCGAACAACGTCTGCGTCTGCCCGTAGTAGCAGCGCCGATGTTCCTGATCTCCAATCCGGAACTGGTGCTCGCCTGCTGCCGCAACGGCGTGGTCGGCAGCTTTCCGGCTCTGAACCAACGCGAAAGCAGTGGGTTCAAGGCTTGGCTGGAACAGATCGAAGCGGGCCTGGCGACGCTGGATAATCCGGCCCCTTATGCGGTGAACCTGATTGTTCACCACAGCAACCCGCGCCTTCAGCCGGATCTGGACATCTGCGTCGAGCACAAGGTGCCGATCGTTATCACCAGCCTCGGCGCGGTGAAGGAACTGGTCGACGCGGTGCACAGCTATGGCGGTCTGGTGTTTCACGACGTGACCACGCGGCGCCATGCCGAGAAAGCCGCTGAAGCCGGTGTCGACGGGCTCATTGCCGTTGCGGCCGGTGCCGGCGGGCATGCTGGTACCTGGAGCCCGTTTGCGCTGATTGCCGAGATCCGTGAGTTCTTCGACAAGACACTCTTGCTTGCAGGATGTCTGAACCACGGCCATGAGATTCTCGCCGCGCAACTGCTCGGCGCGGATTTGGCCTACTTCGGTACGCGATTTATCGGCACCACAGAAAGTCACGCGCCTGACGCCTACAAAGACATGCTGCTGACAGCCAAGGCTGCCGACATCATTCATACTCCAGCAGTGTCGGGAGTGCCGGCCAGTTTCATGCGCCAGAGCCTGGAGGCGGCCGGTTTCGACATGGCGGCACTGCAAGGCAAGGGCGAGGTGAACTTCGGCGACAAGCTCAAGCCGATCAACGATGAAGCCAAAGCCTGGAAGACCGTGTGGTCGGCGGGCCAGGGTGTTGGCCAGATTGGTGACCTGCCAAGCGTGGATCAGTTGATTGCGCGGCTCGATGCAGAATATCGTCAGGCTCAGGCGCGCGCCGCACAGCTGCCGGAACGCTGGCCGCGCTGAGCAATACCCCCGGCCAGTCGCTGTCAGACTGGCCTTGAACTGACTACTGCAAACCCAATCGCGACAAGGATGCCTCGGCCATGAGCGACACCCGTTACAAGATCGTCTTCGACGGCGCGCTGCAGCCCGGCGTCGACCTCACCACCGCCAAACTGAATCTGGCGGATCTGTTCAAAAGCGATGTGGCCGCCATCGAGCGCCTGTTCAGTGGCCGCACCGTCGCCCTCAAACGTGATCTGTCCCACAGCGATGCCCAGACGTATCTGCAGGCATTGAACAAAACCGGGATCGATGCGCGGATCGAAGCGGAAACCACCATTGAGCTGGATCTGGCGGATGTCCACGATAACCCTGCAGCGGCGGCGGAACCGGACTCGCCTTACGCCCCACCGCGCGCCAATGTCGGTGAAGCTCTGCCGCCATTCGCCACGCTCAAGCCATTCAGCGTCGAAGGCCGGATCGGTCGCCTGCGCTTTCTCGCCTGGACCATGGTCCTGAGCCTGGTGACCCTGCCCATCGTCGGTGTGTTTGCCTTGATTGCCTTGGGTCTGGTCAGTGGCGATTCAACCACCGGCCTGATCCTCGGCGGCATTCTGGCGGTCTTCCTGTTCCTCGGCTTCATGATCGTCAGCATTCTGTTCAGCGTTCAGCGCCTGCACGATATCGGCTGGTCGGGCTGGCTGTGGTTGTTGAATCTGGTGCCGTTCGTCGGCAGTTTTTTCCCGCTGGTGATGATGGTCGTACCCGGCAATGCCGGCGCCAACCGCTATGGCCCGCCACCACCGCCGAACAGCACGGCCGTCAAAGTGCTGTGCTCGTTATGGATCGTATTCTTCGCACTGATTTTTGCCGGAGGCCTTCTTGGCGGCTTCTCGGCTGTGCAGGAAGAATATGAAAGCAATCTGGAGAGCAGCTATGACAGCGGCGCGGTGACCACCGACGAAGTTGAGGTCGTCGAACCGCCAGTGATTTCCGCCGACGAGGCAGCCGAACCGGCGCAGGCCCCTGTAGACTCTGCGCAAGAATGAACAGCGCTCCCTGCCGCGACAATCGCGTCGCCGGCGCGGAGCTGTTGCGATGGAGAACTGCATGACCCGTTACGCTCTGATCACCGGTGCTTCCAGCGGCATCGGCCTGGCCATGGCCGAAGCACTGGCCCGGCGCGGCCGCAGCCTGATTCTGGTGGCACGGCAGCGTGATCAGCTGGAAAGTATCGCCATCGAGCTGACCCAGCGCTTCGATGTCGAAGTATTGTTTCGTGCCTGCGATCTCGGCGAACCGTTGCGCCTGTCGGGCTTTTTGCTGGAGCTGGAAGAAGGCGACCGGCAGATCGATCTGCTGGTCAACTGCGCCGGCATCGGCACTTGCGGGCCGTTCCTCGCGCAGGACTGGATGACTGAGCAGGACCTCATCGAGGTCAATATCCTCGCCCTCACCCGCCTCTGCCATGCGGTGGGTAACAGCATGGCGCTGCTGGGTGGCGGGCAGATTCTCAACGTCGCGTCGGTCGCCGCCTACAGTCCTGGCCCGTGGATGAGCACGTACTACGCCAGCAAAGCGTATGTGCTGCATTTTTCCGAAGCCTTGCGCGTGGAGCTCAAACAAAGCGGCGTGAAAGTTTCGGTGCTGTGCCCCGGCCCGACGCGCACACCGTTCTTCCGAACCGCACAGATGAGTAGCGAAAAGATCGAAAGCAGCCACTCGCTGATGAGTCCGGAAGAAGTGGCACTGCATGCCGTACGCGCACTGGATAAAAACCGCGCCATCATCATTCCGGGACGACGCAATCGCTGGCTGGCGTTCCTGCCGCGGCTGGGTTCGCGCTGGCTCAATCGCACCATCGTCGGCATGATCAACAAAGCTTACTGCCCCCGCTAGGAAGACAACTTCGAAGCGGTACACTCGATTCAGCCCAACTCAACGGAGAAACAGCAGTGGATACTCTGTTCACCAAGATCATCAACCGGGAAATCCCGGCGAAGATCATTTACGAGGACGACCAGGTTCTGGCCTTCCACGACATCGCCCCCCAGGCTCCGGTGCACTTTCTGGTAATCCCGAAAAAACCGGTGCGCACGCTCAACGACCTGACCGAAGACGACAAGGCGCTGGCCGGGCACATCCTGTTCACCGCGCAGCGTCTGGCGCTGGAACTGGGTTGCGAAGAGGGCTTCCGCGTGGTGATGAACTGCAATGAACTTGGTGGGCAGACTGTCTATCACATTCATATGCACGTGCTGGGTCAGCGCCAGATGAACTGGCCGCCGGGCTGATTGGCGACAACAACTGTGGGAGCGAGCCTGCTCGCGAAGGCGCCGATACATTCAACACTTCAGTATCCGATAATCCGCTTTCGCGAGCAGGCTCGCTCCCACAAAAAAGCCTGACCGCGCAGGAAGTGACCCAGCGCAAACCCTCGCCGGCCGATTCGGTTAAACTGGCCGCCGAGATTCTTCCCGGAGGTCAGCATGACTACCCAACGTCACTACTCGCCCATAGACCGTCTGCTGCTGCAAGCCGATGCCGCGATGCGCACGCTGTTGCCCTCCAGTGGTCAGCCGTACCGCCCGTCGCCGGCGATTCTGCAACCGGATACGCAGATGAGCGATGAAGACACTCGCCACGTCGCCGGCCTGATGCGTATCAACCACACTGGCGAAGTCTGCGCTCAGGCGCTGTATCAGGGGCAAGCGCTGACCGCCAAGTTGCCGCAGGTACGCGCGGCCATGGAGCACGCGGCTGAAGAAGAGATCGATCATCTGGTCTGGTGTGAGCAGCGCATCCATCAGTTGGGCAGCCACACCAGCGTGCTGAATCCACTGTTTTACGGCATGTCGTTCGGTATCGGCGCGGTCGCCGGACTGATCAGCGACAAGGTTAGCCTTGGTTTCGTTGCGGCGACCGAGCATCAGGTCTGCAAACACTTGAACGAACATCTGGAGCAATTGCCGGCCGAGGACGAGAAGTCCCGGGCGATTCTTGAGCAGATGCGCATCGATGAAGAACACCATGCGGAAAGTGCCCTGGATGCGGGCGGGTTTCGTTTTCCGGCGCCGGTCAAGTTCGGGATGAGCTTGTTGGCCAAGGTGATGACCAAGAGTACTTATCGGATCTGAGATATGTATCGCCCGACATTGCCCTATCGCTGGCAAGCCAGCTCCCACAGGGGGTTTTGTCTGAAGCATGAAAAAGGCGACCAGGAGGTCGCCTTTTTTGTTTCCGGGAATCTTAGGTCGGCATATTGCGCGCGTAGAAGATTTCCAGCATTTCGTGTTTCACACGGTCGGTCACCTGGGCACGTTGCTCGGGCGAGAGGTTGCTGGTGGCGTCGCCGAACAGGTAGTTGTCCAGTTCGAAGTTCTTCAGCAGCATTTTGGTGTGGAACAGGTTTTCCTGGTACACGTTCACGTCGGTCATCTGGTACGCGTCGCGGGTGTCTTCGGAGAGGTAGTTCTGGATCGAGTTGATCTCGTGGTCGATGAAGTGCTTGTTGCCTTCAACGTCACGGGTGAAACCGCGCACACGGTAATCCACGGTCACGATGTCCGAATCGAACTGGTGAATGAGGAAGTTGAGCGCTTTGAGCGGTGAAATGACACCACAGGTCGACACGTCGATATCCACACGGAACGTTGCAATACCGTCGTCCGGATGGATTTCCGGATAGGTGTGCACCGTGATGTGGCTCTTGTCGAGGTGGGCCAGAATAATTTCGGGCAACGGGCCCGGCGATTCTTCGATCTGGCTGTCAGTCGGGGTTACCGGCTCTTCCGAAATCAGAATCGTGACGCTGGCGCCCTGGGGTTCATAGTCCTGACTGGCGATGTTCAGGATGTTGGCACCAATGATCTCGACAACTTCTGTGAGAATCTGCGTCAGGCGTTTCGCGTTGTACTCTTGATTGATGTACTCAACGTAAGCCTGCTGGTCTTGCGGGGTTTCCGCGTAGCAGATGTCATAGATGTTGAAGCTCAAGGTCTTTGTCAGGTTATTGAACCCGTGGAGCTTGAGTTTGCTTTTCACCGTTAAAAACTCTCTATGTATGCGGCGCGGCCGCGTGATCAAGCATGCCCGTCAAGTGCGAACAACGCACCTGCGTAGGACGGTTAACACCTCTTCGCGATGGCGATTTTGGTTATCTGTTCAGGCGGATGACCCGTCGGCTGACCGATCACTGCCCTGAAAAAAGTGGCGCATTATGCAGACGTCAGCGGGGGATCGCCAGAGTCTGCACTGCTTTTATGATAGTTGAATGTCGGTTCAGCCGAGTTCGACGATTTCATAATCGTGGGTGATTGCCACGCCAGCCGCGCCGAGCATGATCGACGCCGAGCAATACTTCTCGGCCGACAGCTCGATGGCGCGCTTGACCTGAGCTTCCTTCAGGCCCCGGCCCTTGACCACGAAGTGCATGTGGATCTTGGTAAACACCTTGGGATCTTCAGTCGCACGCTCGGCATCAAGGAAGGCTTCACAGCTTTCAACAGCCTGGCGCGACTTCTTCAGGATGCTGACCACGTCGAAGTTGCTGCAACCGCCGACACCCAGCAAGAGCATTTCCATCGGGCGAACCCCGAGGTTACGGCCACCGGCATCTGGCGGGCCGTCCATTACCACGACATGACCGCTGCCGGATTCGCCGAGGAACATGGCTTCGCCAGCCCATTGGATGCGTGCCTTCATCGCCCAGACTCCACTGTAAAAAAAGGGTCGCCAGCTTAGCACAGCACTTTGTCCCGACAGGAACGACGTCCTAGGACGGATGCTTTCTGGCTGTAGGTAATTTCTCGAATTTTCGACGAAGTGTCTGGTAAGCTGGCGCCAATTCGCTGGCGCCAATTCGTCAGCCCTGTAGCGACCGCCTTCAGCGCCTCATAAAAACTCAAACATCACCGTGCAGTCTTTTCGGGATACAACCATGGTTGCTATTACCCCCACACCCAAAATCAAGAACATCGACAAGCTGTTGATGCATTGCCAGCGCCGGCGTCATGCGGCCAAGAGCAATATCATCTGCGCCGGGGATCGCTCGGACACGCTGTTTTTCATCATCAAAGGCTCGGTCACCATCCTCATCGAAGACGACGATGGTCGCGAGATGATCATCGCTTACCTGAACGCCGGGGATTTCTTCGGCGAACTGGGTCTGTTCGAGCAGGCAGGTCAGGAGCAGGAACGCAGCGCCTGGGTGCGTGCCAAAGTTGAATGCGAAACCGCCGAAATCAGCTACGCCAAGTTCCGCGAACTGTCGCAGCAGGATCCAGACATTCTTTACGCCCTCAGCGGACAAATCGCACAACGCCTGCGTAACACCACGCGCAAAGTCGGCGACCTGGCGTTTTTCGATGTCACTGGCCGAGTCGCCCGCTGCCTGCTGGAGTTGTGCAAACAACCGGACGCCATGACTCACCCGGACGGCATGCAGATCAAGGTCACCCGCCAGGAGATCGGTCGTATCGTCGGCTGTTCTCGAGAGATGGTCGGCCGCGTGCTCAAGGATCTGGAAGAACGCAACCTGGTCGATGTGAAAGGCAAGACCATGGTGGTCTTCGGCACGCGCTAGACGTAAATCTGCGCCAGCATCAAACGAAACAATTCATCGAGACGCGCCAATGCCTGTGGCGCGTTGAATTTCTCATACAGGGCAATGTGGCTTTGCGCCCTCACCCGCTGCTCCAGGCCGCAGGCTTCATTGAAGCGATTGACCGCAGCAACCATCGCTTCGCGCTCGTCATCCATCAGCATCGCACCATGCACCAGGCCAACCGGACGCTGGCCTCCCTGACTCTGGCGCCAGCGCTGGGCGGTACCGACCATCTTGCGACCGTCGAGATTGACGTTGAAACGGCCGTCGCAGAATGCGCCGTCGATTTCCCCGACCGACGAGGTGCCACCCAACTCATCCAGCAACTGACAGATCGGATCGCACAGGCGGCGGTAGCCGGTTTCGATGCGGTTCAGATCGCCTTCGCTGCGAGGCGGGGCATATACCAAGGCAATGTTGACGGTCGCAGCGGATTGCGGGACGGGCTCACCGCCGGTTTCACGCAACAGCACCGGCCAGCCAGCAGCAGCGGAAACTTCGCAGGCGTGGTCGAAATGCGGGAGACGGTTGAGGCGGCGCGGCATGACCAGCGCGCGATCGGTGGGTTGCCAGAACAGCAGGCCGAATTCGGCGTCGCCGGCGCAGACCGAGGCCAGCAAGTCCTGTTCGGCTTGCAGGCCGGATTCGATGGTCAGCGGGGTTGGCAACGACATGGTGAGCTCCGGCAGATTGAATCTCTTTAGCGGAATTTAGCGCCTCTTCGCGAGCAGGCTCGCTCCCACACTGGAATGCATTTCCCTGTGGGACCGAGCCTGCTCGCGAATGAGGTCGACTCGGTCAGTCGAGGGTCGAACCACTGATCGGCACACCACGCTCCGGAAAGAACAGGCGCTGCAATTCAATGCCTGGATTTTCCGCGCGCATGAACGCTTCGCCGACCAGGAACGAGTACACATCGCTGATTTCCATCAGCTCGACGTCGGCCCGATTGAGGATGCCGCTTTCGGTGATCACCAGGCGATCGCGCGGGATGCGCGGCAGCAGGTCGAGGGTGGTTTCCAGGCTGACGTCGAATGTGTGCAGGTTGCGGTTGTTGACCCCGACCAGCGGCGTGTCGAGGGTTTTCAACGCGCGCTCCAGTTCGTCACCGTCGTGCACTTCCACCAACACGTCGAGACCGACGCCTTTGGCCACGGCGGCCAGCTCGGCCATTTTCACGTCGTCCAGTGCGGAGACGATCAACAGCACGCAATCGGCGCCAAGCGCGCGAGCTTCAACGATCTGGTACGGATCGATCATGAAATCCTTGCGGATCACCGGCAATTTGCAGGCGGCGCGCGCCTGTTGCAGGTAGGCATCGGCGCCCTGGAAGTAGTCGATATCGGTCAGCACCGACAGACAGGTGGCCCCACCCTTTTCGTAGCTCTTGGCAATGTCTGCCGGGACGAAGTCTTCGCGGATCACGCCTTTGCTCGGCGAAGCCTTTTTGATTTCGGCAATCACGGCCGGTTGTTTCTTCTTCGCTTGCGCCAGCAACGCCTGGGCAAAACCACGGGGTGCATCGGCCGCCTTGGCCAGACTTTCCAGCTCGCTCAGGCTGACCCGAGCGCTGCGCTCGGCGACTTCCTCAACCTTGCGCGCCAGAATGTTTTCCAGAACCGTCGGTACACTCATCCTTCATTCTCCACTTTGAATACCGCGGTAAAGGCACCCAGCTCCTCGAGTTTTTCCCGAGCGAGGCCGGTGTGCAGCGCGTCGTGCGCCAGCTCCACACCTTGTTTCAGACTGCTTGCGAGGTCGGCGGCATACAGCGCCGCACCGGCATTGAGCACAATCATCTCGGCAGCTTTCTGGCCGTTTTCGGTTTTGCGCTTGCCGAGGGCATCGCGGATCAGCGCCAGCGACGCTTCCGGGCCTTCAACCGACAGGCCGTGCAGGCTCTGGCTCTTCATGCCGAGGTCTTCCGGTTCGACCCAATACTCAGTGATTTCGTTGTTCTTCAACTCGGCAACAAAAGTCGGCGCGGCGAGGCTGAATTCGTCCAGGCCGTCCTTCGAATGCACGACCAGAACGTGTTTGCTGCCCAGTCTTTGCAAGACTTCGGCCAATGGCCGGCACAGCGCCTGAGTGAATACGCCGACGACCTGATGTTTCACACCGGCCGGATTCGTAAGCGGGCCGAGCATGTTGAACAGCGTGCGCAGACCGAGTTCGCGGCGCGGGCCGGCGGCGTACTTCATCGCTTTGTGGTGAGTCTGGGCGAACATGAAACCGATGCCGACGTTGTCGATGCAGCGCGCGACCTGCACCGGGGTCAGGTTCAGATAAATGCCGGCAGCTTCCAGCAGATCGGCACTGCCGCTCTTGCCGGACACCGCGCGGTTGCCGTGCTTGGCGACGGTGCAACCGGCGGCTGCGACAACAAAGGAAGACGCGGTCGATACGTTGAAGATATTCGCACCGTCACCGCCGGTGCCAACCACATCGACTACGCCGTCGAGGGTTTTCAGCTCGACCTGATCGGCCAGCTCGCGCATCACCGACACGGCGCCGACGATTTCGTCGATGCTCTCGCTTTTCATGCGCATGGCCATCATAAACGCGCCGATCTGCGCTTCGGTGCACTGGCCGGTCATGATCTCGCGCATCACATCGCGCATTTCATCGGTGCTGAGGTCGAGGTGTTCGACGATACGGCTGAGGGCTGTCTTGATATTCATGGGAAGTCCTTAGCGCGTGCCGCCGGTTTGTTTGAGGAAATTGGCAAACAGTTCATGACCCTGCTCGGTGAGGATCGATTCGGGGTGGAACTGCACACCCTCGATGTTCAGGGTCTTGTGACGCAGGCCCATGATCTCGTCGACCGAGCCGTCGTCGTGCTGGGTCCATGCGGTCAGCTCGAGGCAATCGGGCAGGCTGTCATGCTTGACGATCAGCGAGTGGTAACGGGTAACAGTGAGCGGATGATTGAGGCCGGCGAACACGCCCTTGTCCTCGTGGAATACCGGGCTAGTCTTACCGTGCATGACTTGGCGGGCACGCACCACATCACCGCCGAAGGCCTGGCCGATGGACTGGTGGCCGAGGCAGACGCCGAGGATCGGCAGCTTGCCGGCGAAGTGCTTGATCGCATCAATGGAAACGCCCGCCTCGGTGGGCGTGCACGGCCCCGGGGAAACCACGATGCGCTCGGGATTCAGCGCTTCGATTTCGGCGATGGTCAGTTCGTCGTTGCGCACCACTTTGACCTCGGCACCCAGCTCGCCGAGGTATTGCACAACGTTGTAGGTAAAGGAGTCGTAGTTGTCGATCATCAGCAACATGGCGTTTCGAACCTCTTGAATTCTGACTTGATGACAGCCTTCAGATGACTTGCCCGCGGGTGGCTGCGCGATGTCGGACGCGCACAGGGCGCCAGCACAGCGGCATTTCAAACAGACAAGGAAGGCAAAGCGATACAGATCCGGCGGAGCCGGCAGAGAAGATTCAGGCGCGCCAACGCCAGCGGGCGTGTGCCTTGATGACTTGATCCAGAAGTTTGCTGGTGATCAACACGGGGAAGGTCTCGTTCATACGTTCCGGCACAGTAACTTAGCTGGGCGGAGCGTGCAATATGGCGGGGCCTGCGGGTTATAAAACGGCAGAAGGATTCGCGACCGATGGCAAAAGGCCGAACGTTTTTGGTACTGTCGTTTCGTTCACCTACAACAATAAATAAACGGACTTGCTCATGATCAGACAGACGTTGTTTGTACCGCTGGCCAGCTGCTTGCTCGCACTCGCCTGCGCCCAGGCCAATGCAGCGCCCAATCCTTATTCCAGTTTCATCGTCTTCGGTGACAGCCTCAACGATGCCGGCACCTTCGCCGACACGGGCGGCCCGGCGGGCTCCACCGAGCGTTACACCAACCGTACCGGGCCGGTGTATCAGGATGGCAGCGGCGAAGTTTTTTCATTGAATTCCACCCAGTTGCTTGGCGGCCGCCTGGGCTTTTCGCCCGACCAGACAGCCTCTTCCAGCTCCGCGGTGCGCGCGGAAAACGGCCAGCCCGACGGCAACAACTGGGCAGTCGGTGGTTATCGCACCGACCAGATTCTCGACTCGATCACCACCCAATCTGCCACCGGCGAACGCACCCGCGCCGGTTACCTGCCGTCGAACGGCTTCCGCGCCGACCCGAATGCGCTGTATTACATTTCCGGTGGCGGCAACGATTTCCTCCAGGGCCGCATTCTCAGCCTGCCCCAGGCCAACGCCGCAGCCGATCGACTGGCCGATAGCGTGCAAACCCTGCAGACCGCCGGCGCCAAATACGTGATGGTCTGGCTGCTGCCCGACGTGGGCCTGACACCTGCTCTGAACGGCACGCCGCTGCAAGCGTTCAGCAGCACCCTCGCCAACCAGTTCAACAGTGAGTTGGTGACGCGCCTGCAAGGCATCGACGCCGAAGTCATTCCGCTGAACATTCCGGTGCTGCTCTCGGAAGTCTTCGCCGACCCGGGGCGCTTTGGTCTGGCTACCGACCAGAACCTCACCGCGACCTGCTTCAGTGGCAATAGCTGCACGGAAAACGCCCGTTACGGGATCAACAGCGCCACGCCGGATCCGACCAAGCTGATCTACAACGATGGCGTACACCCGACCGAATCCGGGCAAAAACTGATCGCCGATTACGCCTATTCGCTCTTGGCTGCGCCGTGGGAATTGAGCCTTCTACCGGAGATGGCCCACGGCACGGTGCGCGCGCATCAGGATGAATTGCGTAACCAATGGCAGGCGGACTGGGAGAACTGGCAAGCGGTCGGCCAATGGCGTGCGATTGTCTCGGCCGGCGGACAGCGTCTGGATGTCGACAGCCAAAGCAGCGGCGCCAGCGCCGATGGCAGCGGTTACAACCTCAACGTCGGCGGCAGCTATCGCCTCAATGAGGCTTGGCGCGTGGGCGTGGCAGCCGGTTTGTACCGGCAGAATCTCGAGGCCGGGCACAACGATTCCGACTACAAACTCAACAGCTACATGGCCACCGCGTTCGCCCAGTTCCAGCAGAACCGCTGGTGGGCCGACGCGGCGCTGACCGGCGGCAAACTCGACTACGACAACCTCAAGCGCAAGTTCGACCTCGGCGCCAGCGAGGGCGCGGAGAAAGGCGATACCGACGGCAGTCTGTGGGCGTTCAGCACCCGCCTGGGCTATGACATTGCGCAACCGGGCAGCCAATGGCATCTGTCGCCGTTTGTCAGCGCCGATTACGCCAGTGTCGATGTCGACGGTTACTCGGAAAAGAGCAACCGCGCCACCGCGCTGACCTTCGATGACCAGAGCCGCGATTCGAAACGCTTGGGCCTGGGGATTCAAGGCAAGTACAACTTCACCGCGCAAACCCAGGTGTATGGCGAATACGCTCACGAGCGTGAGTACGAAGATGACGTGCAGAAGGTCAACATCGCCCTCAACACCCTGCCGGCCAATGACTTCACCCTTGAAGGCTACACACCGGCAAGTCACCTGAACCGCTTGAGCCTGGGTGTCAGTCACAAGCTGACGGCAGATCTGGCGCTGCGTGGGGGTTATACGTTTCGCAAGGATGATGACTTCAAGCAGCAGGGCCTGAATGTCGGGGTTGTGCTGGATTTCTGAGTCGTAGATGCAAAAAAAGCGGCGCCTGTCAGGGCGCCGCTTTTTTTATGCCTCAACACAAAACCCAATGTGGGAGCGAGCCTGCTCGCGAAAGCGCTGGGTCAGTCAGCATCAACGGTGACTGACACACCCTCTTCGCGAGCAGGCTCGCTCCCACATGGGAAATTGCGTGGATCAGGCGTCCGGGGTTTGCTCGGCCAGGGCCACGGCGCGGAACATCGCGCGGCGTTTGTTCAGGGTTTCTTCCCATTCCAGCGCCGGCACCGAGTCGGCGACGATGCCGCCGCCGGCCTGCACGTGCAATTCACCGTTCTTGATCACCGCCGTGCGAATGGCAATGGCGGTGTCCATGTTGCCGTTCCAGGCGAAGTAACCGACCGCACCGCCGTACACACCGCGCTTGACCGGTTCCAGTTCGTCGATGATTTCCATCGCGCGAATCTTCGGCGCGCCCGACAACGTACCCGCCGGCAGAATCGCCCGCAGTGCGTCCATCGCGGTCAGGCCCGACTTCAACTGGCCGGTGACGTTGGAGACGATGTGCATCACATTGGAATAACGCTCGATGACCATTTTCTCGGTGAGCTTCACCGAGCCGATTTCCGAAACGCGGCCGGTATCGTTGCGGCCCAGATCGATCAGCATCAAGTGCTCGGCGATTTCCTTGTCATCCGAGAGCAGGTCCTGCTCCAGCGCCACATCGGCTTCTTCGGTGGCGCCGCGTGGGCGCGTGCCGGCGATCGGGCGCACGGTGATCAGATTGTCTTCGACGCGCACCAGCACTTCCGGCGAACTGCCGACGACGTGGAAATCGCCGAAGTTGAAGAAGTACATGTACGGCGTCGGGTTGAAGCAACGCAGCGCGCGATACAGATCGATCGGCGCAGCCTTGAAGTCGATCGACATGCGCTGCGACGGCACCACCTGCATGCAGTCGCCAGCAAGGATGTATTCCTTGATGGTGTCGACGGCTTTTTCGTAATCGTCCTGAGTGAAGCTGGAACGAAACACCGGATCGGCGGATCGCTGTTTGCTGAAATCCAGGCCAAGACGCGGGGTGATCGGCTGACGCAGTTGCTCGAGCAGTTCCTGCAAACGCGCCTGACCTTGCTCGAAGGCATCGGCCTGGGCCGGGTCGGCGAGGACGATCGCATGCATCTTGCCGGCCAGGTTGTCGAACACTACAACGGCGTCGGAAACCATCAGCAGAATGTCCGGCACGCCCAGCGGATCCGGGTTCGGGCATTTGCCCAGACGCTTCTCGACATAGCGCACACAGTCGTAACCGAAGTAACCGACCAGTCCACCGTTGAAGCGCGGCAGGCCGGCGATGGTCGGCACGTTGTAGCGCGCTTTGAAGGTTTCAACGAAGGCCAGCGGGTCTTCGACGTCATGGCTTTCGGTCTCGACGCCATCAACGGTGATGCTGACGTGATGGTCATGTACGCGCAGCACGGTGCGGCACGGCAGGCCGATGATCGAGTAACGGCCCCATTTCTCGCCGCCCTGCACCGATTCGAGCAGGTAGGAGTTGGGCTGGTCGGCCAGTTTCAGGTAGATCGACAGCGGCGTGTCGAAGTCGGCCAGGGTTTCGCAGGCCAACGGGATGCGGTTATAGCCATCAGCGGCCAGACGCAGGAATTCTTCGCGATTCATAAGGTGCCTCGTGGTGTGAGGTGCAATCAGTCAGGTATGCAAACGCGCCGGCAGGGCCGGCCAGAATCAGTCAGGCGCGCCAACGCCAGCGGGCCAGGGCCTTGATGACTTTCATCCAGAGTTTGCGGGTGACCACCACGATGGCGTTTCCAGAAGGGGGTTGAACAGCGTCGGGCAACGTTATCCCACCGGCCAGATCCAGGCAACCGGGAATTAGTTTGCGCAAATCGTCGATCACCAGTGCCGGGGACTCCTCGGCAATCGGCCGGCCATGGTTGTAGCCGTAACTCAGCGCCACACACTTGACCCCCGCTGCTTTCGCCGCCTGCACATCACTGCGCGAGTCGCCGACGAACAACGATTGCGAGGCCGGAATGTTGGCCATTTTCATCACGAAAAACAGCGCCGCCGGGTCAGGCTTCTTCTGCGGCAGGGTATCGCCGCCGATGATCCACTTGAAGTAGCGGCCGATTTTCATCTGATCGAGCAGCGGCGCGACGAAGCGCTCCGGCTTGTTGGTGATCAACGCCATGGCCACGCCTTGTTTGTGCAGCCACTTGAGCGTGTCGCGCACACCGGGATAGACCACGGTCAGTTCATGGCTGGCGCCGTACGCCTCCATGAAAATCTCCAGTGCGCGCTCGGCTTCAGCGTCGTCCACTGCCGAGTGATCGATGCCACCCGCCAAGGCCCGACGCACCAGCACCGGCGCGCCATTGCCGACCCATTCGCGCACCGCTTCGATACCTGCCGGCGGACGGCCGAGGGAGAGCAGCATGGTGTCCACCGCCGCTGCCAGGTCGGGAACCGAATCGATCAGCGTGCCATCCAGATCGAACATCACCAACCGTGGCAACTGCCCCGGGAACAGCTGCTCAAAACCGCTCATGGGCGCGCCAGCGCCAGTTCGGAACGCATCTTGTCGATGACTTCCTGATAGTTCGGCGCGTTGAAAATGGCCGAGCCGGCGACGAAGGTATCGGCGCCAGCAGCGGCAATTTCGCGGATGTTGTTGACGTTGACGCCGCCGTCGATTTCCAGACGGATGTCGCGGCCCGAGGCGTCGATGATCGCCCGCGCTTCGCGCAGTTTGTCGAGGGTGCCGGGAATGAATTTCTGCCCGCCGAAGCCCGGGTTGACGCTCATCAGCAGGACCATGTCGACCTTGTCGATCACGTACTTGAGCACGTCCAGCGGGGTCGCCGGGTTGAACACCAGACCGGATTTGCAACCACCTTCGCGGATCAGTTGCAGCGAGCGATCGACGTGCAAAGTGGCTTCCGGGTGGAAGGTGATGTAAGTCGCGCCGGCTTCGATGAAGTCGCCGACGATGCGGTCCACCGGGCTGACCATCAGGTGCGCGTCGATCGGCGCGGTCACGCCGTACTTGCGCAGCGCCGCGCAGACCATCGGGCCGATCGTCAGGTTGGGCACATAGTGGTTGTCCATGACATCGAAGTGGACGAAGTCGGCGCCGGCGGCGAGAACGTTGTCCACTTCCTCGCCGAGGCGGGCGAAGTCGGCGGAGAGGATCGACGGAGCAATTACGAAGGGCTGCATGACGCACCTGTGCTGAGCTAAATCACGATGGCGCGCATTGTATACCTCAAGTTTCCACGCGCGCACCGGGACCGCGATGATTGGGTTGTGCCATGTGCCCTCAGCGCCCGCGCCTCAGTAAGCCGCGCGGTAGATCTTCTCGATGTCGCCGGCGCTGAGTTTGCGCGGGTTGTTGCGCATCAAGCGCTCGATGCCGGCGGCCTCCACGGCCATCGCCGGAATTGCTTCCTCCGGCACGCCGAAACTGCGCAGCCCGGCAGGGATTTCCACTGCCGCGCACAGGTCGGTCATGGCCTGCACGGCTTTGTCCGCGGCTTCGCTGGCGCTCAGATGCGCGGTCTTCACGCCCATGGCTTCGGCAATATCCTGCATGCGTTCGACACAGGCCATTTTGTTCCAGGTCATCACATAGGGCAGCAGCAAGGCGTTGCTGACACCGTGGGCAATGTTGAAGCGCCCGCCCAGCGGATACGCCAACGCATGCACCGCACCGACCCCGGCGTTACCGAACGCCATGCCGGCCATGAGGCTGGCGGTGGCCATGTCTTCGCGGGCTTGCAGGTTGGCGCCGTTGGCGTAGGCCTTGGGCAAGGCGCTGGCGATCAACTTGATTG
Organism: Pseudomonas sp. H1_G08; assembly: GCF_054681355.1. Lineage (NCBI taxonomy): Bacteria > Pseudomonadati > Pseudomonadota > Gammaproteobacteria > Pseudomonadales > Pseudomonadaceae > Pseudomonas > Pseudomonas sp. H1_G08. The sequence goes on from NZ_CP162822.1 coordinate 4,165,304, forward strand.
CGCCAATGGCGAGGGAGTCGGTGATCGGCGAGGCGTTCACCGACAAATAGGATTCGATAGCGTGCACCAGTGCATCGACACCACTGGCGGCGGTGACACTGCGCGGACAGGTCAGGGTCATTTGCGGACTGACCAGCGCCACATCCGGTAGCAGATAGTCGCTGACGATGCCTTTCTTCAACTGCGCGACCTTGTCCGACAGGATCGCTACGTTGGTGACTTCAGAGCCGGTGCCAGCGGTGGTCGGGATGGCGATCAGCGGCGGGCCTTTGCGCGGCACCTGATCGACGCCGAACAGATCTTCCAGCGCGCCGTGATATCCGGCGTAGGCGGCGACACTTTTGGCAATATCGATGGCGCTGCCGCCCCCGAGGCCGATCAAACCGTCATGGCCGCCTTCGCGATAGGCGCGCATGCAGTCTTCGACGATGGCGATTTCCGGATCGGGCAGTACACGGTCGAATATTTCGTAGTCGCGCCCGCCGAGTTGCACCAGCGCCAGTTCGACAGTACCGGACTTGACCAGCGCGGCGTCGGTGACGATCAGCGGATTGTCGATGTCCAGACGAGTGAGTTCAGCGGCCAGTTGTTCGATGGCTGCGGCGCCGGTGATCAGTTTATGAGCGATTTTGAACTGGGACAGACTCATGGTGCGCAGCCTCTTATAGATGTGGGAGCTGGGCACAAGATTAGCTGGGGATTTGGGGTTGTCTGCTATTCAGGGTGTGAATGGTTGATCGGATAGGAAGATCAAGAGCCCCTCACCCTAACCCTCTCCGGGAGGGAGAGGAGACTGACCGGGTTGTACTCTCGAAATACATCGACCTGAATTACCGAGTCGAACTCCGGCCGCGAAAGCCACGAAGATCTGCTCCCTTCCCCCTCGCCCCCTTGGGGAGAGGGCTGGGGTGAGGGGTGGCTTTTGACCTTGATCTCAGACTTGCGCAGTACGCAGTTTCTCGCTACGCCCGCGCAGCCATTCCAGCGTCAGCAGCAGGATAACGGAGAAGGCAATCAGCAACGTCGCCGCAGCGGCAATCGTCGGGCTGAGGTTTTCGCGAATCCCGCTGAACATCTGCCGAGGCAATGTCGCCTGCTCAGGCCCGGCGAGAAACAGCGTCACCACCACTTCATCGAAAGAAGTCGCAAAGGCAAACAGCGCCCCGGAAATCACTCCCGGCGCAATCAGCGGCAAGGTCACCCGGCGGAATGCAGTCAGCGGCGATGCACCGAGACTCGCAGCAGCACGCACCAGGTTGTGATTGAAACCCTGCAACGTCGCCGACACGGTGATGATCACAAACGGCACACCCAATACCGCATGCACGACAATCAGTGAGAAGAAGCTGTTGCCCAGTCCCAGCGGCGCGAAGAACAGATAGCTGGCCACGCCGATGATCACCACCGGCACCACCATCGGCGAAATCACCAGCGCCATCACCAGCGCTTTGCCGGGGAAGTCGCCACGGGTCAGGCCGATCGCCGCCAGGGTGCCGAAGATCATCGCCAGCACCGTCGCCGCCGGGGCGACGATGATGCTGTTCTTCAGCGCGCGCATCCATTCCGCCGAGGCGAAGAAGTCGTGGTACCACTGCAGCGAGAAACCCTGCAGCGGATAGACCAGAAAACTCCCCGAGTTGAACGACAGCGGCACGATCACCAGCACCGGCAGGATCAGGAACAACAGGATCAGGCCGCAGAGAATCCGCAGGCTGTAGAACCACACCCGTTCAATGGGCGACATGTAAGGACTCAGCATCGCAAATTCCCCTTAGCTCAGGCGCAGGCGACTGGCGCCGACCAGCCAGCTGTAGATCAGATAAAGCACCACGGTCGCCAGCAACAGCAAGCCGCCGAGCGCGGTGGCCATGCCCCAGTTGATGCTGGTGTTGGTGTAGAAAGCGACGAAGTAGCTGACCATTTGGTCGTTCGGGCTGCCGAGCAGCGCCGGGGTGATGTAGTAGCCAATCGCGAGGATGAACACCAGCAGGCAGCCGGCGCCAACGCCGGCATAGGTCTGTGGGAAGTAAACCCGCCAGAAACTGGCGAACGGATGACAGCCGAGGGAAATCGCCGCGCGCATGTAGGTCGGCGAGATGCCTTTCATCACGCTGTAGATCGGCAGAATCATGAACGGCAGCAGGATGTGCACCATCGAGATGTAAACGCCGGTGCGGTTGAACACCAGTTCCAGCGGTTTATCGATGATGCCCATGGCCAGCAGCGCACTGTTGATCAAACCGCCGGATTGCAGCAGCACGATCCACGCTGCGACCCGCACCAGAATCGAGGTCCAGAACGGTAGCAACACCAGAATCATCAGCAGGTTGCTCTGCCGCGAAGGCAGGTTCGCCAGCAGATAAGCCAGTGGATAGGCGAGCAGCAGGCAGATCACGGTGATGACCAGGCCCATCCAGAAGGTGCGGGCGAAGATGTCGAGGTAGATCGCCTGATCCGGGGTGGCCGGGGCCAGTTCGCCGAGATCATCGATACGGTGATCGACTGCCGCCAGCAGGTAATACGGAGTGATGCTGCTGGTGTTGCGTTTCACCGCTTGCCAATAAGCCGGATCGCCCCAGCGCTCGTCGAGCGCTTCCAGCGCTTCCTTAAAAGAAGCCGGTTCGCTGGCGAACGGCAGCGCCCGGGCGGTTTTGGTCAGCAGGCTGCGGTAGCCGGCCAACTCCATGTTCAAACGCTTGGACAGATCGCCCAGCGTCTGGTTTTTGCGGGCTTCGGCGAGGTCTTCGCTGGCCGCCTTGTACACCGGCTCGGCGGGCAGACCACGGCCGTCCCAACTCGCGATGGCAGTGACAGTGCGCGGCATGCCGCCAACCACTTCCGGGTTGCCGACGCTTTTATAGAGCAGCGCCACGATCGGCACCAGAAACACCAGCAGCAGAAACAGCACCAGCGGCGCAATCAGTGCCTGGGCCTTCCAGCGGTTGACCCGCTCGGCGTGCTTGAGCTTCTGCTTCAAGGTGGGGCTGGCGCCCTCGTTCAGGGGAACGGCGATGGCCATGACGTACTCCGCAAATCTTTGATCGTTACAGAGGTGACGAACCACCTCTGTTGCGTTGAAACACTGCTACCTGTGGGAGCGAGCCCTCCTGTGGCAGCGAACCTTTGTGGCGAGGGGATTTATCCCCGATGGGTTGCGAAGCAGCCCCAAAACCACGCAGCTCGGTGTATCAGGAAGGTTGGAGTTTCAGGTTTACGACTGCTGCGCAGCCGATCGGGGATAAATCCCCTCACCACAAAAGCCCCCTTGCCATCTCCATACAGGTAAATAAGTGGTTATTTCGCCGCCCAGGAATTGAAGCGCTGTTCCAGTTGCTCGCCGTTGTCAGCCCAGAAGCTGACGTCGATCTGCACCTGGTTGGCGATGTTTTCCGGGGTGGTCGGCATGTCTTTCAGGACATCCTTGGCCAGCAGCGGCACGGCTTGGGTGTTGGCCGGGCCGTAAGCGATGTTTTCCGAGTAGGCCTTCTGCTGCTGCGGCTGTACCGAGAAGGCGATGAACTTCTTCGCCGCTTCCGCGCGTTTGGCGTCCAGACCTTTCGGGATGGCCCAGGCGTCGAAGTCGTAGATGCCGCCGTTCCACACCACTTTCAGGTTGGATTCTTTTTGCACGGCAGCGATGCGACCGTTGTAGGCCGAGCTCATCACTACGTCGCCGGAAGCGAGGTATTGCGGCGGTTGCGCACCGGCTTCCCACCATTGGATGCTCGGCTTCAGCTCATCAAGTTTCTTGAACGCGCGATCCTGGCCACCCTTGCTCGCCAGCTCTTTGTAGACGTCTTTCGGCGCCACACCATCGGCCATCAGCGCGAATTCGAGGGTGTACTTGGCGCCTTTGCGCAGGCCACGCTTGCCCGGGAATTTCTTGGTGTCCCAGAAATCCGCCCAACTGGTCGGCGCGGTTTTCAGCTTGTCGGCGTTGTAAGCCAGTACAGTCGACCAAACGAAGAAGCCCACGCCGCAAGGCTGAATCGCGCCTTTGACGTAGTCTTCAGTCTTGCCGAACAGCGCCGGGTCGAGTTGTTCGAACATGTCTTCGTCGCAGCCACGGGACAGTTCTGGCGATTCAACTTCGACCAAGTCCCACGACACGCTCTTGGTGTCGACCATGGCTTTGACCTTGGCCATTTCACCGTTGTATTCGCCGGCGACGATCTTGCCGTTACCCGCCGCTTCCCACGGTGCATAGAAGGCTTTGACTTGCGCCGCCTTGTTCGCCCCGCCAAACGACACCACGGTCAAGTCCGGGCCGGCGGCCATTGCGCCGGTCGCACCCATCAGGCCCAGAGTCAGGGCGGTGAACTTCAGGGATCTCAACATTTATTGTTCTCTCCACGTGCAGGGTTGGTGTTGGTATTGCCGGGGCGCTTAGTGCGCCTCTAAAAGCGGATCGAGCGCACGAACGTGCTCGATCTGCCAGCCAAGCGGTACCACGTCGCCGACGCTGAGCGCAGGATCGAGCTCGGCAATCGGTTGTTTCACGAAGAAGTCGGTCTTGCCGCAGACTTCCAGGCGCACCCGGACGTGGTCGCCCAGATAGATGAATTCCGCCACCCTCCCTGAGAAGCGGTTGACGCATTGATCGCTCGAACCGTTGAGGCTGACGCGCTCCGGACGGATCGACAGGGTCACCGGCTCGCCGGTCTGGCCAACGTTGACTGCCAGTGCCTCGACCTTTTCGCCACGCCCCAACTCGACCACGCAGCGCTCGCCACTCTGGCTGAGCAGGCGGCCGTTGAGGCGGTTGTTCTCGCCAATGAAGTTGGCGACGAAGGTGTTTTTCGGTTCTTCGTAAAGCGTGCGCGGTGGCGCGATCTGCTGGATCTCGCCTTGATGGAACACCGCGACGCGGTCGGACATGGTCAGTGCTTCGCCCTGGTCGTGGGTCACGTAGACCACGGTCACGCCGAGGCGCTGGTGCAGGTGCTTGATCTCCATCTGCATGTGTTCACGCAGTTGTTTGTCGAGGGCGCCCAGCGGTTCGTCCATCAACACCAGTTGCGGCTCGAACACCAACGCGCGGGCCAGTGCCACACGCTGCTGCTGACCGCCGGACAACTGCGCCGGATAGCGCGAAGCGAACGCATCGAGCTGAACCATGCTGAGGACTTTCTTCACCCGCTCGCTGACATCGCTTTTGTTCAAGCCGCGCACGGTCAACGGGAAAGCAAGGTTTTCCGCGACAGTCATGTGCGGGAACAACGCGTAGTTCTGGAATACCATGCCGATATCGCGCTTGTGCGGCGGTACGTTGTTGATCGAACGCCCGGACAGAAGGATTTCACCGGCGGTCGGCGTTTCGAAACCGGCGAGCATCATCAGGCTGGTGGTCTTGCCGGAACCGGACGGCCCGAGCAGGGTAAGAAATTCGCCCTTGCGAATGTCCAGGTTGAGGTCTTTGACGATCAGGTTCTCGCCGTCGTAGCTCTTCTGCACACCACGAAAGCTGACCAGCACATCACTGGTCCCTGCGCTTGTATCGACCTGGCTCATACCCACACCTTTGTTGTTGATGACTGCTTGTTCATCAAGCCTAGTGGCTGGCGGCGGCCACGCAAATCGGGGCGCAGGAGAGAATCGCTTAAGCGCAATGGAAGGTTGGGGGTAGGGATTGCCCTACAAGGATGGCGCGTTTGGGCAAACGCAGCGGCAAGGGGCAAGCTGCAAGCCGCTAGTAAAGGCAAAAGCGTCTGTCGCTAATGGATATGCCAACTCCGAACCTGTGGGAGCGAGCCTGCTCGCGAATGCGGTGGGTCATCAAACTGAATGGCTGACTGTTACGCCGCCTTCGCGAGCAGGCTCGCTCCCACATGAGGGCGGTGACGGTCAGAGGAGTTTGTGCTCCATCGCATATTTCACCAGCTCCGCCAGCGAGGTGATGTTGAGCTTCTGCATCAGCCGCGCCTTGTGCGTGCTGATGGTCTTGCTGCTCAGGGCCAGTTGCTGGGCGATGTCGTTGACGTTCGCACCTTGGGCCAGGCGTTCGAACACCGAGAATTCGCGTTCTGACAACAGCGAATGCAGCGGGCGGGTATCGGTCAGGCCGACTTCGAAGACCATGCGGTCGGCCAGTTCCGGGTCAATGTAACGCCCGCCCGCTGCGACTTTGCGGATCGCCGTGAGCAGCAGCGCCGGATCGCTGTCCTTGGTCGCATACCCGGCCGCGCCGACCTTCAACGCGCGCGCGGCCATTTGCGCTTCGTCGTGCATCGACAGCACCAGAATTGCTGGCGGATTGTTCAGCGCCCGAATGCGCGGGATCGCTTCCAGGCCATTGACCCCGGGCATGGAGATGTCCAGCAGCACCACCTCGCAAGGTACGCTGCGCAGGGTTTCGAGCAGTTGCTCGCCATTGCTCGCCTCTCCGACCACTTGCAGATCCTTGGCCAGGCCGATCAATTGCTTGATGCCCTCGCGGACGATGGTGTGGTCTTCGGCTACCAATACACGGATCACGTTTTTCTCCAGATTTCAGGTACACACCAGTCCCTGTGGGAGCGAGCCTGCTCGCGAAGGCGTCAGCACTCACAATACAAAACCTCAGACCTCACTTACCGGCACCCACACTTGAAGACTGGTGCCCTCCCCCGGCTCACTCACAAGCTCCAGCCGCCCGCCCATGATCAGCACCCGCTCACGCATACCGACCAGACCAAACGACGTCGGCCTACCCTCGGCCGCGACAAATCCTACGCCATCATCGCTGACCGTCAGGCACAATTCATCGCCATCCAGCGCCAGCGTCAACTCCACCGTATGTGCCTGAGCATGGCGCATCACGTTGGTCAGCGCTTCCTGCAGAATCCGGAACAGCCCCACCGCTTTGGCATCGCTGAGCGCCGGCAGATTGTCCGGCACCTGCACCAGACACGGAATCTGCGTGCGCGCCTCGAAACGCCGCGCCTGCCACTCGATGGCCGAGGCAATCCCGGCATCCAGAATCGGCGGACGCAACGCGGTCGCCACATCGCGCACCAGCTGAAATAACTGTGCGATCAGGCGCTTCATGCTGTTGAGCCGCTCGTTGAGTCCCGGATCGAGTTGCGCGTAGGCCAATTCGCACATCGATGTCTCCAGTTTCAGCACGGTGAGCATCTGTCCCAACTCATCATGGACTTCCCGGGCGATGCGCGCCTTCTCTTCTTCACGCACGCTTTCCAGGTGCGCCGACAGTTCGCGCAGTTGCTCGCGCGAGGCCGCCAGTTCCAGCTCGATGCGTTTGCTTTCGCTGATGTCCCAGACAATGCCGTCCCACACGTAGGCGCCATCCTCCAGCTGGCGGGTGATCGCCTTGATCTCGGCCCAGCGCTGCTCGCCCCGGCGCGTGACGATGCGGCCCTGCCACGACCAATCGCTGTCAGTGTCCAGCGCCTGATCCTGGGTACGGTGATAACTGGCCCTGTCATCGGGGTGCACCAGGCTGCGCAAGCCCATGTCGCGATGAGCGATGGCTGCCGGCGCATAACCGACCAGACTTTCGCTGCCTTCGCTGATGTAGGCAAAGTCGATCTGCCCGGTGACCGGTGCCCGCTCCAGCCTGAACACCAGACCCGGAACGTTGGCGGCGATGCCTTGCAGGCGCGCCTCGCTTTCCTGCAAAGCGGCGAGCGCGCGGCGGCGGTCGGTGACGTCGGTGAGGTAGACCACCAGATATTCACTGTCGCGAAAACGCAGAAAACTCAAAGACACGTCGGCCGGCAGCACGCTGCCATCGGCGCGCAGGCAGCTGGTTTCGAAGCTCAGCGGCCCTTCTTCACTGGCCCGCGCACGCTTCCACAGATTGAGCCAGCGATCCATGTGCAGGCCGGGCTCGAAATCGATCAGTGGCCGTTCGATCAGCCCGCCCGAGGGATAGCCGAGCATGTTTTCCGCTGCGCGGTTGGCGTAGCGCACATGGCTGTCCCAATTGACCCAGAGGATGCCGACGGTGCTTTGATCGATGGAAAACTGCGTCAGCCGCAGCGCCTCTTCACTGGCCGCGCGCAACGCAATGTCTTCGCGGGCGCTGAGCAGGCGTTGTTCGAGGCTGTGCTGTTGGCGCCGCTGCCAGACCACGATTGCCGCGCAACTGAGCAGCATCACCGCGAACAACAGGCTGAGGTTCTGCCAGAACCCCGGCGACTCGGTCAGCCGTGGGTATTTCGGCTGCAGCCATTGGTTGTGCAGTTGTTCCAGGTCCTTGGCCGGTATTGCGCGCAAGGCGCTCTGGACAATGCCGGCCAGTTCCGGCCAATCGCGGCGCGAGGCCACACGCAGCAGCTGCGGCAGGCCGATATCGCCAACCACCACCAGTTCGGCAAACTCCGGTTCCACCGACAGACGCCCCAACTGCGCTTCGTCGACCACCGCGTAGGAGGCTTGCTGACTCAACAGCAGCTGCAAGGCCTGACGCTCCAACGGCACACCTTGCAAATTCAAGTGCGGATAATTGCTGCGCAGGTAATCGGCGGTGCTGCTCGGCATACGCACGGCGACGCGGGTCTGGCTGTCGAGCTTTTCCAGATCGACCGCGCCGCTGCTTTTCTGATCGCTGACCACCAGTTGCGGCACGCGCATGTACGGGTCGGAAAACTGCCAGAGACGCAGCGCGCTCGGGGTCTGGCTGAGGCCCGGAGCGATGTCGATCTCGCCCTCGCGCAAAGCGCTTTCCAACTGCCCGAGATCCTGAAAGTTGCGCCAACTCAGTTCCACGCCGAGGGTTTTGGCCAGCAGCTTCATCAACTCGACATTGGCCCCGGACAATCGCTGCAGGCGCCGATCGTAGGTCGCGTAAGGCGCCTGCAAGACCAGGCCGACGCGCAATTCGTTGTGCTGCGCCAGCCATTGCTGCTGCTCTGGCGACAATTGCGCGGCATGGCCCGGCGGCGCAGGCGCCGCCCAGCCCATCAAGGGAAACCACAAACAGCCGATAACCCACAGGCAGCAAAATCGCTTCATTGAAGTCTCATACACTGACAAATTCTGACCAACCCATTAGGCTGCCGGGATACTTTTCTGGCCTGGAATAACCGATGCCCTCTGTCTACCGCCTGGCACTGCCAGCATTGTGCCTGTCGCTGATCCTGCCTTGTGCGTTTTCCGTCGAAGCCGCCGACCCGGCGCCCGCCGCCACGGATAAACCCGCCGAGGAAAAACCGGCCGAGCGCCAGCCACTGCTTGAGCGTAGTCAGGAAGAGGCCGCCGCACTGCAACGTAAACTGCCGGCGCAAGAGCAGCAACAACTGCAGGCTGGCAGCGACACTTTCCTCGCCCTGTGGAAACCGGCCAACAGCGCCGAGCCCAAAGGCGCGGTGATCATCGTTCCCGGTGCCGGCGAAACCGCTGACTGGCCGCAGGCAGTTGGCCCGTTGCGAGGCAAATTGCCGGATGCCGAGTGGAGCAGCCTGAGTATCACCCTGCCGGATCTGCAAAGCGACGCCATTGCTCCGCGCGTAATCGAACCGGCCGCCGCGCCGAAAGCCCCGGAAACCACGAGCAAAGACGCCACCACCGCACAACCGATCGAACAGGCCGCTGGCGGTGAAGCGGAAGTTGCCGAACAGGTAGTGGCCGAGACCAGCGAAGAACAAACCAAAGCCGACGCCGAGCGCATTTTCGGACGCATCGACGCAGCGATTGCCTACGCCGAACAGCAGAGCGCGCGCAGCATTGTCGTGCTCGGTCACGGCACCGGCGCCTACTGGGCGGCGCGTTTTCTCAGTGAGAGACAAACGCCTCAGGTGGAGAAACTGGTGATGGTCGATGCGCAAGTCCCGACCAAAGCCCTGCCGCCACTCGCCGAACTGACGCCGACGCTGAAGCTGCCGACGGTGGATATTTTCTATATGGACAGAGCGCTGGATCGCAACGCGGCGCTGGAGCGCATGCAGGCGAGCAAGCGCCTGAAGACCTCGGCGTTCAGCCAGGTGGCGCTGAAGGTGTTGCCGGACAAGAAGGCTGAGCAGGAACAGTTGTTTCGGCGGGTGCGGGGCTGGTTGAATCCACAAAATACGGACTGATAAAAGCAAAAGATCGCAGCCTTCGGCAGCTCCTACCGGAAAAATGCATTCCAAAGGTAGGAGCTGCCGAAGGCTGCGATCTTTTGATCTTCAAGGGTCAGCGAAAATCCCGTCGCTCGCGAATCAGCGTATAGGCGCTATGCAGTTCCCGCGTACGCTCGGTCGCGTCACGCACCTGCGCCGGGGTCGCGCCGCTGCCGGCGATTTTGTCCGGGTGATGGCGACTGAGCAATCGCCGGTAAGCGCGCTTGATCTGTGCCGGCTCACTGCTCGCCGACACCCCAAGCAGCTTCATCGCCTCCTGATAGCTCACTGCCGCACTGACGATCGGCCGCTTGCCCGGCTCGTAATCGCTGGCCAGCGCTTGCACCTGCTGCGACGTCCAGCCGAGCCACTTGCCCCACTGCGCCAGCAACTCGCGTTCGCTGACCCCGGCGCGACCATCAGCCCAAACCATTCGCCAACAGGCGCGCAACACACCTTCGGCCGCGTGCGGTTGAGAACTCAGACGACGCAGATAGCCGCGCAGATTGTCGCTGCCGGACTTGCCGCGATTGAACGCGGCAATCGCCCGTCGAGTCGCCGGTTCGCTCATTTCCAATGCGCGCATTTCATTGCGCGCCTGCTGGATATGCCCGTCAGTGACGCGCCCGTCGCTCTTGGCCAGACGCCCGAGCAACACGAACAGCAATTCATCGTTGCGCAGCATCGGCCGGCCACCGAGCTTTTCGCGTAAGTGCCCCCAGCTCTGCAAGTGCAGGCGCCGATCCAGCGCCTGCCCCAACAACGCCCCAAGCATGGCCCCCGGAATGCTGGCAATCGCGTACCCCACTCCGGCTCCAATCAGAGTCCCTGGCCACAGCATCTCAGCGACTCGCTTCTATCAAGGCTTCGGCTTCGGCCAGACGCTCGTGGGTACCGACATCCACCCAATGCCCCTTCAGCCGCTCGCCCGTCACTTCACCTTTGGCCATGGCGTTGCGTAGCAGCGGCGCGAGCTTGAACGCGCCATCGCTGCAACCATCGAACAACTGCGGATGCAGCACGGCGATACCGCTGTAGGTCAGCGTCTGCGCATCAGGCTCGCCGTCCTGCACTTTGCCGTCGATGAGAGTGAAGTCGCCTTTCGGGTGATGCGCCGGATTGTCCGCCAGCACCAGATGCGCCAGGCCATTGATCGGCTGGTGCAGCACGCTGAAGTCGTAATCGGTCCAGATGTCGCCGTTGACCACCAGAAACGCATCGTCACCAAGTAACGGCAGCGCACGGAAAATCCCGCCACCGGTTTCCAGCGGCTCGCCTTCCGGCGAGTACTGGATACTCAGGCCGAAACGCGAACCGTCACCCAGATGATCCTCTATCTGCTGACCGAGCCAGGCGTGGTTAATGACGATTTCGTTGAAGCCTGCAGCCGCGAGGGCGTGCAGGTGATACTCGATCAGCGGCACGCCAGCGGCCTGCACCAGCGGTTTCGGCGTGGTCAGGGTCAGCGGGCGCATACGCTCGCCTTTGCCCGCCGCCAGAATCATTGCCTTCATGCCGTCGCTCCAGCACGCAAGCTGCTGAACAGCGCTTGCAGCTCCGCCAGTTCAGGACGGCGGGCGATCACTGCTTCTATATAAGAGAAGAAGCGCGGCACATCGGCCAGATAACGCGGCTTGCCATCGCGATGGCAGATACGCGCGAAGATGCCGATGACTTTCAGGTGACGTTGCACGCCCATCAAGTCGCTGGCGCGCAGGAAGTCTTCGAAATCAGCTTGCACCGGAATGTCCAGTGCCGAGGCTTGCTGCCAATAACTTTCCAGCCAGCCGCGTACACGTTCTTCCGGCCAGCTGAGGAAAGCGTCCTTGAACAGGCAAGTCACGTCGTAGGTCACCGGGCCGTACACCGCGTCCTGGAAGTCCAGCACGCCAGGGTTCGGCTCGCTGAGCATCAGGTTGCGCGGCATGTAGTCGCGGTGCACCAGCACTTTCGGCTGCGCCAGCGCGCTGTCGATCAAGAGCTCGCTGATGTGCTGCCACTGTTGCTGCTGGGCCGCATCGAACTCGACGCCCAGCTCATGCTTGACGTACCACTCGGGGAACAACTCAAGCTCACGACGCAACAAGGCGACGTCGTAACTGGGCAACGGCGCAACCATCGGCAACTGTTGAAAAGCCAACAGCGCTTGCAGGGCATCGTGGAATAACGCGTCGGCATTTTCGCCATCGATGACGTCGAGATAGGTCTTGTTGCCCAGGTCATTGAGCAAAAGAAAACCGCGTTCGAGGTCTTCGGCGTAAATTTTCGGCACATTAATTCCGGATTTCGCCAGCAAAAAAGCGATATCCACGAACGGTTTGCAGTTTTCCTGGGGTGGCGGCGCGTCCATCACGACGAAGCTGCGACCATCGCCCTCCCAGCGGAAGTAGCGGCGGAAACTCGCGTCGCTGCTGGCCGCGGTCAACGTGGCCGGGGGCACGGTGCCCCAGCCCTGCTCGGCAAACAACTTTGCCAACTGCTCATCGAGCCAAACTTTCAGGTGTTGCAAGCGTACATCTTGGTCAGGCATTGCAAGGGTCTCCGACGGCGCTAGCCGTCAAGCGGGTCATGCTTTATTATCCAGCATCTTTTTCAGACCATCGAGAGGCGTGCGGCCCACACCGCGGGCAGATGGCACGCAGGAAGCCCGGACTAATAAGATGGCATTGAAATCCCCCGCGTTTCGTAAAAAATTTCCATTGTTGGTAACCGGCAGTCTGCTGGCTATGCAACCTCTGGCCAGTCAATTCGTTGTTGCCGCCGAGCAGTATGACTGCTCCGTCTCGGCTACGGGTGGCTGGGACTGTGCGCCCAAGTCGCCCGCCGCGGCATTGCCGCCGCGTCCGGTGCATGACGGCAGTGCCGTCAGCGCTGCCGGCGAGCCTGCGGCCGACAAGGGTTCCGACGCCGACACTGGCGCGAAAACCGCACTGGTCACCGAGTCCAAGGGCCGCGGCCTGAAATCCCGTAGCGAAGACTACAGTCACCTCGACTGGGTTCCGCGCGAGAAGCTCACCGCTGCGCAATTGGCCGAGACCGGTCCTTACTGCTCTGGTTCCTATATCGAACCGATTCGTCCTGGCATGAATGACAAGACGAATAAAAGTGACGCGCCGACCTTCATCGGTGCCAAAGCGTCGCGTTACGAGCAGGACACACAAGTCGCCAGCCTCGCCGGTGACGTGATCATGCGTCAGGGCAGCATGCAGGTCGAAGCCGACGAGGCCAATCTGTATCAGGCCGAGAGCCGTGGCGAACTGGCCGGCAACGTGCGCATCCGTGACAACGGCGCGCTGATCGTCGGCGACCACGCCGATGTGCAGCTCGACACCGGTGAAGCCAAGGTCGACAACGCCGAATACGTGATGCACAAATCGCGCATCCGCGGTAACGCGCTGTATGCCAAGCGTGCCGAAAACGCGATCATCCGCTTGAAGGACGGCACGTACACCACGTGCGAACCGAACAGCAACGCCTGGCAGCTCAAGGGCAACAACATCACCCTGAACCCGGCCACCGGTTTCGGTACCGCGACCAACGTGACGTTGCGCGTCAAAGACATCCCGATTCTGTACACCCCGTACATCTACTTCCCGATCGACGACCGTCGCCAGTCAGGTTTCCTCCCGCCGACCATCGGCTCGGGCAGCGACACCGGCTTCATGCTGGTCACGCCGTACTACTTCAACTTGGCGCCGAACTATGACGCCACGTTGTACCCGCGTTACATGAGCAAGCGCGGCATGCTGGTGGAGGGTGAGTTCCGCTACCTGACCAAGTCGAGTGAAGGGCAGTTCGGTGCGGCGTATCTCAACGATGAGAACGACGATCGCAAGCTTCAGTCCGACTACAAGGACACTCGCTATATGTACAACTGGCAGCACAAGGGCGGTCTCGATTCCCGTGTGCTCACAGAAGTTGACTACACCAAGATCAGCGATCCGTATTACTTCCAGGATCTGCAGACCGATCAGATTGGTGTGAAGAGCGATGATTTCGTCAATCAGCAGGGTGCGGTCAGCTACCGTGGCGACAACTACACCGCACGCCTGAATGCTCAGCAATATCAGCTGGCTACCGTTTCCAACATCACACCGTATGGTCGTCTGCCGCAGATCACCTTCAATGGTCAGCTGCCGTACCATCCGGAAGGTCTGAATTTCGATTACGAGACCGAGCTGGTTCGTTTCGATCGCGATCTACGTGATGGTGACTTCATCAATGAAGATGGCATTGCCGAGCGTCGTCTCGACACAAACATCAGCGGTCTGGCCCGCGCTAACGGCGATCGCCTGAATCTGAAGCCGGGCGTCAGCCTGCCGATGAATTGGACGTATGGTTTCCTCAAACCATCGTTGAAGTATCAGTACACGCAGTATCAGCTTGATCTCGACCAGCAAGGCAAAAGCACGCTACTGGCTGGTGAAGACTACAGTCGCAACCAGAACCGCGGCGTCCCTATAGCCAGCGTAGATAGTGGACTGTACTTCGACCGCAATACCTCCTATTTCGGCAAGAATTATCGCCAGACCCTAGAACCACGTCTCTTCTATCTCTATGTACCTGAGAAAGATCAGGAAGACATTCCGGTATTCGACACCAGCGAAACGACGTTCAACTACTCGTCGCTTTTCCGTGACAACCGCTTTACCGGCTCCGACCGTGTCGGTGACGAGAACAAGCTGTCTCTGGGCGTGACCAGTCGCTGGATCGAAGACAACGGTTTCGAGCGTCAGCGCATCAGCGTTGGCCAGGCTCTGTACTTCAAGGATCGCAAGGTCCAACTGCCGGGTATCGCTTTCAACGATCGTGACGACGCGAAATCCGACGTTTCGCCATACGCGCTGGAATACGAATACCGCTGGAACCGCGATTGGCGCACCACTGCCGACTACAACTGGGACCCGGACAGCCGCAGCCCGCGCTCTGGCAGCGCGATGTTCCACTACCAGCCGGAAGACAACCCGAACAAGGTGGTCAACGTCGGTTACCGCTATCGTAACGACCAGGTTCGTTACGACCAGAACACCGGTCGCTGGACTGTGGGCGGCGGTGACTACGGCACCCCGGGTCAACCTGGCTACGTGAAGGACTACTACAAGATCCAGCAGCATGACTTCTCGGTCATCTGGCCGATCGTTCCGCAGTGGAACGCCATCAGCCGCTGGCAGTACGACTACAACCGCAATCGCACGCTGGAAGCCTTCGGTGGTTTCGAATACGACAACTGCTGCTGGAAACTGCGCCTGATCAACCGTTACTGGGTCGCCTATGACGAAAACAGTCAGAACGCCCCGGAAAACGAAAAAGGCGACCATGGCATCTTCCTCCAAATTGTTCTGAAGGGACTCGGCGGCCTGACTGGCGCCAAGGTAGAGAGCTTCCTCGACAAAGGCATTCAAGGTTATCGTGAACGTGAAGACCAAGCTTTCTGATTGTCTGCGCCCGGTGCTGCTGGGCGCGCTGTTCCTGGGTACGGCGGCCAACGCCGCCGTACAGTCCATCGATAAAGTGGTGGCGATCGTCGATAACGACGTGGTCATGCAGAGCCAACTGGACCAACGCGTTCACGAAGTTCAGCAGACCATCGCCAAGCGCGGTGGCGGTCTGCCGCCTCCGGGTGTGCTCGATCAGCAAGTGCTCGAGCGTCTGATCGTCGAAAACCTGCAACTGCAGATCGGCGAACGCTCGGGCATCCGCATCACTGACGAAGAGTTGAACCAGGCTGTCGGCACCATTGCTCAGCGCAACAACATGAGTGTCGATCAGTTTCGTGCTGCACTGGCTCGTGACGGCCTGAACTATGACGACGCCCGTGATCAGATCAAGCGCGAAATGATCATCAGCCGTGTGCGTCAGCGTCGTGTGGCGGAGCGTATCCAGGTGTCCGAGCAGGAAGTGAAGAACTTCCTCGCCTCCGACCTCGGTAAGATGCAGCTGTCCGAAGAACTGCACTTGGCCAACATCCTGATTCCGACCCCGGAAAGCGCCAACTCTGAAGCCATTCAGAGCGCTTATCGTCAGGCGATGGATGTATACCAGCAGCTCAAGCAAGGCGCCGACTTCGGTCAGATGGCCGTGGCCAAATCCGGTAGCGACAACGCGCTGGAAGGCGGCGAGATGGGCTGGCGTAAAGCCGCACAACTGCCACCTCCGTTCGATCGTGAGCTGAGCAGCATGGCGGTTGGCGACATCACTCAGCCTGCGCGCACGCCGGGCGGCTTCATCATTCTGAAGCTGCTGGGCAAACGTGGCGGCGAAGCGCAGATGCGCGACGAAGTGCATGTCCGCCACATCCTGGTCAAGCCGAGCCCGATCCGCGACGAAGCCAAGACCAAGGCACTGGTGCAATCGTTGTATGACCGCATCACCGCCGGCGAAGACTTTGCCGAGCTGGCGAAAAACTACTCGGAAGATCCGGGTTCCGCCCTCAACGGCGGCGACCTGAACTGGATCGACCCGAACGTGCTGGTACCGGAATTCCGCGAAGTGATGGCTTCGACCCCACAAGGTCAGCTGTCCAAGCCATTCCAGACCCAATACGGCTGGCACGTGCTGGAAGTCCTTGGCCGTCGCGCCACTGACGGCACCGAACAGGCCCGTGAGCAGCAAGCAATGACTGTACTGCGTAACCGCAAATACGATGAAGAGCTGCAAACCTGGCTGCGTCAGATCCGTGACGAAGCATACGTAGAGATCAAACTCCCTGGTGCAGACCAGGCAGCGCAGTGAAACCCAAGCGTTTCGCGCTGACACCCGGCGAACCGGCCGGCATCGGTCCCGACCTGTGCCTGCTGCTCGCCTCGCAAGCCCAGCCACATCCCCTGATTGCCATCACCAGCCGCGACCTGCTCCTTGAGCGGGCCGCGCAGCTGGGGCTGGCCGTCAGTCTGCTGGATGTCGCGCCGGGGCAGTGGCCAGATGTTCCAGCACCGGCCAACAGCCTGTACGTCTGGGACACGCCGCTCAGCGCACCGGTAATCGCCGGGCAACTGGACAAGGCCAACGCTGCATTCGTCCTCGAAACCCTGACCCGCGCCGGCAACGGCTGCCTGAACGGCGATTTCGCAGGGATGATCACCGCGCCGGTGCACAAAGGTGTGATCAACGAGTCGGGCATCGCGTTCTCTGGACACACTGAATTTCTCGCCGACCTGACGCACACCGCGCAAGTAGTGATGATGCTGGCCACTCGCGGTTTGCGCGTGGCGCTGGTCACCACGCATCTGCCTCTGCGCGAGATTGCCGACGCGATCACCCCGGAACGGCTGGAAAGAGTCACGCGAATCCTGCACGCCGACCTGCAAGACAAATTCGGCATCGCCCGGCCACGCATCCTGGTCTGCGGTCTCAACCCGCATGCCGGTGAAGGCGGCCACCTGGGCCATGAAGAAATCGACATCATCGAACCGACATTAGAGCGCCTGCGCGGCGAGGGCATGGACCTTCGTGGCCCGCTGCCTGCCGACACTCTGTTTACCCCCAAATATCTGGAGCACTGCGACGCAGTGCTGGCGATGTACCACGACCAGGGCTTGCCCGTGCTCAAGTACAAAGGCTTCGGCGCTGCCGTCAACGTGACGCTGGGCCTGCCGATCATCCGCACCTCGGTCGACCATGGCACCGCCCTGGATCTGGCCGGCAGCGGCAGGATCGACACCGGCAGCCTGCAAGTCGCCCTGGAAACCGCCTACCAGATGGCCGAGACCCGTTTATGAACGAGCAATACCAACACAAGGCGCGCAAACGCTTTGGTCAGAACTTCCTCCACGATGCCGGCGTTATCGACCGCATTCTGCGCTCCATCCACGCCAAGGCTGACGATCGCCTGCTGGAAATCGGCCCCGGTCAGGGCGCCCTGACCCAGGGCCTGCTCGGCTCCGGCGCGCAACTCGACGTAGTGGAGCTGGACAAGGATCTGATCCCGATCCTCAACCAGCAGTTTGCCGGCATGAGTAATTTCAACCTGCATCAGGGCGATGCGCTGAAGTTCGACTTCAATACGCTGAACGCCGCGCCGAACAGCCTGCGGGTGGTTGGCAACCTGCCGTACAACATCTCCACGCCGCTGATTTTTCACCTGCTGAACAACGCCGGCATCATTCGCGACATGCACTTCATGTTGCAGAAAGAAGTGGTCGAGCGCCTGGCCGCAGGCCCGGGTGGCGGTGATTGGGGTCGTCTGTCGATCATGGTTCAGTATCACTGCCGTGTAGAACATCTGTTCAACGTCGGCCCGGGCGCATTCAATCCACCGCCGAAAGTCGACTCGGCAATCGTTCGTCTGGTGCCCCACGCGGTTCTGCCGCACCCGGCCAAGGATCACAAGCTGCTGGAGCGCGTGGTGCGCGAAGCCTTCAATCAGCGCCGCAAAACCTTGCGCAATACCCTCAAGCAATTACTCAGCAATGCCGAGATCGAAGCCGCCGGCGTCGATGGCAGCCTGCGTCCCGAGCAACTGGATCTGGCTGCATTCGTGCGCCTGGCCGACCAGCTCGCGATACAGGTCCCGGCCACTCCTGCCGCCGACTGACTCGCGATGAACGCTATCGGGCAGCACACCACTCTGGTTTACTGCCCGATACTTGCCTAGACTGATTCCCCATCAGCTACGCCCCGCGTTCCGCTTCGTTAAGGCCTTCTTGCATGTCCGATTCCCGTTATCAGGTCGATGTCAGCGTCGTCACCCGCTATCTGCCAGACCAATCGCAACCCGAACACGACCGTTTCGCCTTCGCCTACACCATCACCGTACAGAACAACGGCAAGGTTGCGGCCAAGCTTCTGTCCCGGCACTGGGTGATCACCGATGGTGACGGCCATGTCGAACACGTGCGCGGTGAAGGCGTCGTCGGCCAGCAACCGTTGATCGATGCAGGCAAGAGCCACACGTATACCAGCGGCACGGTGATGACCACCAAGGTCGGCACCATGCAGGGCACTTATCAAATGCTCGCCGACGACGGCAAACATTTCGATGCCGTCATCAAACCGTTTCGCCTCGCCGTGCCCGGAGCCCTGCACTGATGACGACGTATGCCGTCGGTGACCTGCAAGGCTGCCTCGAACCGCTCAAGTGCCTGCTCAAACAAGCTGCCTTCGACCCGGCGCTTGACCGGCTGTGGCTGGTCGGCGATCTGGTCAACCGTGGCCCGCAGTCGTTGGAAACCCTGCGTTTTCTCTTTGGCATGCGTGAGTCGCTGGTCTGCGTGCTCGGCAATCACGACCTGCACCTGCTGGCCGCCGCGAAGAAGATCGAGCGCCTGAAGAAAAGCGACACACTGCGCGAAATCATCGAGGCCCCCGATGGGCCGCAACTGATGGAATGGCTGCGCCAGCAAAAGCTGATGCATTACGACGAAACACGCGATGTTGCGATGGTCCATGCAGGCATCCCGCCGCAATGGTCGCTGCGCCGTGCGTTGAAGTGCGCCGCCGAAGTCGAGACCGCCTTGCGTGACGACAACGTGTTCCCCGCCTACCTTGACGGTATGTACGGCAATGAACCGGCAAAATGGGACAACGATCTCAAAGGCATTGATCGTCTGCGGGTAATCACCAATTACTTCACACGCATGCGCTTTTGCACCGCTGAGGGCAAGCTCGACCTCAAAAGCAAGGAAGGCCTCGACAGCGCACCGCCCGGCTACAAGCCGTGGTTTCAGCACAAGGAGCGCAAGACCAAAGGCCTGCGCATCATCTTCGGTCACTGGGCCGCGCTCGAGGGCAATATCCACGAGCCGGGCATTTCCGCGCTGGACACCGGATGCGTATGGGGCGGCAGCCTGACGCTTATGAACGTCGACAGCGGCGAACGCCTGTCATGCAAATGCGACGAGCACGGCGGGCTTGCGCCATCAGTCGCCCCACTCACCCCCAACGATTCGCCCGTCAACGCCTCGCGTTAGACTGCGCCTTCAGTAGAGCAACAGGTACTTTGTCATGACCGAATTCAAACGAATCCCCCCGGAACAGGCGCAGGCCCTGCGTGAACAGGGCGCAGTCGTAGTCGACGTACGCGATCCGGCGACCTTTGCCGCGCTGCACATCAGCGGCTCCAAACATCTCGACAATCATTCCCTGCACGCTTTCATTCAAGGCGCCGACCTCGATGCACCGACCGTCGTGGTCTGCTACCACGGCAATTCCAGCCAAGGCGCAGCTGCCTATCTGGTCGGCCAGGGCTTCTCCGATGTCTACAGCATGGATGGCGGTTTCGAGCTGTGGCGTACGACCTATCCTTCGGAAACCGCGCAAGGCACCGACGAATAATTTTTTTGCGCGGCGCAGGCCCCGGCTGCCGTGGGCCTGCGCGCGGCAGACGAACGGTCTGCCACAACTAATTACGTATCTCGCCTTTACCTCTCGAATTCCCAACTATCCTTAAGCGCAGGCCATCCAAAACAGGGGAGAGCCGGTACACCGGCGCGCGGGTCATCGGGAGTAGCTTTCGCGGTTTGTCGACCGTGGGAGAATTCTGGGGGGTAAACAGCAGCTGCCATAGCGACTGCTGCCAGCATCGACTGAGTGATCCGGCGTCGGCTCCACGTATCGAGCGAGGTGACGTCATGAGTATCTTTAGCCACTTCCAACAACGCTTCGAATCCACACGCCAGGAAGAACTCTCTCTGCAGGAGTACCTGGAGCTGTGCAAAAACGATCGCAGCGCCTACGTTTCCGCCGCCGAACGTCTGTTGATGGCGATCGGCGAACCGGAACTGCTCGACACTTCGACCAATTCGAGGCTGTCGCGCATCTTCTCCAACAAGGTGATCCGCCGCTATCCGGCCTTTGAAGACTTCCACGGGATGGAAGAATGCATCGACCAGATCGTCTCGTATTTCCGCCACGCCGCCCAAGGCCTGGAAGAGAAGAAACAGATTCTTTATCTGCTCGGCCCCGTCGGTGGCGGTAAATCGTCCCTGGCCGAGAAGCTGAAACAGCTGATGGAGAAAGTGCCCTTTTATGCCATCAAGGGCTCGCCGGTCTTCGAGTCGCCTCTGGGTCTGTTCAACGCCACCGAAGATGGCGCGATCCTCGAGGAAGATTTCGGCATTCCACGGCGCTACCTGAACACCATCATGTCGCCCTGGGCGACCAAGCGCCTGGCCGAATTCGGCGGCGACATCAGCCAGTTCCGCGTGGTCAAGCTGTACCCGTCGATCCTCAATCAGATTGCCGTGGCCAAGACCGAACCCGGTGACGAGAACAACCAGGACATCTCGGCGCTGGTCGGCAAGGTCGATATCCGCAAACTCGAAGAATTCCCGCAGAACGACGCCGATGCCTACAGCTACTCCGGTGCGTTGTGCCGGGCCAACCAGGGCTTGATGGAATTCGTCGAAATGTTCAAGGCGCCGATCAAGGTGCTGCACCCATTGCTGACTGCTACCCAGGAGGGCAACTACAACAGTACCGAAGGCCTCGGCGCGATTCCGTTTACCGGCATCCTGCTGGCTCACTCCAACGAATCGGAGTGGCACACCTTCCGCAACAACAAGAACAACGAGGCGTTCATCGACCGGATCTACATCGTCAAAGTGCCGTACTGCCTGCGCGTCAGCGACGAAGTGAAGATCTACGACAAACTGCTTTTCAACAGCTCCCTGTCCAAGGCGCACTGCGCACCGGACACCCTGAAAATGCTCGCGCAGTTCACCGTGTTGTCGCGCCTCAAGGAGCCGGAAAACTCCAACATCTATTCGAAGATGCGCGTCTACGACGGCGAAAACCTCAAGGACACCGATCCGAAGGCCAAGTCGATTCAGGAGTACCGCGATTCGGCCGGTGTCGACGAAGGCATGAACGGCCTGTCGACCCGCTTCGCCTTCAAGATCCTCTCCAAGGTGTTCAACTTCGACCCGCATGAAATCGCCGCCAACCCGGTGCACCTGCTCTATGTGCTTGAACAACAGATCGAACAGGAACAGTTCCAGGCCGAAACCCGCGAACGCTACCTGCGCTATCTGAAGGAATACCTGGCGCCGCGCTACATCGAGTTCATCGGCAAGGAAATCCAGACTGCTTATCTGGAGTCCTACAGCGAATACGGTCAGAACATCTTCGACCGCTACGTGCTGTACGCGGATTTCTGGATCCAGGACCAGGAGTATCGCGACCCGGAAACCGGCGAGATCCTCAACCGCGTGGCCCTGAACGAAGAGCTGGAAAAAATCGAAAAACCGGCCGGAATCAGCAATCCGAAGGATTTCCGCAACGAGATCGTCAACTTTGTCCTGCGCGCCCGGGCCAACAACAACGGCAAGAACCCGACCTGGCTCAGCTACGAAAAACTGCGGGTGGTCATCGAGAAGAAAATGTTCTCCAACACCGAAGACCTGCTGCCCGTCATCAGCTTCAACGCCAAGGCCAGCAAGGAGGATCAGCAAAAACACAACGACTTCGTTACGCGAATGGTTGAACGTGGCTACACCGATAAACAGGTACGCCTGCTGTCCGAATGGTACCTGCGGGTCCGCAAGTCGCAGTGAGGCAGCTGCAAGCTATAAGCCACAAGCTGCAAGGAGAACGCGCGTGAATCCCCATCCGGGTGAATCGGCCTCTACTTGCAGCTTGCAGCTCAAAACTTGAAGCTCCCCGGAGGGGCCTTATGAGCTATGTGATCGACCGACGCCTCAATGGCAAAAACAAGAGCACGGTGAACCGCCAGCGTTTTCTGCGGCGTTACCGTGACCACATCAAAAAGGCTGTCGAAGAGGCAGTCAGTCGCCGTTCCATCACCGATATGGAGCACGGTGAACAGATCAGCATTCCCGGTCGCGACATCGACGAACCGGTGCTCCATCACGGACGCGGCGGCAAACAGACCGTGGTGCATCCCGGTAACAAAGAGTTCACGGCCGGTGAACATATCGCTCGCCCACCAGGAGGCGGCGGTGGACGCGGTCCGGGCAAGGCGGGCAATTCCGGCGAAGGCATGGACGAGTTCGTCTTCCAGATCACTCAGGAAGAGTTCCTCGAATTCATGTTCGAAGACCTTGAATTGCCGAATCTGGTCAAACGCAACCTGACCGGCACCGACACGTTCAAAACCGTCCGCGCCGGGATCAGCAACGAAGGTAACCCTTCACGCATCAATATCATCCGCACGTTGCGCTCGGCTCATGCGCGTCGTATCGCCCTGTCCGGCAGCAGTCGCGCGAAACTGCGCGAAGCCAAGGAAGAGCTGGCGCGGCTCAAGCGCGAAGAACCGGACAACTTCGGCGATATTCAGGAACTCGAAGCTGAAATCGAGAAACTCAGCGCGCGCATTCACCGCGTGCCGTTCCTCGACACCTTCGACTTGAAATACAACCTGTTGGTCAAGCAACCCAATCCCAGTTCCAAAGCAGTGATGTTCTGCCTGATGGACGTGTCCGGTTCTATGACGCAGGCCACCAAGGACATCGCCAAGCGCTTTTTCATCCTGCTGTACCTGTTTCTCAAGCGTAACTACGACAAGATCGACGTGGTGTTCATCCGTCACCACACCAGCGCCCGAGAGGTGGACGAGGAGGAGTTTTTCTATTCTCGTGAGACCGGCGGCACCATTGTTTCCAGCGCCCTGAAGCTGATGCAGGAAATCATGGCCGAGCGCTATCCGAGCAACGAGTGGAACATCTACGCCGCTCAGGCCTCCGACGGCGACAACTGGAACGACGATTCGCCGATCTGCCGCGACATCCTGATCAATCAGATCATGCCGTTTGTGCAGTACTACACTTACGTGGAGATCACCCCGCGCGAACATCAGGCCCTGTGGTACGAGTACGAACGCATCGCCGAAGCCTTCTCTGACACGTTTGCCCAGCAGCAACTGGTCTCGGCCGGAGATATCTATCCGGTCTTCCGTGAACTCTTCCAGCGCAGGTTAGTGACATGACCGCCAAAGAGCAGAAACGCCAACCCATTTCCACCGGTTCCGAATGGACATTCGAGCTGATCCAGACTTACGACCGCGAAATCGCCCGGATCGCGGCCCGTTATGCTCTGGACACCTACCCCAACCAGATCGAAGTGATCACCGCCGAGCAGATGATGGACGCCTATGCCTCAGTGGGCATGCCGCTGGGCTATCACCACTGGTCCTATGGCAAGCACTTCCTCAGTACCGAGAAATCATACAGTCGCGGACAGATGGGCCTGGCCTACGAGATCGTAATCAACTCCGACCCGTGCATCGCCTATCTGATGGAAGAGAACACCATCTGCATGCAGGCGCTGGTGGTGGCCCATGCCTGCTACGGCCACAACAGCTTCTTCAAGGGCAACTACCTGTTCCGTACCTGGACCGATGCCAGTTCGATCATCGATTACCTGGTGTTCGCCAAGCAGTACATCATGCAGTGCGAAGAGCGCCACGGCATCGATGCCGTGGAAGATCTGCTCGACTCCTGCCATGCCCTGATGAATTACGGTGTCGACCGCTACAAGCGCCCGTATCCGATTTCCGCCGAGGAAGAGCGCCGGCGGCAAAAGGATCGCGAAGAGCACATGCAGAAGCAGATCAATGATCTGTGGCGCACCATTCCCAAAGGCGCGGACAAATACAGCGACAAGGACAACGCCCGCTTCCCGGCCGAACCGCAGGAAAACATCCTCTATTTCATCGAGAAACACGCGCCGCTGCTGGAACCCTGGCAGCGCGAAATCGTGCGCATCGTGCGCAAGATCGCCCAGTACTTCTATCCGCAGCGCCAGACCCAAGTCATGAACGAAGGCTGGGCAACGTTCTGGCATTACACGCTGATGAATGACCTGTATGACGAAGGCCTGGTCACCGACGGCTTCATGATGGAATTCCTCACCTCGCACACCAGCGTGGTATTCCAGCCGGGTTTCGACAGTCCGTACTACAGCGGCATCAACCCCTATGCATTGGGTTTCGCCATGTACCGCGACATTCGGCGCATGTGCGAAGAGCCTACCGAAGAGGATCGCCGCTGGTTCCCGGACATCGCCGGTTCCGACTGGCTGTCGACCATCAAGTTCGCCATGAGCAGTTTCAAGGATGAGAGCTTCATCCTGCAGTACCTGTCGCCCAAGGTGATCCGTGATCTGAAGCTGTTCAGCATTCTCGATGACGACCAGAAAGACGACTTGCTGGTGCCGGCCATTCATGATGAGGGCGGCTACCGCATCATCCGTGAAACCCTGGCAGCGCAATACAACCTCGGCAATCGTGAGCCGAACGTGCAGATTTACAGCATCGATCGGCGCGGTGATCGCTCGCTGACCCTGCGCCATCAGCAGCACGACCGCAAACCCTTGGGCGACTCCACCGAAGAAGTCCTCAAGCATCTGCACCGGCTCTGGGGCTTCGACATTCATCTGGAAACCCTGCAAGGCGACCAGATCATGAAAACCCATCACGTGCCGCCACGCAGTGAACACAGCGAAGGCGATTACGGCCGGCTCGATCTGGCCGTGATTCATCTTTGATCCGGTTCCGGCCTCCGAAAGTCTGACGCAAGGGTTATCCTGTCGGACTGACGGAGGTTTTTTATGCAGGTTTACAAGGTTGGCGGCGCAGTACGTGATCGCCTGTTGGGGTTGCCGGTCACTGACATCGACAGGGTCGTGGTGGGCGCCACCACGGAGGAAATGCTCGCCAAGGGATACCGCCCGGTTGGCGCCGATTTTCCGGTGTTTCTGCACCCCAAAACCGGTGAGGAATATGCCCTCGCCCGTACGGAACGCAAGAGTGGCCGGGGTTACGGCGGCTTCACCTTCTACGCAAGTCCCGAAGTGACGCTTGAAGAAGACCTGATTCGCCGCGACCTGACGATCAATGCCATGGCCGAGGACGATCAGCTCAACCTTACCGATCCGTACCATGGCCAGCGCGATCTTGAAGCGCGAATCCTGCGCCATGTATCCCCGGCATTCGCCGAAGATCCGCTCCGTGTCCTGCGTGTTGCCCGTTTTGCTGCGCGCTACGCAGGATTGGGCTTTACGGTCGCCGATGAAACCATGGACTTGATGCGCCAGCTCAGTGAGTCCGGCGAATTGCAGGCGCTGACTGCCGAACGTAGCTGGAAGGAGATTTCCCGGGCACTGATGGAAGATCATCCACAGGTGTTCATCCAGGTCTTGCGCGACTGTGGCGCACTCAAAGAGCTATTGCCGGAAGTCGACGCCTTGTTCGGCGTGCCGCAGCCAGAGACCCATCACCCGGAAATTGACACAGGCCTGCACACCCTGAGCGTGCTGGAGCAATCAGCCCAGCACAAACAACCACTGACAGTGCGCTGGGCCTGCCTGCTGCATGACTTGGGCAAAGGCCTGACGCCGGAAGATGAGTGGCCCAGGCATATCGCCCATGAGCACACCGGGCTGAAGCTGATCAAAGCGGTCAACGAGCGCTTCAAGGTCCCCAAGGACTGTCAGGAACTGGCGCTGCTGGTGGGGCAGTACCACACCCATGGGCACCGGGCGCTCGAGTTGAAAGCCTCGACGCTGTTGGAGTTGCTGCAAAGTTTCGATATCTATCGCCGGCCACAGCGCTTCGAGGAATTTATCGCCGCGTGCGAGATGGACGCCCGTGGCCGCAAGGGCCTGGAGCAGCGCAGTTATCCACAGGCCGATTATTTGCGCGGAGCGGCGAAGGCTGCGCGAGCGGTGGCGGTGCAGCCGTTGCTGGAGCAGGGATTCAAGGGGCCGGAACTGGGCGAAGCGCTGAAGCGGGAACGACTGAAGGCGTTGAAAGCCTACAAAGAGGCGGCGACAGCCTGATAAAAAACTTCGCGAGCAGGCTCGCTCCCACATGAGACCTCGATCCAATGTGGGAGCGAGCCTGCTCGCGAAAGCGCATTTGATATCACCGCAAATCCGAAGGCGTGAGCTGCTCCCCCCGCCATTCGAACGCAACCGGCGCCAACACCTGATCAATCTGCGCTTCAGCCCACAACATCGCAAAGCTCTTGCCCACTCCCGGATGCACCCGATCCGGCGCAATCAACGACAGCGGCCACAGCACAAAGGCATTTTTCAGGATTTCAGCACGCGGCAGCATCAATCCATCGAAATTACCCACCAGATCGCCATACAGCAGCACGTCGATATCCAGCGGCAGACCTTTGCGATCCGGGGCATAACGACCGTTGTCCGCCTCGATGAATTTCAAACGGCGATCAAGCTCTATCAATGGCAGGTCCGTGTAGGCCGAGACCACAAAATTGAAGAACGGCCCGCTCTTGATGCCCACCGGTTGGCTCTCGAACACCGCCGAACAACGGATATCCACCAGGAACGTGGCCAGCGCATCGAGACCGGCGCGCAAATGGGTTTCACGCTCGATATTGCTACCGAGCCCGAGGTAGACCTGAGTCAGCGACATCCGCGCTCGATCTCCACACCCACACCACCCTTGGCCGCTGGAACGGCGCCCGGCTTGGTCAGTTTCAGTCGCACCCAAGTGATCTTGAATTCGGCCATGAGCACTTCAACCAGACGCTCGGCGAAGGTTTCGACCAGCTGGAACTGCGCCTGCTCGGCGAAGGCCTGAATGCGCGTGGAAACACTGGCGTAATCGAGCGCCAGGGTCAGGTCGTCACCGGCGGCGGCCGGGCGATTGTCCCAGGCGAAGCTCAGATCAAGACGCAGGCACTGACGGATGCCGCGCTCCCAGTCGTAGGCACCGATCACGGTGTCGACTTCCAGGCCCTCGATAAACACTCTGTCCAAGCACTTCTCTCCGCTGCACGACAAGGGCGCGATGCGCCGTTAGAATCAGGGCGTCCTCGCCCGGAATAGTTAGCATGTTTTGGTTACTGGCGATTCTCGCCTACCTGCTCGGCTCGCTGTCCTTTGCCATTTTGCTCAGCCGCCTGACCGGAAATCCGGATCCGCGAATGAGTGGCTCGGGTAATGCCGGCGCCACCAACATGCTGCGCCTGGCCGGTCGCAAACTGGCGATCCTGACCCTGCTCGGTGATCTGTGCAAAGGCCTGCTGCCGGTGCTGATCGCCTCGGGCGCGGGCCTTTCAGTGCAGGATCAGGCCTGGATCGGCGTGTGCGCCGTGATCGGTCACCTGTTCCCTTTGTACTTTCGCTTTCGCGGCGGCAAAGGCGTTGCCACTGCCGCAGGCATGCTGCTCGGCCTGTATCCACCCGCCGCGCTGCTGGCAGTATGTGCCTGGCTACTGACGTTTTACCTGACCCGCACCAGCTCGCTGGCGGCGCTGATTGCCACGCCACTGACCCTGCCATTGCTGGCCTGGCAGGAGCCGGAAGCCTTGCTGCCAATGAGCGCGCTGACCTTGCTGATTGTCTGGCGCCATCGCGGCAATCTACGCGACCTGTTTGCCGGGCGCGAACGGCATTTCTGACTGCCGTCCATGAGCGTCGCTCATTACAGCGCCGACAACTGCTCCATTGGCCAGCGTGCCTGCACGGTGATTGCCAGACTTTCCTGCTGGCCGGCCTTCAGGCGCTGGCAACCGGCAAATGCGATCATCGCGCCATTGTCGGTGCAGAACTCCGGGCGCGCATAGAACACATCACCCTTCATATCGCCGAGCATTTTTTCCAGCGAAACCCGCAACGCCTTGTTGGCGCTGACGCCGCCGGCAATCACCAGTCGCTTCATGCCCGCCTGTTTCAGGGCGCGCTTGCACTTGATGGTCAAAGTCTCCACCACGGCCTGCTGGAACGCCAGCGCGATGTCGCAACGGGCTTGCTCGCCGTCGTCCCCGGCGCTGACGCATTGCTGCCAGGTATTGAGGGCGAAGGTTTTCAGGCCGCTGAAACTGAAGTCCAGACCCGGGCGATCACACATCGGACGCGGAAAGGTGAAACGTCCTGCGACGCCCTTCTCGGCCAGCTTGGCGATTTCCGGCCCGCCGGGGTAATTGAGGCCCATCATCTTCGCGGTTTTGTCGAAAGCTTCGCCGGCCGCATCGTCGAGCGTCTCGCCGAGCAGGCTGTATTGGCCAATGCCGTCGACCTGAACCAACTGGGTATGACCACCGGAAACCAACAAAGCGACGAACGGGAATTCCGGCGGTTTCGGTTCCAGCATCGGCGCCAGCAAGTGGCCTTCCATGTGGTGCACGCCAAGCGCCGGAATGCCCCAGGCAAACGCCAGCGCCTGCGCGCAGGATGCACCGACCAGCAGCGCGCCGACCAGGCCAGGACCTGCGGTGTAGGCGATTGCGTCGATCTCGGTCGGCACACAGTCGGCCTCGGCCAACACCTGACGGATCAAGGGCAGCATGCGTTTGACGTGGTCACGCGAGGCCAGCTCCGGCACCACACCGCCATAGACACGGTGCAGGTCGATCTGACTGAACAGCGCGTCGGCCAGCAGACCGCGTTCACTGTCATACAATGCGACGCCGGTTTCGTCGCAGGAGGTTTCTAATCCCAGTACTAGCATGGGTTTGCGCCTTGTTTAGGCTGAATTCGAAGGCGCGCATAATAGTCGCCACGTGATGCCCCGACCAGCGGTTTTCGATCAGAGGCTTTGCATTCCGAGCGATGAGGGGTTAACATCCGCAACCCTTAAAAACCGACGTCTTCAAGTGCTCTTTTGCCGCGAGGATGTTGACCCCGGTAATGAATGAAGGTAGCTCTGGATGCCAGCCGTCAAAGTAAAAGAGAACGAACCCTTCGACGTAGCTCTGCGTCGTTTCAAGCGCTCCTGCGAAAAAGCCGGTGTACTGGCTGAAGTTCGTAGCCGCGAATTTTACGAGAAGCCAACTTCTGAGCGTAAGCGCAAGGCAGCAGCCGCTGTTAAGCGTCACGCCAAGAAAGTTCAGCGCGAACAGCGCCGCGCCGTTCGTCTGTACTAATCCACAGACGTTCGTAGCAAGCTTCTTGCCTAAGCCCGGCCCTCAGCCGGGCTAATGGCATTTGCGTAAAACGCTTGATGCTTCACCGTCGACGCCGCCGATGCGACCGAGACAAATCTGCTTCACCGCGTCAGGCCTGGCTCTTTTGCCAGCGGTGCACGTCTTTTCTGACGAGCCTTTCAAGGCTACTGACGAGCACACCCACTGATTCCTCTTACGACGATCAGCCCAAGGCACCTGCATGCGTGCCCGCTTTATTGAGCTATCCGAGGTCGACAATCGGCCGTCAGCGGATTCAGCGCAACACTTTCACATAGTCGAAGACTGATAGGTACTAACGTCAGTGGATTTTCGGCAGATACACTTCCCGACAGCGATTACGCAGACGACACCGGTCGAGCCGCACTTTTTGTGCGTTTCCAGCAATGGCCCGCGTCCGACGGCCTGTCGCAACGGATTTATTGCAGCGCAGACGACGAGAACGCCATGGCCGGGCTGATTCCCCAGAGCTTCATTGACGACCTGCTGAACCGCACCGACATCGTCGACGTGGTCAGCTCGCGCGTGCAATTGAAGAAGGCCGGCAAGAACTACACCGCCTGCTGCCCGTTCCATAAAGAGAAAACCCCGTCATTCAGCGTCAGCCCCGACAAACAGTTCTATTACTGCTTCGGTTGCGGCGCCGGCGGCAACGCCCTCGGCTTTCTCATGGATCACGACAACCTGGACTTCCCCCAGGCCGTCGAAGATCTGGCCAAAGCCGCCGGCATGGAAATCCCCCGCGAAGAAAGCGGTCGCGAGCGCAAGCCGCGCCAGCCGACCGATTCGCCGCTGTACCCGCTGCTGACCGCCGCCGCTGATTTTTACCGACAGGCACTCAAGAGTCATCCGTCGCGCAAGGCTGCGGTGGATTACCTCAAGGGGCGCGGGCTGACGGGCGAGATCGCTCGGGATTTCGGCCTCGGTTTTGCGCCGCCGGGCTGGGACAACCTGCTCAAGCATCTGAGCAGCGACACGTTGCAACAGAAGGCCATGATCGAAGCTGGCCTGCTGATCGAGAACGCCGAAACCGGCAAACGCTATGACCGCTTCCGCGATCGCGTGATGTTCCCGATTCGCGATACCCGTGGACGGATCATCGCCTTCGGCGGTCGCGTACTGGGCGACGACAAGCCCAAGTACCTGAACTCACCGGAAACCCCGGTATTCCATAAAGGCCAGGAACTCTACGGCCTTTATGAAGCACGCAAAAATAATCGCAACCTCGACGAAATCATCGTCGTCGAGGGTTACATGGACGTCATCGCCCTCGCCCAGCAAGGCTTGCGCAATGCCGTCGCCACGCTGGGTACCGCGACCAGCGAAGAACACCTCAAGCGCTTGTTCCGCGTCGTCCCGAACGTATTGTTCTGCTTCGACGGCGACCAGGCCGGCCGCAACGCAGCCTGGCGTGCACTGGAAGCGACCCTGCCGTGCCTGCAGGACGGTCGTCGCGCGCGGTTCCTGTTTTTGCCCGAAGGCGAAGACCCGGACACCCTGGTTCGCGCCGAAGGCACCGATGCTTTCAAGGCGCGCATCAATCAGCACGCGCAGCCGCTGGCCGATTATTTTTTCCAGCAACTGACCGAAGAAGCCGACCCGCGCTCACTTGAGGGCAAGGCGCACATGGCCACCCTCGCCGCGCCATTGATCGACAAGGTGCCGGGAGCGAACCTGCGCATCCTCATGCGTCAGCGCCTGACCGAGATTACCGGCCTGAGCAGCGAGACCGTCAGCCAATTGGTTCAGAGTGCGCCGCAGGAAGCACCGCCCGCCTACGATCCGGGCTTCGATTATGACGCCATGCCGGACTACAGCGACTACCATCAGCCGCAGGCACAGGACATGTATGTGCCGCAGCAGGAATGGACGCCGAAGAAACCCGGCGCCGGCGGCAAGAAGTGGGACAAGAAACCGTGGGACAAGAACGGCAAACGTGGTGGCGATCGCGAACAGCAGCGCCCGCGTACGCCGATTGGCGTTGAATCGCCAACCCTGACGGCACTGCGAACATTGCTCCATCATCCGCAACTGGCCAAGCGCGTCGAAGACGCCGGGCACATTGCCGATGAAAATCAGACCAACGCCCAGCTGCTTGTGGCCCTGCTCGAAGCCGTACAGAAGAATCCCAAGCTAAACTCATTTCAGCTGATCGCGCGATGGCACGGTACTGAACAGGGTCGCTTACTCAAGGCGCTGGCAGAAAAGGAATGGCTGATTGACGGAGATAACCTTGAACAACAGTTTTTCGACACCATTACTAGCTTGTCCGCCCGCCAACGCGAGCGAAATCTCGAACAGTTACTCAGGAAAGCGCGGCAAAGCGAACTGAGCGTCGAAGAGAAAAATCAACTGCGCGACCTTTTAAGTCGCAATGTTTCCGCATCAAACCCGACCTCAACTGGCGCGTGAGGTCATAGCTCAGGTATAATCCTCGGCTTGTTTTTTGCCCGCCAAGACCTTCAGTGGATAGGGTGTTATGTCCGGAAAAGCGCAACAGCAGTCTCGTATTATTGAGTTGATCAAACTGGGTCGTGAGCAGAAGTATCTGACTTACGCCGAGGTCAACGACCACCTGCCCGAGGATATTTCAGATCCGGAGCAGGTGGAAGACATCATCCGCATGATTAACGACATGGGGATCCCCGTACACGAGAGTGCTCCGGATGCGGACGCCCTTATGTTGGCCGACGCCGATACCGACGAGGCCGCTGCGGAAGAAGCAGCCGCTGCGTTGGCGGCGGTGGAGACCGATATCGGTCGCACCACTGACCCGGTGCGCATGTACATGCGTGAAATGGGTACGGTCGAGCTTCTGACCCGTGAAGGCGAAATCGAAATCGCCAAGCGGATCGAAGAAGGCATTCGTGAAGTGATGAGCGCGATTGCGCACTTCCCAGGCACGGTTGACCACATTCTCTCCGAGTACACCCGCGTCACCACCGAAGGTGGTCGCCTGTCCGACGTCCTGAGCGGTTATATCGACCCGGACGACGGCATCGCGCCGCCTGCGGCAGAAGTGCCGCCGCCGGTTGACCCGAAAGCCGTCAAGGCCGACGACGATACCGACGACGATGATGCCGAATCTTCTGACGATGAAGAAGAAGCCGAAAGCGGTCCGGATCCGGTCATCGCTGCGCAGCGCTTCGGTGCCGTCGCCGACCAGATGGAAATCACCCGCAAGGCCCTGAAAAAGCACGGTCGTCACAACAAGGCAGCCGTTGCCGAGTTGCTGGCCCTGGCCGAGCTGTTCATGCCGATCAAACTGGTGCCGAAGCAATTCGAAGCCCTGGTCGAGCGTGTACGCAGTGCCCTGGATCGCCTGCGTCAGCAAGAGCGCGCGATCATGCAGCTGTGCGTACGTGATGCACGTATGCCGCGCGCCGATTTCCTGCGTCAGTTCCCGGGCAACGAAGTCGACGAAAGCTGGTCCGACGCCCTGGCCAAAGGCAAGAGCAAGTACGCCGAAGCCATCGGTCGCGTGCAGCCGGACATCATCCGTTGCCAGCAGAAGCTGATTGCGCTGGAAACCGAGACCGGCCTGACCATCGCAGAAATCAAGGACATCAACCGTCGCATGTCGATCGGTGAGGCCAAGGCCCGCCGCGCGAAAAAAGAGATGGTTGAAGCCAACCTGCGTCTGGTGATCTCGATCGCCAAGAAGTACACCAACCGCGGCCTGCAATTCCTGGATCTGATCCAGGAAGGCAACATCGGCCTGATGAAGGCGGTGGACAAGTTCGAATACCGTCGCGGTTACAAGTTCTCGACTTATGCCACCTGGTGGATCCGTCAGGCGATCACTCGCTCGATCGCCGACCAGGCGCGCACCATCCGTATCCCGGTGCACATGATCGAGACGATCAACAAGCTCAACCGTATTTCCCGGCAGATGCTGCAGGAAATGGGTCGCGAACCGACCCCGGAAGAGCTGGGCGAACGCATGGAAATGCCTGAGGACAAGATCCGCAAGGTACTGAAGATCGCCAAAGAGCCGATCTCCATGGAAACCCCGATCGGTGATGACGAAGACTCCCATCTGGGCGACTTCATCGAAGACTCGACCATGCAGTCGCCAATCGATGTCGCCACAGTGGAAAGCCTGAAGGAAGCGACTCGCGAAGTGCTGTCCGGCCTCACTGCCCGTGAAGCCAAGGTACTACGCATGCGTTTCGGTATCGACATGAACACCGACCACACGCTCGAAGAGGTGGGCAAACAGTTTGACGTAACGCGTGAGCGGATCCGTCAGATCGAAGCCAAGGCGCTGCGCAAGCTGCGCCACCCGACGCGAAGCGAGCATCTGCGCTCCTTCCTCGACGAGTGATACCAGAACCCCCGGCCCAGGCCGGGGGTTTTGTTTTATGGCAGATTAAATTCCCCGCTCCGCCCTCCCCGTCGCGTACCCCGTCTACACTCGAAACAATCATCCCAAGCCCTGACGAGAGCGTTATGCCCAGACTGGCGCCCGTGCTTTTTCTGCTGTCATTGATGATCTGCACCGCCACGGCTGACGCGCTGACTCTCACCGATGAAGAACGCAGCTGGCTGGCAGCTCACCCTGACTTGCGCCTGGGTGTTGATGCATCGTGGCCGCCCTTCGAGTTCCGTGACGATCAGAACCGCTATCAGGGCCTGGCTGCCGACTATATCGAGGTGATCCGTGAACGTCTGGCAATCAAGCTGACGCCCATCGAACCGGCAAGCTGGACGGTGGTGCTGGAGCAGGTCAAAAAAGGCAAGATCGATTTGCTGCCGGGAATCATGTCCACGCCGGAACGCCAGAATTACCTGTCATTTACCCGGCCGTACCTCGACTTCCCGATCGTCATTCTGGCCCATGTCGGCGGGGCCCAGCCGCGCAAACTCGACGACCTGTACGGTCTGAAAATCGCCGTAGTGGAAAACTACGCTCCCCACGAACTGCTGCGCACTCACCATCCCGATCTGAATCTGGTGGCCATGCCCAATGTTAGTTCGGCGCTGCAAGCCCTGGCGACCGATGAAGTGGACGCGGTGGTCGGCGATCTGGCTTCCAGCGTCTGGAGCCTGCGCCAGCTCAAACTCGACGGCCTCTACGTCAGCGGCGAAACCCCGTATCGCTATCAACTGGCGATGGCCGTGCCCCGCGACAACAAGATGTTGGTGGGCATTCTCGATAAAGTCCTGGCCGACATGACACCGGCGGAAATCAGCAGCATTCAGGAACATTGGGTCGGTAATGTGCTCGACCACCGCACATTCTGGTCAGATCTGCTGATGTATGGCCTGCCCGGTCTGTTGTTGTTGATGACGGTGCTGGCCGTGGTGATTCGCATCAACCGCCGCCTGAGCTCGGAAATCTCCCGGCGCATCGACCTCGAACAGGAATTGCGCAGCAGCGAATATCACTACCGCGGTCTGGTGGAGAGCTTGTCGGCGATCGCTTGGGAAGCGCGGATGAGCGACTTCACCTACAGCTATGTTTCGCCCCATGCTGAAGACCTGCTCGGGTATCCACAGTCTCACTGGCTGATTCCGGGTTTCTGGCACAACATCATTCACCCGGCCGACCTGACCCGCACGCAAAACTATTGCAGGGAAGCGCTGCGCCAGGGCCGCGATCACATCGTCGACTATCGCGTGATCACCGCCGACGGCCGCTGCCTGTGGGTGCGCGACATTGTCAGCCTGATCGAGCATGGCCACGAACCGGTGATGCGCGGGTTGATGATCGATATCAGCGAAATCAAACGCACCGAAGAAGCGCTGCGGCTGTCCGAGCAGAAGTTCGCTTCGGTGTTTGAGCAATGCCCGGACATTCTGGTGATTGCGCGCCTGTCCGACGGCTGCCTGCTGGAGGTCAACGAGGCCTTCGAGGAGCAGATCGGCCTCAGGGCCGAGGATGTGATCGGCCAGACCGCCACCAACCTCAATATCTGGGGCATTCCCGGGGTCGGGCCGGGCCTCTTGCAGCGTTTGCAGGCCGGCAGCATCCGTAATCTGGAAATGCCCTTTCGCCGCAACAACGGCCAATTGTTCACCGGGCTGATTTCCGCCGAGCCTTTCGACCTCGACACCACCCCGGCGCTGGTGGTGGTAGTTCGCGACATCAGCCAGCTCAAGGAAACCCAACAGCAACTGCAAACCTCTGAAGAGAAATTCGCCAAGGCTTTCCATGCGTCGCCCGACGGCCTGTTGCTGTCGCGCCAGAGCGACGGCCTGCTGCTGGAGGTTAACGAAGGTTTCAGCCGCATCACCGGTTTCAACAGCGCCATGTCGGTGGATCGGTCGACACTGGACCTGGGTATCTGGGTCAACCTCAACGAACGCAAGCAGATGCTCGATCTGCTAAAGCGCGACGGGTTTGTCCGCGACTTCACTTGCCACATCCGTCGCAGCGACGGGCAGATTCGCCTGTGCGAAGTGTCCAGTCGACCGCTGCCGATCGGCGACGAGGATTGCATGCTGACCATCGCCCGCGACATCACCGAACGCCATCTCATGCAGGAAAAACTGCAGCAGGCCGCGACCGTTTTCGAGAGCACCGCCGAGGGCGTGTTGATCACCGATACTCAACAACACATCAGCGCCGTCAATCGCGCTTTCACCGAAATCACCGGTTACAGCGAAAGTGAAGCGCTGGGCCACACGCCACGCTTGCTGGCGTCAGGGCTGCATGACAGCGCTTTCTACGCGGCGATGTGGCACCAATTGACTGACGAAGGCCACTGGCAAGGCGAGATTTCCAACCGGCGCAAGAACGGCGAGCTGTACCCGAGCTGGCTGACCATCAGCGCCGTGCGCAATCGCGACAAGTTCATCACTCACTTCGTCGCGGTGTTCGCCGATATTTCCAGCCTCAAGCATGCGCAGGCCAAGCTTGATTACCAGGCTCACCACGACCCGCTCACCGGCTTGCCAAACCGCACCTTGTTCGAGAGCCGCCTGCAAATGGCCCTGACCAGCCAGCAGGAAAATGGCGGCCAGGGTGCCGTGCTGTTTCTCGATCTCGACCGTTTCAAACACATCAACGACAGCCTCGGCCACCCGGTCGGCGACCTGTTGCTCAAGGGCATCGCCGTGCGCTTGAAAGAACAATTGCGCGATATCGACACGGTCGCGCGGCTGGGCGGCGACGAGTTCATCATTCTGCTGCCGGGCCTGCAGCAAGCCAGCGATGCCGACAACATCGCGACGAAACTGCTCAACTGCTTCGGTGCGCCGTTCCAGGCCGGCGAACACGAGTTTTTTATCAGCGCGAGCATCGGCACCAGCCTCTATCCCCGCGACGGCTGCGATGTCGCCACCCTGGTGAAAAACGCGGACGCGGCGATGTACCGCTCCAAAGCCAAGGGGCGTAACCGCGTTGAAAGTTACACCCGCGACCTCACCGCCCAGGCCAGCGAGCGCGTAGCGCTGGAACACGAACTGCGCCGCGCCATCGAGCGCGATGAGCTGTTTCTCTATTACCAAC
Source organism: Pseudomonas sp. H1_G08 (assembly GCF_054681355.1). NCBI lineage: Bacteria > Pseudomonadati > Pseudomonadota > Gammaproteobacteria > Pseudomonadales > Pseudomonadaceae > Pseudomonas > Pseudomonas sp. H1_G08. The sequence continues at coordinate 4,202,632 of NZ_CP162822.1, forward strand.
CGAAAATCAGCCTGGTCGACCACAGTCTGGTCGGTGCAGAGGCGCTGATTCGCTGGCGCCACCCAACCTTCGGCGACGTGCCGCCCGAGCATTTCATTCCGCTGGCCGAAGAGAACGGCATGATCCTGCAGATCGGTGACTGGGTGCTGGAGACCGCTTGCCGGCAAATGTTCGAGTGGAGCCGAATCTACCAACCGCTCGGGCCGCTCTCGGTAAACCTCGCTGGCGCGCAGCTGCGTCAGCCGAACCTGTTGGTGCGCATCGAGCAACTGCTCAAGGACAACCGCCTCAGGCCGGATTTACTGCAACTGGAAATTACCGAGAATTTCATCATGAGCCAGGCCGAAGAGGCGCTGGCAGTGCTGCACCAGCTCAAACACCTCGGCGTGCAACTGGCGATCGATGACTTCGGCACCGGCTACTCCTCGCTCAGCTATCTCAAACGCCTGCCGCTGGACATCCTCAAGATCGACCAGTCCTTCGTCCGCGGACTGCCTGACGACCCCCACGACGCGGCCATTGTGCGCGCCATCATCGCGCTCGGCCGCAGCATGCAATTCACCGTGATTGCCGAAGGCGTGGAAACCCAGGCGCAACAACAATTCCTCGCCGCAGAAGGTTGTGAACAGATCCAGGGCTACATCGTCAGCCTGCCGCTGCCCCCGGACGAATTCGCCGCGACGTTTCTGCATATAACCGTATCGGATTTTTCGGATAGCACAGCCGCGAAACCGTCGCTATAATCCGCGGCCTACTGAGGGCCTATAGCTCAGTTGGTTAGAGCAGAGGACTCATAATCCTTTGGTCCACGGTTCGAGTCCGTGTGGGCCCACCAAATTGAAAAGCCGCGCTTGATGCGCGGCTTTTTTGTGGGCGAGTGGTTGGGTTTCGTCTCGGCGGGCGCAATGTTCGGAAGACCTAACCAGAGCTGTAGGAAAGATCCTAAGCTGCGGTTTTGAGCGGTTAGACAAAAATCCGTGTGAGAGAAAGCAAAAAGCCCCGATGCTTGCGCAACGGGGCTTTCTGTAAATCTGAAATATCGGCCTGTCCTTTTACGGTTTCCCGCTTATCCCGCTCACTGGCTAGGAGTGGCTTGCGCCACCGAAATCAACACCCTTTGCTTACAAAGTTCCGGTCTGTGCTGACGTACCGATCATAGCCCTTGAACCTGACAAGAGCAACCGTCACAGCCGTTATCCCTCTCATCGAGCGATGGGTTCCAAATATGCCCCAATGCGCTTGACCCTGTACCATCGGCAATCTCATCGCCCACGCCATCGGAGCCCACCTTGCCAGACACCCGCCAACCCATCCTCGACGAAATCGACCGTCAGCTAATCGCCGCGCTGCAAATCAACGCCCGCGAAAGCGTGGCCATGCTCGCCCGTCAGCTAGGCATTGCTCGCACGACGGTGACGTCGCGCCTGGCCCGGCTGGAAAAGGCCAGAGTGATCACCGGTTATGGCGTGCGTCTTGGTCAGCGTGTGGTCGATGGTGGCTTGCAGGCGTACGTCGGGATCAAGGTGCAGCCGCGTTCCGGCAAGGACGTGTTGCGGCGTTTGAGTGCGATGGCGCAGGTGCAGCAGTTGTGTGCAGTGAGTGGCGAGTTTGATTATGTGGCGTGGTTGCGCACCGACTCGCCGGAGCAGCTCGATCAGTTGCTGGATCAGATTGGCAGCGTCGATGGGGTGGAGAAGACCACGACGTCGATCATTCTGAGCAGCAAGATTGATCGGGGGCAGCCGGTTTAAGATTTTGATCGAGCTTCTCGGGTGAATTTCAGAGCCTCTTCGCGAGCAGGCTCGCTCCCACATTTTGGTCGGTATGCAGCCTGCAATCGTCAGTCTGCACAACAATCAGGCAAAACGACGACACATTGCGTCTTATTAACGCGCTCCACGCTCCCTAGAATGGCTGACATCTTTTCCTATACTCAGACGCGAATCCTGCGTCGGGTCGCCAACAAGGTCAGCCATGAACAAGAACAACCGCCATCCTGCAGACGGAAAAAAACCTGTCACCATTTTCGGTCCGGACTTTCCGTTCGCGTTTGACGACTGGATCGAGCATCCCGCCGGGCTGGGGAGCATTCCTGAGCAGCACCATGGCGCTGAGGTGGCGATTGTCGGGGCGGGCATTGCCGGTCTGGTGGCTGCGTATGAACTGATGAAACTCGGTTTGAAGCCAGTGGTGTACGAGGCGTCGAAACTCGGCGGTCGTCTGCGCTCGCAAGCCTTCAACGGTACCGACGCCATCGTCGCGGAGCTTGGCGGCATGCGCTTTCCAGTGTCCTCCACGGCGTTCTATCACTACGTGGACAAGCTCGGCCTCGAAACCAAGCCTTTCCCCAACCCGCTGACCGGTGCTTCGGGCAGTACCGTGATCGATCTGGAAGGCGAAACCTATTACGCCGAAAGCCTGAAGGATCTTCCTGCTTTGTTCCAGGAAGTCGCTGACGCCTGGGCAGATGCGCTGGAAGCCGGTTCGCAGTTCTCCGATATCCAGCAAGCCATTCGCGATCGAGATGTGCCGCGCCTGAAAGAGCTGTGGAACAAGCTGGTGCCGCTGTGGGACGACCGGACCTTTTATGACTTCGTCGCCACCTCGAAAGCCTTCGCCAAATTGTCGTTCCAGCATCGCGAAGTGTTCGGGCAGGTCGGTTTCGGCACCGGCGGCTGGGATTCGGACTTCCCCAATTCGATGCTGGAAATCTTCCGCGTGGTGATGACCAATTGCGACGATCACCAACACCTGGTGGTCGGTGGCGTCGAACAGGTGCCACAGGGCATCTGGCGCCATGTGCCGGAGCGCTGCGTGCACTGGCCGGCCGGCACCAGCCTGAAATCCCTGCACCGCGGCGCACCGCGTTCCGGTGTGAAGAAAATTGCTCACGCACCGCAAGGCCGTTTCGCCGTTACCGACAACAACGGTGACACCCGCGAATACGCCGCCGTCCTGACAACCTGCCAGAGCTGGCTGCTGACCACTCAGATCGAATGCGATGAAACCCTGTTCTCGCAGAAGATGTGGATGGCCCTCGACCGCACGCGCTACATGCAGTCGTCGAAAACCTTCGTGATGGTCGACCGGCCATTCTGGAAAGACAAGGATCCGGAGACCGGCCGCGACGTGATGAGCATGACCCTCACCGATCGCCTGACCCGTGGCACCTATCTGTTCGACAACGGCGACGACAAGCCGGGGGTGATCTGCCTGTCGTACTCGTGGATGAGCGACGCGTTGAAAATGCTCCCGCATCCGGTGGAGAAACGTGTTGAGCTGGCGTTGAACGCGCTGAAGAAGATCTACCCGAAAGTCGACATCGCCGCGCGGATCATCGGCGATCCGATCACCGTGTCGTGGGAAGCCGATCCGTATTTCCTCGGTGCCTTCAAAGGCGCCCTGCCCGGCCATTACCGCTACAACCAGCGCATGTATGCGCACTTCATGCAGGACGACATGCCGGCCGAACAGCGCGGGATTTTCATCGCCGGCGACGACGTGTCGTGGACACCGGCGTGGGTCGAAGGCGCGGTGCAGACTTCGCTCAACGCGGTGTGGGGCATCATGAAACATTTCGGCGGATCCACACATAAAGAGAACCCCGGCCCGGGTGATGTGTTCAAAGACATCGGCCCTATCGCCCTGCCCGAGTAAGAGGATTCCCCGATGCGCGTAGCCGTTTACCAATGTCCACCGCTGCCACTGGACCCCGCCGCCAACCTGCATCGCCTGCATCAAGTAGCGATGGAGGCCAAAGGCGCCGATCTGCTGGTGCTGCCGGAGATGTTCATGACCGGCTACAACATCGGCGCCGAAGCGGTCGGCACGCTGGCCGAGGTCTATAACGGTGAATGGGCGCAGCAGATCGGCCGGATTGCCAAGGCTGCCGGTCTGGCGATTGTCTACGGCTACCCGGAGCGCACCGCCGACGGGCAGATCTACAACGCCGTGCAACTGATCGACACCCATGGCGAGCGCCTGTGCAATTACCGCAAGTCGCATCTGTTCGGCGACCTCGATCGGTCGATGTTCAGCCCCGGTGACTCCGACTTGCCGGTGGTTGAATTGAACGGCTGGAAGCTCGGCTTCCTGATCTGCTACGACCTGGAGTTTCCGGAAAACGCGCGGCGCCTGGCCTTGGCCGGCGCCGAGCTGATCGTGGTGCCGACGGCCAACATGATTCCGTTCGATTTCGTTGCCGATGTCACCGTGCGTGCCCGCGCCTTCGAAAACCAGTGCTACGTGGCTTACGCCAATTACTGCGGACATGAAGGCGATATCCAGTATTGCGGGCAAAGCAGCATTGCCGCGCCGGACGGCAGCCGCATCGCTCTGGCAGGTCTGGACGAGGCGTTGATCGTCGGCGAACTGGACCGACAACTGATGAACGATTCACGCCAGGCCAATCGCTATCTCAGCGATCGCCGCCCGGAGCTTTACGGCGCGCTCAACCGCCGCTAATCCGCTAGCATGGGCACTTCACTGTTCTGGAAGTGCCCATGCCCGCGCCGACTCATCCCCGCCCCCACTCTGAAACCCTGGCCAACGGCCTGCGCGTGACCCTGCGCCACGTGCCCGGTCTCAAGCGCAGCGCTGCCGCGTTGCGCGTGGCGGCCGGCAGCCATGACGTGCCATTGGCATGGCCGGGGCTGGCGCATTTTCTCGAGCATTTGCTGTTTCTCGGCACCGAGCGTTTTCCCACAGACGAAGGGCTGATGGCCTACGTGCAACGTCACGGCGGCCAAGTGAATGCCAGCACCCGTGAGCGCACCACGGATTTTTTCTTCGAGTTGCCTGTGTCGTCCTTCAGCGGGGGGCTCGAGCGTCTGTCAGACATGCTCGCCCGGCCACGGATGAATCGGGACGATCAACTGCGTGAACGGGAAGTGCTGCAGGCGGAGTTTGTCGCCTGGTCGCAGGATCCGACAGCGCAACAGCAGTTTGCCTTGTATGAAGGTTTACCAGCGGAGCACCCGCTGCGTGGGTTTCATGCGGGTAATCGGGACAGCTTGCAGGTCGAATCGCCTGGGTTTCAGTCGGCGCTGAAAGATCTCCATCAGCGCTTTTATCGAACCGGGCAAATGAGCCTGAGTCTGGTCGGGCCACAAAGTATCGATGAGCTTCGGGAGCTGGCGCAGCAATTCGCAGCGGTGTTGCCGATTGGGGATAAAGTTGCCCAGGCCGCACCGCCACCGTTGGCAGTGAAAAGTTATCAACAGGTCGGCGCTCACTCGAACCTGTTATTCGCTTTCGACGCGTTGCCCGAGTCATCCGCCGAGGCGATGGCTTTTCTCTGTCATTGGTTGAATAGCGCAAAACCTGGTGGATTGCTCGCATACCTGCATCAACAGAATCTGGCTGACAGCCTGAAAGCCACGCCGCTCTACCAGTTCGCCGGCCAAGCGCTGCTGCATCTTCAATTCAATGCTGGCGGCGACCGCCTGGATACCATTCGCGAACGCCTGCTGGACTGGCTGAGCTTCTTCGCCCAGCAGGACTGGACGCCGTGGCGCGAGGAATACGCGGCCCTGCTTCAACGCCAGCAGCAAGTCAGCGGCGCGTTGCAACTGGCGCGCCTAGACATTGAGCAGCAAGCATTCGGCCTGTCCGAATCCGGCGCTGCCGCACTTGAGCACATCCTTCGCGAAATCGGCGTTGTGGATAACTTCAGCGATCATTGGCATCTGCCCGCCGCGAATCCTTTCTTGCGCGCCAGTGAACCGCTGGCCAACGCCGGGCTGATTCGCGGCCAGACCAGCGCCCACCGTGGCCTGCGCACCTTCGCCCAGGATCGCTCGCGCAGTCGTCGCGAGCGATCGCCGATGCAGTTCAGCCAGGCGCTGCCGGACAACAGCGATGAGGGCGCGATTTACCTGCGCTGGCAGGTCGAGACGGCGGCCAGCGCCGATCTGCGCGCAAGATTGCAGCGCAGTCTGCGCCAGACCCGACAGGATGCGTCCGAAGCCGGAGTGGACTTGTCTTTCAGCGCCGCAGGTAACCAATGCCTGCTGAAAATGACCGGACTACAGGAACCGATGCCCAGCATCCTCGAGCATGCGCTGAAATGTCTGACGATGATCGACGCCGATTCGCCGCGCGACGAGGTGCAGATACCGTCGATGCCGATCCGCCAACTACTCGAAGCGTTGCCAGAGAAATGCCTGCCCACGATTGAAACCAGCGATGACGCCGATCAGCTGTGGACAACTTCGCGCTGGGACGGCCTCGCTCTAGGCCTTAACCAACAAACCCAGTCAGCCTTGGGCCTGGCGCTGAGCCGCATTCCCGGCACACCGGACAATCAGCTACCGGTGACACCGATCGCCCAAGGCAAGTACCACTGGAGCCAGATCAACACGGCCTCCAGCGAACACGCCTTGCTGCTGATCTGCCCGACTGCCAGCAGCGACATCGCTGATGAAGCAGCGTGGCGCCTTCTGGCTCAGTTGTACCAGACGCCTTTCTATCAGCGCCTGCGTGTCGAATTGCAATTGGGGTACGCCGTGTTCAGCGCGCTGCGTCAATTGCACGGCATGACCGCGATTGTGTTTGGCGTGCAATCGCCGACGAACCCGGCGGGCAAGTTGCTCGAATACATTCAGGAGTTCTTCAACAGCATTCCCGCGTTGATCGAAACGCTCGATGAAGCAAGCCTCGAGCAACAGCGTCAAAGCCTCGCCGATCAGTTCGACGACACCACACTGTCCACCAAGGATGCCGCCGAACTCCTCTGGCAAGGCAAGCTTGTCGGCCATTCGTCGGATTACCGGGAGCAGTTGGTCACGGCGATCCGGCAACTCGATCGCCAGGCTTTGCTGGCCGCTGCGCAGCGCCTGATCAATGCCGAGGGTGGCTGGCATTGCCTGGCCAATGAATCGATGCCGGGCACACCGTGGCAAGCGGCAAACTGATCATTACCGAGGCTGCAAGGAGCTTTCTCAAAGATTCACGGGTCACGGCGTTGAAATTTTGAGTAACATAGCCGCCTAACTAATTGGAACATCACCGCGCTACCGTGGACTATAACTATGGATAGCGCTATCCCAACCCTCAGAAGGAGACATCTCATGGCCTGGACCAAACCTGCTTACACCGACCTGCGTATCGGCTTCGAAGTCACCATGTACTTCGCCAGCCGCTGAGTTCTGCCTACGCAGAATCGCAGTGCAACGCCTCGGCTCGCCGAGGCGTTTTATTTTCCGCGTTGAAATGATGGAGCGTTCATGTTCGTCCAGATTCTGGGTTCGGCCGCCGGTGGCGGTTTTCCGCAGTGGAACTGCAACTGCGTCAACTGCGCAGGTTTTCGCGACGGCAGCCTGAACGCCAAGGCCCGCACCCAATCGTCCATCGCCATTTCCGATGACGGCGTGAACTGGGTGTTGTGCAATGCCTCGCCGGACATCCGCGCGCAACTGCAAAGCTTCGCCCCGATGCAACCGGGCCGGGCGCTGCGCGACACCGGCATCAGCGCGATCATCCTGATGGACAGCCAGATCGACCACACCACCGGCCTGCTCAGTCTGCGCGAAGGCTGCCCGCATCAGGTGTGGTGCACGGACATGGTTCACGAAGACCTGAGCACCGGTTTTCCCCTGTTCAAGATGCTCACCCACTGGAACGGCGGGCTGGACTGGAACCGTATCGAGCTCGACCAGAGCTTCACCGTAGCCGCCTGCCCGAATCTGCGTTTCACCCCGTTGCCGTTGCGCAGCGCCGCGCCGCCGTATTCACCGCACCGTTTCGATCCGCATCCGGGCGACAACATCGGTTTGATCGTTGAAGACCTCAACACTGGCGGCAAGCTGTTCTACGCGCCGGGACTGGGCAAGGTCGATGCGCCGTTGCTGGAAATCATGGCGGGCAGCGATTGCCTGCTGGTCGACGGCACGCTGTGGGATGACGATGAAATGCAGCGCCGTGGCGTCGGCACCCGCACCGGTCGCGAGATGGGCCATCTGGCGCAGAACGGCCCCGGCGGTATGCTCGAAGTGCTGGAGCAGTTGCCCGAGCAGCGCAAGGTACTTATCCACATCAACAACACCAACCCGATCCTCGACGAGGATTCGCCGGAGCGTGCCGAACTGGCGCGGCGTGACGTTGAAGTAGCGTACGACGGCATGAGTATTGTGTTGTAGCGACCGGCCTCTTCGCGAGCAAGCTCGCTCCCACACTGGATCTGTGCCGTACACAAAACCTGTGGGAGCTGGCTTGCCAGCGATGACGTCCTGACAGACACCAGAGATTTCCAGGGTTGTTTCCGGAGAACAGACATGACCGACACCCCGCTGTCCCCCGCCGAATTCGAAGCGGCCCTGCGCGCCAAGGGCGCCTACTACCACATCTACCACCCTTACCACGTGGCGATGTACGAAGGCCGCGCGACCCGCGAGCAGATTCAGGGCTGGGTCGCCAACCGCTTCTACTATCAGGTGAACATTCCCCTGAAGGACGCAGCGATCCTCGCCAATTGCCCGGATCGGGAAATCCGCCGCGAGTGGATTCAGCGCCTGCTCGACCACGACGGCGCACCCGGTGAAGATGGCGGCATCGAAGCCTGGCTGCGTCTGGGCCAGGCTGTTGGCCTCGACCCGGACCAATTGCGCTCCCAGGAACTGGTGCTGCCCGGCGTGCGTTTCGCCGTCGATGCCTACGTCAACTTCGCCCGTCGCGCCAGTTGGCAGGAGGCCGCCAGCAGCTCGCTGACCGAACTGTTCGCGCCGCAGATCCACCAGTCGCGTCTGGACAGTTGGCCGCAGCATTACCCATGGATCGACCCGGCCGGTTATGAATATTTCCGCACCCGCCTCGGTCAGGCGCGGCGTGACGTCGAACATGGGCTGGCGATCACCCTCGAGCACTACAAGACCCGCGAAGGCCAGGAGCGCATGCTGGAAATTCTCCAGTTCAAACTGGACATTCTTTGGAGCATGCTCGATGCCATGAGCATGGCCTACGAACTGAACCGTCCGCCGTATCACAGCGTGACCGAACAACGGGTCTGGCATAAAGGAATCATCTTATGAGTTTCGACCGCAGCAAAGTGCCGAGCTGGCGCCCGGGCTATCGCTTCCAATACGAGCCGGCGCAAAAGGGTCACGTGCTGCTCTACCCTGAAGGCATGATCAAACTCAACGACAGCGCCGCACTGATCGGCGGCTTGATTGATGGTGAACGCGATGTCGCGGCGATCATTGCCAAACTCGACGAGCAGTTCCCCGGCGTGCCCGAGCTCGGTGACGACATCGAGCAATTCATGGAGGTTGCCCGTGCGCAGCACTGGATCGAACTTGCCTGATTCGTCAGTGCAAGTACCGCCGAAACCTGAAGTCGGCCTGCCCCTTTGGTTGCTCGCCGAGCTGACCTACCGCTGCCCGCTGCAATGCCCGTATTGCTCGAACCCACTGGATTTCGCCGAGCAGGGCAAAGAGCTGACCACCGAGCAATGGATCAAGGTGTTCCGCGAAGCGCGGGAGATGGGCGCGGCGCAATTGGGCTTTTCCGGGGGCGAACCGCTGGTGCGTCAGGACTTGGCCGAACTGATCCATGAAGCGCGGCAGCTGGGTTTCTACACCAACCTGATCACCTCCGGCATTGGCCTGACCGAGCAGAAAATCAGCGACTTCAAAAAGGCCGGGCTCGATCACATCCAGATCAGTTTTCAGGCCAGCGACGAGCAAGTGAACAACCTGCTCGCCGGTTCGAAAAAGGCCTTTGCGCAAAAGCTGGAAATGGCTCGCGCAGTCAAGGCCCACGGTTATCCGATGGTGCTGAACTTCGTCACCCATCGGCACAACATCGACAAGATCGACCGCATTATCGAACTGTGCATTGCGCTGGAGGCCGACTTCGTCGAACTCGCCACTTGCCAGTTCTACGGCTGGGCGCAGCTCAACCGTGTTGGCCTGCTGCCGACCAAGGAGCAACTGGTGCGCGCCGAACGCATCACCAACGAATACCGGGCCAGGCTGGAAGCCGAAGGGCATCCGTGCAAGCTGATTTTCGTCACTCCGGACTATTACGAAGAACGCCCGAAAGCCTGCATGAACGGCTGGGGCAGCATCTTCCTGACCGTCACCCCGGACGGCACCGCCCTGCCCTGCCATGGTGCCCGCCAGATGCCGGTGCAGTTTCCCAACGTACGCGATCACAGCATGCAGCACATCTGGTACGACTCGTTCGGCTTCAACCGTTTTCGCGGTTACGACTGGATGCCCGAGCCGTGCCGCTCTTGCGACGAGAAAGAAAAGGACTTCGGCGGCTGCCGCTGCCAGGCGTTCATGCTCACCGGCGACGCCAGTAATGCCGACCCGGTGTGCAGCAAGTCCGAACATCACGGCGTGATTCTCCAGGCCCGCGAAGAAGCCGAGACCGCCACTCAAACCATCGAACAATTGGCCTTTCGCAATGAACGAAACTCACGCCTCATCGCCAAGGGCTGAGCCTTTCAGCGCCGCCCAAGCCGTCGCCGCCGGAACCGACTTCGCCGAACTGCAGCTCGGCGCCCATGGTGTGTTCTGGAATGAATACCGCCCCGAGGATGCCGCATGCCGGATCTGGCATTGGCGCGATGGCGCAGCGAAAAGTCTGACGCCGGACGGCTTCAGCGTGCGTAGCCGCGTGTACGAATATGGCGGTGGTGCGTTTTGTCTGACGCCTGACGGGGTGGTTTTCGTCAATGAAGCGGATCAGCAGATGTATCGGCAGGCGCTGGATGGCGAGCCGGTCGCGCTGACGTCGACTGACTGCCGCTACGGCGATCTGCAATTCGCCGCTGGCCGGGTATTGGCGGTTGAAGAGCAGCAGGATCGGCATCGCCTGGTGGCAATTGATCTGGCGACCGGTACGCGACAGGTGCTGGCCGAGGGTGCGGATTTTTATGCGTCACCAACGCTCAGCCCCGATGGCCAGCGGCTGGCGTGGATCGAGTGGAGTCGCCCGCATCAGCCGTGGACCTCGACGCGCTTGATGGTCGCGCAAGGCGATTTTTCTGCGCCTCGCTGTGTTGCCGGTACGCAGATGGAGGAGTCGATCCAGCAGCCGCGATTCGACGCTGATGGGCGGCTCTATTGCCTGACGGACCGTGACGGCTACTGGCAGCCGTGGGGCGAAACGACCGATGGCCTGAAAGCGCTGGCCAGCGTCGCGGCCGATCACGCGCCCGCGCCGTGGCAGCTAGGCGGCTGCACGTGGCTGCCTGTCGGTGATCAATTTTTAGCCAGTTGGAGCGAGGATGGTTTCGGTCGCCTGGCCCTTGGAAGTGAAGATTTCAGCGGTGACTACAGCCGCTTCCGCCACTTGGCGATGGATCAACAATTCATCTATTGCATCGCTGCATCGCCGACCAGCCCGTCGGCAGTGATCGCCATTGATCGTGTGTCGCATGCCGTGAAAATCCTCGCTGGCGGCGTGGCTCCATTGCCTGCCGAACGCATCAGCCGTCCGCAGACCTTGCGTTATCCGAGCGGCTCCGGCGAGGCGCACGGTTTCTTTTACCCGGCCATGAGCGGTGAAGCGAAACCTCCGCTGGTGGTGTTTATCCACGGCGGCCCGACGTCGGCGTGCTATCCGATACTCGACCCGCGCATCCAGTACTGGACGCAGCGCGGCTTTGCTGTCGCCGACCTCAACTATCGCGGCAGCAGTGGCTATGGTCGCGAATATCGCCAAGCGCTGCATCTGCGCTGGGGCGAGGTGGATGTCGAGGATGCCTGCGCGGTGGTCAGCTATCTCGCTGGCCAAGGTTTGATCGATGGTGACCGCGCGTTCATTCGCGGCGGCAGTGCGGGTGGCTACACAACGCTGTGTGCGCTGGCGTTCAGACAGGTTTTCCGCGCAGGCGCCAGCCTCTACGGCGTCAGCGACCCGGTCGCGCTGGCCCGGGCCACGCACAAGTTCGAGGGCGATTATCTGGATTGGCTGATCGGCGATCCCGAAGGAGATGCCGAACGCTATGCCTCCCGCACGCCACTGCTGCACGCAGACAACATTCGCGTGCCGGTGAGTTTCTTTCAAGGTGAACTGGACGCGGTGGTCGTGCCGCAACAAACCCGCGACATGGTCGCGGCGCTGGAGCACAACGGCATCCCGGTCGAGGCGCATTACTACCCTGACGAACGCCACGGCTTCCGCCGCGCGGCCAACCAGGCACATGCGCTGGAGCAGGAGTGGACGTTTTATCGGCGGGTGATGGGGCTAACTGACTGAGCCCTCACTTTGAGACTGCGTCGCTCCAATCGCGGGCAAGCCCGCTCCCACAGGTTATTTGGTGTACACAAAAATTGTGATCACTCATAACACTGTGGGAGCGGGCTTGCCCGCGATAGCTATTGATCAGACGCCACTGGACTCAACGCTTGGCGATGATATACACCGCATGCACGATCCCTGGAATGTAGCCGCACAGCGTCAGCAGAATGTTCAGCCAGAACGCCCCGCCAAACCCGACCTGCAGAAACACGCCCAGTGGCGGCAACAGAATAGCGATGATGATACGAATGAAATCCATGGGGCAGCTCCTGAATGGGGGTTGGCTCACTTGAGCCATACAAGCTAATCGACACGCGCCGTTCGTCAGGGTTCATTACGCTTGCTATTTGATCGCCAGCACCACAAAAAAACGCCCCACGCCAAAAGAATCAGGCGTGGGGCGTGCGTTATACCGCGAGACGGTTCGGGTAATCGGTTGGGGCTGCTCAGCTCACACGGCAATGCCCTTGCGACATTGCACTTGGGCGGTGCGCACTCGCGAGAAGGCGCGGCCCAGGCGCAGGAGCATTTCGTCGATGTTGGCTTTGCTGACAGTGAGGGCCGGGGTGAAGCGCAGGCAGTCAGGCTGCGCGGCGTTCAATATCAGGCCTTCGTGAAGTGCGGCATGGACGACGGCGTCGGCGCATTCGTCGGACAGCGTAAACCCGTAAAACAGGCCTTGGCCGCGCAACTCGCCGTGGCCGTAGCGGTGCGCCAGTCGTGACAGACCTTCGCGCAAATGCTGGCCGCTGTCGTTAACGTGCTGGAGGAAGCTGCGGTCATGGATGCTGTCGAGCACTACCAGACCGGCCGCCGTGATCAAGGCGTTGCCGTGATGGGTGCCGCTCAGCTCGCCAGTGGCGAAGCAGCAGGCCTTACCCCGCGCCAGCAAGGCCGCCAGCGGCAAGCCGCCGCCAAGACCTTTGCCGAGCACGACGATATCGGCGCGAATCCCGTAGGACTGTTCGGCAAGCAAGCTGCCGCAGCGGCCGATACCGGTCTGCACTTCGTCGAGAATCAGCAGAATGCCCAGTTCACGGCACAGTCGTTCGACCCCTTTGAGGTAATGCTCGGTCGCGGGAATGACCCCGGCATCGCTCTGGATCGGCTCCAGCATGATCGCCACGGTCTGCGCGTCTACCGCCGCATGCAGCGCCGGCAGGTCGTTGAATGGCACTCGATCAATCGTCGCCAGACTGCGGCCATGACAACCCTGCTCAGCCATGATGATCCGCGAGGCGCCGCCGCGATGCAGCCGCCCCCATTTGCGCGCCAGTTTGATCGCCGCCTCACAGGCCTCGCTGCCACTGTTGAGCAGGTACGCCTGATCGCTGGACGTGCTGGCGCACAAACGTTCGGCGAGGCTGAGCATGCCGCGATTGTGCAGATTGAAGCCTGGATTGATCAGCGCCTGGGCCTGATTGGCGATGGCTTTGACCAGCGCCGTGGGGCTGTGGCCAAGGCTGTTGGCGCCGCCGGCCTGGGAAAAGTCGAGGTAGGCGCGATCGTTGCTGTCCCATAGCCATGAACCCTGGCCGCGAACGAACACTTGTTGCGGCCGATCGACGCTGGGCATCAGGCGTTGGGCATTGAGATGGTCGGTCATAGCGGATGGCCCCGCCTCGAAGCAGAGGTCATCCAGACTCGGCGTCTGACGCCGCAAACTGAACAGATTCATGCGGAAAAACCTCGCTGGAGGTTTTTTGAACTGCCTATGTAATCACGAACGAAGCAAATGGAACTCGTCACGCTTTCTGGCCCTGCAAGCCTTGTGAATGCGGTTAGACTAGGCGCGCAAACGGCTTCAGGCCATTTCGATTTCTCAGCCATTTCGATAAGCGCTACTTATGGATTTCAAACAACTGCGTTATTTCGTCGCGGTCTACGAAGAAGGCCATGTCGGCCGTGCGGCTGAGCGCTTGTCGATCTCGCAACCGGCGCTGTCGCAACAGATCCGTCAGCTGGAGCAGAACCTCGACGTAACCCTGTTCGAACGCAGCAGTAAACGCCTGCTGCCGACCCTCGCTGCGCATACGCTGTACAACCACGCGTTGCCATTGCTCGATGGCTTGCAGCGGGCGCGCGAGGCGTTGGGTAGTTTCAAGGGTCAGGCACTGCGCACACTGGCGATCGGTGTGTTGCAAACGGTGCACACCAGCCTTGTGCCGCAGATGCTCGAGCGTGTGCGCAAGGCGCAGCCGCATCTGGTGGTACAAATCTATGAACTGACCGGGCTGGAAATCGAACGGCGTCTGCTCAATGGTTCCCTGGACATCGGCATCAGCTATCTGCCACCGCGCCAACCCGGTCTGCACGGTGTGTTGCTGTACGAAGATGAACTGACGCTGGTCATCCCGGCGGACCATCCCTTGCGCGAGTTCAAGAAGGTCTCGATGCGCCAGGCTGCTGAGCTGCCCATGTTGCTGCTCGGCGAAGAGTTCCAGATCCGACAGATCTGGCAGGCACAACTGACCAGCCTCGGACGACGCCCGCAGGTGCAGGCCGAGTTGAACACTATGCTGGGGATTCTCGATAGCCTGCCGCACACCAGGCTGGCAACGGTGCTGCCGGGACGTTCGCAAAAGGAATATGACGATGAAGATCTGCTATGGAAACCGCTGAGCGAACCACGGGTGCCGTTGCAAGTTGGCCTGGTGTGCCGTGATGTGCAACGCCAGCAGGCCTCGTTGGCATTGCTGCGGACATTGCTTGAAGAGGTGATCGACCGCGAAACGAAGCCGCCCCTTGATCCGCTCGCCTGAAACTTTTCTTCAAGCAAAAGAAAACCCCGCCGAAGCGGGGCTTTGCAGACTGTTTCCCTGACATCCATTTCACTCCGCCACCCTGGCAGAATCCTACGTGTCCGTGTTGTTTACTTTGCGCTTCCTGCGCGACGTCCATGAAATGTAGATTAGCCGTGGATCCAATATACGGATATGGGAGAACAGCAGCACGTCACGTAAGCAAATGCTTACATGACGTCTACAGGATCAAAACTGTGCCGCATCCAGCAGGAACAGCGACTCGCTACCGGCCTTGACCGACGCGCTCAACGAGTGGATACGCGGCAGCAGGCGGGCGAAATAGAAGCGCGCGGTGCCCAGCTTGCTCGCATAGAAATCCTCCTGCGCTTCCTTGCCCAGCGCGGCTTTGGCCATCAACGCCCACATGTAGGCGTAAGCGGTGTAGCCGAACGCTTGCAAATATTCGACCGAGGCCGCGCCGATTTCGTTCGGATTGTTTTTCGCCCGGTCCAGCAGCCACGCGGTCAACTCGTCGAGGGTGTCGACGGCACCGTTCAGCGGTTTGGTGAACTCGCCCAGATCGGCGCTGGCGGTTGCGGTGAAATGACGGATCTCGTCAGCGAACAACTGGTAGAACGCGCCGCCACTGCCAACGATCTTGCGCCCGACCAGATCCAGCGCCTGAATGCCGTTGGTGCCTTCGTAGATCTGGGTGATGCGCACGTCACGCACCAGTTGTTCCTGGCCCCACTCGCGGATGTAGCCGTGGCCGCCGAAAATCTGCTGGCCGTGGACGGTGGTTTCCAGACCCAGGTCGGTCAGGAAGGCTTTCGCCACCGGCGTCAGCAACGCCACCAGATCTTCCGCGCGCTTGCGGGTGGTCGCATCTTCGCTGAACTTGGCGGTGTCCAGTTGCATCGCCACGTACGTGGAGAACGCACGGCCGCCTTCGTTCGAGGCTTTCATGGTCAGCAGCATGCGTCGCACGTCCGGGTGGACGATGATCGGGTCAGCGACTCTGTCCTTGTTCTGCGCGCCGGTCGGCGAACGGCTCTGCAGACGATCGCGCGCATATTCAACAGCGTTCTGATAAGAGCGCTCGCCCGTGGCCAGGCCTTGAATACCAACACCCAGGCGCTCGTAGTTCATCATGGTGAACATCGCGGCCAGGCCTTTGTTCGGCTCGCCGACCAGATAGCCGACGGCTTCGTCGAAGTTCATCACGCAGGTCGCCGAAGCCTGGATGCCCATCTTGTGCTCGATCGAACCGCAGTTGGCCGGGTTACGCGCACCGAGGCTGCCGTCGGCATTGACCATGAACTTTGGCACCAGGAACAGCGAAATGCCTTTTGGACCGGCCGGCGCGTCCGGCAGCTTGGCCAGTACCAGATGAATGATGTTCTCGGTGAGGTCGTGCTCGCCGCCAGTGATGAAGATCTTGGTGCCGCTGACCTTGTAGGAACCGTCGGCCTGAGGTTCGGCTTTGGTGCGGATGATGCCCAGGTCGGTGCCGGCGTGCGGCTCGGTCAGGCACATGGAACCGGCCCAGATGCCGGCGTACATGTTCGGCAGGTACGCAGCTTTCAGTTCTTCACTGGCGTGGGCATTGATCGACAGGCAGGCGCCGGCGGTCAGCATCGGATACAGACCGAACGCCAGGCTGGCGGAGTTGACCATTTCTTCGACCTGTGCCGACACGGCTTTGGGCATGCCCATGCCGCCGTAGGCCGGATCGCCACCAACACCGACCCAACCGCCTTCAGCATAAGTCTGATAAGCATGTGGGAAACCGGCCGGCGTGGTGACGGCACCGTCCGCCCAATGGCAACCTTCCTCGTCAGCGGCACGGCTCAGTGGCGCGATGCTTTTGCTGGTGACCTTGCCGGCCTCTTCGAGAATCGCTTCAACGGTTTCGGCGTCGACGGTCTCGGCCAGCGCCGGCAGCTCGGCCCAGAGTTTGGCGACTTCGAACACTTCATTGAGGACGAAGCGCATATCGCGCAGCGGCGCTTTGTAGTCAGCCATGGCAAACCTCGCAAGATCTAAACAGGTGGTTCGTGGAATGATATTTTCTGAGCCCGAGTGTACCTCAACAACTTTTGCGACACATAGGGTCAACCGGTGACTGATTTGTTATTTTTAGTCACCGGAAAAAGATCGCCGCGATCTTTCGATCTGCCCTACAAAGCAAACGCCTGCGCCGGCAAATTCATCAAACAATCACTGCCCGCCTCGATCGCTGCCTGATGCGCAGCCGTACGCGGCAACAAACGCTTGAAGTAGAACTCGCACGTCGCCAGTTTGCCCTTGAGGAAATCAGCCTCACCCTCGCCCGCCTCCAACTGTGCCTGCGCAACTAACGCCATGCGCAGCCACAGGTAGCCCAGGATGATGTATCCGCTGTACATCAGGTAATCCACCGATGCGGCGCCGACTTCGTCCGGGTTCTTCATGGCCGCCATGCCGACCTTCATGGTCAGGTCGCCCCACTGTTGGTTGAGCCCGTTGAGTTGCGCGACGAAGCTGCCCAATTGCGCGTGGTCGGCGTTCGCTGCGCAGAACTTGTGGACGATTTTGGTAAAGCCCCGCAGCAGCTTGCCTTGACTGCCCAGCACCTTGCGCCCAAGCAGGTCCAGCGCTTGAATGCCGTTGGTGCCCTCATAGATCGGCGCAATCCGGCAATCGCGCACCATTTGCTCCATGCCCCACTCACGAATGAAGCCGTGGCCGCCGAATACTTGCATGCCGTGATTGGTCACTTCCAGCCCGGTGTCGGTCATGAACGCCTTGCAGATCGGCGTGAGGAACGCCAACAGGTCTTCAGCCTCCTGACGCGCCTCGGCGTCGCTGCTCAGGTGCGCGACGTCGAGCATCTGCGCGGTGAAATAGGTCAGCGCGCGGTTGCCTTCGTTGAAGGCTTTCATGGTCAGCAACATGCGCCGCACATCGGGGTGGACGATGATCGGATCGGCAGGTTTTTCCGGGGCCTTGGCGCCGGTCAGCGCGCGCATCTGCAGGCGGTCGTTGGCGTACTTGATCGCACCCTGAAAACTCGCCTCGCCCAGACACAGACCCTGCATGCCAGTACCAAGCCGCGCGTGGTTCATCATGGTGAACATGCAGTTGAGGCCCTTGTTCGGCTCGCCGATCAAGTAACCCGTGGCGGCATCGAAATTCAGCACGCACGTAGCAGAAGCCTTGATGCCCATCTTGTGCTCGATCGAGCCACAGGAAACGCCGTTGCGCTCACCCGCTTCGCCTGCTGCATCGGGCAGAAACTTGGGCACGATAAACAGGGAAATGCCCTTGGTTCCGGCCGGTGCGTCCGGCAGCTTGGCCAGGACCAGATGGATGATGTTGTCGCTCAGGTCATGCTCACCAGCGGAGATGAAAATCTTGCTGCCGGTGATCGCGTAGCTGCCGTCGGCCCGGGGCACCGCGCGAGTCTTGATGATGCCCAGATCAGTGCCGCAGTGCGCTTCGGTCAGGCACATGGTGCCGGTCCACTGGCCAGCGGTGAGTTTGCTCAGGTAGGTGTCTTTCTGCTCGGCGGTGCCGTGGGCGTGGATCGCCGACATCGCGCCGTGGGTCAGGCCGGGGTACATGCCCCAGGACGTGTTGCTGGAGCCGACCATCTCGCTAATCACCAGCCCCAGCGAACTCGGCAACCCTTGGCCACCGTAAGCCGGATCGGCCGCCAATCCATGCCAGCCGCCCTCGACATATTGTGCGAAGGCCTGCTTGAAGCCTGTAGGCGTTGTCACCACGCCGTTGTCGAAATGGCAGCCCTCTTCGTCGCCGCTGCGATTGAGCGGGGCCAGCACGTTCTCGCAGAACTTCGCGCCTTCTTCGAGGATCGCGCTGATCATGTCCGGGCTGGCGTCATGCGCGCCGAGAGTGGCGTAGTTGGTATGGAAGTCGAAGACGTGATCGATCAGAAAGCGCATGTCGCGCAGGGGAGCTTTGTACTCGGGCATGGTGGCTTCTCCGTCAGCAGATTTGTTCAACCTACTGCTGGCCACCACGCGCGGCAATCACTGTGCAGGCGCTGAATGCGCCGTCATCACTCAACCCGCAGCAGCGTCCATGCGCACCGCGCCACGGCGGTTCTGCCCGAATGCCATGACACAGTTACGCCCCGCGCCCTTGGCGCTGTACAACGCCTGGTCGGCGGACTTGAGCACTTCTTCAGGGGTGCGCTGCTCGACACGTTCGGCGACGCCGATGCTCACCGTCACCGACACCGCCGAAGCCCCGGAACCGCTACGGCGCTGGCGACCTTGCTGATCATCCTGCGGGCGGTTTTCCTGGTTGCGTAGCTGAATGCTGTAAGACGCAATCGATTCACGGATCACTTCCAGGTGCGGCATGCACTCCTCAAGGGTCTTGCCTGCGAACACCAAGGCAAATTCCTCACCGCCGTAGCGATACGCCCTACCGCCACCGCTGATTTTCGACAGTTTGCTGGCGACCAGCCGCAGCACCTGATCACCGACATCGTGGCCGTGGGTGTCGTTGAATTTCTTGAAGTGATCGACGTCGCTCATCGCCAGCACATAGTTGCGCCCCAGGCGCTGCATACGTTCGTTGAGCGCACGTCGTCCCGGCAGGCCGGTGAGCTCGTCGCGGAAGGCCATTTGATAGGCCTCATGCGCAACGGCGGCGGCGATCATCAGCATCACCTGGCTGCACATGATGTTCAGGGTGAACGGCAGAATGAAGGTCTTCGGCAGCATCCAGAACACACCGAGCAAGCCAACCAGTTGCGCCGCGTGCAACGGGCGCGGGTTGCGCCAGTATTGCCAGGCCAGAAGCAGGAAGGCCGAGATGAACACCGGATAGGACAACTGGATGAGACTCATCCATGCCCCATGCAGCGCCGGCCAGCGGATCTCCGACAACCACAGCAGCAGCGCCTGTGGGTAACTTTGCTCCAGTCCCAGCGCCACGCTGCCAAATGCCAGCAGCACGGCAAAGCGCGCGACCATGTCCTGAAACAGATGGGTTCGCTCCTGCCACGCCGCGAACAGCCCGAACAACAACGGCAGCAGCAGGCAGACCAGATGAAACACCACCGCAGCGTCTTCGCGGACCTTGCCGTTATCGCGGTAAAAGTCGGTCTGGGTGTCCAGCAGAAAGTAGGCGATGTACACCGTGAGCATCAGAAACAGTTCGCGCTGACGTCGATACACCGCGCAATACGCGCCACCGAGGAGCAGAACC
The DNA here is from genome assembly GCF_054681355.1 of Pseudomonas sp. H1_G08. NCBI lineage: Bacteria > Pseudomonadati > Pseudomonadota > Gammaproteobacteria > Pseudomonadales > Pseudomonadaceae > Pseudomonas > Pseudomonas sp. H1_G08. The sequence goes on from NZ_CP162822.1 coordinate 4,222,848, forward strand.
AATGTCGGCAGGACGTTGAACAGCGACGTGAAGAATACGCTGAGGTCTTTGACGTACGCAGCCGCCAGCCCCGCAAGCAATAACAGCAGTGATGGCAGGAAATGGCTGAAACGTACAGCGGAAGAACGCGGCAAGGGTAAGCTCCGACCCGTCATAGCAAAGAGATGGCATTGTGCCTGCAAAGTGCGGCCAAGCCCATACAATGTGATCCAGATCACACACGGTCTCTGTAACGGCCGGAAGCTCGACTATCTGAGCGATCCGCAAACAAAAAAACCGCTGCCCCCTAACGGGAGCAGCGGTTTTCGTCAGACTGCGTTAAGGCTTAGTAGCCCAGCGCGAAGTCTTCTTCCTTCATGTCCATCAGGTTGCCAGCACCCGACAGCATAGTGGCCACGTGCGTACGGGTACGCGGCAGGATGCGCTGGAAGTAGAAGCGCGCGGTTTGCAGCTTGGCGGTGTAGAACGCCTCGTCGCTGGTGCCGGCAGCCAGTTTTTCCGCAGCCAGACGTGCCATGTCTGCCCAGAAGTAGGCCAGGCAGGCATAACCGGAGTACATCAGGTAATCCACGGAGGCCGCGCCGACTTCTTCGCGATCTTTCATGGCAGCCATACCGACCTTCATGGTCAGCTCGCCCCACTCTTTATTCAGTGCAGCCAGCGGCGCGACGAATTCCTGGACGGCTTCGTTGCCTTCGTTGGTCTGGCAGAACTTGTGGACGATCTTGGTGAAGCCTTTCAGAGCCTCGCCTTGAGTCATCAGCACTTTGCGGCCGAGCAGGTCGAGGGCCTGGATGCCGGTGGTGCCTTCGTACAGCATCGAAATGCGGCTGTCGCGAACGTTCTGCTCCATGCCCCACTCGGCGATGAAGCCGTGGCCGCCGTAGATCTGCACGCCGTGGTTGGCGGCTTCGAAACCGACTTCGGTCATGAACGCTTTGGCGATCGGGGTCATGAACGCCAGCAGTGCGTCGGCCTTCTTCTTCTCTTCTTCATCGACGCCGTATTTGACGATGTCGACCTGCTTCGCAGTGAAGTAGACCATCGCGCGGTTGCCTTCGGCGAACGCCTTCATGGTCAACAGCATGCGGCGCACGTCAGGGTGGACGATGATCGGGTCAGCGGCTTTGTCCGGCGCTTTCGGGCCAGTCAGCGAGCGCATTTGCAGGCGATCACGAGCGTATTTCAGACCGCCCTGGAAGCCGATTTCAGCGTGAGCCAGACCTTGCAGTGCGGTACCGAGGCGAGCGGTGTTCATAAAGGTGAACATGCAGTTCAGACCTTTGTTCGCCGGGCCGATCAGGTAACCGGTGGCGCCGTCGAAGTTCATCACGCAAGTGGCGTTGCCGTGGATGCCCATCTTGTGTTCCAGCGAACCGCAGCTCACTGCGTTGCGCGCGCCAATGGTGCCATCGGCGTTTGGCAGGAACTTTGGAACGATGAACAGCGAGATGCCTTTGGTGCCAGCCGGAGCATCCGGCAGACGCGCCAGTACGATGTGGACGATGTTGTCGGCCATGTCGTGTTCACCGGCCGAGATGAAGATCTTGGTGCCGGAAACTTTGTAGGAACCGTCGGCCTGAGGCTCGGCCTTGGTGCGCAGCATGCCCAGGTCGGTGCCGCAGTGCGGTTCGGTCAGGCACATGGTGCCGGTCCATTCGCCGGAGACCAGTTTGGTCAGATAGGCTTCCTGCTGCTCTGGGGTGCCGTGCTCGGAGATGGTATTCATCGCACCGTGCGACAGACCTGGGTACATGCCCCACGACCAGTTGGCTTCGCCGACCATTTCGCTCACCGCCAGACCCAGCGACTCAGGCAGGCCCTGACCGCCGTGCTCAACGTCGTGCGCCAGGCTTGGCCAGCCGCCTTCGACGAATTGCTTGTACGCCTCTTTGAAGCCAGTCGGGGTTTTCACGCCGGACTCGCTCCAGGTGCAGCCTTCGATGTCGCCCACGCGGTTCAGCGGCGCCAGTACCTGCTCACAAAACTTGGCGCCTTCCTCGAGGATGGCGTCAACCATGTCCGGCGTGGCGTCTGCGCACGCTGGCAGGCTCTGATAGTGCGCTTCGTAGCCGAGCAGTTCGTCACGAACGAAGCGAATATCACGCAAGGGGGCCTTGTAGTCAGGCATAGCGATAAACCTCTGCTGATGTAACCGGGAATGAACGACCGTGTTGAATTGTTGTGACGGTCAAACAGTTGTTTGAAACATACGTTTACGCCGAAATCTTGTCAAGCATCGATCTTTTGCCGTTCGTCATCACGCTCTCCAAATGCCGGAGACGACAAATCGCCGCGACTTGATATAAGCCACGGGCGTTGTAAAAAGATTAGTTGAGCAAGAAGGACTTAAACGAAAAACGCCGCGACAGGGCGCGGCGTTTCGGGGTCTACAACAAACTCAATCAGGCGAAAGTATCGATGATCGTCCCGAGCACTTCGTCGGATGCCTTGGCCACCTTCACACCCAGCTCTGCCTGGATCTTGCCCTGCGACAGCTCGACGATATTGCTCGCCAGATCCGATTCTTGTGCGCGATCCACACCGCGCAGGCGATTGACCTGCACTTCGGACGACTGGCTGGTCACCGAACGTTCGATAGTGTTGTTGGCGATCTGGCTGGCAGCCTGATCGACGCGGTTCTGCCCGGACTGAATCGAGCTCAGTCCCGCATAAAAAGCTGTGTTGCCGGAGATTTCCATAGTCACTCTCATCCCTGCAAAGGATCAATGCTCGCCATTGAAGCAGACGCGCCAGCAAAACACCCGTCAAAAACACTAATGGCACAGTGCCTGTTCATAGGCAAAAGCTTAGTCGAGCAAATCCAGTTGCAAATGCTCGGCGACCGCTTCGGCGCTCAACGCCTTGAGTTTCGGCACCCGGCCCAGGCATGGCGCGGGAATGCGCTCGGCCAGGGTCGCGAGGTTTTCCTCCAGCCGCGAAGTTTTCGGATCGATGATATTCGCCACCCACCCCGCCAATTGCAGACCATCGCGGGCAATGGCCTCGGCGGTCAGCAAAGCATGACTGATGCACCCCAGCCTCACGCCCACCACCAGAATCACTGGCAGCTTCAGTGCAATCGCCAGGTCAGAGAGATTGTCCTGATCGGCCAACGGCACACGCCAGCCGCCCGCGCCTTCGATCAGGGTGAAATCGGCGTTCATCGCCAGAATCCCGCGCATCGGCGCCAGCAGCGATTGCACCGTCAGCGCTACACCTGCTTCGCGCGCCGCCAGATGCGGAGCGATCGCTGGCTCGAACGCCACCGGGTTGACCTGTTGATAAGTCAGCGGCAACGAACATTCGGCCAGCAGCGCCAAGGCATCAGAATTACGCAAGCCTTTGGGCGTGACGTCGCAACCCGATGCCACCGGTTTGCCCGCCGCCGTGCTCAAGCCTGCCGACCGCGCCGCATGGAGCAATCCGGCAGCAACGGTGGTTTTGCCGACATCGGTGTCGGTACCGGTGACGAAATAGGCTGCGCTCATAGAGGTTTCTCCAACACGGCGTATACCACCTGATACGTTGCCGGCAGCCCCGACGCCTGACGGAACCGCTCATACGCGTCGATCAGCCCGAGAATCCGCGCCCGTCCGGTCAAACCGCCCGGCCGCCCGGGATTCAGATTGTGTGCGCCCAACGCTTTCAACTCATGAGTCAGGCTGCGCACATCCGGGTAATGCAACACGTGCGGCTGATTCTCCAGCACCAAAATGCGCATGCCACTGCCGGCACATAACTGTTCATAGCGGGCGAACTCGCGGAAGCGATTGACGTGCACCAGCCCGTCGACCTGCTGCCAACTCTCACGCAACTCGAACAGCGTCCCTGTACAAAGACTAGCAAACGCAAAAATCCCCCCCGGTTTAAGCACGCGAAAGGCTTCGCTGAGCACCGCCTCGAAGTCGGCGCACCATTGCACTGCAAGGCTGGAGAAAATCAGATCGAAGCTCGCGTCCTGCAACGGCAGCCTTTCGGCATCGCCGGCAATGAAATGCTCAGCGCCACCCAACGGCCGTGCGTGATCAAGCATGCCTTCGGCAATGTCCAGCGCGACACCGCTGCCCTGGGTGAAACGCGAGGCCAGCGCACGAGTGAAATAGCCGGTGCCGCAACCGAGATCGAGCCACCGCGACGGCATGAAACTCCCAGGCAAACGCTCAAGCAGCTGCGTGCCGACGTCACGCTGAAACTCCGCGACACTGTCGTAACTGGCCGCAGCGCGGGAAAAAGACGCCGCCACCTGGCGCTTGTCGGGCAAGCCCTCAGGCAGCACAAGGGACAGATCAGTCATCAGCGCACTCATGTAGAAAAGCCTGGATCGCGCCCGCGACTCCATGCGGGTCTTCCAGCAGAAAAGCATGGCTGGCCTGTTCGATCAGACCAATTTCGATATCCGGCAACAGCGCGAACAATGCGCCGGCCGCTTCCGCCGGAACCAGCGCGTCCTGTCCGCCGAACAGATGAAACTGCGGGCCGCGAAACCCCTGCAACGCCTGGCGTGTATCCAGCTGCGCGAGTAGCTCCAACCCTGCCATCAGCGCGGTCGGCGCGGTGGCCGGCGCGCCAGCGAGCAGCAAGCGCGACAAGCCGCGCGGGTCTGGTGAACCTTGCGCACATAGCAGAGCGAAGCGCTTGAGCGTGGTACGCGGGTCGGCCTGACAACCGGCAAGAAACGCATCGAACGTCTCGCCAGGCATCGCGTTCGGCCACTGCTCATGGGCGACAAACGCAGGGTTGCTGGCCAGCGTCAGCAGCCCGCAGCACGCCTCGCCGCGTCGTGCCGCCAACTCAGACGCGAGCATGCCGCCCAGAGACCAGCCACCGAGCCAGACTTCCTGCGGAATGCGCGCATCGAGTTCGTCGAGCCAGTCTTCAAGGTCGGCGGAGTCCAGCTCCGGCAGCGGTTCGATCTCGACTTGCAGATGTTCGTCGAGGCCGCGCAATGCTGCGGCCAGCGGTTCCAGCGGCGACACGCCGAGGCCCCAGCCGGGCAGCAGGATCAGACGATTACGCATGGCTTGGCTCCAACGACAATCGGGCGAAACAATCTGCCAACCCTTCCAGCAACTGTTGCACCTGCGCCTCGCTGTGGGCGGCGGTCAGCGTGACGCGCAACCGCGCGCTGCCGGCCGGCACGGTCGGTGGACGGATCGCGGTCACCATCAAGCCGCGCTCGCGGAGCATTTGCGAGAGCCGCACCGCGCGGCCGGCATCGCCGATCATGATCGGCTGGATCGGCGTGAAGCTGTCCATCAGCTCCAGCCCGATCTGCTCGGCGCCGTGGCGGAACTGGCGGACCAGTGTCTGCAAATGCTCACGGCGCCAGTGTTCGCTGCGCAACAGCTCGAGGCTTTTCAGCGTCGCGCAGGCCAGCGCCGGCGGTTGGCTGGTGGTGTAGATGTACGGGCGGGCGAACTGGATCAGGCTTTCGATCAACTCTTCGCTGCCAGCGACAAAGGCCCCGGCGGTGCCGAAGGCTTTGCCGAGGGTGCCGACCAGCACCGGCACGTCGTCCTGGCTCAGGCCGTAATGCTCGACGATGCCGCCACCGTTGGCGCCCAATGGGCCGAAGCCGTGGGCATCGTCGACCATCAGCCACGCGCCTTTGGCCTTGGCCGCGCGGGCCAGCGCCGGCAGGTCGGCGATGTCACCGTCCATGCTGAATACGCCATCGGTGACCACCAGCGTGTTGCCGGTGGCTTTCTCCAGGCGCTTGACCAGACTTTCGGCGTCGTTGTGCAGATAGCGATTGAAACGCGCGCCGGACAACAGGCCCGCGTCCAGCAACGAAGCGTGATTGAGCCGGTCTTCGAGCACCGTATCGCCCGGCCCGACCAGCGCAGTGACCGCGCCGAGGTTGGCCATGTAGCCGGTGGTGAACAGCAGCGCGCGTGGGCGCCCGGTCAGATCGGCGAGCGCTTCTTCCAGCGCGTGATGCGGGCTGCTGTGGCCGATCACCAGATGCGACGCGCCACCGCCGACACCCCAACGTTCAGCGCCGGCGCGCCAGGCTTCGATCACCTGCGGATGATTGGCCAGGCCCAAATAGTCGTTGTTGCAGAAAGCGAGCAGCGGCTGGCCGTCAACCACGACTTGCGGGCCTTGCGGCGAGTCGAGCAGCGGGCGGTGGCGATAAAGGTTGTCGGCACGACGGGCAGCAAGGCGTGCGGCGAGATCGAATGACATGCAGGCCTCGATTTTCAAATGACACAGATCCCCTGTGGGAGCGAGCCTGCTCGCGAATGGGCGTCACATCCAACATGGATATTCGCGGCCAAACCGCTTTCGCGAGCAGGCTCGCTCCCACAGGGGTTTTGCATTCCTTCAGCGCAATCCGTGCAGCTTTTAGATGGCAGCGTTATAGAACTGCTCGCTGCTCTTCTGCTCCACCAGCGCCTGCTCGATCGCCGCTTGGTGCACTTCATCCGCGTGCTCTTCGCGAGCCTCCGGCTGGATACCGAGGCGTGCGAACAGCTGCATGTCCTTGTCCGCCTGCGGGTTGGCGGTGGTGAGCAATTTGTCGCCGTAGAAAATCGAGTTGGCGCCGGCGAAAAATGCCAGGGCCTGCATCTGCTCGTTCATCGCTTCGCGACCGGCGGACAGGCGCACGTGGGATTGCGGCATGAGGATGCGCGCGACGGCGAGCATGCGGATGAAGTCGAACGGGTCGATGTCTTCGGCGTTTTCCAGCGGCGTGCCGGCGACTTTCACCAGCATGTTGATCGGCACCGACTCCGGGTGCTCCGGCAGGTTGGCCAACTGGATCAGCAGATTGGCGCGATCGTCCAGCGATTCGCCCATACCAAGAATGCCGCCGGAGCAGATTTTCATTCCCGACTCGCGTACATAGGCCAGCGTCTGCAGACGTTCGCTGTAAGTACGGGTGGTGATGATGCTGCCGTAGAACTCCGGCGAGGTGTCGAGGTTGTGGTTGTAGTAATCGAGACCGGCCTTGGCCAGCGCTTCGGTCTGCTCCTGATCGAGACGGCCGAGGGTCATGCAGGTTTCCAGGCCGAGGGCTTTTACTCCTTCAACCATCTTCAACACATACGGCATGTCTTTGGCGGATGGATGTTTCCACGCTGCGCCCATGCAGAACCGCGTCGAACCAATGGCTTTCGCGCGGGCCGCCTCTTCGAGGACCTTCTGCACTTCCATCAGTTTTTCTTTTTCCAGCCCGGTGTTGTAGTGCCCGGACTGCGGGCAGTACTTGCAGTCTTCCGGGCAGGCACCGGTCTTGATCGACAGCAGTGTCGAGACCTGCACGCGGTTGGCGTTGAAATGTGCGCGGTGCACCGTTTGCGCCTGGAACAGCAAGTCGTTGAATGGCTGTACGAAGAGTGCTTTGACTTCGGCCAGAGACCAATCGTGACGCAGGGTGGCGGTGGTGCTCGCGCTCATGGGCAATTCCTTGGTTATGCTTGGCTGGCGCTGGGGGAAACGGAATACCCACAGGCGCTACACGGATGTTCGGCATATTTAAGGAAGAGCGATGCGCTGTCAACCGCAATACAAGGAGCAGGTTTACATCTGTTTAAAAATCGTACAGACCTGTTTGCTGTGCGATGAGCCCGCAGAAGCACAAATGCCAATGTGCGAGGCCTGTGAAACCGAGCTGCCCTGGCTCGGCAGCCATTGTCAGAGCTGCGCTTTGCCACTGGCGGCGGATGGCCTGACTTGCGGCGAATGCCTGCTAGAGCCTCCGGCCTTCGAACAGGTCGCCGTGCCCTGGGTTTATGGCTTCCCCGTGGACAGTCTGATTACACGGTTTAAACACAACGCGAAATGGCCGTTTGGTCACCTGCTCGCCGACGTTCTCGGCCAATACCTGCAGCATCGCTTCGCCGAGGACTTACCGCGACCTGATGTGTTGCTACCGGTGCCGTTGGCGAATAAACGACTGCGTCGGCGAGGATTCAATCAAGCGGCGATGCTCGCGCGCTGGTTGAGTGTTTCTCTGGATCTGCCCTGTGAAGAACAGCTTCTAAGGCGAGTCATGGACACCGACGCCCAGCAGGATCTCGACGCCAAGGCGCGCAAACGCAATTTGCGCAATGCCTTTGCGCTGGTGCCTGACGCGCAGGTCAGTGGCCGCCATTTCGCGCTGGTTGACGACGTCCTGACTACTGGCGCAACCGCTCAGGCTTTGGCGCGGTTGTTGATGAATGCAGGGGCGGCGCGGGTCGATGTGTATTGCCTGGCCCGCACGCCGAAACCCGGTACCTGAAGCGAATACAGATATCGTGTGGGAGCGAGCCTGCTCGCGAATGGGCATCACATTCAACAAAGCTGTTGTTGGTCAAACCGCTTTCGCGAGCAGGCTCGCTCCCACAGGGGGCTTTGCGTCAGGCTTGACTCATGCGTTGCAAGTGGCCAACGTCCATTTCATCGCCCGAGCCAGAAGCGTTCTGCCATGTCCCTGCCCACCCTGCTGTCCCAGCACATCGTCCGCCGCCCGCAGCGCATTGCCCTGCTGCAACACATCGCCGAGCAAGGCTCGATCACCCGTGCGGCGAAGAGCGCGGGGCTCAGTTACAAGGCGGCGTGGGATGCGATCGATGAGCTGAACAACCTGGCGCAGAAACCCTTGGTCGAGCGCGTGGTGGGCGGCAAGGGTGGCGGTGGCGCCAGATTGTCCAGCGAGGGCGAGCGAGTGCTGCGCCTGTATCAGAAATTGCAGGCGTTGCAGGCACAGGTGCTGGAAGCGGCGGAAGACGCCAGTGATCTCGACCTTCTCGGGCGGCTGATGCTCAGGACCAGTGCGCGCAATCAACTGCATGGCACGGTGGCAGCGATTCAGGCGCAGGGACGCAATGATCTGATTCACCTCGAACTGGCCGAAGGCATTGCTCTGAAGGCACAGATCACCCACGACAGCACCGTGCATCTGGAATTGCAGGTCGGTACCGAAGTGATGGCGCTGATCAAGGCTGGCTGGCTTGAGTTGCTCGGCGCCGATCAGTCGGCAACGCCCGGACACAATGTCCTGCGCGGCACCATCGAAGCCATCCTCGATGCCGAGGACGGTCCCAGCGAGGTGCGCATTTCCCTGCCCAACGGCCAGACACTTTGCGCCTTGGCCGAACCGCTGCACTTGCGCAGCCACAGGCTGGAGGTCGGCAATCCGGTGCACGTGCAATGCGCACCATCTAACGTGCTGATCGGCACCCCGCTCTGATTAGCCCTTGCCACAAAAGCGTCATCGACCCGCATTAAGGTGTTGCCCATAACCAAGCAGAGAGCCTGATGTGAGCCTATTAGAAGAAAACCAATCCACTGATCTGGAAAAAATGGTCGGCCTCAGCCGTCGCGGTTTCATCAGCGCCGGTGCCTTGTGCGGCGCGGCGATGTTCCTCGGCGGCAACCTGCTGAGCCGCAGCGTCATGGCCGCCAGTGTCAGCGCCGGCAACAGCCGCCTGCTCGGTTTCGAGAGCATTCCGGCGGCGACCACCGACGCCATCAGCCTGCCCAAGGGCTACAAGTCTTCGGTGCTGATCAGTTGGGGCCAGCCGTTGCACAAGAACGGCCCGGCCTTCGACCCGAGCGGTAACGGCACCGCTGCCGCACAGGAAGTGCAGTTCGGCGACAACAATGACGGCATGAGCCTGTTCGCCTTCCCGGACGACAAGAACCGCGCGCTGATGGCAATCAACAACGAATACACCAACTATCGCTATCTATATCCGCATGGCGGCATGCCGCAGTCAGCTGAGGATGTGCGCAAGGCATTGGCCTGCGAAGGCGTGTCGGTGATCGAAGTGCAGCGCAAGAACGGCCAGTGGCAATTCGTCCAAGGCTCGCGCTACAACCGCCGCATCCACGGCAACTCGCCGCTGCGCATCAGCGGTCCGGCCCGCGGCCACGACTTGATGAAAACCGCCGCCGACAAGCACGGCAAGAAAGTCCTCGGCACGTTCCAGAACTGCGCCAACGGCAAGACGCCGTGGGGTACCTACCTGACCTGCGAAGAAAACTTCACCGACTGCTTCGGCAGCAGCAACGCCCAGCAGCAGTTCGATGCCGCGCAAAAGCGCTACGGCGTTGTCGCCAGCAGTAAAGACATCAACTGGCACCCGCACGACCCGCGCTTCGACATGGCCAAGAACCCCAACGAGCTCAACCGTCACGGCTGGGTGGTCGAGATCGACCCATTCGATCCGCAATCGACTCCGGTCAAACGCACCGCGCTGGGCCGCTTCAAGCATGAAAACGCCGCACTCGCCGAGACCGACGATGGTCGCGCTGTGGTGTACATGGGCGACGACGAACGTGGCGAGTTCATCTACAAATTCGTCAGCCGCGACCGCATCAACCATCGCAATCAGAAAGCCAACCGCGACATCCTCGATCACGGCACGTTGTATGTAGCTAAATTCGATGCTGGCGACGGCAACCCTGATCACCCGAAAGGCCGGGGCCAGTGGATCGAACTGACCCACGGCAAGAACGGCATCGACGCCAGCAGCGGGTTTGCCGATCAGGCGGAAGTGCTGATCCACGCGCGCCTCGCCGCCAGCGTCGTCGGCGCAACACGCATGGACCGCCCGGAGTGGATCGTCGTCAGCCCCAAGGACGGCCAGGTTTATTGCACCCTGACCAACAACGCCAAGCGCGGTGAAGACGGGCAACCGGTGGGCGGTCCAAACCCGCGCGAGAAGAACGTCTATGGGCAGATTCTGCGCTGGCGCACCGACCGCGATGACCATGCCTCGAAGACATTCGCTTGGGATCTGTTTGTGGTCGCCGGCAACCCGGGCGTGCATGCCGGGACGCCGAAGGGTGGCTCATCGAACATCACCCCGCAGAACATGTTCAACAGCCCCGACGGTCTGGGTTTCGACAAGGCCGGACGCCTGTGGATTCTCACCGACGGCGACTCGAGCAACGCTGGCGACTTCGCCGGCATGGGCAACAACCAGATGCTCTGCGCCGATCCTGCGACCGGTGAGATTCGCCGTTTCATGGTCGGGCCAGTGGGTTGTGAAGTGACCGGAATCAGCTTCTCGCCGGATCAGAAAACCCTGTTTGTCGGCATCCAGCATCCGGGCGAAAACGGTGGTTCGACCTTCCCCGAGCACCTGCCCAACGGCAAGCCAAGGTCTTCGGTGATGGCGATTACGCGCGAAGACGGCGGGATTGTCGGCGCCTGATAAACCCTCATCGCTGGCAAGCCAGCTCCCACAGGTCTTGCGCAAAACCTGTGGGAGCTGGCTTGCCAGCGATGGCATCAGCAATGACACCAACCACCTCCCCCACTGCCATCTGCGCTACCATGCCGAGCCGGACGCAGCAGCCTGCTGCGCGCAGGAGTCAGCATGGCCCACCCGTTTGAAACCCTCACCCCCGATCTCGTCCTGGATGCCGTTGAAAGCATCGGTTTCCTCAGCGACGCGCGCATTCTGGCGCTCAACAGCTACGAAAACCGTGTTTATCAGGTCGGTATCGAAGACTCCGAGCCGCTGATTGCCAAGTTCTATCGTCCGCAGCGCTGGACCAACGAGGCCATCCTCGAAGAGCACCAGTTCACCTTCGAACTGGCCGACATCGACATCCCGGTGGTAGCGCCGCTGATCCACAACGGCGAAACCCTGCATGAGCACGCCGGCTTCCGCTTCACCCTGTTCCCGCGCCGTGGTGGTCGGGCGCCGGAGCCGGGCAATCTTGATCAGCTGTATCGCCTCGGCCAGTTGCTCGGGCGCATGCATGCGGTGGGCGGTACCAAGCCGTTCAAGCACCGCGAAGCCCTCGCCGTGCAGAACTTCGGCCATGCCTCGCTGAACACTTTGCTCGAAGGCAATTTCATTCCCAAGAGTCTGCTGCCGGCGTACGAGTCGGTTGCCCGCGACCTGCTCAAACGCGTCGAAGATGTCTACGCCGCTACGCCGCACCAGAACATCCGCATGCACGGTGACTGCCACCCCGGCAACATGATGTGCCGCGACGAGATGTTCCATATCGTCGACCTCGACGACTGCCGCATGGGCCCGGCGGTGCAGGACATCTGGATGATGCTCGCCGGCGATCGTCAGGAGTGTCTGGGGCAGTTGTCGGAATTGATGGACGGCTACAACGAATTCCATGATTTCGACCCGCGCGAACTGGCGCTGATCGAACCGTTGCGCGCCCTGCGCCTGATGCACTACAGCGCCTGGCTGGCGCGGCGCTGGGACGACCCGGCATTCCCGCGCAGCTTTCCGTGGTTTGGCACGGAGCGGTATTGGGGCGACCAGGTGCTGGCCTTGCGTGAGCAGCTGGCGGCACTGAATGAAGAGCCGCTGAAACTCTTCTGATTCAAACCTGAACCCTGTGGGAGCGAGCCTGCTCGCGATAGCGGACGGACATTCAACTTTGATGTTGGCTGACCCGACGCTATCGCGAGCAGGCTCACTCCTACATTTGTCCGGTGTTCACAAATTCACAACTCACTTGCAGACAAATCTCCTTACAATCCTTCCTTTGTCAGCTGCCTGAGCAAGGATTCTGCATGCAAGCCGCCAACCCGCGTCGCGGGTACATTCTGGGCCTGAGCGCCTACATCATCTGGGGCCTGTTCCCGATCTATTTCAAAGCCATCGCCGAAGTCCCGGCCGTCGAGATCATCATCCATCGGGTGCTGTGGTCGGCGCTGTTCGGTGCGTTGCTACTGATGGTATGGAAACACCCGGGCTGGCTGCGCGAGCTGCTCGACAATCCAAAACGCCTGGCGATTCTGGCCCTGAGCGGCACGCTGATCGCGGCCAACTGGCTGACCTATGTCTGGTCGGTGAACAACGGCCGCATGCTCGAGGCGAGTCTGGGTTACTACATCAATCCGCTGGTCAACGTGCTGTTGGGCATGGTGATCCTTGGCGAACGGCTGCGGCGCATGCAGTGGGTCGCGGTCGGTCTCGCTGCCATCGGCGTGGCGCAGCAGGTGTGGCAGGTCGGCAGCTTGCCGTGGGTGTCGCTGGCGCTGGCGCTGACCTTCGGCTTCTACGGTCTGATCCGCAAGCAGGCGCCGGTCAAGGCGTTGCCGGGGCTGGTAGTGGAAACCTGGATGCTGGTGCCGATTGCGATCGCATGGTTGCTGTTCAATCAGACTGCCACGAGTGTGCAGCCGGCCTTCTGGACCACCTCTGAAGCCTGGTGGCTCGTGGCTGCCGGCCCGGTGACGCTGGTGCCATTGGTGTGTTTCAACGCCGCCACCCGCCACTTGCCCTACACCACCATCGGCTTCCTGCAATACATCGCGCCGACGCTGGTGTTGCTGCAAGCCGTGCTGCTGTTTGGCGAGCATTTGTCGTCCAGCACGCTGGTCGCGTTCATGTTTATCTGGGCCGGTCTGGCGGTCTACAGCGTTGATGCGTGGATAAGTTTGCGCCGGCGCGCCTGATCAAAAAACGCACAAACCTCCGCAGGCCACGGTTCTCGTGGCCTGCATCGTTCCTTCCCAAGCTTATCCACAGCGTGATCCCCGCCGTTTGTGCGCAAGTCACTGAATGTTGGCGATTTTTTGATCAACCTGCGCAAAGCCACGGCCGGCGTGGCGTGGCGGTCTGTCTCTACAGGTTATCCACAGGCAGGTGCACGTTAAACCTGAATAACCCTATGAACGTTTAAACCTCTGTGCGTAACACCAGTTCGACCATCAGATCATCGGCCAGGGTTTCCAGGCGCGCCTGCAACACATCCAGCGACAGCGTCAGTGGTACCGCGAGAATCGCCTCGGCGTGAAACAGCGGCTCGCTGCTCATCGGCGCCGGGCGCACCTCAGTTACCAGTCGCTCCAGGTTTACGCCCTGCTCGCTCAACAGCCGAGTGATATCGCGGACGATACCCGGCCGGTCATTGCCGACCAGTTCCATGGCGATCGGTTTCCACGTGCAGGACTGCTCCACTCCGCTTTCGGCAATCAATACCCGAATGCCATGGGCCGACAGCGCTTGCAGGGCATCGACCAGTTCGTCGTAAGCCTCCGCCGGCACGCCCACGCGCAGAATCCCGGCGAACTGCCCGGCCATGCGTGACATGCGGCTTTCCAGCCAATTGCCGCCGTGCTCGGCAATGCATTGGGCGATGCGCTCGACCTGCCCGGGCTTGTCCGGGGCGAAAACGGTGAGTACGAGATGGTCCATGGCGCAGCCCTCTTGTCATGACTTTTGTTATCGAAGGGCAAGTATAGGCAAGCGGCTTGATTCAGCCTGACCCAGTGCTGGCAGATGATGACCTGTGGCGAGGGGATTTATCCCCGTCCGGCTGCGCAGCAGTCGTGAGTCCTGCCAATTGGGTCTGCCAGCCGGACCGCAGGGGGCGGCTTCGCCACCCAAACGGGGATAAATCCCCTCGCCACAGATTCGCTCATCGCAAAGGGGGAGACGCCAAATCGCGCCATAGCAGTCAAACAGTAATTATGTGTACAACTTTCGATATTTAGCTGGAACAATCCAATGCTTTTTTGAGAACATCCCGTTCCGCGACGTGACCGCAATGCGTCATGAGGTCGCAGAACGACGTAATTAGTCTGATTTTCACAAGCGCAACTCATCATGTAGTATGCCGCAGCGCGCACTACATAACGCTGGATCGATGTCTGCCCAAGGCCCTTCGCAACCCTGAAAGCCCCGTCAGCAAGGCCTCCAAGCCGTTGATTGGTCCTAGCCCAGCCGCCAGCAATGGCATGTACTGGTCCGCAGGTTTGTGGTTTAAATGGCCGGAAGCTTCATTGTTAAATTGACGAGCTGAAAAGCGAAATAGCTGAGCAGAGTGAGGCAAGCAATGACTGAACACGTTCAAGTCGGTGGCCTGCAGGTCGCCAAAGTCCTGTTCGACTTCGTGAACAACGAAGCCATTCCCGGTACCGGCCTCACCGCCGAACAATTCTGGGAAGGTGCCGACAAGGTCATTCATGACCTGGCGCCGAAGAACAAAGCCCTACTCGCCAAACGCGATGACTTCCAGGCGCGCATCGATGCCTGGCATCAGCAGCATGCCGGCCAGGCGCACGATGCCGTGGCCTACAAAGCTTTCCTGCAAGAGATCGGTTATCTGCTGCCAGAAGCGGCTGATTTCCAGGCGACGACGCAAAACGTCGACGATGAAATCGCCCGCACCGCCGGCCCGCAACTGGTCGTGCCGGTGATGAATGCGCGCTTCGCGCTCAACGCCTCGAACGCCCGCTGGGGTTCGCTGTACGACGCCCTCTACGGCACCGACGCGATCAGCGAAGACGGCGGCGCGGAAAAAGGCAAAGGCTACAACAAGGTGCGTGGCGACAAAGTCATCGCCTTCGCCCGCGCCTTCCTCGACGAAGCCGCGCCTCTGGCCGCAGGCTCCCACGTCGATTCGACCGGCTACAGGATCGCTGACGGCAAACTGGTCGTGACGCTCAAGGGCGGCAGCAACAGCGGCCTGCGCGATGACGCTCAGTTGATCGGTTTCCAGGGTGACGCCAACGCGCCGATCGCCGTTCTGCTCAAGCACAACGGCCTGCACTTCGAAATCCAGATCGATGCCAGCACTCCGGTCGGCCAGACCGATGCCGCCGGCGTCAAAGACATCCTCATGGAAGCGGCGCTGACCACGATCATGGACTGCGAAGACTCCGTGGCCGCCGTCGATGCCGACGACAAAGTGGTGATCTACCGCAACTGGCTCGGCCTGATGAAGGGCGACCTCGCGGAATCCGTGTCCAAGGGCGGCCAGACCTTCACCCGCACCATGAACCCGGATCGCACCTACACCGCGCCCAATGGCGGAGAAGTGACCCTGCACGGTCGTTCGCTGTTGTTCGTGCGCAACGTCGGCCATCTGATGACCATCGATGCGATCCTCGACAGCCAAGGCAACGAAGTACCGGAAGGTATCCTCGATGGTCTGGTGACCTGTCTGGCGGCAATGCACAACCTCAACGGCAACACTTCGCGGCGCAACACCCGCACCGGTTCGGTGTACATCGTCAAACCGAAAATGCACGGCCCGGAAGAAGCGGCGTTCACCAACGAGCTGTTCGGGCGTATCGAAGATGTCCTGCGCTTGCCGCGCAATACCCTGAAAGTCGGGATCATGGACGAGGAGCGCCGCACCACGGTCAACCTCAAGGCTTGCATCAAGGCCGCCAGCGAGCGCGTGGTGTTCATCAACACCGGTTTCCTCGACCGCACCGGCGACGAAATCCACACCTCCATGGAGGCCGGCCCAGTGGTGCGCAAGGCTGACATGAAGGCCGAGAAGTGGATCGGCGCCTACGAAAACTGGAACGTCGATATCGGTCTGAGCACCGGCCTGCAAGGTCGTGCGCAAATCGGTAAAGGCATGTGGGCGATGCCGGATCTGATGGCAGCGATGCTTGAGCAGAAAATTGCTCACCCGCTTGCTGGTGCCAACACTGCCTGGGTGCCATCGCCGACTGCCGCTGCGCTGCACGCGCTGCACTACCACAAGGTTGACGTGTTTGCGCGTCAGGCCGAACTGGCCAAACGTGCGCGCGCCTCGGTGGACGACATCCTCACCATTCCACTGGCAGTGAACCCAAGCTGGACGCCAGAGCAGATCAAGAACGAACTGGACAACAATGCCCAGGGCATTCTCGGTTACGTGGTGCGCTGGATCGACCAGGGTGTCGGTTGCTCCAAAGTGCCGGACATCAACGACGTCGGCCTGATGGAAGACCGTGCGACGCTGCGGATCTCCAGCCAGCACATCGCCAACTGGCTGCGCCACGGTATCGTCAGCCAAGAGCAAGTGATGGAAAGCCTCAAGCGCATGGCGCCAGTGGTTGACCGCCAGAACGCCAACGACCCGCTGTATCGCCCGCTGGCACCGGACTTCGACAGCAACATCGCCTTCCAGGCGGCGGTCGAACTGGTCATCGAAGGCACCAAGCAACCGAACGGCTACACCGAGCCGGTGCTGCACCGTCGTCGTCGTGAGTTCAAGGCCGCGAATGGTCTGTAATTTGCGCTGACGCTGGAAGTGAAAAAGGCCCTGATCGAGAGATCAGGGCCTTTTTGTTTGTGAGGTGGGTTGGATTGTTGTGGTGGGCTTGAGATCCATCCCCCTCACCCCAGCCCTCTCCCCCAAGGGGTAGAGGGGAAAGGGAGCAGATTGGGGAAGTTTCAATTCCTGAGTTCGACTCATGAAATTCAGGTCGGTGTACCTCCAACATTCACCGCGGTCAGTCCCCTCTCCCTCTGGGAGAGGGTTAGGGTGAGGGGCTTCTAGGGCTCGATGCCCAATTCGTGTTTCACCAACTCAAGCAACTTCCCCGTATCAATCGGCTTGAGCAGAAAATCCACCACGCTCAAATGCATCGCTTCGATCGCGTCTTTCACGTCGGCATCGCCGGAGACGATGATGATCGGCATCGCTGCCCGTACCGATTCACGCACCTGGCGAATCAGCTCGAGGCCGTCGACATTGCCCATGCGCAGGTCGGTAATCACCAGACCGATCGAAGGCTTTTCATCGAGCATTTTCAGCGCGGTTTCACCGCTGGCTGCGGTCATGCAGCGAATGCCGTCCAGCGCGAGTATCTCCGACAACAGCTCGCGGGCGTCCTTGTCGTCGTCGACGATCAGGACACGCTGCGGCGGCAGATCAGGTTCGAGCATCACTGCGCTGAGCGCTTCCCGCTCGGCGTCGCTCAAAATATCGTGGTCGGACATGGCGCTCTCTAAATGTTCAAACAATCCCTGGCAAGTCGTCAGACATCACCGGACAGCGCTTCAATGTGCACTTCGTCGGAATTTTTTCCAAGTGGCTAGCGCAAGCTTTTCCGAGCTTTTGCGTAGGTTATTTCCGAAAATCGGCCAATGGTGGCAAAACCTAGACTTACGTCCAATGGGCACCCTGCCCGCCGGGGTCGACCATGGTGGCAACGATCCGACAACAACAATTCGAAAAAGACTGCGGTAATGGTTATGAGCAAAGCGGACGCCTTCACCCAGGCAGGGAAAACCGCGGTGTTGCAGAACATTCAGGGCACCCTGCAATTCCTCCAGCGCTTCCCGCCCTTCAATCAGATGGAACACGCCCACCTCGCCTATCTGGTGGAGCAATGTCAGCTGCGTTTTTTTGCCCAGGGCGAGAGCATCATCAAACCGGCTGACGGCCCGGTGGAGCACTTTTATATCGTCAAACAGGGTCGGGTGGTCGGCGAACGCCAGCACATCACCAAGCCCGGCACCGAAACCACCTTCGAAATCACCACCGGCGAATGCTTTCCGCTGGCCGCGCTGCTCGGTGAGCGCGCCACGCGCACCGAACATCTGGCGGGCGAAGACACCTTCTGCCTGCAACTGAACAAGCTGGCGTTCATCAAACTGTTCGCCCTCTCCAGTGCCTTCCGCGATTTCGCCTTGCGTGGGGTGAGCAGCCTGCTCGATCAGGTCAACCAGCAAGTCCAGCAAAAAGCCGTGGAAACCCTCGGAACCCAATACTCGCTGAACACTCGTCTCGGTGAACTCGCGATGCGTCATCCGGTGACCTGCAGCGCCGAGACGCCGTTGCGTGAAGCGGTGAAGCTGATGCACGAGCAACAGGTCGGCAGCATCGTCGCGGTGGATGAGCACAAGGCGCCGCTGGGGATTTTCACCCTGCGCGATTTGCGCCATGTGGTCGCCGAAGGTGTCGGCGATTTCAGCGACGCCATCGAACAGCACATGACTCGATCACCGTTTTATCTGTCGCCGGATCACAGCGCCTTCGATGCGGCGATCGCCATGACCGAGCGGCACATTGCTCACGTCTGTCTGGTCAAGGATCAACGCCTGTGCGGCGTGGTGTCCGAGCGTGATCTGTTCTCCCTGCAACGGGTCGATCTGGTGCACCTGGCCCGGACCATCCGCAGCGCGCAACGGATCGAGCAACTGGTGACCTTGCGCGGCGAGATCGGCCAACTGGTCGAACGCATGCTCGCCCACGGCGCGTCGTCGACGCAAATCACCCACATCATCACCCTGCTCAACGATCACACGGTGTGCCGGGTCATCGAACTGACCCTCGCGGAAAAGGGCGACCCGGGTGTGCCGTTCAGTTGGCTGTGTTTCGGCAGCGAGGGCCGGCGTGAGCAGACGCTGCACACCGATCAGGACAACGGCATTCTCTTCGACGCGCGCGATGCCGCGCACGCAGCAGAAATACGCGGCAAGCTGCTGCCGATTGCCCAGCAGATCAACCAGAGCCTGGCGCAGTGCGGTTTCACTCTGTGCAAGGGCAACATCATGGCCGGCAATCCCGAGCTGTGTCTGTCGCGGGCCGAATGGGCGCGACGCTTCGCGGCGTTCATCCGCGAAGCCACGCCAGAGAACCTGCTGGGTTCGAGCATTTATTTCGACCTGCGCGTGGTCTGGGGCGATGAGCAAGGCTGCGAGCAATTGCGCCGGGGCATCCTCGATCAGGTCGGTGACAACCGTCTGTTCCAGCGCATGCTCGCCGAAAATGCGCTGCGCAATCGCCCTCCCGTTGGGCGCTTCCGTGAATTCGTGCTGGCACGCAAGAACGGTGAGAAGGCCACGCTGGATCTGAAAATTCAGGGTCTGACGCCGTTCGTCGACGGTGCCCGGTTGCTGGCGCTGGCCAACGGCATCGACGCCAACAACACCCTCGAGCGTTTCCGCCAATTGGTCGATAAACAAGTCATCGAGCCGCTCGACGGCGCGGCGTATGAAGAGGCCTATCACTTCATTCAGCAAACGCGCATGCAGCAGCATCAGCTCCAGACCCGGGAGAACCAGCCGTACTCCAACCGCGTCGATCCCGACAGCCTCAATCACCTTGACCGGCGCATCCTGCGTGAATCCCTGCGGCAGGCGCAACGCCTGCAGAGCAGCCTGAGCTTGCGGTATCAGCTATGAGCCTGTTTTCCTGGCTGCGCCCGTCAAGTCTCGTAGTGTCGGCGGATCTACAGCAGCGGCTGGCGAATCTGCCGGCGCTTGCCGAGCTGAGCGAATGCAGCCTGCGTGAGCAGCGCTGGGTGGTGCTGGACCTGGAAACCACCGGCCTGAATATGAGCAAGGATCGGGTCCTGTCGATCGGCGCGGTGGTGATCGAGGACGGCGCGATCGATTTCAGTCAGCAGTTCGAGCGCACGCTGCAATGTCGCGAATTGAAGCTCAGCCCCAGCGTGCTGATTCATGGCTTGGGACCGAATGCGATTGCCGCAGGCAGCGACCCGGCGGAAGCGTTGCTGGAGTTGCTGGAGTTCATCGGCGACAGCCCGGTGCTGGCCTTTCATGCGCCGTTCGATCAGCACATGCTCGGGCGCGCAGTGAAAGAACACCTGGGGCATAAGCTGCAGCATGTGTTTCTGGATGTGGCAGATATCGCGCCGTTTCTGTGTCCGCAGGCGCAGATTCGCGAGGCCGGGCTGGATGAGTGGATCGAGTGGTTTCGCCTTGAAGTGTTCGAGCGGCATAACGCGAGTGCCGATGCGCTGGCCACGGCGGAGTTGGCGTTGATCCTGTTCAGCCGCGCGCGGGCGCAGCAGATTTACAGTCCGTTGCAGCTGCAGCAGCGGTTGAGTCAGTGGAAGCGCAGGCAGCAGGCGCCGTCCTTTTAGAATCATTCAGATCAAAAGCCCCTCACCCCAGCCCTCTCCCGGAGGGAGAGGGAGCCGATCGTGGTGTCTGAAGCCTTATATCGACCTGAAAGACCGAGTCGATTGAGGAATCGCTGAAAATCGTTCAGGTCGATGTACCTCCAGAATATCCCCCGATCAGTCCCTTCTCCCTCCAGGAGAGGGCTAGGGTGAGGGGCTGCCCTTGATTCATCACCTGACCAGTGGCCAATTGCTAACCATTCCCACCTCTGCCAGAATCGCGAACTATTCTCGTTAGTTAACATTTCCCAATCGGTGATGTCCGGTGTCGTCAGTGCCCAACCCCCACAGTGAGCTCGTCGGTGCGATGTATCGCGACCATCGCGGTTGGCTGCTGGCGTGGTTGCGGCGCAATGTGGCGTGTCCGCAGCGTGCCGAGGACCTGAGCCAGGACACCTTCGTGCGCCTGCTCAACCGCGACCAGCTGCTGACGCCGCGCGAACCTCGGGCGTTTCTGGTGGCGATCGCCAAAGGCCTGTTGTTCGACTACTTCCGCCGCGCCGCGCTGGAACAGGCCTACCTCACCGAACTGATGCTGATCCCCGAAGACGAGCAGCCGTCGGTTGAAGAACAGCAAATGATCCTCGACGACCTCAAAGCCATCGATCGCCTGCTCGGCAAGCTGTCGACCAAGGCGCGCGCGGCCTTCCTGTATAACCGCCTCGACGGCCTCAGCCACGGCGAGATCGCCGGCAAACTCGGCGTGTCAGTGCCGCGCGTGCGGCAGTATCTGGCGCAAGGCCTGCGCCAGTGTTACATCGCCCTGTACGGTGAGCCGACATGACGGCGGCCAGTTCGCGCCCGGTGCCGGCGCATGTGCTGGACGCGGCGATTGCCTGGCAATTGACCCTCGACTCGAGCACCGCGCTGGAACGCGAGGAATTCGCCAAATGGCACGCGGCCCATGAAGAACACGCCCGCGCGTGGCGTCAGTTGGGCATGCTCGATCAGCGCTTCAGTGTCGCCAAAGGCCCGGCCCGAAGTGCGTTGCTGCAATCGCGCGAAGGCATTCGCCGCCGCGTGCGCAAACTCGGCAGCGGGCTGGCCAGTGTCGTGGTGATCATCGGGCTCGGGCTGTTTGTCAGCGAGCGCTATCTGCCGCTGGATTACTGGCTCGCCGATCAGCGCACCGCCACCGGTGAACAGCGCAGCGTGCGCCTGTCCGACGGCACCCTGCTCAATCTCAATACCCACAGCGCGGTCGAC
The DNA here is from genome assembly GCF_054681355.1 of Pseudomonas sp. H1_G08. NCBI lineage: Bacteria > Pseudomonadati > Pseudomonadota > Gammaproteobacteria > Pseudomonadales > Pseudomonadaceae > Pseudomonas > Pseudomonas sp. H1_G08. Next base: position 4,244,635 of record NZ_CP162822.1, read on the forward strand.
GTACGCTTCGATGACGAGCGCCGCTTGATCGTGTTGCAGGAAGGCGAAATCCTCGTCGAGACCGGGCATGGCGATGCGCGGCCGTTTATCGTCGAAACCCGCGAAGGCAGCATGCGCGCGCTGGGCACGCGGTTTCTGGTCAAGCGCGAGGACGATGGCACCCGCCTGAGCGTGTTGCAGTCAGCGGTGGCGGCCCATGCCCAGGCGAATCCGCAAGAACAGATTCTGCGCGAAGGCCAGCAGGTGTTGCTGCGCAGTGACGGGCTGGGCTCGATTGCCGCCCTCGCCCCCGGCGCGGATGCCTGGACGCGCGGCATGCTGGTGGTGGACAACGCACGGCTGGGCGATCTGGTGCACGAGCTGGGGCGCTATCGTCGCGGGCATCTGGGTGTGGCGCCGGAAGTGGCCGATCTGCGCATTACCGGCAGCTTTCCGTTGCACGACACCGACAAGGCCCTGAGTGCGTTGCTGCCAACCTTGCCGGTGCAGATCGAGCGGCATACGCCGTATTGGGTCACCGTGGCGAAGGCTGATATCAAGCCTGAGTAATGCGTCGGCAGGAAAACCGCCTTCGCGAGCAGGCTCGCTCCCACATTGGCATGCGATCACCTGTGGGAGCGAGCCTGCTCGCGAAGGCGCCATCAGCCGCACAACCATTTCCTGCAAAAAAGAATTTCCACCCAGCCCTATCACTTTTCCAATCTCGTCCGGCACACAGGCAATTGAGAAATATTTCCATTCAGGAGCCGCCGTATGTCCCGTTCGCCAGACACCTTGTTGCGCCCCAGTCTGCTGGCTTTTGCCATCGCTTTCGGCACGCCGCTGATCAGCAGCCCGTTGCTCGCCGCTGAGCAAGCGTCCAGCGTGCGCGCCTACAACCTGCCGGCGGCGCCGCTGTCGACCACCCTGAACCAGATCGCCAGCCAGGGCGGCCTCGCTCTGTCGCTCAATCCTGCGCTGGCCGCCGGCAAGACCTCGGCCCCGGTCAACGGCCAGTACGACGCCGCCGGAGCCCTGCGCGCGGCCTTGCGCGGCACCGGTCTGCAACTGGAACAGAGCAGCGCTGGCACCTACACCCTGGTGGCCGTGCCGGAAGGCACGCTGGCCCTGCCGGAAACTTCGGTCATCGGTGTGGAAAACTTCGAAAGCGCCTGGGGCCCGGTCGAAGGCTACACTGCGACCCGCACCGCCGCCGGCACCAAGACCGACACTGCGCTGGTCGAAGCACCGCGTTCGATCTCGGTGGCGACCCGCCAGCAAATGGACGACCGCAGCGTGCACAGCCTCGATGACGCCGTGCGCTACATGCCGGGCATCACCGCCAGCAGCTACGGCAGCGACACCCGCGCCGACTGGCTGCGCGTGCGTGGTTTCGAGCCGACCCAGTTCCTCGATGGCCTGCCGCTGCCCAAAGGCGTGTACGCCAACCCGAAACAGGAAACCTGGAACCTCGACCGCCTCGCCCTGCTGCGTGGCCCGGCTTCGTCGGTGTACGGCCAGACCCCGCCGGGCGGTTTGCTCGACATGGTCAGCCGCCGCCCGAGCGCTGAAGCCAGCAGCGAAATCCAGTTGCAATACGGCAGCGACAATCACCGCCAGATCAACTTCGCCAGCACCGGCAAGATCGATGAGGCCGGGCAGTTTCTCTATGGCCTCAGCGGCGTGGTGCGCGACAGCGGCACGCAGGTCGACCACGTCGACAACAAGCGCTACAACATCGCGCCGAGCCTGACCTGGAACATCGACGACGACACCAAACTCACCCTGCTGAGCCAGTTCACCCGCGATGACACCGGCATCACCAGCCAGTTTCTGCCGATCCAGGGCACGAAGATCAAATCGCCGCTCGGTGATATTTCCCATCACAAGAATCTCGGCGATCCGGATTGGGAATACTACGACCGCACCTACTATGCGCTGGGTTATGCCTTCGAGCATCGGTTGAACGATGTCTGGCAGTTCAAGCAGAACCTGCGCTACACCAAGTCGGACCTGTCGTTCCAGTCGCTGACCCCTGGTTCCTATCCGTTCACCACCGTGGATGCAGAGGGCAACGTCGGCCGCACCAGCACCAGCGTCGACGAAGACATCAGCCAGTTTGCCGTGGACAACAACTTCCAGGCCGACTTCGCCACGGGTGAGATTCGCCACACCTTGCTGCTGGGTCTGGATCACCAGCGCAGCAACACCAACTACACCTCGATCTTTGGCGATGGTCTGCAAACCAACGTCATCAACCCGATCTACGGCCAGCCGATCGTACGTCCGGCGCGCTCCACGGCGTTTTACGACTACAACCAGAAGACCTACCAGACCGGCCTCTACGTGCAGGACCAAATGGCCCTCGATCAGTGGCGCCTGACCCTCGGCGGCCGTGAAGACTGGGTGCACACCAGCACCCAATTCATCAACCAGAGCGACGCCACCAACACCCAGCGTGACAAGAAATTCAGCGGCAACGCGGCGCTCAGCTACGTCTTCGACAACGGCTTCGTGCCGTACCTGTCCTACGCCGAATCCTTCCAGCCGACCACCGGCGCCGATGCCACCTCGACCGGCTCGCTCAAGCCAACCGAAGGCAAGCAGTGGGAACTGGGCATCAAATACCAGCCGCCGGGCAGCAAGACCCTGCTGACCGCCGCCGTGTATGACCTGACCCAGAAGAACGTCGCGGTGAACACCTTCGTCAACAACGTTTCGGTGACCAGCCAGACCGGCGAAGTGAAGGTCAAAGGCCTGGAACTCGAGGCCGTGTCGGATGTGACTGACAACCTCAAAGTCATCGCCGCCTACACCCTGGCCAAGTCCGAAGTGCAGAAAGGCGTCGACAAGGGCAATCGTCTGCAACTGATGCCCAACCAACAAGCCTCGCTGTGGACCGACTACACCTGGCACGCCGGCGTGCTCGACGGTTTCGGCATTGGCGCCGGCGTGCGCTACACCGGCAACACCTACGGCGACAAGGCCAACACCTGGCTGGGCAAGGCCGATGCCTATACCGTGTTCGACGCCAGCGTGCATTATGACCTGGGCCGTCTGGACAACAGTCTGAAGGGTGCATCGCTGGCGGTGAACGCGACCAACCTGTTCGACAAGGACTACATTTCCACCTGCGACAGCTTCTACTGCTACTACGGCGACCAGCGCAGTATCGTCGCCAGCGCCACTTACAAGTGGTAAGCCAGTGAGCTGAAACAGGCCCTGTTCCCAGGCCGTCCGAACCGGGCGGCTTCGGTGTTTTTGAAGGTCATGCAATGAAAAGTAAAACCATCCGCCGCTGGTCGTTCATTCACACCTGGACCAGCCTGATCTGCACCGTATTTCTGCTGATGCTGGCGCTGACCGGTCTGCCGCTGATTTTCAGCCACGAGATCGATCATTTGCTCGGCAACGCCCCGGAGCTGCGCGAGATGCCGGCCGACACGCCGCAACTCAACCTGCAGCAACTGGTCGAGGCGGCGCAGAAGCATCGCCCGGGCGAAGTCATGCAGTACTTCGGTTATGACGACGAAGAGCCGAACGCGGCGTTCGCGATCATGGCCAGGACGGCCGACACCGAGCCGAACTCTTCGCACACCTTCATGCTCGATGCGCGCACTGGCGAAGCGCTGGAAACCCCTTCGGCCAACGGTGGTTTGATGCTGTTCATCCTGCGTCTGCACGTCGACATGTTCGCCGGGCTGCCGGGCAAGCTGCTGCTGGCGTTCATGGGGCTGCTGTTTATCGTGGCGATCGTCTCCGGCACGGTGCTGTACCTGCCGTTCATGCGCCGCTTGAAATTTGGCACCGTGCGCCAGGACAAGTCGACAAGACTGCGCTGGCTCGATCTGCACAACCTGATCGGCGTCGTCACTTTGACCTGGTGCCTGGTGGTGGGCGTGACCGGGGTGATCAGCGCCTGCGCCGACCTGCTCATCGCCGCCTGGCGCAACGATGCACTGACCACCCTGATCGCGCCGTATCGCGATGCGCCGCCGCTGACTCAACTGGCGCCGGCCACGCGGCTGCTCGACATCGCCGAGGAAGTCGCACCGGGGATGAAACCGGATTTCATCGCCTTCCCCGGCACCCGTTTTTCCAGCGAGCACCATTACTCGGTATTCATGAAGGGCGGCACGCACCTGACCTCGCACCTGCTGACGCCGGTGCTGATCGACGCCACGACCTTGCAGGTCACCGCCGTGGCCGAACGGCCGTGGTACATGGACGCCATGGGCATGTCGCAGCCGCTGCACTTTGGTGACTACGGCGGCATGCCGATGAAGATTCTCTGGGCGACGCTGGATGTGCTGACGATCATCGTGCTGGCCAGTGGTGTGTATTTGTGGGTGGTGCGGCGCAAGGCGGCCAAGCCTGTATTGGAAGCGGCGGAGGCCTCGGCATGAAGCCGCGTCAGTCGAGTTTCTGGAAGGTTTTCAGCACACCGATCGTGATCGCCTTGCTCAGTGCGGCGGGGCTGTTTGCGGCGTTGCTGGGGGATGGAATCTGGGATGCGTTGAGCTGGGTCGGGCTTGGCGTGCCGGCATTTCTGGCGATAAGAGGTTTACTGCCGCGACGCTGAGAATCCCTTGTGGGAGCGAGCCTGCTCGCGAAAGCGCCCAGACATTCAACATCAAAGTCGACTGTCACGACGCCTTCGCGAGCAGGCTCGCTCCCACATGGGTTCTGCGCCGGACGCGAGCAGGCTATGCTGCCCGATCATTGTCCTGATCGAGACCTTGCCCATGTCCGCCCCCAGCATGACCCTGTACCACAACACCCTGTCGCCCTTTGTCCGCAAAGTCATGGTGCTGCTGCACGAAACCGGTCAGCAGGATCGTGTCGCGCTGCAGGACTGCGTGCTCAGCCCGGTCAGCCCGGACCCGGCGCTGATCGCCGACAACCCGTTGAGCAAGATCCCCGCCCTGCGCTTGGCCGACGGCAATGTCATCCATGACAGCCGCGTCATCCTCGAGTACCTCGACCAGCAGCACGTCGGCAATCCGCTGATCCCCCGGGAAGGTGCGGCGCGCTGGCGGCGCCTGACCCTGGCGTCGATGGCTGACGGGATCATGGATGCCTCGGTGATGGTGCGTTATGAAACTGTGCTGCGCCCGGTGGAAAAACACTGGGACGAATGGCTCGACGCCCAGCGCGACAAGATCCGCCGCGCCCTCGCCGTGCTGGAAAACGAAGCAATTGCCGAGCTGACCAGCCATTTCGATGTCGCGGCGATCAGCGTGGCCTGCGCACTGGGCTATCTGGATCTGCGCTTCCCGGACATGGACTGGCGCGCGGCCAATCCGCAACTGGCCAACTGGTATTTTGAAGTGAGTCAGCGACCGTCCATGATGGCGACAATGCCCAAGCCCTGATTCTGCGGCGCCTGATCTGCCCCCATCGCTGGCAAGCCAGCTCCCACATTGAATCGGGACAGACCGCTGACCTGTGTGTCGGCATATATCCTGTGGGAGCTGGCTTGCCAGCGATGGCACCACCTCGGTTCTGGCGGCAGCGCTGCAACAATCAGCGTCAGCAGAACCGCCACTTCCCTGCGCTCAGCCCTCAACCCGCTCATTGCATCGCCTCCACATCAAACTCCAGCGGCCTGGCCGGTTTCAAACCAATCCCGTACCAATCCAGTTTGCGCGTCAGCACCATGAACACCCCGAGCAGACCGAACAGCATCAGCGAGCCCATCAGCAGCGCGTAATCCTCGGCACTTAGCAATCCGTACAGCAGGCCATACAGCGCCGCCAGCCCCGCCGAAAAACTCAAGCCATGCCGCGCGCTGCGCAGGACGTGGCTGACATAGAAGCCGATCAGCAACACGCAGCCACTCGCCGACAACAGATACGCCAGCGCAAAACCGATGTGTTCCGACAGCGACAACAGCAGCAGGTAAAAGAACGCCAGCGCGACACCGACCAAGGCATATTGCACCGGGTGCACCGCGAGGCTCTTGAGCACTTCGAAGAGGAAGAAACCGGCGAATGTCAGGACGATGAACAGCAGCGCGTATTTGATCGCCCGGTCGCTCTTCAGGTACTGATCCACAGGATCGATGAAGCTCACGCCGAAGCTGCGCCCGTTGAGTGCATCACAGTCGCCAGCGACGCAGCGCTCCATTGCCTCTTGCAGGTTGGTGGAGAAAAACGAGGTCTGCCAGTCGGCGCTGAAACCCTGATCGTTGATCTCGCGCTTGGCCGGGAGGAAGTTGCCGACGAAGCTGGGGTGCGGCCAATTGGCGGCGAGGCTGACGCTGCTGGTCTTGCCCACCGGCACCACTCGCAGCGAGCCGGTGCCTTGCAGGCGCAGGTCGAAACCGAAGGTCAGTTGCGTGGCTTTGCTGGCGTCGAGCGCCGGCAGAGTGACGTGTACACCCTCGCCGATCCAGGCCACTTCGCTGCCGGGCACGAAGTCCAGTTGCTGGCCGCCGAGCTCGAGTTTCAGCGCGTTTTCGATGCCGCGAATATCGCTGATACCCACAGCCAGGAACGGCGCGTCGAATTGGTAATCGGCAAAGTTCTCTTTGATGCCCAACTGCGCCGGCAGGGAAAAATGCCCATCGATGCGGTTGTCGGCGTGGAACAGTCGCGCCTCGTAAATGCCGCGTTTGCGCAGTTCGGTTTGCACCTGGCCGTCGAGTTCAAAACGCTCTGGCAGAAAGTACAGACGCCCGCGCGCTTCGCCGATCTCCTCGTAGCGCTTGTTGGTTTTCTCGTTGGTTTTCCAGGTGCGCACCACCTTGCGATATGGCACTACCATCACCGGCCCGGTCAGCTGCTGGCTGTAACTGGAGCTGCGCGCGATGTCTTCGAGCACACCGTCGCGCAGTTGCTGACGTTCGTCGATGATGCCGTCGATCATCAACAGCGGTATCAGCAACAGCAGGATCAACAAGGCAATCGCGCCGAGCTTGATGGTCAGATTCTTGTTCATGGGACTCTCCCTGTTTGGATGGGGGGAGTCTGCTGATGCGCTGTGGTGGGAGTGTGGGGGGAATATGGAGATTGTGTGGAGAATGCATTCTCCTGTGGGAGCGAGCCTGCTCGCGAAGGCAGCAACTGGGTCTCACGGCAAGCGCAATACCACCTCAACCCCGCCCTCGACATTGCCAATGCGCATCACCCCACCATGCAGCTTGACCACCTCCTCAACGAAGTTCAGCCCCAGCCCGGTGCTCTTGCGTCCGCTGTCCGGGCGCGGCAACGAGTAGAAGCGTTCGGTCAGGCGCGGCAAGGCGTAATCGGGAATCGGCGTGGTCTGGTTGAACAGGCGGAACTCGATCTGCTCGCCAACCCGCTCGGCACGCAAGCGCAGCAGGCCCTGCGCCGGGGTGAAATCCAAGGCGTTTTCCAGCAGATTGCCCAACGCCTGGCGCAGCAGAAACGGCTCGCCAATCAACAGCAGATCCTCGCCGATCGCTTGCTCGACGCGCAGTTGTTTGCCCTCGATCCGCGCGGCCTGCGCCTTGAGCAGTTCTGCGACCAACAGCGCCAGCGGTACTGCCACCCGTTCTTCCAGCCCTTGGCGCTGTTCGACCTGCGCCAGGTTGAGCAGGCGCTCGATCAACTGCTGCATCCGCGCGCTTTCGCTGTCGATGTTGCTGACAAAGCGCAAACGCTGGACGGCCGGCATCTCGCTTTGCAGCAACTCAGCCGCACCCCGAATGGCCGCCAGCGGACTCTTCAATTCATGGGTCAGGGTGTGCACATAGCGCTCGACGTAGGCCTTGCCTTCGAGCTGCGTGCGCATCTGCTCGACCGCCGTCGCCAGTTGCTCCAGTTCGCCGCCGCGATAATGCGGCACTTCCACGCGCCGGCCTTCGCTGACCGCCTGGGCATAACCGGTCAAACGATGTAGCGCACGGCTCAGCCACCACGACAACAGTGCACCGAACAGCAGACCGAGGCCGATCAGTCCGGCGCCGTAAAACAGCAAACGCCGCTCGGTGCGATCGACGTAGGGTTGCAACGAACTGTTGGGCTTGGCCACGGTGACCACGCCGATGATCTTGCCGTTGTCGCGGATCGGCGCACCGACGTGCATCACTGAAGAGCTCGGATCGTCAGGATCACTGCGGCTGGAGCGCGCGCCGTACTCGCCACGCAGGGTCAGGTAGACGTCGTTCCAGCGCGAATAATCCTGGCCGACCGCGACGCCGCTGGAGTCGAGCACGACGATGCCCTTGGCGTCGGTGACGTAGATGCGGTGGTTGACCTGATTTTTCGGCAAGCCCCAGATGGTCGCTTGCGGCTGCCGCTCGCCATAGGCGCGGAGCAATTGCGGCCAGCGGTTCTCGCTGAGGGTGCCGGCCTTGAAATCGTCGCGCAGGATTTCTGCCATCAGGTTGGCGGTGTCCACCAGCGTCTCTTCGGTGGACTGGCGCACGCCGGGGCGGATTTCCTCCATCACCGTGTTGAGGACGAAATAACCGGTCAGGCCGACAAACAGCACGTACACCAGAAAGATCCGCAGCCCCAGCGACATCAGCTGTGCCCCGGGCTATAGCTGTAACCGAGGCCGCGATGGGTCTGGATCGGCTCGGCTTCGGCGCGCACCAGGCGCAACTTGGCGCGCAGGCTTTTGATGTGGCTGTCGATGCTGCGTTCGTAACCGGCGTCTGCCGCTACGCCCAGCGCATCGAGCAATTGCTCGCGGCTGAACACCCGCTCAGGTTGTTCGAGCAGGCATTGCAACAAGCGGAATTCATGGCGGGTCAGGCTCAGCGGCTGGCCGCGATAGCTGATCTGCACGCGTTCGGCATCGATGCGAAACAGCGTTGAGCCTGCTTCCAGGGTTGCGCGCGGCGCCATGCGTTTGAGGATGGCTTTGACCCGCGCCGCCACTTCACGCGGGCTGAACGGCTTGACCACGTAATCGTCGGCACCGATCTCCAGACCCACCACGCGGTCGATCTCGGCGTCGCGGGCGCTGAGAAACAGCACCGGCACTTCCGTGAAGCGCCGCAACTGCTTGCAGGTTTCGAAGCCACTGATGTCCGGCAGACCGATATCGAGAATGATCAGGTCGGACGGGGTTTGCCGCTGATGCTCCAGCGCCGCCGCGCCGAGGTTCAGCCACGTGGTGCTGAACCCCTCGCCCTGCAAGGCAAAAATCAGTGTGTCGGCAATCGCCGCTTCGTCTTCGACAATCAGGATGTGCGGCATGGCGTCCGAGCCCGTGGCAGTTAGTGCGCGAACGGTGCCCCAAGCCCGGGGTTACGTCAATCAGACCACTTAGCAGTCAGGCTTGTCGGCGGTGTAACGCCGTGCCGGGTTGACCGCCGCGCCGAACTCACGCAAAGCCTTGGCGCCGATCAGCAGCGGATAGTTGAAGTGGCTGCGGTCGGTCAGATTGACCTCGACGGTGCGCTTGACGTTGCCCAGGCACAGTTCCAGATCGACCACCGGGCGCTTGGCGACATCGCTGCTGTCGCGCTCTTCATCGTCCTCGTCGGAACGGCTTTTGATCTTGCTGATCCGCGCGACCTTGTGCTCGAAAACCTTGTTGCTGGCGTCCTTGGTGGCGAGGCGAAAACGCACCCAGTCTTCGCCATCACGGGTGAAGGTCTCGATGTCCTTGGCCGACAGCGAGGCGGTCAGCGCGCCAGTGTCCATCTTGGCCTTGAGCACTTCGCCACCGATTTCCGGCAGCGCGATGTATTCGTAGCGACCGTACAGCGTCGGCTCGGCGGCCATGACCGGCAGCGCGACGAGGGCAAACAGAGCAAGGAGGGATTTCACGTAAGGGGCTTCCTTGGAAATTGAGGGCGGCGGACTGGAGTTTTAGACACGCGCCGAGTTATTCGTTCGCTTCGGTCCTCTTCGCGAGCAGGCTCGCTCCCACATTTGAAATGCATTCCCCTGTGGGAGCGAGCCTGCTCGCGAAGAGGCCAGTGCATTCAGATCCAATCTTGAGCGAAGCATACCCGGCAAAAAGTGAAACATTCGTCAGCGCCGATTTGGCCTGTCGCGCGAAGCTGCTTATCATGGCTCGCCCCTGCCACTTCATAGAGTTGCTTATGCGCCGCCTGCTCACCGGCTGTTTCGTCACCCTGCTGCTGTTGCTCAACACCCTGATCCTGATCGGGCCATTGATGGTGTTTGCCCTGCTCAAACTGGTCGCACCCGGGCGCTGGCGGGATTACGCATCGGGGGCGGTGATGTGGATCGCCGAGACCTGGGCCGAAATCGACAAGCTGATCTTCCGGCTGTGCATCCCGACGCAATGGGACATTCGCGGCGGCGACGATCTGCGCCGCGACACGTCCTATCTGGTGGTCAGCAACCATCAATCGTGGGTCGACATTCCAGCACTGATCCAGACCCTCAACCGGCGCACGCCGTTCTTCAAGTTCTTTCTGAAGAAAGAGCTGATCTGGGTGCCGTTCCTGGGCTTGGCGTGGTGGGCGCTGGATTACCCGTTCATGAAGCGCTACACCAAAGCCTTTCTGGCAAAGAACCCCGAGCTGGCAGGCAAGGATCTGGAAATCACCAAAGCGGCGTGCGAGCTGTTCAAGCGCCAGCCGGTGACGGTGGTGAATTATCTGGAAGGCACGCGCTACACCCTGGCGAAAAGCACCCAGCAGGAATCACCGTTCAACCACTTGCTCAAACCCAAGGCCGGCGGCGTGGCGTTCGTGCTGGCGGCGATGGGTGAACAGCTCGACGCGATGCTCGACGTGACGGTGGTGTATCCGCAGGAAAAGATCCCGGGCTTCTGGGACCTGATCAGCGGCAACGTGCCGCGAGTGATCATCGACATCAGGACCCGCGAACTCGACCCGGCGCTGTGGCAGGGCGATTACGAGAAAGATCCGGCGTTTCGCCAGCGCGTCCAGAACTGGGTCAACCAGCTCTGGACCGAGAAGGATCAGCGCATCGTCGAGCTGCGCAACGAGCGCGGCTGACTCAAGTGCCGGTGCCGGTGCCCCAGATGCTGCCCAGGCTGCTCAACAGCGAACCACCGACGCCCTGCTGACCGAGATATTGCAGCAACACCGGGGCAAACTGGCCGATCATGCCGCTGTCCATGCCCAGCGCGCTGAACGCGTTGTTCAGGTCGTTAGTGTCTTTGACATTGCCCAGCGCATTTTCAAGACCTGCGGACTTGCCGGACGAACCGAGCAAAGCCCCGAGCGCCGCCAGATTGCCGCTGCCACCGGACAGTTTGTCGATGCCCGGCACTTCCTTGGCCAGTTGCGAGTAGTCGGTGCTGCTCAACTGATTCTTCGCCAGCCCAAGCATCGCACTGGTACCGCCAACGGCCTGCTCCGGCGTGACGTCCAGCGCACTCAAAGCACTCAACAAACCAGCGGTCTCCGAAGTCGGCGCTGCAGCGGCCGCCTTGTCACCACCTTGCATCCCCGCTACCGCACCGGCCACGTCGTTCAAACTGAACCCGGCAAACACCGGCCCGGCGGCCAGGGTCAGGAGCGATGCCAAGGCAAAACCGCGTGAAATCTTCATTCAGACATCCTCTTGGGAAAAGCAGCCGCCGGACAACGGCGACGAAACTGCCGGTTTGACCGGGTATTGGGCGGCATGTTCCTCGCCGCGCATCCCCTTCTCTACGCACTCACCTAAATGAATTGTTCAATCGTTGAATAGCCACTTCACTATTCGACTTCACACTGAAAACCCGACTATTTATTTCGATTGGAACTAACCAACTGTCAGATCTGACAGTTGGCAGTCATAACGATGCAAGTGAATATCTCCACTCCAATTACGTAACGGAGTACGAAAAGATGAAGTTGAAAATTGTCACTGGCGCCCTGCTTGGTCTGACCATGATGAGTACTGCCTATGCTGCAACCTGCCCAACGATATCAGTGACTCATGCGCAAGGCGCCGAAGATGTAACCTTCACTTCTGCCCGACTTAAAGATAAAGACACTGCTAATTCAGTTGTCATCTGCCGATACGAAGGTGAGGCAGACCTTGGCGTCTCGGCTGGCTACAGAAACGACACTCCGGTTCAAGCCACCGGTAGCAATTGGAATGGTGATGAGTGTGCAACCAAGGATGGTGACGCCCGCAAATGCGCCTTTAAATAACTGATCGTGTTCAGAACAAAAAAGGGCAGCCCGATCGGCTGCCCTTCTTACATGGGTAGAACTTACGCCGCACTGAACAACTTATGCGGATCAATCACAAACTTCTTCGGCACGCCCGCATCGAACTCGCCGTAACCTTCTGGCGCCTGATCGAGGCTGATCACTTGCACGCCGACTACTTCAGCGATGTTGATGCGATCCCACATGATCGCCTGCATCAGTTGGCGGTTGTACTTCATCACTGGAGTTTGCCCAGTGTGGAAGCTGTGGGATTTCGCCCAGCCCAAGCCGAAGCGAATGCTCAGGCTGCCCATTTTCGCGGCAGCGTCGACGGCGCCCGGATCTTCGGTGACGTACAGGCCGGGGATACCGATCTTGCCGGCAACGCGCACCACGCCCATCAGTGAGTTGAGCACCGTGGCCGGGGCTTCGGCCTTGACGCCGTCGTGGCCGTGGCCGCGTGCTTCAAAGCCAACGCAGTCCACCGCGCAATCGACTTCCGGCTCGCCCAGCAGCGCGGCGATCTGTTCGTGCAGCGGGGTGTCTTTGGACAGGTCGACGACCTCAAAGCCCTGGGCCTTGGCGTGGGCCAGGCGGATGGTGTTGACGTCGCCGACAATCACCACCGCAGCACCGAGCAAACGTGCGGAAGCGGCAGCGGCCAGGCCGACCGGACCGGCGCCGGCGATGTACACGGAGCTGCCCGGGCCAACACCGGCAGTAACCGCGCCGTGATAGCCGGTCGGGAGGATGTCGGAGAGGCAGGTAAGGTCGCGGATTTTCTCCATGGCCTTGTCGCGATCCGGCAGTTTCAGCAGGTTGAAGTCGGCGTACGGCACCAGCACGTATTCAGCCTGGCCACCGGTCCAGTCGCCCATGTCGACGTAACCGTATGCGCCGCCGGCACGGGCCGGGTTGACGGTCAGGCAGACGCCGGTGTGTTGCTCTTTGCAGGAACGGCAGCGCCCGCAAGCCACGTTGAACGGAACGGAGACCAGATCGCCGATCTTCAGGTTTTCGACGTCGGAGCCCTTTTCGATCACCTCACCGGTGATCTCGTGCCCCAGCACCAGACCGGTCTGCGCCGTGGTCCGGCCGCGCACCATATGCTGGTCGGAGCCGCAGATGTTGGTGGAAACCACTTTGAGAATGACCCCATGCTCGATCTTGCGACCGCGCGGGTCCTGCATTTTCGGGTAGTCGATTTTCTGTACTTCGACCTTGCCAGCGCCGAGATACACCACACCACGATTGCCAGACATGCTTTCACCTCGCTGTTGTTTTTATGGAACTGCGTTGCCCCGGTTGGGCAGCGCGTTGAGTGCTCGGGTATTGCTTGTTGGTCTTGCGTTGTTTGTTACGGCCCCTTCGCGAGCAGGCTCGCTCCCACATTGGAATGCATACCCTGTGGGAGCGAGCCTGCTCGCGAAAGCGATCTAGAGAACGACGGTTCTGTTGGCGTTCAAAAAAACTCGTCTTTCGATGTGATACCCAACCGCCCGCGCCAAGGTCAGGCCTTCGATATCCCGCCCTTTGGCAATCAGATCCTCGGGGTAATGACTGTGATCCACCGCCTCGACACCCTGGGCAATGATCGGCCCTTCATCAAGGTCGTTATTGATGTAATGCGCCGTCGCGCCCACCAGTTTCACGCCCTTGTTGTAAGCCTGGTGATAAGGCTTGGCGCCCTTGAAGCCCGGCAACAGCGAGTGATGAATGTTGATCGCCTTGCCGTCGAGCTTGCGGCACAGCTCCGGCGATAGCACCTGCATGTAGCGGGCGAGGATCACCAGTTCGGCACCGGCCTCTTCGATCACCTGCCAGACCTGACGCTCCTGCGCCGGTTTGTCGTTGGGGTCGAGAGGGAAATGGTAGTAGGGAATCTGGTGCCAGTCGGCCAACGGCTTGAGATCCGGATGGTTGGACACCACCGCCGCGACGTCCATCGACAACTGGCCGATGCGCTGGCGATAGAGCAAGTCGTTGAGGCAGTGATCGGCCTTGGAGACCATGATCACCACTTTCGGTCGGTAGTTCGGCGCGGTCAGCTCAAAGAGCATGCCGAACGCATGCCCGCGCTCGGCCAGCCCGGCGCGGAAGGATTGTTCGTCGAAGCCGTCGGGCTGACGGAATTCCACGCGAATGAAGAAACGCCCGGAGAGGCGGTCATCGAACGAGTGGTGCTCGGTGACATAACAGCCCTGCTCGAACAGAAAACGCGTGACCGCGTCCACCGTGCCGAGGACGCTGGGACAGTCGGCGGTCAGAATCCATGTGTCTGGGGCGCGGCTCATGGTGCGGTGACTCCTGTTCGTTGTGCGGGGTGTCAGGTTTTCCCCTCACCCTAGCCCTCTCCCAGAGGGAGAGGGGACTGACCGAGGTGTTCTTTCGAGCTACGCCGACCTGAAATAGCGCGTCGAACTCAGGCTCGAAAAACACACAAATCTGCTCCCTTTCCCCCTCTCCCCCTCAGGGGGAGAGGGCTGGGGTGAGGGGGTGGCTTTTGATCTTCAGGCCTGAACGCTCAGCCCGTACTCGGCCGAAGCATCCTGCAACCACAACCACCAGTAATCCGAGAAACTGCGCCGGATCAGCAGTTCCCAGGTGTCTTCGGCGGTATGACGAATCATCAGCTGCGACTTGGCGAACACCGTGCCCACCGCTTTGCCGACCGGGAAGTTGTTCGGGTGCACGTCATAGCTGGTGGATTTCATCAGCACCTGACGTACGTTCGGCCCGCTCAGTTCGAGGATCTGCTGGCCACCGCTGACGTTGACGATGGCGATGTGCAGATCACCCAGCGCTTCGCGCAGTTTCTGCTCGGCGGCGAACTCTTCACCGCTTGGCACGATCAGCAGCCACTCGTCCGGGCCCATCCATTGCAGGCTGGTTTCGCCTTTGACGATTACGCTCAGCGCACCGGGCAATTCAATGCCAAGCGCCTTGTGCACACCGGCCGCGAATGCGGCATCGTGGCCATCGCCACGAATGGTCAGGTGGCCGAGGAGTTTCTTTTCCCGCACGATCACGCCGGCGTTCTTGCGGCCCTTGCCGACCAGGCTGGCGAGGTCGGCATGGTGCAGCGACGACTCGGCACGGGCGCCGGTGGTCGGGCGTTGCTGGTAAACATTGGCTGTGGTCATAAAGCACCTTCTGAATTCTGTTGGTTCCTGTGGTTGCTGTGCCGCCGCCTTCGCGAGCAGGCTCGCTCCCACAGGGGAACGCGATCGAATGTGGGAGCGAGCCTGCTCGCGAATAGCCGCCCGCCCACCGCTCCCGAGGTTGTCAGATGTTCTGCCGATCACCCTTCGGATCGAAGAACACCGAAGAAACAATCTCCGCCTCGATCACGCTGCCATCGGCCAGCGGTGCAAACACCCGCTCGCCCATGCGCTTGAGACCGCCCTTGACCACACCCATGGCAAACGAATAACCGAGGGAGTTGTGCGCGTAGCTGGAGGTCACGTGGCCGACCATGGTCATCGGGATCGCCTGTTTGGTGTTGAACACCAGTTGTGCACCTTCCGGCAGCCATTTGGTCGGATCGATCGGCTTGAGGCCCACCAGTTGTTTGCGCTGATCCTTGACGCAATCTTCCCGGCTCATGCCGCGTTGGCCGATCCACGAGAACGGTTTGGTGCGACCGACACACCAGCCCATGTTGAGATCGTCCGGGGTCATCGAGCCGTCGGTGTCCTGGCCGACGATGATGAAACCCTTCTCGGCCCGCAGCACGTGCATGGTTTCCGTGCCGTACGGCGTCAGGTTGTACTGCTTGCCGGCCTCGACGATTTTCTCCAGCACGCCCATCGCATAGTCGGCCTGCACGTTGACTTCGTACGACAGCTCACCAGTGAACGAGATACGGAACACCCGCGCCGGCACATCGCCAACCAGACCTTCTTTCCAGGTCATGAACGGGAACGCTTCGTTGCTCAGATCAATGTCGGTCACGGCGCTGAGCAGCTTGCGGCTGTTCGGCCCGGACAGGGTCATGGTCGCCCAGTGGTCGGTGACCGAAGTGAAGTACACCTTCAGGTCCGGCCATTCGGTCTGGTGGTACAGCTCCAGCCATTGCAGCACGCGAGCCGCGCCGCCGGTGGTGGTGGTCATGACGAAATGGTTGTCGGCCAGGCAAGCCGTCACACCGTCGTCGAAGACCATGCCGTCTTCCTTGCACATCAAACCGTAGCGAGCCTTGCCCACGTCGAGCTTGGTCCAGGCGTTGGTGTACACGCGGTTGAGAAACTCGCGGGCATCCGGGCCTTGAATGTCGATCTTGCCGAGGGTCGAAGCATCGAGCAGGCCAACGCTGTCGCGCACGGCTTTGCATTCGCGCTTGACCGCCGCGTGCAGGTCTTCACCGTTTTTCGGGAAGTACCAGGGACGCTTCCACTGACCGACGTCTTCAAACTCGGCGCCGTTCTTCACATGCCAGGCATGCAGCGCGGTGTAGCGCACCGGTTCGAAGATGTGCCCGCAGTGTCGACCGGCCACGGCGCCGAAGGTCACCGGCGTGTAGTTCGGACGGAACATGGTGGTGCCCATCTGCGGGATGGTCACGTTCAGCGAACGGGCGGCAATGGCCAGACCGTTGACGTTGCCGAGCTTGCCCTGATCGGTGCCGAAGCCCAGCGCGGTGTAGCGTTTGACGTGCTCGACCGACTCGAAACCTTCGCGGGTCGCCAATTCGATACCACCGGCGGTGACGTCGTTCTGGAAGTCGACGAATTGCTTCGGGGCACGCGCCGAGTTCTTCTCGTGCGGCACCTGGAACAGCGCCAGGGTCGGCTCTTCGAGACGGCTCAGGGCTTTCGGCAACACGCCTTCGACGGTCTGGAAACCGGCTTCGGCAGCAGCGCGCACGCCACCTTCAAAACCGTCGGCCAGCGAATCGCCGAGCGCGTAGACGCCATTGATGCCACCGACGCACACGCGCTTCTGCGGTGCTTCGCCCGGTACGAAACCGAGAATGTCTTCGCGCCAGACCGGTTTGCCACCGAGGTGCGAAGCCAAGTGAACCACCGGGCTGTAACCACCGGAGCTGGCCACCAGGTCGCAGTCGAGCCATTCGCCCGGACTGGTCACGGCGTGGGCCTTTACGTCAATCGCGGCGACGCGGGCAGCGGTCACACGCTTGCTGCCACGCACTTCGATGACGGCGCTGCCGGTGAGGATGCGAATGCCTTTGGCGCGCGCTTCTTCGACCAATGCACCGCGCGGATTGCTGCGCGCGTCGGCGATGGCGACGACTGGCAGACTGGCATCGAGCCAATCCAGAGCGACGCGATAGGCGTGATCGTTGTTGGTCGACAGCACCAGTTTTTTGCCCGGCGCTACGCCATAACGACGCACGTAAGTCGACACCGCGCCAGCGAGCATGTTGCCCGGCACGTCGTTGTTGCCGTAGACCAGTGGACGCTCGTGGGCGCCGGTCGCCAGCACCACGCGCTTGGCGCGGACACGGTGGATGCGCTGCCGCACCTGACCGATCGGCGCGCGGTCGCCGAGGTGATCGGTCAGGCGTTCGTGAATGGTCAGGAAGTTGTGGTCGTGGTAACCGTTGACCGTGGCGCGCGGCAACAGCAGCACGTCCGGGGTGTTCTTCAATTCAGCGATGACACTGGCGACCCATTCCATCGCCGGTTTGCCGTCGAGGCTTTCGCGCGAGTCGAGCAGGCTGCCGCCGAACTCTTCCTGCTCATCGGCCAGAATCACGCGGGCACCGCTGCGCGCAGCGGCCAGGGCGGCGGCGAGGCCGGCCGGGCCGGCACCGACGATCAGCACGTCGCAGTGCTGGTTCATGTAGTCGTAGGTGTCCGGATCGTTCTCGGTCGGCGAACGGCCGAGGCCGGCAGCCTTGCGGATGTACTTCTCGTAAGTCATCCAGAACGATTGCGGGTACATGAAGGTTTTGTAGTAGAAACCCGGCGGCATCAGCTTGCCGCCGACCTTGCCGAGAATCCCCATCATGTCGTTGTTGACGCTCGGCCAGCCGTTGGTGCTGGTGGCGACCAGGCCCTGATACAACGCCTGTTGCGTGGCGCGCACGTTGGGAATCTGCGTGGCTTCGGTAGCACCGATCTGCAGCACCGCGTTCGGCTCTTCGGAACCAGCCGCGAAGATGCCGCGAGGGCGCGAATACTTGAAGCTGCGGCCGATGATATCGACGCCGTTGGCAATCAGTGCGGCGGCCAGCGAGTCGCCTTCATAGCCTTTGTAGGTCTGGCCGTTGAAGGTGAAGCTCAGCACTTTGTTGCGGTCGATCCGTCCACCGTTGGACAGGCGATTGGTCTGGCTCATACCTTCTCTCCCAGCGCCGTCGTGGCTGTTTTCGCAGTGCCAGCCTTGTCGGTGAATTGCGGCTTCTCGCCGATCTTGTAGCTCTCGAGAATCTCGTAGGTCACGGTATCGCGAGTGACGTTGAAGTACTGGCGGCAACCGGCAACGTGGTCCCACAGTTCGTGGTGCAGACCGCGCGGGTTATCGCGGAAGAACATGTAGTCACCCCACTCTTCATCGGTGCAGGCGTTCGGATCCAGCGGACGCGGGATGTGCGCCTGACCGGATGCGTGGAATTCCTCTTCAGAGCGCAGTTCGCCGCAGTGAGGACAGAAGATATGCAACATGGGGATTTCTCCTGTTAGTGGGCAACCGCAGCAGCGCCGTGTTCATCGATCAACGCACCGTTGTGGAAACGGTCGATGGAGAAAGGTGCAGCCAATGGGTGCATTTCACCCTTGGCCAGACTCGCGGCAAACACGTTGCCCGAGCCAGGTGTGGCTTTGAAACCGCCGGTGCCCCAACCGCAGTTGAAGAACATGTTCGGTACCGGCGTCTTGGAAATGATCGGGCAGGCGTCCGGGGTGGTGTCGACGATGCCGCCCCACTGGCGGTTCATGCGTACGCGGGACAACACCGGGAACATCTCGACGATGGCCTGGATGGTGTGTTCGATTACCGGGTACGAACCACGCTGGCCGTAGCCGTTGTAGCCGTCGATACCGGCGCCGATCACCAGGTCGCCCTTGTCGGACTGGCTGATGTAACCGTGTACGGCGTTGGACATGATCACGCTGTCGATAATCGGCTTGATCGGCTCGGACACCAGCGCCTGCAGCGGGTGGGATTCGATCGGCAGGCGGAAACCGGCAAGCTTGGCCATGTGCCCGGAGTTACCGGCCGTCACCACGCCGACGCGCTTGGCGCCGATGAAACCCTTGTTGGTTTCGACGCCGATGCACACGCCGTTTTCCTTGCGGAAGCCGATCACTTCGGTCTGCTGGATCAGGTCCACGCCCAAGGCATCGGCGGCACGCGCGAAGCCCCAGGCCACGGCATCGTGACGGGCGACGCCGCCGCGACGCTGCACGGTTGCGCCCATGATCGGGTAGCGGGTGTTTTTCGAGCAGTCCAGGTACGGAATCTCGTCCGCAACCTGCTTGGCGTCGAGCAATTCGCCGTCGACGCCGTTGAGGCGGTTGGCGCTGACCCGACGCTCGGAATCACGGATGTCCTGCAGGGTGTGGCACAGGTTATAAACGCCGCGCTGGGAGAACATCACGTTGTAGTTGAGATCCTGCGACAGGCCTTCCCACAATTTCATCGCGTGTTCGTAGAGGTGCGCCGACTCGTCCCACAGGTAGTTGGAGCGCACGATGGTGGTGTTGCGCGCGGTGTTACCGCCGCCCAGCCAGCCCTTCTCGACCACGGCGACATTGGTGATGCCGTGCTCCTTGGCCAGATAGTAGGCCGTCGCCAGGCCGTGCCCGCCGCCGCCGACGATGACCACGTCGTAGACTTTTTCGGCGTTGGCGTGCGCCACATGCGCTGCCAGTTTTCGTGGTGGCTGAGCGAGTGTTTGAACAGGCCGAAGCCGGAATAGCGTTGCATAGTCATTACTCCAAAACCGACTCAGCGATAAACCGGGAAGTCTGCGCACAGGGCCGAGACCTGCTGGGCGACATTGGCCTCGACATCGGCGTCGCCGAGGTTGTCGAGGATGTCGCAGATCCAGCCGGCGAGGGTTTCGCACTGGCTGACCTTGAAGCCGCGCGTGGTCACCGCCGGGGTGCCGATGCGCAGGCCCGAGGTCACGAACGGCGACTGCGGGTCGTTCGGCACGGCGTTCTTGTTCACGGTGATGTGGGCACGGCCCAGCGCGGCATCGGCGTCCTTGCCGGTCAGGCCCTGACGGATCAGGCTGACCAGGAACAAGTGGTTGTCGGTACCGCCGGACACAACATCGTAGCCACGCTTGATGAACACGCTGGCCATCGCCTGGGCGTTGTCGATCACTTGTTGCTGATAGGCCTTGAAGCCAGGCTCCAGCGCTTCCTTGAAGCACACCGCTTTACCGGCGATGACGTGCATCAGCGGACCGCCCTGGGCGCCGGGAAAAACGGCGGCGTTGAGCTTTTTCTCGATCTCTTCGTTGGACTTGGCCAGGATCAGCCCGCCACGCGGACCGCGCAGGGTTTTGTGCGTAGTGGTGGTGACCACATCGGCGTACGGCAGCGGGTTCGGATACAGGCCAGCAGCGACCAGACCGGCGACGTGGGCCATGTCGACGAACAGCAGCGCACCGACCTTGTCGGCGATCTGACGGAAGCGCGGGAAGTCCAGAGTCTTCGAGTAAGCGGAGAAACCGGCAACGATCATTTTCGGTTTGCACTCGACGGCCAGACGCTCGACTTCGTCGTAGTCGATCAGTCCGGTGTCGGTGTTGATGCCGTACTGCACAGCGTTGTAGAGCTTGCCCGAGGACGACACTTTCGCGCCGTGGGTCAGGTGACCGCCGTGGGCCAGGCTCATGCCGAGGATGGTGTCACCCGGCTGGATCAGCGCCAGGTACACGGCGCTGTTGGCCGAGGAGCCGGAGTGCGGCTGGACGTTGGCATAGTCGGCGCCGAACAGTTGCTTGGCGCGTTCGATGGCCAGCGCTTCGACCTTGTCCACATGCTCGCAGCCACCGTAGTAGCGCTTGCCCGGATAGCCTTCGGCGTATTTGTTGGTGAGCCCGCTGCCTTGCGCCTGCATGACGCGCTTGCTGGTGTAGTTCTCCGACGCGATCAGCTCGATGTGATCTTCCTGACGTTGCTCCTCGGCATTCATCGCCGCCAGCAGTGCATCGTCGTAACCCTGGATCTGGTCTTGCTTGCTGAACATCGCGTCTCTCCCAGCGGCATCTGTGCGCCATTCGTCTCGGTAAGGCACTGGCAATGATGGCAGTGCCCTTTGATGCGATGGTATGACCGGCACAGACAGCTCAAATGCCTGCGCGCGCCACGCAAAGGTGCGTTTACGACATGGCTGGAAATGCTCTCTTCGAAACGCCGGAGATCCACTGTGGGAGCGAGCCTGCTCGCGAAGAGGCCGGCACATCCGACATAGAAGTTGACTGGCAGACCGCTTTCGCGAGCAGGCTCGCTCCCACAGGGGTCAGGCGATGATTTGGCGGATGGCGAGCAGCAGGAGGAAATGCGCGGGATACAGCGCATATGCCCAGCGCCGCATCGGTGGTGGCTGCAGATGTCGCCCATGTCGCAACAAGAACATTCCCAGCATCGGCGCAAACAGACACGTCGCCAGACCAAGAATCGCCACGCTGTTGCCGAACCGCGCCGATTCGAGCAGCACCTGCCATTGGTTCGCCGCCAGACACACCAGCCCCGGCAACAGGCTGAAATACCAGGGTCGGCGGAACACCAGCAGCATCGCCAACGGCAACAATACGCCGAAGAAACCGAACATCAGCCGTTCTGAAAAAACCGCCGCAACCACCAGCGCGGCCAGTGCGAGCAATCGCGCCACCGAGGCTGAATCCTGCCAGCCGCGCGCCACCAGCAGGCCCAGCGCCAGCGTCGGCATCACGTTGAACGTGTCAGGGTCGGGGATATAAAAGCGATAAGGGATTTCGCTGATGGCGCTGAACAACAACAGCCAGCCCAGATAGCGCCATTCCATCTTGCGCGAACCGTCTCGTGCCAGATTCGCCGCCATCGCCAGGCAAAACCATGGAAACGCCAATCGCCCGGGCACATACAAACAATCGGCGGAGAAGCCGACATATCGCAGGTGATCAAGCAACATGCTCAGCAACGCCAGCCACTTGAGCAGATCCAGGGCGCCGTCGCGTTGGCTCAGGTGCATAATCGGCCCATAAACTGGTAATTTTCCCCACCCGACATCGCATGTGCTCCCCGGAAGATCTTCGGTAAAGTGCGCATCCTCATTGACCACGAGCCTTCACAAGAGTCTCGATTACGGAAGCCGGCCATGACCGACAAGAGCCAACAATTCGCCAGCGACAACTATTCCGGTATCTGCCCGGAAGCCTGGGCTGCCATGGAACAGGCCAACCACGGCCACCAGCGCGCTTACGGCGACGATGAATGGACCGCCCGCGCGGCCGATCATTTCCGCAAACTGTTCGAAACCGACTGCGAAGTGTTCTTCGCCTTCAACGGCACCGCCGCCAACTCGCTGGCCCTGTCGTCGCTGTGCCAGAGTTACCACAGCGTGATCTGCTCGGAAACCGCCCACGTCGAAACCGACGAATGCGGCGCTCCGGAATTCTTCTCCAACGGCTCGAAGCTGCTGATCGCCGGCACCGAAAACGGCAAGATCACCCCGCAATCGATCCGTGAAGTCGCGCTCAAGCGTCAGGACATCCATTACCCGAAACCGCGCGTGGTGACCCTGACCCAGGCGACCGAAGTCGGCAGCGTCTACACCCCGGAAGAAGTCCGCGCCATCAGCGCAACCTGCAAGGAACTGGGCCTGCACCTGCACATGGACGGCGCACGGTTCTCCAACGCTTGCGCATTCCTCGGCTGCTCGCCCGCCGACCTGACCTGGAAAGCCGGCGTCGACGTGCTGTGTTTCGGCGGCACCAAGAACGGCATGGCGGTGGGTGAAGCGATCCTGTTCTTCAACCACAAACTGGCCGAAGACTTCGACTACCGCTGCAAGCAGGCCGGGCAACTGGCGTCGAAGATGCGCTTTTTGTCGGCACCGTGGGTCGGCATTCTGGAAAACGACGCCTGGCTCAAATACGCCCGCCACGCCAACCACTGCGCGCAACTGCTGGCAGAACTGGTCAGCGACATTCCCGGGGTCGAACTGATGTTCCCGGTGCAGGCCAACGGCGTGTTCCTGCAACTGTCCGAGCCGGCCATCGCTGCGTTGACTGCAAAGAACTGGCGCTTCTACACCTTCATCGGCAAGGGCGGCGCACGCTTCATGTGCTCCTGGGACACCGAAGAAGAGCGCGTGCGCGAACTGGCGCGCGATATTCGCGAGGTCATGTCGGCCTGATTCCCCTCCCAAGTTGCATTCCCATGCTCAGCACGGGAATGCAACCCAGAGGCTGCGCGTCGCGGACCTGCATTTTCAGAATCGGCCTACACCAAGGCCTACAGAAAGCACAAAAATCCCGCCATAGACTGCCCGCTCCCGATTCAAGGAGCGCACGCGATGGCAATTCCCGGCTACATGACGATCACGGGCAAGACCCAAGGGCTGATTTCGGCAGGCTGCTCAACGCCTGATTCGGTCGGCAACAGATATCAGGCGGCACACACCGATCAAATCATGGTGCTGTCGTACAGCCACAACCTCGCCAACCTCGACAACTCTCACCGAGCCACCCACGCGCCGGTCATTGTCACCAAAGTCGTCGACAAATCTTCACCGCTGCTGGCCCAGGCACTGGCCAACCGTGAAGAGATCGACTGCAAGATCAACTTCTACCGAACCTCCCCTCAGGGTCAGCAGGAAAAATACTTTTCTGTCTCGATCGACGGTGCGGTGCTCACCGAACTGAACCTGGATATGCCCCACGTCATTCTGCACAACGACGCGGAACCTCAGGAGCAGGTCGCCATTCGTTATCGTGGCATCAGCTGGGTGCATCACCTCGCCGGGACCAGCGGCCATGCCTCGTGGGGCGAAGAAGGTTGAGCGATCGGCGCCATGGTCTCAGCGACGTTCGACACGTTGCCGGCAAGCTGCTCGCACAGGCACAGACAGTCGGCTCACATCATCTGGCATTCGGCAGTGCGCGCGTGCAGTTCAATCAGGAGGTCGCGCGCTTCGCCAAGGGCATTGTCGATGATGTCGCCAGCGGCCGCCTTTCAGCGGACATGGGCCTTGACGCCTTTGCACAGGAACAGCGTCATCTTCTGAACCAATCCAGAGTTCTGGCACGCGGCACCAAAGGTGCCGTTCCTGAAGCGGTAAAAAAACGCCCGTTATCGATGCTCAGGCAGCCTGCCTCGCGCTCCGATCCAGACAGGTTGCTGCGCGCGATTCATCAGCAGAACCTCAGAGTGGCGCGCGTTAATAACAGCAGCACCGCGCGCAGCCCTCACCCCGTCAACGACTTGAAGTTCTTCCCCAGCGAGCACTGGCCGCAAGATCGCCCGGCCCCATCTGAGCCGGGGTTTTACATCGTGCCGAAAAGCATTGTCACCGAGAAGCTTGAGGCACAACTGCTCCCCTCCGCCAACCCGAATGTCATCGCCAGATTCAGAAGTTTGAATCCGACCCCGGACATGATTAAAGCCGGTTCGATGATAGTGCTGAGCGACCCTGACAACCAGCAATGCACATACGAAGAAGCGTTGCTGATGCAGACCGCCCGTTTCGTCAGTGCGACGCTGGGACCACTGACCGTGGAAGAAGCGGATTTCATGGCGCAGCACTATGGCGTGATCCAGACCGCACTCGCCTATGAATCAAAAGTGATCGGAGTCGTCACGGCCATGGCAGCCAATCATCTGGATGGCATAAAAAATGTTCTCGCAGATCTTGAGAAGTTGCATGTTCAAACGCTGGACGTAAAAGGCCACCGGGTCTCTGAAGAATTCATAAACAAGCGTGACCAATTACTCAAAAAGCTGGACGTCCAACTCAATCGGTTCACCCGGCAGAGTATTGGCATCCCCGATTACCCGAGCCTGAAGACCACTCTAGGCATTGATCATCCCTATCTTGTGCACCACTGGCGAAAAGCCGACGGCATCGGCCAGAACCCAGGTTATGCCACGCATATTCGGGCAGTCAGCCAAGCATCACAGTACGTTAAATATGGCGGCTGGATCGGTACAGCGGTGGGTGGTGGCGCCTCCGCCTTAAAGGTGCAGGATGTCTGCATGCACGGAAGCGCGGAGGCATGTGAAAAAGTGAAGTTCACGGAGAGCGGAAGCTTTTTGGGTGGTGTGGGTGGCGGAATGGTTGCCGGCGCGCTCGTAAGCTTGACTGCCTCAACAATTTGCGTAGGCGCTGGCCTCCCGACAGGCGGGCTTGGCACTGTACTTTGCAGTGCGCTACTGGCAGGACTCGGAAATTATGCCGGCGGGACTTTGGGCGAGAAAGGCGGCGAACGGATCGCACAGAAAGTATACGAGGCTGTTAAATGACTCTTCGTACTTCAGAGAAAATATTCTTGTTGATTGGTATTGTAGACTTCGTCGGCATATTTACTTTGATAGGAGTGATGTTGTATGTCGCGAAAACAAAGACCGAAATCATATTGGACCATCTAACAAACAGTTCTATTTCGAGCAGACTGATAATGCTTTGGCACGGAGGTCCTTGGGGCAAAATCTACATGATGGGAGAAGTGTTCGACATCATGCGAAACCCTGAATTTTACATTCACACAGGAAAGCTTTGCGCGAAAGACTTCGAAAACTTCCCCAAAAAACTGAAAAAGAACCTGATTATTTTATACAAACTGGTTTTCATTTTTTTTGCAATTATGATGTGCCTGGGAATAAGCTCATCCGTAGATCAAATTAACAATATCGTAAAAGATCCAATTGTGATCATGACACTGGTGAGTTTCACAGGTCTTTTAGTGGTAAATGGAATTTTACTTTATACCGCCAAGAGAAGACTGGAAACGATCCTAAATAGCCTGAAACGCAGTTCAATCACATCGTCTTTGCTCATGTTATGGCAAGCGGGCCTGGGGGGACGTATTTATATGTTGGGTGAAATTTTCGGCATCCTCAAACAACCCGCACGGTACATTTCCCAAGGCAAAGTCAGCGCAAGAGACGTTAAGAATTTCCCGCCAAAACTCAAACGCGACCTGCTCAAACTGAATAAATACCAGCAAATATTTGGCTTTGCCTTTGTGGGCTTCGGCCTGCTCGCTTTGTTCGGGCTGATTTGAAATTGCACTTTCCCGGTCGATCTCCTCATTTAGGAGATCGACCCAAGTTCATGCCTATTTAAAACTCAATCCGCACATCCCCCTTCGGCACGCTGCAGCACGACAGGATAAACCCTTCCGCCTCGTCGTCCTCGGTAATCCCGCCGTTGTGCTCCATCTCCACTTCGCCGCCCAGTTTCATCACCTTGCACGTTCCGCAAATGCCCATGCCGCAGGCTTTCGGGATCATCAGGCCGAGCTTGGCGGCGGCTGCGTGTACGGTTTCGCCCGGGCCGACGCGAATGCTTTTGCCGGAGGCGGTGAATTCCACCTGATGCAGATCCGCGGCGTCGATTTCCGGCGCATCGGCGGCTTGTTCGGCCTGTTCCACCGCGTCGGCGCGGGCCTCGGGTGGCGTGGCGCCGAAGGATTCTTCGTGGTAGCGCGACATGTCGTAGCCGGCCGCTTCCAGCAAGCGTTTGACCGCAGTCATGTACGGCGTCGGGCCGCAGCAGAACACTTCGCGTTCGAGGAAGTCCGGAACCATCAGTTCGAGCATCTTGTGGTTCAGGTAACCGCGATAACCGGCCCATGGCTCACCGAGGCCGTGTTTTTCGCAGATCAGGTGCAGGCTGAAGTTGTCGATCCGCGACGCCATGTGCTCAAGCTCGCGGTGGTAAATGATGTCTTTCGGCGACCGCGCGCTGTGCACGAACGTCATGTCGACGTTGGCGTTGGTGTCGTAGAACCAGCGCGCCATCGACATGCACGGGGTGATGCCGACGCCACCGCTCAGATACAGGACCTTCGGGCTCGGGAAGTCGATCGCGTTGAACAGCCCGACCGGGCCGTGCACCGCCAGTTCTTGCCCCTCATGCAAAGTGTCGTGCAACCAGTTCGAGACCTTGCCGCCCGGCACGCGTTTGATCGTCACCGAAAAGCTGTACGGCACCGACGGCGAGCTGGAGATGGTGTAGGAGCGCATGATCGGCTGGCCTTCGATTTCCAGCTCCAGGGTGACGAACTGCCCCGGCTTGAAGAAGAACAGGATCGGCTGGTCGGCCATAAAGCAGAAGGTGCGCACATCCCAGGTTTCCTGGATGACTTTGACGCAACGGACAATGTGTCGGCCATTGGCCCAGGTCTGGGTGGTGACCGGATTCAGGAAGCTGTTGGACATGCTGTTCTCCACGGCCGACTGTCGGCCTCTTGTCGGCGATTCTGCGTATAGCGCAGACCGTGCGTTTACCTATCCGCGACATTGACATACTTATCGCGACCAGCCCTTGAACACCGGGGCTTGCGCGTCGGGAACAGATTGCGCCATGTCGCGCATGGATAAGGTTCCCCCCAGCGCCGGCCCCACACTCGCCCCAACACAAGACGACTTCTTTACACCTTGCGTAGCAACCGTTTTGCAGCACACCTGATCAGCCACTTTCGCCGGCCACGCAGAGGGCCATGAGGATTACATCGATGGACGTCACCGCAAAAATCAGCCTGGGCGATCCGCTGGAACCCGCACGCAAGGCCACCGCACAAATGCTGCAGGAGCGCGAGCGCACTTTTTCCCTGCCACAGCCGTTCTACAGCGACGAGCGCCTGTTCGATATCGATATGCAAGAGATCTTCCAGAAAGAATGGTTGATCGCCGGCATGACCTGCGAGATCCCGGCCAAGGGCAACTACCTGACCCTGCAGGTCGGCAAGAACCCGATCATCGTCATTCGCGGCGCCGAGGGCGTGGTGCACGCGTTCCACAACGTCTGCCGCCACCGTGGCTCGCGCCTGTGCACCAGTGAAAAAGGCAAAGTCGCCAAACTGGTCTGCCATTACCACCAGTGGACTTACGAACTGGACGGTCGCCTGCTGTTTGCCGGCACCGAGATGGGCGCCGACTTCGACATGAAGCAGTACGGCCTGAAACCGGTGAACGTGAAGACCGCTGGCGGCTACATCTTCATCAGCCTGGCGGAGAACCCGCCGGCCATCGATGACTTCCTGTCGACGCTCAACCATTACATGGAACCGTACGACATGGAGAACACCAAGGTGGCGATCACCACCACCTTAATGGAAAAGGCCAACTGGAAACTGGTGCTGGAAAACAACCGCGAGTGCTACCACTGCAACGCATCGCACCCGGAACTGTTGAAAACCCTGCTGGAATGGGACGACGTCACCGACCCGCGCGCCGATCAGGCGTTCAAGGATCACGTCGCCGCTTCCGCCGCTGCCTGGGAAGCGGAAAAGATCCCTTACGCTCACGCCAGTTTCGGCTTGCGCAACCGTATCGTGCGCATGCCGCTGCTCAAGGGCACCGTGTCGATGACCCTCGACGGCAAACAGGGCTGCGCCAAACTGATGGGCCGCATCAAGAACCCGGACCTGGGCTCGATGCGCATCCTGCACCTGCCGCACTCGTGGAACCACTGCATGGGCGATCACATCATCGTCTTCACCGTGTGGCCGATCAGCGCCCAGGAAACCATGGTCACCACCAAGTGGCTGGTGCACAAGGACGCGGTGGAAGGTGTCGATTACGACGTCGAGCGCATGCGCCAGGTGTGGGATGCGACCAACGATCAGGACCGCCGTCTGGCTGAGGAAAACCAGCGCGGGATCAACTCCACCGCTTACCAGCCGGGGCCTTACTCCAAAACCTATGAATTCGGCGTGGTCAACTTCGTCGACTGGTACAGCGAGAGGATGTTGAACAACCTCGGGGCTGAGCCAGCGCCTTACCTCAAAGGCGTACCGGTTCAGGGCTGATCAAGAGCAAAAGATCGCAGCCTGCGGCAGCTCCTACAGGTGGAATGCATTCCCCTGTGGGAGCGAGCCTGCTCGCGAAGACGCCCTGACCCACGCTACATCTCCCAGCTGATCAATTTCCGATCAACCACCCCCGCCCCCATACCCACCAAGCCCTCCAGCCTTCCGCAAACAAGTTATCCACATACCCGCCCACAGCAAATGGGGGTAACTGTGGATGACTCAAAAAATATCCTGCTGATTTGCAAAGAAAAATCGTGACTTATGCTGAATCGCGGTTTCTCAAAACAATTGATCGTTTTTTGATCACACTCGTACATAGCACGTATTCAGAGGCCTGTAGCGGGTAGCGAACATGTTATCCACAGAAGCGCCAACAGAGATCGGGGACAACTTTCAATCTCCTGTGGAAAAACACCTGTGACTGGGGAAAACCCCTTCGCGTTAACAGCTCTCGGCGCCCGGGGATCACATTTGATCAATAATTGATCAAACCCATGTAAGGCCTGCTCCATATGGCGTACAGCTGATAGCGAACATCTTATCCACAGAAGCGCCAACAGAGATTGGGGGCAACTTCTCGATTAATACCGAGGGAAAAGCCCGTTAAATCCGTGAGTTACGCTGATCGTTTTTTGATCTTATGGCTGGAAGGCTTGAATCGCGTAGGGTACGAGCAAGGGCGAACACGTTATCCACAGCTTCGCCAACAGGGATTGTGGGTAAGCAGTACAGATTGGCGGTGAAGAAATGCCAATGTGGGAGCGAGCCTGCTCGCGAATGCGTCGGGTCAGTCGATGCATGTGTCGGCTGACAGTGCGCTTTCGCGAGCAGGCTCGCTCCCACAGGAGTTATTCCATGCCTGGAAGAGGGTGACTAGCGGACAACGCCCTCTTCAATCAGCAGCTTCAGAATCGCCTCCGCCCCAGCCTGCGCGGTAACGCCCTTGAGCACCTGCCCACCGGCACCACTGGCTTTGGCCGTAGCGGCCTTCATCCGGTCGGCGCCGCTCTTCGCCTTGATCACCTTCAAGCGCTTGGGTCGTGGCTTGGCCGGTTGCAGCGTGGCGACGGCCAACAATTGGTCCTCAACAACTTCAACGTCATCGGCGGCCAATTCGCCCCGTCGCGCCGGGCCGTACGCGCTCTGCCGAGGCTTCGGGGCGGCGTTATCCACAGTCGCCAGAAACGGCAGTTTCACCTTCAAGCGGCGTCGCTGCCCGCGCGGCAACGCTTGCAGGACCAGCGCCGAACCGTCATTGATTGATTCGACCTGCGCCAGGCCCACCACCAGCGGCCAGCCCAGGCCTTCGGCCAGGAGGAACGGCAACATCCCCGAACCTTCCCCGGTTTCCGCTTGGCTGCCGGTCAGCACCACTTGCGCCCCGGCGTCGCGCAGGTACGCGGTCAGCGCCGGCAATGCATCGGCGCCAACGGGTTGTTCCAGCACATGCAGCTGTTCCAGGCCCATGCCCAGATAGGCACGCAGGGCCGGTTCGGCAACATCACCGGCATGCAGCACTTGCAGGTTATCCCCAGCCAATTGCAGGCCCAGTTCCACCGCGCGCGCATCCTGATCGGCGCGCCGTGGCCGACCTGAGGTCGGGTGAGCGCCGATTGAAACCAGACTGATAACGTTCGTGTTCATAGGGTTTCCTTACGCCGCATCGCGCTTGGCTTCGTTGCGGTAAGCCGCGACCGCTTCGATCAACGCTTGCAGAATTTCTGCGCTTTCGCCGATCACCGAGAGGTCGGCACGCTTGATCATGTCGCAACCCGGATCGAGGTTGATTGCCACCACCTTGTCGCAGGCGCCAATGCCTTGCAGGTGCTGGATTGCGCCAGATATACCCACAGCCACATAGACCCGCGCGGTGACCCAGGTGCCGGACGCGCCAACCTGGCGATCCCGCGCCATGAAGCCGTCGTCCACCGCCACCCGCGAAGCGCCTTCGGTGGCGCCGAGGGCTGCGGCCGTTTCGTGGAACAACTGCCAGTCCTTGACGCCGTTGCCGCCGGAGAAAATGAACTCCGCTTCGGCCATCGGGATCGCTGCCGGATCCACCGCCACGGCACCAAGATCTTCGATTCGCGACAAGCTGCGCGCGACGCTTGTGAATAACTCCACTGGCAACGCTTCGTGACGAGTTTCGCTGACCGGTTCTGCGCATTCGGCAGCGGCGAGAATCAACCGCGCCACCGGACGCGCCAGATCTTGCAATCCGGCCCCGGCGCGGCCGATGCACTCCTGATCCTTGACCTGCCAGACCCGCGTGGCCGGGCGCTCGCCCAGTGCAGCAGCAAAGCGCCGGCCGAGTTCGCCGCCACCGCTGCGGCTGTCCGGCAGCAACCAGTGACGCGGGTTGAATTGGTTATCCACAGCGCGCAACCCCTGCACCCGTTGCTCCGGTGCATAACCGCTGAATTCCTCGCCTTCAAGCACCAGCAAGCGATCAACGCCCGCGGTTTCGAAAGCGCTTTCCTTGTGCTCGCCGAACACCACGGCGAGCACCGCACCATCGGTGCCGGCCAGTTGGTGAGCAAGGCCGAGCAGATCGCGGTCGTGGCTGCTCAGGCGACCACCGACCATATCCGGCACCACACTGATGTAGAACGCCGGGGCCGGTACCTGATGCAGCGGCAACTGCACTTCAACAGCAGCCGAGCGTTTGACCGCCCCACCCTGCTGCGCGCCGCTGCGGTCAATGCGTTTGATGCCGTTGGGGCCGATAAAACCCATGCCGTGCAGATTCTTGCGGATGACGCCATTGGGACCCATCCAGCTGTGCTGCGCCGGTTGCATCGCCGCGTGCAGCGGATGCAGGCGGTTGCGCGCAATCCATTCGGCGCGCGGGTCGCGGCGGATAATGTCGCTCATCAGTGCACCTCCGCAGGTTCACGTTTGGCCGGGGTGGCAGGCTTGCTTGGCGCGGCGTCTTCGAGCAACGCGTCGGCGACCAGTTCGGCGATGTCCTTGATCAGCGGACGCGGCTCGACCACGCCTTCGAGCATCGCCGTGCACTGTGGACAACCCACCGCCACCAGTTCGGCGCCGGTTTCGCGGATGTCTTCCATGCGCATGTCGGGGATGCGCTGCTTGCCCGGAATGTCGGTGATCGGCGCGCCGCCACCGCCGCCGCAGCAGCGCGAGCGGAAGCCGGACCGTTGCATCTCTTTGACTTCAATGCCGAGGGCACGCAGCACTTCGCGCGGCGCTTCGTACTCGCCGTTGTAGCGGCCCAGGTAGCACGGATCGTGATAGGTCACGCTGTTGCCTTTGTGCTGCCCGAGGTTGAGCGCGCCGGCCTGAATGATCTCGGCCATGTAGGTGCTGTGGTGCTGCACCAGATAGTTGCCGTCGAAGGCGCCGTACTCGTTTTTCAGCACATGGAAACTGTGCGGATCGCAGGTGACGATGCGGTTGAAGCTGTATTTGGCCAACGTCTGGATATTGCGTTTGGCGAGCTGCTGGAACGTTGCTTCGTCGCCCAGACGGCGGGCCACATCGCCGCTGTCGCGCTCCTCAAGACCGAGTACAGCGAAGTCGACTTTCGCTGCCTTCAGCACTTTGACGAAGGCACGCAGGGTGCGCTGGTTGCGCATGTCGAAGGCGCCGTCGCCGACCCAGAAGAGCACGTCGGTGGATTTCTTTTCGCTGAGCAGAGTGAGGTTCAGGTCCGCTGCCCAGTTCATCCGCCCGCCCGGGGCGAAACCGCCGGGGTTGTCGGTTGCAATAAGGTTCTCGAGAACTTCGGCACCCTTGTTCGGCGTCGCGCCTTTTTCCAGGGTCAGATGCCGGCGCATGTCGACGATCGCATCGACGTGCTCGATCATCATCGGGCACTCCTCGACGCAGGCGCGGCACGTGGTGCATGACCACAGGGTTTCAGCATCGACCAGACCGTTGACGATTGGTTGATGCGGATTGCCGGAATGCTCGCCGATTGGTTTGCCCGGATACGGGCTGCCGGCGAACTTAGCGTCAGTGCCGCCGGCGAGGCCGACGACCATGTCCTGAATCAGTTTTTTCGGGTTCAGCGGCTGGCCGGCGGCGAAAGCCGGGCACGCTGCTTCGCACTTGCCGCACTGCACGCAGGCGTCGAAACCGAGCAACTGGTTCCAAGTGAAATCCTGGGGTTTTTCCACGCCCAGCGGCGCATCGGGATTGTTCAGGTCCAGCGGTTTCAGACCGGTCGAGCGCCCGCCGCCAAAGCGTTCCGGGCGACGGTGCCAGGCCAGGTGCAGAGCACCGGCAAAGGCGTGTTTCATCGGCCCGCCCCAGGTCATGCCGAAGAACAGCTCCGACACGCCCCACAGCACGCCAACACCGAGGATGACTGCGAGCAGCCAGCCGCCGAAGTTTTCCGGCAGGATCCCGGCAACCGGCAGGGTCACCAGGAAAAACGACGCGGAGAAGGCCAGCAGGCTTTTCGGCAGGCGCATCCACGGGCCTTTCGACAGACGTGCAGGCGGATTGACCCGGCGCAGGTACATGAAGATCGCGCCGACGAACATCACCGCCGACATCAGCAGCAAGGCGTAGCCGAGGATGCGGTTATGCAGGCCAAAACCGTGCACCAGAATGGCCAGCACAATCGACGCCACCGCACCGCCCGCCGTGGCGACGTGGGTGTTGGCAATGTATTTGTCCCGCGCGACGACGTGGTGCAGGTCGACCATGTAGCGCTTGGGCATGGCCAGCAGACCGCCGAGCAGATCGACCTTCGCCGCCCGCCCCCGGCGCCACATGTTCATCCGCCGCAACGCGCCGAGGACAGCAAGGCCCAGGGCTGCGAACAACAGGATTGGAAGAAGGGTGTTCAACATGGTGAAGCTCCCACCAGACAGCCTGGAGAAACACGATCCGCTTTACTGTGGGAGCGAGCCTGCTCGCGAAAGCGCTGGGTCAGTCGACATCAGCGTCAACTGACAGATTGCATTCGCGAGCAGGCTCGCTCCCACAGGGTTTGGTGCAAGCCGTCAGAAATCCTTGCACAACCGCAGTGCGTCGTAGATCGCGGCGTGTGTGTTGCGCTGCGCCACGCAGTCGCCGATGCGGAACAGCAAGTAGCCGTCGCCCGCTTCGCTCAGCGAAGGTTGCGGCTGGATCGCGAACAGCGCTTCGACGTCGATCTGGCCCTTGTTGCGCGAGCCGTCCTTGAGCGCGTAGTAGATTTCCTCGTCCGGGCGTACGCCGTTTTCGACGACCACCTGATCGACCACCCGCTCCTCTTTCGCGCCGGTGTATTCGTTCTCCAGCACCGCGATCAGCTTGTCGCCTTCGCGGTAGACCTTCTCCAGCATCATGTCGCCGGTCATGATCACTTCTTTCGGGTACATGCTGCGGTAGTAGGTCGGGAACGACGTGCCGCCGATGGCCACGCCCGGTTTGATGTCGTCGGTGACGATCTCGACCTGGCTGCCCTTGTCGGCGAGGAAGTCGGCGACCGACATGCCGGTGAACTCGCAGATGGTGTCGTAGACCAGCACGTTCTTGCCCGGCGCAACCTTGCCGTCGAGCACGTCCCAGCTGCTGACCACCAGCCCTTCGGCCGCGCCCCAGTGTTCGTTCTGCTCAAGGTACGGATGACCGCCGACCGCCAGCACCACCACGTCCGGACGCAGGTCCATGATGGTGTCGGCATCCGCCGCCGTGCCCAGGCGCAGATCGACTTTCAGCCGCGCCAGTTCCAGCTGGAACCAGCGAGTGATGCCGGCGATCTGGTCACGCTGCGGTGCTTTCGATGCGGTGGTGATCTGCCCGCCGATGAAGTCTTTTTTCTCGAACAGTGTGACGTCGTGGCCCCGCTCGGCAGCCACGCGTGCGGCTTCCATCCCGGCCGGGCCGGCACCAACGATCACCACTTTGCGTTTCGGCCCGGTGGATTTCTCGATGATGTGCGGCACGCCCATGTATTCACGGGAGGTCGCGGCGTTCTGGATGCACAGCACGTCCAGGCCCTGATACTGGCGGTCGATGCAATAGTTGGCGCCGACGCACTGCTTGATCTGGTCGATCTGGCCCATCTTGATCTTGGCGATCAGGTGCGGGTCGGCGATGTGCGCGCGGGTCATGCCGACCATGTCGACGTAACCGCCTTCAAGGATGCGCGTGGCCTGGTTCGGGTCCTTGATGTTCTGCGCGTGCAGCACCGGCACCTTGACCACTTCCTTGATCCCGGCAGCCAGATGCAGGAACGGCTCCGGTGGATAACTCATGTTCGGAATGACGTTGGCCAGGGTGTTGTGGGTGTCGCAACCCGAGCCGACCACGCCGATGAAGTCGAGCATGCCGGTGTCGTCGTAATACTTGGCGATCTGCTTCATGTCCTCGTGGGACAAGCCGTCCGGGTGGAACTCGTCACCGCACAGGCGCATGCCCACGCAGAAATCGTCACCGACCTCGGCGCGCACGGCTTTGAGGACTTCCAGGCCGAACTTCATCCGCCCTTCGAAGGTGCCGCCCCATTCGTCGGTACGCTTGTTGACGCGCGGGCTCCAGAACTGGTCGATCATGTGCTGGTGCACGGCCGACAGTTCGACGCCATCGAGGCCACCGGCCTTGGCCCGGCGCGCCGCCTGGGCGTAGTTGCCGATCACTCGCCAGATCTCTTCCGGCTCGATGGTTTTGCAAGTGGCGCGGTGCACCGGTTCACGGATGCCCGAGGGCGACATCAAGGTCGGCCAGTTGAAGCCGTCCCAGCGCGAGCGACGGCCCATGTGGGTAATCTGGATCATGATCTTGGCGCCATGCTTGTGCATGGCGTCGGCCAGATTCTGGAAGTGCGGAATGATCCGGTCGGTGGACAGATTGACCGAACTCCACCATTCCTGCGGGCTGTCGATCGCCACCACGGACGAACCGCCACAGATCGCCAGGCCGATGCCGCCCTTGGCTTTCTCTTCGTAGTATTTGACGTAGCGGTCGGTGGTCATGCCACCGTCAGTCGCGTAGACCTCGGCGTGCGCGGTGCTGAGCACGCGGTTGCGGATGGTCAGTTTGCCGATCTGGATCGGCTGGAACATTGCTTCGAAAGCCATGGCACGGTCCTCGGCTTACAACGGCTTGACGATGAACAGGCCGTCATCGTGGCCCTCTTCGGAGCCTCCGTAGACTTGTTCGGCCACAGTACGAATCTTGCTGCCACGGGCTTCGAGGATCTGATCCATGGCGCCGGCGAACCAGCCGGTGAACATGTAGTCGACCTTGCGCCCGACCTTGCCGTAGACATAGACAAACGCCGAGTGCTCGAGCTTGACGCTGGCGGTGCCCTTGTCGAGGTCGATGTCCTGGATCTTGAACAGGCCCCAGCCGCGCTGCGACAGGCGCTTCATGTAGTGCTCGAACACCGCAACGCCTTCCAGACCGTGGCATTCGGCTTCCTTTTCACACCAGTGCCAGGCGGATTTGTAGCCGGCCTTGTAGAGGATCTCGGCGTAGGCTTCAGCGCCGAGCACTTCCTCGATGCCCATGTGGTTGTTGACGAAAAAGTGACGCGGCACATACAGCATTGGCAGGGCGTCGGAGGTCCAGACACCGGTCTCGCTGTCGACTTCGATAGGCAATTGCGGGGCGATCTTGGCCATGGAAACTTAACTCCAGAAAAATGATGGTTCAGTGTTGGCCGCGGCCCTCACCCCAGCCCTCTCCCGCAGGAGAGGGGGCAGATCGGCGGCGGTCTTGAGAAAGCGTTATTCGCCCCAGACGTTCTTAAGGACGCTTACCCAGTTCTCACCCATGATCTTGCGCACCACACGCTCGGAATGGCCGCGCTTGAGCAGGGTTTCGGTGAGATTGGGGAATTCGCCGACTGTGCGGATGCCCAGCGGGTTGATGATCTTGCCGAAGCTGGTCAGGCGGCGGGCGTAGCCCTTGTCGTGGGTCAGGTATTCGAAGAAGTCCTGGCCGTGACCCTGAGTGAAATCGGTGCCGATACCGATGGCGTCTTCGCCGACGATGTTCATGGTGTATTCGATCGCTTCGGCGTAATCGTCGATGGTCGAATCGATGCCCTTGGCGAGGAACGGCGCGAACATGGTCACGCCGACGAAACCGCCGTGGTCGGCAATGAACTTCAACTCTGCATCGGATTTGTTGCGCGGGTGCTCTTTGAGACCCGACGGCAGGCAGTGCGAATAGCAGACCGGTTTTTTCGATTCGAGAATGACTTCTTCGGAGGTCTTGGAACCGACGTGGGACAGGTCGCACATGACGCCAACACGGTTCATTTCAGCCACAATTTCGCGACCGAAACCCGACAGGCCGCCGTCACGCTCGTAGCAACCGGTGCCGACCAGATTCTGGGTGTTGTAGCACATCTGTACGATGCCGACGCCGAGCTGCTTGAACACCTCGACATAGCCAATCTGGTCTTCAAAGGCATGGGCATTCTGGAAGCCGAAGAGGATGCCGGTCTTGCCCTGCTCCTTGGCGCGACGGATGTCGGCGGTGGTGCGCACCGGCATCACCAGGTCGCTGTTTTCGCGGATCAGTTTCTGGCTGGCAGCGATGTTGTTCACGGTCGCCTGAAAGCCTTCCCACACCGACACAGTGCAGTTGGCTGCCGTCAGACCGCCCTTGCGCATGTCTTCGAACAGCTCGCGGTTCCATTTGGCAATGATCAGACCGTCGATAACGATGCTGTCGGCGTGTAATTCGGCTGGGCTCATCAGGCGTCCCCTTATTGGCAATTCATGCGCCGAATCGTCTGCCGGCGCTTTGGGGCCAGCATATGCCTCGGTGCCGGGGCGACCGGGTGCAAAAACGACAGGGGAATTGCCGAAAGCGTCAATCCGCGACAAAGGGTCGTCAGCCGTCCTCATCGGCTGGCTGTTCAAGCCCGCGCGCTTGCGCCAGAATCTGCCGCAGCCTGCACCTACCAACGGATTAGAGCGACCCCAATGAAATCAATAATCCTCGCCCTGGCACTGATTGCGACCGGCGCCCACGCCGCCGAAGAATCCGAGAACAACCCGTGCGACGCGGTGGAAAACGACATCCAGACCCTGGAATGCTCCGCCTACAGCCGCAGCACCGCCGAAGACCTGCTCAAAGACAACTACGCCAGCCTCAACGAGCGCATGCAGGCCGCCTACGGCAAGAACCCGACGCAACTGGCCGACATCACCGCCAAACTGAAAACCGCCCAGCAGCAGTGGTTGAAGACGCGGGATGCGGATTGCGCGGTGGAAGCGTTCCCGTCCACGGCGGGGAGCAAGGCCTTCACCATTGCGCAGAATGACTGTGTCGCGCGGATGAGTGATGAACGGTCGGAGTTTTTGGAGTCGATTGGGCAGGAGTGAGTGTTTTGAGCTGTAAGCTGAACCTCTTAAGCCAGTCTAAGGATTCCCATGAACATCTGCGGCATTGAAATCAAAGGCAGCGAAGCGATCATCGCCGTTGCGGCGCTCGATGGTTCGACGTTGAGCCACGTCCCTCTCGCCACGAAGAAGATTGCTCTGGATGACGACGACGAGGCGGCGAACGTGCGGCGGTTCGCGGCGCAGGTGGCATCGTTTGTGCGGGAGAACTCGGTGGACCGGATTGCGATCAAGAAGCGCAGCAAAAAGGGCGAGTTTGCCGGTGGGCCGACGACGTTCAAGATCGAGGGCGTGTTTCAGTTGCTTGATGGTTGTGAGGTAACGCTGCTGTCGCCGCAGACGATCAATGCCCAGGCCAAGAAGCACAATTTCGAACTGCCCGGGACGTTGAACAAATATCAGCATGAGGCTTACAAGGCGGCGTGCTCGGCGTTGGTGAAGAAATAAGCCGATTCCCGAAATCACCTTGGAACCTTTGGGAGCGGGCTTGCCCGCGATGGCGGTGTGTCCGGCAATAACAATGTTGGATGTGCTGGCCTCATCGCGGGCAAGCCCGCTCTCACAGGGTTCTAGGGTGGTGCTGAAACCATTCACGCCTGCGCGGTACGCCGGTCTTCCCGGGGGCAGCGGGCGAAACGCGCGCGATAACTGCGGGTGAAATACGACGGCGATTCAAACCCGCAGGCAATGCTGACTTCGAGCACGCTCATGTCGGTCTGGCGCAGCAACTGCCGGGCCTTTTCCAGCCTTAACCGCAGATAGAAATTGCTCGGCGTATCGTTCAGATGCAGCCGGAACAAGCGCTCCAGTTGCCGCCGGGTCACCTTGATCGACTCCGCCAGTTGCAGCGTGGTCAGCGGTGGTTCGCTGTGCTGTTCCATCTCGCCGATCACCTGCACCAGTTTCTTGTTGCTGATGCCGTAACGCGTGGCGACTTCCATGCGCTGGTGATCCTTGCGCGGGCGGATGCGCCCGAGCACAAACTGCTCGCT
The DNA here is from genome assembly GCF_054681355.1 of Pseudomonas sp. H1_G08. NCBI lineage: Bacteria > Pseudomonadati > Pseudomonadota > Gammaproteobacteria > Pseudomonadales > Pseudomonadaceae > Pseudomonas > Pseudomonas sp. H1_G08. The sequence goes on from NZ_CP162822.1 coordinate 4,283,926, forward strand.
GACCTGAATCGCCAGTTGCGGGCCGTGGGCCTGGGCGATCAGGTCGAGCATCAGATCAATCGAGGCCGTACCTCCCGCCGAGGTGATCCGCCGCCGGTCGATCTCGAACAGCTCCTGGGTGACGCTGAGCTGTGGATAAGATTCCTTGAAGGCATCGATCGCCTCCCAGTGCAGGGTCAGGCGATGGCCGTCGAGCAGGCCTGCTTCGGCAAGGACGAAGCTGCCGGTGTCGATCGCACCGAGGGTTACGCCGTCGTTGTCCAGCCTGCGCAACCAGTGCTCCAGCGTCGGCGTGATGAACTTCAGCGGTTCGAAGCCGGCCACCACCAGCAAGGTCGCGCCTTTCTTCAGCGGCTCCAGCGCTGCATCGGCGTTGACCGACATGCCGTTGCTCGCCAATACCGCGCCGCCATCGGCGCTGAGCACATGCCAGCGGTACAACTCGCCGCGAAAACGGTTGGCCACGCGCAACGGTTCGATCGCGGAAATAAAGCCGATGGCGGAGAACCCCGGCATCAGCAAAAAGTAGAAATCCTGGGACATGGGCGCACTCGGTTGGCGGGTCGCGTGGCTCGTTGATACGCCGATTATCGGCGGCGTTCAAGCGTGCAGGTCGCTACAGTGCAAATGCCAGTCGCCGCAGTGCGCTTTCACGGGTGCATAGCTGCGTAACTTGGCCTCACCGGCGCGCAGATGCCGGGAACGACAATAATCGAACTGCCGAGGAACCCGACATGAAACGACTGATCAGCAGCTGCGTTCTTGCACTCAGCGGTACCGCTTTTTTCAGCACCGGCGTGATGGCCGCCGAACCGGCCTCCTGCAAGAACGTACGCATGGGCGTGGTCAACTGGACTGACGTGATCGCCACCAGTGCCATGACCCAGGTCCTGCTCGACGGCCTCGGCTACAGCACCAAACAGACCAGCGCCTCCCAGCAGATCATCTTTGCCGGGATTCGCGATCAGCGCCTGGACCTGTTCCTCGGCTACTGGAACCCGCTGATGACGCAGACCATCACGCCGTTCGTCGAGGCCAATCAGGTGAAAGTGCTTGAAGCACCGAGTCTGAAAGATGCCCGCGCCACTCTCGCCGTGCCGACGTACCTGGCCGACAAGGGCCTGAAAACCTTTGCCGACATCGCCAAATTCGAGAAGGAATTGGGCGGCAAGATCTACGGCATCGAGCCAGGCTCGGGCGCCAACACGCAGATCAAAGCGATGATCGCCAAGAACCAGTTTGGTCTGGGCAAATTCCAGCTCGTCGAATCGAGCGAGGCCGGCATGCTCGCCGCCGTCGATCGCGCCGTGCGCCGCAAGGAAGCCGTAGTGTTCTTCGGCTGGGCGCCGCACCCGATGAACGTCAACATCCAGATGACCTATCTGACCGGCAGCGAAGACGCCCTCGGCCCGAACGAAGGCATGGCCACGGTTTGGACGGTCACCGCGCCGAAATACGCCGAGCAATGCCCGAACATCGGCCGCCTGCTGGCCAACCTGACTTTCACCGCCGAATCCGAGAGCCGGATGATGCAGCCGCTGCTCGATCACAAGGATGCCTTCGAGTCGGCGAAGCAGTGGCTCAAGGATCACCCCGAAGACAAACAGCGCTGGCTTGAAGGTGTGACGACTTTCGATGGCAAACCGGCTGCTGAAAACCTCCAGCTGACCAGCAAATAACCCTTTACTGAACCTCCCTCTCCCAGATGGGAGAGGCCACTGAAACACGCTTCGCAGCCCCGCCACGGGCTGCGGACAGACCCATCACGCCTGAAGGAAACGCATCATGAACCACGACGTCATCATCACCTGCGCACTCACCGGTGCTGGCGACACGACCGCCAAAAGTCCACACGTGCCGGTCACCCCGAAACAGATTGCCGCTGCCGCGGTGGAAGCGGCCAAGGCCGGCGCCACCGTCGTGCACTGCCATGTGCGCGACCCGCAGACCGGCAAGTTCAGCCGTGACGTGGCGCTGTACCGCGAAGTGATGGAGCGCATCCGCGAGGCGGACGTCGACATCATCGTCAACCTCACCGCCGGGATGGGCGGCGACCTGGAAATCGGCCCTGGCGAGAAACCGATGGAGTTCGGCCCGAACACCGATCTGGTCGGTCCGCTGACCCGTCTCGCCCACGTTGAAGAACTGCTGCCGGAAATCTGCACCCTCGATTGCGGCACGCTGAACTTCGGCGACGGCGACACCATTTACGTCTCTACCCCGGCGCAACTGCGCGCCGGCGCCAAGCGCATCACCGAGCTGGGCGTGAAGGCCGAACTGGAGATTTTCGACACCGGGCATCTGTGGTTCGCCAAGCAGATGATCAAGGAAGGCTTGCTCGACAACCCGCTGTTCCAGCTGTGCCTGGGCATCCCGTGGGGCGCACCGGCCGACACCACCACGATGAAAGCCATGGTCGACAACCTGCCCGCCGACGCGGTGTGGGCCGGCTTCGGCATCGGCCGCATGCAGATGCCGATGGCGGCGCAAGCGGTGCTGCTCGGCGGCAACGTGCGGGTCGGCCTGGAAGACAACCTGTGGCTGGACAAAGGTGTGCTGGCGACCAATGGCCAATTGGTTGAGCGCGCCACGGAGATCCTCAGCCGCCTCGGTGCCCGGGTGCTGACACCGGCAGAAGGCCGCCAGAAAATGGGCCTGACCCAGCGCGGCTGATCCATCACCCATTTCACCTGTAGGAGCTGCCGAAGGCTGCGATCTTTTGACTTTGATTTTTTAGAAGCAAGATCAAAAGATCGCAGCCTTCGGCAGCTCCTACAGGGCTCTTCGAACTCTTCAGGACATCACCATGCGCTTTATCACCGAAATCAAAACCTTCGCCGCTCTCGGTAGCGGTGTCATCGGCAGTGGCTGGGTCGCCCGTGCCCTCGCACACGGCCTCGACGTGGTGGCTTGGGACCCGGCGCCCGGCGCTGAGGCGGCATTGCGCCAACGCGTGGCCAATGCCTGGGGCGCGCTGGAGAAAAACGGCCTGGCGCCGGGTGCTTCGCAGGATCGTCTGCGCTTTGTCGCGACCATCGAGGAATGCGTGCGTGACGCCGACTTCATCCAGGAAAGCGCCCCGGAGCGGCTGGAACTGAAACTTGATCTGCACAGCAAAATCAGCGCCGCGGCCAAGCCCGATGCGCTGATCGGCTCCAGCACTTCAGGCCTGTTGCCCAGCGAGTTCTACGAGAGTTCGACGCACCCTGAACGCTGCGTGGTAGGCCACCCGTTCAACCCGGTTTATCTGTTGCCACTGGTGGAAGTGGTCGGCGGCAAAAATACCGCGCCGGAAGCGGTGCAAGCGGCGATGCAAGTCTACGAATCCCTCGGCATGCGCCCGTTGCATGTGCGCAAGGAAGTGCCGGGTTTCATCGCCGATCGCTTGCTTGAAGCGCTGTGGCGTGAGGCGTTGCACCTGGTCAACGACGGTGTCGCGACGACCGGCGAGATCGACGATGCAATCCGTTTTGGCGCTGGTCTGCGCTGGTCGTTCATGGGCACGTTCCTGACCTACACCCTGGCCGGCGGCGATGCCGGCATGCGCCACTTCATGTCGCAATTCGGTCCGGCGTTGCAGTTGCCGTGGACGTATCTGCCGGCACCGGAGCTGACCGACAAGCTGATCGATGACGTGGTCGATGGCACGACTGATCAGCTCGGTCGGCACAGCATTTCGGCGCTGGAGCGCTATCGTGATGATTGTTTGCTGGCGGTGCTTGAGGCGGTGAAGACCACCAAAGAGAAGCACGGAATGAGTTTCAGCGAATAATCCGCCACCTGATCGTTCCCACGCTCTGCGTGGGAATGCAGCCCGGGAACGCTCCGCGTCCCAGAAGCGTGACGCAGAGCGTCACAGGAGGCGTTACCACGCAGAGCGTGGGAACGATCGCCGCCAGGAGAAACCATGCCCCACCTCACCACCTACCAAACCACCATCATCCCCGACTGGGTCGACTACAACGGCCACCTGCGTGACGCCTTCTACCTGCTGATCTTCAGCTACGCCACCGACGCGCTGATGGACCGCCTCGGCATGGACAGCAGCAACCGCGAGGCCAGCGGCCACTCGCTGTTCACCCTCGAACTGCACCTCAATTATCTGCACGAAGTGAAACTCGACACCGAGGTGGAAGTGCGCACGCAAATCATCGGCCATGACAGCAAGCGCCTGCACCTCTATCACAGCCTGCACAAGGTCGGCGATGAGCAAGAGTTGGCCGGCAATGAACAGATGCTTTTGCACGTCGACCTCGCCGGCCCGCGCTCGGCACCGTTCAGCCCGGATACGTTGCATCGCCTGCAAGCAATCGTCGCCGATCAGACCGACCTGCCCGCTCCCGCTTACATCGGCCGCGTGATCGCGCTGCCACCCGCTCGGTAAATCCCCCCCATCGCCAAGGAGCCGCCATGAACACCGCCGTCGCTGTTGCCGATTTTCGTACTTATCCGTTGATCAGCGCGCTCGGTGGCGTGCAGCGTCTGGCGGATCGCGTTGTCATCGAATGGGCTGACGGTCGTGTCAGTCCGTTTCACCACTTATGGCTGCGCGACAATTGCCCATGTGATCAATGCGTCTACAGCGTCACTCGCGAACAGGTCTTCGAGAGCGTCGATGCCGCCGAGGATTTGCAACCGCTGGCCACGCGCATCGACACCGATGGCTGCCTGCGCATCGACTGGCAGGACGGTCACCTCAGCCGCTTCGATCCGGGCTGGCTGCGCGCACATGCCTATGACGATGAGTCCCGCGCCGAACGCCTGGCCGGCAAACCGCAGCCGCGTTTGTGGCACAGCGATCTGCAGTTGCCGGTGTTCGACTACATCGCGCTGATGAACGACAACGCCGCGCTGCTGCAATGGTTGCTCGCCGTGCGCGACATCGGCCTGACCCAAGTGCGCGGCGTGCCCACCGAGCCGGGCTCGCTGAAGCTCATCGCGCAGCGAATTTCCTTCATTCGCGAAAGCAATTTCGGCGTGCTGTTCAATGTGCAATCCAAAGCCGACGCCGACAGCAACGCCTACACCGCCTTCAACCTGCCATTGCACACGGATTTGCCGACTCGCGAGCTGCAACCGGGACTGCAATTTCTGCATTGCCTGGTGAATGATGCCGAGGGTGGCGAAAGTATTTTCGTCGATGGTTTTGCGATCGCCGACGCCTTGCGTCTGGAGGATCCGCAGCTGTTTGAGGCCCTGTGTGAAATACCCGTGGAGTTCCGCAACAAGGACCGGCACAGCGACTATCGCTGCCTGGCGCCGGTCATCGCTTTGGATGCGCTGGGCCGGGTGGCGGAGATTCGCATGGCCAACTTTCTGCGCGGGGCGTTCGATACGTCGGTGGCGCAGATGCCGTTGCTGTATCGCGCCTATCGGCGCTTGATTGCGATGACCCGCGAGCCGCGATTCCGGCTGATGCAGCGGCTCAAGCCGGGCGAGTTGTGGTGCTTTGACAACCGCCGCACGCTGCATGCGCGCAATGCCTTTGATCCAGCCACCGGGGCGCGACATTTTCAGGGCTGCTATGTCGACCGGGATGAGTTGTTGTCGCGGATTCTGGTGTTGCAACGTTGAACCGAGTCATCGTTCTTCGCGAGCAGGCTCGCTCCCACAGGGGTACGCATTCCAAAGTGGGAGCGAGCCTGCTCGCGAAAGCGTCAGCGGGAACAACTAATCTCTGACTGATTCACAAGCAAAAAAAACTCCGATCAAGCCGTGACAGGATCGGAGCTGAGGAGGGTACTGTTGAGGAGCTGCCAGGCGAGGGTGACCAAACCTTCGTGAAGCGAGCTGGCGCCAGTGTGCCTAGTCGACAATCCAGTCGGTTAGCCGAAAACGACCTGTTCATAGTCGTCCCGGCCACCGCGACAAAACGCCCTTGCCGCGTCCGGTCGGGGCCACCAGAATCGAGCCAAGACCTCCGTTGCCACAGAAGGATTTGCGTAATGATGTACGCCGATTTGATTGACCAGGAAGATCTGTTGGGCCAGCTCAAGGCCTTGGGTATTCAGGTGCCGAGCGGTACCACCGCCGAGCAGGCCTGTGAGTGCGCGGTGCGTGGCCTGGATAATGTTCGCGCATTCGAACTGCGCAAGATGGTCAAGGACATGTACACCAGCGGCGCCAGCATTCAGCCGGCGGTGCGTCAGGCGATCGACAAACAGTTGTTGCCGGCCCTTGCGGATTACCAGCAGTCCCACAGCGCCTGAGAAACCCCTTCGCGAGCAGGCTCGCTCCCACCTGATCGTTCCCACGCTCTGCGTGGGAACGATCAGACTCGGTCTACAGCCTTACGCTGGCAAACGTCGACTCATTGCGCGCCTGACTCAACGCTGACATCGGCCCCGACAGCGGCGACATCACGATGGCCTGCGGCAGCGGCAGCATGGCTACCTGCTGGGTGGTGTTGGAGCCCACGCGCTCGTCACGTGGCGGAATGCCGAAGTACTCGCGATAGCACTTGGAGAAGTGCGGCGTGGAGACGAAACCACACACCGACGCCACCTCGATGATCGACATCGGCGTCTGCTTGAGCAGTTGCCGGGCGCGGATCAGGCGCAGCTTCAGGTAGTAGCGCGATGGGGAGCAGTGCAGGTACTTCTGGAACAACCGCTCCAGCTGTCGACGCGACACCGCGACATACACTGCCAGCTCATCAAGGTCGATCGGCTCTTCCAGATTGGCTTCCATCAACGCGACGATTTCCTGCAGCTTCGGCTGGTTGGTGCCGAGCATGTGCTTGAGCGGCACACGCTGGTGATCCTGTTCGTTGCGAATGCGCTCGTAGACGAACATTTCCGAGATCGCTGCCGACAGTTCACGACCGTGATCGCGGCTGATCAGGTGCAGCATCATGTCCAGCGGCGCGGTCCCGCCGGAACTGGTAAAGCGGTTACGGTCGAGGGTGAACAGTCGTGTGCTCATGGCCACGCGCGGGAAAGCTTCCTGCATCGCCGCCAGACATTCCCAGTGCACGCTGCAATCGAAGCCATCGAGCAGACCGGCGCAGGCCAGCGCCCAACTGCCGGTGCACACCGCGCCCAGGCGCTTGGACTGGCGCGCCTGACTTTGCAGCCAAGAGACGTGTTCACGGGTCACGGTGCGTTGAATGCCGATGCCGCCGCAGACAATTACAGTGTCCAGAGGCGGTGCTTTGTGCATGGAGGCGTCGGGAGTGATCTGCAGACCGTCACTGGCCCAGACCTGGCCGCCATCGACGGTGAGGGTGCTCCAGCGATACAGCTCGCGACCGGACAACTGGTTGGCCATGCGCAGCGGCTCAACGGCGGACGCCAGGGAAATCAGCGTGAAATTGTCCAGCAGCAGAAAGCCGATGGATTGAGGCGCACGGTTCTGGGGTTGGGCCCCGGAGTTGAACGACGTCATCGCGGTATCTCCTCACACAAAGCGGGTGGCGGCCTCAGGCGGAGGCTCTTGTTATTGCCCGCGTCTCACAGAGAAAGCAGGCTTTGTTATGACAGAGCAATTGCCGTGCCTGAAATTGGACGGTCATTCAATAACTCCTGAAAACGACCTCGCGACGCGTCTATACGAGACCTCGGAACACGCCATTTCGAAGTGCCATCAGATGCCGCGAGAGCCCTGCCGCGCAGCCCGTGAGCAGATCGGTAGCACTTGTGGGAACTGGCCTGCAGAGGATTTGCACAGAGTGTCACCGCAAGCACGGGCGACGGACGGTCAGGTAACGACTGACGAGTCACGACTGACAATGACGCTTGTCTGATTGCGACGCGCCAAAAGGTGGCGTGGCTGGATTGGGGTGTTCTTTTGTTGAGCAGTTTTGACTGGTCTGGCGCCTTCGCGAGCAGGCTCGCTCCCACATTGGAATCTGGGGTCCACAAATATTGTGTTCACTGGAGATCTATTGTGGGAGCGAGCCTGCTCGCGAAGCATTCACCCCGGTGTGGCTGGCTCAGCACTCAACAGCACTGACCGCCAAGCCACCGCGCGAAGTTTCTTTATATTTGTCATGCATATCGGCGCCGGTATCACGCATGGTGCGGATCACCCGGTCCAGCGAGATAAAGTGCTGACCGTCGCCACGCAGAGCCATTTGCGCCGCGTTGATCGCTTTCACTGCGGCAATCGCATTGCGCTCGATACACGGCACCTGCACCAGGCCACCGACCGGATCGCAGGTCAGGCCCAGATTGTGCTCCAGGCCGATTTCCGCCGCGTTGCACAATTGCTCGGGCGTGGCGCCGAGAATCTCCGCCAGCCCTGCCGCCGCCATCGCGCAAGCCGAACCGACCTCGCCCTGGCAACCGACCTCGGCCCCAGAGATCGACGCATTCTTCTTGCACAAAATGCCGACTGCCGCCGCGCCGAGGAAATAGTCGACGACGTTGGCGTCGGTGACCGCTTCGCTGAATTTCATGAAGTAGTGCAGCACCGCCGGGATGATCCCCGCCGCGCCGTTGGTCGGTGCAGTGACCATACGCCCGCCAGCGGCATTCTCTTCATTGACGGCCAGGGCGAACAGGTTGACCCACTCCATGGCGCTCAGGGTCGAGCCGATGACGTTCGGTTTGTTCAGCTCTTGCAGGCTGCGGTGCAACTTCGCCGCACGCCGCCGCACGTTCAAGCCGCCGGGCAGAATGCCTTCGTGCTTGAGGCCCTGCTCGACGCAATCCTGCATCGCCCGCCACAGTTTCATCAGCCCGGCGCGGATCTCTTCTTCGCTGCGCCAGACCTTTTCATTGGCCATCATCAGCTCGGCGACGCGCAGGTTGTGTTTTTTGCACAACTGCAGCAGCTCGACCGCACTGGAGAAATCGTAGGGCAATTCGGTGCGATCCAGATCGACCACACCGCTGGCCGCTTGCGCCTCATCAACGACGAAGCCGCCGCCGACTGAATAGTAGGTGTCACGATGCAGCTCACCGAATTCGCCTTCGGCCACCAGGGTCATGGCGTTGGGATGGAATGGCAGGTTTTCGTCGATCAGGCGCATGTCCCGCGCCCACACAAACGGCACAGCCAGACGGCCATCCAATAAAAGCGTATGGGTTTCGCGCAGCGCCTGAATGCGCGGGCCGATCTGCGCCGGGTCGATTGCGTCCGGCCACTCGCCCATCAGGCCCATGATCACCGCGTTGTCGCTGCCGTGGCCGATGCCGGTGGCCGATAGCGATCCGAACAACTGCACCTCGATGCGCCGCACCTGCTCCAGTTGATGCTTGCCGCGCAGCGACTCGACAAATAGTGCGGCGGCGCGCATCGGGCCGACGGTGTGGGAACTGGAAGGGCCGATGCCGATTTTGAACAGGTCGAAAACGCTGATAGCCATTGCTGCGAAGCTCCTGAGAATACCGGTCCGGGCGGCAAAAGCGCCCGCTGGCGGAGCTGCTACGCTCAAGCTGCGATCCGCCGAATGCCGGCATCATCGGGCTTTTGTCGGCGCGCACGGCGTCTGACACCGACGCAGTCATGTCCAGCAGCGTCGTCACGTTTTCGCCCCGCAAATACGCCGTTTTTATGCAGTCGAGCAGGTCATCGGGGGCGGAAAAAAGCTGTAAGCGACGTCACCGACACTGGAAGCGACCATCCCTGTACTGGATACGACCCTCCCTGTAGGCGTCAGATTTTCACTGGTACATGATCGGGATGACTCGATTGCAAGGCGCTGCGGTAGAGCTGTCTCAAAAACGCCACCAACCGCAACCCATAAGTGCGGTGGTCCACAGTCGGAACACTGCCAAAAAAAACACCAAGGAGTCCATCCATGAAAGGTTCCCCGTCGTTGTTGTTGGCCGCCCTGCTGAGTCTGCCGTTACTGGCGCAAGCCGCAGAACCGGCACAGTGCAGCCTCGTTAACTTCTCCGATGTCGGCTGGACCGACATCACCGCAACCACCGCCACCACTTCCGTTGTTCTCAACGCCCTCGGCTACAAGACCAAGACCACCATGATCTCCGTGCCCGTGACCTACAAGTCGTTGGCCGACGGCAAGAACATGGACGTGTTTCTCGGTAACTGGATGCCGACCATGGAGAACGACATCAAGCCGTATCGCGATGCCGGCACCGTCGACACTGTGCGCACCAACCTAAAGGGTGCCAAATACACCCTCGCCGTGCCGCAAGCCTTGTACGACAAAGGCCTGCATGATTTCGCCGACATCGCCAAATTCAAGAAAGAGCTCGACGGCAAGATCTACGGCATCGAGCCGGGCAACGACGGCAACCGGCTGATCCAGAGCATGATCGACAAGGACGCCTTCGGCCTGAAAACCGCTGGCTTCAAGATCGTCGAATCCTCCGAGGCCGGCATGCTCTCGCAAGTCGACCGGGCGCAGAAGCGCGACACCGCCGTGGTCTTCCTCGGCTGGGCGCCGCACCCGATGAACAAGCGCTTCAAGATTCAATACCTGACCGGCGGCGACGACTTCTTCGGCCCCGATTTCGGCGCAGCCACCGTGGCGACCAACACCCGCAAGGGTTACGCCGAAGAATGCAGCAACGTCGGTCAGCTGTTGAAAAACCTGGAGTTCACCGTCGACATGGAAAGTGAACTGATGGGCAACATCCTCGACGACAAGATGAAGCCTGACGCGGCCGCCAAGGCCTGGCTGAAAAAGAATCCACAGGTGCTCGAAACCTGGCTCGCTGGCGTGACCACCATTGACGGTAAACCAGGCCTGGAGGCCGTGAAAGCCAAGCTCGCGCCTTGATTTGAGGGGCACCGCTTATGCCGGGCAGGCGTGCCTGCCCGGGCTGTTAATTTCCTTGCATGCGGACGTTCACTACCATGCTGATTGATCAGAAAATACCTTTAGGCCAGTACATCGCGGGCTTCGTCGAATGGTTGACGCAACACGGCGCCAACACCTTCGACGCAATCGCCGTGACACTGGAAACGATGATCCACGGCGTGACGTTTGCGCTGACCTGGTTCAACCCACTGGTGCTGATTGGCCTGATTGCCATCATTGCCCATCTGATTCAACGCAAGTGGGGCCTGACCGCGTTCGTGGTTGCCTCGTTCCTGCTGATCCTCAACCTGGGGTACTGGCAGGAAACCATGGAAACCCTCGCCCAGGTGCTGTTCGCCACCCTGGTCTGCGTGTTGATCGGCGTGCCGCTGGGCATCGTCGCCGCGCACAAACCGATGTTCTACACCATGATGCGGCCGGTGCTCGATCTGATGCAGACCGTGCCGACCTTCGTTTACCTCATTCCTACCCTGACCCTCTTCGGGCTGGGTGTGGTACCGGGCCTGATCTCCACGGTGGTCTTCGCCATCGCGGCGCCGATCCGCCTGACCTACCTGGGCATCCGTGATGTCCCGCAAGAACTGATGGACGCCGGCAAGGCCTTCGGCTGCTCGCGTCGCCAATTGCTCTCAAGGATCGAACTGCCGCACGCCATGCCGAGCATCGCGGCGGGCATCACCCAGTGCATCATGCTGTCGCTGTCGATGGTGGTGATCGCGGCACTGGTCGGCGCCGACGGACTCGGCAAACCGGTGGTCAACGCACTGAACACTGCTGATATTGCGCTGGGCTTCGAAGCAGGCCTGGCAATCGTACTGCTGGCGATCATGCTCGACCGTATCTGCAAACAACCCGACGCCAAAGTAGGGGGTGACGCATGAGCATAATTCGCTTCGAAGACGTCGACGTAATCTTCTCCAAGGACCCGCGCGAGGCACTCAAGCTGCTCGATCAGGGCATGACCCGCAACGAGATCCTGAAGAAAACCGGGCAGATCGTCGGCGTGGAAAAAGCCACGCTGGACATCAACAAGGGCGAGATCTGCGTGCTGATGGGCCTGTCCGGCTCGGGCAAGTCGAGCCTGCTGCGCTGCATCAACGGCCTCAACACCGTGAGCCGCGGCAAGCTGTTCGTCGAGCATGAAAACCGCCAGATCGACATCGCGTCCTGCACGCCCGCCGAGCTGAAAATGATGCGCACCAAGCGCATTGCGATGGTGTTCCAGAAGTTTGCCCTGATGCCCTGGCTGACGGTGCGCGAGAACATCAGTTTCGGCCTGGAGATGCAGGGCCGACCGGAGAAGGAACGCAAGAAACTGGTCGACGAGAAACTCGAACTGGTCGGCCTGACCCAATGGCGCAACAAGAAGCCTGATGAGCTATCCGGCGGCATGCAGCAGCGCGTCGGCCTCGCCCGCGCGCTGGCGATGGACGCCGACATTCTGCTGATGGACGAACCGTTCTCGGCCCTCGACCCGTTGATCCGCCAGGGTCTGCAGGATGAACTGCTGGAACTGCAACGCAAGCTGAGCAAGACCATCGTGTTTGTGAGCCACGACCTCGATGAAGCACTCAAATTGGGTAGCCGCATCGCGATCATGAAGGACGGTCGGATCATCCAGTACAGCGTGCCGGAGGAAATCGTGCTCAACCCGGCGGACGACTATGTGCGCACCTTCGTCGCCCACACCAATCCGCTCAACGTGCTCTGCGGCCGCAGCCTGATGCGCACGCTGGACAAGTGCAAACGCATCAACGGCTCGGTGTGCCTCGATCCGGGCGGCGACTCGTGGCTGGACCTGGCCGAAGGCAACACCATCAAAGGCGCACGGCAGAACGGCTCGGTGCTGAACCTGCAGAACTGGGCACCGGGGCAAGCGGTGGAAGGCCTGGAGCGCAAACCGACGCTGGTGGACTCGAACATCGGCATGCGTGACGCGCTGCAGATCCGTTATCAGACCGGCAACAAGCTGGTGCTGCACGATAACAATCATGTGGTGGGGATTCTCGGCGACAGCGAGTTGTATCACGCGTTGCTGGGCAAGAATCTGGGGTAATGCGCCAGGTGGGATAAAAAAAGGGATCGCGGTGAGCGATCCCTTTTTGTTGGGTCAGGAATAGCCCCTCACCCTAGCCCTCTCCCAGAGGGAGAGGGGACCGATCGGGGGATGCTGCAGATCTGCACCGACCTGATCTTGCTTTACCGAATCCATAATCGACTCGATCTTTCAGGTCAATGTACAACGCCAGACACCTCAGTCGGCTCCCTCTCCCTACGGGCGGTCCGACGTTTCGGGAGGGCTGGGGTGAGGGTCAGCTTTTGACTTTAGCTATAAACCCGCCCCAACAACTGCCGATGGCTTTCAAACTGATCGAGCACATCCCGGGTAATCTGCTCCGGGGTGAAGCCCATCAAGTCATAGTCCTGACTGCCATTGTGCAGATACACCTCAGCGCGGTAATAACGCTGACGCGCTTCATCGGACTGCGCCGATTCGGTCGGGGTCGCCAGATAACCATCCAGGCTCACTTCGTAAACGAAAGGGTTGCCCTCTTCCATCTCGACCCGCACGCCCATGCAACGCTTGGCCTTGCCCAGCAGCGTCTGCACTTCAATGCCCTGATTGCGCAATTGCGCCGCTGCATCTTCCAGCGCCGGAGTGACGTGCTTGTCCATGAAGCGCTGCACCACCGATTGGCTCGGCTGCAGATCCAGTTGCGTCAGGCGCTCGCTGAAACCACGGCGTCCGCGCTCGGCCAGTTGCGCTTGCTCCTGTTCGATCTGCACGTCCTGGCGCATCGCCTTGTGCAGGCCGAACATGAAGCAGATCAGCACCACCGAGAACGGCAGGCCGGCCAGCACGACCATGGTCTGCATGGCTTCGAAGTTGCCGGCGAACAGCAGGCCGATGGTCACCAGCGTGATCACCACCGACCAGAAGATCCGCAGCCAGTGCGGCGCGTCTTCATCGACGTTGCCGCCCTTGCAGGAAAGATTCGCCATCATCACCGCGCCGGAGTCGGCCGGGGTCAGGAACAGCACGAAGCCGACAAAGATCGACACCCCGATGACGACTTTCGACGCCGGATAATGCTCAAGCAACTGATAGATCGCCATCGACGGCTGTTCCAGCGCCGTCTTGCCCAGCTCCACCGCGCCCTGATTCATCACCAGATCCAGCGCCGAGTTGCCGAAGATCGACAGCCACGCCAAGGTGAAGCCCAGCGGAATCAGCAGCACGCCAGCGACCAGTTCACGCACGCTGCGGCCACGGGAAATCCGCGCAATGAACATGCCCACGAATGGCGCCCAGGAAATCCACCAGGCCCAGTAGAACAGCGTCCACAGGCCCAGCCAGCGGTCGGACTTGGCGCTGTCGCCTTCATAGACGTAAAGGTCGAAGGTCTTCAGCACCACGCCGTTGAGATAGTCGCCAATGTTCTGCACGAAGCCGTTGAGCAGGTGCAGGGTCGGGCCGAACAGCAGGACGAAAATCAGCAGGCCGCTGAACAGCACGATGTTCAGGTTGGACAGACGACGGATGCCGTTTTCCACACCGGACACAGCGGCGATGGTCGCTACGGTGCTCATGACGATGATGACGATCAGCAGGTTGGTGTTGCTGTGCTCCATGCCGAACAGGTTTTCCAGCCCGGACGACACTTGCAGCGAGCCAATCCCCAGGTTGGTCACCAGGCCCAGCAGCGTTACGAACATGCCGAAGCCGTCCACCGCGTGACCGGCCGCGCCCTTGACCCAACGCTCGCCGACCAATGGATACAGCGCCGAACGCAACGCCAGCGGCTGGTTATGCCGATAGGCGAAATACGCCACGGCCAGGCCGACCAGTGCGTAGATCGCCCAGCCGTGCAGGCCCCAGTGCAGGAAAGTCAGTTGCACCGCCTGCCGCGCCGCCATATTCGTCGCCGAGGTGCCTTCCGGCGGATTGAAGTAGTGATCAAGCGGCTCGGACGCGCCGAAGTACAGCAGCGAAATGCCGATGCCCGACGAGAACAGCATCCCCGCCCAGGCGCCGTAGCTGAAATCCGGGGTGTCGTCCTTGCTGCCCAGTTTGAGTTTGCCGTACGAGGAAAACGCCAGACCGACCACGAACACCAGGTAGGCGGCGATCACCACCATGTAGTACCAGCCGAAGCTGCGCGACAACCAGGCCTGGGCCATGCCCAACATTCTGCCGGCCTCTTGCGGGGCGATGATCAGAATGGCGGTCAACAACAGAATCAGCGCGGTCGAGGTGTAGAACACCCAACCGTTGACCGTCACCTTCTCGGGCGGGGTCTTTATTAGCGAGGCAGAACTCATGGCACAAATGCTCCAGGCAGTGCGAGAGAAGAACACAAGGCATCACGGAACCCGACCAATCGGTTAGTTGGCAGCCGACCGGCGGGTGATATAAAGACACTCCGAAAAAAGCCCGAACCTGCCGAAATGGCGTTGCGTATTCGCTTTCGTGGCCAGAGGCGACGGACGTTCATCCGAAACCTGGCCCCGAGCGTCTTGCCCTTTCAACACGTCCATCGAATCGCGAACCGCGCCATGCCCCGCGCAGGTTTCGAGCCGTTTCAGGTGTCGGTTTTTATCGTCATTACACGTAGGAATTTTCTGTAGGCAGCGACGAATTGTCGCAGATCTTATTCTTTGTTGATTGAACGTTCAATCAAAACAAAATAGACTGGCCCTCAATCCGATCGGCGTCATTCGCCTCTCGGAAGGCCTAAGGAGATGTGCAAGATGCCCAAGGTCGGTATGCAACCCATCCGCCGCCAACAATTGATCGAAGCCACTTTGCAAGCGGTCGATCAGGTCGGAATGGGGGACGCCAGCATTGCGCTGATCGCCCGTTTGGCCGGTGTCTCGAATGGCATCATCAGTCATTACTTTCAGGACAAGAACGGCCTGATCGCCGCCACGATGCGGTACCTGATGACCGCCCTCAGCGAGAGCGTCACCGCGCGCCGTCAGGCGCTGGCAGATGACAACCCACGGGCGCATCTGCAGGTGATCATCGAAGGCAACTTCGACGCCAGCCAGGTCAATGGCCCGGCAATGAAAACCTGGTTGGCCTTCTGGGCCACCAGCATGCACCAGCCGTCTTTGCACAGGTTGCAGCGGATCAACGATCACCGTCTGTATTCCAACCTGTGCTGCCAGTTCCGCCGTGTGCTGCCGCTCGAAGATGCGCGCAGCGCCGCCCGGGGTCTGGCAGCGTTGATTGACGGCTTGTGGTTGCGCGGCGCGCTGTCGGGAGACGCTTTCGACACGGCGCAGGCGCAACAGATCGCTTACGAATACATGGATTTCCAATTGGCCAAGAAGGTGAGCTAGAGCACACAGAAAATGCTCGGCCCCTGAACTCCACCGCAGCGTCATCGCGGTGGTCAACGCCAACCACCAATGCACTTGCGAGGACACTATGGCCCGTTTCGAACTGCAAAAACTCTACATCGATGGCGCGTACACCGACGCCGGCAGCGACGCCACCTTCGAAGCCATCAACCCGGCGAACGGTGAAGTCCTCGCACTGGTGCAACGTGCGACCAAAGACGACGTCGAGCGCGCCGTGGTCAGCGCCGAAAAGGGCCAGAAAATCTGGACCGCGATGACCGCCATGGAGCGTTCGCGCATCCTGCGTCGCGCCGTTGACATCCTGCGCGAGCGCAACGATGAGCTGGCTGCGCTGGAAACCCTGGACACCGGCAAATCCTTCTCCGAAACCAAGTACGTCGACATCGTCACCGGCGCCGACGTGCTGGAATACTACGCAGGCCTGGTGCCCGCCATAGAAGGCGAGCAGATTCCGCTGCGTGACACCTCTTTCGTTTACACCCGTCGCGAGCCGCTGGGCGTGGTCGCCGGTATCGGCGCGTGGAACTACCCGATCCAGATCGCGCTGTGGAAATCCGCTCCAGCCCTGGCGGCCGGTAACGCGATGATCTTCAAGCCAAGCGAAGTCACCTCGCTGACCACCCTGAAACTGGCCGAGATCTACACCGAAGCCGGCGTACCGAACGGCGTGTTCAACGTGCTGACCGGCAGCGGCCGCGAAGTCGGCACCTGGCTGACCGAGCACCCGCGCATCGAGAAAATCTCCTTCACCGGTGGCACCGACACTGGCAAGAAAGTCATGGCCAGCGCCTCGGCTTCGTCGCTCAAAGACGTGACCATGGAACTGGGCGGCAAGTCGCCGCTGATCATCTGCGACGACGCCGACCTCGATCGCGCCGCCGACACGGCGATGATGGCCAACTTCTACAGCTCCGGTCAGGTCTGCACCAACGGCACTCGCGTATTCGTACCGGCGCATCTGAAAGCCGCGTTCGAGGCCAAGATCGTTGAGCGCGTTGCGCGCATCCGCGTCGGCAACCCGGAAGACGAAAACACCAATTTCGGCCCGCTGGTCAGCTTTGCCCACATGGAAAGCGTGCTGGCCTACATCGAAAAAGGTAAGGAACAAGGTGCCCGCGTCCTGTGCGGCGGTGGTCGCCTGACCGACGGCGAATTCGCCAAAGGCGCGTTCGTTGCGCCAACCGTGTTCACCGACTGCACCGACGACATGACCATCGTCCGCGAAGAAATCTTCGGTCCGGTCATGGCGATCCTCTCCTACGAAACCGAAGAAGAAGTGATCCGCCGCGCCAACGACACCGACTTCGGCCTGGCTGCCGGTATCGTCACCAAAGACCTGAACCGCGCCCACCGCGTGATTCATCAACTGGAAGCCGGTATCTGCTGGATCAACGCCTGGGGCGAGTCCGACGCAAAAATGCCGGTCGGCGGCTACAAGCAGTCGGGTGTGGGCCGTGAGAACGGGATCAGCTCGCTGAACAACTTCACGCGCATCAAATCGGTACAGGTCGAGCTGGGCGATTACGTTTCGGTGTTCTAAGACCCGAGATTTGCATTGCTCGCGAAGGCCTCTTCGCGGGCAAGCCCGCTCCCACAGGTTTGGAGTCGTCCACCCAATTTGTGGCAGCCCCCAATCCCTGTGGGAGCTGGCTTGCCAGCGATTCGAGTGCACAGCACTCGCCAAGGTCCGACCTGACCACTATCAAAGAGGGTGCATTCAATGTCCCAAGAATTCGACTACATCATCATCGGTGCCGGCTCGGCCGGTAACACCCTGGCGACCCGTCTGACTGAAGACGAAGGCGTCACCGTTCTGCTGCTCGAAGCCGGGGGGCCGGACTACCGCCTCGACTTCCGTACCCAGATGCCCGCCGCGCTGGCGTTCCCGCTGCAGGGTCGTCGCTACAACTGGGCCTACGAAACCGATCCAGAGCCACACATGGACGGTCGCCGGATGGAATGCGGTCGCGGCAAGGGCCTTGGCGGCTCTTCGCTGATCAACGGCATGTGCTACATCCGTGGCAACGCGATGGACTACGACGGCTGGGCGAAACTGCCGGGCCTGGAAGACTGGTCGTACCTCGATTGCCTGCCGTATTTCCGCAAAGCCGAAACCCGCGACATCGGCCCGAACGATTACCACGGTGGCGACGGCCCGGTCAGCGTGACCACGCCGAAAGCCGGCAACAACCCGCTGTTCCACGCCATGGTTGAAGCTGGCGTGCAGGCCGGTTACCCGCGTACCGAAGACCTCAACGGTTACCAGCAGGAAGGCTTCGGCCCGATGGACCGCACCGTGACGCCGAACGGCCGCCGTGCATCCACCGCCCGTGGCTACCTCGACATCGCCAAAAAACGTTCGACCCTGACCATCGTCACCCACGCCCTGACCGACAAGATTCTCTTTGAAGGCAAGCGTGCGGTCGGCGTGCGTTACCTGATCGGCGACGCTGAAGAACGTGTTGAAGCCAAGGCGCGCAAGGAAGTCCTGCTGTGCTCCGGCGCCATCGCTTCGCCGCAGATTCTGCAGCGCTCCGGTGTCGGCCCGGCGAAACTGCTGGAAAGCCTCGACATCCCGGTGGTCCACGATCTGCCGGGCGTCGGTGAAAACCTGCAGGATCACCTCGAGCTGTACCTGCAATACGCCTGCACCCAACCGGTTTCGCTGTACCCGTCACTGCTCTGGTACAACCAGCCAGCGATCGGTGCCGAGTGGCTGTTCAACGGCACCGGCATCGGCGCCAGCAACCAGTTCGAGGCCGGCGGTTTTATCCGTTCGCGTCCGGAATTCGAATGGCCGAACATCCAGTACCACTTCCTGCCGGTGGCGATTAACTACAACGGCAGCAACGGTGTGAAAGAGCACGGTTTCCAGGCGCACATGGGCTCCATGCGCTCGCCAAGCCGTGGCCGCATCCAGGTCAAATCCAAGGATCCGCGCCAGCACCCGAGCATCCTCTTCAACTACATGGCCACCGAGCAGGACTGGCAGGAATTCCGCGATGGCATCCGCCTGACCCGCGAGATCATGCAGCAGCCGGCCCTCGACGCGTTCCGTGGCCGCGAAATCAGCCCGGGCATCGAAGTGCAAACCGATGAGCAGCTCGACAAGTTCATCCGCGAGCACGCCGAAACCGCGTTCCACCCGTCCTGCTCGTGCAAGATGGGCACCGACGAGATGGCCGTGGTCGATGGCGAAGGTCGTGTGCATGGCATGCAGAGCCTGCGCGTGGTCGATGCCTCGATCATGCCGATCATCACCACCGGCAACCTCAACGCGCCGACGATCATGATGGCCGAGAAAATCGCCGATAAGATCCGTGGCCGCAAGCCGCTGCCGCGTAGCACCGCTGCTTATTACGTCGCGAACGGCGCACCGGTCAAAGGCAAGCCGATGCGGGATATCACCCCGGTTACGCAGTAAGTCGTAGTACCGAGGCGCCGCCTTCGCGAGCAGGCTCGCTCCCACACTGGATCTGTGGCATTCACAAATCCCCTGTGGGAGCGAGCCTGCTCGCGAAGAGGCCCTCACAGCAACACACACTTCCCCGCTGCACAGTAAATCCCCCTACACCCCCTCTTCACTTGATCCTACCCCCACGCAGGCCTACTCTAGACCTCGCGCAACCGTTTCACCCCTCCCCGCTGTCGCCATGCCGCTACTCCATTACAAGGAGGTTCCCGAATGTTCGATTTCCACCCCCAGCTCAAGCAGCGCTTTGCTGCCTTGCGCACGGGCGCTGAATTTTTTTCCCTGCGGTATGTGCGCGAGTCCGGGCAGTTTCTGTCGGTGCGCAAGAACGTCGCCGAACCGCCTAGCCTGAGTCGCGATGAAGGGGCGATGCTCACCGTCCGGGTCAATGGCGTCGAAGCCTATGCGGCGACCAATGACCTCTCGCAACAAGGCCTGCAAGCCGCTCTCGAGCGCGCTGAGCAACAGGCCCGCCGGCTCAAGCCGCACGCCTTGCTCGATCTGCGCGAGCAGCCGCTTTCCAGCGATCGCGCTGATTATTTTTCACCCAATCTCGAACAGCCCTTCCCGTCCCTGAGCGAATGCTTCGATCTGCTCGGCGCGGAATCCGCCTCGGTGCCCAAGGATGAACGCCTGGTCAATTGGCAGGTGAGCATCGGCATCACTAACGTCGAGCAGATCTACCTGAGCAGCGCCGGCGCCGAATTGCGTCAGGCCCAGCGCTTTGTCTATCCGAGCCTCGACGTCACCGCCTACGACGGCAACGACAGCCAGACCCGCAGCCTCGGCCGCGAGAACTTCGGCCAGCAGGGTGGCGCCGACGTCATCAGCCGTTGCGGCCTGGTCGGTGCCGGTCCGCAAGTCGCCGATCAGGCCCTGCAATTGCTGCTCGCGCCGAACACCCCGCAAGGCCGGCGCGACCTGCTGCTGATGCCCGATCAGATGATGCTGCAGATCCACGAGTCCATCGGTCATCCGCTGGAGCTCGACCGCATCCTCGGCGATGAGCGCAATTACGCCGGCACCAGTTTCGTCAAGACCAGCGATTTCGGCAGCCTGCAATACGGCTCGAATTTGCTCAACGTGACTTTCGACCCCGGCATCCCGGAAGAACTCGCCAGCTACGGCCATGACGACGACGGCACTGCGGCGAGCAAACAATTCCTGATTCGCGACGGCCTGTTGCTGCGGCCACTAGGCGGAGCGCTGTCGCAATATCGCGCCGGCCTCGATGGCGTTGCCAACAGCCGCGCCTGCGGTTGGAACCGGCCGCCGATCGACCGCATGGCCAACCTCAACATCGAGCCGGGTGATCAAACGCTGGAGCAGATGATCGGCGGTATCGAGCACGGCATTCTGATGAGCACCAACCGTTCGTGGTCGATCGACGATGCGCGCAACAAATTCCAGTTCGGCTGCGAATGGGGCCAGTTGATCGAGAATGGTGAACTGAAAGGCGTGGTAAAAAACCCCAACTACCGGGCGATTTCCGCGCACTTCTGGAAGAGCCTGCGCGCCGTCGGCGATGCCAGCACCGTCAAGGTGCTGGGCACGCCGAACTGCGGCAAGGGCGAACCGAACCAGGTGATTCGCGTCGGCCATGCTTCGCCGGCCTGCGTATTCAGCAACATTGATGTGTTTGGGGGAGACGCCTGATGAGCATTTCGAAGCGTCAGTCCGACGCCTTCAAGGTCATGGTCAACTGGCTGCGCGACAGCGTGCGCGAGCCGGAACAGTTCACGCTCAGCTACGCCGCCGAAGCCTCGGCGTTCGTGCGCTTCAATCACGCCAAGGTGCGCCAGGCCGGGCAAGTGCAGCAGGCCAATGTCGGCCTGAAACTGATCAACGACGGTCGCCACGCCGACCTGCAGATCACCTTGTCCGGGGATCAGGAAGCCGATCTGCAACGGCTCGCCGAAGGCCTGCAACAATTGCGCGAAACCTTGCCGCTGCTGCCGCAGGACCCGTACTTGCTGCTCAATCACAACAGCTGGCAGAGCACGCACGTACAAGCGCATCCGCTGCCGGACACCGAAGATGTCGTCGGGCAAATCTGCGCCGCCGCTGAAGGTCTCGATCTGGTCGGTTTTTATGCTGCCGGTCCGATCAGCCGTGGCTTTGCCAGCTCCGCTGGCGCGTTCGGCTGGCATGAAGCCAACAGCTTCAATTTCGACTTCAGCCTGTTCCACGAAAACGGCGAAGCGGTGAAGGCCAGCTATGCCGGCCACGATTGGAGCGACGAGGGCTTCGCCCGGCGTTTCGCCCAGGCACGCGAACAGCTTGAGTTTCTCGGCCGACCGTTACGCACCCTGGCACCGGGGCAGTACCGCGCCTATCTGGCACCGGCGGCACTGGAAGAAATCATGGGCATGCTCAGTTGGGGCGGGTTCTCGGCGCAGTCGATCGCCAGCAAGAGCAGCCCGTTGCAGAAGCTCTACGTCGGCGATCAGGCGTTCAGCCCGTTGCTGTCGCTGGATGAAAAAGTCAGCGAGTCCCTGAGCCCGGCGTTTTCCGCCGAGGGTTATCCGCGCAGCGATCTGCGTCTGATCATCGAAGGCAAGGCCGGCGATCAACTGGTCGGCTCGCGCAGCGCCGCCGAATATGGTCTGGCGGCGAACGGTGCGGGCGGCGGCGAGATGCCCAGTGCGTTGAACATGGCCGCCGGTGATCTGTCGCAGCAAGAGATCCTCAAGCAGTTGGGCACCGGGCTGTATATCAGCAACCTGTGGTATCTGAACTACTCGGATCAACCGGCGGCGCGCATGACCGGCATGACCCGTTTCGCGACCTTCTGGGTCGAGAACGGCGAAATCCAGGCGCCGGTCAGCACCATGCGCTTCGACGACAGCGCCTACAACCTGCTCGGTTCGCAGTTGGAAGCGTTGACCACCGAGCGTGAGCTGCTGCTCTCGGCGAGTACGTACAGCCAGCGCAATACCTCGTCATCGCTGTTGCCGGGGGCGCTGGTCAGCCGACTCACGCTGACGCTGTAAATGCAAAACCTGTGGGAGCGAGCCTGCTCGCGAAAGCGGTAGATCAATCGACATCAATGTTGAATGAAATGGCCTCTTCGCGAGCAGGCTCGCTCCCACACTGACCGCGCTCGACTCTGAATATGCACTGACACAAGAGGTTCCATGCCCAACCGCCCGCCTCTCGACGCCATCACCGCCCGCTGGTTGCCGTGGGTCGTCGCCATTGCGTTCTTCATGCAGTCCCTCGACGGGACCATCCTCAATACCGCGCTGCCGGCCATGGCCAGCGATCTGGCCGAAGACCCGTTGCGCATGCAGGGTGTGATCATCGCCTACATGCTCACCGTGGCCCTGCTGATCCCGGCCTCCGGCTGGATCGCCGACCGCTTCGGCACCAAGAAAATCTTCTTCGGCGCCATTCTGCTGTTCAGCTTCGGCTCGCTGCTCTGCGCTTTGTCCAGCAGTCTGAGCATGCTCATCGGTGCACGGGTGATTCAGGGCCTCGGCGGTGCGCTGATGTTGCCGGTCGGGCGGCTGGTGGTGCTGCGTGCGTACCCGCGCTCGGAACTGGTGCGAATCATGGGTTTCATCACCATTCCCGGCCTGCTCGGCCCGCTGATCGGCCCGACCATGGGCGGCTGGATGGTGGAATACGTGACGTGGCACTGGATCTTCCTGATCAATCTGCCGGTCGGGGTGATCGGCTGTTATGCGGTGTGGAAGTTCATTCCCGACCTGCGCGGCACGGAGC
The DNA here is from genome assembly GCF_054681355.1 of Pseudomonas sp. H1_G08. Taxonomy (NCBI): domain Bacteria; kingdom Pseudomonadati; phylum Pseudomonadota; class Gammaproteobacteria; order Pseudomonadales; family Pseudomonadaceae; genus Pseudomonas; species Pseudomonas sp. H1_G08. Next base: position 4,307,226 of record NZ_CP162822.1, read on the forward strand.
GCACCCGCTTCGACAGCCTCGGTTTTCTGCTGTTCGGCGCGGCGATGATCCTCATCACCATCGCCATGGAAGGTCTTGGCGAACTGCACCTGCCGCACCTGCGGGTGATGCTGCTGCTGTTCGCCGGCATGGCCTGTCTGGCGGCGTACTGGCTGCGCGCCGGGCACATCGAAAACCCGTTGTTCGCGCCGTCATTATTCAAGACCCGCACCTTCGCCGTCGGCATCCTCGGCAACCTGTTCGCGCGACTGGGCAGCGGCGCTTTGCCATTTCTGGTGCCGTTGTTGCTGCAAGTGGCGCTGGGTTATTCGCCCTCGCAAGCCGGGATGAGCATGTTGCCGCTGGCCGCTGCGGCGATGGTCGCCAAGTGGGTCGCGCGGCCGCTGATCGAACGCCTCGGCTATCGCATCGTGCTCACCGGCAACACCCTGGCGTTGGGGATCATGCTGGCGAGCATGGGTCTGGTCAGCGAACACACGCCGTACTGGCTGCTGCTATGCCTGCTGGCGGTGCTGGGGGCAATCAACTCGCTGCAATTCACCGCGATGAATACGGTGACGCTGATCGACCTCGACGATGCCAGCGCCAGTAGCGGCAACAGTTTGCTGTCGGTGGTCGCGCAATTGTCGCTGAGCCTCGGCGTGGCCTGCGCCGGCGCGCTGCTCGGCGGCTTCACTGCGAAGGTCGGCAACGATGGCGTGGAAACCGTACTCGGTGCGTTCCAGCTGACCTTCGTCACGGTCGGCGTGATGGCGATGCTGGCGGCGACGATCTTCTCGCAACTGTCGAAGGAAGACGGGCGCCGGGCGAAACGTCCACAAGAACACATCGAACACTGATTCTGCTGAAGGAGTTCTTTGACTTCTGTGGCGAGGGGATTTATCCCCGCTGGGTTGCGCAGCAGCCCCAAAAAGGTTGGATGCGGTCAGCCTGATGAATCGAGATGGCAGGTATTGGGGGTGCTGGGCACCCCATCGGGGATAAATCCCCTCGCCACAGATAAATCCCCTCGCCACAGGTAATCCCTGCCTCGGGTTCAATCGCTGTTCGTCCAGAACTGTCGAGGAAACCAGCACGGGGCTGCTACACTGCGCGACATTTTGTTTTGCAGGCCAGTCCCGTGACCACCATCGCCACCGCTTTTAATACTCTGCCGCTGTCCGCCGCCATGCTGGCTAACCTCGAATCACTCGGTTATGCCCAGATGACGCCGATCCAGGCGCAGAGCTTGCCGGTGATCCTCAAGGGGATGGACCTGATCGCCCAGGCCAAGACCGGCAGCGGCAAGACCGCCGCGTTCGGCATCGGCCTGCTCAACCCGATCAACCCGCGCTACTTCGGTTGCCAGGCACTGGTGATCTGCCCGACGCGTGAGCTGGCCGACCAGGTGGCCAAGGAAATCCGTCGTCTGGCCCGTGCCGAAGACAACATCAAGGTCCTGACCCTGTGCGGCGGCGTGTCGTTCGGCCCGCAGATCGCTTCGCTGGAGCACGGCGCGCACATCATCGTCGGCACCCCGGGGCGCATTCAGCAGCATTTGCGCAAGGGTTCGCTGGTGCTCGATGGCCTGAACACGCTGATCCTCGACGAAGCCGACCGCATGCTCGACATGGGCTTCTACGACGCGATCGAAGACATCATCATCAAGACCCCGGAGCGCCGGCAGACTCTGCTGTTCTCCGCGACCTACCCGGTGGGCATCAAGCAACTGGCCTCGAAATTCATGCGCGATCCGCAGACCGTCAAGGCTGAAGCCTTCCACGACGACACGCAGATCGAGCAGCGCTTCTACGAGATTTCCCCGGAAGAGCGCATGAGCGCGGTGACCAAAGTCCTGCACCACTTCCGTCCGGCGTCCTGCGTGGCGTTCTGCTTCACCAAGCAGCAAGTGCAGGAAACCGTCGATCACCTGACCGCCAAAGGCATTTCCGCTGTTGGCCTGCACGGCGATCTGGAACAGCGTGACCGCGATCAAGTACTGGCGATGTTCGCCAACCGCAGCACCTCGGTGCTGGTCGCCACCGACGTCGCAGCCCGTGGTCTGGATATCGATGCGCTGGACATGGTGATCAACGTCGAGCTGGCGCGCGATTCGGAAATCCACATCCACCGCGTCGGCCGTACCGGTCGCGCGGGCGAGAAAGGCATCGCCATCAGCCTGGTCGCGCCGTCCGAAGCGCATCGTGCGCAAGCCATCGAACAACTGCAGAAAGCGCCGCTGAACTGGGATCAGATCGACAACCTCAAGTCCCAGGGCCTGGCGCCGCTGCAACCGCCGATGACCACCCTGTGCATCGGCGCTGGCCGCAAAGACAAAGTGCGCCCGGGCGACATTCTTGGCGCACTGACCGGCGAAGCGGGCATTCCCGGTGCGCAGGTCGGCAAGATCGCGATCTTCGATTTCCAGGCCTACGTCGCTGTCGAGCGCACCGTGGCCATGCAGGCCTTGCAGCGCCTGAACGACGGCAAGATCAAGGGCCGCTCGTTGCGCGTGCGTATTCTGTAAGCGATCTTCCATCCATAGGAGATCCCCTGTGGGAGCGAGCCTGCTCGCGAATGCAATCTGTCAGTCGACATCATTGTTGAATGACACAACGCTTTCGCGAGCAGGCTCGCTCCCACAGTTTGTTTTGTAGCGACCCACCAAGAGGACACCGTTTTGCGCTCTACCGAAGTCGTGATCATTGGCGCTGGCGCGGCCGGCTTGATGTGTGCCCTGACCGCCGCCGGGCGCGGGCGTCAGGTGTTGCTGCTCGACCACGCGAACAAGGCCGGCAAGAAAATCCTCATGTCCGGCGGCGGTCGCTGCAATTTCACCAACATGTACACCGAACCGGGCAATTTCCTCTCGCAGAATCCGCATTTCTGCAAATCGGCGCTGGCGCGTTACACCCAGTGGGATTTCATCGGTCTGGTCGGCAAGCACGGCGTGCCGTACCACGAGAAGAAACTCGGCCAGTTGTTCTGCGATAACAAATCCAGCGACATCCTCGGCATGCTCCTTGATGAATGCGATCAGGCCGGCGTCGAGCTGCACCTGGACACCTCGATCCAGGCCATCGAAAAAACCGCCAGTGGTTATCTGCTCGACACCACCCTCGGCCAAGTCCAGTGCCAATCGCTGGTGATCGCCACCGGCGGCCTGTCGATTCCGACCCTGGGCGCTACCGGTTTCGGTTATCAGGTCGCCAAACAGTTCGGCCATGAACTGCTGCCGACCCGCGCCGGGCTGGTGCCGTTCACCATTACCGACCAGCTCAAGGAACTCTGCACCGAATTGTCCGGCACCTCGGTGGATTGTCTGGTCAGCTGCAATGACCAGAGCTTTCGCGAGAACATCCTCTTCACTCACCGTGGCCTCAGCGGCCCGGCGATTCTGCAGATTTCCTCGTTCTGGGAGTCTGGCGATACGGTAGAGATCAACCTGCTGCCGGATCACGACGCGGCGAGCTGGTTGCAACAGCAAGTCGCCGAGCGTCCGAACAGCGAGCTGAAGACTTTGCTTGGCGAGATCTTCACCAAGAAAATGGCCAACCTGCTGGCGGACAACTGGTTCGTTTCCAAACCGATGAAGCAGTACACCCACGCTGAACTGGCGGAGATTGCCGAGAAGCTCGGCAGCTGGAAGGTTGTGCCGGCGGGAACTGAAGGCTATCGCACGGCTGAGGTGACTCTGGGTGGCGTCGACACCCGCGAGGTGTCGTCGAAGACCATGGAATCGCTGAAAAGCCCGGGCCTGTACTTCATTGGTGAAGTGCTCGACGTCACCGGGCACTTGGGCGGCTTCAATTTCCAGTGGGCCTGGGCCTCGGGCTACGCTGCTGCGCAGTACGCTTAACTCAAGGCTAAATACAAAACCCTGTGGGAGCGAGCCTGCTCGCGAATGCGGTGTACCAGTCGACATCAATGTTGAATGACACTCCGCTTTCGCGAGCAGGCTCGCTCCCACAATGGTTTGTGGTGTAAGTAAAAGGAACACTTTTTGCTGTCAGATGTGCTCGGCGCCATTGCGTCGGCGTCATTACTGGCTCAATTTAGCGGCATCGCCTCGGAAGGCCTTCGCACTTCATGTCCTCGACCTCGTTTCGTCAGTCTTTGCGGCGCCTGTGGGCGCTGGATAAATTCAGCTACAGCGTGCGGGTATTCATCGCCCTGACCGGCAGCATGGCGCTGTGCTGGTATCAGGATGAAATGGGCCTGCTGATCCCGTTGTTCCTCGGCATCATCGCCAGCGCCCTGGCCGAGACCGACGACAGTTGGCAGGGTCGTCTCAACGCCCTCGCGGTGACACTGGTGTGTTTCAGCATCGCCGCGCTGTCGGTGGAATTGCTGTTTCCCTACCCGATCATTTTCGCCGTGGCCCTGGCGCTGGCCAGTTTCGGCCTGACCATGCTCGGTGCGCTGGGCGAGCGCTACGGTGCGATCGCCTCGGCGACGCTGATTCTGTCGGTGTACACAATGATCGGCGTTGATCAGCGCGGCGGCGCGGTCACTGATTTCTGGCACGAACCGATGCTGCTGGTCGCTGGTGCGGCGTGGTACGGCCTGCTCTCGGTGCTGTGGCAGGCGCTGTTTTCCAATCAACCGGTGCAGCAGAGCCTGGCGCGGCTGTTCCGCGAGCTGGGCCTGTATCTGAAGCTGAAATCTTCGCTGTTCGAGCCGATCCGGCAGATGGATGTCGAAGCCCGGCGGCTCGAACTGGCGCAGCAGAATGGCCGGGTGGTCGCCGCCCTGAACACGGCCAAGGAAATCATCCTGCATCGGGTCGGCAACGGTCGACCGGGCTCGAAAGTCAGCCGTTATCTGAAGCTGTATTTCCTCGCGCAGGACATTCACGAACGCGCCAGCTCTTCGCACTACCCGTATAACGCGCTGGCCGAGGCGTTCTTCCACAGCGACGTGCTGTTTCGCTGCCAGCGCCTGCTGCGCCAGCAAGGCAAGGCCTGCCGGGCCTTGGCCGAGTCAATCCAGATGCGCCAGCCGTTCATCTATGACGCCAGTTTCGCCGAAGCCCTGAACGACCTGCATGCCTCCCTCGAACACTTGCGCATCCAGAGCAATCCGGCATGGCGCGGCCTGCTGCGCTCGCTGCGCGCCTTGGCGGCCAACCTCGGCACCCTCGACCGCCTGCTCAGCGATGCCAGCAACCCCGATGCTCTGGCGGACGCCACCGACAGCAGCCTGCTCGACCGTTCACCGCGCAATCTCAAGGACGTATGGATTCGCCTGCGTACGCAACTGACGCCGACCTCGCTGCTGTTCCGCCATGCCCTGCGCTTGCCGCTGGCACTGAGCATCGGCTACGGCATGGTGCACCTGATCCACCCGTCGCAAGGCTACTGGATCATCCTCACCACGCTGTTCGTCTGCCAGCCGAACTACGGCGCCACCCGGCGCAAACTCGGCCAGCGGATCATCGGCACGGCCATTGGCCTGACGGTGGCGTGGGCGCTGTTCGATCTGTTCCCCAACCCGGTGGTGCAATCGTGCTTCGCCATCGCTGCCGGCGTGGTGTTCTTTACCAACCGCACCACCCGCTACACCCTGGCGACGGCGGCGATCACGATCATGGTGCTGTTCTGCTTCAATCAGGTCGGCGATGGCTACGGGCTGTTCCTGCCACGGCTGTTCGATACCCTGCTGGGCAGCCTGATCGCAGGTCTGGCGGTGTTCCTGTTCCTGCCGGACTGGCAGGGTCGGCGCCTGAACAAAGTGCTGGCCAACACCCTGACCTGCAACAGCATCTACCTGCGCCAGATCATGCAGCAATACGCCGCCGGCAAAAGCGATGACCTCGCTTATCGCCTGGCCCGACGCAACGCCCATAACGCTGACGCGGCGCTGTCGACGACACTGGCGAACATGCTCATGGAGCCGGGGCATTTCCGTAAGGAGGCGGATGTCGGCTTCCGCTTCCTGGTGCTATCGCACACGTTGCTCAGCTATTTGTCAGGGCTCGGCGCGCACCGTGAAACACAGTTGCCAGCGGAGGTGCGCGAGCATTTGATCGAAGGCGCCGGGGTGAAACTGGCGACCAGCATCGACGAAATCGCCCAAGGCCTGGCGAGCAAGCAGCCGATTGCGATTCAGAGTGATGACGAGGAAGCGCTGGCCAATGAGCTGGAGCAGATGCCGGACGAGATTGATGAGGGGCAGCGACTGGTGCAGACACAATTGGCGCTGATTTGCCGGCAGTTGGGGCCGCTTCGGACGTTAGCGGCGCATTTGATCAAGGACACTGCCGAAATCAGCGGCGCCTGAGACGACGCGTTCGCGAGCAGGCTCGCTCCCACAGGGTATGCATTTCAAATTGTGGGAGCGAGCCTGCTCGAGAAGAGGTCATCAGCCACAAAGAAATTGCCGGATCACCCTTCACATTCCATGCCGCCGCAATAACTTCTCATAAGTCCCGTCAGCCTTCATCGCCTCGATCGCTCGATCAAACCCGGCGACGATCTGCTCATGCTGCGGATTCTTCAGGCTGACCAGAATATGCAGGCTGTTCTCACTCAACGGCTTGGGTAAAAACTCCACCGAATTGCGTACCTTGGCCGATTCCCGCGCCAGGTAATACTTCGCTACGTACTCATCTTCAAGCGTCAGCTTGACCCGATCCGCCGCGAGCATGCGCACGCCCATGGCGAAGTTGTGCACAGGGACTTTCTGCATCGCCGTATCCGCATCGAAAGGGGCGGAATAGGCATACCCGCGCACCACGGCAATCGGGTAAGTGTGCAGTTGCTCGAGATTGCTGTAGTCGATGGGTGCGTCTTTGCGCTTGAGGAAGCGGATGCGGTTGATCAGGTACTCACCGGAAAACTGACCGATCTGTGTGCGTTCGTCGTTGTACCAGGCATTGACCAGTACGTCGTAACGCCCCTCGCCAATCCCCAGCAATGCTCGCGCCCACGGCACTTGTTCGTAACCGCTGGCATAACCGGCGCGAGCCAGTGCGGTGCTGACAATGTCGGTGGCCAGTCCACCGTTGACCAGTGCATCGTCGGTAAACGGCGGCCAATTATCGAACGCCAGCCGCAGCTTCTGCGCCGCAGCATCCTGGCCCAGCACCAGCAGTCCGATCAAAGCAACGGCTTGAAGCAATCGCAGCATGCTTGAACATCCTCAGCGGGCAACCGCCCGACGTGGTTTCACGTCAAAACCAAAGGCCCCTTACCGGCAAAACCCAAGCATTGAACATTAGCTCATGGGAACCAGTGCGCAGTGCTCTTGAGCAGATTACACAAAGTCTCGGCGGCCGCGAGAAAGGAATGGTGGCATTTTGACCTTTATCACAGACTGTTGCGCCATACAGACATATGGCGCAGCTGCGCTTAGTATCGGGCGACATGGTCAAGGAATCGAAAAATGACAATCGAGTGGATCTGCAAACATCATCGTGATCTGGGCAAAGAGCAGTTGTACGCATTGTTGAAGCTGCGCTCTGATGTATTCGTGGTCGAACAGAAATGCGCCTACCCGGATCTCGACGGCCAGGATCTGGAGGGCGATACCCATCACCTGATGGGCTGGGAGGATGATCAGTTGATGGCTTATCTGCGCCTGCTGGACCCGGAATCACAGGGCGGCGACGTGGTGATTGGCCGCGTGGTGACCGCGCCCGCCGGCCGTGGCAAAGGGCTGGGCCACGCGATGATGGAACAGGCGCTGAAGCAGGCCGAAAAGCACTGGCCGCAGGTGCCGATCTATTTGTCGGCGCAGGCGCATCTGCAGGGGTATTACGGCAGGTACGGGTTTGTCGTGGTGGGTGAGGAATATCTTGAGGATGACATTCCACATATCGGCATGCGTCGTTCTTGAGGGCCTCATCGCTGGCAAGCCAGCTCCCACAGGTTCATCGCTCGTTCACGAAAACCGTGTTCGCTGGAGATCCCTGTGGGAGCTGCCAGCGATTGCGTCAGTTCAGGCGCGGCTGGATTCAGGGGTATTCCAGCACCGCTTTTATCTGCCGCAAATTGCGCTCGATCCATCCGCGATCAATCGCTCCCCACTCACGAATCCGATAGCGCCCGGCATGATTGCGTGCGCCCTCTTCCTGTTCGAACTCGCAGATGATGTCCAGATCGGCCAGCGCGGCAATCGTGTCCTGCGCCGTGCGTCGCGGCATGCCAGTGACTTCGGTCAGCGTCGGCACACTCGGCGCCAGGCCGCTATCGATGAGATATGCCACGTACAAACGGCGATAGAAACTGCTCTTGGTCTTGCTGACGTCCATCCACACCTTCCTGATTGGTCAAGCCTGCATATCCCGCCACGTCAGGTACACACGCAGATCGAACTCGATCTGGTGATACCCCGGCAGCATGTGCTCGCACAGTTTATAGAACGCCTTGTTGTGATCCGACTCCTTGAAGTGCGCCAGCTCGTGCACCACGATCATCTTCAGAAAATCCGGCGCGGCGTCCTTGAACAGCGCGGCGATGCGGATTTCCTTGTTGGCCTTGAGCTTGCCGCCCTGCACCCGTGACACCGTGGTGTGCAGACCGAGCGCGCGGTGGGTCAGGTCGAGGCGGTTGTCGAACAGCACTTTGTCGATCGCCGGCGCATTACGCATGTACTGCTGCTTGAGATCCAGCGCGTAGCTGTACAAGGCCTTGTCGCTCTGCACGTCGTGTCGCCCTGAATAGCGCTGATTCAGGTATTCACCCAGACGCCCTTCGGCTATCAGTTGGCGCACCTGATCCTGCAATTGTGCGGGGTAGGCCTGGAGGTACTTCAACACAGTCATGGACGAGCGACGCGGTTCGAAAAGGGTACGCCAGTGTAGCGAATTCAACCGGGCAACGCGCTCCAGTCAAAGGGTTCGACGAAGCTGACCGCGTCTTCGGCGATCAACGGCCGCGCGACGAGGAAGCCCTGCACGTATTCGCAGCCATGGGCTTGCAGCCACAGATATTGCTCGAGGGTTTCCACTCCTTCGGCGATCACCAGCAGACCGTATTGCTTGCACAGGTCGATGACCATGCGCACCAGCGCCGCATCACGAGGCGAGTCCGGCAGGCGCGCGATCAAGTGGCGGTCGAGCTTCAGCGTGTCCAGCTCCAGATCGCGCAGATGCGCCAGCGAGCACGGCCCCGAACCAAAATCATCCAGCGCCACGCGCACCCCGAGATGACGCAGCAGCCGCAGTTGCTTGCGGGTTTCGTCCGGGTCTTGCATCAACGCTTCTTCGGTGACTTCGACTTCCAGTTGCCGCGGTTGCAGCGCATGGCGTTCCATGACTTGACGCAATTCAGTGACCAGATTCGGCAGGCCGAACTGGGTATTGCTCAGGCTCACGCCGAGCACCAGATCTTCAGCGAACAAGGTTTCCCAGGCTTTACGCTGACCGGCGCCACGGTGATAGATCCAGCTGCCGAGGCGACTGATCAAGCGCGCCTCTTCCAGCAATGGCAGAAACAACCCCGGCGGCACATCGCCGACGCTCGGATGCTGCCAGCGCAGCAACGCCTCGAACCCACGGATCTGTCCGCTGCCGATCGCCACCTGCGGCTGATAGACCAGATTGAAATCGCGATTCTCGATGGCCTCGCGCACGCTGTCTTCCAGCATCAGACGCGAGCGTGCGCGGCCGTTCATTTCAGGGTCATAGAAACGATATTGCTGACGCCCGGCGCGCTTGGCCTCGTACATAGCGATGTCCGAGGCGCGCAGCAAGCCGTCGAGATTGCGCCCACAGTCAGGATAGGTGGCGATGCCGATACTGGCGCCAAGAACGATATCCAGACCTTCGATCTGCTGACACACCGATACCCGTTCGATGAGTTTTTCGGCAATCTTCGCCGCTTGCTCGGGGAATTCCAGATCCAGCAGCGCGGTGAATTCATCGCCGCCCATGCGCGCGAGAATATCGAACGGCCGCAGGCACGCTTTCAATTGCTCGGAAACCCAGCGCAACACGCGGTCGCCGGCATCGTGACCGAGGGAATCGTTGACCCGTTTGAAGCCGTCGAGATCGAGGTAGAGCAACACCCAACTGCTGTCGCTGCGTTCGCCGCGCAACAGCAGGTTTTCCACGGTCTGGTAGAACCCGCGCCGGTTGAGCAGACCGGTCAGCGGATCGGTCACCGCCTGGAACTCCAGTTGCTGGTGCAAGTGACGCACCACCGACATGTCCAGCACCGTCACCACCATCGCATGCTGCTCCGAGGGCAGCGGCGCGCAGGACAAGGCCACCGGCACTTGCTGCCCGGGCGCAGTACGCAACAACGCATCATGCAGGCGCAGGGTTTCACCGCGTTGGTAGCCGGCGTAGAACTCGGAATCGGCCCACAGGGGAATGTGTGGCTTCTGCAGGAAATCGAGAAACTCCTTGCCTTCCAGATCCTTCACCGGCGCATTGAGCAACCGCGAAATCGCCGGATTGGCGAAGCGGATCACGCCGTCCTCGCTCAACACCAGAATGCCTTCGGCGGCGTTGTCCAGCACCGAGGCATTGAAGGCGCGCGCCACTTCCAGGTCATGACTCAGGCGTTGCAAGGCACGGCGATTGCGCTGGTGCTCGAGCAGCGCCTGGACCTTGGGCTTGAGGATTTGCGGATCGAACGGCTTGAACAGGTAATCCACCGCGCCGCTGGCATAGCCTTTGATCACGGCGTCCTGAGATTGCTCGTTGGCGGTGAGGAAAATGATCGGCGTCAGCCGCGTGCGCTGGCTGCCGCGCATCAGCCGCGCGACCTCGAAACCGTCCATGCCGGGCATCTGCACATCGAGCAGGACCAGGTCGATATCGTGTTCGAGCAAAAGGTTCAGCGCCTCGAAACCGGAGGCGGCGGTCATCACGTGCCAATCCTGACGCTGCAGCAACGCGCGCATGCTGATCAGATTTTCGGGGTAATCATCGACGATCAAAAGGACCGAGCTGCCTTCACCTGGCTGGGGTTGCGCGCATTCCATGCTGCTTCTCTTATCGGGACCGGTTGCCGGCAAAACCATAGACGTACTGAGCCTTCACTCTAGACGCGGATCAGTGAAAGCAGAAGCTGTCATCCCGCCATCATTTAAACAATGCTCAACCCAGCCGACTAACGGTCACCGCTACAGCCCCCGAAAACCGGGCGGGATGGCATTTCGACAGGACTTTGACGTCAAGTAATCGCCGGACGGGCATTAACAAAAATTGCCGCTACGCTTATAAAGACGCCCGAAAACGCGCGGGCTAGAGCTTCTGGCACCGGCGTTCCGGATGAATTGATTGGAAGAACCGTCATGATCGACCTCGCAACCTGGAACCTCAGCGTTCCTGTTGGCAGCCCGCCGTACACCGTCGAAACCTCGAAACTGGTGGATGGCTTCAAGGATCAGTACTTCCATTCCGACACCGGCACCCTGTTCTTCTGGTCCCCGGTGACTGGCTCGAAAACCGAAAACGCCATCTACCCGCGTACCGAACTGCGCGAAACCTACAGCAACGGCACCCTGCGCAACTGGTACTACCCGGACGCCGACAACCTGCTGCGCGCCACCCTCGCGGTGAACAAGGTGCCGAGCTCGGGCAAGATCGTCATCGGCCAGATTCACGCGTACGAAAGCCAGCGGCCGATGGTCAAGCTCGAATACCAGTACAAGGAAAAAACCCAGACCGGCAATCTGGTGATCAAAGTGCGCATGCGCCCGGACGACGCCGAAAGCCGCGTCATCACCCTCGCCACCGGCGTCAAGCTTGATCGCGAATTCAACTACCTCATCCACTTGAGCCCCGGCGGTGCCCTGGGCGTGAGTGCGGCGGGCTATCAGTGGGACTCCCAGATCAGCGCGACCTGGCGCGACAAGCCGCTGTACTTCAAGGCCGGCGTGTATGTGCAGGACAACACCGGCTATACCAGTGAGGGTGGGCAGGTGACGTTTACCAAACTGGATATTGATCACGACAAGTAGCTTACGTCCTCCTGTAAGAGCCACTGCGGGCTACGATCTTTTGATTGTTTTGGATGCTGAAAAGACAAATCGAAAGATCGCACCTCAGCGAGATCGGATTGATCTTCAAAATCCTTTCCGCATCACCGGACGTTCAATAACCGGATCTACAGCTCGGCGGTCACAAAAAACAATACAGCGGAAGCCGTGATTACCGTTCTACCATCTAAGGACCAAGTCAAGAACTGCTCCTTTTTTTCTTGTAGTCAGACAATGCTCGACCATCGTCGAGCTGTTTGCCAGCAAAAATCAGGCGTTGCTGATCGGGTGAAATACCCTCTTTATCTTGAATTTTTGCTTTTACGTTTTCTATGGTGTCCAACGGCTCAGCATGCACCAGACCTATTGAATAATGTTAAATAGCATCTATGACCCTCATCGACAAAGGGACCGATAAACGGGACACGCCGATACATCGAACTCCTCCAGTAACCCCGCAGACTATTTCACTGGCTCATCCCACAGATCAAAAAATTAAGTTCGCACGCATCATCCATAGCTAAATATTATAAATAACTGTCATTTATATCAGGTTACCTGCAAGCCTTTCTTGCCTAATCTCATGAACGCAACAGGAGACATCCTATTTGACTTTAATACTCGAATGCAGAAGGTGAACATCATGAAAACTTACAATGGCTTCGTATTCAACGCTAGTGAGCAACATGCCGCCACACTTAAATTTGACGATCTAGGCCAGCAAAACGGCAATATAAGCAAAGGCTACATGGACTATTGCGGACTAGATTTCATCGTCTCTGGCACCTATACAAAACCCACCAGGTCTTTTAATCTTCAAGCGAAATCAGATGCCACGAAAAGAGATGAGCTTAACCATGGCCCAAGCTCTCTCTCGATCAAGATGAAATCGTCTGACGGGACCGACAGCTACTTGGAAGGTACAGTTAAAGTTGAATCAGGTGGGCCGAATGTCGGCCAGACATACGGAATCAAATTCACAAGAAGCTGACTTTTTTATTACCGATAAAACTGGATAAATCAGTTAACCTCAACGTTTATCTCATCCTTCCGATGACGCGGATAGATCGCCTCCAGCGAGATCTGCTGAATCTTCGAAGCATTATAAATTGCTCTTACTTTAAATCACTTCGTCAGGCGTAATAGTTGCCCACAAAAAACCCGCCTCTCGGCGGGTTTCTTTTTAATCAGCTCAACGCTCAGGCTCAGTTAACCTTGGCGTTCAACTCACCCTTCAGATAACGCTGGTACATCGCTTCCAGCGAGATCGGTTTGATCTTCGAAGCATTACCGGCAGTACCGAACGCTTCATAACGTGCGATACATACATCGCGCATTGCGGTCACGGTGGCGCCGAAGAATTTACGTGGGTCGAATTCGCTCGGGTTGGTGGCCATCAGGCGACGCATGGCGCCAGTGGAGGCCAGGCGCAGGTCGGTGTCGATGTTGACCTTGCGCACGCCGTGCTTGATGCCTTCGACGATTTCTTCAACCGGGACGCCGTAGGTTTCTTTGATATCGCCGCCGTACTGGTTGATGATCGCCAGCCACTCTTGCGGAACCGAAGACGAACCGTGCATCACCAGGTGGGTATTCGGGATGCGCTTGTGGATTTCCTTGATGCGGTCGATCGCCAGCACGTCGCCGGTGGGTGGCTTGGTGAACTTGTAGGCGCCGTGGCTGGTGCCGATGGCGATGGCCAGGGCGTCGACCTGGGTGCGCTTGACGAAGTCAGCGGCTTCTTCCGGGTCGGTCAGCATCTGGCTGTGATCCAGAACGCCTTCAGCGCCGATGCCATCTTCTTCACCGGCCATGCCGGTTTCCAGCGACCCCAGGCAACCCAGCTCGCCCTCTACCGAAACGCCGCAGGCGTGGGCCATGGCTACGGTTTGTTGGGTAACGCGGACGTTGTAGTCGTAGTCGGTCGGGGTCTTGCCGTCTTCGCCCAGCGAGCCGTCCATCATCACCGAGCTGAAGCCCAGTTGAATCGAACGCTGGCAGACGTCAGGGCTGGTGCCGTGGTCCTGGTGCATGCACACCGGGATGTGCGGGAATTCTTCGATCGCGGCCAGGATCAAGTGACGCAGGAACGGTGCGCCGGCGTATTTGCGGGCGCCGGCCGAAGCCTGGACGATCACCGGGGAGTCAGTCTTGTCAGCGGCTTCCATGATGGCGCGCATCTGCTCAAGGTTGTTGACGTTGAAGGCTGGAACGCCGTAGCCGAACTCGGCTGCGTGGTCCAGCATCTGGCGCATGCTGATAAGTGCCATTGTGTGTGTCTCTCCCGGTTGAGGGTCGTTGATCGTGCCAGCCTGCCGAAGCGGCGGCGGCTATTCAAGTTAATGCAGATCGGGGGTTGAGGCCCGACCTGGTGATTCGGTAAAGCAAATTCCAAGAACTACACAGATCCCCTGTGGGAGCGAGCCTGCTCGCGAAAGCAATCTTGCAGTCGCTGATGCAGTGCCTGCCAGGCCGCTTTCGCGAGCAGGCTCGCTCCCACAGTAGAACTGTGGTGTGTCAATTACTGCGCCTTGCAACCACGGCCAATCAGGTCATTGGTGGCGACCCAGTACACCAGGCCTTCGTCACCCTTGACGTGAAACGCCAGCATGCCATCGCTGTACAGCGTGCCAGAGGCGCCCGGCTCTTCTTTCAGGCGATAGACCTGATCACCGCCGCCGAGGCGAACGTCGACTTCCTTCTGGCCGGCATCGGCGTAACGCCACAACACCTTGGCCTGACTGTCGCAGGTCCAGGTCGTCCAGTTGTCTGCCGGGGCCGACGACTGAAACAGGTTCAACTGCGCGCAACCACCCAACAATGCCAACGCCGCAACGGCGATCAAGCCTTTCATCCGTGTTCCTCGGCTGACGACGCATGCCGCCAGCCCTGAGTTAAAGAGTCAGACCCGTCAAGGACAACCATGTTCCTTGACCGGGGTTTGCGTCTCGTATTTGTCCAGGCCGTCCGGCCCCGAGCGCTTGTTCAGCACCGGGTTGGTTTCGGCCTGCCAGTCGGCCTGATAACAGCCCTTCTGCGGCTCGCTCGGTGCTGGCGTCGCGTCAGCCTTCGGGGTGCTCCCGCAGGCCGCCAGCGTACCGGTCAGCAACAACAGCGCTAACGACTTGACCATGTGAACACTCCTTTGCCTGGCCAAACGGGCGGCCTCAGGCCTTGGCCCGGCTTTCCAGGACTTCAACGGCAGGCAGCACCTTGCCCTCGACGAATTCGAGGAACGCGCCACCACCGGTGGAAATGTAGGAGATCTGCTCAGCCACGCCATATTTATCGATCGCCGCCAGGGTGTCGCCACCGCCCGCGATGGAGAATGCCGAGCTTTCGGCGATAGCCTGGGCCAGCACTTTGGTGCCGTTGCCGAACTGATCGAACTCGAACACGCCAACCGGGCCGTTCCACAGAATGGTTTTCGACGATTTCAGCAGCTCGGCGAAATTGGCTGCAGTTTGCGGACCGATGTCGAGAATCATGTCGTCAGCCGCCACGTCAGCGATCAGCTTGACGGTCGCTTCAGCGCTTTCGGCAAATTCCTTGGCGACCACAACGTCAACCGGCAACGGTACGCTGACTTTGGCAGCGATTTCACGGGCGGTGTCGAGCAGGTCCGGTTCGTACAGCGACTTGCCGACCGGGTGACCAGCCGCCGCGAGGAAGGTGTTGGCGATGCCGCCGCCGACGATCAGTTGATCGCAGATCTGGCTCAGGCTGTTCAGCACGTCGAGTTTGGTCGACACCTTGGAGCCGGCAACGATGGCTGCCATTGGCTTGGCCGGCGCGCCGAGGGCTTTGCCCAGTGCATCCAGCTCAGCGGCCAGCAACGGGCCGGCGGCAGCGACTTTGGCGAACTTGGCTACACCATGGGTCGAACCCTCGGCGCGGTGAGCAGTACCGAAAGCATCCATCACGAACACATCGCACAGGGCTGCGTATTGCTGGGCCAGGTCGTCGGCGTTCTTCTTCTCGCCCTTGTTGAAGCGTACGTTTTCGAACAGCACGATGTCGCCAGCCTTGACCTCCACGCCACCGAGGTAGTCAGCCACCAGCGGCACTTCGCGGCCCAGCGCTTTGCTCAGGTAGTCGGCGACAGGTTTCAGGCTGTTTTCGGCGGAGAACTCGCCTTCGGTCGGACGGCCCAGGTGCGAGCAGACCATCACCGCCGCGCCTTTTTCCAGGGCCAGCTTGATGGTCGGCAGCGAAGCCAGGATGCGCGCGTCGCTAGTGACAACACCGTCCTTGACGGGGACGTTGAGGTCTTCGCGGATCAATACGCGCTTACCTTGCAGATCGAGGTCGGACATCTTCAACACGGTCATGGGTCGCACTTCCTACGGTTTTTTTGAAGTTGCTGTTTGCAGATAGTGATCTGCAACGTCCAGCATTCGGTTGGCAAAACCCCACTCGTTGTCGAACCAGGCCAGGATGTTCACCAGTTTGGGGCCGGAAACTCGGGTCTGGCTGGCATCGACGATGGCCGAATGTGGGTCATGGTTGAAATCACAGCTGGCGTGCGGCAACTCGGTATAGGCCAGAAGGCCTTTGAGCGGGCCGCTGGTGGCGGCTTCGCGCAGGATCCGGTTGACCTCATTGGCGTCAGTCGCCGTGGCGGTCTGCATCGTGATGTCGAGGCAGGACACGTTGACTGTCGGCACGCGCACGGCTTTGGCCTGAATTCGCCCGGCAAGTTCCGGCAGCAGGCGCTCGATACCACGCGCCAGACCAGTGGACACCGGGATCACCGACTGGAACGCCGAACGCGTGCGGCGCAGGTCTTCGTCATGATAAGCGTCGATCACCGGCTGATCGTTCATTGCCGAGTGAATCGTGGTGATCGACACGTAATCCAGACCGATCGCCTGATCGAGCAGGCGCAGCAGCGGCACGCCGCAATTTGTCGTGCAGGAGGCATTGGACACCAGCAGTTCGTCGCCGGTCAGGCAGTCCTGATTGACGCCGTAGACGATGGTGGCGTCGACATCCGCTTCGCTGGCCATCGGCTGCGAAAACAGCACGCGCGGTGCGCCGGCGTCGAGAAAACGCTGGCCATCGGCACGGGTGTGGTAAGCGCCGGAGCACTCAAGCACCAGATCGACGCCCAGCGACGCCCAATCGATGCCTTCGGGGGTGGCACTGCGCAGGACCTTCACGCAGTCGCCATTGATATGCAGACAATCGCCTTCAACCCGCACTTCGCCGGGAAAGCGGCCGTGGGTGGAGTCGAAGCGTGTCAGGTATTCGATGCTGGCCATGTCGGCCAGATCGTTGATCGCGACAATTTCAAACCCGGCCTTCGCGCCGCGCTCGAACAACGCCCGCAAGACGCAACGACCAATGCGGCCGTAGCCGTTGAGTGCAACTTTGTAGGGACGCGGTTGAGGCATGGGGTTCTCGATAGATTCGCTAACAACACAACCCCATGTAGGAGCTGACGAGTGAAACGAGGCTGCGATCTTTTGATCTTGTTTTTAAGATCAAGATCAAAAGATCGCAGCCTTCGGCAGCTCCTACAGGGGAACGCGGCGGCCAGGGCCACCGCATTCGTACTGCTTAGTCTTCCAGCAGCTCTTCAGCCTGACCGAGGATGTTTTCCAGGGTGAAGCCGAACTCTTCGAACAATGCCGAAGCCGGCGCCGACTCACCGTAGGTGGTCATGCCGATCACACGACCTTCCAGACCCACGTACTTGAACCAGAAATCGGCGTGGGCCGCTTCGATGGCGATACGCGCGCTGACCTGCAATGGCAGAACCGACTGCTTGTACTCCGCATCCTGAGCATCGAACGCGCTGGTGCAAGGCATCGAAACCACGCGAACCTTGCGGCCCTGCTCGGTCAGTTTGTCGAAGGCCTGTACGGCCAGACCGACTTCCGAACCGGTGGCGATCAGGATCAGCTCAGGCTCGCCTGCGCAATCCTTGAGCACATAACCGCCACGGCTGATGTTGGCAATCTGGCCAGCATCGCGTTCCTGGTGCTGCAGGTTCTGCCGGGAGAAGATCAGCGCCGACGGGCCGTCCTTGCGCTCCAGAGCGTTTTTCCAGGCCACTGCCGATTCCACGGCATCGGCTGGACGCCAGGTGTCGAGGTTCGGCGTGCTGCGCAGGCTGGTCAATTGCTCGATCGGCTGGTGCGTCGGGCCGTCTTCGCCCAGACCGATAGAGTCGTGGGTGTACACGTGAATCACACGCTTCTTCATCAAAGCCGACATACGTACGGCGTTGCGTGCGTATTCCATGAACATCAGGAAGGTCGCGCCGTAAGGCACCAGACCGCCGTGCAGGGCGACGCCGTTCATGATCGCGGTCATGCCGAACTCGCGCACGCCGTAGTACATGTAGTTGCCGCTGGCATCTTCAGCGCTGACGCCTTTGCAGCCTTTCCACAGGGTCAGGTTGGAGCCGGCGAGGTCAGCCGAACCGCCGAGCATTTCCGGCAGCAGCGGGCCGAACGCGTTGAGGGTGTTCTGGCTGGCTTTGCGGCTGGCGATGGTTTCGCCCTTGGCGGCGACTTCGGCGATGTAAGCCGAGGCTTTTTCCGAGAAGTCGGCCGGCAGTTCGCCGCTCAGACGACGAATCAGCTCGTTGGCTTCAGTCGGGAATGCAGCGGAGTAAGCGGCGAAACGCTGGTCCCATTCGGCTTCGACCGCGCGGCCAGCTTCTTTGGCATCCCACTCGGCATAGATGTCGGCCGGGATTTCGAACGGGCCGTGGTTCCAGTTCAATGCCTGACGGGTCAGGGCGATTTCTGCGTCACCCAATGGGGCGCCGTGGCAATCTTCCTTGCCCTGCTTGTTCGGCGAACCGAAACCGATGGTGGTCTTGCAGCAGATCAGCGTCGGTTGAGCGCTCTTGCGTGCGGTTTCGATGGCGGTCTTGATCTCTTCCGGATCGTGGCCGTCGACGTTGCGGATCACCTGCCAGTTGTAGGCTTCGAAACGCTTCGGCGTGTCATCGGTGAACCAGCCTTCGACTTCACCGTCGATGGAAATGCCATTGTCATCGTAGAAGGCAATCAGCTTGCCCAGGCCCAGCGTGCCGGCCAGGGAGGCGACCTCGTGGGAAATGCCTTCCATCATGCAGCCATCACCGAGGAACACGTAGGTGTGGTGGTCAACGATGTTGTGGCCGGGACGGTTGAACTGCGCGCCCATGACTTTTTCAGCCAGAGCGAAACCGACGGCGTTGGCCAGACCCTGACCCAGCGGGCCGGTGGTGGTTTCGACGCCCGGGGTGTAACCGAATTCCGGGTGGCCTGGAGTGCGGCTGTGCAGTTGACGGAACTGCTTGAGGTCGTCGATCGACAGGTCGTAGCCGGTCAGGTGCAGCAGCGAGTAGATCAACATCGAGCCGTGACCGTTGGACAGCACGAAGCGGTCACGGTCGGCGAACGACGGGTTGCTCGGGTTGTGCTTGAGGTAGTCGCGCCACAGCACTTCGGCAATATCTGCCATACCCATAGGGGCACCGGGATGGCCGCTGTTGGCTTTTTGCACGGCATCCATGCTGAGGGCACGAATGGCGTTGGCACGCTCACGACGGCTAGGCATCGCTGATCTCCTGGGTGTGAATAGACTGAAACGGAAAAAAGGAGGGCATTTTCCCTCACCCATGCGCCTCGGGGCAATGACAGATAGTCATCGGCAGGCGTTTTTCCAATCGATAGCACAGGTTTCGCTTGGTGAAACCTTTCCGCTATTCGTTTGTAGAGACTGCCGTCCGCCGAGAAGTGCCATTTATCGAGCAATATCAAAACTTTTTGATATTGACCTTGCGGTGCCTTGTCCCCGTCTCTAGACTGCCAGCCCTATGAACTTACGCGTGCCTTCCATTCGCCATGACGATTGCGACGAGCTGGCGGCCCTGTGCAAGGCCGGCGGCGATCCGCTGCGGCTGAATGTATTGCGCGCGCTGGCCAACGATTCGTTTGGCGTGCTGGAGCTGGCGCAGATTTTCGGCATCGGCCAGTCGGGCATGAGCCACCACCTCAAGGTGCTGGCGCAAGCCGATCTGGTGGCGACACGCCGTGAGGGCAACGCGATTTTCTATCGTCGCGCCCTGCCCCACAGCGGATTGCTCGGCGGCAAGCTGCACGCGGCATTGCTGGAAGAAGTCGACGATCTGGATCTGCCTGATGAAGTGCAAGCACGCATCGAGCAGGTTCACGGCCAGCGTGCCGCCGCCAGCCGGGACTTTTTCGCCCGGGTCGCGGAGAAATTCCGTGCCCAGCAAGATTTGATCGCAGGCCTGCCGCAGTACCGTGACAGCGTGCTGGCCCTGCTCGACAAACTGAACTTCGATGGTGCAGCCACGGCCATTGAAGTCGGCCCCGGCGATGGTGCTTTTCTGCCGGAACTGGCCCGTCGCTTCGGCACCGTAACCGCGCTGGACAACAGCCCGGCGATGCTCGAACTGGCGCGTCAGGTGTGTGAACGTGAACAGCTGGCTAACGTCAGCCTGCAATTGGCCGATGCATTGAACGGCACAAGCCTCAAGGCCCATTGCGTAGTGTTGAACATGGTCCTGCACCATTTCGCCGCTCCGGCCGATGCGCTCAGGCACATGGCCGATCTGCTGCAACCGGGCGGTAGCCTGCTCGTGACAGAGTTATGTAGCCACAACCAGAGTTGGGCCAGGGAGGCCTGCGGTGATCTCTGGTTGGGGTTTGAACAGGACGATCTGGCCCGTTGGGCCACCGCTGCGGGACTCGTTCCCGGGGAAAGCCTCTATGTAGGCTTACGT
Source organism: Pseudomonas sp. H1_G08 (assembly GCF_054681355.1). NCBI lineage: Bacteria > Pseudomonadati > Pseudomonadota > Gammaproteobacteria > Pseudomonadales > Pseudomonadaceae > Pseudomonas > Pseudomonas sp. H1_G08. The sequence goes on from NZ_CP162822.1 coordinate 4,327,891, forward strand.
AATGGTTTCCAGATCCAGGTTCGCCACTTTCAGCGACCGGCTGGCGACACTCACCATCGGTAAATTCAGGAAAACATCGAGATGAGCGAATACTCCCTCTTCACCTCCGAGTCCGTGTCTGAAGGACATCCGGACAAAATCGCCGACCAGATTTCCGATGCGGTGCTGGACGCCATTATTGCCCAGGACAAACACGCTCGCGTGGCTGTGGAAACCCTGGTCAAGACCGGCGTAGCCATCGTTGCCGGTGAAGTGACCACCAGCGCCTGGGTCGACCTGGAGCAGATCGTTCGTGACGTGATTTGCGACATCGGCTACACCAGCTCCGAAGTCGGCTTCGACGGCGCGACCTGCGGCGTGATGAACATCATCGGCAAGCAGTCCCCTGACATCAACCAGGGTGTTGACCGCGCCAAGCCTGAAGATCAGGGCGCCGGCGACCAGGGCCTGATGTTCGGCTACGCCAGCAACGAAACCGACGTTTTGATGCCAGCGCCGATCACCTTCTCGCACCAGCTGGTGCAGCGTCAGGCTGAAGCACGCAAGTCGGGCCTGCTGCCTTGGCTGCGTCCGGATGCCAAGTCGCAAGTGACCTGCCGTTACGAAGGCGGCAAGGTTGTCGGCATCGACGCTGTGGTTCTGTCGACCCAGCACAACCCGGAAGTGTCGTACAAAGACCTGCGCGAAGGCGTAATGGAGCTGATCGTCAAGCACGTACTGCCTGCCGAACTGCTGAGCAAGGACACCCAGTTCCACATCAACCCGACCGGCCAGTTCATCATTGGCGGCCCGGTAGGTGACTGCGGTCTGACCGGCCGCAAGATCATCGTCGACAGCTACGGCGGCATGGCCCGTCACGGCGGCGGCGCGTTCTCCGGCAAGGACCCTTCGAAGGTTGACCGTTCGGCTGCCTACGCTGGCCGTTACGTAGCCAAGAACATCGTTGCGGCCGGCCTGGCCGAGCGTTGCGAGATTCAGGTTTCCTACGCGATCGGTGTGGCCCAGCCTACCTCGATCTCGCTGAACACCTTCGGCACCGGCAAGATCAGCGATGACAAGATCATCAAACTGGTGCGTGAAGTGTTCGACCTGCGTCCATACGCGATCACCACCATGCTCGACCTGCTGCACCCGATGTACCAGGAAACCGCAGCCTACGGCCACTTCGGTCGTGCGCCGCAGACCAAGACCGTTGGCGAAGACAGCTTCACCACGTTCACCTGGGAAAAAACCGACCGCGCCGACGCCCTGCGTTCCGCCGCTGGCCTGTAATTCCCTGGCTGCTAGAAAGCCCCGCACGGTTCGCGCCGTGTGGGGCTTTTTCATGCCTGACAGATTTTTGAGATCCCTGTGGGAGCGAGCCTGCTCGCGAAGGCGCCCGCCCATGCAACGTCAATTCAGAATCCGGAAACACCTCGAAAAACACCCCCGGTAACGCATTTCGAATCCTCACCTACCCTTCAAATATTACCCCCGAGCAAGGACGCTCAACGATGCTCTTCACACTGCGCCTGTTGCTGGCTTTCCTGCTGGCACTCATCACCCTTGTCAGCCAAGCCAACTGTCCGAACTGGGATCATTCCCAAGCCCAACGCGAAATCACCAGCCTGCAAAACCGGATCGACCAATGGGACGACGCCTATCACCGCGAAGGCCGTTCATTGATCAGCGACGAGCTCTATGACCAGTCCCGACTGCGGCTGAAAGAATGGCAAGCCTGTTTCAACCAACCCTCATCCCCGCAGCCGTTGCACACCGCGTCCGGCCCGGTCACCCACCCCATCGCCCACACCGGTCTGGACAAGCTGCACAAAGCCGAAGACGTCGCCCACTGGTTGCGTGATCGCCAGAACGTCTGGGTGCAGCCCAAGGTCGACGGCGTGGCTGTCACGCTGATCTACCGCCAGGGGATATTGCAGCAGGCGATCAGTCGCGGTGACGGGGTCAACGGCCAGGACTGGACCGCCTCCGCGCGCAGGATTGCAGCCATTCCGCAACGGTTGAGGCAGCCACGGGATCTGCTGGTACAGGGCGAACTCTATTGGCGTCTGAATGCACATGTTCAATCACAGTCCGGCAGCGTCAATGCCCGCGCCACCGTCGCCGGGCTGATGGGGCGCAAATCCCTCGATGCCGAACAGGCCGCCGGGATCGGCCTGTTTGTCTGGGACTGGCCGCAAGGTCCTGTGCGGCTGCCGGAAAGATTGTCCGAACTTCAGACATTGGGGTTCGCTGCAACCGAGCCCTTTACACAGCCCATCAGCCGATTCGACGACGCGCAAAAATGGCGCGAGCACTGGTATCACTCGCCCCTGCCCTTTGCCAGCGACGGCGTGGTGCTGCGTCAGAGCCAACGGCCACCCGCCGAACGCTGGCAGGCTCGCGCGCCGTATTGGGCGATCGCCTGGAAATACCCTTTCGCCCAGGCATTGGCCGAAGTGCGCAAGGTCAATTTCAAGATCGGCCGCACCGGGCGGATCACGCCGGTGCTGGAACTGCTGCCGGTCAGACTCGATGACCGCGAAATCAAACGGGTCAGCGTCAGCTCACTCAAGCGCTGGCAAACCCTCGACATCCGTCCCGGCGATCAGGTGGCAATCAGTCTGGCCGGGCTGACCATTCCGCGCCTCGACAGTGTCGTGCTGCGCACCAGCGAACGGGCGGACATCAACATCCCCGATGCTGGCGACTACCACGCCCTGAGCTGCTGGCAACCGACGCCGGGGTGTGAAAGCCAGTTTCTCGCGCGTCTGACCTGGCTCAGTGGCAAGCAGGGCCTGGCCATGCAGCATGTCGGTCGCGGCACCTGGGAGAAACTTTTGGAAACAGGCCGTCTGAAACACCTGCTGGATTGGCTGACCCTCGATGCGTCAGAGCTTGCTAACATTGCCGGCCTCGGCGAGCGCAGCAGCGCACGGCTGATCGACAGTTTTCAGGGCGCGCGGCAACAGCCGTTCGCTCGATGGTTGAAAGCGCTGGGCATGCCGCCGACCGGACAGGCACAACTGGACGATTCGTGGCAGGCCCTGGCACAACGCGACACTGAACAATGGCAGGCAGAAGCCGGTATCGGCCCGGGACGCGCGGCGCAACTGAGCGCATTCTTTCGTGACCCGCAGGTACTGGCTTTGAGTGACACCCTGAAAGCCGCCGGAATCGACGGCTTCTGAACCTGCAATCCCCGCCCGGCGGGAACCCAACGGCCGGCCAGACGCTCCAACAGCGCAGTGCCCTCCAACCCCGATTGCCTTTGCACATGGAGCTTTTATGAAATTTCTCGCACCGCTCGCCCTGCTTACTCTTTGCGGCGTCATGGCCGCCCCGGTCATGGCCGAAGAAGACGGCCCGGGCCTGACCGGTTGCGCTGCCAAGAAGCAGGGCATCATCAATCAGATCGAACAGGCCAAGTCGCGCGGCAACATGGAGCAGCAGGCAGGCCTGGAAACCGCACTGCGTGAAGTGAACGAACATTGCACCGACGCCGGGCTGAAGAAAGAGCGTGAGAACAAGGTGCTTGAGGCCAAGCATGAAGTCAGCCAGCGTCAGGCGGACCTCGACAAGGCCATGAAGAAGGGCGATCCGGAGAAGATCAACAAGCGCAAGGAAAAGCTCGCCGAGTCGCGCAAGGAACTGCAGGAAGCGCTGGACGAGATCGATAAGTAACCCAAGCCCTGTGGTGAGGGGATTTATCCCCGTCCGGCGGCGAAGCTGTCGCAAATTCGACTGGTCGGGTCCGACTGAAAAAACCCGGCTGTATGGTTTTGGGGCTGCTTCGCAGCCCATCGGGGATAAATCCCCTCGCCACAAGGTACTCAGCAGCCTCAGGAATCAATGATCGCGAAACTCTTTATGGCAAGCACTGCAGGCATCCTCGACTTTCTGCACTGCCGGTCCGAGATTGCTGGCCTTGTACGGCTGAACCTGACTGGCGACCACCAGTTCACCGGTAGCCGCTTCGAGGGCGCGGGCCAGTTGCTGAAAACGCGCCTGTTTCTGCCAGACATCGTCCTTGGCGCTGGTGTGATCTTCCTCGCGCACCTGCGGAAAATGCTTCCACGGTTCATGGGCCAACGCATCAAGTCTGACCGCGCCCTCGGCAAATTTCGGTCCGTCGAAGGCAATGCGCCCGCGCAACATGCCGCCGAGGTCTTCGCTGGTCTTGAGCATCTGCTTGAAGATGGCCTTGCGCTGGCCCAGCGGCGAATTCGGGTCGACGCCGCCACAGGCGGACAAGGTCAGACAGGCCAGCAATACAACAGCAATTGGTTTCAGAGTCATGATGGCTTCAGGTCGCGGAAATCGGCGGCCAGTATCCTCGGCTCACCGCCAAACACCAATAGCCCTATTAAAAATACGGGTTGGTCGAGCGCATGGAGCTCTCGGCCAATCGGCACAGGAATCACTCCATGAACAGCCGCTTCACGGCCTGGCGTCACCCGCTTATCGTCACCCTTCCACTGCTCGCCATCCTCGCCGGTTGCACAGGCGGCGACAGCGCCAAACCAAAAACCCATGCGCTGGCCACCTATTCCAGCGCGACCTGGGAAGCCTTGCCCGCTGTCTCCGACAGCGATCTGGTCGCCGGTTTCGGTTCCTGGCGCAGCGCGTGCACCCGACTCAAAGCCGACGCAGCCTGGGGGCCGACCTGCGCTGCGGCGGCGAATGTGCCGCAAAGTGCCGCCGAGATTCGTGCATTCCTCAAGCAGAATCTCGATGTCTACGGCCTGCGCGCCGAGAACGACAACCCCAACGGCCTGATCACTGGCTACTACGAACCGGTGTACCCCGGCAGCCTGACGCCAACCGCAACGGCGAACGTGCCGGTGTATGGCGTGCCGGAAGACATGATCATCGTCTCGCTCGACAGCATCTACCCGGAATTGAAAGGCAAGCGCCTGCGCGGCCGCCTCGAAGGACGCGTGCTCAAGCCTTACGACGACGCGGCGACCATTGAATCCAATGGCGTGAAAGCGCCAGTGGTCGCCTATCTGACTGATCCGATGAACCTGCAATTTCTGCAGATCCAGGGCTCGGGCCGGATTCAGACCGAGGACGGCAAACAGCTGCGCATTGCCTACGCCGATCAGAACGGCCACCCGTACCGACCGATCGGTCGCTGGCTGGTCGAGCAAGGCGAGCTGAAGAAAGAAGACGTGACCATGACCGCGATCAGCAACTGGGCCAAGGCCAACCCCACGCGCATTCCGCAACTGCTGGCCAGCAACCCAAGCTACGTGTTCTTCACCCGCAACCCGGACAGCAACGAAGGCCCGCGCGGCTCGCTGAACGTGCCGTTGACCGCCGGCTACAGCGCGGCAGTGGATCGCAAGGTGATTCCGTTGGGCAGTCTGTTATGGCTGTCGACCACCAAACCGGATGGCACCCCACTGGTGCGCCCGGTCGCGGCGCAGGACACCGGCGGCGCGATTGCCGGCGAGGTGCGCGCGGATCTGTTCTGGGGCACCGGCGATGCGGCCGGGCAACTGGCCGGGGACATGAAACAGCAGGGGCAGATCTGGATGCTCTGGCCTAAAGGAAAAGAGTTGCCGCAAGTGCCGCAGGTGGCTGACAAACCCTAAAGGCAAAAGATCGCAGCCTTCGGCAGCTCCTACAGGAGTATGCATTCCTCTGTAGGAGCTGCCGCAGGCTGCGATCTTTTGAGCCTGCTTTCAGATGGACACAAAGAAAAACGAAGCAATCAGCCCCATCCCGATAAACCACACCACCGAACGCAGTGCAGCCCAGTCAGCCAGGTAGCAAATGATGTACAGCAGGCGGCTGGTGATAAACAGCACGGCCAGCACATTGACCGTCACCAGCTCCGCAGTGCCGACCAGATGCGCAACGATCACCGCAGCGGCAAACGCGGGCGTTACTTCAAAGCTGTTCAGTTGCGCGGCGTGGGCGCGACGGGCGACGCCATCGACGCTGTCGAGAAAGTCCCGTGGATCGTAATTGTCCTTGAGGCGGAAACCGCCGGTGGCCTTCGCCACGATCGTGCACACGTACGGCAGGAAAATCGCGATCAACACACACCACAGAGCCACTGTCATAACGTCGTCCTTTTTTCGATTGGAGAAATTGGCGAGCGGTCAGAACTTCATCACTAGCATGCCGATCAATACCAGCCCACAGGCTAAGAGCCACACCCGGCCGAAAGGTTCTTTCAGCTGGATATAACACCGCAGTTCCAGTGAGCCGTCGATTAGTCAGATTATTGATTCGCCATGTGTCAGCAGCTGTTTATACTGCAACCCACCACGCCGTACTCAGCTGCACACCAAAAAATTCCAATAAAAGCTGCCTGCTCCGCTTTCTTCGAAAACGGTCGCTGGCACGCGTATGCCTGATCAAAGCGTCAAGACTACCGACAGAGACCTTGCGCATGCCCCTCGCTTTACTTGCACTCGCCGTTGCCGCATTCGGCATCGGCACCACCGAATTCGTCATCATGGGCCTGCTGCCCGACGTTGCCCGCGATCTGGCGGTGAGCATTCCTCATGCCGGGCTGCTGATCACCGGTTACGCCCTGGGCGTGGTGTTCGGCGCACCGATCCTGGCGATCGGCACCGCCAATATGCCGCGCAAAGCGACACTGCTGGGCATGACGCTGATGTTCATCCTCGGCAACGTGCTCTGCGCGCTCGCGCCGAACTACGCGACGCTGATGGCGGCGCGCGTGGTCACGGCGCTGTGTCATGGCGCGTTTTTCGGCATTGGCTCGGTGGTTGCCGCTGGCCTGGTTGCGCCGAACAAACGCGCGCAAGCCATTGCCATGATGTTCACCGGCCTGACCCTGGCCAACGTGCTCGGCGTGCCACTCGGCACAGCGCTGGGCCAATACGCTGGCTGGCGCTCGACCTTCTGGGCGGTGTCGGTGATCGGCATTATTGCGGCGCTGGCGCAGTGGTTGTGGCTGCCAAAACACATCGCAATGGACAAAGCCAACCTCGCCAGCGAATTCAAAGTGCTGGGCAAGGCCAACGTGCTGCTGGCGCTGGGCATGAGCGTGCTGGCCTCGACCAGCCTGTTCAGCGTGTTCACGTATATCGCACCGATCCTGCAAGACATCACTGGCGTCAGCCCCCACGGCGTGACGGTGATGCTGCTGTTGTTCGGCGTCGGCCTGACAGCGGGCAGCATGCTCGGCGGGCGTCTGGCCGATAGCCGCTTGCTGCCGTCACTGGTCGGCGTGGCACTGGCAGTAGTGGTGATTCTGGCGGCGTTCAGCCAGACCAGCCGCTCGGTGATTCCGGCGGCGGTCACCCTGGTGCTATGGGGGATTTTCGCCTTTGCGCTGTGCCCGATTCTGCAGCTGCTGATCATCGATCAGGCGCATGAAGCGCCGAATCTGGGTTCGACGCTGAACCAGAGCGCGTTCAACCTTGGCAATGCCGCAGGCGCCTGGATCGGTGGACTGGTGGTTGCCAGCGGCGCGGATCTGGCGGATCTGCCGTGGACCGGGGCGCTGGTTGGCGTGCTGACGGTGCTGACGGCGCTGTTGTTCATTTACCTGCAACGTCGGCAGGCGAGTGCGGTCAATGTGACTGGCTGATCGTGGTGTGTCAGATAGAGCCCTACCCTAGCCCTCTCCCGAAGGGAGAGGGGACTGATCGGGGGATGCTCGATACCCACGCCGACTTGAACGTGCATTGCTGAATCCATAATCGACCCGATCGTCCAGGTCGATGCACCTCGCCAGACACCTCGGTCAGCTCCCTCTCTCTCGGGAGAGGGCTGGGGTGAGGGGGTTGTTGTTGAGCATGACGCGCCATTCGAATGTGCCCTCAGCCAACCCCGCCCCATCAAACCCCTGCGTCCAACCTCCGGTCGCGCTCCATTCACCCCTCATCCAAAGGACCCCGGATGCTTGAACTTGTCGCCGCTTTCATCTGCCTCACCACCCTCCTGACCTTCGTCAATTTCCGCTTTATCGGCCTGCCGCCGACCATCGGCGTGATGGTTACCGCCCTGCTGTTCTCATTGCTCCTGCAAGGCCTCAGCGTCCTCGGCTTTCCCGGCCTCGAAGATCGCGTGCAGCAACTGATCGGACAGATCGATTTCGGCGATCTGCTGATGAACTGGATGCTCTCGTTCCTGCTGTTCGCCGGCGCCCTGCACGTCAACCTCAATGATTTGCGTAGCTACCGCTGGCCGATCGGCCTGCTGGCGACCTTCGGCGTGTTGATCGCCACCGTGGTGATCGGCAGCCTGGCCTTCTACATTTTTGCCCTGTTCGGCTGGCACGTGAGTTTCCTCTACTGCCTGTTGTTCGGCGCGCTGATCTCACCGACCGACCCGATTGCGGTACTCGGCGTGTTGCGTACCGCCAACGCTTCGAAGCCACTGAAAACCACCATCGTCGGCGAATCACTGTTCAACGACGGCACGGCGGTGGTGGTCTTCACCGTGCTGCTGGGCATCGCGCAACTGGGCGAAACCCCGACCGTCAGCGCCACGGCCATGCTCTTCGTCCATGAGGCGATCGGTGGTGTGTTGTTCGGCGGACTGATCGGTTATCTGGTCTATCGGATGATCAAAAGCGTCGAGCAGCATCAGATCACCGTGATGCTGACCCTGGCCCTGGTGATCGGTGGCTCGGCGATGTCCACCGAGTTGCACGTCTCGGCGCCGATTGCGATGGTGGTGGCCGGTCTGATCATCGGCAACCTCGGGCGCAATCTGGCGATGAACGACATGACCCGCCGTTATCTGGACGGCTTCTGGGAATTGCTCGATGACATGCTCAACGCGCTGCTGTTTGCGCTGATCGGCATGGAGTTGTTGCTGCTGCCGTTCAACTGGCTGCACATGGCCGCCGCAGGTCTGCTGGCGGTGGCGATTCTGTTGTCGCGCCTGCTTACCGTGGCGCCGGCGATCCTGCTGCTGCGGCGCTGGCGCTCAGTGCCGGCCGGCACCATCCGCATCCTCACTTGGGGCGGTTTGCGCGGCGGTGTTTCGGTGGCACTGGCGCTGGCGCTGCCGCTGGGCCCGGAGCGCGATCTGCTGCTGAGCATCACCTACATCGTCGTGCTGTCGTCGATCCTGCTGCAGGGCCTGACCATCGGCAAACTGGTCAAGCACGCGACGCGCAACGAGCCCGCGAGCGTGGCTGAGCCAGCCCACCACTGATCATTTCTTGATCGACTGCGGATCGGGCTTAACAGCCTGATCCGCAGATTCCTTCGGCGCACCGCTTTCGCTGCGAATCTGCGCATGGCTGATCAGCGCGAAGATAAAGCTGCCGCCGATGATATTTCCTGCCAGCGTCGGCCCGGCGAACACCGCCCAGAAATCACTCCACGGCAACTCGCCGGCAAACACCAGATAGGACACTTCCGCCGATCCGACGACGATATGGGTGAAGTCGCCCAGCGCCATGAAGTAGGTGATGAGGATGATGATCCACATCTTCGCGCTCTCCATGGAGGGGATCATCCAGACCATGGTGGCGATCATCCAGCCGGAGACGATGCCCTTGGCGAACATCTGACTGGCGCTGTGTTCCATGACCTTGCGGCCGATCTCGAGGAAGGCGACGTCGGTCTTGCTGTCGAAAATCGGCAGTTCCAGCATCACGTAGGCGACCAGAATCGTCCCGCAGAGGTTGCCGACCAGTACCACCGTCCACAGACGGATCAGTCGCAGAAAATTCTTCAGCGTCGGCTTGGTCATCACCGGCAGCACGGCGGTCAAGGTGTTCTCGGTGAACAGCTGCTGGCGGGCAAGGATCACCGCGAGGAAACCGGCGCAGTAGCCGAAACTGGCGATCACCTTGAATTCGTCGCCGTCGGGCAGGCGCGAATTGAGCAGGCCCATGCCCATCAGGGACAGGCCCATGGTCAATCCTGCCGCCAGCGCAGACCACCACAGCGCGGCAATGCTGCGCTCCAGTTCCTGGTCGCCCTGGGTGCGGATGATTTCATGCAGAACGGCCGCGCGCGGCGGCTGGCTCTTCTCGACTTCGTGCTGCTCCTTGGCCGAGAGGTCGGGGGTCTTTTCGCTGGTGGGGGTGGTCATGGCGTGGCAACCGGTGGGGGGGGATGTAGCTACGACCGTTGCGCTTCATGGCTGTTCAGTGGCCAGGCGAATCTCCGCTGAATTGGCAACCGCTTTCGCGAGCAGGCTCGCTCCCACAAGGATCACGCTGTACCTGTGGGAGCGAGCCTGCTCGCGAAGAATGCGCCGCCGATCTTATTGAACGGCCTCGTCATCCTTGAACTGGTCTTTCACATATTTGATCTCGGTCCGCCCGTGCGGCGCCGGCAGGCCGTCTTCGCCGAGATTGACGAACACCATTTTCTCGACGGTGAGGATGCTCTTGCGGGTGATTTTGTTGCGCACTTCGCAGGTCAGGGTGATCGAGGTGCGGCCGAATTCGGTGGCGGTGATGCCCAGTTCGATGATGTCGCCCTGGCGCGAGGCGCTGACGAAGTTGATTTCCGAGATGTACTTGGTCACCACGCGCTGGTTGCCCAGTTGCACGATGGCGTAGATCGCCGCTTCTTCATCGATCCAGCGCAGCAGGCTGCCGCCGAACAGGGTGCCGTTGGGGTTGAGGTCTTCGGGTTTAACCCATTTGCGGGTGTGGAAATTCATGTTCACTCCTGAGCGCTTGCCGAAAGATGCGCCCATCTTGGCAGACTGCTCAGTCAGGCTCCAGGCGGCTGCGACTATGGTCGCCATTGGCGATCTTCATCTGGCCGACAGAAACCCTTTGGAAGATCAGCCCGGGCGGCTATAATCGCCCCCGTTTCAAAAAACGGTAACGTTCATTGGCTACCGTTTTCCCGCCACCTGTCCGAGGGGCGCTGCAGCAGGTTCGACCTGTCAGGCTCGGATGGGGCGTTGACCGGCTCACGCCGGACACTAAACGCACAACGGCGCCCATTCGCATACATTACGAATGGAGGCTCTTCATGAGCGCTGTCAACACGCCTGCCGATTTTACCGATTACAAAGTTGCCGACATGTCCCTGGCTGCCTGGGGCCGTCGCGAAACCATCATCGCCGAATCGGAAATGCCTGCCCTCATGGGTCTGCGCCGCAAATACGCTGCCGAGCAGCCGCTCAAAGGCGCAAAAATCCTCGGCTGCATCCACATGACCATTCAGACCGCCGTGCTGATCGAAACCCTGGTTGCCCTGGGTGCCGAAGTACGCTGGTCGTCCTGCAATATTTTCTCCACTCAGGATCAGGCCGCTGCCGCTATCGCTGCCGCCGGTATCCCGGTGTTCGCCTGGAAAGGCGAGACTGAAGAAGAGTACGAGTGGTGCCTGGAGCAGACCATCCTCAAGGATGGCCAGCCATGGGACGCCAACATGATCCTCGACGACGGCGGCGACCTGACCGAGCTGCTGCACAAGAAATACCCGCAAGTGCTGGATCGCGTTCACGGCGTGACCGAAGAAACCACCACTGGCGTACACCGTCTGCTGGACATGCTGGCCAAGGGCGAGCTGAAGATCCCGGCGATCAACGTCAACGACTCGGTGACCAAGTCCAAGAACGACAACAAGTACGGCTGCCGTCACAGCCTGAACGATGCGATCAAGCGCGGCACCGACCACCTGCTGTCCGGCAAGCAAGCGCTGGTCATCGGTTACGGTGACGTGGGCAAGGGCTCGGCCCAGTCCCTGCGTCAGGAAGGCATGATCGTTAAGGTTTCCGAAGTTGACCCGATCTGCGCCATGCAGGCGTGCATGGACGGTTTTGAACTGGTTTCGCCGTTCATCGACGGTATCAACAACGGCACCGAAGCAAGCATCGACAAAGCGCTGCTGGGCAAGATCGACCTGATCGTGACCACCACCGGTAACGTCAATGTTTGCGACGCGAACATGCTCAAAGCGCTGAAGAAGCGCGCCGTGGTCTGCAACATCGGTCACTTCGACAACGAAATCGACACCGCTTTCATGCGCAAGAACTGGGCATGGGAAGAAGTGAAGCCACAGGTGCACAAGGTTCACCGCACCGGTGCCGGCAGCTTCGATCCACAGAACGACGATTACCTGATCCTGCTGGCCGAAGGCCGTCTGGTGAACCTGGGCAACGCCACCGGTCACCCGAGCCGCATCATGGACGGTTCGTTCGCCAACCAGGTTCTGGCACAGATCTTCCTGTTCGGCCAGAAGTACGCCGACCTGTCGCCAGCGCAGAAAGCCGAGCGGCTGACCGTTGAAGTGCTGCCGAAGAAACTCGACGAAGAAGTGGCCCTGGAAATGGTTCGCGGCTTCGGCGGCGTGGTCACCCAACTGACCAAGCAACAGGCTGACTACATCGGCGTCACCGTCGAAGGCCCGTTCAAGCCGCACGCCTACCGTTACTAACAGGCGCTGAATGCTCGCTCTCCCTGTGGGAGCGAGCTTGCTCGCGAAGGCGGCTTATCATTCAACATCCGTGTTGTCTGACCCAGCTCTTTCGCGAGCAGGCTCGCTCCCACACCGGATTGCAGCGTCTCGAAGGTACTTGTTTCCAAGGGTATGACCATGTCCCAAGACCGTCGCTACAGCTTCGAGTTTTTCCCGACCAAGACCGATGCCGGGCAAGAAAAGCTGCTTGCCACTGCCCGTCAGTTGGCCACCTACAATCCTGATTTCTTTTCCTGCACCTACGGCGCTGGCGGTTCGACCCGTGATCGCACGCTCAACACCGTGTTGCAGCTGGAAAGCGAAGTCAAAGTACCCGCCGCACCGCACCTGTCGTGCGTCGGTGACAGCAAGGACGACCTGCGCGGCCTGCTGAACGAATACAAGGCTGCCGGCATCAAGCGCATCGTTGCCCTGCGTGGCGACCTGCCGTCCGGCATGGGCATGACCAGCGGTGAGCTGCGTCACGCCAATGAACTGGTGGAATTCATTCGTGAAGAAACCGCCGATCATTTCCACATCGAAGTCGCGGCTTACCCGGAGATGCATCCGCAAGCACGCAACTACGAAGACGATCTCGCCAACTTCGTGCGCAAGGCAAAGGCCGGTGCCGACAGCGCGATCACCCAGTACTTCTTCAACGCCGACAGCTACTTCTACTTCGTCGACCGTTTGCAGGCGCTGGGCGTGGATCTGCCGATCGTGCCGGGGATCATGCCGATCACCAACTACAGCAAACTCGCGCGCTTCTCCGATGCCTGCGGTGCGGAAATCCCGCGCTGGATCCGCAAGCAACTGGAAGCCTACGGCGATGACACGCGAAGCATTCAAAGCTTTGGCGAACAAGTCGTCAGCGAAATGTGCGAACGCCTGCTGCAGGGCGGCGCACCGGGGCTGCACTTCTACTCGATGAACCAGGCCGAACCTAGCCTGGCGATCTGGAACAACCTGAAGCTGCCGCGCTGAAGGTTTTCCATGCGATAAAAAAGGCCCTCACCGGGCCTTTTCACTGAAAAGCACAAATGGAATATTGTCGTCGATGATCTGCGCGCAAACAAAAACACGCCCTCAACTGGTCTATCTGGTTTTCGGTGCCGAGACTTACCATCAGGAAGCTGTTTTCAGCATCGCCAGTGCTCTGGCGTGGTTGCGCGAGACACCGGATGCCCCGATCGATATCCAGGTCTTCAGCGACAATCCGCAACCCTATGCACATCTCCCCGTACGCGTTCGCCCGCTGGACGCCGAAACGCGCCAGAAATGGAGCGAGCCCCACGGTTATCATTTCCGCATCAAACATGTCGCTTTGCGCTCGGTACTTGAAGAGCATGAAACGGCGCTGTTGATCGACACCGACACGTTCTTCCACTGCTCGCCGCTCAAACTGTTCGAGCGGGTGCAGCCCGGCACCCTGCTGTGCAACGACTACTACGCCCGCTATGGCGACAACAAGATGAGCCTGCTCTATCGCACGCTGTCGGCCACACTGCTGGACAAAGGCCTGACTGACGATCACATGCGCCTGCTCAACTCCGGCGTCATCGGCTTGCACCGCCAGGACGCTCACGTGCTCGACCGCTCCATCGCTTTGATCGATGAGCTGTTCCCGTCGGCACAGGGCGCCTACACCCTCGAAGAGTTCTGCCTGTCAGTGGCCGCCTACCGCACGCTGGACGTCAACAAGTGCCCGGATCTGATTCACCATTACTGGAGCCGCAAGCACCTGTTCAGGGCCAAGGTTCAGGCCTGGGTCGCCAAACATGGCGACAACCCGACCGGCGAGGCTGCACTGGACGACACCCGACGTGTATCACCGCAACTGCCTCGACCACCGCGACTGCAGCGGATGTTCTACAAGCTCGTCACGTTGCTGCTGCCGGCACATCTGCGTCAGTTCATTCGCGAAATCCTTTACGGCTGCTATGAACATCCCAACGAGTTCGATCAGGCGTGTGCAGCGGTCTGGTGGGACAAGGCGCTGGAAAACCAGCAGCAACGCATCGGCAAGCCGGTTTGCAGGCACTTGCTCAGGGACTGGTTCAGTCGCGGCCTGGTCAAGCGGATCCTTGGTGCGCGTCACGCGAAGGTCCACCAACACCTGCTGAAAACTGCAAGCAAATAAGGCCATCGCGGCCATTGCGCCCGGGGTCTGCGCGAAACATGCATGCCAGAGCTTCTCATCAGGCGTTTCGCGTACTAACCTCAGGCCATGCCCCTTATTGCCCAACTGCTGAGCGTTATTCTTCTGACTTGCCTGAGCGTCGCCGCTCGGGGGGAGAAGTTGCGTATTGTCACCGAGCCGTGGGCGCCTTACGTCTACGAACAGGGTGGTAAAAACCTCGGTCTTGACTACGAAACCACCGCCATCGTGTTCCAGCGCCTGGGCATTGAAGTGGAATGGCAGTTCCTGCCGTGGAAGCGCTGCCTGTCGATGCTCGAGACCGGTCAAGCCGACGGTGCGCTGGACATCTTTCACAGCGCCGAACGCGACGCCACTCTGCTCTACCCCAGCGAACCGCTGTCCGACGTCGAATTCGTGATGTTCTACGCCAACGAGCGGCCGCATCCATTCAACACCCTCGAACAACTCAAAGGCCTGACCATCGGCACCTCGCCGGGTTATCTGTACAGCCCTGACTTCAGCCAGTCGGACCTGTTTACCCGTGAGCCGGCGCCAACTCATGAAGCCAATTTCGGCAAACTGGTGCGCGGGCGGATTGACCTGCTGATTACCGATCGCCGCGTCGGTCAGCATTTGCTCGATGAGCTGAATATTCGCGATCTGATCACGGAAAACCCGACGGTTATCAGCCGTCAGAGCCAGTTTCTTGCAGTTCGGCGCAATGCCGGCATGGATTTGCTGGTGCAGCGTTTCGGTGCCGAGCTCAAGCGTTTCAAGCGCGAACCGGCCTACGCGGAGCTCAGCGCGCGCTACGGTGCCGCGCCTGTCGATAGCGCATCACTGCGCTCGGCCACGGCCAGCGGCGAAACCGTTGAGCAGCAGGAAAGCAGCGCGCAGTGATTGCTCTGTTATACTCCGGCGTTCCCGCCAGGCTCACGCCCGGACGCCCGGAACCGTAACAGGCCTCTCGACCCGCTACAGCGCAGCTTTCAGCCCGCGCGAGCGCTCCTGACGTGCCTTCGGAACCGCCGCTGGACCGGACGGGATTGCGTCCTCTTAAACGTGATTCGCGCCAGGCAAGACTCCCATTGGGCCAAGCCCTAACTAAAACAGGATTACTCATGTCCTTTGCTTCCCTCGGTCTCTCCGAGGCTTTAGTCCGTGCCATCGAAGATGCGGGCTATACCGAGCCTACTCCGGTGCAACAGCGGGCCATTCCCGCCGTGTTGCAAGGTCGCGACCTGATGGTGGCGGCTCAGACAGGTACCGGTAAAACCGGCGGCTTCGCCCTCCCGATTCTGGAGCGGTTGTTCCCCAACGGTCACCCGGACAAATCCCAGCGTCACGGCCCGCGCCAACCTCGCGTGCTGGTCCTGACCCCGACCCGCGAACTCGCGGCCCAGGTGCACGAGAGCTTCAAGATCTACGCCCGTGACCTGAAATTCGTCAGCGCCTGCATCTTCGGCGGCGTCGGCATGAACCCGCAGGTCCAGGCCATGTCCCGTGGCGTCGACGTTCTCGTCGCCTGCCCGGGTCGCTTGCTCGACCTCGCCGGCCAGGGCAGCGTCGATCTGTCCCACGTGGAAATTCTCGTTCTCGACGAAGCCGACCGCATGCTCGACATGGGTTTTGTCCACGACGTGAAGAAAGTCCTCGCGCGTCTGCCGGCCAAGCGTCAGAACCTGCTGTTCTCGGCGACCTTCTCCAAAGACATCACCGACCTCGCCGGCAAGCTGCTGCACAACCCGGAACGCATCGAAGTGACGCCGCCAAACACCACGGTCGAGCGCATCGAACAACGCGTGTTCCGCCTGCCGGCCAGCCACAAGCGTGCGCTGCTGGCGCACCTGATCACCGCCGGCGCGTGGGAACAGGTACTGGTTTTTACCCGCACCAAGCACGGCGCCAACCGTCTCGCTGAATACCTGGACAAACACGGCCTGTCGGCTGTGGCAATCCACGGTAACAAGAGCCAGAACGCGCGCACCAAAGCCCTGGCCGACTTCAAGGCCGGCGAAGTACGCATTCTGGTTGCCACCGACATCGCTGCCCGTGGCCTGGACATCGATCAGTTGCCGCATGTGGTCAACTTCGAGCTGCCGAACGTCGATGAAGACTATGTGCACCGTATCGGCCGTACCGGCCGCGCCGGTCGTTCGGGCGAGGCGATCTCGCTGGTCGCGCCGGACGAAGAAAAACTGCTGAAAAGCATCGAGCGCATGACCAAGCAGAAGATTGCCGACGGCGATCTGATGGGCTTCGACTCCAGCACCATCGAAGCCGAGAAGCCGGAAGCCCGCGAGCGTCCGGACATCCGCAACCCGCGCAATTCCCGTGGCCCGCGTGGCGACGGTCCGAATGGCGGCGGCGGTGGTGGTGGTCGCAAGGACAAAGGCAAAGACAAGGGCAAGGAAAAACCGGCCGGTGAACGTGGCGAGCGCCCTGCCCGTCAGCAGAAACCGCGCGAAGGCACCCCGAGCCGCGACCAGCGCCCGAGCCAGCCACCGCGTGCAGCGGCTGACCGTGCCCCGGACGAATTCCTCGACGACGATATCGATAACTTCGGTAACCGCGTCGACTACGTGCCGAAAGCCGCCCCTGCCGGCGGCCGTGGCCGTCGTCCGGGCGCACCGGCGCAAGGCGCTGGCGCACCACGCGGTGGCCAGCCTCAGGGTCGCCAGAACGGTCCGCGCAACAGCAACGGCTCGAGCACCGGCACACCACCGGCCAAACGCAGCGGCCCGCGCAATGGCGCACCGCGTGATGGTCAGGGTCGTCGCGACGAATCCGCGCCGCGCAACCGCCGCCCGGCCCGTGACGATCAACCTCGCAGCGAACCGGCCGTGCAGAACCCGCGCAGCAACGGTCCGAAGATCATGCACAAGGAATCGAAAGCCGACCGCTTCCCGACGCCTGAGCAGCTCGATCAACTGCCAAGCCGCCCGCGTGGCGAGAAACCAGCACTGCTGACCCGCAATCGCTGAGTTTCATACCGTCATGAAAAATGCCCCGACTCGAAAGAGCCGGGGCATTTTTTTACCTCGATTATCTCTGCCATACCGCAATACCCCTGTGGGAGCGAGCCTGCTCGCGAAGGCGGCGGGTCAGCTGAATCTTTGCCGATTGACACACCGCTTTCACGAGCAGGCTCGCTCCCACAAGGAATAGCGTGTTATGGCAAAAAAAAACGCCCCCGGCCTTTCGACCGGGGGCGTTTTCATGTGGCGGCGAAAGTTATTTCGCTTTCACACCTTCGAACGAAACATACAGCTCGACCGCATCGGACTTCGGACCGAGGTCTTTCTGCTTGCCGAAATCGGAACGCTTGATGGTGGTGGTGCCTTCGAAGCCGGCACGGTAGCCGCCCCATGGATCCTTGCCTTCGCCCAGGAAGGTGGCCTTGACGACAACCGGCTTGGTTACGCCCAGCAGGGTCAGGTCGCCGGTCACGTCAGCGGTGTTGGCACCGGTGGACTTGACGCTGGTGGATACGAAAGTAGCCTTGCCGAACTTGCTGGCGTTGAGGAAATCAGCGCTGGCGATGTGCTTGTCGCGCTCGGCGTGGTTGGTGAACACGCTGGCAGTGTTGACGTTGAACTCGATCTTGCTGTCTTCAGGCTTGGCAGCGTCGAAGCTGAACTTGCCGTCGATGTCCTTGAAGGTACCGGTGATGTAGCTGTAGCCCAGGTGGCTGATCTTGAAGTCGACGAAGGCGTGCTGACCTTCCTTGTCTACTACATAGTCAGCAGCCATTACGTTGGCGGACAGCACGGCCGAACCGATTGCCAGAGCGGCCAGAGTCTTTTTCAACATGCTTTCTTTTCCTTTGAGTCGAGGTTGAATTTCAGGCTTTGCGACCGAGCATTCGAGTGAGGGTCGCATCACGATCGATAAAGTGGTGCTTCAATGCTGCCAACGCATGGAGACCGGAAAAAATTACCAGTGCCCACGCCAGCCACAGATGAATCACCCCAGCGGTATCTGCCTGATCCGGTAGTCCGGAGAGCAGAGCAGGGACTTCAAACAGGCCAAACACCGGGATCCCGACACCGTCTGCGGTGGAAATCAGGTAACCGGCAATCATCACAGCGAACAGCGCCAGATACAGAAACCCGTGGCCGAATTTAGCGCCGATACGGGTCATGCGGCTGTAGCTTTGCAGCGTTGGCGGCGGTGGGCTGATGAAGCGCCACAGCACCCGCAACACCATCACACCGAGCAGCACCAGACCGATGCTCTTGTGCAGATCCGGCGCGTCTTTGCGCCAAGTGCTGTAGTAATCCAGCCCAACCATCCACAGACCCAGCGCAAACAGCCCGAAGACCGCCAGCGCCACGCCCCAGTGCATGAAGATGCTGACCCAACCATAGCGCGAAGAAGAGTTACGTAGCTGCATTGCCCAAATCCTGTGAGAACTGCGAACCAAGACTAGCGAGTTATCTATCGAATTAAAGCGAAAAATTTTGCTTTGAAATATCGATAAATACGATCAAGAGTCTGCGAGCGGGGTGTTAAGGAAGGATTAAAGGCGATTCCTGCGTGGAGCGCTTGTACAAATGACGGGGGCTGCATTGACCATCGTCGTCTCTGCACACGCAGACGGCGAAACTCGCCCCTGATAACTATGTACCGCTGATGCGCAATTCAAACCTGCTCGAATGATGCTTCTTTTCATTATTCAAACAGGCACGAAAACATGGCTCTGCGATATACGCCCTTTCAAGCAAGTGGTTCTTCTGTACTGCCGCCCAATCAAACGATGTCTGCGGGCCAATTCCTGCAATCCGAGAACGGTCGATTTCGTCTGATGCTGCAAAGCGACGGGAACCTCGTGCTCAAGGACGGTGAGGCGATCATCTGGATCGCCGACGCCAATCAACCTTACAGCGCAACTTTGCACCCGAAGAAGATGCGCGAGCCGCTGCAGTTTGTGATCAGCAACAGCGGCTTTCTTTATGACCCCTCCAGGCGACGATTATGGATCGCGGAAAGCACGCACAGCACCGACAAGTCGCTTTGGTACAACACATACATGACTGTGCAGGACGATGGAAACCTGGTGATTTACGACCAGCGCACGGGCAGTCTGCGCTGGGCGCGTTTCGGTTTCATTCCCGGGCGCCTGCGCAAACCCAAGCAAAAGTGGCTGAGGAAACTGCCGAACGGGACAGAATTCTACAAGTGGGAGTTTTGACTGACCAGCCATTCATGGCCGATCAGTTATGGAGTACTGCCGGCGGTTGCAGGCATTCGGCACTGTAGGGGTCTATGTGGCACTTGTGCGCCAGTTCAGAACCATAGCCGCCGGGGAAAAATTGCCCGTTGCTACATCCGGAAAGTGCAATCAAAACCAGTATCGCGATAAGCGTTTTCATAGCATGCCTCCAATTTTTTCCAGCATAAAATTGGCGCGCTGGCAGCGGCTATCACCTCATTCCGAGCATCTTGTGGGAAGGCTCCGGTACGCCGGTAAGTCCCGTAACCGGATGACGAAGGACTGAAACGCAGGGCAAAAAAAAACGCGACCCGAGGGCCGCGTTTTCATGTGAACAAAGCCTTACTGCGCCTTGGTCTCGGTCGTTGCAGCAGGCTTGGCCGCTGGCTTCTTCGCCGGTTCAGCCTTCTTCGCCGCCGGTTTGGCCGCCGGCTTTTTCGTTTCGGTTTTTGCCGCCGGTTTCTTCGCCGCTGGCTTGGCCGCTGCTTTTTTCGCCGGCTCGGCTTTTACCGGGGCCGCTGGCTTCGGTGCTTCCACCGGCGCAGGTGCAGGTGCCGGGGTCGGCGCAGGCGCTGGAGCAACAGGTGCTGGCGCAGGCTCTGGCGCCTTCACAGGCTCTGGCTTCTTCTCGTCATCCGAACCGCCAAACAGGTTGCTGAAGAAGTTGCCCTTCTTCGCCGCCACGGCACCCGCCGCGCCTGCAGCTGCTGCAGCCGGAACCACTTTGACCGGTTCAAAGGACTTGCCTGCCGCCAGATCTTCAACCTGGCTGGCCGCGCGCTGGCCGGTGCGCAGTGCGCCTTCCAGAGTGCCCGGGTACAAGGTGTCGGTGTGTTCGCCGGCAAACGCTACGCGTTGCAGCGGACGTTCCCACAGGCGCCAGAACTTGCTGATCTGCCCCGGGCCGTAAGCCAGGTAGGCGCCGCCCATCGACGGATCGGTGCTGTAGCGACGGATTTCATAACCGGTGAACGAGCCACGGGCCTGTGGGTAAAACGCGTGCAGACGGATCAGCACCTGATCGACCATCTGCTTGTCGCCGAACGCCTGCATCACACGGGCGTTATCGCCGGACAGGTTGATCACCACGTTGGCGCCGCCCTTCAGTGCCGGTTCGATCCAGAGCATGCCCAGACCGGTATTGCTGTAGATCTCGCCGGACATGCGCGATTTGCTTTCCCACACTGGCGTCTTGAACTTCAGCATGATCTGGTCGCGCCAGCCGTAGTTGGTGCCTTTGATCGCCGCCAGATGCTGGGCATCCAGCGCCGGGGTCAGGGCGATCTTGTTCAGCGCGCGCAGCGGTACCGCCAGCACAACGTAGTCGGCCTGATAGCCGACGCTGCCGACTTTGACGGTCACACCGTCCTTGTCCTGGATGATGGCCGAGACCGGCGAGCTGGTCTTGATGGTCTTGATCTGTTTGACGAAGGCCTGGGCCAGGACCTGGCTGCCGCCGACCAGACGCGAGGCGCGCAGGTCGCGGTCGGAAACGCCGCGATAGACGCGGTTCTGCTGAGCGAAATACAGCAGCGACAGACGCGAAGGTTCGTCGTAGTGGGTGCGGATGTCCTGGTTGATCAACTGACGCGCGGTGGCCGGCAGGTTCTGCTTGTCGAGCCAGCTCGATACGGTGATCTGGTCCAGTGCATGCAGGGTGGCGGTCGCTGCCGGGTTCTGCGGGTCGTCGATCGAGCGCGCCAGATCGTCGAGGGTTTTCTGGTAGCGCTTGAGCGCATCGGCGGTGGCTGGCTGCTTGGTGGCCAGATCAGCGGCGGAGAAATAATCGCCGTCGATCAGATAGCCCGGGGTACGGACGAATTCCGGCGCCGGCGTGGTGCCGAGCTTGAAGGTCGAGACGTACTTGTTCAGCACCGGCTGAGTCTTGTCGTTGCCGATCCACTCGCTGGTGGCCATGCCCGAGCGCCCGCCCAGGCTCGGTTTGGCTTCCAGCAGGGTGACCTGCCAGCCTTTGTTCTGCAGTTCGTAAGCAGCGGTCAGACCCGACAGGCCGCCGCCAATCACGATCGCGGTTTTATCCTTGGCCAGCGCCGTAACGCTGAACAGCCCCAACATCACCAGCGCACAGGCGCGCAGCCAACCGACAGACATTCAGCGAACTCCGGAAAAACATGTGGGAAAAAGCAGTTTTGCGAGTCAGACGACTCAAAGAACCGCGAAGAATACGTTAGCCATCAAAACGCCGCCAGCGACGTCTATCGGCTCAGACAAAGTAGTTCAATCGACACAATGGGTTGTTCCCGCGCGATGCATTGCATAGGCTTGCGCGATTGTTTGCCCGCGCCTGACGCGAGCCGCCTCGAGGAGACTGTAAATGGGCCTGAATAACCAGTGGATGCAACGCGATCTCGCGGTGTTGTGGCATCCCTGCACCCAGATGAAAGACCACGAACAGCTGCCGCTGATCCCGATCAAGCGCGGCGAAGGCGTCTGGCTCGAAGACTTCGAAGGCAAGCGCTACCTCGACGCAGTCAGTTCCTGGTGGGTCAACGTGTTCGGCCACGCCAACCCGCGCATCAACCAGCGCATCAAGGATCAGGTCGATCAACTCGAACATGTGATTCTTGCCGGTTTCAGCCATCAGCCGGTGATCGAGCTGTCCGAGCGCTTGGTGAAGATGACCCCGCAAGGCCTGAACCGGGTGTTCTACGCCGATAACGGCTCGTCCTGCATCGAAGTCGCGCTGAAGATGAGCTTTCACTACTGGCTCAATCGCGGCCAGCCGAACAAGAAGCGCTTCGTCACCCTGACCAACAGCTATCACGGCGAGACCATGGCGGCGATGGCGGTCGGCGATGTGCCGCTGTTCACCGAGACCTACAAAGCGCTGCTGATGGACACCATCAAAGTGCCGAGCCCGGATTGCTACGGCCGGCCCGACGGCATGGGCTGGGAAGAACACTCACGCAATATGTTCGCGGCCATGGAACAGACGCTGGCAGAGAATCATGACAGCGTCGCGGCAGTGATCGTCGAGCCGTTGATTCAGGGCGCGGGCGGCATGCGCATGTATCACCCGGTGTACCTCAAGCTGTTGCGCGAGGCCTGCGACCGTTACGGCGTGCACCTGATCCACGACGAAATCGCCGTCGGCTTCGGCCGCACCGGAACGATGTTCGCCTGCGAACAGGCCGGCATCCGCCCGGACTTCCTCTGCCTGTCGAAAGCCCTCACCGGCGGCTACCTGCCGCTGGCCGCGTGCCTGACCACCGACGAGGTCTACAGCGCCTTCTACGACGACTACCCGACCCTGCGCGCCTTCCTCCACTCGCACAGCTACACCGGCAACCCGCTCGCTTGTGCGGCGGCATTGGCGACCCTGGATATCTTCGAGCAGGACAACGTCATCGAGAACAACAAAGCCTTGGCACAGCGCATGGCCTCGGCGACCGCGCATCTGGTGGATCATCCGAATGTGTCGGAAGTGCGCCAGACCGGCATGGTCCTGGCCATCGAGATGGTCAAGGATAAAGCCACCAAAGAGGCCTACCCTTGGCAGGAGCGTCGCGGTTTGAAGGTCTTCCAACATGCGCTTGAACGTGGCGCGTTGTTGCGGCCACTGGGCAGCGTGGTGTATTTCCTGCCGCCGTATGTGATCACCCCGGAGCAGATCGACTTTCTGGCCGAAGTGGCCAGTGAAGGTATTGATATTGCTACGCGTGACAGCGTCAGCGTGGCGGTGCCGAAAGACTTCCATCCCGGCTTCCGCGATCCGGGCTGATCTATTTCACTTAAGCTTCAGCGGTGAACGGACTACCGTCATCGCTGGCAAGCCAGCTCCCACAGGTCCTGCGCAAGTCCTTGTGGGAGCTGGCTTGCCAGCGATAGGGCCGCCAGACTTTTACACTTTTTACAGAGACCCCGCATGAGACTGTCCCGCTTCTTTATCGACGCCCCGCTGAGCACTGGCGAACACGAACTGCCGGAAGCCCAGGCGCATTACATCAGCCGCGTGTTGCGCATGGCCGAAGGCGATGCGGTGCAGTTGTTCGACGGTTCCGGCCATGAATTTCGCGGGTCCTTGGTGGACGTCGGCAAGAAACGCGTGGTCGTACAAATCGACGAGCAATTCGCCGGGCAAATCGAATCGCCGCTACAGATCCACCTCGGCCAGGGCCTGTCCCGGGGCGAGCGCATGGACTGGGCGATTCAGAAAGCCACTGAACTGGGCGTGACGCAAATCACGCCGATCTTCAGCGAACGCTGCGAAGTGCGCCTCAAGGACGAACGCGCCGACAAGCGCTTGCTGCACTGGCGCCAGGTGGCGATCAGTGCCTGCGAACAGTGCGGGCGTTCACGGGTGCCGGTGATTCATCCACCAGTATTGCTGGCGGACTGGCTCAAGCAGACTGAAGCCGAATTGAAACTGGTGCTGCACCCGGTCGCAGAACCGCTGGTCAGCCATGCCAAACCGGCGACGCTGGCGTTCCTGATCGGACCGGAAGGTGGCTTGACGGACGGCGAAGTCGAGCAGGCCAAAGGCAATGGCTTCCACGCCGCCCGCCTCGGCCCGCGCGTGTTGCGCACCGAGACCGCGCCGGTGGTGGCGTTGGCGGTGGCCCAGCAACTGTGGGGTGACTTCTAAGGCCCCTTCGCGAGCAGGCTCGCTCCCACATTGGATCTAGGGTGTTCACAAAACCAGAGTTCACTGAAGATTTATTGTGGGAGCGAGCCTGCTCGCGAAAGCGGTGTTTCATTCAACGAAGGTGTTGGCTGACCTGACGCCTTCGCGAGCAGGCTCGCTCCCACAGGGATTGCATTTACAGGACGTAAAACAGAATCGCCACAAAGTGCAGCAGACTTCCCGCGATCACAAACAGATGCCAGATGCCATGGGCATGCCGCAGGCGGTGATCCAGGGCAAAGAAGATAATCCCCACCGTATACAAAACCCCGCCCGACGCCAGCCAGGCAAACCCGGCCGTGCCCAGTGCGGCAATCAGCGGTTTGACCGCGACCAGCACGATCCAGCCCATCACCGCGTAAATCACGATCGACAGAATCCGCGCTTCGGAGCGCGGTTTGATCTCTTGCAGAATGCCGATCAGCGCCAGCCCCCAGACAATCCCGAACAGCGTCCAGCCCCAAGGCCCGCGTAACGTCACCAGACAGAACGGCGTGTAGCTGCCGGCGATCAACAGGTAGATCGAGAAATGATCGACCTTCTTCATAATCGCTTTCTTGCGCCCGCGCACGCTGTGATACACGGTCGAGGCGCTGTAGAGCACCAGCAAAGTGAAGGCGTAGATCGCCACGCTGACAATCTTCCACGGACTGCCGTCGAGGCTGGCAATCACCAGCATCCACACGCCGCCGATAAACGCGGCGATGGCCCCGACCAGATGGGTCCAGGCGTTGAGTTTTTCCCCGTGATACATGTATTGCTCACCTCACATTCGTTACCGCAGCGCGCAAGGCTCGGGCCTTGAGCGTAAAAGCGCAATGTTTCTGTTCAACCTCGCCTGCGCGGCCCGCGGGAATTGGGCACAATCGGCCGATACCAAAAAGAGTCCGCGCCATGCTGATCGACGAAGAATTGACCCTGAAAAAACTCGAGGTGTTCCTCGCCTTCATGCGCACCGGCAACCTCGCCCGCGCCGCCGCTGAACTGCAGACCAGCAACGTCAGCGTGCACCGCGCCATTCACTCTTTGGAAAATGCTCTGCGCTGCCCGCTGTTCAAACACGAAGGGCGCAACCTGACGCCGCTGGAAAGCGCTTATGTGCTGGAGGAACGTGCGCAGAAGCTGATCAACGACGTCGTCGACAGCGTGCGCCTGACCCGCGAAGCCGCCGGGTTCTCCGCCGAGCGCTTCAAGCTCGGCTCGCTGTATTCACTGACGGTGAAGACCGTGCCGCAGCTGATCATGGGCCTGAAGATCCGCCGCAGCGAACTCAACATCGACCT
The DNA here is from genome assembly GCF_054681355.1 of Pseudomonas sp. H1_G08. Lineage (NCBI taxonomy): Bacteria > Pseudomonadati > Pseudomonadota > Gammaproteobacteria > Pseudomonadales > Pseudomonadaceae > Pseudomonas > Pseudomonas sp. H1_G08. The sequence goes on from NZ_CP162822.1 coordinate 4,353,524, forward strand.
GATCCTCGGCTCGAACATCGACCTGCTCTACAAGCTGAAAAACATGGAAGTCGACGCGATTCTGGTGTCGCTGGACGACAGCATCAACGACCCCGATTGCGAACAGATTGCGCTGTTCTCCGACGACATCTTCCTCGCCACCCCGGCGGATTCAAAATTCGCTCAGCGCAGTGAAGTCGATCTGGCGGAAGTGCGCGATGAAACCTTCATCACCCTGACCCAGGGCTTCGCCACGCATCAGGACGGTGTGCGGGTATTCAAGCAAGCAGGGTTCGAGCCGAAGGTGGCGATGCAGGTCAATGACATCTTCACCCTGCTGAGCATGGTCAGCTCAGGGGTGGGGTACGCCTTGTTGCCGGGGCGGATTGCGGCGGTGTACGAGAATCGGGTGAAGCTGATTCCGTTGCAGGAGAAGTACCGGTTGCAGCAGCACATTGGCGTGGTGTTTCTCAAGGCCAAGGAGCGTGACCCGAATTTGCTGGCGTTGTTGGCGGAGTGTCGGATGTATGCCAATCGGCAGGCTGGGGTTTAGATCAAGATCAAAATCAAGAGCTACCCCCTCACCCCAGCCCTCTCCCCCAAGGGGTAGAGGGGGAAAGGGAGCAGATCGGGGGCTTTTTCAGAATCTGAGTTCGACTTAGAAATTTCAGGTCGATGTATAACGCCAAAACAACTCGGTCAGTCCCCTCTCCCTACGGGAGAGGGTTAGGGTGAGGGCAGCTTAAATTGACTAACCCATCAACCCGCGCATCGCCAGAAACAACAGCGAAGGCCCAAGCAGACACCCGAGCGCGGTGTAGAACGCCGCCGTCAGGCAACCATATGGCACCAGCTTCGGATCGGTGGCCGCGAGGCCTCCGGCAACGCCGCTGGAGGTGCCCATCAAACCACCGAAAATTACCGCACTGCGAGGATTGTTCAGGCCGATCATCGGCGCCACGAAGGGTGTCATCACCATCACCAGAATCGCCTTGATCAGCCCCGCCGCAATCGACAGCGCCATCACCTCGGAGCTGGCACCAATCGCCGCACCGGTCACCGGGCCAACGATATAAGTCACGGCACCGGCGCCAATGGTGGTCAGGCTCACCGCATCGGTGTAGCCGAACGCCATCGCCACGCCGACGCCGGCGACGAACGAGGTGCCAACGCCGACAAACAGCGCCAGCACACCGACGAATCCGGCGCGTTTGAGCTCATCGACACTGACGCCAAACGCCGTCGCCACAATCGCGAAATCCCGCAGCATCGCACCACCGAGCAGGCCGATGCCGGACAGCAGGGGAATATCCACCACGCCTTTTTGCCCACCGGTCAGCGCGCCGCCGATATACGACAGCACCAGCCCGAGCAGAATGGCGATCGCCGAACCGTGCAGACGGCCCTTGGTGAAAGTGTTGGACATCCAGTAGGACACCCACATGGTCAGGCCGACAATCAAAAAGCCGCTGATCAGACCGTAGCCGGTGATCACTTTCATCATTGATTCGTACATGGCGATTACCCCGCAGTCTTGGCTGGAGCAATCGGCGTCTCTTGCTTGTTGCCCATGCGCGTCAGCACCGGCACCAGAGCAAAGGCGATCACTACGGCGAGGGTGCCGGCAAGAATCGCCATCGGCCCGCCCTTCAGCGCACCGTAGACATTCTGCTGTGCGGCCATGGCGACCACGATGGGGATGTAGATCGCGCTCCAGAACTCCACGCCCTGCTCGGTCTTGCCCTTGAGCCAGCCGCTCTTGTAGAGATAGCTGCCCAGGCCGATCAACAGCAGCATCGCAATACCGACACCGCCGACATTGGCCGGCACGCCGATCAGCTTGCCGAGCAATTCACCGACCCAGATACCGACCAGCGTGCAAAAGGCGAGAAATGCCACACCGTAAATAATCATTGTTGTAGTCCTCAAAGTGCATCGTCGAATGTTGTTTTTGTTGTTCGAAGCTTGAGTCGCGGCGTTTTTAGAGTTGGCGGCCACCCTCCTCGCGCAACAGCGCTTGCAGGGTATCGAGGCGGGCACTGTCGAAGGCAGTGACGGTGCCCTGCTCGAACACCCGGCGCGCCAGCCCGGTCAGCACCGCACCGGGCGGCAGTTCGATCTGTAGACGTACGCCGCGCTCGTAGGCGCTTTGCACGGTGCCGCGCCAGTCCACCACGCGGCACATGTTGAAAGCGAGGTCGTCACGCAGCGCTTCGACTTTGGCAACAGGCCTTGCGCGACTGCCGCTCAGATAAGCGATTTTCGGGTTCTTCAGTTCAACCTTGGCGAAGGCGTCGGCAAGCGCCTGCGCCGGTTTTTCCAGCAATGGGCAATGCGACGGCACGCTCACCGCCAGCCGCTTCGCCACTCCGGCGCCGCGACTGCGCGCCAGTTCGGCCACCGCGTGCATGGCCTTGTCGCTGCCGGCAATCACCACTTGGTTATCGGCGTTGATGTTGGCCAGATACACCGGCGCATCTTCGCTGTGCACTTGCGCCAGCAGCGTTTCGACGGTGGATAACTGCAAGCCGATGATCGCGGTCATGCCGTAGCCCTGTGGATAGGCTTGTTGCATCAGCTCACCGCGCAGGCTGACCAGATGCAGCGCATCGCTGAAGCTCAATGCCCCCGCCACCACTGCCGCCGGGTAGGCGCCGATGGACAGGCCGGCGACGTAATCCGCAGTCAGTTCATCCTGCAATAACTGCCGCGAAGCAGCGACACCGGCGATCAGCAGGCACAACTGAACCGCTCGTGTCGTGCGCAATGCCTCGGCACAATCCAGCAGCAAGACATCCTCGCCGAGCACATCACTGGCCTCGACCAGCGTTTCCCTTGGCAAACGCTGGAGCATGCCCGCTTGCTGCGCGCCTTGGCCGGGAAACACCAAAAGGCTGCTCACGCTGCCTGCTCCTGCGGGTTCCACGGATCCGTCACCAGACAGGCCTGATAAGCATTTTTCAGCAGCACTCGGGACGAACCGCTGGCCCATTCACGCAGCGCCACCGCGCCGAATGGCGTCTGCAATTGCATGTCGACTCGGCACACAGTCTGATCAAATAGCGCGACCAGTTCGCGCGCCTGATCACGGCCGATCATCTGCGGCGCACGCAGAATCAGATCGAGATCACTGGCCGCATGCATCGCTGCAAAACCACTGGCCAATTCAAACCCGACACTGCCGCTGACACCCCAGACCCAACGGCAGTCATCGAGCATCGGCCGCAGTTGTTTGAGCGCCTGCATCACCGGCAGATCTCGCTCGCACTCAATATGACAAAGGGCTTCGGGACTGACCCGACAGGCAATCGAATCCAGCGCCATAAACGCCGCCAGCCGCTGCTCGCGCAACACACCGCGCACACCGACCGCGACCTGACCTTCCTCGCTCAAGGCCCGGCGCACCACCACCGGTTGCCCGGCCGCCAGCGCCGCGATCGCCCACTGCGGCGCATCCGCCGGCAACTGCGCCGGGGTCATGCCCCAGAGCAGATCGTGGGCCAGGGGCAGGTTCACCACTGCGCCCTCAGCAGTTCGCGGACGCGGCTGGAGGCGGCACGATTGCTCGCACCAAGGCGCCCTTTCAAATCAGTGCCGGTCACATCGCTGATCGCTTGCTTCAGGCACTCGCTCACCCGCGCCAGATCTTCCGCCGTCGGTTGTTCGATCTGCTGCACCGAGAGGGTTTCCCAGAGCAGGCCGAGGCTGGCGTAGCTGTCGATGTCGTAGGCCATCGGCGGCACGCTCGAGGCCAGCGCTTCCAGTTCCTCGACACTGCGCAAGGTCACCCGCGCCGCCGAGGCTTTGCCCATCGCGTGGACCATCACGCCGGGGTCGCGCAGCGCGATCAGGCGATTGGCCTGATAACCGTGAGCGAGAAACGCACCCGACATGGCCTTGCCCACCAGCAGCGCAATCACCGGATGCCCGGCCAATCGCGCACGAGCATAACTGTCCGCCGCGCCGGCCAGCGCCTGATGAATGCCGAGGGCTTCTTCGCGCCGGCCATACGCCTGGCTCGGCACATCGACGATGGCGATGATCGGGCGCTTCTGTGCGCTGTCGCGGTCGGCGCTGATCGCGTCATCCACAGCCTTGGCCAGCCCCCAGCCTTCGAGCAAACCGACCTCGCCATTGCGGGCGCGAGGAAAACGATTGTCCGGGTCGCCGACCACCGCGATAAACCTGCCGAGCTCAGCGTCGGCGACTTTCAACGACGGCGGCAAACCTTCGACGACACTGGCGCCAGCGCTGAGCGCATTGAACCAGTGCAAACCGCGCAGTGAGTAACCGCTCATGAGCGCTCTCCTTGATACAGATCGCGAACCACCGAAGGCTCGATTTGCGCGTTCGTGTCCAGGCTCGCCAAGCGTTGCAGGGACCACTCGGCGCGCTGACTGCGCGGCTGTGCCGGCAGGCCTTGCTGGAGCAATTCACCGACCTGCTGACGAATTTGCGCCACGTCATCGCCGACATAACGGTCCACCAGCCCCGTGTTGAAACGCTGTTCGCCGCCGGTCAGGCCCCAGATGAAGGGCCGGTCGCGGGAGTCGTATTCCTCGATCCCGGCTTCCTGCTCGATCACCTGCGGGCCGTTCAGGCCGAGGCGTGCTTCCTGAGTCACCAGCAAATAACTGCACAGCGCTGCGGCGATCGACATGCCGCCGAAGCAACCGACGCTGCCGGCGACCACGCCGACCACCGGTTGGTATTGCTGCAAATCGACAATCGCCGCGTGAATATCGGCAATCGCCGCCAGCCCTAGATTGGCTTCCTGCAAGCGCACGCCGCCGGTTTCCAGCAGCAATACGGCGCGGGTGGGGATGCCGTTGCGGTTGTCTTCGGCGGCCAGTTCCAGCGCACCGGCAATCTTCGCCCCGCCGACTTCACCAAGGCTGCCGCCCTGAAACGCACCTTCAATCGCCGCAATGACCACCGGCAAACCGTCGAGACTGCCCTTGGCGATGATCACGCCGTCGTCGGCTTGCGGCACTACACCCTGGCGCTCGAGCCACGGCGACATGACCCGTTGAAACGGATCGAGCAGTTCGCGAAAGGTCCCGGCGTCGAGCAAGGCTTGCGCCCGCTGCCGTGCGCCAAGTTCGACGAAGCTGTGTTTGTTGAGCAACACTGCGCTGTCAGTCATGGCCGATCTCCTCGAAACCCTGTTCCAGACGCAAGCGCACCACCCCCGGCGTCGCGCCGAAATCGTGGATATCGATGGCCATCGCCGGCGGCGTGGTGCCGTCGAACATCCGCGCAAACAGGTGCTGCCAGCGCTGCTGCGCGCCGTTGACCGAGGTCTGCACGTTGATCGTCAGTTTGCCGGCCAGACCCGGTTCGATCAGCACTTCCAGATCCCCCGAGCCGACACAGCCGACCAGCGCACGCCCGCGTGGCGGCTGCCCGGCGGGGAATTCAAACGATAGGTTTTCCATCAAAACGCTCCCTGAGAGATGCCGTCGTGCTCGATACGATCGAGCAGCAATGTGGCGGCGAGCAGGTCGGCGGCGCCACCGGGCGAGGCATTCAATGCGATGAGTTGTTGATCGAGTTCGTGCAGGCGCCGACGACCGCTGAGGCTGGCGCTGCCGCCGGCATCGAGCACCGCTTGCGCGCCGGCCTGCATGGCGTGCAAGCCCGGTTCGCCAGCGCGGTAGAGCACGCAGGTGTCGGCCAGCTCGGTCATGATCGCCAGCAATGCATCGAGCCGGGCGTTCTGTTCGCCGTGGCCGTTGGCGCGGCTTTTATGCAGTTGCGGCAGGCCGCGTTGCAGCACGGACGGGAAGCCCAGTTGCGCTTCTTCGCGAGCACCGCGTGCGCCGTAACGCTGGGCGACCTGTGCGCCATGGCTGAGCGGCGTCGGTGCGTAGCGGTCGTCGAGCAGTGCCAGGCGGGCGGCGCACAGGGCGATGGATTTCGGTTGCAGCGCGGCGGCCGTCACGAACAGTCCCAATGCCCAGATCGCACCGCGATGGGTGTTGACGCCGTTGGTGGTCACGAGCATCGCTTGTTCGCCCTCGCGGCCGATGCGGCCAATCGCTTCGCGCAACGGCACACCGACTTCACCGATCTCCAGCGCGGCCTCGGCCATTTCCTTGAATGCCGGCCACAATGCCAGCGCCGACGCGTGCATCAGGCCCAGGTGCAGATCGGTGTGTGCGCCATTGCCGCGACGGTCGACCAGCGCCGGTTTCGGCGACAGATCGGCTTCGTCGATCAGTGCGTCCACCGCCAGATCGGCCAAGCGGTCAGCCAGAGAAAGCGGTTTCGCTTGCAGGTTGAATGCGTGCATTACCAGCTCCTGAATTTGGCGGGCGGGTTGTACAGGCCGCCGGACCACTCGACCAGATCGGCGACGCTTTTCGCCGCGAGCAATTCGCGGGTGGCGTCGGTGCGGCGGATGCCGAGGTCTTCGGGCAAGGCGATCAGGCCTTCGCGGCGCATGCGTTCGGTGTCTTTCGGGTTGTGCCGCAGGCCGATGGCGGTAACCCCGGCGACCGCTGCGATCATCGCCTGGCGTTCTTCCAGCGAGCGCGCCTTGTACAGGTAGGCGATGCCTTCTTCGGTGAGCAGGTGGGTAACGTCGTCGCCGTAGATCATGATCGGTGCCAGCGGCATGCCGCTTTTCTTCGCCACCTCCACCGCGTCGAGGGTTTCGACGAAGGTCGGTTTGCCGCCCTCCTGGAAGGTCTCGACCATTTGCACCACGAGTTTCTTGCCGCGTTCGAGCATCGGTTGCGGCCCATCGGCGTGGCGCATGTCCAGCCACGCCGGGGTGCCGTGACGGCGGCCGCGCGGGTCGTGACCCATGTTTGGCGCACCACCGAAACCGGCGAGACGGCCCCGAGTCACCGTCGAGGAATGGCCGTCGCCGTCGACTTGCAGCGTCGCGCCGATGAACAGGTCCACCGCGTATTGCCCGGCCAGTTGGCAGACCATGCGGTTGGAGCGCAGCGAGCCGTCGCGGCCGGTGAAGAACACATCCGGCCGAGCGGCGATGTAGTTTTCCATGCCCAGTTCGGTACCGAAGCAATGCACGCTCTCGACCCAGCCGCTTTCAATCGCCGGGATCAGCGTCGGGTGCGGATTGAGCGTCCAGTTGCGGCAAATCTTGCCCTTCAAGCCGAGGGATTCGCCGTAGGTCGGCAGGATCAGTTCGATGGCGGCGGTGTTGAAACCGATGCCGTGGTTGAGTGACTGCACATTGTGTTTTTCGTAGATCCCGCGAATCGCCATCATCGCCATCAGCACGTGCACAGGCTTGATGTGGCGTGGGTCGCGGGTGAACAGCGGTTCGATGTAGAACGGCTTGTCGGCGACCACAACGAAATCGACCCACGACGCCGGGATGTCTACGCGAGGCAGCTCGCTGACGTCATCGACCAATTGGTTGACCTGGACGATAACGATACCGTCGCTGAACGCCGCCGGTTCGATCAGTGCGGGGGTGTCTTCGGTGCTCGGGCCGGTGTAGATGTTGCCAGCGCGGTCGGCCATGAAGCCGGCCGAGAGCACAACGTTGGGGATCAGGTCCACGACGAGGCGGGCGTAGAGTTCGATGTACGTGTGAATGGCGCCGACTTCGAGCAAGCCATCTTCGAGCAATTGGCTGATGCGCAGGCTCTGGGTGCCGGCGAAGGAGAAATCGAGCTTGCGGGCAATGCCACGTTCGAACAGATCAAGGTGTTCGGAGCGGCCGACGCTGGGCATGATCATGTGCAGATCGTGGAGCTTGGCCGGGTCGGCCTTGGCCAGCGAACGTGAAAGGAAATCCGCCTGTTTCTGGTTGTTGCCCTCCAGCACCACACGGTCGCCGGGATGGATCAGCGCTTCGAGCGCGGCGACGATCTTGTCGCTAGGCAACACCGCGCCATCGGCGAGCCCGCGCACCTTGTCGAGCCGGCGCTGCTTCTCGTCACGCCGCCGCGTCCAGCGCGAGTCGGGGGAAATTGTTGTTGTCATGCTCACTCCACGGGGTTCGCTGTCGTGGAGCCAAGTTAGGCGTGTGTGGTGAGGGCATCAATCAAGCTGGGTGGTGAATCATTACGCTGAGCGTAACGTTCAAAAGCTACCCTCACCCTAGCCCTCTCCCGGAGGGAGAGGGGACTGATTGGGGGATGCTTGGGAATGACGCTGACCTGAACCCGTTGTAGTGAATCCATAATCGACTCGGTCATTCCAGGTCGATGTAGGACGCGAGACACCCCGGTCGGCTCCCTCTCCCTTTGGGAGAGGGCTGGGGTGAGGGGCTTTTGATCGTTCCCACGCTCTGCGTGGGAATGCCTCCACGGACGCTCCGCGTTCGGCTCTTGATGGGACGCGGAGCGTCCCGGGCTGCATTCCCACGCAGCGCGTGGCAACGATCAAGCGAAAGCCTTGGATCAGCGGGCCAATCCCGCATCCACCAGTAACTGCTCCAGCCCCAACAAATCCGGCACCTTCGCCACCTGCTCGCCGACCTGCACCGCCGCCTGCTCCAGCGCACACAACGGCACATCCACGTAACTCAACTGACTGTCCAGCTTGTACGACCGAGGAATCCCCTGCACCAACAGGGCGATGAATCTGAGCTGCGGCAAGCCGCCCAGCGCATTCAGGATGACGATCCGCGCCCGTTCGCCGATGACGATTTTCTGCCCGCAGGCCGATTCGAAACTGATCAGCGGAATCTGCCGCTCGCGCCACGTTACCCGCCCCAGGTACCACGGCGGCGTGTCGAGATCGAAGGCGCTGGCCTGGTAGTCGATCAGCTCGGCGATGGCGACATTGGGCAGGATCAGGTTGCGATCGGCCAGCGGCAGCAGCAGCCCGGTGAGCTGGCTGGTGCGCGGGTTATGCCGGTGCTCATGCATGTTTCTTGCTCCACTGGGCGATGCTCTCCAGCAACACCGATTCCTGATACGGCTTGCCGAGGTAGTCATTGACGCCGATGGCCATGGCGCGGTCGCGGTGTTTCTGCCCGGTGCGCGAGGTGATCATGATGATCGGCAAGTGGCACAGGCGTTCGTCGGCGCGCACCTGAGTGGCGACTTCGAAGCCGTCCATGCGCGGCATTTCGATGTCGAGCAGCATCAGGTCGGGCATGTGCTCTTCGAGGAGCAGCATCGCATCGACGCCGTCCTTGGCGGTCAGCACGTTCATGCCGTGACGCTCGAGCAAACGGCTGGTGACCTTGCGCACCGTCACCGAGTCATCGACGACCATGATCAGCAACGGCTTGTGCGGTTCGCTGTCGATGTCCGTGCGCGCCGGCTCTTGCGCCAGGCGCGCCTGCATCGCCCGGATCGGTGCGAGCAGATCCAGAATCAGCACCACCCGGCCATCGCCGAGAATCGTCGCCCCCGACACGCCCTGCACCGCCGCGAACTGCGGGCCGAGGCTCTTGACCACGATCTCGCGGGTGCCGGCCATGGAGTCGACCAGCACCGCAACATGGCGGTCGTTGCAATGCACCAGCAGCACCGGCAACGGCAGGTTCTGCCCGAGCAGTTTTGGCCGTGGCGCAGTCTTCAACAGCTCGCCGAGATAGCACAGCTCATACCGCTGGCCGCCGTATTGATAGCTCGGTGGATCGTGACGGAAATGCCCTTCCAGATCATTCGGCAACACGCGCACGATGCCTTCGATGGTGTTCAGCGGGATCGCGTATTGATCCTCGCCGCACTGCACCATCAGCGCGCGGTTGACCGACACGGTGAACGGCAGGCGAATGCGGAAATGCACGCCCTGCCCCGGCACCGAATCGATACTCATGCTGCCGCCGAGCTGACGCACCTCTTCGTGGACCACGTCCATGCCGACGCCACGCCCGGAAATCTGGGTGATCTTTTCCGCCGTGGAGAAACCCGGCTGAAGGATGAACTGCAACACGTCGCGGTCGCTGATCTCGGCGTCGGGCGCCAGCAAGCCGCGTTTGATCGCCTTGCGCCGCACGGCTTCCAGCGGCACCCCGGCGCCGTCGTCGCGGATGTCGAAAACGATGTCACCGCCCTCGCGGGACAGATCAAGGGTGATCTGCCCTTGCGCCGGTTTACCTGCCGCCAGCCGCACATCAGCGGGTTCGAGGCCATGGTCGACGGCGTTGCGCAGCATGTGTTCCAGCGGCGCGGCCATGCGCTCCAGCACGTTGCGATCCATCTCGCCATCAGCGTTGCCGACGACGAATGCGACATCCTTGCCCAGCTCTTCGGCGACCTGACGAACGATGCGTTTCAGACGCGGCACCATGCGTTCGAACGGCACCATGCGCGTACGCATAAGGCCTTCCTGCAGCTCGGTGTTGATCCGCCCCTGTTGTTGCAACAGGTTTTCTGCGTCGTGATTGCGGCGGTCGAGGGTTTCCTTGAGGTCGAGCAGGTCCGAGGCGGATTCGAACAGCGCCCGCGACAGTTGCTGAAGCTGCGAATGGCGGTCCATTTCCAGCGGATCGAAGTCTTCATAACCGAGGCGTTCGCCATCGACTTGCTGGCGGCTGAGGATGCGCCCCTGGGTTTCGGTGTCGAGGCGGCGCAACTGATCGCGCATGCGCTCGATGGTGGTTTCCATCTCGTTGAGAGCAATCTGCGCATCGTTGACTTGCTGCTCGATTCGCCCACGAAAGATCGAGGTTTCCCCGGCCAGATTGACCAGTTCATCAAGCAGCTCGGACGAGACCTTGACCATGTCCGCGCCAGCATCGGCGCTCGGCGGCGCGGCCTCGGGCTTGATGACTGGAGCCGGCGCCGGCGGCGCTTCAACCTGCACCGGGTGACTGAAATTCTGGATCGCGTTGATCAGCCGATCGGCCGGCGGGCACGGTTGCCCGGCGCGCACACCATCGAGCATTTGCGCCAGTCGGTCATGGCCGCGCTGCACCAGCGCGAACAGTTCGGCAGACGGTTGCAGCGCACCGCTAGAGAGGCTTTCGTAGAGAAATTCCAGCTCATGGGCGAGGTCGCCGATCGGGCCGATTTCGACCATGCGCGCGCCGCCCTTGAGGGTGTGCAGATCGCGCAGCAGGGTTTCGATTTCCTGACGGTTGCCCGGCTCGGCCTGCCAGCGCAACAGCGCGGCGCCGGAGCTTTCGATGATGTCGAAACCTTCTTCGAGGAAGATTTCCAACAGTTCCGGATCATGCCCGGCGTTGTCGTGTTCGACCGCAGCGGGGGCAGATTCGCTGGCGGCCTGGCCCTGACGCAACTGACGGATCGCGTCGATCAGATCCTGCGCCGGGGTCAGCGCTTGATGCGCTTGCAGTTGCTCCAGCATCAGCGCCAACCGCTCATGACTGTGCTGCAACAAACCTTCGAGCACGGCGCTGTGGTTGTAGCGCCGATCGACCAGCCCTTCGTAGAGGTTTTCCAGTTCCTGGGCAAGGTCGCCGATAACCTCGACCTCGGCCATGCGCGCGCCGCCCTTCAGCGTGTGCAAGTCGCGCTGCAATGACGACAGCGGCGCGGCGTTGTCCGGATCCTTGCGCCAGCGCTGCAAGGCTTGCCCGGCGCTGTCGAGAATGTCCACCGCCTCTTCGAGGAAGATTTCGACGATCTCGTCGTCAGGCTCAAGGGCGGCAACCGATTGCTGCAATTGCGCGGTGGCGCTGCCCAGTTCGCGAATGTCCAGGGTGCGGCTGCCGTCGCTGCGGATCAGGCCCATCGCCGCCGGGTCGAGGCCTTCGTCGAGCAGTTCCTGCAAGGCACGAATCCGCTCCGGCTGCGGGGTGATTTCCTGGCCGGCAGCGAGCTCGTCGAGCATGTTGATCAGCGCTTCGTGGGCCAGTTGCGCCTCGTGGAAAAACCGCTCACTGACCGCCAGGCTGCTTTCTTCCACCGCGCCATACAGGTCGAGCAAAGCTTCGCAGAGGCCATCGACCGGAAGCAGATCGGCAAGGTGCGCGCCCTCGCCCAGAGTGGTCAGCTCATCGAGCAAGGCGCTGAGTTCCTGGCGTTCGCCGGGGTGTTGCTGCCAGCGCTGCAAAAGGTTTTCGGCGTCGAGGAGGATGTCCATGCCCTGGGCGAGGAAGTTGTTGATCAGCTGCGGATCGCGCTTGAGGCGCAGGCCGCTGTCAGCGCCATCGGAGCTGGCTTGCAGGCGCTCGGCGAGCAGCGCCTCGGTGCGTTTGATCAGCGACTGCGCACCGACAATCGGCGCCAGCGGATCGTGTTTGAGCTGACGCAGGCCGACGCGGAACAAACCCTCGGCTTCGAGCAGCAATTCGACCTCGTCCAGATCCAGCGGCAACTGATGCGCCTTGAACTCGCGAGCCAGTTGATCCAGTGAAGCCGCCAGTTCGGCCATCGGCAATACGCCGGCCATGGATGCACTGCCCTTGAGCGTGTGCAGCGCCCGTTGCAGTTCGTCGCTGGCCGGCAACGGCACCTGTTCGGCGGCCTGATCGAGGAAACGGTTGAGGCTGGCGAGGTGGGTTTCGGCTTCTTTGCGGAAGATTTCCAGCAGCAGCGGATCAAGCGCGGCGACGTCGTCGGTGTCTTCGGCAGCCAGCGGCTCATCGCCTTTGGCCAACGCGTGGGCGCGGGCGGCGAGTTGGTCGACATCGCTGCGTTGGCGCTGACGCTGGGTGGCGAATTCGTTGATCAGCTCGGGCAGCAGCAACAGCGTGTCGCCGAGCAACTGGCGCAGCACTGCGCCGGGCTCGACGCTTTGTTCGAGCACGCGGTTGAGCAGGTTTTCCACGGCCCAGGCCAGTTCGCCAAGGACCAACGCGCGGACCATGCGCCCGCTGCCCTTCAAGGTATGGAAGGCCCGACGCAGCTCAATCAGGGCGGCGCGGTCCTGGGGATTGGCGGTCCAGCGCGGCAGGTATTCGTGGAGGACCGCGAGGACTTCGTCGGTCTCTTCGAGGAATACTTCGCGCAGTTCATCGTCGACCGGTTCCTCATCGGTCGGCGGCGGCATCAGGCTGTCAGGGGTGTTGCGCGCCGGCGGGTTGAGCGCCGACAGCGGGCTGGCCAGCACCTCGGCGAGCGACTGCACGACGTCAGGGTCGTCAAGGGTTTGCAGATCCTGCATGAGCTGCGCTTCGCTGGGGCTGAGCACCTCATCGAGCACCGGCACCTGCGCTTCGCCGGGCTGCTCGTTAGCGAAGAAGCCGAGGCTGGCGAGGCTGTTTTGCGCGACATCGAGCAGATGCTCGGCGGGCGCCTGCGGGTCATCGCTCAGGCGTTCGAGGTAATACTCCAGGCTGCTGATCACATCGGCCAGATGATCGAGTTGTTCCCAGCCCGGTTCGTGGGCATCGAGCATCAAATGCTCGCGAATGAAACCGTTGCAGGCCTCGACCAGACTCGCTGCTCGGGCCAGCGGAATCATCGCCAGCGCGCCGCGCACCTGTGTCAGCAGTTCGGGCAGCGATTGCAGATGCTGGCGGTCCCAATCGGCGTCGATGTAGTCGACGATCATGTCCTTGGCCTGTTGCAGGCAGATGCGCGCTTCCTTGATCACGATCTGATGGATCTGCGTCAGGTCGGTGGTCGGCAGGCGCGCGTCTTCGGCGCTTTGCGTCTCCACCGTGCCAACCATGCCGGCCAGCGTGGCTTCGACGTAGAGCAAGGCCCCGGCGACGTCCATGAGGATCGCGTCGTTCGGTTCGCGCTGGCCTTGGGCGAGGCTGAGCACCACTGCCAGTTGGTCGATGATGACTTTGCGCGGCTGGCCGAAACCCAGCACCGCGAGGGTGTCGGCAATCTGCCGCAGCGGTGCGAGCAGGCTGTCCAGATCCGAGGCGTGCTGGCGGTCGCTGCGCACGAACAGATCGAGGCGCTCCTTGACCCGCACCAGCTCTTCGCACAGCGCCGCCAGCACCGAGCGCATGGCATCGCGGTCGGGGCCGGCGAGGCGTGCGCGTTCTTCATCGACCATCGCGCTGTCGGGCAACGCGTCGTCCAGGGAGTAGTGATCTTTCATGGTCAGCATCTGCCCGGTGGGATGTTCGGCTTTGGCAATATAGAACAACAGGCTTTTCAGCAGCTCGGCCGGCGCCGGCTGATTGAGCCCGACGATGCCCTGCTCGAGCAGGCGCTTGAGCTCTTGGTCGGCGTCCTTGAACAGGCTGCGCAGCGCCGGACTGTTGGCGATGACGCCCTCGCGCATGCCCTCGACCAATGCCGAGGCGATTTGCCACAAAGGGCTCAACGGCGCGTCGCCGCTCAGCGCTTCGAGACGGCTGAAGACTTTGGCCAGATAGCCAAGGTGCGTCTGGTCGTCCTGTTCGCGCAGCAGACCGACCAGAGCCATTTGCAGCATCTGCCGCAGTTTGCGCAGCACGTTCGGCAGATCGGGCGGTTCCAGCGCGGCGAGTGCCTCGTCGCCGAGCGGCGCCAGCTCGGGCAGTGGCGGGCTGAACAGGCTGGTTTCCGCCAGCAGGCTTTCACCACGGGCGCTGCGCAGATCGTTGATCAGCGGCAACACCACCAGCGGCAGGTCGCGGCGGGCGCTCTGCACGCGGTCAAGGTAAAGCGGCAGTTGCCCCAAGGCTTGCAGCAGCAGGTGCAAGGCCTCGTCGCGGTGTGGCACGCGTTGATGTTGCAGGGCTTGGACTAGGTGTTCCATTTCTTCGGCGAGCAACGCTGCGCCGTAGAATTCGACCATCTGCAGACTGCCGTGGACCTGATGAATGTACGCCAGGCACTCGTCCAGACCGGGAAAGGCCTGCGGATCGTCGAGCACGGCTTCGATCGCCTGATGCGCCAGCCTCAGCGTTTCGGCAATTTCGCCCTTGACCCATTCCAGGGCCACGTAGTCGTGCCGATCACCCATAACCACTCCACTCACGCTTTATCTGTCGCCGCCGGCAAGGTGAAACCGGACACCGAACGGCGCAACTGACTGGCCATTTTCGCCAGGTTGCCGATGCTCTCGGCGGTGGCCGTGGACCCCGACGAGGTTTGCGAGGTGATCTGCTGGATCACATTCATCGTCAGCGAGATCTGCCCGGCCGAAGAGGTCTGCTGCTGCGCCGCGTTGGAAATGCTCTGGATCAGCGCCGCGAGGGTCTTGGATACGCCTTCGATTTCTTCCAGAGCCACACCGGCATCCTGCGCCAGTCGCGCGCCGCGCACCACTTCGGTGGTGGTCTGTTCCATGGAAATCACCGCTTCGTTGGTGTCGGCCTGAATCGCCCGCACCAGGGTTTCGATCTGCCGGGTCGCGGCGGACGAACGTTCGGCCAGGCGCTGCACTTCGTCGGCAACCACGGCAAAACCGCGCCCGGCGTCGCCGGCCATCGATGCCTGGATCGCCGCGTTGAGGGCGAGGATGTTGGTCTGGTCGGCGATGTCATCGATCAGGCTGACGATGTCGCCGATTTCCTGAGAGGACTCGCCGAGGCGCTTGATGCGCTTGGCCGTGTCCTGAATCTGTTCGCGGATGTTGTCCATACCGTGGATGGTGTTGTGCACCACCTCGTTGCCCTTGTTGGCGATTTCCACGGAACGCTCGGCCACCGCCGACGATTCGGCAGCGTTGGCCGAGACCTGATCGATGGACTCGGCCATGTCGCTGATCGCTGTCGAGGCTTCGGAAATCTGCTGGGCCTGTTGCTCAGACGCTTGGGCCAGATGCATGGCGGTGGCCTGGGTTTCCTGCACAGCGGCGGCAACCTGGCCGGCGGTGAGGTTGATGGTGGCGACCAGATCGCGCAATTGGTCGACGGAATAGTTGATCGAGTCGGCGATGGTGCCGGTGAAGTCTTCGGTCACCGAAGCGGTCACGGTGAGGTCGCCATCGGCGAGGTCTTCGATTTCGTCGAGCAGGCGCATGATCGCGTTCTGGTTGCGCTCGTTCTTCTCGGCGGTTTCACGCAACTGGCGATTGGTTTCGCGGACCATGACCAGACCGATGAGGATGATCGAGGCCAGCGCCAGCAAGCCCAGCACATAGCCGCCAATGGTGTCGGTGTTGCGCCCGCCGGCCAGATGCTCGAACCCGGTGGCCAGATGCGAGGCTTCGTCGAGCAGGGTTTGCGACAGGGTGAAGATGTTGCTGGCCGACTCGCGCACCTTGAACAGCTCAGGCGAGGTTTCGAGGATTTCGTCCACGGAGCCGGAAACGAACTGGAACAGCTCGGAAATTTCGCTCAAACGCGCACGGGCGTCGCGGTCTTCGACCTGGCTGATTTTCAGCGCCGGGTTGCCTTGCAACATGCCGTTAAGCACCAGGCCGAAACGCGCGGCATCGCGGCCAAAGGCGTCGGCGGCCTGCTGCGAGTTTTCGTCACCGGCAAGCACGGTGTTGACGGCACCGAGGATGCGTTCGGCAAGCAACGATTGCCGTTGCGCCATTGCCACCTGCGCCGCCGGGGCGCCGCGCTGGAGCAGGATTTCCACGACTTTTTCGTATTCGATCTGCAACTGCGGTACGGTTTCGGCCAGCGTCGCGGCGACTTGATGCAGCGACAGCACGGTCTGTTCGCTGCTGAGGATCGCATCGGTGTTTTTCAACAGGCGCTCCCAGTCCATCTGCACCGCGCGCATTTCCGGGCGCACCGCGACGGGTGCCGGCGGCAGGCCGGTGTTCGGGTCACCCTTCTTCAGGTAGCCCCAGCGCTGGGCAAAATCGTTGCGCGCATCACTGAGCAGCTTGAACGCCGCAGCCTTGCCCGCCGCCGCTTCGGTGGCGTTCTTGGCAATGCGTTGCGAGAGCACGCGCAGTTCGCCGGCATGGCCGATGTACTGCTTGTCGTAGTTCGCCTGGGTGTTGAGGTACGCGAAGTTGGCGAACAGCAGCATGATGAACACGATCAGTGCGATAAACAGCACGATGATCTGTGCGCGACTGCGCGATGCTTCTGCCGACTTGCCTGTTTTTGCTTTTGTCATCGGTCCTCGCCTATGAAACCTGCCATGGCCCTTGTGGGAGCGAGCCTTGTGGCGAGGGGATTTATCCCCGTTCGGCTGCGAAGCAGTCGCAAAAATATCGCATGCGCTGACGGTGTCAGGCATTGCAGTTTTTGGGGCCGCTGCGCGACCCAACGGGGATAAATCCCCTCGCCACATGGCCCGCGTCCACATGGGTTCTGTTGTTCGTGCTATAGAGCCACACCCATGAACACCGGAGACCTGGCCAGTGCGAACAGGCTGAACACCCGCCAGTTCTGTTCACGGCGGAAATAGCCTTTGACGAATTCGGCCTTGGAGCCCTGGCGCTTGCTGATCGACAGAGGCTCGAAACTGCCCTGTTCGAAATGCTGCAAGCCGATGACTTCGTCGACCATTACCCCGGCGAACACGTCTTCATGTTCCACCACCAATACCCGCCGTTGTTTGCGCAGCGGCGACAGCTCATGGCCGAAGAAGCCGCACAGGTCCATGATCGGCAGCAGCCGCCCGCGCAGATTGGCGACACCCTTGACCCACGGCTTGACCCCGGGCAACTGGGTGAAGCGCGGTTCATGCAGGACTTCGCTGACTTCGCCCATCGGCGCCACATACCAATGTTCGCCGAGGCGAAAGCCGATGCCGCTCCAGCGATCCGGGCGCGCCGCTTGCGACGGCAGGTCCGCTGCCAGCAGGCGGCAGCGCTGGTCGATCTGCCAGAGCAGTTCGAACGCGGTCAGCGATTCGTTCATGATCGCGCGATCAGCCGTTGAGTACGTTGTTCAGGGTCTTGATCAGGGTGTCTTCGTCGACCGGTTTGGTCAGGTAATCCTTGGCGCCCTGGCGGGTGCCCCAGACCTTGTCGGTCTCCTGATCCTTGGTGGTGATGATGATCACCGGGATGTGCGCCGTGTCGGCATCCTTGGTCAACTGCCGGGTCGCCTGAAAACCGTTGAGGCCAGGCATGACGATGTCCATCAGCACCGCGTCGGGTTTTTCCTGACGGGCCAAGGCCACGCCGTCGGCGCCGTTCTCGGCCTTGAGCACTTCATGGCCGTGCTTTTCGAGCATGCCGGTGAGTTTGTACATTTCAGTCGGCGAATCATCGACGATCAGGATACGTGCCATGGTCTTCCCCATTTTTCTGGTCGACTGCCGGCCCGCTGGCCGAGCGTCACTGTGCGTGTCTTACTGCGGCAAAACGGCGGCGAAGCCCGGAACATGGGCCTGGATCGCGTTGAGCAGTTCTTCTTTGCTGAACGGCTTGGTCAGAAATTGATCAGAGCCGACAATCCGCCCCTTGGCCTTGTCGAACAGACCGTCCCTGGACGACAGCATGATCACCGGCGTCGCCTTGAAGGCGCTGTTGTTCTTGATCAGGGCGCAGGTCTGATAACCGTCCAGACGCGGCATCATGATGTCGACAAAGATGATCCCGGGATGGTGGTCGGCAATCTTCGCCAGCGCATCGAAACCGTCGATGGCGGTGATCACTTCGCAACCGACATTCTTCAACAATGTTTCGGCGGTGCGGCGAATCGTTTTCGAGTCGTCGATCACCATGACCTTCAAGGCGCTGGACTGCTGTTCCATAAGAGGGTTCTACCGTCGCCTTTGCGAATCAAATTGTCCGTTTTGCTGTGAATAATGGCCTGAAACCCTTGAAACCCATGGGGCGGCGCGATCTGCCAGCCTTTTTAGCACAGTCTCCAGATGCAATCTATCGACGGGTTTTTCCTTGACCCGAAACCCGCCCGGCGCCACTCTGGCGGCACTTTTTCAATACCGATCCGGTAGCCAAATTTCGAGGAAAACCCAATGAGCGTTCGCGTCGGGATTGTCATGGACCCTATCGCCAGCATCTCCTATAAAAAGGATAGCTCGCTGGCCATGCTGCTGGCCGCGCAGAAGCGTGGCTGGGAACTGTTCTACATGGAACAGAAAGACCTGTATCAGGCCGAAGGCCAGGCGCGGGCGCGGATGAGCCCGCTGAAAGTCTTCGCCAACCCGGACAAATGGTTCGAGCTGGACGCCGAACAGGACAAGCTGCTGAGCGACCTGGACGTGATCCTGATGCGCAAGGATCCGCCGTTCGACATGGAGTTCGTCTACTCCACTTACTTGCTGGAACAGGCCGAAGCCGCCGGCGTGCTGGTGGTGAACAAGCCGCAGAGCCTGCGCGACTGCAATGAAAAGCTGTTCGCCACGCTGTTTCCGCAGTGCACGCCGCCGACCATCGTCAGCCGCCGCCCGGACGTATTGCGTGAGTTCGCCGATCATCACGGTGACGTGATCCTCAAGCCGCTGGACGGCATGGGCGGTTCGTCGATCTTCCGCCACACCGCCGGCCACCCGAACCTCTCGGTGATCCTCGAAACCCTGACCCTGCACGGCAAGCAGCAGATCATGATTCAGGGTTACCTGCCGGCGATCGTCGACGGCGACAAGCGCATTCTGATGATCGATGGCGAGCCGGTGGATTACTGCCTGGCGCGGATTCCGGCGCTGGGCGAAACCCGTGGCAACCTCGCCGCCGGTGGCCGTGGCGAAGCGCGTCCGCTGACCGAGAAGGATCGCTGGATCGCCGCCCAGGTCGGCCCGACCCTGCGCGAGAAAGGCCTGCTGTTCGTCGGCCTCGACGTGATCGGCGAGCACCTGACCGAAATCAACGTCACCAGCCCGACCTGCATCCGCGAAATCGACAATGCGTTCGGCACTGATATCGGCGGCATGCTGATGGATGCGATCGATAAAAAGCTGCAAGCGGCCGGCAAAAAGCCACAAGCTTGATGTACGTCACATGCAGCCTGTCGCTTGAAGCGTGAAGCCCAAGGCGCGAAACCAACATTGCGTTATCATGCGCAGCCTCTGAAAAACGCGATGTTGGTTTTCTTGTCATGACCCTCCCGTCCGATCTGCCCGCTGAACTCGCCCATCGTGGCGTGCGCCCGGCCGATCGCCTCGGTTTTACCCTGTTTCTGGCAGCGCTGATTCACTTGGCGCTGCTGCTAGGCGTCGGCTTCACCATGGTCGAGCCGCAGCAGATCAGCAAAACCCTGGAAATCACCCTGGCCACCTTCAAGGCCGAGAAGAAGCCGGAAAAGGCAGATTTTCTCGCTCAGGAAAACCAGGAAGGCAGCGGCACGCTGGACAAGAAAGCCCTGCCCAAGACCACCGAAGTCGCGCCATTCCAGGACAATCAGGTCAAAAAGGTCACCCCGCCGCCCGCCGCCAAGCCAGTGGTGCAGGAAGCCGCACCGAAGGCAGCGGTGACCACCGTCGCGCCGAAACCGAAAAAGGCGCCGACCAAGAAAGAAGAAAGCAAAACCGAAGTCAAACCGACCGTCGACGCGCCGGTGTTCGACAGCTCGCAGTTGTCCAGCGACATCGCCAGCCTCGAAGCAGAGCTGGCCAAGGAACAACAGCTGTACGCCAAACGCCCGCGCATCCACCGCTTGAGCGCGGCCTCGACCATGCGCGACAAGGGCGCCTGGTACAAGGACGACTGGCGCAAGAAGGTCGAGCGCATCGGCAACCTCAACTACCCCGAAGAAGCACGGCGCAAGCAGATCTACGGCAATTTGCGCCTGATGGTCTCGATCAACCGCGACGGTTCGCTGTATGAGGTGCTGGTGCTCGAATCCTCCGGCCAGCCGCTGCTCGATCAGGCCGCGCAGCGCATCGTCCGCCTGGCCGCGCCGTTTGCACCGTTTACCGGCGATCTGTCGGACATCGACCGCCTGGAAATCATCCGCACCTGGAAATTTGCCCGGGGCGACAAGCTCTCAAGCAATTAAGAGCAAAATCAAAAGATCGCAGCCTTCGGCAGCTCCTACAGTGGGCCTGCGTACACCCTGTAGGAGCTGCCGAAGGCTGCGATCTTTTAAAGCCTCAGCTTGTCAGTTCGCCCTTGCGACGCCACACTAGCGCTCATGAAAAACGTCAGCCCCAGCTACCTCAAGCATCACTTCCTGATCGCCATGCCACACATGGCCGACCCGAACTTTGCCCACACCTTGACCTACATCGTCGAGCACACGGCCAATGGCGCGATGGGGCTGGTGGTCAACAGGCCGCAAGACTTGAACCTGGCCGACATCCTCGAACAGCTGCGCCCGGACATCGAGCCGCCGGCACGCTGCCAGGATGTGCCGATCTTCATCGGCGGGCCGGTGCAGACCGATCGCGGTTTTGTCCTGCACCCGGCGGGCCAAACGTTCCAGGCCACGGCGCAGCTGGACGGCGACCTGGCCCTGTCGACTTCGCAGGACGTGCTGTTCGCCATCGCTGACGGCGTCGGCCCCGCGCAGAGCCTGATCACCCTCGGTTACGCCGGCTGGGAAGCCGGGCAACTGGAAGCCGAACTGGCCGACAACGCCTGGCTGACCTGCCCTTTCAACGCCGACATACTGTTCAACACCCGCAGCGAATTGCGCCTGGAAGCGGCAGCGCGGCACTTGGGCATCGATCTCAATCTGCTCACCAGCCAGGCAGGTCACGCCTGATGGCCCTGCGCCTGATTCTCGGCTTCGACTACGGCACCAAACAGATCGGCGTCGCGGTCGGCCAGGTCATCACCGGCCAGGCCCGCGAGCTGTGCACCCTCAAAGCACAGAATGGCGTGCCGAACTGGGATCAGGTCGAAGCGCTGATAAAAGAATGGAAACCCGACGCCGTGGTGGTCGGCCTGCCGCTGAACATGGACGGCACGCCCAGCGACATGTGCGTGCGCGCCGAGAAATTCGCCCGCCGCCTCAACGGCCGCTACAACCTGCCCTTCTATACCCACGACGAACGCCTGACCACTTTCGAAGCCAAGGGCGAGCGACTGGTGCGTGGCGGGCAGAAAGGCAGTTACCGCGACAACCCGGTGGACGCCATCGCCGCTGCCCTGCTGCTGCAGGGCTGGCTCGATGAAAACACTGCATTGTTTGAATCCTGACAAGCGCTTCGGCGCTTTTCTTTTGGTTATAAACCGAGCTTCGTCCGGCAGGACGCAGCGCGGATTCACGAAGGAGCAACCATGAGCCTGCCCAATCCCGCCGATCTGATCAGCCAGATGGCGACCCGCCTCAAGGCGCACCTTGCCCAGCGTGACATCAGCGAACCGCGTTACATCGGCATCCGCACCGGCGGCATCTGGGTCGCGCAGGCGCTGCTCAAGGAACTGAACAGCGATGCGCCACTGGGCACGCTGGATGTGTCCTTCTATCGCGATGACTTCAGCCAGAACGGCCTGCACCCGCAAGTGCGCCCGTCCGCCCTGCCCTTCGAGATCGAAGGCCAGCATCTGGTGCTGATCGACGACGTGCTGATGAGCGGTCGGACTATCCGCGCCGCCATGAATGAATTGTTCGATTACGGCCGCCCGGCCAGCGTCACCCTGGTCTGCCTGCTGGACCTGGACGCCGGCGAGTTGCCGATCCGCCCGAACGTGGTCGGCGCCACCCTGACCCTGGCCGGCAACCAGCGGGTCAAGTTGTCCGGCCCCGAACCGCTGACGCTCGAACTGCAAGACGTCACCCTTTAATCCGCCCTATTGAGAGTCCCCCTCGCGATGACGCCTCTAGATACCAAGCGCCCGCTGCAGCTCAATGATCAGGGCCAGCTGCGCCACTTCCTCTCGCTCGACGGCCTGCGCCGCGAGTTGCTGACGGAAATCCTCGACACTGCCGACTCGTTCCTTGAAGTGGGTGCCCGGGCGGTGAAGAAAGTCCCGTTGCTGCGCGGCAAGACCGTTTGCAACGTATTCTTCGAAAACTCCACGCGCACCCGCACCACGTTTGAACTGGCGGCCCAACGGTTGTCGGCAGACGTGATCACCCTGAACGTGTCGACATCGTCGGCGAGCAAGGGCGAAACGCTGCTCGATACCCTGCGCAACCTTGAGGCGATGGCCGCCGACATGTTCGTCGTCCGCCACGGCGACTCGGGCGCGGCGCACTTCATCGCCGAGCATGTCTGCCCGCAGGTGGCGATCATCAACGGCGGCGACGGCCGGCATGCGCACCCGACCCAGGGCATGCTCGACATGCTCACCATCCGTCGGCACAAGGGCGGTTTCGAAAACCTCTCGGTGGCGATCGTCGGCGACATCCTGCATTCGCGGGTGGCGCGCTCGAACATGCTCGCGCTGAAAACCCTTGGCTGCCCGGACATCCGCGTGATCGCGCCGAAAACCCTGCTGCCGATCGGCATCGAGCAATACGGCGTCAAGGTCTACACCGACATGGCTGAAGGCCTGAAAGACGTCGACGTGGTAATCATGCTGCGTCTGCAACGTGAGCGCATGACCGGCGGCCTGCTGCCCAGCGAAGGCGAGTTCTACCGCCTGTTCGGCCTGACCACCGCACGTCTGGCCGGAGCCAAACCCGATTGCATCGTCATGCACCCGGGGCCGATCAACCGTGGTGTGGAGATCGAGTCGGCGGTGGCCGACGGCCCGCACTCGGTGATCCTCAATCAAGTGACCTACGGCATCGCGATTCGTATGGCCGTGCTGTCCATGGCCATGAGCGGGCAGACTGCGCAACGTCAATTCGAGCAGGAGAACGCCCAGTGAAGCTCAGCATTCTCGGCGCACGCGTCATCGATCCCAGCAGCGGCCTGGATCAAATCACCGACATCCACGTTGAAGCTTGCAAGATCGTCGCCCTCGGCGCCGCACCGGCCGGGTTCAGCGCAGTAGAAACCATCGATGCCCAAGGTCTGGTCGCCGCACCTGGCCTGGTCGACCTCAACGTCGCCCTGCGCGAGCCGGGTTACAGCCGCAAAGGCTCGATCGTCAGCGAAACCCGCGCCGCCGCTGCCGGTGGCGTGACCAGCCTGTGCTGCCCACCGAAGACCAGACCGGTGCTCGACACATCCGCCGTGGCCGAATTGATCCTCGACCGCGCCCGCGAAGCCGGCAACACCAAGGTGTTCCCGATCGGCGCACTGAGCAAAGGTCTGGACGGTGAGCAATTGGCCGAACTGGTGGCCCTGCGCGACGCCGGTTGCGTGGCGTTCGGCAACGGTCTGGAAAGCTTTCGCAACAGCCGCACCCTGTGCCGGGCGCTGGAATACGCGGCGACTTTCGACCTGACGGTGATCTTCAACTCGCAGGATCACGATCTGGCCGAGGGCGGTCTCGCCCACGAAGGCGCGGTCGCCAGCTTCCTTGGCCTGCCGGGCATCCCGGAAACCGCCGAAACCGTGGCGCTCGCTCGCGATCTGCTGCTGGTCGAGCAGACCGGCGTGCGTGCGCATTTCAGCCAGTTGACCAGTGCGCGCGGTGTGGCGCTGATTGCCCAGGCGCAGGCCCGTGGCTTGAAGGTAACGGCGGATGTTGCGTTGTATCAGCTGATCCTGACTGACGAAGCGCTGATCGACTTCAACAGCCTCTATCACGTGCAACCGCCGCTGCGCACCCGCGCCGATCGCGATGGCCTGCGTGAGGCAGTGAAGTCCGGGGTGGTTTCGGCGATCTCCAGCCATCACCAGCCCCACGAGCGCGACGCCAAACTGGCACCGTTCGGCGCCACCGAGCCGGGCATCAGCAGTGTTGAGTTGCTGCTGCCGCTGGCGATGACGCTGGTTGAGGATGGTTTGCTCGACTTGCCGACGCTGCTGGCACGTCTCAGCGCAGGACCGGCCGAAGCCCTGCGCCTGCCGGCGGGCAAACTGGCGGTAGGCGGTGCGGCGGATATCGTGCTGTTCGATCCGAAGTCATCGACGGTGGCCGGTGAACAATGGCTGTCGAAGGGCGAGAACTGCCCGTTCATCGGGCACAGTCTGCCGGGCGTGGTGCGCTATACGCTGGTGGATGGGCGGATTACTCACCAGGCCTGAAAAGCAAAAGATCGCAGCCTGCGGCAGCTCCTACTTTGGAATGCATTTCCCTGTAGGAGCTGCCGCAGGCTGCGATCTTTTGATCTGGCAAAAACTTACTGAAAGGCGCCGCGATTCTGCGCGTTGCGCACCGACACCTGATCGTTCAGCGTCCAGAAGTCATACAGCACGCCAATAAAGAACAACCCGCCGGTCAGCAGATACAGCAAGCCGCTGATCCATTTGCCCTGATACATCCGGTGCACGCCGAACACACCGAGGAAGGTCAGCAGAATCCACGCGACGTTGTACTCGATCGGCCCGGCGGCAAAGCGCAGGTCCGCTTCGCGATCCATCGCCGGGATCAGAAACAGGTCGATCAGCCAGCCAATCCCCAGCAAACCGAAGGTGAAGAACCAGATCGTCCCGGTCACCGGTTTGCCGTAATAAAAGCGGTGCGCGCCAGTGAATCCGAAAATCCACAGCAGGTACCCGATGACTTTGCTGTGAGTGTCTTTTTCTTTCACGCGGGGTAGCTGATAGCTGTTCATTAAGACCTCATTGCACTCGATAGATAAATATTCTTCATTTCTTTGTGACTTTTTTACAGGTGGCCGACGTATGGCAAATGTTACCGTTGCTAGCGCGAAACCCTTGTAGAACCTGACTTCTGTCGGACAATTGCGTACTTTTTGAGCGTTTTTGGTTCCGTAGCCGGCGGAATGAATCGATGAACGGCCTCGGAACGGCAAAAAAAGCTGTTATAAAGTTGCGCGCTATCACTTATGAGCCACGCCTAATGCGACCATTTTTCAAGACATGGCTGACTATTTGCCTATTAATGCCACTGGCCGCCCACGCCACCAATCGTGAGCAACGTCTTCCCAACGTCAACGGCTTCACCCCAAAATCCCATGCTTCGGCTCCCTCGAGCAAAAGCGGCAAGAGCAAGACCACCACGCTGAGCAGCAAGAGCCGCAGCAAGCTGGTGCCACCGATGGCGAGCAAGGAAAGCAGCAATGTGCTGAGCCGTGCGGTAAACGTCCTCGGTACACCTTATCGTTGGGGCGGCAGCAGCCCAAGTAAAGGCTTCGATTGCAGCGGTCTGGTGAAATACGCGTTCAACGACGCTACGTTCGACCTGCCACGCACCTCCAACGCCATGGCCAGCGGTCACGGCGAGAAAGTCGAGCGCAAGGATCTGAAGCCGGGCGATCTGATTTTCTTCAACATCAAGAGCCGTCGGGTCAACCACGTTGCCATCTACCTGGGCAATGACCGCTTCATCCACGCCCCGCGCCGTGGCAAAGCGGTGAGCATCGACACGCTGAACAAGCCGTACTGGGAAAAGCATTACGTCGTCGCCAAGCGCGTGTTGCCGAAAGAACAACAGCAACTGCGCGTAGTCCAGCGCTGAGCTGTTTGATCTCCTGAATCAGCTTCAGCAGTACCAGCCTTTTCGCGAGCAGGCTCGCTCCCACAGAAGAATGCATTCCAGCTGAAGGAATGCGGTTTGATGTGGGAGCGAGCCTGCTCGCGAAGGGGCCGGCAGCCGCACCAGCGACCCTCAGAAATTATCAGGCGTACGCGCCTTCTCCCGCGCATGCTCGCGGCTGATCAGGCCCTTGGTCACCAGATCCTTCAGGCACATATCGAGTGTCTGCATCCCCAACGACCCACCGGTCTGAATCGCCGAATACATCTGCGCCACCTTGTCCTCGCGGATCAGGTTACGAATCGCCGATGTCCCGAGCATGATTTCATGCGCCGCCACCCGCCCGCCGCCGATCTTCTTGATCAAAGTCTGCGACACCACCGCCAGCAACGACTCCGACAGCATCGAACGGACCATCGACTTCTCGTCGCCGGGGAACACGTCGACCACGCGGTCGATGGTCTTCGCCGCCGAGGTCGTGTGCAGGGTGCCGAACACCAGATGCCCGGTCTCGGCGGCGGTCAGCGCCAGGCGAATGGTTTCCAGATCACGCATTTCGCCGACCAGAATCACGTCCGGGTCTTCACGCAAGGCCGAACGCAGTGCGGTGGCGAAGCTGCGCGTATCGCGATGGACTTCGCGCTGATTGATCAGGCATTTGCGCGATTCATGGACGAACTCGATGGGGTCCTCAATGGTGAGGATGTGGTGATGGCGATGGGTGTTGAGGTAATCGATCATCGCCGCCAGCGTGGTCGATTTGCCGGAGCCGGTCGGCCCGGTGACCAGCACCAGCCCGCGCGGCGCATCGGTGATCTTGCGGAAAACATCGCCCATGGCGAGGTCTTCCATGCTCAGCACTTTCGACGGAATAGTGCGGAACACGGCGCCAGCGCCACGGTTCTGGTTGAATGCGTTGACCCGAAAGCGCGCCACGCCGGGTACATCGAAGGAAAAATCCGTTTCCAGATTTTTCTCGAATTCGATGCGCTGGGTGTCGTTCATGATGTCGTAGATCAGATCGTGCACTTGCTTGTGATCCAGCGCCGGCAGATTGATCCGTCGCACGTCGCCATCGACACGGATCATCGGCGGCAGGCCGGCCGACAGGTGCAGGTCGGAAGCGCCCTGTTTGGCGCTGAAGGCCAGCAGTTCAGTGATATCCATAGCGTCCCTCAATTCCAGTAGAATGCCGCGAACCTACAGACCGCCGGCGCCTCTTGATGTCCACGATAGCAGACAACATTCTTCAGGTTAGTTCGCGCATCCAGGCAGCGGCGAAAGCTGCGCACCGCGACGAAAACAGCATCCATTTGCTCGCCGTGAGCAAGACCAAACCCGCCCAGGCTCTGCGTGAAGCCTATGCCGCCGGGCTGCGCGACTTCGGCGAGAACTACTTGCAGGAAGCCTTGGGCAAACAGCTGGAGCTGGCCGACCTGCCCTTGATCTGGCACTTCATAGGCCCCATTCAATCGAACAAGACTCGCGCGATTGCCGAGCATTTCGACTGGGTGCACTCCGTGGATCGTCTGAAAATTGCCCAACGCCTGTCCGAGCAGCGCCCGGCCGAACTGCCGCCCCTGAACATCTGCATTCAGGTCAATGTCAGCGGCGAGGCGAGCAAATCCGGTTGCACCCCGGCCGATCTGCCGGCGCTGGCCGAGGCCATCAGCGCCCTGCCCCGGCTGAAATTGCGCGGACTGATGGCGATTCCCGAGCCGACCGAAGAGCGCGCTGAACAGGACGCTGCCTTCGCCGCCGTGCAGACATTGCAGGCGAGCCTCGCTCTGCCGCTCGACACACTGTCCATGGGCATGAGCCACGACCTCGAGTCGGCCATTGCCCAAGGCGCCACCTGGGTGCGGATCGGTACCGCGCTGTTTGGCGCCAGAGATTACTCCCAGTCTTGAACGTTTCCAGATAAGGACCACACATGAGCAACACACGTATTGCGTTTATCGGTGCGGGCAACATGGCGGCCAGTCTGATTGGCGGCTTGCGCGCCAAAGGTCTGGAAGCGGCGCAGATCCGCGCCAGCGATCCGGGCGAAGACACCCGTGCCAAGGTCAGCGCCGAACACGGCATCGAAACCTTCGCTGACAACGCCCAGGCCATCGACGGCGTCGATGTCATCGTGCTGGCGGTCAAGCCACAGGCGATGAAAGCCGTGTGCGAGGCGATTCGCCCAAGCCTGAAACCGAATCAACTGGTGGTGTCGATCGCCGCCGGCATTACCTGCGCAAGCATGACCGCGTGGCTCGGCGAACAGCCGATCGTGCGCTGCATGCCGAACACCCCGGCGCTGCTGCGTCAGGGTGTCAGCGGTTTGTACGCGACCAGCGAAGTAACCGCCGAGCAGCGTCAGCAAGCCGAAGAGCTGCTGTCCGCCGTCGGCATCGCCCTGTGGCTGGAAGAAGAACAGCAACTGGACGCGGTCACCGCAGTGTCCGGCTCCGGCCCGGCGTACTTCTTCCTGCTGATCGAAGCCATGACCGCCGCCGGCGTCAAACTTGGCCTGCCACAAGAGATCGCTGAGCAACTGACCGTGCAGACTGCTCTGGGCGCCGCGCACATGGCGGTGTCCAGCGATGTCGACGCCGCCGAATTGCGTCGCCGCGTGACCTCGCCAAACGGCACCACGGAAGCAGCGATCAAATCATTCCAGGCTGGCGGCTTCGAAGCGCTGGTTGAAACCGCACTCGGCGCCGCCGCGCACCGCTCGGCCGAAATGGCCGAACAACTGGGCAAATAAAGGAGCCTTACATGATCGGATTGAACACCGCAGCGGTTTACGTGCTGCAAACCCTCGGCAGCCTGTACCTGCTGATCGTGCTGCTGCGCTTCGTCCTGCAACTGGTGCGGGCGAACTTCTATAACCCGCTGTGCCAGTTCGTGGTCAAGGCCACCCAGCCGCTGCTCAAGCCTTTGCGCCGGATCATCCCGAGCCTGTTCGGCCTCGACATGTCGTCGCTGGTGCTGGCGATTCTGGTGCAACTGCTGCTGATGGCGCTGACCCTGCTGCTGACCTACGGCACCACCGGAAACCCGCTGCAACTGTTGATCTGGTCGCTGATCGGCGTCACTGCGCTGTTCCTGAAGATCTTCTTCTTCGCTCTGATCATCAGCGTGATTCTGTCGTGGGTCGCACCGGGCAGCCACAATCCGGGCGCTGAGCTGGTCAACCAGATCTGCGAACCGGCGCTGGCACCGTTCCGCCGCTTCCTGCCGAACCTCGGCGGTCTGGACCTGTCGCCGATCTTCGCCTTCCTTGCGCTGAAATTGATCGACATGCTGGTGATCAACAATCTGGCGGCGATGACCATGATGCCGGAGATTTTGCGTTTGCTGATGTAAGCCAGTGCGTTCGGTCTGACTGACCGAGTCGCCTTTTTCGCGAGCAGGCTCGCTCCCACATTGGAATGCATTTCAACTGTGGGAGCGAGCTTGCTCGCGAATGGCTGCACCTCGGTCCGAAGCGAAAACGCCGGACCTGATCGTTGCTTGCCGCTAACCCCCCCGGTCTTTAGACTTACGCCTCATTTCAACGAGAGCAGGGTCGATGCCAACTGCCTTTCCCGCCGATTCTGTTGGTCTGGTAACGCCGCAAACCGCGCATTTCAGCGAACCGCTGACGCTGGCCTGTGGCCGTTCGCTGGCCGCTTATGACCTGATTTATGAAACCTACGGCACGCTGAACGCCCAGGCGAGCAACGCCGTGCTGATCTGCCACGCGCTGTCCGGTCATCATCACGCCGCTGGTTATCACAGCGTCGACGACCGCAAGCCCGGTTGGTGGGACAGCTGCATCGGCCCCGGCAAGCCGATCGACACCAACAAGTTCTTTGTGGTCAGCCTGAACAACCTCGGCGGCTGCAACGGCTCCACCGGCCCGAGCAGTATCAACCCGGAGACCGGCAAGCCGTTCGGCGCCGACTTCCCGGTGCTCACCGTGGAAGACTGGGTGCACAGCCAGGCGCGTCTGGCTGACCTGCTCGGCATCGGCCAGTGGGCAGCGGTGATCGGCGGCAGCCTCGGCGGCATGCAGGCCCTGCAATGGACCATCACCTACCCGGATCGCGTGCGGCACTGCCTGGCGATCGCCTCGGCACCAAAACTGTCGGCGCAGAACATCGCCTTCAACGAAGTCGCGCGTCAGGCGATCCTCACCGATCCGGAATTCCACGGCGGCTCGTTCCAGGAAGCCGGCGTGATCCCCAAGCGCGGGCTGATGCTCGCGCGCATGGTCGGCCACATTACCTATCTGTCCGATGATTCCATGGGTGAGAAATTCGGCCGTGGCCTGAAGAGTGAAAAGCTCAACTACGACTTCCACAGTGTCGAGTTCCAGGTCGAAAGCTATCTGCGTTATCAGGGCGAAGAGTTCTCCGGGCGCTTCGACGCCAATACCTATCTGCTGATGACCAAGGCGCTGGACTACTTCGATCCGGCGGCGAACTTCGACGATGATCTGGCGAAAACCTTCGAAAACGCCACAGCCAAGTTCTGCGTGATGTCGTTCACCACCGACTGGCGCTTTTCTCCTGCGCGTTCGCGGGAACTGGTGGATGCGCTGATGGCCGCGCGCAAGGACGTCAGCTATCTGGAAATTGACGCACCGCAAGGCCACGACGCCTTCCTGATTCCGATCCCGCGTTACTTGCAGGCGTTCGGCAATTACATGAACCGCATTTCGTTGTGAGAAAGCCATGAGAGCTGATCTGGAAATCATCCAGGAATGGATCCCCGCCGGCAGCCGCGTCCTCGACCTGGGTTGCGGTGACGGCGAGCTGCTGACCTGGCTGCGCGACAACAAGAACGTCACCGGTTATGGCCTGGAAAACGACGCCGACAACATCGCCGAGTGCGTGGCCAAGGGCATCAACGTCATCGAGCAGGATCTGGACAAAGGCCTGGGCAATTTTGCCAGCAACAGTTTCGACATCGTCGTCATGACCCAGGCCCTGCAAGCGGTGCATTACCCGGACAAGATCCTCGACGAAATGCTCCGGGTCGGTCGCCAGTGCATCATTACCTTCCCCAACTTCGGCCACTGGCGCTGCCGCTGGTATCTGGCGAGCAAGGGCCGCATGCCGGTCTCGGAATTCCTGCCTTACACCTGGTACAACACGCCGAACATTCACTTCTGCACCTTCGAGGACTTCGAAGAGTTGTGCCGCGAACGTGACGCCAAGGTCATTGATCGGCTTGCCGTGGATCAACAGCACCGCCACGGGTGGGCCAGTAAGCTATGGCCTAATCTGTTAGGTGAAATCGGTATCTACCGCGTCAGCAGTCCGCAGTTGGCGGACGCCCGAGTCGCGGTCTGAGCCAGGGCATTTGAAGGAGCACGAACATGAGCCGTCTAGCGTTGCTGTTATTCACCGCCTGCCTGAGCGCCAGCACCATGGCGGCGGACGTCATCAAAGGTGAGCGCAAGGAAACCTTCGGCGACATCACGGTGCACTACAACACCTTCAACTCGACGTTCCTGCAACCGGACATCGCCAAGGCTGCCGAGCTGATCCGCAGCAAGAACCAAGGCGTGATCAACGTCTCGGTGGTCAAGGACGGCAAACCGGTGATCGCCAGCGTCACCGGCACGATCAAGGACCTGACCAGCAACAGCGTGCCGCTGAACTTTCGCCAGGTCACCGAACAGGGCGCGATCTACTACATCGCCCAGTACCCGGTGCCGCAGCAGGAAACCCGCACCTTTGAAATCAAGGTGCAGAACGGCGACAAGATCAACACCATCAACTTCAACCAAGAACTCTTTCCCGGCGAATGATGAACATCAAGCAGCTCGTACTGGCCAGCCATAACGCCGGCAAACTCAAAGAACTTCAGGCCATGCTCGGCGACTCGGTGCAACTGCGCTCGATTGGCGAATGGAGCAAGGTCGAGCCGGAAGAAACCGGCCTGTCGTTCGTCGAGAACGCGATTCTCAAGGCGCGCAACGCCGCGCGCATTTCCGGGCTGCCGGCACTGGCCGATGATTCCGGGCTGGCGGTGGATTTCCTTGGCGGTGCGCCGGGTATCTACTCGGCGCGTTACGCCGACGGCCAGGGCGATGCGGCAAACAACGCCAAACTGCTCGATGCGCTGAAGGACGTGCCGCAAGCCGAGCGCGGCGCGCAGTTCGTCTGCGTATTGGCACTGGTGCGCCACGCCGATGATCCGCTGCCGATTCTCTGCGAAGGCCTGTGGCACGGGCGCATCCTCACCGCTGCCAGCGGCGAGCACGGCTTCGGTTATGACCCACTGTTCTGGGTGCCGGAGCGCGGCTGCTCCAGCGCCGAACTGAGCCCGGCCGACAAGAACCAGATCAGCCACCGCGCCCGTGCAATGGATCTGCTGCGCCAGCGTCTGGGCTTGAAATGACCACTGATTCTTCCGCGTCGTCGCTGATTATCGGCGGCGCCGCGTCCTCGCCTCGGGCGCCGCTGCCAACTCTGCCGCCCCTGGCGCTGTACATCCACATCCCGTGGTGTGTGCGCAAATGCCCGTATTGCGATTTCAACTCGCACACCGCCAGCCCGGTGCTGCCGGAGCAGGAATACGTCGACGCGCTGCTGGCCGATCTCGATCAGGATCTGCATGCGGTGTATGGCCGTGAGCTGACTTCGATTTTCTTCGGTGGCGGGACGCCCAGCCTGTTCAGCGCCGAAGCCCTCGGGCGTTTGTTGAAGGGTGTCGAGCAGCGCATCCCGTTCGCCGCCGACATCGAAATCACCCTGGAAGCCAACCCGGGCACCTTCGAGCAGGAGAAGTTTGTCGCCTATCGCAAGCTGGGGATCAATCGGCTATCGATCGGTATCCAGAGCTTTCAGCAGGAGAAGCTTGAGGCCCTTGGCCGCATCCACAACGGTGACGAAGCCGTGCGTGCGGCGGGCATGGCGCGGCAGGCCGGGTTCGATAACTTCAACCTGGACTTGATGCACGGTTTGCCCGATCAGTCGCTGGACGATGCCTTGAGCGATCTGCGTCAGGCCATCGCGCTGAAGCCGACGCACATTTCCTGGTATCAGCTGACGCTGGAGCCGAACACGGTGTTCTGGAACCAGCCGCCAGCGCTGCCGGAAGACGACACGCTGTGGGACATTCAGGAAGCCGGCCAGGCGCTGCTGGCCGAGCACGGTTACGCGCAGTACGAAGTGTCGGCGTATGCCCAGGCCGGTCGCCCTGCGCGGCATAACCTCAATTACTGGAGCTTCGGCGACTTCATCGGCATCGGCGCCGGCGCCCATGGCAAGCTGAGTCACCCGGACGGGCGCATCGTGCGCACATGGAAAACCCGCCTGCCGAAGGACTATCTGAATCCCGCGAAGAGCTTTCAGGCTGGCGAGAAATCGCTGAGCAATGACGAGATGCCGTTCGAGTTCCTGATGAACGCCCTGCGCCTGACTGCCGGGGTCGAATCGCGCCTGTATCCGGAACGCACCGGCCTGTCGCTGGACACCCTCGCCGAAGGCCGGCGCGAAGCCGAACAAAGCGGCCTGTTGCAGGTCGAACCGTCACGCCTGGCGGCGACCGAACGCGGCCAGCTGTTTCTCAACGATTTGCTGCAACAATTTCTGAACTGACTTCAGCTCAAAGGGAAAACGCATGGATTTGATACTCGACCTGCTGGCCACCGTCTCCCGCTGGAGCCGCAGCAATCTCTCGGAAATCGCCCTGGCGCTGGTCGGTTGCCTGCTGGTGCTGTTCGGCGCTGACTTCAAAGGCTGGGTCGAACAACGCCTGGGCAGCATCGCCGGCGCCCTGCGCGTGCCCCTGATGGCCCTGCTCTGCCTGATCGGCAGCGGCGCCGCGCTGATCTACGCCACGCCGTGGGTGATCAAAGGCCTGAGCCAGTTCAACAACTACAGCCTGGCGCCGGTGCTGCTGGTGGTACTGGTGTTGATCGGTGTGGTTGCTGATCGCCGCTGACCCCGCAAACACCCCAAAACAAAATGTGGGAGCGAGCCTGCTCGCGAAGGCGTCTTGACATCCAACATCATCGTTGATCGTCAGACCGCTTTCGCGAGCAGGCTCGCTCCCACAGTTGATCGCAATGAAAGGGAAGTTCATGAGTAAAAAACTACTGGATGAGACGAGCAAATTTCTTAGCTTCGTGTTGCGTCACGAGCCTCAGGCGATTGGTCTTACGCTGGATTCGGATGGCTGGGCAAATATCGACGCACTGATCAGCGGCGCGGCGCGTGATGGCAGGCATTTAAGTCGTGAGCTGATTGAAAACGTCGTGACCAGCAGTGACAAGAAGCGTTTTACGATTTCCGCTGATGGCCACTGTATACGCGCTGTTCAAGGCCACTCGACGAAAAGCGTTGATCTGCAATTCGAGCAGAAACAGCCACCGCAAACGCTCTACCACGGAACAGCGACGCGTTTTCTCGACTCGATCCACGAACAAGGCTTGATTCCAGGACAACGCCATCAGGTGCATCTGTCCGACGAGATCGCCACCGCGTCGGCCGTGGGTCAACGCTACGGAACGCCAGTCGTTCTGAAGGTTGCCGCGAAGCAGATGGAAGAACAGGGCTTCAAGTTCTATCAGGCCGAAAATGGCGTCTGGTTGACAGAGCAGGTGCCCGCTCGATTTCTTGCCCCCCTGTAATCTCCTCATACACAAAACAATTGTGGGAGCGAGCCTGCTCGCGAAGGCGTCTTGACATCCAACATCATCGTTGAACGTCAGACCGCTTTCGCGAGCAGGCTCGCTCCCACAGTTTTTTTTGCGTGATGCTTAAGCGATCTTTTCGAACTTCAGATCCCACACGCCATGGCCAAGGCGTTCGCCACGGCGTTCGAACTTGGTGATCGGGCGTTCGGCCGGGCGTGGGACGCATTTGCCGTCTTCGGCAAGGTTGCGGTACCCCGGGGCGACGTTCATCACTTCCAGCATGTACTCGGCGTAAGGCTCCCAGTCGGTGGCCATGTGCAGAATGCCGCCAACCTTCAACTTGCTGCGCACCAGTTCAGCGAACGAGGCCTGGACGATGCGGCGCTTGTGGTGGCGGCTCTTGTGCCACGGATCCGGGAAAAACAGCATCAGGCGATCGAGGCTGTTGTCGGCGATGCAGCGATTGAGCACTTCGATCGCGTCACAATCGTAGACCCGCAGGTTGGTCAGCCCTTGGGTCAGCACGCCATTGAGCAGCGCGCCGACACCCGGACGGTGCACTTCAACACCGATGAAATCCTGCTCTGGAGCGGCCGCGGCCATTTCCAGCAGCGAGTGGCCCATGCCGAAACCGATTTCCAGCGAGCGCGGCGCCGAGCGGCCGAACACCTGGTCGTAATCGACCGGCGCATCGGCCAGCGGCAGCACATACAGCGGCGCGCCCTGATCCAGGCCGCGTTGCTGGCCTTCGGTCATGCGCCCGGCGCGCATCACGAAACTCTTGATGCGGCGGTGTTGGCGCTCGTCGCCTTCGTCCGGCTGGACAGGCGTGTCGTTCGATTCAGTCATCAATGGCTCTTACTTGATCAGACCATCCAGCGGCGAAGAGGCGCTGGCATAAAGTTTTTTCGGCATGCGGCCGGCGAGGTACGCCAGGCGACCGGCGACGATGGCGTGCTGCATGGCTTGCGCCATCATGACCGGTTGCTGGGCGTGGGCGATGGCCGAGTTCATCAGTACGGCGTCGCAACCCAGTTCCATGGCGATGGTCGCGTCGGAAGCGGTACCGACACCAGCATCCACCAGCACCGGGATCCTGGCTTCTTCGAGGATGATCTGCAGGTTGTACGGATTGCAGATGCCCAGACCGGAGCCGATCAGACCGGCCAGCGGCATCACGGC
Source organism: Pseudomonas sp. H1_G08 (assembly GCF_054681355.1). Classification (NCBI taxonomy): domain Bacteria; kingdom Pseudomonadati; phylum Pseudomonadota; class Gammaproteobacteria; order Pseudomonadales; family Pseudomonadaceae; genus Pseudomonas; species Pseudomonas sp. H1_G08. The sequence goes on from NZ_CP162822.1 coordinate 4,389,366, forward strand.
GATGCAGCCGATTTCCGCCAGTTGCCGGGCGATGATCGGGTCATCGCTGGTGTAGACCATCACGTCGAAGCCTTCCTTGACCAGGGTTTCGGCGGCCTTGAGGGTTTCGATCACGTTGGGGAACAGGGTCTTCTGGTCGGCCAGCACTTCCAGCTTCACCAGATTGTGGCCGTCGAGCAGTTCACGCGCCAGGCGGCAGGTGCGCACGGCTTCGATGGCGTCGTAGCAACCGGCAGTGTTCGGCAGGAAGGTGTAGCGATCCGGCGACAACACTTCAAGCAGGTTCGGCTCGCCTTCGATCTGGCCCAGGTTGGTGCGGCGTACGGCGAAGGTGACGATCTCGGCACCCGAGGCTTCGATGGCCTGGCGGGTTTCTTCCATGTCACGGTACTTGCCGGTACCGACCAGCAAACGCGACTGGTAAGTACGACCGGCCAGCACAAAAGGCTTGTCGCTACGAACGATGCTCATGGGGAATCCTCTTTAAGGGTGAGGGTCTTGCAGAATTCTGTGCCCTTGCGGGCCGGGCGATCAGCCGCCGCCGATGGCGTGGACCACTTCGACGTTGTCGCCGTCGTTCAACGTAGTGTCGGCATGCTGGCTGCGCGGGACGATGTCCAGATTGAGCTCGACCGCCACCCGACGTCCGGCCAGATCCAGACGGGTGATCAGGCCCGCAACGGTTTCACCGTCGGGCAGTTCAAAGGACTCACCGTTCAACTGAATGCGCATGCACAACGCCGCCATCATTTTTAGGGGCTGGCATTCTAGCCCGATCATGACCTAAAGGTCAGTACCAAGCGTCAAGCGGTTAGCTGCAAGCGCCAGGCGGCGAGGCCGAGGCAAACCCAACCGATGAGAAACGCGAGGCCACCAAAAGGGGTAATGATGCCGAGCTTGCTGATGCCGGTGGTGGTCAGCAGATACAGGCTGCCGGAGAACAACACAATGCCGACGGTGAAGGACACGCCGGCCCAAGTGACCAGCCGCCCTGGAATCTGCGTGGCCAGCAGCGCAACGCCGAACAATGCGAGCGTGTGCACCAGTTGGTAGGTGACGCCAGTGTGGAAGATCGTCAGGTATTCCGGCGTCAGACGGTTTTTCAGGCCGTGGGCGGCAAACGCGCCCAGCGCAACACCGGTGAATCCGAAAAAAGCAGCCAGCATCAAAAAGCCACGCAGCATGGGGAACTCCAGTCAGACGCCATCGGCAGGGTCTGTATAATGGCCCGCTCCACGGGTTCGGCCAAGCCATCTCTATGCTGCGTTCAATTTTCCGTCGTCTCACGAAGGCTCTGCTCTGGTTCGCCGGCGGCAGTGTCTTGCTGGTGCTGGTGTTTCGCTTCGTGCCACCGCCGGGCACGGCGCTGATGGTCGAGCGCAAGGTCGAATCCTGGGTCGACGGCGAGCCGATTGACCTGCAGCGCACCTGGAAACCGTGGAACGAGATCTCCGATGACCTGAAAGTGGCGGTAATTGCTGGCGAAGACCAGAAATTCCCCGAGCACTGGGGCTTCGATCTGCGCGCGATTCAGGCTGCTCTGGCCCACAACGAACTGGGCGGTTCGATTCGCGGTGCCAGCACCTTGAGCCAACAGGTGTCGAAAAACCTCTTTCTGTGGTCGGGCCGCAGTTATCTGCGCAAAGGCCTGGAAGCGTGGTTTACCGCGCTGATCGAGGTGTTCTGGCCCAAGCAGCGAATTCTCGAGGTGTACCTGAACAGCGTCGAGTGGGATGACGGCGTATTTGGCGCTGAAGCGGCGGCCCGCCATCACTTTGGTGTGAGCGCAAAGTCATTGTCGCGTCAGCAGGCGAGTTATCTGGCTGCCGTACTGCCCAATCCACGGGTGTGGAGCGCGAGTCATCCGACCGGTTATGTATCGCGCCGGGCTGGGTGGATTCGGCAGCAGATGAGTCAGTTGGGCGGAGACAGTTACTTGCTCGGGCTGAACGATTCGCGGCGGGCGCCTTGGGCTGAATAACACCGAAATTCCAATGTGGGAGCGAGCCTGCTCGCGAAAGCGGTGTGTCAGCTTGCATTGATGGCACTGATAAACCGCTTTCGCGAGCGGGCTCGCTCCCACAGGGATTTGTGTTGAAACAGAATGAAAACGCCCCGATCATCGCTGATCGGGGCGTTTTTTATTGCTGATCTACCGGTTACGCGGCGATCGACAACTTGAGCTTGTTCATCGCGCTCTTTTCGAGCTGACGGATTCGCTCGGCCGACACGTTGTACTTCTGCGCCAGGTCGTGCAGCGTGGCTTTCTCTTCCGCCAGCCAGCGCTGGTAGAGGATGTCACGGCTGCGCTCGTCCAGCACTTCCAGTGCTTCGTGCAGGTTGGTGTTGGAGTTGTCGCTCCAGTCGGCATCTTCCAGTTGACGCGCCGGGTCGTACCGGTGGTCTTCCAAGTAGTTGGCCGGAGACTGGAAAGCACTGTCGTCGTCGGCTTCGGCAGCCGGGTCGAAGGCCATATCATGGCCGGTCAGGCGACTTTCCATCTCGCGCACTTCACGTGGTTCGACGCCGAGGCTTTCCGCCACACGGTGGACTTCCTCGTTATTCAGCCACGCCAGACGCTTCTTCTGGCTGCGCAGGTTGAAGAACAGCTTGCGCTGGGCCTTGGTGGTCGCGACTTTCACAATGCGCCAGTTGCGCAGGATGAACTCGTGAATTTCCGCCTTGATCCAGTGCACGGCGAACGACACCAGACGCACACCCATTTCCGGATTGAAACGCTTGACGGCCTTCATCAGGCCAACGTTACCTTCCTGGATCAGGTCAGCCTGAGCCAGACCGTAGCCGGAATAGCTACGGGCAATGTGTACGACAAAACGCAGGTGGGCGAGCACCATCTGCCGAGCCGCCCCCAAATCCTGCTCATAGTAGAGACTCTCGGCCAGTTCACGCTCCTGCTCCGGCGTCAGCAATGGAATGCTGTTGACGGTGTGCACGTAGGCTTCCAGGTTCGCACCCGGAACCAACGCATACGCAGGTTGCAAAGAATTGGTCATACGAAAAAACCTCCCACTCACATACTCGTGCCTCTCGGCACTGCGAAAAATTGACCGGGAACTCAGGTACAAGTTCCCATAAAAACCGCAAGGTCAATCACGCGCAAAAAAGATTCTACTTCGGCGCCAGCTCCCTGAGATGACGTGCGACTGCAATCCATGCACCGATATAACCCAACAGCACCGCGCCAAGCAAGAGCGACAGACCGTCGGCCACTGGCACACCGGCCAGGGCGAAATCACTGCCGTACAAGCCGGCCAGTCCGACCACCGCATCGTTCAGCCAGTTCAGGCCGAACGCCAATACGCCCCAGGACAACAGCCCTGCACCGAAGCCATACAACGCGCCCATATAAAGGAAAGGGCGGCGCACATAACTGTCAGTGCCGCCGACGAGTTTAATCACTTCTATCTCGGTGCGGCGGTTTTCAATATGAAGACGAATGGTATTGCCTATCACCAAAAGTAATGCAGACACCAAAAGCACCGTCAGACCGAAGACAAAGCGGTCGCCAAGCTTGAGGATGGCGGCCAGACGCTCGACCCAGACTAGATCAAGTTGCGCCTGTTGTACCTTCGGCAGCTCGGAAAGTTTTTGTCTTAATGCTTCGAGTGTCGGCTTGTCGACTTCGTTCGGTGTCACCAGCACCACACCCGGCAAAGGGTTGTCAGGCAGCTCACGCAGGGCTTCGCCCAGGCCGGATTGCTGCTGGAACTCTTCCAGCGCCTGATCGCGGCCGACATATTCGGCATCAGCGACGCCCGGCATGCCTTTGATCTGCTCACGCAGCGCTTCGCCTTGTTCCGGGCTGGCGTCGAGTTGCAGGTACAGGGAAATCTGCGCCGCGCGCTGCCAGGAACCGCCGAGACGTTCGACGTTATTGAGCAACAGCGAAAGCCCCATCGGCAGACTCAACGCCACGGCCATCACCATGCAGGTGAAGAAGCTGCCGATCGGCTGTTTGCCGAGACGGCGCAGGCTGTCGAGCAGGCTGGCGCGATGGCTTTCGATCCAGGCGCGAAACAGCGTGGCGAAGTCCGGGCCGTCGTCATCGTCGTGCTTTTTCTTTTTCTGCGGTTGCGGATCGGCGGCCTTCGGGGCCACGCGCTCGGAAACCTTAGGACTGCGTGTCGCACTCATACCCCGGCCTCCCCGTCGCCGATGAGGCGGCCGCGTTGCAGGGTCAGCATGCGATGACGCATGCGCGCGATCAGTGCCAGGTCGTGACTGGCGATCAGTACGCTGGTGCCCAAACGGTTGATGTCTTCGAACACGCCCATGATTTCGGCGGCCAGACGCGGGTCGAGGTTACCGGTCGGTTCGTCCGCCAGCAGCAAGGCCGGGCGGTGGACGATGGCGCGGGCAATGCCGACGCGCTGTTGCTGACCGGTGGACAGGTCGCCCGGGTACAGATCGGATTTATCCGACAGCGCCACGCGTTCCAGCGCCGAATCGACGCGCTTGGCGATCTCGACCTTGGACAGGCCGAGGATCTGCAGCGGCAAGGCGACGTTGTTGAACACCGTGCGATCGAACAGCAACTGGTGATTCTGGAACACCACGCCGATCTGTCGGCGCAGGAATGGAATCTGCGCGTTGCTGATGGTGCTCAGGTCTTGCCCGGCGAGCAGCAATTTGCCGCTGGTCGGCCGTTCCATTGCCAGCAACAGGCGCAACAGCGTGGATTTACCGGCACCGGAGTGGCCGGTGACAAACAAGAACTCGCCACGACGGACTCGAAAGCTCAGCTCATGCAAGCCGACGTGACCGTTCGGGTAGCGTTTACCGACCTGTTCGAAACGAATCATGAACGCTCCCGCTCGGCAAACAGTGCCTGGACAAAGGGTTCGGCTTCAAAGGTACGCAAGTCGTCGATGCCCTCACCGACGCCGATGTAGCGGATCGGCAGACCAAATTGCTTGGCCAGGGCGAAAATCACCCCGCCCTTGGCGGTACCGTCGAGCTTGGTCAGCGCCAGACCGGTCAGTTCGACGGTCTGGTTGAATTGCTTGGCCTGGTTGATCGCGTTCTGGCCAGTGCCGGCGTCGAGCACCAACAGCACTTCATGCGGCGCGTCGGCATCGAGCTTGCCGATCACCCGGCGAACCTTTTTCAGCTCTTCCATCAGGTTGTCTTTGGTGTGCAGGCGACCGGCGGTATCAGCGATCAGCACGTCGATGCCACGGGCCTTGGCCGCTTGCACGGCGTCGAAGATCACCGAAGCGGAATCGGCGCCGGTGTGCTGAGCGATCACCGGAATCTTGTTGCGCTCGCCCCAGACCTGCAATTGCTCCACGGCCGCTGCACGGAAGGTGTCGCCGGCCGCCAGCATGACCTTCTTACCCTCCAATTGCAGCTTCTTCGCCAGCTTGCCGATGGTGGTGGTTTTGCCGGCGCCGTTGACGCCGACCACCAGAATCACGAAAGGCTTGTTCTGCGAGGCGATTTTCAGCGGTTGCTCGACGGGCTTGAGCATTGCGGCCAATTCGGCCTGCAAGGATTTGTACAGGGCGTCGGCGTCTGCCAGTTCCTTGCGTGCGACCTTCTGGGTCAGGCGCTGAATGATCTGCGTGGTGGCTTCAACACCCACGTCGGCGGTGAGCAGACGGGTTTCGAGGTCGTCGAGCAGATCGTCGTCGATGGTTTTGCGCCCGAGGAACAGGCTGGCCATGCCCTCGCCGATGCTGGCGCTGGTCTTCGACAGGCCTTGCTTGAGGCGGGCGAAGAAACCGGCTTTGGTTTCTTCGGTGCGCGGGGTTTCGACTGGCGCTTCTACAGGGACTTCGACCGGCACGACCGGAGCGACCGGAGCGACAACCGGCGCAGCGGCAATCGGTGCAGGCTCCGACGGCGGGACAACCGGGGCGGCGGGTTCAGAAATGACCGGCGCAGGCTCGACAACCGGTTCAGGCACAGGCTGCGCAGGCACCTCGGCAACCGGCGCAGGAATCACTGGCGTCACATGTGGCGCCGCTTCTTCAACCAGCGCGACCGGCTCTTCTGCCACCGGCAAGGTCAGCCACGGCTCGGCGGCGGGCGTCAGCGGCAGTTCGGGAGCGGCGGGCGCTTCCGGCTCGGCTTCAGCCTCCGGTTGCAGCACCGGCTCGGCGATCGGCAGCACAATCGGCGCCGGCTCTTCTTCTATTACAGGAGCTGGCGCGGGGGCCGGTTCAGGAATCGCGGGCGGCTGTTCGACGACGGGTTCCTGCGGTTTTTTCCGCAGCCATCCGAACAGGCTTTTCTTCTCGCCAGCCGCAGCTGGGCTCTTCTTGTCGTCGTTGGAACCAAACATGGAGGACGGCTATCTCACGGTAGCGACGCGCCAACAGGGCGCCCCGGCAAATAAATATTCGATGCAGAACAGACTGTGTTTCACCCAGCTTGTTCACGCGCAACATTTTGTCGAGGCACCGAAGGCACCTCAAGGATCGTATTAACGTTGATCTAAACCGGCAAAGATCGGCGAAAACGCGGAGTTTAGTGGGGAAAACACAGCTTTTCGCCGCAAACCTATACAGCCTTATCAAACCCTGAAGCCTGATAGGCGTGGCCGCCAGTAAAACGGATCAGTATCCTAGGGCGTGTCATTGATCATTACCAGTACCGCGTGGCCGCCTGAAAACGGGCCAGACAAGGCGCAGGCCGCAGGGAATGTGCTTTCCTTGCCAAGGACTGCAACGCAGTATGGCCCGTTTTCAGGCGCCACCCGGAGGGCCGGGCCTGATAGTGTGCAGGGCTGCGTTGCTCGGAGTTTATTTGGAACAACCAAACCACACTCCTCGCGCCTTGCCCTGCACACTATCAGGCGCCGGCGCGGTACTGGTAATGATCAATGACACGCCCTACCTCTCGCCCGCCGACGCTAAGACCAAGCGGGCAGCCCAACAGGTTGAAAAACGAATGAATGCTCTAGCCCGCCGCGCTGCTGGCCTGCTGCTCAGCGCAGTCTGCCTGCCCCTTTCGGCCCTGGCGGCCGACCCGCAACCGACCCATGAATTCACCCTCGACAACGGCCTCAAGGTCGTCGTGCGCGAAGACCATCGTGCGCCGGTGGTCGTTTCGCAGATCTGGTACAAGGTCGGCTCCAGCTACGAGACTCCGGGCCAGACCGGTCTGTCCCACGCGCTCGAGCACATGATGTTCAAGGGCAGCGAAAAAGTCGGTCCCGGCGAAGCTTCGCTGATCCTGCGCGACCTCGGCGCCGAAGAGAACGCGTTCACCAGCGACGACTTCACTGCTTATTACCAGGTGCTGGCCCGTGACCGCCTCGGCGTGGCGTTTGAGCTGGAAGCAGACCGCATGGCCAATCTGCGCCTGCCGGCCGACGAGTTCGCCAAGGAAATCGAAGTCATCAAGGAAGAGCGCCGCCTGCGCACCGATGACAAGCCGATGTCCAAGGCCTACGAGCGCTACAAGGCCATGGCCTACCCGGCCAGCGGTTATCACACGCCGACCATCGGCTGGATGGCTGACCTCGACCGTATGAAAGTCGAGGAACTGCGCCACTGGTACCAATCCTGGTACGCGCCGAACAACGCTACGCTGGTGGTGGTCGGTGACGTCACTCCGGACGAAGTGAAAACCCTCGCCCAGCGCTACTTCGGCCCGGTCGCCAAACGCGACGTGCCACCGGCGAAAAAACCGCTGGAACTGGCCGAGCCCGGCGAACGCCAGATCACCCTGCGCGTGCAAACCCAACTGCCGAGCCTGATGCTTGGCTTCAACGTGCCGAGCATTGCTACCGCTGAAGACAAACGCTCGGTCAACGCCCTGCGCCTGATCTCCGCGCTGCTCGATGGCGGCTACAGCGGGCGCATCCCGACGCAGCTGGAACGTGGCGAAGAGCTGGTCTCCGGCGGCTCGTCGGACTATGACGCCTACACCCGTGGTGACAGCCTGTTCACCCTGTCGGCCACGCCAAATACGCAGAAGAAAAAGACCATTGCCCAGGCCGAAGCCGGCTTGTGGAAACTGCTTGAGCAACTGAAAACCACCGCGCCGTCTGCCGAAGAGCTGGAACGCGTCCGCGCTCAAGTCATCGCCGGCCTGGTCTACGAGCGTGACTCGATCACCAGCCAGGCCACCGCGATCGGTCAACTGGAAACGGTCGGTCTGTCGTGGAAGCTGATGGACACCGAACTGGCCGATCTGGAAAGCGTGACCCCGCAAGACATCCAGAACGCCGCGAAAAAGTATTTCACCCGCGAACGTCTCAGCGTCGCCCACGTCCTGCCTTTGGAGACGACTCATGAGTGAGCGCAAAACCCCACGCCTGATGCTGCTTGGCCTGATTGCTGTCGCGGTGATCGGCTCGGCGGCCGTGTATCTGTCGCCCGGCGCTGACAGCCACGCCAGCGAAGCCCTGGATAACGCCAAAACCAGCCAGAAACTGCAATCGCTGGCCGAACTCGATGGCAAGGCCCCGGCCAGCCGCAAGCTCGATGTACAGACCTGGAACACCGCTGACGGCGCCAAAGTGCTGTTCGTCGAAGCGCATGAGCTGCCGATGTTCGATATGCGCCTGATCTTCGCCGCTGGCAGCAGCCAGGACGGCAACGCGCCCGGCCTCGCGGTGCTGACCAACGCCATGCTCAATGAAGGTATCGCCGGCAAAGACGTCGGCGCTATCGCCCAGGGTTTTGAAGGCCTTGGGTCCGACTTCGGCAACGGTGCGTTCAAGGACATGGCGCTGGCCTCGTTGCGCAGCCTGAGCGCACCCGAGCAGCGTGAACCGGCGTTGAAGCTGTTCGCCGATGTGGTCGGCAAACCGACCTTCCCCGCCGATTCCTTCGCGCGCATCAAGAACCAACTGCTCGCCGGTTTCGAATATCAGAAACAGAACCCCGGCAAACTCGCCAGCCTGGAGCTGATGAAGCGTCTGTATGGCGATCACCCGTACGCGCATTCCAGCGATGGCAATGCCCAAAGCGTGCCGAAGATCACCGTCGCGCAATTGCGCGAGTTCCATGCCAAGGCCTACGCCGCCGGCAATGCGGTGATTGCGCTGGTTGGTGATTTGTCGCGAGCCGAAGCCGAGGCGATTGCCAATCAGGTTTCCTCGGCCCTGCCGAAAGGTCCGGCGCTGGCGAAGATCGCTGCGCCGCAGGAGCCGAAGGCCAGTGTCAACCACATCGAGTTTCCTTCGAAACAGACCAACCTGATGCTCGCGCAACTGGGCATCGATCGCGATGATCCGGATTACGCCGCGCTGTCGCTGGGCAACCAGATCCTCGGCGGCGGTGGTTTCGGTACGCGCCTGATGAGCGAAGTGCGCGAGAAGCGCGGCCTGACCTACGGCGTGTATTCGGCGTTCAGCCCGATGCAGGCCCGTGGCCCGTTCATGATCAACCTGCAGACCCGCGCCGAGATGAGCGAAGGCACCCTGAAACTGGTGCAGAACGTGCTCGCCGACTACCTGAAAACCGGGCCGACACAGAAAGAACTCGACGATGCCAAGCGCGAACTGGCCGGCAGCTTCCCGCTGTCCACCGCGAGCAACGCCGACATCGTTGGCCAGCTCGGCGCGATGGGCTTCTATAATCTGCCACTGAGCTATCTCGACGATTTCATGCGGCAGTCGCAGAGCCTGACTGTGGAGCAGGTCCGCGATGCGCTGAACAAACACCTGAGCACGGAGAAAATGGTCATCGTCACCGCTGGCCCGACCGTGCCGCAAAAGCCGTTACCGGCCCCATCTGATAAACCTGCCGAGCAACCGCTCGGGGTTCCGGAGCATTAATGGCCACTCGAGCACCGAAAAAACCCGTGCAAAACGTGCACAACGGCGTCAATCAGCTGCGCATCATTGGCGGCCAGTGGCGCAGCCGCAAGCTGAGCTTCCCCGACGCACCGGGCCTGCGCCCGACCCCGGATCGCGTGCGTGAAACCCTGTTCAACTGGCTCGCGCCCTATGTCGAAGGGGCGAAAGTGCTCGACCCGTTCGCCGGCAGCGGCGCGCTGTTTCTCGAAGCGCTGTCCCGAGGCGCGGCCACGGCCCAGGCGCTGGACGCCAGCAACGTTGCGGTTTCCAGTCTGAAGGAACACCTCGGCACCTTGCGTTGCAGCAACGGCCAAGTACAAACCGCCGACGCGCTGCGCTACCTGGAAACCCAGGCCGCGACGCCGTTCGATCTGGTGTTCCTCGACCCGCCGTTCAACCAGAACCTGTTACCAGCGGTTTGTACTTTGCTGGAAGAGCGCCAATGGCTGGCGGCCGATTCGTGGATCTACACGGAAAGCGAAACAGCGCCATCGACGCTGGGCCTGCCGGGCAACTGGCGCCTGCACCGCGAACAGAAATCCGGTCGTGTGTATTACGCGTTGTGGCAGCGCAGCGCCTGAACCATCCGCACTGCGCTGTAGCGTGCGGTAGATAGTTACCGCACCCAGTGCCTCGCAGTCCGCCACAGTGGTTACCGCAATCTGCGTTAACCACTGAGGATTTCGCGTATGGATACGCTCTGCAGCCGGATGCTGCTTTTTCTTGGCCTCGCGCCGTTCATGACGCTGGCCGCCACGCCCCCGCCGACTCATCAATTCACCCTGGAAAACGGTTTGCAGGTACTGGTGCGCGAGGATCACCGTGCGCCGCTGGTCACTTCGCATTTGTGGTTCAAGGTCGGCTCGGCAGACGAGGCGCCGGGGCAAGCCGGGCTATCGCACGTTCTTGAACACATGCTCTACAAAGGCAGCCGCAAGACCTGCGCCGGTGAGGCTTCGCGTCTTTTGGAGTCCCTGGGTGCCGAAGAAAATGCCTTCACCGCCGAGGACGTCACCGGCTACTACCAGACCTTGTCGCCGCGCTATCTGGGCGTGGTTTTCGAGCTGATGGCCGACCTGATGACGACTGCTGATTTGCACGTCGACGACCTGAAAACCGAACTGGCAGTCATTCGCGAAGAGCGCCAGCTGCGCATCGACGACGATGTCGACGCCGCTGTGCTGGAACACTTCACCAGCCAGGCGCATGTCGCCAACAGCTATCGCACGCCAGTCATCGGCTGGATGCACGACCTGCAGCACGTGGACGCCGAGGAACTTCGCCATTGGTATCAAAGCCGTTACGCGCCGGGCAACGCCGTACTGGTGATCGTCGGCGATGTCACGCTCGCACACGTGCAGCCGCTGGCCGAGCGCTATTTTGGCGCGCTCGCAAATCGTCCCGTGCCGCGCCTGTTACGGCCCGTGGAGCTGAAAGTGCCGGGCGAACGCAGACTGACCTTGCAGCGCAATGTCCCAGCAGAGCGGTTGCTGATGGCTTTCAATCTGCCCGGACTGGCCACGGCCAAAGACCTGCACACCGTGCACGCCCTGCGCCTGATCAACGCGATACTCGGCGGCACACATGGCGCGCGCCTGCAAAAGAAACTGATTTTCACCGACCGCGTGCTCAATCGTGTCGACACTCACTACGACGAACGCACGCGCGGCGACAGCCTGCTGCTGTTGACTGCCGAGCTGGCCGATCCGCCGCTGACCGATCTTGAAGGTGCGCAAGCGCGGGTGTGGGAGCAGATCGAAAGGTTGCGCACCACACCACCGTCGGCGGAAGAGCTTGAGCGGGCACGCACGCAACTGATTGCGCAGCAGGTGTATGCCCGCGATTCGATTCAGGAACAGGCGCGTCAGCTGGCCAGGTTCCAGGCCATCGGCTTGCCTTGGCGAATACTCGATGAAGATGCCGCTGCATTGGCGAAAGTGACGCCGCAACAGATCCGCGAAGTGGCCGCCACGTGGCTGATACCCGAGCGTCTCAGCGTTGCCCAAGTGCGCAAGGTGGACGTCCGATGAGCAGGTCCTCAAGGCGCACGGGGTTGGTCCTGATGTGGCTGTCGGCTGCGGCGGCTTGCGCTGATGGTCAGCCTGAACAAGCGCGGACATCGCGCCTGCAATCGCTCAGCGAAGTCCAAGCGCTGGAAATCAAGCCGCGCGCATTGCAGATCAGGGGCTGGAAAACCCTGACCGGCACCAAGGTGCTGTTCGTGCGCACGAGCGATCTGCCGATGTTCGATATTCACGTCAGCTTCGCCGCAGGCAGCGCCCGCGACGGTAGCCTGCCGGGCCTGGCTGCCACGACCTTTTCCATGCTCAATGAAGGTATCCCCGGCAAGGATTTGTCCGCCATCGTCGAAACCTTCGACGGGCTCGGCGCGCAATGGGAAATGGATATCGATCACGACCGCGCCGTGTTCTCCCTGCGCAGCCTCAGCGATCCGGCCAAGCGCCTACCGGCGATGGATCTGTTGACGCGAATATTCAGCGAGCCATCGCTCAGCGCCCAGCGCCTGCCGCCAGTGAAAGACGAACTGCGCGCAGCGCTCATCGCAGAGCAAGGCGACGCCGCGGGTCTGGCCTCGCAGAGCATCAAGGCACTGCTTGCGCCGGACAGCCCGTACAGCCTTCCGGTCTATGGCACGCAATGGGGCCTCAATGCCGTGACCCGGGCCGCCGTGGAGGATTTCCATCGCCGCTATTACGCTGCCCGACATGCGCAAATCACCCTGGTCGGCGACCTCACTCTGGACCAGGCACAAGCGATCAGCCTGCAGATCAGCAATGCCCTGCCCAAGCCTCCTGACGCGCTGGTGTCTTCAGCAATAGCAACACCCGGAAACGTCCAGTCCAGTCACCTGGAACTGAATCAACTGCAGACCCACATTGCCTTTGCCCAAATCAGCGTGCCGCGACGACATGCCGATCACACCGCCTTGTACGCCGCCAGTCAGATTCTCGCCGGAGGCAGCAACAGTCGGTTGATGAATGAACTGCGGCACAAGCGCGGACAGGTTTATGACGTGTATGGCGCCAGCGTCAATTGGGCTGGTGGCGCCGGGTTGCTGACCGTCACCTTGCAGACCGGTAGCTCCATGAGCGACAGCACCGTCGCTTTGGTGCGCTCGATGCTCAATGATTTTCTTCGGCAAGGGCCGACCGCCCCGGAACTCGAGCACCTCAAGCGCAGGCTGGCCAACAGAAATGTGCTCACCAGCGCCAGCAACCGGCACATTCTGGCCAGACTCGTGGAGATCAACCGCTACGACTTGCCGCTCGATCTGGATTACACAATGCAACAAGTGCAGAGGCTGACGGTGGACGACATCAAACTCGCTATGAACCGTCACTTGTCTGTTGATCGCTGGGTGTCGGTTACGGTCGGCCCCAGTGTCGAGCAACAGCCACTGCCTGGACCGGAGGTTGCGCCGATCGGTCAGGCTGAAGAGGACATGTGTCGCGCCGACCCGGGCTTTGTGGCAAGTTAGGCGCTTTCGTTGAGAAGCGACAGCCCGCCCTGTGCGCCGGTCGCTTTACGCAAGACCTGTCGAGATTTGCCGTGCAATCACCGTCCCCGCTTCCCGCCTCGCGTTTCGTTCCGGCCTTCGGCCTCGGCAATCCGCATCTGCAAACCCTGTGGGGTCCGCTGTGGCGCAAGACCGTGCACATCGAGCGCGAACGCGAACGCCTGTGGCTCGAGGACGGCGACTTCCTCGACCTCGACTGGCACGGCCCGCACAGCGCCGAGGCGCCGTTGGTACTGGTGCTGCACGGTTTGACCGGCTCATCCAATTCGCCCTATGTGGCGGGCATTCAAAAGGCCTTGGCCGAGCAGGGCTGGGCCAGCGTCGCGCTGAACTGGCGCGGTTGTTCCGGCGAGCCGAATCTGTTGCCGCGCAGCTACCACTCCGGCGCCAGCGAAGACCTTGCCGAAGCCATCCAGCATCTGCGCGCGAAACGACCGTTGGCGCCGTTGTACGCGGTCGGTTATTCGCTGGGCGGTAATGTGCTGCTCAAGCATCTCGGTGAAACCGGCAGCAACAGCGGTGTGCTCGGCGCGGTGGCGGTGTCGGTACCGTTCAGGCTCGACCAATGCGCAGACCGGATTGGCCAGGGATTTTCGCGGGTTTACCAGGCGCATTTCATGCGCGAAATGGTCGCCTACATCAAGAACAAGCAGCGCCAGTTCCAGCATGACGGACGCGAAGACGGCCTGGCGAAACTGGCCGCGCTCGGCTCGCTGGAAAACATGCGTACGTTCTGGGATTTCGACGGCCGGGTCACCGCGCCGCTGCATGGTTTCACCGATGCCGAGGATTACTACCGCCGCGCCTCGAGCCGCTACTACCTCGGCGAGATCCGCACGCCGACGCTGATCATTCAGGCAGCGGATGATCCGTTCGTATTTCCCCACAGCCTGCCGCAAGCCGATGAGTTGTCAGCCTGCACCCAGTTCGAATTGCAGGCGCGTGGCGGTCATGTCGGCTTCGTCGACGGCTCGTTTCGCCGGCCCGGGTATTACCTGGAGCGGCGCATACCACAATGGCTGGCCGCACTCGGTCAATGAACGCCGCATGGCCCTTGCAGGAGTGAGCCTGCTCGCGATGGCGGTGTGTCAGTCTGGAAATTCAATGCCTGACAGGACGCCTTCGCGAGCAGGCTCGCTCCCACAGGGATTTGTGTCGGCATGAAAATGCATGGCACAACCTGGTTCAATGTGGGAGCGAGCCTGCTCGCGAATGCGGTGGGTCAGGTGGCATTTAACTCACTGACACACCGCCATCGCGAGCAGGCTCACTCCTACAGAGAGATCGCTGTGTTTATTCGCCCGTGGCAATGCCGCGCGACGGTTCGTTGATCCACTCGCTCCACGATCCGGCATACAACGCCCCCAGCGGATAACCGGCCAGGCACAGTGCAAACAGGTTATGGCACGCTGTCACCCCGGAGCCGCAGTAGGCGACCAGTTCCGACGGTGAGCGATCACCCAGCTTCGCCGCAAAGCGCTGCTTGAGCTGCTCCGCCGGCAAAAAACGTCCGTCACTGCCGAGGTTGTCGGTGAACGCCGCGCACTGCGCGCCGGGAATATGCCCAGCCACCGGATCGATCGGTTCCACTTCGCCCTTGAAGCGCGGCAAGGCGCGGGCGTCGAGCAGGGTCAGGGTTGGCTGGCCGAGGCGCTGCTGCAATTGCTCGGCGCTGAGCAACAGGCTCATGTCCGGCTGGCCACTGAAGTTACCCGGCGTCACGCTCGGCGGATCCAGGCTCAGCGGCAGGCCGGCGGCGTGCCAGGCTTTGAGCCCGCCATCGAGAATGAATACGCCGTCGCGCTTGCCCAGCCATGCCAGCAACCACCACGCCCGCGCCGCGTATGCACCCGGGCCGTCATCATACAAAACCACATCGCTGTCGTTGCTGATGCCCCAGGCTTGCAGGCGTTCGATCAGCGCCGCCGGCTCGGGCAACGGATGACGCCCGGTCACACCCTTCTCGACTTTGCCGCTTAGATCCCGTTCCAGATCGGCGAAACTCGCTCCGGCAATGTGCCCTTCGGCGTAGCTGCGCTGGCCGTAATCCGGATCCTCGAGGGCGAAACGACAATCGAGAATCACCAGCCCCGGCTGCTCTTTGCGAGCGTCCAAAGCTTGTGGGCTGATCAACTGTGCAATCGACATAACGGGCTCCTGTGGAATTCGGCTGAACGGTTTATTTCACGTCTTCAAGGGCCTGCGCCAGTGGCACGTAGAACTCGTCGAACAATGCGTTGACTTCATCCCGCGCCTGATCGGTAACAAACCCTGCTTCCAGCACCAGCACCTGATACACGCCACGCTTCACGGCCTGTTCGCTGAGGTGGTTGGAGTTTTCCCGGGTGGTGCACAGAAAACGCACCCACGAGGTCAGGATGATCCACGCATTGAGGGTCAGCGATTCGATCTGCACACGGTCCATTTTCAGGATGCCGGCGGCGACGAAGCCTTCGTAGATCGCTGCGCCCTGGATCACGCAGCGCTGGGAAAAGCGCCGATAGCGCGCGGCCAGTTCCGCATCGCTGTCGAGCAGATGCTCGAGGTCACGATGCAGGAAACGGTAGCGCCACATGGCCGAGAGCAGTTCCTTGAGATAGAAACGCTTGTCCTCGACGGTCGCCGGGCGACCCTGAGGCGGACGCAAAAAGCTGTCCACCAGGGCTTCGTACTCACTGAACAACACGGCGATGATCGCCTGCTTGTTGGGGAAGTGGTAGTACAGGTTGCCCGGAGAAATCTCCATGTGCGCGGCGATGTGGTTGGTGCTGACGCTGCGCTCGCCCTGCTGATTGAACAGCTCCAGGCTGTTCTGAACGATGCGCTCGCTGGTTTTTATTCGTGGGGCCATGGCTTGAGCTTTAATTCAGAGTGCGTAGACGGCGCATCTTACGACCTAACCGGAAATGGATAAAACCTTGCCGTGCACGGAAGTCGTTTGACTTTCTAGAGCTTAGACTCTAAAAAGTGCCCATTACAATAAAATCCGGAGCCCGCGATGACTGCCGACATTGCCTACCTGCAAACCCTGCAACAGCCTCTTGAAACCCTCGATCGGCAGTTCCAGGCGCAACGGGCTGCATATGCCGCCAACCCGATGCCGCCGGCCGCGCAACGTCAGCAATGGCTCAAGGCTTTGCGCGATCTGCTCAGCGCTGAGCGGCAGGCATTGATCGAGGCGATCAGCGCCGATTTCAGTCACCGCAGCGCCGACGAAACCCTGCTCGCCGAACTGATGCCGAGCCTGCACGGCATTCACTACGCCAGCTGTCACCTGAAAAAATGGATGAAGCCGTCGCGGCGCAAGGTCAGCGTGGCGTTCCAGCCTGCTTCGGCAAAGGTGGTTTACCAGCCGCTGGGCGTGGTCGGTGTAATCGTGCCGTGGAACTACCCGCTGTATCTGGCCGTAGGGCCGATGGCCGGCGCCCTGGCGGCGGGCAATCGGGTGATGCTCAAGCTCAGCGAATCGACCCCGGCCACCGGCCTGTTGCTCAAAGAGCTGCTCGCGCGGATCTTTCCCGAAGACCTGGTTTGCGTGGTGCTGGGTGAGGCAGATATCGGCGTAGCGTTCTCGCGTCTGCCGTTCGATCACCTGCTGTTCACCGGTTCCACCAGCGTCGGCAAACACGTTATGCGCGCTGCAGCGGAAAACCTCACGCCGGTCACCCTGGAACTGGGCGGCAAGTCGCCGGCCATCGTCTCCACAGACGTACCGCTCAAGGACGCCGCCGAACGCATCGCCTTCGGCAAGACCCTCAACGCCGGGCAGACCTGCGTCGCGCCCGACTATGTGCTGGTGCCGGAAGACCGCGTCGGCGCCTTCGTCGAGGCCTACCGTCAGGCTGTGAAAGGCTTCTACCCGACCCTGGCCGACAACGCCGACTACACCGCGATCATCAACGAACGCCAGATGGCCCGACTGAACGGTTACGTCAGCGACGCGACCAGCAAGGGCGCGCTGCTGATCCCACTGTTCGAACAAGGCCAGGGCCGGCGCATGCCGCACAGCGTGCTGCTCAATGTCAGCGATGAGATGACGGTGATGCAGGACGAAATCTTCGGCCCATTGCTGCCAATCGTGCCTTATCGCGATCTGGAGCAGGCATTCGCTTACATCAATCAGCGGCCTCGTCCTCTGGCTCTTTACTACTTTGGCTACGACAAACGCGAACAGCATCGCGTACTGCACGAGACCCATTCCGGCGGCGTATGCCTGAACGACACCTTGTTGCATGTCGCTCAGGACGATATGCCCTTCGGTGGCATCGGCCCCTCGGGCATGGGCCATTACCACGGCCACGAAGGTTTCCTGACCTTCAGCAAGGCCAAGGGCGTGCTGATCAAACAGCGCTTCAACGCGGCCCGGCTTATCTACCCGCCCTACGGCACATCGATTCAGAAACTGATTCAGAAGCTGTTCATTCGCTAAACGTTCGTCGACGCCGGGTAATAAAAACAATGCACCCAAGCCTGACCGAAACACCTGCCCTGTCGCGCCGTAGCCTGCTGAAATTCAGCCTCGGCGCCAGCGCGTTTCTCGCCACCGCCGGCCTTGGCGCCAGCCTCACTGGCTGCTCGTCGAGCGTCAGCGCCAACGGCTTTGTCGTTTTGCGCGACGGCGATCTGCTGTTCCTGCGCGCGCTGATCCCGGTGATGCTCGACGGCGCCGTTGCCACCGGGGAAATGCCCGCGGCGGTCGACGGCACGCTGAAGTCGCTGGACTACAGCCTTGATCACGTGTCGCCGGAAATGCTCAAGCTCACTCGGCAACTCTTCGATGTGCTCGGCATGGCCGTGACCCGTGGCCCGCTCACCGGTATCTGGGGCAGTTGGGAAAACGCCAGCCCTGAGGCGATGCGGCATTTCCTTGATCGCTGGGAGAACAGCTCACTGAGCTTGTTGCGCATGGGCCATAGCTCGTTGCAGCAGATGGTGATGATGGCCTGGTACACCCGCGCCGAGTCCTGGGCGCATTGCGGTTATCCCGGTCCGCCGAAGGTCTGAAACCAGGGCGCGGCCTTCGCGAGCAGGCTCGCTCCCACATTTGAAATGCATCCCCCTGTGGGAGCGAGCCTGCTCGCGAAGGGGCCTGCTGCATCACCTCAGCATCCAGAATAATAAAGAGAACCTGACCGATGCCCGTACCCGATCCCTTCCGCGAAGGCCTCGCCCGAGGCTGGAAAACCTACAACGGCGCGCAATTGAGCGACGACCTCACCCTCGAAGCCGACGTCGCCATCATCGGCAGCGGCGCCGGCGGCGGTACCACAGCGGAAATCCTCAGCGCGGCCGGCTACAAAGTCCTGCTGATCGAAGAAGGCCCGCTGAAGACCAGCTCGGATTTCAAACTGCTCGAAGACGAGGCCTATAGCAGCCTCTACCAGGAAGGCATCGGGCGCATGAGCAAGGACGGCGCGATCACTATCCTGCAGGGCCGCGCGGTCGGCGGTACGACGCTGATCAACTGGACCTCGAGCTTCCGCACGCCCGAGCCGACCCTCGAACACTGGGCCAGCGAGCACAACGTCACAGGCCATAGCCCGGCAGAGATGGCGCCGTGGTTCGAAAAAATGGAGCAGCGCCTCGGGGTCGCGCCGTGGATGGTGCCACCCAACGCCAATAACGACGTGATCCGCAAAGGCTGCGAGCAACTCGGCTACAGCTGGCACGTGATCCCGCGCAACGTGCGCGGCTGCTGGAATTTGGGCTATTGCGGCATGGGCTGCCCGAGCAACGCCAAGCAATCGATGATGGTCACGACCATCCCGGCGACGCTGGAAAAGGGCGGCGAGCTGCTGTATCTGGCGCGGGTGGAGAAACTGCTGATCAGTGGCGACAAGGTTACCGGGCTGCATTGCGTGGCGATGGACGAACGCTGCGTCGAGCCGACCGGGCGCAGCATCACCGTCAAGGCGCGGCATTATGTGCTGGCCGGCGGCGGCATCAACAGCCCGGCGCTGTTGCTGCGCTCCGACGCACCGGATCCGCATGAGCGCGTGGGCAAGCGTACTTTTCTGCATCCGGTGAACATGTCCGCCGCGCGTTTCGCCGAGGTGGTCAATCCGTTTTACGGCGCGCCGCAGTCGATCTATTCCGACCATTTTCAGTGGAAGGACGGCACCACCGGGCCGATGGCTTTCAAACTCGAAGTGCCGCCGCTGCACCCGGCGCTGGCGGCCACGCTGCTGGGTGGTTTCGGCCGGGAGAACGCCCGGCACATGGCCGACCTGCCGCACACCCACGCAATGCTGGCGCTGCTGCGCGATGGCTTCCACCCGGACAGCAGCGGTGGCTCGGTGGAGCTGCGCGGCGACGGCTCGCCGGTGCTCGACTATCAGGTTTCGCAGTACGCCTGGGACGGTTTGCGCCGGGCCTTTCACGTCATGGCCGAAATCCAGTTCGCCGGCGGCGCGCAATCGGTCATGCCGATGCACGCCGACGGTCGCTATGTGAAGACACTGGCTGAGGCGCGCTCGCTGATCGACGGGTTGAGCCTGGAGCTGTACCGCACGCGACTGGGCAGTGCCCACGTGATGGGTGGTTGTGCGATGGGTGAAGATCCGAAAAGCGCGGTCGCCGACAGCCTCGGTCGCCATCATCAACTGCGCAATCTGTCGATTCACGACGGCTCGCTGTTCCCCACCAGCATCGGCGTCAACCCGCAGTTGTCGGTGTATGGCCTGACCGCGCAACTGGCGACAGCCTTGGCTGATCGGCTGAAAAATCCATGAAAAAGCAGAATATTCCTATCGTCTATAGTGCTTTCTTACCCAACAGGCGACTTGGCCGACCGGGAAGGCTGCGATACCATCCGACTCCCCAACGGACTCCCGCCAGGACGACGCGATGAACCGAGTGTTGTACCCAGGTACCTTCGACCCTATTACCAAGGGCCATGGCGATCTGGTCGAACGCGCCTCGCGCCTGTTCGATCACGTGATCATTGCGGTCGCCGCCAGCCCGAAAAAGAACCCGCTGTTCCCACTGGAACAACGGGTCGAACTGGCTCGCGAGGTCACCAAACACCTGCCGAACGTGGAAGTGGTCGGTTTCTCGACGCTGCTCGCGCATTTCGCCAAAGAGCAGAACGCCAATGTGTTCCTGCGTGGTCTGCGTGCGGTGTCGGACTTCGAATACGAATTCCAGCTGGCCAACATGAACCGCCAACTGGCACCGGATGTGGAGAGCCTGTTTCTCACGCCGTCGGAGCGTTATTCGTTCATTTCCTCGACGCTGGTGCGGGAGATTGCCGCGCTGGGCGGCGATATCAGCAAGTTCGTCCACCCGGCCGTGGCCGACGCGCTGACCCTGCGCTTCAAGAAGTAGGAACTGCCGAAGGCTCGGGCTGCGATCAGACGATCTTTGCTTTTAAAGATTGCAGTCTCGTGCCCTTGATCGCCCCCGCGTGCACTGCGAGCGCCAATGCGGCACAATTGCGCGCATTGATTTATAGCGCCCGGGCCTGCCGCCCCGGCTGGAGTTAGCATGTCCCTGATCATCACCGACGATTGCATCAACTGCGACGTCTGCGAACCCGAGTGCCCGAACGCCGCCATTTCCCAAGGCGAAGAGATCTACGTGATCGACCCGAACCTGTGCACCCAGTGCGTCGGCCACTACGACGAGCCGCAGTGCCAGCAGGTCTGCCCGGTGGATTGCATTCCACTGGACGAAGCCCATCCGGAGACTGAAGAACAGTTGATGGAGAAGTACCGCAAGATTACCGGCAAGGCCTGATCTCTTCAGTGCCCGTCCGGCCCTCTTCGCGAGCAGGCTCGCTCCCACATTTGCAATGCATTCTCCTGTGGGAGCGAGCCTGCTCGCGAATGGGCCATCAGCCACACCCCTGAAACCCGATCAGCTCACTCGCGCTGCTCGAACCCCTCCCCCGTACACCCCAGACACCGCACAAACGCTGCTTTCGCCGGGTCTACCACCAGCGCCTGACCGGCATCGCCAACACCGCCGCCGAGCGCGGTAAACGGCAACGACACCACAAACGCTCCCGCACCGATCACCGTTGCCACCACCAGCAAAGGTCGGGCAATCAGCAGGTCGCCGAGCATGGCGTAGGCCGGGGGATTCTGGATGGTGTATCGCGGGTCACCGCTGCCGTTTTCCGAGGCCTGAGCAGCCAGACTGGAACACAGCAGCAGCGTGACGAAGAAGACTTGCAGGAGTTTCATGGCACGATCCTTCGGGCTGAGCAGTGAGACTTCTCACTATAGACCCAAGGATTTTTCAGGTCTGGCAGCGCGGACAAAACACGCTGGCGCGCTGGCCGAGCTTAACTTCGCGCAATCCGGTGCCGCAGACCTTGCAGTGCTGCCCTCCCCGGCCGTAGACAAACAGTTCCTGCTGGAAATAGCCGGGCTGACCGTCGCCGCCAATGAAATCGCGCAATGTCGTGCCGCCACGCTCGATGGCGGCGGCGAGGATGCGTTTGATCTCGATCGCCAGTTTCAAGTAACGCCCGCGGGAAATGCTTCCGGCTTCGCGGCGCGGGTCGATGCCGGCGGCGAACAGCGCTTCGGTCGCATAGATATTGCCCACCCCGACCACCACCGCGTTGTCCATGATGAACGGCTTGACCGCCATCGAGCGCCCGCGTGACAGCTTGAACAATCTTTCGCCATCGAACAGATCGGTCAGCGGCTCCGGTCCGAGGCGAATCAGCAGTTCGTGATTGAGCGGGTCGTTGCTCCACAGCATCGCGCCGAACCGTCGCGGGTCGGTGTAGCGCAGGGCCAGACCCGATTCCAGTTCGATGTCGACGTGCTCGTGCTTCAACGCCGGCAACCCGGCCTCGACCAGACGCAGATTGCCCGACATGCCCAGATGGCTGATCAGTGTGCCGATCTCGGCGTTGATCAACAGGTACTTGGCGCGCCGCTCCACCAGCACGATGCGCTGCCCGGACAGGCGCACATCGAGGTCTTCGGGGATCGGCCAGCGCAGGCGCCGGTCGCGGACGATGACGCGGCTGACACGCTGGCCTTCCAGGTGCGGGGCGATCCCGCGACGGGTGGTTTCGACTTCCGGCAGTTCAGGCATGGTGTCCTCGGATCAATGCGCGCCGAGGTCGCGAATCGTTTGTTTGAGTGTTTCGAAGTCGTAGTCCGACAGACCGACGTAATCGAGCACCAACGGGCCGACCGCGTTCCACTCGAAATCTTCGGTCTGGTTGCCCAGCACGCGATAAGAGGCGCAGATGTGCTCGGCCATTTTCAGAATCGCCAGCAAATTTTTCAGCTGGCTGTTCTTCGACGATTCGTCGCTGAAAATCGCCAGCGCGTTGTGGTGGTTGGCGATGGCGGCGCTGACATGCTCCGGCAGGCGCCAGGACTTGGCAGTGTAGTAACCGACCACGGCGTGATTGGTGTTGAACACACGGTTTTCCGTATCGACCACACGGCATTCCGGGCTGGCGCTGGCATAGGCCTCTTCCAGTACGGTCATGTAGTTGGGGAAACGCTGCAGCATCAACGGTACGCCGCAATCGTGGAACAGCCCTAACGCATAGGCTTCGTCACCGGCCTGGGTGCCGATGCGCTTGGCCAGGGTCAGGCAGGTCATCGCCACGTCCTGCGCGGTGTCCCAGAAACGGTTGAGGGTGACGATGGTGTCGTCGTTCATCTCGCCCTTGATCGACTGCGCGTTGATCAGGTTGATGATCGAGCGGCTGCCCAACAGGTTCACCGCACGCTGGATCGAGGTGATCTTGTTGCTCAGGCCGTAATACGGCGAGTTGACGATTTTCAGCAGCGCGCCGGACAGGCCGGGATCCTGGGAGATCAGCTTGGCGATCACCTCCAGGTCCGGGTCGGGCATGTACTGCTCCATTTGCAGATCCACCATGATCTGCGGTTGCGCCGGCACACTGATGCCTTGCAGCGATTGTTGAATCTGTTCGGTGGTCAGCTCTTGGGACATAAGTACACACTCCGGGGCAGGCGGCGATTCTAACCGCTGAAACGGCAGGGCGACACACCGATGGGCACATCGTCGGAACTTTCATCTGTGCCCAGGCTTCGGAATCTGTAGGGCGCATCGGACCTCAACGGTCCGCTGCGAAGGCAAAATCTCCACAGACTCAGGAGCTTACCGATGGCAACTTCCCTCAATGGCAAACGCGTCGCTATTTTGGTTACCGATGGTTTCGAACAGGTCGAAATGACAGGCCCCAAGGATGCTCTGGAGCAGGCCGGCGTGCAGGTCGATATCCTTTCCGCCGAGGCTGGCACGGTGAAAGGCTGGAACCATGACAAACCGGCCGACGACTTCCCCGTCAGCAACACTTTCCAGGCTGTGAGCGTCGATCAATACGATGCCGTGCTGCTGCCGGGCGGTGTGCAGAATTCCGACACCATCCGTATCGATCAGGATGCCCAGCATCTGGTCAAGACTGCCGCTTCGGCGGGCAAGCCGATTGCCGTGATCTGTCATGGCAGCTGGCTGCTGATTTCCGCAGGGCTGGTCAATGGCAAGACCATGACCAGCTACAAAACGGTCAAGGACGATCTGGTCAATGCCGGGGTCAACTGGGTCGATCAGGAGGTGGTCAAGGACGGCAACCTGATCAGCAGCCGCCAGCCGGATGATGTGCCGGCGTTCAGTCAGGCCCTGATTGACGCACTGGCTGCATAAGAGCTGAAATCGCTTTCGCGAGCAGGCTCGCTCCCACAGGTGAATGCATTCCAAGTGTGGGAGCGAACCTGCTCGCGAAGGCATCATCAGCGTTTCATCGCATCCTCAGCCCTGCGCAAACCTCAACACGCTATACTCCCGCTCTTTTTTCCGGAGCGACGTCATGTCCCTGCCTAGCCTGCGCCTCAAAGCCAACGCCGACCGTCGCCTGCGCAACGGCCACTTGTGGGTCTACAGCAACGAAATCGACGTGGCCGCCACGCCTCTGCACGGCTTCAAGGCCGGCGATCAGGCGGTGCTCGAAGCCGCTGGCGGCAAGCCGTTGGGCATCGTCGCCATGAGCCCGAACAACCTGATCTGCGCGCGCCTGCTGTCGCGCGACATCAAACTGGCACTCGACAAGTCGTTGCTGGTGCACCGTCTGAACGTCGCGCTGTCGTTGCGCGAGCGTCTGTTCGACAAGCCGTTCTATCGCCTGGTCTACGGCGACTCCGACCTGCTGCCGGGTCTGGTGGTCGATCGCTTCGGCGACATTCTTGTGGTGCAGATCGCCTCGGCGACCATGGAAGCGCACAAGGACGACGTGATCGCCGCGTTGACCCAGGTGCTCAAGCCAAGCGGCATTTTGTTCAAGAATGATTCCGCCGCCCGCGACGCCGAAGGCCTCAACCGTTATGTCGAAACCGTGTTCGGTCTGGTGCCGGAGTGGGTCGCGCTGGAAGAGAACGGCGTCAAGTTCGAAGCGCCGGTCATTCAAGGGCAGAAAACCGGCTGGTTTTACGATCACCGCATGAACCGCGCGCGCCTGGCACCTTACGCAAAGGGCAAACGCGTACTTGATCTCTATAGCTACATCGGTGGCTGGGGCGTGCAGGCCGCTGCGTTCGGCGCCAGCGAAGTGTTCTGCGTCGACGCCTCTGCATTCGCCCTCGACGGCGTCGAGCGCAATGCCGCGCTGAACGGCTTCGCTGACAAGATGACCTGCATCGAAGGCGACGTCTTCGAAGCCTTGAAGGAACTCAAAGCCAGCGAAGAGCGCTTCGACGTGATCGTTGCCGATCCGCCGGCCTTCATCAAACGCAAGAAAGACATGAAGAACGGCGAAGGCGCCTACCGTCGTCTCAACGAGCAAGCCATGCGCCTGCTGACCAAGGACGGCATTCTGGTCAGTGCTTCGTGCTCCATGCACCTGCCGGAAGACGATCTGCAGAACATCCTGCTGACCAGCGCCCGTCACCTGGACCGCAATATCCAGATGCTCGAGCGTGGCGGTCAGGGTCCGGATCATCCGGTGCATCCGGCCATCGCTGAAACCCGTTACATCAAAAGCATCACCTGCCGTCTGCTGCCCAACAGCTGATTGCGCTTGAACACCGGGGAGCCAATGAGCTCCCCGTTTTTTTTGCGCGCCCTCCCCCCGTTTTTTCACACTCGACATGAGTGTACTGCCCTCTTCCTACAACTTCTTTCTCGCTGCCTTGCAGGAAGTTTCGTCATGCCTGTCAATCATGGAAATTAAACCTACACAGTAAGCCTCCTGCAAAAGATCACTCCGACAAAATTACTGGAATATTCCTACTTAATATCCGCTTGCCAATATTCGATTACAAACTAATATGAAGTTGTCGCAACGAAGCGACTCAACTACCAACGAACAAGGAGTTCACATCATGAAAACCATTTATCTCGAAACAGACAAACTCGCCAACCTGGCCTTTCTGGTTGCAGCCACCGGCCGCTAAGTAAGCCTGGACGCCGGAGAGTGCCGGCACTCTGGCGTCCATCAGACTTTTTCCCGAGTGACCTGAGCCCATGTATATCAATCCTTTTCTTTTTATATTGCCGCGCCCGCCTGGACAAGTTGTCTGGAACTACAAGAACCACACTCAACACGAACTTGATCTTGATTACTCCCATCGCCTCGCCAGACTTATACACAACCCTGAATTATTTGATCCGAACAACATAATAGACACACAACTTCTGGACGCAGGAATTCTGACAACTTCCAAAATAGACAGCCCGAATTGGGGCTGGGATGAATTGTCGAAGATCTATCACATCGGCACACAAAACATACCTAGCGCACATACGCCTCGGAATATCCACGAGTGGTCCAGGCAATATCTGGCGCACTGCAGC
This sequence comes from Pseudomonas sp. H1_G08, assembly GCF_054681355.1. NCBI lineage: Bacteria > Pseudomonadati > Pseudomonadota > Gammaproteobacteria > Pseudomonadales > Pseudomonadaceae > Pseudomonas > Pseudomonas sp. H1_G08. The sequence goes on from NZ_CP162822.1 coordinate 4,415,468, forward strand.
GAAGTGCTGGCGAAGCCAGAACCTGCAGACACCCGGGCGCGGCGATCAGTGCAGCCCCTGATTACCCTGCCCGTACCGGGCGCCATTGATGATGACAGCCTGACTCAGGCCCTGATGAGGCGCAAAACCTGTCGTTCCTACACCGGTGCAGCGGTGACACTGGATGAGGTTGGCACGCTGCTGTATTTGACCCTCGGCTATCTTCCCCCACGCGACAATGCCCACGACGATCCGGTCGCACCGGGTCTCGAGGCACGCCGAAGCTGCCCGTCCGGCGGCGGACTGAACGCCTGTGAGGGATTTGTCCTGGCGCAAAATGTCAGCGGACTGGAACCCGGCATCTACGCCTATCACCCTGCCGAACACGCCCTGAGTCGGATCAATGCGCTGCCGGATCCGGAGCTGGGTCAATTGCTCGGCGGCCAGCATTTCATCAACAACCTGCCACTGGGCGTGTTCATCACTGCAAGGTTTGATCGTCTCTGGTGGAAGTACGAGCACTCGCGTGCCTATCGCATGGCCTTCATCGAAGCCGGTCATCTCTCGCAAACCTTTCAACTGGTAGCGACGACGCTGGGGTTGAACACCTGGTTGACCGGCGCATTTGCCGACGCACAGATTGAAACCCTGCTCGGCATCGCGGACAGCGCCGAGCAACCGTTGTTCTTCGTCGGCTGCGGACAAAGCGATGGCCAGGCCATGTGCCAGGAAATGCGTGATCTGCTCAGCGGAGCACAGTCATGATTCCCACGGCTATGGACGAAAGCGAAGCCCCGGTGTCATGGTCGCTCAAATTCACGCTTCCAGGCTGGGAGAACCGTGCATCGGTACGCAGCAGTGTCCACGACTATCGATTACCGGGCGATGTCGAGCAGCAATTGCAAACCCGCTACTGGTTACCCCCGGCCTTTGTGCCCTATCTGGCGCATCCGGCCATCCAGGCCAAAGGTCGCGAAACCCTGCACCGCCTTACCGCCAATCATCTGGTGTATTTCCTCGACTACACCACCCTGCTCGAACACCGCATCGTCAACCGCGCGGTGGAAGTCATCGTGCACCGCGAACTGCCCATTTATATACCGCTACCGATGAAACATGCGGCACTGCAGCTGTATACCGACGAGGGCTACCACGCGCTGTTTTCCAACCAGATTGCCGAGCAGATCGCTGCGCTCTACGGCATCACCCGGCGACCGGTCATTCCGAAGCGGATCAGCCGCATGAACGCTTTGATCGCGCGCACGCCGGAGAAAAACCGTGCATTGGCCTGGTTCCTGCTGGGATTTGTCTCGGAAACCATCATTGCCCGCGAGTTGCTGGAGGTCTGCCGCGACACGCTGGTATCCAGTGTGAGTGACATGTTGCGTGATCACCTTGCCGACGAAGCCCGGCACAGCCGCTATTTCGCCGAAGCCTTCCATTACTTCTGGATTGCGATGAACAGTCGTCAACGCCTGTTCGCCAGCAAGACCCTCGTGGAGATCATTTCCATCTTCTTCGAAGCAGATGAAGGCTGGCTGCAACAAAGCCTGCGTTCGGCCGGTATTGCCGAGATCGACGTGATGGAGATTGTCGGCGGCACGGCAACGGTGCAGGCCAACCGCGCTCGTGCACGCGTTGGCTGCAAACCTACGGTGGAGGCCTTGCACAAGGCGGGCTTCTTTGCATTGCCCCACAACCAGACACTTTTCGCCAAAGCAGGATTGATCGATGGATAAACACAGCCGTGTAGCTACCCGCCGGCAACAACGCGGTGCCGTCAGCCTGTTGTTGGCGATGATCCTGCTTGGCGTGTTTCCGCTGGATGTGCTGCTGCCTTCCTTTCCGGCATTGGCAGCTCACTTTGGCCGATCGTCTAACGACATCGCGCTGTCGATCAGTCTGTTTGCCGTGGGCATCGCATTTGCCCAGTTATTGATCGGCCCGCTGTCAGATGTGATCGGGCGCAAAGGTCTGCTGCTTGCCGGCATGAGCGTGTCGCTGCTCGGCGCACTGGGCTGCGTGCTGAGCAATGACTACACGCTGTTCCTGATTTTCCGGGTGATGCAGGCGCTGGGATGCGGTTGCTTCGTGCTGTCCCAGGCACTGGTGCAGGATCTGTTCGAAGGCAACGAGCGTGATCGCCTGCGGATCCTGATGGTCACCGCAACGGGCATCTTCATTTCGGTATCACCATTGGCGGGCACGTTTCTGCAAGCCACGCTCGGCTGGCGCGGCAGCTTCTGGGTCTTCATCGCCCTGGCCGCAGCAGTTCTGATCAAGACCTGGCGATTGCTCGATAACAGCCGTCCTCCTCATGATCCCACCCGCCTTGGCTTCATCCAGTCCTATCAGCGCGTCCTGGGCAATTTCGAATTTGTCGGCTGCTGGCTGATTTCCGCATTCGCTTTCGCTTGCCACTTTTCCTTCATAGTCATTTCCCCGCTGATCTTCATGGAGCAGCTGCAGATGGCACCTTACGATTTCGCCTTGATCCTGCTGATTTACGGCGCCGCCTATGTCTTTGGCGGCGTGCTCGCCAGCGTGCTGAACCGGCATATCAATGCGCAACAGCAGATTTTTACCGGGCTGAGTCTGATCCTGCTCTCGGGACTGGTAATGCTCTATCTGGCCGCCAACCATGATTTGTCAGCTGCGACTGTGCTGATTCCAATGCTCATCTGCACGGTGGGCACGACCATTTCCCGGCCACCGGCTACCTCCCGCGCCATGAGCCTGTTTGCCGAAAATGCCGGCGCATCGGCGTCTGCCGGCAGCACCATCATCTTTATCTGTGGCGGGCTGGTCAGCGCCTTGATCAGCCTCGGCCCGGCCAACCTGCAAGCGACGCTGGGCTACGGTTTCGTCCTGTTGAGCGGCATATCCCTGTTGCTCAACAGCGTGATTGGCCGCCGCGTCAGCAACCTGCGCAGCAACAGGTTGATGCCCGGAGGCGACCATTGACCCTGCCAGTCGTCATCCCGCGCACCGCATCAGCAAGTCAACGATGCTTTGCGCCATTCCCTCGCGACGCCAGCGGTGTAGAATCGCCTCATTCATCGCCATTCATCCCCGGCGGGTTTATGAGCTCAGGCTGAGACCAGCGGCGATCCCGCAACGTCATCGGCAGCTTCCGGACACACGGCCATTTTTCGGGTGTTTCAGAGGTCAACAGAAGCTCACTCCCCTTTAGTACGTGATTAGCCGCCCGGAGTGCTCCATGCCAGATTACCGCTCGAAAACATCCACCCACGGCCGCAACATGGCCGGCGCCCGCGCACTGTGGCGCGCCACCGGCATGAAAGATGACGACTTCAAGAAGCCGATCATTGCCATCGCCAACTCGTTCACCCAGTTCGTCCCGGGGCATGTGCACCTGAAGGACCTGGGTCAACTGGTCGCCCGCGAGATCGAACGCGCCGGTGGCGTGGCCAAGGAATTCAACACCATCGCCGTCGATGACGGCATCGCCATGGGCCACGACGGCATGCTGTATTCGCTGCCGAGTCGCGAGATCATCGCCGACTCCGTCGAGTACATGGTCAATGCCCACTGCGCCGACGCTATCGTGTGCATTTCCAACTGCGACAAGATCACCCCGGGCATGCTGATGGCCGCGCTGCGCCTGAACATTCCGGTGATCTTCGTTTCCGGCGGTCCGATGGAAGCGGGCAAGACCAAACTCGCCTCCCACGGCCTCGACCTCGTCGACGCCATGGTGATCGCCGCCGACTCCAGCGCTTCTGACGAGAAAGTCGCCGAGTACGAGCGTAGCGCCTGCCCGACCTGTGGTTCGTGCTCCGGCATGTTCACCGCCAACTCGATGAACTGTCTGACCGAAGCACTGGGTCTGGCCTTGCCGGGCAACGGTTCCACTCTGGCCACTCACAGCGACCGCGAACAGCTGTTCCTGCAGGCCGGTCGCACCATCGTCGAGCTGTGCAAGCGTTACTACGGCGAGAACGATGACTCCGTGCTGCCGCGCAACATCGCCAACTTCAAGGCGTTCGAGAACGCGATGATGCTCGACATCGCCATGGGCGGTTCGACCAACACCATCCTGCACTTGCTCGCAGCTGCCCAGGAAGCCGAGATCGATTTTGACCTGCGCGACATCGACCGTCTCTCGCGCAGCGTGCCGCAGCTGTGCAAAGTCGCACCGAACATCCAGAAGTACCACATGGAAGACGTGCACCGCGCCGGCGGCATTTTCAGCATCCTCGGTTCGCTGGCCCGTGGCGGCCTGCTGCACACCGACCTGCCGACCGTACACAGCCGCAGCATGGAAGAAGCCATCGCCAAGTGGGACATTACCCAGACCAGCGACGAAGCCGTGCATCACTTCTTCAAGGCAGGTCCTGCGGGCATTCCGACCCAGACCGCGTTCAGCCAGTCGACCCGCTGGGAAACCCTCGACGACGACCGTGAAAACGGCTGCATCCGCAGCTTCGAGCACGCCTATTCGAAAGAAGGCGGCCTCGCCGTGCTGTACGGCAACATCGCGCAGGACGGTTGCGTGGTGAAAACCGCCGGAGTCGATGAGTCGATCCACGTCTTCGAAGGCAACGCGAAAATTTTCGAAAGTCAGGACAGCGCCGTGCGCGGCATCCTCGCTGACGAAGTGAAGGAAGGCGACATCGTCATCATTCGCTACGAAGGCCCGAAAGGCGGCCCGGGCATGCAGGAAATGCTCTACCCGACGTCCTACCTGAAATCCAAAGGTCTGGGCAAAGCCTGTGCGCTGCTCACCGACGGGCGTTTCTCCGGCGGTACTTCCGGCCTGTCGATTGGTCACGCTTCGCCAGAAGCTGCGGCCGGCGGCGCGATTGGTCTGGTGCAGGATGGCGACAAGGTGCTGATCGACATTCCGAACCGCTCGATCAACCTGTTGGTCAGCGACGAAGAACTGGCGGCACGCCGTGCCGAGCAGGACAAGAAAGGCTGGAAACCGGTCGAGGTGCGTCCACGCAAAGTGACCACCGCGCTCAAGGCCTATGCCCTGCTGGCGACCAGTGCCGACAAGGGCGCGGTGCGTAACAAAGCGATGCTCGACGGGCTGTAACCGTCAAATCGTCGATGCAAAAATGCCCCGCCATGTGCGGGGCTGATCGTTCCCACGCTCTGCGTGGGAATGTCTCAAGGGACGCTCCGCGTCCAGTGACGCGGAGCGTCACGGGCTGCATTCCCACGCAGAGCGTGGGAACGATCCAAAACAAGATCAAAAGATCGTAACCTTCGGCAGCTCCTACATGCGATCGTGGCTTACTGGATGTCTTCCGGTTTGACGATCACCCAGTTCTTGTCCGCCGTCACCGGCAAGCCTTCCTTGGCCTGCGCCGCCGCGTGCCTGGCCATCATGCCGTTGATTTGCGTCATGTACTTGTCCTTGCGGTTGATCCACAAGTGAATGCCGCCCTTGGCCACATCGACATCGTGGAACAGCATGTAACCGTCGCTCGTCGGGGTATCGCCGCCGACCAGTACCGGTTTTTTCCATTCATCGATATAGGTCAGGATCGCTGCGTGCTTGCCGGCCATCCACGTTGCCGGGGTCCACAGGTACGGCGTCAGCTCCAGGCCGAGGTTGGCCTTCTCGTCATATTTGCCAGCAGTGATCTGTTTGCGCGCAGTGGTCAGCTCGCCGGTCTTCTGATCCTTGAGCAGCAGTGAAACGCCAATGACGTTCTGCGGTTTGACGTTGTAACCGTACTTGGGATCCGCCGCGACCATACGCACCAGTTCCTCGGAGGCGGCGGTCATCACGTAGACCTCGATGCCGTTCTCCATCAGCTTGTTGTACAGCTCCTGCTGGCCAGTGAAGATCTTCGGCGGATTGACATCGAGCTTCTTCACCACATCGCCTTCGTAATACGTCGCCGGCACCGGTTTGCCCGAAGCCATCAGCTCGTCAACGTAGCCCTTGAGTTCCTTGAGGGTGAAGCCAGAGAACACCTGCGCCACCCACGGGTAGCAGACCATGTCGTCGACTTCGCAGAGCCGGTAGTAATAACTGAACAGGCTTTCCTTGTGCTCGGCGGTGTCCTTGAAGGGCATCAGTTTCAGCGAGGGGTCGAGCTTGTCGCGGGTAATAAGGCCTTTGTTTTCCATGAACGGCAGCAAGGATTCTTCGAGGTCGTAGCGGTAACTGGTGTTGTCCATGTCGAACACCGCGTAATTACCCTTGTTGGCGTTGGCGGCAATCATCGCGTCCAGCGCCTTGGCCTGATCCGCCGGCCAATGCTTGAGGTCCGTGGCGAATACATGGCCGGCGAGGCCAGCCGCCAGTGCTACAGCCAACAACGTGCGTGCAATTCTCATAGCGCTACTCCCCGATGCAAAGAGTTCGACGCTAACAAATCAGTGTGACAACCCTCGCCTGTCAGCGACCGCCTGCGTCCCCTGCGCGCCAGATGCATTGCCGACAGCGACACGCGCTTATTCCAAAAACGACGGATGCCCAGCCATTTTGGTATTAAATCATTGCAAATCAAGCTGTTAGGCTTGCCGGTTCGCAGCAGCCCCGGATGGCTGTTGGCACAGTCTTTACTGGAGTTCTCATGAATCTACCGCTGATTCTCAACTTGCTGGTGTTCCTCGCCCTGCTCTTCGGTCTGGCGCAGACCCGCCACACCACCTGGAGCCTGGCGAAAAAAGTCCTGCTCGCACTGGTCCTCGGCGTGGCGTTCGGCGTCGCGCTGCACACGATTTACGGTGCTGGCAACCCGGTGCTGAAAGCCTCGATCGGCTGGTTCGATCTGGTCGGCAACGGTTACGTGCAGTTGCTGCAAATGATCGTGATCCCGCTGGTGTTCGCTTCGATCCTCAGCGCCGTCGCCCGCCTGCACAACGCCTCGTCGCTGGGCAAGATCAGTTTCCTGACCATCGGCACGCTGCTGTTTACCACCGCCATCGCAGCGCTGATCGGCATCGGCCTGACCAACCTGTTCGGCCTCAGCGCTGAAGGTCTGATCGCCGGCACTCAGGAAATGGCGCGCCTGCAAACCATTCAGAACGACTACGCCGGCAAGGTCGCCGACCTGAATGTGCCGCAATTGCTGCTGTCGTTCATTCCGCAGAACCCGTTCGCCGACCTGGCCCGGGCCAAGCCGACCTCGATCATCAGTGTGGTGATCTTCGCCGCGTTCCTCGGGGTTGCCGCGCTGCAACTGCTCAAGGACGACGTCGAGAAAGGTCAGAAAGTGATCAACGCCATCGACACCCTGCAAGCCTGGGTGATGCGTCTGGTGCGTCTGGTGATGAAGCTGACCCCGTACGGTGTGCTGGCGCTGATGACCAAAGTGGTCGCCGGTTCCAACCTGCAGGACATCATCAAGCTGGGCAGTTTCGTCGTGGTCTCGTATATCGGCCTGGGCCTGATGTTCGTCGTGCACGGCGTGCTGGTGTCGGCCGCCGGGATCAACCCGCTGCGCTTCTTCCGCAAGATCTGGCCGGTGCTGACCTTCGCCTTCACCAGCCGCTCCAGCGCGGCAACCATTCCGCTGAGCATCGAAGCGCAGACCCGTCGTCTGGGCATTCCGTCGTCAGTCGCCAGTTTCGCTGCCTCGTTCGGTGCGACCATCGGCCAGAACGGGTGTGCCGGCCTGTACCCGGCGATGTTGGCGGTGATGGTGGCACCAACGGTCGGCATCAACCCGCTGGATCCGCTGTGGATCGCGACGCTGGTAGCGATTGTCACGTTGAGTTCGGCCGGTGTCGCCGGAGTGGGTGGAGGCGCGACGTTCGCCGCACTGATCGTGCTGCCAGCGATGGGCCTGCCGGTGTCACTGGTGGCGTTGCTGATTTCGGTCGAGCCGCTGATCGATATGGGTCGCACCGCGTTGAACGTGAGTGGCTCGATTACCGCTGGGGCGATTACCAGTCAGGTCATGCAGCAGACTGATAAAGCGCTGCTGGATGCCGATGAACACGCAGAGTTGGCCCAGGCTTAAGCTTCTCAGCGACTGAGCGGGCCTCTTCGCGAGCAGGCTCGCTCCCACACTGAAATGCGTTCCCCTGTGGGAGCGAGCCTGCTCGCGAAGCTGTTAGGCTTTCTCCCAAACCTCAAAGCTATATGCAGGTTTATCGCCCTCTGCCGGATTCGGTACATCCGACACCAGCTTCCATTCGCTCAGATCAAACTCCGGAAACCACGCATCCCCTTCCGGGCTCAGCGCCACGCGGGTCAGGTACAGCCGATCGGCCTGCGCCAGTCCCTGCGCATACAACTGCGCGCCGCCAATCAGCATCAGTTCATCAACGCCCTGGGCTTTCGCCCATTCCTCGGCGCGCGCCACGGCGGCTTCCAGCGACGGATAGACCTCGGCGCCTTCGAGCTGCAGATCGGTCTGGCGGCTGACCACGATGTTCAAGCGCCCCGGCAATGGCCGACTGAGCGAATCCCAGGTCTTGCGACCCATGATGATCGGCTTGCCGAGCGTGGTCGCCTTGAAGTATTTGAAGTCCCCCGGCAGGTGCCAGGGCATGCTGTTGTCGACGCCGATCACGCGGTTTTCACCGAGGGCTGCGATCAGGCTGAGGGGCAGTGATTTAGTCATGCCGGCGAGGATACCAGAGCCGCGCTTACCCCGATAAGCGCCACAGCGGTTATGCTCAGCGCTCGATTTAGCGACGGGACGCCGCGTGACTGAACTGACTCCACTGCAAAACCTCTGGCTCACCGAAACCATCCGCCTGCGCGAAGAACACGCGGGGCCGCTGGATGACCTGGAAGCCAATCGTCTGGCCCGCGCCGCTGGTGGCGATCTGCCGAGCCGCATTGCGCGCCGGGCGCTATGGCTGGCCGAGCGTGACGGGCTGACCGCCGCCCTCAAGCACTGGCTGCAAGGCGCGCGCCTGGCGCTGGTGCTGTTGATGATTGTCGCCGTGCTCAGCGGCGCCGGCCTGGCATTCGCCGCACTTGGGCAGACGCCGGTGAATGTGTTCTGGGCGCTGGGCAGTCTGCTCGGGATCAATATGATTTTGCTGCTGAGCTGGGCGCTGGGCTTGATTTTCGCTGGCGAACACGGCGCCACCCTCGGGCGCTTGTGGCTGTGGCTCAGCGAAAAATTCGCTCGCGACACCAAAGCCGCGCAACTGGCGCCGGCCCTGCTGTTGCTGCTGCAACGCAAGAAACTCAACCGCTGGGCGCTCGGCGCGTTGGTCAATGGCCTGTGGCTGCTGGCGATGCTCAGCGCGTTGATTCTGCTGCTGACGCTGATGGCCACGCGGCGCTATGGCTTTGTCTGGGAAACCACGATCCTCGGCGCCGACACCTTTATCCATGTCACCCAGGCCCTTGGCTATCTGCCGGCGCTGCTCGGCTTCAATGTGCCGACCGAGGAAATGATCCGCGCCAGCGGCGACGGCGCACTGGATATTGAAAGCGCACGACAAGCCTGGGCGACCTGGCTGGTCGGCGTGCTGGTGGTCTACGGCGTGCTGCCGCGCCTGCTGCTCGCGCTGTTCTGCCTGTGGCGCTGGAACCGCGGCAAAGCTGCGCTGCGCCTGGATCTGAACCTGCCCGGCTACGCGCAACTGCGCGAAAGGCTGATGCCGACCAGCGAGCGCCTTGGTGTCAACGACCCGGAGCCGGCGCAACTGCATCGCGTCGAAAGCAACGTCGGCGAACTGGCCAGTGAAGGCGCGCTGCTGGTGGCGATTGAGTTGGACGAACAGCGTCCGTGGCCACCCGTGCTGCCGAAAAACGTCAGCAACGCGGGCATCCTCGACAGCCGCGAATCGCGGCACAAGCTGCTCGAACAACTCAGTCGCTTCCCGCCGGCGCGGCTGGCCATCGCCTGTGATCCGCGACGTTCGCCGGATCGCGGCAGCCTCGCGCTGATCGCCGAACTCGCGCGCAACGCCGGCGCCACTCGCATCTGGCTGCTGCAAGCGCCGCCTGGCGAAGCGCTGGACGGGCAACGTCTGGGTGACTGGCACGCGGCGCTGCAACAGCTGGAACTGCCATTCGCCGATTGCGCGCCGATGAACTGGCTGGAGAGCGGACATGACTGATGCACGCAAGGCCCCGCTGAAACTGGCAGTGGTTGGCCACACCAACGTCGGCAAGACCTCGCTGCTGCGCACGCTGACCCGTGACGTCGGCTTCGGCGAAGTCTCGCACCGGCCGAGCACCACCCGGCATGTCGAAGGCGCGCGGTTGTCGGTGGATGGCGAGCCGTTGCTCGATCTGTACGACACGCCGGGGCTGGAAGATGCGATCGCCCTGCTGGATTTTCTCGAGCGTCTGGAACGCCCCGGCGAACGCCTCGACGGCCCGGCACGATTGGCGCGGTTTCTCGACGGCAGCGAGGCGCGCCAGCGTTTCGAACAGGAAGCCAAGGTACTGCGACAACTGCTGGCCTCCGACGCTGGTCTGTATGTGATCGACGCCCGCGAACCGGTGCTGGCCAAGTACCGCGACGAACTGGAAGTGCTCGCCAGTTGTGGCAAACCGCTGCTGCCGGTGCTGAATTTCGTCAGCAGCGCCAACCATCGCGAACCCGATTGGCGTGAAGCGCTGGCGCGGTTGGGGCTGCATGCGTTGGTACGTTTCGACAGCGTCGCGCCGCCCGAGGATGGCGAGCGGCGCTTGTACGAGAGCCTCGCCCTGCTATTGGAAAACGCCCGGCCGCAACTGGAGCGGTTGATCGCCGACCAGCAGGCGCAGCGCCTCGCCCGTCAGCAAAGCGCCGCGCGCTTGATTGCCGAATTGCTGATCGACTGCGCTGCGTGCCGACGCAGTGTGGTCAGCGAAGCCGAGCAGGAACAGCAGGCGATCAGCGAACTGCGCAAAGCCGTACGTCAGCGTGAGCAGAAGTGCGTTGAGGCGCTGCTCAAGCTCTACGCGTTTCGCCCGCAGGACGCGGCGGCCAGTGACTTGCCGTTGCTCGACGGGCGCTGGGGCGATGATCTGTTCAACCCGGAAACCCTAAAGCAACTCGGCGTGCGCGTCGGCGGCGGCATTGCTGCCGGTGCAGCGGCCGGGGCTGGGGTGGATTTGCTGGTCGGCGGGATTACCCTTGGCGCGGCGGCACTGGCCGGCGCGATTGCCGGTGGCGCACTGCAAACCGCGCGCAGTTATGGCAGTCGCCTGCTCGGCAAGATCAAAGGCCAGCGGGAATTGACAGTGGATGACGCCGTGCTGCGCCTGTTGGCGTTGCGCCAGCGCCAGTTGCTGCTGGCCCTGGATCAGCGCGGGCATGCGGCGATGGACAGCATTCAGGTGGCCACGCCTCTGGACAAGACCTGGCGCGAAGGCAAGTTGCCGGAAGCGCTGAACAAGGCGCGCGCGCATCCGCAGTGGTCGTCGCTCAATCCGCAGGCGAAGTTGAATCAGGCGGAAAGGCAGGAGCAGGTTGAGGCGTTGGTTGATCGGGTGCTTGAGCTTTAGATCGCTACCCCCTCACCCCAGCCCTCTCCCGGAGGGAGAGGGGGCCGACTGTGTTGCTCTTGGGTCATACACCGACCTGAGATATCCAGTCGAACTCAGGTTTGAAAAGCATGGAGATCAGCTCCCTCTCCCTCCGGGAGAGGGCTGGGGTGAGGGCTGCAATCACTCAGCCGACAACAATTTCTCAGCCTTGCGCTTTAACACACTCAGATCCACCAGCGGCACTGCAACCTCCTTCGCCAACTCATCCCAACACCGCATGCGCAAACTCAGCGCACATAACGGATCAGCCGCAAACGTATCCGCCTCAGCCTCGCTCATTACCCCGCCCTGATATTCCAGGGTGCGCCGACTCGCCTCACTCAACCGCGCGTAATAGCCCGGCTCGCGTAAGGTCAGATAGCGTTTGGCCTGGACGTGATATTCCACCAGTCGCGCCAGCCGTTCGCTGAAACCTGCCTCACGCAGATAGTCGGCACCGAGCCGTTCATGGCTGACCACGCCATAACCGCCCATGTTTTCCGCGCCCTCGGCACACAAATGGCCGATGTCATGAAAGAACGCCGCCAGCACCACTTCATCGTCACAGCCTTCAGCCATGGCCAGTTCTGCGGCCTGGGACATGTGCTCGAGCTGCGACACCGGTTCGCCGATGTAATCGCTGGCGCCGAAGCGTTCATACAGGCCGAACACCCGGGCAATCACCTGTTCGTGATTCATGCCTCCTCCAGTAACTGCGCGATGTTGCGTTCGGCCAGCGCCGGGCCGACGCTCATGCCGACGCCGGTGTGCATCAGCGCCACGCTCAGGCCCGGTGCCGGACGCAGGAATGAAAACGGCCCTGGCCCCCGAGAACCATAGACGCCCTGCCAGCGTTCGACCACTTGCACCTGGCAGCCCAGCGTCTGCTCGGCGAGTTCGAGCATCCAGTTGTCGACCTGTTCGGCGTTGAACGGTGAAGCATCGCTGCCGTAATGATGCGAATCGCCGATGATCAACTCGCCATACGGCGTCGGACTGATCAGCAAGTGAATGCCGTTAGCGTGCAGGTGCGGTTGTTCACGGAGGATCTGCGCCTGCACCGCTGCGGCTTCCGGCAGATCGGCGAAAGCGCCGTAGTGCACGCAGCTCAGGCCGGTGAGCACGGCGTGTTGCAGATTGAGACCGGCCTGCGGTCTGGCGCGGAGCATTTGCAAACGACAGATCTGCGGATTGAGCGCGGCAATCGGCTCGGCCAGCAGGGTCTGATAATCGTGGCCGGAGCAGACGATGATCTGCTTGCCGGTAAAACTGCCGGCGGTGCTGTGCAGACGCCCCGGCTCGACGTCGCGCACCAGCGTGGAAAAGTGAAACTCGACGCCCAGATCTCGGCGCAAATAATCGATCAGCGCCGGAATCGCTTCGCGCGAGTACAACTGCTGATCATCGATACCGTGCAGCGCGGCGCGGTGATGGCTGAACTGGCCGCCATAGAGATCACGCAACGCCGCGCCGCGCAGCAGCTCGACGTTGTAGCCATGCTCGACCGCGCGGTCGGCGCAGAAGGCTTCGAGCAAGTATTCTTCGGCCGCGCTGCGGGCGAACAGGTATGAGCCGTTGCGCTTGATCTGCAGGCCGGCAAGTTGCGCCCAGTCGCCCCAGACCTCGCGGCTGGCCTTGGCCAGTTCGAGCATGATGCCGGGCGGCTGACCGGTCACCAGCGCCTGGCCGAAGTTGCGCACCGAAGCGCCGAGGGGCGTGGCGGTGCGTTCGAATACCGCAACTTTCAGGCCGCGTTTGGCAGCAGCATAGGCGTGGGACAGACCGAGGATGCCAGCGCCGATGATGAGCAGGTCTTTGGGTTGTGTCATGAAGAGGTGCTCTGAATGAGAAACCGCTTTCGCGAGCAGGCTCGCTCCCACAGGGGACAGCATTGCAACTGTGGGAGCGAGCCTGCTCGCGAAGAGGCCTTGTCAGTCGATAAAGATCTTACTTGGCGACAACTTTCTCGGACTTGCCGTCATACCGCTTGCGCCATTCAGCCAGGATCTCGTCGCGATTCTTTGAGGCCCAGGCAAAGTCGTTCTTGATCAGGCGCTGCTCATAGTCGGCTGGCAATTCGGTTTGCGGCTTGGCAATCCCCGGCTGCGCAAGAACAGCGAAGTTTTCCTTGTACAGATCCATCGCCTCGGCGCTGGCGGAGAAGTCAGCGAGCTTCTTCGCCGCTTCTTCGTGCGGCGTGCCTTTGATCACCGCTGTCGCTTCGATCTCCCAGCCCAGACCTTCCTTCGGCAGAATGATGTCCAGTGGCGCGCCCTGGCGTTTCAACTGTACGGCTGGATATTCAAAGGAAATCCCGATCGGAAACTCCCCCGCCGCCGCCAGTTTGCACGGCTTGGAACCGGAGTGAACGTACTGGCCGATGTTCTGGTGCAAGCCGTCCATGTAGGCCCAGCCCTGTTTCTCGCCGAAGGTTTGCAGCCAGGCGCTGACGTCGAGGAAACCGGTGCCGGACGACGCCGGATTGGGCATGACGATCTTGCCCTTGTACTCAGGCTTGGTCAGGTCCTGCCAACTGACCGGTTTGCTCAGCCCCTGCTTCTCGGCTTCGACGGTGTTGAAGCAAATGGTCGCGGCCCACACATCCATGCCGACCCAGGCTGGCGGGTTGGCGGCGTCGCGGTAATTCGCGCCGATCTTGGCCAGATCCTTCGGTGCATAGCTTTGCAGCATGCCTTGCTGATCGAGAATCGCCAGGCTCGACGCAGCCAGGCCCCACACCGCGTCAGCCTGCGGACGAGCCTTTTCGGCGAGTAGTTTGGCGGTGATGATCCCGGTGGAATCGCGCACCCACTTGATCTCGACGTCCGGGTTGGCCTTTTCGAAAGCGTCCTTGTAGGACTTCAACTGTTCGGCTTCGAGTGCGGTGTACACCGTCAACTCGGTTTTTGCCGCAAAGGCATTCAGGCTGAAAGTCGCGAGCACAGCAGCGGCCAGGGCCATAGGCTTGAACATGAGCGTTTTCCTGTAGATGAGTTGAACGGAGTTGCAATCAGTGACCGGGCGCGGTTTGCCGCCAGGCCTGGGAACGGCGCAGCAAACCGCGCGAAGCCCACGCCAGCAGCAAGGACACGCCGGCCGAAGTGAACAGAATCAGGGTCGACATCGCCGCCGCGCCGCCAACGTTGCCGGCATCGTCCATGTTCAGCACCGCCACCGCCGCGAGGATGGTGTCGGGGCTGTAGAGGAAGATCGCGGCGGAAACCGTGGTCATCGCCGAGACGAACAGGTAGCGCACGATGTCCAGCAGCGCCGGCAGGCAGATCGGCACAGTCACGCGCAGGTAATGCCGGTACAGCGGCGCCTTCAGCGACAGCGCCGCAGCCTCGAACTCAGCATCGAGCTGGCGCAGCGCGGTGGTCGCGGTCATTTGTGCGGTGGTCAGGTAGTGCGCAATGGTGCAGACGATCAGCAGCGTCATCGTCCCGTAGAGCACGTGCAGCGGATTGCCGCTGAGGTTGAAGAAGAAGACGTAACCCAGGCCCAGCACCAGCCCCGGCACCGCCATCGGCACGAAGCTGAGCATACGCAAAGCCAGGTTCAGCCCGCGCTGAGTGCGGGTTTTCTCCATCAGATAGGCGCCGGTAAAAATCAGCACACTGCCAATCAGCGCCGTGCCCAGCGCCATCTTCAGACTGTTGCCGTAGGCGAGCCAGCCACCGCCGGCGGTATCGTTGAACTGATAGTGGTTGAGCGACAGCGACAGGTTGTACGGCCAGAACTTCACCAGCGACGAAAACACCGCCATGCCGAACACCAGAATCAACGCCGCGCTGATCAGCAAAACAATGGCCAGATAGCAGCCGTCGCGCAGCTTGCACGGCAGCGGTTTGAACACCTGCGCGCGTCCGCTCATGGAGTCGCCATGGCGGCGACGCAACCAGGCATCGACACCGAAACTGAACAGCGCCGGCAGCAACAGCACCATGCCGATCAACGCGCCGCGACCGAATTGCTGCTGGCCGACCACGGCTTTGTAGGCTTCCAGCGCCAACACTTGATAGTCGCCACCGACCACCACCGGCACGCCGAAATCGGTGATGGTCAGGGTGAACACCAGACAGAACGCGGCGAACACCGCCTGACGGGTCGCCGGCCAGGTGATGCTGCGAAACGCCTTCGCAGGGCTGGCGCCCATGCTCGATGCGGCATCGAAAAGCCGCGCATCGGCCAGCGACAATGCCGAGAGCAAAATCATCAGCGCATGGGGAAAGGTGTAGATCACCTCGCCCAGCACAATGCCCCAGAACCCGTAGATATTGTCCGAGAGCAACCCACGCAGCATGCCCTGATTGCCGAACAGATAGACCAGCGCAATCCCCGGCAGCATCGACGGCGCCATCAGCGGCAGCAGGGAGATCCCGCGCCAGATGCCTTTGCCCGGAATCAGCGTGCGTTGCAGCGCGTAGGCAAACAGGTAGGCCAGCGGTACGACAATGGCCGCAACGCTGAGGGACACTTTCAGGCTGTTGCCGAGCAACCAATGGAAATTGGCACTGGTCACCAACTCTTTCGCCGCGAGCCAGCCACCGCCCTGCCCGGCGTCATTGCTGAAGCCGCGCCAGAAGATCGCCAACAACGGCAGCAGCACCGCGAGGCCGAGCAACACCAGCAGAACGACTTTGCCGCCGACCACGAACAGGCGATCGCCGATCTCGGCTTTCGAAGACTGTCGCACCTGCTTGTGCGGTAGCGGCAGCGCGAGGTTGCTGTTCATCAGGCGAACACCTGCAAACTGCGCGGCGGCAAGGCGACCATGATCTGCTGGGCGCCGAGGCGCGGCATGGCTTCTGGCGCGATTTCGGCGAGCAGTGCGTGGCCCGGCAATTGATCAAGTTCGAAGCTCATCCGGCAGCGATTGCCGAGGAAAGTGATTTCGCGAACCCTGGCCGGGAACAGGTTTTCTTCGTGCACCAGCGGATTGACGTTGATCGCCTCCGGGCGGCAGAACAGTCGACCCGAAGCGCCGTGTACGCTGCCCTCGGCCAGGCGCAGATTCATCCCGCCGACCTGGGCGTGACTATCGCTGCTGCGCTGGAACGGCAGCCAGTTGCCCTGGCCGACAAACTCGGCCACGAACGGCGTGGCTGGACGGTTGTAGATTTCCTGCGGCGTGGCGTACTGCTCGACGCGGCCGTTATTCATGACCGCGATGCGATCGGCCATCAGCATCGCTTCGTCCTGATTGTGCGTGACCATCAGCGTGGTGATGCCGAGGTTGCGTTGCAGCTGACGCAGCTCAGTGCACAGATGCTCGCGCACCCGCGCGTCGAGAGCCGACATCGGTTCATCCAGCAACAGCAGCGACGGTGCCGGCGCCAATGCGCGAGCCAGCGCGACCCGCTGTTGCTGACCGCCGGACAGTTGGCCGGGGTATTTTTTCTCACTGCCAGTGAGGCCGACCAGTTCCAGCATCTGGCCGACACGCCGGCGCACTTCATCGCGACCGCTGCCGGCGAGGCCGTAGGCAATGTTCGCCTCGACCGTCAGATTCGGGAACAGCGCGTAGGACTGGAACAGAATCCCGTAATCCCGTGCTTGCGGGGCGAGGTGCGAGACATCGCGATCGCCCAGGTACAGCTCGCCACTGTCCTGCTGCTCCAGCCCGGCGATGCAGCGCAACAACGTGGTCTTGCCACAGCCCGACGGGCCGAGCAGACACACCAGTTCGCCGGCGGCGACATCAAGGGAGACGTTATCCAGCGCAGTGAACGCACCGAAACGCTTGTGCACGCCGCGCACTTTCATCGGCGCGCCGGGGTTGGTCAGGGCAGTTGCGATGGCAGGATTCATGGACGGACCTCAGCAAACGGATGAGGCCAATCCTAGAGTTGTAATGCGTCCGTCATGTGGCAGCGAGGCAAAAACGGCTGATAGTGGTATTCGGGGATTTTGGTTCAGATTGTGTTTTGCCTGGGCTGACGCCTTCGCGAGCAGGCTCGCTCCCACAGGGGATCGTGTTCACAACCCAAATCCAATGTGGGAGCGAGCCTGCTCGCGAAGAGGCCTTCTCAGACATTGAAGGTCTCATGCCGGAGACATCTCTTGTGCCAAGCCGAGGAACGCCGCCGGCAGACGCGCACCCTTGCGCTCTTTGAGGCAATACAGATACTCCGGAATCTGCGGCGCATTCTCGATGGTCAGCACGCGCAATTGCGGATCATGCGGCACTTCCTGCCGGGCAATGATGCTGATGCCGATATTGCGCAGCACCGCTTCGCGGATCGACTCGCGGCTGCCGATTTCCAACAGCGGTCCGAAGCTCACTCCGGCGCTGGCCAGCAACTCTTCGGTCAACCGCCGCGTGGTCGAACCCGGCTCGCGCATCAACAACGTATGCCCGGCCAGCGCGTTCAGCCTCACATGCTCCAACGAGGCCAACGGATGATTGCGATGCACCGCCAGCACCAGCGGATCGGTGCCGAGTACCCGGCGAATCAACCGCGCATCGTCGAGCAGCTGTGACGACGCCGCGACATCCACGCGGTAATCCTCCAGCGCTTCCAGCACTTGCTGCGAATTGCCGATCTCCACCGACACTTCCACCTGCGGCAAACGCTCGCGGAAGGTCTTCACCAGATCGAGGATGTAATAGGGCGCCGTCGCGGCAATGCGCAGCGTGCCCTGCACCTGGCCGCTGTTGCGCAGGAAAAACTCGATGTCGGCCTCTTGCTGCAACAGGGTCTTGACCATCGGCAGCAAGCGCGCGCCTTCGTCACTGACGCTTAAACGGCGCCCGCCCCGGTAGAACAGTTCCACCGAATACTGACTTTCCAGATTGCGGATCTGCGTGGTCACGGTCGGTTGGCTGAGGCCGAGTTTTTTCGCCGCCAGCGTAATGCTGCCCAAGCGGGCGACCATGTAAAACGCTTTCAGCTCGGCACTCAGCACAGTCTTTCCTCATCTATTTGCGCAGCAGGCGCAAACCGTTGAACACCACCAGCAGGCTCACACCCATATCGGCAAACACCGCCATCCACATGGTGGCGAGCCCGGCAAAGGTTACCGCAAGAAAGATCGCCTTGATCACCAGCGCCAGTGCGATGTTCTGTTTCAGGATGCTGGCGGTGTTGCGCGACAGGCTGATGAATGCGGGGATCTTGCGCAGATCGTCGTCCATCAGTGCGACATCGGCGGTTTCGATCGCGGTGTCGGTGCCGGCGGCGGCCATGGCGAAACCGATCTCGGCGCGGGCCAGTGCCGGGGCGTCGTTGATGCCATCGCCGACCATACCGACCCGGTGGCCCAGCTTGTACAAATCTTCAATCGCTTGCAGCTTGTCGGTCGGCAGCAAATCGCCGCGCGCCTCGTCGATGCCGACCTGGGCGGCAATCGCTTGCGCGGTGTGGACGTTGTCGCCGGTCAGCATCAGGGTTTTCACGCCGAGTTCATGCAACTGACGAATCGCTTCGCGGCTGGTTTCCTTGACCGTGTCGGCCACGGCGAACAGCGCCAGCGGGCCTGATTTGTCGAGCAGCAACACCACGGATTTGCCCTGCTTTTCCAGGGCGAACAGCTTCTCTTCCAGCTGCGGTGAGCACAGGCCAAGCTCTTCGACCAGACGATGGTTGCCCAAGTGATAAGTCTGGCCGTTGATGTCGCCTTTGACGCCCCGCCCGCCCAGCGCGGCGAAGTTATCCACAGTCAGCGCGGCGAGGTTTTTATCCACAGCGGCGTTGGCGATGGCCAACGACACCGGGTGATCGGAGCGCCCGGCCAGCGCGGCGGCGATTGCCGGTGCGCTGGCATCGGCCGTCGGGTCGAGTGACAGGTAATCGGTCTGTACCGGTTTGCCGTGGGTGATCGTGCCGGTCTTGTCCAGCGCCAGATAATCGAGCTTGAAGCCGCCCTCCAGATACACGCCGCCCTTGACCAGAATGCCCTTGCGCGCCGCCGCCGCGAGGCCACTGACGATGGTCACCGGGGTGGAAATCACCAGTGCGCACGGACAAGCCACCACCAGCAGCACCAGCGCGCGGTAGATCCAGTCGAACCACGCCGCGCCCATGAACAACGGCGGGATGATCGCCACGGCCAAGGCGAAGACGAAGACCGCCGGGGTGTAGATTTTCGAGAATTGATCAACGAAGCGCTGAGTCGGCGCCCGCGCGCCCTGGGCCTGTTCGACGGCGTGAATGATCCGCGCCAGGGTCGAATTGTTCGCCGCAGCGGTCACCGTATATTCCAGCGAACCGGCCTGATTGATGGTGCCAGCGAAGACTTTGTCACCGACGGTTTTTTCCACCGGCAGGCTTTCGCCGGTGATCGGCGCCTGGTCGATGGTCGAGCTGCCGTTGACCACCGCGCCGTCCAGCGCGATGCGCTCGCCGGGTTTCACCCGCACGCGGGCGCCGAGATCGACGCTTTTCACCTCTTGTTCGCGCCAGTTGCCGTCAGCCTGCAATACCGTGGCCTGCTCCGGGGTCATCTGCATCAAGCCGCTGATCGCATTGCGTGCACGATCCAGCGAGCGCGCCTCAATCAGCTCGGCGACGGTGAACAGGAACATCACCATCGCCGCTTCCGGCCACTGGCCGATGAGGATCGCGCCCGTCACGGCGATGCTCATCAGCGCATTGATGTTGAGATTGCGGTTCTTCAGGGCGATCCAGCCCTTTTTATAAGTGCCGAGGCCGCCGCTGAGGATCGACACCAGCGCAACGACTGCCACCACCCAGTCCGGCGCGGCGCTGGTGAAATGAATGACTTCGGCGCCCAGCGCGGTCAAGCCGGACAGCGCCAATGGCCACCAGTGTTTTTTCACCGCTGCCGGTACTGGCGCGTCGACACCCGCCTCGAGCGGCTCGGCGTGCATGCCGAGGGACTTGATCGCTTCGGTGATCGGCTCGGTGCCCGGCAGATTGTGGGTCACGCCAAGTACGCGGTTGATCAGGTTGAATTCCAGCTGCTGCACGCCGGCCAGTTTACCCAGTTTGTTCTGGATCAGCGTCTGCTCGGTCGGGCAGTCCATCGCCTCGATGCGGAAGCTGCTCAGGCGCGCGTCGGCGCTGGTCTTTTCGCTCAGTTGCACCCGCGCAGGTGCGGCGGCTTTTGACGAGCAGCAGGAATCGCCGCCATGCGCATGTTTATGCACGGGCTGCAATTTATGACTGTGATCGTGACCGTCGCCGGGCTTGTGGGTGTGCAGGGAATCGCTCATTGGTCGCGTCCATGAAGGTGCCTGTTGCCAAGTAAAGACCCTGTAGCCACTATAGGGTCAAGCACCCTTTTGGAGATGGCGGTCATGAAGATCGGCGAACTGGCGAAACTCACCGACTGTGCGGTTGAAACCATCCGCTACTACGAGCGCGAAAACCTCCTGCCGGAACCGGCGCGCAGCGACGGCAACTACCGCGTCTACACCCAGGCCCACGCCGAGCGCCTGACCTTCATCCGCAACTGCCGCACCCTCGACATGACCCTCGAAGAAATCCGCAGCCTGCTCGCCCTGCGCGACAGCCCGCAGGATCAGTGCGAGAGCGTCAATGCGCTGATCGACGAACATATTCAGCACGTGAAGGCGCGGATTGATGGGTTATTGGCGTTGCAGACACAACTGCTCGACCTGCGCCAACGCTGTGGCGAAGGGCCGGAGGCGGATCAATGCGGGATCTTGCAGCGGCTGGAGGTGAGTGGCGGGGTTGTCGCGACCGAAGTTGAGCATTCCCACGTCGGCCGTAGCCACGGCCACTAAGCACACCGCAAAAACAAATGTGGGAGCGAGCCTGCTCGCGAGAGCGGTGTATCAGTCGACACATCTGTGACTGACACGCCCTCTTCGCGAGCAGGCTCGCTCCCACAGGGATATTGCGGTGTGGTTTAGACCGCCATCGGCGCGGTCATTGGTGGGTGGTGCTCGTAGCCTTCCAGCGAGAAATCGCTCGGTTCCACCAGCTCCAGCCACTCCGGCTGATATACACCAGTCTTGGCAAACTCCGGCACGCGGTCGGAGATTTTCAGTTTCGGCATGGCAAACGGCTCGCGCTTGAGCTGTTCGTTGAGCATGTCCAGGTGGTTTTCGTAGACGTGCGCATCGCCGATGAAATAGGTGAACCAGCGCGGCGTGTAACCGGTCAGGCGACCGATCAGGCTCAGCAGTGCGGCGCCTTCGGTAAGGTTGAACGGCGTGCCCAGGCCCAGATCGTTGGAACGGATGTAGAGGGTCAGAGAAATCTCTTTGGTCTCGACATTCGGGTGGAACTGGTACAGCAGGTGGCATGGCGGCAGGGCCATTTCATCGAGCTGGGCGACGTTCCAGCCGTGGAACAGAATGCGGCGGCTGCCCGGATCCTTGATGATCGTGTCGACGCACTGGCGTACCTGGTCGATCGCCTTGTACAGCACGACGTAGGCCTGGCCGTCTTCTTCGCCCTGAGCGATCTGCTTGTAGCCGTTGCTCAGGGTCTGTTCGATGGCAGCGGTGTTGCTCAGCGGGATCTGCTTGTACGCCGGCCACTTGCGCCATTGCACGCCGTAGATTTCACCGAGGTCGTCGTCGCCCTGACGGAACGGGTTGGCCAGCCACTGCGCGTTTTCGTTGGCGTTCTGGTCCCAGACCTTGCAGCCCAGCGCGCGGAATTCAGCGGCGTTGTTCACGCCACGCAGAAAGCCGCACATCTCGCCGATGGCCGATTTGAAGGCCATTTTGCGCGTGGTGATCGCCGGGAAGCCTTCCTGCAGATCGAAACGCAGCATCGCTCCCGGGAAACTGATGGTGTTGATACCGGTGCGGTTGGCCTGTTTGGTGCCGTTCTGAATGACGTGCGAGACCAGTTCGAGATATTGCTTCATGAGGTACCTGTGTCCTTGGAGCCCCGGCGTCGCGCGCCGGGGTTCGTAGTTTAAGCCGTCGGCGCGAGCGGCGCTGCCGGGGCGCGACGATAGGCCAGCCAGATCAGCAACAGCCCGCCGACAATCATCGGCACGCAGAGCACCTGACCCATGGTCAGCCAGTTCCACGCCAAGTAGCCGAGCTGAGCATCCGGGACGCGGACGAACTCGACGATGAAACGGAAGATGCCGTAGAACAGCGCGAACATGCCGGAGACCGCCATGGTCGGGCGCGGTTTGCGCGAGAAGATCCACAGGATCAGGAACAGCGCCACGCCTTCGAGGGCGAACTGATACAGCTGCGACGGGTGGCGCGGCAACTGCGCCGGATCGCTGAACGGCGGGAACACCATTGCCCACGGCACGTCGGTGGCCTTGCCCCACAACTCGGCGTTGATGAAGTTGCCGATGCGCCCGGCGCCCAAGCCGATCGGCACCATCGGCGCGACGAAGTCCATCAGCTGGAAGAACGACTTGCCATTGCGCTTGCCGAACCACAAGGCCGCGAGCATCACGCCGATGAATCCGCCGTGGAACGACATGCCGCCCTTCCACACTTCGAAAATCAGCGTCGGGTTGGCCAGGTACGCGCTCAGGTCATAGAACAGCACGTAACCCAGACGGCCGCCAACGATCACGCCCATCGATAGCCAGAACACCAGATCGGAGAGTTTCTCCTTGGTCCAGGTCGGGTCGAAGCGGTTGAGCCGGCGCGACGCCAACAGCCACGCGCCGCCGATGCCGATCAGGTACATCAGACCGTACCAGTGGATTTTCAGCGGACCGATGGCCAGGGCCACCGGGTCGATCTGCGGGTAAGGCAGCATTGCGACTCCTTGTTAGAGTTGAAAGCAAAATTCCCGGGTGACGCTGCCACCTCAGGATTAAGCCAGGATTGCCACGCGGTCAGAGCAGAAAGCTCAAACCCACGCAGAACAGCAAAGCGGCGAACAGCCTTTTCAGCAAGCGCGGCGACAACCTGTGCGCCAGACGCGCGCCGAGCCGAGCGAAGACCATGCTGGTCAGGGCGATGCCCAACAATGCCGGCAGATAAACAAAACCGAGACTATGGGCCGGCAACAACGGATCGTGCCACCCCAGAATCATGAAACTTGCTGCACTGGCCAGAGCGATCGGCAGACCACAGGCCGATGAGGTCGCCACGGCCTGCTGCATCGGCACGCTGCGCCAGGTCAGAAACGGCACGGTCAGCGAGCCGCCGCCAATACCGAAAATCGCCGACGCCCAGCCAATCACCGTACCGGCGGCAGTCAGACCGAGTTTGCCCGGTACCGTTCGGCTGGCCTTGGGTTTGACATCCAGCGCCAGTTGCACGGCGATCACCAGAGCGAAAACACCGATGATCTTTTGCAGGTTCGGCCCGGAGATCGCTTCAGCAGTCAGCGCTCCGAAACCGGCACCGAGCAGGATACCCACGGTCATCCAGCGAAAAATCGCCCAGCGCACCGCGCCGCGACGGTGATGTTCACGCACGGCGTTGACCGAGGTGAATATGATCGTCGCCAGCGATGTGCCCACCGCCAGGTGCGTAAGAATCGACTGATCGAAGCCCTGCAAAGTGAAGCTGAACACCAGCACCGGGACGATGATGATCCCGCCGCCAACGCCAAACAGCCCGGCGAGCACGCCCGCACAGGCGCCGAGCGCCAGGTAGAGCAGAAATTCCATGACCGTCTCCAGCACGCGTCGGCAAAACAGGAGCGGCATGTTAACGGATGCGCAGCCTTCTGCTCCACTGGCGATGGATGCACGGACGCCGGATGCGTAGAGTGGGCAAAAAACACACAAGGACCACCTTATGTGCCTGATTGTTTTCGCCTGGCGCCCGGGCCATGCCCAGCCGCTGATCGTCGCGGCCAACCGCGACGAGTTCTACGCCCGCCCCAGCCTGCCATTGGCGCCGTGGCCCGAGGCGTCACAGGTGCATGCCGGGCGCGATCTTGAGGCCGGCGGCACCTGGCTGGGGATCGGCGCCAACGGGCGCTTCGCCGCACTGACCAATATTCGCGATCCGCAACAGCCGCCCGCGACCAAATCCCGGGGCGAGCTGGTGGCGCGGTTTCTTGGGGGCGATCTGTCGATTGATGATTATTTGAGCGATGTGGTGGCTCGTGCCGCCGAATATGCCGGGTTCAATCTGCTGCTGGGCAATGCCCATGAGTTGTGGCATTTCAATGCGCGGGCGTCAGAGCCGGTGATGTTGCAGCCGGGGGTTTATGGTTTATCCAACGCGGGGCTGGATACGCCGTGGCCGAAACTGCTCAAGGCCAGGGCTGCGTTGAGCGCGGTGCTGGATGATCCGCAGCCTGAGCGCTTGCTGGCCTTGCTGAGCGATGCGCAGACCGCCCCCGAGGCCGAGTTGCCGGATACCGGGGTGGGCATGGCAACGGAGTCGTTGCTGTCGAGCGTGTTTATTGCCAGCCAAAGTTACGGAACGCGGGCGAGTACAGCGTTGGTTGTGCAGGCGGACGGAACGCGGCGGATGGTGGAGCGCAGTTTTGGGCCGTATGGCGGGCATCTCGGGGAAGTTGAGGTTTGTGTCTAACAGCAGCCCCTCACCCCAGCCCTCTCCCGGAGGGAGAGGGGGCCGACCGAAGTGCCTTGCGGTATACATCGACCTGAGAGATCGAGTCGATTATGGATTCAGCAAAGCACTTACAGGTCGACGGAGTTCTGCAGCATCCCCCAATCAGTCCCCTCTCCCTCTGGGCGGTCCGACGTTTCGGGAGGGCTAGGGTGAGGGGCCTTTGATCTTTAGAGAGCCTTGGTCACCACCGGCGAATTCATCTTCGCCAACCCGAGATTCTTCAGCGCCAGTTGCAGCGAGCTGTGGATAACCTGCGGGTTATCGATCTTCATCAGTTCCGCCAGCATCTCCTGCGCCTTGCTCAGGTTCACCTGACGCAACATCCACTTCACCTTCGGCAGGTTGGTGGCGTTCATCGACAGGCTGTCGAAACCCATCGCCATCAACAGCACCGCCGCCGCCGGATCACCGGCCATCTCGCCGCAGATGCTCACCGGTTTGCCTTCGGCGTGGGCGTCAGTGACCACGGTTTGCAGGGCTTGCAGCACCGCCGGGTGCAGATAGTCGTAGAGGTCGGCGACGCGCGGGTTGTTGCGGTCTACCGCCAGCAGGTACTGGGTCAGGTCGTTGGAGCCGACCGAAAGGAAATCGACCATCCGCGCCAGTTCCTTGGTCTGGTACACCGCTGCCGGGATCTCGATCATCACGCCGATCGGCGGCATCGGCACGTCGGTGCCTTCGTCGCGCACTTCGCCCCAGGCGCGGTGGATCAGGTGCAGGGCCTCTTCGAGTTCGTGAGTGCCGGAGATCATCGGCAGCAGAATCCGCAGGTTGTTCAGGCCTTCGCTGGCCTTGAGCATCGCGCGGGTCTGCACGAGGAAGATTTCCGGGTGGTCGAGGGTGACGCGGATACCGCGCCAGCCGAGGAACGGGTTGTCTTCCTTGATCGGGAAGTACGACAGCGATTTGTCACCGCCGATGTCGAGGCTGCGCATGGTCACCGGTTGCGGGTGGAACGCGGCGAGCTGTTCGCGGTAGATCGCCAGCTGTTCCTTCTCGCTCGGGAAGCGCTGGTTGATCATGAACGGCACTTCGGTGCGGTACAGACCGACCCCTTCGGCGCCACGCTTCTGCGCCCGCGCCACATCGGCGAGCAGGCCGGTGTTGACCCACAGCGGCATGCGGTGGCCATCGAGGGTCACGCACGGCAGGTCGCGCAGGGTGTCGAGGCCCAGCGCCAGTTGTTTCTCTTCTTCGACGACTTCGGCGAACTGCTTGCGCAGCACTTCGCTCGGGTTGGTGTAGACCTCGCCACGGGTGCCGTCGACGATCATTTCGATGCCGTCGACCTTGGCGTACGGCAGATCGACCAGGCCCATCACTGTCGGAATGCCCATGGCTCGGGCGAGAATCGCGACGTGAGAGTTACCTGAACCGAGCACCGAGACCAGACCGACCAGCGTGCCTTCCGGCACCTCGCCGAGCATTGCCGGCGTCAGCTCTTCGCTGACCAGAATGGTTTTTTCCGGGTAGACCAGATTCTGCTGGCGCTCTTCCTGCAGATAGGCGAGCAGACGGCGGCCAAGGTCTTTGACGTCCGAAGCACGCTCGCGCAGGTAGGCGTCGTCCATCAGTTCGAAACGGTTGACGTGCTCAGTGACCACTTGACGCAGCGCGCCCTGAGCCCACTGCCCCGTCTTGATCACGGTGGTGATTTCGCTGCCCAGCGAGGCATCGTCGAGCATCATCAGGTAGACGTCGAACAGCGCGCGTTCTTCCGGGCGCAGCTGGGTCGCGAGTTTGGCGGACAAGGCGCGCATGTCGGCGCGCACGCCTTCGATGGCAGTCTTGAACAGCGCCAGCTCAGCGTCGATGTCGGTGATGGTCTTGTCCGGCACCACGTCCAGGTCCGCCGGCGGCAGCATCACCACGGCGGTACCGACGGCAGCACCCGGCGAACCCGGTACGCCGACGAACTTGGCTTCCTGAATGCCCTTGCCCTGCCGGCCCAGACCACGGATCGAACCGGTGGCCTCGGCGTGGGCGATTACACCAGCAAGCTGCGCGCTCATGGTCACGAGGAAGGCTTCTTCACCTTCGTCGAACTGGCGGCGTTCTTTCTGCTGGATGACCAACACGCCGACGACGCGGCGGTGGTGGATGATCGGTGCACCGAGGAACGAGGCGTAACGCTCTTCACCGGTTTCGGCGAAGTAGCGATAGCGCGGGTGAACCGAAGCGTTTTCCAGGTTCAGGGGTTCTTCACGCGTGCCGACCAGACCGACCAGACCCTCGTTGGGGGCCATGCTGACCTTGCCGATCGAGCGCTTGTTCAAGCCCTCGGTGGCCATCAGGACGAAGCGATTGGTTTCCGGATCAAGCAGGTAGACCGAGCAGACCTGGCTGCCCATGGCCTCTTTGACGCGCAACACAATAATCCCCAACGCCGCCTTGAGATCCTTGGCGGAGTTAACTTCCTGGACGATCTTGCGCAGCGTATTGAGCATGGCTCGGGGTCGAACTCCGTCGTCAGTCGCGCGCTAAAAGGCGCGGGGCAAGCTCTTTGAGAGCGCGTCGATACACCTCGCGCTTGAATGTCACCACCTGGCCCAACGGATACCAATAGCTGACCCAACGCCAGCCATCGAACTCCGGTTTACCGGTCAGATCCATCCGCACCCGCTGCTCGTTGGAGATCAGGCGCAGGAGGAACCATTTCTGTTTCTGGCCGATGCACAGCGGTTGGCTGTGGGTACGCACCAGGCGTTGCGGCAAACGATAGCGCAACCAGCCCCGGGTACAGGCCAGTATTTCAACATCTTCACGTTCCAGGCCAACTTCTTCGTTCAGCTCGCGGTACAAGGCGTCTTCCGGCGTCTCCTCGGGGTTGATCCCCCCTTGCGGAAACTGCCAGGCGTCCTGATTGATACGGCGAGCCCATAGCACCTGGCCGGCGTCATTCGTCAGAATGATCCCGACATTGGGGCGGAAACCATCGGGGTCGATCACGGCAACAACCTCGCAAACGCATGTCGCCGCATTGTTCCACAAAGCTTGATCAGGCGGCAACGAAGGTTCCTACCTTATGTGCACTCTTGTGAAAAGACCGTATTCTTGTCGCCTTTTTACTGACTTTTCAGCGGGTAACTGCAATGCGCCTGGCTTTATTCGATTTGGACAACACCCTACTGGGCGGCGACAGCGATCACGCTTGGGGCGATTATCTGTGCGAGCGCGGCTTCCTCGACCCGATCGCCTACAAGGCGCGCAACGACCAGTTCTATCAGGATTACCTGGCCGGCAAGCTGGACAACGCTGCCTACCTGAACTTCTGTCTGGAAATTCTCGGCCGCACGGAAATGGCCGTGCTTGAGCAATGGCACAGCGATTACATGCGCGACTGCATCGAGCCGATCGTGCTGCCCAAGGCACTGGAGCTGCTGAAGAAGCACCGCGATGCCGGCGACAAACTAGTGATCATCACCGCCACCAACCGTTTCGTGACGGCACCGATCGCCGTGCGCCTGGGCGTGGAAACCCTGATTGCCACCGAATGCGAAATGATCGACGGCCGCTACAGCGGGCGCAGCACCGACATCCCGTGCTTCCGCGAAGGCAAGGTCACGCGCCTCAATCGCTGGCTGGAAGAGACCGGCTATTCGCTCGAGGACAGCTATTTCTATAGCGATTCGATGAATGATCTGGCGCTGCTGGAGCAGGTGACGAATCCGGTGGCGGTGGACCCGGATCCGAATCTGCGGGCCGAGGCCGAGAAGCGTGGCTGGCCGGTGATTTCGTTGCGCGACTGAGATTGCTATCGCTGGCAAGCCAGCTCCCACAGGGTTCTCAGTGTCCACTTAATCTGTGTTCACCGAATACCCCTGTGGGAGCTGGCTTGCCAGCGATGGGGGTCAACTCGGCCTCAAGCCTTAAACCGGCTTGGCCCCCATCAACGCCGCGATGGCGACAAATCCGACGCCGCTGACAATCGCCAGCGCCAGATTGAACTTGCGATTGCCCACCCCGCTTGTCCACAACCGATCCAGCCGGACCAGCAGCCAGACCGCACTGAACGTCGCCACGGCGTAGAGCACGCTGGATCCCAGTATCCACAATTGGCCCAATGGCCAGCCCACCAGGTGCACCAGCCACCAGCCGGTGAAAGGCATGCTGAGCATGCCGATCAGCATCAGGCACCAGATAAACAGCCAGGGACGGCGCATCGTACTGGCCGGGCCTTCGCTGCGATTACGCCAGGTCAAGGCGGCGAGCCCCAGCCCGCTCGCGAGGATGACCACGGTCGCCGCGACGTGAAGGACTTTCAGGGTGGTCAGGGTTTCCATGTCGTTCTCTTCCGTAGATCCATGCCCATCAGCGTAGCCGCTCAGCCAAGAAACAGCTGATAGGCCGGGTTATCGCTTTCATCCCAATACGGGTAGCCGATTTCCGCCAGTGCCGCCGGCACCAGATGACGTTCGTCATGCGGCACTTGCAGGCCGGCAACCACACGGCCATCAGCCGCGCCGTGGTTGCGGTAGTGGAACATCGAGATGTTCCAGCGCCCGCCGAGCTTGTTGAGGAAGTTGAACAACGCGCCCGGACGCTCCGGGAATTCGAAGCGCAGCACCACTTCATCGACCACCTGCGCCGCGCGGCCACCGACCATGTGGCGAATATGCAGCTTGGCCAGCTCGTTGTCGGTCAGGTCGAGCACCGGAAACCCCTGCTCGGTCAGGCTCGCCAGCAAGGCGCTGCGCGGATCGTTGTCCGGGTGGGTCTGCACGCCAACAAAGATGTGCGCTTCGCTGCCGGTGTTGTAGCGGTAATTGAATTCAGTGATCTGGCGCTTGCCGATGGCTTCGCAGAACGCCTTGAAGCTGCCGGCCTTTTCCGGAATGGTCACGGCGATGATCGCCTCGCGCCCTTCGCCCAGCTCAGCGCGTTCGGCGACGTGGCGCAGGCGGTCGAAGTTGACGTTGGCGCCGGAGTCGATGGCGACGAAAGTCTGCCCGCTGACGCCACGTTGCTCGACGTACTTCTTGATCCCGGCCACGCCTAGCGCGCCGGCAGGCTCGGTGATCGAGCGGGTATCGTCGTAGATATCCTTGATTGCTGCGCAGATCTCGTCGGTGCTGACAGTAATCACTTCATCGACGTAATCCTTGCAGATTTCGAAGGTGTACTGGCCGATCTGCGCCACCGCCACGCCGTCGGCGAAAATGCCCACGGTCGGCAGAACCACGCGCTCGCCCGCTGCCATTGCCGCTTGCAGGCAGTTGGAATCGTCCGGCTCGACGCCAATTACCTTGATGTCCGGACGCAGGTATTTCACGTAAGCCGCGATACCGGCGATCAGCCCGCCCCCGCCGACCGGGACGAAAATCGCATCCAGCGGCTGCGGGTGCTGACGCAGGATTTCCATGGCCACGGTGCCCTGCCCGGCAATGGTGTGCGGATCATCGTACGGGTGGATGTAGACGTAGCCTTTTTCATCGACCAGTTTCAGCGAATAGGCTAGCGCTTCCGGAAACGAGTCGCCGTGCAGCACCACTTTGCCGCCGCGCGAACGCACGCCTTCGACTTTGATTTCCGGGGTGGTCTTGGGCATGACGATGGTGGCTTTGACGCCCAACACTTTCGCCGCCAGCGCCAGACCCTGCGCATGATTGCCCGCCGAGGCGGTGACCACGCCACGAGCGCGCTCTTCGTCGCTCAATTGCGTCAGCTTGTTGTAGGCGCCGCGAATCTTGAACGAGAACACTGGCTGCAAGTCTTCGCGCTTGAGCCATATGTCATTGCCCAGCCGCTCGGAGAGCTGGCGGGCGTTCTGCAGCGGGGTTTCTACGGCAACGTCATAAACGCGCGAGGTGAGGATCTTTTTGACGTACTGTTCGAGCATCGGAAAGCATCACTGGCGATTGGGCGGGACCAGCGAGTCTAACCCGCCTTTTGCCGAGGCGACCACACTAAACAGGTGGTTTTAAGGTCTGGAAACCCAATCTTGAGTGAGCACCGTTGTGGTGAGGGGATTTATCCCCGCTGGAGTGCGAAGCGCTCCCCTGCTTTTTTTCAGTCACACCGCGTTCCTGGGTTTTACGACGACTGCGTCGCCGAACGGGGATAAATCCCCTCGCCACAGCTTGTTTCCCCCTGTACCACCGCGAGGCCTATAATGCCGGCCTTTCTGCCCAACCCTTGCCCGCTTCCGGAGCCCGCATGACCCAGGATCAACTCAAACAGGCCGTGGCCCAGGCCGCCGTCGACTTCATCCTGCCGAAACTCGACGACAAGAGCATCGTCGGCGTCGGCACCGGCTCCACCGCCAATTGCTTCATCGATGCCCTGGCCCAGCACAAGGGCGCGTTCGATGGCGCCGTTGCCAGCTCCGAAGCCACCGCCGCGCGCCTCAAGGGCCATGGGATTCCGGTGTATGAGCTGAATACCGTCAGCGATCTGGAGTTCTACGTCGACGGCGCCGATGAAAGCGATGCGCACCTGAACCTGATCAAGGGCGGCGGCGCGGCCCTGACCCGCGAGAAGATTGTCGCCGCTGTGGCCAAGACCTTCATCTGCATCGCTGACGCCAGCAAACTGGTGCCGGTACTCGGCGAGTTCCCGCTGCCGGTGGAAGTCATCCCGATGGCCCGCAGCCACGTTGCCCGCCAACTGGTCAAACTCGGTGGCGACCCGGTGTACCGCGAAGGCGTGCTGACCGACAATGGCAACATCATCCTCGACGTGTTCAACCTGCAGATCACCAACCCGGTGGAGCTGGAAGCGCAGATCAATGCCATCGTTGGCGTGGTCACCAACGGCCTGTTCGCCGCGCGTCCGGCGGATCTGTTGTTGCTGGGCACCAGTGAAGGCGTGAAAACCCTGAAGGCTGAGTAAGCCGGACTGCCCACACTGGTGTGGGCAAATGAAATACCTGTGGGAGCTGGCTTGCCAGCGATAGCGGCCTGTCAGTCAACAATGATGTTGAAAGTGATGGCCTCATCGCTGGCAAGCCAGCTCCCACAGTGTTTTGGGGTGTTGGTTAGGGCTGTGCCGGTTTTTTGAAGACGTAAAACAGATTCGGCTCGCTCACCAGGTACAACGTGCCGTCATCATCCATTGCAATTCCCTCCGCCTGCGGCACGGTTTTCTGCAAACCCTGGCGCCCGCCGCTGATCGACATGGTGCTCAACGGGCGCCCGTCGACATCCAGTTCGATAATCAACCGCGACTCGTCCGACAGCGCCAGCAAGTGCCCGCTGCGCTCGTCGTACTGCAGACTCGACAGATCACGCACAAACATCCCGGCATCGCGCTTGGGGTTGTTGATCACGTGCACCGCGTAGGTCTTGTCCGGTTTGAAATGCGGAAAACCGTGGACTTCGTAGATCAGCATCGGGTCGCGTTCTTTCGCCACGAACAGCCGCTTGCCCACAGAATCATAAGCAAGCCCTTCGAAACCCTTGTTGCCGGACATGTGCACGCCAAGGGTCATTTGCTCGGCATCCTCGGCATCGAGAAAAGTGGTGTCGGCCTCGAGGTGAATCTTGATCAGGCGTTGCTGACGCTCGTCGGTGATCACGTAGGTGTCGGCACTGATGTACTCGACGGCTTCCGGATCGCCAAACCCCACTAGAGCGATGCGCCGCAGAATCTTGCCTTCCAGGGACAATTCGACCAGTTCGGAATTCTTGTTGGTGACCGTGAACAGACTTTTGCGCACCGGATCGTAGGTCAGCGCCGAGACGTCATCGTCGAGCCCCTCGATCGGCCGCGCCTCGATCGTCACCCGATACTGGTCGAGCCCGATCGCCTCGCTGCTCACCGGTTGCCACAGCGTGTGCAGGTTGAACCAGGCGCGCTCGAACAGACGCAGGTATTGGCCGATCGCGATCAAGGCAATCAGGACAATCATCAACAGGACGAGAATCAGCGGTTTGGGGCGGGCAAGTCGACGCATTCAGGCAGGCTCGGATTCATGACAGGCCGATGAAATATCACGCCCGTCTGAATTGAAGCTTAATGGCCACTTGCCTCGCACGACAACTGCGCAATTCCGCAATTACTGTAGGGAAAGTTACCGATGTTTTTCGAATCGGTAGAACAGGTTCGGCTCGCTGACCATGTACAGCGTGCCGTCCTCATCCATGGTCATGCCTTCGGCGCGGGGAATGGTGTCTTTCAGACCGTTGAAATTCCCAAGCAACGTCATGAAGCTGACTTGCTTGCCATCCTCGTCGAGTTCAAGCAACAGATGTGAATCCGCCGACAGCACCAGCAGATGGCCAGTGCGCGGATCGACAGCCAGCGCCGACAGGTTGCGCAGATCCAGCTGATCGCTGGCCAGTTTCTGCTTGTCGCCCTGCAGGGTCTGGCCGCCATCGCTTTTCCACGTGAACAGCGCCGGTGGGCGTTCCTCCCCCAGAATCAATCGCTGATTGCGCGGATCCCACGTGATGGCCTCAAATGCCTTGTTCTGATCTTTCGACGGCCCGAGGTCGTATTTGGGGAAATCGGCGATGTTCAGCTCACGAGTCGCGGCATCGACCTTAATGATCGACAACGTATGCTCACGCTCATCGACAATGGCCAGCAAACCGTTTTCCATGACCGTCAAGCCTTCCGGATTGCTCCAGCCCACCAACGGCATCTTGCGCAACACGTCGCCCTGAAGCGTCAGCTCGACCAGGAAGGCATTCTTGCCCATCACCGCAAACAGGGTCTTGGTCTGCGGGTTGTAGGCCAGATCCGAGGCTTCGTCTTTCTCCATCCCCGGCAGCGGCTTGGCATCGATCACCACCTGATAATCCGGCAGCCACACACTCTCCTTTTGCTCGGCCTTGCTCTCGAAGCGCTCCAGCACCCACAGCACGCCGCGATCATCCCAATGCATGGCGAACGCCAGCCCATAGGCTGCGGCGATGACCAGCAACAGCCAGACATACCAGCGCAGGACGAAGCGCGAACGGGAGGGGGATTTCTGCTGAGTTCGAGATGCCATCGAGGGATGCGTTCCGTTAATTCAGGCCAAGGGTAATAGCACAAAGAGGCCGGCTGAGACGCCAGAATCGCGGGAATTATCCAGAGAGGATGTGAAAAAAACGGGAAATGGCGGGATTGGCGTGTGCGTTTGCCAGCAACACACTTGTGGCGAGGGGATTTATACCCTCACCACAAAGCTCACCCCCTGCAAGGGGTTCCGCGGTTAGCGCACGCTGCTGCTGAAGCTGCTCGCCCCCGGCAGCTCGAGGACGATTTCATCGCCGACGTTCAGCGGGCCGACGCCCACTGGCGTACCCGTAAGGATCACGTCACCGGCCTGCAGCGAGAAGCAGCCAGCCATGTGCTGGATCATCGGCACGATCGGGTTGAGCATCGCGCTGCTGTTGCCGTCCTGGCGCACTTCGCCGTTGATGGTCAGGCGGATGCCGATGTCGGTCAGGTCAGCGAAGGTGCTGCCGACCACGAACGGCGCGATCACCGCCGCGCCGTCGAACGACTTGGCGATTTCCCACGGCAGGCCCTTGGCTTTCAGCTCGGCTTGCTTGTCGCGCAGGGTCAGGTCCAGCGCCGGGGCGAAGCCTGAGATCGCATCGAGGACTTCTTCACGGCTCGGCTTGGTCGACAGCGGCTTGCCGATCAACACGGCGATCTCCGCCTCGTAGTGCACTGAACCACGCTCGGTCGGAATGCTGAACCCGCCTTCCAGCGGCACCACGCAACTGCCCGGCTTGATGAACAGCAGCGGCTCGGTCGGCACTGGGTTATCCAGTTCCTTGGCGTGTTCGGCGTAATTGCGGCCAATGCACACGACTTTCCCGATCGGGAAGTGAATGCGCGTGCCGTCGACGTACTGGTGCTGATAGCTCATTTACCGACTCCTGCCTTTATTGATTCAACAGAGATTACCGATCAAACCGGGAAAATCTTGCCCGGGTTCATGATGCCGTTCGGGTCGAAGACTGCCTTGACCGCTTTCATGTACTCGATCTCGGCCGGCGAGCGGCTGTAGGTCAGGTAATCACGCTTGGTCATACCGACGCCGTGCTCGGCCGAGATCGAGCCGTTGTATTTCTCGACGGTTTCGAACACCCACTTGTTGACGGTGGCGCACTTGGCGAAGAACTCGTCCTTGCTCAGGTTTTCCGGTTTGAGGATATTCAGGTGCAGATTGCCGTCGCCGATGTGGCCGAACCAGACGATTTCGAAATCCGGGTAGTGCTCGCCAACGATCGCGTCGATTTCGCGCAGGAACGCCGGCACTTTCGAGACGGTAACCGAGATGTCGTTCTTGTACGGCGTCCAGTGGGAGATGGTTTCGGAGATGTACTCGCGCAGCTTCCACAGATTGTGCAGCTGGGTTTCGCTCTGGCTCATCACGCCGTCGAGCACCCAGCCCTGTTCTACGCAGTGTTCGAAGGTTTCCAGCGCGCTGTTGGCCACTTCTTCGGTGGTCGCTTCGAATTCCAGCAGGGCGTAGAACGGGCACTCGGTGTCGAATGGCGCCGGCACGTCGCCACGGCCCATGACCTTGGCCAGGGCCTTGTCGGAGAAGAATTCGAACGCCGTCAGGTCGAGTTTGCCCTGGAAGGCATGCAGCACCGGCATGATCGAATCGAAATCGGCGGTGCC
This sequence comes from Pseudomonas sp. H1_G08, assembly GCF_054681355.1. NCBI lineage: Bacteria > Pseudomonadati > Pseudomonadota > Gammaproteobacteria > Pseudomonadales > Pseudomonadaceae > Pseudomonas > Pseudomonas sp. H1_G08. Next base: position 4,450,882 of record NZ_CP162822.1, read on the forward strand.
GAGGACCATCGCCGTGAGGTTTTTCGGCGCGCGATCAAGGCGCATGGTCGCTTCGACGACGAAACCGAGGGTGCCCTCGGCGCCGATGAACAGCTGACGCAAGTCGTAACCGGTGGCGTTCTTGATCAGGTCCTTGTTCAGTTCGAGCACATCGCCCTTGCCGGTGACGACTTTCATGCCGGCCACCCAGTTGCGGGTCATGCCGTAGCGAATCACTTTGATCCCGCCGGCATTGGTGCCGATATTGCCGCCAATCTGGCTGGAACCTGCCGAGGCGAAGTCGACCGGATAGTACAGGCCGTTTTCTTCGGCGACGTTCTGCAGATGCTCAGTGACCACGCCCGGTTGGCACACGGCAGTGCGGTCGGTGAGGTTGACGTCGAGAATCTGGTTCATGTAATCGAACGAAACCACCACTTCGCCATTGGCCGCCACCGCAGCGGCGGACAACCCGGTGCGCCCGCCGGATGGCACCAGCGCAACCTTGTGAGTGTTGGCCCAACGCACCACGGCCTGCACTTGCTCGATGGTCTTGGGAAACACGATGGCGCTCGGTGCCGGGGCGAAGTGTTTGGTCCAATCCTTGCCGTAAGTGTTCAGGGAGTCGGCGTCAGTGAGGACTTTGCCAGGCTCAACCAGGGTCTTCAGTTCATCAATCAGCGCAGGATTGGTCATCGACAGAACTCTCGAACAATTCATGGTCATCCTGAGAACGCTTCACGTCGCAGGAATGAGTGTTTAGCGGGGTGGCTATGCTAGCATACCGACCCCGCCGGACAGTGCCCAAGGCCAGATCCGCGGTGACGGCTTTGTTGCCGTGCGGGTCAGCTCCAGGCTGCTCCCTCCCTGCCATTTTTCTCCGGGATACAGGTTTACGCAGATGAGCAAGACTTCTCTCGATAAGAGCAAGATCAAGTTCCTTCTTCTCGAAGGCGTCCACCAATCGGCTGTCGACGTCCTCAAGGCGGCGGGCTACACCAGCATCGAATACCTGACTGGTTCCTTGCCGGAAGCCCAGCTCAAGGAAAAGATTGCTGACGCTCACTTCATCGGCATTCGCTCGCGCACGCAACTGACCGAAGAGATCTTCGATCACGCGAAGAAACTGGTCGCGGTCGGCTGTTTCTGCATCGGCACGAACCAGGTTGACCTCAGTGCGGCCCGCGAGCGCGGTATCGCCGTGTTCAACGCACCGTACTCCAACACCCGTTCCGTAGCGGAACTGGTACTGGCCGAAGCGATCCTGCTGCTGCGCGGCATCCCTGAGAAAAATGCCTCCTGCCACCGTGGCGGCTGGATCAAGTCCGCTGCCAACTCGTTCGAGATCCGTGGCAAGAAGCTGGGCATCGTCGGCTACGGCTCGATCGGCACGCAGTTGTCGGTGCTGGCTGAAGGTCTGGGCATGCAAGTGTTCTTCTATGACACCGTGACCAAGCTGCCACTGGGCAACGCTACGCAGGTCAACAATCTGCACGAGCTGCTGGGCATGTCCGATATCGTCACCCTGCACGTACCGGAAACCGCCGCCACTCAGTGGATGATCGGCGAGAAGGAAATCCGCGCCATCAAGAAGGGCGGCATCCTGATCAACGCCGCGCGCGGCACCGTGGTCGAGCTCGACGCCCTGGCGGACGCGATCAAGGACAAGCACCTGATCGGCGCGGCCATCGACGTGTTCCCGGTGGAACCACGCTCCAACGATGAAGAGTTCGAAAGCCCGCTGCGTGGCCTCGACAACGTGATCCTGACCCCGCACATCGGTGGCTCGACCGCCGAAGCGCAAGCCAACATCGGTCTGGAAGTGGCAGAGAAACTGGTCAAGTACAGCGACAACGGTACCTCGGTGTCGTCGGTCAACTTCCCGGAAGTGGCGCTGCCGGCTCACCCTGGCAAGCACCGCCTGCTGCACATCCACGAGAACATCCCGGGTGTGATGAGCGAGATCAACAAGGTCTTTGCCGAAAACGGCATCAACATCTCCGGTCAGTTCCTGCAGACCAACGAAAAAGTCGGCTACGTGGTGATCGACGTAGACGCCGAATACTCGGAGCTGGCGCAAGAGAAGCTGCAACACGTCAACGGTACTATCCGTAGCCGCGTGCTTTTCTAAAAGCAGCTACAAGCTACAAGCTGCAAGTTACAAGCGGTAAGTGAAAGCGCTTTGCCTTTACTTGCCGCTTGCAGCTAGCCACTTGAAGCTGAATAAAAAAGGGAGCCCCGAAAGGCTCCCTTTTTTTATTTCACGTTGACCGTGATTTTTTCCGAAACGATCGATGGGTCGAACGGCATGTGGCCGCTGTCGCCGAGGATCAGTTGCAAGGTGTGCTTGCCCGGGGCCAGTTTGATCGTGGCTTCGGTCTGCGCCTTGCCGAAATGCATGTGGTGCGCGTCAGTCGGAATCGGCGCGCCTTCGGCCGGCAAATCATCGACGTCGATCAGCAGATGATGGTGGCCGGTGTTCTTGGTGGTGTCACCCGCCGGGGCCAGCGCGATGTTCTTGACGCCGAACTTGACCTTGAATTCCTGCGAGACGGTGGCGCCGTCCTCGGGAGAAACGATGAACACTTCAGCATCCTTCGGCGCCGGTGTCGCCGCACTGGCCAGCACCGAAAAACCCATCAGCACACCGGCCAACGCTGCACGAGACATAAAGCTTTTCATTTTCTTCTCCAGTTTTTCCGTAAAATCCGCACGGTCATGACAACTTCATGACCATTCGTTGTCGAAGGCACTCGACAACCATAGCAAAGCGAGCCTGAATCAGAGCGTCGCGATAATGATTTCAAAGGAGTGACCATGCGCCTGCTGCCTGGCCTGATCTGCCTGCTACCCCTTCTGAGCCCGCTGGCTCACGCCGAACTGATTGATGACGTCAACGACCGCGGCGAGCTGCGCATAGCCCTTGAGGCTAATACACCGCCCTTCAATTACAAGGAAGGCGACACCCTCACGGGGTTCGAGGTCGAGCTTGGGCAACTGATCGCCAACGAGCTGGATGTACGCGCCGACTTCATCGTCACCGACGAGGGCGACCTGCTCCAGGGCGTTGAAAGCGGCAAGTACGACGTCGCGCTCAACCACATAGCACTGACACCCGAACTCAAGGATCGTTTCGACTTCAGCGAGCCGTACGGCGAGGTCGACGGGCAGTTGCTGGCGAAGAAGGACGAGACGCCGCGACCGATGGTGCTGGTGCAGGCGTTGACCGAAGCGAAGCCGAAAGCGGCAGCGCCGGTCGAGTTGGCGATCCCGTTTCAGAAGGGTAATCCGGCATTTCAGGCCAGCCTCAAGAGCGCGCTGGAACGGATCAAGGCGGATGGGCGGTTGGCGGCGCTGTCCGAGAAGTGGTTGAAACCGTAAGAGCCCCTCACCCTAACCCTCTCCCGGAGGGAGAGGGAACTGATCCGGGGATGCTTTAGAGGTACGCCGACTTGGGATTGCTATAACGAATCCGAAATCGACTGATCATGGCTTTGTCGAATCTCTGGTCGCCAAGGTCTTTCAGGTCGATGGACAGCGCCAGACACCTCGGTCGGCCCCCTCTCCCCCCGGGAGAGGGCTGGGGTGAGGGCAACGATGGCGGATCAGTCCAAAGCCGCCAGAGTCACCGCCGCCTCAACCAGCTCAAGTTCACTGAAAACCCGAACCCCATGACGCTTGAGCAACGCCGCCGTCACCCCTTCGCCACTGACTTTGACCCCACTGAACGTGCCGTCATACGTCAACAGATTCCCGCAAGAGGGGCTGTTGGCCTTGAGCACCGCCACCCGAATGCCGTGCTTTTGCACCAGTTCCAGCGCTTGCCGCGCCCCCTCGAGAAATTGCGCGCTGACATCCTCGCCCTCAGTAGTGATGACTGCGGCAATGCCATCCAGCACCTCACCGCCCTGCCCGCCGGGAATCTCCGCCGCCGCCCGCGGCGTCGGCAATCCACCGGCCACCTCCGGACACAACGGCACCACGCGCCCTTCTTCGATCCACTGCTCGAGCAGATCAAACGGCCCGCTCGCGCCACCGTCATAACGCACGCGATGGCCCAGCAGGCAGCGACTGACCAGGATCTTTTCCATGTTCAGAACGGCTCGTTGCCACGGCGACGGAACCAGCCAGTCAGCGACAGCCGTTCGCGCTGGGCCGGCAATACTTCGTGAGGCACTTCGCCGGAGAGAAACACCACCAGGCAGCCGCCGGTCGGCTGCACGTCGTGCACGCGCTCATCGCCCAGGTACATGCGCAACTGTCCGCCGTCCTCCGGCAGCCAGGCGTCGTTGAGGTAGATCACCGCCGACACCATGCGCCGGTCATCATCGCGAAAGCGGTCGAGGTGCTTGAGGTAAAACGCGCCGGGCGGGTACAGGGCGAAATGGCATTCGAAATCCTCAAGCCCCAGAAACAAGCCGCGATTGAGCGCCTCGCGCAGACTGTCCATCAGGCTCAGGTAGCGGTCAGTGGCGTCGGCCTGACCCGGGTCGATCCACTGGATGTGATCGCCGCGAATACCCTCGCGAATCTCCGAAAACGGCCCGCGACCGACCGCCGCCGGCGCCAGCTCACCCTCGGCTTCACGTTTACGGCACTCAGCCGCCAGCGCCCGGGTCAGATCGGCGGGCAGGAAGATGTTCTGCTGCGACCAGCCGTGTTCGGCCAGGTCGTCGACAATGCGTAACAGCAGCGGGTGTTCAGAGGATATCGGCATGGCGCGCATAGTATGCCGACGGCGATAAATCCGACAGAGCCACGCAGCGCCTTGCTACGAATTCTCGACAAGTACCGGCACCGCACGGACAATAGTCCGCTGCTGACAGGAGTCCCTATGCGCCGTTTGCTTTTTTCACTGTTGATGTTCTGCGTATTGCCCGCCTGGGCGGACGGCCACGATCAGTTGTACAAGGTCGCCGGCTGGCCAGAACAACGCGCGCATTTCAACGATGCCCTGAGCGCCGCCCAGCAGCGCTATCAGAACAGCCTGCCGCCTGCGGTGTTTCAGGCGCTGGTCAACAACAGCAATCAACGCTTTGCCGCGCAGGCCATGGATCAGCGTGCCGAAGCGCAACTGCGGCAGAAACTCGCCGACCCGAAACCGGCGCTGACCTTCTTCCAGTCACCACTGGGCAAGAAAATCGTCGCCGCCGAATTGCTCGCAACCCGTCGCGATCAACTGGCAAAAAATGCCCAGGGCCTGCCGAAGATGCAGGCCAGCGACAGTCGCTTGCTGATCATCGGCCATCTCGCCCAGGCCCTGCCGGCCCGTGAGGCTGGCGCCGAGGTCAGCCTGGCGATTGCCGGCGTGGCAGCGGACAGCTTGAGTTCGATGATTCCGGGATTGCTTGGCGGTGGACAGGCACAGGGCATGCTGAATGGTCAGCGCCAGCGGCTGATGGATCAGATCGGCGCCGATCTGAACAACACGTTGCTCTACGTCTATCGCGACTTGTCGGATGAAGAGCTGGAAGAGTTTGCGACATTTGCCGAGTCGACCGAGGGCAAGGCTTACTACCAGGCGGCACTGGCGGCGATTCGGGCGGGGTTGGCGGTCGGCCAATAATCTTCGTTGCCTGAAAGATCGCATTCGCGAGCAGGCTCGCTCCCACATTGGATCATCAGTGGACACAAAATGTGTGAGCATCCCGAATTCCCTGTGGGAGCGAGCCTGCTCGCGAAGAGACCCGCACAGCCGCTACAGATTCCTGCCCCTGATCCGCTTGCTCAAGAATTCGAAATACTCCTCACGCATCTCCGCCGTTTCATTGGCCAGGTGATGCCGTGCCTCGGCCAACAGCAGAATCTGCGGCCGGTCGAACTTCCATTTCAACACCTGCAGATTGTGCTGCCAGTCGACAGTCATGTCCGCCTGCCCCTGAATGATCAGCGGCCGTCGCGGACTTTTTTCGCGTGCTCGACGCGGATGATCCAGCGCGACAGCGCGCCCACCCATTTCGTCGGCAGACGTCTTGGCTGCAACGGATCGGCCTGCAGAAACGGCAGAAAATCCGGATCGTTGGAGTTCTCGCTGAAGCGTCGCACGACCCCGCGTACAAACGGCCGCAGCAGGTAATAACTCAGCTGCGACCAGCCCCACGCCCTTGGTCGCACCAACGGCGCCAGCAGAATCACCTGCCCCTGCGCCGGGCTGTTCTCGCCATGGTTGAGCAGGTGATCGACGACAATCGCGCCACCGGTGCTTTGCCCGCACAAATGCCAAGGCTGCGGCAGCGCGATCGAGTTCGCTTCAGCGAACAGCGCCTGCAACACGTCCTGGTATTCAGCGAAATCACGAATGCTTGCCCGTGGCCCGCTCGACAGACCATGGCCCGGCAAGTCGCAGGCGATCACGGCGAAATCCTGATCCAGCGCCCACTCGATCACATGCCGGTACAGGCCGATGTGGTCGTAATAACCGTGGAGCAGAAACAGCGTCGCCTTGACCTTCTCCGGCCACCAGCAATGGCTGACCAGCTCGTAGCCATCGACTTCGAAACGACCCATGCCGCGCCAGACATCGCGCTCGGCGAAGTCGGTCTTGTAGAAGCGCTGATAAGCCTTCGCCTCATCCGATAACGGCTGCCACTCGGCCAATGGCTTGAGGCTCGCGCGTAAATGATCGGGGTCGAAAGTATCAGGCATGCGGACATTCCAGAACGGTAAACGGACTTTATCGGCCTGCGATATTCATCTGTAGAGGCAGACATGGCAAGCTAGCCGGCCTTTCGAGGATCGAAAACCATGCGCTCGCCCTACCGCACCGCACTGTTCGCCAGCCTGCTCGCGCTTATCTGCGCCGGGGTGTTGTGGGCGGCATATGACTGGTTTCAGGGCCGCTACCTGCGCGCGTTCAGCGAACATACGGCGGTATTTTCCGGCGACCCGCTGCGCCTGCCGGACAACCTCGCCGGGCCGGGAAATATCCGCCTCGTGCACTTCTGGGACCCGGCCTGTCCGTGCAATGTCGGCAATCAACAGCACCTGAGCGAGATGGTCGAACAGTTCGGCGCGCGTGGCGTGGAGTTCTTCGCCGTGCAAAAACCCGGCAGCCACGGCCAGTTGCCCGCCACCCTCGCCAGCCTGAAAACCATCGTCGTCCTGCCCGGCGCCGAACAGATCCCCGCCAGCCCTGCCGTGGCGATCTGGGATCGCAGCGGCAAACTCGCCTACTTCGGCCCGTACAGCGAAGGCCTGACCTGCAACTCCAGCAACAGCTTTATCGAACCGATCCTGCATGCCCTGACGGAAGATCGCCCGGTCAATGCTACCCACACCTTGGCGGTGGGTTGTTATTGCCCATGGCCGGCGGACGCGAAGTAAGGCATTCCGGACTTTTCAAGGACAGCGCTGCAGCGCACAGATGCTCTGTGCTAAATGTTTGCAGCCCGACGGGCGGCCTTCCCGCCTGCACAAGGAGTCACCATGAAGCGTGCGTTGATCGTCGTTGCCTTGCTCATCGTTGTCCTGCTCGGCGCCGCCGGCGGGTATATCTACAGCAAGCAGCCGACGCGCCAGGGCCAGGTCGAGTTGCGCAATCTGCAAGGCTCGGTGACCGTGCGCTATGACGAGCGCGGTGTGCCGCATATCCGCGCCGAGAACGAAACCGACCTCTATCGCGCCCTCGGTTATGTGCACGCGCAGGATCGTCTGTTCCAGATGGAAGCCATGCGCCGCCTCGCCCGGGGCGAGCTGGCCGAAGTGCTCGGGCCGAAACTGCTCGACACCGACAAACTGTTTCGCAGCCTGCGCATCCGCGAGCGCGCGGCCAGTTACGTCGCCAGCCTCGACAAGCAGTCGCCGGCATGGAAGGGCCTGCAAGCCTATCTGGATGGCATCAACCAATATCAGAGCAGCCACGCCGCGCCGATCGAGTTCGACGTGCTGGGCATCCCCAAGCGGCCGTTCACGGCCGAAGACAGCATCAGCGTCGCCGGCTACATGGCCTACAGCTTTGCTGCTGCGTTTCGCACCGAGCCGCTGCTGACCTACGTGCGCGATCAGCTCGGCGCCGATTACCTCAATGTCTTCGATCTCGACTGGCAGGCCAAAGGCGTTCTGGCCACCGATCACACCCGGCACGCACCGGCCCTCGCCGCCGGCGACTGGCAGGACCTCACCGCCCTCGCCCGCCTCAGCGAACAGGCGCTGCTCGACAACGGCCTGCCGCAGTTCGAGGGCAGCAACGCCTGGGTGATTGCCGGCAGCCGCAGCCAGAGTGGCAAGCCGTTGCTGGCCGGCGATCCGCATATTCGTTTCTCGGTGCCGTCGGTGTGGTACGAGGCGCAGCTGTCGGCGCCGGGTTTCGAGTTGTACGGCCATCATCAGGCACTGGTGCCGTTCGCGTTTCTGGGGCACAACCTCGATTTCGGCTGGAGCCTGACCATGTTCCAGAACGATGACCTCGATCTGATCGCCGAGAAGGTCAACCCGGCCAACCCCAATCAGGTCTGGTATCGCGGCCAGTGGACCGAGATGCTCGTCAGCGAACAACAGATCAATGTAAAGGGTCAGGCGCCGGTGACTCTCACCTTGCGCCAGTCCCCGCACGGGCCAATCGTCAACGATGCTCTTGGCAGCGCCGCCGGCAAGACCCCGATCGCGATGTGGTGGGCCTTCCTCGAAACACCCAACCCGATCCTCGACGGTTTCTACCAGCTCAACCGCGCCGACACGTTGGCCAAGGCCCGCGCGGCAGCGGCCAAGGTGCAGGCGCCGGGTCTGAATCTGGTGTACGCCAATGCCAAGGGCGATATCGCCTGGTGGGCCTCGGCCCTGCTGCCCAAACGTCCGGCCGGGGTGAAACCGGGCTTCATCCTCGACGGCAGCACGCCCGAGGCGGACAAGGACGGCTACTATCCGTTCAGCGCCAACCCGCAGGAAGAGAACCCGGCGCGCGGCTATATCGTCTCGGCCAACTTCCAGCCCGTGTCGCCGACCGGCATGGAGATTCCCGGTTACTACAACCTTGCCGATCGTGGTCAGCAGCTTGACCGTCAGCTCAGCGACAACCGGGTGAAGTGGAGCAACGAGGCCAACCAAAAACTGCAATTGGGCACGGCGACCGGTTACGGCCCGCGTCTGTTGGCGCCGCTGTTGCCGGTGTTGCGTGAGGTGGTCAGTGATCCGGCGCAGCTCAAACTGGTCGAGCAACTGGCGCAGTGGCCGGGCGACTATCCGCTGAATTCGATCAGCGCGACGGTGTTCAACCAGTTCCTCTACGACCTTGCCGATGCGGCGATGCGCGATGAGTTGGGCAATGACTTCTTCGAGACACTGCTGTCGACGCGGGTAATCGATTCGGCGTTGCCACGCTTGGCGGCCAAGGCGGATTCACCGTGGTGGGACAATCGCAGCACGCCGGCCAAAGAAACCCGCGCCGATGTCGTGCGCACGGCGTGGGCGGCAAGCATGGCGCATCTGAAACTGACCCTCGGCGATAACGTGGCCGGTTGGCAGTGGGGCGCGGCGCACACCCTGACCCACGGCCATCCGCTGGGGCAGCAGAAGCCGCTGGATCGCCTGTTCAACGTCGGCCCGTTCGCAGCGCCGGGCAGCCACGAAGTGCCGAACAACCTCTCGGCAAAGATCGGCCCGGCGCCGTGGCCGGTGACCTATGGACCGTCGACCCGACGCCTGGTGGACTTCGCCGATCCGGTCCATAGCCTGACGATCAATCCGGTCGGCCAGAGTGGCGTGCCACTGGACAGTCACTATGACGATCAGGCCGAGGCGTATGTGGAGGGGATTTATGTGCAGGCGCATTTCAGCGAGGAAGAGGTGCTGGCGAATACGCGCAGTACGTTGAAGCTGTTGCCTGCGCGGGCTGCGCGATAGATTGATGCAATCTGCACCGGCCCTTTCGCGAGCAAGCTCGCTCCCACAGGAGATTGCATTCCAAATGTGGGAGCGAGCCTGCTCGCGAAAGCGCTGTGTCAGCCGACATCTGAGTCGACTGACACTCTGTCTTCGCGAGCAGGCTCGCTCCCACATTTACAACCGGGTTGGCCGCAGGGTTGAGGCCAACCTGATATTGCTTAAGCCGATTGCGGTGCTGGCGCGCGGCGTGCGTCCGGTTGCTTCCACGAATCAGCCGCGCTTTCTTCGATGGCTTGCTGGATGGCTTTCTTGCGGGCTTCTTCGGCGCGGCGGCTGAAGAACCAGACGAGGAAGGTCACCAGCGACACCGCCAGCAGAATCAGACTGGCCACGGCGTTGATTTCCGGCTTTACGCCCAAGCGCACCGCCGAGAACACTTCCATCGGCAGGGTCGTCGAACCCGGGCCGGAGACGAAGCTTGCCAGCACCAGGTCATCCAGCGACAGCGCGAACGACATCATCCCGCCCGCCGCCAGCGATGGCGCGATCATCGGGATGGTGATCAGGAAGAACACCTTCCACGGCCGTGCACCCAAATCCATCGCCGCTTCTTCGATCGACAGGTCCAGCTCACGCAAGCGCGCCGACACCACCACCGCCACATACGCCGCGCAGAACGTAGTGTGCGCAATCCAGATGGTGACGATGCCGCGTTCCTGCGGCCAGCCGATCATCTGCGCCATGGCCACGAACAGCAGCAACAGCGACAGACCGGTGATCACTTCCGGCATCACCAGTGGCGCAGTCACCAGGCCGCCGAACAGCGTGCGGCCCTTGAAGTGGGTGATGCGCGTCAGCACGAACGCTGCCAGGGTACCCAATGCCACCGCAGCAACCGCGGTGTAGCAGGCGATTTCCAGCGAGCGCAGCACCGAGCCCATCAGTTGCGAGTTGTCGAGCAGGCCGACGTACCACTTGATCGACCAGCCGCCCCACACCGTCACCAGTTTCGAGGCGTTGAACGAGTAGATCACCAGAATCAGCATCGGCAGATAGATGAAGATCAGACCCAGTACCAGCATCAGGCTGGAGAAACGGAAGCGCTTCATTCTTTACCCTCCATTTCCTTGGCCTGACTGCGGTTGAACAGAATGATCGGCACAATCAGGATCGCCAGCATCACCACCGCCAGCGCGGACGCCACCGGCCAGTCGCGGTTGTTGAAGAATTCTTGCCACAGCACCTTACCGATCATCAGGGTTTCCGGGCCGCCGAGCAGTTCCGGGATCACGAACTCGCCGACCACCGGAATGAACACCAGCATGCAGCCGGCAATGATGCCGTTCTTGGACAGCGGAATGGTGATTTTCCAGAAGCTGTTGAAGGTGCTCGAACCCAGATCCGACGCGGCTTCCAGCAGACTCTGATCGTGCTTCACCAGGTTGGCGTACAGCGGCAGGATCATGAACGGCAGGTACGAATAGACAATCCCGATGTACACCGCCAGGTTGGTGTTGAGGATCTGCAGCGGCTCGTCGATCAGGCCCATGCTCATCAGGAAGCCGTTGAGCAGGCCGTTGTTGCTGAGGATGCCCATCCACGCGTACACGCGGATCAGGATCGCCGTCCAGGTCGGCATCATGATCAGCAGCACCAGCACCGTTTGCAGCTCCTTGCGCGCGCTGGCGATGGCGTAGGCCATCGGGTAACCGATCAGCAGGCAGAGCACGGTGCTGATAAAGGCCATTTTCAGCGAGCCGAGATAGGCGGCGATGTACAGTTCGTCGTCGCCAAGCAACGCGTAGTTGCCCAGGTTCAGCAGCAGTTGCAGCTTCTGCTCGGCGTAGGTGTAGATCTCGGTGTACGGCGGGATCGCCACGTCGGCTTCGGCGAAGCTGATCTTCAGAACGATGAAGAACGGCAGCATGAAGAACAGGAACAGCCAGATGAACGGCACCCCGATGACCAGCTGCCGGCCATTGGGGATGATTCGGTTTATACGGCGTTTGAATTTGCGCATGTTCATGAGCGAAGTACCACGCCGCTATCGTCTTCCCACCACACGTAGACCTGATCGCCCCAGGTCGGACGCGCGCCGCGACGTTCGGCGTTGGCGACGAACGACTGCACCAGTTTGCCGCTCGGCAATTCGACGTAGAACACCGAGTGCCCGCCCAGATAAGCGATGTCGTGGACCTTGCCGCTCGACCAGTTGTACTCGCAGGTCGGCATGTCGGCGGTGACCAGCAGTTTTTCCGGGCGAATCGCGTAGGTGACCGACTTGTCCTGCACCGAGGTACTGATGCCGTGGCCGACGTAGATCTGCCGGTCGAGGTCCTTGCAGGTGATGGTCGCGTGGCCTTCGGCGTCGTCGATCACTTCGCCTTCGAAGATGTTGACGTTGCCGATGAATTCGCAGACCAGACGGCTGGTCGGGGTTTCGTAGATGTCAATCGGGCTACCAATCTGCGCGATCCAGCCCAGGTGCATGATCGCGATGCGCTCGGCCATGGTCATGGCCTCTTCCTGGTCGTGAGTCACCATCACGCAGGTCACGCCGACGCGCTCGATGATTTCCACCAGTTCCAGCTGCATCTGCGAACGCAGCTTTTTGTCCAGTGCGCCCATCGGTTCGTCGAGCAGCAACAGCTTCGGCCGCTTGGCCAGCGAACGGGCCAGGGCCACGCGTTGACGCTGGCCGCCGGACAGTTGATGCGGCTTGCGCTTGGCGTACTGGCTCATCTGCACCAGCTTGAGCATCTCGGCCACGCGGGCGTCGATCTCGGCCTTGGGGATCTTGTCCTGCTGCAAGCCGAAGGCAATGTTCTGCGCCACGGTCATGTGCGGGAACAAAGCGTAGGACTGGAACATCATGTTGATCGGACGGTCGTACGGCGGCATGTCGGTGATGTCGACGCCGTCGAGGAAAATCCGCCCTTCCGTGGGCCGTTCGAAGCCTGCCAGCATCCGTAGCAAGGTGGATTTGCCCGATCCCGAACCGCCGAGCAGAGCAAAAATTTCGCCCTTCTTGATTTCCAGGGACACGTCGTCCACGGCAATCGTCTCGTCGAACTTCTTCGTGACCCGGTCGATTTTGACCAGCACCTGTTTTGGTGTCTGGTCGCCCTCGAGGGCTTTCTTGTAGGCGCCGGAGGCAACTGCCATTTACGAAACTCCCAACAGAAGCAGCAGTTCGCCCCGCAAGACGAACCCTGGATAGTTTGTGCGTTATTTGCCCGACTTGACCTTGGTCCAGCTACGGGTCATCAAACGCTGAATATTGGCTGGCAACTCGGTCGACACGTAGGTCTTGTCGAGGACTGCTTGCGGTGGGTAAACCGCTTCATCGGTGCGAATGGATTGTTCCATCAGCTTGTCCGAACCCGGATTGGGGTTGGCGTAACCGACGTAATCACTGACCTGGGCGATCACCTCAGGTTTCAGCAAATAATTGATGAAGGCGTGGGCCTCTTTGACGTTGGACGAATCCTTGGGGATCGCCAGCATGTCGAACCACAGCGCGCCGCCCTCTTTCGGAATCGAATAGGCGATGTTGACGCCCTTCTTGGCTTCCTCGGCACGGTTCTTCGCCTGGAAGATATCGCCGGAGAAACCGATGGCCACGCAGATGTCGCCGTTGGCCAGATCGCCGATGTACTTCGACGAATGGAAATAGGTCACGTAGGGACGCACCGCGAGCAGCTTGGCGGTGGCCTTTTCGTAGTCCTTGGTGTTGGTGCTGTTGGCGTTCAGGCCCAGGTAATTGAGCATGGTCGGCATCATTTCGTCAGCCGAATCGAGGAACGCGACACCGCAGCTGTGCAGCTTCTTGATGTTTTCCGGCTCGAACAGCACGGCCCAGGAATCGATCTTGTCGACGCCCAGCACAGCTTTGACCTTGTCGACGTTGTAGCCGATGCCGTTGGTGCCCCACAGATACGGTACGGCGTAGAGGTTGCCGGGATCGTTCTGCTCCAGGCGCTTGAGCAGCACCGGGTCGAGGTTGGAATAATTCGGCAACTGCGCCTTGTCGAGCTTCTGGAACGCGCCCGCCTTGATCTGCTTGCCAAGGAAGTGGTTCGACGGCACGACCACGTCATAACCGGTGCGCCCGGCGAGCAGCTTGCCTTCCAGGGTTTCGTTGGAGTCGAAAACGTCGTAGACCGGTTTGATCCCGGTCTCATTCTCGAAGTCGGCCAGGGTCGATTCGCCGATGTAATCGGACCAGTTATAAATATGCACCGTACCGGCGGCCTGGGCTCCGACAGCGATTGTCAGGCCGGCAGCGGCCAGCAGGGCTTTGCGCAAAGAAGAAAATACAGGCAAGTGGAGGTCCTCTAAATTGATTGGGCCCAAGTTGCCCCGCGCTGCATGACAGCCATGGCTGCCCGACAACAAAACCGGCGCGCAACTTACCCTCGAAAAACCGATCCAGCAAAACTTTCTGTCATTTAATTATCCGCTGGCCGCCGTCGCGACGACGACGGCCAGTGGTTGTGGCGACAAACCGGCTTATTTGCCCGATTTGATCTTGGTCCAGCTGCGGGTGATCAGACGCAGTGTGGCGGCGTCCAGATCGCTGATCGCATAGAGCTGCTTCTTCACTTCAGCCGAAGGATAGATGCTCGGGTCGCTGGTGATGTCCTTGTCCACCAGAGGCGTTGCCGCCTTGTTGCCGTTCGGGAAACGTACGGCGTTGGTGATGCCGGCCATCACTTGCGGCTCCAGCAGGTAGTTCATGAACTTGTAGGCGGCTTCGACGTTTTCGGCATCCTTGGGAATGGCGACCATGTCGTAGAAAGTACCGGCGCCTTCTTTCGGAATGGTGTAGGCCAGCTTGACCTTGTCACCGGCTTCCTGAGCGCGGGTCTTGGATTGCTCCAGGTCACCCGAGTAACCGACGGCGACGCAGATGTTGCCGTTGGCCAGGTCCGAGATGTACTTGGACGAGTGGAAGTAGGCGACCGAAGGACGGATCTTCAGGAACAGGTCTTCGGCAGCTTTCAGATCAGCCTTGTCCTTGCTGTTGGTCGGCTTGCCCAGATAGTGCAATGCCGCCGGAATCATTTCGGTCGGCGCATCGAGGAAGCTCACGCCGCAGCTTTTGAGCTTCTCGATGTTTTCCGGCTTGAACACCACGTCCCACGAATCGATCTTGTCGATGCCCAGCGCGGCCTTGACCTTGGCCGGGTTGTAGCCGATGCCGATCGAGCCCCACATGTACGGGAAGGCGTGTTTGTTGCCCTGGTCGCTGGCATCGCCAACGGCCTTGAGCAGGTCTTCGTCGAGGTTTTTCCAGTTTGGCAGCTTGGACTTGTCCAGCTCCTGGTAAACGCCGGCCTTGATCTGCTTGGCGAGGAAGTTGTTGGAAGGCACCACGATGTCGTAACCGGACTTGCCGGCCAGCAGCTTGGCTTCCAGGGTTTCGTTACTGTCGAAGACGTCGTAGACGACTTTGATCCCGGTGGCTTTTTCGAAGTTGGCCACGGTGTCCGGCGCGATATAGTCGGACCAGTTGTAGACGTGCAGCACCTTGTCGTCCGCGTGCACCGCTCCCGCCATCATGCCCGCCATGGACAGCGCGAGCAGAGTCTTGCCAGCTAGCTTTTTACCTAATGCCTTCATGCGTCATGCTCCAAATTTTTCTTTTTTGAACCACTTTGTTCAGCGGCCGAACCCGGACAACTGGAACCGCGGCTAGTCTGGCAAGATCCGAGGCGGTCTTTCAACAAAAGACCAGCCTTTCTGACAGCTTTGAGCGAGTGCGCCGCAGCTCCCCCGCCCAAAGCCTAGCACCTAGGCCTGCAGCGCATTGAGGGTCAGGTCCAGACACTTGCGTGCTTTTGTAACCAGCTCATCGATCTCGGCTTTGCTGATCACCAGCGGCGGCGCGATGATCATGGTGTCGCCCACCGCGCGCATGATCAGGCCGTTGTCGAAGCAGAACTGCCGGCAGATCATGCCCACGCCCTTGCCTTCGTAACGCTTGCGCGTGGCCTTGTCCTGCACCAGCTCGATCGCCCCCAGCAGACCGACGCCGCGAACTTCACCCACCAACGGGTGATCGTTCAGCTCGCGCAGACGTTTCTGCAAATACGGTGCCGTTTCGTTGTGGGCGTTCTCGATAATTTTTTCGTCGCGCAGGATGCGGATGTTTTCCAGGCCCACCGCTGCTGCCACCGGGTGCCCGGAGTAAGTGAAGCCGTGGTTGAAATCGCCGCCTTCGTTGAGCACGGCCACCACCGAATCACGCACGATCAATCCGCCCATCGGGATGTAGCCGGAGGTCAGGCCCTTGGCGATGGTCATCATGTCAGGCGCAAGGTCGTAGAAATCGCTACCGAACCACTCACCGGTACGGCCAAAGCCGCAGATCACTTCATCGGCAACGAAGAGGATGTCGTACTTGGCGAGGATTTCCTTGATGCGCGGCCAGTAGGTGTCGGGCGGAATGATCACGCCGCCGGCACCCTGAATAGGCTCGGCAATAAAGGCACCGACGTTGTCGACGCCGACTTCGAGAATCTTCTCTTCGAGCTGATTGGCCGCCCAGATGCCGAACTCTTCCGGCGACATGTCACCGCCTTCGGCAAACCAGTACGGCTGCGCGATGTGGACGATGCCCGGAATCGGCAGGTCGCCCTGCTCGTGCATATAAGTCATGCCGCCCAGGCTTGCGCCGGCCACGGTCGAACCGTGATAACCGTTCTTGCGGCTGATGATGACTTTCTTGTTCGGCTGGCCTTTGATCGCCCAGTAGTGACGGACCATGCGCAACATGGTGTCGTTGCCTTCAGAGCCGGAGCCGGTGAAGAACACGTGGTTCATGCCTTCTGGCGCCACGTCGGCAATCGCCTTGGCCAGTTCCAGTGCCGGCGGGTGTGCGGTCTGGAAGAACAGGTTGTAGTACGGCAGCTCGCGCATCTGCCTGGCGGCGGCATCGGCCAGTTCATCGCGACCGTAACCGATCGCCACGCACCAGAGGCCGGCCATGCCGTCGAGGATCTTGTTGCCTTCGCTGTCCCACAGATAAACGCCCTTGGCGTTGGTGATGATCCGCGGGCCTTTCTCTTTCAGTTGCTTGAAGTCGCTGAACGGGGCCAGGTGGTGATCGCTGCTCAGCGCTTGCCACTCGCGGGTTTGCGGGTTGTTGCTGGTCATGCCAATTCTCCTTGTTATCGGTGAAGGCGCGACGGCTGGCCGCCGCGCCCGGCGTATCAGACGGCGAAGAGCAGGTACTCACGCTCCCAGGAACTGATCACGCGCTTGAAGTTTTCATGCTCGGCGCGCTTGACCGCGACGTAGCCGGTGATGAAGGTCTTGCCGAGATACTTCTCGATGGTCGCGCTGTTTTCCATACGCTCCAGCGCGTCTTCGATGGTCAGCGGCAGGCGCAGGTTGCGGCGCTCGTAACCACGGCCAACCACTGGTGCGCTCGGGTTCAGGCCCTCGACCATGCCGATGTAACCGCAGAGCAGGCTCGCGGCGATCGCCAGGTACGGGTTGGCGTCTGCGCCCGGCAGACGGTTTTCCACGCGGCGGTTCTGCGGGCCGGCATCCGGTACGCGCAGGCCGACGGTACGGTTCTCTTCGCCCCACTCGACGTTTACCGGTGCCGAAGTGTCCGGGAGGAAGCGGCGGAACGAGTTGACGTTCGGCGCGAACAGCGGCAACAGCTCGGGAATCAGTTTCTGCAAGCCACCGATGTGGTGCAGGAACAACTGGCTCATGGTCCCGTCTTCGTTGGAGAAAACGTTCTTGCCGGTCTGAATGTCGATGATGCTCTGGTGCAGGTGCATGGCGCTGCCCGGCTCGCCGGTCATCGGCTTGGCCATGAATGTCGCAGCGACATCGTGCTTGAGCGCGGCCTCGCGCATGGTGCGCTTGAACACCAGAATCTGATCGGCCAGCGACAGGGCGTCACCGTGACGGAAGTTGATTTCCATCTGCGCGGTGCCGTCTTCGTGGATCAGCGTGTCGAGGTCCAGCTCCTGTAATTCGCACCAGTCGTAGACGTCTTCGAACAGCGGGTCGAATTCGTTGGCCGCTTCAATGGAGAACGACTGCCGGCCGATTTCCGGACGGCCCGAGCGGCCGATCGGCGGCTGCAACGGATAGTCGGGGTCGTCGCTGCGTTTGGTCAGGTAGAACTCCATTTCCGGCGCCACGATTGGCTGCCAGCCCTTGTCGGCATACAGCTTCAAGACTTTCTTGAGGACGTTGCGCGGCGACAGCTCGATCGGGTTGCCTTGCTTGTCGTAGGTGTCGTGGATCACCTGCGCGGTCGGCTCGATGGCCCACGGCACCAGGTACACGGCGTTCTGGTCGGGGCGGCAGATCATGTCGATGTCGGCCGGGTCGAGCAGTTCGTAATAGATGTCGTCTTCGACGTAGTCGCCGGTCACGGTCTGCAGCAGCACGCTCTCCGGCAGACGCATGCCTTTCTCGGCGATGAACTTGTTGGTCGGCGAAATCTTGCCCCGGGTGATCCCGGTCAAGTCGCCGATCATGCATTCGACTTCTGTGATCTTGCGGTCTTTCAACCAATCGGTGAGCTGGTCGAGGTTGTTACTCATAAATGCCTCTGGGCTGAGTCTGCTGACGCGATGTCAGGCAATTTTGACGCTTGCGGCGTCGCGTTAAAGGGGGCTTGCTCGCGCAGTGCCGGCTTACGCCTGGCACCGCGCATAGACAATGAAAGAGGAGCTTACCTGCCCTTGACGCTGGCGTTGCATTTCCCGTGCACTTTGCAAACGTGCAGAATCACAAGCATGACGCTGAGTGCGGCACGGGCTTTGAGAGGGAAAGAGTTCTATAGTGAAAGGAGACGCCATAAAGCGGATGCTGTGCCCGACGTCCAGAATATCGGACGCTGCCGTTTTGCCGGATGTTGACGAGAGTCTCGTCAACAGGCTGCGCGCCTTGCTGGCTGCGCTACGGACGGATTGATCGCCACTGATGTGATGAGCATGCAGACCGGACTGTTGCGAGCAGTCGGTGATGCCGATTAACGGCAGGCGAGACATGAAGCACCCCGGTATTATTGCTGTTATGGGTTTGACCGGAGCTTAGCCTTGTTCATTTTTTTACACAACACCCCCGTAAAAAATACAACACGGCCTGCTCAAGCCCGCAGCTGAGCAACGTTCAAGGTTTGAAAAAACGCCCCAAAGTGCCCCATAAATGCCCTTCAAGCGCTTTTTCGGGGCAAAAAAGGCCTCGCTTGACTTCGGCAGGCCGTTCGGGTTGACTGAAACCAGAAAAGATCAATGATTGATATTTTTAACAACAAAGGTGTTGCATCATGTCGGTACCCCCGCGTGCCGTTCAGCTTAACGAAGCGAACGCGTTCCTTAAGGAACATCCTGAGGTTCTGTACGTTGACCTTCTGATTGCGGATATGAATGGTGTGGTGCGCGGCAAGCGCATCGAACGCACCAGCCTCCACAAGGTTTACGAGAAAGGCATCAACCTGCCGGCCTCTCTATTTGCTCTGGATATCAACGGCTCCACGGTGGAAAGCACCGGTCTGGGCCTGGACATCGGCGACGCCGATCGTATCTGCTATCCGATCCCCGATACCCTGTGCAACGAGCCATGGCAGAAGCGCCCGACCGCGCAGCTGTTGATGACCATGCACGAACTCGAAGGCGATCCGTTCTTCGCCGATCCCCGTGAAGTGCTGCGCCAGGTGGTGACCAAGTTCGACGAGCTCGGCCTGACCATCTGCGCCGCCTTCGAACTCGAGTTCTACCTGATCGACCAGGAAAACGTGAACGGCCGTCCACAGCCGCCACGCTCGCCGATCTCCGGCAAACGCCCGCACTCGACTCAGGTCTACCTGATCGACGACCTCGACGAATACGTCGACTGCCTCCAGGACATTCTGGAAGGTGCCAAAGAGCAAGGCATCCCGGCCGATGCGATCGTCAAGGAAAGTGCCCCGGCGCAGTTCGAAGTGAACCTGCACCACGTCGCCGACCCGATCAAGGCCTGCGACTACGCGGTCCTGCTCAAGCGTCTGATCAAGAACATCGCCTACGACCATGAAATGGACACCACCTTCATGGCCAAGCCGTATCCGGGCCAGGCGGGCAATGGTCTGCACGTACATATTTCGATTCTGGACAAAGCCGGCAAAAACATTTTTGCCAGCGAGGATCCCGAGCAGAACGCCGCGCTGCGTCACGCGATCGGCGGTGTGCTCGAGACCCTGCCGGCGCAGATGGCTTTCCTCTGCCCGAACGTCAACTCCTACCGTCGCTTCGGCGCGCAGTTCTACGTACCGAACTCGCCGTGCTGGGGCCTGGACAACCGCACCGTGGCGATTCGCGTACCAACCGGTTCTGCCGATGCCGTACGTATCGAGCACCGCGTGGCCGGCGCCGACGCCAACCCGTACCTGCTGATGGCTTCGGTACTGGCCGGCGTGCACCACGGCCTGGTCAACAAGATCGAACCGGGCGCGCCTGTCGAAGGCAACAGCTACGAGCAGAACGAACAGAGCCTGCCGAACAACTTGCGCGATGCCCTGCGCGAGCTGGACGACAGCGAGGTGATGGCCAAGTACATCGATCCGAAGTACATCGATATCTTCGTTGCCTGCAAGGAAAGCGAGCTGGAGGAGTTCGAACACTCCATCTCCGACCTTGAGTACAACTGGTATCTGCATACCGTTTAAGCGTTGTAACGTCCAAAGAAACGCCGTTGGCTTCGCGCCCACGGCGTTTTTTTATGGCCGAACACAAAACCTGTGGCGAGGGGATTTATCCCCGCTGGGTTACGAAGCAGCCCCAAATCCATCCCACTCGGTGTGTCAGGAATACCCGGCTCTCAGGGTTTACGACTGCTGCGCAGCCGAACGGGGCGGTGCGACGTTTCGCTAAATCCCCTCGCCACAGGGTACTGGCAGACAACACCTGAACCGCCTCGTACAATGCCCGCTGCCCCGCAGGAGACTTCCATGACGCGTCCCGCCACCGTCCGCAAACCCCGTGCCCGCAGTCAGGCGCGGATCGATTCGATCCTCGATGCCGCACGCACGTTGCTGGCGGCCGAGGGCGTGGCCAGTCTGTCGATCTACAGCGTCGCCGAACGCGCGCAGATTCCGCCCTCTTCCGTGTATCACTTTTTCGCCAGCGTCCCGGCGCTGCTCGAAGCGCTGACCGCCGATGTCCACGCAGCCTTCCGCGCTTGCCTGCAAGCACCGATCGATCATGATGCCTTGCGCGACTGGCGAGATCTGTCGCGACTGGTCGAACAGCGCATGCTCGAGATCTACGACGAAGACGCAGCCGCGCGGCAATTGATCCTGGCGCAACATGGCCTGACCGAAGTCACCCAGGCCGACCGCCAGCACGACCTCGAACTGGGCGACCTGATGCACAAGCTGTTCGACCAGCATTTCGAGTTGCCGAGGCTGCCGGACGATGTCGATGTGTTTGCCCTGGCGATGGAACTGGGCGACCGGGTTTATGCACGTTCGGTGCAGCAGCACGGGCAGATCACCCCGCGCATGGCCGAGGAAGGGATGCGCGTGTTTGATGCCTATATCGGGTTGTACCTTCCGCCGTATCTACCCAAAAGAAATCTCTAGCGCATGCACCGGCCCTTTCGCGAGCAGGCTCGCTCCCACATTTGAAATGCGTTCCCCTGTGGGAGCGAGCCTGCTCGCGAAAGCCGCGCCGCCGAATCCGCGACAGGCACAAAAAACCCCGCAGGGCTCACACCCTCCGGGGTTGTTTTTTGCTCACCGGCTCACAACTTGGCGATGGACACCTCGGTGGATTTCACAAAGGCGATCACCTCACTGCCGACCACCAGCTCCAACTCTTTCACAGAACGGGTGGTGATCACCGAAGTGACGATGCCCGAAGCGGTCTGCACGTCGATTTCCGACAGCACGTCGCCGAGGACGATTTCCTTGATCGAGCCTTTGAACTGGTTGCGCACGTTGATGGCTTTGATAGTCATGGCATTGATTCCTGTCGTTGATAAAGGTGTTATTGCGCCCAGCGCAATTGCGTAGGCAGGGGTGAAACGGGTTCCGGCGCCGGCGGTTCGCCGGGCAGGGACAGAACACGGTTGAGCACTTCGGTTTCCAGTGCGGCGAGGCGATGCGAGCCACGCACCCTGGGGCGCGGCAGTTCGACGTGCAGGTCGAGGCCAACTTCGCCGTCCTCGATCAGGATCACCCGATCGGCGATCGCCACCGCTTCACTGACGTCATGGGTCACCAGCAGCACGGTAAAACCGTGTTGCTGCCAGAGCCGTTCGATCAGTTGCTGCATCTCGATGCGGGTCAGGGCATCCAGTGCGCCGAGCGGTTCGTCGAGCAGCAGCAGACGCGGCTGGTGAATCAGCGCCCGGGCCAGCGCGACACGCTGCTTCTGGCCGCCGGACAACGCCGCCGGCCATTCATTGGCGCGATCGGCCAGGCCCACTGCTTCCAATGCATCCAGCGCTTGCTGGCGCCAGTTGCCCTTGAGGCCAAGACCGACGTTGTCGATGATCTTTTTCCACGGCAGCAGCCGCGCTTCCTGGAACATCAGCCGCGTATCGTCGCGCGCCTGGCTGAGCGGTGCGGAGCCGGCCAGCAGCTCGCCGCCAGAGGGTTGATCGAGGCCGGCGAGCAAGCGCAAGAACGTGCTCTTGCCACAACCGCTGCGCCCGACCACGGCGACAAACTGCCCCGCCGGAATGTGCAGATCGATGTCGCGCAACACCTGGCGTGAGCCGAAGGTCTTCTGCAGGTTGCGCACTGCCAACGGAATCCCGCGCAACAGGCGTGGAGGTTGTTGAGCAGTCATGCCGCACCTCCCTTGGCAACCTGATAGGCCGGGTGCCAGCGCAGCCACACACGTTCAAGACCACGGGCGGCGAGGTCGGCGAGTTTGCCGAGCACCGCGTAAAGCAGGATCGCCAGCACCACCACATCGGTCTGCAAGAACTCGCGGGCGTTCATCGCCAGATAGCCGATACCGGAGCTGGCCGAGATGGTTTCAGCGACGATCAGCGTCAGCCACATAAAGCCCAGGGCGAAGCGCACGCCAACCAGAATCGACGGCAACGCACCCGGCAGAATCACCTGCCAGAACAGGCTGAAACCGCTCAGACCATAACTGCGCGCCATCTCCACCAACGCCGGGTCGACGTTGCGGATGCCGTGGTAAGTATTGAGGTAAATCGGGAACAAAGTGCCCAGCGCCACGAGGAAAATCTTCGCTGACTCGTCAATGCCGAACCACAGGATCACCAGCGGAATCAGCGCCAGGTGCGGCACGTTGCGGATCATCTGCACCGAGCTGTCGAGCAGGCGTTCGCCCCACTTCGACAGGCCGGTGATGAAACCCAGCACCAGACCGATGCTGCCGCCGATGGTGAAACCGAGTGCTGCGCGCCAGCCGCTGATCGCCAGGTGTGTCCAGATCTCGCCGCTGCGCACCAGACTGACACCGGCTTCGATCACCGCCACCGGTGCCGGCAGAATCCGCGTCGACAACCAACCGGCCGACACCGACAACTGCCACACCGCCAGCAGCAACACCGGCAACGCCCAGGGCGCGAGGCTGTGGATAAATTTGTTCATGGCCGCGCCTCAGCTCTGCGACGCGGCTTTGGGCAGGATGTCGTTGGCGACCATCTCGCCGAACGGGCTGACATAACCGGCGCTCTTCGGCAGTTCCGGGCGTTCAACGTCAAGATGCGGGAACAGCAGCTCGGCTACCCGATACGATTCTTCGAGGTGTGGATAACCGGAGAAGATGAAGGTATCGATGCCCAGATCCGCATATTCCTTGACCCGCGCTGCCACGGTCGGGCCATCGCCGACCAGTGCGGTACCGGCACCGCCGCGCACCAGACCGACGCCAGCCCAGAGATTCGGGCTGACTTCGAGGTTGTCGCGGCTGCCACCGTGCAGCGCGGCCATGCGTTGCTGGCCGACCGAATCGAAGCGCGCCAGCGAAGCCTGCGCACGTTGGATGGTGTCATCGTCCAGATGCGAAATCAGCCGATCCGCCGCTTGCCAGGCTTCGGCATTGGTTTCGCGGACGATCACATGCAGGCGAATGCCGAAGCGTACGGTGCGGCCGAGCCTGGCAGCTTTGGCGCGCACTTGTGCGATCTTCTCGGCCACCGCTGCCGGCGGCTCGCCCCAGGTCAGGACCATTTCCACTTGCTCGGCGGCCAGATCTTGCGCCGCTTCCGAAGAGCCACCGAAATACAGCGGCGGACGCGGTTGCTGGATCGGCGGATAGAGCAGCTTCGCGCCCTTCACGCTTATGTGCTCGCCGTCATAATCGACGGTTTCGCCTTCCAGCACGCGACGCCAGATGCGGGTGAATTCCACTGAGGCCTGATAGCGCTCTTCGTGGTTGAGGAACAGCCCGTCACCGGCCAGTTCTTCCGGGTCACCACCGGTGACCAGATTGAACAGGGCACGCCCGCCGGACAGACGATCCAGCGTCGCAGCCTGGCGCGCCGCGACCGTCGGGGAAATGATCCCGGGGCGCAGGGCGACGAGGAATTTCAGACGCTGGGTCACCGGAATCAGCGAGGCCGCGACCAGCCATGAGTCTTCGCAGGAACGCCCGGTGGGTATCAGCACACCGCCAAACCCCAGACGATCCGCCGCTTGCGCGACCTGTTGCAGATAACCGTGATCAACCGCGCGGGCGCCTTCGGCGGTGCCAAGGTAATGGCCGTCGCCGTGGGTCGGCAGGAACCAGAAGATATTGAGGCTCATGGAGTGGTCTCCTTGTGGATTCGAATTACTGGGCTTGGGAGCTTTGGGCCACAGCGGCCGGCGGGGTCCAGATCACATCCTTGATGCTCAACGGCTTGGGAATCAGCTTGAGCTGGAAGAACGTGTCGGCGATTTTCTGTTGCGCAGCGACCACTTCCGGGGTCAGGAACAGCGCGCCGTAGCCCTGGCGTTTCACCGAGGTCAGGGTGATGTCCGCCGGCAGGCCGAGCAGCGGCGCGACCTGTTGCGTCACGTCTTCGGGATTGGCTTTCGACCATTCACCAACCGCGCGCACCTCTTCGACGAGGGTCTTGATCACCTCGGGATTTTTCTGCGCGTAAGGTTTTGTGGCCAGATAGAACTGATGGTTGTCGACGATGCCTTTGCCGTCGCGCAGGGTGTGCGCTTGCAGTTGTTTCTCGGCAGCGGCCTGATACGGATCCCAGATGACCCAGGCGTCGACACTGCCACGTTCGAACGCAGCGCGAGCATCGGCCGGCGGCAGGAACACGGTCTGAATATCGCTGTACTTGAGGCCGGCGTCTTCCAGTGCACGCACCAGCAGGTAGTGCACGTTGGAGCCTTTGTTCAGGGCGACTTTCTTGCCTTTGAGGTCGGCCACCGATTTGATCGGCGAGTCTTTCGGCACGAGGATCGCTTCGCTGTTCGGCGCTGGCGGTTCATAGGCGACGTAGAGCAGATCCGCGCCAGCGGCCTGGGCGAAAACCGGTGGAGTTTCGCCGGTCACGCCGAAATCGATCGAGCCGACGTTGAGGCCTTCGAGCAGCTGCGGGCCGCCGGGGAATTCCGTCCATTGCACGTCGACGCCTTGCGCCGCCAGACGTTTTTCGAGCGTGCCTTTGGCTTTCAGCAGCACCAGCGTGCCGTACTTCTGATAACCGATCCGCAATGTCTCGGCTTGAGCTTGGGTGATGGCGCCGAAGGTGACAGCCGCAGCAAACAGAGCGACCAGACCACGACGCAAAAATACAGTGCGCATAGCGCTCTCCTTTTTGCTGTTGGGTTGTGGCTGCACCTGCTTGCCCGTTGGCGGGCGAGTAAGGCCAGTACTTCAAATTTCGATAAGGCTTAAATGCTCCAGCGAGCACTCAACAAACGTTCGTTCAGCAGGCCTGGCTCCAGCGGTTTCGGCCGGCGCGCCATGGCGCCGATGAACTGGTCCAGGGCCTCGTGTAACCGTTGCTCCAGGGCCGGCGCCAGTTGCGCGGCGGCACTGCCTTCGCCGTAAGCGATCTGGCTGTCCTCGGCGAAAATGCCCTGAAGCATCTCTTGGGCCTTGAGTGCCGACAGCACAGGCTTGAGGGCGTAATCGACCACCAGCATGTGGGCGATGCTGCCGCCCGTGGCCATCGGCAAGACAACCTTGTGGTTCAAAGCACGCTCGGGGAGCAGATCCAGCAGGGTCTTCAGCGCTCCGGAAAACGAGGCCTTGTACACCGGCGTGGCGATCAGCAGGCCATCGGCGTTTGCGATCTGTTGCAGCAGGTCGAGGACCTTCGGACTGTCGAAGCGCGCGTGGAGCAGATCCTCGGCCGGGAAGTCCCGCACCTGATAACTCACCACTTCCACCCCTTGCTGTTGCAACCAGCGTTGCGAACGCTCCAGCAGCACCCCGGAACGGGAGCGCAGGCTGGGGCTGCCACCGAGTGAGACGACCAGCATTGCAGATTCCTTTAAGCGTTACAGGCGATTCGCAGGCTGCGATCTCGCTTCAATGGCAGTGACCTTACCAGCTGATTTATATATCCATAAATCATATTTATTCATTTGGTTATGCGTTTAAGAAATATGAAGATAAGCAGAATCCAGGCGAAAAAAAAGGCCGTCGAAACGGCCGAAATTCCCCTGCGTTGTGATTCTGGATTCTCAAGTGCCTGGACTGACGCCTTCGCGAGCAGGCTCGCTCCCACAGGGGAATGCATTGCAAATGTGGGAGCGAGCCTGCTCGCGAAAGCGGCGGTGACTGCACCACAAATCTTATTTGTTCGGCTGCGGCGTCAGGCGCAGGTAGGGCTTCACCGCGCGATAGCCTTTTGGGAAGCGCTGCTTGATCTCGTCTTCGTCCTTGAGCGACGGCACGATCACCACTTCTTCACCGTCCTGCCAGTTGGCCGGGGTGGCGACTTTGTAATTGTCGGTGAGCTGCAGCGAGTCGATCACCCGCAGGATCTCGTGGAAGTTGCGCCCGGTACTCGCCGGGTAGGTGATGGTCAGGCGAATCTTCTTGTTCGGATCGATGACGAACAGTGAACGCACAGTCAGCGTGTCATTGGCGTTCGGGTGGATCAGGTCGTAGAGATCGGAGACCTTGCGATCGGCATCGGCCAGGATCGGGAAATTGACGATAGTGTTCTGGGTTTCGTTGATGTCCTCGATCCACTTGTGGTGCGAGTCCACCGGGTCAACCGACAGCGCGATGGCCTTGACGCCGCGTCGGCTGAATTCATCCTTGAGCTTGGCGGTGAAACCCAGCTCGGTGGTGCACACAGGAGTGAAGTCCGCCGGATGGGAAAACAGCACACCCCAGCTATCGCCCAGCCATTCGTGGAAACGAATCTTGCCGGCGCTGGAATCCTGTTCGAAATCGGGGGCGATGTCGCCGAGTCTGAGGCTCATGGTGCTGCTCCTGATGAGGGATGGGAGACAACAACTGTAGCTCGGGATCAATCAGTGTGAAAAAGAATAAATAACTAGATATCTAGATCATTAGTGAATATTAAACATCTGTTCATTGGACACCAGACGGCATCGCGACGAACATCCAACCAAGGTTCGAGAAGGCCTTGAGTTGCAGCAAAGAGGGAAATCGAGAAAGGCTTACGGGGGTGAGCCTGACTCGAAACGCAAAAGCCCCGTCCGGCGCGATGCCGGACGGGGCTTTTTTTGCTTCAGTTACTTGGTCGAGCTGTTACAGCAGCGGGATCGAGTAGCTGAGGATCAGGCGGTTTTCGTCCTGGTCGCGTTGACCCGGGATGTCGTTGCGCCAGGTTGCGTTTTTCCACATTACGCCAACGTTTTTCAGCGGGCCTTCCGGTACGACGTAAGCAACAGTGAGGTCACGCTCCCACTCGGAACGGCCAGTGGCATTGGTGCTGACTTGTGGCACGCTACTGCCAACACGACCAGTAGTGTCGATGTTATCGCCACGCAGGTAAACCACACCGGCGGTAAGGCCAGGTACGCCTACCTTCGCGAAGTCGTACGAGTAGCGAGCTTGCCAAGTACGTTCGCCAGCGCGAGCGAATTTGGCAATTTGCATGTCGGTAGTGATGTAAGCCGACGAGCCGTCACCCTGGTTCAGCCAAGGGAAGTCGCTGTTGCCGTTACTGACCTGATAACCGCCACCGAAGGTGTGACCTTCAACGGTGTACAGGAACAAACCACTGTACAGGTTGTTGTCGACTTTCCCTTTGGTGATGCCGGTACCGTAGTCACCAGTGGTGTAGTACGCCGGATCATTACCGTTGGCGCCATCGTCACGGCTATTGAAGTAACGCAAATCCGACTTCAATACACCCGGGCCGATTGCCCAGTTGTGCACCAGACCCAGGAAGTGCTGCTTGTAGTAATCCTGCAGGTTGCCGTAGTAGTACTGAGCAGTCAGGTCTTTGGTGATTTTGTAGTCACCGCCACCGTAGATGAACTTGTTACTGTCACGACCGGCAGCGGTGTGAGCGTTGGAGCCCGCAATCGACAACTCTTCGTTGTTGCTGGAGTTACGGCCCTTGGCGTGCTCGATTTGACCAGCAACCAGCGTCAGATCCTTGATCTCGCTCGAAGTGATCTGGCCACCCTGGAAGGTTTGCGGCAGCAGACGACCGTCGTTGGTCACGATGACCGGCAGTTTTGGCTGCAGGGTGCCCAATTTCAGTTCGGTCTGAGAGATCTTGGCTTTGGCAGTCAAACCCAGGCTGGAGAAGTTGTCGACCGCTTCGCCGTTGGATTTGCTCGGGAATACAGTACCGCCGTAGGAAGTCGAGGTAGCACCGTTGGTGCCGCCACCCGAATCCAGACGCACACCCAACAGGCCGATGGCATCGATACCGAAGCCTACGGTGCCTTGGGTATAACCGGAGATAAACCGCAGATCGAAGCCTTGGCCCCATTCTTCTTGCTTGTTCTGAGCGCCGGCAGCTTTAGTATCGCCGTCACGGTTGTCAGTGTTGATATAGAAGTTACGCAGACCCAGAGTAGCCTTGCTGTCTTCGATGAAACCGGCGGCGCCTGCCTGCTGCGCCATAACCCCAACGGCCACAGCCAGGGCCAAGGTGGACTTGTTCATGTATCGCTCCTCTCGTTCTAATTCTTGTGTTCCTGGTTCGGGGTCGATTTGCCCTGAATCCTAAGATTCGCGATTAGCGCCAGACCGTGACTGCCAAGTCAATCGTAACCTTGTATGTCTACGACCATCGTCTAATCGCGAGTGATTTGGTCCCTGCAGCGTAAAGACTTCCTGATAATCCCAAAAAGAATTTATTCGTCCTTTTTCATGCCATTCAGGTATATGGCCCATTAATGGCCATCCGCGCCGGGAAACAGCGTATCGGCGCCTAAGCTCATTCCTAAATGGTATTTGTTGACCTTTTTTTAGATCGATTAGCTTTGCCGTGCTCCCAACACGGCAAATCCCATCGAAAAGGCGACGCATCATGGCGAAACGCGCACTATCAAGTCAATTTGTTACAGTTTGTGTGTCGGCACTGTTTTCTTTTTCCACACATGCCGCCGGTCTGACGGTCGGTTACCAGACCGGGATCGATCCGAGCAAAGTGCCGCAGGCCGATGGTGTCTATGAAAAAACCATCGGCGAGAAGATCGACTGGCGTCGTTTCAACAGCGGCCCGGAAGTCGTCACTGCCATTGCTTCTGGCGACGTGCAGATAGGCAACCTTGGCTCGAGTCCCTTGGCTGCAGCGGCATCGACAAACCGCAGGATCTGGTCGGCAAGACCATCGCCACACCGTTCGTGTCGACCTCGCACTACAGTCTGCTTGGAGCGCTGAAGCACTGGGGCCTGAATACTTCGCAAGTCAAAGTGGTCAACCTGCAACCGGCGGAAATCGCCGCCGCGTGGAAGCGTGGCGACATTGATGGTGCGTTTGTCTGGTCGCCGGCGCTGGGCGAGATCCGCAAGACCGGCAAGACCCTGACCGACGCCGCCCAGGTCGGCCAGTGGGGTGCGCCGACCTTTGAGGTGTGGGTGGCGCGCAAGGACTTTGCCGAGAAGCATCCCGAGATCGTGGCCAAGTTTGCCAAGGTCACCCTGGAGTCGTTCGCTGATTACGCCGCACACAAAGACAGCTGGACGGCCGACTCGGTGCCTGTGCAGAAAATCGCCAAATTGACCGGTGCCAACGCAGCAGATGTGCCGGAACTGCTGGCCGGATCGGCGTTCCCGGATGCCAAGGCGCAGCAAAGCACGGCGCTGCTGGACGGCGGCACCGCCGAGGCCATTGCCGAAACGGCGAAATTCTTGAAGGAACAAGGCAAGGTCGAGACGGTGCTGCCTGATTATTCGCCGTACGTCAGCGCCAAATTCATCACTGACTGAATGCAGAACCCTGTGGTGAGGGGATTTATCACCGCTGGGTCGCGTAGCGACCACCTATGTTTTCACTTGGAAACGCAAGGGGACTGCTGCGCAGTCCAGCGGGGATGAATCCCCTCGCCACAGGAGACCTCGCTGTTGTTCAGAGGGTCTTTTCGAAGATCTTCGAATTACGCTGATAGTTGTACAGCGACGCCCGTGCCGCTGGCAGGCGTTCGACGCTGCTTGGCTCGAACCCGCGCTCGCGGAACCAGTGCGCGGTGCGCGTGGTGAGTACGAACAGGGTTTTCAAACCCTGCGCCCGCGCGCGGGTTTCGATGCGTTCGAGCAACTCGTCGCCGCGTCCGCCGTGGCGATACTCGGGATTCACCGCCAGACACGCCAGTTCGCCGGCATCGGAATCGGCAATCTGATACAGCGCCGCACAGGCGATGATCATGCCTTCGCGCTCGACCACGCTGAACTGCTCGATCTCGCGCTCCAGCACTTCCCGCGAGCGGCGCACCAGAATGCCCTGCTCTTCCAGCGGACTGATCAGGTCGAGCAAACCGCCGACGTCTTCAATCGCCGCTTCGCGCACCAGTTCGAACTGCTCCTGCGCCACCAGCGTACCGCCACCGTCACGGGTGAACAGCTCCGTCAGCAGCGCGCCATCTTCGGCGTAACTGACGATATGGCTGCGCGCCACGCCGCCACGGCAGGCTTCGGCGGCGGCATCGAGCAACTCCGCTTGATAGTTGCTCATGCCGAGGCGCTGCAAATGGGCCGGCACTTGTTGCGGGCGCAGTTCGCGGACCAGTTTGCCGTTCTCGTCGATCAGGCCGAGCTCGGCGCCGAACAACAGCAGCTTGTCCGCGCCCAGATCGATGGCGGCGCGAGTGGCGACGTCTTCGCAGGCAAGGTTGAAGATTTCGCCGGTCGGCGAGTAGCCCAGCGGCGACAACAGCACGATCGAGCGCTCATCCAGCAGGCGATTGATGCCTTTGCGGTCGACCCGACGCACTTCGCCGGTGTGGTGATAGTCGACACCTTCCAGCACGCCAATCGGCCGCGCGGTAACGAGGTTGCCGCTGGCCACGCGCAGGCGCGAGCCCTGCATCGGCGACGAGGCCATGTCCATCGACAGCCGCGCTTCGATGGCGATGCGCAACTGGCCGACCGCATCGATCACACACTCAAGCGTTGCGGCATCGGTGATGCGCATGCCGTGATGGTAATGCGGGGTCAGGCCACGGGCGGCGAGGCGGGTTTCGATCTGCGGGCGCGAGCCGTGCACCAGCACCAGACGCACGCCCAGACTGTGCAGCAAGACCAGGTCGTGGACGATATTGCCGAAATTCGGATGCTCGACGCCGTCGCCGGGAAGCATGACGACGAAGGTGCAATCGCGGTGGGCATTGATGTAAGGAGACGCGTGGCGAAGCCAATTGACGTATTCGGGCATGAACCTGGGCCTGTAATAAAGAGCAGCCGAAAAAAGGGGCGAAACGAAAAACGCACAGCGGGCTGATGGTTATCGTCGAAACAGGCTTGGCGACACGCGCGCTCTCCTCATGAATACGGGTTGTGGTGCAGGCAATTTACCGGGTTGATGCAAGACATTTAACCCAGTGGGAGCGAGCCTGCTCGCGAAAGCGGTGGATCAGGTTCATCAATGGCGACTGACAAAACGCTTTCGCGAGCAGGCTCGCTCCCACACAGGGTCGTCATCGTTCGTCTGTCGTCAGGCAGTAATGTTCAATCAACTGCCGAATCAGATGCACGGTAGGCTGCAAACGTGACATTTCAAGGTACTCGCCGGGCTGATGCGCGCAGGCAATGTCGCCGGGGCCGAGGACTATGGTTTCGCAGCCGAGGCGCTGAAGATAAGGCGCTTCGGTGCCGAACGCTACTGCTTCGGCGCGATGGCCGGTGAGCTTTTCAGCGATGCGCACCAGTTCGGCATCTTCGGACTGCTCGAACGGCGGCACTTCCGGGAACAGCGGTTTGTAATCGATTTTCACCTTATGCCGCTCGGCCACCGGGTTGAGCTTGCGCAGGATTTCCGCGCGCAGCAGGTTCGGGTCCATGCCCGGCAGCGGCCGCAGGTCGAACTCCAGCGAACACTGGCCGCAGATGCGATTGGGGTTGTCGCCGCCATGAATGCAGCCGAAGTTCATCGTCGGTTGCGGCACGCTGAACTGTGGATTGCTGAATTCGCGCTGCCACAACAGGCGCAGACCGCGCAGTTCGCCGATCGCATCGTGCATCGCTTCAAGGGCGCTGTGGCCCAGGCGCGGATCAGACGAGTGGCCGCTCTGCCCGAGGATGTCGATGCGCTCCATCATGATGCCTTTGTGCATGCGAATCGGCTTGAGCCCGGTCGGCTCGCCGATCACCGCCGCGCGGCCCAGCGGCTGCCCGGCCTCGGCCAGTGCGCGGGCGCCGGACATCGAGCTTTCTTCGTCGCAGGTGGCGAGGATCAGCAGCGGTTGCTTGAACGGCTGATCGAGCAGCGGCCGCACGGCTTCGATGATCAGCGCGAAGAAGCCCTTCATGTCACAACTGCCCAGCCCGACCCAGCGACCGTCGACTTCGGTGAGCTTCAGCGGGTCGGTCTGCCACAACGCGTCGTCATAAGGTACGGTGTCGCTGTGCCCGGCCAGCACCAGGCCGCCGGGGCCGCTGCCGATACTGGCAAGCAGATTGAATTTGCCGGGGCTGACCTGCTGGATATCGCAGCTGAAACCCAGGTCACCGAGCCAGCCCGCCAGCAGATCGATGACGGCGCGGTTGGACTGGTCCAGGTTCGGTTGGGTGCAGCTGACCGATGGCGCGGCAATCAGCGCGGCGAACTGGTCTTGCATGGACGGCAATGGCATCACTGACTCCAGGTCCCGGATTGAGGCCCACTATAGAACCATCCGGCGCGCGGAATAAACCGCCGCAGGGCGTAGGAAGTTTGACTCCTGTACACTGCACGGCCTTGGCAGCCACACATTCCCCCGGCTGCGCTCCCGATTCTGGATGTTCCGGCCATGCAAAAAGAAACTGAAATCAAACTCCGCGTCAGCCGCGAAACCCTCGCTGCCCTGCGCGAGCACCCGCTGCTGAAGAAACGCAACAAAAGTGGCTGGGAACGCCGTGAGTTGATGAACCAGTACTTCGACACCCCCGAGCGCGACCTCGCTCAGGCCAAGGTCGCCCTGCGCCTGCGCAAGGACGGTGACGAAGTGATTCAAACTCTCAAGACCCGCGGCCAGAGCGTCGCCGGTCTGTCCGAGCGTAATGAGTACGACTGGAAACTCCCGAAGGCCAAGCTCGACGTGAAGAAACTCGACGGCGAATGCTGGCCCGAGTCGCTCGCCGAGCTGGACAAGAAAACCCTCAAGCCGATCTTCACCACCGATTTCGTCCGCGAGCGCGCCGAAATCGCCTGGGGCCGTGGCAAGACCAAAGTGGTTATCGAGGCCGCGCTGGATCTCGGTCACGTGGTGGTCGGCAAGCAGAAAGAAGAAATCTGCGAGCTGGAACTGGAGCTGCGCGAAGGCGAGCCTGCTGCGTTGCTGGAACTGGCTGCCGAACTGGCCGAAACCCTGGCGCTGATGCCATGCGATATCAGCAAGGCCGAGCGTGGTTATCGCCTGCACGACGCCAACAGCTACTCGCTGAGCCTGCCAGCGCCGCAGCTGACCAGCGAAACCCGTCTCGACGACGCCTTCGCCGCGCTGAGCTGGCATCTGCTCGGCAGCAGCCAGCGTCTGGCCGAACAATATCGCTTCAACGGCCACTGGCGTCTGCTGCAGGACTGGGTAGAGAACCTCGCGGAAATGCGCGCCCTGCTCAGCAGCCTCGGTCAGGCTGCGCCGCGTCAGTCGACCCACGATCTGCGCGTGGCCCTCGATGCCTTGCTGGAAGACTGGCGCCCGTTGGTGCAGGTCGGCATCGAAGACGAAGACGTGCGCAAGGCCGCGCCCGAGCAGTTCCTCGAAGAGCTGGAAGACCCGCGCTGGGGTCAGTTCTCTCTGCACGCTTCACGCTGGCTGTTGGCCCGCACCTGGACCGCCGACCGCAACACCCGCGGCAACCGTCAGGGTGACGCGCAACTGCACAGCTGGTTGCCGCGTCTGCTCGGCGAAGAAGCCACTGCTCTGCAGTTGCAGCGCTACCAGCAGCAGCCGGAAGATCTTGCTGAACAACTGCCGCGTATCGAACGCATTCAGGTCTGGTTGCATCACGCCCGCAACGTGCTGGACATCCCGGAAATGGATCGCCTGTACGGTGAGCTGAACAAACTGGCGCAACTGGCCAACGAGCCGACCATCACCGACGAACTGCTCGATGCACGCAAGCATCAGGCAATTGCGGTGTACCAGAACCGCGCCTGGAAAATCCTCCTGCGCAGCTAAACACCTTCCCACCTGATCGTTCCCACGCTCTGCGTGGGCACGCCTCAATGGACGCTCTGCGTCCGCTTTGGGACGCAGAGCGTCCCGGGCTGCATTCCCACGCGGAGCGTGGGAACGATCAAGCGGGGTCTGCTGGGCAGCCCTCAGCGGGGATAAATCCCCTCGCCACAAAGGCCATCCGCACTACACCGGCAGGCTGGTGGTGGACTTGATTTCAGAAAGCGCCACAATCGAATTCACTTCCTGTATCCCCGGCACCAGCGACAGCTTCTCGAAGAAGAATCGCTCGTACGCCTCGATGTCCGCCGCGACTATGCGCAACATGAAATCCACCGCGCCCATCAGCACATAACACTCCAGCACTTCCGGAAAGCCGCGAATCGCCTCGGTGAATTCGGTGAAGTTCGAACGCCCATGAGCGTTGAGTTTGATCTCGGCGAAGATCTGCGTGTTCAGGCCGATCTTCTTGCGATCCAGCAAGGTCACCTGGCCGCGAATGATGCCCTCCTCCTTCATCCACTGAATCCGCCGCCAGCACGGCGATTGCGACAAGCCGACCTGCTCGGCGATCTGCGCGCTCGACAGCGAAGCGTCTTCCTGCAGCAAGGCGAGGATCTTGCGGTCGTATACGTCCAGCTCGCTGTGCATAAAAAATCCTCAAAGATCAGCTTTCACGAATCAATTCTTTCGATAAATCTGTACAGGCGCCGATCATAGCCAAGAAATACCCCGCACCGAATGTAAAAATTTCTCCACTGATCTGGAGATTTGCCATGCCGCATCTTGAAGCCGTGAACAGCGCGCCTGCCCGCGCCGATGTCTGGAACGTCAACAACGCTCACTGCCTGGCGCAGTACCGAATCCTTGCCGAGGCCGAGCCGGACCTGCTGGTGCGCGTGCTGAATCTGTTCGCCTTGCAGTTTCTGACCCCGGAGCAGGTCAACGTCCAGCGCCAGGGCGATCTGCTGTCGATCGATCTGCTCATGAGCGGCCTGAGCTGGCATCGCGCGCAAGTGATCGCGGAAAAACTGCGCAACCTGATCAGCGTCTGCGCGGTGGACCTGCACAACGCCGACGCGGCGTGGCAGGCACCCGCACAGGCGGCCGGCTGACAATTCCGGCAACGGCTTCGTCGGGTAGTGGCCCAACGGTCAGCGGGGCCACGACTATCCTTTTGCGCATGACGCTCAAAAAGGAAAGCCGCATGTCCGTTCAATTTGTCACTCAGGACCGCTGGCTCGACCTCAACGATGTGTTGCGAGAACTGGTCGCCCAAGGCTTCATCTGCCAGGACGCGGCGGAACAGGCGCTCAATGCCCGCCGTCGCCATGCGGCTCACGGGCAGATGCATCCGCTGGAATTCATCGCCAGCCAGCAACTCGACGACCTCAGCCGTCCGGGCAAACATCTGGATCTGGAAAGCCTGACCCTGTGGCTGGCGCAACAGGCCGGTCAGCCGTATTTGCGCATTGATCCGCTGAAAATCAATGTCGCGGCGATCACGCCGCTGATGTCCTATGCCTTCGCGCAACGGCACAAGATTCTCGCCGTCGCCGTGGACCGCGATTCGGTCACCGTGGCCAGCGCTCAGCCCTACGTCAGCGGTTGGGAAGCCGACCTGACCCACGTGTTGAAGCTGCCGATCAAACGCGTTGTGGCCAACCCGGTCGACATCCAGCGCTTCAGCGTCGAATTCTTTCGTCTGGCCAAATCGGTCAGCGGCGCCAGCAATGCCGACGCCCAGGGCGGCAACCTCGGCAATTTCGAACAACTGCTCAATCTCGGCGCCAGCGACCAGGAACCGGACGCCAACGACGCGCACATCGTCAACATCGTCGACTGGCTGTTCCAGTACGCCTTCCAGCAGCGCGCCAGCGACATCCACATCGAACCGCGCCGCGAGCACGGCACCGTGCGCTTTCGCATCGATGGCGTGTTGCACAACGTCTATCAATTCCCGCCGCAGGTGACCATGGCGATTGTCAGCCGCCTGAAAAGCCTCGGTCGCATGAACGTCGCGGAAAAACGCAAACCCCAGGATGGCCGGGTCAAGACCAAGACCCCGGACGGCGGCGAAGTGGAGTTGCGTTTGTCGACCTTGCCGACGGCGTTCGGCGAAAAAATGGTCATGCGGATCTTCGACCCGGAAGTGCTGCTGAAAAATTTCGACCAGTTGGGTTTCAGCGCCGACGACCTGCGGCGCTGGCAGGACATGACCCGCCAGCCAAACGGCATCATTCTGGTCACCGGGCCGACCGGTTCGGGCAAGACCACCACCCTGTACACCACGCTGAAAAAACTGGCGACGCCGGAGGTCAACCTCTGCACCATCGAGGACCCGATCGAAATGGTCGAGCCGGCCTTCAACCAGATGCAGGTGCAGCACAACATTGAGCTGACTTTCGCCGCCGGGGTGCGCGCACTGATGCGGCAGGACCCGGACATCATCATGATCGGCGAGATCCGCGATCTGGAAACTGCGGAAATGGCGATTCAGGCCGCACTCACCGGCCACTTGGTCTTGTCCACCCTGCACACCAACGATGCACCAAGCGCCATCAGCCGTTTGCTCGAACTCGGTGTGCCGCATTACCTGATCAAAGCGACCGTATTGGGCGTCATGGCTCAGCGTCTGGTGCGCACCTTGTGCCCACACTGCAAGGCGCCACTGACGCTCGAGGATGAAGACTGGCAAACCCTGACCCGGCCCTGGCAAGCGCCGCTGCCGAGCAATGCGCAGCGAGCGATCGGTTGCCTGGAATGCCGCGACACCGGCTATCGCGGGCGCGCCGGGGTCTACGAAATCATGCAACTGAGCGACAGCCTCAAAGCGCTGATCACCCCGGACACCGACCTCACCGCGATCAGGCGTCAGGCATTCAAGGAAGGCATGCGCAGCCTGCGCCTGTCCGGCGCGCAGAAAGTCGCGGCGGGGCTGACCACGGTGGAAGAAGTGCTGCGGGTGACGCCGCAAAGTGAGTTGAAATAATTCAGCACGGAACTGGATCGGGGGATCGGCTATCCAACGCCGTAGTCAATCCCAGGAGTCACCTCATCATGCGTCTCAAACTTGCTGTCGCCACCTTGGCCCTGCTGTCGCTTCCCGTTGGTTCGGCCATGGCGGACAGCTTTTGGCGTAACGTCATTTCTTCCGGCGCCACCACCGGCTCGACCTATCTGACGTTCAAGGATCACAAGCTGATCGTTGCCGCCCAGGACGACGCCGGCAGCTTCGTCGCCAGCGACGGCGGCATCCGTGGCCCGTACCTGGAAGCAGCGATGCAGAAAGTCCGCGCCGACAACCCGGGCCTGCAGGCTTCGGACATGGAACTGGCGAACGCGATTCTGGCGAAGAACGCCGTGGCGTCCGAGTAAGCCTCGCACCCTCAAAAATGCCGCTCGATCGAGCGGCTTTTTTTTGCGCCAGAATCAAAAGATCGCAGCCTTCGGCAGCTCCTACCTTTGGAATGCATTCCTACTGTAGGAGCTGCGATCTTTTGATCTTCAGCGGTAATCATCCACCGGCACGCAGGCGCAATACAGATTTCGATCGCCGTAGACGTTATCCACCCGATTCACCGCCGGCCAATATTTGTGCAAGCGTGTGCGCGCATCCGGGGTGATGGCCTGTTCGATGCTGTACGGCCGTTCCCAGATCCCAGTGACATCGGCCAAGGTATGCGGCGCGCGTTTGAGCGGGTTGTCTTCGCCCGGCCAGTTGCCCTTCTGCACTTCATTGATCTCGGCGCGAATGCTCAGCATCGCCGCGATGAAGCGGTCGAGTTCTGCCTTGGATTCGCTCTCGGTCGGCTCGACCATCAACGTACCGGGCACCGGGAAGGACATGGTCGGCGCGTGGAAGCCGTAATCCATCAGCCGCTTGGCAACGTCTTCCTCGCTGATGCCGGTCTGAGCCTTCAGTGGGCGCAAATCAAGAATGCATTCATGCGCCACCCGGCCGTTGCGCCCGGCGTAAAGCACCGGGAATGCCCCGGATAGATGCTGCGCCAGATAATTTGCCGCCAGAATCGCCACCTCGCTGGCGTCCGCCAGTTGCGGGCCCATCATGGCGATGTACATCCAACTGATCGGCAAAATGCTCGCACTGCCCCACGGTGCTGCGCTGACTGCGCCGTTCTGCGCCAGCGGCCCGTCAATCGGCACCACCGGATGGTTGGCGACGAACGGCGCCAGATGCGCACGGACGCCGATCGGCCCCATGCCCGGCCCGCCGCCGCCATGGGGAATGCAGAAGGTCTTGTGCAGGTTCATGTGCGACACGTCGGCGCCAATGTCCGCCGGTCGGGCGAGACCAACCTGGGCATTGAGATTGGCGCCATCCATGTACACCTGGCCGCCGTGCTGGTGGATCACTGCGCAAATTTCGCTGATGCCCTCCTCGTAAACGCCATGGGTCGACGGATAGGTCGCCATCAGGCACGACAACTTGTTCCCGGCCTCTGCGGCTTTCAGCTTCAAGTCTTCCAGATCGACGTTGCCCGCCTCATCGCATTCGACAATCACCACACGCATCCCGGCCATCTGCGCCGAGGCCGGGTTGGTGCCATGGGCCGACGACGGAATCAGGCAGATATCCCGCGCGCCCTCCCCCCGGCTCTCGTGATATTTACGGATCGCCAGGAGCCCGGCGTATTCGCCCTGGGCGCCGGAATTGGGCTGCATGCAGATCGCATCGAAACCAGTGATCGCGCAGAGCCAACGTTCAAGTTCTTCGATCATCAGTGTGTAACCGACAGCCTGCTCCCTCGGCACGAAGGGATGCAGATTGGCGAACTGCGGCCAGGTGATCGGGATCATTTCGCTGGTGGCGTTGAGCTTCATCGTGCAGGAACCGAGCGGAATCATCGACTGATTGAGCGCCAGATCCTTGTTTTCCAGTTGTTTGAGGTAACGCAGCATCTCGGTTTCGCTGTGGTGAGCGTTGAACACCGGATGTTGCAGGTACGGTGTGCTGCGCTGAAGATGCTCTGGAATTCCAGAAGCCATGTCTTCGCCATCCAGCGCGTCAACGCTCAGGCCGTGATCGGCGCCGAGCAGCACGTCGAACAGTTTTGCCACGGTGTGTTCATCACAGGTCTCATCCAGACTCAGACCGACGCGGCCGCGACCGAGAATGCGCAGGTTGATCTGCGCTGCCTGAGCACTTTCGATGATCGCCGTTTGCGCACCGCCGACCTCCAGGGACAGGGTGTCGAAGAATTGCCTGTTGAGCCGCTTGATGCCGTTGCGCTCAAGTCCCGCCGCGAGGAGGCAGGTCAGGCGATGCACGCGCTGGGCGATACGCTTCAAGCCTTCGGGGCCGTGATACACCGCGTAGCAACTGGCGATATTGGCCAGCAGTACCTGCGCTGTGCAGATGTTCGAATTGGCTTTCTCGCGGCGGATGTGTTGCTCGCGGGTTTGCAGGGCCATGCGCAGCGCGACGTTGCCACGAGCATCTTTCGACACACCGATGATCCGCCCCGGAATCGCCCGTTTGTATTCCTCGCGGCTGGCGAAAAACGCCGCATGAGGGCCGCCATAACCCATCGGCACACCGAAACGCTGGGACGAACCGAACACCACGTCGGCACCCAACTCACCCGGCGGCGTCAACAAAAGCAGGCTGAGCAGGTCGGTGGCGACGCAGGCCAGGGCCTGTTGCGCGTGCAGGTGATTGATCAAGGGTTTGAGATCGCGGATTTCGCCGTGGGTGTCGGGGTATTGCAACAGCGCGCCGAACACCTCGTGCTGCGCCAGGTTATCCACCGCGTCGACGACCAGCTCGAAGCCGAAACCTTCTGCTCGGGTCTGTACCACGGAGAGGGTTTGCGGATGGCAGTTCTCGTCAACAAAGAACAGATTGCTCTTCGACTTCGCCACGCGCTTGGCCAACGCCATGGCTTCGGCCGCTGCGGTGGCCTCATCGAGCAGCGAGGCGTTGGCCAGTTCCAGGCCGGTGAGGTCGATGGTCAGTTGCTGAAAATTGAGCAGCGCTTCGAGCCGGCCCTGGGCGATCTCTGGTTGGTATGGGGTATACGCGGTGTACCAGCCGGGATTTTCCAGCACATTGCGCAAAATCACGGTCGGCGTGACGGTGCCGTGATAACCCATGCCGATCAGGCTGGTGAACAGCTGATTCTGCTCGGCATAACCGCGCAGTTTCGCCAGCGCAGTCTGTTCGTCGAGGGCCGGCGGCAGATCCAGTGCGCGATTGAAGCGAATGCCCGGCGGCACGGTCTGCTCGATCAGCTCGGCGCGACTGCCCAGGCCGAGGCTGTCGAGCATCGCCTGCTGCTCGGCGGCATCCGGGCCAAGGTGGCGGCGCAGAAAGGCTTCGGGATCGCGTAACTGGCTCAGGGACGGCGACTGGGACATGACGGGCTCTCCTGGCTGGCGCTTGGCGTCAATCGACACGGTCAAACCAGCATAGCAGGCGAATTTTCAAGATCACGCCGCCCCTGTGGGAGCGAGCCTGCTCGCGAAAGCGGTGTTTCAGAAACCTTGGCATTGACTGATATGGCGCTTTCGCGAGCAGGCTCGCTCCCACAAAGGGATATTCGTCGCCCATAAAAAAGCCCCGACGAATCGGGGCTTTGGGTGTTGCCGGCAACTTACTCGCCGATTGCAGCCTTGTACCCAGCAGCATCCAGCAGCTTGTCCAGCTCGGCCTTGTCGCTTGGCTGGAGCTTGAAGATCCACGCGCCGTACGGGTCATTATTCAGCTCTTCTGGCGAGTCGGTCAGCGCCTCGTTGATCGCGATGACTTCACCGCTGACCGGGGCGTAGATGTCGGAGGCGGCTTTCACCGACTCGACCACGCCGGATTGATCACCGGCGGCGAACACCTTGCCGACTTCGGTCAACTCGACGAACACCACGTCGCCCAGCGCTTCCTGCGCGTGATCGCTGATGCCCACGGTGACGGTGCCGTCGGTTTCCAGACGCGCCCATTCATGACTTTCGGCAAAACGCAGTTCGGCAGGGATATCGCTCATCTTCGGTTCCTCGGAATTGGTCAGCGGTCATGCCCGCCAGAAAAGGTTAGATCAAGGTTTTGCCATGGCGCACGAAGGTCGGTTTGACCACTCGTACCGGGTACCACTTGCCACGGATTTCCACTTCGGCGCGGTCGGCAGTCGCCATCGGTACACGCGCCAGGGCAATCGATTTGCTCAGCGTAGGAGAGAAACTACCACTGGTGATCTCCCCTTCGCCAACATCGGCGATGC
This sequence comes from Pseudomonas sp. H1_G08, assembly GCF_054681355.1. Lineage (NCBI taxonomy): Bacteria > Pseudomonadati > Pseudomonadota > Gammaproteobacteria > Pseudomonadales > Pseudomonadaceae > Pseudomonas > Pseudomonas sp. H1_G08. The sequence continues at coordinate 4,492,615 of NZ_CP162822.1, forward strand.
GAACCACTTGGTGAGCGCGCAAAACCCCGCGCTCTTCCAGCACCAGACCGACCAGTTTATGCGCCACGCCCACGGCTTTTTCCGCCTCCAGCGCCGCGCGACCGATGAACTGCCGCGAGGCCGGCTCCCAGGCGATGCTCCAGGCCATGTTCGAGGCCAGCGGTGAAACGTCCTGATGAATGTCCTGACCGTACAGGTTCATTCCGGCCTCGACGCGCAAGGTATCGCGCGCACCGAGGCCGATCGGCGAAATACCGGCACCGACCAGGTCGTTGAAGAACCCCGGCGCCTGATTGGCCGGCAGGCAGATTTCCAGGCCATCCTCGCCGGTGTACCCGGTACGCGCGATGAACCAGTCGCCGTCGATGGCGCCTTCGAAAGGTTTGAGTTGCTGGATCAGCGTGGCGCGCGACTGGGTGACCAGTTCGGCAATCTTGTGCCGGGCCTGCGGGCCCTGGATGGCGAGCATCGCCAGCTCGGCGCGCTCGTGCAGTTGCACGTCGTAGGCGCCGAGCTGGGCGTTCATCCAGGCCAGATCCTGATCGCGGGTCGAGGCGTTGAACACCAGCCGGTACGCGTCGTCGAGGCGATAGACGATCATGTCGTCGACGATGCCGCCGCGCTCATTGAGCATGGTGCTGTACAACGCCCGGCCGGGGCGGTGCAGACGTTCGACGTCGTTGGCCAGCAGATGCTGGAGCCAGGCCTTGGCCTGGGCGCCGGTGACATCGATCACGGTCATATGGGAAACATCGAACACCCCGCAATCGCGGCGCACTTCGTGGTGCTCCTCGACCTGCGAGCCGTAATGCAGTGGCATGTCCCAACCGCCAAAATCGACCATCTTCGCGCCGAGCGCGAGGTGCAGGTCATACAGAGGCGTACGCTGTCCCATGGGTTTCTCCTTCCGGGCGTGGCGAGGGTGCGGACCGCCGCTATACGGCTGAAAGCCTTGATGGATAAGGCTTGCAGCCGATTCCAGCGCACGGGTCTGTCAGACGAACCGCACCGAATGCCGCGCATTGTAGCCGCATGATGTAGGACTCACTACTACGGGGGCGTTCTCAATTGGTTTCCCCACCGCGTTGTCGCCTAAAAGCGAGCCAGGCAAGGCGCAGGCCGCTGGGAATGGTATTCCCTTTTCAAGGCCTGCAACGCAGGCTGGCTCGCTTTTAGGCACAACCCGGAGGGCCGGGCCTGCTGTTGTGCAGGGCTGCGTTGCTCGAAGCTTATTTGGAACAACCAAACCACGCTTCTCGCGTCTTGCCCTGCACAACAGCAGACCCGGCGCGGTGGGGAAACCAATCGAGAACGCCCCCTAGTTTCGGTGCGCCGAACGTCGAATCAATCCGATCACCGGCAACAACCCGACCAGCACCAGCGTCAATGCCGGCAATGAGGCGCGCGCCCATTCGCCTTCGCTGGTCATTTCAAAGATGCGCACCGCTAGCGTGTCCCAGCCAAACGGGCGCATCAGCAGGGTCGCGGGCATTTCCTTGAGCACATCGACGAACACCAGCAACGCGGCGCTCAACGTGCCGGGCAGCAAGAGCGGCAGATACACTTTGAAAAACAGTCGCGGCCCACTGACACCCAGGCTACGTGCCGCTTCAGGCAAAGATGGCCGTATACGCGCCAGACTGCTTTCCAGCGGCCCATAGGCGACGGCAATGAAGCGCACCAGATACGCCATGAGCAACGCCGCGAGGCTGCCGAGTAGCAACGGTTTGCCGGCACCACCGAGCCAGGCGGAGAGCGGAATCACCAGTTCACGATCCAGATAACTGAAGGCAAGCATGATCGACACCGCCAGCACCGAACCGGGCAAGGCGTAGCCGAGATTGGCCAGACCGACGCCAGAGTTGATGGCTGGGGTCGGCGCCAGACGCCGGGCAAACGCCAGCAACAGTGCAACGCTGACGGTGATTAGCGCCGCCATGGCACCCAGGTACAGCGTGTGCAGAATCAGTCCGGCGTAGCGCTCATCCAGATCGAAGCGTCCACGCTGCCAGAACCACACGATCAGTTGCAGCACCGGGATGACGAAGGCGCAGGCGAACACCAATCCACACCAGCCCGTCGCCGCGAAGGCCTTGATTCCCCGCAGGTGATACAGCGCTTTCACCCGTGGCCGCTCGTTGGCGGCTCGATTCGCCCCGCGTGCACGGCGTTCACCGTACAGCACCAGCATCACCACCAGCAGCAACAGACTGGCCAGTTGCGCGGCGCTGGGCAGGCTGAAGAAGCCGTACCAGGTCTTGTAGATTGCCGTGGTGAAGGTGTCGAAATTGAACACCGATACCGCGCCAAAATCGGCAAGGGTTTCCATCAGCGCCAGCGCCACGCCCGCGCCGATCGCCGGACGCGCCATCGGCAACGCGACCCGCCAGAACGCCTGCCACGGCGATTGCCCGAGCACCCGCGCCGCTTCCATCAGGCCTTTGCCCTGGGCCAGAAACGCGGTGCGCGCCAGCAGATAAACGTAGGGATAAAACACCAGCACCAGCACCACGATCACCCCGCCGGTGGACCGCACCCGAGGCAGGCGCAGGCCGGTGCCGAACCATTCGCGCAACAGGGACTGCACGGGGCCGGCGAAATCGAGCAGGCCGACGAAAACGAACGCCAGTACATACGCTGGAATGGCGAAGGGCAGCATCAACGCCCAGTCGAGCCAGCGCCGACCGGGGAACTCGCAGAGGCTGGTCAGCCACGCGAGGCTGACACCAAGCAGGGTGACACCGACACCGACGCCGAGGATCAGCGTCAGGGTATTGCCGAGCAGACGCGGCATCTGGGTTTGCCACAGGTGCGACCAGATCTGCTGATCGATGGTCTGCCACGACAGCAGCAACACGCTCAGGGGCAACAACACCAGTGCGGCGATGGCGAAGACGATGGGGTACCAGCGGCGTTGGGCGGGGTGGGCCACTTTTGGGTCTCTGGAGGGATTGGGGTGTTCTTGGATTGCGTATTTCAGGTTGGGATTGCTGCCCTCACCCTAGCCCTCTCCCGGAGGGAGAGGGAACTGACCGAGGTGCTCACGCAAACTACATCGACCTGAGATATTGAGTCGAACTCAAGTTTCGAAAGCAACACAAGTTGGCTCCCTCTCCCTCCGGGAGAGGGCTGGGGTGAGGGAGCGATCTTGAAAGATCAACAGTTACACGAAACGCCTCAGTTCCACCCCGCCCGATCCATCATCCGGATCGCCTCAGCCTGACGCTTGCCCGCCACTTCTACCGGCAAGGTATCGGCGACAAACTTGCCCCACGCCGCCACTTCTTCCGAAGGCGCCACCGCCGGGTTGGCCGGGAATTCCTGGTTCACGTCGGCAAAAATCTTCTGTGCCTCAGGCGTGGTCATCCATTCGACCAGCGCCTTGGCCGCTTCCGGGTGCGGCGCATGTTTGGTCAGGCCGATGCCCGACAGGTTCACATGCACACCGCGATCGGCCTGATTCGGCCAGAACAGCTTCACCGGCAACTCAGGCTTCTGCTTGTGCAGGCGACCGTAGTAGTAGGTGTTGACGATGCCAACGTCGCACTGCCCGGCGTTGATCGCTTCCAGCACTGCAACGTCATCGGAGAACACGTCAGTGGACAGGTTGTTGACCCAGCCCTTGAGGATCTTCTCGGTCTTCTCGGCGCCGTGCACTTCGATCATGGTCGCGGTCAGCGACTGGTTGTAGACCTTCTTCGCCGTGCGCAGGCACAGGCGGCCTTCCCAGTTCTTGTCGGCCAGCGCTTCATAGGTGGTCAGTTCGCCCGGCTTCACCCGCTCGGTGGAATAGGCGATGGTCCGCGCGCGCAGGCTCAGGCCGGTCCAGGCGTGGGTGGACGAGCGATATTGCAGGGGGATGTTGGCGTCGATGGTTTTCGAGGTGAATGGCTGGAGGATGCCCATCTGCTCGGCCTGCCACAGGTTGCCGGCATCGACGGTGAGCAGCAGATCGGCGGTGGCGTTTTCACCTTCGGCCTTGATGCGCTGCATCAGCGGCGCTTCCTTGTCGGTGATGAACTTGATCTTCACCCCGGTCTTGGCGGTGTAGGCATCGAATACCGGTTTGATCAGTTCATCGATACGCGACGAGTAAACCACCACCTCATCGGCGGCCTGGGCAGTGGTGCTGCCGATCAGGGTCAAGGCCAGTGCGGTCAGAAGACGCTTGGGTGCCAACATGGGAGTGGTCTCACGGTCGGGAAAGGTGGGCCAAATGATAAGGACTCACATTTACCACCACAATCGAACACTGGGGGAAGGCGTTACCAGATGTTGCACGGCTCAAAAACTGCGGTAAGTGGGCGGACGCTTTCGCGAGCAGGCTCGCTCCCACATTGGAATGCATCTCAACTGTGGGAGCGAGCCTGCTCGCGAAGGCCATCAGCCTCAATGAGGCGGTCAGGGCTTTGCCAGAGCTGGAAGATCCCCAGTCAACCCCAGCGCCTCGCGCACAAACAACGCCTTCGCCTCGGGCATCTGCTCAACCAGCTTCAACCCGGCATTGCGCAACCAGCGCAGCGGCAGGGGGTCGGCCTGGAACAACCGCTCGAAGCCTTCCATCGCCGCCATCAGCGCCAGATTGTGTGGCATGCGCCGGCGCTCATAACGGCTCAATACTTTGACATCCGCCAGTCGCTCACCGCGCTGATGCGCTTGCAGGAGCACTTCCGCCAGCACGGCGGCATCGAGGAATCCAAGGTTCACACCCTGCCCCGCCAAGGGGTGAATGGTGTGCGCCGCATCACCGATCAAGGCCAGGCCCTCAGCGACGTAGCGCTTGGCATGGCGCTGACGCAGCGGCACGCACAGACGCGGATCGGCGCTGATCACTTCACCGAGGCGCCCTTCGAACGCTCGCTCCAGCTCAGCGCAAAACGCAGTCTCCTCGAGCGCCATCAAGCGCTCGGCTTCAGCCGGTGTGGTCGACCAGACGATCGAGCACCAGTCCTGCTGACCATCACGCTCCAGCGGCAAAAACGCCAATGGCCCGTGATCGGTAAAGCGCTGCCAGGCGGTTTTGCGGTGCGGCTGGCTGCAGCGCACGCTGGTGACGATGGCGTGATGCAGATAATCCCACTCGCGAGTCGCCACGCCGGTCAGACGGCGCACAGCAGAATTGGCGCCATCGGCCGCGATTACCAGCGGCGCGCGCAAGGTGCGGCCGTCGGCCAGGGTCAGCAGCCAGTCATCGCCGGAGCGACGCATCTGCTCCAGCCGTGCATTGGCCAGCATGCCCAGGTCGCAGTCATGCAAACGCTCGAGCAAGGCATCCTGGACCACGCGATTTTCGACGATGTGGCCGAGCACATCGGCATGCACGCTGCTCGCCGAGAAATGAATCTGCCCGGTGCCGCTGCCGTCCCAAACGTGCATGTCGGTGTACGGGCTGCTGCGCCGCTGGGCGATGCCGTCCCAGACGCCAAGGCGCTCGAGAATGCGCTGGCTCGCCGCCGACAATGCACTGACGCGCGGTTCGAACGCCGCTTCGGCAGCGAAGGGTTTGACACTCAGCGGGCTACCGTCGAGCAACAGCACTTCCAGCCCACTGTCCTGTAACGCCAGCGCCAGGGCGCTGCCGACCATTCCGGCTCCGACAATCAGCACATCTGCGCGCATTTCCATGCTTTAGGCCTGTCTCGCTTGCGGCTTGAGCCGCACGTAAAGGGTTTTACCGACCCGCGCCACAAGGTTGCCGGCGCCGTCATGAATGTCGACCTGCAACTGCGGCAGGTATTTCTCGCCGTTGGCGGTCTGCCGGCGGATCTCGTCGAGCAGGGTCTGGTCGATGTTGAACCGGGCGAACACCGGGCCTTTGCCCGGCGCAATGAAATCGATGTCGGCGGCCTTGTCCCAGACGATGTACTTCGGGCCGAGGTTTTCCATGAGCATCAACATGAAGAACGGGTCGACCATCGAATACAGACTGCCGCCAAACTGGGTGCCGACATAGTTGCGGTTGTACCAGCCCAACCCCATGGACACTTGGACGTCGCGAAAGTCATCGCTGATGTGCCGCACCCGCACACCCGCGCCGAGATATGGCGGGTAGCAGGTCATTACCCAACGCATCAATCGCGCCTTGCCGAATGTGTTGCTCAGCCACTCAAGCATCCGGACGGGTTCCCAGACCCATCGCCTGCCGGGCGAACCAGCGTTTGGCTGGCGGCAGCAGGTCGAGGCCGAGCAGGCCGAGGTTGCGCCCCAGCGACACCAGCGGCTGGCTGCTGCCGAACAGACGCGTGACCTGATCGGAGAAGCCCACCGTCAGGTCCTGATCGAGGCGCTGCCGTTCGCGATAGGCCTGCAACGTGGCGAAGTCGCCCAGCGGCTTGTCGCTGGCCAGCAGCGCGGCAGCCAAGGCGTCGGCGTCACGCAGCGACAAGTTGAAGCCCTGGCCGGCGATCGGGTGCAGGCTGTGTGCGGCGTTGCCGAGCACGGCCAGATGCGAGCGCACCTGTTCTTCAGCTTCGATCAGTGACAGCGGATAAAGATGCCGTGCGCCGACCTGTTTCAAAGTGCCGAGGCGGTAACCGAATACGCCTTGCAGCTCGCTGAGAAAATCACGCTCGCTCAATTCAGTCAGACGCTGCGCGTCCATGCCCAGCCGCGTCCACACCAGCGCGCAGCGATTATCCGGCAGCGGCAGCAGGGCCATCGGCCCCTCATCGGTAAAGCGCTCGAAGGCCATGCCGTTGTGCGCTTCGCTCGGGGTGATGTTGGCGATCAGCGCGCTCTGGTTGTAAGGGCGCGTGCGCACGTTGATGCCCAACTGTTCGCGCAAGCCGGAGCGGCCGCCATCGGCGAGCACCGCGAGATCGCATTCCAGCGTGGTTTCATCGTTGAGGGTCAGGCGATAGCCATCGGCCAACGGCTCCATGCGCGTGACTTCCGCCGGGCAGCGCCACGTGATCACGTCTTTGTCGAGGTGCTGCCACAGGCACTGGCCGAGCCAGGCGTTTTCCACCACGTAACCGAGCGCTGGCACACCCTCTTCCATCGCCGACAAGCGCGCGGTGGAGAAGCGGCCACGGTCAGAGACGTGAATCTGTTTGATCGGCTCGGCGCGGCGGGAGATTTCCTGCCACACGCCCAGGCGCTGATAAATCTGCCGCGAGCCGAAGGACAGCGCCGAGGAGCGAGCGTCGTAGCTCGGTTGCCAGCTGTCGCCGGGGGCGAACGGTTCGATCAGGACGATTTTCCAGCCCTGCGCCTTGGCCCCGGCCTGCAACGCCAACGCCAGACTGGCGCCGACCAGACCGCCACCGATGATTGCCAGATTGACTCGACTCATGCTGCGTGTGTCCTTGCTTGTGCCATCAGCGCCTCGATCTCGGCGACGGTTTTCGGCACGCCGCTGGTGAGGATTTCACAACCGGATCGGGTCACGACCACGTCATCCTCGATGCGCACGCCAATGCCGCGCCATTTCTTCGCCACGTTCTGATTGTCCGCCGCGATGTAGATGCCGGGCTCCACGGTCAGCGCCATGCCGACCTCCAGCACACGCCATTCGCCGCCGACCTTGTACTCGCCAACGTCATGCACATCCATGCCCAGCCAGTGGCCGGCGCGGTGCATATAGAAAGCCTTGTAGGCTTCGCTGGCGATCAACTCGTCAACCTCGCCCTGCAACAAGCCAAGCTTGACCAGACCTGCGGTGATCACCCGCACCGTGGCTTCGTGCGCCTGGTTCCAGTGCTTGTTGGGGGCAATCTCGGCGAATGCCGCTTCCTGCGAAGCCAGCACCAACTCGTAGATCGCCTTCTGCTCCGGCGAGAACCTGCCATTGACCGGCCAGGTGCGGGTGATGTCGCTGGCGTAGCAGTCGATCTCGCAACCAGCGTCTATCAACACCAGATCGCCGTCCTTGAGCAGCGCGTCATTTTGCTGGTAATGCAGGATGCAGCTGTTGCGCCCGGCGGCGACAATCGAACCGTAGGCCGGCATCTTCGCCCCGCCCTTGCGGAATTCGTAATCCAGCTCGGCTTCGAGGCTGTATTCATACAGCCCCGGACGACTGGCCTGCATCGCGCGGATATGCGCCTGCGCCGAAATCCGCGCGGCTTCGCGCATCACCTTCACTTCTGCCGCCGATTTATACAGGCGCATGTCGTGCAGGAGGTGATCCAGGGCAACGAATTCATTCGGCGGCTGCGCGCCGAGGTGCGCCTTGGAGCGGATCACGTTGATCCAGTCCATCAAATGCCGATCGAATTCAGGGTTGCTGCCCATCGCCGAATACACCCGGTCGCGGCCTTCGATCAGGCCCGGGAGGATGTCGTCGATGTCGGTAATCGGAAAGGCGTCGTCGGCGCCGTACTCGCGGATCGCGCCTTCCTGCCCGGCGCGCAGGCCATCCCACAATTCGCGTTCGGCGTTGCGTTCACGGCAGAACAGGATGTACTCGCCGTGCTCGCGGCCGGGCATCAGGACGATGACGGCCTGTGGCTCGGGAAAACCGCTGAGGTACTGGAAGTCGCTGTCCTGACGGTAGACGTGCTCGACGTCGCGGTTGCGGATGGCCACCGCGGCGGCGGGCAGGATCGCGATGCTGTTGGGTTCCATCTGCGCCATCAGGGCCTTGCGGCGACGGCTGTATTCCGCTTTGGGGATATGGGTCATGGGCAGATGGCTTTCCCTGGCACGCGATTAATGCAGCGAAGGTTTGGCCGCTGGCGGCACATCGGACTTCTTGGTTTCCGAGAACAGCAGCAACGGCGCGACGCGCAGGTATTCCATGACTTCCATGTAGTCGGATTCGCCGTCTTCGGATTCTTCCAGCGCGTCCTGCACCTGGGAAATGGCTGCCAGATCCTGCAGCACTTCGGTGGCTTCGGTGCTGAGCATGCTGCTGTCGCGGCAGTTCAGGCCGAAACCGCTGAGGAAGCCCTGGCACCACTCGCCCAATGCGGCAGCGCGGTCGGCCAGCGGTGCATCGTCGGTCGGCAGCAGCAGCACGACAGTGACGTCGTCGCCGGTCAGCTCGCCTTTGACCATCTCCTGCAGGCCGATCAGAGCGTTGCGGACGTTGTCCTGGATGTCGCCTTCGAGCAGTTCGGCGGCGTCGATCAGCCAGCCTTCGTGATCGAAGCCGGCCCCGGCGCAACTGCGCCCGAGCAGCACGCCGTGCAGTTCGGCAGGCGAGACGTTGTGGCCGCTGGCAGTCAGCAGAGTGGCAAAGGCTTGGTACGGGGAATTCGCAATGGTCATGGGCAGCTAGGCGCCAGACGGCGCTATGTCTAGAATGAAGGCCTTGTATCCTACATCGACAGCCCCGCCAAGACCATTAAAGGCTGTCCGCCAGTCACCACCCATCAGACGACACGTGGACCCAATGGAAGACACCGACCTGCAAGCGCTGATGGCCAGACTCGAACTGCTGATTGGCCGAGTCGAGCAACTTAAGAGTCAAAACGCACTCTTACTAGCTCAGGAAAAAACCTGGCGCGAGGAACGCGCTCACCTCATTGAAAAAAACGAAATCGCCCGGCGTAAGGTCGAATCGATGATTTCGCGCCTCAAGGCCCTGGAGCAAGACTCATGAGTTCAAGCAATAGCGTTACCGTGCAGATCCTCGACAAAGAGTATTCGATCATCTGCCCGCCGGAAGAACGCAGCAATCTGGTCAGTGCCGCGCGCTACCTGGACGGCAAGATGCGCGAGATCCGCAGCAGCGGCAAAGTCATCGGTGCCGACCGCATTGCCGTGATGGCCGCGCTGAACATCACCCACGACCTGTTGCACAAAGAAGAGCGCCCGGACATCCAGGCCAGCGGTTCGACCCGCGAACAGGTGCGCGACTTGCTCGATCGTGTCGATCTGGTCCTGGCCGACGATCAGAACACCGCCAAGGGCTGATTCGCCTGACAGCTTGAGGTATACTCGCGGCACTCCCTGGGGTGCTTGCCAGTTGACGATGTCCCGGAGCCGATTCGCACTACCCTGGAAGTTGCACGTTGGGCTGGTGTGCATGTCCGCTAGACGGAAAGCCTTAAAGTCTACTGCTTCTTCCACCTTGAACTTTCGGGTTCAAGGGCTGAGTTGACAGCGGTTCATCCGGGGAGCCTGATTCGAATCCGATGTCGGTGTATGCCGACATCGGATTTTTTATGCGTACGTTTTTGCATCCACCTGCCGAAGCCGAACCATGACCGAACCCGCGCTGCTGCCCCGTCCGCAACTCCGCCGTCTGCTGCGCAAGGCACGCCGCGCACTGACGCCAGGCGAACAACGCCAGGCGGCCAAAGGCCTGTTCCGCCAATTGGCGCAAGACCCGCACTTTCGCCGGGCGAAACATATCTCTCTGTATTTGCCCACCGACGGTGAAATCGATCCGCGCCTGCTCCTGCGCGAAGCCCAGCGTCGCGGCAAGGCGACTTATCTGCCGGTACTCAGCGCGTGGCCACGAACGAAAATGGTCTTCCAGCGCATCCGCCCCGGCGAAAAGCTCACGCCCAATCGCTTCCGCATCCTCGAGCCCCGGGCCAATCTGGCTCGGCAACGCAAGGTCTGGGCGCTGGATCTGGTGCTGTTGCCGCTGGTAGGGTTTGACGATGTAGGCGGGCGCCTGGGCATGGGCGGCGGATTTTATGATCGCAGCCTCGCCTATCTGGCCCGGCGCAAGAACTGGCGCAAGCCGACGCTGCTGGGCCTGGCCCATGAGTGTCAGAAGGTCGAACGTCTGGCGCAGGCGAGCTGGGATGTTCCGTTACAAGGCACGGTCACCGACAAGGCGTGGTATTTCGCAGAGTAGACGCCGCATGGAACAGCGGCGTCGAAGAGACAGGTTCAGCGTTTGAAAGCGGTCGACTGTTGCACCTGTTGCGCCACTTCAATCGGCGCGTCGGTCTTGTTCGCCCACAGGCTCTGCGCGTAACCGGTGGTCACCACACCCAGGCCAAACAAAATTACCAAAGTCCATAGCAAATCCGGTTTGCGTTTCATCGATTGCCCCCCTCAAGGCACATCATCACGATGACAGCAGCGGTTTCCGTTCGTAGGCCGTGCAGCAGCGTCAAGCTTTAAAGGCCGGCATTTTGCGGCAACGTGAACCTGTGCGCAAACGCTGACGTCAACCGACTGTCGGTTTGTCATAAAATTGCCCGACAACCTGCCCAATGACCGCTTCAGGAGCACACGACATGGCCTACTGGCTGATGAAATCAGAGCCCGACGAACTCTCGATCAAGGGCCTGGAAAAGCTCGGCAAAGCGCGCTGGGACGGGGTTCGCAACTATCAGGCGCGCAATTTCCTGCGGGCGATGGCGGTCGGTGACGAGTTCTTTTTCTACCATTCCAGCTGCCCCGAGCCGGGGATTGCCGGGATTGGCAAAATTATCCAAGCAGCGTATCCCGATCCGACGGCGCTGGAGCCGCAGAGCCATTACTTCGATCCGAAGGCCACCGCGCAGAAGAATGCCTGGAGCGCCATCGACGTGGCGCACGTCGAAACCTTTGCGCGAGTCTTGAAGCTCGACTACCTGAAACAGCAGACCGCGCTGGCAGAAATGCCACTGGTGCAGAAAGGCTCGCGGTTGTCGGTGATGCCGGTGACGACGGAGCAGTGGGCGGCAGTTATCGCGCTCAAACCCTGATTCATTTTTGCCTGATAAATAGCTTTCGCGAGCAGGCTCGCTCCCACAGTGGATTGGTGGTGATGCACATTTTTGCATTCACCGAATAACCCTGTGGGAGCGAGCCTGCTCGCGAAGGGGCCTGCCCGGACAGCGAATGACTTACTGAATGATCAGGTTGTTGAACAACAGATCCTCAACAACAGGCTTGCCGGTCTCGTCATTCATGACCTGCTGGGTCTGCTTCAACGCTTCCTGACGCAGCTTTTCCTTGCCCTCGATGCTGCCCATCGCCTCGGTCGACTGCTGAGTGAACAACGCCACCAGCTGATTGCGGATCAGCGGCTCGTTGGCCTTGACCAGTTTGGTCGCCTCCTCACCAGTCACACGCAATGCCACATCGGCTTTGTAGACCTTGAGCTTGGCGGTGCCGTCGAGGCCATAGTTGCCGACGAACGGCGGGCTCAGGGTGATGTAATTGACCTTCGGCGCCTCACCTTCTTTGGCTTCTTCGGCCAGTGCTGCCACAGGCAGAGACAGGGCCAGCAACAACATGATCCACGCTTTCACAATTCGCTCCTTATCCGGTTTGCGGCCTAGCATAACGACCCGCCGCGCAAGCACAAGCTTATGGCTGACTATCAGGGCCGGGCATGCTCGTTGACCCGTTGATTCACACACCTACACTTATCGGCCATCACTCCCAAAGGAATAGCCCTGATGAAAGCCGTGCTGTGCAAAGCCTTCGGCCCTGCCGAATCGCTGGTGCTGGAAGACGTCGCCAGTCCTGTCGCGAAGAAGAATGAAATCCTGCTGGACGTGCACGCTGCCGGAGTCAATTTCCCGGACACGCTGATCATCGAGGGCAAATACCAGTTCAAACCGCCCTTCCCGTTTTCGCCGGGCGGTGAAGCGGCGGGCGTGGTGCGTGAAGTCGGGGAAAAGGTCAGCCATCTGAAAGTCGGCGACCGGGTCATGGCCCTGACTGGCTGGGGCAGTTTTGCCGAGCAGGTGGCGGTGCCGGGCTACAACGTCCTGCCGATTCCGCCGTCGATGGATTTCAACATCGCCGCTGCATTCAGCATGACCTACGGCACCTCGATGCACGCGCTCAAGCAACGCGCCAACCTGCAACCGGGCGAAACCCTGCTGGTGCTCGGCGCATCGGGCGGCGTCGGCCTCGCCGCCGTGGAGATTGGCAAAGCCATGGGCGCCCGCGTGATCGCCGCCGCCAGCAGCGCCGAAAAACTCGCGGTGGCCAAGGCTGCCGGCGCCGATGAGCTGATCAATTACAGCGAAGCCAGCCTCAAGGAGGAGATCAAACGCCTCACCGACGGCCAGGGCGCCGACGTGATCTACGACCCGGTCGGCGGCGACCTGTTCGACCAAGCCATCCGCGCCATCGCCTGGAACGGCCGCCTGCTCGTAGTCGGCTTCGCCAGCGGACGCATCCCGGAACTGCCGGTCAACCTCGCCCTGCTCAAAGGCGCGGCGGTGCTCGGCGTGTTCTGGGGTTCTTTTGCCCAACGCCAGCCACAGGACAATGCAGCCAACTTCCAGCAGCTGTTCGCCTGGTTTGCCGAGGGCAAGCTCAAACCGCTGGTGTCGCAGGTGTATCCGCTGAGCAATGCCGCGCAGGCAATCGATGATCTCGGTCAGCGCAAGGCTGTGGGCAAGGTTGTCGTTCAGGTTCGTTAACAACATGGAGCGATCCGGAGCAACCATCCGGATCGCTTTAGCGTTGAGGTCTGCCTCTCCCATGCGCAAAACCGCAGAAACCCACCCGAGCCACCATTCCCTCAGCGCCGCGTACTTGTCTCAGAGCGACATGTTCATAAAGGAACGTTCATCTGCCCAAATTTCCGCTGTTTTGCCGACGTGAAGCGATGCTATTTTCGGTAACGAAACTGTAACATTCGCATCCGCAGTCAAAACAAGAAAACTGGAGCTCTTGAATGTTTGCTTTCTTTCGTCCTGCCGCACATCAGGCTCCATTGCCTGAAGAAAAAATAGACAGCACCTACCGCCGCCTGCGCTGGCAGATCTTCGCCGGTATCTTTATCGGCTACGCCGGTTACTACCTGCTGCGCAAGAACTTCTCCCTGGCCATGCCGTACTTGATCGATGAAGGCTACAGCCGTGGCGACCTTGGTCTGGCGATGTCGGCGATCGCTATTGCTTACGGCCTGTCGAAGTTCCTCATGGGCCTGGTGTCCGACCGTTCCAACCCGCGCTTCTTCCTGCCGTTCGGTCTGCTGGTCTCGGCCGGGGTGATGTTCATTTTCGGTTTCGCGCCGTGGGCAACGTCCAGCGTGACGATGATGTTCATCCTCCTGTTCATCAACGGCTGGGCGCAGGGCATGGGCTGGCCGCCGAGCGGGCGGACCATGGTGCACTGGTGGTCGCAGAAGGAACGCGGTGGCGTGGTGTCGGTGTGGAACGTGGCGCATAACGTCGGCGGCGGTCTGATCGGCCCGCTGTTCCTGATCGGCATGGGTCTATTCAATGACTGGCACGCGGCGTTTTACGTCCCGGCAGCAGTCGCACTTGGCGTAGCAGTATTCGCCTTCATCACCATGCGTGACACCCCGCAATCGGTCGGCCTGCCGCCGATCGAGCAGTACAAGAACGACTACCCGGAAGGCTACGACGCCAGCCACGAAGACGAATTCAGCGCCAAGGAAATCTTCGTCAAATACGTGCTGCGCAACAAAATGCTCTGGTACATCGCTCTGGCCAACGTCTTCGTCTACTTGCTGCGCTACGGCGTGCTGGACTGGGCGCCGACGTACCTGAAGGAAGCCAAGGGCTTCACCGTGGATAAGACCTCGTGGGCCTATTTCTTCTACGAGTGGGCAGGCATCCCGGGCACGCTGCTGTGCGGCTGGATGTCAGACAAGATCTTCCGTGGCAACCGTGGTCTGACCGGCATGGTGTTCATGGCCCTGGTGACTGTTGCGACCCTGGTGTACTGGCTGAATCCGGCCGGCAATCCGATGGTCGACATGATCGCCCTGCTGTCGATCGGCTTCCTGATCTACGGCCCGGTGATGCTGATCGGCCTGCAAGCGCTGGAACTGGCGCCGAAGAAAGCCGCCGGTACCGCAGCGGGCTTCACCGGTCTGTTCGGTTATCTGGGGGGTTCGGTCGCGGCAAGTGCGGCGATGGGCTACACCGTTGACCACTTCGGCTGGGATGGCGGTTTCGTGCTGCTGGTCGGCGCTTGCCTGCTGGCGATGGCCTTCCTTGCGCCAACGCTGTGGCACAAGCAAGTCGCCAGTCAGAGCCGTGAAGCGGTCGCCTGATCGCTGTGTGATTTACAGCGCTTGAGCCGCGCCTCCAGATTTCGATCCGGCATGGCGTGGCTGCGCAGGGCGTGCGCGGTCTGCTCGACATAATCGCGAGTGGTGCCGTAACGCCCGCTGGCGCTGGCGAACACCTGGCTGAGCACATGATCCGGCAAGTTGCCGGCATAGCTCGGCAGGTGACGCTCCAGAACGAAGCCCAAGGCCTGCACCTGAGTGCCATCTTCGAGCCGGCAATTGAGCCAGTGCGGGCGATACGAGGGAAACGGCATCTCGCGTTTCCACAGCGCGTACAGCGCGGTATCGAGATTGTCTTCCGGCAAGCGGTAGGCAAAACCGCTGCATGAACCGCCGCGATCCAGACCGAAGACCAAGCCGGGCATTTCCGGGGTACCCCGATGCTCGTGGGACCACAGGTACAAGCCGCGATGATAGCCATGCACGCGACCGCGCATGCGCTCAACCGCCGTGCATTCCGGCCGCCAGATCAGCGAGCCATAGGCGAACAGCCACACCGGCCCGCCCTTGTGGCGTGCCATGGTTGATTGCATGGAAGCGAGAAGTTGTTCGTGCGTCAGCTGCGGCCCAAGATCGAGCCGCGGAGGGTAAGCCAGGTTCAGGATTGCGTTTTCAATGGCGCTCATGGCGAATAGCGTTCAGCTCCCCGCGGGTGAAGAATTACTTAATAGAACGCACCGTTGTAACAATAAGGCACATATGTTTTAAGGCAAATTAAGTGCCACTGATTAATTGCCTGATTCATATATAACCTAGCGATATTTACTGTTTAGGGTAAATACCAATCGGCTATATACCAAGTTATAAGTCTCAGGAGCGCGGCGCGTAGGCGAACACATCAGCGCGCATCTGATGCGCATCCATCCCCGCCTCGACCAGCGCGTCCAGCGTGCCGTAAACCATCGCCGGCGAACCGCTGGCATAGACATGCAGCGGCTTCAGATCGGGGAAATCCTCGCAAACCGCTTCGTGCAACATCCCGCAGCGCCCTTCCCAGCCGCACTGGTCGCTGACCACTTTGTGCAGGAACAGATTGGGCAGCTTCAGCCATTCGTCCCAGTGCTCGATCTGATAAAAGTCTTCTGGACGGCGTACGCCCCAATACAGATGCACTGGATGCTTGAAGCCTTCGGCGCGGCAATGTTCGATCAGGCTGTGAATCTGGCCCATGCCGGTGCCGGCGGCGATCAACACCAGCGGACCGTCGGGTAGTTCCGCAAGATGTGTGTCACCGAACGGCAGCTCGACACGCACCAGCGGGTTGCGTTGCAGCTGCTCGATCAGGCTCAACGCACTGGTTTCGCGCGCCAGCACATGGATTTCCAGATCACGTCCGCCGTGGGGCGCCGAAGCCATGGAGAACGCCGATTTCTCGCCGTTCTCACGCTCGATCATCAAATATTGCCCGGCGTGATAGCGCGGCGGCTTGCCCGCCGGTGCACGCAGACGCACGCGCCAGGTGTCGCCGCCGACCTCGCGGCACTCGATGACCTGACACGATAGGCTGCGCACCGGCAATTCACCGAGTGCGAGCACGCCATCCCACAACAGCACGCAGTCTTCCAGCGGTGCGGCGATGCAGGTGTAGAACTCGCCATGGTCGTGGACTTTGCCGGCCTGCTCGACGCGGCCCTCCACCAGCAGCGCTGCACACACGTGGCAATTGCCGTTGCGGCAGCTTTGCGGGCAGTCATAGCCCAGGCGCCGCGCACCGTCGAGAATCCGCTCACCGGGCTGTATCTCGAGCACTGCTCCGGAAGGCTGCAGGGTTACACGCATCAATCTATTCCTAACTGATTCCAGATGGCATCGATCCGTTGGGTGACGGCGTCGTCCTTGACGATCACGCGGCCCCACTCGCGAGTGGTTTCGCCCGGCCACTTGTGGGTGGCATCCAGGCCCATTTTCGAGCCCAGGCCGGAGATCGGCGAGGCGAAGTCGAGGTAGTCGATCGGCGTGTTATCGATCATCACCGTATCGCGCTTGGGATCCATGCGCGTGGTGATAGCCCAGATCACGTCGTTCCAGTCGCGGGCGTTGATATCGTCGTCAGTGACGATAACGAACTTGGTGTACATGAACTGTCGCAAAAACGACCAGACACCGAGCATCACGCGCTTGGCATGCCCCGGATACGACTTCTTCATCGTCACCACGGCCATGCGGTACGAGCAGCCTTCCGGCGGCAGGTAGAAGTCGGTGATTTCCGGGAACTGCTTCTGCAGGATCGGCACGAACACTTCGTTCAGCGCCACGCCGAGAATCGCCGGCTCATCCGGCGGCCGCCCGGTGTAGGTGCTGTGATAGATCGGCTTGATCCGGTGGGTGATGCGCTCGACGGTGAACACCGGGAAGCTGTCGACTTCGTTGTAGTAACCGGTGTGGTCGCCATAAGGGCCTTCGTCGGCCATTTCGCCCGGATGAATCACGCCTTCAAGGATGATTTCGGCGGTGGCCGGTACTTGCAGATCGTTGCCACGGCACTTGACCAGTTCGGTACGGTTGCCGCGCAAGAGCCCTGCGAAAGCATATTCGGAGAGGCTGTCCGGCACCGGCGTTACGGCACCGAGAATCGTCGCCGGATCGGCGCCAAGGGCCACGGACACCGGGAACGGCTGGCCCGGGTGCTTCTCGCACCACTCGCGGAAGTCGAGAGCGCCGCCACGATGGCTGAGCCAGCGCATGATCACCTTGTTGCGGCCGATCACTTGCTGGCGGTAGATACCGAGGTTCTGGCGTTCCTTGTTCGGGCCTTTGGTGACCGTCAGGCCCCAAGTGATCAGCGGGCCGACGTCGCCGGGCCAGCAGGTCTGCACCGGCAACATCGCCAGATCGACATCGTCGCCTTCGATGACCACTTCCTGGCATACCGCGTCTTTGACGACTTTCGGCGCCATCGAAATGATCTTGCGGAAGATCGGCAGTTTCGACCACGCGTCCTTCAAGCCCTTCGGCGGCTCCGGCTCCTTGAGGAAGGCCAGCAGCTTGCCGATTTCGCGCAGCTCGCTGACCGACTCGGCGCCCATGCCCATGGCCACGCGCTCGGGGGTGCCGAACAGGTTGCCGAGCACCGGAATGTCGTAACCGGTAGGCTTCTCGAACAGCAGTGCCGGGCCTTTGGCCCGCAACGTGCGGTCGCACACCTCAGTCATCTCCAGCACCGGCGAGACGGGAATCTGGATGCGTTTCAACTCTCCGCGCTGCTCAAGCTGCTGCACGAAATCCCGAAGATCCTTGAATTTCATTGACGATGGCACCCTCAAAATAGGCGTACATCCTACCTGCTCTGAGGAGCAAACAGCAGCCCGTCATTGCTCGATTGTGGCCCCCGCGCTGCGGCGAAGGCGCAGGCCTCGAACTCGGGAGTGCGCTGCCGACGCCGCAGAATCGGCCCATCAACAGATATCTGTGATGGCCGCGAGATTTTTCGGGGCAAAAAAAAACGCCCCCTCGCGGGAGCGTCCTTTGCTGAAACGCCAGCGTATTACTTGCGTTTCATCGACAAGAAGAACTCGTCGTTGGTCTTGGTCGTCTTCAGCTTGTCGACCAGGAACTCGATGGCGGCGACTTCGTCCATCGGGTGCAGCAGCTTGCGCAGAATCCACATGCGCTGCAGTTCGTCGTCGGCGGTCAGCAACTCTTCGCGGCGGGTGCCGGAGCGGTTGATGTTGATGGCCGGGAACACACGCTTCTCGGCGATCTTGCGATCCAGAGGCAGTTCCATGTTGCCGGTACCCTTGAACTCTTCGTAGATCACTTCGTCCATCTTCGAGCCGGTTTCAACCAGCGCGGTGGCGATAATGGTCAGCGAGCCGCCTTCTTCGATGTTACGCGCGGCACCGAAGAAACGCTTCGGCTTCTCCAGGGCGTGGGCATCGACACCACCGGTCAATACCTTGCCGGAGCTCGGGATCACGGTGTTGTAGGCACGGGCCAGACGGGTGATGGAGTCGAGCAGGATCACCACGTCTTTCTTGTGTTCGACCAGACGCTTGGCCTTCTCGATCACCATTTCAGCAACCTGCACGTGACGGGTCGGCGGCTCGTCGAAGGTCGAGGCAACCACTTCGCCGCGCACGGTGCGCTGCATTTCGGTCACTTCTTCCGGACGCTCGTCGATCAACAGCACGATCAGGTGAACTTCAGGATTGTTACGGGCGATGTTCGCTGCGATGTTCTGCAGCATGATCGTTTTACCGGCTTTCGGCGGTGCGACGATCAGACCACGCTGGCCTTTGCCGATCGGTGCACACAGGTCGATCACGCGACCGGTGAGGTCTTCGGTGGAACCGTTGCCGGCTTCCATCTTCATGCGCACCGTCGGGAACAGCGGCGTCAGGTTCTCGAAGAGAATCTTGTTTTTCGCGTTCTCCGGACGATCGAAGTTGATCGTGTCGACCTTGAGCAGGGCGAAGTACCGCTCGCCTTCCTTCGGAGGCCGGATCTTGCCAACGATGGTGTCACCGGTGCGCAAGTTGAAGCGGCGGATCTGGCTCGGCGAGACGTAGATGTCGTCAGGGCCGGCGAGGTAGGAAGCGTCTGCGGAGCGCAGGAAGCCGAAGCCGTCCTGGAGAATCTCCAGCACGCCATCACCGGAGATTTCCTCGCCGCTTTTCGCGTGCTTTTTCAGCAGGGAGAAAATCACGTCCTGCTTGCGCGAACGGGCCATATTTTCTATGCCCATCTGTTCGGCCAATTCGAGCAGTTCGGTAATCGGCTTTTGCTTGAGTTCAGTCAGATTCATATAGGAATGACGTAATCATTTATGGAGGGGGGGGAAATTAAGCTTTTGGCTTAATGAGGCCGCGCCGCGGAGAAGGCGACAGGATCGCGAACTAATTCGAAAAGGAGTGCGTCGGCGACGGCTAGCAGGGGGCATTGGAGAAACCAGTGCGGGGCCGAATGTACCACCTGAGTTTCGGAGCGTCTAGCCCTGAATATGCAAAAAGCCCCGCGATTTGCGGGGCTTTTTTTCAGCGTTTTACTGCGACGCTCAGATGTTGGCGTCGAGGAAAGCCGCCAGCTGCGACTTCGACAGTGCGCCGACCTTGGTCGCTTCAACGTTGCCGTTCTTGAACAGCATCAGCGTCGGGATACCACGCACGCCATGCTTGGCCGGGGTTTCCTGGTTTTCGTCGATGTTCAGTTTGGCAACGGTCAGCTTGCCTTTGTAAGTCTCGGCAATTTCGTCCAGAACCGGTGCGATCATTTTGCAAGGGCCGCACCATTCAGCCCAGTAGTCGACCAGGACAGCGCCTTCGGCCTTGAGTACGTCGGCTTCGAAGCTAGCGTCGCTAACGTGTTTGATCAGATCGCTGCTCATGGAATTCTCCAGGTTGTAAGCAAAAAAACGTGGCCCATCATAGCCGCCCTTCCCTTGTTCAGGAAGCCGCAGATGATTGAGTGTTGCTATGGCCCTTGATGAGTTTGGGTATAGCTCAAGTCACGCCGTGGCGGGAGCGATGAAGGCGATTCCAGTGCGCAGGGCGGCGTTGCGCACGTGTTCCTGCATGGCTTTCTGCGCCGCCGCCGAGGCGCGGCGCGCCAGTGCGCGGAGGATCTTGCGGTGTTCCTGCCAGGTTTCCATGGCGCGCTCGGCGCGGATGAACGGCAGTTTCTGGCTCTCGAGGAAGATCTCGGCGCTGGCGGTGAGAATGCTCAGCATCGCCTGATTACCGCTGGCAAGAAGGATGCGTCGGTGGAATTCGAAGTCGAGTTTCGCCGCTGCCTCAAAGTCGCCGAGCTTCAATTGCTCGCGCATGGCCGCAACGTTGTCTTCCAGCGCATCCAGATCGAACGTGCTCAACGTCACTGCCGCCAAACCTGCTGCAAACCCTTCGAGCGCATAGCGCAATTGAAAGATATCCAGCGGCGATGCCTGCGCCGCAAACGACCAGCCTGGCGCGTTGTCGCCGCGCGACAATTCGACCGGCGACTGCACGAACACGCCCTTGCCCGGCTGAATGCTGACCACGCCCAGTGCACTGAGCGACGACAGCGCTTCACGCAACGATGCCCGACTGACGCCCAGTTGCAGCGCCAGATCCCGTTGCGAAGGCAACGCGTCGCCGGCACCGAAGCCCTGTTCGGTGATCAGTTTGCGGATCGCTTGCAGCGCCACTTCGGGTACGGCGCGGGAGATCGAATTCATGATGTGCGGACGCGTCAGGGCCAAGGTGCGGCTAGTTGTAAAGCTATTCGTCGAGTCCGGCAAGTCGTGCCCCAGCGGGGTTCGGCGCGCACTGCCGATGCGCCATCGCAGTGCGAAAACCGAGTTGACTGTTCAGACCAGTAAGACCGAACCAAGCCGCTGATGCCGCGGCCTGCCGGGGCGAAATCCGCCTGTTGGCACGGCCCATGCTCTGTCCGATCGCAGCAACCACTTCCCGCCGATCCGGAGATTGTCCATGACCCAGCGTTACAGCGCCCTCCTCGCTTCCCTGTTTGCCGGCCTGCTGCTGTGCCAGGCCCCCGCTCACGCCGACGGTCTGGACGACGTGGTCAAACGCGGCACGCTGAAAGTCGCCGTGCCCCAGGACTTCCCGCCGTTCGGCTCGGTCGGCCCGGACATGAAGCCGCGCGGCCTGGATATCGACACGGCGAAACTGCTCGCTGACCAACTCAAGGTCAAACTCGAACTGACCCCGGTCAACAGCACCAACCGCATCCCGTTCCTCACCACCGGCAAAGTCGATCTGGTGATCTCCAGCCTCGGCAAAAACCCCGAGCGTGAGAAAGTCATCGACTTCTCCCGCGCCTATGCGCCGTTCTACCTCGCCGTGTTCGGTCCGCCAGACGCCGCGATCACCAGCCTCGACGACCTCAAGGGCAAGACCATCAGCGTCACCCGGGGCGCCATCGAAGACATCGAGCTGAGCAAAGTCGCCCCCGAAGGCGTGACCATCAAACGTTTCGAAGACAACAACTCGACCATCGCTGCTTATCTGGCTGGCCAGGTCGATCTGATCGCCAGCGGCAACGTGGTGATGGTGGCCATCAGCGAGAAGAACCCCAAGCGCGTGCCGGCGCTGAAGGTGAAGCTCAAGGATTCCCCGGTCTACGTGGGCGTGAACAAGAACGAAGCGGCGTTGCTGGCCAAGGTCAACGACATCCTCAACACCGCCAAGGCTGACGGCGCACTGGAAAAGAACTCGCAGACCTGGCTGAAAGAGCCGCTGCCGGCCGATCTCTGATCGACTGCGCGGGAGACGTTCATGGCTTATCAGTTCGATTTTATGCCGGTGGTGGAAAACACCGACCTGCTGCTGCGCGGCGCACTGTTCACGCTGGAGCTGACCGCCATCGGCGCGCTGCTCGGGGTCGGCGTGGGCATTGTCGGCGCGCTGGTGCGAGCGTGGCAGATCCGCCCGTTCTCAGCGATCTTCGGCGTCTACGTCGAGTTGATCCGCAACACGCCGTTTCTGGTGCAACTGTTCTTCATCTTCTTCGGCCTGCCGTCGCTCGGCGTGCAGATTTCCGAGTGGCAGGCGGCAGTGCTGGCGATGGTGATCAACCTTGGCGCCTATTCGACCGAAATCATCCGCGCCGGCATCCAGGCGATTCCGCGCGGGCAGCTGGAAGCGGCTGCGGCATTGGCGATGACGCGCTTCGAAGCGTTCCGCCACGTCGTCCTGCTGCCGGCGCTGGGCAAGGTCTGGCCGGCGCTGAGCAGCCAGATCATCATCGTCATGCTCGGTTCGGCGGTGTGTTCGCAGATCGCCACGGAAGAATTGAGCTTCGCCGCCAACTTCATTCAGTCGCGCAACTTCCGCGCCTTTGAAACCTATGCGCTGACCACCCTGATCTATCTGTGCATGGCGCTGCTGATCCGCCAGTTGCTCAACTGGTTCGGCCGCCGGTTCATTGCGAGGAGCAACCAATGAGCGATTTCACTTTCTGGGACATCCTGCGCAACCTGCTCACCGGCCTGCAATGGACCCTGGCGCTGTCACTAGTGGCGTTCATTGGCGGCGGCCTCGTCGGCCTGCTGATTCTGGTGATGCGCATCTCCAAGAACACGCTATCAAGCAGCATCGCCCGCACCTGGATCGAGCTGTTTCAGGGCACGCCACTGTTGATGCAACTGTTTCTGGTGTTCTTCGGCGTGGCGCTGGCCGGCATCGAGATTTCACCGTGGATGGCCGCCGCGATCGCTTTGACCTTGTTCACCAGCGCCTATCTGGCGGAGATCTGGCGCGGCTGCGTCGAGGCCATTCCCCACGGTCAGTGGGAAGCCTCGTCGAGCCTGGCGCTCAATCCGCTTGAGCAGTTGCGCTACGTGATCCTGCCGCAAGCGCTGCGCATCGCCGTGGCGCCGACCGTGGGCTTCTCGGTGCAAGTGGTCAAAGGCACAGCGGTGACCTCGATCATCGGCTTCACCGAACTGACCAAGACCGGCGGCATGCTCGCCAATGCCACGTTCGAACCGTTCATGGTCTACGGCCTCGTCGCCCTCGGCTACTTCCTGCTCTGCTACCCCTTGTCCCTCAGTGCGCGCTACCTGGAAAGGAGACTGCATGCCTCTGCTTAGAATTTCCGCCCTGCATAAATACTACGGCGATCACCACGTACTCAAAGGCATCGATCTCAGCGTCGAGGAAGGCCAGGTCGTGGCGATCATCGGCCGCAGCGGCTCGGGCAAATCGACCCTGTTGCGCACGCTCAACGGCCTGGAATCGATCAACGATGGCGTGATCGAAGTCGACGGCGAATACCTCGACGCCGCCCGCGCTGATCTGCGCAGCCTGCGACAGAAGGTCGGCATGGTCTTCCAGCAGTTCAACCTGTTCCCGCACCTGACCGTCGGCGAAAACGTCATGCTCGCGCCGCAAGTGGTGCAGAAAGTACCCAAGGCCAAGGCAGCCGAACTGGCGCGCGAAATGCTCGAGCGAGTCGGGCTCGGGGAGAAATTCGATGCCTTCCCGGACCGTTTGTCCGGTGGTCAGCAGCAACGGGTGGCGATCGCCCGGGCTTTGGCGATGTCGCCGAAGGTGCTGCTGTGCGATGAAATCACCTCGGCGCTGGACCCTGAGCTGGTCAATGAAGTACTCAGCGTGGTGCGGCAATTGGCCAAGGAAGGCATGACGCTGATCATGGTCACCCACGAGATGCGCTTTGCCCGAGAGGTGGGCGACAAACTGGTGTTCATGCACCATGGCAAGGTGCATGAGGTGGGCGATCCGAAGGTGTTGTTTGCCAATCCGCAGACGGCCGAGCTGGCGAACTTTATTGGCACGGTGGAAGCGACAGCCTGAAGCAGCCTCATCCTGATCGTTCCCACGCTCCGCGTGGGAATGCAGCCAGGGACGCTCCGCGTCCCAAAAGCGGACGCAGAGCGTCCGGTGAGGCATTCCCACGCGGAGCGTGGGAACGATCAGGTTCGGGGTGCGCGCTCCGGCGGTTTGAGCCATGCGCGTTGGCGCCAGCGTTTGATCGTGGCACGATGTCGGGGTTATCGACCGAGACCCCCTGACCATGCCGCAATCCCAAGCCAAGAATCTGTCCCTGATCGCCGCAATCGACCTGGGCTCCAACAGCTTTCACATGGTCGTGGCCAAGGCCCAGAACGGCGAAATCCGCATCCTCGAGCGCCTCGGCGAGAAGGTGCAACTGGCCGCCGGCATCGACGACGCGCGCCAGCTCAACGAAGAATCGATGCAGCGCGGCCTCGATTGCCTCAAGCGCTTTGCCCAACTGATCAACGGTATGCCGCTCGGCGCCGTGCGCATCGTCGGCACCAACGCCCTGCGTGAAGCGCGCAATCGTGGCGAATTCATCCGCCGCGCCGAAGAAATCCTCGGCCACACGGTAGAAGTCATTTCCGGCCGTGAAGAAGCGCGCCTGATCTATCTCGGCGTTTCGCACACACTCGCCGACACCCCGGGCAAACGTTTGGTCGCCGACATCGGCGGCGGCAGCACCGAATTCATCATCGGCCAGCGCTTCGAGCCTTTATTGCGCGAAAGCCTGCAAATGGGCTGCGTGAGTTTCACTCAGCGTTATTTCAAGGACGGCAAGATCACCCCGGCCCGCTACGCCCAGGCCTACACGGCGGCGCGCCTGGAAATCATGAGCATCGAGCACGCCCTGCATCGCCTGACCTGGGATGAAGCCATCGGCTCCTCCGGTACGATTCGCGCCATCGGCCTGGCCCTGAAGGCTGGCGGCCACGGCAGCGGCGAGGTCAACGCCGAAGGCCTGGCGTGGCTCAAGCGCAAATTGTTCAAGCTGGGCGACGCCGACAAGATCGATTTCGAAGGCATCAAGCCTGACCGTCGGGCGATCTTCCCGGCGGGCCTGGCGATTCTCGAAGCGATCTTCGACGCCCTTGAACTGCAACGCATGGACCATTGCGAAGGCGCACTGCGTGAAGGCGTGCTCTACGACCTGCTCGGCCGTCATCACCATGAAGACGTGCGCGAACGCACCCTGACCTCGCTGATGGAGCGCTATCACGTCGACCTGGAACAGGCAGCGCGGGTCGAGCGCAAGGCCCTGCACGCGTTCGATCAGGTTGCTGTCGACTGGGAACTGGATGACGGCATCTGGCGCGAACTGCTCGGCTGGGCGGCGAAGGTCCACGAAGTCGGCCTCGACATCGCTCACTATCACTACCACAAGCATGGCGCCTACCTCATCGAGCACTCCGACCTGGCAGGCTTCTCGCGAGAAGACCAGCAGATGCTCGCGCTATTGGTGCGCGGGCACCGGCGCAATATTCCCAAGGACAAGTTTGCCGAATTCGGCGATGACGGCATCAAACTGATTCGCCTGTGCGTGCTGCTGCGGTTTGCGATTCTGTTCCATCACATTCGCGGGACCCAGGCGATGCCACAGGTGGCACTGCATGCCAATGGCGATCATCTCGACGTGGAATTCCCGGAGAACTGGCTGGATGAAAATCAGCTGACCCAGGCGGATTTCGGCCTGGAAGCGGATTGGCTGACGCGGGTTGGAATTGTCCTCACGGTGCACTGAGTAACTGGCTGGCACAAAAAAGGCGATCCGTTAGGATCGCCTTTTTATTGGGTTTGGCTTGAGAGCGGCGGTGTAGCTCTCCCCTCACCCCAGCCCTCTCCCGAGGGAGAGGGAGCCGATTTGTACTAGCGTTGAGGCCAGAGTTCGATCAGGTATTTCAGGTCAGTGTATGACGCAAGACACCTCGGTCAGTCCCCTCTCCCTCCGGGAGAGGGTTAGGGTGAGGGGCTTTTGACCTTCGGCACTTAACTGCTGACAGGCAATATCGGGCTGCCCAGCCGCTCCAGCAACGTCGCCTGGGCACTGCGCGGGTTCTGGTTGCCAGTGGGTGTGTTGCGGATGTAGCGGCCGTCCGACTGCAGGCTCCAGCTGTGGGTGTTGTCGGTCAGGTACAGCTCCAGCTCCTTCTTGACGCGGGTCAGCAGCTTCTTGCCTTCCACCGGGAAGCAGGTCTCGACGCGCTTGTCGAGGTTGCGCTCCATCCAGTCGGCGCTGGAGAGGAACATCTGCTCGTCGCCGCCGTTGAGGAAGTAGAACACCCGCGTGTGCTCAAGGAAGCGGCCAATGATCGAGCGCACATGAATGTTGTGCGAGACCCCGGCAATGCCCGGACGCAGGCAGCACATGCCGCGCACCACCAGATCGATGCGCACGCCGGACTGACTGGCCTTGTACAGCGCGCGGATGATCTTCGGATCGGTCAGCGAGTTGAACTTGGCGATGATGTGCGCCGGTTTGCCTTCGAGGGCAAACTGGGTTTCGCGGGCAATCATGTCGAGCATGCCCTTCTTCAGGGTGAACGGCGCATGCAGCAACTTTTTCATGCGCAGCGTCTTGCCCATGCCGATCAACTGGCTGAACAGTTTGCCGACGTCCTCGCACAAGGCGTCGTCGGAGGTCAGCAGGCTGTAGTCGGTGTAAAGCTTGGCGTTACCGGCGTGGTAGTTGCCGGTACCGAGATGCGCATAACGGACGATCTCGCCAGCCTCACGGCGCAGGATCAGCATCATCTTGGCGTGGGTCTTGAAGCCGACCACGCCGTAGATCACCACCGCACCGGCCGCTTGCAGACGGCTGGCCAGTTGCAGGTTGGATTCCTCGTCAAAGCGCGCGCGCAGCTCGATCACCGCCGTGACTTCCTTGCCGTTACGCGCGGCGTCGACCAGCGCATCGACGATCTCCGAGTTGGCGCCGGAGCGGTACAGGGTCTGGCGAACCGCGAGCACGTGCGGGTCTTTCGCGGCCTGACGCAGCAGGTCGACCACCGGCGTGAACGACTCGAACGGGTGCAGCAGGAGGATGTCCTGCTTGCTGACCACACTGAAGATGTTTTCGCTGTTCTGCAGCAGTTTCGGGATCTGCGGGGTGAACGGCGTGTATTGCAGCTCTGGATGACTATCGAGGCCAGTGATGCTGAACAGACGCGTCAGGTTGACCGGGCCGTTGACCTGATACAGCTCGGTCTCGCTCAGGTTGAACTGCTTGAGCAGGTAGTCCGAGAGGTGTTTCGGGCAGGTGTCGGCAACTTCCAGACGCACCGCGTCACCGTAGCGCCGCGAGAACAACTCGCCACGCAGGGCGCGGGCCAGGTCTTCGACGTCTTCGGAATCGAGCGCCAGGTCGGCGTTTCGGGTCAGACGGAACTGGTAGCAGCCTTTGACCTTCATGCCTTGGAACAGGTCATCGGCGTGGGCGTGGATCATCGACGACAGGAACACATAGTTGTCGCCGGCGCCGCCGACTTCTTCCGGCACCTTGATGATCCGTGGCAGCAGGCGCGGCGCCGGAATGATCGCCAGACCGGAGTCGCGCCCGAAGGCGTCGATGCCTTCGAGCTCGACGATGAAGTTCAGACTCTTGTTCACCAGCAGCGGGAACGGGTGCGTCGGGTCGAGGCCGATCGGGGTGATGATCGGCGCGATCTCGTCGCGGAAATAGCGGCGTACCCAAGTCTTGAGCTTGGTTGTCCAGTTGCGCCGACGGATGAAGCGCACCTGATGCTTTTCCAGCTCGGGCAGGAGGATGTCGTTGAGGATCGCGTACTGGCGGTCGACGTGACCGTGGACCAGTTCGCTGATCCGCGCCAGCGCCTGATGCGGCTGCAAGCCGTCAGCACCGGCCTGTTCACGGGCGAAGGTGATCTGCTTTTTCAGCCCGGCGACGCGGATCTCGAAGAATTCGTCGAGGTTGCTGGAGAAGATCAGCAGGAACTTCAGCCGCTCCAGCAACGGGTAGGACTCGTCCAGCGCCTGTTCCAGCACGCGGATGTTGAACTGCAATTGCGAAAGCTCGCGGTGGATGTACAGGCTGCTGTCATCCAGGCCGGGAATGGCGATCGCCGGCACCGCCACAGCGGTTTCGGCAACCGGCGCGGGTGGCGCAGGCTCCAGTTCCGGCGGGGTTTCGGTGATTTGCTCGACCACCGGCTGAGCTTCTTTTACGGCAACTTCAGTGAGTCCTTCGGTATTCATGGAATGTTCCTGGGAGGGCTATTTCTGCTCTCGTAACAATTGAGCGGCACGAACGGCAAAGTAAGTCAGGATGCCATCTGCACCGGCACGTTTAAAGGCGGTCAGTGACTCGAGGATCACCGCTTCGCTCAACCAGCCATTCTGGATAGCGGCCATGTGCATGGCGTATTCGCCACTGACCTGATAGACGAAGGTCGGCACCTTGAAGGCATCTTTGACGCGAAAAAGAATGTCCAGGTAGGGCATGCCCGGTTTGACCATGACCATGTCCGCACCTTCGGACAAGTCGGCACCGACTTCGTGCAGCGCTTCGTCACTGTTGGCCGGGTCCATCTGATAAGAGGCCTTGTTGGCCTTGCCGAGGTTCGACGCCGAACCCACGGCATCGCGGAAAGGGCCGTAGTAGGCGCTGGCGTATTTGGCCGAGTAGGCCATGATGCGCACGTTGACGTGACCGGCAATTTCCAGCGCCTCACGTATCGCCTGGATGCGACCGTCCATCATGTCCGATGGCGCCACCACCTGCGCGCCGGCTTCGGCGTGGGACAGCGCCTGACGCACCAGCGCATCGACGGTGATGTCGTTCTGCACGTAGCCGTCTTCGTCGAGAATGCCGTCCTGACCGTGGGTGGTGAACGGGTCCAGCGCCACGTCAGTGATCACGCCCAGCTCCGGGAACCGCTCACGCAGGGCGCGAGTGGCGCGCTGGGCGATGCCTTCGGGGTTCCAGGCTTCGGCAGCATCGAGAGATTTCAGTTCAGGCGGGGTGACCGGGAACAGCGCCAGCGCCGGAATGCCCAGCTCGACCCATTTCGCCGCTTCTTCAAGCAGCAGATCAATGGTCAGTCGCTCGACGCCCGGCATCGAGGCCACGGCTTCGCGGCGGTTTTCACCGTCGAGCACGAACACAGGCAGAATCAGATCATCGACCGTCAATACGTTTTCACGCACCAGCCGCCGCGAAAAATCATCACGACGATTGCGACGCAGACGAGTGGCTGGGAACAGACGATTGGCGGGGGTAAAGCTCACGGCAGACTCCTGAGCCCGGGCAAACGGGCGAGCGTGACAGTTATAGACGGCCATTATGACTAACAGATGACAGTTATGTGTGCTCTGTGACAGGTAGCCGCAATCCATTGTCGATGTAGGAAATGTTCACGTCGAGACACATTTGGACACTTTCATGAATGTGCCCGAAGGGTTAGGCTGCGCGTTCATTTCGCCAGCACCCAGACAATGCTCCAACAATTTCTGCACGACTTTGGCTACTTTGCCTTGTTCCTCGGCACGTTCTTCGAAGGCGAAACCATTCTGGTGCTCGCAGGCTTCCTTGCGTTCCGTGGATACATGGACATCAACCTGGTGGTGGTTGTGGCGTTCTTCGGCAGCTATGCCGGCGATCAGCTGTGGTACTTCCTGGGGCGCAAGCACGGGCGCAAATTGCTTGCGCGCAAGCCGCGCTGGCAGATGATGGGCGACCGCGCGCTGGAGCACATCCGCAAACATCCGGACATCTGGGTCCTGAGCTTCCGCTTCGTTTATGGCCTGCGCACCGTGATGCCGGTGGCGATCGGCCTGTCCGGTTATCCGCCGGGGCGTTACTTGCTGCTCAACGGCATCGGCGCGGCGATCTGGGCCACCGCCCTGGCTGCGGCGGCTTACCACTTCGGCGCAGTGCTGGAAGGCATGCTCGGCAGCATCAAGAAGTACGAGCTGTGGGTGCTCGGCGCCTTGCTGATCCTCGGGCTGGGCCTGTGGCTGCGGCGCCGCTTCAAGAATGCGCAACTGGCAAAGAAAATCTATCAGGACGAGCAGCTCGCCAAGGCCGCCGAGGCCGAGCAGTTGCGCCAGGCCGAAGCGCCCCCTCCTGCCGGGCCGAAAACGCCAGCCGAATAAGCCATTCGCTGGCGGCTGCCACGCGCATTCCAGGCAAATAATGAACACCCCGCCGCCGTTGCGATCCATTGAGAGAGCGCTCTGTTCCCGCGCGCGCCAGCCATGCCCCTATGGCCACGCGCGACGATTTAAGGGACATTGAGCGCCATGAATCTGGAGAGAAGCCCATGAGCAAAAAAGTTGCAGTGATCCTGTCCGGCAGTGGCGTGTACGACGGCGCCGAAATCCAGGAAAGTGTCATCACCCTGCTGCGCCTCGACCAGCGCGGCGCACAGGTGCAGTGCTTCGCGCCAAACATCGCGCAATTGCATGTGATCAACCATCTGACCGGCGAAGAAATGCCGGAATCGCGCAACGTACTGGTGGAATCGGCGCGGATTGCCCGGGGCAACGTCAAGGATATCCGCGACGCCGATGTCGAGGATTTCGACGCACTGATCGTGCCCGGCGGTTTCGGCGCGGCAAAGAACCTGTCGAACTTCGCGATCGAAGGCGCCGGCTGCACCGTGCAACCTGAAGTGCTGGCCCTGGCCGAAGCATTTGCCGAAGCGGGCAAACCGGTCGGGCTGATCTGCATCTCCCCGGCGCTGGCGGCGAAAATCTATGGCCCGGGGGTGACCTGCACAATCGGCAACGACGCCGACACCGCTGCGGCCATGAACAAGATGGGCGCCACCCACGAAGAGTGCGCCGTCACCGAAATCGTCGAAGACAAGGCGCGCAAACTGGTCACCACCCCGGCGTACATGCTGGCGCAGACCATCAGTGAAGCGGCTTCGGGGATCAACAAACTGGTCGACCGCGTGCTCGAACTGACCCACGAAAACGACGCTTGAAATCAAAAGATCGCAGCCTTCGGCAGCTCCTACAGGTTTCGTGTCGCGCCGTGATATTGCGGCATACACCGCCCCTGTAGGAGCTGCCGCAGGCTGCGATCTTTTCAGGGCTTGCGGGTGAGCCGGGTGAGAATCCGATCCAGCGCATTGGCAAACGCCTGCTTCTCGCGCTCGCCAAACGGCGCCGGGCCGCCGCTCATCTGGCCCTGCTCCCTGAGATCGGTGAACAGATTCCGCACCGCCAGCCGCTCGCCCATGTTCTGCGCATCGAACTCCTTGCCGCGCGGATCCAGTGCCGCCACGCCCTTCTTGACCAGCCGATCGGCCAGCGGAATATCGCTGCAGATCACCAGCTCGCCCGGCACGGCGTGCTCGACCAGATAATCATCCGCCGCATCCGGCCCGCTCGGCACCACGATCAGTTTGACGATGGCCAGCCCCGGCTTGGTCTGCGGCTGCCCGGCTACCAGCACCACTTCGAACTGGCGCTTGAGGGCGAATTTCACTACAAGATCCTTCGCCGCCCGTGGACAGGCGTCGGCATCAATCCATACACGCATGTTCTTGCCTCCAAAAAATTCGCGAGCAGGCTCGCTCCCACAGGATACATACCGAACCTGTGGGAGCGAGCCTGCTCGCGAATATGAGCGCAGCGAATGCCTTTATGCAGCCGAAACCCGACGCTTCTCCGCCACCCAACTGCGCCCATACAGCACAGCAATCGCCACAATCGCCACCACCTGCGCGGTCAGCGAATAGGCATCGGCATGGATCCCCAGCCAGTCGAATTCAAAGAACGCGACCGGCCGTGTGCCGAAGATCCCGGCTTCTTGCAAGGCCTTGACGCCATGCCCGGCAAACACCACCGACAGCGCGCACAACAGCGCAGCGTTGATGCTAAAGAACAAGGTCAGCGGCAGTTTCGCCGAGCCGCGCAGAATCACCCAGGCCAGGCCGACCAGCAGCACCAGCGCCGTCGCGCCGCCGGCCAGCACGGCGTTGTGCCCGGCTGGACCGGCCTGCAGCCACAGGGTTTCGTAGAACAGGATCACTTCAAACAACTCGCGATAGACCGAGAAGAACGCCAGGATCGCAAAGCCGAAACGTCCACCGCCGCCGACCAGACTGCTTTTGATGTAATCCTGCCAGGCCGCCGCATGACGGCGGTCATGCATCCACACGCCGAGCCACAACACCATGACGCTGGCAAACAGCGCGGTGGCGCCTTCCAGCAACTCACGCTGCGAACCGCTGACGTCGATGACGTACGCCGCCAGTGCCCAGGTACCCAGACCTGCCAGCAGTGCCAGACCCCAGCCAACGTTGACACTGCGTACTGCCGATTGCTGACCGGTATTGCGCAGGAAGGCGAGGATCGCCGCCAGCACCAGAATCGCTTCCAGGCCTTCGCGCAGCAGAATCAGCAGGCCGGAGATGAAGCTCAGCGACCAGCTCAGACCATCGCTGCCCAGCAGCCCGGCGGATTCCTTGAGTTTGGCTTTGGCCGCGTCCAGACGCTGTTCGGCCTGCTCGACCGGCAGACCATCCTGCAATGACTGCCGATACGCCATCAGCGATTTTTCGGTGTCCTTGCGCACGTTGGCATCGACGTTATCCAGCGAGCTTTCGACCAGTTCGAAGCCTTCCAGATACGCCGCCACCGACAGGTCATAGGCCTGATCGTGTTCACCGGCGCGGTAGGCCGCGAGGCTTTTGTCCAGCGTGGCGGCGGTGTAATCGAGCAACTGCGCCGGACCGCGCTTGACCTGCGGCGGTTGCGCGCGCTGGGCACGGAACGTCGCCGCGACCTCTGCGCCCTCGGCAGCCTGCACCTCGGCCGGGGTCTGGCGGGCCAGGTCGGCGATGTTGTAGACCTTGTCGGACTTGGCGGCCGCCGCATCGGCGCTGAAGCCGGCGATGTAGGTGGCCAGATCCCAGCGCTGGCGATCATCGAGCTGATCGGCGAACGCCGGCATGTCGGTGCCTTCGACGCCCTGGCCGAGGGTGCTGTAGATCGCGTACAGACTCAGGTGATCCATCCGCGCAGCGTCGCGCAGGTTGGCTGGCGCAGGGGTCAGACCGACACCGGCCGGGCCGTCGCCAGCACCAGTGTCGCCGTGGCACACCGAGCAATTTTGCGCATACAGCGGCGCACCGCGTGTCGGGTCCGGAGTGATGATCGGTGCCTGGCTGACTTCATAAGCCACCGCCAGTTTCGCCCCCAGCTGTCGGGCCTGACGGGCGACATCAGCACCGTCCTGCTTCGCAGTGATGGCGGCGTGCAAAGATTCGACGCCCTGTTCCAGCGCGGCTTTTTCCGGTTTGGCTGGCAATGCAGTGATCAAGCCTTGCAGAACCTGGGTGAATTCCAGCTGCTCGCGGTATTCGCCATCGTCGATGACTTTGCCTGCCGCGACCGTCGGCGGGTAATCGGCACTGATGTAATCGAGCAGGTGCAACGCTTGCGGCGCGCCTTCCACGGTATCGGCCAGCAGCGGCAGGCTGCTCAGGGACAATAACGGGAACAGCAGCCAGGCCAGCAATCGGGACGAGGCAGTCATGAACGAATCTCAAATGGAAATGCGAAGTTACATATTGTTCACTTCGAAGACATTTCTCTCAAGCTTTGTCGGCGTTTCGCTTTGATTGGCAGGAAATACCCGGCAGACGGCAGCAGCGTTTGTCGCCGAGTATTGCCGCACTGCCCGCTGCCGATTGACGCTCGATCAAGATCGCAGCCATTTGCCACCATCCACTTTATACTGCCCGCCCCAGAGCATTTGCGCGCAAGGAATCAACCTCAATGCGGAGTCTTCCGTTCGTTTTGCTGCTTTGCGTCGCTGTTCAGTTGAGCGGTTGTGCCGCCTATCGCAACTACGATCTTGAAATGCAGCAGACCACCGAGCAAATGACCCGGGGCAATCTGACCGGGGCTCTGGCACTGGTGGAAATGAACAACCCGTGGGAAGACAAGGATCTGCTGTATTACCTGGAAAAAGGCGCGATCCTCAGCGCTGGCAGTGCCCTGCCCGACAGCCAGGACGCCTGGCGCAATGCCGACCGCATGATCTTCCAGCGCGAGGAAGCCAACCCGTCCGGCGCGATGAAATTACTGGCCCGTTTCGGTGATGAAATGGGCACGATGCTGGTCAACGACAAGCTGCGGCGCTATGAAGGCTACGATTACGAAAAGGTCATGTTGACTACGCAAATGGCCTTGAACCAGCTATCCGTCAATGACTTTGCCGGCGCCCGCGCAGACATCAGGAAAACCCACGAACGCGAAGCATTGATCGCCCGCCAGCGTGAAAAGCAATACGAAGCGGCCGAGGAACAGGCAAAAGCTCAAGGCAAAGTTCTCCATTACAAGGAACTGGAAGGCTACCCGGTCGCCTTGCTTGATGCGCCGCAGGTCGTTGAGCTGAAAAACGGCTATCAGAGTGCGTTCAGCCACTATCTGGCCGGATTCACCTATGAAGCCCTCGGCGAACGCGCCCTCGCGGCGGCCGGTTATCGTCAGGCGATCGAACTGCGGCCGGATATGCCCTTGCTGCAAAAGGCCCTGCGCAATCTCGACAAACCGCCAGCGAAAGCCGATGAAAGCGATGTGTTGCTGATTATCCAGAGTGGCCTGGCCCCGGCTCGCAGCTCCGTGCAGGTGCCGATCCCGGTTCGTCTGAACGAAACGCTGGTCATCATTGCGCCCATTTCATTCCCGGTGATGGTGCCGGACGCGGTCACACCCAACTTCAGCCATATCACCGTAGACGGTCGCAAACAGCCGTTGGTAGTGATCAATAGCGTGACCGATATGTCCATGCGCACACTGCGCGACGACATGCCGCAAATCATCTCGCGGGCGATGTTCCGCGCCAACATGGCCGCCATCGGTCAAGCGCAGGAAAACGAGCGCAACCCGGCGAAAGCCTCGTTGATCGTCACTCAGCATGATCCGTTCGAAGAAGCCGACACCCGCACATGGCGAGCGTTGCCGGACAAGACGCTGGTCGCCCGCCTGCGCTTGAAAAAAGGCCTGCATACCTTCCGTTTTGCGCCTGCGTCCATCGACCACCCTTTTGAAATGCGCGTCGACCAGGACCGCCAGATTCTGCACCTGCGGGTATTCCGGGATCAGGTCTATACCGTCGGATCAGCCTTTGTACCGAATCAAAAACCCGCGTCGGATACACCCGCTTCTGCGGAGAAGTGATGGCACCGCATCTGAAAATGCACCCAAAAAGCTATTACATAGCCATCACCCCACGTTTATAATGCCGCGCCCTCGCCCAGCGAGCCGGCATCAAAAGCTCCTCACGCATGAGGAATTGGCAGGAGGCCAGCGCCACCGTCGATAGGTCACACCAGCCCGACCAGCACACGCGGCTGCAAGTTTTGTTACTCAGGGAAGAAGTACCCATGGCATTCCGCGCTCCCATGCTGCTCGCGCTCAGCGCCGTCACGCTGTTGTCCGGCTGCGCAGCGTTTCGCAACTACGATTCCGAACTGGCCCAGACCAATCAGCAACTGGCATCCGGCAACGTCGACGCCGCGCTGACCCTGCTGGAAAAGAACAACACCGGCACCGACAAAGACCTGCTCTATTACTTCGAGAAAGGCGAACTGCTGCGCGCCAAGGGCGACCTGTCAGGCAGCCAGAACGCGTGGGGCAGCGCCGATCAGGTGGTCGGTCAATGGGAAGACGCGGTCAAGCTCGACTCGGCCAAGTACCTGGCGCAGTTCGGCAGCTTCATCGTCAACGACAAGGTGCGTCGCTACGAAGGCTATGACTACGAAAAAGTCATGCTGACCACGCAGATGGCTCTGAACCTGTTGGCGGTCAACGATTTCGATGGTGCCCGCACGGCGATCAAAAAGACTCACGAACGCGAAGCAGTGATCGCTGACCTGCGCGACAAGGAATACCTCAAGAGCGAAGAACAGGCCGAGAAAGAAGGCATCAAGACCCAGTACAAGGATCTGCAGGGTTATCCGGTGGCCAGCCTCGACGCGCCGGAAGTGGTCGGCCTGAAAAACAGCTACCAGAGTGCGTTCAGCCATTACCTGGCCGGTTTCGTTTACGAAGCCCTGGGCGAGAAGGATCTGGCCGCGCCGGGTTATCGCAAGGCTGCCGAATTGCGCCCGAACACGCCGCTGCTCGAGCAGGCGCTGGTCAACCTCGACAAGCCTTCCAAATCCGATGACAGCGACATTCTCATCGTCGTGCAGAGCGGTCTGGCCCCGGCCCGTGACTCGATTCGCGTACCGCTGCCGCTGCCGATTTCCAACAACGTGGTGATCACCCCGTTGTCGTTCCCGATCATCAAACCGGACACCTCCACCGCGCCTTTTGCGCAGATCGGCGTCGACGGCAAGCAGGTCGACCTGACCGCACTGAACAGCACCACCGCCATGTCCCGCCGCGCTCTGCGTGATGACATGCCGGGGATCATCGTGCGCACCACCGTGCGCGCGATCACCAAAGGCGTGGCGCAGAAGCAGATCAACGAAACCAATCCGCTGGCCGGTCTCGCCGTGGGTATTTCTTCAGCAGTGCTCGAAGGTGCCGATACCCGTACATGGCGCACCCTGCCGGACAACACCCAAGTGGTGCGTCTGCGCCTGAAAAAAGGTGAGCATCAGGTTACCCTGCCGAGCGCCGTCGGCGGCTCGGTGGTCAAGGTCACTGTCGACCAGCGCTACCAAGTGATCAGCCTGCGTGCCGTGGGCAACCAGGTATTCGCTGGCGGCATCGCTGCTCACGTAATGCCGAGCGCTGCCGCGACCAACGTCGCCAGCCTCAAACAACCTTAAGAACGGAGTCTTTGCAATGCGCTTGAAGATCATCGCCGTCGCCGCCCTCGCCTTGCTGACAGGCTGCGCTACCCCGCCACCGCCAGAGCCGGGCAGCGCCGCGAGCAAAGTCGTGGCCATGGGCCCGCAGAAACACATCGTCGTCGGCGCCATGCGCGTGGCTCGTGAAAACGGCTTCATGACCGTCAACGTGCAGTTGAGCAACACCCTTAACAGCAACAAGATTTTCTACTACCGCTTCGCCTGGCTCGGCGCCGAAGGTTTCCCGGTTGCCGAAGAAGAAGTGTGGAAAAGCCAGATGATGTACGGCGCCCAGACCAGCTTCATTCAGGCCATCGCCCCGACCCCGAAAGCCGTGGATTTCCGTCTGGAAATCAAGACGCCTTAAGCCCGCCACCCTATTTCTGATTGAGAGAGCTTTCTCATGTTTGCACGCTTTTCCTGCATCGCCGTCATCGCCCTGCTCGCCTCCGGTTGCGCCAACACCTCGCCGACCCTGGGCAGCAAGAACATCAGCTACGGCGACACCAAGGCTGTTGAAACCGTGACCAACGAATTCGGTTCGACCGACCTGCAAATGATCGCCGAGTCGATGACCCGCTCGCTGGCCCAGTCCGGCATTCTGCAGGGCCGTCCGGTGGTTCAGGTCTACGATGTGAAGAACAAGACCAGCGAGTACATCGACACCCGCGAAATCACCACCAGCATCAAGACCCAGCTGATGAAGACCGGTGTCGCGCGCTTTGCCAGCGACAACAATGCAATGCAGAGCCAGGTTGACCAGCTCAAGCTGCAAAACCAGAGCGGTCTGTACAAGAAAAGCACCGTGGCCAAGACCGGCAACATGGTTGCCGCCAAGTACCGCATCGAAGGCTCGATCAGCTCGATCGTCAAGCGCAGCAGCGACTACAAGGACGTCTTCTACAAATTCAGCCTGCAGTTGATCGACGTCGAAAGCGGTCTGGCCGAGTGGATGGACGAAAAAGAGATCCGCAAAACCACGGAGCGTTGATCGATGCGCACATGGATTGGCATGATGGCCCTGGCTTGCGCGTTCAGCGCGCAGGCGGCCCCGAAAGTGGCGGTGACGGATCTGGCGTATCAGGAGCGCGTGGAGCAATACATCCACATCGTTTCGGCGCAGAGCAATCACCGCGAGAGTTACTACAGCACCAGCGGTTCTTCGAGCTACAACGAGATCGAAGCGACCACCAGCTATATCGAACAGGGCGAGTTGCGCAAATTCACCGGCGACATCAAGGGTGAAATCCTGCGTACCGGCATGTTCCAGCTGGTGCAGGGCACGCCGTATACCGCCTCATCCAAAGGCGACGTGTATGACGTGATCAAGCGCATCAAGGCCGGCAACTTCAAAGGCGCCGACTACGTGCTGTTCGGCACCGTGTCCGACATCGATTTCACCCAGGACATCAACGAGCTGGCGCACACCGACAGCTACTCGGCAGTGCTGGGCCTGACGCTGGTGGCGGATTTCAGCCTGATCAATACCAAGACCTACGAGATCACCTCGGCCTTCACGGCGATGGGCGAAGCGCAGGACACCAAACTGGTGAACCATCGCGACATCAAGATCTCGCTGAACCGTCCGCGGGTGGTGCGTGAGGTGTCGAAGGCCTTGGGCGAAGACGTGGCCGGGCAACTGAGCATGCAACTCGGTGGCGGTGACGGTTATGAGCAGCCGCGTGAAGCGCCGCAGCGCAATAATCTGCCGCGTGATACGGCGCCGGTGATTTTACGCTGAGCCGATCTGAGGACTTTTGTGGCGAAGGGCTCTGTGGCGAGGGGATTTATCCCCGTTGGGTCGCGAAGCGGCCCTCGCTATTGATTCAAGACGATTGGGACTGCTGCGCAGTCCAACGGGGATAAATCCCCTCGCCACAAAAGCTCGCTTGCCCCGATGTCTCGGTAGAAATGAAAAAGGCGACCTCTTGAGGTCGCCTTTTTTCTGTCCGAGCGGTTTACGCCGCCGCTTTGCGCAACGTCGCCATGAACGCCGCCGCGCCAATGAATAACCCGGCAAAGGTGCGGTTCATGCGTTTCTGCTGCTTGGGCGTGCGCAACAGGCGCAGCACCTTCGACGCCAGTCCGGTGTATCCGGCCATGACAATCAGATCGACGAAAACCATGGTCACGCCGATCACCACATACTGAATCAGCAGCGGCGCATGGGGATTGATGAACTGCGGCAACACCGCGAGCATGAACACCAACGCCTTGGGGTTGCTGATGTTCACCAGAAAGCCGCGAAACACCAAAGCCAGCGGCTTGCCGATCGGCCGCACTGCGGCGTCATCGCTCATGTCCATGGGCAGCGCCCGCCATTGCTTGATCGCCAGGTAAACCAGATAGGCGACACCGAACCATTTGATCGCATGGAATGCTGTGGCCGAAGCGGTGAGCACAGCGCCAACACCCGCGCCGACAATCGCGATCTGCACCGCCAGACCGATCTGCAGGCCCAGTGCGTTCCAGTAGCCGCGCCAGAATCCGTACTGCAGACCGCTGGACATCGACGCGATGGCGCCCGCGCCCGGGGACAGGCTGATCACCCAGCAGGCGGCAAAGAATGCCAGCCATGTTTGAAGCTCCATCGCACACCTCGGCTGATGCTTGTGACAAATGCCTAAGCTAATGCGGCTTCGTGTGGATGACTACCAGTTTTTTGCTAAATATTGCGGGAAGCTGAGGGCCCCTTCGCGAGCAGGCTCGCTCCCACAGGGGGAACGGATTCCAATGTGGGAGCGAGCCTGCTCCGGGCGGCGTTCCGACGAAGGCGTCGGAACAGACGACGTAGAAATTACTTCTCAAACCCGCTGGAAGGAAACACATCGGTCCCGCGCCAACGCCGCACCGAACGCTGGAAGAACAGGCTGTTCGGCACCTGCACCATGGCGCTGCCGGTGCCTAACTCTTCGGCTTCGACCAGCGTGGTGTAGAGCAGATTGATCGCGATCACCCGGCCTTTGACGCCAGGCTTGTCGGTGGTATCCACCAGCTCGACTACGTCGCCGAGGCGGAACGGCCCGACGGTGAAGATCAGAATCGCGCAGAGCAGGTTCGACAGCACGCTCCACATGGCGAAGAACGCCACCGCCGCCACCGCGACAAATCCCGACAGCGCCGTCCACAGCACCGTGGCCGAAACGCCGAGGCGCTCGAGCACGAAAAGCAGCGCGCTGCCCATGATCAGCCAGCGCAACACGCCGCGAAGCGGCATCAGCAACTGCGGCGGAAACGGATAGCGCTCACCCAGGCGAGTGAGGCCTTTGGCGACGAAACGCTGGGTCAGGTAACCGGCCAGCAGAATCAGCAGAATCTGCGCGGTGAACCACAACGGTTCGACCCACACCGCCGAGAAAGGCAGCTTGAAGGCTTCCATCAGGACAACGCCTCCAGCTCCGCCTGCATGCTTTCCAGGGTTTCCAGCGCTTCCATCCAGGCTTCTTCCAGCTCGGCTTCACGTACCTTCAACTTGGCCTGTTCGGCGAGCAGATCACGCAATTCATTCTTGCGCGCCGGCTCGTAGATATCGCTGTCACCGAGGCTGGCATCGACCTTGGCCAGTTTCTCGTGCAGCTTGCCCAGCTCGGCTTCAAGCTTGTCGGCCTCGCGCTTGTGCGGCGCCAGTTGCTGACGCAACGCTGCCGCCGCCTGGCGCTGCGCTTTCTTGTCGGTCTTGTCCGGGTTGACAGGCGTGTTGCTGACCGGCGCATTGCGCTGACGGTATTCCACCAGCCAGCGCGCGTAGTCTTCGAGATCGCCGTCGAACTCTTCGACCTTGCCGTCAGCGACCAGATAGAAGTTGTCGGTGGTGCTCTTGAGCAAGTGCCGATCGTGAGAGACCACCAGCACCGCGCCGCTGAATTCCTGCAAGGCCATGGTCAGCGCCAGACGCATTTCCAGGTCGAGGTGGTTGGTCGGTTCGTCGAGCAGCAGCAGGTTCGGCCGCTCCCAGGCGATCAGCGCGAGGGCCAGACGCGCCTTCTCGCCACCGGAGAAATTCAGCACCGGCTCATCGATGCGCGCGCCCCGGAAGTCGAAGCCGCCGAGGAAATCGCGCAAGGTCTGCTCGCGCTCACCCGGCGCGAGGCGCTGCAAATGCAGCAACGGGCTGGCCTTGGAGTCCAGCGAATCGAGCTGATGCTGGGCGAAGTAGCCGACCACGGTGTTTTCGCCACGGGTCAGGCGCCCGGCCAGCGGTTCAAGCTCGCCGGCGAGGTTCTTGATCAGCGTTGACTTACCCGCGCCGTTCGGCCCGAGCAGACCGATCCGCGCCCCGGGGGTCAGTTGCAGCTTGACCTTCTCGAGGATGGTCTTGTCGCCATAACCCAAGCGTGCATCGGACAGGTCGATCAGTGGGCTGGAGATCTTGGTCGACTCGCGGAAGACGAAGTCGAACGGCGAATCGACGTGAGCCGCCGACAATTCTTCCATGCGCTCCAGCGCCTTGATCCGGCTCTGCGCCTGACGGGCCTTGGTCGCTTGCGCCTTGAAGCGGGCTATGTAGCTTTCCATGTGCGCACGCTGCGCCTGCTGCTTCTCGTAGGCCTGTTGCTGCTGGGCCAGACGCTCGGCACGGGCGCGCTCGAACGCGGTGTAGCCGCCACGGTAGAGGGTCAGTTTGCTCTGATCGACATGGGCAACGTGATCGACCACTTCGTCGAGGAAATCCCGATCGTGGGAAATCAGCAGCAAGGTGCCCGGATAACTCTTCAGCCACTCTTCGAGCCAGATGATCGCATCGAGGTCCAAGTGGTTGGTCGGTTCGTCGAGCAGCAGCAGATCCGACGGGCACATCAGTGCCTGCGCCAGATTCAGACGCATCCGCCAGCCACCGGAGAAATCGCCTACCTGACGATCCATCTGCTCATTGGTGAACCCAAGACCGGCGAGCAGCTTGCGCGCCCGCGCATCGGCGGTGTAACCGTCGGCGCTGTCGAGTTCGGCGTGCAGGCGCGCCAGCGCGGTGCCGTCGTGGGCCTCCTCGGCGGCGGCAAGCTCGCGTTGCACCTCGCGCAGACGCAGGTCGCCATCGAGCACATAATCGACCGCCAGGCGCTCGAGGGTGTCGACCTCCTGGCGCATGTGCGCGATGCGCCAGTCGGCCGGCAGCAGGCAGTCGCCCGAATCCGGGTGCAACTCGCCGCGCAGCAGGGCGAACAGGCTGGATTTGCCGGCACCGTTGGCGCCGATGAGGCCGGCTTTGTGGCCGGCGTGCAGGGTCAGCTCGGCGTCTTCTAGCAGACGTTGCGGGCCACGCTGTAAAGTCAGGTTCTGAAGTCGGATCATAATGGCGGCGGAGTCTACCAGCTTCGCTCACAACTGGCGCGAGTAGCACGATGTCCTCTGACCTGTGGAGCTTTGCCCTTGATGTCTACGCCCGCCCGGGTGTCGAAGATGCCTGCCTGCAATTGCAAACGGCGGGCGCCAATGTCTGCCTGCTGCTGTGCGGTTTGTGGCTGGAGCAGCGCGCGGTGGCCTGCGATCAACCGCGCGTACGCTTGCTCAAGGCCTTGACCGCGCCATGGGATATCGAAGTGGTGCAGCCGCTGCGAACCCTGCGCCTGCAATGGAAAGCGCGGGCCGTCGACGATGCGGTGGTGGCCGGCATGCGCGAGCAGATCAAATCACTGGAGCTTGAAGCTGAGCGCACCTTGCTGTCACGCCTTGAAGGTGTGGCGCAAGAGTGGACGCGCAACGATGCAGGTTCGGTGACCTGGCTTGAAGACCTGGCCGGCAATGCCGCCAGCCTGAACCGCGACGCGCTGCAAGTGCTGCGCGTCGCGGCAACCGGCACTTAGGAAGCGCTGGTCGGGGTGCTGCTGACGTTCGACGAAGCGGCTGGTGCTGGCGCAGTCGAAGGGGTCGAGTGGGCGGCGGACGACGGTGCCGACGCAGCTGGAGCAGCCGGGGTAGCGGCAGTGGCAGGCTTGGCCGCTGGAGCGGTGGCCGGTTTGGTCGCGGCTGGCTTGGCAGCTGCAGGCTTTTTCACCGCTGGTTTTGCGGCTGGCTTGGCGGCCGGTTTTGCAGCAGCGGCAGGCTTGGCAGCAGCGGGTTTGGCAGCAGGCTTGGCGGCGGCCGGCTTAGCAGTGGTTTTTGCCGCAGGTTTTGCTGCCGATGTTGCGGCTGGTTTGGCAGCCGGTTT
The DNA here is from genome assembly GCF_054681355.1 of Pseudomonas sp. H1_G08. Taxonomy (NCBI): domain Bacteria; kingdom Pseudomonadati; phylum Pseudomonadota; class Gammaproteobacteria; order Pseudomonadales; family Pseudomonadaceae; genus Pseudomonas; species Pseudomonas sp. H1_G08. The sequence continues at coordinate 4,535,674 of NZ_CP162822.1, forward strand.
TACCGCCACTTTCGCAGCAGGTTTGGCGGCGGCCGGCTTAGCCGCAGTCTTGGCAGCAGGCTTCGCAGCGGCGGTTTTGGCAGCAGGCTTGGCTGCCGGTTTTGCCGTAGGTTTGGCGGCTGCGGTTTTCGCCGGTGCAGCTTTGCTCGCGGCCGGTTTCGCAGCGGCTTTGGCAGGGGTGGCTTTCACTGCTGGCCTGGCTGCAGCAGGTTTGGCTGCGGTGGTTTTAGCCGCCGGTTTTGCCGCGCTCGCCGCCGGCTTCTTCGCTGCAGTTTTCGCCGCTGGTTTGGCAGCCGCTTTCACTGGCGCCTTGGCCGCTGGTTTGGCGGCGGTTTTCGCAACAGCAGGTTTCGCCGCAGCGGTCTTCGCCGGGGCTTTGCTTGCAGCAGGTTTAGCAGCGACTTTCTTCGCTGGTGCTGCTGCCGGTTTGGCCGAGCGCGACGACAGAACTTTGCCCACTGCTTCTTGAACGCGACCAACACCCTGGGCCAGTTTCAGGCTTTCCTGAGCATCGCGCTTGAGTTGCAGAATGTAGCTGCGGGTTTCGGACTGACGATCTTTCAAAGCGTCGAGCAGCTCTTCGAGTTCTTTCACGGAAGACTTGGCTTTGTTCTGAGCCTTGGCTTTGCCGGCAGTGGCGGCGTCCTGCAACTTGGTGCGCGATTTGTGCAGTTTTTCCTGCGCCTTGCCACGCTGTTTTTCCAGCTTGGCGAGCAGTTTTTCAGCATCAGCCAAGGCTTGCGAGCAAGCGTTTTCCAAATGCTCGAGCAGGCTGCCCGACAATTGTTGGAGTAAGTGCAACGGAGTATTTACAGGCTTCTTGGTGGCCGACATGGTTTACCTCCTGGCTGACGTGAGTGCGGCTCATACTAGACCTCTGCTGATACCGCCGCTAGGGCATGTTGACAGTATCTGCACCGTTGCGTTGCACCGCAGCCGAAATGTTCTGCGCCGAGGAAAAAGCAGTTCACCGATGCAGACGTTTGCACTGGCATAATCCCCCGCATCTCAGGTCGGAGAGTGCCCATGTCGCGCTACTTTATTTTGTCCCTCTGCGTGTTTTTTTCGGCGGCGTATGCCGATGAAAAAACCACGGCGAACGATGCTCATGATCTGGCTTACAGCCTCGGTGCCAGCCTCGGCGAACGGCTGCGCCAAGAGGTGCCGCAGTTGCAGATCCAGGCGCTGATCGAAGGTCTGCAACAGGCATATCAGGGCAAGCCACTGGCATTGAGTGAAGCGCGCATTGAACAGATTCTGGCCGACCATGAATCGCAAAATGCCGAGCAGGCTTCACGGCAGTCGAGCGATGCTGCGATGGAAAACGAGCAACGCTTTCTCAGCACAGAAAAAGCCAAACCGGGGGTGAAGGAACTGGCCGATGGCATCCTCCTGACTGAACTGGTTCCAGGCAACGGTGCCAAGGCCGGCCCTGACGGCAAAGTGCAAGTGCTGTATGTCGGCAAGCTGCCGGACGGCACTGTGTTCGATCAGAACACCCAGCCGCAATGGTTCAACCTCGACAGCGTGATTGCCGGTTGGCGCACCGCCTTGCAGAACATGCCGGTGGGGGCGAAATGGCGGCTGGTGATTCCATCGGATCAGGCCTATGGTGCCGACGGTGCCGGCGACCTGATTGCGCCGTTCACGCCTCTGGTTTTTGAAGTGGAGTTGCGTGGTGCGACGAGCTGATCAGGCATAAAAAAACGGTGCGCTTGCGGGCGCACCGTTTTTCATGAAGGACGTGGATCAGGCCTGAACCGAATATTCTTCCTTGTGTGCCGTGTGCAGCACTTCGATCAGGCAATCCTCAAGTTCAAAGCGCTCATGCAGCAAGCCGCCCAATTCCTTGAATTTCTCCGCAACGCATTTGCCTTCGTCGCACAGATCATTGAATGCGAGCAGCTTCTCGGTAATGACGTCGATGCGCGGGTAGATGGTCTCGGCGAGTTCCAGGCCGCGCTTGTCGTTGAACGCCTTGGCTTCGCCGGTCAGCTGTTCATAGATTTCGAAGTGACCCGCCGATACGTAATCGACCAGTACACCGCAGAACTCCAACAAGGGTTTGCGGCTTTCGGACAGCGAATCAGGCTGCGCACCGAGCTTGTCGTAGGCGACGATCAGCTCTTCACGCTCCTGCAACCAGCGGTCGATCAGCAGATGAACCCCACCCCAACGTTCCTGAGCATTCTGACAACTTTCGAGCATGGCGATCTCTCTTCCCTTGTGGGTCATGCTGCTCTACACCCGCGCCCCTGTTCTGATTTGACTGGTGGACGATCGGGCAGAGCGTCATCGAGCAACATAAATCCAATGACACGTGCCGGCCAGATTATGCCCGCACGCCTATGGCTTCAAGGTACGCAGGAGATAAAGTTCATACAAGTGTTTAATCCCTGACCAGCAGGTGGTGCGACGCTTCGTCGCTGACCGGTCGTTGCAGAGCGCTCCAGATCAGACGCAACAACTGATAAACCGCAAGGATCGACACACCGACAAAAAACAGCAGGCTCCATTCGGGGATGCTCAGATCGAACAGCGTCCAGGAGATGTCCGCACAATCGGCGCCGCCGTTGAACATCCGTTGCAGGGCGCAGATCCACGGCAGGTCGCTGAACATTGACTCCACGGTTGGCGAGCATTTGACCAGTTGCAGCATCGAATCACTCTGGATCAACACCTGCCGCCACGCGGCGGTGGTTCCACCCAGACTGGCGCCGAGCGCAAACAGCCAGTACCACCATAAGCCAACGCGCCGGGGGCCATGCACCGCCGCCACGCCGCAGCCGATGCACAGCAATGTGAGGAACAACCGCTGCACCAGGCACAGACTGCAAGGCGTCAGTCCGACCGCGTATTCGAGGTAATAGGAAGCTCCCAGAGCAAAGGCCCCCGCAATGAAAGCCATGAAGAACAAGGAGCGTGAGCAGGCCAACGACATGGCTTTTCCGTAACAGTAGAGACAGACGGTTACGGTAGAGGAAAGCGTGTCAGCCTTTCAAGGCAAGGGCCTGCCGACAGTTCACCACAGGTGTAGGGAAAACCCGACAGGCTCGATAGGAAACGGTGAAGCGCTTTGTAGGACTTTGTCTCTCGAGCGCAAAGAAGGGGAATTTTCGGTCATCGAAGTTCACGAGGGAGCATCCTCCCTCGCTTTTCAGACCTTCGCCGGGACTGGCAGAGGCGCCGCCAGCAGGCGCTCATCAAGCAGCCCCAGACCTTCCTGGAACAACTGATTGCTGCGCTCGGTATCGCCAAGCTGTGCAAGCAGACGGGCCAACTCCGCACAGGTCTCCGGATTGCGCTGCACGCGCAGACTGCTTTCCAGATAGTCACGGGCCTTGCCCCAAAGGCTGGTTTGCAGACACAGGCGTCCAAGGGTCAGCAGCAGGCTCGGATCGGCCGGGTGCTCCTTGAGCCAGCCTTCGGCCGTCTGCAACTGACGCGCAGGATCACTGCCACGAACCAGACCATAAAGCCGCGCCAGATGGCTGTCGTATTTGCGCTTGAGCGCTGCTCGCAGGACCTCTTCGGCCTCGACCTGAGCGCCCAGCTGGCGCAATTGCTCGGCATAGGCCAGTACCAAAGGTGCTTCCTGACGCTGCGCCGAAGTCAGCTGTTCCCACGCCCGCTTGAGCGATTGCAGACCCACCGTACCGTCTTCTTCACGATGCGCTGCCAGCGAGAGGTTCTCACCCCAGGCGCGCCGTTCGAGCTCGGCCAGTTCTGCCGGCGGCAGCACTTTGTCCTTGCGCAACTCAGGCAGCAAACGAATCACCGCCGACCATTCGCCACGCTGCTGATGCAGACGTTGCAATTGACGCAACGTCTGCGCGCTGCGCGGATGCCGTTCATGCATTGCCTGCAAGGTCACCAGCGCACCGTCGGTGTCGCCACGGTCGGTTTGCAGTTGGGCGTGACTGAGGGCAATTGCCAATTCGGCTTGCGGCTGACGCTCCAGCGCGCGTTCGAGCAAACGATCACTTTCTTCGTACTGGCCCTGCTCGTTCGCCGCACGTGCGGCGCCGAGGTAATAAAGCAATGGTTGGCGCTCGGCTTCCGCCGCGCGGGTCAGATGCCGTTGCGCACTGGCCCAGCGACCTTCAGCCAGATCCAGCTGCCCGTGCTCGATCGCCACTTGCACGCGGCGGCTGCGATTGCGTCGCGACCACGGATTGACCACGCCGGTGGAGGTCATCACCAGCTCGACCAGCACCTTGATGCCCCAGAACAGCAGCCACAGCACCGCTATCACCGCCAAGGTCGCCCACAGGCTCGATTCGTAGCGGAAGCTCTTGTACGCCACCAGCACGTAACCGGAATGCTCGGCAATCGCCAGGCCCAGCGCTGCCGTCGCGGCGATGACCAGAAACACGATTACATAGAGGCGCTTCATGGGGTCGCCTCCTGCGCAGCATTGGCGGCCGGTTTGGCAAACGGTTTCACCGATTCCTCGGCATTGACGTTACGCCGCTCCAGATACCCCTGCACCGCACTCAAGGTGCCAGTCAGATCCGGCGTCTTGACGGTGACCGGTTCCTTGCTCAGCTCGGAGACCTGTTCCAGCATGACTTTGCTTTGCGGATTGTCCGGGTTGAAATTGCCCTTGAGCACATCGCGTGCCTCGGCCAGCGCCTGGGTGTACACCGCCGCCTGACCGTTGAGCGCCGCCCACTGCGCTTGCTCCAGCGCCAGGCTCAGGGCCAGGCGCACCTGGCTCAGGCTTTGCCCGGCCAGCAGCGGTTTGACGTTTTTGTCAGCGTTGAAATCGATGCGGATATAGCGCGACACCTTGTCCCACCACTGCGCCCAGCGACTGGCGCCATCGCCATCGTTGGTCAGGCCCAGCAGCGACTCGCCGCGATCCTTGTACTCCGGCGCCAGCTCGGTGAGGTCGATGACCTGATCGCGCAGCGCGCCGAGACGCAGGAACAGCCCGGTGCGATCCGGCTGTTCGGTGCTGCGCAAGGCGACCAGGGTTTTCGCCACTTGCTCGCGCGCGGCGAAGGAACCCGGATCGTTCTGTTCACGCAGAATTTCATCGGCGCCCTGCACCAGTGCCTGGGCGCTGCTGATGTCCTGCAACGCTGAAAGGCGCAGGCTGGCCAGACGCAGCAAGTGCTCGGCCTCGGCCAGACGCCAGTCCTTGCGGCTGGCGCCGAGGACGGTTTCCAGACGTTGATTGAGGCGCTGCTGATCGCCCTGCAGTTGCGTGACCAGACGCTGGCGCTCGGCGAGCTCGTCAGCACCGGGCAGCTGCGCCAGGCGTTCGGTCAGACGCTGTTCGTTGAGCTTCAGACTCTGCGCCTGATCGTTCAGCGCCTGCACCTGACTCGACTGTTGCTGCGTGTTGTTCTGCAGGTGGCGCACCTGCCAGACACCCCAGCCGCCAATGGCGACACCGGCGGCGCCGAGCAGCAGGGCGACAATTGCCAGTCCATTGCCTCGGCGCGGCTCTTTGGCCGGTGGTGGAGTTTCAACCTGGGCATCGAGCGCAGGCTGGACGTCATCTTTTGGCAAGGCTGTTTCGCTCACGTATCCATCCTTTGCATTAGAAAACGGCACGGGACATTCCCGTAACGCCGTCAGCAAAGCCGCGGCACTCGCGCCGCGGCAATCCACAACTGTTTGAGCCCCGGCGGCACGTGCCAGCTCGGCGACCCTCGGGCTTGGAACAAACAACGGCAACTGCGCAATCTTCGGCCAGGCATCGCCGGCCATCTGCCGCAGGTGCTCGAAACCCTGTCCACTGCTGACCACCAGCCCGTTCAAGCGTTCCGCTTCGATCCGCCGTGGCAGCTCGTTCAGCGGATAGGCTGGCAGTTCACGGCGATACAACTCCAGATACTCGACACTAGCACCAAGCGCGCGCAGGCGCTCGGCGAGCAGTTCACGACCGCCCTCGCCGCGCAGGATCATCACCTGCGCGCCGGGCTGGCTCACCGCCTCGCGCAGACGCGGCAATTGCAGCAAAGCTTCACTGTCATCGCCGTCAACCGGAAAGCTCACATCGAGACCGTGTTCGCGAAGAATGCCTGCGGTCGCCGCGCCGACGCTGAACCACGGCATGCTCAATGGCGGCGCGCCTTCAGACTTGAGCAAGTCCACCGCGATCCGCGCCGCCGGTTTGCTGACCACGATCACTGCGCTGCAAGCGGGCAATCGCGAAATCGCTTGGCGAATAGTGTCAGAGACCGGCAGCGGAACAATGTCCAAAAGCGGCAGACAACTGCTGAAAATCCCGTGCCCGGCCAGCTGTTCGGCCAGCGCCGCGCAGTCGTCTGCCGGGCGCGTCAGCAGCAGGCGCCAGGCTGTCACTCGTGACCCGCCTCGCCGTAGACAGCTTTGAGAATGTCGTCAGCGCCTTGCTTGAGCAAGTCTTCAGCGACCTGCACACCCAAGGTTTCCGCGTCGGCACGCGGCGCCCGGGCTTCGGCACTGAGAAGCTTGCCACCGCTCGGCTCACCGACCAGACCGCGCAACCACAACTGCTCGCCTTCAAGCACGGCGTAGCAGGCGATCGGCACTTGGCAGCCGCCGTTCAAATGTTTGTTGAGGGCGCGTTCCGCATTCACCCGCGAAGCGGTATCGGCGTGATGCAAAGGCGCGAGCAAGGCGTGGATTTCGTCGTCGGCGCTGCGGCATTCGATGCCGACCGCGCCCTGGCCACCGGCCGGCAGGCTGTCATCGACACTGATCGCCGAAGTGATGCGATCTTCGAAACCCAGGCGGATCAGGCCGGCAGCGGCGAGGATGATCGCGTCGTACTCGCCGGCGTCGAGCTTGGCCAGACGGGTGTTGACGTTGCCACGCAGGAACCGGATCTGCAGATCCGGGCGACGCGCCAGCAATTGCGTCTGCCGACGCAGGCTCGAGGTGCCGACGATGGCACCGGCAGGCAGCGCTTCAAGACTGGCGTAGGTGTTGGAGACGAAAGCATCGCGCGGGTCTTCACGCTCACAGATGCAGAACAGACCCAGGCCTTGCGGGAAGTCCATCGGCACGTCTTTCATCGAATGCACGGCGATATCGGCCTGGTTTTCCAGCAGCGCGGTTTCCAGTTCCTTGACGAACAGACCCTTGCCGCCGATCTTCGACAGTGGCGAGTCGAGCAACTTGTCACCGCGACTGACCATGGGCACCAGCGTCACCAGCAGGCCCGGGTGGGCCGCCTCGAGACGGGCTTTGACGTATTCGGCCTGCCAGAGGGCCAGCGCACTTTTACGGGTGGCGATGCGGATTTCGCGAGGGGACATGGAACAATCCGTACTGAATAGATACGGCGGATAATAACAGCTCAGTCAATTTCACTTTGACCTGAATCAGAACCGGCGCGGCCTCCCTGGCCTGCCATGCCGGGTAAAAGAACGCGAAAGGCCCGGCGAAGACCGGGTCACAGCCCCTGCATCATCTTGCGCACACCGGCAACATGCCGCCGGCTGACAATCAGCGCATCGCCATTGAGGCCTTTGAGGAACAACTGGAAATGTCCCAGCGGGGTGCGTTGCAAGCGCTCGATGCGGTCGCGAGCGACCAGCGCGTTGCGGTGGATACGCACAAAGCGTTCGCCGAATTCGTCTTCGAGGGCTTTGAGGGGTTCATCGAGCAGCACCTCGCCGGCTTCATGACGCAGGGTCACGTATTTGTGGTCGGCGATGAAGTAGACCACCTGATCCAGCGGAATCAGCTCGATGCCTTTACGGGTGCGTGCGCTGATGTGGCTGCGTGGGCCGTTGCCACTTTCGGCAGCGGGACGGGTCAGGGCCGAGAGTTGCGCCCGGTTGGGACGTTCAGCCCGCTTCAGGGCTTCATTCAAGTGTTCGGTTCGCACAGGTTTCACCACATAGCCCACGGCGCTGGCCTGCAGGGCTTCCACGGCAAATTCATCGGGACTGGTGCAAAACACCACGGCCGGCGGCGTCTCTCGTTCGCACAGTCGGGCAGCAACCTGCAGGCCATCGAGGCCCGGCATGCGGATATCGAGCAGCACGATATCCGGCTTGTGGCTGTCGATCAGCGCTAACGCCTCCTCGCCATTCGTGGCACTGGGCTCCAGGACTGTGTAACCCTCGAGCTCGCTCACCATACGGCTTAGGCGCTCGCGAGCCAGGGGTTCGTCATCAACGATCAGGACATTCATATTGCGCTGGATTCCTGCGTGAGTCTCGCACAAGGATAGCGTAGACAGGTGTAGTGACCTCCGTCACCGCGATCCACGCTAAGACTAGCCCGAGCGCCAAAAAGTGCCGTACGTCGGCCAGCAATATTTGCCAGCGTCCGGGTCGAACGGCTCAGAGCCCAGTGTTTCCTGCGTTTCTCGCGGTGGGTGACCGTTGTACAACTCACCCGCCCCCTCTTCTTATAGCCAGTGGCCGGACCTTTGCATGATCCGCATTCGCACCGACCCTTATGTCCACTGTAGACGTTCGTCGGAACGATATTGCTCAATCAAAAAATATCCTTTTGTAAATTCCTTGCAGACCGCGCCGGACATGCCTGACACATCCGCGAAAAAACGTATCGACCGGTGTCAGCGACAGGATTGGCAACCCTGTTATTATCCGCGCCAGCGTTTCACGCCATTTCTTCAAGCCGATACGAGCGAATTCATGAGCACTGACAAGACCAATCAGTCCTGGGGCGGCCGCTTCAGTGAACCCGTCGACGCCTTCGTCGCCCGCTTCACCGCCTCCGTCACTTTCGACCAGCGCCTGTATCGCCACGACATCATGGGCTCGATCGCCCACGCCACCATGCTGGCCAAGGTCGGCGTGCTGACCGATGCCGAGCGCGACAGCATCATCGATGGCCTGAAGACCATTCAGGGCGAAATCGAGGCCGGCCAGTTCGACTGGCGCGTCGACCTCGAAGACGTGCACATGAACATCGAAGCACGCCTGACCGACCGCATCGGCGTCACCGGTAAAAAGCTCCACACCGGGCGCAGCCGCAACGACCAGGTCGCCACCGATATCCGCCTGTGGCTGCGCGATGAAATCGACCTGATCCTCGCCGAGATCACCCGCCTGCAAAAAGGCCTGCTGGAGCAAGCCGAGCGTGAGGCCGCAAGCATCATGCCGGGCTTCACCCACTTGCAGACCGCGCAGCCGGTAACTTTCGGGCACCACATGCTGGCCTGGTTCGAAATGCTCAGCCGCGACTACGAGCGTCTGCTCGACTGCCGCAAGCGCACCAACCGCATGCCATTGGGCAGCGCCGCACTGGCCGGCACCACCTACCCGATCGACCGCGAATACACCGCGCAACTGCTCGGCTTCGACGCCGTCGGCGGCAACTCGCTGGACAACGTTTCCGATCGCGACTTCGCCATCGAATTCTGCTCGGCCGCAAGCATCGCGATGATGCACCTGTCGCGCTTCTCCGAAGAGCTGGTGCTGTGGACCAGCGCGCAGTTCCAGTTCATCGATCTGCCGGATCGTTTCTGCACTGGCAGCTCGATCATGCCGCAGAAGAAAAACCCTGACGTGCCCGAACTGGTACGCGGCAAGACCGGCCGCGTCTTCGGCGCGCTGATGGGCCTGCTGACCCTGATGAAGGGCCAGCCGCTGGCCTACAACAAGGACAATCAGGAAGACAAGGAGCCGCTGTTCGACGCCGCCGACACCCTGCGCGATTCGCTGCGCGCGTTTGCCGACATGATCCCGGCGATCAAGCCGAAACACGCGATCATGCGTGAAGCGGCACTGCGCGGTTTCTCCACTGCGACTGACCTGGCGGATTATCTGGTGCGCCGTGGCCTGCCGTTCCGTGATTGCCACGAAATCGTTGGCCACGCGGTGAAATACGGCGTCGACAGCGGTAAGGATCTGGCCGAGATGAGCCTCGAAGAACTGCGTCAGTTCAGCGATCAGATCGAGCAGGACGTGTTTGCCGTGCTGACCCTGGAAGGCTCGGTAAATGCCCGCGATCATATCGGCGGGACTGCGCCGGCGCAGGTCAAGGCTGCGGTGGCGCGCGGTCAGGCCCTAATCGCCAGCCGCTAGAAGCATCGCGGGCAAGCCCGCTCCCACAGGGTTCTTTGTGGAACACAATTTTGCGTTCGACCCATAGCCCTGTGGGAGCTGGCTTGCCAGCGATGACTGACTTCAGAGCGCTACAAAATTCATTTCTTGGCAGCAATCATCGCCAAAAACGCCGGCATCGCCGCGTCTTTATCCGCCGCAATCTTCTGCACGTGCGGATTCTGCTCTAACCGCTCCAGCAGCGCCTTCGCCTGCGGCATCTCGGCCAGCAGATCAATCCCGAACAGCTTCTGCCCGACCGCACAGGCCAGCGGCACGCTGTAGAGGAAATACAAATCGGCAATGCTCAGGCTGTCACCCGCCACATACGGGGCGAACTGGCCGTGGCGGCCGAGTGCCGCGAAGCCCAGCAGCAGCTCCGTCCGGGTCTTCTCTTTGATCGCCTCCGGCAACGTCATACCGAAAAACGCCTCGCCATAGCAGGCACGCCCCGGCAACTCGATGTACAACTCGATCTCCTTCGCAATCGCCAATACCTGCGCGCGCTCGAACGGATCGCTGGGCAGGAGCGGCGTGCCCTTTTGTGATTGTTCGAGGTATTCGAGAATGATCGCGGTTTCGTTGATATAACCGGCGTCGACGCCCAGCACCGGGACCTTGCCGCGCGGGCTGATCGCCAGTGACTCCGGGGTTTGCGCCGGGTAGAACGTCACCTCTTCGAAGGGCAGGCCTTTTTCCAGCAGCGCCAGTTTGACCATGTTGTAGTAGTTGCTGACAGCAAATCCGTAGAGCTTGAACATCACAGAGCCTCCAGGCCGTGCGGGGTGGGCAGTGCCTGTTTATAGATCGCCGCGACGTTTCCCGCCAGCAGCATCACGCCGCTGAATGCGGGTAAACTGGCGCCTTTCCCTGAGGAGCCTGCCATGAGCGAGCCGACAGATATCGTCAACGATGACGACGAAGAAGCATTCACCGAAGCGACGCTGATCGAAGCCATCGAGAACCAGATCGAAAGCGACACCCCCCCAGCGGCCAAGGCGACATTGAACAAGCTGACTCTGGTCGGTATGGAGCGCGAAGAGATCCTCAACCTCATGGCTCACGTGCTTGCCCATGAGATTGACGCGATGCTCGATGAAGACCGCGAGTTCAACACCGAATGGTACGAAGCGGCACTGCGCGCTTTGCCAGAGCTGCCACCGGAAAAGCAATAAGATCAAAAGATCGCAGCCTTCGGCAGCTCCTGCACAGATCCGATGTAGATACCGTCTTGAGCCTCACCGGGCAAGCGCAAGTTTCGGGTCATATGGCAGTCCTGACTTGAGCACTCCGTAAATGAAGTGCAGCAGCTTGCGCATTGCTGCGCAGATGATCTGCTTGGGGGCCTTGCCATTGGCTTCCAGGCGTTCTTTCATCGCCTTGATCGCCTTATTGTGTTTCAGCGCCACCATGCCAGGCATGTAAAGGCCTGCACGCAGCCGTGCTGACCCTACTCTTGAGATCAGGGTGTGACCTTTGAGCTTTCCTGATTCCTGCAGCTTTGGATTGAGCCCTGCAGCAGCGACCAGTTGGCGAGGATCACTGTATTTGCGCAAGTCACCCAGTTCGGCGAGCAATCGTTCAAGCGTTTTTTGTCCGATGCCGTCGATGGTTACGATGAGATCCCGCATCTGACGCATATCCGGGTCGTCATCGATGTGTTTTTTGATCGCCTTATGCGTTTCTACGATCTCTTTTTCGATATGGCGCAGAACGGAGTTGATCGAGTCTTTGACCTTTTCGTCGGAAACGTCCAGACGATTAAGCTCCATTTGTTCCATTTCCTGAAGGTCATCCAGGCGGCGCACCATTGCTTTTAACTGGCGGTATTTCAGCGGCTCAGGCGCCCATGGGTGAAGTTTTTGATCCTTTTCCCGGGCAAAGTCGGCGATCAGTTTGGCATCGCTTTTATCGGTCTTGATGCGGCGCAGTTCGCTGTCAGCGTACGCTTTGGTCGTAGCCGGGTTCACGACGCAGACCCGGAAGCCTTTGTTGTAAACGAATTCCGCGAGCTCCAAGTGGTAGACGCTGGTGGCTTCCATCACGATCAGGGCCGAACGCTCGGCGTTTTTTTCTAGCCACGCCTCAAACTCTTTAAAGCCCTTTGGATCGTTGGCCAGCTTGGCCTTGGTTTTGTGCTTGCCGTTGGGCTGGTGTGTAGCGATATCAAAGGTGTTCTTTGCGATGTCGACGCCAACGAAACCGGACATGATCGTTTCTCCACTTGTTCCCTGTTGCGATCATCACGTCACTCTGTCCAACCTTGCGAATGCGGGCTCTCGCCGCAGGCGGGCCCAAGATACCGTGCGAACTGTACGAGTGAGTGTGGAGGGCTGGAGCACGATCTACGTCACAGGCAAAAAGCCTAAGGAGCTGCGCGGCTTCCAAGTCCCTCCCTCGATGATCAGTCGAGAACTATCGCTCCTGACGGAGCGTTAGTCGAGATACAAGGAGCTGCCGAAGGCTGCGATCTTTTTTATGCGGACTACACTGGAATTCGCCTCAAGACAAAATCCCCTGATCCGAGCACTGGACATGCTGCACCAGCGGGTTCACCTTAGAGGCGCTGTCGTCCAATTCCTAGAAAGTCTGGAGTCCTTATGTCGCTTACCCCTGAGTTGGTTGCCGAACTGGAAGTCCTTGCACTCTTCAACCTGGACAGTTCCCAGGAAGGTCTGAAAATTCATCAGACCGCTGCCCCGAAACACATAGCCGCCGCCAAACGCCTCTTCGAAAAAGAACTCACCGACCAGCCCGATGGCGGTTATCTGACCAGCCTCGGCCGCGATGCCGCGCAAAACGTGCAGACCGTACTGACGATTCTGAGAGAGCAGGAAACCGCCTGACTTTTTCCGACTTTGCCCACGGAAACTCCTGCCACGGGATTTCCGCGGGCCAGCCTGATCACTGCCGATGAAAATCTGACGTCAAAAAACAAATTCAGCTTAAACCTCCTGCTGCGCAGAGGCTAAACTGCGGCCATTCCGAGACCCTCTACGTCCGAGCCTGCAAGCCGGTTTGAGCTGACATGACGCGCACCCACGAAATCCGCCCCGACCTGGACGAAGGCATCGACCGCAAGGTACTCAGCCAACTGCGCGCCCGTTTTCTCAAACTCAATGAAGGCCGCCTCGGCCGCGCCCTCGAAGGTTTGTCGACGCGCCAGCAAAGCGTGCTGACGCTGTTGCCGCTGTTCTTTCACGTCAATCATCCGTTGCTGCCCGGCTATGTCTCGGGCAGTACGCCGGCCGGTCTCTCGAATTATGAGCCGGACGCCAATGCGCTGACCGAGGCGCAGCGCCTGACCCGCTCGTTTTCTTACAAACCGCGCCATGGCAGCAACCCGCCGCGACCGATTCACGGTTTGTTCCTGATGGGCAGCCTCGGCACGCTGGCACAGGCCGATCAGAGCGACATGGATGTGTGGGTCTGCCATGCCCCAGATCTGAGCGAAAGCGAACTCGCCGAGCTACGCAAGAAATGCCAGTTGCTGGAAACCTGGGCCGCGAGCCAGGGTGCCGAAGCGCATTTCTTCCTGATCGACCCGGCGCGCTTCGTCAAAGGCGAACGTGATGCTCAGCTCAGTTCGGAAAACTGCGGCAGCACCCAGCACTATCTGCTGCTCGACGAGTTTTATCGCACGGCGATCTGGCTGGCCGGGCGCACGCCGATCTGGTGGCTGGTGCCAGTCTATGAAGAAACAGCCTACGACGCTTACACCCACACCCTGCTGTCCAAACGCTTTATTCGCGCCGACGAAACCCTGGATCTCGGGCCGATGGCGACCATTCCGCCCGGGGAATTCATCGGTGCCGGATTGTGGCAGTTGTTCAAAGGCATCGAGTCGCCCTACAAGTCGGTGCTCAAACTGCTGCTGACCGAGGTGTACGCCAGCGAACATCCGCAAGTGCAGTGCCTGAGCCTGCGCTTCAAGAAAGCCGTGTTCGCCAATCAGCTCGATCTCGATGAGCTTGACCCGTACATGGTCGTGTACCGGCGTATCGAGGAATACCTGCTCGCCCGCAACGAACCGGAGCGTCTTGAGCTGGTGCGCCGCGCGCTGTATCTGAAGGTCAACCGCAAGCTCACCGGCAACAGCCGCAGCCAGGGTTGGCAACGCGCACTGCTCGAACGCCTGGCCGGCGAGTGGCACTGGGATCAGCGGCAACTGGCGCTGCTCGACAGCCGCAGTCAGTGGAAAGTCCGCCAGGTCAGCGCCGAGCGCCGCGCGCTGGTCAACGAACTCAACTACAGCTATCGCTTCCTGACCCAGTTCGCCCGCAGCGAACAGACTGTCAGCCTGATCAACAAGCGCGACCTCAATGTGCTTGGCCGTCGACTCTACGCGGCATTCGAGCGCAAGGCCGACAAGGTCGAGTTCATCAATCCGGGCATCGCCCCGGACCTGGCCGAAGACACCCTGACCCTGGTGCAGTCGCCGAACAAAAAGGAGCCGGGGCAGACCCAGTGGGGTTTGTACAACGGCAGCCTGACGGCGCTGGAGTGGGAACACTTCGCGCCGATCAAGCGCAGTCGCGAGCTACTTGAACTGCTGACCTGGTGCCACCGCAACGGCGTGATCGACAGCAGCACCCGCCTGGCCCTGCATCCGGGCACCAGCGACTTGAGCGAGTTCGAGCTGTTCAACCTGCTCGGCAGCCTGCAGCAGTGCATCGCCCTGCCCTTGTCCACCGTCGCCGAAGAGCCCTTGCTGCGCGCCGCCGTGCCCAGCGAAGTGCTGCTGCTGATCAACGTCGGCGTCGATCCGCTCAAGCATCACCGTGATCTGAATATTTTGATGACCACCGAACGCACCGACTCGCTGAGCTATGCCGGCGTGCGCGAGAACCTGGTGCTGACCCTCGATCAGGTCACGCTCAACAGCTGGAACGAAGTGCTGGTCAATCGTTTCGACGGCCCGCATGCGCTGCTCGACTGCCTGCGCGATTACCTCAACAACCTGCCGCGCGGCCCGGTGCAGCCGTCGCTGAAAGTGCGCTGCTTCTGCCACAACCGCGCGCAATTCATTGCCCGCCGCGTCGAAGAAATCGTCGACAACGCGCAGACCCTGTTGCTCAGTGACTTGAATCATCGCTACCTGATTCAGGTACAACAGCACTATCACGTGCTGGAGCTGGTGCCGGGTCAGGTCAACCATGTCGCCCTCGCCACCCTGCCGGCGCTGCTCGATTATCTGGGCGAAGAACAACCGCGCTACAGCCCGCTGCACCTCGACCCGATGGCGCTGGAAGATCACGATCTGGCGCTGATCCTGCCGATGGGTCAGCCGGAGTGCATTCAAGTGTTCTATCGCATCAGTGAACAGCAGGCGGAGCTGTACGTGCTGGATGAATTCAATGCGCTGTGGCAACAGCAGCTGCCGTACCACGACGAGCAGAGTCTGCTGGTGCCGCTGCAACGTTTTCTGCAATCGATCCAGTACCGCCGTGAAGCGCAATTGCCGATGGACGGTGGCCCTGCGGGCAGCCCCGAGACTTTGTATTACCAGCTGTTGCCGTCAGGCCCGGGGCGCTCGCGCAGGGTCGAAACCCGACCAGCACCGCAGACCCCGGTGAACAAACCGTTCTACGACGTGCAGGCAATCATCGGCAAAGCCGCACCCGGCGAAGTGCAGGTCACCTTGTACTGCAATCAGCGGGAATTCAGCGAGCTGGAGCATGGCGACCAGTTGTTCAGCGTGGTCGCCCGGGAGATCGTCGAGCAGCGTCGCGAGACCGAGCGTTATCGCTGCTACATCACCGACCTCGACCTGTCGGGTCTGCTCGGTGACGGGCACAGTTCAAGCAATCTGTATCTGCGCTACAAGGCAGACCTGGAGCGCTCGTTGAATGAAGCGCTCGAACAGGTTTGAAGCAGGAATTTATTCGGGAAAGGCGCCGCCGTTGACCGGTTGCGATTCCACTTCCAGCAAGGTCAGTTTCAGCGACTTGCCGCCCGGCGCCGGCCAATCGATGTGCTGACCGACCTTCAGGCCCAGCAGCGCACTGCCAACCGGAGCGAGAATGGAAATCTTGCCTTCATCGGCGTTGGCGTCCTTGGGATAGACCAGCGTCAGGTGGTAATCCTTGCCACTGCCTTCTTCGCGGCAATGCACGCGGGAATTCATGGTCACGACATCGGCGGGCACTTCATCGTGGCCGACCACGGTATCGGCGCGGTCCAGCTCGGTTTGCAGCGCAATCACGCCCGGCGCAGCCTGGTCTTTGTCGCTCAGGCTGTCGATCAGGCGCTCCAGACGTTGCACGTCCAGACGGGTAAGGGTGATGGAAGGTGCGGTCATGATCCAGGCAGACTCCTTTCTTCTGCACAAAAAAAGCAAAACCCCGCCAAAAAAGACGGGGTTTTCACCGTGCCTCGGTGGTTTGAGGCGTTCGCGGACACTATCACAGCTCAAAAAATATACAAGTCACGCCCTTTTTTGCCTGGGTGAAACCCTTGTGGCGAGGGGATTTATCCCCGTTCGGCTGCGCAGCAGCCGTATAGATTTTGGGGCCGCTACGCGACCCAACGGGGATAAATCCCCTCGCCACAATATCAACAGGCTTGGGACTTTCGTGCGGTAGCCTGCTGGCAAATCACCCGGCGCCGCTGATCATCCGCCGAGCGCCACTCGCGAATGTCCTCGACGTGGCGCGCACAGCCGAGACAGACTTTCTGCTCGTCCAGTCGACACACACCCGTGCAGGGCGAAGGCACCGCCGGGCTGACGTTGCTGTAGAGCGGTTTCGGCGGGCGAACAGGCGCGGCATCCGTCACGAATCACAGACCTTCGAAATCGAATTCGGCGCCAGCCTGCTGCTTTACGAGGCGCTGAAGCATTTCGCCCAATTGCTCTTCGCTCTTGTCGCACATCCAGCGCTCGCTTTCTTCGTCGTAGTCGAAGTGGAAACCACCGGACACGGCCGCCAGCCACAGCTGACGCAACGGCTCCTGGCGGCTGAAGATCAGCTGCGAGCCATTTTCGAACTTGACGGTCAAGACACCTGCCGAGCTCTCCAGGTCGATATCCAGGTCGCTGTCATCAAAGATATCTTCCAGCGTCTGCTGGGTAGCATCGACCAGATCGTGGAAACGGGCTTCGGACAAACTCATTGCGGCAACCTCAAAAATGTCTGATCAGGCTCAAGCGCCGAAAGATACGGACGCTGCCGACCGATTGCAAAGATTAACGACCAAGCACCTGTCGGCCCATCCAACACCGCCCCCGTGGGAGCGAGCCTGCTCGCGAAAGCGGTGTGTCAGGCAACGAGCCTGTTGAATTTGCCGACGCCTTCGCGAGCAGGCTCGCTCCCACGGGGATGATGCGCATCACAGGAGCCCCGCCGGACGGGAACCCCCTCGCATAGGCAAGCTGCCGGGTGGCCGGTATACTCCGGCGCAATTAACGCATTTTCAAGGATTTCGCCATGAAGCGCCTGATCTCTTCCCTTGCTGCGCTCGTCGCGGTTGCCTGCCTCGTTTCGGCCTGTGGTCAAAAAGGCCCGCTGTACCTGCCGGATGACGATCAGGACCCGGCCGAACAAGCCCAGTCTTCGCAGAAGCAGCCATCCAAGGCTCACAAGCACGACGTTTACTAAGGGATCGCCATGGACGCTTTTAACTACCGTGGCGGGGAGCTGTTCGCGGAAGGTGTGGCGCTGTCCGCCATCGCCGACCGCTTCGGCACGCCCACCTATGTCTACTCGCGCGCGCACATCGAAGCGCAGTATCTGGCCTACGCCGATGCGCTGGCCGGCATGCCGCATCTGGTCTGCTTCGCGGTCAAAGCCAACTCCAACCTCGGTGTACTGAATGTCCTGGCCCGTCTCGGCGCCGGTTTCGACATCGTTTCCCGTGGCGAGCTGGAACGTGTACTGGCCGCTGGTGGCAGCGCCGACAAGATCGTTTTCTCCGGCGTCGGCAAGACCCGTGACGACATGCGCCGCGCCCTCGAAGTCGGCGTGCACTGCTTCAACGTCGAATCCACCGACGAGCTCGAGCGCCTGCAAGTAGTCGCCGCCGAGCTGGGTGTTCGCGCCCCGGTTTCGCTGCGCGTGAACCCGGACGTCGATGCCGGCACCCATCCGTACATTTCCACCGGTCTGAAAGAGAACAAGTTCGGCATCGCCATTGCCGATGCCGAAGACGTGTACGTGCGCGCCGCGCATCTGCCGAACCTGGAAGTAGTCGGTGTCGACTGCCACATCGGTTCGCAACTGACCACCCTGCCGCCATTCATTGACGCCCTCGATCGCTTGCTCGATCTGGTCGACCGTCTGGGCGATTGCGGCATTCACCTGCGCCACATCGATCTCGGTGGCGGCCTGGGCGTGCGTTACCGCGATGAGGAGCCGCCGCTGGCTGCCGACTACATCAAAGCCGTGCGCGAGCGTCTCGACGGGCGTGATCTGGCGCTGGTGTTCGAACCGGGTCGCTTCATCGTTGCCAATGGCGGCGTGTTGCTGACGCAGATCGAATACCTCAAGCACACCGAGCACAAGGATTTCGCCATCGTCGACGCGGCGATGAACGACCTCATCCGTCCGGCGCTGTATCAGGCGTGGATGGACGTCACGGCGGTGAAACCGCGCGACAGCGCTGCACGCAAGTACGACATCGTCGGCCCGATCTGCGAAACCGGCGACTTCCTCGCCAAGGACCGCGAGCTGGCGCTGGAAGAAGGCGATCTGCTGGCGGTGCATTCGGCCGGCGCCTACGGTTTTGTGATGAGCTCCAACTACAACACCCGTGGCCGTGCCGCCGAGGTGCTGGTGGATGGTGATCAGGTTTTTGAAGTGCGTCGCCGCGAAACCGTGGCCGAGCTGTTTGCCGGCGAAAGCCTGCTGCCGGAGTAACCCATGCTGCTGCGTTTTACCAAAATGCACGGCCTGGGCAACGACTTCATGGTCCTCGACCTGGTCAGCCAGCACGCGCACATTCAGCCCAAACACGCCAAGCAATGGGGCGACCGCCACACCGGGATCGGTTTCGACCAGTTGCTGATCGTCGAAGCACCGAGTAACCCGGATGTGGATTTCCGCTACCGGATCTTCAATTCCGACGGCTCGGAAGTGGAGCAATGCGGCAACGGTGCGCGCTGCTTCGCCCGCTTCGTGCTCGACAAGCGTCTGACTGCCAAGCGGCAGATCCGCGTCGAGACCAAGGGCGGCATCATTGAACTGGACGTGCGTAACGACGGCCAGATCGGCGTGAACATGGGCGCGCCGCGCCTGGTGCCGGCAGACATTCCATTCCAGGCGCCGGCCCAGGCCAGCAGCTATCCGCTGGAAGTCGATGGCACCACGGTCGAACTGGCCGCCGTGTCGATGGGCAATCCCCATGCGGTCATTCGCGTGGACGACATCAACAGCGCACCGGTGCATGAACTGGGGCCGAAGATCGAACACCACCCGCGCTTTCCGGCGCGGGTCAATGTCGGCTTCCTTCAGGTCATCGATCGCCATCGCGCGCAACTGCGTGTTTGGGAGCGCGGCGCCGGGGAAACCCAGGCCTGCGGCACCGGCGCCTGTGCGGCGGCGGTGGCGGCCATCAGTCAGGGGTGGATGGATTCGCCGCTGTTGATCGACCTGCCCGGCGGACGTCTGTCCATCGAGTGGGCCGGCCCGGGCGAACCGGTATTGATGACCGGTCCGGCAGTGCGTGTATACGAAGGACAAGTGCGTCTTTGAGCGAGCAGAAATCATGACCGACAAGCCACAGGTACCCGCCCGACCAGCCGACGAATCAGCGCCCGAGAGCCTCGAGGCAGCCGCGGTAGCCGCCTACCTGGAGGCTCATCCGGACTTCTTCGTCGAGCACGAAGAGCTGCTGCCGTCGTTGCGCATTCCGCACCGACGCGGCGACACCGTGTCGCTGGTCGAGCGGCAGATGACCATCCTGCGCGACCGCAATATCGAGATGCGCCATCGCCTTTCGCATCTGATGGACGTGGCCCGCGACAACGATCGCCTGTTCGAAAAGACCCGCCGCCTGATTCTCGCGCTGATGGATGCATCGACCCTGGAAGACGTGGTCATCAGCGTTGAGGACAGCCTGCGTCAGGATTTCCAGGTGCCTTTCGTCAGCCTGATCCTGCTCGGCGACAACCCCGCACCGGTCGGCCGCTGGGTGACTCACGCCGACGCGCAAACCGCGATCGGCGGCCTGCTCACCGAAGGCAAAAGCGTCAGCGGCAGCCTCCGTGAACATGAGCTGGATTTCCTCTTCGGCGAAGAACAGCGCCAGCAGATCGGCTCGACCGCCGTGGTTGCCGTCAGCCATCAGGGCATTCACGGCATTCTGGCCATCGCCAGCCGTGACCCGCAGCATTACAAGAGCTCGGTCGGCACCCTGTTCCTCAGTTACATCGCCGAGGTCATGGGCCGTGTGCTGCCACGGGTCAACAGCTCGCTGCGCTCGGTACGCTGACCATGGAACGACAACTGGACGCTTACTGCGAACATCTGCGCAGTGAGCGACAGGTGTCGCCGCACACCCTGTCGGCTTATCGCCGCGACCTCGATAAAGTCCTCGGCTGGTGCATCAAGCAGAACATCGGCAGCTGGGCCGCGCTGGACATCCAGCGCCTGCGCAGCCTGATCGCCCGGTTGCATGCGCAAGGCCAGTCCTCGCGCAGCCTCGCCCGCCTGCTCTCGGCGGTGCGCGGGCTCTATCACTACTTGAATCGCGAAGGCCTGTGCGACCACGACCCGGCCACCGGCCTGGCCCCGCCGAAAGGCGAACGGCGCCTGCCGAAAACCCTTGATACCGACCGCGCATTGCAGCTGCTGGAAGGTGCGGTCGAGGACGATTTTCTCGCCCGGCGTGATCAGGCGATTCTTGAGCTGTTCTATTCTTCTGGCCTGCGCCTGTCCGAGCTGACCGGGCTCAATCTCGATCAACTCGACCTCGCCGACGGCATGGTTCAGGTGCTCGGCAAGGGCAGCAAGACCCGACTGTTGCCGGTTGGCACCAAGGCCCGCGAAGCCTTGGAACACTGGTTGCCGCTTAGAGCCATGACCAACCCGGCGGACGATGCGGTTTTTGTCAGCCAGCAAGGTCGGCGTCTCGGCCCGCGCGCGATTCAGGTGCGGGTCAAACTGGCTGGCGAGCGCGAACTGGGGCAGAACCTGCATCCGCACATGCTCCGGCACTCGTTCGCCAGCCATTTGCTCGAGTCTTCACAGGATCTGCGCGCGGTGCAGGAATTGCTCGGCCACTCCGATATCAAAACCACGCAGATCTATACCCACCTCGACTTCCAGCATCTGGCGGCGGTCTACGACAGCGCCCATCCCCGGGCCAAACGCATGAAAGGCGATGATTCATGAGCATTCAGTTGATCACCTTCGACCTCGACGACACTTTGTGGGATACCGCGCCGGTGATCGCCAGCGCTGAAACCGTGTTGCGCGAATGGCTGAGCGAGCATGCGTCGAACCTGGGCGCGGTGCCGGTGGAGCATTTGTGGTCGATTCGCGAGCGAGTGCTGGCGGGCGAACCGGGCCTCAAACACCGCATCAGCGCGCTGCGCCGACGTGTGCTGCTCCATGCGCTGGAAGAAGCCGGGTATGCCCACGGCGAAGCGTCGGAGCTGGCTGACAAGGCTTTTGAAGTGTTCCTGCATGCGCGGCATCAGATCGAAGTGTTCCCGGAGGTCGAGCCGCTGCTGGAGCTGCTCGCCAATCATTACGCCCTCGGCGTGGTCACCAATGGCAATGCCGACGTGCGCCGGCTGGGGCTGGCGGATTACTTCAGGTTCGCCTTGTGTGCCGAAGACATCGGCATCGCCAAACCGGATGCGCGGCTGTTTCATGAAGCGTTGCAGCGCGGTGGTGTGGGTGCTGAAGCGGCGGTGCATGTCGGCGATCATCCCGGCGATGACATCGCCGGGGCGCAGCAGGCGGGGTTGCGCGCGGTGTGGTTCAACCCGACAGGCAAGGTCTGGGAGGCGGAGCGCTTGCCGGATGCGGAAATTCGCAGCCTGACCGAATTGCCCGTCGTCCTCTCCCGCTGGAATGCCACCTCGAAATAATCCACAAACCCTGTGGGAGCGAGCCTGCTCGCGAATGCGGTGTGTCATTCAACATGTATGTCGGCTGACATGCCCTCTTCGCGAGCAGGCTCGCTCCCACAGAGGACTGCATTTGCTTTCAACGGATTTATTTCAGGCATAAAAAAGCCCGCAGCGACGGCGGGCTTTTTCAGCAAGCGAGCGACGCGCCTCAGATAGGGCGGCTGCCGTACTTGTTATCCGGCTTCTTGGGCGGATCGGCGACCACGTTGGCCTCCACTTCCTGCACCTTGCCGCCGCGCGCAAGGAATTCTTCCATGGCCTTGGCCAGGGCGTCACGCTCCTTGTTCTTGGCTTCGATGCTCGGCAACTCGTCGACCGAGACCGCAGCCTTGGCTTTGCCTTTGGCAGCCGGGGCCGGCGTGTCGTCACCGCCATCGTCTTCGGTAACGTCTTCCGCTGCCGCTTCCAGGCCTTCCTCGGCCTCGTCTTCGTCGCCTACTTCGAGGTCGTCGTTTTCCAGATCATCGTCGCTCATGTTCTACCTCATGACTTGCCAAAAGCAGATTAGTTATAGACCAGCTTTGGCGGCTGTCGAAGCCGCCGTTGAAAAATCTTCTGCCGCTGCCCGGCAGCGGCTCATGCCTGTTCACCGTGCAAGGTGGCGAGGACTTTACGGGCACCGCCATGATCACGGTGCTCGCCCAGATAAATCCCTTGCCAGGTACCCAGTGCCAGCCGCCCTGCCGCAACCGGCAGACTGATCTGGCAACCGAGCACGCTGGCCTTGAAGTGCGCCGGGAGATCATCCGGGCCTTCGTCGTTGTGCTCGTAGCCGTCTGTTCCTTGTGGGATCAGACGATTGAAAAATCGTTCGAAGTCGCGACGAACTGCCGGATCGGCGTTCTCGTTGATGGTCAACGATGCCGACGTGTGCTGCAGCCACAAATGCAACAGACCGACCCGACAGGTCTTGAGTTCAGGCAAGCCTGCGAGTAACTCGTCCGTCACCAGATGAAAGCCCCGGGGCCTTGCCCGCAGGGTTATCAGAGTCTGTTGCCACATACAGTTCTCCGCTCGTTCGGGGCGCATTCTAGCGTGCTCTGAAAAAAAACAAAGGCCCTAATATTCCTGCAGCGATGTAAGCGATTGCCCGCAGAAAAAGCCTCGTCGTAAAGACGACCAAAGCCGTAAGAAAAATCCTTTCAGCCGCACCTTGAATGACAAATCCCGGACAAAAAAATGCCCGGCGAACCGGGCAATTTTTTTATCGCGCGTACTTACAGGTTGTAGCCGCGTTCGTTGTGTTGTGCCAGATCGAGGCCGACCGACTCTTCTTCCTCGGTTACGCGCAGCCCCATGACGGCGTCCAGCACCTTGAGGATGATGAAAGTGACGATCGCGGTGTAGATCACCGTGAAGCCGACGCCTTTGATCTGAATCCAGACCTGCGCGCCAATGTCAGTCACGGTGCCGAAGCCGCCCAGTGCCGGTGCGGCAAACACACCAGTGAGGATCGCGCCGAGGATACCGCCGATGCCGTGCACGCCGAAGGCATCCAGGGAATCGTCATAGCCGAGTTTGCGTTTCAGGGTGGTGGCGCAGAAGAAGCACACCACGCCTGCGGCCAGACCGATCACCAGTGCACCCATCGGGCCTACAGTGCCAGCGGCCGGAGTGATCGCGACCAGACCGGCGACCACGCCCGAAGCAATCCCCAGTGCGCTTGGCTTGCCGTGGGTGACCCACTCGGCAAACATCCAGCCCAGTGCCGCAGCGGCGGTGGCGATCTGAGTAACCAGCATGGCCATACCGGCAGTGCCGTTGGCGGCAGCAGCGGAACCAGCGTTGAAGCCGAACCAGCCAACCCACAGCATCGCCGCGCCCATCAGGGTGTAGCCGAGGTTATGCGGAGCCATCGGTGTGGTCGGGAAGCCTTTGCGCTTGCCCAGTACCAGGCACGCGACCAGGCCGGCGATACCGGCGTTGATGTGCACCACGGTGCCGCCAGCAAAGTCGAGCACGCCCCAGTCCCACATCAGGCCGCCGTTACCGGACCAGACCATGTGCGCGATCGGTGCATAAACCAGCGTGAACCAGATGCCCATGAAAATCAGCATCGCGGAGAACTTCATGCGCTCGGCGAACGCACCGACGATCAGCGCCGGGGTGATGATCGCGAAGGTCATCTGGAAGGTGATGAACACCGCTTCAGGGAACAGCGCCGCCGGGCCGGTGATGCTCGAAGGCGTGACACCGGCGAGGAACGCCTTGCCCATGCCACCGAAGAACGAATTGAAGTTGACGACGCCCTGCTCCATGCCGGTGGTGTCGAAGGCAATGCTGTAGCCATAAATGACCCACAGGATGCTGATCAGACCGGTAATGGCGAAGCACTGCATCAGCACGGAAAGAATGTTTTTCGAGCGAACCATACCGCCGTAGAACAGCGCCAGGCCGGGGATGGTCATGAACAGCACGAGCGCTGTCGAGGTGAGCATCCAGGCGGTGTCGCCGGAATTGAGGACTGGCGCTGCCACTTCGTCTGCCGCCATGGCGATGCCGGGCATTACGATGGACAACAGGGCGCCTAGCCCTGCGAATTTACGCAGAGTCATATTGTTTTCTCCTGGGGCGTTGGGTTTGTGGCGGCGCTTAGATCGCGTCGGTATCGGTTTCGCCGGTACGGATGCGGATCGCCTGTTCCAGATTGACCACGAAGATCTTGCCGTCACCGATCTTGCCGGTGTTGGCCGCTTTGGTTATCGCCTCGATAACCCGATCCAGATCCTTGTCGTCGATGGCCACGTCGATTTTCACCTTGGGCAGAAAATCGACCACATATTCCGCGCCGCGATACAGCTCGGTGTGACCCTTCTGCCGGCCGAAGCCTTTGACTTCAGTAACGGTAATGCCCTGCACGCCGATTTCGGACAGCGACTCGCGCACGTCGTCCAACTTGAACGGCTTGATGATGGCAGTGACTAGCTTCATGAAACTCTCTCCCGAATTGGTGGACTTGCCCCAGGAAAACAAACCCGTCTCAAGTCTAAGCGCAGTGCCTGGCTTTGTAACGCATCGTTGACGCCAGCTAACCGCATCAGACGAAACTCCCCGCTTCGTCTGCCGCACTGCATTCGTCACAGCGACTGCATCAGTGCATGGGTCGAGGGTGACTAAGCAGAAACCTTGCCAGCTCGGCAAAAACCCTGCATTTCAATCTCTTGGCCCCTGTTGCACGCGCTCGGGCAGAAAAGCTTTTGCCGATACGCACAACAACGGTGCGCCACCGTCCGTCCCCCTGCGCGAAAAGCGTGCATCCGTGCAACGGGATTGACTATAGACACTGCGTGATACACTGCCGGCCATTGTTTCCAGGACATTTCCCATGCTCGCGCCCAAAGACTTCCTCGACGCCCTGAGCGGCACCGCCTCCCGCCTCTTCAGCGGCGACACCCCGCTGCCGAAAGCCGAAATGGAAAGCCAGTTCAAAATGCTGCTGCAAAGTGCCTTCAGCAAACTCGATCTGGTCAGCCGGGAAGAGTTCGATAGTCAGATGGTAGTGCTGGCGCGTACTCGCGCCCGCCTCGAAAGCCTCGAAGCCAAGGTTGCCGAGATGGAAGCGAAGCTGACACCGCCCGCTGAATAATTCGCGTCCCTGTAGGAGCTGCCGAAGGCTGCGATCTTTTGATCTTCAGCCCTTGAACCATCCCCGCAACGTCCTACAACCTTAATGACCGCCGTCCGATTGCGCCAAAAAGCCCAGGTTTCTAAGCTATCTGATGCTGAATGTTCAGCAGAGGATTGGGCGACCCGGGCAGGGCCATGGTGGAAAAGGGCTTCGCGGATGCTGCAATCGCTATGAGCCCGCATGCCGGAGCTGGGCTCTGCGCAAATCGTAAGTCGACTGAAGATTCATCCATAACTCAGGCGTAGTGTTGAGCTGAATGGCGAGGCTGATTGCCAGATCGGCGCAGATCCTGAGCTGGCATTTCACAAGCTCTTCGATCTCGCTTTCGGGCCATTTCGTGGGCATGGCCAGATCCATGACGGTCATGCTCAACGGCTCCATGAATTCCTTATTCAGAACCTCGCCCGGAAGAATCGGGCGCATACCACTGCGGTCCATTTTTTTTCGCCTCCAGAGGCTGCGTTGAGTGGCCAAACTGGAACATCCGACTCCGGATACAAGATCTTCACACCCCTTTCGCCAGCGTCCTACAAATATTAGGGCAGCGTTCTGGTACGAAGAAGAACTGTGCGGACTGTGCTACGCAACGCCGCGAAGAAGCACGATCTGCATGAAAATCGTCCTTTTGCAGGGACACACCTGCAAGACAAATACCTTGCGGGGCTGGATCGCTCCGATGGCATTGCTGACAACAGAGTTCTACGCCCGGAAGCTGGGGTGCACGAAAATCGAAGTACAAGAGCCAGACTCAGGCGCCATCCCTTACTATCAAACGCTGGGATTTTATTTTGATACAACCGGTCGCCTTGTCTTTCCATTGGACGACCAATAAGATCGAATCAAGCATCCCGGCACGTGAGGTGTTTATGAAGCAGAAGAAGCAGAAAACCCAATCGGCACGGGTGTCCAAACCGGGTACCGAGGCACTCGGATTGCCGGACAGAGTTTCAGCCAGTCAGCGGCATTTTCTGAAAGTGGCCGCGACCTATGGCAAGGAAATGGAGCCCGATGGTTGGCTTGCCGGCGGTGGAACCTGAGTACCGCAAAAATGACCGCCTGACAGGCGGTTTTTTTATGCCTGAGGATTAGTGCCTTCAGCAACATCCAGTGAAAGTTCGCCCTTAAAACTGTCCGACCAACGCTCTCTCCCCAGACTACCCTTCAAAAACCCGCAGGAAGCGGCTCCCCGATTCAACTCAAGGAACGACCATGTCCCTCTCCATCGTCCACAGTCGCGCCCAGGTTGGCGTGGAAGCCCCCGCTGTTACCGTCGAAGTCCATCTGGCCAACGGTCTGCCGTCGCTGACCATGGTCGGCCTGCCTGAAGCGGCGGTGAAGGAGAGCAAGGATCGCGTACGCAGCGCGATCATCAATTCCGGACTGCAATTTCCGGCGCGGCGGATCACCTTGAATCTGGCGCCGGCGGACCTGCCCAAGGATGGCGGGCGGTTTGATCTGGCGATTGCCTTGGGGATTCTGTCGGCGAGTGTGCAGGTGCCCTGCCTGACCCTGGACGAGGTGGAATGTCTGGGCGAGTTGGCGCTGTCGGGTGCCGTGCGGCCGGTGCGTGGTGTGCTGCCGGCGGCACTGGCGGCGCGCAAGGCCGGGCGGGCGTTGGTGGTGCCTCGAGCGAATGCCGAGGAGGCGTGTCTGGCGTCGGGGTTGAAGGTGTTTGCGGTGGATCATTTGCTGGAAGCGGTGGCGCATTTCAATGGGCATACGCCGGTGGAGCCTTACGTTTCCGACGGTTTGATGCACGCTGCCAAGCCCTATCCCGACCTCAACGAAGTGCAGGGTCAAACAGCCGCAAAGCGCGCATTGCTGATTGCCGCAGCGGGGGCGCACAACTTGTTGTTCAGCGGGCCTCCGGGAACCGGCAAGACGCTGCTGGCCAGTCGTCTGCCAGGATTACTGCCGCCGCTATCCGAATGCGAGGCGCTGGAAGTGGCAGCGATTCAATCGGTCGCCAGCGGGGTTCCCTTGACTCACTGGCCGCAGCGGCCGTTCAGGCAACCGCACCATTCGGCGTCCGGGCCGGCATTGGTCGGTGGCAGCTCGAAACCGCAACCCGGCGAAATCACCCTCGCCCACCATGGCGTACTGTTTCTCGATGAGTTGCCGGAGTTTGATCGCAAGGTTCTGGAAGTGCTGCGCGAGCCGTTGGAGTCCGGGCATATCGTCATCGCCCGGGCCAAGGATCGCGTACGTTTCCCCGCGCGATTTCAATTGGTGGCAGCGATGAATCCATGTCCCTGTGGATATCTTGGCGAACCCAGCGGCAAATGCTCGTGCACACCGGACATGGTCCAGCGCTATCGCAACAAGCTGTCAGGGCCGCTGCTGGATCGGATTGATCTGCACCTGACCGTCGCGCGGGAGGCAACCGCATTGAATCCGGCAGCCAAGCCCGGCGAAAACAGCGCCAGCGCTGCGGCGTTGGTGGCCGAAGCGCGGGAGCGTCAGCAGAAACGTCAGGGCTGTGCCAATGCGTTTCTCGATCTGCCGGGGCTCAAGCGTCACTGCACGTTATCCACAGCCGATGAAAAATGGCTGGAAGCGGCCTGCGAGCGATTGATCCTGTCGCTGCGCTCGGCGCATCGCCTGCTCAAGGTCGCGCGCACGCTGGCGGATCTTGAACAGGCCGATGCGATTACCCGCGAGCATCTGGCCGAGGCACTGCAATACCGGCCGGCGACACCTTAATGCTCAGTCAGATCAACCAGCGGTGCCTGACGCACTTCAGTGTCGCGACCGGCCTGAATCTCGGTCACGCGCTTGAGGGCCTTGTCCACCGCCCCTTTGTCGGCCAGCAGGCTGTAGCTGATCTGGAACTGTTTATGTTCTTTTGGGGCAATGGTCGGCACCAGATTCAACGGCCGCTGATAGCGACGGTTGTAGGAGAAACTGGTTCCCGGCTCCAGCCCGGTGACGTAGCCCTGCCCTTGGGTGTCGGTGTTTTTCCACAGCGAAAACACTGGCAACTGCTGAGTGTTGAAGCCAACGGATACGCCGAGGCTACCGGCCTTGTTGTGCAGCACGGTGAGGGTCTCACCCTTGGCGTCCGCATACGGCACGACGTTGTAGACAGTTTCGTCGTAGTCCTTGGTTGGCCCGCGATAGGTCTGCCAGTCGGGCAGATCGCCCTTGGCCTTCTCGTTGAACGGCGACACCTGCTTCACCGGCGCAGCGAATTTTGCCCCTTGCTCAAGAAACGGCGTGCTGAAGTTGCTGTGATACAGCGCCTGATATTCCTTCGCATAGTCGCCGTTGTTGGTCAGGGTGTCGTTGAGGGCGAAGCTGGCGCTGCCCGGTTCGGTGACCAGTTCGGTCGCTACCGAGAAATCGACTTTCTTGAATGCCTGCTCTTTCAGCTCGCCACGCAGCGTGATGGCATACGGCGGCTTCTCGTCGATGTGCAAAGTGACGGTGCTGGCCGGGATGTTGGCGGCGCGACCGTGCAAGGTCAGCAATTCGCCGTTGTCCATGCCGGGATGGCCAACCCACTCGTAACCGCAACGGGTGACCAGTTCATTGAAACCTTCGAGCCAGCCCAGGCCACCGCGACCGTTGAGTTCGATGAACGCCGGGTTGACGACGTCCTTGACCGGCGAGTCCCAGCCCATGCGCACGTCGCCCACCGAAGCCTGCAACACATTCATGCCACGGGTCGGCACGACCGACAGCTTCATCGTGCCGTTATCGATGTCGACAATGCTGACGCCCTCCTGACGACCACCATGCAGGGTACGCAGGGTCACGGAAAACGGTTTGGCGGTTTTTACGCCGAGTTGCTCACTGGTGATCGTCCGGTTTTTTGCCGGAGTATTGGCGTCGAGCAGGACATAGTCCCAGGCCATGGCGTGAGAAGCGGCAGAGAATGCGCCGAGGGCGACGAGAAGTTTGAGCGGGGTCATGGCAGCAGCCTTTATTGGAGTTGTGCCATTTTTATAACGCTGCGGAAACGTTTCAGCAAGTGCAAAAACCGGTTTGTGCCGGAGCATTCGCGAGCAAGCTCGCTCCCACCGGATTTTCGGCTGCTCACACGATTTGTGAACGACCGCGGAAACTGTGGGAGCGAGCTTGCTCGCGAAAACTGTTTCAACGACACATCAGCGGAAGCGATCAACCTCGGAACGCAGATCCGCCGCCAGTTTCTCCAGCTCTTTCGCGGTGACAGCCAGGTTCGACACAACCTCACGCTGCTCACTGTTGGCCAGTGCGATGCTCTGCAAATTGCTGCTCAGCAACGTCGCAGTGCTGCTTTGTTCCTGAGTGGCGGTGGTGATCGCGGCGAACTGCTGGCCTGCCGAACGGCTCTGCTCATCGATCCGCGCCAGTGCCGAGGCGACATTGGCGTTGCGCGACAGGCCTTCCTGCATCAGCACATTGCCCTGTTCCATGGTGCTGATCGCGTTGCCGGTTTCCTGTTGGATGCTGTGGATCATGCTGGAGATTTCATCGGTCGCCTGACGGGTACGCGAGGCGAGGCTGCGCACTTCGTCCGCGACCACGGCAAAACCGCGACCTTGTTCACCGGCACGAGCGGCTTCGATGGCAGCGTTAAGTGCCAACAGGTTGGTCTGCTCGGCGATCGAAGTGATCACGCCGACAATCCCGCCGATTTCCTGAGAGCGCTGCCCCAGCGTGTTGATCACGCTGGCGGTGCTGTTCAGCGCGCCAGCGATCTGCTCCAGCGACGACGACGCTTCTTCCATCGAGCT
The DNA here is from genome assembly GCF_054681355.1 of Pseudomonas sp. H1_G08. Classification (NCBI taxonomy): domain Bacteria; kingdom Pseudomonadati; phylum Pseudomonadota; class Gammaproteobacteria; order Pseudomonadales; family Pseudomonadaceae; genus Pseudomonas; species Pseudomonas sp. H1_G08. The sequence continues at coordinate 4,566,121 of NZ_CP162822.1, forward strand.
GCGGCCGATCTGGGTCTGCTGAGCGTTTTCCTGCGCCAAGCGCTGGGTCGCGCCCATGTTGTCGGCAATGTTCAGCGACGTCGCGCTGAACTCTTCCACGGCGCCGGCCATGCTGGTGATTTCGCCCGACTGTTGCTCCATGCCTTCGTAAGCACCACCGGACAAACCGGACAGCGCCTGCGCACGGCTGTTGACCTCTTCCGAAGCGCGGCGGATGTGCTCGACCATGGTCGACAGCGCCTGGCTCATCTGGTTGAACGCGCGGGACAGCTGACCGATTTCATCGTGGCTCGATACGTTCAGCCGCACACTCAGATCACCCGCGCCCAAGGCTTCGGCCTGACGCACCAGATCGCCCAGCGGTGCAAGTTTGCTGCGCAGCAGCCAGACCACGGAACCGACCGCGAGCAACATCGCCAGCAGGCTGCCGATCGCCAGTTGCGTACCGACACTCCAGGTCACCGCGCGGATCTCGGCTTTCGGCATGCTCGCCACCACCGACCACGGGCCACCTTCGAACGGCACGGCGATGCTGTAGAAGTCCTCACCCTTGTCGCTCCAGAACTCACCCTTGCCCGGGGTTTTCACCAGGTTGTTGATGGTCGGGGCGGCTTGATCCAGGTTTTCGACGCCGGCAATCGGCACCAGCCATTTGTTCTGCTCGTCGAGCAGCGCCAGCGAGCCGGTCTTGCCAATGCGGAAGCGCTTGAGATTGGCGAACTGCGCGTTCTGCGCATCGGTGTAGTCGAAGCCGACGTACAGCACGGCGATGATCTTGCCGCCCGCATCGCGCACCGGGGTGTACTGCGACATGTAGTAGCGCTCGAACAGCAACGAGCGGCCGACATAACTCTGCCCCGCCATCAACTTCGCGTACGCCGGGTTGGCATGATCGAGCACGGTGCCGATGGCACGGGTGCCGTCCTGCTTGCTGACGTTGGTGCTAACGCGGATGAAGTCTTCGCCGCTGCGCACGAATACCGTGGCCACACCAGCGGTCATCTGCTTGAACTCGTCAACTTCCTTGAAGTTGTTGTTCAGCACCTCGTTGCCCAGATGCAGGCCCGGAGTCTGCACGCCGGCCACGGTCACTGGCTGATCGGGGTGCACACTCAAACCACTGCCGAAGCGCTTTTCGAACAGCCCGCTCAGGCGCAGGGTGCTTTCGCGCAGCGTACCGTGGAAGGTACTCAGCTGATCGGCCAGCAGCCGGGCCTCACTGGCCAGATGCTCTTCACGGGTGGCGAGGTTGGCGGAATCCAGCGAACGCAAGGCGAACACCGTACTGCCGCTGATGACTATCGCCAGTATCACAGCAAGGGCAAGGCCCAGCTGCGAGGCGATCCGAGCACGAGGTTGAGACATGAACAGCTCCTGGCCGAGCCACCGAATCCTCCTTGATCGCGGTAATTGCCCGGAAAATATTCTAATAATGGGGGTAGCGCGGAACCGGCACGACGGTTCCACATGCTCGTAGTCGGCGGAAAATCCGAATACTTGAGCGGATTGCGTGGGTATGGCGCAGTAGTGGCATTGTGCCGGCTCGAACGTTTCAGCTCAAGCGCTCTACCGCCGGCAATTGCATGGCACGGACTTCGCCTTGGAGAAAATCGCTGAGACGGCGCAAACGTTCACCTCCCGGGCGCGGCTTTGGCCAGACCAGGTAATAATTCAGGCCACTGGCGACGGCCGTAGGCCACGGCAGGCTCAAGCGCCCTTGCGCAACATCTTCGGCAACCATCAACAGATCCCCCATCGAAACGCCGTAGCCGCGCGCCGCCGCGATCATGCCCAGCTCCAGCGTATCGAACACTTGCCCGCCCTTGAGCGAAACCTGATCGGACAGGCCCATGCGCTCCAGCCAACTGCGCCAGTCGCGGCGATCCGGGGTCGGGTGCAGCAGTTCAGCAGCTGCCAGACGCGCTACATCCCAAGGTTGATCATTGAGCAGGTTCGGCGCGCCGACCGGGATCAATTCCTCGGGAAACAGCAGGCTCGCTTCCCAGTCCGGCGGGAAATGCCCGTCACTGAGCAACACCGCGCAATCGAACGGTTCATTGTTGAAGTCCACCGAATCGATATCCATCCATGCGCTGGTCAATTGCACCTCATTGCCCGGCTGCAAATGGCGGAAGCGACTCAACCGCGCCAGCAGCCAACGCATGGTCAGGGTCGATGGCGCTTTCATGCGCAGGATGTCGTCCTCGGCGCGCAAGGTATTGCAGGCGCGCTCGAGGGCGGCGAAGCCTTCGCGGATTCCGGGTAGCAGCAGCCGTGCCGATTCGGTCAGTTGCAGGTTGCGCCCGCTGCGATGAAACAGCCGGCAGGCGAAGTGTTCTTCAAGGGTGCGCATGTGCCGACTGACCGCGCTCTGGGTGATCGACAATTCTTCCGCCGCGCGGGTGAACGAGCTGTGTCGCGCTGCCGCTTCGAATGCGCGCAGGGCATACAACGGCGGAAGGCGTCGGGACATACAAAAAGCTCCAGTAGCGGGGATGTAGCCAATTCGGCGGGTACGTTTCAGGATGAGTATTAATCATGCCACCCATCCTTTTTATCCCTTTGTGCAAAGCCTGCCAAGCGCCGAGAATCGACGCTCTTCTGCTTCCTCTGATATTTGGGTGGTGATGACCATGCAGCATCCTGTGCGTACCGAACTCTGGGCCATTCTGCGGCTGGCGGGGCCGCTGATTGCTTCGCAGTTGGCGCACATGCTGATGGTGCTGACCGATACTCTGATGATGGCGCGCCTGAGCCCCGAGGCGCTGGCCGGGGGCGGCCTCGGTGCGGCGAGCTACTCGTTCGTGTCGATTTTCTGCATCGGCGTGATTGCAGCGGTCGGCACTCTGGTGGCGATCCGTCAGGGTGCCGGCGACATCATCGGTGCCGCGCGCCTGACCCAGGCCGGGTTGTGGCTGGCCTGGCTGATGGCCCTCGGCGCCGGGCTGCTGTTGTGGAACCTCAAACCGGTGTTGCTGCTGTTTGGCCAGACCGAAACCAACGTCAACGCCGCCGGGCAATTCCTCATCGCCCTGCCCTTCGCCCTGCCCGGTTATCTGAGCTTCATGGCGCTGCGCGGCTTTACCAGTGCAATCGGCCGGGCGACGCCAGTGATGGTCATCAGCCTCGCCGGCACGGTGGCCAACTTCCTGCTCAACTACGCGCTGATTACCGGCATGTTCGGCCTGCCGCAGCTGGGTCTGACCGGCATCGGTCTGGTCACGGCGATTGTCGCCAACTGCATGGCACTGGCGCTGGCCTGGCATATCCGCCGGCATCCGGCCTATGACGCTTATCCGTTGCGCGCCGGTCTGTCGCGGCCGAACCGGCAATACCTGAAAGAACTCTGGCGCCTGGGCCTGCCGATTGGCGGCACCTATGCGGTGGAAGTCGGGCTGTTTGCCTTTGCCGCGTTGTGCATGGGCACCATGGGCAGTACGCAAATGGGTGCGCATCAGATCGCCCTGCAGATCGTGTCGGTGGCCTTCATGGTCCCGGCCGGGATGTCCTATGCCATCACCATGCGCGTCGGCCAACACTACGGCGCCGGGCAACTGGTCGATGCACGGATGTCCGGGCGTGTCGGTATCGCTTTCGGCGCCGTGGTGATGCTCGGCTTCGCCCTGGTGTTCTGGCTGTGGCCGAACCAGTTGGTCGGCCTGTTCCTGGACCATAATGACCCGGCGTTTGCCGAGGTGATCCGTCTGGCGGTGAGCCTGCTGGCCGTAGCGGCGTGGTTCGAGCTGTTCGACGGCACGCAGACGATTGCCATGGGCTGCATTCGTGGGCTCAAGGATGCCAAAACCACATTTCTGGTCGGACTGGCTTGCTATTGGCTGATTGGCGCACCGGCGGCGTGGTGGATGGCGTTCCACCTCAACTGGGGGCCGACGGGTGTCTGGTGGGGTCTGGCGTTGGGCCTGGCGTGCGCGGCGGTGAGCCTGACGCTGGCGTTCGAATGGAAGATGCAGCGGATGATTCGGCGCGAGCCGCAAGCTCAAGGTTTCAACATCCCCCAGGCCGAATGAGGTTTTCCTTTGTGGGAGCGAGCCTGCTCGCGAAGACCGAGTGTCAGGCCCAGATCATCCAGCTGACATAACGCCTTCGCGAGCAGGCTCGCTCCCACGGGGATTTGCGCCGGCCGCAACAATTGTGATCAACCGACGATTTCCAGGGCCGGCTGCTGGTTCGATCCAGACGTCAGATATTCCACCAGCTCATCCAGCGGCAACGGCCGGCTGATCAGATAACCCTGCACCTGATCGCAGCCGAACCCGCGCAACAACTCCAGTTGCTCCGGCGTCTCGACGCCCTCGGCGACCACTTCCAGATGCAGGTTGTGCGCGAGGTTGATCATCGCGTGCACCAGTTTGCGGTTCTCTTCGCGCTGTTCCATGCCGCCGACAAAACTCTTGTCGATCTTCAGCAATGTGATGGGCAGGCTGTTGAGGTGCACGAACGACGAAAACCCGGTGCCGAAATCGTCCAGGGAGAAGCGCACACCGAGGCGGCCGAGCGCATCCATGGTCTGTTTGACCAGATCGCTGCGCCGCATTACCGCGGTTTCGGTCAGTTCGAATTCCAGCCACTGCGCCTCGACGCCGCGCTCGGCAATCAGACGGCTGAGTGTCGGCAGCAACTGGCTGTCCTGAAACTGGCGGAACGACAGGTTGATCGCCATGTGCAGCGCCGGCAGCCCCTGCTCGCGCAAGGCCTGCATATCGCGCAAGGCGCGGGAAATCACCCAGTAACCCAATGGCACGATCAGACCGCTCTGCTCGGCCAGCGGGACGAACTCGCTCGGTGGCAACAGACCGCGCTCGCCATGACGCCAGCGCACCAGCGCTTCGAGGCCGACAATCTGGCCGTCCTCAAGATTCAGGCGTGGCTGGTAATGCAGTTCCAGCTCATCGCGGCGCAAGGCCCGGCGCAGCTCGCTTTCGAGGTCGGCCATGCTCCGCGCGTTGCGGTTGATGCGTTCGTTGAAGATATGAAAAGTGCAGCCCTGTGTGCTCTTGGCCTGCTGCATGGCGATATGGGCGTGCCACATCAGTGGATCGGCGCCGCCATTGGCGCGGGCATGGGCGATGCCAAGGCTGGAGCCGATCAGCAGGCTCTCGCCGTCGACCCAATAAGGTTCGGCCAACGCCTCAGTGATACGTTCGGCCATCCACTCGGCGCGTTGCGGCGCGCGGCGGGTATCGATCAGCAGAGCGAATTCATCGCTGCCCAGCCGTGCCAGTTGATCGCCGGCCTCCAGCTGACTTTTCAGCCGCGCGACCACTTGCAGGATCAAGCGATCGCCGGCCTGATGACCAAGGGCATCGTTGGCATGGCGGAAGTTGTCGAGATCGAGATGGCCGAGGGCGAGGCCGCGACCGTCGCCTTCGGCAAGACGCGCAGTAAGCAGGGTCTGAAAGCCCTGGCGATTGGCGATGCCAGTCAGCGGGTCCTGTTCGGCAAGGCGCTGGAGAGTGTTTTCCAGCACGCCGCGCTCGCGCACATGGCGCAGGCAACGCTGGAGCATGCCGGCATCGAGGGCGTCGAATACCAGCCAGTCGCTGACACCGACCGGCGCAGTGGCCGGTTCGTGCTCCAGCAGCAGAACGGTCGGCAGGCTGCAGCGACCGGGCGGCGGTTGCAACGCTGGCAGGGTCAGCAGTACCGCGTGGCGGTTGTCCTCGAACAGGCGGCTGACCGAATCCCAGTTCGGCGCACTGATCAGCACCGCCGCGCTCCCCATCGGAGCCAGACACTCACGCAACAACGCTGTCCACGCTGGCTCTTCGGCCAGTAGCAGCAAACGCAAGGGTTCGACAGGCGTAGACAAGCTGACTCCCTAGACTCTGCAATGATGTAGGCGGGGCATTATGCCGGTGTGCTGAACAATGACCAATGCGTTGTCTGATGACAACGGCATCGAAACGTTATTTTGTGTCACGAATGAGAACATTAGCCGCAAAATCCCCGCGTATCCTGCGTGAAAGTAACAAAACCGGCAAATCTGAATCGCGTGCTGCGTCACAAGTCGGACAGAGCAGCAGAAATCGCTGAGCCTGTTAAAATGCCGGCCCATTTCGTCAACGACTCCCGAATTTTCGTATGTCCCGACTCAATCCCCGGCAGCAAGAAGCCGTGAACTACGTCGGCGGCCCTCTATTGGTGCTCGCCGGTGCTGGCTCCGGCAAGACCAGCGTGATCACGCGCAAGATCGCGCACCTGATCCAGAACTGCGGCATTCGCGCCCAGTACATCGTCGCCATGACCTTTACCAACAAGGCCGCGCGCGAGATGAAAGAGCGGGTCGGCACCCTGTTGCGTGCCGGCGAAGGGCGTGGCCTGACCGTCTGCACCTTCCACAACCTGGGCCTGAACATCATCCGCAAGGAGCATGCGCGGCTGGGCTACAAACCCGGTTTCTCGATCTTCGACGAGACCGACGTCAAAGCCCTGATGACCGACATCATGCAGAAGGAATACGCAGGCGACGACGGCGTCGACGAGATCAAGAACATGATCGGCGCCTGGAAAAACGACCTGATCCTGCCCGCTCAGGCCCTGGAAAACGCGCGCAATCCCAAGGAACAGACCGCCGCGATCGTCTACACCCACTACCAGCGCACGCTCAAGGCGTTCAACGCGGTGGACTTCGATGACCTGATCCTGCTGCCGGTAAAGCTCTTCGAAGAACACGCCGACATTCTCGAAAAGTGGCAGAACAAGGTGCGGTACCTGCTCGTCGACGAATACCAGGACACCAACGCCAGCCAGTATCTGTTGGTGAAGATGCTCATCGGCAAGCGCAACCAGTTCACCGTGGTGGGCGACGATGACCAGTCGATCTACGCTTGGCGTGGCGCGCGCCCGGAAAACCTGATGCTGCTCAAGGACGACTATCCGTCCTTGAAAGTGGTCATGCTCGAGCAGAACTACCGCTCCACCAGCCGCATCCTGCGCTGCGCCAACGTGCTGATCTCGAACAACCCGCACGAATTCGAAAAACAGCTGTGGAGCGAGATGGGCCACGGCGACGAGATCCGCGTGATCCGCTGCCGCAACGAGGACGCCGAAGCCGAGCGCGTGGCCATGGAAATCCTCAGCCTGCACTTGCGCACCGACCGCCCGTACAGCGATTTCGCCATTCTTTATCGCGGTAACTATCAGGCCAAGCTGATCGAACTGAAGCTGCAACACCACCAGGTGCCGTATCGCCTGAGCGGCGGCAACAGCTTCTTCGGTCGCCAGGAAGTGAAGGACCTGATGGCTTACTTCCGCCTGATCGTCAATCCGGATGACGACAACGCCTTCCTGCGCGTGATCAACGTGCCGCGTCGCGAGATCGGCTCGACCACCCTGGAAAAGCTCGGCAACTACGCCACCGAGCGCAAGATCTCGATGTACGCCGCCACCGACGAAATCGGTCTGGGCGAACATCTCGACAGCCGCTTCACCGATCGCCTGGCGCGCTTCAAGCGCTTCATGGACAAGGTCCGCGAGCAGTGCGCCGGCGAAGATCCGATCTCTGCGCTGCGCAGCATGGTCATGGACATCGATTACGAGAACTGGCTGCGCACCAACAGCTCCAGCGACAAGGCGGCGGACTACCGCATGGGCAACGTCTGGTTCCTGATCGAGGCGTTGAAAAACACCCTCGAGAAAGACGAAGACGGCGAAATGACCGTCGAGGACGCCATCGGCAAACTGGTGCTGCGTGACATGCTTGAGCGCCAGCAGGAAGAAGAGGACGGTGCCGAAGGTGTGCAGATGATGACGCTGCATGCGTCCAAAGGGCTGGAATTTCCTTACGTGTTCATCATGGGCATGGAAGAGGAAATCCTCCCGCACCGTTCCAGCATCGAAGCCGACACCATCGAAGAAGAGCGTCGCCTGGCCTACGTGGGCATCACCCGCGCCCGCCAGACCCTGGCATTCACCTTCGCTGCCAAGCGCAAGCAGTACGGTGAAATCATCGACTGCGCGCCGAGTCGCTTTCTGGATGAGCTGCCGCCGGACGATCTGGCCTGGGAAGGCAACGACGACACCCCGACTGAAGTCAAAGCCGTGCGTGGCAATAGCGCATTGGCCGATATACGCGCGATGTTAAAGCGCTAGAATCGACTACTTTTTAATCTACCTTCGGCGCCCATCGCGCCAACAGAGGAAGCTGTTGTGGAAGCACTGCACAAAAAAATCCGCGAAGAAGGCATCGTGCTTTCCGATCAGGTCCTGAAAGTCGACGCTTTCCTGAACCACCAGATCGACCCGGCCCTGATGAAGCTCATCGGTGACGAATTCGCCGCGCTGTTCAAGGATTCCGGGATCACCAAGATCGTCACCATCGAGGCCTCAGGCATCGCCCCGGCGATCATGACCGGTCTGAACCTCGGCGTGCCGGTGATCTTCGCCCGCAAGCAACAGTCGCTGACCCTGACTGAAAACCTGCTCTCGGCGACCGTCTACTCGTTCACCAAGAAGACCGAAAGCACCGTGGCCATCTCCCCGCGCCACCTGACCAGCAGCGACCGCGTGCTGATCATCGACGACTTCCTGGCCAACGGTAAGGCCTCGCAAGCGCTGATCTCGATCATCAAACAGGCCGGCGCCACCGTTGCCGGTCTGGGCATCGTCATCGAGAAGTCGTTCCAGGGCGGCCGCGCCGAACTGGACTCGCAGGGCTACCGCGTTGAGTCCCTGGCCCGGGTGCAATCGCTGAAGGATGGCGTCGTTACCTTCATCGAGTAACCAGCGGCACCGAGTTTCCCCTGTGGGAGCGAGCCTGCTCGCGAATGCATTGTGTCAGTCACCCTGTTGAGTGAATGACACACCGCTTTCGCGAGCAGGCTCGCTCCCACAGTGGGTTCTGGTGTGGGCAGTTATTGCGCGGTAGCTTTGAGGCCTGTGAGCAGCAGGCGTTGGAAAAGGTCCTCCTTCAGGCCCTCCGGATTGGTCAGCTGCATCCGCTCAAGGTGTTCCGGGAACGTTGAGGCCTCCGGCGCATCCAGCGCTGCCTTGCCCAATTCCAGAATCTCCGTCAGCTTGAACTTGCTCTTCAGCCAGTTCAGCGCCCGCAGCAGATCCCGTTCGATCACAGTGAAATCACAGCCCAGCGGATACTCCGGAAACAGGTTCGGATGTCGCGCGGCAATCGCCTGCAAGCGTTGCGGTGTGTTATCGGCAAACCGTGGATCGATACGGAAATCCTTTGGCAGCTTGCCGACTTTCTGCGCCTGTTCGATCAGCCCCGGCTGGAAGCGCGAATCGCTGATATTGAGCAGCGCTTCAATCACCGCCGCGTCGGACTTACCGCGCAGGTCGGCGATGCCGTACTCGGTGACGACGATGTCGCGCAGGTGCCGCGGGATCGTGCAGTGGCCGTAGTCCCAGACGATATTGGAATTGACCTCGCCGCCCGATTCGCGCCAGCTGCGCAGGATCAACATCGATCGCGCGCCCTCCAGCGCATGGCCCTGAGCAACAAAGTTGTACTGGCCGCCAACCCCGCTGAGCACGCGTCCGTCTGCCAATTGATCAGCCACGCCGGCGCCGAGCAGAGTCATGGTGAACACGGTGTTGATGAAGCGCGCATCGATGCGCTGCAAGCGCTTGAGCTCTTCCTGGCCGTACAGCTCGTTGATGTAGCTGATACGGGTCATGTTGAATTCCAGCAGCTTGCTTTGCGGCAACTCGCGCAGCCGTTCATAAAAGCTGCGCGGGCCGAGGAAGAAGCCGCCGTGGACGCAGATACCGTCAGGCTGTGCCGCTTCATCTAGGCTGCCGGCGTTGGCGTGCTCTTGGGTCGGCACATCCGGATAGACCTTGCGCCGGATGATCCCGGCATCCGCCAAAACCAGCAGCCCGTTGACGAACATCTCGCTGCAACCGTAGAGGCCTTTGGCAAATGGCGCGGTGCCGCCCTCGCGCTGAATCAATTGCGCCCATTGGCTGAGGTTGATGTCATCGAGCACCGCCTGATAGCCGGCGTTATCGGCCTGCCGCGCGAGTAGCGCAGCAGTCAACGCATCCCCCATCGAGCCGATACCAATTTGCAATGTACCGCCATCGCGCACCAGCGCACTGGCGTGCAAACCAATGAAATGATCCTGAAAGCCCACCGGCATATTCGGCGTGGAAAACAGCGTGCTGCTGTCCTTTTCGTCGATCAGCAGATCAAACGTGTCGATATCGACTTCCGCATCGCCGGGCATGTACGGCAGATCCGTATGGACCTGGCCGACCAGCACAATGGTCTCCCCCGCTTCGCGGCGCTTGGCGATCATCGGCAGCAGGTCGAGGGTGATGTCCGGGTTGCAGCTCAGGCTCAGACGATCGGGATGCTCACTGTTGCTGGCCAGCAGTTGCGCCACAAGGTTCAGGCCCGCCGCATTGATGTCGCGGGCAGCATGGCTGTAATTGCTGCTGACGTAATCCTGCTGCGCCGGCGCGCTGTTGAGCAGACTGCCCGGCTGCATGAAGAACTGTTGGATTCGGATGTTGGCGGGCAGGCTGTCATGCTGGAGATCGGCGAGAAAATCAAACTCCGGATAATCACCAAACACGCGTTCGACGAAAGGCTCGATAAAGCGCTTCTGCAACCCATCGCCCAGATTCGGCCGACCGAGGCACAGCGCGGTATAGATCGTCAGCTGCCGCTCGGGCAGGTCCTTGATGCGCCGGTATAGCGCGTTAACGAAGTGATTCGGCTTGCCCAACCCCAGCGGCAGGCCCATGTGGATGTGCGCAGGCAAACGCGCCAGCACGTCGTCCACCGCCTGTTCGATCGAACACAACTGCACCATCTGAAGCCTCCCGCCCGTTCTATTGATAGGGGTAGACCGAGATTGCCTTGAGTTTGCTGCAAAGGACAGTGTTTGGTTTGGAGGGATCAGGGCCTGAATGAATCGGAAACCAGAAACCACAGACACAAAAAAACCGTCCGAAGACGGTTTTTTTTCAAAGCCGGCGCTGATTACAGACCGGACATCTCTTTGATCGCGCCCTTGAGCTCTTCATCGGAGCAATCGGCGCAGGTGCCTTTTGGCGGCATGGCGTTGATGCCGGTGATGGCCTTGGCGAGGATGCCGTCCAGACCACCCTGATGATCGGCCCGCTCCTTCCAGGCTGCCTTGTCGCCGATCTTCGGCGCGCCGAGCAGGCCCGTGCCGTGACAAGCGTTGCAGTGCTTGGCGATCACGTCTTTAGGGGCCTTTGCTCCGCCGCCACCGCCAGCGGTAGCAGCCACTTCCATACCCTTGCATTCCTGCCCTTGAACACACACCTGGCCGACGGGCTCGAGGCGTTTGGCGATGTCGTCATTTGTCGCAGCTTGAGCGCTGACAGCCCAGAGGGCCAGTACGGTTGCTGGTGCAGCCAGCATTTTCATAATTAGGTTCACGCGTTCACCCTCAATGGTGGCTATTCACGCCTGCGGCCACGGTTCGCAGGCGGGCGCAAGTATAGCGGGTAGGCCGCTGTACTGAAACAACCCCATGGTTAGAGGGGTCTTGTTGCCCATCGGTAAAACGGTTCTGGGGCCTTTGCCGTATTGGCTTGGCGCCTTCTGCTTAGAAATTCGCCGGCGTGGCTGCGCTGATTAGTCGCGCCGGCACGTCGAACGGGTTACGGAAACGATGCGGCTTGGTACTTTCAAAATAGTAGCTGTCGCCGGCTTCGAGGATAAAAGTTTCCAGACCCACCACCAGTTCGAGGCGGCCTTCGACCAGAATTCCGGTTTCCTCGCCCTCGTGGGTGAGCATTTCTTCGCCAGTGTCGGCGCCCGGCGGGTAGATTTCGTTGAGGAAGGCGATGGCGCGGCTCGGGTGGGCGCGGCCGACCAGTTTCATGGTCACGGCGCCGTCGGAGATGTCGATCAGCTCATTGGCCTTGTAGACGATCTGGGTCGGCTGGTCCTGCAGGATCTCTTCGGAAAAGAACTCGACCATCGACATGGGAATGCCGCCGAGCACCTTTCTCAGCGAACTGATCGAAGGGCTGACGCTGTTCTTTTCGATCATCGAAATGGTGCTGTTGGTGACGCCCGCGCGTTTGGCGAGTTCACGCTGGGAAAGCCCTTTGAGCTTGCGGATCGATTGCAGTCGTTCACCGACGTCCAAGGCGGGAGCCTCCTGATGTTGTAAGAATATTGAGCGTTATCATGGCGACAGCGTTCAGTATTTACAACACTTGGCCCCCGCAGCGGCGTCAACCCTCGGAATAGAGCCTTGGCACACGTTTCAGGTTGCAGAAGATCTGATACGGGATGGTATCGGCCCACTTCGCCACATCGCTGGCGAGGATGTTTTTGCCCCACAGTTCGACGTTGGAACCGAGGCCCGCTTCCGGTATGTCGGTCAGGTCGATGCAGAGCATGTCCATCGACACACGCCCCAGCAGGCGGCTGAGTTTGCCGGCCACCAGCACCGGCGTGCCGGTCGGCGCCTGACGCGGGTAACCGTCGGCGTAACCCATGGCGACCACGCCGATGCGCATCGGCTTGTCGGTGATGAATCTGGCGCCATAACCGATCGGTTCGCCGGCCGGCAATTCACGCACGCTGATGACTTTCGATTCGAGGGTCATCACCGGTTGCAGGCGTTCGGCCACGGCGTTGACTTCTTCGAAGGGGGTCGCGCCGTAGAGCATGATGCCCGGGCGTACCCAGTCGCTTTGGATTTCTGGCCAACCGAGCACGGCTGGCGAGTTGCGCAGGCTGACTTCCGCCGCCAGACCCTGACGCGCCGCTTCGAACACCGCGACCTGCTCGGCGCTGCTTTGCGCATGCAGTTCATCAGCGCGGGCGAAGTGGCTCATCAACACGATTTTCGCGACTTTGCCGCTGGCCAGCAGACGTTGATAGACCGCCGGATAATCTTTCGGATGCAGGCCGACGCGGTGCATGCCGGAATCGAGCTTGAGCCACACCGTGATCGGTTTGCTCAGGACTGCCTGTTCGATCGCTTCGAGCTGCCACAGCGAATGCACCACGCACCAGAAATCATGCTCGACGATCAACGCCAGCTCGTCAGCTTCGAAGAAGCCTTCCAGCAGCAATACCGGTGCGCGAATCCCGGCGGAACGCAGCTCCAGTGCTTCTTCAATGCAGGCCACCGCAAACCCGTCAGCCTCGGCTTCCAGCGCCTGGGCGCAACGTACCGCGCCATGGCCGTAGGCGTCTGCCTTGATCACGGCGAGCGCCTTGGCGCCGGTGACTTCGCGGGCAATTCGGTAGTTGTGGCGCAGGGCTTGAAGGTCGATCAGGGCACGGGCAGGACGCATGGCGGCAGACTTCTGGGCGGTCATGGGAAGAAAAACCGGCGCTGACTGACGACGTGAACCGCCAACAGCACCGGGAGAGGGATCTGTAAAACGTTATGGCAGCGCGGCGACGATGGATATCTCCACCAGAATGCTTGGCTTGGCCATCTTCGCTTCGACGGTGGCACGGGCCGGTGCGGCGCCTTTTGGCAGCCACTGGTCCCACACCGCGTTCATCCCGGCGAAGTGCGCTTCAATGTCGTTCAGGTAGATCGTCGCCGACAACAGATGCTGCTTGTCCGTCCCGGCCAGATCGAGCAGGCGCTCGATATTGGCGAGCACCTCGCGGGTCTGCTGTTCAATTCCGGCGTCAAAGTCGTCGCCGACCTGCCCGGCCAGATACACGGTGCCGTTGTGGCTGACGATCTGACTCATGCGCTCATTGGTGAGCTGGCGCTGGATTGACATGTTTTGCGGACTCCTGGGTCTGGTTGCCGTAACGGGAAATATCGAGGCCTTCGGCGCTGATCTGCGGCTTTTTCTTCGCCATCAGGTCGGCGAGCAAACGGCCGGAACCGCAAGCCATGGTCCAGCCGAGCGTACCGTGACCGGTGTTGAGGAACAGGTTCTTGAACGGCGTGGCGCCAACGATCGGCGTACCGTCCGGCGTGGTCGGACGCAGGCCGGTCCAGAAACTCGCTTCGGCCAGATTGCCGCCCTGAGGATAAAGGTCGTTGACGATCATCTCCAGGGTTTCGCGCCGACGCGGGTTCAGCGACAGGTCAAAACCGGCGATCTCGGCCATGCCGCCGACGCGGATGCGGTTGTCGAAGCGGGTGATCGCGACCTTGTAGGTCTCGTCGAGAATGGTCGAGGTCGGCGCCATGTCCGGATTGGTGATCGGCACGGTCAGCGAGTAGCCCTTGAGCGGATACACCGGGGCCTTGATGCCCAGCGGCTTGAGCAACTGCGGCGAGTAGCTGCCCAGCGCCAGTACGTAGCGATCCGCAGTTTCCAGCTTGCCGTCGATCCACACACCGTTGATGCGGTCACCGGCGTAATCGAGCCTCTGGATGTCCTGGCCGAAACGGAATTCCACACCGAGCTTGCGCGCCATTTCGGCGAGACGGGTGGTGAAGATCTGGCAGTCGCCGGTCTGGTCATTGGGCAGACGCAGCGCGCCAGCGAGAATGTCAGTTACGCCTGCCAGAGCCGGTTCGACGCGGGCAATGCCGGCGCGGTCGAGGACTTCAAAGGGCACGCCGGATTCTTTCAGCACGGCGATGTCTTTGGCGGCGTTATCCAGTTGCGCCTGAGTACGGAACAACTGCGTGGTGCCGAGGCTGCGGCCTTCGTAGGCGATACCGGTTTCGGCGCGCAATTCATCGAGGCAGTCGCGGCTGTACTCGGACAGACGCACCATGCGCTCCTTGTTCACCGCGTAACGGCTGGCGGTGCAGTTGCGCAGCATTTGCGCCATCCACAGGTATTGGTCGATGTCGGCAGTGGCTTTGATCGCCAGCGGCGCGTGGCGTTGCAGCAGCCACTTGATGGCCTTGAGCGGCACGCCCGGCGCAGCCCACGGCGAGGCGTAACCCGGCGAGACCTGGCCGGCGTTGGCGAAACTGGTCTCCATGGCCGCAGCAGGCTGCCGGTCGACCACCACCACTTCAAACCCGGCACGGGCCAGATAGTAAGCACTGGCGGTACCGATGACGCCGCTACCCAAGACCATGACGCGCATTTTCAATCCCTCATCGCGGCTTTTCGCCGAACTGTTTGTTAGAGCAATGATGGGCGCAGTGTAAAAAAGAAATGCCAGTGCTTTTCACTATATAAGCGCCTATATTTGGCGACTATTCTCGGCAAAAACCCTTTTCACGGAGGCGCATCCCCTATGCGTACCAACACTCAGACCAAACGTGAGCTGGACAAGATCGACCGCAACATCCTGCGCATCCTCCAGGCGGACGGGCGGATTTCCTTTACCGAACTCGGGGAAAAGGTCGGTCTCTCGACCACGCCCTGCACCGAGCGCGTGCGGCGCCTGGAGCGCGAGGGGATCATCATGGGCTACAACGCCCGGCTCAATCCGCAGCACTTGAAGGGTAGCTTGCTGGTGTTTGTCGAGATCAGCCTCGACTACAAATCCGGCGACACATTCGAAGAATTCAGACGCGCGGTGCTGAAGCTGCCGCATGTGCTGGAGTGCCATTTGGTGTCAGGGGATTTCGACTATCTGGTGAAAGCGCGGATTTCCGAGATGGCCTCGTACCGCAAACTGCTCGGCGACATTCTGTTGAAGCTGCCGCATGTGCGTGAATCGAAGAGCTATATCGTCATGGAAGAGGTGAAAGAGAGCCTTTGCCTGCCGATTCCGGACTGATCACCGCAATGATCGTTCCCACGCTCTGCGTGGGAATGCAGCCCGGGACGCTCTGCGTCCCAAAGGCCGAACGCGGAGCGTCCGAAGAGGCGTTCCCACGCAGAGCGTGGGAACGATCACTTAAACCAACACCTGCCGATTCGCCGCCATGTACTCGAAAATCTGCTTCTCGACCCGTGGATGTATCAACTCCACCGGCCGCCGCTCGTTCGGGCACGGCAGGGTCTTGGTCGTACCAAACAATCGACAGATCAGCGGCCGCTCTTCATACACCGTGCAGCCATTCGGCCCCAGGTGCACACAGTTGAGTTCTTCCAGCGCGGCATCCTGCTCGGCCCGGGATTTGCGCGGCAGCCGGGCCATTTCCTCGGGCGACGTGGTCACCGGGCCGCAGCAGTCGTGGCAGCCCGGCACGCAGTCGAACGTGGGGATCTGCTGACGCAAGTTGCGGATTTTCTGGCTGTTGCAGCTCATCGAAACGTTGACCAAAGTGGCGGGCTGATGATTGTGCCGCAAAAGTCCGGATCCAGACACCGCAGGCCGACCGATGTTGCCCACGTTCGGGCGCGCGGCTTATGCTCCGTCAAATTTTCTCGACACTCAGCCGTTGGATGATGCCCATGACCGCCCGCGCCCCGACCACCGCGAGCCAACCCCACGTTGCCTCTTATTACGCCGCCAGCAGCCTGCCGCAGCCTGACCATCCCGTGCTGCAAGGCGAGGTGGTGGCGGATGTCTGCGTGGTCGGCGGTGGCTTTTCCGGGTTGAACACGGCGCTGGAACTGGCCGAACGCGGTTTCAGCGTAGTGTTGCTGGAAGCGCACCGGATCGGCTGGGGCGCCAGCGGTCGCAACGGCGGGCAGTTGATTCGCGGTGTCGGTCACGGCCTTGATCAGTTCGCCAATGTCATCGGTGCCGAGGGCGTGCGCGAAATGAAACTCATGGGCCTGGAAGCGGTGGAGATTGTCCGCCAGCGCGTCGAGCGTTTCGGCATTGCCTGCGATCTGACCTGGGGCTACTGCGACCTCGCCAACAAACCTTCCGATCTCGACGGTTTCGCCGAAGATGCCGAAGAACTCCGCAGCCTGGGTTATCGCTACGAAACCCGTCTGTTGCAGGCCAGTGAAATGCACACTGTGGTCGGCTCCAAACGCTATGTCGGCGGCTTGATCGACATGGGCTCCGGGCATCTGCACCCGCTGAATCTGGCGCTGGGCGAAGCGGCAGCGGCGCAGCAACTGGGCGTGCAGTTGTTCGAGCAATCGGCAGTGACGCGCATCGATTACGGCCCCGAAGCTAAGGTGCACACGGCGCAGGGCTCGGTGCGGGCGAAGACTCTGGTGTTGGGCTGCAATGCCTATCTCCATGACCTCAACCCGCAACTGAGCGGCAAGGTCCTGCCCGCCGGCAGCTACATCATCGCCACCGAACCGTTGAGCGCAGAGCAGGCGCACAACCTGCTGCCGCAGAACATGGCGGTCTGCGATCAGCGGGTGGCGCTGGATTACTACCGGCTCTCGGCGGATCGACGCTTGTTGTTTGGCGGCGCATGTCATTACTCGGGACGCGATCCGAAAGACATCGGCGCCTATATGCAACCGAAGATGCTTGAAGTGTTCCCGCAACTGGCCGGGGTGAAAATCGATTATCAGTGGGGCGGGATGATCGGCATCGGTGCCAACCGCTTGCCGCAGATTGGCCGGCTCGCCGACCAGCCGAACGTGTATTACGCCCAGGCTTATTCGGGCCACGGGGTGAATGCCACACATCTGGCCGGCAAGCTGCTTGCCGAAGCAATCAGCGGGCAGCATGGCGGCGGCTTTGATCTGTTCGCCAAGGTACCGCACATCACCTTCCCCGGCGGCAAGCACTTGCGCTCGCCGTTGTTGGCGTTGGGGATGTTGTGGCATCGGCTGAAAGAGTTGGTCTGACGAATCAGGATCGTTCCCACGCTCCGCGTGGGAATGCATCCAGTGACGCTCTGCGTCACCGCGGACGCAGAGCGTCCGGGGCGGCGTTCCCACGCAGAGCGTGGGAACGATCTGTGGTATTCATATCCGCCAGAACGGCTTCAACCCCTCCTCCCTTGCCTGCTCCCGCGTCAACCCGACATCCTTGAGCTGCTCCGGTGTCAGGCCGAGCAATGCCTTGCGCGTGTGCAGACGATGCCAGAACAGATCCCAGCGACTGAGGCCGGACGGCGCGTTACGCAGCAGATTGCGCGCGTTGTCCTTTTGCCCTGCCGCCAGTTCCTGACTGTGTAACGTCAGCCGCACATCGCTCAAGCCGTTCATTTTCGTTGCTCCTGTTTACTTGGGTAGCCAGAGATTCCATGATGCGCGGGCGAGCAAAACCATTACAGACTCAAAGAACCAGTATTAAATCCATACAGATTTGCCGATTCGCCGACTGAATGATTGATTTTTGCCGCATCTGTACTGGTTTTCACCAAGTCGCACCGAGGCCACCATGACTCTGTATGTAAACCTCGCCGAATTGCTCGGCACCCGCATCGAACAAGGCTTCTATCGTCCCGGCGACCGCTTGCCGTCGGTGCGTGCCTTGAGCGTCGAACACGGAGTCAGTCTGAGCACGGTGCAGCAGGCGTATCGCGTGCTAGAAGACAGCGGTCTGGCCACGCCAAAACCCAAGTCCGGCTATTTTGTCCCCGTCGGACGCGAATTGCCGGAGCTGCCCGCAGTAGGCCGCCCCGCGCAACGGCCGGTAGAGATTTCGCAATGGGATCAGGTGCTGGAACTCATTCGCGCCGTACCGCGCAAGGACGTCGTGCAATTGGGTCGGGGCATGCCCGATGTCGGCTCGCCGACCATGAAGCCGCTGCTGCGCGGGCTGGCGCGAATCAGTCGGCGGCAGGACATGCCTGGTCTGTATTACGACAACATCCACGGCAACCTCGAACTGCGCGAACAGATCGCACGGCTGATGCTCGATTCCGGCTGCCAGTTGAGCGCCAGCGATCTGGTGATCACCACTGGCTGCCACGAAGCGCTGTCCACCAGCATCCATGCGATCTGCGAGCCGGGCGACATCGTCGCGGTGGACTCGCCGAGTTTCCACGGCGCCATGCAGACCCTCAAAGGCCTGGGCATGAAAGCCCTGGAGATTCCCACCGATCCGCTCACCGGGATCAGCCTCGACGCCCTGGAACTGGCGCTGGAACAGTGGCCGATCAAGGCCATTCAGCTCACGCCCAACTGCAACAACCCGCTCGGCTACGTCATGCCCGAGTCGCGCAAACGCGCGTTGTTGACGCTCGCCCAGCGTTTCGACGTGGCGATCATCGAAGATGATGTGTATGGCGAGCTGGCCTATACCTACCCGCGCCCGCGTACGATCAAATCCTTCGACGAAGACGGCCGCGTGTTGCTCTGCAGCTCGTTCTCCAAGACCCTGGCGCCGGGGCTGCGCATCGGCTGGGTGGCGCCGGGCCGATATCTGGAGCGAGTGCTGCACATGAAATACATCAGCACCGGCTCCACCGCGCCACAACCGCAGATCGCCATCGCCGAATTCATCAAGGCCGGCCATTTCGAGCCGCACTTGCGGCGTATGCGCATGCAGTACCAACGCAATCGTGACGCGATGATCGACTGGGTGACGCGCTATTTCCCGGCCGGCACCCGCGCCAGTCGCCCGCAGGGCAGCTTCATGCTCTGGGTGGAGCTGCCGGAAGGTTTCGACACGCTGAAACTGAATCGCGCGCTGCACGATCAGGGCGTACAGATTGCCGTTGGCAGCATCTTTTCCGCCTCGGGCAAGTACCGCAATTGTTTACGGATGAACTACGCTGCCAAACCAACAGCGCAAATCGAAGAAGCGGTGCGCAAAGTCGGCGCTGCGGCAATCAAATTACTCGCCGAGACCGACTGACCTTTTTTGCGCGCCCGGCGTCCAAATTGCCGACCTCAGCCGCCAACCGGAACGACCCTACGTGAGCTTCAGACAGCCCTTACTCGCTTTACTGATACTCGCCTCGTTCCTCAGCGGCTGCGCCAGCCTTGATGTGCCGCGCGAACCAAGCCAGGCCCTGCCGGCGTCGGACTCCAGCTTCGGCCGTTCGATTCAGGCTCAGGCCGCGCCCTACAAAGGGCAGTCGGGGTTTCGCCTGCTCTCGGACAGCGGCGAGGCGTTTACCGCCCGCGCCGAGCTGATTCGTCATGCGCAGGTCAGCCTCGATTTGCAGTACTACATCGTCCACGACGGCATCAGCACGCGGATGCTGGTGGAGGAAGTGCTCAAGGCTGCCGACCGTGGCGTGCGCGTGCGCATCCTGCTCGATGACACCACCAGCGACGGCCTCGACCAGATCATCGCCACCCTTGCGGCACATCCGCAGATCCAGATTCGTTTGTTCAATCCGTTGCACCTGGGACGCAGCACCGGCGTTACGCGTGCGGCCGGACGACTGTTCAATCTGTCCGTGCAGCACCGGCGCATGCACAACAAGTTGTGGCTGGCGGACAACAGCGCGGCTATCGTCGGCGGGCGCAATCTGGGCGATGAATATTTCGATGCCGAAGCCAACCTGAATTTCACCGACATCGACATGCTCAGCATCGGCCCGGTGGCCGAGCAGCTCGGGCACAGTTTCGACCAGTACTGGAACAGCGCGCTGAGCAAGCCGATCGACGAATTCCTCTCCAGCCAACCGACCGCCGCCGACCTGCAAAACACGCGCACGCGCCTGGAAGAGTCGCTGGAAGAAACCCGCAAGCAGAACCACGCGCTGTATCAGCAGTTGATGAAGTTCACCACCGACCCGCGCATGGACATCTGGCGCAGAGAGCTGATCTGGGCCTGGAACCAGGCCTTGTGGGATGCGCCGAGCAAGGTCCTGTCCAAGGGCGAACCCGATCCGCATCTGCTGCTGACCACGCAACTGGCGCCGGAACTGACCGGCGTCAGCAAAGAGCTGATCATGATTTCCGCCTACTTCGTGCCGGGTCAGCCAGGGCTGGTCTATCTGACCGGGCGCGCCGATGCCGGGGTCTCCGTGAGCCTGCTGACCAATTCACTGGAGGCCACTGACGTGCCGGCGGTGCATGGCGGTTACGCGCCCTATCGCAAGGCGTTGCTTGAACACGGGGTGAAACTCTATGAGTTGCGCCGCCAGCCTGGGGATAACTACGGCAGCGGGCCACGCGTGTTCTACAGCAAGTCGTTTCGCGGCTCGGATTCCAGCCTGCACAGCAAGGCGATGATCTTTGATCGACGCAAATCGTTTATCGGCTCGTTCAATTTCGACCCGCGCTCGGTGCTGTGGAACACCGAGGTCGGCGTCCTGGTGGACAGCCCGGAACTGGCCGAGCATGTGCGCGCACTGGCACTGCAAGGCATGGCGCCAACCTTGAGTTATCAGGCGAAACTCGAGGACGGCAAGGTCGTCTGGGTCACCGAGGACAACGGCCAGATGCATACCCTGACCAAAGAACCGGGGAGCTGGTGGCGGCGCTTCAACTCATGGTTCAGCACCAGCGTCGGCCTGGAGCGGATGCTGTAAAAAGCAAAGATCGCAGCCTTCGGCAGCTCCTACAGTTGGAAATGCGTTTGCCCTGTAGGAGCTGCCGAAGGCTGCGATCTTTTGATCTCAAGCAGTCTGGATTTTGCCGAAGGCGCCCTGGCGCAACAACAGGATAACCAACCCGAAAGCCCCCGCCGCCATCAACAGTGGCAACGCATGCCCGTTGATCCACTGACTCCCCGCCCCCGCCGCCAACGGCCCGACCAGACAACCGACACCCCACAACTGGGCAATATGCGCATTGGCGCGCACCAGCGCATCGTCACGATAACGCTCGCCAATCAGAATCAGCGACAGGGTAAACAAGCCGCCAGCACTGGCGCCGAACAGCACCCAAAGCGGCCAGATCAGCAGCGTGTCGAGCAACATCGGAATGGCCAGACTCGACAGCATCAACACCACCGCGCAACCAGCGAACAGCGTGCGCCGCGACAGGTAATCGGCCAATGCGCCGATCGGCAATTGCAGCAGCGCATCGCCGACCACCACGGTGCTGACCATGGCCAGCGCGATTTCGGCGGTGAACCCCTGTTGCAGGCAGTACACCGGCAGCAGCGTCAGGATCATCGCTTCGAACGCGGCGAACAATGACACCGCCCAGGCAATCGCCGGCAGCTCACGGGCAAAGCCCCACAGATCGCCAAACGTGACGCTGTTGGCCTCGCTGCTCGGCGCGCCGCTGCGCCCCAGCAGCAGGAAAGGCGAGAGCGTCAGCAGACCGACCCCGACCCAGAAACCGTAATCATGCTCGGTACCCAGCGCACCCAGCAGCAACGGACCGG
Source organism: Pseudomonas sp. H1_G08 (assembly GCF_054681355.1). NCBI lineage: Bacteria > Pseudomonadati > Pseudomonadota > Gammaproteobacteria > Pseudomonadales > Pseudomonadaceae > Pseudomonas > Pseudomonas sp. H1_G08. The sequence continues at coordinate 4,588,082 of NZ_CP162822.1, forward strand.
ACAGCTGGCTCAGCGCATAGCTGCTGCCATACAGCGCCACCAGACGCCCGCGCCACTGCTCGACCACCAGCTGATTGATCCAGCTCTCGCCAAGAATGAACACGATGGTCAGGATCACACCGATCAGCAACCGCAGCAGCAACCAGATCGGATAACTCGGCAGCAGCGCCAGCAGGCCGATCGACAATGCCCCGGCCCACAGGCACAGGCGCATCAGGTTCGCCGTGCCGAAATACGCAGCGAGATGGCTGGAGACCTTCGCCCCGAGCAGCACGCCGATTGCCGGCATGGCTGCCATCACACCGATGGCGAACGAGCCGTAGCCCCAGCCCTCCAGACGCAACGACACCAGCGGCATGCTGACCCCCAGGGCCAGACCGACACTCAAGACAGACGCCAACACGGCGAAATACGTCGCCCACCGCATGTTCCACGCTCCTGTGGATATTTTTATATGCACCACAAAATCACTGTGGGAGCGAGCCCCTGTGGCGAGGGGATTTATCCCCGTTGGGTCGCGCAGCGGCCCCAAAACCTGCAACCACGATGTACCAGGTACACCTCGTGCAATGGTTTAGCGACTGCTTCGCAGCCAAACGGGGATAAATCCCCTCACCACAGAGCTCGCTCCCACAGGGGATCTCTGTTTGGTCAGGAAGCCCGGAGTGACCGGGCTCGCTAACGTCTTACAGCTTGATCCACGTCGCCTTCAGCTCGGTGTACTTGTCGAAGGCGTGCAGCGATTTGTCGCGACCGTTGCCCGACTGCTTGAAGCCACCGAACGGCGCGGTCATGTCGCCACCATCGTACTGGTTGACCCACACGCTACCGGCGCGCAGGGCCTTGGCAGTCAGATGCGCCTTGGAGATGTCCTGGGTCCACACCGCTGCGGCCAGACCGTATGGCGTGTCGTTGGCAATCTGGATGGCTTCTTCGGCGCTGTCGAAAGCGATCACCGACAACACTGGGCCGAAAATCTCTTCCTGAGCAATCTTCATCGCATTGCTCACACCATCGAAAATGGTTGGCTCGACGTAAGTGCCACCGGTCTCCTGGAGGATGCGCTTGCCGCCGGCGACCAGTTTGGCGCCATCGCTATGGCCGGATTCGATGTACGACAGCACGGTGTTCATCTGCTGGGTATCGACCAGCGCACCGACGTTGGTCGCCGGGTCCAGCGGATTGCCGGGCTTCCAGGTTTTCAGCGCCTCGATCACCATCGGCAGGAATTTGTCCTTGATCGAGCGCTCGACCAGCAGACGCGAACCGGCGGTGCAGACTTCGCCCTGGTTGAAGGCGATGGCGCTGGCGGCGGATTCAGCGGCGGCCTGCAGATCCGGCGCATCGGCGAAGACGATGTTCGGGCTCTTGCCGCCGGCCTCCAGCCAGACGCGCTTCATGTTCGATTCGCCGGCGTAGACCATCAGTTGCTTGGCGATCTTGGTCGAGCCGGTGAAGACCAGCGTGTCGACATCATTATGCAGACCCAGCGCCTTGCCGACGGTGTGGCCATAGCCCGGCAGCACATTGAGCACGCCTTTCGGAATACCGGCTTCAATGGCCAGCGCAGCGATACGGATGGCGGTCAGCGGCGACTTTTCCGACGGCTTGAGGATCACCGAGTTACCGGTCGACAGCGCCGGGCCGAGTTTCCAGCAAGCCATCATCAGCGGGAAGTTCCACGGCACGATAGCGCCGACCACGCCCACCGGCTCGCGAGTCACCAAGCCCAGTTGATCATGTGGGGTCGCGGCGACTTCGTCGTAGATCTTGTCGATCGCTTCACCGCTCCAGCTCAGCGCCTGCGCCGCACCCGGCACGTCGATGTACAGCGAATCGCTGATCGGCTTGCCCATGTCGAGGGTTTCCAGCAGCGCGAGTTCTTCGGCGTGCTGTTTCAGCAGGCTGGCGAAGCGGATCATGGTGGCTTTGCGTTTGGTCGGCGCCAGGCGCGACCAGACGCCGGAGTTGAAGGTGGCGCGGGCGTTTTCTACAGCACGGTCAGCATCGGCGGCGTCGCAGCTGGCGATCTTGCCGAGCAAGCGGCCATCGACCGGGCTGATGCATTCGAAGGTTTCGCCGGAAACGGCGTCGGTGTATTCGCCATTCAGGAAGGCGCGGCCTTCGATTTTCAGATCGCGGGCGCGTTGTTCCCAGTCGGCACGAGTCAGGGTGGTCATTCGGGTGTCCTCCTCTTATTGAATACGAGCACCGCAAGCGCTGCGGCGCTGTTCAAGAATTCTGCCCGGCCAGCCTGCACTTTCGGCCCGAGGCACCCGCCACCCTAAACCAGCGACCGGGTTTGTTTCAATATATTTGACATAAGCTGGCCATACGGCCTTGCGGTGTTCATTTTAATAAACATAGACTTTGGCCCATTCCAGCCAACGCGCCGTCATTAACGGAGAAAACAACAATGAACATCCAGAACGTCGTCGACATCAGCCTCGCCAGCAGCGCAGCCGAGCGTTATCGCCCGGACCCGGCGAAAGTGCTCAAAGGCGACCCTGAGCAAGCGGTGTTTCATCAATACGACAGCCCTTGTGGGCAAATGGGCGTTGGTGTGTGGGAAGGCGCGGTGGGCCAGTGGACGGTGAATTACACCGAGAATGAGTACTGCGAGATTCTGCAGGGGGTTTCGGTATTGCGTGACAGCGATGGCAATGCCAAGACCTTGCGCGTTGGCGATCGCTTCGTGATCCCGGCGGGTTTTCGCGGCACCTGGGAAGTGCTGGAGGCTTGCCGCAAGGTTTATGTGATCTTTGAACAGAAGGCTTGAGATGTTTGCTGGCTGATCGGCCCTCATCGCTGGCAAGCCAGCTCCCACAGGTTTTGTGCATGACACAGGTTCTGTGAAGACCGGCAATCAATGTGGGAGCTGGCTTGCCAGCGATAAGGCCCAACCGGTCACCGCAGAATCCAAGGCAAAAAAAAGGCCCGTATCTCACGATACGGGCCTTTTTCGCAGTCAGGAAAAATCAATTACTTGATTTTGCCTTCCTTGTACATCACGTGCTTGCGAACAACCGGATCATATTTCTTGATCTCGATTTTGTCCGGGGTAGTACGCTTGTTCTTGTCGGTAGTGTAGAAGTGACCAGTACCGGCGCTCGAGATCAAACGAATCAATTCACGCATGATTAGCTCCCTTAAATCTTGCCATCGCGGCGAAGTTCGGCGAGCACGACAGTGATGCCCCGCTTGTCGATGATACGCATGCCTTTGGCAGATACGCGCAGACGCACAAAACGTTTCTCTTCTTCAACCCAGAAGCGGTGATGCTGCAGGTTCGGCAGGAAACGACGACGGGTTTTGTTGTTTGCGTGGGAAATGTTATTCCCAGTCACCGGACCCTTACCGGTAACTTGACATACTCTCGACATGCCTCAGCCCTCTAAAACCACATGCCCAACCCGGCATGGGTTGGCCGCTTAATCTCTCAGTCATTTGGCGCCAGGCGCCGCGTTTCTTTAGAGGTCTTACCGGCTACACCTACAGTGAAGGAACCGGGCCCCTAGAAAAGAGCGCTGCTTTATACCAGAAAGACCGGGGTGCAACAACAATCGGTGTGCAATCAATCGGCAAAAGGGCGATTTTTTCCGCCGCAGACGCCTTGGACAAAGGCTGCGGCCAGTTTTGACCACTCGTCGCAGAAATCCCGTCCTACAGGCGATTCAGACTTTTCATCGGGCGGCCCACGCTCGAAACCGCGCAAGAGTGCGCCTGAAAATGCAAAAAGGGGATAGTCATTTGCAATTCAGAGCTCTAGGGTAGGACTTTTCCAGACTGCACTTGCAGATGGGCCTTCGATCTGTAAAGGAAACCGACCATGCGCCTCGCTGCCCTACCCCTGTTGCTCGCCCCGCTCCTGCTGAGCCCCCTTGCCCAGGCCGCCGCGTTGAGCGTGTGCACCGAGGCCAGCCCTGAAGGGTTCGACGTGGTGCAGTACAACTCGCTGACCACCACCAATGCTTCAGCTGACGTACTGATGAACCGCCTGGTGGATTTCGACACCGCCAGCGGCAAAGTCATCCCGAGCCTGGCCGACAGCTGGGAAGTCAGCACTGATGGCCTGACGTATGTATTCAAGCTACACCCGCAGGTGAAATTTCATACAACCGAGTACTTCAAGCCGAGCCGCGAGCTGAGTGCCGAAGACGTCAAATTCAGCTTCGACCGCATGCTCGACCCCGCCAACCCGTGGCACAAAGTCGCGCAGAGCGGCTTCCCGCATGCGCAGTCGATGCAGCTGCCAACCCTGATCAAAAAGATCGACGCCCTTGACCCGCTCACCGTGCGTTTCACGCTTGATCATCCGGATTCGACCTTCCTCGCGACCCTGAGCATGGGTTTCGCCTCGATCTATTCCGCCGAATACGCCGACAAACTGATGAAGGCCGGCGCCACCGACAAACTCAACAGCCAGCCGATCGGCACCGGTCCGTTCGTGTTCAATCGCTTCCAGAAAGACGCGGCGATTCGCTACAAGGCCAACCCGGATTATTTCCATGGCAAGCCTGCCGTCGACCCGTTGATCTTCGCCATCACGCCGGACGCCAACGTGCGCCTGCAAAAGCTGCGGCGCAATGAGTGCCAGATCGCCCTGTCGCCGAAACCATTGGATGTACAGGCAGCGCTGAAGGAACCGACACTGAAAGTCGAAAAGACTGACGCGTTCATGACCGCTTTCGTGGGCATTAACAGCCAGCATCCGCCGCTGGACAAGCCGGAAGTGCGCCAGGCGATCAACCTCGCCTTCGACAAGGCCAACTACATCAAAGCCGTGTTCGAAGACACCGCCGAGGCAGCCAATGGGCCATACCCACCGAACACCTGGAGCTATGCCAAGAACCTGCCGGGCTATCCGCACGACGTGGCCAAGGCCAAGGCGCTGCTGGCCAAGGCCGGCTTGAAGGACGGCTTCCAGACCACGATCTGGACGCGGCCATCGGGCAGCCTGCTCAACCCGAACCCAAGCCTCGGCGCGCAGATGCTGCAGTCGGATCTGGCCGAGATCGGCATCCAGGCAGAAATTCGTGTGATCGAATGGGGCGAGCTGATTCGTCGCGCCAAGGCCGGCGAACATGATCTGCTGTTCATGGGCTGGGCCGGTGACAACGGCGACCCGGACAACTTCCTCACCCCGCAGTTTTCCTGCGCAGCAGTGAAGTCCGGGACCAACTTCGCCCGGTACTGCAACGCCGATCTGGACAAGCTGATCAGCGCCGGCAAGACCACCAGCGAGCAAGGCGTGCGCACCAAGCTGTATGAGCAGGCACAAGCGCAGATCCAGCAGCAGGCATTGTGGCTGCCACTGGCGCACCCGACGGCCTACGCTTTGACGCGCAAGGATGTTCAGGGTTATTCCGTCAGCCCGTTTGGCCGGCAGGATTATTCCAAGATCAGCCTCAAATAACCTGCCTGACACACCGGTGGATGGAAACAATCTGTGGGAGCGAGCCCGCTCGCGAAAGCGGTCTTTCAGCAAACAATGATGCTGACTGATAAAACGCCTTCGCGAGCAGGCTCGCTCCCACAAGGTCCAGAATCGGCGCCGAGAACTACATCCAACCACACTCCGCCATCGACAGCGGCTCGCCGTCGCCGACGATGAAGTGATCGAGCACTCGCACGTCAATCAGTTCCAGGGTTTTCTGCAGGCGCTTGGTCAGCAGCCGATCTGCCTGACTCGGATCGGTGTTGCCGGACGGATGGTTGTGACACAGGATCACCGCCGCCGCGTTATTGGCCAGCGCCCGCTTCACCACCTCCCGTGGGTGCACGCTGGTGTTGTCGATCGAGCCGCGAAACAGCGCCTCGAAATTCAGCACCTGATGTTTCGAATCGAGAAACAGGCAGCCGAACACCTCGTGCGGCTCATGCCGCAGCATCGCCTTGAGGTAATCGCGGACGACCTGAGGGTTCTCCAGTGCCGGTTTCTGTCGTGAGCGCTCGGCCAGATGGCGCTTGCTCATTTCCTGCGCGGCTTGCAGCTGCGCGAACTTGGCGGGGCCGAGGCCCAGTTGTTTGCTGAATGCGTCCTGATCGGCCTCGAGCAGCAAACGCAGGCCACCGAATTGCGTCAGCAGATGTCTGGCGAGGTCGACAGCGCTTTTTCCGGGCAATCCGGTGCGCAGAAAAATCGCCAACAACTCAGCGTCCGAAAGACTCCCTGCGCCGTGTTCCAACAGCCTTTCCCGCGGCCGTTCCGCCGCCGGCCAATCGCGAATACTCATAGCACCTCCTTGTCTGTGGGCGCCGCTGTTCCGTAGCGGTCGCTGTGATATCGTAGCCCATCTTTTTGGCGGTCGATTCAACCCTGGGGAGGGGTATCGCGCCGCCGTCATCAACGAAATGAAAGGCAGACCTATGCAGCGGCTGTATCGGAAACGCATCGTTCTGGGCGTCGGCGGCGGCATTGCGGCCTACAAGAGCGCCGATCTGGTTCGCCGCCTGATCGACCAGGGTGCCGAAGTGCGCGTGGTCATGACCCATGGCGGCGCCGAATTCATCACCCCGCTGACCATGCAGGCCCTGTCGGGCCACCCGGTTCACCTCGACTTGCTCGACCCTGCCGCCGAAGCCGCCATGGGTCATATCGAGCTGGCGAAATGGGCCGATCTGGTGCTGATCGCCCCGGCCACCGCCGACCTGATCGCCCGTCTGGCCCAAGGCATTGCCAACGATCTGCTGACCACCTTGGTGCTGGCCACCGACGCCGTGGTTGCTGTCGCGCCAGCGATGAATCAGGCGATGTGGCGCGACCCGGCGACCCAGGCCAACCTGCAACTGCTGGAAAGCCGTGGCCTGAAGACTTTCGGCCCGGCCTCGGGCAGCCAGGCCTGCGGCGACGTCGGCATGGGCCGCATGATGGAGGCCACCGATCTGGCCCTGCTCGCCGCTGATTGCTTCCAGCGCCAGGCCCTGACCGGCAAGCATGTGGTGATCACCGCCGGCCCGACTCAGGAAAACATCGACCCGGTGCGCTACATCACTAACCACAGCTCCGGCAAAATGGGTTTTGCCCTCGCCGAAGCAGCCGTGGAAGCCGGCGCCCGTGTCACTTTGATCAGCGGCCCGGTGCACTTGCCGACGCCTGATCGCGTGACGCGGATCGATGTGGTCAGCGCCCGCGACATGCTCGCCGCCTGCGAATCGGCCATGCCTTGCGACGTGTTCATCTCGTCGGCAGCGGTGGCGGACTACCGCCCTGAAGTCGTCGCCCCGCATAAACTCAAGAAAGATCCTACGAGCGGTGACGGCTTCGTCCTGCAAATGGTGCGCAACCCGGACATCCTTGCCACTATCGCGACCCGTCCCGACCGTCCGTTCAGTGTCGGCTTCGCCGCCGAAACCGAACACCTGCTCGACTACGCTGCACGCAAGCTGAAGGACAAGAATCTCGATCTGATCGTCGCCAACGACGTCGCCAATCCGAGCATCGGTTTCAACAGCGAAGAAAACGCCTGCAGCGTCATCGACCGTGAGCTGCACGCCACGGTTTTCGCCCAGACCAGCAAGAGCAAGATCGCTCGCCAACTGGTCACTTTTATCGCCGAACGTCTGAACCAGGTTTAATTTACATGCACGCTTTGCAAGCCAAGATCCTCGATCCACGCATCGGTAGCGAATTCCCGCTGCCGCAATACGCTACGCCGGGCTCCGCCGGCCTCGACCTGCGCGCCATGCTGGAACAGGACATCGTGATCAAACCGGGTGAAACCGTGCTGATTCCCACCGGCCTGTCGGTGTACATCGGCGACCCGAATCTCGCCGCGCTGATCCTGCCGCGCTCGGGCATGGGCCACAAACACGGCATCGTGCTGGGCAATCTGGTCGGCCTGATCGACTCCGATTACCAGGGCCCGCTGATGGTCTCCTGCTGGAACCGCGGCCAGAGCGACTTCACCATGACCGTCGGCGAACGCCTGGCGCAATTGGTGCTGGTACCGGTGGTGCAGGCGCATTTCGAAATGGTTGAAGAGTTTGTCGAGACCGAGCGCGGTACCGGCGGCTTTGGCCACACTGGCACCAAATAACCGGATAGAAATTATGGTGGTGAGGGGATTTATCCCCGTTGGGCTGCGAAGCGGCCCCAAGATTTTGGGTCTGCTGCGCAGCCCATCGGGGATAAATCCCCTCGCCACAAAAAATGCGCTATATCGGCAGCAGGTTTTAACACCGTAAATCAAGGTTTTGCCGGCCGAAAGCCACGCCAGCCGGGGCGTCATGGCCCTTTCATAGCACGAACTCTCTGTGGAAAACGCCGTCATACCCTTCAGTTTGAGCCTGCCGTCGAATCTTTCGCCGGTCTGTCCCGCCCTTTTCGAGATGGAGCATGTCCACAGATGAGCACCCCCGCCAAGATCGCCCCGACGCTGCCTGACAGCATTTTCCGCGCCTACGACATTCGTGGCACCGTGCCGGAATTCCTCAACGGTGAAACCGCCTACTGGATCGGTCGCGCCATCGGCTCGCAGAGCCTGGCCCAGGGCGAGCCGAACGTGTCGGTCGGTCGTGACGGTCGCCTGTCCGGCCCGGAGCTGGTCGCGGAACTCATTCGCGGCATCGCCGAGAGCGGTTGCCACGTCAGCGATGTCGGCCTGGTGCCAACGCCGGCACTGTACTACGCCGCCAACGTGCTGGCCGGCAAGTCCGGGGTGATGCTCACCGGTAGCCACAATCCGTCGAACTACAACGGCTTCAAAATCGTCATCGCCGGCGACACCCTCGCCAACGAGCAGATTCAGGTGCTCCACGAGCGCATCAAGAACAACGACCTGAGCACTGGCCAGGGCAGCGTCACTCAGGTCGAAATCCTCGACCGCTACAACACCGAAATCGTCCAGGACATCAAACTGGCCCGCCGCCTGAAAGTCGTGGTCGACTGCGGCAATGGCGCGGCCGGCGTGATCGCCCCGCAACTGATCGAAGCGCTGAACTGCGAAGTCATCCCGCTGTTCTGCGAAGTCGACGGCAACTTCCCGAACCATCACCCGGATCCGGGCAAACCGGAAAACCTCGTAGACCTGATTGCCAAAGTCAAAGAGACCAACGCCGATATCGGCCTGGCCTTCGACGGTGACGGCGACCGCGTTGGCGTGGTGACCAATACCGGCAGCATCGTCTACCCGGATCGCCTACTGATGCTGTTCGCTCGCGACGTAGTGGCGCGCAACCCGGACGCGGAAATCATCTTCGACGTCAAATGCACCCGTCGCCTGGTGCCATTGATCAAGGAATACGGTGGTCGGCCGCTAATGTGGAAGACCGGTCACTCGTTGATCAAAAAGAAAATGAAACAATCCGGCGCACTGTTGGCCGGCGAAATGAGCGGGCACATCTTCTTCAAGGAACGCTGGTTCGGTTTCGACGACGGCATCTACAGCGCCGCACGTCTGCTGGAGATCCTCAGCAAGGAAAAATCCACTGCTGAAGAGCTGTTTGCGACCTTTCCGAACGATATTTCCACGCCGGAAATCAATATCCATGTGACCGAAGAGAGCAAATTCAGCATCATTGATGCACTGCACGATGCTCAGTGGGGCGAAGGCGCCGACCTGACCACCATCGACGGCGTGCGTGTCGATTACGCCAAAGGCTGGGGCCTGGTGCGCGCGTCCAACACCACACCGGTGCTGGTGCTGCGCTTCGAGGCCGATGACGAGGCTGAATTGCAGCGCATCAAGGATGTGTTCCACGCCCAACTGAAACGCGTTGCACCTGATCTCCAACTACCGTTCTGATCCACCCGGAGCCCTGAATGACCCTCGAACGCGAAGCCGCCGCCAACACTGCCAAGGTCCTGTCCGAAGCGCTGCCTTACATCCGACGCTATGTCGGCAAGACCCTGGTGATCAAATACGGCGGCAACGCGATGGAAAGCGAGGAGCTGAAAACCGGCTTCGCCCGCGACATCGTGCTGATGAAAGCCGTGGGCATCAACCCGGTGGTCGTGCACGGTGGCGGCCCGCAGATCGGTGATCTGCTCAAGCGCCTGTCGATCGAAAGCCACTTCGTCGACGGCATGCGCGTTACCGACGCGGCGACCATGGACGTGGTGGAAATGGTCCTTGGCGGTCAGGTCAACAAGAGCATCGTCAACCTGATCAACCGCCATGGCGGCAGCGCCATCGGCCTGACCGGTAAGGATGCCGGGCTGATCCGGGCGAAGAAGCTCACCGTCTCCCGCCAGACCCCGGAGATGACCCAGCCGGAAATCATCGACATCGGCCATGTCGGCGAAGTCGTCGGCATCAATACCGAGCTGTTGAATCTGCTGGTCAAAGGCAACTTCATCCCGGTCATCGCGCCGATTGGCGTCGGTGAGAACGGCGAGTCGTACAACATCAACGCCGACCTGGTGGCGGGCAAGGTTGCCGAAGCACTGAAAGCTGAAAAGCTGATGCTGCTGACCAACATTGCCGGCCTGATGGACAAGTCGGGCACCGTGCTGACCGGCCTGAGCACGCAGCAGGTCGACGACCTGATCGCCGATGGCACGATCTACGGCGGCATGCTGCCGAAGATCCGCTGCGCACTGGAAGCGGTTCAGGGTGGCGTAGGTAGTTCGTTGATCATCGACGGTCGTGTGCCGAACGCGATTCTGCTGGAAATCTTCACTGATACTGGCGTGGGTACGCTGATCAGCAATCGCAAGCGTCCTTGATCGCTGATACACCGGAGATCGCAATCTGCGGCAGCGCCTGCAAATTTCGTTGATGCGAAATTTCTGTAGGAGCTGACGAAGGCTGCGATCTTTTTTGTGCGCGCAGGAAACGCCTGACTCGACACAGCGAAACGTCCGACATCCCTTCAGAACAAATCTCCCTAGGATCTTCCTCTCATCCAGCGGAGATTCACTCATGCAGAAAGATTACGTTCCCTACGGCAGCGATGTTTCAGCAGGCACCTACGAATGCGTGGACTGCGGTCATCGTTATTCCAATCAAGCCAAGACTTCAATGCCGCCCTGCCCGCAGTTTCGCAAGACGGCGCATGTCCTGAACGGCTGGAAAACCCTCACCGGCCAAGGTGACGCCCCTCAAGATCCGTACCCGGAAAAAACCGAAAAGCCGGCTGCCAGCAAAAAATAATCCCGGAGCGCCTGAGCCATGCAGATCTCGTTCACGATCGACGCCGACGCTTTCGAGCAGGAACAGAAGGAACCGGTGAAAAAGACCTTGCGCATCGGCGACGCCGAAATCGCCCATGCGCTTTTCTGGTGGTGATCAGCTCGACGTGATTCGCGATGAATTGAACATGCTCATCACCCAGAACGAGCCGACCTTCAAACCCATCACCAAACGCAAGGGCCGCGCTGGACAGTTCGAGATCAGCGAAGATTCCCACGCATTGCTCTGCGCGACGCTGGGTCTGAATGCCGTTCAGTGACATCGTCGCGGTCAGTGGCTTGCTGCTGACCCTGACTACGTTCATGTTCAATCTGGCGTGGCCGGCGCTCAGGACTGGCGCTGAGACTGCTGATCAAATGGCAAAAACTGCGTAGACCACTGTAGGAGCTGCCGAAGGCTCGGGCCGCGATCGGACGATCTTTTGATCTTGATCCTGAAAAACAAGATCAAAAGATCGCAGCCTTCGGCAGCTCCTACAGGTGCGTATCACACGCCAAATTGGGCGCGGTACGCTTCCACGGCTGGGAGGTGTTGCTTGAGCTGCGGATCGTCGGCGAGGAACTCCAACACCTGATTCAGCGAGACGATGCTGATCACCGGAATGCCGAAGTCGCGCTCGACTTCCTGGATGGCCGACAATTCGCCGTTGCCACGCTCCTGGCGGTTCAGTGCGATCAGCACACCGGCGGCCTTGGCGCCGTCCTGGGAAGCAATAATCTGCATCACTTCACGAATGGCGGTGCCGGCGGTGATCACGTCGTCGATGATCAAGACTTCGCCAGTCAGCGGCGCGCCAACCAGGCTGCCGCCCTCGCCGTGGGCCTTGGCTTCCTTACGGTTGAAGCACCACGGCAGGTCACGATCGTGATGCTCGGCCAGCGCAACGGCGGTCGTGGCCGCCAGCGGAATACCTTTATAAGCCGGGCCAAACAGAACGTCGAAGGGGATGCCGCTCTCGGTGATGGCGGCGGCGTAGAAACGCCCCAGCTGCGCCAGGGCCGAACCCGAGTTGAACAGGCCGGCGTTGAAGAAGTAGGGACTGGTGCGCCCGGACTTCAGGGTGAACTCACCGAAGCGCAAAACGCCGCGATCGATGGCAAAACGAATGAAATCGCGCTGATACGCTTGCATGAAAAAAACCCCAAATACCACGGATTTAGCTAATTAGCTTGACGCCGTGTATCATACACGCACGCGATTTTTGGGGCCATTTATGCGGATCATCAGTGTGAACGTCAATGGTATTCAGGCGGCAGTCGAGCGCGGTTTGCTCAGTTGGCTGCAAGCCCAGAATGCCGACGTCATCTGCCTGCAGGACACCCGTGCCTCCGCCTTTGAACTGGATGACCCAGCCTTCCAACTGGATGGCTACTTCCTTTATGCCTGCGATGCTGAAGTCCCTGCCCAAGGCGGCGTGGCTTTGTATTCGCGGTTGCAACCGAAGGCTGTCATCAGCGGTCTCGGTTTCGAGACGGCCGACCGCTACGGGCGCTACCTGCAAGCAGATTTCGACAAAGTCAGTATTGCCACCTTGCTGTTTCCTTCGGGGATGAACGGCGATGAGGACTTGAACCAGAAGTTCAAGCTCATGGACGATTTCGGCAAGTACCTGGACAAACAGCGACGCAAACGTCGCGAGTACATTTATTGTGGCTCGCTGTACGTTGCGCAGCAGAAACTCGACATCAAGAACTGGCGCGACAGCCAGCAATCTCCAGGCTTCCTGGCGCCGGAACGCGCCTGGATGGACGAGATTGTCGGCAACATGGGCTATGTCGATGCGCTGCGCGAAGTCAGCCGCGAAGGCGATCAGTACAGCTGGTGGCCGGATAACGAACAGGCCGAGATGCTCAATCTGGGCTGGCGTTTCGATTACCAGATCCTGACCCCGGGCCTGCGTCGCTCGGTGCGCAGTGCACGCCTGCCGCGTCAGCCACGGTTCTCGCAGCACGCACCATTGATCGTCGACTACGACTGGACGCTGACCATCTAAGCGTCGTATCGCAGCCAAAGAAAATGCCCGCATCGTGAGATGCGGGCATTTTTTATGCGCCGTGCTTCCTAAACCGCAGCGAAGAATGGCAAGGCCAGGTACAGCTTGATCACGATGACGTTAACGATATCGATGAAGAACGCTCCTACCATCGGCACCACCAGAAACGCGATTTGCGAAGGGCCATAGCGCTGCGTCACCGCTTGCATGTTGGCAATGGCCGTAGGCGTGGCACCCAGCCCAAAGCCGCAGTGTCCCGCAGCGAGTACGGCGGCATCATAGTTGCTGCCCATCACCCGAAACGTTACGAAAATCGCGAACAGCGCCATGACCAGCGCCTGCACGGCCAGAATGATGAAGATCGGCAATGCCAACGCCGCCAGATCCCAAAGCTTCAGCGACATCAGCGCGATCGCCAGAAACAGCGAGAGGCTGACATTGCCGAGCACGGAAACTTCACGCTCGAACACCTGATACAAGCCAAGTGCTGACAGACTGTTGCGCAACACCACACCTACAAACAGCACGCAAACAAACGTCGGCAGTTCGAACGCAGTGCCATGCAGAACGCCATTCAGAAGGTTGCCCGCGAGCAGGCTGACGGCAATCAGCGCCAGCGTCTCGACGAACGAAAACGGCGTGATTGAGCGTTCCTTGTTTGGCTGTTCAAAACCTCTTGGCAGTCGCGGCGCTTGTTGCGGATTGCAACCCGGCACTTGCACGCGCTTGATCAGCAACCGGGCAACGGGCCCACCAATCAGACCACCCAGCACCAGACCGAACGTCGCTGAGGCCAGCGCCAGCTCTGAAGCCGACGCCAGGCCATATTTCTCGCTGAACACCGCGCCCCATGCAGCGCCAGTGCCGTGGCCGCCGGCCAGCGTGATCGAGCCCGTCAGCAAGCCCATCAAAGGGTCGAGCCCGAGCAGGGTTGCCAACCCGATGCCCATGGCGTTCTGCACCACCAGCAAGCCAATGACCGCCAGCAGGAAGATACCGACAATGCGGCCGCCCTTCTTCAGACTGGCAAGGTCAGCACTCAAGCCAATGGTGGCAAAGAAAGCCAACATCAGGGGGGTTTGCAATGATGTATCGAAGCGGACTTCAATGTCGAAAGTGCGCAATATCAACAGGAGCACGGCAACCACAAGGCCGCCTGCTACCGGTTCAGGAATATTGTAACTTCGCAGAAAGCCGACACGCGTAACAAGTCCGCGTCCGAGCAGCAGTACTAAAGAAGCGGCCACGAGCGTGCCGTAGAAATCGAGCTCAATCATGTGGATTATTCTTGGCTAAGTATTCACGAGGCGAGCGTTTACCTGGGCTCGACGGGTGAACCGGCTGATTTTCTCAACACTGATTACTGGGGAATTCAAGTGCCATCGATGGCTTGAACATATCGGAATGTTTCAACCGAAACATTACATCGGGCAACTTTAACAACCAGCTCGCGCCAATAACAAGAACGGGAATAAGCACTGGACCGATCAGTTGTGACCAAAGATGTAATAGAGGAACATCAGCAAATAAATGCCAAACCGCACATCGTTAACAGACTAGTCCTACAACAAAAACCAATTATTAAGTTGCACAAATAAAAATACCCCGATAAGTCGGGGTATTTTCATATTGCGACACAACAGACTTTCACTTGATCAATCGCCAGGTGAACGGATATCTGTATGGGAAACCTTCGTTGGCTTTGACCCCTGCAATGATCGTCAGGACCAGTGCGGCGATCGCCAACAAACCAAACAGGAAGAAACCAATGATCAGCAGCATGAGCAGGAAGCAGATCATTGAGGCTATCGCCACCGTGATCTGAAAATTCAACGCCTCTTTGCCCTGTGCATCGATAAAAGGGTCTTTCTCGCGCTTCATCTGCCATAGGATCAACGGCCCGATCAGATTGCCGAACGGAATCCAGATCCCCAGCAAGGCGGACAGGTGACAGAACATTGCCCACTGGCGAACCTCCTGGCTCGGTTTGGGCAGCAACTCTTGCTCGTCACTCATCATGTCCTCCTTGTGGTCGAAAACCTCAGTCGGCCAGTGCAGCCTTCTGCAGTTCGAAGATCTCGTTCATGCCTTTCTTCGCCAGTTCCAGCATGGCGTTCAAGTCTTCAGGCTGGAACGGCGCGCCTTCAGCAGTGCCCTGCACTTCGATGAAACCGCCGGTGCTGGTCATCACTACGTTCAGGTCGGTTTCAGCAGCGGAATCTTCAAGATAGTCCAGATCCAGCACCGGCTCGCCCTGGTACATGCCCACCGAGACTGCACCGATCATCTGCTTGAGCGGGTCACCGCCTTTCAGGCCGCCGCGCTTCTTGATCACTTTCAGGGCATCGACCAGCGCAACCATGGCGCCGGTGATGGACGCGGTGCGAGTACCGCCATCGGCCTGGATCACGTCGCAATCGACATACAGGGTCACGTCGCCAAGCTTGGACATATCCAGCGCCGCGCGCAGGGAGCGGCCGATCAGACGCTGGATTTCGAGAGTACGACCGCCCTGCTTGCCACGGCTGGCCTCACGCTGGTTACGCTCACCGGTGGCGCGCGGCAGCATGCCGTACTCGGCAGTCAACCAGCCCTGGCCCTGGCCTTTGAGGAAGCGCGGCACGCCATTTTCGACGCTGACGGTGCAGATGACTTTGGTATCACCGAATTCGACCAGTACAGATCCCTCGGCGTGTTTGGTGTAGTTGCGGGTGATGCGGATCGAGCGGAGCTGATCGGCAGCGCGACCACTTGGACGTTTCATAGGGATACCTGTACTGAGGACGGAAAACTGCCGAGCATTATAGAGCCCTGCACCGCGAGTGGGCACTGGTTAAAACCGCCGGCCGACGACCGAAGCCCCTCGAGCGCGCATAACCGACGGGCTGCAGCGCTTTGTCACACCGTGTGTTTGGGCGCATTCGCCGCACTGCGCTACAATCCTGCGCCTTTGCTGCCAGTCGGCTTAAATTCATTGAAATCGCGCCTGCGAAACAGCGTTTCGCGCCGATCTGCATTGCGAGGTCACCGCCATGGTGCACAGCATGACCGCCTTCGCCCGCGTCGAGAAAGCCGGCGTTCAGGGCACCCTGAGCTGGGAACTGCGCTCGGTCAACAGCCGCTATCTGGAACCGCACCTGCGCTTGCCCGAATCGTTTCGCGACCTCGAAGGCGCCGTGCGTGAAGCACTGCGTCAGGGCCTGTCGCGGGGCAAACTGGAATGCACGCTGCGCTTCACCGAAGAAAGCACCGGCAAACCGCTGCAAGTGGACCGCGAACGCGCCGCACAACTGGTGGCCGCTGCGGAAACCGTTGCCGGGCTGATCAAGAATCCTGCTGCGCTGAATCCGCTGGAAGTGCTGGCCTGGCCCGGCGTGCTGGTGGCCGATGCGACCGACCCGCAAGCGCTGAACGCCGAAGCGCTGGCGCTGTTCAATCAGGGCTTGAAGGATCTGAAGGCTGGTCGCGAGCGCGAAGGCGCGGAGCTGGCTCGCTTGATCAACGACCGCCTGACTTCCATCGAAGAAGACGTGGTGACCCTGCGTGAACTGGTGCCGCAGATGCTCGCCACCCAGCGCCAGAAGGTTCTCGACCGCTTCGCCGACATGAAGGCTGAGCTCGACCCGCAGCGCCTGGAACAGGAAATGGTCATCCTCGCGCAAAAAAGCGACGTGGCCGAAGAACTGGATCGCCTGAGCACTCACATCATCGAAGTCCGCCGGGTGCTCAAGTCCGGTGGTGCCGCCGGGCGGCGTCTGGACTTCCTGATGCAGGAGCTCAACCGCGAGGCCAACACATTGGGCTCCAAAGCCTTCGACCCGCGCAGCACCCAGGCCGCCGTCAACCTCAAGGTGTTGATCGAGCAGATGCGCGAACAAGTGCAGAATATTGAGTAAGGCTACCCTGACATGACCCAACACACCGGCACCCTGTACATCATTTCCGCGCCATCGGGCGCGGGCAAGAGCAGTCTGGTCAAGGCGTTGACCGACGCCGACCCGGAGATCCGCGTTTCGGTCTCGCACACCACCCGCGCCATGCGCCCGGGCGAAGTGGATGGCGTGAACTACCATTTCGTGAGCCGCGAAGAGTTCGTGAAGATGGGCGAGCACGGCGACTTCCTTGAACGCGCCGAAGTCTTCGGCAACTTCTACGGCACCTCGCAAAGCCGTTTGCAACAGACTCTGGACGAAGGTCACGACCTGATTCTGGAAATCGACTGGCAAGGCGCCGAGCAAGTGCGCAAGCTGATGCCGCAAGCGCGCTCGATCTTCATCCTGCCGCCATCGCTGCAAGCCCTGCACCAGCGCCTGACCAATCGTGGCCAGGACAGCGACGAGATCATCGACGGCCGCATGCGCGAAGCGGTCAGCGAGATGAGCCATTACGTCGATTACGATTACCTGATCATCAACGACGATTTCGCCCACGCGCTGGACGATCTGAAAGCGATTTTCCGCGCCAATCAGCTGCAACAGAAACGCCAGCAAGTGCGTTTCGGCAAATTGCTGGCTGAATTGCTCGGCTAAAACAGCACTTCCCAAAATGCCTGCAAGCGCTTTACATTGGTGCTTGCAGCGCGTTGAAGGGTCTGGTCAAAAAATCAGCGCTTCCCTAATCGCTGGTGATTTTTTAAACTGCTCAGTCCGCTCGCCCAACCGGGCAGCGCGCATATTGCATTCGCTCCGAGGAATACCATGGCCCGCGTAACCGTTGAAGACTGCCTAGAACACGTGGAAAACCGCTTTGAGCTGGTCATGCTCTCTACCAAGCGTGCCCGTCAACTGGCCACCGGCGGCAAAGAGCCATTGGTGCAGTGGGAAAACGACAAGCCGACCGTTGTCGCGCTGCGTGAAATTGCTGAAGGCCTGATGAGCTACGAGTTCATCGCCGAGCAGGAAATCGTCCAGGATGAACCGCTGTTCGCAGCGTTCGAGGACGAGTCGAACGAGGCCGTCTAAGCCTATGCCTGGTCGACGTAGCACGGCGCGGGGTCACAGCTTTCGGCAGGAATCATCATGCCGAGCATAGACGCCCTCGCCGATCGCTTATCGACCTACCTCGGCAACGACCAGGTCAACCTGGTCCGCCGAGCGTATTTCTACGCCGAACAAGCCCATGACGGTCAACGCCGTCGCAGCGGCGAGGCGTATGTCACGCATCCTCTTGCCGTGGCCAATATTCTTGCCGACATGCACATGGACCATCAGAGCCTGATGGCCGCGATGCTGCATGACGTGATCGAAGACACCGGTATCGCCAAGGAAGCGCTGCAAGCGCAGTTTGGTGAAACCGTGGCCGAACTGGTCGACGGGGTCAGCAAACTGACCCAGATGAATTTCGAGACCAAGGCCGAAGCCCAGGCGGAAAACTTCCAGAAAATGGCCATGGCCATGGCGCGCGACATCCGGGTGATCCTGGTCAAGCTCGCCGACCGTCTGCACAACATGCGCACGCTGGAAGTGCTGTCCGGCGAAAAACGCCGGCGTATCGCCAAGGAAACCCTCGAGATCTACGCACCCATCGCCAACCGGCTGGGCATGCACGCGATCCGCATCGAATTCGAAGACCTCGGCTTCGAGGCCATGCACCCGATGCGTTCCGCGCGGATCTACCAGGCGGTCAAACGCGCCCGGGGCAACCGCAAGGAAATCGTCAACAAGATCGAAGAATCCCTCGGTCACTGCCTCGCCATCGACGGCATCCAGGGCGAAGTCAGCGGTCGGCAGAAACACCTCTACGGCATCTACAAGAAAATGCGCGGCAAGCGTCGGGCCTTCAACGAGATCATGGACGTTTACGCGTTCCGGATCATCGTCGACAAGGTCGATACCTGCTACCGCGTACTGGGTGCTGTGCATAATTTGTACAAACCGTTGCCAGGGCGCTTCAAGGATTACATCGCGATCCCCAAGGCCAACGGCTATCAGTCGCTGCACACCACGCTGTTCGGCATGCACGGTGTACCGATCGAGATCCAGATCCGCACCCGCGAAATGGAAGAAATGGCCAACAACGGCATCGCCGCCCATTGGCTGTACAAATCCAGCGGCGACGAGCAGCCCAAAGGCACGCACGCCCGCGCTCGCCAGTGGGTCAAAGGCGTGCTGGAAATGCAGCAACGCGCCGGCAACTCGCTGGAATTCATCGAAAGCGTGAAGATCGACCTGTTCCCGGACGAGGTCTACGTGTTCACGCCCAAAGGCCGGATCATGGAGCTGCCAAAAGGCTCCACGGCGGTCGACTTTGCCTACGCAGTGCACACCGATGTCGGCAACAGCTGCATCGCCTGCCGGATCAATCGTCGTCTCGCGCCGCTGTCCGAACCGCTGCAAAGCGGCTCCACGGTCGAGATCGTCAGCGCTCCCGGCGCCCGGCCGAACCCGGCATGGCTCAACTTCGTCGTTACCGGCAAGGCGCGTACGCACATTCGTCATGCGCTGAAGCTACAACGCCGCTCCGAGTCCATCAGTCTTGGCGAACGCCTGCTGAACAAGGTCCTCAACGGTTTCGACAGCTCCCTGGAGAAGATCCCGGCAGAGCGCGTCAAAGCAATGCTTACCGAGTACCGCCTCGAACTGATCGAAGACCTGCTCGAAGACATCGGCCTGGGCAACCGCATGGCGTACGTGGTCGCCCGTCGCCTGCTTGGCGAAGGCGAGCAGCTGCCGAGCCCGGAAGGTCCGCTGGCGATTCGCGGCACCGAAGGCCTGGTGCTCAGCTACGCCAAGTGCTGTACACCGATCCCCGGCGACCCGATTGTCGGACATCTGTCGGCGGGCAAAGGCATGGTCGTGCACCTGGATAACTGCCGCAACATCAGCGAAATCAGGCACAACCCGGAAAAATGCATCCAGCTCTCGTGGGCCAAGGATGTCACCGGCGAATTCAACGTCGAGTTGCGCGTCGAGCTGGAACACCAGCGCGGCCTGATCGCCCTGCTGGCCAGCAGCGTCAACGCGGCCGACGGCAATATCGAGAAAATCAGCATGGACGAACGCGATGGTCGCATCAGCGTCGTGCAGTTGGTGGTCAGCGTCCACGACCGTGTGCACCTGGCCCGCGTGATCAAGAAACTGCGCGCCTTGACCGGGGTGATCCGCATCACCCGCATGCGCGCATAACCTGCCTATTACAAGGAGTCCTACATGACCAAAACCGTCATCACCAGCGACAAGGCCCCGGCCGCCATCGGTACTTACTCCCAGGCGATCAAGGCAGGCAACACCGTGTACATGTCGGGCCAGATTCCTCTGGACCCAAAAACCATGGAACTGGTTGAGGGCTTCGAAGCCCAGACCGTCCAGGTCTTCGAGAACCTCAAAGCCGTGGCCGAAGCTGCCGGCGGTTCGTTCAAGGACATCGTCAAACTGAACATCTTCCTCACCGACCTGAGCCACTTCGCCAAGGTCAACGAGATCATGGGCAAGTACTTCGACCAGCCATACCCTGCCCGCGCCGCCATTGGCGTGGCCGCCCTGCCGAAGGGTGCGCAGGTTGAAATGGATGCCATTCTGGTCATCGAGTGATGCGCACGGCGCGGCCTTCACGCCGCGCCGACTGCCGCAAGAAAAGGTTTTGAAAGGATTTCACCATGCGCAAAGCGCTAGCTCTCTCGCTGCTCGCCCTGTTTCTCGGCGGCTGCGCCAGCGACCCTGCCGACCGTGACATCAGCGGCACCTGGATCAACCAGGTGGCGATCGATGCCGCCGCCAAGGGCGGTCCCCTGCGTGAAGCGCTGCAGGCTTACGGCCCGAATCTGGAGTGGGACGTCAACACCAAGGCCGGTCAGGCCCGCTACACCAACGGTTTTGAGAACGTCGAAGGACGGCTGCTGGGCGGAGAGTCCGGCGCCTGGAAGGTCGACTTCTACGGCAGCTCCGCCAGCGAACTGAAACGCGACGGCGGGCGCCTGCAACAAGCTGCCAGCGACAACGAACCCGAACAAGTCTTCGATCGCGCACAAATCCCCGTGCCGGAAGGCGCGCCAATCGGTGCCAGCTTCGAACGCGCGCTCTACTCAGCATACCTGGGCGGCAACTGGACCATCGCCAGCGGCCAGGGTGAAGGCGGCACCGTGCAGTTCCAGGCCGACGGCCAGGTGACCGGCCTGCCGGGCGTTGACCGTTATGCCTTGTGTCTGGCCGGCGATTGCGCGTCCATGAGCAATGGCAACGACAGCATGTGGCTGCAACTCAATGGCCAGGGCAACAACTGGATCTTTGTGCGCAAGGGCAAGGAGCTGGAGATTCTGCAGGCAGTCAATGCTGCGCTGGCAGATGAGCAACCGCAGTTTGCCGCAGGTGAGCGCAAGTGGTTGCTGGAAAAGCAGTAACCCGCTGAAAAGATCGCAGCCTTCGGCAGCTCCTACTTTGGAATGCATTTTCCTGTAGGAGCTGCCGAAGGCTGCGATCTTTTGCTTTTAGCGACCTTCCAGGATCGCTGCATAGCCTTCGCGGTAACTTGGATACTTCGGCACCCACCCCAACGCTTTCGCCCGCGCATTGCTGCAACGCTTGCTGCCGGTGCGCCGCACACTGGCGTCGTCCGCCCATTCAGTCACACCCAGGTACTCGCGCAACCAGCCCACCACTTCGGCCAATGGCGCAGGCGCGTCATCCACACCGATAAAGAGCTCGTCCAGCTTGACGCCCTCGCGGTCTTTTTCCAGCAAGAACGCCAGCAGCCCCGCTGCATCATCGGCATGAATACGATTGCCATACAGCGGTGGCTCCGTAGCCACGCGATAGCCGCGACGCACCTGAGTCAACAGCCACTCGCGGCCCGGGCCGTAAATGCCGGTCAGGCGCAGCACGCTTGCCGGGATGCCGCTATTGAGCGCGACCTGCTCGGCTTCGAGCATCAAGCGACCTGAATATCCGGCCGCGACAGTCTCGGAGGTCTCATCCACCCATGCTCCATCCTGCTGGCCGTACACGCTGCTGCTGGACACGAAGATCAGCCGCTCAGGCACTTGCCCATAGTCACCCAGCCAGCTCAGCACATTCTGCAAACCCTGCACGTAAGCTTTGCGATAGCCCTCTTCGTCGTGATCGGTGGCCGCAGCGCAATACACCAGATAATCGACAGCGCCTACCGGCCAGGTCGCCGGGCACTCTTCGCTGGACAGGTCGCCGGCGACGCCGATGACACCCTCCGGCAGCTTGGAAACGTCGCGGCGCAGGCCATGGACTTGCCAGCCAGCCGCCAGCAATTGCGTGGCCAGACGACTGCCGACATCACCACAACCGGCAATCAAAACAGAAGGCGCGGACATCAGAAAACTCCCATCAGAAAGGCACAGACTAGCTCTGGCACAGGACGAACGGCTAGCAATGAAGGAAAAAAAGTTACTCTATTACTTTTGTTAACAAGAATTACTTGCAATAATGCACGCCACTTTTGTTCTCGGCCTCACGAGGCCTGGAAGAGCAACAACGTTTTTCTATCTCAGGTCCGGCCAGCATGACACGTAATCAAACTCCCGCTTCGCCAACCACTCGACCTCGCGCCTGGAGCGCCGTCGCGGCTCTGTTGCTCAGCCTGATGCTGGCACCGACCGCCGCCTTCGCCGACGCCCAAGCGCCCGCCACCCCAGCCGCCACCGAGCAGAGCGCACCCGCTGCCGCTCCGGCTGCACCAGCCGCCACCGATCCGGTGCAGGCTGTCGACGCCGCCGACGCACCTGAAGCCCTCGAAGCCCTCGAAGCCGACAACACCTTGGGCATGGCCCACGACCTTTCGCCGTGGGGTATGTACCAGAACGCCGACATCATCGTGAAAATCGTGATGATCGGTCTGGCCATCGCTTCGATCATCACCTGGACTATCTGGATCGCCAAAGGCTTCGAGCTGATGGGCGCCAAGCGTCGTCTGCGTGGCGAAATCGCTGCACTGAAAAAAGCCACCACCCTCAAGGAAGCCAGCGCCACGGCTGGCAAGGAAGGCACCCTCGCCAACCTGCTGGTGCATGACGCGCTTGAAGAGATGCGCCTGTCGGTCAACAGCCGCGAGAAAGAAGGCATCAAGGAACGCGTCAGCTTCCGCCTCGAGCGCCTCGTTGCTGCCTGCGGTCGCAACATGAGCAGCGGCACCGGCGTCCTCGCCACCATCGGTTCGACCGCACCGTTCGTAGGTCTGTTCGGTACCGTGTGGGGCATCATGAACTCGTTCATCGGCATCGCCAAAACCCAGACGACCAACCTTGCAGTTGTCGCACCGGGTATCGCTGAAGCGCTGCTGGCCACTGCACTGGGTCTGGTTGCGGCGATTCCTGCTGTGGTGATCTACAACGTCTTCGCCCGTTCCATCGCCGGTTACAAGGCGCAGGTCTCCGATGCCTCGGCAGAAGTCCTGTTGCTGGTCAGCCGCGATCTCGACCACCAGCCTGAGCGCAGCTCGCAGCCGCACATGGTTAAAGTGGGGTAATCGGCCATGGGCCTGCATTTGAAAGAAGGCGCAGACGACGATCTGGCCGAGAACCACGAAATCAACGTCACGCCGTTCATCGACGTGATGCTGGTGCTGTTGATCATATTCATGGTGGCCGCGCCGTTGGCCACTGTGGACATCAAAGTCGACCTGCCGGCCTCGACCGCCAAACCGGCGCCGCGGCCAGAGAAACCGGTGTTCCTCAGTGTGAAAGCGGACCAGCGCCTGTTCCTCGGTGACGACGAAGTGAAAGCCGAAACCCTCGGCGCCACCCTCGACGCCAAGACCCAGGGCAAGAAAGACACCACCATCTTCTTCCAGGCCGACAAAGGCGTGGATTACGGTGACCTGATGAGCGTGATGGACAGCCTGCGCGCCGCCGGTTACCTGAAGGTTGGTCTGGTCGGACTTGAGACGGCAGCCAAGAAATGATCACGACGCGCCATAAGCTGACGCGTTACAGCGGTAGCCTGGCCGTGGTGCTGGGCGTGCATGCGCTGGCCATCGCGCTGGCGCTGAACTGGACTGCCCGCCCGCCCATCGAATTGCCGCCGCAGGCAATGATGGTCGAGTTGGCCCCGTTGCCTGCCCCGCCACCGCCGGCTCCGCCGAAAGTCGTCACACCGCCGCAGCCACCGGCTCCGGTGGAAGAATTGCCGATTCCGAAACTGGCTGAAGCACCGAAAGCGGAAATCGCGGTACCGAAACCCAAGCCGAAGCCCAAGCCAAAACCGCCGAAGCCGGTCGAGAAAAAACTGCCAGAGCCGCCGAAGGAAAAACCTTCCGAGGAGAAACCGGCCGATACGCAACCGACCCAGGCACCGACGGAGAAATCCGCCCAGCCGGCACCGGGCCCATCGCCAGCTCAAGTCGCGGCCAAGGCCAGTTGGCAAGGCGCCCTGCTCGCGCATTTGCAGAAGTACAAGAAGTACCCGCAGAGTGCGCAGTCGAGGGGCAAGGAAGGCTTGAATCGTCTGCGCTTCGTGGTTGATGGCGAAGGTAATGTGCTGTCGTTCGAACTGGTGGGCCGCTCTGGCAACGCTGATCTGGACCGGGCCACCCTGGACATGATCCGCCGCGCGCAACCGCTGCCCAAGCCGCCGGCCGACATGCTCAACAACGGCTCGATCGAAATTGTTGCGCCGTTTGTTTATTCGCTCGAACGCCGCCGCTAAGCAACACCGCAATACCTGTGGGAGCTGGCTTGCCAGCTCCCACAAGGTTCTCCGCCAGCCGAGAGAACCAAGCCAAGAGGCACCGAAAGGTGCCTTTTGCATATCTGCCAGCGGCAAACCGACCTCGACCGGTGTCGCACTCAGCCCGCAGTCTGATAACGTGCGTCTATCGATTGCAGCCGGTATGCTTGGCGCGCATCTTCATGGACGCTTGCTATGACCCTCACAGAATTACGCTACATCGTTACTCTCGCCCAAGAGCAGCACTTCGGCCATGCCGCCGAGCGTTGCCACGTCAGTCAGCCGACGCTGTCGGTGGGCGTGAAAAAACTTGAAGACGAACTCGGTGTGCTGATTTTCGAGCGCAGCAAAAGCGCCGTGCGCCTGACCCCGGTCGGCGAGGGCATCGTCGCCCAGGCGCAGAAAGTCCTGGAACAAGCCCAAGGCATTCGCGAACTGGCCCAGGCCGGCAAGAACCAGCTGACCGCACCGCTGAAAGTCGGCGCCATCTACACCGTCGGCCCGTACCTGTTCCCGCATCTGATTCCACAACTGCACCGGGTCGCCCCGCAGATGCCGTTGTACATCGAAGAAAACTTCACCCACGTGCTGCGCGACAAACTGCGCAACGGCGAGCTCGACGCGATCATCATCGCCCTGCCGTTCAATGAAGCCGACGTGCTGACCCTGCCGCTTTACGACGAGCCGTTCTACGTGCTCATGCCGGCCCAGCATCCGTGGACCAAGAAAGAATCCATCGACGCCGGCCTGCTCAACGACAAGAGCCTGCTGCTGCTCGGTGAAGGTCACTGTTTCCGCGATCAGGTGCTCGAAGCCTGCCCGACCCTGACCAAGGGCAATGACGGCGCCAAGCACACCACGGTGGAATCCAGCTCGCTGGAAACCATTCGCCACATGGTCGCGTCCGGCCTGGGCATCTCGATCCTGCCGCTGTCGGCGGTGGACAGCCATCACTACGCCCCCGGCGTGATTGAAGTGCGCCCACTGACCGCGCCGGTGCCGTTCCGCACCGTGGCAATCGCCTGGCGCGCCAGCTTCCCACGGCCGAAAGCCATCGAGATCCTCGCCGACTCCATTCGCCTGTGCTCGGTGGCCAAGCCAGCGGCGCCGGTCACGGCCGGTTAAGCGAGCGTCATGACGGAGCTGTCGCAAGTGTCGGTGACGGCACTCAAGGGTGTCGGCGAAGCCATGGCCGAGAAACTGGCCAAGGTCGGCCTCGAGAATCTGCAGGACGTGCTCTTCCACTTGCCGCTGCGTTATCAGGATCGCACCCGCGTGGTGCCGATCGGCGCATTGCGACCGGGGCAGGACGCCGTGGTCGAAGGCACCGTCAGCGGTGCCGACGTGGTCATGGGTCGCCGCCGCAGTCTGGTCGTGCGCTTGCAGGACGGCACCGGCGGGCTGAGCCTGCGCTTCTACCATTTCAGCAACGCGCAGAAGGAAGGGCTCAAGCGTGGCACGCGGGTTCGCTGCTACGGCGAAGCCCGGCCCGGCGCCTCAGGCCTGGAAATCTACCACCCCGAATACCGCGCCATCACCGGCGACGAACCGCCGCCAGTGGATGAAACCCTGACCCCGGTCTACCCGCTCACCGAAGGCCTGACCCAGCAGCGCCTGCGCCAGTTGTGCATGCAGACCTTGACGCTGCTCAAGCCGAGCACCCTGCCGGACTGGCTGCCGACCGAACTGGCCCGCGACTACCAACTGGCACCGCTGGCCGACGCGATCCGTTACCTGCACAACCCGCCCGCCGATGCCGATGTCGATGAACTCGCCCTTGGCCATCACTGGGCGCAGCATCGCCTGGCTTTCGAAGAACTGCTCACGCATCAACTTTCACAGCAGCGTCTGCGCGAAAGCATGCGTTCACTGCGCGCGCCGGCGATGCCGAAAGCCACAAAGCTGCCACCGAAATACCTGAAAAACCTCGGCTTCAACCCGACCGGCGCGCAACAGCGCGTCGGCAACGAAATCGCCTACGACCTCAGTCAGCACGAACCGATGTTGCGCCTGATTCAGGGTGACGTTGGCGCGGGGAAGACCGTGGTTGCCGCCCTCGCCGCACTGCAAGCGCTGGAGGCCGGTTACCAGGTTGCATTGATGGCGCCGACCGAGATCCTCGCCGAACAACACTTCATCACCTTCAAGCGCTGGCTCGAACCGCTTGGCATTGAAGTCGCGTGGCTGGCCGGCAAGCTCAAAGGCAAAAACCGCGTCGCCGCGCTGGAGCAGATCGCCAGCGGAACACCAATGGTGGTCGGCACCCACGCGCTGTTTCAGGACGAAGTACAGTTCAAGAATCTGGCGCTGGTGATCATCGACGAACAGCACCGCTTCGGCGTGCAGCAGCGTCTGGCGCTGCGGCAGAAAGGCGTTGGCGGGCGCATGTGCCCGCACCAACTGATCATGACCGCCACACCGATTCCACGGACGCTGGCGATGAGCGCCTACGCCGACCTCGACACCTCGATCCTCGATGAATTGCCGCCCGGGCGTACCCCGGTCAACACCGTGCTGGTCACCGACACCCGCCGCGTCGAAGTCATCGAACGGGTGCGCAGCGCCTGTGCCGAAGGTCGTCAGGCCTATTGGGTGTGTACGCTGATTGAAGAATCGGAAGAGCTGACCTGCCAGGCCGCCGAAACCACGTTTGAAGACCTCACCGCCGCCCTCGGCGAATTGAAGGTCGGGCTGATTCACGGGCGCATGAAACCGGTAGAGAAAGCCGCCGTCATGGCCGAGTTCAAGGCCGGCAACCTGCAACTGCTGGTGGCGACCACGGTGATCGAAGTCGGCGTCGACGTGCCCAACGCCAGCCTGATGATCATCGAAAACCCCGAGCGCCTCGGCCTCGCGCAGCTGCACCAGTTGCGCGGTCGCGTCGGCCGGGGCAGCGCCGCCAGCCATTGCGTACTGCTCTACCATCCGCCGCTGTCGCAGATCGGTCGCCAGCGCCTGGGCATCATGCGCGAGACCAACGACGGTTTCGTTATCGCCGAAAAGGACCTCGAACTGCGCGGCCCCGGGGAAATGCTCGGCACCCGCCAGACCGGCCTGCTGCAATTCAAGGTCGCCGACCTGATGCGCGACGCCGATTTATTGCCCGCCGTGCGCGATGCCGCCCAGGCTTTGCTGGAGCGCTGGCCGACCCACGTCAGCCCATTGCTTGACCGTTGGCTGCGGCATGGGCAGCAATACGGCCAAGTGTGAGCACCGTCGCAGTTTGTGCAGGATCGTTCCTACAGAGCTGGTTATACTCCTGCCATTGTTTCAAAAACGGATACAGACCATGACCGAAGCTGCTCTCGTCCCCGAATCTCCGCAAGCTCCGTCTGTTATTCGGCTGCTGCTCAACAAGCTGGGCGTTGCCTACGAAGAAGTGCTCGACCACCACGGCCTCAATGCCTCGCGCAAAGTGCAGGCCGTGTTGCTGGACGACGCCGTGGGCGCGTTGATGGTGCTGTTTCCACAGAGCCAGTTGCTGGATCTCAATCGCCTCGCCGAACTCACTGGTCGCCGACTCACAGCGGTGTCCACCGAACGCCTGGAAAAGATGCTCGGCAAACACAATCTGAGCCTGCTCCCAGGCCTGCCGGCGCTAACCAGTTCGCCGTGCCTCTACGAAGAAAGCCTGCTGCGCGAGCCGAAGCTGCTGATCAACTCCGGCGAGCCGGGCCTGCTGCTGGAAATCAGCAGCGAAGACTTCAAATCGATGCTGACCAAGGCCAGCGCCGCCAACTTCGGCGAAGCCCTGAGCAGCATCCGCCCGAACCTCGACCGCCCGGACGATGACCGCGAGGAAATCACCCAGGCCGTGCAGGCGTTCACCGCACGCCGCATTCAGCAGCGTCTGGAAGCGACCATCGAGATTCCGCCGCTGGCCGAAACCGCGCAAAAAATCATCAAGCTGCGCGTTGACCCCAATGCCACCATCGACGACATCACCGGCGTGGTTGAAACCGACCCGGCGCTGGCCGCGCAAGTGGTGAGCTGGGCGGCGTCGCCGTACTACGCCTCGCCGGGCAAGATTCGTTCGGTGGAAGACGCGATCGTCCGCGTGCTGGGCTTCGATCTGGTGATCAACCTCGCGCTGGGCCTGGCCCTCGGCAAGACCCTGAGCCTGCCCAAAGACCACCCGCAACACACCACGCCGTACTGGCAGCAGTCGATCTACACCGCCGCCGTCATCGAAGGCCTGACCCGCGCCATGCCGCGCGCCCAGCGCCCGGAAGCAGGCCTGACGTATCTGGCCGGTCTGCTGCATAACTTCGGTTACCTGCTGCTGGCCCACGTGTTCCCGCCGCACTTCTCGCTGATCTGCCGCCACCTGGAGGTCAACCCGCACCTGTGCCACAGCTACATCGAGCAACACCTGCTCGGTATCAGCCGTGAACAGATCGGCTCGTGGCTGATGCGCTACTGGGACATGCCGGATGAACTGGCCACCGCCCTGCGCTTCCAGCACGACCCAAGCTACGACGGCGCCTACGCCGAATACCCGAACCTCGTCTGCCTGGCCGTACGCCTGCTACGCAGCCGCGGGATTGGCTCCGGGCCGGATGAAGATATTCCGGATGCCCTGCTTGAACGCGTCGGCCTGAGCCGTGACAAAGCCAACGATGTCGTCAGCAAAGTGCTTGAGGCTGAAGTGCTGCTGCGTGAACTGGCTTCGCAGTTCAGCCAGGCCTGAAAAGCTTCGCAGGCAAGCCCGCTCCCACAAGATCGATGCGATCTTCAGGAGCGGGTGCGTTGCGGCCAACTGTTGATTATTGGCGTAATCAACCGCGGTACCGAATCACCCAGCCCTGCGGGTTCGGGAAGCTTCCAATGAAATACCCTCCCACTACAATTCGGCCGTCCCCCAGTACCGTCATGTCATGAAGAGCCTCCAGGACCCCGGCCTCGTCGAAGATGCTGAACCCTGTGCCGTTGAATGACAGGTCCGGTGTTCCGTCCGCCAAAAACTTCGCCGTGATCGCACTCGGATCATCGTCGGTGACTCCGATT
The DNA here is from genome assembly GCF_054681355.1 of Pseudomonas sp. H1_G08. NCBI lineage: Bacteria > Pseudomonadati > Pseudomonadota > Gammaproteobacteria > Pseudomonadales > Pseudomonadaceae > Pseudomonas > Pseudomonas sp. H1_G08. The sequence goes on from NZ_CP162822.1 coordinate 4,617,844, forward strand.
CCGGTGTCGCCGCTGACGACGATTGAACCGTCAGGTCGCGCTACACAGCGCAACCATCTCAAACCTTGCGGGACAAAGTCGGAGAACAACGGTTTACCGTTATTGAATACGAGATTGTAGGAGCCTTTGGACGTGAGGACCGCAATCACTCCACGCATGCCACCGTCCCTTACGGCAGCCCCTGCAAGAACAATCTTGCTATCCACAATTGAAATGGCGGACAGGTGGATCTCATCCTCACCAGAGATGATCACGACTCCGTTACCGCTCTCGCCAAACTCCCTGTCGATCTTGCCGTTAGCGTCGAATCGAATGACGTAAGCGCCCGAAGATGGCCCGCTATAGCTGCCACCAACCACCACAGCGCCGTCAGGTTGATGCGCGACCATCTGCGCAGAACTGTGTTGGTGTGCAATGCCAGCGAGCTCGACAGGCGCGAAACCCGTGCCATTGAACGTGGTGTCGTCGGAGCCATCCGCATTGAGCCGCATGACGACGCCGCTCACACGGCCAGCGTCGTCTTCGACGGATCCGGCCAGCAGGATTTTCTCGTCTTGCCGCAAGACATTGTCGCCATGACCCGCGCTCCCCATCTGCGCATAAGGAAGGTAACGCACACCCTGTTCAGCAAAGTTGTGATCCAGCCGTCCATCTTTGTCTTGTTTCACGACAACCAGCCCGGCGGAAACATCAGGCCCATTGTTCTGGTACTCGGCACGAACGAGCCAACCGCCATCCGGGAACGGCGTCAACTCGAGCATCGAGTGCATATACAAACCGTCCTTGAGTGAAATCTCGACGAATCCGGTCTTTTCTTCACCAAAACCGAGGTCCAGTTGGCCGTCCTCCAGAAGCCGGGCGATCAGCGTTTCCAGGCCATCCTTGCGTCGACGAACAGCCACCAGCAACTTGTTGTCCGGCAGAGCCAATACCGCTCTTACGTCAAACTCAGACAATCCTCCAAGCGGAAATCTGACAATGCCGTTTTCGCCAAAAGACGGATCAAAATTCAGCGTGCCACTCGTCAGGTTTGCGCTTAGATAGCGAGTGATCCAGCCATCCACCCGGGAAGGGTCAGAAAGGCTGGTGTGGGTCATGGACACCACTATCCGACCGTCCTCCATGATTGCCAGATCATGAGGAAACACTGGCCCCGCTACGTTATCGAAGAGCGTATAGCCAATACCGTTGAAGGCCGTGTCCAGCTTGCCGTCTGCGAGAAAGCGCGCGGTAATTACCGCGGAATCACCGGCTCCAACGACAATGATCGAGCCGTCGAGCTGTGATGTATGCCGCCACGTCAATCCGTCTGGCAGTAACGGGGAAAACAGAGGCTGGCCATTATTGAATACAAGATTGGATGCTCCGCTGGCGTTCAGCACAACCACCAACCCGCCATGGACGTTCTTTTGCCAGGCTTCACCCACCGCAACGATCCTGCCATCACTTTCGCGCACCGAAACAGCGTTCAAAGAGCTCTCGCCATCCTCGTCGAAAATCAGCTTCGCCTGGCCGTTGTTGAAATCCTTATCCAGCTTCCCCGCTACGTCCAAACGTGCCAGAAAAACTCCGGAGGCTGTCTCACCACTCTGAAAAACGCCGCAAACCAATACTTTGCCATCGGCTTGAACAGCGATAGCGCCGGCGGTGTTCGAGGTGGCACCGACATCCACCAAGACGTACCCCGCGCCGTCAAATGATGGATCGAGCGAGCCGTTCGCCAAAAGACGCATCACGACGGGCGATGGCCATGGCTCATCGATCAGCAGGAAATGGAGCAGGACGATTTTGCCATCGGCCTGCTGAACTGCAGAGACGGTAGAGGCATTTGTAGCGGGGGACTTTTGGCTTGACTTCGCCCCTGCCGACGACGCAAGCGTGGAGCCCGGGATCTTGTAGAAAGAAAATAAACTCACGCCTTTATCGCCGAACGAATCGTCCAGCTCACCGTCGCCTTTCAAGCGGATCATTGCTTGGCCGGCATCGACGGCCTTCTGTGTGAAGTATTGAACGCGCACCAGCCAGCCGCCGTCCCGCAACGCATCGAGCCCAAACACGGTGCTGATGCTAGCGCCGTTCAAAGATATCTCGACGAAACCCGTCTCATGACTTCCGAAGGACTTGTCGAGCGTACCGTCTTCGTTCAATCGGGCGATGGCCAGCAGCGCGTCACTTCCTTCCAGAGGAAGAGCGACCAGCAACTTCCCGTCAGGAAGGGCCAAAACGGCCGCAGCCTCATGGCTCGCAATGCCCGGTATCGGTAATTTCAATAAACCATTCAGGGCAAAAGAGGGATCGGGGGTACCTGGGGTGGTCAAGTCCTGAGCCTGAGTCATGTTCTTGCTCCATCAAGTGCGTGGCGTCCTTTACGGGACCGGAGCTTGAGTAGAGCATCGCGAAGATGAGCAAAGCACCTGACAGAAATGACAGTTCGACCGTCTTTACAGGCCTGAATAAAGACTTTGCGAGCCAAAGAACGCACGATTCTTCATTGTGCTTCGCTTGAAGCCAACCCAAAAAAATCTCAAGCCTTGGCCTTTGCCTTCCTCGGCTTCAAATACTTCATCAACCCCTGAAACCACATCACCAGCGCCGGGTTGCCCTTGAGCTGGATCGACTTTTCCTGAATCCCCTGCATAAACGCCAACTGCTTGTTCTTCGCCTGCATCGTGGCAAAGCCATAACCCGCGTCTTTAAACGCAATCGCAAACGCCGGCTCCGGCACCACGCCAGACTTGCTGGTGATGCGCTGATCCTTGACCACGAAATGCCGCGCCACTTTCCCGTCCAGCGTCTGCAGCTGAAATACCAGATCCTTGTCACCCAACTGCTGCTGGAACGCAGGATTTGTCCGGCTGGCCTTACCCATCAACAAACCCATCATCCACAGGAGAAAACGAAATTTCATGCGCACAGCCTCAAAAGGAAAATGAACGGCCGGGGCAGTGTAAGGGATTCGGACGATAACGCCAGTATCTGAAGCTGTTGGAAGAGGATGCTGACCATTTCCCGCACGATGACTGCCAAGTCACGATTCAGCGCTCGCCCACTGATCGTTCCCCCGCTCCGCGTGGGAATGCATCCCGAGACGCTCCGCGTCTCACCACTCACCTTTCCTACACCTGTTGAAACACATCCCTGTAGGAGCCGGCGAAGCCTGCGATCTTTTGATCTTCCGGCCCGCGAATCCATGGGAAATTTCCTGCGAAGTGCGGGGCTGTCCGTGAACTAGGCGAGTTGGTGCGCTAGGGATAGGCTGTGTGTGTCGCCGCTAAACCGGCGATACGGACGTGCAAGTCCGGCGGGAGTACACATTGGTTATGGCAATTCGCCGAGCGTTTTCCTATGCTCGCGGATCGTTATGGCTGCTGTGTATGGGAGGCCTTCGGGTCTGCCGGGTGACTCCACCGGTCTTGCACACCTATGCACAGCTGCCACCCCTTTCGAAGTGCGAGCGAAACGGTGCCAGCTCCTGAAACTGGAGTAAGACCGAATGAAGAAACCAACACCCAACCCCCCGGAAATCCCGGACATATCGCCCTACGAATCTCTGGAATCGAAGAAATTCCACGAAGCCGCCGAACGCGCCCTCGACCACCATTTCAAACCGCCCACCGAACCACACCCCAAGCGCGAAACCGGCCTCTTTAAACTCTCCCCCGGCACCGATGCCGAAGCCCTCATGGCCAACGCCTCCGAAGACCTGCTGTCCATCAGCGTCATCGCCTGCGACCTGGCTGACGATCTGCACGGCTCACGCCGCTCGGTGGCACTGGCCCTGAGCCGAATGGCGGACGGGGTGCGACTGATGGTGGAAGGGACGCTCGACCAGATTGAAGTGCGAAGCGTGGCGGCCAAGCCGTAGCGAGATTTGAGGATGAAAAAAGGGGACGTTAAGTCCCCTTTCTGCAACTGTCTGTAAAAATCCAGGCACAAAAAAAACTGCCAATCACGGCAGCTTTATTGAGAATCCGAAAACCTTCAACCAGCCAGTCGACCGACTGGCTCAAAATCAGAACCTTTGGCCAACGCAACATCCAGAAAGCGGCTGCGCTTACCAGAGCGCTTGGCCAAAACTTCACGAGCTTCAGCCTGGAACCGAGCAGCCATCATAGGCTTGGGTTCATGTTTGGACTTTTTCATAGAGACCCTGCGGATATCGCGCTTTGACCGGATATTAGAGGCGCGGCTCCCCCAATAACAAGTCAACTACAAGGGAATATTGAGTCCTTTTCTGTCAGCGGGCAGGTAAACAAAACGCAGGAAACGCTTTTAAACCAATCATTGCATCAACGATTCATAGGCAACTGAAAACGCATACGAACAATGCAATAAGCAAAGTCTTCACGAAACAGCCGACCAGCCATTTCGCAGTGCCCATCAGCGTATTGTTTCCAAAGCGGATCGTCGAAGGCGGCTCCACCCAATCGCTCCATCGAAGTCGCCAAACCTTTTTCCCGGTCCTGCCCAGCCATGGCCGTGGCGGCTTTGTAAAAACCGTCCAGCGGTAACCCGGTTTGCAGAGCAATCAACTCTCCCAAACGTGCGTTGGTTGTTTGCACCAGACACCCAAGCCTATCAATCGGCGCTTCGGCACCCGGGAACGTGCCTTGATAGATCTCCTCGCAAAATCCTTCTTTGAAGCGCACCCATTTCTTCTGCACTTCTTTGAGTTGCATCTTTTCCGCAGGCGCCAAACTGACCAGCGCTTTCTTATATTGCTCATTCAGCATTGCATCGACTTTCTCGAAAGTCTGCTGACCGCAGATGATCAAATCGCGATTGGTAAAGCTGTCAGGATTGCAGGCTTCCTGCGCATGCGCTGGAACCAGCGAAGCAGCCAAAAAAACACCCGCGATCAGCTCAAAGAACGTCTTGAGTTTGATCATGATTCGGATCCGCCAACACTGCGCTCAGCTACCCGCGCAGGAATCTTCGACGCCTTTCCCGCTTCCGACATACGCGATGCGTATTGCTTGTACGCCGGCACCGCTCGCTCTTTATCGTTCATACCCCAATAGCTATCGGCGAGATTCAGGTAAGCCACCGTCCGCTCTGGGTTATGTGCAATTACAGCATTCAACAGTTCAATCGACTCAGCGTAGTAACCCGCCTCGCCGAGCAGAAAACCGAGGTCGTTGGACCAGCCAGGATGCTGTCGGAAGTAGTACTTTCCGGTGATATAACTCTCAGGAGAGCACGCGCCATGTGAATCATCGCCCATCAGTGCCTCACTCATCACTCTTTTGAAAGAGCTGCTGTCACCCTTCCGATACGCCGCCAGCGCCGTATCCAGCAGGTCCGCCGAATAGACAGTCATGAGTTTTTTATAACCACCCTGAGGCCCGCTAATGTTCGCAGCCCGCAGCTTTTGAAGAGCCTCGAACCCATCGAAGGACGCCAGAGTGATAGAGCCCAATGTCCGCACCGGCAACTCCGCCACGCTGATGAGCGAGCGATCGCAATACTCGTTGTTAACCAACTGCAATATTTGCTTTAGCTCAAACTGCTTTGAACCTTTGTTGAAGGCGAACAACAGGTTGAAGTTGTAAACCGCGTTATCTTCTTCACTGGTTACCAGCGCGATGTAATCCCCTTCCTCAACGAACGGCTGCTTGACGACAGCTTCCTCAGCCTGCGGATCAATGACAGTCATGACGCCGGGGCGACCTTTAAGTACATGGACGCTGAATACACCCTGAAGCGCAGACGAGTACTGACTCTTGATCAGAGGCAGCGCCTTCGACGTATCGAGCAAAATTTCCTCATTACGTGCCTGCACCGGCGCGATCAACAACCGGTTGGAGGCCTCGTCCGCATCCCCTGTCAGAACAAATACCTTTTGCCGTGATGCATCACCCAGCAAGCTAGCCGGAATTTCCTTCAGGACTTGGGGCGCAGCAAGCGCGGGAGAACCCGGTACAGCGAGACAACAAGTTAGAGCGCAGAGAACGCTCTGCAATACGCGTTTCACTTTCTTCAATCCTTGATTCAATCAAATGATGTCCAAATACGTCCCAATTGACCCGATTAGGCACCGGGTTCAGGCGCGCCGCATTTCAGCTCTTTGATTTGCTCGTTCTTGATCGGAATCACACAAGCGAGGCGCTTCTCTCCGAGCCCACGAAGCTCCGTCAACCTGAGCGTCACGTGCAATCCATCATCGGCAAACGCATGATCCTCAAACCCGGCATCGGCATAGTCCGTCCAAAATGCCTTGCCCTCGAAACTGCAAAACCGCTTGGAGGACAGCACTCTCCAACCGCCGTTGGGCGCCAGTATCTGGACCGTCAGGCCTGGGCTGCCAAAGGTGCTGACATAACGTGCCACGACATCGCCGAAGCGCTGAGAGCCGGACAGGTACACCTTGTTGAGATCGACCACATTACCCGGCTCATCAGCGACGATTGTGTCCAGGTAGGCCGCACGCTCCAGACTTATTCTGGCCATGCAGTTGCTGATCGTCGTGACATGCGCTGCCACCCCGGGCTCGATTTCCGTGGCTTCAAGCGGGCACGTGGTGTCGCGTAGCTTGATCCAGGCGCGCTGGGATTCTCTGGCCATGGCGACCAGCGCCTTACCCTGCTCAGGGTCGCGCCGTTGTTGAGCCTCAAACCGTCCCAGCAGCTTCTTGTAACTGGCATTGAGTTGTGTGTCGGCTTCTTTGCGAGCTGCCTCCACACACCGATCGACCTGGGCGCTAACGGTGATTTCTTTACAGTCGTCCTCGGCCATCGCGCAGGAGGCAAACAGGCATCCAAAGGACAACGCGATAAAACGCGCAAACATGTTCAATTTTCCATTCCCTGAATGACGGATCGCTCAACGACACGTTGAGGTATTTTCTGCGTCTTGCCGTCGGCGCTCATCGCGTCGCGGTACTGGCTGTAATAGCGCTGCGCTTCGTCCTTGCGATCGAGACGCCAGAGTGAATCGGCGATGTTCAACATCAGTACCGTGCGCTTACCAACGGCCTCAACGCCGCGATAAAACTTCAGCGCTAGCTCATCTCTACCGCCCTCGGCCAAGTAGAAAGCCAGGTCGTTGAACGCTTGAACATTGCGCGACGGTGGGTGACAAGCCATATAGGACTCTGGACTTATAGTGCGAAGATTGAATGCGAGTTCTTCCACGCGAGATTGTGGCATCTCAATATTTGAGACCTGCTTCAATAAGTCCTTTGGAGACGGCGTCTGCATGACGAGGTCAGGCGCATCCTCTTCCCCGGAAGTCCACCGATTGCCCTTCCACTTGCCGTAGCAAAACCTGGCTGCCGGCTGACTGAGCACGCAACCGGTCTCCATTGAAATGACCCCGCAACCAGTTTCCTCTGTCGGGATTTCTTCACCCTCCTGGCCAATGACAACGCCATACAGTGTCTGAAGGAGGAGCAATGTTTTCTTGTCGGGACTTAACCAAGCCTCATGCGTCTCAGTACCCACCGCGGGTACATAGAGGGGAAACGTTTTTCCATTGGCGGTAAACGAGGCAACCGCCGACTCCGCAGCAGGCCTGCCCCATGTCTTGTCCTTCAGCGTCACTAAGTGCCCGCCAACCCCCACGATCTGAATATTTTCAGACAAGGCATTGGCTGAAGCTGACAGGCTCATGACAATCATCAACCACTTAAGACTGCCCGCGAGAAGACGGTTCATCCACTCACTCCTCATCCATCGGCGACGATTCAACGTCGGTCATGCTCAGCAGCCGGAATTCGTTGCTCACAAACTCGTAGTAACGATCCCGGTTGCCGCTCTCCAAAGCATTCCCCTGCGCATCTTCTTCGCCGTCGAGCGTGATGCCGGACACGATAATCAAGCTGCTGTCGGGCTGGAAAACCATGCCGAACGTGCTGCCGTCGTAAGCATTCGGTAGACCGCCAACGACTTCCCCAGTCTGAGCGTCCATCACTTCGCCGCAAATGGCGCTGCCGCCACAGCCGAGCCTGTGCAGGATGTAATGGCCGGCGAAGTTGACCTTGCCTTTCAGGGCTTGCACCCGTGCCTGATCCATCATTGGGCTGCTGTTTTCTTGCGGCACCAGCTTATGGTTGGGGCCGGTGAAAACTGGCGTGACGGTGTAATCCTTGAAGGTTGGATCGGCAGCGAATGCCATGGATGCGGCAACCAATAACAGGCTGCCGAGAAGAACCGAAAATCCTTTCACGCTGTAGCTCCGTCGACGTAATGCATTTTGGGGATGTTCATTCGAAGGCAATGCCGCGCACCGCTTTCTTGATTTGTTCGAATCCTTCGTTGCTGATCGCCAACGGGGTGGATGAACCCGATTCCGCCGAGCCGATCAGCACGTCTTTGCCCCTCAGCAAGCAAAAAGCGATGCGGGTAATGTGCCGTCGTGACTTGTCGTGGAAACCGAAGATGAAACCCGAAGAACTCTCCCCGCCCCATTGCTCGAAGGTGTAGGTGTTCGCACGACCGGCCAGCGAATTGGGCACCCAGCCCTGATCGGTAAGGGTCGCCGGACACCTGCGGTCGTTGTCGTCACGCAGGACTTGCACCGCAAACGCATCGTCTACCGGGGGTTTCCAGTCGGTGAGAAGCGAAAAGTACTCCGAGTTTTCACACATCAAACCAAACCACGGCTGGCTCAGGTCGCCGTGTTTCTCGAAGTGCCAGTCGGCACCACTCGAAGTCTGCGCTTGCCACAGGCTGGGAGCGCTGGACGGTTTTGGCAGTTGTTTGGCCGCGACAAAAATCGAATAGAAGTCGTTGAACTTCAACCATTGGTCCTGCAGCAACGGCATGGAAAACCGACACGACCCCATGTCGACAACTGTCTCGGTCGGGCCTTGGGCAACCGGCGACTGACCGGGTTCGTTACCGACCAACACAGCAGCTGCGGCGGTCACATAACCCATCTGTAAAAGCACGACCAGACCAATGATCAATTCGCGGAGGCATCGTAGTTTCACGTCACATCCTTCGAATTGATCAATTCCAACTCACCATAGCGATATAACACCTCACACCCCACCCACGCCGGATCAACCTGTGGCATCACCGCCGACGGCTTTCGCAACTCACGCAGCAACGTCGAGCCATGCGACAAGCGCCCACCCATCCGCGCAATCACCGCTCTCGCTGTTTGATAGTGCGCATGTCGCCCCGGATCGAGGGTGTCTTCGAGCAAAATATCCTCGCCCAGAATGCCCTGCACCTGCCCCGGATAAATCATGAACCCGGTGGCCTGCTCAGCACCTTCGCGACCGTCCTGCCAGAAGCTGCCGTCGCGGGTGCGCACGTCCGGATGCGGTGCGAACCAGTGCTCGCGATCCGCCAGCGGCATGGCGTGGTGCAGACGGAAGAAGATGCGCATCAGGTTGTCGCGATACCACTCGCGCACTTGCAGGTAGTAACCGCGCAGGCCCGGCAGGCCGGTCGAATGCGCTAGGCGGATCAGCCCTGACCATTGCGGGAATGGCTGTAGCGGCAGATCGCTCGACGCGGGCCGAGGGGTGGCCGGATCGGTTTCCCACGGCAATCGATGCGGACTGTTTTCAAGGTTGTCGTAAGCGGTTGGCGGGCGGCCCAGCCAATCACCGCCGCTGCTCGCCAGCGCTGTGGCGATGCACAGATTGCCTTGCACCACGAACACGTAAAACCGGGTGAACCAGTCCGCGAGTTGTTGGCCATCGGCACTCTGGGCGACGAGTTCGGCCAGTTCCCGATCGAAGCGCTGCAAGCCGTTTTCAAGGTTCAGCAAATGGCTGCGAGCGCTGCGTTGCATGCGCAAAAACAGCGGCAACGAACGCAGCATTTTGAGCGGTTGCCACGGCAGATGCGGAGTCGCGCCGCCGACTTCACCGGCGTAGTTAGCGGCGCTGATGCCCCAGTCGGCCAGCCGGGCAAGAAACAGATCATTGTTGATATAGGACGCGCCGCCGAACACGGCGGTGAACGGCTCGTTGTCCTGCAACACCCGCGCATCCCAACGCGCCATGATCGCAGGGATACTCGCTGCCGCGCGGCGCTGGGCGTATTCCACCAGCACGCTCGGTTGCGGCGGCAGGATCTCGGCGATGTTGGCGGCGGTCAGGTGCCGGCGCCAGCCGTAATCGCTGATCGGCCGGTATTGCAGCAGCCACAGTTGTGAGCCGTCCCAGGCCCATTCGACATCGCCGGGCACGTAGTGGAACACGCGCAGTACGTCTTGCAAAAAGCGCCAGAGCAGGTCTTCGGTCAAACCGTGGGACGGCGTGAACGTGCCGCTGCGCCAGGCATCGCCGAGCCGCGAAAGCGTTGCCCGCGAGGGGCTGACGTGACCGTCGGCCAGCGATTCGAGATGGCCTTCAACCCACTCTAGCTCTATCGAGAGATGTCGCACGAAGGCGATCCCGGACACCACCGGGGTGATGAAGCGCTGCACCACCACTTCCTCGACGCCTTCGGCCGTCAGTTCGGCGATGCGTTTCGGCACATTGGCGGTCGGCTCGCGCAGATAGGTGGTGCTCAAACCGGCATTCGCCGAATCGGCCTGATCCTCGCCATAACTGGAGGAGCGCACCGCCCAGGTCACATCAGGTTGAGCAGCGAGAAATGCCGGCAGGCGCGGATCGCTGCAATCGTTGAGCGTCAGTGCTGCCGGTACCGCTTGCCCCGCCAGTTCAGCCAAGCGCAAACGCCCGCCCTTGGTGTGCGCGACAAACCCGCGCTCGCCCGACTCCAGCCACTGCGCGAACTGCGCGGGCGAGTCGATCCACGGGTAATGACCCCAACCGGGTTTGAGGCTGATGGTCAGATCTGCGCGGGCGAGAATCGCCGACCACGCCGCCGCTTGCTCGATGCCGAGCACCGCGTCCTGATCGCCCCAGACCAGCTCGACCGGATCGGTGATCCACTCCAGCAGTGGCAACGCGGTATCGGCGCGAATCAGATCCCAGTGCGGCACAAACGCACGGCAGCGCGCATAACCGGCGCCCATGCGCTGGTACTGCGCAGGCGTCCAGGTCTGGTTGGAAAACTTGCGCGCGAACAGCGTGGGCTTGTTCGACAGCAGCCAGTGGATGGTCTTGCGGATCGGCAGCGGCGACATCAGTGCCGGCAAGCGCCGCTGCCACAAAAATGCCCCAACCGGCGCCAACAGAACACTGCGGGAAAAGTGCCCGGGCCGACGTTGCAACGCGTGCAGCACCAGCAAGGCATTGACCCCGACCGCCATGATCGCGCTGCCCTTCTGCGTCATCGCCAACAAAGTCTGCGCGTAGTCCGCCAGATCCTCGCAAGGCGGCTGCGGATTCGCGCCGAAGCCCGGCAACTCCAGCGGCACGACTTCGTAGCGCTGGAAGTGCGGCAGCGCGTCATCCCACCAATCGGCAGCGCTGCCGTTGCCGGCCAGCAGATACATCAAGGGTTTGCTCATGGACGATCCTCAGGTCAGATCGCGCAGAGCAGCGTCGAGAGTTGGATAACGGAATGTGTAGCCGGCCTCGGTCAAACGCTGCGGCACCACGCGCTGACCGTCGAAGAACAACTGCGCCATCTCCCCCGCCAATGCACGCACTGGCGCGGCGGGAATGTGCAACCACACCGGGCGCTTGAGGACCTTGCCGACCTGCTCGGCGAACGCGGCCTGACTGACCGTTTCGGGCGCGACCATGTTGTAGATGCCACGTAGAGTGTCGTCGTTGAAAGCCCGCGCGATCACCTGAAGCACATCGTCGCGATGCACCCAGCTCATGATCTGCCGACCGTCGCCCATGCGCCCGCCGAAACCCAGGCGTAACGGCATCAGCAGCGGCGTCAACGCACCGCCCGGGCCGAACACCACACCGAGACGCAGCACCACCTGACGCACGCCAAACTCGGTGGCCGGTTGCGCGGCGGCTTCCCAACGCGCGCAGAGTTCGGCCATGAAGCCATCGCCCTTGCTGGCGTGTTCGTCGAGGCTTTCGCTGGCATCGCGCACGCCGTAGAAACCGATGGCTGATGCTTGAATCCATAGCGTTGGTTTGTGCTTGGTGTGTTTCAGCCAGGTTATCAACGCTTCGGTGGTGCCGACTCGACTGGCGAGCAGTTGCGCCTGACGTTTGGGAGTCCAGCGCGGGCCGGCGACAGGGGCGCCGGCGAGATTGATCACTACGTCAAAGGCTTCGTCGTGGCTGAGCTCGCTGAACGAATGCACACAGCGAGCGCGGCCGTTGAACAGGTTGGCCGCGTCCAACGGATCGCGCGTTAGGACGCTGACCGAATGGCCGGCGTCTAGCAGTTGGTTGACCAAGGCTTCACCGATAAACCCGGTGCCGCCAGTGATCAGCACACGCTTGAAAGCGCCGCCGGCAAACGGGTTGGATTGGCTCGGAGTCTTTACTGAAGGGGAGTTTCGGCGGTCATGCCGATACAGCCAAAACAACGGTGGCAGTAAAACCAGCAACGCAAAACCGTCGAGCCACAGGTGCGACCAGACCTGTTGTTGCGCCGAGAGCCACATGTCCTGCGGCGCCCATAACAGGATGCCGGCGCTCAACCAGCCCCAGATTGCCGGGGCTTTCAAGCGATTGCCCAAGTGCACCAGCGCGAGCATGTACAGCGAATAACTTTGCAGCGTCGCGCCGAACAGCGCGAGCCACCAGACTTGTTGTTCGTGGCCGGCGGTGGGAACCGCATCGGCATCCCAGAACGACAGTTCGAGGACTTGCAGGTAGCCATCGAGCAAGCCGGAGTCACCGGCCCAGGTCAGGGTAAGACCGGCGAGGATGTGCGTGATCGCAGCGGCATATAGCCAAAGCACCAACGCTGGGCGAAGCGAGGAAGAAGAGGCTGGCATTCCGTGTCCTGAGCGCGTTCCTTGGGGGTGGGGAGTTTAAAGGAAAATCGCGGTCGTCAGATGCTCAAGCGTTAAACGTTTTAGCGTGAGGGATTCAGACAAAACTTTTGCAAAAACCGCCTCAAACAGCCCCTCGAAATTCAAATGCAGTGGCTGGCTTTGATCGGCGCCGTGGCTGACGATCCCAATCGCCCCACGTTGAAGACGCCCAACTGGTCACCTTTGTCAGCCGCCATTTGATAACAGGCTAAAAGAAAAAGAGGACAGACCATAAAAGAAAAAAAGGACAGACCGCGTTTTTCGGGTAATTGCTAAAATCGTGGTCTGCCCCCATTTCACTGTCCCCATTTCACCCATGCCTCCATTTCACCCAAACGGGGCAGATTTACTCATGCTCAACGATAAAATAGCCATCGCACGAAACTAACAAAGCCGAACCCCCATGCGACTTCGAAATTTCATTTATCCTGCGCGGTAAAATATTTTTTAATACTTGCAGCGTCTTTATAACTGCAAACCACCTTCGCTCCAGAAACTAAGTCCTTTCCATCCTTGCAGTTTTCCAAAGCTGGATCAGATGGGTCACCTGTGAAATAGAGCAATGAAGCGTTTTCACCATCGACCCTGAGCGGAAGCTCCATGACTGAATACGAAAAACCATCAAACGCGGAGTCAGACAGCTTGCTCTTCACCAAGACATACATTGATTTACCGCGTCGCTCCGGAGATTTCCAATCGTAGAAGAAGACGGAGGCAATTTGATCACCCTCAACTTTCCAAACATATTTGAAAAATGTTTTATCTGAACCAATCGGAGAATAATATATTTCGGCGTCAGCAACATACTCTCCGTTCACCAGTTTTTTCAGACTATTTTTTAAAAAGAACACTGCAATCTTTTTTTCTCCTACTGAAGCCACGACCGCTGGATGAAACTCACTCAATGTAGGTGCCGCATCTGCTAACACATTGGATACGACCAAGCTTATGACCATCGCAAAAATGCAACGAATTTTAGACAGTTTCAAATATTTTTTCATTTTTATATATCCTCTGGAAATGCTTCCGACGTTCATCATAACTATCAGTATCTCTGTTAATAATACGAGTAACAGCATCTACGTTTTCGTCCGCATCACCCTTATCCGCTTCTACAAAAATATTGTTTTTAAGCCAGAAATAAACACCCGAACGAACAGAGTATTTAAACTGTGTATGCAAGATATCCGGCTGACCAACAAAATCAACTTCTTCATCCCAGAACGTTTTATGATAATCCTTAAAGGCTTGATAGTTTGCTTTACCCGTTAAATGTTTAAGACCTCTACCACGATATTTCCACCCCTCACCAGACGATATATTGCCGTTACCTAATTTCCCGCCATATGCTCGATTCGCTATCGCGATCTGATTTTCGTGAGACACATATTTATTAGATCCTGGATATCCATAAAGTGTTGCTTCATCAGGGTGATCCCTAAAATACTTAAATGTACCCTTTAGGCCAGGCACTCCATAGGTAAAGTCCTCTACCACCGCGCACTTCGATCCAATTTCCTGCCTTACCTGAGCAAAAAAGTGACTCAACCTCAACGGAGTATCTAATTTATATCTTTCACAGTTTTCATTTAGCTGGGTGGCAACTTCCGCCAATAAGACATCTTGTTCGGAGGTATTTTTTAGTCCTTCAAATACCCTTTTTAACATCTCGACGGTGATCTTTATTTTTCCGCGACTACCGATCTGATTACCAAGAAATGCAATTGGATGAAAATGCCATAAAACGCCATCACCTAAGCCTTTAGACTGTATAACTGAATCATCCCAAAATATTAAACTATCTATTCGTTCTTTTTCGTGATTTAGAACAGATGGGTAATTCTCCAGCAATGTATCCAGCCGCGCCCATTTGGAAGAGTCCGACTTAGATTTCCACTCCGTAGGGTGATATGCAATGAGCTTTGACCAATGATCCCTGAACTCAATATTCTTGAGTGCAATCGGGAAATCTTCGGGAGTGACTTTTTGATCTCTGTTACCAAATCGATCCAAGTCGTTATATAAGGTCTGGAAGAATTCTGGCATATCATCAGGATCCAGAAAACCATCAGAATTTGAATTTGATTCCTTAACGACGCGAAAGCCTAGTTTTTCCCAGTCGTGCTGAGCAATAAGCTCCGCCCCTTCTTTTTTGAGCAAACCCGATTTGCTTTCTGATTCATCAACTACGGTTACTTCGTACCACTCTTCAGGGTCCTTATAGATAACAGTTTTCCCAAGCTCCACAAAGGTTTCATTCGAAATTGTCACAACCCCAGTTAGAGGGGGCTTACTTTTCAAAGTTGTATTCGCTGGCAAGTGCAAGTATTGCTTTCCTTGCTTCACTGCTGCCTTGTTTTTCAAGAAATCCTCAATTCTCGGATCTGCCGAAAAAATTTCCACATGGACTTGATAACTTCTCGAAACCCCTCCATCAGGACCTGCCAATGTTTCATTTAAACCAAGAAAGCCGATTACGTCACCTGCCTTAATTGCCGTATCCATAGCTACGACCTTGTCAAACTCCGTAGGAATCAATCCAAGCAGTTGAACATAAGGCTTTTCAACACAAGCCCAAAAAGTTGCTGGGACAGGAGTGGAATGGCTTTTCAAACCGGTTGCAGTGCCAGAAGTACTTGGCACGAAGCAACATTCCGCCATTTTGTATGACTTAGAGCCAATCTTCAGGCTAAAAACTTTCCCACTATCAAATTCTATTACGCTATTTGTACAAAGTACTAAATCTTCGTTTTGCCCCAGACTATTTACCTGTCTCATTGCAGCCCCAGCTAAAGCGCCGTTACTCTGCGGTGAGGGGGCTACCCTTAAGGTAAGCCCAGAGCCGGTAACTATAGCTCTGACCTTGCCCTTCCAATAATCTGGCTTCTTTCGCTCCGGTGCAGTTATTGCTTTCCAGCTCGCACTGCCATCACCTCTTGGGTATGCAACACCGTTTTGCTTGTAGGCGAACCAGAAATCCTGTCCTGGCGTGCGTCCACCTACTGTACCTTTAATTAGTTTGCCTTTCGCGTGGATGTGATCAGAGTGCTCTTCAAGTATTTCAATTTGAGTTCCAGCAGAAATCGAACCGTATTCGATGCAGCCAGTCGCACCAGCAACATCGCTTCGAGCTTTAAACCCACTTGCGATCATCTTTATTTTCTGATGGCCCATCTGTTCTGGTTCATCCGCGTACCTCTGGTATGGTAGCAAATGCATATACAGGCTATAAAATACGAGTTCATTACTAGTATTGGGCACGACCTCTTTATTAGGTGGTGATTTATAGTCGTGCTTGACAAGGCAGAATGAATTTGAGTACTTCAATTCCTCTGTAGTACTCGAACCTTCAAACTCAGTCTTTAAATAATCCTCATTCAACCGATAGGCTACGACGACACCATCTCCAATACAACGAATAGGTTCATCTCTCACACACTGCGGAGCAGTCTTATGCGTGATATGAATACCGCCATGCCAAAATCCATGATTCCCAAGTAAAAAGTTACCTGAGCTTTCACTCTCAAGTGCTTTAAAGATTTCTTCAGCATCCTTAAATTGCGATCCGTCCGCTTTTCTAAACGGGTACTGAAAATTCATTAATGGTGTAGATTCTACCGGTGCAGGTGCAGGTGCGGGCGCAGGTGCGGATCCTTCCCCCGTCCGAGTCGATTCCTTAACCCTTAGAAATTTTGTAGGGACTGGCCAAAAATATGCTTTGCTATAGGCACCAAACTTTGCAGTAGCTGGACCAGAGCTTTGCGCCCCAAAAAACTCACCATATTGAGAGTCCAGCGTACTATCATAGTGCTCTACGATACCCGTATGATTTAGCGTTTTATTATCTCGATTAGAGATTACGTTAATCCAGAGTACGATATCTCCTCGCCTCACATTAGCAGGACTAATTACATCATAGTATTGAAGTGCGGCTGCACTATTTAGCCCCGCCGTATTCTGGTAAGGAACTTGATATCCAGCGCCTGTGAGCAACAGGTTTACCATATGAGAGCAATCGACGATTTTTTTGCCATTTTCTACGACGAAACCATCTCCTCCTTCCTTATATCTATAGTTAGCACTCGTATAGTTACTTGATAAATCTAGTGGCTCTGTCATTTCTGCTTCCTGCAATAATCAGTAGCAATAGCTCGCTTTAGTAATTTCAGCGGTCTGTTTATTTAGACGTTCCAAATGTGCGATAGACCCTTTGCTGCCTTTTTTGGCAGCCACTTGGTAGCACGCAACCGCCCGGGACATGTCCTTCGTTACCAGCTCTCCAGTTTCAAAGGCACGCCCGAGTGCATTTATCGCAAAAGCACTTCCCATACGGGCCGCTTGCGTCAGCGCTTCCTCGGCCTGTGCTGGATGCTGGCAAGGGCCATTGGAGGAAATGTTGTTTCCATCGCAATAAAACAACGAGAGGCTCATCGCCCCCTCAGGCAGAGTGGTCGCTGCTGCCTTGAATAGCTGCTCAACCTTCTCCGTTTGCAACTGCGGAGCCATTCCGGAAAGACTCAAGCTTGCTGCATTCAAACTAGCCTGGGGATCACCGGAAGCGGCTGCGCATAGATAGTTTTCCAAGGAAGCTTCAAACAACTCACCTGTGAGTCGGTACTGCTCCAGCCCCCCTAGGCCTCTAAAGGCCTCTGCACGTTGAAAGCAAAAATTCTCTGCCTCGCTCATGCGGGGCTTGCTCGTCTCTACGAGATCTTTCTCACTGATCGACCAATCTTCAACCCCCTCAAGCACCCAACACGCTTGGCGAGAAAAATTAAAAATCTTGATGTTGCTATTACCTGCTCGCTTATCCACTACGTTGAAATGATTATCGTCAATCTCCTCAACCTCTACGCCTTCAGTCTTGTCCGCGCCTACAGGCGCCATCAACGGAAACGCTAAATTGGTGCTAGTAAGCCCCATCGTTTTAGGCTCAAAAACCCCATGATCTCCCACCGGTTTCAAAACCAGCGACTTCACCGTCATCGCAGTCAAACGCTGCTGGGTTTCAGCATTCGCAGAAAACGCCGGCAGAAACTGGGAAAAATCCTCGGACGGGCATTCATCCGCATAAGCGCTGCCATGAAACAGGCTCAACAGCGACGCGGTGAAAACCGCTATCGCGATGCCATTGCTCTTCTTCAAAACACGATTCATGTCGATCACTCGGAAAACACAAAAAAAGCCTTCGGTTTAACTTTCTCAGGCGGTGCATTCAACAACGCCTGATCCATCAAACTCCCCGCCTTATCCTTATCCGCCGCCCCCGGCAGCACCGGCGGTTTAATCCCGATCCCGGTGCCGGAACCAGCCGAACCACCCGCATTGATCTTGATCACCGGCCCAACCACCGTAACCCCACCGCCATCCAGCTTGATAAAGCTCCCACCCCCAAGAATGGTCAGCTCTGTCCCCGCCTCAATAACGATCTTGTCCCCAGCCTTGAGGTGAATCTCTTTCCCCACGCTGGTCAGCTGCGCCGTGCCCAACTTCACATGCTGGTTCTGCCCAACCGTCAGGTGATCATCCAGCTTCGCTTCAATCTTGCGGTCAGAGATCGTGGTGCGGTGCTCTTCAGCCTTCAGCTCGGTGTAGGTGTTCTTAACCACCGTGTCATGACGTTCATTACCGACGCGAATCTTCTGGTCATGCTCAACGTTCTCATCCCAGTCACGCTGCGCATGAATGTAGATCTGCTCCGCACCTTTCTTGTCTTCAATACGCAGTTCGTTGTAGCCGCCGCCACCCGGGGAGCTGAGGGTTTTGAAGACGCTGCGGGTCTTGTTCGCCGGCAGTGCGTACGGCACCGGGTTTTCCTTGTGGTACAGGCAGCCGGTGACAAGCGGTTGGTCGGGGTCGCCTTCGAGGAAGGTGACGAGGACTTCCATGCCGATGCGCGGGATGCTGATGGCGCCATAGCGGTCGCCGGCCCAGGAGCTGGAGACGCGTAGCCAGCAGCTGGTTTTGTCGTCGGCCTGGCCTTCGCGGTCCCAGTGGAATTGCACTTTGATGCGGCCGTATTGGTCGCAGTGGATTTCTTCGCCTTTTGGGCCGGTGACCATGGCGGTCTGGCTGCCGAGTACGCGCGGTTTCGGGTGTTCGAGGGCCGGGCGGTAGAACACGTCCCACGGGGTGGCGAGGAAGGTGTTGCGGTAGCCCTGGTGGAAGTCGTCTTTTTCGTCCGTGGTGTCGCTGGTCACGCCTTCTTCGAGGACTTGCGGTTGTTTGCCTTCGTGGAAGATTTCGGTGAGCAGCCACAGGTCGTTCCACTCGCTGCGCGGGTGGTCGGACATTTCCATGAAGTGGCCGCTGACCAGTCTTGTCTGGTCGCCGCGGCCTTCCGCCTGGCGGTAGTCAGCGCGGTGGCGTTCGAGGGCGCGTTGGCTGAGGAACTTGCCGCGCGCGCGGTCGATGAAGCGGCCGGGGTAGTCGTAGTCTTCGAGATCCGGTTCAGTGCTGTCGCCGTCCGGTTTGTATGCGGCTTCCATTCGCAGGCGCGGTTTTTCGAAGTCGTAGTCACGGCGAGTGGTGCGCGTGGTGCGGGTTTCCAAGCGCAGTTTGAAGGCTTTGATTACCGGCTCGTCCGCGACCATGCCGCTGCCCTGCACGTAGGCGGTTGGCTGCCCAAGGTTCTGGAACACGGTCTGGTCGTCGCCGAACACCAGCAGGTGGGCCTTTTCGCTGTGCTGGAAGTGGTAGTGAATGCCCTCTTCTTCGCACAGGCGCTGGACGAAATGCAGGTCGGTTTCGTCGTACTGCACGCAGTAGTCGCGATCCGGGCACGGCTGGCTGAGCTGGAAGCTGTAGGCGTTGCTCTTGATGCCGTGCTCTTCAAGGATCAGCGCGATGATTTTCGGCGCCGACATCTGCTGGTAGATGCGCTGGTTGGTGCGGTGATGCAGGTATTGCAGTTGCGGCACGATCGAGACTTTGTAGCGGGTCAGGCGCTTGCCGGCATCGCCCTGGGCGACGCGGTAGATCTGCCCGTGGATGCCCGAGCCCTGTGGATCGAATGCCAGAAACGCCTGCTTGTGCAGCAGTTGTTCGAGGTCCAGATCGGGGTTTTCGCTGACCAGTTCGAGGTCGAAGCGATACGCCTGGCTGATGCCTTCGGTGCCGGTGAACGACAACACTTGCAGGTCGCCGACGTAGTCTTCGACCTTGAGGCTGAAGTGGGTTTCGTTAGCTGAGTTGAACATCGTGTGCTCCCTGTTCGAATGTCATCCGTTACGCCCGAAGTCGCAACCGTTGCAGCCAGGACGAAGTGGCGCCCAAGGCGTCACGCAATTGTTGGGCAGTGATGGTGCGTTCTGCCGGGTTGAAGCTCAGCGCGGTTCGCAGCGCGTGCCAGCCGTGCTGGGGTAGATTCGCTGGGGCGCGCAGTTCGCGCTCCAGGTGCTCGTCGCGGGCCTGGGTCGAGGGCAAGCGGCGGAACGGGTGTTTGCCGCCCGCCAGTTCATAGATCACGCAGGCCACGCCGTACACGTCCGCGCTGGCCGACAACGGTTGGCCCTCAAGCAGTTCGGGGGCGGCGTAGCCCGGGGTCCAGGCATTGAAGCGCTCGCGGCTCAGATGCGGCAGGCCGGGCAAGGTGCCCTCCTCTGCCTGTCCCAGACCGAAGTCGAAAAGGCGCAGGCCGTCTTCGCTGAGCATGACGTTGCTCGGTTTCAGATCACCGTGCAGCACGCCGCGACGGTGGGCGTAGGCCAACGTGTCGAGCAGCGGCAGGACGATGTCACGCAATTCTTGCCACGGCAGGCCGAGAGGCCGCTCGCAGAGCAATTTGTCCAGGGTCAGGCCACGCATGTATTCCATGGTGATGAAGGCCCGCTGGCAGTCGGTGTCGACTTCAAAGGTGTGCGCACGCACGACATTGTCGTGGCGCAGGCGTCGGGTCAGGGCGAACTCGCTGTAGAGCAAGGCACTGGCATCCGGCGATTCGGCAAATTCTTCGCTGAGGATTTTCAGCGCAATGTAAGGGTCGGGATCGCCGAACTGCTCATGCAGCAGATCCCGCGCCCGGTAAACAGCGCCCATGCCACCGGCCCCGAGCAGACGCTCGAGGTGGTAGCGACCGGCGAGTACATCCGGCAGCGCACCGATGCTGGCCTTGGTCGGCGCCAGCAACGGTTCGGCCTGGTTGCCCTTGGCGAAGGCGAAGTAGGTCAGGTTGTTGGCCTGTTCTTCGCTGATCAGCAGGTCATCGATGGGCGATTCGAGTTCACTCATTGGCGGATCACCACGGCAGTCAGGTTGTCGCGAGCGGCGCCCCGCAGAGCGCCGTCGAACAAACGTTCCAGCGCCACGTGCGGCGCGCTGAGGCTGAGGGCGTTGCCGAGGGCATCGCTGCTCAGGCCCTGATACAAACCATCGCTGCAGAGCAAAAACACATCGCCCGGGTAGACCTCGAGTTCAAGCACATCCAGGGTCAGTGTGTCGGCGGCGCCGACGGCTCGGGTGAGTGCCTGAGCCGCTGGGTGCGCTGCCGCCTGTTCGACGCTCATTTGCTGCTCGTCGATCAGCTGCTGTTGCAGCGAATGGTCCTTGGACAGCTGATACAGCCGCTGCCCGCGCCACATGTAGCAACGACTGTCGCCGGCCCAGATGCAGGCCGCGCGATTGCCTTCCACCAGCAGCGCGACGACGGTGCTGCCCATGATGCTGTCGTGGCGTCCGGCGGTGACGGTCAACTCCTGCCCCAAGCGCCGGTTCAGCCAGTGCAGGCACTGGCGGATGGCTTTGAGGCGTTCGTCGAAGTCCTCGTGTTGCGGCAACTCAGCCAGGCTGGCAACGATCAACTGGCTGGCGATGTCGCCACCCTGATGACCGCCCATGCCGTCCGCGACCACCCACAGCCCATGCTGCGGCGAGTCGAGGAAGGCATCTTCGTTGCGCGCCCGCACCTTGCCCGGGTCGGTACGCGCCGCGCTGCGCCAGGGACTGGCCACCAGCATCAGAGCTGCACCGGCATACGGAAGGTGCGCAACACGCCCATGTCGAACGGGTTCGGCGTGCGCTGGCTGGTCAGCAGGTAGTTGGCGCGCAGGCCGCCCACGTCGGCTTTCAGTACCAGCACGTCACGACCGTTCAGGTACTCGGTCTGCATCAGGTCGAACAAACGGAACAGCGACCATGGGCCGGAATTCTTCTCGATGCCGATCGGACGCCCCGCCATCTTGTCCATGACCAGACTGGTGCGACCGTCTTCAGCATCGGTCGGCCACTTGAAGGTCATTGGCAGGATCGGGCCGTGGCGGTATTCCATGGTCTTGTCGCCGAACTTGAATTCGGAGCGGCTGACCGCCGGATCGAGGGTGTAGGGCTCAAGCTTGAACTGCACCGTCGGCTCGGCCGGGTTGATCGAGAAGAAGCTCTGGCGAATGGTCTGCGCCGCCGCCATCTGATCGAGGTAGACCTTCGATACCGGCAGGCTGTGACCGTCGACGCTGCGCATGCGGTAGTTGCCCGGATCGCCGCTGACGAATGGACGCATGTAGCTGTCGAAGAAACGGTCGACGGTACCTTGAGCACGGAAGAACTCACGGAAGTCGCTGATCGCCACGTCGCTGGTGCTGCTGGCGCTGAACGGATAACGCTTGCTGATGGTTTTGCCATACACGCTGTACAGCTCGTTCTGATAACGGCCGTTCAGGTATTGATAGGCATCGTTGAGCACCAGACGCCACGAGTCCTCGGCCAGCACGTTGAACCACACGCTCAGCGGACGCGGCAGACGACCGGAGGCATTGCGCAGGTTGGTCAGCGCATCACGCTGGCCGCTCATGCGCGTCTTGGCCATCTCGAACGCGGCTTGCTCCGGCGTGCTGGAACGGGCCAGACCGGCCAGTTGCAGTTGCAGGTCGTTGAGTGCGCTGAACGCTGGCGTCAGGTCGGCGCCCGGGCCGTTGTTGTCGTCGAGCAGACGATGCAGCGGTTCGAAGCGGCGTTGCAGGGATTTCTTCGCGGTGTCCGGCAGGTTCTTCGCCACGCTCAGCGCCGAAGCCTTGTCGGCGGCAGCGGCGGCGAGTTTGCCGACCTTGCCCAGTTTGCCTTTCTGCCCGGCCAGCGCATCGGCGGCTTCGCCGGCTTCATCGACCGGATCAGCCGCGGCTTCGAAGCGGGTGTTTTCACGCACTTCGGTGAGCAGCGCGAGGACCGGCGAGTTGGCCGAAGTCAGGCCCGCCAGTTGCTCGGCGCCTTCGCCAGCGTCGCTGATCGGTGGCAGTGCGACCTGGCCAACGGCTTCGCTCCAGTAGTTGGCGTAGTCGCGGAAGTACAGCTGCTCAAGCTCGACCATCAGGCGACGCAAATCCATGTCGCTGATGCCCGCGCCTTCGCCCAGCACCCAGTTGTCGCGCAGGATGTCGGTGACCAGCGCCGCGCCCTGCACCGAGAAATACTGCTGATAACCCTGCTGGGTGTAGAAACCCGGGATCACGTATTCAGTGCCGATGAACAACGAACCTTGCGGGCCGAGGTGCTGGCTGAAGCGGTAGTCCGGCAGGTTGCGCGCCTGCTCGCGGAGCATGCGGTAAACCACGTTGGCCAACGACTCGCTGCGCAGGACCTGACGCGCCTGCGTGACCAGTTGATCGTTCAGCGGGTAGATGAACGGCTGCTTGAGCAAACGCTCGAGGTGCGTGTTCAGTCCATTCTGCACAGCGGTGTTGCCGGTGTAGCGCTGCGACCAGTCAGTGGCGACCCAGTCCTTGAGCCACGCCGCGTCGCGACGATCCTTCATGTTCAGCATCAGGTACGCGCGCAGGCTGTTGAGCAGGCGATCGCGGTCCTTCATGTTGGCGCGGATCTGCCCCTCGAGCATGGTCGCCACCCGTGGCAGCAACTGCGCTTCCAGCTCACGCTCGTAGGCGGTTTTCACCACCGGGTTGATCTCTTCGCCCTGATACAGGCCGCCACGCTCGTGGTAAGAGACGTCGCCCTTACTCGGGAACACCTGGGTCGCGGCGTAGCTGGTGTCGAGAACTTTCAGCACACCCATGGCGTCATCGCGCGGCGTTACGGCCGAACGTTGCTGGGTCCAGTTCTGTGCCAGCGTGCGCAGGTTTTCCAGACGCTCGTAGTTGGCCGAAAAACCACCGGCCCAGAGCATGCCGAACAGTGCCAGTGCTGCCAGTGCGCCGACGTACAGCGCACGCTGGCCCCAATGAATGCGGCTGCGCTCGCGCTTGTCCAGACCGGCCAGATCGGCCTCGGGGAAAATCACCTGGCTGAGCAAGTGGTGGATGAATCGCGAACGACCGCTGCGCAGAGTCGGCAGCACGCCGGCGTTCATGCCCAGGCTGGCGCCGATGCCGGCGGTGGTCGAATCCATTTCCTGGGTCAGGTGCGGCGCGCTGGTCAGGTAGAAACCGCGCAGTTGCGTGGCGCGCTGATAGCGGTTGCCGGTGAACGCCATGTCGACGAACAGGCACAGGCGCTCGCCGATCTGCCCGAGCTGATGCGGGAAGTCGAGGATGCGGCCACGGCGCTGAGTGTCGCGCTCGGAGTGCATGCGCATGATCACTTGGCTGTTCAGGCGGCGCAGCAGCTCTTCGAACTCGTTGCGCAGGACCGTGACGTCGGTGCCGACCTGATCCTTGCGGAAACTGGTGCCGAGCACCTGATCGCTTTCTTCGCGGGTCAGTTGATCGAAGAACTCGTCGAAGCCGAGCAGCTTGTCAGCCTTGCTCAGGACCAGATACACCGGCACGTCGACGTGCAGCTTCTGATGCACGTCCTGCAAACGGCTGCGTACCTGCCGCGCGAGTGTCTCGATGTCCTGCTCGCTACCGCCGGTGAGGGTTTCCACCGGAATGGTCACCAGCACGCCGTTCAACGGACGACCGCGACGACGCTTGCGCAGCAGCTCCAGCAGGGTTGTCCAGGCGTTGCCGTCGACTTCGGCGTCCGGTTGAGTGGTGTAACGCCCGGCGGTGTCGATCAGTACACCGTGATCAGCGAAATACCAGTCGCAATGACGGGTGCCGAGGGTGTCGCGGGTCAGCTTGCGGTCGATCTTGTTGATCGGAAATTCCAGACCGGAAAAGTCCAGCAGGCTGGTCTTACCCGAGGCCTGCGGACCGATCAGCAGGTACCACGGCAAGTCACTGCGCCAGCGCTCGCTGCGACCGCGATACAGGCTCGACGTCTTCAGGGTTTTCAGCGCGTCCTTGAAACGCGCCTTCAACTCTTTCTGTTCTTCGTCGATCAGCTCTTCGCGGCGGATACGGTCCTGACCGTCCTCGCTTTCTTCCTCGGCTTTCTTGCGGATACCGGCGCGCCAGCTGACGAAGACCATGGTCAGGCCCCAGATCAGGAACAGCACGCTGATGGTCAGCAGGCGCGAGGTCGCGCTTTCCCAGAACTTGTAATCATCGACCGCCAACAACGGGCCGACGAACCACACCAGCAGCGCCACGAACAGCACCAGCAGCAGAGTCCAGACCCAGGTCTGGCGCAGGAAGGCGCCGACTTTCTTGAAAAACTTTTTCATCACACGTCCCTGTTTTACGGCTGCGCCTGCGGTTGCACCGCGGCTGGATCAAGCGGCTGATAAGGATGCAGAACGGTGTCGCGTTGTTCGCTCAGGACCCAGGCGAAGCCCGAATACATCACCACCAGGCAAACCAGAGTAAAGAGCACCACCATCCACGCCGGCACGATGCGCACCAGGTTGCGGCGCTGATCGTTGAGACCTTCCCAGTGCGGCGACAACTCGCGCGGCACGTCGCCACGCAACTGACGGATCTGCCGGTACAAGGCGTCGCGGATGCCTTCAAGCTCAAGCATGCCGCGCGCCTGCACGCGGTACTTGCCCTCGAAACCGAGGGACAGGCACAGGTACATCAGTTCGAGCATCGGCAGGTGCTTGACCGGGTTTTTCGACAGCCGATCGAGCAGCTGGAAAAACTTCTCGCCGCCGAAGGTTTCGTTGTGGAAGCTGCTCAGCAGGCTCATCTGCGACCACTCGCTTTCGTTGCCCCACGGCGTGGTCACGACGGCTTCGTCGACCACGGTGCAGAGCACGTAACGCGCGGCCATTACCTGGCTGCTTTCGGCGCCGTTGTGCAGGGCGCGTACTTCAAACAATTTCAGCCCGGCGGTCAGCCGCTCATTCAGCGCGTACAGGTCTTCGCGGGTCTCGCTGTGCTTGAGACGCACCACTTCCGAGAGCAGGTCGGACGAGGCCGCGACCAGCGAGTTGAGGCTGATGTTGAACGCCTCGGCCGGACGCAGGCGCGCGGCGTAGATCATGCGTTCTTCCAGTTGCTCGAAACGCGGCGGCGCGGCGAAGTCGGTCAGCGGACTCGATGCCGGTCCGTGGCCCTGACGGTCGAGCAGGACGGTTTTGTCGTCCTGGTTGTAATCCGTTTCCTTGATCATGTCGGTCAGTTCCTGATGGCCCAGAATTTCAGTTCAAGCTCGGCGAATTCGCCGGACACGTGGAACGCGAAACCGCCGGAGCGCTCGAGTTGTGCCAGGTCTTCGGAACTGAGTTCGAGGATGAAATAGGTTTTGTTCGAATGGAACGCGATCTGCCGTGGGGCCACCGGCAACGGTTTGACCTTGATCCCCGGCAAGTGCAGGTTGACCAGTTGGCGGATGCGCTCCACCGGGCCGACCTTGAGGTGCTGCGGCAAGCGCTGACGCAGTTCTTCGGAGTCGCAGTTGGCACTGGCTGCCAGCACGAACGAGGCCGAGCCGAGCAGTTTGTGATCGTGCAACGGCGAGACGATGATGCCGTACTGACGCGCCTGCAGGATCAGTTCGATGGCGTGCTGTTCGAGCACCATCGACAGCACTTGGCGGATCGCTTCCATCAGTTTGCGGAAGCTTGCGCCCTGATCGGCGTGGGAATAGCGGCTGTCCAGACGCGGGCGTTTGCTCTCGCCGGAGAAGGTCGCCAGATCGCCGAGCATGGTCAGCAGCGTGCGATACAACTCTTCCGGGTGAACCTGCTCAAGACCGAGGTAATGGCGCAGCAGCAGTTCGGTACGGTTGATCAGTTGCAGCATCATGAAATCGCCGACTTCAGCGCCGCCGACCTTGCCATTGGAGCGAATCCGCTCGGCAATCGTGTCGCCACGGTGGCTGAGCATGCTGATGACTTCTTTCAGGCACGACAGCAGGTAGCTGGAGGCGTGGGCCTGAATGTAGGTCGGGACGAAATCCGGGTCGAGGCTGATCACGCCGTCGGGCGTGGTATCGAGCACGTCGCAGATTTTCAGCTTCACGTAGGCCTGATCGCTCTGCTGCTCGCCGAGCAACAGTTTGAAATCCGGGCGACCGCAGCTGACCTGGCTGGCGGAATCATCGCCGGCGTTGGAGTCGGCGACTTCGGCGTCATACGCGGTGTAGCGCGCGAGCACGTCGGATTGCTCCGGGCGCCGGGCCTCGATGTGGTTGCCAGTGACCAGCGGCAGCGCCAGATAGATCGGCGTGTTGCCGGTGTTCGGCGGCACGTCCAGCGCCAGCGGCTCAGTGTTGCCACCAAGTTCGAACAGGCTGCCGTCCGGCAGAATCCCCGAGGCTTCACTGATCACCAGTTTGCCCATGTTGAGGAACTGCAAGTCGATTTCCAGATTGAGAAAACCCCAGGTGTAGCCACCGAGCAATTGCGTGCGGGTTTTCATCTGGTGATCGTAATAACGATCGTTGTGCTGGAAGTGCTGCGGTCGCAGCAGCATGCCTTCCTGCCAAATGACTTTATGGGTGTTCATGATCAGTCATCCGCCTTGGCGAGCACTTGTTGGGTATTGCGGATACCGGCCTGATCGAGGGTCAGATCAGCCTCGGTGAGTTCCAGCGGAGTGATCTGCACGGTGTGGCGCCACTGGGTATCCGGCAGGTCGCGATAGGCAGCAAGGATGCCCACGTAACGGCTGCCCTCCTCCACGCTGAGTTTCAGTTCCACGGTTTCACCGGGGCGCAGTTCGAGTTCTTCGCTGGCCACCAGGTCCGGGTTGAGGGATTCCTTGGCGCGCTCGTAGAGGCTGAAGAAATCAGCGTTCTCGAAGGTCACCGGGTGCTTGAGTTCGAACAGGCGCACGACGATCGGCGACGGCCGCCCGTTGAGGTCCGGATTGAGCTGATCGCTGCCGGTCAGCTTGAGGTTGATCTTGGTCACTTTCGAGTACGGCGACAGCGACGAGCAACCAGCGAGCAGCACCAGCACGGTGAGCGCAGTCAGCGTCTTGAAAAAAGCGGTCGAGCGGCGAGACATGCGCATCATCCTTGGTGGTCGGTGTGGAGGGTGGAGATCAGGCGGATCTGTTCTTCGTAGGCCTGGGCAAAGTCGCGGGCCAGCAGACGCTCGCTCCAGTCATCGTCCTGACGCAGGGCCTGGTGATAGCGGCCGAACGCTCTCCAGCGCCCGCCCGACGTGGCGATCAACGGCTTGCTGTCGCGCTCGAAACGCAGGGTCAGTTGCTCCGGCGAGAAGTGCTCCAGGGTGCCACGCACAGCGGCGCGACTGGCGGTTAGCAGAGCCACTTGGTGCGCCTGCAAATCACGGAATGCGCGGGAGATCGCTTGCTCGGCGGGCAGATGGCCGGGCTTGCTTGGCTGCAACAGAATCTGCAGTGCTTCGCTCGGATCGACGGCGAATTTCAGCGGGTTCTTGTTGGTGCCTTGCACGGTGGTCTGGGCCAGACGCAATTCGTTTTTCAGCTCGGAGCGGGTGCGCAGGCTCTGCTGCAAACCGCCGATGCTCTGGCGCAGCAGCCGCGCAGCGTTCAGCGCCAGCGCTTCGCGTTCGTCGTGGCTGAGGCCTTTGACGTCGACGCCCAGCGCCGCGCCGAAGTGTTCCCAGAAACCTTCGCTCTGACGCTCGACGGCTTTCGGTGCAGGCGCCGGCTCAGGTTCGACCGGGGCGGCAATCAGCTCCGGGACCATCAGGCTTTCCATGTCGATGCGCGCGTAGTCGGCACGCTGACGGGAGTCTTCCGGCTTGGCGGTGGGCGACAGCAGCTCATCGATTTCCGAGTAGACGCGCTCTTGCTGTTCGAGGGCGTTGAGCGGGTCGAGGTCGAGGAACGCGTCGTCCGGAATGATGCTGCCAGCGGCGCGCGGGCGGCCGACTTCGCCGTCGAAGGTCGCCGGGTCACGAACCAGCCGCGCACGGATCTCGAAGTCGCCGAGAATGTAGGTGCTGCCGTGCTCGATGCGCACCGGCTCGCCCTTGTGCAGGCGCGCGCCGCTGCTGCCGTCCTGGACACCGTTGCTGCTGGTGTCGGTGAGGAAGAACGAGCCCTCGCGGTAGCTGACAATCGCGTGATGATTGGACAGGTGCCGCTTGCGGTCAGGGATGATCCAGTCACAGTCCTCGCCGCGCCCGATCACGCCGCCGGCCTGCTTGAAGGTCCGCTGGCACAGCTCGGTGGGCACGAACTGCTTGGTGTTCAGCATTTCGAAAACCAATTCCATGTTTGATGCTCCTTGCGGTCACTTGCCGCGATTGACCGCTTGCGGATCACCCAACGGGCGATAGTCGTTGTCGTTGAATTTGTAATTGCCGCTACAGCCGCCAAGGCCGCATAGAACGACGAGGGTCAGCAGGACAGCGTGCCAGTGACGAACAGACATCAGAGGGTCTCCAGGTGTAGACAAAGCACAAAGCGCCGACCCTTGCGGGCGGCGCTGAAATAAGTTTTTGAGGTGGGCTCGAAGCCTCTAGATCGAGGCCTTGAGCCATAGCCTGGAGGTACGGCGACCTCCCGTGGCGAGGGGACTTGTCCCCGTTGGGGTGCGCAGCGCCCCCAAAACCTGCCAGCGCGGTCTCTCAGTGAAACCGTATATGCCGGACTGCGACTGCTGCGCAGCCGGACGGGGATAAATCCCCTCGCCACAGGGTATGTGTTGGGTTCGAAGAAGTGCTGTAGCTCAACCATCAAAGTCACCCAAATTGATATTCAGGCGCCCGAGGCGGTACAGCAACGTGCGCCGCGGCAGGCCCAGTTCGCGGGCGGCGAGGGTCTGGTTGCCGTCGTTCTTGCGCAGACAATCGAGGAGCAAAGTGCGCTCGACTTGCTCCAGGCGTTCGCGCAGATTCAGGCCGCTGTTGTCTTCGGGCATCGGTTCCAGACGCAGGGAAAAATGCTCGGCGAGCAACTCGCCACCCTCGCAGAGCAACACCGCGCGCTCGACCAGTGCCTTGAGTTCGCGAACGTTGCCGGGGAAGGTGTAACCGCACAGATGCTCCAGCGCCGAATCCGACCAGCGCACCGGATCACGCTGCAGAAAGGTGCAGGTCTTCTCGGCGAAATGCCGGGCCAGATCGAGGATGTCGCCTTCGCGCTGACGCAGGGCCGGCAGCTCGATCGGGAATTGTGCGAGGCGGTAGTACAAGTCCTCGCGGAACTTGCCTTCGCTGACCAGCGCCGCCAGATCACGGTGCGTCGCGGCGATGATGCGCACGTCGATCTTGTGCGTGTCGTTGGAACCCAGCGGACGAATCTCGCCTTCCTGCAACACACGCAGAATCTTCGCTTGCAGCGACAACGGCATGTCGCCGATTTCATCGAGCAGCAACGTGCCGCCATTGGCCGCGTCGAACAGCCCTGCGCGATCTCGATCGGCGCCGGTGAAGGCGCCTTTGCGGTAGCCGAACAGTTCGCTTTCCAGCAGGTTTTCCGGAAACGCCGCGCAGTTCTGCACGATGAACGCCTGGGAGCGACGCGGGCCGCAATCGTGGATCGCCCGCGCCACCACCTCCTTGCCGGTGCCGGTCTCGCCACGCAACAGCACGGTGTACGGGCTGTGAAGGATCTTGCTGATCAGCGAATAGGTCTGGCGCATCGCCGCGCTTTTGCCGATCAGGCCGTAGCCGCTGATGCTCGGCACGCTGCGTGTGGCGGTGGCCGATTCGGCGGCTGGCTGACGCAGGCGTTGCAGCAGATGCAGTTGGCCGAGCACGAACGAGCCGAGCTGGCCGAGGGAATCGGCAAAACCCTGCAAGTCAGTACGCCGACGGCTGGCACACAGCAACAAGCCCTCGACCGACTTGTGCTGATTGACCAGCGGCACGCACAACAGCGACTGCCACGGCGTGCTCGCCGCCGGTAGAAAACTGGTTTCGTGCAGGCTGCCGGTCAGGTCGTCGAGGCACACCACGCGGTTCTGGCACAGGGCGAATTGCAGCAGTTGCTCGCCGTTGTAATCCGCTGGCAGGCTCGCCGCCTGACGCGGTTGCAACGCACCGTCGAGGCACTCGGCGTTCATCCCCAGGCAAGTGTGGGTGGCGTCGAGCAGATACAGCTGAGTGAGTTCGCAGCCACTCAGCTCGGCCAGGCCACGGACGAATTCACCCAGCAGCGCAGCACTGTCCGCCGCCCGCGACAGACTGGCGAACTGCGCCAGCAACGCTTCGGCATAGACCAGCGGCTGCGGCACCTGAGTGAACATCACGCCCACCTCAGACGAACTCGCAGGTCACGCTGGAGTTGCCGTCGAGCGTGGCATGCACACGCTTGAGGCTCTCGCCGGTCGCCATCGCATCAAGCAGACGATCGGCCACCAGCGGCAGCACATGTTGATCGAGCAGATGATCGATCAGGCGCGCACCGCTTTCGCTTTGCGTGCAACGCTCGGACAGGTGATCGACGAGGTTCTGGCACCAGCTGAACTCCAGCTGACGACGGTTCAGGCGCTCGCCGAGACGGCCGAGTTTGATCTCGATCAGCTCGCGCAGCACCGGGCCGCCCACCGGGTAGTACGGCACCACTTTCATCCGCGCCAGCAGCGCCGGTTTGAAGTGTTTGCTGAGTACCGGGCGAATGGTTTCTTCGAGCACTTCGGCGGTAGGCCGCGCGCCGTCTTCGCAGAGTTCGCTGATCTTGTCGCTACCGAGGTTGGAGGTCATCAGGATCAACGTGTTGCGGAAGTCGATCTCGCGACCTTCGCCATCGTTGGCCACGCCTTTGTCGAAGATTTGGTAGAACAGGTTGAGCACGTCCGGATCAGCCTTCTCGACTTCATCGAGCAACACCACCGAATACGGCTTCTGACGCACGGCTTCGGTGAGCATGCCGCCCTCGCCGTAACCGACGTAGCCCGGTGGCGCACCGATCAGGCGCGAGACGGTGTGCTTCTCCTGAAACTCGGACATGTTGATGGTAGTGATGAAGCGGTCGCCGCCGTACAGCAGGTCCGCCAGTGCCAGCGCGGTTTCGGTCTTGCCGACGCCGCTCGGGCCGACCAGCAGGAAAACCCCGACCGGTGCATCAGGCTTGTTCAGACCGGCAGCGGTCGCGCGCATCGAGCGATCCAGCGCGTGCACGGCTTGTTCCTGACCACGGATGCGCGTGCGCAGATCGGTGGCGAAACTGGCAACCTTGGCGTTGTGCTCGCGGGCCAGTTGCGCCAGCGGCACACCGGTCCAGGCGCTGATCACTTCGGCGACCAGACGCGGGCAGACTTCGAAGCTGACCAGGCGTTCTTTGACTTGCGCAGCGGTCAACGCGGCGTGGGTTTCATGCAATTGGGCTTCCAGCGCTTCGACGCTCTGGCCTTCTTCGACTTCGGCGACCAGAGTTTCAATCACGGTGCCTTCGGCGTCTTCTTCCACGCTGACGGTCGGCTCAACAGCTGCAGCCTCGCGGGCCTTGGCCAGTTGCTGACGCAGTTCCAGCAGACGCTCGGCGAGCTCTTTCTGCTCAGTCCACAGGGTCTCGAGCGCAACCATCTCGCTTTCGGCTTCGTCCAGCCGCGCTTCCAGCGCCTCCAGCGCTTCGTGGTCGATCAGCAGACCGGCCTCGGCATCGCGGCGCAGGGCCTGACGCTGGCGGCCGCCTTCAGCCAGTTCGCCACGCAGGCGCTCGAGGCTTTCCGGGGCCGCAGCGAGGCTGATGCGCACGCGGGCGCACGCGGTGTCGAGGACGTCTACAGCCTTGTCCGGCAGTTGCCGACCGGCCAGGTAACGCGCGGACAATTCAGCAGCGGACACCACCGCGTCATCGCGCAGGTAGATGCCGTGGCTCTTCTCGTAGACCTGAGCCAGACCACGCAGAATGGTCACCGCTTCGCTGACGGTCGGTTCGTGCAGTTGCACGGGCTGGAAGCGACGCGCCAGCGCCGGGTCTTTCTCGAAGTATTTCTTGTACTCGGCCCAGGTGGTGGCAGCGATGGTGCGCAGTTCGCCACGGGCCAGTGCCGGTTTCAGCAGGTTGGCCGCGTCGGAACCGCCGGCATTGCCGCCCGCGCCGATCAGGGTGTGAGCTTCGTCGATGAACAGAATGATCGGTTTTGGCGAGGCTTTGACCTCATCAATCACGCCTTTCAAACGACGCTCGAATTCACCTTTGACGCTGGCGCCGGCCTGCAACAGGCCCATGTCCAGCGAGAGTAATTCAACGCCTTTGAGCACCTGCGGCACTTCACCAGCAGCGATGCGCGAGGCGAGGCCTTCGACGATGGCGGTCTTACCGACACCGGCCTCACCGACGACGATCGGGTTGTTCTTGCGCCGACGGGCAAGGATGTCGACCATCTGGCGGATCGCGCCATCGCGGCAGAGCACCGGGTCGAGTTTGCCGTCGCGGGCCTGTTGGGTCAGGTTGTGGGTGAAGCGCTGCAACAGCGATTCGCCCTGTGCGGCCGGTTTGCCGTTGGCCGCCGGTTGCTCCTGTTGCGACAGGGCAAATTCTTTCAGGCGATCAATGTTCAGTTTGGCAAGCAGCGGTTGATAGCGGCTGCCGGCATAACGCATCGGGTTGCGCAGCAACGCCAGGATCAGCGCCGCGTCTTCGACCTGGGTCTGGCCCAGTTCGAGGTTGGCCACCAGCAGTGCGTCTTGCAGCCATTGCACCAGTTCCGGGGCGAACACCGGGTTGCGCGAAGCACTGTGCTCGACCCGCGACTGCAATGCAGCGGTCAGTTCACCGGCGTCGACGTCAGCATCTTGCAGCGCGCGCGACAGCAAGCCGTTCGGGCGCTCGAGCAAGCCCAGCAGCAAGTCTTCGACGAGGATCTTGCTGCCGCCACGGGCGACGCAACGCTCGGCCGAACGTTCCAGATCACGACGGGTTTCGGCGTCCAGCGCCTGGATGAGTTGTTGCAGGTCTACGTTGATCATGGCTCACGTCCTTAATGAATTTTGCTGCCCAGGGTTACCACGCCGTCCGCTTTCTCGCGTCCCAGCCAACTGGTCCAACCGAGGCGACAGGCGTTCTGCTCACCGATGCGCAGTTCGCGGATTTCTTCCTGGCGCAGGACCAGGCGAATGTCGTAATCGAGCGGGTCACGCAAGGTGAACCGCACCAGCGCGCAGAGCGGCTGGTAGCCGAACCCGATCGGCAGGAATTCATGGAATCGCTGCCAGTCGAGCTCGGTGATGTGAATGCGGAATTTGCCGCTGCGGTCGCGCACGTGCTCGCCCAGCACCAGGTCTTCGCCGAGTACGCTGTTGGCGCGGCCCAAACGATTGCGTTGCTCTTCGAGAATTTCCACGCGGCGCTCGATGCACTGCTCGATGACCAGGTCTTCGTGCTTGAAGTAGTAACGCAGCACGGCTTCGATCAACGCCGCCGAGTGCGCCCGCAAGCTGAGCAAACCGAGGTACGGCAGCAGGCGTTTCCAGTTGAGTTCCTTGGCCTTGCGGATCTCGTCGCCGCCCAGGCCGATCAGCGCAAAGAGTTGCGCCGAGAACGGGTCGATCGCGCCGCTCTGGAAGCTCGCGCGGTAGCGGTACTTGCGCCAGATCGGCAGCATCAGTCGTTGCAGGCGATGGTGGAACAGGTCGAGGAAATTGCGCGTCGGGTTGCCGTCCTCGCTGTCGCCCAGGGCTTGTTCGCCATAGAACGCTGGCAGCGGCGAACCGGAGCCGACCAGGCCGATCAGGTTGAAGCGCATGCGCGCGCGCATCTTGCCGTGCTCTTCGAAAAACTCGACGCGATCGACGTCGCTGCGCGGAAAGCCCAGGCTCGGGTTGGCCTGGAACTCGACCTGGTCGTACAGATCGTCTTCGCTCAGATGCGGGTGTGCCTCGCGCAGCCGGTCGATCACCAGCAGCACGGCCTGAAACAGCGAGTACTCGCGTATTACCTTGGTCAGCCCGCTTAAAGCAGGGGCTGCAGGCCCATACGTGGTGTCCATTGGTACACCTCTCCCTGTGTGCTTTTTACCCGCAGTTCATGGAATGAATTGAGACTGGCGTAAAGCGCGAAAAACTCGTTGAGAACCGAAGCGAAGACGAACAGGTCGCCTTCGCCGATATAGCCTTCCGGGTCGATGGTCAGTTCGGTGCGCAAACCGCGTACCGGCAGACCGCGATGCAGTCGGTCGACGTGGTGATGCTTGATGTGCTTGAGGCCGCCCAGCAGGCGCTTGCTGACCTTCTCCGCGTGCTGGTCGTAGTAGCGCGGCAGGTCGTAGGTTTCCAGAATCACCTTCAACGCATTGACGTCCGCCAGCGACAGATAGTTAAGCGACATGTTGCTGATCAGCTTCCACAGGAAGTCACGGTTCAGCGGCGGCGCGAAACTCGGAGTGGCCGGGGTGATGTTGCGGAAACTGAGGAATTCCGGGGTCTGCTCGCTGGCCATGCAGATGTCGCCGAGCTTGAGCTTTTTCGGCAGGTTCTGGTTGGTGCACATCAGCTCGATCGACAGGGTTTCGTGGGCTTCGGTGTGGCGGATGCCGAAGCTCAGGTAAGTGTCGAGGCCGTCATGCAGCAAAGACGAACGCTGGCGAATGCTGTAATGCGGACGGCTGTTGGGCACGTCGAAACTCGGGTCGTGCTCGAAGGACTCGAACGGCACGTATTCCTGATAACCGAGACCGCCGGGCTTCCAGCCAGTGACGGTTTCCACCGAGAACACACCGCAGTTTTCCAGGTCGTATTCCGCTGGTAGCAACAGGTACTCGTCCTGCTTGCCATCGAGACGGATCGGCAGCGCGTCGTGCTCGAACAGATTGACGATCGGCGTGCAGAACAGCTTCACGTTATCGAGGGTCGGGCGCATGCGCATGATGCCGCTCTTGCGGATGTCGAAGCGCAGTTCGAGACCACGCATCTGCTTGAGCGTGTCTTCCGGCAGCGCCTTGAGAATGTCCAGACCGTTGACGTCGACGAACAGGAACTTGTCCTGGAAGGCGAAATATTCCTGCAGGTAGCGATAGCCACGGAAGGTGTTCAGCGGATACGGAATCAACGCTTCTTCTTCGGCAAAGCCCACTGGTTTGACCCGATCACCGGGAATCTTGAACGCCATCGGCTTGCCGCTGACGCCATCAATCGGCTTGCCGGCGCCGTCGAGCGGGATCAGTTCGATGCCGTCGAGGTTGCGCAGCAGGCTCAGATACAGCATCTGGCTGATGTAACGCTCACCGGCAAAGTGCAGGCGCAGCTTGCTCAGTTCCAGTTCGCCGAGGTGGCCGTCGGCGCTCATTTCCAGACGCAGGCTGAGCAGCGAACCGTCGCCCTTCACCGAGTAATTCAGCGCGGCAAGATCCAGCGGCAAGACTTCGGTCGGATAGCAGGTGCGGAAGCGGCAGCGCACGTCTTCTATCGGCTTGCTCTCGATCGGCGTATCGCGCTCAACCAGCAGCGCCGGGCCGGAACGCTTGAGCGGATCAAACTGCAAAATGCTGAACGCCGGCAGCGGGCGCATGTAGTTCGGCCACAGCAACTGCATCAGCGAATGGCTGAGCTCCGGCAGTTCGTCATCGAGCTTCTGGCGCAGGCGCCCGGTGAGGAATGCAAAGCCTTCGAGCAACCGCTCTACATCCGGATCCCGCCCGGCCTGCCCCAGATACGGCGCCAGCGCCGGACTACGCTCGGCGAAACGGCGACCGAGCTGGCGCAGTGCGGTGAGTTCGCTTTGGTAGTAGTGGTTAAAGGACACGGGGTACCTGCCTGGTAGTGGAACTCATTTAAAAAAACAGCAGAACAGTTCATGCGGGTAAGAAACTCCCCGCGGGCAATGTCGGCCATAACGCCCAACAGTCATGCTTTAACTTCTCGATTTGAAAAAAAAACGCGATCAATTAATTGGCCAGCAAATATCGCCGCAAAAGTCAGGACACCACCCATCGAGGTGTAAGCCATCGCACGGACGGGGTAGTGAGGCAAAAAATAGTACAAAATAATTCCCAGCATTAATGAGACAGACAGGACCTTTAATTTCAGCTTGGGGACAAAAAACGCTATAGCGTTCATCACCACAAAATACTGAACCATTAGATCCGGCGTCATACCGATGCCGATACCTCTCGATGTCAACCCGCCATACATATCGATATATACGTCGACACCGTAGTTATGCAAAGGAATATACAGGGCACATACTATCAGGTGTGGAATACAGGCAACTAAGCGACGAGCTTTCATTTATTCCATGCCCCGTACTGATCCATATCGCCTTGCGAAATTGGATTTATTAACTTCGCATTCGATACAGGCACATAAGGTGCGTCAGTAAGTTCAATTGTGTGCGGGATACCTTTATCGTATACCGTGTCTTTTTTCACAACCAACTTGCAGTTTTCTTTTGCCCACAATATCCCTCGCAATATGATGAAGTTATCGTAAACGTCTTTCGGTCCTCGCTCTGCTCCGGTATAGGCTTTGCCGTCGCCCCAGGTCACACCCGTTTCACCAGCCAGCTTTATTGCGAGTTCTACCTGCTTTGTTTCTCGCAGATATTTTCTATAGGTGTTAACCGCAAACGGCACCTGGCCAATGCCATCAGTCCAATACGGTTTATCCTCCATGAACACCATCAAGAACTCAGCACCGCCCACGGCACGGAATTTCCAGTCACCCGGCATTCCAGAGTGAAAAGTGAATGAAAACCGGTCGACGATTGCGAAGTCGATCAGCTCCTGCCAAGTAACATGTTTATAAGCCGCATGCGATTCTGATCCGGCCTGCGTTGTTTCCGGGTTGATCCAGACAAGCTCTCTATAATATCTGGCCAACGGTTCGAACCACTGACCCTTTTCTGCGTATAGTTTCTCCGCAGTGATAATTCTGAATGGAGAGTCATCCTTACCCGGTTTCAAGGCGAAGAGCGGCACACCACTTTTTCGCGTAATAATCCAGGCCAACGGAAGGTCAACTTTCTTAGGCTTTGTATCCTTGCTCTCAGTTGTTTCGGTAAGAACTTTAAGTGTAGTCACCTCGTCCTGAGTCACAAACGTGTAAGCGACACCATCGATGTTGATTACGGTCTCCATACCTACTAGTCCGCCGAAATATATATAGTTACAGGCTCTGCCGTCTTTCCAGTTGAAAAACCACCTGACATGCCTGTTGACGTTGAGCCTGTTTTCTCAATCCCGCTATCAGAGCGCATGATGTAGTTTAAATTTTCAACCGTTCTTCCATCTGCGGTTTTGAATTCAAAGACACGATTGAATATTCCAGGAATGATGACCGGCTCCGGCGGCACAAACGGCGCCGGCGTATGCGAATTGCCAATAATCACCGTCCCGGATCCGGCCGTGACCTTATTGCCGTGAGATCCAACCGAACCTACGGTCGCAGCCGGTTTGCCGTTGATCAACACGGTTGTCGCAAGATCGCCGACCATCGCACCACCACACGCCGAGACATCGCCTTGGCGGGCGGCCGCGAGGCCGTCGAAGAACACGTCGCCGGAACCGGCGGCGATCGGGTTGGTGCCGTGGCCGGGGAGCGGGCAAGCGGTGGGGTCGGATACGCGTGCTGCGGGTTTGCCAGACATCGGGGATCTCCTTAGGTGACCTTGACTTGACCGCTGCCATCCAGGCGCGCGGAGAAACTGACCTGACGCTTGAAACCCTCGACTTCCAGCAGGCCTTCGATACTGAAGGCCAGGCGAAGTTGATCGTGGTCACGCGGCAGGGAAATGACACGCACATTGCTCAGGCGTGGCTCGTAGGCTTCGATGAAGTTTTCGATAGCCAGGCGGGCCTGACTCAGGGAGTCGTGCAGGCTCAGGCGCATGTCATTGAGATCGGGCAACCCGTAGTCGGCCAGCGTTTGCACGCTGCCGGCCCGGGTGCTGAGCATTTTGGCCAGATGGGCAGCCACTGACGCCATGGCACAAGCCTCAAGGCTGTTGCCCTTGCGTAGTTGCGCGTCGCCGTTAAGGCGTTCGAACAGGCTGCCGTATCCGTCCATGAGTCGCTCTTACTCTTTGTCCAGCTTGCCAACCAGCGACAGGGTGAAATCGGCACCCATGTACTTGAAGTGCGGACGCACGTTCAAGCTCACGCGGTACCAGCCCGGCTCGCCTTCAACGTCGCTGACGATCACTTGCGCAGCGCGCAGCGGACGACGGCCACGCACTTCGGCGCTCGGGTTTTCCTGGTCGGCCACGTACTGACGGATCCACTTGTTCAGTTCCAGCTCGAGGTCGGTACGCTCTTTCCACGAACCGAGTTGCTCGCGCTGCAGCACTTTCAAGTAGTGAGCCAGACGGTTGACGATCATCATGTA
Source organism: Pseudomonas sp. H1_G08 (assembly GCF_054681355.1). NCBI lineage: Bacteria > Pseudomonadati > Pseudomonadota > Gammaproteobacteria > Pseudomonadales > Pseudomonadaceae > Pseudomonas > Pseudomonas sp. H1_G08. The sequence continues at coordinate 4,657,085 of NZ_CP162822.1, forward strand.
CGGCAGTTGGGTGCCGAGCTTGTAGTTCAGCTCTGCGGCCTTGCCTTCTGCGCTGATGCCGAAGAACTTCGGCTTCTGTACCGAGCTGGCGGAGAAGAACGCCGCGTTGTCGGAGCCTTTGCGCATGGTCAGGGAGATGAAGCCTTCCTCGGCCAGTTCGTATTCACGACGGTCGGAAACCAATACTTCGGTAGGGATCTTGGTTTCGATTTCGCCCATGCTTTCGAAATGGTGCAGAGGCAGGTCTTCAACCGCGCCACCGCTCTGCGGGCCGATGATGTTCGGGCACCAGCGGAATTTGGCGAAGCTGTCGGTCAGTTTGGTGCCGAACGCGTAAGCGGTGTTGCCCCACAGGTAGTGCTCATGGCTGTTGGCAACGGTTTCCTTGTACACGAACGATTTCACCGGGTTTTCTTCCGGATCGTACGGGTTGCGCAGCAGGAAACGCGGCACGGTCAGGCCAACGTAGCGCGAGTCTTCCGAGGTACGGAAGCTCTGCCATTTGGCGAATTGCGGGCCTTCGAAGTGGTCTTTCAGATCTTTCAGATCCGGCAGGCCGGTGAAGCTTTCCAGACCGAAGAATTTCGGCCCGGCGGCAGCGATGAACGGCGCGTGGGACATGCACGAAACGCTGGCCACGTACTGCATCAGCTTGACGTCTGGCGAGCTTGGCGACATGTAGTAGTTGGCGATGATGGCGCCCACTGGCTGACCACCGAACTGGCCGTATTCAGCGGTGTAGATGTGCTTGTACAGGCCCGACTGCATGACTTCCGGCGAATCTTCGAAATCGTCCAGCAGGTCTTCTTTGGAGACGTTGAGGATTTCGATCTTGATGTTTTCGCGGAAGTTGGTGCGGTCGACCAGCAACTGCAGACCACGCCACGACGATTCCAGCGCCTGGAAATCCGGGTGGTGCAGGATCTCGTCCATCTGACGGCTGAGCTTGGCATCGATCTCGGCGATCATGCGGTCAACCATGGCTTTCTTGACCGGCTCACCGTTGTTCTGCGGCTTGAGCAGCTCTTCGATGAACGCCGACACGCCACGCTTGGCGATGTCGTAGGCTTCGTCGTCCGGGGTCAGACGGGTTTCGGCGATGATGCTGTCGAGAATGCTGTATTCGCCGCTGGCGGCGCTCTTCTCTTGTGCTGCGCTAGTGCTCATTGTGTTGGCTTCCTTGGCTACTGGAGTCTCAGGCGTCCGGGGCTGCGGCGTTCAGGCCCAGCTCACCGAGTACGCGACCGCGGGATTCGTCGTCGGCGAGCACGCCTTCGATCGCTTTACGGAACGCAGGTGCGTTACCCAGCGGGCCTTTGAGGGCCACCAGCGCATCGCGCAGTTCCATCAGTTTTTTCAGCTCAGGCACTTGCTCGACCAGGCTGGCCGGGTTGAAGTCCTTCATCGAATTGACGCGCAATTGCACGGCCAGCTCTTCAGCCTCGCCATCTTCCTGCAGACGGTTCGGCACGCTCAGCGTCAGACCCAGCTCTTGCTTGGCCAACACTTCGTCGAAGGTCATCTTGTCGATGCTGATCGGCTTGCGATCTTCGATTTTGCGATCGTCCTTGCGGTGGGTGTAGTCACCGATTGCCAGCAGCTTCAGCGGCAGTTCAATCTCTTCCTGAGCTCCGCCGGTGGCGGGTTTGAAGGTGACGTTGATGCGTTCCTTGGGGGCTACCGAGCCTTCTTTGGCCATGGCTTTTCTCCTTGCGGTTGTGGCCCTGGGGCCTATTCGAGTACCACTTCGAGGTCGAGGTGGCACAGCCTGCGATAAATCTCTTCCTTGCTTTCACGTACGGCGTGGTTCTGCGGCAACAACTCGCAGCAACTGTGCAGCAGGTGCAGCACTTGCAATGCAAGATCGGGCTCCCAGGCGTGCAGGCCTGAGTCCTGTAATGTCTGATCGAGGGTTTCGAGCTGGTTCTTGGCCAGTTCGTATTTCTTGGCCAGGAAACACAGCCGCGCGAGGGTGAACTGCCAGAAGAAGCGTTCGCGGCCACCGTGGGCCGATTGCAGACCCTGCTTGAGAATCTGCACGGCCGGCTTCAAGCCTTCCTTGCGCAGAATCGGCTGGACTTCCTCGAGGGCTTTTTCCCAGGCCGGCTGGGTTTCGACGTTCTCGCTTTCGACCTTGCGCGGCGCGCTGGCGCTTTGCAGGTGCGGCATGACATTGGCGGCGATCCACGCCCGGGTGGACGGATCGGCAAACGGCGCGCCGTCATGGAAGCGCAACTCGATGATGCCCGGCAGGCGCTGAATCAAAAGCGCGAAGTGGATTTCCACTTCGCGCATGGCCAGCTCGGCGTTGAGGTTCTGGAGACATTCCCAGACCATCCTCTGGCCATCGAACCAGAACGGCGCCTTCGCCAGGCTCGCCTCCAGTTCCACCAGCAGGTCGGCGTATTTGCCCTGATCGAAACGGTCCTGATAGAGCTTGAGTTTTTCCAGCGGCAGGCCGCGCAGCACGGTGATCTGCTCGGCGTTGCGCTCGGGCACGGCGTCGATGGTCATCCACAGCAGCGTGCGATTGAGGCGCAGGGCACGCAGATCGGTAGCCTTCTGCTTGAGCCACCAGGCACACAACGGCCGGGCGCTGTCCTGCTGGGCGCGCAGGGCTTTGTGCGCATCCCGCTCGTTGTCGATCGGTGCGCCAGGAGTGAGCAGCTGGGTCGCGGCCTGCTTGACCTGCGCCACCGCCGCGCCCACCACGCCGGGCGCCGGCTGGTTGTCGGCGGCGCGCTGAATCATGGTTTTCAGGCGGCGGGAGATCGGCAGCAGCAGTGGCGCGTCATCGCCCAGATGTTCAGTGCACGCGGCCTCAAGACCGGCCAGGTGCTCAGAGAGCTGCCGGAACATCGGCAACTGCTCTTTGATCGCAATGTTTTCGGTGATGACCTGCTCGAGACGCGGCACCAGCCAGCCGATCGCGGCGGCACGGGTGCGGGGTTTGAGCGGGTGGACGTCGGCCCAGTTGTTTTCCGACAGATGGTGCAGCAGACCGAGGCCGGCAAGCAGCCCGGGGAAGGATTCGCGCTGGTACAGCGACCACGTCAGCCAGGCGCCGACACGCAGATCCTTGGATTGGGTACGCAGCAGATTTTCACTGTTTTCGCGGATTTTCAGCCAGTCGATCTGCCCGCTTTCGTGCATCGACGAAGCCTTGGCCAGCTCACTTTCCAGCGCCTCGAACTCGCTCGAAAAACGAACGTCTTCGCCCGCGAAATTCTCTTTGGAAACAGAGACTTTTGCGAGTTCGAGGTAATGGGCGGAAAGTTTGCTTGAGTAGGACATCCATGGCCTTTATTAAGGATTACAGTCATGCGCGCGAATGGAGTTTCAGCAACGCGGGACAGTATCGAAGAGCAGTTCAGCGACTCATCCAATTGAGATGTGCTCTTTCAAGTGGGCGCATCGTAATCACTATGATGGCCACTAGCAAGCATCTGATTAAACAACAAGACGAACTGTTCATTGCGATCTGTAGGAGATCGCCCTATATGTCGCAGGGGTTTCCCTGATGCCGTTTATAAATCAGCGCATTTTCCCGGCTCCCGCCAAACCATTGTCCCAGAGCCTCGGCCGCAGCCGGGCGAGTTTACCTGACGCCCGCACCCTCGAGCGGCGTGCAGCATGCCAAATTCAAAAAAAAATAGAAGTAGGACACTTCCTAAAATGACCGGGTTCCATCGAGAAGTTTGCAGCGACAACGATCAATGCAAAAAGTGCCACTATAATGATGGCATTTCATTATTCTGAAACTTTACTCCCCCGGCAAATACTGGCACTTCGATAGTTATCCGAGCCGCGTCCTACAGACACTTCTCGCATCCCAACCAAGACTTCCACACCGGAATACTCTGACAAATTTCAGGGATACTTCTTACATCAATTAGTTTGCCGCGCCGCTAGCTTGCCTTGGCAACTTTTCATGCGCGGCGATCAGGGAGGACGGTATCGCGCGTTGACTCACTTTGCTTAAGGACAAGCCCATGTTCGGCAAAGGCCACTGCGCGCCATTCTCACTGCATATCCCGGCCATTCGTCACGACTTCAAGGTGCTCGCGTTCACTGGCACCGAAGCGATCAGTCAGCTGTACGCATTTCGCATCGAGCTGGTGAGCGAGTACGCGGATTTCGATCTGGAAAGCCTGCTCAGCCAGCCTGCTTTTCTGCAATTCGGGTTAGCGGGCGAAGGCATTCACGGGCGGATCGAAAATGTCATGCTCGGCGAATCGGGAAAGCGCCTGACCCGCTATGAGCTGTCACTGGTACCGGCGCTGCATTATCTGCAAATGAGCCACGACCAGCGGATTTTTCAGCAACTGACAGTGCCGCAGATCATCGCGCAAGTGCTCAAAGGGCATGGCATCCAGGCCGATGACTTCACGTTCAATGTCGCCGCCGGTGAGCCTCGTGAGTACTGCACGCAATACGGCGAAAGCGACTTCCTGTTCATCCAGCGCCTGTGCGCCGAAGAGGGTATTGCCTGGCACCACCAGCATTCGCTCGACAGGCATTTGCTGGTGTTCAGCGACAGCCCGGTGTTCGCGCGCAAATTGGGCACCACACCCTTCAGGGTCGATAGCGGCATGGTCGCCGAACACCCGGTGGTCAACCACCTGAGCATGGGCTTCAACACACGTACCAGCACGGTCACCCGCCGCGACTATGACCTCAAGCGCCCAAGCCTGCTGCTGGAAAGCCGCTTCACCGCAGAATTCACGCCGGCTCTGGAGGACTATCGCTATCCACTGCTGATCAAGTCCGAGAAGCACGGCAAACAGCTGGCGCGTCAGGCATTGGAGCGCCATCGCAGCGACTATCAATGGATTGAAGGCAAAAGCAATCAGCCGATTTTGCGCAGCGGTCACCTGTTCGAGCTGAGCGAACATCCCAGGGCCGACTGCAACGAGTTGTGGCTGCTGGTCAGTCTCAGTCACGAAGGCAAGCAACCGGCGGTGCTCGAAGAGGCTTTCAGCAGCGAGGCGAAACCTGCCGATGGTTTTTCCCAGGGTTACCGCAATACCTTCAGGGCCATTCCCGCAGAGGTGGTTTACCGTCCGCCTTTGCCCGCGCCAAGGCCCTTGCTGGTCTGCCAGACCGCGCGCGTTACCGGGCCTCCCGGAGAAGAGATCTTCTGTGATGAATACGGCAGGGTTCGTGTCGAGTTTCCTTGGGATCGCGCTGAACGCAACAGCGAAAAAAGCAGTTGCTGGTTACGCGTAGCGTCCAGTTGGGCAGGTGACGGATTCGGTGCGGTGACCATTCCCCGGGTCGACATGGAAGTGGTCGTGACCTTCCAGGAAGGCGACCCGGACCAACCGCTGATTACCGGCTGCGTCGCCAACAAGGTCAATGCCGTCGCTCATCCCTTGCCGGCGAGTAAAACTCGCACGGTATTACGCAGCCAGAGCTCACCGCGCAATGGCGGCTACAACGAGCTGTCGGTCGAGGATCGCGCCGGGCAGGAGAAGATCTACCTGCGCGCGCAGCGCGACCTTGAGCAACTGATCCTCAACGACAGCCGCAGCCTGATCACTCGTGACCGCCATGAGCATGTCGGCAATGACAGCACCAGTCTCATCGAGGGCAGGGATTCGCGCACTCATCAAGGGCTGCGCAGCACCGTGATCAACGCCGATGACTTGTTGCAGGTCAGCGGCACCAGCAGCCAGACCCTGGGCGCTCTGGTGATCCAGGCCGGCCAGCAGGCGCATGTCACGGCAAGCAACGTGGTGATCGATGCCGGCATGAGCCTGACGCTGTCAGCGGGCGGTCATCACATCGTGATCAATGCCGGCGGGATTTTCAGCAGCGTGCCCATCGTTCAGGGCGGCGCGCCACTGCCGGCTCTCGCACCGCTACAACCGCTGCAAGTTGAGGCCGGCCTGCCAGCTGCGATCAACGCCACGCCGCTGTCGATCGTCAACAGCGCCCGCCAGCAGGCAGCGGATTTTTGCCCGCTGTGCGAAGCCTGCGCGGCGGGTCTGTGCGAGCTGGGAGAAGTCGCATGAGCCCGGTCGAACAATGGTTGCACGCTCAGTCCCGCGCCGGCTGCGAACTGTATCTGATGCTCGACACCGACGGCCAAAGGGCAGAGCACGCTGCGTTGACCCGCGACCTCGGCACCGAGCGGTTTCGTCCGCTCTACAGCGGCACGCCGGCCGAGTCGCTGGTGCCGACCGGCCCGCTGCTGTTGCAGATAGATACGGCGCAGCATCCCGCCCTCCAGACCTTGCTCGCCACGCCCGAGCGCAATTGGGGCTGGCTGGCCAGTGCCCGTCACGTCGAACTTGATCTGCTGGCGGCGCATTGGCGCGAGCGCCTGATAACCGGCGAACGCCCGAATCAGGCGGTGTACCGCGTGCATGACAACCGGGTTCTGGGCCGTGCGCTGGCGCACCTGCAACCCGAGCACCGCGCGGCGTTTCTCGGGCCATTCAACAGCGTTTGCTATTGGCACGCAGAACGATGGAACGCCATCGACAACCCGGACCCCGGCCACCACCCGCTGCCGATGGATCCGCCGTGGCTGCACACGCCGACCCCGGAACTGATCTACGCCAACGTGCTGTTCGACAACACCCGCCGTTACCTGGTCGGCGAACACACCGAAGCCATGGCCACGCTGGCCGAACAGCTCGACGTCGATGAGTGGCTGTGGGGCCTGATTCAACTGACGCACTTGTGGGGCTGGCAACAACCGGAGCAAGTGCATTTCTTGCTGACCCGCAGTTTGCAGTTACCGGGATATCGGCCAGGCAAATCATGGCTGCCCAAACCCGGTGAAGATCCGGCGATGCATTTTGAGCGGGTATATCAGGAAGCGTTGTATTGGCAGGGAGAAGTAGGTCGATGAGGAACTTGAAACGAGGGTTGATACTGAGTGGTTGCCTGGGATTGCTGGTGGGTTGTACGACGGTGAAGACCCCGAACACCTTTATGTTTGTTCCGGATTTTCCGCCCGGATTCAAATATGAGCTGAAGGCTATCTACATGCCCGCAGCGGGTGAAACCTGCCGCTTGCCAGGGAAGCCGGATTTCTGGGTGAGCTTCAATAAACCCACCATGGAATATGTAAGCACTGCGGAAATCGAGTTGTACAAAACCGTCAGCGATTGTCCGTTGGCGCTCAACAAAGTGGAAATCAAGGTCATCGGCTTTTATGGAAAAGGCCGAAGCAACTTCAGCATGGACTACGCCTCGATTTTCGTACGTCCAGAGTTGCTGGAACGACTAAAGGGCACATTCAACGAGGACGGCCTGGGTGAGTTTACAGGCGAATGCATGTGGTTTTTTCGGACAGTCAGCCCCAAGCGTAACCTAATAAAAATGTTGAGATGTAAAGGAATGGATCAAGAAGGAAATGTAGCCCGGAGCCGCCCTCATGGCGCGTACACACTGGATCAACTCCCAGGAAAAACCGTGAGGTTGAAAATAAACCTAGCGAATGAAGAGCAACCTGGTTGGGGGGACACTTGGGTCCAGGTTCCTGGTGGCTGGAAGCGCTGTATGGGGGAAGGCTATGAGGACCAGCGTGGTTATTGCAATGGAAATTATGAAGACTTCAGCACCTTCAGAATGGTGGATGGACGGATTTGCACCATCTATCCAAGTTGCAACGAAAACACGGACGAGACTCCATGAACGCTGAATCCTTACCGACAAGCGTTACCACCTTCATGCAAGGTGATATCCACGCCTGCCCGATGCGCGGGCATTCGACCAGTTTTCAATTGGTGAATGAGTTCGGAGATGGCACACCCTACGCCGGCTTGGCATATGAGATCACCGACTACGAAGACACCGTTCATACAGGAAAACTGGATGCGAAAGGCTGGGCAAAGGTAAACAACCACCATTGTGGCCCGGTAGTGCTCAAGCTGAATAAGCCTTTTCAAGGAGCAGACGCGCTGTATCGAGACTTGAGAAAAAGACTGGACTACCCCCTCCCCATTACCGAACTCCAAGTCCGCGCCGAAAAGACCCGCTTCTTCCATAAAACAGGTACTCGCACCCAGGCCAATCCGGCCAAGGACCTGCCCGAAACCGATGCGTACTGCCAGGTCGAAGTCAGTGAACTGGTAAAACACATCGCCCACCTGCCGCCGCTGGCTGCTCGTCGCGACCCTCCGAAAAGGGCGGCGCACAAGCTCATGCGATCGGCGGCGAAGTCCCGAGACTTCACGCTCGTCGATAAAACTTGTGCGGATGGCGGACTGCACACCATCTTGAGTGCGGCGGAGATGGCCACCGTCGAACTGGGGTTTTCCCCGCCACCGCCCAAAGGCGTCGCGCTGCTGCCGAACAAACATCATGTGCTGGAAGTACGTCCGATGAGAGCGCTACGGCCAATGCTGTCGACAGGCGAAGCGTTCTGCGCGCTTAACCTTTATCAGCTGTCGGTGATGGCGACGCTGAGCTACACCGATTTCGGACAGCAACCCAACACTCAACCGGTGCAGACCGACACGGTAAGCTTTCCGCTACAGCCCAGCAGCAGCAACTGGTTCGGCCACGCGCTACCGCAGTTCGATGAGTTGTGGAAGGTCGATGACTCGCAAACGCAGAAATACTACCCACTGTACGAAGACGTGCCGTATTCGAAACGCCTGGAGGTGGTGCCGTTCGACCCGAACCTTTACCCCGAAGTGAATGACCCCGCGTTGGGCGACGAACAAGAACACCCGGCCAAGTTGCACTGTCTCGATGACCGTAACAAAGACAACAGTACTGATACCCAGGCCTTTATCTGCCACCACGACGAACTGATCCTGATCAGCGTACGCGGTACCAGTGAGATCTGGCCCGACGGCCGGCGTGACGGCGATGCCTATCAGGTTCCCTTTGCCGAAGGCGAAGGCAAAGTGCACCGCGGTTTCTACGGTGGCGCTTTGGCGGCTTATCCATTTATCGTGACTTATCTGGAAAAATTCTACAGCGGGCAAAAGCTGCTGATCACGGGTCACAGTCTGGGCGGTGCAGTTGCACTGATCCTGTCCGAGATGCTGAGACGCAACCTGGAGTTCTCCCCGCAAATCGTGCTCTACACCTACGGCGCCCCCCGCGCCGGCGACACCACCTTCATCGAAAGCGCCAGATCGCTGGTGCATCACCGCATCGTCAATCAGAACGATCCGGTACCGAGCGTGCCGGCGACCTGGATGAACACCTTTGCCAAGCCTGGGCCGATGTACGCAACCAACGCCGTGGTGCTGAGCTTCACCCCGGTCGCCGGCCTCGGCCTGCTGATCTGGGGAATCATCAATTTCTTTGGCGACGACTATGGGCATCACGGTGCTTTGCGCCATTTCATGCCCGTTGAGTTCGACAAGGACCACCGATCCTCCCTTCTCTGGGAGCCGGGTTGCAGCACGATCGTCGATCACGGCTGCGCCAAGGCCCTGCGCGCTACCAACGGCTTGCCCGAACGCGGATCGTTTCTGCGGCAGTTGTTCGACCGGGGTCACCACTCAATGGTCGGCAGCTACATCCCCGGCTGCTGGGCCAGCTTGCGCCGTTGGCAGGAAGCACTGCAGCTCAAGCGTTCGCTGGTGACCAATCGCGAATACGAATGGATCAGCAGCGCCCTGGAGAATATTCAGCAACAGCTGCGGGCCGTTAAGCGCGATCTGCAAAACAACCACCGTTCTTACGTGCGAGAGCAGGAGCGCGCGCACAAGACGCTGATGCTCAATCAGGAAATAGACAAGATCAGCATGACCATGGCCCGCCTGACAGCGCTGCGCAGTCAACGGGTCACCGAGGTCGACGTTTACGGCAGCTATGCCGACCAGCCCGAATGGGTCGAGGAAGGTCTGCTGCGCTGGAACGCCCATCCTGAAAACCTGGTTCAGGAGCAACTGGCGATGATCCCGCCAGCCGCTGAAGACCACGACGCCGCTATCGCCGCGATGACCGGTGGGCATACAGTTGGCGCGCCGTTTCATCTGGATATTGATTCGATTGTGTAGCGCTCTGACGTAATCCTTTCTCGACTCAAAAAGACATGCAGTGCGCTTGGCGGCGCAATTAAGGACAAGGAGTTCAATTAGACATGGGCACTAGCTTTTTCAAAAAACGGATCACGATTCCAGCCTTAATTTTGCTTTTTATCAGCACCTCTGTTTCGGCTGAAATGTGCATTGCAAAAATTTGCCTGTTTAAAGGCCCTTTATCATCAACGGGGGCTATGTTGCTCTTCACAACAACCGTGCCGTTTTATACGACGTCGGAAGAAATCAAAAGCCTTTCGAAGCACTATGTGCAAGCTGTAAAGGACGACGCCACTACATATATCGCTACGGACGGAGAATTCGACGGGGCCATGCTTGAATCCGCATGGCGTGCATATCTCCATCAAAATACCGAGCAAAAATTAAGCAAGAGAGATTTTGCCCATATGGTTTTGGCTACCTATGGATAATCATTAAGTATCCGGACGGATGGTAGATGTACAAAAAATGGGCACCCGACCGCAATCGGTGTGCCCATTTCTCATTTGCGGTTCTCCCCGTCATTCAGGGAAGCACGCCGCCATCAAGGATTGACGCTGTCTTTCAACGATTTGCCTGGCTTGAATGCCACGGTGTTGCTGGCCTTGATCTTGACCGGTTCGCCGGTCTGCGGGTTTTTGCCGGTGCGGGCGCCGCGGTGGCGTTGCAGGAAGGTGCCGAAGCCGACCAGCGTCACGCTGTCCTTGCGGTGCAGGGCGCCGGTGATTTCTTCGAGGACGGCGTTGAGGACGCGATTGGCCTGTTCTTTGGTCAGGTCTGCCTTTTCGGCGATTGCAGCGGCGAGTTCTGGTTTACGCATTAGTGAAGCCCCTTTGACGGTTTTTTGTTGTTATGTCCGTGCTGTTCTCGTTGGAACAGCGCCCAAGGCGCCGCAGGCTCTACTCTGCGGCAGACGGGAGTGAGAATGGCACGCCGCCAACGGCGGCGCCAGTCTCCCCAAGACCTTTGTCGGGGCAAAAGAGCGGTGTTTGCGACAGAACGACCGGCATTTACGCCAGCAGCGGCGGCAGCTGTTTGTTCAGGGCCAGTTTTTCCATGACTGCCCCGCCGGTCAGGGCGTAACCGAGCAACTGACCGTCGGCACTGTGGCATAGCGCTTTGATGTCGGCGCCCTGCCCTTCGACGCTCCAAATGCCTTCGCTGCCCCGTGGCGGCGGCGAAACCACCAGCGGGCACACCGGGGTTTTCACGGTGATCGGCATCGGCCCGTAGCTGACCGCAGTCGGGTTTCCAGCGAGGGTTTGCGCCAAAGCGCGCGCGCAGCTCATCAGCGGCATCACGTAAAGCAGATTGAGCCCGTCGACTTCGGCGCAGTCACCCAAGGCGTAGATGTTGGCGTGGGAGGTCTTCAGGTAACGATCGACCATCACGCCGCGATTGACCTGCACGCCGGCAGCCGCTGCCAGATCGATGCGCGGGCGCAGACCGATCGCCGAGACCACCACATCGCACGGGATGATCTGACCGTCGGACAGGTGCGCTTCCAGGCCATCGGCGACTTTCTCCAGCCGGGTCAGCACCGGGCCGAGGTGAAACTTCGCCCCGATACTTTCCAGCCCGGCCTGCACGGCCGCCGCCGCGGCAGGATGCAAGAGCATTGGCATGACCTGTTCGCACGGCGCGACCAGTTGCACTTCGTAGCCGCCGAGGATCAGGTCATTGGCGAATTCACAGCCGATCAGCCCGGCGCCGAGTACCAAGACCCGACGCTTGCCCGCCGCTGCGGCACGGAAGCGCGCGTAGTCTTCCAGATCGTTGATCGGGAACACCAGTTCCCCGCCGTCGCCTTCGATCGGCACACGCACGGTTTCCGCGCCCCAGGCCAGAATCAAGTCGCGATAGGGCACGGCTTCTTCGCCGATCCACAAGCGTTTGTGGCCGGCGTCGATACCGCTGATGCGCGTGTGGGTGCGCACTTCGGCCTTCAACTGCTCGGCCATGGCGCCGGGCTCGGCCATGCTCAGGCCGTCGGCGTCCTTGTTCTTGCCGAAGCCGGTGGAGAGCATCGGCTTGGAGTAAGAGCGGCCGTCATCGGCGGTGATCAGCAGCAGCGGGGTTTCGCTGTCGAGCTTGCGAAACTCGCGGGCCAGGTTGTAGCCCGCAAGCCCGGTGCCGATGATGACGACTGGTGCGCTCATGCCTTACTCCTCTATTTGCTTAGTTGATTTCAATCATTTCGAAGTCCATTTTGCCGACGCCGCAGTCGGGACACAGCCAGTCTGCCGGTACGTCTTCCCAGCGGGTGCCCGCCGCGATGCCGTCATCCGGCCAGCCCTCGGCTTCGTTATAGATCAGGCCACAGACGATACATTGCCACTTCTTCATTCAGGTACTTCCTCAGGGTTCAGGCGTAGTGCCGGCGCGGACGGTCGATGGGTGTTGCGCTGCCATCCTGCTCAGGGCGTTTTGTACTGAGGGTGCCGCGCAGATGCAAGCCTGTTCGGCGCAACGGCGGCCGGCGCCGCTCAATCCTGTCGCCTGCCATGGTAAGCTCGCCGCCTCATTTGCGGCCAATAATGACTCATTGTGCAACATTCAAATGCCTGCCCCGCCCCGCTCTGGCTGACCCAAGACCGCCTGACGCCCCGCCCCGATCCGTTGACCCTGGACTGGTTGTTCGACGAAGGTTCGCTGACCCGCCGTTTGACCCGTTTGTCCGAGGATGGCTTCAGCGTGTCGCCGCTGTTCGAAGGCTGGGACACCCTGCGCGCTGATGAATGCGCGGCGCTGGATCTGGCCGAGGGCAGCGAAGGCTGGGTGCGTGAGGTGTATTTGCGTGGTCATGGCGAAGCCTGGGTGTTTGCCCGCAGCGTCGCCTCGCGGGCGGCTCTGCAAGGCGATGGTTTGCACATGGATGAACTGGGCAGCCGCTCGCTGGGTGAACTGCTGTTTTGTGATCAGGCGTTCCAGCGCCGCGCGATCGAAGTCTGCCGCTACCCCGAACAATGGTTGCCGCCAGCGGTGCAAGCCCCTGACCTGTGGGGCCGGCGTTCGCGTTTCGACCGTGGCGCGCTGAGCGTGCTGGTCGCGGAAATCTTCCTGCCGAGCCTGTGGGACGCCGCCCGCGCCCATCCGGAGAACTGCTGATGTATCAAAGCCTGCTCAAGTCCCTCAACCGTCTGAACCCGCGCGCCTGGGATTTCGTTCAGTTGACGCGCATGGACAAGCCGATCGGCATTTACCTGCTGCTGTGGCCGACGCTGTGGGCGTTGTGGATTGCCGGCAAGGGTTCGCCGTCGCTGGCCAACATCGTCATCTTCGTCCTCGGCGTGGTGCTGACCCGTGCCGGTGGTTGCGTGATCAACGACTGGGCCGACCGCAAGGTCGACGGCCACGTCAAACGCACCGCGCAACGGCCGCTCGCCGCTGGCCGGATCAGCTCCAAGGAAGCGCTGGTGTTCTTTGCCGTGCTGATGGGCATCAGTTTTCTGCTGGTGCTGTGCACCAATGCGCCGACGATCTGGCTGTCGCTCGGCGGTCTGGCGCTGGCGTTCACTTATCCGTTCATGAAGCGCTACACCTACTACCCGCAAGTGGTACTGGGCGCGGCGTTCTCCTGGGGTATGCCGATGGCCTTTACCGCCGAGACCGGCGAGTTGCCAGCGGCGGCGTGGCTGCTGTGGATTGCCAACCTGCTGTGGACGGTGGGCTACGACACTTATTACGCGATGACCGATCGTGATGACGATCTGAAGATCGGCGTGAAATCCACGGCGATTCTGTTTGGCGAGGCGGATCGGGTGATCATCCTCAGCTTGCAGGCATTGTCGCTGGCCTGCCTGATCCTGGCCGGATCGAAGTTCGAACTGGGGATCTGGTTCCACCTCGGCTTGCTGGTAGCTGCGGGATGTTATGCGTGGGAGTTCTGGTACACACGCAGCAAGGACCGCATGCGCTGCTTCCAGGCCTTTTTGCACAACCACTGGGCAGGGTTGGCGATATTTGTCGGGATCGTGCTGGATTACGCACTGCGCTAATGCATGACACCTGTGGGAGCGAGCCTGCTCGCGAAGGCGTCATGTCAGTCACCTCTGCGATAACTGACACATCGTTTTCGCGAGCAGGCTCGCTCCCACAGCGTCTGGGTTGCATCTATTTGGCCTTGGCGACTTTCCACGCGCCGTCCATTTTGCCGTCGCCGGTCATGTCGCCGGCCTTCTTGTCCATCACGAAGGTGTACAACGGCATGCCTTGGTAGGCCCACTGCATCGTGCCGTCGTCACGCTTGATCACCGTCCAGTCGCCCATGGATTTGTCACCCGCCTGCGCCATCAACGGCGGCCAGTTTGCCGCGCACTTGTCGTTGCACGCGGACTTGCCAGCGGAGTCCTTGGCGAAGGTGTACAGGGTCATGCCCTTGTGGTCGGTGTACATGCCGTCCTTCTCCATCGCCGGATCGGCCGCCATGGCCAGCCCCGGTATTGTCAGGGCGGCGGCCATCAGCAGGGCTTTGAACGAAGCAGTCATCTGAGTCATGGAAACCTTCTTTTGTGGTTGTCAGGATTCGGACTTAGAGCTTAGTCGAGGATGGGTGCAAATGTTGCGGGCCTGAAATACTGTCACACGACTGCAATAATTCCGTTATCTAATGCGGCGCAAGACAGTTAAATGACAAGAGGATTAAGGCATGGTTGGCAGGAGCATTCTGATCGTCGACGACGAAGCGCCCATTCGCGAAATGATCGCCGTGGCGTTGGAAATGGCCGGCTATGACTGCCTCGAGGCAGAGAACTCGCAGCAGGCTCACGCCATCATCGTCGACCGCAAGCCGGACCTGATCCTGCTCGACTGGATGCTGCCCGGCACCTCGGGCATCGAACTGGCACGGCGCCTCAAGCGTGACGAGCTGACCGGGGACATCCCGATCATCATGCTCACCGCCAAGGGCGAAGAGGACAACAAGATCCAGGGCCTGGAAGTCGGCGCCGACGACTACATCACCAAACCGTTTTCCCCGCGTGAACTGGTCGCCCGCCTCAAGGCTGTGCTGCGCCGCGCTGGACCGACCGATGGCGAAGCGCCGATCGAAGTCGGCGGCCTGCTGCTCGACCCGATCAGCCACCGCGTGACCATCGACGGCAAACCCGCCGAGATGGGCCCGACCGAATACCGCCTGCTGCAATTCTTCATGACCCATCAGGAACGCGCCTACACCCGTGGCCAGTTGCTCGACCAGGTCTGGGGCGGCAACGTCTACGTCGAAGAACGCACCGTCGACGTGCACATCCGGCGCCTGCGCAAGGCCCTCGGCGACGCTTACGAAAATCTGGTACAAACCGTGCGCGGCACCGGCTACCGGTTCTCCACAAAAGCGTAAAAGCAGCTGCAAGTTTCCAGCTACAAGCGGCAAGTGAAAGCCGATCCGTTTTAGCTTGGAGCTTGCGGCTTGAAACTTGAAGCTGCGGCTAAGGACGCCCTCGTGAATCAAAACTGGCATGGCACCCTGATTCGCCACATGCTGTTGCTGGTCACCGCCTGCCTGGTGATCGGCCTGATCACCGGCTATTACGGCTGGAGCCTCGCGGCGGGTCTGGGCCTATATCTGGCCTGGACGCTCAAGCAATTGCTGCGTCTGCACGAATGGCTGCGCCAGCACCAACCCGACGAAGCGCCGCCCGATGGCTATGGTCTGTGGGGCGAGGTGTTCGACAGCATCTATCACCTGCAACGCCGCGACCAACGGGTGCGCGGGCGTCTGCAAGCGGTGATCGACCGGGTGCAGGAATCCACCGCCGCGCTGAAAGACGCAGTCATCATGCTCGACAGCGACGGCAATCTCGAATGGTGGAACCGCGCCGCCGAAACCCTGCTCGGCCTGAAGACTCCGCAGGACAGCGGCCAACCGGTGACCAACCTGGTGCGCCATCCGCGCTTCAAGGAATACTTCGAGCAGGACAGCTTCGCCGAGCCATTGGAAATCCCTTCGCCGACCAACGATCGCGTGCGCATTCAGCTGTACCTGACCCGCTACGGCAACAATGAACACCTGATGCTGGTCCGCGACGTGACGCGCATTCATCAGCTGGAACAGATGCGCAAGGACTTCATTGCCAACGTCTCCCACGAGCTGCGCACACCGCTCACGGTGATCTGCGGCTATCTGGAAACCCTGCTGGACAATGTCGAAGAAGTGAACCCGCGCTGGAGCCGAGCCCTGCAACAGATGCAACAACAGGGCGGGCGCATGCAGACACTGCTCAACGACCTGTTGCTGCTGGCCAAGCTGGAAGCCACCGACTATCCGTCGGACAACCAGCCAGTGCAGATCGACACCTTGCTGCAATCGATCACCAGCGATGCGCAGCAGTTGTCCGGGGCAAAGAACCAGCGCATCAGCCTCGAGGCCAATGCCGGAGTGCTGCTCAAGGGCAGCGAAGCGGAGTTGCGCAGCGCGTTCTCCAATCTGGTGTTCAACGCAGTCAAGTACACTCCGGCCGAAGGCAACATCCGCATTCGCTGGTGGGGCGACGATCAGGGCGCGCACCTTAGCGTGCAGGATTCCGGCATCGGTATCGACAGCAAACACCTGCCGCGCCTGACCGAGCGTTTCTACCGCGTCGATTCCAGCCGCAACTCCAACACCGGGGGGACCGGCCTCGGCCTGGCCATCGTCAAGCACGTGCTGCTGCGCCACCGCGCGCGAATGGAGATCAGCAGCGTGCCCGGCCACGGCAGCACGTTTACCTGCCATTTCGCCCCGGCCCAAGTGGCCAGCGCACGGGCGATCAGCGCCACCGAGTGATGCCGCCCGGCACACGCCACTAGGCAATCGCACGGTCAGCCGCTACATTGGCTGACTTGTGCCTGCCTTTCAGGCGCTGTTTCTCCCTAATTTCGAATCACACGGAACCCGCAAAACTCCATCATGGACCCTTCCCCTGGCTTGTCCCTCGCGACCATTTTTGCCGACTTCGGCATGATTCTTTTTGCTCTGATCCTGGTTTTGCTCAACGGCTTTTTCGTTGCGGCGGAATTCGCCATGGTCAAACTGCGCTCGACCCGGGTCGAGGCCATCGCTGAACAACATGGCTGGCGCGGACACATCCTGCGCACCGTGCACAGTCAGCTCGATGCCTACCTGTCGGCGTGTCAGCTCGGCATCACCCTCGCCTCCCTTGGCCTGGGCTGGGTCGGTGAACCGGCGTTCGCGCATATTCTCGAGCCGCTGCTGAGCGCAGTCGGCGTCGACTCGCCCGAGATCATCAAAGGCGTGTCGTTCTTCACCGCGTTCTTCATCATTTCGTACCTGCACATCGTGGTCGGCGAGCTGGCGCCCAAGTCGTGGGCGATCCGCAAACCCGAGCTTTTGTCGCTGTGGACGGCGGTGCCGCTGTACCTGTTCTACTGGGCGATGTACCCGGCGATCTACCTGCTCAATGCCAGCGCCAACGCGATTTTGCGTATCGCCGGGCAAGGTGAACCCGGCCCGCACCATGAACACCATTACAGCCGCGAAGAACTGAAACTGATCCTGCACTCCAGCCGTGGCCAGGATCCGAGCGATCAGGGCATGCGCGTGTTGGCTTCGGCGGTGGAAATGGGCGAGCTGGAAGTGGTCGACTGGGCCAACTCCCGCGAAGACCTGATCACCCTGGAGTTCAACGCGCCGCTGAAGGAAATCCTGGCGATGTTCCGTCGCCACAAGTTCAGCCGTTATCCGGTGTACGACAGCGAGCGCCAGGAGTTCGTCGGCCTGCTGCACATCAAGGATCTGCTGCTGGAACTGGCCGCGCTGGACCACATTCCAGAGTCGTTCAACCTGGCCGAGCTGACCCGCCCGCTGGAGCGCGTGTCGCGGCACATGCCGCTTTCGCAGCTGCTGGAGCAGTTCCGCAAGGGTGGCTCGCACTTCGCCGTGGTCGAAGAGGCTGACGGCAACATCATCGGCTACCTGACCATGGAAGACGTGCTGGAAGTGCTGGTCGGCGACATTCAGGACGAACACCGCAAGGCAGAGCGCGGCATTCTCGCCTATCAGCCAGGCAAGCTGCTGGTGCGTGGCGATACGCCGTTGTTCAAGGTCGAACGTCTGCTGGGCATCGATCTCGATCACATCGAAGCGGAAACCCTTGCCGGGCTGGTTTACGAAACCCTGAAACGGGTGCCGGAAGAGGAAGAAGTGCTGGAAGTCGAAGGCCTGCGCATCATCATCAAGAAGATGAAAGGGCCGAAGATTGTTCTGGCCAAGGTGTTGATGCTCGATTGATGGGAGTTTGGGGGGCTCTTGTGGCGAGGGGATTTATCCCCGTTGGACGGCGCAGCCGTCCCAAAACCATTGAATGCAGTCAGTTAGTACAGAGTTGCAATATTTGGGGCCGCTTCGCGGCCCAACGGGGATAAATCCCCTCGCCACAAGAACCCTCAACACCCTATCGCGCCTACTGCTTGCCCAACGCAAAGTTGGGCAACGCCCCCAGCGGCTGGTTGAACTGATAGGGAATGGATACCAGCCCTTCGCCGGTATTGCGCTGCACCACGAAATGCAGGTGCGGGCCGCTGCTGTTGCCGGTGTTGCCGGACAGCGCCAGCGGGCTGCCGACCTTGACCCGCTGGCCTTCGCGCACGCTCACCGAACCCTGTTTCAGGTGCAGGTACACGCCCATGGTGCCGTCGTCGTGCAGCACCCGGACGAAATTGCCGGAGGCATCGGTGCCGCGCCCGCTCTGGGAGTTCTCGGTCTTGACCACCACTCCCGCTCGCGCAGCGATGATCGGCGTGCCCACCGGCATGGCGATGTCCATGGCGTAGCGGTTCTTCGGCCCGTAGTGGCTGTATTGGCCGTTGGCGCCCTGACTCAGGCGAAACGGCCCGCCACGCCAGGGCAGCGGATAGCGATAGCTCTGCGCGGTGCCTGCGGGGTCGCCCAGCGAATACTGGAACTGCGGCGAATATACCAGCGGCTGGTCACGACTGATCGCCGTCAGCAGCGCCAGCCGCGTGTTGCTGCGCGGTGGCAGCACGCGACGGATCGCCTGCGCTGGCGCGCCACGCACATTGCTCGTGCCGATGAAGGCCAGGGCAACCTCGACCGGCGCGTACAGATCGTTGCGCGCAAACACCACGTCGACGCCCTTCTGCTTCTTGATGTCCAGGTACACCTGGCGGTCGAGGCGCTCGACCATGCGGTCCTGAAACACGAACACTTTCGCGCCTTTGCTCGGGCGGTCGCTGTACGAGACCACGCCGTTGGCATCGGTGGATTTGTAGATGGTCATGGCCATCGCCAGCTGGGAGGCCAGGCAGAGACCGCAGAAAAACAGCAGGCGCGCGAGCATGGGCAAAAGTCTGTCGAAGGAAGGCCTGGGAATCAGCCTAGCAGCTGAGACAGACCAGGCTAGTCGACAGATGTTTCAAATGATCGTCCCCACGCTCTGCGTGGGGATGCAGCCCGGGACGCTCTGCGTCCCCTGCACAGAGGACACGGAGCGTCCGGTTGAGGCATTCCTTTGCTGCGCGTGGGAACGATCAGAGCACGGGAGACAAGTGGTGTTTTGGCTGGCCCCTTCGCGAGCAGGCTCGCTCCCACATTTGGAATGCGTTCCAGGGTGGGAGCGAGCCTGCTCGCGAAGGCGGCCTATCGGGCGACGAAGCTTACGCGCCGGGTACGAAATGCTTCTGCGCCGTGCCCCGGGCGATCAGGCGCGAGATGTAGTCGAGCTTCTGCGCATCCTGGTCGACAAAACGGAAGGTCAGTTGCAGCCAGTCGCTGTCGGCTTTCTGCTCGTGGGCGACGATGGCGTGCAGGTAACCATTGAGGCGCGCGATCTCGGCGTTGTCGCCCTGCTCCAGATCGAGCACGGCGCTGTCGAGGATCTGCGGCAGGGTTTCGGTGCGCTTCACTACCAGCAGGGCTTCCTTGATGCTCAAGGCCTTGATCACGCATTGCTGAGTACCGCTCGGCAGGCGCAACTGGCCCTGACCCCGACCGCCCACCGGCGCCTTGGATGCACCGGGCGCCTGAACTGGCGGGCTGTTGAGCAAACCGCGCGACGGCGCAGCGGCTGGAGCGGGTGCAGCAGCGGCAGGCCTGGCCGCAGCGCCGCCGACCACGGCAGGCTTGCCGCCGGTCAGTGCGCTCAGGGAATCGTTGCCGAATGCCGAATTCATCTTGGTCGGCGCGCTGTTCATCAAGGTGTCGAGCTTGCCGACCTTGTTCAGTGCCTGCTTGACCTTGGTCAGCAGCTGCTCGTTGGTGAACGGCTTGCTGACGTAACCGGATACGCCGGCCTGAATCGCCTGCACGACGTTTTCCTTGTCACCACGGCTGGTGACCATGACGAACGGCATGGTCTTGAGGTTGTCCTGCTCGCGGCACCAGGTCAGCAGTTCGAGGCCGGACATTTCCGGCATTTCCCAGTCGCACAGCACCAGGTCGAAAGCCTCTTTGGCCAGCATGGCCTGGGCCTTTTTGCCGTTGATGGCGTCCTCGGTGCGGATCCCCGGGAAGTAATTACGCAGGCACTTTTTCACCAGGTCACGAATGAACGAAGCATCGTCCACGACCAACACACTGATCTTGCTCATCCAACACCCCTATTAAAATCCCGGCAAGCATAACGCTGGCTGATGGCACATTGCCAAAACTCTTCAGTCACGCCGGGACTTTTCGTTCGCGGGTGCTGCTTTTAATACGAATCCGCTTCTGAAAAGCAGAAACAAAAACGCCCGGCCAGAGGGCCGGGCGCTTTTCTCAGGCAATCTTACTTATCGTCAGCTTCGCCCGGAACATTAGCGGTTTCAGCGCTTGTGCCTTCAACTTCTTCTTTCATGCGCTTGAGGCCCATGTGGCGCACGTCGGTGCCGCGCACCAGGTAGATCACCAGTTCGGA
Source organism: Pseudomonas sp. H1_G08 (assembly GCF_054681355.1). Classification (NCBI taxonomy): domain Bacteria; kingdom Pseudomonadati; phylum Pseudomonadota; class Gammaproteobacteria; order Pseudomonadales; family Pseudomonadaceae; genus Pseudomonas; species Pseudomonas sp. H1_G08. The sequence goes on from NZ_CP162822.1 coordinate 4,677,933, forward strand.
GATGTTGCGCGCATGATCGCCGATGCGCTCCAGTGAACGCAGGACCCAGATGATGCTCAGCACCCGCGAGATAGAGCGCGGGTCTTCCATCATGTAAGTGGCCAGCTCACGCAGGGCGGTTTTGTATTCGCGGTCGATGATCTTGTCGTACTGCGCCACCGACAAGGCCAGATCGGCGTCGAAACGCGCGAAGGCGTCCAGCGCATCACGAACCATGTTGCGCACCTGGTCGCCAATGTGACGAACCTCGACGTAACCGCGCGGCGCTTCGCCTTCTTCGCACAGCTGGATGGCACGACGGGCGATCTTGGTGGCTTCGTCGCCGATACGCTCGAGGTCGATCACCGATTTGGAAATGCTGATGATCAAACGCAGGTCAGAGGCTGCCGGCTGACGACGGGCGAGAATGCGCAGGCATTCTTCGTCGATGTTGCGTTCCATCTGGTTGATCTGGTCGTCGATCTCACGGACCTGCTGAGCCAGGCCGGAGTCGGCCTCGATCAGCGCCGTGACCGCGTCGTTGACCTGCTTCTCGACCAGCCCGCCCATGGCAAGGAGGTGACTGCGCACTTCCTCCAGTTCAGCGTTGAACTGCGCGGAAATGTGATGGGTAAGGCCTTCTTTGGAAATCATTGTTCGCTCCGCGAAAGTTGCAAGCTTCAAGCTGCAAGCTTCAAGCAGTTATGTATAAGTCCTGATATCGCACCAATTATTTCTTGCCGCTTGAAGCTTGCGGCGTGCAGCTGCTCCAATCAGCCATAGCGACCGGTGATGTAGTCTTCGGTCTGCTTCTTCGCCGGATTGGTGAACAGAGTATCGGTGTCGCCGAATTCCACCAGTTTGCCCATGTACATGAACGCGGTGTAGTCGGACACCCGCGCCGCCTGTTGCATGTTGTGGGTCACGATGACGATGGTGAACTTGGATTTCAGCTCGTAGATCAGCTCTTCGACTTTCAGCGTCGAGATCGGGTCCAGAGCGGAGCACGGTTCGTCGAGTAGCAGCACTTCCGGCTCGACCGCGATGGTGCGCGCGATCACCAGACGCTGTTGCTGACCGCCGGACAGGCCGAGGGCCGAGTCGTGCAGACGGTCTTTGACCTCGTCCCACAATGCCGCGCCTTTCAACGCCCATTCAACGGCTTCGTCGAGGATGCGCTTCTTGTTGATGCCCTGGATGCGCAGGCCATAGACCACGTTTTCGTAGATGGTCTTCGGGAACGGGTTGGGCTTCTGGAACACCATGCCGACGCGACGACGCAGTTCGGCAACGTCTTCGCCCTTGCGATAGATGTTGTTGCCGTACAGGTTGATCGCGCCCTCGACACGGCATCCGTCGACCAGATCGTTCATCCGGTTGAAGGTACGCAGCAGCGTCGACTTACCGCAGCCGGACGGGCCGATGAACGCGGTCACACGCTGCTTCGGGATGTTCATGCTGACGTCGAACAGTGCCTGTTTGTCGCCGTAGTACAGGCTCAGGCCCGGCACTTCGATGGCGACGGTTTCCTGCGCCAGGTTGAGGCTCTGCTTGTCGCGGCCCAGGGCAGACATGTTGATGCCGTGGCTGTGTGTTTCGTGCTGCATGGGAGGCTCCCTGTGCTAACAAATTCGGTCCGGTTTTGTAGGAGTGAGCCTGCTCGCGATTCAGGCGCTGCGGTTTGTCTATGAAACCGCGGTGATGCCTTCGCGAGCAGGCTCGCTCCCACATAAAAATCAGTGCTGCAAAATCAGCTATCCAGTGCTTTGTATTTTTCGCGCAGGTGGTTGCGGATATACACCGCCGACAGGTTCAGCGTCGCGATCACCAGCACCAGCAGCAGCGCGGTGGCGTACACCAGCGGGCGGGCTGCTTCGACGTTGGGGCTCTGGAAGCCGACGTCGTAAATGTGAAAGCCCAGGTGCATGATCTTCTGGTCCAGGTGCAGGTACGGGTAGTTGCCGTCCACCGGCAGCGACGGCGCCAGTTTCACCACACCCACCAGCATCAGCGGCGCCACTTCACCGGCGGCACGGGCCACGGCGAGGATCATCCCGGTCATCATGGCCGGGCTGGCCATCGGGATAACGATTTTCCACAGCGTTTCCGCTTTGGTCGCGCCGAGGGCCAACGAGCCTTCACGCACGGTACGAGGAATCCGCGCCAGACCTTCTTCGGTCGCCACAATCACCACCGGCACTGCCAGCAGCGCCAGGGTCAGCGAGGCCCAGAGCAGGCCCGGCGTACCAAAGGTCGGCGCCGGCAGTGCTTCAGGGAAGAACAAGCGGTCGACCGAACCACCCAGCACGTAGACGAAGAAGCCCAGACCGAACACGCCGTAAACGATCGCCGGTACGCCGGCGAGGTTGTTCACCGCGATACGAATGACGCGAGTCAGGGTGTTCTGCTTGGCATATTCGCGCAGGTACACCGCTGCCAGCACGCCGAACGGTGTAACGATCATCGCCATGATCAGGGTCATCATCACAGTGCCGAAGATCGCCGGGAAGATCCCGCCTTCGGTGTTCGCTTCACGCGGGTCGTCGGAGAGGAATTCCCAGATCTTGCTGAAGTAGAAACCAACCTTGGTCAAGGTGCTCATGCCGTTTGGCTGGTAGGCATGCACGACTTTGCCCAGACCGATTTCGATTTCCTTGCCGTTGGCGTCACGGGCGGTCAAGGCGTCGCGGTTGAACTGTGCATGCAAATCAGACAGACGTGCTTCGATGTCTTTGTAGCGCGCGTCCAGCTCGGCGCGCTCGGACTCCATGTCCGCTTGTGCGGTGGCGTCGAGTTTGCCCTCCAGCTCCAGTTTGCGCCCGTGCAGACGGATTCGCTCGAGGCCGGCATTGATTGCGCCGATGTCGGTTTTTTCCAGCGTCTTCAGTTGAGCCGCAAGATCGTTCACCCGATCGATGCGCGCTTGCAGTTCAGGCCAAGCGGCCTCGCCTTCGGCGATGACCTTGCCGTCCTGTTTGACGTTGACCAGGTAGCCGTAGAAGTTGCCCCACTCGCGACGCTCGATCGCCATCAATTCTGGCGGTGTGGTCTGCTTGGTCAGCCACTCGCCGACGATCCAGGTGAAGTCGTTGCCGTTCAGGTCACGGTTGCCGACCTTGATCAGCTCGCGGGTCATGAATTCCGGACCTTCGTCCGGCACCGGCAGACCGGCGCTCTTCAGACGTGCGCGCGGCACTTCTTCTTTCTGCACCACTTCGCCGATCACCAGGTGATTGGCCTGGCCCGGTACGTCGTAATGCGCGTGGATCAGGTCCGCCGGCCAGAAGTGACCGAGACCGCGCACGGCAATCACCGCCAACAGACCAATGGTCATGATGACCGCGATGGACACCGCGCCACCGCTGATCCAGACGCCCGGGGCGCCGCTCTTGAACCATCCTTTCAGGGAGTTCTGTTTCACAGACTTCTACCTTTGCTTAAAGCGACGAGTATTTCTTGCGCAGACGCTGACGAATCAGTTCTGCCAGGGTGTTCATGACGAAGGTGAACAGCAGCAGCACCAGCGCCGAGAGGAACAGCACGCGGTAGTGGCTGCCGCCGACTTCCGACTCGGGCATTTCCACCGCGACGTTGGCGGCCAGGGTGCGCAGGCCTTCGAACAGGTTCATCTCCATGACCGGGGTGTTGCCGGTGGCCATCAGCACGATCATGGTTTCGCCGACCGCACGGCCCATGCCGATCATCAGCGCCGAGAAGATGCCCGGGCTTGCGGTCAGGATCACCACGCGGGTCATGGTCTGCCATGGCGTCGCACCCAGGGCCAGCGAACCCAGGGTCAGGCCGCGCGGCACACTGAACACGGCGTCTTCGGCGATCGAGTAGATGTTCGGGATCACCGCGAAACCCATGGCCAGACCGACCACCAGAGCGTTGCGCTGGTCGTAAGTGATGCCCAGGTCATGGGAGATCCACATGCGCATGTCGCCGCCGAAGAACCAGTTCTCCATGAACGGGCTCATGTAGAGCGAGAGCCAGCCCACAAACAGGATCACCGGAATCAGCAGCGCACTTTCCCAGCCGTCCGGGACTTTCAGGCGGATCGACTCGGGCAGGCGGCTGAAGGTGAAACCGGCGACCAGAATGCCGATCGGCAGCAACATCAGCAGGCTGAAGATGCCCGGCAGATGGCCTTCTACGTACGGCGCGAGGAACAGGCCGGCAAAGAAACCGAGGATCACCGTCGGCATCGCTTCCATCAGCTCGATCACCGGTTTGACCTTGCGGCGCATGCCCGGCGCCATGAAGTACGCGGTGTAGATCGCCGCAGCGACGGCCAGTGGCGCGGCCAGCAGCATGGCGTAGAACGCGGCTTTCAGGGTGCCGAAGGTCAGCGGCGACAGGCTCAGTTTCGGTTCGAAATCGGTGTTGGCGGCGGTCGATTGCCAGACGTATTTAGGCTCGTCGTAGTTCTCGTACCAGACCTTGCTCCACAGCGCGCTCCACGATACTTCCGGGTGCGGGTTGTCGAGCAGCAGCGGTTGCAGCTTGCCGCCGGCTTCGACGATCACCCGGTTGGCGCGCGGCGACAGACCAAACAGGCCCTGGCCTTCAACCACCTGATCGACCAGCAACGTGCGGTGTGCGGTGCTGTGGAACACGCCGAGCTTGCCGCTGGCATCAAGGGCGAGGAAGCCTTTGCGGCGTTCTTCGGCAGCGATTTCAACGATCGGCGTGGTGCCCATCTGGAAGGTGCGGATCTGCTTCAGACGCTGCTCGCCATCGGTATCGCGAGCCATGAACCACTGGGCCAGACCGCCCTTGGAATCGCCGACGATCAGCGAGATACCGCCGACCAGCTGCGCGGTGGCAGTGACTTGGGCGTCAGCGTTTTCCAGCAGTTTGTAGCGCCCGTTGAGGCTCTTGTCGCGCAGGCTGAACACGTCGGCCTGAGCACGACCGTTGACCACGTACAGCCACTGCTGGCGCGGGTCGACGAAGATGTTTTTCACCGGCTCGGTCATCTGCGGCAGATCGATGCGCGTCTGCTCGTTGGTGACTTCGCCGGTCATCATGTTTTCTTCGCTGGTCAGCGACAGCACATTGAGTTGCGAGCCAGTGGAGCCGACCAGCATCAGCGTCGAGTCGGTGGCGTTGAGGCTGACATGCTCCAGCGCGCCGCCGCTTTCGTTCAGCGCAATTGGCGCCTCGCCATAGGGATATTCGATGGCCGGGCTGATGGTTTTCTTGCCATCGGGATAGCTGACTTTATAGGTATGACGGAACACCAGCGCCTGACCGTTGGACAGACCCACGGCCACCAGCGGATGACCCGGCTGGTCTTCGCCAATAGACGTCACAGTGGCGCCCGCAGGCAGCGGCAGATCGACACGCCTCAATTCAGCGCCACTGTCGAGATCGAAGAACAGCGCCTGGCCCTTGTCGGATACACGCATGGCCACCTGATTCTGCTCTTCGAGCGAGATCATCAGCGGCTTGCCCGCGTCCTGCATCCAGGCCGGGGTGATCGAGTCTTTCGCGGTCAGGTCGGCGCCTTGAAACAGTGGCGCAACGACGTAGGCGAGGAAGAAGAAGATCAGGGTGATGGCCGCGAGCACCGCCAGGCCGCCAACGAGGACGTACCAACGGGTGAAGCGATCCTTGAGCGCGCGGATGCGGCGCTTGCGTTGCAGCTCAGGCGTATTGAAATCAATGCGCTTGGGAGGGGAAGACGTAGTCATTGGGGAATTGGCCAGATCATTCATGCGCACACCCTAGCGATCCTGTATGACAGAAAGATGACAGTGCAGTGACGCAGCAAATCCGCCAGCCGGAAGTCCGGCAGCGGAGTCGAGAATTCGAGGTTGTGAAACCTGTGCAGGAGCTGTCGAGGGAACCGAGGCTGCGATCTTTTGATCTTGCGATCAGAGGCCAGATCAAAAGATCGCAGCCTCGTTTCACTCGTCAGCTCCTACACGGTTCCAGCAGGTCCGGGGGGTTGCCCCGGATCTGCGGTGTTACTTCTTGGCGACAGCGCCGCCTTCTTGCAGACCGAGGTCAGCCAGTGCTTTGGCAGCAACCTTGGCAGGCAGCGGGATGTAGCCGTCTTTCACTACCACTTCCTGGCCCTGTTTCGACAGCACCAGCTTCACGAACTCGGCTTCCAGTGGCGCCAGAGGCTTGTTCGGGGCTTTGTTGACGTAAACGTAGAGGAAACGCGACAGCGGATACTTGCCGTTCAGGGCGTTTTCTTCGGTGTCTTCAATGAACTCGCCGCCTTCTTTCTTGGCCAGGGCTACGGTTTTCACGCTGGCGGTCTTGTAGCCGATGCCCGAGTAGCCGACGCCGTTAAGCGAGCTGCTGATCGACTGCACCACCGACGCCGAACCTGGTTGTTCGTTGACGTTTGGCTTGTAGTCACCTTTGCACAGGGCTTCTTCCTTGAAGTAGCCGTAGGTGCCGGACACCGAGTTACGGCCGAACAGCTGGACCGGCTTGTTGGCCAGGTCACCGGTCACGCCCAGGTCACCCCAGGTCTTGACGTCAGCTTTGGCACCGCACAGGCGCGTCGAGGAGAAAATCGCATCGACCTGAGCCATGGTCAGGTGCTTGATCGGGTTGTCCTTGTGCACGAACACGGCCAGAGCATCCACGGCAACCGGGATCGCCGTCGGCTTGTAGCCGTACTTCTGCTCGAAAGCCTGCAGCTCGTTGTCCTTCATCTTGCGGCTCATCGGGCCCAGGTTGGCGGTGCCTTCGGTGAGTGCAGGTGGCGCGGTGGAAGAACCGGCAGCCTGAATCTGGATGTTGACGTTCGGGTATTCTTTTTTGTAGTTCTCGGCCCACAGGGTCATGAGGTTGGCCAGGGTATCGGAACCGACGCTGGACAGGTTGCCCGACACACCAGTGGTCTTGGTGTAGCTCGGGATAGCAGGGTCAACAGCGGCGAACGCGTTGGCAGTCGCAACGCCAGCAGCGACAAAAGTCATTGCCGCCATCAAACGCTTCAGTTTCATGCTTTACTCCTAGCAGATAGGGTGTGTTAAGTCGGGGCCAAGTATCAGCAGGCCATGTGAACACTCTATGGCTGAAATATGACAATTGGATGAAAGGCCAGCATGTCGCGACATATCGTTCCCACGCTCTGCGTGGGAACGCCGCCATGGACGCTCTGCGTCCGCATTTGAGACGTGACGCGGAGCGTCACAGGATGCATTCCCACGCAGAGCGTGGGAACGATCAGGCGGGAGAGAAAATCAACGCCCCTTCTTCCAGAGCCACGCACCTACCACAATCCCCATCCCGCACAGCACTGCCACATAGTAGGCAGGCCCCATTGCACTTTCCTTCAGCAGCAGGCTCACCACCATTGGCGTCAGGCCACCGAAGATCGCGTACGCGACGTTGTACGAGAACGACAGGCCACTGAAGCGAACCACCGGCGGGAACGCTTTGACCATCACGTACGGCACCGCGCCGATGGTGCCGACCAGCAAACCGGTCAATGCGTACAGCGGGAACAGCCAGTCCGGGTGGTCGGCGAGGCTGTGGTAGAAGGTCCAGGAGCTGATCAGCAGACCGAGGCAGCCAAAGACGAAGACGCGACCGGCGCCGAAGCGATCAGCCAACGCGCCGGCACCAATGCAGCCGAGGCTGAGGAAGACGATCGCCAGACTGTTGGCTTGCAGCGCCGTGGTCGCCGAGAAGTGGTAGACCGTTTGCAGCACGGTCGGGGTCATCAGGATCACTACGACAACGCCAGCCGAGAGCAGCCAGGTCAGCAGCATCGAAATGGCGATGGCGCCGCGATGATCACGCAGCACCGCGCGCAACGGCACTTCTTCGGCCAGTGCCTTGCGCAATTGCAGTTCGGCGAACACCGGAGTTTCGTGCAGCCAGCGGCGCAGGTACACAGAGAACAGGCCGAACACGCCGCCGAGCAGGAACGGAATCCGCCAGGCGTAATCCGACACTTCGGCTGGCGTATAAATGCTGTTGATCGCAGTGGCGACCAGCGAGCCGAGGAGGATGCCGGCAGTCAGGCCGCTGGTGAGCGTGCCGCAGGCATAACCGATGTGCTTTTGCGGTACGTGTTCGGAAACGAAGACCCACGCTCCCGGCACCTCACCGCCAATAGCGGCGCCCTGGATCACCCGCATCAGCAGCAACAGGATCGGCGCCCAGATGCCGATCTGCGCGTAGGTCGGCAGCAGGCCCATGATCAGCGTCGGCACGGCCATCATGAAAATGCTCAGGGTGAACATCTTCTTGCGCCCCAGCAGGTCACCGAAGTGCGCCATGACGATGCCGCCCAAAGGACGCGCCAGATAGCCGGCGGCGAAGATGCCGAAGGTCTGCATCAATCGCAGCCACTCGGGCATGTCGGCCGGGAAGAACAGCTTGCCGACGACGGTGGCGAAGAAGACGAAGATGATGAAATCGTAGAACTCCAGCGCCCCGCCAAGGGCGGACAGCGACAGAGTCTTGTAGTCATTGCGGGTCAACGGTCGTGCGGGTTGCTCGGGCTGCGCGAGGCTCGAAGGCGCTGTGGTCATGGCAAGGGCTTCTCTTATAGTCGAATCTGTCGCCACAACAACGCTGGCGGTGGCTTGGACAGGTTCGGCACCATAGCAAATTGTTCGAAAAAGCACATAGAGGCGCGTAATTGACGGTCGAAATCAGAACCGGGTGGTCGTCGCGGGGTCTATCGACCGATATACTCGCCACCTGCGCAGGATTTGTAAGAGGTTGCTGTGCGAAAACGTTGTTGGCCCGTCCTTTGCTCGGGATTTAGCCTTTTTCGCAGAGTTTCCCTTTAGGCGCCTGATGGAAAACGTGACGAACGCAGTGTGTTCGGTGTTGAATCGTTTTTCTTGAAGACGGCTACCACTCGCAATACCCACGAAGAGTCATGGGTCAGAGGCCCCTCGGCATGATAGAGCTCGAACAAGAAGATCCGATCCCACAGGGCGACCTGGCCCTGCAAATCACCGCACTTCCCCGCGAAACCAACGGCTTTGGCGATATTTTCGGCGGCTGGCTGGTCGCGCAGATGGATCTGGCCGGCACCGCCATGGCCAGCCGGGTGGCCGGTGGCCGCGTTGCCACTGTCGCCATCGACCGCATGGCGTTCCTCGTCCCGGTCGCGGTCGGCGCGCAGTTGTCCTTTTATACCCAGACCCTGGAAATCGGACGCAGCTCGATCCAGATGATGGTCGAAGTGTGGAGCGATGACCCACTCTCCAGCGAATGGCGCAAGGTCACCGAAGCGGTTTTCGTTTTCGTCGCCATCGACGGCAGCGGTCGCACCCGTTCGGTGCCGCCACGCGCGCGTTAAACCTCGCGACCGTTTTGCGGTCGATAGTCGTCCCCAGTGTCTGATCGAGAGTTGCCCATGAACACGCCCAACGTTGAAGCCGTGAAACAGGATGAACTGAACTGCTGGCGCATCCGCCACGGCAAGGCCGAAGTGCTGGTGGCCCAGCAAGGCGCGCACATCCTCAGTTATCAGATCGACGGCCAGCCGCCGATCATCTGGCTCAACGACAAGGCCGAGTTCAAGACCGGCAAAAGCATCCGCGCCGGCGTGCCGGTGTGCTGGCCGTGGTTTGGCAAATTCGAACGCAACCCGAGCAGCGTGCAGGCCATGTACACCGGCGAGCAGCCGGCCCCCGCGCACGGTCTGGTGCGGGCGATGGACTGGGAGTTGGGCAACATCGAATCAGAGGCTGACGGCATCAAGGTCGAATTCAAGCTGCCCTACCCGGAAGGTGGCCTGCCGGGCTGGCCCCACGAAGTCGATCTGACCCTGACCCTGCATCTGGCGGATCAACTGCATTACAGTCTGACCAGCCATAACCGGGGGACTGACAGCGTCACGCTGAGTCAGGCGCTGCACACCTATTTCGCCGTGAGTGACGTGCGTAATGTGCATGTCGACGGCGTGGCCGGGCTCAACTACATCGAGACCCTGGACGACTGGAACACGGCCAGCCAAAGCGGCGATCTGCATTTCGCCGGCGAGACCGACCGCATCTACCTCGACGTTCCGCCGCAATTGAGCATCGTTGATGCGACCTGGGAACGACGCATCGTGCTGACCTCTACCGGCTCGCGCACTGCGGTGATCTGGAACCCGTGGATCGACCGCGCCGCCGCACTGCCGGACATGGACAACGATGGCTGGCAGCGCATGCTGTGCATCGAAACGGCGAATGTGATGGATGATCTGGTGACCCTGGCGCCGGGTGCGAGCCATACCATGGGTGTCAGCGTAGCCGCTACGCCGTTCTAAGCTCTAGCGCAATACAAAAGGGCAAAGAGCCCCGTGGCGAGGGGATTTATCCCCGCTGGGTCGCGAAGCGGCCCCCGCTTTTTTTTTAAATCAAAAGCTGGGGCCTGCTGCGCAGTCCAGCGGGGATAAATCCCCTCGCCACAGATAAATCCCTTCACCACAGATAAATCCCCTCACCACAAAGGCTCGCTCCCAAATTTATGTGCGGCGCGCTTTAGAGGTCAGCCTCCTGCACCACCCGCACCTTCTCCGCCTCCAGCGCATACGCCGCATCCGCCAGGTCATTACTGACCTTTTCGATTTTAAGCGTGCCGGTCACCCACAGCGGTGTGTAGATGTCCTCCAGCTTCAAGCCTTTCGGGTAACGCACCAGCACCAGTTGATTCGGTGGTGGTGGCGGTACGTGGATGCAGGCGCCCGGATAGGGCACGAGGAAGAACAACGTACTGCGGCCCTTGGCGTCGGATTCCAGCGGCACCGGGTAACCACCGATGCGGATGTGTTTGTCGTTCATCGACGCTACGGTTTTCGTCGAATACATCACCGCTGGCAGACCCTTGGCCTGCTTCATCCCGCCCTTCTCGGTGAAGGTGCCGGTGGCTTCGGGAGAGTTGTGGTCGATTTCCGGCATGGCCTCAAGGGCCTTTTGATCCGACTTGGGCATCAGTTCCAGCCAGTCGGTTTCCGGCAGTTCGCCGGCGTGGGCGAGATAGCTGCCCAGCAAGAGGAGAGTCAACAGAAGACGGCGCATGAAGGTGCTCGGCAGGCAAAGGAATGGACGGTGAGTCGCCGCGCATTCTAGCCCTCCCGGCCGTGATGGCCGAGAGGGCTTTGTCGCTTTCGATCAGTTCTTTTTGATCAGACCGTAGATCACCAGCAACACGACAGCGCCGACCAGTGCGCCGAGGAAACCAGCGCCCTCGCCCGCCTGATAGATGCCCAGAGCCTGGCCGCCGTAGGTGGCCGCCAGCGAACCGCCGATACCGAGCAGGATGGTCATGATCCAGCCCATGCTGTCATCGCCCGGTTTCAGGAACCGAGCCAGCAGGCCGACGATCAAGCCGATAAAGATGGTTCCGATAATTCCCATGGCATTTCCCTCTGATTTGGAAGATATGCGAAAGACTAGCCAGTGTTTCGCATCCTGCCATGAGAGAACGGCGGCCCCTGAATGGTTCCGCCGCGGCCACATGAAACTGGTTTACTCGGCGATCAGCGCTTCGACCTTGATGATCTGCGCTTGCAGCGTGGCCATGTCAGCGCAGCGCAGGTTGGCGTGGCCGACCTTGCGTCCGGCCTTGAAAGCTTTGCCGTAGTGATGCAAGTGGCAGTCTTCGATAGCGATGACTTTCTCCACCGGCGGCACTACGCCGATGAAGTTGAGCATCGCGCTCTCGCCGACCTTGGCGGTCGAACCCAGCGGCAGGCCGGCCACGGCGCGCAGGTGGTTTTCGAACTGGCTGCACTCGGCACCTTCGGTGGTCCAGTGCCCGGAGTTGTGCACGCGCGGGGCGATTTCGTTGGCTTTCAGGCCACCGTCGACTTCGAAAAACTCAAAAGCCATCACGCCGACGTAGTCGAGGTGTTTGAGCACGCGACTGGAATAATCTTCCGCCAGCGCCTGCAACGGGTGATCGGTGCTGGCCACCGACAGCTTGAGAATGCCGCTGTCGTGGGTGTTGTGCACCAGTGGATAGAACTTCGTTTCACCATCGCGGGCACGCACGGCGATCAGCGACACTTCGCCGGTGAACGGCACGAAGCCTTCCAGCAAGCAGGCAACGCTGCCCAGTTCGGCGAACGTACCCGCCACGTCTTCCGGTTTGCGCAGGACTTTCTGGCCCTTGCCGTCATAACCCAGGGTGCGGGTTTTCAGCACGGCCGGCAGACCGATGGAAGCGACGGCGGCATCCAGGTCGGCTTGCGACTGGATGTCGGCGAAGGCCGGGGTCGGAATGCCGAGGTCCTTGAACATGCTCTTTTCGAACCAGCGGTCACGAGCAATGCGCAGGGCTTCGGCGCTCGGGTACACCGGCACGAATTGCGAGAGAAACGCCACGGTTTCGGCCGGGACGCTTTCGAATTCGAAGGTCACCAGATCGACTTCATCGGCCAGTTGGCGCAGATGATCCTGATCGCCGTAATCGGCCCGCAGGTGTTCGCCCAGCGCGGCCGCACAGGCGTCCGGCGCAGGGTCGAGGAAAGCGAAGTTCATGCCCAGCGGAGTGCCCGCCAGGGCCAACATGCGACCCAACTGGCCGCCACCGATTACACCGATCTTCATCTCAACAACCTCAGGCAATACGTGGGTCTGGATTGTCCAGGACGCTGTCTGTCTGCTCGGCACGGAAGGTTTTCAGTACCGCGTGGAACTGCGGGTGCTTGGCGCCGAGGATGCTCGCCGAGAGCAGGGCGGCGTTGATTGCGCCAGCCTTGCCGATGGCCAGGGTGGCAACCGGAATGCCAGCTGGCATCTGCACGATCGACAGCAGCGAATCGACGCCCGAGAGCATGGCCGACTGCACCGGCACGCCCAGCACCGGCAGGTGGGTCTTGGCCGCACACATGCCTGGCAAGTGGGCTGCGCCACCGGCACCGGCGATGATCACCTCGATGCCGCGGCTTTCAGCCTCTTCGGCGTACTGGAACAGCAGATCCGGGGTGCGGTGGGCGGAAACCACCTTGACCTCGTACGGGATGCCGAGCTTTTCCAGCATATCGGCGGTGTGGCTAAGGGTGGACCAATCGGACTTGGAGCCCATGATCACGCCAACCAGTGCACTCATCGTCGCGCCTCTTCTCTCTGGAGCGCCCGCAGGCGCGTCATAAAACAACAAGCCACGCAGGTTGCGTGGCTTGATTGTACGAAAAATGGCCGGACGTGCCGGCCGAAGGCCGCGCAGTATACCGCAAAGAAAGCAATAAACAGCCCCCGAAACGACCATCTGTCAAATGAGCGAAACGCCCGGTTTTATTGACTTAAAGGTCAGCACCGAGACATCTCCGGATCCCTGTGGGAGCTGGCTTGCCAGCGATGGCGTCGCATCAGTAAAAAGAGAAGGTGACTGAACCACCGCAATCGCTGGCAAGCCAGCTCCCACAGGGTGTTTCGTTCACCTCAGGTTCCGGTTGTACCTTGCGCAGCGCCGCCTTCAAGCTTGCGCCACAGCAACCGCACGTTGGCCTTGCGCACCAAGGCGCAGCGGTACAAACGAATCTCCAGCGGCACATGCCACTGCGGGCCGCCGCACACCACCAGTTCACCGCGAGCCAGTTCGGCGCGTACGCTCAGTTGCGGCACCCAGGCAATGCCGAGGCCTTCCAGGGCCATGCTTTTCAGGCTGTCGGCCATCGCGGTTTCGTAGATCGTGGTGAAACGCAACTGGCGCTGGCGCAGCAAGCCGTTCACCGAACGCCCAAGAAACGCCCCGGCGCTGTAAGCCAGCAACGGCACACTCGCCTCGCCTTCCAGATCGAACAGCGGTTTGCCATCCAGATCTGCCGCGCACACCGGCAGCATTTCGGTCTGGCCCAAGTGCAGCGACGGGAAAATCTCCGGGTCCATCTGCATCGCCGAATCCGGGTCGTAGAACGCCAGCATCAGATCGCAGCCACCTTCACGCAAAGCGTGCACGGCGTCGCCAACGTTGGTCGCCACCAGCCGTGTGGCGATGTTCAGCCCTTCGTTGCGCAACTGGGCGATCCAGCGCGGGAAAAAGCCTAGCGCCAGCGAGTGCGCCGCTGCGACTTGCATGACCTCGCCCTGCCCGCCTTCCAGATGATGCAGGTGGCGCAGCACTTCACCGAGTTGTTCGACCACGGTGCGCGCAGTCACCAGAAACAACTGCCCCGCCGCCGTCAGTTCGACCGGCGTGCGCGAGCGATTGACCAGAGTCAGCCCCAGCGCCGCTTCGAGGCTGCGGATCCGCCGACTGAATGCCGGCTGGGTCACGAAGCGCCGTTCGGCCGCCTGAGAGAAGCTGCGGGTGGCGGCCAGGGCACTGAAGTCCTCGAGCCATTTGCTTTCCAGATTCATCACGTCCTCCCGGACACGCACCAAAACAGGTCACACGTCTGCCGCACAGGCGGCGTCACACGGGCATTATGCCGAATGTGCATAGGGCAGTGCTGAACAGCATTGGCCCAAAAATCCCCACAAGCCTAGCATTCGCAGCGTTCCGGCACAGACCGGGTCCTTATCGAGATGATTTCTATCATGTCCTCCGCTGCATCTTTCCGCACAGAAACCGACCTGCTTGGCGCCCTCGAAGTACCGGCCCATGCGTATTACGGCATCCAGACCCTGCGAGCGGTGAATAACTTCCGCCTCTCGGGCGTTCCGATTTCGCATTACCCGAAACTGGTTGTGGGCCTGGCGATGGTCAAACAGGCCGCCGCTGACGCCAACCGCGAGCTGGGTCACCTGAGCGAAGCCAAGCACGCTGCCATCAGCGAAGCCTGTGCGCGATTGATCCGCGGCGATTACCACGAAGAGTTCGTGGTCGACATGATTCAAGGTGGCGCCGGCACCTCCACCAACATGAACGCCAACGAAGTGATCGCCAACATTGCTCTGGAAGCGATGGGCCACGAGAAAGGCGAATACCAGTACCTGCACCCGAACGACGACGTGAACATGGCGCAGTCGACCAACGACGCCTACCCGACGGCGATCCGCCTGGGTCTGCTGCTCGGTCACGACGCGCTGCTGGCCAGTCTCGACAGCCTGATTCAGGCGTTCGCGGCCAAGGGTAAAGAGTTCGACCACGTCCTGAAAATGGGCCGTACCCAGCTGCAAGACGCCGTGCCGATGACCCTCGGCCAGGAATTCCGCGCGTTCGCCACCACCATGGGCGAAGACCTCGCGCGTCTGAAGACGCTGGCCCCGGAACTGCTGACCGAAGTCAACCTGGGCGGCACCGCGATCGGCACCGGCATCAACGCCGACCCGCGTTATCAGGCGCTGGCGGTACAGCGTCTGGCGCTGATCAGCGGGCAACCGCTGGTACCGGCCGCCGACCTGATCGAAGCGACCTCCGACATGGGCGCCTTCGTGCTGTTTTCCGGCATGCTCAAGCGCACTGCGGTCAAGCTGTCGAAGATCTGCAACGACCTGCGCCTGCTGTCCAGCGGCCCACGCACCGGCATCAATGAGATCAACCTGCCGGCGCGTCAGCCAGGCAGCTCGATCATGCCCGGCAAGGTCAACCCGGTGATCCCGGAAGCCGTGAACCAGGTCGCGTTCCAGGTCATCGGTAACGACTTGGCGCTGACCATGGCAGCCGAAGGCGGCCAGCTGCAACTGAACGTGATGGAGCCGCTGATCGCTTTCAAGATCCTCGACTCGATCCGCCTGCTGCAACGTGCCATGGACATGCTGCGCGAGCACTGCATCGTCGGCATCACCGCCAACGAAGCGCGCTGCCGTGAACTGGTCGAGCACTCGATCGGTCTGGTCACCGCACTGAACCCGTACATCGGCTACAAAAACGCCACCCGCATCGCCCGTATCGCTCTCGAAAGCGGCCGCGGCGTGCTGGAACTGGTGCGCGAAGAAGGTCTGCTCGACGAAGCCATGCTCGCCGACATCCTGCGCCCGGAAAACATGATTGCCCCGCGTCTGGTTCCGCTCAAAGCCTGAGCCGACGCGAACTTGTAGCACCGCTCACCAGGTCGAGGGACTAGACACCTCTCACCTTTTGAGGGCTTGGGGATTTTGTCCCCGAGCCCTTTTTTTTAACTTCTTTGCGGGCAGGACGTTAGATGCTTTGTGTATTCGATACCGCCAAGATCGCAGCCTTCGGCAGCTCCTACAGGATTGACGTGCACCTGTAGGAGCTGCCGAAGGCTGCGATCTTTTGATTTGCAGCAACCTCGTTTCGTCGCTTGCACCACTACCGTGCAGACGGGCGCGCCACTGATCGGTATAGTGCCGCCCCTCTTCGCGTGAGCGGTCGTTGGTAACGAGGCCATAACCCATGCGAAACCCGAACTAATAACAAAACCCGCGATATGGATCCGGGACGAAACCTTCGCCTCACCCGTCGTGCCGTGCGCAGACCGGTGTAACACGATGTTTCTCCGATCCAGCATTTGCACCCACAAAAAACAGCGAGGATAAATCCATGCTCGAAGTCATCAACGACTTCCTCTCAGGGAAAGTACTGATCGTGCTCATTGTCGGGCTCGGTAGTTACTTCACGATTCGCTCGCGTTTCGTTCAACTGCGTCATTTCTTCCACATGTTCGCGGTGTTCCGCGACAGCCTCAAAGGCAGCGCCGGGCAACTCAGCTCGTTCCAGGCCTTGATGCTCAGCCTCGCCGGCCGCGTCGGTGCAGGCAACATCGCCGGTGTCGGCATCGCCGTGACTCTCGGTGGTCCGGGTGCGGTGTTCTGGATGTGGGTGACCGCACTGGTCGGCATGTCCAGCAGCTTCTTCGAGTGCACCCTGGCCCAGGTCTACAAGCGCGCGGATGGCGACGGCCTGTACCGTGGCGGTCCGGCCTACTACATCCAGCACGGGCTCAAGCTCAAAGGCATGGCGATAGTGTTCTCCGTTCTGCTGCTGGTCACCTACGGCTTCGCCTTCATCGGCCTGCAGTCCTACACCGTGACCCACTCGCTGCAGAACGCCTTTGACTTCAACCCGCAACACACCGGTATCGTCCTGGCGGTGCTGCTGGCCATCACCTTTATCGGCGGGATCAAGCGCATCGCTTCGGTCTCCGACCTGCTGGTACCGATCAAGACCCTGGCCTACATCGGCGTGACCCTGTACGTGATCGGCACCCAGATCGAACACGTGCCGGCCATGCTGGAAACCATCTTCAAGAGCGCCTTCGGCCTCGACCCGGCCTTTGCCGGCCTGCTCGGCAGCGCCATTGTCATGGGCGTGAAGCGTGGCGTGTTCGCCAACGAAGCGGGCCTGGGCAGTGCGCCGAACGTCGCGGCCGTGGCCGCCGTCAAGCACCCGGGCGCGCAGGGCGTGGTCCAGGCTTTCAGCGTATTCCTCGACACCTTCGTGATCTGCACCTGCACCGCGCTGCTGATCCTGCTGTCGGGCTTCTACACCCCGGGTTTCGAAGGTGACGGTATCGTCCTGACCCAGAACTCGCTGGCTGCGGTGGTCGGTGACTGGGGTCGCATGTTCGTCAGCGTTGCGCTGTCGCTGTTCGTCTTCACCTGCATCCTCTACAACTACTATCTGGGCGAGAACAGCTTGCAGTTCCTCAGCCGTAACCGCGCCCTGCTGATGCTGTTCCGCGGCCTGGTGCTGGCGCTGGTGGTATGGGGTTCGATGCAGGACCTGACGACGGTGTTCGCCTTCGCCGACATCACCATGACCTGCCTGGCCTTCGTCAACCTCGTGGCCCTGGCCATGCTGTTCAAGGTCGGCCTGCGGGTGATGCGCGACTACGATGAGCAGCGTCGCGCCGGCGTCAAACAGCCAGTGTTTGATTCGAGCAAATTCGCCGATCTGGATCTGGATCGCAACGCCTGGCCGGTGAACCCGCCAGCAACGGCGGGCCAGACTGAAACTGCGCCGCAAGGCGTACCTGCAGCGCAACGCTGACAGGTGAATGACGGGCGCATCCCCTGCGCCCGTCAGTTATTGTGATGCAATAACTTGTAGGAGTGAGCCTGCTCGCGATGGCGGACTTTCAGCCAACATCATTGTTGAATGACACACTGCTTTCGCGAGCAGGCTCGCTCCCACAGGGCCCTCATCGTTTCGGAGAATCCTATGAGCTCGTCGACCTATCCCGCCGCTCAACACGTCATGGTGCTCTACACCGGTGGCACCATCGGCATGCAGGCCAGCGCCAACGGTCTGGCCCCGGCGTCCGGTTTCGAAGCGCGGATGCGCGACTACCTGCACAGTCAGCCTGAGCTGGTAGTGCCGCAGTGGCAATTTCGGGAAATGTCGCCGCTGATCGACAGCGCCAACATGACCCCGGCCTACTGGCAGCAACTGCGCGAAGCGGTGGTCGATGCCGTGGATGTGCAAGGTTGCGACAGCGTGCTGATCCTGCACGGCACCGACACCCTGGCCTACAGCGCGGCGGCGATGAGTTTTCAGTTGCTCGGCCTGCATGCCCGCGTGTGTTTCACCGGTTCGATGCTGCCGGCGGGCGTGACCGACAGTGATGCCTGGGAAAACCTCGGCGGCGCGCTGGTCGCCCTCGGCCAGGGCCTGGCGCCAGGCGTGCACCTGTACTTCCACGGCGAACTGCTGGCACCGACCCGCTGCGCGAAAGTGCGCAGCTTCGGCCGCCATCCGTTCAAACGCCTGGAGCGTCAGGGCGGTGGTGTGAAGGCGCCTTCGATTCCAGGCGCGCTGAACTACAACCAGCCGAAGCAACTGGCGAAAGTCGCGGTGTTGCCGCTGTTTCCCGGCATCAGTGCCGAAGTCCTCGACGGCCTGCTCGACAGCGGCATTCAAGGTCTGGTGCTGGAATGCTACGGCAGCGGGACCGGGCCGAGCGATAACCCCAAGTTCCTCGCCAGCCTTGGCCGTGCACGGGATAACGGCGTGGTGGTGGTGGCAGTGACGCAATGCCATGAAGGCGGGGTAGAGCTGGATGTCTACGAGGCTGGCAGCCGCTTGCGTGGGGTGGGCGTGTTGTCCGGTGGCGGCATGACCCGCGAGGCGGCGTTCGGCAAGTTGCATGGCTTGCTGGGGGCCGGGCTGGAAACGGCTGAAGTGCGCCGATTGATCGAACTGGATTTGTGTGGTGAGTTGAACTGAGCTCGGCGCTGGATTGCCCCTCACCCTAACCCTCTCCCAGAGGGAGAGGGAACTGACCGTAGTGTCTTGCGCTATACACCGACCTTATAAACAGTGTCGATTATGGATTCGGCGGCGGTGTCTCACGTCGGTGTATTTCTGCAATATCCCCCGTTCGGCCCCCTCTCCCTCTGGGAGTGGGCTGGGGTGAGGGCCTGCGGCATGCAACTTGCTGCGTTCCAGCCACCTCAAGGCTGGAAGATCCCATGCTCCACTCCCACCTCACCACCCTCAACGCGGTCTCGCTGATCCTCAACACGTTCAAGGCCGAAGGCCTGTCGAGCGAGGCGTTACTGGCCGGCAGCGGCATCGTGGCAGCGGATCTGCAGCGTGCCGATACGCGCATCACCACCCATCAAGAGATGCAGGTCTGCACCAACGCGGTCGCGCTCAAGCGTGACATCGGTCTCGAATTGGGCCGGCGCATGCACGTGTCCTGTTACGGCATGCTCGGTTACGCCCTGCTGACCTGTGCCACCTTCGGTGACGCTTTGCGTCTGGCAATCCGTTATCCGGCGCTGTTGGGCACGTTGTTCGAACTGAGCCTGGAAGACGATGGCGAGCAGGTCTGGTTCGTCGCTGCTGATTACCGTGAAAGCGCGGCGATGGCGGTGTTCAACGCCGAATTCTGTCTGGTGTCCCTGAAAGTCATCTGCGACGACTTGCTCGGCCATTCCCTGCCGCTGCGCGCCACGCGCTTCGAACATGCAGCGCCGGACTACCGCGACAGCTACGCCGAACCCTTTAACTCGCCACTGCACTTCTCGGCCAAAGACAACGCCTTCGCCTTCGACCGCCACTGGCTCGATCAGCCGCTGCCGCTGGCCGACGCGATCACTCATCAGGCCATGGCCGAACGTTGCCGCAAGCAGAATCTTGAGTTCACTGGACGTCAGGCCTGGCTGGGGCGGATTCGTCAGTTGCTCAGCGCACAATTGAATGCCGCGCCGGGGCTCGAGGGGCTCGCGCAGCAAATGAAGTGCTCACCGCGCACCCTGCGCCGGCATTTGAAAGACATGGGCAGCAGCTATCAGGAACTGCTCGATGAACTGCGCTTCGAACGGGCCAAGCAGATGTTGTGTGAGGACCAGTTGCCGATCTATCGGATCGCCGAGACGCTGGGCTTCAGCGAGACCGCGAGTTTCCGTCATGCATTTGTGCGCTGGAGTGGCGTGGCGCCGAGTCAGTTCAGATCCTGAAGATCAAAAGATCGCAGCCTTCGGCAGCTCCTACAGGGATCGGTGAGCTGCCGAAGGCTGCGATCTTTGGCTGTGAGGGGCGAATTGCGGTCAGAGGTTTTGGCCATATCGATCCCCTTTTGGCCGCTCCCGACATTCTCCGATTCAAACTGCGCCGCAACACTGAAAGCCACCGAATCAGCCTTGCGGAGAACAACAAATGCTGACGATCTACTCAGACGATCACCACTTGCACCATGGCCGCTGCGAACTCATCGATGGCCAGCTCAAGCCGTGCTTCGAAATGCCGTCGCGTGCCGACCACGTACTGCAACGCGTGCAGAAGCAAAACCTCGGGGCGGTCGAAGCGCCGAAGGATTTCGGCCTGGAGCCGATCGCGCGCATTCACAGCCGTGACTATCTGGAATTTTTCAAAGGTGCATGGCAACGCTGGACCGAGTTCAACACCGACGGCGACTTGCTGCCCTACACCTGGCCGGCGCGCACGCTGCGTGCGATCAAGCCGACCAGCCTGCATGGCCAGCTCGGTTATTACAGCTTCGACGGCGGCGCGCCGATTACCGCCGGCACTTGGCAAGCGGCCTACAGCGCGGCGCAAGTGGCGCTTACCGCGCAGGCAGAAATCCAGGGTGGCGCACGCGCGGCCTTCGCGCTGTGCCGTCCTCCGGGACATCACGCCGCCAGCGACTTGATGGGCGGTTATTGCTACCTCAACAACGCCGCCATCGCCGCTCAGGCCTTTCTCGATCAGGGCCACAAGAAAGTCGCGATCCTTGACGTCGACTACCACCACGGCAACGGCACTCAGTCGATTTTCTATGAACGCAGCGACGTCCTGTTCACTTCGATCCACGGTCACCCGGAAGCGGAGTTTCCGTTCTTCCTCGGCTATGACGACGAGCGTGGCGAAGGCGCCGGTGAAGGGTTCAATTTCAACTATCCGCTGCCGGCCGGTTCCGGCTGGGATGTCTGGAGTGCAGCGCTGGATCAGGCCTGCGACGAGATTGATCGCTACGGAGCGGACATCGTTGTCGTCTCCCTCGGCGTCGATACGTTCAAGGACGATCCGATCTCGCAGTTCAAACTCGACAGCCCGGATTACCTGGCCATGGGCAAGCGCATCGCCGCCCTCGGCAAGCCGACCCTGTTCGTCATGGAAGGTGGCTACGCGGTGGAAGAAATCGGCATCAACGCAGTGAACGTGCTGGAAGGTTTCGAACAATGAAAAAGCGACTGATCGCCTCGGCGCTGTGCGCAGCCATGCTGAGCGCTGGCGCCCACGCCGAAGAACGCACGCTGCGCGTTTATAACTGGTTCGACTACATCACGCCCAAGGCGCTGGACGACTTCAAGGCACAGAACAGCCAGACCAAACTGATCTACGACATCTTCGACACCAACGAAGCGCTCGAGGCCAAGCTGCTCACCGGCAACTCCGGCTATGACGTGGTAGTGCCGTCCAACGTGTTCCTCGCCAAGCAGATCGAGGCCGGAGTGTTCCAGCCGCTTGATCGCAGCAAGTTGCCGAACTGGAATCATCTCGATCCGAAGCTGATGAAGCTGATCGAAGCCAATGATCCTGGAAACAAATTTGCCGTGCCGTACATGTACGGCACCATTCTGATCGGCTTCAACCCCGCCAAGATCAAAGCAGCCCTGGGCGATAACGCGCCGGTAGACAGTTGGGACCTGATCTTCAAGGAAGAGAACATCAGCAAGCTCAAGCAGTGCGGCGTCGCCCTGCTCGACTCACCGTCGGAGATTCTGCCGCTGGCTCTGCAACACCTGGGCCTGGACCCCAACAGCAAGAAGCCGGCGGATTACGCCAAGGCCGAAGCGCTGCTGATGAAGATTCGTCCTTACGTGACCTACTTCCATTCGTCCAAGTACATGGCCGACATCGCCAACGGCGACATCTGCGTGGCCGTCGGTTATTCCGGCAGCTTCTCGCAAGCGGCCAACCGCGCCAAGGAAGCGAAAAACGGCGTGGTGGTGGAAATGCGCTTGCCCAAAGAAGGCGCGCCGATCTGGTTCGACATGCTCGCCATTCCCAAGGGCGCGAAGAACACCGAGGACGCCTACACCTTCATCAACTATCTGCTGCAACCGGCGGTGATTGCCCCGGTCAGCGATTTTGTCGGCTATCCGAACCCGAACAAGGACGCCACCGGCCTGGTCGATCCAGCCATTCGCAACAACCCGAACCTGTACCCGACCGACGCGGCAATGAGCACGCTCTACACCTTGCAGCCGCTGCCTCGGGATGCCGAACGCGCACGCACGCGAGCGTGGACGAAAATCAAGTCCGGGACCTGAAACCGGCTCGTTTGCTCAAGACCCGCCTCGGCGGGTCTTTTTTTTGCCTGGCAGCTTTATCTACCGCACGGGTCGCTGTTGCGCCTTTTAACTTGCCCTGCTCCGCCGCCCTTGCGGCGTCCCGACAGAGCAGGAAACCACCATGACCGCCATTCCCAAAGCCAGTGCCGTCGATATCGTGACTCAGCTGGTTACTGGCCCCTCACTGCAGGAAGTCGCTTCAAAAACGCTGCGCGATGCCCTCAAGACGCTGTATCCGAATCTCGACATAGACCCGCGTCTGGCGATGGTCGTGCAACCCACCTGGGCCATTGTGGATGGTCGAGTCGTACCCGACGGGTATCAGGCTGGATCGCTGACCAACGCCCTGGTGCGGCTCGGCCTGTCCGGCACCACGGTGACGTACCTTGATGGCGAGCATTATCTGACCCTGCAACCCGGCATGCCCGCACCCGCGCATCTGCCGGTAAAGATCGATGCCATCGGCCTGTTGCTCAACGAACTGGCGCCACTGCTGTTCATCGCCTACAAGGAGCAGCACGTCGAATACTGGGACGAGTTCACCTACCCCGGGCAACCGCGCTGGCAGCAGTTGTCCGAGGCACTGCGCAACCTGTGGAACGTCGATGCCAGCGTCGGCTGGGACGCTGACGAGATCGCCATGGCCCGGGCGATTTTCAAACAGCCCGACCCGCAACAACGCCTGGCCCCCGCCCCGTACTCGGCAAAGGCATATCTGATTGACCTCGATCGCGGTAGCTCCGACAAGTCATCGCACTTGACCCTGGTCGATGCCGCAGTAGTGATCGGCACAATCGCAGACCGCAAGTTGATTCTCACCCACGCGGTCACCCAGGGCTTTCAGCGTTTCGATTCACTGGAGGAGCTCGGCGAGGCTCTGCTGCGGATATATGGCGCAAGCGCCTCGGGCGAAGATCTCAAGTGGCGGCTGGTCGAACCCCAGGGCAATTTCTTCGACCAGCAGGCGTGCACGCTGATTTCCATGGAAGCGGATGCCTTGGGCGAAATCAGTTTTTTTCAGGATTCCCCTGGTAAACGCGTCTATCCGCATACCGGCACGGCCGGCAAACCGGCTCAACCGACACCGCGCCTCGAAGCGCACTTCGAGCGTTTGCAGCCGATGCTTCCGGACTGGCTGAACGACGCACTGCCCATGGATCAGACGCGTTACAGCCGGCACCTGCTGGATCTGACAACGCTGCAGCACGAGAACAACGGCAAATCCTTTCAAAGCGAAATCACCAGCCTGCAGGCGTTCACTCGTGCAGCGCTGATCAAACAGATTCTCAAGGAGCAGCCCGGCGCCAAAGACGTGAACATCGACAACATCGAAATCACCATCACCAGTCTCGTGGTCTGGGGCACGTTTGTATTGCCGGGAAATACTCAGGCTCAGACATGGACGCTGACCGAGCTTGCCCTGCAAAACCTCGCAGGCCTGCCGTTGGGCAACAAGACTGTGCGGTACAAGGATGGCAGCCCGGTACCCGAGTGGATGAGCGCGACTTTTCTGGAAAAACTGGTCAGCACGGTCGACATCGGCAAGACCTACCCGGCGCATCTCAAGGCCATGCTGCTAGACGACCCCGTGCAAGCGCCGCTGTTGCAAGGGCTCTACACCAGTCAGTTGCGCATTGAGCTGCCATTGCTGGCGTTGCAGCACAAGATCCGGGGTAGAGCCGGCCTCGATGAATCGGGTTATCGATACGTGGTCGCCGCATTCGCCACGACTGGCGCGGAACGCTACGTCGATGGCGAGGAAATCGTCATTCGCCCTTTGGCCTTCGTCGCTCATCGCAGCCGCTCCACCGCAGACACTGTCGACAACATGTATGTCATAGGCCCGCGCGATGCCGACAAAGGACCGTGCGTGCTGTATCGACCGCTGTTCGACAAGACTCTGCTGCAATATCCGGGGCCCGCGAATCTGCTTTTTGCGATCCAGCATTCGCGACATTTGCGTGACTCGGTACTGGCCTGGTTGCCGGACGATGTGCGCTTCAATTACAGCCAGTTCGTCTTTACCGCCAGGCTGCCGTCGGTGTGGACGATCCCGCAACTGATGATCAATCCGACCACTGCGCTGGATATGTCAGGCGCGGTTGCGCTGGGCACTCAGGTGATCGCCAGCGATGTCCTCGCAACCCTGCACGAAAGCAACGTCAAGGCGCTTGTCACTCAAGCCGACCGGCAGTCGGTCTCCGATGCCGAAGCACGCTGGGCCTCGCTGAAACAGGGCGGCTGGGTGATGCTCAATGCCGCGCTGCCGTTCCTGGGCCGCAGCGTAGGCACAGCGGCGTGGATCTGGCAGATCATGGATGATCTGCAGGAAATCACCGACGGCGCCAACGAGCAATCGGGGAAGATCGCCTGGACGGCCATCGCCGATATTCTCCTGGCGCTGGGCATGGTGCTCGCCCACCGTGCGGCGGTGGGCGATGCGCCATCGACACCCGTGGCCACGGAGCTCGAAGAGGACCCAGCGACGACCAGACCTGCCGCCAGAATCGTCAAAGCGCTGCGCCAGCCCGATATCACCGGCCCGCAATTAACCCAATTCCATGGCACATCGATCGACAGCATCACGGCGCTGAAGCGATCCCCGACGGCACTCGCCACGCTGTTGGACGGTTTCGAGGTCGGCAAGCCCAAAGCCCTTGGCGCAGCCACCCGGGAAGGCGCGTACCGAGACCTCTACGCCCACGCAGACAAATGGTACGCCCGGGTCGGTGAGCGCTGGTTCGAAGTCGCGCGCAACGCGCATGGCGATGTGCACATCGTCGATACGCGTCAGCCCACCCGACCAGCCGGGCCCAGGCTTGCCTATACCGCCAATGGCCAATGGGTGATAGATCTGCGTTTACGCCTGCGCGGAGGCGGGCTGGAGGACGGGCGCAAGGTGGCGCAAGGCAAAAAAAACCAAGAGGTGGCCGTATTGTCCGAGCAGATCACCGCGTTCGATTTGACGATGGAGAGCAAAGGCAGCCTTCTCGATACCGAACGCAACAGCCTGCGCGATGCCCCTGCGCAGGCACGCGAACAAGCGCTTGCGCAGTACCTCGCCACGCTCGATTCACAGCACAACGAATATGCCGCGAACATTCAGCTGATCAAGACACTCAACTGCAAGCAATCGATTCCCAACTACCGCACGGTCATGCCGGAGCGGTTGGACATGCAGTTGTTTCTGGGGCAGGAGTGGCTCAGTAATAACGCTTCGGATTACCAGCAACGCGTACTGAGGGTGCAGGCGATACTGGACGACGAACTGCGCGGCGAATCGCAGGCAGTCACCTCTGCGTTCGAACAGTTGAACGATGCCACTCAAACCATTATCGAGAAAATGGAGTCGGCTGAAGCCTGCCTGGATGAACTGACCAGGCTGGGACCTGATGGCCTGGAGATAAAGCAGAAATACAACATCAGCCTGGCGCCCTACCCGCTGGATGATCTGAAGACTCTGCAGATCAGTCTCGGCCAGTACACCTGCATCAAACCCGGCGATTCCACCGCTCATGTCGAGGCACAACAAGCGCTGGCCAGTCTGTTCGAAGATGCTGCGCTGAACGTTCAGAGTTCGCGGGACCTGAGCGCCGATGAAAGCCTCAGTGATCTGCGCATACGCATCGACGCCCTGAGTCAGGTGAGCGAACAGTTCGCTTCCGTGGACAAGCGTTTCGATGACCTGGCGAGTGAATATTCCGAACACATACACACGGAACGACTCAGGCAATTGCAGGCGCGCGTGGCCGCATTCAAGGATAGCGCCGACAACCGACTCGCCGACCTGTTGCGCTACCGGCATTTACTGGTGCCGCAAGCCGGTCCGTCGAGACCCGCAACGTCAGCTTCGAATCGGCAGATCATCAAGACACGCAACAAGGGCACCCTGGTCGGCCAGCGGAAAAAAAGCCTCGACGGCAAGAACACCGATCTGGTCGAAGTCGGTACGGCGCTGACGAGAGTGATCGCGACATTCAAGGAGGAATCGCCAGGTATCTGGGTCGAGCAGAATGCACGGCCTGCACCGTTGCCTAAAGCCCGGCCCAACCTCAACAAGAGCATCAGCGAAGGGCAGGCATTGATCGACGGGCTGGCGGCGTTTCATCGGCGCATCGAGGCGCGTCTCAAACGCGGCTCGCGCATTCCAGTGGAGGTCGAAGAGGAATACCACAACCACGCCACCCTATTGCGCAAAGCCTGTGCGGCGATCGATGAAGCGTTAACGGCGAGTAACCTCACCGCTGCTCTGCATGAACCGTCCGAAGAGCTCAACCACAAGCTCGACGCTGCGGCTACGACACTGGAGCAAAAAGGCACCAGCACGCGAATCCGCCTGGTCAAGCAACAACTGCCAACAGCTGCCGGGGTCGAGTGGCTCAAGGACAAGGGCGAAGTGAGCATCTCGAAAACCCTGACCCGACGGCGTCTGAGGCGCCATCAGAACGATTTTCTCGACGAGTATCAGATTCGTGATGCGCATACCGACAAGGTCCTCTGCTATGCGCATTTCCATTACAGCAGCGTCGACGCGCCCGTTGGTGCATTTGTGCGTGGACATATGAAAACGCTCGCTCAGCACCGCATGGGGGGCGTCGCCGAAATAACGGGTGTGGATAATCAAAGGCTGATTGAAATCCATCGCAGCGAAATTTCCAGTCGCAGCGCCGAAACGCTGTTCTTCAATCTTGCCAAGCCTGCCGCAGACGCGACAGCGCCGCTTTGATCGCAGGCTCTGGTACGGCGGCAAAACCCAGCACCAGGCCGGCGCGCTGATCCATGGGCGTAGTCGAGTCGGGTAACCAGTAGCTGCTCAGGCCGTTGATTTCGACATCGACATCAGCGGCCTGAGCGATCAATTGCTGCTCGCGCTCGATGCTGTCCACGGCGACGGTCAGGTGCAGCCCGGCCGACACGGCCGGCAACTGACCGACACCGGCGACCGTCGGCCAGCCTTCGAGCAGGCAGTTGCGTCGGCTCAGCGCAGCCCGGCGCATGCGACGGATATGTCGCTGAAAATGCCCGGCAGCCATGAATTCGGCCATCACCGCTTGGGTGCTGACCTCCGAGTGCCGCACATCGACGGCGCGGCGTTGCGCAAACGCGTCGACCAGCGCTGGCGGCAGCACCAGATAACCAAGGCGCAACGCCGGAAAAGCGACCTTGCCGAAGGTGCCGACGTAGAGCACACGCCCCTGACGATCAAGTGCGGCCAACGGCGCCAGGGGTGCGCCGGTGTAGCGGTACTCGCCGTCGTAATCGTCTTCGACGATCCAGCCGCCGACCCGCTCGGCCCAGGCGAGCAATTCCAGACGCCGGGCCAGACTCATCACCACTCCGGTCGGGTACTGATGAGACGGCGTGACATAAGCCACCCGACAATCGCTGAGCTGAGCCATGGCGCTGCAATCAATGCCGTCGCTGTCTACCGCCACCCCATGCAATTTCGCCCCCGCCACAGCGAAGGCATGCCCGGCCGCGCGGTAGCCCGGATTCTCGATCGCCACACCGTCCCCCGGCTCGACCAGCAACTGTGCACAAAGGCTGATGCCCTGCTGCGCGCCACTGGTGATCACAATTTGCTCAGCCGTGCACTGCATGCCGCGCGAGCTGCGCAAATACGCAGCAATCATGCCGCGCAGCCGCGCGTCACCGGCCGGGTCGCCGTAACACAGCTGCTGTAAATCCGGTTTACGCCAGAAAGCCGCGTTGAGCTTGGCCCAGACCTCGAACGGAAACAGATCGAATGCAGGCACACCCACCCGAAAAGCACGCGGCGGACCGCTCGGTGGTCGTGGCAAATGATGCTTTTCAATGCGGGAAAATCCGTCGCTGTGGATAACTTTGCTGGATGAATTCACAGGTAAATCCAGCCAATTTGTGGATAAGGCTGTGGGTAAGCCTGTTGACAAGCCTGTGGATGAATTTGTGGATAGTTTTTTCTCAGGCGTGGATGCCTGAGCCAATTGCGCCACGTAAGTACCGTCGCCCACGCGCCCTTCGATAAAGCCCTCGGCATACAACTGATCGTAAGCGCGCACCACGCTGTTACGGGAAATGCCCAGCGCCGAGGCCAGGTCACGGCTGGCCGGCAATCGCGTGCCACTGGCCAGACGTCCATCAAGCACCCGCAGGCGCAAAGACTGATAGAGCTGGCGACTCAGGCCCTGACGGCGATCGAGTTCGATTCCGGCCGGATTGAAAGGCATCGACAAGGGTGGCAGATCAGGCATGGCGAATGGACCTATGAAATGGCTCGGCAATGGCTCTTACAACGGACCAATAGCCTGCCTAGGATGCAGGCATTCGCCAAGGAAAATCTGTCCATGTACACGCCACGCGCCTTTGCCATCGAAGACTTGTCCCAACTGCACGAACTGATCCTCGCCACGCGCCTGGCCATTCTGGTCAGCCACGGTGAGAACGGACTCCAAGCCAGCCACGTGCCGGTGCTGCTGCATCGCGAACAAGGTGAATACGGCACGCTCTACGGCCATCTGGCCAAGGCCAATCCGCAGTGGAAAGACCTGCGTGACGGCGCCGAGGCGATGTTGATCTTCGCCGGCCCGGACGCCTACGTCAGCCCGGGCTTCTATCCGAGCAAGGCCGAGCACGGCAAGGTCGTGCCGACCTGGAACTACATCGCCGTGCACGCCTACGGTCAGGCCGAGACCTTCAGCGATGGCGGCCGCTTGCTCGACATCGTCAGCACCCTGACTGACCGTCACGAAGCGGGCCGCGCCCAGCCATGGTCGGTGGACGATGCGCCAGCCGAATACATCGACGGCATGCTCAAGGCCATCGTCGGGTTTGCCATTCCCATCGACCGCCTCGAAGGCAAACGCAAGCTCAGCCAGAACCGCAGCGCTGAAGACATTGCCGGCGTGCGCGAAGGCCTCGCCGCCAGCCCCGACGCCAACGATCAAACCCTCGCCCGCTTGATGCGCTAAGGAAATCACCATGACTGAGATCGACATTCGCCAGGTCAGCGCCGACGACCACGATGCCTGGCTGCCGTTGTGGCAAGCCTATTTGCGCTTCTACAACACCGAACTGCCGGACGCCGTCACCCAGAGCACCTGGCAGCGCTTTCTCGACCCGAATGAACCGACCCACGCCGCCCTCGCGTGGGCCGATGGCAAAGCATTGGGCATGGTGCATTACATCTATCATCGCTCGAACTGGAGCATCGAAAATTCCTGCTATTTGCAGGATCTGCTGGTGGTGCCGGAAGCCCGTGGCACCGGTGTCGGTCGGCTGTTGATCGAGCATGTCTACGCTACCGCCAAGGCCGATGGTTGCTGCAAAGTCCACTGGCTGACCCATGAAACCAACGCCACGGCGATCCAGCTCTACGAGCGCATTGCCGAACGCCCGGGATTCATGCAGTTTCGTAAAGCCCTTTAAGGAGACGCGCACATGACTGCTTCACTCGCTGACTGGAAAGGCGTCCCCGCCCCCTCCGCCACCCTGCTCGAGGGCCGTTTCATTCGTCTGGAAAAACTCGACCCGGCGCGTCATGGCGATGAGCTTTACGCCGCCCTCGAAGGGCCGGGTGCCGATCCGAAGCTTTGGGATTACTTGCCTTACGGTCCGTTTCGCGAGCGCAGCGCGTTCAACGACTGGCTGAACAATCATGCGGCCAACAGCGACCCGTATTTCTTCAGCATCATCGACCGTGCGACTGGTCAGGTCCAAGGCATCCTCAGCCTGATGTCGATCGTCCCGGCGCAGGGCCGCATCGAAATCGGCCACGTCACTTTCGGTGCGCCAATGCAACGCTCGCCGAAAAGCACCGAGGCGGTGTACCTGCTGGCCAAATATTCGTTCGAGCTGGGTTACCGGCGCCTGGAATGGAAGTGCAACAACGGCAACGCCCGCTCCAAATACGCGGCCGAGCGTCTGGGCTTCAGCTTCGAAGGCGTGTTTCGCCAGCACATGGTGGTCAAGGGGCAGAACCGCGATACCGCGTGGTATTCGATTCTGGATGCGGAATGGCCGGCGATTGGTGCAGGGTTCGAGCGCTGGCTGAGCGATGAAAACCAGACGCCTGCTGGCCAACTCAAAGGTCTGGCCGAATGCCGTAGCTGAACTTCACGGATACCCCTGTGGGAGCGAGCCTGCTCGCGAAGGCGGTGTGTCAGTCACCGCAGATGTTGACTGACTGACCGCTTTCGCGAGCAGGCTCGCTCCCACAATGGGCGGGGTCTTTCTTAACAACGCAGTTCTTGCGCCAGCACCGCAATGTGCTCCGGGCCGATCCCGCAGCAGCCACCCAGATGACTGGCGCCGCGCTGTTGCCAGTCCAGCGCCCAGTGCAGATACCCCGGCGGATCGAGATCGTCACGCAACGGGTCGAGGCCGTCGTTGGCCGTGGCTTCTTTCGGTTGCGGAGGAAACGCGTTGGCATACGCGCCGATATTGATCCTGACGCCGAGACGCTCAAAGGTGGCGCGCGCCGCGTCGATTGCTGCGCCAATCACTTCAGGCTGACTGCAGTTGAACAGCAGGGTTTCGACGCCGAGTTCAGCCGCCACCGCAGCCGCTTCGGCCACTGGCTCGCCAGAGCGCAGGCGCGGCACTTCATCGGTGTCTTCATCCTTGAGCGTGAATGACAGCCAGAACGGTTTACCGTCCTTCGGCAGCCCGGCGTAGATAGCGCGGGCCTCGACGATCGAGCTTTGCGTTTCTGCCAGCCACAGGTCCACATGTGGCGCCAGACCGTTAACCAAAGGCGTCAACAGTTCGGTCACGCGACCAGCCTCGAACAGATCCGGACGGTACGAACCAAACAGCGGCGGCAACGAACCGGCAACACGCACTGGCTTGCCGGATGTCTGCACCGCCCGCCGCGCCAACTCCCCCGCCAGTGCCGCAAGCGCCTGGCCTTCAGCCGCAAAGCGCGCCTCGCCAATGTGAAATGGCACCACCGCGTAACTGTTGCTGGTGATCACGTCGGCGCCGCTGTTGATGTAAGCGGCATGCACCGCCTCGACCGCCTGCGGCGCTTCACTCAGCGCCAGTGCCGACCACTCCGGCTGGCGAAATGGCGCCCCGGCGCGTTGCAATTCACGGCCCATGCCGCCATCGAGAATGACCGTACTTGCTGCGCCCATATGCTTTTCACTCATATGCTTATGAAAATAACTCACTATCAGAGTCGTTCTTATAACTATTTAATACGCACCACTCGGTTAATAACAACCTCTTTTTTCAACAGGAAGCGACTGTGAAACTCCAACCGCTATTGGCCCTGGGCCTGACCATTCTGGCCGCATCCACCCAAGCCTTCGGCGGCGCGACGCTGGACCGTGTCGAACAGAAAAAAGAGCTGGTCGGCGTGCTCATGGAAAGCTATCCGCCCTTCTCATTTCTCAATGAGCAGAATCAACTCGACGGTTTCGATGTCGACGTTGCCAAAGCGGTGGCGGACAAGCTTGGCGTCAAACTGCGTCTCGAAACGCCGTCCTGGGACGTGATCGCCGCCGGTCGCTGGAGCGGGCGCTACGACATCTGCATCTGCTCGATGACCCCGAGCAAGGCCCGCGCAGAAGTGTTCGACTTCCCGGTCGAGTACTACGCCTCGCCAGCGGTAATCGTGGTCAATGCCAAGGACGATCGCATCCACAGCGCCAAGGATCTGAGCGGCAAAAAGGTCGGCCTGACCAGCGCCTCCAGCTACGAAAGTTATCTGAACAAAAATCTGGTGATCGAAGGCGCCGAGGATACGCAGTTGCAGTATCCGTTCGAGGATGTGCAGATCGCCCCGTACGACACCGACAACGTCGCCTTCCAGGATCTGGGCCTGGGCGCCGGCGTGCGCCTGGATGCAATCCTTACCAATCTGGTCACCGCACAGCCGCGTCTGAATCAGGACCAGCGCTTCAAATTGGCCGGCGAACCGCTGTACTCGGAACCGAACTCGGTGGCCATCGAAAAGGGTGACCCGCAGTGGGACGCCAAGGTGCGCGAGGTGTTTGCCCAGCTGAAACAGGACGGCACCCTGAGCAAGCTGTCGCAGAAATGGATCGGCGCCGATATCAGCCAATGACTTCTTTTCCGACCCCGCCACAGCCACCGCAACCGGTGGCTGAAACACGCCTGCAAAAGCTCTTTGGTTTCCGCACGCGCCTGTACCTGACGTGGGCGGCGCTGTTCTGCCTGTTCGCCGGATTCTTCCTCAGCTTCGACCTGAAGTTCGCGATCATCCTCGACAAACTGCCCAACCTCGTTGGCCTGAAGCTGGCGCCAAACGGCTTCCTGCAAGGCGCAGCGCTGACGCTGTTTCTCTGCGCCTGCTCGATCATCGCCTCGTCGCTGCTCGGTTTCATCACCGCGCTGGCGCGCCTGTCGAGCAGCGCCGTGGCGTTTGGCATCGCCAGTTTCTACACCTCGTTCTTTCGCGGCACGCCATTGCTGATCCAGATCCTGCTGATCTACCTCGGCCTGCCGCAACTGGGCATCGTCCCCGGCGCCATCGTCGCCGGCATCATTGCCCTGTCGCTGAACTATGGCGCCTACCTGAGCGAAATCTTCCGCGCCGGCATCCTCGGCGTCGATCACGGCCAACGCGAAGCATCCCTGGCGCTGGGCCTGCGCGAAAGCGTGATCTTCTGGCGCATCACCCTGCCCCAGGCCATGCGCACGATTATCCCGCCGACCACCAACCAGTTCATCTCGATGCTCAAGGACTCGTCGCTGATCTCGGTAATGGGCGTCTGGGAAGTGATGTTTCTCGCCCAGTCCTACGGGCGCTCAAGCTATCGCTACATCGAAATGCTCACCACGGCGGCGATCATCTACTGGCTGATGTCGATCGGGCTGGAGCTGATTCAGGCACGGATGGAGCGGCATTTCGGCAAGGCTTATGTGCGCCGTAGTTGAGGTGCATTCAAATGGTGTCCCGGCGAATCCGCACTACGCCCATTTTCATGCCGAAGGGGCGGAACACCGCGTTCAGCGACTTCAGGGTCTGATTGCCTTCGCCATGTTCGATATGCACCAGCGTGCGCACTGAAATCTTGCACATCTTCGCGAACTGGGACTGATGCAGACCGGTGACTTCGACCCGTAAACGGCGCACGGCGTCACCGATTTCCAGAGTGCCTTCGGCCAGTGATTGCTGAATGCTTTCGATGAGCGCCATTCGATCAAGGACAGTAAGGTCCCGTGCAGATTTGAGTTTACTCATGACGCGGCTAATTCGTTTTGTGAAGACGCAATTTAATGCAGCGTGATGACAGTTTTGGTAATTAAACTGCAACAAAATGCAGACGGGAGCCGCTGGGGCTTCAATCGACGCAAAACAATGCAGATGTACCCCGACGTATGTCGCTGTGACCCATATCGGCTGTAGGAAAACGAACCGCCGCCACCGCGCAAAAGTCTTGTTTGCGAAATCCCGTGAGGATTTTCGACAGAACGGTCCGACGTCGCCTGCACAGCATCAGGAACCGACCGACATCGTGTTTTTCAAGGCAGCAATAGAGTTGAGCCTTTCATACAAGGAGGTTGAACTCGATGCCTGCCCTACACAAATACCGTCCCCATCACCTCGCTTTGGCGATCGCGCTGACCATTGGATCTGCCGAGGCGTCCATCGAACAGCAACCTGACGTCCAGGTTTCTGCAGAGATCAGCGAAGACAAAACCGCCAAGCCTCGAAAGAAGAAAACGCCCACGCCGAAAGCGGATCCTGATGACTTGTTTGCGATCAAGGAATTCATCGGCCCGCTGGAGCACACTTCTCCGTCGCCCGGACAGGCCTCTGACGCGCCTTCGGTCGATGCCGTACGCGCGACGGTTGCGATCGAGGATTTCAGTCCGGCCTTTTATGAAGGGCTGGAGTTTCCAGAGTTCGTGGTGGAGGAAACCGACGATGAGGAATTCGATCTTGTCGACCCGTTTGAACGCGACATGTTGGCGATCACGACGCAGCGCTCTTTTGTCTCGAGCCCGCTCGAGAATATCGACGGCGTATCCCTGCAACTGGGCGATGGAGATGACCTGCTGGTGATCAATAAGGGCGCCCGATGGGACGGTCGCCTGGACGGTGGCGAAGGTGCGAACGGGCTGCTGTTCAATGCCATAGAAGGCGGCGAGATCGGTGAAACGCGCAATTTCTCAGCCATGCGTATCGCACGTGGACAGTGGACCCTGCGTCACGCTTTCGAGGGTGATGCTGACGTCAAAGCCGACGCCGTGCTGATCAACTACGCATCGATCAATGGTGTCGATGTCGACCCGGGAGCGGTTTTTGGCGGTTATGGACATGTGACGGGGCTGTATGTCGCAGGAACACTGCTTGCCAGCCAGCAACACGGCTCTCCCAATATCAAAGGCAATCTGACGCTCCAAAAGGACGCTGTGTTTTCTTACGCCGTATCTGCCGACCGCGGCTCAGATCCCGTGCATGTTAAGGGCACCGCAAGCCTGGGAGGTGCGCGTGTCGAGATTTATGGCGTACCGGGCGACTACGCTCGTACCAATGAGTATCGGCTGTTGTCTGCAAACGTCATTGATGGCGAGTTCGGTGAGGTCACCACGAATCTGGCCTACATGACACCAACGCTCTCCTATGAGCCAAACGCCGTGAAACTGCACTACGTGCGCAACGATGTAGGGTTCGAAGAACTGGCCCAAACGCGCAGTGCTCGTTCGATTGCGCGGAGCATGGATAATCGAGAGGCTTCCACTCGAGCTTTCGAAATCGGCGCCAACAGGGCCGTCGCCGCACTGCTGACCAGCGATAAAACCACCGCGCCCATCGCCCTCGATCAACTTGCCGCAGGCAGCAATGCCAACCTCGCCAAAGCCACGCTGAGCAGTATCACGCCGGTCAGTACGAGCATGCTTTCGGCGATGCGGCAGCTGGACAATCATTCCGCCTCGACCTACGGCTCGCGCAGTTCACCGCGTCAGGCCGCAGGCAGCGAAGACTCCGGACGGGTGTGGGTTCAGGCGCTGGGCCACGGCGGCAAGGTTGACCGCGACGCTGACGGCATCCTCCAACATGCCACGCAAGGGCTGGTCGTGGGCGCTGACTGGCGACTCGATGAGCACTGGCATGTCGGCCTGCTTGGCGGCAAATCGCAGACGAAACTCGATGCCCGCCAGTACGACGGCGACCTCGACAGCTGGCACCTCGGTGCCTATGCCGTGCGTCAGGACGGCCCGCTGTCGCTGCGTCTCGGCGCGACCTACGCCAGCCATGACGGCAGCAGCACACGGCGGGTCGCGTTCAAGGGTTTCAGCGATCGTCTCAAGGGCAATTACGACGCGAATACTCAGCAAGCATTTGCCGAGGCCGGGTTCAATCTGGGCCGGGATCGCTTAACCCTCGAGCCCTACGCCAACCTCGGCTATCAGCGCTATCAGCGCGACAGCTACAACGAAAAGGGCGGCGACGCGGCGTTGAAAGTCTACGGCCAGACCCGCGACAACTTCAGCAGCACCTTCGGTCTGCGTGTTGCGCAGGTCAATACGCTGGATAACGGCATGCATTTGACCCCGCGATTGAGCGCAGGCTGGAAACATACCTACGGTGACATCGACAGTGACACCCGCCAGCAACTGCGCAAGGGCGGCAAGCGCTTCGATGTGACCGGCGCGGCACTGGATCGGAACAGCCTCGCGGTGGATGCTGGGTTGGATCTTGGGTTGTCGACAGCGCACACACTCGGCGTGGGCTTGACGGGTGAGCTGGGCAGCGACAGCCGAACGTATGGCGTGGCGGGTCAATGGCGCATGGCGTTCTGATGGATTAAGCACGCCTCCTGTGGGAGCGAGCCTGCTCGCGAAAGCGGTGCATCATACAAAGATGCCATTGGCTGACCTGGCGCATTCGCGAGCAGGCTCGCTCCCACATTGGCTCTTCAAGGGAGCTGGGTAACGGCGGAAATCACAGGCAAAAAAAAGGGGAGCACATGCCCCCCCGAGGTTTAAAGCGTTGGATCGCGACTGTTATCTCAGCCTTCGATCTCGATGAGGATTTCGCCCGGGTTGACCCGGTCGCCCTTGGCCACATGAATCGCGGTGACCTTGCCGGCAATGGCAGCCTGGACTTCGGTTTCCATCTTCATCGCTTCGGTAATCAATACCGCCTGGCCCGCCTTGACGCTGTCGCCCTCCTTGACCAGCACATCGACGATGTTGCCGGGCATGGTGGTGCTCACGTGGCCTGGTGCCGAGGCCTGTTTGCGTTTGCTGCTGCCACCACCGACAAATTCGTTGAGCGGTTCGAACACCACTTCTTCCGGCATGCCGTCAATGGACAGATAGAAGTGGCGCTTGCCTTCGGCCTTGACGCCGACACCAGTGATGTCGACGCGATAGGTTTCGCCGTGCACATCGATGACAAACTCGGTCGGCACACCTTCGCCACCCGCCGAGGCAACGGCGCCCGCTTCCGGGATAGGCAGCAGCACTTCAGGTGTAAGGGTGCCGGCGGCGCGTTCTTCGAGGAACTTGCGGCCGATGTCCGGGAACATGGCGAAGGTCAGTACGTCTTCTTCGGATTTGGCCAGTGCTCCGATATCGGCACGCAGCTTGGTCATTTCCGGCTTGAGCAGATCGGCCGGGCGCACGTCGATGACGTCTTCGCTGCCGATCGCCTGACGGCGCAGTTTTTCATTGACCACCCCCGGCGCCTTGCCGTAGCCGCCCTGCAGATACAGCTTCACTTCGTTGGTGATGGTCTTGTAGCGCTCGCCGGCCAGTACGTTGAAGAACGCCTGGGTGCCGACGATCTGCGAAGTCGGGGTCACCAGCGGCGGGAACCCGAGGTCTTCACGTACGCGCGGGATTTCTGCGAGCACTTCGCTCATGCGGTTCAGAGCGCCCTGCTCTTTCAACTGGTTGGCGAGGTTGGAAATCATCCCGCCCGGCACCTGGTTGACCTGCACACGGGTATCGACGGCGGTGAATTCGCTTTCGAACTGGTGGTACTTCTTGCGCACGGCATAGAAGTACAGGCCGATTTCCTGGAGCAGCTCCAGATTCAGGCCGGTGTCGTACTCGGTGCCCTTGAGCGCGGCGACCATTGATTCGGTGCCCGGGTGGCTGGTGCCCGAGGCGAAGCTGGAGATCGCGGTGTCGATGTGATCGGCGCCGTTTTCGATCGCCTTGAGCTGGCACATGGCGGCCAGGCCGGCGGTGTCGTGGGAGTGGATGAACACCGGCAACGACTGCTCGGCTTTCAGAGCACGCACCAGTTCACCAGTGGCATACGGGGTCAGCAGACCGGCCATGTCCTTGATCGCTACCGAGTCGCAGCCCATGGATTCCATTTGCTTGGCCTGGGTGACGAAAGCGTCGATGGTGTGCACCGGGCTGGTGGTGTAGGCGATGGTGCCTTGCGCATGTTTGCCGGCAGCTTTCACTGCTTCAATGGCAACGCGCAGGTTACGCACATCGTTCATCGCATCGAAGATGCGGAACACGTCGATGCCGTTCACCGCTGCTTTGGCGACGAAAGCTTTGACCACGTCATCGCTGTAGTGGCGATAGCCGAGCAGATTCTGCCCGCGCAGGAGCATTTGCAGGCGGGTATTGGGCAGCGCCGCACGCAGTTGGCGCAGGCGCTCCCATGGGTCTTCCTTGAGAAAGCGCACGCAGGCGTCGAACGTCGCGCCGCCCCAGCATTCCAGCGACCAGTAGCCGACCTTGTCGAGCTTGTCGCAGATCGGCAGCATGTCTTCGGTGCGCATGCGGGTGGCGAGCAGCGATTGGTGAGCGTCGCGCAGGATGGTGTCTGTTACGAAGATTTTCTTGCTCATTCTTGTATTCCTCACAGGCCTGCGTGGGCGGCGATGGCGGCGGCGATGGCCAAGGCCAGCTCTTCGGGTTTGCGCTTGATCGAGTAGTTGGTCAGTTCCGGGTGGCTTTCAACGAAGCTGGTGTTGAACTGGCCGCTACGGAATTCCGGGTTGCGCAGGATTTCCTGGTAGTACGCGGCGGTGGTCTTCACGCCCTGCAGACGCATGTCGTCGAGGGCGCGCAGGCCACGGTCCATCGCCTCTTCCCAGGTCAGCGCCCAGACCACCAGTTTCAGGCACATCGAGTCGTAGAACGGTGGAATGGTGTAGCCGGTATAGATCGCCGTGTCGGTGCGCACGCCCGGGCCGCCGGGGGCGTAGTAACGGGTGATCTTGCCGAAACTCGGCAGGAAGTTGTTCTTCGGGTCTTCGGCGTTGATACGGAACTGCAACGCAAAGCCACGGTGCTGAATGTCTTCCTGCTTCACCGATAGCGGCAGGCCGGAAGCGATGCGAATCTGTTCGCGGACGATGTCGATGCCGGTGATTTCTTCGGTGATGGTGTGTTCCACCTGCACCCGCGTGTTCATTTCCATGAAGTACACCTCGCCCTCGGCGAGCAGGAACTCCACGGTGCCGGCGTTCTCGTAGCCCACAGCCTTGGCTGCACGTACCGACAGGTCGCCGATGTAGGCGCGCTGTTCCGGGGTCAGCTGCGGGCTCGGCGCGATCTCGATCAGCTTCTGGTTGCGGCGCTGGATCGAGCAGTCACGCTCGAACAGGTGCACGACATTGCCGAAGCTGTCGCCAAGGATCTGCGCTTCAATGTGCTTGGGATTGACGATGCATTTTTCCAGGAACACTTCCGCCGAACCGAACGCCTTGGTGGCTTCGGAGATGACCCGGGGGAAGTTCTGTTCGAGTTCTTCGCGGCTGTTGCAGCGACGGATACCGCGACCGCCACCACCGGAGGTGGCCTTGAGCATTACCGGGTAACCGATGCGATCGCCTTCGACCAAGGCTTCTTCGATGCCGGAGACGTTGCCCTCGGTACCGGGCGTCACCGGTACGCCGGCCTTGATCATGCTGCGGCGCGCTTCGGTCTTGTCGCCCATGCGCCGGATGACTTCCGCCGACGGGCCGATGAATTTGATGCCGCGCTCAGCGCAGATTTCCGCCAGCTCGGCGTTTTCCGAAAGGAAGCCGTAGCCGGGGTGCAGCGCATCGCAGCCGGTTTCCACCGCCAGGTTCACCAGCTTGCGCGGGTTCAGATAGCCGGCCAGTGGCTCGGCACCCACGCTGTGGGCCTCGTCCGCACGCTTCACATGCAAGGCATGGCGATCGGCGTCGGAGAAAATCGCAACCGAGCGAATGCCCATTTCGGCGCAGGCTCGTACGATGCGTACGGCAATCTCACCACGGTTGGCGATCAGGATCTTTTTTATCACTTGGAGGTTCCCTTGAGCCGGTGGCACCACGACCTGCTAGACCCAGGTCGACGCGTGACCAAATGTTTCAATTCAGTCGCAGGTCCACACTAGCGCTGCTGAGGGATTAACAAAAATGAATAAAAATTGGGTCAGGCATAAGCAAACACTTATAGTTGAATTACCTGACCGCTGACCGAGCCTGAAAACTATGCGTAAGTCATTGATGCGTATGACATTGCGTCAATTGCAGATCTTCAATGAGGTGTGTGATTTACGCTCGTACAGCCGCGCCGCCGAGGAAATGTCCCTCACACAACCGGCCGTCAGCCTACAGATTCGTCAGCTGGAAGAGCTGATTGGCCAGCCGCTGTTCGACTATGTCGGCAAAAAACTCTACATGACCGAGGCGGCGGAAGCGCTTCAGCGCGCCAGCCGCGACATTTTCGGGCGCCTGGAAAACCTCGACATGCAACTGTCGGACATGCAGGGTTCACTGCAGGGTCAGCTGAAACTGGCGGTGGAATCGAGCGCCAAATATTTCGTGCCGCATCTGTTCGCCGCGTTCAAGCGCCAGCATCCGGAAGTCAATTTGCAGCTGACCGTGGTCAACCGTGGCCAGGTCATCCGCCGCCTCTCGGACAATCGCGATGATCTGGTGATCATGTCGATGGTGCCGCAGGACATGGGCCTGGAATTCCTGCCATTCCTCAACAATCCGATTGTCGCCGTGGCGCGCCCGGATCATCCGCTGGCACACATGGGCCCGTTGCGCTTGCAGGATCTGGAGCCGTATACGCTGCTGATCCGCGAGCCGGGCTCGGGCACACGTCTGGCCTGCGAAGAATATTTCAAGGAAAAGCGCGTGCACTTCACTCAGACCCAGGAAGTGGCCTCGGCCGAAGCTCAGCGCGAATGCGTATTGGCGGGTCTGGGCCTGGCGCTGCTGACGCGCCACGCCCTGAACCTGGAGCTGGCGACCGGCGGCCTGATCGAGCTGCCGGTCGAGGAGTTGCCGCTGATGCGCAGCTGGTGTCTGGTGCAAGCCAAAGCCAAACGGCTGTCACCGGTGGCGCACGCCTTCCTGGCGTTCATCCGCAGCGAGCGGGCGCAGATTATTGCGCTGGTTGAGCGTTTCGACGGGAAGCGGCGGGCGCTGCCTGCCAGTGCGTGATCTCGGGAAAATCGCCGATCTCGGCCTGAAGCTGGCGAAGTTCGAAGCGATCCTCGATTGCGCGGCGAAATTCCATGCGGCGCTGATCTTCCTGCTGACGACGGGTTTTCGCGGCGCTGTTGCGTTCTTCGTAGGGCTGAGCCATTTCGAGTCTCCCAGGGCGAGTACGGGAGTTTTACGATAGGCGTGGGGGATGACGGTTTGATGAAAGTTTCCGTCAAAAACCAAAAGATCGCAGCCTTCGGCAGCTCCTACAGGGAACGCATTCCAAATGTAGATACTCTGTTCACGGTCAAGCTTTTTGGGTGTGTTTATCGCTAAAAAGCTTGGCTGTACTGAAGTCTTCGCCTGCCCGCATGCAGGCCCATAGTCCGGTCAGGTATTTGCGCATGACTGCGACAAT
Organism: Pseudomonas sp. H1_G08; assembly: GCF_054681355.1. Lineage (NCBI taxonomy): Bacteria > Pseudomonadati > Pseudomonadota > Gammaproteobacteria > Pseudomonadales > Pseudomonadaceae > Pseudomonas > Pseudomonas sp. H1_G08. The sequence goes on from NZ_CP162822.1 coordinate 4,719,248, forward strand.
AGCCTGCATCTTCCTCTTTCCTCGAGCCACCAAGGCTTCGTAAAACGCTTTAACGTTCGGGTCGCAACGTATGGCAGTCAGCGCAGGCATGTACATCGCTGATCGCAAATAGGCATTGCCGCCCTTACTTATCCGGCCGGGTTTATCAATGCTGGTGCCTGATTGCGTGAGTCGGACATCGAGTCCGGCATGGCGGCTGACCTGCGCTGACTTGAGCGTTACCGGTAAGGTCGTCAGTTCAGCCAGCGCCGCAAATACTGAGATCTCACCCATGCCAGGGGCGGCGATCATGTGGGCGAACTGGGCGCTCAACGTTGGGCAGTTGTCGATCAATGCACGACCCGCTAGTCGGAAACGCTCGATTCGTTTGTCAAAGGCTTTGATGGCTTCTTCTTCGTCCTCAATCAGCATCAGAAGAGTTGTTTGAGTGGCTTTTAGTGCATGCAGCTCGTTTTTGGCGCGGGTGCGATGACCCGTCAAACGATTGATGTGGCGACCGATAGCGCGCAGCTCAAGCTGTATTGAAGTGGGCGGCGTCCACAACCTTGGGCTCATGCGTTCGCCGTACTCAGCTAATAACTGGGCATCGATTGCGTCCGTTTTGCTGTTTTTCAGCATCAGCTTTGCAAAGTTGTGAAAACTCTTCGGATTGATAACCGAGACTGGCAAACCCGCCGCAGCTAGCTCCATGGCCAAGTCCAGATAGTAGATTCCTGTGGCTTCCATCACCACAGACATAGGCTTGAGCTCAAGCAATTTGCCGACAGCAGCTTTGCGCCCCGCCGGTGTCTGGTCGATATTGCACTGACCTGCAAAGCGGCCGCCATTGCGCCAGCCCATCGCTGTAGTGCGAGATCCCACATCCAAGCCGACGTGCATGTTCATGCTTTCAACTCCAAGAGAACTGAGTTAAAAATGCTTCCTGGTTCCCCTGACCTCGAACTTCATGCCACTGCAACCTTGTAATGCGAAGTCCGACTCGTCGGCTTCTCGATACTCTTCGTGGTGGGCAATGAGGCGGGGGGACCTCTCTACATGCAAGGTCAGGAGCAAGTCCTGCCTTAAGGAGCGATCGGTCTCCCCCAGAAACACATCTTCGTATGTCGCACCAGCGAGCTTAGATCTCATTCATGCTGGTGTGTGGGGAACATACAAGGAGCTGCCGAAGGCACGGGCCGCGATCGGACGATCTTTTGATCTTAATCGTCCAGCGCTTTCACGGCCTTGGGCGACAAACGCAGACTGCGCAGACTGCGCTTCACGCTCTTGAGGTGATTGACCAGGCTCGGCCCGCGCGCCATGGCCACGCCCATCGCCAGCACGTCGATCACCACCAGATGGGCGATTCGCGAGGTAAGCGGCGTGTAGATTTCGGTGTCTTCATGCACATCGATCGCCAGATTGACGGTCGACAGTTCGGCCAACGGCGTCTGGCTCGGACACAGGGTGATCAACGACGCCCCGCTCTCACGAACGAGGTTAGCGGTGATCAGCAAATCCTTGGAGCGCCCTGACTGGGAAATACAGATCGCCACATCGGTAGGCTTCAGCGTCACAGCCGACATCGCCTGCATGTGCGGATCGGAATACGCCGCCGCGGTCAGCAGCAAACGGAAAAACTTGTGCTGTGCATCCGCGGCCACCGCTCCGGAAGCACCGAAGCCGTAGAACTCGACACGCTGCGCCTGGGACATCAGCGTCACCGCGCGTTGCAGCTCCACCGGGTCGAGCTTCTCGCGCACTTCCATCAAGGTGTGCAGCGTGGTGTCGAAAATCTTCAGGCTGTAGTCGGCGACGGAGTCATCTTCATGGATCGCGAACTGACCGAAGCTGGCGCCGGCGGCCAGGCTCTGAGCCAGTTTAAGTTTGAGATCCTGAAAGCCGGAACAACCGATGGCGCGGCAGAAGCGCACGATGGTCGGCTCGCTGATGCCGACGCTGTGAGCCAGGTCGGCCATGGAGCTGTGCATCACTGCCGCAGGGTCAAGCAGCACGTGGTCGGCGACCTTGAGCTCCGACTTGCGTAACAGGTGACGTGACTGGGCGATGTGTTGCAGCAGATTCAAGGGGCTGGACTCTTCTTGTGGGCAAGGATGTAGCAAGCTTGTAGTTATACTACATGAATGGGCATTTTGCCTGCTCAATGCGTAACTCGATGTCCCGGCATCAGGCGCGCTGAGGTGCATGTAGCCCTTACTGCGGATTGGCCTGATCACGCAAAAGCCCGGCCAGACGGGCAGCGTCCACCGGCCGGCTGATCAGATAACCTTGCACTTCGTCGCAGCGTTCGGCGCGCAGAAATGCCAGCTGATCCTCACGCTCGACACCCTCGGCGACGACTTTGAGGGCCAGTCCGTGGGCCATGGCGATAATCGCGCGAGTGATCGCCGCGTCCGCACTGCCCTCGCTCAAGCCGCGAATGAACGCCTGATCGATCTTCACGTAATCCACCGGAATGCGCTTGAGGTAACTCAACGACGAATACCCGGTACCGAAATCATCGATCGCCAGTTTCACCCCCAGATCGCGCAGTTGCTGGAATGTGGCAATGATGTGTTCGACGCTGTCGAGCAAATGGCTCTCGGTCAGCTCCAGCTCGAGGTAGTGCGGCGCCAGCCCGGTTTCTTCCAGCACTTGCCGGACCAGACTGACCAGTTTGCCCTGACGCAGCTGATGCACCGACAGGTTCACCGACACGCGGATCGGCGCCAGCCCCTGCCGTTGCCATTCGCAGGCTTGCCAGCACGCCTGACGCAAAACGAATTCGCCGATCGGCCCGATCAGACCGGTCTCTTCGGCCAGGCCAATGAAATCTGCCGGCGGCACCTGGCCCATGCTCGGATGATCCCAGCGCACCAGCGCTTCAGCGGCATTCATGCGGCCGGTTTGCAGGCACAGTTTGGGTTGGTAGAACACTGTCAGTTGCTGTTCTTCAATGGCTCGGCGCAAGTGGTTTTCCAACTGCAAGCGTTCGAGTGTGCTGGCTTGCAGGCTGTCGGTGAAGAACTGGAAATTGTTGCCACCCAGATGCTTGGCATGCTGCATGGCCATGTTCGACTGGCTGACCAGCGCGGAGATCTCACGCGCGTTGTCCGGCAACAGGCTGATGCCCATCGAAGCGCTGACCACCAGTTCATGCCCGTCGACGCTCAGCGGCAAACGCAGCTTGGCCGACAACCGCGTCGCTACCCGTGCCAGGCTCGACAGATTGCCGTAGGCATCGAACAGCACGGCAAACTCGTCTCCGGACAAGCGCGCAATGGTGTCGGCCTCAGGCAAGGCATTGACCAGCCGCCGCGCCATTTTTTGCAGCAGCTGATCGGCGACTTCATGGCCGAGGCTGTCATTGAGCAATTTGAAACGATCCAGATTGATGTGCAGCAATGCGAGACTGCGGCGCCCGCCCTGCCGCACCCGCTGATGGGCTTCGTGCAGGCGTTCGCGGAACAGTGAACGGTTGGCCAGGCCGGTGAGCTCATCGTAATGGGTCAGATAACGCAGGCGTTCTTCCGACGCACGCCGTGCCGAGAGATCGGCGAAGAAGCCGACAATATGGCTGACATTGCCCCGGCTGTCGCGCACCGCGTTGAGCTGCAACCACTGCGGGTACAACTCGCCGTTCTTGCGGGTTTCCACCAACTCACCCTGCCAACTGCCGTGCTGCTCCAGTGCATGCCGGATCGCCACATAGTGGCGATGGGCATCGCGGCTGCAGGGCAACTCGACGACGTTGCGCCCGAGCATGTCGTCGATCTCGTAACCGGTGACCAGGCTGAACGCCTGGTTGATCGCAATCAGCGCGTAGTTCGGGTCGAGAATCACGATGCCCTCGCTGGCCGCTTCGAACACCGTGGCCGCCAGCCGCTGCTGCTCTTCAAGACTTTTGCTGGCGCTGATATCGCGGCGAGTGCCGACCATGCGGATCACCCGGCCGCTGGCGCTGCGCTCCACGGCGCGGCCACGGTCCTCGATCCACACCCAGTGGCCGTCGCCGTGGCGCAGGCGATACTCAACCTGATAATCCTCGGTGCGCCCCTTCAAATGCTCGACCAGGGCGAACTTGAGTGACGGCACGTCTTCGGGGTGCAGTCGTGGCTTGAGGTCGCGCAGCAGCGCGGTGACGTACTCCGGGGCGAGGCCGAACAGTTCCTGAATCTGTGTGTGATGGACTTCGTCGGTCTGCAGGTTCCAGTCCCACAATCCGAGCTCACTGGCCTTGAGCGCAAGCGCCAGGCGCGCTTCGCTTTTGCTCAGGGCCTGATTGGCGGCATCCAGTTCGCGGCTGCGCTGGGCCACGCGATCTTCGAGGTCGACCTGCGCTTCACGCAACTGCGCCTCGGCACAGCGGCGCTGTTCGATCTCTTTGCCAAGCTCCTGATTGAGTTGTTCGCTGCGCGTCTGCGCTTGCTGCAAATGCTCGATCAGATGCTGATTCTGGAAGCGCCGCAGCAATCCACGGTCGATCAGCCGATTGACCTGCCATGCCACCACACTCAGCGAACCGAGCAGGATCAGACCCAGCCAGCCCCAGCCCCGCGCCTGATCGTCGCCGCCCCAGAACAGGTAGCCGATCGCTGGCAGCAGGCACGGCAAGGTAAACGAGAGGAACGCCGGCAGGCTCACCGCGTAGGCGACACTGGCCGACAGCGTTGCCGCGCCGATCAGGCCGAACACCCAGGCTTGCTGCATGAAGTTGTCAGCGGGCACCAGAGCGATGCCGGCTCCGGCCAGGGTCAGGCCGGTCATGGTCGAACCGAGCAGGAACATGCGGAACCAGATTGGCTGGGCCTGACGATCGGGAATCGCCGAATCGAACGCGGCCACCTGAATCACCCGCAGCGCGACCAGCGACAGCAGCCACACCAGCCAGACGCTGACCACGAAGTAGCGCTGCGGGCTCCAGAGCAAAGCGGCGCAGACCAGACCATTGATCAACATGAACAGCGTGGGCAACAACGAGCCCTGATACAGCAGACGCGTGCGCTCCACCGCCATTTCGACGGCATAGTGCTTGCGGATCACCCGGGGGTCCACGGAGGGCCCCGACAGTTCGGCGCTGAGGATCATGGGCAACGTTCTTGTTCTTATAGGAGGGCGTGCGCCCGAAACGTGGACGGAGCATACACAAGCCGATCCCGATGCCAAACTGCTGCCGATCACAATTGCGGGGAAATTTTCCGCCGCTTGCGCACCGCTGCAACCCCTCAGGCGAGACGGGCCGAAGCCTGCAGCCAGTGACCGACCGGTCGTCATCGGCAGCACTTTCATCGGCTAATGCAACGCACGGTTTGCCCGGGCCTGCGGCGCACCCTAGAATGCCCCGATGCGCGATGATCTCTCCCTTCTGCTGAACTCCCTCAACGATGCCCAACGCCAGGCCGTAGCAGCCCCCGTTGGCCGTCAGTTGGTCCTGGCCGGCGCCGGTTCCGGTAAAACCCGAGTGCTGGTGCACCGTATCGCCTGGTTGATCCAGGTCGAAAACGCCTCGCCTCACTCCATCCTGTCGGTGACCTTCACCAACAAGGCCGCTGCCGAGATGCGCCATCGCATCGAGCAGTTGCTGGGCATCAACCCGGCCGGCATGTGGGTCGGCACCTTCCACGGCCTCGCGCACCGCTTGCTGCGGGCGCACTGGCAGGAAGCGGGCCTGAGCCAGACCTTTCAGATTCTCGACAGCGATGACCAGCAGCGTCTGGTCAAGCGGGTGATCCGCGAGCTCGGTCTGGACGAGCAACGCTGGCCGGCGCGTCAGGCGCAGTGGTTCATCAACGGCCAGAAAGACGAAGGTCTGCGGCCGCAACACATTCAGGCCAGCGGCGACCTGTTCCTCGCTACCATGCGCGGGATCTACGAAGCCTACGAGGCAGCGTGCCTGCGGGCTGGCGTGATCGACTTCTCCGAACTGCTGCTGCGCGCCCTCGATCTGTGGCGCGATCACCCGGGCCTGCTGGCGCATTACCAAAAGCGCTTCCGCCATATTCTGGTCGACGAATTCCAGGACACCAACGCCGTGCAGTACGCCTGGTTGCGCCTGCTCGGCAAGGGCGGCGACAGCCTGATGGTGGTCGGCGACGACGACCAGTCGATTTACGGCTGGCGCGGGGCGAAGATCGAGAACATCCATCAGTACTCTTCGGACTTCCCGGACTCCGAGACGATTCGCCTGGAGCAGAACTACCGATCCACTGCCGGCATCCTTAAAGCCGCCAACGCTTTGATCGCCAACAACACCGGGCGTCTCGGTAAAGAGCTGTGGACCGACGGTGGCGATGGCGAAGCGATCAACCTGTACGCCGCGTTCAACGAGCATGACGAAGCGCGTTACGTGGTGGAAACCATCGAAAGCGCGCTGAAAACCGGTCTGGCCCGTAGCGATATTGCGATTCTGTACCGCTCCAACGCCCAGTCGCGGGTGCTCGAAGAAGCCCTGCTGCGCGAGCGCATCCCGTACCGCATCTATGGCGGTCAGCGCTTCTTCGAACGCGCGGAAATCAAGAACGCCATGGCCTACCTGCGCTTGCTCGAAGGTCGTGGCAACGACGCGGCGCTGGAGCGAGTGATCAACGTACCCGCGCGGGGCATCGGCGAGAAAACCGTCGAAGCGATCCGCGAGCATGCGCGGCACAGCGACGTATCGATGTGGGAAGCGATGCGCCAGCTGGTGGCCAACAAAGGCCTGACCGGCCGTGCAGCGAGCGCGCTCGGTGCATTTATCGAACTGATCGAGAACCTCGCCGCCAAGTGCGCCGAGATGCCGCTGCACCTGATGACGCAAACCGTCATCGAGCAATCCGGCCTGATCGCTTATCACGAAGCGGAAAAAGGCGAAAAAGGCCAGGCCCGGGTGGAAAACCTTGAGGAACTGGTCAGCGCCGCACGTAACTTCGAGAACACCGAAGAGGACGAAGAACTGACCCCACTGGCGGCGTTCCTCGGCCACGCTTCGCTGGAGGCCGGCGACACTCAGGCCGACGAGCACGAAGACAGCGTGCAGCTGATGACCCTGCACAGCGCCAAAGGCCTGGAATTCCCTTACGTGTTCCTCGTGGGCATGGAAGAAGGCCTGTTCCCGCACAAGATGAGCCTGGAAGAACCGGGGCGTCTCGAGGAAGAACGGCGTCTGGCTTACGTCGGTATCACCCGGGCGATGCAGAATCTGGTCATGACCTACGCCGAAACCCGGCGCCTGTACGGCAGCGAAACCTACAACAAGGTGTCGCGTTTCGTCCGCGAGGTGCCGAAAGGCCTGATCCAGGAAGTGCGCCTGTCCAATAGCGTCAGCCGACCGTTCGGCGGCAACCAGTCGATGAGCGGCAGCAATCTGTTCAGCGGCAGCGAGATTCCGGAAACCGGTTTTGTGCTCGGTCAGGCCGTACGTCACTCGATCTTCGGCGAGGGTGTGATCCTCAACTTCGAAGGCTCCGGCGCCCAGGCCCGGGTGCAGGTGAATTTCAGCGAAGGCAGCAAGTGGCTGATGCTCGGCTATGCCAAGCTGGAAGCGATCTAATCACCGGCACTGAACCCATGTGGGAGCGAGCCTGCTCGCTCCCACAGGTTATGCGGCGCAAGTGCATCAATCCCTCTGAACCTATCGCCTTTTCCTACAGACAAAAGTACATCGGCTGATTGCCTCGCCAAGCTGAACGCAACCTGTCAGGCAAAAGCCCGAAACACTCTCTCGCTAGCCAGTAACACTTCAGCTGTGCAACATGGCGCGCGTGTCTCCACAAAACGGGAATACCCTTTATGAAACGTTTTCTTAGCATCGCCATGGCGTTGTGCATCGGCCTGACGATGAGCCTCGACGCCAACGCCAAGCGCTTTGGTGGTGGCAAAAGCGCCGGCGCTGCGCCGACGCACCAGACCAGCCAGATGGCTCCCTCTTCTCCAGGCGTGGGCGGCGCAGCAGCGACCGCTGGCGCTGCCGGTGCTGCTGGCGCCGCGGCCAAGGCCGGCGGTGCTTCGCGCTGGCTCGGCCCATTGGCGGGCATCGCCGCCGGTGGCCTGCTCGCGTCGATGTTCATGGGCGACGGTTTCCAGGGCATGCAGATCTTCGACATCCTGATCATGGCCCTGATCGCGTTCGTGATCTTCCGCTTCATCGCCGCCCGTCGTCGCAAGCAGCAGGAGCAATTCGCTCCGGCCGGCGCGCCGATGCAGCGAGAAGTGTTCGAGCAGAAGCCTGCCGCCATGGGTTCGATCTTCGGTGGTTCGGCTGCTCCGGCTGCCGCCCGTCCAGTGATCAACGCACCGGCCTGGTTCAACGAAGAGCGCTTCCTTGAAGCTGCGCGTAGCCACTTCCAGTCGCTGCAGCAGCACTGGGACGCCAACGAAATGGACAAGATCGCCGAGTTCGTGACCCCGCAAATGCTTGAGTTCCTCAAGCGTGAGCGTGCGGATCTGGGCGATGGCTTCCAGTCGACCTACATCGACAACCTGCAGGTGCAGCTGGACGGCGTCGACGATCGTGCCGACAAGACCATCGCCACCCTGACCTTCACCGGCGTGTCGAAAACCTCGCGTTTCGATCAGGGCGAAGTGTTCAGCGAAAGCTGGAACATGGAACGTCCGCAGGGCGACAACCAGCCTTGGCTGGTCGCCGGTATCCGCCAGAACGGCTGATCCCTGCTGCGCTTCACTTGCGGTAACAGAACCCCGGCCCCGGCCGGGGTTTTTCATTTCACGGTTGCATCTATGGCGAGCTACTGTATAAACCGGCCCATATAAACCGCGCCATTCAGCAAGAGGATCCCGGACGTGGAAGAAATCATCGAACAACTGCGCGAAGCCAACGAACCCGTGCCGGTTCCTTTGGAGTTGCCTGACGAAGACCTGCTGGTGGAAATCGAAGAACAACTGTTCATCGACATTCCGTTCGTCTTCAAAGAATTTTTGCTGACCGTCAGCGATGTGGTCTATGGCAGCCTCGAGCCGGTGACCGTCACTGACCCGCAATCGCACACCTATCTGCCGGACGTTGCGGCCAATGCATGGGACGTGGGTGTTGATCGCAGCTTGATCCCGATCTGTCAGGACGGCGATGACTACTACTGTGTCGAAGAAGACGGCACCGTGGTGCTGTGGCAGGCCGAAGAAGAACTGATTGCTGAAGAAACCTGGGAATCGGTGTGGCACTGGGCGCGGGACGTCTGGCTGGAAAGCTGAGCCGCCAAACGCCCCTGTGGGTCAATGCCCCGACGATTCCTTATGGTTGTCGAGGGTTTCCAGCAAGGCCACCTGCATCCGCGTATGCACGCGGATGAACCAGCGCCAGAGCAGCGCCGCTACGGCGGCCGCCACGACTGCGATCAGCACCAGCAGCTTGTTGGTCGGCAGGATACTGGCCGACAAGGCTGCCAACAGCAGGAAAATCACCAGCAGCGAGAGAATCGGGATCACTTCGGCGATCACCCGGCGCACTCGCTGTGTGTGACGCCCGGCCATCTCCGGCTTGACGCCCATTTCCGCCAGCAGCATCGACAGCGCCTTGAGCTTGCGATAAGCCGCAATCAGGAACGGTAGCGAGACCAGCAACGCACCGCCCCAGATCAGTGCCTTCTGCCAGCTCGGATCGCTGATCCAGTCCTGCAGCCACAACGAGATGCGCTCGGCGAAGTATGCGCCGGCAAAGAAGATCGCAATCACCAGCGCCAGATTGACCCCGACCTGCAACAGGATCCGCCGGATCATCGACGCCAGTAGCGCGCCCTCACCTTGCGGCTGGATGCTGCGCAACCATTCGCCATACATGCCGAGTACACGCCCGAGACGCTTGGGCACGACTGCCGAGAGCTTGATCGACAACGGATCTGCCGCGCGAATCAGGTACGGCGTCAGCAGCGTGGTGATCACCGACACGGCTACAGCGACCGGGTAGAGGAAGTTGCTGGTCACCTGCAAGGTCATGCCCAGCGCGGCGATGATGAAGGAAAATTCGCCAATCTGTGACAGACCCATGCCGACTCGCAGCGAAGTCCGTCCGTCGTTGCCGGCGATAAACGCACCGAGGCCGCAGGACAACATCTTGCCCAGCACTACGGCCACGGTAATCACCGCAATCGGCCAGGCGTATTCGATGAGAATCAGCGGGTCGAGCATCAAGCCGATGGCGACAAAAAAGATCGCACTGAACAAGTCGCGAACCGGCTCGACCAACTGCTCGATTTTCAACAACTGCTTCGACTCGGCCATGATCGCACCGATCAGGAAAGCCCCGAGAACCATGCTGTATTCGAGCTTGACCACCAGCAGGCAGAAGCCGAAACACAGGCCGAGCACGGTGATCAGCAGCATCTCGTTGCTTTCGAATTTCGCCACATAAGCCAGCAGACGCGGCACCAGCAGGATGCCGATGACCAGCGCGACGATCATGAACAGCGACAGCTTGCCGACCGTGGAGAACACTTCCCCCGAGCTCACCGTGCCGCTGACGGCGATGCTCGACAGCAGCGCAATGATGCCGATGCCAAGGATGTCCTCGACAATGAGCACACCGAAGATCAACTGCGCGAAGCGCTCGTTCTTCATCTTCAGGTCATTCAGCGCTTTGACGATGATCGTGGTGGAGGAGATCGCCAGAATCGCGCCGAGGAACAACGAATCCATGGTGTTCCAGTCGAACCAGCGGCCGATTTCGTAGCCGATCCAGATCATCAGGATGATTTCGAGAAACGCGGCAATGAACGCCGTGGCGCCGACCTTGAACAACTTGCGCAGGCTGAACTCCAGGCCAAGGCAGAACATGAGGAAGATCACCCCGAGTTCGGCCAGGGTCTTGATGGTTTCTTCATCGTGAATCAGGCCGAACGGCGGCGTATGCGGGCCGATGATGAAGCCGGCGACGATGTAGCCGAGCACCACCGGTTGTTTGAAACGATGAAACAGTACGGTTACTACGCCCGCGACCAGCATGATCACTGCCAGATCCTGAATAAAACTGATGGCATGCATGGCGTAGGCTCCTTGATGACGAGGCGCGCGGACAGACGTCAGACGTTCTGCGCGAGCAGGGTAAAAATCCGCTTTTAATGTAGGAATTGCCCTTGGGCAGGGCTTTTGCAGGTTAACACCGCGACTTCGCTCTGGAAGCCGGTGCAATATATGGAAACAGATCGCTACCGGCGTGACGGCGGCCCGCCGCGCGGCGTCCCGATAACGGTGCTTTTTGAAAAGCCACCAGGTGCCCGCAGAGGCGCTTCCTGCAATCAGCCTTGATCCGTGAGAACGTTATGGAACCCGGAAACGCCCAGCTGTCGATGACGGTACTGATGACCCCCGACATGGCCAACTTCTCTGGCAATGTCCACGGCGGCACCCTGCTCAAATACCTCGACGAAGTGGCCTACGCCTGCGCCAGCCGTTATGCCGGGCGCTACGTGGTGACCCTGTCGGTGGATCAGGTGATTTTCCGCGAGCCGATTCATGTCGGCGAACTGGTGACGTTCCTCGCCTCGGTCAACTACACCGGCAACACGTCGATGGAAGTTGGCATCAAAGTGGTCACCGAAAACATCCGCGAACGCTCGGTGCGCCACACCAACAGCTGCTTCTTCACCATGGTCGCGGTGGATGATCAGCGCAAACCGGCCGCCGTGCCGCCGTTGCAACCGCAGAACAGCGAAGACAAACGCCGCTTCATGCAGGCGCAGCAGCGCCGGCAGATTCGTCAGGAGCTGGAGAAGCGTTATCAGGAGATCAAGGGCGACGCCTGAGACCAAAAAGCAAAAGATCGCAGCCTTCGGCAGCTCCTACATTTTGGAATGCAAACCCATGTAGGAGCTGCAGAAGGCTGCGATCTTTTTTGAACAACGACGAGATTACAGACTGATCGCGGTAGCCTCGAATTTCACCCGCGGATGCGCAATGCGATCCTGCGCCCGCACAAGTTGCAGCTCGTAACTGGCGCACGCCTGGGTTTCCAGCAACACCTCATGCACTGCCGCTGCGGTGAATTCGAATGCCGCCAACAGCGTGTCGCCCAGCAGTACCCGCGCCAGGAACAGGCCGGATGTCAGATCGCCCACCCCCACCGGCTGACGCGGAAACGCCAGCAAGGGACGGCGCAAATGCCAACTGCCCTCAGCCGTCACCAACAACATTTCGAAGCCCTCCGCCGGTTTGCCCGGATAATCCAGATGCTTGACCAGTACCGCTTTCGGTCCGCGCGCCAGCAGCGCCCGTGCCATCGCCAGGCAATCGAACAGCGACTGCGGCTTGCGCCCGGAAAAACTGTCCAGCTCCAACTGGTTCGGGCACATGATGTCCGCCACGGCAGCCGCTTCATCGAGAAGGAAATCGCTGACCTCGGTGGGCACGCTGCAGCCTTTCTCCGGATGGCCCATCACCGGATCACACAGGTACAGCATTTTCGGATTGACCGCTTTGATCCGCGCCACACCGCTGAGAATCGCCCGGCCCTGCGCGGCGCTACCGAGATAGCCGGACAGCACCGCGTCGCAATTGCCCAGCTCGCCAATCGCAGCGATGCCTTCGATCAGCTCGGGAATCTGCTGCGGCGCCAGCACTTCACCGGCCCACTGACCATACTGGGTGTGGTTGGAGAACTGCACGGTGTTGAGCGGCCAGACATTGACCCCGACGCGCTGCATCGGAAAAACCGCAGCGCTGTTGCCGGCGTGGCCAAACACCACGTGGGACTGGATGGCGAGCAGATGAGGCGTACGTTTCATTCGGGTCATTCCGTAAAACGATTGAAATTCAAGCCGCGCAGTATGCGACGAAACACAGCCTGTACGACAGACCGGCGAGACAGTTAAGCTGACGCCATCTTTTGGAGTTCGATGTCGATGCTGACCCTGGAAAACATCTTCGTGCTGATGCTGTTCGCCGCCGCCGGTGCCTGGCTATGGCACAACCACGGCTTGCGCGAGCGCGCGCTGGAGCGGGTCAAACAGCATTGCACCAATGTTGGCGTCGAGCTGCTGGACGGTAACGTCGCGCTGAAAAAGATCGGGCTGATCAGGGATGCCAACGGTCGCAGGCGACTGGCACGGGTCTACAACTTCGAGTTCACCGTGACCGGAGAAAGCCGCCACAACGGCACCGTCACCCAGTTCGGCGCGCACAGTGCGCAGATTGAACTGGCACCCTACCCGGCGCCGTTCGACGACACGCCGCCGGTGGTCGAAGTCCACAAGCCTCGCGCAGAAGTCATCGAGCTGAGCCAGTGGCGCCAGGAACATACCAAGTGGAAGCCTTGAGCTGACTCACTGAATCCGACATTCCGCCAAATCGGCTTGCAGCTGTTCGATGTTCTGCGGTTCAGCGAAGATCAGCTCAATTCTTGAGTCTTTTCGCCATTCGCTGGCTTGCCAACTCAGCTGCGCATGCTCCAGCGCATTGCCCGAAACCCAGCCATCCGTACTGTGGATAACCAGTTTCGCCCGGTTCCAGTCGAGCGCACTCAGCCAATAGGCGATGCGTGCTTGATCAAATACCTGCTGCGGATGCCAGCGCCAACCGATGCTCCACCCCCCTCCTGCGCCTGACTCAGGCAAATCGGTTCGGCCGGATCGCTCCAGACCGCTGGCAGCTGTGCCAATCCAGTGGGCAGCGGCAGATGCCCTGCGTCTTCGTTCGCCTTTACTGCCAGCCCCGGAAGCTCGCTCAGAGGCAGTTGCGCTTGCTGCGTCCAGATCAGCCTGACGGGCGGCAACTGGCTGGCGATTCTGTTTCGAGCTGTTTCATCGAGATCTTCCGCTTTGTTCAGCAGCAACAACCCCGCACTGGCCAACGCTTGCTGCTGAGCGTCCGGCAAGGCTCTACCTGCGTGCAATGCCTGAGCGTCCAAAACCAGAACACAGGGCTGAACCGCCAGCACACCCAGCCACGGCGCCTCATTCAGTTGCTTGAGCAATTGCGCCGGATGGCCCAGCCCGGATGGCTCGATAAACAGTCGATCCGGCCTGGCCTTGCGCAGCAGGCGGCCAAGGCCGATCTGGAATGGCGCGCCATTGACGCAACACAGGCAGCCCCCGGCCACCTCACCCAGTGCGATACCATCGTCGTCGCGAGTCAGCAGCGCGGCGTCCAGACCAATCTGGCCGAACTCGTTGATCAGTACCGCCCAGCGTTCGTCCGCAGGCCGTTGCGCCAGCAACTGGCGAATCAGGCTGGTCTTGCCGGCGCCCAACGGGCCGGCGATGACGTGGGTCGGAATGTTCTGCAACATGGCGGGTACTTTCTGCGGACAGTTATTGAGGAGATCGAAGATGCGCTGGTCGGGATGGTCGTTGCTGTTGGCGCTGCTGTCGAGTGAAGCGTGGGCTCAGGCCTGCGTGGTGCACACACAGGGCGAACGGCTCGACGTCAAAGTCTGTCAGCAGAACCGGACGATTCCGCAGAAATTGTTCAATGACGGCTTCTGCCAACCGACGCTGGCCGGGCAGAAGGTCGAGGTGCAGTACGTCGACCAGTGCCCGAGCGGCGCTTTCGGCGTGTGCAGCAACGCGCAAGTCGCCAATATGCCCTATCGCCAGGATATCCACTATTACGGCGTGGCCACCGATACGGCGTATCTCAAGCCATATTGCGAAGGCCAGAGCCAGGGCGTCTGGCGCAAGCCCTGATGTGTCAGCCGAGCCAGTCGAGGGTCAGCAACAGACGGCGCTCACCGGGTGCCGGTTGCGGCGAACGATGGATCAGGCCGAAGCCTTCATTGCCGTGCCACTTTTCGCCTTTGAGCAGCGCGACGTCGCCGCTGTTGAGCTGGCGAATCGACGCTGGATCTTGCGGTTCGGCATCGGACTGGCCAAGTTGCGCGCGGTCCATCGCACCCTCCTCAAGCCATTGGCTGCCGATGCCAGCGTAAGTAGTGATCAGGCGCACCGGCACGTGATCGACGTGGAAGCGCGGACACATGGCCTTGTCCAGCACGCGCAAACGCACGCCGATACGCCGCGCGCCCAACAGACAGGCGAAGGCACTGATCAGCCACTTGAGGTCGCTGATGAAACCTTCGAATCCTTGCAGATCACACAGCCCTGCAGCCAGACCGGCGAGATCCGGTTCGGCATCTTCGTCGGGCAATTCCAGACACAACGACTCGGCCAAGGGCTCGTTGAGCGACAGCACCAATTGCGCAAAATCGGCGATGTGCACGGGTAGCTGGCGTTGCCAGACGGCGAGATTGGTCTGGTCTTCCAGGATTCGCGTCAACGTTTGCGGGGTCAGGCCCTGGTACTGATGACGGGCAAGAAGCGGCTGATCCTTGAGTGCGAGCATCAGGCGGCCTCGTCGTGCCACGGGCCGAATGGATCAGGCAGCAAACGCCAGCCTTCTACACCCATGGCCATTTCTTCGTCGGTCAAAAGACAGGCATCGAGTTCGGCGGAGAGCTGTAGGAAATCGATGTTCTGACCAATGAAAACCAGCTCCTGGCGGCAATCTCCTACGCTTGGAGTCCAGTTTTCCATGATCGCCTGCACGCTTTCCTGATCTTCGGGCCATTGGTTCTTTGCTACGAAACGCCACCAGCGCCCGGCGAATCCATGCCGCATCAAACCGCCGGCTTGAGACCAGCTACCGGCATCGGTGGGTTTGCTGGCGAGCCAGAAGAAGCCTTTGGAGCGCAGCAGCTTGCCGTTCAGCCATGGGCGGTCAATGAAGCTGAAAAAGCGTTGCGGGTGGAATGGCCGGCGCGCGCGGTAGGCCGTCGAGGCGATGCCGTATTCCTGTGTTTCCGGGACGTGCTCACCGCGCAATTCCTGCAGCCACCCAGGCGCTTGTGCGGCCTTCTCGAAATCGAAACGACCGGTGTTGAGGATTTTCTCCAGGGGGATTTCGCCCATCACCATTGGAATGATTTCAGCCTGGGCATTGAGGCGCTTGAGGATCGCGGTAAGTTCTTCGCGCTCGTGCTGGTTGATCAGGTCGATTTTGCTGATCAGCAGGACGTCGGCGAACTCGATCTGCTCGATCAACAGATCGGTGATGGAGCGCTCGTCTTCTTCACCGAGAATCTCGCCGCGAGAGGCAAGGCTTTCGGCCGCCTGGTAATCGAGCAGGAAATTCACGCCGTCGACGACCGTGACCATGGTGTCCAGGCGCGCGATGTCGGCGAGGCTTTGCCCTTGTTCATCGCGAAAGGTGAAGGTTTCAGCGACCGGAAGCGGTTCGGAAATGCCAGTGGACTCGATCAGCAGGTAATCAAAACGATCCTCGCGGGCGAGTTTGCTGACTTCTTCAAGCAGGTCTTCGCGTAACGTACAGCAAATGCAGCCGTTGCTCATCTCAATGAGCTTTTCTTCCGCACGGTTAAGACTGACATCGCGCTGGACTTCACTGCCATCGATGTTGATTTCGCTCATATCGTTGACGATCACCGCTACATGCAAGCCGTCTCGGTTACGTAGTACGTAATTCAAAAGTGTACTTTTTCCGGCGCCGAGAAATCCTGAAAGTACGGTGACGGGCAATTTGGCTGACATTGGATAATCCTCATAAATGGCAGCCGATTTGCGCTTTCAGGTGTGCGCTTGGCGTGTTGCGCTTCAATTAATTGGGGCAATGAAGGCAAACGATCGTAATCGGCAGCTCAGGCTGGTTACGGACGATGTTATAGTATAACAATCACAGCTTGCCAGTCCGACACAGGAGAATTCGTAATTTGCCGCAGCACCGATCATGGAAATTCTCAATGAACAATGGGTTGAAATACCTGCTTTTGAGCTTTGCTACGTCGCTGGCCGGCCAAGCCCAAGCGCAGATGCCCTCGCTTGCGCACTGCACGCGCAGCGCTAATTTGCTGGCATGTGTGGACGCCGACGGCAATGCCTATAGCGTCAATACGGTCGGCACCACGCTTTACCTGCGCGGATTCGAGAAGGACGGCCATCGCTATTGGGCGCAAACCAACAGCCGCTTCGGCCAATTAACCTTTTTTACCGGCATCGCCTCGGATGGCGAGGCTTGGGTTGGCTATACCCGTCGTGTCGGCTGGACGACCATCAACCGTTTTTCCAGCTCGGGTGGTAGCAGCGCAAGGTTCACTTGCAGCCGGATGACGGGCTGCTAGTGAAAACCTTTTCATGAAAAAAGCATCGCTGAATGGATTGTTATAATGTAACGTAAACAGAGATCAATACGACGGTCTCAACCATGAATGCTCTTACTCTCCCGGATATCGCCGCCCAATCTGCGCGCCAGGCACTGCCACTCGATTGGGTAGGCATGCGTGGGATTGCCCTACCCGTTGTGCTCGAAAGCCAACGCCTCAGCGCCAGAGTCGACGCTGGCGTGAGTCTCGATGATGGTGAAGCGCGTGGTATTCACATGTCGCGCTTATATCTGGCACTCGAAGCCCTCGAACTGCGAAGCCTTTCTCCCGCTCTGCTGCATCAGGTACTCAAGGGTTTTCTGGTAAGTCACCAAGGTCTATCCGCCTGCGCATATCTGAACGTTCACACCGACTTATTGCTGAAACGACCGGCGTTAGTCAGCCCCCTAGCCGGCTGGAAATCCTATCCGACAACCATTTCAGCAAGCCTGAAACAGCAAATGTTCCACGTGGAACTAAAACTCGAGGTGCCCTATTCCTCGACATGCCCCTGCTCGGCAGCCTTGGCAAGGCAATTGATCCAGCAGCAATTCGTCGACGATTTCGCCAACAAGGCTCTGCAACACGCAGATGTTTTGGCATGGCTTGGCTCAACCAAAGGGATCGTAGCGACGCCGCACAGCCAACGTAGCTATGCGCAACTGCACCTGCATCTCGACAATTTCATCGACGAGCTACCGCTGACAGCGATCATCGATGACGCTGAAGCAGCCCTCGGCACAGCCGTGCAGACCGCAGTAAAGCGCCCCGACGAGCAAGCCTTCGCACTCGCCAATGGGCAAAACCTGATGTTCTGCGAAGACGCCGCGCGCCGCCTCAATCTGGCACTGCAGCGCACGCCCGGCATCAAACAATTGCATATCCGCGTGATCCACGCCGAAAGCCTGCATGCTCATGACGCCGTCGCCGAAAGCAGCTGGCAGCGGGAGCAAATATGATCCGCTGCCAATCGCTGGCCTGGGGCGCTCCCGGTCAACCGCTGACGACGCCTCTGAGTCTTGAGTTCGAGAGCGCCAGTCTGACCGCCATCATCGGCGCCAACGGCTGCGGCAAAAGCAGCCTGCTAAAGGTCATCGCCGGATTGCAGAAGCCCCTCGCTGGCAAAGTGGAAATGGCTGTTCCACGTCAAAGCGGAATTTCCTTCCTGCCGCAACAACAGCACCTTGATCGCCAGTTCCCAATCAGCCTGGAAGAACTCATCGCCGCAGGTTTCTGGGGCCGTCGGCTGTCGACGCAACTGCGCACGCAGCGACTGAAAAACGCACTGGAAGACTGGCACCTGAGTGGACTCGAACAGCGTCCGTTGATGGCCCTGTCCGGCGGTGAGCTACAACGTGCCCTGCTCGCGCGACTGAGCCTTGCTGACGCCCCGGTGCTGTTGCTGGACGAACCGCACGCCGCACTCGACGAACTCGGCCAGCAACTGCTCTGGCAACACATTCACCACTGGCACGCCGAGGGCCGGACACTGCTTGTGGTCTGCCATGACCTGGCGGCTGTCCGCCAACACATTCCGCATACCCTGCTGATCAAAAACGGCCACTGCGTGTACGGAACCAGCAGAGAACTGATCCAGCCAACACCGCACATGCAGGTCGCCTGATGCTCGCCACCGTCAGTTATTTCTGGCAGCCGTTCAGCGAATTCGTGTTCATGCGCCGGGCCTTGCTCGGCGGCCTGGTGTTGGCGTGCAGCACGGCGCCCTTGGGCGTGTTTCTGATTCTCAGACGGATGAGCCTGATCGGCGACGCTGTCGCCCACGGCATTCTCCCTGGTGCAGCGCTGGGATTCTGGTTTGCCGGTTTGAGCCTTCCTGCCCTGACGCTCGGCGGCCTCGGCGCCGGCCTGAGCATGGCCGGACTTGCAGCCTGGATAACCCGGCGTACGGGTTTGCGCGAGGACGCCAGTCTCGCCGCGATCTATCCGATTTCACTCGCCAGCGGCGTGCTGATTCTCGGTATTGCCGGCAAACGCCTCGACCTTCTGCACTTGCTGTTCGGCTCAGCGTTGGCCGTAGACGGGCTGACACTGACCGGCATGCTTTGGGTCTCGGCCATCAGCCTCATGGCCATGGCGGCGATCTACAAACCCCTGCTGTTGGACACACTCGACCCGCTGTTCTTGCGCACGGTCAGTCGTCTCGGGCCGCTGGCTCATGGGGTGTTCCTGACTCTGGTCGTGCTGAATCTGGTGATCGGCTTTCAGGCCATCGGCGCACTGATGGTAGTCGGGCTGATGATGCTTCCGGCTGCCGCGTCTAGATTCTGGAGTCGCCGTCTGCCAATACTGATTGCCGTTGCCGCCGTCATGGGCTGCGTGTCTGTGTGGCTCGGTTTGCTGCTGTCGTTCTACTACTCGCTGCCCAGCGGCCCGGCAATCGTGCTGGTTGCGGGGGTCGGCTATCTGCTGTCGGTGGTGTTGGGACCGGTTCATGGTCTGCTGCGCCGCCCGCCTTTACTCACATCCCAATGAGGTGTTTCCCGATGCGCGCTCTACTCGTGCTGTTCAGCCTGATGCTGTCGATGTCCTTGTCGGCCGCCGAAAAATTGCCGGTGGTCACCAGCTTCAGCATCCTCGCCGACATGGTTCATCAGGTCGGCGGCGAGCACGTGCAGATTACCAACATGGTCGGCGCGGACGCCGATGCGCATACCTACGAGCCGACCCCGGACGATGCCAAGGCGCTGCTCAAAGCCAAAGTGATCATCAAGAACGGCCTCGGTTTCGAACCTTGGCTGGATCGCCTGGTGACCAGCACCGACAGCAAGGCGACGGTGATCAGCGCCAGTCGCGGAGTGATTCCACGTTCGCTCGATGAAGACGGCGAAACGGTTCCGGATCCACACGCCTGGCACAATCTGGCGAACACTGAGTTGTACGTCGCCAACATCACCAAGGCGCTGATCGCCGCCGACCCGGCCAACAAGGCTGACTACGAGCGCAACAGCCAGACCTACCTCAAGCAGATCTATGCCCTGCTCGCCGAAGCCAAAAACAAACTCGGCGCGCTGCCGCCGGGTAATCGCAAGATCGTCACCAGCCACGATGCCTTTGGCTATCTGGGACAGGCCTATGGCATCGACTTTATCGCGCCACAGGGTTTGTCCACCGAACGCGAACCCTCCGCCGCCGAAGTCGCTGCGCTGATCACGCAGATTCGCCAGGCGAAGGTCAAAGCGGTGTTCATGGAAAACATCAAGGACGCGCGCCTGCTCAAGCAGATCGCGGACGAAAGCGGCGCGCACATTGGCGGCACACTGTACTCGGATGCATTGGCGGCGAGTGGACCGGCGAGCACCTTTACCGGGCTGTTCGAATACAACCTCAATACGCTGTACAAGGCGTTGAGTCAGCCATGACTTGAGGTGTACTTCCGATCTATTCGCGAGCACGCTCGCTCCCACAGTTGGAATGGGTTCCAGCTGTGGGAGTCGGAGGTTTTAAGCGCGGGGTTTTACCGTACCGCAATCCTGGCCGAGCCACACTGCCCGGGTTTCCAGACTGCCCTTCTGGTTGATGCCGATGGCGTTGAAGGTGCCATTGGCAACGGTGGTGAATTCGCGGTCACTGAGGAATGTCGCCACACCGGTGCCTTGGGCTTTCGGGCAGCTGAAGCGGAATTTCCACTGGTTGCCGGTGCGCTCGGTGATCTGCTGTTTGCAGCCCGATTGCGGATCGGCCAGCGGGATATCGTTGGTTGCCACCTGCTGCGGCGTCAGGCAGGCACGGATCCCCTTGCCGCCAATATTGATGCCGTTTTTCTCGAGCGCAGCGCGCTGCTGCAGGGTGATCTGGCCTTGAATCTGGCCAAGGATCGATTGCACGTCCATGGCCTGATCATCGACCTTCAGATTGCTCGAAGACATTTCCCACAACCCCGGCTGCAGCATTTGTGCCTGCGCAACCACCGGTAATGCCAAACCCAGGCCCAGCGCCAAACCCAGCAGACGAACGTTCATCGAGTAACTCCTGATCAGTTGTGGCCGTTAGACGCCGGCCGATTGTGTCGGTTCATGCGCCGATTAAATAGAGACATTCGCCGCAGAACATGGTCTGTTAAGCATTGCATCTCGCGGAGCAAGGCTGCCCCATGGATTTTTTCGGACCGCACATTTTCGGTTACCTGATCGCCCTGTTGCACACACTCGGTTCGATCGCTGCAATCCATGCGGTGCTCACCGTGCGCACAGCGCAAGGCTCGATCGCCTGGGCATTGTCGTTGATCTTCATTCCCTACTTCACGCTTATTCCATATCTGGTATTTGGTCGCAGCACCTTCGATGGCTACATCAAGGCCCGGCGCCAGGCCAACGAGCAGATGCGCCTGGCCATTTCCGAACTGAACTGGCGTCCGTGGGTGGAGGAAGCCCTGGCCGCTCGCGCTTCGAGTGCCTACGCCTCACTGCGCGCGATGCCGAAACTGGGGCGCATGCCGTGCCTGGCGAACAACGAGGTGCAACTGCTGGTGAACGGCACCGCGACCTTCGATGCAATATTTCAGGCGATCGAACAAGCCAGGGAGGCAGTGCTGGTCCAGTTCTTCATCATTCACGACGATCGGCTCGGCCAGCGCTTGCGTGATCTGCTGTTGAAGAAAGCCGCCGAAGGCGTGTCGATTCATTTGCTCTATGACCGCATTGGCAGCCATGCCCTGCCCCATCATTACGTGCAAGCGCTGCGTGATGCCGGCGTCGAGGTCAAAGCCTTTGCCACGCGCAGTGGCTGGCTCAACCGCTTTCAGGTCAACTTCCGCAACCACCGCAAAATCGTCGTGGTCGATGGCGTAGTCGGTTTTGTCGGCGGGCATAACGTCGGCGATGAATACATGGGTGAGAAACCACCGCTGGCGCCATGGCGTGACACCCACGTCAAAGTCCGCGGGCCGGTGGTGGCCTGCATGCAGGAATCGTTCGCGGAAGACTGGTTCTGGGCTGCTCGTACCCTGCCGCCGTTGATTCTTCCGGATACGTACCCGGAGGATGGCGTGCTTTGCCAATTGCTCGCCAGCGGCCCGGCGGACGCCTACGAAACCTGCTCGCTGTTTTTCGTCGAAGCCATTCACGCAGCAACGCAACGCGTATGGATCACCAGCCCTTACTTTGTCCCGGACGAAGCGGTGTTCGCGGCATTGAGGCTGGCGGTTTTGCGTGGTGTCGATGTGCGCCTGCTGTTGCCGTCACGGCCTGATCACCGCATTGTCTACGCCGCCTCAAGCCTGTATGCCTTTGAAGCGGTACGGGCCGGCGTTAGGGTGTTCCGTTATCGACCGGGTTTTCTGCACCAGAAAGTGGTGTTGATCGACAGCGAAATCAGCGCCATCGGCAGCGCCAACCTGGACAATCGCTCGTTCCGCCTGAATTTCGAAGTGATGTTGCTGACCGTCGACAGTGAGTTCGCCGCCGCCGTGGAACACATGCTCAATGACGATTTCGCCCAGGCCGATGAGGTGGCCAAAGAAGAAAGCCGGGAGATCCACCGCCTGCAACAGGTCGGCATGCGGATCGCCCGGCTGATTTCGCCGATTCTCTGAGCGCCCCGCTTCAGGGGTGGTAGATGTCGTCGCGGGTCCAAGGCAGCTCGTGGCTGCCATCCGGATGCGCTTTCACAGCGAGGATCTGATGCAGATTGATCCAGCCCCGCGCGAAGGCATAAGCGCAACCGGCCAGATACAGACGCCAGATACGCAGTGCTTGCTCAGGCACCAGTTTCGCCGCAGCTTCGAGGTTGTCCTCCAGTCGCTCGCTCCAGTGATCGAGCGTGCGCGCGTAATGCAGGCGCAGGCTTTCGACATCGACAATTTCCAGTCCCGCTTCACTGATTTCGGCAGAGATCATCGCCAGATGCGGTAACTCGCCGTTGGGAAACACGTATTTTTCGATGAAGTTGCCTGCGCCGCGTCCAACCGGGCGGCCGTCGGTGTGCTTGGCGGTAATGCCGTGGTTCATTACCAGGCCGCCCTCCTTCACCGCACCAAACAGGGTTTTGCAGTATTCGGCGAGATTGGCGTGTCCGACGTGTTCGAACATGCCGACGCTGACAACCTTGTCGAAGCGGCCGTCCTGGGGCAAATCGCGATAGTCGAGCAATTGCAGTTCGACCTGATTGTCCAGCCCTTCGGCTTTGACTCGCTCCTGCGCCAGGGCCAATTGTTCCTTGCTCAAGGTAATACCAAACACTTTTACGCCAAACTCTCGCGCCGCATATCGCGCCAGACCACCCCAACCACAACCGACATCCAGCAGATATTCGCCCGGCTGCAAGCGCAGCTTGCGGCACAGATGGCGGAATTTGGCTTGCTGAGCCTGTTCGAGGGTTTCGCTGCCGGTTTCGAAATAGGCACAGGAATACGCCATGTCGCTGTCCAGCCACAGCTGATAAAAGGCATTCGACAGGTCGTAATGATAGGAGATGGCTTTGGCGTCGGTGTCCTTGTCGTGTTGCGCGCGCACCGGCTGACTGTCTTCGTCTTCGTCGAGCAGCGCATTGCTCAACTCATCGCAAACCCGGATGACCTCGCTGATAGAGCCCTCCAGTTCCAGTTTGCCTTCGACGAACGCCGCACCCAGCGCATCCAGGCTTGGGTGGGTGAATTGAGTGACCATCTGCGGGTCCTTGACCACGATGGTTACGCTGGGCGTCGGCCCCAGATTGAACTCGTGGCCGTCCCAGAGTCGCAGGCGAAGCGGTAACTGCAGGTTCTGCAAGGCCGGTGGAAGTTGCGCGAGCATGGAAAATCCCCCCTTGTTTCAGACGTCTGATCTGAGGGTAGACCAACCTTGAAAAATAGCAGGCTATCGATTCGATCGGCCTCGTCTATCGTGATCGGCACATCGGCTGAACGCCACAGGCGACGTGCCTTACGATAGATGACTGCCTGCGCACTCGGCGGTTCGATGAATTTTCTTTCATTTAGCCTGAGGGTCGAGCCTGAGCAATGGCTCCTGAAAGCGCAGCAAACGTCCGGCGTTGCCCAACACCAACAGGGTGCTCAGGTTATGCAGCAGAGCCGCGATCATCGCCCCGGCCGCGCCAAGCCAACCGAACGCCGCGAAGACCACGATCGCCATGGTCCAGCCGAGACCGATGATCACATTGACCTGCAAAGTATGCCGGCACTGACGACTCAAGCGCACGCAAGTACCGAGGCGACGCAAGTCGCTGCCGATCAACACGATGTCCGCCGACGCCAGGGCAATGTCGGCCCCGCCAGCGCCCATCGCCACACCGACCACGCCGGCCTTGAGCGCGAGTGAATCGTTGATGCCGTCACCGACCACCATCGGGCGGAAGCCGTGATCGATTTCCTCGAGCACGCGATTGAGTTTGTCCTCCGGTAGCGCTTGCGCCTGCACTTCGTTCAGCCCGACTTCCTGCGCCAGGGTTCGCGCGACGCTCTGGCGATCCCCCGTCAACAGGAGCTGGCGTCCCAGCCCCAGTTCACGCAATTCGCTCAAGGCAAAGCGTGCTTCGGGTTTGATGCTGTCTGCTAGCAGCAGCCAGGCGAGGAATTCGCCGTTAAAGGCTAACCCGGCAATCGGGCCATCGTGCTCAGGAACGAGGGTAGTTGTGATGCCCAGTTGCGCGAACAACTCTGGACGACCGAGCGCAGCTTCGCCCTGCTCTGTCGTCGCCACTACGCCCAGGCCTTGGCGCTCATGGATGTTGCTCAGAGGCCAATACGCTTCCTGATCAACCAGCCCAGCGAGTGCCCGGCTCACCGGATGACTGCTTGCCGCGCCAAGACTGGCGGCCAGCACCTGCACTTCTTTGGTGTCCACACTGAGGCTGTCGATCGACTGCAAACGCAAGGTGCCGTACGTCAGCGTGCCGGTCTTGTCGACCACCAGCGAGGTCAGATCGGCGAGTTCTTCGAGGAACGCCGAGCTGCGAATCAGAATCCCGTGACGCGCGGCGACGGCGACACCGGCAATCGCCGTGGCCGGCGCCGACAGCACCAACGCACACGGACACGCCGCCACCAACACCGCGAGCATCGCCTGTGCATCATGGGTGACGAACCAGGTCACCGCCGCCAGCAACAAGACCAGCACCATGTAGTTGCCGGCATAGCGTTCGAGCAATCGCGTGATCGGCGGTTTCGAGCGCTCGGCGTTTTGCATCAGGGCTATGACTTTGCCCAGGGTGGATTCGTCGCCGGTACGGGTGACTTCGACGCGCAGCAATCCATCGAGGTTGATCGCGCCGCCGAACACCAGCATGCCGACGCCAGCTGACACCGGTACCGACTCACCGGTAATCGACGCCGTATCGAGACTCGCCTGGCCGGACAATACCCGACCGTCCGCCGGCACCCGATCACCGGCCCGCACCTCGACAACATCGCCAGCGCTGAGCGTGCCGTTGTCCACTTCGATGATCGAACCGTCTGCTTGCAGCTTGCGCGCATGGCTGCGGGTCAACTGGCCAAGCGCATTAATCGCTTCCTGGGAGCCGATGACGCTGCGCTCCTCAAGCACATGGCCGAAGATCATGATGATCGGCAACAACGCCGCAGTGAGCAGATCACCGGTTGCCCAGGCACCGAGCATGGCCAGCGCAATCAATTGATCGGTAATGCCGTGCAGGCTTGGATAACGCAGGCTGTACCAGGCCGAACGCATTACCGGAACCGCGACGAGCAAAGAAGCGAAACCCAGCAGCAGTTGGCTGACACCGATTTGCTCCGGGAGTATCCAGCGCCAGACCAGCCCCAGACCCAGCAGCCCGAGCGCAAGCATCGCCAGGGTCAATTGGCGCGCGGCGCGACGTTGTTCGGCCGAGGACAACAGACTTGGAGCAGCGGTGGTCGCGGTCATTGACTGGCCCCTTGAATGATCAACCGGGAATCGTCTTTCGGATTGACGGTGGTGACCGACCCGGCCTGACCGAGGATCTTCGGTATGCGCTCGCGATACAGACGCAGGAGCATTTGCGGGTCGGCAGACTTGGCCAGACTCATGACGGTTGCGGTATCGGTTGAGGCTTTTGCAAGACGCTCGCCTGCCTGCGCGTGAGCCACCTGGAGCGTGCGGTCTGCCTGTTCGTTGGCGGACTGGGCAAGTTTCTCGGCATCGGTGCGCGCGTTAGCCACTGCTTTGTCAGCCTGCTGACTGGCCGTTAGAACCGCATTGAAAGCAGTGATCGCTGGCTCCGGCAGACTCGATTGCACATCGACCCGCGACACCTCGATACCTATGCCCTGCCCGCTCGCCTTCAGTTCAGCGAGACGCGCGTTGATGCCTTGCACCAGATCACCGCGCAATCGCTCACGGTGCTCGGCCGCCTGATTGTCGGCGCCGATCAGTTCCGGGCGAGCGACCAGAATGGTGTCGAGGTCTCGCGCGGCGGTCAGTGCCACGGCGCTGCGCGTCACCAAGCGATCGAGTGCTGGCAGCACGTGTTCGCCCTGTAACACGAACGCATAGGGATCGGAGACTTGGTAAAACACTCGCACGTCCAGTTGCACTACGCCGGCGTCACCGGTCAATAAATAACCAGACCCGGCGAGTGCATCGCTCAATGGCGTAGCGAAGGACGCCACCCGGTCAGCCGTCAGCGCCTCGTCACTGCGCAACAGATTTTCCACTCGGCGCTCAATCATCCGATCCGCCGCCGGCAACAGAATCACCTGCTCAAAAGGCTGCGGCCACGCCCATAACAGTCCGGCATTCTGAACGCGATCCAGCGCGCCGAAGTGCAGCACCACGGCGCGGTCCTGCGGATCAATCTGCCGGACATTCGAGACCGCCCATGCTAATGCGGCCAAAACAGTGATCGCATACAAGGCGATGAAGGTCAGACGGCCGGCCTGAATCCACGGACTGTTCAACGCATGTGTTCCACGTGGAACTTCTTCGCTCATGGTTGCGATCCGGCTTTGTTGTCGAGCGTCGGTGGGCCTTCGACCAACACACGGAACGGCGCAGCATCGGTGCGCAGAATCAGTTTGGTTTCCGGTGTGACAATGGTGCCGAGGGTATCGAGCGAGCGGAGCAGGTTGTAAAGCTGCGGCGAGCTGGCGTAGGCGCGACCATAAATCTGCGCAGCCTCGACTCGCGATTGCGCTTCAATGTCAGCGGCTTTCACCGTTGCATCAGCCTGGACGATTCGCGCATCGCGCTCGGCGGCGGAGCGAATTTGCGCCGCTTCGCGTTTGCCGATCGCTGTACGTTCCGTAGCAATGGTTTCACGCTCGGCGCGCATGCGATCGACGGTTGCACTGAGCGTGACCGAGGGCAAAGTCAGCCGCTCGATACCGACCTGCACCACGCGCACGCCATAAGTGGCGAGCAACTGTTGGTCGATCTGCTGACGCAACTGCGCTTCAAAATCGCCGATGCGCACTTGTTTGGCATCAGTGTTGACCAGATTGGCCAGATCGAAACTGCTGGCCGTGGTCTCCAGTGCCGAGCCGACAAAGGTGCGAATCTGCCGCGCCGCTTCATCCGGCTGATTCTGCACGGCACGCATGAAACGCTGCACGTGTTCAGGGTCACCCTGCACCTGCCACGCCACGTAGGTCTGAACGATGGATGCGCAAACCGTCCTTGGTGCCGACGTCCTGCAAACCACTTGAGGTGGTACGTAGACGCAAGTCCACCGGAATCGCTGCTTCGAACGGCGCAGGCCAGCGCCAGCTCAAACCGGGATCAAGCAATACCCGCGACGGATTTCCGAAACGGGTGATGACCGTGGCTTCGCCGGAGCGCACTTGCACCAGACTCGCGGCGGCAATGGCAAACGCCACCAGCAACGCAGCCCAGCCCATACGCCGCCACGGAAATGGTCCGGCCGCTTGCGGATCGCCGTGATGGTGGTGATGACCATGATGATGGTGATGCCCGCCGTGGCCGTGGTCGTGGCCGCTGTGGTCGTGAACGTCATGAACAGGCGACTGGCTCAATGGGTGGCTCCTGGTTGAGCGGTGGTACGGGCGGGCGACGGATCAGTCGGCAGTGTGAAAGTACGCAGATCGATGGTTGGCGCATTTGCGCTCCCGCCAAGTCGATGGTCGAGCACCAGCAACCTCGCTTTACTCAAGCCCTGACTGAGCTGGCTGAGATATTGCTCCAGCACAAAAGCCTGGCCAGCACTGGCGAACGCTTTCTGCTCGGCGCTGAATTTCAGGTCTGCCGTTTGCGCAGCGGCACTGATCTCCCGCGCATTTGCCGTTGCCTGATCCCGCGCCGCGCTCGCCTGCAACTGCGCCTCGTTAGTGGCCTGCGCAGCCGCCCCGCGTTCGCGAGCGATCAACGCCTGCGCGCCGATCTGCGCCGCTTGCACACTGTGATAGGCATTCGCCGCGCCGGCCGGTGGATGAATCGCTTCGACGACTGTGGCAAGGATCTCCACGCCACTGTTCAATCTGTTCAGATCGCTTTGCACCGCGCGACCGATTTCCTCGGCCAGCCCTGTCCTGTCGTCGCCGAGCAGACCGTCGAGGGTGCGCGAGGCAAAATCGTGAACCAGAATGCGGCTGGCGGCGCTGCGAATCAGCGTCGGTACATCGGCGCTGTTATAGGTCGCGGCGAGCGCCGCCTCGTCGTTCAAACCGATGCGATAAACGAAGCGCACGTCCATGTTGACGATTTGCAGGCCCTGTTGCGCGCCGCGGCTGCTGGCGATGACCTGGGATTTGTCGTTGACGTGGCTGGCGTCCCACAAACGGTTGGCGGTCAGCGGCGCCGGGCCTTCAGCGGAATCGGACTGCACGGCGATTGGCTTGTCGCCGACACTGGTTGCCAGTTCATGGACCACGCCGTTTTCAACGGAGATCACACGCCCCAATGGCCAAGGCAACCCGCTATGCAAACCCGGGCCGAAAACCTGTACCGGTTTACCGAAGCGCTCATAGATGCCGCGACCTTGCAGGGGAATTTCATGTACGCCGGTCAGCAGCCAACCGCTAAGGGCGACCACCGCCAACACTGGCAACAAGGCCCGGCGCATGTAACTGAAGGCCCAGATCTGGCGCAAATCGATGCCGAAACGGTTGTGCATTTCATGCTGTAACGCCAGCCACGGCTGCGGCGGCCAACGCAGCATATCGGCGATAAAACTGCGCGCCAGCAGGGTCGGTTCGAGTTGTTCGCGGCGCGGGCTGAAAACAGACAGCACTGCGCGCAATAACAGTTCGATGGCAACCAACATCGGCAGGATTGCGCTGAATACCGCAACACGCGCCGGCCAGACTGCGTCTTCGCTGGCAAACAACAGACACAGCGCACCGATCAACAGAGTGATGATCACCACCCGGATCAGTTGTGCCAGCGCAGCCGCTTCCGGCCACTGCGCCGGCGGTTCCTGCGCCAGTTGCCGCTCCAGCACCAGCAGGGCAAACGCCAGCAACAACGCCAATGCCGCACCGATGCTCGCCGACAGCCCCAAGGCCGCCGCAGGCAACGTGAGATTCCACACCTGCTCAATACCAAGCAGAACCAGCAACGCCCAACCGCCGAGCCACAACGTCGGCGCGCCGATTTGTCCAAGCAGATGGCGGCTCTGCTGACTCAAGCGCTCCAGAAGCCTTTCGTACCAGCCCTCGGCTGCGCCGCCCTCTTCCACGACGGTCGATTGCGAGGCGGGCGGATGCATCACCCGCGCGCGCCATTGCGTCACCCACCACGCCGATTGCAACCCGGCGACCAGTACCAGCAACGCCGCGCTCTGATTGACCAATAACGATAACCACAGGGACTGCGGCGCAAACAGGCCGACGAAAAACGCCAGCACCCAGCCCAAACCGGCCAATGCGCCGAGTCCATAAGCCAGCCGACGTAATTTGCGTGACTGCGCATCTGCTTGCTGAAAGCGCGGCAGCCCGGTGACTGGCGTGGCGTCCAACTCAAGATCGACTTGCATAACACCCCGAAAATGTAGGCTCAGCGTTCATAGCGTTACGATATAACGGACACTGTGAAATATTCGTACACAATTGCTTCCATTCAAAGATGCCGCAGCTGTCGCTTGCCTGAAGCCTTGACCGAAATGTTCGACGAAGCTCATATTACGCACATAATTTTTATCGCGACTAACCTTGGCTATCCCCATCGAGCAATCTGGAGCAAGCGCATGAGCAACTATGATGTGGTAATTCTGGGCGGCGGCCCCGGCGGTTATAACGCGGCGATCCGCGCCGGCCAGCTCGGGCTCAAGGCCGCTTGCGTCGAAGGACGTGCAACCCTCGGCGGCACCTGTCTGAACGTCGGTTGCATGCCGTCCAAAGCCTTGCTGCACGCGTCGGAGCTGTACGCCGCTGCGGTGGGGACAGAGTTCGCCAATCTCGGCATCGAGGTCAAACCGACGCTGAACCTCGCGCAGATGATGAAGCAGAAGGACGAAAGCGTCGCCGGCCTGACCAAGGGCATTGAGTTTCTGTTTCGCAAGAACAAAGTCGACTGGATCAAGGGTTGGGGCCATATCGACGGCCCGGGCAAAGTGACGGTGACCGACGCCCAAGGCAACAAGAGCGAGCTCAGCGCCAAGGACATCATTATTGCCACTGGTTCCGAGCCCACTCCCCTGCCCGGCGTCGAGATCGACAACCAGCGCATCCTCGATTCCACCGGCGCGCTGTCATTGAGTGAAGTACCCAAACATCTGGTGGTCATTGGTGCCGGGGTGATCGGCCTGGAGCTGGGTTCGGTGTGGCGGCGACTCGGCGCGCAGGTCACCGTGGTCGAATACCTTGATCGGATCTGCCCCGGCGTCGATGGCGAGGCCGGCAAGACCTTGCAGCGCGCACTGAGCAAACAAGGCATTGCCTTCAAACTGAGCTCGAAGGTCACCAGCGCCACCAGCTCCGCCACAGGCGTGCATCTGAGCGTCGAGCCTGCCGCCGGTGGCACGGCTGAGCTGATCGAAGCCGACTATGTGCTGGTGGCCATCGGGCGCCGGCCGTACACCCAGGGCCTGGGGCTGGAGAACGTCGGCCTCAGTACCGACAAACGCGGCATGCTCGCCAACAAGCAACATCGCACCGAAGCCGCCGGGGTCTGGGTGATCGGCGACGTCACGTCCGGCCCGATGCTCGCGCACAAGGCTGAAGACGAGGCCATGGCCTGCGTCGAGCAGATCCACGGCAAGGCTGGCGAGGTCAATTACGCGCTGATCCCCAACGTCATCTACACCCAACCGGAGCTGGCCAGCGTCGGCCAGACCGAAGAACAGCTCAAGGCCGAGGGCCGCGCCTACAAGGTCGGCAAGTTTCCCTTCACCGCCAACAGCCGGGCGAAGATCAATCACGAAACAGAAGGCTTTGCCAAAGTCCTCGCCGACGAGCGCACGGACGAAGTGCTCGGCGTGCATCTGGTCGGGCCGAGCGTGAGCGAGATGATCGGCGAGTTCTGTGTGGCGATGGAGTTCAGCGCCTCGGCCGAGGACATTGCCCTGACCTGCCATCCGCACCCGACGCGTTCGGAAGCGTTGCGGCAGGCAGCGATGAATGTCGAGGGGATGGCGACGCAGATGTAGGTTCCAAACCTTGCCGCCGTCTTC
This sequence comes from Pseudomonas sp. H1_G08, assembly GCF_054681355.1. NCBI lineage: Bacteria > Pseudomonadati > Pseudomonadota > Gammaproteobacteria > Pseudomonadales > Pseudomonadaceae > Pseudomonas > Pseudomonas sp. H1_G08. The sequence continues at coordinate 4,750,821 of NZ_CP162822.1, forward strand.
GCGAGCAGGCTCGCTCCCACTTTGGAATGCGTTCCCCCTGTGGGAGCGAGCCTGCTCGCGAATGGTGCCACCCGGTCTACAGCGGCAGATGCCCCAACGGCAACGCCCCCGGCGCTTTCACCGTGTGAATGGCAAAGTTGCTGCGAATATCGCTCACACCCGGAAGCTTGAGCAGATGGCCGCTGACAAAGCGGTCATAAGCGCGCAAGTCAGGCACCACTACCTGCAACAAAAAGTCCGATTCGCCGGACACCAGAAACGCCGAGACCACCTCGGGCAATGCAGTGACGGCGGCATAAAAAGCCTCGGCGCGTTCTTCGTTGTGCCGCTCGACCTTGACCCCGACAAACACCGTCAGCCCCAGCCCGACTTCATCGCGATCCAGATTGGCCTGGTAGCCTCGAATCACCCCCGCCTCTTCCAGCATGCGCACCCGCCGCAGACACGGTGAGGCCGACAGGCCGATTTGTTCCGCCAGCTCGACATTGCTCAGGCGGCCGTTGCGTTGCAGCGCGGCGAGAATCTTGCGGTCATAGGCGTCGAGTTTCATCTTTGGCAGATCCCGATAGTCTGACGGTTGAAAACCAGCAGGTTATGCCAAAGCTGTGAACAATTGAAGCCGACTACGCAAGCACCTGCCCTACCGTCTCGCTCTAGACTGGCGCGAGTAAATCGACATCGAAAACGGGGTGTGATGTGGCAAGTCTTTGGCTGTTTATTCTGACGCTGGCTGTGGTTCTGCTACTGCCGGGACCGGACATGATCCTGCTATTGCAAACCGGTGCGCGGCAAGGTCGCGGTGCGGCGCTGGCCACCGCACTGGGCCTGGCCATCGCCCGCGCCTGTCACGTGGCACTGGCAGCATTGGGGCTGGCGGCGCTGTTCAAAACGGCGCCGTGGACTTTTGACGTGGTGCGCATCGCTGGCGCGGCCTATCTGTTGTGGATCGGTATGCAGTGTTTGCGCAGCTCGCTGGTACCGCGTCTGCAAAACCAAAAGCAGGCACCTGTTCCCGGCCAGTGGCGCGATGCGATCCGTCGCGGTTTGCTGACCAACCTGCTCAATCCCAAGGCGTTGCTGTTCTGCTCGGTGCTGCTGCCGCAATTCATTGTCAGTCACGGCGCGCCGGTGCTGAGCCAGTTTGCCGTGCTTGGCATGGTGCTGGTCGCCGTCGGTCTGCTGTTCGACAGCGTGGTTGCCCTGACTGGCGCGGCACTGGGCCGTTGGCTGCAACACAGTCCAACCGCCCAGCGCGTTCAGCAATGGTTGTTCGGCAGTCTGTTGATTGGCTTCGCCGTACGCCTGAGCTTTATTCAACAGGCCTAGCCTTTGCGCACCTTGCGCTGACGACGGGTGATCAGCAGTAACGCGATGGCCGCGACTACGACGATCGCGCCGATCTGCACCGGCCACTTGTACGGCCGCAGCGTTTCACGCACGGCATCGGTCACCTGGGTGACGTAGCGCTTGTCGGCATTTTCGAAGTCCGGGTACGGGCATTGATTGCCGAAGTCTTGCGCCCACGGCACATAAGGACCTTCCTTGACGTAGCGCTGATACAACGCACTCTGGTCCTCAAGGCTGCTGTTCCAGCCGGCCGCGTTGCACAACACGGCGGCAAACGCCTGACTGGTGTGCGGCAGGTTATCGGCGGCGCGACTGGCCAGTGCCGTGGCGACGAAACGATAGTGATAACGCTGATCCGGTTGCGCGGCGCTGGCCTGTTGGCGCTGCACTTCCGCCGTGGAAATCAGCGGGCCGACATCCAGCTTCGTGCTCTCCAGCGTGTAATTGCCACCGAAGGTGGCGTAATCAGGGGCCATCTCATAACCGAGGATGTCCATGCCCCACTCCCGGGCCGTCCATGCGGCGTTGTACAACGCACTGGCGCGTTTGCTCGGCCACCACGCCGACTCGGCCTTGAGCCGTTGCTCGCCATAGAGCCGGGCCTTGTGCTGCAGATCGTCACTGGCGAAATAACCGACCGCTTCCTCGTAACGTCCCTCACGCAGCAAGCGCCGACCGAGCAGATTGCGCAGATTGGCGGCCACCGACAGCGGCACATAGTTATCGCGCTCTTGCTGCGTCAATGGCGGCGGTGCCGGCACGTTCTCATCGACGTACCGCTTGAGCTCATCGACCGTCAGCACCCGCTCGGCAACGGTGGCGGCATCGAACCAGTAAAGGCTGTTGCTGCGATACAGCTGCACGAATGCTTGCAGGTATTCGCCGCGTTGCAGCGCCAGGATCGCGCTTTCGCCTTCCACCCGACATTTGGGCTGCACCGTTTCAAACGCCCAGTCCGGCGTGCGGCGATATCCCCAGTCTTCATTCTGCGGAAAGGCCTGGGCGGCTTTGGCGTAGGCGGCAGCGGCGGCAGTCGTGTCGCCGTCACGCACTGCCAGTTTTGCCCGCAGCCACCAGGCCAGTCCGCCGTCCCCGGCGTTTACCAGAAAGGCCTTGGCAGACGCGTAGTCGCCCTGTTGATAACTCATCGCCGCCAGTCGATCGGCATTGTTGAGGCTGCCACGGGTGCTGCTCTGCAACAGCGTTACCAATTTCTTTTCGTTGGCCGGCTGCTCGCCAAATGACCAGCCTTGGCGGCTGACCAGCGACGCCGTGACCAGTTGCTGCACTGCTGGCTGCTGCAGCAGTTTGGCCAGTTGAGATTCCGGCAATTCGGCCAGCTCGTTCATCAGTTGCTTGAGCGAGGTATAACCGACGGCCGAACCGTGCAGGTTCTGTGCTTCGTACAGTTCGATGGCGCCGCTCCAGTCGCCCGCGCTGCGCAACACCCGTGCCTCTTCACCGAGGCTGGCAACGCCCAATTCCAGCGGATCGCTGAAGCCGTCGATGCTCAGTTGCCGTGCCTGGCGGAAGGCATCGCGCGCCTGCTCCAGCGTTTCGATGCGGTCGTGCGCCCCGTTGCTCATGGCGAAGGCAATGCGCCCGAGGGAATACGCCGCCCACGTGCTGCGCAACGGACGCTGGTCCGCCGGCAGGGCCAGCACCTTGTTGAAATACTCACTGGCCAATTGATGATCACCGGTGGCAAAAGCCACCGCGCCGGCAACGTACAAACGGATTTCCACCGGCAGACTGGCGCCCTGCTCCTCGGCCTGACGTGCATCGCTGAGCCCGCGCAGTCGCTTGACCACGGCGTATTGCTCAGCGCTCAGGCCCACCTGCTCAGCCTGTTCGCGCGCCAGCTCTGACGCGTTGTCTTCGGCATAGTCGTTGGGGTTATGGGTCGCCGCGGTGACGTTTTTCAGCCCGGCAATGGTTTTACCCAGGCGACTGATTTCGAAGCTGAAGCTGCCCTCGGGCAAATCGGCCAAGGTCTGCGCGCGGTTGTCGAGCAGGCGCATCGGGAAGTCCGGGCCGCAGGCCAGCGCCGAACCCAGCGGCAGGCTGAGGCTCAGGCAGAGCAGATGGCGGGGCCAGTTACGGGTCAACATGCGAACCTCCTTGATCAATATGTGCACAACGCGCCCAACCGACAGCGCGCTGTCCGCCCGCCGGCAAGCGGCCGTCACGCAGGCGGGTGAAGGTAAGCAGATTGGCACTTTGTTGCAACGAGTAACCGGCGAGCGCATCGGCGCCTGCACAATCCTGCGCCTTCAGCGTGATTTGCGCGGGCCACGGACTGTCGAGATTGCCGCGGTTATCGAGCTGGATGTCATAGAGTCCGCCCTGCTCTTTGAATGACAAGCGCAACTGACTGTTCAGCACATCGCCCCGCGCCACGGCGCGCAAAGTAGTCAGGCTCCAGGCGCGACGATCGTTGGTCAGCGGCAAGCGAAACCAGATCAGCCCGGCGAGATGCTCGGGCGGATCCTCGCGCAAGGTTTTGGCCAATTGGCTGAGTTGCTGCGGATCGGCGAGCAATTCCCGGCGCTGCCCGCCGCGCTCCAATTGAACTTCGCTTTCCACTATCGGCGCGCCACCGTCATCGCTCAATAGCGCAACGCCGTAGGCCGGCAGCGCCAGATAGAACGGTTTGTCGCTGACATGTGCCCAGGCCTTGGCCCACTTCAACGCCTGCCTGGCGTCGAAAAGACCCAGTCGCGGATCGCTCACGGCGTGGACTTGCAGCACGCTGCTGTCGACGCTCTGCAACAGCGCCGGCAAGTGCGCGCTGTCGAGCCAGGCCGGCAGCGCGGTGATGCTCAAAAGCAACGATGGCGGCAAGGTCGCGCGCAGATCTTTGAGCAATCGGGCATACGCAGGCAGCCGTGCTGTACCGGCGTCGTGATCGATCTCGACGCCGCTCAACGTGAGGCCTTGCGCCTGCCAATCGGCGATGACTTGCAGAATCTGCGCGGTGACCTGCTGCTGGTCCAGCGACTGCAGCTGGCCATCGAGGCGAATCACTGCAATCAAAGGGCGGCTATCGGCTTTCAACAATGCCGGATCAACCCGCGCTCTGCTCCACCGTTCGCCGGGAAAGGCCTGCAATGCCAGCACGCGCAGCGTCGAGAAATCATCGCGACTGTCACGCAAGGCCGGTTCATGCGCAGGCGTCCATTGGCGCTGCCAGACGTAGAGTTGCTGGTCGAGGGCCGGCGCGACGTGTTGCTCGCAACCCGCAAGCAAGACGCCAAGGAACAGACACACAATCAACCGCATACCTTGAAAATCCCTGAAACCACAGGGCTGCAAGGTTACACAAAAACCGTGTAGGAGCTGACGAGTGAAACGAGGCTGCGATCTTTTGATCTTGCTTCAAGACTCCAGATCAAAAGATCGCAGCGTGCCGTAGCGCCTACAGGGATGCCGCAGGCTTGCGCGCGATAATCACCTGACTCTTGGCCACCACCGCATCCAGCGCCTGCTTGATCTGCGCGCCGCGCGGGGAATCCAGCACCGCTTGCCAGGTATTGGCCCAGTGCTCGAGCATCGGGTGATCGGGGTTGCTGAGATCGACCTTGGCTTCCCAGAACAACATCATCCACATCGACCAGTAGAAGCCATATTTACTGTGGCTGATGATCTCCAGCCCGGCGTCGCTGACCATGGCCTTGAACTGGTCTTCGCTGATAATGCGTATGTGATTGGGTTTCTGGAAATACTCCGGCGCGGCGATGTCCTTTTGCAGGTCCTCGGAGCTGGGATGCGGCACGCTCAGCAGATACAAAGCGCCCGGCTTGCCGACACGCACCAGTTCGGCGAGAAACTGCGCGGGATCATCAACGTGCTCGATCACCTCGGTGGAGACCACACGCGTCGCCGTTGCGTCGGCGATCGGTAGCGGGTTGCAGTCGGTAATGTGGCATTCGATGTCCCGGGCCGGGGTGTCGCTCAGGCGCTGGCGGGTGGCTTCGACCTTGGCCGCATCGATATCGGCAAGAATGATCTTCGCCCCACGCATACCGCAGAAGTGCACGTTGCCGCCATCACCGCAGCCGACATCAAGCAACGTATCGTCGGCACTCACAGGGAATCCCGTGTACAGCTCGTGGGTTGCCTGGTTGTACCAGCCGCTGAGTTTCGCGTCGTAAAGGCCGAGCGAGTACGGATCAACCTTGTCGGCAACCGCAGCGACCGGTTCTGCCGCAGTTTGCGCAGGCGTTGTCGCCGAGAGTTTCTTCAAAAAGCTCAGCATGAGGTGGCTCCGGGTGAGGTAACAGCAATTCGGGAGGAACCGAGGCGCTTGACCAGTGCAGCACCGCGATTGCGCATCGGCATTTCGACCACGCGGTAGTTGAGTTCGCTGAGGAGCGCGATCAGGCCAAAGGCAATCAGCATCGTAATGATGGGATGTCCGGCGGGGCTCGGCAGGCCACTGCTCTGCAAGCGAAAGATCAGTTCACGCACCAATAGATACGCCGGAATGTGAATGAGGTAGATACCGTAGGAGCGGCTGCCGATCCATGCCAGCAACCGCTGCAAGCGTCCGGCAGGCATCAGGTAGTCACGGTTGTACGAGGCGATCCAGACCAGCAGCGCACTGAGCACGGCGATCGAACCGATCCGATAATTGGCCAGGGTAAAACGGTCGGTGGTCATGAAGCTCAACAGCGCTCCAATGACCATCAACGCTGAAATGCCAAGCCATGGTCGGCGCAAGAACGAGGGCTGCCAGCGCTGAAAACCCGGCTGCGCACTCCACATCGCCAACAGCACGCCAAGGGCCAGCGCATCGGTGCGTACTACCATCAGCAAAGGCGTGCGCACAGTCAGAATCTGCACCGCCACCAGCGCCAGCAATGCCCAGACCAGGTGTCGGCGAAACAACAGGATCAGCAACGGAAAGAGCAGGTAGAACTGCTCCTCCAGCGCCAGGCTCCAGTAGACGAAACTGCTGCCGTATTCGTATTGGAAAAAGCTGTCGGCGAAGCGGAAATTGGCGTATTGCAGTACCCCGGCCAAGGTCGCCTGAAGATTGGCGGACAGCGTACCGAACGCACCGGACCGGTTGAAAAACATACAGGCCAGCAGGATCACCGCCAGCCATAACCAGGCCGAAGGCAACAGGCGAAAAGCCCGGCGCAGCCAGAAATGGCGCACCTGTTGCCAGCGCTCCTGGCCCGTCGTGCAGCCTTGCAGCACCGGGATCAAGCTGCGGGCGATGACAAAACCGGAGATCGCAAAAAACAGGTCGACGCCCCACCACGTCTGCGCCCATTCGTGGATCCGGGCAAGCGACGGCACCGGGTCAGTGAACAGATTGTCCGGCAAATGGTGGAACAACACCGCGAGCACCGCGACCGCACGCAGGACTTCAACGTCCATGATGCGCTTGGCGTTCATGCTTGGGGAGCTTCCAAAGCAGGCGCACGATGCTCGAACAACTGCGTCAGAAACCCTCGCAAACGCTGTTCAGCCACAGCCTGGCTGCAGAACGCCTGCAAACTGTCGACTGCCTGCGCGGACATATCGGCATAGCGCTGCGGCTGGTTTTTCGCGACATCGTAACTGGCCCGATAGGCCTCGCATAACGAGGTCCAGTTGGTCACGTAACGCAGGGTTCGAAAGGCCTTGCGCGGGTCGTGAGGCCAGGCTGTCAGCTCATCCGTGGACTCGATGAGAAAGGCATTCGCGGTGCTCAGGTAATCGATCATCGCCGTGGTACGCGGCGCCACCGCCGGCTTGCCGCAGGACATGAACTCCATCAGCGGCAGGCACTGACCTTCGCCGTAGGAGGTGTTGACCACGTACCGCGTGGCCTGCACCAGTTGCTCGTAGTCCGGATCGGCGAGGTAACCGTAGATCAGAACGATGCGGCAGCGGTAAGACTGGTTTTTGTACAAATGATGGAGGATATCGCTGAGCGCTTCTTCGGCGTCGTGGTGAGTGAGCTTGAGCACCAGCGTCGCGTCTTCGAGATCGCGAAAACTAACGCAAAAAGCGCTGAGCATGTCTTCCCAGTTCTTGCGCCCGTCACCGGGATTGAACACCGAGGTATAAACCACTCCGTCAAGCACCAGCGTCTGCTCGGAGGCCGGCGCGGCGAAGTCGATGCCGTCGCCGCTGCGCAGGTGCGCCGGCCCGAATGCATTCAGATTGAGGGTGCGGCTGTCCGCGACCAGACCTTTGATCGTCAGGCTGTAGGCGGTGGCCAGGGCTTGCTCGGGCATTTTCGCGCCACGGGCAGCAAAGCGGTCCCAGACCGGCGCCGGCACCGCGACGATCGGGTACTCGGCACCCATCGCCTCGTGCACGGCATTGACCGTGTAGCTGGAGTGGGTGATCGCTGCGCCACAGGCATGCAAGACGCTACGCCAGTCATTGCGCGGCTCGCCCGCAAAGGCTTCATTGGGGATCGTGCTGAACTCCCACGCAAACACCGGCAGCGTCGGACAGGCCAGGTGAACGGGAGTGCGATGCGGCGGCGAGAACGACAGAAACACGCAGGGCTCGCCACGGCTCAGACATTCCAGATACAGAGCATCGACTTCTGTCTGCGGATCGGCCACTTCCACGACCCGACCGATGCGTTCGAGCACCGGACGATACTCCTTGAGCACGAAGTAATAGCTGTACTCCGAACGCCCGAGGTTCTGCGCAATGGTGTGCCGGTTGGTTTCCGAATGAATGATGATCAGCATGAGGCGTTATCCGTCACAGGCGCAGCATCGGTGGGGCCTGCTGTCAGCGCAAAGAACTCCGCGAGCCGTTTGCGCACCGGCGCGAAGGCGCAGTATTGCTGCATGCGCGCGACGGCGGCGGCAGACATCCGCTGATACTCCTGCGGCCGGGCCTTGGCCATTCGATAGCTGTTTTCGTAGGCGCTTTTCAGCGAGCCCCAGTCGGGGCGGTGCCGCAGCGTGCGGTAGATGATCCGCGTGTCCTGCGGCCAGATCGTCAGCTCTTCACTGGACCTGACCACGAACGCCACCGAGTCATCGATGTAATCTTCCATCGCCGTGTGATCGGGGGCGATCACCGGTTTACCGCTGGACATGAACTCCATCAAGGGCAGGCACAGCCCTTCGCAGCGTGACGCGTTGACGTAGAAACTGGCCGCCTGATAGAGCCTGGCGTACTGCGCGTCGTCGAGGTAACCGTGCATCACCACGACCCTACAGGCGAACGGCGTGAGTTGCGCCAGCAGGGTCATCAACTCGCTGTAATAGGACGCCAGATCATTCTGGGTAATCTTGAGCACCAGCGTCGCGTCGGGCGTTTCGCGGAACGCCCAGCAGAATGCGCTGATCAGTCGATGCCAGTTCTTGCGGCCATCCTTGGGATTGAATACCGAGACGTACACCACACCCTCGACTGTGGTTTCGACCACCGATGAGGTGTCCGGCAGATCGAGTGGCGCCGGTTCGATCACGGGCACCGGCGCAGCGCCGCACACCTCAGGCCAACGCTGTTGCAGCCAGCCATGCAAAGCGTCCGGCAGCAGATCGCGAATGCCCTCCCAGTACCAGTTGTGCAGAAATTTCACCCGTGGCACTGGTTCCACCTGCTCGTGTCCCAGATCCAGCACCCACAGGCGCAGATAATGTCGAGCAATGACCAGTCGGCGTTTGAACGTCAACGGTGGCGGGCGCGCGGCTTCAATTGCTGCGGCCAGTGCAGCCTGCTCTTCAGGGCTGATTGGCGTTGGGATCAGCGCATCGGCTGACAGGCCGAGGGTGCGTGAATCGAAAATACAGCCCTTGATCGCCAGTGCAGTCCCGGGATTGACCGGCATAGGTTGGTGTTGCTGACGAATCGTTGCGAAGCTGTCCCACAACGGCGTCGGCAAAACCAGCACCGGGAACGCTTCGCCCATGGCGCGGCGGATGGCCGCTGCCGTGTGGCTCGACAGAGTGATGACCCGGCCGTGGCGCGCGAGCATGCGTGTCCAGTCCTGACGCGGATCGTCGTCCCATTGTTCATTCGGGATCGAATCGAACTCCCAGGCCACCACGCAGATCGTCGGGCATTCCAGATCAACCGGGGTCTTCTGCGGTGGGGTGAAGGACAGGAACACACTGTCTTCACCTGCGGCGAGCAATTGCCGGTAAATCACATCGACGTCGGCGACAGATCCGGCCACGTGCACGCGCCCCAGGCTTTCCAGCACCGGGCGATAGGCTTTGAGGACAAAGTAATAGCTGTATTCCGGACGCCCCAGACTGGCACTGATGGAGCTGTCGTTGACGTCCGAGTAGAGAATGAAATTCATGGCATCCCACGATGAAGCGCCATCCCGGCGACTTCATGCTATGACGGCCGCGCGTCGGATCGGGTCGGCAGGGCCGGCACTCGTCCGTCATCATCGGGCACGTCTCTGTTCTTGTTTTAGTGGTCAGTTTCACCCCGCGTCGCGGCGTCCGGAAAACAATCGGCCAACTCGCGACGAAGGCCATTCTAAACACATCCATCGCGAGTCCGGGAACCGCCGGGCGAGAATAAATCGGACTATGCTGACGAGAACTGACCAGTCACGGTTTGCCCGGTTGAAATTGCCGAGCAATTGGCACAGATTGGCAACCAAACAACTACAACAACGGCTTCGCCTGCTGTTTCACCGGATATTTCCTCCGGTCTGACAGGGCTTTCCTCAAAGCGTGCAAGGAAAGCGGCGCGAGTCATGACCAAGGGGTCGCTGTTTGAAAAAACGTCTGTTCGTCACGGGCCTCAGCGGCTTCGTGGGACAACACATTCAGTCTCGTCTGGCGTCGCCGGGCTCGTCGTGGGAGCTGCTGCCTGCCGCATCGGCCTACGACCTTACGAACGCCGACAGCCTCATCGACCTTTGGCCCGAGATGCCGGATGCAGTCATTCATCTGGCCGGACAGACCTTCGTGCCGGAAGCCTTTCGTGACCCGGCCCGCACCCTCGACATCAATCTCTTCGGCACCCTCAATCTGTTGCAGGCGCTCAAGGCTCGCGGCTTTGCCGGGACGTTTTTGTACGTCAGCTCCGGCGACGTTTACGGGCAAGTCGGCGAGCAGCACCTGCCGATCACCGAGCAACAACCACCGCTGCCACGCAATCCGTACGCGGTAAGCAAACTTTCAGCGGAGTTCCTCAGTTTGCAATGGGGCCTGAGTGAAGGCTGGCCAGTGCTGGTCGCACGCCCGTTCAACCACATCGGCACCGGGCAAAAAGACAGCTTCGTCATCGCTAGCGCAGCCCGGCAGATCTGCCGCATCAAACAGAGCCTGCAAGCACCGCAACTGCAAGTCGGCGATATCGACGTGACCCGCGATTTCCTCGATGTCGGCGATGTGATTCGCGCGTACTTCGCATTGCTGGAAAACGGCACACCGGGGCAGGTCTACAACATCTGCTCGGGCCGCGAGCAAAGCATTCGCAGCCTGATCGAGCAATTGGCCGATCTGGCCGAAGTCGACGTTGAACTGGTGCCGGATCCGGCGCGCATGCGTCGCGCCGACCAGCGCCGCGTCTGCGGCAGCCACGCAAAACTGGCCAACGCCACAGGATGGGCGCCAGCCATCACCACACAACAATCCCTGCGGGCGATCCTGTCCGACTGGGAGATGCGAGTACGACAACAATGACAAAAAGTGCACTGATTACCGGGATTACGGGCCAGGACGGCGCCTATCTGGCCAAACTGCTGCTGGACAAGGGTTACAAGGTTCACGGCCTCGTTGCTCGACGCAGCAGCGATTCACGCTGGCGCCTGCGCGAGATGGGTGTCGAAGCCGACATTGTCTACCTCGACGGCGACATGGCCGATGCCTGCTCGGTGCAGCGTGCGGTAATCAAATCGGCACCGGACGAAGTCTACAACCTCGCCGCACAGAGTTTTGTCGCCGCCTCCTGGGATCAACCGGTGACCACCGGCATCGTCGATGGATTGGGCGTGACACACCTGCTCGAAGCGATCCGTCAGTTCAGTCCGCACACGCGTTTTTATCAGGCCTCGACCAGCGAAATGTTCGGCCTGATCCAGGCTGAGCAACAGGACGAGAACACGCCATTCTACCCGCGCAGCCCTTACGGCGTAGCCAAGCTCTACGGCCACTGGATCACCGTCAACTACCGCGAAAGCTTCAACCTGCACGCCAGCAGCGGCATCCTCTTCAACCATGAATCACCGCTGCGCGGCATCGAATTCGTTACCCGCAAAGTCACTGACGCTGCCGCGCGCATCAAGCAGGGCAAACAGCACGAGTTGGCTCTTGGCAACATTGACGCCAAGCGCGATTGGGGCTTTGCCGGCGATTACGTCGAGGCCATGTGGTTGATGCTGCAACAGGACAAACCCGACGATTTTGTGGTCGCCACGGGCGTCACCACCACCGTGCGCGAAATGTGCCGCATTGCCTTCGATCACGTCGGCCTTAACTACCGTGACTACGTGAAGATCGACCCGGCGTTTTTCCGCCCGGCCGAAGTCGAAGTGCTGCTCGGCAACCCGGCCAAGGCCCAGCGTGTGCTGGGCTGGAAACCGAAAACCGACCTGGATACCTTGATCCGCATGATGATGGATGCGGACATGAAACGCGTCGCCAAGGAGTAGGCCATGCTGATTCCGGTGATTCTGTCCGGCGGTGCCGGCACCCGTTTGTGGCCGGTGTCCCGCGAGGGCCACCCCAAGCCGTTCATGGCCCTGCCCGACGGCCAGTCGCTGCTGGGCAAGACCTACCAACGTGCGGCGGCGTTGCTGGACGGCTGGGGCGACATCGTCACGGTGACCAACCGCGAGTATTACTTCCAGAGCAAGGATCACTATTGCGCGGCTCAGGTGTCGCGCCATCGCGGGCACTTTCTGCTGGAGCCGAGCGGGCGCAATACCGCACCGGCGATCGCAGCGGCAGCACTGTCATTGCAGGCGCTGCATGGTGACGACGCAATCATGGTGGTGATGCCGGCGGATCATTTGATCGTCAATCAGGACGCCTTGAAGTGTGCGGTCGAGCACGCAGTGAATCTGGCGAAGGACGGTTATCTGGTGACCTTCGGCGTGGTCCCTACCGCGCCGGAAACCGGCTTCGGCTATATCGAAACCGGTGCGCCGCTGGACGCCAGAGGCGCGGCCAAGGTGCAGCGCTTCGTCGAGAAACCCGACCTGCAGACCGCCACGCATTACCTGGAGAGCGGCAACTTCCTGTGGAATTCGGGGATGTTCTGCTTCACCACCGCGACGCTCATTGCCGAACTGCAACTGCACGCACCCGAGTTGCTGGAACAGACCCGCGCCTGCATGGCCGTCAGCGCACCGGTCGAAACGGTCGGCTGCCTGCAACAGGAGTTGTCGTCGACCCTGTTTGCCGAAATCACCGACATCTCCATCGATTACGCGCTGATGGAGCGCTCGGAAAAAGTCGTGGTGGTGCCTGCCGGTTTCGACTGGAGCGACATCGGTTCGTGGAGCGCGGTCGCCGCGCTGATTCCCGCCGATGCCGACAACAACCGCGCCAGCGGCGAAGCGATCTTCATCGACAGCCACAACAACTTCGTGCAGAGCGAAGGCCGGCTGGTGGCAACCGTCGGTGTGGATAACCTGATCATTGTCGACACCGCCGACGCGGTGCTGGTGGCCCATGCCGACCGTGCGCAGGATGTACGCCGCGTGGCGAAGCAACTCAAGGACAAGTCCCACGAAGCCTATCGCCTGCATCGTACGGTCAGCCGTCCGTGGGGCACCTACACCGTTCTGGAGGAAGGCCCGCGCTTCAAGATCAAGCGCATCGTGGTCAAACCCGGTGGCAAGTTGTCGTTGCAGATGCACCATCACCGCAACGAGCACTGGGTGGTGGTCGAAGGCATGGCCAAGGTCACCAACAACGGTTCCGGCACGACCCTGGTCGCCAAGAATGAATCAACGTTCATCGCCGCCGGCCACAAGCATCGCCTGGAGAACCCCGGGGTGATCGACCTGGTCATCATTGAGGTGCAAAGCGGCGAATACCTGGGCGAGGACGATATCGTTCGCTTTGAAGATCAATACGGCAGGACGGTCTGAATGCTGCTTTCCCTGTACCGCTCGCTGCACAGCTACCGTGGATTCATCCTCGGCAGCGTGCAGCGCGAGTTTCAAGCGCGTTATCGCAATTCGCTGTTCGGCGCGCTATGGCCGATTTTCAATCCGCTGTCGATGATCATTGTCTACACGGTGATCTTTTCCCAGATCATGCGCGCACGTTTACCGGGTGTGGACGACAGCATGGCCTACAGCGTCTACCTGTGCGCTGGTCTGCTGGCCTGGGGACTGTTTTCCGAAATAACCCTGCGCAGTCAGAACATGTTTCTGGAAAACGCCAACCTGCTGAAGAAAATCAGCTTCCCGAGGATCTGCCTGCCGGTGATTGTATTGATCAATGCCGGGATCAATTTCGCCATCATCATCAGTCTGTTTCTCGGTTTTCTGCTGATCACCGGGCGCTGGCCGGGAATGGCTTTGCTGGCGCTGATTCCGCTGATTGCTCTGCAAATGATGTTCTGCGCCGGGCTGGGCATGGTCCTAGGGGTGTTGAACGTGTTCTTTCGCGATGTCGGCCAGTTGTTCGGCATCTGCCTGCAGTTCTGGTTCTGGCTGACACCGATCGTCTACCCGATCACGATCCTGCCGGAATGGGTGCAGCGCCTGCTGCAACTCAACCCGCTGACCAACCTGTTCAGCAGTTATCAGAACCTGTTTCTCTACGGTCAGTGGCCGGTATGGAGTTCGCTGCTGCCGGTTTTCATTACTGGCGTGGTGTTCTGTCTGATCGGTCTGCGGCTGTTTCGCCAGCGCGTCGGCGAAATGGTGGATGAACTCTGATGGGACATATTCGCGTCACCGGCCTGGGCAAGGCCTATAAGCAATACCCAAACCGCTGGGCACGGCTGGCCGAGTGGCTGATTCCGTTTTCGCCGCTTCGGCATCAACAGCACTGGGTACTGCAAGATGTCGAATTCGAGATTGCTCCGGGTGAAGCGGTGGGTATCGTCGGCGCCAACGGAGCAGGCAAAAGCACCTTGCTGAAAATGATCACCGGCACCACTCAACCCACCCGGGGCAGGATTGAATTGCAGGGTCGCGTCGCAGCGCTGCTGGAGCTGGGCATGGGTTTCCACCCGGACTTTACCGGTCGGCAGAACGCAATCATGGCCGGTCAGTTGTTGGGCATGCAGCTTGAAGAAATCCAGGCCCTGATGCCCGATATCGAGCGTTTTGCCGAAATCGGCGAAGCCATCGATCACCCGGTCCGCACTTACTCCAGCGGCATGCAGATGCGCCTGGCGTTCAGTGTCGCCACCGCCCGGCGCCCGGACATCCTGATCGTTGACGAAGCGCTGTCGGTGGGCGATGCCTATTTCCAGCACAAGAGCTTCGAACGCATCCGCAGCTTTCGCAAATCCGGCACGACGTTATTGATCGTGTCCCATGATCGCTTCGCGATTCAGTCGATTTGCGACTCGGCGATCCTGCTCAAGGATGGGCGCGTGGCCATGCGCGGCAAACCGGAGCCGGTTCTCGATTATTACAATGCGCTGATGGCCGAACGTGAGGGTCAGGTCGTTCGCCAGGAAACGCTCGCCGGCGGCGAGGTGCAAACGGTCTCCGGCACCGGCGAGGCGGCGATTCTGAGCGTACGCCTGCTCGATGAAAACCAGCGCAGCATTGAGGCTGTTGAAGTCGGCCAACCGGTGGTGCTCGAAGTGCAGGTCGAAGTGCGCAAGGACATCGAACGGCTGGTGCTGGGCTTCATTCTCAAGGATCGCCTCGGCCAGATGATGTACGGCATCAACACCCACCGGCTGAACAAGGCATTGACCGATCTGCGCGCCGGTGAACGCTTCACCTATCGCTTCGCCTTCATCATGGGCCTGGGCAAAGGCAACTATTCGGTGTCGCTGAGCCTGTCGCGTCTGGACTCACATCTGGATCGCAATTTCGAGTGGCGTGACTACGGGATGGTGTTCCAGGTGATCAACAGCCGTCGGGAAGACTTCGTCGGCTGTACCTGGCTGGACGCTAAAACCACCATCAGCCGCGACACCGAGGCCCGGCCTGTCGAGCGTGCGCCATGACCCGCCTCTTGGTTGAATGCACCCACGTATTCAAACACCCCAAGATCAATTCGGGGATCCAGCGCGTGGTGCGCAACGTCATCAAGCAGCTGCCCGCCAGCGCTGACGGCGTTGAGTGCTTGCCGGTGGTGATGATCAATCGCCAGCTCTACCGCGTGCTGCAACTGGCGCCACTCGATACACCGTTCTGGAACAGCCTCGAAACCTTCGGTGAACGCCTGGAGCGCCTCGCCCATCGTTTCTGGCAGTGGCATCAGCGCCGTGATGCGCGATGCACTTCGAAACTGGCGCGGCTGCTGCTGTATGTGGGCTATCGGTTGACCCAGTTTGCCGTGCTCGGCCTGCCGATTCGGCTCGTCAGACGGATCAATCGCAGGCAGCTGCTTAAACGTTGCTCGCCGCTTCAACACCACCCGGGCGATCAACTGGTGCTGCTGGATTCATCCTGGCACTCGGACTTTTTCGCCCATGTCGAGCAGCTCAAACGCGACGGCGTCGGCATGATCGCGGTGATCTACGACCTTATTCCGCTGACGCATCCGCAGTTTTACGACACGCGGCTGGTCGAAGTTTTCAATGAGTGGTTCGCCTGGATCACCCGCACGGCCGATGGCTACATGGCGATTTCCGCCACAGTGCGTGATCAGGTGCGTGGTGAATTGCAACGCAGAATCGGTGCCGAGCAGACTGAAAAGCGCTGGTTCGATTACTTTTATCTGGGGTCCGAGCTCGATCTGCAGCACAGCGAAGCCACGGTCGAACCGCGCCTGAGTGACCTGTTCACTGCGACCGAAGCGGTTTTCCTGATGGTCAGCACCATTGAGCCCCGTAAAAACCATGGGTACCTGCTCGACGCCTTCGAACTCGCCTGGGCTGCCGGTTCGACCGCACGCTTGTGCATCGCCGGGCGTATCGGCTGGAAATGCGACGCACTGCTCGAGCGAATCCGCAATCATCCGGAACTGAATCGGCGCCTGTTCATGTTCAATGACCTGAGCGACACCAGCCTCGAATACGCCTATGCGCAGGCCAGCGCGCTGGTGTTTCCTTCGTTTGTCGAAGGCTTCGGCCTGCCACTGGTAGAAGCCATGCAGCGCGGTTTGCCAGCGATGGGCAGCGACATCGCGGTATTCCGCGAAATCGGTGGCGAGTTCATGGCTTATTTCGATCTGCAGGACCCACAAAGCCTTGCCGATCTGATCGAAACCTATCAGCGCAGCGGACAGTTCCCCGCCGCCCGCGACGTCGCTGACTGGCGCTGGATCGGCTGGCGCGAGGCCAGTGAGCAGTTGGCGACACGCAGCCTTGCCCATGTTCAGCAGGCCCTGCGCGTGCAAGCGAGGCCGCATGCGCATTGCTCTTAACGCCCGCATCCTGCAAGCGCCGCGCACCGGCATTGGCCACTACGTCGCCGAACTGGTCAACGCCTTGCGCAGCGAACCCGATGTGGACGTAAGCCTGTTTCACGGATGGGGCTGGAGTTCGGCCCTGCCGGACGCGGCCATGCCCGGCTACTCGCGCATGACGCCATTGCTGCGAAAAATTCCCGGGGCCTATCAGGCACGCCGCTGGCTGGAGCAGAAACGTTTCGATGAGGTGCGTGCACAAAAGATTGATCTTTATCACGAGCCAAGCCTGTGGCCGCTGGCCTTCGACGGTCCGACCGTGATCACCCTGCATGACCTGACGCACCTGCATTTTCCAGAAACCCAGCCACCAGCACGTTTGAGGGAAATCGAACGTCGTCTGGCCGCCGGCGTGGAGCAGGCGCGGGTCATTCTGACCGATTCGCAGGCGATCGCTGACGAGGCGCAGGCCTACTTTAATCTCCCTGCACAGCAATTCGTTGTGGCGCCGTTGGGTGTGTCCGAGCGCTTCCGTCCCCGGCCACTTGAGGAAATCGACAGTGTGCTCAAGGCTCACGCCGTACAGGCACGGGAATATTTCCTCTGTGTCGGCACCCTGGAGCCGCGCAAGAACCTGAGCCTGGCGTTGCATGCCCACGCCCTGCTGCCAGACGCCGTGCGCCAGCGCTTTCCCTTGTTGATTGCAGGCATGGCCGGATGGCAGCGCGAACAGTTCAACGAGCCACTGCGCCAGGCATTGGCCAGCGGCCACGTGTGCCTGCTCGGCTATCTGCCCGATGAGCAATTGGCGCAACTGCTGGCCGGCGCCCGGGCGCTGATATTTCCGTCGTTGTATGAGGGCTTTGGCTTGCCGGTGCTGGAAGCCATGGCCAGTGGCACGCCGGTGGTGACCACCCGTTCTTCGGCGATGCCGGAAGTGGCTGGCGCGGCTGGCAACTATATTGAAGCGGACGATGCCGAGGGTCTGCGTGATGCAATGGGCCGGTTGATCGACGACTCGCTGCATTGGCACGCCTGCCGCGAAGCGGGATTGCAGCAGGCGGCACTTTTTTCCTGGCAACGTTGTGCACAGGCTACGGCTGGTGCCTACCGCCAGGCCATGGGAGGTTGAATGCGCGTTCTTCATTTCTTCAAGACGTACCTGCCCGATTCGGTCGGCGGCATCGAACAAGTCATCTTTCAGTTGTGCGAAAGCGGCGCTCAGCATGGCATCGATGGGCAAGTGCTGACCCTCAGCACCAATCCGACACCGCCCGTGGTGCAACTGGGTCAGCACGAAGTACATCGGGCGAAGCTGGATGTCCAGTTCGCCTCCACTGGCTTTTCCTGGAGTGTGTTCAAGCAGTTCCGTGAGCTAGCCGCCGAAGCCGACGTGATCAACTATCACTTCCCGTGGCCATTCATGGACCTGGTGCATTTCGCCAGCGCTGTGAACAAGCCGAGCGTAGTTACTTATCACTCGGACATCATTCGCCAGAAGCATCTGCTCAAGCTCTATCGGCCACTGATGAATCGCTTCCTCGCCAGCGCCGACCGCATCGTTGCTGCATCGCCGAACTATCTGCACACCAGCGATGTGCTGCAGCAGTTTCAGGACAAGACCCGCGTTATCCCCTACGGCCTGAATAAAGCAGGTTATCCACAGCCCGATACCGAACGCATGAACCGCTGGCGCCAACAGCTTGGGGATAAGTTTTTTCTGTTCGTCGGGGTGATGCGTTATTACAAGGGCCTGCACATCCTGCTCGACGCGCTCAAAGACATTGATTATCCCGTGGTGATTGTCGGTGCCGGTCCGCTGGAGCAGGAACTGCACGCACAGGCCGCCGCGCTGGGCCTGCGCAATATTCACTTCCTCGGCCGTCTGAGCGACGAGGACAAAGTGGCGTTGCTGCAATTGAGCTACGCGATTGTCTTTCCTTCGCACCTGCGCTCGGAGGCTTTCGGTATTTCGTTGCTCGAAGGCGCGATGTACGGCAAACCGATGATCTCCAGCGAAATCGGCACCGGTACCAGTTTCATCAATATCCACAACGAAACCGGACTGGTGGTGCCGCCGAGCAATCCACAGGCCTTTCGGGAAGCCATGCGTACACTATGGGACAACCCTGAGCGTGCCGCCGAGATGGGCGTCAAAGCGGAAGCGCGCTATCGGCAGTTATTCACTGCCGATGAAATGGGCCGCAAGTGGACGGAGTTGTATCAAGAACTGTTGGCAGAAAAAGCGCTGTCCTACGCTTGAAGGCGGGAGATCACGCCGTCTTCTGCAACCCGGCAACCGTGCGCGGCATAGCGACAAAACCCGGCGATGCTTCGATCCGTGCCAGCCAGGCGCGAACGTTGGCGTAGTCGTCCAGCGAGACATTGCCCTCCGGCGCGTGAGCAACGTAGCTGTAGGCAGACACGTCAGCGATGGTCGGCTCTTCGCCCGCCAGATACGCAGTTTTGCCCAACTCCAGTTCCATGACCTTGAGCAGATTGTGCGCACGGCCGATGACTTCCTCGGCATTCAGTTGCGCACCAAACACCGTGATCAGGCGTGCCGCCGCCGGGCCAAACGCAATCGGTCCCGCCGCTGCCGACAGCCAGCGCTGCACATGCGCTGCGCCCACCGGGTCGGCCGGCAGCCAGCGTCCGTTGCCATATTTCTGCGCCAGATAAACCAGAATCGCGTTGGAATCGGCCAGCACCACGCCGTTGTCATCAATCGCCGGCACTTGGCCAAAGCTGTTGATCGCCAGGTACTGCGGCTGCTTGTGCTCACCTGTGGCCAGATCGACGAAGATCAGCTCGGTCGGCAGTTGCAGCAGCGACAGCATCAACTCGACGCGGTGGGCGTGACCGGAACGGGGAAAGTTGTAGAGTTTGATCGCTTGCATGGTCGACTCCGTTGGAAAGTGACGTCGCTACGGGGATGAGCGCGCCGATGGAGTCATCATCTATGGGTTGCCGGAACAACAGAATAACCAGCCACTGCAATCGATTATTTCATCTCGTGCAATAACGCCGCAGCACTCAAGGCTGGATGCTCACGCAGCGCCTTCACGGCGAAGTCGACAAAACTGCGGATCCGCGCCGGTGCCTTGCGCCCGCCCTGATACACCACATGGATCGGCAACGGTGGCAATTCAAACTCGGCGAGGACGATTTCCAGCTCCCCCGCCGCGACTTTGTCCGCCACTTGATACGACAGCACTCGCGTCAGGCCCAGGCCTTTGAGCGCGGCAGTGATCGCCGACTGATTGGCCGTGACGGTCAGGCGCGGTTCGGTGCGCACACTGAGTGCTTCACCGCCGTCGAGAAACGGCCAGTTGCGTTGCTGACCGATCGCCGATGTCGCCACCACCGGCAACCCGGCCAATGCCTGCGGATGCTCCGGGCGGCCATGTTCAGCCAGAAACCCCGGCGAAGCGCAGATTACCCGCCGCACTTCCCCAACTCGGATCGCATGCTGATTGCTGTCCGGCAGCTCACCGATGCGTACCGCGACATCAATGCCCTCCTCGACCATGTTGACGACCCGGTCCAGCAACAGCGCGTTGATCGACACATCCGGATAACGACAAAGGTAATCGGCCATCACTGGCGTCACGAACAGATCGCCAAACAGCACCGGCGCAGTAATCGTCAACTGCCCGCGCGGCAAGGCATGGCTGCCCGCCGCCGAATCCTCGGCCTCCTGCACCTCGGCAAGAATCCGCCGGCAGTCATCGAAATAACGCTGCCCGGCTTCGGTGAGATGCACGGTGCGCGTGGTACGCACCAGCAACTGCGTACCGATATGCTGCTCCAACGCCGCTACGGCCCGGGTGACGCTCGCCGCCGACAGACCCAGACGCCGCGACGCCGCCGAAAAGCCTTGCTCCTGGGCGACGACAACGAAGATCTGCATTTCCTGAAAGCGGTCCATCGAATTCCTCCGGGCGGATACGACAATCGCAGCCGAGGCTGCGATTGTGGGAGCGTAGATCAACGGTGGATAACTTATTCCACGGTGACCGATTTCGCCAGGTTGCGCGGCTGATCAACGTCGGTGCCCTTGAGCACGGCGACGTAATACGACAGCAGTTGCAGCGGGATCGTATAAAGGATCGGCGAGAGAATGTCGTGGATGTGCGGCATTTGCACCACGTGGGTACCTTCGCCGTTGGTCATCGCAGCCTTCTCATCCGCGAACACGATCAACTCGCCGCCGCGAGCGCGGACTTCCTGGAGATTGGATTTGAGCTTTTCCAGCAGTTCGTTGTTCGGCGCGACGGTCACCACTGGCATGTCGTTATCCACAAGTGCCAGCGGCCCGTGTTTGAGCTCGCCGGCCGGGTAGGCTTCGGCATGGATGTAGGAGATTTCCTTGAGTTTCAAGGCACCTTCCATCGCGACCGGGAATTGCGCGCCACGGCCGAGGAACAGGGTGTGGTTTTTCTCGGCAAACAGCTCGGCGATTTTTTCCACGGTGCTGTCCATCGCCAGCGCTTCGCCGAGACGGGTCGGCAGGCGACGCAGTTCTTCGACAAGTGTGGCTTCGACGCCGTTGGCCAGAGTGCCGCGCACCTGTCCCAGCGACAGGGTCAGCAGCAACAGGCCGACCAGTTGCGTGGTAAAGGCTTTGGTCGAGGCCACACCGATTTCGCGGCCGGCCTGGGTCAACAGGGTCAGATCGGATTCGCGCACCAGCGAGCTGATGCCGACGTTGCAGATCGCCAGGCTGGCGAGGAAGCCCAGCTCCTTGGCATTGCGCAGGGCCGCGAGGGTGTCAGCGGTTTCGCCGGACTGCGAGATGGTCACGAACAGCGTGTCCGGCTGCACCACCACTTTGCGATAACGGAATTCGCTGGCGACTTCCACCTGGCACGGAATACCGGCCAGTTCTTCGAGCCAGTAACGCGCGACCATGCCGGCGTGATAGCTGGTGCCGCAGGCGACGATCTGCACATTGCGCACTTTGGCGAACAGCTCGGCAGCTTGTGGACCGAAGGCCTCAACCAGCACTTGATTGTTGCCCAGGCGACCTTCGAGAGTGCGCTGAACCACGGTCGGTTGCTCGTGGATTTCCTTGAGCATGTAGTGGCGGAACTCGCCCTTGTCGGCGGCTTCGGCACCGTCGGTGTACTGCACGGTCTGGCGCTCGACAGCGTTGCCGTTCACGTCCCAGATCTGCACGCTGTCGCGACGGATTTCAGCGATATCGCCTTCTTCCAGGTACATGAAGCGGTCAGTGACCTGACGCAGAGCGAGTTGGTCGGAAGCGAGGAAGTTCTCGCCCAGACCCAAGCCGATCACCAATGGACTGCCACTGCGCGCGGCGACCAGACGATCCGGTTGCTGTGCATTGATCACTGCCAGACCGTAGGCACCGTGCAGCTCCTTGACGGTCGCTTTGAGCGCGGCAGTCAGGTCCGGTTGTTCCTTGAGCTTGTGGGTCAGCAGGTGGGCGATGACTTCGGTGTCGGTGTCCGAGCTGAACGCATAGCCCAGCGCTTTCAGCTGTTCGCGCAGGGCTTCGTGGTTCTCGATGATGCCGTTGTGCACTACCGCAATGTCACCGGAAAAATGCGGGTGGGCATTGCGCTCGCACGGCGCGCCATGGGTAGCCCAACGGGTGTGGGCGATACCGAGACGGCCGGCCAGCGGCTGTTCGGCCAGTGCGGTTTCCAGTTCGCTGACCTTGCCCGGACGGCGCATGCGTTCCAGGGTTTCGTCGTTGGTGTAGACCGCCACGCCGGCGCTGTCATAGCCGCGGTATTCGAGGCGCTTCAGGCCTTCGAGAAGGATGGCGGTGATATTACGTTCAGCTACAGCGCCGACAATGCCACACATGGTTATTTCTCCTGACTGACAGCCGCACAGATCAACGTGATCCCACGGGCCTGAAGCTGATCGCGTGCCTCGACGGGCAGGCGATCATCGGTAATGAGGGTATGGATGCTGCTCCAGGGCAGCTCCAGGTTGGGAATCTTGCGACCGATCTTGTCGGCCTCGACCATGACGATCACTTCTCGCGCAACGTCGGCCATCACCCGGCTGAGGCCGAGCAACTCGTTAAAGGTTGTGGTGCCGCGAACCAGATCGATACCGTCGGCGCCGATGAACAGTTGGTCGAAGTCGTAAGAGCGTAGTACCTGCTCGGCGACCTGGCCCTGAAAGGATTCCGAGTGCGGATCCCAGGTGCCACCGGTCATCAGCAGCACCGGCTCGTGTTCCAGTTCGCTCAAGGCGTTGGCAACATGCAGCGAGTTGGTCATCACCACCAGACCCGGTTGCTGGCCCAGCTCGGGAATCATCGCGGCGGTGGTGCTGCCGCTGTCGATGATGATGCGCGCGTGCTCGCGGATGCGTTTTACCGCCGCGCGAGCGATCGCCTGTTTGTATTTGGAAATACTCTGCGCCGTTTCTGCGACCAGCTCTTGCGGCATGGTGATCGCACCGCCGTAACGACGCAGCAATAGACCATGGGTTTCCAGCGCGGCGAGATCCTTGCGAATCGTAACTTCCGAAGTTTCGAAACGCTTGGCCAGCTCGTCGACACTGACTTCGCCCTGCTCATTGAGCAAGGCGAGGATGTTATGGCGACGTTGAGGAGTATTGCGCTTGGACATGGCAGCTTAAGTTTCGATTCGAAAGATAACGCAAGCAATGAAACTCTATCGAAAGGTTGCCGTCAAGACGCGGGGAGAAAAATTCAGAAAAATTGAAATGACTGTGGGGCGAGCCCGCTCGCGAAAGGGGAGTCCTAGCCACTCAAGACGTGACTGAGAGACCGCATTCGCGAGCAGGCTCGCTCCTACAGGGGATTGTGGATAAATCAGGATTTTTTGATTTTTTCCGGCCGCTTCCAGCCGTCGATGTTCTTCTGGCGGGCTCGGCCTACCGCCAACTGAGCGTTATCCACATTTTGCGTGATAGTCGATCCGGCCGCAGTGGTTGCACCGTTGGAGATATCCACAGGGGCGACCAGCGAGTTGTTGGAGCCGATGAAAACGTCAGCGCCCAACACGGTTTTCCACTTGTTCGCGCCATCGTAATTGCAGGTGATGCTGCCGGCGCCGATGTTGGTGCGTGCGCCGATTTCTGCATCGCCCAGATAGGTCAGGTGGCCAGCCTTGGCACCTTCGCCCATGTGTGCATTTTTCAGCTCAACGAAGTTACCCACATGGGCGCGCGCTTCGAGCACAGTGCCCGGGCGTAACCGCGCGAAGGGACCAGCGTCACTGCCTTCACCGAGAATGGCGCCTTCTATATGACTGTTGGCCTTGATTACCACGCCTTTGCGCAGGGTGCTGTCCTTGATCACGCAGTTCGGGCCGATCTGTACGTCGTCTTCGATGATGACCTTGCCTTCGAGGATCACGTTGATGTCGATCAGCACATCGCGACCGACGCTGACTTCGCCGCGTACGTCGAAGCGGGCCGGGTCACGCAGGGTCACGCCCTCAGCCATCAGACGACGGCCGGCGCGCAACTGGTAATGACGCTCCAGTTCAGAGAGCTGCTTGCGATCGTTGGCGCCCTGCACTTCCATCGGGTCGTGCGGTTGTTCGGTGGCGACGACCAAACCATCGCTGACCGCCATTTCGATCACGTCGGTGAGGTAGTACTCGCCCTGCGCGTTGTTATTCGACAGGCGACTCATCCAGTCCGCCAGGCGATTGGCCGGCACAGCGAGGATGCCGGTGTTGCCTTCGGTGATCGCACGTTGCGCTTCGCTGGCGTCTTTGTGCTCGACGATGGCCGCGACCTTGCCGTCGGCATCGCGCACGATGCGGCCATAACCGGTCGGGTCATCCAGCTCGACAGTGAGCAAACCCATCTGGCCCGGCACGACATGCTTGAGCAGACGTTGCAGGGTTTCGACTTCGATCAGCGGCACATCACCGTAAAGAATCAGCACGGTGTCGGCATCAATGAACGGCACCGCCTGGGCGGTGGCATGGCCAGTGCCCAGTTGCTTGTCCTGCAACACGAAATTCAGGTCATCAGCTGCCAGCCGCTCACGCACCACATCGGCACCGTGACCGATCACCACGTGAATGCGTTGTGGATCAAGTTGCCGAGCGCTGTGGATAACATGGCCGAGCATGGAGTTGCCGGCAATCGGGTGCAGCACCTTGGGCAGCGCCGAGCGCATGCGCGTGCCTTGACCGGCCGCGAGGATAACGATTTCGAGAGACATGACTGGCTACCAATCCTGGGTGGTCAGCAACTGCGACCGGGTTTGAAATTCGGAAAAGAAAAAAGGGTAGCCGAGGCTACCCTTTTTTATCAATCGCACAACAAGCGGATGACGGATTAACCGCCAAACTTCTTGCGGATCTGCTGGACGGTGCGCAGCTGGGCTGCAGCCTCGGCCAGACGAGTGGCAGCGGCGCCGTAATCGAAGTCCGCGCCTTTTTCGTTCAGGGCATTCTCGGCAGCCTTGAGAGCTGCCTGAGCCTGAGCTTCATCCAGGTCGGCGGCACGTTGCACGGTATCGGCAAGTACCTTGACCATGTTCGGCTGAACCTCGAGGAAACCACCGGAGATGTAGAACACCTCGGCTTCCCCGCCTTGCTTGATCAGGCGGATCGGACCCGGCTTGAGATTAGTGATCAGCGGCGCGTGACCCAGAGCGATACCAAGATCACCCAGTGCACCGTGCGCAATCACCATCTCGACCAGGCCGGAAAAGATTTCCCCTTCCGCGCTGACGATATCGCAATGGACTGTCATAGCCATCTGATTGCCTCAACCTAAATTAGCGCCCGTTGCCGGGCGCCGGGATTACAGTTTCTTGGCTTTCTCGATCGCTTCTTCGATGCCGCCAACCATGTAGAACGCTTGTTCTGGCAGGTGGTCGTAGTCACCGTTGAGGATGCCTTTGAAGCCAGCAATGGTGTCTTTCAGGGAAACGTATTTACCCGAAGCACCGGTGAAGACTTCAGCCACGAAGAACGGCTGCGACAAGAAGCGCTGGATCTTACGAGCACGGTTAACCAACTGTTTGTCGGCTTCCGACAGCTCGTCCATACCCAGGATCGCGATGATGTCTTTCAGCTCTTTGTAACGCTGCAGAACATACTGAACGCCGCGAGCGGTGTCGTAGTGGTCCTGACCGATCACGTTCGGGTCCAGCTGGCGCGAAGTCGAATCCAGTGGATCTACCGCCGGGTAGATACCCAGGGAAGCGATGTCACGAGACAGAACGACGGTGGCGTCCAAGTGGGCGAAGGTGGTCGCTGGCGACGGGTCGGTCAAGTCGTCCGCAGGTACGTATACCGCCTGGATCGAGGTGATCGAACCTTCCTTGGTCGAAGTGATACGTTCTTGCAGAACGCCCATCTCTTCAGCCAGGGTCGGCTGGTAACCTACTGCCGAAGGCATACGGCCCAGCAGTGCGGATACTTCAGTACCGGCCAGGGTGTAACGATAGATGTTGTCGACGAACAGCAGAACGTCGTTACCTTCGTCACGGAACTTCTCGGCCATGGTCAGGCCAGTCAGAGCTACGCGCAGACGGTTTCCCGGCGGCTCGTTCATCTGACCGTAAACCAGTGCCACTTTGTCCAGAACGTTGGAGTCCTTCATCTCGTGGTAGAAGTCGTTACCCTCACGAGTACGCTCACCCACACCGGCGAACACGGAATAACCGCTGTGCTCGATGGCGATGTTACGGATCAGTTCCATCATGTTTACGGTTTTGCCTACACCGGCACCACCGAACAGACCGACTTTACCGCCCTTGGCGAACGGGCAGACCAGGTCGATAACCTTGATGCCGGTTTCCAGCAGGTCGTTGCCGCCTGCTTGCTCGGCGAACGAAGGTGCTGCGCGGTGAATGCCCCAGCGCTCTTCGGTGTCGATCGGGCCAGCTTCGTCGATCGGGTTACCGAGGACGTCCATGATCCGGCCCAGGGTCGCTTTACCGACCGGTACGGAGATGGCTGCGCCAGAGTCGGTGACTTCCAGACCGCGCTTCAAGCCCTCGGTGGAACCCATCGCAATGGTACGCACCACGCCGTCGCCCAGCTGCTGCTGAACTTCCAGAGTGGTTGCGGCCGCGCTTTGTACAGTCAGCGCGTTGTAGATGCTCGGTACGCTGTCGCGTGGAAATTCCACGTCGATAACGGCGCCGATGATTTGAACGATACGTCCGCTACTCATAGCTGGATCCTCTGAATATTTGAACCGTTAAACCGCGGCAGCGCCGCCGACGATTTCCGAGATCTCTTGGGTGATCGCAGCCTGACGCGCCTTGTTGTAGATCAGCTGCAAATCGCTGATCAAATCACCGGCGTTGTCGGTAGCGTTCTTCATCGCGATCATCCGCGCAGCCTGTTCAGCCGCGTTGTTCTCGACCACCGCCTGGTAGACCTGCGACTCGACGTAACGGACCATCAAGCCGTCAAGCAGCTCTTTGGCGTCCGGTTCGTAGAGATAGTCCCAGTGGTGCTTGAGATCCTGATCCGGGGTTGCCACCAGTGGAATCAACTGCTCCACGGTAGGCTGTTGTGTCATGGTGTTGATGAACTTGTTGGACACCACGGACAGGCGGTCGATACGGCCGTCCAGGTAGGCATCCAGCATCACCTTGACGCTGCCGATCAGATCATTGATCGACGGCTCTTCACCCAGGTGGCTGATAGCTGCAACGACGTTACCGCCGAAGTTGCGGAAAAAGGCCGCACCCTTGCTACCGACTACACACAGATCAATCTCGACGCCGTTTTCGCGGTTTACCGCCATGTCCTTGACCAGGGCCTTGAACAGGTTGGTGTTCAAGCCGCCGCACAGACCACGGTCACTGCTCACGACGACATAACCGACGCGCTTGATTTCGCGGTCGATCATGAACGGGTGGCGGTATTCCGGGTTGGCGTTGGCCAGATGCCCAATTACCTGGCGGATACGCTCCGCATAAGGACGGCTAGCAGCCATGCGCATTTGTGCCTTGCGCATTTTGCTGACCGCCACTTTTTCCATGGCGCTGGTAATCTTTTGCGTGCTTTTGATGCTCGCAATCTTACTGCGAATCTCTTTTGCGCCTGCCATGTAACACCTATCAGGTTAGCAAGCGGGAGCCTCGCGGCTCCCGCTGCGGCTTACCAGGTTTGGGTGGCCTTGAACTTCTCGATACCGGCTTTCATGCCAGCGTCGATTTCGTCATTGAAGTCACCTTTAACGTTGATCTTGGCCATCAAATCGGCGTGATCGCGGTTGAAGAAAGCAATCAGCGCTTGTTCGAAGCTGCCGACCTTGGCGATTTCAATGTCAGTCAGGAACCCACGCTCAGCGGCATACAGCGACAGCGCCATGTCAGCGATCGACATTGGTGCGTATTGCTTCTGCTTCATCAGCTCGGTAACGCGCTGACCATGCTCAAGTTGCTTGCGGGTCGCTTCGTCCAGGTCAGAAGCGAACTGGGCGAATGCCGCCAGTTCACGGTACTGAGCCAGAGCGGTACGGATACCACCGGAGAGCTTCTTGATGATCTTGGTCTGAGCGGCACCACCCACACGGGATACCGAAACACCGGCGTTCACTGCAGGGCGGATGCCCGAGTTGAACATGGCCGATTCCAGGAAGATCTGACCGTCGGTGATGGAAATCACGTTGGTCGGAACGAACGCGGAAACGTCGCCAGCCTGGGTTTCGATGATCGGCAGTGCGGTCAGGGAACCGGTTTTGCCGGTCACTGCGCCGTTGGTGAACTTCTCTACGTATTCTTCCGAAACGCGGGATGCGCGCTCCAGCAGACGGGAGTGGAGATAGAACACGTCGCCTGGGTAAGCTTCACGGCCTGGTGGACGGCGCAGCAGCAGGGAAATCTGGCGGTAAGCCACTGCCTGCTTGGACAGATCGTCATAAACGATCAGCGCGTCTTCACCGCGGTCGCGGAAGAATTCACCCATGGTGCAACCGGAGTACGGTGCCAGGAATTGCAGCGCAGGAGATTCCGAAGCACTGGCAGCCACGATGATCGTGTTGGCCAGGGCGCCGTTTTCTTCCAGCTTGCGAACCACGTTGGCGATGGTCGATTGCTTCTGACCGATGGCTACGTAGACGCAGAAAATGCCGCTGTCTTTCTGGTTGATGATCGCGTCGATCGCCAGAGCGGTTTTACCGATCTGACGGTCACCGATGATCAGCTCACGCTGGCCACGGCCGACAGGGATCATGGCATCGACAGCCTTGTAGCCAGTCTGTACAGGCTGGTCTACCGACTTACGCCAGATCACGCCTGGAGCAACTTTCTCGACCGCGTCGGTCTCGGTGTTGCCCAGTGGACCTTTGCCGTCAACAGGGTTACCCAGAGCATCGACTACGCGGCCCAGCAATTCCTTACCAACAGGAACTTCGAGGATGCGGCCGGTGCACTTGGCGCTCATGCCTTCAGCCAGCGACTGGTAGGAGCCCAATACCACGGCACCTACGGAGTCCTGCTCCAGGTTGAGAGCCATACCGTAGACGCCGCCCGGAAACTCGATCATCTCGCCGTACATGACGTCGGCCAGACCGTGAATCCGCACGATGCCGTCAGATACGCTGACGACAGTGCCTTCGTTACGGGCTTGGGAGGTCACATCGAGCTTGTCGATGCGGCCCTTGATAATTTCACTTATTTCGGAAGGATTGAGTTGCTGCATTGCTCTGCTGCCCCTTCAAACTCAAGATTTCAATGCTTCGGCAAGTTTCGCGATTTTGCCGCGAATCGAGCCATCGATAACCAGGTCGCCGGCGCGGATCACGACACCACCAATCAAGGCAGCGTCCTCCGCAACTTGCAGGCGCACTTCCCGGTTGAGTCGTGCACTGAGAACCTTGGCGAGTTTGTCTTGCTGTTCTTGGTTCAATGCAAATGCACTGGTCACTTCAACGTCTACCGATTTCTCTTGTTCGGCCTTGTACAGGTCGAACAGAGCGGCGATCTCCGGCAGAAGCAGGAGACGGTCGTTCTCGGCAACGACGTTGATGAAATTGCGTGCCTTTTCATCAAACTTGTCGCCGCACACGTCAATGAACGTGGCGGCCTTTTCTGCGCTCGTCAGTCGCGGGGCCTTGAGCACGCGCTGCAGGGTGTCGTCTTGCGACACCGCTGCTGCCAGGCCGAGCATGGCTGACCAATTGGCCAGTTGCTGGTGGGCCTGAGCGTGCTCGAAGGCCGCCTTAGCGTAAGGTCGGGCCAACGTGGTCAGTTCTGCCATGATCGCCCTCGCTTAGATTTCAGCAGCCAGTTGGTTAACCAGCTCTGCGTGCGCGTTTTGATCGATTGTGGCACCCAGGATCTTCTCGGCGCCGCCAACAGCCAGCAAGCCCACTTGGGCACGCAGCTTGTCTTTGACGCTGTTCAGTTCCTGTTCGATCTCGGCTTGAGCCTGAACCTTCACACGGTCAGCGTCGATACGGGCTTTTTCAACAGCCTCTTCGACGATCTGGTTACCGCGTTTCTTGGCTTGCTCGATGATTTCAGCTGCCTGAGCTTTCGCTTCGCGCAGTTGCTGACCCGCTTTCTCTTGGGCCAACTCCAGGTCGCGAGCTGCACGGCTGGCAGCGTCCAGACCATCAGCGATCTTCTTTTGACGTTCGTGCAGAGCAGCGATGACCGGAGGCCATACATACTTCATGCAGAACAGTACAAAAATCAGGAACGCAACGGACTGGCCAATCAGGGTCGCATTAATGTTCACGCCAACACCTCGCAGTTACGTTGTCCATCACACCAAATTACCCGGAAGATCCGAGTAATCAGCCAGCGATCTGACCAACGAACGGGTTCGCAAAGGTGAAGAACAGAGCGATACCAACACCGATCATGGTTACGGCGTCGAGCAGACCGGCAACGATGAACATTTTTACTTGCAGCATTGGAACCATTTCTGGCTGACGCGCTGCGCCTTCCAGGAACTTGCCGCCCAGCAGGCCGAAACCAATTGCGGTACCCAGTGCGCCCAGGCCGATCAACAGTGCAACAGCGATAGCGGTTAGACCAACTACAGTTTCCATCTTTCCTCCCGACTTTTACGTCGTATGGTTTAGGTTTTTTAGATTAAAGCGGTAAAACAAATCGTTTCAGCTGCCCCGCAAGGAGCTCCCTCCCGTTTGACCGGGAGGAACATCAGACTAGTCGAGACTGGTCTTAATGGTTTTCTTCGTGCGCCATCGACAGGTAGACGATGGTCAGCATCATGAAGATGAACGCCTGCAGGGTGATGATCAGGATGTGGAATACAGCCCACGCCCACTGCAGAACAACGCCCAGGCCGCTGAGCCAGAGCAGGCCGCTGCCGAACATCACAGCGATCAGAATGAACACCAGCTCGCCGGCATACATGTTGCCGAACAGACGCAGAGCCAGAGAGATCGGCTTGGCGATCAGGGTGACGAATTCCAGCAGGAAGTTCACCGGGATCAGCAGGGCCTGAACGAAGATGTTCTTGCTGCCGAACGGGTGCAGGGTCAGTTCGCCGATGAAGCCACCGATGCCCTTGACCTTGATGCTGTAGAAAATGATCAGTGCGAACACCGAGAACGCCATGCCCAGAGTCGCGTTCGGGTCGGTAGTCGACACGGCGCGGAACGGGATGTGGGCATCGCCGGAGATCAGGATGGCCAGCTGAGGAATCCAGTCGACCGGTACCAGGTCGACGGCGTTCATCAGGAACACCCAGACGAAGATGGTCAGTGCCAGCGGTGCAATCACCGGGCTACGGCCATGGAAGCTGTCTTTCACGCTGCCATCGACGAATTCGACCAATACTTCAACGAAGTTCTGCAAGGCACCCGGCTGACCCGAAGTCGCTTTCTTTGCCGCCATGCGGAAAAGAAGAACGAAGATCAGACCCAGCGCGACCGACCAGCCGAGGGTATCGACGTGGAAAGCCCAGAAGCCCATTTCCTTGGCTTCTGCTGCGGTGTGGGCAAAGCCCCAGCCGCCGTTGGGTAGCTGACCGAAAGTCAGGTTCTGCAAGTGGTGCTGGATATAGCCCGAAGCGGTTGTCTCTGCCATGGTTGCCTCAAACGCCCTAAGGTCTCGAAAGTCTTGTTCTCATCAGCAGGGGAGCGAACCAGCTGACCGACTGCGTCAGCACGAACACGCCGAATACTGCGATCGGCGCCAGTGGCTTCACACCTGCGAACACCAGTGCAAACAGCACTGCCGTCAAAATAAGTTTGCCTGCCTCGCCGGCATAAAAAGACCGGACGATGGACTGGGCTGCTCGGGCGCCGGAAAACCGAAATGCCCTGTGAGCGAAATAAACATTGGGCAGCAAGGCTATCAGGCCTCCGCAAAGTCCCGAGTATCCGGCAACGACTCCATGCCATTGCCAGAGCGCCAAAGCGGCAATGAGCAGAATGACAAATTGAGCCATCAACACCGGAAAAACCGCCAGGCGATGGAAAGGCAAGCGGTTTGGCGTGCGGGTTTCCATCACAGTTGCTCTCCAATGGTCGGCTGCCGAAATTCAATAACTTGGCATAATTTGTGCCGACAAAATGCGCGCAGAGTATAGGGGCGGTTCTGCCCCTATTCAACTGTCAGGTAGTGATTTCCGACTGCGCGCTACATGAGGAAATGTTTCAGCGGATGTGTGCGAGCACACCTTGAAGCTCGTCGAGCGAGTTATAACCAATCACCAATTGGCCCTTGCCCTTCTTGCCATGGCGAATCTGCACCGCAGAGCCTAGGCGCTCGGCCAAACGCTGCTCGAGGCGAGCGATGTCCGGGTCGGGTTTGGCAGCTTCCACAGGCTCCGGTTTGCCACTCAACCACTGGCGAACCAGTGCCTCGGTTTGGCGCACGGTCAGCCCTCGTGCGACAACATGTCGCGCCCCTTCGACCTGCTGATTGTCCGGCAGACCGAGCAAGGCACGCGCGTGACCCATTTCCAGGTCACCGTGCGACAGCATTGTCTTGATCACTTCAGGCAGTGCAATAAGTCGCAACAGGTTAGCCACAGTCACCCGCGACTTACCCACAGCCTCGGCAACCTGCTGCTGAGTCAGCTGGAATTCCTGCTGCAAGCGCTGCAAGGCGACGGCTTCTTCGATCGGGTTGAGGTCTTCACGCTGGATGTTCTCGATCAGCGCAATCGCAATGGCGGTTTCATCCGGCACATCGCGAACCATCGCCGGGATGGTTTCCTGCCCGGCCTGCTGACTGGCGCGCCAGCGGCGTTCACCGGCAATGATCTCAAACCGACCGCCGCCAATCGGGCGCACCACGATCGGCTGCATCACGCCTTGGGCCTTGATCGACTGCGCCAGCTCTTCCAGGGCCTGCGGGTCCATGTCACGGCGCGGCTGATATTTGCCACGCTGCAGCAGGTCCAGCGGCAGGTGTTGCAGTTCGCGGGTGTCGGCCTGCGCGGCTTGTTCTTCCAGCGCGCTGACCGTCGGACCACTCAGCAGTGCATCCAGTCCACGTCCGAGACCTCGTTTCTTGACGGCCATGGGGATTCCTTAAGTTGGCTGAGCAGCAGCAATGCGTGAATTTTTGCGCTGACGACGAACCATCTCGCCTGCCAGAGCCAGATAGGCCAGGGCACCACGCGATTGCTTGTCGTAAGCCAGCGCCGGCATGCCGTAGCTCGGTGCTTCGGCCAAGCGAATGTTGCGCGGGATCACCGTGTCGTACAGCTGATCGCCGAAGTGTTCCTTGAGCTGCGCCGAAACATCGTTCATCAGGCTCAGGCGCGGGTCGTACATGGTCCGCAGCAGGCCTTCGACTTTCAGGTTCGGGTTGAGCAACTCGGCGATGCGCTTGATGTTATCCACAAGGTCGCTCAAACCTTCCAGCGCAAAGTATTCGCACTGCATGGGGATAATCACCCCGTCAGCGGCGACCAGTGCGTTGAGTGTGAGCATCGACAGCGACGGTGGGCAGTCGATCAAAATGTAATCGTAGTTGTCACGGATCGGCGCCAGCGCGCTGCGCAGACGGCTTTCCTTCATCTGCATTTCCAGCAGCACCACTTCGGCCGCGGTCAGATCGCGGTTGGCCGGCAGCAATTGATAACCGCCGTGCTCGGAGAAGTGCATGGCCTGACCCAGATCGCATTCACCGATCAGCAGATCGTAGACCGAGTTTTCCAGACCATGTTTATCCACACCGCTACCCATGGTGGCGTTGCCCTGTGGATCGAGATCGATCAACAGCACCCGTCGCTTGGTCGCGACCAGGGATGCTGCGAGGTTGATGCAGGTGGTGGTTTTGCCCACACCACCCTTCTGGTTCGCTATCGCGAATACCTTAGCCATTCTTGCTTGTGTTCCCAATCATGCCGTGCGGCGCAGTATCAGCAGATGGCGTTGGCCTTGGCAACCGGGGACGGCCAGGGCGTGTTCGCTATCGAGTTTGAAATCTGCCGGCAATGCTACCAGCTCATCGGCCGGATGAACGCCCTTCATTGCCAGCCAGCGTGTATCGGCATCGCCCAAGTGGCGAGTCCAGTTGGTGAAGTTTTCCATGCTGCTGAAGGCCCGGGAAATGATCCCGTTGAATGGCTGCGCAGGCTGGAACGCTTCGACGCGACTGTGGATAACTTGCAGGTTATCCAGCTTCAGTTCGAGTTTGACCTGAGTCAGAAAGCGGGTTTTCTTGCCATTGCTGTCCAGACAGGTCACCTGCGAGTCCGGATACAGGATCGCCAGCGGAATACCAGGCATGCCACCACCACTGCCGACATCGAGCCAGCGACCGTTTTCGATAAACGACATCACGCTGAGACTATCGAGCAAGTGCCGCGAAACCATTTCGTCCGGATCGCGCACGGCGGTCAGGTTGTAGGCCTGGTTCCATTTGATCAACAGGGCCAGGTAACCCAGCAGCAATTTGTGCTGGGTTTCTGTGAGATTGACACCGAGCTCGCGGGCTCCTGTGGATAACTCTTCGGCGTGTTGCGAAGTGACCTTGGCACTCAAGCGCTTTGCTCCAACTGACGGCCCGCGCCGCGTTTTTTCAAATGAATCATCAACAGCGAAATCGCCGCCGGGGTTACGCCCGGGATCCGCGAAGCCTGGCCCAGCGTTTCGGGACGTGTGGCGCCGAGCTTGCTCTGGATCTCCTTGGACAGACCGGAGATGTTGGTGTAATCGATATCCACAGGCAATTTTGTGTCTTCGCTGGCGCGCAGACGAGCGATTTCGTCCTGTTGGCGGTCGATGTAACCGGCGTATTTGGTCTTGATCTCAACCTGCTCGGCGACCTGTGGATCTTCGGCGCCCTGCCCGGTCACTTCGACCAGACCGGCGTAATCGATTTCCGGACGGCTCAACAGGTTGAGCAAGTTGTATTCGTGGGTCAGCGGCGTGCCGAACTTGTCAGCAATAGCATCGCCCTGCGGAGTATTTGGCCGCACCCAAGTGCTTTTCAGGCGCTGCTCTTCAAGCTCAATGCTTTCGCGTTTCTTGCAGAAGGCCGCCCAGCGCGCGTCATCGACCAGACCGAGCTCGCGCCCTTTTTCGGTCAGACGCAGGTCGGCGTTGTCTTCGCGCAGAATCAGGCGGTACTCGGCGCGAGAGGTGAACATGCGGTACGGCTCTTGGGTACCGAGGGTGATCAGGTCGTCGACCAGAACGCCGATGTACGCTTCATCGCGGCGCGGACACCAGGCTTCTTTGCCCTTGGCCCGCAGCGCAGCGTTGGCGCCGGCGAGCAGACCTTGAGCGCCGGCTTCTTCGTAACCGGTGGTGCCGTTGATCTGCCCGGCGAAGAACAGACCGCCGATGACTTTGGTTTCCAGGCTGTACTTGAGGTCGCGGGGATCGAAGTAGTCGTACTCGATCGCATAACCCGGACGCACGATGTGCGCGTTTTCCATACCGCGGATCGACTGCACGATCTGCAATTGCACGTCGAACGGCAGGCTTGTGGATATCCCGTTCGGATACAGCTCATGGGTGGTCAGACCTTCCGGTTCGATGAACACCTGATGGCTTTCCTTGTCGGCAAAGCGATGAATCTTGTCTTCGATCGACGGGCAATAACGCGGGCCGACACCTTCGATTTCACCGGCAGCGGAATACATCGGCGAACGATCAAGGTTCGCCGCGATGATTTCGTGGGTACGCGCATTGGTATGGGTGATCCAGCAGCTGACCTGACGGGGATGCTGCTCCTTGCTGCCCATAAACGACATCACCGGGATCGGAGTGTCACCCGGCTGCTCAGTCATCACCGAGAAATCCACAGATTTGCCATCAATACGCGGCGGTGTACCGGTTTTCAGGCGCCCGACACGCAATGGCAACTCACGCAGACGGTGGGCCAGAGCAATCGACGGTGGATCACCGGCGCGACCGCCAGAGAAATTCTGCAAACCAATGTGGATAAGTCCACCGAGGAAGGTACCAGTGGTCAACACCACGGAATCGGCGAAGAAGCGCAGACCCATCTGTGTGACAACACCACGGACTCGCTCCTGCTCAACGATCAGGTCGTCAGCAGCCTGTTGAAATATCCACAGGTTCGGCTGGTTTTCCAGGATTTCGCGGACAGCGGCCTTGTAGAGAATCCGGTCGGCTTGCGCACGGGTCGCCCGTACTGCCGGGCCTTTGCGGCTGTTCAACACACGAAACTGGATGCCGCCCTTGTCGGTAGCCATGGCCATCGCGCCGCCGAGGGCATCGATTTCCTTGACCAGATGGCTTTTGCCGATGCCACCGATGGCCGGGTTGCAACTCATGGCGCCGAGGGTTTCCACGTTATGCGTCAGCAACAGGGTTTTTGCCCCCATGCGTGCTGACGCCAGTGCTGCCTCGGTACCGGCATGACCGCCGCCGATGACGATCACTTCAAAACGGGAAGGGAAATCCACCACGCACCTCGTGCCTGCTTAAGTAGGTCATTCAGGAAATATTGAAACCAGGTTTCTGGACCTGGTCGGCAAGTATAGGGACTTCGCCCTTTCTAAAGAACCCTTTGCACAAAATTTAACCAGCTGTGGAGAACTCGAGGTTAAAAGAATAAAAAAGAGAGAAATTTATAAAACCTTTGTTTTTATGTTTATTCTTACTGAGCACCATTTCTGTGGATAGATCGCTACAGGCCGTGTTTTACAGTGTGTACAGATGTTCAAAACTCTGTGCTCATGTGGCAATGAGGCCCTTGGATAACCGGTGTAAGCCTGTGGATGAAAGGGAAGGTTATCCACAGAGCGGGTTATATCCAGTTTTCAACCCCCTTTATCAACTGACCTCAGGAGCAGTTATTCACAGGGCTTAATCCACAGAAAATCGCCGACATGTCTTTTTCCGGACGCAAAAAAAGCGTCAGCGAGGGATTGGTGACGCTCGGCAAGCCAATTGCAGGAAATGGCTATTGTGAGAGGACGTAACAGAAGCTAATAATAGCCATTATCATTAACACGTCAGTTTCTCCCATGCCCCTACCCGCCCACACCGCTGCGATCGAGCAAATCTACGAGCAACATCATTCGTGGCTGTATGGTTGGCTCAATGGCAAACTGCACAACGCCTGCGATGCAGCCGATGTGGCGCATGACACGTTTTTGCGAGTTCTGGCGGCGCGCAATGCAGCTCATATTCGTGAGCCGAGGGATTACCTGACGACTATTGCGCGCGGCCTGGTCATCGATCGTTATAGACGCAGGGCGATTGAAAGCGCTTATCTGCAGGCCCTCGCAGCTCGGCCGGAAGCGTCAGTCATTAGCGAAGAAGACAGGGCGCTGATCATTGAAACCCTGATCGCTGTGGATAAAGCATTGACCGGGCTGGGTCCGCGAACACGGCAGATCTTCATGCTTTCGCAAGTCGACGGACTGACTTATCAACAGATCGCCGTGCAATTGAGAGTCTCGCTGACCACAGTAAAAAAACACATGATCCGCGCCCTGACTGAGTGCGCCCTGATCATGGCGCAGCCATGATGGCCGCCGCTGCAAACCGTCAGGTATTGGAAACTGCCGCCAGCTGGTATGTGCAGTTTCAGTCTCAGCCACCGAGCCTTGCCGAACAAAAGGCCTGGCAGTTGTGGATAGACAGCGATCCAGCGCATCTGGCGGCGTGGAACCAGATGGAACAATTGCAGCGCCACCTCGGTACGCTGCCGCAGGATCTGAAACGATGTGCGCTCAATAACACTGGTCAGCACCGCCGGCAGGTGCTCAAGCTGTTGCTGCTCGCAGCGGGAACAGGCTTCGTTGGCTGGAGTGCTCAACGACACACATCCCTCGGCAACGTTTGGGCCGACTATAAAACCGGTGTGGGTCAGCGTCGCACCATCAGCCTGGCCGATGGCAGCCAGATCCAGCTCAATACCGACTCGGCCATCGATGTTTCTTTCGACGCAGCGCAACGCCTGATTCAACTGCGTGCCGGTGAAATCCTCATCCAAACCGGCAAGCTTGGCGATCAGCGGCCGTTCTATGTGCAAACCCGCGACGGGCGGATTCAAGCTTTGGGCACCCGGTTCTCGGTGCATCAGATGTCCAGCTCAACCAGAGTTGGGGTGCTGGAAGATCGAGTCAGCGTTCAACCCGCGCAGTCATCCACTGCTGCGCTCATTCTGAAAGCAGGCGAAGGCGCGGATTTCGATAGTCGGCACATCGGCCTCAGTCATTCCTTCCAGTCATCAGAAGTGGCCTGGATCAACGGCCAGTTGATCGTTTTCGACGCGCGCCTGGGCGATGTAATCGCGGAGTTGGGACGCTATCGCAGTGGTGTATTGCATTGTGATCGCCGCGCCCGGGATCTGCGGGTCTCCGGGACTTTCCGGCTCGATTCGACCGACGCAGTGCTGGCCAACCTTCAGGCCTCGTTGCCAATCAACGTGCGTTATTTCAGCCGTTATTGGATCTCGATCAGCCATAGCGCTTGATCAAAAAATGCCTGGGGAAAAATAATTTCAAGCAGGGTTATCTTTTTTCGCCCTGACCCGGCCCTACAGGTAATCGCGATAAACGCGGCTCTTCGCCACCTTCAGGGCTAATCCACACATGCGTCTTCCCACGTTCCGTCAGCGCTTTTCTCCACATTGCATTGCATGCAGCTTATTGATGGCCAGCGCTGCGTCTTGTCTGGTGATCAGCAACAGCGCCTTCGCGGCGTCGACATCCCAGCGCTTCGCCATTGCCGCCGGCCCGCTGGATAGTGCCTTGAGCCAGTTCGCCGCTGCCGCCAATGTGATTCTGTCGTTCTCGCCGCAGCAGACCAGCCGCTTGCGCAGTGCCGGTTTAAATGGCGATTTCAGCGTCGAACAAGGTTTCGCTCAATTGCTGCAAGGCTCGGGTTTACAGGCAGTGCCACAAGCACCCGGCAGTTACATTCTGCAGAACGTGCCCAGCGGTGACTCCCTGGAGCTGGCGCCGACCAACATCAATGCGCAGTTGGGTAATCCAATGAATCTGGATTACACCGCCGACGTCGGCTACAAGGCGCAAAACAGCCGGATCGGTACGAAAACCAATACGCCGCTGTCGGAAACACCGCGTTCCGTGTCAGTGGTGACCGGGCAGCGCATCAAGGATCAGAAATCCCAGACACTCACCGACGTACTCGGCTACGTGCCGGGGATCTTCGCCCCACCTTTTGCCGCCGGTGACAGTCTGGCTGGCGACCCGTTCTATATCCGTGGTTTCAACGCCACCGATTACGGCTACGGTTTGCTGCGCGATGGACTGCGCGTGCAGGGCAATCGCTATGACACCAGCACCGAGCCGTACGGACTTGAGCGGGTCGAGGTGTTCCGTGGCCCGTCTTCGCTGCTGTATGGCGAAAATGCGCC
Source organism: Pseudomonas sp. H1_G08 (assembly GCF_054681355.1). Classification (NCBI taxonomy): domain Bacteria; kingdom Pseudomonadati; phylum Pseudomonadota; class Gammaproteobacteria; order Pseudomonadales; family Pseudomonadaceae; genus Pseudomonas; species Pseudomonas sp. H1_G08. Next base: position 4,790,334 of record NZ_CP162822.1, read on the forward strand.
AGGCGGTCTGGTCAATCTGGTCAGCAAACGCCCGACCGCCGCGCCTCAGGGCGAAGTGCAACTGGGCTATGGCTCGAACAATCGCCGGCAAATCGGCGTAGATGTCTCCGGCCCGCTCAATGACAACGGCAACGTTCTCGGACGCGTGGTGATGCAGGGGCGCAAATCCGATACCCAGACCGAGCACGTTCCTGACGACCGGATTTATATCGCCCCTTCGCTGACCCTGAACTTCGACGATTTCAATACGCTGACGCTGCTGGCCAACTACCAGAAAGACCACACCAACATGGAGCTTGGCCTGCCGGCCGCCGGCACGTTGCTGAGTAATCCCAACGGCCAATTATCCAAAGACACAATGCTCGGCGACCCGGACTGGAATACCTTCGAACGGGAAACCTGGAGCAGCGGTTACGAGTTCAGCCACTCGTTCAACGACGACTGGCAGTTCCGCCAGAACTCGCGCTACATGCAGTCGCGCATCACCCGCCACGAAACCTGGCCGGGCAATCTGAACAACGCCGGTTTCGGCACGCGGTTGAACGTGACCGCTTACGATCGCTTCAACAAATCCATGGTGTATTCGCTGGATAACCAGCTCGAAGGCAAGTTCGAGGCGGGCGAGCTGGAAAACACCGTGCTGTTGGGCGTCAGCTACGATCGCACCTCGTTCAACCAGGACTGGAATGCCGGCGTTGTCGGGCCGATCGATGTGTATAACCCGGTTTACCTGCGCGATCCGACCACGCCAATTGCCGTGCAGAACACTTTGCTCGAGCAGCAGATGAAGGGTGTTTATGCACAGATTCAGAGCAAGTACGACCACTGGCTGTTCCTGCTGGGCGGGCGCCAGGACTGGGTCGACAGTGACTTCCGCGACAAGGTGGCGCGAGGCAGCAACATCAGCTCCGAGGACAAGAAGTTCACCTATCAGGGCGGCGTGATGTATCAGTTCGACAACGGCATGACGCCGTATGTCAGCTATTCAACAGCGTTCGTGCCGGTGCAGCAGATTTCCAATGCCGGCGCACCGCTTGATCCGATCACCAGCAGCCAGTACGAAGTGGGTTTGAAGTACGAACCGATGGGCTGGGACACCGCTTTCACCGCTTCGGTGTATGACCTGCGCAAGAAGGACGACACCTATTTCGACGCAACGACGTCAACCTATCGCCAGGTGGGCGAAAGCCGCGCCAAAGGGGTGGAGCTGGAACTCAACAGTAATTTGACGCAGAACCTCAATGTCACGGCGGCTTATACCTACACCGACGCAAAAATTACCAAGGATTCGGCGACGTCGCTGGTCAAGGGCCACCAAATGACCGGCGTGCCGCGTAATCAAGCGTCGGCCTGGGCGAAATATCGCTTCCTCGACGGTGATTTGAAAGGCTTGTATGTGGCCGGTGGCGTGCGTTATTTCGACAGTGCGTTTGCCTACACTTCGCCTTCTCTCTACGGAAAACTGGATGCCGGCGACGTGACATTGGTCGACGCGGCTGTTGGATATCAGATCGATACACACTGGAGTGTCGATCTGAACGCGAAGAACCTGTTCGATAAGGAATACGTTTCGGGATGCAACGATGCAGGTCGCTGTTACTGGGGCGAGGATCGTACTTTGCTCGGTACGGTGTCCTATAACTGGTGAACAAAAAAGGGGCTGTGGATGAATTATCCACAGCCCCCTCTTTTATTTGCCAATGCAGAAGCTGGAGAAAATCTGTCCGAGCAAATCATCAGAACTGAACGCCCCGGTAATTTCACCCAGGGAATGTTGAGCCTGGCGCAAATCCTCAGCGAGCAACTCCCCAGCGCCCGCCAGGGTCAGTTGCGCGCGGCCATGTTCCAATGCCGCGCTGGCGTGGCGCAGTGCCTCCAGATGCCGGCGACGTGCGCTGAAGCTGCTCTCCGAGGTCTGCTCGTAACCCATGCACGCCTTTAGATGATCACGCAGCAGGTCGAGGCCTTCAGCGGACTTGGCGCTGAGACTGATGGTCACGTGGCCGTCGTCACTGGTTTCCAGAGCAATCGCTTCACCGGTCAGATCGGACTTGTTACGGATCAGGGTGACTTTCGCCGGATCCGGTCGAGACTCAAGGAATTCTGGCCACAAGGCAAAAGGATCCAGTGCCTCCGGTGCGGTCGCATCGACCACCAGCAAAACCCGATCCGCTTCACCAATGGCTTTCAACGCCCGTTCCACACCGATCTTTTCCACATGATCATCGGTGTCACGCAGTCCTGCAGTATCGACCACATGCAACGGCATCCCGTCGATGTGGATATGTTCGCGCAGGATATCCCGCGTAGTACCGGCAATCTCGGTGACGATGGCGGCTTCGCGACCGGCCAATGCATTCAACAGGCTGGATTTACCGGCATTCGGCCGCCCAGCGATGACGACGGTCATGCCATCACGCAATAACGCGCCCTGCCCTGCTTCGCGCAGTACTGTGGATAACTCATCGCGTACTTTGTCGAGCATGCTCAATACATGGCCGTCGGCGAGAAAGTCGATTTCCTCTTCCGGGAAGTCGATGGCGGCTTCAACGTAGATACGCAAACCGATCAGTTGCTCGGTCAGGTTATGCACACGCTGGGAAAACGCACCCTGCAATGAGCGCAGCGCATTGCGCGCAGCCTGTGCAGAACTGGCTTCGATCAAATCGGCGATTGCTTCGGCCTGGGCCAGATCGAGTTTGTCATTGAGGAAGGCGCGCTCGCTGAATTCACCTGGACGGGCCAGACGGCAGCCCAGTTCCAGACAACGCTTGAGCAACATGTCCAGAACGATCGGGCCGCCATGGCCCTGCAATTCCAAGACGTCTTCGCCGGTAAACGAGTTCGGACCCGGAAAATACAAAGCCAGGCCTTCGTCCAGCACCTGCTGGTCGTCACTGAAAAACGGTCCGTAATGGGCATAACGCGGTTTCAGTTCTCGGCCGCTGATGGCTATTGCCGCAACGCTGGCCAACGGCCCGGAAATACGGACGATGCCCACACCGCCGCGCCCTTGAGCGGTGGCGACAGCGGCGATGGTTTCACGTGGTGTGCTCATAAAGCGGCATCCAGACAAAAGTGGCAGATAGCAAAACGCCCCACTAGGGGGCGTTTTGAGTGGTGTTATCCACAGTGCAAGTTACGCCTCGGCTTTTTTCGTCGCCGCTTCGATCTTACGCGTGATGTACCACTGTTGTGCAATCGACAGGCAGTTGTTCACAACCCAGTACAGCACCAGGCCCGCCGGGAACCACAGGAAGAAGAAGGTGAAGATGATTGGCATCATTTTCATGACCTTCGCCTGCATCGGATCCGGAGGCGTCGGGTTCAGCTGCTGCTGGATGAACATGGTTGCGCCCATGATGATCGGCAGAATGAAGAACGGATCCTTGATCGACAGGTCAGTGATCCACAGCATGAACGGCGCCTGGCGCATTTCCACGCTTTCCAGCAGAACCCAGTACAGCGACAGGAAGACCGGCATCTGCACGAGGATCGGCAAGCAGCCGCCCAGTGGATTGATCTTCTCTTTCTTGTACAGCTCCATCATGGCCTGCGACATTTTCTGCCGGTCATCGCCATGTTGCTCTTTCAGCGCAGCCAGTTTCGGAGCCACGGCACGCATGCGCGCCATCGATTTGTAGCTGGCGGCCGACAGCGGGAAGAAGATCCCTTTGATCAGCATGGTCAGGAAGATGATCGACCAGCCCCAATTACCGACAATGGCGTGGATATGTTGCAGCAGCCAGAAGATCGGCTGGGCAATGAACCAGAGAATGCCGTAGTCGACGGTCAGTTCCAGACCTGGGGACAACTCTTTCAGTACAGCCTGACTCTTCGGACCGGCGTACAGCACAGCACTGGTTTCAACTTTCGCACCTGGAGCAGCGGTCAGAGTCGGACCGGTGTAACCGATGATGTAGTTGCCTTTGCTGTCTTTACGGGTCTGGACGATATTGTTTTCGCCCTTGGCCGGAATCCACGCGGTCACGAAGTAGTGCTGCAACCAGGCTACCCAACCACCGGTGACGGTTTCCTTGAGCTGCGCCTTGTCCATGTCCTTCATCGACACTTTCTTGTACGGCTCGGAACTTGTCCACAGGGCAGCGCCCAGGTAAGTCGCGGTGCCAGTAGCAGTGGTCGACGAAGGATCAGCGCTGGCGTCGCGCTTCAACTGGGCAAACATTGCGCCGTTCCAGGGCTGAGCGCTCTGGTTATCCACAATGTAGGAGACAGCGACGTCGTACAGCCCACGTTTCATGGTGAAACGCTTGATGTAGTTGACGCCGTCCTTGCTGAATTTCAGGTCAACGACGAGTTGATCCTGACCGTCAGCCAGTTGGTAAACCTTCTTCTCCGAGGAATAAACCGGACGACCGGCCGGGTTTGCATCCGGGCCGTTGGTACCGATCAGACCGCTTTGCGCCAGATATACACGTTCGCCGCCGTTATCGAACAGCTGGAACGGAACGTCAGGACGATCCTGACGACGTGGGTACAAAGGCAGAGTCAGTTGCGCAACGTCGCCACCCTGTGGATCGATCGCCAGATCGAGCACATCGGTCTTGACCTGAATCAGATCCTTGCTGGCGGCGACCGGCGTTTCGGCAGGTGCGCTGGTATCGCTGGCGGCGCGCGGAATATCGTCACTGGCAGCATTTGTGCCAGTGGCGGTGTCCGGCAAACCGGATGTAGTCGTACTGGAAGCAACATTCTGAGTCGGCAGGGCAGCCTGGCCATAATCCTGGTTCCATTTAAGAACCATGACGTAGGACACGATTGCCAGGGCGACGATCAGGATCGTGCGTTTGATATCCATGATTACTCGGCCATCGAAGAAGAACGGGAGGTAGGGACAGGTGGAACCGGGTCATAACCACCGGGATTCCACGGATGACAGCGACCTAAACGACGAAAGGTCAGCCAGCCACCGCGCAGAAGGCCATGATTTTCAATGGCTTCATACGCGTAGCAGGAACAACTGGGGTAGAAGCGACAGTGGCTGGCCATTAAAGGACTAATGGCATAGCGATAAAACTGGATCGGAACGAGGGCCAGTTTACGCATCGGTACTGTCTACCCCTACAGTTTCGGTTTTGACTGCCGGAACGGGCTTGTTGCGTGCCAGACGCTTCCAGAGTTTGCCGAAATGCTGAATCAATTCGGGGTTTTCTACATCACCCAAACCTTTGCGCGCGACGATAACGATGTCCCAGCCGACCAGTGAATCCTGGTGCAGACGGAACGATTCGCGCATCAGACGTTTGAGGCGATTGCGCTCAACGGAGAGCTTCACGCTCTTTTTCCCGATAACCAGCCCGAGACGGGGGTGATCAAGATCGTTGTTGCGTGCAAGGAGCAGGAGATTTTTCCCCGGAACCTTGCCGGTAGGGGAGTCAAAGACTGCCTTGAAATGCCGGGGGGTAAGCAGACGCTTTTCCCGACTGAAGTCCTGACTCACCTCCAGAACCGGATTATCAAACTGCCAGACGCGCACGACCTTTGGCGCGACGACGCGACAGGACTGCGCGGCCGTTCTTGGTAGCCATGCGAGCACGGAAACCGTGGGTACGAGCGCGTTTGATTGTGCTTGGTTGGAAAGTACGTTTCATGTCGTGTTACCTGGTTCGTCCACAACGGGCCGGAATGGCCCCCGTTTTAAGAGACCGGGGATTCTAGAGAAAGCAAGCCTTCAGGTCAATTTCCAACCAGCGTTTCCTCATAAATAGATCCGGGCAGGTTTTTAGCTTGAACGCCTGTCAGCCAGATATAGAAATAAAGAAGGGAATTATTTAAAGCTTTTCTGTAAAGCTTGTAAAAGCTAGACACGCCATCTTCTGTGGATAACTGCCATGAAGCCTTATTCCACGGGATGTACAGAGAATGACAACTACAGTGGAAAACCGTGTTCAGCCTGTGCTGCGCTATCGGATAAGCTGTGCGTGGAATGGCTAGTTATCCACAGGCTGGTTATCCACCGGGTTTAGCCCCCAGTTGTCCAGTGCCCTCAGAGGCGTTTATCCACAGGGCTTATTCACATGCCGTTGGTCGCCTTTTAATGCGTTAACGCGTTGATAAATGATGGTGACGGACCTACCTGCATGTGGATAAGTGAATCGCTCGCCGCTACAATGGCCGCTTGTTTTTGCCTCACCGGCTTTCAACTTAGGGGATATCCGTGTCAGTGGAACTTTGGCAGCAGTGCGTGGAGCTTTTGCGCGAAGAGCTGCCTGCCCAACAATTCAACACCTGGATCCGTCCACTACAGGTCGAAGCCGAAGGCGACGAGTTGCGCGTCTACGCACCGAATCGTTTCGTGCTGGACTGGGTCAACGAAAAGTACCTGGGCCGCGTCCTTGAATTGCTGGATGAGCACGGCAATGGCTCGACGCCGGCGCTGTCCTTGTTAATAGGCAGCAAGCGCAGCTCGGCACCTCGTGCCGCACCCAATGCGCCGCTGGCGGCCGCGCAGGTTGCTCAGGCGCAGGCCAATAATGTGCCGCCGAGCAATCCGGCACCGACGCCAGCCCCTGCTCCGGCCAAACGTTCCACACAGAAGGCCGCTGAAGTCAGCGAAGAACCTTCCCGCGACAGCTTCGACCCGATGGCGGGTGCTGCTTCGCAGCAGGCCCCGGTTCGCGCGGAGCAGCGCACCGTGCAGGTAGAAGGTGCGCTCAAGCACACCAGTTACCTGAACCGCACGTTCACCTTCGAGAATTTTGTTGAAGGTAAATCCAACCAGCTCGCCCGTGCGGCGGCCTGGCAGGTGGCGGACAATCCCAAGCACGGCTATAACCCGCTGTTCCTTTATGGTGGCGTCGGCCTGGGTAAAACCCACTTGATGCACGCAGTGGGCAACCATCTATTAAAGAAGAATCCGAATGCCAAGGTCGTGTACCTGCATTCCGAGCGTTTCGTGGCCGACATGGTCAAAGCGCTGCAACTGAACGCCATCAACGAATTCAAGCGTTTCTACCGTTCGGTGGACGCCTTGTTGATCGACGATATTCAGTTCTTCGCCCGCAAGGAGCGTTCCCAGGAAGAGTTTTTCCACACCTTCAACGCGCTGCTTGAAGGTGGTCAGCAGGTCATTCTCACCAGTGACCGCTACCCGAAAGAAATCGAGGGCCTTGAAGAACGCCTCAAATCCCGCTTCGGCTGGGGCCTGACCGTTGCGGTCGAGCCGCCTGAGCTGGAAACCCGCGTGGCGATCCTGATGAAGAAGGCCGATCAGGCCAAAGTCGAGTTGCCCCATGACGCCGCGTTCTTCATCGCCCAGCGCATCCGCTCGAACGTTCGTGAGCTGGAAGGCGCGCTGAAACGTGTGATCGCTCACTCGCACTTCATGGGCCGCGACATCACCATCGAGCTGATTCGCGAATCCCTCAAAGACTTGCTGGCGTTGCAGGACAAACTTGTTTCTGTGGATAACATTCAGCGCACCGTCGCCGAGTATTACAAGATCAAGATTTCCGACCTGCTGTCCAAGCGCCGCTCGCGCTCGGTGGCTCGTCCGCGTCAGGTGGCCATGGCGTTGTCCAAGGAACTGACCAACCACAGCCTGCCGGAAATCGGCGATGTGTTTGGCGGCCGCGACCACACCACCGTGCTGCACGCCTGCCGCAAGATCAACGAACTTAAGGAATCCGACGCGGACATCCGCGAGGACTACAAGAACCTGCTGCGTACACTGACCACTTGATGAACACCAGCGCAGCTTATTAAGGCAAGGGACTAGACCATGCATTTCACCATTCAACGCGAAGCCCTGTTGAAACCCCTGCAACTGGTCGCAGGCGTCGTCGAGCGCCGACAGACCTTGCCGGTACTGTCCAACGTGCTGTTGGTCGTCGAAGGCCAGCAACTGTCGCTGACCGGTACCGACCTGGAAGTCGAGCTGGTCGGTCGTGTGCAACTCGAAGAGCCGGCCGAAACCGGTTCCATCACCGTGCCGGCGCGCAAGCTGATGGATATCTGCAAAAGCCTGCCCAACGATGCGCTGATCGACATCAAGGTCGACGAGCAGAAGCTGGTGGTAAAGGCCGGCCGTAGCCGCTTCACCCTGTCGACCCTGCCGGCCAACGATTTCCCGACCGTCGAAGAAGGCCCGGGCTCGCTGACCTGCAGCCTGGAGCAAAGCAAACTGCGTCGTCTGATCGAACGCACCAGCTTCGCCATGGCCCAGCAGGACGTGCGTTACTACCTCAACGGCATGCTGCTGGAAGTTTCCGCTGGTGTGATCCGCGCCGTGGCCACCGACGGACACCGTCTGGCGATGTGCTCGATGCAGGCCGATATCGGTCAGCCGGATCGCCATCAGGTGATCGTGCCGCGCAAAGGTATCCTCGAGCTGGCGCGTCTGCTCACCGAGCCGGATGGCAATGTCAGCATCGTCCTCGGCCAGCACCACATCCGCGCCACCACTGGCGAGTTCACTTTCACCTCGAAACTGGTCGACGGTAAATTCCCGGATTACGAGCGCGTCCTGCCGAAAGGTGGTGACAAGCTGGTACTCGGCGATCGTCAGGCGTTGCGTGAAGCGTTCAGCCGTACCGCGATTCTGTCCAACGAGAAGTACCGCGGTATCCGTCTGCAACTGGCCAGCGGTCAGTTGAAGATCCAGGCCAACAACCCGGAGCAGGAAGAAGCGGAAGAAGAAGTGGGCGTTGAATACAACGGCGGCTCGCTGGAGATCGGCTTCAACGTCAGCTATCTGCTCGACGTGCTGGGCGTGATGACCACCGAGCAGGTTCGCCTGATCCTGTCCGACTCCAACAGCAGTGCGCTGGTGCAAGAGTCCGACAATGACGATTCGGCTTACGTTGTCATGCCGATGCGTCTGTAATCAGCTGATCCTGAATGTCGTTAAGTCGTGTTTCGGTCACCGCGGTGCGCAATCTGCACCCGGTGACCTTCTCCCCCTCCCCCCGCATCAACATTCTTTACGGCGCCAACGGCAGCGGCAAAACCAGTGTTCTGGAAGCCATTCATCTGCTGGGGCTTGCCCGTTCGTTTCGCAGCACGCGGCTGTTGCCCGTGATTCAGTACGAACAGCTCGCCTGTACCGTATTCGGTCAGGTTGAGCTGGCTGAAGGCGGACACAGTGCGCTGGGGATTTCCCGCGACCGTCAGGGCGAGTTCCAGATTCGCATCGACGGCCAGAACGCCCGTAGCGCTGCGCAGCTGGCGGAGATCCTGCCGCTGCAGTTGATCAACCCGGACAGCTTCCGTCTGCTGGAAGGCGCACCGAAGATTCGCCGGCAGTTTCTCGACTGGGGCGTGTTCCACGTCGAACCGCGTTTCATGGCCACTTGGCAGCGTTTGCAGAAGGCGCTGCGCCAGAGAAACTCCTGGCTGCGGCATGGTACACTTGACGCCGTTTCGCAAGCGGTTTGGGACAGGGAACTGTGCCAGGCCAGCGCTGAAATCGATGAATACCGCCGCGCTTACATCACAGCCTTGAAACCGGTCTTCGAACAGACCTTGAGCGAACTGGTTGAGCTCGAGGGTTTGACGCTCAGCTATTACCGAGGCTGGGACAAGGACCGCGAATTGAGCGCCGTACTCGCCGCTTCCGTGCAACGGGACCAGCAGATGGGGCACACCCAGGCCGGACCGCAACGAGCTGATTTGCGTCTCAGATTGGGCGCACACAATGCCGCGGACATTTTGTCCCGGGGTCAGCAGAAGTTAGTGGTGTGTGCACTGCGGATTGCCCAAGGGCACCTGGTCAGCCAGGCCCGTCGCGGACAGTGTATTTATCTGGTGGATGACTTGCCGTCCGAGCTGGACGAGAGCCACCGTCGCGCGCTATGCCGCTTGCTGGAAGACTTACGCTGCCAGGTGTTTATCACCTGTGTAGATCACGAATTACTGAGGGAAGGCTGGCAGACGGAAACGCCAGTCGCTTTGTTCCACGTGGAACAGGGCCGTATCACCCAGACCCACGACCATCGGGAGTGAAGGCATTGAGCGAAGAAAATACGTACGACTCAACGAGCATTAAAGTGCTGAAAGGCCTGGATGCCGTACGCAAACGTCCCGGTATGTACATTGGTGACACCGACGATGGCAGCGGTCTGCACCACATGGTGTTCGAGGTGGTCGACAACTCGATCGACGAAGCCCTCGCCGGCCATTGCGACGACATCAGCATCATCATTCACCCGGACGAATCCATCACCGTTAAAGACAACGGTCGTGGCATCCCGGTAGACGTGCATAAAGAGGAAGGCGTTTCCGCCGCCGAGGTCATCATGACCGTCCTCCACGCTGGCGGTAAGTTCGACGACAACTCCTACAAAGTATCCGGCGGTCTGCACGGCGTAGGTGTGTCGGTGGTGAACGCGCTGTCCGAAGAACTGGTCCTGACCGTTCGCCGCAGTGGCAAGATCTGGGAACAGACCTACGTCCACGGCGTGCCTCAGGCACCGATGGCCATCGTTGGCGACAGCGAAACCACCGGTACCCAGATCCACTTCAAGGCTTCCAGCGAAACCTTCAAGAACATTCACTTCAGCTGGGACATCCTCGCCAAGCGCATTCGTGAACTGTCCTTCCTCAACTCCGGTGTCGGCATCGTCCTCAAGGACGAGCGCAGCGGCAAGGAAGAGCTGTTCAAGTACGAAGGCGGCCTGCGTGCGTTCGTTGAATACCTGAACACCAACAAGACTGCGGTCAATCAGGTGTTCCACTTCAACATCCAGCGTGAAGACGGCATCGGCGTGGAAATCGCCCTGCAGTGGAACGACAGCTTCAACGAGAACCTGTTGTGCTTCACCAACAACATTCCGCAGCGCGACGGCGGCACTCACCTGGTGGGCTTCCGCTCGGCACTGACGCGTAACCTGAACAACTACATCGAGCAGGAAGGTCTGGCGAAGAAGCACAAAGTCGCCACCACCGGCGACGATGCCCGTGAAGGCCTGACCGCGATCATCTCGGTGAAAGTGCCGGATCCGAAGTTCAGCTCGCAGACCAAAGACAAGCTGGTGTCTTCCGAAGTGAAGACTGCAGTGGAACAGGAGATGGGCAAATACTTCTCCGACTTCCTTCTGGAGAACCCGAACGAAGCCAAGCTGGTAGTCGGCAAGATGATCGACGCCGCCCGTGCCCGTGAAGCTGCGCGCAAGGCCCGTGAAATGACCCGCCGCAAAGGCGCGCTGGACATCGCCGGCCTGCCGGGCAAGCTCGCTGACTGCCAGGAAAAAGACCCGGCGCTGTCCGAACTGTACCTGGTGGAAGGTGACTCCGCGGGCGGTTCTGCGAAGCAGGGACGTAACCGCAAGACCCAGGCGATCCTGCCGTTGAAGGGCAAGATCCTCAACGTCGAGAAGGCACGCTTCGACAAGATGATCTCGTCCCAGGAAGTGGGCACGCTGATCACCGCGCTGGGCTGCGGCATCGGTCGCGAAGAGTACAACATCGACAAGCTGCGCTATCACAACATCATCATCATGACCGATGCTGACGTCGACGGTTCGCACATCCGTACCCTGCTGCTGACCTTCTTCTTCCGTCAGTTGCCCGAGCTGATCGAGCGTGGCTACATCTACATCGCCCAGCCACCGCTGTACAAAGTCAAAAAAGGCAAGCAAGAGCAATACATCAAAGACGACGACGCCATGGAAGAGTACATGACGCAGTCGGCCCTGGAAGATGCAAGCCTGCACCTGAACGAAGAAGCCCCGGGCATTTCCGGCGAAGCGCTGGAACGTCTGGTGAACGACTTCCGCATGGTGATGAAGACCCTCAAGCGTCTGTCGCGTCTGTACCCTCAGGAGCTGACCGAGCACTTCATCTATCTGCCGGCCGTCAGTCTGGAAACCCTGGGCGACCACGCGGCGATGCAAGAGTGGCTGGCGCAGTATGAAGTCCGTCTGCGTACCAACGAGAAGTCGGGTCTGGTCTACAAGGCCAGCCTGCGTGAGGATCGCGAACGTGGCGTCTGGCTGCCAGAGGTCGAACTGATCTCCCACGGTCTGTCGAACTACGTCACCTTCAACCGCGACTTCTTCGGCAGCAACGACTACAAAACCGTGGTCACCCTGGGCGCGCAACTGAGCACCCTGCTCGATGAAGGCGCGTACATCCAGCGTGGCGAGCGCAAGAAAGCCGTTACCGAGTTCAAGGAAGCCCTCGACTGGCTGATGGCCGAAAGCACCAAGCGCCACACCATCCAGCGCTACAAAGGTCTGGGCGAAATGAACCCGGATCAGCTGTGGGAAACCACCATGGACCCAAGCGTGCGGCGCATGCTGAAAGTCACCATCGAAGACGCCATCGGTGCAGACCAGATCTTCAACACCCTGATGGGTGATGCGGTCGAACCTCGCCGAGATTTCATCGAGAGCAACGCACTGGCGGTTTCCAACCTGGACTTCTGATCCTGTTTGCTACCCGCTCATGGAAAACCCCGGCCAATGCCGGGGTTTTTTTGTTGCCTCACTCATTCCCAGTGCCGACACTCTCCAACCGATACCCATACCCATAAATTGTCAGCAACTGCCAACCCCGATCCGCTGTCAGCCCGAGCTTGTTGCGCAATCGGTAGATATGCGTATCCAGTGGCCGCGAGGAAGTTGTCTCCTCGTTCGGCCAGAAGCGCTCGTACAAGTAATCCCGCGACAATGGCCGCCCCAGGTTGCTGAACAGGCAGCGCGCCAAGCGGTATTCGCGTTCGGTCATGAGGATCGGTTTGCCTTCACGGGTGACGGTCAGTTCGGCGTCGTCGAAAGTCAGATCGTGAAACGTCTGTATTTCGCCCGCCGCGCTGCGCGGTTGGCTATGCCGACGCAATACGGCAGCCACCCTCGCCTTCAACTCATTGGGGCGAAACGGCTTGCTGACATAATCGTCAGCCCCGGCATTCAAGGCTTGAACGATATCGCTCTCGCCATCGCGGCTGGTGAGCATGATCGCCGCAGGTGGCGCGTCCATGTGTTCGCGGGTCCAGCGCAGCAGTGCCAGACCCGTGAGATCAGGAAGTTGCCAATCGAGAATCAACAGGTCGAAGGTTTCCCGGCGCAGCTGGCGCAACAAGTCTTCGCCGCGCTCGAAGCTGTGCAGTGACCACGGCTGCTCGCCCGCTTCGGCCATTTGCTCCAGGGTTTGCTCGACCCGGCGCAGTTCGGCGGGTTCGTCGTCCAGAATGGCAACGCGCATCGGCGGTGTTCCTTGTCGCTGGGGCTGGGATGTCGACAATAGCGACTCCCCGGCCGCGATGAAAGAAGCAGCCCGTCGGTGGTCGACGTCCGCTATGATTCTTCGGGTCTACGCCTCCGACCAGAGACCTATGAAACCCTATCCACTGCCCTGCCCTTTGCCTCATGCGTAACCCTCAACGCCGACGTGAAAGTCGTGAGCCGAGCCAGGTCCAGCGTCTGTTCCGGCGGCTGGTGCGCGAGTGGTTGTGGATAAGTCTAGTGCTGTTGCCGCTGACTGCCTTGTTGTCTTATCGCGCCCAGATCAATCTGCACAATCCGTCGCCAGCGCCCGGCGCTCTGTTGTCCGTGGCGATGGTCGCGGGTGTGCTGGGATTGTTGCTGTGGCGGCCGCGTTGGGCGCTGTGGGTAACCTTGGTCGGTATGGCCTGTGCGCTGATCGCCAGCGCCCTGCTGGCCGAAGTCCGCTACTGGTGGTCGCCAACGCCAGCAGCCCTGGGGATGTTGTTCGGTTACCTGATCTGGAACTGGCGACGCTTGAGTGTTGTGTTGACGTATTTCGGCTGGGAGCTGGCACGTCTGGACAGCGAACCGAAAGTCTTCCCTGAACGTCGGCGGACCCGCTTCACCGGTGCCGACCGTTTGCAGGGCCAGATCATGGCGCTCGAACAAGCCATGAGCCGCACCCGCGACACCCGGCGGTTCATTGCCGATGGCCTGGAATACCTGCCGGTGGCGACGCTGATCAGTGATCCGCTGGGCAAGATCCTGCTGGGCAATCGCAAGGCGCGCGAGTTGTTCGAGGATCCGCTGGTGGGCGATGACGTGCTCGATCAACTGGCACGGCTCGGCTATCCGGAATTATCCACAGCGCCGCGACCGCCGCTGGCCACCCTGCCGCTGCTGGAATTTCGCGATCACAAGGAGCGCAGTCTGCGCCTGGAAAGAGCGGCGCTGCTGCCGGTCGACGGCGATACGCCGATCGGTTGGCTGCTCAGCCTGACGGACTTGAGTGCCGAGCGTGCGGCCGAGGAGCAGCGCGGCGTCCTGCTGCGTTTTCTTTCCCACGACCTGCGCGCCCCCCATTCGGCGATCCTCGCCCTGCTGGATGTGCATCGTCATCAGGCGGGTGCTGATGCGCCGCTGTTCGAGCAGATTGAGCGTCAGGTGCGCCGAGCGCTGGATCTGACTGATGGTTTTGTCTTGTTGGCGCGCGCTGAATCCGAAACCTACCAGTTCCGCCCGACATTGTTCGCCATGCTGGTACTGGACGTGCTCGATCAGGCGTTGCCGATCGCCCAGCAGAAACGCATCGAGCTGCTCAACGAGGTCGATGAGCAATGCCAGGAGCGGCTGATTCTGGCCGATCAGGGACTGCTGACGCGCGCCCTGTTCAACCTGCTGGAAAACGCGATCAAGTACAGCCCCGCAGACAGCACTGTGCAACTGAAGGTCAGCTGTGATGGACAGTGGCTGCGCTGCGAATTGACCGATCAGGGCAAGGGCATTGCCGCCGATGAATTGCCTGACCTGTTCAGCCAGTATCGGCGTTTCTCTTCGGCCCAGGGCATCGACGGCGTGGGCTTGGGTCTATCGATGGTCAAAGCCGTGATTGATCATCATGGAGGTACGATTGAGTGTCGTAGCGTGGTCGATGCGGGAACCACTTTCCTTATCGAGTTGCCGCTGGTTGCTGATTGAAAAAGGGGCACAAAAAAACCGGCTATAACGGCCGGTTTTTTTACATCCGAATAAAACTTATGCACGGATTTCATTCAAATTAAAGATTTGAAAATATATATAGAAATCAACAAGTTAAATTTGAATTGCTCTGCTTTGGAGGGAAAGCGTACACAGGTTATCCACAAGATTCAGACAGCCATTTGGTCACTCGCGGCCGGTGCCTGTGGCGCCGGTGGCAGCGAACCCATTTCACGCTGGGTCTTCTCGTTCCACGCCTGCACACGGTCATTCAGATCAGCGATGGCGCGCGGCCCGCTGCCTTCGGCATACATCGGTTCGCCAATGACCACGGTGATCACTCCGGCCTGTTTGCCCCAGCCGATTTTTGGCCAGAATTTGCCGGCATTGTGTGCAATCGGCAGCACCGGAAGCGCCGCATTCACTGCCAATGCGCTGCCACTGCGGGAGAATTTTCCGACAGTGCCGTAGGGGACTCGTGTGCCTTCGGGGAAGATCAGCACCCAGACGTTGTCCTTGAGCAGCTCGTCGCCTTTAGCCGCGACTTGTTTGAGCGCGGCCTTCGGGTTGTCGCGGTCAATGGCGATCGGGCGCAGCATTGCCATGGCCCAGCCGAAGAACGGCACGTAGAGCAATTCGCGCTTGAGCACTTGGCTCAATGGCGAGAAATAAGCGGAGAGAAAGAAGGTCTCCCAAGTGCTCTGATGGTTCGATTGAATCACGCAGGGCCGGTCAGGCACGTTTCCCGCACCTTTGATTTCGTAGCGGATGCCAAGGAAAACCTTGGTCAGCCACAGGGCGCAACGGCACCAGTACACGTTGATGAAACGATAGCGCGCCTTGAAGGACAGAAACGGCGCGATGAAAAAGCTCAGACTGCACCACAGCAACGCTGTTGTGCCCAGCAGCAGGTAAAAAACAAAGATTCTGAAGGCCCGCAGTATCGACATGGCGACGGTTACCGTTACGGGGCAATGCCCCGACTGTTCAAGCGCACTCCCGAGCAATCCCTGGCCAGGAAATTCAGAAGTACTCTAGTTGTGGATAAGTTCTGCGGCAATCGCCGCCAGATCGTCAAAAATCAGGGTGCCAACCGGCAGGGTTTTACCCTGAGTCTTTTCGCCTTTCCCGGTCTTCACCAAAACTGGCTGTGAATCGACGGCTTTGGCGGCCTCCAGGTCACCAAGGCTGTCGCCGACGAACCAGACGTTGGTCAACGGCACCGTGTAATGCTCGGCAATGGTTTTGAGCATTCCCGGTTTCGGTTTGCGGCAATCGCAACCTTCATCCGGGCCATGCGGGCAATACACGATCAAACCGACTTCACCGCCCTGCTCCGCGACCAGCTCGCGCAGGCGCGCGTGCATGGCCTCGAGGGTGGCGAGGTCGTAATAGCCGCGAGCAATGCCCGACTGGTTGGTGGCCACCGCCACCGTCCAGCCGGCCTTGCTCAACTGCGCGATCGCTTCGATCGAGCCGGGCAGCGGGATCCACTCCTCCACTGACTTGATGTAGGCATCGGAGTCGTAATTGATCACGCCGTCACGATCGAGAATCAGCAGTTTCAACAGCAATCCCTCAACCCAGCAGCGAAATGTCGGCAACACCGAGGAACAGGCCACGCAGACGCGCCAGCAGCGCGTAGCGGTTAGCTCGCACATTGGCGTCGTCGGCATTGACCATCACCGCGTCGAAGAACGCGTCGACCGGCTCGCGCAGTGCCGCCAGGCGTGCCAGCGATTCGTTGTACTGACGCGCCGCGGCCATTGGCTGCACCGCCTGATCCGCTTGCTGGATCGCCGAATAAAGCGAGAACTCGTTGGCATTGTCGAAATACTTCGCCTCGACCACGGTCGGTACCGAGCCTTCGACTTTGCTCAACAGGTTCGACACCCGCTTGTTCACCGCCGCCAGCGCTGCCGCTTCCGGCAGTTTGCGGAAAGCCTGCACCGCCTGCACACGCTGGTCGAAGTCCAGCGCCGAACCCGGCTTCAGTGCACGTACCGACAGGTAGGTGGCGACGTCGACGCCTTCGTCTTCATAACGCGCACGCAGACGGTCGAAGATGAATTCCAGCACGGCTTCGTTGAGACCGGCCGCCTTGACCTTGCCGCCGAATGCAGTCACGGCGAACGCCACGGCGTCGTTCAGGTCGAGATCGAGTTTCTTTTCGATCAGGATACGCAGCACGCCCAGTGCCGCACGGCGCAGGGCATAAGGGTCTTTGCTGCCGGTTGGCAGCATGCCGATACCGAAGATGCCGACCAGAGTGTCGAGCTTGTCGGCGATGGCGACGGCTGCACCGGTCAGGGTCGCCGGCAATTCGGCACCGGCACCGCGTGGCATGTATTGCTCGTTCAGCGCCAGCGCGACGTCCTGCGGCTCGCCGTCATTGAGGGCGTAGTAGTAACCGGCGACACCTTGCATCTCCGGGAACTCGCCAACCATTTCGGTGGCCAGGTCGCACTTCGACAGCAGGCCCGCACGGGCAGCCCACGAGGCGTTGCCGCCGATGCGCGCGGCGATGTACGCGGCCAGTTTGGAAACGCGCTCGGCCTTGTCGTAGACGCTGCCGAGTTTTTCCTGGAACACCACGTTTTGCAGGCGCAGGTTGAAGTCTTCGAGTTTCTGCTTCTTGTCCTGCTTGAAGAAGAACTCGGCGTCGGTCAGGCGTGGGCGAACCACTTTCTCGTTACCGGCGATGATCTGCTGCGGGTCTTTGCTTTCGATGTTGGCCACGGTAATGAAACGTGGCAGCAACTTGCCGTCGGCATCCAGCAGGCAGAAATACTTCTGGTTGTCCTGCATGGTGGTGATCAGCGCTTCCTGCGGCACGTCGAGGAAGCGTTCTTCGAACGAGCACACCAGCGGCACCGGCCATTCAACCAGCGCAGTCACTTCGTCGAGCAGTGCCGGCGGCACGATCGCCGTGCCTTCCTGACGGGTGGCCAGCTCTTCGGTGCGCTTGCTGATGATCTCGCGACGCTCGTTGGCATCGGCCAATACGTAAGCGGCACGCAAGTCGGCGAGGTAGCTCGATGGCGAACCGATGCGCACGCTCTCCGGATGATGGAAACGGTGACCACGGGATTCACGGCCAGCCTTCTGCGCGAGGATCGTGCAATCGATGACCTGGTCACCGAGCAGCATCACCAGCCACTGGGTCGGACGCACGAATTCTTCCTTGCGCGCACCCCAACGCATGCGTTTCGGGATCGGCAGGTCGTTCAGCGAATCTTCGACGATGGTCGGCAGCAGGCTCGCGGTCGGCTTGCCGGCGATGTTCTGGCTATAACGCAGTTTCGGACCGCTCTGGTCGATTTCGCTCAGCTCGACGCCGCACTTCTTGGCAAAGCCCAGGGCGGCCTGAGTCGGATTGCCGTCAGCGTCGAAGGCGGCCTGACGTGGCGGGCCATCGAGGTTGATGCTGCGATCCGGCTGCTGAGTGGCCAGCGCAGTGATCAGCACGGCCAGACGACGTGGCGCGGCATAAACGGTTTTGCTTTCGTAGCTCAGGCCAGCGGCTTGCAGGCCCTTGTCGATACCGGCGAGGAACGCATCAGCCAAAGTGTTCAGGGCTTTGGGTGGCAGTTCTTCGGTGCCCAGTTCAACCAGAAAATCTTGCGCACTCATTGTGCAGCCTCCAGCTTGGCCAGTACTTCGTCACGCAGGTCCGGGGTCGCCATCGGGAAGCCCAGCTTGGCGCGGGCCAGCAGGTAGGCTTGCGCAACGGAACGCGCCAGGGTGCGTACGCGCAGAATGTATTGCTGACGCGCAGTCACCGAGATCGCCCGGCGCGCATCCAGCAGGTTGAAGGTGTGCGACGCCTTCAGCACCATTTCGTAGCTCGGCAACGGCAGCGGCTGGTCGAGTTCGATCAGGCGCTTGGCTTCGCTTTCATAGAAGTCGAACAGCTCGAACAGTTTGTCGACGTTGGCGTGTTCGAAGTTGTAGGTGGATTGCTCCACTTCGTTCTGGTGGAACACATCGCCGTAGGTGACTTTGCCGAACGGGCCGTCAGCCCAGACCAGGTCGTAGACCGAATCGACGCCTTGCAGGTACATCGCCAGGCGCTCGAGACCGTAGGTGATCTCGCCGGTCACCGGGTAGCACTCGATGCCGCCCGCTTGCTGGAAGTAGGTGAACTGGGTGACTTCCATGCCATTGAGCCAGACTTCCCAGCCCAGACCCCAGGCGCCGAGGGTCGGCGATTCCCAGTTGTCTTCGACGAAGCGGATGTCGTGCACCAGCGGGTCGAGGCCGACATGCTTGAGCGAGCCCAGGTACAGTTCCTGGAAGTTGTCCGGGTTCGGCTTCAGGACTACCTGGAACTGGTAGTAGTGCTGCAGACGGTTCGGGTTTTCGCCGTAACGGCCGTCAGTCGGACGGCGGCTTGGCTGCACGTACGCGGCGTTCCAGGTTTCCGGGCCGATGGCGCGCAGGAAGGTCGCGGTGTGGAAAGTGCCGGCGCCTACTTCCATATCGTAGGGCTGAAGTACCACACAACCTTGCTCGGCCCAGTATTGCTGGAGCGCGAGGATCAAGTCTTGGAAGGTACGCACGGCTGGCGTAGGCTGGCTCACGAAATTCACCTGTTTCTTGGGCTGCGATTTAAAGAGCGGGAGTATACCCGATTCGTTGCTGCGCACGCCCCCTGGAGCCTTATGCCACGCTGCTTTTGGTGTACCGAAGATCCGCTGTACATGGCTTATCACGATCAGGAGTGGGGCACGCCGCTGCGCGATGCGCAGGGTTTGTTCGAGTTGCTTTTGCTCGAAGGGTTCCAGGCCGGGTTGTCGTGGATCACTGTGCTGCGCAAACGCGAGCGTTACCGTCAGGTGCTGTTCGGCTTCGATGTGCAGCGCGTGGCGCAGATGAGTGACGCCGAAATCGACGAACTGATGCTCGACCCGGGCATCATCCGCAATCGCCTGAAACTCAACGCCGCCCGGCGCAATGCCCAGGCGTGGCTGGCGCTGGAGGATCCGGTGGCATTGCTCTGGTCGTTCGTGGGCGACCAACCGATCATCAATCATTTCAAGGATCGCAGCGAGGTCCCGGCGATCACCCCCGAAGCGCTGGCGATGAGCAAAGCGCTGAAAAAAGCCGGCTTCACCTTCGTCGGTCCGACCATTTGCTACGCGCTGATGCAGGCCTCGGGCATGGTCATGGACCACACCCAGGATTGCGACCGCTACGCGCAGCTCGCCAACGCCGGTTAGAATGCCCGCCTCGCGCACAGCACAAAGATCAGGAGTGACCTGTGGAAAAGTTTAAAGGCGCCTTGCTGGTAGGCGCTCTGCGGCTGTTTGCCCTGCTGCCATGGCGGGCCGTGCAGGCCGTGGGTTCGGTGATCGGCTGGATCATGTGGAAAACCCCCAATCGTTCCCGCGACGTGGTGCGGATCAACCTGTCCAAGTGTTTTCCGCAGATGGATGCGGCCGAACGTGAGCGTCTGGTCGGACAGAGTTTGAAGGACATCGGCAAGTCGCTGACCGAAAGCGCCTGCGCGTGGATCTGGCCGGCGCAGCGCTCGATCGATCTGGTTCGCGAAGTCGAAGGCCTCGATGTGTTGAAAGACGCGCTCGCTTCGGGCAAAGGCGTGGTCGGCATCACCAGCCACCTCGGCAACTGGGAAGTGCTCAACCACTTCTATTGCAGCCAGTGCAAACCGATCATTTTCTATCGTCCGCCGAAGCTCAAGGCAGTGGATGAATTGCTGCGCAAACAGCGCGTGCAGCTGGGCAACAAGGTCGCGGCGTCGACCAAGGAAGGCATTCTCAGCGTCATCAAGGAAGTGCGCAAGGGTGGTGCCGTGGGCATTCCCGCCGACCCGGAACCGGCCGAATCCGCCGGGATTTTCGTGCCGTTCTTCGCAACTCAGGCGCTGACCAGCAAATTCGTGCCGAACATGTTGGCCGGCGGCAAAGCGGTCGGTGTGTTCCTGCACGCCCTGCGCCTGCCTGACGGCTCGGGCTACAAAGTCATTCTCGAAGCCGCGCCCGAAGCGATGTACAGCACCGATACCGCAGAGTCCTGCGCGGCGATGAGCAAGGTAGTGGAACGTTATGTTGCGGCGTATCCGAGCCAGTACATGTGGAGCATGAAACGCTTCAAGAAGCGTCCGCCGGGCGAGGCGCGCTGGTACTGAGCAACTTCGATGGGGTGACGGTTGATGCAGACGGGCTCGCCTTGCTCAATCGGTAGCTCAAGGCGCCTGCCGCTCAAGCTTTTTCAGGAATACCGTCATCTCCTTCTCGGCCTGTTTGTCACCCTGGGCGCGGGCCGCTTCCAGGCCTTGTTCCCAGGCCTGACGCGCAGCGGCGTGATCGCCTAGCGCCAGCTGCGCCTTGCCCAGCAGCTTCCACGCTGCCGAGTATTTCGGATCGAAAGCGACACAACGCTGAAAATGCTCGGCAGCCTTGGCGTTTTCACCCAAGTCCAGATAACCCTTGCCCAGACCGAAGCGCAACAGCGCGTTATCCACACCCTTGGCGAGCATTTTTTCCAGGGATTCGAGCATTGGCGGATTCCTTTCTATTGTTCGTCAGAGAACCTGCGAGTCTGTCAAACCGCTTTCGCGAGCAGGCTCGCTCCCACATTTGGAATGCATTCCACTGTGGGAGCGAGCCTGCTCGCGAAGGGGCCATCACGGGCAACGTTGTCTTCAGGTCAGAAAAAGCTCAACCCCACATGAAACAGCTTTTCCACATCGCGAATATGCTTTTTATCCACAAGGAACAGAATCACATGGTCACCCGCTTCGATCACCGTGTCGTCGTGGGCGATGATCACGTTCTCGTTGCGGATCACTGCGCCGATGGTGGTGCCCGGCGGCAGGCCGATCTTCTCGATCGGCTTGCCGATGACCTTGCTGGACTTCGCATCACCGTGGGCAATCGCCTCGATCGCTTCCGCCGCGCCGCGCCGTAGTGAGTGCACGCTGACGATATCGCCTCGGCGCACGTGGGCGAGCAAGGTGCCGATGGTCGCCAGTTGCGGGCTGATGGCGATATCAATGTCGCCGCCCTGGATCAGGTCGACGTAGGCCGGATTGTTGATGATCGTCATGACCTTCTTCGCCCCCAGCCGTTTGGCCAGCAGCGACGACATGATGTTGGCTTCATCGTCGTTGGTCAGGGCGAGGAAGATATCGGCGTCGGCGATGTTCTCTTCCAGCAGCAGATCGCGATCCGACGCACTGCCCTGCAAGACCACGGTGCTGTCGAGGGTATCGGAGAGGTAGCGGCAGCGCGCCGGGCTCATCTCGATGATCTTCACCTGATAACGGCTTTCGATCGCCTCGGCCAGGCGCTCGCCGATCTGCCCGCCCCCGGCGATAACGATGCGTTTGTAGGTTTCGTCGAGGCGACGCATTTCGCTCATCACTGCGCGAATGTCCTCACGGGCAGCGATGAAGAACACCTCGTCATCGGCCTCGATCACAGTGTCGCCCTGCGGCAAAATCGGCCGGTCACGGCGGAAGATCGCCGCTACGCGGGTTTCGACGTTCGGCATGTGCTCACGCAACTGGCGCAGTTGCTGGCCCACCAGCGGCCCGCCGTAATAGGCGCGCACCGCCACCAGTTGCGCCGCGCCTTCGGCGAAGTCGATCACCTGCAAGGCGCCGGGATGCTGGATCAGGCGCTTGATGTAGTTGGTCACGACCTGCTCGGGACTGATCAGCACGTCGACCGGAATCGCTTCGTTCTGGAACAGCTGTTCCTCGCGATTGAGGTACGACGCTTCGCGCACGCGAGCGATCTTGGTCGGCGTGTGGAACAGCGTGTGCGCGACCTGGCAGGCAACCATGTTGGTTTCGTCGCTGTTGGTCACCGCTACCAGCATGTCGGCGTCGTCGGCACCGGCCTGACGCAGCACCGACGGCAGCGAGCCCCGGCCCTGCACGGTGCGGATGTCGAGGCGGTCGCCGAGGTCGCGCAGGCGCTCGCCATCGGTGTCGACCACAGTGATGTCGTTGGCCTCGCTGGCCAGATGTTCGGCCAGCGAACCGCCGACCTGTCCCGCACCGAGGATGATGATTTTCATCCAGTCACTCCATGAATCCGTTTAGCCGCGCGCGGCGGCGATCTTGATCAGCTTGGCGTAGTAAAACCCGTCATGCCCGCCCTGCTGGGCCAGCAACTGGCGACCATGGGGCTGCTTGATGCCGGCCGCTGTGGCCAGATCCAGTTCACGGGCACCGGGGGTGCGCTCGAGGAACGCGGCGATGACTTCGGTGTTCTCGGTCGGCAGCGTCGAGCAGGTGGCGTAGAGCAGGATGCCGCCGACTTCGAGGGTTTTCCACATGGCGTCGAGCAGTTCGCCTTGCAGTTGCGCGAGCGCGACGATGTCGTCGGGCTGGCGGGTCAGCTTGATGTCCGGATGGCGGCGTATCACGCCGGTGGCCGAGCATGGCGCGTCGAGCAGGATGCGCTGGAACGGTTTGCCGTCCCACCATTTGTCGATATCGCGACCGTCGGCGGCGATCAGTTCAGCGTCGAGGCCGAGGCGCTCAAGGTTTTCCTTCACCCGCACCAGACGCTTGGCTTCCAGATCCACCGCGACCACGCCAGCGAGCGCCGGTTCGGCTTCAAGGATGTGGCAGGTCTTGCCGCCAGGGGCGCAGCAGGCGTCGAGCACCCGCTGACCCGGCGCCAGATCAAGCAGGTCGGCGGCCAGTTGCGCGGCTTCGTCCTGCACGCTGATCCAGCCTTCGGCGAAACCCGGCAGGCTGCGCACGTCGGCAGCAGCTTCGAGGACGATGCCGTCGCGGCTGTAAACGCACGGTGTCGCGGCGATCCCGGTTTCGCCCAGCAACGCAAGATAAGCATCGCGGCTGTGATGACGGCGGTTGACCCGCAGGATCATCGGCGGATGCGCGTTGTTCGCTGCGCAGATCGCTTCCCACTGCTCGGGCCAAAATGCCTTCAGGGATTTTTGCAGCCAGCGCGGGTGAGCTGTGCGCACCACCGGGTCGCGTTCCAGTTCGGCGAAGATCGTCTCGCTTTCGCGCTGGGCATTGCGCAGCACGGCGTTGAGCAGGCCTTTGGCCCAGGGCTTTTTCAGCTTGTCTGCGCAGCCGACGGTTTCGCCGATCGCGGCATGGGCCGGTACCCGGGTGTAGAGCAGTTGATACAGACCGACTAGCAGCAACGCCTCGACATCAGCGTCGGCGGCTTTGAACGGTTTCTGCAGAAGTTTTTCCGCCAATGCCGACAGGCGTGGCTGCCAGCGTGCGGTGCCGAAGGCCAGATCCTGAGTGAAACCGCGATCACGATCCTCGACCTTGTCCAGTTGCGTCGGCAGGGAGCTGTTCAGCGAAGCCTTGCCGCTGAGTACGGCGGCGAGCGCCTTGGCGGCGGCCAGACGCGGGTTCATTGCGCTTCCACCGCAGCGCCGAGCACGCTGCCGACGGCGAATTTCTCGCGGCGGCTGTTGAACAGGTCGCTGAAGTTCAGCGCCTTGCCGCCGGGCAATTGCAGGCGGGTCAGGCACAGCGCTTGTGCACCGCAGGCGACAATCAGGCCGTCCTTGCTGGCGCTGAGGATTTCACCCGGAGCGCCAGTGCCTTCGGCCACGGTCGCGGCCAGCACTTTCAACGCTTCGCCATTGAGCGTGCTGTGGGTGATCGGCCATGGATTGAAGGCGCGGACCAGACGTTCCAGCTCCACCGCCGGGCGGCTCCAGTCGATGCGTGCTTCGTCTTTGTTCAGTTTGTGCGCGTAAGTGGCGAGCTCATCGTTCTGCACCTCACCTTGCAGGGTGCCGGCAGCCAGACCGGCAATCGCCTGCACCACGGCGGGCGGACCCATCTCGGCGAGGCGATCATGCAGGGTGCCGCCAGTGTCTTGCGCGCTGATCGGCGTGACGACCTTGAGCAGCATCGGCCCGGTATCCAGCCCGGCCTCCATGCGCATCACCGTTACACCGCTTTCGGCATCGCCGTGTTCGACCGCGCGCTGGATCGGCGCCGCACCGCGCCAGCGCGGCAGCAACGACGCATGGCTGTTGATGCAACCCAGACGCGGAATATCCAGCACCGCTTGCGGCAGGATCAAACCGTAGGCGACCACCACCATCAAGTCCGGCTTCAGCGCGGCCAGCTCCGCCTGGGCCTCGGCATTGCGCAAGGTCGGCGGCTGCAACACCTGGATATTATTTTCCAGGGCGAGTTGTTTGACCGGGCTTGGCATCAGTTTTTGCCCACGGCCGGCCGGGCGATCCGGCTGGGTGTAGACCGCGACGATCTCGTACGGGCTGCTCAGCAGGGCCTTGAGGTGTTCGGCGGCGAATTCCGGGGTGCCGGCAAAAACAATGCGCAGTGGCTCAGTCATGAAAGGCGTCTCATAAAAGAAAAAGGCTTGCCGCAGCAAGCCTTTGAAGAGGGGCATCAAGCGTTCTGGCGGTGCAGCTTTTCCAGCTTCTTCTTGATCCGGTCGCGTTTGAGCGTGGACAGGTAATCGACGAACAATTTGCCGTTGAGGTGGTCGCATTCGTGCTGGATGCACACCGCGAGCAGACCTTCGGCGATCAGCTCATAGGGCTTGCCGTCGCGGTCCAGCGCCTTGATTTTGACCTTCTGCGGGCGGTCGACGTTTTCGTAGAAGCCCGGTACCGAGAGGCAACCTTCCTGATACTGGTCCATCTCGTCGGTCAGCGGTTCGAACTCGGGGTTGATGAACACCCGTGGCTCGGTACGGTCTTCGGACAGGTCCATCACGACGATACGTTTGTGCACGTTGACCTGGGTCGCGGCGAGGCCGATGCCCGGCGCTTCATACATTGTTTCAAACATGTCGTCGACCAACTGACGCACTTCGTCGTCCACTACAGCCACTGGTTTGGCGATAGTGCGCAGACGCGGGTCCGGAAATTCGAGGATGTTTAAAATGGCCATAGGCTTCGATTGCTGCACACGTTGAGTAAAGTCGGGTCGATGGCCTGGCGGGTCCGAAGATGCAGGCTACCGTTGTGAAGCGTAGCTTCTGAAAAACAGAAGCGAGCCACGGGGGCTCTGACGATTCACGCGAATGCACATGATAAAGGGATTCACTGCATGAGGAAAACACTACTCGCCCTGCTGCTTCTGGCTTCGGCCGGCGCCGCGCAAGGGCAAGTGCAACTCAGGGATGGTTTTCCACAGCAATACACGGTGGTTTCCGGGGACACGCTCTGGGACATTTCCGGCAAATACCTGCGCGAGCCGTGGCAGTGGCCACAACTGTGGCGGGCCAACCCGCAGATCGAAAACCCCAACCTGATCTATCCCGGCGACACGCTGACACTCAGCTACGTCAACGGCCAACCGCAGTTGACCGTCCAGCGTGGCGAGTCGCTCGGCACCATCAAGCTCTCGCCACGGATTCGCACCAGCCCGGTGGCCGAGGCGATTCCGAGCATTCCGCTGAAATCGATCAACAGTTTTCTGCTGAGCAATCGCATCGTCGACAAGGCCGAAGACTTCGACAAGGCGCCGTACATCGTCGCCGGCGATGCCGAACGGGTGCTCAGCGGTACCGGTGACCGCATCTTCGCCCGTGGCCATTTCGATCCGGAGCAACCGGTGTACGGCATCTTCCGCCAGGGCAAGGTCTACACTGACCCGCAGACCAAGGAATTCCTCGGCATCAACGCCGACGATATCGGCGGCGGCGAGGTTGTTGCCACCGAAGGCGACGTCGCCACTCTCGCCCTGCAACGCACCACCCAGGAAGTGCGCCTCGGTGACCGCTTGTTCGGCGGTGAAGAACGTTCGATCAATTCAACGTTCATGCCCAGCGCGCCGAAGCGTTCCATCGACGGCCTGATCATCGACGTGCCACGCGGCGTCACGCAGATCGGTGTGATGGACGTGGTTACCCTGAACAAAGGCAAACGTGACGGTCTGGCCGAAGGCAATGTCCTGGCGGTGATGAAAACCGGCGAAACGGTGCGCGACCGGATTACCGGCCAACCGCTGAAAATTCCCGATGAACGAGCCGGCCTGCTGATGGTGTTCCGCACCTACGACAAACTCAGTTACGGCCTGGTCCTCAATGCTTCACGCTCGCTGGCGGTGCTCGACAAGGTGCGAAATCCGTAAGCTTGCTTAACAAGTTACCAACAGAGTTATCCACAGCTTGTTCCGAATGGTTCGGAGCATCGAACGATCAAGGATGATCCATTCATGTTGTCTGTCAGTACAGCCATTTCCCCGGCGGAACTGGAGGCGCGTCTGCGCCTGCACCGCATGCCGGATATCGGCCCCAAGCGTTTTGCCAAACTGCTCGAAGCCTTCGGCTCGGCGTCCAAAGCCCTCAGCGCGCCGGCCAGTGCCTGGCGCTCGCTGGGATTGCCGGCGGCGTGCGCCGAGGCACGGCGTTGTCCGACGGTGCGCGACGGCGCCAGCCACGCAATGCGCTGGCTAGAGCGCCCCGGTCAACATTTGCTGATGTGGGACCAGGCGGACTATCCAGCGTTGCTGGCGCAGATTCCTGACCCGCCGCCACTGTTATTCGTCGCCGGCGATCCGTCGATTCTGGAAAAACCGCAACTGGCGATGGTCGGCAGCCGCCGCGCTTCGCGCCCGGGCATGGACACGGCGGCGGCGTTTTCTCGCAGTCTGGCCGGGGCCGGTTTTGTCATCACCAGTGGTCTGGCGCTGGGCATCGATGCGGCTGCCCATCAGGCCGCACTGGACGTTGGCGGCTTGACCGTGGGGGTGCTTGGCACGGGCCTGGAAAATTTTTATCCACAACGCAATAAACGCTTGGCTGAGGCGATGATTGCGTCGGGCAGCGCGGTGCTCTCCGAATTTCCGCTGGACGCCGGGCCAACCGCGAGCAACTTCCCCCGGCGTAACCGCATCATCAGCGGTTTGTCCCTCGGCGTGCTGGTGGTCGAGGCCAGTGTTGCCAGCGGTTCGTTGATTACCGCGCGGCTGGCGGCAGAGCAAGGGCGCGAGGTTTATGCCATTCCAGGCTCTATCCATCACCCCGGCGCGCGCGGTTGTCATCAGTTGATTCGCGACGGGGCGGTGTTGGTGGAGACTATTGAACATATCCTCGAAGCGCTGCGCGGCTGGCAGCAACCGTTGTTATCCACAGCGCCGCCGCAGGCCGATCACCCGTTGCTGGCGCTGCTTCACGCCGCGCCGCACACCAGCGAGGCGTTGGCCGCGAGCTGTGGCTGGGCGTTGCCGAAAGTGCTGGCAACGTTGACCGAGCTGGAAATCGAAGGCCGTGCGGTATGCGAAAACGGTCGCTGGCTGGCGCGGTCGAGCTAGGTTTTACGATGAAGATCGGTAAACTGCGCGAAACCTGTTTGTGGAGAGTTTTTCATGGTCAACAGTTGGCGTGTGCAACAAGCCGCGCGTGAAGTTCGCGCCGGCGCGGTGATTGCCTATCCAACCGAAGCCGTCTGGGGGCTGGGTTGCGACCCGTGGAACGAAGACGCAGTGGACCGCTTGCTGGCGATCAAGAATCGCTCGGTGAGCAAAGGGCTGATCCTGGTCGCCGACAATATCCGCCAGTTCGATTTCCTCTTCGAGGACTTCCCGCAGGACTGGATCGACCGCATGGCCAGCACCTGGCCGGGGCCGAACACCTGGCTGGTGCCGCACCAGAACCTGTTGCCGGAATGGGTCACAGGCGTGCATGACACCGTGGCGCTGCGAGTCAGCGATCACCCGCAGGTGCGCGACTTGTGCTCGCTGGTCGGGCCGCTGATCTCGACATCAGCCAATCCACAGGGGCGACCGCCCGCGCGCACGCGTTTGCGCATCGAGCAGTATTTCCGTGGGCAGGTCGATCTGGTGCTCGGCGGCAGCCTTGGCGGGCGCAAGAATCCCAGCGTGATCCGCGACCTGGCCACCGGTAACGTCGTTCGTCCTGACTGACGCCATTCTTTTTATTTTTTTGCGGACTCCTCGGCGCTATCGACGAGGAGTTTTGCGCATGCCCGCAGTTTGTTCCTGCACTCGTTTAAAACTTATCCGTTGCCATTGTTCTTGCATGCGTCAGACGGTTCTTCGACTCTGCAATATCTGTAAGTTTTCCCACGCGATTATCAGAACGCGTGCAGTGGCGAGATTTTCAAAAGCATCCATTCTTTCAATGTGCTTGATACAACTTCGAAATGTTAATGGCTGCGGAGAAGTAATGGATATTACGGATTTACACCTCAAGGATTATCTGCAGGGCTTTCAAGAGGCACTCAAGAATCAACAGGCCGATTATCGTGTGGCCATTCTTGAGGCGGGGTCGGACGCCGGAGAATTCGAGCGTTTCATTGGTCGGCAGTTTCGCCTGCGATTGCAGCATTACATGCTCACCTCCAGAGCCCGGGCGCTGGAAACCCGCTTGGCGATCACCTCGCGCAGTACGCACTTCCTGCTCTACCAGCGAGATCAACTCATTGCAGTGCTGCGGGCAACCCCGGCGCCGTTCGAATGGGCCTCACTGGCGCAGCATCATGTGTCTCCCACTGTGGCATTGGCGCGGCATGTCGAATTCAGTCGCTTGATTACCCATTCCCAGCAGCACCGGCCGGTGTCGATCAATGGCTTGCTCGCCACCGCCGCCGAATGGGCGATCGATCGCGGATATCAGGGGGTGACGGCCTTGTGCAGATCGCCACAGCGGCAACTGTTTCAGCGCTTCGGCCTGACACCGATCGCTTCGCACGCCATGCATATCGAGCAGCGTGCCCGGGGCGATTATTGGCTGTTGTCCGCCGAATGGCGGCAAATTCTGATGGCCCTGGATCAGCCAGTGAACATGAACGTGCATCAGCCGGAGTATCGTGATGTTCATAACCGTCAGTATTGATCCGCCAATAATCGAAGAGTGGGCAGAGAAATGGCTTGTATACGAGTCGAAGAAGTTGCGCAGGAAGTTTTCCGGTCGTAGGCCAGCGGCGAAGAAACTTCACCGGAAGATGTACTTGATATAGCTGAAAGATACTCGGCGAACTCATGGAAGAGTTCACCGAGTATCAACTTGAAGCGTTATGGCAACAGAATCGTGGAACCGGTAGTGCGCCGTGCCGACAGTTCGGTTTGTGCTTTTGCCGCATCGGCCAATGCATGGCGCTGGCTGATGTCGACCTTCAGCTTGCCGCTGATGATCATCTCGAACAGCTCGTCGGCCATGCGCTGCAGGTTCTCGGCGTTGTTGGCGTAGGTCGCCAGCGTAGGCCGGGTGACGTACAACGAGCCCTTCGCGGCAAGAATGCCCAGGTTGACGCCGTCGACTGCGCCCGAAGCATTGCCGAAACTCACCACCAGGCCACGTGGTGCCACGCTGTCCAGGGACGTGAGCCAGGTGTCCTTGCCGACGCCGTCATACACCACCGGGACTTTCTTGCCGTCAGTCAGCGCCAGCACGCGCTCGGCAACGTTTTCATGGCTGTAGTCGATGGTGGCCCAGGCGCCGTTGGCCTTGGCCAGTTCGGCTTTCTCCTTCGAGCTGACGGTGCCGATCAGCTTCACGCCCAGCGCTTTGGCCCATTGGCAGGCCAGAGAGCCGACTCCACCGGCTGCGGCGTGGAACAGAATGGTTTCGCCGCCCTGCAGTTGGTAGGTCTGGCGCAGCAGATATTGCACCGTCAGACCCTTGAGCATGACCCCGGCGGCAGTTTCGAAACTGATTTCATCGGGCAGGTGCACCAGATTGTCCTGCGGCAGCACATGCAACTGGCTGTAGGCGCCGAGCGGGCCGCTGCCGTATGCCACGCGATCGCCGACCTTGAACCGGGTGACGTCGCTGCCCACCGCTTCGACCGTGCCGGCGCCTTCAGAACCCAGGCCGGACGGCAACGCGGGTGGTGCATAGAGGCCGCTGCGGTAATAGGTGTCGATGAAATTCAGGCCGATCGCCTGATTGGCCACGCGCACCTGATTCGGCCCGGGCGCAGCGGGTTCGTAGTCAACATGTTCGAGCACTTCGGGACCGCCGTGGGCGCGGAACTGGATACGCTTTGCCATCTGCCTGCTCTCCTTGGGTCGTTGCTAAGCCCTCTATCCAACTCCCCTGCTTGATCTTCGTCAACTGCGGCGCGCCGGTCTGCGATGGTATGCTACGCGCCCATTTGCGCCGCCCGCCTGCCGGGGCGCCGCCCGATTCAAGGTGAAGCCATGACGACCCGCACCGACGCCGTAAAGGCCTATCTGCTCGATCTGCAAGACCGCATCTGCGCTGCACTGGAAACCGAAGACGGCGGCAAATGCTTCGTCGAAGACGCCTGGACCCGGCCGGCGGGCGGTGGCGGGCGTACCCGTGTGCTGGAAAACGGCACGCTGATCGAAAAGGGCGGCGTCAATTTCTCCCACGTGTTTGGCAGCGGCCTGCCGCCATCGGCCAGCGCCCATCGGCCGGAATTGGCCGGGCGTGGTTTCGAGGCGCTCGGTGTGTCGCTGGTGATCCACCCGCACAACCCGCATGTGCCGACCTCCCACGCCAACGTGCGTTTTTTCATTGCTGAAAAAGAAGGCGAAGAACCGGTCTGGTGGTTCGGCGGCGGTTTCGATCTGACGCCCTACTACGGCAACGAAGAAGACTGCATCCACTGGCACCGCGTCGCCGAGCAAGCCTGTGCGCCGTTCGGTGCGGACGTCTATCCGCGTTACAAGGCCTGGTGCGACACCTATTTCCATATCAAGCATCGTCATGAGCCACGGGGCATTGGCGGTCTGTTCTTCGACGATCTGAACGAGTGGGATTTCGACACCAGTTTCGCCTTCATGCGCGCCATCGGCGATGCCTATATCGAGGCCTACCTGCCGATCGTGCAGCGGCGCAAGAATGACGCCTTCACTGCCCAGCAGCGCGAATTCCAGGAATTCCGCCGAGGCCGCTACGTCGAATTCAACCTGGTTTACGACCGTGGCACGCTGTTCGGTCTGCAATCGGGTGGCCGCACTGAATCGATTCTGATGTCGCTGCCACCGCAAGTGCGCTGGGGCTATGACTGGAAGGCCGAGCCGGGCAGCGCAGAAGCGCGCCTGACCGATTACTTCCTGCAGGATCGCGACTGGCTGGCCGAGGCCTGAGGACGGGTGATGGATCGTTACGTCGTTTTCGGTAATCCGATCGGCCACAGCAAGTCGCCGATGATTCACCAGTTGTTCGCCGAACAGACCGGCCAGCGCCTCGACTACAGCACGCTGCTGGCGCCGCTGGATGATTTTGTCGGCTGCGCCAAGGCGTTCTTTCGCGAAGGGCGCGGCGCCAATGTGACGGTGCCGTTCAAGGAAGACGCCTACCGTCTGGCCAACAGCCTGACCGCCCGCGCGCAGCGCGCCGGTGCGGTGAACACCTTGAGCAAACTGGACGATGGCTCACTGCTCGGCGACAACACCGATGGCGCAGGCCTGGTCCGCGATCTGACGGTGAATGCCGGGTTCAGCCTGACCGGTAAGCGCATCCTTTTGCTCGGCGCTGGCGGCGCGGTGCGCGGTGCGCTGGAGCCATTGCTGGCGGAGAAGCCGGCCTCGGTGATCATCGCCAATCGCACCGTGGACAAGGCTGAACTGCTGGCCGAGTTGTTCTGCGACCTCGGGCCGGTGTCGGCCAGTGGTTTCGACTGGCTGCGCGAACCGGTGGACGTGATCATCAACGCCACCTCCGCCAGCCTGACCGGTGACGTGCCGCCGATTGCGCCAAGCCTGATCGAGCCAGGCCAGACGCTGTGCTACGACATGATGTACGGCAAGGAACCGACCGCGTTCTGCCGCTGGGCCACTGAGCACGGCGCGGCGCTGGCGATGGATGGTCTGGGCATGCTCGCCGAACAGGCAGCCGAGGCGTTCTGGCTGTGGCGTGGCGTACGCCCGGATACCGCGCCGGTACTCGCCGAACTGCGCCGCCAACTGGCCCTTTAAGCTTTGCTCCCACATTGAAATACGATCAATGTGGGAGCGAGCCTGCTCGCGAATCGCATCACCACCGCGATATCAGATCAATCCTCAAACCTGATTGGGCACTTCTCCGCCCCCTCCAGCTTCCTCAACTCCTCCACCACCGGCGACCGCGCCCGGCGCAGGGTCAGGCTGCGACCCTGGCCCAGCAGGCGTCGCGCTTCCTGATGCAGCATCTCCACCCCCGAATAATCGATGAAGTTGATCTGCTGCGCCTCGATCACCACCCGTGCGCCATGCAGGCGTTGCAGGCGCACTTGCAGGTAATGGCTGGCGCCGAAGAAGATCGAACCACCCACGCGCAACACATCGTCGTCACCGTCGCGCCAATGCTGTACCCGTGGTTGTGAGGTGCGCTTGAGGTAGAAAAACAGCGACGCCAGCACCCCGGCGTAAATCGCCGTCTGCAATTCCAGCAGCAAGGTCGCGAGACAGGTCAGGGCCATCACCACGAACTCGGCGCGGCTGACCCGCAGCAAGGCGCGAATGCCCCGGTGGTCGACCAGACCCCAGGCAATCAACAGGATGCTGCCGGCCATGGCCGGGATCGGGATGTGCGCGATCAGCCCTGCGCCGAACACCGCGAACAGCGCCACCCAGAGCGCCGAAAACACCCCGGCCAGCGGCGAGCAGGCACCCGCCTCGTAACTCAATCCCGAGCGGGTAAACGATCCGGCTGAGAGCGACCCGGAAAAGAACGCACCGACGATGTTCGACAAACCCTGCGCGCGGACTTCCTGATTGGCATCAAGCAACTGCTGCGACCGCGCCGAAATCGAGCGGGCAATCGACAGGCTGGTGACCAGCCCGAGCATGCCCACTGCCACCGCGCTTGGCAGCAGGCGCAGGATAGCCTCCAGATCCAGCGGCAGCGTACTGAACGGCGGCAGGCGTCCGACGAAAGCGCTGACCAGATGCACATGGCCGAACATCGCTGGCCAGATCCACACCAGCAGACTGGCCAGCACCAGCGTGAGCAACAGCGTCGGCCAGCGCGGCAGAAGTTTTTTCAGGGCCACGCCGACGATTACCGTGCCGACGCCGAGCATCAGCGAAGGCTTATCCACAGCCCCCAGATGCCGCAACAGGTCCATCAGGCTGGCGAGCGCTGTGGTGTTGGCCGGCAATTCCAGCCCGAGCAGATTGGGCAATTGCCCGATGGCGATCACCACGGCGGCACCGAGGGTGAAGCCGAGCACCACCGAATGCGAAACGAAATTCACCAGTGCGCCAAAGCGCAGCAAGCCGAGCAACCACTGGAAAATCCCCGCAAGGAACGTCAGCAGCAGGATCAGGGTGATGTAGTCCTCGGAAGCCGGCACCGCGAGCGGGCTGACGCTGGCGTACAGGACAATCGAAATCGCCGCCGTCGGGCCGCAGATCAGATGCCATGACGACCCCCACAGGCAGGCGATCAACACCGGGATGATCGCCGCATACAGGCCGTATTCCGGTGGCAGTCCGGCAATCAGCGCGTAGGCAATCGACTGGGGCAAGGCGAGAATCGCACCGCTGAGGCCGACGATCAGGTCCCGCCCGACGCTGGCGCGGGTTTGCCGTGGCAACCAGCTCAGGAAAGGAAAAAGTGAATGGCGGCTGGGGAAGGCCATGGGTCCTCGCGGTTGGGGTTTTGTTCAAGGTTATCAGGGTGTCAGGTGTAAAGGCCCCTCACCCTAGCCCTCTCCCTGAGGGAGAGGGGACTGACCGAGCTGTTTGTTGAAGATTCACCGACCTGCGATTTCGGCGTTGAACGCAAGTTTTGATTCAACAGCGATCGGCTCCCTTTCCCCCTCGCCCCCTTGGGGGAGAGGGCTGGGGTGAGGGGGAAAAAATCTCCAGCCGAACGCTATTCCAGCAACACTGAGATCAAAGCTTGGCCTTCACCGCCACCAACGCATCCTTGCCATCCACGGTCTTCACCCCGTCCAGCCACTTGTCCAGCACCGCCGGATTGGCCTTGATCCACGCCTTCGCCGCTTCGGCATTGCTGATCTTCTTGTTCACCACCTCGGCCATGATGCTGTTCTCCATGTCCTGGGTAAACGCAAGATTGGTCAGCAACTTGCCCACATTCGGGCAGGCCTCGGCGTAGCCCTTACGGGTCAGGGTGAATACGCTGCCGGTATCGCCGAAGTATTTTTCGCCGCCCTTCAGGTAACGCATTTTCAGCTGCACGTTCATCGGGTGTGGGGTCCAGCCGAGGAAGGTGACGAATTTCTGTTTCTTCACCGCCCGCGACACTTCGGCGAGCATCGCCTGTTCGCTGGACTCGATCAGCTTCCACTGGCCCATGTTGAAGTCGTTCTTCTTGATGATCTCCTGCAGCGAAATGTTCGCCGGCGCGCCTGAGCCGATGCCGTAGATCTTCTTGTCGAACTTGTCGGCGAATTTGTTCAGGTCGGCAAAATCATGCACGCCTGCCTCCCAGACATAGTCGGGGACGGCGAGAGTGAATTCGGTGCCTTCCAGGTTCTTGGCCAATTGCGTCACATCGCCGGTGGCGACGAACTTGTCATAGAAGCCCTGCTGCGCCGGCATCCAGTTGCCGAGGAACACGTCAACCTGGCCATCCTTCAAGCCGCCGAAGGTGATCGGCACCGCAAGGGTGTCGACTTTGGCCTTATAGCCCATGCCGTCCAGCAGAAACCCGGTGATGGCATTGGTTGCGGCGATGTCGCTCCAGCCCGGATCGGCCATCTTCACGGTCTCGCAGCTTTGCTCGGCGAACGCCGAGGCGCTGCTCAATGCGATCAGGCCGACAGTGACAGCTGTGGATAACTTGCGCATGGACTTCCCCTTAACATTTTTGGTTTGGGCAGGGTTGTGGATAACGGGCCTTGCGCTCCAGATCATCAAGGTCGATGTGGTTGCGCATGTACTGCTGACTGGCATCGACCAGCGGCTGGTGATCCCAGCTCTTCAACTTGCCGATGGTTAACGCATCGGCGACGAAACGGCGTCGGCGCTGGCTGGCCAGCACGTCCCGATGGATCGCCGGAATGTCCCACTTGGCCCGCGCTTCGGCGAGAAAGTCTTCGAACAGCTGACGATGTTGCGGCGATTGGCTCAGCTCTTCTTCTTCGCGCGGATCGTTATCCACATCGAAGAGTAGGCACGGGTCGCTTTCGCTGTAGATAAATTTGTAGGCGCCCCGGCGAATCATCATCAGCGGGCTCACAGTGCCTTCGGCCATGTATTCGCCGAACACCTCGTCATGCCCGCCCTGCCCTTGCAGGTGCGGCAGCAACGAACGACCGTCCAGTGGCAAGCCTGGTTCAAGCGTGCCACCGGCCAGATCCACGAACGTCGGCAGCAGGTCGGCGGTGGATACGGCGGCGCTGACCCGGCCCGCCTCGAATTGTCCCGGTGCGCTGATCAGCAGCGGCACCCGCGCGGCCATCTCGAACCAGTGCATTTTGTACCAGAGGCCCTTCTCGCCGAGCATGTCGCCATGGTCACCGGAGAAGACGATGACGGTGTCGTCGATCAACCCGGTTTCCTCGAGGGTTTGCAGCAGTTTGCCGACATTGGCGTCGATATAGCTGCAAGCACCGAAGTAGGCGCGACGGGCATCGCGGATTTTATCCACAGGCAGCGGCTTGTCCCACAGGTCGTAAACCTTGAGCAGACGTTGCGAGTGCGGATCGAGTTCGTCCTGGTTCAAGGCTGTAGGCAACGGGATATCGGCATCGTCATACAGATCCCAGAAAGCCTTGGGAATCGTGTACGGGTCGTGCGGGTGGGTCATCGACACGGTCAGGCAGAACGGTTGCTCGCCATCCTCGCGAATGTGATCGAAAAGATATTGCTGCGCCTTGAACACCACCTCTTCGTCGAAATCCAGCTGATTGGTGCGCACGCACGGCCCGGCCTGTAATACCGAAGACATGTTGTGATACCAGCTCGGCCGCACGTCCGGCTCGTCCCAGTTCACCGCCCAACCGTAATCGGCCGGGTAGATATCGCTGGTCAGGCGTTCTTCATAACCGTGCAGCTGGTCCGGCCCGCAGAAATGCATCTTGCCCGACAGCGCGGTGCGGTAGCCGAGACGCCGCAGGTAATGCGCGTAAGTCGGAATGTCGGCGGGGAAATCAGCGGCGTTGTCGTAGGCGCCGATCTTGCTCGGCAACTGGCCGCTGACCAGGGTGAAACGCGACGGCGCGCACAGCGGGCTGTTGCAATAAGCAGCATCGAACACCACGCCTTGGGCGGCGAGGCGGGACAGATTCGGCAGTTTGATTGGCGATGGGCCGTAGAACGGCAACATTGGCGCGGCCATTTGATCGGCCATGATGAAAAGAATGTTCTTGCGCTTCATGTGATCGCGTCATTCCATGTTGAATATTTATGCGAGAGTGCTGCGATCGAGCATGGATTCCATGCTTCTTCCGGTAAAGCCCGCGCCGGACAATGACTAGGATAAGTACAGCTTATGTATGACGCCCTCGGTGACCTCTCCCTCGATCTGCTGCGCGCTTTTGAAGCGGCGGCCCGCCATCGCAGTTTTACCGCTGCTGCGGTTGAGCTTGGCACCACGCAACCGGCTATCAGCCAGCAGATAAAACGTCTGGAGGAGCAGCTCGGCACACGCCTGTTCGATCGGATCTACCGGGGCATCGAATTGACTGAGGTGGGCGCCCTGCTTTTCGAGCAAGTTAGCCTCGGTTTGCAGAATATCGATGCAGGATTGAGCGCAATCAGCACTCAGCAGCAACATGAAGTGCTGCAAGTGGCCACGGATTTCGCTTTCGCCGCTTATTGGCTGATGCCGCGCCTGCATCGCTTCCATGAGGCCAATCCGCATATCGATGTCAGCTTGGTCACCAGCGAGCGCAACCACAACATGCTGCGCACCGACATCGACGTGGCGATCCTGTTTGGCGATGGTCGATTCAAGCAGGGTGAGAGCCACTGGCTGTTCAGCGAAGAAGTGTTCCCGGTGTGCAGCCCGCTGCTGCTCAAGGAGCGTTCATTGCCGTTGCCCGCGCAGGCCCTGCTGGAATTGCCGCTGCTGCATCTGCGTGGTGAAAACAGCAGCAACTGGTTCGACTGGAGCGGGCTGTTCCGTCAACTTGGCCTGACCACGCCGCCGGCGCCGGGGCAGCTGCGCTTCGACAATTACACGTTATTGATCCAGGCGGCGATCGGCGGGCAAGGCGTGGCAATCGGTTGGCGCCACCTTGTGGATAACTTGCTGGTGCAGGGTTTGCTGTGCCGACCGCTGGCGGAAACCACGCTGTCGCGGCTGGGGTATTACGTGGTGTTACCGCAACGCAAACGTCGAGGTTTGTTGATTCAAGAATTTGTTGATTGGTTGATGGCGGAACAGGCCAGCAGTGCCGAATCGCTTAACGGTCTGGCCCTGCCCTCGATTGCGGTGTGAAGAGCAAAAGATCGTCCGATCTTTTACGAATCAGAAGCCGCCACAAAATTCACATGCTGCCCCACATGCAGGTTCAACCGCAGTTCATCGGCAATCCCCACCGCGACACGGTTCAAGCGTTCCAGCGGTTCGGCCAATCCCGGTTCGAGATTGCCGCCGACCTGACTGAAGTGCTCGATGGTCAATCCGGCCACTCCATGGGGCGCATTGACCAAGGTCCAGCGCAGTGAGCTGCTTTGTACCGCCTCGAGGATTTCTTCGGCAGCGTGACGTTGCAGGCGCTCGTCATTGTCAGGCTCGTCGAGCACACCGAAGTTGCCGACCAGAAACAGGCGCGGCACGCTGGCCAGTTGCAAACCTTCGACCAAGGCGTCGACTGCCAGCACCTGCTCCACTGGGCCGAGCGTCACCGAGCGCTCAACGTGGTCGCTGCTGAACGGCAGCCCCGGCGCGTCCAGCAGGCAGATCACCGCCGAACTGCCGGCGACGCTCTGATTGACCCGCTCGGCATCGAATAGATCGCCGGTCTTGGTGCGCAACCCCGGACGCGGCGCGAGTGCGGTGAGATCGTCGAGAATGGCGATGACTTCGTGTTGGCGACGCAGCAATTCAGCCATCAATGCACCGCCCAGGCTGGCCATGGCACCATAAAGCACCACTTTGACCACTGGGGTCTCGGCATTTTTCATGGCTGTTTTCCTTATTGTTGTCCTATATGACCTGTGACGGTGTAAACAGCCAAGGGTTCGAACCGATTGAGAGGCGACACGATGCAAGGGATCAAGGGTTATCACGCCCATGTCTATTTCGACGCACAAAGCATCGACCAGGCGCGGGCCTTGTGCGAGCAGGCCGCGCAGTTGTTTGCGCTGAAAATGGGCCGCGTGCACGAACGCCCGGTGGGGCCGCACCCCGACTGGAGCTGCCAACTGGCTTTCGGTCCCGAGCTGATCGGCGAGGTGCTGCCGTGGCTGGCGCTTAACCGCAAGGGGTTGGTGGTGTTCCTGCATCCGGACACTGGCGATGACCTGCTCGACCACACCGAACACGCGATCTGGATGGGCGCGGTGCGGCCGCTGGATCTGTCGATTTTTTAACCAAGTGCTTGGACTGAACTGATAACGAATATGTCCAGGCTGCCAGCCAGCGTTGTTCTATCCGTTCCCTCGTATCGCTTCTCGTCCCGTATTCATTGGCTGTCGCTGCATCCGACCGCCGGTTGACCATTCATTCATCGCTTTCTGTCGCGAAAGGTAGCTGAAAGCTTCCCCGATTAGGATCGCCCCACTCCCGGCAACAGACCGGTTGGCCCAAGCCCTGTGTTTTTTCCACAGGCCCGGCCCAATTAACAACAACAATGGTGATTCTGATGTCTTCTGCAACCCGCCGTTTCTCCCGCTTCCTGCTGGTCACTCCGCCCGTACGCCTCGCGCCTCCCGTTCTGCGCTGATCCCGCCCGATCCGCTCATTCAACTAGCCGCGCTACGCCTGGAGTATTCCCATGCTGACTTTCCTTGGCTTCGCCATGGTCATCACGTTCATGTTCCTGATCATGACCAAGCGCCTGTCCGCGCTGATCGCCCTGATCATCATCCCGATCCTGTTCGCCCTGTTCGGTGGTTTCGCGCCGAAGATCGGCCCGATGATGCTTGAAGGCATCACCAAACTGGCGCCGACCGGCGTGATGTTGATGTTCGCCATTCTGTATTTCGCCCTGATGATCGACTCCGGTCTGTTCGACCCGGCCGTGCGCAAGATCCTCAAACTGGTCAAGGGCGACCCGTTGAAAGTTTCGGTCGGTACCGCCGTTCTGGCGCTCGTCGTTTCCCTCGATGGTGACGGCGCGACCACTTACATGATCTGCGTGGCCGCGATGCTGCCGCTGTACAGCCGCATCGGCATGAGCCCGCGAATCATGGCCGGTCTGATCATCCTCGCCGGTGGCGTGATGAACATGACCCCGTGGGGCGGCCCGACCGCCCGCGCGGCGAGTGCCCTGCATGTCGATCCGTCGGACATTTTCGTACCGATGATCCCGGCCATGGCCGCCGGTGTCTTGGCGATCCTGGTGATTGCCTACTTCTACGGCAAGCGTGAACGTGCCCGCCTCGGCGAGCTGCACCTGGTCGGCGACGAGATCGATCACAGTGAAATCAGCGTCTCGCAATTCCCCGACGCACGCCGTCCGAAGCTGATCTGGTTCAACGCCGCACTGACTTTCGGCCTGATGTGCACGCTGATCGGCGGTCTGTTGCCGCTGCCGGTGCTGTTCATGGTGGCGTTCAGTATTGCCATGATCGTCAACTACCCATGCCTGCAAATGCAGAAGGATCGCGTCGCCGCGCATTCCGGCAGCGTGCTGGCAGTGGTCGGGCTGATCTTTGCGGCCGGTATCTTCACCGGTATCCTGTCGGGCACCGGCATGGTCGATGCGATGTCGAAGAGCCTGTTGGCGGTGATTCCGGAATTCCTCGGCCCGTACCTGGCGGTGATTACGGCGCTGGTGAGCATGCCCTTCACCTTCTTCATGTCCAACGATGCGTTCTATTACGGTGTATTGCCGGTGCTGACCGAAGCGGCCAGCCACTATGGGATCACTGCGGTGGAAATGGCCCGTGCCTCGATCGTCGGCCAGCCCGTCCACTTGCTGAGCCCGTTGGTGCCGTCGACCTATCTGTTGGTGGCGCTGGCCGGCATCGATTTCGGTGATCACCAGCGTTTCACCCTGAAATGGGCGATCCTGGTGTGTATCTGCATTCTGATTGCTGCACTGCTGTTGGGGACTTTCCCGCTGTTCAGCACTCTATAAGCCCAAGACTCACCGTTACGGGTCCCGGCTTCGCGGTTTGAAGCCCGGACCTTTTTCGGTTTAACACTCGCTCAAAGGAATACACATGGATTGGCTGACCAACCCCGAAATCTGGGTTGCCTTTTTTACCCTGACCGCCCTGGAAATCGTCCTCGGTATCGATAACATCATCATGATTTCGATCCTGGTCAGCCGCATGCCGAAACACATGCAGCAGCGCACACGGATCTTCGGTCTTGGCCTGGCCATGGTCACGCGGATCCTGTT
This sequence comes from Pseudomonas sp. H1_G08, assembly GCF_054681355.1. Lineage (NCBI taxonomy): Bacteria > Pseudomonadati > Pseudomonadota > Gammaproteobacteria > Pseudomonadales > Pseudomonadaceae > Pseudomonas > Pseudomonas sp. H1_G08. The sequence continues at coordinate 4,831,556 of NZ_CP162822.1, forward strand.
GCTGCTGTCGATTACCTGGGTCATGCGCCTCACCGCCGACCTGTTCGAAGTGTTCGGCCAGGGCATTTCCGGCCGCGACCTGATCCTGTTCTTCGGTGGCCTGTTCCTGCTGTGGAAAAGCTCGCAGGAGATGTACCACGCGCTGGAAGGCGAAGACGAAAGCGACGACGCGCCATCGGGCAAGGGCGGCAACTTCCTCTACACCATCATCCAGATCGCGATCATCGATATCGTCTTCTCGCTGGACTCGGTGATCACCGCCGTCGGCATGGTTTCCCACGTTCCGGTCATGGTCGCGGCGATCGTCGTGGCAGTGCTGGTGATGATGCTGGCCTCGGGCAAGATCAGCGAATTCATCGACAAGCACCCGTCGCTGAAAATGCTCGCCCTGTCCTTCCTGCTGGTGGTCGGTACCGTGCTGATCGCCGAATCGTTCGACGTGCACGTGCCAAAAGGCTACGTCTACTTCGCCATGGCGTTCTCGCTGGCGGTTGAGGCTATCAACATCAAACTGCGCGGCGCGATGGCCAAGAAGAGACAGCAGCAGGATCCGGTGAAACTGCGCAAGGATGTCCCGGGCCAGTAATCTGCTAGTCCGGCAATACGCAGTACCCCCTGTGGGAGCGAGCCTGCTCGCGAAGACGGAGTGTCAGTCGACTGAAATGTTGGCTGATCCACCCCTTTCGCGAGCAGGCTCGCTCCCACATTTGTTTGTGCAACATTCAGTCACTGCGGACCTTGTGGGAGCTGGCTTGCCAGCGATAGCGGAGTGTCAGGCGACATCAATGTTGGTTGTGCTGACGCCATCGCTGGCAAGCCAGCTCCCACAGGAGACGGCGTTGATTTAAAGGGAGTGTATGAAGCGCTTTTCATGACACTTTTGTTTCAATCCACGCTTTAGCTGTGCAATGCTGGCGCCGAGGCCGTTAGCCAACTACAGCTTAAGTATCAAGAACGTAGAAACCGCGCGGTGCCTTCCACTTGCCCCTCTGGGGCGCTGCTACTACAGGGGGTCTGCATGCTCACCCTGCTCAATCTGTTGTCCGCCGTCGCCCTGTTGATCTGGGGCACGCACATCGTCCGAACCGGCATCCTGCGGGTTTATGGCACCAATCTGCGACATGTCATCGGCCAGAACATGTCGAAGAGATGGCTGGCGTTCATCGCCGGTATTCTCGTCACCGCCATGGTGCAGAGCAGCAACGCCACGGCGATGCTGGTCACTTCGTTTGTCGGTCAGGGTTTGATGGCGCTGACCCCGGCGCTGGCGACCATGCTGGGCGCCGATGTCGGTACCGCGTTGATGGCGCGGGTGCTGACCCTCGATCTGTCGTGGCTATCGCCGCTGCTGATTTTCCTCGGGGTGATTTTCTTTCTGTCGCGCAAACAGACGCGGCTCGGGCAAATGGGCCGGGTGTCGATCGGGCTGGGGCTGATCATTCTCGCCCTGCAATTGATCGTCGAGGCCGCTGCGCCGATCACCCATGCGCAGGGGGTGAAGGTGATTTTCGCCTCGCTGACCGGCGACATCCTCCTCGATGCCCTGGTCGGCGCACTGTTTGCGATGATTTCCTACTCCAGCCTCGCCGCCGTGCTGCTCACCGCCACGCTGGCCGGGGCTGCGGTGATCAGCTTGCCGGTGGCGATCGGTCTGGTGATCGGCGCCAACATCGGCAGCGGCATTCTTGCCTTCATGAGCACCAGCATGCAGAACGCCGCCGGCCGCCAGGTTGCGCTGGGCAGTCTGTTGTACAAACTGATCGGCCTGCTGCTGATCATCCCGGTGCTCGACCCGCTGGTGCACTGGATCGACAGCCTCGATTTCAGCCCGCAGGAAATGGTCATCGGCTTTCACCTGCTCTACAACACCGCGCGCTGCCTGATCCTGCTGCCCAGTGTCGGGCCGATGGCGCGGCTTTGTGCGTGGCTGCTGCCCGAGCGGCCGGAGGTCAACGGCGCCGCCAAACCACGCCATCTCGACCCGACCGCGCTGGTCACGCCGAGCCTGGCGCTGGCCAATGCCGCGCGGGAAACCCTGCGCATGGGTGATCTGCTCGACAACATGCTCGACGCCTCCCTCGATGTGTTGCGCGGCAAGCAGACCGCCGTCACCCAGGAGATGCGCCGACTGACCGACGACATCGAAGCGCTGTACAGCGCGATCAAGCTGTATCTGGCGCAGATGCCCCGCGAGGATCTCGGCGAGCACGACAGTCGGCGCTGGGCCGAGATCATCGAACTGGCGATCAACCTGAAACTCGCCGCAGACCTGATCGAGCGCATGCTGCGCAAGATCCAGCAGCAGAAGACTTCGCAGCGTCGTTCGTTTTCCGAAGAAGGCCTGGAAGATCTTGCCGGGCTGCAACAGCAACTGATCGCCAACCTGCGCCTGGGCCTGTCGGTGTTTCTCAGCGGCGACCGCGAAAGCGCGCGGCAGTTGTTACGGGAGAAACGCCGCTTTCGTGCGCAGGAACGGCGTCTGGCCCATGCGCATGTCAGCCGTTTGCAACGCAAGATCGTTCAGAGCCTGGAGACCAGCTCGCTGCATCTGGAGTTGATCGCCGACATGAAACGGCTCAATTCGCTGTTCTGCAGCAGCGCCTATGTGGTGCTGGAAACGGCGGACACCGGCGCGCTGGCCGTGGATGACATGGCCGACATTACGCATTCGCCTTGAACGTCTGAGGCTGGGGTCAGTCAGTTACAGTGGTTCAGCCTTGAGACCGTCATCGCTGGCAAGCCAGCTCCCACAGGGTTTTGTAAGTGCCGCAGATCCTTGTGGGAGCTGGCTTGCCAGCGATGGGGACCTGACTGACGACACGGATCTCCAAATCAGCCGTATGGAAGCCTGTTATGCGTTGCCTGTTGTTTGCCTGTCTGTTGCTCGGTTCCCTGCCCGCTTTTGCCCTGGATCGGTTTCAGGTCGAAGGCTATGCGCTGCCCAATGGTTTACAGCTGATGCTCAAACCCGGCACCGAGCGTGGGCATGTGGCGATCCGGCTGGTGGTCGGCGTCGGCCTCGATGACTTCGACTGCGACGAAAAAGAGCTGCCGCATTTGCTCGAACACTTGCTGTTCAGCGGTATCGACGCCACTGGCGAAGGCGGCCTGGAAGAACGCATGCAGGCGCTGGGCGGGGACTGGAATGCGTTCACCAGCAATGCCGACACCACGTTCGTCATCGAAGCCCCGGCGAAAAACCAGCGCAAGGTGCTCGACCTGCTGCTCGCGCTGCTGACCCAGACACGCATCGACGACAACGCAATCAACGCGGCGAAACGGGTGGTCGAGCGTGAGGACGGCGGGCACTACACCAGGCTGCAACGTTTCCTCGACCGTCAGGACCTCGGTCATACCGCGAGCAATCAACTGGCTGTCGAGCTGGGACTGAAATGCCCGCAGCGCGCCGAAGTCGGCCATCTGACCCAAGAGCAACTGGAGAAGGTGCGCAAGGCCTGGTATGCGCCGAACAACATGACCCTGATCGTCGTCGGCGAACTCGACAAACTGCTGCCGGCCTATCTGGAGCGTACCTGGGGTGAGCTGGAGCCGGTCGAGCCGAGCGAGCACCGCGCGCTGCCGGACATCCGCACCAGCGCCGCCCATGAACGCACCCTCACCCGTGGCTTTATCGGCGACAGCGCCAAGCTGCACTGGCTGGTGCCGGAACCGGTGCTCGACGATCAGTACGATCAGACGTTCGACATTCTGAAGGATTACCTCGACTGGGCGCTGTACCGGCAGATTCGTCTCAACCATGGCTTGTCGTACGGGCCGTGGGCCGAGCGCGAAGTGTTCGGCGGTGTCGGCTTCATGAGCCTCAACGCTGACCTGGATCGCGATGACGTCGACGAAGCCATTCAAGTGCTCGATGACCTCAAGGCCGACCTGCTGAAAAACGGCCTCGACCCGAGCACCTTCGCCCGCATCAAACAAGCCGCCATCGCTCACCAGGCCTGGGCCGTGCAGGGCAACAGCGCACTGGCTGACTATTACTGGAGCGCGTTGGCCGACTATCAGGATGGCCGCTTTGCCAATCCCGCGCGCGAGCTGCAAGGGGTGACGCTGGAAGCGGCGAACAAGGCCATGCGCGAGCTGTTGCTGCAGCCGGGGTATATCCGGATCGAGAAGCCGTTGATCAGTGATGATCAGGTGTTGTGGCTGGCTGCAGGCGGGGTCGGTCTGGTGCTGCTGATGTTGATCGGCTGGCGTGTGTATCGCCGCCACAAAATTGCTGGAAGCCATTAATCCTGTGGTGAGTGAGCACTTGTGGCGAGGGGATTTATCCCCGATGGGCTGCGCAGCAGCCCCAATAAGGGCAGCTCGGTATATCCAGACAAAATTCGCTCGCAGGATCTACGACGGCTGCGCCGCCGATCGGGGATAAATCCCCTCGCCACAGGGGTCATGCGGCGTTAACCTTTCCGGGATTTTCCCCATATCGTCGTGAACCGCCAAAATGCCAAAACTGACCCTCCTTATCCAGCGCCTTCTCGAGCTGATGAAGCGCTACCCCGGGTTGATCGCGGCGGGTGGTTTCATTTCCGGGGTCGGCAGTTTCATCCTCGTCGATCGCCAACAGGGCCTGGCCAGCTGGATCACGGTGATCATGCTGCTCAGCTGGATCTGGCTGATGCTGGAAAACACCCTGACCGGCCTGTTCACACGGATCTTCAAGCGCGAGATTCCCCAGCCGCTGCTGCGCTACGCGACGCAGATGATCCATCAGGAAAGCCTGTTTTTCGTTCTGCCGTTCTTTTTCATCACCACCACGTGGAACAGCGGCCAGTTTGTCTTCACGGGGCTGCTCAGCGTTGCCGCACTGATCTCCATCGTCGATCCGCTGTACTACAAATGGCTGGCGCCACGGCGCTGGGCGTTTCTCGCGCTGCACACCCTGACCCTGTTCGCCGCCCTGCTCACTGCGTTGCCGGTGATCATGCACCTGACCACCGCGCAGAGTTTCAAATGGGCGCTGGGGATTGCCGTGCTGCTGTCGTTCCCGAGCCTGGCGTCGATCTTCCCGATCCGCACGGTGCGTAATGCCCTGGCGATTCTGTTCATTACTTTCGGCATCGGCGGCGTCGGTTGGGCGCTGCGTTCGTGGGTGCCGCCGGCAACGCTGTGGATGACCGACGTAGCGATCAGCACGCAGTTGCAGGATCGCACCCCCGGCGCCAGCCTCGACACCGTCAGTGCCGAGCAGATCCGCAGCGGCGGACTCTACGCCTACACTGCGATCAACGCGCCGCGCGGTCTCGACGAGCGGATTTATCACGTGTGGACCTTCAACGGCAAAGAGGTCGACCGCATCGCCCTCGACATCCATGGCGGGCGCAAGGAAGGCTACCGGGCGTGGACGCACAAACAGAATTTCCCCGGCAACCCGGCGGGCAAGTGGCAGGTGCGGGTGCTGACCGAGGATGGCCAGTTGATCGGCGTGCTGCGTTTCGCAATTACCGACAGCACACCGGCCAAAGAAAAGTAATCCGGTTCGTGCTATTACGTAGGATCTCGTAACGGCCGTACAAGCACGGAGCTTATGACCAGCAGCCCAACCCCCGGCAGTGCCCACCTGGACACCGCGCTCAGCCCTGCCCGTCTGCGGGTCAGCGGCGACTGGACGCTCGCCCACTACACCGCGCTCAAGCATCTGAGCGAAAAGCTCCGCGGCCAGTACGACGCCAACACTTCCATCGATCTGAACGGCCTCGGAGCCCTGGACACCGCCGGCGCCTCGTTGCTGGTCGAGCTGCTCGGTTCCGAGCGCTTGGGCAAAACCGCCGAACACCCCGATTGCACCCTTTCAACTGCCGACCGCGCCTTGCTGCAAACCGTGTACTGCTCGCTGAGTGATTTCTGCGTGCCGATCAAGGAGCCGGAAGTCAGCGTCAGCGTGCAACTGCTGACGCGCATCGGCCGCGCGGTGGACAAGGTCTGGACCGACACGCTGCAACTGCTCGGCTTCGTCGGCCTGATTCTCGAAGTCATCGCCCGTGGTCTGTTGCGGCCCAAGCGCTGGCGGATCACGCCGATGATCGCGCACATCGAGCAGACCGGCCTCGACGCTGCGCCGATCGTGGCCTTGCTGACGTTTCTGGTCGGTGCGGTGGTGGCGTTTCTTGGCGCCACGGTACTGGCCAGTTTCGGCGCGACGATTTTCACCGTGGACCTGGTCGGCTTCTCGTTCCTGCGCGAATTCGGCGTGTTGCTCACGGCGATCCTGATGGCCGGGCGCACCGCCAGTGCATTCACCGCGCAGATCGGCTCGATGAAGGCCAACGAAGAAATCGACGCGATCCGCACCCTTGGCCTCGACCCGATCGAATTGCTGGTGGTGCCGCGTGTGCTAGCGCTGCTGGTGGCGCTGCCGATGCTGACGTTTCTGGCGATGCTCTCGGGGATCGTCGGCGGCGGTGTGGTCTGTGCGGTGTCGCTGGACATTTCGCCGGCATTGTTCCTTTCGCTACTGCAATCGGACATCGGCATTCAGCATTTTCTGGTCGGGCTGGTGAAGGCGCCGATCTTCGCCTTCCTGATCGCGGCAATTGGTTGCCTGGAAGGTTTCAAGGTCAGCGGCAGCGCCGAATCGGTCGGCGCGCACACCACCTCCAGCGTGGTCCAGTCGATTTTCGTGGTGATCGTGCTTGATGCGGTGGCCGCGCTGTTTTTCATGGAGATGGGCTGGTGAGTCGTCTACCCCGCGCGCCCTCGGAGGCGGTGATCGAAGTCCGTGGCCTGTGCAATCGCTTCGGCCCGCAGAGCGTGCACGAGAACCTTGATCTGGACGTGTACAAGGGCGAGATCCTCGCCGTGGTTGGCGGCTCCGGTACCGGCAAATCGGTGCTGCTGCGCAGCATCGTCGGGCTGAATCGGCCCAGCGAGGGCATGGTCAAGGTCTTCGGCCAGAACCTGCCGAATCTGCCCGAGCATGAGCGCTCGCTGATCGAAAGGCGCTTCGGTGTGCTGTTCCAGAAAGGCGCGCTGTTCTCGTCGCTGACCGTGACCGAGAACGTCGCCCTGCCCCTGATCGAACACGCCGGCCTCAGCCGTCACGACGCCGAGCATCTGGCGGCGGTGAAACTGGCGCTGGCCGGGCTGCCGTTGTCGGCGGCGGATAAATACCCGGCGTCGCTGTCTGGCGGCATGATCAAGCGCGCGGCGCTGGCGCGGGCTTTGGCGCTGGATCCGGACATTCTGTTTCTCGATGAGCCCACCGCCGGACTCGATCCGATTGGCGCGGCGCAGTTCGATCAATTGATCCTGACCCTGCGCGATGCGTTGGGGCTGAGCGTGTTTCTGGTGACCCACGACCTCGACACGCTGTACACCATCACCGATCGCGTGGCGGTGCTGGCGCAGAAGAAAGTGCTGGTTGCCGGCCCTATCGACGTTGTCTCGGAAACCGCCGACGCGTGGATTCACGAATACTTCCACGGCCCGCGCGGCCGCTCGGCGCTGGACGCCGCCAAACTGCTCAACGAGGTCTGATATGGAAACCCGAGCCCATCATGTGTTGATCGGCCTGTTCACGGTGATCGTCGTGGCCGGCGCCCTGCTCTTCGGCCTGTTTCTGGCAAAGTCCAGCGTCGACACCGAGTTCAAGGATTACGAAGTGGTGTTCAACGAGGCGGTCAGCGGTCTGTCCAAGGGCAGCTCGGTGCAGTACAGCGGCATCAAGGTCGGTGACGTGGTCAGCCTGCGCCTTGATCCGCAGGACCCGCGCCGGGTGCTGGCGCGGATTCGTCTGGCGGGCGACACGCCGGTCAAGGAAGACACCCAGGCCAAGCTGGCACTGACCGGCATTACTGGCACGTCGATCATCCAGCTCAGCGGCGGCACACCCGAGAGCCCGAAATTGCGCGGGCATGACGGCAAGTTGCCAACGCTGGTCGCCTCGCCCTCGCCTATTTCGCGTCTGCTCAACGACAGCAGCGACTTGATGACCGGCATCAGCGCCCTGCTGCAAAACGCCAACCACATGTTCTCCGCGGAAAACGTCGAGCGCGTGAGCAAGACCCTCGCCCATCTGGAACAGACCACCGGCACCATCAATGACCAGCGCGGCGACATCAAGCAAGCCATGCAGCAACTGGCAACGGTCGGCAAACAGGCCGGCAGCATGCTCGAGCAGACCTCACTGCTGATGCGCAACGCCAACGGCCTGCTCAACGATCAGGGCAAACAGGCCCTTGGCAGCGCCGAGCAGGCGATGAAGTCGCTGGAGCAAAGCAGCGTGACCATCAACGGCTTGCTCAGCAAAAACCAGAACTCGCTGGATAACGGCATGCAGGGCCTCAACGGCCTGGCCCCGGCGATTCGCGAACTGCGCGAGACGCTGACCTCGCTGCGCGCGATTTCCCAGCGCCTTGAGGCCAATCCCAGCGGCTACCTGCTGGGCAGCGACAAGAACAAGGAATTCACCCCATGAAACTGACTCGAATCGCCCTGCTCGGCGCTGGCCTGACCCTGATCGGCGCGTGCTCGATCTTGCCCCAGTCGGAACCTTCGGATGTCTACCGCCTGCCCGCCGCGCAAGCGCCCGCCTCGGCCAGCCCGGCGGCGGCGCAGTCGTGGTCGCTGCGCTTGAATAAATTGCAGGCCAGCGAAGCACTGAACCGGCCGAGCATTGCCGTTATCCCGCAGGGCGATGTGATCAGCAGCTACAAAGGCTCGCGCTGGAGTGATCCGGCGCCGGTGCTGCTGCGCAATCGCCTGCTCGATGGATTCCAGCGTGACGGCAGAGTGACGTTGCTGAGCACCGACGACAGCAACTTCCAGGCGGATCTGGAACTGGGCGGTAGTTTGCAGGCGTTTCAGACGGAATATCAGGGCACCCAGGCCGGCGTTGTGGTGCGGGTTGATGCGTTGCTGGTGCGTGGTTACGACCAGCGCATCCTCGCCAGCCGCCGTTTTGAAGAGCGCCAGTCGTTGAATGATGTGCAGGTGCCAGCGGTGGTCGCCGGGTTTGGCCAGGCCAGTGATCGCCTGACGGCCAAGGTTGTGGCTTGGGCCGTGGAGCAAGGCCAGAAACTCGCCCCGCAACCGCGCTGACACACCACAACTCCTGTGGGAGCGAGCCTGCTCGCGAAAGCGGTGTATCAGTCACTTAAGCGTTGACTGACACTCCGTCTTCGCGAGCAGGCTCGCTCCCACATGGGAATTTTGCTCAACCAAAGAACCAGTAGCAGACCCCGATAGCGCCCACCACACCAGCAAACTCCGCCAGCAACGCACACCCCACCGCATGCCGTGCGCGCTGAATCCCCACCGCGCCGAAGTACACCGCCAGCACATAGAACGTGGTTTCGGTACTGCCCTGCACCGTCGCCGCGACCAGCGCCGGGAAGCTGTCGACGCCGGAGGTCTGCATGGTCTCGATGAGCATCGCCCGCGCGGCGCTGCCGGAAAACGGTTTGACCATCGCCGTCGGCAGCGCATCGACGAAGCGCGTGTCCCAGCCGGCCCACTCGACCAGATGACGAATACCGTCCAGGCCGAAATCCAGCGCACCAGAGGCGCGCAACACGCCAACCGCACAGAGCATCGCCACCAGATACGGCAAAAGATTCTTCGCCACATCGAAGCCCTCTTTCGCGCCTTCGACGAACGCTTCGTACACCTTGACCTTGCGCAGCGCGCCGATCAGCAAAAAAAGCATGATCAAGCCGAACAACGTGAGATTGCCGAGGATCGACGACAATCCCGCCAGCGCCGTAGCAGATAGTGTGCCGAGCAGGGCCATGAAGCCGCCGAGAATCAGCGCGCCGGGCAGCAGATAGGCGAGCACCACCGGGTCCCAGATGCGCAGGCGTTGCATGAAGGCAACGGAGAGGAAGCCGACGATGGTCGAGCAACTGGTCGCCAGCAGAATCGGCAGGAACACCAGCGTCGGATCCGGCGCGCCTTGCTGGGCGCGGTACATGAAGATGGTCACGGGCAGCAGGGTCAGCGACGAGGCATTGAGCACCAGAAACAGGATCTGCGCGTTGCTGGCGATGGTGGCGCTGGGGTTCAGCTCCTGCAGCGCTTTCATGGCCTTGAGGCCGATCGGCGTGGCGGCGTTGTCCAGGCCCAGACCGTTGGCGGCGAAGTTCAGCGTGATCAGGCCAAGGGCAGGGTGGCCGGCCGGGACTTCCGGCATCAGCCGCAGAAACAGCGGGCCGAGGACCTTGGCCAGCCACTCGACGATCCCGGCCTTTTCGGCGATGCGCAGAAAGCCCAGCCACAGGGTGAGGGTGCCGAACAGCAGCACCATGACTTCGACCGACAGCTTGGCCATGGCGAAAATGCTTTCCACCATCGCCGCAAAGATCCCGGCGTTGCCGCCGATCAGCCACTGCGCCAGCGCCGACACGGCTGCCACGATGAAGAAGCCAAGCCACAGGCCATTAAGCATCAGTCAAATCCCCCGAAGAATGCGGCGAATGATAGCGGGGTCACCAGAAACGACAAACCCCGGATTTCTCCAGGGTTCGTATGGATCTGCCGCCCCCCGATTTACTGGGTGGCCTCAATCTACTGTAGGAGCTGCCGAAGGCTGCGATCTTTTGATTTTGTTTTTTAAAAGCAAGATCAAAAGATCGCAGCCTGCGCCAGCTCCTACAGGGGGGTGTCAGTTCTTGGAAATCTCGCCAGCCGGCAGTTTTTCCTTGCTGCGCCAGTGCGGCAGGGAATTCCAGTAACGCTCGCCCTTGGCGTCGTCGTACATGCCTTCCCAGCGCGCGATAACCAGCACTGCCAAGGCATTACCGATCACGTTCAGTGCGGTACGCGCCATGTCCATGATGCGGTCGACACCAGCGATGAACGCCAGGCCTTCAAGCGGGATGCCGACGCTGCCCAGAGTCGCCAGCAGCACCACGAAGGACACGCCCGGTACGCCGGCGATGCCTTTGGAGGTGACCATCAGCGTCAACACCAGCAGCAGTTGCTGGCTGATCGACAGGTCAATGCCGTACAGCTGGGCAATGAAGATCGCCGCGATCGACTGGTACAGGGTCGAGCCGTCGAGGTTGAACGAGTAACCGGTCGGTACCACAAAGCTGCAGATGGCTTTCGGCGCGCCGTAGGCTTCCATCTTCTCGATGACACGTGGCAGCACGGTTTCCGAGGAAGCGGTGGAGTAGGCCAGCACCAGCTCATCCTTGAAGATGCGCATCAGCTTGAGCACCGAGAAGCCGAACAGCTTGGCGATCAGGCCCAGCACGACGAAGGCGAAGAAGGCGATGGCGACGTAAACCAGAATCACCAGTTTTGCCAGCGGCAACAGCGAAGCGAAGCCGAAGTTGGCGACGGTCACCGCGATCAGTGCGAATACGCCAATCGGAGCGTAGTTCATGATCATGTGGGTGACTTTGAACATGCTTTCCGAAACGCCCTGGAACATCTTTACCAGCGGCTCGCGCAGGTCCGACTGCAGGCTCGACAGGCCGAGACCGAACAGTACGGAGAAGAAGATGATCGGCAGCATTTCGCCGCGAGCCATGGCCGCGAAGATGTTCGACGGGATCAGGTTGAGGATGGTCTCGATGAACGCATGTTCATGCTGCACTTCGGCGGCGGTCGCCTGGTACTTGGAGATGTCCACCGTGCCCAGGGTGCTCATGTCGATGCCGGTGCCCGGATGGAACACGTTGGCCAGCACCAGGCCGACAACGATGGCGATGGTGGTGACGATTTCGAAATAGATGATCGTCTTCAGGCCGATACGCCCGAGCTTCTTGGCGTCGCCCACGCCGGCGATACCGACGATCAGCGAGGAGATGACGATCGGGATCACGATCATCTTGATCAGACGGATAAAGATATCGCCTGCCGGTTGCAGGACGTTGCTGATCCACCAGGCCTTCTCGGCGCTGAAGTGGTTGAGCAACGCACCCAGTGCAATCCCCAGAACCAGACCGATGAGGATCTGCCAGGCGAGGCTGATTTTTGCCTTCTTCATTATCTTTACCCTTACTTGCGTTTGACTCAGGCACATGCAGGAACTGGAACGCTCATCAGCGGAAAAGTCTGTGCATCTGCCTCCGTATAAGGTGCCCCGAAGCGCGTGTTTACGGCTCTTCGGCAGGCGAAAAAAGGCGCAACTATTCCGATGCAAGGTGGCGCCGTCTAATGCCGTAAACGCCTACCCTATGCCGAATCGGCATGAGCTTTTTCAATTGAAACTGGCGTCCCAAGCGGTTCGATTGTGACATTTCAGCCGGCATAAGTGCCGTGAACCGGCCATTACAGCTTAGGGCGGTCAAATTTTGTACAGCGGGAATTGGCGGAAATTTCCGGAAAAACTCCAAATCGAAAGACTAGGAGTCACACGAATCGAGCGCGATCTTTGTCGATATACGGTCGTCAGGAAACACCGCGAAATGTTTTTCCGCCCAGTGTCGACGATTCAAAGAAGGGGATTGGCGCGCTGGATCAATGGTTTAGCTGATTCAAAGCCCAGCGCAGATTCGTCAGACCATTGGGTCGACGAACCTGCGGCGCAGCTTTTACCCTGACCCGGCCCTCGCGCAGGTACTCCCTGTACCCGTAGGTCACTCCGACTCTGCATCAGTCAGAACGTCCCGGCCCCCTGGTCATGCACCGACCCTCATCGGGCGGCGCAGTGGAAAGCAGCGGGGCGCTGCTTTCGTGTTCGAAACCTTTGCGCGTCCTGCGTCAGTACCACTTCGGATCTTTCTTCAGGGTTTCCATCAGCAGATCCTGCATGCCCTGATCAGGTTTGCCGAAGAAGCGATAAGTCGCGTGGCGCGTCGGCGACTTGTCCTGCGGCAGACCTTCAGGCACATCGACCAGCATGGCGTAGGCGTCATCCTTGTCGAAGCTGAAGGCCACGATCAACCGGTGATTCAGGCACTTGTCCTGACTCTCGCAGAGCGGGCCGACCAGATACTGATCACCATCTTCCGTAACGGCGTGCATCTGTTGCTCGGAAGTGCCGGACAGGTTGATCACCCAATCCGGTACGCGCTCTTCCTTTTTGATCACGCCTTCCCAGGTTTCACGGTACTGCGCGTCGGAAGCGAGCAGTTCGTTGACCCGGGTCTGGCCGTCATTGGCCGCCATGGCCATGGCACTGCCGCCCAGAAGCAGGGCGGCGGCCAATGTCTTGAGACCGATCATCGTTAACCTCGGCCGCGACGGCCAAAGAAGAAGGAAGCGATGAACATCACCAGGAACACGACAAAGAGAATCTTGGCGATACCCGTGGCGGTGCCCGCGATACCACCGAAGCCCAGAACGGCGGCGATGATGGCAATGATCAAGAATGTAATTGCCCAGCTCAACATGGTGATTCTCCTTACTTCTCTATTTAGGGGTGTTTCCGGTTTCCGGCGCTACGCGCCCGAATGTATTCACTGACTTAGAAAACCCAGCGCTCTTCCCGTGGCAATTGATCCAGCGGTTGCGCCTGGTCGACATCGATCATGTGCATCGAAGCGTTTTCAGCCTGGCTGCTGCTCACGGCACTGAAGTGCGTCTGAGTGCTGTGCTGCATCGAAATCAATGGCTCGGGCTTACGGCTGTTTTCCCAGCTCATGTACTGCTGGCAGACGATCAGGGTGATCAGCAACGCCAGTACACCGAACAGACCTTGCTGGATCTGCAGTGGCGAAATACGTACTTGGGTGGCGATTGGGCGAGTCATCCTGTGTTCCTCACGCTTGTTCTGTTAGGGCAGTGCTGTTCTGCCCGGGCTGAGTGAGGTATTGCAGCCTGCATGCCAGTTTTTTGATGCTGTAAATTTTCAATGAAAACAACAAGTTACGTACTCTTCGGAAATTTCCTGCGACGCATCCTGCACGATGGCTCTTCTGCGGTCGTGCGCAATGCACGATTATTTCGTGGGAAATTTCGATGATATGGAATTGCTACCGGTACGCAGATGTCAGAAGAGGACGCAGGATCTGCCCTGCAAAACGCAGAATATTTTAAAACTCAACGAAATCAATGAATTGGCCGTTATGGCAGTAGAGAGCTACCCTCCTATGGCTGGTATCGTTCAGAATCAACCATGCAACTTGCCCGATTTTTCCGGGACTAACCCAAGACTAATCACTATGGAGCGTAGGAAAAATGGAATCTGCCACTGAGCAACAAGGCCGCATTCTGCTGGTGGACGATGAATCCGCCATCCTGCGTACGTTTCGTTATTGCCTCGAAGACGAAGGCTATACGGTAGCCACCGCCAATAGCGCGGCCCAGGCCGATGCTTTGCTGCAACGTCAGGTCTTCGATCTGTGCTTCCTTGATTTGCGCCTGGGCGAGGACAACGGTCTCGACGTCCTCGCGCAGATGCGCATTCAGGCGCCGTGGATGCGCGTAGTGATCGTCACCGCCCATTCGGCGGTCGACACTGCGGTTGATGCCATCCAGGCTGGCGCCGCCGATTATCTGGTTAAGCCATGCAGCCCTGATCAACTGCGCCTGGCCACCGCCAAGCAGCTGGAAGTACGCCAGCTCTCCGCGCGCCTTGAAGCGTTGGAAGGCGAGATCCGCAAACCGAAAGACGGTCTTGATTCCCACAGCCCGGCGATGAAAGTCGTGCTGGAAACGGCCCGTCAGGTCGCAAGCACCGACGCTAACATTCTTATCCTTGGCGAGTCCGGCACGGGTAAAGGTGAACTGGCCCGTGCGATCCACGGCTGGAGCAAGCGCGAGAAGAAATCCTGCGTCACTATCAACTGCCCGTCGCTGACTGCCGAGCTGATGGAAAGCGAACTGTTCGGCCATAGTCGTGGCGCGTTTACCGGTGCCAGTGAAAGCACCTTGGGGCGTGTTAATCAGGCTGATGGCGGCACGCTGTTTCTCGACGAGATCGGCGACTTTCCTCTGACGTTGCAACCAAAATTGCTGCGCTTCATCCAGGACAAGGAATACGAGCGGGTCGGCGATCCGGTCACTCGCCGCGCCGATGTGCGCATCCTCGCCGCCACCAACCTCAACCTCGAAGACATGGTCCGCGACGGACGTTTCCGCGAAGACCTGCTCTATCGTCTCAACGTCATCACCCTGCATCTGCCGCCATTGCGCGAGCGCGCCGAAGACATCCTGACCCTTGCCGATCGCTTCCTCGCACGTTTCGTCAAAGAGTACGCGCGTCCGGCGCGCGGCTTTAGCGATGAGGCGCGCGAAGCGCTGCTCGGTTATCGCTGGCCGGGCAACATTCGCGAACTGCGCAACGTGGTCGAGCGGGCCAGCATCATCTGCCCGCAGGAACGCGTGGAAATCAGCCACCTGGGCATGGCCGAACAACCGGCCAACAACGCGCCACGGGTCGGCGCGGCACTGAGCCTGGACGAGCTGGAGAAAGCGCACATCGGCGCGGTTCTGGCCACCGCCGGCACTCTGGATCAAGCGGCGAAAACCCTCGGCATCGACGCCTCGACCCTGTATCGCAAACGCAAGCAGTACAACCTGTGAGCACTGCGCGATGAAACTGGCGATCAAGCTGCGCACGCGCCTGTTCCTGAGCATTTCTGCGTTGATCACCGTGGCCTTGCTCGGGCTCTTGCTCGGGCTGGTCAGCGTGATGCAGATGGCCGGGTCGCAGGAAGCGTTGGTGCGCAGCAACTTTGTCACTCTGGATCTGGGCCTCAAGCTGCGCCAGACCCTCGGTGATCAATTGATCATCATGCTCGCCGAGAAGCCCGACCCCGTCGCGTTCGAAGCGTCCAAGCAGCACTACTTCGAGTTGCTCGACCAAGGCATCGCCCAGCAGCAGGAGGGCGATGGCCAGCCTTACGGTTTCCGCCAGGCCAAGGCCGACTACCTGAACTTCCTCGCCTCATTCGACGTGACTGCCGAAGCGGCAAAGAACGCCAGCACCAGCACGGATTTCCGCGAGCGCTTCAATATTCTGCGTAATGGGTTGATTGCTGAGCACAAGCACGCGCTGGACAGTATCAATGAGGTGCAGCACGCCGCTCGCGAACGTGCCCTGCTGATAGCCGGGCTGCTTGGCCTGGTCGGGCTGGCGGTGCTGATCATCGGTTTTGTCACGGCGCAGGGCATCGCTCGGCGCTTCGGCGCACCGATCGAAGCGCTGGCCAAGGCTGCCGACAACATCGGCCAGGGCAACTATGACGTGACTCTGCCGATTTCCACGGCCATGGAAGTCAACCTGCTGTCGCGGCGCTTCGGCCTGATGGCCGAGGCGTTGCGCGAACACCAGGCGATGAATGTCGACGAACTGTTGGCCGGCCAGCAGCGCTTGCAAGCGGTGCTCGACAGTATCGACGACGGTTTGTTGATGATTGATCGCCAGGGCCAGCTCGAGCACCTCAACCCTGTTGCTCAGCGCCAGTTGGGCTGGGAAGACGATCGACTGGGCCAAGGCTTGGGCACCGCGCTCGGCCGCCCGGAACTGGATGCGCAACTGCAATTGGTCCTGCGCGGCGGCACGCTGGAGCGCGCGCCGGAAGATCTGAGCATCGAAGTCGATGGCGAATCGCGCCTGCTGACCTACAGCCTAACGCCGGTCAGTCATACCCAGGGGCATATACTCGGCGCGGTGATGGTGCTGCACGACGTCACCGAGCAACGCGCGTTCGAGCGCGTACGCAGTGAGTTCGTCTTGCGCGCTTCCCATGAACTGCGCACGCCGGTCACCGGCATGCACATGGCTTTCGGGCTGTTTCGCGAGCGGGCCAAGTTCCCGGCGGAATCGCGCGAAGCTGACCTGCTGGATACGGTCAACGAAGAAATGCAGCGGCTGATGCAATTGATCAACGACTTGCTGAATTTCTCGCGCTACCAGAACGGTCTACAGAAACTCACCCTGGCGCCATGTTCCATTGAGGACCTGCTGGAGCAGGCGCAACTGCGCTTTGCCGACGTGGCTGCGGCCAAAGGTGTTGCGCTGAACGTCGAGATTCAAGGCCCGCTGCCGAGGTTGCAGGCTGATCAGGCGCAACTCGATCGCGTCCTCGACAACCTGATCGACAACGCCTTGCGCCATACCGCCCGCGACGGCCAGATCCGTCTGCAGGCGCGCCGCCATGGCGAGCGGGTGATCATCAGCGTCGAAGACAATGGCGAAGGCATTGCCTACGGCCAGCAGGGGCGGATTTTCGAGCCGTTCGTGCAGGTCGGGCGCAAGAAGGGCGGCGCCGGGCTCGGCCTGGCGCTGTGCAAGGAAATCGTCCAGTTGCACGGCGGGCGCATGGGCGTCTACTCGCGGCCTGGGCAGGGCACCCAGTTCTACATGGCGCTGGCGGTTTAAGCCTCGTCGTCCATACGCCGCCCGGCCAGGCGTCGACCTCGGGTGATCAGTTCGATGAATTGCACGGCGCTCAAGGCGTGGGCGAACAGCCAGCCCTGACCGAACTTGACCCCCTCACTGCTGAGCAGCGCTGCCTGGGATTCCAGCTCGATGCCTTCGGCAATCACTTTCAGATCCAGCGCCTGCGCCATGTGAATGATGTGCGGAGCGACGCCGCTGCTCGCCGCGTCATGGCCCAGCGCATCGATGAACGCCTTGTCGATCTTCAGGCAGTCCACCGGCAAGGTCTGCAGATAGGCAAGGCTGCAATAGCCGGTGCCGAAATCATCGATCAGCACCTGATGGCCGACGTCGCGCAAGGCTTGCAGGTTTTCCCGCGCCACCACCACATCGATCAGGCCGCGCTCGGTGACTTCGAAGGCTATCTGCCGCGCGGCGACCCGGTGCAGGGCAAGCAGCCGCGCCATGACCTGGCCGATGCGCGGCACCATGACGTCGCAGGCCGCGAGGTTCACCGAGATATACAGCTGCGGATTGGCGCGCAGTAACTGGCCCAGTTGTTCGAGCAGACGCTGCAACACGAAGTCGGTCATCTGCCGGATCTGCCCGGTGTTCTCCGCCATGGGAATGAACAGGTCGGGGCTGGTCAGGGTGCCGTCCGGGCGCCGCCAGCGCAGCAGCGCTTCGGCGCCGACGCAGTGGCGGCTGTCGAGGTCGAAGATCGGCTGATATAGCACCTGCAACTCACCCCGGCGGATCGCACCGTGCAGCTCGGCATCCAGTGACTGGCGCTGACGCACCAGCAGCAAGGTCAGAAAGCCGACAACGGCGCCGGCGATCAGGCACACCGGCAACAGCCACCACCACACAGCCGGGACGTGCATGCCCGTGCGCGGCGTGATCAGCACCAATTGATATTCCGGGTTGTCGGTGGGCATGCGATAGATCAGCCGCGTTTGCGTGACTTGCAGCGCATCACGGCTCTTCGGTGGCCAGGGTTCGGTCGGTGGCCAGGTCTGTGCGGTGCCGAGCACCGGAATCGCGCGAGTGCCGTGATCGAGTACCACCAGCAGGCTGCTGCCGGGCGACAGATCGACCATGTCGGTCAAATGGCCGCGCGAGGTAGCGACACGAAAGTTACCGCGCCCGAGCATCAGTGCCGCGCGGTTTTCATCGGGTTCGGTGGTGGTGTTCAGCCAATAGCTGTAGGTCGGGCCCTGAATGTCCGGCGCGCGCACCAATGACAGACCTTCCTGGCGCGGACGGTTGGAGCAGAATCGCGAAGCGTCCATATATGCCGCTTCATAGACGAAGCGGTAGTTGAAGGTGACTTGCTGCAGAGTCGCGATCATTTCTTCGTCGCAGCCACGCAAGGGCTGGGCTTCAAGATCGTCGAGACTTTCGCGCAACTGGCCGAACAATTGTTCGAGGCGAGCGAGGAAACGCTCGCCCTGGGCGTTCATTTCCTGGCTCTCGCGCACTTCCATCTGGCGTATCGCCGCGAACATACCGCCGGCGATCAACAGGCTGGCGCTGAGGACAGCCGCGATCATCGCCAAAAAAACAGGGCGATAAAACCAGCTACGCAGCGTCTCTCGGGTCGCAGCCATCAAGGATTTTCCGAAGAATTACCATGAGTTATAGCTGCTGATTGCGATTTCGCCCTGACCGTCGGGCGGGCGTCATTATTTTGTCTGATTGAGGACCAGAAGAAGTGCTGCGGTTTGCGCATCCGGCGTCCCGTCGAAGCGAGCAGGGCGGTAATGCATTTGGAACGCTGCGAGGACATGGCGCGTGGCGACGTCCAGCTCGCCGGTCTGCGGTGTGTCGTAACCCAGACGCGCGAGTTGCGCCTGGAACCAGCCGATCTCCGGCAGCGGATTGGTGTTGAACACCGCCTGCTGACGCGCCACCGCTTGCTCGTTCGGCCACAGGCCAAGGCCTTCGGCGGCGAGACGTTTCCACGGAAACAGTGGCCCCGGATCAAGCTTGCGCAGCGGCGCGATGTCGCTGTGACCGATGATGTGCCGCGGGCTGATGCCGTTGCGCTTGCTGATGTCCTTGAGCAGGGTGATCAACGATTCGATCTGCGCTTCGCTGTACGGATACCACAGGCGCCCGGTCGGGGTGTCCTTGTAGCCGGGATTGACGATTTCGATGCCGATGGAGCTGGAGTTCAACCAGGTGCGGCCCTGCCATTGACTCTCGCCGGCGTGCCAGGCCCGTTGGTCTTCGTCCATCAGCTTGTAGATTGTGGCGTTGTTGTCATCGCCGATCAGGTAATGGCTGCTGACGTCGCCATGGGTCAGCAATTGCAGCGAACGCTCCAGCGACGCCGAGGTGTAATGCACCACGACAAACTGGATGCGGCTGTCGTAATTGGCCGAAGGGTGGCTTGTGTCGTAACGCGGGCCGCTGGCGCAACCAGCGAGGACGAACAGCGAGGCAACAAGGGCAAAGAATTTCATGGCAGAGGACAATACGCAGAAGACAGTAATGCAACAGTGTAACGTACCGGTTTGGCCAGCGTTCGCCAGTGGGCGGAATTAAACAAAATGGAACAATTGCCTTAGCCGAGCTCCACTCGGTTGCGTCCGGCGTTTTTTGCCCGATACAGCGCCTGATCGGCTCTTTTCAACACTAGATCGCTGTGTTCTCCGACCCTGAACGATGCCAGTCCCATGGAAATCGTAATGGTCACTCGCTCGCCCTTGAAATGAAACGGGCAGGCTTCGATCGCCGCGCGCAGGGTTTCCAGCAGTTTTGCGCCAACCGCTGGCGGCGTCGCCGGCAGCAACAGCACAAACTCTTCACCGCCGAAACGGGCGATGAAATCCGAGCCGCGCAGGCGCTTGCGCAGCACTGTGGCGATGATCTTCAGGACTTTGTCGCCGGCCAGGTGGCCGTAGCTGTCGTTGATCCGCTTGAAGTGATCGAGGTCGAGCATGGCCAGGCTGAGGGTGTTGCCGTGCTGCTGCCATTGCTGGATTTCATGCTCCAGGCGTTCACTCCACGCCGCGCGGTTAGGCAGGCCGGTCAACGGATCGATCAGGGCTTTCTGCCGCTGCTCTTCAAGGTGTTCACGGAAGCCCATGGCTTCCTGCTCCATATGCGCCACGCGCTCCGACAGGCTCTTCAACCTGGCGGCGACTTCCTGCTCGCGGGCGTCGCGCTGCTTCTGGTGCTGATCCATCGTTCCCAGCAGGCCTTCCAGATGATTCTCCAGCACATGCTTGAGGTCATCGAGGTCGGCTGCTTGCTGGACGCTGCTCTGCAAGCCGTCGACCTGCTCGCGAATCTGCGTGTCCATGGCCCGCGCCGCCGAGCTGTTGTCGGCATGCCCTTCGCTGGCCGCTTGCAGGTTGCTCTGGAACGCTTCAAGGCGTTCGTTGAGCTGTTGCAGATAGGCTTCGAATTCGTGCTGACCGCTATCGGTAATCGCCAGCATCAAAGTTGCAAGATCGTCGAGGATCGGCAGCAGTTCGTACCAGTTCAACCCGTGTTTGAGCCGTTCGCGCATGGCTTCGGCTTGCGGCCGGTGACGCTCGGGCAGGGTCAGGTCATCGAGCAGGCCGATCAGCGTGTCTTCGATGTGTCTGGCCACGGAGCTGTAGGACGGCTCCGGGGAATCCGGCAGAGCGAAGAGGATGTCGTGTTCCGACTGCTCCGGGTCGATAGCGGCCAAGGCTTGAGCGATTGGCTCGGGCAAGGGCAGGCTGTCGAGGAGCAGCGGCGAGGGATCGCCGGGGTGGATCAATTCATCGGGGTTGAACGCCTCGGTTGCTGGCGCAGCGACGGTCATCTCGGCGTCCGCGGCGGGTTCAACTTGCGCTAGCTCGGCTTCAACGACGACCACAGGCGCAGCGAACGCAACGACTTGCGGCACATCAGGCGGGGTCTGGGCGGGCGTTTCGATGATGGTCGCGGGCGCTGCGATCGCTGGCTCCGCGTTGGCCACCGGTGCCGATTGCGCAGGCTCCGGTTCAGGCTGCTGAGCTTCGACCAGCTGCGGCACTGGTGTTGCTGGTATGTCGGCCGCCGGTGCAACGGTTTCTTCACTGTCGCGACTACCAAACAAACGCTGCAACAACCCCGGCCGACCCGGCTCGGCAGGCGTCTCCAACTGACTCAAGGCCTTGCCCTGCAAGCCACTGAGCTCGCTCAGCAGCAGTGGCATTTCCCGCGCCTGACCGACGCGGCTGTCCAGTTGTTTGGCGAATTTCTTCAGCGGTTGCGCGACTTCGCGCGGCAATGGCAAAGCCTGCAACTGGGTGACCAGCGCGGTCAGCGCGGTGCTGACCTGATCAATGCGGGTCTCACGGCGCTGCTCGGAGTCGAGCACGGCTTTTTCCAGACGCGGCAGCAGGGCGGCGAGGCCGGCGTCCATGTCATCGGTGCGCACCACTTCGCGCATTTCTTTCATGCACTGATCGACGGCCTTGTCGGTGCCCTCGGCCGCCAGCGTGCTGCGCACCAGACCGCGCCGCAGCAGGTCGAGTCGCGCGGCCCAGCGGCGTTCGAGCTTGTCCTGCTGTTCGATGCTCTTGAGGTACTTCTCTTTCCAGCGCTGGGCGTCGTCGCTCATTCACAGGTTCCGCGAGGGGCAGGGCTCAACGCGGGCAATGCGTCGGCCGTGAGCGAACCCGGCAGACGAATTTCCACCGCGACCGGCAGGTGATCGGAAATGGGCTGGGCCAGTACCTCGACCTTTTCCAGGGTCAGGGTCGGGCTGAGCAGAATATGATCAAGGCAACGCTGTGGGCGCCAGCTGGGGAAGGTCGCTTCCACCTGCGGGGCCAGCAGGCCGAGATCGCGTAATGGCGAGTGTTCGAGCAGGTCGCTGGCATGGGTATTCATGTCGCCCATCAGCACCTGATGCTTGTAACCGCTGATCAAATCACGAATGTAGGCCAGTTGCAGGCTGCGCGTCCGCGCGCCGAGGGCCAGGTGCATCATTACCACCACCAGCGCTTCCGGACCTTCGCCGAAACGCAGCAGGATCGCGCCGCGACCTTTCGGGCCGGGCAGCGGGTGATCCTCGATCGCCCACGGCTTCAGGCGACTGAGCACGCCATTGCTGTGCTGGGCCAGTCGACCGAGGTTGCGATTGAGTTGTTGATACCAGTAGGGAAAGGCGCCGAGATGGGCCAGATGTTCGACCTGATTGACGTAGCCCGAACGCAGGCTGCCGCCATCGGCTTCCTGCAGCGCGACCAGATCGAAGTCGCCGAGCAGGTCACCGATCTTCTGCAGATTGCCGGAACGCCCGGTGTGCGGCAGCAGATGCTGCCAGCTGCGGGTCAGGTAATGCCGATAGCGCTCGGTGCTGATGCCGACCTGAATGTTGAAACTGAGCAAGCGCAGACGCTGGTCTGCGGGCAGGCCCGTAGACGCCAGGTGATGCTCGTTGACCTGCGGATCATGCAGGCCAACGATGCGTTCGGACTTCCAGCGGCGCATGGCGAATGCCGCGCTTAGTTGGCAGCAGCCTTGTTCGCCGCTCGCTCTTTGGCGACCAGATCGTCAGCCAGCTTCAATGCTTGCTCGGCACCACCGGCAGAGCCGATGTCGAAGCGGTATTTACCATTGACGATCATGGTTGGCACGCCAGTAATTTCGTACTTCTTCGCCAGCTCACGGGCCTTGACGATCTGGCCTTTGATAGCGAACGAGTCGAAAGTGGCGAGGAACTTGTCCTTGTCCACGCCTTGAGTGGCGAGGAAGTCAGCCATGTCGTTCTTGTCGGTGAGCTTCTTGTGTTCTTTCTGGATCGCGTTGAACACGGCGTTGTGTACCTGGTGCTCGACACCCATGGCTTCGAGGGTCAGGAACATCTGGCCGTGAGCGTCCCATGGGCCGCCGAACATGGCGGGAATGCGCACGAAGTTGACGTCGGACGGCAGTTTTTCAACCCATGGATTGATCACTGGCTCAAAAGCGTAGCAATGCGGGCAGCCGTACCAGAACAGCTCGACCACTTCGATCTTGCCAGGCTTTGCAACCGGCACCGGATTGGCCAGTTCGACATAAGGGGCGGCAGGGGCTTCAGCGGCCTGGGCGGTGACGCCGAACAGGCTGGCAGCGACGAGGGCGGCGCTGATGATCAGATTACGCATGCTTTACTCCTGAACAATTTGGGTCGCCTCGCTCGACCTGTTTCGACACAGATCCTGGCGGGCATGAGTGCTGTAGTGTAACGGCAGCGGCCACAAAAAAGAGCGGCCAAAGCCACCCTTTTTATACTTGCTGCGAAGGATTAATCGAGCGTTAACGTGGCAGGCGTTACGCGCCTCGTGCAACCCTCGAATCAGGGTCTCAGTGCAAGCCCTGGATGTAGCTGGAAACCGCAGCGATGTCTTCGTCGCTCAGCTTGCGTGCGATGGTGCGCATGGTCATTGCGTCGCCGTCGTTGGCGCGACCGCCTTCTTCCTTGCGGAAATCGGTCAGTTGCTTGGCGATGTATTGCGCATGCTGGCCACCCAGGTGCGGGAAGCCTGCTGCAGCATTGCCGGCGCCGTTCGGCGAATGGCAGCCGGTGCAGGCTGGCAGGCCTTTTTCCAGGTTGCCGCCACGGAACAGCGCTTCACCGCGAGCGACGATCTTCGGATCGGCGGCGCCGACACTGCCTTTCTGACTGGCGAAGTACGCAGCGATGTCGGCCAGATCCTGATCATTCAGGTTGGTCAGCAGCCCGGTCATTTCCAGCACCACGCGCTTGCCCGACTTGATGTCGTGCAATTGCTTGTCGAGGTAGCGTTCACCCTGACCTGCCAGTTTCGGAAAGTTTGGCGCCATGCTGTTGCCGTCCGGGCCATGGCAGGCCCCGCAAACGGCAGCTTTGGCCTGGCCTGCTGCGGCATCGCCGGCAGCATGGGCGATACCTGAAATTCCCACGGTCAACAGCAGACTCACGATCAATTTGTTCATCAGCTAATCCAACTACGGCTAAGGGTTAAGTTATGGACCGGGCTTACTCTCGCTCATCCACAGGATGATGGCCTGGTAATCCTCGGCACTGCAGTCCATGCACAAACCACGCGGCGGCATCGCCTTGAAACCCTGGGTCACGTGTTGCACCAGCGTCCCCATACCTTTCGCCAACCTCGGCGTCCAAGCTTCCTGATCGCCTCTTGCGGGCGCCATGGGTAGTTGGCCGGAATGACAGGCACCACAAACACGGTTGTACACGGCTTCCGGATCCTGTGTAGCCTGTGCGCTGTAAAGCGGCATCAAGACTCCGGCAGCCAGCAGCCATTTCGTCATAAAACGACCTTTTCAGGGTTGAGAGCGTTCTGCGTTCTAATGCGCAATCAAAGTCTGTCGCTCTCGTGAACTTCATCCTTCGCTGGGACAAAGCACACACAAAATCTGCGGCATTATATACTGGCGTCACTGAAACGGAAGCGACACCGCGTTCCGCGCCCAATCCCGGCGCCGCCCACATCGGAAATCCCATGCAACTCAAGAATCCCATCCTCGGCCTGTGCCAACAGTCCACGTTCATGCTCAGTGCCGCCAAAGTCGATCAATGCCCAGACGACGAAGGCTTCGAAGTGGCGTTTGCCGGTCGTTCCAACGCTGGCAAATCCAGCGCGCTGAACACCCTGACCCACGCCAGCCTGGCGCGCACCTCGAAAACTCCGGGTCGCACACAGCTGTTGAACTTCTTCAAGCTAGACGATGATCGCCGTCTGGTCGACCTGCCGGGCTACGGTTATGCAAAAGTACCGATCCCGCTCAAGCAACACTGGCAGCGCCACCTTGAGGCTTACCTCGGCGGTCGGGAGAGTCTGAAAGGTCTGATTCTGATGATGGACATCCGCCATCCGATGACCGACTTCGACCTGCTGATGCTCGACTGGGCCGTCGCCGCTGGCATGCCGATGCACATCCTGCTGACCAAAGCCGACAAACTCACCTACGGCGCAGCCAAGAACACCCTGCTGAAAGTACAGTCGGAAATCCGCAAAGGCTGGGGCGACTCGATCACCATCCAACTGTTCTCCGCACCAAAACGCATGGGCCTGGAAGAGGCCTACACCGTATTGGCCGACTGGATGGAACTGGCAGACAAAAACACCGAGGCGGCAGCCGAGTAAGACAATTTCAAAACTGACTGTGGTGCTGTCAGGCAAGGCGAAAGCACCGCTAAAAAGCGGAGTTTAGGGTACCTAAATGAGCATTTTTAGCGGTGCTTTTAACGCAGCATGACGGCATCACAGCCAGTTTTGGGGCAAAAAAAGCCCCGGACTTCATTGGGGAGGGAGAAGTTCCGGGGTTTAAGTTCCGAACCGCTAGGGCGGGGTTCAGATATCTGCCAACACTTAACACAACATAGGAGCATCGAAGGGCTTCACCAGCCATTCAGTACCTCTGAGTGTTCGGTCGACAGATTAGTTCAGATTTTTTTCAAAAAGCTTTGGAATAGCCTCAAGCATTTATCGTTCTAAGCCGGTTTACGGGACTTGCCGCGACGTCGCGTCGCGGCACCTTTACAAACTCAGTGCGCCTCATCCCAGTTGTTGCCCACGCCAACTTCCACCAGCAGCGGCACATCCAGTTTCGCCGCTTCGCTCATGTGCGTACGAATTTCGGCACTGACCTGCTCGACCAGATCCTCGCGAACCTCCAGCACCAGTTCGTCGTGCACTTGCAGGATGACCCGGGCATCCAGCCCCGACGTGGCCAGCCAGTTATCCACAGCCACCATCGCTTTCTTGATGATGTCCGCTGCCGTGCCCTGCATCGGCGCGTTGATCGCTGTGCGTTCTGCAGCGGCGCGTTCCTGCGGCTTGTTCGAGTTGATCTCCGGCAAGTACAGGCGACGACCGAAGAAAGTTTCGACGTAACCCTGATCCGCCGCTTGCGCGCGGGTACGCTCCATGTATTCGCGCACGCCTGGATAACGGGCGAAGTAGGTGTCGATGTAAGCCTTGGCGGTCTTGGTGTCGACGCCGATGTCCTTGCCGAGCTTCTGCGCGCCCATGCCGTAGATCAGACCGAAGTTGATCGCCTTGGCGCTGCGGCGCTGGTCCGAGGTCACTTGATCAAGCTCGACCTTGAATACTTCGGCAGCGGTTGCAGTGTGCACGTCGAGATTGTTGCGAAAGGCGTTCATCAGGCCTTCGTCGCGGGACAGGTGGGCCATGATCCGCAGTTCGATCTGCGAATAGTCCGCCGCCAGCAGTTTGTAACCCTTCGGTGCGACGAACGCCTGACGAATGCGTCGGCCTTCGGCGGTGCGCACCGGAATGTTCTGCAGGTTCGGATCACTGGAAGACAGGCGCCCGGTCGAAGCCACGGCCTGATGATACGAGGTGTGGATGCGCCCGGTGCGCGGGTTGATCTGCTCGGGCAGGCGATCGGTGTAGGTGCTTTTCAGCTTGCTCATCGAGCGGTGCTCCATCAGCACCTTCGGCAAGCGGTGATCGTCTTCGGCGAGTTTCGCCAGCACTTCCTCAGCGGTGGACGGCTGGCCTTTGGCGGTTTTCTTCAGCACCGGCAGACCAAGCTTTTCATAGAGAATCACGCCCAGCTGCTTCGGCGAGCCGAGGTTGAATTCCTCCCCGGCAATTTCAAAGGCTTCACGCTCCAGCGCGACCATTTTGTTGCCCAGCTCAATGCTCTGAATGCCGAGCAGTTCGGCATCGACGAACGCACCCTGGCGTTCGATGCGCGCCAGTACCGGTACCAGTGGGATTTCGATGTCGGTCAAGACGCTGGCCAGGCTCGGAATCGCGCTGAGCTTGTCGAACAGGATCTGGTGCAGGCGCAGAGTGATGTCGGCGTCTTCGGCGGCGTACGGCCCGGCCTGTTCCAGGGCGATCTGGTCGAAGGTCAGTTGCTTGGCACCTTTGCCGGCGATGTCCTGGAAGCTCACCGTGGTGTGGTCGAGATACTTCTGCGCGAGGCTGTCCATGTCGTGACGGGTCGCGGTGGAATTGAGTACGTAGGACTCGAGCATGGTGTCGAAGGCGATGCCGCGCACGCTGATGCCTTCACTCTGATCGCCGCCAATGGCGCAGTTGGCCAGAATGTTCATGTCGAACTTGGCGTGCTGGCCAACCTTGAGTTTGCTCGGGTCTTCCAGAATCGGCTTGAGTGCGCGCAGCACGGTGTCGCGATCCAGCTGCTCCGGCACGCCGATGTAGGAGTGGGTCAGCGGGATGTACGCAGCTTCGTTGGCCTGTACGGCGAACGACAGACCGACCAGTTGCGCTCGCTGCGCGTCGATGCCGGTGGTCTCGGTGTCGAAGGCGATCAGCTTGGCGTTGCGCAGTTTTTCCAGCCAGACGTCGAAGCGAGCCTGATCGAGGATGGTTTCGTAGGCGGCTTCGGCAGGGGCAGCAGGTGCCTCGGCTTGCGGGGCGCTGAAAAGATCATGGGCGAGCGCAGGTTCGGCCGCCGCGCTCAGTTCCAGACGCTTGGCATCGCGATCCAGATCATTGAGCCAGCTCTTGAATTCCAGCAGGGTGTACAGCTCGTAGAGTTTGGCCGGGTCTTCCTGGCCCATCTGCAGATCATCGAGGCCGATATCCAGCGGCACGTCGACCTTGATGGTCGCCAGTTGATAGGACAGGAACGCCATTTCCTTGTGCTCTTCGAGCTTGGCCGGCAGGGTTTTTGCGCCACGGATCGGCAGGGTCGGCACGATGTCGAGGTTGGCGTACAGCTCGGTCAGACCGCCGTTTACGCCGACCAACAGGCCGGACGCCGTCTTCGGGCCGATGCCCGGCACGCCCGGAATGTTGTCGGAGGAATCGCCCATCAGCGCCAGATAATCGATGATCTGCTCCGGTGCGACGCCAAATTTCTCCTTCACGCCTTCCACATCCATCGAGCTACCGGACATGGTGTTGACCAAGGTAATGTGGCCGTCGACCAGTTGCGCCATGTCCTTGTCACCGGTGGAAATGATCACCGGGCGATCCGCCGCCGCGCTGCTGCGGGCGAGGGTGCCGATCACATCGTCGGCCTCGACGCCGTCGACGCACAGCAGCGGGAAGCCGAGGGCGATCACGCTCTGGTGCAGCGGCTCGATCTGCACGCGCATGTCATCGGGCATGCTCGGCCGGTTGGCCTTGTATTCGGCGTACATCTCGTCACGAAATGTTCCGCCCTTGGCGTCGAACACCACGGCGAAGGGGCTGTCCGGGTACTGCTTGCGCAGACTCTTGAGCATGTTCAGCACGCCTTTGACCGCACCGGTCGGCAGGCCTTTGGACGTGGTCAGTGGTGGCAGTGCATGAAAGGCGCGGTACAGGTAAGACGAACCGTCCACCAGGACGAGGGGGGCTTGGCTCATGAGCAGGATCAACCTTTTCGGCGGGTCCGGCGCTAGAATAGCGGGACCGTTGACGACAAAGGGACAAGGTTATCATGCGTACGTTAAATCGCTTGCTGCTGGTCGGGTTGATCGCTGTCTCACCACTGGCCGCGATTGCGGCGGATGATGCGCCGGGCGGCGACCCCGAGGTCACCATCCGCACGGAGGGCGACAAGACTATTCAGGAGTACCGTCAGAACGGTTTCCTGTATGCGATCAAGGTCACGCCGAAGGGCGCGCCGCCGTACTTTCTGGTGCGCGCCGACGGAACGGATGCCAACTTCATCCGCTCGGACCAGCCGGATATGCTGATCCCGTCATGGAAGATCTTCGAATGGAAGTAGGTTTTTAATTCACTTGTGGCGCCGCCGTTGCGGCGCCCGTACTGGCAGTCAAGACATGTCTGTGTTCACTCCCCTGGCTCGGCCCGAGCTGGAAACCTTTCTCGCCCCTTACGGGCTCGGCCGCCTGCTTGATTTCCAGGGGATCGCCGCCGGCAGCGAAAACACCAATTTCTTCATCAGTCTGGAGCAGGGCGAGTTTGTCCTGACCCTGGTCGAACGCGGCCCGGTGCAGGAGATGCCGTTCTTCATCGACCTGCTCGACGTGCTGCACGAAGCCGAACTGCCGGTGCCTTACGCCCTGCGCACCACTGACGGCGTGGCACTGCGTGAACTCAAAGGCAAGCCGGCGTTGCTGCAACCGCGTCTGTCGGGCAAGCACATCAAGGTCGCCAACGCCCAGCATTGCGCCCAGGTCGGTGAGTTGCAGGCACATCTGCATCTGGCGACTCAGGGCGAGCGCATGATCAAGCGCAAAACCGATCGCGGCCTGGACTGGATGCTGGAGGAGGGCACTGAATTTCTCTCGCACCTGAGCGATGAGCCGCGTGCCTTGCTGCAAAAGGCGCTGGATGAGATCACCGAGCGCAAAGAGAAGATTCTTGCGCTACCTCGCGCCAATATTCACGCCGATCTGTTCCGCGACAACGCCATGTTCGAAGGCACCCATCTGACCGGGTTGATCGACTTCTACAACGCCTGCTCGGGGCCGATGCTGTACGACGTGGCGATCGCGTTGAATGACTGGTGTTCGGACGAGGAGGGCGTGATCGATGGCCCGCGCGCCCGGGCATTCCTCGGTGCCTACGCGGCGCTGCGCCCGTTCACGGCGGCGGAGGCTGAGCTCTGGCCAACGATGTTGCGTGTGGCTTGTGTGCGGTTCTGGCTGTCACGCCTGATCGCCGCCGAGCAGTTCGCCGGGCAGGATGTGTTGATTCACGATCCGCAGGAATTCGAGCAGCGCCTGGCGCAGCGGCAGCAGGTGCACACACCGTTGCCTTTCGCCCTTTAAGATCAAAAGATCGCAGCCTTCGGCAGCTCCTACAAGGGATTGATGTACACCCTGTAGGAGCTGCCGAAGGCTGCGATCTTTTTCTATGGGGTTACAGAGATTCCAGGCATTCCGCCAAATCATTGCCCAACTTTTCCAGCACCTGCTCATAGCCCTGAGCCGTCGCCGGTGTGTACCCGCCCAACGCATCCAGCTCGGCGAGTTTCACCGGCAAACCGGCCACCAGGGTTTCCGCCAGGCGCGGACGCAACGGCGGTTCGCTGAACACACAGGTCTTGCCTACTTCCTGCAAACGCTTGCGCATCGCCGCGACATGCTGGGCGCCGGGCTGTACTTCGGCGGCCACCGCGAACACGCCCGCGTGCTTCAGGCCGTAAGCGTCTTCGAAATAATCAAAGGCCTCGTGAAAGACGAAGTACGGCTTGCCTTCGACATTGGCCATACGCGTCTTCAAGCGCTGATCCAGCGCATCCAGACGTTCATCGAAGGCTTTGGCATTGCTCTGATAGCGCTGGGCATTGGCCGGGTCGGCGGCGCTGAGGTCGGCGGCCATTTTGTCGGCGATCACCCGCGCATTGACCGGTGACAGCCACAAATGTGCATCCAGCGAGCCGGGGCGATGATCGTGATCATGCTCATCGGCCTCTTCGGCGTGGGAATGGTTGTCCGCGCCGAAATGCCGCAGCTTGAGCCCCGGCAGATCCTGCACGGCGACGCTCGGCAGGCTGCGACCGCCGAGTACGCGCGGCAGGAAACCTTCCATGTCCGGGCCGATCCAGTAGAGCAGATCGACTGACTGCACCTTCCGTACGTCGGACGGGCGCAGGGCGTAATTGTGTGGGGAGGCACCCGGCGGCAGCAGCACCTCGGGAATCGCCACGCCGTCCTGCACGGCAGCGGCAATCAGCTGCAACGGTTTGATACTGGTGAGCACTTTGACCTCGGCCTGGGCCGTACCGATCAGCAGAAAACTGGCAACACAAGCCACAAAAACAGAAAAAAGTCGGGACACGATGACCACTCAAGGAAGCGAGAACGGGTAACATAATAACGTCTCCAGCAAATCTCGTCGCCGCTCATGCCTATTACACCGATTGCCAGCCGTCCCCACGACCACTCCCATTGCGTGCACAGCGCTCTGTCCGAGGCCGATACCTTGTGCGCGCAGAAAGGTTTGCGTCTGACTGCCCTGCGCCGCCGCGTGCTGGAACTGGTCTGGCAGAGTCACAAACCGCTGGGTGCCTATGACATCCTCGCGGTGCTCAGCGAGCAGGACGGCCGCCGCGCAGCGCCGCCTACCGTGTACCGCGCACTGGATTTCCTGCTCGAAAACGGCCTGGTCCATCGCATCTCGTCGCTCAACGCCTTCGTTGGCTGCGTGCATCCTGAACACGCGCATCAGGGCCAGTTCCTGATCTGCCGCGAGTGCCACGCCGCCATCGAACTTGAGCAAAAAGTGATCAGCGACGCGATCGTTAGCAGCGCCAAGGACGTGGGTTTCATCGTCGAAGCGCAGACGGTCGAAGTGGTTGGTCTGTGCGCCGGTTGCCAGGGGGCCTGATGAGCAACGCGCTGATCCGTCTGGAGCAGGTCGCCGTCACGTTTGCCGGGCAGACCGTGCTGGACAACATCGAGCTGAGCGTCGAGCCGGGGCAGATCGTCACCCTGATCGGCCCCAATGGCGCCGGCAAGACCACGCTGGTACGCGCCGTGCTCGGGCTGTTGAAGCCGAACAGTGGCAGCGTCTGGCGCAAGCCGAAATTGCGCGTCGGTTACATGCCGCAGAAACTGCATGTTGACCCGACGCTGCCGCTGTCAGTGCTGCGCTTCCTGCGCCTGGTGCCTGGCGTCGATCGTTCGCGTGCCTTGGCCGCGTTGAAGGAAGTTGGCGCCGAACACGTGATCGACAGCCCGGTGCAGAGCGTTTCCGGCGGCGAAATGCAGCGCGTGCTGCTGGCTCGGGCACTGCTGCGCGAGCCGGAACTGTTGGTGCTGGATGAACCGGTGCAGGGCGTCGACGTGGCCGGGCAGGCCGAGCTGTACAGCCTGATCACCCGTCTGCGCGACCGCCACGGTTGCGGCGTGCTGATGGTGTCCCACGATTTGCATCTGGTGATGAGCACCACCGATCAGGTGGTCTGCCTCAATCGTCACGTCTGCTGCTCCGGGCATCCCGAGCAGGTCAGCGGCGATCCGGCATTTGTCGAGTTGTTCGGCAAGAATGCGCCGAGTCTGGCGATCTATCACCACCATCACGACCACGCCCACGACCTGCACGGTTCGGTGGTCAAAGGTCCGCTCGGCGGGCAACCTCATGTTCATGGAGACGGCTGCAAGCATGGCTGATTTTCTTTTGTATGCCCTGCTTGCAGGTCTGGCCCTGGCGCTGGTGGCCGGACCGCTCGGCTCGTTTGTGGTGTGGCGGCGCATGGCCTATTTCGGCGATACCCTGTCCCACGCCGCGTTGCTTGGCGTGGCGCTGGGCTTTCTGCTGGACGTCAGCCCGACGGTGGCGGTGACGGTCGGTTGCCTGCTGCTGGCGGTGCTCTTGGTGACGCTGCAACAGCGTCAGCCACTGGCATCCGACACCCTGTTGGGAATTCTTGCACCGAGCACCCTCTCTCTCGGCCTGGTGGTACTAAGCTTCATGCATGAAGTGCGGATCGACCTGATGGCCTATCTGTTCGGCGACTTGCTGGCAATCAGTCCGAGCGATCTTGCGTGGATTCTCGGTGGCACCGCGGCGGTGCTGGTGTTGCTGGTGACGCTGTGGCGACCGCTGCTGGCGGTCACCGTGCACGAAGAACTGGCGCGGGTCGAAGGCTTGCCGGTTGCGGGTTTGCGCTTGGCGCTGATGCTGTTGATCGCGGTGGTGATCGCCGTGGCGATGAAAATCGTCGGGGTGTTGCTGATTACATCGCTACTGATCATCCCGGCGGCTGCGGCACAGCGTCACGCCCGTTCGCCGGAGCAGATGGCCTTGGGCGCGAGCCTGCTGGGCATGCTCGCGGTGTGCGGCGGGCTGGCGTTGTCGTGGTTCAAGGACACTCCGGCGGGGCCGTCTATCGTTGTGACGGCAGCCGCGCTGTTTCTGTTGAGTTTTGTTCTGCCCCGTCGTGGGGTGTAGACTTGGCCGCTTTTTGCGCAATTAGAGAGTCGCAGGAATGAAGCCGTTCGCCTCCCGTTATCTGCTCCTTGTCGCATTTTCAGTGCTGCTGGGCGCCTGCCAAAGCACGCCGCCGGTGGCTGAAGTCCCCGATGCGCGGGCTACGGCCATCGCACAGCTGGAGCAAAGCCTGGCCAGCAGCGAACTGGCCACCGCCGAAGACCAGTTGGCCGCGTTGCAGGCCGCGACCCCCAACGATCAGTCCCTTGAGCAGTACCAGCGGCAGCTGGCCGAGGCGTACCTGCGCCGCAGCCAGATCGTTCTGCAAAAGGGCGATGTCAACGCTGCCGCCACCGCGCTCAGCCGCGCCCGTGCTCTGATGCCCAAGGCGCCAGCGCTGACCGGCGGCGTCAACGGCGCGATCACCGAAGCGCGCAAGGCCGAGCTGGAAAAGGCCGAGGCCGCGTTGCTGGCTGCCGAAGCCAGGCCGAAAGCCAAGGTCATCGACCCGACCGCCGAGAGCACCACTGTTGCGTTGAACATCGGCGATATTCACAAGCTGCAACGACAACTCGATGCTATCGCCGCCGATGTGGTGAATTACGAATGCGCCGTCAGCATCCAGGCGCCGCGCACCGCGGATTATCCGTGGCTGGCGACGTTGCTGAGCAAGCGAGTAAAGAAGCTCGATCCTGATTTTGATTTGCAGATCGAGAAGCAGATCTTGCGCACGGTTCCGGCGCAGATGGTTTTAAGTCCGCGCAAGCCATAAAAAGCTTCGCGAGCAGGCTCGCTCCCACAGGTGCAACAGCGTACCTGTGGGAGCGAGCCTGCTCGCGAAAGCGTCCTCTCAACCAATAAAGATC
This sequence comes from Pseudomonas sp. H1_G08, assembly GCF_054681355.1. Classification (NCBI taxonomy): domain Bacteria; kingdom Pseudomonadati; phylum Pseudomonadota; class Gammaproteobacteria; order Pseudomonadales; family Pseudomonadaceae; genus Pseudomonas; species Pseudomonas sp. H1_G08. Next base: position 4,865,437 of record NZ_CP162822.1, read on the forward strand.
TTAAGCCGGAATAGCCTTGGCCTTAGGCTCCCGCGCCCAGACCCGATGCTCGCCGATCGCGGCGAAGAACGGTTTGGTCAACGCCCCTACATCCGCGCCCTGCAGCAGCCCAGCATCCGCATCCAGCTTCAGCAAGTCCTGCAATTGCTTGGCCTCGCCGTGCAGCGCGACCGCCTTCAGGTGCTTGTAGGCTTCGAGCAGGTAGTGCAACGCCACGCCGTCACCGCTCAACGCGGTAATCGACGCCGCGCCACCCGGTACGAACACCGCATCGAACGCAATTGAAGGCATGCCTTCCATCGACGCATCCACCGGCAATGCCTTGCCGTCAGCGGTCTTCACTGGCGCCGAGGTCGGGCCGAGCAGTTTCGCGTGGGCGCCTTCGGCTTCAAGTGCTTTCTTCATCGCATCGATGGCTGCAGCATCAACGCCGTTGGCCGCGAGAATCGCCACTTTGCGCGTCTTGATGTTGCCTGGCAGCAGGTTGGCCTGGCTCAGCGCTGGCGATTGCTCCAGCGAGGTCTTGCGCACTTCGACCGTGCCTTTGGCGGGTGCCGGCAAACCAAGGTTTTCAGCCACACGTTTGGCCAGGGTCAGGTCGATATTGGCGAGGATCTCGTTCACTTCACGGGCACGGATGAACTCACGCTCGACCTTGCCCAGCTCGAAGCTGTAGGCAGCGATGATGTGCTCTTTTTCGTGGTCGCTCATGCTGTTGAAGAACAAGCGGGCCTGGGAGAAGTGATCGCTGAACGACTCGCTGCGCTGACGGATCTTCGCCGCATCGATGCGCTCCGGGTAGCTCTCGAAACCACCGTCCTGTGCCGCTGGCGGGGTTTCTTTTGGCCAACCGCCGTCGATCGAGTTCGGCTCGTACGAGGCACGCCCCTTGTCGATGGTGGTGCGGTGTTGCGCATCGCGCTGGCCGTTGTGGAACGGCGCCACCGGACGATTGATCGGCAGCTCATGGAAGTTCGGCCCGCCGAGTCGGCTGATCTGCGTGTCGGTATAGGAAAACAGCCGACCTTGCAGCAACGGGTCATTGGAGAAGTCGATACCCGGCACAATGTGGCCAGGGCAGAAGGCGACCTGCTCGGTTTCGGCGAAGAAGTTGTCCGGGTTGCGGTTCAGGGTCATTTTGCCCAGCGGCGTAATCGGGACGATTTCTTCTGGAATGATCTTGGTCGGGTCGAGGATGTCGAAGTCGAAATCGTGTTCGTTCTCTTCTTCGACGATCTGCACGCCCAGTTCCCATTCCGGGTAATCGCCCATCTCGATCGCTTCCCACAGGTCGCGGCGGTGGTAGTCGGTGTCCTTACCGGCGAGCTTCTGCGCCTCGTCCCACACCAGCGAGCAAGTGCCGGCGGTAGGGCGCCAGTGGAATTTGACGAAGCGTGATTTGCCCTCGGCGTTGATCAGGCGGAAGGTGTGTACGCCAAAGCCCTGCATGCTGCGCAGGCTTTTCGGGATCGCCCGGTCGGACATCGCCCAGATGACCATGTGCGCCGATTCCGGCACCAGCGAGACGAAGTCCCAGAACGTGTCGTGAGCCGAGCCGCCGGTCGGGATTTCGTTGTGCGGCTCGGGTTTCACCGCGTGGACGAAGTCCGGGAACTTGATCGCGTCCTGAATGAAGAACACCGGCATGTTGTTGCCGACCAGGTCGAAGTTACCCTCGTCGGTAAAGAATTTCACCGCAAAGCCGCGCACGTCACGCACGGTATCGCCGGAACCCCGTGGCCCCTGCACCGTAGAAAAACGCACGAACACCGGGGTTTTCTTACCCGGATCCTGCAGGAAACCGGCCTTGGTCAGCGCTGCATGGTTCTCGTAGGTCTGAAAGAAACCGTGGGCGCCGGTACCGCGCGCATGGACGATACGCTCCGGAATGCGCTCATGGTCAAAGTGCGTGATCTTTTCACGCATGATGAAATCTTCCAGCAGCGACGGCCCGCGCGGCCCGGCTTTGAGGGTGTTCTGGTTGTCGGCGATCTTCACGCCCTGATTGGTGCGTAGCGCCTGACCGGTGGCGTCGGAACGGAATTCTTCCAGGCTGTCGAGCTTGGCGTTGGTGTTGGCGCGATCCGGGGTATCGGTCCCGGCCATTTCGCTTTTATCAGGTGCAGGCTTTTTGATGCTCATCAGACGTAAACTCCTCGTTTGGCCCCGGATGCCTTCCGAAGACCCTTGAGTGATTCCCGGGCACGGCACCCAGGGGTTTCAAGTCGCTTAAGTAGTGACTGATGAGCGTTTCAGCCGTTCCGTTTATCTGACCTTTGATCGCGTTATTGCCAAATTGAAGGTTAATTGCGAAATAAATGCTAAGAACCTCTATACGGACAGGCTAAAATGCGCGCCCGGCTAACCGCTGATCCTTTTCCAACGCGCCCCACAAGGTTCGCTACGTGATCGAGTTTCAAAACGTCCACAAGACTTACCGCGTTGCCGGTAAGGATATTCCCGCGCTGCACCCGACCAGTCTCGCCATCGAGAACGGCCAGGTGTTCGGCCTGATTGGCCATTCCGGTGCGGGCAAAAGTACCCTGCTGCGTCTGATCAATCGCCTGGAAGATTCCAGTGGCGGCAAGATCATCGTCGACGGCGAAGAAGTCACCGCACTGGACGCCAACGGACTGCGCCGTTTCCGCCAGCAGGTCGGGATGATCTTCCAGCACTTCAATCTGCTCGCCTCCAAGACCGTCGCCGACAACGTGGCCCTGCCGCTGACCCTGGCCGGTGAGCTGTCGATCAGTGAAATCAATCAACGAGTGGCCGAGCTGCTGGCGCGGGTCGGTTTGTCCGACCACGCGAAAAAGTACCCGGCGCAACTGTCCGGCGGTCAGAAGCAGCGCGTCGGCATCGCCCGTGCGCTGGCGACCAAGCCGAAGATTCTGCTGTGCGACGAGGCCACCAGCGCCCTCGACCCGCAGACCACCGCATCGGTCCTGCAACTGCTGGCGGAAATCAATCGCGAACTGAAACTGACCATTGTCCTGATCACCCACGAAATGGACGTGATCCGGCGCGTCTGCGATCAGGTCGCGGTGATGGACGCCGGCGTGATCGTCGAGCAGGGTCCGGTGGCCGATGTGTTCCTGCATCCGCAGCACCCGACCACCAAACGTTTCGTCCAGGAAAGCGAGCAGATTGACGAGAGCGAGCAGCGTGACGATTTCGCCCACGTGCCCGGGCGCATCGTGCGTCTGACCTTCCAGGGTGAAGCGACCTACGCGCCGTTGCTCGGCACCGTCGCCCGGGAAACCGGCGTCGACTACAGCATCCTTGCCGGTCGCATCGACCGCATCAAAGACATTCCGTACGGGCAACTGACCCTCGCTGTCACCGGTGGCGACATGGAGGCGGCGTTTGCCCGCTTCACCGCCGCTGACGTTCACATGGAGGTGTTGCGCTAATGGCTGACCTGATGAGTTTCTTCGCCAATATCGACTGGTACGAAATCTGGCTGGCGACTGGCGACACCATGCTGATGCTCGGCGGTTCGCTGCTGTTCACCGTGCTGCTCGGCCTGCCGCTGGGGGTGCTGCTGTTTCTCTGCAGCCCGCGCCAGTTGCTGGAAAACCGTGGCCTCTACGCCGTGCTGTCGCTGGTGGTGAACATCTTGCGTTCGCTGCCATTCATCATTCTGCTGATCGTGATGATTCCGTTCACCGTGCTGATCACCGGCACCTCGCTGGGCGTGGCCGGGGCGATTCCGCCGCTGGTGGTGGGTGCTACGCCGTTCTTCGCGCGTCTGGTGGAAACCGCGCTGCGCGAAGTCGATCGCGGCATCATCGAAGCGACCCAGTCGATGGGCGCGACCACGCGGCAGATCATCATGAACGCCCTGCTGCCGGAAGCCCGTCCGGGCATCTTCGCAGCGATTACGGTGACAGCGATTACACTGGTGTCCTACACGGCGATGGCCGGTGTGGTCGGCGCCGGTGGTCTGGGCGACCTGGCGATCCGTTTCGGCTACCAGCGTTTCCAGACCGACGTGATGATCGTCACCGTGGTGCTGCTGTTGATTCTGGTGCAAGTGCTGCAAATGGTTGGCGACCGCCTGGTCGTGCATTTCTCGCGCAAATAAGCGGTTTTTTAATCAAGAGGCGCCGGCCATTCGCTGGCGGGCGCCCTCACAAGGAGTTAGCTGAATGAAAAAACTGATCGCTGCTTTCGCTGCTTTCGCCGCTGTTGCGGCGTTTTCGGCCCACGCCGAGACCCTGACCGTTGCCGCCACCCCGGTGCCGCACGCGGAAATCCTCGAGTTCGTCAAACCGGCCCTGGCCAAGGAAGGCGTGGATCTGAAGGTCAAGGTCTTCACCGACTACATTCAGCCGAACGTACAGGTCGCGGAAAAGCGTCTGGACGCGAACTTCTTCCAGCACCAGCCGTATCTTGATGAATTCAACAAGGCCAAGGGCACTGATCTGGTCGCTGTGACAGGCGTGCATCTGGAGCCACTGGGCGCTTATTCGAGCAAGATCAAGGATCTGAAAGACCTGCCCGGCGGTGCCAACGTGGTGATCCCGAACGACGCCACCAACGGCGGCCGTGCGCTGTTGCTGCTGGACAAGGCTGGCGTGATCAAGCTCAAGGATTCGAAGAACATTCTGTCGACCGTCAAAGACATCGCCGAGAATCCGAAAGACCTGAAGATCCGTGAACTGGAAGCCGCGACCATTCCGCGCGTGCTGACCCAGGTCGATCTGGCGCTGATCAACACCAACTACGCGCTGGAAGCCAAGCTTGATCCGTCCAAGGATGCGCTGGTGATCGAAGGCAACGACTCGCCGTACGTGAACATCCTCGTGTCCCGCGCTGACAACAAGGACAGCGACGCGATGAAGAAACTGGCGGCTGCGCTGCACAGCCCGCAAGTGAAGCAGTTCATTACCGAGAAGTACAAAGGCGCGGTATTGCCGGCGTTCTGATTTGGATGGCTGCAATGAAAAAGGGGACGCCAATGGCGTCCCCTTTTTTGTGTCTGGTGTCTGGCTTTGGACCTGCTTTGAAGCTGCCCCTCACCCCAGCCCTCTCCCAGAGGTAGAGGGGGCCGACCGAGGTGTCTGGCGCTATGCATCGACCTGAAAGATCCAGTCGATTATGGATTCAGCACAGCGCTTACACGGCGTATTGCTTCAGCATCCCCCAATCAGTCCCCTCTCCCTCTGGGAGTGGGTTAGGGTGAGGGGCTTTTCGCTTTCTGCGTTTATTTGCGGTTGAGCATCACCGGCAATTGCGCCACCAGTTTGGTGTTATTCAACGGCGCCCGAATAAACCCACGCTGCGTACCATCCGGCCCGATCACCGCCAGATTGCCGCTATGGTCCACCGTGTAATTCGGCTTGCTGGTATCAGCCGGAATGAACGGAATGCTCACCGCATTCGCCACCTTCTGCAGCTGTTCGATCGATGTCGGCGTCAGGCCAATGAACTGCGGATCGAAGTAGCCCAGATACTGTTTCAACTGCTTCGGCGTATCGCGGTTGGGGTCAACGCTGACCAGCACGATCTGCAATTTATCCACAGCCTCTTTCGGCAATTCACTCTTGATCTGTCGCAGTTGCGCCAGGGTGGTCGGGCAGATGTCCGGGCAGAAGGTGTAGCCGAAGAACAACAGACTCCACTTGCCTTTCAACTCGTCGATGGCAACCGGTTTGCCGTCCTGATCGGTCATGGTCACGTCCGGCAGGTTGCGACTCTGCGGCAGCAGGATAATGCCGGCGTCGATCAGCGCAGTCGGGTCGCCCTGGCCTTTGCCGTTCAGCACTTTATTCACGGTAAGCCCGAGGATCAGCGCGATCACGGCGACGAGGATGAAGACGGTTTTCTGGGTTCGGGTCATAGGTTCAACAGTAAGTAGTGGTCTACGAGCAGGGCGATGAACAACAGGAACAAGTACCAGATAGAGTACTTGAAGGTGTTGATCGCCGCGTGCGGCCGACTGCCACGGTACAGCACCACGGCCCATTGCAGAAACCTCGCGCCCAACGCCAGCGCGCAGACCAGATACAGCACGCCGCTCATGTGAATCACGTACGGCAGCAGACTCACCGCCAGCAACGCAAATGTGTAGAGCAGAATGTGCACTTTGGTGTAGTGCTCGCCATGGGTCACCGGCAGCATCGGAATGTCGGCCTTGGCGTATTCCTCCTTGCGATGAATCGCCAGCGCCCAGAAATGCGGCGGGGTCCAGGCGAAGATGATCAGCACCAGCAACAGCGGTTCGGCGCTGACATGGCCGGTGGCGGCGGTCCAGCCGAGCAGCGGTGGCGCCGCGCCAGCGAGGCCGCCGATGACGATGTTCTGCGGCGTCGCGCGTTTGAGGAAACCGGTGTAGACCACCGCGTAACCGAGTAGTGAAGCGAGGGTCAGCCAAGCGGTCAGCTGATTGGTGAAGGTCAGCAGCAGCGCCTGACCGAGCAGCGCCAGCACCAAGGCGAAGGTCAGCGCCGCCGCAGGTGAAACCCGGCCTTCGGCCAAGGGACGTTTGTGCGTGCGCGCCATTACCGCATCGATGCGCCGATCGACCACATGATTGACCGCCGCCGCACCGCCGGCACACAACGCAATGCCCAGATTGCCAAACACCAGCACTGTCCACGGTACGCCCGCGCGGGTGGCGAGGAACATGCCGACCAGCGAGGTGATCAGCATCAGCACCACGACTTTCGGTTTGGTCAGCTCCAGATAATCGCGCCACAGCGCTTGCGCCGCACGCTCGCCGATCAGACTCGCCATGGCGTTTCTCCTTTCAATGCGATGGGCGCAACGGCAGGTTTGTGCGCACTCAAGCGCCAGCGCGCCAGCACCGGTTGGCTCACCCGCAGCAGGCTGGTGCGGGCGTGGTAATTGACCAGTACCAGCGTCAGCAACAGCGCCGCACCGCCAGCGTTATGGGCGACGGCCACCGGCAGCGGCAGATGAAACAGCACGTTGCTGATGCCGAGGGTGATCTGCGCCGCAAGGGCGATCAGCAGCAATCCGGCCAATCGGGTCATGCCTACCGCTTTCAACTGCCAGGCCAGACCGAGCAGTACGACCGTCACTAGCAAAGCGCCGATGCGGTGAGTCAGGTGAATCGCCGTGCGTGCATCGCTATCGAGTTGCCCGCCGAGATAATTCGGGCCGATGTGCTGGGTCAGGTGGAAACCATTGGCGAAGTCCGCCGGCGGCAGCCATTGACCATGGCAGGTGGGGAAGTCGATGCAGGCCACCGCTGCATAGTTGGAACTGACCCAGCCGCCCAAAGCGATCTGGCCGATCACCAGCAGCAGGCCCGCCGTCGCCCAGTATTGCAGGCGCTTGGGTACCGTCAGCGCCGGCAGCACGCCGGACAACCTCAGCGTCAGCAGGAACAGCAGACTCAACGTGGCAAAGCCGCCGAGCAAGTGCCCGGTGACCACTTGCGGCCAGAGCTTGAGCGTCACCGTCCACATACCGAACGCCGCTTGGGCGATGACCACCGCCAGCAGAAACAGCGGCAGTTTCACCGGCTGGCCCGGATGGCGCCGGTTGACCCAGGCGCGCCCGGCCAGCACTGAAATCAGCAAACCGAGGGTGCCGGCGAAGTAGCGGTGAATCATCTCGTTCCAGCCCTTGTGCGCCTCCACTGGCGCGTCAGGGAAGTGCAGTTCGGCATGGGCCAGTTGCGCCTCGCTTTTCGGCACGCTGATAAAGCCGTAGCAGCCTGGCCAGTCCGGGCAGCCGAGGCCGGCATGGGTCAGGCGCGTATAGGCGCCGAGCAACACCACAATCAGTGCCAGCAGGGTGGCAAACAGCGCGAGGCGAAATCCAGGTTTGGCCATGACGATGCCCTCATCCGATGTTCGACAGTTTCAGCAGATGCCGCAGGTCGTTAAGCAGATCCTTGCCCTTCACATTCGGCTCGTAACGCAGCACCAGATTGCCGTGCGGGTCGACGATCCACAGCTGCGGCACGGCTTTGTCGCCGGTGGTCCTGGCGAACACGCCGGCATCCAGCGGATAGCGCTGCAACTGTGGATATTCGCGATCGAGTTTGGCGGCGTAATCGGCGCTCAGTGGTTGCGCGGCGGCGAGGGCGTGGCTGGCGCGGCCGGCTTCGCGGCCGAGGCTGATCTGGATCTGCCGCGCCAGATAAACCAGTTGCTGGCAATCGACGGCGCAATCCTTCGGCGCCGTGACCAGAATCTGCCAGCGCTGCTCGTCGGCCTGCACGCCGAGGTCGGCGCGGGTCTGGCCGTTGCCGATCAGCTCGCCGTGATAGCTGCGTCCTTCCGGCACCCAGAACTGCAATTTGTACATGCCGGTGGCGAGCAGCATCGGCCCGACCACGCCAAGCACGATCAGCAACAACTGAATGCGCCCGCGCCGGCGGCTGGGGGCAGGTTTGGCCTCAGACATGCTGGGTGGATTCATGGCGCTTCCCATGGCGTTTCTCCTTTGCGTGGTGCCAGCCGAAATAGAGGTAGAGCCCAAGCAGGGCCGTGGCCATGGCGAACCATTGCACGGCGTAGCCGAGGTGTTTTTCCGGCCCCATCGCGACTACCGGCCAATCGGTCTGATAGCTGACCGGGCCGGGTTCGGCGCGTAATTCGTAGGCGAAGCCGTCGCGCTCCAGGGTTCGCCACAATTTGCCCGGCTCGACGGCGGTAATGGTTTGCGGCCAGACATTGCTGGCCGGATCGGCGTGCAACTGGAACGTCGCGCCGGGAGCGACGTAGACCCAGGCGTCGAGCGTCAGCGTCTCGGCGGGTGTTGTAAATTGCGGCGGCACACGCCGGTCGGGCCAAGGCAGCCAGCCGCGATTGACCAGCAGCCACAGACCGCTGCGTTGATCCTGAAACGGTTGCAGCAATTCAACGCCGACCTTGCCGCCACGCTGGCGGTTGTCGAGCAACAGGGTATGGGCGGGGTCGAACTGGCCGTGCAGGCGCACGCGGCGGTAAGCCGGGTCGGCGTTGCCGAGCAGTTCACTGCTGGCCAGCGGTTCGGCCACGCGACGTTCGGCATAACTGGCCAGCAGCGCGGTTTTCTCCGCGCCCCGGCCCAGTTGCCAGAAGCCCAGCGCAACCATCAGCGGCAGCAACAGCGCCACCACGACAGTGGGAATCACGCCCGGGCTAAAGCGCTTCATGGGCGCGCCATAAAGTCAGTCATCGCGATCGCTATACTCAATTGCATCGCCTGTCCCCCGGAGTCTTGCCATGTTCAAAGCAGCGATCGTCCTGATGCTGATTGCCACGGTCGTCAGCCTGTTCAGCGGCCTGTTTTTCCTGGTCAAGGACGACAGCAGCTCCAATCGCCTGGTCATCGCCTTGAGTGTTCGGGTGGCACTGGCCGTGGGCACCGTCGGCCTGATGGCCTGGGGTTTCTACAGCGGCCAGTTGGTGTCCCATGCGCCCTGGTAGCGCCAGCAGTCAGAGGACGTAAACGAAGAAGAACAAACCGATCCACACCACATCGACGAAGTGCCAGTACCAGCTCGCCGCCTCGAAACCGAACTGGTGCTCGTTGTCGAAGTGGCCCTTCATGATCCGCATCAGCATCACGAACAGGATGATGGTGCCGATGGTCACGTGGGCGCCGTGGAATCCGGTGAGCATGAAGAACGTCGCGCCGTAGATGCCCGAGCCGAGGGTCAGCCCCAGCTCTTTATAGGCGTGGATGTATTCCTCGGCCTGGAAACCGAGGAACGCGATGCCCAGCAGTACGGTGATCGCCAGCCACAGTTTCAGTGCGCCGCGATGGCCTTTCTTCAGCGCATGGTGGGCGATGGTGATGGTCACGCTGGAGCTGACCAGCAGGATCGTGTTGAGCAGCGGCAGGCCCCACGGGCTGATGACTTCTTTTGGCGGCGGGAACAGTTTCGGATCAGGTGTGTGCAGCAGCGGCCAGACAAATTCGAAGTTCGGCCAGAGCATGTGCGCGATGCCTTTCGGCCCCTCACCGCCCAGCGCCGGCCCGGACACATGGCGCACATAGAACAGCGCGCCGAAGAAGGCGACGAAAAACATCACCTCGGAAAAGATAAACCAGCTCATGCCCCAGCGGAACGAACGGTCCAGTTGTGGGCTGTACAACCCCGCACGACTTTCCTTGATCACCGCACCGAACCAGCCGAACAACATGTACGCCAGCAGCAGGCCGCCGACGAAAAAGATCAGCGGGCCGTGGGAATCCGGGCGTGCGGCCTTGAGATCGTTGAACCAGGTGGCCAGGCCGTACACGGTGACGAACATCCCGAGCGTGGCGATGATCGGCCATTTGCTCTGGGCCGGGACGTAATAATGCTCATGAGTTGCCATTTATTGTTCTCCTTATCGGCCACGCTCAACCGCCAGTGTTAACAGCCACCGGCGGATGTCGGGCGGTGATATCGAACAGCGTGTAGGACAGCGTCAGGTGCTTCACTTCCTTGGGCATGTCGCGGTCAACGATGAAACGCACCGGCATTTCGATCTGTTCACCGGGCTGCAGCACCTGCTGGGTAAAACAAAAGCATTCGGTCTTGTGAAAAAACGCCGCGGCGTTGCTCGGCGCAATACTCGGCACCGCTTGCGCACTCATCGGTTTGTCGGTGGGATTGCGTGCGATGAACACCATTTCGTTGACCGCCCCAGGGTTGGCGGTCAGCTCGTCGTGTTTCGGGTAAAAGTCCCACGGCATGTCGGCGGTGTTGGTCGAGAGAAACTGCACGCGCACCTGGCGCGACGTGTCGACCACTTGCTCGCCTGCATACTGGCCGCCGGTCTTGCCGTTGATGCCGAAGGCTTTGCACATCACGTCGTAGATCGGCACCAGGGCGAAACCGAAGACGAACATCGCCACCACCACCAGCAGCAGACGGGTGACGAGTTTCTTCAGCGAGATCGAGTCAGCCATGGTTCATGCCTCCCTCGTGTTCCCTGGTGGCCGGTGATGCTGTGGTGAGGGGATCTGTGTACATCCACAGAAGATCTGTGAGCATCCACTGGGGATCTGTGCCTCTGCACACATTGCAAAAAACAGGAGGTGTTCATTTCACTTCCGGCGGCGTGGTGAAGGTGTGATACGGCGCCGGCGACGGCACGCTCCACTCCAGCCCTTCGGCGCCGTCCCACGGTTTGGCCGGGGCCGGTGCGCCGCCACGGATGGTCTTGATGACGATGAACAGGAAGAAGATCTGCGTGGCGCCAAACATGAACGCGCCGATCGACGAGACCATGTTGAAATCGGCGAACTGCAAGTTGTAATCCGGAATCCGTCGCGGCATCCCCGCAAGGCCGACGAAGTGCATCGGGAAAAAGGTCAGGTTCATGCCCACGAACGACAGCCAGAAATGCAGCTTGCCGAGGGTTTCGTCGTACATGTGCCCGGTCCACTTCGGCAGCCAGTAATAGGCCGAGGCGAAGATGCCGAAGATCGCCCCGGGCACCAGCACGTAGTGGAAGTGCGCGACAACGAAGTAGGTGTCCTGGTACTGGAAGTCCGCCGGGGCGATTGCCAGCATCAGCCCGGAAAAACCACCGATCGAGAACAGGATGACGAACGCCACGGCAAACAGCATCGGCGTCTCGAAGGTCATCGAGCCCTGCCACATGGTGCTGGCCCAGTTGAACACTTTCACACCCGTAGGCACGGCGATCAGCATGGTCGCGTACATGAAGAACAACTCGCCCACCAGCGGGATGCCGACCACGAACATGTGGTGCGCCCAGACGATGAACGACAGGAACGCGATGCTCGCCGTGGCGTAGACCATCGAGGTGTAGCCGAACAGCGGTTTGCGCGCGAAGGTCGGGATGATCTGGCTGACCGCGCCGAACGCCGGCAGGATCATGATGTACACCTCGGGGTGGCCGAAGAACCAGAACACATGCTGGAACAGCACCGGGTCACCGCCGCCGGCAGCACTGAAGAAACTGGTGCCGAAGTGGATGTCCATGAGCATCATCGTCACGCAGCCAGCGAGCACCGGCATCACTGCGATCAGCAGAAACGCGGTGATCAGCCAGGTCCACACGAACAGCGGCATTTTCATCAGGGTCATGCCGGGTGCGCGCAGGTTGAGGATGGTCGCGACTACGTTGATCGCGCCCATGATCGAACTGATGCCCATCAAGTGGATGGCGAAGATGAAGAACGTCACGCTTTCCGGTGCATAAGTCGTCGACAGCGGCGCGTAGAACGTCCAGCCGAAATTCGGCCCGCCACCGGGGGTGAACAGCGTCGAGACCAGCAGCAGAAACGCTGCCGGCAACAGCCAGAAACTGAAGTTGTTCATCCGTGGCAGGGCCATGTCGGGCGCGCCGACCATCAGCGGAATCATCCAGTTGGCGAGACCGACGAATGCCGGCATCACCGCACCGAACACCATGACCAGACCGTGCATGGTGGTCATCTGGTTGAAGAATTCCGGCTGCACGATCTGCAGGCCGGGCTGGAACAGCTCGGCGCGAATGACCATGGCGAACGAGCCGCCGAGCAGGAACATGCAGAAGGCAAACCACAGGTACAGCGTGCCGATGTCCTTGTGGTTGGTGGTCAGCACCCAGCGCATCAGGCCTTTGGCGGGGCCGTGGGCGTGGTCGGCGTGACCGTGGTCATCGATGACAGCGCTCATGGCCGGTCTCCTTCACGAAAGTGGACGGGGCAGGCCAGGGCGCGCTGCCCCGACCGGTTCACTGAATACGCAATTGACCGGCTCATTTGCTTTCCGCCTGTTTCAGCTCCAGCACTTCTTTTGGCGTGACCATGTCGCCCTTGTTGTTGCCCCAGGCGTTACGTTCGTAAGTCACGACCGCTGCGATATCGACTTCCGACAGCTGTTTGCCGAACGCCGCCATGGCGGTGCCCGGTTTGCCGTGGTAGACGATGCTCAGGTGATCCTTGATCGGCCCGGTGGCGATTTTCGAGCCCTTGAGTGCCGGGAACATCGGCGGCAGGCCCTGGCCTTCGGCTTGGTGACAGGCCACGCAAGTGGTGTGATAGACCTTGTCACCGCGCTCCTTGAGCTCGTCGAGGGTCCATTCCTTGCTGGTCAGTTCTTTGAGCTGCGCGGCCTCGGCCTTGCGCTCGGCGAGCCATTTTTCGTAGTCGGCCTGTTCCTTGACCTCGACCACGATCGGCATGAAGCCGTGGTCCTTGCCGCACAATTCGGCGCACTGGCCACGGTAGAGGCCAGGCTTGTCGATGCGCGTCCAGGCCTCATTGACGAACCCGGGAATCGCATCGCGCTTGACCGCAAACGCCGGCACCCACCATGAGTGAATGACGTCAGCCGAGGTCACCAGAAAGCGCACCTTGGCGCCGATCGGCAGCACCAGCGGCTTGTCGACTTCGAGCAAGTAATGCTCGCCCTTGGCTTCCTTGTTGTGGATCTGCTCGGCGGGGGTGGCCAGGTTGCTGAAGAACTCGACGTCCTGGCCCAGGTATTTGTAGTGCCACTTCCACTGATAACCGGTGATCTGGATATCGATGTCCGGCTCGCTGGTGTCGTACATCTTGATCAGCGTCGCGGTGGCAGGGACGGCCATGGCCACCAGGATCAGCAGCGGCACGATGGTCCACATGATCTCGACGCCGGTGCTTTCGTGGAATTTGGCCGCGACCTGGCCGGTAGAGCGGCGGTGCACCATCATCGACCAGAACATGGCGCCGAAGACGATGATCCCGATCACCACACAGATCCAGAAAATGGTCATGTGCAGGTCGAATACTGCGTGACTGATTTCAGTCGCTCCAGGCGCCATATTCACAGTCCATGCCGCGTTGGCCGGGCTGAAAATCGACCACAACAGGAGGCCCATCCAGACATGTGGATGTCGCATCATTGCGGGTTCCCCTTATCGTTCTTGTTATCCCGCCGGCGTATCGCCTGCGGCAAGGGAGCGGCTGCATCAGACTACGAACTTGAATCGCCGGGCCTTGCTGCGGGTGCAGTCGGGCGTCATCAGCTAACTCCATTCATTGGCGAGTATAGACAGCGCCCGGGATTTGCAACCCGGGCACGTAAATGAGCTGAAACACCCGGCGCTTGCGTTCAAGTGCCCGAATGGAGAAGGATGCAGACAAGTGGTGGCGAATGGATATAACGCAGCTGCATCAAGGATGAAATAATTATGACAAATGCGTCTTAGCGTTTTTCGTAAGCCAGCTAAGTTATGTCTTCCCTATTTCATTGCCTTGTTTCCTGGAGTTTTCATGAACACCGCCGCATTGCGCGAGCAGATCCAACAAGCCCAACAGCACGAAAAAGACACCGGCCTGCTGACCCGTCAGCTGGAAAGCAAGCTGCCTCACCTGCACCCGGCGATCCAGTTGCCGGAAGCCGACGCCCAGGGCGTTCTGACACGTTTTGTCGCCGCCTACATCGATGAAGTACCAGACCTGCTGGATGCAGCCAATGAAGTCGCCAGGGAAGCGGGAATCGAATCGCAGATCAAACCGGTGCTGAAGATCGCCGAGCAGTATTTCCTCCAGCCGCCGGCGATCATGGCTGGGCACGTCGGCCTGGACAGCCTGCTCGACGAGGCCTATCTGGCACACCGTTTTGTCGAAGAGGTCAACGACCTGTACATCAAGCATTTCGGCCAGCCATTGATCCCCTTGGACATGACGGTCGCCAACCTGATTGCTCACCAATTGATCGGTGAGGAATTCGCCAACCAACTGGACGAAGCGGTGCATCACGCGATCGACGAGATGCTCAACGAAGAGAGTTTTGCTTTGGAGTCGGTAGAAGCCTACCGCGAAAAACTCAGCAGCCCGGACACTGGCGCGGCGTGGAAACGCTGGCCGTGCATGAGCCGCCGGTTGGGTGTGGGGCTTGAGCTGGATCAGCCTGCTGCGTAACCCTCATACACCATAGATGCAATGTGGGAGCGAGCCTGCTCGCGAATGCGGTCGATCATTCAACATCTCTGTTGGCTGATACACCGCTTTCGCGAGCAGGCTCGCTCCCACAGGGTTTGTGCTCAGGCAGGAAGATCTAGCCAGCCGCACCAATCCCGGTATTGGTCCGCACCCGCCCCTCAAGCCGTCGCTTCAACCCACGCGATTCGATCAACAGCTTCGACCCCTTCGCCGCATTCGCCCGGCCCCATTCCTCAAGCAACTCCAGACACGAGTGGTCGATGTAGCTGAGGTTGTTCAGCGGCACATGTACCGTCGTACCGTGGGGAATGCTGCCCAGCACTTGAGTCAGCGCCGGCACTTTGAGGAACGTCGCTGCACCAACCAGACGCAGTTCCATCTCGCCGTCCTGCGGCAAGTCGATCAGGCTGATCTTCAGGCGCGAAGCCTTGAATGCCAGCTTCAACATGGTCAGACCGAAGCCGATCAGCACACCGGTGAGCAGGTCAGTGAAGATGATCGCCAACGCTGTAGCGGCGTAGGTGAACATCGGCATCCGCCCGTATCGACCCAGACCACGGAAGGCTTTCAGGTCGACCAGCTTGAAGCCGGTATACACCAGCACACCCGCCAGACTCGCCACCGGAATGCTTTGCAGCACGCTCGACAGCAACAGCACGAATGCCAGCAGCCATAGGCCATGGAAAATCGTCGAGTAGCGTGTGGTCGCACCGGCCTGGACGTTGGCCGAACTGCGCACGATCACTCCGGTCATCGGCAGCGCGCCGACCAGACCGCAGAGCATGTTGCCGACACCTTGCGCCGACAGTTCACGATCGAAGTCCGAACGCACGCCGCTGTGCATGCGATCCACCGCCGCAGCGGACAGCAGGGTTTCGGCACTGGCGATAAACGCCACGGCGAACGCGGCAACCAGCAGTGTCGGGTCGGCCAGATTCATCAGGTCGGCCGGCTTGAGCCAATCGATCGCTTCGGCCAGGTTCGCCGGTACCTCAACGCGCTTGACCTGCAACGCCAGCATCAGGCTCGCCACCGTCGCCAGACCCACACCGAGCAATGCGCCGGGAATGAAGCGCAGCGAATGCGGACGGAATTTTTCCCACAGCCACATCACCGCAATCGTCGACAAGCCGAGCAGACCCGCCTGCCAGCCCAACGATGGCAAGGCCTGCGCCACGGCCGCCGGGAACGCCGTGAGGTTGTCCAGCCCGGAAGGCTGCGGCTTGGCATCGAGCATCACATGGATTTGCGAGAGCACAATCAACACGCCAATGCCCGCGAGCATGCCGTAGACCACCGCTGGCGCCGTGACCCGAAACCAGCAGCCAAGCTTCAGTCGCCCGGCGACCAGTTGCAGAAAACCGGCGAGCAGCAGGATCGGTCCGAGCATCTCGACGCCATGCTGGCGCACCAGCTCGAAAACCAGCACTGCCAGACCCGCCGCCGGACCGCTGACCTGCAACGGCGACCCCGCCAGCCAACCGACCACCAGACCGCCGATAATGCCGGTGATCAGACCTTTTGCCGGCGGCAGCCCTGACGCAATCGCGATGCCCATGCACAGCGGCAGGGCGACCAGAAACACAACCACGGAAGCGAGCAGCTCCCGTGGCAACACAGCTTTCAATTGAGCCGCACGCATGGCGATTCTCCCGAAGTTTTCTTCAGGCGTGGCGAGGCCGGACCGCTGAATCAGCGGCCGGCGTCATACCACACAGATTGTTGGGAAGATTTAGAAGCGCGCTTTGGGCGTCGCCACAGGAATCGGATGGCTGCCGTCGAGAGGCAGGAAACGACCCTGGTCCGCGTCGTAAGCTTTGATTTCGCTGGTTTCGATGTTGTAGACCCAGCCATGGATGAACAGATGACCGTTCGCCATGCGCGAGGCTACCGAAGGATGGGTACGCAAGTGCTGCAGTTGGGCGATGACGTTTTCCTCGGTGAGGATCGGCATGCTGTCTTTTTCGTCGGTGCAGTTGCAGTTGTCGTGCACCATGGTTTTTGCGACTTCAGCGTGGCGCAGCCAGGCTTTGACCGTCGGCATTTTTTCCAGGCTGTCGGGGTTGAGTACCGCGCGCATGGCGCCGCAATCGGAGTGGCCGCAAATGATGATGTGCTGCACGCCCAGCGCCAGTACCGCGTATTCGATCGCGGTGGAGACGCCGCCGTTCATCTGACCGTAGGGCGGCACCACGTTGCCGACGTTACGGGTAACGAACAGATCGCCCGGCGAGCTCTGGGTGATCAGCTCGGGAACGATGCGCGAGTCGGCGCAAGTGATGAACATCGCCTTGGGCGCCTGAGCGGTGGCGAGCTTCTTGAACAATTCTTCCTGCTGCGGAAAAACGTCATGGTGAAAGCGTAAAAAGCCATCAACGATCTGTCGCAGTGCTGCATCGGCGGATTGTGCTTCAGGGCTTTGCGCCGAGGCAGCCAACGACTGTTTATCCTTGTCACTCATGATTCATCCTCTTGTGCGGATTCAGGGAGTCTTCCCCGGTATTCCGGTATGAAGCCAGTGGCTGTTTAAACCATCCGGGTCATCCCGACCCGTCAGTCACTCGATGAACAAGGTAGCCGCCGAAACTTAACTGAAACTGAATCAAACGCTCTAGAACGTGTGTTCCAGGTCACAAAAAACGTGACTGGCGTGTTTCGGCGGAAGGATTCCAACCCGTCAACCCAAAGCCAATTGTCGCTAAATCAACGACATCTGGCGACCCGGCGGACAGAAGGCCGAGCAGTCGAGGTTATAGCCCTCGCGTTTGTTCAGGCCAAGCTTTTTGATGGCCTTGGCAAATCTTTGTGCGAGCAGGTCTGCAAACGGTCCTTCACCGCGCATGCGCGCACCGAAACGGCTGTCGTAGAGTTCGCCGCCGCGACTCTGGCGGATCAGGCTCAGCACATGGGCGGCACGTTGCGGATAGTGCGCCTGCAACCACTCCTCGAACAGCGGCGCGACTTCCAGCGGCAGGCGCAGCATCATGTAGGCAGCGCTTTGCGCACCGGCGGCGTGGGCCTCGGTGAGCAGGCTTTCGATCTCACTGTCATTGATCATCGGAATCATCGGCGAACACAGCACGCCTACTGGAATGCCTGCTTCGCGCATGACCCGGATCGCGCGCAGGCGTGCCTTGGGCGCTGCGGCGCGCGGTTCGAGGATGCGTTTGAGTTCATCATCCAGCGTGGTCAAGCTGATCATCACCGACACCAGCCGTTGCTGCGCCAACTCGGTCAGCAAATCGAGATCGCGCAGAATCAGCGAACCTTTGGTGACAATGGTTACCGGATGCCGGTAACGCAGCAGCACTTCCAGGGTCTGACGGGTGATTTTGTATTCGCGCTCGATGGGCTGATACGGGTCGGTATTGGAGCCGAGATTGATCGGCGCACATTGATAGCCGGGTTTGCTCAGCTGTTCCTCGAGGACCTGGGCGGCATTGGTCTTGGCAATCAGCCGGGTTTCGAAATCCAGGCCCGGCGACATGTCCCAATAGGCGTGGCTGGGCCGTGCGTAGCAATAGATGCAGCCGTGTTCGCAGCCGCGATAGGGATTGAGCGAACGGTCGAAGGGCAGATCCGGCGAGGTGTTGCGGCTGATGATCGATTTGGCCTTCTCGATGATCACTTCGGTGTTTTGCGTCTCTGGCACTTCCTGATACCAGCCATCGTCCTCGGCCACCGAACGACTGGGCGCAAAGCGGTTGTGCGGGTTGGTTGCGGTGCCGCGACCGCGAGGTGGCAATGGAGTAGACATGAAAACGCCCCGATACTGTATATGCGCACAGTATCGGGGCGATCCTCATCTGGCTAGTGCCGTCGGGCGAGTGGTCAGTTGTGGTTGTTCATGTCCGCTATGTTCGCGGAGAGGAACAGCATTCAGGGCTTTCTCTGATCGTAACCGACGTTCCCACAACTGTGTGCACATACACCCTGTCAGATATGACAGTAGACGTGGTTGCAAGCGCCGTCTTAGGTTAAAGCCTCATGACTAATAACGTCTTGCCAACCGGAATGGATTGAATGTGATGCCAATCAGAATTTTGCTTGAAATTACAGACATGGAACGCGACGGAAGTCCCGAGGTTGTTTTTTATCATTATGGCGATAACGCCACCGAAATGATGGACTACGACTACGCGCTATTTGCCTCTTCATCGCAGGCAAACGATCGCTATGACCTGCTTTCCGAAGAGGTTATCGATAGCGACGGGGATGGCGATATCGATAACCATGACAAGAGACTGTACTTGCAGTTGGCGGATGCGTTTGTGCAGTTCAGAGGTCTGAAATCGACACGATGAACACCGCTGACTCAACATGCGAAGTCATGTCGTGCCAGCGGTCTGTCGACACATTTCGCTCAGTTATGCGAGGTGAGCTGCCCAAGATCGTCACCGGAGGTCTGCTTCATATCCTCCGTACGCAACTCGGCAACATCGGCAGCTTTCACTGGCGCACCCTTGTTGCCCCAGCTGCCACGAATGAAACTCACCACATCCGCCACTTCCTGATCCGACAGGCGCCAGGCGAAACCGGGCATGGTGAAGGTCGATGGCGCGGTGTGCGTTGCCGGCAAAGTCCCGCCCTTGAGCACGATGTGGATCAGCGATGTCGGGTCATCCGTCTGCAGCACCGGATTGCCCGCCAGCGCCGGGAACACCCGGGTGTAGCCCTGGCCATCGGTACGGTGGCAGGCTGCGCAGTTGTCGATGTACACCGACGCGCCGCGTTGGCTGTCGTCGCCGTTCCACAGCGCTTTGGCCACTTTCTCGTCGTACTGATGCGGCTGATCCGCCGGGTCATTGGCCGGCAGTGATTTGAGATAACGGGCAATCGCGGTGAGGTCGGCGTCGCTCATGTACTGCATGCTGTGGGTGACCACATCACTCATACCGCCGAACACTGCGCTGCGATCGCTGCGCCCGGTCTTGAGGAACTGCACCAGTTGTTCTTCGCTCCAGCTGCCGAGGCCATCCTTGTGATCGCCGCGCAGGCTCTTGGCGATCCAGCCTTCCAGCGGTGCACTGCCGGCGAGGAATTCGCTGCCGTCCGCCGCGCTCAGGGATTTTTCCTGCATGGTCAGCGCACGAGGGGTGTGACAGGCGCCGCAGTGGCCGAGGCCTTCGACCAGGTATGCGCCACGATCGATCACCGGATCGGCCGATGTGGCCTTGTAATCCTCGACCTTCGGCGCAAACAGCCAGCGCCAGCCCATCAGCGGCCAGCGCATGCTCAACGGCCAGGGAATGTCGCTGGCCTTGTTCTCCTGCGCCACCGGTTCGACGCCGTGCATGAAATACGCATACAGCGCTTGCATGTCGGCCTGGTTGACCCGCGCGTAGGACGGATAAGGCATCGCCGGGTACAACGTGCTGCCGTTTTTGGCCACACCGTGGCGCACGGCCTGATCGAAGTCTTCGAAGCTGTAGTCGCCCAGACCGGTCTTGTCCGGGGTGATGTTGGTCGAGTAGATCGTGCCGATCGGCGTCTCCATCGGCAGACCGCCGGCGAACGGCTTGCCGCCCTTGGCCGTGTGGCAGGCCACGCAGTCGCCGGCGCGGGCAAGGTATTCGCCTTGCTTGATCAGATTTTGATCAACATCGGCCGCATAAATTGCAGTGCTGCCGAGCAGGGCGACGGTGGCGATAACGAGGGTTTTCATGGTCATCGCTCCTTAAGCCTGCACCAGCGGGCCGGGGTTTTTCAGGTATTGCTCGCGGATCGCTTTTGCCGACCAGTAGGTCAGCGCCGCCACCAGCCCGGTCGGGTTGTAGCCCAGGCCCTGCGGGAACGCCGAGGCGCCCGGGACGAATACGTTGTGCACGTCCCAGCTCTGCAAATAGCGGTTCAGGGCGCTGGTCTTCGGATCGGTGCCCATGATCGCGCCACCGTTGAGGTGGGTGGTCTGGTACGAGGCGGTGTTGAAGTGATCGCCGACCTGCTTGCCGATCACTGCAATGGCTTTCGGGCCCATGGCTTGGGCGATCTTGCCCATTTTCTCGACCATGAAGCGGTTCATCTTGATGTCGTTTTCCTGCCAGTCGAATGTCATGCGCAGCAGCGGCAGGCCGTAGGCATCGCGGTACACCGGATCGAGATCGAGGTAGTTGCCACGGTAGGATTGATGCGCGCCGTGGGCGTCCATCGACACCTGGTGGGTGTAGTAATCGGCGGTGGCGCGTTTCCATGCGCTGCCCCAGGCCGGTGTGCCCGGCGGGTTCGAGGTGCCGGCAATCGGTCGACTGCCAGCCTGGTTGACCCACATCGGCGAACCGCCGACGAAGCCGTGCGGGCCGTGGTCGAAGTTGTCGGCGTTGAAATCGTCCACCGCCACGCCGTTGCCGCCAGCGCCGATGAAGTTGTTGGTGTGGGTGTCCTTGTCGAAGAACGCCTTGATGGTGGCCATGTTCTGGTAGGCGAAGTTACGCCCGACCACGCCTTCGCCGCTGATCGGGTCGTACGGTTTGCCGATCCCGGACAGCAGCATCAGACGCACGTTGTGCAACTGGAATGCGCCGAGGATCACCAAATCCGCCGGCTGCTCGATCTCGCGGCCCTGGCCATCGATGTAGGTGACGCCGGTGGCTTTGCTTTTCGTGCTGTCGAGATTGACCCGCAGCACATGGGAGTTGGGCCGCAGCTCGAAATTCGGCAGGGGCTTGAGCGCCGGCAGAATGTTCACGTTCGGCGAGGCTTTGGAATACATGTAGCAGACGTAGCCGCTGCAGAACCCGCAGAAATTGCACGGCCCCATCTGTGCGCCGTAGGGATTGGTGTACGGCCCGGAAGTATTGGCGGAAGGCAGGTTGTAGGGTTTGTAACCGACTTCTGTAGCCGCCTTGCCGAACAGCTGTGCGGATACGGTGTTCTTCTGCGCTTCAAGCGGGAACGGGTTGGAACGATCCGCCGCGTATGGGTTGCCGCCCTTGCCCTGACCGACCAGTTGGCCCTTCACCGTCCAGGCCTGGCCGGAGGTGCCGAAGACTTTTTCCGCGAAGTCGAAAAACGGTTCCAGCTCTTCATAGCTGACGCCGAAATCCTGAATGGTCATGTCTTTGGGGATGAAGCTTTTGCCGTAGCGTTCTTCATAGTGGCTGCGCATGCGCAACTCGATCGGGTCGACACGAAAGTGCACGCCCGACCAGTGCAGACCGGCGCCGCCGACGCCGTTACCCGGCAAAAACGCGCCCAACTGGCGGTTGGGCAGGGCGATGTCGTTGACGCTGTGGCGAATGGTCACCGTCTCTTTGGAGATGTCCTGAAAGAGTTTCTTGCGCACGCTGTAGGTGAGTTCGTCGATCACCTGTGGATAGTTGCCGTCGGGGTAGGTGTCCTGCATCGGCCCGCGCTCCAGCGCCAGCACGTTGAGGCCCGCCTCGGTGAGCTCCTTGGCCATGATCGCGCCCGTCCAGCCGAAACCGACGATGACTGCATCAACCTTCTTCATTACCGTTGCCATGCTTACGCCCTCTCGCCGCGAATCGACACTGCCGGGAAGGGGTATTGCTCGTTGCGTTCCACCCAATCCATGAAATCGGCGCGGGCGCCGGGGAAACCGATCATGGTCCAGCCGACCATGCCTTTATTGCCACCGTGGATCGGGTCGCAGAAGAAACCTTCCTTGGTGTTTTGCAGCAGCAGATTGAAGAAAATCTTCGCCGGCACCGCGTCGAACTGCGGTTTGCCGGCTTCCAGTTGCTTGAGCAAATCGTCTCGGGTAGCGCTGTCTTGCTCGGCAAATGTTTTACCGCTCAGACCTTTTACCCACTGATCCGTGGCGGCGATGCCGAGGCGATAGATGTCTTTGGGCACCAGTTTGCTCTGCCAGCCCATCTCCGGTGCCGCGTCGGCATTGAACGGGCCTTGCATGTACCACAGGGCACCGGCGGCGTACGGGGTGTTCATCTGCCGGTCGATGTATTCCGGCACGCCCGCTTCGAGGGCACCGGGGCCTTGTGCGTCGTTGGGGATCAACTGGTCGACGGCGGCATTGATGAATGCCCATTCTTCAGCGGTGAAAAAGCTCGGCTGATAATCACCCGCGCCAACAGCGGCAGGTTTTGCTGCGGCCGGCGCCGGTGTACTTTCAGGTGCGGCTTGCAGCACGCTGCTGCCCAGGCCGGTACCGGCAAGCGTGACCACCGGAATCAGGGTCAGGGATTTGCGCAAGAATTCACGCCGCGGGTTGTCTCGATCTTGATCAGACATGGGGGGCACCTCATCAGGCATAGAAGTCAGCCGCTTCTGCGAGCAGCTCGAGGAATTTTGCGTTGCGACGATCAGGGTTCGGTCGGGTAAAAGCCGATCCCTCTGCAACATCATGTGACAAATGGTAGCAGGCTAAGCATCAAGAAAAACCGTTTGCACGGAAAAAAGCCCGGCGCGGCGCCGATTCACGTTTCTTTGACGGCCGGCTCACGGCGCGTTGACCGCTCAAAAGCGAAGCTGCAATTCCTCCCATGAAGATTGCCGAAACGGTCAGCCCAGCATGTCTCGAGTGCGCTTTTTCCCCGCGTTATGTTTTTCGCTTGTTGCACTGTTGCATGGCATTGCCGCCCGGGCGGCCGACGCCACGCCATCTCGCCCGGCCGAGTGGGCACAGCCGGTTGAGGCGCAGTTCAACCTGTTCCGCATGTCACCGACGCTGTATCGCAGCGCCTTGCCCAGCCGCAGTGCGGTGCCGCTGTTGAACGATCTGCATGTCGTCACCGTAATCAACTTCCTGCCTGACGCTGATAGCGACTGGCTCTCCGCGCCGGGCATCAAGCAGGTGCAACTGCCGTATCGCACCAACCACGTCGACGACAGCGATGTGCTCAAGGCTCTGCGCGCGATTCAGTCCGCCGAAGCCGACGGCCCGGTGCTCATGCACTGCAAGCACGGTTCTGACCGCACCGGTCTGATGGCGGCGATGTACCGGGTGGTGGTGCAGGGCTGGAGCAAAGAGCAGGCGCTCAAGGAAATGACCGAGGGCGGTTTTGGTGACAGTCAGCATTTCCACGACAGCGTGCGCTACGTGATGCAGGCCGATGTTGATCGGTTGCACGAAGCCCTGATCAATGGCGAATGCAGCACCAGTGCATTCGCCATGTGTTCGATGAAGAACTGGTTCGACTCGGCGCACGTCCAGCGTTGATCAGTTCAATCGGCTGGCGCAGGAAACAGTGCGCTGTCGATGGGTTTTCCGAGAAAGGCTTGCAGTGCGGCGGGCAGTGCCTGCCTGTCCCCCGAGAGCAGGTGTTCGCGCATGTCGCGGCCCGTCTGTTCGTTGAACAGACCTTCACGTTCGAAGCGCTTGAACGCCTCGCTCGCCAGCACACCCGACCATTTGTAGGCGTACAGCGAAGCCTCATAACCGGTAACCAGATAATCGCAGCTGTTGGCGAAGCGGCAGTAGGCCGGGATGGACAGGTGCGCGAACTCATTTTGCACATCCTCGACTACTTGCTGAACAGTGCGACCGTCACCGTGACAGCGGTGCAGTTCGAAGTCGACCAGCGCGTTCAGCAACAGCATTGCCGTCTCCCGGCTGCGCTGGATGCCTGTGGCGGAAAACGCGGTATTGGCCTGCGCTTCGGACAGACGCTCACCGCTCTGGTGATGCGTACCCAGCCAGCGCAGGAATTGCCCGGATAACGCCCATTTTTCGAACAGTTGCCCGACAAACTCGGCAGCGTCGCGGCTCAGATGCGAAATGCCGGACAGGTTGTAATGCGGCGAACGCGTCAGCACATGATGCAGGCAATGGCCGAATTCGTGCAGCAGAACACGCAGATCCTGCGGATCCAGCAGGTAGGGTTGCCCGTTTGCGGCCGCCGTGTAATTGCATTGAAGCGAGGCAATCGGCAGTAATGGTCGGCCTTCGGCGGTGATCCGTCGATTGCGCAGTACACCGGTCCAGGCATAGTCGTTGCCCGCGTCGCGGTGGAACGGGTCGATGTAGATGTAACCAACCGGTTGCTGACGCTCGCTGATTTCGAACAGGCGAACATTTTCGGCGAAACGCTCGTGGACGGTATTTTCGCTGATGCTGATACCGAACATATGCTCGCTGAAGCGGCAGAGGCTGTGCAGTGTGGCTTGCAGCGCGAAGAACTCGCGCAGGTCCTGCTCCGTGCCGCCGGACTGCTTCAGGCGTAATTGCCCGGCGAGGAAATCGTGATCCCACGCTTCTAGCTGTTCAACCCCGTGCTCGCGGGCCAAGGCCTGCAAATCATCGGTCTCGCCCGCCAGTGACACGGCGTTGCGGGCGATCTGCTGGCGCAGAAAACGACCAACCTGATCGGTACCGGTGGCCATCCGGTTGTGCAGCCGCAGGTGGGCAAAGTTGTCAAAACCCAAGAGCCGGGCTTTGGCATGACGTGCGGCCAGCAGCGTCTGCAAAACCGGCCCGTTATCGAAGCGACCGGCGTGTGGCCCCTGATCCGAAGCGCGGGTGCACCAGGCTTTGAAGTACTCCTCGCGCAGTGCGCGGTGTTGTGCCCGCCTCATGACCTGTTGGTAAGTGTTCTGATCCAGGGTCAGCCGCCACCCGGGCAGGCCGGCCTTGTCGGCATTGGTGGCCAGATGCGCCCGCGTTTCGGCCGGCAGTCCCGCCAATAGCGCGGCATCGTCGATGTCTTTGCTCCATGCAGCGTTGACCGATTTGAGGTTACTCATGAAGCGCTTTTCCAGCAGATCGATTTCGCCGTTCAATCGCGCCAGATCCTTGCGCTGCGCACTCGACAATTGGCTTCCCGCCAAGTGAAACCGGCGCAGGATTTTCGCCAGCGAGGCTTTGCGTGCATCACTGAAGCTGGCGGCTATGGAGCTCTGTGCCAATCGTTGATAAACCTGGAGCAACTGTCGATTGCCGGCCTTCGCAGTCTTGTAGCGCTGCGCGGCGTGCGTACTCAGGGCTTCCTGCATCAACCACTGGGGCTCATCGGCATGACTGATCGAGAGGAATTCGATGATCGCCATGGTTTCATCCAGGCGCGCATCGGCTTCATCGATGGCAATTACCACGTCGTCCCAGTTGGGATGATCGACCTGAGTGGCGATGACGTTTTCGATGATCAGCAGGTTGTCGGCAACGATGCGCTCGACTGCTGGCAGCAGATGTTCGGCGCGTATCGCCGCCCAGGGCGGCAACTGCCAATGTTGCAGGAGTGGGTTGGTGTCAGGCATGGCGTCTTCCGTGAGAGAGGGCTGGATTGGCCAGCCTAATCAGGAAGCGCAGAGGCAAGGTGGTGAATAGATACCGCCACCTGCCGACGATGATCGGCAGGCAGCGGTCGTTGTCATTGTTGCTCGTCGGACTTTTTCTTCAACTTGGGGTTGGGGAAGAACTGCACCGCCTGAACCTTTTTGTCGGCGGCAGGTTTCAGCGCGCTGGTATTGACCCGCGTGCCCAGCTCTTTGGGCACCGACAGGCCTTGCTCGTTGAGCGTGTCGGAGTAACCGCAGGCCACGCATTCGCGGTGCGGCACGCCGTCTTCGTTCCACATCATCAACTTGTCCGGCTCGCTGCACGCCGGGCAGACCGCCCCGGCGATAAAGCGCTTCTTGGTGATCACAGGGCCGTCGCTCATGCTGCCGCGTCCTCACTCAGGCCGCTGTGGCGAAGCAGCGCGTCGATCGACGGCTCACGGCCCCGGAAGTCGACGAACAGCACCATCGGTGCCTGGGAACCGCCGCGCGCCAGAATCGCTTCGCGGAACGCACGACCGGTTTCAGCGTTGAGCACGCCGTCCTCCTCGAATTTCGAGAAGGCGTCGGCGGACAACACTTCGGCCCACTTGTAGCTGTAGTAACCGGCTGCGTAACCGCCGGCGAAAATGTGCGCAAAGCTGTTAGGGAAGCGGTTGTACGCCGGTGGACGCATCACCGACACCTCGTCACGCACGCCCTCCAGCACTTGGGCCACGCTGCGGCCATCGCCGTGGGTGGCGTGCAGTTCGAAGTCGAACAGCGAAAACTCCAGCTGACGCACCATCATCAGCCCGGACTGGAAGTTCTTCGCCGCGAGCATTTTTTCCAGCAGGTCCTGCGGCAGTGGCTCGCCGGTCTCGTAGTGGCCGGAGATCAGCGCGAGGCCTTCCGGCTCCCAGCACCAGTTTTCCATGAACTGGCTCGGCAGCTCGACCGCGTCCCAGGCCACGCCGTTGATGCCGGATACGCCAGCGTGTTCGACGCGGGTCAGCAGGTGATGCAGGCCGTGGCCGAACTCGTGGAACAGGGTGGTCACTTCATCGTGGGTCAGCAGCGCAGGCTTGCCGCTGTCGGCCGGGGTGAAGTTGCACACCAGATTGGCCACCGGGCTTTGCAGCACGCCGTCGACGGTGCGACGACGGTCGCGGGCGCCGTCCATCCATGCGCCGCCACGCTTGTTGGCGCGGGCATACAGGTCGAAGAAGAAGCGGCCGACGTGCTGGCCGTTTTCCTTGATCTCGAACAGGCGGACGTCCGGATGCCAGGTGTCGAAGCCTTTCTGCTCGGCGATCTCGATGCCGTACAAACGCTGGACGATGGCGAACAGACCGCTCAGGACCTTATCGATCGGGAAGTAGGCACGCAGGGTTTCCTGGGCGACGCTGTAACGCTGCTCGCGAAGTTTTTCACCGTAGAAACCACTGTCCCAGCTTTGCAGATCGGCGCAGCCCTGTTCGGCAGCGTAAGCGCGCAGCTGTTGCAGATCCTGCGCGGCGAACGGCTTGCTGCGCTGGGCCAGATCCCGCAGGAAGCTCAGCACCTGATCGCTGGATTCGGCCATTTTCGTCGCCAGGCTCAGCTCGGCGAAACTGGCGAAGCCCAGCAGTCGGGCCAGTTCCTGGCGCAGGTCGAGGATCTCTTCCATCACCGGGCCGTTGTCGTTCTGCCCGGCATTCGGGCCTTGATCCGAGGCACGGGTGCAATAGGCGGCGTAGACTTCTTCGCGCAGCGCGCGGTCTTGCGCGTAGGTCATCACCGCGTAATAGCTGGGGAATTCCAGAGTGATCAACCAGCCATCCAGACCTTTGGCCTGGGCGGCGGCAGCCATTTGCGCCTTGGCTGAATCGGTCAGGCCGGCGAGGGCGGCTTCATCGGTAATGTGTTTGGTCCACGCCTGAGTGGCGTCGAGCAATTGGTTGGAGAAGCGGCTGCCGAGCTCGGACAGCTTGCTCTGCACTTCGGCGTAACGTTTCTGCTCGGCTTCCGGCAGATCGATACCCGACAGACGGAAATCGCGCAGGGCGTGTTCCAGAATGGTTTTTTGCGCGACGTCGAAACTGGCAGCTTCCGGACTGTTGGCCAGCGCTTCATACGCCTGGAACAGTTCGCGGTTCTGGCCCATTTCGGTGGAGTAGGCGCTCAGGGCCGGCAGGCACGACTCGTAGGCTTCACGCAATTCGGCGCTGTTGCACACGGCGTTAAGATGGCTGACCGGGCTCCATGCCGCACCGAGGCGATCGTTGAGTTCGTCCATCGCCAGCACCAGACCGGCCCAGGTCGGGTTCTTGCCCTGGGTCTTGAGGATCTCGGCGATGGCGGCGCGGTTGTCCGCGAGGATGGTTTCGATGGCGGGCAGGACGTGTTCGGCACGGATCGTGGAGAACGGCGGCAGGTCGTAGGACTGCAAAAGAGGGTTGTTCACGCTCACGGTTGGCACCTTGGCTGGAAGAAACATGCGCCCATCTTAATTACAATCGACACTCACCGCAGCTATCGGCGACAGAGAGAGAACTAATCGTGTCCCTTCGCAAATATCAGAATCACATCCCCCGCTTGAGCAACGGCGCATTCGTCGACAGTTCGGCGGTGGTGATCGGCGACGTCGAAATTGGCGCAGACAGCTCGGTCTGGCCGCTGACGGTGATCCGTGGCGACATGCACCGCATCCGCATCGGTGCGCGCACCAGCGTGCAGGACGGCTGTGTGCTGCACATCACCCACGCCGGCCCGTTCAACCCGGACGGTTTTCCCTTGCTGATCGGCGATGATGTGACCATCGCCCACAAGGTCATGCTGCACGGCTGCACCGTTGGCAGCCGCGTATTGATCGGCATGGGCAGTATCGTCATGGACGGTGCCGTGGTGGAAGACGATGTGATCATCGGCGCCGGCAGCCTGGTGCCGCCGGGCAAGCGCCTGCAGAGCGGCTTCCTGTATGTCGGCAGCCCGGTCAAGCAAGTGCGCCCGCTGACCGATAAGGAAAATGCCTTCTTTACGTACAGCGCGGCGAACTACGTCAAGCTCAAGGACCTGCATCTGGCCGAAGGCTACGACCAGCTCTGAATTGCCCTACACCAGCTCAGGAACTCTCATGCATTACCAGACCGTACTGTTCGACCTCGATGGCACCCTGACCGACCCGCGTGAGGGCATCACCCGCTCAATTCAATTTGCCTTGGCCAATCTCGGCATCGACGAACCGGACCTGAGCAAACTGGAACACTTCATCGGCCCGCCGCTGCTGCAAGCGTTCATGCAGTTCTACGACTTCGACGAGGCCAGGGCCTGGGAAGCGGTGAATTTCTATCGCGAGCGCTTCAAGGTCACCGGGCTCTACGAGAATCGGGTGTTCGACGGGGTCACGCCGTTGCTGGAAACCTTGAGCGGGCAGGGGCGGCAGTTGTACATCGCCACCTCCAAACCGTGGGTGTTCGCCCGCGAGATCGCCCGGCACTTCGACTTCGCCCGCCACTTCAAGGTGATCTACGGCAGCGAGCTGGACGGCACGCGGACCAACAAGGTTGAGTTGATTGCGCACTTGCTTGAGGAAGAACGCCTGGACCCGGTGCAGACCCTGATGATCGGCGATCGCAAGCACGACCTGATCGGCGCCCGCAGCAACGGCCTGGATGCGGCGGCGGTGGGCTATGGGTTTGGCAGCTTCGAGGAATTGAACGCCGAATCGCCGGCTTATCACTTTGAAACTTTGAATGCGTTGCATCAGGCTTTTTTGCAGCGCTGAGCAGATGGCTATCGCTGGCAAGCCAGCTCCCACAGGTTAGCGATTCTTCAGGCTCACCGCTGTCCCTGTGGGAGCTGGCTTGCCAGCGGTGAGGTCCGTTCAGCCGCTGGTGGACTCAGGAACTGCCAAGGCCCTCAAAGCCGCCTTACGCTCATCAACCGGCAATCGCCCCAACCGCTCAACCTCGGCATAGAACCTCAGCCAATCCCCACCCACTTGGTTGAACAGCGCCGCAAACGCCGGCACCCACTGGTCATACAACCCGAACGGCAACAATCGCGCGTTGTTCAGTGGCGCATTGACCCAAGCGTCATAACGTTTGTCCCCGGCCCACTGACTGTCGCGCATGACCCGATACTCCCGGCGCAAGTGCTCGAATTCAGCTGCTTTGCGCTCACGCATCTGCTCAACCGACAGCGGCTGCGCATACAGCTTCTCCAGTCTTGAACGCGTGTCGAGTACCAGTTCGATGAACTGGTCACGCTGCTTGAGCCTGGAATCCGACTCTGCCGGTAGCCCGCGAAACGTGCGCCATTGCCGCGTGCCTTCCTGCTCGACGAAGGTGGCGAAAGACTCGTTGAATTCAGTGTCGTCCTTCACATAGAACTTCTGGTGCGCCAGTTCATGAAAGATCAACGTGGCCAGCCGTTCGTCGCCCCAGCCCATCATCGAATTGAGGATCGGGTCATCGAACCAGCCAAGCGTCGAGTACGCCTCGACCCCGCCGATCGACACG
The DNA here is from genome assembly GCF_054681355.1 of Pseudomonas sp. H1_G08. Lineage (NCBI taxonomy): Bacteria > Pseudomonadati > Pseudomonadota > Gammaproteobacteria > Pseudomonadales > Pseudomonadaceae > Pseudomonas > Pseudomonas sp. H1_G08. The sequence continues at coordinate 4,895,949 of NZ_CP162822.1, forward strand.
TCCATGCCCTGCAAACGTTGAATCGCCGCCTCGCCACGGGCCGCGCTCTGGCTGTAGTAGCCGCGATAGGCCACGCAGCCGGCAATCGGAAAGCAGTGATTCTGCGGCGTCAGGGAAAACTCTGCGGTGGCGAACACGTTCCACACCACGTACGGGCGACCGATGTCGGCGTACAGACGATAGCTCTGGTTATCCGGCAAATGCAGATGCTCGCTGGCAAAGGTACGGGCCTTTTGTGATTGAGCCAGATGCGCGCGCAATTTGGCATCGCGGCTGGGGTCGGCAATGACCTTCTCCACCGGCTCCCGGGCGCGCAGCAATTGCAATTGGCCGCTGGCGAGCTGGCTGTAATAGCTGACGCTGGCGCAACCGTTGAGCAACAAAAACAACACACCCGGAAACAAAATCGGAAAAACGCGATCAAGTAACCCAAGGCTGGAAAACGGCCTGATCAAAATAAGAAATTCCCCGGAAAGTCTGCCCCAAGACTATCCCGCCTCAAGGAGCACCGCTATGCGCATGTTCATGCTGACAGGAGGCCTGCTGACGCTGGCCGGTTGTGCCGGATTCGGAATGCCCGACCCCGACCCCTCGCAAGCCTGGATCGATCTTGACGCTCGCCAACACGACACGGCGCTGCAAGCCGTTCAAGTCGATGCCACCCAGGCCATCGACAAACGCTATTTCGAAGTGCAGCCCGGCAGCCATGAGCTGAAGGTGCGCTATCAATTCCCGGTGGAGGCCACCAATATCGGCCCGACTGCCGAACCGCTGTGGCGCGATTGCCAGTTGAGCGTGAAATTCAAGGACTTCAACGCCGGCCAGCGCTATCAGTTGCAGGCGGGCAGCATCGGCTTCCGGCCTTGGGCCAAGCTTTATGACGAACAGCGCAAGGTTGTCGGTCAGGGCACACCGGCGGGCTGTCAGAGCAGTTGATCGGCGCTATGCTGGAAATCCCGTCTAAGGATATCGATCATGCGCAAGTTGACGACATTGCTGGCCGCCAGTGTGCTCGCCGGTTGTCAGAGCCCGTTGCCGGCGGCCGATCCAGACAAAGCCTGGGTCGACTTCGCCATGCCTACCCCCGGCGGCAAGGTGCTGATGGCCGAGCGCCTGGATAAACAGCGCTCGCGCGACGGACGGTTTTTTCAGGTGACGCCCGGTAGTCATGAGCTCACCGTGCGCTTTGACTTCGAAGTATTCGGGGGTGGTCAGGGCATGGATACCGATCCGCAAGAGCGGCTGTGTTACATGACCGTGCCCTATGAACACTTCGAGGCCGGGCAGCGTTACCGCCTTGAGGCCCGATCGCTGGCCTTCACGCCAAGTGCACGCTTGATCAATCGTCAGGGGCAGATCGTTGCCAACGAGCGGCAGATCAATTGCGTGCCGTGATAGGCAATCAGCTATCGTTTTTCTGATAGATGATTCGCTTGGTGCCGTTCTCGCAAGTACCGACGATCATGGCCGAGTCATGCTGCTTCGCCTCCTCCGCCGTGATGATTTCCAGGGTGTACGTTGGGACCGCTTTCGCCTGAATTTTGACCTCGATTTCCTTTCTGAGCTTTTCGCAGTCCTTGGGGGCTGCGAAAGCGGACGTGGCCAGTGCACTGCAAAGGATCGCCAAGCCAATACGTTTCATCGATGAAGCTCCTTGAGGCAGCGCGCACGGGTGTGCGCTGAAGCTGCTTTCGATTATTCGACCACATTTCTGCGGAGCGGGTTCTGACTTTGCTCACACCTTGTATTAATTGCCGGCCGCTGAGCTGGTTTCGAGACTGCGTTCGCGAGCAGGCTCGCTCCCACACTGGATCTGCGCCGTGCACAAATCCCCTGTGGGAGCGAGCCTGCCCGCGATAGCGTCAGCCCTGCAAACGCCCAATCAGCTGACCAGCGAAGCCTCAAGCGTGATCTTCGCATTCAACACCTTGGAAACCGGGCAACCTTCCTTGGCCTTGTTGCTCAGTTCTTCAAACTGCTGCTGAGTTGCGCCTGGAATCTTCGCCTTGAGAATCAGCTTTACCGCAGTAATTGCGAAGCTGCCGTCAACCTGATCGAGGGTGACTTCAGCGTTGGTATCGATGCTGTCTGCCTTCAGGCCGGCATCGCCGAGAATCATCGAAAACGCCATGGAGAAGCAGCCGGCGTGAGCCGCGCCGATCAGTTCTTCCGGGTTGGTGCCCTTGCCGCCCTCAAAGCGCGCCTTGAAGCCGTACGGTGCTTCCCGCAGTACGCCGGTTTCGGTGGAGATCGAGCCGAGACCGGTTTTCAGATCGCCTTTCCAATGCGCCGATGCCTTTTTCACGATAGCCATGTCTGCCTCCTCAAATGTGGCGCGGAACGCCGCGCCGTCGCGGTTTTTACTAGCAAGGCTTCTGAGGATAGACGGCGGAACAAAGTTCAGCCTGGCTGAATCGTTGACTTTTTTAGTAGGAAATTTCGTCGCTGCTATTGAATCTCGGGTATATGCCCTCATTCCATAAAACACGCTTATGGATTTGGCAGGTTTTCGCTCGCAAGAAAAACCTGCCTCCCCACCCGGAGATGCAGGTTCATGAAAAAACTGTCCGACGTAAAATTTTCCACCCTCGACCTGGTGCCGGTACGCGAAAACGGCAGCGCGGCGCAATCGCTGCGCAACTCGCTGGACCTGGCGCAGCATGCCGAGAAATTCGGCTACACGCGCTTCTGGGTCGCCGAACATCACAACATGGACGGCATCGCCAGTTCGGCAACTTCGGTGTTGCTCGGCTATCTGGCCGGAGGCACGTCGACGATCCGCGTCGGTTCCGGCGGGGTAATGCTGCCCAACCATGCGCCGCTGGTGATCGCCGAGCAGTTCGGCACCCTCGAGAGCCTGTACCCGGGACGGATCGACCTGGGTCTGGGTCGCGCGCCCGGCTCTGACCAGATGACCGCCCGCGCCTTGCGCCGTGAGCGCTCGGGCAGCGCTGACGACTTCCCTGAAGACGTTTCCGAACTGATGCGCTACCTCGGTCCGCGCACTCCGGAACAACGGGTGATCGCCATGCCCGGCACCGGCACCAACGTGCCGGTCTGGCTGCTCGGCTCAAGCCTGTTCAGTGCGCAATTGGCGGGAGAGCGCGGCTTGCCTTACGCCTTCGCCTCGCACTTCGCGCCGCGCTTCATGCACGAGGCGATCCGCATCTACCGCAATCACTTCAAACCGTCGGCGGTGCTCGACAAGCCGTACGTGATGCTCGGCGTGCCGCTGGTGGCAGCGGATACCGATGAGCAAGCCGATTACCTGGCGACGTCTGTGTACCAGCGCATTCTTGCGCTGATGCGTGGCCAGAGCCTGGTGCAGCGTCCACCGGTGAAAACCATGGACGGCCTGTGGCTGCCCCATGAACGTGAAGCGGTGGGCGATTTCCTCGGCCTCGCCATGGTCGGCGGCCCGCAGAAGATCCGAGCCAAACTGGAAGTGTTGATCGAGCAGACCCAGGCGGATGAGCTGATTTTCACCAGTGATCTTTACGAACACGCCGATCGCATCCATTCCTACGAATTGCTGGCCCAAGTCATGAAGGGATAACGCGAACCCTTGTAGGAGCTGTCGAGTGCAACGAGGCTGCGATCTTTTGATTATGATTTGAAATCAAGATCAAAAGATCGCAGCGTCCCGCAGCTCCTACCCGGAAAATCATCGTCCACAAAAAAGCCGACGCATCCGCGTCGGCTTTTGTATTTCAGGCGCAATCAGCCTCGCTTGTAGACGATGTCCTTGCTGCCGCCTTCGCAACTGCCGACGACGTCGCCATCAGCGGCCGCACCCTTGTCGACAACTTCCAGCGAATAACCGGATACGCCTTTGGCGTCGAGCTTCGCGGCGATTTCGCTTTTCAGCTCTTCACATGGCTTGCCGGCTGCAAACGCACCACCCGCAAGGCTCAACAAACCTACTGCCAACATGAACTTCTTCATCGGTCGCACTCCCTGGTCGGATTGAATGAGGCGGGCATCGGGTCATCCACCCGATGCGCTCACCTTGTAGCGCTTTGCCATTCCCTATGGCACTCGGCCAGCGCGCAAGTTCAGAAGACTAGCTCAAACTCAGCTGGCGGCAATCTTGAAGCCGACTTTCAGCGTTACCTGAAAGTGCGCCACCTGGCCGTTTTCGATGTGGCCACGGGTTTCGGTCACTTCAAACCATTCCAGATTGCGCAGGGTTTTGTTGGCTTCGGCCAGTGCGTTGTTGATGGCGTCTTCGATGCTGGTGGTGGACGAACCGACCAGCTCGACTTTCTTGTACGTGTGATGGTCACTCATGGCGTTCTCCTTGGGTTGGAATGGCGTATGAAATTGAGCCTAGCAGGCAATTGCACTGTTGATTTCGGCGCCTCTGCGCTGCCGAAGTTCAGAATTTCTGCACTTTCTCGAAGTGGTGAAGTCCCAACCAACACACGCCACTCATCACCAATGCAGGAGAGCCACCATGGCCAACACCTCTTTACGTAAAGCCTCGTTGCAAAGCATGGAAGCCGAGATCGAGAGTCTGCTCAAATCGTTGGAAAGCTTGAAAGACGATGCTTCGGACGAGTCGCGCAAGACCCTCAAGGCGCTGAAAAGCAATGCCGAAAGTGCACTGAAACATTCCCGTCATCTGCTCAGCGACGCGTACGAAGAAGTCAAAGTGAAAACCCGCGAGACCGGCATTGCCACTCGTGATTACGCGCAGGAACATCCTTGGACCACAGCCGGTGTGGCTGTCGGTGCAATCGGTCTGCTCGCTGCCTACTTTTTGTTCAAGCGCGGTGAGTGATCAGGCTGGCGCAGCTCGTTTTTGAGCCACTGCGCCAGTTGCCGGGCGCGCCCGTCCGCGGCGCGCTTGGGTAGCCACAACGCCAGTTGCGCCGGGGTTTCGCAGAAGCCCCACGGCGCAACCAGGCGACCCGCCTTCAGGTCTTCAGTTACTAACGGCTCCGGTGCGATTGCCACGCCGAGACCTGCAACAGCCGCCTCCAGCAAATAATACAAATGCTCAAAACCTTGCCCGAGCTTCAACGCCTTGGGATCGAGGTGGTTTTGCTGCGCCCAGCTGGGCCAGGCTTGCGGGCGAGAGGTGGTGTGCAGCAAGGGCTGCTTGAGCAATTCTGCGGCAGGAGCGTCGTGCAGGTTCTGATAACCGCTGAATAACGGGCTCATCACCGGGCCGATGCGTTCCGCCGCCAGTTCATAGACCTGCATATCGGCCGGCCACGGTGGCTCGGCGAACAGCAATAGCGCATCGAGTCCCGGGCGCCGAGGGTCGAGATCGCCTTCACCGGCCGACAGGTGCAGTCGCAGATCCGGCAAATCGGCATTCAACCGCCCCAGGCGCGGAATGAACCAGCGCGCCAGCAGACTCCCCGAACAACCAAGCACGAATGGCGCATCGGCAGTGCTTTGGGTCAATTCCGCACAAACACTGCGCAAGCGATCGAACGCCTCTGCGCTGGCATCGCGCAGACGCACGCCGGCATCTGTGAGTTTCAAGCCGCGCCCATCCTTCACGAACAGACTCACGCCGAGATGTTCTTCAAGCGCTTTCAGCTGGCGGCTGACCGCGCCGTGAGTGACATGCAGCTGCTCGGCAGCCTGACTGACGCTGTTCAGACGGGCGGTGGCCTCGAAGGCGCGCAAGGCATTGAGCGGGGGAAGGTCGTGGCTCATGGTATCTGTGAGTTTTCCTGACAGGTTGCGGCGATCTTATCGGTTTTCAGCCTGGAAAGTCAGGGGTAGAGTGGTCGTCATTGTCTTCTGACCGAATTCACCTGGAGCGACCCATGACCCAGACTTCGAACACCTCTGATCTGCGTAACGGCCCTGACGCCAACGGCCTGTTCGGTGCGTTCGGTGGCCGTTATGTAGCGGAAACCCTGATGCCGTTGATCCTCGACCTGGCCCGCGAATACGAAGCGGCCAAGGAAGATCCGGCATTCAAAGAAGAATTGGCCTACTTCCAGCGTGATTACGTCGGACGTCCGAGCCCGCTGTATTTCGCCGAACGCCTGACCGAGTTCTGCGGCGGCGCCAAGATCTACCTCAAGCGTGAAGAGCTGAATCACACCGGCGCGCACAAGATCAACAACTGCATCGGCCAGATCCTGCTGGCGCGGCGCATGGGCAAGAAGCGCATCATCGCCGAGACCGGCGCCGGCATGCACGGCGTGGCCACGGCCACCGTCGCTGCGCGTTTCGGTCTGGACTGCGTGATCTACATGGGCACCACCGACATCGAACGTCAGCAGGCCAACGTCTTCCGCATGAAGCTGCTTGGCGCTGAAGTCATTCCGGTGGTGGCTGGCACCGGCACCCTGAAGGATGCGATGAACGAAGCCCTGCGTGACTGGGTGACCAACGTCGACAACACTTTCTATCTGATCGGCACTGTGGCCGGCCCACACCCTTATCCAGCAATGGTCCGCGACTTCCAGGCCGTCATCGGCAAGGAAACCCGCGATCAGCTGCAGGCTCAGGAAGGTCGTCTGCCGGACAGTCTGGTGGCATGCATCGGTGGCGGTTCCAACGCCATGGGCCTGTTCCACCCGTTCCTCGATGACAAGAGCGTGGAGATCATCGGCGTCGAAGCCGCCGGTTATGGCATCGAAACCGGCAAGCACGCGGCCAGTCTGAACGGCGGTGTGCCGGGCGTGCTGCACGGTAACCGCACTTTCCTGCTGCAGGACGACGATGGGCAGATCATCGACGCCCACTCGATTTCCGCTGGCCTCGACTATCCGGGCATCGGCCCTGAACACGCCTGGTTGCATGACATCGGCCGCGTCCAGTACACCTCGGTGACCGACGACGAAGCGCTTGAAGCGTTCCACAAATGCTGCCGTCTGGAAGGGATCATCCCTGCCCTGGAAAGCGCTCACGCCCTGGCCGAAGTGTTCAAACGTGCACCGAAGCTGCCGAAGGATCACCTGATGGTGGTCAACCTCTCGGGCCGTGGCGACAAGGACATGCAAACCGTAATGCACCATATGCAACAGTCGCAGCAGGAGAAACACTGATGAGCCGCCTGCAAACCCGCTTTGCCGACCTCAAGCAACAGAACCGCGCCGCGCTGGTGACCTTTGTCACCGCTGGCGATCCTGACTACGACACTTCGCTGGCAATCCTCAAAGGCCTGCCTGCCGCAGGTGCCGACGTGATCGAACTGGGCATGCCGTTCACCGATCCGATGGCCGATGGCCCGGCGATCCAGTTGGCCAATATCCGCGCACTGGGCGCCAAACAGAATCTGGCGAAAACCCTGCAAATGGTTCGCGAATTCCGTGAAGGCAACAGCGACACGCCGCTGGTGTTGATGGGTTACTTCAACCCGATCCACAAATTCGGCGTCGAGCGTTTCATCACAGAAGCCAAGGATGCCGGCGTCGATGGCCTGATCGTGGTCGACATGCCACCAGAGCACAACGAAGAGCTGTGCGACCCGGCGCAGGCTGCTGGCCTGGACTTCATCCGCCTGACCACGCCGACCACCGACGACGCGCGCCTGCCGCGTGTGCTCAACGGTAGTTCCGGTTTTGTCTACTACGTGTCGGTCGCGGGTGTCACCGGCGCCGGTGCAGCGACTCTGGAACACGTGGAAGAGGCGGTTGCGCGTCTGCGTCGGCATACCGACCTGCCGATCAGCATTGGCTTCGGTATCCGTACACCGGAGCAGGCTGCGGCCATCGCGCGTCTGGCTGACGGTGTGGTGGTGGGCTCGGCGTTGATCGATCACATCGCCAGTGCCGATACGCCTGAGCAGGCCATCGATGGCGTGTTGAGTCTGTGTTCGGCGCTGTCCCAAGGCGTGCGCAAGGCTCGCGTCTAAAGCCGCAGGGGAAATCAAAAAGGCTTCAGAACAGGCGTTCTGAAGCCTTTTTTTGTGCTCAGGGCAATTGCAGTCCGCCCGAAGCCTTGTGCAGTTTGCGCAGATGCTCGCCAATCTGTTTCACGTTGGCCTCGCTGGCGGCAATCTCGGCGGCGCGCTTGGGTTCGAGCAGCTTGCGCACTTCGGTATCGAGATCGCCTGACAGGGCGAGCAGCTTCTTCTGCCGCTGGCTGCTTTCCGCTTCCAGTCGGCCAAACTCGCTCGGCTGGGGCAGTCCGTAACCTTTAGAGTCGAGCAGTTCCGCCGGGCGGCTGAGGAAACCGCTGTTGGCGAGAATCTCCTGCAAGGTCGCGTTGGCCTTGTCCATGCCGCCATTTTCCAGCTCGCGGGCGCCGAGGTAGCGTTGCTTGACCTCGTCCTGGGCCAGCAACAACTGCCGGCGGAAACTCGCCTGCTCGAGCAGCAACAGCGCGGCACTGGTGCGCAGGTCGGCGCGATCGAACCATTCGCGGCGTTGTTCAGCGCTGAGTGACAGCCAGTCTTCGACAGTGTTCTGCTTGATCGGCAGCTGCTTCTTCAATACATCGAACATCGCTTGATAGCGATCGCGGAACGAGTCGAAGCGGTAACCCAGACGCAGCGCTTCTTTCGGATCGTCGAGCACACTGGTGTCGGCCAGACCACGGCCCTTGAGCACCTCGAGCAAACCGTTGGGCATGATGCTGTCGAGGCCGACCAGTTGGCTGTTGTTGCTGCCGCTGCGCAACAGTTTTAAACCTTCTACCGCGCAGTTGTTGGACAGGAAGAAATAGTTGCCGTCGTAGCTCCAGTGCATCTCGGCGGCATGTTCGACCACGCCTTCGATTTCCTCGCGAGACAGGTTCAGCGGCACTGAAGCGAGGCTGCGCAGCTCGGTCTTGGTGTATTCGTCGATCACCTGTGCCAGCGGCAACACGAACAGCCGCGACGGGTATTTGCCGACCAGTCCGTCCCAGCTCGACAGCTGCACATCGCCAACGAAGGCGCGATAGGACAGCACCAGGTGCTGGTCGAGGTCGAGGCGGCAATCCGGGCCACGCGGGCGACCGGGGGCGCAGATCACCAGGCGCAACATGCTGTGGCCCCAGCGGCTGACCCAGTTCTGATTGGCTTCGGCCAGCAGGTAATCGACAGCGTAGACCCGTTCCGGATCGACTTGCCCCAGAGGCTGCTTGGCGAAGTCATTGCCTGCATTGAGAAAGGCAAAGCTCTTGCTGCAGGTGTCCTGCGCTGGCGGCGCCCAGCCGAAATGTTCCTTGTAGTAGCGATACAGCGCCGGGCGGCGGCAGGCGTAGCTCGGGTCGAGGAGGAAGTACTCCATGTTGACCGCGACAAATTCCTTGGGACTGGAAATTTCGTACAGGTCCGGGCTGCGAGCGATCTGCCGGTTATGTTGTTCACGCTCGCCACGGCGGCCGACGTACTGTTGCCACCCGGCCAGATCGAGCAGGCGCGGATCGTCGCTGATGGTGAAGCGGCGACCGTTCTGCCCGCGACACTCATCGGGAATACCGATCAGCCCGGCGCTGTTGAAGCGTCGGGTGCAGCGCTGGATCAACGTGCGCTCGGCGCTTGGCCATAAACGCGCGCGGTCGTAGATATGCGTGATTTCGTGCAGCACTGTGGCCAGCAGTTCCTGGCGCACAGTGCCGTGGGGGCGATTGGTTTTCTCTTTCGCCGCGCTGCCATCGGTGAGAGCGACGAGAAGCTTGCGATTCAAATCAAGTTCGGCAACCAGCGTCGCCTGCCCGTAAGCATTGGCCGGCATGTCGTCGGTCCAGCCGACGTCGATGCGCCGATCCAGCCGCTCGATGAAGCTCGGCGGCAGTTTCGCCATGGCCTCATCAATCAGCGCCTGACTGGCCTGTTGTTGAGCCGGGCTCAGACCCTCGGTCTTGAGCCGCAATTGAAGGCCGGCGTGGGCGCTGTTGCCAAGCAGCAACAACACCCCGGCCAGCAGCCAGGCGCCAACGGACCTCACAGTGCGAGGATGGCTTCGGCGAGTACCTGATCACTGGCGTCGCGCGCTTCCGGCACCCGTGTACGCAAGGTGTTGAGAGCGGCTTCGAGGTGCGCGCCACGGATGTCGCCGTTGCTGGCGACGAAACTGGCGGCGTCGTCGTGGGCTTCGCGGATGATTTTCGAATCGCGAATCGACGTGGTGGTATCGGAGGTGAAATCGATGCTGCGCTGGGAGGCACGAACGATGATGTTACTGGTGGCTACCAGGGTGTGCGCCTGGGCCACATCGGCCAACACAAACAGGCCAAGGGCGGCAGCAATCAGCGGGCTACGCATGGAACGACTCCGGAAGGACAAGGATAACTATTGGACGAGAATTGCTTCTGCCAGTTCAAGGTCGCTGGCATGAAGTTTCGGCCGGGTTTTGCGCAGGTAATGCAGCGCGGATTCCAGCCGTGCGCCTCGCCATTCACCGTCACTGGCGACGAAGGCGGCCGCGTCATCATGGGCGGCGAGCAGCAGTTTACGGTCGAACGGCGCAGAAGACACCATGCTGGTGGCGTAACCGCTGACAACCGTGCCTTGGGTCGATGCATTGAAAGCATCGAAGGCGTTGGCAGACATCGCCCAGCAGGCGGTGAATAGAGTAGAAGAGATGAGCAAAGTTGGAAGAAAGCGCATGGGACTCGACAACTGTTAGCGAGCCTGAAGGCTAGCGCAAATGCCCGGGCCAGAGCCAGCGTTGAAACATCGGGACACGGCTGGCGTGTCCCGCAATACCGCAAGCGATCAGAGCGTCAGAATGGCCTGAGCCAATTGGGCATCGGTGGCATTGAGTTGTGGCACCTGATGGCGGATGTGATCGAGCGCGCTTTCCAGCTTCACCCCACGGATATCGCCTTCGCTGGCCACGAAGCTGGCGGCATCGTCGCGGGCGGCGAGGACGATCTTGTCGTCACGGAACGAGGAGGTCACATCGGAAGTGGCGTCGGAAGTGGCTTTCAGCGCGCCGACGATCGAGTCGGTGGTGACGATGAAACTGGTAGCACTGGCGTTGGCAGCCACGGCCAGCAGGGCGGCGGCACTGAGCAGGCGAAGACGGGTCATGATGTAACTCCTTTGGATAAACCGTAGTGAGAGGTGGCTCGGTATCTGAGGAGTCAGACGCCTGTTGCGCAACGTTCGCCACGTTCTGCATGGATATTAGGCTGCCAAATCCGGTTCGCCCAGTGGTGGCCAGTGATACTCCAAAGGTTCTGCATAACTGTACTGGTGTCATCTGGGGCTTTCGTGAATTGTACCTGTACTCATTCAGTTATGCGTTTTAGAGCATTCAAGGCCCTGAAACGACAAAACCCGTCGTGGTTGCCCACGACGGGTTTTGCTTGTGCAATTCGGGTTGCTGGCGGTGGGTCTGACGACCAGAGCCAGCGACGCTGCTTAGCGCCAGAACGGCTTGCTCAGCTCTTCGTAGCGTTGTGCTTCGCTGATACCGGCATCGGCCAGCAGACGCGAATCCAGACGGGCCAGTTGGTGGCGGCTGGAGATGCGGCGCTGCCACAACATCAGGTTGGCAATAACGCGCAGAGGCAGGGAAGCCTGGGTGTTTACAGCTTTGTCTTCGAAGAACAGTTCGGAACTGAGTGTACGTTCCATGGTTGACATCCTTCCGCTTGTGGCGGGATCAGGTAGTGGTTTGACTGGTGCCCATGATCCTCTCGTTTGCCTAGTCTCTGTAGATACAGTTCATTTGTATTGTGAGTGAGCAGTTAACTGTTTATGGATGGTGTACGGGTCGAAATTGGGCAAACTGTACCTGTCTGCACTTGATTGGTGCATTTCGGCTCGTATCAGGGGGTTGAGTAGGAGTTTGCGGTAGGAAAAGACCGGTACAGCAGTACAGTTTTTTGCGATCCTGCTTCTCGCGGGCATCCACCGAGGCAAAACTGTGTTTGCCTCGGTGGGTATCTGTGTGAATCACACTGCCAGCATGCGCCCGGTTTCTTCCAGGTTCATATGCCAGCTCAGGGCTTCGCGCAGAATATGCGGGGTGTGACCGCCGATTGCACAGGCAGCGCTGAAGTAATCATTCAGTGCCTGGCGGAAGTCCGGATGCACGCAGTTGTCGATGATCACTCGTGCACGTTCCCGTGGCGCCAGGCCACGCAGGTCGGCGAGGCCGACCTCGGTTACCAGAATGTCGACGTCATGCTCGGTATGGTCGACGTGGCTGACCATGGGCACCACGCTGGAGATGGCGCCACCCTTGGCGATCGATTTGGTCACGAATACCGCCAGATGCGCATTGCGCGCGAAGTCGCCGGAGCCGCCGATGCCGTTCATCATCCGCGTACCGCAGACATGGGTAGAGTTGACGTTGCCGTAGATATCAAACTCCAGCGCAGTGTTGATGCCAATGATGCCCAGACGCCGCACCACTTCCGGGTGATTGGAGATCTCCTGCGGCCGCAGAATCAGTTTGTCCTTGTACTTCTCCAGGTTGCCGAACACGTCGCTGTTGCGGCGCTCGGACAGGGTGATCGAACTGCCCGAGGCGAAGCTCAGCTTGCCGGCATCGATCAGGTCGAAGGTCGAGTCCTGCAGCACTTCCGAGTACATGGTGAGGTCTTCGAACGGCGAGTCGATCAAGCCGCACATCACCGCGTTGGCGATGTTGCCAATCCCGGCTTGCAGCGGGCCTAGCTTGTTGGTCATGCGCCCGGCCGCGACTTCCTGCTTGAAGAAGGTGATCAGGTGTTCGGCAATGGCATTGGTATCAACGTCCGGTACCGACACTGTGGACGGCGAGTCCGACTGCTGAGTGATGACAATCGCAACGATCTTCTCCGGTGGAATCGGGATCGCCGTGCTGCCGATGCGATCGTCGACTTTCACCAGCGGGATTGGCGTCCGCGTCGGGCGGTACGTCGGGATATAGATGTCGTGCAGGCCTTCGAGGTTGGCGTTGTGGGCCAGGTTGATCTCGACGATCACTTGTTTGGCGAAGATCGCGAAGCTGGCCGAGTTGCCCACCGAAGTGGTCGGCACGATATGGCCTTGTTCGGTGATGGCGACTGCCTCAATGACGGCAATGTCCGGCAGCTTCAATTGCTGGTTGCGCAACTGCTCGACCGTTTCCGAGAGATGCTGGTCAATGAACATCACTTCACCGGCGTTGATTGCCTTGCGCAACGTGCTGTCGACCTGAAACGGCATGCGCCGCGACAGCACGCCGGCCTCGGTCAGTTGCTTGTCGAGGTCGTTGCCCAGGCTGGCGCCAGTCATCAGGCTGATCTTCAGCGGCGTGACCTTGGCGCGCTCGGCCAGTGCGTGGGGAACGGCCTTGGCTTCGCCGGCGCGGGTGAAACCGCTCATGCCGACGGTCATGCCGTCCTCAATCAGAGCAGCGGCGTCGGCGGCGCTCATCACTTTATCCAACAACGAAGGCAGGCGAATACGGTCACGGTACATGGATTATTATCTCGGGCAACGAGTAGCAGGATGCGCAGTCTAGTGAATTTGGCCGGCGCCTGTCCCGCTACCAAGGTCGCAAACGAGGCCTCTATTTCGCGGGTTTGCAGTAAAACACCGTTACCGGATCTGCAACAACGCGGCAAATTGTCCAGCGTCTGGCGCAAACAAAAACGCCCCGACAAGTCGGGGCGTTCGTTATTGCAACGGGTGATTACTCGACCGCTTTGACCATGTCTTCGATGACTTTCTTCGCATCGCCGAAAACCATCATGGTTTTGTCCAGATAGAACAGTTCGTTGTCCAGACCGGCATAGCCGCTGGCCATCGAGCGCTTGTTGACGATGATGGTTTTGGCCTTGAACGCTTCGAGAATCGGCATGCCGGCAATCGGTGACTTCGGATCGTTCTTCGCGGCCGGGTTGACCACGTCGTTCGCGCCGAGCACCAGCACCACGTCGGCCTGACCGAACTCGGAGTTGATGTCTTCCATCTCGAACACCTGGTCGTAAGGCACTTCGGCCTCGGCGAGCAAAACGTTCATGTGCCCAGGCATCCGACCGGCCACCGGGTGAATCGCGTACTTCACAGTCACGCCACGATGGGTCAGCTTCTCGGTCAGCTCCTTCAGCGCATGTTGTGCACGCGCTACTGCTAAGCCATAACCCGGCACGATGATCACGGTGTCGGCGTTGGTCAGCAGGAAAGTCGCGTCATCCGCCGAGCCGGATTTCACCGGGCGGGCTTCCTGCGCACCGGCAGGACCTGCATCTGCCGTATTGCCGAAACCGCCGAGCAGTACATTAAAGAAGGAGCGGTTCATCGCCTTGCACATGATGTACGAGAGAATCGCACCGCTCGAACCCACCAGCGAGCCGGCAATGATCAGCATCGAGTTGTTCAGCGAGAAGCCGATCCCCGCCGCCGCCCAGCCGGAATAGCTGTTGAGCATCGACACCACCACCGGCATGTCGGCGCCGCCGATCGGGATGATGATCAGCACGCCCATCACGAACGCCAGGGCCAGCATCAGTGCGAACGCCGTAAGGTTGCCGGTGAACATGAAAGTCAGACCGAGAACCAGCGTTGCCAGACCCAGAATCGCATTGAGCTTGTGCTGGCCACTGAACTGTACCGGTGCGCCCTGGAACAGGCGGAACTTGTACTTGCCCGAGAGCTTGCCAAAGGCAATCACCGAACCGGAGAAAGTGATCGCACCGATTGCCGCACCGAGGAACAGCTCCAGACGGTTGCCCGCCGGGATCGCATCGCCCAGCTGTTTAACGATACCCAACGACTGCGGCTCAACCACTGCCGCAATGGCAATGAACACCGCCGCGAGGCCGATCATGCTGTGCATGAACGCTACCAGTTCCGGCATCTTGGTCATTTCAACGCGTTTGGCCATGATCGAACCGGCGGTGCCGCCGACCAGCAGGCCAACGATGACGTAACCGATACCGGCTGTAGCGAGCTCAGCCCCGAGCTTATAGATCAGGCCGACCGTTGTGATGATGGCCAGCGCCATGCCAAGCATGCCGAACAGGTTGCCGCGCCGCGAGGTGGTCGGGTGGGACAGGCCTTTGAGGGCCTGGATAAAGCAGATCGACGCGATCAGGTAGAGCGTCGTCACGAGATTCATGCTCATTACTTCGGCGCCTCTTCTTTTGCTTTCGGGGCTTTCTTCTTGAACATTTCAAGCATGCGGCGGGTGACCAGGAAGCCACCAAACACATTGACTGCCGCCAGTGCCACGGCCAGCGTGCCCATGGTTTTGCCCAGCGGCGTGACGGTCAGCGCAGCAGCGAGCATGGCGCCGACGATCACGATCGCCGAGATCGCGTTGGTGACTGCCATCAACGGCGTGTGCAGCGCAGGCGTAACGTTCCAGACCACGTGGTAACCGACATAAATCGCCAGCACGAAGATGATCAGGTTGTAGATACCGGGGGAGATAAGCTCTTCCATCGTCTGAATCCCTGCTTAGGCGTTTTTGCGGATGACTTGGCCGTCGCGGCACATCAGGCACGCGGCGACGATGTCGTCTTCGAGGTTGACGTCGAACTGGCCTTCCTTGGTGAACACCAGCTTGAGGAAGTCCAGCAGGTTGCGTGCGTACAGCGCCGAAGCATCGGCAGCGACTTCACCGGCGAGGTTGGTCGGACCGACGATCGTCACTCCGTTTTCCACAACGACCTGATCGGCGACGGTCAGCGGACAGTTGCCACCCTGAGCGGCCGCGAGGTCGATGACCACCGAGCCCGGCTTCATCTGCGCCACGGTCTCGGCGCTGAGCAGCGTCGGCGCTTTGCGGCCCGGAATCAGCGCGGTGGTGATGACGATATCGGCCTGCTTGGCGCGCTCGTGCACAGCCTGGGCCTGACGCTGCATCCAGCTCGCCGGCATCGGCCGCGCGTAACCGCCGACACCGACGGCGCATTCGCGCTCTTCATCGGTCTCGTAAGGCACGTCGACGAACTTGGCGCCGAGGGATTCGATCTGTTCCTTCACCGCTGGACGCACGTCGGACGCTTCGATCACCGCACCCAGGCGTTTCGCTGTGGCAATCGCCTGCAAACCGGCCACGCCCGCGCCAAGAATCAGCACCCGCGCCGCTTTCACGGTACCCGCAGCAGTCATCAGCATCGGCATGAAGCGTGGGTAATAGTGAGCCGCGAGCAACACCGCTTTGTAGCCGGCGATATTCGCCTGCGACGACAACACATCAAGACTCTGCGCCCGCGAGGTGCGCGGCGCCGCTTCGAGGGCGAATGCGGTAATGCCGCATTCGGCCATCTTCGCGATGGTCTCGTTGTTGAACGGGTTGAGCATGCCCACGAGCACCGTGCCGCGCTTGATCAGCGGCAGTTCGGCATCGCTTGGCGCGACCACTTTGAGAATCAGCTCGGCGCCAAACGTGTCATTGGCGCTGCCAATGCTTGCGCCGGCCGCTTCATAGGCACTGTCGACGACACTGGCTTTGACGCCAGCGCCGCTTTGCACAGTGACCTTATGGCCTTGGCTGATCAGCTTCTTGATGGTTTCCGGGGTTGCAGCAACCCGTGTTTCACCGGTCTGGGTTTCGAGAGGAACACCAATGTGCACGTCAAATCTCCTGCGTGATCTTATTGAGTAAACCCATGCACTACGGATGGTGCGACTGGGGCGGCCGATCAGCACGATCCCGCCGAATCAGGGCGGGGCGCGGCATTTTGCAGGCGAACTTTATGCCCTTCAAGGGATTATGACGGGTGACGGAAAATTAACTACAAGTCATGCCGTGACCGAATGTCGCAGATGGCCAGTTGAACCCCTTGCAGGCCGTGCCCTGCAAGGATTCTGGCTGAATTTGAAAAAATTCGCATCGGTGGCGTGAATAGGCAGCAATGAGTCGCCGTTAGAGGCTCAAAGCCACGTGTTTGGCAGCTTGTGGGACGTCTGTACGACTTTCGGATACAGTCTGCTCAGAAGCGACAAATAGTTATATCTGTAGTGCTTTGGTTTTTCTGACTACGAGGTTAGGTATTGCGCAAAGCCTTTATTCTTCTAGGCTGTAGCTCTGCGCCTGATTTACCAGCCAGTCACGAAATGCCTTCAGCGATGCCGATTCGACCTTTCGCTCCGGAATCATCAGGTAATAGGCCTTGATGCTGGAAAGCGCTTGAGAGTTGGCAACCACCAGACGTTTCTCTGTCAGCTCGCGCTGAATCAGAAACGGCGGAATCAGCGCAACGCCCATGTCGTGCATGGCTGCCTGGGCAAGCATGGAGAATAGCTCGTAGCGTGGACCTGTCATGTCGCGAGGGATATTCAATTGCTGCGAGTTGAACCATTGGCGCCAGGCGTAAGGTCGGGTGGTCTGCTGCAGCAGCGGTAGCTCGGCGATGGCTTGCGCTGTCAGCTGCGTGTGATCGCCGAGTAGGGCGGGGCTGCACACCGGCATCGGATTCTCGCCCATCAATCTGTGGGATTCGGTACCCGACCAATCGGCATCGCCGAAGTAGATCGCGGCATCGAATTCGGTGTCGGCAAACAGGAACGGTCGGGTGCGGTTGGTCAGGTTGACGGTCACTTCCGGGTGCTTGAGCTGAAAATCCTTGAGGCGTGGCAGCAGCCATTGCGTGCCGAAGGTCGGGACGACTGCGAGCTCGATGACGTTGGTGCCCTGCTGGCCCATCACCGAGAGGGTGTCGCGCTCCACTGCATCGAGCTGAGTCGCCACCCGACGGCTATATGAAAGACCCGCCTCGGTCAGTTTCACTCCACGTCGCGAGCGTCGGAACAGTTCCACGCTGAGGAAATCTTCCAGGCTGGCGATCTGTCGGCAAATGGCGCCTTGGGTGAGCGACAGTTCTTCAGCAGCACGGGTAAAGCTCTCATGGCGGGCGGCAGCTTCGAAACTGATCAGGGCGGCGGTGCTGGGGATCTTCCTGCGCATGTACGTCAACCTCACTAATGCGCCGCATAAAAGGCTATTCGCGACGGTACGGAGTGAGAAATTAGCACAACAGAATGCGAAATCCTCGTTTGCTCCGACGGCGAACCGCGCCTAGGATCAATGCCACGTTAATTCACCCGATTGCGAGGGCACACTCATGGGCGGTAAAGCTAGCTTCAACTGGATCGATCCCCTGCTGCTGGATCAACAGCTCACCGAAGAAGAGCGGATGATCCGCGACACCGCCGCCCAGTTCGCTCAACAGAGTCTGGCGCCGCGTGTGCTCGAAGCTTTCCGTCATGAGAAGACCGACCCGGCAATCTTCCGCGAGATGGGCGAAGTCGGCCTGCTCGGCGCGACCATTCCCGAACAATACGGTGGCAGCGGTCTGAACTATGTCAGCTACGGCCTGATTGCCCGTGAGGTCGAGCGCGTCGACTCCGGCTACCGCTCGATGATGAGCGTGCAATCCTCACTGGTGATGGTGCCGATCAACGAATTCGGTACCGAAGCACAGAAGCAGAAGTACCTGCCGAAACTGGCTTCCGGCGAATGGATCGGTTGCTTCGGTCTGACCGAGCCGAACCACGGTTCCGATCCGGGCGCGATGATCAGCCGGGCGCGCAAGGTCGATGGCGGCTACAGCCTGACCGGCGCGAAGATGTGGATCACCAACAGCCCGATTGCTGACGTATTTGTGGTCTGGGCCAAGGATGACGCCGGCGATATCCGTGGATTCGTTCTGGAGAAAGGCTGGAAAGGTCTGAGCGCTCCGGCGATTCACGGTAAGGTCGGCCTGCGCGCTTCCATCACCGGCGAGATCGTCATGGACAATGTGTTCGTGCCGGAAGAAAACATCTTCCCGGACGTCCGTGGTCTGAAAGGTCCGTTCACCTGCCTCAATTCCGCACGCTACGGCATTTCCTGGGGCGCACTGGGCGCGGCCGAGTTCTGCTGGCACACCGCGCGTCAATACACTCTGGATCGTCAGCAATTCGGTCGACCGTTGGCCGCGACTCAACTGGTGCAGAAGAAACTCGCCGACATGCAGACCGAGATCACTCTGGCACTGCAAGGTTGCCTGCGCTTGGGCCGGATGAAGGACGAAGGTACCGCCGCCGTTGAAATCACTTCGATCATGAAGCGCAACTCCTGCGGCAAATCGCTGGATATCGCACGGATGGCGCGCGACATGCTCGGTGGTAACGGCATCTCCGATGAGTTCGGCGTGGCCCGTCACCTGGTCAACCTTGAAGTGGTGAATACCTATGAAGGTACCCATGACGTTCACGCGCTGATCCTCGGGCGTGCGCAAACCGGTCTGCAGGCGTTCTATTAATAGGAGGGCGGACCATGGGCGCGCTGTCGCATCTACGGGTACTGGATTTATCACGAGTGCTGGCCGGGCCTTGGGCCGGACAGATCCTCGCCGACCTGGGTGCCGAGGTGATCAAGGTCGAGCGCCCGGGCAATGGTGATGACACCCGCGCCTGGGGCCCGCCCTTTCTTAAAGACGCTTACGGCGAGAACACATCGGAAGCGGCTTATTACCTCTCGGCCAACCGCAACAAGCAATCGGTGACCATCGACTTCACCCGTTCTGAAGGTCAGAAGCTGGTGCGCGACCTGGCGGCGAAGTCGGACATTATGATTGAGAATTTCAAAGTAGGTGGTCTGGCGGCCTATGGTCTGGACTATGAGTCGCTGAGGGTTCTCAACCCGAATCTGATCTACTGCTCAATCACCGGCTTCGGCCAGACCGGCCCGTACGCGAAGCGCGCAGGGTATGACTTCATGATCCAGGGGCTTGGCGGCTTGATGAGCCTGACCGGCCGGCCTGACGGAGATGAGGGCGCCGGTCCGGTGAAAGTCGGTGTCGCGCTCACGGATATTCTTACTGGGCTGTATTCAACGGTGGCGATCCTCGCGGCGTTGGCTCATCGCGATCACGACGGTGGTGGCCAGCACATCGATATGGCGTTGCTGGATGTACAGGTCGCGTGTCTGGCTAACCAGGCGATGAACTACCTGACCACGGGCAATGCGCCAAAGCGTCTGGGAAATGCGCATCCCAACATCGTGCCTTATCAGGACTTTCCTACGGCGGATGGTGACTTCATTCTTACCGTGGGTAATGACGGGCAGTTCCGCAAGTTCGCAGAGGTGGCTGGCCAACCGCAGTGGGCGGATGATCCGCGCTTCGCGACCAACAAGCTGCGGGTAGCGAACCGCGCGGTGCTGATCCCGTTGATCCGCCAAGCTACGGTCTTCAAGACCACGGCCGAGTGGGTTGCTCAACTGGAGCAGGCGGGTGTCCCTTGTGGGCCGATCAATGATCTGTCGCAGGTGTTTGAAGATCCCCAAGTGAAGGCGCGCGGTCTGGCGATAGAGCTGCCGCATGCATTAGCGGGGATGGTGCCTCAGGTGGCCAGCCCGATTCGATTGTCGGAGACGCCCGTTGAATATCGTCATGCGCCTCCTTTATTAGGCGAGCACACATTAGAGGTTCTGCAGCGGGTGCTGGGTCTGGGGGCAGGCGCGGTGGCTACGTTGAAGGAGGAAGGCGTCCTTTAAGTCTTCTTCTATATAGAAGAAGCTCTTTTCTCATTTGATTGGATGTTTTTTAACCAATACGCAAGTTATTGAAAGAAAAGCGAAATTAACGGTTGACGGCAGATTCCAGAGGTCTATAATTCGCCCCACTTCCGGCGCAGTCGAAACGGAAAACTCCTTGAGATTCAAAGAGTTACGCGGTTTTCGACAGCGGCTTGCTTCAGGTCGTCGAAGTCTGGAAGGAGTTGAAAGAGCAGTGATGTTTGGCTCTTTTAACGGTTCGATCTTCTCGGTCGAAAGCGGAGAAAAAGAGGTGTTGACAGCAGCGATCAACGCTGTAGAATTCGCCTCCCGCTAACGAGAGATCGGAAGCGCAAGTGGTTGAAGTTGTTGAAGAATTCTTCGAAAACTTCTGAAAATAATCACTTGACAGCAAATGAGGCTGCTGTAGAATGCGCGCCTCGGTTGAGACGAAAGATCTTAACCAACCGCTCTTTAACAACTGAATCAAGCAATTCGTGTGGGTGCTTGTGCAGTCAGACTGATAGTCAACAAGATTATCAGCATCACAAGTTACTCCGCGAGAAATCAAAGATGTAACCAACGATTGCTGAGCCAAGTTTAGGGTTTCTTAAAAACCCAAAGATGTTTGAACTGAAGAGTTTGATCATGGCTCAGATTGAACGCTGGCGGCAGGCCTAACACATGCAAGTCGAGCGGATGAGAGGAGCTTGCTCCTGGATTCAGCGGCGGACGGGTGAGTAATGCCTAGGAATCTGCCTGGTAGTGGGGGACAACGTTTCGAAAGGAACGCTAATACCGCATACGTCCTACGGGAGAAAGCAGGGGACCTTCGGGCCTTGCGCTATCAGATGAGCCTAGGTCGGATTAGCTAGTTGGTGAGGTAATGGCTCACCAAGGCGACGATCCGTAACTGGTCTGAGAGGATGATCAGTCACACTGGAACTGAGACACGGTCCAGACTCCTACGGGAGGCAGCAGTGGGGAATATTGGACAATGGGCGAAAGCCTGATCCAGCCATGCCGCGTGTGTGAAGAAGGTCTTCGGATTGTAAAGCACTTTAAGTTGGGAGGAAGGGTTGTAGATTAATACTCTGCAATTTTGACGTTACCGACAGAATAAGCACCGGCTAACTCTGTGCCAGCAGCCGCGGTAATACAGAGGGTGCAAGCGTTAATCGGAATTACTGGGCGTAAAGCGCGCGTAGGTGGTTTGTTAAGTTGGATGTGAAATCCCCGG